>CAVWOK010000027.1:0-43450 GCA_963756585.1 uncultured Solirubrobacterales bacterium | reverse complement strand
GGCCGTGGAGGACTCGAACCTCCAACCTTGGGATTAAGAGTCCCCTGCTCTACCAGTTGAGCTAACGGCCCGTGGCGGCCGATGTTACCCGGCGACCAGCGGCCACGAAGCGTCAGCAGGAGGCCGCGATCGAGGGGGTCGTCTTGGCCGCTTGGATCTGGGACTTGAGCGTCGACCGGCTGAGCTTGGGCGTCAGGGTCAGGGCCTTGGCGAGGGCCAGATCGCCCTTGCGGGTCTGCTTGGCGGCGTACGCCGACGCGGCCAGGCACTCGTAGCCGTGAGCCGAGTTGGGGTTGGCTGCCGCCTGGATCTCCCAAGCGCTCGCCTCGCCGGCGTAGTTGCCCAGGTGGCCGTAGGCGCGGGCAGCGAGAACCGCCAGGTTGGGGTCAGGCTTGTCGGTCAGCTGGACGTAGCGCTGCCAGGCGGCCGTGGTCGCCGCGAGCTCCTTTTGCCCGGAGGCGGTGAAGGTCTGCGTGGCGGCGTCGAAGTTGCTGCCCGTGCTGGCGTTCGCCCAGCGAGCGCTGACGAGTGCGGACCAGCCCGCGGGGTCGTCGGGGTGCAGCCGCGTCTGCTTGAGCGCGGCCTTCTCCTGCTGGCTGACCACCTGGCTCTGGTTGTTGCCCGAGCCGTTGCCGGTGAAGGCGTTCAGCAGCCCGCCGACGCCGTTGCCGGCGCCCACGCCGAACAGGACGAGGCCGCCGCCCATCAGCAGGGCCAGGCCCAGGTAGACCACCTGCACGGTGCGGCGGCGTCCACGGCTGCGGAGATCAAAGAGCATCTAGGTCTTTATGCGTCGTCGACCGAAGAGCATATGAAGTATTTACGGGTCGTCGACGGTGGTCAGCTGGGACATCGCCCGGGCGGCATCGCGCCGGTCGGCGATCTTCAGCATCACGATACTGGCCAGGAACAGCAGCACCAGCGGGAGCGTCTCGAGCCCGGTGGTTATTGGATCGGCCCCGGGCATCGCCGCCGCGATTACGGCGATGATGACCACGGCATAGCGCCAGTGGCGAGTGAGGGTGCTGCCATTGATAAGCCCCGCGCGCTGCAGTCCGAGCAACCCGAGCGGCATCTGGAACGCGAGCCCGATCGCGCCCATGGTCATTACCTCGAACGAATACAGCGGCTTGGCCTGGACGAGCGCGTTGAAGTAGTTGCTGTTGTAGCCCTGCAGGAACCGGATCGCCGCGGGCAGCACCACGAGGTAGGTGAACACCACGCCGATCACGAACAGGATCGGGGCGGTGACCATGATCGGTATCGCGGCGCGCCGCTCGGTCGGGCTCAGAGCGGGGATCACGAACGCGTACGCCTCGTAGAGCAGCACGGGCAGCGTGAACAGCAGCGCAAAGTAGAAACACACGGTCAGGGTGGTGGTGAACGGCTCGCCCACGCCGATCGTGATCGGGACGTTGCGCGGCGTCGATTGCGGCAGCGCCTTGGAGGCGGCATTGAGATTGCCCGCAGTCGAGCTGAAGAGCGCGCGCTCCTGCGGGGTCATGCCCGGCAGCGCGGCCAGGCTGTTGAGATTGGCGGCGGCCCTGCTGATGTAGCGAGATGCCTTCACCGAGTCAGTGGTGAGGCCCGAGAGGTGGTTGGCCTCCGTCTTGATCGAGGTCGGGAGCGGCTTGTTGAGCGCGTTCAGCAGATGCTGGTTCTGCCAGAAGCACAGCCCGAAGGCGACGATCAGCGCCGCGGCGCAAACGATCAGCCGTGACCGCAGCTCGTCGAGATGATCGACGACGCTTAGGCGGTCCTCGTGACCGACTGGTCGCAGAACCCTCGGCATCTCGTCAATTTCGCCCCGCGACCCCAGGCCCGCCCAGCTGACGCACCACTACTGATTTCGCTCGGAACCGACCTCGGCGGATCCGCGATCCGTGGTCGCAGGCTGCTCCGCCGGAGGGCTCTGCTTTGGCTCTGAGTTTCCGGTCGAAGCCGTGATGGCGTGGCGCTGCTCTTCCTCGTCCTTGGAGTCACCAGTAATCGAGTCCTTGAACTCGCGCATCCCGGTACCAAGGCTCTTGCCGAGTCCCGGCAGCCGCTTCGGCCCGAGAATGAGCAGCACGATCACCAGGACCACGATCAGATCAGTAGTTGGGTTGCGAAACATTTGTGCGGCCTCCGATTCGGGCCACCAAGGGTAGCGGGCGAGGCGTCCGGTGGGGAAGAACGAATTTCTCAAGCCTCGCCCTCGATCCGCCGATAGAGCTGCAAGCAATGAATAGCTCTTGGAAACTGACATGAGCCACGAGCCCAATAGCGGATCGGTCCGGCGGATCGTCCTCCCGAGCGGCCGGAGCATCGAGGTGGTCAAGCCGGGCCCCGAGCCGGCGGCCCCGGCAACGGGGCTGCATGTGTGCCCGAAGTGCGCATCCGATCTCGTCCAGCCGCTGGAATGGGGCGGGTGCACCGCCGGCCGCTGGGAGATGACCCTCCAGTGCCCGAACTGCCGCTGGACGATCGAGGGATTCTTCACCCGCGATCAGGTGGACCTCTTCGAAGAGCGGCTCGATGACGGGCTCGGCGACATGCTCTCAGACCTCCGACGGCTGACCGAGGCGAACATGGCCGACGAGATCGAGCAGTTCGTCAGAGCGCTCGAGCTCGACCAGATCCTCCCCGAGGACTTCTAGCTCAGCGACGTCCGCCGGGCGTTACGCGAAGCGTTCCACGACCCCATCGGCGACCAGCTCGAGCGCGACACGCTGGCGCTCTGCCAGCGCCGGCAGGCCAGCCTTCGCCTCGGACACCAGCTCGAGCGCCTGCTCGCGGGCGCTGTCCAGCGCGCCGGTCGCCGCGATCTGGTCACAAACCGCGGCGGCTGCCTGCGGCGTGTCGATCTGGTCGATCTTGACCCCAGCGAGCTCGGGGTCACGGGAACGCGCGATGAGCAGCGGCAGGGTGATCGTGCCGTCGAGGAGATCAGTCCCGCGCGGCTTACCGGTCCGCTCCGGCGGCCCCGCGACGTCGAGCACATCGTCGAGCAGTTGAAAGGCGACCCCGATCCGCTCTCCGAACGTGCCCAGAGCCGAGACCGGCCCCTCGCCTTCGATCGCCCCCAACTCGCACGCGGCGCGGAACAGCACCGCGGTCTTGAGCCGGCAGCGCTCGAAGTAGCGCTCGATCGACACGATCCGCCAGGCATCCGCGCGCTGCATCAGCTCGCCCGCGGCGAGCTCTGAGCTCGCCCGCGAGAGAGCACGCACGGCCGCCAGTGACCGTGTCCCGACCAACTCGGCAAACGCACGCGAGAACAGCAGATCGCCGGTGGCGGTAGCGAGGCGGCGGCCACCGGCGGCGACCACGGTCGGCTGGCCTCGGCGCAGGGACGAGCCGTCGAGCACGTCGTCGTGGACGAGCGTCGCACTGTGCACGAGCTCGACGGCGACCGCGGCCCGGAGCAGCCCGTCGGTCTCCGGTGGTGGCACCCCGGCGGCGAGAAACACCAGGAGGGGGCGCAGCCGCTTGCCCCCTGCGGCGATGGTGTCACCGCCGTAGCGCGCGAGCACCGGCCCGTAGCCGGCGGTGACCTTGGCCAGCCGGTGCTCGAGCTGATCCATCAAGCGCGAGGCGGGCGCGCCGCCGGCCTCAACGACGGCTTGTGCGGCGGCGCTCACGAGAAGCCCTCGCCCGCCTGCAGCGCGATCATCGCCCGGGCACTCACGCACGCACCTCGCCCGCGTGCAGCGCGATGATCCCCCCGGCGGTCAGCAGGTAGCGGACCGAACGCAAGCCGCAGTCCCACATCAGGCCGGCGAGCTCCTGCGGCGCAGGGAACCTCCTGACCGAGCTTGGCAGGTAGCTGTAGGCCTCGGCATCACCGGCCAGCCGCCCCAGCGCCGGCACGATCCGGTCAAACCAGAGCTCCAGGAAGGTGGATAACGGCGGACGCGTGGGGGTGGTGATTTCGAGCACCACCACCTGTCCTCCTGGCCTCACGACCCTCCCCATTTCGCTCAATCCTCGCCTCAGGTCCGAGAAGTTGCGCGCCCCGAAGCCTACAGTCGCCGCATCAAACTCGTCATCGGCGTACGGCAGCGAGAGCGCATTGGCCTGCTCGAATCGCAGCTCCACCGAGCTGGGCGCACGCTCCTCGGACTTCGCGCGGGCAAGCTCGAGCATCCGCGCCGAGAAGTCAGCGCCGACGACCGTGCCGCCGGGAGCCACGCGCTGAGCCAGCTCGAGCGCCAGGTCGCCGGTCCCGGTGGCGACGTCGAGGACCCGGCCGCCAGGCGCCAGCTCTGCCAGATCGGCCGCCCGGCGCCGCCACTGGTGGTGCAGGCCGGCGGTCATGACTCCGTTCATCAGGTCATAGACGCCGGCAATCCGGTCGAACATCGCTCGCACCTGAGATTCGGCGAGGGTCCCGGGCGTGGGTTGGGTTCCGCCTCCGGGCGCAGCTGCGCTGGCCGTCATCGCCACGGTCCCCAGGAGGCCCTACTGCAGCTCGGCTAGGAAGTTGACCAGGTTCTGGAACTTCTCCGGCGACTGCTGGGCCAGGCTGGCGAACGAGGGCATCGGCGCAGTGGGGTTGCGCAGCGTGGAGGCGATCGCCTGCGGGCGCAGGATCGAACCGATGTGGGTCAGCGGCGGTCCGGGACCGTTGTTGCCGTTGGCTCCGAGCACGTGGCAGGCAAGGCACCCGGACTGGCCGACGACCTCGGCACCCTTGGTGAACGTCGCCTTCTGTGCCGGAGTCAGGTTCGACGGCGGCGCCATGTCCACCGAGTTCGGCGAGCCCGTGTTGGCGCCCGAGTAGGTCAGATAGGCCATCGCGAAGATCGTCGCCAGACCGGCTACAAGGGCCACCGGCCGGCGCTCGATCCGCCGCTCCGGGCTGCGGTCATAAAACGGCAGCAGGAACAGCAGGATCATGCAGATCGTGGGCACGCCGATCGTCGCCATGGGGGTGAACTTGGGGACGTTCTTCATCACCCGCAGGACTTCGAACAAGAAGAAGAAGTACCAGTCCGGACGGGGGACGTAGGTTGTGGTCGTGGGGTTTACCTTGGGCCCCATCTCGGCGCCGAACATGGCCGCCAGGAAGATGATCACGAACATCACGACGCACGCCATCACCGCGTCCTTGGTGACCGCGTAGGGGAAGAACGGCTTGCCCTCGTTCTTCAGGATCGAGTATTCGCGGAGGTATTCCTCCTTCTCGGCCTGGTTCACGCCCGGTTCACCCCGCTCACCTGCTTACACCTGCGCCCATTCTGCGGTCACCACCCTCACACCTGTGACTCGCGCAACTCGGGCTCCTCCTCGGCCTTGAGCCACGGCGGCGCGGAGATGCCCAGCTTGGTGATCAGGTACAGGTGAGCACCGATCAAGACCGCAATCAGCCCGGGGATCAGCAGCATGTGGATCGCGTAGAAGCGCGACAGCGTGGTGGCTCCGAACTCGGGGCCTGCTCGTAGGAAGTCGGACAGGTAGGGACCGATGAACGGGCCGGTGCCGTTGATGTTGACGCCGACGATTGTCGCCCAGTAGGAGCGCTGGTCGAACGGCAGCAGGTAGCCGGTAAAGCCCATCGCGAGTGTCAGGATCAGCAGCACGACGCCGATGATCCAGGTCAGCTCGCGCGGATACTTGTAGGCGCCGAAGAAGAACACGCGCCCCATGTGCAGGAAGATCAGGATGATCATCACCGACGCGCCCCACTTGTGCATCGCTCGCACCAGCTGACCCAGGAACACGTCGTCGGTGATGTAGCGGATCGACTCGTACGCCCCGCCGTACGCATCCGGCCGGTAGAACATGGCCAAAAAGACGCCGGTCACCGCCTGGCTGAGGAACGCGAACATCGTCGCTGACCCCAGCGTGTAGGCCCAATTGATGCCGCGCGGGACTTTGCGGAACAAGAGCCAGCGCACCCCGCCCGACAGCGAGGTGCGCTCATCAACCCAGTCGACGACGGTCAGCCCGGCTTCGGCGGTCGTCTCGATCGGCGTCATCGTGCCGTTGCCGTTGCCGTTGTCACCCGGACGCCGGGGCCGAGGCTGCAGGATCTTCGGGGGGGCGGGAAGCTTTGGCATTACGGGTTGGCGGGGAGCACCGAGGTCGAGAAGCGAGCGGGATACAGATATTGACCGATGCCGTCAAGCGGCTGGGCCGGGTCGCGCGGCGAGAAGCGCCGCAGCTCGGAGTTGACCGAGTAGCGCGGGCCTAACTCGACCAGCCCGGTGTTGGTGTTCAGGCGGGTGTAGAAGCGGTCCAGCGGGCGAACCGGGGGCCCGCCGGCGACCAGCCCCCGGAAGTCGTACACGCCGCCGTGACAAGGGCAGACAAAGCGCTCGGCGGCGGCCACGAAGCGAACCGGACAGCCGAGGTGCATGCAGCGCGAGGAGAGCGCGATGAAGTGGTTGTACTGGTCCAGGGGCTCGGTATCGATCGCCGGATTGCGCTTGCGGACATAAGCGATCGAGTCACCAGCCTCGCCGATCCCCTGCACGATCTGGATCACCCGCACCGCGTAGGTGGTGTCAACGAAATCCTTCGGCGGACCGATCGCCTGCCAGCTGAAGGGCTCGCGGCTGAACACCGGGCCAATCGCGAAGCCCAGTGCCGGCAAGGTGAATGCCGCCGCGGCGACCGCTCCGGCGCCATTGGCGGCGAGGTTCATGAACCGCCGCCGTGAAACAGTCTCGCCCTCGAAGGATCCCGGAATCTGCCGGTCGGCGGTGTATTTCGATTTTGCGGCCCTGTGTCTGTTGTCCACGTGCGCTCTAGATCAACGGCGGCTAAGGGATATTGAACGCGTCGCGAAGCGTACCGTCAACAATGAGGCGGGCGTCACTAGCCAGGGAGTCGGGCGTCACCAGCGCGGCCGCCCCGTGGCCCGCGCCAGCGCCTCCGCAGCGCGGTCATCGCCGGATCGCACGAGCCCCTTGGCGGCCTCGTGCTCGGCGCTCGTGCCCCAGCCGATCGCGGTCGCACCGGCGTGCCAGATCGCGGCCACGAGCTGATCGTCGCCAGCCCGCCCCTGGATGCGCGCCTGCGCGAGCAGCGAAATCAGGTCCGCCAGCTCGGCAACCGCGTCGAGGTCGCCCAGCTCGGCCAGCCGTGAGAGCCCCATCGCATACAGCTGATCCCCGAGCAGCAGCGCCAGGTCGCGGTCGTCATCGTCGATCACGCGGGGCGAGCCGTAATGCAGCAGCGTGCCCTCGTGGATCATCTCGATCAGCAGCTCATATTCCCGCCCTTGCCCCTGGGCTCGGGGACCGCGTGCCGCGATCTGCGCCGGCCCGGGCAGTCCGTCCTGCGGCCCATCTGCTGCGTCGTCTCGCAATGCCCCGGCCGCGGGGCCGCCTTGCGCTCGCAGCTCTCGCGCCAGCGCCAGTGCGCCTTCGCGAGCGCTCCTCACCCCCGCGCCACCTCCTCGAACGCCTCGCGGGCCGCCTCCACGGTCCGCGCCACGTGCTCTGGCCCATGCACCAGCGACGGGAACCACGCTTCGAACTGCGACGGTGGCGGGTACACACCACGCGCCAGCAGCGCGCGGCACCAGGCACCGTAGGCAACGGTGTCGCTCCGGGCGGCATCGCCGTAGTGCAAGACAGGTCCATGCGAGAAGAACACCGTCAACAGGCCGGGGACGCTCTGGACCTCCACCGGGCAGCCGGCATCAGCGGCGGCCGTGCGAAGCCCGTCGCCGCAGCGCCGCGGTAATGGCCTCCAAGCGCTTATATGCGGCGTCGTCGAGCTGGCGCAAAGTGGCCAGCGCTGCGGCCACCGCGAGCGGGTTGCCCGACAGCGTGCCCGCCTGGTAGACGTCGCCGGCGGGCGCGATCAGCTCCATCAGCTCGCGCGACCCGCCGTAGGCGGCGGCAGGCAGTCCGCCGCCCATGATCTTGCCCATGATCGTGAGGTCGGGCAGGACCCGGTAGTGCTCCTGGGCCCCCCCGCGCGCGACCCGGAAGCCGGTGATCACCTCGTCGAAGATCAGCAGCGCGCCGTGGTGATCCGCTTCTTCACGCAGAGTCTCGAGAAATCCCGGCTCCGGAGGAACCACGCCCATGTTGGCCGGGATCGGCTCGAGCAGGATCGCGGCGACATCATCGACGACCGGCAGGGAGTGCGGGTCATTCCAGGTGCAACTTACGGTCGCGGCCGCGGCTGGCTCGGGAACCCCCGGGCTGGCCGGGATCCCCTGCGTCGCCAGGCCGGACCCCGCTTCCACGAGCAGACCGTCGACATGGCCGTGGTAGGCGCCGGCGAACTTGATGATCTTCTCGCGGCCGGTAACCGCGCGCGCAAGCCGCAGGGCGCTCATCGTTGCCTCGGTGCCCGACGAGGTCATCCGCATCATCTCCACCGAGGGAATCCGCTCAGCCACCTCCTCGGCGAGCTGCACCTCGCCGGCCGTCGGGGCCCCAAACGTCGTGCCCTGCGCCGCGGCCGAAGTCACCGCCTCCACCACCTTCGGATGGGCGTGACCGAGGATCAGCGGACCCCACGAGGAGACCCAGTCGATGTACTCGTTGCCGTCGACGTCGGTGATCGTCGCGCCCTTGCCCGAAGCGATGAAGATCGGGTCGCGGCCGATCGAGCGCATTGCCCGCACCGGCGAGTTGACCCCGCCGGGAAGCACGCGCACCGCTCGCTGGTAAAGCTCAGAAGAGCGAGTGCAGGAGCTTGCGATCCGCTCGGCCGCGGCCAGGCCGCCCGCTCGTCTTCCGGGCTCGCTCGATTGGGCGGCCGCCGCGTCATCCGGCTGCCTCGCCTGATCGGATCGCGCTCCTGTCATCCGGACATCCGCGGCGAGCTCGGTCACACGCCGGCGTGCTCGCGTTCCCAGGCGCGGTAGTCGTCGGTGAAGTACAGCAGGCGGATCTTCTTGAACTCGGTCGAGGAGTACAGGGTCGCGCGCTCCTCGATCCCGGTGTCGGCGGCGATCGAGTCCAGGATCGCGTCGCATTCCTCCTTCGAGCGCCCGTGGGCCATGGTGAACACCGAGTAGGGCCAGTCGGGGTACGTGGGGCGCTGGTAGCAGTGCGAGATGCCGCGGAATGACGCCATCCGCATGCCGAGCTCCATGATCCGCTCGTCGGGGACCTTCCAGACCCCCATCCCGTTGGCGCTGAACCCGGCGCGGCGATGAAACAGGATCGCCGCCACGCGCCGCAGCAGCCGCCGCTGCTGCATCCCGTCGAGATGCTCGAGCAGCCGCGCTTGCGAGATCTCCAGCACAGCCGCCGCCGGAGCGTAGGGCTCGGGAATGACCGGCATGTCGCCCTGCAGCGCACGGATTACCGAGCGGTCGAACTCGTCGTAGGGCTGGGGCTCGGTCTCGGCCGGCTGCACCGCTTCGGCCGCCTTGGCGAGCGCCTCGGTGCCGGCCTCCATCTCGAGATCCATCCGGATCTTGAACAGCTTCAGCGTCGGCAGCTGGCGGACTGACTGCGCCCCCGCGAGCTGCGCCAGCACCTCGAGCGTCCGGTCCAGGCCGAGCGGAGAGTCGGGCTCGGTGGCGATCGTGAACCAGATGTTGAACTCGTGGTTTCGCAGGTAGTTGTGCGACACGCCGGGGTGTTGATTGATGATGTTCGCGGCCCGCCAGGGGTGCTCGGGATCGACCTTGGCGGCGACCAGCATCGACGAGTACCCCAGTGCGCGGGTGTCGAAGATCGGCGTCACCTGGCGGATGATCCGCTCGTCGAGCAGGCGCTGGACACGCGCCATGGCCTCCGCCTCGGTGATCCCGGCTTCACTGGCGACGTGCTGGTAGGGGCGTGGGGCGATCGGAAACGATCCCTGCATCAGGTTCAGCAGGCGCTTGTCGAGGTCTTCGAGCGCGATCGCGGCGCCCTGGTTGCGGCTGCGCAGCTTGGGCACGGGCACGTGGGACGGCCCGGCGGCAGCCCCCGGGGTCTCTATCGAAGCCACTGCGCGGCCTCCTTGGCGTAGTAGGTGATCACGATGTCGGCGCCGGCGCGTCTGATCGAAGTCAGCGCCTCGAGCACCGCCGCGCGCTCGTCGAGTTGGCCGGCGGCGGCGGCCGCCTTGAGCATCGCGTACTCACCGCTGACGTTGTAGGCGGCGAGCGGCATCGAGGTGGCGTCCTTGACGCGGCGGATCACGTCGAGATAAGGGAGCGCCGGCTTGACCATCACGATGTCGGCGCCTTCCTGTACGTCGAGCAGCGTCTCGCGCACGGCTTCGTCGGCGTTCGCCGGGTCCATCTGGTATCCGCGGCGGTCGCCGAACGCGGGCGCCGAATCGGCCGCGAGCCGGAACGGGCCGTAGAAAGCCGAGGCGAACTTGGCCGAGTAGGCCAGGATCGGCGTGTCGGTCAGCCCCTCCTCGTCGAGCGCCGAGCGAATGAAACCGACGCGGCCGTCCATCATGTCGCTGGGCGCTATCACGTCGGCCCCCGACCGCGCCTGGGAGACGGCCGTCCGGGCCAGCACCTCGAGCGTCGCGTCGTTGTCGACCGAGCCGTCCGGGCGGACCACACCGCAGTGTCCGTGGCTGGTGTACTCGCACAGGCACAGGTCGCAGATCACGAGCAGCTCCGGATGGGCCTCCTTGATCGCCCGCGTGGCCAGCTGCACGATGCCCTCCTCGTCCCAGGCGCCCGAGCCCTCCTCGTCCTTGGCCGCGGGCAGCCCGAACAGGAGCACCGCCGGGATCCCCAGCGCGTGCGCTTCGCCGGCTTCGGCCACCGCGTGGGCGATCGACAGATGGTCGATGCCGGGCATCGCCGGGATCGGCTCGCGGCGGTCGACGCCATGGGCGACAAACATCGGGTATACGAAGTCCGCCGGCGCGAGGCGCGTCTCGCGGACAAAGCCACGAAGAGCGTGAGTGGACCGGAGCCTGCGTAGGCGGGTCTGCGGGAACGGCATGTTGTGAATCGAGAATACCGCCGGCCGGCTCCAGGCCACGGCGGTCTGCTGCTGCCGGCGCGATGAGGCGTCACACTCCGGGTGGTGGCCTACTCGCTGGATCAGCTCGGGTGGCTGCAGTTCGAGCAGCTGTGTTCGCGGCTGCTCGAGCTCGAGGGGGGCGTGCCGCACCACGCATGGGCGGGAGGCAGCGACCGATGCCGGTTCGCGCTCAGCGGCACCCCGCTGGGCCCGCCACTGCTCGCGTATGAGCTTTCCGAACCGGTGCTTCTGCAGTGCGCATGGATCGGACCCGGATCCAACACCAGAGTCGCAGCCGCGGTCCAAGAGCTGGCGCTCGAGCACCCCGAGGATGTCGCGATCGCCAACTCCTACCTGCTGCTGAGCAACGCCGACGTCGAGGTGCCGCTGCAGGCGCCGGCGGGCGATCAGCGTCTGCGCGTGGGCGTGCTGGGTGCGCGGGAGCTCAGCGAACGGATCGATGCCCGGCCGGAGCTGCGTCTGGCGATGCCCTCGCTGCTCGGGCTGCGGGCGCTCGACGCGCTGATCGAGCCGCGACTGGCGCTGCGATCTACGCTTGACCGCGACGCAGCGCAGGAGCTGGCTCGCGTGTTCGTACCCACCCGCGCGCACCAACGTGCGCTGCAGGTGCTGCGCCGGCACCGCTTTGCGGTCCTCACCGGCCCCCCGGAGATGGGAAAGACGGCGATCGCACGGATGATCGCGCTCGCGCAGCAGACCTGTGGCTGGGAGGCGTACGAGTGCACGTCGCCCGACGCGGTGTTCGGCGCGCTGGATGCCGGCAGCGCCCAGCTGTTCATCGCCGACGACGCGTTCGGATCGACCGAGTACCGCGCCGACGCGGCCGAGCGCTGGGCCCGGGCGATTGAGCGGCTCCTGCGCTCGCTTGACGACCGCCACTGGCTGATCTGGACCTCGCGCCCGGCGCCGCTGCGGGCCGCGCTGAGGCGCCTGCACCGCGAGCGGGGCGCCGAGCGCTTCCCGGCCCCCTCCGAGGTGCTGGTCGACGCCAGCGATCTTGATGTCGCCGAAAAGACGTTGATTCTGTTCCGGCACGCCAAGGCGGCCTACCTGCCGCAAAGCATGCGCCAGAAGCTCCGCCGGCGCGGCCCCGAGATCGTCGCCAACAGTCACTTCACGCCGGAGCGGATCCGCCGGCTGATCGCGCGCCTCAGAGCGGGAGACGACGATGTGCGTGCCGCCGTGGCCACCGAGCTGGCCACCGCCACCGAGGCGATGGCGACCTCGTTCTCCACGCTGGGGCCCGAGCACCGCGATCTGCTGGTCGCTTTGCTGGACACGCCGCCGGGGCCGGTGCTCGAACGGGACCTGGTCGCGGCGCTGCGGCGCCACCACGACGGCTCGCTGTCGCGCTCACCGGCGGAGCTGGTCGACCGGCTCACCGACCATTTCCTGCGGGTGATGACCTAAGTGCGCGTGCAGTGGGTTCATCCCAGCTGGCGCGACCTGGTGATCGGCCGCCTCCAGGAGGACGCGCCGGTGCGGCGGGAGTTCCTCAGCCGCAGCGGCGTGCACGGGATCGTGCTGGCGCTCTCGACCGCCGGGGGCGCGGCCGGCGAACGGCGTCTGCCGTTGCTGCGATCCGACGAGGACTGGGACACGCTCACCGACCGTCTCTACACGCTCATCCCCGACCTCGAGCCGCCGGAGCTGATCGCCGCGCTTACGGCGCTGGGGCAGACGGTCGACGATCTCGGGGACAGGGAGCCGGCCGGGGAGGCCCGCGCGCTGGCGCGTGCCGTCCTGGGGCGGACGGCGGCGCTCTGGAACGCCTCCCGCGCCCCGATCCCGTTGCTCGCACTCGACGCCTGGCTCTCGCTCGCGGGCCGGCTGGATCCGCGACCAGCTCCGCCGGCACTGTCGGTTACCTGGGTTGAGCTCTTGCCGACCGGCACCCCGGACCTCGACGACCGCGTCGCGCTCGAGCGCTTCGCCGACTGGCTGGCGCTGTGCGAGCTGCTGTGGGCCTACCACGGCTCTGGCCTGCGCGGAGAGCTCGGGTTCGGCGCCGATCAGGTTCGGCTGCTGACCAAGTTCATGTACAGCGTCGACGATCGCCGGGTGCAGGCCGGCTCGGCGCTGACGGCCGCCGGGGCGGACCTCGACCCGATTCTGCGAGCGCTGAGCTCGATCGCATCGCTGCGCCCTGAGCTGGGCGGCTATGCCGACCACATCGCGTACACGCTGCGGCCTGCTTCGCCGGTCGCCGCGGAGTCCCCGCCGCCGTCCGAGCGATCCACTGGAGTCGAGACCTTCGATGTAAGAAGGGTCCTGGCTGACCTGTGACCTACCGCCGCCTCTACGGAAGCAACATCCAGCGCTGAACCCGCCACGAGGTGATCAGGCCGGCCTCCATATAGGGATCGCCGGCCACGAACGCCTCGACGTGCTCGCGCTCGACGCCCTTGAACACCAGCGCGCCGCCGGTCGGAGGATCGAACGCCCCCGCGGCCACCAGCCGGCCCGCTTCGCGCTCGGCGACGATGCGCTCGCGGTGCGGGCCGCGGTAGGGCTCGCGCCGCTGCGCCATGTCGGGCACGTACTCGTACAGGAGCAGGTGGTGGACGTCCTGAGAAGCCATCGCGGGCAACGGTAGCGCGGCCAGACCGGCGCGGGCGCTACGCTTGACGACATGAGCAATCTTGACCGGCGCCGAGGCTATACCCCAAGGCGGGCTCGCGAGCAGCGCGCCTACCGCCTGGTACAGGTGGGTGGAGCAGCGGGTGCGATCGGAGTGGTCAGCCTGGTGTTCGCGATCGTCGGTGTGATCGGTTTCACGCTGCCGGTGATCGCGCTGATCCTCACGCTGATCTGCTTTTTGACGTTCCAGCGGACCACCGGCCAGCGCTGAGGTCGCCCAGCGGCGCCCGCGCCGGCGGGCTGCAGATCGCAATCGCGGCGCTGGTGATTGTGAGCGTCGGGCTCGCCCCGGCGACGGCGACGGCCGGTGCAAAGCCCGGCGTGCGTCGCAGCAAGTTGCCGCCCGCCGGCCGCACGGACCAGCGCATGCCCCGGGTCAAGGTGATCGTGACCAGCGCTGACCTGCGCCAGGCCCTTACCCCGGCTGGTCGGATCTCGTGGTCGACGCTCGAGCCCCACATGCCCACGATCCGCGTAAACGAAGCGGTTCGCTACCAGCGGATCAGAGGCGTCGGCGGCGCGATGACTGACACCTCGGCCTGGCTGATGTCCACCCAGCTCCCGCCCGGCACCAGAGCGTTTGTGATGCGACGCCTGTTCTCGCCTGCGAGGGGCATCGACCTGCGGTTCATCCGCATCCCCATCGGCGCGACGGATTTCACCGTCAACCGTGCCCCATACACGTATGACGACCTGCCGCCGGGTCAAACCGACCCGTCACTAACGCACTTCTCGATCCTGCACGACGCCTTCTACATCATCCCCGCGCTCAGACAGGCCCTGTCACTGGACCCGCAGGCGTTCGTGCTGGCCACCCCCTGGAGCCCGCCGGCCTGGATGAAGACCAACGACAGCCTCGCCAATCCCGGCAACGACCTCGGGTTCCTCAGACAGATCGCCTACACCCCGTGGGCGCAGTACTTCGTCAAGTTCATCCAGGACTACGGACAGGCCGGCGTGCACGTCGACGCCGTCACCCCTCAGAACGAGCCGGGCATCCAGACTCTGTACCCCGGGATGACGATGAATCAGTACACCGAGTCGAGGTTCATACGCGACGCTCTGCGGCCGGCGCTGCGAGCCGCCCGACTGCAGACGCAGATCTACGGCTATGACAGCAACTGGGCGACCGTGTCGGTGCCGTTTGCGCGCTACGTGGCCACCGGTCCTGCGGCTGGCGACCTGGCCGGGATCTCCACGCACTGCTACTCGGGCGCACCGACGATGATCTCAACGCTTCACAGCGCCGCGCCGCAGCTCGACGAGATCGTGGCCGAGTGCGCCGAGGGGAGCCTTCCGTTCACCACTTCGGAGGCAGAGATCGCCTCGTTTCGCAACTGGGCTTCGGCGGTGGCACTGTGGAACTTCGCGCTCGATCCCCGGGGAGGGCCAGTGCAGTTACCCAATCTCGGCTGCGCGGCCTGCCGGGGCCTGGTCACCATCGACCCTCGGACTCACACGTTCAGGTTCACCGTCGACTATTACCAACTGGGTCAGTTCTCCAAGTTCGTGCAGCCCGGTGCGGTGCGCATCGGCTCAAACAACTTCGTCACCTACGGCTACTCGCCGACCACTGGCGCCATTGCCAGCGCCGGGCTCGACGACGTCGCCTTCGTGAATCCCGACCACAGCCGGGTGCTGCTCGCCTACAACAGCTCGCCGGCTCCGATCGCCTTTGCGGTGCAGGACGACGGGCATTACTTCACCTACCGCCTGGGGGCCGGCGCCACCGCGACGTTTGAGTGGCAGGCATCTCAGCCTCAGCCCGAGCTGCGCACCCGTGGCTCGAGCGAGGCGCCGCACGCGGCGCAGTAGGAATCGCCGGCGCCCGCGCGGGCGCCGCATTCCGGGCACCGGTCGGGCTCGGGGCCAAGCAGCCCGAGACCGACGCCGCGCGGCCCCCACGGCTCGAACACCAGATGACGGCGCAGGTAGATGATCGTCTGGCGGATGACCGCGATCACCGGCAGGGACACGAGCGCTCCGGCGACGCCGTACAGCTGATAGCCAACCAGCAGCGCCAGGATGATCACGATCGGGTTGATCCGCAGCGAGATCCTGAACACCTGCGGGGCGACAAAGTGCCCCTCGAACTGTTGCAGCCCGACGAACAGCAGCACCACCCACAGGGCGCTGATCGGATTGGTGAACAGCGCCAGCGCGACCGCGGGGACCGCGCCGACGATCGGCCCGACGTAGGGGATCAGCTCCATCAGCGCGTAGAAAGCGCCGAAGAAGACCGCGTAGCGCTCGCCGTCGGGGAAGATGCCGAGCATCCCGAAGATGGCCAGCGCGAGCCCGGCGCTGGTCCCCATCACCACGCTGAACAGAAGCTGACCTCGCACGTAGCCCGAGACCGCCTGCTGGACCAGCAACGGGTAGTCATCCTCGGAGGTCCCGTCGCCGGGCGGCATGATCGAGCGAACGAGCTTTCCGATCTGGTGTCCGTAGACCAGCAGGTAGATCGACAGCACCAGCACCAGCACCAGCTCAAAGCCGATCGTCACGATCGACGAGAGCAGGTCGCGCGAGAACGCCACGATGTCGCCGGAGCGCTTGAGGATGTCCCTCTGCAGCGTGTCCAGCGCCGAATGCCCCTGCTGCTGGATATGCACGTTGATCCCGTGATCGTTGAGCCACACCTGGAGGTTGGTCAGGTCCTGATTGGCGTGGTGCACGATGCTCGGGAGGTTGTGCTGCAAGCGTGTGATCTGGCTGGAGACCGGGTTGACCAGCAAGAACCCGATCCCCACCAGCACCGCCAGGCCGCCCAGGTACACGAGCAGGATCGCCAGGCCGCGTGGGACTCGGCGCTCGAGCACCCGCACGATCGGCGCCAGAATCAGCGCCACCATGCCCGCGGCGATCAGGATCAGGAGCACCGGCCCGGCAGCGCGGGCAAGCGCCCAGAGCCCAAGCAGCGACAACGGCAGCAACACGAGTTGCACCCAGCGGGGCACGACGACGGGAGCTGGGGGTGGGGCGACTGGCGGCAGGTCCAGCTCAGGCGGTTCTTGGGCCGCGTCCTGACCGGGTGCCGTGTCCATCCCGCCTCCGGGCGTGGACTGCGTTGGATCGGACGACTCGTTGGCTCCGGCGGGCTCGGTCGTGGTCCGCGATCTGACCCTGAAGCGCATGTTCCTGGAAGTATGAGCCCCTGGGTACGCAGACAATGAGCAAGTCAGCCAAGATCCTGTTCGTTGGAGACGTTGTCGGTGGGCTCGGCAGGCGCACGTTGTGCGCCCTGCTGCCTTCGCTGCGCGACCGCTTCGAGCCTGATTTCGTGATCGCCAACGGCGAGAACGCCGCGGGTGGAAACGGCATCACCCCCAAGCTCGCCGAGCAGATGTTCGCGGCCGGGATCGACGTGATCACGCTGGGCAACCACACCTACCGCCACCGCGAGATCTACCCCTATCTCGACCACGAGGAACGGATCCTGCGCCCGGCGAACTTCCTGCGCAGCCAGCCGGGGCACGGATCGTGTGTGGTGTGCGCCGGCGATGTCAGGCTGGGGGTCGTGTCGCTGTCGGGAAACCTGTTCATGGATGCTGGACGGCCGGTATTTGCCGAGGTCGACGCCGCGCTGCACGGGCTCTCGGGCCGGACCGACCATGTGCTGATCGACATGCACGCCGAAGCGACCAGCGAGAAGATCGGGATCGGCTGGTACCTGGACGGCCGCGTGACCGCGGTGGTGGGCACACACACGCACGTCCCGACCGCCGACGCGCGGATCCTGCCGGGCGGAACCGCGTACATCACAGACGTCGGGATGACCGGTCCGCGCGGGGGCGTGATCGGGGTCAAGCGCGAGCTGGCGCTCGAAGCCCTGACCACCAAGATGCCGATCCGCTTCGAGGTCTCGACCGAGGACCCGTGGCTGCAGGGCGTCCTGATCACGGCCGCCGATGAGCCGCTGCGGGCGACCGCGATCGAGCAGATCCTCGAACCGGCGCCCGGGGTGGTCTAGCTCGAAGCGACCCGGGCAGACCCGGCGATCACGCGACGGCGGCAGTCTGGCGCGCGCCCGAATCGGCGTGCTGCGGTGCCTTGTCAACGAACCTGCGGCGCCGGGCGGGGTGACTGGCGAACAGCGCCACCGCGACCAGCGGAAAGAACCACACCACGTAGGAGTAGAGCCAGTAGTTGGCCGTCAGCTGCAGCGCGATGATCACCGCGGCGCCGAGCGCGGCCACCTCGACGATCCCTCGCCAGCCGGATGACTTGCCCTGAGCGCTTTCAGGCGAGGCTGGATGCCGAGCGCGCTCACAGGGCAAGGGCACGAACGCGACCAGGATCGCCAGTCCGACCGCCGCCCCCTCGAGCAGGTGCTGGATAGCGCCCAGCCCGCCCCACAGCCCCCAGACCGAGAATGGGGTCACGCGGTCCGACTGGTAGGCGATCGAGTCGCGCCAGAAGTAGTGAAGATTGCCGCCGAGGAGCACCGGGAGCATCGCCACCACCACCATCGCTGCGAAGGCCACGGCGTAGACCACCGTGGAGCGCTTGCCCGGCCGCTCGCCGGTACCGCGCCACAGCAGCGGCGCCAGCGCAAACGGGGCAAACTTGGTCAACCCCGCGATCGCCCCCATGACCCCCCGCGCCGCCGGCGAGCCGATCGCCAGCAACGCGAACACGAGCGATGCGGCAACGAGCGCGTCATTGGAGTTCGTGGCCAGCGTGAACAGGGTGAAGGGATATGCCACCCACGCGTACATCAGCACGACGCCGAGCGCGTGGTCGCGGATCCGGCGCCCGAGCATGTAAAGCCCGCCGACGGTGAGCAGGTCGAACACGATCGCCGCCGCATGGGCCGCGGGAAGCGCATCCCAGTGCCCGCCCCAGCCGAAGATCAAGCGGAAGGGGACGTACGCGAAGTAGTTGATCGGTCCGTAGGTGTCGCCGTAGGCGTTGTCGTGCGGCCAGTGCCCGTACAGCGCATGGCCGTGGATCAGCTTGTCGGCGCCGATCACGCCCGCGTAGCCGACGTCGATCACGTTCGAGTTGAGCACGTTCAGACCGATTCGCAATCCGAGCAGGAACACCACTCCGAGCAACAGCCAGTGGCTGGGCACGAGCAGCTCGAGCGGCCTGCGGGGGATTCCCTTGCCAAATGCGAGCAGCAGCATCCGCACCAGCAGGTAGATCAGGAAGGGATAGAAGAGCGGCGTGGACAGCCCGATCTCGCCGTGGTTGAAGAACGCCAGCGAGATCGAGAATCCGAGCAGCATCAGCAGGTCGAGGTGCAGCAGCGAGGGGCGCCTTCGCCAGGGCAAGAAAGGCGCCAGGAACAGCGCGCACAGCGGCAGCCACACATAGAGAGCGTTGGAGCGCCGGCCGAACTCGCCGGGATAGCCGCGGGCCATCGCCCAGGCGACCTGAAAGCCCGTCCACACCTGGGTCACCTTCGCGCTCGTGTCGTCGACGTAGGCCTGCATCAGCTCGCGCGACTTGCGCGCCGCCGAGAACCAGCTCACCTGCCAGGTCCCCGGACCCTTCTTGTATTCGTACGGGCGCGCGCGGGGGTGCTTGCGCAACTCGGCTTTGACCCGCGGATCGGCCGACGCGATTTGGAGCACGCGCGCGGCGGTCAGGCGGTAGCCCGCCGGGGGCTTATGCAGGTTGGTGACCAGGACCGGCGTGCCGGCGGGCTCGGCGCTGGCACCTACGCCGTCCGCGCGGGCCACCCCGGCCCCCGCGAGGCAGGCGAAGGCCAGCAGCGCCAGCGCGAGTGTGAGCGGGCACGCGAGCGCGCGCGAGACGGTCGGCAGCGAGACGCGCTTGGAGCCGACGGCCGCTAAGCGCGGAAGCTCCACAGCTTCTGGCCGACAAACGACAGCGGCGTGGCCGCGATGATCGAGATCGCCTGGGCGACGACCTTCGCGAGCCCGGCTCCGTCGACAAGTGACACCAGCACGACGTAGCTGAAGCCAAACGCGATCAGCGAGATGGTGAAGAACCGCATCACCTGAGGCACTGGATGGGCCTCCTTGGCGCCGAACGTCCAGTGCCGGTTCCACCAGAAGTTGTTCAGCACCGAGATCACGAAGGCCACCACGGCGGCGAGCTTGTAGTCGATCGAGAGGACGTGCACGCAGGCGGCGAACACAGCCAGGTTGACGACGTATCCGCTGGCGCCGACGCACGCAAAACGGCCCAGCTGAAACCAATTGTGGGGCTTGCGAACGCCGTGCCGTACGCGGTGGCGAAACGGCAGCGCAACGCTGCTGGTCAGTTCGTCGGTCACGGGGTCAATGTAGCGGCCGCCTGAATGCTGGATACCCGACTGCTCTGGTTCTAACGGGGTCCTAATCGGCGGGATCTAAGGATGCTAGACCGAAATGAGCCCGGACCATGGGGGCAACGTCGCGCAGAGACCATTGCGGCCGGACATCGCGCGAATCCGGGCCGGTGCCGCACCACAGCAAGGCGCCAAGCGAGTCGGAACGGTGCAGCGAACCGTGCGAGCCGCCGCCCACGTGGTCTGAGCCGCCCCAGTCCACGAATTCGAATCCGGGCGCGGCAGACAGGAGCAGGTCTCCGGAATTGGGACAGTGCAGCGCCGACCAGATGCGCCCAAGCCCGTCCGGATACTCGGTCGTCAGAAAGCGCCCGTCCTGGAGCTCGGCTCGCAGGACCGCAAGTTCGCCCTCGACGCTCCAGTGCCCGCCCTGGAGATCGACGAGGTCCCCACCGGCGGTGAACCGCAGCTCCCCCCGGCGGCTGCGGACGATCGCCTCGTCGCCGGCGCCCAGGGTCATGATCAGGTCGACGCCGTCGAGCTCGGAGGCAATCTTGATGGCGCGCCTGATCAGTCTGCGGGCGTGCCGCCGATCCAGCGCGTAGATCATCGCCGAGCGCTGGGCAGGGCTGAGCGCCAGTTCGGCGCCGATCGAGCGCGACGGCGAGGGAGTCGCGACATCGAAGTCGGCGAACGCATAGTCGAGGCGGATCCGCTCCTCGACCGCGGCCTGCGAGTGATCGGACATCACGATCACCGCGTGCTGGTCCAGGAACTCGTCCGGACCGCCGGCGGCGTGCATCAGACGCTCGAGCTGGCGGTCGGCGGCCGCGATCGAAGTGACCTGCGCGTGCGGGCCGTTGCGGTGCGAGTAGGCATCGTTGTCGGGCAGCGAGAACAGCATGAAGTCGAACAGGTCGTGCTCGGCGAGGTAGGAACCCACGCAGCCGGTGTGCTGATCGCGCGCCCCCGGTAGCCCCAGCTGGCCCCGGCAGCCGGTCCTGCGTGACGCGTACAGGTCGGCGTAGAAGAGCTCCTGGGGGCCGTAGATCGTGCGCCGGAACAGGGTCGAGGTCACGATTCGCGCCAGCGCGGACTCGTTGGCCACCTCGTGGGGGTGGCGGCCCCGATAAATGAGGAAGGTCGTGCCGGCGGTGCGTACGTCGGCGTCGTCGAGAGACTCGAACACCGTTTCGACGTCGTGGGACAGATGTTCATCGTTCATCCGGTAGACGGTGTCGGTCAGCGAGCGAACGACCCCGAACTGCCGCGAAGCGGAGAAGCTCGACCCGTACTCGACGTAGCGCTCCTCCTCGCGGTGGTACCAGTTCATGCTCGGGATCAGGTGCTGGTCGGGCCCGACGCCGGTGGTGATGGTCGCTGCGCACACCGGGGTCACCGATGGAAACGCGGCCACACAATCGCCGACGTACACCCCCTGCTCGCGGATCCTGGCCATCGCCGGCGCCCTTCCCGAGATGATCGCGCGTTCGAGCATCGCGGGCTTGAGCGCGTCCACCACCACCAGGACGAGCTTCTTCGGCTGTCCGCTCATGGCCTGGTCAGGGTCAGCGCAGGATGCGCAGGCCGGCGAACTTCTGCTCGTCGCGGCCCCGGCCGGCGACCAGCAGCCACAGCAGCAGCCCGAGAACGATCACGCCGACCGGCGGGGCCACCACCGAGAGCACGGCAGCGATCACCGCTGCGGCCTCGGCGAACAGCGGCAGCGCCGCCATCGAATCGCTGTCGAGCCGGGCCCGGACTCGAGCCAGCAGCGGGCGGGTGGCCAGAATGCCGATCGCAGCGCAGACCACGCCACCCACGACCCCGGGCCAGATCGCATACCCGCCGCGGCACAGCGAACCGGCGAACAGCAGCGCTCCCAGCGCGATCGAGGCACCGGCGACCAGCAGCGCGATCGGGGCGCGTTCGAGGCGGTCGCTCCCGAGCCGCCGCTCCAGCAGCGCCAACAGAATCGCCCCGACGGCCATCCCAAGCAGGAATGGAGTGCTCTGCAAAAAAGAGAGATCGCAGTGGGCAAAGTCGATCTGAATGTCGCCGGTGGCGAGCGCGGTGACCGCGAGTGCCGGCAGGAACGGGCGGATCCCCACCGCTGCAGCCATGCCGATTCCCTGGAAGATGTCGAAGACGAGATGCACCGTGCTGTACCGTGACGAAGCGTGACGATAGACGAGAGGGCAGCGTGAGCCCCGGCGAGGGCGGCGCCAGCTCGGGAGGGTCGGTCTCGACAACAGGCAGCCTCAGACGCCCGCGGTCGACGGCGCGTGACATCGAGCGTTATGCGGCCCTGTTCGCGGAGCGCACGAAGGTCATGCGTTCCTCGGCGATGCGTGACCTGATGGCCCTGACCGAGCGCGACGACGTGATCTCGCTCGCCGGCGGCCTTCCCGATACCACCACCTTCCCCCCCGATTCGTACGCCGCGCTGATGGGCACGGTGGCCGGGGAGTCGTGCGCCCGGGCGCTCCAGTACGGCCCCACGGACGGCCTGGCCCTGGTCAAGGACTGCATCGCCAGCGTGATGCGAGCCGAGGGGATGCTGGTGGATCCCGACGACATGCTGGTGACGACCGGTGGCCAGCAGGTGATCGACCTCGTCTGCAAGACGCTCCTTGACCCCGGCGACGTGGTCGTTGCCGAGGCACCCACCTACCCGGGAGCGATCCCCACCTTCTGCGCCTACCAGGCCGACGTTGTCCAGGTGCCAGTGGATCGCGACGGTATGCGTGTCGGTGAGCTCGACGCCAAGCTCGACCAGCTCGAAGCCGACGGCAGGCGCCCGAAGTTCATCTACACGGTCCCCAACTTCCACAACCCTGCTGGAGTCACCATGTCGCTGCAGCGCCGTCGCGAGCTGGTCCGGATCGCCGGCGAGCGCGAGCTGCTGGTGCTCGAGGACAACCCCTACGGTCTGCTGCGCTACGAGGGCGAGCCGCTGCCGACGCTCTACTCGCTCGATCACGAGTTCGTCATCTATGCGAGCACGTTCTCGAAGATCCTGTCGCCGGGCGTGCGGCTCGGCTGGACGGTGGCCCCGGCGCCGATCCTCTCCAAGATGCAGATCGGTAAGCAGGGGTCAGATCTGTGCTCATCGTCGATCTCGCAGTACTTCGTCGGCGCCTATTTCGAGGCGGGACCGTGGGAGCGCTACGTCCGCTCGCTGCTCGAGATCTACCGCCGGCGCCGCGACGTGATGCTCGACGCGCTCGCCGAGCACTTCCCCCGCGAGGCCGACTGGACCCGGCCGCAGGGCGGCCTGTTCATCTGGGCGACGATGCCCGATTACATCGACACCACTGACCTGCTGGCCCGCGCCCTGCAGGAACAGGTGGCGTTCGTGCCCGGCCGCGCGGCATATGTCGACGGACGTGGCGGCTCGGCGATGCGGCTCAACTTCTCCGGCGTCAACGAGGATGGGATCCGCGAGGGGATCAGGCGGATCGGCGAGGTCGTGCGTGAGCAGGTGGCGATGTACGGGACGTTGACCGGCGCGCGATCTTCGCTGCAGGCGCCGCGCGCGAGCGCTGACAGCGGGGCGCGGGAGCAGCCGCCGCTCACCAGTCCTGACACCGGTCCGCGGGAGCAGCCGCGCCCGCCCGATCACCATGATCAAGTCGTCGAGAGCGAGCTCGCCAAGGTGCTGAGGCTGCCCGCCAAGCGCACGCGCGCGGGCTGAGGCCTCCCGGGTCGGTGAGCCGGGTCGCGGTCCTCAAGGGAGGGCGCTCACTCGAGCGCCAGGTGTCGCTGCGCTCCGGGGCGCGCGTTCAGGAGGCGCTGCAGCGGCTCGGCCATGAGGTGCTGCCGATCGACGTAGGCCCGGACCTCGTGGAGGTGCTCAGCAGCGAGCGGCCCGATGTCGCGTTCGTCGCCTTGCACGGGCGCGACGGCGAAGACGGGACGGTCCAGGAGCTGCTCGAGGTGCTGGGGATCCCGTACACCGGGTCGGGCGTGTCGGCGTGCATCCGCGCCGCCGACAAGGTCCTGGCCAAGCACGCGATGCGCGACAGGGGCGTGCCGACGCCCGACTTCTATGCCTTCAACGAAACCGCCTTCGAGGCGCTCGGTGCCGCGCAGGCGCTGCCCGCGATCGAGGAACGGCTCGAGTTCCCGATCGTCGTCAAGCCCGCCCGCCAGGGCTCCGCGCTCGGAATCAAGTTCGCCCGCACGCCCGCCGACGTCCCCTCGGCGCTGATCGCCGCGTTCTCCTATGACCGCAAGGTCCTGCTCGAGCGCTACGTAAGCGGACGCGAGCTGGCGATCTCGATCCTCGACGACGCCCGCCGGCCCGTGGCGTTGCCGATCGTCGAGGCGCTGCCCGAGGAGGAGAGCTTCTACGACTTCGAGTCGCGCTACGAGATCGGCCGCACCCGCTTCGTCTGCCCCGCCGAGCTCGAGCCCGAGCTGGCCGCGCGGGCCGGCCAGATCGCGCTCGATACGTACGCGCTGCTGGGGTGCGAGGGGTTCGCCCGCGTGGACCTGATGCTGGCCGATTCCGCCGGCGAGCTGTACGTGCTCGAGCTCAATCCGATCCCCGGGCTCACCGAGACGAGTTTGCTGCCGCAGGCGGCCGAAGCGGCGGGGATCTCGTTTGATGAGTTCGTTTGGCGTGTGCTCTCTGCGGTCTGAGGGGGAAGCGCATCCTCCTCTCGCAGTCGGGCGCTCATCCACAACACCAACGTCACCTGGGGGCAAACGACGCGACTACTGCGAGAGGAGGATGCGATCCCCCCACCCCCAACCTCCACACGGCTCCACTAGCACGCCAACGAGAAGTGGATCTCGATTTGGTGATCGGACTATCGGAGCAGGCGCACCGGGCAGCGAGGTCCCGGCGCGCCGGCGAGTCGCCTGTCGCCAGTTACAAGCTCACAGCGCAGTAGCTCGGCAAGTGCGATGTAGCTGGCGTCGTAGGCGGTCAGGTTGTGGCGCAGCCGGTAGGCGCGGCGCATGAGCACGAGCGTCGGGTAGCGGTCAAGATCGAGCTGCTCGAGGTCGCCGATCGCGGTTTGAAACCGGCGCGCTGTGAGGCTGCCGGCGAGCCACCGGCGGCGCAGCACGGCCACTGTCTCGACGTCGACCAGGTCCGGGGCGGCGAGCTCTGAGGCGGCGCGCAACTCGCCGCGGGCCTGTCTTCCCTCGGCCCCGTCGTCGGCGATCGCGTTGGCCAGCACCGAGGCGTCAACGACGATCAACGCCGGACGCGCTCTGAGGCAAGGTCCTGGGCCGCCTGCTCAAGGCCCACCGACCCTCCCCGGCGACGGTCGATGCGGTCCAGGACCTCCTCGATGCTGGGCCGCTGGGCCAGGCGCGTGAGCTCGCCGGCGAGGTATTGCTGCAGCGACTGCCCCCGCCGCTCGGCGCGGCGCACAAGGGCAGCGTGAACCTCCTCGGGGACACCTCTGACCAACACGTTCATGCTTACAAAACGCTATCACGCCCCCAAGGCTGCGCCACCAGGAGGGCGGCCGAGAAGGGGAGCTCGATTGCAGGATTTACGCCTTAGCAAAGGTGGGGGCGTGGAAGGAGCGCAGACGGAAAGGGCGCGTTCGAGTGGCGTGGAGGTGCGCTCGATCGATTACGTGCCGCTGTCGGAGTGCCATGGGAAGCTCTGGCACCTGGGGCCCCTGTGGTTCATGAGCAATGCTCAGATCAAAGAGAAGCCATGGGGTTCCGCGGCCGCGTGCACCCTGATTGCCTCACAGCAGGCCTTAACAGGCGGCCGTGTGATCGCGGCCTACGGCCGCAACGGTCGCGTCGCCAGCGCCCAACCTCACGCCCAGAACCCCCAATCAGCACCCCGTTGCGGCCGTAGCGCCGCGACCACGCAGGCCGCAAGAACAACGACTACTCGTCGGAGGCGAAATCCTCAGGGGTCACGCGGTCGAGGAAGTCCTTGAACTTCTCGACCACCTCTTCGGTGTCCTCAACCTCGTGCTCGAACTCGATCGCGGACTCCGAGATCACCTCGTCGGCGGCGAAGATCGGCGCGCCCGAGCGGACGGCGAGCGCGAGCGCGTCACTGGGGCGGGAGTCGATCTCGAGCTCCCGGCCGTTTGCCCGCAGGCTGATCGAGGCGTAGAAGGTGTTCTCGCGTAGCTCGGTGACCGCCACGCGGGTGCACTCGACATCGAGTTCGCCGAGCATTTCGGACAACAGATCGTGGGTCATCGGCCGTGGCGTCGAGGCTCCCTGCAGCTTCATCAGGATCGCCGCCGCCTCGGGATGACCAATCCAGATCGGCAGGAACTTGTTGCTCTCAACCGTCTTCAGCAGCACGATCGGCTGCTTGCCGACCATGTCGAAGCTCACGCCGTAGATAACCATTTCCTGCACGCGTTCGCTCCTTCCGGGGGTTGGGCAAGTATAGGGGCCCCGCCACCGCCGCCCTGCGACACCCCGCGGATTCGCTCGAGCCTGATGTTGCCACGTCGGCGAGCGGACTCGACGTCCCCCTTTGCGCCCCTTATGCTAACCGGCGACAAGCTATGGCCGGTGAGAGTGGCCAACCCCGCGAACGCATCTCCCCCCAGCCCGGCGGACGTAGTCCCGCGCCCGGCCCGCTGGCGCTGGTCCAGGCCTTCATCAACACCCATTACGACCTCGAGCGAGACCACGGCGCCGAGGTGCTCAGCTCGTCTGGCGCGCTCGCGGCCTGGCTCCGCGATCGGGGACTGATCGAGGGTGCAACCGCGATCCAGGATCGAGATCTGCGCCGAGCGCTCGCTCTCCGGGAGAGCCTCAGGACGCTCGCTCGCTCCACAGACTCCGAGCCGAGCGTTTTACGCCGCGCACGTGAGCAGGTAGATGCCGCGAGCGCCGGAGCCCGGGTCGAAATCCGCTTCGTTCCTGACGGCCCGAGGTTCGTCGGGGCCACCGGCGCCGGCGTCAACGGCGCATTCGGAGCACTACTGGCGATCGTGGCCCAGGCGGTCGCCGACGGCACCTGGTCGCGACTGAAGATCTGCCCCGGCCATCATTGCGGCTGGGCGTTCTACGACCACTCTCGCAACCGGGCGGGGCGGTGGTGCTCGATGTCTGTCTGCGGCGGCCGCGAGAAGGCCCGTGCCCACTACCGCCGTCGCCGCCAGGCGGAGGGGGTCTGAGCTGAACGCGCGCGCCACCCGATCGGCGGTGATGACCAGCGTGCGCTCGCTCGCGGCGCCGCTGGCGTTGGTCGGCGCACGCGCCCGCCGCCGTCCCGCCCAATGGCTGCCGGGCCTGCTCGGGCTGACGATCGCGACCGCGTTCGCATGCGGCGTCGCGGCGCAGGCAACGATCGCCGGCGATCAGGCGGCACGTGCGGTGCTGGCCGCCTCTGGTCCCGCCGGGCGCACCGTGCGCGTCACCTCTCAGGAGCCGGCGTCGGCGTCTCAGGAGCTCCAGGCGCGGTCACTTCTGCACCGGCTGGGTCTCCCCGTGCGGACCAGGGTGGTGTTGATGAGCGAGGTCCGTCTGAGCGGGATCGTGGTGCGGCCGGTCGCCATCGCCCCACTGCCGCGGTGGCTGGCAGACCGGCGAGCCTCGACGCTTGGGCCCTGCACCGAGCGATCGTGCCCGATGCTGCTGGTCGGCGGGTCGCTGCACCAGACCCAGCTGCGGGCGCTCGGTGTCCACCTCCGGGTGGTGGGGGTCGCGCCGCTGCGGTCGGCGGTGCCGCTCGGCTTCGCGCCGGCGTCGTCGGCAAGCCCTCCGATCCTGGCCACCGGCGACCCCCGGGGGCTCGATCGGATCCCGGGTCTCAGCGGCGTCTTCCGCACCCAGAATTGGGTTTCGAACCTGGATCTGGCCCGCCTTCAGAGCTGGCAGCTCGCCTCGCTCGAGGAGCGGATGCAGCGGGCCCAGATCGACCTGCAGCAGAGCGGCTCGGGATTCGCCTTCAGCGGACCGTTCGACGCCCTGGACCAGGCGCGAGCGCAGGCCGATGCCGCGCCGACGCGCCTGCTCACCGCCGGCGGCGGAGCGGTCGCCGCGCTGGCGGTGTTCTTGATCCTCGCGGCATACGGGCTGCGCCATGAGCGCGCCGGCGACGTCGGTCGTCTACTGGCGGCGGGCGCCACAACCAGTCAGCGCACCGTGTTCGCGGTGGCCGAATCCGCGGCGCTGTCGGCGGTGGCGCTGGCGGCCGGAGTGGGGCTGGGAACGGCCGCGACCGCGCTGCTGGCACAGCACGCCGGTCTTCCGGTAGGGGGCGTACTCGCCCACAGCCTGCTGACGCCAACGGCCGCCGGCATCCTCGCGGGCGGCTGGCTGGTGGCAACGGCGCTGATCTCGCTCGTACTGCTGGCGCCGGCTGCTCACGTGGCCGATGTCCTGGCCGTCGCAGCGGTGGCCGCGCTGACACTGGCGCTGACTCGGGGCAGCGCAAACGGCGGCGCCCTGCCGGCGCTGCTCGCGCCGCTGGCCTGCATCAGCGCCGGCGTGCTCGTCTACCGTGTCGCGGCCGCGGTGCTCCGAGCGGGCGAGCGCCTCGCCCGTCGAGGTCCCCCGCTCTCGCGGCTGGCATTGGTGAGCCTGGCGCGCGCGCCCGTGGCACCGGCGCTGGCGATTGCGTTCATCGCGGTGAGCACGGGCCTGGCCGGTTTTGCGCTCTCCTACCGGTCCACGCTGCTGCGCGGCAGCGCCGACCAGGCCGCTAACCGGGTGCCGCTCGATGCGCTCGTGGCCCCCGGTCCCAGTTTTCAGACGCCACTCGAGCAGGCGCCCATGCGGCGCTGGCAGAGGCTCGCCGGCGGCCCGGTTCTGCCCGTGCGGCGAACAGATGCGAACTACCTCAGCGGTGGGGCGTCGGTGACGGTGGCCGCGCTCGGGGTCCCGGCCGCGCGACTGGGGTTGATCGCCGGCTGGCGCCAGAGCGACGGCTCGGCGCCGCTGGCGACGCTGGGGCGGCGGCTGCGACCGCCTGGACCGGTCCGCAGGCCGGGGCCGCTGCTGGGAGATGGCGCCCGTCGGCTGGCGCTGGCGATCGCGGCGGCCGCCGGCGGGGTGCAGGTGGTCGCTGACCTGCGCACTCGCGCCGGAGGAGTCATCGAGCTCCAGCTGGGGACCGCCACCCCGCGACGGCGCACCGTCGTCGCGCGCATCCCGCCTGGAAGCGTCGAGCTCGAGGCGCTGCAACTGAACGAACCGGCCGGTCTCGAGGCCACCAACGGCCATCAGAACGGCGAGAATCCGGCCGCTGCAACCCAGTTCTCGACGGCGGTATCGCTTGGCCCGCTCGAGGTGCTGGGTGCCGGCGGCCGGCGTCTGCGCAGTGCCACGCTGGGGAGCTGGCGCGCCGTCGGTGCGGCGGCCAACGCGGGCGGTGCAGCGGCCAACACGGGCAGGGCTGGCGATGCCGGCTCAAGCGTGGTGCGGATTCGATTCAGCGATAGCGGCAGCCCGGGCGTGGTCCGCCCGGCACAGCCCAGCGATTCGCATCCGATCCCCATACTGGCGGATCCTCATACCGCGGCTGCCGCCGCAGGCGGACGAATCGCGCTGACGGTCGATGGATTGCCGGTCAAGGCGCGGATCGTCGGTGTCTTGCGGCGTTTCCCGACGCTCGCGGCCGATGGCGCCGGCTTCATCGTCGCCGACGAAGCCACGCTCGCGGGGGCGCTCGACGCCTCGCTGCCGGGTCAGGGCCGGCCCGACGAGCTCTGGATCGACACCTCCAGACCGGCGGCACTCAGGGCCGCCCTGGCGCAGCGCCCCCTGCGGATCTTGAGCGCCACTTTCCGCGCCGACGTAGAGCGCGAACTGCAGGCTGACCCCATCGCCCACGGCGTGCTGGGGACCCTGCTGGCGGCGGCGGTGATCGCCGTGTCGCTGGCGCTGGTGGGGCTGCTGGTGGCCCTGCTGGGGGCGATGCGCGATCAGCGCGCAGAACGCGAGCTCGCGGTCTACGGTCTCGGCCCGCGGGCGCTGGCACACGAGCTGCGGTTGCGGATCGTGATCGCGGCGGCACTCGGCCTGCTTGCGGGCTTCGCCCTCGCCGCGGCTTTGACCCGGCTCGCGGTCGCGGCCGTGGGCTCGAGTGACACGCTCGCTCCGCCGCGGCCGCCGCTGGTCACCGTCGCGCCGTGGGAAGAGCTGGTACTCCTGGCGCTTGCCGCACTCGCCGCTTTCTGGCTCGCCAGCTGGATCGTGACCTCGCCCGCGGTCACGCATAGGCGCGAGCTATGAGCAAGGTGGCGGTGCAGCTGCACGACGTCTTCTGCGTGCACCGCACGCCGGATGGCGACGCAGCCGCGCTTCAGGGCTTGACGCTCGAGGTCGGCGACGGTGAGCATCTGTGCGTGCTCGGGCCCAGCGGCGCGGGCAAGTCCACGCTGTTGCGGGTGCTCGCGGGCCTCCAGCAGCCCTCGGCAGGCTCGGTGCTCGTGTTCGGTCACGACCCCGGCCGGATGACCGCGACCGATTGCGCTCGGATGCGCCACCGCTGGATCGGCTTTCTCTATCAGCACGCGGACGCCACCCTGACCCCGGACCTGCCGCTGGCGCAGGCGGTGGCCCTGCCGCTGGCACTGCGTGGCGTACCCCGCGCGGACCGGCGAGCCCGGGTGAACGAGCTGCTCGCCGCGGCCGGCCTTGCCGATCGAGCCGAGGCGCTCCCGGCACAGCTCTCGGGGGGCGAGCGCCAGTGCGCAGCGCTATGCGCAGCGCTCGTCCATCGGCCGCGATTGCTGCTCGCCGATGAGCCGACCGCCGAGCTCGACGTACGCTCCGCCCAGACTGTCGCCGCGCTGATCGACGAGCTCGCCGCCGCAAACGGCGCGACGGTGGTGGTCGTGTCCCACGACCCGGCACTCGCTGAGCACGCCCGCCGAGCAGTACATATCCGTGACGGCCGGGTGGTCGAGGCGGTGGGTGGCGGCACGCGGTCGTTGGTGGTCGGCCACGGCGGCTGGATCCGGCTTCCCGCCGCCCTGCTGGACCAGGCGGGGATCGACGGCTCCGCCCACGCGGAGGCGGTGGAGGGCGGCCTGCTGCTGACTCCGTCGCCTGCAGCCGCCCCCGCTTCAGTCACCGCGAGGCCCGCCGCCGCGCCAGTCACCTCGTCCGCCCCGTCGCCCGCCACCGCAACACCCACCTCCCCCAAACCGTTCCCTGCCACCGCGTTGCCCCGACCAGCCGCGGTCACCATCGAGCTGCGTGCGGTGACCCGCAGCCGCGGTCGCGGCCCCCACCGAACACGCGTGCTCGACGGCCTGACGGTGAGCTTCGAGCCCGGCGTGATGACCGCCGTGACGGGCCGCTCGGGCGCGGGCAAGACCACCCTGCTCGAGCTGCTGGCGTGCCTGCGGCGGGCCGAGTCGGGCCAGGTGCTGCTCGACGGGCGCCCCATCGAGGGTCTCGATCGCGAGCAGCTGGCCTCGCTGCGACGCGAGCGCATCGGCTACCTGCCCCAGGAGCCGGCTCCGATCGGCTTTCTCAGCGCGACCGAGAACGTGACCTTCGCGCTGCGGCTGCGGGGCAGCAGCGCTGCGCAAGCCGCCGAGCGCGCCGCCGCAGCGCTCGCCCTGGTGGGCCTGAGCGACCGTGTCCGCCAGCGGGTGCAGCGGCTATCGGCAGGCGAGGCGCAGCGTGTGGCGCTGGCGCGGGCTCTGGCGAGCGCGCGCGGGCTCCTGATCGTCGATGAGCCGACCTCGAGGCTCGACGAAGACAGCGCCACGAGCGTCGCGTGCGCGTTGTGCGAGGCCGCCTCCGAAGGGCAGACGGTGGTCTGCGCGACGCATGATCCAGACCTGATCCGGTACGCGGACAGGGTCGTCGAGCTCGGCGCATAAGTCGGTGGATTTGCCGTCGAGCCCGCGGTCGGAGATGCTGTGCGGGCAAACCTGACCCTTGGAGGGTGAACTTGAGTACTTCACAGACCACGGGGTTGGTCACGGACATGGCCAGCCTGCGCGATCACGTCGGCAACCACCTCGGCTACACCGAGTGGCGCGAAATGGAGCAGGAGCGGGTCGATCGCTTCGCGGACGCAACCGACGATCACCAATTCATCCACGTCGACGTCGAGCGCGCGAAGCAGACCCCCTTCGGCGGCACGATCGCCCATGGGTACCTGACGCTGTCGCTCGCGGCCCCGATCTCGATGCAGCTGCTCCAGGTCACCGACGCAAAGATGGGCATCAACTACGGCGTTGACAAGGTCCGCTTCCCGGCGCCGCTGCCCGTGGGGGCCCAGTGGCGCGGCGGGGCGCAGCTCGTTTCGGTGGAGGAGACCGGCGGCGGCCTGCAGGTAAAGCTGCTCACAACGGTCGAGGTCAAGGGCTCAGAGAAGCCGGCGATGGTGGCCGAGTGCCTCAGTCGCCTCTATGGCTGAAGCGATGACCGCCGACTCGATCGACCTCGACGCAATCGTCGCGATCGACGTCCACACGCACGCGGAGCGCAACGAGGGCCAGGCCCAGGACCCGGTCACCGTTGATTTGCTCGACGCGGCGGCGAAGTACTTCGGCGCCGCCCCTAAGCAGCCGACCGCGAGCGACGTCGCCGACTACTACCGCGAACGCAAGATGCTCGCGGTGGTGTTCACCGTCGATGACGAGGCGGGCATGGGCCGGCGGCGGATCGGCAACGACGAGGTCCTGGAGGCTGCCCGGGCCAATCCCGATGTGCTGATTCCGTTCGGAAGCGTCGATCCCCACAAGGGCAAGCTCGCGGTGCGTGAAGCCCGCGAGCTCGTGCAGGCCGGCGTGCACGGTTTCAAGTTCCATCCCAACACCCAGGCGTTCTGGCCCCACGACCGCGACCACTACGGCTTGTACGAGGTGATCGCCGAGGCCGGGCTGATCGCGCTGTTTCACTCGGGGACCACCGGGATCGGAGCCGGTATGCCGGGCGGCGGCGGCGTGCGCCTGAAGTACTCCAACCCGATGGCGGTCGACGACGTCGCGGCCGACTTCCCCGAGCTCGACATCATCCTCGCCCATCCGTCCTTTCCCTGGCAGGACGAGGCGCTGGCGATCGCGGTGCACAAGCCGAATGTGTACATCGATCTCAGCGGCTGGTCGCCAAAGTACTTCCCGCAGAACCTGATCCAGTACACCAACACACAGCTGCGCCGCAAGATGCTGTTCGGCTCCGATTACCCGCTGATCACGCCCGATCGCTGGCTGTCTGACTTCGAGCAGCTGCCGATCCGCGACGAGGTGCGCCCGCTGGTGCTCAAGGAGAACGCTGCCCGGCTGCTCGGTCTGAGCGGATGAGGGGCGCTTAATGTGAGAGCGCCCCGGAACCGGCGGGATATGAGGCCGGATCTGCGGGGCGCGCTCGAGGGAGGAGAGGTACTGCACGACCATGATGGCGCATGGCGAGTAGAAGTCAAAGACGAGTATTCGATTTAATTCATAATTTGCGCTTATGGAGCTTCGACAGCTGCGGTATCTCGTCGCACTCGCCGAGGAGGGCAGCTTTACCCGGGCCGCGGAGAGCGAGCACATAGCGCAGCCGGCTGTCTCGCAGCAGATTCGCCGGCTCGAGGACGAGCTCGGGCTGGCGCTGGTGGAACGCACCACGCGCCGGGTCACGCTCACCGACGCCGGCGAGCTCCTGGTGGTGCGCGCGCGAAGGGTGATGGCCGAGCTCGATGCGGCCCAGATCGAGCTGCAGGCGCTGCGCGGCATGCACGCCGGCCATGTGACGATCGGCGCGATGCACACCATGGGCCCGATCGACCTGTCGCTCGCGCTGGCGCTGTTCAGCCAGCGCCATCCCGACGTCCAGTTCACAGTTCGCGAGCAGTCGAGCGAGGAGATGGCCGAGATGCTCCGCGTCGACGAGCTCGACCTGGCATTTCTGTCAGTCACCGAGCGGGTCGAAAGCCACGGACTCGGTCTGGAGCAACTCGTTTCCGAAGAGCTGGTCGTGCTGCTTCCTCTAGAGCACCGCCTGGGCAGGCGGCGGCAGGTGAGGATGGCCGACCTCGCGGAGGAGGCGTTCATCAGCTTTCGGGAGGGGGCACGGCTGCGCGAGCTGCTGGTCACCGCCGGTCGCCAGGCAGGCTTTGAGCCGCGCGTCACGCTCGAGTCCAACGAGAGCCATCGAATCCGGCGCCTGGTGTCGCGGGGTCTCGGGGTGGCCATCCTGCCGCGCTCAGACGCCGAGGGACCCGGCGCCGACGTGGCCGTGACCAAGCTCGTGGAGCCGGCGCTGAGGCGCGACATCACGCTGGCCTGGCGCGAAGGGCGTCGCCACGCGCCGGCGGCGGCTGCATTTCTCGAGCTGGCGCGCGAGACCTTCACCGACGGGGCAACGCACCACTCAGCGCTGCTCTAGCGACGCGACTCTGCCCCCCCGTAACCTTCCCGGGCCGCCGGTGTCCTTTTCTCTGCGGACCTGGCGCGCGCCGACCCCACGCGCCGCCCCGGAACCCGTGCATTCTCGGCCTATTGCGGGTAATAGCCCCTTTCAGACCCGTCCGGGCAACTCGCTGCGCGGAATTTTAAGAGATCCATAAGCATAGTTCGATGATCATCGAACTTTTGCTATGATTCAGTCCGGACCAAAATCATGAGAACACTGGAGACAGACCTGAACAGCATTGAAACTCGCGAAGTCCCGACTTCGGGACGCGAGCACAACGACCCAACCCAGCTTGCCCGTAAGCGTGGCGAGCACGCAGCAAGCGTTGGCGGCACGGCCCCCCGGCGCCGGGTCCGGCGTCGCGCTGCCCACCGCCAGAGCGGCGATGGTCATCGTGGCAACGCTGACAGCGGCTTTTTGAGCGAGAACTCGCTCGACCTCTTCCTGCGCGCGGCCCGTGCGCACTCGTTGCTAACCGCCGAGGAGGAAATCGAGCTCGCCAAGCGGATCGAGCGCGGTGATCTGGAGGCCAAGGAGCGGATGATCAACGCGAACCTCCGGCTCGTCGTCTCGCAGGCCAGGCGCTACCAGGGTCATGGGCTGCCGATGGAAGACCTCGTCCAGGAGGGGATGCTTGGGCTGATTCGCGCGGTCGAGAAGTTCGACTGGCGTCGCGGCTTTAAGTTCTCCACCTATGGCACGCTCTGGATCCGCCAGGCGCTGCAGCGCGGCCTGCAGAACCATGGGCGCACCATCCGGCTACCGGTCCATGTGGCCCAGCGCCAGACCAAGGTGCGCAAGATCGAAAGCGAGCTGAGCACGAAGCTCGGGCGCGAAGCGACCGACGAGGAGATCGCCGCGGAGGCGAAGCTCCCCGTCGACGAGGTCGCCGAGCTGCGTGAGCTGACACGCGGGCTGACCAGCCTCGATCAGCCGGTTGGTGAGGACGGCGAGACCGCCTTCGGCGACCTCCTCGCGAGCGACAGGCCGCAGCCGACCGAGGAGGTTGAGAACGCCGAGCGCCAGCAGCTGATCAGCGGAGCCGTCGAGCAGTTGCCACAGGCCGAGCGCGACGTGATCCGCTTGCGCTTCGGCCTCACCGGAGCAGAGCCGCTCAACCTGCGCCAGACCGGAGCCGAGCTCGGAATCACGCTCGGCAAGGCGCGCGAGCTCGAGCAGCAGGGCCTGAGAAGGCTCGCCAACAGCTCGAGGCTCGAAGAGCTGCGCCGGGCCGCCTAAGACGCAAACCCTCTGAGAACGCCGGTCGCGGGCCGGACATTTTGTCCGGCCGGGCCGGCCTTCGCGCGTCCGGGTTTCCCGTGGTGGCGCGGGCGCCCGCGGCCACCCCGAGCGCTCTCAAACGGGGACGGCCCAGGAATGGTCGTCGGCAAACGTCACGCCGACGGTCGAGCCGCGCTCCACGGTGCGCGCACCGCCGCTCGTGCTCGCCACCAGATCCCCAAGCGCCGGAGACTCGAGGCGCACCGTTCGCTGTGCGCCCAGAAACGCCACGTCGACGACCGTCGCGGTGATCGCCCCCGCCGCGGCTGGGGCGGGACTCAATTCGAGCTCTTCGGGCCGGACCACGACCACCACCTCGGTCCCCTGCTGCAGGCCCTCGCCGCCTGACACGTAGCGCTCGCCGACCCCGTCGATGGTCGCCCGGTAACGGCCGGACCCGTCGGTCGCCAGGATCCGTCCTCGCAGCCGATTCGAGGCGCCTACGAAATCGGCCACGAACCCGGTCTGGGGGCGGCGGTAGACCTCTTCGGGCTCGCCCAGCTGTTCGAGCACGCCGGCGTTCATGACCGCCACCCGATCGGACATCGAGAAGGCCTCTCCCTGGTCGTGGGTGACATAGCAGAAGGTGATTCCTACCGCCCGATGCAGGTCCTTGAGCTGGGTCTGAAGCTCGGCGCGCAGCTTCAGGTCCAGCGCCCCCAGGGGTTCGTCGAGCAACAGCACGTCGGGGCGGTTGACGATCGCGCGAGCGAGCGCGACCCGCTGCTGCTGGCCGCCCGACAACTGCGAAGGGCGCGAACGCTCCCGGCCTTGCAGCCGAACCAGCGCGATGGCCTCCTGCACCCGGCTGGCGATCTCGGCGCGCGGCCGCCGGGCCTCCCGCAGACCGAAGGCAATGTTCTCCCACACATCGAGATGCGGAAACAGCGCGTAGCTCTGAAACACGGTGTTGACCGAGCGGTGGTAGGGACGGACGCGCGTCACATCACGTCCACCGACGAAAATCGTCCCCGCGGTTGGATCCTCGAATCCGGCGACCATGCGCAGCGTGGTCGTCTTGCCGCACCCCGACGGCCCGATGATCGAGAAGAACTCGCCCCGGCGCACCTCGAGGTTCAGCTCGTGGACCGCCACCAGATCGCCAAACCGCTTGCTGACCCCGGACAGGGTGATGGCCGTGTTGCCGGTGCTCATCCTTCGTACAGGCTCACGATCCGGTTCTTGCGACTGGTGCGCCCCAGGCGCCCGGCGGTGCTGAATACCCCCACGGCGAGCGACATCAGCGCCACGGTGAGGAACATCACGAACACGCCGACGGCGTTGATCTCGGGCGTGATCCGGAACCTGATCATCCCCAGCAAAACGATTGGCAGCGGCGACTGCGAGGTTCCCTGGAGAAAATATGATGTGACCACGTCGTCGAGCGAGAAGGTAAACGCGAGCAGCCCGGCGGCGACGATCGCCGGCATCAGCGTGATCAGGGTCACCCGCCGAAACGCTCGCCACGGAGTCGCGCCGAGATCGGCGGCCGCCTCCTCCAGCGCCGGGTCCAGCCCGATCAGGCGCGCTTGGATGATCAGGGTCGCGTAGGCCGAGTTCAGCACCGCGTGGCCGATCACGATCGCCGGCAGTCCGAGCGTGAAGTGCAACTTCAAGAACAAAAAGAACAGTGCACTGGCGAACACCACCTCGGGAACGACGATCCGCGCGTACACCAGTCCGTCGTACACGGCACGCGCCCGCCGGGGCGCGCGCCGCCACCACAGAGCTCCTGACAGTGCCACCGCGAGTGACAGCAACGCCGAGAGCACCGCGATGATCAACGTGGTTTCAAATCCGGCGCGCACGTTCGGGTCTTTGATCGCTTTGCTGTACCAGTGACCGGTCGCCCCGGTCCATGATGTCAGCAGCGAGTTGGTGTCAAACGAGCCGATGAACACCACCACCAGAGGCAGCCACAGGAAGGCGATCACCAGGGCGCTCAAAAACGCGCTGATCGGGTGTCGGCGGATGTTCACGACGCCGGCTCCCCGGAGAGCTGATAGCGCCGGAGGAAGAACAGCACGATCAACAGCAGCGCCATCAACGTGACTGACAGTGCCGATCCAAACGGATAGTTGCCGGTCTCCTGAAACTGATTGGCGATGATGTTGCCGACCATCAGCGTCTTGCCGCCGCCGAGAATCTCGGGAATCACATACTCGCCCATCGCCGGCACCCCGACGATGATGCTGCCGGCGATCAGACCCGGCCTGGCGAGCGGCAGCACGATCCTCCGAAACTGACGCCACGGGGTGGCCCCCAGATCGGCGCCCGCGTTGTAGATCGCCGGATCGATCCGCTCGAGCGACACGTAGATCGGCAGGATCATCAGCGGCAGATAGGAGTAGACGATCCCGATTCCGATCGAGGCCGGCGTGTACAGCAGGTTGATGTGCGAGTGGGGACCGACGATCCCGAGCGTATGGGCGACGCTGTCGAGCGGCCCGTCATTCTGCAGAACGTCAACCCACGAATAGGTGCGAACGATGAAGCTCGTCCAGAAGGGCACGATCACCGCGGCGAGCAGCAGCCGCTGAGTCCGCGGGCCCTGGCGGGAGATGAAGTACGCGAGCGTCAGCCCGAGCACCGCACACGCGGCCGTCGTGCCCACCGAGAGGATCACGCTGCGCAGCAGCGTGTCGACGTACAAGGTCGAACCGAAGGCCCTGTAGTTGGCAGTCGTCCACCCGAAGTCGACGTTGAAGCTGATCAGGTTCTCGGTGCCAAACGAGTAAACCAGGATCAGACCCAGTGGCACCAAAAAGCAGGCCAGCGTGACGATGCCCGTCGGCAGCGCCAGCAGCGACCGTGCTGCGGCCCCGACTCTCACCCCTCCTGCACGACGAGGAGCGCGCGCGACGGCCGCAGAGACTAGGCCGCCTTCACTTCCTGCCACGTGTTAGCCCAGAGCGTGGTTCCCGCGGCGCCGAGGTAGCGGTCGAACTCCACCTTCGCTACGACGCTCGGGTTCGGCACCAGAATCGGATTTTTGGAGATCGACGACTTGATGTACGGCGTGGCCTTGGGAACCAGATACGCGGTACCGGTCGCGTTGACGAACTGGGCATACTCCTTGGGCTCGAGCAGGAAGTTCATGAACTCCTGCACCAGATCGAGGTGGCTCGTCCCCTTCGCCGCGGCAAAGCCCTCGAGGTAGGCGTGCATGCCCTCGGTCGGAGCCACCCATTCGATCTTCGGCTGCTGCTGCTTGTTGACTGCCACGTCATAGTCCCAGTCCATAGCGATCGCGGTGGAGCCATTGATCAGCCCCTGACCGACATTTGTGTTGAGGAACGCCTTGAGATGGGGCTTGATCTGGATCAGCGCGTTCTTGCAGGCGTTGAGCTGGTCCGGGTTGGTCGAGTTGCTCGAATAACCGAGGTATTTCAGCGTCGAACCCATGCAGTCGCGCTCGAGGTCGATGAACACGATCTGACCGGACAGCTTCGGCGCCAGGCGCCAGACGTCATGCCAGCTGGTGATCTTCTCGCCCACGATGTCGGGGCGATAGCCGATCCCCACCTTGCCGTAGTCGGTGGGGATGCCGTACGGATATGCCTTTCGAAAGCTCTGGGTGACGTTGGCGATGTTGGGGATCTTGGAGAAGTCAAGCGGCTCCAGGACACCAGCCGCGTGGGCCTGCCCGGTGTCCGAGGTGTCCGCGAGCAGGAGGTCGTATTGACCGCTCTTGAACGCGAGCACCACCTCTGCGCTGCTGCTGGTCGCGTTGGTGACCTGTTTGACCCGGGCGCCGGGGTGGAGCTTCTCGAACGTCGAGATCTCGTGGGGGCCGATCCAATCGGGATAGTTGTTGAGCACGATCGTGCCGGTCAGCGAGCCCCCGGCTGCCTTGCTGGCCGACGAGCCCGAACTGCTCGAGCCGCACGCGGCCAGCAGCGAGCCGGCGACGGGCAGGCCGACCCCAAACTGCGCTGCGCGGGCCAGCAGCGCGCGCCGCGAAATCGTTAGCTCGGTGAGGGTTTCGGGTTCACCGCTGCCCATCACGCTTGGAACGTATCAGACAAAACCTGCTCGCCCGACGGCTTCAATCGTGCCGGGCAACGCGGGTCTGAAAGCGCCGCGTGACGGTCGCCCGGCCGTCCTCGAACCCGCGCAGCTGGGTGTCGACGACGAATTCGGTGGCGGTGCTGCGCATGGTCGCGTCGGCTTCTACACGTACTTCCCATCCACACCGGCTGAGCACCGCGAGCCGCCGGCAGCCAACCTCGGCCGACAGAGGTGCGCCCTCGCTGATCCGGTACACGTTCTCGGCGCCGTCCTCACCTTCGAGGCCGAGATCAGTCAGGCGCCAGCGCCCCGCCATGTAGTCGGGCTTGCTGCGCAGCTCGACGGTGTCAGTTACGAGGTCGTGGCAGACGACCTGGGCCGTCGGGCTCGGGGCAATCGATTTGATCTCGATGGTCTCGGTTTGCTCAGGCACACCCAGGTCAGCGGGGTCGTGGTCGCCGAGCAGCGGCAGCTCGAGCATGCACCCGTGCAGCTCTAGCATCAGGGTCACCGGCTCGGGCGCGGGCCAGACCCACGGCCAGTAGGTGGGTGAGACCGCCAGGCGGATGCGATGGCCCACACCGAAGGAGTGACCTGCGGCATCGAGGCGCAGCTCGACATCCACCGCCTCGCCCGGTTTTAGCTCGGTGACCCGGTCGTGTCCGCCGCGGTGTCTGAGGTTCAAGATCCCGCGGGACACCAGCAGCGACTCGCCCGTCTCAGCCACCTCGCACAGACGAGCCGCGACCAGCGCCCGAGGGCGGTCGGCAGACAGCCGCAGCCGCAGCCGCGGGAAGCCCAGGACCTCGAGCGCTGAACCGAGTGGCTGTGAGTCAAAGCACAGCGACAGGGCGTCGTCTCGGCGCTGGTCGGTCGGCTGCGTGGGTCCGCCGTAAGGACACCAGCTGCCGGCGGCCAGACCGTTGGTCTGCGTCGAGGCGATCCGCAGCTGGCCCGCCTGCGGCCCGGCCGCCGAGCTGAGCAGCGTCCGGTCGCCGAGCACGAGCGTCTCGTGCCGCCGATCGGCAGGCGGCCAGTCGGCGACCGAGATCCATTCGCCCGTGCGTGACTCCTGCCTTGCGGCCGGCGCGTCGAATTGCTGCAGGTAGGCGCGCAGCGCCGGCAGCGACTCGTAGTCGTTGTCGTCGTCGCGCAGGTAGCGGCCAAAGAAGCGCTCGCACTCGGACAGAAAGCCGATCGTCGGTCCCGGCTGCGTGATGTGGGGATAGCCGTGCGCCCACGGACCGATCAGCCCGAACGCAGGAGAGGTGAGGTTCGCCAGCAGCTCGAGCACGGCGTTGCGATACGGATCGGCCCAACCTCCGACCGCCAGCACCGGACACGTGATCGCTTGGTAGTCGAACGCCACCGAACCGTGGCGCCAGTAGTCGTCTTCGAGCTGATGCGAGAGCCAGCGCTCGATCATCGGCGGAGCCACGCCGAGCCGCTGCTCCCACATCTCGCGCCAGCGGTCGCCGACGATCTGCGGATCGGGCGGCCGGGCATCGAAGGCGAGCATCGTCGTCGCCCACGACAGCATGTCGTAGGCGTTGACACAGCCGCCGATGTAGTGGCAGTCGTCGGTGTAGCGGCGGACGGTCGAGTTGACGGTAACGACCGCTCCAAGCTGCGGCGGACGCCGCGCGGCCACCTGCAGCCCCGCAAAGCCTCCCCACGAGTACCCGATCATGCCCACTCGCCCGTTGCACCACGGCTGCGCCGCCAGCCAGGCGATCACCGCCTCATCGTCGTCTTGCTCCTGGGCCAGGTACTCGTCGTAGAGCAGACCGTCGGAGTCTCCCGAGCCGTGGATATCTACCCGCACCCCGGCGAAGCCTCGCTGGGCCCAGAATTGAAACCGGGGGTGATCGATCGTCAGCGTCCCGTCGGTGCGGCGATAGGGGATGGCCTCGAGGATCGCCGGGCAGGGGTGACGCTCGGTGTCGTCGGGAAGCCACACGCGCGCCGCCAGCCGGCAGCCGTCCGCGAGCGGGATCCAGACGGGATCGAGCACCCGAGGCATCGCCGGTATCTTGGCGGCAATGCCCCCCTCTGCGTCGGCGGCCATCGTCGAGGACCTCCCGCGCTCGATAGCCGCCCGCGACGACTGGATCACGCTGAGCGACGGTTGCCGCCTGTTCGCCCGCACGGTGCTCCCGCGCGACGCCGACGACGATCCCGTGCCGGCCGTGCTCGAGTACCTCCCCTACCGGCTGAGTGACGGCACCGCGCACCGCGATGCGACCCAGCATCCATATTTCGCCGGCCACGGATATGCCTCAGTACGGGTGGACATCCGGGGCACCGGCAACTCCGACGGCATCCTGATGGACGAGTACCTGCCCCAGGAGCAGGAGGACGCCTGTGAGGTGATTGCCTGGCTGGCGGAGCAGCCGTGGTGCACCGGCTCGGTCGGGATGTACGGCAAGTCCTGGGGCGGCTTCAACGGCCTCCAGGTCGCGGCCCGGCGGCCGCCCGCCCTGCGCGCCGTGATCAGCGCCTACTTCACCGACGATCGCTACGCCGACGACGTTCACTACATGGGGGGCTGCGTGCTCGCGCACGAGGCGCTGAGCTGGGCCAGCTACATGCTGGGGATCAACGCGCTACCTCCCGATCCGCAGATCGTCGGTGACCGCTGGCGCGAGATGTGGCTCCAGCGTCTGCAGCGAACCCCATTCTTCCTCGAGCAGTGGTTGCGACACCAGCGCCGCGATGAGTTCTGGCAGCAGGGCTCGATCTGTGAGGACTTCGGGGCTCTGCAGGCGCCGACGCTTCTTGTTGGGGGGTGGGCCGATGGCTACACCAACCCGGTTGGGCGCACCCTCGAGGGACTCCTGAACGCCGGCGTCCCCTGCCGGGCGCTGATCGGGCCCTGGAGCCACGCGTGGCCCGAGGTCGCGCAACCCGGTCCGCAGATCGGCTTTCTGCAGGAGTGCGTTCGCTGGTGGGACCACTGGCTCCGGGGAGCCGACAACGGAGCGATGGATACACCCCTGCTTCGCGCCTGGATGCAGGAATACGACGCCCCGGCAGCCTTCCATCCCCGGCGCAGCGGGCGCTGGGTGGCCGAGCAGCGGTGGCCTTCACCGCGGGTCGTGGCGCGCACCCTGATCCCGCAGGTCGGCGGCGCGCTCGCCGCCGAGCCCGGCGCCGCTGGGCGCGAGCTGCACGTCGCCAGCGAGCTCTCCGGGGCCGACGCCGGCGCGTGGTGTCCGTATGGCGAGGTGACCGACTTCCCGCCTGACCAGCGCGCCGAGGATGGGCTTGCGCTGACCTACACGTCGGTGCCGTTGACCGAAAGGCTCGAGGTGCTGGGGGTTCCCGAGGCGACGCTCGAGCTGGTCGTCGATCGCCCCTTGGCACTGGTCGCCGTCCGGCTGTGCGACGTGGCCCCGGACGGGAGTTCGTTGCTGGTCGCGCGGGGGCTTTTGAACCTCACCCACCGCCGCTCTCATGTCGAGCTCGAGCCGATGCCTGTCGCAGAACCGGCCACCGTGCGCGTCCCGCTGGACCTGACCGGCCACGCGTTCGCCCCCGGGCACCGGATCCGCTTGGCGGTTTCCTCGGGCTACTGGCCGTTCGCCTGGCCCTCGCCCGAGCAGGTCCGGCTGGAGCTGTTGCTGGGCGGCACGACCCGCATCGAATTGCCGGTACGGCCGCCGGATCCGATGGACGAGCAGCTTGAAGCGTTCGGTCCTGCGCAGCGAACCGCACCGCCGGCCGGGCCGGTGTGGCACAAGCCCTGGCGCACGGTGCGGCGCGACCTCGCGAGCGGGCGCCTGACGATCGAGGTGGGCCACGATGATCACGCCGAGCTCGAGCGCGAGCAGCTGCAGTTTGGCGAACGGTTGTCGAGGCGGTTCACGATCTACGCCGGAAAGCCGTTGTCGGCGCGGGTGGATTGCGAGGGCGAGCACTTTCTCCGTCGCGGGGAGTGGGAGGTCGAGGTGCGCCTGCGTACTTCGCTGGCGGCAAGCGCGGAGACGTTCCTCGTCAGCAAGGATCTCGACGCCTTCGAGGGCGATGTGTGTGTGCACAGCGCCCGCAGCGCAATCGAGAT
>CAVWOK010000026.1:0-43287 GCA_963756585.1 uncultured Solirubrobacterales bacterium | reverse complement strand
CTGAGCTACTCCGGCGGGGTTAGCCGCTGCCTCTCGACGAGCGCCACGTTCGGTGTGCCGGCGCGATCCAGCTGGGCCAAGTCGCTGGTGCCCGCCACCCATCACGGGGAAGCTCGCTAGAGGCCGATCGGCAGGCGGAGCCTAGCAACCGAGCAGTGCTACGAGGTTCCGCAGAAGCCGGCCAGATCGTCGGTCACGCCGACCACGCCGAGCAGACGCCCCTCGCGATCAACGACCGGCACGCGCAAGGTCTCGGTCGACAAGGCGAGCTCGTGTCCGGTCTGTGCGGGCGCATCGGGAGCTACGGTCGGTCCCTGGCGGGCGAGCTGGGACGCGGGCCGTGCCGGGTCGAGCTCGCCGGTCACGTCGGTGCGGGTAAGCGAACCGACGTAGCGCCCGCGGTCGGCCAGGACCGCCATCTGGCGGTGCGAGCTGTTCTGGAACCAGGCGCGAACGTCGGCGATCGTGGCGCTCGCCGGCAGCGCGGTGAAGCGCTTGTGGAGAACGTCGGCGACCGCCAGGTTTGCGGCGTCGTCGACCGCTGTGCGGGCCATGAGCGGACCGTAGCAAGCGCAGGCGCGGGGCACGCTTGACTCGTGCAGCAGAAGTTCACGTGGGGAGCACAAACGCTGCACGAGTCGCGATCGTCAAGCCGCAGCGTAGATTTCCGGGCGATGCGGTCGACACAGACAGCGCCGGGCTAAGAAAATGGCAGCGCTCGACAGAGCCGTCGACGCGGTCATCCACCGCTGCCTGGCGATCAAGCCAGACGAGGACGTGCTCGTCATCGCCGACGCCGGCACGCGCGCGATCGGGGAGGCGCTTCGCGACGGGGCCGCGGGGGCCGGCGCCGACGCGGTGCTCGCAATAATGGACGAGCGGGCCACGGACGGGACTGACCCGCCCCGGCCGGTCGCGGCGGCGATGAGCGCCTGCGAGGTGTTCATCGCTCCGACCACGCGGTCGCTCAGTCACACTCCCGCGCGCAAGCGGGCGTCGGAGGCGGGCGCCCGCGGAGCGACCCTGCCCGGGGTCACCGAGGACATGCTGGCGCGCGTGATGGCGGCCGACTTCGAGCTGATGGGCCGTCGCGCGCGAGCCGTCGCCGAGCTGCTCGAGACGGCCGACGCCGCGCGTCTGACCTGCCCGCGCGGATCGGACTTCACAATCGACATCTCTGGCCGCCCCGGCGTCGCCGACACCGGCGACCTGACCGCCCCCGGAGCATTCGGCAACCTGCCCGCGGGCGAAGGATTCATCGCTCCGCTCGGCGGCGAGGGCACGGTCGTCGCCTCCAGCCTTGCGCCGCTGGGCCTCAGCGGCGAGCCGGCAAAGCTCACGGTCGAGAACGGGCGCCTGGTGGCCGCCGTATCGGGCCTCGGCCCGGAGTATCTCGAGCTCCTGCGCGCACACGGCGAGCTCGGCTGCAACCTCGCCGAGCTGGGGATCGGAACCAACGACCGGGCAACGCTGACGGGCAACGTGCTCGAGGACGAGAAGATCCTCGGCACGGTGCACGTCGCGTTCGGCGCGAGCGCCGCAATCGGCGGCACCGTCTCGGTTCCGATCCACCTCGACGTGGTCGTGCTCGACGCCACGCTGCAGATCGGCGACACCGCGGTGCTCGACGGCGGCCGCTTCGCGCTCGACTAGTCATCGGCTTCGCAGTGACGACGCTGCTCGCCTATCCGAATATCTCCGAGGGGCGGGACGAGCGCATCATCGGCACGATCGGCGCGGCGTTCGGCGACCACCTGCTCGACGTCCACTCCGATCCCGACCATCACCGCAGCGCGTTCACGCTCGCCGGCGAGCCGGGCGAGCTCGCCGGCGCCGTCGCCGAGGGTGCCGCCAAAGCCGTGACGCTGCTCGAAATCACCAACCACGAGGGGGTCCACCCGCACGTGGGGGTCGTCGACGTCGCACCGATCGTCTACCTCGAGCTCGCCGACCGCGGTGCAGCCTGCGCGGAGGCACTGATGCTCGCCGACCTGCTCGCGGACGGGCTCAAGCTCCCTGTCTTTCTGTACGGGATGCTCGCCGGCGGCCGCACCCGGGCGCAGCTGCGCCGCGGCGGCCCGTCAGAGCTCGGACGGCGACTGCAGGCCGAGGAGCTGGCGCCCGATTTCGGCCCGGCCCGCCTGCATCCCACCGCCGGCGCGGTGCTCGTCGCCGCGCGACCGCCGCTGGTGGCCTTCAACGTCGAGCTCGAGCCGCCGGCGACGTTGCAGGACGCGAGGGCGATCGCGGCGAGGATCCGCGAAGGGGGTGACGAGGGACTCGCCGGTGTCCGAGCGCTCGGGCTGTGGCTGGCCCATCGGGGAGTGGCGCAGGTCTCGACCAACGTCGAGGACCACCGTGCGACCCCGCTCGCGGCCGTGGTCGCCGCCGTCGCCCGACACGCCAAACCGGCCGGCGCCGAGCTCGTGGGACTGGCCCCGCGGGCGGCTTTCGAAGGCTTTCCCGCGCACCTACCGCTCCGCGGGTACGCCACGATCGAGGAGACGCTGGCTCAACGCGGCCGCACCGCGTAAGCTCCGTATTGAAGATGGCACAGACCAAGCGAAAGCGACGTAGCAAGCACCGGGGGACCGCCGCGGGCACGATCGAGGCGCGGGGTCGCACGGGGCGCCCGCTGAGCCCCGAGGAGCGCAAGAAGCAGGCCCGCGCGGAGGCACGCGAGGCGCGACTCAACAAGCCGCCAACCTGGAACAGCGCGACCAAGCGCGCCGGATTGGCGGCGGTGTTCATGTTCCTGTTCTTGCTGCTGACCTCGAAGGGCAACGTGATCGCGGCGGTCCTGTTCGGAGTCGTCGCCTTTGCGCTCTACGTCCCGTCGGGGTACTACCTGGAGGCGTATCTCTGGCGCCGGCGCCAACGCAAGAGGGAAGCGGCGAAATGATCGACGTGCGGATGTTCACGGTCGGTCAGATCCAGGAGAACTGCTACGTGGTCAGGCCCAAGGGCGACCCGCGTGCGGTGATCGTGGATCCCGGCGAGGAGGCACAGCGCCTCCTGCAGGCCCTGGAGGCGCTCGAGGTCGAGCAGCTGGAGGCGATCCTGCTCACCCACACTCACTTCGATCACATCGGGGCGGTGGCGCCGGTGGCGGCCGCGACCGGCGCTCCCGTGTATTGCCCGGAGCTCGAGACCCAGATCCTGGCCAACATCATGGACTACGTGCCGTGGCCTGGATTCGGGCCGTATGAGAGCTACGAGGCCGATCACACTGTAAAGGGCGGCGAGACGCTGGAGTTGGCGGGGCTGCAGTTCGAGGTCACCTTCACCCCCGGGCACAGCCCGGGACATGTCAGCTACGCCGTGGTGGACGAGCCGGCGCTGTTCTCGGGCGACGTGCTGTTCCAGGGATCTGTGGGCCGGGTTGATCTGCCGGGCGGTGACTGGCCGACGCTGCTGGCGTCGATCGAATCGCTGATCAACGCATATCCGCCCGAAACGGTCGTGTATCCCGGTCACATGGGGATCACGACGCTCGGGTCCGAGCGCGACACGAATCCTTTCCTGCGCGAGCTCGCGCACCAGAACTGAGTGCTCCCCGCCGCAACTACTGCCGCATTTGAGCGGCGCCTGGCGGCGCCTGGCTTTGTCCTCGGATGCTCGTGCAGCGCTGCTGCACGTCGCATCCTGCGTCCGCGCCAGGCATCCGCCAGTCACCACTCTCGGTGCGACAGTACTTACGGCGGGGAACACTAACCGCCAGGGCTCCCTGCCGTGAGCGTGATCCAGGCCCCCAGAGGCACCTTCGATGTGCTCCCCGCCGACGCGGCGCGCCGTGGCGTGCTACAGGAGCACGCCGAGCGGATCCTCGGCGCGGCCGGTTACGGCCGGATCGAGACCCCCACGTTCGAGTCCACCGAGCTGTTCTCGCGCGGCGTGGGGGAAGCGACCGACATCGTCCAGAAGGAGATGTACACCTTCGATGACGGCGGCGGACGCTCGCTCACGCTCAGGCCCGAGGGCACGGCGCCGGTGTGCCGCGCCTACGTCGAGCACGGGATGCACAAGCTTGCGCAGCCGGTCAAGCTCTGGTACCTGTCGAGCTTCTTCAGGGCAGAGGCGCCGCAGCGGGGCCGCTACCGGCAGTTCTGGCAGGTGGGGGCCGAGGTGATCGGCTCCTCCGCCCCGGAGGCCGACGCGGAGCTGATCCTGCTGCTCGCCGAGCTGCTCGAAGCAGTGGGGGTCCGGGACACGCGCCTGTTGCTGTCGAGCCTGGGCAGCCCACAGAGCCGTGCCGCCTACCGCGAGGAGCTGGCCGCGTATCTGCACGCGCACGAGGACGGTCTCTCACGCGAGGTCGTGGGCCGGATCGACCTAAACCCACTGCGAGCCTTCGATGCCAAGGACCCCACCACTCAGGCCACCATGCGCGGCGCGCCGAAGCTGCTCGATCGGCTGGCTCCAGAGGACGCTGAGCACTTCGATCGCCTGCGCGAGATGCTCGACGACGCCGGGCTTCGCTACGAGCTCGAGCCGACGCTCGTGCGCGGCCTGGACTACTACGCGCGGACCGTGTTCGAGTTCACCTCGGACGAGCTGGGCGCCGCCCAGTCGACGGTCGGGGCCGGCGGGCGCTATGACGGCCTGATCGAGCAGCTCGGCGGCCAGCCCACGCCCGCATCGGGGTGGGCGGCCGGAATCGAGCGGATCCTGCTGGCCGCGCCCGCGCAGCCGATCGCGCCCCCGAAGGTCGATCTGTTCGTGGCCACCGCGGCGCCGGACGCCGGTCGGGCCGCGTTCGATCTGGCCGGCCAGGCCCGTCGGGCCGGGCTCAGCGCCCAGCTCGAGCTGACCGGGCGATCGCTGAAGGGTCAGCTCAAGCAGGCCGACCGAATCGGCGCCCGGTACGTGGCGCTGGTCGGCTCCGATTCCCACGTGAGCCTCAAGCACATGGAGTCGGGCGAGCAGACCGAGCACGAGCGGGGGCGGTGATTCCCGCCATCCTTCGGGGGAGCCGGCTTCCGTGAGCGTGGGCATGAGCGCCAGCCCCAGACCGAACCGCTACCGCGACACATGGGCCGGGGAGCTGGACGCTGCGCGCGCGGGCACCGAGGCTCGGGTGGCCGGCTGGGTTCACCGCCGCCGTGACCACGGTGGGCTGATCTTCATCGATCTGCGCGAGCGCTCGGGCATCGTGCAGCTCGTGTTCCACCCCGAGTCGGCGCCGGAGGCCCACGCTGCGGCCCACGGGCTGCGCTCCGAGGACGTCATCTCGGCGACGGGCACGGTCAGCCGCAGAGCGCCCGAGAACGTCAACCCCAACCTGGCGACCGGCGAGATCGAGCTGGCCGTGGCCGAGCTCGAGGTCCTCGCCGACGCGCAGACGCCGCCGTTCCCGCTCGACGAGGACGTCAACATCGATGAGCACCTGCGCCTTCGCCACCGGTCAGTCGATCTTCGGCGGGCGCCGATGCAGGAGGCGATCGCGCTGCGCCACCGCGTGGTCCAGACGATCCGCGAGGTGCTCGACGAGCGTGACTTCCTGGAGATCGAGACCCCGTTCTTGACGCGTTCGACCCCCGAGGGGGCGCGCGACTTCCTCGTCCCCGCGCGGGTCATGCCCGGGTCGTTCTACGCGCTCCCGCAGTCGCCGCAGCTGTTCAAGCAGCTGCTGATGATCGGCGGCTTTGAGCGCTACTACCAGATCGTGCGCTGCTTTCGCGACGAAGACTCCCGCGCTGACCGGATGACCGAGTTCACGCAGCTCGACATCGAGCTCGCCTTCGTGCAGGAGGACGACGTGCTGGAGATCACCGAGGCCGTGATGGCCGCGGTGTTCGAGCGAGCCGGGTTCAAGGTGCCCTCGCCACCCTGGCCGCGGATGACCTTTGCCGAGGCCGTGTCGCGATTCGGATCTGACCGTCCCGACGCTCGCTTCGGGCTCGAGCTGCAGGACCTCGGAGCAGACCTGCAGGGCACCGAATTCAAGGTGTTCGCCGATGCCATCGCCGGCGATGGCGTGGTGCGCGGGATCAACGCCGGGGCTCGCGAGCTGCCGCGCTCGGAGCTCGACGCGCTCACCGAGGTCGCCAAACGGCACGGCGCCAAGGGCCTCGTGTGGGCGTTCGTGGAGGATCGCGATCCAGGCTGGCGCTCGCCGGTGGCGAAGTTCCTGAGCAAGGCGGAGATCGCCGCGGTCACGCACAAGCTCGAGGCGAGCCCCGGCGATCTGCTGCTGCTCGTCGCCGACGTCCCGACCACCGCCGGGCAGGTCCTCGGCGCGCTGCGGCTGGAGCTTACGCGACGGTTTGATCTGGTGCCCCGCGACTCGCACGACGTGCGGTGGGTGGTTCAGTTCCCGATGTTCACCTGGCGTGCGGAGGAGCAGCGCTGGGAGGCCGAGCACCATCCGTTCACCGCCCCGGCGACGGCCGCCGGCCAGCCGGCGACGGCCGCGGATCTCGACGACCCGTCGAGCCTGCTGTCGCGCTCCTACGACCTGGTCCTGGACGGCAACGAGATCGGCGGCGGCTCGATCCGTAACCACCGCATCGACGTCCAGCGGCGCATCTTCGAGCTGATCGGGATCGGTGAGGAGGAGGCGCAGGCACGGTTCGGGTTTCTGCTCGACGCGCTGCGGTTCGGCGCGCCGCCGCACGGCGGAATCGCGTTCGGGGTCGACCGGATCGTGGCGTTGCTCGGTGGACGCGACAACATCCGCGAGGTGATTGCGTTTCCCAAGGCCACCAGCGGCGCCGATCCGCTGACCGGCGCCCCGGCGCCGGTGGAGCCCGCGCAGCTGCGCGAGCTCGGGCTGCGACTGGCGTGAGCTCCAGATGGACGCGCAGGCCTTCGAGCACCACCTGACCTCGCCCCAGGGCAGAGGGCGACGACCGGCCGGCTGCGTCACGGCCACCGCAGGCGGCGGGCCGTGCGGTGATGAGATCTCGGTTTCGCTGCGCATCGAGGGCGACCGGGTGGATGACGTTGGGTTCACGGCGAGCGGTTGTGGTGCTGCGATCGCCGCGGCCAGCGCCGCGGTCACGCTCGCCCGCGGCGCGCACGTGCTGAATGCGGCGCGGATCGGCGCCAGCGAGATCGCCGGCGAGCTCGGCGGCCTCAGCCCCGGCAAGCTTCATGCGGCCGACGTGGCGGCCGATGCGCTCGCGCGCTCGCTGGGGGCGGCTGCTCGCGCCCAGGCGAGCCTCCCGGCCCCGGTCTGTGCGCCGAACGGCTGCCGCACCCTGGTGGCCATGAGCGGCGGCGTCGACAGCGCCGTGGCCGCTCACCTGGTGGCGGCCGAGGGCGAAGCGGTGGCGGTGACGCTCGAGCTGTGGGCGGACTCCGAGAACGACGCGCAGCGCAGCTGCTGCTCGGCCTCGGCCGTCGCCCAGGCACGCTCGCTGGCGCACTCGATGGGACTCGCACACTTCACGATCGACCTGCGGGAAGAGTTTCGCGCCGGAGTCGTGCAACCGTTCATCGCCGGCTATGCCGGCGGCGAGACGCCCAACCCGTGCGTCGGGTGCAACGGCCACGTGCGTCTCGACGCGATGCTCGAGCTCGCTGACCGGCTCGGCGCCGCCTGGCTGGCGACCGGTCATTACGCGCGGATCGCCGAGCCCGACGACGAACGGGGCCCGCTGCTGCGCGCGGCGGCCGACCCCGCCAAGGATCAGACCTACATGCTCGCGGCGCTGGCTCCGACCTCGCTGGCGCGGATGAGCTTTCCGCTCGGGGGCCTGCACAAGCCGCAGGTGAGGCGAATCGCGGCGCGGGCGGGGCTGCCGGTGGCCGGCAAGGCCGACTCCCAGGACCTCTGCTTTCTGGCCGGCACCAGCCGGGCGCGGTTCCTCGCACGCCACGGCGGGCTGGACGACCGCCCGGGGGCGATCGTCGACACGGCCGGGACCGTCCTCGGCCGTCATCTGGGTCAGCACCGCTTCACGGTCGGTCAGCGGCGCGGGATCGGCGTCAGCCGCGGGTGAGCCGCTGTACGTGCTCGACAAGGACCCGCGCGGCGAGCGGGTGGTGGTGGGGCCGCGGTCGGCGCTGCGGACCTCGCGGGTGGCGGTCAGAGGAGCGCGCCTTCACCGCCCCGGCGCGCGCGTGGACCGGGTGAAGCTGCGCTACCGCGCACGGCCCTTGCGAGCCAGGATCGCCGGCGAGCTCGACGCCGGCCGGCACCACACGCTGTCGCTCGAGCTGGCCGACGCGGTCGACGGCGCCGCGCCGGGTCAGCTGGCGTGTCTGATGGACGGCGAGCTGGTGGTCGGGTGGGGGACGATCGAGCGGAGCGGGCCGGGTCTAGGAACGGATGAGTCCACTACGGACTAAACGGTTCTAAGACCGGGTCCACGCATAGACTGAGAGGTCTCATGACCTCTGACGAGATCCGCTCAACGTTCCTGGAGTTTTTCGAGCAGCGCGACCACCGCCGGCTGCCCTCCTCGTCGCTGGTCCCCGTGGAGTTCGACCCCTCAGCGCTGTTCACGATCGCCGGGATGCACCCGCTCAAGCCCTACTTCCAGGGCGTCGAGCGCCCCCCCGCCCCGCGGGTGACGACCTGCCAGAAGACGTTTCGCACCCCCGACATCGAGATCATCGGCACCACCACGCGCCACCTGACGTTCTTCGAGATGCTGGGCAACTTCTCGTTTGGCGACTACTTCAAGCGCGAGGCGGCGCGGTTTGCCTGGGAGCTGTCGACGCAGGGGTTCGGGTTCAACCCAGAGGACATCTGGATCACGGTGTTCGCCGGCGACGATGAGCTGGGCATCGGCCCCGACCAGGAGGCGATCGACGTGTGGCTGGAGATCGGGGTGCCGCGCGAGCGGATTGTCGAGTGCGGGCGTGAGGAGAACTGGTGGCAGGCCGGGCCGACTGGCCCGTGCGGTCCCGACTCCGAGCTGTACCTCGACCGCGGCGTGGAGCACGGCAAGCCCGACGATCTGCCGGGTGAGGAGAACGAGCGCTTCCTGGAGTACTGGAACCTGGTGTTCATGCAGTTTGACCAGAACCCGGTCAATGTGCTGACCCCGCTGCCGGCCAAGAACATCGACACCGGCATGGGGCTCAACCGCATGGCTTGCGTGCTGCAGGGCAAGGAGACGGTGTTCGAAACCGATCAGTTCGCGCCGCTGATCGCGCTCGGCGAGGAGCTCTCTGGTCACCGCTACGGTCAGGACTTCCCCACCGACAAGGCGCTGCGCGTACTCGCGGACCACTCGCGGGCGGTTTCGTTCCTGCTCGCCGACGGCGTCGTGCCCTCCAACGCCGATCGCGGCTACGTGCTGCGGCGGATCATCCGCCGGGCGCTCCAGCACGGGCGCGGACTGGGGTTGCCCGACGGCTTTCTGAGCGCTTATGCCGACCGGGTGACCGAGCTGATGGGGTCGGAGTACTCCGAGCTGTACGAGCAGCGCGAGCTGATCGACAAATGGCTGCGATCCGAAGAGCGGAGCTTCGGGCGCACGCTCGAGCAGGGCCTCAAGCGCCTCGAGGAGCTGATCGATCGAGCGGTGCAAGACGGCTCCGAGGGGATCTCGGCAGCCGATGCCTTCCAGCTTCACGACACCTACGGGTTCCCGATCGAGATGACGCTCGAGATCGTCACCGAACGCGGGCTCGGGGTCGACGAGGCGGGCTTTGAGGCGCTGATGGACGAGCAGCGCTCGCGGGCGCGGGCCGATGCAGGCCGCACCAGAGGCGGCGACGATCTCCGCGAGCGCGCGCTGGAGCTGGCGGGCGACTCGGGATTTGAGACCGAGTTCGTCGGATATGAGGCGACCGCCGCCGACACCACGATCGGCGCGATCAGCGATGACGACGGACGCCTGCTGGTGAAGCTCGTCGAGTCGCCCTTCTACGCCACCGGCGGCGGCCAGGTGGCCGACTCGGGCACGATCGAATGCGAAGGCGGAGGCTGCCTGGCCACGGTCCAGGACGTGCTGCGCGTCGGCTCAGACCAGGTGCTGGCGCTGACCCCCGAGCACGGACGGTTCGAAGCAGGCGAGCGGGTGCGAGCGCAGGTCGACCGGGCCGCTCGCCACGCCACCGAGTGCAACCACACCGCCACCCATCTGCTGCACGCGGCGCTGCGCTCGAGGCTCGGAGGCCATGTGCGTCAGGCGGGCTCTTACGTGGGTCCGGACAAGCTCCGGTTTGACTTCACCCACGGGGCGGCGCTGAGCACGGAGGAGCTCGAGGCAGTGCAGGAAGACGTCAACCGCTGGATCCTCGAGAGCCATCCCGTGCGGGCGCTCACCACCACCCTGGAGGAGGCCAAGCGGCTTGGGGCGATGGCGCTGTTCAACGAGAAGTACGGCGATGTCGTGCGCATGGTCGAGGTCGGCGACGGCTCGTTCTCGCGCGAGCTGTGCGGGGGCACCCACGTGCACACCACCTCGGAGCTGGGGCTGTTCCGGATTCTGTCTGAGACATCGAGCGCCGCCAATGTGCGGCGGATCGAGGCGATCAGCGGACCGGAGGCGGTCGGCTTCATGCGTGCCCGCGACCGCGAGCTGGAGGCCGCGGCGGCGGCGCTGCGGGTGCCGGCCGACAGCGTGGCCGAGCAGGTGCGCGAGCTCAGCCGCCGGGTCGTGGAGCTCGAGCGCGCCGTCCGTCGGGGGTCGGGCGGAAACGGCGCGATCGACATCGACCGGCTCGCGGCGGACGCGGTCCGGTCGTCGGGGGCCAGCGTGCTCGCCGCGAGCGTGCCGGCCGCGGATGGTCACGCGCTGCTGGAGATCGTCGATCGGCTCAAGGGCAAGCTGGGCGACGCGGCGATCGTGCTCGGAAGCGCCGGCGAGGGACGCGTGGACCTTGTGGCCAGCGTTGCGCCCGCGCTCGTCCAGCGGGGCGTTCGCGCCGGCGAGATCGTCAAGGTGGCCGCCCGCGAGGTCGGCGGTGGCGGCGGAGGCCGCGACACGCTGGCGCGCGCCGGCGGGCGCAACCCCGAGCAACTCCCGGCTGCGCTCAGTGCGGCTCGCGCGGCGATCGAGGCCGCGCTGGGGTCCCAGCCGTGAGGGTGCTGGCGCTCGACTACGGCAGCGCGCGGTGCGGCTGCGCGGTCAGTGACCCCACCGGCGTGGTGGCAACACCGCTGGATGCGATCGCGGTGCCGGCCTCGCGGCGCGGAATCGGACGGCTGCGTGCGCTCGTCGCCGAGCTCGGGGTCGAGCGCGTGGTGGTCGGGCTGCCGGTTTCGCTGTCGGGCGCCGACTCCGCCCAGACGGTGCAGACGCGCGACTTTGCCGCCGCCCTGGAGCGGGCGTTACCGGTCCCGGTGGAGCTGTACGACGAGCGCTTCACGACCCGGCTGGCGCAGCGCTGCGGAGGACGTGCCGGCGAGGACTCGCGGGCGGCCGCGCACCTGCTGCAGGACTGGCTGGCGCGGCGCACCGCGGTCGAGATCGGCCATGGCTGACTGGCGCGAGCGCACGGAAGCAGAGCGCGAGGCGGCGCGCCTGGAGCGCGCGCGGCGGCGGGCGGAGCGAAGCGGGCCGCCGGCGAGCGGGCCCGGGCTGGACGGCGGGTTTGAGGCCGACGGCGCTGACGACCGCGAATTCGAAAGCGACGACGAGTTTGACGGTGCCGGCGTTCACGCGGCCGTTGGGGGAGAGACCGATGCCCACCACGACGACGAATTCGAGGCCGATGCCCGCCACGACGACGAATTCGAGACCGATGGCCACCCCGAGGACGAACTCGAGCACGGCGAGCTCGAGGCCGACGAGCCCGAGCCCGAGCTCCCCTCCGGGACGCGCCGGATAAGCCATCTGGAGTCGCTGACAACGGGGCGCAAGCGACCCGCTATCCGGGCGCGCCGAAGACCCAAGGTCGCCCGCCCGCGTGGTGCTCGCCCGAAGCACTCGTGGGTGGTGAGGATCGCGTCGCTGCTGGCGCTGGTCGCAGCCGGAGCACTGATCTGGTTTCTGGTCGAGCTGTTTCAGCCCTTTCATGGCTCTCCCCACGGGCGCGTCACGGTGGTGATCCCCCCACACTCGAGTTCCGGTCAGATCGGCGACCTGCTGGCCAAGGAGGGCGTGATCTCCTCGAGCTTCTTCTTCGAGTTGCGGGCCACGCTTGCCGGTGAGCGTGGCGACCTACGCTCCGGCGTCTACCACCTGCAGAAGGGTATGAGCTACGGCGCCGTCCTGACTGCGCTGACGAAAACTCCACCGGCGGCGAAGGTGACCAACGTGACGATTATCGAGGGCCGAAACAGGCGCGAGGTCGACGCGCTGCTGCGCTCCCAGCACGTCCACGGAAGCTATCTCGCGGCCACCCGCAGCTCGCCGTTGCTCGACTTCAAGAAGTACGGGCTGCGTCACCGGCCGCAGACGCTCGAAGGCTTCCTGTTCCCCGACACCTACCAGCTCGTGGAGCCGATCAAGATGTCGGCACTGGTTGCCGACCAGCTGCGCGCGTTCAAGCAGCATTTCGCCAAGGTCAACTTCTCCGATGCCAGCCGCCACCACCTGACGCCCTACGACGTGCTGATCATCGCATCGCTGATCGAGGGCGAGGCGGCGACGGAGCGCGACCGGCTGCTGGTCGCGTCGGTGATCTATAACAGGCTTGCCGACGGGATGCCGCTCCAGCTCGACGCGACAACCCGCTTTGCCACCGGCAATTACACGCGGGCGCTGACCCTCGCCCAGCTGCATTCGCGGTCGCCCTATAACACCCGCACGCACGTCGGCCTGCCACCCGGACCGATCAACAGCCCCGGGATGGCCGCGATCCAGGCAGCGGCGCATCCGGCCCGCAGCCGCTACCTGTACTTCTTCACCCCCACCTGCGGCAACAAGGACGTGTTCGCGACCTCGTATTCGCGGTTCCTGGCTCTTCAGCGCAACCCGCGCTTCAATAAGCATTGCTGAGCGGGGCCGGCGACGCAACGCCGCCGCGACCGCGGACGCGGCTTGGAGTGCTCGGCTGGCCGGTCGCCCACAGCCGCTCGCCCGCGATCCAGAACGCGGCCCTGGCAGCGGCGGGTCTGGCCGAGTGGCGCTACCAGCTGCTTCCGGCGCCGCCGGAGTTGTTCGCCGAGCTGGTGCCGGCGCTTGGGGCGGCCGGGTTTCGCGGCGCCAACGTGACGATCCCCCACAAGACGGCCGCGCTCGCGCTGGCCACTCAGGCGACCGCCCGCGCGCAGGCGATCGGCGCCGCCAACACGCTCACGTTCGAGCCGGGCGCCCGGATCATGGCCGACAACACCGACGCGCCGGCGCTGATCGCGGCCGTTCCGATCGAGTGCCGCGGCGCCTCCGCGCTCGTCCTCGGCGCCGGCGGGAGCGCGCGGGCCGCCGTGTGGGCGCTGCATCATGCCGGGGCCGAGGTCGCGGTCTGGAACCGGACGCCCGCCCGCGCCCGTGAGCTGTGCGCCGAGCTTGGCGGCACGCCGGTGACCACCGTCGAGCCGGCCGACGTGCTGGTCAACTGCACCGCGGTCGGGCTCGACGGATCGCCCGGGCTCGAGGGCCTGCCGGTCGCACGGGAGGACCTGGCGAGCTTTGCAGCGGTGATCGACTTCGTCTATAGGGCCTCGGCGACCGGTCTGATCCGCGCCGCCCGCGAGCTCGGCGTGCCCGCCGTCGACGGGCTCGAGCTGCTCGTGGGCCAGGGCGCGCTGAGCTTTGAGCGGTTCACCGGCCGCCCGGCGCCGCTGGAGGCGATGCGTGCCGCCGCCGGGGGTGAGCGCGCGGCGACCTCCTGAGCCGGTGGGTAAGGTGCGAGCCGATGATCGTGACCGCGGCAGTCGAGAGGTACCTGGAGCACAGCCGGCGCCAACCCGACCCCGTGCTGGCCGAGATGGAGGCTCACGGCGACCGCGATCGGATCCCGATCGTCGTGCCGGGGACCGGCGAGCTGCTGCAGATCCTGGCGCTCGCGCGCGGCGCCCGGCGGGCCCTGGAGGTGGGGACGGCGATCGGCGTCTCGACGCTGTACATCGCACGCGGTCTGGCCGACGGCGGGACGATCGTCTCGTTCGAGATCAACCCGGCGCGCCACCAGGCCGCACGCGCCTATCTCGATCGCGCGGGCCTGCTGGCGCGCGCCGACCTGCGCCTGCAGGACGCGCGCGAGGGGCTGGCCTCGCTGAACGGCGGCTTTGACTTCGCGTTCCTGGACGGGGTCAAGGCCCAGTACGGCGACTACTTCGACCTCGTGCTGCCGCTGCTGGAGCCAGGAGCGGTGCTGGTGGTCGACAACGTGCTGCGGGGTGGCTCGGTGGCAGACCCGGGCGACACCTCGGATCAGGCAGCGGCGATGCGCGCGTTCAACGAGCGCCTGCTCACCGATTCGGGCCTCGTCGGCACCGTGACCCCGGTGGGCGACGGCGTATTGGTCGCGGTCAAACGATGACCGTTTGGCGCGCATGAGCCCCCAGCCGCGCGCCGAGTCGGGGCCTACGTGCATGCCGTGCCGGGGGACGGGTCGCCTGATCTCCGGCCTCGGGGGCAAGCCCCATCAGGTGGTGTGCCCGTGGTGCCGCGGCACCGGGGAGCGGATCCCGGGCATCGACGCGCAGGAGTTCCCGGCCGAAGCGGCGGCTCCTCCGGCAGAGGGCTGAACCGCTCGCGCCCGGCGCTCGCGCACGTAACCTAGGCGGCGCGATGGAAATCCATTTGACCACGGCCGGCGAGTCACACGGTCCGGCCCTGACCTGCATCGTCGAGGGCCTTCCGGCGGGCCTGGCGATCGAACGCGAGGCAATCGATCGCGACCTGGGTCGCCGGCAGCTGGGTCATGGCCGGGGCGGGAGGATGAAGATCGAGCGCGACAAGGTGGAGGTCAAGGGCGGGGTGAGGCACGGGCGCACGCTGGGCAGCCCGATCGCGCTCGAGGTCGTCAACCGCGACTACGCCAACTGGGAGGAGCGGATGAACCCCTGGCCGGTGGATGAGGCGGTCGCCGAGGTCCATCTCCCTCGCCCCGGCCATGCTGACCTCGTCGGCACGCAGAAGTACGGCCTCAGCGACGTCCGCGACGTACTCGAACGAGCCAGCGCGCGCGAGACCGCGGCCCGGGTCGCGGGCGGGGCGGTGGCCAAGGCGCTGCTGGCTGCGCTCGGCGTCACCGTGTACTCGCACGTGATCCAGATCACCGAGGTCCGCGCTCCCGTTCGGGATGACCTGCAGCCCGACGACTTCGCGCAGGTCGACGAGTCGCCGGTCAGGTGCCTGGATGCCGACGCCGGGCGGGCCATGGTGGTTGAGATTGACCGCCTGCGAAAAGCCAACGAGTCGCTGGGCGGGGTGTTCGAGGTGCGGGCCTTTGGCCTTGTCCCAGGCCTTGGGTCCCATGTCTCCTGGCGCGAGCGGCTCGACGGGTCACTCGGGCAGGCACTGCTGTCGATCCAGGCGATCAAAGCGGTGTCGATCGGCGATGGCCTCGAGGTGGCGGGGCTTCCGGGCTCGCAGGCCCACGACGAGATCTTCTACGACGATGAGCGTGGCTTCTGGCGTCAGACAAACCGCGCCGGGGGCCTCGAAGGCGGGATGACCACCGGCGAGCCGCTCGTCGTTCGTGCGGCGATGAAGCCCCTGCCGACGCTGACCAAGCCGTTGCGCTCGGTGGACATCGAAACCCATCAGCCCGCCGAGGCGCTGCGTGAACGCACCGATTCCTGCACGGTGCCGGCGGCGGGCGTGGTCGGGGAGGCGATGGTCGCGCTAGTGCTCGCCGACGCCTATCGCCGCAAGTTCGGCGGCGATCACATCGACGATGTGCGCGGGGCGCTGACGGCCTACAAGCAGCGGATCGGATGGCAGCGCAGCTGAATCCCCTCACTGCGGCGAGACATGACCGCCGGGCTCTGGTGCTGGTCGGGTTCATGGGCGCCGGGAAGTCGACCGCGGCGCGGGCGGCGGCGCAGGCGCTGCAGACCACCGCGCTCGACGTCGATCAGGTCGTCGAAGAGCGGCTCGGCAAATCGATCGAGCAAGTGTTCGCACAAGACGGCGAAGCGGCATTCAGGGCGGCCGAGGAGCAGGTCACGCTGGAGCTGCTCGCTGCCGGCCGGGCGGGAACGGGTCCCCCAGTGCTGGCACTCGGCGGCGGCGCGGTCGGGTCGGCGGCGGTGCGCGAGGCGCTCGCCGATCAGCTCGTCGTGTGGATCGACGTCGACGTGCAGACCGCCTGGGAGCGCTGCGGCGACAGCGGCCGACCGCTGGCCGGCGACCGCTCGAGCTTCGAGCGGCTGCACGCCGAGCGCCAGCCGATCTACGACGGGCTGTCGGACGTCGTGATCCCGCACCAGCGCTCGCAGGCGATGGGCGACATCCTGCGCGCGGTGGAGGGGCTGCCCTCCGAGACGGTGATGCTGTGGGCGGCCAGCGACACCCACGATTACCCCGCCTACATCGGTCCCGGCCTGCTCGACGAGCAGGCGTTCTGGCCACCCACGGTCGGCGGTCGCCGGTTTCTGGTCACCGACGGGACGGTCGGCCGGCTATTTGGAGACTCCAGGGCCCTGGCGCCGCTGCACGGTCGCGTGGCGATCATGCCGGGCGAGCAGTCCAAGACGATCGCTCACGCGGAGATCGTCTGGTCTGAGCTGGCGCGTGGCGGGTTGACGCGCGCCGACGTGATCGTGGCGCTCGGCGGCGGCGTGGTGGGGGACCTGGCCGGATTCTGTGCCGCCACATACCAACGTGGCGTGCGCTATGTGCAGGTCCCCACGACGCTCGTCGCGCAGATCGACTCGGCGTACGGCGGTAAGACCGGCGTCGACCTCGAGGAGGCCAAGAACTATGTCGGCGCCTACCACCACCCCGACGCGGTGATCGCAGACACCCGCGCGCTGACCACCCTGCCGGCGGCCGAGCTGTCGGCCGGCTACGCCGAGGTGGTCAAGACGGCGTTGATCGCCGGCGGGAAGCTGTGGGAGCTGATCCGCGGTGGAGCCGAGCCCACTGACCAGCGGCTGATCGCCGCATGCGTCCGCTGCAAGCTGGCGATCGTCGCCCGCGACGAGCGCGACGGCGGGATTCGCCAGGCGCTGAACCTCGGCCACACTGTCGCGCATGCGATCGAGACCGTCACCGGATACTCCCGCTACAGGCACGGCGAAGCGGTCGCCCTGGGGCTGCTGGCCGCGCTGCGGCTCTCGGGCCACGGCCCGCTGCGTGACGAGGTCGCCGAGCTGCTGGCGGCGCGAGGCCTGCCGACGTCGATGGACGGCGTGGACCCTGATGCGGTGGTGATGGCCACCGCGCGCGACAAGAAGCGAGCTGGAGAAGGGCCGGTTCCGTTCGTGCTGCTGCCCGAGCCCGGAGACCCACGCCCGGGCAGCGCCGTGGCTCCGCGGGAGCTGATCGCGGCGGTGCGGGAGCTGGCTCAGTGATGTCCGTGCCGAGCCGCAACCGCGTGGAGATCATGCACGGCGTCAATCTCGACCAGCTGGGGCGCCGCGACAGCTCCCACTACGGCACGCTGACGTTGACCGAGCTCGAGGTGCAGATCTCGGACGCCGCTGCGGAGCTCGACCTCAAGACACGCTTCTTTGCGACAAACCACGAGGGCGAGTTCGTCGAGCACCTGCACCAGCTCGAGGGGCTGGCCGATGGGATCGTCCTCAACCCCGGGGCCTGGACGCATTATTCATATGCGATTCGCGACGCGCTCGAGCTCACGGGACTGCCGGCGGTCGAGGTGCACCTCTCAGACGTCGACTCGCGCGAGCCCTGGCGGCGGGAATCGGTGATTCGGGATCTGTGCATCGGCCGGATCGCGGGCAGAGGCCCGGCCGGTTACCGTGATGCGCTGGAACTGATACGAAAGGAATTCCCGCCATGAGCGACCGCGCAGAGCGGCTGATCGAACTGATGCCCGCGCAGGAGGTGGACCTGCTGCTGGTCACGGCGCTGGTCAACGTTCGCTACCTGACCGGCTACACCGGGAGCAACGGACTCGCGCTGGTCGGCCCGCACACGAGAGTGTTCGTGACCGACTTCCGCTACGTCGAACAGGCCGCAACCGAGGTCGACTCCAGCTATGAGCGCAAGCGCGACCAGCTCGAGCTGTTCGAGGCGCTTGAAGCCTCGTTGCCCGCAGGAGCGCTCCGACTCGGCTTCGACGACGCCCACGTGACGGTGCGTCAGCACGCGCGGCTGCGCGAGCTGCTCCCGGAGAGGGTGGAGCTGGTAGGCGCCGGTGGCCTCGTCGAGCGTCTTCGCGCCGTCAAGGAGCCCGCGGAGATCGAACGGATCCGGGTCGCCTCGCAGGCGGCCGACGCGGCCCTCGAGCAGCTGCTCGAGCAGGGATTGGCCGGGCGTACCGAGCGCGAGCTCGCGGACGCGCTCGAGCTGGCCATGCACGAGTGCGGCGCCGACCGCCGCGCGTTTGAGTCGATCGTCGCCGCCGGTCCCCACGGCGCGCGTCCGCATGCCACGCCGCGCGACGAGGAGGTCAAGCGCGGGGAGATGGTGGTGATCGATTGGGGCGCCGAAGTCGATGGATATTGCTCTGACTGCACGCGGACGATCGCCGCGGGCGAGCCCTCCGACGAGGCCCGGGAGGTCTACGAGCTGGTGCTCGCGGCTCAGCTGGCCGGAGTTGAGGCGGTCCGAGCCGGCGCCGGCGGGCGCGAGGTGGATGCCGCCGCGCGGGCCGTGATCGACGCTGGAGGCCATGGCGAGCACTTTGGCCATGGCCTGGGCCACGGGGTGGGGGTCGAGGTTCACGAGGCCCCGCGCCTCTCGATGCGCTCAGACGACGAGCTCGTGAGCGGCAACGTGGTCACCGTCGAGCCCGGCGTCTACCTGCCAGGCCGGCTGGGGGTGCGGATCGAGGACCTGGTCGTCGTCAGCGACGGCGGGTGCGAGATCCTGACCTCGGTGGATAAGCAGCTGACCGTGGCGAGCTAAATCGAGTTCTACACTGCCTCGCTGGCCATGCTGTCGACCAATCAATTTCGCAACGGAAACCACATCGACGTCGACGGGACGATCTTCAAGATTGTCGAGTTCCAGCACGTCAAGCCCGGCAAGGGCGGCGCGTTCGTGCGCACCAAGCTGCGGCGGGCGAGCGACGGCGCGGTCATCGATCGCACCTTCCGAGCCGGGGAGAAGTTCCGCTCGGTGCGGACCGAGGTGCGCCGGATGCAGTTCCTGTACCGCGACGGCACCGACGCACACTTCATGGACACCGAGAGCTACGACCAGGTCACGATTCCCGAGGCCACGCTGGGCGGCGCGCTGCGGTTCATGAAGGACTCAGAAGAGGTCGAGCTGCTCTACATCGACGGGCAGCCGTCCGACGTGCAGCTGCCGAGCGCGATCGACCTGCAGGTGTCCGAGACCGAGCCCGGGGTCCGCGGGGACACCGCGTCGGGTGGCGGCACCAAGCCGGCGGTGCTCGAGACCGGCGCTCGCATCCAGGTGCCGCTGTTCGTCAACATCGGCGACCACGTGCGCGTGGACACCCGGTCGGGCGAGTACGTCTCGCGTGCCTGACCCGCCTCGATCCCCATCCACACATGCGTAGGACTGAGCAGCGCCGCGCGGCGGTATGGGCGCTCTACCAGAGCGACCTGCTGGGGCGAGAGCTCGACGACAGCTCCTTCGGGGGCGACGCCCGCGCCTTCACGCGCGCGCTTGCCGACCTCGTGCGGACTCATCAGCCTGAGCTCGACGACCTGATCCGAGCTCACGCCAGCGGCTGGGCGCTGGAGCGGATCGCCCCGCTGGAACGTTCGATCCTGCGCGTCGCCCTGGCGGAGATGCTGCACGGGGACGAGCTGCCGGGGGACCACGCGATCCCCCCGGAGGGAGCCATCGACGAGGCAGTCGAGACCGCCAAGCGGTTCTGCGGCGCCGAGGCGCCGTCGTTCGTCAACGGGATCCTCGGTGCAGTGCTCCGGGAGCGCATAAGTCCTAGGTAGGAAGATCGTCGCCTCGGCGGCAAAGCGGCACAATCGAGGGATGAGACTGCTCGTCGTCGACGATGACCGCGGGCTGCGCGATGTCCTGCGCCGCACCCTGTCGCTGTCGGGCTATGAAGTGCTTCTGGCCGAGAACGGCGCGGATGCGTTGTCCGAGATCGTCAACACCGTTCCCGACGCGATGGTGCTGGACATCGGGCTGCCCGACATCGACGGTCTCGAGGTGTGCCGCCTGTTGCGCCGCGAGGGAAACCGGCTCCCGATCCTGATGCTGACCGCGCGCGACGCGGTGTCGGACCGGATCGACGGGCTCGACGCGGGCGCCGACGACTATCTCGTCAAGCCGTTCGACATCGACGAGCTCAAGGCCAGGATCCGCGCGCTGCTGCGCCGGGCCGGTGGCGAAGGCGACCCGGAAAACGGGTTGTCGTTCGGCGAGCTGAAGCTCGACCCCGCACGCCACGGGGTCAACGTCGACGGGACGTTCGTCGAGCTGACGCGGACCGAGTACCAGCTGCTCGAGCTGCTGATGCTCAACCCGCGTCGCGTGCTGCCCCACACGCTGATCTACGACCGGGTGTGGGGCTATGACTTCGGGCCTACGTCCAACGCGCTGCGCGTTTACGTCGGGTATCTGCGGCGCAAGCTCGAGAGCGCCGGGGCCCGCCCGCTGATCCATACCGTTCGGGGCGTGGGCTACGCGCTCCGGGAGCCCGCCGAAGTCGGATGAGCTTGCGGGCCAGGATGGCACTCGCCACCGGCGTGGCCGTGGCCCTGGCGGTGATCGCGGTCGCGTTCTCGGCCTACGAGGGCACGCGCGCGCAGTTGCTGGGACAGGTCGACCAGTCGCTGCGCGGCCTGACCGGGTCGGTGCTGGCCAGAGCCGGTCTCGGCCCCGGCGGCCAACCGCGCGGCCCCGGCTCGGCCCCTAGCGGAGTCGGCCAGGGCGGGGGCGCCGGGCCTTTTAGCGGGCTCCCCGCCGGCCCACAAGGCGCCAACGGCGACAACGATTCCGGCGATCCCGACGAGGGATTGGATCTCGAGGGCCGCAGCGGGCCCGCGTTCGGCGGCGCGGCGGGAGCCGTGACGCTCGTCAGGCGCGATGGAACCAGCTACAAACCGCCAGGACAGGCTCAGCGGATCCCAGTCGATACCCGGGCCAAGGCGCTCGCTGCCCGGGGCAGCGGGCATTACTACACCAGCATGAGCGCTGACGGGAAGAGGATTCGAGTGCTCGCGAGCGGGATCCAGTCGCGCGGGGCGTTGCTCGTCGCGCTCCCGCTCACCGACGTCGACGACGCGCTTTCCAGCCAGCTGCTGCTGCTGGCGCTGATCTGCGCCGGAGGGGTCCTGCTCGCCGCCGTGCTCGGGCTGCTCGTGGCCAGGACGGCGCTGGCGCCGATCGGTCGTTTCACGCGACAGACGGAGGCGATCGCGAACAACCCGGAGCGCCTCGAGGACGAGCGGCTCGATGTCCATGGGGGTGACGAGCTGGCGCGCCTGGCGCAGACCTTCAACCGCACCCTGGACGCGCTCGAGCAGTCAGTCCAGGCCCAGCGCAACCTGGTTGCCGATGCCTCGCACGAGCTGCGCACCCCGATCGCCACGATCAGGGCCAACCTGCAGCTGATGCGCGACGAGCGGTTGCTGACGCCCGAGGACCGCGAGGCGCTGCGGGCCGACGTGATCGAGGAGCTCGATGAGCTCACGGCGCTGGTCGGCGATGTGGTCGAGCTCGCTCGCGGCAGCAAGCCCAACGGCGAGCAGGGGGACGTGCGCCTGGACGCGATCGTGGCCGGCGCGGTGGAGCGAACCAGGCGCCGCGCACCGCAGATGACGGTGCTCAGCACGCTCGAGCCGACGCTGGTCTCGGGGGAGGGCGATCGAATCGCCCGGGCGGTGGCAAATCTGCTCGACAACGCCGTCAAGTGGAGCCCGCCTGGCCAGGCGATCGAGGTGCAGCTGCGCGACGGCACGCTCAGCGTCCGCGATCACGGCCCCGGCTTCCATGAGGAGGACCTGCCGTTCGTGTTCGACCGCTTCCACCGAGCGCGCGATGCCCGCGCAAAGCCCGGTTCTGGGCTGGGGCTGGCCATCGTGCGCCAGGCCGCCGAGGCACATGGCGGGTTCGCCGAGGCGGCCAACGCGCCGGGCGGTGGCGCGGTGATCCGAATCGGGTTCGGGCCCAGCGTGAAGCTGGCCGAACCGGACCTCCTAGATCCAGTCAGAGCGCCGTGAGCTGAGAACCGCCGCGGCTGTGGAGTGGTCGCCTGTGCCGATGGGCGCTCAGGTTGTGTGCGGGCTGCCGGCAATCAGCGGCTGCAGCGAGGGGGTGCAGGCGCAGGCCGCGCCCCGCAGGCGTCTGAGCCCGAACAGATCCTCGATCGTCTGCAAGGTCGAATAGTGGTCGGTAGGGACGGTGAGCCGCGCCCCTGGGCGGGCCCCCGGGCCGGCGACGATCGTCACGATGTGGCCCCCGGCAGCCAGCCGGCAGCACCCGTCGTTGGTGGAGCCTTCGTCCCAGGTCAAGAACAGCAGCCCATGCGGCCCCAGTGACCGCAGCAGGGGTGGCACTAGGCGCGATAGGAACGCATCGCCCTGCGCCACCGAGCAGTCGTGCATGTCATGGCAGAGGTTCGGGGTGATCCAGATGAAGCGAGGCAGTGCCCCCGAGCGCTCGTCGGACGCCAGCTCGGTCAGCGGCACGACGTGCGCGCACTGCGACGGCTGGTCGGAGATGCGGGTGTAGTACATGAACGGATCGTGACGTTTGGCGTATTCGCCGGCGTCGTCGCCTTTGAAGCACGGCCGGGGCAGATCCTCCATGTAGGCCTTCCAGGAGATGTGGGCCGCAGTCAGCTGGTCGACGAGGCTCGTCTCATGGACCTCGCAGGAGGTGCAGTCGCTGCTGATCTGAAATGTCGAGCCGCCGGTCAGCGCCAGGTAGTTGGGCAGCGAGGGATGAGTAATCGCGAACATCGAGCTGGCCAGCGCGTAGCGGGAGGCGAGTCGGTTGAGGTAGGGCGCGTCGTGTGAGCCGATGACGCTGCCGTACTCCTCGTTTTCCATCAAGATCACTGCGATATGGGCGGGCCGACGGCCCCCGGTGCTGGCGACCGCGGAAGGCTTTCGCTGCACGGTCCCAACGCGCTTGGCGCTCGTCCCGCAGCCGGCCGCGAGCGTCCCGCTGAGCGACAGCGCCAACAGCAGCGCGGCAAGACGGGCAGGTGCGCCGATCATCGACTCGCCCCGCCGTCGAGGCGCGCCAGCCACGCGCCAGCCGCATCAGCGATCGCCGGCGGGTCGCTGCGCAGGCTGTGATCGCCGCTCACCGCGACCACGGTCCGGTTTGGCCCGGCGGGCGGCATCCCGAACGGATCTCTCCTGCCCTGGATCACAAGCGTCGAAACGGTGACTGCCTCGAGCTCGGGCAGGCGACTTTCCGGGATCTTGGCTGAGGCGGCGCGCCGGGGAGGCAGCAGCGGAAACGCGAGGCACAGCACTCCGATCGCGCTGCTGGCGGCGGCCGTGCGGCAGGCCACTCGCGCGCCCAGCGAGCGACCCCCGACCACCAGGGGAAGCCCGAGCAGCTCGCTCTGCGCGAGGTGTGCGATCACCGCACTCCAGGCGGCGTCGAGCTGTCGCGCCGGCGCGGGCGAGCGCCGCCCGGCGACGCGATAGGGCTGCTCCACGAGGGCGACGCAGAAACCCTGAGCCTGCCCTGCATCGCTCGCCGCCTGCAGGTCCGGCGCGGCCACGCCCCCGCCCGCGCCGTGACCCAGGACCAGGCCCCCGCGGGGATCACTCGGAGGACTCCAACTGGACCCGCGCGGCACCGTGCGGAGTCTCGATCTCGATTTGATCCACGCCGCGGATGCTCCCAGGAACGTTCACACTTGCCTAAACCGTGAGCGAGTTCTCACCGATGAAGGCGGTCCTGGTTGACCGGCCGTTCTCAGATCCCGGTTGGATCTTCGAGCGAAAGCTGGACGGGGTTCGCTGCGGTGTCCTGCGCCGCGACGGCGGCGTACGCCTGCTGTCACGCACCGGGCGAGAGCTGAATCGCACCTATCCCGAGCTGGTCGAAGCGCTCGCGGGAGGGCCTGACCTGCTCGCCGACGGCGAGATAGTCGCGTTCGTGGGCGGCACGACCAGCTTCGAGCGCCTTCAGCAGCGGATGGGGATCGATGACCCCGAGCGCGCCCGTCGCCGCGGGGTCGCCGTGCATCTGTACCTGTTCGACCTGCTCGAGCTCGACGGGTGCGACCTCCGCGCGCGCCCCCTGCGCGAGCGCAAGGCGCACCTGCGCCACGTGGTGGCGTTCGGTGGCCGGGTGCGGTTCACCCCGCACCGCGTCGGGGACGGCGAGGCGGCGTTCCGGCAGGCCTGCCAGCGGGGCTGGGAGGGGGTGATCGCCAAGCGCGCAGACAGCCCCTACGTCGCCACTCGCTCGCGCGACTGGCTGAAGGTGAAGTGCCAGCGCTCGCAGGAGCTGGTGATCGGAGGCTGGACGGCGCCCAAGGGAAGCCGCGAGCGCCTGGGCGCGATTCTCGTGGGTTACTGGGAGGACGGACGGTTGCGCTACGCGGGCAAAGTGGGGACGGGTTTCGATCGCGCCGCGCTCGAGCGGCTCGGCGACGAGCTCGAGCGGCGCGAACGCTCCTCGCCGCCATTTGCAGCCGACCGCCTCCCCAGGGGGGCTCGCTGGGCCGAGCCGGAGCTGGTGGCCGAGATCGGTTTCACCGAATGGACCCGTGATGGCCGCCTGCGCCACCCCCGTTACCAGGGCCTGCGCGATGACAAGCCGGCTCGCGAAGTCGTGCGCGAGGAGCCCGGCCGGTGACCGAGACGATCAAGGCGGGGGCCAGGGAGGTCACGATCTCACGGCCAGACAAGGCGCTGTTCCCGTGCGGGGTCACCAAGGGTCAGCTGGCGCGGTACTACGAACAGGTGGCAGGCGCGATGCTGCCGCACATCGCGCAGCGGCCGTTGACGCTGGAGCGTTTTCCGGATGGCATCGAGGCGCAGCGGATCATCCAACAGCGCGCCGGCAAGCACTTCCCACGCTGGATCGCCCGGGTGGTGGTCCCCAAGCGGGGCGGGACGGTGGAGCACGTGGCAGCCACCGACGCCGCCTCCCTGGTCTACCTCGCCGACCAGGCGTGCATCACGCCACACGCCTGGCTGAGCCGATCTGACCGGCTCGTGCGCCCCGACCGGATGATCATCGATCTCGATCCCAGCGTCGACCGCCCCGCCGAGGTTCGCCGAGCGGCGCTGGTGATCGGCGATCTTCTGCGCGAGCTGGGCCTGGCGCCTTGGGCCATGACCACGGGCTCACGCGGTTACCACGTACTCGTGCCGCTCCAGCGCCGCCTGGGCTTCGATGACGTCCGAGCGTTCGCGCGTGACCTGGCTGCGGTGGCCCTGCGGCGCGAGCCGAAGCTGTTCACCACGGAGCAGCGCAAGGCCAAGCGCGCCGGACGCGTGCTGATCGACGTGGCCCGCAACGCATACGCGCAGACCGCCGTCGCGCCGTACGCGGTCCGCGCCCGGCCCGGCGCCCCGGTGGCCACGCCGCTGCACTGGGAGGAGCTTTCAGACTCGAGTACCCGCGCCGACCGATGGACCCTGAAGACGATTCCCGGCCGGCTGCAACAAGACGGTGACCCCTGGGCCCGGGTGCGGGCGCGGCCGGCGACGCTCACGGCGGCACGCAGGCGCCTCGGCAAGTGCGACTGACGGATGTCGCTAGGTTCTCAGCCGGCGCATGAGCGCCTCCGCGTTGCGCGTGGCGTAGCCCTCCCAATCGTTGTTGAAATAGGCATACACCTCGTGCGTGCGCCGCCACGCCGCGATCCGCCTGGCCCAGGTCTCTATCTCGGTGGCGGAATAGTTGCCGTTACGCCCCCGGGTACCGTAGTGAAAGCGGACGAACCGCCACGAAGCGGTGGCATCGTGGGTCTGAAACTGCCGCTGAGGGTGATCGCCGATCGTGAGCGCCACACCATGCTGTGAGAGCGTCTCGAGCACCGTGGGCGTAAACCAGCTCGGATGGCGAAACTCGATCGTGTGGCGACCCGGCGGCAGCACCCGCAGCCAGCCCTCGAGCCGTTCGTCGTCGCGGTGAAAGTTCGCGGGCAGCTGCCACAGCACCGGACCGAGGCGCCCCGCGTCGCTCAGCGGCTCGATCCGCTCGTAGAAGCGTGCAATGCCCTCGCCGGTATCTCGCAGGCGCTTGATGTGAGTCAGGTATCGGCTTGCCTTGACCGCGAACAGGAAGTCCGGCGGCGTCTGATCCACCCACGCGGCGACCGCGTCTCGCTTCGGCAGGCGGTAGAAGGTCGTGTTGACCTCGACGGTGTCGAAATGCGCGGCGTACAGCGCCAGCCAGCGGCGCCTGGGCTCGCGCTCGGGATACAGACGACCGCGCCAGTCGTCGTAGTTCCAGCCCGAGCAGCCGATGCGTATCCGTTTCATGGGCGGGGTAGCGCAGTATCCAGCCGATGACCACCCACGCCAACGACCGGCCGCCGGCCCCCGTTCCTGACCGGCCGACGAAGCGCAGCCTGAGCGCCGCCGTCCAGGAGTGCCGCGCGTGTGACCTGTGGGAAGGGGCGACCCAGGCGGTGATGGGGGAGGGGGCGACGCACGCCAGCCTGATGCTCGTCGGCGAGCAGCCGGGCGACCGCGAGGACCGCGAAGGCCATCCGTTCGTGGGACCCGCTGGGGGGATCCTGGACCGGGGCCTCGAGCAGGCAGGCATCGCGCGCGACGACGTCTACATCTCCAACGTCGTCAAGCACTTCCGCTACAAGGCGCGCGGCAAGCGGCGCATCCACCAGCGCCCCGATCGCTGGCAGGTGACGGCCTGCCTTCCGTGGCTACACGCCGAGCTCGACATGATCCACCCGGCTGCTCTGGTCCTGCTCGGTGCCACGGCGGCACAGGCCCTGCTCGGCTCCCAGATCCGGATCGGCCGCGACCGCGGACGGCCGATGGATTCCGATCTCGCCGATCTGGTCACGGTGACCACACACCCGTCATCGATCCTGCGCGCGCGCTCGGACAGCGAGCGACAGGCGGCGATGGAGGATTTCGTCGCCGACCTCGAGGGTGTGGCCTCGTGGCTGGGGGCGAGATAGCGGCACTGGCGGCCGCCGCTACGCGAACAGTCGGTGCCGCGCGGCCCAGCGCGAGACGAGGCCCGCGAGCAGCAGCCCCAGCCCGACGACGGTAGGTCCGCCGGCGATCACCAGCAGTGCCAGACCGAGCCCGAAGAGAAACCCGGTGCCGATGATCACGAACACCACGCCCACGATCCCGATCACCGCGCCGACCAGCAGAAACCAGGGCGACGGTGCGGTGAGACGACGCCCCTGACGCTCGAGCTCGCGGTCCTTGACGGTGCTGGAGTCGTTTCGGTCCTTGACGGTGCGGGAGTCGTTCATATCAGTCTCCTGGAGGTCGGGATCGACCCGTTACCACAATCAGTTACCCGTTCGGTGAGCTCCTGATGCAACCGACGTATGGCGCCGCACATTCACCCGCCCCGCCGTGAAGCACGCGGCAGCGCCGCCTGCAGGGCGTCGTGCAGGCGCCTGCGCCGCGTCCTGGGTGTTCAGGTCAGCTCGGGGATGACCTCGGCCGCGAGGCGCTCCATCTGGTCTGCGTCGTCGAACATGGTGTTGAGCTGAATGAGCTCGGCACCGGCCTCGGCGACCTCGCGCAACCCCCGCACGCATTCGTCGGACGGGCCGGTGACCGCGACCACGGCCAGCCCTTCGCGTCCGTAGTGGCGCTGCAGCGCGGCATCGGTCCGCTCGGTCGCTCGCGCAGCGTCGTCGTCGATCGCGATGTAGACACGCTTGGCGATCGGGAAGGCGGCCGGATCGCGCCCGCTCTGATCGAGCGCCTCGCGCACCACCGGGACCTGCTCGGCGAACTGGGCGGTCGTCGAGGAGCCTGCGCCGAAGAAGCCATCGCCGAGGCGCGCGGCTCGTCGCAGCGCGTCGGGATGATTACCCCCGATCCAGATCGGCGGATGGGGCTTCTGAAACGGCTTGGGTTCCATCGCCGCGCCCTTGACCTGCCAGAAGCGGCCCTCGAAGGCGATCTGGGATTCCGTCCAGCAGGCCTTCATCAGCGCCAGCCCCTCGGTGAACCGGCCCACAAACCGGTCCCGCTCGACGCCGAACGCCGAGAACATGCGTCCCGGCCCGCCCGTGCCGATGCCGATCTCGATCCGGCCCCCGGACAACTGGTCAAGCGAGCTCAGGCTCTTGGCGAGGTGGACGGGGCTGTGCAGCGGAGTGACGAACACCGCACAGCCCAAGCGCAGGCGCTCGGTGCACGCCGCCGCATAGGTCATCGCCTCGATCGGGGCGATCGTGGGCGCCGAGCCAAAGATGCTCTCCTGCACCCAGGCGCTCTCAAAGCCCAGCGCCTCGGCGCGGCGCAGGTGATCGGCAAACGCGGCGGGGTCGAACTCGCCGTCGCCGACAGCCTGGGGGATGGAGATCGCGAAACGCATGCCTGGCTTGTCGTGGCACAGCCTAGTCCTGCCGACGGCCTCGAAGGAGAGAATGACTCCCACCGGGGCCGATTATTCTTGTGGGCATCCAAGGTCCCGAGTCACGATGAGCTCTCCTGCACCGTTCACCGCCGAGGACTTCAAGCGCCGTATGGGGCAAGCGGCGAGCCTGGCGGCGCAAGCGGAGCTGACGGGCGTGCTGGTCACGCCGGGCCCGGACCTCATCTATTTCACGGGTTATGCGCCGCTGGCGGTCACGGAGCGGATCACGCTGCTGGCGATCCAGGCTGGACGAGCTCCGGTGATGATCGTCCCGGTCCTCGAACGCCCCGACGCCGAGGAGGCGCCTGGCGCCGCCGTGGTCTCGTTGACCGACTGGGCCGACGGAAGCGATCCGTACGAGGCGACCGCGCGGTTGCTCGATCCTCGGGGCCGCTACGCGATCTCTGACTCGGCCTGGGCGATGCACGTGCTTGGCCTCCAGAAGACGATCCCCGAATCGAGCTACGTGTCGATGACCGAGCAGCTGCCGATGCTTCGCGCGATCAAGGACGCGGATGAGCTGCAGCGGCTGACGGCCGCCGGCGTCGCGGCCGATGCGGCCTTCGAGGAGATCGTGGGGGTCCCGTTCGCCGGACGCTCCGAGACCGAGGTCGCTGCCGATCTCGCCGCCGCGCTGCGCAAGCACGGTCACTCACGGGTCGACTTCACGGTCGTCGGCTCCGGTCCCAACGGCGCCAATCCTCATCACGACGTGGGCGAACGGACGATCGAGGACGGCGACATGGTCGTCCTGGACTTCGGAGGCACCAAGGACGGCTATGGGTCTGACATCACTCGGACGGTTCACGTCGGCGAGCCCAGCGAGGAGGAGCGGGAGGTCTACGAGATCGTGCGCCGAGCCCAGCAGACGGCATTCGAAGCAGTGGGCCCTGGAGTTGCCTGCCAGGAGATCGATCGTGCCGCCCGCAAGGTGATCACCCAAGCCGGATACGGCGAGCACTTCATCCATCGAGTCGGGCACGGGATCGGCCTGACGACCCACGAGCCGCCGTACATGGTCGAGGGTGCCACCGATCCGATCGAGCCGGGGATGTGCTTCTCGATCGAGCCCGGGATCTACCTTCGCGGCCGGTTCGGGGTCCGGATCGAGGACATCGTCGTGGCCACAGATGACGGCTGTCGGCGTCTGAACAACACCAGCCACGAGCTGCACATCGTCGGCTGATACCTGCTAGGCCGGCGGACACTCCGGCTTGGGGCCACGCAGGACGGCGACCAGTCGCTGTCGCTGGGTCGCCGATACCGACCACGAGGTGCACCGGTCGACCACGGTCGAGAACGTGACTGCGAACGCTCCGATGCGATTTGCCCGCAGCCGTCGCACGGACGTCCGCTGTGCCGTCACCGTCACTCGAATGCCGCTGCGCGGCTCAAAACCGCGCCCGCGGATCGTCAACGGATCCCTGTTGGTCACCGCCAGGCGGGGGGTCGGGTGCTGGTCACCGCGAGCCGCCGCGTAGCTGCCCGACAGGACCGCGCCCACGACGATCAACGGTACCAGCGTCACAGCGATTATCGCGATCCGTCGGGGCCACCAACGATTGGATGATGCTCGCATCGGGACCTCCCGTTCGCTCAGCGTAGCGCGCCCGGCCGAAGGTGTGGGGCCCGGGCGTGCCCGGGCCCCACACTTCCTTCAGATGCGAGGCGCGGGGCCCGGCATGCCGGGCCCCACACGTCCGTCAAACGAGGAGATCAGCCCGAAGGCACCCTCACGGTGGCCATGAACGTGTCCTCGTCGTTGGCCTGCTCGCCGTTTGGCTCCGTCGCCCCGCACAGGGCCGGCGGATGGCCTGGCGTGGCAGTGCCCGGGCACACGAACAGATCGGGCGAGCGTGTGTCGGACCAGATCGGATAGGCCTTGTTCTTGGATGCCGTTAGCCAGACGTAGTCGCCGTAGAACTGGCCCCCGGCGGGGCCCTCGAACTGTGTCGGAGCCGGCATCGAGCTGGAGCTCACGCGGATCTGCCCGAAATTGGCCAGATCCCTGCTCCCCGAGAGACTGAAGTCCGAGGAGCCGGTGGTCTCATCATTGCCGTACTGGCGGTCGTAGTAGTCCACGGCTAGCTTGCCGCTGCCCGTGAACGTGCTCCACTGCCAGAACTGATCAGTCCGCTTCTGCCGCCTGGACTGCGGGATGACCAGCTCGTGGCGCGGATCTGCGCTTGTGCCGCTGAAGCTCGTGCCGCCGTTTCGGGACACGCTCAACAGGATCTTGTTGTTGCACGCACCGGGCGTCTTGACACCGGTGTACTTCGGATTGCCGTCGGCGGCGAAGCCATCCGGCACGCAGCCGTTGCTCTCGTTCGAGTCACGGTTGATGTATGAGCCGAACGCGACGCTCACTTCGTTTGGATTCTTGGGATCCACCTGACCCGACGGGTAGTTGGTCGCCCGGAAGACGGACTTCGTCGACGATCCCTTCTCGGGCACGCAGGAGCGCCCAGGGTCGGCACCCGTACCCTGATAGGTATCGCAATCCGGCAGGTCGTAGTAGTCGCTGACATGCACGGGCGCTGAGAAGCTGTGGCCACCGTTGGTCGACTTCGCCAGCAGCACCTGGTAGTGATTGTCAGTTCCACTCGTGGGCTGATTGTTGAAGTTGTCCCAGGCTACATACAGGTTGCCGTCGGGCCCTACGAACGGATCCGAGAACTGGTTCTCGTTGCACCGGCCGTTGGGCGTGGCTGCTCCGAACGTGTTCGTGCACAGCGAACTGTCTGCACTCACCAGCACCCGGTTGCTGAACGTCTCACCGTAGTCGTCGGAGTGAACCTCGTAGATGTAGGCCGTCCCGTCGGCTGCGAACTCGGTCCAGGTCACGTAGATGCGATCCCTGAACGGACTGTTGACGTTGTCGTCAACCGTCATCAGCGCCTTGTCCTGGAGCACGCCGCTGGTGCCGGTGGGGTCGAAGGTCACGGTCGTCGAGTAACGACCCGGGAAGTTGAACGATGCGCCGTTGTTTTGGGTCGAGCGGAAGAGCACGAACGTGCTTGACTGATCGGGGTTGGGCGACGCTACGGTCCCGCGGTTGAACAGCTGGCAGCTGAGATACGCGTTTCCGCGCGTGTCCCAGGCAACTGACGTGTCTCCGCCGGCCTGCCAATACTCGCGGGCGAACGGCGCCGGGCCCCGGGTGAACCCGTTCGGAGCCGTGGAGTCGTTCCAGCTGCTTCCGCCGTTGAGCGAGTAGTGCGAACCACACGTTCCGTCGCCGCGGATGTAGTTGTTGTCGCTGGCCACGAGATGACGGGGATCAAATGGATCTACGGCGATCGACGGTTCGTTGTTGGCCTGGCCGCGACCCTGCAGGTCGGGGTCGGTGAGGTTCAGGCAGTTCTGGTTGACCTTCACGTTGTTTCCCCGACGCGCCGCGCACCGCCCTTGCCGGGACGGGAAATACGTTGCGGGGGAGCCCGCAGCGCCCGGCGAACCGAACGACTTCGGCGGCGTGAACGGAGCGCCGTCCGGACCACCGCCCTCATCGCCGGCGGGCACCTGAGGCGTGATCGCCGAGGTGGGGCCCAACGCGCTTGCCAGCGTCTCGGACACGATCCGTCGCTGGATCTGGTTCAGATGCGAATAGCTCATCGGGCTGTTCGCGCTTGCATGTGATTGCAACAGGACGAGAGATACGCCTCCCAAGATGCCGGCGCAGGCCAGCGGAAGCGCAAAACGAAGTCTGAGCGACATGAAACTCCTATGCTGTGGAAATTACCCCACCAGACAAACAGACAGAAACCGAAGTCAAATACGCGCAAGCACAGACATATCCGGTACACGACCCAAGGAAAGGCAAAGGGGGCAGGAGACAAGAAGAAAGAAGGGGGAGATCAGGCTAAAAAGCCAAAGAAGCACAGTCTAAGAAGAAATAAGAAATGGGGAGAAGCTTACCGGGAGGAAGCCGAGGCGCAACTGGCTCAAAGGGCTAGGAGCATCAGAGAGGACAAGCGGCTTATGTAATATCTCGAGCTCGCGCAGTGTGTGGTAGCTGCGCTTTATCAGTTATAAATAGAACAACGAAAGGCATGGTTGAAAAAGAGGCGATAGGTAATATAGAGATTGTAAGGATGGAATAGTGAAATGAGAAGACGCGCGCAATAAGAGAATCAAGAGTAGCGAAGCGACGGGAGAAGTTGTGAGATAAAGGAAGGATGAGCTCGGCGATCAAGGGGTGCACAGTGATGTAGATGTTGACTTAGAGGATAGACACGCGAGGAGAAGAATCATAGAGGGGGAGCTCGACGAGGATCGTATGCGACGAATGGGGCGAAACCGTAGAGGGCGGCGAACAGCATGTTGATCACAAGGCAGCTTGAGTAGTCTCGCAAAGGTTGTGTAAGGGGCGAGGTGGCGATCGAGCATGTGGATAATCGTAAGAGGGATAGTGATTTACAAGGTAGGGTATTATTAAGTTAGTAGTCAGTAATAAAAGGTAGTTATGATCAGGTGGGAGCTTGGGAGTAGTGGTGATAGAAGGATGAATGGATTCGGTGCTATTAAGGGCGCGGTGTAGTGAGAGAGAGTGGCGCTTAATTATTAATAGCTTATATATTGGAAGAGATCGGGAGGGAACTAGTAGAGTGGTGAGGGGATGAGTAGGGCAGGAGTTTGGGTGTAGGAAATTGGCTGATCAGTTGGGCTGCATGCTTTCCCGGCCTCGCATGCGGCGAGACTCGCGGACAGGCTGGTCCCGGCTCCCAACTAGCTGTGGGCGCGGCCGAGGCTCTTCCCCTACCTCCTTTCGACGCCGCCTTGATTCGGTCGCGCCGCGCATCCTATTCCTGGCTTGGCGAAGAATGCAACCACGTCGTAATATCGTTTCCAGGAGGATGTCCTAGGTAGGAGCCAGGCGCGCAGAGGTCGCGGTGTAGGGGCTGAGACGCGCGAGATCGCTATGTGGACCTTCTAGATGGCTGCAACCGATACTGGGGACCTGCTTCGTGAGCATCGTTTACGCGTGACGCCGCAGCGTCGCGCGATTCTTGAGGCTTTCCGCGGCAACCCCGAAGAGCACCTTTCGGCGGATGAGGTTCTCTCCCGCGCGAGCGTGGCCGTCCCCGACATCGGGCGCGGGACCGTGTACGCAACCCTGGCTGAGTTGACCGAGCTTGGTCTGATCGCCGCGGTCGGCACCCCCGAGCCGGTGCGGTATGAGCTCAATACGCAGCCGCACGATCATTTTCGCTGTCGCCTGTGCCTGCGACTGTTCGACGTCGAGTTCGGAGGTCGCCAGCTGGCCGAGAAGCCGCTGCCCGGCTACAACGTCGAGGCAGTGAGCGTGCGGGTCGAGGGGACATGCGCCCAGTGCCGCGATTACGAGCGAGGCCTGCGTGCGGGCGCCAGAGCGATCAAGCGCGAACTGGTGATCGCCTCCGATGCCCTCGGCAAGCTGGCCTGCGCGCTGCGGGACAGTCCGCTCGGCGCGCTGGCGCTGGCGAGTTCGGCCTCTGGGATCGTGCGCGTGGCGTTCGAGGACCACGCCGACTTCGGGGGGCTCTTCGAGCGAGCCCGTAGCCGCCGCGGGTCGGCCGCGGCCAGGAAACGGTTGCACCAGCTCGACAGGGGAATTCGCTCGTATTTCGGCGGTGGCCACGAAGGCATGTTCGATGTGATCGACTGGCGGTCAGTGGAACCCGCAGTCGTGGAGGTTCTGGAGGCCACCCGCGACATTCCCTACGCCGCGCCGCTCTCCTACGACCGCCTGGGCTCGAAGATCTCCGCCTATCAGTGCGGATATGCGATGGGGTCCAACCCGGTGCCGCTGCTCCTCCCCTGCCACCGCGTGAGCTGTGGCAACTACCGTCCCCAGGCCTATGTCGGCGGTCCCGAGCGCCTGAAGCTCCTGCAGGCGCTCGAGGCACGCTGACCAGCGCTAGGCGGCCAACGGGCGCAGGCCGTTTGTCGCGCGCCTGCGCCCTCGGTTGGCTTGACGGTTCTCAGGAGATTGCTTGCTTGATCTTGCCAGTCACGCCGCCGCCGTCGTTGGCCACGACCCCGGTCGGCTGCTCGGACAGCCCCGCGGCTTGCCTCAGCTTGGCCGCGATCTGCGAGATCTCCTCGGGGTCGGGGCCGGGTGCGAACACCGCCGGCTGCGCGGGCAGGTCGAACGGCGGGGCGCCTTCGGGTTGGACCTCCTCCGCGATCCGGAGCTCTTCGCCGGTCTCCGGGTGCGGGCCGTTGAAGACGGCCGCGATCTCGCGATAGGCGTCTGGCGAGAAGCGATACAGCTTCAGGTGCTCGCCGCGCTTGAGGTGCGGCTGACATTCGGGGATCTTGTCGGTCGGAATCCGCGGTGAGGGAAAGAGCTTGAGCAGGTTGGCGCCCGTGAGGTTCTCCAGGGCTCGGGCATAGGCAACCTGGTGCACGCCGCCGCGCACCAGCAGGTAGCCGGTGAGCGCACGCGCGGCGGGATGGTCGACCATCTCGTAGACCTTGAGCTTGTTGTTGCGCGCGCCGGTCTCCAGGAAGAAGTTGTGGGTCAGATCCTCGATCAGATCACCGGAGGCGAACACGTAGTCACCATTCCAGGGCTTGCCATTGGAGTCCTGGACGAGGGCTCCCGCGCCGCCGGCGATGAAGTGCTGGGTGTTGCGAACTCCCTTGACGTCTCCGAGGTCGCCCAGGGCGCCAGGCTTGCCGTCGGTGGCACCGGTGAGCATCGTGTTGATCGTCGCGGCGACCAGTTCGATGTGTCCAAACTCCTCGGCGGCGATGCTCGCGACCAGGTCATAGAAGGGCCGCGCCTGCTGACGGCTACGAAAGTTGAACGACTGGTAGGTGTAGTTCATGAATGTCGACATCTCGCCGTACTTGCCGCCGAGCAGCTCCTGCACCGCCGACGCACCGATGGGATCCGGATCGGATGGTGGTGGCAGCTCGGTCTGCAGGCGATCGATCCGCAAGATCATGGAGAACCTCCTAAATAGGACAGTGTTCTAGCTCGATAGCCCCACATCGAGCGGCGTAAACCCATCTCGCCTTGTCCAGGGCTCAGTGTCTAGCGCCTGTCCAGGTCTGCGCGAGTTCGCCCGGTCCGGTCTGGGATCTCGCGCCTGTCCAGGTCTGCGCAAGCCCGGCCCCGGGTCTGCGCAAGCTCGGCCCCCCGGGAATCCGCGAGCGGAGCGCTTCGGGCATGTTTGACCGCGGCCTTCCCGGGTAGCACCACGCCTAGGCGAACGTTGTCGCCTCGGGTGCCCAGGGAGCAGTGATCATCGCCTTGGCACCTGTTCTGGGCGCCAGATCGAGGCTCCCGTCTGTATGTCCCTCGAGGGCTCCGGCCCCGTTAGATCGGATTAGATTGGATTTGGAATGACATCTTCAGAGACAAAGATTGGTCAGTATCTTGCCGAGGCGCGCGCCAGCGAGGATGCGCTGATCCGCGTGCTGCAGTCCCAGATCGCGATGGCCCCTCGGGGCTCCTATCGGTCCTTGCTCGAGCGACACCTGCAGGAGACGCGCGAGCATTCCGAACGCGTCGGCAGTCGCCTCGCGGAGCTTGGTGACGGTTCCAGTCCTCTTGCCGGGGTGATCGGCTTCTGGGAGAGCCTCATCGGGCAGACGCTGGCGTTCTCCAAGACGCCGCTGGACCTCCTGCGCGGCGCCAGCGGAGAAGAGAAGATCCTCAAGAACGCCAAGGATGCCTGCGCCACCGAAGCCCTCGAGATCGCGACCTACAAGGCCATCGAGCGGCTGGCCAGCTCAAACGACGATCAGCAGACGGCCAAGCTGGCGGCCTCGATCCTCTCTGACGAGGAACGGATGCTCGAGCGCCTTCTACGCGAGATTCCCGCGCTGACCGATGCCGTCTCAGGAGCCGAGCTCGAGGGTCATTCGACCTTCGATCTGACCACCACTGGTGCTGCCGACGCCGTGCGCGAGGCCGGCCGGGCGAGCAAAAAGGTCGCGCGCAAGACATCCAAGCGGACCGTTCGCCAGGCGCGCAAGGTACCAGGGGTCGCTCAGGTTGAGGGTCAGGTGAAGGGGGCGGTCGCCGCCGAACAGGACCTGGCGATCGCCGGTTACGACGGGCTCACCGCCGAGGACATCAGCGGCAAACTGCCCGATCTCTCACAGATCGAGCTGGCCAAGATCGATTCCTATGAGCGGCGCCACGAGAATCGCACCACCGTATTGAGCCGCATCGCCTCGTTGCGCGGCGAGGAGCCCTGGGCTGGATACGACGAGCTGACCGCAGCCGAGGTTCAAGCGGCGCTCTCGGAGGCCGACCAGGAGCGCGTCGAGAAGATTCGGTCCTACGAGCGTGCGCATAAGAATCGCGCCGGCGTTATGAAGGCCACCGAGCGCGTTCTCAGCAGCGCCTAACCGGTCATCCGTCGGCGATTGCCGGCGGAGGGGTGTCTGCGGCCAGATCACGCACGAGAAAGCTCCCGGCGAGAGTCGCAGAGCGGCTGATGGCTCTCGGCGATTGCTCGGAGGTGGTTGATAACGCGCCGCAGAATGATCGAGACCTGCATCTGGGAGACTCCGATCAGGCCCGCGATCTGGCTCTGGGAAAGGTCATGCTCGAACCGGAGCGCGAGTATCTTGCGATCACGATCGGACAGCTGGCCAATGGCTGGCCCGATTGTGACGCTCGCCTCAACCCGCTCAAAGCGCTCGTCGCACTCGCCCAGGAGGTCAGCAAGCGTCACCGGATCGCCGTCCCCGTCGGTTCGAGCAGCCTGCAGCGATGTCGAGTGGTGAGCCGAGGCGATCTCCAGCGCGTCGAGCACCTCTTCGACACTGAGCTCGACGTGCTCGGCGAGCTGGCCGATGCTCGGCACCCGCCCCGTCCTCGCCGCTAGCTGCCGCTGGCCACGCTCTACCTTGAGCGCCCGATCCTGAGCTCGTCGAGGGACCCGCACCGACCAGCCGACATTGTGGAGATGGCGCTTTAGCTCGCCGAGGATCGTTGGTGCCGCAAACGAAGCAAAGGCGCAGCCGCGCTCGGGATCGAAGCGGTCAATCGCTTTCAGGAGCGCCAGATTGGCGACCTGAGTCAGATCCTCGACCGACTCGTGGGTGCCGCGGTAGCGCCGGGCCAGGGTGCGCGCAAACGGCAGCCAGCGATCGACGAGCTCATCCCGCGCGTCGCGGTCACCGTGCTTTTGCCAGCGGCGCAAGAGCGCGTCGGAATCAGCTCGGGTGACCGCCTGCGTTCTCATATTCCTCCAGCCCGGATCGTCGTTGCGCCGGAGCCGCCACTTCAAGCCCCGTGGTAGCGCGTCCTTTGAGGGCGCCGCAGCGGACATCATACTAGGCTGCTAGTCGTCCTATCTAGGACAAATTCTTGATCGCCTCGGTGATCACTGGTCCCTGCCGCCGCTCCCGGGACCGGTTGCGGAGATGTGAGGAATGTCGGGGTAGCGGGAAGAACCATGGCTATCCCGATGCCCACTCTTCGCCCTCTGGCTGCCGTGCTCGATCAGATGCTGGTCCCGCTCCGGCTCGCCAACCGGGCGATCGTCGACCTGGGGAGAATCGCCGACGGCGCCGCGGCGGTCGGAGCGCTGGCAGACGATGCACGCCGAGAGCTGCGTTCGCTGCCGGGCTCGTTTCGCCACGCTGTGGCAACGCTCGATTCTGTCCGCGACGAGCTCGCGGCTCTGCGCACCGGTCTTGAGCCCATGAGCGATGATCTCGACGCGCTGCGGACGGCCTTTGCGGCAACGACCGAGGAGCTTGCACGGTTGCGCGCGGAGGTCATTCCCGAACTTGGCGGCGTCCGGGGGGCAGCCGGCGGCCTTCACCAGGAGGTGCGCCGCCAACGCGAGCTGATCGACGAGCTGCAATCGACCCTCGAAGCGACAGGGCGCGTGCTGGGAACCGCCCTGTCCACGCTGATCGAGACCCTCAAGCCGCTCGTCCGCGACGTGGATGAGGTGCGTGAGGTGGTGGAGCCTCTGCAGAGCGCGACCGAACGGGTCGGCAGGCTCGCCGAACGACTGCCGGGCCCCGGTCGCAAGGACTGATCCCCCCACAGAAGGGCGATCGCCGATCGAACATTGTTCGCCGCATCGGCTCGATTTCGATCCTCCGACCAGGGTAGTCAAGAAACCAACAGCAGCTCTTCTCAAGCCATTGTGGAATGGTCGCCCCTGGTGCTTCATGGATGCCGATCGGAGAGCTCAGCCGGCGCGTCGGCGTGAGTTCTGATCTGCTTCGTAAATGGGAGCGTCGCTACGGTCTGCTGGCGCCGGTTCGCACGCACGGCAATCAGCGGCTGTACTCGCAGGTGGACGAAGCGCGGCTGCGGCTGATGCTTCGCCACGTAGGTGAGGGGGTTCCTGCCGCGCAGGCCGCTGAGCTGGCTTCGGCCGCCAGGTTCAAGATCTCGGTCACTCCCCAGCCAACGGCGCGACGTGGTCAGGCCGAGGCTGATCGGGCGGAGATGCTGGCCGCGCTGGAACGCTTCGATGAAACCATGGCGGAGCAGGTGCTCGACAAGCTGTTGGCCACCCGCGGCGTGATCACGGTCATCCAAGACGTTGTTCTGCCGCTGCTCGGTGACCTCGGCGAGCGCTGGGCAAGCGCTCAGGTCAACGTCGCCCAGGAGCATTTCATCAGCGCGTTCATCCACGGCCGGCTGCTGGGCCTGGCGCGCGGCTGGGACCGTGGTCTGGGACAACGCGCCCTGCTCGCCTGCCCTCAGAACGAACATCACACGTTCGGCCTGATCTCGTTCGGGATCGCTCTGCACCGGCTCGGCTGGCGGATCACCTACCTGGGCGCCGACACGCCGCTGCGCAGCGTCATACAGGCAAGCGAGCAGCTTCGGCCACATCTGGTGGTCATCTCCACGTCCATGCGGGGGCGGTTGGAGCCCGCTCGCAGCGAGCTGAGGACGCTCGCCGCGCGGGTACCCGTGGCCTTGGCAGGCGCCGGGGTAGATCGCCGCTTCGCCGAGGACTGTGGAGCTCGCCGTCTGGACAGCGATCCGGTGACTGCAGCGTCGATCGCATCGGTTTAGGCGATGTTTGTCCTAGTTCTGTCCAGGTTTGGATGTTTACGGGTAGGATGAGGGGGTAGCCGTGTCTAGGTTGTCCCACTTATGTGAGACCTTCCTTATGCAGGAAGGGCTTATGGCGGACCGAAACGAGGACTCGCAAGGCGGGCTTCTGATCAGAACTGGGGAGTGGACGGGCAGGCTCACCGGACCGGGTGTCCCGGCAATCCACGGTGAGGCGCACCAACCGGAAAACCCTCACGTAGCAAAGGAACTCGATGACGGTTAGAGAACAGGCGGCGGCTCTAGGGCCGTACGCGCGACAGCTTCTAGATGACAAGAATGTGCAATCGGCGGCTCGGCAAGCCGCGAAGGCCACGGGCGATGTCTACCGCCGTGCTCGTGGAAAGGACGTCGCTGAAGCGGTACAGGACAAGAAGCTACGGCGACGGGTCGCGGACGCAACGCAGTCGTTAGGCGACCTCTGGCTGGCGATCACCGAACCGCCGCCCAAGCCCAAGCACCGCCTGCGGTCCGCGCTCCTGGTGCTGCTGACTGCCGGAGTCGCTGCGGTGCTGCTCAACCGGCAGCTGAGGGTTTGGCTTTTGGAGACCGTCGGCGCCAGGCAATCCGAGCCGGAAGGCCCGTCAAGCAGCGATGGGGTGAAAGCGTGATGGCCACGGGAGATTCGCGCAACGTATCGCCGACGACCGACCAATCGGTTGCGGACCTGCTAAAGCAGCTCTCCGAGCAGACGTCGACGCTGGTTCGCCAAGAGCTCGATCTGGCGAAGGCCGAGCTGACCGTCAAGGGCAAGCAGGCGGGTCTCGGCGCAGGGATGTTCGGCGCGGCGGGCGTGGTTGGCCTGTATGCCGTCGGTGCCTTGACCGCCGCGATCGTGATGGCGCTAAACCTGGCGCTGGCCGGCTGGCTTGCAGCACTGATCGTCGCGGCGGGCTACGGGGCGATCGCCGGTGCGCTCGCCCTCTCGGGCAAGAGCAAGGTGAAACAGGGCGCCCCGCCAGTACCCGAACAGACCGTTCAGTCCTTGAGGGAAGACGTCGAGGTGACCAAACAACGTGCGCAGGAGGGCCGCAGATGACCGAGAGCTCGAAGGGCCGAGTGAGCGAGACAACCGACACTGAGTCCAACACGAACGACGCCGAGCCAAAGTCCCCGGAGCAGATTCGGGCCGACATCGATCAAACGCGTGAGGAGCTCGGCGACACGGTCGAGGCGCTTGCGGCCAAGACCGATGTCAAAGCTCAGGCGCAGGAGAGGGTCTCCACCGCCAAGCAGGGAATCGCCGACAACGTGACCCAAGTCAAGGCCACCGTCGCCGAGAAGAAGGAGGAGTTCACGGCGAAGGCCAAACAGGCAACCCCCGAGTCAGCGAGCGCAGGAGCACAGCAGCTTCAGGCAACCATGCAGGAGAACCCGGTGCCGTTCATTGCCGGCGGCGCGTTCTTCACCGGTCTGATAATCGGCTGGCTGATGAAACGGCGGTAACCATGGACAGAACGTCGCATCGATCTCGCGCAGGAAGCGGCCTCGACGAGGAATCGGCCGATCAGTCACGGGCACAAGCTCAGCAAGACGACATCGCGCCCGCCGATCAAGCCCCCAGAGGAGAACGCGAAGTCGACGAGGCCGCCCCCGACCAGCCGACCGAACTGCCCAAACCTGCCTGGGGCGGGGTCATCAAGCGGACCCTCAAGGAGTTCAACGGTGACCACCTGACTGATCTCGCCGCCGCCTTGACTTACTACGGCGTGCTGGCGATCTTCCCGATGCTGATCGTGATCGTTTCGGTGCTGGGGCTGATCGGCCACTCCGTGACCCAGCCTTTGATCGCGAACTTGGGATCGGTGGCGCCGGGGCCCGCCCAACAGATCTTCACCCACGGGATCAAGAACATTGAAAGCCATCAGGGGACGGCGGGGGTGGCGTTCGTGGTGGGTCTCGTGGTGGCTCTGTGGTCGGCGTCGGGCTACATCGCCGCCTTCATGCGCGCTTCCAACGTGGTCTGGGACGTAGAGGAGGGCCGGCCGTTTTACAAGACAATCCCGATCCGCCTCGCGGTGACGCTGGTCACGGTGATCCTGTTGACGTTCAGCGCGCTCGCCGTTGTGTTCACCGGGTCGTTGGCCGGCAAGGTCGGGAACGTGATCGGGGTCGGCTCCACGGCGGTGCAGATCTGGGACATCGCGAAATGGCCGGTGATGCTGGTGTTCGTGACCGTGATCCTGGCGATCCTCTACTACGCCGGTCCAAATGTCCGCCAGCCAGGATTTCGCTGGGTCACACCCGGAGGAATCGTCGCGGTGATCCTGTGGATCGTCGTCTCCGCCCTGTTCGCCTTCTACGTGGCCAACTTCTCCTCCTATAACAAGACCTACGGCGCGCTGGCGTCAGTGATCGTGTTTCTCGTCTGGCTGTGGCTGACGAACACCGCGATCCTGTTCGGCGCGGAACTGAACGCAGAGCTCGAAAGGGGACGACAGATCGAAGGGGGGCACCCCGAAGACCGCGAACCGTACCTGCCGCTGCGTGACGAACCCAAGTGACTGATCGAATCCACAACCCCTGGCGCTTGTGCGTCGTCAAGACACAGAGAGGTGGTGAACAATGGGAAAGATTTTCTTTCTTCCAGTCAGCATCGTCAGCGGACTGATAGCCGGGCAGATCGGAAAGAGGCTGTTCACCCTGATCTGGGGAGTGATCGACGACGAGGAGGCTCCGAAGGCCCACCACCGCGAGGTCAACTACGTCAAGCTCGTCGCGGCACTGCTGCTCGAGGGCGCCCTGTTCGCGCTGATCAGGGGCTTCGTCGATCACGGGGCGCGTCAGGGGTACGCCCGGCTGACCGGCTCATGGCCCGGCGAGGAAGAGCCAGAGGAAAAGTAGCGTCCGGAAGGTTGGCGACCGAGCTACGGCATTAGTGGGTTGTCCCGCGCGAAGGCGGCACAACCGGCTCGCCGTCGGCGCCAACCTTTGACTTCTCGGATTCCGAGGTGCCCGCGGGCTCCGGTCGCTCCTCGTCCTCGGGATTGGTGCCCGAAGGACCTACGTCGACCTTGTCAGCCGCTTCCGTAGACGGCGACCGCTGACTGTCAGCGATGCTCTCGTGTTTCTCATCGGTCACGCGTTTACCTCCTGTTGGCAAGCCCGGTTGTGGCTCGATGGCTGTACTGAGATGTTTCCCGCCGAGCTGTAGATGAAACCGCTCGGCCTGTGATGCTCGAGCGGGCTGGGCGAGCGCGCCCGCTCGCTAGCCCTGGCTTGACGCCCCGGTTGCGGACCTAGGCTCGCTGCTGATCAACGACTGCGTGTGCGGCTCTCGGCGGCGCCGGCACGCCCGGGGGCTCCGGCAGCGAGCACTCGCTGGAGCAGGTCCCGAAACGTACGACGCTCGGTCAGCGACAGGCCGGCCACCGCGGGCACACCCTCGAGCAGGCGGGCTCCCAGCACCTTGCGAAGCTCGAACCCCACGGGTGTGAGTCCGATGAACCGCACCCTGCGGTCGCCGGGGTCGGGGAGACGCTCCACCAGACCGCGTGCCTGCAGCCGGTCGACAAGCGCGGTGACGTTGCTCGATTCACAGCCCAATGCCTCGGCCAGCCGGCCCATGGGCAGAGGCCGATCAAGGTGGCGCAGAGCCAGGGCCTGGGTCGGCGCGAGCCCGAATTCGGCCGCGACGACATCGAAGTGGGCTTTGAGGTTGTCGACGAGGGCGAACAGTCCGCGGACGATCTCGCCCTCGATCGGCTCCGGCCCGTCGCGGCCATCTTCAGCGGATGAACTTTTCATACGGTGAACTATAGTTGAAACCCATGTCGGTTCGCGACCAGGCCCGTCTCCGTCCGGCGGTCGAGCGTGCCCATCCTC
>CAVWOK010000025.1:0-141109 GCA_963756585.1 uncultured Solirubrobacterales bacterium | reverse complement strand
TCCCGATGCCGCCGGTGGGACTCGAACCCACGACCTTCGGATTAAAAGTCCGTTGCTCTACCAACTGAGCTACAGCGGCCGACCTCCATGATCGCGCACCGGCGCGCCGGGCCGCCGGCCGGTGGACTCGCGGGCGTTGCGCTGGCAGCTAGCCGCAGTAGGCGATTGCCTCGATCTCGACGAGCATTCGGGGGTCCACGAGGCCGTTCACGCCGACCATGGTCATCAGCGGCCTGATCGTTGCGAATACCTCGCCGTGGGCGCGGCCCACCTCCTCGTAGCGCGAGATGTCAGTCACGTAGATTCGCGTCGCCACCACTTGCTCGAGGCTCGCGCCGCCGCGGCGGAGCTCATGCTCGATCTTGCGCAGGATCACGACGGCCTGTTCGTACGGGGTGTCGCCCTGCACGACCCCGTCCTCGTCGACCGAGGTGGTCCCACCGACTCGCACGAACTGGCCGGCCATGGCCACCCGGCTAAAGCCGAATCGGGACTCGTAGGGCGACGGGGGGTCGCCTGTAAGGCGCCCGATCAACGGTGGAGAGTGTTCGACGGGTGCGGGGCTCGCTCAATGGTGGAGATGGCAACACGTGCGGGGCTCGCTCAATGACGGAAATGGCGACGGCTGGTGAACACCATCGTGGCCCCCGCCCGGTCGACGGCCTCGACAGAGAGGTGGTCGCGGACCGAGCCGCCGGGCTGGATGATCGCGGTCGCGTCCGCCTCGAGTGCCAGCTCGACGCTGTCCGGGAACGGGAAGTAGGCATCGGATGCCATCACCGCCCCCTGCACCCCGTCGCGCGCCTTCTCGATCGCGATCCGCACCGCATCGACGCGACTCATCTGCCCGGCCCCGACGCCGATCGAGGTCAGGTCACGCGAGAACACGATCGCATTGGACCGCACGTGCTTGCACACCTTCCACGCGAACAGCAGCTCCTGCCACTCGGTCTCGGTGGGTCGGCGCTCGGTGACCACCTGCATGGCGCTGCGTTCCTCGAGATCGATGTCTCGATCCTGGACCAGCATCCCGCCGAGCACCTGTCGAAGATGGGGCTCCAGCACGTAGGCGGCCCGCCGCTCGCGGTCGTCGAGGATCCGCGTGTTCGGCTTGTGTGTCAGCATCTCCACGGCGCCAGCCTCGTACCCGCGCGCGAACAGCACCTCGATGAACTGGTCTGACAGCGCCTGCGCCAGCTCCTCGTCGACTGATCGATTAAGGCACACGACGCCTCCGAACGCCGACATCGGATCACACGCGAACGCCCGCTTGTAGGCCTCGAGCACGTTCGGCCCCACGGCCACTCCGCAGGGGTTGTTGTGCTTGATGATCACGCACGCCGGGATCTGAAATTCGTCCAGCAGCAGCCGCCCGGCATCGAGGTCGAGCAGGTTGTTGAACGAGATCGGCTTGCCGCCGAGCTGGGAGACCATCGACAGGACGTGGGTGCGAGCTCCCACCTGCTCGTAGTAGGCGGCGCGCTGGTGGGGGTTCTCCCCGTAGGGAAGCTCGAGCACCTTCTGGAACGCGCGCACCAGCAGCGACGGGAAGTCCTCGTGCTTTTCCTGAAACCAGCGCGCGATCGCGGTGTCGTAGCGCGCCGTGTAGGCAAACGCCTCGGCCGCCAGGTTCTCGCGGGTTGCGGGCGACAGGCGACAGCCCGCCTCGCGCAGCTCGGCGAGCACCGCGTCATAGCTCTCGGGCCTGACGATCGGGGCTGCGAAGGCGTGGTTCTTGGCCGCGGCGCGGATCATCGTCGGGCCGCCGATGTCGATGTTCTCGATCACCTCGGCCTCCGACGCGCCGCGCGTGGCGGCCGTGCGCTCGAACGGGTACAGGTTCACGCACACGAGATCCACGAGCTCGACCTGATGCTCCTGGGCCGCCTGGAGGTGCTCGGCGTTGTCGCGCACCGCCAGCAACCCCGCGTACAGCTTCGGGTGCAAGGTCTTGACGCGCCCGTCCATGATCTCCGGAAAGCCGGTGAGGTCAGAGATCGGACGTACCGCGACCCCGGCCTCGCTGAGGACGTCGGCGGTGCCCCCGGTGGAGATGATCTCCACCCCGAGCTCGGCCAGGCCGCGCGCGAACTCGACGATCCCCGTCTTGTCAGAGACCGACAGCAAGGCCCTGGACACCTGCACATCGGCGATCCCAGGCTCGAGGGTGCTCGCGGGATCTGCGCTCGCTTCCATCTGGATCCGACTCTACCGCTCGATGAGCACCCGACGCCGGTTGGCCGGATCGAAGCTGACGGCGCCGCGGGCGATCAGCCCGACGACCTCGACGAGCATCTCGTGCTCGAGCTCGTGCAGGCGGGCGAGCACCTCGTCTCGGTCGCGAATCGACGGCAGCTCGATCGCACGTTGCATGATCACCGGGCCGGTGTCGACCCCATCGTCGACGAAGAAAACGGTCACCCCGAACACCTTGACCCCGTACTCGAGCGCCTGCTCGATCGCGCCCAGGCCGGGGAAGGCGGGCAACAGCGACGGGTGCACGTTGATCACCCGGTCCGCGAAGGCGGCCAGGAACTCGACGCTCACGAGTTGCATGTAGCCGGCGAGCACCACCAGTTCGACGCCGCGCTCGTGCAGCCAGGTGGCCATCGCCCGATCTCGCTCGCGACGGTCGGCAAAGCGATCGCGCGCGAACGTCGCCGTCTCGATTCCCGCCGCCCGCGCGCGATCCAGCGCCGGGGCGCCGGGTCTTTCGGAGGCAACGGCGACCAGCTGCACCCCGCCGCGCCCGTGCGCGCGATCGATCAGCGCCTGCAGGTTCGTGCCGGCGCCGGAGGCAAGCACCGCGACGTTCATGCCGCGTGAAGCTTCGCGACGGGCACGAGCTCCGGCGCGCACACGTCGCAGCACGGCACGTCCGCCGCCTCACCGGAGCGGTCTCCGAAGTACGACAGCAGCGCGGCGCGCCGGCACTGTGCTCGTTCCACGTACTCCCACATCGCGCGGTACTGGGCCCAGCGCACGCGCTCGGCCTCCCGGGCCGAGGTCAGGCACAGCGCCGAGGCGCGGCGGTCAAAGCCGCCGGTGATCGTGCCCGCTGCGCGGTCGACGGGCGCCGGGTCCGGCGTCAGCACGCCGGCCCGAGCCAGATGACCGATGATCGCCCGGACCGAGTCATCGTCGTCGCGATCGAAGGCAAGCTCGGACAGCGCCACGTCGTAGTGCCCGTCCATGCCGGCCCAGTTGAGCCGCTCGCCTACGCGCTGCAACGCGCCAAGCCCCACCCTGGAGCGCTCGATGAAGAACACGTGCAGCCCCTTGTCGCGGCGGTGCGCGAACATCAGGCACCGCGCCGGACGGCCGTCGCGCCCGGCGCGCCCTGCCTCCTGGTAGTAGGCCTCCAGCGAGACCGGGACAGACGCGTGGCAGACGGTGCGCACATCGGACTTGTCGATTCCCATTCCGAACGCGTTGGTGGCCACGATTGCCCGGGCCTGGCCGGACATGAACTGCTCCTGGGCGCTCGCCCGAGCGTTGCGGTCCATCCCCGCGTGATAGGCGAGCACCGGCTCGCCCAGCGCCTCGCCCAGCCACGTGGCGAGCTGCTCGCTGGTGGCGCGGGTGCCGGCGTAGACGATCGCGGGCAGCGCGTCGGGCTCGGTCAGGGCCGCCGCCAGGCGCCGCTGCGTGTCGCGGCCGTCTCGGCACGGGACAACCACAAAGCTCAGGTTGGGCCGATCGAAACCGGTCGTCACCCTGACGGGGTCCCGCAGGCGCAAGCGCTCCGCGATGTCGTCGGCCACCCGCGGCGTCGCAGTCGCCGTCAACGCGATCGTGGCCCGCGCACCGACTCGCGCCGCTGCGTCGGCAAGCGTGAAGTAGTCGGGCCTGAAGTCATGGCCCCACTGAGAGACGCAGTGAGCCTCGTCGACCACGAACAGCCCGATCGCCACGCCGGCGATCGCCTGCCCGAAGGCCGGCGAGCCAAACCGCTCCGGAGTGACGTACAGCAATCGCAGCGAGCCCTCGCGCGCTCGCTCCAGTGCGGACGCGTTGGAACCGAACCCGCGCTGGGCATTGACGACCGCGACCCGTCCCGGCGCAACGCGCTCCAGAGCCGACACCTGATCGTGCATCAGCGACACCAGCGGCGAGACGACCAGCGTCAGGTCATCGCGCATCAGCGCCGGCAGCTGATAGCAGACCGACTTGCCCGCCCCCGTGGGCATCACCACCAGCGCGTCGCGGTCGCTCAGCGCCGCTGCGACGACCTGCGCCTGCCCGGGCCGAAACCCCTCAAACCCAAATACCTCCCTGAGCGCCTCGCGTGCCTCCATGGGGCGCTCGACCATAGCGACGCCACCGGCCATATCGCGCGCCCCTGAGCACTCGGGGCGCGAGCGAGCAGGAAGCGCGATCAGGGCGGAAGTCGCGGTCTCCGGCCTGCACAGGTCGCGTGGCCTGCACCGACACAAGCGTCACGGTCTTACGGGAAGCGCTTCCTGTGCAGGCGGAGGACCGCGATCTCTCGGCTCTTAGGCGCGAACCAACGGAAGCTCGTGCTCGAGCGCGAACTTCCCGTTGGCGTCCTCGGTCCCCACCAGCGGATAGTCGCCGCTGAAGCAGGCATCGCAGTGGGTCTCACGCGTCTGCCCCAGCGCCTCGTACACCCCCTCGAGCGACAGGTAGTGCAGCGAGTCGGCCCCGAGCTCATCGGCGATCTCGGCCACAGTGCGCCCGTGGGCGATCATCTCCTCGTGGGTGGACATGTCGATCCCGTAGTGGCAGGGGTGCTTGATCGGCGGCGAGGAGATCCGCAGATGGACCTCCGCCGCGCCCGCCTCGCGCAGCATCTTGACGATCCCGGGCATCGTGTTCCCCCGCACGATCGAGTCATCGACCACCACCAGGCGCTTGCCCTCGATCACTTCCTTGAGCGGGTTGAACTTCAGCCGCAGGCCGTGGCGGCGCAGCTCCTGGCCGGGCTGGATGAAGGTCCGCGCGACGTAGCGGTTCTTGATGAAGCCGTCGTCCTGGGGCAGCCCGGCGGCCCGCGCGAGACCGCGCGCCGCGGCGTTGCCCGAGTCGGGCACCGGGATCACGACATCGGCGTCCACGGGAGCCTCGCCCCACAGGATCTCGCCCATCTTCGCGCGGGCGACCTGGAGCACCGTGCCGGCGATCTTGGAGTCCGGGCGGGCGAAGTAGATGTACTCGAACACGCAGAAGGCGTGGCGCTCGGTGCCCGCCACCAGCTTGGTCTTCAGTCCGCGCTCGGTCAGCGTCACGACCTCGCCCGGCTGGACGTCGCGCAAGAAGGTGGCGCCGATCAGATCCAGGGCACACGACTCGCTCGCGACGCAGTACGCGGGACGGCCGCCGCCCGGGTCCTCGATCATTCCCAGCGCCAGCGGGCGCAGCCCGTGTGGATCGCGGAACGCGACCACGGACTCGTCGGTCAACACGACGGTCGAGAAGGCTCCGCGCAGCCGTGGGAGCACGTCGGCGACCGCGTCCTCGATCCGCTCTGCCGGGTGGGTCGCCAGCAGCGCGGCGATGATCTCCGAGTCTGAAGTCGAGCGGAACGGGACATCGCGGCCGCGCAGCTCGCTGTGGAGCTCGACCGCGTTGATGAGGTTGCCGTTGTGGGCGAGCGCGAGCGTGCGGCTGTCGTCGCGCACGATCGGCTGGGTGTTCTCCCACTCCGAGGCGCCGGTGGTCGAGTAACGGACGTGGCCGATGGCCATGTCCCCCACCAGCGCGCGCAGCTTGTTGTCGTCGAACACCTGCGGCACGAGGCCCTGGTCGCGAATCGCCATGATGTTGCCCCCGTGCGTGGCGGTGGCGATCCCGGCCGACTCCTGACCGCGGTGCTGGAGTGCGAACAGCGCGAAGTACGCGAGCCGGGAGACGTCGTGCTCGGGCGCGTAGATCCCGAACACACCGCACTCGTCGCGTGGGCCGTCGCGATGGTCGATAGCGGGGGTAGCCATCCTTGAACGCCTGAAACCTAGGCTAGCAACGGGGTCACACGTAGCCGGCCAAGCCATGCTCCCGCGCCTCGCGCAACTCGGAAACTGCGACCTTCAACTGTCCTTCGAGCACCAGCTGAGCGCCGCCGACGCGGCCGATGATCTCGAAGCCGGCCAGCGCGTCCTCGTCGCCCGAGACCACGAACGCCCGCCCCAGCGCCTCGGCGAACGGATTCAGGCCGTCGGGCACGCGCACGGTGGCGCCGATCCGCCCCGCGATGCAGCACTCGGCCAGGGCTACCGCGAGGCCGCCCTCGGCGATGTCATGTGCATTTTGGAGCGCACCGGCGCTGACCCCAAGCCGGACGCTTTCATGCGCATCACGGACAGCTTGCATATCCGTGGGCGGAAGTGCCCCGGCGGGCTCGTGTCCCAGCAGCTTGGCCAGCTCGGAGCCGGCCACCGATGGCTCGAAGGGTCCGGCCAGCCCGATCAGATCTCCCACCTGGGCAAAGCCGAGCCTGCCCGCCCGAGACGCATCCGGCAGCCGACCGACCATTCCGATCACCGGCGTCGGAAAGATCGGCCCCGCGGGCGCCTCGTTGTACAGCGACACGTTGCCGCCGACGACCGGCACCCCGAGCGCCTCGCAGGCCTGCGCGATGCCGTCCACCGCCTGCACCATCTGCCAGGCGACGTGCGGCTTTTCGGGGTTGCCGAAGTTCAGGCAGTTGGTCAGCCCCAGCGGCGTCGCGCCGACGCAGGCGAGGTTGGCGGCGCACTCGAGCACCGCCTCGGCCGCCCCCGCGCGCGGGTCGCACGCGACCCGCCGCCCGTTGCCGTCGATCGAGACCGCGATCGCACCGCCCTCGGGGAGCGCCAGCACGGCGGCATCGGCCTGCTCGGGCCGGCGCACCGTGCGCGACTGCACGACCGGGTCGTACTGCTCGAACACCGGCCGGCGCGAAGCGATGTTGGGCGAGGCCAGCAGCGCCAGCAGCGTGTCGGCGGCGGACTCCTCGCCGCTCAGGACCGCAGCCGTCCCGAGGTACATCGGTCGCGGCGGCGGGGCGGGCTCGAGGTCGTACAGCGGGCAGTCGTCGACCAGGATCGACACCGGCAGGTCGGCGGCGATGCCGTCACCGGCCAGCACCCGCAGGCGACCACTATCGGTGACCGTGCCGATCGGGGTGGCGAGCGTCTCCCAGCGCTCGCAGACCGCGATCACAGCATCCACGCGCGCCGGCTCGACCACGGCCAGCATTCGCTCCTGTGACTCGGACACCATGATCTCGAACGGCTCGAGGCCGGATTCGCGCAGCGGCACCTTGGCCACGTCGATATCGAGCCCCACGCCGCCCTTGCTGGCCATCTCCGACGACGACGACGTCAGCCCGGCGGCGCCCAGGTCCTGAAGCGACACGAGAAGCTCTGAGTCGAGCAGCTCCAGGCAGCATTCGAGCAGCTTCTTCTCCGCGAACGGGTCGCCTATCTGGACCGAGGGGCGCTTGGCCGCGTCGCCCTCCCCGAGCTCGGCGCTCGCCAGCACCGACGCGCCCCCGATCCCGTCGCGGCCGGTCAGCGCACCGAGCAGCACGAGCACATTCCCGGACCCGCCGGCGGCGCTGCGGATCAACCGCTCGTGGGGCGCGATCCCCAGGCACATCGCATTGATCAGGCAGTTCTGTTCGTAGCTGTGCTCGAAGTAGATCTCCCCGCCGACCGTCGGCACCCCGATCGAGTTGCCGTAGTGGCCGATTCCGGCCACCGCGCGCTCGAGCAGGTAACGGGATCGCGCGGAGGTGGCCGGCTCGCCGAAGCGCAGCGAGTCGAGTACCGCGATCGGGCGCGCACCGACCGCGAACACGTCGCGCAGGATCCCCCCGACCCCGGTCGCCGCGCCCTGAAACGGCTCGACCGCGCTGGGATGGTTGTGCGATTCGACCTTGAACGCAACTCCGAGGCCGCCTCCCACGTCGACCACGCCGGCGTTCTCCCCCGGTCCCATCAGCACCGACGGTCCCTCGGTGGGGAGCCGGCGCAACAGCTTGCGCGAGTGCTTGTAGGCGCAGTGCTCTGACCACATCAGCGACAGCATCGCCAGCTCGGTGTCGCCGGGCTTGCGCTGCAGGCGTTCGACGATCAGGTCGTACTCGGCGTCAGTGAGGCCGAGCTCGCGGTGGCGGCTGTCAGACGGGGAGACGGTCGGCAACGTGCGCCTTGATTGACTCAAACAGCAGCAGGCCGTCGGTCGAGCCGGTCAGCGGATCGACGGCGTGCTCGGGGTGGGGCATGAGCCCGAACACGTTGCCCGCCTCGTTGCAGACCCCGGCGATGTCGCGCAGCGAGCCGTTGGGGTTGTGGCCGGGGGCGTAGCGCAGGAGCACCTGGCCATCTGACTCCAGCCTGCGCAGCTGCTCGTCGGGAGCGTAGAAGCGTCCGCTCGTGTGCTTGACCGGGATCGAGAGGCGGCGGTGATCGACGCACGCGTTCGTGAACGGAGTGTCGGTTCGGACGACCTCGAGGTCGACCTGGCGAAAGACGAACTTCAGCGAGGTGTTCGGCAGCAGGGCCCCGGGCAGCAGCCCGGCCTCGCATAACACCTGAAAGCCGTTGCAGATCCCCAGCACGATGCCCCCGCTGTGGGCGAACTCCGCAACCTCCTCCATCACCGGGGCAAAGCGGGCGATCGCGCCGACGCGCAGATAGTCACCATAGGAGAAGCCGCCCGGAACGATCACCGCGTCGACCCCCTGCAGGTCGCGCTCTGAGTGCCAGAGGATCACCGCTTCCCCCACGCGCCGGGCGGCGAGTAGGGCGTCGACCTCGTCGCAGGAGCCGGGAAAGCGGATGACTCCCGAACTTCACGCCGACCCTGTCTCGACGATCTCGTAGTCCTCGATCAGGGGGTTGGTCAGCAGTCGCTCGCACATCTCCGGCAACACCTTGGGGTCCTCGACCTCGAGCTCGATCAGCCGCCCCACGTGGACGTTGCGCACACCGGTGAAGCCCAGCGCCGGCAACGCCCGCTGCACCGCCTGTCCCTGCGGGTCGAGGATCCCAGCCTTGGGCTTGACCAGCACGCGAGCGTGCACGGCCATCAGCGCCCCGTGCGCGCCAGCCACTGTGAGAACGGCTCGCCGGTGATCCGCTCGTACGCCTCCACATACTTCTCGCGCGTGCGCGCGACCACCTCGTCGGGGATCGGCGGCGCAGGGGGATTGCGGTCCCAGCCGGTCGACGAGGCCCAGTCGCGGACGAACTGCTTGTCGAAGCTCGGCTGCCCGTGGCCGGGCTCGTAGCCGTCGGCGGGCCAGAAGCGCGAGGAGTCCGGGGTGCAGATCTCGTCGCCGATCGTCAGCGTGCCGTCGGAGTCGAGCCCGAGCTCGAACTTCGTGTCGGCGAGGATGATCCCGTTCGTGCGGGCGTGGTCGGCGGCGTGCTCATACAGCGCGAGCGACACGTCGCGGACGCGCTGCGCCAGGGCTCGGTCGCCGATCAGCTGCACCGCCCCCTCGAAGTCGATCGCCTCGTCGTGGCCGACCTCGGCCTTGGTGCTGGGGGTGAACAGCGGCTCCGGGAGGCGATCGGACTCGCGCAGCCCCGACGGCAGCTCGATCCCCGACACCGCGCCGGTGGCCTGGTAGTCCTTCCAGCCCGAGCCGGTGATGTAGCCGCGAACCACGCACTCCACCGTCAACATCTCGAGCTTCTTGACGACCATCCCGCGGCCGCGGGCTTCGTCGGGGACACCGTCGGTCACAGAGATCAGGTGGTTGGGGACGATCTCCGCGGTGCGCTCAAACCAGAACGTCGACAAGCCGGTGAGCACGTTTCCCTTGTCGGGAATCGGGGTGGGGTGGACGACGTCGTAGGTCGAGATCCGGTCAGAGGCGACGATCAGCAGCTCATCGCCCAGGTCATAGATCTCGCGAACCTTGCCCGAGGCGAGAAGCGGGAGGTCTGCGAGGGCGGTCACCTGGCCGATGCTAGCGGCTGGCCCCGACGATCATCGGCGGGGCTTGATGGGTCGCCGCCCGTCAACGAATCCCGGCGAAGTTCGCCCAACAATCCGCCCCGAGACTGTTGACGCCGTCGGCGCCGGCCAGGACCGCCTGGGCGCCGCTGGGCGCCTCGAAGTCGATCGTCTTGCTGGGATTCGCCGTGGCGGTGGACGTCGCCGGGATGTCGAGGCCCGTCGGCGCAACCTGGGTGTTGGCGGGCACGATCTTGCCGTCGATCACCGAGCTGTCCTCGCTCGAGCTGGCATGCACGGTCAGGCTCGTTCCGCCGCTCGTGCTCTGGCAGCCCATCAATACCGTGAACGGCCCGACCGTGAACAGGGTCGTCGTGACTCCGGCGCCGGACGCGGCGGTGCGGACGAGCCCGTTGGTCCCGATCCGGCTGGAGGTGGTGAGGAAGTTGCTTCCCGGCTGGCCGTTGAGCTCGGCGGCATTGCTCGCGGTGTTGGCGTTCAGCGCGCTGGTCGCGATCGCGGCGCTGGTCGCCCGATCGGCGACGGCGGCGCTGGGCACCTTGCCGAGCTTCTTGAGGTTGATCTGCTTGGCCGTCAGCGCGTGCGCGCGGATCTGCGTGCCGGTGATCGTGTGCGGGCGCAGCCGGTTGCCCGACAGCGTGCGCTTGGCGATCAACTTGTCCCCGTTGACGAGCTTGGCGATCTTGGTGGCCGCGACCGCGCTCCCGGAGGCGGCGACAACCAGCGCGATGATCGCAACCACCATCGCGCCCGACGGCCGCCGGAGAAATAGGCGCTGCATCTGCTCCCCTTTGTCGTTTGCGGATGCCCCGCCGGCCGCGGGTCATCTCGCAGGGTAACGAACACGGCGCGACGATCATCGCCGGCCAGGCGGCCCCGCGGGCTACCCGATCTGATCGAGCCGACCGACGATCTCCTCCGCGTGCACGATGAACGGCCCGTAATCGAATACCGCATCGAGATCGAGCCCCGCGCCTGCGGGATCGGCCGACCACCAGCTCCCGCAAGGCGATGCGTTGATCGAGGGCCCGCTGGGCCAGCCGCTGCACGATTCGGTAGGCATCGTCGCGGGTGTGGCCGCGCTGGACGAGCGCGAGCAGCAGCCGTTGCGAGAACAGCGCCCCGTGGGTCAGGTCGAGGTTCTCCCGCATCCGCTCGGAGTTGACCACCATCCCTTCGACCAGCGCGATCACCCGCCGCTGGAGGTGATCGAGCAGGCTCGTGGAGTCCGGCAGGATGATCCGCTCGACTGACGAGTGCGAGATGTCGCGCTCGTGCCATAGCGCCACGTTCTCCAGCGCCGCCTGGGCGTTGGCGCGCAGCACCCGGGCCAGGCCGGCCACCTGCTCGGCTTTGATCGGGTTCCGCTTGTGGGGCATGGCGCTGGATCCCTTCTGACCGGCGCCAAACGGCTCCTGCACCTCGCCCAGCTCGGTGCGGGCGAGGTGGCGCAGCTCGGTCGCGAAGCGCTCGAGGCCGGCGCCGGCAAGCGCGATCGCCTGCAGCAGCTCGGCGTGGCGGTCGCGCGCCACGACCTGGGTCGAGACCGGCTCGGACTCGAGTCCCAGCCGTGCCAGCACCCGGGCCTCGAAGTCGGGCGAGGTCGCCGAGTAGGTCCCCACCGCACCGCTGATCGCCCCGACCGATGCCTGTGCGAAAGCGCGCTCCAAGCGCACGGCGTTGCGGTGGGCTTCGAACGCGAACCCCGCGAGCTTGATCCCGAACGTCGTGGGCTCGGCATGAATCCCGTGCGTGCGCCCTACGCATAGCGTCGACACGTGCTCGCGCGCTCGCGCGGCGAGGACCTCGACGAGCCGGCGCGAGTCGGGCAGGATCAGCTCGCCAACGCGCTTGAGCTGCAGCGCGAGCCCGGTGTCGAGCACATCGCTCGAGGTCAGGCCGTAGTGGATCCAGCGCCCGGCAGTGCCGGCCGACTCCGACAGGACGTCCACGAAGGCCGCGGTGTCGTGATCTGTGACCTTCTCGCGCTCTTCGATCTCGGCGACCGTGAACGTGGCGGCGCGGATCGACTGCAGCTCGGCGGCCGTCGGCCCGTTCATCTCCTCGCAGGCCGCCACCTCCACCTCGCGCATTGCGTCAAAACGCGCCTGATCAGACCAGATCGAGGCGAGCTCAGGGCGGGTGTAGCGGGCGATCACCGGCCGATTCGGAGCTCGGCTAGCTGGCCTGTGCTACTGCGGGCGCTGGATCGCCGGCGGCCTTGAGGATCGAGTCGAGCAGACCGGGAAAGCGCGCCTCGAGGTCCTCGCGGCGAAGCGTGTTCAGGCGCGTGGTCCCCTTGTGGCGCTGCTGAATCAGACCCGCTTCGCGCAGCACCTTGAAGTGATGCGTGCAGGTGGACTTGGTGACCGGAAGCTCAAAGCTCCCGCAGGTGCACGCGCCTTCGCTGGAAGCGAGCACGGCGACGATCATCAGGCGCACCGGATCGCTGAGCGCGTGCAGCACGGCGCTGAGCTCGAGCTCTGCCCGCGCCGGATGGGCGATCGGTTCGTGGAGGTGGGCTGACATCTATCTACTGATTGTACGACGCCCGTCGTACTTCTGATATCGTACGGCGTTCATCGTACAACTGACCGCAGCGAAGGAACCAAGATGAGCATAGAAAGTCAAGCGCAGCCCGACGCGAAGCGCCGCAAGGCTCCCCGCCGCCAGCGCAGCCTCGCCGCTGTGATCGCGCAGTACATCCAGGACCTCACCGGCCCGCGCGGGCCGGGCCCCCTGGCTCCGGCATAGCCAGACGGCCGCGCTCGCGCTGACCTGGGCGTGGAACGGGACTATTTCTATTTGTCCCGCTAGACGGCCAGGTTAGGTTCATGCGTGAGCCCACCCTCAGCCGGCGCCTCCCCCGCCGCCCTACGCCTCCAGGATCCGCGCAGCGAGCACCGCCGCGTTGCGGGCGTTGTCGACCCCCACGCAGGCCACCGGCACGCCCGGCGGCATCTGCGTGATCGACAGCAGGGCATCGAGCCCGCCGGCGATCGACGTGCGGCTGGTCAGCGGAACCCCGATCACGGGCAGTTCGGTGTGCGCGGCGACGACTCCCGGAAGCGCAGCCGACAGTCCCGCGCCGGCGATGATCACCCGCAGTCCGCGCAGCTTGGCGTTGCGCGCGTAGTCGGCTACGACATCGGGCTCGCGGTGGGCCGACATGACCCGTGTCTCCGAGCGGATCCCGCGCTCGGCGAGTTCCTGTTCGGCGCGCTCCATCGCCGGCAGGTCGCTCTTGGAGCCCATCACGATCCCCACCCGGGGCGCGTCGACCTCGAGCTCCTCGATCTCGGCGGCCGTCTCCGACATCGGCTCGCTCCCCGTCGGCGGCAGCGGCTCGGTGGTCATCGCAGGGCCCGCAGGGCGATGTCGCGGCGCAGCTGCTTTCCAGCGAACGTGATCATGTCGGCTGCAGCATATGCGGACTCCCGGCTGGCAGCGATGTCGCCGCCGAGCGCGGTCACGCTCAGCACCCTCCCCCCGGCGGTCACGATCGAGCCGTTCCCGTCGCGGGCGGTCGCCGCGTGGGTCACGAACACGTCGGACGGAACATCGTCGAGGCCGCTGATCACGTTCCCGCTCGATGAAGACTCGGGATAGCCGGCGCTGGCCAGCACGACCGTGACCGCCGCCTCGGGCACCCACTCGACGCTCGCCTGCCCCAGTCCGCCGGGTTCGCACCCGGCCTGCAGCAGAGCCAGCAGATCCGAGCGCAGCCGCGGCAGGATCGCCTGGGTCTCGGGATCTCCAAAGCGAACGTTGAACTCGAGCACCTTGACGTCGTCGGCGCCCATCATCAGCCCGGCGTAGAGCACGCCTGCAAACGGCGTCCCCCGCGCAGCCAGCTCGTCGAGCACTGGCTGGTGCACGGTGGCGCAGATCTCGGCGGCGCGCGAGGCATCGACGCTCGGGACCGGCGAGTAGGAGCCCATCCCGCCGGTGTTGGGACCGCGGTCGCCGTCGAAGATCCGCTTGTAGTCCTGCGCCGAGGCCAGCGGCAGCGCGGTCTGACCGTCGCATAGCGCCAGCAGCGAGAGCTCCTCGCCGGCCAGGAACTCCTCGACCACCACCCGCTCGGTCCCAAACTGCCGCGCCACCAGCAGGTCATCGAGCGCCGCGCGAGCCTGAGCCTCATCGGCAGCGATGATCACGCCCTTGCCGGCCGCCAGGCCGTCGGCCTTGATCACCGCCGGGTAAGCGGAGATCGCGGCCATCCCGGCGTCCGGATCGCTGACCACCACGTGCGAGGCCGTCGCCACACCGGCCGCGGCCATCACCTCCTTGCAGAACGACTTCGACCCCTCCAGCCGCGCCGCGGCCGCCGAGGGACCAAAGCACCGGATCCCGGCCGCCCTCAGCGCGTCGGCGACACCCGCGACCAGCGGCGCCTCGGGACCCACCACCACCAGCTCGACGTCCAGACGCCGCGGCGAGCTCAACGACCGCGTCACCCTGAGAGGCGTCCAGCCCCGGGTCCGGGACCTCGACCTCTAAGGCAATCCCCGCGTTGCCCGGCGCGCACAGCACCTCGGGACGTTGCGGTGAGCGCGCCAGCGCCTGCACCAGCGCGTGCTCGCGGGCGCCCGCGCCGAGGACCAGTACCCGAGCGCTCAAGCCGACTAGATCGCGCCGATGAAGTCGTCGATCGGGATCGCCGGCAGCGTCTCATACCGGCCGGTCCCGCGGGATCCGAGCTCGAGCGAGACGCGCGCGATCGTCTGCTCGTCGGGGGCCTCGATCACGTTGACGAAGTCAAACTGACCGAGCGTCGCCCACTGTGCCTTGACGGTCGCGCCGAGCTGCTCGACCTCGCGGTTGACCTCGCGGATCCGCGCCGGGTTGTTCTTGATCGTCTGCACGCCCTCGGGCGTGAGCGTCGTCAGCATGATGTAGGTCGGCACTTGGCTCTCCTTCTCGAAGTGGAGCCGTCACTTCTACCGGACTTCGGCGACGACCGCCCGATCGAGCACGAGCTCGCCGTCGATCGCGTCGACCCGGACCGTGTCACCGGCGACGAACCGCCCTTCGAGGATCGCCAGCGCCAGCGGGTCCACGAGGCGCTTCTGGATCACGCGCTTGAGCGGCCTGGCGCCGTAGGTCGGGTCATAACCGAGGTTGCCGATCAGCGTGCGGGCATCGTCGGTGAGCTCGATCTCGATGTCGCGCTCCCGGACGCGGCGCATGACCGCCTCCACCTGGAGGTCGACGATCTCCCCGATCTGCTGACGCGTCAGCGGCTCGAACTCGACGATGTCGTCGAGGCGGTTGATGAACTCGGGCTTGAACGCGGCTTCCGCGCCGGCGCGGCGAGAACCCCCCACTGCCGGGATGTTCGAGGTCATGATCAGAACCGTGTTCTTGAACGACACCGTGCGCCCCTGACCGTCGGTCAGGCGCCCGTCGTCCATCACCTGCAGCAGCGCGTTGAACACGTCGGGGTGAGCCTTCTCGATCTCGTCGAGCAGGACCACCGAGTAGGGCCGGCGCCTGACCGCCTCGGTCAGCTGACCGCCCTCCTCATAACCGACATATCCAGGCGGAGCACCCACAAGCCGCGACACCGAATGCTTCTCCATGTACTCGGACATGTCAATCCGGACCATCGCCTCCTGGGTGTCGAACATGAACTCGGCCAGCGCCCGTGCCAGCTCGGTCTTGCCGACGCCCGTCGGGCCGAGGAACAGGAAAGTGCCAATCGGCCGATCGGGGTCCTGGAGCCCGGCACGGGAGCGACGCAGGGCGCTGGCGACCGCGCTGACCGCCTCGTCCTGTCCGATCACCCGCTGGTGCAGGCGCTCCTCCATGTGCACGAGCTTTTCGATCTCGCCCTCCATCAGGCGTGAGACCGGCACTCCGGTCCACTTGGAGACGATCTCGGCGACGTCATCGGCGTCGACCACATCCTTCAAAAAGCGCGGACCACCAGCGCTCGTCTCGTGTTCGGCGGACTCGGCCTCGGCGAGCTGCTTCTCCAGCTCGGGGATCGTCCCGTACTGGAGCTCGGCCGCGCGCCCGAGGTCCGATTCGCGCTGGGCCCGCTCGAGCTCGATCCTGGCCTGCTCGAGGCGCTCCTGGATGTCGGCCACCGCGCCGAGCGTCTCCTTCTCGCGCTGCCACTCGGCGTGCATCGCGGCCGACGTCTCGCGCTCCTCGGCGAGCGCTCGCTCGAGCTGCTCGCGGCGCGCGGTGGTGCCGGGATCGTCGTCGTCGCCGAGCGACTGAAGCTCGATCTCGAGCTGCATGATGTGGCGATCGACCTCGTCGATCTCGGTCGGCTTTGAGTCGATCTCCATGCGGATCCGCGACGCTGCCTCGTCGACAAGGTCGATTGCCTTGTCGGGCAGGAAGCGGTCGGCGATGTAGCGATGGCTGAGGCTGGCGGCCGCCACCAGCGCCGAATCCTGGATGCGCACCTTGTGGTGCACCTGATAGCGCTCCTTGAGCCCGCGCAGGATCGCGATCGTGTCCTCCACGCTGGGCTCGCCCACGTACACCGGCTGAAAGCGGCGCTCCAGCGCGGCGTCCTTCTCGATGTGCTTGCGATACTCGTCGAGCGTCGTCGCGCCGACCGCGCGCAGCTCGCCCCGGGCGAGCATTGGCTTGAGCATGTTGCCGGCGTCCATCGCGCCCTCGGCGGCACCGGCACCGACGATCGTGTGAAGCTCGTCGATGAACACGATGATCTGACCCTCGGCGTCGGTGATCTCCTTGAGCACGGCCTTGAGCCGATCCTCGAATTCGCCCCGGTACTTGGATCCCGCGACCATCGCGCCCAGGTCGAGCGCAATCACCCGGCGGTCCTTCAAGCCCTCGGGGACGTCGCCGGCGACGATCCGCTGCGCCAGCCCCTCGGCGATCGCCGTCTTGCCCACGCCGGGCTCGCCGATCAGAACCGGGTTGTTCTTGGTGCGGCGCGAAAGGACCTGGATCACCCGGCGGATCTCGTCGTCGCGACCGATCACCGGGTCGAGCTTGCCCTGCGCCGCCGCCTCGGTCAGGTCACGGCCGTAGCGCTCGAGCGCCTGGAACTTGTCTTCTGGGTTCTGGTCAGTCACGCGGTGTGAGCCACGGACCTCCTTGAGCGCCTTGATCAGCTCGTCGTGGGTGGCGCCGTTGGAACGCAGCGCATCGCCGGCCGAGCCGGGATGGGCCGCCAGGGCCAGCAGCAGGTGCTCGGTGGACACGTACTCGTCGCCGAGGTCGCGCATCTCGGACTCGGCGGCACGCAGGATCTGGATCAGCTCGCCCGAGCCGCCCGCGGGCTCTTCACGTCCGCCGGCCGTGGTCAAGGTGGGCAGCCGGTCGACTGCGGCGTTGACTGCCTGGCGCACGGCCGCGGGCTCCACGCCGAGCTTGCGCAGCACGGGCACGACCACCCCGACCACCGGGCGTGCGCCTTCGGCGCCGCCCGGCGGTGCCCCTTGCTCGAGCAGCACCGCGAGCAGGTGGTCGGGTGTCGTCTGCGGGTTATGGCGCTCGTCGGCCAGCCGCTGGGCGGCCTGAAGTGCCTCCTGGGATTTGATCGTAAAGCGGTCTGGTTGCATATAAGTGGTTCTAGTTTCTACGTTCGGAAGGAAAATCTCAGTCTGTGTGACTGAGATTATCGCATGCCCAGAGGCAATCCGCAAGCGTTCCTAGCCCACGATGCGCAGCCCACGCGGCGCACTCGAGGCTTCGACGCTGCCGCCCGGATCGAGCACCTGCCCCACCACGCTTGCACCGATTGCCTTGTGCGCGCGGAGCGCGGCCCGCAGCAAGGTCAGCTCACGCTGTGAAAAGCGCAGCGCGACGATCTTGCTGCCCTTGCCTCGCAGCACCGCGTTCCCCGACCCCACGACGAACGGCGGCGCGCCCGAGACCGTGACGCTGGCCACGGCGGCGGCGATACACCGGCCCGAGCAGAAAAGCCTGGCGAGCAGGCGATGGCGCTGAACCGGTCGCTGGGGCGGCAGCGACACCGAAATCCGGGCGATCGGTGGCTGCAGCGCGCTCGCCAGCAAAGCAAACTTGGAGAGGTCCACGCTTCCGAGCCCGGAGGCGAAGTCGTAGCCGCGCCCCGCCGAACAGCACCCGAGCGGCCTCCGGTTGCCGTTGGGCAGAAACGGCCCGAGATCGTTGTCATTGGAAATCACATCGGAGATCGCCCCGGTCGAGGCGAAGTGGCCGGCGATCTCGTAGAGCAGCGAGTTGGCCAGACCCACGTTCTGCTTGCCATGCTCTCGCAGCACCTGATCTGTCAGCGCCAGGCCGCCGGCAAACAGCGGCGCGGCGGCGCTGGTCCCTCCGACCGCGATCCACGGGTTAGCACCGCCGGCCAGGCACTCCCTCGCCGTGCAGTAGATGTCGTAGCCGGGCAGCACGTCGGCGAGCATCGAGACGTCGGGTACCGCTCGACGATCGTGCGACACGAACCCGTCCTGATAGGCGGGTCGCTTGAACATCGTGCTGAGCCCCCCGCCACCGGCGGAGAGGCTCACCGGAGCATCGTTCCAGACGGTCTGGGCCTGGATCTGGTTGGCGGCCGTGAGGTTCACGTTGGTCCCGCCGATGGCGGTCACCAGCGGCGAGGAGGCCGGATAGCTGACCGCCAGCCTGTCGAGCGGGCCCTCGGCGCCGATGCAGGCGCTCGAGCCGGCGTCGCCACTGGACGCCAGCACCGAGATCCCACTCGCGGCGGCCAGCGCCAGCGCCCCCTGGGCCGCGTGCGCGCCGCTGCTCCCGATCGCCGCCTCCAGCGCCGGCTCGCAGGTGCCCAGCGAGACCGAGATCACGTCGGGGACGTGGCCGTGCCGGCGCAGCGGAGCCGTGAGCGACTGCAGGACGTCTGACGCCTGCGCCGCCGACTCGTACACGTCCACTTCGCTGAGTCCCGGCGCCGTGGAGTCGAGCAGCTCGAGGTCCAGGGTCGTCTCCCCGCCGGGCGGCAGCAGTCGCTTGATGCCGACGCCAAAGCCGTGGATCGTGGGCACGGCAAGGTCAAAGCAGTTCGCGAACGTCCGCACGTCCGAGGAGCGAAAGCCGTCGATCTCGATCAGCGCGACCCGTTCGTCCTGACCACTGACTCCCGCGGCCTGCAGCGGCGCGTAGTCGTACGCCGTCAGGTACTGATTGGGCGTGAAGCCCCGGTCGGCGATCGCCGCCGGGCAGCCGGCCGCACTTCCGGTCCGTTGACCGTAACCGGACGGAAAGCGGTTCGCCGAGGTGGCGCGCGGAGTGCGGGGAAGGCCGCGCGCGGCGGCCACGATCGATCGCGGCGCGGCGAACACCGGGCGCGTGTCGAGACCCACGACCCCGGTCACCGCCCCGCTCAGCGGGGCCGGGATCCGCGCTGCGGTTGCCGGTGCGATGAAGCGGGTCGCCCGGGCGTCCTGATAGCGCTCGAGCGAGGTCCCGAACAGGCGCTGCGCCAGCGAGACCGTCATCGTGGCGTCGGCGAACAGCCCGGTCACGTCGATCCTCACCTCGCGGGCGCCCTCGTGTTGCAGGTAGCGCAGCACCCGCGAGCGCTCGCTTGCCGATGCTCCGTACCGCCGAGCCAGGGTGGCAATCGGCAGATAGGCGCCGTATCGCGGCGACCCGATCGTGGTCACCGCGGTCGCGAACCACTGCAGCCCGGCAAGGTCGGCTTTCAGCGGCAGCACCAGCGCCAGCTTGCGCGCCCCCGGGGCCGATCCCACGCGCGTGACCCGTGCCCGCGGACCCGAGGCGACCGCCGCCACGGGGAGCGCACACGATGCCCCGAACACCGCGCACAACAAGAGCGTTCTGCGGGCCCAGCCCCGATTGCCGAAAATTGCCAGCTCCCCTGGTTTGTGTCGCGTGCCTCCTCCTGAGAAGGCATCGTTGCACACGGAGAATTTGGGGCTGGTCGGCTAAGCCGAGCTCGTCTGATCGCCCGGGATGAGACGGCCGATGCGCTGCAGATCGCCGTGGCGGACGAGCTCGCCGCCGCGCACGTAGGGCACGATCTCGGCCCGCAACTCACGGCGCAGCGCCTCGAGGCGCTTGACCTCGGCGCCGAGCTCGGCGGCGCGCTTCTCCAGCGTGGCGACCTTGCGGGACATCGACTCGAGCTGCTCCTCGAGCTCGAACACGCGCTCCACCCCGGCCAGGTTCATCCCCAGCTCGGCGGTCATCTCCTGAATCCGGCGCAGCCGATCGACGTCCTTCCGGGAGTAGAGGCGCGTGCCCTTGGGCGAGCGCTTGGGCTCGATCAGGCCCCGCGCCTCATACATGCGCAGCGTCTGCGGGTGCATCTCGGCGAGCTCAGCGGCGACCGAGATCATGAACACGCCGCGGTCGGAGGAGACCTCGACTCGCGTGGTCCGCACCCGCCGCGCAGCCATCAGCTCGCTCCCCCGGACGAGGCATCTCGAGCCGTGGCCGCGAACAGCCGCGCCCTGGGGTCACCGTTGATCACCTGCGAGAGCCTGTCAACCGCCTCGGACTGCTCGGGCGACAACGAGGTCGGCACGTCGATCACGAACCGGTAGTGGAGGTCTCCGCGCCCCTTGCCGTTGAGCCGCTGGGGCCCCTCGCCGCGCAGGCGCTGAACGGTGCCGTGCTTGGTGCCGGGTGACACTCGCAGGCGCTTTGAGCCATTCAGCGTCGGAACCTCGATCACCGCGCCCTGGATCGCCTCGGGGATCGTCAGCGGCACCTCGACCTCGAGGTTGTCGCCATTGCGCTTGAAGATCGGGGACTCCGATACGCGCGTGATCACGAACAGGTCGCCGGGATCGGCGCCGCGCAGCCCAGGCTCGCCCTTGCCCGCCAGCCGGATCCGGCTCCCGTCCCGCACGCCGGCCGGGATGTTGACCCGCAGCCGTCGCACTGACCGCTGCGCGCCGCTGCCGCCGCAGGTCGGGCATGGGTCCTCGATCACGGTCCCCGTGCCGTGGCAGTTGGAGCACGGCTGGGAGATCGAGAAGATGCCCTGGCTCTGGGACTCGATTCCCCGCCCTTCGCACACGGGGCACACCTTGGGGACCGTGCCCGGCTTCGCGCCCGAGCCGTGACAGGTCGGGCATGGCTGCGAGGTGGGAACCGCAAGCGGCACCTGGGCGCCGTTGACGGCCTGGTCGAAGCTCAGCGAGACCTCGGTCTCGAGGTCGCGGCCGCGCGCCTGGCGGGGCTGGCCGCGCGTACCGCCCTGACCACGGCCGGCGGCACCACCCGCGCGACCGAACAGATCAGACAGGATGTCGCCAAACCCGCCGCTGAACGAGCTCGGATCAAAGCCGCCGGCGAACCCGCCGAACGGTCCGGTGCCCCGGTCATATGCCTTCCGCTTATCAGGATCGGAGAGGACGTCATGCGCCTGGGAGATCTGCTTGAAGCGCTCCTCGGCCTTCTTGTCGCCGGCATTGCGGTCGGGGTGGTACTTGCGCGCGAGCTTGCGGTAGGCCTTCTTGATCTCTTCGTCGGAGGCGTTCTTGCCGACCCCCAGGACCTTGTAGTAGTCGGGCCTGTCAGGCATTGTCGATCACCCCCTCCTACCCGGCGACTACCACGCGGGCAGGGCGCAGAATGCTCTCGCCAAGCCGGTAGCCGCGCTGGTAGACCTCGACAACCGTCCCGGGCTCGGCGCCCTCGAACGGCCGCTGAGCGATCGCTTCGTGCATCTGTGGATCAAACGCCTCGCCGTCGGGCGAGAACGGCTCGATCCCGGAGCGCTTGAGCGCCGCGAGCACGTCGCGGCGCACGTGCTTGATCCCCGACACGAACGATGCGTCTCCATTTGAGGCATGCTCCAGCGCGCGATCGAGGTTGTCGATCGCCGGCAGCAGCTCGAGCGCCAGCTTGGCCGCCCCGCGCTCCTGCGCAGCCGCGGCCTCGCGCACGGCCCGCTTGCGGTAGTTCTCAAACTCCGCCCGCGTCCGCTGCGCCAGGTCGAGATACTCATCCGCCTTCTCCGCCTTGGCAGAGAGGGCGGCAACGTCAACTTCCACCGCTTCGGGCTCCTGCGCCTCATCAGCGGGAGCGTCGACGGGGTTGACCTCGTCGTCAACCACCTCCGGGGACACGTCCTCGGCGGGAGCCGGTCGGTTCACCGCTCCGGCGACCGGCGAGGACGGGTCCCCGGAGCCCACCTTCGGCTCCGGGGCATTCGTATTACGAGGCGTCATTACTTGCCCTCGTCGACAACTTCAGCGTCAACGACGTCCTCTTCCGCGCCCGCGCCGTCCGCGCCAGCACCGTCGGTCGAACCGTCCGTCGACGAAGCCGCCGCCTCCTGCTGGGCCTTCTGATACATCGCCTCGGACACCTTGTGGAACGCCGATTGCAGCGCCTCGGTCTTGGCGTTGATCTCGGCTGTGTCGCTTGAGGTGAGCACGTCGCGCACTTCCTTGATCGCGCCCTGGATCTCCTCCTTGGAGGAGGCGTCGACCGTGTCGCCCAGCTCGTTCAGCTGGCGCTCGGCCTGATAGGCGGCGTTCTCGGCGTTGTTGCGCGCCTCGGCGAGCTCGCGCTGGCGCCGGTCGTCCTCGGCGTGTGCTTCGGCGTCGGACACCATCCGCTTGATCTCCTCGTCGGAGAGCCCGGAGCCGGCCTTGATCTCGATCTTCTGCTCCTTGCCGGTGCCGAGGTCCTTGGCCGACACGTTCAGGATCCCGTTGGCGTCGATGTCGAACGCGACCTCGATCTGCGGGATCCCGCGCGGTGCGGGCGGAATGCCGGTCAGCTGGAACTTGCCCAGCGACTTGTTGTAGGCGGCCATCTCGCGCTCGCCCTGCAGGACGTGGATCTCCACCGACGGCTGGTTGTCCTCGGCAGTCGAGAACACCTCCGACTTGCGGGTCGGGATCGTCGTGTTGCGTTCGATGAGCTTGGTCATCACGCCGCCCTTGGTCTCGATCCCCAGCGTCAGCGGGGTCACGTCGAGCAGCAGCACGTCCTTGACGTCGCCCGCCAGCACGCCGGCCTGGATCGCGGCGCCGACGGCTACGACCTCATCGGGGTTGACGCCCCGGTGGGGCTCCTTGCCGGTCAGCTCCTTGACCTTCTCCTGCACGGCGGGCATACGGGTCATGCCGCCGACCAGCACCACGTGGTCGATCGTCGAGGCGCCCTTCTCCTTGGCATCGTCGAGCGCCTGGCGCACCGGCGCGATCGTGCGGTCGAGCAGCGAGCTGGTGAGCTCGTTGAGCTTCGCCCGCGTCAGGCGCATGTCCAGGTGCTTGGGACCGCTGGCGTCGGCGGTGATGAACGGCAGGTTGATCTGGGTCTCCTGGGTTGTGGAGAGCTCGATCTTGGCCTTCTCGGCCGCCTCGTACAGACGCTGCAGCGCCATCGGGTCGGCGCTCAGGTCGATCCCCTGTGACTTTTTAAATTCCCCAACGAGCCAGTCGACGAGCGCCTTGTCGAAGTTGTCGCCACCGAGGTGGTTGTCACCAGCGGTCGCCTTGACCTCGAACACGCCGTCGCCGATCTCCAGCACCGACACGTCGAAGGTGCCGCCGCCGAGGTCGAAGATCAGGATCGTCTGGTCAGTCTCCTTGTCGAGCCCGTATGCGAGCGAGGCCGCGGTCGGCTCGTTGATGATCCGCTTGACGTCGAGCCCGGCGATCTGGCCGGCGTCTTTGGTCGCCTGGCGCTGGTCGTCGTTGAAGTACGCCGGGACCGTGATCACCGCGCTGTCGACCGTCTCGCCCAGGTATGCCTCGGCGTCGGTCTTGAGCTTCTGCAGGATCATGGCCGAGATCTCGGGCGGGCGGAACTGCTTGCCGCCGGCCTCGACGACCGCGTCACCACGCGGACCCGACTCGACCTTGTACGGCACGATCGCCTCTTCCTCCTTGACCTCCGCTTCCTTGCGCCCCATGAAGCGCTTGATCGAGAAGACCGTGTTCTGCGGGTTGGTCACCGCCTGGCGCTTGGCCACGGTGCCGACGAGCCGCTCACCGCCGCTCGTGAATGCGACCACCGACGGCGTCGTCCGCCCACCTTCGGCGTTCTCGATCACCGTCGGTTCGCCGCCCTCGAGCACGGCCATGCACGAGTTGGTCGTCCCGAGGTCGATTCCGATCGTCTTTCCCATATGTAGTCTGCTCCTCTTTGAGTCGAAAAATCTTAGTGAGAGCGTAGCAGATTTGGGCGACTGATGGTAGAGCGGTCCGATCGTCACATGGGCCGCGTCCTTGAGGTCTGGCGCTGGAGGCGCCGCTGTTAGATCTGCCGGCGCGGACCGCCGTGTCGGGCGGTCCGCGCCGTTACCCCACCGCTACGTGTGTTCGTGAGTCCCGCACGCGGACAGCGAACACGGGCTGGAAGCGGTGCCCCCCGGGGGATCTTTGAGGCGACTCGGAGCCGTCGTGCGTTGAGGCCCCATCGCAAGCCCTTACCGCTCAACCGTTATGATAGGTAAAGAACCTAACTATCAGCTTAAACGGCATGTCAAGCCCCCTGACGTGGCACGATTTGAGCACCAACACACAGCCGCACCAGCGCGAGCAGTGGCTGGCGCCATATCCCGGAGACGAGGAGATAGATGAGCGCGACGAGCAACAAGCGATTCGGAGAGGCCTTGCGCCAGCTGATGGAGGCGCGCGCGATGAGCTACCGCAGTCTCTCGGCGGCCACCCGTGAGCTCGACGGCAAGGGCGTGACCCACGCGCACATCAACATGCTCGCCAACGGACACGACAAGCCTTCGATGCGTGCGATGGAGCTGATCGCGAAGGCGTGCGACGTCGATCCGAGCTACTTCGCCGAGTATCGGCTGGCGGTCGCGATGCGCGAGCTCGATCCGGCCGAGGTGGGTCTCGAACAGGCGCTCGCGAACCTCAACGCTAGTCTCGCCGGGCAGCGAAAAAGCGCCGCCAGAGCGCGGAAAGACCAACAGCGGCAAGTACGACTGCATCCCAGCGGGTAGGCAGCGGGTGCAGCGGGCTGACGGCGATCGCCAGCCATACGGCCCACAGCATCCAGGCCACCCGGATGCCCGGACGAGTCACGTCGGGATATCGCCAGAGCGCCTGCGCCAGACGGTCGCAGATGACCCCAAGCTGGTTCTTCTCCCCAAGCAGCTTCGCTGCGCCCGTCAGGGCGAGCAACGCTATTACAAAGACCAGGTGACCGAGCGGCCGAACCAGTACGCGTGCGAGATGCATGTGTGTCCCAGTTCCCCAACATGAAGCTAACACAGCATGCCCTCAGGCGTAAGAGCCGACTTATCCGAACTTCCCGGCGCTCGGGCACATCCTCGCCAAGGCGCATGCCGAGCACTCGGGGCGCCGCGCATGACATGTCCGCCGCCCGTGGCGCAGGAGGTTCAGATGCAGCTCGAGCTCCTGACCGGGAGGCGTGATCGCGAGCATCGTGTCGTGCATCTCGTCGAACGGCGCGCCGGCGCGAAACAGCCCCAAGCGAGTGCCCACTCGTGAGACGTGGGTGTCCACGGGTACGTCGCGCATCCCCAGCGCGAACAGCAGCACGCAGGCAGCGGTCTTTCGCCCCACCCCCGGCAGCTTGATGAGGTAATCCTGCGCCCTCGCCACCGGCAGCTCTGACAGCCAATCCAAGCTCAACTCACGATCGGGCGCCGTGTCGGTGATCGCCCGCAGGATCGACTTGATCCGCGCCGACTTGATCTTCGAGATCCCGCCGGGTCGGATCGCCTCCTCGATCTCGTCGACGGGCGCATCGCGCACGTCAGTCCACTCCTCGAAGCGATCGCGCAGCGCCAGGTAGGCGACGTCCCGATTGCGATCGTTTGTCGACTGAGACAGCACGGTCAGAACCAGCTCGGCGATCGGGTGTCCGTGGGGCTTGGCCGACGGCGTGCCGTAGACCAGCCGCAGCCGGTCGCGGATGGCTGCCACCCGGCTGGGGCGCGGCCTGCGCCAGGATCGCGGATCCTGCCGGACGCTAGTCAACCGCCCCCCACCGCTCACAGGCGCGCGCCGCCGCCGCAACGGCCCCGGGCAGCGCCGCCGGCACTACCGATGGTGAGAACCGCTCACGCGCCAGCGCGGCCAGCAACGTGCCGGTCAGCACGTCGCCGCCTCCGGCCGTGTTGACGACCGTGCAGTCGACACCGGGAACATCCGCTGAAAGCACGCCGCGCAGGATCGCACCCTCGCCACCCAGAGTCACCACGACCAGCTGCGCGCCCGCCGCCGCAAGCGCCGCTGCGGCCTGCTGGGGGTCGCGCTGCCCGGTCATCACCGCCGCCTCGGCCAGGTTGGCGCGCACCAGCAGCGCGCCCGGGACGCACGCATTGGCGCGCCTCGCCGCCTCGCTTGCCGAGCCCCACCGGTGCAGGCGCAGGTTGGCCTCGAAGATCAACGGCCGACCGAGCTCGAATGCGAGCTCCCGGGCCTGCATGGTCAGCTCGCGCGCGCCGGCGGCGACCAGCGTATTGGTGGAGATGAACAGCGCCGCCGAGTCGCGGACCGCCTCCTCCACGCGCCCTGAGAGCACCCTCGCGAACGTCCCGTCGGCGTCGCCGTGGAGCTCGTAGCTGGGCTCGCCGTCGGCGCTGACCGTGACGAACGCAAACGGCGTCTGGAACCCGGGAATCAGCATGAACAGCGACACGTCGACACCCGCCTCCTGCAGCCGCTTGCGCAGCCACCGGCCCCAGGGGTCGTCGCCTGCGCCGCCGGCAAGCGCGACCGCCGCTCCTTGCTGCGCCGCGATCAGCGCCACGTTGGCCGCAACCCCGCCGAAATGCGGCGAGAAACGGTCGATCTGCGTGAGCTCGCATCCAGCGCGCTCACCTACGAGATCCACGAGCGCATCGCCAAGGCAGAGGGTGCGGACTGGGTCGGGGCTCACCGAAGCGGACGTTATCCTCGGCTCGTCGTGGGCGTCGACGAGCAGACGATCGAGGTCGCCGGAACGCCCGTCTTCTACCGCCACGCCCCCGCGACGGGCCCCACCGTGGTGTATCTGCACAGCGTCCCGACGAGCTCAGACGACTGGGTAGCGTTCCTGGAGCGCAGCGGGGGGATAGCGCCCGACCTGCTGGGCTTCGGTCGTTCGGGCAAGGGCGGGCATCTGGTTTACACGCTGCCTGCCTATGTCGACTTTCTGGAGACGCTCCTGCAGACGCTCGACGTCGAGAGCATGGTGCTCGTCGGTCACGGCTGGGGCGCGGCGATCGGGCTCATGTTTGCGCAGCGCCACGTGGAGCGGATCGAGCGGCTGGTGATCATCGACGCGGTGCCGCTGCTGGCCGGCTTCCAATGGCCGCGGCTGGTCCGGCGCTGGCGGCTGCCGGTTGTCGGCGAGCTGCTGATGGGTTCGGTCAACCAATGGCTGCTGGCGCGCCTGCTGCGGGCCGGCACGGTGACCCCGGAGGCCTGGTCGCAGGAACGGATCGCGGCGGTCTGGGAGCAGTTCGACCAGGGGACTCAGCGCGCCATCCTGCGCCTGCATCGATCAATCGATCCGGCCGGCCTCGCCGCAGCCGGCGCCGGCCTGCCGGATCTGAGCGCGCCGGCGCTGGTGATCTGGGGCGACCGCGACCCCTGGCTATCTTCGTCGTTGGCAGATGCCTACGCGCAGCGGCTGCCGCACGCGCAGCTCGAGCACGTCGCCCAGGCTGGCCATTGGCCATGGCTGGACCAGCCTGACGTGGTGCAGCGCGTGACAGCCTTTGTCAACCAGGACTGATGTCGACCGCCACCCTCACCCAACCCCGCGCCAGGCCGTGGCTCTCCTCGGAGCTGCTGCGGCGGCTTGCACCAACCCTGGTGGCCGCGGCGTTCGCCGCCGCTTACGTGATCGTCTCGCCGCCCAGCCTCGATCTGGCGGCGCACCTGTTCCGTGCCCAGCTGTTCCGGGTGGAGGGCTTTGGGATCTGGAATAACTGGTGGTACTCGGGGCACGACATCGTCGGCTACAGCGTCCTGTTCCCCGCGGTGTCGGCGTGGCTGACGCCGCAATTGGCCGGAGCGCTCGCGGCGACCGCCAGCGCAGCGCTGTTCGAGCTCCTCGCTCGGCGACATTTCGGGCGCGACGCGTGGCTGGGCGCGGTGGTGTTCGGGGCCGCCACCGCAACTGACCTCTACACCGGCCGGCTGGCGTTCGCATTCGGCGCGCTGCCGGCGCTCGGCGCGGTGGTGGCGCTCGACTACCGGCGCAACGAGCTGGCCTGGGCGATGGCGTTGCTGGCGGCGTTGTGCAGCCCGGTCGCGGCGCTGTTCGCAGCCCTGGCGGCCTGCGGGTACGCGATCGGCGGCTATCTCGAGGACCGGCGGCTGCGCTCGGCGCTGCCGGCGGCAGGAGTGGTGATCGCGGCGCTGGCGCCGGTGGGGCTGATCGCGATCGCATTCCCCGAGGGCGGCAGCGAGCCGTTCGGCCTACCGACGATGCTCCCGGTGTTGGTGGTGGCGGCGCTGGCGCTGGTGATGGTGCCCAAAAGCTCGGTCACGCTCCGAGCCGGCGTCGCCGTGTACGCGCTGGCGACAATCGCCGTGTACCTGGTGCCCTCGCCGGTTGGCAGCAACATCGCCCGGCTCGGCACGTTTCTGGCGCTGCCGCTCGCGGCGCTGCTGTGGTGGCCGCGCCGCAAGGTGCTGCTGGCGCTGGCGGCGCTGCCGTTGCTGTATCTGGGATGGGCGGCGCCGGTGCGCGATCTGACCAGCGCCTCCAATGACCAATCCACCTCGACTCGCTACTACCAACCTCTGCTCCAGTTCCTGGGGCGCCAGAGCGGTCCTCCGTTTCGCACCGAGATCCCGTTTACGCGCTTTCACTGGGAGGCCTACGTGGTGGCGACCCATTTCCCGCTCGCGCGTGGCTGGGAGCGCCAGCTGGACATCAAGGACAACGCGATCTTCTACAGCGGTCGCCTGACCGCCGCCGGCTACAAACGTTGGCTGCACGAGAACGCGGTTCGTTTCGTGGCCGCCCCCGACGCCGACCTCGACTACTCCGCGAAGTCCGAGATGGCCCTGATCAATCGCGGTCTGCCTTACCTGCACGAGGTGATGCGATCGCGCCACTGGCGCGTCTACCAGGTGGCCGATGCGACGCCGATCGTGCAAGGGCCGGCAACGCTCCAGGCGATGGGTCCGGACTCGCTGACGCTGGCGGCACGCGCCGCCGGGACGGTGCTCGTTCACGTTCGATTCACGCCCTATTGGGCGCTTTCAGGGGGCTCCGGATGCGTCGCGCCAGACGGCCCGTACACCCGCCTGACGCTGCGCGCGCCGGGGACGGTCAGGCTGGTGACCCGGTTCGCGCTGGACCGGATCGGCGCCCGCACCCCACGCTGCAACTGAGCGCAGCGTCTCCGTCCGACAAGTCGCGACCGAGCGCGCCGTCCCGGATCTGACAAGGGGACAACGGTCCGCCGCGGTAGCATGGGAGGTCCCATGCGTCGTCGATTGAAGTTCATCGAGACGCGCGTGTTGCCGCGCGGCTGGACTGACGTAATGCGTCAGCTGCTGCTGTTTGCGGGCGCCTACCTGATCTACCAGATCGTGCGCGGGCTGGTCAGCGGCGTCGGCGGGGAGACCTACAAGCCGTTTGGGGACGCGACCAAGATCATCAACCTCGAACGGGCCCTGCACGTGTTCATCGAGCCCAGCGTCCAGGCCTGGGCCTTGAGCGTGCACTGGGTGATGGACATCGCCGACTGGACCTACCTCAACGCGCACTACTTCGTCACCATCGGCGCGCTGGTGTTCATTTACTTGCGGCGCAACGACTCGTTCTACTTCGTGCGCAACATGTTCATGATCGCGATGCTGATCGCGCTGGTCGGATACGCGCTGTACCCGACCGCGCCGCCGCGCCTGATGCCCGAGTGGGGCTTCACCGACTCGATCTCGCAGTTCATGGGCGTCCCGCACGTCGAGGACGGTCCGAGCAAGGCGCTGCTCAACTTCTACGCTGCTGTTCCCTCGATGCACGTGTGCTTTGCGGTCATGATCGCCCTCCCCATGGCGCGGCTGGTCAAGCGCTGGTGGGCGCGGGCGCTGTGGTGCATGTATCCGCTGCTGATCACGTTCGTGGTCGTGGCGACCGGCAACCACTACCTGACCGACGTCGTGCTCGGTGCGCTGACCGCCGGCGCCTCGGCACTGCTGGCCAAGCAGCTCCTCGCCCGGGCCAAGCCCGACAAGTGGGCATTCGGCGAGGTACCCGTCTAGTGCCCTTAGGCCCAAGCTGCTGAGTCGCATGGCCGAGCCGACGACACCGGTCCGCCCCCGAGCGCCCAAGCCGCGGGGGCGGCGCAACCGAGGCTCGGGGCCGACGACGCAGGAGCTGATGCGCGAGCGGCTGATCGAGTCGCGGCTGACGCCCAACGCGATCTCGCTGACCGGGTTCGTTCTCAACATGGCCGCCGCGGGGCTGATCGTCGGACGGATGTTCTTCCTCGCCGGGGTCGCGTTCATCATCGGCTCGATCATGGACACGCTCGACGGCCGCTACTCGCGCATGTCGGGCAAGGGAACCCCGTTCGGAGCGTTCCTCGACTCGACGCTGGACCGGATCGAGGAGGGGATCGTGCTGACCGCGGTGGCGGCGTACTTCGCCTCCCGCCACGACCAGGTGGCGGTCGCGGCCGTGGTGGTCGCCGTGCTCGGCTCGCTGATGGTTTCCTATACGCGCGCGCGAGCGGAAGCGCTGGGCGTCGCCTGCAAGGTCGGGCTGGCCACCCGCCCGGTGCGGGTGGTGATCCTGTCTGCCGGCCTGGTGTTCGCCAAGGGCGCCTCGATCGGGCATTTCGAGCTGCTCGCGCCGGCCGTCTACGTTCTCGCCGGGTTGGCAGCGGTGACCGTGGTGCAGCGCATCCTCTACGTACGCAAAGCCCTTAACGCACCGCCCGCGGTGTAACAAACGGGGCTCTGCGGACTATCTAGCTCGACGCCCGCGCCGCTTTCATCGCGCGGCGGCACTACTTCGAGAAGGGAACTCCTAATGAGTGATAACGGGTCCACCAACGGCGCCGCGCGCTATCAGGCCGACAAGGTCAGGGTGGCGATCATCGGTGTCGGTAACTGCGCGAGCTCGTTCGTGCAGGGAGTGCAGTACTACCGGGACGCCGACGCCGGGCAGCCGGTGCCGGGATTGATGCACGTGGATCTGGGCGGCTACCACGTGCGTGACATCGAGTTCAGCGCCGCCTTCGACATCGACGCCGAGAAGGTCGGCAAATACTTATCGCAAGGCGATCTTCGCCGGTCAGAACAACACGCTGAAGCTGGGCGAGGACATCCCCAGGCTCGGGGTGGAGGTCATGCGCGGCATGACCCACGACGGGCTCGGCAAGTACCTCAAGGAGAAGATCACCAAGGCGCCGGGACCCACTGCCGACATCGTCGACGTGTTGAAGGAGACCCGCACCGACGTGGTCGTGTCGTACCTGCCGGTCGGCTCTGAGCAGGCCACGAAGTGGTACGTCGAGCAGATCCTCGAGGCCGGCTGTGGCTTTGTGAACTGCATCCCGGTGTTCATCGCCCGCGAGAACTACTGGAACAACCGCTTCAAGAAGGCCGGCCTGCCGATCATCGGCGACGACATCAAGTCCCAGGTGGGTGCCACGATCGTGCACCGCGCGCTGGCACGGCTGTTCCACGACCGCGGTGTCAAGCTGATGCGCACCTCGCAGCTCAACGTGGGCGGCAACATGGACTTCTACAACATGCTCGAGCGCGAGCGGCTGGAGTCCAAGAAGATCTCCAAGACCAACGCCGTGACCTCGATCATGGGCCACGATCTGCCACCCGAGGACGTGCACGTCGGCCCGTCTGACTACGTCCCCTGGCTGACTGACCGCAAGTGGGCCCACATCCGCCTCGAGGGCCAGGCGTTCGGGGATGTGCCGTTGACCGCCGAGCTCAAGCTCGAGGTCTGGGACTCGCCCAACTCCGCGGGAATCGTCACTGATGCGGTGCGCTGCTGCAAGCTGGCGCTCAACAACGGTCTCTCGGGCCAGCTCGACGGCCCCAGCTCGTACCTGATGAAGTCGCCGATGCACCAGCGGCCCGACGCCGAGGCGCGCGAGCTGACCGAGGAGTTCATCAAGAAGTACGCACGCAAGCAGCCGGTCGCTGCGCGGGCCAGGACAGCGGCGAAGTAGGCCCCCTAAAATCCGCGCCGTGAGCGGCGACCGACTCGCGATCGCGCAGGTGACGCCGTTCGCGTGGGAGGTCGACGGCGACGTCAACGAGTACGTCGCGCGGGTGTCAGACGAGCTCGCGCGGCGTGGTCATCGGGTACTGATCATCGCCCCGTCGCAGGACGATGCGCTCGTCCGCGAGAGCCGCCGCGCGCTGCGATCCCATCCCGATGAGCTGCTCGGCGGCGCGGACGGGCAGCCGCTGGTGCTCGGCGTGGGCGAGGTGCTGCCGTTCTCGCCCACGCGCCGGCGCGCGGGCTCGCTGCCGGTCGACGTCGCGCGGACGATCGAGCAGGCGCTCGGGGCGCTGGCGCTGGACGTGGTCAACGTCCACGAGCCATTCGCCCCCAGCGCCTCGAGCGTTGCGCTGCGCCACTCGCGGGCGCTGAACGTCGGCAGCTTCCACGCCCCCACCGAGCGCATCCTCTCGACCCAGCTGACCCGGCCGCTCACCCGCCTTCTGTTCGCGCGGCTCGACGCCCGCGCCGCCAGCTACACCGCCACGCGCAACCTCCTGCAGCGGTACTTCCCCGGCGAGTACCGCGTGATCACGCCCGGGAGCGACGAGCGACCGCCCCATGAGCCCGGAGATCGGCCCGAGCTGGTGATGATCGCGGCCGAGGAGCGCGCCGCGCTGCGCACGTTCTTGCGAGCGCTGCGCCTCCTTCCCCAGGAGCTCCCCTGGCACGCCACGGTGTGGTCGCGGCGGCCCACGGCCCCGCCGGCCACCCTCGGCAAGCTGCTGCGCGATCGGGTCAGCTTCGAGGACCCCAGCGACTGCACCCAGGAGGAGGCGCTCATCCGGGCCGACGTGGCCGTGTTCGCCTCCGAGGGGGACCGGGCGATTCCCGGAACGCTCGTGCGCGCGCTGGGCTGCGGTGCGATCCCGGTCGCCTCGCGCCTGCCGGTCTACGAGGAAGTGCTGGCCGACGGCGAGCGCGGGTTGATGTTCGAGGTCGGGGGGACCGAGACGCTGGCGGCGCATCTGACCCAGCTGGTCTCAGAGCCGGCGCGGCTGCGGCGTAGCCCGGCCCAGCTCGAGCAACTGCGCGCCACGTTCGGCTGGCCACGGGTCGCCGACGAGCTCGAGCAGGTCTACCAGCAGCTCGTCGCCCGCCGCCACGACGAGGTCGGCGATCGCGTGCTGCGCAAGCGGCTGACCGCGCGCGGCCTGATCGACGTCGATCTGCACATGCACACCGATCACTCCTATGACTGCGCCACGCCCGTCGAGGTGCTGCTCGCCGAAGCCCGCGCCCGGGGATTGGGTGCGATCGCGATCACCGACCACAACGAGATCTCCGGGGCGCTCGAGGCTCAGGCCAAGGCCGACGGGGTGACCGTGATCGTCGGCGAGGAGATCAAGACCGCCGAGCAGGGAGAGGTGATCGGCCTGTTCATCGAGGAGAAGATCCCCCGCGGGCTGACGCTGGCCGAGACGATCGCCGAGATCAAGCGTCAGGGTGGGCTGGTCTACGTTCCCCACCCGTTTGACCGGATGCACTCGGTGCCCGACTACGAGCACCTGCTCGAGGTGATCGACGAGGTCGACGCGATCGAGGTCTTCAACCCCAGGATCGCGATCACCGAGTTCAACGAGGAGGCGGTCCGGTTTGCCGCCAAGTACCGGATCCCGGCGGGCGCGGGGTCCGACGCGCACGTGCCCCAGGGACTGGGGTCGGTGCGCATCCGGATGCGCGAGTTCGATGGACCGCAGGAGTTCCTGCAGTCGCTGCGCGACGCCGACATCATCCGCAACCCGGCGAGCCTGCTCTACGTCCAGGCGCTCAAGTTCCTTCAGACCAAAGCGATGCCCGGGGGCGCCCGCAAGGCCTCGCGCGAGCGCCGCGTCCGGCGCGCGACCGGGCGCAAGTCCTGATGCAGTCGCAAGGACAAGCACCCGAGCCGTCCAATCGGAGTGCAGTGCCCGCCACCGACGACGAGATCAAGGAGAAGTACCTCGAGCGCGCGATCCGGGAGCTGAACGCATTCGCGCGGCGGCTCGGCGAATGCCGGCACTGCCCGCGCGGCCAGCTGATGCCGGTGCTCGGATCGGGTCACCCCCAGGCCGACATCTTCATGGTCAAGTACTCGGCGCGACCGTCGGAGGTCGAGGAAGGCGTGGCCTTCTACGGGCGCACCGGGAACGCGCTGATGAAGTCGCTCAAGCGGCTGTCGATCGACCCGCTGGCCGTGTACGGGACCCTGTGCGTCAAGTGTCCGGTGGCCGACCCGGCGATGGCCGATCCCTCCTGCGTGGCGCGGCTGGCCGAGGAGCTGGCGATCGTGTCGCCGAAGATCGTGGTGGTGATGGGCGCCGAGGCGCTGGCGGTGATCAACGAGCTCGAGATCCCGCTGGCGCACGAGCTGGTGGCCGCACCCGGTGAGCTGCAGCGCTTCACCCCGATGATCGACGCGCTGTTCGTGCCCAACATCGACGACGCGCTTGACGAGGACGCCGCCAAGCGGGAATTCTGGGCCTCGTTTCGCGTGCTCGGGCAGTGGTGGGCGGACCTGCCGCCGTACTGACGTGAATCGGGGCGGTGGCGTCTCTCCCGGCGCCACCTCGGTGTCTTACCGGCCATATACGCCCGTTACTCACCGAGGTCCATTGACCCGACCCCCATTTCGAGCACGATCTTGCCCAGCTTGCCCCCGGCCTGGAAGCGCTCGTAAGCAGCGGGGGCTTGGGCCAGCGGGTAGGTGGCGGCGACGGGCACCTCGAGCGCGCCGCTTGCCAGCAGTGGCAGCACCGAGCGCTCCATCGCCCGCGCCGTCAGCGCCTTGAGCTCCAGCGGGCGGGCGCGCAGCGTGGAGCCGTGGATCCGGCCGCGCTTGCCCATCAGTAGGCCGAGGTTGATCTCTCCGGTCGCCCCGGCGCCGGTACCGATCACCGCAATCCGCCCCCCGGTCTCCAGCGCCTTGAGATTCCCGGTCAGATTGGGCGCACCGACGAGCTCTAGGATCACGTCGAACGGTCCATGGTCGGGAAACCCCTCCGGGTCGATCACCCGGGCGCCCAGGGATGCGACCCGGTCGCGCAGGTCGGGGTTGCGCACGGTGGCGGTCACCCGCGCGCCGGCGGTGTGTCCAAGCTGGATCGCCGCCGTGCCCACGCCCCCGGCGCCGCCGTGGACGAGCAGCCGCTCGCCCGCGCACAGCCCCGCCTGGGTGAAGACCGCGTCGTGGGCGGTGGTGAAGACCTCCGGTGTGCCGCCGGCCTCGATCCAGGAGAGCCGCTCGGGGACCGGCATCAGGATGCGCTCATGGACGACCGCCAGCTCGGCCTGGCCCCCGCCGCCGACGATTCCCATCACCCGGTCGCCCTCCTTGAAGCGCATCGCGCCGGGGCCGCACGCCGCCACCTCGCCGGCGAGCTCGAGACCGGGGATGTCCTGCGGCGATCCCGGCGGCGCCGGGTAGCCGCCGCGCAGCTGATGCATGTCGGCGCCATTGAGACCCGCGGCCTTGACGCGGACGAGCACCTCGCCGGCGCCGGGTGCCGGGTCGGGGTGCTCCTGCACCGTCAGCTGCTTGTCACGGATCGTGGCGGCGAGCATCGGCGCTGCATCCTATGCGCGGGCGGTACGCGTCAGCTCCGCGACGCACTCGATGTGCGGCGTCTGCGGAAACATGTCCACCGGCCGCACGCGGACCAGCTCGTAGCCCGCCTGCACCAGCTGGGCGGCGTTGGGTGCCAGGGTGGTGGGGTTACAGGAGACATAGACGATCCGCTGCGGCGCGGCCTCGATGATCCGGCGCACGACCTTCTGGGAGAGGCCGGCGCGGGGCGGATCGACGATCACCACGTCGGGGCGTCCGGCTCGCTGCACCAGATCGCGCAGCGCGAGCCGCACGTCGCCGGCGAAGAAGTGCGCATTGGCGACCTCGTTGCGGCGGGCGTTGGCGATCGCGTCCCGGATCGCCTCGGGGATCAACTCGAGCCCCCACACCTCGCCCACGCGCGGAGCGATCGACAGCGCGATCGTGCCGATCCCGCAGTAGAGGTCGTAGACGCGCTCGAACCCGGTCGGACGGGCATATTCGATCGCCAGCTCGTAGAGGCGCTCGGCCATCTCGGTATTGGTCTGAAAGAACGCCTCGGCCGAGATCTCAAACCGCATCGAACCGAGGACCTCCTCGAAGCGCTCGGTCCCCGCCAGCACCTCGGTCTCACCGCCGCTGGTGGTCTCACCGAGGCTGTCCTGCCGGGTCCACAGCAGCCCATCGAACCGGGCGCCGATCTGCGCCAGCGAGTCGCGATCAAGCGACGCGTCGGCGCCGGTCACGAGCCTGACCTGGAGCGCGCCCGTGCGCCGGCCCTCCCGGACGACCACGTTGCGCAGCACCCCTTCTCCCGTGCGGCGGTCATAAGGCGTCAGCGACTGCTGGCGACACCAATCGACGATCAGCTCGCGGGCCTCGTTGCCGCGCTCTGAGGCCAGCAGGCAATCGCCGAGCGCGACGATCTCGTCCCAGCGCCCCGGGGCGTGAAAGCCGCACACCAGCTCGCCGGCCGCGTCTGAGCCGAACGAGTATTCGAGCTTGTTGCGGTAGCGCCACTGTTGCACCGCCGCCACGATCGGCTCGAGCTCGTAACCGGCGAGCTTGCCGATCCGCCGCAGCGCATCGTCCACCTGGGACTGCTTGACCTCGAGCTGGCGCTCGTAGGGAAGCACCTGCCACGGCGCTCCCGGATGGTCGGCGCGCGGCGCGATGCGGTCCGGGCCTGGGGCGAGGATCTCGATCGCCTGGGCCTCGGCGTAGGCTCGCTTGCGCTTGCCGATCTGAGCCAGCACCCGATCGCCGGGGACCGCACCCTGCACGAACACCACGTAGCCATCGGTGCGGGCGACGCCGGCACCACCGAACGCCAGCGAGTCGATCGTCAGCTCGAGCTGGTCACCCCGCTGGGGACGGGGCGGCTTGGTCTCGGTCGTCTCCACTGACAGCCAGCATGGCAGGCGCGACACATGCGCCGCGCGCCGAGCCCGTTACCCGATCGCCTTCTCGAGCGGGCCGGTGACCGACTTGCGGTTGGCATGAGCGCGCTCGTAGGTCAGCACCTGACGCAGCTCGGGCTTGGACAGGTCGCCGAGCCGGCTCTTGACCTGAACCGCGGTCAGGTCGTCGTAGCCGAGAATCGGAAACGAGCGGCCAACCCCGACCTTGCGCCGCGCGCGGTCGAGCTGGTCGCGCCCGCGCTCGAGCAGGTCGTCGATCTCGTCACGGAGGCCTTCGCCGTGCTGACGGCCGCGTCGAACCAGCTCTGCCACCAGGTCGTTGGCGTCCTTGCGGGTCACCCGGCCACGGGCGGCGGCTTCGTCGAGCGCTTCCTGGATCCGCTCACGGGTCAGCACCACCAGGTCGCGGGGCTTGATGTCGCCGCGCGCGAGCTGCTCGGCGACCGACGCGCCGTCTGTGGCCGTCGCACGCTTGGCCGTCGTGCTCGTGCGCTTGGCCGTCGTGCCCGTGCGCTTGGCGGCTACGGGCGATTTCTTCGAGCTCGACGACGAACGTTTCGGGGCAGGCACTGCTCGGACTCCTGATTGCCTTACGTACAGCGAGCGTACCCAAACCGGGACGCGCACGCGGACGCGCGATCGGCGAGCTCGGTCAGTGCGTGCTGCCGGCGCGAGCGGCGCCTGTGCCCACGACCAGCAGCTCGAGCAGAGCCTTCTGCGCATGACGGCGGTTCTCGGCCTGATCCCAGATCCGCTGGCGGTCGCCGTACAGGACCGCGGCGGTGATCTCTTCGCCGGAATGCGCGGGGAGGCAGTGCAGCACGATCGCGTGCGGCGCGGCGAGGCTCAGCAGCTGGTCGTCGATCCGATATGGCGCGAGCTTCTGGCGTCGGTGCTCGGCGGTCGCCGGATCGTCGCTCATGCTGACCCAGACATCGGTATAGACCGCGTCCACGCCGTCTACCGCGACGCGGGGGTCGGAGGTCAGGATCGCGTCCGCGACCGGCTCGAGCTGGAATCCGTCGGGCGCGGCGACCCGCACCTCCACGCCCGCGAGTCCTGCGATGATCGCCAGCGACCGCGCGACGTTGTTGCCGTCGCCGACATAGGCAAGCTTCAGGCCGCTCAGCTCGCCGAAGGTCTCGCGCAGCGTCATTAGATCGGCCAGCACCTGACAGGGGTGATGCTGGGCGGTCAGCATGTTGAAGACGGGGACGCTGGCGTGGCGGGCGAGCTCGAGCACCGGATCGTCGGCGCCGGTGCGGATGCCGATCGCCGCCACGTGGCGCGAGAGCACGTACGCGGTGTCCTTGACTGACTCTCCCCGGCTGAGCTGCAGCTCGTCGGCGCGCAGGACCATCGGGTGGCCGCCGAGCTCGAACACTCCCGACCTCGAAGGACACCCTGGTGCGTGTCGATGCGGCCTGGAAGATCAGCGCGATCGTCGCGCCCGCGAGCGCCTGTGACGTGAGCGGTTCACGCTTGAGCTCGGCCGCCCGGGCGAGCAGGCCGTCCAACTCGGACGCGGTCAGCTCGGCTCCGGTGAGGAAGTGGCGCGGCAAGCGCAGCAGTGTACGTTCAGACAGTCGCGATGCGTCTGCGAGTGCTGACCTGGAACCTGATGCATGGCCGCGCCCAACCGTCCGCGGGGCACGACCTGCGCCCGGAGTTCGCCGCCGCGCTGGCGGGTTGGGAGTGGGATGTCGCGCTGCTGCAGGAGGTGCCCCCGTGGTGGCCGGCGCAGCTGAGCGACGATCTCGAAGCCGAATACCGGCTGGTGCTCACCTCGCGCAACGGCCTGCTGTCCGTGCGCCGCGCAATCGCCACCCGCTGGCCGGACCTGATCCGCTCCAACGGCGGCGGCGCCAACGCGATCCTGGCTCGTCGCGACCGGATCGTCGCGCACCGCACCCTGCGCCTGACGCGTCTTCCCGAACGCCGCTGGGTCCACGCGGCATGGCTGGCGTGCGGGATCTGGGTGGTCAACGCGCACTCCTCGACCGACGAGCTGCGAGCGCAGCAAGATGGCGAGCTGATCGCCGCCACCGCCCTGGGATGGGCCGGCGAGGCGCCACTGGTCGTCGGCGGCGACTTCAATCTGCGCCAGCCGCAGTTCTCCAGGCTGAGGCACGTGGGGGGACGCGACGTCGATCACATCTTCGTCGGTTCGGGCATGGAAGCCATCGGGCCGGCCGAGGTGCTCGACCGCGGGACGCTCTCGGATCATCCGCCGCTGGTGGCCACGGTCCAGGCGGGGGGCTAGGTCGGGCGTTAACCGCGCGCCGCGCGCAATCCGAACCCGCGCAGCACCAACAGCGCCTTCTCGCCCAGCGTCCCCCGAGCGGGCAGCACACCGAGCTGGGTCGCCGCGTCGTAGACGTCATAGAACCCGCGCACCCGAAACAGCAGCTCGTGCTGGAGCTCGCAGTAGAAGACGCAATGCACGACCACGAACCGGTTGGTCGCCGGCAGCCCCTCCAGCGGCTCGCGGTTGGTTCCGAGCAGCTTGCAGGGGGCGGCGACGAACTTGCCATCAGCGAGCCTGGCGCCGGTCCGCTCCAGCCGCGCGTCGGGAAAGCCGGCCCACAAGCGCGCCGCGTGCGCGGCGAGCTGCTCGATTCCCGCCAGCGGCGGGCCGGTCAGCGGATCCTCATACTGGATGCCCGCGGCGCAGACCTCGGCGAATGCATCGGGGTCCTTGCCCGACCAGGCTGCCTGCCAGCCGTCGATCAGCTCGTCGACGGTCATTGCGCCGACGATCGAGCGCCCAGCTGGGCGTCGAGGTCCGGCATCCCCTCCTGGGGGGTCGATGCCTGCGCGTAGTGGCGCCGGGAGATCCGTCCCGCGCCGAGCGCCAGCCGCCCGGCGCGCACCGCGAGCTTGATCGCCTGGGCCATGGCGATCGGATCGTGGGCCCGGGAGATCGCGCTCGCGCACAGCACCCCGTCGCAGCCCAGCTCCATCGCCAATGCCGCGTCAGATGCCGTGCCCACGCCCGCGTCCACGATCACCGGCACTGTGGCCCGCTCGACGATGATCGAGATGTTGTACGGGTTGCGGATCCCCATTCCGCTCCCGATCGGCGAGCCGAGCGGCATCACCGCCGCACAGCCTGCGTCCTCGAGCCGGCGGGCCAGGACGGGGTCGTCGGTCGTGTAGGGGAGCACGACGAAGCCGTCGTCGACCAGCTCCTCGGCGGCCGCCACCAGCTCGACCGCATCGGGCAGCAGCGTGCGATCGTCGCCGATCACCTCGAGCTTGATCCAGTCGGTCTCGAACGCCTCGCGCGCCATATGCGCGGTCATGCACCGCGTCTCGCGCCGTGAAGCAGCCCGCGGTATTGGGCAGCACCTGGACGCCTGCCTGTTGCAAGCACGTCCAGGATCGATCCGCGGGCGGCGGGGTCCAGCCGGCGCAAGGCGACCGTGCACAGGTCGGCCTCGGATTCCTCGCACGCACGGGCGAGCAGCTCGTGGCTGGTAAAGCCACCGGTACCCAGGATCAGCCGCGAGCTCAGCTCGCGCCCGGCAATCACAAGCGCGTCCGCGATGGTCACCGTTTCAACCTCCCTGGATCGCCGCAACGACCTCGATCAGCGCTCCGTCCCGTAGCTCGACCTGCGTCCAGCGGGACCTGGCGACGACCTCGCCATCGAGCGCCACCGCAACCCCGCGGGCGTCGGGGGCGACATCGAGCAGCTCCACCACACTGGCGACAGTAGCGCCGGCGGTCAGCTCGCGGCGGTCTCCGTTGACGGTCACGATCACGCCGGGCTCCCAGCCGTCGTGGTCTCGAGGCGGGCCGGCGCAAATGCCTGCGCGGCCGGTTCGGGCTCCTCGCCGAGCAACGAGCCCACGATCAGCTCGGCGGTCACGGGCGTAAACAGGATCCCGCCGCGGCGGTGACCTACCGCCCAGTGAAGGCCAGGCACGGCGCTGGCGCCGATCACCGGGAGGTTGTCGGGGGTGGCGGGCCGCAGGCCGGCCGAAAATTCGTCGATTACGAGCTCCGAGATGCCGGGGACCAGCTCGCCGGCGTCGCGCAGCAGCTCAAACGCAGCACCCGCGGTGACGGTCGTGTCGAAGCCGCGCTCCTCGTAGGTGGCGCCGATCACGTAGCGCCCGTCTGCGCGCGGCACGATGTACGACGATCCCATGCGTACGACCCGCTTGAGCAGGCCGGGCCCGGCGGGGTCGTGCAGACGCAGGATCTGACCCTTGATCGGGCGCACGGGAATGCGCGCGCCGGGCGGAATGCCGCCAATCCCATCAACCCAGGCGCCAGCCGCGATCACCACGTCGCCCGCGGCGATCACCGAGCCGTTATCGAGCAGCACACCGCTGACATGCCCCCCGGTCAGCTCGATCTCTGACACGGTGACGTGCTCGTGAAGCTCTGCGCCGGCGCGACGGAGCGCGGTTGCCAGTGAGGCCGTCAGGGCCCGCGGGTCAATCGCGTGGTCGCCGGGAACGTCGAGCGCGCGCCGAAGCGCGGGCGCCAGCGCCGGCTCCAGCCGCCGGGCCTCGCTCGGTCGCAGCCGCCGCACGTCGAGCTCGTACCGCCGCCGCAGCGCGAGCTCGCGTTCCAACGCCTCGGCCTCGTCGTCGTCACGGGCGACCAGCAGCGTGCCGCAGGGGGTGTATCCGACGTGGTCTGACCCGGCGGCGAGCGCCAGCTCACGGGCGAAATCCGGATAGGCGAGCGCGCTGCGCAACCCGAGCTCGAGCAGCGGTTCCTCGGAGGCGGTCGTCTCGGCGATCGGCGCCAGCATTCCCGCGGCCAGATGAGACGTCCCATGTCCGGCCTGGCCGCGCTCGAGCACCGTGACGCGCAGACCGCGCTGGGACGCCCGCCAGGCGATCGCCAGGCCGATTGCGCCCGCGCCGACGACGGCCAAATCCACTGCTGGTGCGCTGCGTTGCGAGTGCGACAAAGAACCTCCCTACCGGCATTACCCGGCCAGGTCGTGACGGTCGGCGGATGCGATCTCCGCCCTCTCAGCCCTATGGTGGGGCTCCCGTACAGGCAATGCTAGCGCGCCGCTGGTGCCAGACTGAGAGCGTGGACGATCGCCGTAACCGCCTGGACCGAGCGCTGCTGTACCTCGTGTGCGACGAGCGCTCCGATTCTTTTGTCCGAAATGCCCTGCACGGTGGCGTCGACATCGTGCAGCTGCGGATCAAGAACGGTGACGACGAGCGGATCCTTGCCGCCGCGCGACGCTACGGTCTCGCCTGCCGCGAAGCTGGGGCGCTGCTGATCGTCAACGACCGGCCCGACCTGGCGCTGGCGACCGGTGCCGATGGAGTCCACGTAGGACAGGACGACGTGGCCGTCGCCCGTGCTCGCGAGATCGTCGGCGACGAGCGGATCGTGGGGCTCTCGACCCATTCGCCGGCGCAGGTGGATGCGGCCGCGACGGCGGGCGTCGACTACATCGGCGTGGGCCCGGTGCACGCCACGCCGACCAAGCCCGGGCGTGCGGCCGTGGGGCTCGAGCTGGTCAGCTATGCGGCGCGCAACAGCGCGGTGCCGTTCTTCGCGATCGGGGGCATCGACGCCTCCAACGTGGCCGCGGTCGTGGCCACCGGCGCGCGGCGTGTCGCGGTCGTACGCGCACTGACCGAGGCCGAGGACCCGGGCCGCGCCGCGAGCGCGCTGCGCGCGGCTGTGCTGCGCACCGAGGTGCAAGTTGGCGCAGCGTAGCCGCAAGCGCAGGCGCCCCGCGCAGCAGGCCCAGCCGGGCGCGCGCGAGAGCGGACCGGCCCCCGCCGCAAAGCCTCAGGCCCCGCCGGAGACGGTGGGAGGGTGGCGCGTAGAGCCGCGGATGACCCGCACCCAGCGGCGCGATGCCCAGGTCCGGGCCGGGCTGACGCCGATCGCGCCGGGGGAGCGCCCGGGCGCAATCGTGGCCAGCACGACCGTGGCCGCGCTGATCGGCGGGGGGAATCTGATCGCCTGGCTGGCCGGGGTCAAGATCGACGGCAAGCACCCGGCCGCGGCCGGGATCATCATCTTCTCGATCTTGATGATCGCCTGCGCGATCGGCATGTGGAGGCTCTGGTACGGCGCCGTCCTGGGCTTCATGGCGCTGCTGGCGATCATCGCCACGATCTTCGCGCTGCTGCTGATCGAGGCCAGCAACGTGCTCGGCGTGGTCGTCGGCGTGGCCGTGATCTGCGGCGCGGGCTATCTGTTCTTCAAGCTCGTCCGGGTGCTCAGCCGGATCCAGATGCCGCGCCGCCCCGGGAGCTGAGACCTGGGCGTTTGAGCGACGCATTCGTTCGCTCAGGCGCCCCGGTGGCCTATCGGACGCAAGCGGGCTCATGTGGATAGGCTCAGACGGATGCCCGAATCCTCCTACGACACCGTCATCATCGGCTCCGGCCCGGGCGGCTACGTGGCCGCGATCCGCGCCGCGCAGCTCGGCATGAAGACTGCCGTGATCGAGCAGGACCGGGTGGGAGGGCGCTGCCTGAACTACGCCTGCATCCCCGCCAAGGCGGTGCTGCGCGTCGCCGACGTCCTGTCGGAGATCCGCGACGCGGACGACTTCGGGATCAAGGTCTCCGAGCCCGAGATCGACTACGCCGGAGTCACCGCCCGGCGCCAGAAGGTGATCTCCACGCTGACCGGAGGGGTCGCGGGCTTGTTCAAGAAAAACGGCATCGACCTGATCGAAGGCGCGGGATCGCTCGCCGGCGACGGCCAGGTCAAGGTCGGTGATCAGACGATCTCGGCCAAGACGATCGTGCTCGCCACCGGCTCGGTCAAGCGCCCGATTCCGGGCGCCGAGTTCGGTGGCCGGGTGATCGGAACCGAGGAGGCCTGGGCACTCGATGAGCTCCCGGCGTCGATGGCGGTGGTGGGTGCCGGCGCGTCGGGCACGGAGATTGCCTCCGCCTACGCCCGCCTGGGGGTCGAGGTGCTGCTGCTGGAGGCGCTGGACCGCGTGCTGCCGACCGAGGACGAAGACATCTCCAAGGTCGCCGAGCGTGGTCTCAAGAAGCAGGGCATGGCCATTCACACCGGCACGCCGGTGCAGGAGATCGAATCGGGCGAGACGAGCGTCAAATTCACGTTCGGCGCCGGCGAGGGCGAGGTTGACTGGCTGGTGATCGCCGCCGGGCGCGGCCCGGATGTCGAGGGGCTCGGGCTCGATGCGGCCGGCGTGCAGCTCGCGGACAGCGGGCTGGTGCAAGTGGACGGCGCGATGCACACAACCGCTGAAGGCATCTATGCGATCGGCGATCTCGTGCTTGGCCCGGCGCTCGCCCACAAGGCGTCTGATGAGGGCGTGATCGCGGTCGAGGACGCGGCGGGGATGGAGACCCACCCGATCGAATACGTGGACGTCCCGCGCGCGACGTTCTGCACGCCGAACGTGGCCAGCTTTGGCCTCACCGAGGCCCAGGCACGGGAACAGGGCCACGATGTGGTGGTGGGCAAGGTCCAGTACGGCGCGGTGGGCGCGGGCACGGTCTACGGCGACCGGACGGGGCTGGTCAAGATCGTCGGCGATCAGCGCTACGGCGAGCTGCTCGGCGGGCACATCGTCGGCGCCAAGGCGACCGAGCTGATCCAGGAGCTGGTCAACGCGCGCGCCCTGGAAGGGGGTTACCCGGAGATCGCGCACCTGGTCCACGGCCACCCGACGATGTCCGAAGCGGTGATGGAGGCCGCCCGTGCAGCGGACGGGTGGTTGATCCACGGCTGATCACGAGTGGATCAAGGCCAACCCGTCTTCTACTACGACCTCGGCGACCCCGAGTGCTACCTGGTCGCCGAGCGGATCATGTCCGAGTTGCGGGTGGTCCCCGAATGGGAGCCGGTGCTGGGGCTGGGCGGGGTCGAGGTGGATCGGGAGCTGATTGAGCGGCGCGCCCGGGAGCTCGGCCTGCAGCCTGTGCGATGGCCGGCCCGCTGGCCGCCCGACAGCGCGCTCGCGATGCGCGCGGCCACCTACGCCAAGCGCATCGGCCGCGGAGTGGCGTTCTCGCTGGCGGCGTTTCGCCAGGCGTTCGCCGGCGGGCGCGACCTCGGTGACCAGGGCACGGTGCTGATCGCCGCGGCAGCCTGCGAGATGCATCCGGCGGCGGTGCTGAAGGGAATTGCGCTGCGGTCGGTCACGGATGCGCTGCGCGACGCGGAAGCGCGTGCGCTCGCTGCCGGAGTCGGCTTGCTGCCGGCGATCCAGGTCGGCGACGAGCTGTTTGAAGGCCGTGGCTGCATCGAGCTTGCCGATGCGCGGCTCCCGCTGGGAGCGTCGCGGTGAAGGCGAACCGGGTCTTTCATCTGATCGTCTCGCGCGAGGGCCACGAACCATCGTTCATGGCCGGCCAGCGGCGCCATGACCGGGTCGAGGTGGTGTCAGTCGACGACGGCGAGGTGGTCCTGTACTGGACGCTGCCGCCCAAGCAGGCGACGCGGCTGCTCAAGCGACTGCGGGCCGATCTCGTCGGGCTCGACGCGGATGAGTTCATCGCCCGCTGGGAGGGCGCCGATCGGACCGCGGACTGGCCCCTCTAGCGGCGCCGGCAGCGGCGGGCGCAGCGGGTCGAGGAACGTTCTACACGCTATTCGTGCACAGCGTTCCGAAACCCCTCACGTAGCGATGAACACGTTCTTGAGCTCGGTGTAGTAGTCGAGTGCGTGCGGGCCGAGCTCGCGGCCCATCCCGGACTGCTTGAAGCCGCCGAAGGGCGTCCCCACCCGAACCGAGGTGTTCGAGTTGATCGACAGAGTCCCGCTGTCGAGCGCTCGCGCCATCCGCAGCGCGCGGGCGCCGTCACGGGTCCAGATCGAGCCCGACAGCCCGTAGACGGTGTCGTTGGCGAGGCGGATCGCCTCCTGCTCTGAGTCGAATGGGATCACCGCCGCGACCGGGCCGAAGATCTCCTCGCGCGCGGCTCGGTCGTCGTTGGATACCGGGCACAGGACGGTCGGCGCAAACCAATACCCAGGACCGTCGGGCGCGCTGCCCCGGAACGCCACCGGCGCCTCGCCGTTGACATACGCGCTGACCTTCTCGCGCTGATCGGCGGAGATCAGCGGCCCCATCTGGGTCGTGTCGTCGAGCGGGTCGCCGACGCGCAGCGCCTTGACGGCGTCCTCGAGCAGGGAGACGAACTCGTCGAGCGCCGACCGCTGCACGAGAATCCGCGAGCGCGCACAGCAGTCCTGGCCCGCGTTTCCGAACACCGCCAGCGGCGCCGCCTGCGCCGCCGCCGCGAGATCGGCATCGGCGAAGATCACGTTGGCCGACTTGCCGCCGAGCTCGAGCGTCACGCGCTTGATCGACTGTGAGGCGAGCTCGCCCACCCGCCGGCCCACGGCAGTGGAGCCGGTGAAGGCCACCTTGGCCACGTCGGGATGCTGCGCGAGACGCTCGCCGACGACCCGTCCGGGCCCCACGACGACGTTCAGCACGCCCTCGGGAAGGCCGGCCTCCAGCGCGATCTTCTCGAGCTCGAGGGCGGTCAGCGGGGTCAGCTCGGCGGGCTTCAACACGATCGTGTTGCCGGCCGCCAGTGCCGGGGCCACCTTCCAGGAGGCGATCGGCAGCGGGAAGTTCCAGGGGACGATCAGCCCCACGACGCCGAGCGGCTCGCGGAAGGTCATATCGAGGCCGCCGGCCACCGGGATCGTGTCGCCGAGCAGCCGCTCGGGAGCGCCCGCCATGTAGGCGAAGGTCTCGGCGACCATCCCCACCTCGCCCCGCGCATCGCCTATCGGCTTGCCGACGTTGCGAGCTTCGAGACGGGCCAGATCCTCGGCGCGCGCGGCGATCGCGTCGGCGATCGCTCGCAGCTGGCGGGCACGATCACCCGGTGTGACGGCTCGCCAGGCGCCAAACGCCGCCCTGGCCCGGGCCACCGCCGCATCGGTCTCCTGCACGCCGGCGTGGGGAAGCTCGGCGATCACCTGCTCTGTGGCGGGCTCGATGACCCTCAGCATCGTCTCTGCGTCCGTCACCATCGCCACCCTCCGCTCAGGGCCTTCACCCACGCTGTCCCCTGGATTAGGGGTCGATAAAGTCTATTGCGAGAAGGACCTCGGCCCAGACTCCCGACCGGCCTGTGACCTCGCTGTGACCGACGCGTTCGTCGACTGCTCCAAGACCCACGTGCTGCCGCCGGAGTTCGGCCGGCGCTATCCGATGATCGTCGAGGGGGACGGCGTCTGGGTCAAGGACGCCGCCGGCCGCAGATACCTCGACGCGATGAGCGGAGGGTCGATGGCGCTGACCCTTGGCCACGGCCGCAGCGACCTGATCGAGGCCGCACGGGCGCAGGCCCAGGAGCTGGCCTTCGTCCACAACGAGCGGCTGACCAATCCGGCCCAGGAGCGGCTGGCTCGCGAGCTCACGGCGGTCGCGCCCGAGGGGATGGAGCGCGTGCACTTCGTCACCGGCGGCTCGGAGGCCAACGAGTGCGCCCTGCGGCTCGCGCGCAGCTACCACGTCGAGCGCGGCGAGCCCCAGCGCTCGCGGATCATCTCCCCGGCGCAGGCCTACCACGGGCCGACGATGGCCACGCTGGCGCTCACCGGGCGGGCGGGTCTGCAGGGACCTCTGACCCCGTACCTGCGCGAGCAGCAGCACATCCCGCCCAGCACCTGGCGCTTTGACCCCACCGGCGAGCAGGCCCTGGAAGCGCTTGACCGGGCGCTGGACGAGGTCGGGCCCGAGAACGTGTCGGCGTTCTTCAGCGAGGTCGTCGGCGCGGCGGCGCTGCCGGCCTACATGGCTCCCCAGCGCTTCTGGGAAGGGCTCGCCGAGCGCCGCGATCGCCATGGCTTTCTGATCTGCTTCGACGAGGTGGTGACCGGCATGGGGCGGACCGGCAGTTGGTTTGCCGCGCAGACGCTGCCGTTCACCCCGGACATCATCGCCACCGCGAAGGGGCTCGGGGCCGGCTACGCGGCCATCGGTGCGACGATCTGCCACCAGCGCGTGTACGAGGCGGTGGCTGCGGGCTCGCGCCGGTTCACGCTCGGTCACACCTGGGACGGAGCGCCGCTGCCCTGCGCGGTGGGGCTCGCCGTGATCGACGCGCTACGCCGCGAAGGGCTGGTGGAACGGGTAGCCCAGCGCGGGCCGCAGCTGCGCGAGCAGCTCGTGGACGCGCTCGCCGGGATCGAGATGGTCCGCGAGGTCCGCGGTCAGGGCTTCCTGCTGGGGATCGAATACGTCGATCCGCGCGATGGTGTGTCGTTCCTTCCGGCCGAGCTCGGCGTCGCCGGGCGGATCGACGATGTTGCGCTCGAGAACGGCCTGGTGATCCTCTCCACGCAGCCCACCGGCGACGGCTACACCGGCGACCAGAGCCTGTTCGCGCCGCCGTTCACCACGACCGACGAGGAGCTCGCGGAGATGGTGGCGCGGTTCGCGGCGGTCGTGCGCAGGGTCGCGGCCGAGGTCCAGATGGAGCTTGCCGGGCCCAGACGATCGGCCCATGCCATCGCGGCCGGAGGCAGTCAGTGACGCCGCTGCGGGCCCTCGTGCTCCAGCACGAGGAGCCCACCCCGGGCGGCTATGTCAACGAGTGGCTGGCAGAGCGCGGCGCCGACCAGGACATCTACCGGATCGACATCGAGCAGCGCGAACCAGACCCGCGCGACTATGGCCTGATCGTGTCGCTGGGATCGGAGTTCCCGGCGTTCGACGACTCGATCCCGTGGCTGGCGCGCGAGCGCGAGCTGCTGACCGCCGCCACCGAGGCCGACGTGCCGGTGCTCGGCATCTGCTTCGGCGGCCAGCTCCTGGCACGGACGCTGGGCGGTCAATCGTTCCGCGGCGAGGCCGAGGTCGGCTGGATGCCTGTGCGCACCCGCAACAGCGCGCTGGTTCCGGAGGGCCCGTGGTTTCAGTGGCACTTCGACACCTTCACCCTGCCCCCCGGCGCCGAGCTGATCGCCGACAGCCCGGCGGGACCGCAGGCGTACACGATCGGCCGCAGCCTCGGCGTCCAGTTTCATCCCGAGGTGACCCCGGAGATCATGGACCTGTGGGTCGCGGCCTATCCCCACGAGCTCGATCAGGAGGGTGTCGACCCCGACGACCTGCTCAAGGAGACCTACCGCCGAGCGGATGACACCCGGATTATCGCCTGGCGTCTGTTCGACGGGTTCCTGGAGCGCGTCGCCGGGCTCTCGGAGGCCGTCAGTGGCCGTTGAGGCGGCGCACACGAACGTCTTCCCCCGCCTGCTCGATCTCGACTACCCGCTCGTGCAGCGCGGCGAGGGCCTCCGGCTGTATACCGACGATGGCTTTGAGGTGCTGGACGCCTGCTCGGGAGGGGCGATGGTCGCCTGCCTGGGCCACGGCGCCACCGAGATCGTGCAGGCGGCGCAGGCGCAGGCGCAGCGAATTTCCTACGTCTACAACCACCACTTCACCAACGAGCCGCAGGAGCGTCTGGCGGCGCGCTTGCTCGCGGTCGCGGCGCCCGAGATGGCCCGCGTGCGGTTCGTCTCCGGCGGCTCGGAAGCCAACGAGACCGCGGTTCGGCTGATCCGCCAGTACCACGTCGATCGCGGTGAGCCCCAACGCTGGCGAATCATCTCCCAGGCGCAGGCCTACCACGGCGCGCTGATGGGGGCCCTGGCCTTGACCGGGCGCCAGAGCCTGCAGCAGCCCTACGGCGACTATCTCCCCGGCCACCTGCACATCGCGCCGTCCACCTGGCGCTTCGATCCCAGCGGCGAGAGCGCCTTGCAGGAGCTCGACCGCCTGCTCGAGGAGGCCGCACCGGAGACGATCGCGGCGTTCTTCTGCGAGCCGGTGAGCGCCGCCGCGCTACCGGGGTATACGCCTCCGGACCGCTTCTGGGAGGGGATCGCCGAGCGCCGCGAGCGATACGGCTTCCTGCTCTGCTTCGACGAGGTGGTAACCGGCATGGGTCGGACCGGCAGCTGGTTTGCCAGCCACCAGCTGCCGATCGAGCCCGACATCATCACCGGCGGCAAGGGGCTGGGCGCGGGCTACGCGCCGCTGGCCGCCGCGCTGTGCAAGCAGCACGTGTACGAGGCGCTGGCCGCCGCCTCAAAGAACTTTGAGCATGGGCACACCTGGGACGGGGCGCCTCTGAGCTGCGCCGTTGGCCTGGCGGTACTCGACACGCTTGTGCAGCGCGGACTCGTGGAGCGGGTGCGCACGCGTGGGCCGTCGCTGCGCGCCGAGCTCGAGCAGGCGCTCGCGCAAAGCGAGATCGTCAGGGAAGTCCGCGGCAGAGGGTTCCTGCTCGGCGTGGAGCTGGTGGATCCCCGAGACGGCGAGTCGCTGCTGCTCGACGAGCTCGACGCCGCGTCGCTGGTGGATCAGACGGCGTTCGAGCACGGGCTGCTCGTCACCTCCACGCACTCCACGACCGACGGCTACGCCGGCGACCAGGTGCTGCTGGCGCCGGCATTCGTCGCCACCGACGAGGACCTTGCCGAGATCGTCCAGCGCTTCGCGGCCACGATCGCCGACGTGGAGCAGGCCATCAAGCAGTCGCTCATACGGACCCCCTCGTGACTGGCGCGTCGGTTTCCGAGCTCGCCGCGATGGCGGCCGCGAGCGGCGCTCCGGCCGCCCAGGCGGGATTCGTGCTGCTCGGGATGCCCGACGTCCACGGCTCGGTCAAAGGAAAGGCGCTTCGGCCGGAGGCCTTCGAGGCGGCGCTCTCAGACGGCGCGGTGATGACTGACCTGCTGCTGGCGCTCGATCCGACCGATACCCCGATCACCGATTACGAGCGCTTCGGCATTCGATCCGGGGCGGGCGATCTGGTCGTGCACCCCGACCCCGGCACCGTCCGTGAGCTGGCCTGGCTGCCGGGATGGCGGATCTGCCTGAGCACCCCGATGTGGGCCGACGGCTCCCGCTGCGAGCTCTCTTCGCGCGAGGCGTTGCGCGGCGTGCTCGAGCAGATGACCGCGCAGGGATACGACGTGCGGTCGGCGTTCGAGTACGAGATTCGACTGCGCGACGCCGACAACAAGCCGCTGTCGAGCGGCCTCAGCTACAGCCTCGGCGAGGTGGCCCGCTTTGAGCGCTTCGTGGCGCAACTGGTGCCGGCACTGGAGGCGTTGGAGGTCGAGCTGTCGGCGATTCACACCGAGGCCGGCCCTGGGCTTCTGGAGCTCAACATCGCCGCCCGGGAGGGGCTGCGGGCCGCCGATGACGCGGTGTTCGTCAAGCTGGCGGTCAAGGAAGTGGCGGCCTCGATGGGTCTGCAGGCGAGCTTTCTGGCCAAGACCCAGGCGGGCCAGGAGGGGTCCAGCGGCCACGTCCACCTCTCGTGCTGGGCAGAACGTAAGAACGCGTTCGCCGGCGAGGGCCCCGGCGGCGGCGAGCTGCCCGAGCCGTTCGGCGCGGCGATCGCCGGCGTGCTTGACCATCTGCCGGCGGCGTCGCTGATGCTCAACCCGACGATCAACTCCTACAAGCGGCTGGTGCCGGGCTGGTTTGCTCCGGTCAACGTGAGCTGGGGGCTGGAGAACCGCTCCTGTGCGGTGCGCGCGGTTCGCGGCGATCAGTCGCAGCGCTGGCGCCTGGAGTGCCGCCGGCCGGGCGCCGATGCCAACCCCTACCTGGCGCTGGCGGCACTCGTCGGTTCGGCCGCCGACGGGATCCGCCGTCGCGCCACGCCGCCGCCCCCGGTGCAGGGCGACGCATCTGAGCGCCAGGACCTGCCGCCGCTCCCCGGCTCGCTGGAGAGCGCGCTCCAGGCGTTCGACGCCGACGGCGACCTGCGCCGGATCATCGGCGAGGAGTTCTGTGATTACTTCAGGACGTCTCGCGCCTGGGAGCTGGGCGCCTGGCGCGAGGCGGTGAGCGATTGGGAGCGCGAGCGCTATGAGCGCACCGTCTGAGCCGGCCCCGCCCGTGATCGGAATCTGCGCGGTGCGTGAGCGCGCGCGGTGGGCGTTCTGGGACCAGGCGGCACACCTGGTCGCCGACTCCTACGTTGCCTGCGTGCAGCGGGCGGGCGCAATCGCGATCCTGCTCCCGGTCGATCCCCGCGCTCCCGTGCAGGTGCTTGACCGGATCGACGGTCTGCTCTTGATCGGTGGGGCTGACATAGATCCCGAGAGCTACGGCGTGGCGCCCGAGCCCGCCACCGAGTCCACCTATCCGGAGCGCGATCGATTCGAGCTGGCGATGCTGCACGGCGCGCTGGGCAGGGAGTTGCCGGTGCTGGCGATCTGCCGCGGCATGCAGCTGCTCAATGTCGCCCTCGGGGGAACGCTCGAGCAGGACCTCGTCGCGCCCGACGGAACCCATCCACACCGAAGGGTGGTCGGCAGCTTCGAAGGCAACGAGCACGAGGTGGCACTCGAGCCGGGCTCGCTCGCAGAGCGCGCCGCCGGCGAGCGCCTCCATGTGGCCCGCTGCCACCACCACCAGGCGGTCGCGGATCTAGGGCAGGGATTGCGTGTCACGGGGCGCGCCAATGACGGCGTGATCGAAGCGATCGAAACCGCCGACGGCCGCTGGGTGCTCGGCGTGCAGTGGCACCCCGAGGCCGACGATCGCAGCCGCCTGTTCGCCGCCCTGACCGCCGCCGCGGCAGGGGGCCAGCAGACTGGGGATCGCGATCGATCCTCGGGGCGACGTGCCGCTCGGGAACAACTTCAGACCAACAGGAGGTAGTGGCGATGGCGGCAACGCAGGAGCCGGAGGTCAGCGTCGAGGATGTCCTCTCCCGGTGGCGGGTCGAGGGAATCCGCAACGTTCGCTTCGAGCTGCCTGACATGCACGGGACCAGCCGCTCGAAGCTTGTGCCGATCGAGCATGCCGGTCACTACGCCGACGAGGGCCTGAACATGTTCGGGGGCACGGTGGTGCTCGACAGCCGCTCAGACGTGGTCTCGGGGGCGCTCTACAACGAGGAGGTCGGATACGCCGACCAGCGCCTGGTCCCCGACCCCGGCACCGCCGCGGTCATCCCCTGGCTGGACAACACCGGGCGCATGATCTGCGACACCTACTGGTATGACGGCACCCCGCTCGGCGCCGCGCCGCGCCACGTGTACAGGCGGGTGCTCGAACGCTGCCGGGAGCTCGGTTACGAGCCGCTGATCGGCCTCGAGCCCGAGTTCTATCTGCTGGACGCCGAGACCCTGCAGCCGCTGTTCGGCGGCACCCACATCTTCAACACGGTGCGCAACACCTGGACGCCCGTGGTCGAGCGGATCGTCAACGAGACGCGGGCGTTCGGAATCGACATCATCACCGCCAACTGCGAGTACGCCGGTTCGCAGTGGGAGATCGTGTTCGGCCCTAGCAGCGGCATGGCCGGACCCGACGCGGCGTTCAGCTTCAAGACCGCCGCCAAGGAGCTGGCCAAGCAGGAGGGGCTGATCGCGAGCTTCATGTCCAAGCCGTTTGGCGACGGCGCCGGATCCGGGGCGCACAACCACATCGGGCTGCTGGACCGCGAGTCGGGCGACAACGCGATGGCCGCCGACGACCATCAGACGGGGCTCTCCAGCGTCGGGCGCAGCTTCGTCGCCGGACAGCTGCGCTATGCCCGCGCCACCTACGCGCTGCTGGCGCCGACCGTGAACTGCCTCAAGCGCCGCCGCACCCACACGTTCAGCCCCACCAACATCTCCTGGGGACTGGAGGACCGCAGCGCGCTGGTGCGGGTCAAGGGCGGCAGCGCCAAGAGCCGGCACGTGGAGAACCGCGCCCCGACGGGACTCTCGAATCCATACCTGGCCTGCGCCGCCCTGCTCGGCGCCGGCGTGCTGGGAATCGCCGACGAGCTCGAGCTCGAGCCACCGGCGGCGATGCCGGCCGAGGAGGACGAGTCAAAGCCCAAGCTGCCCACGTCAGTGGAGGAGTCCCTGGCCGCGTTCGAAGCCGACGACAAGCTCGTCGAGCTGCTGGGCTCGGAGTTCGTCGCCGCCTACACCGTGGTCCGCCGCCACGAGCTACAGCGGTTTGCCGACCACGTCACCGACTGGGAGCTACAGGAGTACCTGGAGCTCTACTGACCGCGGTTGACCCACCGATCACGGCGTCGGCCAAGTCCGCGCCGATGACCGGCGCGAATTTGAACAGGTTGGTGCCGGCGATCGCGGTGACCGGTCCCTGGTGCCAGATATCGAAGCCGTCGTCGGGCCGATCGGGCAGCGTGGTGGTGACGCACAGCACGTGGTCCACCGGGTCCGGATCGAGCCCGGGAAGCACCTTGCGAACGTAGGCGATGACCCGGTCGCGCTGGGCTGAGACGTCGGCGTCGCCGGGCACCTCGAGCGCCAGATCCTCGAGCGGCGGGTAGGTGCTCAGCTCCGCGAGGCCGACGGCATAGCGATCGCCGAGGTCACTCAACGCGTAGACGAGCTCAGGACCTCCGATGCGATCGCTGAAGCATGGCAGCGGCTTGCCAGGTGTGGCTCGCATGCGGAAGCTGAGCCGCAGGTGAACGTTTCGCACCTGATGGACGCCGAGCCCCAGCGACCGGACCAACCGGTCGGTCCCGGGACCGGCGCAGACGATGCATCGGGAGCTGTGGTGCACGCCGTCGCTCGTGTGCACCTGTACCGCCTCGCCATCGACTGCCACCGCGATCGAGTCGATCTCCGTCCGCTGCACCGCGCCACCCAGAGCTGTGGCGAGCACGTCGACCGTCTCCTGGGCCCGAATCGCGGATGCCAGCGGATCCCAGAGCAGCATCCCGTCCGGCAGCTCGGCGATCGGGAAGAGCTCTGACGCGGCGGCTGCGTCGAGCTCTTGTGCAGGCAGCCCGGCAGCTCGCAGGGCATCGAGCTCGCCGGGCTCGGCGCCGACGCGCAGGGCGCCTTCGGGCCCCAGCAGGGTCGTCTCAAAGCGCTGCTCCCAGTCCAGCCAAGCCTCCCGAGCGCGAATTGCCAGCTCGATCAGCTGCGGGTCGCGGTGCAGGTGGCGGAACTGTCGCGTGCGCCCGACCGACTGCCCCTGGCCCGGTGCCGAGCGCTCAAAGCAGGCAACGTCGACGCCACGGTCGCGCAGGCTGGTGGCGGTGGCCAGGCCGATCACTCCGGCCCCGATCACGCACACGTCGCTCGAGGAGGCGCCCATGGCCTGACTGTATCTGGCGCCGCGTCCGCCGGACGGGGATCAGCCCCTGGGCGTACCTGGCGTCACACCTTGTCTAGCCCCTGATTGATCATCCGGCCGACCGTCTCGTACCTGGCACGGTCATTGGCCTTCAGGTAGAACGCATACCCGAGACCCACCAGGAAGATCAGCACGTCGCCCCAGCACAGCCACTTGGCGTAGCTGTAACCGGAGCCCAAAAAGTCGACGGTCGCGAACAGGACGAACGCAAGCAGGATCACCGCGGTGATCACCGACTGCACCGTCGAGGCGACACGCGCGCTGTGGTAATTGGCGTGGGTGCGTCCCAGCACCTGCGGCAGCACACGCTCGCGGCCCAAGACGTACATGTACCGAGCGGTGGTGTTGTGAAACGCCACCGCAGGCGAACGAGCCGGTGATGGTGAACCAGCTCAAAGCGCCCCTTAGAAACGAGCCCGAGGTCCACAAGATCGTCGTCAGGCCCTGACCCGGACGAGCTGGCAATCGCCGGGGCGTGAGCCGAGAATAGGTGCCAGATGAGAGCCCCCACCCGTCTCTCGCTGCGCCATCGGATCGCCGACCATTTGCACGAGCGGGTGCTGGCAGGCGAGTTTGCCCCTGGCGCTCGCCTCCCCAGCGACCCCGACCTGGCCCGCAGCCTGGGGGTGTCGCGCAGCTCGCTACGTTCGGGGATCGCGCTGCTCGAGGAGGACGGGCTCTTGCGCCGCCGTCACGGTTCGGGCACCTACGTGACCGACAAGCCGCTCAGCGTCTACCGGCGCAAGCCGGGCGAAACCGAGGACGGGTGAGCGCCGAGCTGGTCATCGGTGTAGACGTCGGCTCCCAGGGGACCTGCGCGCAGGCGATCGATCCAGACGGCGCCGCTGTGGCCACGAGCTATGTGTCACACGCGCTCTCCTATCCACAGCCCGGGTGGGCCGAGCAGGATCCGCAGGTGTGGCTGGCCGCGGTGGCCCAGGCACTGGGGGAGGTGCGCCGGGCGTGCCCGGGCCGGCACTTGCGGGCGATCTCGTTTGGGTCCCAGCTCGACGGGCTCGTGGGGGCAACCTCCGACGGCTCGCCGACCGGACCGGCGTTGATCTGGATGGACCGGCGGGCCACCGCCGAGTGCGAGCAGGCCGCCGGTGAGCTCGAGCCCCAGCGGCTGCGGGAGCTGACCGGCTGCAACCTCGACCCCGGGCATGTGGCCGCCAAGATCGCGTGGGTGCGCCGGCACAGGCCCGACGAGCACGCCGCCGCCCGCTGGCTGCTGCTGCCGGGCTCGTTCGTGGCCTGGCGAGCCGCCGGCGAGCTGGCCGTCGATCCATCCAACGCCTCCTCGTCGATGTTGTTTGACATCCGCACGCGGAGTTGGTCAGTCGAAGCGTGCGCGGCGTTTGGCGTGGAGATCGAGATGCTCGCCCCGATATGTCCCGCGCACCAGGTTCTGGGCCCGGTGGCGCCCTGGCTTGCAGACGCCGCCGGGCTCGATGACTCCACGCTGGTGGTGCTGGGCTGTGGCGACGAGATGGCGGCGACGCTCGGCGCGGGCGTGATCGAGCCCGGCACCGTGTGCGACGTCCTGGGCACCGCGGAGCCCGTGTGCGCGGTGGTCTCGGAGCCCGCGCTGGACCCCGATTGCGTCACCGAGGCACACCCGCATGCCAGCCCCGATGGCTGGCTGCTCGAGAACCCGGGATGGCTTTCGGGCGGCGCCTATCGCTGGTTTCGTGATCAGCTCGGAGCGGCCGAGCTGGCCGAGGCAACGGCGACCGGAACCGACGTCTACGAGCTGCTCAACGATGCCGCGGCCGCCGTGCCTCCCGGCGCCGGCGGGGTGCTGTGGGTGCCGGCGCTGGCCGGCGCCACCGCACCGGAGTGGAATCCCGACGCGCGCGCCGCATGGTTTGGCCTGACCGCGGCACACGGCCGCGCCCACCTCACGCGGGCGCTGCTCGAGGGCAACGCGTTTGCGCTCCGGGACGTGATCGACGCGATGCGCGCCGCCGGCCTGGTGCCCACCGGCCTGGTCTGCGTAGGTGGAGGCGCCCGCGGCGACCTGCTGCTGAGCATCCGCGCCGACGTAACCGGGCTGCCGGTGACCCGGCCCGAGGACGTCGAGACGACGGCCCGCGGCGCGGCGATGCTGGCGGCGGTTGGAGCCGGCCTGCACGCGGATGTGCAGGCGGCGGCGACGCACATGGCGGGGCCGCGGCGGGAGCCGATCCTGCCCGATCCCGACCGACAGGCGGTCTATGCCGCCGTACACGAGCGCTACCGCGATCTCTACACGGCGCTGCGGCCGTTGTTCTGAAAGGTTTGCGCGGTGCACTCAGGACCAGCTCCCGCAGGTCAACATGGGCTCAAGGGCGAGACCCGTGTGCAGGAGCTGACCCGCGAAGAGCGCTCGATCGCGCGACGAAACGCCGAGACCCGGGCAACGGTCCCCGATCTCGAGCTCGGCACCGAGATCGACGCCGGGCCGGCCCTGGCGCTCACCGGCGAGTACGGCTGCTCGCTGACGGCGGTCCTGGTGCGGGCGTGCGCGATCGCGCTCAGTGAGCACCCACACGCCAACGCCGCCTACCGCGACGGCCACTACGAGCTGTACTCGCGCGTCAACATCGCGGTGGCGGTGGAGACCGCACAGGGACACTTCGCACCGACCGTGCTCGACGCCGACCGCAAATCGTTGCCGCAGCTGAGCACCGAGATCGACGCCTCCATCACCCGCGCGCTGGCCGGGAAATTGACGTCGCCCGAGCTGGCGGGAGCGACGTTCACGCTGGTAGACCTCGGTACACAGGGGGTGGGGCGCGCTAGCGCATTCCTGACGCCGCCGCAGGCCGCGGTGATCGCCGCCGGCGCCGTGCGAGCGGTGCCGGTCCTGCGCGATGGCGTCGTGGTGCCGGGCCACACGATCGCCCTGACGCTTGCCTGCGATGGCCGGATCCTGTTCGGCGCGCGCGCGGCGGGCTTTCTGAACAGCGTGGCCGAGCGGCTCGGTGCCGGGCTGGTGGATTAGCGGCTCGAGGCCGGGCTAGTGAATCAGCGGCGCGGCGCCGGGCTGGTGCACCGGCGGCACGGCGTCGGGCTGGTGCACGAGCGGTGGCCCCACCCTTGCGGCGGTGGGGGTGAAGTTCGGCAGCCGCAGGGCGAAGACCGACCCCTGGCTGGTGCTGGTGACCGAGCAGCTGCCGCCGTGGCCCTTGGCGATCGCGTCGACGATCGCCAGCCCCAGGCCCACGCCGCCGGCCGAGCGCGTACGTGCCGGATCGGCACGGGCAAAGCGATCGAAGATCCGCGCCAGCGCCTCCTCGGGCACGCCGCACCCTTCGTCCTGGACCTCGATCAAGACCCAGCCGGGCCCGTCGCTGCGGGCGCGCAGCTCGATCGCGGCATAGGGGTCGGTGTACTTGAGCGCGTTCTCGAGCAGCGCGTCGAGCGCGGCACGCAGGCGGTCGCTGTCGACGAGCAGCCGTCCCGGCGTCAGCGACCCCAGCTGCCAGGCGCGGGGTGCCACCTCGGACCAGCGCATGAACACGTCCTCGAGCAGCGGCTCGAGCTCGATCTCGGTCCGGCGCACGAAATCGGGCTGGTCGGCCGTGGCGAGCAGCAGCAGGCGCCCGATGATCGCGTCAATCCGGTGCAGCTCGTCGAGCGCAACCTCGACCTCCGGGGTGTCGCTGTGGTTTGCGCGCAGCAGCTCGAGGTGCCCACGAGCGATCGTCACCGGCGTGCGCAGCTCGTGCGAGGCGTCGTGGATGAAGCGCTCCTGCCGTTCGAGCAGCGAGCGGCGCTGCTCGGCGCGCTGCTCGGCGATCGCCAGCGCATCGACGCGCCGGCGGGCATGCCAGACCATGGCCAGGAACATCGCCGCCATCAGCGGCACCTCGAACAGCTCCCCCCACAGCTGGATGCCCCGGAACGCGTCGAGCCCGATCGAAGCGCCGGTGGCCAGCATCACGAAGCCGAGCAGGACCAGGGTCGCCTTCATCGGCCAGACGCGAAAGCCGTACAGAACCGTGAGGCTGATCCAGACGAAATGAAACGGGATCGTCTCCCAGCTCGGCCAGGCGATCATCGCCGCGTAGTTGGCGGCCGCGAACGCCAGCCACAGCAGCTCGATCCGGTAGCCCCGCAGCAGCGAGCTCGCGCGGTGGGCCGAGCCCATCCACGGACGCTCTCCTTGGATGACACCGTCGCTCATGCTCATGCCGCCGCCGTCGCTCATGCTCATGCCGCCGCGCGATAGCCGGCGTTGCGCACGGTCTCGATCGGAGCGTCCGGTCCGAGCTGTCGGCGCAGCCGCCGCACGCAGACATCGACGACGTTGGAGCGGGGGTCGAAGTCATAGCCCCAGACCTCCGACAGCAGGCGCTCGCGGCTTATCACCTGGCCCACGTGCAGCATCAGGAAGTGCAGGACCCGAAACTCGCGATCCGAGAGGTCGGCCACCACGTCGCCGACTCGTGCCTGGCGGCGGGTCACGTCGAGGGCCAGCCTGCCGGCGTGCAGGATCGAGCCGCCGTCGACGCTCAGCCCGCGACGCAGCTGGACCCGCGTCCGCGCGAGAAGCTCATCAAGCGAGAACGGCTTTGCCAGAAAGTCCACCGCGCCGAGCTCGAAGCCTCGCAATCTGGTCGTCAGGTCGTGGCGCGCCGACAGAATCAGCACGGGCAGGTCGGGTCTTTCGCGGTGCAGCGCCTCGAGGACGTCGAGGCCGTCGCGCCCCGGCAGCAGCAGGTCGAGGATCACGATCTCGTAGCTGCCGCTGAGGGCAAGCACCATGCCCCGTTCGCCGTCCTTGACGACATCCACGTTGAAGCCTTCGGCCTCGAACGCCCGGGCGAGGAAGGCACGAATGCGTGCCTCATCCTCCACGACAAGTATGCGCATATCCCTCTCCGGAGACTGCTGAACCAAAGCAACATATCCCTCCGCGCATGACTTGTAAATGACCATCAGATGACATCGCGGTCATCTGCCTTGCCATTGCTCTGCTTGGCGCTAGTTTGTCCGCCGCGACATGGAGAGGGGCTAATTGGCCAAGAGAGTGATCGGCATCGGGCTCGGCGCGGCAATCGTTTGCGTCGCGATCGGCCTGTACATCGGCCTCTACCTGACTAACGTGCCGGGATCGGCCGCCGCCACTCGGACCGTGACCGGCGCGCGGCTGTTCCTGGGGACGGTCCCGGCCGCGGCGCTCGATGACCCCCACCCCACCTGGGTCTCCTATTACGCGGTCAGCCCCACGTCGACCAACTGGAAGCATGTGACGACGTACAACCTGCCCGCGCACACACTGGTCAGGATCACGATCTACAACTACGACTCGCAGACCGGCCTGCGCAATCCGTTCATCTCCCAGGCGACCGGCACCCTTGGAGGGACGTTCACCCTCAACGGCAAGGTCGCCCAGACGATCCCGCCCGACACCGCGTCGCACGTGTTCGCGATCCCACAGTGGGGCGTCTCGGTTCCGATCTACGGGATCTCGAGCAACGCCAAGAACCCGTGCTCGAACGCGCCGTGCTCGCTGCGCAACGATCACAGCGCGACCACGTTCACGGTCCGCACCCCCGGACCGGGGCTGTACCGCTGGCAGTGCTTCGTTCCCTGCGCCGCCGGCTTCATCCACGGCTTCGGCGGCCCGATGCAGACCGTCGGCTACATGGACGGCTTCATCAAGATCGCATGAGGCGCCGGCGCACATGAGCGAGGTCAACCACTGGCGCCGCGTGGTGCTCTGGTGGCTGGTGGCCTCCGTGATCATGACGCCGATCGTGGTGTTCGTCCTGGGTCCCGGCATGCCGCCCGGCAACGGCAGCGTCCAGGCCTCGGGGCAGGTTGTCGACAACACCGTGCTGCTCGCGTTCTCGACGCCTGTCGCCCTCGCGGTGATCGTCTACTTCACCTATGCGCTGATAGCGTTCCGCGAGCGCAAGCCCGAGGCAGTGCTCGACGGGCCGCCGATCCGGGGGCACTCCCAGGTCCAGATGTGGTGGCTGATCGCGACCACGGCGATCGTCCTGTTCCTGGCCGCCTACGGCACGGTCAGGCTCCTCGCCGACGGTTCGGGCGGCGGCCAGGGCCCCAACCCGATCGCCGCGCCGGCCAACTCGAGCAACGCGCTGCGGGTGCAGGTGATCGCCCAGCAGTGGAAGTTCACCTACCGCTGGCCACAGTTCGGCGGGGTCGAAACGCCCACCCTCGAGCTGCCAGAGCACACCACGGTTCGCTTCAACGTCACTTCGCTCGACGTGATCCATTCCTTCTGGGCCTACCAGCTCGGGGTCAAGGCCGACGCCAACCCAGGCATCAACAACGCCGCCTACGTCACCACCAAGGGACCGCTGACCTTCAACATCCGCTGTGCGGAGTTGTGCGGCGTGTGGCACGGCTACATGTTCGAGACCGGCCGGGTTGTCCCTAAGGTCCGGTTCGCGGCGTGGATCGCGCTGCAGCGCCGGCGCTTCGCACCCGCCACAAAGGTGCTGCCTCCGTACGCGAACCAATACTTCCCGCAACCGACTAGGAGAGGCGGATGACCTCGATCGCGCTTCCGGCACAGCGACAGCCCACGTGGCGAAAGTGGCTGGGCTTCAACATCCTGACCGGAATCGTCGGCGCGATCATCGGGTGGCTTGTCGGCTACTGGATCGGAGGGCTGGTCCACGCTACCAGCCTGGCGTACTTCTCCGAGGAGGCGGGGCAGAACGACATCGCGATCCTGCTCGGCTACCTGTTCGGGGTGTTCGGCTTCCTGATTGGCCTGGGATTCGCCAACTACCCGATCAAGCGGATGCTGGGCCACCCGCCGTCGCTCGCCGAGCACGAATCGGAGGGCGAGGGGATCAGCCGCTACTTCCGCCTGTGCACCGACCACAAGGTCGTGGCCATCCAGTATCTCGTCGGGATCGGCGTGTTCTTCTTCGTCGGCGGCGTCAACGCGATGCTGATCCGCACTCAGCTGCTGCAGCCCAACGTGCACGTGTTCGGCGCCAACCAGTACCTGACCCTGGTCGGGATGCACGGGGCGATGATGATGGGGATGATGACCTCGGGCATTCTGGGCCCGTTTGCGAACTGGCTCGTGCCGCTGATGATCGGCACCCGGCGGATGGCTTACCCCCGGATCGAGTCGTTCACGTTCTGGCTGCTGATGGCGGCCGGCGTGGTGTTGATCACGACGATCTTCTTCGGCGGCTTTCAGACCGGTTGGACCGGCTACCAACCGCTCGGCAGCCAGGGCACCGCGGGCTACGACGCCTACATTGGCTTCTTCGCGCTGGTCGGCGTGTCGATGTGCCTGCTGGGCTTCAACCTGCTGGCGACGGTCTTCACGATGCGCGCCCCGGGGATGACCTGGTCACGGCTGCCGATGTTCGTCCATGGGGTGATCGCAACCAGCATCCTGATGCTGCTGGCACCGCCGATGCTGATCGCGGCGCTGCTGATGGGGGCCTTTGACCGGACCGTGCAGACGGCCTTCTTCATTGCCGGCAACGGCGGCAGCAATTACCTGTTCCAGAACCTGTTCTGGGTCTTCGGCCACCCCGAGGTCTACATCGTCGCGCTGCCCGGCTTCGGGATCGTGCTGGAGTTGTTGCCGGTGTTCGCGCGCAAGCCCCTGTGGGGCTACCGGCTCGGGGTTGCCGGCATGCTCGGCGTGACGCTGCTGAGTTTCTTCGTCTGGCAGCACCACCTGTTTGTGAGCGGCATCAACGCCGACCTGCGGCCGTTCTACATGCTCTCTACCGAGCTCATCTCGCTGCCGACGGGATTCATCTTCCTGTGTGCGATGGGAACCCTGTGGCGCGGGCGAATACGGTTCACGGTACCCATGCTGTTCTGCCTGGCGTGGGCGTTCAACTTCCTCTGGGGCGGCATCTCGGGCGTGTTTCTGTCAGACGTCCCCAGCGACGTGACCACCCACGGCAGCTTCTTCGTGATGGCCCACTTCCACTACACGATCATGGGCGGGCTGGTGTTCACGTTCTTTGCCGCGATCTACCACTGGGGACCGAAGATGCTCGGCTTCAAGTTCAACGAGCGTCTGGCCAGGATCCACTTCTGGATGATGTTCATCGCCTTCAACTCGACGTTTGCGCCACTGTTCGCGCTCGGCTTCATGGGGATGCCCAGGCGTGTGGTCACCTACCCGAGCAACTTCCAGGGGCTCAACATCTGGGTGTCGGTGTCGGCGTTCGTGCTCGGGATCTCGATGCTGGTGTTCCTCTACAACGTGATCTGGTCGATGCTGATCAAGCGCGAGCCGGCCGACGACAACCCCTGGCACTCGAAGTCGGCGGAGTTCCAGCTGCCCACGCCGGTGCCGGTGTACGACTTCGAGCAGATCCCGGTGTTCGACGAGGATCCCTACCCGTACGGCGTCGAGCCCGGCCGAGAGCCGGCGCTCACGCCTGCCGGAGGAGGGACGTAGGCCATGGCAGAAGGCTCCGCATCCGCCCCCACTCATCCCCACATCGAGCTCGAGCCGCCCGAGTGGCAGCCTCACGCGCTGTGGGTCGGCGCGCGCCTGCTGTGCGGGGCGGCGGCCTTCTTCTTCATCTCCTTCCTGTTCGCGTACTTCTATCTGCGCTCGCTGAACCCCAACAACTCGTGGAAGATCGGGACAGTCAACCCGCCGACCGGCTTCGGGATCGCCATCGTCCTGGTGCTGATCGCCAGCGCGCTGGCGCTGCGAGAGGCCACCAGACGCCCCGAGCGCACGGTGACCGCCGGGGGAGCGGCGCTGGCGCTGGCGCTCGTGTCAGTGGTTTTGCAGGTGATCGCCTGGACCACGCTCGGCTTCGGGCCTGCCAGTGGCGGCTACGCAAGCGTGTACGTAGGGTGGACCGCCTGGTATGCGGTGTTCACCCTGCCGTGCGTGTACTGGATCGAAACCAAGGTGGCGACGGCCTGGCGTAGATCCCGAGAGGGAGTTCTGGGGCAGGAGCCGCCGGCCCCAGCGGAAGTGCACACCGACCCGGCCGTGATCTACGCCGGCCTCGAGGGCGCCTCGTTCTTTTGGAGCTTCTACGTCTTCATCGGCATCGTCATGTTCGTTGTCCTGTATCTCGTTTAGGGTGATCACCCCCGCGTCATGAGCTTGGGAGGCTGGTCGATCCAACCGCCGCTCGCCTACGTGGCGATTGCGGCGGTCCTGTACTGGGCCGGAGGTCGGGGTTACAGGCGAACCACCCACCAGCGGCTTCGCGCGGCCTCGTTCGCGGGCGGTCTGGCGACGATCGTGATCGCGCTCGAGTCGCCGATCGACACCTACGCCGACCAGCTGTTCTGGGTGCACATGCTCCAGCACGTGCTGCTGCTGACGGTCGCGCCGCCGCTGATCCTGCTGGGACGCCCCTGGCCGCGGATGTGGCGCGCGCTGCCGCTGCAAAGCCGGACCAAGATCGGCCGTGCGATCGCATTGTCTCGTTGGGCCGCTCCACTGCGCGCGCTCGCACAGCCATGGTCCGCGTGGTTGCTGTTCAACGTGACCTTCGTCGCCTGGCACCTTCCGGCCGCCTACAACCTGACGCTGAGCTCGAACGCGGTCCACGACCTCGAGCATGCGATGTTCTTCTTCACCGGACTGCTGTTCTGGGCGCGGGTGATCGATCCCGGCCCGCTGCGCCCCCGGCTGGAGTGGCCGATGCGGATCGCGTATGTCATCAGCGCGATGATCGTCGGTTGGGTGCTGGCGATCACGCTGGTGCTCGTGCCCCATCCGCTTTACTCCCACTATGCCCTGCTCGCCCACCGGCCGGGCGGCATCACGGCGATGACCGATCAGCAGCTCGCCGGCGGGGTGATGTGGGTGCTCGGCTCGCTGTCGTACACGATCGCGATGATGACCGGCGTCTATCGCTGGCTCGAGCCCGACAGCGCACCGCAACCGCGTAGCTCGGCGCTCACGACCTGAGGAGGACTGGGCCCAAGATGCCACCGATCCCGTTCGCCGCCAACTTTCTCGCCGGTTCCCTGCTGACAATCTTCTTGCCGCTCGGGCTGCTGATCGCGCTGCTGCTCTGGTATGCGTGGACGGCCAAGCAGGTGCCGGAAACGCCCGAGTCCTCGCCCTCGCTTCCGCCGCCGGAGGTAGTGGCGGCCGCCGGGCCGTCAGACGTCTCGCCGGCTGCCGCGTCGGCGCCCACGGGATCCCCGGCTGTGGGGTCGACGCCCGGCGCATCCTCGACTGACAGGTCGGGGTCGGCCGGATCCCCGGCCGTCACGTCGGCGCCCGCCGGATCCCCGGCCGTCACCCCGCCGCCCGAGCCGTCACCGCCCGAGACCGACGATCCACACACCGGCCCCACGCCCACCGATTCCTGATGGAGGCCCGCGCCGGTCGTAGGCAAGCCCCCGGGGTTCTGGGGATCGGAGGGCGCCGCCTCGCCGCCGTACTGCTCGTCGCCGTCCTGATCGGCGCCGGCGTGGGAGTCGGGGCACACTTCGTGCTCGGCGGGCAGAGCCAGACGGCTGCCACGCTGAGCCCGTCGTCGGGACTCGACGGTCAGGCGACCTGGGCGGCCGGCGCCCGTCCTGCTCCCGTGATTGACACGCTGCGCGACCAGAGCGGCCGCCTCTTCTCGCTGGCGTCACTGCGAGGGCGACCGGTGGCGATCGAGTTCTTCGATTCGCACTGCAAGCAGGAGTGCCCGCTCGCGGGACGCGCGCTGGCCGCAGCCGAGCGTCAGCTTCCCCGGGCACAGCGGCCGGTGCTGGTGGTGGTGAGCGTCAACCCGCTCGACACGCCGGCCAGCACGCGCGCGGCGATCAAGGCCTGGGGGCTGGCTGGACTTGCCCCGTGGCACTGGCTTCGTGGGACCCATGCGCAGCTCGCACCGGTGTGGAGCGCCTATCACATCTTCGTCAAACCCGAGAAGGGCGACATCACCCATACCGAGGCGCTCTATCTGCTCGATCGCCGCGGCGACGAGCGCTCTGGCTATCTGTACCCCTATATGCCCGCCCGCGTGGCGCACGACATGCGCGTGCTTGCCAGCGCGCGGGCGAGCCGGAGCACAACCCATGCCTGAGGTGGTCGAGGCGCTCCCCGCCGCCAGCGCGATTGGCTGCACCCGTGCGCGCTCCACGTACGCACAGATGGCGCGCGACTACCTGACGCTGACCAAGCCGCGGATCATGTCACTGCTGGTGCTGACCTCGGTCTGCGCAATGGTCGCAGCCGCGGGCGGATCACCGGCGCCGCTGCGGCTGGCGGCGCTGGTCGTCGGCGGGGCCCTGGCGTGCGGCGGCGCCAGCGCGCTCAACCACGTGCTCGATCGCGACATCGACCGGCTGATGGGACCGCGGACGGCGTCGCGCCCGGTGGCCGCCGGGCGCATCGCGCCGCGCCACGCGGTCGCATTCGGTCTCGTGCTGTCCGTACTCGCGTTCCTGATCCTGACCGCGTTCGCGAACCTGCTGACCGCGGCGCTTGCGGTCAGCGGCGGAGCGTTCTACGTTCTCGTGTACACGCTGTGGCTCAAGCGCAGCACGCCCCAGAACATCGTCATCGGCGGTGCGGCCGGCGCGATACCGCCGCTCGCCGGCTGGGCCGCTGCGCACGGTCGACTTGGCCTGGGCGCCGGCTTTCTGTTCTTGATCGTGCTGCTCTGGACGCCGCCGCACTTCTGGGCGCTGGCGCTGTTGCTGGCACCCCAGTACACCGCCGCAGGTGTGCCCATGCTGCCGGTCGTACGCGGCGTGGCCACGACTGCGCGCCAGGTCCTCCTGTACACGTTCGCGCTGGTGGCAGTCTCGCTGGTGCCGGGCGTTCTCGGAACATTCGGCGTTCTCTACCTCGCGGCGGCGGTGGCGCTCAACGGGGTCCTGTGTCTGCTCGCATGGCGCCTGTGGCGCGATCGCACGTCGGCCCGGGCAGCGGTCCTGTTTCACTACTCGCTCCTGTACCTGGCGCTGTTGTTCGTCGCCGTAGCCGCCGCGGCGGCAATCGGTTAGCGGCCGGCAGCCGGTTCTCAGGTGCGCTCGCGCTCGAGCACGCGGATGTCGTGCGCGAGTCCCTCCGGCGTGAGCTGGTCGGCCGCAAAGCCCACCCGCTCCAGACCGTGCTTGTCGATCAGCAGCACGAATGTCGAGTGGTCGGCCTTCGGGGTCACCGGCTGGATCGCGTAGTCGTGCCAGACCCGCCGCATAGCCGCGAGCGGGCCGTTGACGAACTGCATCCTGCCGGTCATCTCGTGCCTGGCGAGAAACGCCCTGCGATTGGCCGTGGTGTCCTGCGAGGGATCGACACTCACCCCGATCGTCGGGATTCCGCGGCCGTCGTTGGGAAGATCGTTGAGCGCGCCCTTGATCTGCTCGACCATGAACGGACACGTGTCGTGACACAGCGAATGGATGAACGTCAGCACCACGACCTTGCCGCGGTAGCGCGACAGCGTGATCCGGTGGCCGTTCTGGTCGGTGAGCGAGAAGTTCTTCGCGCGCAGTCGTGGCGGCATCGTGGGCCCGTCAAACGGCGACTTGGCGATTGGCGGGCGAGGCGAGGAGCTGCCCTTCTGAGCGAACAGCACGCCCGCGATCGCAGCCAGCAGTCCGACCAGGACGACGATCAGCAGCCGCTGGACCTTCGGGCTCGCTGCCATGCCGGCATTCTTCCACGCCAGGACGCCCTGGATTCCGGTTGCGGACCGGTGCCAAGCGGGGATCGATTCCGTTGCGGATCGGTGGCAAGCGGGGATCGATTGCGTTGCGCACCGGTGGCAAGCGGGGATCGATCCTGATGGATCCCGCACTCGAGCTCTCCCGTCAGCTGAGCGCGTTCGTGTCTGACGAGCGGGTGCTGGCGGCGATCGCCACGATCCCGCGGGAGCGGTTCGTCGCCGAGCGCGACATCGACCGCGCGTACGACAACACCGCGCTTCCGATCGGCTGCGGCCAGACGATCTCGCAGCCAATCGTGGTCGCCCGGATGCTGGAGCTGCTGGAGCTGTCGGGCGACGACCGGGTGCTGGACATCGGCACCGGCTCGGGCTATCACGCGGCGCTGCTTTCGGTGCTGGCCCGCGAGGTGTGGACGATCGAACGCCATCGCGAGCTCAGCGCGAGAGCGGAGCAGACATTCGCCGAGCTTGGCTTGCGAAACGTGATTTGCATCGTCGGCGACGGCTCGCGTGGACTCGAGTCCGAGGCGCCGTTCGATGCGATCAACGTGGCTGCCGCGACGGGGCTCGAGCTGCCACCTGAACTTGTGTCCCAGCTGGCGGAAGGGGGGCGGCTGGTGGCACCGGTTGGTAGACGGCGCCAGCACCTGGTCCGCGTGCGGCGCACAGCCGACGGCCTGCGCGAAGACCGCCTCGACCCGGTCAGGTTCGTGCCGCTCGTGCGCGACCGGGAGGATCGCTGACCGGCGCGAGTGGCTGCCCGTCGCGATCGGCGAGCCGGCCTCTGATGAGCTCGATCGCGACCGGGTTGGAGTCGATCAGTACGTACCGGCGCCCCAGCTCGCGGCACACCGCACCGAGCGTGCCCGAGCCGGCAAACGGGTCCAGACACCATCCGCCGGGTCGCGAGGAGGCCGCGACCAGGCGGCGCAGCACGCCCTCGGGCTTCTGGGTCGGATAACCGGTCTTCTCCCGCCCGTTAGTGGGGACGATCGTGTGAAACCAGACGTCTGTCGGGCGCTTGCCACGCGCCGCCTTCTCGGCGCCGACGAGGCCGGGGGCCATGTAGGGCTCGCGCTCGACCGCGTCGGCATCGAAGTGGTGGCCGCCCGGCGTGCGCACGTAGACCAGGATCGTGTCGTGCTTGGCGGGCCAGCGACGCCGTGACTTGGCGCCGTAGTCGTAGGCCCAGATCAGCTCGTTGAGGAACGCGTCGCGCCCGAACAGCTCGTCGAGCAGCAGCTTGCAGTAGTGCGCCTCGCGGTAGTCGATGTGGAAGTACAGGGTTCCGTGGGGCGCGAGCAGCTCCCGGGCGCGGGCCAGCCGCGGCTCCAGGAACGTGAGGTAGTCGGCGAACTCGTCCTCGTAGCTCAACGAGCGCAGCAGCCGCGTGGCGTACCGGCGGCCTGCGAAACCTACTCGAGCCGAGTGGGGGTCCTGCCGCGCGGTGATCGTCTTGCGTGCCTGGGCCCGCCCGGTGTTGAACGGAGGATCCATGTACACGAGGTCGAACTGCCCCGGCGGGAGGCGGTTGAGCGCGTGCTGGTTGTCGCCGACAAGCACGAGGTTGTCGTCCAGCGACCAATCCCCACCCACTGCGTGAATTTCCATAAATCCAGAACGTATCGTCGCTGGCGGTCAGTGGCTCCTAGCCGCTAGGATCTCGCGTGGTGGTTTCCGACCTCTATACGCGTCTGCGCGCGTCTGCACACGTCGGCAAGATCACGCGCTACGCAATCGGCTCGGTGGTCGCGCTGCTGACGAGCATCGTCGTGTTCGCGATCATGTACGTGCTGGGCATCAACACGACGATCTGCTCGATCGGCGCGTTCGTCGCCGGCGCGGTGCCCAACTGGATCCTCAACCGCCGCTGGGCGTGGAAGATCCGCGGGCAGGTGTCGATCATGCGCGAGATCATCGGCTACATCGCCGTCTCGGTGGCGGTGCTGGCGATGTCGTCGGCAGCGACCGGTTGGACTTCGTCAGAGGTCCAGGCGATCCCAGCCCACCACGGGTTCCGAGTGATCCTGGTGACGGCCGCCTACGTCGCGGTGCAGGCCTTCTTCTTCGGGGTCAAGTACCTGGTCTACGAGCACTGGGTGTTCGCGGGCCGCTCGCGCTTCCGGGCCGCCTTGCGGTCACGCCACCAGGTGTGGACCGCCGCCCGGGCGAACCGCACCCCGTAGCCGAGGTTCCCGCCCTTCTTGGTGCCGGTCGCGTGCTGGCCGCGATCGCGCATCGTGGTGGGCACCTCGGCCAGCCTGAAGCCGTTCAGGGCGGCGCTGATCATCAGCTCCGAGGCCTGGTACTGCGGCTGCTCGAGCGTCACCGCAGCGGTCAGCTCCGAGCGCATGGCCCGCAGGCCGCAGGCCGGATCGGTGATCCGCTGGCGGACGAGCACGCTGATCAGGACGCCGAACACGATCACCCCGGCGTGGCGGGTGGCGTCGGTGGTCAGCTCGCGCCGAGCCGGCGTGAGCCCGAGACGAAGTCGGCGCTGCCGTTCTGAATCGGCTCGATCACCCGCGCGATCTCGTGGGCGTCGTATTGGCCGTCGGCGTCGATCGTGACGATCACCTTCGCCCCACGGGCGCGGGCGAGCCAGTAGCCGAGCCGCAGCGCGGCGCCCTGGCCCCGGTTGACCGGGACCTCGCAGACCAGCGCGCCGGCCTCGAGCGCCTGAGCGGCAGTGGCGTCGCTGGCGCCGTCGACGACCACGATCACTTCGGCTCCGAGCCCGGCGGCCTCCGGCTGGGATGCCGGCGATCACCTGGGCCACGGTCGGCTCCTCGTTATAGGCGGGGATCACCACCGCCAGCGGCGCGCCGGCGCCGGGCGGGTGAGCGGCGAGGAAGGCCCGCGCGGCGTCGCGCTCGACCGCCTCCAGGCGCTCGTAGTCGGGCTGCGTGATCACGGGCCCTGAGTCGGCGAGGGTCATGCCTGGCCTCCCGCGCCGACCGGCTGCTCGAGCGTCATGCCGATCCCCCGCCGGCGCCGACCGGCTGCTCGATGTCGACCGTCGACCACTCCTCCCAGACGCCGACCAGACCGTCGGAGAGCTGCGGGAAGCGAGGAGACCATCCGGCGGCGTGGGCGCGGCTGGGATCGACGATCACCGCCGGCATCTCGCCGGCCTTGGGTGGGCCATGGCGCACTGAAAGCTCGGCGCCGCTGACGGCGCGCACGGCATCGACCACCTCGAGCACCGACAACGAGGTGCCCGAGCCGACCACGATCGGACCGGCCCACTCGTCGCTGAGCAGTGCAAGACGCATTGCCGCGACCACGTCGATGACGTGGACGTAGTCGCGCACCTGGGTGCCGTCGCCGTAGATCTCAAACGTGTTCCCCAGCCGGATGGCTCGCATCAGCCGCGCGACGATGCTGTCCTTGGCCTGCATGCCCGGTCCGTAGACGTTGGTCAGCCGGATGCAGGCGCAGCGCAGCCCGTAGGAGGCGGTGTAGGCCGACATCAGCATCTCTCCCGCTGCCTTGGTAGAGCCGTAGGGCGTCAGCGGTCGCAGCGCATCCCGCTCGGAGATCTTCGGTGCCTCCATCGGGCCGGTGACCGCGTTGGTCGAGGCGAACGCGAGCGACGTCACGCCGGCGGCGCGGCCGGCCTCGAGCACGTTCGCGGTCCCGGCGACGTTGGTCTGGTAGGTGAGCACCGGATGCTCGAGCGAGCGCAGCACCGAGGTCACGGCCGCCAGATGGACGATCGACTGACACCCGCCATCGAGCGCCCGGTCGAGCACCTCGCGATCGGCGATGTCGCCGATCACGATGTCCACGCGGGGATCCGGATGCGGTTTGAGATCGACGACTCGCACCTGGGCGCCGTCGGCCGTCAGCTCGGAGACCACGTGGCGACCGATGAACCCCGAACCTCCGGTGACGAGCACGCGCCGCCCCGCCAGCGGCTGGGAGTCCGGCGATCGCGCCCCCAGTGCGGAGGCGGTCACTTCGCTCGGGCCAACTCGCTCGCGGTGCGCGGCAGCTCGCTCGTGGTCTCCGCCCACTTGACGGTCGGTCGGATCGCGGCCAGGTCGACGCGGTCCTTGTAGCGCTCGACGACGTCGAACAGGTGGTCGATCAGCGTCGTCGAGAGCAGGGTCGGCTTCAGACCGAGGCCCTCCAGCGCCGTGTGCACGACCGTGTAGTGGTGGTCGTAGGCCTCGACGCGAGGATTGTCGGTGTGCTCGATGGTGACCTCGCCCGGGTACTCGTCGGCGATCGTCTGGGCGATCTGGTTGATCGACAGAGACTCGGTCATCTGGTTGAAAACCCGGAACTCGCCCCGTTCGGCGGGGGTCTCGGACGCCAGCCGGATGCATTCGACTGTGTCGACGACGTTGATCAGCCCGCGCGTCTGCGTGCCGTTGCCATACACGGTCAGGGGGTGGCCGAGGACGGCCTGGATCACCATCCGGTTGAGCACCGTGCCGAACACGCCGTCGTAGTCAAAGCGCGTGGCGAGCCGGTCGTCGAGCTTGGTCTGGGGGGTGTCGGCGCCGTAGACCACACCCTGGTTGAGGTCGGTCGCCCGCAGCCCCCAGATCCGGCAGCCGAACTCGATGTTGGTGCTGTCATGAACCTTGGAGCAGTGGTAGAACGAGCCCGGGCGCTTGGGGTACAGCATCCGGTCCTTGCGGCCCTTGTGCTCGATCTCGATCCAGCCCTCCTCGATATCGATGTTCGGCGTGCCGTACTCGCCCATCGTGCCGAGCTTGACGAGATGGATGTCACGGTCGATGTCGGCGATCGCGTACATCACGTTGAGGTTGCCGACGACGTTGTTGGTCTGCGTGTAGACCGCGTGCGCCTGGGAGATCATGGAGTACGGCGCGGCGCGCTGCTCGCCGTAATGGACGATCGTCTCGGGATGGAAGTCCCGCACCATTTCGTGCACGAAGTCGGGCTCGCAGAGATCACCGATATAGGACTTGATCTGCAGGCCACTGACCTCTCCCCAGGCGGCGATGCGCTCCTCGAGCGTCGCGATCGGGATCAGGCTGTCGACGCCCATCTCGACGTCGTAGCCGCGGCGGGCGAAGTTGTCGTTGACCGCTACTTCATGCCCCAGCGCCGACAGATGCAGGGCAGTCGGCCACCCTAGGTATCCGTCACCGCCAAGAACCAGGATTTTCATTCGGACGCTCCATTACCTTTCAGCGCTCGCAGCCCGTCTTAGACGAGTAGGCAGCCGATGTTGCGGTCTTGCTTACCCGCGAGCGCACGAGGATAGACCACCGGGCGGACTGAGCCCGCCGGAGAACTTGCGCAGCATACGCGATCTGGGGGGCTGTCGCGGTCCTGCCCGCGCTCGCGGTGTCCGCCGCCGGCCGCGGTCCTGCCCGCGCTCGCGGTGCCTGCCGCCGGCCGCGGTCCTGCCCGCGATCGCTGCTACCTTCGGGCCCTCCCGTGTCCGAGCAGACGTTTCCCTCGCGCGGGCCGTTGCCCGACGGCCTGGCGTCCGAGCCGAGCCTGAACAAGCGGCGCGAGGCGGCGTTGCAGTTGGCCTATCGCTACCGCTGGCTGTTGGGCGCGGTGGCGCTGTTGCTGGTGGCGACCATAGTGATGCTCTGGGCCCGAGTGCGCCCGGGCTATGACCCCTACGGCTGGCTGGTATGGGGCCATCTGACGCTGCACGGAAAGCTCGATACCAACGGGGCGCCCTCCTGGAAGCCGCTTCCGTATCTGTTCACGCTCCCGTACGCCGTGTTCGGCCGCCACGCGCTGTATCTGTGGATGATCACCGCGTTCGCGGTCTCGCTGAGCGGCGTGGTGTTCGCCTACCGGGTGGCGTTTGCGCTCGTCAAAGCCCCGCCCGAGCGCCGGTACGCGGCATATGCGGCGGGACTCGTGGCGGGGCTGTCGGTGCTCGGGATCTACCAGTTCGTGCACTCGGTGTTGAGCGCAGAGTCCGACACGATGATCGTCGCCTTCTGCCTGGCGGCCGTCGACTGCATCATCTGCCGGCGCTACCGGTGGGCCTTCTGGGCCTGGTGGCTGGCGGCCCTAGGGCGCCCTGAGGCGTGGGCGCCGCTGGCCATCTACATCGCATGGGCCTGGCGCACGGTCCCCGCGATGCGACGGCAGATGATCGCCGGCATCGTGCTGATCCCGATCCTCTGGCTGGGAATCCCGGCGCTCACCTCGAAGAGCCCGTTCGCGTCGGCCTCGCTTGCCGAACACTCTCCACGCGCAATCCACGGCAACAAGGTCACGGGCACCTTCGGGCGTTTCCTCGGGCTCAACGCAGCCTCGATCAAGATCGCCGCCCTGATCGCCGTGGGGCTCGCTGTGGTGCGCCGCGATCGTCCCGTGCTGCTGCTCGCCGGTGGAGTCCTCCTGTGGGTGGTCGTCGAGGCGGCGTTTGCGCTTCACGGATGGCCGGCGGTGCCGCGCTACATGTACGAGGCGGGAGCCGGAACGTGCGTCCTCGCCGGGGTGTTCGTGGGACGGGTGATCCTCGACTCAGGCTCGATCCTGGCCTGGATGCACTTGCGGGTCTCGCCGCGTGTAGCGGCCTGGGCGTCGGCCGTGGTGGTCGCGATATTCGTCGTTTCGCTCGTGCCGGCAGCCCACTCGCGGGTCGTCTACGAGCGCCACGATCTCGCCCTGCAGCGCGCCCGAACCGATGAGATCAACCTGCTCGGCGCGGTCGTGAGACATCTGGGCCCCGCCCGGATCCTGGCCTGCGGACAGCCCAACATCGGTATCGGATGGCAGAGCATCCTGGCCTGGCAACTCGGCACCAACACCGGCGTCCTGTACTACAACGCCAAGTACGAGAAGCTGCATCCGCACCCGATCGTGAACATGTACCCGCACTCCTACGGCTGGCAGTTCTTCCCCAGCCACTGGACGAACGCCGCCCAGGCGGCGCGGTGCCGGGGGTTGACGTTCAGGACCTGAGCCGGGGGCCCGCCGTGCGCGGCGCCCAGTCTGTAGGTTGGCGGACGTGACCGACGCGATCCGCACCCCCGACGAGCTGTTCAGAGGACTGCCCGGGTTCCCGTTTCAGGCGCATTGGCGCCCGTTCGACGGTCTGCGCCTCGCCCACATCGACGAAGGCGACGGCGAGCCGGTGGTCTTCCTGCACGGCGAACCGACCTGGTCATTTCTGTGGCGCAACGTGATCGTTCCCGTGCGCGACGCCGGGTACCGGTGCATCGCTCCGGACCTGCCGGGATTCGGGCGCTCGGACAAGCCGGTCGACATCGGCTGGTACTCCTACGACCGCCACACGCAATCGGTCGCCGCACTGCTCGACGAGCTCGCGATTCGCGACGCCACCCTCGTGGTGCATGACTGGGGCGGTCCAATCGGTCTGCGGGTGGCCGTCGAGCGTCCCGAGCACGTGGGGCGGATCGTGGTGCTCGACACCGGGCTGTTCACGGGTCGTCAGAAGATGACCGAGGCCTGGAACACGTTTCGCGACTTCGTCGCCCGGACCGAGGACCTGCCGGTCGGCTTCCTTATCCGCGGCGCCTGCAAGCGCGATCCCGGCGACGAAGTGATCGCGGCTTATGAGGTCCCGTTCCCCAACGCGGCGGCCAAGGCCGGCGCCCGGGCCTTCCCGCTGATTCTGCCGACCGACCCGCAGGCGCCGGGCGCGCAGGCAGGACAGCGAGTGCTCGAGGCGCTGCGAGGCGATCGGCGAAGCAAGCTGATCATGTGGGCCGATTCCGATCCGGTGCTGCCGCTGGAGACCGGCCACCGGCTGGCCGCCGCGCTGGGATCAGAAGTCGCGCACGTGATCGCCGACGCAAGCCACTTCCTGCAGGAGGATGCCGGGCTCCAGATCGGCGAGTTGATCGCCGACTGGCTGGGTTCGGGCCCTTAGACCGTTTCGGTCTGACGGTGTGGCGGCGGCGGGGTTGTGCGCTGCCCTTGCGCGCCAGCCGCTGCCGGTCCCGCGTACAGGCCTGTCTCGGTCCGCGCCATCCGCTGCTCATAGGCGCCGCGCACCGAGTGATCGGCCGACAACAGCACGCGATCGATGCGCAAAAAGCGCGCCGCCAGGTCCGACATCTTGGTGGGTATCAACTGGTTGACTCGCAGCGCCAGGGCGGACGACCTGGGCACGTAGACCTCGAATCGGGCGGTCTGCAGCGCCTCGACGATCGCGTCGGCGACCTCCTCCGGCTGCGCGGTCTTGAAACCCCGCGGCTGCGGAAGCCCGGAGTAGAGCTCGGTGTTGACCCCGATCGGCATCACGACCGTGACGCTGACCCCGCTACGCAGCACCTCTCCGCGGATTGCCTCGCTCAGGCCCACCACCGCATGCTTGGTCGCAGAGTAGGTGGCGCCTCCCGGAACACCCATCTTGCCGGCGCTCGAAGCGATGTTCACGAGATGTCCGCTGCCACGGGGAAGGAAGCGCTCCAGGGCAAGCTTTGAGCCAAGGAGGACACCGTGCAGGTTGATGTCGATCATGCGTGCGGCCATTGCGTCGGTCTCCTGCACGAACGGACCTACCGGCATGATCCCGGCGTTGTTGATCAGCACGTCGAGCGGGCCGAGGCGCTCCTCCACCTGGTCCAGGAAGTGGGCGAAGCTGGCCCTGTCCGTGACGTCGAGCGGCAGACCGATGGTCCCGCCGCCGAGCTCTTCCGCGGTCTGCTCGGCGAGCCCTGACTCGATGTCGCCGATCGCGATCCGCGCGCCCTGGGCGATCAGCGCGGCCGCTGTTGCACGCCCGATTCCTCGCGCTCCGCCGGTGATCGCGACGACTTTCCCGGCTAGCGAACGTGGCGCTCTCGACACTGGCACTTCCTCCTGAGTTCCCTGCGTTTTCGTTCACACGCTACCGCCCGCCACACGCCGGCGGCGATTGGCTGGCCTGCCCACGCGGCTAGGCTGGCAAGAAACGGACGAACCGAGTCAAAAGAGGAAACGCATGGACTACCGCCCCCTTGGGCTCTCTGGCCTGAAGATCTCGGCACTCGCGCTGGGCACGATGACATTTGGAGGCGAAGGCAATTTCGCCAAAGTGGGCTCCACGGACGTGGCCGGGGCCAAGCGCCAGATCGACATGTGCCTCGATGCCGGGATCAACCTGATTGACACCGCCGACATCTACTCCACTGGCCGCGCGGAGGAGATTCTCGGCGAAGCGCTGCAGGGCAAGCGCGACGAGGTGCTGATCGCGTCCAAGGTCAGATTCGCGATGGGCCCGGAGCCGAACATGGCAGGGCTCTCGCGCCATCACATCATCTCCGGCTGTGAGGCCAGCCTGCGGCGCCTGCGCACGGACCACATCGACCTCTACCAGGTGCACGAGTGGGACGGGCAGACGCCGCTGCAGGAGACGCTGCAAGCGCTCGAGCATCTGCTGCAGTCGGGCAAGGTCCGCTACGTCGGCGCCAGCAACTACACCGCGTGGCAGCTGATGAAGGCCCTGGGAATCGCCGAGCGCGAGCACCTGCCGCGGTTCGCCAGCCAGCAGATCTACTACTCGCTGCAGGAGCGCTCGGCCGAGTACGAGCTGATTCCGCTCGCGCTCGATCAGGGCCTGGGAACGCTGGTGTGGAGCCCGCTGGCCGGCGGGCTCTTGTCAGGCAAGTACCGTCGCGGCGTGGATGCCCCGGAGGGCTCGCGCCAGCTTACGAGCTGGGATGAGCCGCCGGTCTACGACGAGGAGCGCCTGTACGACACGATCGACGTGCTGATCGAGATCGCAGACGAGCACGGCGTCTCGGCCGCCCAGGTCGCGCTGGCCTGGCTGCTGGGGCGCCCCAGCATCAGCTCGGTGGTGATCGGCGCCCGCACCGACGAGCAACTGGCCGACAACCTCAAGTCAGCCGAGCTGCAGCTCACCGGCGAGCAGCGCTCGCGGCTGGAGGAGGTCAGCCGGCCGCCGCTGCTGTACCCGTACTGGCATCAGCGCAAGACCGCCAGCGATCGGCTGAGCCCGGCCGACCTCTCGCTGATCGGCCCGCATCTGGAATGAGTCTTCAGTCGGCGGCTCAGCGTGGGCGCGGCGGTCCGGGAGGCGTCACGATGTCGCGCCCGGTCGGCTGAAGCTGGCCGTCGAGCTCGAGCTGCCAGTAGTAGCGCGTGAACGTCAGCCCGGCCCGGAACTCGCCCACGTGGGGCTCGATCCGTTCGCCGCGCGCCATCCGCACGATCAGCTCCGGATAGGTGCGGCCGGGCAGCGCCGCGTACATGGGCGCCGGAAACGCGCCCCCAAAGCGCGTGTTGACGTCGGTGATCCCGATTCCGATCTCCCTGTCGCGGAACACCTGCACCGTGCAGGGGCCGCGGCAGCCCAGTGCGTCTACGACCCTGCGGCCGAGCTCGATCAGCTCGCGGTCGTCGATCACCTGCCCCTTGATCGATTCGCCCCCGCGTGACTCGATCATCGTCCGCGGGATGGCGTTCAGGCAGCGGCCATCGAGATCCGACAGGCAGTCGATCGAGAACTCGGGGCCGTCCATGGCGCGCTGGATCATCGTCGGTTCCTTGATGTAGTCGACGAAGAACTCGGCGGCACGGGCGTCCTGCGCGCGGTGGATCGAGCGGGCACCCGAGCCCTGGCGGGGCTTGACCATCACCGGATAGCTCTGCACCGGCTCGCCGGGCAGCACCGTCGGCGGCGACGGCAGCCCCAGGCGCGTGAGGAGCAGATGCGCTTCGTACTTGTCGAAGGTGGCGCGGGCGAACTCAGGGTCGGGGACGAAGGCGGGCAGCCGGCCGGCAACCCGCGCGTGACCGAGCACCTCGAGGTCGAGGTCAGTCAATGGAACGACCGCCGCGACCGAGAATTCGCGGCACAGCGCCTCGAGCGCAGGCACGTAACCGGGATCGTCGATCCGGGGCACCGAGCGTCGATGATGGGCGGCATACTGCGCGGGCGCGAGCGGGTTGGGATCGGCCGCGATCACGGTGGCGTGCTGGGCGAACGCGGACACGATGTCGTAGCGCTTGCCGACCCCGGTCAGCAGCACCGCCGGGGTCGACGACTTTACGGGGTCTGGTTCGGAGGCTGCCATCCGCCTTGCGCTCCCTTGTAGATCCCGTGGCCGCGCAGGACCATCTCGACGGTTCGGGCGAGGATCGAGAGGTCGAGCGCCAGCGAACGGTGCTCGACGTACCAGAGGTCGAGCTCGATTCGCTGCGACCACGGCAGCGAGGCCCGGCCGTTGACCTGGGCCCAGCCGGTGATCCCCGGCCTGACAGCCAGGCGGCCGCGCTGACGCGGGGTGTACTGCAGGACCTGCCCCTCGAGCGTGGGCCGTGGCCCCACGATCGCCATGTCGCCGCGGACCACGTTCCAGAGATTGGGCAGCTCGTCGAGCGAGTAGCGCCGCAGCAGCGCCCCCACCCGCGTGATCCGCTCGTCGCCCTCGGCGATCGCCAGACCGGCGCCGGTGAACTCGGCGCCACTGACCATCGTGCGCAGCTTGTAGATCTGAAACGGCCGCCCGTCCTTACCGATCCGCTTCTGGCGGTAGATCGGGTCCCCCGGAGACTCGAGCCGGATGGCGATCGCGAGCACTGCCACGAGCGGCGCGGTCAGAATCGAGCCCACCAAACCGAGCGTGATATCCAACGCGCGGCTGATCACCGGGTTCCCTCCGCCGGTTCCCAGCCGGCGTGCGTGCCGTGGGCAAGCCAGTCCCACAGACCGGCGGCCAACGACGCCGTGGTCAGGACGTAGTAGCGCGCGAGCAGCAGGGGACGCAGCGGGAACGCGCGTGCGGCGAGCGCCGCGAGCAGCACCACGAGCTGGACTACGACCGCCGCCAGGTAGATCCAGCCATGGCCCAGCAGGGCGATGCTGGTCCCCAGGGCGACCAGGTGCAGGAATGGGGACAGGTAGCGCAGCAGCCGGTGGGAGATGATCATCAGTGCATACAGAGGGTCGTAGCCACGCGGCGAGAGCATGCCGCCAAGAAGCACGATCGGCCACCCGTGGCTCATCATCCGCCGCTTGCGGGCGAACTCTCCCTCGATCGAGGGGACCATCTTCTCGCTGGCCCGCGCCTGGGGCGCATAAACGGCAAGCCAGCCGCGTTTGACCATGTTGAACGGGAACGAGAGGTCGTGGCCCATGATCGGGTCCACGACCATGTAGGAGTCGCGCCGGGTGGCATAGATCGCGCCGTTGCCACCGGTCACCGAGCGCACCCGGGATTCGAGCTGCCGGATCGCCAGCTCGTAGCGCCAGTAGACCCCCTCCTGGTTGGTGCCGCGCTCGTTGACGAACGCCACCTGACCGCACACGTAACCCACGCGCTCGTCGGCGAACGGAGCCACCAGGGCTTTCAGGGCACCTGGGTCCCAGAGCACGTTGGCATCGGAGAAGGCCACGATCTCGCCCCGGGCCTGCTGCACGGCCGCGTCCTGAGCGCGGATCTTGCCGCCTCGGGGAAGCTCGAGCACCACGTCGGCACCAGCCGCCCGGGCCCGGTCGGCGGTCGCATCGGGTGAGCCGTCGCAGGAGACCATGACCTCGAGCCGGTCCGCGGGATAATCAAGCGCACGCAGGTTGGCCACCCGCGCGGCGATCACGTCCTGCTCCGCGTACGCGGCCACGATCACCGACACGTCCGGCTGGGCGCCCGGGGGCGCCGCCCGGGGCCGGCGCAGGGAGGCCAGCGCCGCCAGCAGCGCGGCGTAGCCCAGGTGGGTGTAGAGCAAAAGCCCGACCGATATCCAGAAGACGATCGCCACGACGGTCATCGCGCGGGGATTCTGGCGCACGGGTCGCCTGGTTCGGTGGTTCGGGTGTGAGTGATCCTGCGATAGTGGGCATCAAGGTCGCATGAGCGCGAGCGTGTTGCGGAGGGTAGATCGGGCGCAGCAACGCAGCACGGTGCTGGCTGTCGCCGTGGCCACGGTCAAGAAGTTCTCCGAGGACAAGACCGCGAACCTGGCGTCGATGATCGCGTTCTGGGCGATCTTCTCGGTGTTCCCGCTGTTTTTGGTGCTGGTGACGCTACTGGCGTTGTTCCTGCCCGCCTCGGACAAGAACTCCGTGCTGGGACATGTCGCCGAGATGTTCCCGCTGCTCGATCCCAAGACCGTCAGCGGCTTGAGCGGGGAGTGGTGGACGATCGTGCTGGGCCTGGTCACGGCGCTCTGGAGCGGCTCGGGCGTGGTGCGCACCATGCAGACTGCGTTCAACTCCGTGTGGGGCGTCCCCCCCGAGCAGCAACCGGGAATGGTCAAGCAACTGCTGCGCACGATCTGGGTGCTGGGGACGGTCGGCTTGGGCCTGGTGCTCACGACGCTTCTGTCGGGGCTCATCTCCAGCTCCGCGAGCGGAGTCAATCTCGGCCCGGTCGGCCGGGTGGTCGGCTATGTGCTGGCCGCCGCACTCGACGTGGGGATCCTCCTGGCGGCCTTCCGGATCCTCACCGCCCGGGACATCACCACACGTGACGTGCTGCCCGGGGCGATCCTCTCCGGGATCGCCTTCTTCATCCTGCAGGAACTGTCGGCGCTGATCATCTCCCGGTATCTCAAGAATGCGCAGTCGACGTACGGTCATTTCGCAACGCTGATCACGATCCTGTGGTGGTTCTACCTGCAGTCGATGATCACGTTGCTCGGCGCGCAGCTCAACGTCGTGCTCAAGAAGCGCGCCTATCCACGCTCGCTGACCAAGTCGCCGCAAGCCGCCCCCGACTCAGACGCGCACGCGACAGCAGCCGACACAGAGGCGACGGCCTAGAGCGAGCGGTAGAGCGCCAGTGTCTGCGCCGCCACGGCGTCCCAGGAGTAGGGGCCGTGCGCCGCCGCCAGCGCCGCGGCACCCAGCCGCTCCCGCGCCGGGGGGTCGGCGATCAGGTCCGTCAGCGCCGCGCGGAGGGCATTAGGGTCATCGGGGGCGACCAGCCGGGCCGCGCCGGTGTCTGCGACCTCGGAGAAGCCGCCCACATCGCTGATCACGCTCGCGCGCCCGAACGCCAGCGCGGTCGCCAGCACCCCCGAGAAGTCAAAGCGCTGCACGCGCGAGTAGGGCAGGACGACGATGTCCGCCCGGCGGAAGAACGCCGCCAGCTCGCCGTCGGACACGAACCGCGGCACGAAGCGCACGCCGGCGCCGGGCGAGGAGGGCAGCTCCATGCGCGGCCGGCCCACGATCCACAGCTCGGCCCCGCTCACGCCGCGCCAGGCCTCGAGCAGCGTGCCGATGCCCTTGTAGGGCCGCAGTAACCCGAAGAACAGGACCACTGGGCCGTCAACGCCAGCGAGCTCGGACGGCAGCGGGGCCGGCGGGAGCGCCGCCAGATGCGAGAACGCGCCGTGGCGGATCACGTGGACCCGGGCCGGGTCAACGCCAACCCGCTGCACCAGGTGGCGGTGGCCGTACCGCGAATGGACGACAACCGCGTCCACGCGCTCATACAGGCGCCGCTGCGCCCACGCCTGGGCGGGCCGCGCCTCGCGCGGGAGCAGGTCATGCGCGGTGAGGACCACCGGGTGCGAGCGCGGCAGCAGGTATCCGTCGAGCCACTGCATCGCAAGCCACTGGTAATGCACCACGTCGGCGGAGCGGGCGGCCCGGCGGTAGGCGAGCATGTCGGGCACGTGCTCGAGCGCCTTGCTCGCGCGGCGCAACGTCGATCCCGGCGCGCCGCGAGCCAGACGGTAGAAGCGCTCCGTGATGCGATATCCGGGCAGCGCGATCGGGTCCCCGTAACCGAAGCGGCTGGTGACCAGCTCCACATCGGCGCCGGCGCGCGCCAGCGCCGCGCACAGCGCGTGATCGTATGGCAGCGTGAACGCCGAGGGATCTACGACGTCGACTCGCATGCTCAATCCTCGAGCGTGCGCCCCGCCAGCGTGGCCAGGCGGCGCGCGGTGTCGCGCGCCTGATCGCCGCCGAGCGCGTGCACGCGCGCGCCGGGATCGCCGAGCAGGCGCAGGACGGCGGGGGCGAGCGCGGCCAGCTTGGGATCGCCCCGGGACCGCCGCACGGGGTCGAGCGCGCAGCGCACCGGGTGACGCAGGATCAGTCGCACGAGCGCCCCCACGCGCGCCGCGGTGCCGTCGTCCTCGCGGTAGTCCACCGTGAGCTCCCGCGCTGCGCGCTGGTCAAACGCCTCCGGCCGGGCGACGGCCTCGACGCGGGCACCGGCGAGGGTGCGGGCGAAGTCGCTGAGGGGGTCGCCGCGAGCGGGGAACTGATCGGCGACGAGCACCACCCGCACCGACCGTGCTGTCACGCGCGGGGGCTTGGGCCGATTTGAGAGTGTCAGACCGGCCAGCTCCTCGACCCCGAGCAGTGCGTCCAGCGCCAGAAACCGCCCGCGGTCGCGGCGGGGGACGGTCACCGCACGGCGCGCGGAGCGGCGGCGCGGCGCTCGCGACGTGCCGCGCCGCAGGATCCGGGCGCCGGCCCGCCGCAGCGCAGGCTGGGGTTCGAAATCCTCATAACGGCGCCCGAGCCATGCTCGACCGGCCGCGTACCCACGCCACTGGCGGCGCAGGGCGTCGAGACTGGTCCGGTAATGGTGCGCGACCCGTGCCCGCGGCCGGGGCTCGAGCTCCCAGCCGGCACGCTGCAGGCGCCAGGCGAAGTCAGTGTCCTCGGCGGCGCGTACGCCCTCGTAGAAGCCGCCGATCTGCTCGAACGCTGCTCGTCGCACCAGCAGGTTGGCGGCGACGGCGCGCGGCAGGTAAGGGTGCGACAGGTGGGCATCCTGGGAGAGAAAGCCGCGTGCGGCGCCGTATCGGGCGGCGAACGTGACCCCGTCCGGCGAGGCGATCACCTCGCCGGCGAGCGCACCGACCTCGGCCCCGATCGGCTCGGAGAAGTAGGCTTCGAGCAGCCCTGGCGCGGCCCGGCAATCGGCGTCGAGGAACAGCATCCACTCACCGCTGGCATGCTCGGCGCCGACATTGCGGGCGTGTGACGGAGATCGTTCGGCGGCGGCGCGCACCACCAGGACGCCATCGCGCCGGGGCGCCACGCCCGCGTTGTCGGCAAGGATCAGCTCATCGCCCGGGCCGGTGTCAAGCTCGAGCAGCGCCTGTAGCGCGCGCTCTGCGTCAGGGCGCGATCCAGCGAACGGCATCACCACGCTTACCGGGGGCCGGCTCATCCGGCCCTGCGCTCGCCGGTCGAGTCGCTGCCGGCCGCAGGCGGATAGGGGCGGCGCACGCGGGCGAGCAGCGTTCGAAGTTGCCGCAGCTCGGCGGGGTGGGCGAAACCGGTGGCCAGCAGCAGCGGCGGCATCGCCGCCAGGACGAGCGCTCGCGTCAGCAGCCCTAGCACGCCGTGGGTGGGCAAAACCAAATCACCGGCGGCCGCAAGGCCGCCCATAACCAAAACCACTTGCGCCAGGCGCAGCCACTCGAACTGCACCCGGAACGCCTTGCGCGTGAGCAGATACATCACCGCGAGCATGACCACGTAGGCGCCGCAGAGCGCGACGCCCGCACCGGCGATCCCCAAGCTGGGAACGAGAGCGAGAATCAAGATCACGTTGGCGGCCAGGCCGGCGATCGCGGCGGGGAAGTTGCGCGTGGTGATCTTGGCGCGACCGGCGATCACCAGGAACACCACCCACAACCCGTACAGCCCCCACCCGAGCGCCACCCAGGGCAGGGCGCGGTAGGCACCGAAGAAGCTCGGCGCCGCCAGCAGCCGCACCACCCAGCGGCCGAGCAAGGCCAGCCCGGCGACGACCCAGCCCGCGACGAGCGCGTAATAGGTGGCCACGAGCCCGTACAGCCGCGCAGCCTCGGCGTCATCGGTGACCGAATAGGCAAGCGGCGGCCAAGCGTATTGGAACGCGCGCACGATGAACGCGACCGCGCCCGCCAGCTTGAGCGCAATCGAGTAAAGGCCCGCCAGTGCGGGGCTCCGGTCGTGGTAGATGTAATAGCGATCGACGATGCTGAGCGCGTACACCGATGCCTCCGCAGGCACGGTGGGCAGGCCGAAACGCAGCAGCTCCGCAAGCGGCTCGACGCTCGCCTGGCGGGGCCACAGCCGCCGGCGCAGGATCCACCACAGCCCCAGCAGCACCACCGTCGACGCGCCATAGTTGCCCAGCAGCAGCCCACGCGCGCCGTCATGCAGGCCCACGACGAGCACCACCGACGCCGCGACCGTCAGCAGCACATTGGTCAGCGAGGCGATCGCGTACAGGCGCAGTCGCTCATCGACGCGCAGCACCGCGTAGGCAAGCTCGAGGTTTGTGAACGACCACAACCCGAGCACGGCGACGAGGAACGTGGTCCGATCAGCGTGGCCGAGGACGATCCGGCTCAGGGGACTGGCGAAGGCCGCCAGCAGCGCCGACACGATCGTCGTCGCGACCAGCAGAAACATGGTCGCGCGGCGGACCAGGGCGTCGCGGCGGCCGGGATCGTCGTCTGAGTAGTAGAAGCGCAGAAACGCCTCGATCATCCCGAAGCGCACCACGATGCTGATGAAGATCACGCTGTTGGCGAGCAGTTCGACGACGCCGTAGCCGGCCGGGTCGATGAAGCGCGTGTAGACGGGCAGCAGCAGGACCGCGATGAACTTCGAGACCACGTCGGCGACCTGGTAGGCGGCCAGCGAGGAGACCAGGCGCTTCAGGTAGCCGGTCATCAACGGAGCGTGACGCGATCGGAGGCGGGCGGGCCTCCGACCGGTGGCCACTGCGCCGGGTAGAAGCCGGTATTGCAGGCCTTGTCAGTGACCTTGAGGCGGAACGTGTAGGTGCCCGGGGGCGCGAGGCGTCCGCCGGGCGCGGTGCCGTCCCAGGCCGAGGATCCACTGCCGCCGGTGCCGAAGTTCTTGAGCAGCTGCGGTCCGCCGGGGACGCCGGTGCGGTAGACCAGGATCCGGCTGGGGAGGCCGTTGGCGCCCGTGTAGTGGATCGTGACCGCGGCGTGCCCGCCGGCGGCAATCACCCGCGGGGTGACGCTCGTGATCCTGGGGTGGGGCGGCACCGTCTGGACCGTGACCGGCTCAGCACCGGAGTTGTTGGAGATCAGCACCGAGCGGCCCTGGTGGATCAGCGCGACCTTGATGTAGTAGGTCCCGTCGGGCGCGACCGAGCCGTTTTCGGTCCGGCCGTCCCAGACGAACTTCTTGCGCTTCGGGGGAGAGGCCTGCATGTGCACGTTGGAGGCGATCGTCTTCACGATGTCTCCATCGTGGTTGACGATGTACACGTTGACGTCGTCGGAGCGGTGCAGGAGATAGAAGGACACGAACATCCGGCGGTGGTTGACAAGCTTGACCTTGCCGCCACCGCCCCGAACCGCGCACACCTGGCCGTTGATCGGGTTGATCGCCGAGGGCGCTGGCGCCGGAAAGCCGGCCAGCAGCGGCGTCGAGACCTTCAGGTGCTGCGTGATGAAGAACGCAGCGATCGTCGCGATCGCCAGCGCGACGAACGCCGCGACCGGCAGCCGGCTCACAGTGGTACCACCGCCACGTTGGGGACCTCGAAGTCGTGAAACGCGGCCAGGCCGCGCGGGTTGGCGGCGCACAGCATGACCCGGATGCAGCCTCCGTGGCAGACGACGACCGCGGGGAGCTGGCCGCTTGTGTGAACGTCGGTGAGCGCCGCGGTGACCCGTTGCTGCTGCTCGAGCAGCGACTCACCCCCGGGGAAGCGGAACTGGGCACCGGCGCGGCGCCAGGCGGCATACAGCTCCGGCTCGGTTTGCTCGATCTCGGCGAACGTATGTCCCTCCCAGCGACCGCGGTTTGCCTCCCGAAGACGCGCATCGGGTGTGGGCTCCAAGCTCAGCCGAGCCCCGACGATCTGTGCGGTCTCATACGCCCGGCTGAGGTCCGAGGTCCACAGCGAGCGGACGCCGTCACCGGAGTGCCAATATGAGCCGAACGGTCGTCTGGCGGCGAGCCGCTGCGCCAGCGCCATCGCCTGGACGCGGCCGGTGTCGTTCAGCGGCGTGTCAGTGAAACCCTGAAAGCGAAGCGGCTCGAGGTTGTCGTTGGTCTCTCCATGCCGGGCGAGTACCACGCCGTCAAGCGGCCGCTCAGAACCCGCGGGCGGGGTCTGGGAGGTCACCGCGCGGCGGGTCCGGCGGCAGACCAGGCCACCGCGAGCCGCCACCGTCGAGCGTCACTCATCGACGTCGAGGACCGCGGTGTCCGACCGCAGTCCGACACGCATCGTCTCAAGCGACAGCACTTCCTCGGGAATGATGTTGCCGAGGTTCACATCGGGGCCGAAACGGCGGATGAACCAGACCTGCTGGTCCTTGCGGGGCGCCTCGAACAGAATCCTTTCGTGCGGGATTGCGTGGACGATCTCGTCGATCAGGCCCATCCGCACCTCCCCGTCGTGGCGGAAGATGCCCACGCTGCCGCTCTCGCGGGCCTCGGCGATCACCTTCCAGGCGCCGGCGTCGAGCTCGGTCTGGATCTGCTCGACCCAGCGAAAGGGGGCCATGATCCGGGTGTTGTCCTTGGACCCGACCTCGGACAGGACCGTGAACTCGTTCGCCAAGCCCTCGATCAGCTCGAGCTTGTGCTCGTGCTCGATGGTGATCGTCCCGTCGGAGACCTCGATGTACTCGAGCTCCAGCTCGTGCAGCCATGCGACAAGCCCGTCGAGGCGGTTCTGGGCCATGGCCAGCTCGGTGAGCGTGCCGCCGAACATCGCCGGGATCCCGTGCTCGCGGTAGCGCTGGAGCTTGGCCTGCAGGTTGCCGGTGGCGACCGCGGTGCCCCATCCGAGCTTGACCAGATCGATGTACTCGCCGGCAACCTCGACCAGGCCGTCTATCTCCGCGACTGACAGTCCACGGTCCAGGACATGCGTCAGCCCCTGCTGGCGAGGCTTCGCGGTCCTTTCTGGAAGGTCGAGCAGATCCGTCATAGACATTGGTGAGCGGCTACGTCGTGGCGGCAGACGTACTGGTGGCGGCAGACGCGAGGTCGGCGCCGACGGTGACGATCACCTTCGCCGTACACGTCGACGTCTGGGGACAAGCTACAGCTTCGTTTGACTGGTCGACCGGCTGGACCGATGCGCGACCGAGCTTGAGCGACTTGGCCACCAGAAGCGCAGCCGCACGATGACCGTGCAGGTAGCCGACGGTCGTGGCCGACTGGGTCTGATCGCTCGCGGTGGCCGGCGTTCCGGTCTTGTAGCCGACATTGTCAAGACGCTGGGTGATGTCGTGAGCCAGGTTGGCGGTCGAGGTTCCGTTGAGCACGACGACCGTCACCGCTGACGGCTTGAGGGCCGCCGCGTGGTGTCGCCCGCCCTTGTGCGCGTTGCCGGCTGCCGCAGCGCTGCTCGAGTGGCTCGAGCTGGGCCCGGTCGATGTCAGCGCCAGCAGGACCACGACGATTGCCGCCAGCACGATCGCCCCGGAGGCGATCAGCACAGCCGCCCGGACCCGCGAACCGTGATGCTCCTCCGCGACGGAGCGCCGCGGGGAGGTCAGCGGCGGTCGCGCTCCAGCGGCTGTCCGAGCCGGCGCGCGCACCGTCTGCTGGGGGGGCGTTCCCGGTCCCGGAGCCATGACCGGACCGGCGCCCGGCGGACCACCCGTCGCGGCACCGTTGGCGCCCGCCGCGGTCGCCGGAGGAGGGCCGGGAGGCGCCAGCACGGCGGCGCCAGTGTCACCTGCACCCGCGCCTGCACCCGATCCGGCGGCCGAGCCGGCGGCGGCAGCGCCTGCCGCGGCTGCGCCGACAGCGGCTCCGGCCCCGGCGGCGTGGATCGAGATCGCGCTCTCGTCCGGGTCGGGTATCAGGCGGGTGGCGAAGCTCAGCGCCGGAGCGCCCACACCGGCTGGGGCGGCCGGAACGGGGGTCGGGCTGGACGCGGCGGTCGGGCTCGGGGCGGCATGTGCGGCGGCTGGGACCGGTGCGCGCGGGGCTACGGCTGGATTCGGCCGGCTCGGGGCTACGGCTGGACTCGGCCGGCTCGGGGCGACGGCCGGACTCGGCCGGCTCGGGGCGACCGCCGCGCTCGGCGGGCTCGAGGCGGCGGCCGGGCTCGGCGGGCTCTGGGCGGCACCAGAACCGGCCGTCTTGGACGCCACCGCGGCGGCGCCGGCCGTGCTTGCCGCAGCCGCCCCTGCCGGCCTGTGTATGCCCGGCGGCGCGGGGGCCACGGCCGGAGCAGGGGGCGCGGCGCCGCGAGACAGCTGGGCCACCCGAAGCTCGAGCTGGCGAACGTGTTCCTCGGACTCGGTCGCCCGCTGGCGCAACGTCGATGTCTCGCGCGCCTGGGCGAAGAACAACAACACCAGGATGGCCAGGCCGATGATCGCGGCAAAGCCGGCATCGGCGCCCACCGTGGACACGAAGTGGTGAACCGAGAGGGCGAAAGAAATGGCTCCCATGGGGCTCTGCGGCAGTCTATGGAACGAAACGGGCACCGTCGTCCGCGGTATGCGTAACGCGGGCGTCGGACAGGTCCGAGACGTGTTTCGCGAGCGCGGCGGCGTCCCCTTCAAGCACGAGCAGGTTGATCTCGGCAAATGTACGCTCGACCCAGGCAGGATCGAGCTGGTCGTGCTCGGCGCGCAGGATCCGCTGCACGGGCGTCGGCTGCGGGTGTTCGGAGGGATTGAAGAGCTCCTCGTGAAACTTCTCACCGGGCCTGGCACCGACGATCTCGATCGCGATGTCGCGCTCGGGCTCCAGCCCGGAGAGGCGGATCATCTGCTCGGCCAGCTCGAGAATCGAGATCGGCTCCCCCATCTCCAGCACGTAGATCTCGCCGCTGCGCTCACCGAGCGAGCCGGCGCGGATAACCAGCTGCACGGCCTCGGGGATGGTCATGAAATAGCGGGTCATCCGCGGGTCGGTGACGGTCACCGGACCGCCGGCGGCGATCTGACGGCGGAAGATCGGGACCACCGAGCCCGACGATGCCAGCACGTTGCCAAAGCGGACCGTCGCGTACCTGGTCCTGGGGTACTTGGCCGCCGCCGCCTCGACGGCCCACTCGGCCAGCGCCTTGGAGGCGCCCATCACCGTCGCGGGCATGACCGCCTTGTCGGTGGAGACCAGCACGAACGTGTTCACCCCGGTCTCGCCGGCGACCCTGGCGACGATCCTCGTGGCAAGCGCGTTGTTGCGGATCGCCTCAACGGGGTTCTGCTCCATCATCGCCACGTGCTTGTAGGCCGCGGCGTGGAAGACGATCGCCGGACCGTGCTCGGTCATCACCTCGCGCAGGCGCTCCTCCTCTTTGCAGTCGGCGAGCACCGGCACCGCGGTGCGGATGTGGCGATCCTCCTCGAGCTCGCGGGCGATCTCGAACAGGTTGTCCTCGGCGTGATCGACCAGCACCAGCTTGCGCGGACCGACGTGGGCGATCTGGCGGCACAGCTCCGAGCCGATCGAGCCGCCGGCGCCGGTCACCAGCACGATCTGGCCGGCGAGATAGGCGCCCACCCGCGAGAGCTCCTCGCGGACCGGCTCGCGGCCGAGCATGTCCTCGACGCGCACCTCGCGCAGCTGCCGGGTGACCCTCAGCTGGCCGGAGCTGTCACGCAGTAGCTCGAACACGGTCGGCATCGTCCGCACGGGAATCCCCCGAGCGCGGCAGGCCATGACCACGCGCGCGCGCAGCGTGCCGGGCGCGGAGGGGATGGCGATCACGACCTCGTCGGGCTCGACCTCGTCGAGCACGCGGTCGAGATCGGTGGAGGTGTTGCCGAGCACCTTCAGTCCATGCTCGTCTCGGATCCCGAGCCGGCGTGGATCGTCATCGAGGAAGCCGACCGGGCGGAGCTGGAGCTGGGGATTGCGCATCAGCTCTCGCACGACCAGCCGGCCACCGTCGCCGCCGCCGACGATCAGGACCTCGCGGAACCCGTGGCCGACCCGGAGGCTGCGAACGCGCCCATCAGTGATCAGCTGGACCGCGAACCGCGCACCCACCAGCAGCGCGAGCGACAGCAGAAAGAACAGCGAGATAACGCTGCCCGGCAGGGTGACCGCCGACGCGGGCCCGCTGACCGTCTTGAAGTGGGCCGGGTGGTGATGGTGGCCGGGGACGAACAGGCTGTGCGTGGTCGAGGCCTCGACCGGGTGCAGCAGCGCGATCGCGCCTACGACGACCACCGTGGCCACGATCACGGCCTTGAGCACCGCCTCGTAGTCGCGCTGCCCTACGAACCGCCACAGACGCTGGTACTGGCCGAATCCCGCCAGCGCCACGAGCGTGACCACCACAGCCCACCAGACGGTCTGGTCGAAGAGGTGCCCGTAGCGGCTGTTGGGGCCCCCGAAGCCGCCCTCGAAGCGAAGCCAGAAGGCCAGGAAATATGCCAACGCGACCAGAGCCCCGTCCACCAGCAATTGGGGAAGCGCGTGACGATGGACGGGAAAGGCCGCGGATCGGATCCGCCGGCGCATGCGGGCCAGATTGTAATCGCGGTTGCTTGAAGCCCCGCTAAGAGGCCATTCGGCGAGTTACGACGTCGATTTGTGGATCAGGACGCCGCTGGGATGAAAGGCCGTGGGCACGTAGAGGTCGTTGATCTTCGAGCACCGGGCGATCAGCGACGGAGGTCCGTTGATCCGGTCTGACCGGTAGGACTTGATCGCCCACCCGTTGGGCAGCGGGATGAAGTTGACGATCGGGTACTTCTGAGTCTTGATCTCCCACTCGGGCCGATGGCCGACCACCCCGGTGTTCAGGTGCGTGTACCAGGCCATGATGCTCACGTACTCGACGTTGACCACGGGGTGTCCGCAGGACAGCAGGCTCTTGTAGCCGCCCAACGCGTTGATCGTCGCCGCGAGCTTATTGATCTCCGTGGTGCGCATCCGCTCGTGGAACACGTCCTTGTGCTCGGTCCGGAGCTGCGAGATCGCTCCGGGGATCATCACCGCGACGAAGATCGCCACGACCGGGATGCCGGCCCAGCTGGGGAGCGCCCGGTTGAGCTTGGAGGCGTCGAGCAGCAGCCACCCACACGCGATCCCGGCCAGCACGCCAGTCACCGCCCCGGGCTCGAACAGGTAGCGCGGGACTCCCGGGAAGCCGTGCAGCGCAAATGCGATCTCCACGATCACCCAGCCGAGTGTCAGGGCCGCGAGCGTGAGAACGACCAGGTTGCGCCTGATCGCCGCCACGACCACCGCAACCAGCGCCATGATCTCGACCGGCAGGTAGTTCAGCGCGGTGTAGCGGTCCCAGGTGCAGGTGATCTTGCTGGTGGTGCACTCGCGCGGGGACTCCAGCGCCAGTTGACCGGCGATGTCGGGGCGGCCGTTGGTGATCGTCGGTACGCCAAACCAGAGAAAGGCGTTGGCCAGGACACCCGTGTAGAGCATCCAGCGCATCCGGGGGAACTTGAGCCACACCCAGATCCCGTACAGGCCCACGAACGGCCACACCTCCGGGCGGCCCAGCGAGGCCAGCGCGCCCAGCCACCAGGTCCACCCGTACCGGCGGTTCAGACAGCAGTCGATCGCCGCCAGGCAGACCGTCACCAGCATCGGGTCCGACTGCACGCTCATCACGTAGTGGAAGTAGTCCTGGATCCCGAGCACCGAGGCACCGGCCACGATCGCCGCGACGATCGCGGCGTAGCGGCGCTCGGAGCCCGCGGCCGTCAGCTTGTAGGCGATCCGGCCGCCGAACACCGCGCCGGCGAGCGACACCGACACCGCCGTGGTCATCCAGATCCACAGCGCGTAATGGCCGAAGATCGCGTACGGGACGTTGAACAGATACGTGAACGGCTTCCACGATGGGGCCCCGCCGAGGTTGAGCGAGCCGTGCAGGGTCTGATACCCCCACACCATCCAGCCGTAGGGGTCATAGCCGGGGCGCGTGCCGAGGATCCTGATCATCGCGATCGAGATCGCCACGATCGCGAGCGCCACGAACCACCAGATGTGGCGCATGATGAACGCGCGGGGGCCGCCGGGACCGGTATCCCGCGTGGATCTGTCGTCCTCGGCGGAGAGGACGTGCGGCGTCTCTAGCGTGGTGTCTGACACGAGGCGCCACGGAAGGTACCAGCCGCGCGACCCGAGTCCTGGCCTCCATCCTTGCAGGCCGATCGCGCCCTATAGCGACCCTAACCGAATGCACACAAACCAAAAAGCGGCCCGCCACAGGGGATTGTTCAGCGCTTGGTTGCGGGCGTCAGCAGCAGCTCGGTGAAGAGCGCCGGATCGCGCCGCACACGCGGTGGCCGGTCGCCGCCTGCCGGCTCGCGCTTGATCGCCGACACCTGCTCGGCGCGCTGAAGGCGCCGCAGTCGGCCCTCGGCGATCAGCCGCTCGTCGACAGCCCCCAGGCGCCCTTCAAAGACCGTGAAGACGGGCGTTCCAAGCGCCACCGCCTCACGATTCATCGTGCCTCCGGCTGACACCACCAGGTCGGCATAGGCGATCAGCGACTGAGCATCGATCGCCTGATCGGGCACCACAAACCCCCCGGCGGCACTCAGCTCGGCGCGCTGCGCTGCGGTCCGCGGCAGGACGACCGCCTGCGAGCCGCGCAGGCGATCGAGCACCTGGCCGAAGAGGTCGTTCTCGAAGCGGTGGTAGAGCGACACCGCGGGGGGCGTGCGGACGAGCGTTATCGGAGCGTCGCGGTCGAGTCCCAGCTCGGTCAGGATCGCCGGGTCGGGCTCGAAGTCGGCCAGGTAGTACTCCTCCTTGAGACCCGGATAGGAGCGGATCTTGCTGCGTGCGCCGTAGCGGTACAGGCGCTCGGGTGGGATCGTCTCGGGCACGACCACGGTGGTGGCCAGGCGGCAATTGACGTTGTGCTGAACGGTGGCCCATTCGTAGTCAAACGTCGTAGATGAGGGAATTCTCAGAATCGCCGCCGCGACCGTGATGTCGTTTGAACCGTGACCGAGTGCGAGATCGAAATCGCGCCCCCGTGCCCAGCGGAGCAGCGCGATCGAGCGCGAGGCCAGCCCCCGGGCTTTGTCAGTCAGCCCCGCTCCGCGGTGGTGGCCGATCGCCGTGTGGCCGATTCCAAAACGCTGGCAGAGCCCCAGCGTCTGGGCGAAATCCCGGGCGGTGACCTCCACGCTGTGCCCGCGCGCTCGTAGCTGTTCGATCACCGGGCGCATCACGAGCACGTGGGGACTGTTGGTCAGATCGACCCAGACGCGCACGCGCGGGACCCTAGTGAACGGTGGCCTGACGGTTCGCGTGCGCCCAGTCGTCGCCCACTTTTCGGCTAAATCTCAGCCCGGGGCAGGGGACGGCTGCCCGACTGGCCGCTACGCTAGGGCCCTCTTGCTGCTGACCTTCGCCTCACTGACCGAGCCTGTGGTTCGACTGGCGACGCACCTGATCTCGACCCTCGGGCTCGCGGGCGTCGGGCTGCTCACGCTGACGACCGGCGTGATCGGGCTCCCGGGCACCGAGCCCACGATGTTGTTCGCGGGCTTCGATGTGTTCAGAGGCAACCTGACGCTGGTTGGGGTGATCGCCGCGGGCGTCATAGGCGACATGGCCGGCGCGTCGATCGCGTACTTGATTGGGTACTTCGGCCGCCGTGAGCTGCTGGAGAAGGGGGGCGCACTGCACGTCAGTTCCGCACGCCTCAACCGGGCCCACAGCTGGTTCGAGCGCTACGGAGCGCCCACAATCTTCATCTCGCGGATGCTGCCCGTGGTGCGCCTCGCGTTTCCATACGCCGCGGGGATCGCGAAGATGCCGTTCTGGCGCTTCTTCGTGCTGGCCACGCTCGGCTCGATCGTCTGGATGTCGGGCCTGACGTTGCTCGGGCGAGCCGTCGGCAGCCAGTGGCCGACGTGGCGCCACCACCTCGAGTACGTTGACTATGCCGGGCTGGCGGTGATCGTGGCCGTGATCGTGTACCTGATCTTGAGGCGCCGCTCTGAACGCCGCGGCCCAGGTGATCCGGCCGCGGATGTCGTGCCCGACTGAGCCACTGCTCGAGTGATCCGGTCGCGGATGCCGTGTCCGACCGAGCGGCGCGCAGACGGGGGCGACAGCGAAACCGAGCAGGCAAGCGACGCGACGCTTACCCTCGGTCAGGCCCTGATGCTCGGAGCGCTGCACGGTCCGGCCGAACTGCTCCCGATCTCCTCCTCAGGCCACGTCAGCGTGATTCCGTGGCTGCTGCGCTGGGACTATGACCGTCTTGACAGCGAGCTGCGAAAGGCTTTCGAAGTCGCCCTTCACACCGGCACCGCCGCCGCGCTGCTGATCACGCTGCGGGCGGAGGTCGGTGACGCCGTCAAGGGCATGAACGCTCGCATCGCCGAGCTGGTGACGCTGTCGTTCGTCCCCCCGGCGATCGTCGGTTACCTCCTGGAGCGGCCGATCGAACGGCGGCTGGGGACACCGCCGACGGTCGCCGCCGGTCTGATCTGCGGATCGCTGGCGATGGCCTGGGCCGATCGCGCGCCGCAGGCGCGCAGCTCACAGGAGGCGGGGGCGATCGACGCGCTGTGTCTCGGACTGGCGCAGGCCAGCGCGCTGATGCCGGGCGTGTCACGCAACGGCGCGACCCTGGCCGCCGCGCGGATGCGCAGGTTCACGCGCGAGGACTCCAACCGCCTGTCACGCTACGTCGCGCTGCCGGTGATCGCCGGCGCGACGGTGCTGAAAGGGATGCGGCTCGCCCGGCGCGGTCTGCCACCCAAGGCGCGGCTGCAGTTCGCGCTCGGCGCCGCCGCCTCGTTCGGCTCCACGCTGGGCTCGACGTGGCTGATTCGCCAGGTCGAGCGAGACCGTTCACTGCTGCCGTACGCCGCCTACCGGATCGCGCTGGCGAGCGCGGTGCTGATCCGGCTGCGCCAGCGCCCGTCGCGGTCCGCCGGATGTACGACAATGGCTGCATGACTGACGCCTACGCGGCCGCTGGAGTGGACACCCTGAAAGCGGACCAAGGCGTCGCGGCGCTGCGCGCCGTCCTGAGGGACATAGGGTCCGGCCGCAGCTCGCTGTCAGTGCCGTTGCCGGGCCACTACGCGAGCGTGATCAGGGTCGCTCCCGGGCTGGGGATCGCGCTCGCCACTGACAGCGTTGGGTCCAAGGTGATCGTCGCCGAGCAGGCGCAGCGATTCGACACGATCGGGATCGACTGCGTGGCGATGAACGTCAACGACCTGATCTGCGTGGGCGCCGAGCCACTCGCGCTGCTCGACTACCTCGCGGTCGAGCAGGCCGATCCCCGGTGGCTGCAACAGATCGCCATCGGGTTGAAAACGGGGGCCGAGGCTGGGGGTGTGGAGATTCCCGGCGGAGAGGTCTGCCAGCTCCCAGAGGTGATCCGCGGTCACCCTTCACCGTACGGGTTTGACCTGGTGGGCTCGGCGTTCGGGACTGTGGCGCTGGACGCGATCATCGACGGCGGCGCGTGCCGACCGGGTGACGCGCTGGTCGGGCTGCCGTCTTCGGGAGTGCATTCCAACGGACTGACGCTGGCCAGGCGCGCGCTGCTCGAGATGGGTGAGCTGGCGCTCGACGACACGCCGTCGATTTTGGGGGGGGCGAGCGTCGCCGACGCGCTGCTCGAGCCCACCGTCATCTACGTGCGGGCGATCCTCGCGCTGCTGCGCAGCGGGCTCGAGGTGCACGGCCTGGCCCACATCACCGGTGGTGGGCTGCTCAACCTGCTGCGCCTCGGCCACGGCGTGGGGTTTGAGATCACCGCGCCGCTCGCCGTCCCGCCGGTGTTCGAGCTGATCGCCGAGCTCGGCGAGGTGCCGGCGGCGGAGATGTGGGAGGTGTTCAACATGGGGTGTGGCTTCTGCGCGATCGTGCCCGCCACGGACGCGGACGCGGCCGTAGAGCTGCTCGCCGGTCATCACCCCGGAACCGCCGTGATCGGTCAGGTGACTGATCGTGCCGGTGTCGTGGCGCTAACCGATTTGCAAATCGAGGGAGGAGCGGACGGCCTGGGTACAGTGTGAACTGGGCTCGCTTCCGCCACCGGAATCACCGAGGGTCCGGCGCGGTTTTGTAGTGGACATGTCAAGACCGAAGTGGCGCAAAATAGGGGCATCGAGCTAGATGAGCACCCTGCTCGGAACGAGCCTCAACGGGCGCTACAGGTTGGAGGCGAGGATTGGTTCCGGGGGCATGTCGACCGTGTACCGGGCGCTGGACGAGACGCTCGAACGCCAGGTCGCGGTCAAGCTGATGAACCGCGAGGTGACCAGTGATTCCGACGAGCTCGAGCGGTTCCGGCGCGAGGCCCGCGCCGTGGCCCAGCTGTCACACCCGCACGTGGTGGGCGTTATTGACGCCGGCGAGGACGAGGGGCGCCCCTACATCGTGTTCGAGTACGTCGAGGGTGAGACACTCAAGAACCGGATCCGCAGGCTCGGCCGGCTGCCGATCGCCGAAGCGGTGGCGTACGCGATCGAGATCGCTCGTGCGCTCGGCGCCGCTCATGCCCAGCACATCGTTCACCGCGACGTCAAGCCGCAGAACGTCCTGATCGACCAGGAGGGCTCGGCCAAGGTCACCGACTTCGGCATCGCCCGCACGCTCGAGGAGGACGGGCTGACCGCCGACGGACGGGTGCTGGGCACGACCGACTACGTCTCACCCGAGCAGGCCCTGGGCCAGCACGTCAACGGTCAGTCGGACCTCTACTCGCTGGGGGTTGTCCTGTACGAGATGCTCACCGGCGAGGTCCCGTTCAAGGGCGAGAGCCAGGTGGCGGTGGCCATGAAGCATGTCCGTGAGGAGGTGCCCGACATCCAGGTCAGGCGCCCGGAGGCCTCGGCGGCGCTGGCGGCGGTGGTCGAGACCGCGACCGCCAAGCGCCAGGAGGATCGCTACGCCAACGACGCCGAGTTGATCGCCGATCTCGAGGACGTGCTGGCGATCGAGACCGCCAGGGCCGGCAGTGCCACCGGCGAGGCGACCACCGTATTGCGCACGCTGCCGTCGCACGCCCAGCGCAGGGTCCCCTTCCGCCTGCGGCACCCGGCGACAGTCGCGCTTGTGCTGGCGGCACTCGTGGCAGCGATCGCCGCGGCGCTCGTGTTCCTGGTGCCGCGCACGCACCACGGGACCGGCCAGCTCCCCCAGCCCCGTCCGCCGAAGACCCACGCACAGGTGCAGCTGTGCACGTCTTGCGCCCATGATTACAACCCGGATGCCGTGAGCGGACCCAAGAATCAGCACCCCGGCGAGGACGGGCTGGCGATCGACGGCAACCGCAACACCGCCTGGACCACCGAGACCTATTACTACGGCCTGCAGAGCAAGCCAGGTGTGGGGCTGTACGTGGACGCCAACCCGGGCGTCGTGGCCCGCTCGATGATCATCGACACCGCCACGCCCGGCTACACGGTTGCGATCTACGCCCGGCACAGCTCGCCCGATCCCGACACCTTCGATGTCGGACCGAACGGTTGGGTGAAGGTGGGGAGCGCCAGCTACGTCCACTCAACCCAGACGATCAAGCTCAACACCAAGGGTGTCAGCTACCGCTATTACCTCGTCTGGATCACCGACCTCGGCCCCCACACCAGCGTCGCTTTGAACGAGGTGGCGCTCTACACGTAGGCCTCGGAAGCGAGCTTGTGTTGCGCGCACCGTCCTATCGCTGGGCGCCGACCACGCGGCGCTCCCAGGCGAGCGTGAACCACACGGTCTTGTCAGTCGCCGTCAGATACTCGACCCCCCAGGTGTCAGAGAGCATCTCCACGATCGCCAGCCCCCGACCGGTGGGATCGGTGGGTCCGGGCGATTGCACCGCCGGGACCCCACCGGCGAGATCGGTCACCTCGATCCGGACCGAGTCCCGCCGTCGGTTGATGACCAGCTGAAACCCCGTCTTCGCGTGTTGGATGCTGTTGGTGGCAAGCTCGGAGACCATCAGCCGCACGGCCTCGACCGTGTCGGCCGGTAAGCCGTGCAGGACCTCGTCCGCAAACCGCCGGGCGGCGCCGACCGAGGTTGTCTGCAGCGGAAAGTCGCGCGCTCGGGTCATCGCTCCAGCCGCAGCCTGCTGGACAGGCCCATCGTCACGATCACGGTTCTCAACAGCGGCGACACGCCGCGCAGGCGCAGGTCGCCCACGGCGGCGGCCCATTTCACCCACACGGCGATCGCGGAGCTATCGGCGAACGCGAGCTCGTCGACATCGAGGATCAGCCGCCCTACTCGCCTGTCAATCAGCGGGGCCACGGCGGTCTCGAGCTCGTCCACGTTTGAGATGTCGAGCTCGCCGCGGATCGTCACCACGGTCGTCTCGGCGTCCTGCTCGGCGATCGCAAAGGTCATCGAGGGGTTTGTCTCAGCTTCTATGTGGCTCATCCGAGTCCCCGGATCTCACTGTCATCCTGCGAGAAAACCTACCTGGCGCAGGTTGTTCTGTCGCCTGCGGCGTCGGCGCACGCGTCTGACGCTCCGCGACAATGCAGCAGATGACCGGCTCTGGCGAACACCACACGAGCGCCGGCGAACGCCAGATGAGCGCCGGCGCGACGCGTGTCGCCTTCGCCGGTGTGGGCCGCCTGGGGGCGCCCATGTGCGACGCAGTCGCCCGCGCCGGCTTCGATGTCGTAGCCACTGACCTGCGCCCCGAGCTCCGCGCCGAGGTCGGCGCGATGGGGGCGCGCTGGGCTTCTTCGATCACCGCGGCCGCCCCGGGCGCCGACTTGCTGATCACCGTGCTGCCGGGACCGTCGGAGGTCATGCGGGTGATCGACGAGGTGCTGGGATCGCTCCCGGCGGGGTCGTGCTGGCTTGACATGAGCACCGCTGCGCCGCACGTCGCCGACGCGATCGTCAGCGCCGCCGGACCGCGAGGGGTGCGCGCGATCGACGCGCCGGTCGCAGGCGGGCCCGAGCAGGCTCGCGAGGGCAAGCTGATCGCGTTTGCCGGCGGCGACCGCGCCGACCTTCAGGCAGTGCGCCCGGTGCTCGACGTGCTCGCCGAGCGCGTGGTGCACACCGGACCGAACGGGAGTGGGTATGCGGTGAAGCTGCTCTCAAACGCGCTGTGGTTCATGCAGGCGGTGGGCACGGCCGAAGTGCTGGCGCTCGCCAGGCGGATGGGCCTGGACCTCGACGTTGTGCTCGGGGCGCTTGATCAGAGCGCGGCGGCCAGCCGCTTCATCGCCCAGGACGCCCGCGCGCTGCTTGATGGCGACGACCTGACGACGTTCTCGCTGGCGCGCTGCTGCGAAGAACTCTCGTCGGTGCTCGGACTTGGCGACGCCCTCGACGTGCCGCTCGACGTCGTCTCTGTCGTTTCGGAGCTGCACGTTGCCGCGCTCGAGCGGTTTGGGGATGTCGATGGCGAGCTCCTTGGCGCGCGATTTGTTGGCGAGCGTGCAGGGGTTGATCTGCGTCGGTCTTGAGGGCTGCGGCTCGGGCGGTCGCGAACCTCCGCCCGCGCAGGGAATGCTTGTTATGGGCGCGAAACGTCTGGCTGGGCGCCGACGACGCGACCTGCGCGGGGCGGAGGTCGCGACCTCCCAGCCGCCGACTTGTGCGTTCTTGAGTGACGCTCGCAAGTGACGCGCTAAACGAGCCCGCGGCTCATCCGGCGCCAAGCGCGAAGCCACGCAGCGCCGGGGGGCACGGTCTCCGGCCTCGCAGCAGTCGCGTCGTCGGCGCCCGAGCAGACTCGTCGCGCCGACGCGCCACCGGCTTCGCCCGCACCGTGACGGATCGATGATTGTGTCGATCCGCACAGGGGGTAATGTGTGGCGGTCCAGGTCTTCTATCGGGAGGTAACAAGATGCTTAAGCGCATCAAGCCGTCGCCCGCAATGGTGGTGGCGCTACTCGCGTTATTTGTCGCGCTCGGGGGAGGGGCGTATGCGGCGACCAACCTGCCAAGAAATAGCGTCGGCACCAGGCAGCTCAGGAACCAGGCGGTGACAATCCATAAGCTCGCGTTCAACTCGGTCGGCACTCGCCGGATCCAGAACAACGCGGTCATCTCTTCGAAGGTCAGGAATCACTCGCTGCTCGCGAGGGACTTCGCCCACGGCCAGTTCCCGGCGGGTCCGCGCGGCCCGGCTGGCCCGGGTGGTCCGGCTGGCCCGGCTGGAGCCAACGGAACTAACGGAGCGAACCCTGGCGTGCCGGTGGTGAACGTTCCTCCCGTCACACCCGACGAGATTGGTCTGGGTGGACAAGTAAATACCGGACAACCCGGCGATCAGGGCTTCTACTTCATCGGTCGCGACGACGACGGGTCTGCGAGGCTCGAAGGCGGTCAGCTCGTGTTGCACGGCGCCGGGCTCAGCAACAACCCGTAAGACCCGCAATAGGCGCCATCGGGATCGCGAAAGCGTTCTCGAACGTACCGCTAGGTGACCTCGACGCGCTCAGCTACATCTGGCACATCAATACGCCATTCGGCGCCCACGCGCCCACGATCCACATGACGATGAGCGGGATGAACAACAACAGCCCGACGGGGTTCGCAAACCTCGTTTACACCCCCTCCCAAAACGGGCTCAATGCCGCGCGCCTCGCCGCATCGCGTGGCGCAGTGTTCCAATCAGACGGCTTCGCTGCCGACGCGCGCTGGTTCGCGAGCGGGGCGACGGGCGAGGGTTCCGCGAGCCAACCGCAGCCACTGTCGTTCTTCGTCATACACAACCCAAACGCGGTGATCACCCAGATCGCCCTCGACAACGGCGGCAGCTCTGGAGCGCCGGCGAATGCGGCCTTCGAAGCCGGCGCCGACAATCTGATCCTCGGATTCACCGGGTCGCCGTTCACGAGGTACGACTTCGACGGCTGACCCTCCACGACAACTGAAAATGTCTCCCATCGCCACCGGGGATGGGAGGCTAAGCCCAATGTGTCGGCTGGCGGCGGCGACCCGGCTACCGCCTGCCGGCGCCAGGACGAAACCCTCCAGCGCCGAGGGACGCGGTACCCGGCTGCGCAGCAGTCGCGTCGCCAGCACCCGAGCTGACTCGTCGCGCCCATCGATCAGCGCGCAGCTGCAGAGCCCGGGGGGCCGCGTCCCCAAGGCTCGGGTGGTCGTCAGCGAGCTAAAAGACCAGCGCGCGCGACGCCTCGTGGCGCTCGAGCGCGAGCTTGACCAGCCGGTCGAGCAGCTCGCTGTAGGGGATCCCGCTGGCCGCAAACAGCGACCCGAACACGCTGGTCTGGGTAAAGCCGGGCATCGTGTTGAGCTCGTTGAGCAGCACCGTCTCACCGACGATGAAGAAGTCGACCCGTGCCAGCCCGCTGCAGCCGCTGCGCAGGAAGGCCTGCAGCGCGAGCTCGCGAACGCGGTCTCTGGCCGCAGCCGGAATCCGGGCCGGAACCATGAGCCGCATGCCCCCCGGCGTGTACTTGGCCTCGTAGTCGTACCAGCCGCGCTCGCCGGCTGCGAGCAGGATCTCTCCCGGCTCGGAGGCGATCGGCTCGTGGTTGCCGATCACCGAGCATTCCACCTCCCGCCCTGCGGCGTTGGCCTCGACGATCGCCGCCGAGTCATGGGCGAACGCGTTCTCGAGCGCCGCTCCCAGATCCTGCTCGGCGTCGACTCTCGAGATTCCCACCGAGGATCCAAGCCGCGCCGGCTTGACGAACACCGGCAGGCCAAGCGTCGCAAGCCGCTGGCGGACCGCGTCGGGGGTCGACGCAAACTCGGCGCTGTCAACCGCGCGGTACTGCACCTGGGGAATCCCCGCCTGCGCCATCAGCTCCTTGAACACCACCTTGTGCATGCACTGGGCAGAAGCGAGCACACCCGCGCCGACGTAGGGCACATCCAGGCATTCGAGCAGTCCCTGGACGGTCCCGTCCTCACCGAAGGGCCCATGCAGGACCGGGAACACGACGTCGTGCCCGGGGAGTCCGGTTCCCGGTATCGAGCGACATCGGCTCGCCGTCGCGGCGCCAAACGCCGTCGCGACCCACATCGATCGTCGAGACCTCGTAGCCGGCATCTGCCAGCCCCTCGCTGACCGATGCCGCCGAGGCCAGCGAGACCTCGTGCTCGGAGGATCGGCCTCCAGCGAGCACCGCCACCCGTGCGCGGGTCATGGGTTGGGCTTGGCGGTCGCTGCCGCGTTCGTGGTCGAGCTGCTGGTCGTCGACGTTGTTGTCGACGAGCTGCTCGTGGTCGTGGTCGTGGGGTTGTTGGTAGGTACGAACTTGCCGACGATGATCGTCACGGTGGTGCTCTTGGTGGCTCTGGAGCCACCGCCCGGGGACTGGCTGATGACGATTCCCGACTTGGATTGGTCGCTCACGGTCACGGTCTCGTGCGTCACCCTAAAGCCCGCGGCCTTGAGCGCGCTCACCGCTGCCGGGCGCGAGTCTCCCACGACCGGCGGAACGACGACCGTGGGCGGCGCCTTGGCCACGGTGATCGCCACTGTCGAACCGGGCGCTGCTTTGGTGAAGGCCTGCGGGCTCTGGCTGATCACGTTGCCCGGCTGCACCGCGCTGGAGACGGCGCTCGACACCCCGGGGACGAACCCTGCATTGGACAGCTCCGCGCTGGCGGTCGCCTGATCCACGCCCACGACGTTCGGGACCTGCCGCTCGGGCTGTCCCGATGACACGAACAGGGTCACCTGGGTGCCGGCGGGCACGGTCTGGCCCGAACGTGGATCGGTGCCGATGGCCACACCGACGCCGTACTGCGCAGACGGCCGCGGGACCACATGCGTGGTGAGATGGCTGCGACTGAGCTCCTTCTTCGCCGCGGCCTCGCCCCGCCCGACAACCGACGGGATCGTGGTGTTGCCCAGGCCCTTGGATACGGTCAGGGTCACGGTCGATCCCTTGTCGGCTTTCGCTCCCGGCCCGGGATCCTCGCCGATCACGATCCCCGGCGGCTTGTGGCTCTGGACGTCGATCGGCGGCGCAACCTGGAAACCGGCGTTGAGCAGGATCGTGCGCGCGATGTTGAGCTGCTGCCCTGTCACCTTCGGGACGGCAACCTGCTGGGGACGGCTGATGAAGTAAGCGGCGGCCGCGGCGCCGGCGACCAGCAGCACGACCAGCCCGGCGATCAGCCACGGAAGCCAGCGGCGGCGGCGCGCGTCGTGGGGCGGCTCGGTATCGGAGACGCCGGCGCCGTTGGAGCTCTGGTCGGGGTATGGCGCCGACTCCGGTGCCAGCAGCGCGCCGAGCGCTCCTCCGCCCCCCGCCCCGGTGGCCGCCAGCGCGGCGACGGCGGCCATGCGCGCGGTGTCCTGGCCGGCTGCGCCCGACTGGATCGAGACCTTGGCGTGCTCGAGCGCGGTGATCAGCTCGTCGGCGTTGGCGGGCCGGTCGGCAGGGTTTTTGTTGAGCACCCACAGGACCACCTGCTCGAGCTCGAGCGGAACGTTGGGGTTGATCTCCCGCGGCGGTGGCGGGCTCTCCGAGACGTGCTTGAGGGCGATCGTGACCGCGGAGTCGCCGTCGAACGGCACCCGTCCCGTGAGCAGCTCGTAGAGGACAATCCCGATCGAATACAGGTCTGAGCCGGCGCCCACCGAACGCCCCTGGGCCTGCTCTGGGGACAGATACTGGGCGGTGCCCATAATCGATCCGGTCTCGGTCATGTCCGAGGCCCCGGCGCGGGCAATGCCGAAGTCAGTCACCTTGGCCTGGTCGGCATCGTCGACGATCACGTTGTGCGGCTTGAGGTCGCGGTGGATCACGCCGCGGCGGTGCGCGAAGCGGGCGGCCTTGAGGATCTGCTGGGTGATGTCGATCGCGCGAATCGGGTCGACCGGGGCCTCGTCGCGGATCAGCTGCTTCAGTGACCGCCCCGGGAGGTACTCCATCGCGATGTAGTAGGTGTCCTCGTAGCGGCCGCGGTCATACACGCTGACCACGTTGGGATGCTGCAGCCCGGCGGCCGCGCGAGCCTCGCGGCGAAATCGCTCGACGAAGTCCGGGTCCTGAGCAAACCGCTCGAGCAGCAGCTTGAGTGCCACCTTGCGCGACAGCTGCTCGTCCTCGGCCAGGAACACGTCCGCCATCCCGCCCGAGCCGAGCTTCGACAGCACCTTGTAGCGCCCGTCGATCAAGGTGTTGGGGGTCGGTGCGGGCATCGATTGGTTACTGGGTCTCTGACAGCAGTGTCTGGACGACGTCCTTGGCGATCGGGGCAGCCACCGTGCCGCCGAACCCGCCTTGCGAGCGTTCCACCGTGACCGCGATCGCCACCTTCGGATCCTGCACCGGAGCAAAGCCGATGAACCAGGGCTGAGTGAGGTTCTGGCCCGGAAGACCTACCGACGCCGTGCCGGTCTTGCCCGCAAACGTGATGTCGCCGAGCTGCGCGGGCGTGCCGGTCCCCTCGTCGACGACCTTCTCCATCATCTGGCCAAGCTCGTGGGCGGTCGAGGCCTTCATCACCTGGCTGTAGAGGCTGGACTTGATCGTCTGCACCGTGCGTCCGTCCTGGTCGACGATCCGGGAGGTGAAGCGGGGCGCCATCAGCCTGCCGTTGTCTGCGACCGCCGAGGCCACCATGGCCATCTGAAGGGGCGTCACCAGCAGGCCGCCCTGTCCGATCGCGATCCGGCCGATGTCCTCGTTGGGGCTGCCGGGCGGGTACGGCCTCCCGTTCGGTCCATAGGGTCGGCTGGCGTTGATCTGCCCCGAGGGGTAGTCGAGCGGCGGCTTGGCGTAGAAGCCGAACCGCTTCATGTACCTGGTCATCGTCCCGCGGCCAAGTGACTCGGCCACCTGCGCCCAGACCGTGTTGACCGAGTAGACCAGCGCGGTCGTCAAATCGATCGGTCCGAAGCTCTGGTCGCCGTCGTTCTGCAGCGGGACGCCCGAGATCGTGACCGGCGAGTTGCCGTTGACGACGGAGTTCGGGGTGTACTTGCCGCTGTCAATCGCCGCCGTCGCGGTCACGACCTTGAACGTCGAGCCGGGCGGGTAGCGGCCCTGGGTCGAGCGGTTCAGCTGACAGCCCGGCTGCGTGCACGCCAGCGGGTCGTTGCTGTCGTAGGCCGGATTGGCGTACATGACCTTGACCGCGCCGGTCTGCGGGTCCAGCGCCACGACCGCACCGGGGCGGCCGGCGAGCGCCTCCTCGGCCACCCGCTGCGCGCGCGGATCGAGCGTCGTGTAGACGTCGTCGCCTACCGGATGCGGGCTGAGCTGTCCGAAGATCGAGCTCAGACCGGTCTGCAGCCCGCGCAGCGCCGACTCGCGGGACTGCTCCAGGCCCGCTGCCTGGCCCTCGAGCGCGTTCAGGTACCCGACCGCCTGAGAGAACAGCGTCCCGGTGGGATACGTCCGCTTCCAGGTGTGCGCCGGGGCAGGCACTGACTTGGCCAGGACCGTTCCATCGTCGGCGACGATGCGCCCGCGCTTGATCCGCAGGTCGTCGACCAGCGTGCGCCGGTTGAGCGGATTGGACGTCAACGAGGAGGCATCGAACACCGTCCAGCGCGACGTCCACCCGATCAGCAGCGCGAACAGCACCACCACGACGACGAACAGCTTGGCGATCGCGCTGTTCACCTGGCCGGCCTCCGCGCTCGATCGGAGATCAGCAGCAGCAGCGCCAGCAGCACGAAGTTGGCGATGATCGACGAGCCGCCGTAGGAGATGAACGGCAGCGTGACGCCGGTCAGTGGGATCACCCGGGTGACGCCGCCGACGATCACGAACACCTGCAGCGCGAACATCGACGTCAGCCCGGTGGCGAGCAGCTTGGAGAACGAGTCGCGAGCCAGCATCGCGGTCTTGAACCCGCGCCAGATGAAGATCAGGTAGGCCAGCAGTACCGCGGCGGCGCCAAACAGGCCGAGCTCGTCGGTGATGACCGCGTAGATCATGTCGGTCTGCGGGAACGGGAGCAGCGTCGCGCCACTGGGCATGGTCAGGATCGCCTGGCCGAAGCCCTGACCGAACAGCCCGCCCGCGGCCTGCGCGAACAGCGAGTTGGCGATCTGGAAGCTGCCCAGCGGCTTGTTGTAGAGCGTCGGGTCCAGCGGGTGCAGCCAGGTCTCGACCCGGGCGTGGATGTGGGGGATATGCGTCCCCAAAAACCAGAAGCCGATCGCGGCCGCGATCAGGCCTACGACTACGAACGAGACCCGATTGGTAGCCACGTACAGCATCGCCAGCAGCGCCCCGTAGAACATCACCGACGAGCCCACGTCTGAGAGCACGACCAGGATCCCCATCGCCAGGCCCCAGATGACCAGGACGGGCCCGAAGTGCTTTAGCGGCGGGATCGTCACCCCGAGCACCCGGCGCGCGCCGACGACGAGCAGCTGTCGGGTGTCGCGCAGGTAGCTGGCCAGGAAGATGACCAGGCCGATCTTGGCGAACTCCGGCGGCTGGAAGACGAACAGCCCCGGGACCCGGACGCCGAGGTAGGCGCCGTTGGCCTGATAGCCGATGACCGGCAGCCGCGGCATGACCATCAGCGCCAGGGACGCGGCGACGATCAGGTAGCGGTAGCGCTCGAGCTTGCGATAGTCGCGGAAGATGATGATCGTGGCCGCGAACAGCACCAGGCCGAGGACGAACCACTGCGCCTGCTGGCGCGCGTCAGTCGAGTCAATCCGGTAGACCATCACCAGCCCGAAGCAGGCCAGCACGGCGATCAGCGGGAACATGTACGGATCCGCATGGGGAAGCGTCATGCGGATGAAGATGTGCCCTGCCAGGCACAGCCCGAGGAAGATCGCTCCGTACGTGAGCGATACGTTCGAAAGCGAGTTGGAGCGCTGAATGAACACCCCGGCGAAGCCGGCGGTGACCAGCAGCGATGCGGGGATCAGCGCGAACAGCTCTCGGTTGCGGGCGCTCATCTGGCGATCTGTCCGAGCTCGGCCGCGTGCACGAGGTTGATCGCGTCAGACTGTGAACGAAGCTGGTGGTTGAGCAACTGCGAGCGCCGCTGGGCGGGCACGGCCTGCACCGGGACGCCCGAGACGTAGTAGGACTCATACAGGTGAATCCCGAACGGCAGGTCGTAAGGCAGGCCGCGAAAGATGGTCACGATCCCCTGCGAGTTGGTGCCGATGAAGAACAGCTGTCGGGTCGCCAGGTAGCCACCGCCACCGATCAAAAACAGGACGATCACGGTCGCCAGCAGCGCGGCGAGCGGCTTGGTGAATCGCCGCGGCTTGCGGCGCCGGGCCCCGGTATCCGAATCCCGCCTTCGGCCTTGGGTTCGGGCCAGCCGAGGAGTGGGACGGTCCTGCCTCGGCGTCGCGGGAGGGCTGGATGGCGATGCGGTCAACGTCGCCGACGCCGCGTTGGCCGCGGTGCCCTCCGGCGAGTGCGCGGGGGCCATGCCGATCACCGTCGGCTCGTCACCCGCGCCGTCGCCACCGACCTCCTCGAGCATGAACAGGATCACCGTGATGTTGTCGCGGCCTCCGGCTTCGTTGGCCTCGTCGATCAGGCGGTTGGCGGCCACATCTAGATCACTCTCGCTCGACAGCACGGCGGCGATCTGCTCTTCTGAGATCATCGACGTCAGGCCGTCGCTGCACAGCAGCACGATGTCGCCGGCGCGCGCACTGTAAGTCGAGGTGTCGACCTCGACCTCGGCGTCGATCCCGAGCGCACGCGTGATGATCGACCGCTGCGGATGCTCCGCGGCCTGCTCCTCGGTCAGCTTTCCCCGCTTGACGAGCTCCCCGACAAGCGTGTGATCCTGGGTCAGCAGACCGAGCTCACCGTCGCGGAACAGGTAGGCGCGGCTGTCGCCGACGTGGGCCACCGCAAGCTTGCGCTCGTCGACGTAGACGGCAGTCAGCGTGGTGCCCATGCCCGCGCGCTCGTGCTCGGAGCGCGAGATCTCATAGATGCGCCGATTTGCGACCTGCGCGACCCCCGCCAGTCGCTCCTCGGGGCTTCCTCTGTCGGGGAGCTCGCCCTGGAAGGCTTCGACTGCGATTCTCGAGGCGACCTCGCCGGCCTGAGCCCCACCCATGCCGTCGGCGACAACGAATAGCGGTGCGCGAGCGAAGGCGCTGTCCTCGTTGCCGCGGCGCTGGCGACCGGTGTCCGTTCGCCAGGTTGTATGCGCTGCGCGAAGCACGTCGCCTCAGGCTCTGTTCGTGATCGATGTCATTGGAGATATGAGAACTCGGAGTCGCCGATCCGGATGCGGTCGCCCTCGTGCAGCGGCTGTGGGCCGGTCAGCGGGCTGTCGTTTAGATACGTCCCGTTAGTGGAGCCGAGATCCTCGATGACCACGACGTGACCCTCGCGCGAGATGCGAGCGTGACGCGAGGAGGCAAACGGGTCGTCGAGACGGATCTCGACGTTACCGCGGCCGAGCGTAACGCCGTCGATCAGGTCATAGGCAACGCCGCTCTCATGCCCCACCGCCCGCTCCACGAGCAGGCGCGGCTCGAAGTCGTCCACCTCCCCCAGAACTGCGGCAGCGTCATACATCCCGGTCGCGTCGGGCGGGGGCGAGCGATCTGACTGCACCACGCCACCCCGTCCCCGGCGCAGGTCGCGCATGGCGCTCCAGGCGACCCAGACCAAAAACAGGTACAGCACCGCCAGGAAGCCGAACTTGAGGCCTACGGAAACGGGCTCGAGCACAGGTTGGTGAGCCTCCCTATTCGAGCTCGAAGGTGAGCCGTGAGGTGCCGAGCTCGATCTCGTCGCCGGACTTCAGAACCTCGGAGCCGTCGAGCTTGCGCCCGTTGAGCCGTGAGCCGTTGGTCGAACCCAGATCGGTCAGCACCCACGATCCGCCGCGCGGCCGGATTTCGGCGTGCGTGCGCGAGACGTTGGGGTCGTCCAGCATCACGTCGCAGCGGCGGCTGCGACCGACCGTGACCCCCTCGGGACCGACCACCATCCGCCTGCCGTCGGTGATCAGCAAAGCAGACTGCGCAAGCACGTGCGCGCGCTCCTCGAGTGGACCGGCGACCCGGCCGGCGCTGCTGTAGACCATCGTCCGTCCCGACTCCTCGGCGACCGGTTGGGCCTGCTCCTCACGCGGGGGCGTGATGACCCTCGTCTGAATCCCGAACTCGCCGAGCCTGAGCCGGTCATCGGTCTCGAACTCGACCACCGGGCGCGACATCAGCGCCAGCCGCTCGCTGCGCGCGTGCTCGAGCAGGTAACCCGCCAGCTCACTGGCAAGCGCTTCCTCGTAGTCGGCAAACCTCTCGCGGTCGCGCGGCGACAGGTACACGCGGTACTCGTTTGGCACATAGGTGCGCGAGAGCGACACCTGCTTGTGCTGCTCCATCTCCCGGGCGAGCTTGCGGGCGATCTCGACCGGCCGAACCTCCGACTTGAAGGCGCGGCTGAACGTGCCTTCGACAAGGCCGGCGATCTTGCTCTCGAGGCTTCTGAGGACACTCATGGGGACGCCCGGGGGGCTGATCCATGCTACGGAAATTGTCCTCCGAGGCCAGTCGGATCCCGTGCCGGGCGCAAGGCGCGACGCACGTGCGAAAGCCACGATGGGGCCAGGGCGATGACCACTCCCGCCACCGCTCCGAGCACCGCGCTGGGCGTCGCCGAGACCGCATCCGAGCCGTGGGCAGCGGACACCGCGACCGCGGTGGCGGATGCGAGTGCGGCTGACCAGATCACCACGCGGATGAAGTCGAGGACCGGCAAGCGTCCCCGTACGAGCCATGGTAAGAGCGCCGCGGCGAGCGCCCATATTGCAACCGGCGCCAGCGCACCCGAGTTCAGCGAGGGCAACACGAGCTGGTGCCAAGTTGCAGACGGCGAGCCGGCCCAGGCGCTGGCCGCAGCTGTGCCCGGGGCCAGCGGCAGGTACAGAACACGCCCGGCGACGGGAGCTGCAAACAGGAGCCACACCCAGCCGACCGCGGCAATCGCCGCGCGTCGCCAGAGCGTGGCAGCACAGGCGGCCAGCGCCGGCCACGCGCCCGCGAGTCCGATCAGCCCCAGCGCCGGCGCTCCGGCCGCCAGCGGCCAGGCAAGTGGTGTTCGGACCATCACCAGGACCGGAAGGGACAGCACGATCAGGATCAGCAGCGCGAAGCCCGAATGACCCTGCGCGAGCGCGACGCCGCAGACGATCGTCGTCAGCGCCAGCCAGCCCAGGCGGGGGAGCGCCAGAACCATGGCAGCGGCGGCGAGCGCGGCCAGCGCCGGCGGAATCGGTGCCTGGCTCAGCACGTGGATCGATCGCGCTGGCGGGATCGATGGATCGCCCAGCACGTGGATCGACAACCAGGCGGCGGTCGCGGCGGCTCCGAGCGCGGCCAGCGCGCGGCTGAGCTTGTCGGCTGGGGCCCGGGTTTTGCTCCGTTCGGCGCGGGCATGCGTTTCGCGCTGCTCGACCGGGCCGTGTGTGTCGCCCTGTCCGGCGGGGGCGTGCGTTTCGCCCTGCCCGGCGGGGGCGTGCGTTTCGCGCTCTCCGACCGCGCCGGGCTCAGGGCGCCGGCGCAGGCGGGTGGTCAACGTCCCCCATCGGGCGCTCACCACCCCAGGCTCGTCTGCGACCAGCTCGCGTCCAGCCACGAGCGCGCCCCGCAGATCGGAGATCCGTCCGCGCTCCCGGGGGCGCGGGCGAAGCGCGAAGTCGATTCCCCGGCCGAGCTCGTGCGGAAGATCGCGGCGCTGGCGCCGCAGCGGCGGGAGATGGGCGCCCAGTCGGCGGGCCCGGTTTGCCGCGGTGCTCGAGCCGACGGGGTTGACGCCCGTCAGCGCCTCGTACAGAACCAGGGCCAGCGAATAGAGGTCGGCATCGGCACCCGACGGCAGGCCCTCGGCCTGTTCGGGGGCCATGTACGCCGGGGTCCCGATAACATCGCCGGTGCTCGTCAGCGAGCTTGAGCCGATCAGCCGCGCGACCCCGAAGTCGGTCAGCTTGGCGATCTGGGTGGGTGTCACGGGGCGCTCGGGCACGAGCACGTTTGAAGGCTTCACGTCGCGGTGCACGACGCCCTGAGCATGTGCGTGCTCGAGCGCGTCGCAGAGCGCGATTCCGATCGAGACGATGTCGTGGTCAGACAGTTGACCGGCCGACAACAGATGATCGAAGGAAGGGCCGCGCACGAGCTCGGAGACCAGGTAGGCGCCTTCGTCGTCGACCGCCGCCTCGTACAGGGTCACGATCCCCGGATGCGCCAGGCGCGCTGCCGCTCGGGCCTCGCGTTCGAAGCGGCCGCTGGCGATCCGCTCGCGGGGCATGATCTTGACCGCGACATCGCGCTCCAAACGCTCGTCCCGGGCCATCCAGACGGTGCCATAGGCTCCCGTGCCGAGCCGGCGGTACAGCCGGTAGCGGTCGAGCACGAGCGGTGAAGGTGGGGCTTTGGGGCGGCTGCGCCGGGTCTCGGACGGCGGCTGCCGGGCGGTCCGTGCCTGGCTGAGGCTCATGTTTGGGTTTTCCACACGCCTGCAGCGGTCCCTGCGGCAGGCCCCACACGGACTTGCACCTCCGAGCGGTTCCCTGCCGGATCTATCCAGCCGTAGCGACGGTCATACTGAGCGCTTCACGAGTCTTAAGGAGCGATCCCGCGTGTCGTTCTTCGACGAGGCCGACGAGCCTCGGACACCGCCTCGGACCGAGCCGCGCAGGCGACGGTCATCGGGAACCGGTCGCCGCCCGCCCGGCGATCAGCATTCGATTCAGGTGCGTCGCGTGGTCCTCGCGGTGGCGCTGCTGATCGTCGTGATCCTGATCGCGCTCGGCGTCCACAGTTGCCAGGTGAGCGCCCGCAACAGCTCCCTGAAGACCTACTCCAACAACGTCGCGTCGCTGATCGCCCAATCCAACAACACCGGGACCCGGCTTTTCAGCATCCTCTCCAGCGGCGCCAGCTCGGCCAGCGCCACCAGTGTGCAGAACAGCATCAACCAGACGCTGTCGAGCGCCAACGAGCAGCTCAAGCGAGCCCAGAATCTTGACGTGCCCGACGAGGTCAAGACGGCCCACAAGAACCTCCTGCTGGCGCTCCAGATGCGAGCCGATGCGATCTCCAACATCGCCTCCCAGATCCAGCCGGCCCTCGGCAACCAGGCCAGCAAGGACGCGATCTATGCGATCGCGGCCCAGATGGCGCGGCTGTATGCCTCCGACGTGGTCTACAAGGACTACACGACGACAGAGCTCGCGGCGGCGCTGCACTCCGCGGGAATCGCCGTCGGAGGCGCCAACGGACAGCAGATCGCCGCCGGCCAGTTCGTGCCCGACGTCGCCTGGGTCACGCCCCAGTTCGTCGCCAGCGAACTGCACGTCGCGCTGCCCGGGTCTACTTCGGGCAAGGTCGCTCCCGGACTGCACGGCCATGAGCTCAACTCGGTCAGCGTCGCGGGCACCACGCTGCAGACGGGTTCGCCGAACACGATCCCAGCCACGCCACCGCCGAGCTTCACCCTCACCTTCACCAACAGCGGGACCAACAACGAGAGCAACGTCGTTTGCAAGGTGTCGGTCTCCGGCACCAGCGTCAGCGGGCAGACGGTCGTCCCCGAGACGATCGCCGGCAAGCAGACGACCTGCAAGGTGACGCTCAAATCATCGCCGCCGACCGGTACCGCCACCGTGGTGGCGACAATCGAGCCGGTTCCGGGCGAGAAGCACACGTCGAACAACTTGCTGTCGTTCCCCGTCACGTTCCAGTAGACGGGCGGGGACGGCGCCCTGCAAGCGCGGTCCGGGCTTCACGCGGGTGTAAAGGCGCGGCCCGCGTTGGCGTCAGGGCTCCGCACCTCTGCTTATCCTTCCAGCGGTGCACGACCTGACGAGCACCGTCGGCATCGTCGCAATCGCGGCCGGTGCGGTGGCAGTGCTGGCCCTGCTGCTGAGCGCGGGCCTGGCGATCAGGCTGCGCCGAGTCCGAGCAGACCAGCGAACAGTCCTCGGGGACGGCCGGTCGGATCTGGTCGCCCATGCTGCCTCGATGCAGAACGATTTCGAAGCGCTCAGCGCCTACGTCCAGGACGTCGCGGGACGCCTGGACCAGCGGATGGCGACAGCCGAGCAGCGTCTCGACGGGGCGATCGCTTACCACTCGCTGGTCCGCTATGACGCCTACGGCGAGATGTCCGGCCGGCAGTCCACCTCGATCGCGCTGCTCGACGCCTCCCGATCGGGCATCGTCCTGTCCTCGATCCACCATCGCGACCAGGCGCGGCTGTATGCCAAGCAGGTCAACGGCGGGCGCGGCGAGCTTGAGCTCTCGCCCGAGGAGGATGAGGCGATCCGGCTGGCGCTCGAGGGCGACGGGCAGTTGCCGCCGGGCTAGCCGCCCTGGTCGGGGCCAAGGGCATGCGAGCGGGCTACTTCGGACCCGAGGGCACCTTCACCCAGGAAGCGCTGCTCGTGGCCAGCCGTGGGGCCCAGCTCGAGCTCGTTCCGCTACCGACCATCTACGACACGGTGATGGCGGTCCACAACCGGACCGTCGATCGAGCGCTGGTTCCGATCGAGAACTCACTCGAAGGCTCCGTCAACGCCACACTCGACGCCCTGGCGATGGAGACCGAAGACGTTGGGATCCTCGGCGAGGTTGTGCATCCGATCCGCCACTGCCTGATCGCGCGCACGGCGCTCGAGCTGTCTGAGATCGAGGTGGTGGTCTCACATCCCCAGGCCAGCGCGCAGTGCGCCCGCTTCATCCGAACGCGGCTGCCGGGCGCGCAGGTGATGGCCGGTGAGTCGACCGCCGAGGCCGTGAGGCAGGTCGCTGGCCATGACGGGCCGTGGGCGGCACTTGGCAACCGCCTCGCCGCGGAGCGCTACGGCTGCCAGGTGCTGCGAGCCGGCGTCGAAGACGTGGCCGACAACGAGACCCGGTTCGCCTGGCTCGGACCCGCAGGTGAGCCGCCGGGCGGTCCGGGGGCGGAGGGCGCGCCGCTGGGTCCCTGGAAGACGGCGATCGTCTTCTGGGGGATCGGGTCGGAGGCGCCGGGGTGGCTGGTGGCCTGCCTGTCGGAGTTCGCCCAGCGCGGGGTCAACCTGACCCGGATCGAGTCACGGCCCCGCAAGCAGGGGCTCGGGCGTTACATGTTCTTCTGCGACCTCGAGGGGCGGGACGCCGAGCCACACGTCGCCGCGGCTCTTGCGGGGCTGCGGGCGCATGTCGAAACACTGCGGGTTTTGGGCTCGTTCCCTGCTGCGTGAGCGTGTGTTGTTGTGCGGCCTGTGTGATCGCCGGCCACCCCCCGCACAGGAAATGCTGATGAGGCGCGGAGCGTCTTGATGGGCGCTAGCGACGCGACTTGTGCGGGGCGGTGGCGGCGACACCCGGCCGCTCCCTAGTTCCGCTCGGGCAGGCGGTTGAGCCCACCGCGTGTGGCGACAGCGGTAGGCGGCCTCGCACGAGTCGCGTCGTCGGCGCCCCGGTTGAGGTAGCGCAGCTAGCCTCAGCGCCCGCGTGCGAGGCCGGCTGGCCGCTGACGCCACACTAGCGAACACCGCAATCGCGCAAACCGCCGTGGACAAAGGGGATGGGGCCGGGGCCGTCGCTACACTGCCGCGTGCGAAGCCAATGCCTTCCTCGGTGACAGCAGAACCACGGAGGTCCGCGCCGCCCTCTCAGCACCAGCGGCGCGGGCCGGCTACTGGCCGGGTGCTGGTTCTCAACGCGACGTACGAGCCGATCAACGTCTGCACCGTGCGGCGCGCGGTGGTGCTGCTGCTCAAAGCCAAGGCGGAGGTCATCGAGCACGCCGACTGGCAGCTTCACTCCGCGACCACCACGATCGCCCGCCCGGTGGTGATCCGGCTCGTCGCCTACGTCCGCATCCCTCGGGACACCCACCGGCGTCGGATCACCCGCCGGGCGGTGTTCGCACGCGATGATTGGACCTGCCAGTACTGTGGCTCGCGCTCGAATCTGACCGTCGACCACGTCGTCCCTCGCTCAAAAGGCGGGGCGTCGAGCTGGGACAACATCGTCGCCTCGTGCGCACCGTGCAACCGTCGCAAGGGCAACGCGCTCCCGCGTCAGGCGGGGATGAACCTCAATCGCCAGCCGAGGGCCCCGAGCCCGTCGGTCTTCATCCAGGTCGCCAGCCCGACGATTCCCGTCGCCTGGCGGGCCTACCTGGCCGTCTGAGACGCTCGGCTTCAGGCCGCGGCGTAACGCTGCGCCGAGCGAGCGCGAGCCTTGGCCGCTTCTGCCTCGCGATTCCTCGGCGGCGCGGCTGTGGTCAGCTGCGCCAAGAGCTCTGTGGAGGCTGCGGTCACGGCCTCGATCGCCGCGTTGAACGCCTCCTCGTTGGCCTTGGAAGGCTTTGAGAAGCCGCTGATCTTGCGGACGTACTGGATCGCGGACGCGCGGATCTCCTCCTCGGTCGCCGGCGGCTCGAAGTTGTGAAGGGTGCGGATGTTTCGACACATGCCCCCAGCGTAGTGGGTCGGCGACTGAGGGCCCCGAAACGCAGCAAGGGCGCCGTCGACGTCGGCGCCCTTGCTCACTACTTGGCTGCGATACCGCGACGAGCCTCGAAAGCCGGAGGGACTACTCCCGGCACTCGTCGGCGGCGGTGTCGCGGGGGGACTCCGCTAAGCGGGGTCAGCCTCCGACCTAGCGGCCGGACACCTCCAGGGTCCCGCAAAAACTGTCAGACAAGCTCGGACCACCTCCTTTCTCTGGTGAAGGTGAGGATATCGAACCGTCGCGACGATGTTGGCGTTCGGGGCCGACAGCGGCCGCCCGTCCTCGCAGCCGGGCGCTGGAGGCTGGCGCGAACGCAAGATGAGGCGCCGGCGACGCGACTGCTGCGAGGCCGAGAGCCGCTGTCGCCCCCCGTCGCGCGGCCCCGTTATTTGAGACGCGCTGGCGAACGCTCCTGTGTGGCAAACTGCCCGCCCCATCGCCGCCGTTCGCTACCGGACATCGAGGACGCCGCCCCGGTAGCGCCCGAAGCCAAGGGAGCAACAGAACATGCTCAGCTCGTCGTGGCCCTCTCCCGAAACGACGCTACGCGTGGCCGCGATCGCGCTGCTCGGGGCTCTCCTGCTGGCCGCCTCGCCAGCGCAAGCCGCGAAGCGTCGCTCGCGCGTGTCAGTCACCGTGGTGTCGACTCGGGCCGATCTGGTGAGCGGTGGTTCGGCGCTGGTGGCGATCTCGCCGACGAGCGCGGCTCGCCGGCTGAAGGTCACGGTCGACGGTCACAACGTGACAGGACGTTTCGCGATCCGCGCCAACAGGCGCTTCGAGGGTTTGGTCCGTGGTCTGAAGCTGGGGCGAAACGTGCTCCGGGCCACCCTCCCGGACTGGGCCGGGGCGCGGATCACGCTGGTGAATCACCCCAGCGGCGGGCCGCTGTTCTCAGGTCCACAAATCGAGCCTTGGAGGTGCCAGCCGACGGCGATCGACAAGAAGTGCGATCAGCGGCCGAGCTACAGGTACCTCTACATGTCGAGCGATCCGGCCAAGTCGGGTTTTCAGCGGTATGACCCGACCAGCCCACCATCGGATGTCGCGAACACAACCACCGACCATGGTGTGACCGTGCCGTTCATCGTGCGCGTCGAGACCGGCTACATGGACCGCGACCAGTATCAGATCGCGACGCTGTTCCAACCGGGAAAGCCGTGGAGCACGTTCAAGCCGCAAAGGCAGTTCAATCACAAGCTCCTGATCCTGCATGGGTTCGGCTGCGGGGTGCAGTACCAAACCGGCACCGCTCCGGCGACGACGGGTGAGAGCGCGGCCGACTATGCGCTCGGCAAGGGCTTTATGACGATGTCCACAGCGCTGGACAACTCAAGCCACGACTGCAATGTCGCGATCCAGGCCGAGTCCCTGGTAATGGCCAAGGAGTACATCGTCAAGACCTACGGCGCGCTGCGCTACACGATTGGCACCGGCTGTTCGGGCGGGTCGCTCGCTCAGTATTGGATCGCCAACGCCTACCCGGGGGTGTACCAGGGGATCCTGCCCACGTGCTCGTTCCCGGACGCATGGACCTCCGCCACGCAGGTCGCCGACTACGCGCTGCTCCAGCACTACTTCCTCGACTCGACGCTAACCGGAGGACCGGCAGGGTCTCAGCCACAAGAGGCGGCGGTCGAGGGCAGCCCCACGACGGCCAACGCGTTCGTCAGCGTCGGCTGCACTGACCTAAATCCGCCGTACACCCCGTCGACCTGCCCGACCGGATTTTTCTACGGCGCGGTGCCGTACTGGCCGTGCGCGGGGGTAAGCGCCCAGCAGCTCTACAACGCGCAGACCAACCCGGGCGGGACGCGCTGCTCGATCGCCGATCTGGCCAAGAACCTACTCGGCCCGGAGCAACCGAACGTGTGGTCACCGGCCGAGAAGAAGGTCGGGCACGGCTTCGCGGGGTTGCCGTTTGACAACGTCGGCGTCCAATACGGGCTCGCGGCGCTGCGCGACGGGACGATCACGCCGGCCCAGTTCGTCAACCTGAACGCCCACATCGGTGGCGCCGACATCGATCTCAACCCCGTTCCCCAGCGGCGGGTCGCAGATCAGCCAGCCCTCGCGAATGCGTATCGCACGGGGCTGATCAACGCGGCCAACAACCTCAACCAGACCGCGATCATCGACTGCCGGGGCCCCAACCCGGGAATCGCGCACGACTCATACCGTGCGTTCGCTGTTCGCGCGCGGCTTGATCGCGACTTTGGCACCCACGCCAACCAGGCGATCTGGGAAGGCCCCCAGCCACTCGAAGCCGACAGCAAGTGCGAGCTCAACAGCTTCATCGCGATGGACCACTGGCTGCGCGCCATCGCGAAGGACAAGCGCAAGATGCCGCTCGCGAAGAAGGTCATCCGCGACAAGCCGGCCGGCCTCGGCGACGAGTGCTGGAACGGCAGCGGCCAGAAGGTCTCCAACGGGCTCTGCCCGGCTGGGGTGGTGCCGGTGTACGGCACGCCGCGCACGGTGGCCGGCGACCCGATCACGACCGACGCCAACAAGTGCCAGCTCCAGCCGCTGAACCGCTCCGCATACCTTCCGGTCCAGTTCACCGACGCGGAGTGGAGCCAGCTGCAGAGCATCTTCCCCGAGGGCGTCTGTGACTACAGCAAGCCCGGTGTCGACCAGCGGCACACAGTTCCGTGGCTCACGTATCAGACCGCGTCCGGCAAGGTGATCTATGGAGGCCGCCCACTTGGACCACCGCCCGTATCCACGCCGATCCCACCCGAGCGGTCACACCGGCACCGGTGAGCTCCTCGGCGCCAACCGCACAGCGTGTGTTTGTGCGACCGTCGGTAGCGGCCGGCTGAGCGATCAGTGTGTAAGCTCCCAACGCCGTTTTTGGGGCCAAAGACTGGAGGGAGAAGCTGATGAAGCGGATCAGCGCTGGCAAACGTGTCGTTTTGCTGGCTGTGCTCGGAGCCTGTCTAGCGCTGGCGGTTTCGAACGCGGGCGCAAGCGCATTGCCGCCGCTCGTGATTGCGGTTGAAGGGCCTCAGAGCGGCGCGCAGGCGCCCAATGGTCTTGACCAATTGCGTGGCGTCCGGCTCGCGGTCAGGCAGCTGAACGCGCACGGCGGCCTGTTCGACGGTCGCAAGGTCGTGGTCTTCGCGGCCAACGACAGGGGCGATGCCGCCAACGCCAAGGCAGTGGCGCGACGTGTCATAGCGAAGGGCATCCACTTCCTGGTCGGGCCCTACAACTCGTCGGTCGGGATCGCGAACCTGGGGCTGTACCGGCGCAACCACGTTCTGCCGGTGTGGATGACCTCTCGCGACGAGACCGCAGGGGTCGGTGCCACCGTCCAGCCGATGAACTCGCAAGTCGCCCCGGTCGAGGCGCGGTACGTGCATCGGATTGGCGCCAAGCGCGTGGCGATGCTCGTCGACAACACCGCGAACGGCGCGTTCACGAAGGGAATGGCCGAGCGTCTGCGACGCGCGCTCCGGCGCGAGGGAGTCGCCGTCACCTGGACCCCGATCGAGGAGACGACGGCTCCCGGGCTGCCCGGCAACTATTACGCGCAGCGTGTCGGCAAGGCCCTGGCGACGAACCCCGACCTGGTCTATCTGAGCACCTACTTCCCAGAAGGCATCGCGATCGCCAAGGCGCTGACCGCAGCCACCAGCAAGCCGCGCTGCCTGATGGGCCTGGCGAATGTAGACAACGGCTTTTTGGCCAAGACCACGCTCCGGCAGGCCCAGCGATGCGTTTTCGACGCCGCACCGGCGGCGACGGAGATGCCCTCGGCACGGAGATACGTGCGCCAGTACCGGCGGATGTTCCACAAGCAACCAGGCGTGTGGGGAACCTTCACCTACGACTCTGCGCGGATCCTCTTCGCCGCGATCAACCGAGCCAGGAGCTACGCGCTCGGTGCTGTCGAGCGCCGGCTTCGCCGGACAAGAAACTTTCGTGGGGCAACTGGCCCGATCACCATCAATCCCAAGAATGGCTTTCGCACGAACGTTCCGGTGAGCATCCTTCGCGTCAACGACCACAAGCGGTTCGTCATCGCGAAGTAGCGGGTGGCAGAAGCTACGACTCGTCGTCCAGCGAGTCCTCAAGCACCGGGGCGGCCGTCGCGGCCTCGGACTCGACCACGAGCGCCACGGCCGAGACCTGGTCGTCGTCGCGGATGTTCATCACCCGCACCCCTTGGGAGGCCCGCCCATACCGATTGATCCCGCGGACTGACGTGCGCTGCACCATCCCGTTCTGCGAGATGAACACCAGCTCCTGGTGCTCGCGCACGACCAGCGCCCCGGCCAGCCCGCCCTTGTTCTGAGTCAGCTGGATCGTCTTGACCCCCATCGCCCCGCGGCCCTTGACCGGATAGTCCGGGATCGGGGTCCGCTTGCCGTAGCCGTTCTCGGTCACCACCAGCAGCTCCTGGTCGTCGCGTGCGACATCCATCGCCAGCACGGCGTTGCCCTTCTGGGCGACGTTCATCCCGCGCACGCCGCTCGTATCGCGCCCCATCGAGCGGACCTGCTCCTCGCTGAAGCGCGCCGCCTGCCCGGAGCGGGAGACCATGATGATGTCGTCGTGGCCGCTGGTGCGTCGTACGGCGATCAGCTCGTCGTCGTCGCGGATGTTGATGGCGATGATCCCGTCGGCCTTGATCGGCGTGTTGTAGGCGCTGAACTCGGTCTTCTTGATCATCCCCTTGCGGGTGGCGAACACGACGAACTGACCCTCGTTGAAATCACGCGTCGCCAGGACCGACTGGACCCGCTCGCCCTCGCGCAGCGGCAGCAGGTTGACCAGCGCCCGGCCCTTCGCGGTCCGCGACGCCTCGGGCAGCTCGTAGACCTTCAGCCGATACACCTTGCCGCGGTTGGTGAAGAACAGCAGGTAGTCATGCGTCGAGCACACGAACAGGTGCTCGATGTAGTCGTCGTCCTTCATCTCCATCCCGGTGACCCCGACCCCGCCGCGGCGCTGCTGGCGATAGGTCGACAGGGGCAGCGACTTGATGTAGCCGGACTGGGTGATCGAGATCACCATCTGCTGATCGGCGATCAGGTCCTCGATGTCGATCTCGTCTTCGGAGTGGGTGATCTCGGTGCGGCGCTCGTCGCCATAGGCGTTGGCGATCTCCCGCAGCTCGTCCTTGATCAGCCCGGAGATGCGGTGCTCGTCGCCGAGGATCTCCCTGAGCTCCTTGATCCGCTCGAGCAGATCGGCGTGCTCCTGCTTGATCTTGTCGGCCTCGAGCGCTGTCAGGCGGCTCAGCGTCAGCTGGAGGATCGCCTGCGCCTGCACGACGGTCAGCTCGAATCGCTCCACCAGCCCCGCGCGCGCGGCCTCCGAGTCGCGCGAGCCTCGGATCAGCGCGATCACCTGGTCGAGGTTGTCCAGGGCGATGAGCAGGCCTTCGAGCACGTGCAGGCGGCTCTCCTTCTGCGCGGCAGCTCGTGCTTGAGCCGGCGGATGACGACCTCGCGCTGGTGATCTACGTAGGCCTTGATCACCTCGCGCAGCGACAACGTCTTCGGCACGCCATCGGTCAGCGCGACCATGTTCACTCCGAACGTCGCCTGCAGAGGCGTGTGCTTGAAGAGCTTGTTGAGCGCGACCTTGGGGATCGCGTCACGTTTGAGCGGTATGACGATCCGCATCCCCTGCTTATTTGACTGGTCCTCGGGCACGTCGGAGAGCTCGGGGAGCTTTTTCTCCTCGTAGAGCTCGGCGATCCGCTTGATAACTCCGCTGTCGCCGCCCTTCTTGACCTGGTAGGGCAGCTCGGTGACGATGATCGCCTCGCGCCCACCCTTGAGCTGCTCGGTGTGCGCCTCGAGCCTGGATGCGGATCCGCCCGCGGCCGGTGCGGTAAGCATCCCGGATGCCCGAGGTGCCGAGGATCACCCCGCCGGTGGGAAAGTCAGGACCCCTCTGGTGGTGCATGAGTCCATCGACGTCGATGTCGGGGTCATCGACGTAGGCGATCACGGCGGAGATCGCCTCACCGAGGTTGTGCGGCGGGATGTTGGTGGCCATGCCGACGGCGATTCCCGAGCCCCCGTTGACGAGCAGATTGGGAAACCGCGAGGGGAGTACCGTGGGCTCCTGGTTCTTGCCGTCGTAGTTGTCGACGAAGTCGACGGTGTCGGCGTCCATGATCACGGAGCATCTCGGTGGCGATTCGGGAAAGCCGCGCCTCGGTGTAGCGCTCGGCCGCCGGCGGGTCGTCGTCGATCGAGCCGAAGTTGCCCTGCGGGTCCACCAGCAGGTGGCGCATCGACACTCCTGGCCCATCCGCACAAGCGTGTCGTAGATCGCCTGGTCACCGTGAGGGTGGTACTTGCCCATCACCTCGCCGGTGATCCGAGCGCACTTCACATGCGACCTGGTCGGGGCCAACCCCATCTCGTTCATCCCGAACAGGACCCGGCGGTGGACGGGTTTCAGCCCATCGCGGACGTCGGGCAGCGCGCGACCGACTATGACCGACATGGCGTAGTCCAAGTACGCCGAGCGCATCTCCTGCTCGAGCTCGCGTGGCTCGATGTTGCCGCCGGTGAACTGCTCGGAGGTGCCCATCAGATGTCCAGGTTGGCCACGAGAGCGTTGTCCTCGATGAACTCACGGCGAGGCTCGACCTTGTCGCCCATGAGCATCGTGAATATGCGGTCGGCGGCCGAGCCGTCCTCCATGGTCACCCGCACGAGCGTGCGCGACTCGGGGTTCATCGTCGTCTCGGCCAGCTGATCGGCGTTCATCTCGCCAAGCCCTTTGAAGCGCTGCAGGCCGATGCCCTTCGAGGCGACTTTGAGCACCGCGGGGTGCAGGGCCTCAAAGGATGGTGCCTCTTCGCTCGACGTCGCCCAGCGTCACGGTGAAGGGCGGATGACCCGCCAGCTGCACGAGCTGACCGTGCACGCCGACGAACGAGCGATACTCGGGAGCCGCCGAGAAGCCCCACCGGCAAGCGGTAGGTCCGGGCATGGCCGGTCTTGCGCTCGATCGCGCGCACGAGCAGCGCCACGGGATCGTCCTCGAGCAGCTCGGTTCGCCAGGGCTCGTTCTCGGGGTCCTCCGCCCGGAGCAGGTCGAGCAGCGCCGCGCGCTCGAGCACCGTCTCGTCGAGGATGCGCGACTCCTCGAGGAACGTGACCAGGTCGTGGCCGTAGTAGGCGCGCAGCGAGGAGCCCCACCCCGTGTATTGCTGCAGGCGCCGCTTGAAGTTCTGCCAGCGCGCCTCAGTGAGACGAAAGGCCTGGCCGTCGCGATCACGCAGATCCAAGCGCTCGTACTTGTCGCGCAGCAGGACCTGCTCGAGCTCGGATTCCTTCTCGATGTAGCGCGAGCTCTTACCCTGGGTCAGCCGGTAGAGGGGCGGCTTGGCGATGTACACGAACCCCTGATCGATCAGCGGACGCATCTCCCGAAACAGCAGCGTGAGCGCCAGCGTCCGGATGTGCGCCCCGTCCACATCGGCGTCGGTCATCAGGATGATCTTGTGATAGCGCAGCTTGTCGATGTCGAACTCCTCCCGCACCCCGGTCCCGATCGCGGTTATCAGCGCCTGGACCTCCTGGTTCTGAAGGACCTTGTCGATGCGCGCCTTCTCGACGTTGAGGATCTTGCCTCGCAGCGGCAGCACCGCCTGATGTTGCCCGGTCGCGCCCCTGCTTGGCGGGACCTCCGGCCGAGTCTCCCTCGACCACGAACAGCTCCGCCAGTTCCGGGTTCTTGACCGAGCAGTCGGCGAGCTTGCCCGGCAGCCTCGAGTTAGAGGAGGCGTTCTTGCGCGAGATGTCCCGAGCCTTGCGGGCGGCCTCTCGGGCCCGAGCGGCATCCACCGCCTTGCGGATCACCCGGTCGGTGATCCGGGGGTTCTCCTCCAGGAACTCGGCCAGCCCCTTGTTGACCACCGACTGCACAAACCCGGCCATCCCGGGGTTGCCGAGCTTGGTCTTGGTCTGTCCCTCAAACTGCGGGTCAGACAGCTTGGCCGAGATGACGGCGGTGAGCCCCTCGCGGACGTCCTCCCCGGTCAGCGGCGTGTCCTTCTCCTTGAGGATCTGCCTGGCCAGCGCGGTCCGGTTGAGCACGCCGGTAAGGGCCGAGCGAAAGCCGCTCAGATGAGAGCCGCCCTCGTGGGTGTTGATGTTGTTGGCGAACGAGAAGACGGACTCCTGGTAGGTGGAGTTCCACTGCATCGCCACCTCGACCGCGCCTTCCTGCCCCTCGCCGGTGAAGTAGACGACCTTGTCGTGGATCGGATCCTTGTTCTCGTTCAGGTAGGTGACGAAGTCCTCGATCCCGCCGTCGTACTGGAACTCCACCCGGTGACTCTCGCCGCGCTCGTCGACGATCGCGATGTGCAACCCGCGGGTGAGGAAGGCTGTGTCGCGCATCCGTTCCTCGATTGTCTTGAAGTCGACCTCGAGCGTCTCGAACACATCGGGGTCGGGCCAGAAGGTGATCGTGGTGCCGGTCTCCTTGGTGGCCTCGCCGCGCTCTAGATCCCCCAGCGGTTTGCCGCGCTCATAGCTCTGGGTGAACCTGTACCCGTCACGGCTGACCTCGACATCGAGCCGCTCCGACAGCGCGTTGACGACCGATACGCCCACACCGTGCAGTCCCCCGGAGACCTTGTAGCCGCCGCCGTCGCCGAATTTGCCGCCGGCGTGCAGGACCGTCAGGACCACTTCCACGGCCGGGCGATTCTCCTTGGACATCACCGCCACCGGGATGCCACGGCCATTGTCAGTGACGGTCACCGAGTTGTCGGGATGGATCGTGACCGTGACTGCCGTGCAGTGGCCGGCGAGCGCCTCGTCGACAGAGTTGTCGACGACCTCGTAGATCAGATGGTGCAGGCCCCTTGGTCCAGTCGAGCCGATGTACATCCCAGGACGCCGTCGGACCGCCTCCAGTCCCTCGAGCACGGTGATGTCCTGGGCGTCGTAGCTGGATTTCCTCTTTTTAGCGCTCGCTGATGCGCCGTCGTCGTTCGCCAACGATCCTCCGATGACGTTGGAACGCCCCGGTCCAGCGCCGGGCTAGGCGCGCCGGGGCGTCGAAGAATTGGTGTACAGAACAATAGCACAGCGAACGGTCGGAATCGCCTCCCCGTGGGAGTGCTTTTGCCTGCAAAACGCGCGAAAAGTGGCCCTCGTGGGACGCTAGCGCAAATGTCCCACGGCGACACATCTCAGGCGCCGCACAGCGCCGTGCTCGAGGCGTGCATTGAGCCGCGTGAGGATCTGCGGAGCCATCAGGTCAAGCTCCTGCGCCCAGACCGAAGCCGAACAGGAAACCGTTACCACGCCGCCGCGCTCGACGGTGGGTTGAGCCTCGGCTGCGATCGCCTCGCCGACCACCTCAGACCAGATGCGCTGAAGCTCCGCCAGCAGCGTGTCGGGCGCCAGTTGGTCGGCCAGCGCATCGAGGGCGGCGTTGATCGAGCGCGGCGCTCGCCGGTGGGCGGTCACTCCGCCATCGCCTCCTCGAGCACCCGTCCAGACGAGACCGCCAGCCGAGTCACATCGGAATCCTGGGAGCCCGGCACCTGATCGAGATCGGTGGCGGTGATCACCGACTGACCGCCCGTCGCGCGCAGCAACTCCACAAGCGCTCTGCGCCGGCCCTGGTCGAGCTCGCTCATCACATCGTCGAGCAGCATTACGGGTGGCGCCGCGCGACGCGCGCCGATCGCCTCGCGCTCGGCTAGCAGCAGCGCCAGCAGCGCCAGGCGTTGCTGACCTTGAGAACCGTATGCGCGCAGGTCGCGCCCACCGCGCAATGCCGCAAGGTCATCGCGATGCGGGCCGTGGCCGCTGAAACCACGCTCCAGGTCGGCGTCGACTCGGGCGGTGAGCTCAGCCCGCAGCTGCTCGGCGTTCGTGGCTTGGGAGCGAGGACGGTAGGCCAGCGCCGGGTCGCCGTCGAGGCCCAGCTCGGCGCAGCAGCGAGCGAACCGCTCGGCGATCGCATCGAAGGCGCTGCGCCGGTCCTCCATCAGCGCGATCCCGTGCCCGGCCAGCTGCACATCCCAGCTTGCCAGCGAGCCACGGCTCCCTGCCCCGGCGCGGATCCGGGCGATCAACGCGTTGCGCTGCGCAAGTGTCTGGACGTACGCACGCCGCGTCGCGACGCGTGCGGGCCACAGAGCCGCGACGAATTGGTCCACATGCGCTCGGCGCAGCGATGGCGCTCCCTTGATCAGCTCCAGCCGATCGGGGATGAAGACGCTGACCAGCGGGCGCTCGCTCACCTCGATCAGCCGCTCCACGCTTGCTCCATCAACGCGCATTCGTTTGGGCTCACCGGGCGAGAAGCCGACCGACAGCTGATGCGGACCATCGTCGCCGAGCGCATCCACGACGACTCGGGTTGCCCGCTGGCCAAACCGCACCACCTCGCGCTCGTTGTTCGTGCGACACGAGCGGGCAGTACAGCCGAAGTAGAGCGCTTCGATCAGATTGGTCTTGCCGGCCCCATTGGGTCCGGTGACGACCGTCAATCCAGCGCCGAACTCCGCCTGGGCGTCCTCGTAGGCGCGAAAGTCACGCAGCGTCACGCGCACGACCCGCACCGGCCCACGCTCTTTACACGTTGAGCCTGATCGGCATGATCAGGTACCGAAAGCGACTCTCGTCGCCAGCCTCGATCAGCCCCGGTCGAAGGGGGCTGATCAACTTCAAGACCACTTCGCCCTCCTCGATTGCCTCGAGCCCGGCCCGCAGGAATTCAGGGTTGAAGCCAATCTCGAGCGGCTCGCCCTGGAATGCCACCGGCATCGACTCGAGCGCCTCCCCGACATCCGGGGTCTGCGCCGATACCGTCACCTCGCCAGGGACAAACGAAAGCCGCAGAGGTGCGTTCTTTTGGGCGAGCAGACTGATCCTTCGCACCACATCGGTGAACTCACCGCCCGCCAGGCGCAGTTCGTGCTCGAAGGTTTCTGGCAGCAGCTGGCGGTAGTTCGGGAACTGGCCGTCGATCAGCCGTGAGGACAGGACCACCCGCCCGAGTGTGAACAGGACCTGGTTCTGGCGCACGCTCACGCGGAGCTGCTCGCCTTCGGCGTGGGTCACCAGGCGAGCGAGCTCCTGTAGCGCGCGGGCGGGCACGTTGACCTCGAACCCGGATGACAGCGGCGCCTCGAGCGTGGTCTCTTTGACGCTCAGGCGGTAGGAATCGGTGGCCACCATGCGCAGCTCGCGGTCCGATGCCGACACGAGAATTCCCGTCAGCACCGGGCGGGTTTCGTCGCGCGAGGCCGATCCGGCAACCTTCAGGGCGGTAGCGACAAACGAGTCAGCCGCGAGTTCCACGGTTGCTCCGTCCTCGATTTCCGCAAACGGGGGAAAGTCTTCGCCACGGAGCGTGCGGATGTGAAAAGTGGCGTTGCCGGAGACCAGTTCCACGTCCTGCTCGGCCGGACGTAGCTCGAGCGTGACCGACTCTGCCGGTAACGAGCGAACAACCTCGAGTAGCAATCGCGCAGGAAGGACGACCATGCCCTCGCGGATCACCTCGGCATCGAGCGGTACACGCAGCCCCACGTCCATATCAGTCGCGCGGAGCTCGCAACCAGATTCAACTGCGGATAGATGCACCCCCGACAGAGCCTGGATCGCGCTCCGAGTGGAAGCGACCCTGCTAACCGTCTGCAACTGCGTGAGCAGGCGTTCGCGCTCGAGAGTGATCTTCACGATTGATACCTCAGAAAGGAATTAGAAGTCATAGGGCGAATAGAAGCTGTCGACAAGTGCGCGATCATTCGCATCTAGCGGCGAAGTTGTTGCGCGAGGCCGACAGGCAAGTCTGTCAATAGTTGCGGTCGGCCTGGAGTTCGCCGATCTCAGCTTGAAGCGTTTCGAGCTCGCCGGCTACTTGTTGATCGACTGCCAACCGTTCGCCGACGCGCTTGCACGCGTGAAGAACGGTCCCGTGGCTGCGGCCGCCGAACGCTTCGCCGATCGTGTGCAGCGGAGCCCCGGTGAGTTCGTGAGCCAGATGGATGGCGATCTGCCGTGGCCATACGACCGTGGCTTTTCTGGCTCCCGACACCAGCTCGGTGGTCGAGATTGAGTAATGAGCAGCGACGGCCGCCTGTATGTCCGAGATCGAAGGTCGCGCGGAGCTACGCACCGGGTACATCGAGTCCATCACCTCGGTAGCGAGGAGAAGATCGATCTGGCGCTGCGTAAGCGAGTGGTAGGCGACAACTCGGATCAGAGCGCCTTCGAGCGCGCGGATGTTGTTGGTGACGCGCTCGGCGATCAGCTCGAGGACGGCAGGGTCGGCGATCGGGATCGCGTCCAGCGCCACCCGTTTGCGGAGAATCGCCACTCTGGTCGCGTGATCCGGAGGTGCCATGTCGGCGACGAGTCCAGCTTCGAAGCGCTCGCGCAGCCGCGCCTCGATCGTCAGCAGGGAGCGCGGCAGGCGATCGCAGGTCAGAACGAGCTGCCGGCCGGCTTCGTACAGCGCATCGAACGTATGAAAGAACTCTTCCTCGGTGCGGGTCTTGCTGGCGAGAAACTGGACGTCGTCGATCAGTAGCACGTCGGCGTCCCGATATGCATGCTTGAACGACTGCAGAGACTTGTCTGTGAGCGCAGCGATGAAATGGTTGGTGAACGATTCGGCTGTCGCATAGCGAACCGTGGTACCTGCTCCAAAGGCCAGTATGTAGTTACCGATCGCGTGCAGGAGATGGGTCTTGCCCAGACCCGGCGGAGCGTGGAGAAAGAGCGGGTTATATGCCTGACCGGGAAGCTCGGCGACCGCGAGCGCGGCGGCGTGGGCCAGCCGGTTGCCGCGTCCGATGATGAACTGATCAAAGGCGTAGCGCGGGTTGAAGACCGCGCCCGACGGCGGTGGCTCGGCGGATGAGCGGAAGCGACGGGTCTGGCGCTGGCCTCGGCTCTCGAGCGACACGCGGGTCCCTGCGCCGAGGACCTGTTTGGCGCAGCGCTCGAGTATCCGTGCGAATCGGTCCGACACCCACGCTCGGGTCGACGACGGCGCTTCGAGGACCAGCAACTCCCCGTCCCATGTCTTGAAGCTCAAAGGCGCCAGCCAGATCTCGTATGTGGACTCCCCGACCAGCATCCTGAGCTCGGTTTGGATCGTGCGCCACGCGGGCAACGGCTCAGGTTGCGCGGGCAGCGGCAAACGACTCCTCCCAGGCGAACGGGGAACTGATTTACGAGGGCGGGCGGCGGGAAAGCGCCCGGGGTCGGCGAATATACCAACGGCGATGTGGGCCCCGACGGGGTCTGGCTAGGTGTTGACGCAAAGCGCGAGAAAAAGTGAAACAGCGGTGATCGGGATGTTTCGAGGTGCGCCTGGCCGCTATCGGCCACGGCGCAGAGAAGCTGAGTGGGCCACGCTCAGGGTCAGGGGCGCCGGGTTCGCCTGTGTCCCCTGCCGACGCCTCGGGGATGCCGCGTCAGCGTGCGTATACTCCGATCTTCCTGCCCTGCTCGTCTCGGGCCCCGAGCTATGAAACGCACTTATCAGCCAAAGAAGCGCAAGCGCGCGCGCACGCATGGGTTTCGTGCCCGCATGCGCACCCGCGCGGGGCGCATGACACTCAAGCGGCGGCGCGCAAAGGGACGCAAGCGCCTGACGGTCTGATGTTGGTCGCACCCGGCGCCGGGCAGCGGCCAGGTCGTGGACGGCTCTCCCGCAGCGCGGAGTTCGACCGGGTCTTTCGCCACGGCCGCTCGCACGCCGGTCGCAACCTCGTGCTGTACGTATTTCCTCGTGAGGCCGGTGACGGGAGGCCGCGGCTAGGGCTTTCGGTATCACGAAAGGTCGGTGGCGCGGTGGAGCGCAACCGCGTGAAGCGGCTGCTCCGAGAGGCGTTCGCGCGCGAAAGCGTTCGGCTGCCGGCGAATACCGACGCGGTTGTCGTTGCGCGCCGCGGTGCCCGGGAGCTCGTGGAGCGAGAAGGCTTCGCCGGCGTCGTGAGCGCCCTGGGCGAGCTGGTTGACAAGGTCCCGGGAGCGACTGCGCACAGGCCGGTACCCGGCACCGAGGAGAGCACGCCGACTGCGCCTGCCAGCCGTGGCGAGGAGACCGCGTGATCTGGCTGCGATCCCTGTTCGTTTTGCCGATCCGCGTATACCAGCGCCTGCTCTCCCCGGCCCTCGGAGAGCGCTGCAAGTACTACCCGTCGTGTTCTGAGTACGCAGCCCAGGCGATCGGGCGTTTCGGGATACTCCGCGGGCTTGTGCTGGCTGCGTGGAGAGTGCTTCGCTGCAATCCTTGGAGCCTCGGAGGAGTCGATCTGGTTGAGGACCAGCGGCTGTTCAAACGCAGGCCGCGCAGGTCGACGTCGACCGCGGCGAGCACCTGACCATGCTTGAGCTAGCAAACATCTTCCAGCCGCTGATCGACGTCTTCGAGACGGTCATCAAGTTCTTCCACAACAGCCTCGGGGTTCCATGGGGCTGGGCCATCGTGCTGCTGACCGTATGTGTGCGGGCCGCTTTGCTCCCGCTGACGATCAAGCAGCTCGGGTCGATGCAGAAGATGCAGCAGCTGGCCCCGCAGATGAAGGCCATTCAGGCCAAGTACAAGGACGACAAGGAGCGCCAGCAAAAGGAGATGATGGCGTTCTATCGGGAGCACGGCGTCAACCCGCTCAGCTCCTGCCTGCCACTGGTCGCACAGCTGCCGGTCTTCATCTCGCTCTACTACATGCTGCGCACGAGCCTTCGGGTCGACATCTGTCCGGCTATCCAGAGGGCTCACAACCACGGCGTGTTGAGCGCCGGGCACACGGTCCCCTGCGGCCCGCATGGCGGCGCCTCCTTCCTGTTCATCCCCGATCTCACGAACAAGGCGACCGGTGCCGTGCTGATCGTGCTGATCATCCTCTACGTCGGGACCCAGCTCGCCTCGAGCGTGATGATGGCCAACCCGACGATGGATCCCACGCAGCGCAAGCTGATGATGTTCCTGCCGGTCGTGTTCGTATTTTTCGTGATCAGGTTCCCGGCCGGGGTGCTCGTCTACTGGATCACGACGAACATGTGGACGATGGGACAGCAGTACGTGATCAGGCGGCGCATCGGCCCGGTCATAGCCGCGCCCGCGGAAGCTTCCGCGGGCAGCAAGACCAGCGTGATCCCAACCGACAAGAGTCCTCCAAAACGCGACGTCAAAGCCGCCGAGGCGGACGGTAATGGCTCCGGATTGGGTGGACTCACCGGCCTGATCCGTGGTCGCCCGAAGACCGACAAGCCGACGACTGACAAGCCGAAGGCCGACAAGGAGACCACGAAGGTTGCTGCACCCACTCGATCGGGGCCGCCGCCGCGCTCGCCGCGGAAGAAGAAGAAACGTTCCGGCCGTAGGAGGTAGCCGTGTCGGTCGCGCGTGATGACGCCGCGACTCGTGTCAGGGATCTACTGGAGCGGATTGCGGATGCTGCCGGCATCGAGGCTTCGGTGGAAGTCCGCGACGGTCCGGATGGTCTTATGGCCGAGTACCGCGGCGATGATCTCGGTCTGCTGATCGGTCATCACGGCCAGACGATCGACGCCATTCAGCATCTCGCCTACCGATTCGCGATGCATGGCGACAGCGTGCGCAAGCCCGTGACCGTCGATGCGGCCGGCTACCGCGAGCGACGTGCGACCGTGCTCCGGGCGACCGCGGACCAGGCTGCCGAGACCGCGGTCAACCACCGCCGCGCGGTGCCGCTTGAGGCGATGAGCGCGATGGAGCGCAAGGTCATCCACGAACACCTCAAGGCCCGCCGTGACGTGGAGACCTACAGCGAGGGCCAGGAGCCGGCCCGCCGGTTGGTCGTTGCGCCGCTCGTCGACTGAAGCTCTTGCGCTGCGCGGTGGTTTCACGTTTTTCTTGACGGTGAAACGCGCGAGCCTCTAGAACTCCTTGGCGGTGACAGACCTCTCGGACTTCGATCGCGGCTTCCTTGTGGGGTTGCTCGTCGGCGAGGGCTCGTTCGGAGGCGACGGACGCCAGCCGCAGGTTGTGCTGCGCATGCACGTCCGCCACGAGGCGATCTTCCGATGGCTTGAAGCTCAGTTTCCACGCTGTCGCCTGTACGGGCCATATCACCATTCCGGACGCTCCTACTACCAGTGGATGGCTCGGGGGCGCGCGCTGGTGGAGGACGTGCTGCCGCTTCTTGATACCAACCTTCTGGCCGAGCGCGACGGCCACGCCGCAGAGCGCTTTCAGGCCATGTGCGAGCGCTACGCGCCGGTCATCGAGCGCGAGCGCCGGCGGCTGCTGGACCGCGCAGCCGCAGCCGACGAAGACGACCGGACCACCGACGGTTGATCAAGGCGCTCGCCCGCCGCTACGGGCTCGATGAGGCCGCCGAGCGCCGGCTCGCGACGTTGCTGCAAGCGCTGACCGACGATCCGCTGGCACCCACTTCCGTACGCGACCCGGTCCGGGTGCTCGATGACCATCTCGCCGATTCGCTGGTTGCGCTCGAGCTGCCCGAGACCCGCAGCGCAAGGCGGATCGCCGATCTCGGTGCCGGTGCCGGGCTACCCGGGCTGCCGCTCGCGATCGCGCTACCTGCGACCTTGGTGTCGCTGGTGGAAAGCAACGGCCGCAAATGCCGGTTCATCGCCGGCGTGATCGACGCCTGCCGCCTCGACAACGCCGAGGTCGTCAACGCGCGCGCGGAAGCGTGGCCGGAGGGGCGGGACGGCTTCGACCTCGTCACTGCCCGGGCGCTGGGCCCCCTGGCGGTCGTGGCCGAGTACGCCGCGCCGCTGCTGCGCCTCGGCGGCACCCTGGTTGCGTGGCGTGGGCGTCGCGACCCCGCCGACGAGGCGTCAGCGCGCCTGGCAGCCCGCGAGCTCGGGCTCGAGATGCCCGACCCGCATCGGGTGCAGCCATACCCCGGTGCGGCCAACCGCCACCTGCAGCCGATGGTCAAGCGCTCGCAGACACCGGCGCGGTTTCCCCGGCGGCCGGGCGTGGCGCGCAAACGCCCGCTGGGCGCGCCAGCGGGGCCTTCATCTGACCGCCGCCGGCGATAGCTTGGAGACGAGCATGGGCACCGTCTACGCGATCGCCAACCAGAAGGGCGGAGTGGGTAAGACCACCACCGCGGTCAATCTGGCGGCATGTGTGGCCGAGGCAGGCTATGAGTCGCTGCTGATCGATATCGATCCACAGTGCAATGCCACGCTGGCGCTCGGGATCGACAAGCACCGCAAGCCGACCGTTTACGACGCTCTGGTCGGCGACCTGGCGCTCGAGGAGGCGATCGTCGAGAGCGGAATCGCGCACCTCGGGGTCGTGCCAGCCGGTCCCGACCTTGCCGGAGCGACCGTCGAGCTGCCCCGGTTCGCGGGTTCAGAGAACTGCCTGCGCGAGGCGCTGTCGCCGGTGCGCGACCGGTATGCCTTCGTCCTGCTCGACTGCCCGCCGTCACTTGGCCCCCTGACGGTGAATGCGCTGGTCGCGGCCGACCGCGTGATCGTGCCCGTCCAATCGGAGTACTTCGCCCTCGAGGGCCTCGCCGGGCTGCTCGACACCTTGTCGCTGATCCAGCGCGAGCTCAATCCCCGGCTGACCGTCGCCGGCATGCTGCTGACGATGCACGACGGCCGGACGCGCCTGGCCCAGGATGTGGAGCGCGAGATCCGCGATCACTTCCCGGCGCTGGTCTTTGACACGGTGATCCCACGCAACGTCCGCGTCGGCGAGGCCCCGAGCTTCGGCAAGCCCGTGATCCACTACGACCCCCATTGCGCGGGAGCCGACGCATACTTCGAGTTAGCCAAGGAGGTGGCCGCCCGTGGCTGAGCGCCAACGCGCGATGGGTCGGGGGCTCGCAGCGATCCTGTCAGTCGCTCCCAGAGAGGAGCCCGAGGAGCTGCGCCAGGTCCCGACCGAGCTGATCGTCCCCAACCCGGACCAGCCCCGGAGCACGTTCGACGAGGCCGGGCTCGAGGCGCTGGCGGAGTCGATCAGAGTCCGCGGAGTCCTACAGCCCGTGCTCGTGCGGCCTCTCCCGGGCGGCACATACCAGCTGATCGCCGGCGAACGACGATGGCGAGCGGCCCAGTTGGCCGAGCGCGAGACGCTGCCGGCGATCGTCCGCTATCACGACGACGCGGCTTCGCTCGAAGTCGCCCTGATCGAGAACATGGCCCGCGAGGATCTCAACCCGGTCGAACAGGCCCGGGCGTGCGCCGCCCTGACCGAGGAGCTAGGTCTCTCGCGCGAGGAGGTCGGTGCCCGCGTGGGCCGCAGCCGCGTGGCGGTCTCAAACCTGATCAGGCTGCTCGATCTCCCCGACAGCGCGCTTGAGGCGATCGAGCGCCGGGACCTCAGCGAGGGCCACGGACGAGCGCTGCTGCTGGCCACCGACCACGGCGAGCGCCGCCGCCTCGCCCGCGCGGCGATCGACGAAGGCTGGTCAGTCCGCGAGCTTGAAGACCGCGCCCGGCGCGCGAACGCCGGCACCGGCGGGGATCGGCGACCCCGTCGCGCACGAAGCGCCCTGCACCCCGACCAAGAGGCCGCCATCGTGCAGATTGCAGACAGCTTCGGCGCCGCCCTGGGCCGCGACGTCGAGGTGACGGCCACTGCCGCCGGTGGCTACCGGGTGCACCTGAGCTTCGAGTCCGCCGACGAAGCGCTCGCGCTCGCCTCCCGGCTGTGGGGCCAAAATCCCCGCTTGACACCGCTGCTCGCCTGGTGCGCCCAGCGGCGCCGACCGGGCGCTTGGGCGCGCCGTTAGAATCGCCCAGTCGGGCGATTAGCTCAGTCGGTTAGAGCGCTTCTCTGATAAGGAAGATTTTCTTCTCTCACTTTTTCCATTTATTCTACTTATATTAATTACATATTAGTAAATCTATTATCATTATAACTTATAATTACTATATACTCTAAACTTTATAATATACTCTATCCAATAACATACTGTGATATATTCATATATCAGTGCATAAGTGGTTGCGGTCATTAAAAAAGCTACCAGACACAAGATAGTCACGTCATGTGAAATGCAGAGACCGGCGTTGGAGTCGTCCGGTCGGACAAGCGGAGTGGATTGGCAGCGTAGTCCATGAGTCACGTAAGGAGGCTAGCTCCGCCCACGGGCCAGGTCGAGGAGGCGGCCGAGGATCCGCTCCACATCGACGCGGAGCCCGTTGTGGTCGTACTCGTACGTGATACACGTCCGCATCCCGCGGATCCGGGCGGCGGTCTCCTCGGAGAAGACCCACTCGACGTACATATCCCTGACGTAGATCGCGGCAGCATTGGGAACTCGTTTGATCGCAGCAACTCGGGGTCGTAGAGCCGGGGCCATTCACCCTCCACGAGCAGGTACACGGCTACGCGCAGCGGCATGAGCACTCCGTATTCATCGAACATCCACGGGTACACGTGCTCACCCGTGAAAAGATGCTATGTCTCGAACTCGGACGGCAGCATCCGCTCAGCCGACCACTAAATCTCCCCCCATTCGCCCACGAGGCCTCGTGGAGGATCGCGTAGATGGGGTTGCGAGCAAAGCTGGCATCACGCTCCACGACGTGGAGGAACGCCGGCGAGTCAGGTACAAACTCCAAGACATAGTGAAGCTGTACGGCTCCGTCGCTCATGCCGAGCATGGCGCCGAGCTAGCGAAACCGTCGCCAGCTCAACCGATCCCCGCCCGGCAACCGAACCTCCTCATTTTCGATCCGCCGGTGGAACCCGTCGATCCGGTCGCGGTCGCGTGGATAGCGCTCGAGATAACCACTGCTCCGCTCCGCTCACGCTCGTAGGTGTGGGCGTAGACCTGGTCGATGTCTCGGTCGAGGGGCGGCACGCCTCCGGTGATCAGTGCCTCGCGCAGGCTCTGGGGGGCGAGCGACAGGTAGGTGGTCACGCAGAAACCACCGAGCTCTGCCCGAGCACCGTCCACCGGTCGATCCCAGCTCCCGGCGGATCCACTCCGCGTCGCGCACGATCGAGTCGGCGCGGAAGTGGGCGAGGTAGTCAGCGTGTTCCTCGGGCGTCAGGCCGGTCACGTCCCACTAGCGTGGCGCGGCCGGTTCCGCGTTGATCGCGCATCAGGACGCGAAACTCTCCCGGGCGCGGCCGAGCCACGCGGCGCGCTGGGGTTCCGGGTCGGTCGCGAGGCCTCGAACCCCGGACCGCCTCGCAGGTAGACGAGAACGGCCGGTCTCGGCCGTCGGGATCAGCCACCTCGCGGGCGAAGACCGAGATCCGCTTCCCCTGCGGGTCGTCGTGGTCGCGCGGCACTACATGCATGTTCCTCGACCCGGAGGCCGGGATTCAGCTCGTCCCTCTCGACGTCGTTGTCGCAGTTCGCGACAAAAATTCCCTCTCGGGCTCGCCTGTGTATATCACGGCCCGATTGGATCCTAGCGGAGCCGGCGGTGCTCGTATATAGGATCGACGCGGCCATCTCCTTCCATTGAGGGTGGTTGCCGTGAAGCCAATCAGGCTCTATCTTCTGTACGCCGCGTTCGCCGCCGCCGTCGCGCTCGGTCTCGTCGGCGTCTCCGCCGCAGCGGCTCGCGCCAAGCCCAACAGCGCCCTCGCCAGCACTCGTATCACTGCGCGGCCTCGGCCGTGGCACCGAGGTGGCCAACTCCGACGAGGTGTTCGGCCATTACGTCGGGCACTTGGCCTTCGTCCTGTTCGACTCGAATATCGCGGGGACGGATCACATGCGCTACAACCTGACGCTGCCGACCGACCCATCTGCGAACTATTTCATAATGCAGTCGTACCAGTTCGGCTGAGCTGCGCGTGGTTGGGGATGGCCATGTGCGACACGCAGTCGTTCCCCTATCAATTCCCCTGCCCCTCTACCCGACAAGTAACATTCTTGACCCCGCCGTATCCCCCTATCACGTCTTCCAGTCTTTCTAGTATATACTTTGTATCTGCGGGCTATTGCAGTGGCCGACCTGTTATAGCGGTCGGCGCTATCTTGCGATCCTCCAGTGGTGCTCTTCTCTCCACATCTACAGCCTTTTCTCTCAACCCGGTCATCGGACAGTCGAACAACTAGTCGTGCCTCTTCTTATTTCTGCGAGGAGTACTATATTGCCTTCATCACCAAGAACGGCTCTCTCTACAATTTCTCGACCCTGTCGACGCGACGATCGGGGGGAACGTTCTCTCTCTTCAAGCCAAAGACCTGTTCATGAACTCCGTCGACCATCTTCATCGTCTCGTTTTTCTACACTTCTTTTTTGTCTGAGGGTCGAAGATCCACTACCTCATCTCTGGCCAGTCTGTGTCTATTATCTCTAGCTAGGCCTACGGCTTCTCCTAGTTGTATTTCTCACTCATGGTCACGTGGTGCACCGAGATCTCTCACTCTACTTCCACCCGTTGTACTTCTCGTCTAGCTCTTAGACTCGTGTCACCTTTTTCTCTTGCTCAACACGTCGCGTTCGACACCTAGATCGGCTCTTCTTTTTGCCGACGGTCTCTATCTCGGTCTCGTGTTCGGTTCTACCACGTTCGCCTCTGTTGTGCCCTCTGACACGGGCGGGGCCTCGCCCGCCTCCTCGCGTCTCTTCTTTTTCCCGGCGTCTGAGTGCTCACTTACTTTTTTGTGCTCTTTCTTCTTGGCTTTTTAGGTCGTCTTCTACCATCCTTTTTTAGCACTTCTCTTTTCATCCTCTTCTCTTCTTTTCTCTTCTCTTAACTCTCTATTTCACATTCTTATACTCTTTATCGACTATGTCTACGTTGACTCATTTACTTGGTGCACTCACATTCCTTCTCACCTACATCTCTTACCTTTCTTCTATCCCTTCTACTACATTACCTTCTCTAGTCTACTTTTTAATTCTCATATCACCAACTTCTTTACAACTCCTATTATTTATCTCTTTTCTCTCATAACTACTCTTCCCTTCTTATATTCTTCTTAGCCTTCTTCTATTCTATCTCATCTTCCTTCCCTTTTACGGTCGCAAATAAACCTCTCTTAGCACTTTCATATCTCTTCTTTATATCTCATCTCCCCTCTCTTTCTTCTTCCGGTCATCTCAATTCCTTATATTTCCTTATCTTTCTATCTCCTTCTCTTTTTTTTTCATTTCTCTCCTTCTCTTACAAACACATCTTTTTTCCATTCATATCTCTCAATCTATCTTCTCTTCTCTATCACTTCTTTTCTTCCTTTCTTTTCTCTATCTTTTCTTCTTTCTTCTCCATCTCCTTTTCCTCTCTCTTCTATTTCATCTCTCTCTTTAATACTTTTTTCTCTTTCTATTTCTCTCAATCTTTCTAATACAAATTTCTATCTCCCTTTTTTCATTCTTATCTCTCCTATTCTTCTTCTTCTTCTATCTTTCTCATCTCTTTTCTATCTTATTTCTTCTTCTCTCTTTCTATTTCTTTCTTCTATTTCTTTTTCTCTCTCTTTATCTTTTCTCTCTTTCTTTTCTCGGCCTTCTTACTCATCTCCTTCTCATATAAATCCTCTATAAATCTCCGAAGTAGTTCACTCTCATATCATCTATTATATAACTAACATCACCTTCTCTATCTCTAATAAAAAATTTAATACTTTTAACTCTCTCTTCTTTAACTCATACACCTTTCTCTACACAACCATTATTTCTTTTCTTTCTCTTTTTTCCAACATACACTCTTCTCGCCTAACACCTCTATCTCTCATATAATTTACATTCACATCTTTCTTTTTTCATTCATTTCTCACACTACATATATCTCTTTATCTGCACTTCTACTCCGTCACACATCTATTACACTTACTCCGTCTCATACACCGATTAGCTCAGTCGGTTAGAGCGCTTCTCTGATAAGGAAAGGTCCCAGGTTCGAGTCCTGGATCGCCCATGCGGGATTTGCAGGGCTTTTCTGGTCTGGGAACATTGAGGTCAACCAGTGGCGCTGCTCGGGCCGCGTTGCCTCACCGCCGCTCGGCGCCAATCCGCCGAGCGGCGTCCAGGCAGTCAATACTGGCGCTACCCGCGCGACGCGCACAGCGGGATTGGCGATCGTCAAGGTAGACGGCTGTGAGCGCACTCTCACCCTCTCCTTAGCCCCAGCTTTGATCGGGCTTTGACAATCAGACGGCAATGAGCGCCAGGAAGCCGAGTCGGCGCCAACTCGGCTAGCTCACGCTCCCTTCCTCTTACTGGACAAGCCGCCGATGAACACCGCAATTCAAGCCATCAGCGCCTCCGTGAGGTCAGAGTCCGATGCCGAGCATGAGGGCACATGAGGCGCCTGACCGTGATCGGGTTGTGCGCTGCGACCGGCGTCGGCATCCCGGCGTGTGCGAGCAGCGCAACGACGAGCAGCTCACCAACGCCCGCTACCGCCGGCAGCGCTACCGCCAGCCGCGCTGTCGCCAAGCACATCCAGGCCGTCGCACCACAGCGCGAACATCACCGCTCGCCCCTCTATCCCCGGGTGCTCCCCGCGGCCAATAGCCCGGCGGCCACCAACTTCGTGCCCGCAGTCAGGTGGAACGGCCAGACGGCGGTGTGGATCGCCAGACGCTCGAACCTGGTTCTGTTGTCGTTTGATCAGCGCCTGGTCGAGCTCAAGCTTCACTCCGGGACGATCGACGCCGGCGCGGCAGGGTGGCGCTACGGCCCCGCAATAGCGGGACGCGAACGTCTTCGGCTCGTGGCAGCCTTCAACGGCGGCTTTAAGCTGGATGTCGGCGCCGGCGGCTTTGAGTCCTACGGCCGGAGCGCCTCCACACTCACCGATGGACTTGGATCGATCGTCACGTACTCAGACGGGACGACCGAGATCGGCGCCTGGCACGCAGGCGTACCTACACCAGGCAAGCGTGTCGCCTCGGTGCGACAGAACCTGCACCTGCTGATCGATCACGGCCGAGCGGCGCCGGATCTCGCCTGCGTGATCTGCTGGGGCGCCACGCTTGGAGGAGTTATTGACCCGGCGCGTTCGGCGCTGGGGATCACCGGCGACGGACGCCTGGTGTGGGCTGCCGGGGAAAGCCTCACCGTCCAGCAGCTCGCCGAGGCGCTCCTCGCAGCCCACGTCAAACGCGCGGTCGAGCTCGATATCAACCCCGAATGGGTCGCGGGATACCTCTACGGTCATCGCGGGGCGCACGGCGCGCCGCGCCCGTTGGTGATGGTGGCCGGCCAGCAGGGCGTCCCCGGTCAGTTCCTAACCCCCTACAGCCGCGACTTCTTCACAATCGTCGCCCGCTGACCGATCGCCGCTGCTAGGTTAGCTGCAGCTCTCTTAGACCCCGACGCACCGCCTTCGTAATTACTGGCCGCACTAGGGCCCCTCGCGGCAGCCCTGCCAAGTTGCGGTGCACTGTGGAAGCGGCCCTACCCCTGTATCCGCGGGCGCGGGGTGATTGATTGTGCGGCCGTGATCCCGACGCCTGAGCGCGGCGCGCAGAGCGCGATGCGAGCGACGCTCGTGAGGGGCGGTAGGTTGGAGCCTCGCTTACGCCGGTGATGAGCGCTAGGTTCCGAGGAGAGTGATATGTCCGCGCGCAGCCGCGAGACCGTCAGCTGCCACGCTCACTTTTCGTCTGGCGATCGGAACGTCGCGAGTGTGGTGTCTTTGGCGAGCGCGACGCTTGTTGGAGGGGCGGTGACCGGGAGCGCTCGGCGACAAAGCGCAGATCACCTTCAGGTGCGGGGTCGACGGGGATCATCCCGGCGGCGCGCATCACGGCTGCTGAACGGTGGTTGCCAGCGTCGCATCGGCCCAGACCGAGGACACGCCTAACTCATAAAGGCAGAACCCAACCACGGCAATGAGCGCTTCCAGAATGTAGCCGTGGCGTCGATATGGCGGGCGCAGCGCGTAGCCGAGCTCGTATTCGCCTACCGGCGCGCTGCTCTTGCCACACCCGCTCCACCCCGCCCGCTCGCCGCTTGCGGCCACCACACGCGTTGTGCCCAGTCTGGGTTGCGCCCGGTTGTGCTGGATCGCTTCTTTGAGCCAGCCGGCTGTCGCCTGCGCTGAGCGGGGATCGTAATCGCCCATCCACTGGGCGACATCGGGATCTGTCCATTGTTCGACCATGGCGGCAAGATCGTCTGCCTCGAGGTCTCGAATTATCAGTCTGCGAGTCGCCAGGTGCATGCTCGCCCTGCTGACAGCCGACAGCCGACCTCTTTGCCGCGCCGGGCGTGCGATCACCGCGGCGGGTAAAGCACGCCTCGCGCTCCAGGTAGTAGAGCGCCTAGATCGACCGCCCGCTCGTGCGCGTCGCGCAGTGCTGCGGACACGCTCTCGTCGGCGACGGCGAACAGCACCGACAC
>CAVWOK010000024.1:0-157295 GCA_963756585.1 uncultured Solirubrobacterales bacterium | reverse complement strand
GCGGCCACTCGCGCAGCAGCGCCTCGTGGGACAGCTCGACCTCGCCGTCGCTGACGGTCAGCAGGCGGGCGTCGGTCAGCATCGCGATTACGTGTTCGGCGCCGTCGGGTCGCTCGAACTCAGCGAGGGGCACGCGCCGGCGCGCGAGCGCGTCGGCCTCGCCGCTGGCGAGCCGGAGCATCACGCCGCGCGCGATCCGCCGCTCGGTCTCGCCGAGCTGGCTGTAGGCCGCTTCCGCTAGCCGGGCGACTGCCCCGCGCACACCACCGCTCGTCCGGTAGCTCTCATAGCGCAGCGTCCGCCCGTCGCGAGCCCGCCATAGCTCGAGCAGCGTCGTGGAGAGCAGCGGCAGACTCCCTGGCTCACCCGCCACCTCGGATACCAGCGCGTCAACCAATCCATGTTCGAGCTCCAGCCCGGCGCGAGCGGCCGGCTGCTCGATCGCACGCGCCAGCTCTTCACGATCCATCGCCCCGAGCAGCACGTGACTGCCGCTCAGCAGCTCAGCGAACCGGGGATACGAGGCGAGGCGGCCGTAGAAATCCGCCCGCAACGACACCACGACGAGCGCTCGCCGCTCGGGGTCGCGCGCCGCCGCCACCAGCTGCTCGAGGAACGCCTCACGCTGCTGCTCCCGCTCACACAGCGTGAACAGCTCCTCCAACTGGTCGACCGCGACCACGATCCGCGCACCAGGCGCCAGCTGCGCGAACACCTCGTCGAGACAATCGCCATCGAGCGCGCGCCCGAGCTCGACATCAGGGTGCTCGCCTGGCCGCAGCAGCACCTGGCGCCACCCGGCGCTGCCCGGCAACACACCCGCGCTCAGCGCCGGCAGCACACCAGCGCGCAGCAGCGAGGACTTACCGATGCCCGACGGGCCGAGGATTCCGACCAGCGTCGATTCCACCAGCCGCGCGAGCAGATCTGAAACGAGCCGCTCGCGGCCGCAGAAGTACCCTGCGTCGGCGCGATCGAAGCACGCAAGGCCCTTGAACGGGCACACCCCCAGCGAATCAGCGCTGCCCGCCGTTATCGCCCATGGGACGCTGTCCAGCGAGGCGTCGTGCTCCAAGATCGAGCGCTCGAGCTCCTGCAGCGCCCGGCCGGGCTCAAGCCCGAGCTCCTCACGCAGCAGCACGCTCGTCTGCCGATAGACGCTAAGCGCGTCAGCCTGCCGCCCAGCGCGATAGAGCGCAAGCATCAACTGCCCACGCAACCGCTCCTGCAACGGGTTCGACGCGACCAGCGACTCGATCTCCGGGACCAACTCACCATCGCTTCCGAGTACCAGATCCGCCTCGATCCGATCCTCCAGCGCCGCCAGCCGCGCCTCCTGCAGGCGCCCGATCGCAGCCTGCGCAAACGGCTCGTAAGCGAAATCAGCCAGCGGCTCCCCCCGCCACAGCCCCAGCGCCGAGCACAGCCGCTCCCTGGCACGCGCCGTATCGCCCTCGGCAAACGCGCGCCGTCCTTCGGCACAGAGCGCCTCAAACCGACCGACGTCGACCTGCCCAGGCTCAACCGCAAGCCGGTACCCCCGCCCCTGGGTCACGATCAGATCGCTGCCAAGAGCCTTGCGCAGGTGAGAGACGTACACCTGCACGGTCTTTGCGGCGCTCACGGGCGCTCGCTCGCCCCATAGCGCGTCAATCAAGCGGTCAGTCGAGACCGCCTCGCCGCGGTGGAGCACGAGCACAGCCAGCAACGCGCGCTGCTGCGCCGCGCCGAGGACGAACGACTCGTCGTCGCGCACGACCTCCAGCGGCCCAAGTATCCGGAATTCCACTGCTGGGTCCCTTCCTAGCGCCCGATCTCGACTGTACTACCACCGAACCGCCGGGCCGCGAGCGGCAACCGTTGCCGGCGAATCGTCGCGGCCACAGCGGTGGCCGGCACCGCGAGCGCGATCATCTCTCGATTCGTCTCGATCAGGCAAAGCAGCAGCGGCTCCCAGAGTGCGCGAGGTGCTTGCCCATACGCGCGTGACCCGGCCTTGAGCAAAGAGCGTGCCCGCGCCGCGGACGATCGCAGCAACAGCCAGCGGGCGCAACTTAGCGCTGCTGCTCCCGCCCAGAATGAGCAGTGGGGTCGGCATAGGCGGCGCGGCTGCTCCTTCGGCGGAGCAGCCGTCACGACGAGCACAGAGGAGGGGGTCGCCGTGACCGCTCTCGGACAGACGCAGCCACGCGAACCTCGGGGCCGAGACGGCTGGTTTCACCGCGCCCCGGTAGCCAAAGCCGGCATCGTGAATGGGGTCGGTGATCGGCGTCGATACTCACGTTCGTACAAATCGGCGGCGACCACGCCGGCGAGCGGATCGGCCCAACGGCGCTGCTGCTGTGGACGACCGAAGCTGGCAACACCGGCGAACGCCGACCTCCTCTGCTGCTTCTCGCGGTTGCGGATCCCCTGCCCGACGATGAAGTCCGACTCCGCCACGGTCGACAGAATTGTGCGTGTCGTGCGACCGGAGGCTGTCGACGGAAGCGAGAAGTCGCTGCGGGGGGCGTACTTATGGATGCTGGCCCAGGAACCTGATGTCGATCCGGCGAGGGTCCCAGAGGCGACTGGGGCGCCCATCCGCCGACATCGCCGGCGCGACCGTAACTGACTCGACGGTGTCGCTGATCAGCCGTCGCCAAGCCACCACGCGCTTCGCGGGTTCGGGCAGCATGTCGATCTCCTCAGGACCAATGACATCGCTCTCGCCCCGATTGCCGAGTCGGGCCCGGACGGTGTGCGCGTCATCGAGCGCCTTGGCCAGCTTCCCCAAGGTTTCCTGGCTGGCGGGCCGGCCCAACAATCCAAGCTCGCCGAGCTGCCGGATCGTGTCATCGAGATCCGCGTTGGCGCGCTCGATCGCCGCGTCCGCCTCGCGGATCTGCTGCTTGCGCGACGCACGTCCGTGCCCGTCGGCCGCGGCCGAGTACGCCCGGACCGCTTCCAGCACCAGCTCCTCGACGCGGTCGGCCTTGACCGCCGCTCGTCGCTGGCAGCGGTTCGCGCTCGTGTCGCCGCAGCGGTAGCTGCCGGTATAGCTGTTGATCACCATCCGCGACCCGCACGTCCCGCAGCGCAGCACACCGAGCCGTGCCAGCAACCGCTCGGACTTGGCTTGGCGCCCGCGCGAGACCGTCCGCCGCTGCACGCGCTCGAACAGGGCGCGATCCTTAGATGATCGGCTCGTGGGCGCGCGTGTTGTGCAGCTCGCCGAAGTGGATCTCACCGAGGTACATCCGCGAGCGCAGCATCGACTCCACCCCGGAAATCGAGCGCTCGATCCCATTCTTGGCCAGCCACGCCTGGATCTCCACCAGTGACGCGCCCCGGTCACGGCGCCTGAACGCCTGCACGACGATCCGAGCCTTGGGGCGGTCCACGACCAGCACGCCGTCCTCGCCGCGCACGTAGCCGGGCGAGATCCGCGAGTTGGGCAGCACCCCGCGCGCCACCACGCGCTCCCGGGCAGCCGCGACCTTCTCGCCGGTCACCTCGGCGTAATACTGAAACGCCGCGCCCATCATGTTGTTGCTCATCCGCGTCGCCGCCGTACCGTTTGTCAGCCTGCCGTGATCGATCGCGTAGATCTCACCGCCCGCCTGCTCGACGCGCTCGATCACCTCGAGCTGCACTTTCAGTGAGCGCACCAGACGGTCGAAGTACGCGACGACGATGTGATCGGCCTCGCCGGCCTCCACCATCTCGATCGCCTTCAGCAGCCCCGGCCGCCTGGCGAGCGGAAGCTTGCCGCTCACGTCGATCTCCTCGAACGCATCGACCACACGGTTGCCCTGGTCCTCGCTCCACAGCCTGGCCTTTGCGAGCTGGGCCTTGGGCGAATGGAAGCTCTCCTCGTCGCGGTCCCCCTGCTCACTCACCCGAACGACGACGACATCTCTGGCCTTCTTCTGCATGCTGACTCCTCTCCGCCGGGATGGACGCTAGCGCCTTATGGACGCTTGGGACCCCACCGGCGAGAAGGCGAAGGCGGTCAAGGCCCGCTACCTGGGCGTTTGCCGCGGCTGCGGCGCCCAACCCAGCCGCGCAACGGCAAGGGCGACGCCTACGCGCACTGCAAGGCGTGCCATCCGGGCGCGATCGAGCGACGCTGGACGCAAGAACTCGTGCTCGATGCGATGCGCGAATGGCGAGCTCGCTATGGCCGGCTGCCCTCCTCCTACGACTGGTCCGTGACGCACGCCCGCCGGCGCGGCGAGCAGGCGCTCGAGCGGCTGCACATCGGCGACTGGCCGTCGGCGAGCGTCGTGGCGGGCATCTACGGATCCTGGGCCGAGGTGCGCGCAGCCGCGGGCCACCGCGTTGCTGCTAGTGGAGCCGGCCGGAAGTATCGGTGGTAAGTGAGAAGGGGTCGGGCGCGGGGCGGCGAAGTTATGTATCGCGATGGGACGGCCGCCGCGTCACAGGATCGAGCTCAGCGAGGAGGAGCGCACGGTGCTGGAGCGTCGCGCGCGGGCGGAGAAGCTTCCGTTTCAGGATGTGCAGCGTGCGCGGATCGTGTTGTACGCGGCCGGGGGGTTGCATGACATCGAGATCGCGGCGAAGCTGGACACCTCGCCGGGTTTGGTGGGTCGCTGGCGAAGGCGGTTCGCCGAGCTAGGGCTTGATGGGCTCAAGGACAGACCGCGCGCGGGTCGCCCGCGCCGTTTTCCCCCCGCAGCAGGTCGCCGCCGTCAAGGTGGTGGCGTGCGAGTTGCCGGTCCGCTACGGGCTGCCGCTGTCGCGGTTCTCCCGCGCTGAGCTTCACCGGCTGGTGATCGAGCTGGCGGTGAGCGAGGCGTCGGCGTCGACGATCTGGCGATGGCTGCACGACGATGCCCTGAAGCCGTGGCAGACCCGCTCCTGGATCTACCGGCGCGACCCCGACTTCGCCGCGAAGGCGGCCAGGGCGCTGGACCTCTACGCCCGCGTGTTTGATGGCAAGCGGTTGCGCCCTGACGAGTACGTCATCAGCGCCGATGAGAAGAGCCAGCTGCAAGCGCTCGGCCGAGCCCATGAGACACAGGCGCCCGCGCCGGGCCGACCGGTCCGCTATGAGTTCGAGTACGAGCGCGGCGGCACCCTCGCGTATTTGGCCGCCTGGGATGTGCACCACGCCAACCTGTTTGATCGGGTCGAGCAGACGACCGGGATCGAGCCGTTCGGCCGGCTGGTCGAGCAGGTCATGACCAGCGAGCCTTACAACTCGGCGCGGACCGTGTACTGGATCGTCGATAACGGCTCCAGCCATGCCGGGAAAACGTCGATCAAGCGGATGCAGGACCGGTGGGAGAACGCCCGGCTGATCCACCTCCCCGTCCACGCGTCCTGGCTAAACCAGATCGAGCTGTACTTCTCGATCCTGCAGCGCAAGGCGCTGACCCCGAACGACCTCCCCACCCTCGACGCGGTCGCCGAGCGCGTCCTCAGCTTTGGCGAGGCCTACCGGCAGATCGCCCGCCCATTCGAGTGGACCTTCACCCGCCACAAGCTCAACGAACTGATCGACCGCATCGATCGCCACAAGCACCAACCACAGCTCGCGCTCGCCGCCTAACGATCAGAACTTGTGGACAGCTCCACTAGCGAGCCTGCGGAAACCGAAAGCCGGCAGCCGCCTGTCTCGACGTCAAGCGGCGCCGGCGGGACCCCGGCAGGTCGTTGAGAGCAGGGGTTCTGCTGGTCTCACCCTGTACCTCAACAATATGAACGTGCGTCGCACCGGTGTGAGCGCGGCGCCGGCCGTCGCCGAGCTTGCCTCGAGAGGTCGGATCTCGCGCGCAGAGCCCCTGGTCGGGCTGTCGGGCGAAGGCCTGTTGTCCGATCTCCTTGTGGATGAGCTCGCAGACAGGCTGTTGACGCGCCTCGCGGACCGCCTCGCAGATCGGCTCTCCGGACAGATCGCCGAGCTCGCCGGCGCGCACGCGCGGGACGGGCAGGTGCCGCCGATCCCGGACGGCGCCGAATACGCGACCTCCGAGCAGCTCGCCGCCCGCTTTCAGGTATCAGTGCAGTGGGTGGAGTCGCGCGGGGCGAACCTCGGCGCCACGCCCATCAGCGACAGCGCGAACTCGAAGCTTCGTTACCACCTGGCGACGGCGGACGCGTACATGGACGCCAGAAGGCGCCGACCGCCGGCCAGGGTGCGCGGGGCGGGCGGGCGCAAGGCCAAGCTACGGAAGCGGACGCATACGCGAACCGGGCGGCCGCTGCTCGACGTCGAGTGACCCGCATCAATCCGGACCCTCGCCGGCTCCGCGCAGCCAGGCCACCACCTGCGCCCGCGCCTCGGGATCTCGCGGGAAGGTCTGCTGGTAGGCCTCCAGCGTCATCTTTGCCGACTTGTGCCCGGCCTGTCCCATCGCCCAGCGCTGATTGCGATCCGCCCATGCCCAGTAGGTCATCGCCGTGCGCCTGAACATGTGCGGCGTCACGCGGACACCGGTCGGGTTTCCTTCGGCGTCGACGCGCGCGGGGAGGGGTCGCTGGCCGCGGCCGGCAAGAAGCTGGGCGCCGAGCTCGAGCACGGGCGCCAGCAGGCGGTTGCGGACGTTGTTGCGATCGCGCTTGGTGCCGGCGGCCGACGCCCAGATGTAGTCGCCGGGCCCGGGTCGAGCTCGGCGCGGCGCGCATCGAGCGCGGCGCGGACGATGACTGGCAGCTCCAGGTGCCTGCGCCCGGCGCTCGTCTTCGCCTCGGGGATAAAGAGTCCCTGCGCTGAGAGGTCGCGCCAGCGGCGCGGCGCAGAACTCCGACACGCGCGGCCCGAGCAGACCGAGGACAAGGACCGCGCTGTAGCGCCCGTGCTGCGCGTACGCCTCTTGCGCCGGGTTGGCGTCGAGCATCTGGGCGGCGTCGAGCAGCGCCTGCAGTTGAACCGGGTGCAACCACTCGCGGCTCGGATCGCTGCGCGGGAGCGAACAGCCCTGCGTGGGGTCGTCGATGCCGAGCTTGTAGCGGCGGTTGGCCATCCGCACGATGTCGCGCATCCGCGCCAGGCAGCGGTTGATCTCGTTGTTGCTGAGCCCCCGCGAAGAGAGGCTGATCGAGCCCTCTGGCCGACGGGTCGAGGACCATGTGATGGCCGCCTCGCTGCCCATAGCGAAGGAGCAGGCGCCACTCCTCGGCGTCGAGTTGCTGCTTGAGCAGCTCGGGTCGCTGCGGACGTGGCGGTCGAGCTCGGCGAGCGTCTCGGCGATGTCCTGCAGCACGGCGCGTTCGGCCTGCTTGGTCGAGACGAACCTCAACATCAGAGCCTCGTCGACCTCGGCGAGCGCGCGGTCCACGGTCCGCTCGTCGTCCATGTAGGCAAGGAACGGGAGCAGGTGCTTGACCACGGGGGATCGATAGGCGGAGACGGTGTTCGGGTTCTCGTATCGGCCGAGCGCCTCGACGTAGTCGGTCGCGGCCTCGCGCACGGTCAGGGTGCCCGCTGCCTCGCCGTTGGCCCCGCCGGTGCCGGCCCCTGGGATCAGCGCAGTCCAATCCTGCCGCAGCTGCGCGGCCGGCAGCAGCCGGGTCTCGAGCAGCTTCCTGGCCCGCACCTGGCTCCACTCGGACGCCGGTCCAAGCATCCGGCGCTCGGTGCGGATCTTGACGTCGACGACGAGCGTGTCGTCGGCCAGGCGGCGGGTCAGGATGCTGCCGGAGAGGGGCTTTGGCACGGGGGTCTCTCGGGACGTTTAGTGAACGGGAATCGTGAATGACGATACCATTGCACCCGCGCCATCCCGCTCGCTTCCAAAAAAAATCCCGTATTTACGGGGCTTTTCCGATGGGCACGGCTGGGCTCGAACCAGCGACCTCTCGCGTGTGAAGCGAGCGCTCTCCCACTGAGCTACGCGCCCGGTCGGGACGATTCTACGTGCTCGCCGGGCCCTGCCGTCCAGGCGGCGGTCCCTGGCGTTTGACGCTCAGCAGCGGACGCTTAGCAGCGAACGCCGGGTCGAGTGCCGCCGGGGGCCAGACAGGAAATCCGGACCCGTGGCGCGTGGCCCGAGCGGACTGTGAACAGGTAGTACTTGCCGATCCAGCCGCGCCGGACGACGTTGACATTGAGTCGTGCACCGACGTGGAGCCGGTGGTTGCGGAGCGCGCGTGTGAGATCGACCTTCGGAGGCGGACATTTCCGCTTTTTCCCCTTCGAGCGGCAATGCCGAGTCTTCTTAACCACCTTGGTGCGCTTGGCGAATGGACAACCTCGACCGTGGCACCTGACCAATACCTTCGCGCCGGGCGATGCGCCGTTGACGACGAGCGCCAGTACCTTCGTATACCTAGGGGTGTAGAAGAAGGTCCACTGCATCGTCGAGGTGATGGTGCGGCGCGCGTGCTTGGAGGCCCGCACCACCTTCACCGTTTGTGCCGATGAGCCGGAGGCTGTGAAGTTGGCGTCGCCGCTGTAGCGGGCGGTGATGCTGTGCTTGCCGGCCGACCTGTAGCTCACGGTGCACGTCGCCCCTCCTCCGATCAGCGGCTGACTGAGGCAGGAGGCGATCGGCTGGCCGCCGTCGAGGAACTCCACCGAGCCAGATGGCCCGATGGGGCCCGGGCGGCTTGGCGGAGGTGCGACGGTGGCGGTGTAGGTGGTGCTGGTCCTTGCGCTCACCTTTGGCGAGACGTCGAGGGTGGTGGAGGTTGAATCCTGCGCGACGCTTACGAACGCCACGGCGCTCGAGGAGGCCGCCACGGAGTGAACCCGCGTCGGGGGTGAACGCCGCGGTGAGCTGCTCGGGCGAGGTGGAGGCCGCGAACGAGGTGGTGCACGCGGCGGTGGGATTTGACGGCGTAATCGGGCTCGGCCTCGCAGCCGCCGATCGAGGCGCCGCGGTTCTTGAACGTGATCGTTCCCGATGGGGAGCCCGAGGTTGCGGTGACCGATGCAAAGAGTGTCACGGGCTGGTTGGTGACCACCGCTGGTGGCGTTGCCAGAAGCGACGTAGTCGTACCAGTACTGGTCTGCGCCGAACGTGGCCGTGACCGACTGCGCCTGGTTCATCGTGACCGTGCACGCCGGTGCTCGAGCACGCGCCTGACCATCCAGCGAACGTCGACCCGCTCGTCGCGGTTGGGTAAGCGTCGCTCGCGTGCCCGTGACGAAGTTGCCGAGCACCTGGCCCCGCAGTTGATGCCGCTTGGCCTCGAGGTCACAGTACCTGAGGCGCCAGATTGGTGACGGTCAGCGTGATCTCGCGGCAGCGTCGTGTTGAACGTCGCCGTGACCGACTGCGCCTGGCTCATCGTGACCGTGCCGTTCGCGACGATCGATGCTGGCATGGAGGAGCCAGCGTACGTTGACCGCTCGCGCGCGGTCTGGATGAGAGTCACGGGCGTGCCCGAGACGAAGTTCGCCGAGCACGTGGGCCCGCAGTTGATGCCGTTGGCGTCGAGATCATCGGTACCTGAGCCCGCGCCAGACTTGGTGACGGTCAGCGTGAACATGGTGGCGGCGTTGTTAACGTCGCCGTGACCGACTGCGCCTGGTGATCGTTACCGTGTACGTCCCGGTGCCCGAGCATGCGCCACACGGCTGATCCGCTCGCCTCGATCGCTGGAGGAGATCGTCACGTGCTCGCCGGCGACGCCGGCTCCCGTCGCATCGGTGATCGTTACGGTGGCCGTGCTCCTCGACCTGCCGTCCGCGACGATCGATGGTGGCTGGAGGGCCAGGGTTATGGCCGTCGCGCGCGAAGTTTGGGTGAGAGGCGCGCTCGTCGACAGGGGGTCGGGAGGGCCGAGCTGTCCGTGGCCGTGATCGTCGCCTGACCAACGTTCGTCGAACTCGTGATCGTTGCGGTGTACGTGCCGTCGCCGTTATCTGTGACTGCGCCGACGTCTGGCCATCGCTGGAGGAGATCGTCACGCTCTCGCCGGGGACGCCGATCCCGCTCGGTGACCGTCACGGTGGCCGTGGTCGTCGAAGTGCCGTTGGCGACGATCGAAGTCGGGCTTACCGTCAGCGTGATGTTGCTGCCGCTGCTGCGGTCGACTTACCAGCCAGCCCCCACCAGCTCAAACAAGTCGCCACAAGCGCCACCCCGATGAAGAACTGAATCCGCTGGCTTCTCAGCAAGCAGCCTGAAATGCCTGATGCGCCGCGAGTTCTGATCCGTCGCAAGACTACCCCCAACATGTGATTCGTCTTAGGCTGTCCCGGCCAAGCCGGGCTAAGGCTACGCAATCCTCGGTCAAATGCAAGTTCGGAGACATGATCTTTCCAGATCGCTTCGCGCGGCGTATCATCGTCAGCTTGGCCGACGTGAGGATGAAGGGAAAGTTAGATGGGGCAATGTTCGGCGGTCGGTACTAAGCGCCGTGCCGCGTCATAGCGATCATCTCGAAGGGCAACTTGGTGCACCGCCGCGGGACGGGGTGGCGTGACGGCGACGCGGGACACGTACGGGTTCGCGGAGCAGCCCGGCGACGCCGACGGCGCGTTCGATCTCGGGATACAGCTCGAGGAGCGCGGAGAGTTCGCCGAGGCAGAGGAGGCCTACCGTCGCGCCGATCAGTGGGGCCATGCGGCCGCCGCTTCCAACCTCGGGATACTGCTCGAAGAGCAGGGCGATACGGGAGCTGCGCTCGACGCATACCAACGCGCGTACGAGCGCGGCGACCCCACCGGCGCGTTCAATCTCGGAGTACTCCTCGAGGAGCGGGGTGATTTTGCCCCGGCGCTCGCCGCCTACCAACAGGCATGTGATCGCGGCGACGGAAAAGTTGCGGAGCTTGCCGGCCTCGCCCTGCTCGATCTCCGCCGAAGCATGCCCGAGATCGATGACCATCTGGCGGAGGATGAGGGCCGCGTCGGCGCTGAGGATGACACCCGAACAGCAGCCCCCGCAGTCGGCGCGGCCGCCGCGGCCGGCGCCGCGGTCGCTGGCCTGTCCGCGGTCGAGGGCCCGTCCACAGTCGACGGCCCGTCCGCAGTCGAAGCTCAGCCGGGAGATGCTCCGGCTGCCTTCGACGGTCGGGCGCCAGCGGGTGCCGGCAAGCGTTCGCGCTTTCTCAGCGGTCGACGCCTACTGGTGGCAGGGTGCATCGCCATCCTGGCATTGGCGGGGGTCGCACTGGCGGCGGGATTCGGCACAGGGACGCACGGCGCAGCATCCAACCAGGCGTCACATCCGCCGAGCGCGGCGAACCCTCCAGCCAGCACGGTCGCGTCAAGCCCGACGCAGACGTCGCCGACGAAGCCTCACAAAGCGCGTCCAAAGCCTGCGACGGTGCATAAGAAGCATCCGGGGGCGCATAAAGCGCGCCACCGGGCCACAGCGCGGAAGTCGCACGCGGCCGCCACCCAACACGTTGCTCAGACTCAACCTGCATCCTCGAGCCAGGCGGTTGCGAGCGCTCCACCCGCTGCCACCGGGGAGTCCAGCGCCAGCAGCGGCGGGGGCGGCAGCACCGGCAGCAGCCCACCCGCCAGCACCGGCAGTTCGGAGAGCAGCTCTGGGGGCTCGAGCAGCGGATCCTCCGCACCCGCGCCTCAACCCGCGCCCGCACCCGCGCCCCAACCCGCGCCCCAACCCGCGCCCCAAGGCACTGGTGTCGCATCGGGCTCTTCCGGGGGCGGATCGGGCAGTTCGAACGGCTCAAGCGGCACCGGAACGTCGAGCGGAGGCGGCTGATTTAGAGGCGCACGACGTTCTGGGCGCGCAGCTTGCGGGTGACCCCGCGAAGATCGACGAGCAGCGACGCGCCCGACACGACCGATCCGAGATCGACTCCCGGGTGCGCGGTCACGAGCACAACCGCGTCGGAGTCAGTCACATCCTCAAACGGGATGCTGCTCATCGCGAACTCGGGTAGGTCGGGCACGAACGGATCGTGATAGCTCAGGATGGCGCCGCGCTCAGCGAGGACCTCGATGATCCGCAGCGCGGGCGACTCGCGCAGGTCACCGACGCCGCCCTTGTAGCTCACCCCGAGGATCACGATCCTCGATCCCTTGACCGGCAGCTCGACGTCGTTTAGCGCCCGCTCGATCCGCTGCACGCAGTGGTAGGGCATCTGCTGGTTGATCTTTCCGGCGAGCTCGATGAACTCGGTCGACATGTGGAACTTGCGCGCGCGCCAGGTCAAATAGAACGGATCGACGGGGAGACAGTGGCCTCCCATTCCTGGCCCCGGCTCGAAGCGCATGAAGCCGTATGGCTTGGTCGCGGCGGCGTCGATTACCTCCCAGATGTCGACCTTCATCCGCTCGGCGAGGATCGCTAGCTCGTTGACCAACGCGATGTTGACCGAGCGGAAGATGTTCTCGAGCAGCTTGGCCATCTCTGCGACTTCCGGCGAGGAGACCGGCACCACTACGTCGCACACCAGGCTGTACAGCTCGGCGGCGCGCTCGGTGCATTCCGAGGTCAGCCCACCGACCAGTTTGGGCGTGGTGCGCAGGGTGTAGTCGGTGCGTCCAGGATCGACCCGCTCGGGGGAGAAGGCGATGTTCAGCCCATCTCCGACTCGCAGGCCCCGGTGCTCGAGCAGTGGGACCAGCTCCTCGCGCGTGGTGCCCGGATAGGTGGTCGACTCGAGCACGACCAGCTGTCCCCTCTGGACCACGTCCCCGAGTGCGGCGCCGGCGGCGACCAGTGGCCGCAGGTCGGGCTCCCGGTTCGGCGTCAGGGGTGTCTGGACGCAGATCAGCACGGCGTCGGCCTGGGCCAGTGGCGCGAAGTGGCTCCAGGCCTCGATGTTGGGCAGCGCGGCGCGCAGGCGATCGGAGGTGACGTCCTCGATGTAGGACTCGCCGGCCTCGATCGCGCCGATCTTGCTCTCGTCGAGGTCGACCGCGACCACGTGCTCTCCGGCCTCCGCAAACGCCACCGCGAGCGGGAGCCCCACGTAACCGAGGCCTATCACCCCGACGGACATCTCGCGACCGGAAGATACAGATGACCCAACTCGCTACGATCTCCATCGGACCCGTGCTAGGCGGGGCGCTAGCGGTGCCCTGTAACCCACAATCCGCTCTAGTGGGGCTGAATTCCCTCTCGAGGGGCACAGGCCCGGAGGTCAGCGCCCCATTGAAGGCGGTGATGGTCAGGACCCATGGCGATGAAGACCCGTGAACCAGGTCAGGTCCGGAAGGAAGCAGCCTTAAGCGGCCACCTTCAGGCGTCGTGGGGGTGCCAGACCGGAGTCTTCAAGCGGCGGCCGCGCCCTGGGTACGGCTTCGACGGAGGGTGCACGGGCCACTGATCCGCGCCGGCGACCGCGGCACTGATCCGCGTGGGCGGCCAACTAGACTCGGAGGCCCGTGTCGACCGGCCCCTCGCTCTACCGCCGCCACCGTCCCCGCACGTTCGCCGACGTCGTCGGCCAGGAGCAGATCGTGCGCACGCTGTCGAATGCCGTCACCCGCGGGAAGGTGCATCATGCCTACCTGTTCGTCGGTTCGCGCGGGACCGGCAAGACGAGCACGGCGAAGATCCTCGCCGCGTGCCTGAACTGCGAGCAGGGGCCGACCACCGAGCCCTGCGGCGTGTGCGAGTCATGCGTCTCGATCGCCAACGCGACCTCGCTCGATGTGATCGAGATGGACGCAGCCTCCAACAACTCGGTCGACGACATTCGCGACCTGCGGGAGAAGGTCAGCTACGCACCGGTCTCCGGCCGCCACAAGGTCTACATCCTCGACGAGGCCCATATGCTCTCCCAGCAGGCCTGGAATGCGTTTCTCAAGACGCTCGAGGAGCCGCCGCCACGGACGATCTTCGTGCTCGCCACGACCGAGGCCCAGAAGGTGCTGCCGACCGTGGTCGACCGCTGCCATCGGTTTGACTTCGGCCGGCCCACCGTCGAGCAGGTGGCCCAGGTCCTGCACCGGGTCGCCGCCAAGGAGCAGATCGAGATCGAGCCGGGCGCGGTCGCCCTGATCGCCCGGCACGCGACCGGGAGCTTCAGGGATGCGTTGGGCACGCTCGAGCAACTCGTCACCTACGCCGGCGAGGACCAGATCACCTCCGCCGACGTGCTGGCGGTGCTCGGCGTGGCCGATGCCGAGCAGCTGTTCGAGGCGATCGACGCGGTGATCGCCCACGACCCGGCGCAGGCTCTGCGGGTCGCGGCGAAGCTCACCTCCTCCGGCCGTGACCCGGGCCAGCTGATCCGCGACCTCGAGATCCACGGCCGCGAGCTGCTGGCCGTGCAAGTGCTCGAAGAGGTCCCCGAGGAGCTGCGGGTGACCCCTGAGCGCGACGCGCGGCTGCTCGAGCAGGCCCAGGCGATCACCGGCACCGACGTGGTGCGGCTGCTCGAGCTCGTCGCCGCGGCGCTCGAGGCGACGGCCAACGGCGCCCAGTCGCGGATCCAGCTCGAGCTCGTGCTGATCAAGGCGGCGGCGCCGGAGGTCGACCCCTCGACCAAGGCCCTGCTGGCGCGGATCGAACGCCTGGAGCAGGCGCTCGCCGGGGGTGCCAGGGAGCGGCCCCTCGCGGCGGCGACCAAACCCGCTCCCGGGCCGCCGACCATGCCCGCTCCCGAGCCGCCGACCATGCCCGCTCCCGAGCCGCCGACCATGCCCGCTCCCCAGCCGCCGACCGAGCCCTCCCCGGCGCCCACCGCCGCCGCTCCCGAGCCGCCCCTCGCGCCGCCGACCGACGCCGCGCCCGAGCTCGACACCCTGGTGCAGTCGTGGCCCGCGGTCGTCGACTTCGTCCGCCAGGGCAACGCGATGCTGGCCGCGACTCTCGACGCCGCCCGCCCGGCGGCGCTCAGCGGCCAGGCGCTGACGCTCGCGTTCCCGACCGGAGCGGCGTTCTTCAAGCGCAAGGCCGAGCAGGACGACTATCGCCGCGCGGCCGCCGAGGCGGTCAAGTCGGTGACCGGCGCGAAGCTGGCGCTGCGATACGAGCTTCGCGACGAGGGCCCGGCGGCGCCCGATGCCGCCTCCAACCTCACGGGCGAGGAGCTCGTGCGACGCTTCATGGAGGAGTTCGACGCCGAGGAAGTACTCGACGACACCGACCAGGAAGAGGCTTAACCAATCATGCCCCAGCCAAACATGCAGCAGCTGCTCAAGCAGGCCCAGAAGATGCAGGAGGACATGCTCGCGGCCCAGGAGGCGCTCAAGGACGAGGTCGTGGAGGCCTCCGCGGGCGGCGGGATGGTGACCGTGAAGGTGAGCGGTGACGTGGTCGTCAAGGAGATCAAGATCGATCCCGAGGCGGTGGACCCCGAGGACGTGGAGCTGCTCCAGGACATGGTGCTGGCGGCGGTCAACGAGGGTCTGCGCTCGGCGCAGGAGCTGGCGGCGACCAAGATGGGCGGGATCGCCGGCGGCCTCGGCGGCGGACTCGGCGGTCTCGGCCTGCCGGGACTGTAGGCCTCACGCTTGTACGCCCCTCCCGTCCAACGGCTGATCACGGAGCTGTCGAAGCTGCCCGGGGTCGGCGGGCGCACCGCCCAGCGGCTCGCGTTTCACATCCTGCGCGCCTCGGACGACGAGGCCGGCGCGCTCGCCGACGCGATCCGCGAGGTCAAGGCGCGGATCGGGTTGTGTACCGAATGCTTCAACCTCGCCGACGGGCCGCGCTGCAGGATCTGCTCCGATGAGCGTCGCGACCCCGAGCTGATCTGCGTCGTCGAGGAGCCCTCGGACGTGATCTCGATCGAGCGCACGCACGAGTTCGCCGGCCGCTATCACGTGCTGGGAGGGGCACTGTCGCCGATCGACGGCGTCGACCCCGAGGACCTCAAGATCGCCGAGCTGTACGAGCGCGCCGAGACTGGCGGCATCCGGGAGGTGGTGATCGCCACCAACCCGACGACGACCGGCGAGGCCACCGCTCTGCACATCGCCGCCGGGCTGCGAGAGCGGCTGCCTGAGCTGGCGGTCACCCGGCTGGCCAGCGGGCTGCCGGTGGGTGCCGACCTGGAGTACGCCGACGAGTTGACCCTGGGGCGTGCGCTCGCCGGGCGCCGCGCGCTTTAGCGCACCCCCGCCTCCAATACTCTTGCTCGCCGTGGCCGAGACAGTGGTGATGAAGTTCGGCGGCACCTCGGTCGCTGACGCCGAGCGGATCAAGCACGCCGCCCGCCGGATCGTGAGCCAGCGCGAGGCCGGCAAGCGGGTGGTGGCGGTCCTGTCGGCCCGCGGCCAGACGACCGACGAGCTGATCGCCATGGCCGAGGAGGTCTCGCCCGACCCCGACCGGCGCGAGATGGACATGCTGCTCTCGACCGGGGAGCGGATCTCGTGCGCCCTGTGTGCGATGGCGATCAACGATCTCGGCCACCGGGCGATCAGCCTGACCGGCTCCCAGGCGGGGATCGTCACCGACACCTCGCACACCAAGGCCCGGATCATCGACGTGCGGGCGCAACGGATCAGCGAGGCGCTGGGCCAGGACCTGATCGTGCTCGTGGCGGGCTTTCAGGGAGTGTCGACCAGCCTCGACGTGACCACGCTCGGGCGGGGCGGCTCGGATACGACGGCGGTCGCAGTCGCGGCGGCGATCGGCGCCGAGGTGTGCGAGATCTACACCGACGTGGCCGGCGTGTTCAGCGCCGACCCCCGGCTGGTGCCCGACGCCCGCAAGCTCACCCAGGTGAGCTTCGAGGAGATGCTCGAGATGGCCGCCTCGGGCGCCAAGGTCCTGCAGCTGCGCTCGGTCGAGTACGCCCGGACGCATGGCGTGAAGATCCACTGCCGCTCAAGCTTTGACCCCGGTCCAGGTACCTTTGTGCTTGGAGAAGACGAGACGATGGAACACCCCCTGATCACCGCCGTGACGCATTCGACTGACGAGGCGCGCATCACGCTGGTGGGCGTCCCGGACCGCCCCGGCGCCGCGGCGGCGATCTTCGGCGCGCTGGCCGAGGCCAACGTCAACGTCGACACGATCATCCAGAACGAGCCACTGGAGGAGGGGCGGGCCGCCGAGGTGTCGTTCACGATCAACACCGAGGATCTGCGCGCGGCTGAGCAGGCACTGGAGCGGATCTGCGTCAACCTGGGCGCGACCGCCGACACTGACACGCAGATCGGCAAGGTCTCGATCGTGGGCGCCGGCATGCGCTCGCACCCAGGCGTTGCCGCCAAGGTGTTTGAGACGCTCGGAAACGAGCGGATCAACATCGAGATGATCTCGACCTCGCCGATCAAGATCTCGTGCGTGATCCGCGCCGACCACGTGCCCCAGGCCGTGCGGGCGCTGCACGCGGCATTCGCGCTCGGCGAGGGCGGAATCCAGCCCGACCAGGGGCCAAGATGAGAAGGGTGGCGGTGGTCGGCGCCACTGGCGTAGTGGGGCGGACGATGCTGGTGCTGTTGCGCGAGCGTGCGTTTGAGGCCGACGAGATCGTGCTGTTCGCGTCACCGCGGTCGGCCGGAGCCGAGATCGACGGGCGGCCGGTGCAGGTGCTCGACGAGCAAGCCGACTTGAGCAATTTCGATATCGCGCTGTTCTCGGCCGGGGCCGGTACCTCACGGGAGTGGGCGCCACGATTCGTGGCGCAGGGGGCCACCGTGATTGACAACTCCTCGGCCTTCCGGCGCGATCCGGACGTGCCGCTGGTGGTGTCCGAGGTGAATCCGCACGCGCTCGCCGGCCACAGCGGGCTGATCGCCAATCCCAACTGCTCGACGATGCAGCTGATGGTCGCGCTGGCGCCGATTCAGCGGGAGGTCGGGCTGGAGCGGCTGGTGGTCGCTACGTATCAGTCGGTATCGGGCACCGGGCGCAAGGCGGTCGCCGAGCTGGAGGGGCAGGCGCACGCGTCGCTGAACGGGATGGAGATGCCCCCGCCCGAGGTGTATCCGGCCCCGATCGGCTTCAACGTGATCGGTGCCGCAGGTTCGTTTGCCCAGGGCGACGACCACACCGACGAAGAGCGCAAGATGATGTTCGAGACCCGCAAGATCCTCAAGGACGACTCGATCGGGATCGCGGTCACCTGCGCGCGAGTCGCGGTCAGGATCGGTCACTCGATCGCCGTCAACCTGCAGACCCGGGAGCGGCTCGGCGCCGAGCGGGCCCGCGAGCTGCTGGCCCAGGCGCCCGGGCTGATCCTCGAGGACGTGCCCACGCCGCTTGGAGCGGAAGGCCGCGACGAGGTGTTCGTGGGACGGATCCGCGACGACGAATCGCACCCCCGAGCGCTGTCGATGTGGGTCGTGTCCGACAACCTGCGCAAGGGCGCGGCCACCAACGCGGTGCAGATCGCCGAGCTTCTGGTCGCCAATCGAGCCGCGCCCTCTGTTGCCTGACGATCTCTACGAGTTGATGCGGTGCGCCCCCTCGACGCGCCGCTTCACCTCCGAACCGGTGCCGCGCGAGCTGCTGGAGCGGGTGTTCGATAACGCCCGCTTCGCTCCCAGCGGCGGCAACCGCCAGGGATGGCGGGTGATCGTCGTCACCCGCCGCGAGCTGCGCCGGCGGCTGCGCGACCTCTACCAGCAGCCCTGGGAGGACTACATGATCAGGACCGGGGGTCGCGCCGCCCTCGATGCGGGCGAGGGCAGTGGTGTGGCTCCCGGGCGGCTGCGGATGCTGCGCGGCGCCGACGAGTACGCCCGCAACTTCGATGCGGTGCCGGTGCATCTGGTGGTGTCCGTGGAGCTGTCGGCGCTGGCGATCACCGACGCGGAGCTGGCGCGCCCCAGCATCGTGGGTGGTGCGTCGATCTATCCGTTTGTGCAGAACGTCCTGCTCGGCCTGCGCAGAGAGGGCCTGGGCGCGGCATTCACCACCCTGCTGGTGCCCGCCGAAGAGGAGGTCCGGGCGCTGCTGGAGGTTCCCGAGGGAGTCGGGATCGCGGGCCACATCTCGGTGGGCTACCGCGCCGATGCCTGGCCCGCACGGCTGCGGCGCAACCCACTCGACCAGTTCGTATTCGGCGAGCGCTACGGCGCGCCCTGGTGAGCCCTCCCGGGGGCGCGGTGCCTTTTAGGGCGCGGTGCGCAGCTCGCGCCGCGAGTTGACGCCGAGCTTGCGGTAGATGTTGCGAACGTGGGTGCGGATCGTCTCCACGCCCACGTGCAGCGTCGCCGCGATCTCGGCGTTCGAGCGCCCGCCCTGCAGCAGCTCGAGTACGTCGGCCTCGCGCGCGGTGAGCGGAGCCGGCCCTATGGACTCGTGTGCCTGATGGCCGTCCGCAGCGGAAGGAAGCACGTGCAGCCCACGCGAGGCGAGGTAGATCGCGTGCAGGACATCGCGGGCCTCGGTGTTCTTCGCCAGACACGCGGTGGCGCCGAACCCGATCAGCTGCCGGCACTCGGCGGCCGAAGGGTTGTTTGCGAGCACCATCAGACGGGTGTCGGGGAATGCCGCGTGCAGGTCTCGCAGCTCCGCGGGGCTCGTCAGCGACCCGAAGTTGAGGATCGCCACGTCGGGCAGGTAGTGCGCCAGAGTCGCCGCGAGGCGCTCTTGGGAGATGTCCGCTGCGACCAGCTTGAGGTGATCGTCATCATCGATCAACGCCTGCAGCCCGCGGCTGACGATGTCCTCGAACTCGGCTAGGGCAAGCGTGATCGGCTGTCGGCTGGCGATGGTCATCGGGAGCGGATCCAGCGCGGCGCGCGAACACTATCGCGCAGCGTGGATTGTGCTGGATCTTCCTGCCCACGGGTGAGGGTTTTCTACCCCTTATCCGTCACCCTCCTCACCCCAATTTCACCCGCCGGAGGGGACGAACTGAGGGGTCGGTACCGGCGATCATTGGAGGCCACACCTTCCCGGTGCCGTGGCGTAACTGCCCCCAACGCACACACGGGACGGGCAAGGGAGAAGAACGCGCGAGGCCGCCCCCGGGGCCTCGCGCTTCATTTTGGGGGCGTCTACGCCGCGGGAGGCTGTCTACGGGGCGGGGCCTGTCCTACGCGGCGGCCGCGACCACCGAACTCGACCAGTCGATGACCGAGGTCGGCTTGACGACGTGCTTGCTCATCCCCAGCTCCTTGGGGCTCAGCCCGAGCGCGAGCCCGACGAGCTGCGGCAGGTGCAGGACCGGCAGGCCCAGCTCGCGGCCGACGGCCTTGGCCGCCAGGGGCTGCTGCAGGTCGAGGTTGAGATGACAGAGCGGACAGGGCACCACCAGGCAGTCGGCCTCGGCGTCGAGCGCGTCGCCGATGTGCCGCCCGGCCATCTTCAGCGAGACCTGCTTGTTCATGGTGATGATCGGAAAGCCGCAGCACTTATACACGCCTGCGTAATCGATCACCGTGCCGCCGAGCGCCTCGATGAGCATGTGCAGGTAACGGTCCCGGGGGTGGTCGGCGTCGATGCCCACCCGGTCGACCGGGCGCACGATGTAGCAGCCGTAGAAGGGACCGACCTTGAGATCGGTCAGCGGGCGCCGCACCTTCGTCTTGAGCGTGTCGAGCCCGATCTCCTCCACCAACAGCCACAGGAAGTTCTTGTTGGTCAGGCCCCGGTCATAGGAGAGTCCCTCGTCGGCGAGGTTGGCGTTGATCCGCTGGCGGTAGTCGGTATTGGCGTCGAGCCGCTCCTGGCATTCGGACTGGGCCCCCTGACAGGTCGAGCAGATGTTCATCATCAGCTCGCCGTCGGTCCGCTGGGCCAGCGCGAACGTGCGGGCGTTGAGCGTGTCGGCCAGCTCCTGGTTGTGCTCGGCGATCACGCCGGCGCCGCAGCAGGCTGCCCGGTCGAGCTCGATCAGCTCGATGTCGAGCAGCGGCGCGACCTTGGCCATCGAACCGTGCAGCTCGGGCGTGAACCCGCGGCTCACGCACCCGGGCCAGTAGGCGACCTTCATCGGTTCTCACTTTCGCTGGAGGCGGTCCCGGCGTCGCTCTCGCTGTCGCCGGTCTGGTCGTCCTCTCCTGGCCCTGGGTACGTCGGCGACTTGTCCGGGGGCGCCACCGGCGCTTCGGGCTCGCCCGCAGGAACCGAGGGCTCGGGGGGCGGCTCCCGCTCCTCGGCGCCCTGCCGCTCGGGCTCTTCGGCGCCCTGGTGCTCGGGCTCGGCTTCGTCTTCGTAACCGGTCACGTACAGGTTGAGCTCGTCGCGCTGCTGGCGACCTTCGACGGTGCCATAGATGCGCTTCAGCGCGCTCAGGTCGCGCTTGGCCAGCTTGTGACCGAACATCGCAACCTTGGGACTGAGCTTGCCCCGGACAACGCCGGCCACCGTAATCGACAGTGAGGACAGCAGCTCCTTACCGGCGGCGGGGTGAAACTTTCCAAACCAGGAGTTGCCGCCGTAGCTTCGCGGTAGCAGCTCGGCTTCATTGAGCAGGCCGTAATCGCGCACGAGCGTGACGAATGCCTCCTCGTGACGGTGACCGTTGTTGCGATCGACGATCTCATAGTCGGTGCCTGCCCGCCGGCGCAGGCGCATGATCTGGCTCATGGGGGCGACACCCTTGGGGCACGCGTCGATGCAGTTGAAGCAGTGAGTGCAGTCGTAGATCCCGTGCGCGTCCTGGGAGAGGTAGTTGAGCCGTTCGAGATGCTCTGCGTCACGCGGGTCGCCGACGAACCGGTAGGCCTTGGCGAGCGCCGCCGGTCCGACGAACAGCGGGTCGATCTCCATCGACAGGCAGTCCGACACACACGCGCCGCACTGGATGCAGGCCATCGACTGAGTGACGTCGACCATGTTCTCGTGGGGGACGATGTACTCGCGCTCGGGAATCGGCTCCTTGTTGATCAGGTACGGGGTGACCTGCTGGATCTTCTTCCAGTGCACCGAATCCATGTCCACGATCAGGTCGCGGATCACGGGCATGTTGCCCATCGGCTCGACCTCGATCAGCCCGGCGGGGGTGGTGTCGCCGCTGCCGGTGCCGCCGTCGGTGGTGCCGGCGTCCTCGCCAGGGTTCCAGCCGGCGCCGTGGGCCCGCGCCGCTGCCACCTCGAGGTGCGTGTTGCAGGCGAGCCCGGGCTTGCCGTTGATGCGCACTCCGCAGGACCCGCAGATCGCCTGCTGGCACGAGCAGCGGATCCCCACTGACCCGTCGATCTCGTCACGGATCTTCAAGATCGCATCAAGCACCGAATTGCGCTCGCCCAGCTCCAGCGTGTGCTGGTCCCAGTAGGCGGCCTCTCCGGATTCTGGGTCAAAGCGCCGGATCTTCAATGTGTACTCGGGCATGAGCGATTCAGTAAGTCCTTTCCTGGGGCTCCCATTTGGTGATCGTCACCGGCGAGTAACTGACAGTGGGGACGTCGCCGCCGTTGACGGAGATGTCGACGTGCTTGAGCCAATCGGCGTCGTTGCGCTCGGGGAAGTCAGTGCGGAACTGGGCGCCCCGGGACTCCTTGCGCTCCTCGGCGGCGACCACGATCGTCTCGGCCACGTCAAGCATGTAGCCGAGCTCGATGGCTCCGATCACGTCCAGGTTGAAGACGCTGCCGCGGTCGTCGATCGACGCCTTGGGCGCCTCCTCCTTGAGCCGCCGGACTATCTCATGGGCCTTGGCCAGGCCGTCGGCATCGCGGAACACCGCGACGTACTGGTTCAGTGCCTCGCCGAGTTCCTCCTTGATTGCCGCGATGCGCCGCCCTCCCTCCGGGCGATTGATGATCGCCTGGATCTCGGCAGCCGTATCTGACAGGCGGGTGAGCGGCGTGCTGGGCATGGGCATCTGGAGGGCGTGCCTGGCTGCGTGCTCCCCGGACCGCCGCCCGAAGACAAGCGTGTCGAGCAGCGAGTTGGCGCCCAGGCGGTTGCCGCCGTGCACAGACACGCAGGCGACCTCGCCGGCGGCGTACAGCCCGGGGACCGTGGTCCGGCCGTCGAAGTCAGTCTTGACTCCGCCCATGATGTAGTGCTGGCCGGGGTGGATGTGGATCGGCTCGCGGGTGATGTCGACTCCGGCGAAGTCTCGCCCGATGTTGACGATCTCCCTGAGCGCCTCGAGCGTGCGGCGGCGCGGGACCTTGGTGATGTCCAGGGCGACGGTCCCATCGGGGAAGCCTCGTCCCTCGTTGATCTCGGTCTGCTCGGCGCGCGAGACGACGTCGCGCGAGGCCAGCTCGAGCTTGTTGGGCGCGTACTGCTCCATGAACCGGTCGCCCTCGGCGTTCAGCAGCCACGCGCCCTCGCCGCGCGCTCCCTCGGTGATCAGCAGGCCGTTGCCGGCCAACGTCGTCGGGTGATACTGGATCATCTCCATGTCCATCAGCCGCGCGCCGATCCGGTATGCCTGCGCGATCCCGTCGCCGGTCACGATCAGCCCGTTGGTGGTCGGCTTGTACGCCTGTCCGGCGCCGCCGGAGGCCAGGATCACGGTCTTGGCGTTGAAGATCTCGAGCGTCCCGTCGCGAAGGTCGCGGCAGATCGCCCCGACGCATCGGCCGTCGTCGTTCTGGAGCAGATCGGTCGTGAACCACTCCTCGTAACGGTCGATCTGGGTGCTGTACTTCATCAGCTGCTCGTAGAGGACGTGCAGGATCGCGTGGCCGGTGATATCGGCTACGTAGTAGGTCCGGGCCGCGGAGGCGCCGCCGAACGCGCGCGTGCCGAGGTTGCCGTTCTCGTTGCGGTGAAACGTCACCCCGGCGTGCTCGAGCCACAGGATCTCGTCCGGAGCCTCCCGGCACATGATCTCAATCGCGTCCTGGTCTCCGAGATAGTCCGAGCCCTTGACGGTGTCGAACGCGTGCGACTCCCAGGTGTCCTCTGGGTTGAGTGCCGCGTTTATGCCTCCCGCGGCCGCAACCGAGTGCGAGCGGACCGGATGAACCTTGGAGACGATGCCCACCGTGGCGCCCGACTGAGCCGCCGCCAGCGCCGCGCGCTGACCCGCGAGCCCGGCGCCGATGATCAAAACCTCGTGTGACGGCACGTCAATCGATTCTATTCGGCGCGGTCGGCGCGCCGCGTTGCGCGGTCATCCAGCGGACCTGGGGCGGTCTCGAGGGTACCGGGCTCAGGCGGGCATGCGGCCGAACGCCTTCTGCAGCGCACGACGCACCTGCTCGACGGTCACCACGCCCCGGAGCACCCCGTCGCCGTCGACCGCCATCAGCGCGCCGAGCCGACCGAGCGACTCCGACGCGAGCAGCTCGCTGATCGGACGGTCCTCCTGCACCCGCCAGCTCGCCACTCCGTCTGATTCGAGTACCGCGCCCATGGTCAGCCATCCCTCGCCGCCGTCAACCGACGACTGCGTGCGCTCCCGCCGCGCGATGCCCATCAAACGGCCCCCCTCGTCGATGACCGGAAACCAGGCCCACCCGTAGCGCAGGAAGTACTCCTCGAGCGCCTGAGAGACGGGCGTCTGGGCCGGGATCGCAACCGGGTGGGCGTCCATGATGTCCACCACCCGAAGGCTCTCGATCCGCTCGGTCAGCGCGGACTGCATCAACGCGCCCCGGGCTGCTTGACCGAGCAGGTAGGCCATCGCGATCAGCCACAGGCCGCCGAACGTGTGCAAGGAGATCAGCAGCCAGAGCCCGACGCCCGCCAGGATCACCGCGAGCCCCTGTCCGAGCCTGGCGGAGACCCGCGTTCCCCGCGTCTTGTCTGCGGTGGCTCGCCAGATGATCGACCGTGTGATCCGCCCGCCATCGAGCGGGAACGCAGGCAGGATGTTGAACAGCAGCAGCAGCACGTTCATCGGCAAAAGCAAGCTCAGGGACAACAGGACCGGCGTGATCTTGATGCCGCTGTCCAGTGCCACCGCGTGAACCAGCCGGTGCTCGCCGACGATCGCGACGTCCACCGCGAGACACACTAGGATCACCCCCAGCGTGGCGATTGGGCCGGCGACCGCGATCTTGAAATCCTCCCCGGGTGTCGCCGCATCGCGGCTCATCTGGGTCAGTCCACCGAACAGAAACAGATCTATGCGCTTGACCTCGATTCCCTGCCTTCGCGCTACCAGGGCATGCCCGAGCTCGTGGACGATCAGAGATACAAACAGCAGCAGCACGCTTACGACCGTGGTGATGTATGCCACCGCGTCGGAGCTGTGCAGCGTGGCCCGGAACGGGCCAGACAGCAGGAAGATCAGCAAGAACAGGATTACGAACCAGCTGGCATCGACTCCGATCCGGAAGCCGAACACATCCATCAGCTTGATCGACCCATATCTTCGGAACATGCTGCAATGGTGGCACAGCAAGCAGCCGCAGCCACCAGTGGACGCCTCCCCCGCAGGAGATCGCAGATGAGCAACCGTCTTGACGAACTGAAGGAGCGCATGGCACGGCTGTCCGATCTGCGCCACGTCTCCTCGCTGGCCCAGTGGGACCAGCAGACGATGATGCCCCCGCGGGGAGTGGCCGGCCGCGCCGAGTCGCTGGCGACGCTGCAGCGGATCAGCCATGAGATGTTCATCGATGACGAGACCGGCAGGCTGCTCGAGGGAGCCGCATCCGAGCTCAACGGAGCCGACCCGACCTCTGACGACTTCTGCCTGGTCCGGCTGGTGCGCCGCCAGTGGGACAAGGCGCGACGGGTCCCGACCGATCTGGCGGCAGAGTTGACCCGCGCGGCGTCCATAGGTCAGGAGGCCTGGATCGAAGCGCGCAAGAAATCGGACTTCGCGACGTTCGCTCCCTACCTCGCGCACAACTTCGAGCTCGCGCGCCGCTATGTGGAGTGTCACGAGGGGGCCGACGACTTCGAGTGTCCTTACGACGTGGTGCTCGACGACTTCGAGCCGCAGATGAAGACCAGCGCGGTCGCCACGCTGTTCGCCGAGCTGCGCACTGAGCTCGTACCAGTGATTGCGCGCCTCACGAGTGACGGCGTCTCCGTCGACGACAGCCTGCTGTACGGTCACTTCCCGATCGAGCGCCAGCGTCCCCTGGTCGCCGAGACCATCGCCCTGATGGGCTTTCAGCGTGATGGGTGGAGGCTCGATGACACCGTTCACCCGTTCGCGACCAGGATCGGCCGCGGAGACGTTCGGATCACCACCCGCTGGGACGAGGCGTACTTTCCCGCCGCACTGTACGGCGCCATGCACGAGTGCGGCCACGGGCTCTATGAGGCCGGCATCCCCTCCTCGCTCGCCCGCAGTCCGCTCGGCGCAGGCGAGTCTTTGGGCATGCACGAGTCTCAGAGCCGGTTGTGGGAAAACATGGTCGGGCGGGGGCGGCCCTTCTGCACGGTCCTGGCGCCGCGGATCGCCGAGCACCTGGGCGGAGCACTATCCACGCTTGACCCCGACGGGCTTTACCGCGCGGTCAACCGGATCAAGCCCTCGTACATTCGCGTGGAGTCAGACGAAGTCACCTACGCGCTGCACATCGTGCTGCGGTTCGAGCTCGAGCAGCAGCTGATCGAGGGCACGCTTGCGGTTGACGACCTGCCCGAGGCCTGGAACTCACGCTTTGAGGAGTTCTTCGGGATGAAGGTCGACAACGACGCCAATGGCGTGCTTCAGGATGTGCACTGGTCCGCGGGCCTGATCGGCTACTTCCCCACCTACGCCCTGGGGAACCTGATCGCGGGACAACTGTGGGAGCGAGTCCAGATCGACCTGCCGGACCTGGAGGAGCGGATCGCCGCCGCCGAGCTGGCGCCGCTGCGCGAGTGGCTCGGCGAACACATTCATCGTCACGGCTCCAAGTTCACCACCACGGAGTTGCTCGAGCGCGAAGCGGGCGGGCCGATCTCGGTGCGTCCATTCGTGAGCTATGTGAAGCGCAAGCTGGGCGAGGTCTATCAGCTCGATCTAGGCGCCTGAGCGCCGGCCCTGGATCGCGAAGCGTCTGCGGGATCGCGGTGTATAGCATCGGGGGTGGCCCCGGCACCGTCAAGGAAGGAACAGACAGTGAGCACCGCCTCGATCGACAATTCATCCCCGGTAAGAGTGGCTGTGACCGGCGCGGCCGGACAGATCGGCTACGCGATTCTGTTTCGCATCGCCAGCGGACAGCTGCTCGGGGCCGACACGCCGGTCCACCTGTCGCTGCTCGAAATTCCGGACGCAGTGAAGGCGACCGAGGGCACGGCGATGGAGCTTGACGACTGCGCGTTCCCGTTGCTCGCCGGGATCGACATCAGCGATGACCCCAACAAGGCGTTTGACGGGGTAAACATCGCGCTGCTTGTGGGAGCCCGTCCGCGCACGAAGGGAATGGAGCGCGGTGACCTGCTGGAAGCCAATGGTGGCATCTTCAAGCCTCAGGGTCGGGCGCTCAACGATCACGCCGCGTCTGACATCAAGGTGCTGGTGGTCGGCAATCCCGCCAACACGAACTGCCTGATTGCGCAGAGCAACGCGCCTGACATTCCAGCGCAGCGTTTCACCGCGATGATGCGTCTCGACCACAATCGCGCGATCGCCCAGGTGGCCAAGAAGACCGGTGCCAGGATCAGCGATGTGACCAACATGACGATCTGGGGCAACCACTCGGCGACCCAATATCCGGACGTGTTCCACGCCAAGGTCAAGGGATCCAGCGCGGCGGAGACGATCGGAGACCAGACCTGGATCGAACAAGACTTCATTCCCACCGTGCAGAAACGGGGCGCGGCGATCATCGAGGCGCGTGGTGCTTCGAGCGCCGCGTCGGCAGCCAACGCGGCGGTCAACCACGTCCACGATTGGGTGCGGGGTACCCCCAGTGGCGACTGGGTCTCGATGGCCATCCTCTCCAGCGGTGCGTACGGCGTGGTGGAGGGAGTCTTCTCCGGTTATCCGTGCACCTGCTCGGGTGGTGAGTTCACCGTCGTGGAGGGACTCGATATCGATGACTTCTCGCGCTCGCGAATAGACGCCACGGTCAAGGAACTCGCCGATGAGCGCGAAGCCGTCAGGGCCCTGGGTCTTGTCTGAGGATCAGGATCGCTTCATGCGGGACCGCCGCGATCGACCGATTACACGATCGCGGCGGCGGTCCCGTCAGCTTTGGCGTACGCCGATTCAGGACGACGACGTCGGATGCCAGCCCTGGCCGTCGCGCTTGACCGAGCCGTCCTCGACGAGCTTGGGCATCACGCGATACAGGTAGTTCGGTTCGATCTTCAGCGACTCGGCGATCTGGGGAATGGTGATCCCGGGCCTCGAGCGCACCAGTTCGAGCGCCTGAGTCGCGCGGGTGTTACCGCCACGCCGGCGGCGGGTGCGGGTGCCGCTGCTGCGGGTGGCGCGACGCCGGCGCGTGGTGGTCGAGCCGGGCGGGCGCCCCGGGCCGCGGCGACTACCGATCAGAGCCGCCCGTGCCGCCTGGAGCTTCGTGACCTCGTTCGCGAGCTCCGCTAACCGGTTGTCGATGTCCTTGACCGTGCTGTCTACGAAATCAGCCAACTGAAGCCACCTCCAGGTGCTTCGTTTGTCTTAGTGTGCAGAAGATACACGGAGTTACTGTCGCTGTCAGGTACGCTCGGAGGCCTTCTCGAGCAGGAGCTTCAGCCGTGCCAGTGAATTTCTTGCTTCACGCTCGGAGGTGGCTCCAACGATGAACCGTCCGGCGACGTTGCCAAGGCGCCCTCCGGGAGGGTGGAACTCGTTGGTGTAGTCGAACACCGTCGAGCCGTCGTCGGAGCTACTCAGCGCGTAGCAGATCCGAGCGCGGGAGTGGGCGGGCCCCGAACCCTCCCACTCAGCCTTGCGGGGTTCGTCGACGGCGACAAGTGTCCAGTGGACCCGGAAGGTGACTCCGCGAACGACCATCGACTGGTCCATTGACGCGCCTCGCCGCAGCGGGTTCTGCGAAACGTTGCGAACCGACTTATGTATCGTGACCCAGTCGCCGAGCCGGTCGGGATCCATGACCGTCTTCCAGACCTGCTCGACTGGCGCCTGAATCTTGATACTGGCGTTAACGGTGGCCATCGCTGGCCGCACACTAACGGCCAGGCCAGCGGGGGTACAGCTAACGCGCCGTTAACGGTTCGCTTGCTTCCCACATGCGAAGCGCGTACTCGATCGCCGCATCGAGGCTGTGCAGCCTGATGCCCAGGAGCTCGATCGCCCGAAGATCTCGTGGCAGCAGATCCGTGCCCAGGCTCTCCATCAGCGGACCCACCAGCTCGTGCTGCTCGCCCGCGATCAGCGCCGCCAGCCGGCTGGCGATCGGAGTCACGGTCAGGCGCTGGAGGCTGACTGTCGGTCGGGCCACGAGCATCAGGTCGCGGATCCGATCGATCAGCTGACCGTAGGTGACCACGTCGGGGCCTCCCACGTCCAGTGAGCCTCCCGCTACGGCGTCGCTGGTCGCGGCCCGCGCGAGCAGCTGCACGATGTCCCGCTCGTCGATCGGCTGCGTGCGATTGCTGTGCCACGCGGGAACCGCGAGCACCGGCAGGCGCTCGACCAGGCGGACCAGAAAGCGGAACGATCTCGAGCGAGCCCCGATCACGATCGATGCACGGAGCGCGACCGAGCCGGGCACCCGCTCGAGCAGGATCTGCTCGACCTTGACCCTGCTTGCCAGGTGCGCCGAGAGGGGTCCGGAGCCGGGGAGCAGCCCGCCGAGATACACGATCCGATGGATTGAGGCTCGTGCCGCAGCGTCGGCAAACCGTTGCGCGGCGCGCTGCTCGACGACCCCGAACGGGCCGTCGGCGATCGGCTCCATCGAGTGGATCAGGTAGTAGGCGACGTCGATCCCATCCAATGCCCGCTCGAGTCCGTGGCCAGACACGGCGTCGCCCTGCACGATCGGGATCTCGAGCGCTACCCGGTCGCGGTCGCGCGCAAAGCCGCGAACGCAATGACCCTCTCGCAGCAGCGCCGGGACCAGCGCCGCGCCGACGTAGCCGGTGACCCCGGTGACGAGGATGTTCACCCGGTTGTCGCCACCCACGGCGCCGGCGCGACACAGCTGCGGTCAAGCGCAGCCGCGTGTGGGACGCCGGCAAGCTTGAGGACATTGTCGAACTCGGCCAACAGGATCTCGAGCACCCCCTGCACGCCCGCGCTTCCGTCGACCGCCAGTCCGCACACCACCGGCCGTCCCACCAGCACTGCCCGCGCTCCCAGCGCGAGCGCCTTCAGTACGTCAGTCCCGCGCCGGATCCCGCCGTCGACCAGCACTTCGATCCGATCACCGACCGCATCCACGACCTCGGGCAGCGCAGCGGCGCTGGACAGCACTGTGTCGAGCTGCCGGCCGCCGTGATTGGAGACGATCACCCCGGCCGCGCCGCAGTCGGCTGCCAGACGGGCGTCCTCGGCGGTCAGCAATCCTTTGACGACCACCGGCTGTGGGCTGTCGGAGACGATCTGCTCGATGTCGGCCCAGTTGAGGTCGGTGTCGATCTGGGCCCCGAACGTCGTCGGCGTTCGGCGCTCGATCGCGGCGATCGCCGGGTCGTCTTCCAGCGGCTCCGCGGTCGACACTTCTACCGGCGCGCGCAGCTCGCGCTCGCGGATTCCCGGCACCGGCAGATCGACGGTGATTACGAGCGCCTCATACCCGCACTGCGCGGCGCGCTGGACGAGCTCCCGGCTGAGCGCTCGGTCTCTGAGCACGTACAGCTGAAACCAGCGCGAGACCTCCGGCACCGTTTCGGCGAGCGCCTCCAGAGGAACGTTGGAGAAGGTCGACAGGCACATGATCGTGTGGGTCGCGGCGGCTGCCCGGGCGGTGGCGAGCTCGGCTTCGGGATGGGCAAGCGCTTGAAAGGCCGTAGGTGCGATCAGGATCGGGTGGGCACGCCGGCGCCCCAGCAGCTCGATGCTGGGATCCGTGTGGCCCGCACCCACCAGCGCCCGAGGGCGGATCGCGACGCGGTTCCACGCGACCATGTTGTCGCGCATGGTCAGCTCGTCGCCGGCGCCGCCGGCGAGGTAGCCATGCGCGCCCCGGTCAAGAAGCTCGGCCGCGGCGCGCTCGTAGTCGGCGAGGGAGATCAGCCCTTGGGAGTCGTGCTCGTGCATCGGTGCAAAGCTACGGAAAATGCGACCCCCGCCTGTGGCGGGGCGGCAACATCCCGGAGTTTGCAGGGATTGACGCGGTCCGGAAGTTCCTGCGTTTTCCGACAATCGTCGTTGCACGAGGGGGGCGAGATTCGCTTTGATGCCCGCTGTCGGGCTCTCAGTCAAATCTCCTATCGGGGGTTGGATCGGCATGGCGAATGGTCGGGCGGCGACCGCGAAAGCGAGCTGCGAAAACTGCTTCTTTCATCAGAATCTCCTGTGCGCGCTCGAGGGGTGTGGGCCGTGCGCGACCTTTCGCCCGGCGCATCCCGATGGGCTGCGACCGCCGAGCCAGCTGCGGTTCGTGTTCCGTCAGGAGCGGCGCATGCAGGTCGCCTGGGCGTTTCCCTCGCCCAGTGAGCAGGTCGCGCTCCACGCCTAGGGCCAAGATCCGCCTCGGGTAGTGCGGGTCCGCGCCCGCGCGCTCAGATATGTTTACGTCCATGTACTGGCCGCTGGTCGGGGGATTCGTAGCGTTCATTCTGCTCGCTGTGTTGATGGGCTGGATCATGGACACGGATCGCCACGGCCCTTCCGACCGCGACGGCCACACCTAGCAGCGGGGTTCAGGCGCGCTCGGCGCCGGGTAAAACACCAGCACTACTACAGTGTGAGCCTCAGTGCTTTCCGCGGCAGCGGGGCCACTACGACGAGAGGAGCGCAGTGCATGTAACCGTGCTGGGCAAGTCGCCGTCCTGGCAAGACGCGGCTGGCGCCTGCAGCGGGTATCTGGTGCAGGAGGACGACTTCACGCTGGTCCTCGACTGCGGCAATGGGGTGTTCTCGAAGCTGCGTCCCCGATGCGACTACGTCGACGTCGACGCCGTTCTGATCAGTCATCTGCACGCCGATCACTTCCTCGACCTGGTCCCGTTCAGCTACGCCCTCTGCTATGCGCCGCGCCAGCAGCCGGTTCCGGTGGGTGGCTTCCCGGGCACCGATAACCCCGCCCGCCCGGATCTGTACCTGCCGAGCGGCGGAACCGAGATGCTCCGGAGGATCGTCGGCTGCTGGGGCAACGATGACCTGATCGAGAAGGCGTTCGCGATCCATGAGTACGAAGAGCACGACGAGCTGTCGATCGGACCCCTCACGGTTCGCTTCTGCGAGGTGCCGCATTTCACCGTCACCTACGCGGTCGAGCTGTCGAGCAATGGATCCCGGTTTACGTTCAGCGCCGACTGCAGTCCCAATGAGCAGCTCGTCCAGTTCGCACGCGACACTGATCTGCTGCTGATCGAAGGCACGCTGCCGCGGCCCGAGCGCACCGGGATCCGCGGGCACCTGACCCCAGGCGAGGCGGGCGAGCACGGGAAGAAGGCCAGCGCCAGGCGCCTGGTGCTGACCCACTATTCGGATGAGCTGGACCCGGAGTGGGCGCAGGCCGAGGCGGTGAAGACGTTTGGGGGGCCGGTCGAGCTGGCCCGCGAGGGCGAGGTCTACACGCTCTAGCAACCCCACGGCCGCCTCGCGGCCAGCGGGGCTACTGTTCAGCTTTATGTCCGACCGGGATCTGTTCGCGAACTTCGACCGCATGCGCCGCGAGATGGATGAGGTGTTCGGCGATATGTTCGAGCGCGCCGGTCTCTCCAGACGCCACGGTGGGAGCTGGCCGGCCGTCGATGTCGCCTACACCTCCGAGCCTGCGCGGGCCGTGGTCACCGCCGATCTGGCCGGCATCGAGATCGACCAGCTGGAGCTGCAGCTCGAAGGCCGGACGCTGATCCTCTCCGGTGTGCGAGGGCCAGCGCAGCCCGAGGGCGACGTCTACCAGCAGGTGGAGATCGCCCGCGGCCGGTTCCGGCGGGTGATCGAGCTGGGCACCGATGTGCGCTCCGAGGAGGCCACCGCTCGCTACGAGGACGGGATGTTGCGCGTCGAGCTCCCGCTGGCCCAGCGCACGCCGCGCCTGCGCGCGGTCCCGATCGAGAGCCAGGAGAGGCGATGATCGAGGTCGGCGTCCCCGCCGACAGAGCACGCGAGGTGGCCGTCGAGCGGACCCGGCAGCTGCCCGACCAGATCGCGGTGCTGCCGCTGCGCGACACCGTCACGTTTCCCGAGATGCCGGTTCCGCTCAACATCGGTCAGGAGCGGAGCATCGAGCTCGTCAACGACGCCTTGCGCGGCGATCGCTCGATCGTGCTCGTCGCCGGCCGCGACCCCGAGGTCGAGGCGCCCGGCCCCGACCAGCTCTACTCGGTAGGCGTGCTGGGCACGGTCGCCCGGATGATCCGCCTTCCCGACGGCTCACTGCGGGTCCTGATCCAGGGGGGCCAGCGAGTCCGCATCCAGAGCTGGGTGCAGACCGAGCCCTACCTGGTGGCGCAGGTGGAGCAGGCCCCGGACGTGGTCTCAGAGAGCGCCGAGCTGCTGGCGCTGATGCGCAACGTGCAGCAGACCTTCACGAGCATCGTCGGTCAGGTGCCCTACCTCCCCGAGGAGCTCCAGGTCATGGTCGCCAACGTCGACGACCCGATCGTGCTCAGCCACGTGATCGCCGGCGCGCTGCGGCTGAAGACGTCTGAGAAGCAGGAGCTGCTCGAGGAGCTCGACGTGGCCAAGCGTCTACGACGGCTGTCGGAGATCCTGGCGCGCGAGCTGGAGGTGGTGGCGCTGGGCACCAAGATCCAGTCCCAGGTCCAGTCGGAGTTCGACAAGGGCCAGCGGGAGTACTTCCTGCGCCAGCAGATGAAGGCGATCCAGGAGGAGCTGGGCGAGACCGACGAGGTCGCAGCCGAGGTCAACGCGCTCCGCGATCAGCTGGCGGCGATCGACCTGCCCGAAGAGGCACGCAAGCAGGTCGACCGCGAGCTCGGCCGGCTGGAGCGCCTGCAGCCCGCGATGGCCGAGTACGGCGTGGTCCGCAATTACCTGGAGTGGATCGCCTCGCTGCCGTGGGACACCTCGACCGACGACAACCTCGACCTGCGCCACGCGCGCCGGGTTCTCGACCAGGACCACTACGACATCGAGCAGGTCAAGGACCGGATCCTCGAGTTCCTCGCGGTGCGCTCGCTGAAACCGGACGCGCGCGGCTCGATCTTGCTGTTCGTCGGGCCTCCGGGCGTCGGAAAGACCTCGCTGGGCCGGTCCATGGCCCGGGCGCTGGGACGCCGGTTCGAGCGCATCAGCGTGGGCGGCGTCCGCGACGAGGCCGAGATCCGCGGCCACCGGCGCACCTACATCGGCGCGATGCCCGGCGTGATCATCCGGGCGATGCGCGATGCGGGAGCGAACAACCCGCTGCTGATGATCGACGAGATCGACAAGATGGGCGCCGACTTCCGCGGCGACCCGGCCAGCGCGATGCTCGAGGTCCTGGACCCCGAGCAGAATGACACCTTCCGCGACCACTACCTCGATCTCCCGTTCTCGCTCGCCGACGTGATCTTCGTGACCACGGCCAACACGCTCGACACGGTTCCCCCGCCGCTCCGCGATCGCATGGAGGTGATCCAGCTGGCGGGCTACTCCGCCTCGGAGAAGCTCGAGATCGCCAAGCGCTACCTGGTGCCACGGCAGATCGAACGAAACGGACTCAGCGATCGCCGAATCGCCTTCACCGACCCCGCGCTGCGGACGATCATCTCCGACTACACGCGCGAGGCGGGCGTGCGTCAGCTCGAGCGAGAGATCGGAGGGGTCTGCCGCAAAGGTCGCCCGACGGGTCGCCGAAAATCAGGCCGATCGCAAGCTCTCGATCACCGAGCCGCGCGTCCGGGAGCTGCTGGGCAAGCGCCGGTTCTTCTCCGAGGCACGCCGGCGCACCTCGCGGCCGGGTGTCGCGACCGCGCTTGCCTGGACGCCGGTCGGAGGTGAGGTGCTGTTCATCGAGGCCAGCGCGATGCCCGGCCGCGGCCGGCTGACGACGACCGGTCAGCTGGGCGACGTGATGCGGGAGTCGGCGCAGGCGGCTCTGACCTACGTCCGGGCCAACGCACCGGAGCTCGTGCCAGAGCTTGCCGGCGACTGGTTTGCCACCCATGACATCCACATCCATGTTCCCGCCGGGGCGACGCCGAAGGACGGTCCGAGCGCCGGCGTGGCGATGGTCACCGCGCTGGCGTCGCTGGTCTCGGGGCGGCCGGTGCGCTCCGACGTCGCCATGACCGGCGAGGTGACGCTCACCGGTCAGGTGCTGCCGATCGGGGGACTCAAGGAGAAGGCGCTGGCGGCCCAGCGCAACGGCATCCGCACCGTCATCGCCCCGGCGCTCAACGAGCAGGACATCGACGAGATCCCGGCCCATCTGCGCAACGCGATCCAGTTTCGATTCGTCGCCACAGTCGACGAGGTGCTCGAGCTCGCGCTGGCGCGAAGACGGGCCGCGGGCTATCGCGTATCCTGACGGTTCATCCGCCTGCCAGCGTCTAGGAGTGATATGCCGTCGCGAAACAAGGCCACGGTGGCGTCCCGCGCCAATGAGTTGGCCAACATGACCAAGACCAACCCTTACATCCAGCGCCTGATCCAGGACGCGAAGCTGCGCGCCGACATGCGCCACGCGCTCGAATCGGGCAAGAGCGCCTACAAGCGCCTGTCGAACGGGAAGGTCGTTCACAAAGCGTTGCTCGAGGACAAGAAGCTTCAAGCGGACCTCCGCGATGCAGTCGAGGCACTCCGCATTGCGACGGTGAAGCTCAGCGAGGCGCCCAACCCGCCGAAGAAGAAGCGGCGCCTCGGGCGCAAGCTGATGATCGTGTTGGTCGGCGCCGCCGTGGCGCTGGCCGTGAGCGAGAAGCTCCGCTCGAAGGTGCTCGACACTCTGTTCGGCGCCGAGGAGGAGTTCCAGTACACGCCGCCGGCCGGGGGGACGACCACTCCGCCGGCCACGCCGGTCACAGCTGCCTAACCGCCGCGGCTCATTGTTCCGTACGTGAGAGCGTCCCGTTCACGGGGCGCTTTCTCGTTTTCGGGACGGGGCTTGGGGGATTTTGGGCGTATAGCGCCAAAGATCCCCCGCGATGCTACGGCTGCGCCTGTGGAGTCGGTAACTCCCGAGCGAGGAACTGCTGCGTCAGCACCCAGGCGCGGGCTGCAGCCTCGGGCTGGTGGAACATCTCAGAGTCGTGGTTGTCGAACGCGTGTCCCGCGTCGGGCTGGATGTGGCACTCCCAGTCCGGTCGCTGCGCCGCCGCCGCGGCGACGCGCTCGGCGTGCTCGAGCGGGATGTAGGAGTCCTTGGCGCCGAAGTGAAACTGCACCGGGCAGCTGATTCGATCGCTGTCGTGCAGGGAGTCGGCGATCGTGGATCCGTAGTAGCAGACGGCTACCGCCGGGGCGCTCTCGGCCGCCACCCCGAAGGCCAGTGAACCGCCGAGGCAGAAACCGACCACTCCCACCGGGCCGTCCACCTCCTCGAGTCCGCGCAGACACTCCAGGGCGATGATCGAGTCCTGTACGGCTCCGGCGGGGTCGAAGTCGCTCATCGCCTGCATCGCCGCCTCCAGCCCGGCCTGATCGTGTCCGAGCTCCAGGCCGGGGTGGGTGCGCCGGAAGAGGTCGGGCGCCAGAGCGACGTAGCCGAGCTCGGCAAGCCGCTCCGCGGCGCGGCGGATGTAGGTGGAGACGCCGAAGATCTCCATCAGGACCAGCAGCCCCGGTCCGTGGCCGGCTTGCGGCAGGGCGACGTAGGCCCCCATTTCGCCCCCGTCGGGCATGGCGATCGTATCGGTGCGGGTGCCGGCGGCCATCTCGCTCGGCAGCCTACAGATGCGAGGTGGACCGGGCTCGCGCGAGCGTCAGCGCAGGTAGACCGCGAAGAAGTCCCGATCGTCCGGCGTCAGGAACCGCTCGGGCGAGCGGATCCATGGTGGGCAGGAGGTTGGCCGCCCCGACCGCTCCGGGACGGCGGTAGGTGATGAAGCTTGGCCAGTAGGTGTTGATGTCGAGCTCCATCGCCCGGACCGCGCCTGCGCGCTTGAGGATCTCCGCCAGCGAGGTGACCGTCTGAATGTTGGCCGCGGCGTAGATCAGGTTGCCGTGGCGGTCGATGCCCACTCCCGAACGCCACACCAGGACGGCGTTGCCGAGCGTGGCGCCCCACTCTGGTCCGTCTGACAGGTTCGGCGTCAGATGACCGTTGTTGACGATCAACGGGAGGTTCTGGCGGGCAAAGACGATGTTGTGCCCCGCAACGGGGCCGCCGTACCAAGCCCGGATGTCGATCCTGCCGTCGCGGTAGCGCAGAATCGTCGCCTGCCCATTTTGCAGCGGCGCGTAGGTGTGCCCACCGATCGTGACGCCGCCGCCGGAGTCCGTGAGCTTGAAACCGCTGTTGAACGTCGCCACCAGCCGCTTGCGGCGGTCCAGGGGGACCTCCATCGGTCCTCGGGAGGGCAGCGACACGGCGGGCTCGGACAGACCTGGATACAGCCACACGGAGGTGCGCGTGTGATCGATCCAGGCGACTCCGGCGACGTTCTGGGGGTAGTTGGGGTCTGGGCGGAAGCTGGTCACGAGCACGGGCGGTCGGCTTCCGCCGTCGGCGAACGTCGGACGCCAGACCCCCTCGCCCTTCAGCGCCGGGTGGATCACCGGAGGGATTCGGGGAGGCCGGTAGTAGCTCTTGTGGGCATGGGGCTGCACTGACACGGGCTCGGACGCGGCGCCGGGGAGCTTCGGGAGTGAGTGCAGCGCCGGACCGCCCTTCGCCGGAGCGTTGAGCGTGTAGTAGATCGTCTCGATGCGGTTCACCACCCCGCGCAGGCCGTTGTCGCGCAGCCATTCAACCGTCCTGATCGACAGGCTCGAGTCAGACCGCTGGGTGAGCATGCTCGCGTAGGACACGAGCGCCGGCACGGCCAGAGCGATCGCGGCGATCGTGGCGATCCGCCGTATCCGCCGTATCCGCCCGGTGCGTCGTCGACCGGTGCCGCGCGGCGTGCGCCCACGGTAGGGAGGCTCGTCGAGCCCTTGGAGCCAGCGCGGGGTCTCGGGCCCGGCTGTCTCGGGTTGTGACTGTGACTCGCGCCTGGTCGGAGCCAGCATCGGGCGATCGTGCCAGCGCGACCCGGACCTTTGGCTTAAGGAAATCTGAGAGGTCCCTCATCAGCTGAACATCTGGACTTCATGATGCGTGCCTAGGCTCGCGCCGATGACGTCGTCGGGACGAGGGTCGCGCACGCCCTGGGCGCCTCCGGGTGGCCCGTTGCCGGCGGCTGCCTCGGCGACAGATGGCCTGGCCGGTTCTGAGCTCGAGTGTCCGCCCCCGGTTGTTCCGCGCCGGGGGCGGCTGCTGGCGATCCTGGTCACCGCGCGACCACGGCAGTGGATCAAGAATGGGCTGGTGATCGCGGCGGCCGGCGCGGCCGGAGCCCTCGGTCGCGATGACGTGCTGGGGCGTGTGGTGCTCGCCTGCCTGGCGTTCTGCCTGATCTCAGCGGGAACCTATGCCCTCAACGACAGCCGTGACGTGGCCGAGGACAGACGCCACCCGCGCAAGCGGTATCGCCCAGTGGCCGCGTACGAGCTGGAGCGGCGAGACGCCGTGGTGATCGGCGCCGGATGGCTGCTTGCGGGACTGGCATTGTGCTTCTCGATCCGGCCCCTGCTGGCGGTGGTGGGGGCCGGTTATGTCGCTTTGACTCTCACCTACACGCTGCTGTGGCGCCACGTCGTTGTGTTCGACATCATCGCCGTCGCCGGAGGCTTCGTCCTGCGGGCGCTCGCTGGCGGCGTCGCCGCGCCGGTCGCGCTGTCGATCTGGTTTGTGGTTGTGGTGAGTGCGGTCGCGCTGTTCGTGGCCGCGGGCAAGCGACAGGCCGAGCTGTTGCGGACCACGAGGGGCCCGGCACGCATTGGGGGCAGGAGCGTCCTTGCGCACTACACGCCGAGTCGTCTCTGGCTGCTGCTGGCGGCAAGCGGCGTCACGGCCACGGTTGCATACTGCCTGTGGGCGATCGCGCTGCCCGACATCGACGGCGTGCCCTGGAGGATGCTGACTGTGATCCCCTTCACCGCCTGTTTGCTGCGCTACTGGGTGCTGGTCCGCGGGGGAGCGGGTGAGGCGCCCGAGGAGGTTGTGCTCGGCGACCGCATTCTCGCCGCCGGCGGCCTCATATGGCTGCTGCTGTTCGCCTTGGCGGTCCATGCTGCCGGCTGATCTGGCTGCTCCCGGGGCGCGAGAGGCACCGCCGCGAGGCGTGGTGCCGACGGACTGCATTTCCGGCTGGGGGGGCGGTCCGCGTACGCCGGTCGCCCTCCTGCGTCCGCAGAGCATCGGCGAGCTGCGCGAGGCGGTCACTGCCGCCGGCGCCACCGGGGCGATCGCGCGAGGGATGGGGCGTAGCTACGGCGACGCTGCCCAGCTTCGACGGGGAACAGTGCTCGACATCACCCGCCTGCGCTCCTTTGAGCTCGACGCCGTCAGCGGCGTGGTCACGGCCGAGGGTGGAACGACGCTCGGCCAGCTGCTCGGCGGCCTGGCACCCGCCGGCTGGACGCTGCCGGTCGTTCCCGGGACCCAGCACGTCACGGTGGGTGGGGCGATCGCAGCCGACGTGCACGGCAAGAACCACGGTGCGGCCGGAACATTCGGGTCTTACGTGCTCGAGCTCGGGTTGCTGACGGCGTCAGGGGAGGTGCGGGTGCTGACTGCGCATGACGGCGGTGACGGCGGGGACCTTCTGGCGGCCACTGTCGGTGGGATGGGATTGACCGGCGTGATCCTGTGGGCAAAGGTGAAGCTCAGCCGGCTGCACAGCGCTTGGCTGTCAGTGGATACCGACCGGGTCCAGACGCTCGACGACGCGCTGGCGGTGCTGGACGGTCCTGGCGGGGTGTATCGCGTCGCCTGGCTTGACTTGCTGGGTCGCCCCCCGGTCAGGGGTGTTGTCACCCGCGCCGCCGCGCTCGCGCAGCGACCGCCCGACGACCGCGGCCAAGCTCAGACCACCGTCTCTGCTCGAATGACGATTCCGTCGTGGTGGCCCGGCGGCCTCCTGCGCCCCTCTGCCGTGCGAGCCTTCAACGAGCTGCGCTTCCGTCGCACTCCGGTGCACCAGGTGGGCCGCCTCGAGTCGTTCGGTCAGCACATGTTCCCGCTCGACGTCTTGAACGCCTGGCCCAATCTGTACGGCGCAAGCGGGTTCGTCCAGTACCAGCTCGTGGTGCCCCGAGGCCGCGAGCACGCGCTGGAAGGATTGGTCATTCGCCTGCGCCGGTCGCCGGTGCCGTGCTACCTGGCGGTGCTCAAGGACTTCGGTTCCGCGAACAGCGCGCCGCTGTCGTTCCCGCTCGCGGGCTGGACGCTGACGCTTGACATGCCGCGCGCCGCACCTGGCCTCGAGCCCCTCCTGCGCGGCTTCGACGAGCTCGTCGCCGGCGCCGGAGGCCGGGTGTACCTGGCCAAGGATTGGCGCTTGCGCCCGGAGGTCCTGGCGGCCATGTATCCACGGCTCGACGAGTGGCGGGCGGTGCGCGAGCAGGCCGATCCCGAGCACCGCTGGCGGTCTGACCTGGGCCTGCGGACCGGGCTGATCGGGCGCTCTGGCCCCGGCGATGAGCGACCCTGACCGCACCAGCGTGCTGCTGGTTGGCGGCACCTCGGAGATCGGGCTTGCGATCATCCGGCGATTGGCCGCCGATCGCTCCGTCGCTGCAGTGCTGCTCGGCCGCGATCCCCAGCGTCTGCAGGTCGCGGCTGAGGGTTTGCAGCGGTGCGGAGTCGATCCGGTGGCGATCGAGCTCGTGGATGCCGACGAAGTCGCCAGCCATGAATCGGCTGTCGAGCACGCGTTTGAACAGGCGCGCGCCGTGGACATCGTCGTGCTGGCGGTGGGTAGGCTCGGCGCCCAGGCCGGACTCGATGCGCCCACCGGCGAGGCCACCGAGGTGATGCGAGTCAACTTCCTCGGCGCCGGGTCGCTGCTGCTGCACTGCCTGCGTCGGCTGCGGGCTCAGGGGCGGGGAACGATGATCGTCCTCTCGACGGTGGCTGCCGAGCGGGTGCGGGCGTCAAACGCGATCTACGGCGCTGCAAAGGCCGGGCTCGACGGCCTGGCCCAGGGACTCGGCGATGCCGCCGCCGCCGATGGGGTCCGGGTGCTCACGATCCGGCCAGGCTTCGTGTTCACGAAGATGACAGCGGGCCTGAAGCCGGCTCCGTTCGCGACCACGCCCGAGGCCGTCGCGGACGCTACGGTCAGGGCGCTGGCCGGGCGGGCGCACACGGTGTGGGTACCGTCGCGCCTGCGCTGGATCTTTGCTTTGCTGAGGCACATGCCCCGTGCGCTGTTCCGGAGGCTCCCGCTGTGACCGGCAGTCCCGTCCCGATCCGGAGGCTTGCGCTGTGCGCCGGAATCCGGCCCTGATCGACATAGCTGTGGCGCTCGCGATCGCCGCGGTGGTCGTGGCGATCGAGCCCGGGGTGGCGGTCGCCGCGCTGCTCGCGCTGCTGCTGCTCGTGGTCTGTGGCGTGAGTCTGGTGTTCGATCGCCGCCGCGCCCGGCACGCGCCGCAGGCGCGCTCGAGACGGCGATGAGCGATCAGGCGCCGATAGTCACCCGTCGGACGATGCTCGGCGGCGCCGCCGCGGCCGGCGCCGGGGTGGTGCTCGGTCCGGTCGCCGGGGTCGCAGCCCGCGTGCCACACCGTCCGGCGCAGGCAAGCGGCGCGGAGCGCGTGTTCAGCCTGTGGGTTGGCGCGATCGATCGAATTGTCACCATCGAGGCACCCCGCCGGTTCGCGCTCGCCGGCGTGCAGTGGTCAGGAGCCGCCCGCGGCGTGCGGATCGAGCTGCGGACGCGCACCAGGAGCGGGCGGTGGGGTCCGTGGGGGCTTGCGTCGGTGACCGGGCACGACGCTGACGCCGGCTCGAAGGGCTCGCCGGTTGCCTTCGGCGAGCCGGTGTGGGTCGGAGCCGCGGACCTGCTCCAGCTCCGCAGCTCGCATCCGGTCGACGCAGTGCGCGTGCATTTCGTCACTCGGGCGCCCACCGGCCGTCCTCTGGCCACCTCGGCATCGGCGACCCTGGCCCAGCCGGTACTCGATGCGGGTCCCGGTCAGCCGCCGATCATCGCCCGCTCGGTGTGGGCACAGAACCATGCTCGGCCCGCGGGCCCGGCCAGCTACGGAACGATCAAGCTCGCGTTCGTGCACCACACGGATAACCCCAACGGCTACTCGCGAGCCGATGTCCCGGCGCTGCTGCTGGGCATCTTCGACTACCACCGCTTCGTTCGCGGCTATTTCGACGTGGCCTACAACTTCATCATCGACGCCTTCGGCGGCATCTGGGAGGCCCGCGCGGGCGGCATCGACGAGCCGGTGGTCGGCGCCCACGCCGGGGCATATAACTTCGAGTCGACCGGGGTCGCGGTGCTGGGAACGTTCATGTCAGTGGTGCCACCACCGGCGGCGATCAACGCACTCGAGCGGCTGCTGGCCTGGAAGCTGGCGCTGCACGGGCTCCCGTCGCTGGGCCGGGTCAAGGTCGAGGTCGATCCCGCGGGTGCGTTCTACACCCCGTTTCGTCCCGGCTCGCACCCGCTGCTACCCCGCGTCGCCGGCCACCGCGACGGGGATCTCACCGACTGCCCCGGGACCGCGTTCTATCGCCGCCTGCCGGAGATCCGTCCGCGCATCGCGCTGCTCGAGGGCGTGCCCGCGGTGCTCACGCTGGTGTCGGCGAGCGAGACCGTGCCCGAGGCCACGCCGGTCGCGCTCAGCGGGACCCTGGCCCTTCGGCACGGAGCCCCCATCGCCGGCGCACCAATCGAGATCCAACAGCTCAGCAGAGATCGTGCGACCACGGTCGCCACCGCCACCACCGCCGCCGACGGATCCTGGGCCGCGACGCTCCCGCTGACGCGGACCGCGGTTCTGCGTGCCCTGCACCCCGTCGCACCGGCGGCGGCGTCAAACGTGATCGCGGTCGGTGTGCAACCGGTGTTGACGCTCGCGCTCGCGTCCTCGGCGCCGGTGACCGTCAGCGGCACGGTCAATCCGCCCAAGCCGCGGGTCAAGCTCTACATCTACAGGCTTGTCAACGGCCGCCGGCGGCTGCTGCATGCAAAGACGGTTCGCGCTCGGGGTGGCGCATTCAGCGCCACGGTGTTGGTCGGGGCCTCGCCCGGGAGCTACGTCGTTGTCGCGCGCACCCCCGAGGGCGGCGGCACGCTCACGGGTGCGTCGGCGCCACTGCCGATCACGCTCTGAGCGACCCTCAACCTTTCGGCGAGATCCACGGCTCGCGCAGGCGCCGCTCGAGCTCGGCCCCGAGCGCGTCGATCGCCAATCGGTCCTGGGCCAGGCTGTCGCGGTCGCGCAGCGTCACTGTCCGGTCCTCGAGCGACTGGTGGTCGATCGTCACCGCCCAGGGGGTCCCGATCTCGTCCTGACGACGATACCGGCGCCCGATCGCGCCGCCCTCGTCGTACTCGGCCTGCATCAGCTGGCGCAGCTCCTGATAGACCTCGCGCGCCAGCTCCGGCTGCCCGTCCTTGCGGACCAGCGGCAGGACCGCGACCTTGACCGGCGCCAGCAGCGGATGGATCCGCAGAACCGTGCGCAGCTCGCCCTCGATCTCGTCCTCGTCATAGGCGTCGACGAGGAACGCCAGCATCGTGCGATCCACCCCGCCGGCGGGCTCGATCACGTGCGGTACATAACGCTCCCCGGTCGCCGTATCGACGTACTCGAGCTTCTGTCCCGAGTGCTCGGCATGCTGGGTGAGGTCGAAGTCCCCCCGGTTGGCGATCCCCTCGAGTTCCTGCCAGCCGATTGGAAACAGGTATTCGATGTCGCTGGTGGCGCGCGAGTAGTGCGACAGCTCATCGGCGTCATGCGCGCGCAGACGCAGGTGGTCCTCGCGGATGCCCAGTTGGACGTACCAGCCCATCCGCTCGCCGAGCCAATGCTCGAACCACTGTTCGGCGTCGGCAGGCGGGACGAAGAACTCCATCTCCATCTGCTCAAACTCCCGTGTCCGGAAGATGAAGTTGCCGGGGGTGATCTCGTTGCGAAAGCTCTTGCCGATCTGCGCGATCCCGAACGGCGGCCGCTTGCGCGAGAACTGCAGGTAGTTCTTGAAGTTCAAGAAGATCCCCTGCGCCGTCTCGGGCCGTAGATACACGGTCGCCGCCTCGTCCTTCACCGCACCGACCGTGGTCTCGAACATCAGGTTGAAGTCCCGCGCCTCGGTCAGGTCGCAGTCGGGGGTCTCCCCGGGGTGCCTGGATGGCTTTCGCCCACAGGCCGCGTATTCGAGGTGGTCGGCGCGGAAGCGCAGCTTGCAGGTGCGGCAGTCGACGAGCGGATCGGTGAAGCCCGCCAGGTGGCCGCTGGCCAGCCACGTCGTGGGGTGCTGGATGATCGCCGAGTCAAGCGCGACCACGTCGTCGCGCTCTTGCAGCAGGGCGCGCCACCACTGGGCCCTGACGTTGTTGCGCAGCAGGACGCCGTAGTGGCCGTAGTCGTAACTCGAGCTGATCCCCCCGTAGATCTCGCTGCTCTGAAAGACGAACCCTCGGCGCTTGCAGAGCGACACGATCTTGTCCATGGTGACCGGGTCGTGGGTCATGGCGGGGGCGTCATCAGGCATCGCGCCCGCATGCTAGCCGCCGCGCCTCATCGCGCGGTGCTTGGCACTCGACCTAGGAGAGTGCCAAAGATTTTCGCTATACTGTCTGAAGCGATGCCGATCTACGAGTACCGGTGCAAGAAGGGCCACACGTTTGAGGTGCTGCAGCGCTTCTCGGACGATCCGGTTAGCTCGTGCGAGGTCTGCGGGATCCCGGTGCAGCGCGTCTTTCACCCGGTCGCGGTGCACTTCAAGGGCTCGGGCTTCTACAACACCGACTACGGCACCCGTAAGCGGTCGCGCGAGACCGAGGCCGCCAGCGAGAGCGGTTCGAAAGAAGGCGCCAAGGACTCCAAGGAACCCAAGACTTCGGAGTCGACGAAGTCCTCCTCCACGGACAGCTCGAGCTCAAATGGCTCGGCACCCAAGTCGGACTCCGCGGCCAAGAAGGCCGCGGCGTAACTGCCTGCTGCAAGGACTGACCAGCCGCGGCGGTGACGGCTTGCCCAACCGGGCCGATCAGCCGCGGCTGGTCACCGCTTGCCAAACGCGTGACATCAGCCGTGCATGAGCTTCGACACCGCGTGGTGCACATCCGCGGGCGAAGCCACCAGCGCATCCTCTCCGTCGGGTAGGACCTCGGAACCGCTGGGCTTGAGGATCCGTGTGGGCGCAGAGCCGCCCGTCTCGGCGGCCACGAACAGGCTCAGCAACGTAAAGGCGCCCATGTCCGTGCGCAGCGTCTGCGGCGCGTACCAGGAGGCCCATGGCAGGCGGAAGAACGTCATCGGCGACAGCAGCTTGCTCTTGATCGCGTTGAGGATCTTCTGCTGGTAGCCCTCACGGGTCAGGTCGTTGCTGGCCGCGTTGCAGGAGTTCTCGCGCGTCCGCGCCAGGGTGAGCGCCTGGATCCCGCTGAGGTGGTGGGTTCCCGGGCGCAGGAACAGCGAGAAGCCGCCGTTCTTGGCCCCGCCGCTGATCTGCGAGCAGATACGCCCCGTCTTGACGTCCACCCCGCCGATCGCGTCAATGAACTTCGGGAAGTTCGCGAGGTTGACGATGATCAGGTGGTTGATCTTGACCCCGGTGAACTGCTCGACGGTCTTGATCGCCAGCGCCGGCCCCCCGTAGGCGTAGGCGGCGTTGATCTTCGCGGTCCCGAAGCCCGGGATCTGCGCGACGGTGTCGCGCGGGATCGACAGTCGCCGCGAGACGCCGCCGCCGATTCGCCACAGCATGATCGTGTCCGAGCGGCTGCCCTTGTCGTGGGTGTCGGCGCCGGGCTCCTTTGATCCCTTCGGCCGCTGGTCGGTCCCCAGGACGAGCACGGTGTTGGTCGAGAACAGCATGTTGCCCCCCGGGTGCAGCGCCTGGGTGGCCGAGCTCGGAAGCGAGCCGCTCTGGATCTGAGCGCTGATCAGGAACAGCACCAGCGACAGCAGCAGCCAACCGACGATCGCGCCGGCGATGTAGATCAGCACCCGTTTTGGCGTGATCCACCGTCGCCAGCCCTCCCTGGTCTCCTTAGGCCGATCGTCCTTGCCAGGCGGAATGCGCTCGCCGGGAACGGCCGTGTCTTCCTCGCCGCGAAGCCGCGCCTTCAGCCCGCGCGGAGCCGAGCGGTAGAGGTTGTAGGGGCGGTCCTTGGAGTCCGAGCGAGACGACGACTCACTGCGGTAGACCCGGTATGGACGCTCCTCGTCGGGCGCCCGATTTCGGGAATCGTTGGGCATCTAACAGTGCATATAGTGACTGCATGCCAGTGCGACGCACCATCGGCGTCGACCTGGGCGGTACCAAATTGCTCGCCGGCGCGGTTGATCCGCGGCTCGGGGTCCACCACCGAGCACAGCGAATCGTCACGGGTCTCGATCAGGCCGCTTTGCTCGACGTGGCGGTTGATGCTATCCAAGAAGTTCGCGAGGCCGTCGGGGATGAGGTCGACGCGGTCGGGTTTGGGGTCCCCTCCCAGATGGATTCGCGCAGGGGGATCGCGGTCGTCGCGGTCAACCTGCCGCTGGCCGATATCGCGCTTGCCGACGTGCTCTCCGAGCGCCTGGATCTGCCCGTATTCGTCGATAACGACGGGAATTTGGCGGCCATCGCCGAGCACCGCGCGGGCGCCGCCCGGGGCGCCAGCGAGGCAGTCGTGATGACCATCGGGACCGGGATTGGCGGTGGGCTGATCCTCCGCGGCGAGCTCTACCGCGGTGCAATAGGCGCTGCAGCCGAGCTCGGTCACGTGGTGATCGACTTCAACGGGCCGCCCTGTCAGGGCAACTGCCCCAACTACGGCTGCGTGGAGACGTTCGCCTCCGGAACCGCGTTGGCGCGCGAGGCGCTGCGGATCGCGCGCGAGCGATCGGACTCCGGTCTGGCGCTGGCGCTGGCCGAGGGTCGCGAGCTTGCCGGGCCCCTGGTGACCGAGCTGGCCCACGACGGCGATCCGGCCGCGATCGAGGCGCTCGAGCTGATCGGCTCGCGGCTGGGGATCGCGATCGCCAGCCTTGTCAACATCCTCAACCCCGAGGTGGTGGTGATCGGAGGAGGCGTGATCGCGGCCGGAGAACTGCTGCTGGCGCCCGCCCGGGCCGAGGTCGCCTGGCGGGTGCTCCCGCCGTTGCGCGACGCAGTGCGGATCGTGCCGGCCCGGTTCGGTGTCGAAGCCGGGATGATCGGTGCGGCGACGCTTGCCTTTGACGGTCTCGCCGCGGCCGCCGAGAGCGGTACATGAGGCATCCCGTGAGCACCGGCCGGCTGATCGTCTGCCCGACCCCGATCGGCAACCTCGAGGACGTCACCCTGCGCGTGCTCGCGGCGCTGCGCGAAGCCGACCTGGTCGCATGTGAAGACACGCGCCGCACGCGGGTGCTGCTGGATCGCTACGGGGTCGCGGGCAAGCTGGTCAGCTACCACGAACACAACGAGCGCGCCCGCGCCGGGGAGCTGGTGGCGCGCATGGAGGACGGCGCGGTCGTGGCGCTCGTATCCGACGCCGGCATGCCGCTGGTCTCAGACCCCGGCCTGGTGCTCGTCCAGGCCTGTGTCGCGGCCGGATTGGGAGTAGAGGTGCTGCCCGGACCGTCGGCGGCGCTGAGCGCGCTCGTGGCCAGCGCCCTGCCCGCCGACCATTGGCGGTTTGAAGGCTTTCTGCCACGCAAGCGCGGCGAGCTCGAGCGTGTGTTCGCAGCGCGCGAGACCGTGGTGGCGTTCGAGTCTCCGCGCCGGCTGGCCTCGTCACTTCAGACGCTGGCGGCCGCGGATCCCGAGCGCCAGGTGGCGGTCTGCCGCGAGCTGACCAAGATCCACGAGGAGGTCGTCCGCGGCACCGCGGCCGAGCTCGCCGCCCGTTACCGCGAACAGCCGCCGCGCGGCGAGATCGTGGTGGTGATCGGCCCCGCGGCGGCGCGAGAAGTTGCTCTCAAGCAACCGCTGGCGGCGCTCGAGCGGCTGGTGAACGCAGGCGCAAAGCCCAGAGCCGCGGCGGGCGTGGTCGCCGAGCTGACCGGTGTCAGCGCCAACGCGCTGTATCGGGCCCTGACCGACGCGGGCGATCAGCGCTCGACGAAGTAGCTGCCGCTGCCCTGCCCGCTGGAGAAGTAGCGGCTGGTGACCGTCTTCTTGCGGGTATAGAACTCGACCGCGTCGGTCCCGTGTGCGTGCAGATCGCCGAGGAACGAATCCTTCCAGCCCGAGAACGGGAAGAAGGCGACCGGGGCCGCGACGCCGATGTTGACGCCGACCATCCCCGCCTGCACCTCGTGCCGGTAGCGGCGGACCGAAGCACCGGATTCGGTGAAGATCGACGTGCCGTTGCCAAACCGGCTGCCGTTGACGATTTCGATCGCCTCGTCGAGTGACCCTGCTCGGATCACGCACAGCACCGGTCCGAACACCTCCTGCTGGGCGATCTCCATCTCCGGTCCGACCTCGTCGAGGATCGTCGGAGCGAGGTAGGCGCCGTTTGGATCTCCCTCTTGGTACTCGCGGCCGTCGACGGCCAGCGTCGCGCCGTCGGCCAGTCCCCGGTCAATCCAGTCGCGAATCCGGTCGCGGGCTGCGCACGAGATCACCGGGCCGACGTCTGACTGCTCGTCGAGCCCGTCACCCACGCGCAGCCGGCGGGTCGCCTCGATCAGCGGCGGCATCAGCTGCTCGTGGGCGTCGCCCACCGTGACCACGACCGAGCCGGCCATGCAGCGCTGACCGGCCGCTCCGAACGCCGAGCCGACGATCCCGTCGACGGTGCTGTCAATCACCGCGTCGGGCATCACCACCATGTGGTTCTTGGCGCCGCCCAGTGCCTGCACCCGTTTGCCGGCCTTCGCCGAGCGCTCGTACACGATCCTGGCCACCGGGGCCGAGCCGACGAACGAGACCGCGTCGATCCCCGGGTGGTCGAGAATCCCCTCGACCACCTCGCGCCCGCCATTGACGAGGTTGACCACTCCGGGGGGCAGCTCCAGCGCGTCCAGCTCCTCAAACGCGATCTGCTGCGTGAGCGGAACCTGCTCGGAGGGCTTGAGCACGAACGTATTGCCGCAGGCGATCGCGAACGGCAGAAACCAGAACGGCACCATCGCCGGGAAGTTGAACGGCACGATCGCGGCGCACACCCCGACCGGCTGGCGGATCGTCTCGGCGTCGATGTTGCGCGAGACGTCCTCGAGCACACGGCCCTGCATGGTCGTGGGGATCGCGCAGGCAGCTTCGACCATCTCGATCATCCGCGCCACCTCCGCCCGCGCATCGTCGAATGTCTTGCCCATCTCGATCGTCACCGAGCGGGCCAGCTCGTCGCTGCGGCCCACCAGCCGCTCGCGCAGATCGAACAGTTTGCGCGCCCGCGCGATCGTCGATACGGCGCGCCACTCCGGCAGCGCCTGGCGCGCCGCTGCGACCGCGTCGTCAAGGTCGGCGGCGCCTGACAGCGGAACGCGCGCGAGCACCTCGCCAGTGGCTGGATTGGTGACGTCGAGCTCGCCGGTCGCGGCGGCCGCGGGCGTCCAGCGGCCGGCGATGTAGTTGTCGAGCAAGCGGGTGGAGGTGGTGGTCATCTTTGCGCTCCTACGAAGTCACGAGCCGCGGCTGCTCCAGAGGCGCAGGATAGCCTTGGAGACCGGGTCCCCGCATGTCCTACTACGTCACCACCCCGATCTACTACGTCAACGCGCAGCCCCATCTCGGCCACGCCTACACGACGATCGCCGCTGACATCCTCGCCCGCCACAAGCGTCAGCGCGGCGAAGACGTGTTCTTCCTCACCGGCACCGACGAGCACGGTGAGCCGATCGCCGACGAGGCGCGCGCCCAGGGCGTCGCGCCGCAGCAGCTCGCCGACCGCTACGCCGAGCGATTCAAGGCTCTGCTGCCCAAGCTCGAGTCCTCCAATGACTTCTTCATCCGCACCACTGACACCGAGCACGAGCGCCGGGTCCAGCAGGTGCTCGAGCGCGTGCACGACAACGGCCACACCTACAAGGGGCTCTACGAAGGGTGGTACTGCCCTCGCTGCGCCGACTTCAAGGTCGAGAACGAGATCCTCGAAGGCAATCGGTGCCCGATTCACGAGATCGTGCTCGAGCGCCACCAGGAGGAGAACTGGTTCTTCAGGCTGTCCACGTTCCAGGAGCCGCTCGAGCGCCTGTACGCCGAGCGGACTGACTTCGTGATGCCCCAGCGCCACTACAACGAGGCGCTGTCTTTCATCAACTCGGGCCTGCAGGATGTATCGCTGTCCCGCGCGCGCCTGAAGTGGGGTGTGGCCGTGCCCTGGGACCCCGGTCACGTGTTCTACGTCTGGTTCGACGCGCTGTTGAACTACTACACGGCTTTGTTTTATGCGCCCCCTCCGACGCAGTCGGGGGGGCGCGATCTAGTCACCCGCTTCTGGCCGGCGACGTTTCACATCATCGGCAAGGACATCCTCAAGTTCCACACCGTGTTCTGGCCGGCGATGCTGATGGCGGCGGATCTTGAGGTGCCTCGGCATGTGTTCGTGCACGGCTTCCTGCTCGGCGCCGACGGGCGCAAGATGAGCAAGTCGCTGGGCAACGTGCTTGACCCATTCGAGGTGATGGACGCGTTCGGCACTGACGCGCTGCGCTTCTACCTGGTGCGCGATGTGTCGTTCGGCGGCGACGGCGCGGTGGGGATGGACGCCGTGCGGGCGCGGTATGACTCAGAGCTCGCCAACGAGTACGGCAACCTCGCCAGCCGCACGATCGCGATGATCCACCGCTACCGGGATGGCGTTGTCCCCGACGTGGATCTCGATCCGGCGCTCGCGGCTGAATTCGCTGACCTGCCCGAGCGTGTGTCCGAGCTGCTCGATCGTGCCGACATCACTACCGCGCTCGAGCAGATCTGGCAGCTGGTGCGGCGCTGCAATCGTTACGTCGAGGAGCGTGCTCCCTGGCAGCTTGCTCGCGACCCCGCCTGCGCGGACCAGCTCGACACGACGCTCGCCACGCTGGCCGAGGCCGTCCGAGCGGTGACGGTGCTGCTGCATCCCTACATGCCGGCCACAACCGAGCGGCTGCTCGTCGCGCTGTCGGCGCCCGAGCTGGGCTATGAGGGCGCTGCGCTCGCGCCCACCGGCGGCGGCCGGACGGTGGCCTCGCTGGAGCCGCTGTTCCCCAAGCGCGCGTGATCGACAGCCACACTCATCTGGACGCCTGCGAGCCGCCCACCGCCGAGCTCGTCGCCACCGCCGATGCGGCCGGCGTTACGAGAATCGTGACCGTGGGGACCAATGGCGCCTCGTGCCGCGCAGCGCTCGCGGCGGCCGAGGACTTTCCCCAGGTGTACGCCGCGATCGGGCGCCACCCGAGTGAGGCGGCCGGGTTCGACGACGCCGACTATGCCGAGCTCGAGGCGCTCGCCAGCCACGAGAAGTGCGTGGCGATCGGGGAGACCGGCCTGGACTACTACCGCGACTACGCGCCGCGCGAGGATCAGAAACGCGCCTTCGAGGCCCAGATCGAGCTCGCGCGCAAAACCGACAAAGCGCTGGTGATCCACACCCGCGCTGCCGAGGACGACACGCTGGCGCTGCTGAATGCGCATACCGAGGGGCTGCGCGTGATCTTGCACTGCTTCTCGATGACCAGCCGCGTGCGCGAATGTCTCGCGCACGATCAGTGGTGGTTCTCGTTTGCCGGTAACTCCACCTACCCCAAGGCCCAGGACCTGCGCGACGCGGCGCTGGCGATCCCGGCGCAGCGGCTGCTCGTCGAGACCGATGCGCCATATCTGTCTCCCCAGCCCGTGCGCGGCAAGCCCAACGAGCCCGCCAATGTGGTCGCCACCGCGCGAGCGCTGGCGATCACCCGCCGGGTGCCGTATGACGAGCTCGAACGGGACATCGAGCGCAGCGCGGCGGCCGTGTTCGGATGGTGAGCCCGCGCTCGGGGCCTCAGCGCGAGCCGAGCCCGACCGTAGTCACGCGCTCGGCGCGCCAGCGCGAGCTGGGCCAGAACTTCCTCATCGACCGCAACATCCTCGACGTGATCGAGCGACTCGCGGCACTGGACGAGCGCGACGTCGTGCTCGAGATCGGCGGCGGGCTCGGGATTCTCTCGCAGCGCCTCGCCGGCCGCGCTGCGCACCTGCACGTGGTCGAGCTTGACGAGCGTCTCGGGGAGCCGCTGCACGAGGCCCTGGCCCCGTTTGGCAACGTCAGCCTCCACCTCGCCGATGCGCTCGAGATTGACCTACGGTCCCTGCGGCCGGAGCCGAACAAGATCGTCGCCAACCTTCCCTACGCGATCGCCGCGACCGCGATCCTGCGGACGATCGACGAGCTCGATGGTGTCGACCACTGGGTGGTGATGGTGCAGCGCGAGGTCGGCGAGCGGTTTGCCGCCGCGCCGGGCACCCCCGCCTACGGGGTGCCGTCGGTGCTGGCCCAGCTCGCCTGCGAGGTCAAGGTACTGCGCCCGATCGCCCGAACGGTGTTTCGGCCAATCCCCAATGTCGACTCGGTGCTGCTGGGCCTGCGTCGCGTCGGTCCCGGTGCCGACCCTGCGGTGAGGGCGCTCGTTCACGGCGCGTTCGCGCATCGGCGCAAGGTGTTGGCGGGCTCGCTGGCGTTCGCCCACGGGCAGTCGCCGGCGGATGTGCGTGAGCGCGCACGGGCGGCGCTGGTGGAGCTTGGCCATCCCGCCGACGAGCGCGCCGAGCGCCTGTCGCCCGAGGAGTTTCGCGCGCTGGCAAGCCGGATCGCCCAATGACGGTGATCAGCGCCCAGGCGTTCGCGAAGGTCAACCTGTGTCTGCTGCTCGGCGCGCCGCGCCCCGACGGCCGCCACGAGCTGGTGACGCTGCTGGAATCGGTCCAGCTCTCAGACGAGCTGCAGATCGTGGCCCCGTCTCCGAGCGGTGGGGACGTGGTCGTCTGTGCTGCTGTCAGCGGGCCGAACCTGGTCGCGCAGGCAATCGCCCGCCTGCGGAGGGCCGGGTGGGGAGCGCCGCCGGTGCGTGTCGAAATCGAGAAGCGGATCCCGGTCGCGGCGGGGATGGGGGGTGGGTCGGCGGACGCCGCTGCCCTGCTGCGCTGCGCTCCCGAGCTTGCGCCGGTCGAGTCCGCGGTCGCCGAACGGATCGCCGCGGCGCTGGGTTCAGATGTGCCCAGCCAGCTTCACCCGGGGCTTGTCCTGGGCGTCGGTGCCGGCGATGTCGTCCAGGCGATGCCCGAGCTCGCCGAGCATGCGCTGCTGGTCGTCCCACATCCGTTCGAGCTCTCCACCGCTGACGTCTACCGGGAGGCGGACCGGCTCGCCATCGGGCGCAGCGACGATGAGCTTGCGCGGCTGCGCGCCGAGCTCGAGTGCTCGCTTGCGGGGGCCGAGAAGACCCTTCCCGAGCGCCTGCTGGTCAACGACCTGCAGCCCGCGGCCCTGTCACTGCGCCCGGAGATTGGCGCGGCGCTGACGGCGCTGCGAGAGGCGGGAACCGATAGCGCGCTGGTCTGTGGGTCGGGCCCTACGGTGATCGGGGTTTTCTGGGGACCGGAGGCAGCGGCGAAGGCCGACGCTGCCCGCGGGCGGCTGGGTCAGAGCTTCTCGCGCGCCTTCACCGTTGTGCCGTTGCGCGGAGGGGTCGGCGCGCCGATGGCGAACCCGTGAACGTTTCCCGTACCGATGACGGCGAACCCGTGAGCGTTTGCCGTACCGATGACGAGCCCGTGACCCATTTCCGCAAATTGCGCAAACACCGCCACCTCCTGCCCGGCCAGCCCCGGCTTCGGGCAAAATCCCTGATTCAGTCGTGAGCAACCAGTCGGTCACTTACCTCGTCGGTGCATGCCTGGGCGTGCTCGGCATCGCGGCCTTCTGCACGTTCGTGCTCGCGCCCGCGATCACCGCCTACAGGCGCCCGCTCGAGCGGGTGGCGGTGGTGATCCTGTCTCTGTACGTTCTTGCCGCCATGATCGGCATCGGCATCGTCCTCGGGGCACTGATCATCGTCGAGTGGCCGAGAGTGTTCTGAGTTCGTGGAGAGCGGGCCACATGACGGGCGCGGACCACGAAGGGGCGCGGTCACCCGATCTCGGCGCGTTCGCCGCGATCACCGACGCAGTCGAGGCCGGTGCGGGCCTGCCCGAGATTCTGCGCGCCGCCGCCCGCGCGCTCGACGCCAGCCTGATCCTGACTGACCGCTCCGCGGCGGTGCTGGCCGTCGCGGCCAGATCGCCTGCCGACGAGCGCTCGCTGATGCGTGACGCCGACGACGTGACGACGATCGAGCTCAAGGTCGCCGACGCGCCGGTAGGACGGCTTCGGATGCGCACCCGCCAGGGCACGCCCGACGGAGCGCTGCTGCGGTTGGTGACCACGCTGATCGCTTCCGAGGTCGAGCGCGTGCGAGCGCCGAAGCGGGCTTCGGAGGAGGCCGCCACCGGCTTTCAACGCGCCGTGTTGTCGCGGCGGATCGAGGACCGCAGCGACTTGATCGCACGCGGCAAGGAGCTCGGTACCGACCTCTCGGCCGGGGCCGTGGTGGCAGTCGTCCGCGCGCACGCCCGCAACCCCACCGAGGATGACTGGCGCCCCCGGCTGCTGGCGGTCGCCGCCCGTGGCGCGCGTTCGGTGGCGCCCGGTTCGATCGCTTCACCCACCGAGGTCGACGCCGCCGAGGTCGTGGTGCTGGCGCCCGCCCCTGACGGCGACACCGGCAGGCGCGTGGCCGCGGCGATGCTGCGCGAGCTCGAATCGGGACTGGGCGGGTTCTCACTGGCGCTCGGGCGCAGCCGCCGGGTGCAGGATCCGCTCGACCTGCAGCGCGCCTACGACGAGGCGCTGCTGGCCTTGAACGTCGCCGAGGGCGACAGCGAGCGCACCGAGCTCGCCTACGAGGAGACCGGCACCTACCAGCTGCTGCTCCCCTACATGAGCGACCCGGCCGAGCTCAAGCGCTTCTATGACCAGACAGTGCGCCCGCTGGTCGCCTACGACGAGCAGTACGAGACTGACCTGCTCGGCACGCTGGCCACGTTCCTCGAATGCGATGCGAACGTAAACGCGACCGCGGCGCGACTGATCACCCACCGCCACACGGTCCGCTACCGCTTCGAGCGCGTCCGCGAGCTGACCGGCCTCGACGTGTCCTCGACCGACGGGCGCGAGAAGCTCTCACTCGGCCTCAAGGCCATGCGGGTACTCGGCCTGGCGGCGCCGCGCGGTCCGGCGAGCGAGCCGGGCGCGGCCGGCGGCCGCGTCCCGCATTAGCTTCGCGGGTGGCATCACCCCAGACGCGCCGCCCTTGTGGTACCGAGACGCGGGGTGCGAGTCTGACCCGCGCGGGCGATGATCTCGTCGATCAGCGGGCCCTTGGCATCGGCGTAGTGGTTCATGTCTGACCACTCGCGCTCTGCCAGCGAGCGTTTGAGCTGCTGGTAGCGCTCCCGGTCTTCTGGCGAGCTTCGCAACTGGTCGCGAAAGACCAGGTGGCGATCGACCTCGGCGTCGCCCCGCGCCAGGACGTGGACGTGCACGTCTTTTGCCAGGGTGCGGAACATCCGGTGGCCGGGCTCTCTGACCCGGAGCTCGTAACCGGCGCCGGTCAGCGCCGGCTCGAACGCGCGCTCGTCATCGGGATCGTCGACGATTACCAGGATGTCGATGATCGGTTTGGCCGCCAGGCCACGAACCGATGTCGAACCTATGTGGTGGATTCCCCGTGCCGTCCCGCCGAGCGCTGCATCAATGCGAGCGCGCTCGTGCTCGAATCGTTGCGGCCAGGCTGGGTCGTAATCGACGATCACGATTTCGCGTCGCTCCCGGCCTCCGATCAGGATCTTGTCCAGGTACTGGTCTCGCTCGTCGCCTTGCACGAGCTGAGTGTCCCAGCCGGCGCGCTGTCACTCGGTCGGTTGCAGCTCGTCGAGCAGTCGTGTGGCGAGCGCCACCTCCGTGCCCGCGAGACCTATAGAGCAGTAAAGGGTGACCTCGTCCCGAACCTGCCGGCCGGGGGCCTGGCCTGCGACGAGGTCGGCAAGCGCCACGAGCTCGGTGTCGCCGGTGAAGAACGGCTCGGGGTAAGCCAGTGCCTGCGCCGGTGAATCGCAGGCAACCACCGCTGCCCTGGTGACCAGCTCGACCGGCGCCTCGTGACCGTAGATGCCTTTGGGCCCGACAGTCGTCACATGGGTGCCGGCTGCGATGTCCTGCGGGTCGATCACCGGCGTGCGCGACGTTGTCGCCATCACCACGATCGCGGCGCCGCGGACGGCTTCGCTTGCGCTCTGCACCGCGCGGGCGTCGACGCTCAGCTCCCGCCGAGCACGATCGGCGAATGCTTCGCGGCCCTCGGCCGTGCGGGCGTAGACCCTGACTTCGTCGATCGAGCGGACAGCGAGCAGCGCCCACAGCTGAGGCCACGCCTGCCGTCCTGTGCCGACGATGCCGACGCTGGCAGCGTTGGCGCGGGCGAGCTGATCGATGGCGACCCCACCCAGGGCTCCTGTCCGCCGGGCGCCCAGTTCGTCACCGGCGACGATCCCCCGCAGCTCGCCGCTCGGCGACCAGACCGCGGTCAGCTGGTCAGACGCCGGCTGACCGGCTCGGTAGGCGCGAAAGCCGCTGGTCCCATCGGCAAGCTGTCCCACCGTGAACACGAAGTCGCTGTGACCGAGCTCGGCGTGCACGCGCGGCGGCGCCAGCAGGCCGCCCTCGGCGGCCGACGCCAGCACCTCGCGCATCGTCTGCACAGCCGTCGCCGCAGACATTCCGCGCACGTCCTCGTCGCTTGCGATCAGCAACGTCAAGCCGCCTCGCGCGTGCGTGACTCGATCAGGGCCGTCGCTCGGCGCTTGGCGCTGCTCGGCAGCAGCCGGCTGAGCCCCGAACGGTGATCGGCGACCCACCGGTATCCCCGCTCGGTGGCGCCGGGAAAGCGGGCGAACAGAGCGGCCAGGGCGTCGCCGCGGGGCAGCAGCTCGAGCACCTTGGGTAGCGCGGCGCCAGCGGATTCGCGCTCCCCATCGGCGCGGACGAGATGCCATGACGCAGCGCGCTCCTCTGGCTTTAGATCCGAGAGCAGCTCGTCGGCCTGCGCTGACCCCAGCGCAAGCGGTCGTAGCCGCCGGTCCCGGTCGCCGCGCAGCAGCAGCCCCAACGACCACCTGCAGAATCCGCAATCGCGGTCGTAGATCACGATCGCCTGGTCTTGCCCGGCGGTTGGGGAGGCGTTCATCTGCTCGGATAGGATCGCGCGGCGCTTGGGGAGGCGTTCATCTGCTCGGATAGGATCGCGCGCCATGGCGATCGGCGTGATCACCGGCTCGGGGACTTACGCGCTGCCGGGATTCGAGCACGCCGAGCCCGAGCGGGTTCGGACCCCGTTCGGGTCGATCGACATCTCCCGGGGGCAGTTCGGCGGCGTCGAGCTGCTGCACGTGTCGCGTCACGGGGCCGGTCACGTGCGCCTGTCCAATCATGTCGAGCACCGGGCGAACATCTGGGCTCTGCACGAGCTCGGAGCGCGCGCGGTGATTGGCTGCACCGCCTGTGGCGCTGTGGACCCGACCCTGGAGCTGGGCTCGCTGGTCGTGTTCGACGATTTGCACTTCATCTCCAACCGACTACCCGATGGCTCGCTATGTACCTTCAGCACCGAGGCCGGCGACCCGCGGCGGGGGCATTGGATCCTGCACGGCGGCCCTTTCTCACCCGGGGTTCGGGCGGCACTGGTCGCTGCCGCCGCCGACACCGGCCATCCCGCGCGCGACGGCGGCACCTACGGTCACGTCGATGGTCCGCGTTTCAACACCCCCGCGGAGATAGCGCAGCTGGCGGCCGCTCGGGTGACCGCAGTCAGCCAGACCTGTGGGCCAGAGGCGGTGCTGTGTGGCGAGCTGGAGGTTCCGTATGGGCTGGCGGGTTACGTGACGGACTACGCGAACGAGGTGATGCCGGGCGAGCCAACTTCGATCGCCAAGCTGTTCGAGCTGATGAGCGCAAGCCCGGCCGTGTTCGCCGATGTTCTCGCCGCGGCGGTCAGCCGGCTCGAGCGCGAGCCGCCGACGCCGGCAGGCACGATGTACCGCTTCGAGCAGGGTTGAGCTCGGTTGGCAGACCTGTCGCGACCGCGTGCCGTGCTGGTGATGGCGCGCGCTCTGCGCGCCGGTTCGGCTCGCCACCGGGCCGCCGGCGAGCTGGAGCGGCACCTGGGGCCGACGCGGTGGCTTGCCCTGCAGGAGCTGTTGCTCGTGCGAGCGGTCGGCTGGGCGGCGCAGGTTGCTGCGCCCGGGGCGGTCCAGGTTGCCTATGAGCCACCGGATGGGTTCTCGGAGCTGCGCACGCTGCTGGGGTCCGATGTGGAGCTGTTCGCACAGAACGGCGCCGGCCGTCGTGGCAGGCTTGCGAACGCCGCCGTCCGGGCGCTGCGCGGAGCCGATGGCCCGCTGCTGATCGCCTGGCCCGACCTGCCGGGCTGGCGCCCCGAGCACGCAGCCGCGGCGCTCGGCGATCTGCGAGATGGCTGCGAGCTGTCCTGCGGTCCGGTGTTCGACGGCGGCTTCTATCTGATCGCGCTGGCGCGTCCGCTTTCGGCCCTGCTGGGGTTGCCGGAGCGCACCTGGCGCAGCCCCGACGCGATGTCGATCGCGCTCGCCGCGGCCCACGAAGCCGGGATCGAGGGCGGGTTGCTGCGCGCCGAGCGCGGCCTGCACAGCCTCGAGGACCTCCACGCGGCGCTGGCCGATCCGCTGCTGGACCCGGAGCTCAGGCGGCTGCTGGAATGTGCGCCATGAACGGTTACGCTTGAGCCAGCGCTCACTCGCATTGCTCTGGGGAGTGGTGTAATGGCCGCACGCGACGCTTTGGACGTCGAAGTTCAGGTTCGAACCCTGGCTCCCCAGTTGTAACAAATCCCTGCAAAACGTAGCTTTCTGTCCGGCGCTGGAGCTAGTCTGCCGGTGTGCCACGGAAGACTCGATATGACGAGGAGCAGGTTCGGGAAGCAGTCGCTAACTCATGCAGCCTCACCGAGGCCCTCAGGCGATTGGAGCTTCGTCCTGCCGGAGGTAACCATCGGACCTTGAGGAAGCTGATCGAGCGATACGAGCTTTCGACTGCACACTTCCGGCCCGATTGGATTCGCCGCGGCCCGAGACCCGATGGAGCTGTGCCGCTCGAGGACGTCCTCGTGCAAGAGTCGGCTTACAGCCGCAAGCGGTTGAAGCAGCGGCTTTACGACGCAGGCCTAAAGCAACGTCGGTGCGAGCTTTGCGGGCAGACTGAGGTTTGGCGCGGCCGAGCGATGTCCTTGATCCTCGACCACATCAACGGGATCCCGACCGACAATCGGATCGTCAACCTGCGAATCGTGTGTCCAAACTGTGCCGCGACACTCGACACGCACTGTGGTCGCAGGAATCGGGTCGCGATCGATCAACGAAGCTGCCTTTACTGCGGAGCGGAGTTCACCCCGAATTACCAGGCGCAGCGGTACTGCTCACGGAATTGTGGGGTTTACAGCGCTGGCCCCCGAGGCCCAAAACCCGAGATCCGCAAGGTCGTTCGCCCGTCATACAAGGCTCTGATCGAGGATCTCCAGACGATGAGTTGTGTCGCCGTGGGCCGCAAGTACGGGGTGTCAGACAATGCGGTCCGAAAGTGGATCCGGTGGTATGAGGCCGACCAGGAATTAAGGCAGGCAAGCTGACCGCCATCGAGAGTCGCGCATCGCCTACGATCTCGCCGTGAGCGCGCCCGTCGTCGTGATCCTTGCCGCGGGGCAGGGCACTCGCATGCGGTCGGAGGTGCAGAAGCTGTTGCATCCGCTGTGCGGCCGGCCGATGATCGCCTGGCCGATCGCCGCCGCGCAGGCGGCGGGGGCCGGCAGGATCGTGGTCGTTGATTCGCCCGAGCGCAGCCTGGAGTCGGCGGTGAGCCAGTTCGACGGCCAGGTGGCGCTGGCCGTGCAGGAGCGCCCGCTGGGGACGGCGGACGCAGTCAAGGCGGCGACGAGGGAGATCGGCGAGTCCGACACGGTGGTCGTGCTCAACGGCGATGTGCCGCTGATCACGGGGCGTACGCTCGCAGAGCTGGTCGCCGACCACGAGCGCAGCGGCGCCGCGGGCACGATCGCCACGGTGGTGCTCGACGATCCGGCCGGCTACGGGCGAGTGGTCCGGGCGCCTGACGGGACCGTCGAGCGGGTGGTCGAGACCAAGGGTCCGGGCGATGCGAGCGAGCTCGAGCTCCACATCCGCGAGGTCAACACCGGGATGTTCGCGTTCGAGGGTGCGGCGCTAACCGCCGCGCTGCAGGAGGTGCGGGCCGACAACTCCCAGGGCGAGCTCTATCTGCCAGACGTGCTCCCGATCCTGCGCGAGCACGAGCGCACGGTGATGGCCCACGAGCTTCCCGACCCGCTCGAGCTGCTGCAGATAAACGACCGCTGCCAGCTCGCCGAGGTGACAGCGATCGCCCAGCGCCAGATCCACGAGCGCCACATGCTCGTCGGGGTGACGGTCGTCAACCCGGCCGCGACGGTGATCGACGCTCAGGTGCGGATCGGTCAGGACACGGTCATCGCTCCGTTCACCAGTCTGCACGGCACGACCACGGTGGGCAAAGGCTCGACCATCGGTCCTGGCTGCACGCTGATCGACACCGAGGTCGGCGACAGCGCGACGATCCTGCACGCCTACACCAACGGCGCCGTGGTCGGCGATCGCGTAAGCGTCGGGCCGTTTGCCTACCTGCGCCCCGGGACCGTCCTGCGCGAGGGCTCCAAGGCAGGCACGTTCGTAGAGATCAAGAACTCCGACGTGGGCGCAGGGAGCAAGGTTCCGCATCTCTCATACATCGGTGATGCCGACATCGGCGAGGGCACAAACCTCGGCGCGAGCACGATCACCGCCAACTACGACGGCTATCGCAAGCACCGCACGACGATCGGAAGCCGCGTCAAGACCAGCGTCGACACGACCTTCATCGCTCCAGTGTCGATCGGGGATGATGCGTATACGGGCGCCGGATCGGTGATCGGCAAGGACGTTCCGCCGGGCGCGCTGGGCATCGCCCGCGCGCGCCAGCAGAACATCGAGGGGTATGCCGAGCGCCGGCGGGAGCGCGAGGCCGCGGACCCCAAGAACACCGACGAACACACCGATTCCAACGACCGAGAAGCGCACACATGACGGGCAAGACGCTCACCGAGCCGTCGTCGTCCAGGCGTAGACTCGCGGACACCTTGGGAGTCGTGGAGACCCGCACTGTCCCGACCGCCATGCGACTCGGTTACGACAAGCGGCTGATGCTCGTCTCCGGTCGCGCGAACCCGGAGCTGGCCGCCAGGATCGCATCGAAGCTGGGCGTCGAGCTCGGCAGCGTGACGTTGAGGACATTTGCCAACGGCGAGGTGTACTGCCGCTATGAAGAGTCGGTTCGGGGCGCGGATGTGTTCATCGTCCAGCCCACCTGCCAGAACCTGGCCGCCGGCATGACCGCCAACGACACGCTGTTCGAGCTGCTGGCGATGATCGACGCGGCCGTCGGCGGGTCAGCGCATCGGGTGATCGCGGTGACCCCCTGGTACGGATATTCGCGCCAGGACAAGAAGTCCGCTCCGCGCGAGCCGATCAGCGCCCGGTTGGTGGCCCGGATGCTCGAGTCGGCCGGGATCGATCGGATCCTGACGATGGACCTGCACTCGGGCCAGATCCAGGGCTTCTTCCAGAAGCCCTGTGACCACATGACGGCGCTGTTCATGCTCACCCAGTACTTCACCGATCTCGGCCTCGAGGACCTCGTCGTGGTCGCCCCCGACGCCGGCCGGGTGAAGCTGAACAAGCAGTTCGCCGCCAAGGTCGGAGCCGACCTGGCGATTCTCAACAAGGAGCGCCCGGCCCAGCAGGTCGCCGAGATCGGCTACGTGATCGGTGATGTGGCCGATAAGACCGCGCTCCTGGTCGACGACATGATCGGCACCGCGGGGACGCTGACGGCGGCGGCGCAGGCCGTCCGTGGGGCCGGGGCCCGGCGGATCTACGCGGCCGCGACGCACGGCAACTTCTGCGGCAACGCCTGGGAGAACCTCGCCTCTGCCGGCTTCGAGCAGGTGGTGGTGACAGACACGATCCCGCTGCCGCCCAACCCCCCCGACAACGTCCGCGTGCTCTCCTGCGCCGACCTGCTCACAAACTCGATCCGCCAGATCTTCACCGACGGGTCGGTGAGTGACGTGTTCGGCGGCGAGAACCAGCTGTTCTAGCCGTTACAGCCGCGCCCGATGTGGGCAGTTAGGGCGCTACGAGCTTCGTCTGCGGCCTTCCCCGGGTGCATAGCGGCGGGGCTCTGTGCCGTTTGTCCCGTCCGGCCGGTCTGCTTGATCTGCCGGGCGGGACGACGGCCTCCTCAGCCGACGCGATATAGCGAGAGCGCGTTCTCGCGCAGGATCATCCGCGCGGCCGACAAGGCGGCACCATCACCGAGCAGCGCGGGTAGCACCTCGGCGAGCGCGTCGCGCCACCAGATCGACGCGAGCAGGTACAGCTCGGGCGCGCGTGCGGCGTCCGAGGCGTACAGGAGCTTGGAGACCGGCGCCAGCTCGAGCGCCTCGGCGAGCGCGACCGCCGGCCGCGACACGTGCGGGATCGTCAGCGACAGGTCGAAGTAGACGTTGCCGTACACGTGCGCCAGCCAGCCGGCCTCGCGCACGAACGGGTAGCAGTGCAGCAGCACGAATGTGGTCTCGCGGAAGCGCTCGATCAGTGGCTTGAGGTGACCCGGGCGCGCCGCGGGCAGCGACAGATCGCTGTCGCCAAAACCGGTGTGCACCTGCACGGGGAGCGGATCGCCGGTGGCCTCGTTGGCCTCAAGAGCGGCGAGGAGCACGGCGCGCAGCGGGGTGCCCTCGAGCCGATCGGTACGGGCCGGGGCGGGCAGCGCGTCCAGGTCGAGCCCGCCCCTGTAGGCGGCGATCGTCTTCAGCGCCACGTAGCCGTCGTCGCGCGCCGTGGTGACAGCCGCGCCCACGCCCTTGAGCGGGTCCTCCCCACAAGCCTCCGCGACACGCTCGATGCGCATCACCGCCCGGGCGTCGCAGCCGGCCAGCTCCCCGAGCTCCTGGCATGTTGTCCCCATCCCCGGGGGCGGAAAGCCATCGTCGACGAACAGCGCCCCGGTGCCCGTCGCGCGCAGCAGCCGCGAGGCGTATTCGCTGGGCTCGTTCGCCAGGCGGTGCGCAAAGATCGCCGCCTCGGTCGGCTCGCACCCGAGGCACTCGGCGAGCAGCGGCAGCGCGCGCTGGTACATGACGCCGGTGGCGACGTGGGGCCATTGGCGGGGGTCGGTGCTCTCGGAGAACAGTCCCCGGAACTCGTCGAGGCTCGCCGGCGGGGCCAGCAGCAGCCCGTGCGCGTGGTGATCGACGAGCGGGGTGTCGCTCAGTACTTCTCGAAGTGACCCTGTTGCTCGAATGTCTCGTCTCCCGCGCTGTAGACCTCCCACTCAGACCGGCGGACCGCGAGGTAGGAAGCGGCAAGTGTCGGTCCCAGCGCCTCACACAGCAGCCGGTCGTCCGCGAGCGCGTCGAGCGCCTCCAGCTGAGTGGCGGGCATCGGCACGATCCCCTGTTCTGCCCGCTCGCGCTGCGGGATTGTCGCCGGATCGACAGCCACGGGTTCTGGCGGCTGCAGGTGGCGCTCGATGCCGTCCAGACCCGCCACCACCAGGCCGCCGAGCGCCAAGTAGGGATTGCAGCTCGCGTCAGCGGACTTCAGCTCGACGTTCGTGGATCCTTCCTCGGCGTCGCGGAGCGGGGAGGCGACGCGCACCGGCGCTTCCCGGTTGTCATGACCCCAGCACACGAAAGCACCCGCCCAGTAGTGCGGGACGATCCGATGAAATGAGTTGAAGCTGGGGGCGGTCAGCCCACAGAGACCCGGGAGATGCGCGAGCACCCCGGCGATGAACGATCTCGCGGTCTCCGAGAGGCCGTCGGCCCGGGCGCCGTCATAGAACACGTTGCGGTCTCCGTTCCACAACGAGAAATGCACGTGGCAGCCATTGCCTGCGTTCTCGCGGCCACGGCTTTGGCGCCAGCGACGCGACCAGACCCTGACGCCTGGCCACGGCGCGGATCGTCTCCCGCACCAGCAGCTGCTCATCGGCGGCCTGCAGCAGCGGCGCGTGTCCGGTGGAGATCTCCTGCTGTCCGTGGCCGAGCTCGGCGTAGTACTGCTCGAGCTCGATTCGCTGGGCCTCGAGCGCCCCCGCCAGCTCGTCGGCGTAGTCCTGCGAGGCGTTCATGCCGATCGTCGAAAAGCACAGCGACGAGTCGACGGGTACATACGCGCCATCGACCACGGTGGCCAGCGAGAACTCGTTCTCGAACGCGGCCCGGAGGACCAGTCCGTGCTCGGCGAGCCGTGCCTCCATCCGCTTGAGAAACGACCGCTGGCAGACGTCAGCGGGCGAGCCGTCGAGGTGCACGTGGTCGGTCAGGACGGCGCCCGCGTGGGGCGCGTAGGGGAGCGCGCGAAACGTGTTGGGGTCCGCGACCAACCGGACCTCGCCGACGGGCCCCATGGCCTCCACGGGCTGCAGCTGGTCGAGGGAGTTCATGGCCTGCATGGCCACGGTCAGGCCGATCCCCGCGCGCAGGCGCCGTTCCAGTCCATGACGGGCACAGGCCTTGGCGCGCACGGTGCCGTCGTTTCCGCACCACAAGAACCGGACGAAGCGCAGACCCAGCTCGTCGGCGGTCGCGACGAGCTCCTCGGCATTCACGTAGCGACGATCTTCTCGGGTGCCCGCTCGCGGCGGTGCACTACTTCGCTGATCGCGTAGATCACAACCGCGGTCAGCGCCGACACGCCGCACAACAGCGCCAGCCACAGCCGCCAGCTCCCGGAGCTGAACAGCGGCGTCCAGGGACTCCGGAACGTGACATAGGTGCCGAACGCCGAGGCCAGGATCCCGATCACCCCGCTGGCGTACAGCAGATACGGATGAGCGGCGCGCACCTCGGCGAACTTCTCCGGGAACGCCCGCTTGACCAGAAAGATGTCCGTGAACAGCAGCACCATCGACAAGCACCAGATCACCGTCACGCCCGCCTGAAACAGCCAGTAGGCCTTCTGTGTGTTGTCGTTGCCGAGGCCGGGATTGAACACGGCGACCACGAACAGCGACGAGAGCACCGTCTGCGTGATGATCGCGTGGACCGGCACTTTGGTGCGGGAGCTGACCTGTCCCAGCTGCCTGGGCATCCGCTGCTCCAGCCCCGAGACGAACAGCAGCCGCGAGAACGAGTAGTTGTAGACGATCGTGTTGGAGACGAAGAACCAGATCAGCACCAGCCCGACCACGGTCGCGAACGCATGCGAGTTCCAGAACCCGACCTGGACCGCGCTCAGGATGTCCGTGGTCGCGGCCTGGCTGTGCGCGGCATTGAGGGCGAGCATCGTCCCCAGCGTGGCCCACAGATAGGCCGCCATGACGACGATCGAGCCCCAGAACAGGTACTTGCGGATCGAGCGCAGGTGCACGATCTCGACACCGAGGTTGAGCGGCACTTCGATTCCCAGCAGGGCCAGGATCACCAGCCCGAACAGCGTCCAGCTGCTGGAATGAAAACTCCAGTTGGCGGCGACGCCCCAGCCACTGGTGGCGGGGTGACCGGAGCCGATCAGCCACAGCACGCCGGCCAGCCCGATGACGAACACCGCAGCGCCGTAGAACACGACCGCGAAATTGACGTAGGACTGGGTGAAACGCAGGCGCAGCACCGACATGCCCGCCGAGAACCACAGTACGACCAGGATCACCAGCCCCTGCTCCCACGCCTTGGTCAACGAGCCGCTGTCGACGAACTGCCAGATCGTCACCACCGCGTCGCCGGTCGCGACCATGACCAGCACTCCCGGCCACCACGCGCAGAAGCCCGCGAAGAAACCCCAGAAGGGGCCAAGCGCCTTCTGCGTCCAGACGTAGAGCGATCCCTCCTGGGGGAACATCTGTCCCAGCTGCGCGGTCACCAGCGCGCCGGGAATCAGAAACGCCAGGAAACCGAGAATCCAATAGGTGAACGCGCTCTGGCCGGCTGGTTGCAGCGCCGAGGCGTTGACGATGAACAGGACGATCGCGACGAAGATGATCGTCATGTCAAATGAGTTCAGAACCCGCGGAAGCATCCCTGGAGCGATTCGCTCGGATGCCATCACACGCTGTTCTGCGTTCACGGACATACGTCCTCCCCTCCCGTGCAGGCCTGACGCAAGCCAAAATACGACCGCAGCGAGGCGCGCGCAAGACCCCCGCACGTCGCTATCACCAAGCAAGTCTTCAGCCCACGATGCACGACGACGACTCCCAACTGCAGAGCGACCGCGCCCGGCGGCTGATGGAGCTGCTCGGCCTCAGCGAGGAGGAGCTGTGCGCGACGCTCGACGTCGACGCTTTGACGCTGCTGTCGGGCCAGCTCGAGCACAACTCGGAGCTGCCGATCCTGCTGGCACTACTGGACGAGGCCTCCGATCGCGCGGGGCCCGCAGTGCTTAAGCGCTGGGTTCGCGCCTCCGGACCCCAGGGCCGGCCGATCGACGCGCTCGTGCGGCGTGACTTCGCTGCCTTCGAGGATGCCCTCGCGGTGCTCGCCGAGCGCGGCTTCGTGCTGCGAGGCGGGGGCGACCCGGATCGCTGAGCACTACTTCCGCTGTTTGCGTTCCTTTTCCTCTTGCTCTTCTTTGGCGGGCTTGCCCGGCCAGGCGCCAACCAGATGGTGGAACAGCTGCGCGCCGAACCGGTCGACCGCCGCGGCGACGGCGGCCATCACGCCTGCCTCCAGCGCCCGGGCCCCCACGACCTTGCCCGTGGAGGCGTCGCCGGCGGAGGGGTTGGGCGGCGGGGATCTGTCGATCTGGCCCCAGATGCCGTCGAAGACCTTCTTGCCCAGCCGCGCGGCGATCAGTCCATTGATGAGCTTGAACGGGAGGTAGAGCAGCTTCATCGAGTCAGCAGCCTACACGCCGCGTGTATGTGCCTCTCCTAACCGTTATTGCCCATGTAGACGCGCGAAATCGTGACGACCGACGCCGGTGGGTAAATGAGGCGCTATAAGTTGCCGAGCTGAGGAGCGAGCGATGCCCGAGGACGATCACAGTCGGGAAGACGGTGGGGCCGAGGAGCTGCTCCGGCGTGCCCTGCTCGACGACTCGTCCTCGGTCGCGGTCTCGCTGCGGGTCAACGGGCTGCCGCTGAGCGAGGCCCTGACGGTCATCTTCCACGGCCGGCGCGACCTGGGAACGCTTCAGACCTACGTCACGTGGGGAAGCCGCGGGGCCGGCGCGACGGTCGCCGCCGGCGACCTGCTTCGTGTCCCTTGCGACCTCGACCTCGCCGATGCCGAGGACCGCGACGAGGCGGAGCGTCTGTACGTCGAACAGGCAACCGCGCTGCGCGACGCGCTGGTGGGTGCCGACACCGTGCTGGGCGTCTGGCGCGAGCCCCTGGGCGAGCTCGCCGGCAGCGGCGTTGCGGTGGATCATTCGGTGGAGCTGTCGGTGCGTCTGCCCGCGCCCCGGCTGCTGCCGACCGCGCTCGTGGCGACCGAGTCCCAGCTCGTGGTCACGCCGGTCTGCAGCGCTCGAACGCTGGCCGACGGTCGGCCGCCGATGGGGATCGCGTGCGCTCAGCAGGACCTCACGCGGGTATATCCGCTGGCCGACGATCCGGAGCGGTGCGTGCAGGACTTCCTCGAGCTCGCCGCCGAGCACGCGCTCGCGCTGGCCGAGCGCCTCGACCACCAGGAGGCCTCGGTGCAGCGCTTTCTCGAGCTGAGCGGCGACGGTTAGCACTTGGCGCCGGGTCGAGGCCGGCCCGCCACCGCTTGGCGCCGGGTCGAGGCTCGCCCGCTACCGCTTGGCGCCGGCCCCGGGTCAGCCCGCTACCGTGCGCGCCGATGCGGCGCGCCTACCGGATCTCGTTGATCGTCGCCGGGGTGGTCGTGTTTCTGGCTGTGAGCGCGCTGCTGGCCCGCGCCTTCAGTGTCGGAGGAGCGGAGAACGCCGCCATCACGGCGCTGGTCAAGGCAGAGGCCCGTGGCGACCGGGCGGCAGTGGTGTCCGCGATCGACGGATGCCAGGGCAGCGTCGCCTGCCGGGCGCGCGCGAGCGCGCTGGCCACCAGACTGCGGCATCCCGGGAGCGTGTCGATCATCCAGTTGCAGCCGTCATCGCAGTTCTCGCTCGGCTCGACGCTTGGCACGGCGCGGGTGGCGTGGCTGGTTGGCAACTCGCGACCGCGGGTTCAATGCATCCGTGTGCGCCATGCCGGCAACGTGCTGTCGGGGTTTCGGGTGCAGCTGCTTGAGGTCAGCCGCAGGATCGCCGGCGGCTCGGTGTGCCCGGCGCACTTCTAGTGCACCAGGACCGCGCCTGGCGGTCGGCGATGCCTACCCGGGCGGGTCCCCGCAGCGACTACCGGTGGGGAGTCCGCGCCGGCTGGCGACCGGGCTCGCGAGCGGGGCGCCGCTCCGGGCGCGGGCGCTTGTCGCGCAGACGACCCGGCTCGCGCAGGCGAACGCGCGATTGCACGGCGTCGCGCAGCGGAATGCCGCCCCGCGGAGGCGACGGCGGCGTCGGCGGGAGCTTCGGGCCACGGCCCCAACCGTCGTCCCCCTCTCCATCTTGACGGCGGGATTTGTTGGGCTTGTCGTCACGCAAAGCGGGGAACAGCAGCACTGCGATACAGCCCAGCCCCAGTAGATGCACCCCAGCAATCCACAGCAACACCTGAGCGTCGCCCGACATGGGTTAAGGTTAGCGCAAGGTTAGGGGCGCCCGCCACCATTTCGGGGCGCCAGCCGGTGACGCAGGCCAGCCTTCCGCTGCGCCGGCCGGTGACGCAGGCCAGCCTTCCGCTGCGCCGGCCCGCTACCATCGAACGCCGCCGATGGCCAGAGAATCCACCATCCTGAACGTAGTAGCGCGCCAAGCCGCCGGTTCTCGCGCCGCTCGCCGCCTCCGTCGCCAGGGCAACGTTCTCGGCGTCGTGTACGGGGGCGGCGAGGACCCGATCCCCTTCCAGGTCCGCGCCGGAGAGCTGCGCCAGGCGCTCGCGCACGGCGGCGCGGTGATCGATCTGGCGATCGAAGGAGCGGCCACGACTCCGGTCGTGGTCAAGGAGCTCGACCGCCACCCCGTGAATGGCGACACCATGCACGTCGACCTGTTGCGGGTGCGCCTGGACGTGAAGATCGAGTCGACAGTGTTGCTCGAGTTGACCGGCGCCGAGGATGCTCCCGGGGTCAAGGAGGGTGGAGTGCTCGAGCACGTCACCCGCGAGCTGACGATCGAGGCGCTGCCCACCGACATTCCCGACTCCATCCAGCACGATGTCTCGGCAATGGCGATCGGCGACACGCTGACGCTCGATGCGTTGACTCCTCCCCCGGAGGTCGCGCTCCTCGACGACCCCGAGACGGTGATCGCCACGCTGACCCCGCCGAGGCTCCAGCTCGAGGAGGAAGAGGAGATCGAGGAGGAGACCGAGGTCGTCGGCGAGGAGGGCGCCGAGCCGGCCGCCGAGGAAGCGGGGGCCCCTGAGGGCGAGGGCGGCGGCGAAGCGGACTCCGGCGCCGAGTAGGCGCCGGTCATGCACCTGCCCGGGCCTCGTGCCACGGCCCGCCCGTGACTCGTCTCGCTGACGCGCGCACAGACTGGCTGCTGGTGGGGCTCGGCAATCCCGGCTCGGAGTACGAGCGGACGCGACACAACATCGGCTTTGAGATCGCCAACACGCTGATCGACCGCTGGCAGCTGCGCAAGCCAAAGTCGCGCTTCCGCGGCCTTTTGAGCGACGGCCGGACCGGGCCCGGGCGGACCGCGGGTGGCGGTCCTGATGCCTCAGACCTATATGAACGACGCGGGTAAATCGGTCGGGCCCGCGCGCGGCTCGCTGAAGGTGGCACTCGATCACGTCGTGGTGCTCCACGATGAGATCGACCTCCCGTTCGGGGAGATCCGGGTCCGCCTCGGCGGCGGGCTGGCCGGACACAACGGGCTGAAGTCAGTGCGGCAGGGGCTCGGTTCGCCGGACTTCGTGCGCGTCCGCGCCGGCGTGGGGCGGCCCCCCACCACCGACCCCGACCGCGTCGCCGCCTATGTCCTGAGCCGCTTTCGGGAACCCGCCGCAGACGTCCACGAGCTGGTCTCGCGGGCGGCGGACGCGGCCGAGCAGGTCGTCCGGGAGGGGCCGCCGGCACCCTGAGCACGTCGTGCGCGACGGCCCGCCGGGCACCACAAGGCCACCCTGAGATCACCCGGGACTGACCGCGGGCCGCTCCTAGACTGAGAAGGAGCCCCAGACATGCTCCGGCCCCTCCTCGCCAACGCCTACGAAGACCCGCAAACCGCCGCGCTCGCGCGCGACGGCGGCAGCGCGTTCGTCTCGCAGGCGCTGCGGTCCTACGTCGTGGCAAGCCTGTTGGACCGCGACGCCGAGCGCCCGGCGATCGTCGTCGCGGGCGATGACCGGGCGGCCCGGGATCTCGCCGGCGGCCTGGGCGCCTGGCTGGCGCCTCGAGTGGTCCGCTACTACCCCAGCCGCGGGGTCACCTACGAATCCCACCTGGTTCCGCCGCCGCACCTGGTCGGCCTGCGGATCGCGGCGCTCGACGCGTTGCTCGGCGGCGGTGAGGCGGCGCCGGTGGTCGTCGTCAGCGCGGTCGCGCTGTCGGAGAAGGTGCCCGACCCGACGATGCGCCCGCACGGCTTTGAGCTGCGGGTCGGCGAGCTGCTCGACCTCGACGAGACCGCGCTGGACCTGGTCGCGGCCGGCTACGAACGGGTTGACCAGGTCGAGGACCGAGGCCAGTTCGCGATCCGCGGAGGTCTGCTGGACCTGTTCCCGGCCACCGAGGATCGCGCCGTCCGGGTGGACCTGTTCGGCGATGAGATCGAGTCGCTGCGGTGGTTCTCGACCTTCACCCAGCGCTCGCTGGGCGACGCCGAGGCGGTCGAGGTCGCGCCGGCGGCCGAGCTTGCGCCCGAGCACCGGGAGCTCGCGGAGATCGCAGCCCTAGAGGACGCCTCCGAGCGCCCCGACATCGCCGAGCTGCTGCCGGTCGAGAACTTCCACTCGTTTCTCGAGCTCGCGGCCAGCGAAGCAAGCGTGCTGATCGCCGGCGACGAGGACGTGCTGCCTGCGCTCGCCGACCACTGGCAGGACGTCACGGCGGCGTTTCACGACGAGGACGCCCACCACCTGTACGTGGCCCCGGACCAGATCGTCTCAGAGCTCGACCGCCGGGTTCGGATTCGCCTGTCGAGCATCGATCAGGATCAGCGGTTCTCGTTCCGCGCGCAGGCGGCGGACATCGCGGCGCGGGGGCTCAAGCAGGCCGAGCCCGAGCTCGAGAAGCTTGCTCGCTCGGGTTATCGCACCGTGCTCACCTTCCCGCGTCGCGGAGAAGGCGAGCGGTTCGCGTACAACCTCGGGCGCCTGAAGGTCAAGTGGCTGGCCGAGGGCGAGGAGTCGGCGCCGGGAGCGGGGACGATCACGCTGGCCCAGGCTCGCCTGCAGACGGGGTTCATCGCGCCGCAGTTCCACCTCGCGGTGATCCCCGAGCACCGCCTGTTCCACCGCCGCCGAGCGCCGGAATCACCGACCCGCGAACGGCGGCGCGGCGTCCTGAGAAGCTTCGCCGACCTGCGGACCGGCGACATCGTGGTCCACGAGGACCACGGCGTGGCTCGCTTCGCCGGCTTTGACACCAAGACCGTCGCCGGGGTCACCCGCGACTACCTGTACCTCGAGTACGCGGGCTCCGATCGCGTGTTCGTCCCGGTGGATCAGCTGGCCAAGATCAGCCGGTATGTCGGCGCCGGAGGCGCCCACCCGCCGCTGTCGAAGCTCGGCGGCTCGCGCTGGGAGACGCTGAAGGCGCGAGCCCGGCGCGCCGCTCAGGAGCTCGCCGGCGAGCTGCTCAACCTGTATGCCGAGCGCAAGCGCCGCGAAGGTCATGCCTTCCTTCCCGACAGCGACTGGCAGCGCGAGTTCGAGGACGCCTTCCCGTACACCGAGACGCCAGACCAGCGCGACGCGATCGACTTCGTCAAGGCCGATATGGAGGCCCCCCGGCCGATGGATCGCCTGATCTGCGGTGACGTCGGCTACGGCAAGACCGAGGTCGCCCTGCGGGCCGCCTTCAAGTCAGTCCAGGACGGCAAGCAGGTGATGCTGCTGGTCCCCACGACGATTCTCGCCCAGCAGCATCTTCGGCACCTTCACCGAGCGCCTCAACGATTACCCCGTGACCATCGAGCTGGTGTCGCGCTTCCGGCCGGCGGCGGAGCAGAAGCAGACCGTGGCCCGCTTCTCCCGCGGGGAGGTGGACATCCTGATCGGGACCCATCGGCTGCTGTCACGCGATGTGCGGGCCAAGGACCTGGGTCTGCTGATCGTCGATGAGGAGCAGCGCTTCGGCGTCAAGCAAAAGGAGCTGCTTCGGCAGCTCAAGCTCAAGGTCGACGTGATCTCGATGAGCGCCACGCCCATCCCCCGCACCCTTCAGATGTCGCTGGCCGGAGTGCGGGACATCAGCGTGATCGAGACCCCCCCGGAGGGCCGCCGTCCGGTCAAGACCTACGTCGGCGAGTACGACGAGGAGCTGGTGCGCCGCGCGCTGCTGCGCGAGAAGGAGCGCCACGGACAGGCGTTCTTCTTGCACAACCGCGTGGAGACGATCGACGAGACGGCCGTGCGCCTGCGCGGGCTGTGCCCGGGACTTGCGGTTCGAGGTCGCCCACGGCCAGATGGACGAGCGCCAGCTCGAGCGGCGGATGCTCTCGTTCCTGCGCGGCGATGCCGACGTGCTCGTGTGCACCAGCATCATCGAGTCGGGAATCGACATCCCGCAGGCCAACACGCTGATCGTCGAGCGCTCTGACACGTTCGGCCTCTCGCAGCTGTACCAGATCCGTGGTCGCGTGGGACGGTCGCGCGAGCGCGCGTTCGCCTACCTCCTGTATCCCAGCGCGGCAGCGCTGACGACCGAGGCGGCGCAAAGGCTGTCGGCACTTTCGGACTACACCGAGCTCGGGGCCGGGTTCAAGATCGCGATGCGCGACCTCGAGCTGCGCGGCGCCGGCAATCTGCTCGGCGACGAGCAGTCAGGACACGTGGCGGCGCTGGGGTTCGAGCTCTACATGCAGATGCTCGACGAGGCGGTCGCGGCGTCCGAGGCGGCCGCCGCGGGCGACGGTCGCGGCCCTGAGGAGGAGTGGGAGCCCGTGCGGCTCGATGTCAACGTCGATGCCTACGTCCCGGCCGATTACATCCCCTACGAGCAGGCCAAGGTCGATGTCCACCGGCGGATCGCGGCGGCGCGTGAGGTCGCCGATCTGGCGCTGCTGCGCGACGAGCTCCGAGACAGGTTCGGCGAGCTCCCCGAGCCGCTGCAGAACCTGATCTCGTTGCAACAGGCCCGGATCAAGCTCGGGCAGGCGGGCGCGCGAGCGGTCACGTTCCGCGGCGACCGGCTGGCAATGACCCCGATCGAGCTCGATTCGGTCCGCGCCAAGAAGATCCGCGCCGAGATTCCCGAGGCGCTGTATGAGTCGGGGAAGTCGCAGTTCTCGGTTCGCGTGCCCAAGAATCCCCAGCAGCGGTTTCCCGGCGATCGTTCGTGCCGCCGACGTGCTGCTGGCCGTGACCCGCGAAGGGGAGGCGGAGACCGAGACGGCCGAGGCGGCGGCGTAGCGTGCGCACAGCCTGGCCAGCAGCCCGCACCGTCGCCCGGGGGCATCGCGCGCTCGCTTGCCCGCGCCGGCGGTTATGGGTTGCGTAAGAGTCCGAGCCCAAGTGGCGACAGAGTCACAGAGTTGCCGCTACCATCACCTGCCAGTCGTATGAAGTCTCTGCGGTCAATCCCGGCGCTAGGCGCCTTTTTTGTGGCCATTGCGCTGGCCGTTTCGGCGTGTGGCAGCAGCAGCGGGGGTCCCCGGTAACTCGGTGGCGGTCGTCGCGGGCAACCCGATCAGCACGCAGGCCTTCAACCACTGGATGTACGTACTGGCCAAGACCCAGGCGGCCCAGGCTCCCGGTCAGCCGGTGATCGTCCCCAACGACCCGCCCAACTTCACCAAGTGCATCGCCCAGGTCAAGGCGGAGATCCCCAGTCTGGCGAAGACCAGCGCCAAGACGCTGAAAGCCGACTGCCAACGGGTCTTCACCTCACTTTCGAACACGATCATGGACTACCTGATCAAGGCCTACTGGTACCAGGCCGACGCCCACAAGATGGGGATCACCGTCACCAACGCCCAGGTGCAGCAGGCGCTCGCCAATGCCAAGAAGGGTCAGTTCTCCACCAACGCGCAGTTCCAGGCGTTCCTGAAGTCGACCGGGCAGACACTCGCCGACGTGAATTACCGGATCAAGGTCGAGAAGATCTACAGCAAGCTGCTGGCCAAACACCCCACGAAGGTCACGTCTGCCGATGTCGCCAACTACTACAACGCTCACAAGTCGCAGTTCGGGACGCCCGAGACCCGCGACCTGAAGATCGTGCTGGCCAAGTCCGCAGCACAGGCCAACGCCGCCAAGTCTGCGCTCCAGCAGCGGCCAGAGCTGGACCGTGGTGGCCAAGAAGTACTCGATCGACCCCACGACCAAGAACAAGGGCGGCGTGCTCACCAACGTGTCCAAGGGTCAGCAGGACGCCGCGCTGAGCAAGGCTGCGTTCGCGGCCGCGCCCAACAAGCTGATCGGTCCGGTCAAGGGTCAATTCGGGTACTACGTCCTGGAGGTGACCAAGATCAACCCGGCGACGCAGAAGAGCCTCGCGCAGTCCAGTGTCCTGATCAAGAAGACGCTCACCACCCAGGCTCAGTCCAATGCGGCCAACGCGGTCGTCAACCACGCCAAGCAGGACTGGCAGAGCCAGACCAAGTGCCGCAAGACCTACGCGATGGCGGACTGCGCGGGCTACAAGGCGCCCAAGACCAGCACGACCAGCGGCGCGTCGACGGCGCCCTAGTGACCCCCGCCCCCGACTGACCGCTCCTCGCTAAGTGGCCGACGGCCCTCAGGACGCTGCCAACTCGATAGCGCGCCTGGACGCGATCACCCGCCGGCTGCGGCGCGAATGCCCCTGGGACCGCGAGCAGGATGAGCGCTCGATCGTCCCCCACACGGTCGAGGAGGCCTACGAACTGGCCGACGCCGCCGATCGCCGCGACGACTCCAAGCTGCTCGACGAGCTTGGCGATGTCCTCTTCCAGGTCCATTTCCTCGCGCTCCTGCTCGAGGAACGCGGAGCGGGGTCGCTGTCACAGGTCGCCGAGCAGATCACCGAGAAGCTGATCCGCCGCCATCCACACGTGTTCGGCGAGGTGCAGGCGCCCACGGCTCCGGACGTGCTGCGCAACTGGGATGCGATCAAGCGCGAAGAGCCCGGTCGCGAGGCGGGGCTGTTCGGGGACGTGCCCGAGAACCTGCCGGCGCTCCTTCACGCCCGCAAGGTGCAGCGGCGGGCGGCCTCGCGGGGCTTTGACTTCCCGGGGGTAGAGGGCCCCCTTGAAGCGCTTCGCGAGGAGCTTTCAGAGCTCGAGGCCGCGGATGGCCGCGAGGAGCGCTTCCACGAGCTCGGCGACCTGCTGTTCGCGGCGGTCAACGTGGCCCGCAAACTCAAGCTCGATCCAGAGCTCGCGCTGCGGGCCGCCTCGGGACGGTTCAGGGCGCGGATGCTCGCCGCGGCCGAGCAGGCGACATCGGAGGGCCGGAGTTGGGACGATCTCCCGCCTGACCAGCAGCTCGCCTACTACGCCCGCGCACGGATGACCGAAGGAGACGACGAGTCGACATGAGCCGCATCGAGCACGTGCACGCCCGCCAGATCCTCGATAGCCGCGGGAACCCTACGGTCGAGGTCGAGCTCAGCCTGCAGTCGGGGGCCTGGGGGCGGGCCGCGGTGCCGTCGGGCGCGTCGACCGGGGAGTTCGAGGCCACCGAGCTGCGCGATGGCGGCTCGGACTGGCTGGGCAAGGGCGTCACACGTGCGGTCGACAACGTCAACGGCGAGATCGCCACGGCCGTGCGGGGACAGGACGCCTCGAGCCAGGCGGCGCTCGACCGGATGCTGATCACGCTTGACGGGACCCCGGACAAGTCGCGGCTGGGCGCCAACGCACTGCTGGCCGTGTCAGTCGCGGCGGCGCAGGCTGCGGCCGCCGAGGAGCGCCAGCCGCTGTGGCGATACCTCGGAGGGGAGACCGCGCACGTGCTGCCGGTTCCGATGATGAACGTGCTCAACGGCGGGGTGCACGCCGACAACAGGCTCGACTTCCAGGAGTTCATGATCGTCCCGGTCGGCGCGCGGACGTTCTCCGACGCCCTGCGGATGGGCGCCGAGGTCTTTCACCATCTCAAGCGCACGCTCCACGAGCGGGGGCTTTCGACAGCGGTCGGCGACGAAGGGGGCTTCGCACCGGACCTGCAATCCAACGAGCAGGCGCTCGAGGCGCTGATGGCCGGGGTCCGCGCGGCGGGGTTCGTGCCCGGCGATCAGATTGCGATCGCCCTTGATCCGGCGGTCTCGGCGCTCCAGCACGACGGTCGCTACGTGCTGGGCGGTGAGGGGCGGGAGCTGAGCGCCGACGAGCTGGCGGCATATCTGTCGCAGCTGGCCGACCGCTATCCGATCATCTCGATCGAGGACGGGATGGGCGAGGAGGATTGGGATGGCTGGTCGACGCTCACTGACCAGATCGGCAGCCGGATCCAGCTCGTCGGCGACGACCTGTTCGTGACCAACACCGAGCGTCTCAAGCGCGGGATCGACGCCGGCGTCGCCAACGCGATCCTGATCAAGATCAACCAGATCGGCACCTTGACCGAGACTTTCGCAGCCATCCGCATGGCCCGCGAAGCGGGCTATGCGGCAGTCATCTCGCACCGCTCGGGCGAGACCGAGGATGTGACGATCGCCGACCTCGCCGTCGCCACCGGCTGTGGCCAGATCAAGACCGGCGCGCCCTCTCGAAGCGACCGCGTGGCGAAGTACAACCAGCTGCTGCGAATCGAGGAAGCGCTGGGGCCCGAGGCGCGCTACCCCGGCCGGTCGGCTTTCCGGGGCTGAGTGCCTTCGCTCGCCCGCCAGCAATTCGGGTCGCGGCTGCACCTCTTAGTGCAGCAGGAAGGACGATCGCGACGTCGAACGAAGGGCGCAGGCGATGCCGTCAGCCCGCCCCGCAACAGCTGCACCTCGCCGCCGACCCCGGACACAGACCCTGCGCCCCCGCCGCGTGGCCTCGCGTGGGCCACGGTTGCGGGTCCGCTGGGACCGCGCCGGGCGCGTGGGGCTGCTGATCGTGCTGGTGATCGTCGTCGGGCTCTACGTCCAGCACACGCTCTCGTACTTCTCCACGCGAGCCCAGGCGAGCACTCAGGCGGCGATCGTCGACCGCCTGCAACGGCAGAACGCCCAGCTCGAAAAGCAGCAGCGCTCGCTCTCGGATCCCGCGACGATCGTGCGGGATGCGCGCGCACTGGGGATGGTGCGCCCCGGCGAGCGACCGTATGTGATCACCGGCCACTCGAGCCACTAGCCAGCGGATTACCAGCCCCCGCGGCCCACGCGGCGCAGAGCGCCATGAGCGTGTCTGAGCCGCCCCGCTTCCATGAGCGTGTCTGAGCCGCCCCGCTTCGAGGACCTGATCGGGCTCTGGCAGGAGGGACAGCGGCGCCTCCAGGACGCCGAGCCCGCTGAGCGGGTCGTCCTGCAGCGAGTGGTAGAGGCGCTGGTGGTCGACCTTCGCCGGCGGCTCGGCGGGCCGTTCAGCGTTCAGGAGCTCGCCCGCCTGTACATAGAGCAGGGAACCGACTGGTGCTTTGCGATCGCCATGCGCGAGGCGCCCAACAACCCGGCCGCGTGGGACATCACCACCGTCGCCGGCGCGGCGTTCGCCCGCTACGCGCGGGAGGCACGCGACTACACGATCGGACGCCGGATCGGCGAGCTCGACGAGGGGCGCTAACTGTCGTCATTGGCGTCGGACTCGCCGGCGCGCCTGATGATGATCTGGTCCTCCTCGATCACGACCTCGACGGGGCGGTGGCCGGCCCAATACTCGGCGTAGATCGGGTCGTCCTGGACAGCGGGGTCGAGCCACAGCCCATAGCCCTCCTCGCCGTGGTCGAACGTCGCCTCGAGCGTCTCGGGCGCCCGTCTGCGGGCCCGGCCGCCGCGCCCGCCACGCCGACCACGGCGCCGGCGGCTCGGCTTGTCCTCGTCTGAGTCCTCGTCCTGCGCTTCTTCTTCGTCCTCGTAGCCGTGCTCGGCCTCGGCCGCCTCGAGCTCGGCGGCGATCAGCGCATCGTCCTCGGCTCGCAGGTCGATCTCGTCGTCGAAATCGCCCGGCGTGCTGAGCCCCTCGGGCTCATCGGACGGTTCGAGCTGCTGCTCGCGCTTGAACGTCTGGATCTGCTGCACGGTGACCTCGAGCTGGTGCGCGATCCAGGCGTCGGTCCTTCCCTGGCGCACCCAGGCGCGAATGCGATTCAGCTCCGGTCGAAGGGACTTGCGTGGCATCAGAGCGCGGAGACTAGTACAGGGACCGACTTTGACCGAGCCTAGCCGGATCTAAACAGTCCGAGCTTTTCGCTGGCCCTCGTTCGATGTATGCTGGCGACTGGGTGGGTCGGGCGCCTGCATGCGCACCGACCGCAAGAAGAGACGCAGGGAGGCACGGCATGCTCGTCCTGACCCGGAAATCGAATCAGAGCATCATGATCGGTGACGACATCGAGGTGTCGGTGCTGGCGATCATGGGCGAGAAGGTACGGATTGGGATTCAGGCGCCGCGTGATGTCCCGGTGTTCCGCAAAGAGGTGTACCTCGAAATCCAGCAGGAGCGCGCGAATGGCCCCCAGGGAGTTCGGGAAGAGGTAGATGCCGCCCTGCGGGGACTCAAGGAGAACTCCGGCGAGTAGCCTGGCTGCGCCGGCGGGCCTTCAATCGGCGCCGGCGACTAACTGAGCAGCAGGTAAAGCGACTCGAACATCGCTGCCGTGACGATCAGCGCGGTCGCGATCAGCGACAGGACCAGCAGCCAGTAGCGAATCGAGCTGCGCTTCTGCTGGCGTTGGTGCGTGCGACGGCGGGACCTGCGCACAGCCTGGCGCCGGAGAGACTCCCGACGACTCCGGTCCAGCTGCGTCTCGTGCCGGAACTGCTGCTCGAGCTGCGCAAGGCTCTGGCGCATCTTCATCGCCATCGCCGCCGAGCCTACCATTCCGGCGGGCAGCCTTGTGGATCGCTCAGTGGACCTGCTGGCGCTCGTACACCTTCACGAAGTGGAGGTAGTTGTCGGCGATCTGCGATGCGGCCTGGGAGCGCTCGAGGTCGTTGGCCAAAAAGCCCTTGAGCGCGTCCCACCAGATCGACCGGCCGATCGCGAAGCCGATGAACCCGTCGACGGTGGTCGCCGCCTCGAGCCACTGCTCGACCTTCGCGGTCGAGGCGCCGCGGCCCAGCACGACGCAGGTCACGCCCTCGCGCCCGTCGCCCGAGCGGCACTGTTCGGCGATCATCACGTCGTCGTCGCGGGAATCGACGCCCTCGATCTTCCACACGTCGACCTCGACCCCGAACTGCTGGGCGTCGGCGATCGCGCGCCGCATCAACTCGGGGCGCAGCTCGGCGTCGTAGCGGTCGCTGTCCCCATCGACGCTCGCGAGCTGGTCGTCGGTGGCCGGCACCAGCAGCTCGAACAGGAACTTCCGTCCGGTTGTCATGAAGCCAGTCGGCGAGCCGCTTGAGCCGCTCGAGCTGGCGCTTGTTCATGGTCGGGTCGTCGTCGGGGTTGTAGCGGACCAGCACCTTTGAGAAGTCGGGGTCGAAGCGCTCGATGTGCGCTGGGAAGTCGTCGCCGTACTCGAAGTCGAACTCGTCCTGCCCTGATTTCTCGACCGGCATCGCCAGCTTGAGCCCGTGCTCGCGGGCCAGCTGGGGGATGTCGGACCCGAACTGCTCGTCGACGAGCACACCGGTCGCGGAGGCATCAGCGCCGCGCGACACCGCCTCGAGCATTCCCTCGAAGATCAGCTTCTTGGCGTCGGCGATCGTCTCGGTCTGCTCGGGCGTCGGGTCCCCCTCGATCCCGAACATCTTCTTTTGAAACGACCCGCGGTGGTCAAACGCGAGGAAGTAGAGCTTGCCGTCGTAGCCAAGGGACATGGCACCGTCCTTCGTCAAATTTGATGTCCGGGTTCGGAGTCTAGGGACGTCCTGCCGACATCGCGTTCGGGAGGCAAACCCTTAGGCTCTGCGCCCGTGGAGCACCGCTTCGCCGGACACGCCTACACGATCGGCATCGAGGAGGAGCTGATGATCCTCAATGCCGAGTCGCTGGAGCTCGTCAATGCGATCGAGGCGATGCTCGAGCCGGCCCCGCTCGGCGAGATCAAACCCGAGTTGATGGAGTCGGTGCTCGAGATCTCGACCGATCCATGCCACAACGTCACCGAGGCCGACGAGCAGCTGCGTACCCTGCGTCGTCAGGTGAGCCAGACCGCGGCCGGCAAGGGGATGGCCATCGGCTCGGCCGGGACGCATCCGTTCGCCATGTGGGAGGACCAGCGCATAGTTGCCCGGCCGCGCTACCGGGACCTGATCTCGGCGATGCGGTTCGTCGCCCGCCAGGAGCTGATCTTCGGGATGCACGTTCACGTGGGCATCGACGACCCCGACAAGGCCATCCACGTCGCCAACGGCATGCGGGTCCACCTGCCGGTGCTGCTCGGACTATCGGCCAACTCGCCGTTCTGGCGCGCGGACACCACCGGTCTGGCATCGACCCGGACGCCCATCTTTCGCGCCTTCCCGCGGGTCGGGATTCCCCCCACCTACGACGACTGGGCGGACTACGAGCGCCGGATCGAGTTCATGGTCAGCGCCGGGGTGATCGAGGACTACACCTACCTCTGGCACGACGTCCGACCGCACCCGAACTTCGGGACGGTCGAGATCAGGGTGATGGATTCCCAGACCCATGTCGAGCACTCGGTCGGGCTCGCGGCGCTGGTGCAGGCGATGGTGCGCGAGCTGGCCCTGCACTTCGAAGAGGGCAAGAGCCTGTCCAATTATCCGTTCGAGATGCTCGACGAGAACAAATGGCTCGCAGCACGCCATGGGCTTGACGGTGAGCTGGTGGATCTGCCGCGCTGCGAGCGGATCGCCACGCGGGCGCTGGCGCGACGCTTGCTCGATCGGATGCGTGAGCACTGCGCTGACCTCGGGTCGCTGTCCGAGCTCGAAGCCGTAGAGGATCTGCTGTCGCGCGGCAACGGCGCCGCCAGGCAGGTGGTGGTCTACGAAGCCAACCACGATTTCCGCGAGGTGATGGCGGAGATCGTGGCCGCGACGCCGCCGTGAGCCCCCACCCACGCGGCAGCTTTTTGGCGGTTCTACAATCGGTTCGTGAGCGCTGGCGCTTCTGATCTGTTCGTCGTCTGCAAGAGCTGCGGATCCGAGGTCAGCTCGTATATCACCGAGTGCCCCTATTGCGGCACTCGTCTTCGTAAACGGGCCCCGAAGCTCGATCGCGACGGCAAGGTCGCCGAGCGCCGCCAACGTCGCACGCCGCCGCCACTGCTGACCCGGCTGCGCCGCGACGAGATCCCGGGCATCAGACCTGATACCCGTCCGTACGCGACGATCGTCCTCGTGCTAGCGGGGCTGGTGGGCACGCTCCTATGGCGCACGGGCCTGGGCGGGAACAACGAGCTCGAGATCCTCGGCAAGCCCGGGGCACATTGGTGGCGACTGTTCACGGCGGTGTTCACCTACAACAACACCGGCTACGCGTTCGTGACGCTGACCGCCATCGCCCTGTTCGGCTGGCTGCTGGAGCGCCGCCACGGGTCGATCGTGGTGCTCGGCCTGTTCCTGGTCGGTGGGGTGGGGGGCATGGCGGCGACGGCCGCGGCGTACCCGGTGCCGGTCGCGCTGGGCGGAAACGGGGCTGCGCTTGCCCTGCTGTGCGCCTGGGCGACGGCGGACCTGGTGGCGCTGCGAGCCGGCGAGGAGGTTGACGGCGATCTGATCGGGGCCGCGGCGATCGGGCTCGCGGTCGTCCTGATGCCGCTCGCGGTCGCCCAGGCCAGCTGGATCGCCGACGGCGTCGGGGTACTGGCGGGGTTCGCGGCCGGGCTCCCGCTCGCGCGGCTGGCGCTCCGCTGAGCGTCGTTTCGCGACCGGAGCGCCACCCTCCGGCGAGCGTCACACGACGCTGATCGTCCCCGGCTCGCCGGGCCGCAGGCGCCCGATCACGGCGCCGGGAACGGCGGAGGCGTCCTCGGGCGCCACCGCCGCGAGCAGACCGCCCGAGGTCATCGCGTCGCACACCAGCCAAGCCCTCGCCGCCGAGACGCCGGCGGCAAACGTGGCGTACTCCTCGGCGTGAGCGCGATTTCGCCGCGTCCCGCCGGCCACCGCGGCCCCTTCCGGCAGCGCCAGCAGCTCGAGCACGCCGTCGATCGCGGGGACGGCTTGCCGCGTCGACCTCGGCGGCGAGGCCGCTTGCCAGCGTCAGCTCGTGCAGGTGGCCGAGCAGCCCGAACCCGGTCACGTCGGTCATACCGTGCACACCGGCGGCACGGGCGGCGGCCGATGCGTCGCGATTGAGCGTCGTCATGACCTCGACCGCCTCGTCCAGCGGCGCGTCGAGGCCCCGCTTGTGGGCCGTGGACACGGCGCCCGCGCCCAGCGGCTTGGTCAGCACGAGCACGTCGCCCGGTCTGCCGCCGGCGTTTGTGAGCAGCTCATCGGGATGGACGATTCCGGTCACCGCCATCCCGTACTTCGGCTCGGCGTCGTCGATCGAGTGGCCCCCCAGGATTGCCACCTCGGCCTCGGCGGCGATCTCCGCGCCGCCGCGCAGGATCTCGGCCAGGATCACTTCGCCGAGCTGCTCGATCGAGAACGCCACGAGGTTCAGGGCGGACACCGGCACCCCGCCCATCGCGTAGACGTCAGAGAGCGCGTTGCACGCGGCGATTCGCCCGAACTGGCGGGGGTCGTCGACGATCGGGGTGAAGAAGTCGACCGTCTGAACGATCGCCAGGTCGTCGCGGAGCCTGTACACCCCGGCGTCGTCGGAGTTCTCGAACCCCACCAGCACGTTGGGATCGCAGGTCTGGGGAAGACCAGCCAGCAGCGGCGCGATCGAAGCCGCCGGCAGCTTGCAGCCGCATCCGGCCCCGTGAGACAGAGATGTGAGCGCAACGGCCACACACGTATGATGCTCCAAGCGCGTGCCGGACCGCACCTACACCGACGAGGAGCTGGATGCCGCGATCGCGGATATCACCGACCCCACCCGGTTTCGCGAGGCCCAAGAACTCGTCATGCGCGCTGCACCGCAGCTTCAGCGCGTGCTCGCCGAGGCGCTCGCCGAGGGCGGCTGGTTTGACGCAGCCCACGAGCAGGCGGTGCGCGAGGCGGTCGCCGAGTCCGACCCCGAGGCGCGCCTGCGCTCGCTGCGAACGCTGCTCGCAGAAGAGACGCGGCTGGGGATGCTGGTCGGCGTCGCCGTCGGGTTCGAGCTGCGCAGCGCGCTCCCGCCACCAACACCCTGAAACCGACTGGAGGGACACATCACGATGGATGTCCGTTTTCTTGGCCACGCCTGCTTCACGCTCTCGGACGGCGACACGACGCTGCTGCTCGATCCCTTCCTGACCGGCAATCCGAAGGCCGCCGCGAGCGCCGACGAGGTCGATGCGACGACGATTCTGTTGACGCACGGCCATCAGGACCACTACGGCGACACGGTGGCGATCGCCAAGCGCACGGGGGCGCCGGTGGTGGCGATCACCGAGGTTGCCCGCGAGCTCGGGCAGGAGGGGCTCGACGTGCGCGACTGCAATCTCGGCGGCACCGCGAGCTTTGACTGGGGATGGGTCAAGCTGGTCCCCGCCTGGCACACCTCGACGACCCCTAACGGGACCGTCAACACGCCGGCCGGCCTGCTGATCAATTTCGGCGGCAAGATCGTCTACCACCTCGGCGACACCTGCCTGTTCTCCGACCTGCAGCTGGTCGGCAGGCGAAACCCGATCGACATCGCCCTGATGTGCATCGGCGGCCATTACACGATGGACCGGCACGACGCGGTGGATGCGGCGGAGTTCGTGGGCGCCAAGACGGTGATCCCGTGCCACTTCGACACCTTCCCGCCGATCGAGAGCGACGTCCAGGCCTTCCAGGCCGAGGTCGAGTCCGCGACGAGCTCCAAGGTCGTCGTGCTCGCGCCGGGTGAGACGCATTCGGCATGACCCACGCGATCGTCCTGATTCAAGCCGAGAGCTCGGCGCTGCAGACGCTCGGCGGCGAGCTGGCCGACATCGAGGGCGTGGCCGAGGCCTACTCGGTGACCGGAGAGTGGGACTTCGTCGCGATGCTGCGGCTGCGAGAGCAGGACCAGCTCGCGCAGGTGGTGACGGGCAAGCTCTCGCAGCTCGCCGGGGTGCGCCGGACGCAGACGATGGTCGCGTTCGAGGTCTACTCGCGCCACGACCTCGAGGCGCTGTTCTCGGTGGGCCGCTAGGACGCCGTCGAGCCGGATTTGTCGGTGGGCCGCTGAGAACCCACCGAGACGCCGCCCGCCACCGCGAGCGCGCGCTCGAACGCGGCTGCCATCGCGTCATAGGTGTAGGTAGCGGCCGCCTCGCGGGCGGCCGTGCCCAGCCGCTCGCGCAGCGGTTGATCATCTATCAGCCGTCCGATCGCCCGGGCCAGCGCCACCGAGTCGCCAGGGGGGACCACCAACCCGGTCTGCCCGTCGCGGACAAGGCCGCCGGCCACCGCGCCGACGGCGCTGGTGGCGACCACCGGCCGGCCCTGGTGCATGGCTTCGTTGCACACCAGCCCCCACGGCTCGCGAAAGCGCGGCGTGGGGATCGACGGCAGCAACGCGATCGCGGCCGCACGGTATGCCACCGGGAGCTGATCGCGCGCCAGCGGGCCCAGCAGGCGGGCGCGCGGCAGCGGCCGCAGGCGCATGGCCAGCGGCCCGTCGCCCACCACCACCAGCGTCGCCTGGGAGCCGACCTGGGGCCAGGCCTGCGCGAGCACCTCGATCCCTTTCTCGGTCACCAGCCGCCCGGCGTACAGCACCAGCGGCCCGTCGGGGAGGTCATGGCGGGCGCGGAACTGCTGCACCTCCTGGTCGCTGACCTCACGCCGGAACAGCTCGGCCTCGACCGCCTGGGGGGCGACGAAGATGTCCTCGTCGTGGCCACGAATCCGACCGGCGAAGCGCCGTGCGTGCTCGCCGTATGCCACCACCGCGTCGGCGTGGCGATAGATGTGGCGGGTCAACGGGAGCGCCGCCGCGTGTGCCAGCGAGCGTGGCTGGGCCCAGACCGACGCCCACAGCACGAACGGCCGCCGGTGGCGCCTGGCGCCGAGATACGAGGCCGGCAGGATGGCGCCGCCGGCGTAGGGGGCGATCACCGCCCGGTACCGGCGGCCGATGTCCAGCGCCTCGCCGAGCCCGCGCAGCCGGCGCGCCGGGAACGGCGCCTGGGCGAGCTGGGTCGTCGAGGTCTCCGAACCACGACGGCAGATATCGCTCGCCGCCCCCGTAGCAGAGCACCTCGACCCCGAGGTCTGTCGCCAGCCGCTCGTAGAGGGCGAGCCGGTAGGCGACCAGGTAGTTGGTCAGCAGCGCGATCGACATCGTGGGGCATGATGGCGGGCATGCGCGTCCTGCTGCTGCACAACCGCTACCGCCTGGAGGGTGGCGAGGAGCGGGCGGTCGCCGATCTGGTGGCGCTGCTCGAGGCGCACGGCCACCAGGTCTCGGCCTGGCAGAAAAGCAGCGCTGACGTCGGGCCGATGACCGCCGCGCGCGGGCTGGTGAGCGGAGGCGTGCGTCCCGAGGAGGTGGCTCGCCTCGTGCGCGAGGGGGGCGCCGACGTCGTCCATGTGCACAACCTTCACCCGCTGTTCGGGTGGCGCGCGCTGGCCGCGGCGCGGGCGGCAGGAGCGCGGACCGTGCTGCACCTGCACAACTTCAGGCTGTTCTGCGCGATCGCGATCGGCTACCGCGACGGCGGGCCATGCTTTCGCTGCCGGGGCACCGATACGCGGCCCGGTGTGCGGCTGCGCTGTCGCGGCTCGCTGGCCGAGGCCGCGGTGTACGCGCTCGGGCTGCATCGCCAGCAGCCGCACACGGTGCACCACACTGACCGCTTCATCGCGGTCAGCGAGGCGACCGCGCGACGGCTGATCGAGCTGGGCCTGCCCGCCGAGCGGATCACGGCGCTGGCCAACTTCGTGGCCGCGGATGGCTTTGCCGCCGCGTCGCGCGCTCGGGATGGGGAATTTGCGCTGGTCAGCGGCCGGCTCGTGGAGGAGAAGGGCTTTGACACGGCGATCGCCGCCGCGCGCGCGGCGGGCGTGCCGCTGGTGGTCGCCGGCGCGGGGCCGGATGAGGCCCGGCTGCGCGCGCTCGCGGGCGGCGGTGACGTGCGCTTCACCGGGTGGTCGCCTCCAGGCCAGCTGGCGGAGCTGCGGGCCCGCGCCGCGGCGGTGCTGGTCCCCTCGCGCTGGGAGGAGCCGTGCCCCTATGCGGCGCTGGATGCCCTCGCGAGCGGGGTGCCGGTGCTGGCGAGCGACCGTGGCGGCCTCCCCGAGCTGGTCGGTTCTGAAGCCGTGCTGCCCGCCGGGGACACGGGGCGCTGGACCGCCGCGCTGGCGGCGCTGTGGAATGACCCGGTCGCGCGGGAGCACGCGGGCAATGCCGCGCTCGCCGATGCCCGGGCCCGATTCAGCGAGGAGCCGTACTACGAGCGGTTGATGGAGGTATACGGCGCATAATCAGGCGACGTGAGCTGGCGTTTGGTGGCAGGCGGGTTCGTGGTGACGGTCCTGATCGCAGGGTGCGGCTCGTCAGGCCGGTCGAACAGCGTGACCTCGGCCTCGGCCACCTCCACCAGGTCCGTGCGCTCGTCGAGCAGCGCCGCCGCCGCGAGCAGGTCCACGCGCGCCTCCAGCAGCGCCACCACCACGAGCAGGTCCACGCGCGCCTCCAGCAGCGCCACCACCGCGACCAGCTCGACGCGCTCCGCCAGCACCACCGCCACGACCACACCGGCGACCTCCACCTCCGCGACCCATAGGCAAGCCGACACAAACGTGCACCTGCCGGCGATCTTTGCCATCAAGGCCGGCGGCGTCCTCGATCCGCCCCAGATCGCGGCGCCCAAGCGCACTGACATCGAGCTGACGATCAGGGCGCGGGACGGGAGAACGCACCTGTTCGTGCTCGACGTCCCCCACCCCTACCGCGCGACGGTCCACCCCGGCGCACCCACCATGCGCCTGCTGAGCGGGATTCCCAAGGGCACCTACTCGATCGAGGTAGACCACGTCAAGCGGGGCACCCTGATCGTCGGCGTCGCCCCCGGCCCCTGAACCGCCCCCCGGGGAGGCTCAGCCGATCGGCGCGCCCGGCTCGGCGCCGCGATCCGGGCGCAGCAGCACCACTCCCTTGTGCTCGTCGAGCGCGCCCAGCACCAGCACCTCGGAAGCGACCGGACCGATCTGGCGCGGCGGGAAATTGACCACCGCGACGACGAGCGTGTCGTGCAGCTCTTCGCGGGCGTAATGAGTGATCTGAGCCGACGAGCGCTTGACCCCGAGCTCCGGCCCGAAGTCGATCGTCAGCTTCCACGCCGGCTTGCGGGCCTCGGGGAAGTCGTCCACCGCGATCACGCGGCCGACGCGCATGTCGACCGCTCGGAACTGCTCGAACTCGATCAAGTCGAGTGGGCGCTGCCAGCCTTCGGCGTCGACGGCGTGGTCGTCGACGGCAGCGGGTCGGTCGGCAGCGGGTTTGTCGGCGGAGAAGGGGTGGTTGTCGGGGGCGGCGGGGTGGTCGGTGGCGATGGGGGCGACGTCGGCGGCAGAGTTGACGTCGGCGGGGGCGGCGTCGGCGAAGTTGACGTCGGTGGGGGCGGAGTTGACGTCGGCGGCGGGGTCGTCTCCGGAGGAGCGGGGCTCGGCTGCGTCACCGGCGCCGTGGGTTGGGTGTCGGGCTGCGTACTCGATGCCGAGGTCGCCGAGTCAGTTCCGGTCGTCGGCTGAGAGCTCGGCACCTGCGCGACGATGGGCTGCCCGGTGCTCGGGTCAGTGCCGGCCGGGGGCGAGCTTGCCGGAATCGTGCTCGTAGGCGCCATCACCGTCGGATCCTGCTGGGTCTGGGTGCGGCCGGTCAAGCTGGCTTTCGTATTGACCGGCACGGCGCTGGCCGGGTCGGTTGGGTTGGTCGTGGCCGGCGCGGGCGTCTTGGCAGTGGAGGTCGTCGCCGAAGCCTTGGTCGCGTCTTGCGGCTTGGTCTTGGTCTGGTTCGCGCTGGGCTGAGTCTTGGAGGCCGCGGTCTTGGGGGCGGGGGCCGGTGCGGCGTGCTTGGGCTGCTGACTCGAGCGGGGCTCTGGCTGGGAGTTCAGCGGCGTTACCAGCGCCTGCTGAGCCGGCGGGTTGACATGCGCTACGGAAGCGACCGTTGTTCGATGATGGTGACGAGCCCGGGTCGCGCTGTGGTCAGCCTCGACAGCGCCTGCGGTGACCAGTGCCGCTGCCGCCAGCCCTGCCGCGGCCTTGCTGGCGATCGCGCCCAGGCCGGCCGAGATGAAGCCGCCCGACCCCGCCGCCACGCCGGACCCGGCGAGCGCTGCCCCTCCGGCTCCCGCTCCCGCGACGCCGGCGCCGGCTGCGCTCGCGCCGGCCGATCCAGCGGCGGCGGCGCCCGAGCCCGAGGCGACTGCCGTCGCGCCCGAGCCCGCGCCGGCCGAGTGCCCGAGGTGGGCGAGGGCCAGCTTCTTGAGGATCACCAGCGGCCCGATCGGCATCAGCGCCGCGAGCGCCTTGTTGGTCTCCTTGAGCTGCCCGCGGAACACCGTGCAGCGCTCGCATGCGCGCAGGTGGCGGCGGACCAGCGGGCTCGGACGGCGGCGGAGCCCTTCGGCCACTTCGCCCAGTTCGATGCGGACCTCGTCACAGGACAGCAGGCGGGCCTCGGATGCCTCGGCCAGCGACACCCGTGCGCGAACGAGCAGCGACTTCACGCTGGGCACGGTCGTCTCCATCGCCTCGGCGATCTGCTCATAGGAGAGCGCGTCCATCTCGCGCAGCACGAGCGCCGTTTTCTGCGTCTCGGGCAGCTCGTGGATATCCCCGACCAGCAGCCGGAACTCCTCGCGCTCGTGGACCTTGTCGGCGGTGCTGGCGCCGTTGTCGGAGTAGTGCAGGTCCATCGAGTCGACGCCGATCGCCTGGATCCGGCGCAGGTGGTTGAGGCTGCGGTTGCGGGCGATCCGGTACAGCCACGGTCTGACGTTGATCGGGCGATCGTCGGCCAGGATCGCGTTGAAGGCGGCGGTCATCACCTCCTGCATCACGTCCTCTGCGTCCTCGCGGCATCCGAGCAGATGCCGGCAGAAGGCGAGCAACCGCACCTCGTAGCGCGACAGCAGCACCTCGAACGCGGCCATGTTGCCCTTGCGCAGATAAGCGATCAGCCGCTCATCAGATTGGAGCCGCAGCAGCGGGGAACGCCCATGCAGGCTGATCCCCCCGGAATATTTCAGTGCAGAGACTTCCATCCAGGGCGCAGCGCGAAGACTCCCTGTCGTTCGCTGTGGACACCGTAGCAGCGCAAAAGTTGCGCTGGCCAGTACCCGGGGAGGGATTCGAACCCTCATGCCACAAAGGGCAGTCGCTCTTAAGGCGACCGTGTCTGACCTGATTCCACCACCCGGGCGAAGCCCTGAAGACGCTAGCGAGTTCGGCGCCGGACGCCAAGCACGACGAGCGCCCGCAACGCCGCCGGCCCTGACTCGAGCGCCCGTCCCAGTCACGAGGCGCAAATTGACAGTGCAATGAGCGCCTTGGTAGCGTCGAAACTGGATTGCAGCCCGGCGGGGCGTCCGCCTAGCGTTCGCGGAGGAGCGCCACTTGAACCCACGGGGCGGTGCGTAATTCAAGCGTGATCGGCCGGGTGGCCGCGGTGGCGGCGCTCGTGGTGGCCCTGGTCGCGGTCACCGTGATCGTGCTGTCGAACGGGACCACCTACCAGGTTCGGGCGATCTTCCAGAACGCGAGCCAGATCGTCACCGGCGACCTGGTCGAGGTGGCCGGCAACCAGGTCGGGACCGTGTCGAACATCGCTCTGACGCCAAACGGTCAGGCGCAGCTGACGCTGCAGATCAACAACGGCGCCTTCGAGCCGCTGCGCGAAGGGACCACCGCCACGGTTCGCGCGGTCTCGCTGTCGGGCATCGCCAACCGCTACGTCGATCTGCGACTGGGGCCGCCGAACAGACCGGCGATCGCCGACAACGGCGTCATCCCCGCGACCGAGACCACCAGCGCCGTCGACCTCGACCAGCTGTTCAACACGCTCAACGGCCCCACCCGCCGGGGATTGCAGAACGTGTTCCTCGGCTCGGCGTCGCAGTACCAGGGCGCGGGCAAGCTTGCCCAGGCGGCCTGGGCATATCTGAATCCCGCGGTGGCCGCCAGCAGCACGCTGTTTGCGCAGATCAACCGCAACACGGGCCAGTTCACCAACTACCTCGTCAAGACCAGCAGGCTGGTGACCACGCTGGCCCGGCGCAGCACCGACCTCACCGGCCTCGTCCAGCACCTCTCGACCACAACCGGGGTACTCGCGGCCGAGCGCGTGCCGCTGGGCGAGTCGCTGCGAGCGCTGCCGGGCTTCATGCGCCTCGCGAACACCACGTTCGTCAACCTCCGCAGCGCGCTTGACGACCTCACGCCGCTCGTCGACGCGACCAAGCCGGTCGCGCCCAAGCTCGAGAAGCTGCTGCTCCAGCTGCGCCCGCTCGCGCAGGAGTCGGTTCCGACCGTTCGCGACCTCGCCCGGATCGTCAGCCGCCCGGGGGATAACAACGACCTCACCGACCTCACGCGCCTGGGCGTTCCCCTGGCGGCCGCCACGGTGCGTGACGTCAGGGCCAACGGCAAGCTGCGACCGGGCGCATTTCCACAGACGGTCACCGCGCTCAACGACTCGACCCCCGAGCTCGCGGTCGCCCGGCCGTACGCGGTCGACCTCACCGGCTGGTTTGAGGGCTACACCCATCCGGGCACCGAGGACGCCAACGGGGGCTCGAGCCGGATCGCCCCGGTGGTCGGGGTGGGATCGATCCAGAACGGAGCGCTCACCATCCTCCCGGAGTTCGCCGAGCCCGATCTGCGGGAGGCGTTTGCGTTTGGCGGCCCCGGCCAGCCGGGACTGCTGACCACCGGCCAGGGTGATCGTTGCCCCGGCTCGATGGAGCGCGGAGCGATCTTCTTCCCCGAGAGCGGCTTCCCCTGCAATCCCAACCAGGTGCCGACCGGCCGATGAGGCGGCTCCTTCTCAGCGTCGCGATCCTGCTGGCCGCCGGCGCCTTCGTGGTCATCGCCGCAGGCGCCTCCAGCGGCACGGCGCAGGGCAGCTACAAGATCGAGCTCGACAACGCGTTCGGGCTGGTGACCGGGGCCGACTTCAAGGTCGCCGGGGTTCCCGCCGGGACGATCAGCGCGATCAACCTCGACCGCAAGACGCTGCACGCGGTGGTCACCGTCCAGGTGACCCGGGGCGGCTTTGGCCAGTTTCACCAAGACACGTTCTGCCAGACCCGGCCCCAGTCGCTGATCGGCGAGTACTTCATCGACTGCAATCCAGGCAGCTCGGGACCGGTGCTCAAACCCGGCAGCACGATTGCGGTCTCGCACACGCTCTCGACGATCCCCGCCGATCTGTTGCTGAACGTGATGCGGCTTCCGTATCGCGAGCGCCTGAGGGTGATCATCAACGAGCTCGGAGCAGCGGCCGCTGCCCGTTCGGACGACCTGCAGGCGGCGCTGCATCGTGCCGTTCCGGCGCTGTATGAGACAGACAACCTGCTCAGCCTGCTGGCCCGCGACTCGAAGACCCTGCAGAGCCTGATCACCGACTCAAACTCGGTCATCACCGCCCTGGCCGACAACCGCAGACAGGTGCAGCGGTTCATCGTCGAGGCCAACAGGACCGCGACCGCCACCGCCAACCAGGACGTCAACCTGCGGCTCACCTTCCACAAGCTCCCCGGCCTGCTCGAGCAGCTGCGCCCGACGATGGCCAAGCTCGCGACGACCGTGACCGCCAACGAGCCGGTGCTCGCCAATCTGAACTCGGCCTCGGGGGAGATCAATCGCCTGTTGACCAATCTGCCGCCGTTCTCGCGTGCTGCGGTGCCCGCGATCAGGTCGCTCGGACAGGCGGCGGTCACCGGCAGGACCGCGGTCCAGGCGGCCACGCCGACCGTCGCGGCGCTGAAGCGCTTCGCCAAGCCCACGCCCGAGCTCGCGCAGAACCTGGCGATCGTGCTCGCCGACCTCGACACCCAGAAGCGGGCCGTGGAGCGCGATCCGCGCAGTCCCGGTGGCAAGGGGTTCAGCGGGCTGCAGGCGCTGCTGGGCTACGCCTTCAACCAGTCGCTGGCGATCAACACGTTCGGGCCATTCGGCCACGTGCTCACGGTCGACGCCTTCTTTTCCAAGATGTGCTCGCCGTACGCGACGCCGGCGACGATCGCCCTGGCGCTGAAGGCCTATGGCCCCCGGTATCGCCAGTGCTATTCGTGGCTGGGTCCCAATCAGCCGGGCGTCAACGAGACCGATCCGACGGACCCGAAGGCGCCCATACCGGACCCCGGGGGCGCGCCGCCCGGGCAGAAGGGACCGGCGACCCGCGCCGTGGCGCAGGCCGCCCGGGCGCCAGCCGCGCAGGCGCCAGCCACCCCGGCGCCGGCCGCGACGACCAGCCACGTCGCCGCCTTGCGCCCGCCAGCCTCGGCCGGCCAGGCGCAACGGCTCCTCAACTACCTGCTCGCCCCGTGACCGCGACCAGCGAGACACCCCCCGCTTCTCCGCCCCCATCGGGGCCGGGCAGGCGTCAATCGGCGTTTGCCAATCCGGTCCTGATCGGCGCGGTCACCGTGCTCGCGATCCTGCTGGCCGTATTCCTGGCCTACAACGCGAACAACGGGCTTCCGTTCGTGCCCACCCGGGAGCTGAAGGTGGACATCGCCAGCGGCTCTGACCTCGTCCCCGGCAACGAGGTGCGCGAGGGCGGGTTCCGGATCGGGGTGGTGTCCGCGATGAAGCCGGTGGTGCTGTCCACCGGCCAGGTGGCGGCGCAGTTGACGCTCGCGCTGCAGGAGAGCCACGGCCGGGTGCCGGTCAACTCGACCGCGACGATCCGCACCCGCTCGGCACTGGGGCTGAAGTACGTCGATCTACACCGCGGCACCGCCAAGCAGGTGTTCGCCGACGGCGGCACGATGCCCATCGCCCAGACGCACGTGCCGGTGCAGTTCGAGGACATCTTCCAGATGTTCGACGCCAGGACCCGACGCGCGCTCCAGGGCAACCTGGTCGGCTTCGGCAACGCCCTCGCCGGCCGCGGCTCGGCGCTCAACGACACGATCGCCACCCTGCCGCGGCTGTTTACGCACCTCCGTCCGGTGGCCAGATCCCTGTCGGCGCCGTCAACCGGGCTGACGCCGCTGTTGCGGTCGCTCGCGGGCTTCATGGGGACGGTCGCGCCCGTAGCACCCACAGCCGCGCGGCTGTTCACGGAGATGGCCACTACCTTCGCCGCGATCTCCTTTGACCCCAACGCGCTCCAGGCGACGATTCAAAAGTCGCCGCCGACGCTCGCTGTGACCACCCGCTCGCTCAAGGTCCAGCAGCCGTTCCTGGTCAACCTGACCACGCTGGGACGAGAGCTGACCCCAGCGACCGCGGAGCTCAAGGCCGCTCTGCCGGTCATAAATCCGGCGATCGAGATCGGCACCAGGACGCTGGCTCGCACCCCGACGCTCAACGCCAACCTGCAGCAGGTGCTGGAGGCGCTCGAGAACCTGGCGCTCGCCCCCGGCACCAACGTGGGCGTCAATGCGCTGACCGGCACCGTCTCGACGCTCAACCCGATGGTCAGGTACCTAGGCCCGTTCCAGACCGTGTGCAACGACTGGAACTACTTCTGGACCTACCTGTCAGAGCACCTCTCCCAGCAGACCAGTTTCGGCTTTGCCCAGCGGGCCCTGATCAACCTCGCAAACCCCGCGCAACCCAACAATGTCGGCCAGCAGGGGGCGACGGCCCCCGTGAACGGCGGCGGAACCGACTCGCTGCTGACCGGCGGCAACGCGTTCCTGCACTCACAGCCCTACGGGGCGGCAATTGACAGCGCCGGCAACGCCGACTGCGAGACCGGCCAGCGCGGCTACGTCCACAAGCTCAACGCCTTTGACCCGCAGGGTCGCAGCCTGGCGGTCGACGCGCATACGCCCGGCAACCAGGGTCCCACGTTCACCGGTCGCGCCCACGTCCCCAAAGGCGAGACGTTCAGCCGCAACCCGCTGACCGGCCCGCAGCTCCCCAAGCTCCCATGAAACACCACGGCCGCCACAGAAGAGGGCTGAGCACGCTCGCTGCCGGGGCGATCGGAATCGTGGTGCTGATCGCCTTCTCCTACGCCGCGTACACCAAGTTCGCCAACCCGTTCGCGCGTCCGTTCACGATCCACGCGGTCTTCTCCAGCGCCAACGGTCTGCAGTCCGGCTCGCTGGTGCGGATCGCCGGGGTCGACGTCGGCAAGGTGACGGACGTGTCGATCGAGCCCGGGTGCCAATCCGCCGACAGGACCCCAAGCGCCTGCCGCGCCGCCGACGTGACCATGCAGATCGACTCGACGGGCCTGCCGATCCACGAGGACGCCAGGTTCGCGATCCGGCCGCGGATCTTCCTCGAGGGCAACTTCTTCGTCGACCTCAGTCCGGGCAGTCCGTGGGCGCCGGTCGCTCCCGATGGCCACACGTTCCCGATTCAGCAGGGCGTCGAGCCGGTCCAGCTCGACCAGGTTCTGACCAGCCTGCAGAGCAACACGCGTCAGAACCTCCAGACCCTACTTGCAGCAGTACGGCAAGGCGGTCGTCACGGCCGGCCCCTCGTACAACCGCTCGATTCGGTACTGGCTGCCGGCGTACCAGTACACGGCGCTGGTCGCCCACGACGCGCTCGGCATCCGGCCCAACGACCTGTCGAACTACATCGCCGCGCAGGGCACCGTCGCCGGCGCGCTCAACGCGAATCCCGCGGACCTGGGGAACCTGATCACGGATCTCAACACGACCGCCAACGCGTTCGCGCGCGAGAGCGCCGCGCTGCGAAACACGATCATCGAGCTGCCCCGGACGCTGTCGGCAGCGATCCCCGCCTTCAACGCGCTCAACGCGGCGTTCCCGCCGCTGCGCCAACTGGCGGTGACGCTGCTCCCAGGCGTCCGGTCCGCGGGGCCCGCGATCGACGCGAGCCTCCCGTTCATCACCCAGCTGCGGCTGCTGGTCGCGCCATCGGAACTCCAGGGGCTGGCCAGGGACCTGAGCCCGACGGTCCCCGCGCTGGCCAAGCTGGCCAACGAGACGATCCCGCTGATGAAGAACGGGGTCCGCCCGGCGTCGAGCTGCGTCGCGAACGTCATCTTCCCGTGGTCGCAGCTGACGATTCCGGATCCGCACTTCAACGCTTCCAACGGCTTCCCGCCGCGCAAGGTGTACGTCGAAGCGGTCGACTACCTGCCCGGCCTGGCCGGAGAGTCACGCAACTTCGACGCCAACGGGCCCTTCATCCGCATCCTGGGCCCGGGGGGCGACCTGACCTACTCGCTGCAACCGGGCCTGTTCGGCCAGTCCCTGGCACCGCTTGACGCAGTCCAGCCGCAACTGCCCCGGGGCGGCAGGCGCCCACCATATGAACCGACCGTCCCCTGTGAGACGCAGGCGCCGATCACCAGCCTGTTTGCGCCGACCAGCGGCCCGCTGCACCAGATCAGCACGGCCACGCCGGCAGTGGCCTCGAGCGCTCGCAGCCACCAGGTTCGCCAGGCGCTGACGGTGGTGGATCGCGCGGCCAGGGCGGCCGGTCTCAAGGTCAACCTTCCGCAGGGACTGTCCCAGCGATGAAGCGCGCGATCAAGACCCACATGGTCGACTTCGCGGCGGTGGTCGCGCTGCTGGTCCTCTCGATCGCCGTCGCCGGCTACATCCTGCACCACGAGCGCTTCCGCTTCCCGTTCATCCAGGGGACCCCGTTCACGATCGACGCGCAGTTTCAGACCGCGCAGGCGGTGACCCCGGGACAGGGGCAGGCGGTCCGAGTCTCGGGCGTCCAGATCGGCGAGATCGGCGGCGTGACGCTCAACGACGGGATCGCCACCGTGCAGCTGCAGATCGACCCGAAATACAAGGGCCTGATCCACACCAACTGGACCGCGCTGCTGCGGCCCAAGACCGGGCTCAAGGACATGTTCATCGAGCTCGCGCCAGGGCCAGGGAAGGCGCCGGTCGCCAAACCCGGCTTCACGATCCCGGTTGCCCAGACCAATCCCGACATCAACCTCGACGAGATCCTCTCCTCGCTCGATGCCGATACCCGCAGCTACCTTCAGCTGCTGGTCAACGGCGCCGGTCTGGGGCTCAAGCACCCCGGGGGCACCGAGCTCGCCCAGGTGCTGGAGCGCTTCGAGCCCACGCACCGCGATCTGGCGCGGGTGAACAAGGCGATCGGGGCCCGGGGCTCCGACCTTCGACAGCTTGTCAACTCGCTACAGCGCCTGAACACCGCCCTGGCCACCAACCAGGCGCAGATCGAGCAGCTGGTGGCTTCGAGCTCGAGAGTGTTCGGGGCGCTCGCCTCCCAGGAGGGCAACATCTCGCGGGCGCTCGTCGACCTCCCGGGCACGCTGAGCCAGACGACCGCGACGCTGCACAAGGTCCAGGCGTTCGCCAACCTGCTGGGACCTACGGCGACCAACCTGCTGCCCGCGGCCCGGGCCCTCCCCTCGGCCAACGCGGCCTTGGCGGCGCTCTCCAGGCCCAGCACACCGATCGTCGAAAACCAGATCCGGCCGTTCGTGGTCGCCGCCCGGCCCCTGGTTCGCCAGCTCCAGCCGGCGGCGATCAACCTGTCCGCCGCGACCCCGAACCTGAGCAAGACGTTCGTCGTCGTCAACCACCTCGCCAACATGCTCGGCTATCACCCCGGCGGCGGCCGGCACGGCTACCTCTGGTGGCTGGCGTGGCTGGATCACAACACCCGGACCCTGTTCTCGATCCAGGACGCAAACGGTGTCCTGCGCCCGCTGTTCTTGCAGGCCAGCTGCTCGTCGCTGAGCCAGATCGCCAACGCCATCGCCGGTTCGGCGGAGCTGCTGAACCTGACCCCGATCCTCGACGACCTCTGCCCATCCTGATGCAGACCGGAAGCCCCTCAGTCACCAAGATCGTCTCGATGGTCCTGTTCACGCTCTCCTGTGTGGGGCTGTTGCTGTTCCTGTGGCTCTCGTTTGGCGGCACGATCCCGTTCAACCCGCAGGGCTACCGCTTCCGGGTGGCGTTCCCCAACGCCGCGCAACTCGCCGACCAGGCCGACGTCCGGATCGCCGGGGTGTCAGTCGGCAAGGTGATCGGCAAGTCGCTGGACCCGCAGGGCAACCGGACGATCGCCACGATCCAGATGCAGAAAGCGTTTGCTCCGATCCGCAGGGACGCGCGCGCGATCCTGCGCCAGAAGACGATTCTTGGCGAGACCTATGTGGAGCTGACGCCGGGGACGCCGAACAGCCCCACGCTTCCCGACGGTGGGCTGCTGGCTCGCAGCAACGTCAAGCCCGCGGTGCAGCTCGACCAGATCTTCAACGCGCTTGACCCGCAGACCCGAAGAGCCTTCCGCATATGGCAGCAGCAACTGGCGGTCGCCGTCCGCGGCAACGGCCAGAACCTCAACAACGTGCTCGGCAACCTGCCCGCGTTCGCGGCCGACTCCACCGACCTCCTGCAGGTTCTCGACGTCCAGCACACCGCGGTCGTGAACCTGATTCGCCACGGCGGCACCGTGTTTGCGGCGCTCAATCACGACCAATCGGCGTTGCGCAACCTGATCACCACCGGCGAGCAGACCTTCGCCACCACCGCGGCCAACGACAACTCGATCATCCAGACATTCCACGTCTTCCCGGCCTTCCTGGACGAGACCAAGCTGACCATGGCGCGGCTGCAGAGGTTTGCTCAGAACACCGACCCGCTCGTCACGCAGCTCCAGCCGGTGGCGCAGAACCTGGGCCCGACGCTCAGGTCGGTGCGGATCCTGTCTCCCCACCTCGAGTCGCTGTTCACCAACCTCGGCCCGCTGATCGACGCCTCCAAGACCGGTCTGCCCGCGATCAGCGACGTCCTGCACGGAGCCATCCCCCTGCTCGGTTCGGTGGGACCGTTCCTCGAGCAGCTCAACCCGGTGCTGAACTGGCTCTCCCTGCACCAGCAGCTGACCTCCGACTTCATCTCCAACGGCGCCACCGGACTGGCGGCCAAGACGCACATGTTCGGCGGCAACGGCACCGGCCACTACCTGCGCCAGTTTGCACCGGTGGGTGCCGAGACGCTGTCGTTCTCGACCAATCGAGACAGCGACAACCGGGGCAACACCTATCCGCCGCCGCTGTGGCTCGCCGAGCCGCAGTCGTTCAACGCCGGGGGAAGGTTCCCGGGGAGCTTCGCGCTGCCGGGCTGGGACTGCAACAACACCGGCGCTCCGGGCAACGGGGAGAAGGGCGCGAGCGGGATCCCATCGATGTTCACGCAGGGCTCGCAGGCCTGCTGGGTGGCGCCGCCCCTGGGGCCGCTGGTGGGTCAGCGGGGCAGGTTCCCGCGCATCCTCGCGGCGAGGTACTCGAGCAGGTAGGGCGGACGGCTATACCGGCGCCGGGACCGAGTCCGGTTGCACCGCGGGCCCGCGACCCTCGCTGAGGGCGAGAATCGCGAACAGCGCATCGGCCAGCGCGCGATCGCCGCTGCTGCGCAGCCCGTTGCGGGTGCCCTGGGGCGAGAGCGCCCGGACCCAGGCCTCCGCGGGGCCACGGATGTGCGCGTTTGCCTTGCCCCGTTCGCGCTCGGAGATCTTCGCCGACCCCGGAGCGAAGGTGACCATGTAGGACACCGGCTCGCCGCCGTTTCCGTCTGAGACCGTCAGCTCAATCTTTCCGCTCGCGGTGCTGTCGGGCCCGACCAGCCCCGGGATCAATCTGAAGATCGCGCCCAGATCCACCCGCTCGGAAGGGCGCGGCGGGCTCCACGCCCACTGGTACCCCCAGCGGGCGAGCGCCCCCAGCACCGGCGCAAGCTCCCGGGACCGCTCGGTCAGCTCGTAGTCCACTCGCGGCGGCACCTCTCGAAAACGCTGACGGGTGAGCATGCCGTCGGCGACCATCCGGTTCAGGCGCGAGCGCAGCTGCTCGGTCGAGATCCCCGGGAGCACCCGCTGCAACTCGACGAACCTCCGCGGGCCTGAGACCAGGTCGCGAACAATCAGCAGCGTCCACTTGTCACCCACAAGATCCAGCGCCCGAGCGTCTGGTGACCATTGGTCGTAGGGGTGACGCTTTGGTGGCGGTACGTGCGGAATCTGTGGGTCCCCCTTGGTTCTTGGTGGCGCCCTCCTACCGAGTTTCAGCATAACGGATGAATACTGCGCTCGCCAGGCTTTTCAGCCGTTTCTGCGCCCTCGCCGTCGACTTGACAGGGTGCGCTGACAGACTGTGCCGATGTTCGGTCCTGACGACCGGGTCGGACGCTCAGGACAGGCCGCCCGTGTCCGGATGCGCCCCCTCGAGGCCGGAGCCAGGCAGCGGCGGCGTTTCGCGCTCGCGGTGCGCCACTTCTGGCGCATCGCCTGGGACAGCAACCTCACGGGACAGTCGGCGATGGTGGCCTACAGCATGTTGCTGGGAATCATCCCGGTCGCGCTGCTCGGGCTGTTCATCGCCGGTCAGATCCTCTCGAGCTCAGCGGTGCAGCACAGCGTGCTGGGAGATCTGCGCGAGGTGTTCCCGGGGACCGCTGAGCACACGCTCGACTCGCTGCTCGACGAGATCACCAACTCGACCACCAGCACCGGCGTGCTGGCGCTGATCGCGAGCCTGTGGCTGGGATCTTCCTTCTGGGGCGCGCTCGACACGGCGTTCGGCCGCATCTACGGGTGTCCGTCGCGCCGCTGGCTTGACCAGAAGCGCTTTGCGCTGGCGATGCTCGGCGTGGTGCTCGTGTTCATGATCGCCACGGTGGCGGTCCCCGCGGCCCAGAGCATCCTTCGGGCGGGGGTCAACGCGCTTCCGTTCGACCTCGCGCACGTGGCCGTGTTTGTCTATGGCGGCTCACTGGTGATCGGAATCGTGCTCGTGTTCGGGTGCCTGGCGGTGATCTACTCCCGAGTGCCCAACCGTCGCGTGCCATGGCGCGCGGTGTGGCCGGGGGCGCTCGGAGCGACGCTGGCGATCGCGGTTGTCGACTATGCGTTCCCGCTGTATCTGACGAACATCTCCACGATCGCGCGATTCGGGACCACGCTGGTGTTCATCCTGATCGTGCTCGGGTGGTTCTACGTGCTGGCGCTGATCATCCTCAGCGGAGCGGTGGTCAACGCGATCCGCTTGCAATAGCTGCCCTACCCGACGGTCGGTGTTAGCGTGCCCTGCGTGGCCACTGAGACCGAGACCAAGCTGCATGGCGGACGCCTGATCGCCCGCGCCTTGCGCGCGCAAGGCGTCAGCAAGCTGTTCACGCTGTCGGGCGGGCACCTGTTCTCGATCTATGACGGCTGTCGGGCCGAGGGCATCGAGATCATCGACGTCCGCCACGAGCAGTCGGCGGCGTTCGCCGCCGAGGGCTGGGCCAAGGTCACCCGTACGCTCGGAGTGTGCGCGCTCACCGCAGGCCCCGGCGTGACCAACGGGATCAGCGCGATCGCCTCGGCGCACGAGCACCACTCGCCGGTGCTGATCCTCGGCGGACGCGCACCAGCGTTCCGCTGGGGTCAGGGCTCGCTGCAGGAGATCGATCATGTTCCGTTCGTCGCCCCGCTCGTCAAATTCGCCGCCACCCCGGAGGACACGGCCGAGATCCCGGAGCTTTTGCGCCGTGCGATCGGCTCCGCGCTCGCGCCCCGTATGGGTCCGGCGTTCGTCGACTTCCCGCTCGACTATGTGTTCTCTGAGGCCGAACCCCCGGCGATCGCCGAGCCTCTCGTGCCGCCTCCGGAGCGCGGCCCGATCCCGGTGCGCCGCCGAGCTTGACCGCGCCGCCGCGCTGCTGCGCGAGGCCGCGCGCCCGGTGGTGATGGCCGGCAGCGGCCTTTACTGGGGCCGCGGCGAGGAGCAGCTGCAAGCGCTGGCCGAGGACCAGCGCATCCCGGTGTTCCTCAACGGCCTCGGCCGCGGCTGCCTGGCGGCCGACCACGAGCTGTTCTTCTCGCGGGCGCGCAGCGCCGGTCTTGGGCAGGCGGACGTCGCCTTGGTGATCGGGGTGCCGCTCGATTTCCGGCTCGGCTTCGGCGCCGCCTTCGCCCCCGAATGCGAGGTGATCGCGATCGATGTCGCCGAGCCCGAGCGCGAGCACCCGCGCCCCGTCAGCGCCGGGCTGTACGGCGCGCTGCCCGCGACGCTCGACTCGCTGCGCCAAGCCACCGCCGGCGCGGGGAGGTCCGCACGCGAGGAGTGGGTGCGGACGCTGCGCGCAATCGAGGACGAGAAGCGCGCCCAGGAGGCGGGCGACTTCGCCGACGCCCGAGCCCCGCTTCACCCGATGCGGATTTATGGCGAGCTTGCCACGATGCTTGACCGCGACGCGATCGTGGTCGGCGACGGCGGCGACTTCGTCTCGTTCGCGGGCCGCGTGGTCGACTCCTACCGGCCGGGCTGCTGGCTTGACCCGGGCCCGTTCGGCTGCCTGGGGTCGGGGCCGGGCCACGCGCTGGCGGCGAAGCTGGCCCATCCCGACCGCCAGGTCCTGTTGCTGCTGGGCGACGGCGCGCTCGGCTTCTCGGCGATGGAGTTCGACACGCTCGCTCGCCACGGCGTCGCCGTGGTCGCCGTGGTCGGCAACAACGGCATCTGGGCGCTCGAGAAGCACCCGATGGAGTTCCTGTACGGCTACTCGGTCGCGGCCGAGCTGCGGCCCGGGACCCGCTACGACAAGCTCGCCGAGGCCCTCGGGTGCCACGGCGAGCTGGTCCGCGAGCCGGCCGAGCTGCGGCCCGCGCTTGAGCGCGCGTTCGCCGCAGGAGGCCCGGCCCTGGTTAACGTGCTGACGGATCCGAGCGTGGCGTACCCCAGGCGGGCGAACCTGGCCTGATCGCACCCCGGCGCCGGCGCGTCGAGACGCGAGCTTCAGCCTCGCGCTCGGGCACCAGCAGCCCGAGCGCCAGTCCCAGCCCGACCAGTTCGGCCGCCTTGCATACGAGCGCAATCGTCTCCACGGGCTCTGGCGTCCCGGCGAACCCCGGCACCCGGACCGTGACGAACAGCACCCAGGCCAGCACCTCGGCGGCGAGGAACACCGCCGCCAGCGTGACCGCCCGCCGGTCGGCGGCCCTCACGATCAGGAGGCCGGCGAGCGCCGCGCCGACGACGGCCGCGCCGATGAACGACCATCCGAGCGGCGGCATCTCCTGCAGATGCTCGGGCACCAGCGCCGCGTGCATCCCGGCGCTGAACATCACCGCCAGCGCCAGCAGGCCCGGCCCCAGGCCGCGCGACCGAAGTCGCGCGGCCTCCGCGCCCCGTTTCATTTGACGACGCGCACCAGGCGCTCCATCCCCAGCTGGGTGTGCTCACGCCCGTCCAGGGTGTTCATGAAGCAGGCCTCGACGTAGAAGCCGGGCTTGGTGTTCAGGACCTCCTGCTGGAGCGCTCCCGGCGACGCCGGGCCGAGCAGGTTCACGAAGTTCCGGGTCGCGAGCCTCTGCGCCCGACGGTCCTTGCCCGCGAGCAGCAGAGCCATGACCTTGCGTCCCGTGGCCGCGTTGCGGACCCCGATCAGGTCGATCATGTGCACGAGCCAGCCACCGTTCTGCGCCCTTACGATCGTCCCGTTGTGGAGCACCTTCGAGCCCTTGAAGGCGAACTCGATCGCGGTCTGAGTCGCGCTCGCCGCCGGCAGCGCGGCCGGAGACGAGGATGCCGTGACCGTGAACGGAGCAAACGCGGGCTTATTACCGGTGATGTTGAGCGCCACGTAGTTCCCGGGCGTCAGCGTCGTCTGGACGGTGCCTGGCGCGCTGGCGTCGACGAACAGACTGCCGAAGGGAGTCAGCGCGTTGATGTCGCCGTGGTGGCCCTGGACTGCCCCGGCCGCCTGCTGGAGCGACACGCCGGGGTTCAAGCGGACCAGGCCGACCTCACCCTGACCCTTGCCGCTGAACGTCGAGACCACGTTCACCGCGCCGGATACGGTGCTGCCCGAGACCGACACGCCCGTCTTGCCGGTGAGCGCCACGTTCAGCGTCGGCAGGTTTGCGGCTGCCGACGCGCCGGGTGACGCGCTCGCGGCTCCTCCGCTCAGGGCCAGCGCAGCTACGCCCGCCAAGCTGCTCGCGACCGCGAGCAGCGATGCAAATCGCTTCACGACAAACTCCTCTCGTTGGTTTCCCCAGTGGGTTCGGCCGCGCGCCGGACCGTAGGCGCGCGGGCCTGCGCGATCAACCGGTGAAACCCCGGGATTTGTCCTGCGGGCTGCTGTCCCGCGCCGGGCTGGGATCGTCTAGGCTTGTCGCAGCAACCGGATTCGGGGCTGGCGAATCCGTCGCATGGAAGCCCGTGGGCGCATCAGAAAAACCTCTGGACCCTGTGACGCTTGCCGCGCCGCGGGTCCAACCTGACGCTGGGATGCGCCTGTTCGGCCGCGAGCAAGAGCTGCGGACGGCTTTCACGTTCCTTGACCGCGCCGGGCCCGCCGCACTGACGCTCGCCGGCGAGCCTGGCATCGGCAAGACCGCGATCTGGCGCGAGCTGCTCGAGCAGGCGCGTGGCCGCGGCTGGGAGGTGCTCTGCGCGATGCCGTCGAGTGCCGAGGTCCAGCTCACGTTCGCCGCCCTCGGCGACCTCGTCGACGGACTTGGGGAGTCCGCGCTCGCGCTGCTGGCAACGCCTCAGCGCCGGGCGCTCGACGTCGCGCTGCTGCGCGCCGAGGGCCCGGTGGTGGACGCCCGCGCCGTCGGGGTGGCGCTGCTGTCGATGCTCCGTGCGCGGGCTGCGCAGCGGCCCGTGCTGATCGGGATCGACGACCTGCAGTGGGTTGACAAGCCGTCCGCCAGAGTGCTCGGCTTCGCGCTGCGACGGCTCGCAGGCCCGCCGGTTGTCGTGGCGGCCACCCTGCGGACGGGTGGCGATGGAGACCGCCCGGCGATGGATCTCGCAGCCGCACTCGGCCCCGAGCGCGCCGCACGCCTGGAAATCGGGCCGCTGACGCTGGCCGCGATCCACGAGCTGATCGTCGCGCGCATGCACGTGGAGCCGCCTCGGCGGACGCTTCTGGCCCTGTTCGACGCCGCCCGGGGCAACCCGTTCATGGCTGTGGAGCTGGCCCACGAACTGGTCCGCCGTGGCGTCTGGCTCGAGCCCGGTGCGGTGGCGCCGGTCCCACCCAGCGTGCGCGAGCTCGTCGCCACGCGCCTCGCTGCGCTCGCGCCCGAGGTCCGGGAGCTGCTGCTGGCGGCAAGCGGGCTTGCTCGGCCGACGGTCGAGCTGCTGGCGCGGCTGCGCCCCGACGCCGAGGCGACGCTTCGCGAGGCGATCGAGGCGGGCGTTATGGAGCTGGGATTCGAACGCGGCGAGATCCGCTTCACGCACCCGCTGTACGCCCGCGTCCCGTACGAGGCGCTGCACCCTCACCAGCGTCGCCGCCTGCATGCTCGGCTGGCGGGGATGCTCGACGACACCGAGGAGCGCGCCCGGCACGAGGCGCTCGCGGCAAGCCGGCCGAGCGTCGCTGTCGCCAGCGAGCTGGATCGCGCCGCCGAGGCGGCGGGCGAGCGCGGCGCTCCGGCGCGTGCCGCGGAGCTGTGCACGCTCGCCGCTCGCCTAACTCCCACGCAGCGAGCGCAGGAGCGCGCCGAGCGATCGCTGGCCGCGGCGCAATGGCTCCAGCGGGCGGGTGAAATCGATCGCGCCGCCGCCATCGCCGGCGACCTGCTGAGCTCCGCCTGCGCCGGTGGGGACACTCGCGCGCGTGCGAGTTCGCTGCTGGGGTCCGTGCGCGCCGACACCGAGGGGGTAAGAGCCGCGCTCGCGCTGTATCACACGGCGCGCCACGAGCCACAGACAAGCCCCGTCACCCGCGGAGAGGTGCACCGCCGGATCGCCTGGCTGCGGCTTGGTGCTGGCGACACCGCTGTGGCCTACAGGCATGCTCGGGCCGCACTGGCGCTGTCCCGTGGCCGCGACCCTGCTGGGGAGGCGGGCGCGGCCGCGATCGCGGCGCTGGCTGGGGTGATCGCGGGAGGCGAGCTGCATGAGGGCTTGCTCGGGCTGGCGTCTTCGCCGACGATCGCCGCGCACGCGCAACCGGACCAGTGGCCGGAGACGGCCCCCGAGATCGTCGCCGCGGTGACGCTGCTGTGGGCGGGGGAGATCGAGCAGGCGCGGCCGCCGCTCGAGCGCGTGCTGGCGCGGGCGACCGAGCGCGACGAGCCGTGGCTGGTGATGCACGCGCTTGCATACCTCAGCTCGATTGCGACCGCCGCCGGCGAGCTCGATCTCGGCCTCGAACGTGCCCGCCGCTATGTCGAGCTTGCACGGGCCAGCGAGCAGGGACCGCAGCGCGCCGCCTCGCTGTGGCCGCTGGCCGTCGCACTGGCGTGGAGCGGCGACGAGTCCGGGGCGCGCGCCGCGGCGACTGAAGGCCTGACGCTGGCGCGAGAGAGTGGGCATGCGCTGTACGAGGTCGGTTGCCTTGGCGCGCTCGGACTGCTGGACCTGTCGCTGCAGCGTCCGGCCGACGCGGCCGCGGTCCTGACGACAGCCTGTGGGCTCGCGGACCAGCGCAGGATACGGGCGCTCGGACGGCTGCCGCTGCTGCCCGACCTGATCGAGGCGCTCGCCCTGTCCGGCGACGCCGACGGGGCCGCCGCGCTCGCACCCGAGCTGCACAGCCGTGCCTCCAGGCTCGGCGCGCCCTGGGCACTCGCGCTGGCCCACCGCTGTGCAGGACTGGTCGCCGAAGCCGGCGGCGAGGACGAGCGCGCGGTCGCGTCGTTCCAGCGCGCGCTCGATGAGCATGTGCGTCAGGACCGGCCGCCCGAGCGGGCCCGCACCGAGCTGGCGCTGGGTCGGACGTTGCGGCGCCGGCGGCACAAGCGCGCGGCGCGCGAGGTGCTCGAGCGCTCCCTGCGAGGTTTTCAGGCGATCGGCGCGGAGCTCTGGGCGCTTGCGTGCAAGCACGAGCTGGCGCGGATCGGAGGGCGGTCGGCGAGCGCCGACGGGCGGCTGACCGCGACCGAAGCGAGCATCGCCGAGCTCGTGGCCGCCGGACGGACAAACCAGGAGGTGGCCGAGACGCTGCACCTGAGTCCGCGCACCGTCGAGTGGAACCTGTCGAAGGTGTACCGCAAGCTGCGAGTTCGGGGCAGGACCGAGCTCGCGTCGGGGGCGGCGGCAGAGCTTGGCGCCGGCGCCGGCGAACCCAGATAGGTCAAAACCCGGGGATTCACCGGTTGATCGCCTCCGGGTGGCGGCCTACCGTCGCCGAGATGGCGGTCTATGTCGTCGAGCGCTACCTCGCGGACATCGGTCCGGACGAGATCCGTACGCTTCCCCGACGGCTCGAGGCGGCGACCGCGCAACTGCGCGCGACCGGCACCGAGGTCCGCTATCTGGACTCGACCTTCCTGCCCGACGAGGAATACTGCTTCTGCCGCTTCGAGGCGCCGTCGGTGCGCGCGGCGGAGATCGCCAACCGCATCGCCGGGGTTCCCTATGCCCGGATCAGCGCGGCTGTCCCGCTGCACCTGGGCGATCGGGAATAAGGCTCCGGCTCAGCCCGGCGGTCCCGCGGCGCTCGGGCGATCGGGAATGAGGCTCCGGCTCAGCCCGCGGTCCCGCTGCGCTCGGGCGATCGGGAACACGAAAACCGCCCGCATGAAGCGGGCGGCTTCCGATCCAGGTCTGGCCCTATCGGGACGGGCAGGGGTACGTACCGAAAAGGGCCATTTTGCGTGGTCCGGGCGGCGGGAGGCGCCGATGTCTGCGGCTTCGCCCGAACCTATGTTGGTGTGAGGGATCGCGAGGCGGTCTCGCACCCCTCAAACATGATGATACCTCACCATCGAGTCAGCAATCAAACATTTGTCCAATCGTGGATCGACATCATCCGCTGCGATCGCCGAGCCCGATGGCGGCGCCGCGGAGGATGTCGTGCTCGGACACTTCGATCTGATCGAGGCCGAAAAGGCCCAGGACCTCGCTGAAGATCAACACCCCGGCGATGATCGTCGGAGCGCGGTCGGGGTGCAGCCCCGCGACTTGGCGGCGCTGCTGTAGGGGCAGGCTCGCCAAACGCTCGAGTATCTGTGCACATTCGCCGCTGCTGAGCTTGTAACCGTGGACGCGCTCTGGATCGTAGGGCTCGAGATCCTGGGCGATGGCGGCCAGCGAAGTGGCGGTGCCCGCCACGGCGATCCCCCGCTCCACGGCACGCCGCTGGGAGCTGGGCACGGCGCTGGTCAGGATCTGGCGAACGTCTGCTGACAACGCGTGCTGCTCGGACTCGGTGGGCGGATCGTTGTGCAGGAAGCGCTCGGTCTGGCGCACCACGCCTGCCTGCGTCGAGACGTGAAACGAAACCTCGGTGCCTGCACCGATCACCATCTCCGTCGAGCCGCCCCCGATGTCCAGCACCAGCGTCGGCGCCACGTCCGAGGGGTCGCGCTCGCTGGTGGCGCCAAGGAACGTGAGCCGCGCCTCCTCGTCTCCGGACAGGACGTGCGGCTCCAGCCCGTAGCGCTCCCGCACCTGGCCTGCGAACTCCTCGCCGTTGGCGGAATCCCGCACCGCGCTGGTCAGAACCGCCAGACCGCTGTCACAGCGGCGCCGGCGCATCTCGGTTTTGTAATCGTCCAGGGCCGAGAACACGCGCTGCATCGCGTCGTCGCGCAGGCGACCATCGGCGTCGACGCCGGCGCCGAGTCTGGTCACCGTCGTCCGCCGCTCGAGCTCGGCGGTCACGCGCCCATCCTCGAGGTCGGCGATCAGCAGCCTGGTCGAGTTAGAGCCGATATCTACGACGGCCGTTCGCACGTCGCTAGGGGATCTCGTGAGGCATCGGCTTGCCGTCCAGTGCGGCGAGCAGATTCTCGACCGCCAGCATCGCCATCCGCTCGCGGGCCGCGTGGGTCGCCGAGCCGATGTGGGGAGCGACGATCAGATTGGGAGCGCTCAGCAGGGGGTCATCGGGCGGGAGGGGCTCGGGCACGGTGACGTCGAGCGCGGCACCGGCGATCGTCCCGTTGACGAGCGCCTCGCGTAGCGCAACCTGGTCGACGATCGGACCGCGCGCGGTGTTGATCAGGATCGCGCTCGAGCGCATCTCCTCCAGCGCGGCCGCGTCGATCAGGTGGTGCGTCTCGGGCGTCAGCGGGCAGTGGACGGAGACGAAGTCCGAGCGCGCCAGCAACTGCAGCAGCGGGATCCCGTCGCGTCCGGTGTGGATCACCGTCATGTCAAAGCCCGTCGCACGCTTGGCCACCGCGCGCCCGATCCGCCCCATACCGATGATTCCCAGCGTGGCGCCGTGCACGTCATAGCCGAGGTACTTGTCCGGTTCCCAGGTCCTCCACTCGCCGGCCAGAACCGAGGCCATGGCCTGAGGAAGGCCGCGGGCGGCCGCCAGCAGCAGCGTGAAGGTCAGGTCGGCGGTCGCGTCGGTGAGCACATCGGGGGTGTTGCCGACGGGGATGCCGCGCGCCCTGGTGGCGGCCAGGTCGATGTTGTCGTAACCGACCGCATAGTTGGCGATCGCCCGGAGCTTGGGACAGTTGTCGAGCAACTCGGCGTCGATCGTGTCGGTCAGCATGCACAGCAGCCCCTCCACTTCGGACGCGCGCCAGGTCAGCTCCTCGCGGCTGGGCGCGCGGCGCTCGTGCCAGACGGTCACGTCGTGCGCCGCACGCAGATGCCCCAGCGCCGGACCGGGCAGGTCGCGGGTGACAAAGCAGCGGGCCATACGGCGGGCATTGTTGCTGCTCGTGCGCGCCCGTGGCGGCTCGTTGGTTGCGCTTGTGGAACCTGCGCCTGCGGCGGCTCGTTGGCAACGAGTCTTGGAACCTAATGCACGCATAGGGTGTATTAGGTTCCAAACCCCCGGTCCTTAGGTTCCAAACCCCCGGTCCCGAGCTATCCCACGGTCTCGATCGCGGCCCGCCGCCCGGCCTGCTCGCCACGCTGCGCCGACCGCGGCAGCGCGACCAGGGCCACCAAGCCCCCCACGAGCGCGAACCCCGCGGCGACGGCGAACGCGAGCTCGAACCCACTGGTGAGCGCGGCGTGCAGGCTATGCGCCGTGCCGCTGTGGAGGGCGTGGTCGGTCCTCGCGGTCGCGATCGCCGCGAGGATCGCCAGCCCCAGTGCCCCGCCCACGAGCCTGGAGGTGTTGACAAGCCCCGAGGCCAGGCCGGCCTCGCCGGGCGCCACGCCCGCGACCGCCAGCAGGGTCGCCGGAACGAACGACAGCCCGATCCCGATCGCCACCAGCACCGACGGCGCCAGGATCGCGCTCGTGTACGTGCCATCTGCCGAGATGTCGCGGAACAGGAGCAGACCGGCGGTGAGCGCGGTCATGCCGGCGAGCAGCAGGGGCTTGGCGCCCACCCGGATCACTGCCCGCGATGCCACGGCGGATCCCACGACGATGATGATCGTCATCGGCAGAAATGCCAGCCCGGCCTTGATCGGCGAATAGCCGAGCACCTGCTGGAGATAGAGCGAGACGAAGAACCACATCCCGAACGTCGAGCCGCCGATCAGCGTCACGACCACGTTGGCCGCGCTCAGGGTGCGCGACGAGTAGATCCGCAGGGGCATCAGCGGTGCTGCAGCGAAGCGGCCCTCGATCACCAGGAACACGATCAGCAACGCGATCCCCGAGCCAATCAGGGCCAGGACCTGGGTCGAGCCCCAGCCGAGCACCTCGGTTCGGACGATGCCCAGCACCAGCAGCGAGAGGCCGACGGTCGCGCTCAGCGCTCCGCGCAGATCGAACTCCCGCGCGCGGGTACGGTCGCGCCCCTCGGCGATCAGGCGCTGGGCGAACACCGCCGCCAGCAGCGCGATCGGCACGTTGATGAACAGAATCCAGCGCCAGCCGAGAAGGTCAGTGAGCACGCCGCCGAGCAGCACCCCGGCGGCGCCGCCGGCGCCGCCCATCGCGCCCCAGATCCCCACCGCGCGGTTGCGTTCGCGGCCCTCTTTGAATGTCGTGGTCAGGATCGACAGCGACGCAGGAGCGATCACCGCTCCGCCCAGGCCCTGAACCGCCCGTGCCGCGACCAGCTGGATCTGGCTGTCGGCAAGACCGCCGGCGAGCGACGCCAGCCCGAACAACACCAGGCCGCCCACGAACACCTTGCGCCTTCCGAGCAGATCAGCGGCGCGCCCGCCGAGCAGCAGAAAGCCCGCAAACGCAACCGTGTAGGCGTTGACGACCCACTGCAGGTTGACCTCGCTGAAGCTCAGACCGTTGCGGATCGAGGGCAAGGCGACGTTCACCACGGAGACGTCGAGGATCACCATGAACTGCGCCAGGCACGCCAGCAGCAGCGTGGCGCGCAGGTGGGGTCGGGTCTGTACTTGGGTTCTTGGGGTCATACGAGGCGTCCCCTTGGTACGACGATTATCGTACATTACTGGCCTCCTGATGGCTTTCATGTACGCGACGTACAACGGCCGGTCGAGGGGACACGTGAGGCCGCCGGCGGGAAGAGACCGAAGGTCGCGGGAAGGATTCCCGCTCATCGGCGTCACCCCCTTTTGGGGCCTGCCGTGCGCACGGCAGCCTGGCCCCACTACCTAAGGAGGACCTCCATGCAGACCTTCGCGTCAGTGCGCCCGCGGGCGCTGATTGTCGCGTTCACGGCCTTCGCATCGGTCGGCGCCACCGCGCTGGCCGCTGCGCCAGCAGTTCAGGCAATGCCTGCCACCCCGGCGGCGGCGTCCTTCATCGGCGGCTTGAGCAAGGTCACCACCGTTTCATCGGCAGTGCCCACCAAGGGGCCTGAGAAGGGAGACGTGAACCCATACGGGGTCGCAGTCGTATCCAGGAGCATGGGCGCTCTGACCCGTGGATCGGTGCTGGTCAGCAACTTCAACAACTCCAAGAACCAGCAGGGCACTGGCTCGACCATCGTCGAGATCTCGCCCAGCGGCGGGCTGAGCGTGTTCGCGGTCGTGCCCCGTCCCACCTCGACCCCGGCGGTCGGGCTCACCACGGCACTGGTGTACCTGAAGCGTGGGTTCGTGATCGTCGGCAGTCTGCCCGCCCCGGGCGGCAACTCCAGCAAAGCGCGCGCCGGCGCGCTCACCGTCCTGAACTCAAACGGTGATGTCGTCGAGACGATCAAGGGACCCAACATCAACGGGCCGTGGGACATGACCGCCGTTGACAACGGCAGCACCGCGGTGCTGTTCGTCACCAACGTGCTCAACGGCACCGTGGCGGCCAACGGCAAGGTCGTCAAAAAGGGCACGGTCGTGCGGATCAAGCTGTCTGTGCCCACCAGCGGCAAGCCGCGGGTGCTCTCCAACAACGTGATCGCCACTGGCTTCCTCGAGCACACTGACCCCAACGCGCTGGTCGTGGGTCCGACCGGGGTAGGTCTCGGAGCCAACGACAAGCTGTATGTCGCCGACTCCGCCGCCAACCGGATTGCGGCGATCCCCAACGCCATGACCCGGACCACCGTCCTGCGCGGCGGCGGCAGGACGGTCTCGGCGGGCGGCGCCCTCAATGACCCACTGGGACTGATGATCGCGCCCAATGGACACGTGGTGACGGCCAACGGCGGCAACGGCAAGTTGGTCGAGACGAGTCCGAGTGGACACCAGGTTGCCGTCAAGACCGTGGTCCCGAACGGCGCCGGTGACCTGTTCGGTCTTGCCCTTGCGCCGAATCAACACGGGATCTATTTCGTTAACGACTCAGGAAGCGGTCCCGCAGCAAACTCGTTGCAGCTGCTGCACTGATAGTGGGGGAGCAGCCCGAGCGTCGCGAGCCCCCCAAGCTCGCGACGCTCCCGGCCGCTCAGTTTCGGACGACCTCAGGGTCCTAGGGTGTATGTGGTCCCAAACGAGAGGAGTGGCATGAGCCTGCCCGAGGTCGACTCACGCGAACAATGGCTTGCTGCCCGCAGGGACCTGCTCGCCAAGGAGAAGGAACTGACCCGTGCCCGCGATGCTCTGTGCGCCGAGCGCCGCCGGCTGCCGATGGTGCTGATCGACAAGGACTACCGGTTCGAAGGCCCCGACGGCTCCGTGCGCCTGCTCGACCTGTTCGAAGGCCGCAGCCAGCTGATCGTCGGTCATTTCATGTTCGATCCCGAGTGGGAGGACGGTTGCCCGAGCTGCTCGGCCGGAGCCGAGGAGATATCGCCCGGCCACCTGGATCACCTGCACAAGCGCGACACGACGTTTGCTTACGTCTCGCGGGCGCCGTTCGCCAAGATCGAGGACTACCGGCGGCGCCGGGGCTGGCAGGTGCCCTGGTACTCCTCGTACGACAGCGACTTCAACTACGACTTCCACGTCACCCTCGACGAGACGGTCGCACCCGCGGAGTACAACTACCGCTCGCAGGAGGAGTTTCGCCGCCTCGGCCACGAGTTCGAGCTGGCCGGGGAGTTTCCGGGACGCAGCAGCTTCCTGCGTGACGGGGACCGCGTCTACCACACCTACTCGGTATATGCCCGCGGCCTGGAGGCGATCGGGGGCTCCTATTACCTGCTCGACGAGACCGCGCTCGGTCGTCAGGAGGATTGGGAGGAGCCCAAGGGCCGCGCGGCGGGGGCTCGGGGGGCCGCGCCGGACTTCGCGGCCTGAGGCGGCCCCGGACAGCCCTTGCATCATCCGACCAGGTTGATCAAATATTCATACCTCGTGCTCGCGCCGCTGCAGATCGAAAGCCGGCCGCTGGGAACAGCCGGGCTCTCGATCCCCCGGGTGGCTCTCGGCTGCGGGAACTTCGGCGGGATCGGCTCGGCGCTCGACCTCGTGGGGCAGGGCCTGACCGACGATCAGGCGGCGGCGCTGATGGACGCGGCCTGGGAGCTCGGCATCACCCACTTCGACACCGCCGATGCCTACGGGGCCGGCCGCAGCGAGCTGGCCATCGGACGGTGGATCGCGTCGCGCGGCATCCGGCCGACCTTGACGACCAAAACCTTCAACCCGATGGCCCCGGGAGGAGATTCGGGCCTGGCCCCGGCCCGGATCAAACGCCAGCTCGAGTCGAGCCTGCAACGCCTCGGCGTCGATCACGTCGAGCTCTACCTGGCCCACGAGTACGACCCCGACGTCCCGCTGAGCGCCACCTTCGAGACCTTCCAGGGGTTCCAGGATTCCAGGAAGATCTCCGCCTACGGGGTCAGCAACTTCGACGCCGAGCAGCTGCGCGAAGCGGTGGCGGTGGGCGCACCGGTCGCGGTGCAGAACGGCTACTCGCTGCTCGATCGAACCGACGAAGCGCAGCTGCTCCCGCTGTGCGCATCACATCGCATCGCCTACCTGGTCTTCAGCCCGTTGTGTGGAGGATGGCTCACCGGCAAGTACCGCCGCGGCCAGCGATACCCGGCCGGGTCGCGCATGACCCAGCGCCCCGACCCCTACGAGCACCTGGTCACGACGCGGACCTTCGATGGGCTCGAGGCGCTCGAATTGTTTGCCGCCGAGCGGGGCATGTCGATGGCGGCCGTCGCGCTTGCCTGGCTGCTGGCCGACGAACGCATCAGCCAGGTCGTGGTAGGACCAGGCAGCCCCGAGCAGCTCGAGCCTCTGCGCCAGGCATTCGAGCGGCCGGTCACGCTGGCCGAGCGCGATCAGCTGGGGGCTATCTTCGGATCATGAGCGCGCTGATCCTCAACCACGCCGACGTGCACGCGGCCCTCACGCCCGAGGACTGCGAGCAGGCGATGGCGGCGGTCCTCGCCGCGCACGCTCGGGGCGAGGCCTACTTCCCGCTGCGCTCGATCATGCTGGCTCCCGATGCCCCCGGGCTGATGGGGTTGATGCCGGCCTATGCCGCCGGCAGCTCAGGCGACGGGGAGCCGGGGGTGTTCGCGCTCAAGGCGATCTGCCTGATGCGGGAAAACCCCGCGCGCGGGCTGGATGCACATCAGGGGCTCGTGGCCCTGTTTGACCATGACACGGGAATCCCCACGGCGGTCATCAACGCCTCGGCGATAACCGCGATCCGCACGGCGGCCGCCACTGCCGTTGCCACGCGGGCGCTCGCTCGGGAGGACTCGACGGTGCTCGCGATCCTCGGTGCCGGCGTCCAGTGCAGGGCGCACCTGCGCGCCCTCCGGGATGTCCGGCCGTGGCGCGAGCTCCGTGTGTTCGCGCCGACGGTCGACCACAGCCGCGCGATCACCCGCGACGATCCCGCGGTGACCATTGCCCCCAACGCCCGCGAGGCCGTGGAGGGAGCCGACGTGGTGGTGACCGCAACCAGCTCGACCGAGCCGGTGCTCGAGCATGGCTGGCTGAAGGACGACGCGCACGTCAACGCGGTCGGCGCCAGCAGCTCCAATGCCCGCGAGATCGAGGTGCAGACCGTCGCCGCGGCGGCGCTGTTCTGCGACAGCCGCGAATCGCTGCGCAACGAGGCCGGCGAGTTCATCCTCGCTTGCCGGCAGGGCGCGATCTCGGGCGAGGAGCATGTCCGCGCGGAGCTTGGCGAGCTACTCGCGGGCCTGCGCCCGGGCCGTCTGGACGACCGTGAGCTGACCCTGTTTCGCTCGCTCGGCGTCGCCGTCGAGGACCTTGCCGCCGCCCAGCTGGCGGTCGCACGCGCCCGCGACCGGGGGATCGGCACCGAGGTCGAGCTTTGATCGAGCTTGCCGACATCGAGGCCGCGCGCCGGCGGATCGCCGATGTCGCCGTCCGCACCCCCCTGGTGCGCCTGATGCTGGACGAAGCCCCGGCCGACATTTACCTCAAGCTCGAGACGCTGCAACCGATCAACTCGTTCAAGATCCGGGGCGCGGCCAACGCGGTTCGCAGCGCCTCGCCGGAGCAACGCGAGCGGGGCCTGCTCACCGCGAGCGCCGGAAACATGGCCCAGGGCGTCGCCTGGGTAGGTCGGGAGCTGGGACTGGAGACGACGATCGTGGTGCCCGAGCATGCCCCGGAGACCAAGCTGGCAGCGATCGAGCGACTGGGCGGGCACGTTCTGCGCGTTCCCTACGACGAGTGGTGGCAGGCGATCGTCGACGGGAGGATCGAAGGGCAGAAGGGCCTGTTCGTGCACCCGGTCGCCGACGAGGCGGTGATGGCCGGCAACGGCACGATCGGCCTGGAGATCCTCGAGGACCTCCCGGACGTCGATGCGGTCCTGATCCCCGTGGGTGGCGGCGGTCTGACGGTCGGGATCGCCAGCGCGATCAAGGCGCTGCGACCACAGGCGACGATCTGCACCGCCGAGCCTGAGACGGGGGCGGCGTTGTGCGCGGCGATCGCGGCGGGCGAGCCGACCGATGTCGACTTTCAGGTGTCGTTTGTCGACGGCTCGGGCAGCCGCCGCGTGCTCGACACGATGTGGCCGCGCCTTGCGCCGCTGGTCGACCGGGCCGTGTCGGTCCCGATCGCCGACACCGCCGCCGCGGTGCGCACGCTCGCCGAGCGCGTCCGAGTGATCGCCGAGGGCGCGGGCGCGCTGGCCACCGCGGCCGCGCTGGCCGGTGCCGCCGGATCGGGAAAGGTCGCCTGCGTGGTGTCGGGTGGCAACATCAACCTAGCCACGCTGAGCGAGATCCTGTGTGCTCCGGTGGCGGCCGCGCGATCAGACGGAGGTGAGCAATGACCAGCGATGCGAGCGCCTCGGCGGCGAGCGATCCCAGCGTTCCGATCCTGCCGGGCACGGCCCCCAGCGACTACGAGCGCTACCTGCGCACGGACGAGCTGCTGGCGCTCCAGAAGCGCCCCGAGGACCGCGTGCACCGCGACGAGCTGCTGTTTCAAACCGTCCACCAGAGCTCCGAGCTGTGGCTCAAGCTCGCCGACAGCGAGGTGGTGCAGGCCACGCGCCTGGTGGACGCCGACGAGCTCACCGAGGCCAGCCGCCTGTTGCGGCGGGCGCTGCTGTGCATGCAGTTCGTCACCAGCCAGCTCGACATGCTCGACCAGATGGACACCTGGGACTACCAGCTGATCCGCGTCGCGCTCGGCCACGGCAGCGGGTTTGACTCCCCGGGCTTTCGCAAGCTGGCCCATGCCACCCAAGCCCTGGGGGCCGCCTTCGACCGGACGCTGCAGCGCGCCGGAGTCGAGCTCGTCGCCCTGTACAGGCAGCGCTCCGACCACCCTCACCTGCACGAGCTCGCCGAGCTCCTGACCGACTGGGATGAGCGCCTCCGGATCTGGCGCTTTCGCCACTACACCGTCGTCGCGCGCGCGATCGGCGAGGAAACGGTGGGCATCGCCGGGATCCCGGTCCCCATGCTGCCCAAGCTCATCGTCCAGCGCCAGTTCCCCAAGCTGTGGCAGGCCCGCACGCGTCTGGTGGAGGAGTTTGACGCCGAGCGGGCGCAGAGCGAGTCGGCGGACGGCTAATCAGTCGTCTGGCGTCGCCCGCTCAGCCCAGGGCAGTCCCTCCCAGCTCGGCGGCGGCCCGAGCTGCCACGGCGGGAACGGCGCGTAGGCCTCGGCGGGCCGCGTCGTCTCGGCCTCCACGCCCGCCCCGTGACGTAGCGCCAGCTCCGAACGCGGGTAGACGATGCCCTTCTCCGGCCACCCTTTGCGCGCCCCGGTCATGAAGATCACGCACGGGCCATCGCCGGCGCCGACGACGCCGTGCTCGGTGTTGGGCGGGAAGTGCGCGAAGTCCCACGCTCGAAGGGGACGTTCCTGGCCCTCGACCAACAGCAGGCATTCGCCGGCCAGCACCAGATAGGCCTCCTGGTTGGCCTCGCGGTGGTAGCGCCCGCCGGCCTGTCCCGGCTGGAGTACGGCGATCGTGTAGCCGATGTCCGGGAACGGCGCCTCGTCGCCCTCGAACACGCAAGCCGCGCCCAGCGCGTCATTGGTCACCCAGGCGGCATCCGGAACACTGACCACAAACCAGCCGTCGGTGACCGGCGTCAGCCCCGCGTCGCCCCGTTCCAGGCGTGCTTGCGGAACTGGCCGGCGCTCCGCCATGGCTAGCTGCGGGCTGCCTGCAGGCCGGCGATCAAGCGGTCGACCTCGTCACTGCTGTTGTAGTGAATGAAGCCGATCCGGAGCGCATCCTGTTCATAGCCCAGGCGCTTGTAGAGGTCCAGCGAGTACCAGGAGTCGTGCGCCCACACCCCAATCTCGCGCTCGGCCAGCTGGCGCGCCACCTCGGCAGCGGGGACCCCGTCGACGTTGACCAGAAAGGTGGGTACCCGGCCGGCCATCGTCTGCAGGCCATACACGGTGACCGCGTCGGGTATGCCCGCCAAAAAACGCTCGCCGAGCGCGCGCTCGTAGGGCCTGATCGCCTCAAAGCCGCCGATCGACTCCAGGTAATCGAACGTGGCGTTGAGCCCGGCGAGCAGCTCGTAGGGCGCGGTGCCGGTCGCGAAGCGGCGCCCCAGTGGGTCCATCGGCGCCGGGCGCGCCTTGTAGGGACGCCACTTCTCGAGCACCTCCGCGCGCCCGTAGGCGATGCCCAGGTGCGGCCCGCAGAACTTGTACGGCGAGCAGATCAGCACGTCGGCGCCGACAGCCCGTACATCGATCGGCTCGTGGGCGGCGTAATGGACCGCGTCGATCCAGGCCAGCGCACCGACCTCATGCGCAAGGCGACACACGCGCGCTGCGTCGATGATCGTTCCCACGGCGTTCGAGGCCCAGGCGAATGCCACCACCCGCGTCCGGTCCGAAAGCTTGGCCCGCAGGTCGTCGAAGTCCAGCGTCGTATCGGCGTTCAGCTCGACGTGCTTGACGACCAGGTCGCGATCCCGGCCCAGCTCGAGCCACGGTGCGACGCCGCCGTCGTGGTCAAGCGAGGAGACGAGGATCTCATCGCCGGAGCGAAAGTCGCGTCCCGCGGTCCGCGACAGCGCGAAATCCAGCGAGGTCATATTCGGCCCGAAGGTGATCTCGTGCGGCTCGCATCCGAGGAAGCGCGCAGCGCCGGCTTCGGCCTGCTCGAGGATCGCCTTCACCCGCAGGCTGGTCGCATAGCCGGCGCCGAGGTTGGCGCTCGCCTCCCGCAGCGCACGGGCGATCGCCTCGCCGACCACGTCGGGAACCTGGGACCCTCCGGGCGCATCGAGGAAGGCGAACCCGTTCTGCAGGGAAGAGAAACGGGAACGGACGTGGCTCAGGTCAACGGGGGCATTGAGGACGTCAGCGATCGCCAGCTCCTTGATCGGGGGCCGTCACCAACGCCGTCCGAACCCGGCGCAAGCTAACGAAAAGCTAAGCGGTTGCCGGTTGCGCGGTCCAGATGACGATGGTTTGATCAACACTACAAAATCAGATCCGGGGAAGGGGAACGCTGTTGAGTATTCGTGTCAGTCGGAGCGCGCAGGCAACGTGGCAAGGTACCGTGCCAGACGGAGGCGGCAGAATCGCCCTGGACAGCGGCGCCTACGAAGGCTCGTTCTCGCTCAAGGCACGGATCGAGGACGTGGATCGGGCCACCAACCCGGAGGAGCTCATCGCCGCCGCCCAGGCCGGCTGCTTCACGATGTCGTTAGCCAACCTGCTCAGCGAGGCCGGTTCGCCGCCACGCGACTTGCGTACCACCGCGCGCGTCCGCCTGGAGCAGAAGGACGAGGGCTTCCGCATCACCCGGATCGCGATCAACACCGTCGGCGACGTGCCGGGTGTCGACGGCGATCGGTTCGCGGCGCTGGCGAAGCAGGCAAAAGACACCTGTCCGGTGTCGCTGGCGCTGGCGGGAACCGAGATCACGCTCGAGGCGAGGGTGGAGTGAGTTGCGCTGCCTTGCAGGCCGTTGACGAGCTTCGGGCGAATATGGGAGGGTGGCTCTTCTGTCGAGTGTGGCCGTAATCGACTCCAGCGAGGTGCAGCCGCGGGTCAACCCCCAGACCGGTCTGACCGTGCGCCGCACGCTCGGGCCACAGACCGGCTTTCAGGCGCTGGAGCAGGCCGTGCTCGAGCTCGAGTCCGGACGATCGCACCAGATCGAGGTCGGCGAGGCGGAGGAGACGATGTTCGTGCTCGATGGCCGGGGGACCGTGCTGGTCGCCGGCGAGGAGCATGAGCTCGAGCCCGAGGTGGGCCTCTACCTGCCACCGGGGAGCACGTTCGAGCTCCGCAACCCCGGCCCGCAGACGCTGCGCGTCGTTGCTGTGCGAGTGCCCGAGCCCGAGCCCCCGGCGCGGTCCGCCAAGCTCCCCGGGCCTGCGGTCAGCCGCCTGACCGACTCAGCGCTCGAGGCTGCCACGACCGAGCGCCAGTTTCGCATCGTCGCCGATCCCGCCAGCGGGCTTCGCTCCGCGACGCATTTCGTCGGTTACATTCCGAGCGCGCGCGCGCCGGACCATTTCCACACCTACGACGAGGTGATCTACGTGATCGACGGCGAAGGAGTGATGCACGCCGGCGATCTCGAGCAGCGGGTATCGCCGGGGGCCTGCATCCAGCTTCCGGCGCGAACGGTGCATTGCCTCCAGAACACCGGCGCGGCGCCGATGCGGGTCGTCGCCGTGTTCAGGCCGGCGGGGTCACCGGCGGCCGCCTACTACCCAGATGGGACGCCCGCATACGAGGGCGGTAACTCGGAGCAACTCCAGAGGAGGAGCGAAAACTGATGAAGGGACGAACGTTCCTGGCCGGCGCGGCGCTCGTGGGTCTGATCGCGGCCGGCTGCGGAAGCAGCAGTAGTAACACTACGTCGAAGTCGACGGCCAGCAAGAGCGCCGCCAACACCACCTGCAAGGCGTCTATCGCGATCGAGGCGCCGCTGACCGGTCCGGTGGCACAGCTGGGTCAGTACCAGTTGCACTTCGCCCAGCTGGCGGTCGCGAACGACAACGCCGCAAACCACACCGACGTCACCCTGGCGCAGGACGACACGCAGCTGACGCCGTCGATCGCGGTGTCCAAGACGCAGTCGATCATCGCATCGCCGGCCGTCGCGGCGGTCGGGCCGGCGGGCAGTCAGGAGGTCGAAGCCGTGGGGCCGATCTTCGCCAAGGCCGGGCTGCCGTTCATCTCGGGCTCGGCGACGCTGCCGGCGCTGGCCAGCGACGGCAAGAACCCGACCTTCTTCCGCGTCGTGCCCGACGACAACGTCCAGGGGCCGCAGGACGCCAACTATGCGATCAATCACCTGCACCCGAAGGCGGTCCTGATCATCGACGACGACGAGGCATACTCGCAGGGCCTGGTCAACGTGATGATCCCGGTCCTCAAGAAGGCCGGGATCAAGGTCAACCACCAGACGATCAACGGCACTGACACCGGCGCAACGCTGTCCAACGCGATCAAGTCGCTGGTGAACTCGCAGCTGACCCCGAACGAGACGGTCACGTTCCTGCCGTGGCAGACGGCCACCAACGCCCAGATGTTCGGTCTGGCGGCCAAGCAGCAAGGCAAGAAGACGATCCTGTTCGGGACCGACGGCACCAACTCCCCGACGCAGTTCAAGATCCCGGGCAGCTACGTGTCGGCGTTCGGGCCCGACATCCAGCACAACGACAAGTCCGCTCGATAAGTCGATCGTCAAGGGAGTCGCGAAGTACGGGCCCTACGGAGCGTTCGGCCTGCCGACCGTACGAGGCGACCGACGTAGTGATGAAGGCGATCGCGTCGGTCTGCAAGTCGGGCCAGACGCCGAGCCGCTCCAACGTCATGGCGGCGATCAAGAACACCCACATTCCGGCCGCCCAGAACCCGCTCGGGATCCCGATCGCGTTCCAGCCGAATGGGGACCTGGCCGGCAACTACGGCTACCTGTTCCATATCAACAACGCTGGTACGTACGTCGAGATCCCACCCAAGTGATGACCTAGGTGAAGGATCTCCCGTGACGAGTTGGATGGCGCCGCTCGCGTGCACCCCGGGCGGCGCCTCCGCTATGAGATAGAACCCGCACACCGCCGTGACGGTCTTCATCCAGACAGTCGTCAACGGGCTGATCACCGGGTGCATCTACGCACTGATCGCGCTCGGCTACACGATGGTCTACGGGATCCTGAAGCTGCTCAACTTCGCCCACGGCGACGTGTACATGGTCGGGGCCTATATCGGCTACTTCGTGATCCAGTGGTTCGGCGGGCCCAACGCGCTGGTGATCCCGGTGCCGCTGCTGATCTTCTTCATGCTGGTGGCCGCCGGGTTGGGGAGCGGTTTGCTGGGCGTCGCGATCGAGCGCTTCGCCTACCGGCCGTTGCGCGACGCGCCGCGAATCGCCCCGCTGATCACCGCGCTGGGCGTCTCGTTCGTGCTCGAGAACACGGTCCTGCTGCTGTTCGGCGGCTTTGTGCGCAGCTACTCGACCACGAGCTTCATCTCGTCCACGAACGGGATCCAGATCGGGGGCGTGCACATCGACAGCGTCGAGCTGTTGATCATCGTCATGACCGCAGCGATGTGCTACGGGCTGATGCTGATCGTCAACCGCACCACGCTCGGCAAGTCGATGCGCGCGGTGGCCTCCGACCGGGAGGCCGCCGAGATGCTCGGCATCGACGTCAACCGGACGATCGCGCTGACGTTCTTCATCGGCAGTGTGATGGCGGGTGTGGCCGGGGTGATGTCAGGGCTGGAGTTCAACTCGATCTCCAACACGATCGGCTTCCTGGCCGGGCTGAAGGCGTTCACCGCCGCCGTCGTGGGTGGCATCGGAAGCATCCCCGGGGCGATGGTCGGGGGGATCGTGATCGGCCTGTGCGAGGCCTTCAGCCTCAGCTACATCTCGACCAAGTACTCCGATCTGATCGTGTTCGGGATCCTGATCCTGACGATGCTCGTGCGCCCGACGGGCATCTTCGGCCGGCAGGCGCTGCAGAAAGTCTGATGGCGAAGATCGGCGTAGACGAGTGGGTGGCCCAGTCCGGCGCGCGCCGCGCGCAGGGCTCTACCTGGGATCGGACCCTGGCGCGTGTCGATGCACGTGTGGGTTGGTGGCCGCGCCTGGCGCTGGCGGCGGTCGCCGGCCTGGCGTTCGGCCTGGTGACCGGTAACGTCAACCTGCTCACAGTCGGCTTCACCTGCCTGCTGTACGCGATCCTGTCACTCGGCCTCAACATCGCCGCGGGCTGGACGGGGCTGCTGGACCTTGGCTACATCGCGTTCGTCGGATTCGGCGCATACGGCTATGCGCTGCTGTCATCCACGGCGCTGGGCACCGGTGGCCTGGGCGGGGTCCACCTGGCGGCGCTGGAGTCGATCCCGATCGTGATGGTCGCCGGCGGTCTGCTGGGCGTGGTCATCGGCCTGATCGCGCTGCGCCTGGAGGGCGACTACCTGGCGATCGTGACGCTGTTCGTCGGCCAGGCGTTCGTCGAGGTGGTCAACAATGTCGATCCGGGAACGCTCGGCGGGGTCAACGGCATCTTCGGGCTGGACTCACTGCACGGCCTGGGCGGCAACGTGACGACGCCCCGCGGCTACTACCTCGTCGCCCTGGCGATCATCATCGCCCTGGCCGCCGTCCTGCACCTGCTCGATACCTCGCGAACCGGACGAGCCTGGCGCGCGTTGCGCGATGACCCGCTCGCGGCGGCGGCGATGACCGTGCCGGTCAACAAGCTCAAGGTGATGGCGTTCAGCTTCAGCGCGGCGATCGGGGCGCTCGGTGGAGCGTTGTTCGCGGCGCAGCAGTCGAGCGTCTTTCCGACCAACTTCACGTCGAACATCCTGATCTTGATCTACGCCTGCCTGGTGCTGGGCGGCGCCGGAAGCATCGCCGGTGCGATCGCCGGCGGAATCATCGTATGGGCACTGGAGCAGATGCTCTCCAGCCCGCTCGACGCCGGCTACCTGTTCTACGGCCTGATTCTGCTGACCCTGTTTTTGAAGGTCCGGCCATGGCGCAACCTCGTCGCCGTGCTGGTGGGGATCGTGGTGTTCGGTTTTGTGGCGAACCTGATCGCGGGGGCGATCTCGAGCTCGTTCACGGCCGGGTCACCGGGTAGCTCGGGCTGGATCGGTTCGGCGGTGAACGGCTGGGTGATCGTCCCCGCCGATCCCGTGGGATACGGAAACATCCTCTACGTCGTGATGATCTGCCTGGTGATCGCGCTGGTGCGCGTGCAGGCAACCTGGAGGCTCGCGCTGGTGGTCCCGACGGTGTACGTGGCGGCCTGCTGCTGGGAGTCGCGGCTGATCGTCAATCCGGCGGTCACCACCCAGATCATGCTCGGCGTGATCCTGATCGTGACCATGGCGGCGCGACCGAACGGCCTCTTGGGCACCCCGCGCGTGGAGATGCTGTAGTGACGACCGCCGGCCATTCGCCTCTGCTCGAGCTCGACAAGCTCTCGCTGTCCTTCGGCGGCCTGCGCGCGCTGTCCGACCTCGATCTACACGTCGACGAGCACGAGATCGTAAGCGTGATCGGCCCTAACGGAGCGGGCAAGACGTCGGTCTTCAACGTGATCACCGGCGTCTACAAGCCGACCGCCGGCGATGTGCGGTTCGCCGGGCAGAGCATCGCCGGCATGCGCCAGCACAAGATCACCCGGCTGGGGATCGCCCGCACGTTTCAGAGCCTGCGGCTGTTTTTGAACATGTCAGTGAAGGAGAACGTCAAGGCGGCGACCTATGGACACACCAGGGCCTCGCCGCCGGAATCGATCCTCCGCCTTCCTCGCGCGCGCCGCGAGGAGAGGGAAGTCGATTCGTTCGCCGCCGAGGTGCTGTCGTTCTTTGGCGAGCGGCTGATGGGCTACCGCTGGAACCAGCCGGCCTACGTGCTCTCGTACGCGAACCGCCGGCGGCTCGAGATGGCCCGCGCCCTGGGGACCCGTCCCCGCTTGTTGCTGCTCGACGAGCCGGCCGCAGGCATGAACCCCAACGAGACCCACGAGGTGACCGAGATCATCGGGCGGCTGCGGGACGAGCTCGGGGTGGCGATCCTCGTGATCGAGCACGACATGCATGTGGTGCAGGGGATCTCGGACCGGGTGGTCGCGCTCGACCATGGGGTCAAGATCGCCGAAGGAAGTTATGAGATGGTGGCCTCTCATCCGAGCGTCGTCGAGGCGTATCTCGGACGCGACCCCGAAGCGCTCGCGGAGGCTTAGCCGTTGTGTTGTTGGCGTTAGAGGACGTCACCACCTACTACGGGCAGATGCGGATCCTCGAGGGGATCTCGCTCAACGTGGACGCCGGCGAGCTGGTCTGCCTGCTGGGCGGCAACGCGTCCGGGAAGTCCACGACTCTGAAGACCGTGCTCGGAATCGTTCGTCCCCGCGCGGGCCGGGTGATGATCGATGGCGAGGTGGTCAACGGGTTTGACGTCCCGTCGCGCATCTCGCGCGGTCTGGCGATCGTGCCCGAGAACCGCCGCCTGTTCGGCCAGATGACCGTGCGCGAGAACCTCGAGCTCGGCGCGGTGCTCCAGGACGGCTCAACGTTCGACGCCGATCTCGAGCGCGTCCACACGCTGTTCCCGCGCCTTGCCGAGCGCCGCGACCAGCTCGCCGGCACGTTGTCCGGCGGCGAGCAGCAGATGGTGGCCATGGGCCGCGCCCTGATGTCCCGACCCCGCCTTCTGTTGATGGACGAGCCGTCGATGGGTCTCTCCCCGGCGCTCGTGCAGCAGAACTTCCGGATCATCAAGGAGGTCCACGAGTCGGGCGTGGCGATCCTGATGGTCGAGCAGAACGCCGCCATGGCCCTGTCAATCGCCGATCGCGGCTACGTGCTCGCCACGGGCTCGATCGTGCTCTCCGGTCCGGCCGGCGAGCTGCTCCACCACGAGGACCTCAAGCGCGCCTACCTGGGCCGGTGAGGCGGGGGCGCGGGCCGGTGAGCCGCTCTGAGGCGCGGACCCGGTGAGCCGGTGAGGAGGGCCCCGCCGACCGCTGACCCGGCGTGCCCTCCCGCTCCCGCCTGTCCGGCTAGGCTGCCCGCGCCCCCGACTGTCGGGCCAGGCTGCCCCCCGCCCCCGCCTGTCGGGCTCAGGCTGCCCCCCGCTCCCGCCTGTCGGGCCAGGCTGCCCCCCGCCACGCGTGGAAATGCCGCACCACCTGTCCGGATCCTCCACGTTTGTCCCCGCTGACGCCGCAGCTCGTGGAGGATCCAGATGCGGGGTGCGGATTCTCCACGGATTACCGGGGGGCCCCGACGGGGCCAGTTCAAGGAGCCCGTGAGGGAGCGGGGCCAGTCCTGGCGCGGGTCCCGGCTGGCCCCGGGGCCGCTGCAGGCTGGGCGCGCCCGCGACTCGGAGTCAGATTGTGCACGTAGCGGCCCGAATCTGACTCCGAGTCATCGAATCGGGCTCAGGCCGTGACTCCGAGTCGTCAAAACCGTGATCTCATGCCGGTGCCGGCACCGGTGCGACCGCCAACCGCGCACGGCGCGGGATCCCCAGCGCGGTCACCGCGCCCGCGAGCGAGAACGCCGCCGACACCGCGATCGCGGGGACGAACCCATTTGCGAACGCCTCCGGGGAGCTGTAGCCCCCGGCGCCCGAGAACACCGCCACCACGATGGCCAGACCGAACACGCCTCCGACCTGGCGCATCATCGTGAACGTGCCTGAGGCCTTGCCGATATCGCTCGGACCCACCGCGCTGACGACGGCGTTCTGAGCCCCGGGGATCGACATCGAGATGCCCGCCCCCGCCAGCATCAGCGGAGGCACCATCTGCCAGTAGGCCAGCCCGGTCTTGGCGATCAGCGCGATCCAGGCAAACCCCGCCGCCTGAAGCGTGAGTCCCAGGACGATCAGCGGCCGATCTCCAATCCGATCGACCATCGCCCCGGCGATCGGGGCAACCACGAACAGGCAGCCGGTCCAGGGCAGCAGCCGCAACCCCGACTCGAGCGGCCCTTCCCCGAGCCCCACCTGCAGGAACTGGGCCATGAAGAACACCGCTGCGAACAGCGCGCAGGAGAGCAGGAAGCTGGTCGCGTTGCCGGCCGAGAACGAACGAGACGCGAACAGCCGCATCGGCAGCATCGGCTCGCGCGTGGGCAGCTCGAAGGCGATGAACGCAGCCAGCAGCACGGCGCCCGCGGCGAGCGAACCGACCACTTCGACGCTTCCCCACCCGGCGCTGTTGCCGCGCATCAGCCCCCACACGATCCCGAACATTGCCGCCGTCACCAGCATCAGCCCGGGGATGTCGAGCCGCGCTCGCGGACCGTAGCTCTCCTTGATCCGGGTGAGCACGAACGGGATTGCCGCCAGCCCGATCGGAACGTTGAGCCAGAAGATCCAGCGCCACGCCAGGCCCTGGGTGACCGCGCCGCCGACCACCGGCCCACCGAGGACCGCCAGGCCGGTGATGCCGCTGTAGAGCCCGAGCGCCCAGCCGCGCCGCTCGGGCGGGAACGCCGCGCTCAGCAGCGATAGCGAGAGTGGCGCCACCAATGCGCCACCGGCGCCCTGCACGGCCCGCGCGGCGATCAGCAGGCCCACGCTGGGCGCAACTGCACACGCCGCCGAGGCGGCGGCGAACAGCCCCAGGCCGACTGCGAACAGCCGCCGGCGTCCCAGCCGGTCGCCCAGCGCCGAGGCGGTGATCAGCAGTACGGCAAAGCTCAACCCGTAGGCGTTGACGGTCCACTCGAGCTCGTTGACCGAGGCGCCCAGCTCGTGCTTGATCGAGCTCAGCGCGGTTGACACGACCGTCACATCGAGCGCCACCATCAGGGACGCGATCGAGCACAGCACCAGTACCCAGCGCTGCGCGCTCGTGGTCTTGCGGGACATGGTCGAGGTCACGGTTCCTCCTGTCGTCTGTTCGTCTCGCGATTTGCTTCTGCATGACGAACAGACACGCGACCAGGGGACGAATTGAGCGATGAATTTCGCCGCCCCCCGGTGTCGGGGTACTTACATGTACGACGCAGTGACCGACGAGCTTCAGACCCGCAACCGCCTGGCCCGCGCGCAGCGGGGCGACGAGGACGCGTTTGCGGAGCTGACCGCGCCGTACCGGCGCGAGCTCCAGCTTCACTGCTATCGGATCCTCGGCTCGCTCCAGGACGCCGAGGACCTGCTTCAGGAGACCCTGCTCGCGGCCTGGCGCGGGCTCGAGCAGTTCGAGGGCCGCTCGTCGCTGCGCGCCTGGCTGTACACGATCGCCACCAACCGTTGCCTGAACGCGCTCCGGGATCGGGGACGCCGGCCGCAGACAGTGGCGGGTGCGGGGTCCGGACCTCACCCCGCCGAGAGCTTTGCGGAGATCTCCTGGCTCGAGCCGTATCCGGATGTGCTGCTGGAAGGAATCGCGGACGCGACGCCGGGCCCCGAGGCCCGCTACGAGGCCAAGGAGACGATCGCGCTGGCGTTCGTGTCGGGCCTTCAGCACCTCGTGCCACGCCAGCGCGCGGTGCTCGTCCTGCGCGACGTGCTCGGCTTCCACGCCGAAGAGGTGGCCGACATGCTCGGCTCCTCGGAGGCCTCGGTCAACAGCGCGCTGCAGCGGGCGAGAGCGACGCTGGAGAGCCGGGTCCCGGCGGCCCGCGACCTCCTGGCGATCCCGCTGACCGGCGCCGAGCGCGAGCTGGTGGGACGCTTCGCGGACGCGTTCGAGCGCGACGACATCGATGAGGTGGTCGCGATGCTCACCGACGATGCCGTGGTCAGCATGCCGCCCGACCCGCTGTGGCTCACCGGCGGCGAGGCGATCGGCGAGTTCCTGCGCGACCGCCAGGCGAGGCGGGGCAGCCGAACCTGGCGGTTTGTGCCGACCGGCGCCAATGGGCAGCCGGCGTTCGTCTACTACCTCGCCGACGCGGAGGGCTTCGTCCGCTCAGGGGTGTTGATCGTCGCCGTGCGCGCCGACGGGATCGCCTCGATCACGCGGTTTGGCGGCCGTCGGCTGCTGTCGCGGTTTGGGGTCCCGGAGCGGCTGTAGCTATCGCGGGGCGCGACGGGACTCGGCTTCGCGAAACATCGCCCGCGCGATGATCTCGCGCTGAATCTCCGACGCTCCCTCGTAGATCCGGGTGGCGCGCACGTCGCGGTACAGGTGCTCGAGCGGATGACCCTGCTCGAGCGCGACCGCGCCGTGGAACTGGATTGCGGCGTCGACCGTCCGCTGGGCCACCTCGGTCGCGAGCAGCTTGGCCATCGCCGCGAGCGCCGGGTCGTGCTTGCCCTGGTCGTGCGCCAGCGCCGCCTGGTGGACGAGCAGCCGCGCGGCCTGGGTCTGCGCCTCGAGCTCGGCGAGCCGGTGGGCGATCGCCTGGTGGTCGGAGAGCGGCTTGCCGAACGTGTGCCGGCGCCGGGTGTAATCGGTCGCCAGCTCGAGCGCGGCGCGTGCCATCCCGATCGCGAATGCGCCCACGCTGGGACGGAACAGGTCAAGCGTCCGCATGGCCACGCGAAAGCCCGCTCCCGGCTCACCGAGCACCTGCTCCCGACCGACTGCGACGCCGTCGAACGTCAGGGACCCGATGGCGTGGGGCGTGAGCAGCTGCCGGCGCTCGCCGCTCAGTCCGTTTGCGTCGCCGGGAACCGCAAACGCGGTCAACCCCCGCGCCCCCCGTCCGGCTGACGGCTCGGTCCGCGCGAACACCGTGTAGATGTCTGCTTCGGGGGCGTTCGAGATCCACAGCTTCTCGCCGGTCAGTCGGTAGCCGCCGTCGCCGTCGGGCTCGGCCTGGAGCGACAGCGCTGCCGGGTCCGATCCCGCCTCGGCCTCGGTCAGCGCGAACGCCGCCACCGCGCTGCCGTCGGCGACGCGGGGGATCCATTGCGCCTTGGTCTGGGGGGTGCCGGCCTGGACGATCGGGCACGCGCCGAGCCCTTGCAGCGCGAACGCGGTTTCGGCATCGGTGCTGTGCCTGGCCAGCGCCTCGCGGATCAGGCACACGGCGATCGAGCTGACGTCGCCTTCGGGCGCGAACAGGGCTTCGAGCAGCCCATGCTCGGCCAGGGCCCTGACCAGCGGGCGGTTGACCTCTCCCGGTGTGCCGGCGTCGGCGATCGGCTTCAGGGTCTCGGCCGCCAGCGCGCGGGTGCGCTCGTAGAGCACGAGCTGCGCCTCGGTGAGGTGCAGATCGAGGGCGCTTGGCATCGCGTTATGAGCGCGGGAGCACGGCGACGCCCATCAGCTCGACCTTGGCCGCCGGCTCGAACAGCTCGGTGACCCCGAACAGGCCCATCGCCGGGTAACGGCGGCCGAAGTGCCGGCGCCACACCTCACCAAGCTCGGACAGCGCGTCCTTGTACTCGGCGACCGAGGTGACGAACACCTGCAGCGAGACGAGATCGTCGGGCTTGCCGCCGGCGGCCCGCAGCGCCGTCATCAGGTTGGCCGCGGCCCGGTCGAACTGCTCGGCGAGCGTCTCGCCGACAACGGCGCCGTCGGGCGTTGCGGGGATCTGCCCGCCGAGATAGACCGTTCCTTCGGCAACCACCGCGTGCGAGAAGCCCACCGGCGCGGCCAGCTCGGGAGCGTTGACGAGCTCGCTCACCGTCCCTTCCAATCCGGACGGCGGCCCTCGCTCCAGGCCACGTAGAACTCCTCGAAGTCCTCTGATTGCATCAGCAGCGCCTGGGTGATCGCCTCGAGCTCGATCGCGGCGCCGAGGCTCATGTCGAGCTCGCGGGTTAGCAGAGACTTGGTCGTCGAGAACGCGAATGCCGGGCCGTCGGCGAGGCGACGGGCGATGGCGGTGGCCTGGCTGGGCAGCTCATCCTCGGGGACCACGTCGTTCGCGAGGCCGATCTGCAGCGCCCGCTCGGCCGTCACCTTGTCGCCCAGCAGCAGCAGCTCGCTCGCCCGGCCCAGCCCCACGATTCGCGGCAACAGATAGGCCGAGCCCATGTCGGCGCCGGCGAGCCCCACGCGCGTGAACAGAAACGCGAACGAGGCCGAGTCGGCCATCAGACGCAGGTCGCAGGCCAGCGCGATCACCGAGCCGGCCCCCGCCGCGACGCCGTTGATCGCCGCGATCACCGGCAGCGGACACTCGCGCATCGCCTTGACCACGCCGCCGGTCATGCGCGTGAATTCGAGCAGCTCGGCGGTCTCCATCTCGAGCAGCGGGGCGATGATCTCCTCGACATCGCCTCCCGAGCAGAAGCCACGTCCCTGGCCGGTGATCACCAGCACGCGGGCCTCACCGCGCTGAGGCAGCTCGGTGACCAGATCGCGCAGGTCGGCGTAGACGTCGAACGTCAGCGCGTTGAGCTTCTCGGGTCGGTTCAGGGTCACGGTCGCCACGCCGTCGTCGACCGTATAGTCGAAGTGCTCCCACCGGGGGGTCAGCGGCGCACTGGCTCGGTGCGGGCTCATCGAGACGCGGGACAATACTCGACATAGAACTCCGCCGCAATGTTATGTATGCTCCTGCGCGCAAACCCGATGGCCTCCGACACGCCTTACTGGAACCCGAAGACCGAGACCCTCTCGCGTGAGCAGCTCGAGGCGCTGCAGCTGGCCAAGCTCCGCCGCCAGGTCGCATGGGCGGCGAATCGCAGCCCCTGGTTTCGTCGAACACTGTCGGGCTTCGATGCCGATGAGCTGAGGTCCCTGGCCGACCTTCGCAGGCTGCCGCTGCTGACCCGCGAGGACTGGATGAGCTCGCAGTTCGAGCATCCGCCGTACGGCGAGCTGCCCGTGATCGGCGGCGACGGGGCGATCCGGATCCACACCACCTCCGGGACGACCGGGAAGGGTCCGCTGCGCGCGCTGGATTCGCGCAAGGACTGGGCCTGGATCGCCGAGATGTGGGCCTACGGGATCTGGGGGTGCGGGGTGCGGCCCGGCGACACCGCCTACATAGCGTTCGGCTACGGGTCGTTCATCGGCTTCTGGGGGCTGCACTACTCGATGGAGAAGATCGGTGTCCTCAACGTCCCCGGCGGCGCGCAGCCTACTGACGCGCGCGTGCGCCAGATCATCGACTTCGGCGCCACGGTGGTCGCGTCCACGCCCACGTACGCGCTGCGCCTCGCGCAGGAGGCCGCGACGTTGGGCGTCGATCTGCCGGGCTCGGCAGTCAATCGGCTGATCCTGTCGGGCGAGCCGGCGGGCTCGATCCCGCAGACCAAGGCGCTGATCGAAGAGCAGTGGGGCGCCAAGGCCTACGACACCGCGGGGATGACCGAGATCGGCACCATCATGGTGTTCGAGTGCGAGCACCAGCCCGGCGGCACGCACATCATCGAAGACCAGGTTCTCGAGGAGGTGGTCGATCCCGAGACGCTGCACCCGGTGCCGTATGGCGAGCGCGGCGAGCGCGTGGTGACCTCGTTCGGGCGGGGTGCGATCCCGCTGCTGCGCTATCGAACTGGCGACCTCGTATGCCGGATCCCAGCCACGCGTTGCCCGTGCGGCCGCGGCTTTGACATCTACGAGGGCGGGATCCTCGGGCGTGTCGACGACATGAAGATCATCCGCGGCACCAACGTGTACCCGCGAGCGATCGAGGCGATCGTGCGCGAGTTCTCAGAGGTCGACGAGTTCCAGACGGTGATCACCCGCGAGGGCGTCCGGGACGAGATCACGCTGCGAGTCGAGCTCAAGTCCGACTATGCGCCGGAGGGCTGGGACGGGCTAGAGGAGACACTGAGCAAGCGGCTTGCGGAGGCGCACGAGGGTCTCAACTTCCGCGTCGAGCGCGCCGGCGCCGGGGAGCTGCCGCGTTTTGAGCTCAAGGCCAAGCGCACCGTCGACAAGCGCGACGTGCCGATCGGAGCGGCCACGTGACCCAAGACCTGCTCGGCAATGAGATGAGCACGTCCGAGCAGCGGCTGCTCGCGGTCTACGAGGAGCTCAAGGCGCTGTGCACCGAAGATTTGCCGCCGGTCGCCGCGTGCAACGTCCGGGCCGCCCTGGCGCTGATGCACAACGTGGTAAACGGCTTGGCGCTCGAGTATGAGCACCTATCCGATCTGGGCGTGTGACGCCTTCGGGCTGAGATCATGCGAATCGCTGTAGTCGGAGGCGGACCGGGCGGCCTGTACTTCTCGATCCTCATGCGGCGGGTGGCGCCCGACTGCGAGATCACCGTGTTCGAGCGCAACCGTGCGCAGGATGCGTTCGGCTTCGGAGTGGTGTTCTCAGACGAGACGCTGACCGTGTTCGAGCACGCCGACCCCGCGTCGTATGAACAGATCACCGAGCGCTTCGTCCACTGGACCGATATCGACATCCACCACCGTGGCGTCTGCACCCGCTCGGGCGGCCACGGGTTCTCCGCGCTGGGGCGGCGTGAGCTGCTGGGGATTCTGCAGCGGCGGGCGCTGTCGCTGGGGGTCGACGTGCGCTTCTCGTGCGAGGCTCCTTCGCTCGAGGAGCTCGGGTGGGCGGACCTGATCGTCGGCGCCGACGGGGCGTCGAGCGCCGTTCGCGCGGCGCGAGCCGCTGACTTCGGGCCTTCGCTGGATCGGCGTTTCTGCCGCTACATGTGGCTCGGCACCGACCTGGTCTTCGACGCGTTCAAGTTCTATATCGAGGAGACGCCGTATGGCGTCTTTCAGGCGCACGGCTACCCGTATGACTCGCGGATGAGCACGTTCATCGTCGAGACCGGCGAGGACACCTGGCGCCGGGCCGGGCTCGACGCGGTGCCCGCGGAGTCGCTGCCGCCCGGAGTCAGCGACGAGGCCAGCGTGGAGTTTTCGCGCCGGTTGTTCGCGGACGCGCTGGACGGTCATCAGCTGTTTGCCAACAACTCCAAGTGGATCAACTTCGTCACCGTGCGCAATCGGTGCTGGCGCTCGGGCAACGTGGTGCTGCTCGGCGACGCGGCGCACACGGCCCACTTCTCGATCGGGTCGGGGACCAAGCTGGCGATGGAGGACGCGGTCGCGCTGGCCTGGGCGTTTCGGTCGCTGGGCAGCGACGGCGTGGCCGCTCCGCTGGCCGCGTACGAGGCCGAGCGCCGCCCGATCGTCGAGAGCACCCAGCGGGCCGCGCAGGCGTCGCTCGAGTGGTTTGAGGGCATCTCCCGCTACGTGGGACAGGAGCGCATGCAGTTCGCCTTCAACCTGCTGACCCGCAGCCGGCGCGTGACCTACGACAACCTGCGGCTGCGGGACGAGGGCTTCGTCGGTGAGGTGGACGGGCGGTTTGCCACCGCCGAAGGGTTCACCGAGCGTCCGCCGATGTTCGCCCCGATCCGCCTGCGCTCGCTCGAGTTGCCCAACCGGGTGATCGTCTCACCAATGGACATGTACTCGGCCGTCGACGGCACGCCGTCGGACTTCCACCTCGTGCACCTGGGAGCACGCTCGCTGGGCGGCGCGGCGCTGGTGTACACCGAGATGATCTGCGTGTCGGACATCGGGCGGATCACGCCCGGATGCGCGGGCATGTATCGCGCCGAGCACGTGGGGGCCTGGAAGCGGATCGTCGACTTCGCTCACCACTACGCCGACTGCGCGATGGCCGCACAGCTCGGCCACTCCGGGCGCAAGGGGTCGACGAAGCTGATGTGGCTGGGAATCGACCAGCCGCTGGAGGAGGACAACTGGGAGGTGATCGCACCGTCGCCGATTCCGTACTCGCCTTTGAATCAGGTGCCCCGGGAAATGGTCCAAGCGGACATGGACATTGTGCTCGAGCAGTTCGTAAGCGCCGCGAAGGGCTGCGTGGAGGCGGGCTTTGACCTGCTCGAGATCCACTGCGCACACGGGTATCTGCTCTCCAGCTTCCTGTCGCCGTTGACCAACGTGCGGACCGATGCCTACGGCGGAGATCTGAGCTCTCGCGCGCGCTATCCCTTGCAGGTGTTCGACGCCTGTCGCGAGGTGTGGCCCGCAGATAAGCCGATGAGCGTGCGAATCTCCGCCACCGACTGGATCGAGGGCGGCTTCACCCCCGACGACGCGGTGGCCTTTGCCCGCATGCTGAAGGAGCACGGCTGCGACATCATCGACGTCTCCTCCGGCCAGGTCTCGCCCGAGGAGAAGCCGGCTTTCGGGCGCAGCTTCCAGACGCCGTTCGCCGACCGGATCCGCAACGAGGTGGGGATCCCGACGATCGCGGTCGGTGCGATCGCCAGCTACGACGACGTCAACACGACCGTGCTCGCCGGCCGGGCGGACATGTGCGCGCTCGCGCGACCGCACCTGTATGACCCGCAGTGGACGCTGCACGCGGCGGCCGAGCAGGAGTACGCCGGCGAGGGAGTGGCGTGGGTGCCGCAGTACCAGGCCGGGTCGCGCAAGCCGCCCACCGGCCGTGGCGATGCGGTGCGCAAGGAGCTCGAGCGGTCATTCGAGCCCGATCCGCCGGAGGTGCTCGTGGCCCCGGAGGGGTGGTCGTGAGGGAGGGATCCCAGGTTGTGCTTCACCCGGGGGGTCTGGCGGGTTTCCCCGTTGGCGGCGGCCTGCCCGCCAGCGACCAGGTGCAGCCCCAGGAGCTCGTGATCACCATCCTAGGCACGTACGTGCGACCGTTCGGCGACCGCGTCTGGTCGGGGGGCCTGGTCGTGCTGCTCGGCGAGCTCGGGTTCTCCGAGGGCGCGTCGCGGGTGGCCTTGACCCGGCTGGTGCGCCGGGGTCTTTTGGATCGCGTCCGTGACGGCCGCCTTGTCCACTACCGGGTGACCGAGCGCGCGGACCGGTTACTGGCCGAGGGCGACCTGCGGATCTTCTCGCTCGGCGATCCCCGCGACGACGAGGGGACCTGGACGGTGCTCTGGCATCAGATCCCCGAGGATCGGCGCCTGGAGCTCAGCCGCCTGGCGCGGCGACTGCGGTTCCTGGGCTTCGGCTCGGTCCAGGGCAGCTTCTGGGTCTCGCCCCACGACCACTCGGCGGAGGTGGGCCGGCTGCTGGCCGAGCTGCGCGTATCGGAGTACGCGACGTTGTTCACCGCTCACCCTGACGCCGTGGTCGGTCTGCCGGCGCTGGTCTCACGCGCCTGGGATCTGAGCGGGCTCGTGGAGCGCTACGAGGCTTTCGTGGCCGAGTTTCAGCGGCTGTGTCGTCGGCGCGCGCTGGCGGGGCTGTCTGATCGAGAGGCGTTCTTGACGCGCACGCGGCTGGTGCACCAGTTCCGCGGCTTCCCGGTGATCGACCCAGAGCTACCCGAAAGGCTCGCCCCGGTGGCTGAGCCGCGCGCTCGTGCCGCGAGTGTGTTTCACGAGCTCTACGCGGTGCTCGCCGACCCCTCGCAACGCCACTTCGAGTCCGTCACCGACGCCTACGAAGCGGCTAGCTGAGGATGTCCCTGATCCGCTGCAGCCCGTCGTAGACGTCGACGAATCTCGTGGTCAGGGGGGAGAGGCCCAGGCGGATGACGTCGGGCGTGCGGAAGTCGACCACAACTCCATTTGCGATCAGCGTTTGTGACAAGGCTCTGGCTTGCGGATGAACAAGCGCCACGTGTGACCCACGCTTGCTGACGTCCCTCGGCGAGCCCACGCTGCACTGCAGCGGCGCCAGCCGCTCGTCGATCAGCGCGATCGCGTACTCGGTCAGCTTGATCGACTTCTCGCGGATTGCGCTGATCCCCGCTTCGATTGAGAGGTCGATGCCGGCGGCGGCAGCGGTGAGGGCGAGGATCGGCGGGGTGCCCGACAGCATTTTCGTGATCCCCTCGGCGGGGACGTAGCCCTGGGCCATCTCGAATGGGTCGGTGCGGCCGAGCCAGCCCCAGATCGGCTGCATCAGATGGTCCTGGTGCTCTTTGCGCACGTACAGAAACGCTGGGGCGCCGGGGCCGGCGTTCAGGTACTTGTAGGTGCAGCCGACCGCGAGGTCGACCCCGTCGTCGTCGAGCGTGACCGAGATTGCGCCGGCGCTGTGGCACAGGTCCCATAGCGTCAAGGCGCCGCTTTTGTGCGCGAGCTCGGTGATGGTCTTCGTGTCGAGGATGTATGCCGAGCGATAGTTGACCTGGCTGAAGGTGACCAGGGCGGTGTTCTCGTTGATCAGCTGCTGCACGTGCTCGGGTTCGGGGCCGGTGCGGGGGTCGGCCTCGATCCAGTTGATGGTCAGGCCGCGCTGGTCGGCCAGACCCTCGAGCACGTAACGGTCAGTGGGGAAGTTGTCGCGGTCGGTGATGATCTCGGTGCGGCCGGGGCGGGCATCGAGCGCCGCGCTGGCGAGCTTGTAGAAGCAGACCGTGGTCGAGTCGGCGATCGCCGTCTGGCCGGCTCTGGCTCCGAGCAGCTGCGTGCCGAGGCGCTCCCCGATGGTGGTGGGCAGCTCCAGCCAGCCCTCGCTCCAGGCGCGGATCAGGCGCTCGCCCCACTGACGCTCGATCAGGTTCTGGATCTTCTTGGGCGTGTCCTTCGGGAGCCGGCCCAGCGAGTTGCCGTCGAGGTAGATCAGCCCGTCGGGTGCGACGACGAATCGGTCGTAGAAGGCGCGGAGCGGGTCGGCGTCGTCGAGCGCCGCCGCTTCCGCGCGGGTGCGGGCGAGGCTAACTCCTGGTGAGGAATGCACTGGCGAGGCTAACCCCGGGGGACGAATGCATATACGCGGCTGGGGCTTCCGGTGCCGCCCATCAGCTTCAGCGGCGACACGACCAGGAGCGCGCCCGTGAGCGGCAGCTTGTCGAGGTTCGCCAGCTGGGTGAGGCCGAGCCTGCCCGCGCCCAGCAGGAAGTAGTGCATCGGGAAGGGCGGATCGAAGCCTCCCGCCGCGCCGGCGTCGATCCCCACCGTCTCGACGCCGAACCCGGAGATCCCTGGCTCGTTGGCCAGCCAGCGCGAGGCTTCGACATCGGGCCCCGGCGTGATGGGTCCATCGCCGCCGTCGTTGAGGAACAGGGACTCGTCGTGGGCGCGTGAGGACCAGCCGGTTCGCAGCAGCACCCAGGCCGCGTCGGGGAAGCCGCCGTTCTCCTGCTTGTAGGCCTCGAGGTCGGCTGTCGTCAGCAGGTAGCCGTTGTCGGCCTCGGTCTCGGCGGTCTTGTCGATCACGCACGCGGGACCGATCAGCGTTTGGGCGTCGATCGAACCGACGTCCTTACCGTCCTTGCCGCTCACCCAATGGATCGGGGCGTCGAGATGCGTACCGACGTGCTCACCGATCGTCAGCGTGTACCAAGCCCAGGCCGGACCGCGATCGTCATAGTGGCTGATCTTCTCGCGGCTCAGGCCCGGAGTGTCGGCAAACGGCGGCGGGAGCTTGATCACCGGTGTGGTCTCGGTCAGCGGCTGGGTCAGGTCGACGATCTCCACCGAGCCCGAAACGAGCCCGTCCAGGAATGCGGAAACCTCGCTGACTTGGATGCTTGACATTCGCCTTCTCCTCGTGAATTGGGACCGCTTGCCTCACCCGGCGCGGAATGCCTCCGCTAGCCATTCCGCAGTGACCGTGGGATTCACCTTGGCGTCGAGGACCAGCGGCCGATCTTGCGCTTCGGTCAGCCAGCTCTCCACGATGCCAAGGTCTTCGGTGTTGCGGATTGTGGCCGCGCGGGCACCGGCCGCCCGGGCGATCCCGGCCAGATCGGCGTCCGGGAACTGCGCGAGCGCAACGTTATGACCCATGGGCCCGAAGTGGTGGACTTCGGCCCCACTGGCGGCGTCGTCGTAGATCGACGACGAGCAGCTTGAGCCCCAGCCGGGCCGCGGTCTCGAGCTCGCCCAGCGCCATGAACGCGCCGACATCGCCGATCGCGGCGACGGTCGGACGGTCTGGGCTTGCGATCGCGGCGCCGATCGCGTTGCCGAGCCCCAGTCCGACAGCCTGAAAGCCATTGGGGAAAACCCAGGCGCGCGCGTCTGGGACATCGAGGAACATCGCGGGGTAGCCGAGAAAGTGACCGGTGTCGACAGCGACGGTCCTGTCGCGGGGAAGCATCTCGTTGAGTGCGATGGTGAGCGTGCGGGGATCGATCCACTCGCGCGTCGAGGCGTCCTCGTATGGGTCAGTGCGCCAGGTGTGCGCCGCGATTTCCGCCGCCAGCTCCGCCGTTCTGAAGCCCACGTTCGAGTGGTGCCGGTGGGTCAGCTCGGCGATCAGCTTCCGTGCGCTCGCCCTGGCATCGCCGATGATCGCCACGTCGGTCGGACGGTGGCGGGAGATCGCGCTGTTCTCGATGTCGATCTGGACCACCTTGGCGCTGGCGGAGAACATCGCTCCGTGCCTCGTCGTCCAGTGGTTGAGCGACGCGCCGACGGCTAGCACGACGTCCGCCTGGGGCAGCAGCCCGGTCGCAAACGGCGAGGCGAACCCGCCGGAGATGCCGACCGCATAGGGGAGGCCGGCGAACAGGCCGTTGGCGGGCGCTGAGGTGGCGAGGATCGCGCCCGTCATCGCACCCAGGCGCTCGAGTTCTTCGCGCGCGTCGCAGAGAACGGCGCCGCGGCCGGCGATGATCAGCGGCCGGCTTGCCTGCTGGAGCAGGTCCGCGGCGGCTCGAATTGCCTCATCTGACGGCTCTGGCGGGGGCAGGGGCGGCAGCGGAGGCCTTTGGGGCTCGGTCGCGGCTGGGGGCTGGGCCTGAATGTCGATCGGGAGCATCAGCACCACCGGCCGGCGCTCGACGAGTGCCCGCTGATACGCGCGCAGGGCATCATCGGCCGCTGTGGCCGGCCCGTGAACACGATCGGCGATCGCCCCCACTGACTCGACCAGGTCGTGCTGATCGATCCGGAAGTTCGACGTCAGCGCGGTAGCGGGCGTCTCGCCGGCGAGAACGAGGAGTGGCGTGCGGCTCTTGGCCGCCTCGGCCAGGCCGGTCATCAGGTTGGTCAGCCCCGGCCCCTGGTGCACGCTGCAAACGCCCACCCGGCCGCTGACACGGGAATAGCCGTCGGCCATGCATACCGCGCCGCATTCGTGGCGGGCATGATGAAAGCGCGCCCCGCCATCGCACAGCGCGTTCGTAACGACCAGGTTGCCGCTGCCCAGCACGCCGAACACGTCCTTGACGCCCTGCGCGGCGATGGTGGCCCCGACCACGTCGGCGACCGACTGGGGGGGAGCCTGCACCTGCGCAGCGGTCATCGCTCCGTCACCGCCCCACGATCTCTTGTCGCCTCCCGCCGACGTTCTCACAGCGCGATCATGCCATCCCGGGCGGAGCACCGTTTTCTGCACGTTGTTTGCCAGGCGCCGATCGGGGTGATAGTTACCTGTAGATGAGCACGGGGCGTGACCAGGAGCAAGGGACGGGCCTTCCCGACGAGCCGGGCCTCACCACGCCGGCGCCCACCGAGCCTGCCCCGCGCGAAAGGCGCAGGGCCGAGCGGCGCGAGGCTCGCGAGGCGCGGCGCTCGATCTTCGAGGACTTGATGGTGCGGCTGGTCGCGACCTGCGGGGTGGTGGGGATCGGCGTGGCGATCGCCGCGGTCATGTCCTCGAACAACTCGTCCGGATGGATCATCGGGCTCGTCGTATCCCTCGTCAGCGTTGTGCTGGCGGGGATTCTCTGGTCCTCGCGCCGGCTCTGACCCGCTTGGCGTGGCGAGGCGGCTCTGACCCGCTTGGCGCGTCCATCTCAGAAGAGCGAGCGCATGATGTCGTACATCGTCTGGGAGGTCTGGTGGAAGCTGGGGCAGCACGGCGGCCCGCCCGGGGCGCTGATGCCGATTTCGACGTGCGGACCTGTAGAGATACCGACCTCTCCACACCCGACCTCGGCGATCGGCTGGCCGGTGTGCACGTGCGCGCCGACGTTGACGAGCGCGGGCAAGGCGTGGCCGTAATAGACATAACGTCCCGCATACTGTCCGCCTGCGACCTTCAGCACGGGAGCGGCGGGGCCGAAGCCGCTGATCCCCTCCTGGACGATCGTCCCGGAGGTGACCGCGACCTCGATCACCTTGGACCCGCAGGCGCCGCCGATCGTGGGGATGTCGACGCCCTGGTCCTGGGTCCATTGCGAGGGTGAGACCACCCGGCTCTTGGGGCGCAGCGGGAACACCCAGCCCGAGCTCGAGCTCGGCGGGGGAGTTGGCGGTGGGGTGCTCGTCGGGGCGCCCGGGACCCTACGGCCGCTCCGCGCCCACGACTGAAGGGCGCTCGCCGTCAGGCGACCGGCCGTGCCGCTGACAGGGGCCAGGTGCGCGGCCTGTTGGAAGACGGCCACCGCGTGCTTGGTCCCGGGGCCGAAGCTCCCGTCGACCGCAGTCGGGATCCCGACCATCGTCAGCCACGTCTGCAGCGTCCGCACGGCGCGGCCGCGCATCCCCACGCGGAGGACCACGCCCAGCGGATCGGGCGGGTCCGCGCTCCTCTTCCTCGCGGACCTGGTTGCTACCGAGCGGTGCCTCGAGACCCACCGTTTGAGGGTGGTCGCGGTGTGCCGGCCAACTGTGCCGCTGGGTGGCGACAGGTGCGCCGCGCGCTGGAAGCGGATCACCGCCCGTTTCGTGCCCAGCCCGAAGTCCCCGTCGGCGGTCGTTCGGATCCCCACGGCGGTGAGCCATCTCTGGAGGGTGCGCACCGCGCCGCCGTGGCTGCCGACGCGCAGCACCGGGAGGGGGGAGGCCGATGCCGCAAACGCGTCCGAGCTGGCGGTCGCCGCGGCAGCGGTGACGGCCGCGACCACGAGAATGGTCCGCGCGCGCCGCCCCGATCGTCCTCTGGACAAAGGGCCGGCTACGGACGTATGAAGTTTTGGCACGCGAAGATCCTCGGCGGCTCGGGACTCGCTTCGTTGGCCTGCGGCCTGCGGGGTTAGCTGACGGGCTAGCGCTCTTTCGCGAGCGCCTCCGGCGGATCACCGCGGATTCGCCCCGCACTACTCGGGTTCCCCGCTCCCCGGGTTGGCTGCCCGGGGATTCGGCTCCTGTTTGGTGCGAGCACACTATTGAAAGCGAGCTTGCGCTGCTACCCGTGGCACGTTTGTTGCGCGGGCCAGGCCTCGCACGCCGGGCTTACCCGGATCCTCGCACGCCGCGCTCACCCGGATCTCGCCCGCCGAGCCTACTCAGGCGGCTTTATGCGATCACATAGCTCCTCCACACCTTCAAGCTGCTCGCCGATCAACTCGAACCCCTCCGGCGGCTCGTCGATGTCAATTACGAGCATCAGCTTCGACTGCTCCCAGAACACCCTGATGCACGTGTAGCCATACTCGATCCGGTCGGGCTCGGGCAGTCCCTCGCTCTCGATCAGCTCGCGCATCCTTTGCTCGGCGGCGATCTTCTGCTTGAGGCTTGCCATGCACCGCAGCCTGCCGGAAAACATGTGTCCGATCTAGACGCAGACGTGGCAGAGTCTGCGCCAATTCTGTGGCGTCTCAGTGACGGTTTTAGCGGGGTTGGGCGACACCGACGTGACCGCCGCGTCATGCACAACTGATCGGACGGCGCAGTCTTATGCCGCCCGGGCCCGCAGGGCTTCGAGATCCCGCACGATGACCCGTCGGCGGCGAGTCTCGATCCAACCCAGCTCGCGAAATGCCTGAAGCGCGTCAGTCGTGCTTGTGCGCGACGCGCCCGTCCATGCGGTTAGCTCGTCTTGAGACAGCGGCAGAGAGATCTCGACACCGCCTTCGCAGCCGTCACCGTAGCGGTCGGCCAACTCAGTCAGTCGAGCCGCGACGCGGCCCATGGTGTCCGAGCTCCCAAACTGCGCTCCCCTCAGCGTCATCTCTCGAAACCGGCGCGTGAGAACCGCTACCAGTGCCCCGGCAACGCCCGGTGACCGTTCGACACACGCACGGAACACCGATGACGGGATCGCGAAGATCTCGGCCTGTTCAAGCGCGGTCACCGTTCCGACGCGGATCTCCCCGTCGAGGTAGGAGAGTTCACCCAGGAGGTCTCCCGGGTCGCAGATGCTGAGGAGGCTCTCACGCCCGCTGTCAGTTATTCGCGTGATCTTGACCCGACCGGCGAGCAGAATCATCACCCGGTCGCCGGGTTCACCTTCATACATGAGTACGGCGCCTCGCGGAACCCGAAACGTCCGTCCCAGCAAGTCAAGCGTTGCCCTGTCCGCTCCGTCGAGCAGGCCCATGAAACCGCCGCTCTGATCCGTGGTGGTCGCCATCGTCAGCGGCCTCCTTCCATTAGCTCGAAAACGCCAACCGGTAGTTGCGCTCCCTTGACACTGAACCTTCCCAAGCTTCGGAGCTGGTGCGTGCGATCCACCAACGCCGCGGTGTGCTCGCTTACGTAGACCCGGCCGGGCAGGGCCAGCGCCTCGATCCGCTTCGCCAGAGCCACCGCATAGCCAGTCGCTGTGTAGAAGCGGCCGTATCGGTCGCCGATTGTGCCTGTCACAACCTCGCCGGAGTTGATCCCGATCCGAACCGCAAGTTCGAGCCCCCGCTCGTCGAGCAGCTCAGCTGCGGGCCTGCGGAGCGCATCGCGGAGCCACAGCGCCGCGTCGCATGCCCCGCGTGCGTGAGCCTCAGCCGCGTCGGGGGCTTCAAACACGCCCTTGATGCCGTCGCCCGTGAAGCTCCCGACCCAGCCGCCGCACCGGCACACGCCTTCGCACATCAGCTCGAACAAGCCGGTGAGGATGGACCACCACTCCTCGAGCTCGATCGCCGCACTCAGATTCATCGAGCTCTGGACGTCGACGAACAGGACCGTCGCGAGCTTGCGCTCGGTGCTGCGGACAGGGGCGAGGCGCGCTGCGCGGCGCTGGAAATCCCGACGGTGCGAGGCAGCGAAGTGCTCACGCCGCTCGAGTATCTGATGGTCGCTGGTCACGTTGTCACCCCTACTGGCCGATGAACTAGAACGCCAGCATGCAGAGCGCGCCTTGCAGTGCGGCTGCAGAAGAGTTGCGGTGATGCTGCGCAGCTCAACGGCGGTGATCGCCGTCGAGGCGCTAGCCTTCTCCGAGGGGCCACACAACCACGCTGTTGTGGCAGGCCCGGACCGGTACGACAACGTGGATCACGATCATGAAGCCCGGGACGTGGGCGCCGGGACGCTTACCGGCTCGACGCTCATGGCTCAGGATCGCTCGGGCGACACAGTGGTCACGTTATGTGGTGGCCTGGAGGTCGTGATCGGGGGCAAGCAGGTCGAGCTGCCCGGCCGTCAGGGGCGCTTGCTCTTTGCCTACCTCGCCCTGCATCGCAGCCCGGTGACACGCGACGAACTGCTCGACGTCCTGTGGAGCGATCAGCGGCCCCCCGCGGATCCCCGCGCCGGGCTCAATGTGTTGCTCGCGCGTTTACGCCGGGTGCTGGGCGCCGGTCTGCTGACCGGGCGTCCACAGATCGCCCTCGCGTTGCCGGCGGACGTCAAGGTGGACACGGAGATGGCTACGGCTGCCGTCGACGCGGCCCACGCGAGCATCAAAGCGGGCCGGCTCCGCGAGGCGCTGCAGTCCGCCTGGTTCGCGGCCGACCTCCTCGCGCGCCCCCTGGTACCGGAGTTCGACACCGCTTGGCTACAGGAGCTCAGACGGGAACTTTCGGAACGGCGGGCGCTGGCGCTTGAGACAATGAGCGAGGCTGGTCTTGCCCTTGGACGCGCCGAGTTGCCGACGGCGGAGCGCGCCGCACGGACGCTCGTCGAGGATGAACCCTACCGCGAGTCCGGACACGTGCTGCTGATGCGCTGCCTCGTCGCGGCAGGCAACGAGGCCGAAGCATTGCGGACGTATGATCGCTTGCGAACGCTGCTCCGCGAGGAGATGGGACTGACCCCATCGCGTCGGGCGCGGCGGCTGGCTGAGCAGCTCCTGGGCGGTGAGTCCCAGGAGGGTCGGACGCCGCCAATTGATGACTACTCGGTCGTCCAGGGCACCGACCAGGTGCCACTCCCACCGACATTGCGCGCCCGCAGGGAAGGACAGCTCTACGGACGTGCGGTGGAGTTCGAACGGCTCGTCGACTGGTGGAACGGAATTGACACCGGTCTCGGGCTCTGCGTGCTCGCCGGCGACGCCGGAATCGGCAAGACGAGGCTGGTCGGGGAGCTGGCGCGGGAAGTGCACGCGGGAGGCGCAACGGTGGTCTACGGCCGCTGCGACGAGGACGCACCCGTCCCCTACCAGCCGCTCGTCGAGGCGCTGCGCCACCTCGTCGCTCACCGGCCGCCGTCGAATCGCGGCGAGGCAGACATCGATGCCGGTGAGCTGACCCGGCTGGTGCCCGAGCTGCGGGTTGCCGGATTCGCGCCGCCGGACCCGCCAGTCGACGATCCCGTGCTCCGGCGCCATCTGCTGTTCGATGCCGTGGGGCGCCTGCTCACGCGCGCGGCCGGCGACGGCGGCCTGCTGATCATCCTCGACGACTTGCATGCCGCCGATGCCGAGACTGCTGGCCTCGTTGCGCTATCTGCTGCGGTTGGACGTGCCGATCAGACTCGGGGTTGTTGCTGTGCACCGCCACCCAGAGCTCGCGCCCGACCATCCCATCGCTCAGGTCCTGGATGCGACGCGCCGCGAGGCCCGAGCCGAGCGGATCCTGCTCGGAGGCCTGGACCTCGAAGCCGTGCAGCGGTTAGCTGCTGCCTTCTTGCCGCAGGGAGCAACCGGGGAGTTCATGGCCGCTCTCCACAGCCACACCGGAGGCAACCCGCTGTTTCTTCAGGAGGTCCTGTTGGAGCTGGCGGCATCCGACCTGGCGTCCGGGCGAGCGGCGGAACCCGACGACCTGATGCTGGTCGGCGTCCCCGAGGGCGTTCAGGTGGTTCTCGCTCGCCGGCTGGCGCGCCTGGGTCCCGGCGTGACCGAGACGCTCGCCGACGCCGCCGTGATCGGCCCGGAGTTCCGTCTCGACGTGCTCGAGGCCCTTGTCGCTGATCGGGATCCACTGCCGGCCGTCGAGGCCGGGCTGCAGGCGGGGCTGCTTGTCCAGCCGCGCGGGAGCAGTTGGCTGGCGTTCTCCCACGCGATGGTCCACGAGGCGATATACAAGCTGCGCAGCGGGCCGCGGCGCGCGCGCGTCCACGCCCAGCTCGCCCGGATCCTTGAGGACCAGCCTGAGCTCGGCGGCAGCCTGGCCGAGCTCGCGCGTCACTGGACCACGGCCGGCAAACCCGGTCCGGCGGTCGTCGCGTCGTTGCGGGCTGCGCGTGCCGCTGCCGACGTGAGTGCCTTCGCCGATGCGCTGCGCCTCTATGAGCGTGCGATCGAGCTCTGGCCGCAAGCGGGCGCGGCCGCGGGCGAGGATCTGCGCGACGTCCTCGAAGCGGCCGCCGAGGCGGCGCGCTGGGCCGGTGAGCCAGACAAGGCCACCCGGCTTGTGCGGCGCGAACTCGAGCTATACGGTGCCGCCCCGGCGGGGCAGGTTGCAGCGCGCGCCAAGCTGCACGAGCGGCTTGGACGCTACCTCTGGGAGGCCGGTGACTGGGAGAACTCGTTTGCCGAGTATGAGGAGGCAGTTGCACTACTCGAGGGTCGGCCGCCGTCGGTGGAAGCAGCTCGTGCGCTGGCCGGGCAGGCGACGCTTCTGATGCTGCGCGAGCGCTACGCCGCCTCGATGGCCACCGCACGCAAGGCACTGGACATCGCACGAGCGGTGGGAGCGCGTCGCGAAGAGGGCCACGCGCTCAACACGTTCGGGGTCGACCTGGGCATGTCTGGGCATATCGACGAGGGCATCGAGGCGCTGCGCGAGGCGCTGCAGATCGCCGAACAGGTGCACAACCTCGAGGACCAGTGCCGCGCCTACTGCAATCTGTCGGACTTGCTGATCCGCGCGGGACGGACCGGTGAGGCAGCCGAAGTTGGGCTCGACGGATATCGCTTTGCCCGCCGGCACGGGCTCGAGCGCAGCGGCGCACCGATCGTTGCCGCCAACGCGGTTGCGGCGCTTCAGCGCCTCGGTCGTTGGGACGAGGCGCAGGCCGTTGCCCAGGAGAGCCTTTCCGGCCCAGTACCGGCCGGTGTGAGCGCCTACCTCCGGATCGTGCACGCCCAGCTCATGATTCTCCGCGGCGACGTCGAGCGCGCGCCATCTGATCTGGTCGACGCAGCCAGCATCGTACGTGACGCCTACGAGCCGCAGCTGGTGGTCGAGCTCCAGGCGGCGCTGAGCGAGCTGGCGCTGGTGGAAGAAGACTATGCGGCTGCACGGGCCGCCGTCGAGCGCGGCCTGAGTGCACTCGAAGCCGACGAGGACGGCGGACTGACGCTTCGCCTGTGTGCGCTCGGCATGCGGGTGGTCTTTCAGGCCGGGGCCGAGGGCGATCGCGACTGGGCCCGGACGTTAGTAGCCCGAGCCCGCGCGCTGTCTGGGGACCTCGCGCGAAGCGGGGGACTGCTGCCGGAAGCCGCGGCGTTCGCCGCGACGGTCGATGCCGAGCGCGCGCGCCTCGACGATGAGCCGGACGTCGCCGACCGCTGGGCGACCGCCGCGTCGGCGTGGGCGGCGATCGGCCATGTCGAGGCAACCGCGCGGGCTCAACTCCCCCGGGCGCAGGCGCTCCTGGACCACGGACGTACCGAGGAGGCCGAAACGGCGCTCAACGAGGTCGCCGGCGTAGCGGAGCGACTCGGGGCCGAGCCGCTCCGCCGCGAGGCCGCGCGAATCACGGCCCTGCTCACTTGACAGATCACGGTGGGTTCGCGACAGTTGAACTGGGGAGCGACCGAGGGGAGTCCTGCGATGAGTTACAGCCTTCCTGGCTGGGTCGACGATCTCACCGACGAGAACCAGCTCGAGCGGTGGAGCACGTTCGTCGCCCGCAACATCAACGATGTCATAGCGGCACCTCAGAATGAGGGGCACTCGTTTTTCGATCCCACTGACGGGCGGGGCAATCCGCGCCACACGACGGTTTGCTGGGACGCATACCCGATCGCCCTGGACGCCTGGTACGACAGGCCGGCAGACGCCGATCAGGCCGCCGAGGAATTGACCACGCGGCAGGTGGGCTTCAAACGCACGCGAGCCGGAATCAAACCAGTGACGGTCAAGTGCCGTCAGCAGGACGAGTACTGCGAGTGGCATACCGAACGTGACGGCGACTACGTCCGCAAGGTGACATTCACGTCTGAGTCAGCCGACTATTGGAGCTTTCTCGCCGAGGAGGATTTCCCGCGCGTACTCGAGCTGTACCGGAAGCTGCTTGGGAGAAAGGACATCGAGGAGGCGGATCTGCTGTGGCCCGATGACGTCTGGGTGCCGAGCGTCACGAGCCCATCGGGCTGGGCGAAACGGTTCAGCAGGGGTCAGTACAACATCTGGAATAAGTTCAATACCCGGTCCGGCGCGGTTCACACGACGCACCCGGACAACACGCTCGTGAAGGCCGCGATGCTTGTGGCGGGCGCCAGCATATTGCGCAGCAGTGACGGGGATGAGCTCATCACCGATACCGATGCGCTGATCTGCGCGGCAGGTTTCGGGGATCCTAACCGGGCGAGCGATCCGGCAGTCGGCGGCTTTGTCAATACCGAGGTGCGCAACCGCAGAGAGGTGAGCGTGGCCGATCCGGTAGGCGTGTACATGACCGGCCTGCGCGCGGGCGGGTTCAGCGGTCCCAACGGGGAGGCAGTTGAAGGTCTGTGGAAACCGAAACGGGGGACAGCGGCCGAGAGAATGGTTCTGCGTGCTGTATTCAAGGTCCCCGCTGGCCTGGACAGGGTGCTGCTCGATGGCGAGCCCGTCACCAGCGGCGCGCAGATCGCACGTTGCATTCGAATGAACAGCAAGCTGCTGATTCGGGCCCGGCTGGGCGAGCCCCCCAAGCCACAACCTGGGGTGGCATGCTGCGTGCTGCGACCCGGCTCTTCGCGTTATCGCGGCGTGCTGTTCACGGCGATCGACTGGCCCCGGCCGCCCAATGGCCCGCCCGCTGAGCTCCCAAGCCACGCGACGTCCGTGGCTGCGTCGACGGCCAGCCCGCCCCCAATAGCGGCAGGCCCCACGGAAGGGGCAATCGCACCTCCACCGATGTCACACCCAAACCCGTCCCAGTGGGACAGCGGCGTCCTTGACATGATCGCGGCCGGCGGCGGACTCCAGAACCGATGGTCGCGCTGGTCGATGTTCGGGCGGTGGAGCTGAGGAGCTGAGCATGACTACTGCCAGTGCTCGAGGAGCCCGTCTTCGATGCCGACGAGATACAGGGCAACATCGTTCCCGGATTCAACAGCCGTTTCCAGTGTCTTATCGGTCTGCGCGTCCCCGACGGCGCCGGAGCTAATAGCGCACGGTCGTGGCTCGAGAAACAACGAGTTTCCACCCTGCGCGAGGTCGCGGATGCCCGCGACCGCCGACGCCAGGCACACCGGTACGGTGAAGACCCGCACGGCGACTTGACCGTACGGCTCAACCTTGCCCTGTCGTTCGACGGCCTGCGGCTGATCATGGGTTCCCGCGCCGACGCCATCGCCGAGGGTTGGTTCAAACGGGGAATGTGGAGACTCGCCGGAGCCCTTGGGGATCGTCGCCCGGGTGTCACATCTTGGGTGACCGGCGGCACCGACCAAACGACGCCGCACATCCTGGCGATCCTGGCCAGCGACGACAAAGCCAGGCTCGATGCCCGGTGTCGCGAACTCATCGCGACCGCCGGGGGAGCGAGTCTGGAGACCTGCTATGAGGAGTCCGCGGAGCGGATTCTTATCGACGCCAAAGACCCCCGCAAGGGCTTCTGCGAGCATTTTGGCTTCCGCGATGGGATTTCGGTCCCCGCCGTTCGCGGCACCCTCACCGACGATGCCGGCGACTACCTGTACCGCCGCTACATCACCCCGGATGACCCTCTGGCCGCTCGCTACGCCAAGCCCGGCCAGGCCCTGCTGTGGCCCGGGCAGGCGGTGTTCGGCTACCCGGCGCAATGTTCATGGGATCTCGTCGCGCCCGGCGAGCGTGCCAGCGGTGGTCCACCGTGGATGGATAACGGTTCGTTCCTCGTATTCCGGCGTTTGCGACAAGACCGAGACGCCTTCAATGCCTTCCTCGATGAACAGGTCCGCGAATTGGGGGGTGTCCGAGGGTTCACTGACTTGGACAGAGAGCGGTTCGCGGCGATGCTGCTCGGGCGATGGAAGAACGGAACGCCACTCACGCGGAGCCCCAACCATGCTGACCGTTATGACCCACTCAGCGATAACCACTTCGCCTACGCGGCAGACACGCCGACCATACGGGTCCAGTCGGGTCGCCGGGTTGAGACGGTGATGGGATCGCCGGCCGACCTCGATGGAATGCGTTGCCCACAGATCGCCCACATCCGCAAGGTCAACCCGCGCGACGCTCCCACTGATGTTGGTGGGGAGGCCCGCACGCTGGCGTTGCAGATCTTCCGCCGCGGCATCCCGTACAAGCGAGCCGAGGACGACTACGGCCTTCTGTTCCTCGCCTACACCACCGCGATCGAGGAGCGTTTCGGAAGGCTCAACAACATCTGGATGAACCGGCCCGACGGGCCCGAGCAGGGGCTTCCCGGGTTCGATCTGCTCAGCGGTCAGAGTGAGAAGCATGGGGAGCGGCAGGGTCGTCTTCGCTCGCGCGCGGGGGACGCAACCGTACGCACGAGCCTCAGCTGGGTGACCACAACCGGAGGGGGGTTCTTCTTCAGCCCGGCCGTATCACTGCTGGAGCGAGGACTGGCTCTCTAATCGACACTCGCTAGCGGGGTCGTGCCGCCGGTTGCCCGATCTGCTCTCGGAGTGCGTCAGCCCGAGCCTTCGTCGCGTCGAAGGCCAACTTCGGCGCCTCCCACGCCCCGGGAGGCAGCTTGTCTTGTTCGCCGATCCCGTCATCCTGCTGAGGGTGGGGGGTCAGTTCATCGATCAATGCCCGCAGAGAGCCCTGGGTCGAATCGAGCGGGCCGTGGCATTCGCACTGGCATGGCCCATCATCGAACCTCCGTAGCTGCCACCAGCGCTTCGTCGCCGGATCGCGCCAGCTGAGATAGCCGCCCTGGAGCACCTCGCGCGGCTTCGTGATCGACCCAGTGAAGCTGTAGCGGACACCGGACGCAGCCCGGGGGTCAAAGTAATTGGGCGTGTAGAAGTCCGACACGAGCACGCCATTGATCGTGTAACCGAACTCAGCCTTCTCGCACGGATCACAGATCTCCATCAGAAACTGGACCCGCCGCGGTTTCTCAATGATGACTGGGGTAGCCAGCATCTCGCCGTCGCCAGGATCCGTCACCGGAAGGCACTGCTCCGGCCATGGCCCTGCGATCAGGCGGTTGCCTCCGGGATCGGCGGCCGTCTCCATCGCCTCGTGGCTGACCGTCTGCGACCAGCCGTTGACGAATTTGACCAGCGCGAAGGGCTGACCGTCCTGATCACGATGGATGCCATTGCCGAGGAATGTGAACTCCTCGCCGACAATGATCGGGGCATAGTCGACTGGAACGTCGTCCAAGGTCGGGAACGGATCGATTGTCGCTGGTATGCCCCAGATCGGCGCGAAGTCTCGCGTCAGCTGCTTTTGCACGGCCGCCGAGACCTGGGCAATTTCGCTTGCGCCCAGCTTCTCTGAGTCGACCTGTGAGACGAGCGCTAGATGGATCGGAAACATAATCGGACCTCCGTTCTATGCGTCGTGGCGGCCGCTGTCTATTCGCATCGGGCAGGTCCGACCGCACGATAACTACGCCGCAGAGCAGGGTCAACGGAGCCGATGGCGGGATCCGTCGCTGCGGTCACAGCGGGAGCGAGATCGCCCAACACCCGGAATCGGACAGTGATATGTCCGAAGCTGGCTGGCGCGATGCCCGCTCGGGACGCACGCTGATCGCAATGGCCTGAGCGTGTTCGACAGTCGATGCGGGGTCAATCCCGTTTCGACCACGTAGGGCCTCCGGCAACTCAATAGGAGGTCATCATGACCCGTCGTTATCGGCCGAAGCTCGCGCTCGTACTTACGCTCGCGGCGATGGCCATCGTCCCAGCCACGGCACAGGCGAGCTGGCTTCTCGGACCGTCTGGTCCGCCCACCACCCAGCAGGGTGGACGTTCGGGCACGGCCATGTGTTCGGAAGTTTGCTCCGGTGGCGGCTACGCCAGTGCCGCGCAAACCGGCGAGCCCGGCGTGCCGCCGACCCTGGGAGTGCTGCAAGGCTCAAAGCTCGCAGCAGTTACCCGCGCCGAGGCACAGCAGGCACAGGCGCGCCATCTGCGTCCTATCGCGCCGTACAGCAACGCGGAGATCAACGCGTACGCCAGCACCGTCCACCCGACCGCGGCGGTCACACCGGCGAACACCACGCCAAGCGATGGGTTTGACTGGACCGATGCAGCGATCGGTGCGGGGGTTGCGACAACGATCGCATTGCTCCTGATGGTCACTGGTGTCGCTGTCCGGCGTCGCAGCCAGACCCGTCACGCCTGAGGTGCTCCCTGAGCGGCCCCGCTTATCTGGTCGGCGGGGCCCGCTCATTCGGCGCCGGCTGATTCAGCCGGTTGTCGTCGAGGCAGAGCTGTGTGCGGTGGCGAGCACGGCTTTGACGATGCCGTCGTACCCCGTGCAGCGGCACAGATTGCCGGCCAGCGCAATCCGTACTTCTTCTTCGCTCGGTGCCGGGCTGCGCTGCAAGAGCGCTGTCGCCGAGATCAGCATTCCCGGTGTGCAGAAACCACACTGCACGCCGCCGTGCTCGAGGAACGCCTGCTGCAGCTTGCTCAGCTCTCCGGGAGGCGCGAGTCCCTCGACGGTCGTGATCTCCCGTCCCTCGGCCTGCAGCGCCAGATACGAGCAGGAGTTCACCGGCTCGCTGTCGAGCAGCATCATGCAGGCGCCGCACTCGGAGTCGTCGCAGCCCTCCTTTGGCCCGGTCAGCCCGATCTGTTCGCGCACGGTCTGCAGCAAGCTCGCGTGCGGCTCGATCTCGATCGGGTAGGAGAGCCCGTTTACCCGCAGCGTCGTGCCGACCTTCACCGCAGCCCTCCATGGAGCGCGGGACTTGCCGGAATGGGAATCTGCTGACCTCTCGCGCGCGCCGCTGCCACCTCGATCGCGCGCCGTCCGATCACCGCCGCCATCGCGCTGCGGTAATTGGCGGACGCACGAACATCTGAAATTGGCTTCGACGCCGCGGCCACGGCCTCCGCCGCACTTCGCGCCGCGTCCGGTCCGGCGTCGCTGCCCAGCAGCGCATCCTCGGCGTCGGCAACACGCCGGATCGTCGGGGCCAGCGCGGTGATCGCCACCCGCGCGTGGATGACGCGGCCCTCTTGCAACGCGAGCACCGCGGTCGCCCCGACGACCGCGATCTCCATCTGGCGGCGGTACTCCAGTCTCAAATAGCAGCTCCCGGTGCCTTCGGCGGGGAACGGCACCTCCACCGCCTCGAGCAGCTCGCCTTGATCTGCCGTCGTCTGCCCCGGACCTCTGAGGAGTTCGTCGACGGTCAGGATGCGGGTGCCGGAGGTGGAGCGCAGCGTGATCCGCGCGTCAAAGCACAGCAGCGGCCCCCCGGTCTCCATTGCCGGCGAGGCGTTCATCAGGTTGCCGCCGAGCGTTCCGAACGCGCGGGTGGCGTGCGAACCGACGATCGCACACGCGTCGGCGAGCGCCGTCAGCCGGCGCCGGACGGTCGGGTCCGCCGCGAGCTCGGCGTGGGTCACGAGCGCACCGATGCGCACGGCACCGTCCGTGTGCTGCGTTTGGCGCAGCTCCTGCAGTCGATGGATCGCCACCAGGCGCTCGGGCAGCGGCGCCTTTCCTTGACGCGCCCCCACCACCAGATCGGTGCCGCCGGCGACCGCGCGCGCACCGCCGGCCAGTTCGCGCAAGGCCCCGTCGACCGATGAGGCGATTTCCAGCGTGGCGGTCACCGCCCCGCCTCCCAGACTCGCTCCGGTGTCATCGGGAGGCGCCGAATCCGCCTGTGTGTTGCGCGCGCGATCGCGTTGGCGATCGCGCCCGGGGTGGGCACGCAGGGCGGCTCGCCCATCCCCTTGGAGCCGTTGGGACCCCCATCAAGCGCGGGTGTCTCCACGAAGGCGATCTCGATCGGCGGTGCGTCTGCCGAGGTCACAAGCTTGTAGTCGAGCAGGTGCGGGTTCAGCTGTCGGCCGGCCCCGTCGAGCTGCATGCCCTCCGAGAGCGCCTGGCCGATGCCCATCACGACTCCACCCAGGACCTGGCCGCGGGCCCCGACCGGGTTGAGGATCGTGCCCGAGTCATGGGCCGCGGCCACGCGCAGCACGCGGACCACGCCCGTGTCCGGATCGACGCTCAGGTGCACGGCGTGGGTGATCAGCTGCGGCTCCAGAAACGACTCCATCCCCAGCCGGCCCAGGCAGCCGCTGTCAGGCGTGCATTGCGGCTGCTCGGGCACCGGGCCCGAGCCCTTGCCCAGGATTGCCGTGCCCGCACCGGCAAGATCGGCGATCGACACCGCCTTCTGCGGCGAGCCCTTGACCCTGACCATCCCGTCGGCGAGCTCGAGGTCCTGGGGATCGATCTCGAGCTGCTCGGCGGCGAGCTCGCGCAGCTTGTCGCGAACCTCGCCCGCGGCCTCCTTGACCGCGCGGCCGTTGTTGAACGTCGTTTGCGAACCGGATGAGCCCATGTCCCAGGGACCAGCCTCGGTGTCCTGACAGAGGATCGAGAAGTCGTCGGGCCGCATGCCCAGCACCTCAGCGGCGAGCAGCGGCAGGCCCATCACCGCGCCGCTGCCGTTCTCCTGCGCGCCGGTCACGATCGTGCCGGTTCCATCGGCGTTGAGCTTGATGTAGGCCCCCGACTCGACGCCGAACGAAGGCCACCATCCGCAGGCCACACCGATGCCCTCGTTATCGGGCAGCTCCTGCCCATAGCCGATCAGCTCGACCGCGCGCTCGAGCGTCTCCCTGATCGCCACCGGCCCGTAGACCTGGCGCATGGGACCCTCGTCGCCTTCCTGGATCAGCGTCCGGCGGCGGAGCTCGACTGGGTCAAGCGCCAGCGCCTCTGCGACCTCGTCCATGTGCTGCTCGACCGCCCAGCAGGTCTGCGGCGCCGTCGGCGCCCGGATCGACCCCGAGGGTTGGTTATTGGTGTAGACGAGCTTTGAGTCGATGTCCACGTTCTCGAGCACGTACGGGCCGCAGGCGTGCATCGCCGCGATCTGGGCGAAGAACCCGCCCTCGCCGCAGTAGGCGCCGCCGTCGAGCACGAGCCGACCGCGTCGCGCGATCAGCGTCCCGTCCTTGCGGGCGCCGGTCTCGAGCTCGATCACCATGCTCTCCCGGCGATGGTCGGGAGCGATGAACTCCTCCTCGCGCGAGAAGACGAGCTTCACGGGCCGCCCCGTGGCACGGGCCAGCGCGGCGACGTGGGCCTCATAGTGAAAGTCACACTTGGACCCGAAGCCGCCCCCGAGTAGCGGCACAATGATCCGGACTTTCGATTCGGGGATGTTGAGCGTCTCGGCCACGCCGCTGCGCGCGGCGAACGGCGTCTGCGTCGAGCTCCAGACCGTGACGCGGTCTCCCTGCCATTGAGCGACGACCGCGCGCGGCTCGATCGGTACCCCGTGGGAGCCGTCGGCCAGATAGCGGCCCTTGACCACCACGTCCGCCTGCGCCATCGCCTGCTGCGCATCCCCCTTGACGATCGTCGAATGCCCGAGAACGTTGCCGTCGCGGGCGAGGTTCTCATCGGCCTCATAGGAGGCCCAGTCTTTGTGCACCAACGGGGCGTCTGGTTGGAGCGCTTGCTCGGGGTCGGTGAGCGGTGGCAGCGGCTCGTACTCGACCTCGATCAGACCTACTGCCTGCTCGGCCAGTTCAGGGGTCATGGCCGCCACCGCGGCGACGACGTCGGCCTCGAACCGCACCTCGTCCTTGGCGAACAGCCGCCGGTCCTTGACCAGCTGGCCATAGAGCACGTCGGGCACGTCCTCATGGGTGAGAACCGCCAGCACGCCGGGGAGCGCTTTGGCCTTCGAGGTGTCGATTGCGATCAGGCGAGCTCGAGAATGATCGGTGTAGCGAAACCGAGCGTGCAGCTGCGCCGCGAGCGAGACGTCCGCCGTGTACTGGCCGGCCCCCGTGACCTTCTCCTTGCCGTCGGGTCGAATGAACGTCCGCTGCCCGGTAGTGGTTGCCACGTCTCCTCCTCGTGTTCGTGCCAGTGCGCCCGCGGCTGAGCTAAACGGTAACCAGTCTCGCAGCTTGAGCTCTCAGCCTCGTAAGGCTCCAGCGATTTAGCCTAACGTGTGCGTGATGAGCACTGCCAGTCCGGCCGGCGAGCAGCGGTTCCTTGTCACCGGCGCGTTCGGCTGTATCGGGGTGTGGATCCTGCGCGAGCTCCTGGCACGAGGAGCGGTCGTCGTCGCTTCGGATCTGGCAACCGACTCATCGCGGCTCGGCCTGATCCTCGATGACGAGCACGACGATCGGCTGCAGCGGGCTGTCCTTGACGTCACTGACATGACGCAACTCGAGCAGGTCATCGATCAGCATGCCATCACCCGGATCATTCACCTCGCGGCCCTCCTCGTGCCGGCCTGCCGGGCTGACCCGCCGCTTGGTGCAGCGGTGAATGTGGTAGGAACGGTCAACGTGCTCGAGGCGGCGCGTCGCCGGCAGGAGCGAATCGCCAATGTGGTCTACGCGTCGTCGATCGCCGCGCTCGATTCTCCAGAGGGGCTTACGGATGCGTCGCTGCCGCAACTTCCCGGGACCGCGTATGGGATCTACAAGCACGCCGGTGAGCAGATGGCGATGCGGTACTGGCTCGACGATGGGTTACCGAGCGTCGGACTGCGTCCGCATACCGTTTTCGGCCCAGGCCGCGACCACGGTTTGACGTCTGCGCCCACGATGGCCATGCTCGCCGCCGCTGCGGGACGTCCGTACACGATCCCCTACGGTGGCGGTGCTCAGTTCCAATACGCTCGAGACGTCGCTCGAGCCTTCATTCAGGCGGCCCTCGCTGATGTACAAAGCGCCGAGGTCCACAATCTGCGCGGCGATGCCTGCTCGATCGCCGCCTTGGTCGAGACGATTGTCCGCGCCTGTCCGGAGGCCGAGGGATCGATCAGCTTTACCGACGTGGTGCTCCCGTTTCCCGCGACCGTCGACAGCAGCGGGCTCGAAGACGCGATCGGGCCGCTGGAGGAAACCCCGTTGGCGACGGCCGTCGATGAAACGATCGTCCGGTTTCGGTCGGCGCTCGCGGATCAGAAGATCGACCCGTCGATTCTCGAGTCCCACGGCGGTGGCTAACTCGGCGGCCCGTGCACCCACTCGCCGCTGACGATCGTCCCGCAGCAGAGCAGGTCCTCGTCCAGCACCACGAGATCGGCATCCATTCCGACGGCGATTGCCCCCTTGCGGTTGCTTATGCCAAGCAGCCGAGCCGGATTGGCGCTTGCCAGTGTGACCGCTTCGGGCAGCGGTATCTGTAGGAACTTCACGACGTTCCGGACGGCCGTGTCCATGGTCAGGGTGCTGCCGGCGATCGACCCGCCGCCGGCGAGCTTGACCACCCCGTCGCGAACTTCCACCGTCGCGCCGCCCAGCCGGTAGTGCCCGTCGGGCATGCCCGCGGCTTGCATCGCGTCGGTCACCAGTCGGACCTTGCCAGCGCCCTTTGCGCGGTAAACCAGCCGGATCGCCACCGGGTCCACATGGACTCCGTCGCAGATCAGCTCGCAGCTGACCTCGGGCAGATCGAGCGCGGCTCCGAGAACTCCGGGCTCGCGATGGTGAAACGGCCGCATCCCATTGAAGAGATGAGTCGCAGCGCGGACGCCGGCGCGCACGGCCGTGGCCGCCTCGGCGTAGCTCGCATCGCTGTGGCCGAGAGAGGGAATGACACCGTGGCTGACGAGTGCCTCGACGAGCTCGAGCGCATCCGGCAGCTCGGGAGCCAGCGTCATCATCCTCAGGGTCCCGCTGCCGGCGCGCAACAGCCGGTCGACGATCGAAGCATCGGGCGCTATGAAGTTCGACGGCTCCATGGCCCCCGGTCTTGCTGGGCTTAGGAACGGGCCCTCGAGATGCGCGCCAAGGACGATGGCGGCTTTTCGTGGTGCGGAACCCGAGCACTGGGCGATTGCGCCCAATGCGTCGTTTAGCTCGTTCACCGGCGCAGCGACGGTCGTCGCCAGCAGCGCGGTCGTTCCGTGGCGGGCGTGAAAGCGGGCCACCGCACCGACCTCATCCGGATCGCCCGTGTTGCACTGGGCGCCGCCGCCACCGTGTACGTGAGTGTCAATGTAACCCGGTACGAGCCATCGCTCTCCCAGTTCGACGGCGGCCGCCTTTGATGTACCAGAGCCCGTCGAAACCGCGGCGATCTGTTGATCTCGGATCGCCACCTCTCCCGCGACCACGCCCGAGGGCGTGACGATCCGCTGCGACCGCAGCACCATGTTGCGGCCTAGGGCTCCCACGCGGCAAGCTCGGCCTCGTCGATCCCGGCGGCGCGCCAGGCGGCGATCGCCGCTCCATACCGGCCGGCCTCCTCGCCGAGCATGGCTGGCACGACGCTCGGCGGCTCGCCGAAACGCA
>CAVWOK010000023.1:0-32927 GCA_963756585.1 uncultured Solirubrobacterales bacterium | reverse complement strand
CTGCGCGACGAGCCCCGCGTATTCGTGAATCTGAGGGGCTCGGGGCTCTCCCGCCAGGGGCTCTACAAGATCGTCCAGGGCCATGCCCGCAGCGCTGGGCTCGAGCACCGGATGAGCCCGCATACGCTCCGCCACACGTTCGCCACCCACCTGCTGGCGGGCGGCTGTGACCTGCGATCGCTGCAGGAGATGCTCGGCCACGCCGATATCGGGACCACGCAGATCTACACTCACCTGTCGGCGGACCGCCTGCGCGACGTGTACTTCGACGCGCACCCGCGCGCTCACATCGCGCGCTGAGGATCTGACCCACGAGGAGCGCAGCAGCTGGGCATCACGGGTTTGGACGACGCAGTTGTGGGGGACCAGGCAGCGGTGCGTCGCGCGTTCGTGGTGGTGATCGATGCGTGCGGCGCCGGAGCGCTGGCAGATGCGGCGGACTACGGCGATGCGGGCACGAACACGCTCGGGCACCTGGCCCAGCGGCTCGGGGGTCTGAGGCTGCCGACGCTCGGCGCGCTGGGACTCGGGTCGATCATCGAGCTCGAGGGCGTGCCCCCCGCCCAGCAGCCGGTGCTCCACGGCCGCCTGCATCCGCTCGGAGTCGGCAAAGACTCGACCGCCGGCCACTGGGAGCTGATGGGGGTCGTCGCCCGCGAGCCGCCGCCTACATATTCAGACGGCTTTCCCGACTCGGTCGTCGAGCTGGTCCGCGCCGCCAGCGGTCGCGGCGTGCTGTGCAACCGGCCCAGCAACGGGCTCGAGGCGATCGAGCAGTTCGGATCGCAGCACCTCCGCTCCGGAGAGCTGATCGTCTACACCAGCGAGGACTCCGTGCTGCAGATCGCCGCACACGTCGACGTCGTGCCGACCGGCGAGCTGTATGCGATCTGTGCCAGGGTGCGAGCCACCTTGCCGCCCGAGCACGCCGTGGGTCGGGTGATCGCGCGGCCGTTCGCCGGCCCCGACGGGAGCTTTGCCCGAACCGACGGACGCCGAGACTTCGCCCTGCCCCCGCCGGCCCCCAGCTACCTCGAGCTGCTGCAGTCGGCGGGCGTCGAGGTCCATTCCGTCGGCAAGGTCGGGCAGTTGTTCGACGGCGTGGGCATCGACGTCCAGCACCCGGCACCCACCAACGCCACTGCGCTCGCCCAGACGACCGAGCTGATCGCCGGCCTCCGCAGCGGGTTTGTGTTCACCAACCTGATCGAGACCGACCAGGTCTACGGCCACCGCCACGACTTCGAAGGCTTCGCCGGCGCGCTGGCGCAGATCGACAAAGCCGTCGAGCAGTGGCTCGCGCTCCTGGGCGAACAGGATCTGCTCGTGCTGACCGCCGATCACGGCTGTGACCTGACCTCGGCGCGCACCGAGCACACGCGCGAGTACGCGCCGCTGCTGGCCAGCTTCGCCGGCCACGGCAGGCGCCGGCACGATGGCCCGCTGGCCGACGTTGGGGCCAGCGTGCTGCGCTGGCTGGCAGGGCGGGACGCCGGCGAGCTGCCGGGCAGCCCGTTCGTGTAAGAAGAACCGATGCCTGAGCTGCCCGAAGTCGAGACGATCCGCCGCCAGCTTGCGCCGCACCTCGAGGGCAAGACGATCGTCTCGGTGCGGATCCTCGATCCACGCTGGACGCGGCCGGAGTCGCCGCTGCGGGTGCAGAGAGTGCTCCGTGGACGGCGCGTGCTTGGTGTCGAGCGCTCGGGCAAGTACCTCGTCTGGGAGCTGTCGGGGGAGGTGTTCCTGCTCGCGCACCTGCGGATGACCGGCACGCTGCTGCTCGATCCGGCGGTGGAGCCGTCCCATACGCGGGTCCGCTTCGAGCTCGACGGAGGGCACCGCCTCCTGTACGTGGATCCGCGCCGCTTCGGCACCGGCCACGTGGTCTCGGGGGCCGCGGCGCGCGACGCCTACCTGCACGAGCGGATCGGGGTCGAGCCGCTGACGCCGGAGTTCACGCTCGAGCACCTGCGCGCCCTGGCGCGGGGACGGCGCGCTCCGGTCAAGTCGTTCGTGCTCGACCAGCGGCGGATCGCCGGGGTCGGCAACATCTATGCCGACGAGGCGCTGTTCCGTGCCCGGATCCACCCGCTGCGTCGTGCCGGCGCGCTGACCCGCGCACAGCTCGCCGAGCTGCGCAACGGGATCGAGGAGGCGCTGCTCGCCGGCATCGATGCCAAGGGGGCGTCGATTGACGACTTCCGCCACGTCGACGGCGCCCGCGGGTCGTTCCAGGATCGCTTCCTGGTGCATCGCCGCGAAGGCGAGCCTTGCCCGCGCTGCGGGAACACGATCCGCAAGCTGGTCGTGGGGGGCAGGGGCACGTATGTGTGCGAGCGCTGCCAACCGCGGCCAAGGGCGATCAGGCCGCCCTCATAGGCAGTTATGCCGCCGGGCTGGCCTCGGCAAGCAGCTCGCGCAGGCGCCCGGCGCGATCGGCGGCCAACAGCTGGTCAAACCCCCCGACGACCTGATCGCCGATCACGATCTGCGGGAAAGTGAACATGCCCGTCAGCTGCAGGAGCGCATCGCGACCGTCCGGATCGCGTGACAGATTGACCTCTTCGTAGGCGATCTCGCGGCGGTCGAGGAGCATCTTCGCACCGGCGCACTTGGAACAGTGGTCTGTGGTGTAAACAGTGACGGGTCTCATAACTTTACAAAGTATAGTGTGGTTGCGGGATAGGCGGCGATGCCAGGACCGATGAAGACCGAGGCGATCGTGCTGCGCTCGATCCGCTATGGCGAGGCGGACCGGATACTGCATCTATATACCCCCGATCACGGTCGGCTGAGCGCAATCGCGAAGGGCGCTCGCCGCGCTCGCAGCCGCTTCGGGGCCCGGCTGGAGCCTTTCTTTTTAGTCGACGCGGTGCTGCACGAGGGCCGCAGCGAGCTCTTGACCGTGACCGGCGTCGACACGATTGCCACCCATGGCGCGCTCCGCGACCACGCCGCGACGCTCGACGCGGCAGCGCGCGCGTGCGACGCGGTCGCGCGGCTGTTCGAAACCACTGACCCGCACCCCGAGGTCTTCCGCCTGCTGGCCAACGAGCTGGCGCTGCTGGCCTCCGATGCAGTCCAGGCGAGAACCGCGAACGGCCTCGCATTCCGTCTCAAGCTGCTGCTCGCGGCGGGAATCGTCCCGCAACTGGGGGCGTGCACGGTCTGCGGGGAGACCGAGCACCTGCGTGGTTTCTCGGGCGCGGCCGGCGGGGTCGTGTGCAGCTCGTGCGAGGCGGCGGCGTTCCCGCTCGACGAAGACGCCTACCGGTTCCTGGTCGGGGCGCTGGGCGTGCCGCTCGCCCAGGCGCCCGACGGCTCCGAGCGGGCGCTGCGACAGGTGGAACGTGCGATCGCCGAGACCGCCGAGCACCATGCCCACGTGCGGCTGCGGCCGCTGCTCGGTGTCTAGTGCCATGCTCACCTGTGGGTGCGGCCCCGCTCGCCGCCTGGCACCTCGCACGATGCGTCACTTGTTCGCCACAAAGGCGATCCCGCGGCGTGGCACGGTGTCAGAATCGAAGGACGTGACTGAGCAGATCCTGGCGACCGGCTACGAACATCCCCGCGGCGAGGTCGCGGACGCCTTCGAGCGGCGCATGCGCGCGCGAGAGGAGGCGGAGCTCTCGCCGCTGGCGACGCGGTCGTATCCCGCGCAGCGTGCACGGGTCGAGCCCGACTGTGGTCTGCGGACGCCGTTTCAGCGCGACCGCGACCGGATCGTGCATAGCAAGGCGTTCAGGCGGCTCAAGCACAAGACCCAGGTGTTCGTCGCGCCCAGTGGCGACCACTACCGCACCCGTCTGACCCACACGCTCGAGGTCACTCAGGTCTCACGCACCGTGGCCCGGGCCCTGGGGCTCAACGAAGATCTGGTGGAGGCGATCGGGCTCGGCCACGATCTCGGCCATCCGCCCTTCGGGCACGTGGGTGAGGACGCGCTGGACCGCTGCCTGCGCGAGCACTTCGGCGCGGCGTTTCGCCACCACGAGCAGTCGCTCAGGGTCGTCGACACGCTCGAGCGCGACGGTCAGGGCCTGAATCTGAGCGAGCCCGTTCGCGACGGGATCGTGAGCCACTCCGGACGGGCGCAGCAGCCCGCGACGCTCGAGGGCAAGATCGTCCGCCTCGTCGATCGCTTCGCCTACATCAACCACGACATCGACGATGCGGTGCGGGCCGGGGTGCTGTCGGCGGCAGACCTGCCGAGCGAGGCGATCGCCACCCTCGGCGACACCGGACAGCGCCGGATCGACATGCTCGTCCACGATCTCGTCGAGCACTCGCATCTGGCTGACGACATCGTCCAGGGCCAGCGAGTGGGCGCGGCCATGGACGAGCTGCGATCGTTCATGTTCGAGCACGTATACCTGGGGCCGGTGGCAACGCGCGAGCACGCCAAGATCCACCTCGTGGTCGCGGGGCTGTTCGAGCACTACTGCGCGCACCCCGAGGAGATCCCGGCTTCGATTCCCGACGGAGAGCTGCCCACGCGCGTGACCGACTACCTCGCGGGGATGACCGATCGCTACTGCATCAGTCGCTTCGAGCAGCTGACCGTTCCGGTCGCCTTCGCGCCAGCTGGATGACTCACGCGGTCCAGGTCGAGCGGAAGCCATCAGCGTGAGCCGCTACACCGCCGACTCGCGCGACCGCGTGCTGGCAGCAGTCGACATGGTCGCGCTGGTCTCCGCACGGACCGAGCTGCGCCCCCGCGGCGTCAACAGCTACTTCGGCCTGTGCCCGTTTCATGACGAGCGAACCCCCTCGTTCCACGTTCGCCCGGACGAGAAGCACTACCACTGCTTCGGCTGCCAGGTGTCCGGTGACCCGTTCGACTTCGTGATGGAGACCGAGGGACTGGACTTCAAGGGTGCGCTCGAGGCGCTCGGCGATCGCTTCGGCATAAAGCTCGAGACCGAGGCCGAGGATCCAGGCGCCGCGGCGCGACGCGAGCGGCGCGCGCGCCTGCACTCACTGCTCGGCAGGGCGGCGACGTATTACTCGCGCTATCTGTGGGAGGCCAACGAGGCCCAGGCGGCACGCGCCTACCTGCTCGGCCGCGGGCTCGAGGAGCAGACGCTGCGCGAGTTCCGGGTCGGCTATGCGCCGAGTGCCTGGGACCGGATGCTGCGCGCCTCCCGCGCGTCGGGCTACACCGAGGAGGAGCTGCTCGCGGTCGGCCTCGCGCAGCGCTCGAAGAGCCGTCCGGGGAGCGTGTTCGATCGCTTCCGCGAACGGATCATGTTCCCCGCCGTGGACGCACGCGGGCGCGTGCACGGATTCGGCGCCCGCGCGATGCGCGACAACCAGGCGGGGCCCAAGTACCTGAACACCTCCGAGGGCGAGCTCTACCACAAGCGCGAGGTGCTGTTCGGGATCGATCTGGCGCGCGCCGCCGCGGCCCGCGCCGACCGCATGGTTCTCGTCGAGGGCTACACCGATGTCCTCGCGCTGCACCAGGCGGGGCTGCGCAACGCGGTGGGCATCATGGGCACCGCGCTGACCGAGGAGCAGGTGACCGAGCTCGAGCGCATCGCCCACGTGCTCGAGCTGTGCCTGGACGCCGACCGCGCCGGACAGGAGGCCATGCTGCGCGCGGCTCGGCTGGCCCGAGCGCGAAAGCTGGAGCTGCGGGTGGTGGGGCTGCCCGAGGGCACTGACCCGGCCGAGCTTGTCGAGCGCGAGGGCGCCGAGGCGATGATCAGGCTGGTTCGGGACTCAAAGCCGTTCGTCGTCTTCCAGGTCGATCGCATCCTCGAGCGCGCCGATACCACCAGCGCCGAGGGTCGTGACCGCGCGCTGCAAGAGCTGCGCCCAGTGCTCAACGAGCTGCCCGCGAGCGTCGTGCGCGATGACCTCGTGCGCCGCGTCGCCGGTCGGCTCGAGCTGAGCGAGGGACGGCTCGGTGCGGTTCTCGCGGGGGGCGGCAGGGCGGCGGGTTCGGGTCCCGCGTCGGGTCATGGCAATGACCGCAGGGCATCCGACGCCGGCAACGGCTCGGGCTCGGGGGGCGACCGGGGCCCGCGACCCGAGCGCACGTTCCTCGCGCTCTGCATCGCGCTGCCGGAGATGGGGGCCCAGACGCTGGCGGCGATCGATCCCGAGGAGCTCCTGACCAGCGCTCAGCTGCGCCGGGCAGCGCGCCACCTCGCCGGCGGGCGCACCGGGTCGCCGTTGACTGACCTGCCCTCCGACGATGAGCAGTTCGCGCGCCTGATGGCGGGCCTGGTCGAGCTCGCCGGCCGGATTCCCGACCCCAGCTCCGACCGGCTCGAGCACGCTCGCTTGGTCCTGGAGCGAGACCGGCTGGACCGGGCGATCATCCGCGTCCGCGGCCAGGGCACCGAGACTTTGCCCGGCACCGGCGAGCTGGCCCGGCAGCGCGAGGTCGTGCGCGACGCGATCCGGGCGGTCGGAACGCGCCTCGAAAGTCGCTAGCCGCGCGGCATGGCGGCGCACGTCTGCGGGCGCTTCCCTGCGGCCCTCCGTCCCGCTGGCTTTCCGTCCGGCCTCCACGAGAACATATGTTCGGGTGAAGAAAGCAGACCGGACCAATGGACAGAGAATCGCTGAAGCTATTGCTCGCTCAGGGCCTGAGTGTCGAGAAGATCGCCAAGCGCTTTGGCAAGCACCCGTCCACGGTCTCCTACTGGATGACCAAGCACGGACTGGAAGCGGTCAACCGGGACAAGCACGCGGCTAAGGGCGGGATCGAGCGCGAGGAGTTAGAGGCTTGTGTCGAGGCGGGGATGACAATCGCCGAGATCGCCGACCAGCTCAGCCTGGGCACGTCCACGGTGCGGCACTGGCTGCGGCGACACGGGCTGCGGACTCGCCACGGGCGCGGGAAGAGGTCCGAATCGCGCACTCACTTGGCCAAGGACGCGGGAGTCGCGACGATCATCATGTCGTGCGCTCACCACGGCGAGACCGAGTTCTTTCTCGAGGGTCGTGGCTACTACCGTTGCAAACGCTGCAGATCGGACGCGGTTGCCCGACGGCGCCGCAGGCTCAAGGAGATCCTGGTTGCGGAGGCCGGCGGAAAGTGCTGCCTGTGCGGCTACGACCGGCACGTCGCCGCGTTGCACTTTCATCATCTCGAGCCAAGCCTCAAGCAGATGCCGGTGAGTGCCCGGGGGATCGCCTATGCGCTCGACACGTTGCGGGCCGAGGCGAAGAAGTGCGTTCTACTGTGCTCAAACTGCCACGCGGAGGTGGAGAACGGAGCCGCGAGCGTGTCGATACAGTAAGTGCGTCGCTTGATCGACGATATACCGAAATCCGGGGTAACTCAACTGGCAGAGTGTTCGGCTGTTAACCGAAATGTTGCGGGTTCGAGTCCCGCCCCCGGAGCTTGCTGTGCCCCACCGAGTCCCGCCCCCGAGCTTGCCGTCCCCGTTGGTCGGCGGTAACGCCATGAATCTCTCCGACTGCTGCTCCGCCTGAGCCGATGGCCGAGCCCATCCGGCCGGCAGCGACGATCGAGGACCTGCAGCGGTGGGAGGAGCACGGCGCCACCTGGCGCCCCGTCGAGCTCAGCGATGAGCGCGCGGTCGTTGAGCTGTGCACGTGCTACGGGGAGCCGGTCGACCTCGTGCAGAGTGAGGACCCGGAGGTGATCGAGTTCGTGCGGCGTCACCCGCGCGAGCCCTGAGCGCCAGCCCTTCGCGTACGTGCGGCGTCACCCGCGCGAGCCCTGAGCGCCAGCGCTTCCAGCAGGTCCGCCGCGCGGGCTGCGCCCGCACCGGGAGGCGTGCCTGCCGCCACTCGTCGCGCGGCGGCGCGCAGCGATGGCGTGTGCAGAGCGCGTGCGGCGGCGAGGCGCAGGGTGCGCGGGCCCAGCAGCGGCCACGGGAGGCGGACGCCGACCCCCGCCCAGTCCGCTCGCGCCGCGTTCTCGGCCATGTCCCCGGCATGGGGAACGGCCAGCACCGGGGCCCCCGAGGCGAGCGCCCGCACCAGCGTGCCGTGACCGGCGTGGCAGATCACCAGCTCGCAGCCCGGCATCGTCTGCGCATATGAGACCCACTCGACCAGCCGCGCGTTGGCGGACACCGTCAACGGCTCAGACAGCGGACGCCGGTTCCAGGTGGCCAGCACGCGCACCGGCTCGTCTGCGAGGCCCGTGACGGCGGCGCGCAGCAGCCGGTGATCGGGGTCCTGCGCGGTCGACGGCGCCACCAGGACCAGCGGCGCGTCACCCGGCGGTGGCTGCACCTCTTCGTACGGGGGCTCCCACAGCAACGGCCCGACGACGTGGACGTGCTCGGGCCACCGCCGCGGGTACTCGAGCTCGGGGAATGTGGCGACCATGCACAGCTGCTCGCTGAGCCCGCCGTGGAAGCGCTGCAGCGGCGCCAGCCCCAGCTGACGCCGGGCCTCGTTGAGCTCGGCCCGGCCGCGGCGTAGCCCGGCCTCGAGCGGGCGTTCGAATGTGCGCCATAGCGCTCGGCCAGCCGCCATGCGCGGCAGGCGGGCGCCGAGTGCGTAGGGGGGAAAGCCGGGCTCGCCGGGTGGGTAGATGTGGGGGATCAGCGTCGCGACGGCCAGCCCCTCGAGCTCGCCCGCGAGCGCCGGGGCGAGCGTCAGGATGTCGTGGACGACCACATCGGGCTGCTCCTGCGAGATCGCCCGCCGGGTCTCGGCGGTCGCCAGCACCACCGCCTCGTACGGGGACAGGGGCTGCTCGCGGGTGGGGAACACCGGGTATTCGGGCGCCGCGACGAAGCGCATCCCCTCCGCCTGCACGTGATCGCGCCAGCGCGACCAGGTCTCGTAGGTGACCTCATGCCCGCGCCGGAAGAGCTCGGCCCCCAGGGCCAGCATCGGGAACGCATGTCCGGGCTGCCCAAATGCGCCAAGAAAGAAGCGCAGCGACGTCGCGGGCATCAAGCGGCGAGCTCGGCCACAGCGCGCCGCAGGCATCATGCGGCGAGTTCGGCCACAACGCGCCTGGGCCTCAAGCGGCCAGCTCGGCCACAGCGCGCAGCTGGGCCAGGCGATCCTCGACGCTCCAGGCCATCGGACTGACCATCAGCGTGCCGACGCCGGCGTCACGGAACGCCGCCAGCCGGTCGCGCACGAGGTCGGGTGGGCCGCACAGCGAGACGGCATCGATCAGGTCAGTGGGGATCGCCTGGGCCGCCTCGGTCTTCTTGCCCTCCAGGTACAGGTCCTGGATTTGCTCGGCGGCCTGTTCGAAGCCGTAGCGCTTGACGAGGTTGTTGTAGAAGTTCTGCTTGCGCGAGCCCATCCCGCCGATGTAGAGCGCGAGCAGCGGGCGCATCAGGTTGCGGCCGAGCTCGTGGTCGTCGGACACGTAGACCTGGACGGTGGGAGCGATGTCGAACCCGTCCAGCGACCGTCCCGACCGGGCGGCGCCCTGCTCGAGCAGCTCGCGAAACGCCGCCACGTGCTCAGGGGAGAAGAAGGTCGGGATCCAGCCGTCTGCGATCTCACCGGCGAGCGCGGTGTTCTTGGGGCCGATCGCCGCCAGGTAGATCGGGATCCGCTCCTGGACGGGGCCGATCATCAGCTTGAGCGCCTTCCCGGGCCCCTCGGGGAGGGGCAGCTCGAGCGTTTCACCCTTGAACTCCAGGCGCTCGCGCGCGAGGGCTTTGCGGACGACCTCCACGTACTCGCGCGTTCGCTGCAGCTGACCTGCGAACCGCTGTCCATGCCAGCCCTCGGCGACCTGGGGGCCCGAGGAGCCGATCCCCAGCACCATCCGCCCGCCGGAGAGCTCATCGATCGTCGCTGCGGTCATCGCCGTCATGGCCGGGGTGCGCCCGGGCATCTGAAAGATCGCCGAGCCGAGCTTGACCTTGCTCGTGCCCGCCGCCAGCCAGGCCAGCACCGTGGCTGCGTCGGAGCCGTAGGCCTCAGCCGCCCAGACGGAGTCGTACCCGAGCCGCTCTGCCTCCTGCACTAGTTGCAGCTGCTCGCGCGGCCCGATCCCCAAGCCCCAGTAGCCGAGGTTGACGCCCAGCCTCATTACCGTCAGCCGGTAACCGGAATCCCGCCGAGCGAAGCTCCCGGAGGCTGAAAGACGATCTCGGGGACCACGCAGCCGGGCGAGAGCCGGAGCAGCATCCGCACCGCCTCGGCGATGTCCTCTGTTCGGATCATGTCCTCGGCGGCGATCGCGCCCTTGACCCAATCCGCCATCGCGGTGTCGACGAACGCGGGGCACAGCGCACACGACTTGATCCCCTCGCTTCCGAGCTCCTTGTTCATCGCCTGGGTGAACCCGATCACGCCGGCCTTGGTCGCCGAGTAGACCGACACCCATGCGTCGCCGGACTTCCCCGCGATCGAGGACATGTTGACCACCAGCGCGTTGTGGTGCTCGGCTCCCGCGCTGCGCAGCATGTCCGCGCACTCGCGGTAGAAGAGAACGATCGACCGGAGGTTTACGTTCAGCTGCATGTCGAGGCGCTTGGTCTCGATCTCCGCGACCGCGGCTCCGATGCCGACGCCGGCGTTGTTGACCAGCACGTCGAGGCGGCCGAAGCGGTCTTGGTGCGCCGCAACCACTTCGCGCACGGCCTCCTCAGAGGCCATGTTGCCGGCCACCTGGACCACCTCGCGACCGTCGCCGGTCAGCTCCGCCGCTGCCGCCTGCAGCTTCTCGGGACGCCGTGAGGCGAGCGTCACCCCGTAGCCCTCCTCGAGCAGCATCCGCGCGATCGCGAATCCGATTCCGCTCGACGCACCGGTCACGATCGCAGCTCGCTGTGCCATCCAATCTCCTCGAGTCGATTTCCGGACCGGTATCCAATCAGGCGCAGACCGCGGGCGGCGTGATACTTGAGGGCATGAGCGAGCTGGCGCTCCAGACCTCGGAGGAGAACATCGCCGAGCGGCGGGCGAGCGCCGTGGAGTTGCTGTGGGACCTCGTGTTCGTGTTCGCGGTCACCCAGGTCACCGCGTTGATGGCTCATCGGGCGACCTGGGGCCGGTTCGGCCAGGCGATGCTCGTGCTCGCGCTGATCTGGTGGGCCTGGTCGGCATTCGTGTGGGCCGCCAACGCCCAGGAGGAGGATTCGCGGGCGTTGCGCGGTTATCTGCTCGCGGCCACCGTGCTGATCTTCATCGTCGGCCTGGCGGTCCCGCAGGCGTTCGGCGCCGAGGGGTTGCTGTTTGCCTGCGCCTATGCGCTGGTGCGCTTCCTGCACCTGGCGCTGTACATAGACGCCTCGCGCCGCGGCAACGCGCAATGGAGCGCGATCGCCGGATTCGCCGTCACGGTGGTGATCGGGATGGCCCTGCTGATCGCCGGCGGGGCGCTGCTGCACGGCTGGCAGCGGGCGCTGGTTTGGACGATCGCCGCGGCGATCGACTATGCCGGCCCGGCATGGCTGACCCGCGAGCGCCTGCGAGGTCTGCAGCACGTGGCGGTCGCGCATTTCGCCGATCGTTATGGCTCGTTTGTGATCATCTGCCTGGGCGAGTCGATCGTGGCGATTGGCGTCGGAGTGGGTAAGGCCGACCGCCAGCTGACGCCCGAGCTGGTGCTCTCCGCCGGGCTCGGGCTGCTGCCGGCGATCGGGATGTGGTGGACGTACTTCGATCGCTTCGCCGCACGTGCCGAGGAACGCCTGCGCAAGCATCGCGATCCGGTGCTGGCGGGCGCCGATGCTTACAGCTACATCCACCTGGTGATCGTGGCCGGGATCATCATCTTCGCCGACGGCGTCAAGCTGACGGTCAACCACTCCGCCGCGGCACCGATGCCAGCGCCGGGACGCCTGGCGCTGTGCGGCGGCGTGGCCCTCTACCTGGTCGGGTTGGCCGCCTTTCGGCTGCGCATCGCCGGTGAGCAAAGCCCCGCTCGGATCATCGTAGCGCTGGCGCTGATGGCGCTGTACGCGCTCGGCGGTTCGATCCCGGCCTGGGCCGTGGCCGGCGGAATCTCGGTCCTGATGGCTACGCTGTGCGTGGCGGAGTCGCTCGCCGCTGAGAAGACCGACTCCGAGTGACCGTGATGCGAGTGCTGATCACCGGAGCGACCGGAACCATCGGACTGGCGGTCGCCGACGCACTGCGCGCTCGGGGCGACCAGGTGGTCGCGCTGTCACGGGATCCCGAACGGGCGAGCCTGGTGCTCGGCGCCGGTGTCGAGGTTCATCCCTGGGCCCGACCGACCAGAGAGCCGCCTCCTCAAGCCGCGCTCTCCGGCGTGGACGGCGTGGTGCACCTGCTCGGCGAGCAAGTTGCCCAGCGCTGGAGCGCCGACGCCAAGCAGCGCATCCGCGATTCGCGCGTGCTCACCACGCGCTCGCTCGTGCAGGCGCTCGACGCGCTCCCGGACGCCGATCGCCCGCGGGTACTGGTCTCCCAGTCGGCGACCGGCTACTACGGTCCGCGAGACGACTCGATGCTCGACGAGGACGCTCCCGCCGGGCATGATTTCCTGGCCGGGGTCGTGCGCGCGTGGGAGAGCGAGGCCCGCGCCGCCGAGGACAAGCTGCGGGTTGTCTGCACGCGCACCGGGGTGGTGCTGTCGCCCAGCGGCGGCGCGCTGGCGAAGATGCTTCCGTTCTTCAAGCTGGGGATCGGCGGCCCGGTTGCCGGCGGGCGTCAATACGTCCCGTGGATCCATCTCGAAGATGTGGTCGGTGGAGTGTTGCTGTGTATCGATGCCGACCAGGCGCAGGGACCGGTGAACCTGACCGCGCCCAATCCGGTCACCAACGCCGAGCTGTCGCGCGCACTGGGACGCGTCCTCGGGCGACCCGCGGTGCTGCCCGTACCCGCGGCCGCGCTAAAGCTGCTGTATGGAGAGATGGCCGAGGTGGTGACCACCGGTCAGCGGGGCATTCCTGTCCGCCTGCGCGAGCTGGGCTACGAGTTTCGTCATCCCAGCTTGGAGCCGGCGCTCAGAGACGTGCTCGGCGGCGGGTAAGCCGGCGCCAGGCGGCGTCGAGCTGCGGACCGCGCGCCGGGTGAGCCGGCGGCAGGCGGCGTAGAGCGCGGGTTTGGCGCCTACGGCGGGTCGCCGGCACGGCTGCACCGTGCCGCGAGTTGCGGAACGGGATCTCGTCTGCCAGAATCTGAAAGACTCTTTCAGATCTTCCTGACCAGCATGACCGAGACCCGCCCAGTCCTCACCGACCCCGAAGTCCTCGAAGCGCTCGCGCACCCCGTTCGCCTGGACGTGCTCACGTATCTGATGTCGGATGGGCCTGCGACCGCGTCGGCGTGCGCCAGGGCCGTTGGCGACACGCCCTCGAACTGCAGCTACCACGTCCGCGCGCTGGCCCGCCACGGCCTCGTGGAGGAGGTCAGCTCGCAGGACGGGCGCGAGCGCCCGTGGCGGGCGACGATCACCGGCTTTGACATGAATCCCGACGCCGATCCGGACACGCCGGAGGGTCGCGGGGCGGCGGCCGTGATGGCTGCGTCGCTCGCGCTCGAACAGCGTCGCCTGCGCGAATACCTCTCACATCGCGACCGCGTGACGCCCTCCTGGCGTGAGGCGGACCAGTGTTCCTGGTACACGCTGCGCGTCACACCGGCCGAGCTCACCGAGCTTGCCGAACAGCTCGACGCGCTGATCCGACCGCTGATCGCGGCCACCCGACGCGACGCACCGGAGGGGTCCGAGCTGGTCTCGGTCGGGCTGTACGCCTATCCCCGCGACGATGCGCCGTGAGAGTGCCGCCCGCGCTGCAGCAGCGCGACTTTCGCAGCCTGTGGCTCGCCGGGTTGATCTCGGATGCGGGCGACTGGATGCTGCTGGTCGCGCTGCCGATCGTCGTCTACGGGCTGACCGGATCGGCGCTGGGGACGTCAGTTGCCTTCCTCGCCGAGCTGGCTCCGGGGATCATTCTCGCGCCGGTCGCGGGACGGCTCGCCGATCGCGCCGACCGGCGGCGTCTGATGCTGGCGGTTACGACGCTGCAGGCGCTCTCGCTGCTGCCGTTGCTCTTGGTTTCAGGCCGCTCGGGGCTGGCGATCGTCTACGCGGTGATCGTCGTGCAGGCGGCGCTGGCAGCGCTGTTCGATCCGGCCAAGAATGCGCTGCTGCCGACGCTGCTGTCCGACGACAAGCTCATTTCGAGCAACTCGCTGATCGCGTTGAACACGGGGGTCGGGCGGCTTGCCGGTGGACCTCTGGGCGGGCTGCTTTTGGCCGCCGGCGCCCTGCGGGGAATCGTCGTCGCCGACGCGGTCAGCTTCCTGGCTGCTGGGCTGCTGATCGCCCGGCTTCCGGCTGCGTCCGGCGCTCGCGCTCAGTCCGCGGAGCACAGTGCAAGCGCCAGGCCAAAAAACGTGAGGCGGTCCGCTGGTTTCGCCGCAGCCCTGCGCTCGAGAGCGGTCCGAAGCGGGCTGCTGGTCACGTTTGCTGGCCAGGTCGCTCAGGGGATCTTCGTCGTTCTGTTCATCGTGTTCGTGGCACAACGCCTGCACGGCGGTCCGGGCGAGATCGGACTGCTGCGGGGCATTCAGGCGATCGGTGCGATAGGTGCGGGGCTGGCGCTGAGCTTCACGCGCAGCGCTCGCGTGGCCGGCCGCCTGGTGGCGGCCGGAGCGATTGCCTTCGGCTTGCTCGATCTGACGATCTGGAATGCGCCGCCGATAACCACCGCCGTCGTGGTTTACGTGATTCTGTTCGTGATCGTCGGTGCGCCAGGTGTGGTCATGGAGACCGGGCTGATCAGCTTCATGCAGCTCTCGGGCCGCGAGGGGGAACGCGGACGGATCTTCGGCGCGCTTACGCTGGTCGACAACGCCGGGCAGGCCGTGGGGATGCTTGCAGCGGGGCTGTTGACGGCGCCGCTGGGGCTGATGGGAGTGCTCAACGCCCAGGGGTGCTTATACCTGGCCGCCGGCGCGCTGGCGGCGCGGACGCTGTCGCGGACACCACGAGCGCGCGGCGATCCGGCCCCGTCGGTTGTCCGGACCGGACGCTCGGCGGCCGATCCTGCCGGTGCCGCCAGCTCGCAATGAGCCTGCCGATCAGCGGCTCTTGCGCGGACCGTGGGTTATGCGGCGCGGAATCGGCAGCGGCGACAACCTCCCCACGGCCTCGCCGGCGAGCAGCCGCGGCTCGAGCTTTGAGAGCAGCTCGGCGAGCTCCTCGCGCTCGGATTGCGACAGGTTGCTCGGCCGCCCGTGCGCGACGCGGACCAGCCGAATCAGCCGGCGACGCTCGTCGGGCGTCAGATGCATCAGGTGGTCGTGGGCGAGCAGCCCGATCTCCGCGATCGCCAGCAGCTTGAGCATCGGAATCCGGCGGATTCCGGGAACGTGTGAGGCGGCCAGCGCCACCGAACGGCTTGTGATGCCAGGCATGCGTTTCAGTGTAGGAAGCTCCCGCATCGGGCGGCTCTGATTGACTGAGCGCACGTCGAGCCAACCGAGCGAGGAGAGCATGAGCGAGCCCAGATCGCAGGCCACCATCGAGCCGAGGCCTCCGGCCACCGCCGAGCCCCCACACGAGACGGCGGCCCCGCCGCACCGCGAGCGCGATCAGGCGCCAGAGGTGCTCGTCGAGGAGGAGCTGTTGGTGGAGGATGTGTCGATAGACGGAATGTGCGGCGTCTATTAGACCGGTCATGCGCAACCCAGCGCCGGCCGCGCCCGGCCCCGAGCCGCCACTGCCTGGCCCAGAGCCGCCCGCGGGCGGCTCGGCCGTGTCCGTGCTCGATCGCGCGTGGACGCTGCACGAGCAGGTAGCGCTGCGACCTGAGCCGTTCGGCGCCCTGGCCTATCACTTCGGAACCCGGCGACTGTCGTTTCTGAAGAGCCCCGTGCTGCTCTCGGCGGTGCAGGGCCTCCACGAGCATCCGACGGCGCGCGCGGCGTGCCTGGCCGCGGGTGTCAGCGAGGCCGGCATGGCCTCCTACGAGCGGGCGCTGAGCACGCTCGCCGAGACGGGCATGATCTGCCCGCGCGGCGACGCGGATTAGCTGATGCGACTGATCGAGCACTTCGAGTCGGGCCTCGACGCTCCGATCTGCCTGACCTGGGAGCTGACGTACGCTTGCAACCTTGCCTGCATCCACTGCCTGTCGAGCTCGGGCCGCCGCGATCCGCGGGAGCTGAGCACCGACGAGTGCAAAGCGCTGATCCGCGAGCTCCAGCGGATGCAGGTCTTCTATGTCAACGTCGGCGGCGGCGAACCGACGCTCCGCAAGGACTTCTGGGAGCTGTTGCAGTACGCGGTCGCCCACGACGTCGGCGTGAAGTTCTCCACCAACGGCAGCCGGATCACCGCTCAGATCGGGCGGGAGCTGGCCGGCACCGCTTATGTCGACGTGCAGATCTCGCTCGACGGGGCGACGGCGGAGGTAAACGACGCGGTGCGGGGGCCGGGCTCCTACGCCACCGCGCTGACCGCCATGGGTCATCTCGCGCAAGCCGGCATGCGGGGCTTCAAGCTGTCGGTCGTCGTCACGCGCGAGAACGTCTCGCAGCTCGATGCCTTCAAGGCGATCGCCGACGCCCACGGGGCACAGCTGCGTCTGACGCGGCTGCGTCCGGCTGGTCGCGGGGCCGATGTCTGGGACGAGCTGCATCCAACCGCGCTCCAGCAGCTGGAGCTCTACAGGTGGTTGCTCGCCAACGGCGAGAGCGTCCTCACCGGCGATTCGTTCTTTCACCTTGGCGCATATGGAGAACCGCTGCCGGGGCTGGGAATGTGTGGGGCCGGCCGGGTGGTGTGCCTGATCGATCCGATCGGCGACGTCTACGCCTGCCCGTTCGCGATCCACGAGGAGTTCCTGGCCGGCAATGTCCGCGACAGCGGCGGCTTTGAGGCGGTGTGGAAGGCGTCGGAGCTGTTCGCTCGCCTGCGCGGGCCGCAGAGCGGCGGTGCGTGCATGAGCTGCGGTCACTACGACTCCTGCCGCGGCGGTTGCATGGCGGCGAAGTTCTTCACCGGCCTGCCGCTCGACGGGCCCGACCCGGAGTGCGTGCTGGGCCACGGCGAGCTGTCGCTGGCGGGTCGCGACAGCCAGGCGCCGTTGCCCAAGCCGTTGCCCGATCACTCCCGGCGCAGGCCGTCGCGCGCCTGCGAGGAGAGCCCACTCGGCGTCGCCGTCATCAACGGATGAGCCCGCGCGTGGCGATCGTGACCGGCGCGGCCCGCGGCATCGGAGCGGCGACCGCGGTCGCGCTGGCGTCCGAGGGTTACGAGGTGCTCGCCGTAGACGCCGGCGAAGACGACCCCCGGATCCCCTACCCCCAGGGCACGACCGACGAGCTTCACGCCGCCATCGCGCAGGCAGGGCCGCGCGCCCGCGCCGTCGTTGCCGACGCCACCGACATCGGGGCCATGCAGGACGTCGTGACCAGGGCCGAGCGTGAGCATGGCGGCCTTGATGTGATCGTCGCCGCCGCAGGTGTGATCGCGGGCGGCTCGCCCCAGTGGGAGCTGCCCCGCGAGCAGGAGCAGGCGGTGCTCGAGGTATGCCTCGAGGGTGTCCTGATCGCCTCCCGGGTCGCGATCCCGGCACTCCTGCGCAGGCCACAGCCGCGAGGCGGCCGTTTTCTCGCCGTTTCCTCTGCGGCCTCTGCGCGGGGCCTGCCGATGCTGGCCGCGTACTGCGCCGCCAAGGCGGGTGTGGTCGGGCTCGTGCGGGCGCTGGCGGTCGAGTTGCGCGGAACCGGCATCACCGCAAACGCGGTCAGCCCCGGATCCACGCGGACAGCGACCCTGGATCAGAGCGCCCGCCTCTACGGCCTGGCCAGCGCCGAGCACTTCGCCGGCCAGCAGCCGATCGAGCGGCTGCTTGAACCCGCCGAGGTCGCGGCGGCGCTCGTGTTTCTCGCCGGTCCGGCAGCGGCCGGGATCACCGGGGCAATCCTGCCGGTCGACGGCGGTCTTTCGCTGTGACGCCGCTTCCGGACGGCTTTGGTCTCAGGCTGTCGGGGTCTGTGCGCCGCTACGGCGGCGGACGCGTCCTCGCCGGCGGCTCGCCGTACCGGGTCATCTGGCTCTCGGACGCCGGAGTCCGGGCGCTGGATGCGCTGCAGACCGGACGCCCCGCCTCGCTCGCGGCCCGCCAGCTCGCTGGACGGCTGGTCGAGGGGGGACTCGCATCGCCCTCCCCGGACCCGGCGCTCCGCTGTCCCAGCGCGACCGTCGTGATCCCGGTGCGCGACCGACCATCCGAGCTCGAGCACTGCCTGCAATCGCTCGGCAGGGCAGAGGTCTTGGTCGTCGATGACGGCTCCGCCCAGCCCGAGGCGGTGCAGGACATCTGTCGGGCGCTACGGCGCACGCCATCTGCGCCGGGCGCGCAGCGGCGGACCGGGGGCAGCCCGCAACGACGGCCTGGCCGCCGTCGACACCGAGCTGGTCGCGTTTGTGGATTCCGACTGCACGGTGTCGGCCGGCTGGCTGGAGCGCCTCGGCGGCCACTTTGCCGACCCCCGGGTGGGCGCGGTGGCCCCGCGAATCGTGCCGCGTGTACCGCTAAGTACTCCGCAAGGCTGTGTTCGCGAACGTTACGCGGAAGCGCGCTCGCCGCTCGATCTCGGACCTGCCGCGGGCGAGGTCGGTCCGGGGCGCAAGATTGCCTACGTTCCCGCGGCCGCGCTGGTGGTCCGAAAAGCTGCGCTAGACCGCGGTTTCAGCCCCGCGCTGCGCTACGGCGAGGACGTCGATCTCGTGTGGCGTCTGCGCGCCGCCGGATGGACCGTGCGCTATGACCCCGCGGTCGAAGTGACCCATCAGGAGCCGACAAGCTGGCGTGGGCTGCTGATCCGGCGCTATCACTATGGGACCTCGGCCGCGCCACTGTCCCAGAGTCATCCGGGGCATCTGGCGCCGGCGATCGTGGGCCGCCGTCAGGCGGCTGTCGCGACGCTGGCGCTCGCAGGTCGCCCAGGCCCGGCTGTCGCGGTGGCCATCAGCGGGGCGCTGGCGGTCACCTGGCGGCTGCGTGAAGCGGGCCTGCCAGCGGCCACGATCCCCGCGATCGGGCTGACCGCGACCTGGCGGTCGCTGGCCGGGCTCAGCCGCGCATCCTGTGCGATCGCGGGGCCGGCGCTGATCGGCGCGCTCGCGGGCCGCCGCGCCCGGCCGGCCGCCGCGGTCCTGCTGGCGGCCGCGCCGCTCGCGCAGTGGATGACCGTGCGGCCGCGCCTGGACCCGCTGCGCTGGACCGTGGCCGCGATCGCCGATGACCTGGCCTACGGCGCCGGCGTGTGGCACGGCTGCCTACGGTGGCGGACAACCAAGCCGCTGCGAGTCAGGTTTGCGCGGGCTGCCGCCTCACCGTAGGCTCCAGGCTCCATACCCGTTACCGGCCAGGAGGAGACGCGAACGTGAAGACCAAGGCCGCCGTGCTGACTGCAGTCAAGCAGCCGTGGGAGATCATGGAGGTTGACCTTCGCGATCCGAAGGAGAACGAGGTCCTGATCCGCTACGTGGCGGCCGGGCTATGTCACTCCGACGAGCACCTGATGACCGGCGACCTGCCGGTTCCGACGCCGTATATCGGCGGCCACGAAGGGGCCGGCATCGTCGAGGCCGTGGGGCCCGGGGTGACCCGGGTCGCCAAGGGCGACCACGTGGTGTGCTCGTTCATTCCCTCCTGCGGTCACTGCCGCTGGTGCTCGACCGGCCAGCAGAGCATCTGCGACCTCGGCGCGACGATTCTCGAGGGCTGCCTGCCCGACGGCAGCTACCCGTTCACGATCGACGGGCAGGGCGTGGGGGCAATGTGCATGCTCGGCACGTTCTCCCAGTACGCGGTGATCTCGGAGACCTCGGCCGTGAAGGTCGATGATGACCTTCCGCTCGAGATCGCCGTGCTGTGCGGGTGCGGGGTGCCGACGGGGTGGGGCTCGGCCGTGAACACCGGCAATACCCAGATCGGCGACACCGTGGTGGTGTTCGGGATCGGCGGCATCGGCGCCAACGCGGTGCAGGGTGCCTCCAACGCCGGCGCGACCAACATCATCGCGGTCGATCCCCAGGCCTTCAAACGCGAGTTCGCCCAGGAGATGGGCGCCACCCATTCGGTCGACAACGGCGGGGCGGCGATCGAGCTCGCCAAGGAGCTGACCCGCGGCGTCGGCGCCGATGTGGCGATCGTGACCGTCGACGTGGTCTCAGAGCAGGTTGTCCAGGAGGCCGTGATGTCGATCCGCAAGGGCGGCACCGTGGTCCTCACCGGGCTAGCCCACCCTGAGGCCATGACCGTCCACCTTTCGGGCACCGACATGACCCTGTTCCGCAAGCGCGTCCAGGGCGCGCTGTTCGGCGACTGCAACCCGATGCAGGACATCAAGAAGATGCTCGAGCTCTACCGCGCGGGGAAGATCAAGCTCGACGAGCTGGTGACCAAGCAGTACAAGCTCGAGGAGATCAACCAGGGCTACGACGATCTCAACGCGGGCAAGAACATCCGCGGCGTCGTGATCCACGAGCACTGATCGAGAACTGCTGGGCGTAATCGAGCACGAGGTCGTCGGCCTCCGCCGTCAGGCGGAGGTGATCGCCGTCGCCCTGGAGGAGGGATGCCACGTGGTGCTCGAGGGCCCCCCGGGGACCGGCAAATCCACGCTCCTGCGGGCGATCGCCGGCGCCTCCGGACGGGGAATCGAGTTCGTGGAGGGCAACGCGGAGCTGACCCCCGCGCGGCTGATCGGCCACCACGATCCCGCGCTCGTGCTCGCCACCGGCTACACCCAGGAGGCGTGGTCAGACGGGCCGCTAGCGACAGCGATGCGGGAAGGGGCGCTCCTGTACCTCGAGGAGCTCAATCGCATCCCCGAGGAGACGCTCAACGTGCTGATCACCGCGATGGCCGAACGGGAGCTGGCCGTGCCGCGGTTGGGACGCATCGCCGCCGCTGAAGGGTTCGTGCTGGTGGCGGCGATGAATCCCTTTGACGCCGTCGGTACGGCTCGGGTGAGTCAGGCGATCGCCGATCGCATGTGCCGGGTGGCGATCTCCTACCTCGACGAGGAGGGCGAGCGGGAGATCGTCCGCCGCCAGACCGACGGTGGCGACGACGAGATCTCGATCGCGGTCGCGGTCACCCGGGGAACCCGGGCCCATGAGGCGGTTCGCAACGGGTCCTCGGTGCGGGGCGCGATCGACATGGTGCGCCTGGCGCGGGGGTTGGCGCGACTGCGAGGCGAGGACCCACCGGGTCGGGCAGAGCTGCTCGATGCCGCGATCGCGGCCCTCTCGGGCCGCGTGCGGGTCCACGAGGACCAGGAGCGGACCGTCGAGGAGGTGATCGCCGAGCTGCTCGACCGGGCGCTGAGCCAGGACTCCGAGCCGGCGCCGGGGAGAGCCGGCGCCCCGCCGGCCGGTCTGCCCCCCGGCGACGTGGCGCCCTGAGTCAGAAGCAGACCCGCCAGACGATCGACGCCGAAGCCCGCAAGACGCTTGACCGCCAGCGCCTGGCGGCGGCCCATGCCGGTTTCGAGCAGGTTTCGCCCGAGGTGGGGCGGCTCGACGCAGCGGCGTTTGCGAGCCACCTGCGAACCGACGGCGATGCCGCGCTCGCCCTGCTCGCCGACCTGGCGGTCGCCACCGACCCGGCTCTGCGGCGCCAGGCGCGGCGGCTGGCGCAGCAGCTGCTGCCGGCGCTCGGACGTGCCGCTCAGCCGCGCCGGCGCGGGACCCGGAGGATCGTGGCCCGGGCTGGAGCGCCGGAGGGCGATCTCGACGTCGATCGCACGCTCGAGCGAAGCCTCGGTCAACGTCCCCAGGATGCCCGCGACCTGGTGGCACGTCAGTTCGCCGGCGCACCGCGGGCCGCATGCCTCCTCGTAGACCGCAGCGGCTCGATGAGCGGCCATGCGGTGGCCCTGGCCGCGGTCGCCGCGGCTGCGGTGGTCACCGCTAGCGGCGAGCGGCTGCGCTGCAGCGTGGTCGCGTTCGCCTCCGAGCCGCTGGTTCTGCTCTCCGCCGAGCCCGTGCGACCGGCCGGCGCAGTCGTCGACGACCTGCTCTCGCTGCGCGGCCACGGCAGGACTGACCTTGCCCGCGCGCTGCGGGTCGCCGCCGGACAGCTCGAGCAAGTGCCACCGGGGGGACGCGCGGCGCTGCTGTTGTCAGACGCGCTTCACACCAAGGGGGAGGACCCGGTGCCCGCCGCGGGCGCCCTCGACTGCCTGCACGTGCTCGGCACAAGCGCAGAGCCCGACGCGGTGGCCGCCGGCAAGGCGCTGGCCCGCCGGGGCGGGGGTCGCTACCTGCCGGCGACGACGCTGGTCGAGATGACGGCGGCGCTGCAGGTCGTGCTCGCCTGAGCCTGGTCAGGGCAACGAAAACGGGTCACCGATTCTGTTCCAGACCCCGCTCAAACCCCGGCGGGATCAGCAGGTCGGCGCGCGACAGCTCCTGCACGGACGCGCGCGCGAGCCCCCGCAGCGTCGAGTCGATCCCGGCGCGGAGGATGTCGAGCACATTCTCGACTCCGGCCTGCCCGGCGGCGGCAAGACCCCACAGGTATGCGCGTCCGATCATCACCGCCCGGGCACCCAGCGCCAGGGCCTTGACCACATCGCTGCCCCGGCGCACGCCGCCGTCGAGGACCACTTCGACCTGATCACCCACCGCCTCGGCGATCGCCGGCAGCGCGCGGATCGATCCAGGCGTCCCATCGAGGTTGTTGCCACCGTGATTTGAGACCGAGATCGCCGTCGCGCCGATATCGACCGCCCGGCGCGCGTCGTCGGTGCGCATGATCCCCTTGAGCATCAAGGGCCCATCCCACTGGTCACGCACCCAGCGCAGGTCATCCCACGACGGAGGCGGCGTCTGCATCCAGGCGCCGTAGGCGCCGAAGAACGTCGGTGGCGGCTCTTCGCCGGTGGTCATGTTCGGCACCGTCAGGTCGGGCGGACCGCCGGCCCTGATCCAGGCCGCCAGCCAGCGCGGCCCGGTCAGCGCGTCGGGCAGGAGCTTGACGATCGTGCGCAGGTCCAGGCGCTCCGGGATCGGCGGGCTGCCCCAATCTCGGCTGTGGGAGAACGACCAGTCGAGCGTGACGATCAGCCCGACCGCACCCGCCGCGGCGGCCCGCTGCAGCCGCTGCGCGATCTGCTCGCGCGAGCCCGCCCAGTAGATCTGAAACAAGGTCTGTGGGTTGGCGGCAACCACCTCCTCGAGCGGCTGGCTGGCGAACGAGCTCAAGCCGATCGCCGTTCCACGCGCCGCCGCCGCCCGGGCCACGGCGACCTCGCCCTCGGGATGCACCGCCTGGACGCCCGTCGGCGACATCAACACCGGTAGCGCGATCTGCTGTCCCATGACCGACGTCTCCAGCGCGCGCTGCGCCGCCTGCCCGGCCACGTGCGGCACGAAGCCCAGCTCGCTGAACGCCGCGACGTTGTCCTCGAGCGTCAGTCCGGCCTCCGAGCCCGCCAGCAGCGCCAGATAGACCGATCGCGGGAGCACTCGCTTGGCGCGCCGTTGCGCTTGCGCAACCGATTCAAACCAGGCTGAGGCCACGACCAGACCCTATTCCAGCGCCTGATGAAGTGACACTGGCGCGGGGGGAGCACCAGCAGCATCGTGACCGCCCGGCCGCTACTGCGTCCCCGACGAGCTCTCCAGGTTGCGGCGCAGGTTGCGGTGCTACCGGGTGAACTCGACGATCTGCTCGAACTCCCTGCCCACCCGCGGTCTGGTGCGTTCTCGAACCTGCGTCCCCAGTGCCGGCGGACCGGGGGTCAGCTGCTCGACCGACGTCTTCGATGTCTGCCACTCGGCGAGCCTGGAGGGATCGGTCATGTAGTCGAACACCGCGTCCGGCGCAGCGGCAACGACGAACGTCTCGGTAATCCTCATCGTGGAGCAAGTGAAGCATCGGACGTCCCAGCCCAGAACCGGCCTCAAAACAACCAGCGTCACCCCGACATGGCAGTCTGCAGCCGCTGTTGCCCTTCTTTTGACCGATGAGCATCCGCCAGCCCCGACGTATGAGTGAGCCTGGAGAGCAACGCAGGCTTAGCCTGGCCAGCGCCCGGCGGATTGCGCTGGCCGCGCAAGGCTTTGGCCGGCCACGGCCGGCCACGCCACCGCGCCCCAATCAGATCGCGACGCTGATCAGGCGCCTCGGCGTGCTCCAGCTCGATTCGGTCAACGTCTTCAGCCGCTCGCATTACATGCCCGTGTTCTCCCGGCTCGGTCCCTATGACCGCAGCCAGCTTGATCGCATAGCCGGCCACGGCACCGGAAAGATCGATCGCCGGCTGGTCGAATACTGGGCTCACGAGGCCTCGCTGATCCCGCTCGAGCTCCATCCCCTGTTCCGGTGGCGGATGGCGGATGTAGATAGAGAGGCCTGGGGGTCGATCTCGCGGATCGCCCGGGAGGAACCCGAGCTTGTGGCGCAGACACTCGAGCTGGTCGTCGAGCAGGGCCCGATTCGCGCGCGCGACACCGGCTCCGTGCGGCCGCCTCCCCGAGCCGGCCACATGTGGAACTGGCACGAGGGCAAGGTCGCGCTCGAGCACCTGTTCTTCACCGGGCAGGTGGCGGCCGCCAGGCGCGTGAACTTCGAGCGACTGTATGACACGGTCGAGCGGGTGGTCCCCGACGAGATCCGCAGCCGTCCCACGCCGGCCGAATCAGACGCGCAGCGCGAGCTCGTGAGGATCGCGGCTGCGGCGCTGGGAGTGGCCACCGAGCCCGACCTCGGCGACTACTTCCGTCTGCCGCGAGCCGCATCCAAGGCCCGGGTCGCCGAGCTCGTGGACGCCGGTGAGCTGCTGGTGGTCGAGGTCGAGGGCTGGAACGCTCCCGCCTATCTCTGGCCGGCCGCCCGCCAGCCGCGCCGGCTTCACGCCCGGGCGGTGCTGTCGCCGTTTGACTCCCTGGTCTGGTTTCGCCAGCGCACCGAGCGATTGTTCGACTTTCGATACCGGATCGAGATCTATACGCCTGCAAGCAAGCGCGTGCATGGCTATTACGTGCTGCCGTTCCTGCTGGGTGAGACGCTGGTCGCGCGGGTCGATCTGAAATCCGACCGCCAACGAGGCGCCTTGCTGGTCCAGGGGGCATATGGGCAAGCCGGAGCGGACCCGGCCCACGTGGCAGCCGAGCTGGCGCTTGAATTGCGCCTCGTCGCCACCTGGCTCGAGCTCGAGCGGGTTGTGGTGGCCCGGCGCGGGGACCTGGCCCGGGAGCTCGCGGCGGCAATCGCCTGACGCGCGCGCCGCTACGGCAATCGCCGGACGCGCGCGCCGCTACGGCAATCGCCGGACGCGCGCGCCGCTGGGAATCGCCGGACGCGGCCGCTGCGGCTCAACCTTTCGCAGCTGCGGTCCGATAGAGGGGCATGACCTGCGACCACTCGGGTGCTCACAGCGGCCTCACCCGCTACAGCCGTCATACCCGCCAACTGCGGCTCGTCCTGGTCTGCGACCGCTGCGGTGCCGAACGCTGCCAGCTCGGCGAGCTTGACTACAGCCCGAACCCGTCTGGCACCCCGGCGCAGACCGGGGCCGACGCCGGGAGTGGCGCCGGCGGCGGCGAGCGCTGAGCGCCCCGCGTCGCCTTGAGCGGCCTCGAAACCCTCGAACATCAGCTCCAGCGATCACGACGGGCGTGCGTCGTCATTCGATCGCGGCCAAACCGGCTTGAGCGACCTCCATGTCCTGGGTGTAGTGCCCGCCACTGACACCCACCCCGCCTACGACCTGGTCGTTGACCTTGATCGGATAGCCCCCGCCGAAGATGACCAGGCGGTCGATCCCGCCGACGGCGCCGGAGGCAAGCGGAGGATCGTCCTTGATGAACTCGTGCCAGCCGTCGCTGGGCATGCCGAATCCAACCGCGGTGTATGCCTTGTCCTGAGCGATCTGGACGGCGAACAGCGCCGCGCCGTCCATGCGGCTGAGGTTCTTCAGCACGCCCGACTCATCGCAGACGGCGATCACCATCGGTACGCCCAGCTCGTCCGCCTTGGCCTCGGCGGCCGAGACGATCCGGTGCGCCAGGGCGCTGGTCACGCTCTGTTTCTCGAACACGTCGCTCATCGCTACCTCCTTGGTGGTTTTAGTTTGCATCGCCGAACCGGCGCTCGAGCTCGCGAATCTCCGGCAGACCGATGAACTCGAGGAACTGCTCGAAGCGCGGCAGCGTTGATAACGCGTCGATCGGTGAACCTTGCTGGCGGATCCGGGCAAGGAGCGCGCGCATCGCCGCTGTCGCTGCGAGCAGCATGCCGAGCGGGAATATCACCAGCCTGAAGCCCAGCGCTTTTAGAAAGGCGTGCGTGACCGGCGGCGTCCTGCCTCCCTCGGCGTAGTTGAACAGCAACGGAACGTCGGGCAGGGCAACGGCGATCTGCTCGATTTCCGCCAGCGATTGCGGTGCCTCGACAAACAGCATGTCGGCACCTTCGTCGCGGTAGCGCCGGGCCCGCTCCAATGCTGCCGCCAGGCCCTCGACTGCCCGTGCGTCGGTCCGGGCGATGATCACAAACTCCCCGGAGCGGCGGGCGGCGACCGCGGCGCGGACCTTGGCGGCCATCTCGTCGGTGGAGATCACGAGCTTGCCCTCAATATGCCCGCACTTTTTCGGCATCACCTGATCCTCGATGTGGATCGCTGCCACCCCGGCCGACTCGTACTCCTGCACGGTCCTGATCACGTTTATCGGGTTCCCGTACCCGGTATCGGCGTCGGCGATCACCGGGATCGTCACCGCTGCCGCGATTCGGCGCGCGTTGTCGACCATCTCCGACATCGTCATCAGCCCCACGTCGGGCCGGCCCAGCAGGGATGCGGCACTCCCGAATCCGGTCATGTAGGCCGCGGGAAAACCGGCCTCCTCCACCAGCCTCGCTCCGAGTCCGTCATAGCAGCCGGGAGCTAGCAGCATTTCGTCGCCGGCCAGCAGGGCGCGCAGCGTGGGAGCCGACGCGGCACCGGGATTGAGCAGATCAGCCATACAGAACACTCCGTCTTTGCAGCCGCCTTTGGTCGCGGCGAGCCTACGGCCGCCGCCCGCTGGAAGAAGATCAAACTCGGCCGGCCGGTTGAAAAAAGGATTGGTTATGTCGGGCGCCGTCGCAGGAGCCCCTACTATGCGGTGGATCAGTGGGCCGCGGCAGAAGGGGCCGGGGGCTAATGCCCGTTGATACGAGGAACGGCTGACGTTCAGCCGTGGCAAAGCCATATGAGCGCCCTCGCGAGCGCGAGCGCGTGCAGAAAGGACCCTACGAGGTGCGATTGTCCCCGAAGTCCCTGTGTATTTCTCTCGCGGCCGGCGCGAGCTTGATAGGTGCCGTGTTTGCTCAGTCGGCCGGGGCGAACCTCTCCCCGTCTGCGCACAGCGCCACGGCCACAACTCCGAACATCGTGTTCGTCACCCACGCGAGCAACGTGCCCTGTGACGATCCTACGAACACCGTTCCCTGCCACATCGCGGTCATGAACCTCAACGGCGTCGGAAGCGTGATCACCGCCGGCACGAGCAATGACGTCGATCCCGCCTGGTCGCCGGACGGCACGAAGATCGCCTTCGCCCGCAAGCCCGCAGGCAGCAGCGCCTACAACATCTGGGTCATGAACGCCGACGGCTCAGGTCAGCAACAGCTCACCTTCGGAACGCGCAGCCAACGCTATCCCAGCTGGTCCGGCGACGGAACCAGGATCGCCTACCGCGGCTACGCGGGTGCGACCGGCGGCAGCCAGATCTTCGTGATGTCAGCCTCGGGTGCCAATCAGCAACCGCTGACGGGCACGGCCGGTGGCGACCAGCCGGTCTGGTCTCCCGACGGGCAGCGGATCGCCTACACGGCCGCGGGGTCGAGCGGTAACCCGGGCGACGCCGACATCTACGCGATCGACGTCAACACCCCCAATGCCCAACCGCAGGACCTGACCCCCAACACGCCGACGACCTCCGATCGGTACCCGTCGTGGGCTCCGAACGGCAGCGCGATCGCGTTCCGGCGGCTCGATTCCGCCGCGCCCGGTAGGGAGCTGTGGGAGATCAGCTGCACCGCTCCGGACTGCGCCAGCGTGAGCGCGACCCCGACCGACCTGACCTCCGTGCTCGGCCCCGGTCGTGCCGGAACCTGGTCGCCGGACTCCTCGGCCCTCACCTTCGTGAGCTTCCGCCAGACGGCCCAGAACCCCGAAGGCGACGCCGAGATCTTCATCGGCTCCTTGACCGGGGCATTCCCGACCACGCAGCTCACGCAGAACGCCTTCCTCGACGACGAGCCGCACTGGGCAAACGTTCCGGTGGCGAGCTCCCCCGCGCCGCCGAGCACCGGCACGCCGGGGTCGGGCGGGACGACCGGGTCCACGCCCGGCGGCACGCTGCCGAACGGGACCAAGGCGCTCTCGCTGCGAGTGCATGTGCCCAAGCAAACGCTGAAGCGCCGTCACTCCTTCGTGGTGGTGGCTCAGTGCAACCTCCGCTGCACCGTGTCGGCCAGCAGCACGGCGCGCGTCCGACCGGGAGCGCGGACACACCGGATGCCGTTGTTCAAGGTGCACCACGTGCTCAAGGCCAACAAGCACTACCGCCTCGGAGTCCGTATTCCGGGCAAGACGCTGCGGGCGATCCGGGCCACCCTTCACCACCACCGCAAGGTGGTCGTGACCTTCGTCCTCTCCGCGCACACGAGCTCGGGCAAGTTCACTCCGCCGGTGACCGCTCGCCTGACTGTGCGGCGATGATGGTCGACGGGTCGCGGTAGCCACACGGCGATGGCGGTCGGCCGCTCTTCGTGAGCCATCGCGGCAGCGGTCGGCCGCGCTACCACGTCTGGTGTGAGCGGCCGCCGCGACGGAAACGCCGTGGCGGCCCTCGGCCCTCAGGGCCCGCGCCGGCATCCGTGCGACGCACTGCCCAAAAGCGGTGCCTGTGGACGGGGTTACGGATGTCCGCGGCGTGCGGCGAGCCACAAGTGAGCCTGCGGCGCCACCCACAGATTTGCCCCGATCAGCCGCACCAGCTGCCAGAGGAAGCCTCGCGCCCGACCCTCGTATGGCCGCGTCGGCTGGAAGAAGCGCCTGATCTCCACGAAGCCGGCGTCGCGGAGGTCGCCGCGCAGCGCCCGCAGACCGAGGCCACGTTCCATCCAGCCGCGGTCCCGGCGAGTGGCCCGCGCCTCGGGAGAGAAGCGGTGTAGCCACGTCGGCTCGCTCAACAGCAGCCACCCGTCCGGCCTCAGCCTCGACGCGATCGCTCGCAGTGACGCCCGCTGCCCGCTCGTATGGTGCAGCGCCTGAAACAGCAACACCGCATCAACCGGATCACCAGGTGGGAGGTCCTCCATGTCCGCGACCTCGAAGCGAGCCGAGGATCCCCAGCGCTCGGCCCGCTGGCGCGCCAGGAAGACGTTCGCTGGCACAAGGTCGTACCCAACAACGTCGTAACCGGCCTCCGCGAGGAACAGCGATGTCCATCCCGAACCACAGCCGATGTCCAGTATGCACGCGCCCTTCGGTAAGCGGACTGTCTCAAGCATGGACTCGACCGTGGCCCACTCGATGAAGTGCAGAGGGGTCCACCCGAATGGCTTAGAGGCCTCGTGCGCCATGAATTCAGGAGTCCGGGAGGCGATCTCCGCGTGCTTATGGGAATCAATCATCTATAGACGCGAAGTCAGCCGAGGCTCCGTAACCAAGGCAATCCCCATGGCCCGGGCAGGACTCGAACCTGCGCGCGACGGATTATGAGGGCCTAGTAGAGGTGAGATGGCCCGTCGTTGTTGTTTTTGAGGTTCTGTGAGATGTCCTCAGTACGGGTCGGATCTGCCTTGTCGGGGACACGGTTCGGGACACGCTCCCTCGAGTTCTGCCTTCGACGCATCGCGAGTTTGACCGCGCCGACCTCCAAAATGTCCGTGCCGTCATTGATGCCGCTCTGGTCGGCCGGCCCGCGGAATGGTCACGCGCTGCTGCTCTACGCCTTAAGCAGACGTCTCGCCGCCGTGGCTGCTTCGGCGACAAAGCGGAAGAGGGAACCTGTTCATGCAGGTCGCTTTCCGGCCGAGCGGGCGGTGGGTTCGTCCGGCGCGGGAGGTGTCGTTAGTTCTAGGGGTGTTTGGTTGTCGCCGGGAGCTCTGGCGGCATCGGTGCAGCTCGGCTAGCGGGCGAGGGTTTCGTCGAGCCAGTCGTACATTCGTTGCTCGAGCAGTGACTTTCCCATCGGTTCGCAGTGCATGCCGGCCCCTTCGGCGTTGGTGAATGACACGAGCTCCTTGGTTGCGGACAGCGCGTCGTAGAGATGTTGTGATTGTCCGGGCCAGAACTGTTCTCCTTCGGGGGCGGTGATCATGATCGGGGCTTTGATGTTGTTGATGAGGTCGCCGAGGCGGTACTGCTCGGCGGTCTTGAACGTCGCGTAGATAGATGGCTGGTGGCCGTATGGCTTGGCGCGCCAGGCGAACTCTTGCTGCATCGCCGGAGACATCTCCTGGGTCACCGACTCGATCGCGGCGTTGAACGCGGTTTCGTTGTCGGCGTCGAGCAGCGCGACCATCTCGGTGGGGATGTGGTCCTTCCACGAGGTTGAGACGTCGACCACGCCCGGGTCGGCGATGACTGCCGCCAGGCGGTGCTCGAACGCTGCCGCTCGGGGCGCCCAATAGCCCCCTTGGCTGGCGCCGTAGAGCACGATCTTGGACGCGTCGACTTCGGGACGATCGCTGAGGAAGTCCACCAGGGGTGTGATCACGTGCTCCCAGTCAGGTCGGAACGGAACCCCGCGCTCAAACAGCATGCTCTGCTGACCGGGACCGTCGTAGATCACGGTGTTGTAGCCGCGATCCAGACCGGGCTGACCCAGTCCTGGCCAAAGGAACGTCATCGCCCCGTCGCTGCCGTTGGTCAGAATTACGGTCGGACGCGCGACGCCATCATCGGCCGGGACGAACAGGTAGCCGGGCAGATCGCTGTCTTCATACGGCACCGTGATCGGGATCGCGGGCGGGTCGAGCAGGCCAACGTGCTGGTCAAAGCATCTGCGGTGCGCAGCGAACAATTCGGTCAGCTGGGCGTCGGGGTTCTCGGTCCCGTCCACGAACACGAACGCGGCGGCGTAGTACACCGCGGCGCGCAGGTAAGCCCCGCGCGCACTGACCCGGTGCCCAGCCTTCAGGCATGCATTGCCGATCGCCTGGATACGTTCGGCCAGCGTCCGGTACTCATTGACCCAGCTCGTAGCGTCGCCATCGCGAATGTTGGCAACGGCGGTCAACATCTCCCCGGCGTCACCGGCTCCGTAGTGAATGCCTCCCAGCAGAGTTCGCGTCTCAAAGTCAAACGACGGATCTGTGAAGAACTTCTCAAACATGTTGCTCTCCTTGGTCTTGGTCACACGACGGTCCGGCGAACTGCTGACCTGACGCCAACAGCCGTCCTCCCCCGTCGATTCATTCACCGTGCCGGGCAGTCTCCCGACCGACCGACGATCAGTCGTCAGTAATCGACTACTGAAATCCGCCAGGCCATCACCGAGCCTTGCTGCTGGCTTGATCGCCCGGACGCGACGAAGGGCGCGCTAGAGGTCTTGGCGGTTGGAGACCCCGAGCTTCTGCATGGCGTGGTAGAGGTGGGACTCGACGGTCCGGACCGAGAGGACGAGCCGGTCGGCGATCTCGGCGTTGGTGAGTCCGCGGGAGGCGAGGTCGACGAGTTGGCGCTCCCGGGAGGTCAGTGAGGTCGCGGCGTCGTCTACGCCCACGATCGCCGGCAGCGTCCCGCCTTGGCCCCGAGCGTGCAGCTCGCGGCAGCGAGTGGCCGCTCGGCGCGCCGAGTCCTGATAGCCGGCCGTGTGAAACGCGCCCGCGGCGTCGGCGGCGATCTCGGTCGCATAGCGCAATGCGCCGATGGTCTCCATCGCGTCGGCGACGCTCATTAGGGCGTCGCCGTCGTCGGCGACGCGGGCGGTGGCGTGGGCTGCGTAGGCGGCGGTGAGCGGGGCGTCGCAGCGCTGGGCGAGCGCCTCGAGATCACGCGCTAAGCGCCGAGCCGGCGTGCCGGCGCACAGAGCCTCGTAGGTGAGGCGTGCCGCGTAGAGCGGCCGCTCGCGCAGCCGTCCCGCGGCCGTGAGGAACAGCTGCTGGGCGCGAGGCGGGTCGCCCCCGGCGAGCACCGCCCAGGCCTCGGCGCGGGCGAAGTAGGGGAGCTGGTTGGGCAGGGGCTCGTTGTCGCCGACCGCCGTGCGGCAGCGGGCGAGTGCCGGGGCAACCGATTCGTGGTCACTGGTGAAGTAGGCGACGCCGACCTGCATCGAGTTGGTGATCGCGAGCAGACCGGCGGCGTCGTGCAGTTCGAGCTGGAGCTCAGCCTCGGCCAGCCACCGACCCGCCTCGATGAACCGGCCTTGCGAGAACCGCAGGCCGCCGAGCGCAAGGGCCCCGCGTCCAGCCGCGGCGCGGGACCCGAGCCTCACTCCATCGGTGAGCGCCGTCGTGGCCCACGTCTCGAGCTCGCTCCAGCCCAGGCCGCTCTCGATGGCGATCGCGCTCCAGAGCACGAATGCGATCTCATCGGTGAGATCGCGCAGCGGCACGCTCGGGCGGATCCGCCGGGCCAACTCGAACGCGTCGCGCACGCTTCCGCTGTTAAGAAGGTTGGCGGCGTGCAGCGGCGCGACCCGACGGCGCACCTCGGGATCCACGCTCTGATCGGCGAGGATCTCGGCCGAGGCGGCAGCCGCGAGGTTCGGCGGGGTGGCCTCGTCGCCCACGAGGCGCAGGGGACTCAGGCGGTCATGCCATTCCGGGGAGTCCCACCACGCGTGGGCCCGATCCAGGAGCCGGTGTAGCTCCTCGGAGCGCCGGAGCCCGAAGTACAGAACCGCCGTCTGCTGCTCGAGGTAGTCGACTGCGTCGGCCTCGGTGTCGATCTCGGGCTCGGCGGCGGCTAGGACTTTGGCCGCCTGTTCGTACTCGCTCTGGATCGTGTGCGCTCGGGCGAGCAGCAGCGAGGCCTGCAGCCCGGCGCCTGCGTCCAAGGCTCTGCGCGCG
>CAVWOK010000022.1:0-481736 GCA_963756585.1 uncultured Solirubrobacterales bacterium | reverse complement strand
CACCGCGCGGCGACGCTCGTACGGGACGCAGCGCGTGATTTCGTCGCCTCGTACCGAACCTGGATCGAGCCGTACCTCACAGAAGCAGGGGTCTGAGTGCGCGAAGACCTTCACGAGAGTGCGCCCGCGAGGTCGGCTCGCATCCACACGGACCTCCTGAGGAAGCGTGATCGTCAGGTGGCCGTCGCGATCCAGGAGCCGACGAGCGTTGACGATCGTCACGCCCATGACCCGGCCCTCGGCGTCGTAGCGGACGCCGTGGCCCTCGGGCGTAAGCGCCGCGTCGAACGCCTCGACCGACTCACCGCGAGCGAGGTAGAGCAGGTCGCCGTCGGCGTCGTAGTTGGCGCGGTCGAAGACGAGTCCGTCGATCTTGATGTTCATGGCATCCATCAGGCTGGCGATCTCCCGGGTCCGCCACCGAGCGCGTGACCCGGCCTGGCCCCCGCGCAGGAGGATACGGCCACTATCAGCCAGAGAGCAGGGGCCGAAGAGATCGTGCCGAGCGCAGCGTCAACGATGCGTGGTGCACCCGCCGAGGGCGGCAGGCCACGACGCTCCGTAGCGTGCCGTTTAGCAATAACGCGCACCGGGCGTGCGCAGAGATCATCGAGCCGTGCACGTCGATGAACAGCGATGGCGGCGCAAGTGACCGTGGCGAAGCCGGGGTGATCGCCAGTTTGAGCGTCGCAGTCTTGCTCAGTGGCGCTCGCGGCTTGGCGCCACGCTTGGCCCTAAAACGGCGTGGCGAGGTCGGACGTGCGAGATGCGCGGACCGCCGCTACCGCACAGACCTGCGAAGCACGGTCTCACGTAGCGTGGCGGACGTCGAGGGTGGGTAGAACGAATCGCCGGAGTAGGAAGCCACGAGCCTGTGCGTGCCGGTCTTCGCGAACGCGGTGTGGCAAACCGCCCGCCCGGCCGTCGCGGCCGACACGGCGATGCCGGAGCAGGCCGCGATCGGAGCGCCGCCGTCCCTAAACGTGACGGTGCCACCGTCAGGAGATGGGGCGACCTTCGCGGTCAACGTCACGGCGGCCCGGACGGCGCTTGGATTGCGTGACGAGACCAACGATGTCGTCGTCGCGGTCAACGGAGGCGGTTTGGCGATCGTGTAGGCGCTCACCTGGTCGCCGCTCGCAACGAACAGCAGACCACCACCGGCACCATCGGGATCTGGAAGTGGTTGACCTTGGAGCCAGCCGTGGCCAGCTTCTCGGGGATCGAGAACGTGCTCCGCGTCGTACCCGAGGTCAGATCGAGCCCATACAGCGTGCCGGGATTGGGGTTCGTGACCCATACCAGCCCTCCGGCGATGATCGGCGGTCCCGTTGCATTCGACGGCGCCGAGAACCCGGAGTCGACCGTGAGCGTCGGTGGCGAGCCGGAGCCGAGGAACAGCGCCCTAAGGCCACCTCGGCAGGCGGCGTAGATGGTCGAGTCCACGGGGTCGAACACCGACCCACCGAAGCTCCCGTGGGGGCAAAAGCCGGACACCTCGGCGACCGGCGAGCTCACGTGGCGCAGGTTGGCGCCGTTCAACAGGTACCCGTTGGTGTCCTTGCCCGACTGAAACAGGTAGCCGCCGGGGAGCAGCGTCGGCATGCTAGAGCCGAGATCGGCGTCCGATGCGTCCAGCGACCGCCAGTTCGGCGGCGCCCACCAGTCACGCGGTGACGCGGCAGCGTTCAACTTCACCACCGAGTCGCCGAATTGGGGGTCGGTAGGCGAGCTGCTGGTGCCATTTCCGGTGGCGACGAAGGCATCACCGGCGGCGTCGACCGCGGGAGCATTGCCGGAGCCCCAGATCGCGCCTCTGGTTGCGCCAGGGTCGACCTGAAACGAGCTCAGCACGCTGCTGCCGTTGGTCGGAGCCGAAACAAGCCAGCCCCAGTACGTGTTGCAATCGCCGTCATTGCCGCCGTAGCCGATCAGGATTCGTCCCTGGTCAAGCGCGAGCCCGGGGCGCTGGAGCTGGTTCACGGGTGTGCCCCCGCTCGGAAACCGGGGGTCGACCATGATCGGGAATCCCGGGACCAGCTGCCCCGAGTTCAGGCCCAGCGCGAACAGCTTGTGGTGCACGGCACCGGAGACCGACACCGCTCCGACGGCGTAGATGCGACCGGTCGCGGGGTCGATCACCGGCGTGCTCGTGATGCCGATCGACGGGCTTATGTCGCAGCGCGGCGCCATGTTGGAAGGCTCCGGCCTCGCGCAGTGAGCTGACCACACGACCGCGCCGGTAGCTGCGTTGAGCTTGTAGACGGAATCGTTCTCGGTCGCGACGTAGACGTACGGGCCGTAGACGAGCGGCTGCGCGTAGACCTCGCCGTCGAGGGAGCGGGCGTCCGCCAGGCCAGCGATGGTGTGACCGGGCTCGTGCTGTCCGGGTCAATACCGCTCCGAGCCGCGTCGTGGCGGTAAGTCGTCCACGCTGGAACAGCCGCGGTCGCGCAGACTGAGAGCACCGCCTCAACCGCCAGTCCCGCACACATGACAAGGAACAGCACCAGTAAGCAGGCACACAAGGCGCCAAAACCTATCGGCTGCAGGGAACTCCGCGGCCGCTACTTCACATATGCACAAGTACGACCACGTTTTCACAGTTGAGCCTGCGAGCAACGCCAGGACGACCATCGACTGGGTGCACCAGATCCTCAACGATCGCTAGGTTGGGCTAAACGCGACAGCGCCGTGGCTCGTCCCGTGACGGTCTCGCCGGGACACTGCCGCTAATCGATCGACTGCGAGCGCTGGTTACAGCTGAGTGTCGAGCGAAACGAGCCGGGTCGCTTCGTTCGCGCTGGTATCGGCTCCGGCGAGTGCGGCTTTGAGGCCGCTAGGCCTGCGTTTCCGCCTCAGGTTCGGTCCGAGAACTTCGTGCACGCCATGCTGCTGCCAATCTGCAAGCTGCTTTTGGTCGGCGGTGAGCGTCCGATCGGGAACAACCTGGTCAATGCGCTGAGTACGACCTTGTGCCGCGCCAGGGATCAGTTCGGACCGGATTTTCTTGGTCTGTCGCTCGATATCGTCGGGCGGCGGAGTCTTGAATGGATACCAGCACAGAATCGATGCAGTAAATTCAAGATCCGCTTGCTCGGTCTCTCTGCCCAGTGCGTTGGCGCGTCTGTCGGCCAAATGGCGAACCGTCGCCAGGACGTCATCCATGTCCTCGCCGGGTTCGAGACTCTCCTGAAGTTCTGAGCGAAGTGCGTCGAGGTCGAGATCAGCCATGCCGTCCTAACTCGGGTGCTGGATCAGGATAAATGCTGCGATCAAGAAGCGGATTACGCCTAGCATCAGACAGAACAGCTGGTAACCAGCGAAGATCCGAACAAATCTCAGGTTCTGGACGTTTTGACTAGCTGCGCGAAACGCTCCTGCCCACAGGACGCACAGCCCGAGAATGAGAGACAGGGCAAACCAAGCCTCCGCTACAAACGTGTGACGAGCACGCCGTTCGCGGGAGCCTTCTTGGCTGCGAAGGTCACAATTGCTGCAAGAGACAACGGCAGCAGAATTCCAACCGCCGTTACTCCGCCCGTTGCAATCTGATTTACGTTTGTAGCCGCTTGCGTCCTGTCTACTGGCGTATTAGGCAGGCCAGGCGACAGCCAGTTAGCCACCGTGTGTATACCAGCTAAGACGGCAAAGACGGCGAGGTCGATCCAGACGTACTGCTCGCCAAAAGCGCGATGCCACGACAGTGCTGATGTCGCCACGGCGGTGCTCTGCAGGCAGCCTACATGAGGGGTGGGTCCCGCCCAGAAAGGCGTCCGAGGTGAGTCAGCAGAATGGTGGATCGGTCATGTCTTTTCTCCTTGTGGTCTGCCTGACTGCGCGACGGCACGGCGCGCGCGCTGCAGGAATTCGCAAATCACGATCAGCGCGGTCTCCGGGCCCGAGCGGTGGGCCGCGAGGCGCCCGTCCTCTCACATCAGTTGGCGCTGTCCAGCGCGCCGAGTGCCCGGCCGACGTACTGCATGAGCTCGCTGTCGACCATTCCGCGCGACGCTGCCTCTGGGCCCTGCTCGCGGTACATCGTGGCGAGCGATTGACGGAGGCCCGTGTCCGGCCCGTGAACTGCTCGATCAGCCCACGCCACTGCCACGCGAGCTCGAGCATCCGTGGATCCGTCGGATCGGTACCCGCGGCTTGCTCCGCCTTGACCTGGTCGATGAGGTCGGCCCACTCGCGTTCCGCCGTGCGGATGCGCTGTTCACCCAGCTCAGCGCGTCGCCGCGCCAGCTGCTCCTGCTGCTCGGGTGTGTAGTACTTCTCGATCATGGTGGTCTCCTCAATGGCGTCAATGAGCTGGTCGAGGGTCGGCTCGCGCCCCTGCTCGAGGAGCTCGAGCATCCGCCTCAGCGTGCGCGGAGCCGGCGCTGGAGCGAAAGGCTCTCCCCGACTCGCGCCAGGTGCTGGCGGATCGCGTCGCTGAGAGCGGAGCTCTGGTTGAGAACCGAAGCGATCTCATCGAGCGACAAACCAAGCTGCCTGAGCGCGACTATTCGGTAGAGCCGTCTGACGTTCTGCTCGGAATACAGCCGCCGCCCTGAGTACGAGCGCTCATCGGGCACCAACAGCCCGATCCCGTCGTAATGGTGCAGCGTGCGCACCGTCAGTCCGGTCGCCTTCGCAAGCGCACCGATCTGAACGTGCTCTGCTGTGTACTCCTCGTCGGTCATGATGGTCACCGACGCCACCGTAGGCCCTCACGCTACGTGAGGTTCAAGGCGCCGGCAAAACTTTTGCCCTGCCAGGCTCCCAGTCAGGTATTCGTACGCGGCCACCCGCAGTCGGGCCACGGAGCCGTCCCGCTGCGGATCATCGAGATAGCGAGGCTGGAAGTCGTGGGTGGCGAAGTAACCGGCCAGTCCGTGTGGCAGCTCGATCTTGTACAACGAGGAGCCGTCGATCACGACCGTGCCGGCTACCTGCGCCTGCCCACTGGCGAGTCGATCAGCTACGCCCGGAGACCCGCGCTCCGGGCGAAACCCCTACCACGCCGGCCATAGCTCGGGGGCATCCCAGAGACCGAAGCGGTCGCGCCAATAGGAGGTGAGAAAGATGTTGTTGGGGTCTCGCCGCGCACGGAGCTGCAGGAAGTCATTCCAGCGGGGGTATTGTGCTCCGAAGAAGTCGACCCAGCGACGGTCGCCCGGCTCATAGACCGGCTGGAACTTCCCCCAGTGGAGCCTGAACGGGATCCCCCGCTCGCGAAACAGCTCCCACACGGGCGGGTAGAAAGTTACGGCCGGGTCACTTGCGTTCGCCGCGAACCAGTAAATGTCAATCCGCAAGACGCCGTCTTTCCATTCGTCATCTCCGGTCGTGTGCGACGCCGCCATCCAGAAGCGGGTCGGCATCGCGCTGTAGAGCTCCCAGGCGTAGAGCCCGGTGCGCCGGTATGCCTCGCGATCGTCGCGGGGCTCGATGAAGAGCCGTTCAGCAGTCGGAGCGCATCGCCGGTGCGCGGCAGCGGCACCCACAGCTCGGTGAACTCCGTCGGGACGAGCACGTCGTTGGCTTGGTTGTCCATCGGAAGCCCCCGCCACGCCCAGTCGCGAAACGACTGCGGCTCCCGCTTCTGCATCCCCGTCTTGTCGGTGTCCAGCGAGATAAACGCGTCGAGCACTTTCGGAAAGATCACCGGCAGCTCGCGCGCGATCAGTGGCGCGAACGGCTCGAGCATCGTGATCGCGGCGTCAACGCCCCCACTCGAGCATCGCCTTCAGTATGCGCGCCATGATCTGGCCAACCTTCCCAAGCCCGGCTACCTTCGCCAGCATCTCAAGCGCGCGCTCGACCGCCTCGAACGTCGCGTCCAGCTTTGATTTCGCCTGCGAGAGGTCGTCGAGATTGCCGAAGATCGTAAAAAGGAGGGAGATGAGCACCTCGGCGATCTTCGGGTCGTCTGTGAACTCCTCATACCGCGTCGGCCTAAAGCCCAGCTGTGGACGGATCTGCTGACACTGCCAGGTCAGGATCCGCTGCGCTCCCCGCTGTGGCCACCACTCAAGCCGCGCGTACTCCGCGTCGCGCAGGAACGCTTCAAGCGACGGCCGCTCTGGGGTCCCGTGACCGAGCACGTCGACGGCGCAGCCGTCCATCGTGGTTACCGCCTCCTGGCCCGTGATATTGAACGCTTCCACGCACCGGAAGATGATCTTCGAAACCACGCCCAACAGCCCGAAATTCGGCGACATCGAGTAAAAGAGATCCGGATCTGCGTCATCTCGCGACACCTCATAGATCTCACCAGTGCCGTCAATCACGCGAAACCCCCATAGGTTCTCGTTGACCGAGAAATGGAGCGACCCACCAGACGACCCGGTCGCCGTGAAGCCACTCACAGTCTGGTGCGTGATTCCTCCCGTATCCGAGAGTGACCACTCCCTGTCCCTCCACAGCTGATACAGCAGACTGGTCTCCAGCGTCGCGCCCCCAGTCGGATCGCTCGGGTCAGCCCCCAGATGGATGCCGGCGTCGGCCTCGACCAGCTTACGCGCCTCGTCTTTTACCCGCCAGTCGGCGTACCTGTCGAGCATCACGTTCACGTTCTCACCCGCGGGCGGCGACTGCTGCTCGACACGGTTCGGAAGCGCGTTGAGCGGATCCGTGTAGGTCGCGTGCGCAACGGAGTGCGCCGCGCCCCGCACCCGAAGCTGGCGCCCGTCACGGTAGGCCGCCTTGACCAGTGCGACCAACTCCGCCTCTTCGGCGGGATGGTAAAAGCCATCGGCCGCCGGCACCATCGGTGGACCTTAGCTCAATACACGCACGACCGCCAAAGGACCTGCCAGCCGCTCGTTCCAGTTCGCCGATGCTGGTGATATGCAGCTGCTTCCTCGGCGCTCCGTGTGGCGATCGCGGAGTCGCCGAAGCGCTCGCGGCGGCCGCCGCGTTCTCCATGACCGAAGCGATCGCGCGCTGTCGGCGGCCGGGGGTGCGTCCCACCACGTGGGCCGCGACGCGTGCATGCGCAGCCTCGGTCTTTGACGCCGGGCCCAGGGGTCCCCCGGTCCGCGCAAAAACGAACTCGCGACGGACTGGTGCGTAGTAGCGTGGCGCGAGGAGAGCAGGGCGGGTGGAGCTCCGCATCCTTGCGGCTGACGCCATTTGGCACGGCGCGACGCGGCGGCTGTGGCATCGCCCCGGGGCTGTTGCATCGATCGCTGTCGCCTGCACCACGCCCCGTGCTCGCCTGTCCTTCTCGGATGCGCAGGATGTTGATGGCGCTGATGGCCGCAGGGCCGCCGTACGCCACGCCATGGAGCGGTCGGGTCATATCCAGCTCCATGATTCTCGCCAGCTAATCGCTAGAGTGGCACTCTAGCCAATGAGTTCAGACCGTGTCAAGCGCAAGACCAATCGCACCGCGCCGCGGCGCACCTACCACTCGTCCAAACGCGAGCAAGCCTCGCTTGAGACACGTCGGCGGATCCGCGACCGCGCCGAGGAGCTGTTCCTCCGCGACGGCTACTTCCGCACCACCACCAAGGCGATCGCCAAACACGCCGGCGTTGCCGAGATGACCGTCTTTTTGGCGTTCACCAGCAAGCCTGCGCTCCTGTCAGAGATCATCCGCGTCAAGGTCCGCGGCGACGACCAGGACAGGCCGATGGTTGCCACGGAACCTGGCAGGAAATGCTGGGAGCCCCGCCAGACGAGATCCTTCCCCGGTTCGCCGCGCTGACCGGCAAGATCCTCGCCCGCACCGCGCGCATACTCGCGCTCGCCGAGTCCGCCGCAACCGCCGACGCCGAGCTTGCCGCTCGACGCGACAGTTCGCACGCCCACATCCGCAGCGACTTCCAACAAGTCGCCGACGCGCTGCACAGGCACGGATGCTTGGCGTCCAGCATCACCGCGGACCGTGCCGGTGACGCGATCTACGCCCTCGCCAGCCCCAACACCTACCTGCTCCTCACCGATGAATGCGGCTGGAGCAAACGCCGATACGTGCAATGGCTCGCGCGGACCCTCCAGACAACGCTCACCAACAACACCGGCTGAACGACCCGCGCGCCGCGACCCGCGCTGAAGTACCGCACCCGAACGAACGCGGGTCTTCATCACGCGCCGCACAAACACCTGACATTCGCCACCAGCAGGGCGGGCAGGCACGCCAGCGCGGCCGGGGCCGTGCCATGTATCGCCACACCAGCGCCCCGCAAGAGGCACCTGATGCTTGCGCCCCCATGCGCCCGGCACGGCGCGCGCCGACAGCGCGCGATCGCTTTGGTCATGGAGAACGCGGCGGCCACCCCGAGCGCTTCAGACACTATGGAGGACGGACTGGCCCGGAGTCGAAGGTAGGTCGGTACCCCCGCGCTGCGGGGTGATGTTCGCAGTCGAAGCTGCAACTTCGACGCGGGCCCACAACTACAGGAGGTACCGATATGCCTGACGGTATCCGTTGGGTCGGTCTGGACGTGCATGCGCGCGAGTCGACGATCGCTGTGTTTGATCAGGCGACGGGCGAGGTCGTGACCAGGCGGGTGGTCGGCCGCCCGCACGAGCTGCTGTCATGGCTGTGTGAGATCCCGCGGCCGGCGCGGGTGGTGTGTATGAGGCGGGTCCGACCGGCTATGGGCTGGCGCGCCGCGCGCTGGCGGAGGGGATCGAGCTGGAGGTATGCGCGCCAGGGAAGACCGAGCGCCCGCCTCAGGATCGGGTCAAGACCGATAAACGTGACGCGATCCGCCTGGCCCGGTTGTTGGCGGCCGGGGGGTTGACGCTGGTGAGGATCCCGTCGGTGGAGCGTGAGCAGCTGCGTGATCTGGTGCGCTGCCGGGAGGATATCCGCGCCGATCTGATGCGCGCGCGGCACCGGATCGGGAAGTTTTTGTTGCGCCGCGAGATCTACTGGGAGGGATCGGGTGAGGCGTGGACGCGCAAGCACCGCTCGTGGCTGACCCGGGTGCAGTTCGCCGACCAGGCCTCGCGGGCGACCATGGCGGACTACCTGCACGCCCACGACGTGCTGATCGCCCGCCGCGACCAGGTCGAAGCCGAGCTCGCCAAGCTCGCGCTCAGCGCCCCATCCGCGCACACAGTCGCCAGGTTGCGGTGCTTGCGCGGAATCGACACGCTGACGGCGCTCGGGCTGTGCTCAGAGATCGGCGAGTGGGGCCGTTTCGACCATCCCGACCAGCTCGCCTCCTACCTCGGGATCGTCCCCTCAGAGAACACCACCGGCAGCCAGCGCCGGCTGGGATCAATCACCAAGGCCGGCTCTACCCACGCCAGACGACTGCTGGTCGAGGGCGCCTACCACTACCGCCGCGGCCCGGCGGTCGGTGAAGCGCTTGAGCGCCGCCAACGCGGCCAAGGGCCCGAGATCATCAACATCTCCTGGAAAGCGCAACGCCGGCTCAACGCCCGCTGGCGCCAGCTCAAAGACACCCGCCACAAGCCCAACGGGATCGTCGCCGTCGCGATCGCCCGCGAACTCGCCGCCTACTGCTGGGAGATCGCCACCTGCCCGCTGCAGCCAGACCCGGTCCCGCCCGCCACGCCCACCACGAGCAGGAGACTCACCAAGTCGCGCTAACCCCCACTTCGACACTCCCGTTGCGGCTTGCGAGGCGGCCCGAGCATCTCGGCTCGCGCACAACATCTCCGCGATGCGTCGCCTGAGCACCGCCCACCCGGGCGGCGCGCTCGACTTCAGACAGCGGACGTGCGACGAACAAAGGTCTTGGGTGAGACGCCCCCGCATATGAGCATGACCACCGTCGCGAACCCGCAGACGCCCGGACCGCCCCGCAAGCCGCAACCACATGCACCACACCACGAACCAAACAATGGCCATCAACCCCTACCCCTTGACAAGCGCTCCTCCATATGGGCGACGCTCGGATTGCAGATGCCTCTCGCCGGAGGCCACCCGCCGTATGGGGGCGCCCGGTTCGAGTTGAAGCTAGCCGGTGTCACCGGCCGCCCATAGGGCCAGGGGAGCCTTGGCCACGGTGAAGCGCTCCACGCGATCACGTTATTGCACAAGTTCATGTGCGCCAGCGGCGGCGTCGGGCCACGACGGTTGTCCGAGCCGCGTGAGTCCGGCACGATCTGACGTGGCCCCGGGGCGCATACGTCGGCAGGGGTAGGACGCAGCGAGAGGAGTTCAGGAGGGGGATGAGCTGTGTTGGCGCGGTCGTCGGAGTACTCGCGCTGGGGGCGTCGACTGCCGTTGCTAGCGGCGGCCCGCCGACGCCGTCCGGCTGCACGTTTTCAAAGGGCACCACGGTGTGCGCGACGACGACGACTAGCACGAGCACGTTCACCCAACCGGCGCCGGAATACGGCCAAGGGTGCACGCAACTCTTCCAAGAGACGGTCACGGTGACGACGTTCACGGCCCATAAGGGAGCGCCCAATAGCCAGGGCGAGGCGGTCACAGCGCCTCCGGGCTACGGGTCCGTGACGTTGGGACCAGTGGGACCTCCAAACTGTCCCGGCTCCTGACCCGGGTGGATGCCAGCTACCTCGCGCGCGCCTCCCTGTGCGACTGCATCGCCGGGCGGAGCGGGGCATTCCGTTAGGTTTCTCGTATCAGCCTGGACCGGCGGTAAAGTCGAGCGCGCGGGCTGCTGCTCTTCGTTTTTCCGGTGCGCTCTGTGTGTGTGGAATGGTCTGAGCGCAGCGTGCGGCTTCCGCACGGGGCATCTGGGGGATGTCCCGTGCGGAGATCCCGATGCTCGTCATACCGGACAGCTCGGGCATACGGACCTCAGGATCACTCTTCGTACCTGCCCGGGCTCAATGACGCCGACATCATCCCCGCGGTACCTGAGCGGCCGGAACCAAAAATTCCCGCCCGATCAACACTCGCACGCGGCCCGTGAGGCCGCGCCCTCTCCCGGCTACGTGACGTGTGGGGGTCGCGCGGCGATGCTTTGCATGGGGAGACAGTAGCTACTGTCTCGCGGGGAGCGCCGCCGCGGAAGGAACATGGCACGCGGGGCGTGACGCATCAGATCGGGCTACGCCAGCCAGGGTGCCATAGGATTGCGCCGTGCCATTCACGCTCAGGAACCTCAAGGAGGACCTGGAGGACGTCGGCTCTAGGTTCGATGGTGCGCTGGATCTGGAGTTCCGCTTGGCTACCAAGGCGCTGGAGCTCGAGAAGTCCGGCCTTAGCTACCAGCGCGTCCCGCCCGGCTATCGCTTTCCCTACGGCCACACGCACATGAAGCAGGAGGAGGTGTACGTGGTCGTGGGCGGGAGTGGACGGATGAAGCTCGACGACGAGATCGTCGAGCTCAAGGTGTGGGACGCGATCCGCGTTTCGCCCGGCACGTGGCGAGGCTATGAGGCCGGGCCGCAGGGCCTCGAGATCCTCGTCGTCGGCGCGCCGAATCTCGGCGAGGCTCCGCGCGAAGACGTCGATGGCCGGCGCGACTGGTGGGCTGACTAGCGCCCGGTAGCTGAACACCAAGCGCGCGAGCGCTTCGGCGACGACAGAGTCGCCGACGGTCCCGCCGCCGCTGACCAGCCCCGCCCGCCGTCGCGCAAGCCGCCGCGAAGCGGAAACGCCCGTTGCGCGGCCTGGTCGTCGTAGGATCGCGCTCTATGAATGCTCAACCCGAGGGCGGCTGCGCATGCGGCGCGACGCGCTACCGCTTATCGTCGGAGCCGCTGTTCATTCATTGTTGTCATTGTCTGAACTGTCAGCGTCAGACGGGCAGCGCCTTCGTGATCAATTTGCTGATCGAGGCGGACCGTGTCGAGATTCTCGCGGCACTACCGCAGCCGGTCGATGCACCCCGTGACGACGGCAGCGTGCAAAGGATCTTCCGTTGTCCGCGCTGTCAGGTCGCCGTCTTCAGCGAATATGGTCGACCCGAGGTGTGGTTCGTGCGCGGTGGCACGCTGGATGACCCGACCCAGATCACGCCCGACGTTCATATCTACACGCGATCGAAGGTCGGTTGGGTCACCCTCCACGAGGACACGCCAGCGTTCGAGCTTTACTACGACACCGGCCAGCTTTGGCCCGCGGAGAGCCTTCGGCGTCTCGAGGCGATCCGTCGCCATCCCGACTGAGCCGATCGCCAAGCCGACTCCTGGACGGGTGAGCGGCGCTCGACCCAAAACCGCGGTCGCCGCTGCGCCGACGCCTGCGATCGGTTTGAACCTGCAGCGCTTAATCCTCAGACGACTGCTCCGGCGACGCCTCGATCGCACGAACCGGCAGCGCCTGACGCGCGCGTGCCACGAAGGCAGTCGTGCGCGCCAGCCGGTCCGGACGAGTGGACTGCCGCTGACTCCGCTTGACTGTTCGGTCAGGTGGCTTCGCTGATGCTGTAGCCGATTCCGGGGGTGGTGTGGATGATGTCTGGCTGGCCGAGTTTGCGTCGGAGTCGGGCGATGGTGACCTTGACGGTGTTGGTGAATGGGTCGACGTTTTCGTCCCAGGCCTGCTCGAGGAGCCTCTCTGTGCTCAGGGCGCCGGGGCTGGCTTTGAGCAGGGCTTCGAGCACCGCGCGCTCTTTGGCGGTGAGCTCGATGGTTTGTCCGTCGCGGGTGACGGTGCCGGTGAGCGGGTCGAGTTCGATGCCGGCGGCTTGGAGGATGCGGCTGCGGGCGGTGGGTTTGCGGCGGGCGAGAGCGCGGATGCGCAACACGAGTTCGGGGAAATGGAAGGGCTTGGGGAGGTAGTCATCGGCGCCGAGCGCGAGCCCTTTGACACGGTCGCCGGGGGCGCCGGCGGCGGTGAGCATCAGGATCATCGGGGGATCTTCGCTATGGGTGATGATCTGGCAGAGCTGGTCGCCGTGGATGCCGGGGAGGTCGCGGTCCAGGACGACGACCTCGTAGGGGTTGAGGTTGACCTTTGAGATCGCTTCGCGGCCGTCGTAGGCGACGTCGACGACGATTCCCTGGTCGCGCAGTCCTTCGGCGATCCGGTTGGCATGGCGTGGCATGTCTTCGACGACGAGCACCCTCATCTGGTGGCGACCGCGAGCTGTCGGTTGGTTGTGCCTGGGAGCGTGATCTGGACGCGGAGCCCGCCTTGTGCACGGGCGTGGAGATCGAGGCTGCCGTCGTGCGCTGCGGCGACGGCCGCGACGATCGACAGCCCGAGCCCGTGGCCGTTCTGCGATCCGGTTCGGTCCTGCCTGAGGCGTTTGAACGGGTGGGCGAGCTGCGCGACGGCGTCCTGGTTGAGCATCGGCCCGCTGCTGTCGATCATCAATCGCGCTCGGTTTCCATTCAAGGGTGCGAGTGTGAGCTCGATCGCGCCGTCCAGCTGGTTGTGGCGCACGGCGTTCTCGATCACGTTCTCGAGCATGCGCCCCAGCAGCGTGGCGCTGCCGGTCACCTCGACCGGGGCCAGATGAGTCTCGACGGTGAGCCGCTTGGCGGCGATCTGGTCAGCGCGGGCCGAGAGCGCGGCGGCGATGAGCGGCTCGAGCGCGACCAGGCTGTGACCGTCGAGCCGGCCGTTCTGGGCGCGAGCGAGCGCGAGAAAGCTCTCCAGCAGCCGGTCGGCGTGCTCAAGGTCCACGCGCAGCTCGGCGTCCAGCTCCAGGGTCTGTGCCGGCACGCCGCCCGGCTTGGCAATCGCGACGTCGAGAGTGGTGCGCATCATCGCCAGCGGGGTGCGCAGCTCGTGCGAGGCGTTTGCGACGAACCTTCGCTGTGCCTCAAACGCGGCCTCTAGACGCGCTAGCAGCCGGTCGATCGTGTCGGCGAGAGTGCGCAGCTCATCCCGTGGGCCACCGATCGCGATGCGCTCGTGCAGATTGGTATCGGAGATCCGTTCGGCGGTCGCGGTGATCGTCCGCAGCGGGGCGAGCACGCGCCCGGCAACCAGCCACCCCAGTACGCCCGACACGACCGCCATGAACGCGAGCGCGATCCCCGAATAGACCTGCAGGCGGTGCAAACCGATCGAGCGCTGGACGGACATCGCGGTCGCGATCCTCAGGCTGGTCGGATTCAGCGGCGTGCCTCCCGGACCAATGCCCGGCTTGGGCGGCGAATACGCGAAGTTGGCGAACAACCAGTACGTGATCGCCAGCAGCGCCGCGCCGCAGATCACAAACTGGAAGCTGTAGAGCAGCGTTAGCCGCCATCGGACGGTCGGGCGGGGGCGGAGCACCGCCAGGATGGGCTTGTTCACGATTCGGCCGAGCTTCACGGCGATGACGATGCCGCACCGCGCATAACAGCGACATAACACGATAACCGGCCTGTAACCCGGCGCAACGCACGCTCCTGCTTGTCCCTCCTGGGACTCGGCGCATGCCCTGCCCTCGACTGAAAGGAACGGAACCTCATGCGTTGCCGCCGCCCACTCATCCCAACTTCTGTCGTCGCGGCTGCCATCGGCTCGGTGCTCATTGCCGGCTGTGGCGGTGGATCATCCACGACCGCCGCCACCAGGACAGCGAACACATTGGTCGCCTACGCCGAGTGCATGCGCTCCCACGGGGTGGCGAACTTTCCCGATCCCGACAGCAGCGGAGCGATCCCCAAGGACAAGGTGATCGCCGCCGTCGTCGGCAATCCCCAGTCACCAGCGGCCCAAACAGCCTGCCGGTACCTGGTTCCTGAGAGCGGCCTCGGGCCGCCGCAAGCGGCCACGCCGACGCGAACCCGGCTCGCGGACGCGCTGTCGTTCGCCAAGTGCGTGCGCGGCCACGGGTTCCCAAGCTTCCCGGACCCGACCAGTCAGGGTCAGCTGACCCCGGAGATGGTCACCTCGGCAGGCATCGACCTCCACCAGCCCAAGCTGCTGAGCGCGGGCCTGGCCTGCGTGCCTGCGAGCCGCGGCCTGCTCACGCCGGGAGCGATCGAACGGGCAGTACACGAAGGCTGAGCCGACCGCGGGGCTCGTATGCGCGGGACCTATCGCGAATGGGCCTCTTGGACATCCTCGGGAGCTCCAGTTCACCCGCCGCAACAACGAGTCCACCTCAACCGTCTATGTCAGCTGGCGGCGCTAGCGCGTGGGTCCCGCTAGAGGAGACCCACTTTGCCAGTGCGCTCCCGACCAAGACGACGCAGATATTGAGGGTGAGGGCCGGGATGCCTATGTAAAGGGTCTGGTGGTAATCGAAGAACGAGTATGAGTAGCTGGTGGTACGGAAGTGAACGATCGCGAGCGGCCAGGTCCCGAGTGCGATGCCGCAGACCCAACCCGCCAGCACGGCCCGCGCGTCGAGCCACCCTACGTACAGCGCCAAGAACACGGCGGGAAGGACTTGGAGCATCCAGATGCCTCCCGCGAGCTGGAAGTTCACGACGTACGTCGTGGGAGCCACCACGACGAAGGCTACCGCCCCGAGCTTCACAAACAACGAGACCACCTTTGACACTTGCGCCTGCTCCTCGGAGCCAGAGTCCGGGCGCAGATACTGGGTCCAAATGTTGCGTGCGAACAGGTTGGAAGCAGCGATTGCCATCATCGCCGCTGGTACAAGTGCACCGATCGCGATCGCTCCGAGCGCAAACCCTGCGAACGGCGCAGGGAACATCTTGTCAAACAACGCTGGGATCGCCGCGTTGGCTCCGTAGGCACGGTTGGGGTGTACCGACGCGGCGCGTGCCATGTACCCCAGAATCGCCAAAAGCCCCAGCATGATCGTGTAGATCGGCAAGAACACGCTATTTCGCTGCACGACGAAACGGCTCGAAGCTGACAGCGCTCCTGTGACCGTGTGGGGATAGAGAAAGAGAAACAACCCGGAGCCGATCGCCAGCGTCGCATAATTCGTGAGTTGACCGGCGGGAAGCGTGAGTGTGCTCGCGGGAAGCCTCGAGAAGACGTGCCCATAGCCGCCCAGCCTGAGAGGGATATAGATCACGCCTACCAGTACCGTGATCCAGATGAGCACATCCTTGGCGATCGAAATGAGCGTGGCCGAGCGCAAGCCTGAAACGTACGTGACGACTGCGAGAAGTACGAACGCCGTCCACAGCGAGACGCCTACGGGTAGACCCACTTGCGCCACGCAGACCTCGATACCGTAGACCTGCAGCGCCGTATAGGGGACTAGCGCTACCAGCCCGGTCGCCGTGACTGCGAGCGCGAGCGCTGGACTGCCGAACCGGTCTAATACGTAGTCACTAGTTGTCACATATCCGTTGTCGTGCGCTAGCTGCCATAGCCGTGGCAGAAACACGAACGCCACCGGATAGGCAATGACAAGGAATGGAAGCGCATAGAACCCCGCCGCTCCAGTTCCAAAGACGACGGCGGGAATCGCGATAAACGAGTATGTCGTGTAGACGCTTCCTCCTTGTAGAAACCAGGTAAGGACGCTCCCAAAGCGGCGACCTCCCAAGGCCCACTCATCGATCTGCCGCAGGTCCGCCTTGCGCCATCGCCCGGCGAACAGCCCGAGCACCGTCACGCCCGCGAACAGGGCGACGATGACACCGGCCTGAGTGGCCTGGATGCCTGCGATCACTAGCCCCCCGTGCACGTTTAGCTGTCCGCGGCCTCCATATATCGACCGGGCAAGCTAATCCTCCGCACACGGGCCCGAAGCGGCGTCAATGGCTTGCCATGGTTGCGTGCTCTCCTGCCTTGTCAGTTTGTTCTCAGTGCCCCTCAGGACATAAACGACCGCGGTGACCAACCCGCCGAATACGACAGCGGCGAACTGGTACCACACAAAGAAAGGCACGCCAGCGATACTGGGCTGGATGCGGGAATAAACGACTGGAGCCACCACCGCAGCGATAGGCAGGGCGAAGAGACTGAAGGCCCATCGCTGACGCCGGGTTGGCCGAAGAACCTTCCGACCGCTCGACTGCGTCGTCGATTCCCCCGGACTGCCCTCACTCATGCGCGAACGCTACCAGTCTACGGTTGTGGGGCTGGGGGGGTTTGCTCGGGAGTGGGCGTGTGGCCGGTGGCGGTGGCGAGGTCGTGGCTGGTGGGCGCGTTGTCGGGATCGATGAATGTTTGGATGAGCAGGCCGTCGACGGTGGCGATCATCACGGATGCGAGGTGGCGGGCGTCGTGGGGGTCGATCGTGTCGGGGAGCGAGTCGGTGAGCAAGCCCGCGACGCGGTCGCGTTGGCGGTTGTAGTGCGCGGCGAGTTGTTCGCGGAGTTCGGGCGAGCGGGCGCTGCGTGCGAGTGCTTCGATGTAGGCGTGGTAGTAGGGGCGGATCGAGTCGTATTCGTCGAGCACGGTCCGGAGCAGGTCCGTCAGCGCCAGTGGCCCGGGACCGGGGTCGGTGCGGGTGGCGTGGATGATCGCGTCGGCCCATTCCTCAAACGCGAGTCCGATCGCTTCGTTGAGGAGCGCCTCTTTCGAGCCGAAGTGGTAGCCGATCGATCCGAGGTTGGTGTTCGATGCGGCGACGAGATCGCGGGCGGTGATGTTGCCGTAGGTGCGTTCACGCAGCAGCGTTCGTGCCGCCTCGAGCAGCTTGGTGCGATGAGTGGATCGGTTGGGGGTGGACATCCTGATTAGAACGTTGTATAAAACGTTGTCTTAGACGTTGGTCAAGCATTGGGAGGGATAGCAGATGGTGGTACCGCCCCCCGCCGGATCAGAACCAGTGGTTGCGAGGCCTGGGCTCGAGCAGCCGGCGCAGGTCGCGACAGCCGACGATGTCTCGCGGCTGGCGGGCGTGCTCGCCGACGCATTCAGCAACGATCCTGTGTACACGTGGCTACTGCCGGGCGGCCTGCGACTGAAGCCACGGCTACGAGCGATGTTTGCGGCTGAGATGGAGCAGTACGTTCTGCCGAACGGAGGGACCGTGTGGAGGACTTCCGGATGCGACGGCGCGGTGGCCGAGCTACCACCGGGCGCCTGGGAGATGCCGAAGTCCTTGACGGGGAAGGAGACGCTCAAGTTGGTGCGGGCGTTCGGGACGCGATTGCCCCTCGCGATAAGAGTGCAGCGCGCGATGGAGGAGCGACACCTGCGTGAGCCCCACTTCTACGTGCGGCTGGTCGGGGTGCGGACCGCGCTGCAGGGACGGGGCGTGGGATCGGCGCTCATGCGGCCGACGCTCCAGAGAGCCGATTCGGCTGGACTGCCGACGTACATCGAGGCCAGTAGCGAGCGCAGCGCGGCACTTTACGAGCGGCTCGGCTTCCTGCACGTGGATGTGCTTGAGCTGCCGGAGGGCGGACCGCCGATTTGGCTGATGCGTAGGCCTCCGGCAGGGTCCACTCACCACGCTGCGGACGCCACCAACAACGCTAGGCCGGGGTAGCTGCTCATGCCGAACCCGGCGACAGGGACTGGTCGAGCCAACGATCTCGTTCGCCATCCAGCAAAACCTGACCGGGCGAGTGCTTGGGCCGCGTGTGCGATCGCCGGGCCGTCGAGACCCGGTGTGGCGTTCGAAGGCAACCGGTCGCGGGCGAACCGGTGGCCTGCTTAGCGCGGCAGGAAGGCGCTGCCTCGGCTCGGGTACTTGCGATCGGGGGAACGCCGAACCGGCCGTACGCGGCCCCAAGCTTCACCGAGGTGCGTGAAGGCGAGAGCGCCTTGAGCAGCCTGCAGGGCGATGAGTTTGGCCCTGTGTGAGAGTCTGAGGAGTCATGTTGAGAGAGTTCGACGCCCAACTTCAGAAGGGTGACAACCCAGGTGCGTGGACGTGCGTGGTGATGGACGATGTGCCAGAGCTCTTCGGGACTCGCGGGCTCGTGAAGATCCGCGGCGCGATCGATGGCGAGCCGTTTACCGGCGCGCTGATGGCACAGGGAGACGGCACGCACAGGCTCCCGGTCAAGGCGGCGCTGCGGAAGACGATTGGCAAGAAGGCCGGCGAGACGGTGCATGTTCGTATCGACGAGCGGATCGGCTAGTTCCGCTCCTCTGCCAAGCGAAGTCGACTAGCGCCAGCGGCTACCACCGCCTCCCTCAGACCGAGACGATTTGGTGCCGCCGTTCAGCCCGGCGCGCCGTTGCGCCGCTCTGCGAGTTCGACGATCAGGCCTTCGGGTCCGCGGACGTAGCAGAGGAGGAAGTGTCGTCGGGGTGTTCGACGACAAGACCGACCTGGACGAACTTGGTGACGCCGGAGCGATGGCTGTCCATTGACGTCAAACGACTCGCTCGAGATCGCGGACTGGCGGAGTCGTGACCATACCGCCGCGCGCAGCGAGCGCTGGCGGCGCGCCGTTGCGTGCTTAGACTGCCGAGCAGTGTCCAGCGAGGAGGTTGACAAGTACCTGCAGGGTGTCGACGAGCCGAAGCGCAGCACGCTCGCGGCACTACGCAGCTCCATTCTCGAGGTGGTGCCAGACGCTGAGCAGGTGATCTCCTATCGCGTGCCCGCCTTCCGCGTCGGCGGTAAGACCATCGCCGGGTTTGCTGCGTTCAAGGATCACCTGAGCTACTTGCCGTTCAGTGGCTCAGTCCTTGCACAGCTCGGCGACGAGCTGACGGGCTACACGATGACGAAGAGCGCACTTCACTTTCCCGTTGACCGCCCGCTGCCCAAGGCGCTTGTGAGGAAGCTCATCGCGGTGCGTCTTGAGGAGGTCGGACGGCGGTCCGGCTAACTGTCGATCGGCGCAGACCGGGGGGCGAGGGTCCCCGCCGCTCCGGCGGCGGTCTGTCCGAGCCTAGGCGTAGGCGGGGGCGCGTGCGCGAGTCGGGCTTGACCCGGACTTGCTCGAACAAGTGGCGATCATCGCGGATAGCCGCAAAGACACCGCCGCGGGCGGGGACTTCCATCCCTTTGGAGAGCTTGAACCCGACCGCCCGCTTGTCGGGGTCGTCGACGGTGTACATCACGTTGATCGACAGGCCGCTCTCGTAGAAGACGTAGGCCATGCGGATGTTCTCGATCTGGAAGGCCGAAGCCTCGAGAGGGCGAGACGAGATGACGATGTCGCGTTCCTGCTTGAGGATCCGATGCACCGAGCTGATCGTCGGCCTGGCGTCGCTTGCGGGCTCCACCGTGAAGACGTGGTCGTACTTGTTCTTGAAGTAGCGGGCCTCATTCGCCCGCAGACCAGCAAGCGCGGCCGTGACTGGCGACGACTCCAGACCGACGGTTGAGAGCGTGTTGAAGTCCACGGCGTCGGTCATGACGCACTCCCGAACGCGCCAGAGGATGATCCGTTTGACGTCGGCCGAAGCTACGGCAGCCGTGAGGCCCGCGGAGCATCGCTTGGCGTCGCCGACCTCGTCAACGCTCCGCTCGCGGTCCTCGAGAGCGGTGTACGGCGCAGGCGCGGAGGCGGCCGGACCCGTTGGTAATCTGTTGGTATGAGAATTGCCATGGATTCAGTGGGCCGGCTCGTGGTGCCAAAAGCGCTGCGTGCTGAACTCGGAATCACGGGACCCGCGGAGCTCGAGGTCACTGCTCGCGATGGCGTCATCGAGCTTGCCGTGGCTGACGTGCCAGCACACGTCGAAGCTAGGCGCGACAGCCCGGTTATCGTGAACGACGCCCCAGTCGAGCCGCTGACCGTTGAGGACGTGCGCGCCGCGATCGATCGCGTGCGCCGGTGATCGCTCCTGATTCGAGCGTCACGATCGCAGCGGCGGCACCGTGGCACGTGGTGCACGAAGCCGCCGCGGCGGCGCTCGCCGCTGACGAGGCCTCGCTCATCTCTCATGTGGCGTTCGAGACGACGGCTGCATTGAGCAGGATGCCGGAGGGCCAGCGCCTCGCGCCGACGGTCGTGCTGGAGTGGCTTGCGCTCCGGTTCGGCTCGAGGTGGCTCCCATTGCCGGCCGCCCCGGCGCGACGCGCCTTACGCACTGCGGTCGATCGGGGCATCCGCGGCGGCGCGCTGTACGACGCCCTCATCGCTGCTACGGCGCTTCACCACCGGCATACCCTGATCAGCGCAGACAGTCGTGCGGCGCCGGTCTACTCCGCCCTCGGCGTTGACGTCATCTACATCGTCGCGGCCTGAGAGCGAGCCCAGGCAGCTCTGGGCTGCCGGCCGTCTGAAGCGGCGGCAGGTGGCCGTGTAGCTGCGGGGGCGCGTGCGTGCCGTGTAGACGCCGGGAGACTGTGGGGCGAGGACGAAGAACGCTGGCGGTGCGAGCTGCAGGGGATTACGCTGAGGCCATGCCGATGCCCAAGCGTTCAAGCGTCGAGGACTTCTTCGCGCAACTGAGCGACGTCCAGCGGCCGCACCTCGAGGCGCTCAGGGAGCTGAGCCTTGATGCCGACCCCGAGGCGCGCGAGGAGCTGAAGTGGAACCTGCCGGTGTATGTCCGCGGTGAGAAGACGACCCTGTGGATGCTTCAGAACTTCAAGAACCACTGCTCGCTGCGGTTCCCGCCACCGTTCTTCGCCACCCAGAAGACCTTGGTTGAGACCGCTGGCTATGAGGCCGGTGAAGGCTTCATCAAGCTCCTCTACGACCGCGAACTGCCGACCGATCTCCTGAAGGCGCTGATGCAGGCGCGGGTCGAGGAGTATGCAGCGACCGGTGCCGGCTGGAACGACCGCTGAGCGAGACTCTGTGCCGTCTTCAAAAGCAGTGGCCGTGCCTCCCCGGCTGCCTTGGCGCGGTGAGCCGCAATTCTGAGCGCGCATCGAGATGAAGATGGGGTCCCGACCCCATCTACCGGTCCCATAAGGGTGCCTAGCGTCGGTTACGAGAGAGCTTGGTGTCGACCTCGAGCGGCCGGAAACCGCCCGGAATTGGAGGGACCGAATGCACACAGTGTGGGTGAAGGTGACCGTCAATGACTCGTCTTCTGAGGAGACGCTGCAAAGCCAAGTGGTACCGCGTGTCAAAGAGCAGCCTGGGTTCCAAGCCGGGTACTGGACGCGGAGCGGCGACAGCGGGGTTTCGCTAGTGGTCTTCAACTCCAAGGACGCGGCTAACGCTGCCGCAGAGCAGGTGAGATCGGTCGCGCCGGAGGGTGTTACCGTCGAGGATGTTGAGGTGCGCGAGGTCGTCGCTCACGCGTGACCATGATCGTCGGGCGCAGTCAAGCCGCTCTTTCGGCCGACTGAGGTTCTCCGGCATCCGTGGCGCGGGGTCCGGCGCACAATTAGCGCCACCAGCAGCGTGCCGATTCCGTGCCCAGTGAAATTCAGCTTGATCGTGACTTGCGATCGGTGGCCTTCATTGAGGGCGCGACAGTCAGGGGGTGGCGCTGACGACGTCCTGCCGCACTCCACAAACCGTGTGGGGTCGGTGACGTACGCGAACACTCCTCCGGCGGGCCGGCCAACCTCGGTGCTTGTGGTGATCGGCGCGATCAGGCCTCCTCGCGGACGGCATCCGCAAGCCGCTGCAGGTAGAGCGGCCAACCGTCCCCGCCGCCGATACCCTCGCGCAGGCCCTGCCAGCCCTCGCCGTGGCGGTCCAGGTAGCGGTGCTCGACATCGACCCGCGTGCGCTCCGCGGACTCGGCGATGAACCGCACCTCGACCTCGCTGGTCCGGTCGGGATCCTTCTCGAGTTGCCAGCGCGGGCTGATGTCCCAGCTGAACACCAACCGATTGGGCGGCTCGTAGGCAAGTACCCGTGCCCACTGGCATTCGCTGCCGTCCACTCCGCGATCGAAGATCCGCCCACCAGCGCGCGGCTCGAGCACGCTCTCGGCGATCTCGACGGACAGCATGTTGTGCTCGCGCGGCTTGATGCGATCGAAGTCATTGGTGAAGACGCGGAACGCTCGCTCGATCGGCGCCTCGACCACGATCGAGCTTCTGACAGTCGTCGCTGGGGTCCGGGTGTGGGTACTCATCGTTCCTCCTCTGCGTCTTGTTCGACGGACGTCTTGTATGCGGCCAACGTCTGTCCCCAAAATCGCTCCAGATCGGCGCGGAGCGCCTCGAGGCCATCCGGATCGACCCGATACACGCGGCGCGTCCCAACCGGCTGGTCGATTACCAGGCCAGCCTGCTTGAGCACCCTGAGGTGCTGCGAGACGGCGGGACGACTCACTGGCAGTTCGCCGGCGAGCTCGCCGACCGCACGCGGGCGATCCACCAGCAGCTCAAAGATCGCCTTCCGAGTCGGGTCGCCAAGCGCAATCCATGCATCAGGTCCGTAAGTTGGCACGAACCGTAAGACTAGCCTTACCGCTGCGTTGTGTCAAGGCACCGGCGGGCGGGGCGCGCGCCCGCGTGGCGGCTCCGGTCTGACAAGCTGCCGTGGCGGAACGACCGCAACTCGATATGGAAGGTCAGGCGATGGGGATTGAAGCTGTGCGGGTGGTGTCGGTTCCGGTAGCTGACCAGGAGAAGGCTCGCGAGTTCTACATAGAGAAGCTGGGGTTCGAGCTGGTACGCGACGATGACTCCCTGCCCGGGCTGCACTGGGTGCAGGTAGCGCCACCGGGCGGGGGTACCTCGCTGACGCTGGTTACGTGGTTCGATTCGATGCCGCCGGGGTCGCTGCAGGGGCTGGTCCTGGCGTGCGACGATCTTGATCGCGCCTACGAGCGCCTGGTCGCTGAGGGGTGCGGGTCGACCGAGAGCTCGCCGAGCGGCCTTGGGGTCGGGAGGCGGTGATCCGCGACCCAGACGGAAACCGGCTCGTGCTTCAGCAAGCGTGAGCCCACGGGCTGGTGCCGGTAAGCCACGAATTACGAGATGGAGCCGCGAAGTGGCCGGTGGTCAGGACTGCGGTGATTGCTTGTCGGTGGGTCGCCGATGACGGTCGCGGCTCACCGACGCCCGCAGCGCGTATGCCCGGAACTCCCGCTCGAACTGCTGCCACCAGTCGCCGCGGAGCTCAGCCGGGGTCCGTCGGCGCCGAACCGCCGGCCAGAGCAGCCGGATCGCGAGGGGCAGTAGGAGCGCGGCAGCGATGACGAGGAGCGCGATCACCGTCTGGCGCTTTCACGTGAATGCCTCATAGATGCTGCGATACCCGCTGGCATGGAGTGGGTTTGAGTCGGTCGTCATCTAGCGAACGTGAGGTAAAGCGGTGAATAGGGACGGCGCGCTGCCGCGAGGTCCTGGCACTGCCGCCTGGCGACCGTGGCCCCAGGGGTGTTGAATCCTGTCTCCGCGACCCATCCGGCAAGGACGAGGCGATGACAGACGACGTTGTGAGATGTGTTGTCGAGATCCCCAAGGGGAGCCGCAACAAGTACGAGTACGACCCCGAGCTTCACGCGATCCGGCTCGACCGCTTCCTGTCGGCATCGGTGGTCTATCCGACCGACTACGGGTTCGTCCCTGAGACTCTGGCGCCCGATGGCGATCCACTTGATGCCCTGGTGTGCGTTTCGGAGCCGACGTTCCCCGGGTGCATCGTGATCACGAAGATCGTCGGGCTGTTCAAGATGGCCGACGAGAAGGGGCCGGACGATCACGTCGTGTGTGTTCCCTGCAACGATCCCGGCTGGAATCAGATGGGCGACGTCGAGGATCTGCCTGCCCAGCTGCGCGCCGAGATCGGGCACTTCTTCGCGATCTACAAGGATCTCGATCCAGACAGGCATTCCGACGTTCACGGGTGGGACGATCGAGCGGCGGGGCTCGAGACGCTCGAACAGGCCCGTGATCGCTTGCGCCAGCAGAGGGTGTCGGCTTCGGGCTGATCCTGGCCCGGGCTCCCAGCGCCTCGGCAAGGTTGCTTTCAAACATTGCGCTGACATTTCCGCTTGCCGTGATCGCGATGTTGGTAGCCGGGCTGAGGAGTCACACGCTCCCTCTCCTCCAAGGGCGGGTAGGCCAAGCATGGCCGCCCGCCCTTGGTCTTTTCGGACTGCATTGCGGCTGGGGCGGGCGCGAACGGTCTGGTGTGAGGCGCCCGCATCCGGGGAAATACCCGGATGATGAACCCATTGCTGTTTGCCGACTGGAACCGCATTCAGCGGATGTTTCGCCGCACGATGTGGCTCGTGGCGATGGTGCTCGCCTGCGTCATCTGGGCCGCGGCGGCGTTTCGGGCGCAAAGGGCGCACGGCGCTCATCCGCCGCCGCACTCAACGCTCACCCATCTGACGCTGCACCGCTAGAGAGGACCCCATCCCTGGCCCGGCAGTCCGACGACAGTCCGGGCTCAGAGCTCGGTCAGCCGACCGAGCAGCGCGACCGCACGGCTGAGGGTCTCGCGCTCCTGGGGCGTGAAGTCCTCGGCGATCGCCTTCGCGAGCCAGCCTTCGCGGCGTCGGCGATCGTCGGCGAGTACCTGACGGCCGGCGTCGGTCAACTCCAGCAGGTTGCGGCGCTTGTCAGTCTCATCGGGACGGCGGCTGACCAGCCCCTGGGCCTCGAGCTCGGCGAGCGTCTGACCCATGGACTGCGGGCGCACCCGTTCTGCGGCGGCCAGTTGGACGGTGCTCTGGGGGCCGTCGCGGTCCAGGCGGCCGAGGACCGCGCCGTGCGAGAGGGAGAAGCGATGCTCGGCGCGCAGCCGGCGCATGAGCCGGCCCAGTACGACGCGTAGGTCGCTGGCGAGCAGGCTCGTTTCCACCGGCGCGGCCACGCTGACACTATAGAGAACAAGGAAGGCAGACTGCGCAGTTTGCCTGTGTAAAATCACACCTCGTGAGCATGGGCGCGGGCAGCGGGTCAAGGGGCGAGAACGACGGATCCGGGGCTCCGGGAGTCAACCGCACCGCCCCGAGCTCAAACTGCTACAAGGCGGCGAGGTCGGACCGTTACAAGTGGATCGCCCTGTCGAACACGACGCTGGCGGTGCTGCTCGCGACGCTCGACGCGTCGATCACGTTGATCGCGATGCCATCGATCTTCCGCGGTATCCACCTCGACCCGCTCGTAGCCGGCAACAGCTTCTACCTGCTGTGGATGGTGCTCGGCTACCTGGTTGTCTCGAGCGTGCTGATCGTCAGCCTCGGTCGGCTCGGGGACATGTACGGCCGCGTGCGGCTCTACAACCTCGGATTCGTGATCTACACGGCCGCCTCGCTGCTGTTGACGATCGACTGGCTCACGGGCCGCGAGGGCGCCACCTACCTGATCGTGTTCCGGATCGTGCAGGGGATCGGCGGCGCATTCCTGCTCGCCAACTCGGCCGCAATCCTGACCGACGCATTTCCACCCAACCAGCGCGGCATGGCGCTTGGGATCAACAACATCGTCGGTGTCAGCGGACTGTTCGTCGGGCTGATCCTGGGCGGCATCCTGGCTCCGATCAGCTGGCGGATGGTGTTCCTGATCTCAGTGCCGGTGGGTCTGTTCGGAACCGTCTGGGCCTACATGAAGCTCGAGGAGCTGAGCAGCCCGCGACGGACCCGCGTCGACTGGCCGGGAAACGTGACCTTCGCGCTCGGGCTGATCCTGATCATGGTCTCGATCACGTACGGGATCCGCCCCTGGGGCGGGCATCCCACCGGCTGGTCGAGCCCGCGGGTGATCGCCCTGCTGGCGTCGGGCTTTGCGTGCCTGTTCGCGTTCGTGCTGATCGAGCGCCGGGCTCGCGATCCGATGTTCCGCCTCGCACTGCTGCGGATCCGGGCGTTCACGTTCGGGACCCTGTCGACGTTCCTCGCGGCCGTGGCCCGCGGCGGCCTGATGTTCATGCTGATCATCTGGCTGCAGGGAATCTGGTTACCGCAGCACGGCTACAGCTTCACCGAGACGCCGCTGTGGGCGGGCATCTACATGCTGCCGTTGACGATCGGGATGCTGGTCTCGGGCCCGACCTCCGGCTATCTCTCCGATCGCTTCGGGGCGCGGCCGTTCGCCACCGGGGGGATGCTCGGGGCGGCGGCCAGCTTCTTTTTGCTGGCGCTTTTGCCGATCAACTTCACCTATCCGCTGTTCGCGCTGATCCTGTTCTCGATCGGCGTGTCGATGGGCCTGTTCGCGTCGCCCAACCGCGCTGCGGTGATGAACAGCCTCCCGCCCGGAGACCGCGGCGCCGGGGGTGGGATGAATCAGACCTTCCAGAACTCCGCGCAGGTGCTGTCAGTGGGGATCTTCTTCTCGCTGATGATTGCCGGGCTGGCGAGCTCGCTGCCGCACACCCTGTCGGCCGGCCTGCAGGCGCACGGGCTTTCTGCGGCAAGCGCCGAGCACGTCGCGCACACGCCTCCGGTGGCGGTTCTGTTCGCCGCGTTCCTGGGCTACAACCCGATCCAGCATCTCGCCGGCCCGCACGTGCTCGCGACGTTGTCGGCACACGGCCACGCGATCGTCACCGGGCGAAGCTTCTTCCCGCAGCTGATCTCCGGCCCGTTTCGCATCGGTCTGCACGAGGCGTTCGCGTTCGCGATCCTCGCCTGTCTGGTCGCCGCCGCGGCGTCTGCTCTGAGGGGCGGCCGCTATCACCACGACGGCGACCGGCAGCCGGCGCCGGCTGGCCCCGTCGAACCCGCCGCACTCGCCACCGCGGCCTCCGTCGACCCCACTCAGCCCACGACCACGGTCTCCACGGCGCCGTAGTACTGCAGACCGCCGGCTGTTTCTCGGTCATCGCGCTGCGGGTATCGCGGCGATGACCGGGTGAGTGAGTGATCGAGCATCACTAAAGCGAGCCAGGAGGCCATTCATGTCGCAGTCAGTCGGAGCATTCATGCTCGATCGCCTCAAGCAGTGGGGCGTCAGGCGTATTTACGGTTACCCGGGCGACGGGATCAACGGGATACTGGGCGCGTTCCACGAGTTCGAGGACGAGCTCGAGTTCGTCCAGTGCCGCCACGAGGAGATCGCGGCCTTTGCGGCATGCGCTCACGGCAAGCTGACCGATGAAGTAGGGGTCTGCTTGGCCACCTCCGGCCCGGGTGCGATCCATCTGATGAATGGCCTCTACGACGCCAAGCTCGACCACGCACCGGTGGTGGCGATCGTCGGCCAGCAGGCGCGGATGGCCCTGGGCTCGAACTTCCAGCAGGAGGTCGACCTGACCACGCTGTTCAAGGATGTGGCCAGCGAATACGTTCAGGTCTGCATGGCGCCCGAGCAGGCGGCGCATCTGATTGACCGGGCGATGCGGATCGCCAAGGCCACCCGCTCGGTCACCTGCGTGATCGTTCCCAACGACATCCAGGAAAGCGAGTATTCCGAGCCGCCGCGCGCGCACGGCGCCGTTCCCTCGTCGATCGGATTCCTGCAGCCGGTGATCCGTCCGCGCGATGACGATCTGCGCGCTGCGGCCGACCTGCTCAACGCGGGCGAGCGGGTGGCGATGCTGGTCGGGCAGGGGGCGATCGGCGCCGAGCGGGAAGTCGTCGAGGTGGCCGAGCTGCTCGGGGCGGGCGTGGCCAAGGCACTCAACGGCCGCGCGGCCGTGCCCGACGATTTGCCGTTCGTCACCGGATCGATCGGGCTGCTGGGCACCAAACCGACCTACGAGATGATGGAAGGCTGCGACACCCTGTTGATGGTCGGTTCGAGCTTCCCGTACTCGGAGTGGCTGCCCGAGTTCGGACAGGCGCGTGGCGTGCAGATCGACATCGACGCGCGACTCGTCGGAATGCGCTATCCGATGGAGCTCAACCTCGTCGGTGACAGTGCCGAGACGCTGCGCGCGCTGATCCCGTTGCTCCGCCGCCAGGAGGATCGCTCGTGGCGCGAGCAGATCGAGGACAACGTCAGGCGCTGGTGGGAGATCCTCGATGCCCAGGCGCACGAGTCGGCAGAGCCGCTCAATCCCCAGCTGCTGTTCCACGAGCTCAGCCAGCGGCTGCCCGATCAGGCGATCCTCACGAGTGATTCGGGCTCTTCCACCGACTGGTGGGCACGGCATCTCCGGCTGCGCAGCGGGATGAAGACCGCCCTTTCGGGAACCCTGGCGTCCATGTGTCCAGCGATTCCGTACGCTCTCGCGGCGAAGTTCGCCTACCCCGACCGGCCGGTGATCGCGGCGATCGGCGACGGCGCCTTCCAGATGCTGGGGATCAACGCGTTGATCGACATCGCCCGCTACAAGGACCGCTGGTCCAATCAGCAGCTCGTCGTGGTGGTGCTGCACAACGACGACCTCAACCAGGTCACCTGGGAGCAGCGAGTGATGTCCGGTGACCCCAAGCTCGAGGTCTCCCAGACCCTGCCCGACTTCCCCTATGCCCGGTACGCCGAGTTGCTCGGACTGAAGGGGATCCGGGTCGACACCCCCGACCAGGTGGGTCCCGCCTGGGACGAGGCGCTGAGCGCGGGACAGCCGGCGCTGATCGAGGCGATCACCGATCCTGAGGTGCCGCCGCTGCCGCCCCACATCCGCTTCGAGCAGGTTCAGAAGATGGCCCATGCGCTCCCGGGCGATCCGGCCAGAGCGCGGATCATGCGTGAGTCGCTCAAGGGCAAGCTCGACGAGTTGATTCACCGCTGAGGATGCGCATCGGTCCCCTCACCGGAGCGGATTCACCGCCGAGGATGCATAAAGCTGTGCCCAACGCTGCAAGGAAGCTGCTGGCGTCGCGGAACGGCCCCACCGACCCAGCCAGCCGCTGGTTGTGGAACCTGCGGGCCGGGCGGATCCAGAAGACGCTCGCGGCCACGGTCGCCGCGAGCGGCCTGCCGCTCGGCCTGGAGATGTATCTCGAGCACTACAAGGGCTCGTTCGGCGACATCTGGATGTGGAGCCCGATCCTGACCAGTCCGCTCGTCAGCGCCGCCGGCCTCGCCGGTATGCGCTCGACGACCGCTGCGCGGACGGTGCTGCCCTGGATCGGCGGGCTGTACGCGATCAACGGCGTGATCGGCACCTATACCCACCTCCGCGGGGTGCAGCGAAAGCCCGGAGGCTTCTCCGAGCCCACCTACAACCTGGTGATGGGCCCGCCGCTACTGGCGCCGGGCTCGCTGATCCTGATCGGGGCGCTGGCGATGCTGGCGGCGATCGTCGAGCGGGAGCGCTGAGGCGTGCCGCTGGACTTCCGCCTCGCCGATCATCTGCCCAACCGCCGGGAGGGAGGGCAGCCGGGTGATCCCTACGAGCTGCCGCGCCAGCGCAAGGGCCGCACGCCGCAGATGCACGGACGGTATCCCGACTACGACATTCTCGAGCAAGTCGACCACTGGGATCCGGTAACGCGCAAAGTGGTGCTTGACCGGATCGAGAACGTCCCCCCGGTGAGCTTCTTCAATCCCCGCGAGGCGGCCACGCTGAGCACGCTGTGCGATCTGCTGACCGCCCAGGACTCAGAGCCGCGGATTCCGCTGATCAACTTCATCGATGAGAAGTACGCCAACGGCGAGCTCGACGGTTACCAATACGCCGACATGCCCGACGACCGCGATGCCTGGCGGCTGGTGGCACTCGGACTCGACGAGCAGGCGGCCGGACGCTCGGGGGCCTCGTCGTTCACCGACGCCGACCCGGAGGTGCAGCTGGCGATCGTGAATGACTTCGCCGCCGGGGAGCTGGAGGGTGGCGCCTGGGAGCAGCTCAACGTCAAGCACGCCTTCAGCCTCGTGATGCGGGTCGTGCTGTCGTGCTTCTACTCGCACCCCTGGGCCTGGAATGAGATCGGGTTCGGCGGTCCGGCTTATCCGCGGGGGTACAGTCGGTTCGGCAGTCCGGACCTCCAGCGCGCCGAGCGCGAGACCTGGGAGGGGAGAGAGGCGTTCGATCGCGATCCGGTCTCGGGCCGGTTCGAGTCACCCCCGCAATGAAGCTCGGCGGCAGCCTGATCAAGGGCATCAGCCGGATGCCGCGCGATAACGATTCCGCGTGGCTGCTGGATCCTCACAAGCGGGGTCTGCCGAACCTCGGGCGCATGCGACGCTATGAGTCCAACGATGGGGTGGACCTGGTGATCGTCGGCGCCGGGGCCGGCGGCCTCACGCTCGCGCAACGGCTCGCACGTGCTGGGTGGAGGATCGTGGTGCTCGAGAAGGGCCCGTTCTGGGATCCGGACCGCGACTGGGTCTCAGACGAGAAAGGCGCCAGCGGGATCTACTGGACCGACAAGCGGATCATCTCCGGCGGGGACCCGGTCGAGATGGGCAAGAACAATTCGGGCGTGGGGGTCGGCGGCTCGATGACCCACTTCGCCGGCTACACCCCGCGCTTTCATCCCTCGGACTTCGAGGTCAAGAGCAAGGATGGGGTGGGGGCGGACTGGCCGATCTCCTACTGGGACCTCAAGCCCTACTTCGAGCGGGTGGAGCGCGAGCTACCGGTGGCAGGCCAGGACTGGCCGTGGGGCGATCCTCACACCTATCCGCACGCCCCGCACCCGATCTCGGGCGCGGCGGCCGTCGCCTGGCGCGGCGCCGAGGACGTTGGCATCGAGATGCGCGTCGGACCGGTGTCAATCACAAACGGACGCTTTGGAAACCGCCCACATTGCATCTACCGCGGCTTCTGCCTGCAGGGCTGCAAGGTCAACGCCAAGGCCAGCCCGCTGATCACGCACCTGCCGGACGCGATCGAGCACGGCGTCGAGGTGCGTGCCAATTCGATGGCCGTGCGCGTGGAAGTTGATGAATCCAGCGGTCGCTGCACCGGGGTGACGTACATCAACGACGAGCAGGAGTGCTTTCAGGCGGCCGATGCGGTGGCGGTCTGCGGCTACGCGATCGAGACTCCGAGGCTTCTTTTGAACTCGACCAGCCAGCGCTTCCCCAACGGCCTGGGCAACGAGTTCGATCAGGTGGGGCGATACGTGATGGTGCAGGGCGCCACGCAGGTCGGGGCGCGGTTCTCCGAAGACCTGCGCATGTACAAGGCCCCGCCGCCCGAGGTCTCCAGCGAGCAGTTCTACGAGACCGATCCAGGCCGTGGGTTTGCCCGCGGGTTCTCGATCCAGACCGTCTCGCCGCTGCCGATCGGCTGGGCCGAGCACGTACAGGCCGACGGTCACTGGGGCCGCGCCCTGCGCGAGTACATGCGCGACTACAACCACTGGACGGTGCTCGGCGTCCTGTGCGAGCTGCTCCCGCAGGCCGAGAATCGAGTCACGCTGGCTGACGAGACCGACCAGTACGGGATGCCGGTGGCTCACTTCTCGCACACCATGTGCGAGAACGACAAGAAGAACATCGCCTTCGCCACCGCGACCATGGAGCGGATCTGGGAGCACGCCGGGGCGCAGGACACGGTCAAGATCGACCGTTACGCGCACCTGGTGGGGGGAGCGCGGATGGGCTTTGCACCGGAGGACAGCGTGGTCGACGCGGGGCACCGGGTGTGGGGGGTGCCGAACCTGTTCCTCGTCGACGGGAGCGTGTTCCCGACCCAGGGTGCGGCCAATCCCGCGCTGGTGATCATGGCGCTCGCCGACCGCTGCGCGGACCTCCTGCGCCACAAGCGGGTGGCTCCCGATCCGGTGGCTGCCCTGGCACGATGAGCGACCCCATTCGCATCTCCCAGCTGAGGGCACGATGAGCGACGCCGTCCCGATCTCCGAGCTGAGCGCCCGCGCCTACACCATCCCCACTGACGCGCCCGAAGCGGACGGAACGCTCGAGTGGGACTCGACCACGCTCGTGCTGGTCACCGCGAAGGCGGGCGGGGAGACGGGAATCGGGTGGACGTACGGCCACAAGGCGATCGCGACCCTGGTGACTACGGACCTGGCCAAGGCAGTGACCGAGCACGACGCGATGGACGTGCAGGCGGCGTGGACGTCGATGGTGCGCGCGATTCGAAACAACGGCCGCCCGGGGCTGAGCTCGATGGCGATCGCCGCGGTCGACGTGGCGCTATGGGATCTGAAGGCCAAGCTCCGATCGATGCCGCTCAGCCGGCTGCTGGGCCGCTGTCGCGAGGCGGTGCCGATCTACGGCAGTGGTGGCTTCACCTCCTACTCCAACGCTCGCTTACAGAAGCAGCTACAGGATTGGGCGCAGAGTGGCATCGGGATGGTCAAGATGAAGATCGGAAGCGACCCGATCCGGCAGCTTCAGCGGGTCCGGGCGGCCCGGGAGGCGATCGGCTCCAACGTGCAGCTGTTCGTCGACGCCAACGGCGCCTACCGGCCCACGGAGGCGCTCGACGCCGCCTACCGCCTCGCCGAGTACCACGTGCGCTGGTTCGAGGAACCGGTTTCCTCGGACGACCTCGCCGGACTGCGGGAGGTTCGCGAGCACGCGCCACCGGGAATGGCGGTGGCGGCTGGGGAGTACGGCTTTGACCTGACCTACTTCGAACGGATGCTGGCGGCCGAGGCCGTGGATGTGCTGCAGGCCGACGTCACGCGATGTGCGGGCATCACCGAGCTGCTGCGGGTGGACGGGCTGTGCCGCGCGCGCTCACGGCCGTTGTCACTGCACTGCGCCCCCACGCTCCACGCCGTTGCCGGCGCGGCGCTGGAGACGGTCACCCACATCGAGTACTTCCACGATCACGTGCGAATCGAGGAGATGCTGTTCGAGGGCGTCCCGAGGCCGCGCGACGGCGCCTTGCCGGCCAACGACGAGCGCCCCGGTCTGGGGGTGGAGTTCCGCTCGGCGGACGCCGAGCGCTACGCGGCCTGAGCCCGAGCGTTACGCGGCCTGAGCCCGGTCCTCGCCCTCGCGCGACTCCTCCGCACCGAGTTCGCGCTCGATCTCCTCCAGCGACCGGTCCTTGGTCTCCGGCACCCGGAGCGCGAAGTAGATGAACGCGATCACGCCAAACGCGGCGTAGAGCCAGAACGTGCCCTGCTTGGTGATCAGGCCGGTGAGCGAGAGAAAGAACGACGAGACGAGGAAGTTCGCCGTCCAGTTGCCCACTGTCGAGAGGCTCATCGCCGGACTGCGGACGGTCAGCGGGAAGATCTCGGAGATCATCAGCCAGAACACCGGTCCCAGACCGACCGCGAACGAGGCGATGTAGACGATCAGGCACACCAGCGCCAGCCACGACGCGCTGTGCTGCAGCGAGCTGCTCGCGAAGAACACGCCGAGCACGGCAAGTGAGATGACGCAGCCGGCGGTGCCGGTCATCAGCAGCGGGCGCCGGCCGATCCGGTCGAGCACCAGGACGGCGATGATCGTGAACACCACGTTGGCGAGCCCCACTGACAGCGCTTGGGTGATCGCGCTGGCCGTGCCCGAGCCGGCAAACTTGAGGATCGTCGGTGAGTAGTAGATGACCGTGTTGACGCCGACAAACTGCTGCGCGACGGCGAGCGCAAGACCCACCGCCACCAGCGGTCGCACCTTTGGAGCCAGCACCTCGCGCAGACCCCCCTCCCGGCGCGCGGCCTGCTTGATCTCCTCGATCTCCTCGTCCACGTCGTCGTCATCGCTTCGGGCGCGACGGAGGACGTCACGGGCTTCCTGCTCGCGGTCGTTCTCGACCAGCCACCGCGGCGAAAACGGTGCAAAGAACATCCCGATGGCGAGCGCCGCGCCGGGAATCGCGCCCAACCCGAGCATCCAGCGCCAGTTGTCGGCCGCCCCCTTGAGCGCCCAATTGACGATGTAGGCGGCAAGGATGCCGAGCACGATCATCAGCTGGTTGAACGAGGTGACCCCGCCGCGGATCCGCTTGGGCGCCAGCTCCGAGATGTACATCGGCGACACAAACGAAGCCGTTCCAACCGCGATTCCGAGCACGAACCGGGCGATGATCAACTCGGTCGCGGTCTGCGAGAAGGCCGAGCCGATCGCGGCCAGCACATACACGCATCCGGAGATGATCTTGGTGCGCCGGCGCGACAGCGCGTCGGCCGAGAATCCCGACAGGATGGCGCCGACGACGGCACCGATGAGCAGCGATCCGACGAACGCCTGCTGGTCGAAGGTGCTTGCTCCGAGGTCTTTGCTGATGAACGGCAGCGCGCCCGAGATGACGCCGGTGTCGTAGCCGAACAAAAAGCCGCCGATCGCCGCGATGATCGCCAGTCGCAGAACAAAGCGGGTGCGGCCGCTGAACACCTCCCTCAGGAAGTCCAGGGCCGGCGGTCTACCCTGGAATCGACCTCGCTTTCGTCCAATGTCTGCCAGCGGACAACCGTCGCGGCTGCCGGCTGGGAGCGCTCTGGCGAGAACGGCCTGGCGCCGGGAGATCAGACCTTCTGGGCGCGCCTGACGTGCGGATCCATGGGATCCAGGCCGGAGAGCGCCGCGAGACCGTTGGCTGAATCGACGATCTCGTCGAGCTCGGACAGCAGCGCCGCGCGTTCTCGGTCGTCGTGATAGCGCGACCTGCGCTCGAACTCGATGTAGGCGGAACGGAGATCGGGGATCGCCGGTCCGTCGTGTCGACGGTCGTCGTCTATCACCGCACCGACGCTCCGCAGCATGGCGTCGAAATCGGCGGCGAGCGGTGCGAGCTCCGGAAACGGCCGGCGATTGTGGTCCTCCTGGACATCGAGCCTCAGAAGGTGCACGGCCTGGACCAGGCGGCGCATCGCGCCGAGCGACTCCTGGGTGCGCTCGCGGTCGATCCGTCGCGAGGCGGGCTCGGACAGCGACTGCCCGACGGTCGCCTCGGCGTTGGTCCGAGCCAGACGAGCCCGGCGGGCGAGCGAGCGCAGCTGCCGCTCGGATCCCTGCCGACCGCTGATCACGAACCCGAGCACCGCCGCCAGATAGGCGCGCTGCGCATCGACCAGCTCGGCGAGTGCCTGACGGGCGGGCATCCGGGACCAGGTCGGCCATAGGGCGTAGGCGAGCAGCCCGATCGCGCTGCCGATCAGGCTGTCGAGCAGCCGCGCACTTGCCGTGGCGAGCGTGGCCGGGCTGATGACGTTGATCAGGAACACGATCACCGCGGTGATGAAGCCAAAGCCGGTGGCAAAGCTCGCTGGGAACGTCGAGTAGCCCGCCCACGCAAGCAGCCCGACGAGGACGACCGTCAAGCCGTCGCCGGGATGAAGCACCACCACGAGCGCCCCGGCCAGCGCCACGCCGGCGCATGTCCCCAGCGCCCGTTCGGCGCCCCTGGTGAACGTGCCCGCAAAATCAGGGCGAAGGACCGCGGCCGCCGCCACCACCATCCAGTACCCGCGCTGCACCGCCAGCTGATTGGCGATCAGCTCCGCAACGGCCACCACCACCGCCAGCCGCAGCGCATGACGCCCGGCGGGCGACTGAAGCGAGAGGTTTGCGCGGACGTGCGCGGCGTTTTCTGAAAGCCACGCCAGCGGTCGATTCGTGCGCGGGTTGAGGGCGGCGGCTGCGCAGACCGCCTCCCTCGCCGGCCGCCGGCGCGAGCGCCGCCACGGCTCGCAGCTGGCCGGCCAGGGCCGAGAGCCGCCGCGACATGTGCAGCTCGACGGATCCCGAGACCGGCGACGCCGATACGGGGTCGAGCTCCAATGTGCGCGTCGCCAGGTCGTCGGCGAATGCCGCAGTCTGCGAGCTGAGCTCCTGCACCCGACGGCGCAGCGGGCCGCGCATACCGTGTTTGCCGTCGATCGCGCGCGCTGCCAGGCTGAGCGCCTCGGCGGCGAGCTCCAGTGAACGCTGGCCGGCGCTCGCCGGCCGGTCGTCGCGGGCGGCGCGTCGACGCCCGACCAGGGCGCGGATGACGCTCAGCTGGACTCGGAGCCGACGTCCTTCGCTGACCAGGTCGCGTAAGGTCATGAGCGCCGAATCGCTGAACAGATGCGGTGAGGAGAGCGACGCCGAGGCCTCGTCCAGGGCGGTGGCGGCCGGCAGCGTCGAGCTCTCGTGGCCGGCTGCGAACGCCGACAGGGCGCGGTACGCCGAAGCGGTCGCGGCACGCTGGGTCCGCAGCGGCGTGGGCCACCGCACCAGGGCCACGAACAGCAGCTGCGCGCAGGCCCCTGCGAGCACCAGCCCGGCGAGTCCGAGCGCTGCCGCCGGGGGCTGACTGAAGCGCCCGAACACGACCACGGCGATGATCGCCTGTATTCCCACAACGGCGCCGCGATTGCCCACTACGACGAGCATGCCGGCGATCAGCGCGGTTGCGCACAGCACCACGAAATGCAGCCATGACACCGATCCGGTCGCCGAGCCGACGAAGGTCGCTGCGGCCATCACCACTGCGTCGGTGGCCATCAGCGCAAGCGGTGGCCGTCCGCCCCCGGTCCGCCAGGCGATCCCCACCAGCATTGCTCCGGCGCCCATGGTCGCGGCCGCGACGGGATCGTTGGCGGCGAGACCTCCGCCGAGCGTCGCGACCACCGGGATGGCGGCCAGCAGCCCGCCGGTGAACGACACCTGGTCGCGGTCAAAATGCGCCGCCTCGCGAACGGCCATGCCGACCGCAGTCGGCTCCTGCGGACGGTCATTGCGGGGGATGAACGACATCGGCTCGACAGTAACCCGCCCGCCGTAGACCTGCCGCTGCGCGATCAGTCCTCGGCGCGCGTCACCTCGCGCGCAATCTGCTCGATCGTCTGCCCGCTCTTGACTGACTCGGGCTGGGTGCTTTCAGGATTGCGACGGGCATCGGCTTTCTCATCGCGGCGCTTGATCATCAGCCACCGAGGCTTGCGGCCGCCGTGCGTCCGTTGGAGGGTCCAGCCGCCTTGCAGCTTCTCGCCCTGCAGCCAGATCTTTACGTGGCCATCCTCGATCGCCTGCGCCATCGAGCGCTCCTGGTCAAGGTTGCGATAGCTGCCGAGGTCCCACACGATCACCGCACCCGCGCCGTAGCCCTCCCCGAGGACCCCTTCGAAGTCAAAGTAGTCCAGCGAATGGTCCTCGACCTGGACCGCGAGTCGCTTCTCGCGCGGGTCAGTCGAGGGCCCCTTGGGAATCGCCCACGATTTGAGCACGCCGTCGACCTCGAGCCGGAAGTCGTAGTGCAAGGTCGAGGCGCGGTGCTTCTGGATCACGAAGCGGTCAGTGGTGTTGCCTGCACCGGGCACCAGGCTCACGCTATCGCGACGCTCGGCCCTCGATTCGGCGCCTGTGCGGGGGATTTCCATTAGGGCGGGGCGGGTATGCAGCCAAAGATGTGTTGCGCAAGGTCCGGGACTTGTTCGTTTGTAACCACCTGGTTTTTAGTAAAACGCGATATGGGCTAGGTCAAGAGTGTGGGCCGCGCGGATCGAGCGGGGCCGGCAGGCAGTTGGCGACACGGAGGTCACAGTCGATGATCCGATGAGCGATTCGCCGGGTCAGATCTCGAGAGGAAGCGCGACATGAATACAAGATCTGTCGACCGGGGATCAACCGCCCGATTCGACGCACAGCGAGCGAATGTCGCTCCCCGCCGCCATGACCTTTGCGAGCTCGGGACCGAGGCGCTGTTCGAACGCGTGCGCCGGACGGGCGACAGCCGGGCTCGCGACGAGCTGATGAACCGGTTCATGCCGCTTGCGCGCAAGCTGGCGTCGCGATACATGAACCCCTACGAGCCGTACGAAGATCTCGTTCAGGTGGCCTGCATCGGCCTGCTCGGCGCGATCGATCGCTTCGACTCGCGACGCGGAGTCGCGTTTACGTCATTCGCCATCCCCACGATCCTCGGCGAGCTCAAGCGCTACTTTCGCAGCACGGGCTGGTCCGCCCATGTCCCGCGCCGTGCGCAGGAGCTCGCGCTGCAAGTCGACAAGGCCGCGCGGCAGATCTCTTCGCGCACCGGTCGCGTTCCCAGTGTCGACGAGCTTGCGTCGTATCTCGAGATGAGCACCGAGGATGTGCTTGCCGGCCTCGACGCCGGCCTTGCGCACTATTCGATCTCGCTGGACGCTCCATCGACTTCTCCGGGCAGCGACGGCGAGCCGGAGCCGCTGGTGAGCAGCCTTGGCTCCGACGACAGCGGATTTCGATTCACCGAGACCACGATCTCGCTTGCTGCCGCGCTGAAGAATCTTCCCCGGCTCGAGCGCGAGGCGCTGAGCCTGCGTCTGATCGGCGATCTCAAGCAAACGGAGATCGCCGACCGGCTGGGGTGCTCGCAGATGCAGGTGTCGCGCCTGCTCCGCCGTGCCGCCGCGCACATCCACGAGCTGACCGAGGCATAGAGGCGCGGCAGCACCCCTCCGCGGCGAAAGACCGGGCACCCCGCTGCCGGATTTCAATTGGACGAGTGCTGGTCAGTGTCGCCAAGCGGCGAGTCGTCGTCGGCGGGAAGCGCCGGCAACGTGTCTGCGGCTGGGCTCTGCGAACCGCCCTCGGCCCCCGGTTCGCCGGGCTCGTCCTCGGGGGCTTTCTCCCGCCGCTGCTCTAGGTCGTCGTCCCGTCGCTCCTCGGCGACGTCGCGCCGGCTGCCTTCGCGCCGCTGCGGTTCGTCTTCGCGATCGTCGTCCATGTTCAGCGCTTACCCGTCCCGCTCGTCCGCAAACCCCTTGCGGTCCCGCTCGCCGCAGACGCGCAACGGGCCAAACCTTGTTGCGGAGCGGTTTGCCCACCCCACGGCTGGGTAGCCGAAATAGCCATGTGGCTCGCTTTTCCGCTCATCTTTGCGCTCGTGTTCGCCCTGATCGGGGGAGTGCTCCTCGGCGGCGTGTTCACGCTCGTGCTCGTCCCGCTGGCGATCGTGATCGCGGTGTCGGCGTTTGGCTACGCGATCTGGGCGCGAGCAGCGGGCGCCGCGGGGTCCAAGGAGCAGCCGGGCACCGCAGGGGAACCTCTACCTCACTCCTCTCACCAGAACGCGCCGGCCGCCCCCGCGACGCCCGACGAACTGGTGGACGCCAGGCAAAAGCAGTAGGACCACGCTCGGTGCCCGGTTATCGCGCAACCGGAGCAAGCACCTGATGAGTGACGTGTCGATGCGAACCGCGGCGCTGGAGCGCCAGCGGCGCGCTCTGGAACGCGAGGGACGAGCGCGCGCAGCGACCGAGGAGGCTCTCCGGTTGGCGGCGTCCGCTCTCACCCCAGAGGCGAGAGAAGTTCACCGCAGCGAAGCCGCGCGGCACGCTCGGGCCGCCGAGCTCCAGCACGCTGCAGCCGAGCTGCAGGCCGAGCATGCCCGCCAGCACGCCGCCGACCCCGAGCCTTCGCCGCATCAACCGCCTGCGCTCCCCGCCGGCAGGTGAAGCTGCGGCCGCAAATTCTGGGCACATAGGACCAACATGCGCGTACGCTTGTTCGCGTGGTCTTCACTACGGACCCGGTACCACGCGAGCCTGGCCTGGTTGTCATCGGCGCGTCGGCGGGGGGAGTGGAGACGCTGCGAACCGTGGTCGCCGGATTGCCCGTGGATCTGTCGGCGGCCGTGTGCATCGTGCTGCACCTGGCGCCGGGAAGCCCCAGTGCGCTTGCAGGCATTCTCGATCGGGTAGCGCCGCTGCGATGCCGCCCGGCCGTCGACGGCGATCCGCTTCGCTGTGGGGAGATCGTGGTGGCTCCGCCTGACCGGCATCTGGTGATCAACGAGGGGTGTGTGAATGTGACCGTGGGGCCGCGCGAGAACGGTCACCGCCCGTCGGTGGATGTGCTGTTCCGCAGTGCCGCGGAGGCCAAGCAGAGCCTGGTCGTGGGTGTGGTTCTGTCCGGTACTCGTGACGACGGCACTGCCGGATTGGCGGTCATCAAGGCCCATGGCGGGGGTGCGCTCGTCCAGGACCCCGAAGAGGCGCTGTATGCCGGAATGCCGGCCAGTGCACTGGCGCATGTTCATGTCGACGCGGTGGCACGCTCGGATGAGATCGCCGGCGTTATCGTGCGCATGGTGAGCGAGCGGTCGTCGGAGGGGGCTCGGGGAGGTGCCGATCCGGGTCCGAGGCGATCGTCTAAAGAACCGATGATTCTGACGAGAGTCGGTAATGGAGGCGACGTGGATCCTGGCGGCGAGGACGAGCAGGAGGTGCTCGATGGCGGCCAGTAGCGAGGGGAACTTGGATCAGTTGCTCGAGTTCATCAAGGCGACCCGAGGCTTCGATTTCACGGGATACAAGCGCTCCAGCATCGAGCGTCGCGTGACCAAGCGGATGAACGAGGTCGGTGTGCAGCGCTACGAGGAGTACCTCGACTACCTCGAGCTGCACGGAGGGGAGTTCGCGGAGCTGTTCAACACGCTCCTGATCAACGTGACCGGATTCTTTCGCGATCCACCGACCTGGGAGCACCTGGCCGAGAGCATCGTGCCGCAACTGGTGGAACATGGTCGCGAGCCCGCGCTGCGGATCTGGTGCGCCGGGTGCGCATCCGGTGAGGAGGCTTACACGATCGCGATGATCGTGGCCCGCGCCGTCGGCGACGACGCCTTCCGCGAGCGAGTCAAGATCTACGCCACCGACGTCGATGAAGACGCGCTCGACCATGCCCGCCAGGGCGCTTACCTACCGCGCCAGGTGGAGGACATCCCCGCGGACGCACTGGAGCGCTTCTTCGAACGATCCGAGCAGCGCTACGTGTTTCGCAAGGATCTGCGCCGCTCGGTGATCTTCGGCCGCAACGACCTCGTCCAGGACGCACCGATCTCGCGCATCGACCTGCTTGTGTGCCGCAACACGCTCATGTATTTCACCGCCGAGACGCAGGGTCAGATCCTGCGGCGGTTTCATTTCGCCCTTGCTGACGATGGCGTGCTGGTGCTCGGCAAGTCCGAGATGCTGATCACCCACAGTGACCTATTCACCCCGATCGATCTCAGGTGGCGCATCTTTCGCAAGGTGGTCAAGCCAACCTTTCGAGACCGCGTCCGGGTCCTCGCCGCCGACCCCACCAACGGAGCCTGGCAGAGCATCGCCGACAACCTGCGCGAGTCTGCGTTTGATCTGACGCTGGTCCCGCAGATCGTGCTCGATTCCGACGGGGCGCTGGTGATGGCCAATGCGACCGCTCGGCGCCTGTTCGGGCTCGGTGTCACGGAGTTCGGACGTCCGGTCGAGGACCTCGAGCTCTTCTATCGGCCGGTGGAGCTGCGCCCGCATGTGGACGCGGCGGCACGGGAGCTCCGCAGGGCCGACCTGCAAGGCATCCTCTGGCGGGCCGGAGACCAGGAGCGTGTCCTCGACGTGCACGTGACGCCGCTGCTGTCCGACGGCGTCGCGCTGGGGACGAGCGTCAGCTACGAAGACGTCACCGCTGGACATGCCCTCGAGCTCGAGGTCACGAACGCCAAGCAGGAGCTCGAGGAGACCTACGAGGAGCTGCAGTCGACCGTCGAGGAGCTCGAGACGACCAACGAGGAGCTGCAGTCGACCAACGAGGAGCTTGAGACGACCAACGAGGAGCTCCAGTCGACCAACGAGGAGCTCGAGACGATGAATGAAGAGCTCCAGTCCAGCAACGAGGAGCTCGAGACGATGAACGAGGAGCTTCGCCATCGGACCCTCGAGCTCAACGACCTCAACACGTTCCTGGAGACGATCCTCACGACCATCGGTCTCGCGGTCGCCGTTCTCGACCGGCGCCAGCACGTGCAGATTTGGAATGGCCAGGCGCGCGAACTATGGGGGCTGGCCGCGCCGGAAACCGAGGACCAGCATCTGTTGTCGCTGGACATCGGTCTGCCGGTGGACCAGCTCAAGCAGCCGCTGCAGGGCGTGCTGGCGGGCAAGTCGGCGCGCGAGGAGCTGGTCCTCGAGGCGACCAACCGTCGGGGCCGTGCGTTTCAGTGCCGGGTCGTGTGCCTACCGCTTGGAAGCCCGTCCAACGGCGAGGTCTCGGGTGCGATCGTCATGATGGAGCCCGTCTAGCCCGGCGAGATTGTCGCGCTTGCCCGCGCAGCTCTTCGCTGTGCTGGCGTGAGAGGGCCGCACGCTCCAGTCCCGCCTCAACACGCTCTCGACTCTGTAGCTGGCTCTCGCGCAGGGCCTTGACCGTCTCCATGAGCAGGTCGTGATCGTGGCGGTGGCCAACCGTCTCGCGTGACGGTCGCCAGTCCAACCCACCGAAAGGCACCTGCTCGGGCGCCCTTGACAGCCGGCCGTCGTCCGGACCTAGCGGAGGTTTCTCCAGCAGCAGCCAGCCGCGATCCTGGTGGATCAAATCCCCGCGCTCGGCCAGGTGCGTGAGCGCCAGCGTCACCGTCGAGCGCTGCGCGCCGATCAGCTCGCCGATCACCTCGTGGGTGAGGGCCAGCGGCAGCGTGGTGCCCGACACCGTCACTCGCCCCCAGACCTCGGCCAGCAGCCACATCAGGGTCAGCACGCGATCCTCGACGCGCGGCATCTGACAGATGACCAGTTGGGTCGCCAGCCGTTCCTGCTGCTCGCCGAGCCTGATCTGCAGTCCGCTCACCAGCCGCGGAAAGTGGCGTGCTGCCACCAGCACGTGATCGTCGAGCAACGCCAATTGGGTGTCGGACACGGCTTCGCGGGTGCAGTGCAGAAGCTCGGTCCGGGAAGGGCCGGACAGGGTCATCAGGTCACCTGGTCCGAGCAGCCTGAGCGCCGATCGATCTCCGACGACCATCCGTTGCAGCAGCATCCCCTCGGCCACCAGCGCGGCGAACGCGCCCGCCTCCAGCAGCAGCTCGTCGAGCTCGATCGATCCACGAGGCAGCCGCTTGACCGGGACCGAGACGGCCGCTGCGGCCTCCTTCTCTTCGTCTGAGAGAAAGGTCCCGAAGTCAGGCTCGACCTCGAGCAGATGGACCCGCGGCAGCGGCACGATGTTGGACATACGCCGTGTCCCATTCAACCACCCCCGGGAAAGGGACCGTTGAGCGGGGTGCGCTCTGCGCGCTGCGCAGGAGCCGGCGCTGCACCAGCTATGCAAACCGAGGCGTCACATGCTCGCCGTAGGCGGCGAAGAACTCATCCTGGTCAGGGCCGATCTGATTTACATAGAGCTCGTCAAAGCCGGCCTGCGCATAGGCGTCGATCGCCTCGAGATGACGGTCGAGGTCGGGCCCGCAGGGCACGTCGGAGACGACCATGTCCTCGCTCACGATCTCGGCGGCCTGCTCGAAATGCGCGGGCGTCGGGAGAATCTGTGCCAGCTCGCCGGGAAGCGCCTCGTTGGGCCACAGCTTGTAGACATGCGCTCGCGCCCGCTGCTCGTCGGTCCCCCAGCAGACCTTCAGGCCGCCTTGCACCAGCTTGCCATCGCCGCCGCCCGACCGAAACATCTGCACCGACTCGGCGTCGGGGCCGACCGTGCAATACCCGTCGCCGACCCGCGCTGCGAGCTCCACCGAGCGGGACCCGAAGCCCGAGACGATCACTTTGGGAAGCTCAGCGGGCAGGTCATAGATGCGGCAATGCTCGACGCGGTAGTGACGGCCGCGATGCTCCTGCACGCCGCCTTGCCAGAGCAGGCGGATCACCTCGATCGCCTCTTCGAGCATCTCGAGGCGCTCGGCGGCGCCGGGCCAGCGATCGCCGAGCACGTGCTCGTTGAGCGCCTCGCCGCTCCCGACCCCCAGGTTGAACCGGCCGCCGAGGAGCACGGCAGAGGTCGCGGCGGCCTGGGCGATGATCGCCGGGTGGATCCGGATCGTCGGGCAGGTGACGGCGGTGGTCACGGTCATCCCGGTCGTCGCCGAGGCGATCGCCCCGATCGTCGACCACACGAATGGGCTGTGGCCCTGAGCGTCGTTCCAGGGATGGAAATGGTCAGAGATCCACAGGCGGTCGAAACCGGCCTGCTGAGCCTTGACCGCCTGGGCGACCAGGTCCTTTGGCCCCCATTCCTCGCTGGACAGAAAGTAGCCGAGCCTCATCGATGGTTCCCGTTCATTGTTCGGTGCTGATGCCCGTTTGTCGCGGCGGCTAACAGCCCCCCTCGGCTGGGGCCGCGGTGGACGGTAGGAGGCCGCCCACACGGGTACCTTGTGCTTGTGGCATCCCCCACGATCTTGAAATCGCCTCCAGAACGTCACGAGACCGATGCCGAACGGCTCGATCGCAATACGATAGAGCTGCTCAACGAGCTGCGGGTCGCCGGTACCGGCATCCAGGTGATGTTCGGCTTTTTGCTGATCGTCCCCTTCAGCAAAGGCTGGCCCAAGGTTTCGTCGTTCGGCCGCACCGACTACTTCGTGACCCTGCTGTGCGTGGCGACCGCCGCGGTGCTGCTGCTCGCTCCGTCGATCCACCACCGGATTCTGTTTCGCCATGGCGAGAAGCGTTACCTGGTGGCGATGGGCAACCGCCTGGTGATCGTGGCGATGGTGTTCCTCGCGGCTGGGTTCACCGGGATCCTGATCCTGATCGCCGACGTGGTCGCGGGGGGCGTGGGGCCGATTCTGCTCGGCCTGGTGGCCGCAGTGGGGATCGTGGCGCTGTGGTTCGGGTTGCCGCTCGCTCACCTGATCCGCCACGGTCGCAGCGCCGATCAGCTGGAAAAGGAAGGACTCACGTCCGGCATGGATGAGCCGCGGCCGGCGGGGTAGCCTCAAAGGCAAAGCAAGTGAACTGGAGCCCCGATGAGCAATTCCCTCAAAGCACTCTCTGAGCACGGCCAGAGCCCCTGGATCGACTACCTCTCGCGTCGCTTCGTGCGCGACGGCGATCTTGCGGGATTGATCGACGACGGGATCGTGGGCGTGACCTCGAATCCCACGATCTTCCAAGGCGCGATCGCCTCCGGCGACGCCTATGACGAACAGCTGCGCGAGGTTCTGTCCTCCGAGACCGATCCCAAGGAGGTCTTCCTCGCCCTGGCGAGCGAGGACATTCGCGCCGCCTGCGATCTGCTTGCGCCGACATTCGAACGCAACGAGAAGACCCGCGATGGCTGGGTGTCGCTCGAGGTCGATCCCAACCTGGCCCACGACACCGCGGGCACGGTGGCCGAGGCCCGCCGCCTGCACGAGCTGATCGGCCGCCGCAACCTGTTCGTAAAGATCCCGGGCACGGAGGCCGGTCTGGACGCGATCGAGGAGACGATCGCTGCGGGCATCCCGGTCAACGTCACGCTTCTGTTCTCGCTGCAGCGCCATCGCGCTGCGGCCGAGGCGTACCTGCGCGGATTGCGCCGGCTGCGCGAGGGCGGGGGAGACCTGCGCCAGGTGGCGTCAGTTGCCTCGTTCTTCGTCTCGCGGGTGGACACCGAGGCCGACCGGCGATTGGAGGAGCTCGGTGGCCACGACGAGCTGCGCGGGACCCTGGCGATTGCCAATGCCAAGCTCGCCTACCAGTCCTATCTGGAGATCTTCAGGGGGCCTGATTGGGAGGAGCTCAAGTCCGCGGGCGCGAGCGCACAGCGGTGCCTGTGGGCGTCGACCTCGACCAAGAACCCCGACTATCGCGACGTGCTGTACGTCGAGGAGCTAGTGGGTCCGGACACGGTCAACACGATGCCCCGGGAGACGGTCGAGGCGGTGATGGATCATGGCCGGATCGAGCGCACGCTCGATCGCGACGTCGACGACGCCCGGCGCACCCTGGATCGGTTCGAGCAGGCGGGCATCGACTATGACGATGTGGTGGAGGTCCTCGAGCGCGAAGGCGTGCAGAAGTTCGCCGACTCGTTCAAGGAGCTGTTCGCGGGAATCGAGGACAAGCGCGAGCAGATGGTGGCTGCGTGAGCCACGACCACAGGCCTGAAGTTGTTGTGGTGACCGGCGCCTCGGGTGGAGTCGGTCGGGCGATCGCCCATTCGTTCGCAAAGCGCGGCGCTCACGTAGGGCTGCTGGCGCGCGGCGAGGCGGGCCTCGACGCGGCCCGCAAAGAGGTTGAGGAACTGGGTGGGCAGGGGTTGGTGGTTGTCACCGACGTTGCGCATTCAGATCAGGTCGAGGCCGCTGCCGAGGCGGTCGAGGCGCGCTTCGGTCCGATCGACACCTGGGTCAACGATGCGATGGCCACGATCTTCGCCCGCTTCGTGGAGACCTCGCCCGAGGAGTTCAAGCGCGCCACCGAGGTGACCTATCTGGGCACCGTGTACGGGACGATGTCCGCGCTCAAGCGGATGACGGCCCGCGACCGGGGCACGATCGTGCAGGTGGGTTCGGCGTTGTCGTATCGGTCGATCCCGCTTCAGGCCGCGTACTGCGGGGCTAAGTTCGGGATCCGCGGATTCACTGACTCGATCCGCACCGAGCTGATGCACGACGGCAGCCACGTCCACATCACGATGGTCCAGCTGCCCGGCGTCAACACCACCCAGTTCAACTGGTGCCGGTCCAAGCTGCCCAACCATCCACAGCCAGTGCCGCCGATCTACCAGCCGGAGATCCCGGCCGAAGCCGTGTACTGGGCCGCTCACCATCACCGCCGCGAGCTGCGGGTGGGCTACAGCGCGGTGGAGGCGATCCTGGCCAACAAGATCGCGCCGGGGATCGCAGACCGTTATTTGGCTCAGACGGCCTTCTCCGGCCAGCAGGTGCAGGACATGCCGGTGCCTCCCGGACCGTCCCGACAATCTGTTCTCGCCGGTACCCGAGCTCGCCGCCACGCACGGAATGTTCGACAGTCAGGCCAAGAGCCGCAGTCCCCAGCTGTGGGCCAACACGCACCGTGCGCTGCTCGCCGGGGCCGCACTCGGCGCCATCGCAGGCGCGGCTGGGATCGCCGCTCGTATGCGATGAGCCAGATCACAGCGGACGTCAGCGCGCCCCAGGTCACAGCGGACGTCAGCGCGCCCCATGTGCTGCGCGAATACGCGTTGTTGGCCGACGGCGAGCGGGGGGTGTTGGTGGGTCCGCGCGGCGACTACGCCTGGATGTGCTTCCCGCGCTGGGACTCAGATGCGTGCTTCGCGACCCTGATCGGCGGAGAAGGCGTGTATGCGGTCACGCCGCGGGGGCGTTTCGTGTGGGGTGGCTACTACGAGCACGGCTTGATCTGGCGCAGCCACTGGGTCACAGACGCCGGGCTGATCGAGTGCCGCGAGGCGCTCGCCGTGCCCGGGCGGGCCGATCGCGCTGTGCTGCTGCGCCGGGTGCTGGCCCACTCGGGGGGCGCCCGGGTGAGGGTGGTGCTCGATCTGCGGGCCGAGTTCGGCGCCAGGCGAGCCACGTACCTGCGCCGCGGAGACGACGGCACCTGGAGGGCGCGGCTCGGCGACGCGCAGGTGATGTGGACGGGCGCCGCGCAGGCCGAGCCAGTGGAGGCCGACGGCGGCGCCAAGCCGCTGGCGATGACCCTGGAGCTCGAGCCGGGAACCACGCATGATCTGGTATTGGTGATCGACTCAAGCGCTGATCCCGAGCCCCCACCGGACCCGGACCGAGCATGGTCGGCGACCGAGTCGGCGTGGAGGGAGAGCGTGCCTGCGCTCGAGGGCGCCGTCGGACGCCGCGATGCGCGGCACTCCTATGCGGTTCTGAAGGGGCTGACGTGCGACGCCGGCGGCATGGTCGCCGCCGCGACCATGTCCCTGCCCGAGCGAGCGCGCGAGGGACGCAACTACGACTATCGCTATGTGTGGATTCGCGACCAGTGCCTGGCCGGTCAGGCCGTGGCCAAGGCCGGGCCCCATCCGCTGATGGACGACGCGGTGCGCTTTGTCTGCGACCGCCTGCTCGCAGACGGCCCCGACCTGGCACCCGCTTACACCACGGTCGGGGGTCGGGTGCCCGATCAGCAGCGCCTGGGCCTGTCCGGTTACCCCGGCGGGACCGACGTGGTCGGCAACTGGGTCAATCGCCAGTTTCAGCTCGACGCGTTCGGCGAGTCGCTGCTGCTGCTCGCGGCCGCCGCCGGCCACGATCACATCGACGCCGACGGGTGGCGGGCCGCCGAATGCGCGGTCGCGGCGATCGAGCAGCGATGGCGCGAGGCCGACGCCGGGATCTGGGAGCTAGAGCCCGACAACTGGACCCACAGCCGCCTGATCTGCGCCGCCGGGCTGCGGGCGATCGCCGCCCACCAGCCGTCCGAGCGCGGCGCGGCCTGGCTCGCGCTGGCCGACGCGATCGTCGCCGAGACCGCGGCCAGCGCCGTGCACCCGGAGGGCCGCTGGCAGCGCTCGCCCTACCGACGAGCGCATCGACGCCGCCCTGCTCCTGCCGGCGATCCGCGAAGGCATCAACCCCGACGATCCGCGCTCGCTGGCGACGCTGCACGCCGTGGACCGAGACCTGACGCAGGACGGCTACTGCTACCGCTACCGGCCAGACGCCCGGCCGCTGGGCGAGGCCGAGGGCGCGTTTGTGCTGTGCGGCTTCATGCTCGCCCTGGCCTGGGCCCAGCAGGGGGACGCGGTTCGCGCCACGCACTGGTTCGAGCGCGGCCGGACCGCCTGCGGCCCCGCGGGGCTGTTGTCGGAGGAGTTCGATGTCGTCCAGCGTCAGATGCGCGGCAACCTGCCGCAGGCTTTCGTGCACGCGGCGCTTTTGCAATGCGCGGTCACGCTGACCGCGGACGGGCGCGAGTGAGCCGGGGCCTGGTGGTCATCAGGTCCTGTTACGGGGCCCTGCTGCTGCTCGCGCCCACGGGGGCGCTGGCGGCGCTCACGCGAACGCCGATTGACGATCGAGCGCGGACGGTGGGCAGAGTGCTCGGCATTCGCGAGTTGCTCCAGGCCGAGCTGATCCGTCGCCATCCGACGCGCGGTTGGCAGCTCGCCGGTGCGGGGGTCGACGCGGTGCACGCGGTGAGCATGCTCGCGCTCGCCGGCGTTGACCGCGGACGCCGGCGGCTGGCGCTCCACAACGCGGCGACGGCCACGGCGCTGGCGCTCGCCTCGGTCGCCGCGACGCGCATCTGAGGCGACGCCGCGACAGCACCTGAGGCGACGCCGCGACAGCACCTGAGGCGACGATTGTCAAGCCTCTTGGTGCGCTTGTGTAAGCGTGCGGACGGATCGGTTTGCCGTGCCCGGGACCGGGTAACAGAGTGGCGCCTTTAGTCACGTCCGCTTCCCCAGGGGGCGAGCCAGGGTGTCAGCCCGTCACGGTCAACGGCGCCGTCTGAGACTGCGAATAACCTGCGCCGGAGCCGCGGTGGCGGCCGCCCTGCTGGTGGCGGGCTGTGGCAGCCCGCAGTCCATCCTCACCACTCATAGCCCGCAGGCCCACAACATCATGCTCCTGTGGTGGTGGATGCTGGCCGCGGCGACGATCGTGTTCGCGGGCGCGATCGCGATGCTCCTGATCGCCTGGTTTCGCCGCGGCAAGCCCGGGCTGCCGTTCGTCGGCGAGCGCGAGAACCTCAACCAGGGGTTGGTGCTGCTGTTCGGGATCGCGGTCCCCGGGGTGGTGCTGGTGGTCCTGTTCGCGGTCTCCAACGTCTATCTGATCCGGCAGACCTCCCCGCCGGCCCCCTCGAGCACCGCGATGACCATCAACGTGATCGGCCACCAGTGGTGGTGGGAGGTGCGCTACCCGGGAACCCGCGCGATCACCGCCAACGAGATCCACATTCCCGTGCGCACGCGCGTGAACCTGGTTGCCACGACCGCTGATGTGATCCACAGCTTCTGGGTCCCGGCCCTGAACCGCAAGATCGACATGATCCCCGGCCGCCGCAACCGGATCCTGCTGTACGCCTCCAGCCCGGGGCGATACCGGGGCCAGTGCTCGCAGTTCTGCGGGCTGCAGCACGCGCACATGTCGATGTACGTGTACGCCCAGCCGGTCGCGCTGTACCGCGCCTGGCTGGCGCACATGTCGTCCCCCGCACCGCCACCGACCACCGCCGCCGCGCGTGCCGGCGAGCGGGTGTTCATGACCAGCGCCTGCGCGAGCTGCCACCAGATCGCCGGCACGCCGGCGCAGGGCATCGTCGGCCCCAACCTCACTCATGTCGCCAGCCGCGAGACGCTCGGTGCGCTCACGATCCCCAACACCCCGAGCCAGCTAGCGGCATGGATCCACAACCCGCAGGCGATCAAACCCGGCGTGGTGATGCCCGACCTGGGGCTGTCGCACAGCCAGGTCTCGTCGCTTGTGTCCTACCTGGAGACCCTGAAATAGCGATGGCCACGACCGTCACACCAGCCGGCCAGCGGCACATGGATCGCCTCGGTCGGATCTGGGAGGAGCGCCCGGGGCTGCTCGGCTGGCTCACCACCACCGATCACAAGCGGATCGGAATCCTCTACTTCTTCACCGCGCTGGCCTTCTTCGGCGCCGGCGGGGTCGAAGCGCTGCTGATCCGGACCCAGCTTATCGGTCCCAACCACCACCTCCTCAGCCCCCAGGCCTACGACGAGGTGTTCACGATGCACGGGATCACGATGATCTTCCTGTTCGTGATCCCGATGACCACGGGCGCGTTCGGGAACTACCTGATCCCGCTGATGATCGGCGCCCGGGACATGGCTTTCCCGCGGTTGAACGCCTTCTCCTACTGGGCCTTTCTGGCCTCGGGGATCTTCTTCTACGTGTCGCTGGCGCAGGGGAACGCCCCCAACGCGGGCTGGTTTGACTACGTGCCGCTGGCGTCGAAGCACTTCGACCCCGGCAACAACATCGACTACTACGGCTGGGGCCTGATCTTCAACGGGATCGCGAGCACGGCGACGTCGATCAACTTCATCGTCACGATCTTCAAGCTGCGCGCGCCCGGGATGTCGCTCAACCGGATGCCGCTGTTCTGCTTCGCCTTCCTCGCGGTCGCGTTCGCGCTCCTGTTCGCGCTCCCCTCGCTGAGCATCGCGGCCCTGTTCCTCGAGCTCGACCGGCAGCTCGGCTTCCAGTTCTACAACGCCGCCGCCGGCGGCGATCCGCTGTTATGGCAGAACCTGTTCTGGATCTTCGGCCACCCGGAGGTCTACATCATCGTCCTGCCCGCGTTCGGGATCGCGACCTCGATCATCCCCGCGTTCTCGCACCGCAAGATGGTGCTGTTCCCGCTCGTCGCGCTGTCGGAGATCCTCGTCGCGTTCCTGGGATTCGGCGTCTGGCTTCACCACATGTTCACGGTCGGGTTCTCAAACCTGACGACCGTCTACTTCGCCGCCGCGAGCATGATCATCACGATCCCCTCGGCGATCCAGCTGTTCGCCTGGATCACCACGATCATGACCGGCACCCCGGACTTCAAGACGCCGCTGCTGTTCATCGTCGGGTTCATCGTCTACTTCATCATCGGCGGGCTGTCAGGGATCACGGTCGCGGCGATCCCGTTCGACCAGCAGGTCCACGACAGCTACTACATCGTCGCCCACTTCCACTTCGTGATCTTCGGCGCCGCGGTGTTCCCGATCCTCGGCGGGATGTACTTCTGGTTCCCCAAGCTGACCGGACGCATGTACCACGAGGGAGCCGGCAAGCTCAGCTTCTGGCTCACGTTCGTGGGGACGTTCATCGTCTTCTTCCCGATGCACATCGTCGGGATCCTCGGCATGCCCCGGCGCAACTACACCTACCCGGCGCACATGGGCTGGACGCTGCTCAACTTCATCGAGTCGATCGGCGCCTACATCCTCGCCGCCGGGCTGGTGCTGATCGTCGCCAACCTGTTGATCAGCTACTTCCGCGGCGCCCCGTCGGGAAACGACCCCTTCCACGGCGACACGCTCGAGTGGTCGGTCAGCTCGCCGCCGCCGCCCTACAACTATCCCGTCATCCCCACGGTCTCGAGCGCCTACCCGATGTGGGACGAGGAGGATCGCAAACGCGACAGCCGCCGTCTCGATCGCGGCGAGGGCCTGCTCGAACTCGGCCACGAGACCCCGGCGACCACGGTCCAGGATGCGCGGGTGGACGAGATCCTCGTCATGCCGCACTACTCGGCCTGGCCGCCGGTGACCGCGCTCACACTGGCCGGAGTTTTCATGATGCTCGTCATGCACCACTACTGGATCGCGTTCGGCTTTTTGGTCGCGGGCGGGCTGGCGCTGCTCGGCTGGCATCGCCGGGGGTGGAGACCCTGATGGAGGCCGGCGCGCACCGCCGGCCCCGTAGCGCGACCGCGCGGACGCCCGAGCAGGCCGCCGCGGTTGCGCTCGCACGCCAGGCCAAGCCGAGCGGCTGGTGGGGGATGGCGCTGTTTTTGTGCGCCGAGGCGACCCTGTTCGGGATCCTGATCGCGACCTACTTCTACCTCGACTTCAACGTCCGCGCCTGGCCCCCTCTTGGCATCGAGCCCCCGGCCGTGGTCGTGCCGTTCATCGCCACCGGGGTGCTGGTCACGACCACCGTCCCCCTGTGGCTCGCGGTCCGCCCCTCACGCGCCGCCCAGCGCTGGCAAGTCGTCTGGCTGATCGCGGCCGCGGCGGTGGTCCAGGGCTGCTACCTGGCCACCCAGATCGTGTTGTTCCGTGACGACCTGCTCAAGTTCTCGCCGAAGGGCAGCGCCTACGGGTCGATCTACTTCACGCTGCTGGCCGCCCATCACGCGCACGTGCTGATCGGAATCCTGCTCGAGCTGGTGGTGATCTGGAAGCTCACCACGCGGGGGCTGACCAACTACTGGCTGATCGCCGTGCGCGCGGTGGCGCTGTACTGGTACGTGGTCAACGCGCTGGCGATATTCGTCGTGTTCACCCAGCTGAGCCCGTCGTTGTGAAGTCACCGCCGTCAAACGCGCTCCTGTGGTTCGGCGTCCTCGGTGGGGCCGCCGCCTGGACGATCCAGTTCCTGGCCAACCTGTTTTTCACCTTCGCCCAGTGCGACCCACCGACGGCACGCTGGGCGCTGCCGGTCCACGCCTGGGAGATCGGGCTCTCGATCGCGGCGGTGCTCGTCGGCCTGGCCTCGCTGGGAGTGTCGATGTGGATCTTTTTGCGCACCTACCAAATCGAGGACGTCGGCGCGCAGGAGCGCCGCGGCGAAGGCGTCACCCCGCCGCTCGGGCGGGTCAACTTCCTGTCGATGATCGGCATGACGGTCAACGCCCTGACGCTGGTGATCATCATCATGACCGGCATCGGCGCGCCCCTGCTCCCGATCTGCCAGCAGGCATGAGCCGCCGCAAGACCATCGCAGCCCTGGTGGCGATCGTCGCATTGGGATCGGTCCCGATCGCCGAGGCCCAGCCCGAGCTGGGGATCGTGCGGCCGACGACCGAGCCGCCGGCGCCGACGATCAGGCTCGGCGCCGAGCTGTTCGCCGGCAACTGCGCGAGCTGTCACGGGATCGCGGGATCCGGCATCAAGGTCCCCAGGCAGGGAGGCGGAAACATCCTCGGTGCCGGGCCGCCGCTGCGAGGCGTCGGCGCGCTGGCCCCCGACTTCTACCTGCGCACCGGCTATATGCCGCTGTCAAATATCCACGACCAGCCCGGCAGCGACCGGGTCCTGTTCTCTGACAAGGAGATCCGCTCACTGGTGGCTTACGTCGCCTCACTCGGCCACGGTCCCGCGATTCCGACCCCCCGTCCCGCGGCGGGCGACATCTCGGAGGGCCAACAGCTGTTCGCCGAGCACTGCGCCGGCTGCCACCAGATCGAGGGACGCGGCGGGTTCGTGACCGGCGCGCGGGTGCCGCCGCTGCAGAACGTGCCCCCCACCCAGATCGCCGAGGCGGTACGTATCGGGCCCTACCTGATGCCGCGCTTCTCCAAGCAGCAGATCTCGGACTCGCAGCTGAACTCGATCGTCAAATACGTGCTCAGCACCAACGATCCCAACAACGCCGGCGGCTGGAGCATCGGCAACCTGGGTCCGATTCCCGAGGGCCTCGTGGCCTGGTGGATCGGCGCGCCGCTGCTCGTTCTCTCCTGCCGGATGGTGGGACGGAGGAGGAGGCGCAGATGAAGCCCTGGCAGTGGTTCGTGGCGCTTATGGCGCTGCTCGCCCGGCGCCTGCGCAGGAGTCGGGCAGAAGAGCAGCCGAGCGAGGGCGACGGCGGCCCTCCGGGTCGGATCGTGGCCGAGGGCACCCCCGAGCGGCGGGCCGAGAACGTGGTGCTGGTGCTGCTCGGGATCGCGGTCCTGTTCGCGATCGGCTTCATCGTCGCCTACGCCGAGTACAGCCCGACCGCGCTCCCCAACCAGCTGCTGGGGATCGCCCTCGGAGGTGCGCTGGTGTTCATCGGCGCGGCGTTGGCGGTCGTCGCCAAGCGACTGGTGGTGACCGAGGAGCTCGAGGACGACTACCCCGAGGAGCACCCCGAGCAGCAGCAGGAGGTCGCCGAAATCATCCGCCAGAGCGGCAGCCGGATGACCCGCAAGCGGCTGCTGCTCGGCGCGGGCGCGGCCGCCGGGGGGGCGCTGGGGCTGGCCGCGCTGACGCCGGCGCTGTCGCTCGGCCCGTTCTGGGACACGGGGCCGCTCGACGAGACCCCCTGGCGCCGCGGCGTGCGGGTGGTCGACGAGAACGGCAGCCCGATCAGCGCCGCGTCCGTCGAGCAACGGACCTTCTACACCGGCTTCCCTGAAGGCGCCGATCCCGAGCTGCTCGCCTCCTCGCTGGTGATCATCCGCCTGGACCCCGCCAAGCTGGAGCTGCCGCCCGGGCGCCACGGCTGGGCACCGAACGGGATCCTCGCTTTTTCGAAGATCTGCACCCATGCGGGCTGCGCGGTCGCGCTGTATCGCAAGCCCACCTTTCCGGTGCTCGAGCCCAACAACGCACTGGTCTGCCCCTGTCACTACTCGACCTTCGACCCCTACACCGGGGGGACCGTGATGTACGGACCGGCCGGCCGCCCGCTCCCCCAGCTGCCGCTGATGATCGACAGCGACGGGAACCTGCGCGCGGCCGGCAACTTCTCGGCCCGCGTGGGTCCGGGTTGGTGGAACGTGAGATCAAAGCCCACATGAGCTCAACGCGCGCATGACTGATCCGGTCGCCGATCCCGTCAAGTTCATTGACCAGCGCACCGCGGCGGCGCCGCTACTGCGCAAGACGTTGCGCTACCTGTTCCCCGACCACTGGTCGTTCCTGCTCGGTGAAGTTGCCCTGTACGCGTTCATCGTCCTGATCGCGACCGGGATCTACCTGGCGCTGTTCTATGTCCCGAGCAGCGCCCAGACTGTCTACCACGGCCCCTATGCGCCGCTCGACGGGCAGACGATGAGCATGGCCTACAGGTCGGTGGTCGAGCTGTCGTTGAGCGACAAGGCCGGGCTGCTGATGCGCCAGACCCACCACTGGGCCGCGGACGTTTTCATGGTCGCGATCGTGATGCATCTGATGCGCGTGTTCTTCACCGGCGCGTTCCGCAAGCCCCGGGAGCTGACCTGGATCGTCGGCCTGATCCTGCTGTTCACGGCGCTGCTCGAGGGGTTCCTCGGCTACTCGCTGGTCGATGACCTGCTGTCGGGGATGGGCCTGGCGATCGGCTACGGAGTGGGGCTGTCGATCCCGGTCGTCGGCGGCCCGCTGATGCTGGGGCTGTTCGGCGCTCCGTTCCCGGGCAAGTTCGACTTCTTCTCGCGCATGTACATCGCGCACGTGTTCCTGATCCCCATCCTGCTGGCCACGCTGATCGGGATCCACCTGGTGCTGATCATGGCCCGCCACCACACACAGTTTCGCGAGAGCAAGCGCACCACCGAGCGCCGGATCGTCGGCGTGCCGCTGTTCCCCGGCCAGACGCCGCGCTCGCTGGCGCTGATGTGCTTTGTCGCCGGACTGCTGTTTTTGCTCGGCGGCCTGGTGCAGATCAACCCGATCTGGCAGTGGGGCCCGTTCCACACCTGGATCGGGACCAATGGGGCCCAGCCCGACTGGTATCTGGGCTGGCTGATCGGCGCGCTGCGCCTGATGCCCAGCTTCGATCTCACGATCGGGCACTTCACGCTGGTCCCCAACCCCTTCTGGGGCGGCGCGCTGTTCCCGCTGTTCGTGCTCGGCGTGCTCGCCTCGTTCCCCTGGATCGAGCGCAAGCTGACCGGCGACCACAGCGTCCACAACCTGGCCGACCGGCCCCGTGACGCGCCGAATCGGACCGCGTTCGGCGTCGCCTTTTTGACCTGGGTGTTCCTGATCTTCGTGTTCGGCGCCGCCGACAGGATCTTCGTCCTGTTCGGACTGGCCTACAACACCCAGCTGTTCATCTTCCGGGTCGCCATCTGGGTCGTGCCGCTGATCCTGTTCTTCCTCACCCGCCGCACCTGCCGGGAGTTGCTCGCTGCCGAGGACGTGGAGGCCGACCGCGAGGAGGCCGAGCAAGAGGCCGAGGAACACCAGCGCTCGCTCGCGGCCGCGCGGCGCTGATGGCGATCGTCGGCTCGGTGGGCTCCCTGCATCTGGCGGAGTTCGTGCCGCCGGTGATGGCGACCTTGCTGTACCTGCTGCTGTACCGGCGCCGCACGGCCACGCTCGCCCGCCAGCACCGCCCGGTGGCCCGCTGGCGCACGGTCTTGTTCGTGACCGGTGTGCTGATGGTGGCGCTCGTGCAGCTGCCGCCGCTCGACGGGCTGGCCGACAGCCTGCTGGTCGCGCACATGCTCCAGCACATCGTGATCGGAGACGTGGCGTCGCTGCTGATCGTCCTCGGCCTCACCGGCCCGATGCTGATGCCGCTGCTGCGTACGCCTGCCTCGAGCCTCATGCGGCGGCTCTCGCATCCGCTTGTCGCGCTGGTGCTGTGGGTGGTCGATCTGTACATCTGGCACTTGCCGCTCTTCTACCAGCTGGCGATCGAGCACGACGCGATCCACGCACTCGAACACGCGTGTATGTTGTGGTTCGGGGCGCTTCTGTGGCTGGCCCTGCTCGGACCGCTGCCCAAGCCGGCCTGGTTCGACGGTCCGTGGCTGCTCGGCTATGTGATGATCGTGCGGTTCCTGGGTGCCGTGCTGGCAAACGCCCTGATCTGGGCCCAGACGGTGTTCTACCCGGTCTACTGCTGCGCCCGATGCCGCGCGGGGCCTCAGTCCGCTGTCAGACCAGAACCTGGCGGGCGGGGTGATGATGGTCGAGCAGATCATCCTCACCACGGTGCTGCTGGCGTGGCTCTTTCAGCGCTTTCTGCGCCAGGACGAGGAACGTCAGTCGCTGCTGGATCTGGCGCGCAGCCGGGGGGTGGCGCTGGACGAGGAGCGGGCGGCGCGTGCCGCGCGGGCCGGCGCGCAGGCCCGCTTGCGCAAGCGGGTGCTCGAGGAGGCCGAGCGACGACCGGAATTGCACGACCGCGCCCTCTGAGCCGGGATCCGCCGGGTCTTACTCCTGTGCATATTCGACCGCGCTGCGCGCCCCGGCGCCGCCCAGCGCGATTGCCGCGCGGGCGGTCACCAGGTGATAGAGGATCATCAGCTGCACGAGCGCGAGTGACTCGGAGCGAAGCAGCTCGGTCCCGATCGTAAATTCCCCTAGCCGGCGCGTGCGCAGATGGGTTGCGAAGTGCATCCGGGCCCAGATCGCCTCCTCGATCTCGGCGGCGTGGCCGGGATCGATCCGCCCCGGGATCTGCAGGACGGTCTCGCCGTCGCGCTCGAAGAGCCGCAGACCCTCGTCGAGGCTTCTGACGAACGCGGTCAGATCGGGGTGGGCCAGGCCGGCGCGCAGCGTCAGCTCGGCGTCGAGATGGCTGATGTCGTGCTCGGCGTCGGGGACGCTGAACGCCACCAGCAGGTCGGCATAGTGCCGCTGGGGCCGGATGAACGCCTCGGCGTCGGGTTCGCGGCGATCGAGCTCGGCCAGCACCTGGTCAGTGGTGTAGCCGCGGCGCGAGCAGTCGCGCGCCACCTTCCACTTGCGGCGCAGCTCCTCGGGAGGGTTGAGGAACACCCTCACGTCGTAGATCGCGCGCATCTGCTCGAGGTGGTAGCCGAGCAGCCCCTCGACGATCGTGAACCGCCCGGGCCGCACGTAGGCGGGCGGCCCGAACGTGCCATCGCTGTGGCGGTAGACGGGCTTGAGCACCGCGTTGCCGTTGCGGAGGTGCAGGAGGTCCTGGGCGACGATGTCGACGTAGTTGCAGTCCGGGTTCAGCGGCGTGATCCCGAGCTCGGCTCGGTGCTGGCGGTCATAGCGGTGGTAGTCGTCGATGCAGATGTGGGAGACGTTCTCCTCGCCGAGCACCCGCACCAGACCGCGGGTGATCGTCGTCTTGCCCGAGGCGGAGTCCCCGACCACGCCCAGGATGGCGGGGCGAGAGTCCTGGGGCCAGGGCTTGGGCTCGGGGCGGGGGGTCTGGTCGGGATCGGCGGACATGCTGATGCGGAGGATGCCATGCATCCGCAGCGGCGCAGCGTCTCAGGCGGGGGCGATGCCGCGAGGCTCGCCCGGGCCGGCGTGGGAGAGCATGAAGGCGACAAAGCTCTCCACCGAAGGACGCATCGGCCCGATCGCCGAGCGCAGCAGGTACCAGGACCGCCTGACCGGACCGTCGCGGAGCGCCAGCTCCCCGAGCAGACCGAGCTCGAGCTCGGCCGCAGCCGCCCCGCGTGACAGCAACGAAACTCCCAGCCCGGCGCGCGCGGCCTGCTTGATCGCCCCGTTTGAGCCGAGCGTGAGCGTCGCCGGGCGCAGGCCGCGGTCGCTCAGAAACTGCTCGTTGAGCGTGCGCGTGCCCGAGCCGGGCTCGCGGAGCAGCCACACCCGGTCGGCCAGCCTGGCCGCCTCGATGCGATGACCGGCGAGCGGATCGTCGGGCGCGGTGATGCAGGTGATCACATTGTCGAGCAGCGGCTCGAACACCAGGCGCTCGTTGGCGGGCGGCTTGCCGGAGATCGCGATGTCCACCGAGTGATCCAGGACACGCTCGAGCACCTGATGGCGGTTGCCGACCACGAGCGTCAGCTCGACCCCGGGATCCCGCTGTGAGAACGCCCGCAGCAGCGGGGGCACGAACGACTCGGCGGCCGTGGTCACCGCGGCGATCTGGAGCGTGCGCGCGGCCAGCCCGGCCGCCTGGGACGCGGCGGCGCTGCCCTTCTCGAGCAGCCCCAGGACATCGGCCGCATACGGCGCGAAGGCCTTTCCAGCCGCGGTCAGGCGAACGCCACGTCCCCAGCGCTCGAGCAGCTCGCAGTCGAGCTCGCGCGAGAGCGCCGACAGCGCCGAGGAGACCGACGGCTGCGTGACGATCAGCTCATCTGCCGCGGCCGTTACCGACCCACCCCGCACGACCGCCAGAAACGCCCTCAGCTGCGTGACCGTTATAGAGATGAACCTAATCGTACATGCGCAAGCAATCAAGAAATACGATGCAAAGGCGGCTTTGGGCTGACGTCGGGCGCAGTGCTCGCAAAACGCGCCGGCCGCCTGGCGCACGTGTAGATTGTGCGCGTTGCGACGCTCCCTGCGCACAGGAATCGTCTGTCTGTCCGTGCTCACGGGGGCGCTGGCCAGCGCCTGCGGGAGCTCGACCGCGACCCATTCGAGCACCAGCGCCGCGGCCGCCAACGCCTGCGCCAAGTCTTCGCTGCCGCTGCACTCCAAGGGCGTGCTCACCGTGGCCACCGACTCGCCGGCCTACCCCCCGTACTTCGAGCACAACAAGCCATCCAACGGCCAGGGATTCGAGAGCGCGGTCGCCTACGTGATCGCAAACAAGCTCGGCTTCAAGCCCAGCGAGGTGAAGTGGACCGTTGAGCCGTTCGACTCCTCCTACGCGCCGGGGCCAAAGGCGTTTGACTTCGACATCAACGAGATCTCGATCACCCCGGCACGCGCCAAGCAGGTCGACTTCTCGACGCCCTACTACACCAACCCGCAGGGGATCATCGTCTCCTCCTCCTCGCCGCTGGCGCACGCGACCAGCCTGGCCGCGTTCAAGAACGCCAAGATCGGCGTACAGATCGGCAGCACCAGCCTCGACGCGGTCAACTCCGAGATCAGGCCCAACACCCAGCCACAGGTGTTCAACACCTCCAACGACGTCGTCAACGCGTTCAAGATCCACCGTGTGGACGCGATCGTGGTCGACCTGGCGACGGCCTTCGAGCTGACCGCCACCGAGCTGCCGCACACCACCATCGCCGGCCAGTTCAGCGCCCCTGGTGGCGACCGCTGGGGGGTGTTGCTCAGCAAGGGCTCCGGGCTGACGCAGTGCGTCGACCATGCGCTGCAGGCCCTGTCTGCCGATGGCACGCTGAAGGCGCTCAGCCATCGCTGGATCGCCGCGGCGCAGAGCGTGCCGGTGCTGCGCTGACCGCAGGTCTCGCGCCAGACCGGGCAGCGGCCGAGTGAGCTCCGTTCCTCCCATCACCTCCCGCCAGGATCGTGTCCGGGCGCGCCAGCGGCGCATGCGGCGCTCGGTGGCGATCTCGACGGTGTCCACGGTGGTGGTGGTCGGTGGTCTGCTGGCGCTGCTGCTGACCAGTCCGGGGTGGCCGACCGTGCGCGAGACGTTCTTCTCCTGGAGCGCCTTCAGGCACTCCTTCAGTCAGGTGCTCGCCGGCTTCTGGCTCGACGTGCGCCTGTTTTTGGTCGTCGAGGCGGTGGTGCTGGTCGTCGGTCTGTTGATCGCGCTGTGCCGGGTGACCCGGACTCCCGCCCTGTTCCCGCTGCGTCTGCTGGCGATCGTGTACGTGGATGTGCTGCGCGGCGTGCCCACGATCCTGGTGGTGTACCTGGTCGGGTTCGGGGTCCCGGCGCTGATGCTCAGCGGCCTGCCCACGGGAGCGGTGGTGCTCGGCGGTGCGGCGCTCGCGCTGTGTTACTCGGCCTACGTGTCGGAGGTGTTCCGCGCGGGGATCGAGTCGATCCATCCCAGCCAGGCCGGCGCGGCGCTGGCACTGGGCCTCACTCCGGCGCAGGCGTTGCGTTACGTGGTGCTTCCGCAGGCGGTCCGGCGCGTGGTGCCGCCGCTGCTCAACGATTTCATCTCGTTGCAGAAGGACGTCGCGCTGATCTCGATCCTCGGCCCCCAGGAGGCCTTTCGGGTGGCCCAGATCTTCGCCGCCTCGCAGTTCAACTACACGCCGCTGATCGCCGCGGCGATGCTGTATCTGTGCGTGACGATCCCCCTGACGCGGATCGTCGATCGGCTGCAGGCCCGCAGCGTGCGCGAGCGCGGCGCGGCGCTCGCGCTGGGGCCGCGATGAGCGCGGTGCTCGAGCTTCGGGGGGTGACCAAGGCCTACGGCGACCAGCAGGTGCTGCGGGGCATCGACCTCGAGGTGGGCGAGCACGAGGCGGTCGCGCTGATCGGTGCCTCGGGCTCGGGGAAGTCGACGCTGCTGCGCTGCATCGACCTGCTCGAGGAGATCGACGACGGCGACATCCTGCTCGACGGCGAACCGATAACTGTTCCAGGCCTCAACCCGGTTCCGGTCCGCCGCCGGCTGGGGCTCGTGTTTCAGGCATACAACCTGTTTCCGCACCGCAGCGTGATCGAGAACGTGATCCTGGGCGCGGTCAAGGCCCAGGGGGTTCCCGAGCAGCAGGCCCGCGCCGCGGGACAGGCGCTGCTGGAGCGCTTCGGTCTCGGCAGCCGCGGTGACGACTACCCCGACCGCCTGTCCGGCGGCCAGCAGCAGCGGGTGGCGATCGCTCGTGCGCTGTTGTCGCGCCCGCGGGCGCTGCTGCTCGACGAGGTCACCAGCGCGCTGGATCCGGAGCTCGTCGGTGAGGTGCTCGAGGTGATCCGCGAGCTCAAGCAGGAGGGGATGACGATGCTGATCGCCACCCACGAGATGGGCTTCGCCCGCGAGGTCGCCGACGAGGTCTGCTACCTCCAGGACGGGCGGATCATCGAGCGGGGCCCGCCCGAGCGGATCTTCGTCTCACCGTCCGAGCCCGCCACCCAGCGGTTCCTGGCGCGGCTGCTTGCCGCCGACCGGATGTGAAGGCGGCCGTGGAGACGGCAGGGTTGCCATACGTCGTGGGTGGTATGGTGGGCGTGTGGTGAAGACGACGGTCTATTTGCCTGACGATCTGCGCCGCGAGCTAAAGCAGGCGGCCGCAGAGCGAGGTATTAGCGAAGCTGAGGTGATCCGCACGGCGGTGCGTCACGAGTTGTTGGGCGCTCCACCGGGTCAGGCGCAGCGAGCCCAGCGGCGCGCCCGGCTTCTGGCGGCGGTCGGGGCGGTTGATGGCTCGGTGTATCCGGCCGGCTATCTGGACGAGCTGCGCGCTGGGTGGCGCGGCTGATCGTGCTTGACGCCAGCGTGGCGATCGCCGCGCTGGCTGTCGATGACGCGCACCATGGCGCAGCGGCGGCTGCGCTTGCGGGCGCCGGTGATGACGAGCTGGTGCTCGCTGCCACCACCCGCGCGGAGATCCTGGTCGGACCTGCCCGGGCGGGAGGCGGGGCGCTGGCGGCCGCGCGGGACTTCGTCAATGGGTGCGCGACCGTTGCGATCACCGCCGCGCTGGCTGATGCCGCGGCCGTGCTCAAAGCTCGCCACCGGGCGCTGAGCCTGCCGGACGCGATCGCGCTCGCCGTCTCCGAGCTGCTCGACGCCGATGCGGTGTGGACGTTTGATCGCTCCTGGAGCGGCGTCGATCCGCGCGTCTTGATCCCGTAGCCCGCGCTCGGCGAGGCAGCGACGCGGTTGGCGGCGGCGCCGTGGATAGGGATCGTGCCTGGGAGGTGTGCGCGCACATTCCGTATACGGCCCCCGTCCCGGTGACGATCACCGGCCGGGCCTATCGGGAATGAGGACTTCCGAACGCGGCGTGGTGTTGGTCTGGGCCCCGTCGCCGCTCGGGAGGCCCTCTGTGGCGCTGGGAATGGGATGCTTGCTGGCGATGAGCGGGCGCGACGAGCTCTCGATGCCGATGGAGCTGGTCGCGGCCGCTGAGTACGAAGGACGAGCCGGCTGGCTGACGACGTTGCCCGCGACGATCCGGCAGCTGGAGGCGAGGTGGTCGATCGTCGTCGAAGCGCCTTTCCAGCCGGGCGGCCAGACGGCGTGGGTGGCCCCAGCGCACCGAGGTGAGGACGAGGTGGTGGTCAAGGTGCTCTGGCGCCATCCCGAGGCCGAGCATGAGGCCGATGGCCTGCGGGCCTGGGATGGAAACGGCGCGGTGCGGCTGCACGCCGCCTGCGAGGTCTCCGCCGAGACGACCGCGCTGCTGCTTGAGCGCTGCCGTCCCGGGACGGCGCTGGCGGCCCTGCCGGAGCCCGAGCAGGATCCCGTGATCGCGGGGCTGCTACGCCGTCTCTGGATCCAGGCTCCGGCCGACCACCGGTTCGGCTCGCTGCAGGCGATGTGCGACCTGTGGGCCGACGAGTGTGAGCATAAGAGCGTGGACAAGTGTGGCGCGGATCTTGATCCTGGACTGGTTGAAGACGCGATGGCCCTGTTTCGCGAGCTGCCGGCCAGCGCCGAACAGGAGGTGCTGCTGTGCACCGATTTGCATGCCGGCAATGTGTTGGCCGCCGAGCGCGAGCCCTGGCTGGTCATCGACCCCAAGCCCTACGTGGGGGATCCCACCTACGACGCTCTGCAGCACATGCTCAACTGCGACGGCCGGCTTCACGCGGATCCTCACGGCCTGGTGCGACGCATGGCCGACCTGCTCGGCCTCAAAGCCGAGCGCCTGATGCTGTGGCTGTTCGCCCGCTGCGTCCAAGAATCAGCCCAGTGGCCCCAGCTCGCCGAGGTAGCTCGCAGGGTGGCACCTGCATAGCGGATACCGCCCAGACGACGAGACCGGGCCGCCCTTTGGGGCGGCCCGGTCTTAGATGTGACTACAAGCGTCGCGTAGGGGCCGTTTAGCGTTGCGGGGTGGCGAGCATCCCGTCTGTGTTGCCGGCCGAGTCGACGTAGAACCCGACCAGCTGACCGCGGTCGTTGACACCGTTGACGGTGGTCGTACCGACGCCATTGGGGTCATCGACCGTGGCAAAGCCGTGCCGCGCAGTCCACGTGAAGCCGTGCATCGTCGCGGCGCTGCCCGTGCCCAGCTGGTAGACGCCGACCACCTCGTTGGAGTCGTTGACCCCGAAGGCCTGGGTAATGCTCGCCCTGGGGAAGGCCAGGTCAATGGTCTTTCCGTTTGACCGCTGCAAGAACGCGTCGGTAGCTCCGGCGGCGTTGGTGAAGAAGCCGGCGACGGCATTGCGGTTGTTGATCGCCGCCGCGGTGACACTGGTGGCACCGGAAACGATGACCCGACGGAACGAGTGTCGGTTGATGTTGTACTCGTAGCCGTGGTTGGCGCCTGCGGCGTCGGTGTAGAAGCCCACCGCCAAGTTATGGTTATTGACGCCGAGCAGCTGGTCGACCGGGGGGGTGGCGGGGTTGGTGGTGGGGAAGTTCACCGTGTGGAACCGGCGACCGCCGACGGCGTAGAACCCGAAGTTGTCGTTGACCTGGTTTGCGTTGTTCTGGTCTGACCAGAACCCGACCGTGACCCCACGGTTATTGAGCCCCGTCACTTGGGTCTGCACCGAACCCGGGAAGTTCTCGATCCGATAGTCCAGCTGGCTGTAGTGGGGCAGCAGGAAGTAACCCTTGTTGGGGTGCCCTTGGGCGCCGGAGCCGAAGTAGCCGGCGATCACGCCAGAGTTGTTGATCCCCAGCAATTGGTTGAACGTCGGATCGTTGCTGTTGTTCAGGGTGCGAAACTGATAATGCCTACCGTTGCCCGATCCGGCCAGCGCCGGGGTGACGGCCGGTCCGGCCGCTGCCCCAATCGAAAGGACGGAGGTCGCAACGGCCAAAGCAAGACGGCGCCGCCGCCCCAATCGACCGGCGGCGCGGCGCTCCGAGGCCCCCCGCGTAACCCGACTGCGCTGAACTGTATGTGCCCACAGCTGCAAGATGTACTCCTTGATGGAAGGTGACAAAAATCCCCATGGCGGCCGACGATCCGAGCCTAAAGCCAGTTCGCTGCTGCCTCGACGCACCCCACCAGTCCTGTATCTATTCTAACCGATTGATGCTGCGCGACGCGTGGTTGTCACCGCACCAGGGCGACCAGTGACGACCCGATCCCCGATTGCCGCCGATCGCCCAAACCCCCAGCCACGGCCCTATCCGAACAGGTAGGGCCAGGCGGCCGAGTCTCCTAAGCACCGGACAAAGGAGGCCGCCCGCCGGGACGAAATGATCACGTTTGTGGAGAAAAACGGACGTCTGAGCCGGCGTCCCCCTGATCGCCGACGACGAGTGTGAATCGGTGTCCGGCTCGCTGACGAGACGGGAGCGTTGTTTTTAGGCGCTGTCGGCTGACTCCGCGCCACAGCGCGCACATAGCCCGACGATCGCGAAGTGGGTGAAGCGTGCGCTGTGCCCGAAGTTGTCTTTGATGTGGGCGCGGACCGGCGCGAGCTCGTCGTGACCGAGCACGGTGACCTTGCCGCAGCGCTCGCAATAGAGGTACTCCCCGTCGTCACGTCCCACCAGTACGTAGAGGCCGGGCCCGTGGCCCAGGTGAACGTGGCGGGTGAGCCCGTGACGCTCGAGCACCTCGAGGTTTCGGTACACCGAGGACTCCTCGAGCGACAGCGCCTGTGACAGCGACGTTGCCGATACGGGCCCGTCGGCTTCGAACAGCGCCTCGATGACGAGCCGGCGGGCCGTCGAGATCCGCAACCCTGACTTTCGCAGCGCCTCGATCGCCTGTTCAGGGTCGGCGACGACCAGCCGGGGGACGTCCGGCGCGACGGTCACGGCTTGCCTTGAGGAATCGAGGCGCGGCCCGCGGGCTCCAGGTGCGCATCCCAGCGCTCCTCGATTCGCCCCACACGCCAGATCGTGAGCGCGATCGCCCAGGTGGCCAGGAACACAGCGACGATCACGAACCCCAGCACGTTGATGTTGACCTCCTCAAGCCAGCTCCAGAACGAGCCCTGCCAGTTCATGCGCGAGGCGAGCAGCCCGCCGAGCTCGATCGTTCCGATCACCACCGCCACCGCCACCGTGAGGCCGGTGATCGTCAGGTTGTAGAAGACCTTGCGAACCGGCTTTGCGAACGCCCAGCCATAGGCGTAGTTCATCAACGAGCCGTCGAGCGAGTCAAGCAGCGACATCCCGGCGGCGAACAAGATCGGCAGGCACAGGATCGCGTACCAGGGCAGGCCCGCGCCGGCGGCCCCACCGGCGAGCACCAGCAGCGCGACTTCGGTGGCGGTGTCGAACCCGAGACCGAACAGCACGCCGACCGGGTACATCCGCGCCGGCGTCTCGATGGTCCTGGTCGGCCTCCCCAGGACCCGGTTGAGCAGTCCTCGCTGCTCGAGCCGGCGCTCGAGCTGGCGCTCGTCGTAGCGGCCGGTCTTCAGCTGGCGAAAGACTCCGATGATCCCGATCAGGATCACGATGTTGAGCGCCGCGATCAGATACAGAAAGCCGCCTGACACCAGCGTGCCGATCGAGCCCGCCAGCTGATGAAGGCCGGAGTTGCCGTGTCGGATCGGACCGTCGAACGCCCGCACCCCGAACGAGATCAACAACGCGAGCGCGAACACGATGCTCGAGTGCCCGAGCGAGAACCAGAACCCGACGCTGAGGGGGCGCTTGCCGTCTGCCATCAGCTTGCGCGTTGTGTTGTCGATCGCCGAGATGTGGTCGGCATCAAAGGCGTGGCGCATCCCGAGCGTGTACGCGGTCAGACCCACCCCGATCGTCAACGCTCCGGAGGCGCCAAGCTGCGGGTGAGAGGGCGCGACCACCGCGAACAGGATCAAGAACCCGACCACGTGGAGGCTGCCGACGACCGCCGCCATCATCATCAGTGTTCGCCGCTGTCTCGCGTCGAGCGAGCTCCAGAAGCCGCCTGCAGCGCAGCGCGCGTTCGTCAGTGCCGACACTGATGCTGGAACCTAAGGCCAGCGCTCTGCAATTGCAAGGTTCTCGGGATTACCACCCGGGGTCGCTGCTGATGGCCGACAGCGGCCTGTTGTTGGTACGCGCGGTGATAGGGTGATCACAGCTTGCGGTTGCGCCTAGGGTTCCGCCGGCGTCCACACGAACAAGGGCGCACGGGCCTGGACCGAGCGGCGCCAGCCGGTCGCCTGGCCGGCCACACCTGACGGGATAAAAGCCCCGAGGGCCTCCATGTTTCCTGCCCGGAGGTCCAGTGCCGATCGCCCCCGTAGTCCTGTTCGCCGCCGCGCTTCACGCGAGCTGGAACGCGCTGGTGAAGTCAGTCGGCGACCGGCTGGCGCTGATGGCGGTGATGGGGCTCTCCTCGGTTGTCATCTGCGTGCCGGCGGCGCTGCTCGTGCGGTCTCCAAGCAGAGCGGCGTGGCCCGAGCTCGGAGCTTCGCTGATCCTGCAGACCGTCTACAACCTGCTGCTGATCGAGAGCTATCGCGAGGGCGACTACAACCAGGTCTATCCGATCGCTCGGGGGATCGCACCGCCTACCGTCGCGATCGCGTCAGTAGTGGTGGTCGGCGAATCGCTGAGCCCGCTGCAAACGGGCGGGGTGCTGGCGGTCAGCGCCGGCCTGATGGTGATCGCGACCGGCGGCCACCACGGCTCCCGGCGTTCGCTGGCATTCGCTGTGCTCACCGGGCTGGTGATCGCCGCCTACACGGTCGTCGACGGGGTAGGCGTGCGCAGGTCCGGGTCGGTGCCGGGGTATGCGGCATGGCTGTTTGCCGGCACCGGCGCGCTGATGCCGCTGGTCCTCGCGGTCGTAAACTCGCGCACGGCCAGACCCACTCGGATCAGCAGAGAGCTGATCCCGCGCGCAGTGGCGGCGGACGTCCTCATGCTGGCCGCGTACGGCCTCGTGCTGTGGGCACAGACGCAGGGGGAGCTGGCGGTCGTCGCGGCGCTGCGGGAGACCAGCGTCGTGTTCGCCGCCGTTCTGGGAGCGTTGCTCTTCCGGGAGCGGATGCCAACCCGGCGGATCCTGGGCGCGGTCGTGATCGCCGCGGGAGCAGCCGCGCTGGCGCTGGGGTGAGCGCCGCGCCTGGGTGATCGCCGGGCGCCAGCCCCGCTCCGCGCCTAGAATCGCTGGCGGTGAGCAGCCTGGACTTCGACTTCGGCGAAGTCTTCGACGCCGACTACCTTTACTTCTACGGGCCCATGCTCGAGGAGGTCAGCGACGTCGACGCGGATTTGATCTGGCGCCTGCTGGACCTCCAGGCAGGCGCGGAAGTGCTCGACCTGGCCTGCGGGCACGGGAGGATTGCCGCCCGACTCACGGCACGCGGTGCGCGCGTCACCGGGCTCGATGCCACACCACGGTTCCTCGAGCAGGCCCGCGCGGATGCGACGGGGCGCGGGCTCGAGATCGACTACGTCCAGGGGGACATGCGCTCGCCACCGTGGGATGAGGGCACGTTTGATCGTGTGGTCTGCTGGTTCACCTCGTTTGGCTACTTCGACGATGACGAGAACCGCCAGGTGCTTGATGAAATACATCGGATCCTGCGCCCCGGAGGCCGGCTTCTGGTCGAGAACAACAACCTCGCCGGGTTGCTTCCCCGCTGGCTGCCGGCGGTCGTGGTGGAACGGGACGGCGACCTGCTGGTCGACCGCTCGCGGTTTGATCCGGTCAGGGGGCGCGCGCGGACCGAGCGCGTCGTGGTCCGGGATGGGCGGCTGCGCCGGTTCGTGTTCTCGGTTCGGATGTTCATCGCCTGCGAACTTCGCAGCTGGCTGCTGGACGCCGGCTTTACGGCGGTGGAGTTCTACGGGGAGGGGGGCGAGCCGCTGACGGCCGACGGTCGCAGGATGATCACGGTGGCAACTCGCTAGCCGCGTCGGCGCTGCCGGGCGCTCCGTGCCGCCCGATACGCGGGTCGCGCCTCGCTGGCCCTCGCGAACCTCGCAGCCAGGTCCGCCACCCGGTCGATCAGCTCGGGTGGCTCGGCGATCTCGAACTCGACGCCGATGTTGGCGATGTACACAGCGAGCCCGTCGAGCCAGTCCGAGCCCGTGTGCAACAGACAGCGCTGGTCACCGATCGGCTCCAGCGTGCCGACGTCATGGGGGACGCGCGGAGCGACCTCATGCAGCGGCGCGTGGAGGATCACGCGCGCCTGGTAGCGGTCGCGCGCCGTCGACACACCACGCGCGACCCAGGCCGCGAGGTCTGGAGCGGGCGGCTCGCGAGGCTCAAAGCGCCGGTCGGGCCGCGGCACCCCAGCGATCCGGTCGACACGAAACGTGCGCCAGTCGGCCCGCGCGGTGTCCCAAGCGACCAGATACCAGCGCCGCCCGGTGTGCACCAGGCCGTGGGGTTGCACCAGGCGCCGGCTCAGCTCGCCGTCGTGGCTTCGATAGGAGAAGCGCAGCGCCTCGTGGTCCCGGGAGCCGGTAGCGATCGCGAGCAGCACCTCGGGATCCACCAGCGGCCCGGAGGCGGGGTAGGGGACGGTCGCCGCCCCGACCGCATGCACCCGGCGGCGCACCCGGTCGGGCAGCAGCGCCTCGAGCTTGGACAGCGCCCGGACCGACGTCTCGCCGATGCCGGCGATGCCGCCCCTGACCGCGGTCCGGAGTCCGACCGCGATCGCCACCGCCTCCTCGTCGTCGAGCAGCAACGGCGGCAGCGTGGTGCCGGCGCGAAGCCGGTAGCCTCCCGCCACGCCCGGGGTCGCATCGACCGGATAGCCGAGGCGCCGCAGGCGCTCGATGTCGCGCCGGACGGTGCGGGTCTCGACCTCGAGACGCTCGGCAAGCTGCGGCCCCGACCAGTGCCGGCGGGATTGCAGCAGTCCCAGGAGCCTCAGAAGCCGAGTCGATGTCTCGAGCATCGGCAGTGATGATCTCAGACAACGAGGACCGAAATGGTCCGCAATAGTCCGTAGTCTGCGCTTGATCGAGGGCCGCGCCCCGCGGCCCCAAAGCCCACGAATTCGAAGGAGCAGCGCAATGGACTGGAAGCTCGAGCTGGTGGCGGTGCCGGTGTCGGACGTCGATCGGGCGAAGGCGTTCTATACCGAGCAGGCCGGCTTCAACGCCGACCACGATCACACCGTCAGTGACGAGATGCGCTTCGTGCAGCTGACCCCGCCCGGATCGAGCTGCTCGATCGCGATCGGGAAGGGGATCGTGGAAGGCGAACCCGGGTCGATCCAGGGCCTGCAGATGACCGTCCCCGACGTGCAGGCGGCGCACCGCGAGCTCGTGCAGCGCGGCGTCGACGTCTCCGACGTGGAGCATCTCCCGTGGGGCTCGTTCGTGTTCTTCAACGACCCCGACGGCAACAAGTGGGCCGTGCAGCAGATCCCGCCCCGCGGTTGACGGGCGGCGGGCGCCTACGCCCGATGCGCGGCGCGGGTCACGGACGGGTCCCGCGCCGCAGCTCGGCGTAGCCGAGCGGGACCAGCGCGAGCAGGCTCAGCAGCGCGCATAACAGCAGCGGCTCGCGGAAGCTGTGGGTGACAGCCCGCTGAACGATCGTCTGCACCTCGACCTCGAGCGCGGCCAGCTGGCGCTTGGTTTCGGCGCTCTCGCCGGCTCCGGCCTGCGCGAACGCCGGGCTCAAATCGGGCAGCTGGCTCGGCGGCGCCTGCGCCTCGGCGGCCACCAATCTGGCGCCGAGCTCGAGCTTGGTCCCCAGCGGTACGGGAGCACCGATGATCGCGCTGGTGACCTGGGGGGTGGCGTTGCCTGGCGCGGCGTTGAGCTGGTTGACCAGCACCGGCGTGAGCAGCACGAGCCCGAGCACGAGCCCTCCCTCGCGCGCGGCCACGGTCCGCGCCGCCCGGGCGAACAGCGGTCCCCGTGAAGCGAGTGCCACCCGCGTCAGTGCCGGGAAAGCCAGGCCCAGACCAATCCCGCAGAGAGCCAGCGCGAGCAACATGAAGCCGAGCTCACGATGCGAGATGAGCGCCAGGACCACGAGCCCGACCGCGAGCACCACCGCTCCGACCGCCGCGGTCCTGCTCGCCGGGCGCCTCGCAACCAGGCGCTCGGCGCACGCGGTGGCGATCGGGATCACCGCCAGCGTCGCGGCCGCGCCCAGCGGGCTCAGCTCCCAGACGTTGATCAGCAGCACGGTGGCCAGAAACAGGGCGCCGATCAGGCCCGCCGAGACCAGCAGCAGGGCGATGTTAGCCAGGCCAGGGGAGAGCGATCCGGTCCGTTCATAGCTCGTAGCGGCTGGTGCGCCAGCGCCGTCCGCGGCGGCGCGCGCCGGGTCCGACCGGCCGGCGATCGCGGTCAAAGCAGCGACCGCGGCCACGGGCGCCTGGGCCAGGAAGATCGCCCGCCAATCGAACAATTGGGTGAGGACGCCGCCCGCGGCCGGACCCACGGCCGCGCCGAACGCCGCAGTGGCGGCCCAGGACTGCAGCACCGAGGTGCCGGCGTCCCGTCCCCGTGCAAACAGCGGCAAGGACGCGCAAAGCAGCAGCGCCGCGCCGGCGCCCTGGACGCAGCGCCACACCACCAGCACCACCAGGCTGTCGGCGAGCCCCGAGCCAAGCGACGCGAGCCCGAACACCGCCAGTCCTGCGACCAGCGAACGCCTGGTGGCCAGCCGGGCCGCGAACGGGAGCATCGCGATCGTCGACGCGATCAGGGCCAGGTTGTAGGCGGTGATCACCCAGGTCACGTGGGAGATCGACGTGTTCAGCCGCGCCACGATCTGTGGCAGGGCGAGGACGACCACCGAGGCGTCGGCGAACGCCAGCGCGATCGCCAGCCGAACTGACAGATCGGCGGTGGCCGACGAGGTGGTGACCGTCCGCGAGGACATCGGTGCGAACTGAGGGTAGGGAAGCGCCGGGAGGGAACGGTCCGCTAAGGGCCGGGGCCGCGCACGGTAGATAATACGACCGGTCGTGCTAAAAATACGACCGGTCGTGCTTGATTAGCTGCGGGCGCCGGGGTGGGGTTATCCCCACCGTGGAGACGGGGGCGGGCGGCAGCCAAGACGCCCGCCTCCCCCAGAGATTTGCGCCACGCGCGACGTCAGCCTGGCGTCCATGCAACTCACACCTTCACCTACCACCTCATCCCGCGAGCCCGCCGACTCTGGTGTGCTCGCCCGTTTTGTAAGTGCGGCGGCCCGCGGCGCGGCCCGCCGCCCGAAGCTGACGATCGCACTCTGGTTTGCCCTGATCGCCGCATGCGTGGCGCTCGGCTCGATGACCGGCATGCGCTCGCTCTCCAACTCCGGCTCGGGCACCGGGGAGTCGGCGCGCGCCGACGCCCGGCTGTCGGCCTCGGGCCTCCAGGGACCGGCTACCGAAGACGTGCTTGTCCGTTCGCATGACCCCGCTCGGACGGCGCGTGCGGTGGCCGCGCTCGAGGCGGGGGCGCGGCGACTGCCGGCGGTCAAGTCAGTTGACGGGCCAGACCGGACGCCGTCGTACTCCCGAGCCGGCGGCCGCACGGCGCTGGTTGTCGTGTCGCTGCGCGGAGATCCGTCCAACGCCGACAGCCGCGCAGCACAGCTGCAGCGGTTCGTGACCTCGATGTCCGGCCGTGAACCCGGCGTCACCTTCCAGGAGGCCGGCAGTGGCTCGGGTGACAACGCGATCAACAAGATCGTCACCGACGGGCTGCATCGGGCGGAGCTGATCTCGATCCCGATCACGCTGGTGATCCTGGTGCTCGCCTTCGGGGCGCTGGTGGCCGCGTCGGTGCCGTTGCTGCTGGGCCTGACGTCGGTAGGGGCAGCGCTGGGCGCGCTCGGGGCGGTGTCGCAGATCGCTCCCAACGGCTCTTCGACGGCCCCCGTGGTGGTCCTGATCGGCCTCGCGGTCGGGGTGGACTATTCGCTGTTCTACATCCGCCGCGAGCGCGCCGAACGCCGCGCCGGTGCCGGTCCGCAGGCTGCCCTGGCGGCGACGTCGGCGACCGTGGGCCGGGCGATCCTGGTCGCCGGGATGACCGTGGTGATCGGGCTCGCGGGCCTGCTGTTCACCGGCTTTGGCGTGTTCACCTCGATGGCGCTGGGCGCGATCCTGGTCGTCGCGATCGCCGTTGTGGGATCGCTGACCGTGCTCCCGGCGATGCTCGCCCTGCTCGGCGACCGCGTAGATCGCGGCCGGCTCTGGCCGCGCCGGCGCGGTGTCCGGGGCCATCGCCGTCGCTCGTTCTGGCAGGTTCTGGCCGACCGCGTGACAGGCCATCCGCGCGTCGCGCTTGCGACCGCCGTGGTCCTGCTGGCATCGCTGGCCGCGCCGGTGCTCTCGATCCAGACCGCCGAGCCCGGCCGCAGCGACGTCCCCGCCAACACGCCGATCCGGGTCGCCGAGCGGGCCATCGAGCGGGCCTTCCCCGGCTCCTCGGATACCGCTGATCTGGTGGTCAGCGGACGGGGGCTCAAGCAGGCGCGAGCTGTCTCGCAGCTGCGGGAGATCGGACGGCGAGGGCTGGCGATCACCGGCGGTCGGGGCGCGGTGGCGCTGCAGGTGTCGCGCGACGGCCGGACGGCCCAGCTCCAGATCCCCATCCCCGAGAGCAGCCTCGGCGTGGCCGACCACCGGGTGCAGGCGCTGCGGCACCAGCTCGAGCCGGCGGTCGCCCGCGCGATCCCCGGCGCCCAAGCCGATCTGACCGGCGACTACGCGGGCAATCTCGATTTCTCGAGCCGCCTGTCGACGGTCACTCCGCTGGTGATCGCGTTCGTCCTGGCGCTGGCGTTCGTGTTGCTGGTTGCGACGTTCCGCTCCTCGCTGCTCGCGCTGTCCGTGATCGGGCTCAACGTGCTGTCGGTCGGGGCCGCGTTTGGCGTTCTGGTCTCGGTCTTCCAGCACCACTGGGCGCAGTCACTGCTGGGCTTCCAGTCAGACGGCGCGGTCGTGGACTGGCTGCCGTTGTTTGCCTTCGTGGTTCTGTTCGGCCTGTCGATGGACTACACGGTGCTGGTCCTCGAGCGGGCCCGGGAGGCGCGGCGGGCCGGTGCGAGCGCCAGGGAAGCGGCGGCCCAGGCGCTCAGTGCCACCGGCGGTACGGTGACCAGCGCCGCGATCGTGATGGTCGCCGTGTTCTCGGTGTTCGCCACGCTGCCGCTGCTCGAGTTCAAGCAGCTCGGCGTGGGCCTCGCCGCCGCGATCGCGCTCGATGCGACGATCGTCAGAGGTCTGGCGCTGCCCGCGGCGCTGACCCTGCTCGGAGATCGGGGCCTGGCTCCGGCTCGCGTGCGTGGCAAGCGCACCGCGGGCTGGGATCATGCAGTAAATATCGCGGCCGTGGGATCGACCAATGACTGAGCACAACACGCGGGCGGCACTGCGTTCGGTGGTGCAGCGGGCGGCGTTCGCGCCGTCCGCCGTGCTCCTGCTCTCGCTCGTGGTCATCTGGGCGGCAAGCGGAGCCGGATACTTCTGGCCGATGTGGCCGGCGCTGGGGTGCGCGATTGTCGCCGGCCTGTGGGTCGCGTTGCGCTGGACACGGATGCAGCCTCAGGGCGCCAGCCGGCGCTATGCCGGCCAGGCCGCCGTGTCGGCGGTGCTTGCCATCACCTGCCTGGCGGTGTGGGCGATGTCCGGGGGTGGATCGTTCTGGCCGATCTACCCGTTCGTGGGGTTGGCCGCGCTGCTGGCGCTGCACCGCGCGTTCCTGCGGCCCGGCCAGCGCTCGCTCCAGCTGCGGGTCGACGAGCTGACCCGCACCCGGAGCGGTGCGCTCGACGTGCAGGCAGCCGAGCTGCGCAGAATCGAGCGCGATCTCCACGATGGCGCTCAGGCTCGGCTCGTGGCGCTAAGCATGCAGCTCGGCCGCGCTGAGGAGCGCCTGGCCGACAACCCCGAGACAGCGGCGCTGGTGCGCCGTGCTCGTGAAGAGGCGACCGCAGCGATTGGCGAGCTGCGCGATCTAGCGCGAGGAATCGCGCCCCCGGTGCTCGCCGACCGCGGCCTCGTGGCGGCCGTGCAGTCGCTCGCAAACCGCTCGAGCGCCCACGTGGAGGTGGTGGGAGAGCTCGATCGCCGGCCGCCGCCCGTGGTCGAGACCGCGGCCTACTTCGTCGTCGCCGAGTCGCTCACCAACGTCGCCAAGCACGCCCTGGGCGCCGGCGCTCGCGTGACGGTGAGCCAGGACGGCGCGATGCTCGTGGTCGAGGTGGCCGACAACGGACCCGGCGGCGCCGACCCCTCGGGCAGCGGGCTGACCGGGCTCAAGCAGCGTGTCGAGGCGCTCGACGGCCGGCTCGAGATCCACAGCGTGGCCCGCGAGGGGACGGTCGTCTGGGCAGTGCTGCCGTGCGAGTAGGGGTGGTCGAGGACCGGGCGCTGCCGTGCGAGTAGTAGTGGTCGAGGACCGGGCGCTGCCGTGCGAGTAGTAGTGGTCGAGGACCAGGCGCTGCTGCGCGAGGGGATCGTCGCGTTGCTGGCCGAGAACGGGATCGAGGTCGTGGCACAGGCCGCCGATGGTCCTGGATTGCTGCGGATCGTCGACGGCCACAAGCCTGATCTGGCGATCTGCGACGTGCGGCTGCCGCCCACCTTCACCGACGAGGGCATCCGAGCCGCCCTGGAGGCACGCCGGCGCCATCCGGAGCTCGCGATCCTGGTGCTCTCGCAGTACGTGGAGCCGGTCTACACCGGCGAGCTGCTCGCCTCGGGCGAGAGCGGCGTCGGCTACCTGCTCAAGGAGCGCGTCAGCGAGGTGAGGACGTTCGTCGAGTCAGTCAGGCGGGTCGCCGGGGGCGGGACCGCGCTCGACCGCGAGGTGGTCAGCGCCCTGATCGCCGACCGTGACCGGGGCGGCGGCCAGGCCGAGCTGGGGGCGCTCACCGCTCGCGAGCGTGAGACGCTCGAGCTGATCGCGCAGGGCCGGACCAACGCGGCGATCGCGCGCGAGATGGTGGTCACGCTCGGTGCGGTCGAAAAGCACGTCTCGAACATCTTCGCCAAGCTCGACCTGCCCGCCGGCGATGACGACCACCGGCGGGTGCTCGCGGTGCTCGCCTACCTGCGCGCGACCACCCCGCAGTGATCGCACGCTGCGCGTGAGCGAGCAGGTACTGGGCCGCGCGTGAACCAGGGCAGCGCTGGGTAGACGTCCACCATGACGCCCATCGAAACTAGCCAGACCGCGCTTGAGGTTCCGCAACCCACCGAGCCGCCCACCCCGGCCGTGCCCGATGCGCCGACCGCGCCGGTGGCTCCGGATCCCGGGACGCCGGCCGATCCGCAGGAGCCGACGACGGTACCCGATCCCCAGGAGCCCGCGACGCCGATCGATCCGGATCCGGGAACCGACCCTGATCCCGAGCCCGATCCCGAACCAGCCGACTCTTAATCCACGCTAGACGCCGCCGCGGGCCAGCGATGCCAGCGGCGGCCGCTCGGCAACCGGAACCGATACCACGGCTCCCTCGTCCCAGGGGCGCAGGAAGGCGCCCCCGATTGCCGCGCGCTCGTTTCCGAACCGCCGCTCCACGGCGGCCAGCACCGCGTAGGCCATTTCGCCCAGCGCCCGCAAGGGCTGATGGCGATTCTGGCGGGTGCCAAGATCGCATTCGGCGAGCGCGTCCAGCCCCACGCGATGCAGGGCGTCAATCAGAATGGCGATCTCGACCCCGTAACCGACCGGGAACGGGATCGATTCCAGCAGCGACCGGCGAGCCGCAAATTCGCCCGCCAGGGGCTGCGCAAAGCCGGCCAGCCGCGGCTCGTGGAGGTTGAGCAGAGGCCGCGCCATCAGCTCGGTGACCCGGCCTCCCTCGTTGGCCAGGACCCGGTCTCCGGCCTGCAGGGGCCGCTCGAATGCGCCCTTGACGAGCTGCACCCGATCGCAGGTCAGGATCGGTCCCAGCAGTCCTTGCAGGTGGCTGGGGCGCGGATCCGCGGTGTCGCCGTCCAAAAAGCAGACAACATCACCGCCGGTCATGCTCAGCGCCCGCCACATCGCGTCGCCCTTGCCCAGCGCCGGGCCGCGCTCGCACTGGACCTCGTCCTGATCGACCGTCCGTGCGCCCGCCGCCGCGGCCAGCCGGGCCGTCGTATCGCGGGAGCCGGCGTCGATGACCACCAGTTCGTCCACCAGGCCGAGCTCCGCGAGCGGCTCGACGCTGCGACCGATCACGGCCGCGATCGTGTCGGCACACTCTTTGGTGGGGATCACCACCGTGACCTGCGTCGAGCCCTTGGCGGCGGCGAGCTGTTGTGGACTGAAGTCCTCGGCGCGGTAACGCCGTCGCTCGGCCCATACCGCGACCTCCAGATCGACTGACAGGCCGCGCGCGACACGACCCCGCGAGCGCGCCGAGGTCTTCACCTGCACGTCGCTTGGACGGAGGATCGGGATCCGGTGATCCTCGAGCCGGCTGGCAAACGCGGCGTCTTCGAGCGCCGACAGCGGCTCGAGCCCACCTACCTCCCGATAGGCCGCCGCGGTGATCGCGATCGAGGCTCCGGCAAAGTGGTGATGTGCCGCGTCGGGATCGAGACGGCGAACCAGCGACAGCCGGGTGGCCGCGTCACGCTCCCGACGGCGCAGCACTGCCTCGGGAAGTTCCGCCAGCTCGGAGGGGTCGAGCTCGATCATGCCCGCGATTGCCTGGGCACCCGCGCCGGCATGGGCCAGCTGGCGCTGCAGCCAGTCCGGTGCGGGCCGAGAATCGGCGTCGGTGCAGGCGATCAGCCCCTGGGGAAGCCCCAGCCCGAACAGGCGCGCGGCGGCGGCGTCCATCCCCAAGCGCCGCGCGGCGCCGGCCCCCTCACCGGTCCCGTGCAGCATGGTGACAGCCAGTTCCGACTGCGCCGTGGTCGCAGCGACCACGTCCTCGGTCTGGTCACGGCAGGCATCGAGCACGACGATCGTCTCAAACGCCCCACAGCCGATCGTCTGAGCGGCGAGCGCGCGCAGACAGGCGGCGATCGTGTGCTGCTCATCGCGCGCGGGCACGACTACGACGCACTTCAGTTCCATTGCGCACCGTCGCCGATCAACGTCCGTCCCTCCTCGTAGGCCGAATCATTCTCGTGGCTGAGCACCCCGACAAGCTTGCCCTCACGCCCGTACCACGCGGTGAAAGCTCCGTCGCGCCCGGGCTCGAAGCGGACCTGGTCAAAGCCGTCGCCCCACGCCGCGTACTTGAGCGTTCGCGTGCCGATCGTCGACCAGAAGCCTGGAACGTCATCCCAGACGGCGTCCATGCCCGCCGCGCTGCGCCCGGCGACCGCGCCCTGCCCCAGCGCGTCTCCCCAGTGTTCGACCCGCAGCCTGCGCCCGGCAGCCCGGTTATCGGCCGCGCATACATCGCCTGCCGCCAGCAGACCCGGCAATGTTGTGCGCATAGCTGCGTCCGTGGGCACGGCGCCGTCGCAGAGCGCGAGGCCCGCGGCGGCAGCCAGCTCGCCGCGGGGGGCGACGCCGGTGGCCATGATCACCAGCTCGCCCTCGATCTGTTCGTTGTCGATGCTGACCTCGAGCCGGTCTCCGAATCGCTCGATCGATTTGACCTCCGCCCCGAGCTTGAGAACCACGCCGCTGTCCTGCAGCCAACCCCGGATCTCCTGCGCCGCCTCGTCGCCGAGACGTCGCTCGTTGGGCGCCGTCTCATCTGAGACCAGCGTCACCCGATGGTCAAGCACACGCAAAGAGGCCGCGATCTCGCAACCGATGAAGCCCGAGCCGATCACGGTCACCATTACAGCGGGCTCGAGGCGGCGCTGGAGGTCGCGCAGATCGTCGAGCGAGCGCAGGACCCGGACCGCGGGATCGTCGCTGCCAGGGATGGGAAGCCGCGTCGGCTCGGCACCGGTGGCCAGCAGGCAGTGGCGATAGCGCAGCTCCCGGCCGCCCGACAGCCGCACTTCGCGCCGATCCGCGTCAAGCGCCATCGCCCGCCCGCCCACCAGGTCAGTGCCGTGCTCGTGGAACCATCGTTCGTCCTCGAGCGGGAGCTGATCTTCGCTGATCTCTCCCCGCAGGAGGTCCTTGCTCAGCGGCGGACGGTTGTAGGGGATCCGGCGCTCGTCGGCGACGAGGCCCGCCGCTCCCTGACCACCGGCCTCACGGAACGAGCGCGCCGCCGACAGCGCGGCCGCCCCGCCGCCGATCACGAGCAGCTCGTAGGTCTGACTCATCGGCGCTCCAGCGCATCGAGCAGGTAATCGCTTGGGGTCTCAGAGTGCACGGTGACAAGCCATGGCTCGGCGTGCAATCTCGCGTGCACCTGCGCGGCGGTGAACGGACGCTCGGGTCCCGCTGGTCGCCAATGCACGGCCACCAGCCGGCCGCCGGGCAGCAGCCATGCCCGCAGCAGGTCCAGCGTCGCATCGAGGTCGGTCGCGGACAGGTAGTAGAGGATCTCCGAGGCAACCACCAGGTCATAAGGGCGGCGAGGAATATGGTCAGGGATCGCTCCGAGGACGATTCGCGCCGCAGGGTCCGTCAACCGCCTCCGGGCGGCCTGCACCGCGGTCGGGGCGCCGTCGATCGTCGTCAGCGAGTGGCAGCGAGGAGCCAGCTGCGCACTGAACACGCCGATCGAGCTGCCCAGCTCGAGTGCGCTGTCAAACGGTCCCGGTCCGCACGCGGCCAGCGTCGCCTCGTATTTCTCGCGCTCGTACACCGAACTGGTGTAGCCCCAGGGGTCGGGATCGGCGCGGTAGCGAGCTTCGAACTCGGCCAGCGAGATCGGCGACACGTCAGTCCTCGCGCCGGTTGAGCTCCGCTTCACCGGCACGCGCCAGCAGCGGGTCCAGTCGGTGTTGGAGCAGGAACACCTCGAGATCTCGGCGTGAGCGGTCGAGCTGCCCGCCCCGCGCAAACGGGCGCGATCCGCACGCACGCGCCGCTTCGTCGAGCAGGGTCCGGCACGCGTCGGAGATCGCCACGCGCGCATGCAGGGCCACGGCGGCAAGCTCTGGGCCGGCAGCGTCCATCGCCCGGGCTGCGGCCTGCATCCAGACGGAGATCGTGTGCTGAGCGGTCAGGATCCGGCCTGCGGCCAGCTCTTCGAGCGGCCCCCGCCCGGGGCGCCGGGCCAGCTCGGTCAAGGCCCCATCGGCGGCTGAGTGTGCCATTCCCGCCCACGATGCGGCGGTGCGCAGCGCATCGCGCCCGAACCAGGGCTGCTCGGCGATGCTCCCGGCCGGACCGAGCCGCGCGAGCACCGGGGCGTCTTCGAACACCACCCGGTGTGACACAGAGGCTCGCAGACCCGCCGACCGGTACCACGACGGATCGACCACCACCCTGCGGGGATCGCTCACATCGATCCACACGGAGATCGGAGGCCCACCGTCCTCGTTGCGACCCAGCACCAGCGCCCGATGCAGCCCGCCGGCACCCGAGCAGAACGTCTTGACGCCGCGAAGGACCTCCTTGCGCCCTCGCTTGAGAACGGTGGCCGGAGGGCCCTCGCCCGGACCCGGGTCGCCTCCCCACACGCCGCCCCAGAGCTCGCCGGCGGCAACCGCCCGCAACTCCCGGTCGCGCAGCGGTGCCGATCCCTGGACGGCGATCCGCTCCACTGCGTTCAGGTGCCCGTCGAAGATCCGGCCCACCGACCCGTCCGCGCGCGCCACGCTCGCCACCAGCTCCAACTCCTGCGCAGCCGGCGGACGACATGAGCCGGCGACCGCGTTGAAGGCCATCGCGCCGGCACGTTCGAGCTCGAGCAACGCCGGTGTCGGAAACGCCGGAATGGGCTCGGCGTCTCGAGCCTCGGCCAGCGCGCCGATCCGCGCCAGCGCCAGATCGAGCGCCTCTATGGAGTCGGCGGCGGCCCGTAGCACCCCGGTCATGAAAGCGATCTCAGCGGGATCCGCTGACGCCGCGCGTGCTCGGTCACCAGCTCGACATAGGCGAGCGTCTCTCGGACGTCCCGCCGGCGGGCCCCCGGGCCGAGCCCGTCGTGAGCGAGCACGACCGCGCCCGGCACGAGCTTGGCGCGCGTGCGGGAGAACATCGCCGCCGCGAGGTCGCCGCGCCAGTCGTGGGTGTCGACGCTCCATCCGATCAGCCGCAGGCCGTGCTCGCTGGCGACGCGCGCGGTCCAGGGAGCCCGGTTTCCCCACGGGGTTCTCCACATCGTGGGCGCCACGCCGAGCGCCCTCAGGCGGCGTAGGCCGCGGGCGGTGTCGGCGCGACACCAGGCGAGGTCGCGGGTGGAGTGCCGCACGTGCTGGTCGCAGTGCAGTCCGATCGCGTGGCCTTCGCGCCGCATCCGCTCGATCACGGCTGGTGCAGCAGCGGCGCGGGGAGCGACGGGGAAGAACGTCGCGGTTGCGTTTGCGCTGCGCAGCAGGTCGAGCAGCCGCGGCGTGTATGTGTCGTCGGGGCCGTCGTCGAAGGTGAGCGCGAGCGCGTGCACTGCTACCGGATACCCATCCTCTGCGCTTCCATACCCCACGGCCTTCTAGGATGCAGGGCGAGCTCTGCCCGCATGGCGATCGCAATCCTCGACATCGACGGCACGTTGGTGGACACCAACTACCAGCACGCCCTGGCCTGGTTCAGAGCGCTGCTCGAGTTTGAGCTGGTGGTTCCGATCTGGCGTATTCACACCCACATCGGCATGGGTGGCGATCAGGTGGTCACTGCGCTGTGCGGCGAAGACGTCGAACGTGAGCACGGCGATGCGATCCGCGACGCCGAGACCGAGCAGTACGGGAAGCTGATCGGGGAGGTCCAGCCGATGGAGCGCTCGCGCGAGCTGATCACGGCGCTCAACGAACGCGGGCACACGGTGGTTCTGGCGAGCTCGGCTAAGCAGGACGAGGTCGATCATTACCTCGACCTGCTCGATGCACGCGACATCGTCCAAGGATGGACCACGTCGGCCGACGTCGAGGCCACCAAGCCCCAGCCCGATCTCGTGCGCGCCGCCCTGCAGCGCGCCGGCGGCGAACACGACCACGCCGTGATGATCGGCGACACGCCATGGGACGTCAAGGCTGCCGACGGGGCCGGCGTCGAGACGCTCACGGTCGTGACCGGCGGCTTCAGCGAGCAGGAGCTGCGCGAGGCGGGCGCGCTCGACGTGTTCGAGTCCGTCGCCGAGCTCTACGACCGCCTCGACGAGACGCCGCTGCGCTGAGCGTGCCGGTCGGGGCCGAGGCGCGCCACCGACTATGCCGTCCTTGGTGTGCGTCTGGCGGTTGCCTCGCCGGCGCGCTCCACACCGCCGCGGACGGCGTTGTCGACCGCCGTCAGCGGCTTGGCGATGCCCTCGAGCCCTCGGCGCTCAGCCTTTACGCCGAACACGATCTCCACCAGGCCACCGATGATCATCAGGACCGCGCCGATCGCCAGGGCGAAGAACACGTCCGAGGTCTTGCCCGTCGGGATCAGCCGCCCGAACAGCTGAGGTCCGATGATCCCGCCGATGCCCGTACCCACGGCATAGAACACGGCGATCGCCAGTGCCCGGGTCTCCATCGGGAAGATCTCCGAGACCGTCAGGTACGCGGCGCTTACGCCCGCGGAGGCGAAGAAGAACACCACTGACCAGGCCAGCGTCAGCGTGGTGGCGTTCAACTGGTGCTGATCGAACAGATAGCCGGTGATCAGCAGCAGCACGCCCGAGAGGATGTACGTACCAGCGATCATCGGCTTACGGCCCCAGGTGTCGAACAGCGGTCCGAGGACGATCGGCCCGATCAGGTTGCCGACCGCGAACGCCACCAGGTAGTACGGCGCATTGGAGGTGGAGACGCCGAAGAACGTGCTCAGCAGAGTCGCGTACCCGAACAGGATCGCGTTGTAGAGGAAGGCCTGCCCGATGAACAGGGCCAGCCCCAGAACGGTGCGCTTGGGGTAATTGACGGCGATCGCCCGGGAGATCTCCCACAAGCCGATCGACTTGCGCTGCTTGATGGTGATCGTCTCGTCGGGCTCGTCGAGCTCGGCGCCGGTGCCCTCGACGACCTGGCGCTCGATGTCACGCGTGACCTCCTCGGCCTCCTGCTCACGACCATGGATGAACAGCCACCGCGGACTCTCCGGGACGCTGCGGCGAACGATCAGGATCGCGGTCCCGAGGATGAACCCAAGGCCGAAGCAGACCCGCCAGTTGAGCAGCGGCGAGAAGATGTGCAGGGCGGCCACCGAGAGCAGCGCGCCGGCAGCTGCCCCGGCCCAATAGGTGCCGTTGATCAGGATGTCGATCCGGCCGCGATGCTTGGCCGGAATGAGCTCGTCGATCGCCGAGTTGATCGCCGAGTACTCACCGCCGATGCCCATTCCGGTCACGAACCGGCAGGCGAAGAAGAACAGCGGCGTCCACGCAAAGGCGGTCGCGATCGTGGCGGCGAGATAGACGCCGAGGGTGATCATGAACAGGCGCTTTCGCCCGAACAGGTCAGTCAGGCGACCGAACAGGAGCGCTCCCGCGCACGCGCCCGCTACGTACATCGATGCCGCCAAGCCCGCGATGTCGCCGGCGGAGATGTTTATCCCGCTGCCTTTCGCCGAGATCGCTCCGGCGATCGAGCCGACGATCGTCACCTCCAGGCCATCGAGAATCCACACCGTTCCCAGGCCTACCAGGATCTTCCAGTGCCACTTCGACCACGGCAGTCTGTCCAGACGCGCCGGGATGTTGGTCTCGATCGTGCGTAATTCGTGGCCTGAGGCCGTAGCTGTAGCCATGTCCTCCTCCTAGATCATGCTCGCCACCGGAAGGGCTACCCGCTAGCTGCGGGAGCTACGCAGACCACCTCAAAGCTTCCTCGCGCGGTGTACAGGCGGCGCGTTCGGGTAACCGAATTAGGGGGCCATGTAGCGCCAACACGAGCAACGAATCGCACAACCGATTGGAGTCCGAATGGCAGATTCACTGAAAGGCAAGAAGGTCGCGATCATCGCCACCGACGGCGTCGAGCAGGTGGAGCTCGAGAAGCCGCGCGAAGCGGTGGAGCGGGCCGGGGCCCAGGCCGAGCTGCTGTCGCTCGACGAAGGCGAGATCCAGGCGATGAACCAGGACATCAACCCAGCCGACAAGTTCAGCGTCGACAAGGCGATCTCCGACGCGTCAGCCGACGACTACGACGGGCTGATCCTGCCCGGCGGCACGGTAAACGCCGACCGGTTGCGGCTCGACGGCGATGTGATCTCGTTTCTCAAGGACTACTTCAAGGCAGGTAAGCCGGTAGGCGTCATCTGCCACGGACCGTGGACGCTGGTCGAGGCGGACCTGGTCAAGGGCCGGACGCTGACTTCGTTCCCGAGCCTGCGAACCGATATTCGCAACGCCGGCGGCAACGTCGTGGACGAGGAGGTCGTGGTCGATGAGGGGCTGGTGTCATCGCGCAATCCAGATGACCTGCCCGCGTTCTGCGACAAGATCGTCGAGGAGTTCGCCGAAGGCAAGCACGAGGTTGCCGCGGCCGGGGCGACGGCCAAGTAACGCGCATCGCGACAACAGGAAATGACCCAGTTCGGCTACACGATGATGTGCGAGCAGTCGCCGCCGGATCAGCTGGTTGAAGATCTCCAACTGGCCGAACAGGCGGGATTCGATTTCTCAGTCACCAGTGATCATTACCAGCCCTGGCTCCCCGAGCAGGGTCACTCGGGTTACGCGTGGTCGATCCTCGGTGCGGCCGCGCAAGCGACGGACCGGATCGGCCTGATGACTTACGTCACTTGCCCGATCCTGCGCTATCACCCGGCGGTCGTGGCCCAGAAGGCGGCCACGATGCAGATCCTGTCCGGGAATCGGTTCCGGCTGGGGCTGGGCTCCGGGGAGAACCTGAACGAGCACGTGGTCGGCCAGCGCTGGCCCGCGGTCGGCGCTCGGCACGAGATGCTCGGCGAGGCACTGGACATCATCTCGGCGCTGTTCGACGGCGAGGGGACGGTCAACTACCGCGGCCGCCACTTCGACGTCGAACAGGCCCAGCTCTGGGACCTCCCGACGCAGCGGGTCCCCATCGGGATCGCGGTCTCAGGTCCGGACTCCTGCCAGCTTGCGGGCCGCAAGGCCGATTTGATGGTGGCCGTCGAGCCCGAGGCGGAGCTGGGCAAGATGTTCGATGTGGCCGGCGGCGCGGGCAAGCCGCGCGTCGGCCAGCTCGCCGTCTGCTACGACCCTGACCGCGACGCGGCGATCCGCCGGGCCCACGAGCAGTTCCGCTGGTTTGGACTTGGCTGGAAGGTCAACGCCGACCTGCCCAACCCCGAGTCATTCGACAGCGCGACACAATTCGTCACCCCCGAGCAGGTGGCGGAGCAGATCGCCTGCGGGCCCGAGGTGGAGGAGCACGTGGACAAGGTCAAGCCGTACATCGACGCCGGGTTCACCGAGGTGGCGCTGGTTCAGATCGGTTCCGGACAGCAGGCCGACTTCATCTCCTGGGCCGAGCGGGAGCTGCTCCCGGCGCTGCGCGATCTGTAGAGGTTGCGGGGGCTAGGTGACGCCTTCCTGGTAGCGCGGCAGCTTGTCATCCGGGAGCGTGTCCCAGGCCGGTTTCGAGCTCACCCAGATGTGCCAGCGCGGCTGGACGTCGGGCATCTCGTCAAACGTGCCGAGGCGCAGACCCACCGGTCCCTCACCGTCCAGCTCACCAGCGAACACGTGCGTCCCGCACATAGCGCAGAACCACTTCGGGTTGCCGGTCGGCGGTCGCCACACCCGAAGCTGCTGCTCGCCATCGGTGATCGTCAGCGCCGAGCCCGGAACCCGGGCGACCAGGCTCGACGCCTGGCCGGTTCGGATCTGGCAGCGCTTGCAGTGACAGCGTCCCGCGTCGATGAACGGCGGGTTGACCGTGAAGCGCAGCGCGCCGCACAGGCAGCGGCCGCTGAGCTGCTCCTCGGAGGCGGAGGCCATCACCGCGATCCTACCCGGCCGGCGACGGCGCAACGTCGAGGGCGCGGACGATCTCGGCGGCGACCGCCTCGGCGCCGTGGCGCCCGAACGCGATCGTGTAGTGGTTGACGTCGGGCACCTCGATGGCCCGGCGACGCGCCGGATCCTGGGCTGCCCACTCGCGCACCAACGCCAGCGGCTGCATCGGGTTCGGATCGTCGACCATCCCCCGCGGCGCGCACAGCAGGACGGCCGGTGAGTGGATCGCCTCGGCGTGGATCGAGCGCAGCAGGTCGATGCCGTCCTGGCGCACCACCTCTGGATCGATCGACGAGCGCATCCGGGGCGGCTCGCCGACGAGGTCGTGCTCGGCGTACTGGTCGAGGTGGTGGGGGTCAATATCGCTTTCAGCGAACGCCGGGTGAGCCGCCCACCAGGCGCGGTATGCGGCGTGATCGGGGAACGTCATGTTCAGCCGTGACAGCGTCGCCGCGAGGAACTCCTCGAGGAACTTCTCCGGGTCGACGCCGACGCTTTGAGGGATCGTCAGCCCACCGTCGACCAGCACCAGGCTCTCGACCCGCTGCGGGTGGGCGATCGCAAGATTGGTGGCGATGTACGCGCCCAGCGAGTGCCCCACGACGACGGCGCGCTGCAGGGCGAAGTGGTCGAGGACCGCCACCATGTCGCGCACGTGGGCGGCGATTCCGAACGGGCCCGGGAGGCTGTTGCTGGCGGCCCGGCCGCGCAGGTCCACCGCCACCAGCGCGGCCGAGTCGCCCAGGGCGTCAGCCGTCGCGAGCCACGAGCGGCTGCTCGAAGTGATCCCGTGGGTCGCCAGGGCGAGCGGCGCGTCGGCCCTCGAGCTGCCGAGCCGGAACGTGGCCAGCTGCCCGCCGGCCACCGGCACGTCTATGCGATCGCCCGAGTCAGTCACGGACCAGCGGACGGTCCTGGTCGCCGCCCGGGTCCTCGGGGCGCTTGTCTGCGAGCGGACCCGAGTTGCCGGCCGGGTCCGGGGCGGGCTCGGGCACCGCCCCCGGCTGCTCCGCCGCGGCCATCGAGGCCTGCCACGGCCGCGCGTACACGAGCCATGTGACTGCCGCCCCGAGCAGCGTGGCGCACAGGATCCACCCCAGCGCGGTGGTCGCGATCCCGATGTACTTCAGACCCGAGGCGAAGATCACGAAGGCGATCGCCGGGCGGACGTAGCGGTCGGGCACGCTGGAGGACAGCAGCGAACCAACGAGCACCGCTGGGACGCTCCCGAGCACCAGCGATCCGGTGACCGACACCTCGACATGGCCAAAGGCGAGCGCCCCGAGCGCGGCGGCGATCGTCAACGGGACGGCCTGGGTGAGGTCGGTTCCCACGAGCTGGTTGGCGCCGAGCGTCGGGTAGATGAAGAGCAGCCCCACGATCATCAGCGAGCCAGACCCGACCGACGTCATCCCCACGATCAGCCCGCCGATGATCCCGATTCCCAGCGTCAGCAGCGGGCGGGCGTGGACCTCGGACACGAACGCCGTGCGTCCCTGTCCGGCGCGGCGGTCGAGCACGAACCGCAAGGCCATCGCGCTGGCACCCACCAACAGCGCGATGCCCAGAAACATCTCGATGTTGTTCTCGGCCGAGCTGGAGTTGCCCAGCAGGTGCAGCAGGTAGGCGCCGAGAAACGCCGCCGGAACCGAGCCCAGCACCATCCACCGCACGAGCCTGAAGTTGACGGTGCCGGCGCGCATATGGACGGCGGCGCCGATCGGCCGCATCACCACCGCGGCCACGAGGTCGCTCGAGATCGCAGTCGATGGCGTGACCCCGAACAGGAGGATCAGCATCGGCGTCATCAGGGCGCCGCCGCCGGCGCCGGTCATGCCCACCAGCAGGCCGATGATCGCGCTTCCTAAGACGATGTAGGGATCTATGTGCACGGGCTCGAGGACCGCCGCGGGTGCAGGATCGCGGCTTGGTCGGCTACTGCCGTTGGCGTCCGACATCTCGTCGGACAGCCGTCGGATTCGCGGGAAGAGTAGATGATTAGGATTGCGCGGGTGCGAATCGGACTGCTCACGGGAGGCGGCGATTGCCCTGGCTTGAACGCGGTCATCCGGGCCGTAGTGCGCAAGGGGATCGACGCCCACGGCGACCAGCTGGTGGGCTTTCGCGACGGATGGCGAGGCGTGCTCGACGACGTCGCCGAGGAGCTGACGATCGAGTCCACGCGCGGGATCCTGCCGCGCGGCGGCACGATTCTCGGCAGCTCGCGCACCAACCCCTACAAGCGCCCGGACGGCGCCGAGCGCGTCCGCCAGACGCTCGATCGCCACCGGCTCGAGGGGCTGATCGCGATTGGAGGGGAGGACACGCTCGGCGCGGCCAACCGCCTCAGCGAGGCCGGGATAAACGTGATCGGCGTTCCCAAGACGATCGACAACGACCTCGGCGCCACCGACATTACGTTCGGATTCGACACCGCCCTGCAGGTCGCCACCGAGGCGATCGACCGCCTCCACACCACCGCCGAGAGCCACCACCGGATCCTGGTCGTCGAGGTGATGGGGCGAAGCGCCGGCTGGATCGCGCTGCACTCGGGTCTGGCGGGCGGCGCCGATGTGATCCTGATCCCCGAGCTTCCGTTCGACATCAGCGAGATCTGCAGGCTGATCGGGCGCCGCCACGAGCGGGGGCGCTACTTCTCGATCGTGGTCGTCGCCGAGGGCGCCGAGCCCCAGTCGGGGACGATGCCGGTCCCGGCCGGCGAGGGCGAGGTCGACGAGTTCGGTCACCCGCGGCTCGGAGGCATCGGCCAGCGCCTCGAGAAGGAGATCGAGGCTCGGACGGGGTTCGAGACGCGAACTACGGTCCTCGGGCACGTGCAGAGGGGAGGGACGCCGACAGCGTTTGACCGGGTGCTGGCCACGCGTCTGGGCCTCGCGGCGATCGACGCCGCGCATGACGGCCGCTGGGGCTTCATGACCGCGCTGCGGGCAACCGAGATCGAGTTCGTCGCGCTGGCTACCGCGGTCGAGGAGGTGCGCCGGGTCCCGGTGGAGGAGTATGAGCGCTACGGGGTCCTGTTCGGGTGACCGCCGATGACGTGCCGACGCGGCCCGGGTCGATCCGCACCGACCTGACTATGCTGCGCTCAGTGCTCCGGTCCGCACACGCCCCCACAGCGACCGCTCGGTGACGGCCACCACCGCCACCACGGATCTCGACCGGCTGTGCGTCGACACGATCCGCACGCTGTCGATGGACGCGGTCCAGAAAGCCAACTCCGGTCACCCCGGGGCGCCGATGGGCATGGCGCCGGTGGCCTATGTCCTCTACACGCGCGTGATGCGCCACAACCCCTCCAACCCCCGCTGGATCGACCGCGACCGCTTCGTGCTCTCAGCCGGCCACGCGTCGATGCTGCTGTACTCGATGCTGTTTCTCACCGGCTATCCGATGACGCTGGAGGATCTCGAGCACTTCCGGCAGGTCGGTTGGCCCACCGCGGGCCACCCCGAGCGGTGGGATAGCCCGGGGATCGAGGCAACCACCGGTCCGCTCGGCCAGGGGATCTCGATGTCGGTGGGGATCGCGCTCGCCGAGCGGATGCTTGCCGCGCGCTTCAACCGCGACGGGCACGAGGTCGTCAATCACTACACGTTCACGATCGCTTCCGACGGCGACATGCAGGAGGGCGTCGCCTCCGAGGCGTCATCGCTGGCCGGTCACCTCGGGCTGGGCCGCCTGATCGTCTTCTACGACGACAACAAGGTCCAGCTTGCGGGACCGACCTCGCAGTCGTTCTCCGAGGATGTCGCCGAGCGCTATGACGCCTACGGGTGGCACGTCCAGGACGTCGGCGACGACCTGGCGCCCGACCGTCTCGAGGAGGCCACGCTCGCCGCGATGGCGGTGGAGGATCGGCCGTCGCTGATCATCGTGCGCTCCCACATCGGCTACGGGAGCCCGCACAAGCAGGACACGTCGGCTGCGCATGGCTCGCCGCTGGGGGAGGACGAGGTCAGGCTGACCAAGGAGGCATACGGCTGGGATCCCGACAGGCACTTCTACGCACCCGACGAAGCGCTCGCGCACTTTCGCGAATGCTGTGAGCGGGGGCGCGAACTCGAGGTCGAGTTCGGCATCACCGCCGACCATGTGACGGAGCTCGCGCGCGAGGCAGTGAAGCGAGCGCCACGATGATCCGCGCGCGAGGCAGTAACACCAGCGCCGCGATGATCCACAATGTGGGCGACACCTGCCACCCGGTCAACGCGGCCGCGGAGATCTAGAGATGGTTCAAACCGTCACCGAACTCGAGCTCGAGAACCCGCTCGTCGAAGGCCTCGAGCGTCTGCCGGTACACCCGACATCACTGGTGATCTTCGGCGCCACCGGCGACCTGGCGCATCGCAAGCTGCTGCCCGCGCTCTACAACCTCGCCCACGAGGGTCAGCTGCCAGAGCGCTTTGAGATGATCGGCGTCGGGCGGCGCGACCAGGAGCACGAGGACTTCCGCGACGCCGCGCGGGATTCGATCACCCGCTACTCGCGGCGCGAGCCTGATCGAAGCGTGCTGAGCGGACTGCTCGACGACATGCGATACGTGCAGGGCTCGTTTGATCAGGATGGGGTCTATGAAGATCTGGCACGGACGCTGGCCGAGTTCGACGAGCAGGCATGCCGCCAGCTCGACCGCGTCTTTTATTTATCCACGGCGCCCGAGTTCTTCCCGCTGATCGCCGGCAGGCTCGGCGCTGCCGGCCTCAACCAGGTGCAGGACGCCAACGTTCGCATCGTGATCGAGAAGCCGTTCGGGTATGACCTGGCCTCGGCGCAAAAGCTCAACGCACAACTGCTCGAGGTGTTCGAGGAGCCGCAGATTTTCCGGATCGACCATTACCTGGGCAAGGAGACGGTCCAGAACCTGATGGCGTTGCGATTCGCCAACGCGCTGTTCGAGCCGGTGTGGAATCGCAACTACATAGACCACGTGCAGATCACCGCCGCCGAGGACATCGGGATTGGCGGGCGTGCCGGCTACTACGATGGCGCCGGAGCGCTCCGCGACCTAGTCCAGAACCACATGCTGCAACTGCTGGCGTTGCTGGCGATGGAGCCCCCGACGGCGTTCGACGCCGATCGTCTGCGCGACGAGAAGGTCAAGGTGCTTGAGGCGATCGTGCCGCCTGATGTCGAGCAGGTGCGGGCGATGGCCGTGCGAGCCCAGTACGGGCCCGGGGTAGTGGGGGGCGAGCACGTGCCCGGCTATCGGCAGGAGCCGGGGGTCCCGCCCGACTCGCGAACTGCGACCTACGCGGCGCTTCGCCTGAACGTGTCCAACTGGCGGTGGGCCGGCGTACCGTTCTACCTGCGCACCGGTAAGCGCCTCTCGCGCAAGCTGACCGAGATCGCGGTGATCCTGCGCCCGATTCCGCACATCGCGCTGCAGAGCTCAGGCTCGGTCGGCATTCAAGCCAACCAGATCGTGTTCACGCTGCAGCCCGACGAGGGTGTGTCGGTCTCGATCGGCGCCAAGATCCCGGGCACCCGGATGCGGATCCGCCCGGTGAACATGGAGTTCCGCTATGGAACCTCGTTTCTGTCGGAATCCCCGGAGGCGTACGAGCGGCTGATCCTCGACGCGATGCGCGGCGACGCGACGCTGTTTACGCGCAACGACGAGGTCGAGGCCCTGTGGGGGATCATCGACCCGATCCTCGATTCCTGGGAAGGCGACCGCTCCACGCCGGTGGCGGAATATGAAGCCGGCTCCTCGGGCCCGATCGACGCGGACGAGCTGATCGAGGAGGACGGGCGGATCTGGCGGCGGCTGTGAGCGAGAGCGTCTGGCCTGAGCAGGACATCAGGATCTGGCGGCGGTCGTGACCGAGGACGTCTGGTCTGAGCAGGACACCCACCCCGACGCGATTGAAGCTGCGCTGCGCAACCTGCTCCGCCGCCGCCACGCCGAGGACACCGGGCTCGTGCCCGCCCGCGTTCTCAACCTGGTGGTGATCGTGGACCGCGACTGGAAGGGCGAGATTGCCAACCGGCTGGAGCGGGTGGGTCGCTACCAGGCGTCGCGCACGCTGCTGTGCGCGGTGCAGGAGGGGCGCACGACGCTCGACGCGGTGGCCACGGTGAGCTTTGAGGAGCGCGAGGGCGCGGGCAGCTTCGGCCTCGTCCGCGAGTACGTGGAGATCGATCTCGGCCCCGAGCACCTGCTTCCGCTGAGGACGGTCGTCGACCCCGTGCTGGTGGATGAGATGCCGACGATCGTGTGGTCGCCCCATGGTCACGACGATGCGGTCACGCAGTTGCTGCCGCTGATCGACGTGGTGCTGCTCGATTCCGACGACCTGCCCGATCCCGTCGACGCGTTCGCCCGTGCGGACGCACTCCGGGGACGTGCGTACGTGGTCGACCTGGCGTGGCTGCGGACCACCCCCTGGCGCGAGCGCCTGGCGGCAAGCTTCGATCTGCCGACTCGTCTGGCCGCGCTGCGACGGATCGCCAGGCTCGAGGTCCGCCACCGCGATCAGTCGATCGCGAGCGGGTTGCTGCTGGCCGGCTGGCTCGCCTCGCGGCTGCAGTGGGAGTGCGAGCCGCTGACTTTTGACGGCCCCGGCGTGCTGCACGGCACCGCCCGGCGCGAGGACGTCGAGGTGTCGGTCTGCATGAGAACGTTTCAGCAGCAGGTGCCGGGCCTGGCGGGAGTCACGGTCGCGGGCGAGCGTGGAGCGTCGCTGTCACTTCAACGTGGCGATGGCGGCCTCGATGCGGAGGAGCGGATGCTTGACGGCCGCGTGCGCAAGTGGAAGATCCTCGGGGCGTCGCGCGGCGAGGGCGGGATCCTTGGAGAGGGAGTCCGGCAGGCGTTGTTGCGCGACCCCACCTACAACCCTGCTCTCGCGGCGGCGCGGGAGCTCTGTCCGGCATGACGCTCGCGCTCGAGGTCGTCGCCAATCCGGCGCGTGCGGCTGCTGCGATGATGATGGGCGCCGCGCTGGGGGGAGGGGAGATAGTGCTGGCCGGCGGGTCCACACCGCGCGTGGCGTACGAGCATTTCGTGGACATGGTCCGCGAGGTAGGGACGGGCCTGGCGCAGACCAGGTTCTGGGTCGGCGATGAGCGCTGCGTGCCGCAGGGCGATAGCTTGTCCAACTTCACGATGATCGAGGAGTCGCTGCTGAAACCGCTTGCCGACGTGGCGCAGCCGGTTTCGATCAGGATCAAGGGCGAGCTGGGTCAGCAGCCGGCGGCCGAGGACTACGAGCGCCAGCTCCGCGAGGCCGGGCCACCCAAGTTCGACCTCGTGTTGCTGGGGATGGGGCCCGACGGTCATACCGCGTCGCTGTTCCCCGGACAGGCCACGCTGTCCGAGCGCTCACGCCTGGTGGTCGGGGTGCCCGAGGCAGGGCTGGAACCCTTCGTACCTCGCGTGACGCTCACGATCCCCGCCCTCGCCGCCGCGCGCGAGGTCGTTTTCCTGGTCGCGGGAAGTTCAAAGGCCGACGCGGTCGCGGCGGCATTCGGGCCCGGTTCTGAGCCCTCGCCGCAAGTGCCCTCGTCGCTCCTTGTGCCCGCAGCTGAGCGGATCACGGTGCTCTTGGATGGTGACGCCGCCGCCAAGCTCGATCTCGCCGAGGGTTCGCGCCAGTGACCGAGGTAATCGGGGTGGATCTGGGTGGAACGAAGGTGGCGGTCACCCGCCTGCGTGATCGCGAGCTCGACGAATCGCTCATCCGGCCGACGGACCGCTCCAGCCCCGACGCGTTGATCGAGCAGCTGGTGGAGATGGTCGAGTCGCGTCGCGGGGACCGGCTGGAGGGGGTGGGGATCGGGGTGCCGTCGATCGTCGACTTCGAAACCGGCCGGGTGGTCTCGTCAGTCAACGTGCCGCTCGCCGACCTGCCCCTGCGCGAGGTGCTGGGCCGGCGCCTCGGCGTGCCGGTGTTCGTCGACAACGACGCCACGGTCGCGGCGCTCGCCGAGGCCCACGACGAGCGCCTGGCGATGGTGTCTCGGAATCTCGTGATGATCACGGTCGGTACCGGTGTGGGGGGCGGCCTGGTGTTGGGCGGGCGGATCTACCGAGGGGCCACCGGCGGTGCCGGGGAGCTGGGCCATAGCCTGATCGGCGCCGACCTGGCCGGTGAGACGCCAACGCCAGGGGACTTTCCCCAGGACGGCTCGTTTGAACGCGTCGCCGCCGGCCATGCGCTCGACAGCCTGGCCGTGTCCCGCGCGTCCGAGCATCCGGACTCGGCGCTGGGCAAGCTGCTCGCAGCGGGTAAAACGGTCAGCGGGGTGGGAGCCGTCGACGCCGCCCACGCCGGCGACGAGGTCGCGGCCGCGGCGGTGAGACTTTGGGGCGAGCGGCTCGGCATCGGGATCGCCAACGTGATCAACACCTTCGATCCCGAGGAGGTCGTGATCGGCGGTGGCGCCGCCCGCGCCGGCGAGCTGCTGCTCGAGCCCGCGCGCAAGGTCGCGGCCGGCTTCGTAGTCCCCGGGCTTGGCACCCGCACGACGATCCGCGTCGCGCGCCACGGCGTGCGCGCCGGGGTGCTGGGAGCGGCGTTGCTCGCCGTGCATGAGCTCGCCGAGGGGCCCGGCAGGTCGCCGACCGAGGTGGTCGACGGGGTGGTGCCACCCAGATCCAGGGTGGCGTCGTGATCGTCGCCTGCGGGTTCGACCACGCCGGTTTCCTGCTCCGCGCGCGGCTGCTGCCGCTGGTCGAGACTGACGGCCACGAGGTGCTCGACTTCGGCACCGACTCACCCGAGCCGATCGACTATCCCGACAAGGCGCTCGAGGTCGGTCAGGCCGTGGCGTCTGGACGCGCCCAGCGGGGGATCATCGTGTGTGGATCGGGCGCGGGCGTCTCGGTCGCCGCCTGCAAGATCAGGGGCGTGCGCGCGGCGACCATCCACGACGGCTACACCGCGCACCAGGCAGTCGAACACGATGCGGTCAACGTGCTGTGCCTCGGCAGCCGGGTGATCGGCGTCGAGGTGGCGGCCGAGATCGTGACCGCCTTCCTCCGAGCTTCCGTGTCCGACGAGGAACGTCACGTGCGCCGCCGCGCGAAAGTGGATGAGATCGAGCGGACCGGTGGCGAAATCTCTGGCCCGCTGCTCGGCAACGCCTGACCACCGGAGCGGGCCTTGGCGCAGCGGATCTTCATCGTGCGTCACGGCGAGACCGACTGGAGCGCGAACGGCAGGCACACGAGCCGTACTGACCTGCCCCTGACCGAAGCCGGGCGCAAGCAGGCCGGGCAATTGGCGCAGGAGCTTGGTGGGGAGAGATTCGATCTGGTGCTCTGCAGTCCGCTGCTGCGCGCGCGCGAGACGTGCGACTTGGCCGGCTTCGCCGACGTGGCGGAGCGCTGCGACGACCTCAAGGAGTGGGATTACGGGCTCTACGAGGGCCTGACCACGCCTCAGATTCGAGCCGAGAACCCCGACTGGAATCTGTGGGCAGACGGTTGCCCGGACGGGGAGAGCCCGGCCCAGATCGGCGCCCGGGTCGATCGGGTCTTGGCGCAGATGAGCACCGTCGGCGGAGATGGGCTGACGTTCGCGCATGGCCATGTGCTGCGCGTGCTCACCGCACGCTGGCTACAGATGGAAGTAGCCGCGGGGGCGCGCTTCAAGCTTGCGGCGGCTGGGCTGTCGATTCTCGGCCACGAGCGCGAGACCGAAGTCATCGAACGCTGGAACGCGAGCAGGTGACCTGTGAGAAGCGTGAGTTACTGACGTTTGTAGGAACGTGAGACGCTGACCTGTCAGTAGCGCGCCGCTGAGTGTCAAGAACTGACTTGACGTGACAGCGCGGTCGGCGACGCAGTGACAGACGTCATGGTGAATTTCGGCCGCGCGCCACTTACCCGCCTGGCTGTCCGCTCGTAGTCTGAGTGCCATGAATTCACTTGAAAACAGCACAGATTCGCTCGCGATCGAGGTGCGAGATCTGCGCCGGTCTTACGGGGAACTACAGGCCGTGCGGGGAGTGAGCTTCGAGGTCGCGCGCGGCGAGGTCTTCTGCCTGCTCGGTCCCAACGGAGCCGGCAAGACCACGATCGTGGAAATCCTTGAGGGTTACCGCACGCGCACCAGCGGTGACGCGCGCGTGCTCGGCATCGACCCCGCCGCCGGCTCGCGTGACCTGCGCGAGCGAGTGGGGATCGTGCTTCAGCAGTGCGGCGTTCAGAACGACCTCTCGGTCGCCGAGCTTGTAGAGATGTACGGCCGCTATCACGTCAATCAGCTGCCGGTCGACGAGGTCATCGAGCTCGTCGAGCTCACCGAGAAGCGCGACGTCAGGGCGAAGAAGCTCTCGGGCGACCAGCGGCGCAGGCTCGACTTGGCGCTGGCGCTCGTCGGTGACCCGGAGCTGATCTTCCTCGACGAGCCGCCGACCGGGTTTGATCCGGCCGCTCGGCGCCAGGCGTGGTCGACGATCCGCTCGCTGTGCGGGCTTGGCAAGACCGTCTTTTTGACGACCCACTTCATGGACGAGGCCCAATACCTCGCCAATCGTGTCGAGGTCATGCGGCAGGGGGAGATCATTGCCGCGGGTGGTCCCGACGAGCTCGGGGGGCGCGACGTGCGCCCGGCCGAAGGCGCTCGGCGAGGTCCGGCTCGCGGTCAGCGGCTACCGCCAACCGACGCTCGACGGCGAGCTCGCCGGCGCACGGATGGCGCTCTCGGCAGCGGGAATCAGCGCTGACATTGACACCCCCAAGGCGACCCTACAGCCGGACGTGGAGACAGTCCTCGCGTGGGCCATTCGCAAGGGAGCGACAAACGTGATCCGCCACAGTCACGCGACCAAGTGCACGATCCGGATCGGCGCCGGGCTCGCCGGCGCCTCGGTCGACATGATCGACGATGGCCGCCGGATCGACCCCGCATGGACGCCCCGGTGTCGCTGAGATCCCGCGCCGCGGCGAACGCGCCGGGGACGGGCAGGGGCGCGGGCCGTGGCCCTCCGGCCACGGACCGGAGGGGCTCCGCGAGTGCGCCAGAGCGATCGGCGGCCGAGTCGACGCAGGCCCCCTGCGCGACGGCGGCTTCAGGCTGGCGGTCTCGCTCCCGGTGGCTGCGCCCGGACCAGCATCGAGCCCGACGCGGGGACCGGGTTCGACGTCGGCTCCGCCGCCAATCCCTGGGTCCTCGGACGAGGCTTTGCCGGCGCTGTCGCACGATGGGCCGCCGGCCTCGCCCGATGCCCCGGCGGCGCCCGATGCCCGGCCCTGGTCGCCCGGTGCCCCGCCAGGGTCGAACCCGGTTTGGCCCGCGGCTCGATGATCCGGGTCCTGATCGCCGAGGACCAGGGGATGGTGCGCGGCGCGCTCGCGAGCCTGCTCACGCTTGAGCCGGACATCGAGGTGGTCGCGCAGGTCCCGCGCGGAGACGAGGTGGTCCAAGCCCTCTCCGCTGCGAACCCTGACGTTGCGCTGCTCGACATCGAGATGCCGGGCGCAACCGGCCTGGAGGCGGCGGAACAGCTACGGGTCGTGGCAGCCGACTGCCGCGTCTTGATCCTGACCACATTTGGCCGACCCGGCTGCCTGCGCCGCGCGATGGAAGGCGGCGCCGCCGGCTTCCTCCTCAAGGATGCGCCGGCGAGCGAGTTGGCGGCTGCGATCAGACGGGCCGTGTCGGGTGAGCGTGTCGTCGACCCGGGCTTGGCCGCAGCCGCCCTCTCGCAGGGAGAGTCGCCGCTGACGCCGCGCGAGCACGAGGTGCTCGCCGCGTCGCGCGATTACGCCACAGTGGCAGAGCTGGCCGACGCCCCGTACCTCTCAGCGGGGACCGTCCGCAACCATCTCTCTTCAGTTATGCAGAAGCTCGACGCTCGCAATCGCGCCGAGGCCGCGCGGGTCGCGGAGGAGCGCAAATGGCTGTAACTGCAGCCCTTGGCGATCTCATCGCTTCGGTCCGATGAAGTCATCGAGAACAGCAACGTCCGCCTTGCGAGAGACGTAGGTCGTGTAGGGGCCAGTCGCGGTCCAGTGCACGTCGAGCAACTCGCACGCGCCACGGAATATGGCGTGGATGTCCGCGGAGCGGTTGCTGAAGGCATAGCGCGGCCATGACCAGTTGCGACCCGTGCTTATGAAGCGGCAGCCATCGGAGTGGATCAGCCCGCGCAGCACGTGCTCTGGGTAGCGTGTCACCAGCTCGGCCTGCCAATGCGCGAGCGCGATCCTACGGTGATGCTTCATGCCCTGGCCGTGCTGGGGGAAGATGCACGGCCAGCCCTTCGAGTACGCCGAGACTTCGACACAGTTCTCGATGCGCCTTCCAACCCGTGCCGCGCGCCGATTGACTTCGGCCATGGCCTCCGCGGCCTGTCGGATGATGTCGGGATACCTCAGATCGAGCACGATCCTCAGCCGGAACACTCCCCTCGGGTGTGCGGAAACGCATCCGTCACCGAGATACAGGCCCAGCAGGTACACGTACGACCGGGAGAGTTCAAACGGGTCGTGAACGACCCCACACCGCCGACAAGTCGTCCGGGCAATGCGACCCGGAACTAATCCGGCCAACCAATCGCGCACGGTCGCCCGGGGCAGCCCTAGCATGCGTCCCACTTCGGTGGCAGAAAGCCCTGCCTCGCCCAGCCTCAGCGCGGCAGCGACAGTACGAGCATCATGCACGGTCGCCCCGACGATGCGGCTGGAGGGACTCGAACCCCCAAGGGCTTGCGCCCACACGGACCTGAACCGTGCGCGTAGACCAGTTCCGCCACAGCCGCGGAAACGTGGAACTTAGCAACTGTTGGGTGGGTGCGACCTGCACTTGTGATCGAACATATGTTTGCATTCGCGCCGGACGGACAGGGCGAGCGGCCATCGTGGGGGCGCGTGGTGTGTGCGATCGACCAACCGTCCGGGGGCAGTCAGCGCACTCGGACCGAACGCTACGATGACCGTGCCACGTGGGTCCGCTCTGGGGTTCCTGCCGTGATCTGTATCGGGGTGGCGCGTCCACGCTAATCTGGTCTGCGCCGAGCGGTGAAATCAAGCTAGCCGCACGGAGGCAGCCTTGTGCGCCGCTATCGTCTAGGGGACTAGGACGCCGCCCTCTCACGGCGGAAACCCGGGTTCGAATCCCGGTAGCGGTACTGCGTTAACGTCAAACGGTGCGGTGGACCGGCGCATCCGTTCAGAGCGAAGGTTGTACCGGTAGCGCTCCGAGCGAGCCCGCCGGCGGGATAACTTGGCTCGCGTTCTGAGTGCAGGGCGGCTCGCGCACCGCGGCCGTTGGGTGTATCGGTCCAGCTAGGTCAGCGCCTTTTCTAACCAGTGGTCTGCGAAAGGCTCGTCGTTGAACGGGGGCACTTCGACCCAGCCGGCTGAGCGGTACAGCGCGAGCGCCTCGGTGAGGACTGCGCCCGTCTCGATGTGCGCGACCCGCGCCCCGCCGGCCACCGCGGACGCCTCGAGCTTCTCCAGCAGGCGGCGGCCGAGCCCGAGACCGCGCGCTTGGGGTGCGATCCACATGCGCTTGATCTCAGCTGGCGTATCAGCATGATGCTTGACGGCACCGCAGCCGATTGCCTCGCCGCGCAGGTACGCCACGAAGAACTGGCCTGCGGGCGGCCGGACCTCGTGCGGCAGGGCGGTAGCGCCGACCGAGGGATCAAAGCCACGGGTCGAACGGCGGTTGAGCTCGGTCACGTACTCCATCAGGCAGTACTGCGCGTCAGGGTGCTCGGGGTCGACGGGCCTGATTTCCACGGTCGCTGCGATAAGCAGGCGCTCGACCTCGCGCATCGCCGCGACCAGACGTTCTTGCTGCCGTGGACTCAGCGGCGTGAGGAGAGACTGCGCGAGCTTGTTGGACCGCTCATCGAGTGTCGCGCGCTCGTGGCGGCCGGCGGGGGTCAGGCGCGCGACTCGAACCCGCCGGTCGCCGCGACTCGGCGCCACCTTAACCAGCCCGGCACCCTCGAGTGAGCGCAACAGCCGGCTCAGGTAGCCCGAGTCGAGACCCAACCGGGAGCGCAACAGACGCACCTCGCAGCCGTCGAGCCCGATCTCCCACAGCAGCCGGGCCTCGCCGAGCGGCCGCTGGCGTCCAAGGAAGCGATCGTCGAGCGCTCCGACCCGCTCGGTCACCACGCGGTTGAAGCGACGGACCTGATCGACCATCGTATCCAACATTCTCTGACTTTAGTCAGCAAATCACATAACGTCAAGACGTCCGTGCTGGATCTATCAAAAGGGGCGTCGAGTTCGAGCGTCAACCCCGGGTTTGCCCGGCGCAAAACCAAGCTCGAGAGCTGGTCAGAGCCGGCGGACAGGTCTAACCACGGCTTGACCGGTTGAGGCCGAACTCGGGTGGCAAGCATCGCCACGACGCCGAGACCTAGCCGGGCCGTCCACGCGCATTGGTCCAGGCCGAATCGAGATCGCTCCAGTCCGCGCCTCGCAAGGTCGTCGACTGGCATCTGCACATGATCGGAAAGGCCCGGCACCCTGCGCCAACAGTGATCAGAAGCGTCCCGATCACTTACGAGATTCCGCCGCTAGGTGCACGGTCCGGGCGCAGTTCGTCCCGCGGGCTGAGAGTATGGGGTGGTGAGTCCCGTCGTGAGGTTCAGCCGCTCCCGTCCTTCGAGTCCGACCGCATGGTCGAGGGCTTCAATCCCGGGTGAATCGCTCCGACCCGAGCCGGCGGACGTGCTGCGGCTCGGGCGACGGCTGGTGCGGATGGCGGTCGCTAGCGCGCGGGCGGACGAGGTCCCGACTCCCGCCCGCGTGCTCGCTGCGCACCTCGGACCGGAGGCGGCGTCGCTGCCGGTGGTGCGCGAGGGCTGGGCGCGCTACGACCACGTCAACCTCCAGCGCGCGCTTGACCAGTGGACCCAGGTGCCGGAGCGCGCCACGACGCTCGTGGGGCTGACTGACTTTCAGCACGCGATGTTCACGCTGGCCGACCTCGCCCGACCCTCCACGTCAATGCACGGGCCGGGGATCGGCGCGGTGGCCATGGCGAGACTGGCATCCGGGCCAGGCGGGGCTACGCGTGCGTGCGTTCGCTGCGGCCTGTACCTGGTCAGCGAGGGCGAGACGCGACTGGCGCTGCTGTTGCGAGAGGGCGACCCGCACCACGGCCAGGAGCACGCGACGGTCGAGGTGTTGTGCGCCGATTCGGACCGGTCCGCCGGCGTGCTGGAGGAGCTGCGGGCACTGGCTATCGAGCACAGCGTCTTCCGGGGCCAGATCCTGTCCTTCGGCTCGGAGATGTTCGGCCCGCGCGATGCGCCCTTGACCTTTCACGAGCGACCGGCGCTGACGCGCGAAAGCCTGGTGTTGCCCGCCGGCGTGCTGGAGGAGGTCGAGTCCCAGGTGATCGGCGTGGCGCGCCACCGCGGCCGGCTGGCGGCCAGCGGCCAGCATCTCAAACGCGGCGTCCTGCTGCACGGTCCGCCGGGCACCGGCAAGACCCACACGCTGCGCTATCTCATCAGCCGCCTGACTGACACGACCGTGATCATGCTGTCGGGCGACGCGCTGCAGTTCATCGCGCCGGCGGTGTCGATTGCCCGGGCGCTGCAGCCCGCGCTGGTGATCGTCGAGGACGTCGACCTGATCGCCGAGCGTCGCGGCATGCACCCCGGCCAGCATCCCCTCCTGTTTCAACTGCTCAACGAGATGGACGGCCTGGGCGAGGACGTCGACGTGACCTTCCTGCTGACCACCAACCGCGCGGATCTACTCGAACCGGCGCTGGCCCAGCGACCGGGTCGAATCGACCAGGCGGTCGAGCTTCCGCTCCCCGACGCCGATGGCCGCCGGCGCCTGTTGGCGCTCTACCGGGGCAACCTCGACCTCGAGCTCGTCGACAGCGAGCCGATCGTGGCCGAGACCGAGGGCGTGACCGCGTCGTTCTTCAAGGAGCTGCTGCGCCGCGCTGCCCTCGTCAGCGCCGAGCGCGGCGACGGAGGCAGCGACGGCACCCTGGCGGTCGGCGACGCCGAGCTGCGCACAGCGCTAGATCAGCTGCTCGCCGAGCGCAACCGGCTCACGCGCATCCTGCTCGGTGCCGGCCGCGGCGACCAACCACCGGAGCCATGACGCCACAGGTCCTCGAGCGGTGCGCGCAGCCCGCCGGCGCGGCGAGCGTCCGACGGGCGTGATGGAGTCACGCTTGGACCCAGACGCGATCGTTGTCCGGGCTGGGGCCATCGTCGAACTGCAGTCTGAGCGAGACGATCGGCAACGGGGATGCCGGTGCCAGGTTGTTGCCGACGGTCCCGGTCGCCTGGCTGTTGCCGAGGATCCCGAGGGCGCGAGAGCGGGTGCTTGAGAGCTATCGAGTCCACCGCCACGACGTCGAGGACGCGATCAACCAGCTGCTCGGTCGCGACCCCGAGCAGCATCGTCCGCCTCGCCTGAGCTGGGAGCCGCTGATCGAACTTCTCGCCTGCGACGGGATCAGCGTGACCGAGGAAGAGCTGCTCGCGATGTCGTTCGTGTTCGAGTTCACCGACGAGCTGCTGGCCGAGCTCGCCGCCGAGGAAGGCTGATGTGCAGCGCTCCGGACACGTCGCTCCACCACGCGACCTTGGTTCGATACCAGTGAGACGGGCGGTCAACACACAAGACGCACGCCAGCAGCGATGAGAGGAACCTTGGCCTGGGTCAGGTCCGTAGAAGAATCGTGCTCATCGGATCACTGACGCGTCCCCTCGGGGCGATCGGCCTGGCGGGGCTTGCCGTGGCGCTGGTCTCCTGCGGCAGCGGCGACCGCACGCAGCGACACAGGCTGCCTACGGTTCCGGGATCGACGCTGGCGAGTCGGCGATCGGATCGACCGGTCGCAACCGGCGCCTCGAACAGAGGGCTGGGTGGCGCGCCGCTGCAGGGAGCGAGCCTCGGCGGCGCCGTGTGGGTCCTGACCTGCAGGTGCGGCGGTTCGAATCCCAATCCACCCAGGATTGGTCAGCTGGTCAGGATCAGCCGTCGCTCGGGCAAGGTGACAGAGCGGATTGCGGTCTCAGACCCGCAGGCGTTCGCGATCGGTGCCGGAGTGATCTGGATCGCGCACCGATCGGGAACCATCACCCGGGTCCAATCGGAGACCGGCGAAACAACCAGGACGGTCTCGCTCGCTCTGCCCAAGTCGGCGCAAATCTTCTTCAGGCACGACCACCCTCGCGCCTTTCTACCGTTCAGCATCAGCATCGGCGATGGATCGGTGTGGGTCTCCACGGCGCGTGGATGGCTGGCCGAGATCAACGGCGCCTCGGGGCGGTTGCAGGCGATGGTGCGCGCCCCCTTTGACGTGACCGCGCAGGTCATCTCACAAGACGACAAGACGTGGGTTGCCGAGTCGGTCCGGGGCCTGGGCATGATCGCCCCCGGCGCCGATGGACTCAAGCTCAAGCTCAAGCTCAAGCGAATCACCGACCACCACAAGCTGCTCACGGTCGATGAGCTGGCGATCGGCGGCGGCAGGATCTGGGCCGACGGCGTGATCACCAAACCCTCACCAACGCCACCGGCCGGAGCGGTGCTGACCGAGAGGTCGGTGCTCACCGTCTTCAATGAGCACACCGAAAAGATCGAACGCCAGCTGCCGATCCCCGGCGGCCCGTACGACATCGCGTACGGAGATGGCGCTCTGTTCCTCGACAACGTCAAGACCAGGCGCGTGCTTCGCGTCACTGGCGGCCACACGATCCACCAGCTGCGCTCATTCCACGCCCCGGGCATGCTGCTGACGATCACCGGCGGCGCGATGTGGACGGCCACAGAGTCCGGAAGGGTGCACCGCATCTCGCTCCTTAGGTGAACCGGCTCGACGTCAGCCGCGCCTACCGGTCACAGAAACGCCCGCGGACAGCCTGGTGTCATCACGGGCATCGAAGCGATCTGGGTGCAGCGAGAGGACCCAGCACCCGACGCCATTGCGGATCTAACGGGACTGTGCGGCTTGCTCGAACCCGGCTGGTGGCTGAACGCATTGACACGATCATGTTTGTGCCCCTCTTCAGAACATGCCGTTGTCGTTCTTGCTCGCGGCGGGGATCACCTGGAGCACGTCCCAGTGCTCGACGATCTTGTCGTTGGCGTCGAAGCGGAAGATGTCGATCCCCGCGTAGTCATGGTCGCCCGGCCAGGTCTGGTGGCAGTGCAGGACGACGAGGTCGCCTTCGGTGATTGCCCGCTTGAATGCGACGCGCTTGTCTGGGTACTCGAGCGCCATCCGCTCGAAGTACTCGATGAAGGCTTCCTTGCCGTCGGAGACATCCGGGTTGTGCTGGGTGTACTCGTCGCCGACGTATCGCTCGATTGCCTCGCGCGGCCGGCACTCGTTGAACATCAGGGAGTAGAAGGCCATCGCGGCCTGCTTGCGCTCGTCGGGCGTCATCGCAACACCTCCGCCAGTAAATGCTCATATCTATGGCTAAAGACGTGCTCCTATCGCTCTGTGACCGTCCCCCTCGACGGCCCGACCTGGACCGCCCGGGTGAACCCACGCTCGTTGCGAACGAGCCTCTGAAACCCGGCATTTTCGAGCTGGGCGAGCCGGCCCGGCGGGTCGACGTCCTGCGCCCAGTAGTCGAGCAGGCGGGTGACCCCGCCCAGGAGCAGCCACTCGGCCCCGGCCGACAGCAGCGCCGGCACGGCACCCACGGGGTCGGTGCCGTCGTGCAGGATCAGGTTGCCGATGTCAGCCCAACGCACGGCAACCGAGCTGCGCCCCATGTCCGCCGACTGGTCGCAGACCTCGATGAATCCCAACTCGCCACCGTCTTGGCTGAGCGTGAAGCGTGCGCCGAGCAGCCCCAGCGTCCTTTTGATTGTGGCGCCGTCGAGCCGGTGACCGGTGAGTGCGTCGCAGCGGGCCGCGAGCACGAGCTCGGTCCGCGTTGGCTCGCCGAAGCCGGCATCTGAAAGCAGCCCGCGGATGTGGGGCAGCGTGTCCGGCACCCCGTAGCAGCCGGGCGCGGGCAGCGAGCAGTCGGCACCGACCATCGTCACCTGCCACGCGCTCATCTGCGCAAGCGCCGTATCGAGCAGCCGCGCGCCCGCGTCGACGGCGTCGATATCACAGACCAGCCAACGGATGTCACCGATGCCGCGGTAGCTCTCGCTCACGTCCGCGTCGCTGCGGAAGCGGTGCAGCAGTGCGGCGGCGACGATCCCGTCGCTGCGTTCGGCGACCAGGCATCGTCGCTCGGCGACCCACGGATCGACGATGTTCTCCTGTGGCTCGCGCTCGAGCTGGCCGAGCACCGTGTTGACTGACAGCACGACGCCCGGGATGACGGCCGCGACGTGCAGGTTGATCAGCGCCGTGAGCTGATCGCGGTCGCGGCACTCAAATGGGCGAATGGCAACGGGCATGGAATGGCTCCTGAACTAGATTCGCTTAAAGGAGCCGCTGCCGGTGCGGAACACCACGAAGCGTACGCCACGCGCGGAACCGACGATGACCGAATGCGCGTGCCCGTCAACTCGCAAGCCGTTAGCAGGCGTAGACCGCGCGTTCGTCGATAGGGATCCGTGTTCGGCCTACCTGTTGGAGCCCGGTTCCTGTCGCTGTTCGTGGCGTACGTGAAGCGTGACGGGCCGGGGACCACTCGTTGGCACACGGCAACCGCGTCCGGATGCGATCAGCATCTCAACCCCCTTCCGTGGCTTGTGGCCGGCCTGCTCCTCGTCCTCGGTGCCGTCTTGGGCCAGATGCGGCAAGGCTAGGGCGCCTCACTCAGGCTGCACTGCTGCCCGCGGCGGGCGTCGGGAACAGCCACAGCTCCCAGCGCTCGAGGCATGAAATCGTGAGCACATTGTTGTACCAGGGGTCAGCCGCGAGCAGGCGACAAACCCCCGACTCGTCCTCGGGCTGCATGACGACCAGCGCGCGGCGCTCGTCGAGCGGTCCGCCGAGAACGACGATGCGTTGCTCGTTGAGCGCGTCCATGAATGCGGCATGCGCGTCCCAGCCTGCCTGCTCGCGGCGAGACCTGGCATCGTCCCAGCGCGGCCCGGGCCCGTAGCCGACCAGGTAAAGCGGTCGTCCCTGCGAGGTGTCAACGCGGTCATCGCCCCCCAGCCACACCGTCCATGGTTCGATGGCCACGGTGCACAGCAGGTCTGAGGTGGTCCACGGGTCGAGGGCCAGGCGCTCGCGGATGGCCACCTCGCTGGGCGCGTCGACGATCAGGACGACCTTGTTCTCGTTGCCGACGGGGCCGCCGAAGGCCACGAAGCGCTCGTCGGCCAGCGTGTCCATGAAGGCCGCGTGTGGGTCCCAGCCGGCCTGCTCGCGCGTCGGCCTGGTCGGATCCCACGCCGGGCCGGGCGCCCGGGTGACGACGAAACGTGCTGGGACAGAATCGTGCGGCATGGCTCTAGATTGGCCGCCATGACCGATAAGCGCAACTCGAACTTCTGCTGGCGGTTGTGAGGAACGCTGATGGGTAGGAGGCGCGCGAGCGCTTCGACGACAACGCCCTCATCCAGGCGCTCGTGGCCGCCGGCGAGGGTGTGGCCAGTCGCGTTCGCGCGGCGCGCGGCCTGAAGCGCTCGCAGAAGCGCCAGGCCGGACGAGGCCAAACCCAGCTCGAAATGGCGCTCGCCCGGCCGTATCGCTCGTCGTCTTACCCGACCGGCGCCACCTGCGGGGTCTCGCGCTCGGGTCCTGGAATGGTGTCGACCGCCTCCATCGCCTTGGTGAATTCGATTGGCTCGTCGTCCATCAGCGCGCGCGGGTTGAACGTCGGGTCGGACATGACCCCGTGCACGCGGCGGCGCTGCATGCCGAAGTTACCTGCGTCGTAGATCGGGAACAGCGCGGCTTCGCGCAGGTACTTCTCGAACATGTGCTGGCGGTCCAGGCTGTTGACGCCGACGACCTGCATGCACTTGTACACGCAGTCGAAGAGCATCTCAGTGCACTGGATCTTGCACATCGCCCCGATCAGCTCGCCGTGGTAGTCGTGCTGGTCGAGGTAATGGGCGGTCTTCCAGCAGAAGTAACGGGCCATCTCGATCTTGGCAGCGACGTCGCCGAGCACATAGCCCGGGTACTGGTAGTGGATGATCGGGCGCGGGCCTCCGCTGGTGTACGTGTTGGCCCAGTCAAGCGCCGCCTCGTAGGCGGCACGCGCCACACCGACTGCAGCGATGCCGGCGACAGGGCCCGACCAGGCGAAGTTGCGGTTGATCAACAGGTCGCCGTTGCCCTCGGTGCCCTCGACCAGGTTGGCCGCGGGAACGCGCGCGTTGTCGAAGATGATCTCGGCGTTGGGCGTCAGCCGGTGCGCCATCTTGTCGATGAGCTTGTAAGTCACGCCCGAGGTTCCGCGGTCGACCATGATCGCCGAGAGCCCTTCGGTGCCGCCCTTGTCCGGGTCGGTGCGCACAACGACGATGCTCGTGTTGGCGCCGTTGCCGTCCCAGCCCCCGACGTTGCAGGGCCAGTACTTGCGCCCGTTGAGCACGTACTCATCGCCGTCGCGGATCGCGGTCACGCCGATCCCCACCGGGTGAGGCAGCGGCGTGTCGAAGTTGGCCGTCCCGCCGGGTGCGCCGGCCGGCTCGGACACCGCGTACCCGACGATGTACTCGCCGCTTGGGTCAGACGTCGCCGCGCGCAGGTAACGGTCCTTCTGCTCCTCGGAGCCCCAGTACCAGACAGGCAGCAGACCCAGGCCGTTGACCAATATCGTGCAGGCAAAACCGGGATCGACCGCGCAGATCTCCTCGGCGGCGAGTATCAGCTCGACATTCGTCAGGCCGCCGCCACCGTACTCGCGCGGCAGCATGCAGAACGGGATGCCCGCCTCATAGGCGGTGATGTAGGCCTGCTTGGTGCGTTGAAAGCCGCGCAGCGGGTCGGGCTCGGCATCGGCCTCGCGCACGACTGGCGCGAGCACGTTTTCGGCGAACTCGCGCGTGTTGGACTGCAGCTCGCGCTGCTCGTTGCTGAGAGTGAAATCTATGGCCACGGACGCATTCCTCCTTCTCGCCGGCATCCACGACGAGCATGCCACTCGCACCCGAGTCTCGTTCAGGCGGGCAGCGAGGGTTGCAAGGGGGTTGCAGCTCGGGCCATCGGGCTGTGGCGCCACGACCGCGTTGGGCAGAGGCGCTCGAGCCGCGCTCGCGCTGCCGCGATCTCGGGTACGTCCGAGGAGGGCAGCAGCGGCCCCGGGTAGCTGTCCCTCGCCGCCGCCAGCGCGCCGTGGCGAGCCAGCCACTGGACCTCGAGAAAGTCGGCGCGAACGTCAGCGACCAGTCGGTAGGGCTGGGAAGCGACCAGTCGGTCCGAGGCGGCGACGCAGCCGGGCCATCTCGGCGCGCACGGTGACCTCCCTGCCGCGCAGGCCGTACAGCGCGCGAGCGAGCTCATCGCCGCTCATCCCGCGGGGATGCAGTGCGAGAAGCACCACCAGCTCGCTGTGGCGCCTGCCGAGCAGAATGCGGCGACACAGGAGCTCGACCTCGGCGCGCTCGCGTCCGAGTGCCCACACGTCAAGGCGTGGGCGTGGCGGATTGCGCTGGGCGCCGGCGTCCCAGACGATGCTGCCTTCGGGCCCCAGCGGCTCGATGGCCAGCCGCGGACCGCCGTCGAGACTCACCTCGTCGGCCATCGGTGGGAGCTCGAGCCGCTCCCCGAGCCACCCGGGCGGTGTGGCCGCGAGCACCCGGCCGCCTCGTTTGACAAGCGCACTGCGTCCGGGACGCGACCGCGCCACGAGATCGAGATACCGCGCTTGAAGCACGCGGTCACGGTCGGCCTGCTTGCCGGCGAGCTCTCCCTCGGCCAGCCGCGCCACGGCCGTCACCAAGGCCAGCGTATGCGGATGCGCCCGGCGGAAGGAGCCCGCCAGACCAATCGCTCCGAGCAGCTCCCGTGTCTCGGGGTCGTGAATCGGCGCGGCCGAACTGGTCCAGCCGTCGAGCAAGTGGTTGAAGTGCTCGGCGGAGAAGATCTGGACCGGGTGTTCAAGGGCGAGCGTGGTGCCGATCGCGTTGGTTCCGATGCCCCGTTCGCTGCACAGGCACCCCGGCACGAAGTGCGGCTTGGCAGCGGCCTGCACCATGCTGGGGTGTCCTTGGGACCACAGCAGCAGGCCGTGAGCGTCGGCCAGCACCGCCAGGTGACGGGCGTCTTGAGCGACCTCGCACAGGAGTTCGCACAGCAGCGGCACGACATCGGCCAGCGGATGGGCCTCCAACCGCTGCTGTGTCTCGTCATCGTCGAGCACGCGGGGCGCGGGCCGCTCCGGGTCCACCCCGGCCTCGACGCACCGCGCCCAGGAGCGAACGATGAGGCCCCGCAGCACGGCCGGGGTCCCCCGCCCCGACAGCGTCACGGCGCGCGCGCTGCGCACGAGGCGGGCCCAGGCGACCTGGTCCGCCGCGAGATCGACACCAACCCACGGGCTGTGCAATTGACTCTGCTCCGGCTGGGGCTGAGACGAAGCCTACACCCGCGCCGGAGGAGCACTCATGGTCTGACCGCGCGCTCGGCGCCATCGGCTGCCCCGATGTTGCCTTGATCGCCGGGCCAGCGCTCCTGCAGCGACGGCGTGGCGGCAAACAGCGCGTTGGCGGCGGCGAGCGCGGCGCGATCGTTTCCCTGCCGCGCCGTGAACTGAACTCCAATCGGGAGCCCCAGCTCGTCGAACCCAGCACGGACCGTGCACGCGGGGAGGCCAAGCAGGTCCTGGGGCACGGTGTAGGGCATCACCAGCTCCCGGAGCTCGTGTTCGGTGCCGAAGTGCATGGTCCGCTCGTCGCCGATCGGGATCGGAGAGCATGCCGAGACCGGAGTGAGTAGTACGTCGACGCCCTCGAACAGCGCTTCGGCAGTGGCGCGCAGGCGCTCGCGAGCCGCAATCGCGTCGAGGTAGTCGGGGAGCGTCACCGGCTGCGCGGCTTCGAGGCGCCCGCGCACATCGGCGCCATACTCGCGACGACGTTGCGGGAACAGTCCGGCACGGGTGTGGCTGTGCAGCGCCTCGGCGCTCTGGATCGTGACGAACGTCGGATGAATCGACGCGGCGTCGGGAAAGGCAACTTCGACGATCTCACCGGCGATCCCCGCGACCGTCGTGACGGCTGTCTCGAAGGCCTGCTGGATTGCCGGTGCAAGGGGCACGAGATGAAGGTCTGGGCAGATTCCGGCGGTGAGACCGGCGAAGGCGTCCACCGATCCGAGGCTGGGGCCCATGTCCGCGGTTCTGTGTCTGGCGCCGGCACCCGGCGATCGGTGGCTGGCGCCGGCATCCGGCGATCGGTGGCTGGCGCCCGCATCCGCGCCACGGTGCAGCGGATCCTGGATCGCTTCCAACAGCAGGGCGGCGTCTGCCGGATCGCGCGCCATCGCGCCGACGTGGTCAAGCGACGGCGCCAGCGGCCAGACGCCGGTGGTGCTGATCCGCCCAAGGCTGGGCTTGAAGCCGACGGTGCCGCAGAAGGCGGAGGGGACGCGCGTCGAGCCTCCAGTGTCGCTGCCGAGCGCCAGCGGCACGAATCGCGCGGCCAGCGCGACCGCCGAGCCGCCACTCGAGCCTCCCGAGATGCGCATTAGGTGCCACGGATTGTGGGTCGAGCCCATCAGCTCGTTTATGGAACTGATGCCCCAGGCGAACTCGTGGGTCTGGGTCTTGCCGAGCATCACGCCCCCGGCGTGGCGTGCCCGTGCGACCGCCGTCGCGTCGGCCTCGGGGACATGATCGGAGAACATCGGCGACCCATACGTCGTCCTGACGCCCGCCGAGTCAAACAGATCCTTGACCCCGAGAGGAACCCCGGTCAGGGCGCCGCGATCATCGCCCCGACGGTAGGCGCGCTCGCAGGCGGCCGCCTCGTCTCGCGCGCGCTCGCGGCACACGGTCGTAAATGCGCCAAGCTGATCGTCGAGGTCATCGATCCGGGCGAGGCATGCGTCGACCACCTCGACCGGCGACAGAGCTCGCTCGCGATAGGCGCACACCAGCTCGCGGGCGGACATCGTGACGAGTCGCTCGTCCGAGCTCACGGGCTGCCCGCCACGATCGCCGCGACCCGCTCGCGGCGCATCGTCCCGGCTGCGGTACGACGAATGCGCTGGAGCAGGTGGATCACAGTCGGGATCTTGAACGGGCGGAGGCGTTCGCGGCAATGATCGGCGATCGCGGTCACCGGTGGTATGCACTGTCTGACCCCTATGGTGCGTTGTGTGAGGCGCTGGTCGCTTGCCGGAAATCGTGACTACATGCTCTTGTGGGGCGGAGAGGCGGTCTCCGAGCTGGGCTCGCAGGTGTCGACGGTCGCGTTCCCGCTGCTGATACTCACTTTGACGGGTTCGCCGTCGAAGGCGGGGGTGGTGGGTCTGGCGAAGTGGCTGCCGTTGGCGGTGTGCGCCGTGCCCGCCGGCATGCTGGCCGACAGGGTGGATCGCAAGCGTCTGATGATCGCCAGCGACGCGGTCCGGGCGGGGGCGCTTGGGAGTGTGGCAGTGATGTTGTGGCTGGGCGGCCTGTCATATCTGCAGGTCGTGGTCGTGGCGTTTATTGACGGCGCCCTGTTCGTCACCTCGTATATCGCCGAGCGCGGCGCGCTCAGACAGGTGGTCGCCGTCGAGCACCTCCCGGACGCGGTGGCCCAAAATCAGGCTCGCAGCTTTGGCGCGCTGATCGCCGGCCCACCGCTGGGCGGGCTCTTGTTCGCGCTGGGACGGGCGTTGCCGTTCATCGTGGACACGATTTCGTTCATCGCCTCGATCGCCGGGCTGTCACTGATTCGCACCTCTTTTCAAGAGCCGCGGACGATGCGACGGGGGGGATGGCGGGAGTCGTTTGTGGGCTTTGGGTGGCTTTGGCGCCGCCCGTTCTTTCGGACAACGCTGCTGTTGTTCGCCGCGGGCAACCCGCTCTACACGGGCCTCTACCTGCTCGCGATCCTGCTGGCGAAACACAGCGGAGCGCCCTCGGCCGAGGTGGGGATGATGTTCGCGATCATCGGCGCCGGAGGGCTGCTGGGAGCCGTCCTCGCCGGACCGCTGTGGCGGCGGGCGAGCGCCCGATCGCTGCTGGTCGCCAACGACTGGCTGATCGTCGCCGTCGTCCCGGTGCTGGCGGTGGCCCACAACGCGGTTCTGATCGGGCTGATCGTGGCCGCCGCCGAGCTACTGACCCCGGCGGGTAACGCGGTGGTCACCGGCGCCCGAGTCGCGACCACGGCCGATCACCTGCAGGGCAGGGTCGCGGCCGCCTCCACGACCCTGGCGATGTCTCTGGGCTGGCTCGGTCCGCTCGCCGTCGGCCTTGCCTTCGAGCACGCCGGACCGACCGCCACCGTACTGCTGATCGCGGGCTGGGCACTGGCGCTGGCGCTTGCCGTCACATCGGCGCCCGCGTTGCGCACGCCACCGTCCGTCCCCGCGGGCGCTGGAGCCTCAGCGCAAACCCTGTCCTGACCCATCCGCTGATCCCCTCGTCTCACCGGGAGCGCCGGCGGCCGCTGGTGAAGATCAGCGGGGGGAGTGTGGTGGTCGTGCCGGCGCTGGCCGTCGGAGCTGCGTCGGGCGAGAAAGCCCGCGCTGGCCACCACCGTGGCGAAGGCCACCAGGCGCAATGCGCCGAGCGCGCCGTCGGGCAGCGATTCGTGGAAGATCGCCATGCCCGCGGCGATCGGGATTGCATTGGTCAGCAGCGTGGCCAGCCCGGCGGTGACCAGCGCGCCGCCGCGCTGAAAGCCCATCTGCAACAGCAGCGTGCCGGTCGCATAGCAGGCGATCATCACCGGCGCGAGCACGAGGTCGCCGTCGACCGTTGCCTTGGTGGCGATATCGCCGGCGGCGAAGGTGATCCCGGTGGCCGCGCCGAACGCGGCACCCGCGCCGAGCAGCGACGGGCCGGCCACGATGACCGTCGCCGCCGCGGCGAGCGAGCCGGCCAGCCACAAGCCCAGCGCCGCCCATGAGGCCTGGCTGCCCGTGTCGGCGCCCCCGGCCAGCGAGATCCCGAGCAGCGCGAGCCCGGCGATTGCCAGGCCGACGCCCAGACGCTCGCGCCGGCTCAGCCTCGTGAGCTTGAAGTGGCACACCAGTGCGGCCAGGATGCCGATCCCGCCGGCCGAGACGGCCTGCACGAGCGCCAGCGGAGCGAGCGCGAGCGCGAGCACGAACAGCCCCCAGCCGGTGATCTCGGCGGCGAAGCCGAGCAGCCAGCGCCGGCTGGCCAGCAGCAGCCTCGCCGTGTGCAGCGGGCGGCGGACCGACAGCGGCGGCAGCGTGCCGGCGGCCTCGTGCTCGCGCAGATACCCCCAGTTGAGGGCCAGGGCCGAGGCCAGTGTCACAAGCAGGGCAAGACCGATCTGATCGCTCATCCTGGAGCCTCGTATTCAGGACCGCTTACGGCCGCGCAGGCAGTCATCGCTTCTGGCTAGAGCCGCACCGGCACGGGCGGCGCCATCGAACCCTCCCCGTGGCCTGTACGCCAAAAGCTCGGTCTCGCAGGGCAGCGGTTCGCTGCAGCGCTTGCTCGGCCTCTGCGATCAACCTCGCGACAATTTCGCCCGCAGGCAAGACGTCGGCGACGAGCCCCGCCGTCTCACCCGCAAATGGAGCAAGCTCGTATGCGGGCTCCCGGACCGGCGGAAAGAACTCACGCCAGGTCTCGAAACGGACCGCGTCCTCGGAAGCGGATGCGACGATCTGCGCCTTCCAGGCGGGATCGGCGGACGCCTCCTCAGAGGCGAGGAAACGCGTCCCGATGTTTGCGCCCTGCGCTCCCAGAGTCAGAGCGGCGGCCAACCCGCGGCCGTCGGCGACCCCGCCGGCCACCACCACCGGAATCGGATCCACGGCATCTGCCACCTGCGGAACGAGAGCCATCGCTTCCGTACCCGCAACCAGCCCCTGTCCTCCCGCCTCGCTTCCTTGCGCGATGATCACGTCGACCTCCAGTGCGGCCGCTGCCCGCGCCTGGTCGACCGTGTGCACCTGCTGGATCACTTTGGCGCCCGCTTCATGCGCGCGTTTCACCAGTCCGCCGGGGTCGCCGAGGGCGAACGAGATCGCGGCCGGTTCCGCCTCGAGCGTTGCCGCGAAGGCGCTCTCGTCGAGCGCAGACACCACGTGATTGACGATGAAGGGGCGGCGAGTGAGCTTTCTGACCGCCTCGATGTCTGCGGTTACGTCTTCGGCTGAACCGAACACCGTCGCGATGCTGCCGATGGCGCCGGCCTCGCCGACGGCCGCAACCAGCGCCGGCGACGCTGCCGGCCAGATGGCTGCCTGGATCACCGGCGCGTCGATCTCCAGCACCTCGCACAGACGGGTGGTGATCATCGGCGTCTTCTGATTCGGGGGCCTTCTAGCCACGGAGTACCTGCCTTCCTGCCCGAGCCGGACGAGCTCGGTGGGTTTTCGATCTCCGCAGACGATGGCGCTCACGGACGGGGCGGACTATGGGTGCTGGACCCCAATCGCTCACGCTTGCAGGACTTCAACGTGCCCGATTGGATACAGCCGGGTACAGGCACATGATTAGCTGCAAGAACGGGATGCCCTGAGAAAAGATGAGCGTGTTCACCGAGTCCGAGCTTGGGTACCTGACAGGTGGGCGGCGCCTGGGCCGGCTCGCCACGGTCGGCGCCGACGGCATGCCGCATGTAGTTCCGGTCGGATGGATCTACAACGCCGCGCGCGACACGATCGACATCGGCGGCCACGAGCTGGAGCGATCAAAGAAGTTCCGTGACGTCTCCCGCACGGGGCGCGCCGCGATCGTGATCGACGATCTGAAGAGCACGGATCCATGGCATCCGCGGGCGATCGAGGTCCGCGGGCGGGCCGAGGCGATCGCGCTGCCGACGCCGCTGATCAGGATTCATCCACAGCGGATCGTCAGCTGGGGACTCGAGCAGGGACGTCGCGCGCGTACGGTGGCGAGCTAGCACCTCGCGCTTGGCGACCTATGATTGAAGACGCGGCGCCGCCGGCCCGATCAGCGGCTCCGTGTCAAGGCAGATGCTGGCAATGGAGCTCATCCCGGCGATCCGCGAGCGGCTGGCGCAGCTCGACTCCGAGCGTGGCGACGCCCGCGCGAGCGGGCGCCGGGCCGCCCTGTGGCGCGCGCAGCAGCATGCTGCTCGAATCGAGCACACCGTCGATGACCTGCGCCGCTACTGCCTTTACTCGCTCAGGCGACGTCGCTTCCTCGACGCAGACGACGAGAACGACTACCTGCGCGGCTATCGGGAGGGGTTTCAAACCGTGCTGCGCGATATCCGGGGAGTCGAGACGCGGCGCCGGCGGGCCTAGCATGGTGGATGTCCGGCTCATCCGGCTCTTTTTCGCGTCGGCGGCGGCGCTCGTCGCGATCGGTGTCTTCGCCGTTGCTGCCGGCGCGAACGGCCCTGGCTACTGCGACCCGCTGGCCGGCTGCGGCAAGCATTTCGTCAAGGTGTCGCCGCGCACCGTCAAGGCCGGCCACGCGATCACGGTGTCGGGCGCGGTCGGTAACTGGTGTCAGAAGCCGGGACGGGCGACGCTCATTTCGCGCGCGTTCAAAGGCACAGCGAGACACCGGTTTGCGGGTCTGCCGGCGATCCTCACGGCGAGCAGCCAGCGGGGCAAGTTCGCCAAGAAGGTGACAATCAAGCGCAGCGTCAAAGCGGGCCGCTACCACATCGCAGGCCGCTGCGGCGGTGCCAACTTCGGGTCTGCCGCGCTCAAGGTCACCGGTTAGCCCGCCCCCCGAGACGGGTTTATGGGCTAAGCACAAGCTCAAAAGACCATTAGGCCATATGGATGCTGTGGTACTCCCGAGCGGGAACTGGCCGGCCAGCTCGGCGTTTCGCGGACAACCGTGCGTGAGGCGATGCGCGTCCTGCAGGGCGAAGGCCTGATCGAGACTCGCCGGGGCCGGACCGGCGGACCGGTGGTGATCGGGCCGACGGCCACTTCGGCCGAGATCCGAAGCGCCCTCCGTCGCCGCCTGGCAGAGCTGGAGAACGTGTTCGGTCACGGTTCATCGCCGCCGATGCCGAGTTTCATCGGCAGATCGCGGTTGCCAGCCGCAATCCGTTGCTGGTCGAGGCGGTCGAGGACGCGCGCACAGCATGTTTCTGCCGGTCGGCGGCGCCGAATCGGGCCTCGGCCTGGCACTGCTGGCCGCGCTCGGCACCGGCCTGTTTCTGTGGCTGATGGCGCCCGCCAGCCGTCACGGCGTCCCCTGGGCGATCCTCATCTCGCGGGCGATTCCCGCGGTGGCGCTGACCGCGGCGGTCAGGATCCGCCGCACGTCGCTGCGAGCGGCCCGTGATCCGAGGCACGCCAGAACCATCGTTGCCTCCGCGCTGCTGGCGTTCTGCGCCACCACGCTGTATGCGTTTGCCACCCGCCACGGGCAGCTGGTGATCGTGTCAGTGCTCGGGTCGCTGTATCCGGTGGTGACTGTGTTGCTCGCCTACCGCATGCTCGGCGAACGCCTCGAAGGGGCCCAGCAGCTCGGGGTCGCCGCCGTGCTCGCCGGTGTCGTGTTGCTGTCCGCGTAGAAACACGCTCGCAGCACGACCATCCCTCATACTTCCCGCCCGTGCTGACGACCGACTCTGGGATGGCGAACGACGACCCAGCGGCAGCCCTGCAAGCGCGATACCGGGGCAGGAGCCTGTGGCTGGACGGCATTGCCGAGCCGTTGCGGCCCCGGCCGACGCTAGCCGCCGACACCGACTGTGACGTTGCCATCATCGGCGCCGGATTCACCGGACTGTGGACCGCGTACTACCTCAAGCAGCTCAACCCCAAGCTGCGGGTCGTCGTTGTCGAGCGCGAGATCGCGGGCTTCGGCCCTTCTGGCCGTAACGGCGGCTGGGTGATGTCGGGAATCTCCGGTAGCGCACGGGCCTACGGTGAGCGCGACGGCAGCGACACGATGGTCAGAGCGTCGCGTGAGACGCAAGCCGCCGTCGACGAGGTCGGACGGGTCGTGGCCGACGAGAAGATCGCCTGTGGCTACTGCAAGGCGGGCGCGGTGACGATCGCCACGAGCGAGCCGCAACGGGCTCGCCTGCTGACATACGCCCGCGAACACAACGACCCGGAGGCGACCCACCTGACGCTCGACACCGGCGAGCTCGAGCAGTTCGTTCGCATCCCCGGGGTCCTGGCATCGAGCTTTTCGCCCCACGCGGCACGGGTCGATCCTGCCCGGCTGGCGCTCGGTCTTGCGACTGCATGCGAGCGCTTGGGAGTCGCCATCTATGAGCGGACAGCGGCAGTCGAGCTGGTCCCGGGACGGATCAGGTGCGAGGGTGCGACGGTCCGGGCCGACACGGTGTTACGGGCCACCGAGTCCTACACGACCCAGCTTCCCGGCCAGCGGTTGCGCTACCTGCCGCTGTACTCGTTGATGATCGCCACCGAGCCCCTTCCGGCCGATGTGTGGGACGAGCTCGGTTGGCGAGATGGGCTGCTCGTAGGTGACCTTCACCACCTGTTCTTCTATGCCCAGCGCACCGCCGACGGGCGGATCGCGATCGGCGGCCGCGGGGCTCCGTACCGTCTGCGCGAGCCGATCAGCGAAGGCAACGAGCGGTCCTCGGAAGTCGCTCAGCGGCTGGTGCAGAGTCTGCGGCGAAGCTTTCCGGCTGCTGCCCAGGCGGCGATCACGCACCACTGGGGCGGTCCGCTCGCGGTCCCTCGGGACTGGTCGATGAGCGTCAGCTTCGACGCGCGCAGCCGCGTAGGCTGGGCCGGGGGCTACTCAGGTCATGGCGTCGGGGCCTCGAACATCGCTGGACGCACGCTCGCGGATCTCGTGCTCGGCCTTGACACCGATCGGGTCACCCTCCCATGGGTGCAGCACCAGAGCAGGACATGGGAACCCGAGCCGCTGCGATTTGCGGCCTCACGGGCGATCGTGGGCATTCTCGGCCGCGCCGACGAGCACGAGGATGCGACCGGTAGGCCGTCGCGCCTCACACGGTTGGTGGCACCGTTTATGCCGCCACGCTGATCACTGCTCGATCACCGTCAGCGTGCGCGGGATCCCGGAAAGGATCTCGATGCCGCTGTTCGGTCATCAGCAGCGACTCCATGTAGGAGGCGGTCACCTGCTGCTGGCGGTCGAACAGGATGTTCTCGTAGTTGGACAGGTAACCCGGCTCCCAGGTGTACTGCTCAAAGCCGTCACTGGAGAAGTAGGTGTGGCCGGTCCACGAGGGCGGGAACGAGATGCCGAGCGCGTATCCACCCACCCACCAGATGTCGTCGGGAGAGAACCGCGCCAGGACGTACTCATCGGCGATTCGCTGTGCCACCTCCAACGGATCACCGACCTGAACCTGCTCGGCCACCAGCTCTACGCTGCGCGACGTGTACTCGAGAATCTCCCTGGCCCTCTCGTTGTCCTTCCCGATGGCAAGTGTCCGACACAGGTCCACGTGGTAGGAATTGACCACACCACAGGCGTCGATGTACATGACGTCTCCGTACTCGAGCTTGCGCCGGGTTGGCAGGGAGTGGGTCTTCCACCACACCGACGGTCCGGCAGAGACCATCGACTGGATCGCAGAGCGTTCACCTCCGAGCTCGGCCATCGTCAGCGCCAGCCGGGCTTCGACCTCGATCTCGGTCATCCCCACTGCCACGAACTCCGGCACCTGCGCAAATGCCGCATCGACAATTGCCGCCGCTGCGCGCACACACTCGATCTCCGCTGGGCTCTTCACCAGCCTCACACGGTCAACCACCCACTCGCCGGAGACCACCTCGGCGCCCCGCTGTGCCAGTCCCTCGGCAACGGCGCGCACCACCGGTCCGTACGGGGCGACCGTGTGCCACTCGATGCCGACCGTCCCTTTGGTCCAGCCGCGATCCGCGAACGTGGCAAACACGGTCTCAAACGCGCTGGCGTTGTCATAGAAGAACGCCTCGTCCCAATGCGCGGCATTCAACGCGTGGTTCTGGTGGCGCCGATAGTCATGAAAGACGATCCCTTCATGTGCGCGGCATACCACCACTCCGCGGGGCGAGTAGGGCGGATACCAGACCGCTTCGAAGCCGGTCAGATATGCAACGTTGGCGGGACTCATGACAAACAGCACATCGATCCCGCGCCGATCCATCTCCTGCCGCACTCGCCGCTCGCGATCCCGGTACTCCTCGATCGAGAACGGCAGCTGTGCGTAGCGGTCAGCGTGGCCTGCGGCTGAAATGGTGAGGGTCACAGGACGAGCGATGATCCCAGATTGCGAGTGTGGTAGCTCGCGGATAGGATCGCCCGATCGAAGATCAAAAGGAGAGAAAGATGGCGATTGACACGCTGATGGCAAGGTCAAACTGGGCAAGAAGCACGAGACGCCGACCCGGGTCGGCGGCGTGCTCGGTGGTGGAGTCGGGCTGGCCACCGGGCTCGTGGTGGCGCTGTTTCCGTTTGCGGCGGTTGGTGGCGGACTGCTATTGAGCACAACGGCGGGCGGAGCCGTCCTTGGTGCCGTCGCCGGCCATGCGGCCGCGGGCATGAGCCGCGGCGATCTCAAGGAGCTCGGCGAGCATCTCGATGCGGGCCAGGCCGGCCTCGTGGTGGTAGCCGTGTCTGACATGGGCGCCAAGGTGCAGCGGGCGATGAAGCGCGCGGCCAAGCTGCAGCAAAAGCAGCTCAAGGCGGACACGGCCGAGATCGAGCGCGACGCCGCGTCGGCCGGGGGAAGCGAGAGTTAGCGGCTGGGCACGGACCGGCGCAGCCGAGCCTCAGGAGCCCCAGAGCTCGTCGGCGACGCGGACGATCAGCTCGAGCTTGTAGCGCTCGTCGTCGATCGTGAGCTTGTTGCCCTCCTCGGTCGAGGAGAAGCCACACTGAGGTGACAGGCAGAGCTGGTCGGGGTCGACATACCGTGACGCCTCCTCCACCCGTCGCTTGAGCAGGTCGGGGTCCTCGAGCTCGGGACGCTTGGTGGTGACCAGACCGAGCACCACCTGCTTGCCCTCGGGCACGTAGCGCAGCGGCTCGAATGTGCCGGATCGCTGATCGTCGAACTCCAGAAAGTATCCGTTGACGTTCAGGTCGCCGAACAGCGCTTCGGCGACGAAGTCATAGCCGCCTTGCGCGACCCACATCGACTGGTTGTTGCCGCGACATAGGTGGGTCGTGACCACGAGGTCGTCCGGCTTGCCCGCAAGGGCCTTGTTGATGTTGGCGATGTACTGCTCGTGGAGGTGCTCGGGATCGCCGCCGATCTCCTCGATGTGGCTGCGCTGCGCAGGATCGTTGATGTAGGCGAGGCTCGTGTCGTCGAGCTGGAGGTAGCGACAGCCAAGCTCGTAGACGCCTTCTATCTGAGCCTGGTACGCGGCGGTCAGGTCGTCCCAGAAGGCGTCGATCTCGGGATACACGGACGGGTCGATCGCAGAGGTGCCGCCGCGGTAGTGGACCATGCTCGGCGAGGGGATCGTCAACTTCGGCGTCTGGTCCCGTGCGGCGTGGTCGGACAAGAAGACGAACGCGTCGGCGAAGATCGTCTCGGGCAGGCTGACCGGAGCCGCGACGCGCATCGTCGGCGGGCGGTACTCGTAATCGCCGTCCTGCCCGTGGAAGTGGACCGGGATGCTCCCGCCCTCGTCCTCGTCCTGCACGATCCCGCCGAGGGAGAGGATGAAGTCCATGTGCCACGAGGAGCGTCTCAGTTCGCCGTCGGTGACCGTTCGCAGGCCGGCCTCGCGCTGGAGCTCGATCACGCCGAGGATCGCCTCGTCTTCGCTGGCGCGCAGCTGCTCTAAGTCGATCTCTCCGGCCTTGAAGGCGGCGCGGGCACGGGCGAGCTCCGGCGGCCGCAGCAGGCTGCCGACGTGATCGGCGCGAAACGGCGGCCTGTCGCGGACCGGCATCGGTGTCCTCCTCGAGTGTCTAAAACGATCCGCGGGCAACGATACCCACCGTCCGCAAACGAACCCCAGGCGCCGCCGTGTAGGCTCGAACCGTGGTCACCAAGTACCGGTCCGTGCTGTCGGTGCCCGGCTCGCCCGCGTTGATCCTCAGCGCGCTGGTCGGCCGGCTACCCCTGGGCATGTCCTCGCTCGCGCTGCTCCTGCTCGTGCGGGCGACGCACCACTCCTACGCGATCGCCGGTCTCGCCGTCGGCGCCTATGCGCTCGCCAGCGCGGCCGCGGCGCCGGTGCAAGGACGACTGGTCGATCGCTTTGGCCGGATGCGCGTGCTGGCGCCCTGCGCGGTCGCGCAGGCGATCGTGTTGGTCACGTTCGTGCTCGCGAGCTCGGCCGATGCCAGCGGCCTGGCGCTGGTGTCGCTGGCGGCGCTCGCGGGCGCGCTCGTCCCACCGGTGTCGCCGACCGCCCGAGCCCTGTTGCGCGAGGTCTTTCACGACCCCAGCGTCCGCGACACGGCGTATGCGCTGGACTCCGTGGCCCAGGAGCTCGTGTGGATCACCGGGCCCCTGCTCGTGGCACTCGTGGTCGGATTCAGCTCGCCGGAGGTCGCCGTGTTGCTGGCCGCCGCCGTATGCGTGCTGGGGACGGTCCTGTTCGTCCGCTCGCCGCTGGCGCGCGGGTCTGGGACGCGGGCCGCGCACGAGCCGCGCGTCACCGCGCTGTCGAACCCCGAGCTGCGGGTCCTCCTGGCGCCAATGGCGCTGATAGGCGCCGGCCTGGGCGCGACCGAGGTCGGTCTGCCGTCGCTGGCGCTGCACGCGGGCTCGCGGCCGGCGTCCGGGCTGCTGCTGGCGGCGTGGAGCGTCGGCAGCATGGTCGGTGGGCTGTGGTATGGAGCGCGCGTCTGGAATTCGTCGCTGTCGAGCCGCTATCGGCTGCTGCTCGCGGCGGCGGTGGTATGTACCGCGCCGCTGATCCTTGCCCGCTCGGTCCCCGAGGGGATCGTGGGCAGCCTGCTCTCGGGCCTGACGATCGCCCCGGTCTTCTCCTGCCAGTACGCGCTTGTCGGCAGGGCGGCGACCCCGGGGAACGAGAACGAGACGTTCACGTGGTTCTCGGCGGCGCTCGTCGGGGGACTCGCTGCCGGCTCGGCGATCGGAGGGGTCTCGATCGGCGCCGGCGGTGTCGGCGCGCCGTTCGTGATCTCGTGCCTGGCGACCGCGCTGGCGGCGGCGATCGCGCTGCGGACCCGGGGCTCTCGCGTCGGCGCCAGCGCTGAGAGCAGCGCCGGCTGAGGCGAGAGCCGCGCGCTGGCGCTCAGAGCAGCGCCAGCTGAGGCCCGCTCCAGCCGGCATCCAGGGCCGCGCGGTCCCCACCCCGAGCCTCGAAGTCCAGCAGCGCTCGCTTGCGATGCAGCCCGCCGCCATAGCCGGTCAGCGAGCCGTCGGCGCCGATCACCCGGTGGCAGGGGACCACGATCGGCACCGGGGTGCGGCCTACCGCCGCCCCGATCGCCCGCGGGTTGGGGTCGTCTCGGTGCGTCGTGGCGCCGAGCTCGCGGGCCAGGGTCCCATACGTGGTGGTGGTCCCGTAGGGGATCTCGGTGAGCAGCTGCCACACGCGACGCTGGAACGAAGTGCCTGCGAGGTCGAGCTCGAGCGCAAAGCGCTGCAGCTCGCCGGCGAAGTAGGCGTCGAGCTGCTCGACGGCGTCGGCGAGCGTGGGGTTGGCGGCGTCGCGATCGTGCTCGTGTTTGCCGGGTCCCCGGCGAGGAAAATGCAGCGCCCGCAGGCCCGCGGGGCCGGCGATCAGGGTCAGGGGGCCGATCGGGCTTTCGTAGACGGTGAAGCTCATGGTCCTCATTTCGAGTCGTGGAAGATGATCCCAAGCGCGGTCCGCTCGCCGCTGGTGATCGTGCTGACGCCGTGCCGGAGCGCGACGCGGTGGTATCCCTGCTTGCCCGCGTTGGGTCGCTCGCGCGTCGGGAAGATCACGAACGCGCCGCGCGCAGGCTGGAGCACGTGCGCCCGGCTCTGCGCTCGAGGGCGCTGTTCGAGCAGCACGAACTCGCCGCCGGTGTAATCGACGCCGGATTGCGACAGCACCGTGAGCACCTGAAACGGGAAGTAGACCTCCCCGTAGAGGTCCTGGTGAAGCGCGTTCCAATCGCCGGCGTGGTAGCGGAGCAGCAGCGGCGTCGGCCGGGTCTGACCGGCGGCACGGCAGCGGGCGAGCAGCTGTGCATGGGTAGCAGGAAAGCTGGGGTTCTGGCCCGACAGCAGGCTGGCCCATCGATTGGCGATCGGCGCCAGATGCTCGTAGAACGAGACTCGTGCGGACTGGATCTCCTCGGGCAGCGGGTGCGAGAAGTACCGGTAGCGGCCCTCGCCGAAGCGGTGGCGCGCCATATCGATCGTCGAACGGAAGCGATCGCTGTCAAACAGATCCGCGAGCGCCGCGCATTCCTCCCCGGTCAGAAGCGGCTGGGTGATCGCGAACCCGCGCTCGTCGAGCTCAGCGGACAGCGGGTCCCAATCGAGTGCGTCGACGCGCTCGCCGATGTTGGTCTGTGTTTGCGTGGTCATGCACCTATAACGCCCCCGCAGGCGGAAACGTGAGGTGCCGATCGTCAGCGAACGCCCTGAGCAGCCGAAAACCTCAGCGCGCGCCCAGCCAGAAAAATCAGGTCACGAACGTCCCGAGCTTGGTGACGAATCTGGGCAGCGTGTGCTTGCGGTAGCGCTTGGAGTCGTCGATCTGGACGCGGTAGGTCTTGAAACGGGGATGGCCACCCGGGAACAGCCGCGCCCGAGCCTTGAGCACCCCGCAGGCGCCTTTGGCCTTGCCGAATCGCGTTGTGGCGACCGGTTGCCTGCGCAGGTAGTGGGCGTAGATCTGTTTGCCCGGATCAAAGCCCGAGAAGAACCACGTGACCTTGCGCGTGAACTTGGCTCGAGCGGGCTTGGTCACGACGGAGAGCGGCGTGACCGTTGCCGGCGTGGTCGCGACGACCATCGGGCCGCTCACGCTACTGACCTGCGCGGTCAGGGTGACGGTCTTGATTTCGAGCGGGTTCAGCAGGGGCGCGGGGGCGGCGGTTGTGAGCGCGATCGTTCCCGTGGGACTGGCGGTCGTGAGCTTCGCGACGGTACCGTCGCTGCTGGTGATCTCGACCGGGGTGCCGGGCGTAAAGCCTGAGCCGACGACCGTCATCGAGGCCCGCTGATGGATCGAGTTCACGTAGCACGGCTTGGTGACACTGATCGTCGCTGCGGATGCCTGTGCCGCAGCGACCCCCACCAGCATCAACGCGGCGGCGGTGGACACGACGAGCCGCCGCACGCGACGACCTGCAACACAACTGGCCATCTGTCCTCCCTATCCGTGGTTGCACGAGCGCGAGTACCGCCGGCCGCGGCACAGTGTAATGCGCACCGGCGGGAGCCGGTCGCGCTGACGCCACTTACGCCCGGCGGGAGCCGGTCGCGCTGACGCCCATACGCTCGCTGGGGAGCCGATCGCGTTGACGCCGCTGACCTGCATCTGATATATCAGGGCCATGGCCTCTGACCCCAGGCAGCTGCCCTCCAGCCAGAGCATTGTGATCATCGGCGCCGGAATCGTCGGCAACAGCGTCGCCTACCACCTCACCCGCCTCGGTGAGACCGACATCACGCTGATCGACAAGGGCCCGCTTCCCAACCCGGGCGGCTCGACCGGCCATGCATCGAACTTCATCTTCCCGGTCGATCACTCCAAGGAGATGACCTCGCTGACGCTCGAGAGCATGCGTCAGTACAAGGAGCTCGACGTGTACCTCGAGTGCGGCGGCATCGAGGTGGCCCGCACGGGCGAGCGCATGCAGGAGCTGTCGCGGCGGATGGTGTCGGCGAAGACCTGGGGAATCGAGCCGGCGTCGCTGCTCACCCCGGCCGAGATCAAGGAGCTCGTGCCGTTCATCGACGAGCAGCTTCTGCTGGGGGGGTTCTACACCCCGGGCGCGGGCGTGGTGGACTCGCTGCGCGCGGCCACGATCATGCGCGAGCGCGCCCAGGAGGCGGGGATGACCATCTCGGCGAACACGGAGGTTCTGGGGCTCGACGTTGAGCACGGGTGTATCAAGCGCGTCCGCACCGACCGGGGAGACATAGAGGCCGACCGGGTGGTGATCGCGTGCGGCTGCTGGAGTCCCCGGATCGCGGGCATGGCCGGCGCCAAGATCCCCCTCACCCCGGCCGTGCACCAGATGATCGACATCGGCCCCGCGCCTCGATTCGCCGACCCCAAGACGCTGGTCGACTTCCCGATCGTGCGCGACATGGACACCAACATGTACGAGCGCCAGGACGGGACCGGGCTCGAGATCGGCTCCTATGCGCACCGTCCGATCCTGATGGACCCCGACGATATCCCCTCGATCGAGGAGTCGGCGCTCAGCCCCACCGAGCTCCCGTTCACCCAGGCCGACTTCGAGCTGCAGATGGAGCACGCCCTCGAGCTGATGCCAGAGATCGTCGGCGACGAGTCAGTGGGACAGAGGTATGCGATCAACGGGCTGCTGTCGGTGACCCACGACGGGATGCCGCTCATCGGGGAGACCCCCGAGGTCAAGGGTCTGTGGTCGGCGGCCGCGATCTGGATCAAGGAAGGACCCGGATCGGGCAAGACGGTCGCCGAGCTGATGGTCCACGGCGAATCGGAGATCGATGTCTACGAGTCCAACATCGCGCGTGCCTACCCGCACCAGAAGACCACCGCCCACATCCGGGCGCGGGCCAGCGAGGGCTTCAACAAGATGTACGGGATCGTCCATCCCTTCCGAGCAGTGGGAATCGGACCGGCGCGTCAAGCTGCCCCCGTTCTACGAGCGCCAGCAGGAGCTCAAGGCCGTCTTCTACGAGGCGGCGGGCTGGGAGCGGCCGCAATGGTATGAGTCAAACGCCGCGCTGCTCGAGGAGTTCGGCGACCGCATCAGCAGGCGCGAGGCCGAGTGGGATGCGCGCTGGTGGTCGCCGATCATCAACGGCGAGCATTTAGCTATGCGTGACCGAGCCGGTTACATCGATCTCAGTGCGTTTGCGATCTTCGACGTGACCGGACCGGCGGCGCTGGAGGCGGTGCAGAAGGTGGCCATGCGCCAGATGGACGTCGCGGTCGGGCGGGTCGTGTACACGCCGGTGCTGACGCCGAGCGGCGGCTTCAAGGCCGACCTGACGATCATGCGGATCGGCGAGGACGTCTTTCGGGTGGTAACCGGGGGCGCCTGGGGGATGTCCGATCTCAAGTGGTTCTCAGACCACCTGCCCGAGAACGGCGAGGCGCAGATCCACGACCAGACCAACGCGTGGACGACGCTCGGGCTGTGGGGCCCGCGGGCGCGCGACATCCTCGCCAGTGTCACCAGCGACGACGTCTCCCACGAGGAATTCCCGTTCGCGACGTTCAAGGCAATCGAGGTCGGCTCCCTGCAGGTGATCGCCTCGCGGATCTCATATGTCGGTGACCTCGGCTGGGAGCTCTATGTGCCGATCGAGCAGGGTGCGCGGCTGTGGGACATCATCGCCGAGACCGGCCTACCCCACGGCGCGGTCCCCATGGGCGCCGGTGTGTATGGGACCACCGGGCGCCTGGAGAAGTGCTATCGCGCCTACGGGGCCGAGCTCGAGGGCGACTACAACGTCGTCGAGGCCGGCATGGCGTGGGGCAAGGTCAAGGAGCAGGAGTTCGTCGGCAAGGAGGCGCACGTGGCCCAGCGCGAATCCGAGCCGGCGGCCATCATGTGCACGCTGACCGTCGACGATCACACCTCGCAGTCGGGCGTCAAGCGTTACATGCTCGGCGGCGAGCCGATCCTGACGCCCGGCGGCGAGCCGATCACCGACGGCAAGGGACGCCGTTCGTATGTCACCAGTGCCGGTGCGGGCCCGTCGATCGGCAAGCACATCCTGATGAGCTACCTGCCGCCCGAGCACGCCCAGGAGGGCGAGCAGCTGCTGGTGGAGTACATGGGCGAGCATTACCCGGTGACCGTGGCCGTGGCCGGGTCGACCCCGATCTTCGATCCCGACAACTCGAGAGTGCGCTCATGAACGTCGGGGTGCGCCCATGAACATCCTCGTGTGCGTCAAGCGCGTGCCGCTCACCGGCGGCAAGATCACCCTGACCGACGACGAGCGCGCGATCCAGACTCGCCACCTGGGGTTCACGATCAGCCCCCACGAGGAGTGCGGGGCCGAAGAGGCCGTCAGGCTGATCGAGCAGCACGGAGGCTCCTGCACCGTGCTCACCCTGGGCCCCGCCGAGGCCGAGGAGCAGCTGCGTGACATGATGGCGATCGGGGTCGACGCGGGGATCCACCTCATCACAGACGGCACCGAGTGGGACCCGCAGGCCACCGCCGGCGCGATCGTGCAGGCCATCCGCGCCCAGCCCGAGCCCTTCGACCTGATCCTGTTCGGCAACGAGTCCGCCGACGCCGGCAACTACCAGGTCGCGATCCGGGTCGCACACGCGCTGGGGCTGTCCTGCGTCACCGGCCTCAAGGCGCTCGCCGTGCAGGACGACGGCCGGCTGCGCTGCGAGCAGGAGGTGGCCGGTGGCCGGGATGTCTACCTCGTGCCGCTGCCGGCGGTGGTGAGCGTCAAGGAGGGAATCAACCTGCCCCGCTATCCCTCGGTGCCGGGCCGGCTGCGCGCCAAGCGCAAGCCGCTTGAGGCCACCACTCCGGAACGCGCCGACAGCCGCCTGGAGATGATCCGCCTCAAACTGCCGCAGACCGCGAGCAAGGATGCCGAGGTGCTGGGCACGGGCCCCGACGCCGCCCCCGCTGTGGTCCGGGTGCTGCAGGAGATCGGAGTCGTCTGATGCGACTGGTGTTCGTCGAGGATCCGGACGACGAGCTCTCCCAGCAGGCGGTCGTGTTCGCGGCCCAGCTCGGCGAGGAGCTCGAGGCAGTCCGCATCGACGGGGCGCCGTACGCGCCCGCCGCCTGGGCGCACACGATCGTCGAGCTGATCGAGCAGCGCTCGGCCTCGGCCGTCGTCGGCCCCGGAACCGACCGCGGCAACGAGGTGCTCGCCCACGTCGCCGCCAAGCTCGACCAGCCGATGGCGGCCAACTGCGTCTCGGTGACCCCCGGCGATCCGGCGTCGGTGATGCGCGTCCGCTGGGGCGGCAGCCTGCTCGAGGAGGCCCAGCTCAAGGGCTCGCCGCTGCTGCTCACCAGCGCCCCCCACGCCGTCGCCGCGCAGCCGATCGCCGAGGTCGAGACCGTTGCGGTCAGCGCGCAGGCATCCGAGCTGGACCGCACCGCGCACGTGGTCGAGCACGTGCCGGCCGCGACCGCGGGCGTATCGCTGGCCGACGCCGACGTGGTCGTCTCGGGCGGTCGCGGGGTCGGGTCGGCCGAGGGCTTCTCGGTGATCGAGGAGCTGGCGCAGCTGCTCGGCGGAGCGGTGGGCTGCTCGCGCGCGGTGACCAGCGCCGGCTGGCGTCCCCATACCGATCAGGTGGGGCAGACCGGGACCAAGATCTCGCCCGAGATCTACATCGCCTGCGGGATCAGCGGCGCCACCCAGCACATGGCCGGCTGCAAAGGGGCCAAGCGGCTGCTGGCGATCAACCCCGACGGCGAGGCGTCGATCTTCGCCAGCGCCGACTACGCGGTGATCGGAGACCTGCACGAGGTCGTGCCGGCGATCTCGCAGGAGATAAGAAAGGCGAGAGGCTCATAGGCGTTCTGATAGCCGCGATCGTGCTCGCCGCGCTGCTCGCGGTGAGCGTGGCGTTGTTCGTGATCCGCGTCCGCTTCCTGGTGGCGCTGGTCAGCGCGGCCGCGCCCGTGAACCGCTCCGGCGACGTCGAGAAGCGCGTCACCAACGAGGCCACGATCGTGCTCGGGCAGCGCAAGCTGCTGCAGAGGATGGGGCCGGGGCTGATCCACGCATTCATCTTCTGGGGCTTTCTGGTGCTCGCACCGACGATCCTGATCGCCTTCATCGGCGCCGTCGACAAGCACTCGACGCTGCCCTGGCTGGGCCATCAGGGCTGGTTCGCGCTCCTCGCCGACGTGTTCGCGACGCTGGTGCTGATCGGCTGCGGTGCGGCGCTGTGGGTGCGCAAGGTTCAGCGCCCCGAGCGCTTCAGGGGCAGCCACCTCGGCGAGGCCGACCTGATCCTCGCGCTGATCGCCACGATCGCCGCCACCCTGCTGCTGTGGCAGGCCTGCCGGATCGCGCTGGGCCTCAACGAGTGGCCGGCCGGCTGGGCGCCGGTGTCAGACCTTCTGTCAAACCTGTTCTCCGACAACGGCGTCACCCGGGTGCTCGAGCGGGTGTTCGTGTGGCTGCACGTGTGCACGATCCTGTTCTTTCTCGCCTACCTGCCGCGCTCCAAGCACCTGCACATCATCAGCGCCGCGTTCAACGTCTGGTACGGGCGCACCGGACCCGGCGGCCGGCTGGAGACGCTGCGCTTCGACGACCCCGACGTGCCCGAGGAGGAGATCCGCTTCGGCGCCGGCACCGCCGCCGATCTGACCTGGAAGCAGGTGCTCGACACTTTCTCGTGCACCGAATGCGGGCGCTGCCAGGACGCGTGCCCCGCGTTTGCCACTGGCAAGACGCTGTCGCCCAAGCTCGTGATCATGGGACTGCGCGACCAGCTGTTCACCGACGGCGGGGCGATCGTCACCGCCGCGCAGAGCGGGCGCGACGCGCCGGAGCTGCCGGCGCTGGTGCCCGGCGCCGTGCCCGAGGAGTCGGTCTGGGACTGCGTCACCTGCGGGGCCTGCGTGCAGGCCTGCCCGGTGTCGATCGAGCACGTGGATCACATCGTCGACCTGCGCCGCCATCTGGTGATGGTCGAGTCGAGCTTTCCGGCGGAGTCCGAGCCGATGCTCCGCGACGTCGAGCGGGCCAGCAACCCGTGGGGCAAGGCCCAATCCGAGCGGGCCGATTGGGCCTCAGAGCTCGGCGTCCGGGTGCTGGAGCCCGGCGATCCGCCTCCCGAGTACCTCTACTGGGTCGGATGTGCGACGTCGTTTGACGAGCGCGCCCGCAAAACGGCGCAGGCGACCGCCAAGCTGATGTCCAAGGCGGGTGTCGAATTCGCGATCCTCGGACCGCGGGAAGCCTGTACCGGCGATCCGGCGCGACGGATCGGCAACGAGTACGTGTTCCAGGCCTACGCCGAGCAGAACGTGGAGACGCTCAACGAGGCCCGGGTGACCAAGATCGTCACCGGCTGCCCGCACTGCTTCAACACCCTGGGCAACGAGTACCCGGACTTCGGCGGTCACTACGAGGTGATCCACCACTCCGAGCTCCTGGCGCGGCTGGTCTCCGAGGGACGCCTGGCGCCACAACGCGACGACGGGCTGCGGGTCACCTACCACGACTCCTGCTACCTGGCGCGCCACAACGACGTGCTCGCCCCGCCGCGGGACCTGGTGGCCGCCGTGGGAGAGCCGGTGGAGATGGAACGCAGCGGCAAGCGCACGTTCTGCTGTGGCGCGGGCGGCGCGCACATGTGGATGGAGGAGCGGGCCAAGCCGATCAACGAGAACCGCGTGCGCGAGGCGGCCGGCACCGGCGCGCAGACGCTGGCGGTGGCCTGCCCGTTCTGCACGGTGATGCTCGACGACGGGGTCCAGAGCACGGGTGACCAGCTTCGCGTGGCCGACGTGGCGACGCTGCTCGATGAGGCGGTCGGCGGGTGATACGCCGCCGATCACGACACAGGAGGGGTGGTTATGGCAGATGAATTCGATTACGTGGTTGTGGGTGGTGGGTCGGCCGGCGCGGTGGTCGCCGCGCGGTTGTCGGAGGATCCCCAGACGTCTGTGTGTCTGCTGGAGTGGGGGGACACCGATCAGCAAAACGACGATGTGCTTCTGATCCGGCGCTGGCTGGGGCTGCTCGAGGGGCCGATCGATCTCGCTTACCGGACCACACTGCAGCCGCGCGGCAATGCCCACATCGTTCATTCGCGGGCCAAGGTGCTGGGCGGCTGCTCGTCGCACAACACGATGATCTGGTTCAGGCCCTTCCCGGGCGACTGGGCCGACTGGGTCAACGCCGGCGCGACCGGTTGGGACTACGACACGATCGACCCCTACTACGCGCGGATCCCCGGCCCGCACCAGCGCGTGGCCCCCAACGATCAGAACCCGATCCTGCACGATTGGATCAAGGCGTGCGTGGGGGCGCTGGGCGTGACGGCGAACCCCGATTGGAATGCCGGGCCGTTTCACGATGGCGCGGGGTTCCTCGACGTCGGCTATGACCCGGCGACCGGTGTTCGTTCGTCGTCGTCGGTGATGTATCTGCACCCGATCCTCGACAGCCGCAGCAACCTGACCCTCCAGACGCGCTCGCGGGCGATGCGGATCGAATGCCGCGACGGTGCAGCGGTGGCCGTGCACGTCGAGCGCGAAGGCGGCGGGCATGACCGCGTGGAGGCCGGCAAGGAGATCGTGGTGTGCTGCGGGTCTGTCGACTCGCCGCGGCTGCTGCTCTACTCGGGGATCGGCCCGCGCCGCGATCTCGAGGCCCTGGGGATCGACGTTGTGCACGATCTCCCAGGCGTGGGGGAGAACCTGATCGACCACCCGGAGTCGATCATCATCTGGAAGCTCAAGCGGCCGATGGGGCCGGAAGGATGCATGGACGCCGACTGCGCGCTGTTCGTCAACCGTCTCGAACGCGACGAGCGCCCTGACTTGATGTACCACACCTACCAGATGCCGTTCACCTTCAACACCGAGCGGCTCGGCTACGAGGTGCCAGACGACCGGTGGTGCATTTGCATGACCCCGAACATTCCCCGTTCACACTCCAAGGGTCGCCTGTACCTGTTGTCGCGTAACCCCGAGGTTAACCCCGCGCTCGATTTCCGCTACTTCACAGACGAGGATGGATACGACGAGCAGACGATCGTCGACGGGATGAAGATCGCTCGTCAGGTGGCTGCCGAGGGACCGTTTGCCGACTGGATCGAACGAGAGATCGCCCCCGGCGAGCGGTTGACCAGCGATGAGGACCTGTCGACGTACGGCAGAGCGGTGCACCACACGGTCTATCACCCGTCGGGGACCTGCCGCATGGGCGCCGACTCCGACGATCTCGCGGTCGTCGACCCCGAGTTGCGCGTGCGGGGGATCGAGGGCCTGTCGATCGCCGACGGGGCGATCTTCCCTTCGATGCCGACGGCGAACCCGGTCGTGCCCACGTTCATGATCGGCGAGCGGGCCGCGGACCTGATTCGTCAACGACACGCGTAGTAGCGCTCGGCTCACCCTCGGGATCAGGGCAGGTGCACGGCGGCCAGCAGCGCGGCATAGGAGCGGACCAGCGCCGCTCGCTCATCCTCGATCAGCGAGCTCGTCAGATCGCAGCCCTCTCGCACCCAGCGATCTGAGAGTCGCATCGCCAGCGCCCGCTGCTGCGCGGCAAGGCGCACCCACTCCTCGGGCACGCTATAGGCGTACGCATACAGCTTCGTCAGCGCGTCGACCAGCGCCTGCTCGTCGAGGTCTGAGCCCTCCCGCTGGTGCTCGCGGTGAATCCGCCACCACTCGACCTCCAGCCGGGCCGCGGTCTGGGGGTCATAGCGCTCGCCATGCCGGGTCTTGACCAGCGTGTAGAAGCGCTCCATCGCTCGCCGCGCACCGTCGGGGTCATTCTGTGTCTGCGGGGCCCACAGCTGGTTGGCGCGCAGCACCAGCCAGGCGGCCTGCAGCGTCGCCGGCCACGGCAGGCCGAACGCGTGGCGGATGACGAGCACCGCGGCACAAAGGAACTTCAGCCATTCGCGCCGGTAGTAGGAGACCCAGGTGGCGGTCTCCAGCCGGCCCACGCGGTTGGGGTCAAATGACCGGTGGGCCGCGCTCACGTCAGCAGGCGCTCGAGCTCACGCTCCAGACCGGAAGTGCCGACCTCGCGCACCTCCAACGGCAGGCCCAGCCGTGCCGCGGCCGTCTCCGCGCAGGCTCGGGTCGCCGGCGTGGGACGCTGAGCCAGCCACACCACCCGCGTGTAGTGGCGGAAGTACTCCTCGCGCAGCTCGGGGTGGCGGTCGAGCCCGAGCTCCCGCACCACGGTGTGCTCGAACGTCCGGGCCAGGAAGTCGGTCAAGAAGTAGGTTCCCGGCTCCTGCGCCAGCGCCCCAGCCACCTCCTCGCGCGCGAACACGTCGTAGCAGTGGTCGCCGCTCAGGCGCGGAAGGCCGAGCTCGTCGAGCGCGCCGAGCGTCCCGCAGTCGGCGTAGGCAAGGGCCACCACCGCGTGGCGCTCGCGCAGCTGCGCGACCGCGGGCGCGATCTGCTCGGGGTGGTTGTGCAGCAGCGCATCGACCGGCACGACCTCGAGGTCCCACCCGCGCCGGCGGGCGATCGCCTGCACGTCGAATGCCAGGGCGCCGCACGACAAGACAGCACCCGATCTCATCCCGGGAACGCCAGCTGATCGATGAACAGGTCGTTGAAGTCCGCTCGCCCGGACAGCTCCACGTACTCGACCTCCACCAGGATCGACTCCGCCTCGGCCCGCTCGCGCCGCGACAGCGCCGCGATCTTCGCCCCTTCGCCGGCCACGTTGCCGGCCGACACGATCCGCGGCAGCGCGAGCTTGGGCACGAGCCCGATCCGGACCGCGCTCAGCGGCGTCAGATAGGCGCCGAAGCTGCCCGCGAGCAGGACCTGGGTGATCTCCGATGCGTCGACTCCGAGCTCGGAGAGCAGGATGTTCCAGCCGGTGGCGATCGACGCCTTGGCGAACTGCAGCTCGCGCACGTCGCGCTGGGAGAGGAACACTGACTCGGCCGGATCGTCCGGGTCGCGCCAGTGCAGCACGAACACGCGCTCTTCTCCGATCTTGGTCAGCCGCGACGCCAGGCCGGGCAGCTTCGTGGCTGCATCTTCGTCGGCGATGAAGCGGCCGGAGTGGTCGAGGACTCCGCAGTGCGCGAGCTCGGCCACCGCGTCCACCAGCCCCGAGCCACACATCCCCACCGGCTCGCAATCGCCGATCACCTCGAGCACGAGCGAGTCACTGTCGACGCGCACCCCCTCGATCGCGCCCTCGGCGGCCCGCATCCCGCAGCGAATCTGTGCCGCCTCGAACGCGGGTCCCGCCGGCGCCGCGGTGGCCAGCACTCGATCCACCGAGCCGAGCGCGATCTCCGAGTTGGTTCCCACGTCGATGAACAAGCGCAGCCGCCGGTCGCGGGTCAGCCCCGTGGCCAGCATCCCGGCCACGATGTCACCGCCGACATACGCGCCCAGCGACGGGAACACGAACGCCGGCGCGCGCGGATGGACGGAGACCCCGAAGTCGCTGGCGCGGACCGGCGGAAACTCGTGCGTGGAGACCACGAATGGGGCCATCGACAGCGGCTCGGGATCGATTCCCAGCGCCAGCTGCATCATCGTGACGTTGCCGCAGACCGTGATCTCGTAGACCTCGTGGGCTTCGACGTCGGCTTCGGCGAGGATCTCCTCGCACAGCGTCGTGAGGGTCTCGTGTGCCCGGGCCCGGAGGGCGGGAAGCGCTCCCGAATCCATCATTGTGGCCGAGATGCGGGTGATCACGTCGGCCCCGTACGGCTGCTGGCGGTTGAGCATCGAGCGCACCGCCAGCGGCTGGCCGCTCTCGAGGTCGAGCAAAGTGGCCACGACTGTCGTCGTGCCGAGGTCGAAAGCGATCGCGAACCGCCGGTCGGTAGTGTCGCCGGGCTCGAGCTCGATCAGCTCCTGATCGCAGACCACCGCGGTGACATCGAACTGAGCCTCTCGTAGCGTCACGCCCAGCGTTCGCAGGAGCTCCAGTGACGCAAACGGCTCGAGGTCGTCGAGCGCGTCGAGCACGCGCTGCAGGTCCGGGCGCTGGTCCTTGAGCGTCGGCTCGTCGAGCACCAGGTGGCGCTTCTGGACCGAGGGGCGCAGGATCACATGCCGCCCGACCCCCGCCAGCGCCGCCTTGGGGCGCGTCTGCAGTGGCGGCACCTCGACGACCAGGTCGCCGCGGGCGCCGGCCCGGCAGGCCAGTCGCCAGCCGTCGCGCAGCTCGTCGGTGGTGAAAGCCCGCGGATCGACCGTCCCTACCGGCACTTCGCCCGAGACGATCCGGACCTTGCACTTCTTGCAGGTCCCGTGGCCGCCGCAGGTCGAGTCGATGGCGATCCCGTTCCAGCTGGCGGCGTCGAAGATCGGCGTCCCGCTGGGGACGCGAACCTCGTTGCCGTCGGGCAGGAAGCGCAGCCGGACGCGCTGGGCGCCGTCGTCGGGCGCCGCGACCTCGGCGCGCTCGGCCGGACGCCGGTTGGGCGCCGCAGCGCTCACGTGCGCTTCGCCTCCTTGCGTGCCGCTGTGCTCACGCTGTGGCGGCCTCCTGCGGCGCGGTGGTCTCGGCCTCAGCCGCCTGACGGGCGCGGTGGGCGGCGATCCAGCTCCCGCCCCACGGGTCGTGCCCGAGCAGCAGATCCGAGGCCCGCACCGCCTCCACGCACACCGGCGCGGTGGACATGATCGCGCTCGTCAGCCCCGCGGCCATCGCCATGGGCAGGAATGCCGCGTTGAGCACGTGGCGCTGGGGCAGGCCAAACGAAACGTTCGACGCGCCCAGGCACATGTTCACGCCAAGCTCGTCGCGGATCAGCGAGATCGTCTTCAGCGTGGTCGTCACGGCCTCGGTGTCGGCGCCCACGGTCATCGCCAGCGGGTCGATGATCACGTCCTCGGTGGCGATCCCGTGATCGTTGGCGGCGCTGACGATCCTGCGCGCGCACTCCAGCCGCTTCTGGGGCGTCTCGGGGATGCCCGTCTCGTCGTTGGCCAGCCCGATCACGGCCGCGCCGTGTCGAGCCACGAGCGGCAGGATCTCCTGCAGGCGCTCGTCCTCGGCGGTCACCGAGTTGACCAGTGCCCGGCCCTCGTAAACCGAGAGGCCGGCCTCGAGCGCCTCGATCACCGAGGAGTCGATGCAGATCGGCACATCGACGGCCTCCTGCACGGTCCGCAGCATCGCCTGCAGCAGCTCGGGCTCGTCGACCAGCGGAATGCCGGCGTTGACGTCGAGCATGTTGGCGCCGGCCTGCACCTGGGCGACGGCATCGACGGTGACCGTCTCCAGATTGCCGCCCCGCAGCTCTTCGGCGAACCGCTTGCGTCCGGTGGGGTTGATCCGCTCGCCGATCACGCAGAACGGCTGCTCGGATCCGATGGTCACGCTAGTTGAGCGCGACCGAAGCACTGTGTCCATTGGTCTCCCTTTGCACTCGTGGTGGAATCCCCAGCCGCGTGCACAGCTTTGCGATGCCGGCGTCCTTGCGGAAGGAGATGAAGTGAAGGCCTGCGACCCCCGGCTGAGCGAGGGCATGCGTGGCCAGTTCGTAGGCGATGTCGAAGCACTCAACTTCGGCATCGGCTGCCTGCTCGACGCGCGCCACCGTTTCGGGTGGCACGTCGATTCCCGGAACGCTCGAGGCGACGAAGCGCATCGCGCCGGCGGTCCGCAGGATGCAGATCGAGGGGATCATGGCCACACGCTCGGTCAGTCCGGTCTCGTGGGCCTCGTGCATGAAGCGCTTGAGCAGCTCGGTGCGGTAGCAGATCTGCAGCTGCAAGAAGCGCGCGCCGGCCAGCGCCTTCTTGGCTGCCCGCCGGACCCGGTAGTCGAACGGGGGCGCGCCGGGGTTCTCGACCCCGCCGATGAAGAAGTGGGGGGCGGGGGAGAGGGGACGGCCCGACAGGTAGCGCCCGCCGGCCAGCGACCTGCAAATCGAGATCAGCTGCACCGCATCGACGTCGAACACCCGCCGGGTCTCGGGCTCGTCGCCGGCGGTCACGTCGTCGCCGGTCAGACAGCTGATGTTCTCGATCCCGTGTACCGCGGCGCCCACGAGATCGGCCTCAAGCGCGAGCCGGTTGCGGTCGCGGCAGACCAGCTGCATGATCGGTTCGACGCCCGCCTGGATCAGGCCGATGGATACGGCCAGCGGCGAGCAGTGTGCGTGGGCGGACGGGTTGTCGGTGGCGTTGAAGGCGTCGACGAACGCCTCCATCGGCTCGAGCTGGCGGAGGATCTCCTCCTTGCCGCCGGTGTCGATCACCGGCATCTCGGCCGTGACCACGAACTGCCCTGCGGCGAGCTTGCGCTCAAGAATTGACATCGGCGGGCGCCTCGCGGGCCTCCGGCGTGTGCTCCCACCCGGCCGGGACCTGACGGTCGCGGCCGCTGAACAGGTTCATCCAGGCCGAGGTTCCCTTCAGTCTGTTGTCGACCGGCGGGCGCAGGTGGTGGATGTGGCCGCGCCACAGCGGCAGACGCTCCGAGCGCTCGACGGCCTTCAGCCACACGCAGCGCATCTCGGGCTTGACCTCGCAGTTGCCGTTGGCCCGGACGCCGCCGCAGGGACCGTTGCGCAGCGTCTTGGGGCAGGTCATCGGGCAGGTCATGCCGGTGTCGTGCAGCACGCACTGGCCGCACATCTGACAGCCCCAAATGGGCTTCTTGACTAGGTGCTCTGCCGCCGCCACGACGCGGGAGATTCCCCGCGGCTTCTCCTGAGCGGCGACCACGCGCTGCGCACTCATGCCGGCACCTTCTCGCGGCGCAGCTCGATCAGCTCCTTGGCCTTCTTGACCGCGGAGGAAGCGTCGGCCGAGTAGCCGTCGGCGCCGACCGCGTCGGCGTACTCCTGGGTCACGGGCGCCCCACCGACCATCACGATCACGTCGTCGCGGATGCCGGCCTTCTCGAGCGCGTTGATGTTGGCCTTGAACATCGGCATCGTGGTCGTCAAAAACGCCGAGAAGCCCACGATGTCGGGGTTGTGCTCGCCGATCTGCTCGACGAACTTCTCCGGCGGTACGTTGACGCCCAGGTCGATGACCGTGAAGCCCGCGCCTTCGAGCATGATGTTGCAGAGGTTCTTGCCGATGTCGTGGACGTCACCCTTGACCGTGCCCATCAGAAAGGTCCCGACCGTCGCGGTGCCGGTCTCGGCGAGCAGCGGGCGCAGGATGTCGAGCGCGCCCTGCATGGCGCGCGCGGCGATCAGCATCTCGGGCACGAAGTAATCGCCGCGCTCGAAGCGGGCGCCCACCTCCTCCAGTGACGGGATCAGCGCGTCGTAGAGCATCCGCTCTGGCTCGAGTCCGTCGTTGAGGCCTTGCTGGACGCCGTCGCTGACCGCCGGGGCGTTGCCGACAAGCGTCTCGTCGTAGAGCAGTTGCAGGATCTCCTCGTGCGTCATGCGGCGTGTTCTCCTTGGTCGTCATTGCCCAGGCGGCGGCTGAACGCGGTCGCCTCGGCGATCAGGATCGGTTTCAGCTCGGCGATCCGAGCAGGGGTCATGCGGGTCGTGGGACCGGAGATGCTCAGCGCGGCGATGACCTCGCCGCCGGCCCCGCGCACCGGTGCGGCGATCGCGGCGAGCCCCAGTTCGAGCTCGTCGACGGCGGTCGCGAACTGGTCGCGTCGCACGTCTTCGAGCTCGGCTCTGAGCTGGGCCGGGTCGGTGATCGTCTTCGGCGTCAGCTGCTCCAGCGCCCGCGCCGGCATCGTCGCGCGACCGAAGGCCATGAACAGCTTGCCGACCGCGGTGCAGTGATAGTCGACCGAGCGCCCGACCCACTGGCCGGCGCCGAGGAAGTGGCGGCTGTCGACCTGCGCGACGTGCTCGACTCCAGACCGAGCGGGCAGGGCGAGGTTGATCGTCTCGCCGCTGATCTGGGCCAGCGACTCCAGAGATGGGCGGGCCAGCTCCACGACGCTGCGCTCGAGCATGCTGCGCTCGGCGATCCGCAGAATCGCCGGTCCGGGTCGCAGCCGGCCGCGCTCGCCGTCTTGCTCCACGAGGCCTCGTCGCTCGAGCGCGCTCACCAGCCGCGACGCGGTGCTTTTCGGAATCCCGCATGCCGCGGCCAGCTCGGACAGGGCCACCGGCTGCGCCGATTCGAGCACCCGGACGAGCAGCTCGGCGCCGCGGTCGACCGCGGTTGTGCCGGGCGCGGGCTGGGGCCCGCGGGCGGCTGCGGCCGAGTCGCGAGAAATTTGGAACTGTTGTTCCACGACTGGCTATATTAGAGCCCGACACCGCTGAGTCAAGCGACGATCGGAGGGAGCCCGCCGTGTACGTAAACGCGATGCCACGCTACGAGATCCTCAGCGAGGACGCGATGGAGGTGCTCGACCGTGGCTGGCGCCGGATCGTCTCCGAGTTGGGAATCGAGTTCCTGCTTCCGGAGGCCGTCGAGCTGCTGCGCCAGGCCGGACAGATCGTCGAGGATGAGAATCGAGTCCGCTTTGACCCGGAGTTCATCCTTGAGCAGGTCGCCAAGGCGCCCAGGGAGTTCGAGCTCCAGGCCCGCAATCCGGCCCACTCCGCCCATATCGGCGGCGACAGCATGGTGTTCGCGCCCGTCTACGGGTGCCCGTTCATCCGCGAGGGCGACGTCCGCCGCGATGCCAAGATGGCCGACTTCGAGAACCTCGTCCGGCTGGCGCAGGCATTCCCCGAGCTCGACTCGCCCGGCGGCACGATCTGCGAACCGGAGGACCGGCCGCTCGACTCGCGCCATCTCGACATGGTCTACGCGCTGCAGACTCTGTCCGATAAGCCCTACATGGGGTCCGTGACGTCGGGCCCGAACGCGGCCGACACGGTCCGGATGGGGGAGATCCTGTTCGGCGGACGTTCCGAGATCGAGCGAGCGCCCGTTTCGATCTCCTTGATCAACGTCAATTCGCCGCTGCGTTACGACGACCGGATGCTCGCCGCGATGTTCGAGTACGTGAAGGCCAACCAGGCGGTGATCATCACGCCGTTTCTGCTGATGGGCGCGATGTCGCCGGTCTCGCTGCCGGCCACGCTCGTGCAGCAGATGGCCGAGGCGCTGGCGGGAATCGCGCTCGCGCAGCTGATCCGTCCCGGCGCGCCGGTGGTGTTCGGATCGTTTCTGTCCAACACTGACATGCAGTCGGGCTCGCCGTCGTTCGGCACGCCCGAGTCGGGCATCGGGGTGCTGTGCACCGGACAGATCGCCCGTCACTTCGGGCTTCCTTGGCGGGGCGGCGGCGCGCTCAACGCCTCCCAGACGGTCGATGCCCAGGCCGCATATGAGTCGCTGATGACGTTTTTGCCGACGTTTTTGGCCGGAACCAACTTCGTCATGCACTCAGCCGGGTGGCTCGAAGGCGGGCTCGTCTCGTGCTATGAGAAGTTCATCGTCGACATCGAGCTGCTGCGGGAGCTGCGCCACGAGTTCACCCCGCTGGAGATTGACGAGGACAGCCTCGCCTTCGACGCCCACACCGAGGTGGGGGCCGGCGGTCACTTCCTCGGCGCCGCGCATACCCTGGCCAGGTTCCGTGACTGCTTCTACCGTCCGCTGCTCTCCTCGACTGAGAACTTCGACCGCTGGACCAAACGCGGCGCGCGCAACACGACCGAACGTGCCGGGGAGATCTGGCGCAAGACGCTCGAGGAGTACGAGCAGCCGCCGCTCGACGACGCGATTCGGGCCGAGCTGGAGGAGTTCGTGGCGCGCCGGCGGGCGGAGCTCGGCGACTGACGGTCAGCCGGCCGCGCGCGGCTGCACGCGCGGCGCCAGCGCCCGCAGCCAGATCGTCTCCAGGGTGGTCAGGGCGAGCTCGGGGTTTCCGGCGGTGCCGTGACCGAATTCGTCGAGCAGGTAGCGCTCGTTCATCAGGTTGAGCGCCCGCGCGACCGGCCACGGGTCCAGCGGCTCGATCCGGCCCTCGCTGATCATCCGCTCGAGGCCCATCGCGGTCAGCTCGGTGTAGCGGTCCAGGAAGTCGTTGTAGGCCCGCTCGATCCGCTCGTCGGTGATGGCGGCCTCGCTGAGCGCGCGCACGAGCGGACCATTTCGATAGAAGAAGTGCACGATTGCCTGCAGCCAGAAGTGGGCCGCCCGGTTGAGCCCGAGGTCGGCCTGCTGCTCGGTCTGCGACTCCTGAAGCCAGCGTTGGGCGACTCCATAGAGCTCGCCGCCCTTGTCGGTGAGCAACGATAAGACGAGCTCGGTGAGGTCGTCGAAATGGCGGTGGAACTCCGTGTCCGGGAGGCCCGCCTGGGCCATCAGCCCATCGACCGAGAGCTCGTGGTACGGCCGCTCGCGCAGGAAACGGTCGGTGGCTTCAAGGATCTCCCGCCGCGTGTTCTGGTGCTGCTGGCGATCGGGGGAGCCCTGCTGTGCCGAACTCACGCAGGGATGATAGTCGGCCCATTACGTGCGCTATAAGAGCCAGCCGATGGCGTTGGGGCACGACCGTCTTGGGGGTTGGCGAGATGCCGGCGGATGGCGCTTGCGGCGCGAGCTTTGTGTTGAGCACACCCCTGACCCAGGACGAGGTGACGATCTACGTCAGCTGGAACGGGGCAACATCGGTGGCCCGCTGGCAGGTGCTCGCGCGCGACGGGGGTGGCCGGCGCGCGGCGGTGGCGACGGCGCCCGACCGCGGGTTCGAAACCCGGATCGTGGTCCGCAGCTCGGCCCACAGCTTCGATCTGCTCGCGCTCGGTGCGGGCGGTCAGCTGCTGGGGCGCTCGGCCCCGCTAACTCCCGTGTCGCCCGCGGGACCGTCGAGGCGCCGGACCTCGTAGCCCGCCGCGGCCAGCGCGGCGATGATCGCCTCGCTGTGGTCGGTGCCTCGCGTCTCCAGTGCGATCTCGACGCCGGTCTCGCGGACGTGCAGTGGGACCGCCTCGCGGACGTGGTCGGCGTGGACCACGTTGCCGCCGGCCTCGGCGATCCGCGTCAACAACGCGGCCAGCCCACCGGGACGATCCGAGATCGTCGTGAACAGGCGCAGCCGCCGTCCGGCCCTGGTCTCGTGGCGGTGCGCCAGCGCCGCCAGGAGCCCCGCATCGACATTTCCCCCCGAGAGCACGATCACCGTACGCCCTTGCTTCGCCGGCGCGACATGACCGGCGAGCAGCGCCGCGACCCCGACCGCGCCGCCGCCTTCGACGACCAGCTTCGAGCGCTCGAGCAGCCACACCATCGCGTCTGCGATCTCGTCCTCGTCTACGACCACGAGCTCGTCGACCCAGCGCTGAACGAGCGGCAGCGTCAATTCGCCGGGACGCTTGATGGCGATCCCGTCGGCGATCGTGGCCCGCGCCGCGAACGTCACCGGGCTGTTGGTGCGCAGCGACTCGGGGAACGGCGCGCAAGCGTCGACCTGCACGCCGATCACGCGGGCGGATGGGCGCGCGGCCTTGACCACACCGGCGATCCCCGAGATCAGCCCGCCCCCGCCCACCGGGACGACGGCCGCCTCGAGGTCGGGCACATCTTCGAGCAGCTCCAGCCCGAGCGTCGCCTGGCCGAGAATCACCTCGGGATCGTCGAACGGGTGCACGAATTCCGCGCCGGTCTCGGCGGCGCGCTCGCGCGCGGCGGCCACGCACGCGTCCACCGACTCACCCCCCAGGTGGACCGTCCCCCCGAACGCCTGCACCGCCGCGACCTTGGCCACCGGGGCCTCGTCGGGCATGAACACCTCGCACGGGATTCCCTGCTCGCGGGCCGCATAAGCCAGCGACTGGCCGTGGTTGCCGGCGCTCCCCGCGACGACGCCCGGGGCGCTGCCCAGGCGCGAGACCTTGTGCATCGCGCCGCGAAGCTTGAACGAGCCCGTGCGCTGCAGGCTCTCGGCCTTGAGCACCACCTGGCCACCGCAGCGCTCAGAGAGGCTGCGCGACGTAAGCAGCGGGGTGTGCCGGGCGATGGGGTAGACGACCGAGCGGGCCGACTCCGCGTCGCCGGCGGCGATTCGGCGCGCCACTGCCTCCGCGCTGGGCTCAGCGCTGTCGGCGCTCCGGCCGGTCATCGGGCGCGCTGCGGCGGGGTTGAAAACGCTTGGCGCACGATCAACCCAATGTTAGACTCCTAGCCGATGACTCATATATCAGTTGCGTGCAGGCTTGCGGTGATTCATTTCGGACACCGTGTCACGGGCCGGGCGCGGCTGGTGGAGGAGCAGTGGCCAACGCGCCGGTGACCCAGCGCCCCACGCGCGAGCTGCTCGCAGACCGCGCCTATTCTGAGCTTCGGGACCGGATCGTCACACTGAAGATCGCACCGGGGGCCCCGATCGACGAGGACGCGCTGGGCCACGATCTCGACATCGGCCGGACGCCCGTCCGCGAGGCGATCAAACGGCTGGCGCTCGAGAACCTGGTGACGGTGTTTCCCCGTCGCGGCACGTTTGCCTCCGAGATCAACATCACTGACCTCGCCGACATCTCCGACGTCCGCGTCCAGCTCGAAGGCCATGCGGCCTACCGTGCCACCCAGCGGATCACGCCGACGCAGCGGGAAGAGCTCGAGCTGCTGATCGACCAGCTCACCGACAGCCAGGGCAGCGACGACGTCGACGCCTTGATGTCGCTCGACGCCAGCGTCCACCGGTTCGTGCATCGCTGCGCCGGCAACCCATATCTCGAGGAGACCCTGGGCCGCTACTTCAACTTGTCGCTGCGGATCTGGTATCTGGTCGTCGACCGGCTGCCGCATCTGTTTGCCCATGTCCACGTGCACGAGGAACTGCTTCGGGCGGTCGCCTCCGCGAACGCCGAGCTCGCCCGTGAAGTGATGGTGGAGCACATCGAGACCTTCGAGCGTGAGATCCGCTCCGTCCTCTAACCACGTTCGCTAATCCGGCTCGTAGCCGAGTTTGACCGAGATCTCGTTCGCCTGCTCGACCGCGACCCGGCCAAGCAGCGCGAGCCGTTGCGGCGCGAGCCGTAGCGTCGCGCCCGAGACGCACAGGACCGCTACCACGTCGCCGCCGCGCTCGCGGATCGGCGCGGCGACCGCCGAGAGGCCGGCTTCGAGCTCGTCGGTGAGCGTCGCGTAGCCGTGCTCGCGCACTGCTTGCAGCTCGGCGGCGAGCTGGTCGCGGTCGGTGATCGTGGCCGGCGTGAGGGCCTCCAGTTCGCCATCGGGCAGCGTCGCCGTGCCGAACGCCAAGAAGACCTTTCCCGCCGCGGTGGTGTGCAGGCCGACCGGCTTGCCGACCCAGTTGGTGACCCCCAGCAGGTGAGAGCCGTCCACCTGGGCGATTGCCTCGGTACCGCCCGGACGGGGCATGATCAGGTTCGTCGTCTCGCCGCTCTCGCTGGCCAGACGGCGCATGCTCGGGCGGGCCACCTCGACCAGATCGGCGACGCCGAGGTCCGAGCGCGCGAAGCGCAGCGCGGCGGCTCCCGGTCGCACGCTGCTCTGGTCGGCATCGAGCGCCACCAGCGCATGGCGTTCGAGCACGCCGAGCAGCTCCGCGAGGTCGTCCTTGGGGACCTCGGCCTCAACCGCCAGTTCGTCGACCGCCCGCGGCGAGCGCTCGAGGACGGCGGCCAGCAGTCGCGCGACGTGGTCGGCGACCTGCCCGCGATCGGCGTTCACCGGCTCAAGCGGCTATCGGGCGTGATGACGATCGTCTGCAGCTCGGTGAACGAGTGCATCACCTGCGCGCCGCCCACCCTGCCGATCCCGCTGTCGCTTCCCGAGCGCCCACCGAACGGGAGATGGCTCTCCCAGTAGTTGCTCGATTCGTTGATGTTGACCCATCCGGTCCGCACGCTGTCGGCGAAGTGCAGCCCACGGGCGATGTCGGCGGTGAAGATCGCCGCCAGCAGGCCGTACGGCGACTGGTTGGTGAGCTCGATGGCGTGCTCGAGCGAGTCGATCGCGACGACCGGCGCGACAGGACCGAAGGTCTCCTCGGTGGACACCCGGGCGTCCGCCGGGACGCCTGACAGGACCGTCGCCTGCCAGTAGAGATCGGTCGGGAAACCCTCGCCGCGCGCACCGCCGGTGACCGCGGTGGCCCCCCGATCGACCGCGTCGCCGACGTGCTCGTCCATCTTGATCGCCACCGGCTCGTTGTTGAGCGGACCCATCGTCGTTCGCTCGTCGAACGGATCGCCGAGGACGATCCGCTCGGTGACCGCGCGCGCGAGCCCCTCGACGTACTGGTCGTACACCTCCCGGTGGACGAGGATCCGCTCGCCGGCGGTGCAGCTCTGGCCGGCGCACAGAAAGCAGGCCGTGAGCGTCGCCTCCACGGCGGCGTCAACGTCGCCGTCCTCGAGCACCACGACCGGGCCGTTGCCGCCCATCTCGAGCAGCGTCGCCTTGGCAGCGGCGGCCTGGGCCACCAGCCGGCCGGTGCCCGTGGAGCCGATGAACGCGACCCCGTCGGTCCCCGGGTTGCGAGCGATCTCGTCGCCCACCACCGGGCCTGGCCCGGTGACCAGGTTGAACACCCCGGGCGGGAGATCGGCGTCGGCGATGCACTCCGCGAGCGCCACCGCGCACAGTGCCGTAGAGGGCGCCGGCGTCCACACGACCGCGTTGCCGCATCCCAGCGCGGGGGCGACGAGCTCGGCGGGCATCGTGTAGGGCCAGTTCCACGGACTGATCACACCCACGACGCCGCGCGCGCGGCGGGCCAGCAGCACCCGCTTGCCCGGCGAGAACGAATTCGGAAGCTCGCCGCCGAGCCGCTTGGCATCCTCGGCCGCCATCCGCCAGTACTCGACGAGCTCGTCGACCTCGGCGAACGCCTCCGCCTTCATCGGCTTGCCCTGGTCGAGCGTCAGGGTCCGCGCGAGATCGTCGCGGCGCGACTCGATGATGTCGCCGACGGCGTGCATCTTGGCCGCCCGCTCGAACGCGGTCAGCGCAGCCCAGCCGTCGGCCGCTGCCCGGGCGGCCTCGATCGCGGCTCGGGCATCATCACGGTCGCCCTCGGGCACCGAGCCGATCCGCTCGCCGGTTGCAGGGCTGATCGCGTCAACCGTCTCGCCGCTCGCACTTGGTCGCCACCGACCACCGACGAACATCTGTTGCGCAGTTCCCGTGGCCATCGGCTCGCCTCCCTCTCGGGCGGCTCGTTGCCGCCACCGAACGTCGTTGACACATTTCGACAACTGATATATAACAGCCTGATCAGCATCGGGTCAATGCTTTGCAACGCCGCCGGTGGGCCGGCGGGCAGGTTCACCGGGCAACTCGAACCCGCGCCAGATCGGCGCGGCGAACCCGCGGGATCGGTATCGTCAACCCGCGCCAGATCGGCGCGGCCAACTCGCGCGAGTCGGCGCGGACGGGGAGGTTGATTGATGGCAACCACAGAGGCGCAGCACGGCGCCGCATCGGATGACAGCCAAGAACTCGCGGGGTTCGGCTACAAGCAGGAGCTAGACCGCTCCCTCGGCAGCTTCTCCTCGTTCGCGGCCGGCTTCAGCTACATCTCGATCCTCACCGGCGTCACGGCGCTGTTCGGCTTGGGCTATCTGAACGCCGGGCCGGGGGTGTGGTGGACGTGGCCGGTCGTTGTCTTCGGTCAGATCCTGGTGGCGTTGTGCTTCATGGAGCTGGCCGCTCAGTATCCGATCGCCGGCTCCGTCTACCAATGGTCCAAGCAGCTCGGCAGCGGCTTCGCCTCCTGGATGACCGGCTGGATCTACATCGTCGGCGCGATCGTGACGATCGCCGCGGTCGCGATCGATTGGCAGGTCGTCCTGCCCCAGATCTCAACCCGCCTCCAGTTCCTGGGCAGCCCCGCCGACGCCGGCCTCACGATCACCAAGGGCGGAGCGCAGAACGCGCTGCTGCTAGGGGCGATCCTGGTCGGCATCACGACGACGATCAACATGCTCGGCGTCAAGCTGATGGCCCGGATCAACAACGTCGGCGTCGCCGCCGAGCTGATCGGATCGACCCTGCTGATCATCCTGCTGCTGTTTCACCTCCACCAGGGGCCGCAGGTCATCGCCAGCTCCCACGGGTACGGCGCCGGCCACGCCTGGGGCTACTTCGGCGCGCTGCTGATCGGCGGGCTGCTGAGCGCGTATGTGATGTACGGGTTCGACACGGCGGGGACGCTCGCCGAGGAGACCAATAACCCTCGCAAGCACGCGCCGCCGGCGATCATCCGAGCGATCGCAGCGGCCGCCACGATCGGCGGCCTCGTGATCCTGCTGGGGATCATGTCGAACAAGAACATCGCCAACAAGAACATCGGACTCCTGGGCCTGCCGTTCGTGATCAAGCAGGCGTTTGGCAACACCACCGGGGACGTCTTCCTGGCCGACACGGCGCTGGCCATCTTCGTCTGCTGCCTGGCGGTGCAGGCCGCGACGATCCGGATGCTGTTCTCGATGGCGCGCGATAGCCGGCTGCCGTTCGGCTCGCGGGTGGCGCGTGTGTCGGGCCGTCGCAAGGTGCCGATCGTTCCTGCGCTGGTGACCGGGATCTTGGCACTGGTTCTGCTGGGGATCAACGTCGGCAACCAGAGCGCGTTCTACGTAGTCACCGCGATCGCGATCATCATGTTCTACCTCGCCTACCTCGGGGTGACGGTGCCGATGCTCGCTCGGCGTCTGCGCGGCCAATGGCCCAAACCCGACCACGGGCCGTATTTCTCGCTCGGGCGCTGGGGGCTTTTGGTGAACATCGCGGCGGTGGTCGTACGGCACGCTGGTGGCGATCAACATCGCCTGGCCTCGAAACTCGGTCTACAACTCCGTCGGCACACCTCACTGGTACTGGCAGTGGTCCCCGGTCCTTTTCATCGGCATCGTGATAATCGTCGGCTGCCTGTACTACGTCCTGGTGCAGGCCAAGAAGCCCGTGGAGGTGCTTATCGAGCACCGGGCCGAGGCTGGGCTTGACCTTGCGACACCACCGATCGGAGAGGTCGCGCCCTGATCGACGGAGGCGAATTCGATCACCTCGCGGGAGGTTCGACCGGCTCGACGGCCGCTGCCTGAGGGCGGCGCCGTGAGCGCCGACGCGGCGCTCGAAGCAGCCCGCTTCCTGCGGGTCCATCCTCCGTTCTCGTCGCTGCCGGACGCCGACGTGGAGCGCGTGGCCAGCGCCGCGGAGCTCGAGGTGCTGCCCGCCGGGACGACGATCTTCTCCCAGGGCGATGGGTCCGTGGAGCACGTCCGCGTGGTGCGCAGCGGCGCGGTCGAGATCGTCTCCGACGGCCGTGTGCTTGACCTGCTCGAGCGAGGGCGAGCTGTTCGGTCAAGCCGTCGATGCTGGTCGGTCTTTCCGCCCGGGTTCGTGACCCGCGCCGCCGAGGACACCGTCTGCTATCGGATTCCCGCACCCGTGGCGCAAGAGCTACTCGGCGCTGGGGACAGGCTGCGGTTCGCAGGGCCGTCGCCGCTGGAGCCGACGACCGACTTGCACCTGCTGGCGCGGGCGCCCACGCGCAACCTCGCCGATCAGCCCGTGGGAACGCTGCTTCGCGATCAGTCGGTGGTGTGCGGCCCGTCCACGTCGATCCGTGAGGCGGCGCAGAAGATGACCGCTGCGTCGGCCACATGCGTGGTCGTTGATCTCGGTGACGACGGGATCGGCATCGTGACCGACCGAGATCTGCGGACGCGGGTCGTCGCCGCAGGCGTCCCGGGCGATGCTCCGGTCTGCGCCGCGATGTCGGCGCCGGCCTACAGCTGCAGCCCGGACCGTCTCGCCGGCGATGTGCTGCTCGAGATGCTCGACCGCGGCCTACGCCACTACCCGGTGATATCCGCCACCGGCGAGATTCTCGGGGTGATCGAGGACGTCGATCTGGTCGAGCTGCGCACGCGCTCGTCGTTTTACCTGCGCCAGCGGATCGCGGCCGCGCGCACGGTTGATGAGCTGGTGACCGTCGCCGGCGAGCTGCGACCGATGGTGATCGGGCTCGACGATGCCCGCGTCGCGGCGGCCAACGCGACGGCCGTGTACTCGGTCGCGGTCGACGCGCTCACCCGCCGTATGCTCGAGCTCGAGATCGAGCGCCTGGGGCATCCGGAGGTCGCGTTCGCCTGGCTGGCGCTCGGCAGCCAGGCACGACGGGAGGCGCTGCCGAGCTCTGACGTCGACAGCGCCATCGTGTGGTTCGACGCCCCCGACGACGAGCGGGCCAAGGAGCACCTGGTCGCCCTGTCACAAGCGGTGACCGCCGGCTTGCAGCGTTGCGGACTGCGGCCCGACGAGCACGGAGCCACCGCATCGGAGGCGCTGTTCGTGCGCTCGCTGGAATCCTGGCAGCGGCTCGCCCGGAGCTGGATCTCAGAGCCGACCCAGGAGAAGGCCCTGGTCCTCTCGTCGCTGCTGGTCGACAGCCGACCGGTGTGGGGGGTCCACACGGGCACGCCCGTGTCAGACACCTTCCGCCTGGCGCCCAATTCCCGGGGGCTGCTGCGGATGATGGCTCGGTTTGCGCTCTCCCACCGCCCGCCCACGGGCTTTTTGCGCGGGCTTGTCGTGGACCACACCGGCGAGCATCGCGGACGCCTTGATCTCAAGAGCGGCGGCGCCCTGCCGATCGTCGGTCTCGCCCGCTGGGGTGGGATGGCGGCCGGGGTGACGGCGGCATCCACGGTCGAGCGGCTCCGGGCTGCCGGCGACGCGGGAACGCTCTCACCCGAAGATGCTCACACCCTGCAGGACGCCTTTGAGCTGATCAGCAATCTGCGTTTCGAGCATCAGGTGAGTCAGCTTCGGGCCGGTGACGAGCCCGACGACTACGTCGATCCGGCCGACCTGAGCGCCCTGATGCGCACCTACCTCAAGGACGCGTTCCGGGCCGTGACCTCGGTCCAGAGGCGACTCGCCAGCCAGGTACGGACGGGCCGCGTCGAAGCCATCGTGCATGACCGGCAGTTAGGGTGAGGAAACGATGAAGAACGAGAAACCCCAGCGCCGTGGCCAGCCTGACAACGCTGTCACCGACTGGCGCGTCTACAGGCCGGCGATCTGGCTGGCGATGCTGGGGATTGCCGTGGTCCTGCTGGTCTATCCGCCCTGGATCGGAGCCGCGCCGATCGGCGCGGCGATCGGGGTCGCGCTCAAGATCCGCCGGCGCCGGGGTTAACGCGCCGACTCGCTACCGTGGGCCGGGATGTCAGCCGGTGACGGAGGATCAGCTGCGGCCGTCGAGGCGCAGGATGCGACCAAGCTCGCGATTGCAGTGCGCGGGCTGGTCAAGTCGTTCGGGAAGGTCCGTGCGCTCGGCGGCGTCGATCTCGACGTGGCCACCGGCACGGTGCTCGGCCTGCTGGGGCCCAACGGCGCCGGCAAGACGACGCTCGTGCGGATCCTCACCACGCTGCTGGCGCCCGACGCGGGCACGATCCACGTCGCCGGCTGCGATGTCGTGCGCGACGCCGCCAGGCTGCGCCACCGGATCGGGCTCGCCGGACAGTACGTGGCGATCGACGAGAACCTGACCGGGCTGGAGAACCTGGTCATGGTCGGGCGCCTGTACGGATCCTCGCGGCGAGCCGCGAAGCGCCGCGGGCAGGAGCTGTTGGAGCGGTTTGATCTGGTGGCCGCCGGCGGCCGGCAGACCAGCACCTACTCGGGAGGGATGCGAAGGCGCCTTGACCTCGCCGCGGCGCTGGTCGCCAAGCCCGAGGTGCTGTTTTTAGACGAACCCACCACCGGGCTTGACCCTCGCAGCCGGATCGACCTGTGGGAGACGATCGAGGGTCTCGTCGCTGAGGGCGCCACGGTGCTGTTGACCACGCAGTACCTCGATGAGGCCGACCGGCTCGCCGACGAGATCGCGGTGATCGACCACGGCCTGGTGATCGCGCAGGGGACCTCGGACGAGCTCAAGGACCGCGTGGGGGGTGAGCGCCTGGAGGTCCGCCTCGAGCAGCCCGAGGATGCGCAGGCGGCGGTGCAGGCGCTGGCGGCGCTGTCCGACGAGCTCCCGGCCGCGCACGATTCGGTCGTCAGCGCGGCGGTGCGCAACCGCTCGGGCATGATCGTCGACGCGGTGCGCAGGCTCGGCGACGCCGGTGTGGGGGTCGACGACATCACGCTTCGGCGCCCCACGCTCGACGACGTGTTCCTGACGTTGACCGGCCACGCCGCCGAAGCGCAGACAGACGCCACCGACGAGGAACAGCGATGAGAAGACTCGCCACCGACACGCTGATCATGGCCGAGCGCAACCTCATCCGGCTGCCGCGCAAGCCCGAGCTGCTGCTCGCGTTCACCGTGCAGCCGATCATGTTCCTGCTCCTGTTCCGGTACGTGTTCGGCGGCGCGATCCAGACCGGAGGTGTCTCGTATGTCGAGTTCCTGGTTCCCGGGATCATCGTCCAGAACATCGCCTTCGGTGGGTTCGTGACCGCGATCGGCCTCAACGAGGACGTCCACAAGGGGCTGATCGATCGCTTTCGCTCGCTGCCCATGGCCCGGCCGGCGGTGCTCGCCGGCCGCACGCTGGCGGATGTGGTGACGAACCTGATCTCGGTCTGCATCCTGGTGGTCACCGGCCTGATCATCGGCTTCTCGTTCGCCTCGGGCGTGTTGCACGTGCTGCTCGGCGTCGTCCTGCTGCTGTTCTTCGGCTACGCGTTCTCGTGGGTGTTCGCGTTCGTCGGTCTGGTGGCCTCGACGCCCGAGTCGGCGAACTCGGTCGCGTTCATCGCCGTCTTTCCGCTGACGTTCATCTCCTCGGCGTTCGTCCCGGTCGACACGATGCCCCCTGCGTTGAAGGAGTTTGCGCAGGTCAACCCGTTCACGATCGTCGTCGACGCCATGCGCTCGCTGTGGATCGGCGAGCCGGCGCACAACTATGTGTGGGGCGCGTTCGTGTGGACCGCGGTGATCCTGGTCGTGTTCGCCCCGCTTGCGGTCGCGCGCTATCGCAACGCCACGAGCGGCTGACACGCGGCGCCCAGTCGACCTCGGTGTCTAACCGGCCATATTTTCCGGTTACTCACCGAGGTCACTTAGTTGAGCTCGCCGCGGACCACCGCCAGACAGGCTTCGCAGCGCGGCCAGGGCGGATTCCACGGATAGCCGGTCACGTCCTTGCCGCACAGCGCCGTGTCGGGGTCTTCCTCGGTGACCAGGTGACACAGCTCCTCGAAGCCGTCATCGTTGATCGACGGCACGTTCACGCAGCGGGGGTGGACGTTGGGGATGCGGACGGGCGGCGGAGGTGCCCCAGTCATCCCCGCGAGCATACCCCCGCCCACGCGTCGAGCCTACCCTCGGTCCCTTACCCGGTGACCAGCTCCGGTCGTTCGTCGCGAGCGAGCGAACCCGGGCGATCGGGACTGGCTCCTTCGCGGAAGCGCTGCGCTGTGCGCCGAGCGGTCTCCCGCGCCCACGCGGTCGTGGTCAGCGCGCCCAGGCACAGGGCCACGACCCCGAGCCCGGCGACCACCCACCAGCTCGAGTGCGTCGCGGCCGCGAACGACGGCCCCGCGGCCTGTGGTGCGGCCCCGGCGGCGAGCGAACCGAGCACGGCGACGCCGAGGGTCAGCCCCACCTGGCGGCTGGTCGAGGCGATCGCAGCCGCGACGCCGGCCTGCGAGGGGGGCATACCCGAGACCGCGGTGTTGGTGATCGGAGGGTTGATCAGACCGAAGCCGATCCCGAAGATCGCGTAGGCCAGGACGAGCAGCGCCAAGGGCGTCGTCGCACTCAGCCCGGTGAGGATCAGTGCGCCGGCGATCACCCCGATGCTGCCGCCGACGAGCGGCAACCTGGTACCGCGACTGCTGACCAGCCGCCCGGACACCGGCGCGATGACGAGCGTGCCGAGCGCCAGCGGGAGCATGTACAGCCCGGCGTCGAGCGGCGACAGCCCGCGGACCTCCTGCAGGTAGAGCGTGTTCAAAAACAAAAATCCACCCAGCCCGGCAAACGCGAACAGGGCGATCGCGCTCGCGCCCGAGAAAGGTGCGCTGGCGAAGAAGCGCATCTCGATCAGGGGCTGCTCGCGATGCAGCTCATAGGGCACGAGCGCCGCGAACGCCGCCAGCGAGATGGCGAACACGATCAGCGTCTGCGCCGAGAGCCAGCCGTTGCTCGGCCCCTCGATGATCGCGTAGGTCAGGGCGGCGAGTGCGACGATCACCAGCAGCTGCCCGACGGGGTCGATCCGGCGGGCCCTCGCCGCGCGCGATTCGGGCACGAACAGGGCGGTGAGAACGATTGCCAAAAACCCCACCGGGAGGTTGACCAGGAACACCGCGCGCCAACCGACCGAATCCACCAGGGCGCCGCCGACCACCGGACCGAGCGCCATGCTGATTCCGAACACTGCGCCCCAGACCCCGATCGCCCGCGCCCGCTCGCCCGGGTCCTCGAACACGTTGCGGATGATCGACAGCGCGACCGGGTTGAGCATCGAGCCGCCGATCGCCTGCAGAACCCGGGCCGCGATCAGCAGCCCCAGGTTGGGGGCCAGCGCGCACATCAGCGACCCCAGCGAGAACAGCGACAGGCCGAGCTGGAACACGCGCCGGCGACCGATCCGGTCCGCGGTCGATCCCGACAACATCAACAGCCCCGCCAGCACCAGCGTGTATGCGTCGATCGTCCACTGCAGACCCGACACCGAAGAGTGCAGTGAGCGGTGGATGGAGGGCAGCGCGACGTTGACGATCGTCGTGTCGAGCCCCACGATCAGCAGGCTCATCGAGCAGATCCCGAGGATCAGCAGGCGCCGGCGGCGATCGGGTACGGCCGGCTCGCGGTTTGGGTCGTGCTCTGGCACTCAAATCGATCCTAGCCGGGCAGTGTGCTCCCGCCCGGCCGGGACGTGTCGGCCTCAGCCGAGCTCGAGCTCCCAGTCGGCGATCAGCTCACGAGCGGCCTCGACATCGGGATGCAGCGGGCGGTCGCCCAGGTCCGGGTTCAGCCGCTCGGTCGCGGCTTGCCACAGCGCCCGGGTCCCGGCACCCGCGGGCTGCAGGCCGGCGAGCCGCAGCGCGCGCACCGCGACCACGAGCTCGGTTGCGACCGCCACCCTCAGCGCACCCAACGCCTCGTGCGCACGCCGCGCGGCGATCGGCGCAAGGCTCGAGTGCGACTCGACGCCACGCGCGACCGAGACCGTCTGCGCGGCGACCGGCGTCACCAGCGAGCGGACCTCGGCGACGGCGGCGTGCGCGGTGTATTCGAGCACCAGCGCACCGGACTCGGGGCCGGGCCGGCGCGCCAGAAACGGCGCCAGCCCGGTGAGGCTCGCATCCAGCAGCGTGCTGACCCGTGCTGCGATCAACGCGGCCGACTGCGCGAGCGCGGTTCGCAGCCCGTCGATCGCGTTCGCCAGCGGAGCCGCGTGGGGATTGCCGTTGGGCAGTGCCAGCTCGTCGTCGGCGACGATCAGCGCGTTCTCGCCGGCGAAGTTGAGCTCGTGACCGACGGTCTCCTCGAGCGCCCGCAGGGCGTCGTGCACGGCGCCGTCGACCTGCGGCTGGGCGCGGAACGGATACGGATCCTGAACGCCGAGCGGGCCTGGATCGCGGGTTCGCTGCCCGACGCCGTCGAGCAGATCGCGCATCCGCGCCGCCACCGCTGCCTGCCCCGGCCGGTGGCGCCAGGAGTGAATCCGCGGGTCGAGCACGACCGGGTCGGCGGCCGCCGCCTCAAATGACAGAGCCGCCACCGACAGCCACGCGTCGAGCAGCCGTCGGACATCGACCACGAGCAGCGCCGCACGACCGATGCTGACCGCGTTGGAGCTCATGAACGCGAGCCCATCCCGACCTCCCAGCCGGGCGGGCTGCAGGCCGGCCTGCGCCAGCGCGGTCGCGGCGTCGAGGAGCTCGTCACCGCGCCACATGTGCCCCTCGCCCAGCAGCGCCAGGGCGATGTCGGCGAGGTTGGTCAGATCACCGGTCCCCAGGGAGCCAAGCTCGCGGGTGAAGGGCGATAGCCGGGCGTTGAGCGCGTTGACCAGCGCGTCGAGCAGCTCCCGCGCGACTCCGGCCCCGCCGGCCCCGATCTGGTTGGCGCGCGTGACCATCGCCGCGCGGACCAGGTGCGCGGGCAGCGGCTCACCCGCGCCGCACGCGTGGCTTCGCAGCAGGCTCAGCGAGTACGGCTCGCGGCGGTTCTTCGGGACCCTGTAGGCCCGCAGCGCGCCGACCCCGGTGGTCGCGCCGTAGAGGTGGTCGCCCCGTGCGAGCAGCTTCGCGATCGTCTCGCGGGCGCGGTCGTTGCGGGCGTGGGCCTCGGGATCGAGCTGCGCCTGGGCTGCTCCGCGCGCGACCAGCGCCACGCCCTTGGGGGTCAGCGTCGCGCCGTCGAGAGTGACCGGCGCCGCACCCGAGCTCGTCGCGGCTTGCAGGGCCATCGCGGTGAGGACTCTATCCCCTGTCAGTATCGTCGCGGGCCATGGACGGGCCGGTCGTATTCACGGGACGCGACCTCGATCCCGCACGGCTGGCGGCGGTCGCGCGCGGTGGCGCCCCGGTGCGGATCGACCCTACGGCGCGGGCGCGGATGGAGGCCGCGCATGCCGCGGTCGACCGCGCCGCGCGGGCCGGCAGGCCGGTCTACGGCGTGACCACCGGGCTCGGCTCGCGGGTCGTCGATGCCGTCGACGGCGCCGATGCCGCGGCCTTCTCGCTGCGCACCGTGCGCGGCCGGGCGATGGCTGTTGGCGAGCCCCTCGATCGTGAACTGACGCGGGCCGCGATGGCGGTCAGGTGCAACGGCCTCTGCGCGGGCGGCGCGGGGGCCAGCGCGGCGCTCGCCGACGGCCTGGTGGGGCTGCTCAACGCCGGCGTGCACCCGCGGGTGCCCCGCAGCGGCTCGGTTGGCGCGGCGGACCTGTGCATGCTCGCCCACGTCGGGCTGGCCCTGATCGGCGAGGGCGAGGCAGAGCTCGACGGTCAGCTGCTCCCTGCTCCTGACGCGTTGCGGCGCGCCGGGCTGGAAGCCGTGACGCTGGGCGCCAAGGATGGGCTGGCGATCTGCTCGAGCTCGGCGGTGTCGGTGGGCACGGCGGCGCTGGCGCTGCTGGACTGCGAAGCGTGCCTGGCGGCGGCGCAGGTGTCGGCGGCGCTTTCGATGGAGGGCTTTCGAGCCAACCTGAGCCCGCTTGACCCGCGCGTGGTGGCGGCCCGGCCCGCGCCGGGCCAGGAATGGGCTGCCGCGGGACTGCGGGCGCTGCTGGCGGACGGCTCGCTGACGCAGGCCGGCGCGGCCCGCAGGCTGCAGGACCCGCTCAGCTTTCGCTGTGCCAGCCAGATCCACGGCTCGCTGCGCAGCGCGCTCGATCTCCTCGCCGCAGCCCTGGAGCCGGAGCTCAACGGCGCCGCGGACAACCCGCTGGTGCTCGCAGACGAGGATCAGATCCTCTCGACCGGCAACTTCCACGTCCCCGCGCTGGCGCTGGCGCTCGACGCCACGGCGCTCGGGGTCGCCCAGGTGGCGGCGACGCTCGGCGAGCGGCCGGCGAGGCTGCGGACCGAGTGGCTCAGTGGGCTGCCGGGGAATCTGGTGGACGCGGGGGTGATGCAGTCCGGCATGGCGCCGCTGCTCAAGACCGCTCAGGCCCTGACGCTCGAGATCCGCCAACTGGCGGCGCCGCTGGCGATCGTCACGGCGGTTGGCGCCGACAGCGTCGAGGATGACGTGACCGGCGCGACCCAGGCGGCCCTGCGCCTGCGCGAGCAGCTGGTGCGGCTGCGGCTGCTGGTCGCGCTGGAGCTGGTGGTCGCCGCGCAGGCGGTCGATCTGGCGGCGCCGGCACGCTTGGGGCGCGGCACCGAGGCGGCTCAGCGGTGCGTGCGAGAGCTCGTCGCGCCGCTGTCCGAGGACCGGCCGCTGGGAGCGGAGGTCGAGCTGCTCGCGCGCGAGGCACTTGCCAGCGGCACGCTGATGGCCCGCGTGCGGGAAGCGTTGGCTTGACGGCGATCGAGATCTTGTATCTGAGCGGCGCCGACGTCGACGCGCTGGCCCTCAGCGACGACGAGATCCTCGCCTCGGTCCGTGGCGTGCTCGCCGCCCAGGGGCGCGGCGAGACGGTGCTCGAGCCACGGACGCACCTGTTCCCGGGGCGTGCCGAGGGCCACTTCAACATCCTGCGCGGAGTCAGCAGGCAGTCTGCAGGCGTCAAGATTGTCGGCGACTTTGTCGACAATCATCGGCGTGGCCTGCCTTCCGAGCTGGCGCTGCTGCTGCTGTTGGACCCCGCCACCGGGGTTCCGGCGGCGATCATCGACGCCACCGCGATCACCGAGATGCGCACCGGGGCGGTGACCGCGATCGGGGCCGAGCACCTGGCCCGCGCCGACTCGCGCACGCTCGGTCACATCGGGGCACGCGGCACCTCCTACTGGAACGTCCGCTTGCTCTGCCGCGTCCTCCCGGGGTTGGATCAGGTTCGCGTCCACTCCCGGCGGCCCGAGAGCCGCGAGTCGTTTGCCCGGCGGCTGAGCGCCGAGCTCGGGCGCGACGTGCGCGCGCTCGCTAGCTGGGAGGAGTGCGTCCGCGGCGCCGACGTGGTCGTCGAAGCGTCGCGCCTGAGCCAGCCCGAGCCGCTGCTGGCCACCGAATGGATCGCCCCGGGCGCCCTGGTGGTGCCCTACGGGACCGTCAGCGCGGTTGAGCTCACGTTGACTGACATCATGGACAAGATCGTCGTCGACGATTGGGGCCAGGCGCACGCCGGGCCGCTCGGAGCGCTGCGCGCGCACGTCGACTCCGGCCGCCTCTCGGAGCGCAACCTCTACGCCGAGCTCGGCCAGATCGTGTGTGGCGAGCGCCCGGGCCGGGAAAGCCCCGCCGAGACCATCCTGCTCTGGCACCGCGGGCTGTCGATCACTGACATCGCGCTCGGCGAGACGCTGCTGGCCAAGGCGCGGCAGCGCGGCGTCGGGCACGCGGCTTCCCTATCGCTAGCGCCCTGCGGTAGCGTGCGGCCCCAGATGGGCGTCGACCTCAGCGAAGGCATGCGCTGCCGCGGCTGGCAGCAGGAGGCGGCTCTGCGCATGCTGCACAACAACCTGCACCCCGACGTCGCCGAGCGGCCGCAGGAGCTGGTCGTGTACGGGGGGATCGGCAAGGCGGCGCGCAACTGGTCCTGCTACCACACGATCGAGCGCGAGCTGCAAGGCCTCGGCGATGGCGAGACGCTGCTCGTGCAGTCGGGCAAGCCCGTCGCGGTGTTCGAGACCCAGCCCGAGGCGCCGCGGGTGCTGATCGCCAACTCCAACCTGGTCCCGCAGTGGGCGACCTGGGAGAAGTTTCGCGAGCTCGATGCCGCCGGGCTGATGATGTACGGCCAGATGACCGCCGGCTCCTGGATCTACATCGGCAGTCAGGGAATCCTGCAGGGCACCTACGAGACGTTCGCGGCCGCTGCGCGCAAGCGCTTCGACGGCACGCTCGAGGGTCGGCTCGTGGTCACTGCCGGGCTGGGAGGGATGGGCGGCGCGCAGCCGCTGGCGATCACGATGCTCGGTGGCGCCGCGCTGTGCGTGGAGGTCGACCTGCACCGGATCGAGCGCCGGATCGAGACCGGCTACCTCGACGAGCGCGCCGCGGACCTCGACGACGCGCTGGCGCGGCTGGACGAGGCCCGCGCGCAGCGACGGGGGCTGTCGGTGGGTCTCGCCGGAAACGCCGCCGAGGTGCTCCCCGAGCTCGCTCGCCGAGGGGTGGAGATCGACGTGGTCACAGATCAGACCAGCGCCCACGACCCGTTGAACGGATACATCCCGGCCGGGCTCACCGTCGAGCAGGCCGAGGCGCTGCGGCGCGCCGACCCCGAGGAGTACCTGCGCCGGGTGGGCGAGAGCGCGGTGGCCCACGTCGGTGCGATCCGCGCCCTGCAGCAGGCCGGTGCCGAGGCGTTTGACTACGGCAACGCGCTGCGCGGTCTGGCCTCCGAGTACGGCGACGCCGAGGCGTTCTCGTATCCGGGCTTCGTGCCCGCCTACATCCGGCCGCTGTTCTGCGAGGGCAAGGGCCCGTTTCGGTGGGTGGCTCTGTCCGGCGACCCGGCGGACATCCATGCCACCGACCAGGCGATCCTCGAGCTGTTCGGCGACCAGGAGCACATCGCCCGCTGGATCTCGCTGGCCGGCGAGCGGGTTCGCTTTCAGGGGTTGCCGGCGCGAATCTGCTGGCTTGGCTACGGCGAGCGCGATCGCGCCGGGGTGCGGTTCAACGAGATGGTCGCCAGCGGAGAGCTGAAGGGGCCGATCGTGATCGGCCGCGACCACCTCGACGCCGGCTCGGTGGCCTCGCCCGAGCGCGAGACCGAAGCCATGCGCGACGGCTCGGACGCGGTGGCCGACTGGCCGCTTTTGAACGCGATGCTGATGACCGCGTGCGGCGCGAGCTGGGTCTCGATCCACCACGGCGGCGGCGTGGGGATGGGCAAGTCGATCCATGCCGGTCAGGTGGTGGTCGCCGACGGGACGCCTGCGGGTGGCGAGCGGGTCCGGCGGTGCTTGACAGCCGATCCGGGCCTCGGCGTGGTGCGCCATGCCGACGCCGGATATCCCGAGGCCCTGTTTGCGGCGCGTGCCCACGGGATCCGGATGCCGATGCTCGATCCCGAGCCTGCGTAGTGAGCGGGGGCTCGGTCTCGGTCAACGGCGCCGAGCAGATCCTGCGCCCCGATCGCGACGGGCGTCCCAATTTGCGCGGCGACGTCGCCTCTGGGCAGACGCTCGAGCCGGGGGGTGTGACCGTTGCCGGCGGCGTGATCGCCGGGCTACAGGCCGATCCGGACGCCGAGCTGCAGGTCGACGCCACGGGGTGCTCGGTGATCCCGGGGTTCGTCGACTGTCACACGCACCTGCCGTTCGTGGGCTGGCGCGCACGCGAGTACGAGCAGAAGATCGGGGGCGTCGCCTACGAGCGGATCGCCCGCGAGGGAGGCGGGATCGCGGCTTCGGCCCGCGCGCTACGGGAGGCCTCCGACGAGCAGGTGCTGGCGCAGTCGGGGCAGCTGGCCGCCGAGATGCTGTCCTGGGGGACGACCACGTTTGAGTGCAAGTCGGGCTACGGCCTGTCCCGCGAGGGCGAGTTGCGCGCGCTCGCGCTCGCGCGCGCGCTTGACGAGCGGGTACCCCAGACGACGACCTCGACCGCGCTGTTGGCCCACTCGGTCCCGCCGCTGTTCTCCGCCGACGAGTGGATGGACGAGGTCGAGGCGATGCTGCCCGAGGTGGTCCGATCGGGGAGCGTGTCGGCGCTTGACATCTTCGTGGAGTCGATCGCCTTCTCCAACGAGCACCTGACGCGGATGGGAGCGCTGGCCGCCGACTATGGGCTGGCGCTGCGCGCCCACGTCGAGCAGTTCGGTGGGGTGCGCTCGGTGCCGGTGGCGCTCGCCGCGAGGGCCCGCTCGGTCGACCACCTCTCGACGCTGCACGACGAGGACATCGAGCCCCTGGCGGCGTCGGAGTGTGCCGCCGTGCTGTTGCCCGCGGCGGAGTTCCTGGGCGCCGAGCACCGCGCGCCGGGACGGCGGCTGCTCGACGCCGGCGCGATCGTGGTGCTGGCCACCGACGGCAATCCCGGCACCGCCCCGGTGTTCTCGCTGCCGGTGGTGATCGGCTTGGCGGTGCGGCTGTACGGGTTCAGCGCGCGGGAGGCGCTCGCGGCTGCGACGCTGAACGGGGCCTGGACGCTGGGACTGTCGGGCGACCGCGGCTCGATCGAGGTCGGCAAGCGGGCGGACCTGCTGCTGCTCGACGGGCCCGTGGAGCAGATCGCCTACCGCTTCGGGCACAACCCGGTGCTGGCCGCGTTTATCGCGGGCGAGCCGGTGTACGTCCGCGACGATGCCCGGGGGCGGCTCTCGCCTGAAAGGCCCAGGCAGATCCCCTCGACCCCCAAATGAGAATGAGAATGATTCCTATTCTCGCGATGGCCAATGCCCACAGCCACGCGTTCCAGCTCGATCTGCGCGGCGTTGCCGAGCGGTCGCATCCCGGGCGACGACTTCTGGAGCTGGCGGACCGAGATGTACCGCCTCGCGGGCAGCCACGATCCGGATTCGATGCGCGCCGTCGGAGAGCGCGTGTACGCGCAGATGGCGGCCGCCGGCTACGGCGCCGTGGGCGAGTTTCACTACGTCGTTCATCAGCCCGACGGGATGCCCTACGAGGAGCCCAACGCGATGGCCATCGCGCTCGCGGAGGCAGCGGTGTCGTGCGGGCTGGAGATCGTGCTGTTGCCGGCTGCCTATAACCGCGGCGGCCCCGGACGGCCGCCCGATCCCGGGCAGCTGCGTTTCTGCGATCCGGAGGTGGCCGTGTTCCTGGAGCGCGTGGATCGGCTGCGCGAGTGGGCCATCGGCCGCGCCGGCGTGGGGGTGGGGGTCGCGGTCCACAGCGTTCGCGCCGTTCCCGCCGACTGGATCGAGGCGATCGCCTCCTATTCAGAGCGCGAAGGGCTCGTGCGTCACGTGCACGCCTGCGAACAGGTGCGCGAGCTGGCCGAGTGCCAGGCCGAGCATGGCTGCTCCCCGATCGAGCTGCTTCACCAGACCGGGTTCCTCGGCCCGCGCACCAGCGTGGTGCATGCGATCCACGTGACCGACCGCGACATCGAGCTGCTCGCCCACAGCGGCTCGCTGGTGATCACCTGTCCCACCACCGAGGGCAACCTCGGCGACGGCTACCTGCCGGCGCTGCGCTACCGCGACGCCAGGGTTCGGCTCGCGATCGGGACCGACTCGCAAGTGCGGATCGATCCCTTCGAGGAGCTGCGCGAGATGGAGACGCTGGCCCGCCGCGAGCGCCAGACGCGCTACGCGCTGCTCGAGGCCGCCGGTGGCGACCTGTGGGCGCAGACCGTGGCCAACGGTCGCGCCAGCCTGGGGCTGGACGGAGAGGGCTCGTCGATCGAGGTCGATGGCGACCATCCCGAGCTGGCCGCGGTCGCGGAGGAAGACCTGCCGCTGGCACTGGCGACGTGCGCCTCGGCGGCGGTGGTCGTGCGCCGATGACGGTAACGGTCGCGCGGCGCGCCGACATCGGCATGGACTCGTTCGCGCGCGCGGCCTGGGAGGGCGAGGACGTGGTGGTGGCGGCGGACGCGCTCGCCGAGGTGGCCCGCCGACGCGAGCAGTTTCTCGCGTTTGTGGCCGCCAACCCCGAGCGCAAGCTGTACGGGATCAACGTCCACGCCGGCGAGGGCTCCGACAGGCTGCTGAGCGCCGAGGAGCAGCGCGACTACGCGCGTGGGCTGCACAGCGGCACCTCGTTCGGCGAGCCGCTCCCGCGGCGCGTCGTGCGCGGAATCGCGTTCGCGCGGCTCGCCAACTTCGTCGAGGGCCATTCGGCGGTTTCTGCCGAGTTGGTGGAGGTCGTTGCCGCTCGTCTCGACGGCCGCGAGCTGCCGCCGGTGCCGCGCTACGGCAACGGCGGGGCGGGGGAGATCCAGGCGCTCGGATGGCTGTTTGACGACGTGGGGCGCGACGGTCGAGCTCGGCGTCAAGGAAGGAATGGCGCTGATCAACGGCTCGCCGTGCGCGCCGGCGCTGCTCGCCGATGCGGTGCTGTGCGCCGAGCCGACGATCGACGTCGTGGTGTCAGTGATGTGCCTGGCCGCGGCCGCGCTGGGCGTCGGGTCGTCGACGTACGATCGCCGGCTGGACGCGCTGTGGGGGGATCCCGTGTCAGTCCCGGGCCCTTGAAGTGATCCGCTCGGCGCTCGCGGGCGCCGACACAGTCGCCGGGCGTCGAGCACGCCCAACCGCCGGTCTCCTTCCGGATCCTTCCCCGCGTGCTGGGCAACGCTTACCGGGTGCTGGCGGCGGCGCGCGAAGCGGCCGAGGTCGCGCTTGGCGCGGTCAGCGACAACCCCGTGTTCATGTTCCCCGACGGCGACGACGGCGATCTCGGCGACGTTGTCTCAAACGGCGGCTTTCACAACGGCGCGGCGCCGGCCTGCATCGACGCGCTGACGTTTGCGCTGGCCGACTTCGCCCAGCTCGCCCAGCACCAGGTGCAGCGTCTGCAGACCAGCTCGCTGGCGCTCCCGGGGCTCGACTCGCTCGGGCTGGGCACGATGCAGATGGTCGCGGGCGGGTATGCGGAGGAGGCCCGCGCGGCGGCCGTGCCGTCGCTGCTGCCGCTGTCGGGGTTCGGCCAGACCGACGTGCCGGCGCCGGTGTTCTTCGCCTGGAACCGGTTTGAACGCGTACGCGGCTTTGTGATCGGTTCGCTCACCTGTCTGGCGGCGCTGGCGGCCCAGGCGCTGGCCCGCCCGGAGCGCGCCGTCCCGCCGGCGCTGGCTCGGTTGCAGGCCAGCGTCATCGAGGCGGTGCCTCCGATCGCCGAACGGCGCTCGCTGGGTCCCGAGCTCGAGCGGCTCGCGCGCGGCGCTGGCCCCCGAGATCCCCGGCTGACCGCGTTAGCGGGCGCGGCGGTGGCGCAGGATCGCGCGCAGGCGGGCCGCTTCGCGTTCGGGCGCTCGGGTGATGCGCTCCCAGGTCATGCGGAAGGTGACGTGGTCGGCCGCGAGCGTCTCGGCATCCCGCTCGCGGTCGCCCTCGAATGAGCGCCGGTCGCGGTGGTACTCGTAGCCGTCGAGCTCGACGATCACCTTCTCGGCTTCGAACAGTGCATCGACCTCGTAGCCGGCGACGCGCGCGTTCATGCGCGGCGTGGGCAGCCCGAATTCGCGCGTGAAGCTGAGGAAGCGGTCCTCGAACTCCGAGCGGGTGGGTCCCGTGGGCTGCTCGACGAACGGTCTCAGGAGGCGGGTGCCCGGGTGGTAAGGGTTGCGCTCGAGCTGCTCCTGCAGGTGCGCCAGGCGCAGCCCGCAGTTGAGCCTCGCCTCGTTGACGGCTCGGGCACGGCCCTTGGGCGTCAGCCGTGGCGCGATGTCCAGCACCGTCCGGGCGGGGCTTGTCACCCGGATGCCCCGGTGGCGGCGGATGTCCTGGCGCTCGAGGGCGGGGTGTACGTGGACTCGGATGCCGGATGGGCGGCGCCGGGCGGGGACGGTCACCTCTGGGACTGAGGGCCATCCGGTGCGTATGCCCCACAGGGCGGCGGCTGAGAAGTGGCTGAGGACGGCGCCGGGGCCGCAGGCGAGGACCGCGGCGGCGGCGCGGGCGATTGGTTCGGGGCGGGGGTGCCCGACGGCGTAGACGCCACGGTAGACGCGGATGAGGCGGCCGTTCCTGGTCAGCCGCTTGCTGATCTCGTTCGGCGTCAGCCCGAGCGTCAATTAGTTGCGCGCGCGTGACGTGTCCGTACTGCCTGGCAGCGAGGAGGGCGATCAACGGTGATCCTTTGGAACGCTTTGCACGTTCATTCGTGGACTAGAGCGTTCCGAAACCCCGTTTACTCCCCCCTCGAAAGCCTCAATTGCACTCCCGCCAGGTCTTCGTATAGCCGCAACGCGCTCATCTCACCGGCGTCGTCACCGTAAACCGCTCGGGCGCGCCGGTGCACCTGCTCCACCAGCGCGGCGAGCTCCACGGGCACCCCGACGTCGCGGGCCAGGTCCACGGCGAGGCCCAGGTCCTTTGTCACCAGGGACATGAAGAAGCCTTCGTCGTAGTCGCCGTGGTCGAGCACCATCCGCACGTCGCGCTCGATGAACACCGAATTGGCGGGGGACTGGACCAGCGCATCGTGGAGCTTGTCGAGCTCGACGCCGGCCTTGACCCCGATCGTCAAGCGCCTCGGTGGTGGCCACGGCCTGGACGAACCACATCAGGTTCAACATCAGCTTGACGGTGTAGCCGCTTCCGTCCGCGCCGAGGTGGAAGATACGCTCTGGGGTCCCCGATCGCGTCCAAAAGGGGGCGGCCGCGGGAGAAGGCCGCGGGGCGTGCCGCCGACGTAGATCGCCAGCGTGCCCGCTTCGCGCGCCGATCGTCTGCCCCGCGACCGGGGCGTCGATCGAGCTCGATCCCCCGCGAGCGAGCCAGGCCTGCGGCGATACGGCGGCCCACCTCGAGCGAGCTGGTGCTCATTTCGATCACCAGCGACCCTGGCGCCAGCAACCCGAGCGCCTCGCTCAAGACAGCGTCGACCTCGGGCGGGCCGGGCAGGCTCGTGACCAACACCTCCGCCCCCTCCAGGCAGTCGGGCAAGAGACGAGGCGGCTCGCGCCCCGTGCTGACGCCGCGCGCCGGACCGCACAAGCGTCGAGATCGAACCCGACACCTGATACCCCGCCTCGCACACGTGCCGGCACATGTGCGAGCCCATGCGGCCGAGCCCGACGAAGGCAACGCGCGTGCGGTCAGAGGGCATAGCGAGCCACCGCCTCCTCGTCGAGCGCGATCCCCAGCCCGGAAGCGGCCGGGAGCGCCAGGCATCCATCGGAATCGATCTGCAGGGGCGAAGCGAGCATGAAGTCGCGCCGCTGGGGCGTCCAGCCGGGCGGGTCGTAGGGGAACTCGATCAGCGGACCACCCCCGACGCCGCAGCAGACGTGCAGGTTGGCGAGCAGGCCGATCCCGTTGGTCCACGTATGGGGCGTGAACCAGCGATTGCGCCGCAGGACGACGTCGGCGAGGGTGCGGGCGCCGGAGATCCCCAGCGCGAGCACCGCATCGGGCTGGTAGACGTCGAGCGCGTCGTGCTCCAGCGCCGACCACAGCTCCTCGAACGTGCGGGCCATCTCGCCGCCCGCGATCCGCGGCCCGGGTCCCGAGCGCAGCAGCCGCATCCCGGGCAGGTCACTCCCCGCGAGCGGCTCCTCGACCCACAGCACGCCGTGCTCGGCGAGCCGTTCGATCACCCGCCGAGCGTCTGAAACCCCCAGCCCGCGCTCGATGTCGCCGGGCATCCGCCACCACTGGTTGAGGTCGACGAGGATCTCGAGCCCGTCACCGACCGCATCGCGGATCGCTGCCACCACCCCGATCCCCTCAGCCAGCCGGCCGCGGTCGATCCTCACCTTGACCGCCTTGAACCCCTGCTGGACGAGCGCGACGGCGTCCTGGGCCCGTTGCGCAGGCGTCCGCAGCTCACCGAAAGACGCGTACGCCGGCAGCCGATCAGCGGCGCCCCCGAGCAGGGCGGCGACGGACATCCCGGCGGCGCGGCCGAACAGGTCCCACAGCGCCGCCTCCAGCGGCCAGTAGCGCCCGGCGTGAAACGAGATCGTTTCGAGCGTGCGGGCGTGGACCGCGAGCGCCAGCGGATCGCGGCCGAGGAACAGGTGCTCGAACTCGTCAAAGCCGGTCATCGTGTCGCCGCTCCCGACCCCGGTCAGGCCCTCGTCGGTCTCCACGCGCACGATCGTCGCGTCGAACTGCCGGCGCGGCGCCGGGTCCCAGGCGGCGTCAAACGGCGGATCGAGGGGCAGGCGCAGCCGCTGCAGGCGGATACGCGGTGATCTTCACGACCCCTATTCGCCGCCGTAGAACGGGTTGCGGGCCGAGTTGCGGCGCTCCACGAGCGCCCGCGCGGCGTCGGCGTCGCGCCCCTGCACGGCCGTGCGGATCCCTTTGAGAGTTGCCGCACGACTCGAGATCCGGACCTTGGTCTCGTCCTCGGCGGACGGATCGATGTAGATCGCCACGAACACCAGCAGGTCCCCGCTGCACGGGATCAGGTGCTCGGCGACGGCGTCCAGCACCCCCTGGCCGATCCCCAGCTGGCCCGCGCCCCAGGTGATCGTCTGGTGGCGCTCCTGCAGCGCGGTCTCCTTGTTGATCATGATCGTCGGTGGCCAGACCGGCTCGTAGTCGGCCTTGGTCTCACCGACAACGACCAGGATCGGGGCGTGGCCCGGAGCGGGGGAGGTGAACGTCCCCAGCAGCGACGCGGCGGTGGGAGTGCCGCGCTCGGCGAGGACCACGTTGACGTGTGCGCCGTCGGGATCGACGCCGCTCCAGCCCTCGCCGATGCGCCCGTCGAGGTCGGCGGCAAAGCGGCTCACGCGGCACTCCCCGGTGCGGCCCCCGCCAGCTCGGTGTCCAAAACAATGACTGACCGGTCACCCACCCCGCGGCGCAGGCGTTCGAACGCCTCCTCCACGTCGTCGAGAGTGATCAGATCAGAGACCACATCGCCGAGGTCGAGCCACCCCGAGCGGACCAGCTCGGCCAGCTCGCGCACGGCCCGCCGCGGATCGGACGAGCCGTAGTAGCTGCCGAGGATCCGCTTCTCCGACAGGAACTCGATCGCCGGCAGCGACACCTCTGCACCGGCCGGGGCCACCCCCACCACGACGGCGGTGCCGCCCGGCGCGAGCGCGTCCCAGGCGGCGCGGATCGTGGCCGGCGACCCGACCACCTCAAACGCAGCCTCGACGCCGCCGCCGGTCAGGCGCCGCACCTCCGCGCCGGCATCCACACCGCGGGCGTCAACGACGTGGGTGGCGCCCCGGCGCAGCGCGTGCGAGAGCTTCTCCGCTCCGCGGTCGACGGCGACGATTGTGGTCGCGCCGGCGAGCCGCGCCGCGGCGATCACCTGCAGACCCACGCCGCCGCAGCCGATTACACATACGCGTTCGTCGGCCCGCACGCGGGCCGCATGGTTGACGGCGCCAAAGCCGGTCACCACGCCGCAGCCCAGCAGCGCCGCCTGCCACAGCGGTGTGTCGTCTGAAACGGGGACCACGCCGGCGGCCCCCACGACCGCATACTCGGCAAAGCAGGCCACGGTCAGCCCGTGCTGGAGCACGACACCATCGGCGCTGCGCAGCCGAGACGTCCCGTCCGCGAGCGTGCCCGAAAGGGACTGCATGGCCGCCGGCGCGCAGAGCGTGGGGCGCCCCGAGCGGCAGGCATCGCACTGGCCGCACGCTGCGACGAAGCAGAACACCACGTGGTCGCCGAGCGCTACCCCGGTCACGCCCTCGCCGACTGCCTGCACCACGCCGGCGCCTTCGTGGCCGAGCACGATCGGCCAGCGCCCCGCCCCCAGCGTGCCGTCGGCGAGGTGCACGTCGGAATGGCACACGCCCGCCGCCGCGATACGTACCAGGACCTCGCCCCGGCGGGGCGGCTCGAGCAGCACCCGCTCGGTGCTCACCGGCCGGCCGGGCTCGCGCAGCACGCTGGCCCGCATCTCGATCGCCGCGTCGTCCCTGCGGGCGCACGGGTAGGGCTCGGACGGCGAGGTGGGCGTCATCTGAGTGCCCGGCATCGGCGGCGGGTTGTGCCACACCCGGGTTCGGCTGTCAAGCTCAGTGTTCGGCGGGGAGTGCTCAAGTCCCGAACTGGGCTCGCACCGCGTCGACCAGCAGCAGCGCCGAGTTCCGCGGGTCGCGGTGGCGGGGCAGGCACAGCGTGACCATGCGAGGGACCAAGATCTCCGGCGGCTCGATCCAGGTCAGCGACGGCTCTACCGCGCCGGAGGCGCTGAGCCGGTCCAGGCAGGCGTGGCCGTAGCCGGCGGCGACCAGCCGCTGCAGGGCGAGGTTGTCGTCGGTGCGGAACACGACGCGGGGGCTGATCCCGCGCTTGCGCCACGCCTGCTCGAGCAGCACCTGCGTGCGCCAGCGCTTGCGCCACGCGACCACGTCGACGCCGTCGAGCAGGTCGAAGGACGGCTTCGGCGCCGATGCCAGCTCACTGTCGCGGCGGGTGAGGATCACCCACCGATCTTCGAGCAGCGGGATCGACTGGATGCGCTCGTCGGGCTCGGGGTTGACGATGAACGCCAGGTCGAGCTCGCCGGCGGCGAGCCGGTTGAAGGCACGCGCATTGTCTTCCAGCTCGGCCAGCACGACCTCGATCTCGGGCCGGTTCTCGCGCAGCGTCCGCAGCGCGCTCGGCAGCAGCCCGGCGGTCGCGGTCTGGGAGGCGCCGATCCGCAACGGCGGCGGCCGCTCGCCCCGTTCGATCGCGGCCACGTCGGCGCCGAGCGTGTCGATCTCGCCCAGGATGCGCCGCGCCCGGCGGTAGGTGGCATCGCCGGCCGCCGTCAGCGCGACCGCGCCGCGGCCCCCGGGGCGGGTGAACATCGGCGCCCCCAACGCCCGCTCGAGGGTGCCGATCTGATGCGAGATCGCCGACTGGGTGTAGCCGAGCGACTTCGCCGCGCCGCGGAACGAGCCCTGGTCGGCGACCGTCACCAACGCCCGCAGCGCGCGGAGGTCAATCGAGTTTTGATCTAGCGAATCGATCATTAGGAGAGGAAACGATCAAGTTACAACACACGAAACGAATCGTAGTGTGAAGTAACGATGCTCTCCACGTTTTCGATTCCCCTGGGCCTTCGCCTCCGGCTGCGCCCGCGGCAGGTCCTGTGGCTGGTGTACGCGTTGTTCTTCGTCTCCGGCGTGGCCCAGGCGGCGATCGTCCCGCTGCTGCCACGACTGGCCGGCACCTACGATCTCTCCGCCTCCGAGACGGCGCTGCTGCTGGCGCTGCCGGGCCTGGCGACGCTGGCCGTCTCGGTGCCCGCGGGCCTGGCCGCCGACCGCTTCGGCGCCCGGCGGGCGACGCTCGCCGCCGGGATGCTCCTGTGCATTTCCTGCCTGGCCCAGTCGACGCCGTCACTTGCCGTCCTGCTCGCCGGCCGGATCGCCTTCGGCGTCTCGTTCGGGGTCGTCTGGACGACCGGCATGGCGTGGCTGTCGGAGATCGAGACGGGCACCAAGGGGGGCCGGCTGGGGCCGTCGGTCACGTGCTCGTCGGTGGGGGTGATGGTGGGGCCCGCGGTTGGAGGGATCCTCGCCCAGCACGCCGGGCTCGGAGTGCCGTTCGTGGCCGTCGCCGCGTTCGCCGCGCTGGTGGTCGTGCCGCTGGGATTTGGCTCACAGCCCGATCTGGCGCGGGCACACCCCGAGCGGCCGCGTCGCTCGCAGGCGCCTTCACAGGGGGCCTCGATCGGCGCCCTCGTAAAGCTGCTGCGCAGGCCCGGGGTCGCCGCGGCGGCTGGGGGACTGGTGGTCTCCGGCGCGGTGTCGGGCGTCAGCCAGCTGCTGATCACGATCGGGCTGCACCACGGCGGCGTGTCCACGGGCAAGATCGGCCTCGCCTTCTCAGCGGCCGCGATCTGCTACATCGCCGTCAGCGCCTCGGTCGTCAGGCTCGGGAAGCGGACGCACGATGTTCGCTTCAACGCAGCCGCCACGCTGGCGCTGGCGCTGGCCCTGGTTCCCGCCCTTGTCGGAGGCGGCCCGCCGCTGCTCGTGCTGGCGCTCGTGCTCAGCGCGATGCCGCGCGCGGCGATCAGCACGGTCGCCTATTCGCTGGCGTCGGTTCCCGGTGACGGGGGCGGCGGGAGCGGCGACGGCGAGGGGTTCGTGTTCGGGATGCTCAACGGCGGATGGGCGGGGGCAATGGTGCTGATGCCGTTGCTGGCCGGCGCGCTCGACCAGCACGACGGCGCTCGGGCCGGCTTTCTGGCGGTGATCCTGCCGTCGGTGGCGATTGCCTGCTGGCTGATCGCGCGGGCGCGGCCGCTGCGCGGCGCTGGCGCTGAAATAGCCCATTAGCTGCGCTCGGCCGGGGTGGGCGGGAACTCGGCCTGGCCACCATCGATCGCCTGCAGCCGCCGCAGCTCGGCGAGCGGGATGTGGCAGCGGATCCCGTGTCCCGGCTCCTCCTCGCGCAGCTCGGGCTCGGTCGTCTCGCAGATGGCGCCGATCTTGCGCGGGCAGCGGGTCTGGAAGGGGCAGCCGGTGGGTGGATCGGCGGCGCTGGGAATCTCGCCTTCGAGCCGGATCCGCAGGCGGTCGAGGTCGTCGAGCGTGGGTACGGCCGACAGCAGCGCCTCGGTGTAGGGGTTATGCGGGCCTGCGAGCACCTTATCGGCCGGCCCGACCTCCATCACCCGCCCCAGGTAGAGGACGACGATCCGGTCGGCGAGGTAGCGGACCACGCCGAGGTCGTGGCTGATGAACAGATACGCGACCTGCTCGCGGTGCTGCAGATCAGTCAGCAGATTGAGGATCGCCGCCTGCACCGACACATCGAGCGCCGAGGTCGGCTCGTCGCAGACGACGATCCGGGGGTCGCCGGCGAACGCACGGGCGATCGCCACGCGCTGCTTGAGCCCGCCGGACAGCTGCGAGGGACGCATCGGCAGATACCGCTCGGACAGCCGCACCGACTCCAGCAGCGTGCGCAGGCGCGTCCTGAGCTCCTCACCGCGGTAGCCACCGAGCTTTGACAGCGAGCGCGAGATCAGCTTCCTGATCGAGTGGCGGCGGTTGAGCGCCGAGTCGGGGTTCTGAAAGACGATCTGAAGCGCCTTCTGCTCGGCCGGCTGGCGCTTGGGCGCCAGCGGGGCGAGCCGATTGCCGTCGAGTTCGATCTCGGCGCCGGGGTCCGGAGGAGTGAGGCCCATCAGCACGCGCGCCAGGGTCGTCTTGCCGCTGCCCGACTCTCCAACCAGCCCCACCGTCTCGCCGCGACCGATGTCCAGGTCGACGCCCAGCAGCCCGCGAACGGTCTGGCCGCCCATGTGGAACGTCTTGCTCGCGGAGCGCATGCGCACCAGCGGCTCGGCAGGCGGGGCGCGATCGAGCCGATCGTGCACCGGCTGGTCCGCCCCGGCCACGCTGGGGACGGTCTGAGCGCGCTCGTGGAAGTGGCAGCGGGAGCCGCGACCGCCGCCGATCTCGTACATCGGCGGCGCCTGCGCGCGGCAGCGATCTTCGGCCAGGCCGCAGCGGTCGGCGTAGATGCAGCCCTGGGCCACCGCCCCCGGCGCCGGCAGCGAGCCCGGGATCGTCGCCAGCGTTGCGCGCTTGCCGGACCCGTTGGCGGCCTCGCGGCGGGGGATCGATCGCAGCAGACCGACCGTGTAGGGATGACGCGGGTCTGAGAACACCCCGTGCGCGGGCCCCTCCTCCACCAGCTCGCCCGCATACAGAACCCCGACGCGATCGCACATCTTGGCGATCACCGCGAGGTTGTGGCTGATGAACAGAAGCGAGGTGTCGAACTCGGTGCGCAGGCCCCGGATCAGGTCGAGCACCTCGGCCTCGACGGTCGCGTCGAGCGCGGTGGTCGGCTCGTCGAGGATCAGCAGATCTGGTTCAGACGCCAGCGCCATGGCGATCACCACGCGCTGCAGCATCCCGCCCGAGAGCTGATGCGGGTAGCGGCCCATGACCCCGCCGGGATCTGAGATCCGGACCTTCTCGAGCATCTCGCGGCTGCGGTCAAACGCCTCGCCGCGACCCAGTCCGGCGATCTCGTAGACCTCGGCGACCTGGCGCCCGACCAGCAGCGACGGGTTCAGAGCCCGCCCCGGCTCCTGGTAGACCATCGAGACGGTGTTGGCGCGGAGCTTGCGCAGCTCGGTCTGGTTCAACGCGAGCACGTCGCGCCCGTCGATCTCGATCGTTCCGCCGCTGACGCGACCGTTGCGGGCCAGATAGCGGACGATCGCCAGCGCGATCGTCGACTTGCCGCACCCCGACTCGCCTACCAGCCCGAACGACTCGCCTCGCGCGACGTGGAAGCTGAGGTCGCGGACCACCTGCTGATCGCGGCGGCGGACCCGGTAGGAGATCTCGACGTCGGTCAGGGTCAGCGCGTCGGCGGCGCTGGTCGAAGCGGAAGGTGTGCTCGCGCCGGTCATGCGTCGAGCGCCGTTTCGATCGAGTTGGCGATCATGTTGACCCCGATCACCAGCGAGGCGATCGCGAGCGCGTCGAACAGAACCTCCCACCAGTAGCCGGCCGTGACCTGCCCGTAGTCGGCAGAGATCTCACCGCCCCAGTTGGGGTCCGGCGGCTGGAGCCCGAAGCCCAGGAACGAGAGCGTCACGATCGTGAACACGGCGTAGCCCAGGCGGACGGTGAACTCGACCATGATCGGCGCCAGCACGTTGGGCAGGATCTCGACGAACATGATGTAGATCGAGCTCTCGCCCCGCAGGCGCGCCGCCGCAACGTAGTCGAGCTCGCGCTCGAGCAGCACCGCGGCACGGACGGTGCGCGCGATCAGCGGCGTGAAGATGATCCCGATCACGATGATCAGGGTCGTGTTGGAGGCGCCGAGCGCGACCACGCCGAGGATCCCGGTGACGACCAGCGGCAGCGCCAGAAACGCCTCGACGAAGCGCCCGATGATGTCGTCGGGGAAGCCCCGGTAGTAGCCCATCACCAGCCCCAGCGCGCTCCCGCACACGGTCCCGAACAGGGTCGCCAGCGGGGCCGTGATGAGGATCGAGCGCGCGCCGGTGATCACCCGCGCGAACACGTCGCGCCCGAGCTGGTCGGTCCCGAACCAGTGCGATCCCGACGGGGCCTGGTTGATGGCCGAGAGGTCCTGCGCGAGCGGGTCGTGCGGCACCACGGCATAGCCGAAGATCGCCGCCAGGATCCAGAAGCACAGGATCACCGCCCCGGCGATGAACGCCGTGGAGCGGACCAGGTTGCGCAGGAACTCGGCCCGCAGCTCGGCCTCGGCCGAGCCGAGCGCCGCTCTGGATTCGACCGGGACGTCGGCGATGCTCATTCGAGGCCCCGGTGGCGGATGCGCGGGTTCAGCAGCGAGTAGATGGTGTCTGCGATCAGCGTCGCCAGCATGTAGACGACCCCGATCACCAGCACGCCGGCCTCGAGCATCGGGAAGTCCTTCTGGTTGGCCGCGTTGTAGATCAGCGTCCCGATCCCGTTGTAGTGAAACAGCGTCTCGACCAGCACCAGGCCGCCGATCAGATAACCGGTCTGGGTCGCGATCACGGTGATCGTGGGCAAAAGCGAGTTGCGCAGCACGTGGCGGCGGATCATGACCCCGCGCGGCAGGCCCTTGAGCGTCGCCGTGCGCGCGTAGTCGGACTGCAGGGCCTCGACGGTGCCCGCCCGAGCCATCTGCTGGATGTAGCCAAACAGGATCAGCACCAGCGGGATCGCGGGCAGGATCAGGTGGTAGACCTGGGTGCCGAGCGAGGATCCCGCCGGCGTGGTGGCGTCGATCGGCAGCACGTTGAGGCCGATCCCGAAGATCAGGATCAGCACGATCCCGGACACGACCTCGGGGATCGTGGTCATCGACAGGCCGACGACGCTGATCGTCCGATCGGTGCGCCGGCCCTGGTTGAGCGCAGACAGCACGCCGCAGCCGATCCCGAGCGGCACCACGACCACGAACGCGAGCGCCGCCAGCTTGAGCGAGTTGACCAGCGCCGTGCCGAGGATCGGCCCGATCGGCGCCTGGTACTGGTAGGAGGTGCCCAGGTTGCCGGTCACGATGTGACCGATCCAGGTTCCGTACTGCTGGATGACCGGCTTGTCGGTGCCCAGCTGATGTGACAGCGCCTTGACCGCCGACGGCTCCGCCAGCGGCCCGAGGATCGCGCGGGCCGGGTCACCGGGGAGGACCTGCGCGGCGAAGAACACGATCAGGCTGAGGATCCACAGCGTGATCAGGCCGAGGCCGATGCGTTTGAGGATGAACAGTGTCATGCGCGCGCAGAGCGGACTTCGGCCAGAAACCTATGCCGATTTGTACGCCCCGTGCAGGTAGATCGCCGAGATCGCCGTCGGGTTGACGCCGTGAACCGACGATGTCGTCGCGGTCAGCCCGTTGATGAAGTACGGGATCACGATCGGGGTCTCTGAGAGCAGCAGCGTCTGGATCTTGCCCGCGATCGTGCGCTGCGTCTGCAGGTCGACCGCGGCCACGTACTGCTTGACCAGCTTGTCGTAGGTGGGGTTCTTGAAGTGCGCGGCGTTCCAGGGCCCGTGCGAGGTCAGCGGCGCCTCCAGGAACACGTTGGGCACGCCGCGGTCGCCGTAGTCGACCAGGCTCATGATCGCGTCGAGCCAGTCCGAGTTGCCGAACGTCGCCTTGCCGTAGTAGTTGGATTGGGTCTCGACCTTGAGCTTGATGTTGACGCCGATCTTGGTCGCCGCCTCGGCGATCACCTGCGCCAGCTGGGGGATCTCCTGGTACTGCTCGGTGGTCAGCGTGGTCGAGAACCCGCTCGCGTGGCCGGCCGCCGACAGCAGCTGCTTGGCCTTGGCGATGTCCTGCGCTCGCTGCGGGATGCTCTTGTCAGTCGAGGGGAACTTGGGCGCGAACGGGCTGTCGTTGCCGAGGTCGCCGAATCCGTCGAGCAGCGCCTTGACCATCCCGGGCCGGTCGAGCGACAGGGCGATCGCCTGACGCACGCGGGCGTCGGTGAACGGCGCCATGTCATTGCGCATCGAAAGCTGGCGGTGGTTGGCCGACTTGAGCTTGATGATGTTGTAGGAGGAGTTGTTGAGCAGCGACTGGGCGCCCTGGACGACGAACTGGACGATCACGTCGACCGTGCCGCCCTGGAGCGCGAGGATCTGGGGCTGCTGGGAGCCGTAGAAGCTGAACGTCGTGCCGTCGAGGTGGGGGGGGCCGCCCCAGTAGTTGGGGTTGGCGGTAAACGAAGCGCTCACGTTCTGGTTGTAGGTCTGCAGCTTGAACGGACCGGTTCCGATGAACGTCTTCTGCCATTTGGCGAAGTCGGTTCCCTTGGGGACGATGATCGCGTTGTAGTTGTCAGAGGAAACGATGTAGGGGAAGTTGCCGTTGGCGGCCTCGAGGTGGAAGGCCACCTGGCTGGGGCTGACCTTGACGACACCGTCGGGCTTGAGCACGTCAGTGAAGGTCGAGAGCGCGTTGGAGGCGTTCTTGGGGTTGGCGAGCTGCTGGAAGGTGTAGACCACGTCGTCGGCGGTCAGCGGCGAGCCGTCGTGGAACTTGACGCCCTGACGTAGGTTGAACGTCCACACGGCGCCACCCTTGCTCGGCTTCCAACTGGTGGCGAGCATCGGCTGCAGCTGCAGCGCCATGTTGTTGTCGAAGGTCAAAAACTCGCCGGTCTGGGCGAGCATGCACAGCCCGCCCGCGTCGGCGATGGTGATCGGGTTGATAGCGCCGGCCGGCGTGCTGAGGGCCAGCTTGAGCGTGCCGCCTTTGACCGGCGCCGCCGCCGCCGAGGTCGTGCCCGAGGTCGTGGCCGAGGTTCCGGTCTTGTTGGCATTGCCGCACGCCGACAGGATCGCTCCCATCATCGCCGTCGACATGCCGATCACGGCGCCGCGCCGGACGAAGTCGCGCCGGCTGATCCGGCCTGCGACCAGCTCGTCGATGTAGTGGTTCTCCAGCTCGCTGCTTGCGCTTCGGATCGCATCGAGCCGTCGCATGTCTTCGGCCATCGGTCAGTCCTCTCTGTGGCGCGGCCGGCGGCGGACCGCCCGCGCGTGATCTCGGTGTGAGCCCCGGCTGCAGCGCGGTGCCGTGGCGGCCGTCGGCGAGCCCGAGGTTGCGGTGGGCCGGTGCGGGCCCGCGGCGGCGGCGCCCTCGCGCTCTCCTCGTCGCCGTTGCACTGCCGTCCGTTGTTTCACAACCGGCCGCCGCTGTCAAGAAGCACCTGGGCGACCACGTCCGCGGCTTGGACGATTTCGTCCATCTCTGCCCCTTCCTGCGGGGTGTGGCTCTCGCCGCCGTGGAGCGGGACGAACACGAGCAGCGTGGCCGTGCAGGCCGCCAGGTGCTGGGCATCGTGGCCCGACCCAGACCAGGTCTCGATGGCGGGGATCCCCAGTCGGCGCGCGGCCTGCAGGGCGCCTTCCACGAGCGCCCGGTCCAGGCCCACCGGCTCGCCGGAACGGGCCAGCTCGACGTCGGCGTCGACGCCACGGCGCGCGGCGATCTCGGCCGCCTGGCGGCGGATCGCGGACTCCAGGCGATCCAGGGAGGGCCCGGCTATCGCCCGGGCGTCGATCGCCAGCCGCGCCCGCCCGGGGATCACGCTGATCGCGCCCGGCTCCACCTCGATCGAACCGACCGTCGCCACGGTCTCCGGTGGCTCCTCGCGCGCCGCGGACTCGACGGCGAGGATCAGCTCGGCGGCCGCCGCCAGCGCATCGTGACGCTCCGACATCGCCACCTCGCCCGCGTGGCCGGCCTCGCCGGTGATCGACACCTGGAGCCGGCGCGGCGCGGCGACGCGGGTGACAATGCCCAGCTCGCGCAACGCGCGGCGCTGGGCCACGTGGACCTCGGCGTGGGCGCGGATCCGCCCGAGCGCAGGCTCGACCCGGGGCAGCTCGGCAAGGACGCGCAGGTACTCTTCGCGCGCCGCCGCGGCGGTGATCCCGTGCTCGTCGCGCAGCGTGTGCAGCGCGCTCTCGGCCAGCGTCCCCACGAGCAGGCGCGAACCGACCGTCCCCGCGCCGAATCGCGGCGCCTCCTCGGCCGCGCAGACGAGCAGTCCGGCGGAGACCCCGGGGAGGTCGTGGACGAGCTCGAGCCCCAGCACGGTCCCCAGCGCGCCGTCGTAGCGCCCCCCGTCGGGGACCGTGTCCACGTGGGACCCGGAGGTGACGACCGGCCCGTCCCACTCGGAGGGCAGCGCCCACAGGTTCCCGAACCGGTCGATGCCCGGTCGCAGGCCGGCGTGGCGCGCCCAGCCGGCCACGAGCAGCATGGCCGCGGCCTCGGCGTCCGAGTAGGCGGGGCGGTCGGCGCCCCCGGCCGGCCCGCGGGCGATCTGCCACAGCTGCTCGAGGCGTTGCGCGATGCGCTGGCGGTCAGGCAAGCGCGTACTGGGCCAGCGGCTTTCCGAGCATCGCCTCGACCTCGGGGTAGACGGTCGGCTCCTTGACCCCGTCGCCCAGCGGCAGGTTCGCCTTGGGCACGTGCAGGACCGCGACCTCGTCGCCCTCGCGCAGGTTGGCGATCGAGATGATCTCGCCGGTCTTCACCGACAGCGTGGTCAGCAGGTCAGGGAAGGTGGCCAGCCGTTCGCCGTCCGATTCGGCGGTCATGTACTCGTTGACGAACCCCAGCTCCACCTGATCCACGGCGATCGTGCCGATGTCGAACGCGTTCTCGGTCCGCAGCTCGCGGCTGCGCACCACCCCCTCGGCGAGCAACGATCCTTCCAGGTGCTCGGCGGTGGCCTCGATCATCCGCCGGGGGCCGGCGTCCCGGGCGGCGAGGATCGCCTCGCCGAGCGCCAGCGCAAAGCTGATCGCCCCTACCGCCGCATGGCGCGCGACGAATGAGGCAGGCAACGGATTGCGCGCGCAGGAGATGAACCCACCGGACCGGTCGGCGGCGATGCGAAGTATGTTGGCGGTCTGGCGCACGGTCCCGCGCGTGACCACCTCGAGATAGCGATTCTGCGCCCGGTTGCCGCCGGCGACCGCCTGCACGGTCTGGTAGTCGTCGTCGGCGGCGAGCCCGAACGAGCCCATCTTGCCGGTGGGATGGGCGCGACCGTCGCCGGCGGCGTCGATCACCAGCGTGCCGAGCACGGCCGAGGCGACCCACCCGTTGCAGGTCGTCGAGGAGCCGTTCTGAGCCGTGACCGTGCCCACGATCGGCTCGTCCACGGCCTCGATCAGCAGCTGCAGCGCCCGCACGTAGTCGCCGGGCCGCATCTCCCAGCCGACCGCGGCCGGTGCCCCGATCGCGCTCACCGTCGCGAGCATCGCCTCGGGATCGACCTCGTCGAGCGCGGCCAGCCGCGGCGTGCCGTACTGGACCGCGGTCGTGCCGACGAGCAGGCCGTGGTCGACCCAGCCGCCACCCCCGGCGGCGAGCACCGAGCCGCCCGCGACGGCGGCGTGGACCGCGTGCAGGTCGAGGTCCCTCATGGCGAGGTCTCCGGAAGCCCCAGCCCGAACTCGCGAGCGCTCGCCTGCGCGTCGGGCAGGCCGGCGTCGGCGTGGCGCAGGACGCCCAGGGCAGTGTCGACGTTCAGCGCCCCCCGCAGCCGCTCGCGCGCGTCGTCTGAGCCGGTGGCCACGACGGTCATTCCCGCGCTCTGCGAATAGCCCGCGTAGCCGCCGCCTCCGCTGTGGAGCGCGACCAGGTCGGCGCCGGCGGCGGTCGTCAACATGGCGTTCAGCAGCGGCCAGTCGCTGATCGGGTCAGATCCGTCGGGCATCGCCTCGGTGATGATGTTCGGGTGGGTCATCGCGCCGCCGTCCATGTGGTCGCGGGTGAACGCGACCGGGGCGAGCAGGCGCCCGTCGGCCACCGCCTCGTTGACGGCCAGCGCCAGCCGCGTGCGCTCGCCGTGGCCGAGCCAGGCGATCCGGGCCGGCAGGCCCTGGCGGGCGACGTGCTCGCGGGCGAGCGTGATCCAGCGCGCGATCCGCTCCACGTCGCCGAACAGCTCCAGGCACAGCTCGTCCACGCGCTCGAGGTCGGCGTCCTCGCCTGACAGGCAGATCCAGCGAAAGGGGCCGATTCCACGGCAGAACAGCGGCCGGATGTAGCGCGCGGTGAAGATGTCGATCGTCAGCGCCTCCGGCACCCCGCCCGCGGCCGCGTGTGGACGGATGTTGTTGCCGTAGTCGAACACGACCGCGCCCCGCTCGCGCAGTTGCAGCATCGCGCGCACGTGGCGCGCGAGGGTGGCGAGCGCCAGCGCCTCGAGCTTTCCCGGATCGCCGCGACGGAGCTCGGCGGCCTCGTGGAGGCTGATGCCGGAGGGGAGGTAGCCGCTGCGCAGATCGTGGGCGGCGGTGAGGTCGGTGACCACGTCGGGTACGACCTCGCGCGAAATCAGCCCTTCGAGCATGTCGGCGGCGTTGGCGACGAGCGCGATCGCCAGCGAGCGGCGGTCCGCGCGGGCCCGCAGGGCCACGTCGAGCGCCTCGTCCAGATGCTCGTAGACGGCGTCGACTGACTGGTCAGTCAACCTTCGTCTGGCCTTCTCCCTGTCGACCTCGGTGACCAGGCACACGCCGCCGAGCATCCGGGCGATGGCCAGCGGCTGCGCCGACCCCATCCCGCCCAGCCCACCGGTGACGACCAGGCGCCCGGCGAGCGATCCCCCGAAGTGCTCGCGGGCCACCTGCGCGAACGTCTCATAGGTGCCCTGCAGCACCCCCTGCGATCCGATGTACTGCCAGCACCCGGCGGTCAGCCCGCCCCAGGCGATCAGGTTGCGCCGCTCGAGCTCGTAGAACGATTCGGGCGTGGCCCACCGGCCCACCAGGTTGCCGTTGGCCAGCAGCACCGCGGGCGAGCGGGGCCCGGTGGGCAGGACGGCGATCGGCTTGCCCGACTGCACGACCAGCGTCTGGCCGTCGGCGAGCTCGCGCAGCGCCGCGACGATCGCCTCGAGGCTGGAGCGGTCCCGCGCGGCCTTAGCGTGGGCCGCGTAGACCACCAGGCGTTCGGGGTCCTCGGCGATCGCCAGGTTGTTCTCGAGCAGGCGCAGAATCGCCTCCTGGCGCCAGCCGCGGCAGCGCAGCGCCAAGCGCCTCAAGCATGTGCGATCGCGGGCTCGCGGGCGGTGTTGGCGGCCACGAACCGGCCGTGGCCTGGCGGCGACAGGACCTCGCGGCCGTCCCACACCTGCACGCCGCGCGAGAAGGCGGCGATCACCCGCCCACGCAGCCGTCGGCCCGCGTAGGGGCTCCACCCCGCCGCGGTGACCAGCCGCGCGGGGTCGACCTCCCATTCGAGCTCGGGGTCGAGCACCAGGACGTCGGCGTCGGCGCCCGGCATCAGGTTGCCCTTGCGCGGCCACAGGCCAAAGCGCCGCGCGGGCGACTCGCTGACCAGCCGGACGAGCTCGGAGGGGCCCAGGGCATCGTGGACCAGCGGCACGATCAGCTCCACCCCGGGCGCGCCGGAGGCAAGCGCGAAGATGTCGGGGCCCCGCTTGCGCTCCACGGGCCAGCCGACGTGGTCAGAGGAGATCAGATCGAGGCCGTCGGGGGGCAGCGGCGCGGCGCGCAGCGGCGGATTGATCTTGGCCTCGCCGCCCACCCGCGCCAGCGCGGATTCGTCGAGCAGCAGGTAGTGCGGGCAGGTCTCGGCGCTGACGTCCACCCCTTCTGTGCGCGCGGCGGCGACCAGCTCGACCCCCCGCGGGGTCGACACGTGGCAGATGTGCAGGCGCACGCCGGTAGCGCGCGTCAGCTCGAGCACGCGCGCGATCGCCTCGTGCTCGGCGACCGGGGGACGCGAGCGCGCGTGGGCGAGCGGGTCCGAGCCGCTCGGATCGGCCGCCTGCTCGGCGGCGATGCCGGCGCGGACGATCTCGTCGTTCTCGGCGTGGACTCCGGCCAGCCCGCCGGCGGTCGCGATCTGCGCAAAAGCCGCCAGCAGCTGGCCGTCAGGGATCCGCGGGAAGCGCTGCGGGTGGGTCTCGAACGTCGACAGCTTGAACGCCGCAGCGCCGGCGGCGACCAGCGCCTGGACGTGCTCGATCGGGCCGCGCGGCGGGACCGTCGCCCACAGCGCCACGTCGATGTGCGCCTCGTACTGCACGTCTGCGATCTTGGCCTCGAACGCCACCAGGCTGTCGATCGGGCCTGCGCGGCGTCGTAGGGCATGTCGACGATCGTCGTCACTCCTCCCGCCGCCGCCGCGCGGGTGCAGCGCTCGATCCCCTCGCCGGCGTAGCTTCGCGTGTGGACGTGCACGTCGACGGCGCCCGGCAGCAGCAGCGCGTCGCCGAAGTCAAGCCCACCGGCGGCCGGCTCGCCGACCGCCTCGATCCGGCCGTCGCGGATCGTCAGCCCTGTCCGCACCGGCGGTCCGTCGGCCGAAAGAACCCTACCCGAAAGCTTCTCGCTGACTGAGATCGATGTAGGATAAACCATTAGATCCATATGGCTGTCGTCTCAACCAGCAAGAACATCATTCTCAGTGGCGATGGCCTGACCGTGGACGACGTGCTGGCCGTCGCGCGCGCCCGCGCTCGCGTGGAGCTCGATCCCGCGGCACTGGTCCGGGTTCGGGCGGCGCGCGACGTGGTTGACCGGGTGCTGGCCAGTGGCGAGTCGGTATACGGGCTCAACACCGGCTTGGGGTCGCTGTCGCGCCATCGCATTCCGCTCGAGGAGATCGGCGCGTTCTCGTTTGCGACCGTCGCCGACCAGGTCTCCTCCTACGGCCGTCCGCTCCCGACCGACGTCGTGCGGGCGATGATGGCCTCGCGCGTGAACGGGATGCTCAAGGCCGGCGTCGGCGTCACGCGCGAGCTGATCGAGCTGTTGGTGGCGCTGCTGAACGCCGACGTTCACCCGATCGTGCGGATGGTCGGGTCAGTCGGGCAGGGCGACCTGTCGGAGATGGCCGACATCGGCAAGGTTCTGATCGGGCGCGGGTGGGCCGAGTACCAGGGCGAGACGCTGCCCGGCGACGAGGCGCTGCGCCGCGCGGGCCTGCGGCCGATCGCGCTCGGTCCCAAGGAGGCGCTGGGCCTGATCGCTGCCAACGGCGTCACGATGGGCCGCGGGTCGCTGGTCCTGGTCGATGCCGCCGACCTGATCGAGAGCATGCAGATCGCCGCCGCCCTGAGCATGGAGGCGTTTGCGGCGAACCTCTCGATCATCCACCCGGCCGCGGATCGCGCGCGGCCCCACAGCGGGCAGTCGACGGCGAGCGCGCGGCTGCGCGAGCTGCTGGAGGACTCAGAGCTGTGGCGGCCGGGCGCCGCCCGCAACCTCCAGGATCCGCTGTCGATCCGCTGCGTGCCGCAGACCCAGGGTGCGGTCTACGACGCGATCTCGGTCGCCCGCGGGATGATGGAGATCGAGCTCAACTCGGCCGGCGACAACCCGCTGGTGCTCGTGGACGAGGGAGCGATCGTGTCGGTGGGCAACTTCGACGTGACCTCGCTGGCGCTGGCATTCGACCAGCTGCGCCTGGGGATCGCCCATGCCTCGCAGGTCGCCAACGAGCGCGTTCAGAAACTCCTCTGGCGGCACTTCAGCGGCCTGCCGACCGGGCTCGCCCGCCAGGACGGGCCCACGGGAGGGCTGCGTCCGCTGGGCAGGTCGTTTGCGGCGGCCGCCTCCGAGGCGCGCTTCCTGGCCAACCCGGTGTCGCTCGACTACCGCGGCCAGCTGGCCGAGGGGATCGAGGACCACGCCTCGATGGCGCCGCTGGCGGTGAGCGTGACCTCGTCGCTGGTCAGTCTGGCCCATCGGCTCGTGGCGCTCGAGCTGATCATCGCCGCGCAGGGGGTGGATCTGCGAGGCGGCCCGCAGCGGCTCGGCGCCGGGACGGCGCGAGCGTACGCGGTGGTGCGCGAGTTCGCCGGCACCCTCACCGACGAGACCGAGTGGAACGCCGACGTCGAAGGGCTGGCCAAGCTCGTCGGCGAGGGTCAGCTGGCCCGCCGGGTGGCGCGCGTCGCGGGCGGGCGCCCGGCCCTGTCCGAGCACGAGCCGCCGGGGATCTAGGTCTCGGCACGAGCGGATGCCCGAAGGAGCGCTTCAGCGGGCGGTGGAGCTGCTCGGCCGCCTCGACGAGCGGCCCGCGGACCTGACGGTCGCCGAGCTCGCCAGTGACGCGGGCATGCCCACCAGCACGGCCTACCGGCTCCTCGCCGAACTCGAGCAGCACGGTCTCGTGCAGCGCGGGCCCGACCGCACGGTGGCCCTGGGCACACGGCTGGTGGCGCTCGGGCGAAGCGCCGAGGAGTCGCTGCGCGAACGGCTCGTCGAGCCCGCGCGGGACGTCATGAACGAGCTCTCAGAGCAGGTGGGGGAGACCGCGCTTTTGACCGCCCCGTGCGGCCTGGAGGGGCTCGTGCTGCACGTCGTGGAGACCGAGCGCCATTCGGTGCGGCTCTCCTACACGCTCTACCGGCGCGCGCCGATGCACCTGGGAGCGTCGGGCAAGATCCTCGCCGCCTACCTCGACGACTTAGAGCGCGAGCGGCTGCTGCGAGCCGTGGGCTCGCCGACCCTTGGTGACGAGCTGGCGCAGATCCGCCGCGCCGGCCTCGTCTTCACCGCCGAAGAGCTCGACGTCGGCGCCGCCGCGCTCGCGGCGCCGATCCTCGATCGTCGCGGACGGATCGCGGCCGGGCTCTCGATCGCGGGACCGGCGGAGCGGGTGTCCGCCCAACCCCAGCTTCTGGAGCCCGTGGTGCTGGCGGCGGCCCGGACGATCCAGCGGGCCTATCAAGGCTGAGGTACGGCTGAGGGGTACACCGGGATCGAGGCGATCGCCAACGGCGTGTCGGCGTTCCGCCGGCCGCGCGTACGAACGTGATCGTCGCGACCCTGCCGTTCAAGCTACACGACTAGACGCGGTGAAGACGCTCCAGGCCTCGGCGGCCAATCCGGGCAGCTCAGAGAGCGGCAGCGGTTCGGTCGGCAGCATCCGCTCGAGCAGCGTGAACACCGACGCTCGAAGGTCCTGCACCGTCGACGCCAGGGCCGCGCGAGTGGCGTCCTTGGTCGCGCTGCGCCCCCTCTGCAGGTGCTGGGCGCGCAGCGCCTGGCGAGCTGCCACGGTGGCTGCATCGGCGGCCGCTGCCCGCGCCGCAGTGCGCGCCCGCTCGCCCGCGAGGTCAGCCACGGCTACGCGAGCCGCCGCCCAGGCAGCCGCGCCCGCGCAGGCCCAGGCGGTCTCGCGGGCGGCGCTGCGGGCCGCGGTCCAGGGCATACCTCCATCGGTGCGCCGTGCGCCGCGCGCCTCCAGGCGCACCCGCTCGAGCGGATCGAGCGCCGCCCGGAGCGTGCGCTCGTCGAGCACCGGCGCCAGCGAGCGCAGCGCCGCCGCCTGCGCATCGAGTTGCGCGGTCGCCAGCCAGGCGGGTACGTAGGTGCGGATCAGCCAGTCCATCGCCATCCACGAGCGCGCCTCGTCCAGACCGTCGTCGGCCGTGCCGATCGTTCGCGCCAGATAAGGGCGCAACCGTTGACGCGGCTCGTGTTCGAGGCCGTCGTTCAGCGCGATGCACAGCGCGCGCAGTACCGGACTGACGCACTTGGGCTGGTCGGAGTGGGGCTCGCCCGCCAGATGGCTGACCCATTCCATCGCGCAGCGCCCGTCCTCGGGGGTCGCGTGAGTCCCATAGGAGAGGGTGTAATCGGTGCTCATCGGGCCTCCTGCAGAGCTTCTCGTCGGCGGCTCGATTGTTGCGCGCGAGGCACAAAACGTCCAGTGCGCCCGGCGGGAGCCTAAGCTGTTCACAGGATGCCCGAGCCGCGTCAATTGCGCCAATCGTCCACCCGCGTAATGTCGGTTTCGATGATCCTGATCGGGATCGCGCTGGTGGTCCGCACGGTGGTCGCCGGGGGTGGACTGGGAGCGGTTGGCATCGTCCTCGGGGTGCTGTTCGCGGCCGCCGGAGGCGGGCGGCTCTACCTGCTGTCTCGGGGCGGCCCGGCGCACCGCCCGCCTAGGTGACCGAGCGCCCCCTCAGCTACCGAGCCCTGTTCGCGGTCGTCTACACGACCTCGGTCAGCTCGGTCTATTTCGCGCTCGGCGTCGTCGCCCATCACGCCAACGGGCTGACCCCGGCGGTGTTCCTCGCCGCGGGCATCTTCTTCGGGCTGACCGCGATGACATTCGGCGAGGGTGCGTCCCTGCACCAGGAGCGCGGCGGCTCGGCGGTGTTCGCCCGGTATGCGTTCAACGAGCTGGTCAGCTTCGTCGCCGGCTGGTCGATCGTCCTTGACTACGCGATCCTGATCGCGGTCACCGCGCTGACCGTCCCCGCCTACCTGGCGGCGTTCTGGGGGCCGATCGGCCACGGTGCGCTCGAGCTCGCGGTGGCGCTCGGCGTGATCGCGTTCGTGCTCGCCGACAACGTCACCGGCGTCAGCGTCCGCCGGCTGCGTCGCTGGGTCATCGTCACGGTTGCCGATCTGGGGCTGCAGGCGATCGTGATCGTGCTCGGCCTGGCGCTCGTCTTTCATCCGGATCGGCTTTCTCAGAGCATCAACCTGTGGACCCAGCCGACCGCCGGCGACCTCGCTTTTGCGCTACCGATCGCGATCATCGCCTTCACCGGCCTGGAGGCGGCCGCCAGCCTGGCGGGGGAGGTGTCGGTCTCCCGGCAGTCGCTCAAGGGCCTGTCGCTGCCGGGGTCGGCGATCATCGTGTTGATCTATGTGGGCATTTCGCTGGTCGGGCGTCGGGGCGCTCCCGGTCCACGACGGCATGACCGCGCTCGGCACCGAGCACGTCAAGGCGCCGGTGCTGGGCGTCGTGGAGACGTTCAAGCCGACCTGGATCGCCGATGTGCTCAAGTATGCGGTCGCCGTGGGGGGCGCCGTGGGGCTTGCGGCGGCGGCCAGCTCGGCGATGCTGGGCGTCGCTCGGGTGGGCTACTCGCTGGCGACCAACCGTCAGATACCGAGCGCCATCGGCCGGCTGCATCCGCGCTGGGGCACCCCGTTTGTGGTCATGACCTCGGCCGCTGTCGCCGCTGGTGCGCTGGTGCTCCCCACCGATCTCGAGCTGCTGGTGGGCATCTTCGCCTTCGGCGCGCTGCTGTCGTTCACGATCGCGCATCTGTCGGTGATCGCGCTGCGCTTCCGCGAGGCCGACCGCCCCCGCGGCTACCGGGTGCCGTTCTCGATCCCGATTGCCGGCGCCAGCGTTCCCGTGCCGGCGGTGCTTGGCGCACTGCTGTCGTTTGCGGGGTTCATCGCGGTGCTGGTGTTTCACTCCGGGGCGCGGTACGTGGGACTCGGCTGGCTGCTCGCGGGGCTGACGCTGTATGTCACCTACCGCAAGACCGAGTCAAAGCCGCTCTTGCGCCGGGTCACGATCCCCGAGCGGGCGTTGCGCCACGAGGCGCTCGAGCCCGAGTTCGGGTCGATCCTGGTGCCGATCTTCGGCGAGCGGCTCGACGACGACATCGTGCAGACCGCCGGGCGGCTGGCCGCCGAGGACCGCGACGGACCGGGGCCGGAGGGGGCGGTGATCGAGGCGATCTGGGTCGCCGAGGTCCCGCTGTCGCTGCCGCTCAATGCGCCCCTTCCCGAGTCCCAGGTGCAGAAGGGCAAGGAGGCGCTGGCGCGGGCCAAAGCGGTCGGAGAGGAGTACGGCGGCGTGCGGGTGGTCCCGACCTTCGTCCGCGCCCGCCGGATCGGCCCGGCGATCGTGTCCGAGGCCCGCGAGCGCGGCGTCGAGGCGATCGTCCTGGCCGCCGAGGAGCCCTCCCGGATCCGTGGCGGAGCGCTGCTGGGCGGCGCCAGCGGTCCGCTCGAGAACTACGTCGGCGAGGTCACCAAATACGTCCTGCGCAAGGCGCCCTGCCGGGTGATCCTGACCGCGCCCCCGGCCGAGCCGCGGCCGCCCGAGGACTCACAAGATGGGACCGGCCGGCGGTCCGAGCAGCCCTCCGAGACGGTGACCGAGACGCACTAAAGTCACCGCAAATGACCGGGATCACCGCTAGTGCAGGCAAGCCTGGGAAGGGCTGATGGCCGAGCGTCGCCTGGAGGGTCTGCAGCGCGTCCTCGACGTCTATCCGCTGGCCTCGAGCGCGTACGGCAACGTCGGGTCATCGATCTATTACGCGCTGGGCCTGGTGGCGTCGCTGGCCCTGGGGCTGACCCCGATCGTGTTCATGATCTCGGGGTTCATCTTCTTCTTGACGGCGTCCACCTACGCCGAGGCGACGGCGATGTTCCCCGAGGCGGGCGGGTCATCGAGCTTCGCGCGCCGGGCGTTCAACGAGTTCTGGTCGTTCTTCGCGGCCTGGGGACAGATGCTCAACTACATGCTGACGGTGGCCATCGTCGGCGTTCTTCGTGCCCCACTACATCGGCGGCCTGTTCTGGTCGGCGCTGGGACATCCACCCGGCGACGTCATTGCCGGGATTGTCGTGATCGTCGTCCTGGCGGCGATCAACATCCGCGGGGTCAAGGAATCGATCGGGATCAACCTGGTCCTGGCGGTGATCGACTTCTGCACGCAGGTGCTGATCGTGCTCGTGGGACTGGTGCTGGTGTTCTCGCCCCAGACGCTGGTCGACAACGTAACCCTGGGCGTCGCGCCGACCTGGGGCAACTTCTTCGTCGCGATCCCGCTGTGCATGCTCGCCTACACGGGGATCGAGACGATCTCGAACATGTCCGAGGAGGCCAAGAATCCGGGCAAGACGGTTCCCCGGGCGATAAACCGCGTGGTTATCGCAGTGTTCACGATCTACGCGCTGCTGCCGGCGATCGCCCTGTCGGCGCTGCCGGTGCGACACGTGGGCAACCACTACGTCACCCTGCTGGGCGTCGACGAGCAGCAGGGAGGCTACGCCGGCGACCCGGTGCTGGGGGTGGTGCGCGCCCTGCACCTGGGACCGCTCCAGCACGGCGCCGAGATCTACGTCGGTCTGCTGGCGGCGACGATCCTGTTCATCGCCACCAACGCCGGCATCCTCGGCGTGTCGCGGCTGACCTACTCGATGGGCATCCACCGCCAGGTCCCCGACCGCCTGCGCCAGCTGCACCCTCGCTTCGGGACGCCGTGGGTCGGGATTCATCCTGTTCAGCGCGATCGCGGCGCTGACCCTGATTCCCGGCCAGGCCACGTTCCTGGGCAACCTGTACGCGTTCGGCGCGATGCTCTCGTTCACGATCGCGCACCTCTCGGTGACCCGGCTTCGGATCACCAGGCCGGACGTGGCGCGCCCCTACCGGCCCCCCGGCAACCTGCGCGTGCGGGGCATCGACCTGCCGCTGTTCGCGGTCTTCGGTGGTGCCTGCACGTTCGGATCCCTGATCGTGCTGGCCGCTATGCACACCAGTGTGGCGATCGCCGGCATCGGCTGGCTCGCCGTGGGGATGATCGTCTACCCGATCTACCGTCACCGTCACGGGCTCGATCTGACGACCACCACCACGGTCGCGCTCGCCAAGCCGGTGGTCGAGCACGAGGCCGAATATCAGTCGGTGCTGGTGGCGTTTGACTCAGGTGGCTTTCAGCCCGAGGTGCTGGCCACGGCGGCCAGGATGGCGGCCCGCAAACGCCGGGGGATCCACGTCCTGGTCACGATTCCGGTCCCCGCCAACAGCCCCATCGATGCCGAGCTGCCCGAGCAGGAGGCCGCCGCGCAATCGATCATCGAGGAGGCCAAGGTGCAGGCCGGCCGGCGCGTCTCGGGCCACTGGGACAAGGTCCGAGCGGGCCAGACCGGCCGCCGGATCGTCGACGAGGCGCGCGACCTGCACGCCGAGGCGATCGTGATGCCCATGATCCGTGGCAACGGCGGCTTTGGGCGGGCGCTTGAGACCGTGCTGCGCGAGCGCCCCTGTCGGGTGATCATCGAGTCCTTGCCGGAGCATTCGAGCGTCCGCCGGGCGCCCGTGGCGGTCTGAGCGGGGCGCAATGGCCGACGAGCCAGATCCGGGTGGGCGCGCTTCAGGGGTGCGGGAGTGGCTGCGAGGACGTGCGCTGTTCGTGACCACGCTGGAGGTGGTGCTGGCCACCGCGATCGCCACCGGGGTGGTCGCGGCGCTGCAATCGGCGGCCCCGCCGGCGGGGCTGGGAGCCATCTACCTGCTGGCCGTGCTGGCGGTGGCGATCCGCCGGGGCGAGGCTGCCGCGCTGGCCACCGCGGTGCTCGGCGTGCTGACGCTCAACTACCTGTTCATCGCTCCCCGGGATCAGCTGGACATCGCTCACACCCAGGACCTGATCGAGCTGATCGTGTTCCTGATCGCGGCGATCGTGGTCGGCCGGTTGGCGGCCGCCGGCCGTCAGCGCGCGGCCGAGGCCGAGAGCCGTGCCCTCGAGGCTGCTGCCCGCGAGCGCGAGGCCACGCTGCTCGCCGAGGCCGCGTCGGCGATCCTCGCCGGCCGCAGCCTGCAGGCGCAGCTTGACAGCATCGGCGCTCGCGTGGCGGTCGCCACCGGCGCATCGCACGCGCGGGTCGCGGTGCAGCAGGCGCCGTCGCCGGGCGCCGGTGAGCGGGCGTTCAGGCTTCCGGCGACCGCGAGGGTGTGGCTCTACATCGCCGATGACGCGGCCTGGGCGCAGGCTGAGATCGACCGGATCACCGAGCCACTGGGCCGCCTGATCGACGTCGCCGTGGAACGCCAGCGAATCGCCGACCAGGCCGCCGAAACCGAGGCCGCAAAGCGCGCCGAGACGGCGCGCACGGCGATCCTGCATGCGATCTCGCACGATCTGCGCTCGCCGCTGACGGCGATCACCACCGCCGCCGCGGCGCTTCGGGCGGCCGCCATAACTGACGCCGAACGCGCAGAGTTGATCGACGTCATCGACGGCGAGGGGATCCGCCTGGCCAGACTGGTCAACGATCTGCTCGATCTGGGCAAGATCCAGGCCGGGGCAGTGCTGCCGCGTGCCGACTGGTGTGACCTCAGCGACGTGGTCGCCTCGGCCGCCGCCCATCTGGGGCCAGAGCACAAGATCGAGTTCGCGCTGCCGGCGGATCTGCCCCTGGTCAGGGCCGACGCGACCCAGCTCGAGCGGGTGTTCTCGAACCTGCTCGAGAACGCGATCAAGTTCTCGCCCGAGCACTCGCCGGTGCGGGTCAGCGGCGGAACCGGCGCGGGACGGGTCACGATCCGCGTCACCGACGAGGGCCGGGGGATCCCCACCCAGTACCGAGCGCACGTGTTCGAGCCGTTCTTTCGCGGGCGGGGGGATGCGGCCGCGGGCTCGGGGCTGGGGCTGGCCATCTGCCGCGGCTTCGTGGAGGCCAACGGCGGGCGGATCCTGCTGCAGTCAGGCCCCGAGGGAGGCACCTCGTTTGCGGTCAGCTTCCCGATCACCGCACAACCCTCGCCGGTCCCGAGGTGAGCATGAGCGCCACAACGTCCAGTCGACGACCGTTTCTGGTACCGAGGTGAGCGCCACCCCGCCTGCAAGCGTCGCGCCGCGGGTGCTGGTGGTCGACGACGAACCGCAGATCGTGCGTGGCCTGAAGATCATCCTGCGCGACGCCGGTTACGTCGTGCAGTCGGCGGAGACCAAGGCGCAGGCGCTGGCCGTGCTCGGCTCTCGCCCCCCGGACGCCCTCGTGCTCGACCTGGTGCTCCCCGACGGCGAGGGCGTCGAGGTGTGCGAGGAGGTCAGGCGCTTCAGCGGCCTGCCGATCCTGGTGCTGTCCGCGGTCGGCGACGAGCGCGAGAAGGTGCGCGCGCTGGACGCCGGGGCCGACGACTATGTGACCAAGCCGTTTGGCACCGACGAGCTGCTCGCCCGCCTGCGCGCGGTGATGCGCCGCTCGGCCGATCCCGGGGGCGGCTCGCAGCTGACCGTCGGCGAACTGTTGATCGACGTGCTCGATCGACGCGTGGTGCGCGCGGGGGAGGAGGTGCATCTGACGCCGATCGAGTTTGACCTGCTCCGCGTGCTGGCCCAGCATCACGGGCGGCTGGTCACCCACCGCCAGCTGCTGCACGAGGTCTGGGGGCCGGAGTACAGCCAGGAGACCCATTACCTGCGCGTCCACGTGGCCCACATCCGGGCCAAGCTCGAGCCTGACCCCTCGCGACCGCAGTACCTGATCACCGAGCCGGGCGTCGGGTATCGGCTTCGTGACTTCGGCGAGTGAGCGTTTGTTCAGGCGGTGAGCGCCTGCGCCTGACCCCGGGCTGGTCAGGCCGTGAGCGCCTGCTCCTGACCCCGGCTGGTCAGGCCGTGAGCGCCTGCTCCTGACCCCGGCCCGTCAGGCGGTGAGCGCCTGCTCCTCACCGCCGCGAGAGTCGAGCTCGGCGATCAGCTCCCGCGTGGCAGCATCCTTGACCATCCGGTCGTCGAGGAGCGGGTTGACGATTCCCCGCAGCACGCTGAGGGCCGTCCAGCGCTTGGGCGCGATGATCCTCGGCGCCCGTCTCTCGATCCCCTGGGCAACCGCCTCGCCGGCCTGCGAGGGCGACAGGCGCTTGCGCAGGAACGCCGGCGTGGCCTTGTTCGTACGCTCGGAAATGGGGTCTGAGTCGATCGTGCGGTGCACCATCTCGGTGTCGATGAACCCGAAGTAGGCGACCCCGGCGCTGGCGCCGTGGGGGGCCAGCTCGGTGCGCAGCGCGCGCCCCAGCTGCTCCACGCCGGCCTTGGCGATTGCGTAGGGTGCCAATCCGGCCCCGTTGAGGAACGCATACACCGAAGAGGTCACGACGATGTGCCCCCCACGCTGGGCGATCTGCTCGAGCCCGGCGCTGACCGTGTTGTAGACCCCGCTCAGGTTGACGGCGAGGATGCGGTCGAACACCTCATTGTTCATCGCCCGCACCGTCGCTCCGCGGGTTGCGACGCCGGCGTTTGCGACAACCACATCGACGCCCCCTCGCTCCTGCACGACCGTGGCCACCACGCGCTGCATGGCGCCTCGGTCAGTCACATCGGCGGCGAAGCCTTGCGCGCCGCCACCGACCTGCGCCGCCGCGCTCTGCGCCGCCTCCTGATCGAGGTCGACGATCGTCGCCGCGGCTCCGCGCCGTGACAGCGCCTGGGCGGTCCCAAACCCGATCCCCCGTGCGCCGCCGGTCACGATCGCCACCTTGCCCGCGAGGTTGAAGCTCGGCTCGGCCATGCGGGGATTCAATCAGTCGGGGCTTTCGGGCGCCCCTCGGCACCGAAGCGGCACGCCGCCGGCAGTGAGCGGCACGCCGTCGGCAGCGAGCAGGACGCCGCCGGCCTCGAGCGGCACGCCGTGCAGAACGTGGAGGATCCGCACCGCCCGTTGCGATCCTCCACGGATCGCGCGCTGGGCGGGACAAACGTGGAAGATCACCGGGAGCGGTGCGGTTTTTCCACGGATCGCGGGTGGGTGGGTGCTCGCACGTGCGCGGTCTGTGTTTGCGGCGCAGTCGTGAGTGAGCGGCCGTGCGAGTGAAAGACAGATACGCCCGAGCCGGGGCCGCTCAGGAGCCCGGGTACGAGGGCGGTGGCGCCGCGTCGGAGCGAATGTCTGAGATCTCGGACAGCAGCTCGGAGGGGCTCGTGCCGCCGACCACCCGCAGGCGCGGCAGACGGTAAAGGTCACTCGAGGGGCTGGCCCAGCCCGGCACAACCGTCGTCGAGCCGACGAATCCGGCTCTGCGGACGGCGCTGATCACGGTCGCGTCGTAATGGCCGGACGGGTAGCAGAACCAGTTCACCGGCACGCCGTAGCGCCGGCGCAGGATGGCGCGCGCAGTGGCGATTTGATAATGAAGCTCGGAGGGTCCGAGCGTGATCAGATCGGCGTGGCTGATGCCCTGGGTGTCGAGCTCCCAACCGGCTGCGATCAGGCCCCGCACCTCCGATTCCGGCAGGCCACCCTGCGATGGCGGCAGGCCGCTGAGCTGGATGTTCTCGTCCGCGACCCAGCCGAGCCGCTTGAGCACCGGCAGCGCGGCGGTGTACTGGGAGTGGTAGCCGTTGTCGAACGTGAGCACGATCGGCTTGCCGGGCGGCAGCCGCGCGCCGTGCTTCCAGTAGGCCAGCACCTGGTCGAGCGTGACCGCATGCCATCCGGCTGACTTCAGCGCCTGCATCTGGGCGGCAAAGTCATGCGGCAGCACATACAGCCCCGGGAACGGGGCACCGGGTGGCGGCGCGTTGATGACGTGGTACATCAGGATCGGGACCGCCGCCGTTCCCGGTCTGCCGGTCGCCGGTCCCAGCGCCGCTGCGGTCGAGCCGCCGCGAGCCGCGTGATCGGCGCCGCGATGGTGGCTGGGGTTGTGGCGGTGTCCGGCACGGCTCGATCGACCACTGGCTGCGACGACCGTGCCGCCATCTGAAGGCGACGGCGACGAGCCGCTCGACGAGGCGACGATCACCACTGCCACGATCACCGCGGCGGCGAGCGCCGCCACCGCTGCCACCCGGCGGCGGAGAACTCGGCGGCGGCGCTCGCGCGCCCCGGCCTCACGGCGCCTGCGAACTAGCTCGGGGTCCATCAGACAACGAGCGTATAGATTGGCGCGGCGGTGATCGAAGGCTCTGTCAACCGGACCGTGAGTGGCGACGGGGTCCAGCTCGCGGTGCTGGAGGCCGGTGACTCCTCGCGGCCCACGATCGTGCTCGTACACGGCTACCCGGACACCAAGGAGGTATGGGGCCCGGTGCTCGAGAGCCTCGCCGCAGACTTCCACGTTGTGGCTTACGACGTTCGCGGCGCGGGGGCGTCGAGTGCGCCCCGCGGTCCCGCCGCGTACGGAATCGACGCCCTGGCTTCGGACTTCGCGGCCGTGTGCGACGCGGTCGCGCCCGGCCGGCGGGTGCACATGGTGGGACACGACTGGGGTGGCATCCAGGGTTGGGAGTTCGTGACCTCACCTCGATTTGAAGGGCGGATCGCCTCGTTTACGTCGATCGCCGGCCCGGCCATCGCACACGTGCTCGCAGCGGCCAGGGAGCCGTTGACCCGTGCAGGTGTGCTGATTGCATTGAGAAGGACGGGGCGATCGTGGTATGTCGCGCCCCTGCTGCTTCCGGGCGGTCCGAGCCTGATGTGGCGCGCCGTGCTGTCGGCGAAGCGCTGGCGCCAGATGCTCGTGACCGCTGAGCGGGTGCCGGTCGACGACGACTATCCGGCCGCCACGGTGGTGCGCGATGGGCTGCGCGGATCTAACCTGTACCGCCGCAACATCCCGCCGCGGCTGCTACGACCGGCCTCCCTGCACCGCCCACACGCACCGGTGCAGCTGATCATCCCGTCCGGCGACCGGTTCATCTCCGAGTCCTACTACGAGTCAGCGCAACGAATCGCCCCGCAGCTGAGGCGCCTGCGGGTGGCGGCCTCGCACTGGCCGCAGCGCACGCATCCCGCGTTGATCTCGCGCTGGGTCGGGGATTTCGTGAACGAGACCGAGGCGGGCCCGACTGCGGCCTTCCCGAGGGTGGCGGCGAGGCGGAGGCCCCGGTCAGCTCCGAGGCAGCCTGGCGCTGGTCACCGGTGCCGGCAGCGGAATCGGGCGCGCGACCGCGATCGCGCTCGCGGACCACGGGGCGCGGGTGCTGCTCGTCGACCGCGATGCGGCGGGTCTGGCGCGAGCGGCGGAGTCGATTGCCGGATCGCGGGCGCTGCTGTGCGACGTCGGCGATGCCGAAGCGATGGAGCGGCTCGCCGACGAGGTTCTTGGTTCCGAAGGGGTGCCCGACGTGGTCGTCAACAACGCCGGCATTGCGGTCGCCGGCCCGTTTCTGGATACCGGGGCCGCGGAATGGCGGCGGATCGTGGACATCAACCTGCTGGGAGTGGGGCACGGCTGCCGGCTGTTCGGCCGCGCGATGGTGCAGCGCGGGCGGGGTGGGCAGATCGTCAACACGGCATCGGCTGCGGCGTTCTTTCCGAGCAAGGCGCTGGCCGCGTATTCGGCGACCAAGGCGGCGGTGCTGATGCTCAGCCAGTGCCTGCGCGCCGAGCTCGCGCCATCGGGGATCGGCGTCACCGCCGTCTGTCCAGGTTTCGTCGCCACCAACATCACGCGCGCGGCCCAGTACGTGGGGCGCCCCGAGGAAGAGCAGGATCGTGTGCGCGAGCAGCTGACCCGCATGTACGAGCGGCGCAACTTCAAAGCCGAGCAGGTGGCCGCGGAGATCATCGATGCAATCGCCACCGACGTTCCGGTCGTGGTGGTGACTCCCGAGGCCAAGCTGATGCGGGCGATCGCGCGCTTCGCGCCCGGGCTGACCCGCCGGCTGGCGGAGGTGCAGACGCTTCCGGGGTAAGGTGGCAGGCTCTGACAAAGCAGGACTCCGCCCGCGCTTAGCGAAACGCAACACCATGCTGCTCAAAAACCGCCCGCCGAAGATCGAGTCCCAGCCCGCAACCTTGCGTGGCGGACTCGAACACCTGCACCAGAACTCGGTCGCCGTTTTGCGCTGGCTGAACGCCAACAAGGTCGACTATGTGGTTGTTGGCCCGGTCGCTCGGGCGATCCGCGGCGACCAGGAGGCCACCGGACCAGTGGCGATCGTCCCCGCTCCCTATGACCGCAACTTCGAACGTCTCTGCAACGCACTGGTCGCCGCTCACGCCGGGCTGCGAGCCGAGCTCGGCCCCCGCGAGCTAGGCCCTCGCCCAGCGGCGATCCCGGTCAAGCTGACCGCCGACAAGCTGGCCCGGGGTAAGCGCTGGCTGCTGCGATTCCGCGACTATGACCTCGACATCGAGGCCGACAGCTCGCACGGCGACGGCGCCGGTGGCGACGGACACGGCCCGGCCCCCCGCTACCAGGAGCTGCTCTACGAGGCGACGCGCTTCGAGCTGGCCGATGGACTGACCGTCGAGGTGGCCTCGTCCGAGGACCTCGAGCACTACTCCCACGTCCGCCGCACGGGCGCCGCGCCCGAGTTCCGGATCACCCGCAAGGTCCAGGCAGAGCAAGAGACGTCCTGAGCGGCGGTCGCCGGCCACGGCACGGCCGCGCTCGGGTGCCTCCGCCGGGGTACCCTGGCAGTATGTCCGTGTCCGGCCGCTCCAGACAAGCGCTCCAGGGCGCGGCTGCGTGCGTGGCGCTGCTGCTCGGGACGTGGTATGCGGCCTTCCACGTCGAGCTCGTCCGGCGAGCCGACCGAGCGATCGTGCTCGGGTTCGTGGACCTGCACCGCTCCTGGCTGCAGTCGATCGCCCGCTCCGTGGCCGGCCTCTGTGACCCCGGGCCGTACCTGTTGCTCGCCGCGTTGGTAATCGCGGTCGCGCTGATACGGCGCCGCCCGTGGCTGGCGGTGGCGGTCGCGGGGATCATGCTGGCCGCCAACGAGACGACCGAGCTCTTGAAGGTGCTGGTCTCGAGTCCGCGGTTGCTCGTGCTCCCGCCCACCGCGGTCATCGGCGCCTGGCCCAGCGGCCACGCTACCGCCGCGATGTCGCTGGCCCTGTGTGCGGTGATCGTCGCGCCGACCCGGCTGCGCCCGCTGGTCGGGGCGGCGATGGGGGCGTTCGCCGTGGCCGTCGGCTACGCGGTGCTCGCACTCGGGTCGCACTACGCCAGTGACGTGCTGGGAGGATTTCTCGTCGCCACGACCTGGACGCTGCTGGGGCTGGCGGCGCTGTGGACGCTTCACGCCAAGCGCTTCGCGCGCCTCTCGGTCTCCGGCGCGGCCGCGCGGGTGTCAGTCGTGGCCGCGCTGGCACCGGCTGCGCTGCTCGCCGCCGGTGCCGTGCTGCTCGCCGTCGCGATCGCGCTCGTGCACCCGCACGCGCTCAGCTACGCGGCCGAGCACGCGGCGTTCATCGTCGGCGCCGCCGGGATTGGTGCGCTCGGGCTGACGATCGGCGCCGGGGCGACGCTCGCACTCAGCCGGTCTTGACGAAATCTCTACGGCCGGGGGGCGATTCTTAGTGCGGCCTTGACGGGCCCTGTCCCAGCATGTGGGGTGCAGTGTCCGTCACGATCCCCCCAACCAAGGCCGCCCTAGACGATGCAACTTCTCGGTGGCTTGCGCCGCGGTCGCGAGCGCCGCACCGAGGCCGGATCCTCGCCGGTCTGAGCGCCTCCTGGCAGGCCTGGTGGAACGCCTGGGAGCTTGATCGCGAACTCGCCGCGGGGACCAACCCGCAGGCCAGCGCCGCGCTGGCGGTTCGGGCTCAGAGGATCACTGGGCGCCGCAGCCGGCAGCGAGTTGCGGATGGGTTGGCGCGAACGCTCCGGGGCGTGCGAGTAGACCCGCCGGGATTTACAGCCGCCGCGCGTCCGGATGCCGGAGAGGTCCTCGCTGCGCGCGAGACGCTGGCGAGCCTCGAGCGCCGCCTCCGTGCCCCTGAGCCGGTTCGGCCCCGGGGCACGGCGATCCTCGGACTGCTGCTGACCGACTGCACCAGCCCGCTTTACCGGCCCGCGGAGTCCGGTGCGTTGGGCGGCGTGCTCCATGCGGCGGCGGCCGGGCTTGAGCCCGCCGGGCGCAGAGGAGCCGAGCCGGTACTAGTCGCGTCGACGGAGCACGACGAGGCGCTGCGGTGAGCCGGTTGACGCGGCATGCCACATCGAATGGGGCCGCCGCCGTGGAGGCCAGGCCGGATGGTTCGGGGGAGGTCGCCCCCGCAACGGCTAATCCGGTGGCCGGACGGAGGTTCAACGAGGCTGCCCACAAGCTTGCGTATTGGCCGGTGCGGCCCGCGCCTGTCTCCGACGAGGCCCGGCAAACGCCGGCGCTGAGAGCCGCATCCGACGACCAGCGTGACGTCATCGCTCACGCCGGCCGCGCAGTCCTCGCGCTCGGAGCGCTGGGAGTCGTGTACGGCGACATCGGCACCAGTCCGCTGTACACCGAACAAGTCATCTTCGGCTCCTACCGGGCGACCAGCCACGTCACGCCCGCAAACGTGTACGGCGTCGCCTCACTGATCTTCTGGGCACTGATGGTCGTCGTGTCGATCAAGTATGCGGGCTTCATCATGCGCGCCCACAACCACGGCGACGGCGGGATCATGGCGCTGACGGCACTGCTGCGACGAAGCAAGGTGGCACACGGAGCGCTGCTGGTGACACTGGGCATCTTCGGCGCGTCGCTGTTCTTCGGCGACGGCATCATCACCCCCGCAATCTCGGTCCTCGGTTCGATCCAGGGAGTAAAGGTCGCTACTCCAGCGCTCGCACACGTCGTCGTTCCAGTATCGGTGGTGATCCTGATCGGGCTGTTCGTGTTACAGCGGTTTGGATCCGGCACCATCGGGTGGTTGTTCGGCCCGGTGATCCTCGTCTGGTTCACCGTGATCGGCGTGCTCGGGCTCAGCGAGGTGCTCAAGGACCCTGCGGTGCTCCAGGGCCTCTCACCGAGCTGGGGGGTACGGTTCATGATCGACCACGGCGTCGCCGGCTACCTCGTGCTCGGCGGCGTGGTCCTAGCGGTGACCGGCGCAGAAGCCCTATACGCGGACCGAGGCCACTTCGGCGCGGGGGCGATCCGCGTCGGCTGGTTCGGGCTTGCCCTGCCCGCGCTGATGCTCAACTACCTAGGCCAGGCCGCCTTCGTCCTCCACAACCCGGCCCTGACAAAAGATGCGAGCACGTTCAATCCCTTCTACCAGATGGCGCCCAGATGGGCCCTATGGCCGCTGGTGATCCTCGCCGCGGTGGCGACCGTGATCGCCTCCCAGGCAGCGATCTCTGGTTCGTTCTCGGTGGCAAAGCAGGCCGTGCAGCTCGGCTTCCTCCCCAGGCTCAAGGTCCTGCACACGTCCAGGGTCGAGGGCCAGATCTACGTGCCGATCGTCAACTGGGGTCTGTGCATCGGCGTCGTCGCGCTCACGCTCGTGTTCCGCTCCGCCGACAAGCTGGGGGATATCTACGGCGTTGCGGTGACCGGCACGTTCATCCTCAACACCGTGCTGTTCCTGGCTGTCGCCCGATTTCTGTGGGGAAGGTCGAAGCTCCGGCTGGCGTCCTTGGCCGCGCTGTTCTTGACTGTGGAGATCGCGTTCTTCAGCTCGAACATCGCGAAGGTCGGACACGGCGCCTGGCTCTCACTGGCGATCGGGCTTGTGATATCGACTCTGATGATCACCTGGCGCAAGGGGCGGGAGCGAGTCACAGCCAACCGCACCGAGCAGGAGGGCCCGCTGCTGGACTTCCTCGACGAGTTGCCCACGATGGATCCCCCGATCCGAAGAACCCCCGGGACGGCGATCTTCCTCAACCCCGGCAGGGAAACGACTCCGCTTGCACTGCGCGCCGAGGTCATGCACAACCACGCTCTGCCCGAGAAGGTCGTGATCGTCTCGGTCGACACGGTCAGTGTCCCGCAGATCGACAGGGCCGACCAATTCTCGGTTGACGTCCTTGGCAGGGGGCTGTTCAAGGTCACTCACGTGACGATGCGCAGCGGTTACCAGAACCGGCAAGACGTTCCCGGAGCACTCGCGCTCGCTCGCAAGCAGGGCCTGCTGGAGCGCAACCTGGACCTGGAGCACGCTTCGTATTTCCTATCTCACATCACGATTACTCCCAGTGAGGAGCCCGGGATGCCGCTCTGGCGCAAAAAGCTGTTTGTGACGATGGCCCGAAATGCGGCGAGCCCGATTGCGCACTTCGGACTGCCCAACGAGCGGACGGTGATCATGGGCTCGCAGATCGGCGTCTGAGGTCAGCGGTAGAGGCCCGGCTCCCAGAGCGGCTCGTCGCCCTGGTTGGCGCCCCGGCTGAGGATGAACAGCAGGTCCGAGAGGCGGTTGAGGTACCTGATCACCTCGGGGCTGGCCTGCTCTCCGCAGCCCACCGCCAGACGCTCGGCGCGCCGGCACACGGTGCGGCAGACATGCAGCTGGGCGGCGGCGCGGGTGCCCCCGGGGAGCACGAACGACTTCAGGGGACGTAGGCCCGCGTTGACCTCGTCGCAGCGCTCCTCGAGCCACTCGGTCTGCTCGGGCAAGACCCGCAGCCGCTCGCGGACGGGATCCGGGGGTGCGGCAATGTCCGCGCCAACGTCGAACAGGTCATTCTGGATGCGGCGCAGCCACTGGCCGTAGCGCTCGTCGAGGTCCTCGATCGTGAGCGCCACGCCGATCTGGGCGTTGAGCTCGTCGACGGTCCCGTACGCCTCGATCCGGGGATCGGTCTTGCGCACCCGGCTCATGTCGCCCAGGTGCGTCTCGCCGCCGTCGCCGAGCTTGGTGTAGATCCGGGTCAGGTTGACTGTCATCGGCTCTGAGTCTACGGCCGGGCAGGCCGCGGTACGATCTCACTCGTTCAAGGTCGGTGGTGATGGGAAGCCGGTTGGAATCCGGCGCGGTCCCGCCACTGTGATCGGGGACGTCAGTCGCGACAGTGCCACTGGCCGGCGCGCCGCCGGCCGGGAAGGGGCGACTGATAGGCCCGTAAGCCAGGAGACCAGCCTCCGACCACAAGCCAATAAGCCCTCGTGGAAAGGGGTGGCAACCTCATGAAGAAGGTCGGTGTCGTTCTAACCACTACCGTGGCGCTCGCCGGCGCCCTCCTCGCGACGAGTGCGCTGGCCGCGCGTACGTCGACCCCCGCGCGCGCCGCCGCCCGACGGAGCGTGACGGTGCAGATCAAGACGATGCACAAGACGCTGCTGCGGCCGACGGCTGTGCATCGCCACAAGGGGTGGATCACGAAGGGGCGCACGCCCCGCGGCAAATGTCCCGCAAGCAGCGCCGCGGGGGCGCTCAGCGCGGCGACGCACGGCCGGTGGACCGGTAAGTACTACGCGAGCGTGTCCGGCATCTTCATCACGTCGATCCTCGGCGTGAAGCCGACCGGTTCGGCGTTCTGGGAGGTGTTCGTCAACGGCCATTCGTCCAGCCGCGGCATCTGCGACATCAAGCTCAGAGCCGGCGAGCGCCTGCTGTTCAAGATCGCCAAGTGAACGCCGGCCGCCCCCGAGCGCCCAGCGCCTCATGACCCGGCGGGCCGCAATCGCGGCGCTGGCGATCGCCTTGACGATCGCCGTCGGCGGTTGCGGCCTGGGGCCAGGCCGGGGCACCGGCGGCGTCAGCCTGACGGTCACCGCGGACTTCGGTGCCCGCCACATCGCCACCGTGAGCGCCGCACATGTCCCCGGCTCGGAGACCGTGATGCGCATGCTCGAGCGCCGGCTCAGCGTCAAGACCCGCTACGGAGGCGGCTTTGTGCAGTCGATCAACGGCAACACGGGGAGCTCCTCGCAGCGCGACTGGTTCTACTACGTCAACGGTGTGCAGGCCTCACGTGGTGCCGCCTCCACCGCGGTTCACCACGACGACCGGATCTGGTTCGACCTGCACGACTGGCGCGCCACCGACTCGATTCCCGCCGTCGTCGGCTCCTTCCCGGAACCGTTCACCAACGGGATCGGGGGAAAGCGCTACCCGACCACGATCGAGTGCGGACCAAACCTCAAGGCCGCCTGCAAGCGGGTCACCGCGGTGCTGAGCGGCGCCGGCGTGCCGGTCGCCAGTCAGCTGCTGGGTACCGGCTCGGGGCCGGACACGCTGGGCGTGGTGGTAGCTACCTGGAGCCAGCTGCGGCCCGAGGTTGCGGCAGGGCTGATCGAGCATGGCCCCGGCGCGAGCGGCGTCTATGCCCGTTTCGCGGGCCCTGGCGGGAGCTCCTTGCAGCTAATGGATCCCGCGGGCAAGGTGGTTCGAACGCTGGGAGCCGGAGCGGGCCTGGTCGCGGCCACCGCCGACACCTCGTCGGCGCCGACGTGGCTGATCACCGGCACTGACGCCGCCGGCGTATCCGCAGCGGCGGCGGCCTTCAACGCGCAGGCCCTGCGCAACCACTTCGCACTCGCGGTGCAGGGGAGCGCCCGGTTGCCGATTCCGCTGGACGGTGCCCGGTGAGGGGCCCGTGCATCACGCGTAAGGACCTCCGTTGAGCTACCACCGCCGCGCAAGCCCGCTCCATGCCGCCCGCGCCGGCGCCGGCTGCGCCTACTGCCTGGCGCTGGCGCTCGCGGCGCTGATGCTTTCGAACCCGATCGCGCTGGGGGCGCTGACCGTGGCGATCATCTTGGCAGCGGTCGGTGCCGGGGTTGGCCGCGAGGTCCGCCGCGCCGCGTTGTTCGCCGTCCCGCTGGCGCTGGCGATCGCGATCATCAACGCGCTCATCAGCCGCGATGGGCTCACGGTGATCGTCAGGCTCGGCGACCTGCCCCTCCTGGGGCACACCGACGTGACCCTAGAGGCGACCATCTACGGCGCGATTCTCGGCCTGCGGGCAATGGCCGTGATCATGTGCGGCGCGCTGTACACCGCCGCGATCGACCCCGACGAGGTGCTGCGGCTGTTCCGGCGGGTGTCGTTTCGCTCGGCGTTGACGGCGACCCTGGCCACGCGGATGGTCCCGGTCCTGATCCGGGACTCCAAGCGCTTCGCCGACGCCCAGCGCTGCCGGCCAGGCCGGCCGCCGTCGCGCCTGCAGCTGATGCGCGCGGCCAGCAGCGGCGTCCTGGACCGTGCGCTGGACGTGGCGGCGGCGCTCGAGGTGCGCGGCTACGCGAGTGCGCGAAGGCCATCGGCCTGGCGACGCCCGTACTCTCGCCACGATCTCCATTTCGCCGCCGCGGCGATCGGGTTGGTCGCGCTGGCGGTGGTGGCGCGAATCGGCGGGCTGGTGCCATTTCAGGCCTACCCGGCGCTGCGCTCACCGGCAGGCGCGGGGGTGCTCTTTTTCAGCGCCGCGCTCGCGCTCTGCGCGCTGCTGCCGTTCGCCGATCGAAGGGGGATCGTGCGTTGAGCGTGCTCGAGCTCGACGCGCTCACCTACACCTATCCCGGTGCGGCGGCGCCCGCGCTGCAGGCGGTGAGCCTGGAGATTCCGCACGGACAGCTGGTCGTGGTCACGGGCAGCTCGGGTTCGGGAAAGTCGACGCTGCTCAGAGCGGCGAGCGGTCTGGTGCCGCACTTTCACGGTGGAACGTTCGCCGGCCGGGTCACGGTCGCCGGACTCGACACCCGCGAGCACGGGCCGGGTGACCTGTCGGCCGCGGTCGGCACCCTGTTTCAGGATCCCGAGACGCAGGTGGTGATGACCACGGTACGAGCCGAGCTTGCGTTCGGGCTCGAAAACCGCGGCCAGCCGCAGGCCGCCGTGGCCAGGGCCGTCGAGGAGGTGGCATTGGCGCTGGGAATCGCCCATCTGCTGGATCGCTGCACCGATCAGCTCTCCGGCGGTGAGCTGCAGCGCGTCGCGCTGGGGGCGGCGCTCGCCGGGCGTCCCCAGCTCGTCGTGCTCGACGAGCCCACCTCGCAGCTCGACCCCGTCGCCGGCGACGAGCTGATCGGCCTGCTGCGGCGCTGCAACGAGGACTTCGACACGACGATCCTGCTCAGCGAGCACCGCCTGGAGCGCTGCCTGGCCGCCGCCGACCGCGTGATCGCTTTGCGGAGCGGGCGGATTGCCTGCGACGCGCCCCCCGAGCAGTTCCTGGCCTGGGCGGCGCACTCGGCGCCCGCGCTGCGGACCCCCGGCGCGCGAATGCTTGACTCGATGGGGATCGCGCCCGTGCCGGGGGTCAAGCGGGCCCGCGCGGCGCTTCGCAGGCGCGGCCTGCTCCCGTACACGCTGGACAACGGCGAGCCCGAGCCACAGCCGACGCGGGCGCGTCGCGGCGGCACGCCACCGGGGGCGCTGGCGTTCCGTGGCGTGTGGCACGAACTGCGATCAGGGCCGGTGATCCTGCGCAACGTCTCGCTGCGACTGCAGCCCGGCGAACGGGTGGCGCTGATGGGCGCGAACGGCGCCGGCAAGTCGACGCTGCTGCGCCACGCGGCCGGCTTGCAGGCACCGACCAGGGGACACATCGAGACCGCGGGCCGGATCGCGTTGCTGCTTCAGAACCCCAACGACTATCTGGTTCACGAGCGTGTCGATCAAGAGGCCTCCGAGGAGGGCCTGCGGCGCGTAGGCCTGAACCCCGGGGAATTTGCCGGCCGCCATCCACGCGAGCTCTCGGGGGGTGAGCGCCAGCGGCTCGCGCTGGCGATCGTGCTCGGCGACGGCAGCGCGCGCGCCGCGGCAGTCCTGCTCGACGAGCCGACGCGGGGCATGGACCGCGAGCGCAAGACGCAGCTCGCCGAGCTGCTGCGTGGCCTCGACGCGGCGGTGCTGGTGGCCACGCATGATCCCGAGTTCGTCGCCGCCTTCGCGCAGCGGGTGGTGCTGCTCGCCGGCGGCTCGGTGATCGCCGACGGCCCCGCGCGCGAGGTCCTATCAGGTGGCAGCTACTTCGCCACCGAGGTGGCGCGAATCCTGTCGGGCTGGCGGGGGGCGCTGACTCCGGACGAGGGCGCGGCGGCATTGGAGCGGCTCGGCACGGCGATCCCGGAGGTGGCCGTGTGAGCTGGCAGCTGGCCGCGTTCGCGCTCCTCGCCGCCGCTCTGGCGGCCGGCTTTGCCTGGTATGAGCGCGTACGTCCCGACGCGCGAATTGTCGCCCTGGTGGGGACGCTGGCCGCCTTTGCGGCGCTCGGCAGGATCGCCTTCGCGGCGGTCCCGAACGTCAAGCCGACGACCGACATCGTGCTGATCGCGGGCTACGCGCTCGGCGGTGGCCCGGGATTTGCCGTCGGAGCGCTCGCCGGCCTGACGTCGAACTTCTTCTTCGGCCAGGGCCCGTGGACCCCGTGGCAGATGGCGGCCTGGGGAGCCGTCGGCGTGCTCGGCGCGGCGCTCGCCTGGACAACCGCGCCGCGGCGGCGGGCGCTGCTGCGCCCCGGGCGCGGGGGCAGGCCGGCAGTCGCGCAGCCGGGCCAGCCGTGGATCGGCCGCTGGCCCCTGGCCATCGCCTGCTGCATCGCCGGGTTCGCGTTCACCGTCATGCAGGACGTCGGCGACTGGGTCACCTACAGCGACCACAGCGCGCAGCAACTCGGGGTGTATGTCGGTAAGGGGCTCGGGTTCGACGCCATCCACGCCGCCGGGTGCCTGGCGTTCGCGCTCGCCTTCGGGCCCGCTCTGACGAGGTCAGTCCAGCGCTTCGCGCGCCGGTTGCAGGTCCGCTGGCTGCCGTCTCCCACGACCGCCCCGACGATCGCACTGGTCGCCGCGGCCGCGCTTGCCGCAGGCATCTGCGCGCCACCGAGCGCTAGAGCCGCCGCCGGCGGGCTCGGGCTCGGCGGGTCAGTGTCCTATCTGCTCGGCGCCGAGAATCCCGACGGCGGCTTTGGTGCCGCCCCCGGCCAGGCCTCCAACGAGCTCTATTCGGGCTGGGCTGCGCTCGGCCTCGCCGCGACCGGCTACAGCCCCGCCCGCCTGGCGCATGGCTCCCGGGGGCTGATCGCCTACATCCGCGCCACGGCCGGCTCCTCATCCGACGTAGGTTCGCTCGAGCGCACGACCCTCGTGGTCCGCGCCGCAGGTCTCTCGGCACGAAGCTTCGGAGGTCGTGACCTGGTGGCGATGCTCGAACGGCGCATCCGGCCCGACGGCTCAATCTCAGGGCAGGTGAACCTGACCTCGTTTGCGGTGCTCGCGCTGCGCGCCGCAGGCGTGTCGCCCCCGCGGCGCACGCTTACGTGGCTGATCCGCCAGCAGAACCGCGACGGCGGCTTTGGCTTCGCCAGCCACGGCTCACAGAGCGATGCCGACGACACCGGCGCAGCGCTCGAGGCGCTCGCCAGTCAGCGGGCGGCCGGCGCGGCCACCGCGCGGGCGCACGCGGTCGCCTACCTGCGCCGCCGGCAGGATCGCGACGGCGGCTTTGCCTCGCTGCCTGGCGAGGGGTCCAACGCGCAGTCGACCGCCTGGGCCATACAGGGCCTCGACGCCGCAGGCGTCAATCCCGCGTCGCTGCGCCGCCATGGGTCGGTGTCGCCGCTTGCCTACCTGCGCGGGCTGATCGCCCGCAACGGGAGCATCAGGTACTCGCGGGGCGACAGCCAGACACCCGTCTGGGTGACCGGGGAGGCGCTGATGGCGCTAGAAGGAAAGCCGCTGCCGCTGGCTCCGGTCCCCGCGCCGGTCTTCGCCCCGCCTGCGAGCGACGACATCTCCACCTGGCTGCTCGGGCTGGGGTTCGCCATCGCGCTGATGCTCGCCCCGATCGGCCTCAGATGACCCCGGAGGTGCCCGAGCTGCCTTCCCGCGCGTGGGGGCGGCAACCGGTACCCTGCACCGCCGCATGAAGATCGGAGTCCCGAAGGAGACTGCCGACGGCGAGCGCCGTGTGGCGCTGGTGCCGGAGGTCGTTCGCAAGCTCACGGGTGGGATCTCCGGAGATGCCTCGAGCGCCGTCGACGTGCTCGTCGAGCGGGGCGCCGGCGAAGGCCCCCTGATTCCCGACGCCGCGTTCGAGGAGGCCGGCGCACAACTCGTGCAGGACGGCGCCGCCGCGCTGGCAGCCGACGTGGTCGTCAAGGTGGCGGCGCCCAACCCCCAGGAGACCGCTCAGCTGGGCCCGGACTCGGTGCTGATCGCCTTCCTCGGGCCGCTGACCAACGGCGACGGGATCAGGGCGATCGCCCAGACCGGCGCCACCAGCTTTGCGCTGGAGGCGGTCCCCAGGATCAGCCGCGCCCAGTCGATGGACGCGCTCTCCTCGCAGGCGAACATCGCCGGATATCGCGCGGCGCTGATCGGCGCCCAGGAGCTCGGGCGCTATTACCCGATGTTGATGACCGCGGCCGGGACGATCCGCCCGGCGACCGTGCTGGTGCTCGGAGCCGGGGTCGCCGGGCTGCAGGCGATCGCGACCGCTCGCCGGCTGGGGGCGGTGGTGCAGGGCTTCGATGTCCGCGCGGCGGTCAAGGAGCAGGTCGAGTCGCTCGGCGCGCATTTCCTCGAATTTGATCTCGGCGGCGACCTGGAAGGGGAGGGCGGCTACGCCAAGGAGCTCACGCCCGAGCAGCAGGCGCGCCAGCAGGAGCTGATGGCCGAGGCGATCGGAAAGGTCGACGTCGTCATCACCACGGCTCTGGTTCCGGGCCGCCGCGCCCCGATCCTCGTCACCGAGGAGGCCGTCAAGCTGATGAAGCCCGGCTCTGTGATCGTCGACCTCGCGGGCGAGGCAGGCGGCAACTGCGAGCTGTCCGAGCCCGGGCAGACGGTGATCCGCCACGACGTGAAGATCCTCGCTCCGCTCAACGTCCCGAGCACGATGGCCGAGCACGCGTCACAGCTGTACGCGCGCAACATCCAGGCCCTGCTGGGGCTGATGATCTCGGACGAGGGCACACTCGCGCTTGACTTCGACGACGAGGTGATCGCCGGGGCGTGCATCACGCGCGGCGGGGGGATCGTCCACGAAGGCGCCAAGGCTGCAGCCGGCGCAGCGACCACCAGCTAGGAGGCAGCGTTGAGCACCGTCACCGAGATCGCGATCCTCGTCCTCGCCGCGTTCGTGGGCTTCGAGGTCATCTCCAAGGTCCCGAACACGCTGCACACGCCGCTCATGTCGGGCACCAACGCGATCCACGGGATCGTGCTGCTCGGCGGCCTGCTGCTGATGCACGAGGCCAGCGGCGTGCTGGAGCACGTGCTGCTGGTGATCGCGATCGCCTTCGGGACGATCAACGTCGTCGGCGGGTTTCTGGTCACCGACCGGATGCTGGGGATGTTCAAGGCCAAACCCAACCTGCCGTCCGGCGAGGACGAGCACAGCGAGGGCGACGATTCGTGATCGCGCCCGCGGTCTTTGTGCAGAGCACGAACTTCATCGACGCGCTCTACATCGTCGCGTTCGCGCTGTTCATCTACGGGATGAGCGGCCTGACCAGCCCTCGGACGGCGGTCCGCGGCAACAAGATCGCGGCGACCGGCATGGCGATCGCGGTGGTCGCCACGCTGCTCACGCGCCACGTGCTGTCGGGTTCGACAACCCCGTGGCTGATCGCGCTGGGGCTGGTGATCGGGGCTGGGATCGGAGTTCCCGCGGCGCTCAACGTGCGCATGACCGCGATGCCGCAGATGGTCGCCCTGTTCAACGGCGTCGGTGGTGGCGCGGTCGCGCTGATCGCCTGGATCGAGTACCGCCACCACTTCGGGGGAGGCTTCCCGCTCAAGACCGAGATCCCCTCGCTGTTTGCGGCGATCGTCGGCTCGATCTCCTTCTGGGGCTCGAACATCGCGTTCGGCAAGCTGCAGGAGGTGCTCCCGGGCCGGCCGATCAAGCTGCCGGGACAGAGCGTGATCAACGGGGTGCTGTTTGCGATCTGCGTGGTCTCGGCGGTCGTGTTGGCCGCCGGAACGCATTCTCAGGGGCTGTTCATCGTCGGGGTGCTGCTGGCGGCGGCGGTGCTCGGCAACATGGTCGTGCTGCCGATCGGCGGTGCCGACATGCCGGTGGTGATCTCGCTGCTGAACGCGTTCACCGGCCTGTCGGCGGCGGCCACCGGGATCGCCTTGAACAACACGGCGATGATCGTCGCCGGGATGATCGTGGGGGCATCGGGAACGATCCTCACCAACCTGATGGCCAAGGCCATGAACCGCTCGGTCCCAGCGATCGTCGCGGGCGGGTTCGGCGGGGCTGTGGCCGCCCCGGCGGGCGGGGCCGCTGCGCTGGACGGCCGGACCGTGCGCTCCACCAGCGCCCAGGACGTCGCCATCCAGCTCTCCTACGCGCGCCAGGTCGTGATCGCGCCCGGGTACGGGATGGCGGTCGCGCAGGCCCAGCACGCCGTCCGCGAGCTCGAGCGGGCGCTCGAGGCCAAGGGCGTCGAGGTCAAGTACGCGATCCACCCGGTCGCCGGGCGGATGCCGGGTCATATGAACGTGCTGCTCGCCGAGGCCGACGTCCCCTACGACCTGCTGCGCGAGATGGACGACATCAACCCGGAGTTCAGCCGCACCGACGTGACGCTGGTGATCGGCGCCAACGACGTGACCAACCCGGCGGCCAAGAACGAGCCGAGCAGCCCGATCTACGGGATGCCGATCCTCGAGGTGGACAAGTCCGGATCGGTGATCGTGCTCAAGCGTTCGATGGCCTCGGGCTTTGCGGGGATCGACAATCCCCTGTTCTACGACCCCAAGACCGCGATGCTGTTCGGCGACGCGAAGGCATCCGTGAGCGAGGTCACGGCCGAAGTGCAGGCGCTGTAGTTAGAGTCGCTGCGGCGTACCACGACGCAACAGGGGACCGAAACATGGATCCAGACCGTCTGACCGCGATACCGATCTTCTCCAGCCTCTCGTCCGAGGAGGCAAACCGCCTGGCGGCGTTCGTCACCGAGACAAGCGCGGCCAAGGGCCAGACGCTGATCAAGGAGGGCGATTACTCGATCGAGCTGATCGCGATCGAGGAGGGGACCGCCGACGTGATCCGGGGCGGCCAGAAGATCGCCTCCCTGAAGGCAGGCGACCTGATCGGCGAGATGGGGCTGCTCGAGCGCAAGCCGCGCAACGCCGACGTGGTGGCAAGCTCGCCGATGCGCCTGCTCAAGTTGACCCACTGGGAGATCCGCAGGATGTCTCAGGACACCGTCGATCGGATCAAGGCGATGATCGACGAGCGGCGGCGTGCGGGCGCCGCCGAGCCGGGCGAGCACTCCGAGTAACCGCACCTTGGGAACGCTTGAGTCCATAGCGGACTAAAGCGTTCCGAGACGGTCCTGAGTCGGCGGAGGCGGAGGGCTATCGTCAGCGCAGATGCGCAACCGCGACCGCGCGCTCGAGACGCTTGCCGGCGAATCGTTTGACATCGTCGTGATCGGCGGCGGCATCACCGGCGCCGGCGTCGCGTTGGATGCCTCGTCTCGGGGCTACAGCGTGGCGCTGGTGGAGCAGGCCGATTTCGCCTCGGGGACCAGTAGCCGCTCGTCGAAGCTGGTCCACGGCGGGCTGCGCTATCTGCAGAAGTTCGATCTGGGCCTGGTCCGCGAGGCGCTGCTCGAGCGTCAGCTGATGGTCAAGCTCGCGCCCCACCTGGTGCGGCCGGTGCCGATGGTGGTGCCCGCCTTCAACGGCGCTCGGCCAGACCGGATGACCGGCATCGGGTTGAACATGTACGACGTGATGGCCGCCCCGTCGTTGCGGGGGCGGCCTCGCGGCGGCCGGCCGCGCGGCGTCCGACCTCGCCGGGGTGGTAGTCATCCGGCTCCCCGACGCGGCGGATCCGAGCCCGGCGACGCCGATTGGAGCCCGGCTCGCCATCGCGTGATCTCCGGCGAGGAGGTGACCGAGCTGCTGCCGGCGCTGGCGTCTCGCAGCCCCACCGGTGGCTATCTGTTCTACGACTGCCAGACCGACGATGCCCGGCTGGTGTTGACGGTGCTCGGCGAAGCCGAGCGGTTCGGGGCGATCTGCGCCAACCGGCTGCAGGTGATCGAGCTTTCCCGCGGCGAGGGGCGCGAACGCGGGGTGACCGTGCGCAACGGCGAGAGCGGGGCCACGTTCGTGGTCCGCGCCGCCAACGTCGTCAACGCGACCGGGGTGTGGGCGGACCGGCTCCGCCCCGAGGAGCTCTACTCGGAGGCCGAGGCTCCGCGGATTGTCCCCAGCCGCGGCACGCACATCACGGTCGCGCCCCAGGACCTGCCGCTGGTCGGCGGCGCGATCGTTCCGGTCGGCGACGGGCGCTCGATCTTCGCGCTGCCGTGGCTGGGGCGCAGCCTGATCGGGACGACTGACAGCAACTACGAGGGGGACATCGCGCACGTGCAGCCGTCGCAGGCAGACATCGACTATCTCCTGCACGCCGTCAACGAGTTCTTCGGCGTCGACCTTGACCGCCGCCACGTCGCGGGAGCCTATGCGGGCGTGCGCCCGTTGATCTCCAGCGGCGATAACCGCAAGTCGGTCGACATCTCGCGCAAGGCCGAGCTGTATGAGACCTCGAGCGGCCTGATCACGATCACCGGGGGCAAGCTGACGACCTGGCGGCGAATGGCCAAGATGGTCGTCGACCGGCTGGTGGAGCGCGACGGGCGCCAGGCGCCATGCCGGACCCACGAGATTCCGCTCGGCGAGCCGATCGACCCCTCACAACTGCAGCACGTCGACGGGGTGGGCGAGGCTTCCTATCGCCACCTTGCGGGCCGTTATGGCTACGCGGCCGAGGGCGTGCTCGACCTGGCTTGCAGCCGCGGCGAGCTGGCCCAGGAGATCGTCCCGGGATTCGCAGACCTGCTCGCCGAGGCGCCGTTCGCGGCGCGCAACGAGCAGGCCCGCACCGTCGGCGACGTGCTCCTGCGGCGCACGCGGCTCGGGCTGCTGGCGGCGCGGGAGCTGTGCGATCCGGATACCGGGATCGCGCGGCGCGTGGCGCGGGCGATGGCGCCGGAGCTCGGCTGGGACGAGCCGCAGGTGCAGCGCGAGGTCGAGTCGTTCGCCGCGGAGGCTCGGGCGGAGGGTCTGCTGGTCGGCGTGCACTAGCACTAAGCTCAGCGTGTCGATGGACGAGCTGCAAGAGTTCTGCGTGCGGATGCTCGGCCGGGGCGAGGCCGCGGCGCAGGCGGCACGCGCGGCGCGCGAGGCGGGGGGAGAGGAACGCCTGGCACAGCTCGCGCAGGCGGTGGAGATCTGCCGCGCCCAGAGCGGCGGCCAGCAGGCGTCACCCTCGACATCGGCCGCGCCCGGGGCTGGGTTGGCGGCGGCCGTCGCCGACGAGCTCGCGGCCGCCAGCGCACGGCTTCCGCAGCGCCAGCGGGAGGCGCTCGCGCTTCGCGAGCTGTCGCGGCTGTCGCACCAGCAGATCGCCGAGGTGATCGGAATCGAGCCGGCGGCGGTGGCGCCGCTGCTGGCGCGCTCCCGGCTGCGCCTGCGCGCCGAGCTCCGTGGCAGCGCCGTGTTGTCCGGCGATTGCCCCGAACGCGACCGGATGTTGCGAACTGCGACCCTGCGCCAGGACAATGAGCCGGTTCCCGCCGCGGATGACGACTGGTTCGTGGACCACCTCGGACACTGCGACGGCTGCGCCCGCCTGCACGCAGCGATGCTCGAGGGCTCGGTGTGCTACCGCGGCTGGCCCGTGTCCCCGCCGGCGCTTTCGGCGTCGACGTGACCGCCCCGCCGCTCGTACTGCGCACCCAGGCCGGGGAGCTGGCGCTCGGGGGTCAGCCGTGGCTGATGGGGATCGTCAACGCGACACCCGATTCGTTCTCTGATGGGGGCCTGCGCCAGACCCTGGAGGAGCGCGTGGAGCTCGCGCGGTCGCTGCTCGGCGCGGGGGCCCAGATCATCGACGTGGGCGGCGAATCGGGGGTCACCAACCGTCCCCCGATCGATCCCCAGGAGGAGATCGAGCGCGTCGTCGGACTGATCGAGCGCATCAGCAGCGAGCTTGGCGCCTGCGTGTCCATCGACACCTACAAGGCTCCCGTGGCCCGCGCGGCAATCGCGGTCGGCGCGAGCATCGTCAACGACACCAGCGGTCTGCGCGACCCAGAGCTCGCCGACGTGTGCGCGCAGACCGGCGCCGGCCTTGTGGTGATGCACACGCGCGCAGAGCCCAAGCGCAAGGTGCTCGATCCTTCCTACGACGGCCGGATGGTGGCCGACGTGCGCGACTTTCTGGCCCAGCGCATCGAGCTCGCGATCGGCCGCGGGGTCGCGTTCGAGCAGCTGATGCTCGACCCCGGACCCGACTTCGCCAAGACCCCGGCGCAGACAATCGAGGTGCTGAAGGGTCTGCGGGCGCTGCACGAGTTCGGACGGCCCGTGTTGCTCGCGGTGTCGCGCAAGGACTTCGTCGGTGCGATCACCGGCCGTCCTCCGCGCGGCCGCCTTGCCGGAACGCTGGCCGCGATCGGTCACGGGGTCGACGCCGGCGCGCACGTGTTGAGGGTCCACGACGTGGCGGCGGCGTCCGACTTCCTCGCCGTACGGGCGGCTTTGAACCACGAGCTCGAAGTGGATTCTGAGCTGCGACTGTCCGACACGCTGCGCTGGGAGCGGGGTCCGGGAGACCAGGGCGGGCCGGCGCTGCCGCGCAGCGCGCTAGATTCAGGGGCGCGAACCGCCGGTCGCTGGCTCAACGCGACCGGAGCCCACCGTTTCACTCCAGCGAAGGGAGTCCCCATGTCAGTACTCGACCGCAGCGCGCTTCAAGCAAGCCCGCTGGCCGACCTCCACGCGATCGCCTCAGAGCTTTCGATTGACGGCTACCGGCGTCTGCGACGTCCCGAGCTGATCAACGCGATCCTCGACAAGCAGGAGGGCGTCGAGCCGCCGGCAGGCGATGCCAGCATCGAGACGGCCGAATCGGCGGACGAGCAGCCCCGCACGGAGACCACCGAGGAGGAGGAACGTGCGGCGGGGCGCCGACGCCGGGGGCGCCGCGGCGGGCGGGGACGCACGACGGGGCGCGACGAGCGCACAGAGACCGAGGTCGAGGCCGACGCCGACGCCGCTGATGGCGAGCACCCTGAGCGCGAGACGCAGCCCCGGGACGAAGCCCGCGGTGCCGGCGAGGAGGAGCAGCTCGTCGAAGGGGTCGTCGAGTTGCTGGCCAACGGATCCGGTTTCGTGCGCGTCCAGCCGCCGGACCCTTCCGATGACGACGTCTACATCTCCTCCGCGCAGGTCAAGCGCTGCGAGCTCGTGTCCGGAGACCGGATCACCGGACCCAAGCGCCCGCCGCGCCGCTCGGAGCGCTTTGCATCGCTGATCCGGGTCGACACGATCAACGACCGGCCGGCGTCAGAGCTCGCCGACACCGTGCGCTTCGACGACCTTCCGGCCGCGTTTGCCGACGAGCGAGTGGCGGTCGGGACCGATGACCCGACGCTCAAGGCGATCGACTGGCTGACCCCGTTTGGGAAGGGCTCTCGGGTGACGATCGTCGGCGAGCCGCGGTCCGGCAAGTCCCATACGCTCAAGCATCTGGCCGAGGCGCTCGCCGACCACGAGGGGCTCTCGGTCCAGGTCGTGCTCGCCGGAGTGAGGCCGGAGGAGATCACCGAGTGGGGGCGCGGCAAGGTCGCTCCGGTGGCCGCGCTGAGCTTCGCCGCCTCCGAGGACGCGCAGAACGGCGTGATCGAGCCGGTCATAGATCAGGCCCGGCGTCTCGCCGCGCGCGGCGCCGACGCGGTCGTCCTGATCGACTCGCTTGACGGCTGCAGCCCGCAGCTTGCTCGCAGGGCGCTGGCCTCGGCGCGCAATATCGTCGACGGCGGATCGCTGACGGTGATCGCCACCGCGTCCGCCCCGATCGGCGGCGAGACCACGGTGATCGCGCTCGACCACGAGCTCACCAGCTTGGGGCGCTTTCCGTCGATTGACATCTTCGCCAGCGGGACCCTGCACCCGGAGCTGCTGGTGGGAGAAGAGGGTGCCGAGAGGATCGCCCAAATGCGCCTTGAAGCTTCCGAGATCGCGTCCGGAGTAGGGCCGCGCGAGCGCTCACGGGGTACGGCGGCCTGCTGAGCGCTGACCGGGTCAGGGGGCGATTTGCCGCGCCTGCTCCAACAGCCCTGCGGACTCGCGGAGGTCCTTCACCGCCTGGGCAAGCCCCGGCCCGGCCACCTGATGATCCTCGCCTGGCCCGCGCAGATCCGGTCCGGCCCGGCCGTAGTCCTTGACCGGCCGACCCAGGCGCCGCCGGGCTCTCCCGCCAGGCGCGGACAGCGGCCGCGCGGGCAGCTCGATCGCGGGCGGCGACGCCGCGCTCACGTCGGCGGGGGCAAGGATCACCGTCGCTTCGAGCGTCAGAACGCGCATGCCCAGGATCCGCCCCTTGACCGTGCCCTGGACGAGGACGCCCTGAGCGAGGCTGCTCCGGCGATCATTCACGAATCTCGCCCGGTTCCCGCTGTGCCCCGCGTGCTCTGCCGAGCTTCACGAGGCGCGCTTGGTCCCCTCTTTGCGGCGCCGGTAGGAGGAGATCCCGGCGCTGCCGGCGGTGAGACCGACCAGCCCGGTCGCGATCAGACCCGCGGTGCGCACGGTGCTATCGGAAACCGCTGCCCGCCACTCGCTGCTGGAGCCCAACTTCTGCAGTCTGTCAGGGATCGAGCTCGTGCCGTCGATCGGGTTGACGGTGTCGAGCATCCGTTGCCACTTGCTCTTGCGCAATTTCACCTCAATACCTCCGATCAGCTCGCGCGCCGTGAGGCCTTCTCGATGGCGTTGACGAGCTCGTTCTTGGTCATAGCTGGTTCGTCCCTCGATCCCGATGCTGGCCGCGAGCTCGAGCAGCTCCGGCTTGTTGTAGGACCCGAGATCGCCGCCCGTGCCGTCGCGCTGGAGTTTGCGAGCCGTGTCTTTGGCGGCGGCCTGCGATTGCGCGCGCAGCTGCTCGGCCGCCCGCACCTGAGCGTCGGCGCTGCTGGCCTGCTGCTCGGCCTCCTCGGCGAGCTGCTGGGCCTGGCGGTGTGCCTGCTCGGCCACCTCCCGCGCGGCGTCGGCTGCTTCGGTCGCCAGTTGACGGGCCTCGGCCAGTCTTTCAGTGGCTTCGGCGACCAGCTCCTCGGCTCGCTGCTGGGCCGCCTCGGCTTCGCGCTGAGCCTCCTGGATCTCCTCCTGGATCTCCTCCTGCGCCTCACGGCGGCGCTCCTCGGCCTCGGCCTCGGCCTCCCGGCGCTCGCGCCGCACGGCCTCCTCGGCGGCCTTCTGTGCGCTGGCCACGCGCTGCTTGACCTGCCGGTCGGTCTCTCGCTCGAGCTCGCGCATCTGGGTGCGACCACGCTCGGAGACCTGCCGCGCGTGATCGGAGAGGGTCCTCGATTCCTGAGCGGCAGCCACGGCCTGGTCCTCGGCCTCCTTGGCTCGCGCTCCGGCTTCCTGCGCCCGGCGCATCCGGACGTGGACGGAATCTCCTCCCAGCGGCGTGGCGTCGGCAATCGCCGCCCGCGCCTTGTACCCGGTATCGCGGGTTCCGGCGGCCGCGGACTCCGCAGCATCACCGACGTTCTTCGCGGGCTTGACGATCTTGGAAAGCAGCCATGCGGCATTGGATGGCATTTCTCGGATTCCGGTTCGCGTGTGTGTCAACAAGGACATGACCGTCCCTCCTCCGGCATAGACAGCAACGACCGAGCATGAGACAGTAGCATCTCAGATCGGGAACACGTAGACTAGTTGTTAGACAACGTGTCCGCTCCAGGTCCCAGGCAGGCGTTGCAGCAACGGGTGGCCGCGGCGATCCTCGACGGCGCGGTCAGGACCTTCGCGGTCCAAGGCGAGCAGGCCAGCATGAACGACGTGGCCGAGGCCGCCGGTGTCGCCCGAGCCACCGTCTACCGCTACTTCCCAAACCGCGAGGCGTTGCTCGACGAATTAACGGCCAACGCGATCAACGACGTCGATGTTCGCCTCGCGGCGGCTCGGATCGACGAGGTTGCGCCCGAGGAGGGCATCTCCCGAGCCGTCCGCGCGCTCGTAGAGGGCGGAGATCTGTTCGTGCTGCTGACGCGCGAGCGGATGCGCTCGGATCCCGCGCAGTATGAAACCAAGCTGATCGGACCTGTGCGTCGACTGTTCGAGCGCGCGCAGACCAGCGGGAGCGTCCGTGCCGATGTCGGGCCGGCCCGCTTGGCCGAGTCGCTGATCGGATTGATCGTGGGCATCCTCACGTCCTCATCGCCGCTGGGCAGAGAGGACATGATCTCCACGATCACCACTCTGTTCCTCGACGGAGCGCGAGCCCGCGACGCATGACCTCGGTGAGCGACCATCAGTTCGTCATGCCCGTGCGGGTCATGCCCGCGGTCGGTTCCGAACACGAGGAGGAGCACATGGATCAAGAAGGCGATCAACCGACGACAGACGAGGAGCGCGCCGGGCCGACCACCGATGAGGGCCGCGGTCGCTTGCCCGCCGACGATCCCGACGATCGGGCGCAGCAGCGCAGCAGCAGCGAGGCAGAGGACCGGCAGGTCGAGCATGAGCAAGACGATCGGCGGGGTGATGACGAAGGCGCCGCTCGCGGGCAGGAGGGACGCACGACGCGGCGTTCCGACCGCTCGGACCGCTCGGACCGCTCGGACCGCTCGGACCGCTCGGACCGCTCGGACCGCTCGGACAGAAAGACGCACAGGTCCAGCAGTGAGTCTGAACCGGTTCTGGAGGAGCTGGTCGCCTATCTGCGCGAGAACCGGACGAAGCTGCGCGAGGAGTGGGCCCGGCGGATCGCCGACGCCGAGCTGCTCGACGTGATGTCCGAAGAGGAGATCTTCGACGAGGCCACCGAGGTCTACGACAACTACGTCGATGCCCTGGAGACCGGGAGCATCGAGACGCTCGAGGACTATGCCCGCGAGCTCTCCGAGCGGATCATCCCCCGGGGTGTCGAGACCGACGAAGTGCTCGGAATCGTGCTGCTGTTGCGCGACGTGCTGGCACGGGCGCTGTTCGCCAAGTACCAGGGCGATGCGGACCGGCTCAACCAGGTCCTGGACTCCTATGAGCCGGCGGCAAACCGGATCGCGGTGATCGTAGGCGTCAGCTTCGTCGAGGAGCGCGAACGCGTCATACACGAGCAGCAGGAGGCGATACGGGAGCTCTCGACGCCGGTCCTGCAGCTTCGCGACCGTCTCCTGATCCTGCCGATCATCGGCGCCCTGGACTCCGCCCGAGCCCGCCAGCTCACCGAGCAGCTGCTGGGGGCGATCCAGCAGAAACGGGCCCGGGTGGTGGTGATCGACATCACCGGGGTGGCCCGCGTGGACCGCGCGGTGGCCAACCACCTCGTGCAGACCGTCGAGGCCTCCCGGCTGATGGGAGCAAGCACGATCCTCACCGGACTGTCCTCCGAGATCGCCCAGACGCTCGTTGACCTTGGCGTGGACCTCAGCATGATGAAGACGGTCGGCGATCTCCAAGGCGGGCTGGTGGAGGCCGAGCGGCTGGCCGGCTACCGAAGCGGCAAGATCGAGGACTCGACGCGCATCGAGAGCTGACGACTCGCAGGTCGATGTCGGTCGCGATCCTCAAGCAGGGGCCGTACCTGGTTGCCTCGATCCAGTCGGACCTGTCCGACACCCAGGTGCGAGAGCTCCGGCACGAGCTTGTGGAGCTGGTCGGCAGACATCGATCGCGGGGGATCGTGATCGACGTTGGGGCGCTGGACGTGATCGATTCGTTCGTCACGCGCGCCTTGAGAGCGATCGTGCTCACTGCCCGGCTGCGAGGGGCGCACACGGTCATCGTGGGCATATCTCCGGATGTGGCGATCTCCATGGTCCAGTTCCGGCTGAACCTGGAGCCGCTGCGGGTGGCGCTTGACTTGGATGAAGCGACGGCTCTGCTCGATCGCCTGACTTCAGGGGACAAAGTGGATGGAGGATGAGGTACGGGTCCCCATCGAGAGCGATGCCGATCTGGTGACGGCTCGGGCGCAGGGAAGGGCGCTCGCCCAGCGCCTGGGTTTCCCCCGACCCGATCCGACGCTGATCGCCACGGCGATCTCGGAGGTCGCGCGCAACATCGTCGTGCATGCCGGCCGGGGTGAAATCGTGCTCAAGCCATGCGAGGAGCGCAACCGCTACGGCCTGATCGTGGTGGCCACCGACGAGGGTCCGGGAATCCGCGACGTCGACGCCGCTTTGCAAGACGAGTACAGCGGACGAGGCGGTCTTGGACTCGGCCTGCCCGGAGCCCGTCGGCTCATGGACGACTTCGAGATCGAGTCCGATGCGGACGCGGGCACCACGGTGACCATGCGCAAATGGCGCTTCCACGACGAGCTGGCCCGCAAGCGTGAGGAGCGCCGGCGCCGTGAGTGAGCCTGCGCCGCGCGATTCGGTGGATTGGAGCATCTCCGCGGCCTGCCGCCACGGGGAGACCACGAGCGGGGATCTCGCGGTCGTGAACGTGCTGCAAGAGGGCGCTCTTGTCGCCGGGATCGACGGCCTGGGGCATGGCAGCGAGGCGGCACGTGCGGCGCGGCTGGCAGCGCAGGCCATCCGCGAGGGTCCCGCTGACGACCTCATACTGCTCGCTCACCGCTGCCACGAGGTGCTCCAGGGAACTCGGGGCGCGGCCCTGAGCCTGGTCTACGTGAGCATCCGCACGGATGAGATCACGTGGCTCGGGGTCGGCAGCGTCGAAGGACGCCTGCTCACGGGCGGCCCGGTGGCACCCAGGCTCGTCGCCTCGCTGGCGCTGGCTCGAGGCGTTGCCGGTCACGAGCTGCCGGCGATCCGGACCGAAACGCTCAAGGTGCACACCGGTGATCTGCTGCTCCTGGCGACCGATGGGATCAGGGACACTTTTGCGGACTCGCTGGACATCTCCGGCTCGACCGAGGCGATCACCGAACGGATCCTTGTGGACGACTGGAACCACCAAGACGACGCCCTGGTGGTGGCCGTCAGATACCTGGGGCCGCGCTCGTGAACGGAAGCTCACGTAGCGATCCGGTTCAGTTTGCAGCGGCCTACGCCTCGGCTCTGCAGGACTATCTGGGCGAGCCCGGCGAGAGAGCGCTGACCGTGGCCTACGAGCTGGGGCGCGAGGCGGTCAGACGCCACCTGAGCGTGCTCGACCTTGCCGTCGCCTATCAGGAGGCCCTCGCTGCGGCGCTTGCCCGGGCCGTTGGTGAGAGCGACCCGCCGCGGATCGCGCAGGCCGCCGGCGATTTCTTTCTGGAGAGCCTCTCGAGCTTCGAGATGGTGCAACGCGGCGGGACCGAGGCCCGGGAGGCGATCGCGACGCAACGACGCCAGACCGAGCTGTCACGTCAGCTGTCGACGTTTTTGTCCGACGCGTCCCTGGCGCGAGGCGCCTCCGACACGCTGCAGGAGATGCTGGCGCTGGTAGCAGAGCAGGGCCGGGAGCTGGTGGCCGCCGAATGCTGTGTGGCCACGGTGGGGGTCGGTGACATCCCGCGGCTGGTGCAGGCCGCCTCCCATTCGGAGGGGTCCAGCCGGTGGCCTGAGTTCACACGTGATATTGACCTGTCGACGATCAACTGGCTCGTGCGCCAGAGCGGAGGCTCGGTCAGGCTGGCCGGTCGCCAGTTGAAGTCGATGCCCTGGTTTCACGTCGACGCCGGAGATCCGCCGCTGCGGTGCTGGCTGGCGGCATCGCTGACCGGCCTGGACGGCCAGCAACTCGGACTCGTCCAGGCGTTCGACGGGCCCCGCGCAGGCTTCGGCGCTGACGACCAGGCCACGCTCGTGCACCTGGCGCAGACGGCAGCGGCCGCCGTGGAGAGGGTCCGTCTCTACGACCAGAGAAGCGCGTCATAGCGGCTGCTTCGGCTTTGTCCAGGTGCGACGGAGTCCGCGTTTCTCAGTACGCGGTGCACCGCGAGCGGTGCCGCGGCGAGGCCTTGTAGTGCGGTCTCTGCCCCCTCTGCCATAGGAGCTGATCGACCTCGGCGGCGCAGGACTGCGGCGCGGCGGCGACGATCAACTCGATCGCGTGCAAGGCGCAGGCGCGGATCTCGATCTCCTCCGGCGAGCCGTGTTCGATCAGCTCGCCACGTTCGATCCGCGCGACCAGCTCGGGGTCGAAGGTCAGGATCCCGTCGAGGCGCAGCACGTGCGGGACCAGGTTGTCGGCGAACATCGTCAGTCGGCCGATATCGCCGAACTCGGCGACGCGCGCGCGGTGCAGGTCGGCGGCGGCGATCTGAGCGCGCTTGAGGAAGGGGATCTCGAGCTCCTGGTAGCGAGAGCTGTCAGTGAAGCAGGGCCAGGCGCCGAGCCGCCGGGCGAGCGCGACCGCGGAGCCGTCGCAGGCGTCGATCACGGCCGCGAACGACCCGCCGTGCTCTGCCTGGACGCGCGCCCCCAGATCCACCATCGAGCGCGCGTACAGGGCCATCAGCTCGTGGCCGGGCGGCTGGCCGAGCACCCCGGCGATCGTCGTCGCGTCGAGCCGCGTCAGCTCCGCGGCGCTCCAGGGCCCGTCGCGGTCGAACCGCTGCTGCAGCGCGGTCGCGATCGTCCGATACCCGGAGCGGCCGTCGCGCTTGGCAAGCGTCGGGAACCACCCCGAGCCGAAGTTGATCGCGTCGAGCGTGAGCCAGAACGCCGCCAGCCGCTCGCGGCCGGTGGTCTGCGGCTGCTCCTCGGGCACGGGCAGTCTGCCGGTGAGCGGGAGCGAGGCCGCGTAGGCGGGGATCGCGCCCCGCTCGATCCGGACGCTGGCGGCGCGCTCGGACACTCGTGCACATGCTCGGCGAAGCTGCTCCACATCAGACAGGATGACTCCGCCAGTGCCGCGATGCGAGACCGCTCGTCGGGTGTCCTGCCCGGCGGGCCGGCGCGCTAGGCGGGGAAATGCGCGCCGCTCCTCCGGGTCCTGCCCGGCGGGCCGGCGCGCTAGGCGGGGAAATGCGCGCCGCTCCTCCGGGTCCTGCCCGGCGGGCCGCCGCCGCGCAAAGCGTGGAAAAACCGCAGCGCCCGTTGGGATCCTCCACGGATCGCGCGCTGGGCGGGACAAACGTGGAAAAGCCGGGCGCCCGGTGCGGTTCTTCCACGTTCTGCGCGCCCGAGTGGGACAGACTGGACGACGGGCAGAACCGGTGCGGATCTTCCAAGGCCAAGCCGCGCCAGATGCGCTCGACCAGCCGCGCCGGCCGCTAACGTGAAATCCGCCCGATGGCCGAGCTGATCAACGACCTGCAAGCCCTGCTCGCCGGGCTCAACGAGCCCCAGCGCGAGGCGGTCACCTACGGCGAGGGACCGCTGCTGATCCTGGCCGGAGCCGGCTCGGGCAAGACGCGGGTGCTGACGCATCGGATCGCCTATCTGATCGCCACCGACGCCGCCAAGCCGAACGAGATCCTGGCGATCACGTTCACCAACAAGGCAGCCGGCGAGATGCGAGACCGTGCCGAGCTGCTCGTCGGGGGTCGTGTGCGTGCGATGTGGGTGATGACCTTCCACGCGGCCTGCGCGCGGATGCTGCGCGCCGAGGCCAAGCGGCTCGGTTACACGCGTCAGTTCACGATCTACGACCAGGCCGACTCCCGGCGGCTGGTCAAGCGCTGCCTCGAAGAGCATGGGATCGACCCCAAGCGCTTCACGCCGGCGTCCGTCCAGGCGCAGATCTCCGACGCGAAGAACAAGCTGCGCGACGCCGACGCCTACGCGCGGATGGTGGGCTCGTTCTTCGAGCAGACGGTCGCCGACGTGTACCGCTCCTACGAGCGCGAGCTTCATCGGATGAACGCGATGGACTTCGACGACCTGCTGGTGCGCGCGGTCGACGTCCTCACGCTGTTCCCCGAGGTCCGCGAGCGCTACGCGACCGGCTTTCGCCACGTGCTCGTGGATGAGTACCAGGACACCAACCACGCCCAGTACCGCTGGCTGCAGCTGCTCGCCGGCGAGCACCGCAACCTGATGGTGGTCGGCGACGATGCGCAGTGCCTGGTCGAGGGGACGCTCGTCACGATGGCCGATGGCAGGCAGCTGCCAATCGAGCAGGTCCGGCCGGGTGACGCTGTCCTGTCGGGATACGGGAGCGGCGATTTTCGACCGTCGCGAGTCCTCGCCGTGCATCGTTCGGAACGCACCGCCGGGATAGCGATAACCACACGCTCCGGACGCCGCCTGGTCAGTACTCCCGACCACGTCCATTTCGCCGGCTACCTGCTCGGACGAACCCCGCAGCCCCACACGAAAACCCAGGTGCGCAGACGGCGCCTTGCCATCTCGCTGTGCGGTGACCGTCGTGGCCGGACGCCGATGCACAGGATCGCGATATTCGGATACGACGAGGAGGGGCGGCGGGCGCTGGAGCGTCGAGGGCTCAGCTTGCGCCCAGCGCGACGCGGCTCAGACGGCTGGCGCTTTGAGACATCGTGCAAGGACATGCAAACGATCCAACGCGTTGCCGCTGACATCGCGGCGACGCTGGGAGACGTTTGCATCCGACCCTCGGCACGACTCGGTTGCGATCGCGGCGAGCTGAGCGGTAACTCGCTCCCGTTCACCCCGGCATCGTCGGTACGGCCGGGAATGGTGATGTTCGACGAGTACGGCGGTTACGACATCGTCGAGTCCGTCGAGCGCGTGGACTTGGACCGCCCCGTCTACGACCTGGACATCGAGAACACCCACAACTTCATCGCCGAGGGAATCGTCACGCACAACTCGATCTATGGGTTTCGCGGGGCGGACATCGCGAACATCCTGACCAATTCGAGGACACCTTCCCCGACGCTCATGTAGTCAAGCTCGAGCAGAACTACCGCTCGACGCAGACGATCCTGGATGCCGCCAACGCGGTGATCCGTAACAACCGCGGGCAGAAGCCCAAGTCGCTGTGGACCGAGCTAGGGCAGGGGGACCCGATCAAGGTCCGCGAGCTCGACGACGAGCACGCCGAGGCGCGCTATGTGATGGGGGAGATCCAGCGCATAGTCGACGAGGGAACGTCGCGGTCGGAGATCGCTGTCTTCTACCGCACCAACTCCCAATCGCGGGTGCTCGAGGACACGCTGGTGCGGGCCGAGATCGCCTACCAGGTGATCGGCGGCACGAAGTTCTACGAGCGCGCCGAGATCAAGGATGCGATCGCCTACATGACGGTGCTGGTCAACCCGCAGGACGTCGGCGCGTTCACCAGGATCGTCAACTCCCCGCGACGGGGGATCGGCTCGACCTCGATCTCGCGTCTGCTGGCGCACGCCAACACGACCGGGGAGACCGTCTGGGAGCTGGCCGCGGCACCCGAGGACGTGCCCGGGCTGGGGACGCCCGCGATCAAGGCGCTGCGGCGGTTCATGGGCACGATGGAGATCCTCCGCGAGCGGCTCGAGTCGGGCGCGCCGGCGTCGGCACTGCTCAACGAGACCCTGCGGGAGACCGGGTGCCTGGAGGCGCTCGAAGCCGAGCGCACGATCGAGGCTCAGGGCAGGATCGAGAACCTCGAGGAGCTCGTAAACGTCGCGGTCGAATACGACGCCGGGGCCGGCGAGTCGGGCTCGCTGGCCGAGTTCCTGCAGCAGATCGCGCTGATCGCCGACGCCGACACCCGCAGCGACGACGAAGGCCTGGTCACCCTAATGACGCTTCACAACGCCAAGGGGCTTGAATACCCGATCGTGTTCATGATCGGGTGCGAAGAGGGCGTGTTTCCGCATGCGCGGGCGCTGGACGAGGGCGGACTCGAGGAAGAGCGCCGACTCTGCTATGTGGGCATCACGCGGGCGCAGCGCGACCTGTACCTGACCTCGGCACGCACCCGGACGGTGTTCGGTGCGCGCAACTTCGGCACCACGAGCCGCTTCATCGCCGAGATCCCCCAGGAGCTGACCGACCGCGAGAGCCAGGCGCCCCGCGGATTCGGCGCGCTGCGGGCCCGGGCCACATCCTGGGGGGCGGGCGGCGGCGCCTCCTCCGAGCTGCCGGCGCCCGAGGCTCCGCCGCCGGTCGCCTTCCGGCTCGGAGACGACGTCGTCCACGCCGCGTTCGGTGAGGGGGTGGTCACGGGCGTCGAGCCGGGTGGGATCGTGGTGATCCGCTTCAGCACTGACCGCTCCGAGCGCAAGCTCGTCGCGGACCTGGCCCCGATCTCCAGGCGCTGATCGATGGCTGCGCGCACTGGCGCCGTAGGCCGAGCTGCCGAGGACCCGGGCCAACCGCAGCGATCCTCGGTGCAGGCCGACGATCCGGGCCCACCGCGGCGATCCTCGCCCCAGGCCGAACATCCCCCTCGGCCACCCCGGATCTACCGAGGCGAGCTGACCAGCGCCGTGAGCGCGCTGGCGCTGCTGGTGCTGATGTTCTTCACCGAGTGGTACGGAGTCGCCGGCGTGCCTGACCCGTCCGCCGCTCGCCCCGCGATCTCGAGCGCCGAGAACGCCTGGAACGGACTGAGCATCGTTCGCTGGGTGATGCTGGCGACGATCATCGTGGCGCTGGGGTCAGTGGTCCTCCACGCTACGCAGCGGTCACACGGGACCAGGACTGACACCAGCCTCGTAGTGGTCACGCTGGGCTCGTTGACGTCGTTGCTGCTGCTCTACCGGGTGCTGATCGAGCTGCCGCAGACCAGCAAGGTGATCGACCAGAAGCTGGGTGCGGTCCTGGGCCTGGCCTGCGCGCTGGCGATCACGCTCGGGGGCTTTGAGTCAGTGCGCGAACAGCGGACGCTGGCAAGAGCCGTCGCGACCCGTCCGCGCCGGCGCAGGCGCCTCGCCTCCGGCCGGCCGGAGCGCTAGGTTTCCCGCGTGGGGTGGCGGCAGTGAATACCTCGAGACTCAGCCAGGAGCACATGATCGTCGGACTCGCGGGGATCGTGCTGGTGATCTCGCTGTTCTTGAGCTGGGCCTCGGTGTTCGGCGTGACCATCACGGCCTTCGACGCGTTCTCGGCGATGGACATCATCATGCTGGTGATCGGCATCGCGGCGATCGGCTACGCCGCACTCGCGGCCGGCGCGAGCGCGAAAGTGCCGCGAGGCGCCGGACTGCTGGTGGGAGCTCTGGGCCTGCTGGTCGTGGGCTGGGCGCTGGGGTGGGATCTGGAGTTCGGCGACGCGGGCGTCGGGGCGTGGATCGCGTTGTTTGCCGGCGCCGCGATCGCCTACGGCGGCTACCGATCCGAGCACGTGCTCCGTTAAGACGGCTAGGCGCACACTGACGGAGAACGCACGGCTCTTGCGGGCGAGCGATGCGCTTTGAACTCTCGCGACTGCGCCGCGGCGAATGGATCGTGAGCGCGAGCGCAAGCGCGCTCCTGGTGCTCATGTTCGTGGCGCCCTGGTACGGGCTTTCCGGCGCCCCCAAGACCGCCGCGCAGGCTCGCGGCCAGGCGACGTCGGCCAACGCCTTCGACGGCCTGACCGATCTGCGGTGGCTGATGCTGATCACGATCGCGTTCGCCTTCGGTCTGGTGTTCCTTCAGGGCACGCGCCGGGCGCCGGCGCTGCCGGTGAGCTTCAGCGTGTTCGTCACCGTGCTCGGTGGGCTCACGTCGCTGTGCCTGATCTATCGAGTGCTGATCAATCCCCCCGGCGGGTTTGCGCGAGAGCCGGCCGCCTACCTCGGCCTGCTCAGCGTGCTCGTGCTGACCTACGGCGCGTTTCGGTCGATGCGCGAGGAGGACCGGCCGGATCCGGGTCGCAACGCGGCGATCGAGACCGTGCACCTCGACGGAGCGCGATAGCCAGGGCGAGGCCGAGCGGCCTGCCCGCCGCTCCTAGAATGGAGGCCAGATGCTCGACCGCGAACAGGTACTTCACGTGGCCCGGCTGGCCAAGCTCGAGCTCGACGAGGCGGAGGTGCAGCGGATGTCCGCCGAGCTCTCGAAGGTCCTCGACCACGTCGAGCGGATCCGCGAGCTCGATCTCGAGTCGGTGGCGCCCACGTCGCACGTGGTCGATGTCAGCAGCGTGCTGCGTCCCGACGAGCCGGTCACCTGCCTGCCGCGCGAGCTGGTGCTGGAGGCGGCGCCGGAGCCCGTCGCCGGGGGCTTCGGCGTACCAAGCCCAGGCGCGACGGCCCTGTGAGCGAGCTGATCGAGCTGACCGCGGCCGCCGCCGCCGCGAAGGTCCGCGCGCGGGAGATCGACCCCACCGAGCTGTTCGAGGCCTACCGGGAGCGCGCCGCGGCCGATGACCTCAACGCGTTCACCTGGGTTGCCGACGCACCCCCCGCACCCGGAACCTATGCCGACACTCCGCTCGGGGGGATCCCGGTCGCGGTCAAGGACCTGTTCTGCACCGCCGGCGTGCCCAGCCAGGCGGGCTCGCGGATCCTCGAGGGCTACCGGCCTCCGTATACCGCGACGGTCGTGGGAAAGCTGCTCGATGCCGGGGCGCCGCTGCTGGGCAAGACAAACCAGGACGAGTTCGCGATGGGCTCCTCGACCGAGAACTCGGGCTTCGGGCCCACGCTGAACCCGTGGGATCGCGGCCGCGTCCCGGGCGGGTCCTCGGGGGGCAGCGCCGCCGCGGTCGCCGCCGGACTGGCGCCGTGGGCTATCGGCACCGACACCGGCGGCTCGATCCGGCAGCCCGCCGCGCTGTGCGGCATCGTCGGCGTCAAGCCCACCTACGGGGCGTGCTCGCGCTACGGCATGATCGCGTTTGCCTCCTCGCTGGATCAGGCCGGGCCCCTGACGCGGGACGTCACCGACGCGGCCCTGCTGCTGTCGAAGATGGTCGGTCACGATCGGCTCGATTCGACCTCACTGGAGTTCCCCGGGCCGGTCGATCTTCCGCGCGCCGAGGATCTGCGGGGGATCAGGCTCGGCGTTCCGGAGGAGCTGCTCGGAGGGTCGGAGGTCGGGGCAGGGATCGAGCCCGGCGTGCGCGAGAGCTTTGAGGCGACGCTCGCGCTGGCGCAGGAGCTCGGTGCGGTGGTGGAGTCCTGCCGCCTTCCCCATGCGCCGCACGCGCTGTCGGCCTACTACCTGATCGCGCCGGCAGAGGCGTCGGCCAACCTGGCGCGCTTCGACGGCGTGCGCTACGGGTTGCGGGTCGACGGCAGCGCCGACCTCGAGCAGATGTACAGCCGCACCCGCGAGGTGGGATTCGGCGCCGAGGTCAAACGCCGGGTGATGCTCGGCACCTACGCGCTGTCGAGCGGTTACTACGACGCCTACTACGGGACCGCGCTGAAGGTCCGCACGAAGATCGCCGATGACTTCCGCGAGGCGTTTGAGCGATTTGACTTCGTGGCCACGCCCACCAGTCCGTGGACGGCGTTCGAGCTGGGGGCCAAGACAGACGACCCGCTGGCGATGTACATGAACGACTTCTGCACGGTCCCGATGTCGCTGGCGGGAATCACCGCGATCTCGATTCCCTCCGGGCTCAGCGACGGTCTGCCGGTCGGCTTCCAGCTCGCCGGTCCGGCCTTCAGCGAGGGCCGACTGCTCGATGCGGCGTACGCGCTCGAGCAGGCGATCGGCTTCGACGCCAGCGGGGCACGCCGATGAACATGAACCGCGTGAGCAGCCGCTGGGAGCCGGTGATCGGGCTGGAGATCCACGTCCAGCTCAAGACCGTGACGAAGATGTTCTGTGGCTGCGAGCTCTCGTTCGGCGATCCCCCCAACGTGCACACCTGCCCGGTGTGCCTGGGGTTGCCCGGGGCGCTCCCGGTGCTCAACGCGCGGGCGGTCGATTTCGGGATCATGATCGGGCTCGCCCTGGGATCGCAGATCGCGCCGCGCTCGCTGTTTCACCGCAAGAACTACTTCTATCCCGACTCCCCGAAGGGCTACCAGATCTCCCAGTACGACGTGCCCCTGTGCCGCGGGGGGTGCCTGGGCGACGTGCGCATCCACCGAGTGCACCTCGAGGAGGACGCCGCCAAGCTCGTTCATGTGGGAGAGAGCGGGCGCATCCACGGATCCGATCGCAGCGTGGTGGACTTCAACCGCTGCGGGACGCCGCTGGTGGAGATCGTCACCGAGCCCGATCTCCATTCCCCCGAGCAGGCGCGCGAATGGCTGACCCTGCTGCGCACGACGCTCAGGCAGCTGGGCGTCTCCGACGTCAACATGGAAGAGGGGTCACTGCGCGTCGACGCCAACATCTCGGTCAGGGCCGCCGGCTCATCGCAGCTGGGAACCAAGACCGAGCTCAAGAACATGAACTCGTTTCGCTTCCTGGAGCGCGGCATGCGGGCGGAGATCGAGCGTCAGATCGGGCTGCTCGACGGTGACCAGCCGGTCGTTCAGCAGACGCTTCACTTCGATCCGACCACGGGCCGCCTGACGCCGCTGCGCTCAAAGGAGGAGGCGCACGACTACCGCTACTTCCCCGAGCCCGACCTGGTCCCGCTGGTAGTCACCGACGACATGCGCGACACCGTAGCCGCCGCCCTGCCGGAGCTTCCGGCGGCGCGCGCGGAGCGGTTCGAGAAGCTGGGACTGGATCGGGGCCGCGCGCGCGAGCTGGCCTTCCGGCGCGAGCTCGGCGATTATTTCGAGCGTGCCGTGGCCACACCGACGGAACGCCGGAGGCGGCGATCGCGATCGCCAACTGGCTTCCCCAGCTCGTGGAGCGAATCGGAAAAGACGCAGACCCGGCCGACAGCCGTGTGGAGCCTGGCGCCCTGGCGACGCTCGCGGCAATGGTCGCCGCCAAGCAGGTCAGCCGTGACGCCGCCCGCGACGTGTTGAGCACGCTCGTGCAGTCAGGCGGCGATCCCCGGGAGATCGTGGCCAGCGAGGGGCTCGAGGCGCTCAGCGGCGAGGACGGCGACCAGCTGCAGGCGCTCGTCGACAGCGCGATCGCCGCCGACCCGGACGCCGCCGCGCAGGTGAAGGCCGGCAACATGAAGGCGATTGGGCCGCTGGTCGGCTACGTGATGCGCGAGACCAAGGGCCGGGCGGACGGAGGCGAGGTCACGCGGATGATCCGCGAGCGCGTCCAGGCGTAGCGCGCGGCCCCACCCTAGTCGAGCCCGCGATCCCACGCGCTACTCTTCGCAGTATGAAATATGAGGTCGAACCGACACGCTCGCGTACACCGATCCTGAAGAAGGCAGCGGCGGGGCTGATCCTGATCGCCGTAGCCGCGCTCGTGATCCACTTCGTCATCGGCCTGGTGGTGGCGGTGTTCTGGATCGCGGTGGTGGTCGCCGCAATCGTCGGCGTGCTCTGGGCGGTAAACACACTCCTCTGACGCTCGTGCAGGGCCTCGGCCTGCTGGTGATTCTGTTCTTCTTCGGCCTGGCCGGGGGGATCGTGGGCCGGATCAAGGGCAGCTCGTTCTTCATCTGGTTTCTGGTCTCGGCGTGCGTGCCGTTCCTGGGCCTGCTGGCGGCGGTCTTCTACCGCTACGACACCGAGGAACTCCGACGCGAGTGCCCCGAATGCGGCAAGGTCATCAAGCTGCACGATGCGGTGTGCGTGCGCTGCGGGACCGAGCTCTCGTTCCCCGACGTGGCAATCGCCTCTGAGGGCTCGATCCGCCGGGCTTCGCCGAGGCGGCGGGCGGCTTGATAATCGCCGGTTAGACTCAAGGATTCCGCGCGCATCCGCGCGCCACACCCGCAACCCCAGACCCAAAAGCGAGGGAAGTCTCATGCGTGCAGTCGACGCCCTGATGGAATGCCTCAAGGCTGAGGGCGTGGACGTGGTATTCGGCCTTCCCGGCGGCGCCAACCTCCCCACCTACGACGCCTTCTACGACGCGGGGATCCGCCACATCCTGGTCCGTCACGAGGCCGGCGGCGGTCACGCCGCCGAGGGCTACGCGAAGGCCACCGGCAAGGTGGGGGTCGCCCTGGCGACCAGCGGCCCGGGCGCGACCAACCTGATCACGCCGATCTGCGACGCGATGATGGACTCGGTCCCGGTCGTGTTCCTGACCGGGCAGGTGCGAACCGAACTGCTCGGCACCGACGGCTTCCAGGAGGCCGACACGATCGGCATCACGATGCCGGTCGTCAAGCACAGCTTCCTGATCCAGCACCCGCTGGAGATCCCCCGCTCGATCCACGAGGCGTTCCACATCGCCCGCACCGGGCGCCCCGGCCCGGTGGTGGTGGACATCCCCCAGGACCTGAGCCGCGCCGACATCCCCTACGAGCCCGTCGACGACGTGCACCTGCCCGGCTATCAGCCGACCACCGACGGCAACCAGAAGCAGATCCGGATCGCGGCCAAGGCGATGGCCAACGCCCGGCGACCGGTGATCTACGCCGGCGGCGGCGTGATCTCGGCCAACGCGGCGGCCGATCTGGTCGACCTGGCGACCTCGGACCGCTTCCCGGTGACCTGCACGGTGATGGGTCTGGGTGGCTTCCCCGCCCCGCACGGTCAGTGGCTGGGGATGCTCGGCATGCACGGGACCCGCACGGCCAACTACGCGATGGACGAGGCGGATCTGATCATCGCGATCGGCGCGCGGTTCGACGACCGGATCACCGGCAAGCTGTCGGAATTCGCCCCGCGGGCGAAGTTCATCCACATCGACATCGACCCGGCCGAGATCTCGAAGAACGTCGCCGCCCACATCCCGATCGTCGGCGACGCCCACAACATCCTGCCCCGTCTGACGGCCGAGTACCGCGCGCAGTCGCCCGACCCGACCCGGCTGGACGAATGGTGGGCGCGGATCCACATCTGGCAGGAGCGCCATCCGCTCACCTACGCCGACTCCGCCAACGCCGAGATCAAGCCGCAGTTCATGATCCAGGCGCTGTATGAGGCCACCGGGGGCGGGGCGATCGTCACCAGCGACGTGGGCCAGCACCAGATGTGGGCGGCCCAGTACTTCCACTTCGACCGTCCCCGCCGATGGATCAACTCCGGCGGCCTGGGAACGATGGGCTTCGGGCTGCCCGCGGCGATGGGGGCGAAGGTCGGCTGCCCCGAGGAGACGGTGGTGTGCATCGCCGGTGACGGCTCGGTGCAGATGAACATGCAGGAGCTGGCGACCTGCTCCCAGGAGGGCATCGGGATCAAGGTGTTCATCATGAACAACGGCTATCTGGGGATGGTCCGCCAGTGGCAGGAGCTGTTCTGGGACAAGCGCTACAGCCACGTGGACATGGGTCGCTGGCCCGATTTCGTCAAGGTGGCCGAGGCCTATGGAGCGACCGGGATCCGCTTGGAGGACAAGCGGACGCTGGTTGCGGACATGCGCGAGGCGCTCGCGACCGAGGGCCCGGTGCTGGTCGACGTGCGCGTCACGCGCGAGGAGAACACGTATCCGATGATCCCCGCGGGCCAGCCGGCCAGGAACATGGTGGGCTGAGCGATGGGTGAGCCCGGAACCAAGGACGTCCTGTCACTCGACGAGCTCGAGGCCGCGGTCGGGCTGCGCACCGGCCGCAAGCACATCCTCTCGATCCTGGTCGAGAACAAGCCCGGTGTGCTGACGCGGATCGCGGGCCTGTTCGCGCGGCGCGGCTTCAACATCGACACGCTGGCGGTCGGCCCCACCGACGACGAGGCCCTGTCGCGGATCACGTTGACGCTCGACGGCGCCGTGCACCCGATCGACCAGGTCACAAAGCAGCTGCACAAGCTCGTCAACGTGCTCAAGATCCGTGATCTCGCGCCCAGCGAGACACTCGCGCGCGAGCTGGCTCTCTTTAAAGTGTCGGCCGACGGCGCGGCGCGCGCGGAGGTGATGCAGATCTGCGAGATCTTCCGCGCCAAGGTCGTCGACGTGAGCAAGCGCTCGCTGATCGTCGAGGTGACCGGGACCTGCGACAAGGTCGATGCCTTCGAGGCGCTGGTGCGGCCGTTCGGGCTGGTGGAGATGGCGCGCACGGGGGAGATCGCGATCGCCCGCGGGCGCGGAGAGACCTAGATCCACGACGGGGTTCACAGGGTCGCCCCCGCGAGGGCGCCTGACAGCGCCGCGCCGCAGTGGCTCCGAGCCGAGTCGCTGCAGCGGCTGCAGCGACGTCTCGCCGCCGGACTGAGGCGCGCGCGGGCCACCGGCTCGGTGACGCTGGTCAGCGTGACGGGGCGCTCTGCGCTGGCCGCCGATCCAACTGCGGCCGTGGCCACGTCGCGTGCGGCGGGTGAGCAGTGGTTCTGCTTCGAGCAGCCAGACCGCGACGGGTCGGCGCTGGCGGCGCTGGGGTGCGTGCGGTCGCTGGAAGCGAGCGGAGCGGATCGCTTTGCGGCCGTAGACCAGGCCTGGCGAGAGCTGGTGGCGAGGTCACTGGCAGACACGCCCGCCGGTCCGCCGGGGTCGGGGCTGGTGGCGCTCGGAGGGTTCGCGTTTGCCCCGGACGGGGGTCATGGCCCGCGCTGGCAGGGATTTGCGCCGGCCTCGCTGGTCGTCCCCGAGATCTCTCTGGCGCGGCTCGGGGGCGAGGGGTGGCTGACGGTCAACGTGGATGTGGCCCCCGACGACACGGTCGCGGATCTGCTCGCCGCGGTGCGCCGGCGCCTGATCGGCTGCGGACCTTGCCGCTGCCGCTGCTCGATCCCGCGCCCACCGGCCATTACGAGGTGGTCAGCCCGATGCCGCCTGCGCACTACGAGGAGGCGGTCGCGCGCGCCGCACAACGGATCCGCGCGGGCGAGCTGAAGAAGATCGTGCTCGCTCGCGAGGTCGAGGTGCACGCCCCGCGCCCGCACGACCCGGCAGCGGTGCTCGGCGTCCTGCGCGAGGCATTCGGGTCCTGTTATGTGTTCGCGGTCGGACGCGGCGACGCCGCGTTCATCGCCGCCAGCCCGGAGCTGCTGGCGCGCCGGGAGGGTCAGCGCGCGAGCACCGTCGCGCTGGCCGGGTCCACGCGCCGAAGCGCCGATCCGGCCGTCGACAACCTGCTCGGCGAGCAGCTGCTGGGCAGCGTCAAGGATCGGGAGGAGCACGCGGTCGTGGTCCGCCGCATCGCCCAGACGCTGCGGCCGCACGCCGTGTGGGTCGCCCATCCGCCCGAGCCGGTCGTCGTGCAGGTGGCAAACATCCAGCATCTCGCGGCGCCGATCCGCGCGCAGCTGACCGAGCCGCTCGGGGCAATCGAGCTCGCCGGCATGCTGCACCCGACGCCGGCGGTCGGCGGTGAGCCGACGGAGGCCGCGCAAGCGTCGATCCCGGCGCTCGAGGGGCTCGATCGTGGCTGGTATGCGGGTCCCGTGGGGTGGACCGACGCCAGCGGCGACGGGGAATTCTGCGTCGCCCTGCGCTGCGCGCTGCTGCGCGGAACGGTGGCCAGCTGCTACGCGGGGTGCGGGATCATGGGCGATTCCGATCCGGCGGCGGAGCTCGCCGAAACCGAGATCAAGCTCCAGGCCCTGCTCCCGGTGCTCGCCGGGTGATCAGCCGCTTCGCTGATCCGACGACCGCTGGCTGATCAGGCGCTCGGCTGATCCGACGACCGCTGGCTGATCAGGCGCTCGGCTGATCCGACGACCGCTGGCTGATCAGGCGCTCGGCGAGCGCGACCATCACCGTGTCGGCGACCCGCCTGTGCAATGCCAGGTTCTCGACCCGGTCGGTGCGAACCTCGATGATCGTCGTGGCGCCGAAGTGCAGCGAGCGCTTCACCGCGGACTCGAACTGCTCGCTCGTGTCGGGGAGCTCGTAACGGCTTCCGTACAGGGTCGCCGCCTGTGCGAAGTCGAGCCCGTGGGGGGTGGCGACGTGGTGCTCGAAGGCATCACGCGGGCTTGCGGCCCGCTCGGCATCCGGCCTCGCCTCTTCGGGCCGCGCCCGCGCCATCCAGCTTCCGGCCACCGGCAGGAAGTGAAAAATCCCGCCACCGTCGTTGTTGAGCAGCACGATCGTGATTGCCAGCCCCAGCCGGCGCGCGGCCAGCAGGCCACCGATGTCGTGCGCCAGCGCGACGTCCCCGGTCAGCAGGACGAGCGGGCCGGCGCTCGCGGCCGCGGCCCCGAATGCGCTGGACACGGTCCCGTCGATCCCGTTGGCGCCGCGATTGCAGAGCACGCGCGGGCCGGAGTCGCTCACCGGCGCGAACTCCTCGACGTCGCGGACCGGCATCGACGAGGCAACGAACAGGATCGCGTCGCCCGGCAGCACCGCAGCCAGCCTGGCGGCCACCAGCGGCTCGGAGAGTTCCTGCGCGAGCTCGTCGGCGATCGCCGCGGCAGCCACGGCGTCGGCCGAGCGCCAGGAGTCAAGCCACCCGCTCTCGGTGGGAATCACCTCGCCATCGGCAAGCCCCTCGAGCAGCGTTCGATACGGCGCGCTGACGCGCAGGCCGACGACCGAATCGGGGTCGTGCCAGGCGTCGTCGGGGTCGATCGCGATCTGCGCGGCGTCGAGTCCAGCCAGCCACGCGCGCAGTGGCTTGGAGGTCGGCAGATCGCCCACCCGCAGGACGAACTGGGGCCGGTGGGCGGCGCCGAAGCCGGGGTCGCGGAGCAGCAGGTCGTAGTGGGCGATCGCCGCCGGGCCCCGGCGCGCGCCCGATAGCGGGTCGGCAAGCAGGGGGATCCGCGCCCGCGCGGCAAAGCCGGCCAGCTCGGCGGCGGCGTCGGGGTTGCGCTCCTGGCGACCGGCGACGATCACCACCCGGCCGAACGGGTGTCTGCCACCCGACGGCGTGCGCTGTGGCGGGCGGTCAAAGCCGACGTATGGCCGCCCGTCGCCCCGGCCGCCAGAGTCCTCGGGCAGCGGCTCGTCGAGCACCAGCGGCTCGCGGAGCGGGAAGTTGAGGTGGACCGGGCCAGGTGGTCCCTGGGTCGCCGTCCAGTACGCGCGGCAGGCCAGGGTCCTGATCCACCGCTGCCGCTCGGGCGTGGCGTCGTACACCCCGACCTCGAAGAACCACTTGACCGCGTCGCCGAACAGCTTGAGCTGGTCAATCGTCTGCCCGGCGCCCAGGTCGCGCAACTCGGGCGGGCGGTCGGCGGTCAGCACGATCAGCGGGACGCGGGCGTGGAAGGCCTCGATCACCGCGGGGGCGAGGTTGGCGGCCGCCGTCCCCGAGGTGCACGTAAGCGCGACGGGGTGCCCAGAGGCCTTGGCCGCCCCCAGGGCGAAGAACCCGGCGCAGCGCTCGTCCAGGTGCGACCAGCAGCTGATCCGCGGCTCGCGCACCAGCGAGAGCACGATCGGCGTGCAGCGCGAGCCCGGTGAGGTGCAGGCGTGCTGCAGCCCGCACCGCGCCAGCTCATCACAGAAAGCGCGCAGCAGCAGGTAGGTGTCGGTAGCGCTCATGGGGCCCCTCGCTCCTCGCGAACCCAGTAGGCGAGCAGCGGGTCGGCGAGCCGGTAGCCGGTGTGGGATTGGGGATCCTCGAGCAGATCTCCGGCGTCGATCAGCGAGCGAATGGCATGCTCCATCCCTCCGCCGCGGGAGCCGCCGACGCGGCGCTGGGTCGCTCGGGAGTACGGCGGCTGGCCGGTGGCGATTGCCAGCACCGCGCGGCGCTCGCTGCTGCGAAGCGCCGACCACGCGGCGCGCAGCTCGTCGGCGGCCTCGACGCGCAGTACTCGCTCGAGGCCCTGCGCCCAGGTTCGCTCCGACGCCTCGCCTCGCACCGGGGTGGCCTCCCACAAGAAGTGGGCCAGCAGCATCGCTCGCTGGGGGTGGCCCTCGGTGAAGGTCAGCAGCGGCGCCAGCGCCGCCCCTACGCGCTTGCCGGTCGCCGCAAAGCGGGCGTCGACGAACTCGGCGATGTCAGCCGGGGCCAGCTGCCCGAGGTCGATCGCCCGGGCCTGGGCATAGAACGCGCGTCGCTTGCTCGTGAACAGCTCGCGCATCATCCCCACCTGCGAGCCGGTGAACACATAGCTGGCGGCGTCCCCGTGCTGCTCGATCTCTGAGCGGATCAGGGCATCGATCCTGGGGTGCGCGGTCAGCGTGTCCTGGAACTCGTCGAAGGCGATCAGGCAGCGCCGGCCGTGCTTGGCGAACACCCGCCGGGGCAGGGCCAGGCGCTCGAGCAGCGGCTGCTGGGCGCGTGCGTCGGCGAGCTCGACGCTGGCCGGGATGGGTCCCGAGCCGAGCCTGAGCGTGGCCCGGACACCGTCGAACCAGCGCGCCAGCGGGCCGCGCAACTGCTCGGCGTAGGCGAGCTCGATCCGCTCGGCGATGTCGGCCGCGGTGACGACCCCGAAGAAGTTCACGTACACCGGGATCAGCCCGATGCTGTCGGCGCGCTGGCCCAGGGCGCGCAGCAACGAGGTCTTGCCGTAGCGGCGCGGAGCGACCAGGCGCGCGTTGTGGGCTCCATCGGCCAGGGCCAGCGCCTGCGCCAGCTCGGGCTCGCGGTCGATCATGTCCTCGGGCTCGACCGGGCTGCTATATCGAAACGGGTTGGAGATGGCTCTATGATACAGAGCCAAATGGCTACATATAAGCGAGCCACGCGCGTCTTCCTGCACGGCTTCACGCACACCGGGTCGAGCTGGGACGCGGTCATCGACGCGCTGGGCCAACAGTACCGGGCGCGCGCTCGCGGTAACGAGGCTCCCGATATCCGCGGACACGGCCAGGCTTCCGAGCGCCAGCCGGTGGACCTGGAGCACGTGGTCGCCGACGTGTCGGAGCTGACGCTCGGGACCGTTCACGCTGATCGGCTACTCGATGGGCGGGAGGGTCGCGCTGCATGTGGCCCTGGCGCTCGGCTCCCGGATCGAGCGCCTGGTGCTGATCGGGGCCAGCCCGGGGATCGCCGATCCGGCCCAGCGCGCCCAGCGGCGCGCCAGCGACGACCGCCTGGCGGACGAGCTCGAGCGCGCGACGATCGAGGAGTTCGCCAGCTCCTGGGCACGGACGCCGGTGCTGGCCGACCAGCCGCCCGAGGTCGCGGCGGCGGTGCACGTTGACCGCCTGCGCAGCACGCCGGCGGGCCTTGCGCGCGCCCTGCGCGGCCTGGGCACGGGTGTGCTGCCGTCGGTGTGGGGACGGCTGGGTGAGGTGGCTGCGCCGACGACGCTGGTGGTCGGCGAGCGCGATCACAAGTTCCGCCAGATCGCCTCGGCGATGGCGCAACAGCTTCCGGGACCGAGGTGGTGATCGTGCCCGGGAGCGGCCACGCGGTTCATCTCGAGGCGCCTGCGCAGGTGGCGGCGATCATCGGCTCACCGGGCTCGATACCAGCCCAGCAGGCCGTCGCCCAGCCCCGGCCCCGGCGGTAGCGACATCGCCCCGCCGGCAACCGGCAGCGGATCGGCGGCTCCGGCGGCCGGGAGCGGATCGGCGGGACCGGCGAACTGCCCGAGCGTGGCCAGCCCGCACGGGCGGTCGGGCCTGACCACGGCCGCGGCGTGCAGGGCCGCGGCGATCCCCAGCGGGCCGTCGAGCGTCGAGGCGAGGTAGACCTGATAGCCCGCCTGCCGCGCCGTGGATGCGCCCGCCAGCACGCCCGAGATCCCCCCGCAGCTCGTGACCTTCAGGCACACCGCCTCGCACACCCGGCGCTGCAGTGCGCCCGGGGCGGTGGCGGTCTCGTCGAGCGCGAGCGGGACCGGCGTCTTGCCGGCGAGCTGGGCGACCTGATCCAGGCCGCTGACCGGCTCTTCGCACAGCTCCACGCCGACGGGCTCGAGCATCCGCAGCGAGGCGGCTGCCTCGTCCACTGACCAGACACCGTTTGCATCGAGCCGGATCGCCAGCTCGGGGCCGGCGGCGGCGCGCACCGCGGCGAGCCGGCCGGCGTCGTCGCCGATCCCGACCTTGACCTTGACGCAGCCAAAGCCCGCGGCAGCAGCGGCGGCCGCCTGGCGGGCGGCCTCGGCACGATCGGGTGCGGCGATCGTCGCGTTGACCTGCACCGGGGGCGCGCTGTGCCCTCCCAGCAAGCGCCACACCGGCTCGCCGGCGCGGCGCCCGGCGAGGTCCCAGAGCGCCATGTCGATCGCGGCCAGCGCCTGGGGGAGCACGGCCCGCTCGGCGCACCGCGCAAGCAGTGGCTCGCGCTCGCGCCCGTCGGACTGCGACAGCAGCGGACGGCAATCCTCGAGCGCGGCACGGACATCGTCGATGCCGACTCCGTCATAGCCTTGAAGGGGCGCGGCCTCGCCGTGCCCCACCAGCCCATCGGTCGCCTTGAGCGCGAGCACGATCAGTGGCCGAACGCTGACGGAATCGCGCGAGGAAACAAAAGGCGCGCGCAAGCGCGCCTCATAAAAAGAAACTTCGACCTTCACCTGCTCAACAGAAGGCCCGCCGACAGCAGGATGCAGAACGCGAGCTGGAGCATTCCGGTCTGAGCGAGCGCCTGGTTCAAAGACGGGCCGTCGGTGCGGTTGCGCACCAGGCGCGCGACCCCCGCGGCCACCGGCAGCGTCAGCCAGGGGAGCAGCACCCAGGCGCTCAGGGGACCGAAGATCCACGTCACCGGGGTCAGGACGAACGCGAGATAGACGATCGCGGCGAACAGCGTGCGGGTCCGTTCCCGGCCGAGCCTGACGGCCAGCGTGCGCTTTCCGGCGCGGCGATCGGAGTAGATGTCGCGGAAGTTGTTGACGACCAGGATCGCCGAGGCGAGCAGCCCGACCGGCACGGCGAGCGCGAAGGCCTCCCACTCGAGGTGCTCGACCTGGACGAAATACGAGCCGGCCACGGCGACGATCCCGAAGAACAGGAACACGAACACCTCGCCGAGCCCCTCGTAGCCGTACGGCCGCGGGCCACCGGTGTAGGCGACGCCGGCCAGGATTGACGCGGCGCCGACCAGCAGCAGCTCCCAGCCTGCGACCGCCACCAGATAGGCCCCGGCGAGCACCGCAAGCCCGAACGAGACGTACGTGGCGACCAGGACCTGCTTGGGCGGGACGAGCCCCCCGGCGGTGACACGCACCGGCCCGAGCCGGTCCTCGGTGTCGGCGCCGCGGCGGGCATCGGAGTAGTCGTTGCTCAGGTTGGTGCCCACCTGGATGAAGATCGCCCCGAGCAGTGCGGCGATGAACCGCAGCGGGTGGAAAACGTGGGCAAAGCCCGCCAGCGCGGTGCCCACCAGCACGGGTGCGATCGCGGCCGGCAGGGTGCGCGGGCGCGCCGCCATCAGCCAGATCCTGGCCGGGGTGCGGATCGCCGCGGCGGTCTGCGCCACTACGCGCTCCCCATCAGGGCCGCCGGGGGAACTTCGAGAAGTCGACCGGCCGCTTCTCCAGGTACGCGTCGCGGCCCTCCTGGGCCTCCTCGCTCATGTAGAAGAGCAGGTTGGTGTCGTGGGCCAGCTGCTGGATCCCGGCCAGGCCGTCCTCGTCGGCGTTGAAGCTGGCCTTCAGCAGCCGCAGCGCGAACGGGGACAGCGCGAGCATCTCGCGGCACCACTTCACGGTCTCGGTCTCGAGCTCGGCCAGCGGCACGACGGTATTTATGAGTCCCATGTCGAGCGCCTGCCGGGCGTCGTACTGGCGGCACATGAACCAGATCTCCTTGGCCTTCTTGGGACCCACCAGCCGCGAGAGGACGCTGGCGCCGAAGCCCCCGTCGAACGAGCCCACGCGCGGGCCGGTCTGCCCGAAGCGGGCGTTGTCGGCGGCGATCGTCAGATCGCAAACGACGTGCAGGACATGGCCGCCACCGACCGCGTACCCGGCGACCATGGCGATCACCGGCTTGGGCAGCCGCCGGATCTGGATGTGCAGATCGGTCACGTGGAAGCGCCCCACGGCCTGGTGGCGGCCGGCCTGCGCGGTGTCGGCGCCGGTGACGTAGCCGCCGCGCTGGCCGCGCGTGCGCTGGTCGCCGCCCGAGCAGAAGGCCTCCGTGCCCTGGCCGGTGAGGATCACGACGCCGACGCTCTGGTCCTCGCGGGCGCGCTCGAACGCATGCGAGAGCTCGATCACGGTCTCGGGGCGAAAGGCGTTGTGCACCTCGGGCCTGTCGATGGTGATCTTGGCGATGCCGGAGTTCTCGCCGTCGGCGAGCTCGTAGCGGATGTCGGTGTATTCCCCGGCGGCGTGCCAGCTGATGCTCACTGAACAAACTCCTCTTCTGGTATGGGGCAGCGAGGACTCTACGCAAGCGGGGTGCGATCCGAGCGAAGGCGTTATTAGGGTGCCCTAACACGCCCCCGCAAATCTGTTAGGGTGCCCTAATGGCTCGCGTGAGCACAAAGCAGATCGGCTGGGGGGTGCTGCTGACGGTCCTCGCCGGGCTGCTCGTATGGCAGTTTGCGACCGCCTCGGGCGGCACGCCGGACCCCACTGACCCCAGCACGCACCTGAGCCACTTCGCGGTCGTACTGGACAGCGGCATTCTGGTGCTGCGCGAGGGTCTGGAGACGATTCTGGTCCTCGCGGTCCTCACGGCCAGCATGCGCGGAGGCGACGGCGCCTACAGAAAGCCGCTTGCGATCGGAGCGGCAACGGCATTCGGCGTCGCGGTCGTGACCTGGTTTGTGGCGATCGCGGTCACCAACGCGGTGGGGCCGGGAAGCCTCGACCTCCAGGCCGCGACCGGGCTTTTGGCGATCGCGGTCCTGCTGGTGGTCATGAACTGGTTCTTTCACCGCGTCTACTGGACCGGCTGGATCGCGCATCACAACCGGCGCCGTCGCAAGATCGTTGGTGGCGCCGGCTCGGTGAGCACCCGGCGAACGCTGCTGGGGCTGGCGCTGCTCGGCTTCACCTCGGTGTACCGCGAGGGCTTTGAGGTGGTCCTGTTTTTGCAGAACCTCCGTCTTCGCTACGGCTCGGGCATGGTGCTCGAGGGGGTCGCGCTGGGGCTGGTGTTCGTGGCGGGGATCGGCTATCTGACGTTCGGCCTGCAGCGCCGGCTGCCGTATCGCAGGATGCTCGTCGCCACCGGCGTGACGCTCGGGGTGGTGCTGCTGGTGATGGTCGGTGAAAGCGTGCAGGAGCTCCAGCAGGCCGGGTGGATCGCGACGACGCCGCTGCACGTGGCGATCCCCGGCTGGATGGGACTGTGGTTTGCGATCTTCCCCAACGTCCAGACGGTCGTCGCGCAGCTGCTGGCGGTGCTGCTGGTCGTCGGCTCCTACTTCCTTGCGGAGGAGCTCAAGGTGCGCCGTCCCCGCAAGCGCGGTCTGCAGCCGGCGATGCGCGCCGCTGCCCCACCGCGTGTGGGCGAGCTGCGCTCCGAGGTCGGCTAGCGCCTCATGGAAGTCTGGCTGGTGCGCGCGGCGCGCGTGCAGGGCGCACGGGCCGCGCTGCTGGCGCCCGGCGCCCCGGCGCTCAGCTATGCGGCGCTGCATGAGCGCGCGCTGGCGTTTGCCGGCGGACTGCTGGAACGCGGCGTGCCCGCAGGCGACCGCGTGGCGCTCGAGCTCGTAGGCCGCGAGCTCGTCGTCGCGCTGCACGGCTGCATGCTGACCGGCGCCGTCGCAGTCCCGATCGACCTGCGGCTGCAAGCCGGCGAGCGGGCCGCGCGCGAAGATGGCGCGGCGCTCGTGCTCGACGAGCTCATCAGCGGCGATCCCGCTTCGCCGAGCGAGCGCTCGCCCGAGGAGATCGCGACCGCGATGTACACCTCGGGCACCTCGGCACGGCCCAAAGAGGTCTTGCTGAGCTACGAGAACTGGCTCTGGAACGCGCTGGGCTCGGCGCTCGCGCTCGGCCTGGACCCCGAGGAGCGCTGGCTGTGCCCGATGCCGCTGGCGCATGTCGGTGGGCTCTCGATCCAGATCCGCAGTGCGATCTACGCGACCACGGTGCTGTTGCACGAGCGCTTCGACACCGACGCGGTCCTCACCGCTCTGATGGACCCCGCCGAGCGCGTGACGCTCGTGTCGCTGGTTCCGACGATGCTGGCGCGGCTGCTCGATGCGGGGCTGCACGAGCCGCCGACGCTGCGCCGGGCGCTGCTCGGGGGTGGTCCGATCGCCCCGGCGCTGCTGGCGCGGGCCCGCGCGGCCGGCGTCGACGTGGCGCCCACGTACGGGATGACCGAGGCCTGCTCACAGATCGCCACCGACGGGTGGCCGTTGCTGGGGGTCGAGCTTGCGCTCCGGGACGATCGTGAGCTGCTGGTCCGCGGGAAGACGGTCGCCGCCGGCGCCCTGGCTCCCGACGGCTGGCTTCACACCGGAGACCGCGGCGCGTTCGACGACGAGGGCCGGCTGGTGATCGAAGGGCGGATCGCGGACACGATCGTGACCGGCGGCGAGAACGTCGCTCCGATCGAGGTCGAGGGGGTGCTGCTCGAGCATCCCGCGGTCGCCGATGCGGCGGTGCTGGGGCGGCCGGACCCGGAATGGGGGGAGGCGGTCGTCGCCCGGGTGGTGCTGCGCGGTGACGGCGGCGCTGGCGACTCCGTCGGCGCGGAGATTTTGCGGGCACACTGCGCCGCACGGCTCGCCGCCTTCAAGGTCCCCAAGCGCTTTGAGTTCGTGGCGAGCGTCCCCCGTGGCCCGACCGGGAAGCTCCTGCGCCGCAAGCTGGACTGACGCGAGCAAACGCCCGATTCGATGTGACGTCGATCGATGTGACATCGTCTGCGGCATGCCAGCGGAGCTCACGGTCGAGCAGCTCGCGGCGCAGTCGGGCATGTCAGTGCGAAACATCCGCGCCCATCAGGCGCGCGGGCTGCTGGCGCCGCCCGAGGTCCGCCTGCGGGTCGGCTACTACGGTCCCGAGCATGTCGCCCGGCTGCAGCTGATCCGCGATCTGCAACGGGAGGGCTTCAACCTGGCCTCGATCAAGCACCTGCTCGAGGACAGCGAGGCGATGGCGCAGCGGCTGGCGCGGTTTCGGCAGACGCTGACCGAGCCTCCCAACATCGAGGCGCCGCAGATGCTGACCGTGGCCGAGCTCGGGCGCCGCTTTGCCGTCAGCGCCGAGGAGGCGCCCCAGGTTCTTGCTCGCGCGCAGCGGCTCGGCGTGCTGGTGGCTGCCGGGGAGGGCCGGTTCGAGGTCCCCAGCCCCGCGCTGCTGGAGGTGGCCGAGCGGGTCGTCGCGCGCGGCGTGTCGCTTGACGGCGCGCTGGCAGTGTTCGAGCAGATCGAGCGTCACTGCGACGCCGTCTCGGCCTCGTTCGTGAAGCTGTTTCTGGAGGAGGTCTGGCAGCCGTTTCGCTCGGCGGGAATGCCCGTCGAGCGCTGGCCGGAGATCGAGCAGTCGATCGACAACCTGCGGCCGCTGGCGACCGAGGCGCTGCTGGCCATCTTCGGCCAGCGGATGAGCGCTCAGATCGACGCGGCATTCGGCGAGCTCGGTCGGCCGACGGTCGAGTAGGGTGCGGGCACAATGAGCGCGATCGAGCCCGACGAACAGCGAGCAGCGAGCCGCCAGATGTGGGAGCGCGCCGCCGCAGGGTGGGGCAATCGCGCCGACCGGATTCGCGATTGGGGGATGCCGGTCTCGGCGGCGATGGTCGATGGATTGGCGCTGCAGCCCGGCCAGCGGGTGCTCGAGCTGGCCGCCGGCCCCGGCGACACGGGCTTCCTGGCAGCCGAGCTGATCTTGCCCGGTGGGACGCTGATCTCCAGTGACGGGGCGCAGGCGATGGTCGAGGTGGCCCGTGAGCGGGCGGTGCAGGCCGGGTTGGACAACGTCGAGTTCGCCCAGCTCGAGCTCGAGTGGATCGACCTGCCGACCGGCAGCGTGGACGCGGTCCTGTGCAGGTGGGGACTGATGCTGACCGTCGATCCCGAGGCCGCCGCACGCGAAGTCCGGCGCGTCCTGGGCAGCGGTGGCCGAGCTGCGTTCGCGGTCTGGGACCACCCCGAGCGCAATCCATGGGCCACGATCCCTTCGATGACCATGGTCGCGCTGGGACATGCCGAACCCCCGGATCCGAACGCGCCGGGGATGTTCAGGCTCTCCGCCGACGGCGCCCTGCAGGAGGTGCTCGAGTCAGCCGGCTTCGTCGAGGTGAGAGTGCAGGCTGTCGGGGTGGAGCGCCGCTACGAGAAGATCGACGAGTTCATCGACGAGACCGTCGAGCTGTCGCCGATCATGGGCTCGGCATTTCGCGAGCTGCCCGAGACCGACCGGCTCCAGATCGTCGAGCGGATCACCGCCGAGGCGGAGCCGTTCACCGCCGCTGACGGATCGGTCACGCTGCCCGGTAGCACGCTGGTGGCGTTCGCTTCGGCGTGACAGCGATCTTGCACGCTGCGATGCAGCTTGCAGGAGTTTTCGCCTCGACCGCGACGGTGGAGACTGTCGCGCCATGCGCACAACGATTCAGGTTCTGCTCACGGGCGCCGCTCTGCTCGCCGCCCCCGCCGTGGCCAGCGCCGACGTCGCCCATACCGTCGCGCCCGGCGAGTCGCTGTGGTCGGTCGCGGCGCAGGACGGCCTGACCGTCGGTCAGCTGGCAGCCGCGAACGGTATTTCTCCCAGCGCAGGCTTGCAGGCCGGCACCACGCTGATGATCCCTTCGCAGTCGGCGGCGCCGGTGTCGTCCAGCGCCCCGGCGGAGACCTCCTCGCCGGTTGTGTCAAGTGCGCCCGCGACCGGCGGTGGTTCGTACGTTGTGCAACCCGGCGACACGCTGTCGGGCATCGCGGCGGCCAGCGGGATGACCGTCGATCAGCTCGCGGCGGCCAACGGGCTCGATCCGTCGGGACTGTTGCTCGCCGGGACCCGGCTCAACCTTTCCGGCTCCTCGTCTGAGGCGAGCGCGCCAGCGAGCCAAGGCGGCTCGGCGCCGAGCGCGCCGGCGACCGGCGGCGGGTCCTACGTCGTGCAGGCCGGCGACACGCTGTGGGGGATTGCGACCGCCAACGGGATGAGTGTCGATCAGCTCGCGGCGGCCAACGGGCTCGATCCGCGCGGGCTGCTGCTGGCCGGGACGACGCTCAACCTCTCCGGTTCATCTGCGGCGAGCGCCCCGGCCGCCTCGAGCGCCCCCTCGGCCAGCGCACAGCCGACCCCCGAGATAGTCAGCCCCGGTGAAGTCGGCCAGGTGGCGGCGGCCAACGGCGTCTCCTCGTCGCTGGCCGAGGCGATCGCTGACCAGGAGAGCGGCTTCAACAACAACGCGGTGTCGAGCACCGGCGCGGTCGGCGTGATGCAGATCGAGCCGTCCACCTGGACCTTCATCGGGCGCAACCTGGCGCCCACGCCGCCGCTGTCGCCCTCCTCGGCGCAGGACAACATCCGCGGCGGCGTGCTGCTGCTGCGCTCGCTGCTCGCGCAGACAGGGGGCGATCCGGGACTCGCGGCGGCCAGCTACTACCAGGGGCTCGCATCGGTACAGCAGCACGGGCTGCTGCCCTCGACGCGGCGCTACGTGGCCAACGTGCTGGCGTTGCGCCAGCGCTTCGGCGGTCCGTAACCCCCTCTCGGGTCCTACCGGGCCCGCCCCCGACAACCCTGCCGGGCGCGCCGGCCATGTAGCCTCCCGGCCCATGTTCTACGACGATGACGCCGACCTGAGCAAGCTCGACGGCAAGACCGTGGCGATCATCGGCTACGGCTCCCAGGGCCATGCCCACGCGCTCAACCTTCGGGATTCCGGCGTCTCGGTCGTAGTCGGCCTGCGCGGCGGCTCGACCAGCGTCGCGAAGGCCCAGGATCACGGCCTGCGGGTCGCCGAGCCCGCCGACGCGGCCAGCGAGGGCGACGTGGTGATGGTGCTGGTCCCCGACGAGCTCCACGGCCAGGTCTGGGACGGGGGCGTCAAGGACGGGATCGCGGCCGGCAACATGCTCATGTTCAGCCACGGGTTCTCGATCCACTACGAGCAGATCGTCCCCCCACCCGACGTCGACGTCACGCTCGTTGCCCCCAAAGGCCCGGGCCACCTGGTGCGTCGCCAGTTCCTGGAGGGCTCGGGCGTGCCCGGTCTGGTCGCCGTCCATCAGGACCCCAGCGGTGATGCGCTGGGGCTCGCGCTGGCCTACGCGAAGGGAATCGGCTGCACCCGCGGCGGGGTGATCGAGACGACCTTCAAGGACGAGACCGAGACTGACCTATTCGGCGAGCAGGCGGTGCTGTGCGGGGGCGTCACCGAGCTGGTCCGGGCCGGCTATGAGACCCTCGTTGACGCCGGATACGACCCGCGGCTGGCGTACTTCGAGTGCCTGCACGAGCTCAAGCTGATCGTCGACCTGATGTACGAGAAGGGGATCGCCGGGATGCGCTACTCGATCTCCAACACTGCCGAGTACGGCGATCTGACGCGCGGCAAGCGGGTGATCGGAGATGACTCGCGCCAGGCGATGAAGCAGCTGCTGGCCGATATCCAGTCCGGTGATTTTGCGCGCGAGTGGATTGCGGAGAACCGCGCCGGCCAGGAGAACTTCAAGCGCCTGCGCGCCGAGCAGGCCGGCCATCAGGTCGAGCTGGTGGGACGTGAGCTGCGCGCCCAGATGGACTGGATCGACACCGAGTTCCAGGAGTAGGCGGCTCTAGAATCACTGGCGCCGTCGTGACTGGCGCGAGCGGGTGGAATTGACCACCGGGAAGCGGCGGCGCAGACCGCCGGGCGCCTGGGCACGTACACCTCGCTAACTTCGAGTAAGGCCCTGATGACCCCGACCGTGCTGCAGATCCCCGAGGACCTCAAGCCCGCCGACGGCCGCTTCGGTTGCGGTCCCTCGCGCCTCCGCCCCGCCCAGCTCGAGCACCTCGCCGGTCCGGGCGCGGCGCTGATGGGCACCTCCCACCGCCAGCGGCCGGTCAAGGAGCTGGTGGGCCGGATCCGGGCCGGTATCGCGGAGCTGCTCGCGCTCCCCGACGATTACGAGGTCGTGCTGGGCAACGGCGGCACGACGGCGTTCTGGGACGCGGCCACGTGCTGCCTGGTGGCCGAGCGCGCCCTGCATCTCGTCTACGGGGAGTTCTCGTCCAAGTTCGCCCGCTGCACGGGCCGCGCTGCGTTCCTCGCCGAGCCGATGGTGATCGAATCGCCGCCCGGCGACGCTCCCGAGCCGGTCGCCGATCCGGACGCCGACGTGATCGCCTGGGCCCACAACGAAACTTCGACCGGGGTGATGGTGGCGGTCCGTCGCCCCGAGCGCTCGGGGCACTCGATGGTGCTGATCGACGGGACCTCGGCGGTCGCGGGGCTGCCGGTGGACATCGGGCAATGCGACGCCTACTACTTTGCCCCCCAGAAGGGCCTGGGGTCCGATGGCGGCCTGTGGCTGGCGGCGCTGAGCCCGGCGGCGGTCGAGCGCATCGAGCAGATCTGCGCCCGGCCCGGCACCCGCTGGATCCCCGACTTCCTCTCGCTGTCGACGGCGCTTGAGAACTCGCGCCAGGACCAGACCTACAACACGCCCGCGATCGCGACGCTCGTGCTGCTCGCGCAGCAGCTTGACTGGATGCTCGACCGCGGCGGGCTGCAGGCCATGATCGCTCGCACCAGCGCCTCCTCGAGCCACCTCTACGGGTGGGCCGAGCGCCATCCGCACGCGTTCCCGTTCGTGACCGACCCTGCCAAGCGCTCGCTGGTCGTCGGCACGATCGACTTCGACGACGAGGTTGACGCGGCTGAGCTGGCGGCGGCGCTGCGGGCCAACGGGATCGTCGACGTCGAGCCCTACCGTAAGCTGGGCCGCAACCAGCTTCGGGTGGGGATGTTCCCGGCCACCGACCCGTCCGACGTGCAGGCGCTGACCGCCTGCATCGATTGGCTGCTGGAGCACCATTGAGCAAGCCCAAGGTGCTGGTGGCCGAGCGGATCGGCGAGTCCGGGATCGATCTGCTGCGCGAGCACTTCGAGGTCGACGTGGGTGCCGGCTGGAGTGCCGACGAGCTCGACGCGCGGATCGGCGAGTACGAGGGGATCCTGATCCGCTCGGCGACGCGCCTCGACAGCGGCCTGCTCGACAAGGCGCGGCGGCTGCGAGCCGTGGGTCGTGCCGGCGTGGGGGTCGACAACGTCGATGTGGAGGCCGCCACCAAGCGCGGGATCGTGGTCGCCAACGCGCCGCAGTCGAACACGATCACCGCCGCCGAGCACACCATGGCGCTGTTGCTGGCGCTGGCGCGCAACGTCCCCCAGGCGCACGCGTCGCTGACCAGCGGGCGCTGGGAGCGCTCGAAGTTCCTGGGCGTCGAGCTGTACGAGAAGACGCTGGGGATCCTCGGCTTCGGGCGCATCGGGCAGCTGGTCGCGCAGCGGGCCCGGGGCTTCAACATGAAGGTCGTGGCGTTCGACCCGTTCGTGGCCGCCGAGCGCTACCGCGAGCTGGGCGTCGAGCAGGCGGACTCGCCCGACGACGTCTACGCGGCCGCCGACTTCCTGACGCTGCACCTGCCCAAGGCGCCCGACACCGAGGGGTGGCTGAACGCCGAGGTGCTGGCCAAGTGCAAGGACGGGGTGCGGATCCTCAACGTCGCTCGCGGGCCGCTGGTGGTCGACGAGGATCTCAAGGCCGCGCTCGACTCGGGCAAGGTCGCGGGGGCCGCGCTGGACGTGTTCCGATCTGAGCCGGTCACCGACCATCCGCTGTTCGACTTACCCCAACGTGATCGTGACGCCGCACCTCGGGGCCTCGACCGCCGAGGCCACCGATCGCGCGGGCTACCAGGCGGCAGAGCAGGTCGTCGCGGCGCTCACCGGCGGCCTGGTCACGAGCGCGGTCAATGCCCCGGCGGTGGCGGCCGAGGACGCCGAGGTGCTGGGACCGTTTCTGCCGCTGTGCAACTCGCTGGGCAAGATCGCGATTGCCCTCGCGGTCGCCCAGGGATCGTCGGTCGATCGCATCCAGACTGACTTCTTCGGGCGCCTCGCCGACCGGGACACCCGGCTGCTGTCGATCGAGGCGCTGCTGGGGGTGCTCAGCGGGCACATCGAAGAGGACGTCAACTCGGTCAACGCGCCCGCGATCGCCGAGGAGCGCGGGATCCGCGTGGTCGAGACCAAGCACAGCGTCGCCCGCGACTACACGGACCTGTTGCGCGTCTCGGTCACCACGGGCGAGACCACCGTACGGGTGGCCGGGACGTTGCTCGGCCGCCGCAACCGGCCGCATCTGATCGAGGCGTGGGGGCAGCGCTTCGACGTGCAGCTCGAGGACCACGTGACGCTGTTTCGCTATCAGGACAAGCCCGGCATGCTGGGCCGCGTGGGGAACGCCTGCGGCGAGCACGGCGTCAACATCATCTCCGCCGCCGTGGGGCGCCAGCCCGAGCAGGACCCCGGCGGCGACGGGCGCCTGGCGGCGATGGTGATCACCACCAGCTCGCGCGTTCCGCCCGAGGTCGTCGACGCGATCGTCTCCAGCGAGGGCTTCTTCGCCGGCGTGACGGTCGCGCTCTGAACGCCGGGGTCAGCCGCCGGCGTCGCGCAGCAGCTGCGCCGCCTGCCGCTGGCCGACATGCTCGGCCCATCCCGCCGGCGGGCTGTCGTGGATCGCGTCGCGCACGGTTGGATCGGCGCCCAGCTCCAGCAGCGTCCGCAGGGCGTCGAGCTTGTCGTCACTGGCGGCGAGGTGCAGCGGCGTCAGCTCTCGCCCGTGGTCGGGGCCGCCGAACGAGCTGCGGCCGTTGGGGTCGGCGCCGAGCTCCACGAGCCGCTTGATCGCGCCCGACCGGTCGCAGGCCGCCGCCCACGCCAGCGCGGTGCCCCGGTAGACGTCGGCCTCGAGCTGCGCGCCGCGCTGCACCAGCGCATCCAGGGCATCGACTCTGTCGCTGCGCGCCGCCCACGCGAGCGCCTCGTCGAGCACCTCCTGGTCGTCGGCTGACGGCGTCCAGGCGGGAAAGCCGCCGTGGGGCCGGTAGAAGGCGCGGTGCGCCCCGGCCTGGGCGGTGGGGCGGCCGTCGGCGCCGAACAGCCGCTCGATCGCAGCCAGGTCGCCCAGACCGGCCGCCGCACGCAGGTTCTCGGGCACGACCTCGCGCTGCGCCAGCAGCTCGCTGACCTCGCGGTGGCCCCAGAACAGCGCCACGATCAGCGGCGTACCGCCGTCGCCGCGTGCCGACACGTCGGTTTGTGCGCCGGCGTGCAGCAGCATCTGCGCGAGCTGCGGCTGGTTGCTGTAGGCGGCCTGATGCAGCGCCGTCCATCCGTGCACGTTGGCGCTGCGGGGATCGGCGCCGCGCGCGAGCAGCAGCGCCGAGAGCCGCTGATCGCCGGTCGCGCCGGCCATCCCGAGCAGGTCATTGCCGTTGGTTCCCCGTTGATGCACGAGGCCCGGATGCTCGTCGAGCAGTCGCTGCAGGGCAGCGGGATCGCGCTCCTCCACGGCGCGATAGGCGTGCGCAAACGGCGCGCCGGACTCCGGCAATCCGGCCACGTGGTGGCGCAGCTGCGCCCATGAGCCCATCCCGTGCTCGGCGGCGACAACCGCGCGGGCACCCGCCTCGGTCAGCGGCGCGCCGTGTTCGGAGAACGCGCGGACGGCGCTCTCGGTCCCGTCTTTTGCCGATGCCAGCAGCCCCAGCGAGCGATCCTCGTAATAGGCGAAGTCCTCGTGGTAAGCATGCAGCGGTGCGGGCATGGAGGGGTGGCGAGCATACCCTTGTCCGTGCTACACCTTGCCGTGGGATGAGCGGCGTGTTGGGGACGACGGTGGGCCAGCACGAGCGTCCGCCGGCGTTGGACGCGGCGACGATGTGCGAGGCGTTCCAGCTCACCGCCGCGGCGCGCGCCGACCAGGTCGCGCTGCGGACGATCAACGATCAGATCAGCATCACGTTCGCTGAATATTGCGACCGGGTGCAGAGCATCGCCGGGGGATTTCACGCGCTTGGCGTGGGGCGCGGTGACACGGTCGGCATGCTGCTCACCAACCGTCCCGAGTTCCACCTGCTCGACACGGCCGCGATGCACCTCGGCGCGACGCCGTTCTCGATCTACAGCACGTCCTCGAGCGAGCAGATCGCCTACCTGCTCGGCGACGCCCGCTGCGGGGTGGCGATCGTCGAAGCGGCCTTCCTGGCCCGCATGCAGGCCGCGATCGCGCAGGCCGGCACGGTGCAGCATCTGATCGTGCTGGACGTCGAGTTCGACGGCGCGCTCACCTTGGAGCAGCTCGAACGCGCCGGCGCCGGCGCGGAGAGCTTTGACTTCGATGCGGCCTGCCGCGCGGTCACCCCCGAGGATGTGGTGACGCTGATCTACACCTCCGGGACGACCGGTCCGCCCAAGGGCGTCCAGCTCACCCACGCCAACGTGATCGCGCAGTTCCGGGCGCTCGACGCCGCGTCGCCGGCCTGGCGGACCAGCGGCGGCTCGGTGATCTCCTACCTGCCCACCGCTCATATCGCCGACCGCACGCTCGCCCATTACGGGCCGATGATCTGGGGTGAGACGATCACCGCCTGCCCGGACCCCACGCAGGTGTTCGCGCACGCGGTCGATGCCCGGCCGACCCGGTTCGGGGGCGTCCCCCGGGTATGGGAGAAGCTCAAGGCGGCGCTCGAGGCCGGGATCGCAGCCGAGGCAGATGAAGCCAAGCGCGTGGCGACGCTCGAAGCGATCGACCTGGGTCTGCGCAAGGTCCGCGCCGAGCAGGCCGGAGAGCCCGTCTCCGATGAGCTGGCGCAGGCGTGGGTGCAGGCGGATGCGGCGATCTTTTCCAAAATTCGCGCACGGTTGGGATTCGATCGCTGCGAGTCCTACGTCATCGGCGCCGCGCCAGCCCCGCTGGAGATGTTCGAGTTCTTCGCCGCGATCGGGATCCCGATCTGCGAGGTCTGGGGCATGTCCGAGCTCTCGTGCGTGGCCACGCTGGTGCCGCCGGATGGGCTGCGCTTTGGCACGGTCGGTAAGCCGTTGCCCGGGGTCGAGCTCAGACTCGCCGCCGACGGCGAGGTGCTGGTCAGAGGGGAGACGGTGATGGCGGGCTATCGCAACCAGCCCGCCAGGACGGCGGAGGCCGTGGACGCAGATGGCTGGCTGCACACCGGCGACGTCGGCTCGCTCGACGATGACGGATATCTGCGGATCATCGATCGCAAGAAGGAGCTGATCATCAATCCGCGGGCAAGAACATGTCCCCGGCGAACATCGAGCAGCAGCTCAAGCAGGGCAGCCCGCTGATCGGCCAGGCGTTCGCGTTCGGCGATCGCCGGCCCTACAACGTGGCGCTGATCGTGCTCGACCCGGACGCGTGTGCGACGTTCGCCGCCGAGCACGGTCTGCGCGATTCGTCGATCGAGGCGATGGCCGCCGAGCCGGTGGTGCTCGAGGAGGTCGGCGCGGGGGTGACGCGTGCCAACTCGCACCTGTCGCGGGTGGAGGCGATCAAGCGCTTCACGGTGCTCCGCTGCGACTGGCCCCCCGGAGGGGACGAGCTGACGCCGACGATGAAGATGCGGCGCAAGTCGATCACCGCCAAGTACGCCGCCGAGATCGACGCGCTGTACGGCGAGCCAGCCTGAGCCTGGGGGATCTTGGGCGAATAGCGCCCAAAATCCCCCACGGTCCCATGGCGGAAGCCTGGTACCCTCTCGCCCACATGTCGCAGTGCCTCGATCTCCGACTTCTTCTCCTCCCCCTCCGGGGGGAATAGCGCGCCGGCGGCCGCACGTAGCCGCGAGACCAGCACCGAGAAGATTCGAGACACACGAGGAGCGACATGACCAAGCCCGTAGACCCCAACCGAGTACTGATCTTCGACACGACGCTGCGCGATGGCGAGCAGTCGCCGGGGATCTCGCTCAACACGCAGGAGAAGCTGGAGATCGCCGGACAGCTGGCCCGGCTGGGAGTCGACGTGATCGAGGCCGGCTTTCCGATCACCTCGCCGGGCGATTTCGAGGCGGTGCAGGCGATCGCGCACGCCGATTTCGGCGTCGACGTTCCACCGGTGATCGCCGGCCTGGCGCGAACCCACGTGGCCGACATCGACGCGGCCTACAACGCGGTCAAGGACGCCCCGCGCCCGCGCATCCACACGTTCATCTCGACCTCGGACATCCACATCCGCCACCAGCTCCAGACCACGCGAGAGGACGTCAAGGGGCAGGCGCGCGCCGCGGTGGCGCACGCCAAGCACTACCTCGACGACGTCGAGTTCTCGCCGATGGATGCCACCCGGGCCGAGCTCGAGTTCACCGCCGAGGTCTGCCAGCTCGCGATCGACGAGGGCGCGACGACGATCAACATCCCCGACACGGTCGGCTACGCGATCCCCCACGAGTACGCGGATTACCTGCTGCGCCTGTACGAGCTGGTACCCGACCTGCACGATGTGGTGCTCTCGGTCCACTGCCACGACGACCTGGGGCTGGCGGTCGCCAACTCGTTCGCTGGATTGCGCGCCGGTGCGCGGCAGGTCGAGTGCGCGATCAACGGGATCGGCGAGCGAGCCGGCAACGCCTCCCTGGAGGAGATCGTGATGCTCCTCCACACGCGCCAGGACGAGATCGGCCTGCATACCGGCGCGGTTACCCGGGAGATCGCCCGGACCTCACGGCTGGTGTCGAGGTTGACCGGATATCCGGTCCAGCCCAACAAGGCGATCGTGGGACGTAACGCGTTCGCGCACGAGTCGGGCATCCACCAGGACGGCGTGCTCAAGGAGCGCACCACCTACGAGATCATGGATGCGACGACCGTCGGCCTCGATACGAACTCGATCGTGCTCGGCAAGCACTCGGGCCGCCACGCGCTGGCCCAGGCGCTCGCCGAGCTGGGCTTCGAGCTGTCGGGCGAGGCGCTGGTGACGGCCTTCAAGCGCTTCAAGGAGATCGCCGACAAGAAGAAGCAGGTAACCGCGATGGATCTCGAGGCTCTGGTGACCGACGAGCTCCGTCAGGAGATCGCCGGCTACCAACTCGACTGGTTCGACGTCGAGGCGTCGACCCGGCGGCCGCCGCACGCGACGGTCGGGGTGCGCGGGCCCGACGGTGAGGAGCTGGTCGGTTCGTTCACCGGCGACGGGCCGGTCGACGCGATCTTCCACGCGATCAACGCGGCCACCCGGGTTGACGCGCGGCTGCGCGAGTTCCGGGTCGACGCCGTGACGGGCGGCCAGGATGCGCTCGGGGAGACGTCGGTGGTGCTCGAGGTCGGCGGGGTCAGCGGTTCGGGACAGGGCGTCTCGACCGACATCCTCGAGGCCGGCGCGCACGCCTACGTGCGGGCGCTGTCCAACGCGGTGCGCCGTCAGGGTTTGCTGGCCGAGGTACCGGCGGCGGCCGAGCTCACGCCGGAGGTCGTCCAGGCGCCGTAAGTTCGTGGGCGCGCCATAACTACCAGCGGCGGTCGTCGGCTGCCACCAGGAGGCCCTGGCGGTAGCCGGCGTCCAGCACCCGAGCGCGTGGCTCCCGGGCCATGAAGTCCGAGCCCATCGCCGCGGCGCATTCGGCGTTCGGTGCGATGGTCCTGACCGCCGCGCCTCGGCGCCGCAGGGCCAGACCCTCGATCGATACCGCCGAGCGGCTGACGTTGCGGATCACGGCGAGCAGCGTGCTGCTCGGCCTGAGGCTGGCCGTGGGGTTCAGGCACAGGACGTGGGTGTCGCGCCCGGCCGGCGCAGCGTCCAGGTTGGTGGGGCTCCAGACGCCGCCGTCGACGTACTCCCGGTCGCCGATCTGCACCGGGGCGAACAGCCAGGGGACGGTGCAGGAGGCCTCGACGGCTTCGGCGACGGTCGCGGTGGGGGCGCCCGGACTGCCGAACACGACCCGCCGACCGGAGCCACGATCGACAGCCGTGACCCGCAGGCGCCCGTCGAACCGGGCGGCGGACTCCTCGACCTGATGGCGCAGCTGGGCGAGCGTGTGGGAGGGACGGGGGAGCCCCTTGAGCAGCAGCGCCCGGAGAACCGCACCCCCCGGCGCTGCGGCGCCGAGTGCCAGCGGGGCGAACGTCGATCCCGCCGCGAGTGCGAGCGATCCCGCGCGGCGGGCGGCGGCGATCGCCGCCAGCGCGAGACCTCGTCCGGCCTGAGCGGTCCCGGCCTCGAGCTCGGTGCCCATCGACGACGGGCGGCGCGGAGGTCGCCCCGCCACCAGATGCGCGGCGACGAGCGCGCCCGCGGACGTGCCCACGAACGATTCGCACTCGCGCAGGTCAAACCCGCCCGCGTCCTCGATTCCTGCTAGCACCCCCATCATCCACGCCTCGCCGAGCGAACCCCCGCCCCCGAGGACGAGCACGTCGGGACGTGTGCGCATGGGGGCAGAGTAGCGGCGGCCGCTGGGTGCGCCGGGCTGCGCGCACGCGGCGTTGTCGATCTCGCGTCAGCGAGCCGGGCTGCGCGAACGATGCACCGCGGTCAGCGCCTGCTGGTGAAGCCGGCCGTTGCTGACCAGCGAATCGCCGCTGTCAAACGCGTCCCGGCCGTCGACGTCGGTGAAGCGGCCGCCGGCCTCCTCCACGATGATCTTGGTGGGCGCGAAATCCCACGCCGAGCCGCCGATCCCGAGTGCCACGTCGGCAGCCCCACCGGCCACCACCAGGTGAGCATGGCCCTGGTGGGGGCGGGCGCGAGCGCAGGCGGAGGCCAGCGCGGCCAGGGGATGGCCGGTGACGCCGCGCGCGAGCGTGTTGTGCCAGTCGTCGGTCACGGTGGCATCGGCGAGCGAGGCGGTATCTGAGACCCGGGTGCGGGATCCGTCGCGGTACGCGCCCGCGCCTCTTGCGGCCCACCAGCGCTCACCCAGCGCCGGCCCGCTGGCCACTCCGACCACGGCCTGTCCGTCGATCGCCAGCGAGATCAGGATGTACCACTGCGGGTCGCCGGCGACGTACTTGCCGGTGCCGTCGATCGGGTCCAGATACCAGATGCGGTCCGAGTCGCCGGTGGCGCCGCCCTCCTCGCCGATCACCGCGTCTTGGGGGCGCGCCTGATGCAGCCGTATCCGGAGCATGGCTTCGATCGAGCGGTCGGCGTCGGTGACGGGGCTTCCGTCGGGCTTGCGGTCCACGAGCAGATCGGTGGCGCCGAAGCGGCGCAGCGCGAGCTCGTCGGCGAGCTCGGCGAGCGCGAGCGCCAGCTCGAGATCACGATTCGTGTCGACGAGACGGGCCACCGGGTGTGCAAGCTAGCCGACACGGGCTGCTGCGCCGCCCCCGCGGGGCTTCTGTACGTGATAGCGTACATCTGTATGACAGTCGTCGAGCAGGCAGCTGTTCCCGAAGCGTTGGGCGCGCGAATCCGCGCGCTGCGCGAGGCGATGAGCCTGTCGTTGCGAGACCTCGCCGCGCGGTCGGGGGTCAGCGCTCCGATGCTGTCCCAGGTCGAGCGTGGCGAGACCAGCCCGACGCTGCACGTCGCCGTCCGGATCGCGAACGGGCTCGAGCTGCGCCTCTCGCAGCTGCTGCGCCTCGACGAGGAAGGAGCGGTGACGATCGTGCGCGAGTCGGAGCGGCGCAAGGGACCGGGGTATGCGCAGGGGCACAGCTACGAGATCCTGACGCCGCCGTTGCCCGGCCAACGGGCCGAGCTCTCCCGCCACACGCTGCACCCGGGAGCCGTCACCGGAGGGCCGGGCGACCCTCCGATGCACGAGCCGGGCAGCCGCGAGACGGCGCTGGTCGAGTCCGGGACCGTGGTCCTGGTCTGCGATGGAGCCCGCCATGAGCTGCTCGCCGGCGACTGCGTGACCTTCGACGCCGATCTTCCGCACCATTTCGAGAACCCCGCAGACACCGAGGCCGTCCTGCTGGCAGTTGTCAGCGCCGGCCTGAGAAGGAGCTAGCACACCGATGCCGCAGAGCCTGTTCGAAAAGATCTGGGAGGCCCACGAGATCTCCCCCGGCTTGATCTTCATCGACCTGCACTTGGTCCACGAGGTCACAAGCCCCCAGGCCTTCGAGGGATTGAGACTTGCCGGCCGCAAGGTGCGCCGGCCCGATCGCACCCTGGCGACCGTGGACCACAACGTGCCCACTGACGGCACCCTGACCGCGGCGGCGATCCGCGACGAGCTGTCACGCGTGCAGGTGCAGACGCTGGAGCGCAACTGCGCCGAGTTCGGGGTGCCGCTGTACTCGCTGGGCTCCGAACATCAGGGGATCGTGCACGTGATCGGGCCCGAGCTGGGCGTCACCCAGCCAGGGATGACGATCGTCTGCGGTGATTCGCATACCGCCACCCACGGTGCTTTCGGGGCGCTGGCCATCGGGATCGGGACCAGCGAGGTCGAGCACGTGCTGGCGACGCAATGCCTGGTCCAGGCCAAGCCCAAGTCGATGCGGATCCGCTACGAGGGCGAACTGGGGTTCGGAGTCACCGCCAAGGACCTGATCCTGGCGACGATCGGGCAGATGGGGGTCGCCGGCGCGGTGGGTCACGTGGTCGAGTACGCCGGGCCGCCGATCGAGGCGCTGAGCATGGAAGGCCGGATGACCGTCTGCAACATGACCATCGAGGGCGGGGGACGCGCCGGCATGGTGGCCCCCGACGACACGACATTTGAATGGATGCTGGAGCGCCCGGGCACACCGGCAGAGATACCGCTGCAGTGGCGGTCGCTGATGAGCGATCCCGGGGCGACGTTTGACCGCGAGATCGTCGTCGACGCCGCCGCGCTCAGCCCGATGGTGACCTGGGGCACGACGCCCGGCATGGTCGTGCAGGTGACCGGCTCGGTCCCCGAGCCAACCACGGACCAGGATGAGCGCGCCCTGCACTACATGGATCTGCAGCCGGGCACCCCGATGCGGGAGATCAAGCTCGATCGGGTGTTCATCGGCTCCTGCACGAACTCCCGGATCGGGGATCTGCGGGCCGCCGCCGAGGTGGTCAACGGCCACAGGGTCGCCGACAGCGTCTACGCGATGGTCGTGCCGGGCTCGGCGCAGGTCAAGGCCCAGGCCGAGCGCGAGGGGCTCGACGAGGTGTTCCGCGCCGCCGGCTTTGACTGGCGAGGCGCGGGCTGCTCGATGTGCCTGGGCATGAACCCCGATGTCGCTGCGCCGGGCGAGCGGGTTGCCTCAACCTCGAACCGCAACTTCGAGGGCCGCCAGGGACGGGGAGCGCGTTCGCACCTGGTCTCGCCCCAGATGGCGGCGGCGGCGGCGATCGAGGGCCACTTCGTCGACATCCGCGAGTGGGAGGCCGAGTCGTGATGAAAGCGATCGAGACGATCACCGGCTCGGTGTCGGTGCTCAACCGCGACGACGTAGATACTGACCAGATCATCCCCAAGCAGTTCCTCAAGCGCGTCGAGCGAACCGGGTTCGGGGAGTTCTTGTTCTATGACTGGGCCCAGGAGCCCGACTGGGACCTGCCCCGCAATCCAATCCTGGTGGCCGGGCGCAACTTCGGGTGCGGATCGAGTCGCGAGCACGCTCCCTGGGCTCTGGAGGACTACGGCTTTCAGGCGATCATCGCGCCGAGCTTCGCTGACATCTTTCGCTCCAACTGCACCAAGATCGGCCTGCTCCCGGTGGAGTTGACAGCCGAGGAATGCGCGCAGATCGCGCAGGCCGGCGAGGCCCAGGTGGATCTCGCCGCTCAGGAAGTTCGTGGCTGGCACCCAGGATGGATGGTGGACGCAGCTTCGAGATCGACGGCGAGACCAAGCGCCGGCTGCTCAACGGGCTGGACGACATCGGCCTGACGCTCGAGCAGAGTGGTGCGATCGAGGCCTACGAGCGCGAGCGCGAGCGAATGGGGCCGGTGACCACCGCCCTGTGAGCACGCGTTAGCGGGCGACCACCGACCCTATGAGCACCCGCGACTGGGACGCGGCCACCTATGACCGGATCTCGGCTCCCCAGCAGGCGTGGGCGGCCGAGCAGCTCGACCGGCTCGAGCTCGCCGGCGACGAGGTCGTCCTCGACGCGGGTTGCGGCTCGGGGAAGGTGACCGCCGAGCTCGTCAGGCGCGTGCCGCACGGGACCGTGTACGCGGTCGACGTGGCGCCGTCGATGGTGAGCTACACCCAGCAGGCGCTCGGCGCCCGCGCCACCGCGCTCTGCCAGGACCTCACCGAGCTCGACCTCCCCGAGCCGGTCGATGTCGTGTTCTCGAACGCCACCTTCCACTGGATCCCCGACCACGACGCGTTGTTCGCCGCGCTTCATCGCAACATGAGGCCCGGCGCGCGCCTGCTCGCCCAGTGCGGGGGCCGCGGAAACATCGACGCCTTTCGCACGACCGCCGAGGACGTTGCCGCGCAGGAGCCGTTCGCCGCGTACTTCGCCGATTGGAAGCGGCCCTGGAACTACCCGACTGACTCCGAGACGGCCGACCGGCTGAGACGCGCTGGGTTCAGCGACGTCAGCTGCTGGCTGGAGCCAAAGTCGGTCACGCCGGCCGACCCGCGCACGTTCGTGCAAACGGTCTGCCTGGTCCGGCATCTCGATCCGCTGCCCGAGCGGCTGCGCGGCGAGTTTGTCGACCGCGTGCTTGCGTGCTGCGGTGACCCGCTGGTCCTGGAGTACGTGCGCCTCAACATGTCGGCGGCGCGCGCCTGAGGGCGACGGCCGGCGGGGCGAGGGCAATCTGCTCAACGCAGCGCGTGATCCACTAGCCTGGCGACGGGGATCAGTCCACTCGGTTCTGAGGGGTTGCAGCTGCAGGTACGACGTCGCATCATCATCGGTATCACATGCCTGGTAGGGGCCGTGTGGGCCGCTGCTCCCCAGGGCGCAGGCGTCGTTGCACAAGCTGCGGCGGCCGCCCCGGCGCTGCCGGCGCAGCTCACGCTGCAGTCCGGCGGCCAGCCGATACCCCGATCCTTCTTCGGCCTGTCAGTCGAATACGACGAGCTGTCGGACTACGAGGCGCTCGGGCCGGTCTTTTCAAACGTGCTGCAACTGATCCGGCCCGAGAACGGGAGCCGGATGCTGTTGCGGATCGGCGGCAAGTCTGCCGACCGGACGTATTACGTGACCAGGCCGGAGAAGCCGGTTCCCTACGGGCACCCGATCGGCCAGCGGTGGTTGCAGGACCTGGGAACCCTGGTTGCGTCCGACGGCCTTCAAGTGATGCTCGACCTCAACCTGGCGGTGCATTCTCCGACCGAAGCCGTGAGGTTCGTGAAGGCCGCCAGAGCCCAGTTTGGCTCGAGCTTGTTCGGTGTGGTCATCGGAAACGAGCCCGACCTCTACTGGCGCGGAGCATTCCTGACCAAGGAGCGGCTTGCGACCACGACCCGCAGCATCCCGAGGTTGTGGACGACGGACTATTCGGCGGTCGACTACCGCCGTGACTACGACTCCTATGCCCGCGCGCTCGTCAAAAGCGTGCCCGGGATCCAGATCGGCGGCCCCGAGATCATCTCCGCAAAGCCGCAGTGGCTGTTGGCGGTCGATGGACTCGGACGCGAGGACCCCAGCTTTTTGACCATCCACCGTTATGCCGGCTCGACCTGCTTTCCCCGGACCTCGCCGTTCTACCCCACGATCGGCGGGCTGCTCAACGAGCGGGCCTCGTTCGGTCTCGGCGGCACGATTAGCAACGCGGCGGCTTTCGCCCATAGCCACGGCCAGGCGCTGCGGATCGACGAGGTCAACTCGGTCAGCTGCGGCGGCAATGCCGGCGTCGCTGACTCGTTCGCCACCGCCCTGTGGGCGCCCGATGCGCTGTTCGAGCTCGCCCGCGATGGCGCAGGCTCGGTCAGCTGGCACATCCGTCCCAAGCCCCTGAACGCTCCGTTTCATCCGACCGCGACTGGGATCGAAGCGATGCCGGAGCTCTACGGACTGGCAGTGTTCGCGCAGATGACCGGGCCAGGGGCGAGGATCCTGAACTCCAGCCTGGCCGCGGCCGCCGGGCTGCACCTCAAGGCTTGGGTGGTCAGGTTCGGGTCAAACCTCCGGGTGCTGTTGATAAACAAGGGGGCCAGAGCGGCCAACGTGGCGCTGCGCCTCGGTTCCGCCGGGACGGCCTTAGTCAAGCGCCTGACGGCGCCCAGGATCGGATCGAGCAGCGGGGTCACGTTCGGCGGGCAGCAGATCGGTGCGGACGGCCAGTGGCAGGGACCGGTTGTGCAGAGCGAGGTCAGGGGCAGGCGCGGCGTGTACCAGGTCGCCGTGCCGGGATTCAGCGCCGCGCTGGTCAGCGCGCGCTGACAGCTGGCGGCGATCGATTCGGGTAGCGTCCGCGCCCGTCATGGCTTCGCGCGTTGTCCTGCTGCCCGGAGACGGAATCGGGCCCGAGATCCTTGCCCCCGCCGTCGAGGTGCTCAAGGCGGTCGGCGCAGACTTCGACTACGAGGAGCACCTGTTCGGCGGCGCTTGCATCGACGCGCACGGAACCGCGCTCACCGACGAGACCCTGGCAGCATGTAAGGCGTCCGACGCGGTCCTGCTGGCGGCGGTCGGGGGCCCGAAGTGGGACACCACCGACCCGGTCCGGCCCCGCCCCGAGCAGGGCCTGCTCGGCCTGCGAAAGGGCCTGCGCCTGTTCGCGAACCTGCGGCCGGTCAAGCCGATCCCGGCGCTCTACGACGCAAGCCCGCTCAAGCGCGAGATCATCGAGCGAACCGACATGCTGGTCGTGCGTGAGCTGACCGGCGGCATCTACTTCGGTGCCAAGTCGCGCACCTACGACACCGCGTCGGATAACTGCGAGTACACCCGCGAGGAGATCGAGCGGATCGCCCGGGTGGCGTTTGGCGCTGCCCGCTCGCGGGTGACCAGCGTCGACAAAGCCAACGTGCTCGAGACCAGCCGGCTGTGGCGCGAGGTGGTTCGCGCCGTTCACGGCACCGAGTTCCCCAACATCGAGCTCGAGCACCTGCTCGTCGACAGCGCGGCGATGCGCCTGGTGGCGGCCCCGCGCCACTTCGACGTGATGCTGACCGAGAACATGTTCGGCGACATCCTGTCCGACGAGGCGGCGATGCTGACCGGCTCACTGGGGATGCTGCCGAGCGCGTCGCTCGGCGCCGGCGACACCGGAGACGGGCGCGGTCCGGGGCTGTTCGAGCCCGTGCACGGCTCGGCTCCCGACATCGCCGGCCAGGGCGTGGCCAATCCGCTGGCCATGTTCCTGTCCGCGGCACTGATGCTGCGCCACGGATTCGGCATGGAGGACCAGGCGGCGGCGGTAGAATCGGCCGTCCAAGGTGCGCTCGCCGACGGCCTGCGCACGCCGGACCTGGGGGGCGATGCAAGCACCGCACAGGCCACCCAGGCAGTCCTTCAACACCTCTAAGGAGCCGTCGTGGAACAAGCGGACCTCATCTGGCACAACGGAGAGCTGGTCGCCTGGGAGGACGCAAAGGTCCACGTACTGACGCACGGGCTTGCACTACGGAACCGCGGTGTTCGAGGGCGAGCGCGCCTACGAGACGTCCCGCGGAACGGCCATCTTTCGCCACCACGACCACCTCGACCGGCTGCTGAAGTCCGCCGAGCTGTACTACATGCCAGTGCCCTACACGCTGCAGGAACTGCGCAGCGCCACGCACGAGCTGATCGTCGCCAACGAGCTGCGCGAGTGCTATGTGCGGCCGATCGTCTACCGCGGGTATGGGCAGATGGGTCTCTATCCGCTCGATTGCGACGTGTCTGTGTCGATTGCCGCCTGGCCATGGGGGGCGTACCTCGGCGACGACAGCAAGCGGGCTGGTGTTCGCGCCAAGGTCTCGAGCTGGCGGCGAATTTCCACTGACTCGCTGATTCCCCACGCAAAGGCAAGCGGCCAGTACCTCAACAGCGTGCTGGCCAAGATCGAGGCATCGAAGGCGGGCTACCAGGAGGCGATCCTGCTCGACTCGCGCGGCTTCGTCTGCGAGGGCTCGGGCGAGAACATCTACGTGGTCCGCGATGGCCAGATCATCACCCCGCCGCAGTTCGCGGGAATCCTCGACGGGATCAACCGCCGTGCGATCCTGACGATCGCCCGAGATCTCGGCTACGAAGTCGTGGAACGCGACCTGGCTCGCGCCGAGCTGACGCTCGCCGACGAGGTCTTCTTCACCGGCACGGCGGCGGAGCTGGTGCCGGTGCGCGAGATCGATGACCACCAGATCGGCGACGGCGCCGGCGCCGGGCCCATCACCCGCGAGCTGCAACGTGTCCACGATGACGCCCTGCACGGGCGCGACCCGCGCTACCTCGAATGGCTTGACGTCGTCGAGGTGCCGACCGGACACCCCGCGGTATAGCTCAGACCGGGAGCGGGATGACTGCGATCGAGCTCTATGACACGACGCTGCGCGACGGCATGCAGGGCGAGGGCATGTCGCTGTCGGCCGGTGAGAAGCTGCGCGTCGCGCACCGGCTCGACGAGCTCGGGATCGGCCTGATCGAAGCGGGGTTCCCGAGCTCCAATCCCAAGGAGCTCGAGCTGTTCGAGCTGCTGGCCGGCGAGACGTTCGTCAGTGCCCAGATCGCCGCGTTCGGGATGACCCGCCGCCGGGGCGTGCGCGCCGATGGCGACCCCGCGCTGCGCGTGCTGGCCGACTGCTTTGCGCCCGTGTGCACCCTGGTCGGCAAGACCTGGACCCTGCACGTCGAGAAGGTCGTCAAGGTCGACCGCGACGAGAACCTGCGCATGATCGCCGAGTCGATCGAGTTCCTCGTCGCCGCGGGCAAGCGGGTGATCTACGACGCCGAGCATTTCTTCGACGGCTTTTTCGACGACGCGGATTACGCGCTGCGCTGTCTGCGCGCTGCCGCGGAGGCCGGCGCCGACACCGTCGTCTGCTGTGACACCAACGGCGGGACGCTGCCGGATGCTGTCGGGGCGGCCATGGCCAAGGTGGTGGCGCACCTCGCGGCGACGGGGACCCAGGTGGGTATCCACTGCCACGATGACGCCGGGTGCGGGGTGGCCAACTCGCTGATCGCCGTGCAGTCCGGAGCGACGCATGTCCAGGGCACGATCAACGGGTACGGGGAGCGTTGTGGCAACGCCAACCTGATCTCGGTGATCCCGAGTTTGCAGCTCAAGCTCGGCTACCAGTGTTTGACCGACCGTGAGCTGGCGCAGCTGACGCCGACCGCCAACTACATCGCCGAGTTGCTCAACTTCACGCCCGACCCCGACGCACCCTACGTGGGACGAAACGCTTTCGCCCACAAGGGCGGCATGCACGTGGCCGGCGTGGCCACCGATCCCGCGACCTTCGAGCACGTCGAGCCAGAGCTCGTCGGCAACCGCCGCGAGATGCTGATCTCGGAGCTCTCGGGCAAGGGGACGGTCCAGGCCCGCGCCCGCGAAGCCGGGATCGAGCTCGACGATGCCGGCGCCGCGCGGGTCGTCGAGCAGGTCAAGCAGCGCGAGCACCGCGGCTATCACTACGAGGCGGCGGACGGGTCGTTTGAGCTCCTGTTGCGCAAGGAGACCGGGGACTACGAGCCGCTGTTCCGGCTTGAGTCCTGGCGGGCGATCGTCGAAAAGCGCGCCGACGGCAGGGTCGAGACCGAGGCGACGATCAAGATCTGGGTCGACGGCGAACGCTACGTCCGCACCGCCGAGGGCAACGGGCCGGTCAACGCGCTCGATCGGGCGCTGCGCGAGGCGCTGGTGGAGATCCATCCCCACCTGCGCGAGATCGAGCTGGTCAACTTCAAGGTCAGGATCCTCGACGAGAGCAAGGGCACCGGAGCCGTGACCCGGGTCCTGCTCGACGTCTCCGACGGCGACCGCGTCTGGGGCTCGATCGGTGTCTCGGAGAACGTGATCGAGGCCTCCTGGGAGGCGCTCGTGGACTCGCTGGAGAGCGGCATGCAGGCCGGCTCTGCACCACGCGCGCTGGGCGAAGCGGCTTCGGCCCCGGGCGCGTGATCGAGGCCGGTCTCGAGCAGATCCCGCTGGCCGGCCCCGTGCTCGGCAGCGACGAAGAGCAGCGCGTGCTCGCAGTACTGCGCTCAGGTCAGCTCTCGCTCGGGCCGTTGCTGGCGGAGTTCGAGCGCGCGTTCGCGGCCCGGCTCGGCGCGGCATGCGCCAGCGCCGTGTCGAGCGGCACCGCGGGGCTGCACCTGGCGCTGCGCGCGGTCGGCGTCAGCGACGGCGACGAGGTCGTCACCAGCCCGTTCTCGTTTGTCGCCAGCGCCAACGTGGTGCTCTACGAGCGCGCCCAGCCGGTGTTCGCCGACATCGACCCGGTCACCTTGAACCTCGATCCGGCGGCGGCCGCGGCGGCGATCACCGAGCGGACGACGGCGCTGCTCCCGGTGCACATCTTCGGCTATCCCGCCGACATGGCCGCGTTCGAGCGCATTGGCCTGCCGATCGTCGAAGACGCCTGCGAGGCGTTGGGCGCGGTGCACGGCGACGGGATCGCGGTCGGGGCCCGCGGGCATCCGGCGGTGTTCGGCTTCTATCCCAACAAGCAGCTGACCACGGGCGAGGGGGGGATGGTTTGCGTGGGCGAGTCGGCGCTGAAGGAGCGGATCGACTCAGAACGCAACCAGGGCCGGGCCCCCGACATGGGGTGGCTCGACCACGACCGGCTGGGCTTCAACTACCGCTTGTCGGATATCGCCTGCGCGATCGGGCTGGCTCAGCTTGACCGGCTCGACGAGCTCTTGGATGCGCGGGCGCGCGTGGCCTCGCTGTACCGCGACGCCCTTGCGGGGGTCGAGGGCCTGCAGCTCCCGGGCCCCGATTCCGGCGGGGACCGGCGCGGCTGGTTTGTGTTCGTCGTCCAGCTCCCGCGCGGGGTGGACCGCGACGGCACCGTGCGAGCCCTCGCCGAGCACGCCGTTCAGAGCAAGCCCTACCTGCCCGCGATCCATCTGATGAGCTTCTACCGCGAGCGTTTCGGGCACCGCGAGGGGGAGTTTCCGGTCTGTGAGGACGTGGCCGCGCGTTCGATCGCGCTGCCGTTCTTCCCGCGGATGAGCGAGGGGCAGGTCGGGCGCGTGGCCGAGGCGCTGCGCGCGGTGCTGGGCCGCTGACCGCTCCATAATGCGCTCGTGTCCCGCTTCGCCGAACCCCAACACGCTGTCTTTCGCCGCCTCAACGACTCGATCTCGTTCGACTGGCGGCTAAGCCCCTACGACGTGGACCAGTCGGTTGCGCATGCGGCGATGCTCGCGGCGCAGGGGATCATCAGCGAGGGCGAGCGCGACGAGCTCCACCGAGGGCTGGAACGGGTGCGGCGCGAGCTGGTCGACGGATCGTTTGAGTTTGACGACGGAGACGAGGACATCCACATGGCGATCGAGCGGCGGCTGACTGAGATCGTCGGTCGTGTCGGGGGCAAGCTGCACACGGCGCGATCACGCAACGATCAAGTCGCCACTGACATTGCCATGTTCGTGCGCGCGCATGCGCACGAGGCGCTTGATCGGATCGGTCGCCTGGGGCTTGTCCTGGTAGGTCTCGCCGAACGCCATCTCGACTGGCCCATGCCCGGCTACACCCATCTGCAGCGCGCCCAGCCGGTGTATCTGAGCCACCACCTGCTGGCCTACGTCTGGATGCTGATCCGCGATCGCGAGCGCTTTGCGGCGGTGGTGTCCGCCACCGCCAAGCTGCCACTCGGCGCCGGCGCGCTGGCCGGGGTCAACTTCGACACCGACCGCAGCGCGGTGGCGGCCGAGCTGGGGTTCACGAGCGTGAGCGAGAACTCGGTCGACGCGGTCTCCAACCGAGATTTCGTGCTCGACTACCTGGCGGCGGCGGCCACCTGCGCGACCCACCTGTCCCGTCTGGGCGCCGAGATCGTGCTGTGGTCAAGCGACGAGTTCTCGTTCTGCGAGGTGGCCGATGGGTGGGCCTCGGGCTCGTCGATCATGCCCCAGAAGAAGAATCCCGACGCGGCCGAGCTGCTGCGCGCCAAGGCGCCGCGCGTGGTCGGCGATCTGATGGCTTTGCACGGGGTCATGCATGGCCTGCCGCTGACCTACAACAAGGACATGCAGGAGGACAAGCAGCACCTGTTCGACGCCTGCGACACGCTCGAGCTGTGTCTCGACGCCGCCCACGGCATGCTCGAGACGATCAGCTTCAACCGCGAGCGGCTTGCCGCCGCCGCCGGCGACGAGCTGCTGGCCGCGACCGACGTGGCCGACCTGCTCGTGCGACGGGGGGTGCCGTTCCGCGAGGCTCACGGGGTCGTCGCAGGCCTGGTCCGACGCGCGCTCGAGGAGGGCAAGCAGCTGTCGGAGCTGACTCCGGAGGAGCTGGCCGAGCAGTCCCCGTTGCTCGATGCGGAGTTCTACCGCCTGCTCGAGAACGGCGCCTGGCTCGAGGCGAAGGTCTCCGAGGGGGGGACCAGCCTGCGCCGGGTGCGCGAGCAGCTGGGCCGAGCACGCGCGGCCCTGTCTTGAAGCCGGCTTTTTATGACCGCCCGGTGCTCGAGGTGGCCCACGACCTCGTCGGTTGCGTTGTCACCCATGGCGATACCGCGGGAGTGATCGTCGAGACCGAGGCCTACCACCAGTCAGAGCCCGCATGCCACGCGTTCGTGGGGCTGACGCCGCGGACGCGGGTTCTGTTCGGCCCGCCGGGACGCGCGTATGTGTACCGCTCCTACGGAGTCCACGCGCTCCTGAACGCCGTCAGCGAGCCCGAGGGGGTGGGGGCAGCGGTTCTGATCCGCGCCCTGGAGCCGCTCACCGGGATCGAGCAGATGCGGCTGCGCCGCGGGCTGCAGCGTGACCGCGACCTTTGCTCGGGCCCGGGCAAGCTCACCCAGGCACTGGGGATCGAGCTGTACCACAACGGCTCTGACCTGCTTTCAGGGCCGGTCGTGATCTCGGGTCGCCCTGCCGCGTGGCGGGATGTAGGCGTCGTGTGCGATCGCCGGATCGGGATCAATGTCGCCGTCGAGCTGCCGTGGCGCTTCTCGGCGGCCGGAAGCCGCTTTTTGTCGCGGCCGTTTCGGGTGCTGAGCGTCTGAGCCGGCGCTGCTGTTAGCTGATCCGTTGTCGGCGTCGCTGCTGCCCCGGTCGGAGCGTTGCCGCTGCCGCTATCCGCCGCCCAGCCCGGTCCCCCCGCTGCTGCCGGTCGCGCCGCCGGTTCCGCCGCCCGTCCCCCCGCCGGTTCCTCCGCCCGTCCCGCCGCCGGTAGGAGCACCGGTGTTTCCGCCGCTGGGAGCCGGCGTGGGCGCGGCCGGGGCCGGTGCCGTGCCGGCTGGGGCCGGTGCCGTGCCGGCTGGGGCCGGGGCGGCGCGGAGCGGCGGGGGTGGTTCCGGTCCCGCCGGGGGCGCCCGTGCCCTGACCGCTTGTGCCGGTGCCACCCGCCGGGACGGTGGACGGCGCGGGAGCCGCTTGGGTCGCGGTCGAGCCCTGGTAAGCAGTGGCCGTGCCCACGGAGGTCCCCGTCGACGATGCCTTCGAGTGCCGCTTAGGCGTTCCGAACTGCGCCTTTTCGGAGGCATATATCTGGAGCGCCTGCTCCATGAATGCCCGCCAGATCAGCGCCGGGAAGGTTCCGCCCTCCACCGGTCCGCCGTCAAACAGCGTGGACATCGAAACCAGCTTGTTCGGGAAGCCGACCCATACCGCCGTGGTGAGCTGGGGGGTCCAACCGACGAACCACGCGTCGCCATAGTCGCTTGTGGTTCCCGTCTTGCCCGCCACGTCGACGCCTGGGATCGCCGCGGATTGGCCGGTTCCGTTCTGGACCACCCCGACCAACAGCTGATGGATCGTGGCGGCGACGCTGGCCGGGATGACGCGCCTGTAGTGCGTGTGGTCGACCAGATCGCGCTTGCCGTTGCAGCTGATCACCTTGCACTGGATCTGGGCGATTCCGATTGGGCCCTCGTGTGGCGCCCCCAGCTTGGGGGCGTATACGCGCCGGCCACCCTCGGCGATCGTCTCGAATGCATGGGCCATGTCCAGCGGTGTGACCCCCACCTTGAGCCCGCCGATGATCATCGCGTAGTTGTCCGACACCGGCGTCCGGATCCCCATCTTGCGCGCCATGGCCGCGATCCGCTTGGTGCCGACGCTGATGCCGACCTGCGTGAATACGCTGTTGTCAGACACCGCGGTCGCATCCGCGAGCGTGATCGGCCCCGAATACGCGTTGCCGAAGTTCTTGACGATGTAATGCTCCTTGCCGCTGCTGTTGGGAACGATCAGGTCGAGCGGCTTTGAATCGATCACCGACTCGGGCGTGTAGCCATGCTGGAGCGCGACCGCGAGCGTGAACGGCTTGAACGCCGAGCCGGGCTGGCGCTGGCCCTCGGTGGCCAGGTTGAACGGGTACTTCGAAAAGTCCTGCTGGCCGTCGACGAGCGGCCCGCCGACCATCGCTCGCACCTGCCCCGTCCGGTTGTCGATCGCCACCAGCGACGCGGTCGGCTCCCCCGGCCCGGTCGGCAGCTCCTCCGCGATCGCCTGCTCGGCCGCCTGCTGCATCGGCAGGTCGATCGTGGTTCGGATCTTCAGGCCGCCGTAGTAGGCCCGGTAGTTGGCCACCTGGGGCGACACGCCGCGTCCGCGCATTGCAGCGAGGATCTGGGGACGCAGCCAGCTGGTGAAGTACGGCGCGGCCGGTGGTTCCTGGGGCTGTTCGATGTCGCTGGCCGTCGGCACCGGCTGCCTGCGGCCGTAGTCGTACTGCGTCCGGGAGATGTAGCCCTGCTGGAGCATGTCCTGCAGGGCCAGGTTGCGCCTGGCGGTCGCGGCCCGCCGATGGACCGCCGGATCGAACGCCGACGGGTTGGCGACCATTCCCGCCAGCAGCGCCGCCTGGTAGGGCGCCAGCTGCGAGGCGCACGTCGGCCGCGGAGCGTCGCCGCAGCCGTCGGGCTTCCCGGTGGCGGAGACCCCGTTGAGGTTCAGCTGCTTGCCGAAGTACACACGCGCGGCCGACTCCACGCCGTAGGCGCCGTTGCCGAAGTAGATCGAGTTCAGGTACTCGCCCAGGATCCTCGTCGGGGTCCACTCCTGCGTGAGGTGAAATGCCATTGCCGCCTCGCGAAGCTTTTCGAGGATCGTGCGGTTGTCCTGCTCGGCGAGCGCGTTCTTGACGAACTGCTGCGCGATCGTCGATGCGCCCTGGGTCGCGCCGCCGGTCACGTCGGCCAGCAGCGCGCGCCCGATGCTGCGGATGTCGATGCCTGGATCGCTCCAGAAGCGCCTGTCCTCGACGGCGACGATCGCGTCCTTCATCCACCGCGAGATGTGGTCGTAGGTGTCGATCACGTCGTGATTGGGAGGAGCGAAGATCCCAATCGGCTTCCAGTGATCGTCGTACAGGTAGGAGTTGACCTCGTGCTTGTACTGCTGGCGGTTCTCGATCTCGGGCAGATCGGAGGCGACCGCCATCATCATCCCGAACAGGGTCGAGATCACGGCCAGGGCGGTGAGGCCGACGAGGACCGAGAGCAGCCGCAGCTTGCGCAACCTGGGCTTTGCTTGCCGGCCCTCCCTGTCGCCCCGCCAGCGGCGGCGCGGCGGCTTGAACGGAAGCGGCGCGGGAGATCGCGGTCCCCCGTTGTGGATGTGTTCGTCGTCGCTCATGCGCTCGGGTTGATCGTGCTCCGGCGCCACTGGCCAAGACCACGACTTCGGTGCGCCAACCAAAGGCGGCGTGCGAGCCGCGGGCTGCGAAGGCCGGCACCCGACGGCACGGGCGGCGCTTCCCACGCGGCGGCGAGAGTCTAGCATTGGCCAGGATGGGTCAATCGCCGTCCACGCCTGCCCAAAACGCGGCGTGGCTGGCCCGCAACGCGGTCGATTGCCTACCCGACGGGGAGCTCGAACGCAAGCTCGCCGCGGGCCGTCCGCTGCGCGTCAAGCTGGGGATCGATCCCACTGCGCCTGACATCCACCTTGGCTTCACGGTCGTGCTGTCCAAGCTCCGCGAGTTTCAGGATCTCGGGCACACCGTGGTCCTGATCATCGGCGACTACACCGCGCGCGTGGGGGATCCCAGCGGCCGCTCGAGCGCGCGGCCGGTGCTTGACCCGGCTGAGATCGATGCCAACGCGCAGACCTTTCAGGAGCAAGCCCTGGCCGTGCTGGACAGACAGCGACTCGAGGTTTGCTTCAACGGCGAATGGCTGGACATGCCGGCCGCGGATCTGTTCGCGCTGATGCGCAAGGCCACTGTGGCGCGGATCTTGGAGCGCGATGACTTCAGCAAGCGCTACGCGGCAGGCGAGCCGATCTCGATGCTCGAGCTACTGTACCCGCTGCTGCAGGGTTATGACTCGGTCGCCGTGCGCGCGGACGTCGAGCTCGGCGGCGCCGACCAGAAGTTCAACCTGCTGCTGGGGCGAGATATTCAGCGCGCCTACGGCCAGCCCGAGCAGGTGATCCTGACGATGCCTCTGCTGACCGGCACCGACGGGGTGCGCAAGATGTCGAAGTCCGAGAACAACTACATCGGGATCACCGAGCCCCCCGAGGAGATCTACGGCAAGACGCTCAGCATCCCGGACAAGTCGCTGCCCGAGTGGTATGCGCTGCTGCTGGACTCCGCGCCTGACCCGGAGCTCAGTCCACGCAATGCCAAACGCGCCCTTGCTCGAGCGCTCGTCCAACGGTTTTACAACCCCGCCGCGGCGGTGGCCGCCGAGCAGCAGTTCGACCGCATCCACGTGCGCGGCGAGCTTCCCGACGACGTGCCCGAGGTCTCGTTTGCTGTGCAGGACGGCGTGGTCCATCTGCCGCTGCTGCTCGCCCGGGCGTTCGGCGTCTCGACCTCGGAGGCCCGGCGCAGCCTCGCTCAGGGAGGGGTGCGCCTCGACGGGGTCCCGGTCCAGGAGGGGATCCTCGATGTCCCGGGCGAGCAGGTAGATGGCAAGGTGCTCCAGCTCGGCAAGCGGCGCTTTGCGCGGGTGCGGCTGGCCTGAGGGGCGGCTGGCCTGAGCGGCGGGTGGGTCGCCCGGCGCCGCTGAGGCGGCGCTCCGGACCGGCCCGGAAGGCGACCTCAACGCACCGCCGAGCCTCCGGCTCTATCCTTCGGCCCCCGAGCAGCCTCGAAGCCGATCGCCGGCGCAGACCTCTGTTGAGCGGCGTTTTCGAGCGCTATACTCGTCGGTCCGCTCCGGATCCGCTTTTGGTTTCGGACGCGCCGTTTGTGGAGGATTACCTTCCTGAATGGGTGCGACGGTCTTTGAAAACTCAACAGCATGCGCACCCTTCGACCGACCCCTCGGTCGAGGAGTGTGTCCAGGTTCGACGCCGTCGCTCGAACGACGCCTCCATGGAGTCGCTCGGACGGCGGTGCCAAGATTGACCCCGTCTTGCGCCCTGAGCCCACTGTGTACGCTGGGCTCCCCTCCGTCGGCTTGACCGGCGGTGCCGGTGGGCGCAAGGGTCCGATTCCACCCAGGGACGGACCCGGGACTTGACCCGTCGCTGGCCGTAGCCATTGCGCTGCGACCAAGGCGCGGGTTGTACTCCTGACGACTCTTTGTGGAAGTTCTTCACGGAGAGTTTGATCCTGGCTCAGGACGAACGCTGGCGGCGTGCCTAACACATGCAAGTGGAGCGACGAACCAGGCTTCGGCCTGGGGCAGAGCCGCGAACGGGTGAGTAACACGTGGGTAACCTGCCCCGATGATTGGGACAACCCGAGGAAACTCGGGCTAATACCGAATGTGCCCTCCGGCCTCAAGGCCGCTGGGGAAAGGAAGCTTCGGCCTCCGCATCGGGATGGGCCCGCGGCCCATTAGCTTGTTGGTGAGGTAACGGCTCACCAAGGCGACGATGGGTAGCTGGTCTGAGAGGACGATCAGCCACACTGGGACTGAGACACGGCCCAGACTCCTACGGGAGGCAGCAGTGGGGAATCTTGCGCAATGCGCGAAAGCGTGACGCAGCAACGCCGCGTGGGGGAAGAAGGCCTTCGGGTTGTAAACCCCTTTCAGTTGGGACGAAGCTTCGCCGGTGAATAGTCGGTTGGAGTGACGGTACCTTCAGAAGAAGCCCCGGCTAACTACGTGCCAGCAGCCGCGGTAATACGTAGGGGGCAAGCGTTGTCCGGAATCATTGGGCGTAAAGAGCGTGTAGGCGGCTCGGTAAGTCCGCTGTGAAAGTCCAGGGCTCAACCCTGGAATGCCGGTGGAAACTGTCGAGCTAGAGTCCGGAAGAGGCGAGTGGAATTCCTGGTGTAGCGGTGAAATGCGCAGATATCAGGAGGAACACCAATGGCGAAGGCAGCTCGCTGGGACGGTACTGACGCTGAGACGCGAAAGCGTGGGGAGCAAACAGGATTAGATACCCTGGTAGTCCACGCCGTAAACGATGGGCACTAGGTGTGGGGGGTGTCGACTCCCTCCGTGCCGACGCTAACGCATTAAGTGCCCCGCCTGGGGAGTACGGCCGCAAGGCTAAAACTCAAAGGAATTGACGGGGGCCCGCACAAGCAGCGGAGCATGTGGTTTAATTCGACGCAACGCGAAGAACCTTACCTGGGCTTGACATGTTCCTGACAGCCGTGGAAACACGGTCTCCCTTCGGGGCAGGATCACAGGTGGTGCATGGCTGTCGTCAGCTCGTGTCGTGAGATGTTGGGTTAAGTCCCGCAACGAGCGCAACCCCCGTCGCATGTTGCCAGCATTTAGTTGGGGACTCATGCGAGACTGCCGGTGACAAACCGGAGGAAGGTGGGGATGACGTCAAGTCATCATGCCCCTTATGTTCAGGGCTACACACGTGCTACATTGGCGCGTACAGAGGGTTGCGATACCGCGAGGTGGAGCGGATCCCTTAAAGCGCGTCTCGGTTCGGATTGCAGGCTGAAACCCGCCTGCATGAAGGCGGAGTTGCTAGTAATCGCGGATCAGCATTGCCGCGGTGAATACGTTCCCGGGCCTTGTACACACCGCCCGTCACACCATGGGAGTAAGCAACACCCGAAGCCGGTGGCCTAACCCTTTTGGGAGGGAGCCGTCGAAGGTGGGGCTTGTGACTGGGGTGAAGTCGTAACAAGGTAGCCGTAGCGGAAGCTGCGGCTGGATCACCTCCTTTCTAGGGAGCCCTCAACAGAGGGCACCGGTCGCCAGAGCGCGGTCGCGAGCTTGCGTCAGTGAGCTCCGCGGCATGGCTCTAGCGCGATCGGCACTAGATATGTCGACCGGACCCGGCAAGCCGCACGCCGGCGCCCTCGGGCGTTAGGCGAGGCGGCCCGCATGCTGTTGAGTTTTGAGAGACCGGCCTGCCGCCGGCGGCTCACGAGGACTCCGGTCCCCAGTTGCGACCGGCAGGACGCACCTCTTTGCGGACCTTGAAAACTGCACAGTAGCCAATGACACGGGTATCACCGGGCGAAGGCCGTCAGGCCTTCTCCCAGATCACCGTCAAGATAGTAAGGGCACCTGGTGGATGCCTTGGCACCAAGAGTCGAAGAAGGGCGTGAACGGCTGCGATAAGCCGCGGTGAGGCGCTGAATGGCCATTGATCCGCGGATTCCCGAATGGGTAAACCCAGTGCCGGTAATGCGGCGCTATCCCGCGTTGAACACATAGACGCGGTGAGGACAAGCGGGGGAAGTGAAACATCTCAGTACCCCGAGGAAAGGAAATCAACCGAGACTCCCCGAGTAGTGGCGAGCGAAAGGGGATCAGCCCAAACCGCCTGCGTGTAAGCGACCACGCGTTGCGCAGTCGGGGTTGTAGGACGTCTGGTCCGAGCCGTGGTCGGCTCGGCGGAAGTTACAAAGTCATGCCGTAGTCGAAGCGTGTGGAACCACGCACCACAGAGGGCAATCGTCCCGTAGGCGAAACCGCATGGCCTTCCGCAGACGTTCCTGAGTAAGTCCGCTCCCGTGAAACGCGGACTGAAACTGGGGGGACCACCCTCCAAGGCTAAGTACTCCTTGGTGACCGATAGCGGACTAGTACCGTGAGGGAAAGGTGAAAAGTACCCCGGAAGGGGAGTGAAATAGTACCTGAAACCACGTGCCTACAAGCGGTGGGAGCGGCACTTGTGCCGTGACCGCGTGCTTTTTGCATAACGAGCCGGCGAGTTACTCGTCTGCGGCAAGGTTAAGCGATGAGCGGAGCCGTAGCGAAAGCGAGTCCGAATAGGGCGACATAGTCGCGGGCGGTAGACCCGAAGCTGAGCGAGCTACCCATGGGCAGGTTGAAGCGGGGGTAAGACCTCGTGGAGGACCGAACCGACCTAGGTTAAAAACTGGGCGGATGACCTGTGGGTCGGAGTGAAAGGCTAATCAAGCTCAGTGATATCTGGTTCTCTCCGAAATATATTTAGGTATAGCCTCGGATAAATTCCGTGGCGGCCGTAGAGCACTGTTTGGACTAGGGGCCCTACCAGGTTACCGAATTCAGGCAAACTCCGAAGACCGTCACGGTTACTCCGGGAGTCAGTTGCTGGGGGATAAACTTCAGCGTCAAAAGGGAAACAGCCCAGACCGCCAGCTAAGGTCCCTAAGTGCTAGCTAAGTGGGAAACGATGTTTGAATGCAGAGACAACCAGGAGGTTGGCTTAGAGGCAGCCATCCTTGAAAGAGTGCGTAACAGCTCACTGGTCAAGTGTTCGAGCGCGGACAATGTAGCGGGGCTCAAGCTAGTCACCGAAGCTGCGGGTGCGTGAGGTCTACGGACCGATCGTGCGGTAGGAGAGCGTTCCGGCGCCTGGGAAGCAGCGGCGTAAGTCAGCTGTGGAGGCGGCGGAAGTGAGAATGCCGGCATGAGTAACGAAAGAGGGGTGAGAATCCCCTCCGCCGATTGCCCAAGGTTTCCTGAGTAAAGTTCGTCTGCTCAGGGTTAGTCAGGACCTAAGGCGAGGCCGAAAGGCGTAGTCGATGGCCAACGGGTTGATATTCCCGTACCACGTCGCGACCGTTTGACCGAATGGGGGGACGAGGAAGGCTATGGGATCCCAGGCGATGGTCGACCTGGGGTAAGCATGTAGGGGTGGCTCTAGGTAAATCCGGAGCCGCATAACCTGAGGTGCGATGCCAGCTGGCTCTAAGCCGGCGAGTCCCGGATGCCAAGCCTCCAAGAAAAGCCTCTAGGGAGGTCGCGCGTGCCTGTACCAAAACCGACACAGGTGGGCAAGTGGAGAACACTAAGGTGATCGAGATAACCCTCGTTAAGGAACTCGGCAAAATCGCCCCGTAACTTCGGGATAAGGGGCGCCCCCGTAGGGTGAAGCTCCTCGCGAGTGGAGCCCGAGAGGGCCGCAGTGAATAGGTTCAAGCGACTGTTTACCAAAAACACAGGCCTCTGCTAAGTCGCAAGACGACGTATAGGGGCTGACGCCTGCCCGGTGCCGGAAGGTTACGTGGAGGTGTTAGGGCTTCGGCCCGAAGCACCGAAACTAAGCCCCGGTAAACGGCGGCCGTAACTATCAACCGAGGTAGTTGTAAAACTCGGCTATATGCTGGAAACTCCGAGTATCTCGCACTACTAGTTCCGTCCGGATGCGGCGGTACAGTGACAACGTGCCGAGTGCGGACAATCAGCAGGAAAGACTCTCCGTCGCCGCGATCCCGAGCGAGCTCGGGAATTTTCTCGCCGGCTTCGCGCTGGGAGAGTCCAGCTTCATGATCGTCTGTCGCCCGCGCGGCGACTACGCCAGACGCTGGAAACTCTCAGCAGCCTTCAACGTGTCGCAGACCGATCGGGCTCCGCTCGATCTCTTTCGCGAGACACTGGCGTGCGGAACAATGCGGAAAGCCGGGAACGACGGCTGGTACTGGGAGGTCAACTCCCTCTCGGACATCCGGTCGAAGGTTCTCCCGTTCTTTCGCAGGTTTCCTCTCGTTGGGTCGAAGGCCAACGACTTCGACTCCTTCGCGGCAGCTGTGGAGCTGATCGCAAAGGATGACATGTCGGATGCCGATTACAGACAGGTCCTGCTCTTACGGGAGCAGATGAATCGTGGCGGCAAGCGTCGCTACACGATGGAGAGGATCCTCAGAGACTATACGCCGAGCTCACTGCCGGATCTGGGCGGTGAGATGAGATAGTCCGATCTCATGGGCGACCATGAGAGCTGACCAGAAATGCGTCAGCCGCCTCCCTTGTGAGGTAGTAACAACGATGAACGGTCCTAAGGTAGCGAAATTCCTTGTCGGGTAAGTTCCGACCTGCACGAATGGCGTAACGACTTGAACGCTGTCTCAACGAGGGGCTCGGTGAAATTGCAGTCTCGGTGAAGATGCCGAGTACCCGCGGCTAGACGGAAAGACCCCGTGAACCTTTACTACAGCTTGGTATTGGGGTTCGATGCATTTCGCTCAGGATAGGTGGGAGGCTTGGAAGCGCCGGCTGCGGCTGGCGTGGAGCCGTCCTTGAGATACCACCCTTGGTGTATTGGATCTCTAACGGTGCGCCGTGAATCCGGGCGCCGGACAGTGACAGGTGGGTAGTTTGACTGGGGCGGTCGCCTCCCAAAATGTAACGGAGGCGCGCAAAGGTTCCCTCAGCACGGTCGGAAATCGTGCGAAGAGTGTAAAGGCAGTAAGGGAGCTTGACTGTGAGACCGACAGGTCGAGCAGGTGCGAAAGCAGGCCTTAGTGATCCGGCGGTAGCAAGTGGAAGCGCCGTCGCTCAACGGACAAAAGGTACTCCGGGGATAACAGGCTTATCGGGCCCAAGAGTCCACATCGACGGCCCGGTTTGGCACCTCGATGTCGGCTCGTCGCATCCTGGGGCTGAAGTTGGTCCCAAGGGTTGGGCTGTTCGCCCATTAAAGCGGTACGCGAGCTGGGTTCAGAACGTCGTGAGACAGTTCGGTCCCTATCTGCCGTGGGCGTTGGAGAGTTGAGAGGATTCGTCCCTAGTACGAGAGGACCGGGATGAACGCACCTCTGGTGTATCTGTTGTTCTGCCAAGGGCACTGCAGGTTAGCTACGTGCGGATCGGATAACCGCTGAAAGCATCTAAGCGGGAAGCCGGCCTCGAGATGAACTCTCCCATCCCCTTGAGGGAGTAAGACCCCTGGAAGATCACCAGGTTGATAGGCCGGATCTGGAAGGATGGTGACATCCGTAGGAGACCGGTACTAATGGGTCGAGGGCTTGACGGATATTTGATATCCGTGCATTGGCACTGTGTGGTTTTGAAGGCCCGCGAAGAGGGTCTCGACCGGTTTCCGGTGGCTATGGCGAGGGGGAAACACCTCTTCCCATTCCGAACAGAGCCGTTAAGCCCCTCAGCGCCGATGGTACTTGGCTCGCAAGGGCCTGGGAGAGTAGGTCGCCGCCGGTTCTTTACGTACAAGGCCCCGCCCGCGCGAGTCGCCGGCGGGGCTTTTGTTATGCCGCTACGGCGTCCCCGCGTCCGACCCGTTGCCGGCCGGTGGCGTTACGTTGGCACGCCTTTGAACCTACGCCCTGATCGGGAGTGGCGCATGGGGAGGTTTCCCTATCTTGGGAAACCGGAAGGCTAGGGACCGGGCCGCGGGTCAGACGAGCCGGACGATCTTCAGCCGCCGGACCCCCTTGGGCGTCGGCACCTCGACCGTCTCGCCGACGGTCCGGTCCAGCAGCGCCTTGGCGACCGGAGAGTCGGCCGACAGCTTGCCCTTGGCGCGATCGGCCTCACCAGGCCCGACGATCGTCCAGGTGTGAAGCTCGCCCGTGTCCTCGTCGCGGATCTCCGCGGCACGCGCGAACGAGAGCACCTTGCCGCCTGTCTGGACGTCCACCACGACGGCGTTGCGCAGCCTTCGGCGCAGGCGCAGGATTCTGGTCTCCAATAGCGCCTGGTCCTCCTTGGCGGCGTGATATTCGCCGTTCTCGCTGAGGTCGCCATGCCCGCGGGCAGTCAGGATGCGCTGGGCGATTTCGCGGCGCGCCGTCGTCTCGAGTTCGCCGAGCTCGGCCTTGAGCTCGACGAGACCCTGTTCGGTGATTGGCTCACCCTCGTTGTTTTGAGTCGTCATCAGATCATGTTGGCATGGATGACTGCGCACTGATTCGTGCCAGCATGCCCAGAGTGCGAGAGATCGCCGACTTCCTACGCGCCAACCCGCAAGTGCTGATCCTGCTGATCATCTGCCTCGTGCTGGGGCTTGGGACGTTCATCGTGGTTGTGTTCGGAATCGCGAGTTCGGGCTCCACCGCAACCAGCGGCTACCCGTCCGATGCGATCTTCGGTCTGCGGCCGATGCTCGGGTGAGCGACAAGGCGCTCTGGACCTGCTCGAGCCCCTACTTGCGGGTCACATCGCGCGCGTGATCCGGCGGCGATGGGCGAATGGGGGAGAGGCAGTGTGCAGGCGGCGGGGCAACCGAGCCCGGCCGGCGCTGGTACTGCAACCGCAGCGGACGCCTGTGCGGGTGCGGCGTCTCCGGGTTGGGGTCGCCGAGGATGTCCTCGGCCAGGCTCAGCAGCGCGCGAAGCCTCTTGGCTGATGACTGGAACATATGTTCGCAAGCCTATGGAGCGTCCCGGACGGAACATGGTCGCCGCGACCGAAACAGCTCGCCGGCGACTCACAGGCTCTCGGTGTCTCGCCTGGCTCGTGCGTGAAGCCCTGCAAATGCACGAAGTTTTGCTCGGGCTGCGCCAACGGAGCGTCCAGTTACGTGGTGGAAATCTTGCAAACCCCGCCGTCCAGCGCCGGCCGGTCACCGCAGATGGTCAGGACCTCAGGAGCCCAGCGACGACCACACCTCGAGCTTGGTCGCGACCCGATCGACGACCGCGCTCGTGAACTGCACCGTCCCGGCGTGGCCGCCGAGATCGGGCGTCTTGATCCCCGCCGCCACCGTCTCGAGCACACCCTCGTAGATCGCCCGGGACGCGCGCTCGCAGGCGCTCCCGTGGCGGTCGGCGCCGTGGCGCAGCAGCGCCCCACAGGCGAGGATCATCGCCAGCGGATTGGCCAGATCCTTGCCCTGCAGCGCGGGCGCGGTGCCGTGGGGGGCCTCCGCCATCGCCACGGTCGTTTCATACCCCTCGTCGAACGCCAGCAGAACCGACTCGGCGCCGGCGATCGAGCCAAACATCGGCAGCACGAGGTCCGACAGGCAATCCCCGTCACGATTCAGTGCCGGGATCACGAGCGGTGCGTCGGTCGCGCCTGACAGCAGGCCCGCGTAGGTGGCGTCGATCAGGGCCGGGCGGTAGTCGGTGTCCGGGTGGCGTGCTGCCGCCCGATCCAGCTCCTCCTTGAGCATCCCCTCGTAGACGGGCGAAACGGTCCACTTCGGCCCGCCGTACACCCGCGCGCCCATCTGCTCTGCGGTTCTGAACGCGTACTCCGCCACCGCGCGGCAGGTGGAGCGGATGATTCGCTCGGTGCGGTAGGCGATCTCATCGGCCGCGCCGGCCTCGCCCTCGCGCTTCTCGGCGGCCCCGTAGGCGTCGTCGACGGCCATCCGCACGATCGAGATCGGGTAGTGGACGCCGGCGATCGGGGTGACCCCCGGCAGCCGGCGGCCGGTGCGCACGATCACCTTGCCGTCGACCTGCTCGCGCAGGATGCGGTTCGGTGAGCCGACGTCGTCGACGCCCTCGGGGGTGATTGTCGCGGCCTTGAGTCCGAGCCCGGCATCGACCATCGCCCGCGCCGCGGCGATCACCACCTGGTTGGACGTCGCGCGGCGGTTCTCAAGCGACAGGTCGAAATGCGTCAGGTCGAGCTCGAGGCCGAGCAAGTCAGAGTCGAGCACGCGCAGCGATTGCTCGAGTAGCTCCTGACCGGTCTGGTCGCCCTCGAGGACCACCACGCTGACCGGCGCCGGTGCGCTCGACATGTGGTCAGGCGGCGTCGGCGGGGGAGGGCACCAACTCCTCGCGCCGCTCGGTTAACGCCGCGATCACGATCGTCAGGTGCTCGTCGAAGTCGACGCCCAGGTCCTCGGCGCCCGCGCGGATGTCCTCGCGGCTCACGGCCGCCGCGAAGCTCGGCTGCTTCATCTTCTTCTTGACCGACTTGGGCGTCATGCCGACCAGCCCCTCCGGGCGCACGTAGGCACAGGCGAGGATGAAGCCCGACAGCTCATCGACGGCGAACAGGGTCTTCTCCATCGGCGTCTCGCGGGGCACGCCCATGAAGTCGGCGTGGGACGCGACGGCACGGACCAGCTCGGGTGGATAGCCGCGAGCCTCGAGCTCGCGCAGGGCATGGCGTGGGTGACCGTCGCCGAGATCCGGATAGCGCTCGTAGTCGAGGTCGTGGAGCAGCCCGGTAAGGCCCCAGAGGTCGGGGTCGCCGTCGAACCGTGGGGCATAGGCGCGCATCGCGGCCTCCACCGCGAGCATGTGGCGGCGCAGCGAGTCGGATTTGGTCCATTCACAAAGCAGGTTCCAGGCCTCGGCGCGCGAAAGACCAGATTGCATGGCCGTTACCCTAGCTCAGCGCTCACAGGCTGCCGAGTCTCCTCAAAACCAGACACCAGCTAGGCTGACTGACTCGCGAAAGCGAGCAACCGAGCCCCGAAGCCCCCACTCGAGGTCGATACCACTGGAGAAGTTCGTAATCGAAGGCGGAGTTCCGCTGTCGGGCACGATCGTGCCCGCCGGCAACAAGAACGGCGCGCTTCCGATTCTCGCCGCCTGCCTGCTCACCGACGACGAGGTGATCCTGCGCAACGTGCCGCGGATCGCCGATGTCGAGGCGATGGTCCTGCTGCTGCGGATGCTCGGTGCCGACGTGCAGTGGCTGGGCGCGAGCGAGGTGCTCGTCGACACCTCGGCGGTTGAGAACACCGAGGTGGATGCCGAGTTGTCCGAGGTCATCCGCGCGTCATTCCTGCTCGCCGGTCCGCTGCTGGCGCGTTTCGGGACCGCCAGGATGCCGCCGCCGGGTGGCGACGTGATCGGTCGCCGGCGGCTGGACCCACACCTGGACGCCTTTCGAGCGCTGGGAGCGCTGGTCGAGAGCCGGCGCGACGACATCGTGCTGACCGCCCCGTCACTGGGTCTGACGCCGTGCGACTTCCTGATGGACGAGCCGTCGGTGATGGCCACTGAGAACGCGCTGATGGCGGCGGCGCTGACGCGCGGACCGACCGTGATCCGCAACGCAGCCTCCGAGCCGCACGTCCAGGACCTCGCCCGGATGCTGATCTCGATGGGGGCGGCGATCGACGGTGTCGGCTCCAACGTGATGACCGTCCACGGTCAGCCGAGCCTGCGCGGCTGCACGCACGAGATCGCGCCCGATCACATCGAGATCGGCTCGTTCATGGCGCTGGCGGGCGTCACCGGCGGCGAGCTCGTGGTCAAGGACACCCGCCCCGACGACCTGCGCATGATCCGCATGGTGTTCGAGCGGCTCGGGCTGCGCAGCGAGGTCCACGGCGCGGATGTGATCGTCCCCGCAAATCAGCAGCTGAGGATCCGCAACGACACCGGAGATCACAAGCCCAAGGTCGAGGATGGTCCCTGGCCCGCCTTCCCGGCCGACCTGACCAGCATCGCGCTGGCGTTGGCCACGCAGGCGGAGGGCTCGGTGCTGATCCACGAGAAGATGTTCGAGAACCGCCTGTTCTTCACCGACAAGTTGGTGATGATGGGCGCCGAGATCACCATCTGCGACCCACACCGTGCGATCGTCGCGGGCCCACGCCAGCTCCGGGGTGGGCGGGTCGAGTCACCGGACATCCGCGCGGGGATGGCGATGCTGATCGCCGCCCTGTGCGCCGACGGCATCACCGAGATCGGAAACGTGCGCCAGATCGACCGGGGCTATGAGCGCATCGACGAGCGCCTGCGGGAGCTCGGGGCGCGGATCACGCGGCTGGACGACGTTCCGGTCACCGCGTAGCCCTCCGCCGCCGTACAGCACAACCCCGCCGCGCCTACGGGCCCGCTCCATAGCTGGCAGCATGCCCGCGATGATCGATCGCATTCCCAGCGGCACGCGCGACGTGCTCCCCGACGAGATGCGCGAGCTGCGGGCGATGACTGACAGGGTGCGCGCGGTGTTCGAGCGCGCGGGCTATGGCGAGGTGGACACACCGGCGCTCGAGTACGAGGGCACGTTCGCCCGCACCGACATGGCCGACAGCAGGCCCGCCTACCGGGTGTTCGACGAGCAGGGCAACGTGTTGGTCCTGCGAGCGGACATGACGATTCCGATCGCCCGCCTGGTGGCGACCCGCTACGCGCACGCCAAACCGCCGCTTCGCTTCTGCTACTTCGCGCACGTCTACCGGGGCGTGCGTCCCCGGCGCGGCCAGTCGCGCGAGTTCCTTCAGGCCGGCGTGGAGCTGGTGGGCTCGCCGGGCCCCGAGGGGACTGCCGAGGTGCTCGGCGTGCTGTGTGCCGCGCTCGACGCCGCGGGCCTCGAGACGTATCGCGTAGGCCTCGGCGACGCATCCCTTTACCCATCGCTGCTCGAGGCATTCGGCGTCGACGCCCCACGGAGCAATGTGATCCTGTCCGAGCTCGCGCGCGGCGACTTCGTGGGCGTCGAGCGCGAGGTGCGGGAGCTCGGGTTGACTGACGGCGAGGCGGGGCTGCTGCTTTCAGTGCCCAGGATCAGGGGCGGCGCCGAGGTCCTGGAGCACCTCGACCACGTCCTGCACGACGCGCTGGCCGGAATGCGCGAGCTGCACGCACTCCTGGCCCCCGAGGTCGCCGCACGGATCATCTTCGACCTCGGCCTGGTGCGCAGCATCGGCTACTACACCGGCGCGGTGTTCGGCGTCTACGACCCCGCGTACGGGGTCCCGCTCGGCGGCGGCGGGCGCTACGACGAGCTGCTGGGCAGCTTCGGGCGCTCGATGCCGGCGGTGGGTTTCGCGCTCAACGTCGAGCGGCTGCACATCGCGCTGACCGGCGAGGAGCGCGGACGCACCCGCGGGGGCAGCCGGTGAGCGAGCTGCGCATCGCGGTTCCGCGCGGGGCGATGTTCGCGCAAACGCTCGACCTCCTCGACCGGCTCGGAATCGACACCAGCGAGGTTCGCGACAACGACCGCAAGCTGCTGTTCGAGCGGTCCGGGATCGTGACCATGCGATCGTCCGACGTGCCCACGTACGTCGAGGCGGGCGCCGCGGACCTGGGAATAACCGGCAAGGACGTGCTGATGGAGCAGACCGAGCGCGAGGTCTATGAGCTGATGGACCTCGGGTACGGTCGCTGCCGGATGGTGCTCGCCGGGCTCGAGGGCGAGGATCGCGCCGAGGAGGCGCTGAGGCGTCTGGGCGTGGTGCGGATCGCCACCAAGTACCCGCGGATCGCCGCCCGCCATTTCCTGGAGACCGGACGCCAGGCCGAGATCGTCGAGGTCAAGGGCTCGGTGGAGCTGGCGCCGCTCACGGGCCTCGCCGAGGCGATCGTCGACCTGACCGCGACCGGAACCACGCTACGCGAGAACCACCTGGTGGTGCGCGAGGAAATCGCTGTCTGCAGCGCGCGTCTGATCGCCAATCCGGTCGCTCACAGGGTGCGGGCAGCAACGATCGACGGGCTGCTGGAGCGTGTCAGTGCAGTTTGAGCGCCTGACGTTCTCGGGCGACGCGGCCGCGTTTGCGCGCGATCTGCGCGCTCTGGTGCCCGCGCCCGAATCGGTCGCAGAAAAGGTCGCCGAGATCATCGCCCGGGTACGCGCCAACGGCGATGACGCGCTGCGCTATTACACGCGCCAGTTCGATACCGGCGGCTCGACTCCATCGGCGCTTCGAGTGCCCGATGCCGAGCTCGAAACCGCGGCCAAGCGCCTCCACGGCGACGTCGGGGCCGGCCTGGACCACGCGATCAGCAACGTGATGCGAGTCGCCGAGGCGGGGCTGTGCGAGGATCGGACCGTCAGCTTCGAGGGGCACGAGGTGCTGCTGCGCGAGGTGCCCGTCCGTCGCGGGGCGGTCTACGTGCCGGGCGGCCGTGCTCCGTACCCGAGCACGGTGGTGATGGGCGTGGTCTGCGCCCGCATTGCCGGTGTGCAGGAAATCGCCGTGTGCGCGCCGCCGGGGGCAAATGGCGAGGTCGATGCCGTTGTTCTGGGGGCCTGCCGGCTGGCGGGAGCGACGGCCGTCTACCGGATGGGCGGGGCGCAGGCAATCGCCGCGCTGGCCTACGGGACCGAGACGGTGAGCGCCGTCGACGTGATCGTCGGTCCGGGCAATCTGTACGTTCAGGAGGCCAAGCGGCAGGTATTCGGGCAGGTGGGCATCGACGGGTTCGCCGGCCCCAGCGATCTGATGCTGATCGCCGACGGCGGCTGCGATGCCGATGCGCTCGCTCTGGACCTGCTGGCCCAGGCCGAGCACGGGACGGGGTCACTGGTGGTGGGCATCTCGACCTCTGCCGCGCTGGTCGACGAGCTCGCCAGCCGGATCGGTGACGGAGCCGACACGGAGGCGGTGGTGCGCCTGGTCGAGGTGAGCGAGCTCGAGCAGGCGCTGGCCATTTCACAACAATTCGCTCCCGAGCACCTGCAGCTTGCCGGCGCCGACGCCGAGCAGCTCGCAGGACGGGTCACGACGGCTGGGTGCATCCTGGTGGGCGCCGACAGTGGGACCGCGTTCTCGGACTACATCGCCGGTTCCAACCACGTGCTGCCGACCAACGGGGCCGCCCGGTTTGCGTCGTCGTTGTCGCCGGCGCACTTCCGGCGGCGAGTTGCGGAGGTCCGGATCGGAGACGGTGCCGCGGCGCTGGCGCGCGAGGCGGCGCCGATCGCCCGGGCCGAGGGGTTTGAGCTGCACGCACTCTCGATGGAGGCGCGCATTCGCGACAATGGCTCGCGATGAGCCGTGGCGCAGCGATCGACCGCAAAACCCGCGAGACCGAGGTTCACATCGAGCTCGAGCTCGACGGCCACGGCGGCGGGGAACGGTCGACGGGCGTGGGCTTCTTCGACCACATGCTCGACCTGCTGGCCCGTCACGGACGGATGAACCTGACCGTGAGCGCTCGTGGTGATCTTGAGACCGGGGCCCATCACACCGTCGAGGATGTGGGCATCTGCATCGGTCAGGCGCTCGATGGCGCGCTCGGGGACCGCGCCGGGATCAGCCGCTATGGCCACGCCACCGTGCCCATGGACGAGTCACGGGCCTCGTGCGCGATTGACATCTCCGGGCGGGGGCTGTGCGCGTTCGAGGCTCAGCTGGCGCCGGGCGCGATCGGAAACTTCGACCACGAACTGACCGAAGAGTTCTTCAGGGCGCTGGCTAACAACGCCAGGCTCACGCTTCACGTGACGGTCGAGGCCGGGACCAATGCCCATCATGTGATCGAGGCGGCGTTCAAAGCGGTGGCCCGGGCGCTACGGGCCGCTGTCTCGCTCGACACCACAGAGCAAGGGGTGCCGAGCACGAAGGGAACGCTCACGTGAACGCCGCCGCTCCGCGAATCGTCGTCGTCGACTACGGGATGGGGAACCGGCGGTCGGTGGAGAAGGCGCTCGAACACGCGGGGGCGCGCGCGCAGATCACCCACGACCACATCAAACTGGACGCCGCCGATGGAGTCGTCCTGCCCGGCGTCGGAGCGTTTCCGCTGGCGATGCGCAACCTGCGGTCGCTCGGGCTGGACACGCTGCTGCGCACCGTCGCGGCGCAGGGCAAACCGCTGCTGGGCATCTGCCTCGGGATGCAGCTCCTGTTCGAGCGCTCAGACGAGCTCGAACCAAGCGAAGGATTGGGGTTGATCGCGGGCTCGGTGACCCCACTGCGCAGCGGCCGGTTGCCGGTCCCGCACATCGGCTGGAACGAGGTGCACTTCGAGCGGGCCTCCGCGCTCACGGAGGGCTTGCCGCCCGCCGGCTGCGCCTTTTACCACGTCCACTCGCTGGCGGGCCGGCCCACCGACGACGCCGACCTGGTCGCCACCACCACCTACGGAGAGAGGTTTGCGACGATCATCGAGCACGATGCGGTGCTGGGGGTCCAGTTTCACCCTGAGAAGTCGTCGGTAAACGGGCTGCGGATGCTGGGGAACTTCGTCGAGCTGTGTCGTGGCCATGCTGCCCCTGTGGCTCGGGCCACGTCCTTGCGGGCATGATCCTGCTGCCGGCGATCGACATCCTCGAGGGCAAAGCCGTGCGGCTGGCCCGCGGCGACTTCGAGCAGCGGACGGTGTACGACGCCGACCCGCTCGATGCGGCCCGGCGGTGGGTGGACGAGGGCGCCCGCGCGCTCCACGTGGTCGATCTCGACGGAGCCCGCGACGGCCGGCCGGTCAACCTCGAGCAGGTGCGGAGGATCGCTGGCGCTGTGGGCGTGCCGGTCCAGGTGGGCGGTGGCCTGCGGACGAGTGACTCGGTCCGCGCGGTGCTCGAAGCGGGCGCGGCGCGGGTGGTGCTCGGAACCGCGGCGCTCCATGACGTCGACTTTCTCGACGAGACGATCGCCGAGCACCGCGAGCACGTGGTCGTCTCAGTCGATGCCCGCGGCGGTCTGCTGGCGGCGTCGGGATGGACCGAGCAGACCCAGATCCCGGTGGAGTCGGTGATCGACAGCCTCGGCCGCCGGGGGGTGGTCAAGTTCGTCTACTCGAGCATTGACCGCGACGGGATGATGAGCGGTCCGGACCTGGACGAGGTGGCGCGGATCGCGGCCGTGGTGCACGGGACGTTCGTATATTCGGGCGGTGTGTCGTCGGTCGACGACCTCCGTGCGCTTGCGGGGCTGCGCCAGGTCAACCTAACCGGGGTGATCGTCGGTAAGGCGCTGTACGAGAAGCGCTTCGATGTCGGGGCCGCCCAGGCAGTCCTCGACCAGAGCTGATGCACTACAAACGAGTGATCCCTTGCCTCGATGTGGACCGCGGGCGGGTGGTTAAGGGGGTCGAGTTCGTCGACATCCGCGACGCCGGAGACCCCGTCGAGCTGGCCGCACGCTACGACGCCGCCGGGGCCGACGAGCTGGTCTTCCTCGACATCACCGCGACGTCGGACAAACGTGACACGGTCGTCGAGCTCGCTCGCCGTGCGGCCGACGAGGTCTTCATTCCGTTTACGATCGGTGGCGGCATCCGCTCGGTCGCCGAGGCCCAGGCGGTGCTCGACGCCGGCGCCGACAAGATTTCGGTCAACTCGGCGGCGCTGGCCCGCCCGGAGCTGATCTCAGAACTGGCGGCGACGTTCGGCGCGCAATGCGTGGTCCTGGCGATCGACGCCAAGCAGCGGGCACCGGGCCGCTGGGAGGCCTACGTAGCCGGCGGCCGGACCGCCACGGGCCGCGACGCGGTGCAGTGGGCGCGAGAAGGGGTGCAGCGTGGGGCGGGGGAGATCCTGCTGACGAGCATGGACCGGGACGGCACCAGCTTGGGGTATGACTTGGCGCTTACAAAGGCGGTCGCCGAGGCCGTGCCCGTGCCAGTGATCGCCTCAGGCGGTGCGGGCGAGCTGGCCCACCTTACGGCGGCGCTGAGGGCCGGCGCAGATGCTGTGCTGTGCGCCTCGATTCTGCACTACGGCCAGTACACGGTTGCCGACGTCAAGCGCCATCTGGCTGGAGACGGGGTGCCGGTCCGGCTGGACGCGTGAGCTCGCGGTGCTGGGGGCGCTCAACCCGGGTCCCGCGTCAGACAGCTTCGGCACGCGGCTGCAGCGCCGCTGATCCGCGGCCGCCGGGGCCCAAGTGCAGTTTTTGTTTGAGACTCGACTGCGAGCCGGCCGCGCTAGGCGGCCTCTTCGACGTAACCGGCCGCGGCGCACGTGTCGCAGTACGCGGCGGGCGGGACCCGAGGCTCGTAGCAGCCGGGACGGCAGCATGTGGACGACCGCTTGGGACGACCCCGGCCGATGCGGGCGGCGGCGGCGTCTTTGAGCTCCTCGCGCATGCGATCAAGCTCCGCCGCGTGCTCTGCGCAGAACCGACGACCCTTCTCGGCCGGACGCTGACAGTGACTTCCACTACGACAACGCATAGACACGGTATGATAGCAACCTGCCCGGAATGATGGTTCCGTGGGCGCTGGATTGCGCCCGCACCTGGGCGGCTTTGGCGCGGATCAAGATGTGTGCCTGGCCCGCTGCCGTTGGTGGCGCCGGTGCTTACGCGCCGCCGCGTTGCGCCGATGCTGACGCGCTGCAGCCCGCTGCCGTTGGTGGCGGCGGTGCTTGCGCGCGGCCGCTTTGTGCCGGTGCTTGCGCGCGGCCGCCTGGTGCCGGTGCTTGCGGGCCGCGGCCTGCTTTTCGTGGTGGCGGCGATGGCGGAGCCGGGCCGCGACAACCTGTCTGCGCCCGGGGAGCATCTGGTAGAGCTTGCTGTAGCCGCACAGGTAGACCGCGTGGTAGTCGGCGATCACGGGCGTGAACGCGCCGTCGGGGAACGAGAAGACCTGCTGGCCGGTGACCGCGTTCAGCCCCGCCGTCGACTTGGCGGCCAGGTTGGAGTAGTAGACCACGTTGCCGATCACGGTCGAGGAGCCCGAGATCTTGCCGCCGGCGGCATGGCGCCAGCGGATCGCCCCCGATCGGGCGTTGAAGGCGTACAGATTGCCGTCATATGAACCGACATAGACGGTCGGACCAAGGTCAGGCGGGTCGGCAACGGCCGCCGATGCGTAGACGTACGCACCGGTGCTGGTGGCCCAGGCGAGCGCTCCCGATCGAGCGCCGAACGAGTACACGCGGCCGTCCGTGTTGCCCATGTACACGCGGCCGAAGGCGACCGCGGGCGTGGCGTAGAACTGCCCGGACCCAAAGCCGAAGTGGGCGCCGTTGGTGCTGGCGACCCACACTCGATGCCCGGTGGCCGCATTGACCGCATAGGCCCGGCCCGCGTAGTCGCCGAAGTACAGCGTGCCGTTGACGAGCGCCGGCCCACCTTTGATCGCGCCGCTGGCGTGATAGGTCCAGTTGACGTGCCCGGTCTTGGCGCTCATCGACCACAGCGTGCCGCCCTGGTCGCCGAAGTAGACGTCCTTGCCCTGCACGATCGGTGAGGACTCGCTGCCGGCGGGGAGCTGGTGCTGCCAGACCATCCGGCCCGTCTTCATCGACAGCGCGACGAATCGCCCGGCGCCCGGAGAGGTCCGGTGCGTCGAGAGCACGGGCATGAGAACCAGGCGCGGCTTTCCGGTGATCGCCGGCGAGGCGGCGGCCAGCGTTCCGAGCTTGCGCTGCCAGATCGTGCGGCCGTTGCGGGCGTTGATGGCCTTGGCAACGGCGTTGTCCCCGAGCAGGAACAACGTCTCGTGGTAGATCACCGGCGGGAACTCCAGCAAAGTGCCGTCGTTGATGGCCCAGCCGATATGGAACGGGGGGTGCATCTTCGGCGTGCTGGCGAACAGCCGAGTGCGCCCCGCGTTGTAGCCGTACCAGGGCCATTGGAAGTTGTTGCGGCGATGGTGCTTACGCGGCGGCGGCGCAGGAGCCATCGCCGTGGTGGGCTGGGTGAACGCGACGCCGGGGTTGGAGACGTTGCCCGGGGCGTGGGTCAGGACAAACGCCGTTACGGCGCCCGCCACCGCCACAATGACCGCGAGCGCAATGAGTCCGCGCCGCAGCAGTCGCCGCGAAACGGGACTCGGCATGGCGCTCATGGTAATGGCAGCCGGAGCGTCTCCGGCGTAGGCGCGCCGAGCTGGGACTCACACCGAGGCGGTGAGAAAGGACGTGATGTTGCGGTCGCCGGCGATCACCAGGAACGCGGCCAGCACGCTCATGTGGGGGATCTGGGGGGCGATCAGCAGCACTCCGATCGCGCCGCCCATGTGCCCGACCCCGTCGACCAGCCCCGAATCCGGTCGATCGGGCTCGGGTGGGGAAGCTCTCGGCCGACAGCGCGTAGTCACCCGATGGCGCGCTCGTGCCCTTCCCACTCACGCTCACGCAGGACGAACTTCTGCACCTTGCCGGTCGATGTCCGCGGCAACTCGCCAAACTGGATCGCGGCGGGGCACTTGAACTTGGCCATGTGATCGCGGCAGAAAGACACCAGGTCCTGCTCGCTGGTGTCCTGGCCGTTCTTCAGCTCCACAAATGCCTTGGGGCGCTCGCCCCATTTCTCGTCGGGCATCGCCACCACGGCCGCCTCCAGCACCGAGGGATGCTCGGACAAGACCTGCTCGATCTCGATGCTGGAGATGTTCTCCCCGCCGGAGATGATGATGTCCTTGGAGCGGTCGCGCAGCTCGACGTAGCCGTCGGCATGCCATACCGCCAGATCGCCCGAGTGAAACCAGCCGCCTCGGAACGCCTCGCTGGTCTTGTCATCCTGACCGTGATACCCGGTCATCACGCTGTTGCCGCGGATCACCACCTCGCCCACGGTCTCTCCATCGCGAGGCACATCTTCGAGGTCGTCGTCGACCACCCGCACGAGGTCAGCGCCGTTGTAGGTGTGGCCCTGGCGTGAGAGCAGGCTTGCCTGACGTTCGAGGTCGAGCTCGTCCCACTGCGGCTGCCAGCTACAGCCCATCACCGGGCCGTAGGTCTCGGTCAGACCGTAGAGATGAATCGGATGCAGGTTGAGATCGCGCATGCGCTTGAGCAGCGCCGGCGGGGGAGGCGAGCCGCCGGTGGGGACCGTCACCGCCTGCTCGAGCGGGTGCGCGCTGTCGTGGTTGACGATGCTCATGTGAATCGTCGGGGCGCCGCTGTAATGCGTGACACGCTCGGCTTCGAACAGCTCCCAGATCGCGCCAGGGTCGACCTTGCGCAGGCAGACGTGCTGGCCGCCGGAGGCCGTCACCGCCCAGGTCAGACACCAGCCGTTGCAATGGAACATCGGCAACGTCCAGAGGTGAACCGAGTCGTAGCCGAGCCTGACCTCCAGCGCCACGCCCAGCGCGCGGAGATAGGCGCCGCGATGGGTGTAGATGGCGCCCTTGGGACGGCCGGTCGTGCCCGAGGTGTAGTTGATCGAGATCGGCTCGTTCTCGTCCTGCAGCCAGCTCTCGGGCGGCTCGTCTGACCCGGTATCCAGAAACTGCTCGTAGGGATCGTCTCGGTCGCCGGTGTCCTGGATGACCACCGTCTCGACACCATTCAGGGCGATCGACTCCACCGACTTGGTGAGCTCGGCGTCCACGAGCAGCGTCTTGCAACCAGAGTCTTTGAGGATGTATTCGATCTCCTTTCCGCCGAGCCGGCTGTTCATGGCCACCAGGACGCCGCCGGCCAGCGGAACTCCGTAGTGGCTCTCGAGCAGCGCCGGGGAGTTGGGTGCCAGGATCGCCACGCGGTCATGTCGCTTCAGGCCTCGGGTGCGGAGCGCGGACGCCAAGCGATTGCACCGCACGGCCAGCTCGGCGTAGGTGTACCGGCGCTCACCATGCACCACGGCGGGGCGGTCTCGCAGCGCCCGTGCGTTGCGATCCAAGAAGTTGAGTGGACTCAGTTCAAGTCGCGACGGCGTCGGTTCCATGATTCCTTCCTCCCTGGGCTGCGCAGGCAGCCTCGCCGGAATGTGGCTCGACGGACGTACTGTTCACCTACCCCAGGAGCGCCCTTTCGAACAGATGGGCGGAAGGCGAACGCCGGCTGTCAGAGGTCGGACTTCCGCTGCGCTCAAGTTGCAGCGCAGCGCCGTGCACGCCGGGGGTGAGAGCGCCCGGCATGAGTGAAGGCCTACCCCAAACGGGTACTGACGAGCAGAGATGGCACAGTCATCTGATAGCGGCGGGTCGTCTTCGCGGCACGAGCACGGCAGCTCGACCCCACCCTGGCGCGTGTTGTTCGACGCCATCGAGCGTCCCGTCACCCGGGCGTCGGAAGCGTGGGTCAACAGCAGTATGTTCATGGACGGACTCGCCACCACATGGAAACTGCAGCGACGGTTCAATGCGGAGCTGCGGCGGGCGCTCGAGACCTGGTTTGAGGCGTGGCAGGTGCCGACGCGCAGTGACATCGATCGGCTCTCAAACCAGATCGCGAGCCTGGAGCGTCAGGTTCGCGACCTGCGCGGCGAGCTCGACAGGGGCCGGGCGTCCCAGTCGGCGACCGTGCAGCCGGGCCACAGCGCGCAGCACAGGGACACCGCCGGCAACCGCCGCTGATGGCGCCATCACTGCTCGAACGCCAGCTGCTCCGGGCTCGCAACGGGATCAGCTACTACGCCGGCCTCACTCGAGCGCCGATCGCACCGACCCCACGAGACCTGGTATGGCGGCGAGACACCGCGCGATTGTGGCGTTATCGCAGCGACAAGCGCTACACGCCTCCGCTGCTGATCGTCCACAGCCTCGTCAGTCGCAGCTACATCCTCGATCTGTTGCCGAACAACAGCATGATCGCGTTCCTCGGCGGCGAGGGCTTCGACGTGTTCCTGCTCGATTGGGAGCCTCCCGCTCCGGCCGATGCCGAGAACACGCTCGAGACGTACGTCGATGGCTACCTCCCCGCGGCACTTGAAGCGACACGTGCAAGCTCGGGCGCCGACGCCGTGACCCTGGGTGGGTACTGCTTCGGCGGGATACTCGTCCTGCTGCTCGCGGCAAGCCATCCCGAGCAGCCGATTCGCAACCTGATCACGCTGACGACACCCTGTGACTTCACCAGCATGGGGTTCATGAGCCAGATGTTCGTCGAGGGGCGCCTCGATGCCGACGATGTGATCGACCAGACCGGTCTGGTGCCGGCCAACGCCATGGATCAGGGCTTTCAATCGCTCAAACCGACTGACCCGGTCGTGCAGCAGGTCAATGTCTGGCAGAACCTCTAGAACGACGACTGGCTGATGGGCTTTATGGCGATCAACCAGTGGGCCCGCGACCAGGTCGCGTTCCCGGGGGCGGCTTTTCGGCAGACCGTAAAGACGCTGATTCGGGACAACGCGCTCGCGGAGGGAGTGGTTCCGTTCGGGAGCGGGGAGGTGCGTCTCGCGGACATCGGGTGCCCGTATCTGAACGTGTTCTGCGAACAAGACCAGATCGTTCCCGCGGGCGCGGCCAGGCCACTGGTCAAGCTCGTAGGTTCAGACGATGTGAACGAGCTGTGCCTGGAGTCGGGCCACATCGGCATGATCGCAGGCCGTCAGGCGGCCAAGGTTGCGCGGCCGCAGATCGCCGACTGGATCCGGGCCCGCAGCGATGCCGGCCCATGATGGGCGCCGGTCGCCTCAGAGCTCGAGCTCTGGCTGCAGTGGCGGATATGTGAGCGTGTGACCAGGCCCGACGACGGCGAACGACGTCAGCTCATGGTCCTGCGGGGTCGACAGCCCCAGGTGGCGCACCCGCCAGCCGCGGATCACCAGAGAGTCGGCGATCAGCCGCCGGTGACAGCGCCACCATTGCGCCTCCGCGCACATCACGCAGGTAGGCCGGACATGTCCCAGCCCCTGGAGGCGCTCGAGGGCGGCCACGTACTCGGGGCTGTTCATGTGATCGGCGTAGCCCCTGAACGCAGCTTGTTTCCAGCCCCCGTTGGGCGAGTCCGCGACCGGGCGCCGGAATCCGCCCAGCGCCCGCTCATGGCGATACTCGATCCCGTGCTCGGGCAGCGAATGTGCCAGTGAGCTGCGGGCGAACTGCGGATGGCGCCGGGAGCCGGGAAAGCTGCGCACGTCGACGAGGGTCTGCACCCCGGCGGTCTTCAACACGCCGACGAGCTCTTCCAACGAGCGCGTCGAGTGACCGACGGTGTACATGATCGAGGCCATTCGATTGCCGCACCTGGCAGGTTATTGAGCGGTGAACGAGGATCCCGAAGTTCTGATGGAGCGATTCAGACGCCTGCCCGCCGCCGCGCCGCTGCACGATCGGCTGGCGAGCTCCCCGATCGATGTGTATCTGGTCGGTGGCGCCGTCCGCGACCTGATGCTCGGCGTGCAGCCGCGCGAGCTCGACCTGTTGATCGAATCAGAGCTCGAGCCGTTCCTGGCACAGCTCGGCGCCGTGAGCACCCTCCACGATCGCTTCGGCACCGCCACCTTCGAGCTCGACGGATTTCGCTACGACGTTGCCCGGACGCGACGAGAGACCTACGCGAGACCGGGAGCGCTCCCCACCGTGACCGCGGCAAGCCTCGACGACGACCTCGAGCGGCGCGACTTCACCGTCAATGCGCTCGCGCTCGCGGCCTTCGGGCCCCAGCGGGGTTTGCTCGTCGCACCGGGCTCCGCGCTCAGCGACGTGCGCAGCGGCACGCTGCGTGTGCTGCACAACCGCAGCTTCCAGGATGATCCCACCAGACTGCTGCGCCTGGCCCTGTACGCAAACCGCCTGGGCTTCACGATCGAGGCGCACACGCTGGCGCTCGCGCAGGCGGCGTTGCAGGACGGGTCGCTGGCCACCGTCAGCGGCACGCGGATCGGCGCCGAGCTGCGACGCCTGGCCTCCGAGGCGGACCCGGTGGCGGCGCTGGGCACGCTTCATCGCCTGGGAATCGACGCGGCGCTCGCGCCGCGCTTTGGACTTCGTGATCCAGCGCCCGCCCGCTGTGCGTTCGAGCTGCTGCCCGCCGAGGGAGACCGGGTCACGCTGGCGATCGCCGCGGCGAGCGTCGAGCTCGGCGCCCCGGAGCGTGCGAAGCTGCTCGAGCATTGGGCGTTCGAAGCGGGACAGCGCGACGCGATCGCCGCCGCGGCGGCGCGCGCGCGACCGCTGGCCGCGGCGCTGCTGAAGGCCACGCGCCCGTCCGAGATCGCAGCGGCGATCGGGAGCTCCGGGATCGAGACGGTCGCGCTGGCCGGCGGCTACGGTGCGCGCGAGGCGGCCCACCGGTGGCTGTCGCAACTTCGCGGGGTGCGGCTGGAGATCGGCGGGCGCGATCTGGTCGCGGCCGGCGTGCCGAGCGGCCCGGCGATCGGCCAAGGGCTGCGCGCAGCGCTGGCCGCAAAGCTCGACGGGAACGTGCAGGGGCGCGACGCCGAGCTCGCCGAGGCGCTCAAGGTCGCGGGCGCCGGCCGCTAGTGTGACGCCGATGTCAGCCACAAGCCCGGCGCCGATGACTTTGAGCGAGCCGTTCTACGCTCGCGGTCAGCAGTTTGCGATCGAGCTGCCGGGCGCGCGGGCCGTGTTCACGACCCGACGGGGCGGGTTCTCGCGCGGCCCCTGCGCGAGCCTCAACCTCGGCCGGTTGACCGCCGACGAGCCCGAAGCGGTGTGCCGCAATCGGGACGCGCTCGCGTCGGAGCTCGGCGTGCGCCTGGGCTTCGTGCGCCAGGTCCACGGTCGCACGGTCCGCGAGCTGACCGGGGACAGTCCCGGGCTGAGGTGGGGGACCGAGCCGATCGAGCTCCCGGAGGCCGACGGGCAATACACGGTGCGGCCCGGCCTGGCGCCGTCCGTGCTGACCGCTGACTGCCTGCCGATCGCGATCGCCGGCACCGGCGCGGTCGCGATGTTGCACGGAGGGTGGCGGGGATTGCACGAGGGGGTGATTGGGGCGGGCGTGCAGGCCCTGCGCGGCGCCGGTGCGAACGGGCGTCTGAGTGCGGCGATCGGGCCGGGAGCCCGAGCGTGTTGCTATGAGGTCGGAGACGAGGTCCACGAGGCGTTTGCCGGCTATCCGCAAAGCGGTGCACAGTGGAAGAAATCTCGATCTGGCGGCGATCGCGCGCCACGAGCTCGAACGCGCCGGCGTGCAGGATGTGCATGACATCGCGATCTGCACGATCTGCTCAGATCGCTCTCTGCTGTTCTCCCACCGCCGAGACCGGGGCGTAACGGGGCGTCAGGCCGGAATCGCATGGCTGAGCGAAGAGTCGCGTGGTTGAACTGTTTCGCGGGCTGAGCGCCGACGCCGTGCGCTCCAACCTCGAGCGGGTGCGTGAGGAGATCGCCGGCACCGGCCGCGATCCCGCAGACGTCGAGATCCTCGCGGCCGTGAAGTACGTTCCCGTGGACGAGCTCGAAGCGCTCGCCCAAGCCGGCGTGACCCTCGTCGGCGAGAACCGTGCTCAGGAGCTGGTGGTGAAGACTGACGCCTCGCCCGAAGGCCTGACGTGGGACTTCATCGGCCATCTCCAGAGTCGCAAGGTGCGCGATGTGCTGCCGCGGGTGCGCTACATCCACTCGGTCGCCAGCGACTCGGCCCTGGCCCAGCTTGCGCGCCACGGCACTCCCGACACCGAGGTGCTGGTGGAGGTCAACGTGGCCGGCGACGAGGGCAAGAGCGGTATCGCTCCGGCGCAGCTGCCGGACTTCCTGGAGCGCTGCCCGGTGCGCGTGGTCGGGCTGATGACGATGCCTCCGCTGACCTCCAGAGCCGAGGACAGCCGGCGGTATTTCGCGGCCCTCGGTGAGCTCGCCGCCGACCACGGACTGCGGCATCTGTCGATGGGGACCACCCAGGACTATCTCGTCGCTGTCCAGGAAGGCGCGACAATCGTGCGTCTGGGTACAACCCTGTACGCCGGCGCGGCATAATCACGAGCAGGGAAACACCGCGGTTGCGCGAACCCTGAGACGCAATGGCCTTCAGAGACACCTGGCACAGAACGCTCGTCTACTTCGGTCTGGCCGAGGACGAGGCCTATGACGACGAAGAGCCCGAGCCCTACCACGAGCCCGAGGCAGACCTTCAGGAGAGCTACCGCGAGCGTCCCAACGTCCGCAAGCTGAGCAGCTCACGTCGCCGGCGCGACGATATCGACGACATCTTCGCCGACGACGCGGGGACCGAGCGGCGTACGACGTCGCTGCGACCAGTCGGTGCCTCGCGGCCCGGAAACGGCCGTAGCGGAGACGTCCGGGTGCATTTCGTGGCTCCCAGGAGCTTCAACGACGTCCAGGACGTGGCCGACAAGTTCAAGGACTCGATTCCGGTGATCCTCAACCTCCAGAGCACCGACACCGACCTGTCAAAGCGCCTGATCGACTTCTCCAGCGGCCTCACCTACGCGCTCGACGGCGGCATGCAGCGCGTCGCCGACAAGGTCTTTCTGCTCACGCCGCACAACGTCGAGGTGTCCGCCGAGGAGCGGGCGCGGCTGGTTGAGAAGGGCTTCTTCAACCAGTCGTAACGCGCAGCGGCCGGCTGCTGCCGGCGACCTCTTCGCGCCCCGGTAGATTTGGTGACGTGAAGGTAGGTCTGATCGGAGCCGGCAACATGGCTCGCGCGATGGCGCGCGGGTGGGGCGACCCGGTGCTCTGCTCGGACTCGGGGTCGGGGCGGGCGGCCGAGCTCGCGCACGAGCTCGGGGGACGCGCGGCGAGCAACCTGGAAGTCGCCCGGGAGGCCGACCTGGTCGTGCTGTGCCACAAGCCGGCGCAAGTCGAGGTGGTCGCGCGCGAGATTCGCGACACGGCGAGGGCCGTGGTGTCCGCGCTGGGCTCGGTGCAGATCTCCGCGTTGCGCACCGTCTATCGCGAGATGCCACTGTTCAGGGTGATGCCCAGCACGCCGGTCGAGGTTCGCCAGGGAGTCGTCTGCTACTCGCCCGACGGCGAGGTCGATGGGGGGCTGGAGCGCGACGTGCTGGAGCTGTTCGGGCGGTTGGGCTCGGTGTTCACGGTCCCCGAACGGCTGCTCCCGGCGGCGGCCGCGCTGATGTCAGTCGGTCCCGCGTACCAGTCGCTGCTGGTCGAGGCCCAGGTCGACGCCGCGATCCGCCACGGCCTTGGCGCGGTGCTCGCCTCGAGTCTGGTGGTGGACACGATGAGCGGCACGGCCGCGCTTCTGCGGGCGCGGGAGTACGACACGCTGGCGGTGCGGCGCGAAGTCACCTCGCCGGGCGGTTTCACCGCCCGAGGCCTGGAGGCGCTCGAGGCAGCGGGGATCAGGGCGGCGTTCCAGTCGGCGGCCGACCGCGTCTGCGAGGTGGCGCGATGACGGTTCTAATCGCCGCCTCGACGCGCAGCCACATCGCCGACTACGTGAGCGCCCTGTTCACCGTGTACCTGGTGATCATCTTCGCCTACATCCTCCTGAACCTGGTGTTCTCATTCGGTGTCCGCCTGCCCTACTCCCGCTGGAGCGAGGCGCTGCTGAACTTCCTTCGCGACGTCTCAGAGCCCTACCTGAGGCTGTTCCGCCGCCTGCTGCCGACTGTGGGAGGCTTCGACTTCACGCCGATGATCGCGATCATCGTCCTGTACATCGCGCAATCGCTGATCGTCAGCGCGATCCGCGGCTGACCCGGCCGTCAGCGGCGATGACCACAATGGCACCGAAGGCGAACCGATCGCCGACGCGGCGGTGGGTGGCGTCTGCCAAGGCGCTGGCGGTGGTCGTGCTCGTCGTGGTGGTCGACCGCATCACCAAGCATGCGGTCGTTTCTTCGATCGCGGTCGGCGACGTGAACAAGTTCCTGCCGGGCGTCAAGCTCGTCCATGTGCGCAACTCCGGTGTGGCGTTCGGCTTCTTCTCCGGTGGCGGGGTGCTGGTGCTGGTGCTGACGCTGGCCGCGCTCAGCGCGCTGGTGGTCTACTTCGTGCTGCGCCCCCAGCGCCCGTTGCTGTGGCTGCCGACCGGGCTGCTCGTGGGTGGGGCGTTGGGGAACCTGATCGATCGCCTCTCGCACGGCTCTGTGACTGACTTCATCAAGCTGCCCTTCTGGCCGGCCTTCAACGTCTCCGACATGGCGATCACGTTCGGGGTGCTGGCCCTGTTGTGGGTGCTCGAAGGACCACGCAAGCAGCGCGAGCCGGAGTCGATGGCGCAGCAGCGGCAGTGAGCCGGGCGCCGATCGAGCTGACCGTTGACGATCAGGCGGCCGGCACCAGGTTGGATGTGTTTCTCGCGGGCCCGCTGGGATCGCGCTCTCGTGCCCAGAGCCTGATCGACGGTGGCGCGGTGCTGGTCGATGGGCGCGCTGCACCCAAGCGCCACCCGGTGAGCGAGGGCGAGGTGGTGACCGTTGCCAAGCCCGAGCCGGTGGATGTTGCGGTCCAGTCGCCGGCGCCGTTCACGATCGCCTTTGAGGATCCGTACCTGCTGGTCGTAGATAAGCCGCCTGGCGTGGTCGTTCACCCTGCGCGCGGTCATCAGACCGGGACGCTTGCGCAGGCGCTCGCCGGACGGGGGGTGGGGGGCGAAGACGCTTGGCGGGCGGGGATCGTGCATAGGCTCGACCGTGACACGTCCGGGCTGCTGGTGGTGGCCAAGAATGACAGGGTGCACCGAGCGCTGCGGGATTCATTATCCAAGCACCGGTTGCGGCGCGAGTACCTGACGCTGGTCGCGGGGCATCCCGAGGCCCGGACGGGGACGATCGATGCGCCGATCGGTCGTGACCGGCGCGACCGCCTGCTGATGTCAATCGACACACACCAGCCGCGGGAGGCCCGGACGCACTTCGAGCTCGAGCGCCTGTTGCCGGCGTCGGCGCTGTTGCGGGTCTCGCTCGAGACTGGGCGTACGCACCAGATCAGGGTGCACATGGCGGCGATCGGCCATCCGGTGTGCGGCGATCCCCAATACGGGACCGCCGGCGAATATGGCCTTACGAGGCAGTTCCTGCACGCCGCCCGGCTGGCGTTCGCCCACCCGATCACGCAGGCCCTGCTGGACGTGCGCTCCGAGCTACCCGAGGACCTGCGGCGGGCATTGGCGCGCGCGTCGCGGGAATGACGCGGCTTCGCTCCAACCCGGGAACTTTCGTAGACTCACTCACTACTTCTATAGGCGATCCCGTTCGCGCGGCTCGCGGCCCTGCCCCGGAAACGCCCGGGGTGCGCGAGTGCCGGTGGAGCGGGCACATACCGCACAACCAAAGGGAGCAGTAAACGGTGGCTCAAATCGGAATCAAGGAGCTGCTGGAGGCCGGCGTTCATTTCGGTCACCAGACGCGCCGCTGGAATCCCAAGATGCGCCGCTTCATCTACGGAGAGCGGGACGGCATCTACATCATCGATCTATTGCAGACCGAGGCGCTGCTCGAGAACGCCCGCGAGTTCGCGGCCGAGGTGTCGCGCCGCGGCGGGACGGTCCTGTTCGTGGGGACCAAGAAGCAGGCTCGCGATGCGATCAAGGACACCGCCGACGCGGCGGACATGCCATACGTCAACCATCGCTGGCTCGGCGGGCTGCTGACCAACTTCCAGACGATCTCGTTGCGGATCAAGCGGCTCCACGACCTCGAGCGCTACGAGACCGAGGGCCAGCTGCAGCTGCTGCCGACGCGCGAGCGGATGTCGGCCCTGGCCGACCTCGAGAAGCTGCGCGCCAACCTCGGCGGAGTCAAGAACATGCAGCGCGTCCCCGACGCGGTGTTCGTGATCGACCTGAAGACCGAGGCGATCGCGGTCCGCGAGGCCCAGCGTCTGCGGATCCCGATCATCGGCCTGGTGGACACCAACTGCGATCCCGAGGGAATCGACTTCGTGATCCCCGGCAACGACGACGCGATTCGCTCGTGCGCCGCGATCACCTCGGCGATCGGAGACGTCGTCGCCCACGGCCACGGCATCTTCCGCGCCGAGGAGGAAGCGGCGCGGCTCGAGCGCGAGCGCCAGGAGGCCGAGGAGCAGGCCCGGCGCGAGGCCGAAGAGCAGGCCCGGCGCGAGCGCGAGGAGCAGGCCCAGCGGGAGGCCGAAGAGCAGGCGCGCCAGGCCGCCGAGGCCGAAGAGCGGGCCCGTCAGGCAGCCCAGGCCGAGGAGCAGGCGCGCCAAGCGGCCGAGGCTGCGCCGGTTGAGCCCGCGCCGGTAGAGGCCGCGGCCGAACCCGCCCCGGCGGAGCCCGCGCCACCGGAGCCCGTAGCCGAACCCGCGCCACCGGAGCCCGTAGCCGAACCCGCGCCACCGGAGCCCGTAGCCGAGGCTGCACCGGCCGAGCCCGCACCCGCGGAGCCCGCACCCGTTGAACCCGCACCCGCCGAGCCCAGCCCCGAGCCCCTGCCCACGGGCTCGGCGCCCCAACCACCCCCCGAGCCGTCCGCGGAGCCCGCTCCAGCCGAGGCCCAGTCCAGCCAGGAGGAGCAATCATGACCGCGGTGAGCGCGCAGGATGTCAAGGCCCTGCGCGATCGGACCGGCGCGGGCTTCGTCGCCTGCCGCGACGCGCTCGCCGAGGCCGGCGGAGACCAGGACAAGGCCGCCGAGCTGCTGCGCGCGCGAGGGGAGGCGCAAGCCGCCAAGCGCGCCGGCCGGGAGGCGCGCGAGGGGGTCGTCCAGTCGTACATCCATGCCGGCAACAAGATCGGCGTGCTGGTCGAGCTCGACTGCGAGACCGACTTTGTCGCGCGCAATGACCAGTTCGTCGAGTTCGCCCGCGACCTCGCGCTGCACATCGCCGCCGCGCCCCAGACGCTCGGGGTCACCGAGGAGGACGTGCCCGCGGAGGACCGCGAGCGCGAGGAGCGGATCGCTATCGAGCAGGCTGCAGACAGGCCCGAGAACGTGCGCGAGCGGATCGTGAGCGGCAAGCTGGACAAGTGGCTCGACGAGGTGGTCCTGGTGCGCCAGAAGCACGTCAACGAGGACAAGCACGGTGGCAAGACGATCGAGGAGCTCCGCGCCGCGCTGGCGGCCGAGACGAACGAGAACGTGGTCATCCGGCGCTTCGCCAGGTTCGAGGTCGGTGACTGAGGGCGGGCTGAATCCGGTGCCCGCCCCCTCCGGCAACTCCCGTCCGCCCGCCTACCGCCGGGTGCTGCTCAAGCTCTCCGGCGAGGCGCTGATGGGGGACCTCGAGTACGGCACGGACCCCGAGCGCGTGCAGGCGATCGCCCGCGAGGTGGCCGAGGTCCACGAACGCGGGATCGAGATCGCGATCGTCGTCGGGGGTGGCAACATCTACCGGGGCCTGCGGGCGGCCGCCCGGGGAATGGACCGGGCCACCGGCGACTACATGGGGATGCTGGCCACGGTTCTGAACGCGCTCGCCCTGCAGGACGCGCTCGAGAAGGATGGGGTGGCGACACGGGTCCAGTCGGCGCTGACGATCTCCGAGGTCGCCGAGCCCTACATCAGGCGGCGCGCGATACGCCACCTGGAGAAGGGCCGGATCGTGATCTTCGCCGCGGGTACCGGCAACCCGTTCTTCACCACCGACAGCGCGGCCGCGCTGCGCGCCGCGGAGGTGCACGCCGAGATCATCCTGATGGCCAAGAACAACGTCGAAGGCGTCTACTCCGCGGACCCGGCGCTGGAGGACGACGCCGAGTTCATCCCGGAGATCACGCACAAGGACGCATTGACGCGCGGGTTGCGGGTCATGGACTCGACCGCGTTGGCGCTGTGCATGGACAACAACCTGCCGATCGTCGTGTTCAACATGGCCGACGAGCGCAACATCGACAAGATAGTGTCAGGCGAACGAGTAGGCACGCTGGTGAGAACATGAGCGAATTAATCGACGAACTGCTCGACGACGCGCGCGGACGGATGGCCAAGTCAGTGGAGTCCACGCGACACGAGTTCGGATCGATCCGCACGGGACGGGCGAGCCCCGCGTTGCTGGACCGAATCGTGGTCGATTACTACGGCACGGCCACGCCGCTCAAGCAACTGGCGACGATCAGCGCCCCCGAGCCGCGGCTTTTGACCGTGCAGCCCTACGACAAGAGCTCGATCAAGGCGATCGAGCGCTCGATCCTCGAATCCGACGTCGGGCTGACGCCCTCCAACGACGGCAACCTGATCCGCCTCGGGATCCCCGAGCTCACCGAGGAGCGCCGGCGCCAGCTGGTCAAGGTCGTGCGCCACATCGCCGAGGAGGGTCGGGTGGCGATTCGCAACGTGCGCCGGGACGTGATGCACGATCTGCGAGAGCTCAAAGAGGCCGGCGAGGCCGGCTCCGATGACGAGCATCGGGCCGAGGTCGAGCTGCAAAAGGTGACCGACGCACGGATCAGCGAGCTCGACGAATCCCTCAAGCTCAAGGAAGAAGAGATCCTGGAGGTTTAGTGGAGCGCGACGGTAGGCCACGCTACGTCGCGATCATCACTGACGGCAACGGTCGCTGGGCGCAGCAGCGCGGGCTGCCCGTGGTCGCCGGCCACGAAGCCGGAGCCGACACCGTCAAGGCGCGCTTGCGCGACGCGGCCGAGCTCGGCATCGATGAGCTGACCGTGTACTCGTTCTCGACCGAGAACTGGTCGCGCGATGAGGACGAGGTCGCCGCGCTGATGGACATGTTCGCGCGCCGAATCGAGCAGGAGACGCCGGAGCTGTGCGCCGAAGGGGTGCGGATGCGGTTCATCGGTCGCCGGGCGCCTCCGGTGGCGCCCGAGCTGATCGAACGGATGGCCTGGGCCGAGGAGGTGACGCGCGACAACCGCCGGATCACGCTGTTCGTCGCATTCAATTACGGGGGCAGGGCGGAAATCGTCGATGCGGCTCGAACCTTTACAGGGAGCACCGAAGCAGAGTTCAGCGCCCATCTATACGCCCCTGACATGCACGACCCCGACCTGATCATCCGTACCAGCGGCGAGCAGCGGATCTCCAACTACCTGCTGTGGCAGGCGGCGTACTCCGAGCTGACCTTCCGCGACGAGCTGTGGCCCGATTTCTCGCGCGCCGCGTTCGAGGAGACCCTCGAGGAGTTCGCCGCCCGTCGACGCCGGTTCGGAGGCCGCTGATGTCGTCGGGGGGTCGCTCGGGGCCCGGCCGCCGCCCGCCCCCGCGCAGGGGCCGGCGCCCGGCGGGCTCAGCAAGAGGGGCGGCGAGCCGCGAGCAGCAGACGCGCGGGACCCGGCGCGCGTCCCAGAGGGCATCACGAGGCGGTCGCGCAGCGGCGCCGAGGAATCGAGGGCCGCGCCAGCGCTCTGACCTCTGGGCCCGGCTGCTCGTGGCCATCCCCGCGGCGATCATCGCGATCATCTTCATCGACCTGGCCGGTCTGGCCTGGGCGCTGTTTTTGATCGCCATCGGAGGCGTCTGCATGTACGAGCTGTGGGGGCTGCTCGCTCGCTGGCGGCCGGCCACGGCGGTGGGGTTCGCGGCGCTGGCGGCGATGGTGATCGTGGCCCGCTACGGGACCGTGCGCGGCGTCCTGGAGATCGCCATGGCCACGCTCCCGGTGGCGTTTCTGGTGGTGATCGCCCGCGGCCAGCGCGGAGCGGCGACGGTATCGGTCGCGGGGACGCTGCTCGGCGTCTGGTGGCTGGGGCTGGCGTTCGCCCACGCCGAGCTGCTGCGCCGGACCCCGCACGGCAACGGGATCATCATCGACGTGATGATCGGGACCTTCCTCGGCGACGCGGCCGCGTACCTCGGCGGGCGACTGTTCGGACGCCGCCCGCTGGCGCCGGCGATCTCGCCCAACAAGACCGTCGAAGGGCTCTTCTGCGGGATGCTGATCGCGATCCTGGCCGTGTTCGTGGCCGGGCTGTATCAGACCTGGCTGACTCAGGGTGACGCGCTTTTGCTGGGCATCGCGGTCGCCGTGTTCGCCCCGATCGGCGACCTGTTCGAGTCAGTCGTCAAGCGCGACGCGGGCGCCAAGGACTCCGGCAGCCTGTTCGGCGCCCACGGCGGCGCGCTCGACCGACTCGACGCGGTCATCTTCACGATCGTCGCGGGCTACTACGTGTGGCTCGCGGTGATGCCCTGATGCCCGCGGTCCTCGCGAGCTGAAGCACCCGACCTACAATCGTCCCGTGGCGCGCCGACTGGTGATCCTCGGCTCGACCGGCTCGATCGGCGTCCAGGCGCTCGATGTGGTCTCACGCAGCAACGGCGAGCTCGTGGTCGTGGGCTTGAGCGCCGGCAGCGACTGGGAGGCTCTGATCGCGCAGGCGCACGAGCACGGCGTGCGGCGCGTCGCGCTGGCAGAGCCTGCAGCGGCCGCACGCGGCAGCGAGAGCTGGACCGGCGAAACCTTGTCCGGTCCCGAAGGGCTCGTGCGCCTGGTTACGCAAGCGGGCTGTGACCTGGTGCTCAACGCGATCGTCGGATCCGCCGGCCTGGTGCCGACGGTCGCCGCGCTCGGTGAGGGGATCGACCTGGCGCTGGCCAACAAGGAGTCGCTGGTCGTCGGTGGGGAGCTCGTCACCCAGCTCGCCGACGCGACCGGCGCGAGCATCATCCCGGTCGATTCAGAGCACTCGGCGTTGCACCAGCTGCTGGCCTCCGAGCAGGCCGGCACTGTCGACAGGCTGATCCTGACCGCCTCGGGGGGGCCGTTCCGGGGCCGCACCGCGGCCGAGCTCGAGGACGTGACCGTCGATGAGGCGCTCGCCCACCCCACCTGGACGATGGGCGGCAAGATCACGATCGACTCGGCGACGCTGATGAACAAGGGCCTCGAGCTGATCGAGGCCCACCATCTGTTCGGCACCCCGTACTCCCAGATCGACGTGATCGTCCATCCGCAGTCGATCATCCACAGCCTCATCCAGCTGTGTGACGGCGCCACCCTAGCGCATCTGGGCTATCCGGACATGCGGGTGCCGATCTCCTACGGGCTGCACTACCCCGAGCGCGTCGATGTACCGGTCCGCCCGCTGGACCTGGCCGAGCTCGGAGCGCTGACGTTCGAGCCGGTCGATCTCGAGACGTTCTCGTGCCTGCGGCTGGCCCGCGAGGCCGGCAGCGCCGGCGGCACCGCCCCGTGCACGCTGAACGCCGCCAACGAGGTGGCCGTGCACGCCTTCCTCGGCGGGCGCCTGCGCTTCCTGGAGATCGCCGCGGTGATCGAGGAGACGCTCGCGCAATTGCCATCCGGTCCCGTGCACTCGTTTGACGCGCTGGCGGATGCGGACCGCGAGGCCCGCCGCCTGGCCGATGCACTGGTGCACGCGCGGACCAATGCGTAGTGCTCTTAGCCGGCTCTTCGGCTCCAGTTGACACACTGAGAGCCGATGCCATTCGTCCTCGCATTCCTGGGCTTCGCGGCGCTGATCATCCTGCACGAGGCCGGTCACTTCGCCGCGGCCAAGGCAGTGGGCATGCGGGTGGAGCGGTTCTCGCTGTTCTTCGGGCCGCTGCTGGTCAAGTTCAGGCGCGGGGAGACGGAGTACGGAATCGGACCGATCCCCCTCGGGGGCTACGTGAAGATCACCGGCATGAACCCCAACGAGGACATCGCGGCCGAGGTGCGCCACCGCGCCTACTACAACCAGCCGGTCTGGAAGCGGGTGGTGGTGATCCTGGCCGGACCGGTGGTCAACCTGGTGATCGCGTTCGCGATCATCTGGGGTCTGTTTCTGTCCGACGGCCAGCCGACCAAGCAGGCCAGCCGCCAGGTTGCCGTGGTCGAGAGCTCGTCGCCGGCCGCCGGGCGACTCCATCCTGGCGACCGGATCGTTTCGGTCGACGGCGTGCGAGGGCCCGTGCAAGCGATGCGCAAGCAGATCAACAGCCACCGCTGCGCCGGCCCGCAGGTCAACGACTGCGTGGCCGCGACCCCTGTCCATCTGGTCGTCCGCCGCGACGGCAAGCTGGTGCGATTCGATGTGCGGCCGCGCTACGTCGCCGCCGCCAAGCGGATGGAGGTGGGCTTCGCGTTCGCGGCCGTTATCCACTACCCGAGTCCGACTGCCGCCGCGAGCGCTGCCGCCTCGGGCCTGTGGTCGACGGCCGCGCGCACGGTGTCGACGGTCGTGCGCGTGTTCGAACCCCACGAGCGCAAGCAGCTGCACGGCGTCGTTGCCGGCTATACGACGACCGAGCAGTCGTTCTCGCACAGCCCAACGCTGGCGCTCTACGTCCTGGCGCTGATCTCGCTGTCGCTCGGCGTGATCAACCTGTTCCCGTTCCTTCCGCTCGACGGTGGGCACATCTTCTGGGCCCTGGCCGAGAAGGTCCGCGGCAAGCGGATCCCGTTCGCGGTCATGGAGCGCGCCGGGATGGTCGGGTTCGTGCTGATCATCATGCTGTTCTTCGTCGGGCTGAGCAACGACATCTCGGCGCTCACATCCGGCGCCGGATTCACCGTTCGCTGACCACGCCGCCGGCAGCCGCAGCTTCGATACGGTTGCTGTGGCTAGGCACATCCGGGCTAGGAGGAGAGAATGGAGAGCGGGACGTTGGCGACCGTGGGGCGCGCGGTCGATGCCTCGACGTTGACCGAGGCGCTGCGACGAACGGCTGCCAACCATCCAGACATCGTCGCGGTTCGCACGCTTGACGACAGCGTCTGCCTGACGTGGTGTGAGCTGCTCGAGCGCGTCGACGCGATCGCGGGCGGCCTGGCCAAGCTCGGCGTGCGCAGAGGGGATTGCGTGGCGATCATGCTCTCCAACCGCCCGGAGTTTCACCTCGTAGACCTCGCCGCGGCAATGCTCGGCGCGACGCCGTTCTCGATCTACACCACCTATCCAGCCGACGAGATCCGCTATCTGCTGCAGGACTCGGCCTGCAAGGTGGCGATCGTCGAGCAGGCCTTCCTGCCCCAGGTCCTGGCGGCGCGCGCGGGGGCGCCGGCGCTCGAGCACCTGATCGTCGTCGACGCCGAGCCGCGGGGACCGCAGGCAGAGCCCGTCGATGGGATTGTGGCTCTGAGCGATGTGGAGGGGTCGAACCCGGACTTCGACGCGGCAGCGGCGGCCGCCGAGGTCGGACCGGACGATCTTCTGACGCTGATCTACACCTCGGGAACCACCGGCCATCCCAAGGGAGTGCAGCTGACCCACCACGCGGTGATGGTCATGGCGCATTGCGTCGAGCAGACGATCACGTTCCCGGCCGGCTCGCGGGTGATCTCCTGGCTTCCCTCGGCTCACATAGCCGAGCGCAACGCGCACCACTACATCCCGATCGTGTACGCCGGAACGGTGACCTGCGCGCCCAATCCCCGCGAGATTCTCTCCTACCTGCCGCAAGTGCGTCCCAACTGGTTCTTCGCCGTGCCCCGGATCTGGGAGAAGCTCAAGGCCGGGCTGGAGGCGATGCAGGCCGCCCAGCCCGAGGAGCAGCGCCGCCCGGTGCAGGAGGCCATGCAGGCTTCGCTGCAGCGCGTCCGGCTGCGCCAGCAGGGCAAGCCGGTGCCGCCCGAGCTCGAGGCGCAAGTGGCCAAGGCCGATGTCAACCTGTTCTCCAAGCTGCGGGAGATGCTCGGTCTCGACCAGGCGCTGGCGGTCAACGTAGGAGCCGCGCCCACACCGGTCGAGGTGCTCGAGTTCTTCCACGCGTTGGGGATCGAGCTGGCCGAGCTATGGGGGATGTCCGAGACGTGCGGTGTGGGGGCCGTCAACCGGCCCGGAGAGGTCAAGCTCGGGACGGTGGGGCCGGCGGCCCCGGGCGTCGAGCTGAAGATCGCCGCCGACGGTGAGCTCTTGTGCCGAGGGGGCTTTCTGATGTCCGGCTACCGCAATCAGCCCGTCCAGACCGCCGAGGCGATCGACTCCGACGGCTGGCTTCACACCGGCGACATCGGCTCGATCGACGAGGACGGATACCTCAAGATCGTCGATCGCAAGAAGGAGCTGATCATCAATACGGCAGGCAAGAACATGTCGCCGGCCAACATCGAGGCCGCGATCAAATCAGGCAGCCCGCTGATCGGCCAGACATGTTGCATCGGCGACGCCCGCCCGTACAACACGGCGCTGATCGTGCTCGACTCGGATTTCGCCCCCCAATGGGCCACCCAGCACGGCCTCGGGGACCGCTCGCTGGAGGAGCTGGCCTCCGAGCCGCTGGTGATCGCCGCCGTTCAGACGGGGATCGACAACGCCAACCAGCGCCTGTCCCGCGTCGAGCAGATCAAGAAGTTCACGATCATCCCGGGCGACTGGCTGCCTGGTGGTGACGAGCTGACCCCGACGATCAAGCTCAAGCGCAAGCCGATCGCCCGCAAGTACGCGCGGGAGATCGAAGCGATGTACGGCTAGCCACTAGCTGTCAGCGCAGCAGCCGCGCGCCCGGTCGCGCGGCCGATGCCGCACCAATATGCGTCCGGCGGTCAGTAATAGTGCCTTCGGCCACCAACCGCGCGGCCCATGCTGCCCAGCAAAAACAGAACCGCGCCGATCACGAGCAGGATGATCCCGATCACCCACAGGATGGCGATCTTGAAGATGAACCCGAGGATCAGCAGGATTATTCCCAGCGCAATCATTCGCTCTCCTTGTCGTCCATGATGCACTTAGAACGGGCTGTAGGGAGAGCTACCCGCACAGACGCGAAACCACGCAGGTTGCGTGGGAGGTTTGTACACAGGGCTGCGGCCGGCGCCCCGCGACGGCGCGGTCAGGCGGCCGTTACGAGCGCCGTCAGGCAGCCGCCAAGGAGCGCCACAGAAGCTCGACCGGATGGTGGATCGGGATCGGCTGACCGAGCTCGCGCAGGTGCATGTCCAGCTGAGCGGCGCAGCCCGGGTTGCCGGCCGCGATCGCCTGCGCGCCGGTCCTGAGCAGCATCTGAGCCTTGCGCGCACCAAGCTCGGCGGCGGCTTGCGGCTGGACCAGGTTGTAGATCCCCGCCGAACCACAGCAGATCTCGCGTTCTGCCTGCACCTCGACCAAATCGAGCGAGGGGATCGAGCGCAGCAGCGCGCGAGGCTGCTCGCGCACACGCTGGGCGTGGGCCAGGTGGCAGGCGTCGTGATATGCCACTCGCAGCGGCACCGGTCCGCGGGGAGCTCTCGGCTCCACCGACGCGAGCAGCTCGCACACGTCCTTGACCCGCCGCGAGAACTCCCGCGCCTGTGGCGTGCCGAGCAGATCGCCGTACTCCTTCATCGCCGATCCGCACCCGGCCGCGTTGACCACGATGTGGTCGACACCGCCGTTGCCGGCGCCCGTAAAGGCGGCGATCGTGGCCTTGGCGCGCTTGATCGCGCCGGGCTCGGCGCCGCCGTGAAGCTCGAGCGCGCCGCAGCAGCCCGGCCACCGCGGCGCCAGCACCTCGAAGCCCTCCGCGGCCAGCGTACCGATCGTCGCCCGGTGCACCTCGGGATAGAAGACGCGCTGCACGCAGCCGAGCAGCAGACCGACCCGCCCTCGCGGCTCACCGACCGCAGGCGTGCGCTCGGGCACCGAGGCTCGCGCCGCCCGTCCGCTTGGCGTGCGAGGGGCAACCTTGGCGAGCATCGCCAGGCGCTCGGGCAAACGCTCGGACAGGCGGTCAGCCCCCATCCTCCTCGCGGCCGCCATGAGCGGCGCGAGCATGCGCAGTCGCATCGGGTGCGGCAGCGTCTCATACAGCAAGCGGCGGAAGGCGCGATCGGATCCAGTCCGCTCCCAGTTGCGCTCAACCTGCGGCCGGGTGCGCTCGATCAGGCGGTCGTAGCGCACTCCCGAGGGGCACGCGGTCACGCACGCCATGCAGCCCAGGCAGCGGTCGAAGTGGGTGACCATCTCGGCCGAGAAGTCCGAGTCCGCCTTCAGGCCTTCTGCCATCAGCACGATCCGGCCGCGGGGAGAGTCGGCCTCGTTGCCCCACAGTACGTATGTGGGGCACGTGTCCAGGCAGAACCCGCAGTGCACGCAGTCGTCGATCAGCTCCTGCTGGGGCGGCCGGTGGGCGTCGAATGCAGGCATGCTCAGATCCGCTCCTGTCAGATCCCGCCCACGAACAGCCCCGGGTTACATGTGCCGCTCGGGTCAAAGCGAGCCTTGACGTTGCGCATCAGCTCAAGCGCCGGGCGGCCGCAGCGCTCCCCACGGATCGTGCTCGTTCCGCAAGGCCTCGGGCGCGTCGAGCACCGTGGCGCTGCGAGTGCAGGGCAATGCAGCGCGCAGGGCGCCGATCGCCTCAGGCTCGACCTTGACGTAGCTGATGCCCAGGGCGGCGCGGCCCACGAGCGTGCCGCCGCAGGAGTCGGTTGCGCGCACTACGTCCGGGAGCGCAGACGGCGGCGCCGCGATCCGCACCACCGCCTGATCGTGGGAACGCTGGCCGGCTCGCTGGCGCTCCCACAGCTGTTCGTCGTCGTCGGTCACCTCGATCTGTGCCAGGCCGAGGTCGTCGAGCATCCGGGCGGCCCGGGCAGCCCGGCGCGGGTGCTCCGGGCCGCCGCAGCGCGCGAGCGCGCCTCCGCGACCGGCGCGCCAGGCCACGTCCAGCGCCTCGAACTCGAACTGCGCCGCCGACAGAGCCACGGCGGCGGCGCCGAGCGAGTCGGGATCGTCGGTCCCACCGAGCGCGGTCGTGGTCTCTGAGTGCAGTGGATGCAGACGCACGCTGAGCGAGAGGATCAGCCCGAGCGTCCCGAACGAGCCCGCGAACAGCTTCGCCAGATCGTAACCCGCGACGTTCTTGATCACCTTGCCGCCCGACCGGGCGATCGAGCCGTCGCTCAGCGCGACGGTCGCGCCGACGATCAGGTCGCGCGGGGCGCCGTAGCGGTGGCGCAGAGGCCCGCTGTCGGCGGTCGCGGCGATCCCGCCGATCGTCGCGGCGGCATTGGATTCGCCGGCGGCGCGCAGCGGCGGATCGAGGGCCAGCATCTGGCCGGCGGCGGCGAACGTCCGCTGGGCCTCGGCGAACGGCACGCCGGCCTCGAGGATCGCCGTCAGATCACCGACGTTGTGCTCGACGATCCGGTTCAGCCCGGCTGTGCAAAGCTCGATGTCGGTGGGCTCCGCGGGTCGGCCCCAGCCCAGCTTGGTGGCTCCGCCGCGGAACCGCACCGTCCGGCCCTCGGAACTGGCGCCGGCGAGAGTCGTGGCCGCTTGCTCGAACGTCGGCGGGATGGCCTGGGTCGCGAGCGGCATCGTGGTCAGAATCTCGTGGCCACGCCGGCGCGCTCGAGCGGGTGCTCGCGATAGGGGCCCGGCACCTCGCCGCACAGGCGAGGCGTGGGCATCACCTTGCCGGGATTGGCGAGCCCATGCGGGTCAAAGGCACACCGCAGGCGCTGGAACGCCTCGAGATCGGCCTCGGCGAACATCGAGGGCATGTAGGCCTTCTTGTCGACGCCGACGCCGTGCTCGCCGGTGATCGAGCCGCCCGCTTCCACGCAGGCCTTGATGATCAGGCCCGAGAGTCGCTCGGCGCGCTCTGCCTCGCCCTCGCGCGCGCTGTCGTAGCAGACCAGCGGGTGCAGGTTCCCGTCGCCGGCGTGGAACACGTTGGCGACCCGCAGCTGGTACTCGTTTGCGAGGGCGTCGATCTCCCTGAGCACCTCGGCCAGGCGGGTGCGGGGGATCACGCCGTCCTGGACGTAGTAGGCGGGCGCGATCCTGCCCATGGCGGCAAACGCGGCCTTGCGGGTGCGCCACATCAGGTCGCGCTCCTCGGGACTCTGAGCGACGCGGACGTCGAGCGCGCCGGCTTCGACGCACAGCTCCATCAGCCGTTCCAATCCCGCCAGGCACTGCTCGCGGGCGCCGTCGAGCTCGACGATCAGCGCCGCTCCGGCGTCGAGCCGATAGCCAGCGCCGGTGGCCTGCTCGGCAGCCTCGATCGACAGGCGGTCCATCATCTCGATCGCGCCGGGCACGAGCCCCTCTTCGACGATCGCCGATACCGCATCGCCGGCGGCGCCGGTGTCCTCGAAGAACGCCAGCATCGTCTTGACGCTCTCGGGGGCGGGGATCACCCGCAGCCAGATCTTGGTGGCCACCCCCAGCGTCCCCTCGGAGCCGACGAACGCCCCCAGCAGGTCATAGCCGGGATCGTCGCGGTGCAGATTCACCACCGTCCCGTCGGTCAACACGACCTCGAGGCCGACCACGTAGTTGGTGGTAAAGCCGTACTTGAAGCAGTGAGCGCCGCCGGAGTTCTCGGCCACGTTGCCCCCGATCGAGCACACGATCTGGCTCGAGGGGTCCGGGGGATAGAAGTGAGTGGGCGCCACGGCCTTGGAGACGGCCAGGTTCGTCACTCCGGGCTCTACCACCACCAGCGAGTCCTCGAGCGCCACTGACAGGACCCGGCGCAGCCGCGCTAACACGATCAGCACGCCTTCGGCCACCGGCAGGGCGCCGCCGGACAGGCCGGTCCCCGATCCACGCGCGACCCACGGAAGGCCGGCCTCGTAGCAGACGCGGACCACCTGCTGGACCTGCTCGGCGGTCGCCGGCAGGACGGCCGCGACCGGCGCCTGACGATAGTGCAGGAGCCCATCGGAGCTGTAGGTGGCGAGCGCGTGCGGGTGGGTCAACACGTGCTCGCGACCGCAGATCTCGATCAGGCGCGGGGTCAGCTCGGGCGAGCCGGAGGGCATCGCCCCAAGTATTCCCGATGCGGGCGGTCTGGTGCTAGTGGACTTTGATCGTGAACGTCCGGCTGAAGATCGTCTGGCCTTGGACGTCCGGCGCGGGGGCGGTCAGGAAGGGGTCCCCCGTCGGATAGGTCCACTGCAGCCGCACCGTCCCGCTGGACGGGAACTTCATCCGGACGTCGAAGTAGCCGCCCGGACGGTTGAGGTTCACGGTGCCGATCGTCCTGAAGCCGCCGCCGTCCGATTGGAGCTGGATCTGGGCCTGCTGGGGGCCGAAGCCGTCGAGCGTGGCAAACGGCGCCGGGCGCACGTTGCCCCACACCTCCACGCTCTGGTTGCGCGAAAACGATGTCTTCGGCATGTAGAACGGCATCCGGAAGGCGAAGAAGGTTGCCTTCGGCTTCCCGTTGGGGAGCTCGAGCCCGCTGGCAAAGCCCGCATACGGGCCTGACCTCGGCGACGGGTCGGTGAGCAGGTACTGCATGTAGGACCTGATCCGGCGATTCTTGTAGCTCAGGAACTCGGCCCAGTTGATGTAGTAGGCCGCGGTGGCCTGCGACACGTAGTGCGGCTTGGCCGGTGGGTGGGTGATGTAGCCGTACTCGGTGTTGTAGATCGGGAAGCGCTTGTGCGACCCGTAGATGGCGGTGACCGTGTCAAACAGCCGCCCGAACCTCCCGAGATCGCGAAACGCGGCGAAGTTGGGATCTCTGCCTCCGTCGCTGACCGGTGACAGGTTGTCGGGATACGGATGGTCCGAGACACCGCTGGCGTTGAACAGCCCCGGGTTCTGGGCCCGGAACCGGCGCGACCCGGCGGCGTTCGTGGGGCAGCCGACGGCCCGAGCGGCGCTGCCGCGCAGCTGGCGGTTGCTGGGGCTAAGGCAGTACAGAGTGCGGATGAACAGCAGCGGCTTGGTCTGGGCTCGGTTGCCCGGCAGGCCCTGGGGATGGGATCGGGTGACCGGCCCGCTGAGCCCGCGCGCGGCGAACTCGCCGATCAGGATCGTGTCGCGGCCGTGCCCGGTGGCGTGTAGCGCCTTCCACCCGGCGTTGACCAGGCTGCGATACATCATCGGCCCGACCGACACTGTGGAGCCCTTGATCGCCTGCGGCCCCAGGTCCTCGCCGAAGTTCGGCTCGTTGTAGATCGCCCAGAAGCGCACCGCCGGCAGTGGCGAGCTCTGCCCGTTGGGCGTGAAATGGCCGTCGTAGCGCTCGGCGACCGCGTGGAAGAACTGGCCGTACGCGGCGGCGTTGGGCCTCCAGGCGAAGAACGGAGTCTCGGGCTTGGGGACGCCCGGTCCCTCGGCCCACCGAGGGGCGCCACCGGTGACCGTGAAGTCGACTTTGAGCCCGTACCTGGCCGCGGCGCGCACGAGGTTGTCGTACGGGATCCAGCCGGCGGCCGGATAGGCGTTGGGATCGTTGGCGTCGAAGTTGGGCTTCTTCCGCGACCGGCTCTTCGGCGCGATCTGCGACCAGGGGACGATCACCCGCACCGTGTTGGCGCCGAGCTCCCGAAACTGCGCGAACGCCGCCGGGGCGTTCACCAGGTCAGAGTTGTCCTGGATCATCGCGATCTGCGACGAGTTCGCCGACGCGGCGGCCGGCATCGCTGCGGCGCCGGCGCTCGCCAGCGCGGCTCCGAGGGTCACGGCCGCAAGGCGGCGGGCTGTGAGTCGCTTCACGGGGGATTTGCGCATGGTTTTAGATAACAGCTCCAGGGCGTTGAGAGTTGCGGCGCCACTGCGGAGGAGAGTCGGGGCCTGCGACAGCCGCTGGACAGGCCGAGACGCGAGGCTAGCGAACAGCGATGACGACCGTGCGGCTGAAGATCCGCTCGCCGTCGGGGTAGGACCAGGAGAGCCGCACGTTGCCGCTGCCGGGGAACTTCTGCAGCACGTCGAAGTAGCCGTAGCGACCGGTGATCGCCACCGTACCGACCGTCTTGAACGCGCCCCCGGAGGCGCGCTGAAACTGGATCTGCACATGCTGGGTCCGGTGGGTGGCGAGCCATGCGTTGTGGGCCGGGCGAACGCAGCCCCAGACCTCGAGCGGGTGCCCTGCCTTGGTTGAGTGCACGGGGAGATAGAGCGGCATCCGGAAGGCGGCGTAAGTGGGCTTGGGCCTGCCGTCGGCGAACCGCAGGCCGGTCGCGAAGGCGCCCGTGACCGAGTCGAGCATCAGGTACTGGTCATAGGAGCGGATACGGGGATTGAGCCAGGTGATGTATTCAGACCAGTTGAGGTACAGCGGGAGCCTTTGCCAGGGGGATCGTCCCGGGTCGGTGTCGGGCGGGTTGGTCTGATAGCCGAACTCGGTCGACCAGATCGGGAACCTCGTGTCAGAGCCGTACACGCGCTGGAGCGTGTCGAGTGTGCGCTGCAGCTTGGGGATGTCCGCTAGGACGGCGTAATCGGGCTCGTTGGGGACACCCTCGTTGGGCGGCAGCCCGAACGGGTAGGGATGGTCGGCGAAGCCGGTGGCGTGGAACAGGCCGGGATGATCGTCGGCGAAGCGCTTGGAGGCGGCTGCGGTGGTCGGGCAGCCTCGCTGTTGGGCGGCGAGGCCGCTGCAACGGGCGGTAGGAGGAGTCGACGCAGTACAGCGCCCGCAGAAAGCGCAGCGGCGGCATCGCGCCGAACAGGCCCGGCGCGCCAGCGAACGTAGCGCCCTCCGGCCCGAGCTCGCCGATCAGGATCGTGTCGTCGCCGTGGCCGGTGGCGTGCAGTGCGCTCCAGGCGGCGTCGACGATTCCGCGATAGAGCAGCGGCGCGACCTCGATCTGGGTGCCGTTCTCGACCTCGGGGGCGAGCTGGAACCCGAGGTTGGGCTCGTTCCAGATCGCCCACGAATAGACCCGCGGCAGCGGCGTCGAGGATCCCGGCGGTGCGTAATGGCCGCTGTAGCGCGTGGCGACCGCGCGCACGAACTGCCCGTACTCGCGCGCCGACGGCCGCCATTGGGGCTGGGTCTCGGGATGGGGCGCACCCTTGCCCGAGGCCCAGCGCGGGGGAGGCGCGACCAGGTCGAGGATCACCCCCATCCCCTCCGCCTTCGTCTCGCGCACGATCGCGTCGTAGGCTGCCCAGCCGGCGGCCGGGTAGGCGGCCGGATCGGACGCATCGAAGGACGGCCGGGACACGGAGGTGGGGTCGGGGGCGATGTCGGCCCAGTGCATGTACACGTGCACCGTGTCGACGCCCAGGCGCTTGAGCTCGGCGATCGTTCCCGGCGGGTATGCGGCCGGCGTGAACATCGTCTCGGGACCTGGCCGCCCGGGGTGCAGAGGCGGCAGCGGCGGGTTCGTCGACGACCCCCCGCCGCCACAAGCGGCCAGCGCGATGCAGAGCAGGACCGCGAGTGCGCCGAGTCCGCTCCGGCGCGACAGGCGGCCGGACAGCGGGCGTGTCGGCGTTCTGGGCAAGCGGATGGACAATAACGTCGGGCGCGGGCATTGGTTTCGGTTCGGCGAACGCTGGGGGCGGGGGGTTGAGGGTTGCGAAATCGCGGCGAGAGCGGATGTACACTCGGGCCGCATGCTCCTGCCGGCCCGCACGGGGGCCGCCCCCGTGGCCCGCACGGACCGAACAACCTGGCCGCTTGGAATCGAGGCCGAGACGTGGCTGCTGGCCGGGATCACGGTCGTCGCGGCGGTGCTGCGCTTTGCCGGCATCGCCAGCCAGAGCTACTGGGTGGACGAGTCACAGGCCGTCCACGAGGTTCACCTGTCGTTCGACGCGATGCTCCACGCGTGGAGCTCGTTTGAGTGGAACCCACCGCTTTACCTGCTGATCGCTTGGCCCTGGGCGAAGGTGTTCGGTACCGGGGAAGCCGGGTTGCGGTCGCTGTCGGCGCTGCTCGGCCTGGCGGTCGTGCCGCTGATCTACCTGTGCGCTCGCGAGCTGATCTCCGGCCGGGCCGGGCTCGTGGCGGCCGCCTTCGCCGCCGTCAACCCGTTCATGATCTGGTACTCGCAGGAGGCGCGCGAGTACATGCTGCTGGTGGTGCTGTGCACCGCGTCGCTGCTGTTCTTCATCCGTGCCTGGCAGGCCCCGAGCACCCGTAGCATCGTCTGGTGGGCGGTGCTGTCCGCGCTCGCGCTGCTGACGCAGTACTTCGCGGGCTTCCTGATCGCTGCCGAGGGGCTAGCGCTCGTCTATCGAACGCGCAGCCGCGCCAGCGTGCTTGCGCTCGGCGCGCTGGGGCTGGTCGAGCTGGCGCTGGTCCCGCATGTGGTTCCGCGCCTGCAACATCCGGCCCAGTTCATCGTCAGCGTCCCTCTGTCGCAGCGCATCCAGCAGGTGCCGGTGACGTTTGGGATGAGCACGCTGTATAAGAGCGGAATCGTCTCCTGGGGCCTGATCGGTGCGGCCATGCTGGCGGCGATCGTGATCGCGCTGCTGGTGATCGGGGCCAGCGAACGCGAGCTCCGCGGCGCGGGTCTGGCGGCCGGCCTGGCCGCGTTCGTGCTGCTCGTGCCGCTGCTGCTGGCGCTGCTCGGACACGACGACTATCTGGCCCGCGGGCTGATGCCCGCCTGGATCCCGCTGGCGATCGTGATCGCCGCCGCCTGCACGACCCGTGGCGCCCCGGTCGCGGGCGCCGCGCTGGCGATCGCGCTGCTGGCGCTGTTTGTTTACTCGGGGGTCAGGATCGCTTCAAACCCGCAGCAGTTCCAGAAACCTGATTGGCGCGCGGTCGCTTCGGCACTCGGCAGGACGGGCTCAACGCGGGCGATCGTCGCCTACGACGGGGAGTTCGCGGGGGGGCCGCTGTCGGTCTATATGCCGGGAATCCCCTGGTCCGGTCCGGGGGGCGCGCCGCAGGGCACTGCGCCGGTGAGCGTGTCCGAGCTCGACATCGTGGGCGGCCCCACACAGCGCCTGTCAGTCCCGCGCTCCGGGGCGCGGCTGATCGAATCGCGCTCTGTGGACGGTTACCGAGTCGTGCGGATGCGGTTGGAAAGCCCCTGGCGGCTCACGCCCGCTGCGATCGGGGTCCGCGCGCGGAGCGTGCTCGGTCCGGCGCCGCCGGACGTGTCGGTGCTGATCCAGCGCCCGGCCACCTAAGCTTTTGCGCGAAATGAACCTTCGCCAGAGGTGCATGATGGTGCTGCTCGCGGTGGCGTGTGCGCTGCCGGCACCGCTGTATGCGGCGGGGCCTGCGCTTGCGGCGTCGTCGTCGAACCCGGTGCTCGCCGACTGCGCCGCCCACCCCGGCGGCCTCACGGGCCACTACACCGTCGCGCAGCTGCGCCATGCACTGCAGGTGATGTCCGCCGAGACCAAGGAATACACGAGTTGCCCGGACGTGATCAACCGAGCGCTGCTGGCTGCGCTTGGTAGCGGTACCAGCGCGGCAGGGGGGACCGGCGGAGGCTCTGGCTCGGTCCTGCCGACGCCCCTGATCGTCGTGCTCGTGGTGCTCGCGCTGGCCGCCGTGACGTTCGGCGCGATCGCCATTCGGCGACGGCGTGGCGGAGTCGGCGAGCGGTCTGACCGGCATGATCCGCCTGGCGGGGGTGAGGCTCCCAGCGACGGGGTCCGAGCCGGCGAGGACACACCCGTGCGCGGCGAGCCTGCCGGCGAGGACGCACCAGTGCCCGGCGAGCCTGCCGGCGAGGACGCACCTGTCGGCGGCGATCCTGCCGGCGAACGGCGCCCGGCGGGCGACCGCACTGACTGATTTCGGGCTCGAGCCGCTCTACACTGAGCCTATGCCCTCAGAACGTCAGATCTGGGTCGGTTCGGTGCCGATCGGCGGCGGTGCGCCGGTCGCCGTGCAGACGATGACCAAGACCGAGACCGCAGACCTGCAGGCGACCATGAGCCAGATCCGCCGCGTCGCCGAAGCCGGCGCCGACATCGTGCGGGTCGCCGTGCCGCGCGAGAAGGACATCGAGGCGCTGAAGACGATCGTCGTCGACTCGCCGATCCCGGTGATCGCCGACGTGCATTTCAACTACACGCTCGCTTTGAAAGCGCTGGACGCCGGTGCTCACTGCGTGCGGCTGAACCCGGGCAACATCGGCGGCCCCGACAAGGTCGCCCTGGTCGCCCAGCGCGCCACCGAGCTCGGTACGCCGCTGCGGATCGGGGTCAACTCCGGTTCGCTGCCCGCGCACCTGCGCGAGCTCGAGTTCGAGAACCCGGTCGAGGCGCTGGTCACCGCCGCGGTCGAGTTCGTGGAGCTGATGGAGCGGCTGGACTTCTACAACTTCAAGGTCTCGATGAAGTCGACCAGCGTCCCCAACACGATCGCCTCCAACCGCCTGCTGTCGCAGCGGATCCCGTACCCGCTTCACCTGGGAGTGACCGAGGCGGGCACCAGGTGGTCGGGGTCGCTGAAGTCGGCGGTCGGTCTGGGGACCTTGCTCGCCGACGGGATCGGGGACACGATCAGGATCTCGCTGTCGACATTTCACGCCGAGGAGGAGGTCAAGGTCGCCTGGGAGATCCTCAAGGCGCTCAAGCTCCGCCAGCGCGGTCCGGTGCTGATCGCCTGCCCGACCTGCGGGCGGCTGCAGTTCGACATGGACACCGTCATGGCCGAGGTCGAGCGGCGACTGGCGGCCTACGACGACCCGATCGAGGTGTCAGTGCTCGGGTGCGCGGTCAACGGCATCGGCGAGGCGCGCCATGCCGACTTCGGGATCACCGGGGCCAAGGACGCCGGCGCGATCTACTCGAAGGGCAAGATGCTGCGCAAGGTCAAGACCGAGGACCTCGTCGACGAGCTGTTCGCCGAGATCGACAAGTACTACGCGGCCGGCAAGCGGGTGGTCCGCGACGAAGCGCAAGCCGCCGAGGCCGCGCAATGGCTGGCCGAGAACGAGGACGCCACCGCCATGACGCCCGAGCGGACGGCGGCGCTGGAGGCTGCGGCGGCCGACGACGAGGCGACGGACTCCGATCTCGTCACCAAGCTCGCGTCCCAGCCCGCCCGCCTCGACGAGGATCAGTCGCCGGTCGCGGGCCGGCGCTTCAGCCGCACCTGACAGTCCGTTCGCGTCCCCTGCGGTCAGCGCCATCCCACCCAGCGCAGAGCGTGGAAAACCTGCACCGGGCGCTGGGATCTTCCACGGATGTCCCGCTGGCGCGGCGAAACGTGGAGGATCCGACAACGAGGTGCGGATTCTCCACGAGTTGCAGGGGGCCTGGCGGCGCGCCAGCGGCCCCGGGCAGGGCATAGCGCGCAGCCCAGCAGACCGGGAAGCGCGTAGATCCGACCTGCCGGATCAGCCGCCGGCGGCCGAGAACCCCTCGGCGACCTTGGGCCAGTTGACCACGTTCCACCAGGCATCGATGTAGTCCGGGCGGCGGTTCTGGTACTTGAGGTAGTAGGCGTGCTCCCAGACGTCGACGCCCAGCAGCGGCGTCTTGCCGTCGCTGATCGGGTTGTCCTGGTTGGGCGTGGAGACGATCGCCAGCCCGGAGCCGTCGTGGACCAGCCACGCCCACCCCGAGCCGAAGCGCCCGACGCCCGCGGCCTTGAACTGGGACTTGAAGTCGTCGAAGGAGCCGAACGCCGACTCGATCGCGTCGCGCAGCGCGCCGTCGGGCTCACCGCCGCCGTCGGGCGACATCCAGGGCCAGAACAGCGAATGGTTGTAGTGACCGCCGGCGTTGTTGCGAACCGGGCCCTGCTTGTCCTGGGGCAGCGAGCCCAGGTTCTTGAGCACATCCTCGACCGGCTTGTCGGCCCACTCGGTTCCCTCGAGCGCGGCGTTGGCATTGGTCACGTAGGCCTGGTGGTGCTTGTCGTGATGGACTTGCATCGTCTGCTCGTCGATGTGCGGCTCAAGCGCGTTGTAGTCGTAGGGAAGCGGCGGGACTTCGTAGGCCATCACGGGCTCCTTGCAACGTTTTTGGGGGCAGAGCGCGTTCTATCACAGCGGCCCCAGTACGCTTCGGCCGTCGATGACCCGCCTGTCTGAGTACTTCCTTCCGACCGAGCGCGAGCCGCCCGCGGATGCCGAGGCGCTGTCCCACAAGCTGATGGTGCGAGCCGGGCTGATCCGCCAGGTCGGCTCCGGATTGTGGACCTGGCTACCGGCCGGATGGCGGGTCCACCAGCGGATCGAGCAGATCGTGCGCGAGGAGATGAACGCGATCGGCGGCCAGGAGATGCTGATGCCGGTCCTGCACCCGGCGGATCCGTGGCGGCGAACCGGGCGCTACGCGATCGAGGAGTTGTTCAAGCTCAAGGACCGCCGCGGCGCCGACATGGTGCTGGCGATGACGCACGAGGAGATCGTCACCGGCCACGTGGCGGCGGCGATCCAGTCCTACCGCGAGCTGCCGCTGGTCCTGTACCACTTCCAGGTCAAGGAGCGCGACGAGCCGCGCCCGCGGGCAGGGGTGCTGCGCACGCGGGAGTTCATCATGAAGGACGCCTATACGTTCGACCGCGATGCCGAAGGGCTCGATGCCGCCTACGATCGCCACGCGACCGCGTACGCGCGGATGTGCGACCGCTGCGGGCTGGAGTGGTACCGGGTGGAGGCAGACGTGGGGATGATGGGAGGCCACGGCGCTGACGAGTACATGGCCCCCTGCGCGGCGGGCGAGAACGATGTCGCGATCGCCCCCGGATACGCGGCCAACGTGGAGGTCGCCAGCGCCGACCCGCAGCCGGTGGCGCTGCCGAACGGCCTCGACGCCCCGGAGGTGGTTCAGACGCCCGGGATGACCACGATCGAGGCGGTCGTGGATGCGCTGGGAGTTGCCTCGGGAGCGCTGCTGAAGGCGTTCCCGGTCGTGCTCTCCGACGGCGAGATGAAGCTCGTGATGGTCCGCGGTGACCACCGCGTCAACGAGATCAAGCTCCAGAACACGCTCGGCCAGCCGTTTCGAGCCGCCGGGCCCGATGAGGTGGCGACGACCCTCGGGCCCCCCGGCTTCATCGGCCCCGTGGGCTCCAATCTGCCGGTGCTGCTCGACGCTGCTGTGGCGCCCGGACAGTACGTGACCGGCGCCAATGAGCCCGACGCGCACCTGCGGGGCGTCGAGCCCGGCCGGGACTTCAAGTTCGAACGCGTGGACGTGCGATCGGTGGTCGCCGGAGACACCATCAACGGCTCGAGGATTCGCATCGAGCCGGCGATCGAGGTCGGGAACATCTTCAAGCTGGGCACGCGCTACTCCAAGCCGCTCGGAGCCACCTACCTCGACGAGTCGGGCCGCAGCCAGCTCGTGTGGATGGGCTCCTACGGCTTCGGGCCCGCCCGTGCCGCCGCCGCGGCCGTGGAGCAGTACGCCGACGAGCAGGGAATCTCGTGGCCGCGGAGCGTCGCTCCGTTTGACGTGGAGCTGGTGGTGCTGGGAAAGGCCGGCACGCCCGAGCGCGAGCTTGCCGACCGCCTGTACGCCGAGCTCGTCGAATCCAGCCTGGAGACCCTGTACGACGACCGGGATGCGGGGCCCGGGGAGAAGTTCACCGACGCGGAGCTGCTCGGCTGCCCGCTGCGCCTGACCGTCGGTCGGCGGACGCTTGCCGCCGGGGAGATCGAGGTGCAGATCAGGCGCGGCCAGGAGACGCGTGCGGTCCCGGTGCAGGGTGCGGCGCAAGCGGTGGCCGAGCTGTGGCGCGGGCTGCCCTGATCGAAAGCCGGCGGTGACGAACGGGGCCGTGTTGGGCTCGCGGATCTCCAAGCGCCGCCTGTTCGGGATCGATCGCTCCGGTCCGCCACCGGCGGCGACGCTGTCCAACCAGCCGCTGAACCCGTGGACGATTCCCAACGCGATCGGATTTCTCCGCCTGCTAGGGATCCCCGTCTTCCTGGTGCTGGCGCTGTCCAGCAGCGATGGCCAGGACACGCTCGCCGCGATCCTGTTCGCGGTCATCGGTTGGGCCGACTATCTGGACGGGTTCGCGGCCAGGCTGACGGGCCAGTACAGCCGTCTGGGGGCGCTGCTGGATCCGATCGTCGACCGGCTGCTGATCGTCTCGGGGATGGTGGTCGCCTATCACTTCTCGCTGCTTCCGCGGTGGGCGATCATCGTCGTCGTCGCTCGTGAGCTGTTCATGCTGGTGCTCAGCCGGTATGCGCTCAAGCGGGGTCTGGAGCTGCATATCAACTGGCTCGGGCGGATCGGGGTCGCACCGACGATGGGCGCGCCGTTCTTCGCGATGATCGGGCTGCACTGGGTCGCGCTGGTGATGCTGTACTGCGGGATGGCCCTGGTTTTGTCCGCAACGGCGCTGTATGTGATCCGCGGGCTGGCTCAGATCCGGCGGCAGCAGGGCGGATAGACAATCACAGACTCTAGACACCCTAAAGCTCAGCTTGACCCTCTGAACTTGAGAGTTATACTCGCCATAGCTGAGCGAACATCGACCTCGCCTAGCGGGGAGGACCGCAATGGACACGTTTCCCGACCTCGGCTCGCTGACGGATCAGGAGCTGAAGGACCTCATAAAAGAGCTCACCGAGGAGGAGATGGAGATCTCCTACCGCCGGCGCATACTGCACGGCAAGATCGACATCCTCCGCGCCGAGCTCGTCAACCGCCTGCGCAAGAAGGACGAGACCGGCGAGCTGGTGATCTCCGGCGCCGACGTTCAGCAGCTGACCGACATCCTGGCCGGGCGCGTGCCCGCGGCAGAGACCGAGTAAGCATCCGGCCCGATGGCGCGGCACTGCCCAGAGTGTGGGTTCGCCAACGATGACGGCGCGAGCTACTGCCAGCGGTGTGGGGCCTTCCTGGCAGCCTCAGAGCCGTCGTCCGGGGCCACGACCGCGACCTACAAGATCGGCGAGACCGGTGAGCTCGAGGTGGTAGAGCTCGAGGATGTAGTCGCCGGCGGAGCCGCGCTCGTGATCCGCGCCGGCGGCGGGCGCGCCGGCGAGAGCTTCCCGCTCGACGGGGACCGGTTGTCGGTCGGGCGGCGTCCGGACAGCGACATCTTCCTCGATGACGTGACGGTCTCGCGCGACCATGCGCTGATCGTCCGCCGGGGCCACGACTACTACCTGGATGACTGCGGCTCGCTCAACGGCACCTACGTCAACCGCCGGCGGATCGACTCGCACCGCCTGAGTGACGGCGACGAGCTGCAGATCGGCAAATACAAGCTCGCGTTCCTGAGCCGCTGATGGCCAGCGCAGACACGACCAAGCCCGACGTCGTGTTGCCGGATCCACCGGAGCGTGATGGGCACCGGCCGCGCCAGAAAGCGGTCACCATCGGCGCCGTCTGCAAGGCCTTGCACCAGGAGTTTCCCGACATCTCGATCTCGAAGATCCGCTACCTGGAGGATCAGAAGCTGCTCGCGCCGCGCCGCACCCAGGGCGGCTACCGGCTCTACACGCAGAGCGACATCCAGCGTCTGCGCACGATCCTGCGCCTGCAGCGCGACGAGTTCCTGCCCCTGCGGGTGATCCGCCAGGAACTGGCGAGAGGCCGGGCAGAGGACGACGCTGCCGCGCGCGGAGCGCCCGGAGGCGAGCGTCGCGGGCTTCGCCGCGCCGTCGTCACGGTGCGTGACCCCGGAGCGCTCTACTCGCTCGAGGACGTGGTCGACGAGACGGGCGCCGAGCCCAGCCTCGTGCGGGAGCTGGTCGAGTTCGGGGTGATCAAGGGTGAGACCCGCGGGGGCGTGCCCTATTACGACGAGACCGAGCGCGAAATCGTCCGTGCGGTATCAGAGCTCGCGCGCTACGGCGTAGGTGGGCGCAACCTGCGCGTCTTTCGCAGCTCGGCCGATCGGGAAGCCCAGCTCCTGCAGAGCATCCTCGCGCCGGCGCTGCGCTCACGCAACCCCGACCGCCGCAAGGAGGCGATCGAGGCGCTGGAAAATCTCGCCTCGGTGACCACCCATCTCAAGCACCTGCTGCTGATCCGCGACCTGCGCAAGATCGCGACGTAGCCGTTCACTCGCCAGCGAGCGAAAGGTGATGTCGGTGGACCTGCGCGCCCACATCCGCGAGATCCCGGACTTCCCGACCCCGGGGATCCTGTTTCGCGACATCACGCCGCTGCTGCAGGACGCGGCGGCACTCGACGCGGCCGTGTCGAGGCTCGCGGGCCTGGTCAGCCCCACCGACGTCGAGTTCGTGGTGGCTGCCGAAGCGCGCGGGTTCATCCTCGGAGCTGCCCTGGCGCGCGAGCTGGGGGCCGGTTTCGTCCTTGCCCGCAAGCCCGGCAAGCTGCCGGCGCAGACGATCAGCGCGCAATACGAGCTCGAGTACGGCGTCGACGCGCTCGAGGTGCACGCCGATGCGCTTCCCAGCGGCGCCCGAGTGCTCGTGCACGACGACCTGCTGGCAACCGGCGGCACGGCCCGGGCGCTGTGTGATCTCGTGACCGAGTTCGGCGCCGAGATCGTAGGGTGTGCGTTTCTGCTCGAGCTGAGCTTCCTCGGAGGGCGCGCCCGCCTGGCGCCGCACCAGGTGCATTCCCTGATCGAATACTCGAGCTGACCGGTGGCGACCGCGCGGAGCAGCCGTGTCCTGGCGGCCGCCCAGCAGCAGATCTGGGAGCTGATCGCCGATCCTCACCACATGCCGCGCTGGTGGCCGGGGGTGACGCGGATGGAGGGCGTCCAGCCCGACCGCTTCACCCAGGTGTTCAAGACCAAGAAGGGCCGCTCGGTGCGGCTCGACTTCCGCGTGATCGAGTCAGATCCCCCTCGGGCCCGCGTGTGGGAGCAGGACATCGCCGGGACGCCGTTCGAGCACGTCCTCAATCGGTCGGTGATCGAGGTCCGGCTGCAGGCGGTCGACGGGGGCACCGAGGTGACGATCGGGCACCAGCAAAAGTTGCGGGGGTACTCACGCACCGGGGGCTTCTTTGTCAAGCGCGCAACGCGCTCGCGGCTGGATGAGGCGCTGGACGGGCTCGAGCGGATCTGTGCGTAGGAGGGAGGGTGGCTGAGGCAGCCGCCAAGTGTCCTGGGAGCGCTGAGAGTGGGCGCGAGCGTGTCAGGGGGCGCCAACGACGCGACCAGGACATTGGCGGTAGACTCAGCCACCCAACGCACGCAGCATCCGCTCGGTCCCGCCGCGAAAAAAGTCACGCGGACGGCCTAGGCGGCCGAAGACCCCAGGCACGGAGTACTGAAGGGCGCGGGCGGGCGCGAACGAGTCGTCTGCCCGAGCGGGCGGTGCGGGGTAAGCGGCCACGCGCTAGTCGCGTCGTTTGCGCCCAGCGGAGCGTCTCGTAGCCCTAATGAGCGCTCGAGCGCGTGGACGCTTTGCCCCGCGCCGGCCGCCAAGAATCAAAAACCCCTGCTCAGAGCCCCGTAATCGCGCCCGACAGAACGATCGTGCCCGGGGTCGTCGGGTCCGCCTTTGTCTCGAGCGTGATGATCAGCTTCTTGAAGCGCGCGGCGTTGGCAGGCAACTGGCCGGCAGTGGACAAGCGGCCGTTCTTGCCCACGCCCGGGTTGACGAACCCGAGCAGCTTGGCGTCGGCGGCCGAGTTGTAGAGCCACACCGCGTAGGCGTTGGGCGGCCGTCTGGCGTTCGGCGTCATGTGCTGGGCGACGATCGCGATCCCCTTGTTGGCCCCCTCCTTGAGGACCTCGGCGATCCCGGCCGCCCTCCCGCCTCCCGACGGCGGCAGCAGGTTGATCTGGGCCACGACCTGCGGGGTGCTCGTAGCTGTGCCGGTGGTCGTGCTCGTCGCGCCGCCGGTGGCGCTCGATGCAGAGGCAGCGGCCGAGGAGGAATGCGACCCCTTGGAGGTGCCCCCGGAGTTGAGCACGATGACCAAAACCACCGCGATCGCCACCAGCGCGCCCCCAATCAGCAGAATCATCCCGCCCAGGCGCGAGCTACGTGGCGGCTCGGGCTCCGGGGTTCCCGGCGCGGTTGTAGCCGCATCCCGCTCGGACAGGGCCGATGCGGCGGCCGCCGCGGGCGTTCCCGACCGCACAGCCCCCGGCGCGGCGCCGGCCCGGGCGTCGGCACCCGGCGCCGCCGCGGGGATCTCGGGCAAGGGCTGGCTCGCGAGCGGGGCCAGTTCGGAGGCCAGGACCCTGGCCCAGGCGCGCTCGCTCGGGTTGCTCGCGAGCCGGTCGCGGGTCTCCTGGGCCACGGCGGGGGGCAGCTGGCCGAGGAGATAGTCGGTGATCAGCGCACGGCGCAGATCGCTGATCTGCGTCTGCGGCCCGAGCGCGTCAAAGGCCGCCAGCGCCCGCTCGCGGACCGCGGTCCTGTCGATCGACAGCATGCGTGCGATCTCGTCATAGCCGCGGCCGCGCTCGAGCACGAGCGACAGCACCGCGCGTTGATCAGCCGGCAGGTTGTCCAGCGAGGCCATCGGGAGCCTTAGCGTAGATGAGCCGCTCGGGTAGTGGCGCCGCGTGCGCGGGGCAGATACGCGGGGGTGCGGGTCGCGTAAGGTGCCGCGGATGCCCGAGGACCTGCCGTTCGAGCTCGACCAGGGATTCGATCATCTCTACGGGCTCGAGGTCACCGAGATCGCCGACGGGTTGATGCGGGCAAAGGTGGCGGTGGACGATCACATCAAGCAGCCGGCCGGGCTGGTTCACGGCGGCATCTACGCGGCGATCGCCGAGAGCCTGGCGACCACCGGGACGGCACTGGCGGTGATCCCCGACGGCAACATCGCCACGGGCATGTCAAACCAGACGAGCTTCCTGCGCCCGATCACCGAGGGCAACATCAACGCCTGCGCCCAGGCACGCCATCGCGGTCGCACGACCTGGGTGTGGGAGGTCGAGCTGACCAACGACGCCGGCCGCCTGTGCGCGCTGACCAGGGTGACGGTCGCGGTCCGGGAGAGACCGGCCGAGCTGCGGCTGCGCTAGGACGCCTGGAGCTAGCCTCCGTAGCGGTTGGTGATCGGCACGCGGCGGTCGCGGCCGAAGGCCCTGACCGAGATCTTGATCCCGGGCGGCGCCTGGCGGCGCTTGTACTCGGCGCGGTCGACGAGCGCGATCACCCGATCGACGTCCTCCTCGCTGAAGCCGCGCAGCACCAGCGCCTCGCGCCCGAGGTCGGCCTCGATATAGCCCTGGAGGATCGGGTCGAGCATCTCGTATGGCGGCAGCGAGTCGGCGTCGCGCTGGCCGGGGCGCAGCTCGGCGCTGGGGGCCCGGTCGATGATCGACTGGGGGATGATCTCCTGAGCCGAGTTGCGATACCGGGCGAGCTCGTAGACGAGCGTCTTGGGGCAGTCCTTGATGACCGCAAACCCGCCCGCGCTATCGCCGTACAGGGTCGAGTAACCGACGGCCATCTCGGACTTGTTGCCGGTGGTCAGCACGAGCCAGCCGAACTTGTTCGAGAGCGCCATCAGCAGGTTGCCGCGGATCCGCGCCTGGAGGTTCTCCTCGGTGAGGTCCGCCTGCAGGCCGGCGAACACGTCTTGCAGGGTGGCCTCGTAGGCGGTCATCGTGTCGGCGATCGGCAGCTCGCGGGCTTCCACACCGAGCCTCGCGGCCAGCGCGCGCGCGTCGGCCTGGGTCTCATCCGAGGAGTGGGGGGAGGGCATCACGACCGTGGACACCCGCTCCGGTCCCAGCGCATCGACCGCGATCACCGCCACCAGGGCGGAGTCGATCCCCCCTGAGAGGCCCATCACCACGTGCTCGAAGCCGTTCTTCTCGACGTAATCGCGCAGCCCCAAGACCAGCGCCGCGTACGCCTCTGCGCAGCGATCGAGCGGCTCGGCGACCGGGCCACCCAATCGGAGCGAATTTTGCGCGGTCGGCGGCTGTATGCCGTCCAGACGCGCGATCAACCGGGCGTTGGGATGGAAACGGTGGTTGATCGCGCGCAGGCGAGGGTCGCGGAGCCTGACCGCCCGAGGCCCCGCCGCGTCGACCGTGGCCACGATCAGCTCTTCGGCGAATTGCCGGCCCCGGGCGAGGATCGCACCCTCGTGATCGATCACCAGCGAATGGCCATCGAACACGAGCTCATCCTGCCCGCCGACGAGGTTGCAGAACGCGACCGCGGCGACGTTGTCGCGCGCGCGCTGGATCAGCATCCGTTCACGCTGCGACCCCTTGCCGATGTGGTAGGGCGACGCGGAGATGTTGACCAGCAGCGTGGCGCCCGCGAGCGCCTCGTCGGACGCGGGCGGTCCGGGCTCCCAGATGTCCTCGCAGACCGTCAGTCCGATGATCAGCTCGCCGAGCTCGATCAGTGCGCCGCCGTCACCCGACTTGAAGTAGCGCTGCTCGTCGAACACTCCGTAGTTGGGCAAGAACACCTTGTGGTAGACCGCCTTCACCGTGCCCCCGGCGAGCACCGCGCAGGCGTTGTAGACGTCATCGGCGAGGTCGGGGAATCCAACCAGCGCCACGATTCCGTCGGTTCGCCGGGCGATCCGCTCCAGCGCTGCGCGGGCGTCAGCGAGAAAGTGCTCCTTGAGCAGCAGGTCCTCGGGCGGGTACCCGGTAATCGCCAGCTCTGGAAACAGGACCAGCTGCGCCCCGGCCCCCAGCGCGCCTTGCAGGCCATCGAGGATCTTGGTCTCGTTGCCGGCGATGTCACCGACCGTGGGGTCCATCTGGCAGAGGGCGAGCTTCAACGGATCTGGCATATACGCTCAATTATGGGACTGCGGCGCACCTCGGCCGAGCCAGAAGAGGATGAAGCTGCGCAGCCGGCGGTCGGTCGCGCTCTTCACGTGCAGCAGGTGCGTCCACGCCAGCGCGATCAGGCCCCGCGTTCCCGGGCGCCGGGCGAGGATCACGGCCTGCCCTGCGGCCGCCAGCGCCGGAGTGAAGGGCGCTGCGATCGCGCCCGCCAGCCGCCGCAGCGCCGGTGGAGGCTGGTGGGTGCCGTACATCACGACCACGTTGCCGAGCTCGAGCGCCTGCAGCAGCTGGTTGTCGGAGATGAACGACCGGTCGTGCTTGATCGCCACCGGGACGTGGGCGCCGCTGGTCGGCGGATTGGAGTCGTACCGCGGGAGCTTTGAGCCTGGCTTCAGATGGGCCTCGCCCAGGTCGCGGAACGCGACGCCGATCTGGTTGATCGGACCGGCCAGGCCGGGATTGTCGCCGCCGCTCAGCGGTCCGCCTGACAGCAGCACGATCACCGCGATCGCGATCGCGAACGACACCAGCACGATCGCCAGGCGCTCCAGCAGCGTCATCTGCGATCGCCGCCCATCGCGGATGGGGGTTGGCCTCAGCCCGTAGCGGGCACGGGCCTGTCAGGAGCGGGCTCGGAGACGGCCGCGCCTGCGGCCACCGCGAGCTCGTCGATCGAAGCGCGCAGTTCGTCGGCCAGCACCTCGAGGTCGCGTAGCGCGTCGTAGTCCGCGTTGAGGCCGAAGTTGAGCTGTCCGTTGTAGCTCATGATCGCGATCCCGAGCGCCTGGTTCTCGGCCAGGGGCACCATCGGGTAGGCGGCCTGCATCTCTCGCCCGAGCATGTAGAGCGGGAACTGCGGCCCGGGCACATTGGTCACCACCAGGTTGAACATGCGCTGGCGCGCCTGGAGACGGGCCGCCTGGGCCATGATCGTCGCTGGCGCAAACCCCGACAGCTCAGTCAGAACCTGCGCTCCGACCGCCTGGCCGGATTCCTTGATGCCGGCCATCTGCTCGGTGATCTCGAGCAGCCTCTGTACCGGGTCGGTCACGCCGACCGGGAGCGGCGCCCACATCGCTGCGACGCGATTTCCCAGCGCCCCCCGCTCGACGTCGGCCCTGATCGAGACCGGCACCATCGCTTTGAGCACGAGATCGTCGGTCGATTCGCCGTGCAGCCGCAGATAGCGGCCGAGCGCCCCCGCGACCGCCGCCAGCACGACGTCGTTGACGGTCCCGCCGAGCGAGTTCTTGATCGCCTTGAACTGCCCCAGGTCGCCTCGCACCCAGGTAAACCGCCGGTGCGGCCCGATTCTCACGTTAAAGGGACTCGACGGGGCCACCTGCAGCCCGGCGCGGGCGATCGCACCAACGCCGCCGAGCGCCCGCCCGACGCGCCCGGCCACCTGCTTTGGCCCGCGCAGCGTCGCCTTGGCGCCGCGGACGATCTCCGCCGGAACCGTGGCGCGCTCGAGCAGGGCGTCGGCAAGCAGCTGCGCGCTGGTGGGCACCGGGCGTGGAATCCACTCCTGCTCCGGCGACGAGACCGGCATCGGGTCCGGCGAGGAGTCGAACAGGACGCTCACGATGTCGACCCCGGAGATACCGTCAACGAGCGCATGGTGGGTCTTCGACAACACCGCGAAGCGGTCGTCTGAAAGGCCCTCCACGAGCCACAGCTCCCACAGCGGTCGGCTGCGGTCCAGCGCCTGGGAGAAGATGCGTCCGGCGAGGCGCCGGAGCTGGGCATCGCCGCCTGGCTGGGGGAGCGCAGTGTGGCGGACATGGAAGCGGACGTTGAAGTGCGGGTCATCCATCCATACCGGCCGGCCTTGGTTGAGGGGCACGAACGCGAGCCGCTGGCGGTAGCGCGGCACCAGATGCAGGCGCGAGAGGACCTCGTCGACGAGTTCGTCATAGGTTGGTGGCCGGCCGAGGAACACCATGCAGCCGGCGACATGCATGTGGGCTGCAGGGCGCTCGAGGTGCAGGAACGAGCTGTCCAGGGCCGTCAGCCGGTCCGGGTGGGTCATCCGCTTGATTCTTGCAGGCTTGACCTTGTGTGACGAAGCTCACACAATGCCGCGGAAACGTCACCTAGCGTGCCGCGGATTCAAAATCGACCTGCCTAATCGCCCCTGCACGGTGCGGGAGCGAGCGGGGGACCCACTGCCGCGCGGGTGTGCTCCTGCCGGCCGGGGCGAATCGGACGCCTGGTGCAAGCCAGCCGCGACCGTAGCGAGCACCAGCAAGGACGCCTGAGGGCTCTTTTCCGGGGTTTGCGAGCCCGTCAGCTAACCCCGTAGGCCCCCGGTCGACCGCACCCAGGAGGTCCTCGGTTTGAGGCCCAGATTCAACTTGCGCAAGACGCGCTCAGTGCATGTGGCAATTGCAACGATCATGCTGGCTGTCCCGGCTTCGGCGTTGGCGCTGACCGGAGCAGTCTCCTCAAATGCAGACGGCGCCGGTCCGGTGCTGTCGCTTCACGTCAGTGTCAACACCGCGGCGCGCACATTTCGGCCGCGCGGTGGCGATCAACGGCACCGCCCCTGCCTCCGAGGCAGGCCACTCGGCGATCCTGCAGACCGCGCCCAGCAGGCAGGCGAGCTGGCATTCGCTGGCCAGCACGCGCATCGGCCCAGAAGGCCGTTTCGCGCTGCGGATCCGGTTGCGTCGCTCGGGCTTTGTCCGGGTCATCGACGCCCCGGCGCCCGCCAGCGTCAACACCGGTGCCCCGGCGCCCGCCAGCGTCACCACCGATGCTCCGGCGCCCGCCAGCGTCAACGCCGACAGTCCGAGCTGGTCGGCGAGCCCCGCCGCGACAGTCGCAAGCGCCCCCATGGCCGTGACGGTCGCGGCGCGGTTCAAGGTGGCCCAGAGGTCCCGCGACGCCCTCGGCGGCGATCGCGTTGTGATCGCCGGCCGGCTGGTGCCGGCCAGGGCAAACCGAAAGGTCCGTCTCGAAGGCCACAGCGCCGCCGGCTGGCGCACGCTCGCCAGCGCTCGCACCGGCGCCCGGGGCGGCTTCGCGCTGCGATTCGCCGCCGAGAGCGGGCTCCAGCGCCGCCTGCGCGTGCGCTTTGACGGTGATCGCGCCAACACACGCGTGAAGGCCCTCGCGGGGCGGCTGACGGTGTACCACGAGAGCGTCGCCTCCTGGTACAGCGACGCGCCCGGAACCGCGTGCGGCTTTCACGCCGGTTTCGGTGTGGCCAACAAGACGCTTCCGTGTGGCACAAAGGTGCGCTTCCGCTATGGCGGGCGCAGCGTGACCGCCACCGTCGACGACCGTGGTCCGTTCATCCCCGGACGTACGTGGGACTTCAACCAGAACGTCGCCGCGGCACTGCACTTCGGCGGCGTGGGCGCTGTGTGGGCCACCCGTTAGCGGCGCCGACACGCCGGCGGTGTAGGACGCCGAACGTCTGACGCGTCACCTAGCCTCCGCAGCGATGCCGGACCGTTGTATAGCTCACCTCGACATGGACGCCTTCTATGTCTCGGTCGAGTTGCGACGGCGGCCGCAGCTGCGGGGGCTCCCGGTGATCGTCGCGGGCACCGGGCCCCGAGCGGTCGTCACGACCGCCTCCTACGAGGCCCGGCGCTTCGGCGTCGGGTCGGCCATGCCGGCGGCCCGAGCCAGGCGCCTGTGTCCCCACGGGGTCTACCTGACCCCCGACTTCGCCTACTACCGCGAGGTGTCGGGCGAGGTGATGACGCTTGTCCGGGAGTGCGTCGATACGGTCGAGGTCGTGGGCCTCGACGAGGCCTATCTCGACCTCACCGGCCTGCCGGCGCCCCACGCCGAGATGCGGCGGCTGGCGCGGGTGATCGAACAGCACACCTCGCTTGGCTGCTCGATCGGGATCGGGCCCAACAAGCTGGTGGCAAAGGTCGCATCGGACGCCGAAAAGCCCCGCGGGTTCGTGGTGCTGACAACCGAACAGGCGCGGAGGCGATTCGCGAACGAGAGTTGCGGGCTGATCCCCGGAATCGGACCCAAGACTGCTGAGCGGCTGCGCGCGTGCGGACTGGGCACGCTCGGCAAGCTGGCGGCGGCGCCCTCAGACGAGGTCAGCGCGCGATTCGGCCTCAGGCTCGGCAACGAGCTCCAGCGCCGCGCGCGGTTTGAGGACGACTCCCCGGTGACCCAGGAGCGCAAGGTGATCTCGGAGTCGCGCGAGACGACGTTCGACTACGACGTGGCCGGGCTGCAGGCGCTGCAGCCGATCCTCGAGCGCCTGGTCGCGGAGCTCTGTGAAGCGCTCGCGCGCCAGCAGCGCCGTGGACGCACGGTGGCGATCAAGGTCCGGCTCGATGACTTCTCGACCCATACGCGGGCCCGCACGCTTCCCGAGGCGGTGGGCTCGGCCGATCGGGTTGGCCCGGTGGCGCTGGAGCTGCTTCGGCGGTTCTCCCCGCCGCGCCCGGTCCGGCTGCTCGGGGTACGCGTCGCGGGCCTCCAGAACGCCAGCCTCGATGCCGATCAACAGCTGACGCTGGCGGTCTGAGTCAGTGCGGCGAGTCAGTACAGCGCGGCCGCCAACCGGCGGCGGGACTCCCGGGCGAGCGGGTTGTCGACCCCAAGCTCGTCGAGGATCCCGACGACGACCCGCCTGATGTCATCCCGTGAGCCGTCGGCGCCCGATAGCGAGCCGATCAGTAGATCAAGCGCACGCTCGTGCTCGCCGGCGTCCAGCGCGGCGAACGCCTGCCGCAGCTCCGGCGTCGGGTCGGCGCGCTCGAGCTCGATCCGCGCGGCCAGCCCCGCGGCGGCGAAGCTGCCCGGAACCTCGTTGAGCACGGCGAGCGCGCCGTCGTGATCGCCGCGCGCGTGAAGGATCCGTGCCAGCGGCACCGCGGCGTCGGCGCGCGAGGGCTCGAGCTCAACCGCGCGGCGCAGTGATGCCTCATCGCCCTGGGCAACCAGCTCGTCGACCTCGGAGGGGGCGAGCTCGTCGAGGAAGCGCTCGACGGCGGCGGGCGGCTGGGCGCCGATGAACTCGGACACCACGGCCCCGTCGCGGAATGCCTTGACCGCCGGAATGCTCTGGATCCCGTATGTCCGCGCGAGGATCGGGTTGGCGTCGACGTCGAGCTTGGCGAGCTCCACCTTTCCCGCGCGGGCTGCGATCGCCTGCTCGAGCACGGGACCCAGCTGGCGGCAGGGCCCACACCAATCGGCCCAGAAGTCCACCACCACCGGAACCGCGCGCGATCGATCGAGAACGGCTGTCTGGAAGTTGCTTTCGGTTACGTCCATGGTGTTTTGATGTTAGCCACGGCCCGAGCATGCTCCGTCGCGATCATGTACACAGGCTGCAGTGGCCGAGTTTGAGATCGACGGGGACGGCGTGAGGCTGTCCGGAGAGCAGGCGGGGGAGGGGCCCCCGATCGTGCTGCTCCACGGCCTGACCGCGACCCGCCGCTACGTGGTCATGGGGTCGAGCGCGCTGGAGCGCTCGGGGTATCGGGTGATCTCCTATGACGCCCGAGGACACGGGCGCTCGTCGCCGGCGCCGCGCCCTGAGAAGTACGGCTATGAGCAGCTGGGGCGCGATCTCGAGGCGGTGCTCGACTGCGCCGGGGTGGAGCGGGCGGTGTTCGCCGGGGCTTCGATGGGAGCACACACGCTCCTGTGGCTGGCGCTGCGGCGCCCCGAGCGCGTGGCCGCCCTGGTCGTGATAACCCCGGCATACGATCCAGCGGCAAGCGAGAGCGCAGAGCGGCTGGCGCGCTGGGACGCACTCTCCGAGGGGTTGCGCTCGGGAGGTGTGGAGGGGTTCGTCGAGGCTTACGGCGAGCCGGCGGTGCCCGAACGGTGGCGAGAGACAGTGCTCAGGGTGATCCGCCAGCGGATGGCCCTGCACGAGTACCCCGAAGCGGTTGCCGACGCGCTGTCCGCGGTTCCCCGCTCGCACCCATTCGGAGCGGTCTCAGAGCTGGCCGCGATCACTGCCCCGACCGCGGTTGTCGCCAGCGACGACCAGGCCGACCCGGGGCACCCGCGGGCGGTTGGTGAGGCATACGCCGCCGCGATCGAAGGCGCCCGCCTGATCACCGACCAGCCCGGCCGCTCCCCGATTGCCTGGCAGGGAAGCCAGCTCTCCAAGGTGATCGCCGATGTGGCCCGGGAGGCGCGGCTGTGAGTTGCACCGCCGCGGATATTCAGGCACGTCGCCCGGAGTTATCGGGCGCCAGCACGTAGACGGTCGCGCAGCCGAACCGGTGAACCGAGGCCAGCAGCGAGCCTAGCTCCGGCGTCAGGTTGGCGCGGTGCTTGCAGTCGGCAACCAGCACCGAAGCACCGGTTCCAAGCACGAACGAGCGCGCGCGAGCCGGCCGCATGTGCCCTCTGAAGAACGAGTCGGCCTGCTTGGCGCGCGCCGAGTAATCCTTGCTCCAGTAGCCGTGGCCGACCCATACGGCGCGTCCGGTCTGCGACGGGACCACGATCGCAAACGGCGTCGGCGCCAGCACGCCCCCTCCGGGAGCGGCGGTCGCCACCCACCTCAGTGCCTGCTCGTCGGCGCTCGGAAGGTAGTACTGCACGGTCCTGCTGCGGGCCACCTTGATGATCTTGCGCGCGTCGTAGGCGAGCCCCGGAATCGTGATCAACGCCACCGCTGCGACACCCACAGCGACGGGAAGACGCAGCCTCTGCCACGCCCGAACCGCCAGCACCGCGAACGGGAAGCTCAGGCCCTGCAGCGCGTGCGGAGCGAAGGCGTCGTTTACGAAGTAGGTCACCAAACAGCCGGCGATCCACAGCAACAGCGCCTGCTCGAACACCACCCCGCCGGGCCTGCTGAAGCCTGCCGCCGCAATCAGCGCCAGTGGCCCGAGACCGGCGAGCAGGGCGACCGCCGGCAGACGCGAGATGATCTCGTAGCTCGAGGCGAGCTTCCAGGCCTGGTCGCTGTGACTGAGCACGTAGTAGTAGGCCAGCGGCAGGGCTGCACCCAGCGCCGGCAGCACGAGCGTCAGCGCGCCCCGCATGCCCCGCCACAGCGCCAATCCCGCGAAGATCACGATCAGCGTGATCCCCTGCCAGGGATGCAGCCAGGACGCGCCAAGCGACGCCAGCGCCGCCACCAGCAGTGCTCCCGCGCCGCTTATCCGGGGCCCGTGCGGCCGCGCACGGCCGGTGCCGAGAAAGGGGCTCCGTGGCCGGCCGGCACCGACCTCCGGTCCGCGCCTGCGGCGTGGGCTGAGCTGGGGGTCGAGCGCCCGCTCCACGGCCAACAGCGCGACCGGCACCAGGGCGAGCGCAAACGCGCTGGGAACATAACCCCACACCTTGCTGGCCGCCAGCAGCTCGGACCCGAGCAGGTACAGGTGGAAGCGAAACGGCCCGCTGCCGAGCTTTGCCCAGCTGAACAGGGCGGTCAGCGGCGTGTAAAGAAACAACGCCAGCACCACCGCGGCGGCACGAGCGCCAAGCTCGTCGGCGAACGCGCGCCGAGCCCAGGCGAGCGCGCCCAGGAACAGCGCCAGGATCGCCAGCGGCTTCCACACCAGGTAGGCCAGCTGCAGCGAGAGGCCGATCCGCCACAGCCCGCCGGTGATCGTGAACAGCGGCTCGAGGTAGACGTGACCGGTGGGGGCGAGCGTGAACAGGTCTGAGGCCAGACCGTGCGTGCCCGCGTCGCGCGCCCACGCGAGGTACTGAAGCTGATCGGCGCCCAGAACGCCATCGGCTCCGATCAGGCCGTCGGCGCCGGTGAACGTGCTGTGCGTCTGGGAGGCGTGGACCAGCAGCAGCGCGATCGGAAACAGCCCCCAAACCGCAAGCGCCGCCAGCAGCACGATCTCGGCGCGCGACACTCGCGGCCCGCTAGCACGCATGGCGCGCAAGCCTACCCACACGCGGGCTCCCGGCCCCCCAGGCCGGGAGCCCGATGGCGCGACTAGCCCGCGATCACCGTGTGGGTGCGGGACACGGGACGGATGTACCCGTTGCCCCCGAACGAGATCTTGATTCGCACCGGCCTCGCACCGCGCCCTCTGAGATGGCGGAACCGCGCCTGGCTGGCGAACGTGCAGCTCGGGCTCACCGGCACCAGCGCGAACCCGACCTGACGCCGGCCGCGGAAGTAGCGAAGACCGACGTTGCCCGTGCACCGCACGCCGGACGGGATCCAGCTGAATCCGTGCAGGCCGCTGGGTCTTAGTCATCGCTCTAGAAACCGGCGTCCAATACGAAGCTGCGCGGCACCAGCGACCCTGGTCTGTCGCTAGGGTGGCTGCTGTGGTGCTCAGCAAACGCCCTCTCGCTCGAGCCGCCTGAAGTGACCGGCCTGCTGCTGTACGGCGACACCGAGCACTCGGCGGCCCTGCGCCACGAGGTGCCGATCGCAATCGTCGATCCGTTCCTCTATGCCGAGGAGGAGGGCGCGCGCGTGGATCATGTCCTCCAACCTCGAGCGCCAGCGCCTGGCCGGCTGTCGCCCGGATGCCGAGCTGCTCGAGATCGACGAGCTGGGGCTGCGCGAGCTGGTGGACCGCGGCCTGAAGCGCAACGAGATAAACCTCGAGCTGGCCTCGCGCGCTGCCGCGCGGACCGGCATCACCGAGGCGATCGTCGACTTCGACTTCCCGCTTGCGGTCGCCGATCGGCTGCGCTCGGATGGGATTTCGTTGCGGGTCGACAACTCCGCGGTGACCACGCGACGGCGGCGTAAGTCTTCGCACGAGCTGGCCGGGATCCGCCGCGCGCAGCTGGCTGCGGAGGCAGCGATGGCGGCCGCGGCGGCGCTGCTGGGCCGGGCGCAAGCTGACAATGGGTCGCTGCGGCTGCAGGGCCGTCCGCTCACCGCCGAGCGGCTCCGAGACGCGATCCGCGACACCGCCTGGGAACGGGGGGCGCTGATGCCGCCCGACGTGATCGTCGCATCCGTCTGGCAGGGCACCGGTCACGAGCCGGGCCGTGGACCGCTGCCGGCCGGGCTGCCGATCGAGATCGACCTCTGGCCGTGCGATCAGGAGTCCGGCTGCTGGGCCGACATGACCCGTACGTTCGTCGTCGGCGGCGAGGCGCCCGATGAGGTGCGTCGCCAGGAGACGCTCGTCCGCCGCGCGCTCGACGAGGCCCGCGCCGCGGTCCGTCCAGGCGTGAACGGCCGGGAGCTGCACGACCACTGCTGTGAGCTGTTCGAGGCCGAGGGCTACCGGACTCAGCGCAGCGGTCCCGGTGACGATCCGAGTGAGGGGTTTCAGTTCTCGCTGGGCCACGGGGTCGGGCTGCGCGTCCACGAAGCGCCGAACCTCGGGCGGGCCGGCCATGAGCCGCTGGTCGCGGGCGACGTGCTCGCCGTCGAGCCCGGACTCTGGCAGCGCGAGGTCGGCGGGGTGAGGTTCGAGGACCTGCTGCTGGTGACCGAGGAGGGCTGTGAGCTGCTGACCAGTTTTCCCTACTCGCTGCACCCGGGGGAGGACGCGTGACCCAGGTGCAGGCGCAGGTGAGCGCCGTCGATGAGGCCGCGTTCGGCGCGCTCAAGCAGGAGGTCCGCGAGTACGTCGAGGGTGACGCGGCTGGGTGGGCAGAGCGCATCGAGCGCGAGCACCAGGTGCCCGTGCAGCTGTGGGACGAGCTTCGCGAGCGCGGCTATCTGAGGCTTGCGGCGCCCGCCGAGCACGGCGGCCGCGGCCTGCCGCTGACCCGCTATCTGGAGCTGCTGGAGCTGTTCTCGATGGCGCACGGGTCACTGCGGATGATCGTCCACGTCTGCAACGGGATCTGGCGTCCGGTGGCGGCAACCGCCGACGGCGGGCAGCGCGAGCGCTTTTTGCGGCCGATGATCGCGGGGGAGCTGAAGGTCGCGTTCGCGCTGACCGAGCCCAACGCGGGCACCGGAGCGGATCTGCGCTGCAGCGCCGAGCGAGAAGGGGAGACCTACTACCTGAGCGGCGAGAAGCACCTGATCACGTTCGGAACGATCGCCGACTACCTGTTGCTGATCGCTCGCCTGCAGGGCACCCGGGGCGCGCAGGGAACGCTGGCGCTGATGGTGCCCACGCGCGGCGAGGGTGTGCAGGCACGGGTAATGGCCGACTCGATGGGCCTGCACGGGACCGACCACGCGCACCTGGTGTTCGATCGCGCGCCGGTGGCGGTGTCCAATCGGCTCGGGGCAGAGGGCGATGGCCTGGCGGTCGCGCTCGGTGGTTTTCTGGCGCCGAGTCGGATTTCGCTGGCGATGACCTGCGTAGGCCTCGCGCGACGCGCGCTCGAGCTGGCCGTCTCCTATGCCCAGACCCGCGAGACGTTCGGCCGCAAGCTCGCCGACCGTCAGGCGATCTCGTTCAAGCTTGCGGAGATGGCCACCGATGTCGAGGCCGCGCGCGCGCTGGTCATGCAATCGGCGCGCTGCTGGGAGAGCGGTCGTGACGCCGGCCGCGAGTCCGCGATGGCCAAGCTGTTCGCGGGTGAGATGCTCCAGCGCGTGACTGACGGCGCGCTCGACGTGCACGGCGGCATCGGCTACTTCGCATCCAGCGAGATCGAGCGCGTGTACCGCGATGCGCGCGCGCAACGATTCGAGGAGGGGACCGCCGAGGTCCAGAAGATGACGGTGGCCCGAGACCTGCTTGGCCGCTGACGTTGGGCTTGAGTTGATAGTTTCGCCCGCGTGATCGGCGAAGACGTGGCGGGGATCTGCGGGCGCGCGGGCGCCGAGAGGCGCAGGTAGCTTGCGCTACGTCGAGATGGACCAAGGCGCGGCACGGCTGCGCCACGGGCCCGAGCCCGAGACGCCCGAAGGCTTCGCCCGCGTGCGGGTGCTGACATGCGGGGTGTGCGCAACTGACCTGCATCTGCTCAAGGGGATGGTCCTGCCGCGGGGCGCTTCCTACCCAGTTCGGCCGGGCCACGAGGTCGCCGGGATCGTCGAGGAGGTCAACGCGTCCGACGCGCCGGTGGCGGTGGGAGATCTCGCCGTCCTGCACCCGCTGGCGCCGTGCGGGCATTGCCCCGGCTGCCTGCGCGGGGAGGACCAGCGCTGCGATTCGGTGCGGGCGCTCGGATTTCACGATCCCGGGGGCTTTGCCGAGACCGTGGTGTGGCCCGCGGCACGGATGTTGCCGGCCGACGGGATCGAGCCCGGCGCGGCGGCGCTGCTCGCCGACGCGGCCGCCACAGCGCACAACGCCGTCCGGCTAGCGGGCGTCCCCCGGGGTGGAGCGATGTGCGTGCTCGGCGCCGGCGGCCTGGGAAGCGGCGTCCTGGGAGTCGCGCGAGCGCTCGATCCCGATCTGCATCTGGCGGCCGTCGTCCGCAGCGAGGCCAGCGCCGAACGGGTCCACGCGCTGGGCGTCGAGGTCCATCAGGGACTGGACGGCGCCGCGCGGGCGCTGCGGCACAGTGCCGGGCGCATGGACGCGGTGATCGACTTCAGCGGCCAGGCGGATGCGCCGGCGGTGGGGGTCGCGCTGTTGCGGCGCGGGGGGCGGCTGGTGCTCGGGTCGGTGGTCGACTCGATGCTCACGCTGGAGGTCTCCAGCGCCTTCATGGCTCACGAGCTTCAGATCGTGGGCGCCTACGCCTCGAGCTTGGACGACCTCGCTGCCGTTATCGACCTCGCGCGCGACGGCCATCTGGACGCCGGCGCCTGGGTATCGCACCGTCTGCCGCTGGCGGATTTCGACCACGCCCTGGAGATCGCCGACACCCGTCCGCCGGGCACGGTTCGGGTGGTGGTCGAGACCGACAGCGCGTCAGGCTGATCGCGGCGCGGGGGCAGGCTTCGGTTTTGGTTGCCGTCGTTGCCGCGCGACGGGCGCAGAGAACCGCCGCCGCGGCCGGGGGCAGCCGAGTGGGTGCGCCTATGCACCGGGAGCTGGCGCTCGCCGATCGGCGCACCCACCCATGCCGCCGACCTGAAGGCGGCGGTCGAGGGTAGGCGGCGTATGGAAGCGGTCAACGTCAGCCAGGCACGAGCTTGACGCTACTCCTGGTGGCCACGCCGTTCAAGACCCCGAGCGACCGTGGCGGAAGCGCAGCCCGGGTGGATCGAACATGCTCGCGAGCCGGGCGAGCGTAAGCGCGCCGAGCATCAAGCCGAAGTCACGGAAGGCGACGTCGTAGTAGCCCGAATAGCTCAGCAGGTCGACGACGATCCCACCGAGCCATGCAGCTAGCAGGTAGGCGCCATACCGTGGCTTGAACGCCACCGCGAAGCCGGCGAGGATCTCGATGATGCCGACGACGTGCATCGTGTGGGTCGCGCTGAGCGGGCTCAGATGCGCGATCCACGGGGCAAGGTACTGCTCCCAATTGACGAGCACGTTGAGGAACTTGTCGACGCCCATGGCGATCGGAAGGACCGCGAATCCAAGCCGCAGCAGGCTGTAGCTCTGATAGACCGGGTCGGTCCTGAGCCGATGCAGCGCGGGTGCGGTGGCAGCCGACCGACCGGTCAGTCTGGCAATTGTGGCCATGATGATTCTCCTTGGTGAATCGGGATGTGATTCACCTGTGTTGGCGACGCTGGCGGCGGAATCCTTACGCCGCTGTAGAACGTCAGTTGAATGACAGTGGCTGGACGGCGCGCGTCAGTCCATCCGGAGCTACCCGACGGACCGCACCCGTTGTCCGCCGAGCGATCTCCGGGCATAAGCCGTGAGGGCATCGTCGCCGGCGATCAGCACCGACCCGTCAAGCGCCTCGGCGAGCGCGAGATAGCTTGCGTCGTACGCAGTGAGGTTGTTTCGCAGACCCCACACGCGCGGGCGCAACGGGGCGTGCGGGTAGCGGATCAGGCGAGTGCTGGCGAGGTCCGCGACAGCTTCCGACCCGCGCTCACCGCTGATCTTCCGGCCTCGGATAAGAGCAAGCAGCGCGTTCAGCGTCTCGGGCTCGATCAGCTCGGGTGCGTGGAGCGGCTCGTGCTCGTGGCCGTTGAGTTCAGCCTGCACAGCTTCGAGCGCCGCCGGTCGGCCGAGGAGGAAGTCTGTTAGCGCACTGGCGTCGATGACGATCAACGCCGATCCCGCGCCTCCCGAATGACCGTGGCGCTCGACGGACCGGTGTAGGGGGTTCGACTGCGAATCCGCTCTGCCAGCTCCGGCACCGTCGGGACGGCCGCGATTTCATTGAGCCGCGCGAGGAGAAACTCATTCAGCGACTGGCCTGCGATCGCCGCCTGCGAGCGCAGGCGCCGGTGGACATCCTCCGGCACGGCGCGAATCTGAACATTAGGCACCGGGTACACGATAGCAAATTGGATGCACCGCATCCATAGTGCATGCATCGTTGTCGAATGACAGCGAGAGCTCGGTCGCTGGAGGCGGCCTTGGAGTCTGGCAGGAGGATTTCACTGTCACGGCCCGCGGACGGTTGGGCGCGGTGTAACAGTGCTCCTCTCTGTATCGCCTCATCAACTTTCGAAGATAGGTGTCATTGGAGACGCTCCGGTGGCGCAATTCCAAAATGGGCTGTCACGCAGTCAGCCGACAGGTGGCGCCTGCCGGAGCGAGGGGTTTGTTTCGGGTGAGGATGTACCAGATCGCCGCGGTCAGCTTGCGGGCGAGGTCGATCTGGGCGACCTTGGCGCCACGCTGGCGGCCCAGGCGGCGCTTAATCGCCTGATAGCGCTGCCTGTAAAGCGGGTGACTGGAGGCGGCGATCGCGGTCTCCATCAGCCGCCAGCGCAGATACCGCGGACCGTGCTTCGACGCTCCGGTGACCCTCTTTCTCGATTCCAACAACACGGCCGTGACTGGCTCCGCGCTTGCTGACGCGGCCTGGCATGTCTCAACGGCATCTGGGAGATAACTGTGTGTTTCGCCTCCCGCGGCGGGACGCCATCGCTACTGCTGCGTGCGCTGGCGTCGTCATTGCTTTATGGAGATCCGCACAGTTGAGCCTGCTCGCCGCCGGGCTCAAGGAGCGCGCGGGCGGTGCGCGCCACGGCTTCCGTGGTGGGCGATGGCGCCGCGTCCTTGCGGGCCACGCCGTACCAATCATCGGCGGTGGTGGGGTCGCGCTCGGGGGTGGTCCAGGCGTAGAGGATTACCGATCGGACGTTGCAGTCAGAGCGCAGAAGGCCAGTCGCCACTTCCTGGATATAGGGTCCTCGCTGAGCGTCCGGAGCCCACGTCTTGCTGCTGGTGGGCTGGGTTGACCAGCCAACCTCTGTTACGTATAGCGGAACGCGGCCAGCGCCGAGGGAGCGAAGCTGCTTGCGGTAATCGCGAACGCGGGCCAGGACTTGGGCCGGGTCGCGCGCGTATGGGTGTATGGCGATGCCGTCAACGTTGTTGCGGAGCTCGGGGTTGCTGAGCAGTGCTGACAGAAAGGAACGTGCGCCGTTGGCGAGTCCTCCTACTAGGACCGGCACGCCGGGATCGGCGTGGTGGATCGCTGCGCGTGCCGCCAGGTACAGCTGGGCGTAGCGACCTGGGTCAGGCGTAGGCCGCCAAAACTCAGGTGAGTTCTCTTCATTCCAAACCTCGAAGGCCACGATGGCATCTCGATATCGGTGGGCCAGGGCTCCGGCGTAGGCCGCGAAGTCAGCAGGGTCGCGCGGTGCGCCGTGCAACTCGCTCGGTGTCTCAGACGCCCAGGACGGAGCAAAAGCCAGTACCGCAATCCATCGGAAGCCGTGCGCGGCCAGGCGACTGGCGATGAAGTCGTCAAAGCGCCAGTCGTAATGATGGTGGCCATCGCGAGGCGGCAGAGGCTCGGTGAATTCCCATAGCGGCGCGACGCGGACCACTCCGACGCCATCCGCTGCTGCGGCGGCGAGTTCGCGGTCGGCGGTCGTGGCGTCAAGCGTCCCCCTGAGGGAGAAGAAGAGCTCACTCACGTCGACACCAAAGTTGGTGGTACGGCTTGCTGCTGGCGCGGGCACCGAAGGGACTGGCGGGGAAACCTCTGGAGGCCCGGAGCTCGGAAGGGCAACCGGCGCGCGATGTGAGCTACCACCGCAGCCCGACAGTCCGACGGTCAGGATTAGGAGCGCAGTCAGCGCCACGGAGAGGCTACAGCGCTGCCCGGGCAGCAATGGTCACGCCGTGTCGGAGGGTTGGCGGCACCACGCGACCCAGGCCACGGTAAAGCCGGGCCATAGTGCCGATGCCGCCGAAGTGATTGTCCACCTCGAGCCGTTCGACAACCAGGCCGGCGGCTGCAACTTGGTCGCGTAGTTCCGAGAGCGTGTACTCATGCAGATGCCCTGGATTCTCTCGGCAGGCGCGTGGCGGCTCAATCGGGTTGCGCCCCACCAACAGCCGCATACGTTTATGCAAGGCGGCAGCGTTCGGCGTCTGCACGACGACGAACCCGCCCGCCCGCAGCCATTTGGCGACGCACGCGAGCACCACGGCCAGTGGGACATAGAGATGCTCTGCCACCTCGGCCAGCACGACGACGTCGTAGCGCCGCTCGAGCGTTGGGCGTCGGTCTGGGATGGAGGCGTTATTGAGATCGAATTCAAGATGGCACTCGTGAGCCCTTGGCGGCAGCGCAGGGTGGGCGAATCCCATGGTGTCGACCACAGCCCCGGATAGCGCGGCGCGCAGTAGCGCAACCTCCACGTTGGGTCCGATGTCGAGAACGTGCAGGCGATCACTGGAGCGGACATCGCGCGTGTACTCCTCGACGACTGACAGCAGTCGGGCGTACCGCTCGGCGTGATAGTCCACATAGGCATGCGCCTCTTGGTCGAGCACTTGCGCGCGCTCAGGCTCACACTGCTGCCAACGCGCAAACTCGGCATGAACGTCCCGCGCCGTCCAGGTCCGCGGCGTGACCGAGCTAACGGCGGACAACCTCGAGATCATTTGACGGGCTGAACCATCTCGAAGCTGCCGCTTGAGGGGACAACCGTTTCCCGCAACCGCCACTGCCCGATCGTACCGCGACGGATCCTGGTCCCGCGAGCGGTCATGCTCGCAGTCCCAACGAGGCGGGCAAGGCTGCAAGACTCACCCGATCCGTTCTCAGGCGCTGAACGCGCTGCAACAATAGGTTCAATCGGCTCCCGAGTTCCATGCACACACCATCCCAGCGAGCGTCGAGGCGAAGCCGCGGACCTTGCTTACCACGCTCATGGTTCGGGTCGAGCGCATAGCCCGTGAGCTTCTCGGCTGGGATCGTCGCCTGATCGGCCTTTGGGAGTCGCACCGGCTGATCCATGGCTCCGACCGTACTGGCGGTGACCGACGGACGTGATGGGCTGGGTGCTGTCGCTGCATCCGGCCAGCGCAATGCGTCCCCGCGTGGGTCACCGAGATCTCTATCTCTCCAACGCTCGATAACCGGCCTTATGTGTAGCTATATGCAGAGCGTGACGTAGCCGACAGGCTTGTTGTGGTCGGAAGTCTGGTTATCGGCGTCGACGGCACAGTTGTCAGCGATCGTTCGATCGCGGTTTCGAGAAGTCGGCTTGGGAGGAGCCCGTCGTCGTAGGTGGCGCTGATGCCTGGCGCGATGAGCTCGGTGGCCGCTTGCTGCTGTCGACCTTGAATGCTGCCCAGTAGCGCTGGTCGCGTCTACCGGTGATGACTGTGGATCATCTTGGCGGCGGGCGCGTCGGTGCGGAGGACGTGGCTGCGGCTTCGTTCGCGTTGCCGATCAGTCAGGTTGACCTGAGCGGCGACGCTGAGGCATGTTGACCTGCCGCACACCGGCTTTGGTCTCCGAGTCGAGCCCCCGGATGGTGCCGTGACGAGGCCCAAGTTCCCACTAGGTACGATCATCGTCTGACCAGGTCGGGTTGAATGATCTCGTTCCGGGTGTACCCGTGCCATCGACCTCGACCATCTTCTTGGTGTTGTTCAGCGCAGGCAGGTACATCGCGATCTTGTTCGTTGACGTGTCGATCACGTCGCCTGAATCGCCCACGAACACGTACTTGCCATCTCGACTCATGTTGAGCCAGCCGCCCTTCGTGCAGTCGTAGGCGCACGGGTGCTCAAACAGGCCGTTCATGCCGTGAACCAGGGCGATATCCGCGATCTGAGTCGGCCGGGAGCTCGGCAGTCCGCTGACGTCGAACTTCTCCACATAGTTGTACTCGGTGTTGATTACCCACACGCTGCGGTTGTCGGGGGAGACGACCACACCGTGACTCGGATCAGACACGGCGGTAGAGCCGCCGCTGTGTCCGACGATCGGCACGGCAAACAAAACCCTCCCGGTGGATAGCTGACCCACCGAGAAGCCGAGATAGTGAGTTGTTGAGGTGAATACGTAGTTGCTATTCACGTCTATCGGCCGAACAGTGTTGTTGAACGGCCCAATCGTCCTGATTAGCTTATCTGTCGCCGTGCTGTACTCGCAGACGGACGTGCTACGACGCGGGGACAGGAACACCTCGCGCCCGTCCGCGCTGATTTCGGTGTTGTGAGGGCCGGAGCCACACGAGAGTGTGGTTCCTGTGTCAGCGCCCGTTTGTGTGTTCACGACATACCATTTTCCCGTCGAGGAGTTCTCACCCTCTGGCATGTAAATCTTCGTGCCGTCCGCGGACAGGGCAAAGCTGTCGATGCCGTGCGAATACGACACGTCGTATATCACGTGATCGGTCGTGAGGTCGAGTTTCAAAAGCTTCCCATTGGAGACCCCCGAATGGTCGCCTCCATGGCTGACATAAAGAACATGATGCGCCGCATCGGCAACAAGTCCGCGCACGCCGTCTGTCGTACTGGGGACATTGATGGTGTCCACCAGAGGGGGCGTCCTGTTGGCGTCCAAGGCGCCGTCGAGGTTGTAGACGTAGATCTTGCCGTCCTGAGCCACGTACTCAAAGTGCAGCTGGCTCGCTGACCCTCCAACAGCAGTGCTTCCGAACGTGGCCGGTCCACTCGCGCTAGTGGGCGACGCCTGAAAACCCCACACCACGAGCATGACCGCCAACGCGGCCACCACCCCCTTCGGCCACCTCCCACCCATCGTCATCCCGTCCCCAAAGGCCTTGTCAGTGACCTGACTACCAAACTCTGCGGCAGGCAAGCCACTGCAAAGCTGGGCGCCGAGTGGCATCCGCGCAGCATCGCGCAGGACTAACACAACCGCAGCCATATGTCAACGATCTCGGTGGCGCTGACCTCTACAAAGTTCCCGAAAGCCTGCTGTTCGTCGACATGTCTCTGGTGTCATTCGACCGACGTTCCACACTTGTGAGCCTGTCTGCGCGACGGTCTATGTTGAACGTGTGTCGTGCGTGTCGCCGACGACACCGCTCACCAGAGCGGCGCGACCTACGCGGTGATCGAAAACATTGTCGTCGAGAAATCGCTACGAGGCACCGGCCTCGGCAAGGAGATCATGGCTGCGACACTCCAAGCCGCCTGGGACGCCGGCTGCTACAAGGCCACGCTTCTCACCGGCTCGCGCAGGCGGTCGACCGACGCCTTCTACCGAGCATGCGGCTTCGATCCAGACGTCAAGACCGCCGACCTCGCTTGGCCCAAGCAATCTTGACCGGATCTTGAGCGCTACACGCCTCATCCTCTTGGACTTCGATGAACCCTCGGCTTTCGTCCCGGTCTCTGGCGAGGCTGTCTCATGGAGACGCTCGATGTACACCTCGGCGACCACGGCGTCGACTCAGACCAGCTGCGCCCGTTTCTCCGCGACCGCTTTCCGTGGCACCAGCCTGAGATTGCGCAACCCGAGCTCTGTGACCCCAACGCCTGGTGGCAACACATCGAGACACTCATCACCAACGCCTTCGTCGGCGTGGGCATCGAGCAGGAAAAAGCGCGTGAACTCTCACGTCTTGCCCGTCATCGCTTCATCGACTCCAGCTGCCGCTGGCGCCTGTTCGACGACACGCTGGCTGTCCTTCAGCGGCTGACCGCCGCCGGCTGGAGTCACGCGATCCTTTCGAACCACATCCCCGAGCTCCCCGATCTCGTCGCCGGGCTCGGCCTCGGCCGCACCGCTCGACTCCCGTCCAGCGCCGCGCGACCGACCTCTACGAAGCCGCGGCGATCATCGCCCAATAACCGTCATCAGGTGCGTTATGTCTAGCACTACGTAGACGGCCCGTGTCTACTCTGATCCCCATGTCCGAGGTGTCGGACCGTCCGACCGGCGATCAGGGCAAGCTTGGCGCTCTGCTGGTGCTGCTGCACGAGGCGGATGCCCCGGTTCAAAGCGTTCAAGCGACCTACCGCGTTTGGCGCCACGACGAGCGGCCAGCAGGAGGCGTTTCGTCGCCGACGCCGAGGAGCAGAAGCGTCGTGGCGCATCGATCAGCCTCTACGCGTACGACGACGGCGATCCCGAGCCGCCCGAAACCGAAGAGACGGTGCGGATCTGGCGCGATGGCGAGCGGTCCCGTGTGGAGCATCACGGCGGCCACCGGGACGGCTACTACGCTGTCGCCGACGGTCCGCTGTGGTGGGTCTGGGACGAACGCATGGGCGCCAGCAGCAACCAGGACGATCCGAGCGTCGGCAGCGACGTCGGACAGGAGCTTCAGGTCATGCTCAACCCCGTCCCGCTGCTGAGGTCGCTGAGCTTCCGCGTGACCGGCCGCTCCCAGGTTGCGGGGAGAGCCACGATCACAGCGCACGCCACTCCCCGCCCGCAAGACCCACGCCACTCGAGGTCCTTCGAGCTTCACGAACTCGGCATCGGAGCCCACCACTACGAGCTCGAGGTCGACCAGGAACGCGGGGTGCTACTCGCCGTCACCGCGATCCGCGACGAGCAGCCGTTCCACAAGATCACCACGCTCGCGATCCGCTTCGACGAGCCGATTCCGGCCGAGACCTTTCGGTTCGAGCCACCCGAAGGCGAACAGATCCAGCCCACTCAAGACAGCCACCTCCTGCAGCACGTCACGCTCACCGAAGCGCAGCAGCGCGCCCCGTTCACCGTTTTGATGCCAGACCGCGTGCCCGCCAGTTGGCAGGTGCGCTGCGCGTTCTTCGAAGCTTCGAAGCGGCCGCCATCGCCGGCGCAGGTCTCGCTCAGCTACCGCTCAGGCGACGGGCACGAGAGCGTCTCGATCTCCCAGATGGCCGCGGCTGACCGCGCATCCCACCACTACGAGAACATGGTCAACCGCGACGACTGGCAGGAAATGACCCGCGACGGGACGTCGCTGAAGGTCAGACCAAGCAGCTGGGGCCAGGCCCAGGCACACCTCGAACGCGACGGAACCTTCGTGTTCCTCGTCTCAGACAACCTCACCAGCAGACCAGCTCGCCACCATCGCTGCCGGCCTCCGGCCTGCACCTCGCACCGCCAGCATCTAACGAGCAGCGCCTTGTCCCGGGGCGATCTACGGCTGGTCGTGCCCGCGCTGATCATCGCCGAGGTCACGTACTTCGTAGGTCGACGGCTCGGTTCTCTCGCCGAGGCCTACTTCGTTCGTGGCCTCGGCTCGCTCGACGTGGAAGCCCCGGCGCCCGAGGACTTCGCTCGGATGGCGGAGCTGATCGAGGAACACGCAGACTTCCCGCTCGGCGGCGCCGATGCCTCGGTGGTGGCGCTAGCCGAACGCGTTGGGGCGCCGACAATCGTCACGCTGGACCGGCGGCATTTCGAAGCGGTCAAACCCCGCCACCACGAGGCGTTCGAGCTCCTGCCATAGGCCCGAGGCGGTCAGGCGCCCAGACCCTGGACGGACTCCCACTTCTCGACCGCACCGATCACGACGATCGCGATGCTGCGAATGTCGTGGGGGTCGGAGACGAACTTGGGCACGGTGAACTCCGTCGATTCGCCGTCGTCGCGAAGCAGGGGGATCGTGATTGAGTCGCTGTCGTGATCCTGCTGAAAAGCGCCGTAGCTCCACCGCTCGGCGCCCTCTATCGGGCTTGTCTTGTGAGCTTCCACGAGGTCAAGCTACCCGCGGACATGTCTCCAATCACTCACGAGCGGCTGAGTAGCCGAGGGCGTCTCGGCGGGATTGGCACCACCCCTATGGTTAGCGGGTCCGCTGTCGATAACGCGGGAAGTCGGAGAGCTCTATTACCTGCTGACCGTCAGTCAGCGGCCGCGGACGATCGTCGAATTCGGGGCTTCACACGGGATATCGACGATCTATCTGGCGGCCGGCCTGCGCGACGGCGGCTGCGGATCGCTGATCACCACCGAGATCCTTCCCGGCAAAGCGCAGCTGGCGAGGCAGAACCTGCGCCAGGCGGGGCTCGAAGACCTGGTCGAGATTCGCGTCGGGGACGCCGCCGACCTCAACGAGGACGACCCGACCTGCTCGCATACCAGCAACACGTCCGCCGCCCGGGCAGCGGCTTCTTCTCCTGCGAGCTGCCATTCGACGCGGGAGTCGAGCTCTCGGTTCGCCTCGAGAGCCAGGCGACACAACACTCGGAGTGATGCGCTCGGCGGATTGCGTGCAGCCCACCAGTGGACCCCACCGAAACATTTTGCCGGTTATGGCGGCCCCGGATGACCGCCAGGCTGTGTCCTCGGATCCTCATGCAGCGCTGCTGCCTCGGGGACGGCCCGCTCGGCATCCCGCCTCGCTGACGGCCGGGCCGTCCCCGAGTCATCCGGCTGGATCCTGCGTCCGTGCCTGACGGCCCCCGGAACTCGCCCTTCCCGGCAAAACGTTTCGGTGGAGCCCACTAGACTCCAACGGCGATGCCAAAGCAGCAACGGACGATGAGAGTTGAGCAGCGCAGCCAGCTCGCCGCGATGCAGCAGCTCGAGAGCCGCTCCGACGAGGAGCTCGAGGCCGAGACCAAGTTCAAGGCAGCCGCCCAGGCGATCCTCGGGGCCCGCGCGGCGGAGCGTTATGACTCCAAGACGGCCCGCGCTCACTTCCAGCGCGCGATTGCCGCCGCAAGGCCACAGGAGCGCCTGCAGCTGCGCCGAATGGCCGATGCTTCGCTGGCGCTGGCAGACCGCCGCGCCGACGACCTCAAGAAAGCCACCGAGCGCCTCGGAGTCGACTCACCCACCAGCCGCCAGCTGCTCGGGTTGAGATTCATGGGAATCGTCGCCCCCCCGAAAAGCGCCGGCATCCTCGCGCGCACCCGGGGCATCTTGCTGATCATCATCCTGGTCATCGCGATCCTCGCGATCGGCTTCGGGATCGTGAACCTGGTGGCGCTCCCGTTTGGCGGCATCTCGCTCGATCTCGGGATCTTCTACGGCTTCGTGCTGGTGCTGGTGGCGCTCGGAGTGCTGTTCTACTTCGGACGCCGGCGCCAAAAGCGCGCAAAGGCCGAGCGCGCCGAGCAGCTCGCCCAACGCGCCAGCTGACACCAGGAGCGCCTCGATGTGTGGCCGCTACACGCTCGCCACCCCTGATCCTGCGGCGATCAGGGACCGCTTTGCGATCGGTGAGTCGGTCGAGGTCCGGCAACGCTTCAACGTTGCGCCGGGCGACGATGTGCTCGCGGTCACCACAGATCGAGAGGGCGCACCACGAGGTGAGCTGCTGCGCTGGGGATTGGTGCCGTCGTGGGCGAAGAGCCCGAACACCGGGCTGAAGATGATCAATGCCCGGCTCGAGACGGTCACCGAGCGACCCGCTTATCGTCGGGCGTTCGAGCGCTATCGCTGTCTGATCGTGGCCGACGGTTTCTACGAGTGGCAGGCGATGCCCGCCGCTCCCAAGCAGCCGTTTCACGTCACCCGCGACGACGGAGCCCTATTCGCCTTCGCGGGTCTGTGGTCGATCTGGTACGGGCCCGACGGCAACAAGCTCCGGACCTGCACGATCCTCACGACCACCGCAAACTCCGCGCTCGCCGGACTGCACGACCGGATGCCGGTGATCCTCGCGCCCGACGCCGAGGCGCAGTGGCTGGACACCTCCACCCCACCTGAGCGCATGACCGAGATCCTGGCCGGGCTGCCGGCCCGCCAGACGGCGCTGGCCCCGGTCGGTCCGGCCGTCAACGACGCCCGCTATGACGGTCCGGAGTGCCTGGCCCCACCACCTGCAGACCCGCAGGCGGTTCTGTTCTAGAGCAGCTGCGCTCTACTCGCCGTCAGCGGCTCGGCCTGATCGGTCTGGCTGGCCACGCGGAGCGCCGGCGCCGGGCCGCAACGCTGCTCGGCCGCGTAGAGCTTGTAGCCGCAGTGGGCTTCCTTGGCGGCATACATCGCGATGTCCGCGCAGCGCAGCAGCGTGTGCAGGTCCTCCCCGTCGTCTGGGTAGCGCGCGATCCCGATGCTCGCAGCCACCTCGAGCGAAAGCTCGTCGACCGCGAACGGTGCGCTGACGCAGCGAATCAGCCGGGCGGCGACATCTCGCACGGGCGCTGCTTCGGAGGTTGCCGGCGTGAGCAGGACGCCGAATTCATCGCCGCCCAGTCGCGCCGCGAGCCCGCCCGGCCCGACCGCCTCGATCACGCGGGGGGCGAGACGGCGCAGCAGGAGATCCCCGTAGTGATGCCCGAGCGAGTCGTTGATCTCCTTGAACCGATCGAGGTCCATCAGCATGACCGTGAAGCCATCGCCGCACTTCCTCGCGGCTGCGATCCGGTCCTCGATCGCGGCTGCAAACCGTCGCCGGTTCGCGAGGCCGGTGAGCTCGTCGGTGGTGGCGATGCACTGCAGCTGGTCGCTGCGCCGCCTGGACTTCAGCAGCTCGCAGATCAGGTACTCGAAGGTCACGAACACGATCGCGAACAGCACGATCCCGGCGACACCAAGCCGGAACGCGATGTAGACGGCGCCGATGGCCAGCACCGCGGCCAACAACTGTGCAGGTAAGACCGCAGACAGAGTTCTCCGGAGCTCCCGCCAGCGGAGGGCCGCAAACCATCCAAACCGTCCACCGGCAATGCACCACGAGCCGCGGACAAGCATGGCCTTGAGGAGCAGGCCGACCACGAACGCCGCCAGCACGAGCAGGTAGTAGCTCAACGCGCTCGGGCCGGTGTGGACGAGGCTCACGTCTTCGTGAAACATCAGCCCCACGAGGAGCGGGAACCAGGCGAAGGCCATCACGTTGCAGCGCAGTCGAGCTCCGGGCTCTCGGGAACGCAGCCAGCCGACAGCGACCGCGAACAGGCCGATTAGAGCCGCGGGACCGCCGCCCAGTAGCACCGCGGCCAGGACGACGCCGAGGAAGCCGCCAGAGAGCGCGTCTCGACCAGTGCCGCTGTCGACCGCGATCAGGGTGCTCGCCACGGTAAATGCCGCAATGACCAGCAGCTCGGCGACGTTCCACCGATCGACGCTGACGGTCGCCGCGATCAGCACTGCCGCCGCGAACAGGGCTGCGCACTCCGCGGCGGCGAGCCGCCGGTTCGGCGTCGATTGTGGCCGCTTCCCTGCGGCGTTCAGCTGCACATCCATGTCCCTTGCTCATCGGCCGCGAGACGCGATCCCTCAACACAAAGTCGGAGCGGCGGACGCAGCTGAGGGCGGCTCATCGCCGCGACTTGAAGATGAAATGCGGAGGGGCTCCAAAAGGAACCCCAACCCCTCCGCATCTCATCAAGATGCCCCCAACAAGTCCCATTCAGGACACATTCGTTATCGGCAGCTCAGGCCGTCGCTTTAGCCCGGCTCCCTAATTTCTTTGTCATTATTCTGACAGCTAGACGCGCAGGGCTTTGGTTTGCGAGAGCGCGGGCAGCGTCTTCCACGCCCAAGCTCGCCGCCGCAGTGTTGTCCTAGGCTCCAAGGCACCTCCGGACCCGCCGCCTGCGGCGCCGGCCTTCCATGACTCTCTCCCCCCTCCTCGAAGTCTACGACCACGTCCTGATCGATCTCGACGGCTGTATCTGGATCGAGGACGAGCCGGTCCCCGGATCCCCTGAGGCGCTGGCCGACCTGCGCGCGGCGGGCAAGACGGTCGCGTTCTTGACCAACGACGCCCGCCGCTCACCCGAGGACTACGTGCGCAAGCTGTGGTCGCTGGGACTGAGAGCTTCGCTCGAAGAGGTGGTGACCGTCGGGGCGGCGATTCAGTACGCGCTCGCGGGGCGCCTTCCGGGCGCGACGGCGTACGTGATCGGCGCCCCGGCGATCTTCCGCCATGTCGCCGAGTCTGGTCATCGCGTCGTCAACGGGACCGAGCGCGCCACCAGCGCCGACGTGGTGGTCGTGGCCGGACACGACGGGTTCGACTTCGACGAGCTGCGCACCGCGACGCAGGCGGTGCTCGCCGGTGCGGAGATCATCGCCGCGGGGCGCGATCGCACTTTCCCGGCGGCCGACGGGCTGTGGCCCGGCACCGGGGCGATTGTGGCGGCGCTCGAGTACGCCACGGAGCGCACCGCGCGCAGCGCCGGCAAGCCCGACCCGCTGATGTTCACCACCGCGCTCGATCGGCTCGGCGACGGCCGGAGCCTGATGGTCGGCGACCGGCTCGAATCAGACCTCCTCGGCGCCGCCGCCGTCGGGATCGACTGCGCGATCGTGCTCAGCGGTGTCGCCAGCCGCGAGCAGGCGGAGGCCGCCTCCGATCCGGCCCCGATCGCGATCGCGAACGATCTGCTCTCGCTGGTGGTGGCGTGACTCTGGCGCTGAATCTCAACCCGTCGGTGGTGGCGTGAGCCTGGCGCCGAATCTCAACCCGTCGGTGGTGGCGTGAGCCTCGCGCTGATCGTCAACCCGTCGGCGGGCGGCGGACGGGCGCGCAAGTCACTGCCTGCGGTGCAGGCGGCGCTGAGGCGGCTGGGGGTCGAACATCATGCGCACTACACGCAGAGCCTGGACCATGCTCGCACGCTCGCCCGCCAGGCGGCCGCCGCGGGCGAGACAGCGGTCGCATTCGGGGGTGACGGCCTTGTGGGCGCGGTCGCCGGAGCGCTGTGCGAATGCGATGGTGTGCTCGGGATCCTCCCCGGCGGGCGCGGGAACGACTTCGCCCGCACGCTGGGCATCCCGCTGCGGCCCGTCCCGGCCTGCGACGTGCTCCACACCGGGGTCGTCCAGAAGCTCGACCTGGGCGAGGTGAACAGGCGCAGCTACGTGGGGATCGCCAGCTGCGGGTTTGACTCGGTCGCCAACCGGATCGCCAACGAAACGCGGCTGGTCCGGGGCAACCTCGTGTACGCCTACGGTCTGCTGCGCGCGCTGCTGAGCTGGAAGCCGGCGATGTTCACGATCGAGCTCGACAGAGGCGGCGTGCGGACCGCTTGGGGGTACTCGGTTGCGGCCGCCAACTCCAGGTTCTTCGGCGGCGGGATGATGCTCGCGCCAGACGCCTCGCTGCGTGACGGGCAACTGGAGATCGTGCTCATCAGCCACATACCGCGTCTGCGGTACCTGCTGCTGGCGCCCACGGTGTTGCGCGGCACCCACGTACGCCACGCCAACGTCGATGTGCTCCGCTGCACCGGAGCCAGGATCAGCGCCTCGCGACCGTTCACGATGTACGCCGACGGTGATCCGGTGGCTGAGCTCCCAGTGGTGGTCAGCGCTCGCGCCGCCGCGGTCCGGACGCTCGTTCCCCCGCCATGAGCGTCCTCGACACCAAGATCCTGGCTGCCCGAGCGGTGGGCGAGGTGGCGCGCCGCGCGGGGAAGGGCGGCGGCACCACCCTGCCCGGCAAGGTGCTCACGCGCCTGGAACCGAACGCGATCGCGCGGCTTGCCGCCAGGCTCTCGGGCGGCACGGCGGTGATCTCGGCGACCAACGGCAAGACGACGGTCGCCGCGATGGCCGCCTCGGTGCTGCAACGCAGCGGAGTGACGCTGGTGCACAATCGCGCCGGGGCCAACATGGCCGACGGGGTCGCCTCGACGCTGCTCAGAGCGGCCCGGCGCAGTGAGGCGATCCACGGCGAGTTCGGGCTGTTCGAAGTCGACGAGTTCTGGCTGGACCGCGTGACTCCCCAGCTTGCGCCCCGCGTGATGCTGCTGTGCAACCTGTTTCGAGATCAGCTCGATCGCTACGGAGAGCTCGAGGCGATCGCCGATCGCTGGACGGCCGTCGTGCGGGCGCTGGGCGACACGCGGCTGGCGCTGAACGCCGACGATCCCCTGATCGCCGACCTCGGCCGCGAGCGGCCCCGCGTCGCCTACTACGGGGTGGAGGATCCGGCCATGGCTTTGCCCCAGATGCAGCACGCATCGGACTCCAAGCACTGCCGGCGATGCGGCGCCGCCTATGCCTACGGTGCGATCTACCTCGGGCATCTTGGTCGCTACAGCTGCCCACGGTGCGGTCAGCGCAGGCCACAGCCGGTCGTCTGCGCACGGCAGATCGAATTGCTGGGCACCCGCAGCGCGCGCTTTGAGCTTTGCACCGCCGGTGGGGCGGCGGTCGTTTCGCTGCCGCTGCCCGGGCTCTACAACGTCTATAACGCGCTCGGAGCGGCAACCCTGTGCCTCGAGCTGGGGGTGGGGCTGGATCGGATCGTCGAGGGGCTCGAGCGGGTGAGCCCCGCATTCGGTCGCGGCGAGTGGATCGAGCTGGCGGGAGTCGAGCTGTCGATGCTGCTGATCAAGAACCCCGCCGGGGCAAACGAGATCCTGCGCACACTGGTGCTCGAGCCTGGCGAGCTCGAGGTGCTGGCGATCCTCAACGACCGCGCCGCCGACGGTCGTGACGTGTCCTGGATCTGGGACGCCGACTTCGAGCTGCTCGCCGATCGTGTGCGCCGCGTGACCTGCGCGGGGACGCGCGCCGTCGAGCTCGGGCTGCGCCTCAAGTACGCCGGCGTCCCGGTGGACCGCCTGCGGGTCATACCCGGGCTCGCGACCGCGCTCAACGAGTCGCTGAGATCCGCGTCGAGCGGGCGCGTGTACGCACTGCCGACCTACACCGCGCTGCTGCAATTGCGCGACGAGCTTGCGCGCCGTGGTCACGTGTCCCAATTCTGGGCCCACGATGCCGGAGCCGGTCAGTGAGCGTGATCTGGCACGACCTCGAGTGCGGGGCCTACGTCGAGGATCTCCCGCTGTGGCGAGCGCTCGCCACCCAGCAGGGAGACCCGGTGCTCGACGTCGGAGCCGGGACCGGCAGGGTCGCGCTCGACCTAGCGCGCGCCGGTCACGCCGTGACCGCACTGGACATCGACGCGGCGCTGCTGGCCGAGCTGCGCGACCGAGCCGGAAGGCTGGAAGTCGTGACCGTGGTCGCCGATGCGCGCAGCTTTGACCTCGGACGGCGCTTTGCGCTGTGCATCGTGCCCATGCAGACGATCCAGCTGCTCGGCGGGGTGCCTGGCAGGGCGGCGTTCCTGCGCTGCGCGCGCGAGCATCTGCTCGACGGGGGTCTCCTGGCGATCGCGATCGCAGACCAACTTGACGTGTTCGAGGCACCTCCGGGCCCCCTTTCGCCGCTACCCGATGTCTGCGAGTTCGACGGGGTGGTCTACTCGAGCCGTCCGAGCGCGGTGCGGATGGACGGGGATGGCTTCCTGCTCGAACGCGAGCGGGAGATCGTCACCGCTCGGGGCCGGCTGTCGGCCGAGCGCGACCAGATCCATCTCGACGCACTCGACGCGGCGCAGCTCGAGCGCGAGGCGCACGCCGCGGGGCTGCGCCAGGTGGGCCAGGAGCGGATCGCCGCCACTGAGGACCACGTCGGAACGGCGGTGGTGATGCTTGGTGCCTGAGCACCGGCTGCGCGTGTGCGCGCCGGCCGAGCGCCGGCTGCGCGTGTGCGCGTTGTACGCGGACCTGATGAACATCTATGCCGACCGTGGCAACCTGCTGGCGCTCGAACGCCGCTGCCGCTGGCGGGGGATCGGATTCTCGCTGACCTGCAGTGGACTCGGTGAGCGGCTCGATGGCCACGGAGCCGACATGTACTACATCGGTGGTGGACAGGATCGAGACCAGAAACTGTGTGCCGAGGATCTCGCGCAGCTCAAGCGAGAGGATCTGCGGACGGCTATGGATCGGGGCGCCGTGATCCTCGCGGTGTGCGGCGGGTACCAGTTGCTGGGGCACTCCTATCAGCTGGGCTCTGAGGCGCTTGCCGGCGCCGGCCTCGTAGATCTCGTCACGGTCCGCTCGGAGGGGCCGCGACTGATCGGCAATGTCGCGATCGAGGTCGAGCTCGAGCCAGGATCACGGAGGGTGCTCGCCGGGTTTGAGAATCACGGCGGACGAACATCGCTCGGTCCCGGCGCCGCGCCGCTCGGCCGGGTGCTCAGCGGGCACGGCAACGACGGGCGCAGCGGATACGAGGGGGTCCGCTCGGGCAACGTGATCGGGACCTACCTGCATGGTCCGCTGCTGCCCAAGAATGCCTGGTTCGCCGACTGGCTGATAGCCACGGCGCTGGGGCTGCGCGAGGCGCTCGACGCGCTCGACGATCGGTTGGAGGACGCCGCGCATGCGCAGGCGTGCCGCGCGGCTGGTATCTGAGGTCGCAGTCGCGGCTACGATGATCGCCGCCCCCTCTGAATATGCGCTTGACCACACCCGTGCACCGAACGAAGCCGATCTCTGCCTGCGTATCGCTGGCGATCGCGCTCGCGTGCGCGGCGTGCGGGACCACGGTCTCCGCCACCCAGACGGTGACGCAGACACGCTCTGAGTCGACCAGCTCCCAGTCGGTGACCAGCAGCGCATCGTCCCCGGCCACCTCGGCGTCGTCGACCGTTGCGGCAGCCTCCTCCACCACTACCGCCGGCGCGCTCCCTGGTACCGGCAAGCCGCCGGTGACGATCGGCGACAAGAACTACACCGAGCAGTTCGTGCTCGGCGAGCTCTACAGCCAGGCCCTGCGGGCACAGGGGTTCACGGTTCAGCTCAACCAGACGATCGGTCCCACGGACGTCACCGTGCGCGCGCTCCAGTCCGGGTTGCTGGCGATGTATCCCGAGTACCTCAACGTGTTCAACAGCGCGGTGGCGAGCTACAAACACGGCTTTCACAGCCGCGGCTCGGCCTATCGGGCCGCCCAGCGCTACGCGCTGGCCCACGGGCTCCAGTTGCTCTCCCCGACGCCGTTCAGCGACACCGGAGCGATCGCGGTGACGGTCGGTTACGCCCAGGCCAATCACCTGCGCTCGCTCGAGGACCTGCCCAGGCTCGGGAATACCCTGACGCTGGGCGGCCCACCTGAGAACGAACAGACCAGCCCGACGCTGGCGCACGTGGAGCGCACATACGACTTCACGCCGCGGGGGTTCAGGCCGCTTGCGGTCGGCGCCCAGTATTCGGCGCTCAATGACGGTTCTGTGCAGGCGGCTGAGGTTCAGAGCACTGATGGACAGCTCGCGAGCGGCGATTACCGCCTGCTGGACGACCCGTTGAACGTGTTCGCCTGGGGCAATGTCGTTCCGGTCGTCTCGGCCCGCGCGCTGAACGCCGAGGGCCCCGCGTTCGCGGCCACGATTGACAAGGTCAGCGCACAGCTGACGACGCGAACGATTCGTGAGCTCAACCAGGCCGTCGACGTGTCAGGCCAGGAACCGGCTGCGGTCGCCCACCAGTTTCTGGAGACCCATGGGCTGATCCCGCCGTCGCCGTAATAAGGGGTTACCTGACCCCGGCTCGGCCAAAACCGCCGCTTGAGCCAAAGCCGCCTGTGCCGCGCTCGCTGCCGGACAGCTCCTGCACCTCCAGCAGCGCCGGCGACTGCACTGAGACCAGCACCAGCTGGGCGATCCGATCGCCGGCGGCGAGCTCGAAGCGCGCCTCCCGGTCGGTGTTGAGCAGCAGCACCGCCAGCTCGCCCCGGTACCCCGAATCGATCAGCCCGGGAGCGTTGACCAGCGAGATCCCATGCCGCGCCGCCAGTCCCGAGCGCGGCAGTACCAGCCCCGCCAGCCCTGACGGGATCTCAACCGCGATCCCGGTGGGGATCGACGCCCGTTCGCCCGGTTTCAGGACTGCGGGCTCCAAAGCGCACAGGTCGAGCCCTGCGTCGTCTGGATGGGCCCGAGTGGGAACGATTGCGCGCGGATCGAGCCGCACGAATCGCAGCGTCATCCGTGCTTGAGCGCGAACGGCGCGTAGCGTGCGGCGACCGGGGCCGGGAGACGCGCCAGCACCCGCACGCCCTCCGGCGTGTCCTCACGCTCGAGGTCCCCGGCAAGCTCGTGCAGCTCGGCGAGCCGCCCGCCTTCGCCGTAGGGGACGAGCAGCTCGACCTCGGCCAGCCGCCGTTCGAACTCGCTCTGTAGACGCTCGATCAGGGCCGGGTTTCCCTCACCGGTGTGGGCGCTGACCAGCATCGCATCGGGGTGCCGGCGCGCCAGCTCGGAGCGGCGATCACCGTCGATCCTGTCTGCCTGGGCCAGCACCAGCAGCCTAGGGACATGCTCGGCGGCGATCTCGGCGAGCACATCTTCGACCGCCCGGGTCATCGCCTCGAGCTCCTCCTCGGGCACCGAGGCATCGACGACGTGCAGCACGAGGTCCGCGCGCCGGGTCTCCTCCAGCGTGGCCCCGAAGGCATCCACGAGCTGGTGGGGCAGCTTGCGGATGAAACCGACCGTGTCGGTCAGCAGGTAATCGCGCCCTCCGGCGCGCAGCACGCGCGTCGTCGGATCAAGCGTCTGAAACAGGCGATCGCGCACCGGCACGCTGGCGCCGGTGAGCGCGTTCAGAAGCGTCGACTTTCCGGCGTTCGTGTACCCGGCAAGTGCGATCTGCGGCAGGTGCGCGCGCTCGCGCTCGGCGCGCATCACCGAGCGCGAGGAGCGAACGTGGGCCAGCCGGCGCTTGAGCGATGCGATCCGGTCGCGGGCCAGCCGGCGGTCGGTCTCGATCTGCGCCTCGCCGGGGCCGCGGGTCCCGATCCCGCCACCGAGCCGCTCGAGGTGCGACCACAGGCCGCGCATGCGGGCCAGGTTGTACTCCAGCTGGGCGAGCTCGACCTGGAGCTTTCCCTCCGCGCTGTGGGCGTGGGCGGCGAAGATGTCGAGGATGATCGCGGTCCGGTCGATGACCGGGACTCCCAGTGCCTGCTCCAGGTTGCGCTCCTGGCGTGCGGACAGCTCATCGTCGGTGGCGACGAGGTTGGCGTCGGCGGCGGCGATCTCGGCTCGCAGGTCATCGAGCTTTCCCGGCCCCAGGTAGGAGTTTGGATGTGGGCGATCGCGCCGCTGGATGAGCTCGCCGGCAGCCGCAACTCCCGCAGTCCGCAGCAACTCCTCGAGCTCGGCCAGCTGGCTGGGCTCGCCCGCCGGGACTGCAGCGACCATCAACGCTCGCTGACGCGCACGGCCCCGGGGCTGCACACCATTTGAGGAAGGCTTTCCGTTCCGCGTTGTGCTCGAGGTCTGGCACTTAGGGGATGGTAGCCGCGCCGGCGATCGCCACCGGCCGGGGTCTACAGCGTGCGCAGGCGCTCCACGGCCTCGAGCAGCCGCTCGTCTGGTGTGGTGAGCGAGATCCTGAAGAATCCTTCCCCGTTGGGCCCGTAGGCGCTGCCGGGCGAGATCACCACCGCGACCTGCTCGAGGACGTGCTCGCAGTACTCCACCGCCGAGCTGAAGCCCGCAGGGATCGGAGCCCAGACATAGATCGTGCCCTTCGGCGGTGTGACGCTGACGCCGGCGTGCGCCAGCGCGTCGCAGACCAGGTCGCGGCGCCGCTGGTACACGGCGCTCATCGACTTGACCTCGTCATCGAGCTCGGGCGCCAGCGCCGCCGCGCCCGCTAGCTGCACGGCCTCGAACAGCCCGGAGTCGATGTTGGACTTCAGCCGCCAGTACTGCGCGACCGCGTCGGCATTGCCGACGATCGCCGCACACCGCCAACCGGTCATGTTGTAGCCCTTGGAGAGCGAGAACACCTCGACCCCGACTTCCTTGGCTCCCGGGGTGGCCAGAAACGACGGCGCAACGTAGCCGTCAAAGGTCGTCTCGCTGTAGGCGTTGTCGTGGACGACCAGCAGATCGGCGATGTTTGCGAGCTCCACCGCGCGCTCGAACACTCCATCGGGCAAGATCGCGCCGGTGGGGTTGTTGGGATAGTTGATGAACATCAACCGCGCACGACCTAGCGTCGCCGCGGGAATCGCGTCGAAGTCGGGAGCAAAGCCGTGCTCGGGTGCCAGCCTCAGCAGGTAGGGCTCGGCGCCGGCCAGCAGCGGGCCACCCGTGTACACCGGGTAGCCGGGATCTGACGCCAGCGCCACGTCTCCGGGATCGAGGAACGCCAGGTTGAGGTTGAAGATGCACTCCTTGGCGCCGATCGCCGGCATCACTTCGATTTCGGGGTCGATGGTGACGCCGAAGCGCCGCTCATAGAACGCGGCGAACGCCTCGCGGAACGCCGGCAGGCCGCGGTTGGACGGGTACGTGTGCGTGCTGGGATCAGCGATCGCGCGCTGCGCCGCACCGACTATCTCGCCATACGTCGGGGTGTCCGGATCGCCGATTCCCAGGCTGATGACATCCACCCCGGCGGCCCGTTTGGCGCTGATCTTGCGCTCCAGCTCGGCAAACAGGTAGGGGGGGATCTGATCGAGACGTCTACTCGGTCGCATCGAGCTCCTTGATGAACTCATCGGAAAGCGTGCCGCGGAATACGGGAACGGCCCAGCCGGTCAACGTTACGTGAAGATCGGCACTGACCTCGACCTCGAGCTCGCCGCCGTCGAGGACCACCGTGACCGGTGACTGCCCGTCGGCAAGGACATGGGCCACAGCCGCTCCGCTGGCTCCGGTGCCGCTGGCCGAGGTCTCCCCCACACCACGCTCGAAGATCCGGGCGCGGATCCGGTGGGCATCCAGCGGCGTGTACCAGGAGACGTTGGTGCGGTTGGGAAACAGCTCGTGCAGCTCGATCCCCGGGCCGATCGCCGCCAGGTCCAGCGCCTGCAGCTCGCGCTCGTCAGAGACCTCGATCGCGCACTGGGGATTTCCCACCTGAACGTGCCTGAAGCGCCAGCGACGACCGCCGCTGTCGAGCTCTCCGACCCCGTCCGACGAGCCGGAGGGGTAGTCGCCGCTGCGCACGCGCGCCCGGCCGAGCTCGAGGCTGCATACGCTCGGCGAGATGATCGTGGGGCGTATCTCTCCGGCCGCGGTTTGGATCGAGAAGCTGTCGGAGGCGGTCCACCCGGACCGGCGCAGGTAGAGGGCCGCCTCGCGTGCTCCATTGCCCGACAGCTCGGCCTCTGATCCGTCGGGATTGAAGATTTGCAGGCGGGCGAGGAACCCGGGCTGGTCGGGCTCGGATAACAGCAACACGCCGTCGGCGGACACGCCGGTGTGGGTGGCGCACAGCTTGCGGACGCGGGCCGGGGTCACGGCGAACCGGAGCGCGCTCGCCTCGACAATCAGATAATCGTTGCCCAGCGCGTGCCACTTCTCGAAGTCCACGCGGCGGCAGTGTATGTGTACCGTCGCCCCGGCCATGGTTAGGCGCCTCTGCATCTCACGCATGACGCCGCTTGTGTTGCTGGCGCTGGTTTCGGTGCTGTCCCTGGGGGCCCGCGCGCTGCTGCTCGGCGAGCCGTGCATGTCGCCGTGCAACAAGGCAAGCGACCACACGCTGGTGTTCGACGAGGCCTACTACGTCAATGCCGCTCGGGTGATCGCGGGGATCAGGCCGCCGAGTGGACAGCACTACGCCGACGCCCCGCTGGGCACCGATCCCAACGCCGAGCATCCCCAGGGCGTGAAGCTGATCATGGCGGCGGCGATCGAGGTGTTCGGCGACGGCCCATTCGCGTGGCGGATCGGGAGCCTGATCTTCGGCTCGCTGGCGATCCTGGGGATGTTTGCGCTGGTCCGCGGCGCCGGCGGGGGCCCGTGGTCGGCGCTGTGCGCCAGCACGCTGCTGGCGTGCGACAACCTGCTGTTGGTCCACGGCCGGATCGGGACGCTCGACATCTACGCGGTGGCGATGATGATCTGGGCCGCCGCTTTCTATTTACAGAACCGCCCGCTGCTCGCCGGATTGACGCTGGCCGTCGGAGCCGCGTTCAAGGAGGTGGCGCCGTACGCCCTGATCGCGCTGGCGCTGCTCGAGATCGGCCGGGTGATCGCTCGGCGCACCCTGGGCGGACCCGATGGTTGGCGTCTGCGGCCGGTGCTCAAGCGCTGGGTCATCCTGGCGGTGACGACCGCCTGCGGGTTCATCGCCCTGCTGGCGATCATGGATCAGATCGCCACTCCCTATGCCGACGCGACCGCCCAGCTGATCACCGGCGGACCGTTTGATGAGCTCGCCCACATCGTGTCCTACGCCGCTCAACAGACCAGCCCGAAAGGGCCGAGCGGGATCGCCTCCTATCCCTGGGCGTGGCTGATCGATTTCAAGCCCATCACCTATCTGCGGATCAACCCCTCCCTGCCGGGCCACGGCCTGTACGGGATCCGTCCGGTGTCGAAGTTCCTGGGCATGATCAGCCCGCCGATCCTCTTTCTGGGGATGCTCGGGCTCCTGTTCTCGAGCTACCGCCTGGTCTCTCCCAGCCCCATGGTGCGCACAGCGCGCCTGCCCTGGGACTCAGAGCTGCCCCTGTTCGCGGTCACCTGGTTCATCGGCACCTGGGCGCCGTTTGCGCTGGCCAGCCTGATCGATCAGCGAACCAGCTACCTGTACTACATGGTGATCGTGATGCCGGGGCTGTACGTAGCGGCGACCTACCTGCTGTCGGCGCTGTGGCGGCTGAGGCTCGGCTGGGCTCGCGCGCCCGCTGTGATCTGTGGGTTGCTGGTGGTCGCGGGCGTGGTGCTGATGTACCCCTTCGTCCCGACGTTCTGAGCTATCAGTTGGTTTTGAGCCACAGGGCCTCGATCTGCGCTGCGATCTGGTCGGGCAGGCGCGCGGTCGTGTCGAGCTCGTTGACCGCCGCGAGCTTGCGCATCCACGTCAGCTGGCGGCGTGCGTAATTTCGCGTGCGCCGCTTGGTGGCCTCGACATCGCCGGCCAGCAGTTCCTCGAACCCGAGCGCCTTGCGGGCGGTCGCGGACGCGCCGTGCGAGGCGGCCAGGCGCACCTCGTCCTGGACCCCGGTGGCCAGCATCCGATCGACGCGGGCGTCGATCCGCTCGTAGAGCAGATCGCGCTCCATCACCAGCCCGATCAGCAACGTCGGGTGACGCATGGCGGCGCTCCAGAGCTCGGACTGCTCCTGTGGGCGCTCCAGCTCGCCGGCGTCGAGAAGCTCCAGGGAGCGCACGATGCGCTGGCGATCGGTCGGTTCGATCTCCGCGGCCGCCCACGGCGCACGACGGGCCAGAACCGCGTGCAGCGCTTGCGGGCCGCGGCTCTCGAGCTCGCTCAGCCAGCGCTCGCGGATCCCTTCGGCGGGCGCCGGGCGCAGGCTCAACTCGGTCAGCGCCGCGCGCAGGTAAAGGCCGGTGCCGCCGACCACGATCGGCCGGCGACCGGCACCCAGCAGCTCATCGATCTCGGCGTGTGCCAGCTCGGCGTATTGCCCGGCGCTGAAGGTGGCATCGACGGGCAAGAACGAAAGCAGCCGGTGTTGCAGCCGCCGCCGCTCGGCAGCCGTGGCGGCACCGGTGAGGATCTCGAGGCCCGCATAGACCTGCAGCGCGTCTGCGGACACGGCCACGGGGTCTTCGCCGAGCGCGCGCAGCCGCTGCGCGAGCGCGATTGCGACGGCTGTCTTGCCGACGCCGGTGGGTCCGAACACCGCGATCACCGCTGGTCTGGGCACCGAGGCCAGTATCGTGAAGTAATGCGTGGGTCGACCCGTGTCGGAGCCGGGATCTCGACTGAGCCAGATCCGCTGGCCGGCGCGACCGAGGCAGCGCGAATAGCCGGCGAGGCCCTCGGTGATGCGCAGCCCGAGCTTGCAGTCGTGTTCGCTGCGGGCGCCCATCTGGCGGCGCCGGAGGCGACGCTTGAGGGCGTCCACGCCGCAATCGCACCGGGCTCGTTGATCGGATGTGGCGCGGGAGGTGTGCTGGGCGGCGGTCGGGAGCTCGAATCGGGAACCGCGGTGGCGGTCTGGGCGGCCTCGTTTGGCAGCGGCAGCGCCGAAGCGTTTCATGCCTCCGTCGCGCAGGAAGACGGCGAGGACGAGGCGGTGCTGGAGGGGATGCCCGAGTGCAGCTCCGATGGGGCGCTGATGATGCTGTGCGATCCCTACTCGTTTCCGGCGGACGCGGTCCTCTCGGGGATCGCCTCGCAGGCGCCGGGCTTGCCGGTGCTGGGTGGTCTTTCAAGCGCCCGGACGATCGACGGGTCCGGAGCCCTGTTCCTCGATCGTGAGGTGCGAGAGCAGGGTGCCGTCGGCGTGTCACTGCAGGGCGTGGAGATGCTGCCGTGCGTCTCGCAGGGCGCGGCGCCGCTCGGTCGCGAGCTCACGATCACGGCCGCGGAGGGAAACGTGATCTACGAGCTAGCCGGGCGGCCCGCGGTCGAGACAATCGAGCAGGTCGTGGGGGCGCTCGACCTGCGCGAGCGCGCCCTGATTGCGGGAGGGCTTCTGATCGGGATCGTGATCGACGGCGGCAAGCCCGACTACGAGCAGGGCGACTTCCTGGTGCGGGGGGTCCTCGGGGCCGATCCCGCCAATGGTGCGATCGTGATCGGCGCCAGCGTGCAAGCGGGACAGGTTGTGCGTCTGCATGCCCGCGACGCTCGCTCTGCCGACGAAGATCTGCGGCGCGAGCTGCGTCTGCGGGCCCAGGCGATCGGAGGCCAGCCCCCGGCCGGCGCGCTGGTGTTCTCCTGCAATGGCCGCGGCCAGCAGATGTTCGGTGCCTGCGATCATGATGCGACGCTCGTCGAGGAGGAGCTGGGCGGCGCTCCCGCGGCGGGGTTCTTCGCCGCCGGCGAGATCGGGCCGGTGGGCGGCCGGAGCTTCCTGCACGGGTTCACCGCCACGGTGGCGGTGTTTCCCGCGTAGCTTGATAGGCGCGAACTGTCAGCCTCCAGTGGCCTTTCTGATCCATGCCTAGGGGGACTCGTTTGAGGTGATCATTCCGCTGTGGCGAAACCACGCATACAGCACGGCGCAGGAGCCGGCCAGGCTGCCGATTCCAAACACGACGAACACCCAGAAAGATGTGATGTGTGTGACCAGCCAGCCGAAGTTCATGCCGAAGAACCCGGTGACGAACGAGAGTGGCAAAAAGATGGTCGCGATGATCGTGAGCTGTTTGACGGCGTCGTTCTGTCGAACGCCGATCTCATTCTGTTGTAGCGAGAGCACGGCCATGTTCGCTTGCAGCACCACCGCCAGAGCATCTCGTTGGCCGAGGACCTCCTCGTTGACGAGCTTGAGGTGGTCGTTGATATCGCGAAAGAACGGGATCAGATGGTCATCCACCTGTGCATAGCTGCCGCGCTGAAGGCTGTCCAGCGGCCCGAGAAGCGGATGCACCGCTCGATAGAAGTCAGTCGCTTCGGCGCGCAGCCGGTAGATCCTCTCGGTGGCGGCCGGCGATCCTTGAAAGACTGTGGATTCGACCTCGTCGACATCCTGCTCTAGGCCTTGGATCACGGGCACGTAGTCATCGACGATCTTGTCCAGGATCGCCCATAGCACGGCGCTGGTTCCATGCTTGATCAGATCCGGCCGGCGCTCGAGCCGGTCGCGAGCAGCGGCCAACTCGCTGGCGACTCCATGTCTAACCGCGATCACAAAACGCCGCGATAAGAAGATCGATATCTCACCGAAGTCGACCTCCTCCCGCTCGTCGTCATAGGCCGCGGTGCGCAGCACCGCAAACAGGACTTCTGCCTCGTCGTACTGCTCCAGCTTAGGCCGTAGGTGAAACGAATGCGCATCCTCGACCGCGAGCTCGTTGAGGCCAAACTGCCGCTGCACCGTGGCAAGCTCTCCAGCGTCGGGCTCAAACAGGTCGATCCACACAAAGCCGCCCTCGTCCTCCTGACGACTGAGCTCCGCGGCCCGCTCGATTTCCATTGCATCTGCATGCTGCCGATGTCCCTCGCGATAGTGGGCACAGTCGACGATCACCTCGAACCTCCTTAATCAAACTGACATCACGTCTTCGCCAAGCATCCTGCAGTCGATGGACACTGATGGACGTCGATACCCACCGCGAAAGAAAAGCCCTACCCCGACGAAGGTCCAAGGCCGATCAGCACCTGACCCGCAGCCGATCGTTCGTGACCAGACGGCGCGTGCGCCGCTGAGGCCAGCAGCACAAGCGCAGTGGTCGCGGAAGAAGATCAGTCGCTGGCGCCGGCGCGGCGGGGGGCACCTCATCGAATCACGGCCCCTAGGCAATCGGAACGACTTCTCGACGACACATCGTCAAGGCCGAACGGAGACCCTGACGGCCGGCATGATCATCTGTCGGCTTGAGCAATGCGATCGCGCTGCGGTACATAGACTGGGCGCCGTGTCGAGGCGCAAGCCGATAGTGCTGGCGGGCAGCACCGCGCTCGTGACGGGCGCCACGGGCGGGCTCGGCACGGCGATCGCGCGGGCCCTGGCGGCGCGCGGAACGCGGTTGATGCTCAGCGGCCGCCGGCAGGAGGTTCTCGATCAGCTCACCGCCGAGCTTGGAGCACGCGGAGCGAGATGTGATCTGTCCTCGCGCGAGCAGGTCGCGCGCCTGGGCGAGGAGGCGCTGGCGGCCGGTGTCGATGTGCTGATCGCCAACGCCGGCGTGCCGGCCAACGGGCTGCTTGAGGATCTCAGCCAGGAGCAGATCGATCGGATGCTGGAGGTCAACCTTCGGGCCCCGATCGCCCTAGCTCGAGCGCTGATGCCGTCGATGATCGAGCGCGGCAGCGGCCACGTGGTGTTCATGTCCTCGCTGTCGGGGAAGGCCGCCTCCCCCGCCTCATCGCTCTATGCCGCGACCAAGTTCGGCCTGCGCGGCTTCGCTTTGGCCCTTCGCGAGGACCTTCACCAGCACGGCATCGGTGTCTCAGTGGTGCTCCCGGGGTTCATCCGCGACGCCGGCATGTTCGCCGACTCTGGCGTCAAGCTGCCCCCGGGCGTGGGAACGAAAACGTCGGAGGATGTGGCATCGGCCGTTATCAGGGCAGTGACCGAGGATCGCGCGGAAGTCGAGGTCGCCCCGCTGGCCTTGCGAGCGGGGGCGTCATTTGCGTCGGTCGCGCCCGGTGTCGCGGCCATGGTCGGGCGCCGGCTTGGGGCCGGCCGGGTAGCGAACGAGTTGGTCGAGGGGCAGCTCGAAAAACGCTGAGGCCGCCCGCCGCGGCGAACGCCCGGTGTTTCCTGCGCCTATTCGTGTACGCGAGCGCGCTCGCCGGGCACGCCAGCACGCTTCCCGGGCCCGGCATGGCGGTCGCCGTCCTCCTGCTGGGAGGCGTGGACGTCGGGGCTGGCGTCCCAGTCGCTGCCCCCGGCGTGACCGCCGTCGGCGCTCGGCTCCGGGTGCTCGCCGGTCACCGAGGAGAGCGCCGCGATGATCTCGTCGGCCAGCTTGGCGCCGTCTGTGGAGAGCTCGGGAGTGGCCTGGACCCGGACGACCACCTCGGTGCCGTCGACCTCTTCGAGCAGGACCGTCGCCTTCGATCTGGTGGGCGTGGCGACCTCGTTGTCCAGGATTGCCTGTACCTGACTGGGGCGCACTCCAGACGACAGCCGCACTCGGACGTCGACGGAGTCGGGCTCCTTGATCGGGACGATCGCTGCGGCGAGCACGACGTTGTTGGGAATCATCATGCTGTCCGATCCCCCCTGGCTGAGGGTTGTGTACAGCAGGCCCAGCGAGCTCACCGTCCCCTCGGCCACGCCACCGACCACGCCGGCCTGCAGCCGCACCCGCTCTCCCACCCTGAACGGCCGGGCACTCAGCAGCACCATTCCCGCGATCACGTTGCCCAGCGTCTGCTGGGCGGCGAGACCGATGACCACCGCCGTAAACGCGCCTCCGACCGCCAGCGTCTGCGGCTTGACGCCGGCCACCACAAGGGCCACGAAGATCATGATCACGATCGTCAACAGGCGGATCAGGAAACCCACCGTGCCCGCGGTTCCCGGATCCATCCGGCGGATGAAGCTTGGGCCGGCGGCACGTCCAACCGCGCGGGCCAGCGCCCACCCCAGCGCGACCAGGACGATCACGGTGGCAATCTGAAGCGGCGTCTGCAGCGTCTTGAGCGCGTGCTTACCGAGGATCTGCTCGCGGTGGTCGTATACGACCAGAACCGCGACGATCAGCGGGATCAGCACGAGCGCCTCTCGCCGTGCGCGCTTGACGGTCTTCTCGCTGACTTCCCCTACCGGCAGCCCGACCCGTTCCCAGGCCTCGCTGCGGGTCTCGAACATCCGCTCTAGGTAGAGATCTCGCTTCGGTGGCTTGAATCGACGTGGCATCGCTGGTCTTGCTGTAAAAGGTTGCTCGCTTTACCTATCACCGCGCCGGCCGGACGGTTTCACCGGGTGCGCTGCCTCGAACAGGGTCTGCTGCCGGGGCTGCGCGGGCGGCGTGGCCGGCTCCGGCTGCGTCTGAAATCCCCTCGCACTGCGTTGGGAGGGCTCCAAATCAGGGCCTGCGACGAGTCGTGTCAACCGCCTGCGCTCGCTTCGTGGCGCATACGCGCCGTTCCGGTAAAGCTCACGGTAGCGCGTGAGCAGGTCCGGACGCTCTTCCGCGAGCCACTCGAAGAAGACCTTACGCACCTCGCCGCGGAGATGCAGGGCGATGCCGGTCACATAGGTCGCGCCCGCCTCGGATGCCAGCTCGAGGATCTTCGCCACCTGGGCCGGCGAATCGTTGATCCCCGGCATCAGCGGCGCGACCATCACCCCGGTGGGGATCCCCGCTCTGTTCAGCTCGGCGACCGCCTCCAGGCGGGCACGCGGGTTCGGGGTGTGTGGCTCGGTCGCGCGCCAGGCGCGCTCGTCGAGCGTGGGCACCGACAACGCCGCGCTGAAGTCGGTGCGCGCCGCCAGCTCGCGCATGAGCTTCAGATCGCGCAGCAGCAGCGGCGACTTGGTCAGGACCGAGCCAGGGTTGCGGGCGTCGATCATCGCCTCCCAGATACCCGGCATCAGCTTGTATCGCCCCTCGACCCACTGATAGGGGTCGGTGTTCGTCCCCATCGCGATGTGCTCGTGTTTCCAAGACGGCCTGGCGAGCTCGACCCGCAGGCGCTCGGGAGCGTTGACCTTGACCACGATCTCGCGCTCGAAGTCCCGGCCGGCGTCGAAGTCGAGGTACTTGTGCGTCGGGCGGGCGAAGCAGTAGCGGCATGCGTGGGTGCAGCCTCGATAAGGGTTAATCGTCCACCGAAACGGCACCTGCGACGACTCGGGCACCCGGTTGAGGATCGACTTCGCGCGCACCTCGTAGAACCTGGCCGAGATCGCGTCCGGCGCCTCGAAATGCCGCACGACGGCGTCCTCGCGATAACCGGGCAGCCGCGCCCGTTCGTCTACGTCCGTACTGAGGTTGTCCCACCGCATGGGAACATATGTTCGCAGACGTTCCGGACGGACCCGAGGAGTCAGCGCGCGGCGCTTGCCACCAGCGACATCTCACCGCTGAGCGTCTGGCTGGTGGCAGAGGTGACCTGCACGTCGACCAGCTCCCCCGGCGACGCGAGGCCGTCGAAGTTGACGACCTTGTTGTGGCGCGAGCGGCCGCGCAGGCGGCTCGCGTCGGTCCGGGAGGGTCCCTCGACGAGCACCTCGACCGTACGTCCCACGAACCGTTGCGCGCGCTCCACGGCGCGGCGCTGGATCACCTCGACGAGGCGCTCCAGCCGCGCCACCTTGAGCTCGTGGGGCAACTGGTCGGGCATCGCCGCTGCCTCCGTCCCCCGCCGTGGCGAATAGATGAACGTGAACGCGCCGTCGTAGCCGACCTCCTCCGCCACCTCGAGCGTCTGCTCGAAGTCGGCCTCGGTCTCGCCCGGGAAGCCGACGATGATGTCCGTGGTCAGCGCGCAGTCGGGCACGTGCTCGCGAATCAGAGCGACTCGGTCCAAGTAGCGCTCGCGCGAGTAGGTCCGGCGCATCCGTTTGAGCACCGTGCTCGAACCCGACTGCAGCGGCAGGTGGATGTGCTGACACAGCGCGGGGAGGTCGGCGTGGGCGCGGATCACATCCTCGCGCATGTCCTTGGGGTGCGGGCTCGTGTAGCGGATCCGCTCGATGCCCGGCACGGCGTCTATCCGCGCCAGCAGCTGCGCGAATGTGAGTCGCTGGTCACGCGGCAGGTCACGGCCGTAGGAGTTCACGTTCTGGCCCAGGAGGGTTACCTCGCGCACGCCGTCCTGCGCGAGGCCAGTGACCTCGTCCACGAGCTCGCCAGCTGGGCGGCTGACCTCGCGCCCTCGCGTCGAGGGGACGATGCAGTATGAGCAGACCGAGTTGCACCCGACCGAGATCTGCACCCAGCCCTGGAACTCCCGCATCCGCTTGGCGGGGAGATGGCCGGTGAAGCCCTCAAACTCGAAGAAGCCCTGGGCGCTGAGCGAGTCGCTGGTGAGGAACTCGGCCAGCTTGTGCACCTGGCCGGGACCGAAGGCGACGTCGACGAAGGGAAAGCGCGCGAACACCTCCTCCTTGACCGACTGCGCCCAGCATCCCCCCACCCCGATCACCCGCTCGGGATCCTCGCGCTTGAGTCGCTTGGCCTCGCCGAGGTGGGCGACGAAGCGGCTGTCGGCCGCCTCCCTGATCGAGCAGGTGTTGAACAGGATCAGGTCGGCATCGCCGCGGGCGTCAGCTTCGTCATAGCCGAGTGACTCGAGCATGCCCTTGATGCGCTCGGAGTCATGCTCGTTCATCTGACACCCAAACGTGGTTAGGTGGTAGCGCTTCATCTCCCCGTCAGGGTACCGGCGTGGGCTGGGGCGGTTGACCGACGGCGACGGACTGAAAGCCGGGCAGCACCAGCTCGATGCGCGCGCCGCCGGCGCCCTGCACCGGCTCCACCGCATGGACCTCGCCGTGATGGGCCTCGGCGATCGCCCGGACGATCGCCAGGCCGAGCCCCGCTCCACCACGGGACCGGCTCCGCGCTGGATCGGTGCGGTGAAAGCGCTCGAACACGCGCTCGCGCTCGGCAACCGGAATTCCCGGCCCGTCGTCGATCACGCTGAAACGGATCTCACCCGGTGCGGGCTGGTCCACCTCGAGCGCGACAACGCCGCTGTGTTCGCTGGTCTGGGCGATCGCGTTGTGGGCCAGATTGCGCAGTGCCTGGGCCAGACGGTCAGGATCGGCGATCAGTGTCCCGGGTGGCACGGGGCCGAGCTCGAAGCGCCGCGCCGCGGTCAGGCTGATCCCGTCCCACAGCTGCTGCACAAACGTCGGCAGTTCGATCCGTTCGGGCCGCAGGAAGTCGGTGTGCTCGGCCTGGGCGAGCAGCAGCAGGTCGTCGATCAGCCGAGTGATGCGCGTTATTTCGCGCAGCACGTGCTCCTCGGCGCGGCGGACCTCGGCCGCCGAGGGGTTCTCCTGGGCTGCCAGCACCTCGAGCTGCCCGCGGATCACGGTGATCGGCGTGCGCAGCTCGTGCGAGGCGTCCGCGATGAACTGACGCTGTCCCTTGAGTTCGCCGGTGAGCCGATCGAGCATGTTGTTGAACGCGTCGGCCAGGACCTGCACCTCCCCGCGGCCGGCGGGCACCTGCATACGCGGCTCGAGCTCCCCGGCATCGACCCTGGTGGCCACCGATGCCATCCGCCTCAGTGGAGCCGAAACGCGAGCCCCGGCCAGGTACGACGCCAGCAGTGCGAGCGCGAGTGTCAACGCGCCGGCCAGGACAAATGTTCGCGCGACGCTGTGCTGGGCTCTCCCCACGGTAGCGAGCGGCTCGCCCGCCCCGACGACGACGTGCACGGGACCGATTGAAAGCGAGCGTTCGAATACGCGCATCGCGCCAACGTCGGGCACCCGCTGGACCGTGTACCCGAGGTGCCCCGTCAGTAGCCGGCTCCCCTCCTGGCGCTCGGCGGCCTGCTGCGTAGCGCTCTCCTGCTCGTCGGGAACCGCCTGTCCCAGGACCTCGGGATGGTTGAAGGCTGCCCTGGCCCCGGGGACGAGCACGAACAGCAGCGTGGAGCTGACCGGATATGGCTGTGCCCGTACGTAGGCGGCCGCGTCGCCGGCGAGCTGGTCAGCGCTCTGTCCGGCGTGCATTCTGAGTGCCTGCCCGAACTGGGTCGTGTCGCCAGCGATGTCCTCGTCAATCTGAGCCCGCAGCTCGGTGCCGGTATCGGTATAGACGACGTAGAAGATGGCCGCCACCGAGATCAGCATCACCGCCGCTACCCATGCGGTGAGTCGCCAGCGAAGCCCGCTCGGAAGGTGATGCGCAGCCAGTCTCCGGCGGCCTTGCGTGTGTCCCATCGCTATCGCCTAAACGGGCGCATCGAACCGATAACCGACCGATCTGACGGTGACGATCGGATCCCTGTCGCCGCCTCGGCGCAGCTTGCGTCGCAGGTATCCGACGTACACGTCGACGACGTTGGTGCCGGGGTCGTACTCATAGCCCCACACCGCCCGCAGGATCTGCTCGCGCGAGAGCACCCGCCCGGTATTTCGCAGCAGGTAGGAGAGGAGCTCGAACTCGGTCGTCGAGAGGCGCACCGGCACGCCGGCGCGGCGGACTTCACGCGTGATCAGGTCCACCTGGACGTCGCCCCCGGTCAGCGTCGTGGCCGGGGTCTGCGCCACGACTCGCAGCTGGGCGCGCACCCGGGCGGCAAGTTCGGAGAGCGCGAACGGCTTGGTCAGATAGTCGATCGCGCCGGCGTCGAGTCCGGCGATCCGGTCCTCGACTGCATCGCGCGCAGTGAGGATGATGACCGGCAGCGCCGGCTTTGAATCCCGTAGCTGGGCGAGGACGTCGAGCCCGCTGCGGCGCGGCAGCATCACGTCGAGCACGACCAGGTCGAACGACTCTGACACGGCACGCTCACCGCCGATCACCCCGTCCAGGGCCGATTCGACGTCGAACCCGTAGGCGCGCAGCCCACGCTCGAGGAAGTCGACGATTCCCGGCTCGTCCTCGATCACGAGAATTCGTCCGGCCATCTCAGCGCGCGTACTGGACGGCGCGCGACTCCCGGATCACCGTCACCTTGATCTGTCCTGGATACTCGAGCTCCTTCTCGATTTCCCGCGCGATCTCGTAGGAGAGCGCCGTCGCCGCGTTGTCATCGATCGCTCCGGGGGCGACCATCACGCGGATCTCTCGCCCGGCCTGCATCGCGTAGACCTTGTCTACGCCCTTGTGCCTGGTGGCGATCTGCTCCAGATCGCGCAGCCGCTTGACGTACTGCTCCAGGGACTCTCCCCGGGCGCCGGGGCGGGCTCCCGACAGCGCGTCGGCCGCCTGGACGATGACTGCCTCGATCGTCTGGGGCTCGACCTCGTTGTGGTGTGCCTCCATCGCATGGGCGACGGCCTCTGTCTCCCCGTACTTGCGAGCGAGCTCGCCGCCGACGAGCGCATGCGGCCCCTCGATCTCGTGCGTGACGGACTTGCCGATGTCGTGCAACAGCGCCGCGCGGCGAGCCGTCTTGGCGCTGGCTCCGAGCTCCTGGGCCATCATCGCCGCCAGCTGCGCCACCTCGATCGAGTGCGCGAGGACGTTCTGACCGTAGCTGGTGCGAAAGCGCAGACGCCCGAGGAGCTTGACGAGCTCGGGATGCACGCCCTGCACGCCGGCGTCGAGAACGCCCTGTTCGCCGAGCTCGACGATGTGACCCTCGAGCTCTGACTTCGTCTGGTAGTAGGTCTCCTCAATCCGCGCAGGATGGATCCTGCCGTCCTGGAGCAGCTTCTCGAGTGTCAGCCGGGCGACCTCGCGCCGAACGCCGTCAAAGCCGGAGAGCACCACAGCGCCCGGAGTGTCGTCGATGATGAAGTCGACACCGGTGAGGTTCTCGAGTGCCCGGATGTTGCGTCCTTCACGGCCGATGATGCGCCCTTTCATGTCGTCGGCGGCCAGTTGCACGACCGACACCGTCGTCTCGGCGGCATGGCCGGCGGCGAGCCGCTGCATGCAGACCGACAGGATGTTGCGGACACGGCGCTCGGCTTCGCGCTTTGTCTCCTCCTCGATCTGGCGGATGCGCCGGGCTGAGTCGTGCTTGGCCTGCTCCTCGATCTCCTGCAGCAGCAACTGCTTGGCTTTCGCGCCGGAGATGCCCGCCAGTCGCTCGAGCCTGCGCTCGAGCTCGCCTTGACTCTCGGCGAGTGCGTCGCGCTCCCGGTCGAGCTCGGCTTCGCGCCGTCCAAGTGCTTCCTCGCGGCTGGTGATCGCGTCCGCGCGCCGGTCTAGCCCGGCGCTGCGCTCCGTCAGCGCCGCCTGCAGGGCCGTGGCGGCATCGCGCTCGGTAGCTGGATTCGACGCGGCTGCCGCACCATGCGTGCGACCGTAGAGCACCGCCGCCACCACGACTGCTACCGCGATGAGCGCTGCGGCACCGATGAGTTCCATCGTCGTTCCTCTCGCTGGGTCCGGCGCACTTCTTCGGGCACCGGCCCCAATTCCTCTGATTGCTATGGGGAGCGAGCGAGCGGTCCGTTCGTGGACACGAACGGATGCCACTCCAGACGACGTATGTCACCGGGCTTGCTGCGCTAGTTGAAGCTGTCTGTGGTCGGTATGGGCCCCTCAGAAGACCCGTCGCAGATTGCCGTCAACATAGGTTTCCGTCACTCGATATCTGGAGATTTGCTGGTGTTTTGCGGCCACAAGGACCGTTCGTTCGCTGACCGAATCGTAGTACCGCGCGGATGTCGGCGCAAACCGCGCACTCCCCGCTTCAGCCGGCGCGTGCGTAAACCGCCAGCGCGTCGAGGGCCAACTCGGGGTCAAAGCCTTTGCGGATCAGGACCCCGAGCGCCCGGTCGCGCTCACGCCGGTCCCGAGGCGGCGATGTGAAGCGCCTGTGCAGCAGCGATACCGCACGGTCTAGCTCGGTCTCTCCGCCTGCACGCTCAGCCTCATCTTGGATGAGCGCGGCGTCGATCAGATCGCGATCCAGCCCCTTGGCCGCGAGCTCGCGCCGGATCCGATCGCCGCCCCACCCCTCGAGCTCTCGTTTGTCGTGGACGAACATCAACGCGAACCGGCTGTCGTCGAGATAACCGTCCTCGATCAGCCTCCGTATGCAGGCATCGGCAGGCGCGGCCGCGATTCCCTTGCGCTCGAGGTGAAGGCGCACCTCACCGACCGTACGCTCGCGACGGTTCAGGTAGGCGAAGCCGAGCTCGAGGGCTCGCTGCAGCCGCTCGTCAGTCTCCGGCACCGCAGTCCGCCCGAAAGGCTGCGGTAGCTCATCGCGTGCCACCCGAGACGGCGTTAGGCGGCGCGATCCCGGGTGGTGTCCTGCACCGCTGCAATCGGCGCATCATCGTGCTCGATCGGCTTGACGAGGTCATGGCCGATGCCCAGCATGTCGTAGATCTTGGCCTCGATCTCGCCGGCCATCTCGGGATGCTCGTCGAGGAACGCCTTCGCGTTGCCGCGCCCCTGACCGAGCCGTTCATCCCCATAGGAGAAGAACGAGCCCGACTTGGTGATGATGTTGTGTTCGATGCCGTAGTCCAGGAGGCAGCCGGAGGTCGAGATCCCCTTGCCGAACTCGATGTCGAACTCGGCCTGCTTGAACGGCGCCGCGACCTTGTTCTTGACGACCTTGACCCGAACCCGGTTACCGACCGCCTCGGTGCCGTCCTTGAGCGTCTCGATCCGGCGGATGTCGAGCCGCTGCGAGGAATAGAACTTCAGCGCCCGGCCGCCCGGCTGCGTCTCGGTGGGGCCGAACATGACGCCGATCTTCTCGCGGATCTGGTTCGTGAACACACACAGGGTCTGGGTGCGGTTCAGGTTGCCGGTCAGCTTGCGCATCGCCTGGGACATCATCCGCGCCTGGACGCCCACTGTCTGGTCACCCATCTGGCCCTCGAGCTCGGCCCGCGGCGTGAGCGCCGCGACCGAGTCGACCGCGATCACGTCGACAGCTCCCGAGCGAATCAGCATGTCGACGATCTCGAGCGCCTGCTCGCCATAGTCGGGCTGTGAGACGAGCAGCTCGTCGATGTCGACGCCGATCTGCTGGGCGTACAGCGGGTCCATCGCGTGCTCGGCGTCGACGAACGCGCATACCCCGCCGAGCTTCTGCGCCTCGGCGATGATGTGGTAGACGAGCGTCGTCTTACCGGACGATTCCGGGCCGAAGATCTCGACGATCCGCCCGCGCGCCACGCCGCCGATCCCGAGCGCGACGTCGAGCGACAGCGCTCCGGTGGGGATCGCGTCGACGGCAACGCGCGCGCCAGGGTCGCCCATGCGCATCACGGTCCCCTTGCCGAACTGACGCTCGATCTGGGTCAGGGCGCCCTGCAGGGCTGCCTGTCGCTTGGCGTCGGCCTTGGGGTCAGACGCGGCGTCGGCCTTGGGGTCAGACGCGGCGGCGACTGCGCCTTTCTCGTTCTCGCTCATGCTCGCTGCGGCTCCTTGTCTGATGCGCGTTGAACCCATCACGGTAGGGCGGGTGGCGGACAGAACCAGACGCTAGATCCGACCCCTGAAACAAAACAAGACGCAGCTGCAACGAATATGTGCCAGTTCTGGGCCGAAGCGCGGGCCAACGGTCGTGGCGACGCGACTCGGAGTCAGATTGTGGACGCCACGGCCACGAAATGACTCCGAGTCGTAGGCGCGCCTCGACTCGAGTAGCGTTTTGGTGCCCCACGAGCAGAAACGCTGCTCGAGTGCCAGGCGAGGCGAGCGAGCCGCGGGATCAACACGTGAACCGGGTCAACCTATTCACCACCGAGCTGGATCTGCACCAGAGCCGTGAGGGCTATCGCTGGCACGGGGCACGCCTTGGCGAGCGCCTCGGCGCCGAGCTGATCGGCGCCAGCCTTTACGAGCTCGAGACCGGTCAGCTGAGCTTCCCCTTTCACTTCCATCACGGCGTCGAGGAGTGGCTGTACGTGGTCGCCGGCGAGCCCACGCTCCGCACCCCCGGCGGCGAGCGGACGCTCAGACCGGGCGAGCTGGTCTGCTTCTCAGAAGGTCCGGAGGGCGCCCACTCGGTCCGGGGCCCCGGCCGCGTCCTGATCCTGTCTGACAAGCAGCAGCCGTCAATCTCGGTTTACCCGGACTCCGACAAGCTGGGCACGCGGCCACCAACGCCGACCGATCGGCTGAACTTCAGACGCACCGACGCGGTGGATTACTGGGACGCAGAATGAGGGGCGACAAGCTGACGCTGACCGTGCACGAGCTGGGCCGCGGCCAGCGCGCCGCGCCATATCACTTCGAGTACGGCAACGAGGAGTGGGCGATCGTGCTCGAGGGTCGTCCCACGCTTCGCGACCCTGACGGCGAGCGCCAGCTCGAGCCCGGCGACCTGGTCGGCTTCCGGCGCGGGCCGGAGGGCGCACACGAGTTGCGCAACGCGCAGGACGCCCCCGCGCGGGTGCTGATCGTGTGCAGCACGGTGCAACCCTCGGTCACCGTCTACCCCGACGACGGGACGCTCGAGGTCACCCCGCCGGGCAAGCTGTTTGCGGAGGCTGACGCGCTCCCTACACCGGCGAGGCCTCCGCCAGCGCAACTTCACTGAGACGCTCGTAGCGGGCCCCGCCGGAGGCCGTGCGCGACCGCATCAGCGCGATCGTGGAGCCGACAAAGCCCATAGAATCGGGCGCCGGGAGCTGCGACGCCGCCAGCCGGGCATTCCCGGCGGCGCGCGCCACGGTTACATGAGGGCGAAACGGGCGCAGCTCGGGCTCGATACCAGCCGCCGGTCTGCAACGTGGCGGCGAGCTCGGACTGAAGCGCAGTCAGGGCCAGCTGCCGGTCCTGCAGCGCGATCGCCACCACTCGGGGGCGGCGCGGCGGCAGCCACAGGGGGTCTCCGAGCGACAGCACCGGTCCTGGGCGACCGGCGAGCCCTGCGCACGCCCCGGAGATGGCCTCGATCTGATCCACCGGCTGGGAGCCGAGGAAGCACAGCGTGACGTGCAGTGCCTCAGATGCGGTCAGGCGCAGCCCGGACAGGCCGGCGAGCGCCTGCGAGCGCCACTGCCCGAGTGCAACCCGCACCACGTCGGGCAGCTCGAGGGCCGCGAACAGACGCGCCCTGGGACCCTCATCGGTGCTCGGCACTCGAGGCCAGGTCGTCGGGCGCGGCGCGGTCCGCCTCGCCGAGCAGCAGCCGTCGCAGCAGGTGCATCGCCACCGTCACCGACCGGTCCCGCACGTCACCACGCCCTCCCGGCAGCCGCGTCCTACGGGTGATCCTGCTCCCGCCGCGTTCACAGACCGAGAAGCACACGAGCCCGACCGGCTTCTCCTCGGTCCCGCCGCCGGGCCCGGCGATCCCGGTGATGCCGACGCCGATGTCGGCGTGCAAGCGCGTCGCGATTCCTTCGGCGAGCGCCTCGGCGACCTCGGTCGACACGGCGCCGTGGCGTTCGATCAGACCAGGGTCCACGCCGGCGATGTCGATCTTGGCCTGGTCCGAGTACACCACGCCGCCGCCGAGAAAGTAAGCCGAGGAACCGGCCCGGTCAGTCAGGCGTGAGGCGAGCCCGCCGGCGGTGCAGGACTCGGCCACCGCGATCGTGCGACCTTCGAGCAGGTCGGCCACCTGCTCGTCGATCGTCGACCCGTCGTCTGAGAACAGCACCCTTCCGTGGCGGTCGCGGATGAACTGCAGCAGCGCGTCATAGGCCGGCTGCGCGGGCGGCTCATACCGGGTGGCGACCTCGATCTCTCCGCGTCGCAGGCAGGTTGTGATTTCCAGCGGCTCGAGCTCCAGCCCCTCCTCCTCGGCCGCCCGCAGTGTGTTGGCGATCTCCGACTCGGGGATCCCGAACAGGCGCACGACCCGGTTGAGATACGTCGTTGCGCCGGCGATCGCGGCCGCGAACGCGTCGGTCGCGCGCGCGGTCTCCCACATCGGCTGCAGCTCGCCCGGCGGGCCCGGAAGGACGACCACCGTCGGACCCCAGCCGTCAAGTGGCGGCACGACCAGGCCGGGCGCGGTCCCGACCGGCTCCAGCACGGTGGCGCCGCGCGGGATCACCGCCTGCTTGCGGTTCGAGCGCCGGATCGCGTCCGGGTCGAGCCCGGGCCAGCGGCTCATCAGCGGCGCCAGGATCTCGGCGATGCGCTCCTCGAGCCCCGCATCGAGCACCATCTCGCGGCCGCAGAAGCGACCGACTATCTCGGCGGTCAGGTCGTCGGCGGTCGGTCCGAGCCCGCCGCTGGTGACGATCAGCGCGACCCCCTGCTGCTTGAAGTACTCGAGCGCCGCCAGCAGATCATCCGGCCGGTCACCGACGATCTGGATCGTCGCCAGGTCGACCCCGATTTCCACAAGTCGCTCGGAAAGCCACGGGCCGTTGCGGTCAGAGATGATCCCGGTCAGCACCTCGGTGCCGGTGACCAGGACCGCGGCGCGCGGCGCGCCAGCGGGAGGCGACCCGACGTTCACATGCACCCCGGCGCAGGCGATCCGCCGGTCATGTGCAGCTGGGCTGCGCCCCGGGCGCCAGCAGATGGTGTGAGGTGGGAAGCAGCTCGTAGCCGATCGCGGTCGCCGACGGAGCGACCGGGACGGTGACGCCGTTGACCTTCATGTGCACCGATGCATTGCCGAGCGTGAGCAGCAGCTTATGTCCGCTTTCGGTGGGGATCGTCTGTCCCGGGTCATAGATCACGCCGGGGATCAGCTTCTTCCCGTTGCCGTTCTCGAGACACACGTATACCGCCCCGGTTGGCACCAGCTCAAGCCTGACCGACTTTGGCTTGTGGGCCTTGTGTGCCCCCTTGGCGTGTGCGCCCCGATGGGGGTGATGGTGATGCGAGGTCACCGTAGGCGTGCTGCTCGGGCTCGGAGACTTCTTGGTACCGACCAGGTACAGGGCGACCACAACTCCCACCAGCACCACCGCGATCACCGCCCACGGGGGGACCCGCGGTCCGCGCGAGCCGCGGTCGCGGTCACGGCCGGGTGGCACGATCGGGCGCAGCTCGTGGTCTGAGGGATGCTCATGGAGGCGCTTGAAGTCGTCCATCAGCTGACGCGTGTCGAGCCCGAGGAAGGCGCCGTAGGTGCGCAAGAAGCTCTTGGCGTACACCTCGCCGGGGAGCAGGTCCCACTCGTCGTTCTCCATCGCGCGCAGGTACTTGGCGCGGATTTTGGTGCGAACCTCGACCTCGTTGATATCGATCTTGGCGCGCATCCGCGCCTCTCTGAGGCGAGCGCCGATTTCAGCCATCACTCACAAGGCTACCGGCGCTGCGCGGTGTCAAAAGTCCCGCAAATCCCGGTCTGAATGCGCGTCGTCGGCGTCCCGCGCGTCAGGCACCGGCGACGGCGCAGCGGGCGCTGAAGACGCCTCGGCCTCGGCCAGATGGGAAAGGATCCGCGGCACGTCCGCCTCGGTGATCAGCACCTGGCGGGGCTTGGATCCTTCATAGCCGGAGATGATTCCGCGTCGTTCGAGCATGTCGATCAGCCGCCCCGCGCGGGTGTAGCCCAGGCGCAGACGGCGCTGGAGCATTGAAGTCGATGCCGTGCCCATCTGTGCCACCAGCCCGATTGCCTCCTCGAGCAGCGGATCCTGATCGGGGTGCAAGGCGTCTTCGTCGTCCGGTGGGCTCTCATCGCCGGGCACCTCCTCGAGCAGCTCCTCGTGGAACTCGGGGGTCCCCTGGCGGCGCCAGGCCTCGGTCAGCTCGTGGATCTGCTCCTCGTCGATATAGGCACCCTGAATCCGCTGGAGCTTTGAGGAGCCCACGGGTGAGAACAGCATGTCGCCCTGGCCCAGCAGCGACTCGGCTCCGTTGTGATCGAGGATCACTCGTGAATCCGTCTGGCTGGAGACCGCGAACGCGATCCGCGAAGGCACGTTGGCCTTGATCATCCCGGTGATCACGTCCACGCGTGGGGATTGGGTGGCGAGCACCAGGTGGATTCCCACCGCCCGAGCCTTCTGGGCGAGCCGGATGACCGAGTCCTCGACGTCGGCGGGCGCCACCATCATCAAGTCCGCGAGCTCGTCGATCACGCACAGGACATACGGCAGCGGAGGCTCGCCGCGCTTGGCCCGCGCCCGGTTGAGCTCGGGCAGGTTCCGGGTACGCGCGAGCGACATGATCGAGTAGCGCTGCTCCATCTCCTTGACCAGGTTCTGAAGCGCGTTGGCCGCCATCCGCGGGCTGGTGATCACCGGCGTGAGCAGGTGGGGAATCGATTCGTAGTGGTTGAGCTCGACCTGCTTGGGGTCGACGAGCACGACCCGCACCTCATGCGGGGTGGCCCGCAGCAGAATGCTCGAGAGCATCGCGTTCACACACGCGGACTTGCCCGATCCGGTCGTGCCGGCGACGAGCAGATGGGGCATCTTGACCAGATCTGCGCCGATCGCCCGCCCGGCGATGTCCTTGCCGAGCCACACGGTCAGCGGGGACCAATCGGCCGGCGGGTCCTGGAAGACGTCGCCGAGGTGCACGATCCGCCGTCGGGCGTTGGGCACCTCCACGCCGACCGCCTGCTTGCCGGGGATCGGAGCGAGGATCCGGATGTCGGTTGCGGCCAGCGCGTAGGCCAGGTCGTCCTTGAGCTGGGACACCTTCGAGACCTTGGTGCCCGGCGCGAGGCGCAGCTCATAGCGGGTGATATGCGGCCCGGTGACGCGACCGATCACCTTCGCCTCGATCCCGAAGTGACCGAGCGTCTCCAACAACGTCCTTGCGACCTGCTCCTGCCCGGCGGTATCGGGCTTGGCCGCATCGCCGGTGGCCCTGGTCAGAAAGCGCCTCGAAGGCACCCGCCATTCGAACTCGGGATCGTCGGTGATCGACGCGCGATAGCGGCCCTGCGGGGTGAGGTCCTCGGGCGCTGGCGGTCGACCCAAACCCTCGGGCGCTGGCGCGCGCCCCGGATCCTCGGGCGCTGGCGGTCGACCGGGACCCGCGCCGGCGGCCTGCACGCCTTCGACGTCGTCGAGCTCGCCGGCACCCTCGCCGTCGGGCGGCAGTGGCAGCTCGTCCGCCGCCCCGTCGGGCGCGTCTGCGATCGGCGGCGCCTCGACGTGCGTCGCGCGGACGACGAGCTCGTCGGTGTCGGGCTCGGGGGGCAGCAGCGGCTCGCCCGCGTACTGGGAGGCATCCCCCGCCGCAGCGCGAGCGGCGGCCGTCGCCGGGCGGCGCGCCACGGTGGCTCGCAGTTCGTCGGTCGAGCGCCGCAGCGCCCTCCCCGTGCCGGCGACACCCGAGCCGGTCGCTCGGATCGCCCCGGCCAGCGTCGCGCCGGTCACCAGGATCAGCCCGGCGATGAACAGAAACACCGCAAGGATGCTCGCGCCGAGCGTCGAGATCAGGTGCGAGCTCACCCACAGCTCGGCCTGCCCGAGCAGGCCACCGCGGGTCTCGAAGCTGGCCGCGCGCCAGAACTCGTGCGGCGGGATTCGTCCCGGGCCCAGCCGGAGCGTTCCGGCGGCGAGACCCAGGGTCAGCGCCACGACGAGACACACGCTTCCGGTTCGCATGGGACGAGCCGGCGGGCGCAGCTCCCGCGCCAGCACCAGGACGCCCGCGACCACGAGCGCGGCCGGAACCGCGTAACCGAGCGCGCCGAACAGGAACCTGAACGCCCGCACGGCGCCGTCGCCGAGCGCGCCGCCGGCCCAGTGCCCGTAGGCGACGCCGGCGAGGAACACCCCGAGCGCGATCACCGCCAGGGCCACGACGTCCACGTGATGCGGTGCCAGCATCAGGCTGGGAAGGCGCGGACGGCTCGCGAGCAGAGAGCGCCGAGCGCGCGCGGGAGGCGCGCCGCGCTTGCTCGGCTTGCGCTTCTGCCTGGTCGCCATGTCCGATCTGATGCCTTCGACGGGCGCCTCGGAGCTCCTGCTGCGGGCTCGACCCACCGCGCGCCTGGCCGCCCTGCCTTGCCGGGCCGGGCGTGTGCGTTGCCCGTTCCTTAAGCGGTGTGTAAGACGAGGCGCTCTGACGGGCGGCTGGCCCTACCATCTCCCGGAGCGATGGCTGACTTCGAACGTCCCCCCCGGGTGCTGGTCGTCGAGGACGACGATGCGATCGCGCAGGTGCTCAAACGATCGCTGCGGATGGAGGGCTACGAGGTCCGGGTGGCCGAGGATGGGGTCGTGGCGCTCGAGCAGGCGCACGGGTTTCTGCCCGACCTGGTGGTGCTCGACCTCGGTCTCCCGGGGATGGACGGCATCGAGGTCGCCAAGCACCTGCGTAGCCACGAAGACGACGTCCCGATCCTCGTGCTGACCGCCCGGGACGCGGTCGAGTCGCGGGTCGAGGGGCTCGACGCGGGTGCCGATGATTACCTGGTGAAACCGTTTGAGCGTCAGGAGCTGTTGGCTCGACTGCGGGCCTTGCTGCGCCGACGCCCACCCCGAGGTCAGGCCAATCTGACCGTCGGTGACCTGAAGCTGAATCCCGATACGCACGAGGTCGTCCGCGGCGACCGCCCCATCGACCTCACCCAACGCGAGTTCGAGCTACTCGAGTATTTGATGCGCAACGAACGAATCGTGGTCTCGCGCCAGCGCCTGCTCGACGAGGTGTGGGGCTATGACCCGTTCTCGATGACGAATACGATCGAGGTATTCGTCTCCAACCTACGACGAAAGCTGGAAGCGGGTGGCGAGCCTAGGCTCCTACATACGATCCGCGGCGCGGGCTACGTACTCCGCGTATAGGCGTGTCCCGATCCGCTGGCGCCTGGCGGGCGGCTCTGCGGCGCTGACGCTGGTGATCCTGGCCGGGTTCGCGACGATCGTCGGCACGCTGATCGACCGCCAGGTGCGGGCCCAGTTCAACGACCAGCAGAACGCGAACGTCGAGCAGCTCTACACAGCGCTCAACCGCAAGCTCCACTTCATCGGCAGCGGCGCGGGGCTCGACTGCGACCACGCCAAGGTCCACCTCGGCGATATAGCCAGCGTCGGTCACGCCCAGATCCGGATCTACGACAACAGCGACGGTCAGGTGCTCTGCACCCAGCACAACATCAAGGGCCCGAAGGCGCCGCTGAAGCCGTCGCTGTTTCGCTACATGCCGACCCGGACCTCGGGAACGTTCACCCGGTCGGGGTATCAGGCGGCGGTTCGAACCATCGACCTGAAGCCGTTGGGGGCGGGCGCGACGGCCACGCTGCTGTACGCGCTGCCGCTGTCCGACGTCGACCACACCACTGCCGAGGTGCAGGTGTTCTTGCTGGTCGGGGTGCTCGGCGGCGCCGTGGCGGCGCTGCTGGCAGGCCTGTTCGTCTCAGCGCGCGCGATGCGGCCGATCGTCGAGCTGACCGACGCGGCCCGGGAGATCGAACGCACCCAGGACCCCCGCATGCAACTCCCCCATCCCGAGGCCGAGGACGAGATCGCCGAGCTGGCCCGAACGCTCGAGGGCATGCTCGGCGCGCTCGACTCGGCGCGCAGCGACACGCTGGCGATGCTCGACCGCCAGAGGGAATTTGTCGCCGACGCATCGCACGAGCTGCGCACGCCGCTCACCAGCGTGCTCGCCAACCTCGAGCTGCTGACCGAGGAGCTCGGTGGCGAACAGGCCGAAACGGCGGAGGCCGCCCTGCGCTCGACCCGGCGCATGCGAAGGCTCGTGGGTGACCTGCTGCTGCTCGCGCGCGCCGACGCACGGCGCGCCCAACCGCGCCGCCCGACTGACCTCGCCGACGTGCTGGTCGAGGCCGCCTCCGAGCTCGGACCGATGGCCGACCATCACGAGCTCTCGATCAGCCCCGGCCCCGCTGTGGTGGCGGGCGCCCGCGACGAGCTTCACCGCCTGGTCTTGAACCTGCTCGAGAATTCCGTCCGCCACACGCCGCCCGGCACCCCCATCCAGGCGAGCACCGAGCGCCGCGGCGACGAGGCCGTGCTGATCGTCTCCGACAGCGGTCCCGGAATCCCGCCCGAGCTCCAGCAGCGGGTGTTCGAGCGATTCGTTCGCGGCGGCCGGGACGGCGCCCGCGGCTCGGGCCTGGGCCTGGCGATCGTACGCGCGGTCGCCGAATCCCACGGCGGCACGGTCGAGATGCAGCCCCCGCCGCAGGGAACCGGAACCCGGTTCGTGATCCGCATCCCTGCCGTCGGCGCCGCGCAGGAAACAGCCGAGCAAGCGACGGTCGGCGCGCTCGAGGATCAGACTGCGACGACCACCGGCAGGACCATCGGCCGGCGGCGCAGCCGCTCATAGACAAAGCTCGCCAGATCGTCGTGCAGCTCCTGCTGGAGCAGCTCGATCTCGTGGACGCCGTCCTGCGCGGCCCGGGCGAGCGAGGCCTCGACCTCCCCACGGATGTCTGCCACCAGGCCGTCGGCCTGCTCGATGAACGGCACGCCGCGGAAGATCACCTCCGGCGGAACCACCGACTCACCGCTCTGCTCGGACACGGTCGCCACGACGATGAAGATCCCGTCCGCCGACAGCATCCTGCGATCGCGTAGCGCGACGTCGGCGGGATCGCCGATATCGACGCCGTCGACGAAGATCATCCCCGCCGGTTGCTGCTCGCCGAAGCCGGCACCGACCGCGTCGATCTCGAGCGGCAATCCATTCTCACCGCCGAACACGGCCTCGGGCGCCACCCCCACCGCAGCGGCGAGCTCGGCGTGGAGGTGCAGCCGCTTGTGATCGCCGTGGACCGGCATCACGTAGCGCGGCCGCACCAGGTTGAGCATCAGCTTGAGCTCCTCCGCGTAGGCGTGTCCGGAGGCGTGGATCGGCGCCTCGCGAGGAGTGATCACCGTGCAGCCCACGTGGTAGAGCCGGTCGATCGTCTCGCCGACGGCGCGCTCGTTGCCCGGCACCGGCGTGGCGGAGAACACCACCGTGTCGCCTCGGTGCAGCGTGATCTGACGGTGGTCGTCGTAGGCCATGCGCCGCAGCGCCGACAAGGGCTCTCCCTGGGAGCCGGTGGAAATAACGACAATCTTGTGGTCGGGCCAGTCCTCGACCTCGTGGGGCTGGATCATCATCCCCTCGGGCACGTCGATGTGACCGAGTGAGCGCCCGATGTTGACGTTCTTACGCATCGAGCGGCCGACCAGCGCGACCTTGCGCCCCAGCGCGGCGGCGGCGTCTACGACCTGCTGCACCCGGTGGATGTTCGAGGCGAAGCTGGTCACGATGATCCGGCCCTCGGCGCGCGCGAACACCTCCTCGAGGTGGGGGCCGACCTCGCGCTCGGACGGGGAGAACCCGGGGCGATCGGCATTGGTGGAGTCCCCGCACAGCAGCAGGATCCCCTCGCTGCCGAGCTCGGCGAGCCTCGCTGCGTCGGCCGGCGGCCCGTCCACCGGGGTCTGGTCGAACTTGTAGTCGCCGGTCACGAGCACTGTTCCGAGGTCTGTGCGCAGCGCCACCGCGCACGAATCGGGGATCGAGTGGGTCATGTGGATGAGCTCGAGGCCGAACGGCCCCAGCTCGATCATCTCGCCGGTGGGGAGGTCCTCGAGGTCGGCGTCGCGAAGGTTGTGCTCGTCGAGCTTGGAGCGAGCCATGGCGATCGTGAGCGGGCCCCCGTAGACCGTGGGGGCGCCATCGATGCGCAGCTCCCGCAGCACCCATGGCAGCGCACCGACGTGGTCCTCGTGTCCATGGGTGATCACGATCGCCTCGATGTCCTGGGCGCGGCCGCGCAGATAGCCGAAGTCCGGCAGGACGAGGTCGATCCCGAGCTGCTCGGCGGTGGGAAATCGAAGTCCGGTGTCGACGACCACGATCCGGTCGTCGTATTCGACGACCGTCATGTTCTTGCCGATCTCTCCGAGCCCCCCGAGTGGCAGGACTCGCAGCTTCCGGCTGCTCACCCCGCCGTCGCTGAAGCGCGCCCAGTCATCCGGTGGCCACGGACAGCATGCCGTGGCGCTCCAGCAGCTCGTGCACGACGGCGAGCTCGGCGGCGTCGAGCTCGACGTAGGGAAGCCTCGGAGCGCCGACCTCGATCCCGATCATGCGCAACGCCGCCTTGATCGTGCACGCCAGCGGGGCGATCGTCAGGTCACGGTAGGCGTCCTTGAGGCTGGCGTCAATCTCGCGCCGGTGCTCGGGCTCGTCGACCATCCGCCGCATCTGCAGGCCGAAGATGTGACTTCCGGTCAGCACGCCCCCGGCCTCCCCCATGTCGAGCACGTCCGCGAACAGGTCGTCGTTGCCGGCGTAGATCACAAGCCCGTCGACCTTGGCCAGGTTGGCGGGGTTGGCCTGCTTGACGCCGTAGATGTGATCGAGCTGCGCGAGCTCGGCGAGCAGGTCATTGGGCATGTCCGAGCCGGTCCGCTGGGGGATGTTGTAGAGCAGGATCGGAAGCTCGGTGGCGCGCACCACCTCGCGGTAGTGGGCGATGACCCCTCGTCGGCTGGGCCGGTTGTAGTAGGGGTTCACAGACAGCAGCGCGTCGGCTCCCAGCTCCGTCGCTCGCTCGGTCAGCGCGACCGCATGACGCGTGTCATTGGAGCCGACGCCCGCCACAACCGTCGCCTTGCCGCGCATCTCCTGCACGGCCAGGGCGATCAGCGCGGCCTGCTCGTCGTCACTCATCGTCACTGCCTCGCCGGTCGTGCCACAGATCACCAGCCCGTCTGAGCCGTGCTCGATCAGGTGGTGCATCAGCGTGACGGCCGCGTCCTCGTCGACGTGCCCGCGCTCGTCGAACGGCGTGACCATCGCCGTAAGCATGGCGCCGAGGTTCACAGACATCGATTCGATTATCGCAGGCTACTCGGAGGTCAGATCTTGTTGGGGGCGAGTCAGGGATGGCGTGCGCGTTCGCGCTTCTCGTGGTCCGCATGCGGGGCCAGCGCGCCATACAGCGGGGCGATCACGCCATGCTTTTCGTGCGCGGGCGGGGGTACGGTCTCCGGCTCGGGCTTGGGCGGCTGCGCAATGACATGGGTGACCCGTGCGCCGGTCATTCGCTCCACCCGCTCGGGGAGCCCGGCGTGCAGCCACTTGGAGAAGCGCATCGGCAACGTGGCGATGATGACCTCGTCATAGCGCCTGGGATCCCATTCGTCGCTGACGGCGATGATCGGGTCGCCGCTGCCGACGTGCCCGTTGACCTGCAGACCGGCGGCGGTCAGTTGCTCCAGCGCCGCCTCCAGCCGTTCCTGCGCTTCCTCACGGCCCCCGGCGATCGGGGTCGCCGGGACGACGAGTGTGAAGGAGGCGGGCCCCTGCTTTCCGCGGGCCAGGAGAGCTTCGACGAGTTCCTGCGAACTGGCCGTGACGTTGGCCACCACGAGCACGTTCGTTGTCCAAGCCATTGTTACCTCCCGGGAGCGGTGCTTAAGGTTACCGCTGGCCGGAGCGTTCAGAAACCCCTCAGTTAGGTGCCGAGCTCGCGCTCGTAGACGCGCCAGCGCTTGGCCAGGCGGCCGCCCATCGCCTCCAGGCCCCGGTTCATCGAGGTGTTGACCTCGAGGATGAAGCTCGCCTCGCCGGTCTTCTGGCGGCTCTTCTGCGCGGTCTCGAAGTGCTCGAGGTACAGCGCCGCGGCCACGCCGGTGTGCTGGTACTCGGGCAGGACGCCGAGAAAGCCGACTCGCAGCCGGTCGATGATCCGGCCGCGCATCAGGTAGTAGAGCCAGCCGAACGGGAGCACCCGGCCCTGCATCTTCTTGTAGACCTGGTGGATGTCGGGAATCGTGATCGCCATCCCCACCGTCTGCCCGTCGGCCTCGGCGATCATGTACCAGTCACGCGAGTAAACCAGCTGCATGTCGATCGTGTACTGGTCGAGGTCCGCCTTGGAGTACGGGACGAAGCCCCAGTTGTGCGACCACGCCGCGTTGTAGACCTTGGCGAACTCATCCATCTCGCGGCGCAGATGAAGCCGCGACATCCTGCGGATCGTGATCCCGTACTTGGTGCGCGCGCGCTCGGCGATCTTCGGCAGGACCGGGTTCATCCGCTCGCGGTCGTGGATCGATAGGTCCCAGCCGTAGAGGTCCATGGCCTTGGTGAGCCCGGCCTGCTCACAGCGGCGCTGGTAGTAGGGCGGGTTCCAGGGCTCCCGGATCAACGGCTCGCGCTCGAAGCCCTCGATCAGCACCCCGCCCTCGTCGTTGATCTGAAAGTTCATCGGACCGACCATCCGGTCACAGCCCCGGGCGCGCAGCCAGTCCGCCGCCACCGTCAGCAGCGCGTCGAGCACCTCCTGGTCATCCTCGAACTCGAGGAACCCGAACATCCCCCAGCGGTTGGCGTGGAACTCGTTGAAGGCACGGTCGATCTGCGCCGTGATCCGCCCCACCACGCGCCCGCCCCGTCCGCCGCGCCGCGCCAGGAAGTACTCGGCCTCGCCGTGGGTGAAGTATGCGTTCAGCTTGCGGTTCAAGAACGCGTAGCGCTCCAGCTTCAACGGCGGGATCCACGGCGTGCCGACGTGCAGGCGGAACGGCAGCGCCACGAACTCGCGCAGTGAGTCTGGGCGCCTGACCGCGCTAACTTCGATCGACATCGGCTGCGAACCGTATCGGAGGACTCGCGCTTGAGCTCACCAGATGACCGCGCGCAGCGGCCTCCGACAGCGGTGCTCGATCACGTGCAGCTCGTTGCCCCACCCGGGTGCGAGACGGCGGCGCGCGCCTTCTATGGAGAGCTATTGGGGTTATGCGAGCTCGAGCGGCCACCCGGCCTTCGCGACGGTGGCGGCGCCTGGTTCGAGCTCGGGGGCGGTCAGCTGCACATCGGTGTGCAGGAGCCGTTTGCGCCCGCGCGCAAGGCACACGCGGCGCTGAGGCTGGCAGACGAGGACTCCCTGCGAGGCGCTGGCGGCGCGGCTGCGGGCGGCCGGCGCCGAGGTGATCTGGGACCGCCGAATCCCCGAGGTGCGGCGCTTCTACACCGCAGATCCGTGGGGCAACCGGCTCGAGCTGCTGGTCGGGGACCTCCCCCACCGTCCGCTTGGAGACGCTCCGTAGCGCTAGAGCAGCTGCTCGAGCCCTACGACCGGCGAGTCCCGCAGCTCACCTACGCGACGCACCGCGAGCAGGACCCCGGGCATGAACGACTGGCGGTCGAGCGAGTCGTGGCGGATCGTCAGCGTCTGCCCGACGTCGCCGAGGATCACCTCGTGATGGGCGATCAGCCCCGGCAGACGGACCGAATGGACCGGGACCTCGTCCCCGTCCCCGGCGCCCCGCGCGGCGATCATCAGCTCGGCGGTCCGGGCCGCGGTCCCGCTGGGCTTGTCGAGCTTGCCGTCGTGGTGCAGCTCGATGATCTCCGCCGCTCGCATGTGCCTGGCCGCCTCGGCTGCGAACTGCATCATCAGCACCGCGCCGATCGCGAAGTTGGGCGCCACGAACACGTTCGCCCTGGCTCCTCGAAACGAATCCAGTCCACGCGGGTCAAAGCCGGTTGTCCCGATCACCACGTGGACCCCCGCATCGAGCGCCGCCCGCGCGTTGGCGAGCACGGTGTCGGGCGTCGTGAAGTCGACCACCACCTCCGGGCCTGCGTCCAGCGCCTGCGCGAGCGAGCAGTCCAGCGCCGGGTCTGCGCGCGCGACCAGCTCCATGTCGGAGGCGCCCTGGACCGCTCCGCAAACCGTCTGGCCCATGCGCCCCGCGGCGCCGGCCACGGCGACGCGAATCATCCAGCGCTCTCCGCGAGCGCCGGAACCACCTGCGCCAGCGCCTGCTCGAAGCGCTCCTGGTCGGGGCCGATCCCGGCCGCCGACAGGCGCTCGGGCGCCCACAGCTCCTCGGCCAGCGCGACCAGCTCCTCGTGTGAGACGGCGTCGATTCGCCGTACGACCTCGTCCAGGGCCATCAGCGGAGCGCCGGCCAGGACCTCGGACCCGAGCCGGTTCATCCGCGCGCCGGTCGACTCGAGCGCCAGCACCACTCTTCCCTTGAGGTTCTCCTTGGCCCGGGTGAGCTCGTCCGGCGTGGCCGGCTCCTTGATGGTGCGCGTCAGCTCGGTGCCCACGACGCCGAGCGCCTGCACGAGGTTGTCGGCCCGCGTTCCCACGTACAGCCCGACCTGACCGGTGTCCTGGTAGCCGCTCGTGAACGAGTAGACGGCGTAGGCGAGCCCCCGGCGCTCGCGAACCTCCTGGAACAGCCGCGAGGAGGACGTGCCCCCGAAGATCGTGTCGAGCACGCGCAGCGCGAAGCGCCGCTCGTCATGACGCGACAGGCCGGCGCCCCCCAGGCAGACGTGAAACTGCTCGGTGTCCTTGCGCTCGAAGCGCCGCTGCGGAATGTCTGGAATGTGAACGGGTCCGGCCGTGAGCGGAGCCCCGGCCCCGTCTGTCGCGGTGGCCACCCGTTCGGCCGCCAGCTCTACGAGCCGATCGTGGTCGACCGCCCCGGCCGCCGCGATGACCACGTTGGCGGGGTTGTAGCGGGAGGCATGGAAGCGGGCGATCTGGTCGGCCGGGGTGTCGGAGATCACCGCGGCGCGGCCGATGATCGCCCGGCCCAGCGGGTCGTCGCCGAAGGTCGCCTCGCCGAGCAGGTCGAACACCTTCTCCTGGGGATCGTCCTCGTACATCGCGATCTCTTCGAGGATCACCTCTCGCTCGGAGTCGACGTCGGTCAGCGACGGGCGGAAGATCATGTCCGCCATCACGTCGAACGCGTCGGCGACGTGCTCGTCGATCACCCGGGCGAAGACCGAGGTCGTCTCCTTACCGGTGCCGGCGTTGAGCTCGGCCCCCATCGCGTCGAAGATCTGGTCGATCTGCACCGACTCGTACTTGGCCGTCCCCTTGAACAGCAGGTGCTCGAGCAGGTGCGAGAGCCCCGCCTGTTGCTCGGACTCGTGGCGCGAGCCCGTTCCGACCCACAGCCCCAGTGACACGGACCGGACGGAGGGCATCGCCTCCGTCACGATCCGGACGCCCGACTCGAGCGTCGTCAGCCGGTGCTCTTCTTGCAAGGCGGCCGGGGCCGGGGGCTACGGGCGCGGCCGGTCCGGGTCGCGGTCGCGCACCCGGCCGCGGTCGCGGTCACGCGGTCCGCGGTCGCGGTCACGCGGTCCGCGGTCGCCTCGCGACGCCGAGCGGTCGCGCCGCTGACCGCCGTTCTCGGCGGCCGCGATCGCGGCGAGCTCCTCGGCGTTCTTGCCCTGGATCTGTGGATCGCTGGCCAGCCGCAGGCCGATGCGGCCACGCTCGCGATCGACCTCGACCACCGTGACCTCGACGTCGTCGCCTTTGTTGAGCACCTCTTCGACCGTGTCGATCCGGCGGCCCGGGGCGATGTTGGAGATGTGCAGCAGGCCGTCGGTGCCCTTCGACAGCTCCACGAAGGCGCCGAACTGGGTTGTCTTGACGACCTTGCCCGTGAACTCGTCGCCGACCTCGACCTCCTTGGTCATCGCCCGGATCCGATCCGCGAGCGCGTCCGCGCGCTCGCCGTCGGCCGCGTAGACCAGCACCTGGCCCTCGTCGTTGACGTCGATCTGGGACTCGAATTCCTCCTGCAGCGCGCGGATCGTCTCGCCGCCCTTTCCAATCAGCAGCCCGATCTTCTCGGGATCGATCTGGATCGTGGAGATCCGCGGGGCGTGCTTGGAGAGCTCCGAGCGCGGGACGTCGATGACCGCGGCCATCTCTCCGAGGATGAACTCCCGGGCGTGCTTTGCCTGCGACAGCGCGTCGCGCATGATCTCGAACGTCACGCCGGTGATCTTGATGTCCATCTGCAGGGCGGTGATCCCGCGGTCGGTTCCGGCCACCTTGAAGTCCATGTCGCCGAGGTGGTCTTCGACGCCGGCGATGTCGGTGAGGATGATGTGCTCATCGCCCTCCTTGATCAGGCCCATGGCGATTCCCGCGACCGGCCGCGCCAGCGGCACGCCCGCATCCATCAGCGAGAGCGTCGAGCCGCATACCGACGCCATCGAAGAGGACCCGTTGGACTCCAGGATGTCAGACACCACCCGGATCGTGTAGGGGAACTCCTCCTGGCTGGGGATCATCGGTACCAGCGCGCGCTCGGCGAGCGCTCCGTGGCCGATGTCGCGGCGCTTGGGGCCGCGCATGAAGCCGGCCTCACCGACCGAGAACGGCGGGAAGTTGTAGTGGTGGAAGTACCGCTTGGCGGTCTCCAGCCCGAGCGTGTCGAGGCGCATCTCCTCGCGCGTGGTGCCTAGCGAGACGACGCTGAACGCCTGGGTCTGCCCGCGTGTGAACAGGGCCGAGCCGTGCGTCCGTGGCGCCACGCCGATCTCGATCGAGATCGGGCGGATCTGCTCGGCGCTGCGTCCGTCGGGACGCTTCTTGTGGACCGCGATCCGCTCGCGGATCAGGGTCTTCTCGAGCTTGTCGAACGCGAGCTGGGCGTTGGCGCGATACTCGGCGTAGGTGTCGGCCTCGGGATCGCCGGAGTAGCGCTCGAGCACCTGCTCCTCGACGGCCTTGGTTGCGTCCTGGCGCTCGAGCTTGTCCTCGACCTGGGTCGCGGCGTCGAGCGCGGCACCGTGCGAGGCCTTGATCTGCTCGTAGAGATCGGGGCTCACTTGCGGGATCTCGATCTCCAGCTTGGGCTTGCCGGCCTTTTCGGCGAGCTCGCGCTGGGCTGCGCAGATCAGCTTGATGTTCTCGTGCGCGATGTCCAGCGCGTCGAGGATCTCGGCCTCGGGGATCTCGTTGGCCCCGGCCTCGACCATCAGGATCGCCTCGTCGGTGCCGGCCACGATCAGGTCCAGGTCGGTGCCCTCGAACAGCGACAGCTCGTCGGGGTCGACGACGAAGTTGCCGTCGACCTTGCCGATCCGCACCGCCCCGACCGGCTCCGGGAACGGGATGTGGGACACCATCAGCGCCGCCGAGGCGCCGTTCATCGCCAGGATGTCGTAGGGGTTGACGTGGTCGACTGACATCGGCATCGCCACGAGCTGAGTCTCATACCGCCAGCCCTTGGGGAACAGGGGCCGGATCGGCCGATCGATCAGCCGGGCCGACAGGGTTGCCTTCTCCCCCGCGCGGCCTTCGCGCTTGAAAAACGAGCCGGGGATCTTCCCGGCCGCGTACATCCGCTCCTCGACATCCACCGTCAGCGGTAGGAAGTCGACGTCTCGTAGGTTGCCCGCTGTCGCGGTACAGAGGACCATCGTGTCGCCCGAGCGGACGACCACAGCGCCGGAGGCCTGCTTGGCCAGCTTGCCGGTCTCGAACGAGATCTCCTTGCCCTCGATCTCGACGGACACGCGCGTAACGGCGTCAGACATATTCAGTTCCCTTCTTCTCTCCGCCCTTCGGTCGGCGGAGCTGCTTCGTTTCTCACTTTTGATTCCGAACGCTGTTGATGCTAGCGGGTCCCCGGGCGTCAGCGAGCGCGTCGCCGGGAACGGCGATCGCGCGCGGCGCCGCACCGCTGGCGTTGTGTGACATCGCGTCACAAAGCGGACCGCACGGTCCGCTTGTGCTACGGTAACCGGACCGTCTGGTCCAGTTAGTTTGAAGCGACTGCTTAGGAGTCAACTGATGAGCGTAACCGCACCCGCCCCATCCGTGGAAGCCAAACAGCCCACAAACCGCTGGCTCGTGCTGGTGATCGCCTGCCTGGCGCAGTTCATGGTCATCCTCGACGCGACCGTGGTGAACGTAGCGCTGCCGTCGATCCAGCGCGGCCTGCACTTCTCGGCCGCCAACCTGCAATGGGTCGTCAACGGCTACACGCTGTTCTTCGGCGGCTTTTTGCTGCTCGGCGGACGCGCCGCGGACCTGATCGGCCGCAAGCGCCTGTTCGTCGCCGGCGTGATCCTGTTCTCGGCGGCCTCGCTGATCAACGGACTCGCCCAGTCATCGGCGACGCTGGTCGGCGGCCGCGCGCTGCAGGGCCTGGGCGGAGCGCTCGTCTCACCCGCGGCGCTGGCGATCATCACGACCACGTTCACAGACCAGGCCGAGCGCACCAAGGCGCTCGGCGTGTGGGCCGCGATCGCGGCCGGCGGTGGAGCGGTCGGACTGCTGATGGGCGGTGTGCTCACCGATGTCGCCTCCTGGCGCTGGGTGTTCTTCGTCAACGTCCCGGTGGGGATCATCAGCGTCGCGCTGGCGCTGCGCTACATCGCCGAGTCGCGCCTGCGCACCGCGCAGCGGTCGTTTGACCTCGCCGGCGCGGTGACCGTCACCGGCGGCCTGGTCGTGCTGGTGTACGCGATCGTCAAGGCGCAGGCGTTCGGCTGGGGCTCGGCTCGGACGCTCGGCCTCGGAGCGGTCGCGGTGGCCCTGCTGGCGGCATTCGTGCTGATCGAGCGCCGCTCCGCGGCGCCGCTGATGCGGCTGAGCATCTTCCGCGTGCGGACGATCGCGGTCTCGAACACGGTCCTGCTGCTGCTCGCCTCGGGCATGTTCGGGATGTTCTTCTTCGCCTCGCTGTACGTGCAGGAGATCCTCGGCTACAGCCCGCTGAAGGCGGGCCTGGCGTTCCTGCCGGTGACGGCCGGGATCGTCATCGGCGCCGGGATCGCCCAGCAGCTGATCCGCCGCATCGGGGTCCGCAACCTCTCGATCGCCGGGCTGCTGCTGGCCACCGCGGGGATGCTGGTGTTGACCCAACTTCCCGTGCACGGCAGCTACGTCACCAACCTCCTGTCCGGCCTGATGCCGCTGAGCATCGGCATGGGACTGGTGTTCGTGCCGATCACGCTGCTGGCGACGGGCGGCGTGCCCGAGAAGGATGCCGGGCTGGCCTCGGGTCTGTTCAACACCTCCCAGCAGGTCGGCGGATCGCTGGGTCTGGCGATCCTCTCGACGCTGGCCGCCAGCCAGACCTCGAAGCTGCTCACCGACCACAGCGCGTCAGTGATCGCCGCCCGGGTGTCGGGCTATCACGTGGCCTTCCTGGCCGCGGCGATCATGTTCGCCGGCGGCGCGGCGATCATGGCGTTCGGGCTCCGGCGCCGGCACATGAAGGAGGTCGAGCTCGAGCTCAACACCTCCCCCGCGGCGGCTCCGGCGCCGGCGGCCTAGGTGGGCCGTCTGGCGAGCGATGGATGCTTTCGGGTGTCAGATGGTGGAGAATTCAGTCGACATGGAGGATGAGCGTCGACCGCTACGTGCGGATGCCGAGCGCAACCGCCGGCGGCTGCTCGACGCGGCGACTGAGATCTTCTGCGAACGCGGACTCGACGTTGGTGTCGGCGAGATCGCCGAGCGCGCCGGCGTCGGCCGCGGGACGCTGTTTCGCAACTTCCCCTCCAAGGAGCACCTGATCGCGGCGATCGTGGTCGAGCGGATGCACGAGTCGGTCGCTCGGGGGCGCGCAGCGCTGCAGGCACCTGACCCCGCCGAGGCGCTGTTCAACGCGATCGACCAGGCAGTCGGGACGACGCGTACCGACCATGCGCTGTTCGACGCGCTCGACGACGAGTGGCTCGAAAACGAGGAGATCCACGCCGCGCACGCCGAGCTGATGAGCGTCGTCGACGCGCTGGTCCGCCGCGCGCAGGAGGCGGGCGCGGTCCGCCCGGACGTGAGCGCGGTCGACGTGATGATGATGGTCAAGGGCGTCTGCGAGGCCTGCCGCTCCTACCACCACGTCGATCCCGCGATCACCGCCCGCCAGCTCGATCTGGTGCGCGCGGCGATCTCCACGCCGGGGTCGCAGCGCCCGCTCAGGGGTCGCCAGCCGACGCTCGAGGATCTCGAGCGGGCCGCATCCTCGGAGCCCGCGTCACCGGCGCCGGCCTCAGAGCCCGCGAGGTCCGCGACCGGTTAGCCGAGGGCCGGCCACCGCGAACAAGAGTGCGCGGCGAAGGCATGGTGGCTGCGCCGGGTCAGGTCTCCAGGATCTGCCGTCAGAACCAACAGCCACTCTCCCCCTGATCCGCTAGGCGTGACCCCAACCAAGTGAGGTTCCGGTGAGAAGAGCATTGATCGTCCTCGTCGCCGCGGGCGCGGTGCTGATTGGCCTCTCGGGGTTGAGTACCGGCGGCTCGTCATCTGCTGCCGACACCGGGGGGCCCAGTCCGGCACAGGGCAGCTTCCGGGGACGGATTCCAATCGGCGGTGGCCGGGAGCTGTACCTCAGGTGCGCCGGGACAGGCCGCCCGACGGTGATTCTCGAATCGGGTATTCACGACTCGTCTGACACCTGGACGCTGACCGACACCACGCCGCCGGTGGTGCCGTCCCCATCTGTGTTCGCCGGCGTGGCCCGGTTCACGCATGTGTGCATGTATGACCGGCCGGGAACGATCCGCTACACCAACCCCCCGGCGATCACCACGCGCAGCACGCCGGTGAAGATGCCCCGCACCCTGCAGAGCATGGCGTCAGACCTCCACGCGCTGCTCAAACATGCGGGCATTCGCGGGCCGTACCTGCTCGTGGGCCACTCATTCGGCGGCCTGATCGTGCGCCTGTTCGCCCAGACCTACCCGTCGCAGACGGCCGGGCTTGTGTTCGTGGACGCGTTCGGCACGAACATCAGGCGCCTGTTCGGCGCGCGCCTGTGGCCCCGCTACGTGCAACTGCTCAACTACCCCGGCATACCGCTTGACCGCCAACCCGGGTTCGAGACCGTCGATATCGATGGCGCGATCAAGGCAGTCCAGCACGCCAGGCCGCTGCCCACGGTCCCGCTCGGCGTGCTCAGCAAGACCGAGCCGTTCGCGACTGCTCCCGGCGCCCCCAAGAACGTGACCACCAAGCTCGAGCAGGTGTGGCCCGCCGTCCAGCAAGCCCTGGTCGGTCTCGAGCCGCAGACGCCGCATGTGTTCGCGACGGGCAGCGACCACTACGTCCAGATCCACGATCCCGACCTCACGATCAGCGTCATCCACCTGATCCTCGACCGCGTTCGATACCGACAACGCCGCTGACGTCAGCTCGAGCGGCTTCTCACCCGAGCCTTTCGTCAACAGCGCGTGGCTACCCGAGGCGGGCCGAGAGCGTCTCGGCGTCGATCCGCTGCGCCGATCCGCCCTCGAGTTCGAACAGCGTCGGTGTGGTGACCACCCCGGCTCGCACGCCGGAGCGAAAGTCGCGCCGCACGCGCTCGAGCACCGCGTCGCTGCGCCGGTCGGCTTCGAAGCCCTCGAGCTCGAGCCCCAGCTCCTGGGCACGACGCCACAGGTGGGGATCGTCGAGGCGACCCTGGTCGGCGAACAGCGAGTCGTGCATCTCCCAGAAGCGCCCCTGGCGTCCCGCCGCCTCGGCGGCGCAAGCCGCGGCCCAGGCACGGGGATGACTGGAGCGAACCGGGAAATGACGAAACACCAGCCGGACTGGCAACTGCGCCAGGCGCTCGTGCAGCACGGCGCAGAACGGGCACTCGAAGTCCGCGTACTCGATCACCACCGGGGCGCGTTCGGCGCCCCGGACGTGGTCCTCGGGCCCCGGTGCGGGGACCGGTGCGGAGCGCAGCTCGCTCACCGGCGCAGAGGTGATCGTCAGGCCCCGGCTCGCCCACCGGAGCGGACGGTGTCAGCCATCCAGCGCGTCGAAGATCAGATTCGCGCCCGGCAGATCGGCGGGCGAGGGCGCCTGGTAGCTCCAGCGCACGGTGCAGTCCGGACCGATGACCGCCAGCGCGCGCTGGGGAAACCCTCCCTCGTGGTATGCGTCGAACGCCCGGCAGGCCGCCCCCTTGGGCTCGAAGTCCGACAGCTGCTCGATCGTCACCCCGAGGTGCTCCTTGAACGCCGTCTGCGAATAGGTCGCGTCACACGAGACCCCGTACATCGTCGCACCCCGTTCGTGGAGGTCTGAGAGCACCTCTTCGTAGAGGTTGAACTGATCGGTGCACACCGGGCTGAACGCGAACGGGTAGAAGACCAGGACCGTCGTGTTGCCCTCAAGGTCGGCGCGGGTGAAGGCGCTGCCGTCGGCGCGCTTGAGCGCGAACTCGGGCGCCGGGCTGCCCGCCTGGATCACTTGCGCAGGCCGAGCTCGCGCACCAGCGCGCGATAGCGCTCGAGATCGCTGCTCTGCAGGTAATTAAGGAAGCGGCGACGACGGCCGACGAGCATCAGCAAACCACGACGCGAGTGGTGGTCTTTGGAGTGCGTGCGCAGATGCTCGGTGAGCATGTTGATCCGCTCGGTGAGCAGCGCGATCTGGACCTCAGTCCTACCGGTGTCAGTCTCGCTGTGGCCGAACTGGGTGACCAGCTCCTGCTTGCGTTCCTGGGTTAGGGGCATGCGGCCGGTGAGGCTAGCAGAGCATCAGCCGCACAGTTCGCGAGTGCGCTGCACGTCGAGGCGCATCTGCGCGATCAGGTCCTCGGCGTTTTCGAAGCGGCGCTCTCCCCGCAGCCGGGCGATGAAGTCGACCGCCAGCGTGCGTCCATAGAGGTCGACGTCACGATCGATCAGGTACGCCTCGACGAGCACGCCCCGGCCGGTCCCGAACGTCGGGCGCACGCCGACGCTGACCGCCGCGCACGATCCGTCCGCCCGGGCGGCGTAGACACCGTGGCCGGGGCAGACCAGGTTCTCGTCGGGGACCAGGTTGGCGGTCGGAAAACCGAGCGTGCGGCCACGGCGATCGCCGGTGACCACCTCTCCCTGCAGCTGGAACGGATAACCCAGGAAGCGAGCGGCGTGCTCGACGTCGCCGGCGAGCACCAGGGCGCGGATATGGCTCGAGGAGACGATCTCCCCGTCGACCTCGACCAGCTTCACGACGCTGGTCTGAAACCTGTCGTCGGCCGCCAGCAGCGCCGGATCTCCGGCCGCGCGGTGCCCGAAGCGAAAGTTCTCGCCTACCGAGACATGCGTGGCCTGCAGGCGGCCGACCACGATCTGGTCGATGAACTCCTGCGCGCTCTGGGACGCGAACGTCTGGTCGAACGGGATCACCACCAGCTCGCGCACCCCCAGCTGCGCGATTCGCTCGATCTTCGCCTCGAGGCTCATCAGCAGCTTCGGCGCCGCCTCGGGTCGGATCACGGCCAGCGGATGAGGGTCGAAGGTGAGCACGGTGTCGTTGCCCGCGATCACCTCGCGGTGCCCGAGATGGACGCCGTCGAACTCGCCGACCGCCAGGCGGCGCGGCCGAGGCTGGGCGTCGGCGAGCATCGTGACCTGCATGGGCTGGAAAGCCTATTGAGCGGCTGCCCGGAGCTACCGCAAGCCCACCACCGGGCGAAGCTGGCCGTGCACCGGTTGCGCCAGCGCCACGAGCTCGTCGCCATGCGTCAGCCGCACGGTCCCGGTGACGCCGTCGGGGGCGGTTATCCCGGCGCCGTGACCCACGCGCCGGGCCTGCTCTGCGTCGAGGGTCAGCTCGGGCAGGAAGTCCAGCGCCGGGGCCAGGGCGATCGGCTTCTCCGGATCGGCGTCATCGACATCGAAGTGACCGATGCGCGTCCGGCGCAGCTGCTGGCAATAGGCGTCGCCGAGGTCGGCGATCAAGCTGCGCACGTAGGTGCCCGACGAACACTCGATCGCAAAGCCGCGGCGGTCGCCGTCGCGCCAGCGCTCTTGGAAGCTGTAGACCTCGATCTCACGCTCGGGCAGCTCCGGCGCGGCCCCGGCACGGGCGAGCTGGTAGGCGCGCCGGCCGCCGACCTTGACCGCCGAGTAGGCCGGCGGCCGCTGGCGCAGGCGCCCCACGGGCAGCTCGAGCTCGCCCTCGGGAACCTGGCCTGTGTGCACGATCTCGCCCTCCGGGTCGCCGGTCGTGGACACCGCGCCGAATCGTGCCGTGGCCTCGTAGCGCTTGGGGAGCTCCATCAAGAAGCGCTGCACGCGGGTGGCACGCCCCACGAGCACCAGCAGCAGCCCGGTCGCGAACGGGTCAAGCGTGCCGGCGTGGCCCACCTTGGTCTTGCGGGGCAGCTCCCGGCGGATGCCTGCGACGACGTCGTGGGAGGTGACGCCCGCGGGTTTGTCGCACAGCAGAACGTAGCCCTGCTCCACCAAACGTTGCTTGGGGGATTTTGGGCGTATAGCGCCCAAAATATCCCACGCTCTTACAGCTGCGCCGCGAGCTCGTCACGCAGAAACCGGACCAGCTCCTCGTGCGAGAGCTCGGTGGTGAAGCCCGCCGCCTGCCGGTGACCCCCGCCCCCCTGCGCGCGGGCGATCGCCGATACGTCGACGCGGTCGTCTGAGGCGCGCAGCGAGACCTTGCGCCCGCCGCCCTGCCCGTTGCCGATCCGCTCGCGGATCAGCGCCGCCACCGCCGTGCCCTGCACCGCACGCAGATGGTCGATGACGCCTTCGGAGTAGCTCTCCTCGGCACCCGAGTCACGGAAGTCGTTCGCGCTCAGGGCGGCGATCGTCAGCCGCCCGTCGTCATAGCGCTCGATGTTTGCCAGTCCCCTGGCGAGCAGCGCCAGCTTGCCGTACGGGACGTCCTCGTACACCCGCCGGTAGAGCTCGTGGACGTCGATTCCGGCGTCGATCAGGTCGGCGGCCATCAGGTGAGCACGCCGGCCGGTGTTCGCGTACATGAACCGTCCGGTGTCGGTGATCAGTCCCACGTACAGCGCGTCGGCGACCGTTCCGGTTGGGCTGACCCCCAGCCCGGCCATCAGGTCCCAGAGGATCTCGGCGGTGCACGACGCCTCGGGGACGACCAGATTCACGGTTCCAAACTGGGTGTTGTCGTGGTGATGGTCGATGTTGAGCAGGTGGATTCCGGGCCGGCGGAAGGCGTCAGCCGGGTTGCGGTCCAGGTTGCCGCAATCCAGGAACACCACCGTGCGCTGCTGCAGGTCGCCGGGCGGCTCTGAGACGAGCCCGACGAGCGGCAGAAAGCGATACTCCGGCGGCAGTGGAAACTCGCGCTCGTCGATGAACATCAGGCAGTCCTTGCCGAGCGTGCTCAAGATCCCCTGCATCGCCACCAGCGACCCGAGCGCGTCGCCGTCGAGATTTTCGTGCGTGACCACGAGCAGCTTGTCCGCCTCGCGCAGCTCGGCGAGCACGAGATCGCGGTCCGAGCGATCGCCGTTAGTGGTCATCGGAGCCTCCTTGCTCTTCGCCCAGCGCGGAGTCGATCAGCTGGGAGATCCGCATTCCGCGGTCTACTGACTCGTCGTACTCGAATACCAGCGCCGGGGTGTGCTTGAGCGACAGCTCGGTGGCGATCCGGTGCTGCAGGAAGCCGTGCGCCGAGCGCAGGCCCTCGATGCTCGCTTCGCGAGCCTCGTCGTCGCCGAGCACGCTCACGTAGACGCGAGCATGCCGCAGATCAGGGCTGGTCTTCACTCCGGTGACAGTTACGAAACCCACGCGTGGGTCTTTTAGATCCTTCGAGATCGCATCGCTGAGGACGGCTCTCATCGCCTCGTCCACGCGGCGCATGCGGGTACCGTGCATCCTATCCTCCGCACGGACGTTCGCGCTGCGACCTCATCTGCCTAACGCCCCCAGCGCTCATCCGCGCAGGTCCTCCACCGACGCCAGCAGCCGCTCCACGTGAGCGCCCTCCGGGCAGCGCGCGAGCACCCAGCGCTCGAGCTCGTCGACCGCGGCGCTCAGCTTGCGCAGCGAACCGCCGGTGAGCGAGGCGGTCAGCGTGGCCCGCTGCCACAGATCCTGGTGCGCGGTCTCCGACACCGCAGCGCCGAGGCGGCCGTGCAGCTGGGCCTTGATCGACGACAGCTCCTTGCGCTTGGCCTTCAGGCTTCCCGCGTCGGGGAAGTGAAGCTCGATCACGAGCACCGCTACGAAACCGCCATCGGCGGGCACGGCGCACCACTTTAACTACGCCAGCGCGCGCTCGACCTGGCGTGTGGCGTAGGTCTCAAGCACGTCGCCTTCCTTGACGTCGGCGTAGTTGAGCAGCACGATCCCGCAGTCGAAGCCGCTGGTGACCTCGCGAACATCGTCGTTGAAGCGCCGCAGGCTGGCGATCTCGCCGTCGTAGACCACGGTCCCGTCGCGCACCAGGCGAACCTTGGCCCCGCGCCTGATCGTGCCGTCGGTGACGTGTGAGCCGGCGATCGTCCCGACGCGCGAGGCCCGGAACAGCTGGCGCACCTCGGCGGTGCCGAGCGTCTCCTCGACTTCCTCGGGCGCGAGCATGCCCTGCATCGCGTCACGCAGCTCGTCGATCGCCCGGTAGATCACCGAGTAGTGCCTGATCTCGACCCCCTCGCGATCTGCCGCCGCGCGCGCATCGCCCACCGGGCGCACGTTGAAGGACAGGATCACCGCGTCGGACGCGGCCGCGAGCATCACGTCTGACTCGGTCACCGCGCCGACCGCCCGCCGGATCACGTTGACCGAGACCTCCTCCTGGGGCAGCTTGGCGATCTCGTCCTCGATCGCCTCCAGCGAGCCGGCGACATCGGCCTTGAGCACCAGGTTGAGCTCCTGCAGGCCGCTGCCGAAGATGTCCTCCAAGGACACGCGCTTGCCGCTCCGGCGCGCGATCGACTCGGCCTTGAGACGCGTGAGCCGCTCGCCGGCCAGCTGACGGGCACGGCGTTCGTGCTCGACGACGCGGACGTGCTCGCCGGCCTCGGGGACGCCGTTGAAGCCGAGCACCTCCACCGGTTCGCCGGGCAAAACCTGCCCCACCCGGTTACCGAGGAAGTCGTGCATGGCTCGCACCCGGCCCCAGTGCGCTCCGGCGACGAGGGCGTCGCCGACTTCGAGCGTCCCGCGGTTGACGAGGATCGTCACCACCGGGCCGCGGCCCGGGTCCAGCTTGGACTCGATCACCGTGCCGGAGGCGGCGGCGTCCGGGTTGGCGCGCAGCTCCTCGACCTCAGCCATGACGATGATCGTCTCGAGCAGGTCGTCGAGACCCTGCTTGGTCTTGGCCGAGACGTCGACGAACTCGGTGTCTCCACCCCACTCCACCGGCTGCAGGCCCAGGTCGGTCATCTCGACGCGCACCCTGTCGGGCTGTGCTCCCTCTTTGTCGATCTTGTTGACCGCGACCAGCATCGGGACGCCCGCCTCCTTGGCGTGGTCCACGGCCTCTTGCGTCTGGGGCTTTACGCCGTCGTCGGCGGCAACCACGATCACGGCGATATCGGTGACCTTGGCGCCGCGGGCGCGCATCGCGGTGAACGCCTCGTGTCCCGGGGTGTCCAGGAAGGTGATCGCGTGGCCGTCGTGCTGCACCTGGTAGGCGCCGATGTGCTGGGTGATGCCTCCCGCCTCGCCGGCTGCCACCTGGGTCTCGCGGATCGCATCCAGCAGCGACGTCTTGCCGTGGTCGACGTGGCCCATGATCGTCACCACCGGCGCGCGCTCGACGAGGTCCTCGTCGGCGTCCTGAAAGACCGGCTCGGCCACCTCCTCGTCCTCGGAGTGGACGATCTCGACGTCCTTGTTCAGCTCGGAGGCAAGGACCTCGATCGTCTCATCGGACAGGGTCTGGGTGAGCGTCCGCATCTCTCCCAGCGCCATCAGCTTCTTGATGATCTCCGACGTCGAGACGTCGAGGTACTCGGCCACGTCCTTGACCGTCGAGCCGGAGTTGATCTGAATCGCGCCGCGCTCGGCGACCGGCGCCTGCGAGGGACGCGACTCCGCCTCCTCGTCATAGACGCCCCGGCGGCGGCGTCCGCGCCGCTGCCGTCGTGGAGGCTGGTTTGACTGCGCAGGCCCGCCGCTGCCGGCCGCGCGGCGCGAAGCTTGAGAATCGATCACCACCCGGCGCCGCCCGCCGGCGTTACCCGGCGCGCGCTCGCCCTGCAGCGAGTCGCGAGTGGGGCGCTTGTGTGCGGGCTCGCCCGCGCTCGGGGCCCGTGCGGCGTCGGCCGTCGGAGCCGGCCCCGGGGCTTGGGTGGGGGCAGCGGTCGCCGTGGCCGTCGGCTGCGCCGGGGGCTCTCTCGTCACGCTCCCCGGCTTCGGAGCGCCGTCCGAGTCGCCCGTGCCGTCGCCGCCGCCGTTGGCGAGAACCTGCCTGGCGACCTCCTCGTCCACCGACGACGACGAGGCCTTCACTTCGATTCCGGCCGCCCTCAGGCGTGCGAGGACGTCCTTGGCCGGAAGACCTTGCTCCTTGGCGATCTCATGGACGCGTTTGTTCATCGCCCTCGCAGTGTACGTCGCCTACGAGCTTGCGCCCTCGGTCGCGGATGGGTCGGGGGCGCCCTGCGGAGCGTCGCCGTTGCCCGGCTCGGTGGTCAGCTGCTCGGCTTCGGGCTCTGCGGCGCTGGGAGCCTGAGCGGTGGCGACCGCTTGGCGCTCCTGCTCGCGCGCCGCGGCGGAGCTCTGCGGAGCGACGGCATCGACCTGATCTGTGTCCTTGTTGGCCAGCGCCTGGTGGGCCTCGATCCCGCAGTACCTGGAGCCGGGAAGCGCGGCGTTCGGGCAGCGGCGGCCGTTGGACAGGATTGCCGCGCAGCGTCCCTGGGCAGCCTCGTCCTCCTCGTAGCCGTGCTCGGCCTCCTCGGCCGCGAACTCGGTCTCGGAGCGGATGTCGATCCGCCAGCCCGTCAGGCGCGCGGCCAGCCGGGCGTTCTGACCCTCGCGACCGATCGCCAGCGACAGCTGGTCATCGGGGACGATCACCGTGGCCTGCTTGCCGGCGTCGTCGACCAGCACCTCGCGAACGCGAGCCGGCGACAGCGCCTTGGCGACGAACCGAGCGGGCTCGTCGTTGTAGGGGATGATGTCGATCTTCTCCCCGCGCAGCTCGGACACCACCATCCGCACGCGCGACCCTCGAGGACCGACGCACGCGCCGACGGGATCGACCCCGTCCACGTGCGAGACGACCGCGATCTTCGAGCGATAGCCAGGCTCGCGCGCGACGCCGGTGATCTCCACCAGCCCGTCGGCGATCTCGGGCACCTCGAGCTCGAACAGCGATTTGATCAGCTCGGGATCGCGCCGGGAGACGATGATGCTCGGGCCCTTGGTCGAGTTGGAGACGTCCTTGATCACGGCCTTGATCCGCTGGGAATGGTCGTAGCGCTCGCCGTCGACCTGCTCGGACTTGGGCAGCAGCGCCTCGACGCGCTCGCGCAGCTGGACCAGCGTGTAGCGCGAGTCCGACTGCTGCACGATCCCGGTGATCAGCTCGCCGACCCGGTCGCGGTACTCCTCGAACATCACGTCGCGCTCGGCCTCGCGGATCCGTTGCAGGATCACCTGCTTGGCGGTCTGCGCGGCGATCCGCCCGAAGTCGTGCGGGGTGACGTCCTCGATCTCGATCTGATCCTCGTACTCCTTGAGCTTCTCGAGGTCGATCTCGGGCTCGGGCGCTTCACGCATCTCCCCCGTCTCGGGGTCGACCGTCGGCTGCTGGTCCTCGGTCGCCTCGACCAGCAGCTGCTCCTCGAGCTCTGGCGGGATCTTCAGCTCCCAGACGATGAAGTCGCCGTTGTCGCGATCGACCTCGACCTTGGCGTAGGGGGCCGATCCGGGCGTCTTCTTGTAGGCCGACAGCAGCGCGTCCTCGAGCGCCTCCATCAGCTTCTCGAGCGAGATGTTCTTTTCCGCTGCGAGGCCTCGTACGGCCTCGACGATCTCCTTGGACATGGACTCAGTCTCCGGGTACGAGGTTTGAGCGGGCGATCTGTTCGTATGGGATCGTGACCACGCCGTCGGCGGCGGCGATCGTCACGTCCTGCTCCGATGCGCCAACGAGCTCTCCCACCACCTGTTTCGCAGGCGGTGCCGCCTGGTTGTGACCGGCGAGCTGCTTGTGCCGGCGCGCTGCCTCGCCTCGCAGGCGAACCCGCGCGCGGCGGCCGAGGAAGCGCGCGTAGTGCTGGGGCTTTGTCAGCGGCCGGTCCTGGCCCGGGGAGGACACCTCGAGCGAGTACCGCACGCGGTAATCGTTCAGGTGCCCCGAGACCCGCTCGCAGAGCGCCAGCGTCACCCCCTGGGGATGGTCGATGAACAGGCGCAGGGTCGAGCCGGAGACGACTTCCGCCAGCAGCACCTCGACCTCGGGCTCGACGCCGGCGAGCCTGGCTTCGATCTCGGTCTGTAGTGCACTCACGTTCTCCCTCCGTCTCTTAAACTTAAAAAGCGGGCGGGCGCCCACTTTCAAAACTGCCGCCGGGAAGCGCCCGGCACGAAAGCTGTGCTGTCAGCGTAGCACCGCAGAGGCAGTTGTGAACGCTTGTTCTCAGATGCCCGAGCCGTCGCCCGCGCGAGCTCTCGCACGGTCGCGATAGACGCGGTAATCGCGTCGGCCCGGCTGCAGGCAGGCTGCCAGGGCGAGCGGTTTGCGCGCCTCGGCGTGCCGGCCCAGAAGCTGAAGTGAGCGGCCCAGGCAGAACAGGGCGTAGTCGTTGGTGGGGGCGCGATCGGTCACCGCCTGGAACTCCTGGGCGGCCTGTTCGTAGTGCTGGCTGTGAAACAGCGCCCTGCCGAGGGCCTCGCGTATCGAGGTCTGCTCGGGAGCGAGATCGCGCGCCCGCGCCAGCGGGATCACGGCCTGATGGTTGTGGCCGGCCTCGAGCAGCTCGGTGCCGCGCCGGAAAAGGTCGTACACATCGTCCACAGCTACGAGTTTAGGGCTCGCCTCGGCGCGCCAACCCGCCTGGGGGACGTGGCGGCAGCGCCCACAGCGCCCGCAGGCGTCCGGTCAAGCCCAGATCGCGACGCAGCTGCTCGCGCAGCGCCCGGCGGCCGCGCCGGCTGGGGGACTCGCGCACGCCGCCGTATCGCTCCAGGCGCAGCGCACGGATGTAGCCGGCGGCGGCGGGCGAGTCACGGAACCGGTGCTCCAGCCCTGCCAGGGTGACCCCGGCGCCCAGCGGGCGCCCGGTGCGCGCCATCGCTCGCTCGAGCTCGTCGAGCAGCGTGTCAGTGGTTTGGTGCGGGCGCAGCAGACCGCGCGCCAACAAGGCCAGGAGCGCCAGCGCCGCCAGCGCCGGGACGATCAGTAGCGGGCTCAGACCGCCACCGGACGAGTGGGGCGCGTTCTTCGAGGTGTGCGAGGCCGCCTGGCTCTGGCGAGTCGAACTCCCGGGCAGCGCGCCACCTGAGCCCGGCAGAGGCTTGACGATCGCAGTCGATGTCGCCCCGCCGCGGGCCGGCGCGACCGTCGGAGTGGGATCGAAACGCACCCATCCGTAGTGGGGGAACCACACCTCGACCCAGGCGTGGGCGTCGATGTCGCTCACCTGCCATTGATTGCGGGTGCCGCTGCGCGTCCCGGACGTGAATCCCGCGGCGACGCGTGCCGGCAGGCCGCCCATGCGCAGCAGCAGCGCCATCGTGCCCGAGAACTGCTGGCAGTAGCCGCGCTTGTCCTTGAACAGGAAGCTGACCAGTGGATATCTGCTGACCGGAGGTTTCTGGTCGTAGGTGTAGCCGTGGGCTCGAGAGAGGAAATGCAGCACGCTGGTCACGAACGCGTACGGGGTCCGGCTGTGGGCGGCGAGGTTCTGCGCCAGCCCGTACGCGCTTGCGTAGGGGGAATCCGCCATCAGCTTGGCGATGCTCGCGCGGCTGCCATCCGGCCCCACGGAAGCGTGAAACGGATCAAACATCACCTGCGTGAGCTCCGGTTGTCGGATTCCCCGTCTCGGGGATCGTCAGCGTGATGTAGCTGTTGAGGTCCGGGTAGGGATAGGCGCTGCCGGCCTCCTGAAGTTGGCGGGCGGAGGGATGGGGCGAGTAGGTCGTCACCCGGTAGCTCGAGCCCGACTTGAGCGTCCGCTCCGAAGTCCAGCGGCCCGGATCGACGCCCGGTACGGCGCCGCCGGGGACCTGCGTGGGCCGCCCCAGAATCTCGCCGGGGGCGATCACGTCATTGGTTCGCATGCCCTCGATCGTGACTCGGATGGGGTGCGACCACGCCGCCAGCGCCGTGGGGCTGACCGGTGGAAGACTCGGCTCGCCGGCCGTGCCGAGCACCCACCCGAAGCCGTTGAACATGTCGAGGTCCTCGGCCTTCCAGTAGTCGGCCGTCTTGGCGTTGACGGTCAGCACCTCGTGTCCCGAATGCGGCCAGCGCAGTGGCCCATAGGTCTGGTTCCAGTTGAACGAGTCGATGCGCGCGCTGGCGATCGAGCCCGTCCAGGCTCTGTAGTTCAGCAGCGGCTTGTGCTGATCCAGCCGCGGAGCGATCAGCGCCGCCGCGATCCCGGCCAGCATCGCGAGCACCAGCGCCGTGCTGGCGGAGTCGCGTCGAACCCGCTCGCCCCACATGAACGCGGCCAGCAGCGCGAACAGCAGCAGTCCTTGCAGGTACGGGAACTGGGGGCGCACGAGCGTCGCGGGGACCACCGCCAGCGCGATTAACGGCAGCGCCGCCCCCGCCCTGCGCCAGTCGCCAAACTCCGGCGGGGCAAAGGCGATCACGATCGCCGCATCGAGCAGCAGGATGGCCGCACCCAGCACGATCACCAGCCGCACCGCGGTACTGATCCCGACGTAGGGCACCAGCGCGGTGGGCAGTGCCCCCAGCCCATCTCCGATATGACGCGCCGAGACCGCGACGCGCAGATGGATGAACGAGTGCCACTGGAGCCCCGCGATCGGGAAGGCCAGCAGGCACAGCGCGACCGTCAGCGCCAGCGCCGGCAGCAGGCCGTAGCGCCGCAGCGGCGGGACAGCGGCGACCAGCACCACCGCGAGCACGGCCAGCCCGAACAGCCGCCCGGTCGGCGCCGGGCTCATCAGCGTTCCCCAGCGAACCGCTCCATACAGCGCGAGCGCTGCAAACGTCACCAGCCGGATCCAGTGGCGTGTGGAGTCCGACAGCTCGTTTGAGTCGCTCGTCGATGTGCGCTCATAGCGCGCCCCGACGATGACCGAGTTGGCGCCCGCGCTCATGCCGCCGTGGCCTCCCTGGCCTTCACGCGGTCGGTCTTGCGTCGGGCTCCGAGCAGGAACCCGCGGCAGCCCGATACCTCAAACGCCGGGCGCATCGGTCCTCGAACACCGCGTGGGCGGCCGTCGGCGAGGAGCTGATCGGGCACCACGAGCACCACCGGTCCCTGGCCGGAGCTCGATAGCAGCGCCACCAGCCGGTCCGGAGGTGCAACGGCTACATAGATCGTCGCCCCCAGCCGCCCCCCGGAGGATCCCAGGGCGGGCGCGCGCGCATACGGGCCGCCCTCTATCAGCGCGAGGCGAGCATACGCCGCCGGCCAGGTGACCAGCTCGCGGTCGATCGGCGTCACGCGCTGCTCGCCTCCGAGCATCAGGCCGCAGCCGCCCGAGCGGGCGAGCTCGAGCGTCAGCGACGCGGTCGCCCGGACCGCCGCGTCGAGCAACTCGGCCGGGCCCACCCCCCGTGGGTCGAGCACGACCAGCGGTCGCGTGTCGCCGTCGGCACGCAGCCGGCGCTCGATCAGCCCCGCGCCGCGCGCGACGGCCGGCCAGTGAATCCGGCTGGCCGGCGTCCCGATCCGGTAGGGGCGCAGCCCGTCGACGTCGACGGCGGCGAAGGCCTCGGCCGGGGATTGACCATCCGGGAGCTCGAAATGCCTGCCCCGGCCACTGATCAGCCAACGCACCGGCTCGGTTCGCGGGAGCACCAGCAGTTGTTGGGGGGGCGCCGAGCTGATCGTCTTCACGCGCGCGAGGTCCAGCGGATCGCGGGCGATTAGAGACGGCGGCGCCAGCTTCTGCAGCCCTCGTCGTGGAAAGCGGGTCACGACCTTGACGTTGGCGGTACGCCCACCGCGAAACGGAGACAGCGGGCCGCTGAGCTCGAGCCGCGACCCGGTGAACGGATCGATTACCTCGGCTCCGGGAAGTCCCAGCCGACTGCGACGAACCTCGATCGTCGCCGACAGCGGCTGCTCCTCGACAACCCGCTCGGCCTGTAGGTGCCGGATCGCCTTGGCGCCCGTGGCGCTGCACCAGACCCACGCCGGGGCGGCCAATCCGATCAGCGCCAGCGCCACGGCGGGCACGAACAGCGGCGCAGCGTCGAACAGGAACGCGATCAGCAGCAATGCCAGCCCCGCACAAAACACCGCAATGGCCCTTCTGGCAAGCAGCCGCTGGGGTCTCATCACAAGGCTCGCGTGGCCGAAATCGCGTCGGCGATCACATCCGCCGCTGCCGCGCGTGGAGTCTCGGGCGCCAGCACCAGCCGGTGGGCCAGCACTGACTCGGCGAGCACCTGCACATCGTCGGGCAGCGCGTGGTCGCGCCCGGCCATCATCGCGTGAGCCTTCGCGGCGCGCAGCAGCATCAGTCCGGCGCGCGGGCTGGCGCCGAGGTCGACCCGCGGATCCTCGCGGGTCCGCCACAGCAGGCGGACCACGTAGTCGCGCAACGGTGCCGATGCCTTGATGCTCGAGGCGGCGTCCTGGGCGGCGAGGACCTCGGCCGCGGTCACCACCGGCCGTAGCGCGAGCACCCGGTCGCCGGTCTCGTGCGCGGCGAGCATTCCGGCCTCGGCCGCGTGATCGGGATAGCCGAGCGAGATGCGGATCATGAACCGGTCGACCTGGGCCTCGGGCAGCGGGTAGGTGCCCTCGTACTCGATCGGGTTCTGCGTGGCCAGCACCAGGAAAGGCCGGGCCAGCTCGTGCGTATGGATGTCGACCGTGACCCGTCGCTCCTGCATGCACTCCAACAGCCCCGACTGCGTCTTCGGCGAAGCCCGGTTGATCTCGTCGACCAGCACCACGTTGGCGAACACCGGCCCGGGGCGAAATTCGAACCGCTGCTCGCGCTGGTCATAGACGTTGGTTCCGACCACGTCGGCCGGCAGCAGGTCCGAGGTGCACTGGATGCGGGCAAACTGACAGTCGATCGAGCGTGCGAGCGCGCGCGCGAGCGCCGTCTTGCCGACGCCGGGGTAATCCTCGACCAGCACGTGGCCCTCGGCCAACAGCGCGACGATCAGGTGCTGGAGCGTCTGGCGGCGGATCTCCACCGCCTTGACCACGTTCTCGGCGATGGTCCGCCCGACCGCGGTGAACGTCTCAAACTCTTGCGGCGCGATCGGGGTGTGCTCGGGTGGCTCGATCGTCTGTCTCCTTCTCCGATAGCAGCAGCTCGACCTCGTCGAGCACCGCGGCTGCGATGTGCTGCTTACCCGTTTTTGCCACGCGGCGTTGCCGTCCTGAGGCAATCACGATCGTGACCTCGTTCTCCGTGGCGTCGAACCCGATCCTGGGGTCGGAGATGTCGTTGATCACGACCGCGTCCAGACGCTTGCGCTTGAGCTTTTCAAGCCCCCGCCCCGCGGCCTCCCCGTGCTCGGCAGCGAAACCGACCAGGACCTGATCGGGCCGACGTCTTGCGGCCAGTCGGCTGAGAATGTCCTCGGTCGGTTCAAGCTTGATGTCGGGCACTCCTTCATCCTTCTTCAGCTTGGTGCGCGCAGGGTTACGGGGCCGGAAATCGGCGACCGCGGCCGCCATCAGCAGCACCGTGCAGCCGTCAAACGCCCGCTCGCAGGCGGCGGCGAGCTCGGCCGCGGTGCCCACCTCGACCAGCCGCACGGCGGCCGGCGGGGCCAGCGAGACGTTTGCGGCGACGAGCAGCACCTGGGCGCCGCGGTTCGCGGCCTGCTCGGCGAGCGCGAAACCCATCCTGCCCGAGGAGCGATTGCCGATGAAGCGCACGCTGTCGATCGGCTCGCGGGTGCCGCCGGCGGTCACCAGCACGGCCAGGCCCAGCAGCGGGCCGGGCTCGCGCGGCTCGTCGGGGTGCGGGGTCCGACAGCGGGCCGGGCTCGCGCGAATGAATCGGGTCTGACCTCAGCAGCGACTCGCACACCTCGAGCAGATCAGCCGGCTCGGCCAGCCGTCCCACGCCGTGCTCACCGTAGGAGGCAAGCTCTCCTTCGCCCGGCGGGACCACCGTCACCCCGCGGGCGGCGAGCAGCTCGAGGTTGCACTGCGTCGCGGGGTGCTCGTACATGCGGTTGTTCATCGCGGGCGCAATCACCACCGGACAGGACGTGGCGAGCGCCGCCGCCGTCAGCAGGTTGTCGGCGTGGCCGTGGGCGAGCTTGGCGATCGTGTTGGCGCCTGCGGGCGCGATCAGGTAGAGATCGGCTCGCTGGGCCAGCGCCAGGTGGGAGATCGGGCTTCGCTGCGGGGGCGGCTCACCCGGGTAGGCGCCGCGCATCGGATCGGGCTCGAACTCGTCGCGCAGCACCGGCGCGCCGGTAATCGCCTCAAACGACGCCGGGCCTACGAAGCGGGTGCTCGCCTCGGTCTGCACCACTCGGACCGCGTGCCCCGCCTTGACGGCCAGGCGCGCGGTCTCCAGCGCCTTGTAGGCCGAGATCCCGCCGCTCACCCCAAGGAGCACCCGGGCCATCGGCTCCTACCGTCTGCTAGTCCGCAAGCCGGTGGAGCTGACCACGGGCTACCGGTAGTGGTACTTGAGCTTGCCCTGAGCGACCTCTTCGAGCGCGATCGTCAGGTAGTTCTTGGAGCGCGTATCGACCATCGGCGGCGGAAACTCGTCAAACGTGCCCTCGCCGAGGTTGTGGTAGTAGGAGTTGATCTGGCGGGCGCGCTTGGCGGCCACGATCACGCTCGCGTAGTCGGAGTCGACGTGTTCGAGCAGCTTGTCGATACGGGGTGAGATCACGGGGTCAGTCCTTGATTGGGGTCCTTTAGGTTAGCGACACTGATTTCGTTGCGGACGATCCGCTCGAGTTCGGCGGTCGATTCCTCCAGGGAGTCGTTGACCACCACGTGGGCGAACTCGCGCTGGGCCTCGAGCTCGCGCTCGGCGGTGAGCAGCCGGCGCTCGATCTGCCCGGGGTCGTCGGTGCCGCGGTTGACGAGCCGCGCGCGAAGCGCCTCTCGCGACGGCGGTGCGATGAACACCGCCAGCGCCTCGGGCATCGCTGCGCGCACCTGCCGCGCCCCCTGGACCTCGATCTCGAGGACCACCGGAATGCCCTGCGCAAGCCGCCGGTCGAGCTCGAAGCGCAGCGTTCCGTAGTTGGCGCCCGAGTACGTGGCGTGCTCGAGAAACTCGCCGTCGCGCACCCGCTGAGCGAACTCGTCGGAGTCCATGAAGTGATAGTCGGTGCCGTTGTGCTCACCGGGTCGCGGTGCGCGGGTGGTTGCCGACACCGACAGCTCGAGCTCGGGGACGCGCTGCAGCAGGCGGCGGATCAGCGTTCCCTTGCCGACCCCCGAGGGACCGGTGATCACGAACACCTTGGACATGTGCCACCCAGCAGCAGCCGCGCGCGGGCGCCGTAGGTTCGCTCAGCGACGGCGCATCAGCGCCACGAGCTCGCCGCGCTGGCGCTCTGACAATCCTCCAAGCGTCTTGCTCGGCGAAATGCGGCACTGCGAGAGGATCTTGTTGACCTTCACGCGGCCGTACTTGGGGACCGCCAGAAGCAGGTCGAACACCTTCGCGGTGAGCACATAATCTGGTGGGTTGAGCAGCAGCTCGCCGATCGGTTGACGCCCGGCTTTCAGGTCGCGCTTGAGCTGAGCTCGCCGGCTGCGAATGCTGTTTGCCCGCTGCAGAGCTTCCATCCGCTGCACCAGTGAACGCTCGGGAGCGGCAAGTGGCTTGGAGAACGATTCACTGACCGGCGGCATGCGGCGCGACTATACCTCTTGCGGCTGGCCGATCAAGGTCAATCCGCCCAAATTCGGCTGCACCTCAACCTGAGCTTGAGCATTGTCGAGCCTAGTTGCGAGAATAGTCAGCTTTTGCAGGGGGTTTAACACCTCATTGAGGATTTGCATAACTGGCGGGAGATGGTGCCCAGGTAAGACGTCAGTCGTACCTAACAAACCCCCTTTCAGCGTCCAGCGAGGCCAGCTCGGCGGCGATGCGGCGCCCGGCGGCCGGATCTCTGAAGCTCTCGGTTCCCACGGCGACGACGGTCGCCCCCGCGCGCAGGAGATCGAGTGCATCGGCGCCGGACTGCACCCCGCCCATGCCCACGATCGGGATCGTCACCGCCGCTGCGACCGCGCTGACCTGTGCCAGTGCGATCGCCCGCACCGATGGCCCGGAGACTCCACCGGTCACCCCGGCCAGCCACGGCTGGGCACTCCCCGGACGCAAAGCCATGCCACGGATCGTGTTGATCAGCGACACCGCGCTCGCGCCGGACTCCTGGGCGGCGTAGGCGACCGCGGCCACGTCAGTCGCGTTCGGAGTCAGCTTCACGATCAGCGGCTTGCCGGTCAGCGGGCGTACGGCGTCGAGCAGCAGCGTGACCTCGCCCGGGTCGGCGCCCATCACCAGCCCGGTCTCCACGTTCGGACACGAGACATTCAACTCCAGCGCCGCGACTTCCTCCCGCTGGGCAAACGCCGTTACCAGCTCGGCAACCTCGGCGCGGCTGAACCCCATCACGTTGACGATCAGCGGCACGGGCAACTCGGCCAGCGCCGGGAGATCCTCGGCCAGGTAGCCATGCAGGCCCTTGTTGGGCAGGCCGATCGAGTTCATGAGCCCCGCCGGAAGCTCCCATAGTCGAGGCGGCGGATTGCCCTGCCGCGGGGCCAAGGTCACGGTCTTTGAGACGAACGCCGAGAACGGGAACTGTTCGAGCAACTGCTCTCCGAACGCCCGCCGGGCGGCGATCGCGTCAAAGGTGCCCGACCCGTTGATGATCGGGTGCGTGAGCTCGATCCCGCACAGGTCGACGGCCGCGCGCGTGCCGTCCGGGCCGGGCGCGGTCAATGGCCGGTCCCGGGGGTCGTGAGCGCCTCGGGTCCCAGCTGTCCGGCGTCGAGCACCGGCCCATCGAGGCACAGGCGCACGTAGCCGCTGCGGGTCTCGACCACGCAGCCAAAACAAGCCCCAAATCCGCACGCCATCCCCGACTCCAGCGCGAGCTGAGCCGGGATCTCGCGCACGCTGCAGATCAGCCGCACCGCCTCGAGCATCGGCGGCGGCCCGCAGGCGTACACCTCGGCGTGGGGGTCGCCGTCGAGCTCGTCGTCGAGCAGGTCGGTGACGAGCCCGTGATGCCCGCTGCTGCCGTCGTCGGTCGCGACCTGCGCGCCGCGCAGGAGCTCTGCGCCGGCGGCGTGGGCGGCATCGCGGAATCCGAGCAGGACTGTCGCCTGATCGCCGAGCTCGTCCTGCCAGATTGCCAGCGGGGCGATTCCCACGCCGCCCCCCACCAGCAGCGCCCGCCGTCCGTCACGCGGGGGCGCGAATCCGTTGCCGAGCGGACCTACCAGCGACAGCCCCTCCCCCGGGCCGAGCTCGCACAGGCGCCTGGTGCCCGGCCCGACGTCCTCGACCAGGAACTCGAGCGCGACCGCATCGCCGCCCTCGCCGGCCGGCGCGGCGCGCAGGACGCTGAACGCGCGCGGCAGAAACGGCCGCTCGCCGGCTCCCCCGCCCCAGCGGTCGGCCGCCATGAGCATGTAGAACTGGCCCGGCTGCGGGTGCGGACCGCCACGATCTGAGCCCCGGAGCACGACGTAGGCCCCGTAGCGGGACTTGCCGGTGATCGTCGCTATCCGAGCTCCGAACGGCGCCCGGACGCGCGGGGCGCGAGTGCTGGTCATCGCGACGCCGGGCTGGCTTGACGGTCGCGGTGGCGCTCCTGGAGCGCGGCCGAGCTGGCCTGACGGTCGCGGTGCAATTCCTGGAGCGAGACCACTTCCGGCTCGCCGCGGCGAGCGGCGGCGATCGCCCGAGCGGCTGCCATCCCTCCGGCCATCGTGGTGACGCAGGGGATGCCGCGGGCCACCGCCGCCGAGCGGATCTCGTACCCATCCGCGCGCGCCCCGGTGCCCACCGGGGTGTTGATCACCAGGTCGACCGCGCCCCGCTCGATCCAGTCGACGACATGCGGCGAGCCCTCGCCGATCTTGTTGATCTCCTCCGCCGGCACCCCCATCCTGCGGATCGACTGCGCGGTCCCGCGGGTGGCGATGATCGTGAAGCCGAGGTCGTGCAGCTGGGTGGCGATCCCGGTGGCGGCGGGCTTGTCGCCGTCGGCGACCGTGAGGAACACTGTTCCCTGGGTGGGGAGGCGGGCCCCGGCGGCCGCCTGGGCCTTGGCAAACGCGGTCGGGAAGTCGGGCGCGATTCCCATCACCTCGCCGGTTGACCGCATCTCGGGTCCGAGCAGCGAATCGGAGCCCGGCGAAGCGATCGAACGGCAGCACTGCCTCCTTGACGCAGACGTGGCCGAGCACGGGATCCTCTGTTAGCCCCAGATCCGCGATCCGCTCCCCGAGCATGATCCGGCAGGCGAGCTTGGCGAGCGGCACCCCGATCGCCTTGGAGACGAACGGAACCGTTCGAGATGCGCGGGGGTTGGCCTCGATCACGTGCAGACCGTGATCGCCGTGGATCGCGAACTGGACGTTGAGCAGGCCGACGACCCCCAGCGCTCTGGCGATCCCGGCCGTCTGGGCGCGGATCTGGTCGAGCATTTGGTCGCCGAGACCGTGCGGCGGCAGCACACATGCCGAGTCGCCGGAGTGGATCCCGGCCTCCTCGACGTGCTGCATGATCCCCGCGATCCACACCTGCCCGCCGCCCCCGTCGGCGACCGCACCGTCGCACAGCGCGTCGACGTCCACCTCGATCGAGTCCTCGAGGAACCGGTCCAGATAGATCGTGCCTTCCTGCGCTCCGGCTCGGCTCAGATAGTCCCGCAGGCCCTCGACGCTGTAGACGATCTCCATCGCGCGCCCGCCGAGCACGTAGCTGGGGCGGACCAGCAGCGGGAAACCGACTCCGGGCGCGCGCTGCAGCGCCTCCTCGGCGCTGCTCGCGGTGGCGTACGGAGGGGCCCGGTAACCGAGGCGGTCCAGCAGCGCTCCGAACCGCGCCCGGTCCTCGGCGAGGTCGATCGCCTCGATCCCCGTGCCCAGGATCGGGATGCCCGCGGCGTGCAGACCGGCGGCCAGCTTCAGCGGCGTCTGGCCGCCGAACTGGACTACCACCCCTTCGGGACCTTCGTGCTTACAGACGGCGACCACGTCCTCGAGCGTCAGCGGCTCGAAGTACAGCCGATCCGAGGTGTCGTAGTCGGTCGAGACGGTCTCCGGGTTGCAGTTGATCATCACCGCATCGCGGCCGAGCTCGCGCACCGTCTGGGCCGCGTGCACGCAGCAGTAGTCGAACTCGATCCCCTGACCGATCCGGTTTGGTCCCGAGCCGAGGATCACCACCGCGGGTCGCTCGCTCGTTTGCGCCTCGTGGCTGGGACCGGCGGCGCCCGCTCGCTCCCACCCGGAGTAGAAGTACGGCGTCTGGGCGGCGAACTCGGCCGCGCAGGTGTCGACCGCCTTGTAGGTCCGCTCGCCGGCGAACGCTCCCTCGGGGTCCGACACCAACTCCTGCAGCTCGTGCAGGAACCAGGGATCGATACTGGTCGCCCGATGCAGCTCGGCGACTCCCACCCCGCGGCGCAGCGCCTCGAGCAGGAAGTCGTAGCGGTCGGCCCCGGGCCGCTCCACGAGCGCCAGCAGGGCCCCCTCGTCGAGCGGCGGGTCGGGCCGCTGGTCGAGCTCGCGCGAGCGCAGCGCCTTGGCGAACGCCTGTTTGAAGGTGCGTCCCAGCGCCATCGCCTCCCCCACCGACTTCATGTGCGTGGTCAGCCCGGCCTCGGCGCCGGGGAACTTCTCGAACGCGAACCGGGGCCACTTGACCACGCAGTAGTCGATCGCGGGCTCGAAGCTCGCCGGGGTGGCGCCGGTGATGTCGTTGGGGATCTCCTGCAGCGTGTAGCCCACCGCCAGCCGGGCGGCGATCTTGGCGATCGGGAACCCGGTGGCCTTGCTGGCCAGCGCGCTCGAGCGCGACACGCGCGGGTTCATCTCGATCACCACGATCTCGTCGGTGCTGCGATTGACCGCGAACTGCACGTTTGAGCCGCCGGTTTCCACGCCCACCGCACGGATCACCGCGATCGCCTGGTCGCGCAGAGCCTGAAACTGCTTGTCGGTCAGCGTCTGCTGAGGCGCTACGCAGACGCTGTCGCCGGTGTGCACGCCCATCGGGTCGAGGTTCTCGATCGAGCACACGATCACCACGTTGTCCGAGCCGTCGCGCATCACCTCGAGCTCGAACTCGCCCCAACCGAGCACCGACTCCTCCAACAGCACCTGCCCGATCGGCGAGACCGCCAGTCCCCGGCCGACGAGGCGCTCGAGCTGAGATTGGTCGTGGACGACGCCACCTCCGGTGCCGCCGAGCGTGAATGCCGGACGCACGATGAACGGCAGCCCGAGCTCGGGCAGCGCCGCCCGGGCATCGGCGATGCTATGGGCGATCGCACTGCGGGGGACGCGCAGGCCTGCGGCGGTCATCGTGTCCCGGAAGCGCTCGCGATCCTCGGCCCGGCTGATCGACTCGTAGTTGGCGCCGATCAGCTCCACGCCGTAGCGCTCCAGCGACCCGTCCTCGTGCAGCATCTTTGACAAATTGAGTGCGGTCTGGCCCCCGAGCGTCGGCAGCAGCGCGTCGGGCCGCTCACGCTCGATCACCTGCGTGACCGAACCGGGGAGCAGCGGCTCGATGTAGGTGGTGGTGGCGACCTCCGGGTCGGTCATGATCGTCGCCGGATTGGAGTTGACGAGCACGACCTCGTAGCCCTCCTGCACCAGCACCCGGCACGCCTGCGTGCCCGAATAGTCGAACTCGGCGGCCTGGCCGATCACGATCGGGCCCGACCCGAGCAGGAGGATCTTCTGGATGTCGTCGCGGCGGGGCATCTCCTACGCCGCTGCCTCGATCTCTGCGACGAAGCGGTCGAACAGGTACAGCGAGTCGTTGGGACCCGGGCCCGCCTCGGGGTGGTACTGGACCGTGGCCCCCGGCACGTCGAGCAGCTGCAGCCCCTCGACGGTGCGGTCGTAGAGGTTGACGTGGGTCAGCTCGGCGGCGCCGAAGTCGGTCTCCCAGCGGACTGCCTCGTCGCGGTCGATCGTGCGTGCGCCGCTTGGCCCCAGCACCGCGAAGCCATGGTTCTGGCTGGTGATCTCGGTCCTGGCGGTGGTCAGGTCCTTGACCGGATGGTTGGCGCCGTGGTGGCCGAAGGGCAGCTTGTAGGTCTCGAGGCCCACCGCCCGGCACAGAAGCTGATGGCCCAGGCAGATCCCGTACACCGGGAGCTGACCGACGAGCTCTCTGACCGTGGTGACGATGTGGTGCAGCGCGCCGGGGTCACCGGGCCCGTTGGCCAGGAACACCGCGTCGGGCCCGGACGCGAGCAGCGTCGCCGCGCTCGCCGCGCACGGATGAAGCTCGACCGTGGCCCCACGGGCGCGGAGGTTGGACACAATCGAGCGCTTGACCCCCGTGTCGAGCATGGCGATCCGCGGCCCGGGCTGCCGGCGGCGCCCCTCGAGCACCACGGGCTCGCGCGGGGTGACCTCGCTTGCCAGATCGCGGCCGGTCATCGATGGCTCGGCCTCGATCAGGTCGTGTGCGCGGGCCTCGGGGACTCGTGCCGGGAAGACGCCGCCCCTCATGGCCCCCGCGTCTCGGATGTGGCGCACCAGGGCCCGGGTGTCGAGATCGGTGATTGCCGGGATGCCGTGCGCGGCCAGCCACCGCAGCCACCCGGTCTGCGCCCCCGGCGCGTCGTCGCGGTCGACCGCGGCGCGCATGATCGCCGCCCGCGCGTGAATGCGGTCTGATTCCATCGCCTCGGGGCTGACGCCGTAGTTGCCGATCTGGGGATAGGTGAACGCGATCAGCTGCCCGGCGTAGCTGGGGTCGGTCATCGCCTCCTGATAGCCGGACATCGACGTCGTGAACACAACTTCCCCAACAGCCGCGGGAGCGTCGGCGCCGCAGGCCAGGCCGTCGAAGCGGGTGCCGTCCTCGAGCAGGACGTAGGCGGTTGCAGCCGGATGACTCACGCGGCCTCCATTCCGGCGAGCCAGCTGGATGACTCGGGCGCTGCCCAAAAAGGCGAGGCAGGATGCCGAGCGGGCAGCAAGCCCGAGGGCGAGCGGAGGCCGGCGTGAGGACTCATCGACTGCTCAACGTCCCCGCGTCGGCGAGCATCGCCGCCCGGAACGCGACCGCGCCCGCGGCGACCGTGAGCTCGACCCGGCCCCGCAGCGTGCGCCCCGAGAAGCATGAGTTCGCCGAGCGGCTGGCGTACCCCCGGGCGCCGACCTCCCAGCGGGCGTCGAGATTGACCAAGCACAGATTGGCGAGCTCGCCGGCCGCGATCCGGGGCGTCGGGAGGTCATACAACGCGGCGCCGTCGCTGAGCCGCACCACGACGGTCTCGAGCTCGATCTGGCCTGGCAGCACCAGCTCGGTGAACAGCGCCGCAAATGCCGTCTCGAGACCGGTGGTGCCCATCGGCGCCTGCTCGAACGGCACCTCCTTCTCGTGCTGCGCGTGCGGTGCGTGGTCGGTCGCGATGCAGTCGATCAGCCCGCTCTTTAGAGCCTCGATCAACGCCAGGCGGTCGCACTGGGTGCGCAGCGGCGGGTTCATCTTGAAGCGACTGTCGAGCGTGCGCACGACGTCGTCGGTCAGCGTCAGATGGTGGGGGCAGACCTCGGCGCTGACCCGGGCACCCCCCTCCTTGGCCGCGGCCAGCGCCTGCACGGATTCGACGCACGAGAGGTGCTGGAAGTGCACGCGGGCATCTTCGTAGCGCGCCAGCGCGGCGTCGCGCATGACCATCGTCGACTCGCTGATCGACGGGATTCCCGTGAGCCCGAGCCGGGCCGAGACGGCCCCCTCGTGCATCACGCCGTCACCCGATAGCGCCGGGTCCTCCTCGTGCAGAGCGATCACGCCGCCGCTCAAGCGCTGATACTGCAGCGCCTTGCGCAGGATCCCGGCCGACACGACCGGCTTGCCGTCGTCGGTGAACCCCAGGGCGCCGGCATCGCGCAGCTCCGCCATCTCGGTCAGCTCGTCGCCCTGCAGGCCGCGGGTGATCGAGGCCAAAAAGCCGACCGGGATCCGCGCTTGGCTGCGCGCTCGCTGCACCAGTGACCCGAGCACCGCGGCGCTGTCGACGGTGGGGATCGTGTTGGGCATGGCGATCAGGGCACAGAAACCACCCGCCGCCGCGGCCGCGGTGCCGCTTTCAAAGTCCTCCTTGTACTCCTGTCCGGGGGTGCGGAGATGGACGTGGGGGTCGACGAAACCCGGGAACAGATGCCGCCCGGTCGCCTCGATGGTGTCCACCGGACCGTCGGCGGGGACCGAGTCGGGCGCCCCGAGCTCGGCGATCCGCCCGTCGCGGATCAGCACGTCGTGGGGCTCGTCGAGTCCCGTGCGCGGGTCCAGCACGTGGGCGCCTCGAATCAGCAGATCCGTGGCTGGGCGCTGCGCTGCGAACAGTCGCTGGGTATGCATCTACGCCACCGCCGCGAGGATTGGAGAACCGACCAGCAGCTCGTACAGAACCGCCATCCGCACCGCCACGCCGGCCTTGACCTGGTCGCCGATCAGTGCCTGGGGCGAGTCGATCGTCGCCGCCGAAAGCTCCACTCCGCGGTTGACCGGGCCGGGGTGCATCACCAGCTGGCCGGGCCGCAGGCGATGATCGTTGATCTGATAGCGCTCCACGTACTCGCGCAGCGAGGGGACGAACGCCTCGCGCATCCGCTCGTGCTGCATCCGCAATACGTACACGACGTCGGCCTCGTGGAGGCCTTCGAGGCTGGGACGGGATTCACAGCCGAGCGCCTCGATTCCCCTGGGGATCAGCGTCGGTGGGCCGCAGACCGTGACCCGCGCCCCCATGCGGCCAAACGCCAGGATGTCCGAGCGGGCGACGCGGGAGTGAAGTACGTCGCCGACGATCCAGATGTTCATGCCATCGAGCGAGCGCACCCGCCGGCGCAATGTGAAGACGTCGAGCAGCGCCTGGGTGGGGTGCTCGTGCTTGCCGTCGCCGGCGTTGATGACCGCCGCCGGGGTCCAGCCGGCGACCAGCTGCGCGGCGCCTGCCTGCGGTGAGCGGATCACGATCGCCGCCGGGTCATAGGCCGACAGCGTCTGCACGGTGTCCTTGAGCGACTCGCCCTTGTCGACGCTCGAGCCGGCCGAGCGGATGCTCACCACGTCGGCGCTGAGGCGCTTGGCCGCGAGCTCGAAGCTCGAGCTGGTGCGGGTGCTGGCCTCGTAGAAGAGGTTGACCACGGTCCGGCCACGAAGCGCCGGGACCTTCTTGATCTCCCTTCCGGAGACCTCGGCGAACGACTCGGCGCGGTCGAGGATCCGCTCGATCCCGGCGCGGTCGAGGTCGTCGATCGAGATCAGATGGCGCGGGCGGTGCACGTTCATGCGGCTTTGATCCTCGTTTCGTTGGCGGGGCCGATCGTGACCTCGTCGATGCCGTCGACCTCCTCGATGCGCACGTTGACCCGCTGGTTCTTGGATGTGGGGATGTTCTTACCCACGTAGTCGGGACGGATGGGGAGCTCGCGGTGTCCCCGATCTACGAGCACCGCGAGCTGCACACGGGCAGGGCGACCGAAATCGAACACTTCGTCGATCGCCGCGCGGGCCGTGCGCCCGGTGTAGAGCACGTCGTCGACGACCACGATCGTGCGTCCGTGCACCGAGAAATCGAGCTGGGTGGCGTGCACCACCGGCGCGGAGGGCCTGAAGTTCAGATCGTCGCGGTAGAAGGCGATGTCCACCGAGCCCAGTGGAATCGAGGCCTCGAGCAGCTCGCTGGTCAGAACGTGAAGTCGCTGCGCGAGATGGGCGCCACGCCGGTGGATGCCGACGATCGCGATCAGCCCGTCGGGATTCTTCTCAGCGATCTCGTGAGCGATCCGCACGAGCGTGCGGCGCATGTCATCGCGATCGAGGACGACCGTGGCGGCTTCCAACTTGCTCCTTCCTGGCCTCACGGGACCGGGTTAAGGGGCTCCTGGGTCTGCCGAGCAGCCTAGCACCGGCCGCGGCGGCCGATCGTGGGCGACTCGGCGAACCTATGCGTCGCCTGTACGCCCAGGTCTAACTGGGTCGCCTTTCAGGGTGCGGTCTCGGCCGGGGCCGGCTGCGCCTCCGGCGCGGGCTGACGTGCGTCCCATCGCACCAGCGTCGGCTTGCCGCGCTCGGGGAGAGGGATCTCGACCGAATCGAAGTCGCGGGGAACGACGGTGTCGGGGAACACCGCGCGCGCCTCGTCGCGCAGCAGGCCGACCGGGTGGCGGGTGGAGACGTGGGTGAGCGCGAGCAGCCCCACCTCGGCGTCGCGGGCGATCGTCGCCGCTTGCGCTGCGGTGGAATGCCCGGTCTCCAGGGCACGTTCCTGCTCCTCGGTGGCGAACGTCGCCTCGTGCACCAGCACGTCGGCCTGGTGAGCCGCGATCCGGATCGCCTTGCATGGCATCGTGTCGCCCGAGAGAACGAGCTTGCGACCCGGCCGCGGCGGGCCCAGCACCTGATCGGGGCCTACGCCCCGGATCGTCTCGCCCCGCTGGACGCGACCGAACTCGGGCCCCTCGACCAGCCCCAGCCGCAGCGCCGCCTGGTGGTCGAAGACGCCCGGGCGCTCGTCCTCGAACAGCACGTAGCCGAACGCCGGGCCGCGGTGAGACACGTCCACCGGCGCGATCCGGTAGCCGTCGCGGCGCAGCACGTCGCCGGGTTCGAGCTCCACCACCTCGAGCTCGTAGCCGACGCGCCCGCCCATCCGCAACACGATCGCCAGCAGCGTCCGCAGGCCCACCGGCCCATGGATGGTCAGCGGCCGATCGCGACCGCGGAGATCGAACGTCTTGAGCAATCCCGGCAGGCCCAGCCAGTGGTCGGAGTGAAAGTGGGTCAGGTAGATCTCGGTCAGATCCATCAGCCCCGCTGAGCTCACCAGCTGGCGCTGGGTCCCCTCGCCGCAGTCGAACAGGATCCGGTCGCCCCCACGCCGAACGAGCAGCGCGGGAAGCCCGCGCCGAGCCGTGGGCACCGAGCCACCGGTGCCGGTGAAGAAGATCGACAGATCCATCGCCGGCTGAGTGTGTCAGTCAAGCGCGATCAGCTCGAACGCCAGCCTGGCCCCGTGCACGGTGGCGATCCCCATCGTGTGGTGGGGCGCGCGGCGCCGCTCGGTGGGACTGCCGGGATTGAAGATCTGAAACCCGTCCGCATCGGCTTCGTGCAGGGGAATGTGCGAGTGGCCGAAGATGACCGCATCGACGCCTTCAAAGCGGCGGCGCAGCCGCTGCAGCCGGCCCCGGGCGGCGCCCCCGTCGTGGATCACCGCGAGCCGGCGGCCGTCGACCTGCACCGTGGAGGTGAGCGGCAGCACCGCCCTGACCGCGGCGTCGTCCACGTTGCCCTGCACTGCGACCACCTCGCCGTACTCCCGCAGCTGCTCGAGCACCGCCAGCGTGCACAGATCGCCGGCGTGCACGATCAGGTCCGCGCGCGCCAGGCGCTCCACGCACGCCTCGGGAAGCCGCCGCCGCGGGCGCGGCAGATGCGTATCCGAGACGATCGCGATCTCCACTAAGCTGCTCGTGATCTTCCCCGATCAGAGCGCCCGTAGCTCAGGGGATAGAGCGTCCGCCTCCGGAGCGGAAGGTCGCAGGTTCAAATCCTGCCGGGCGCGCTCCTAGCTGCCGATGATGTCGCCCGCGGGCGCGTCGGGACAATTGCAGGCGGGGAGACCACTCCATTGGCCTCCCCGCCTGCATCCGCGCCCCCTTGTCTTTGCCCCCGTCCTACTGCCCCTACTTCCGCCCCCAATCCTGACCCCTCACCCCCGGGGCGAGCCCGGCAACATGGAATTTGGCTGGGCTGTTGACGATCAGGATTCGCATTTCTGGCCGTGGTGGGTCTGTGTCAGGCCCCGCCTTAACGAAGCTTGGGCGCCTTTCGTGGCTCCTTGCCGCGCCCACCTTGGCAGGTAGTGTCGCTTACGCACCGGGACCATTGTGGGGAATCAAGCGCGACTGGGATGGGGATTTTTCTGCTCAGGCGAGCCCAGACCGACTGCCGCCAGCACTGCTTCGTAGTCCTCCCAGGTGTCGACATCGAGGGGCACGCGACCCGCGATCGGCACGTCGACGAGCTCGCCGGTGTGGCGGTCGAGCAGCTTCCACACGCCCTTGTCGCCGTGCAGCTCGGACAGATCACCGAACACCCCGCGGCCGAATGCGAGGGGATGACCGCGGCCGTTCTCGTACGCGCACGCCGCAAGTGCTGCCTCGCCGCGGCCATCCAGCAATGCCTTGACGTTCTCGGAGGTCACACCGGGCTGATCACCGAGCATCAGGACCAGGACCTCCGAACGAGGATCAACCGCGGCGAGGGCGGCCGCGATCGACGACGAGCACCCTTCGCCAAAGCGAGCATTGACCACAACCTCCACGCCGTCGAAGTCGACGCTCTCACGGACCTCTTGATCACTGCCCCCGAGAACGCACAGAAGCTGATCAAAGCGGCACCCACGAGCCACACCGAGCACATGCCCAAGCAGTGGGACCGAGCCATAGGGCAGCAGCTGCTTAGCCACACCGAGACGGCTCGAGCCGCCCGCCGCCAGCACTAAACCGGTTACGCGGGCGCTACTTCGTCGACGCATCAGGTACGTGTCGCGCAGCGAAGGCATCGCGGCAGCCGGCGCCACAGAAGTAGACCCGCGAGCCCGACACCTCGAGCCGCGGCGTCGACGTGGTGATCGCTACCGTCATGCCGCAGACCGGATCGACTGCAGTGGCATCGGGAAGCGCAACCTCGGATGGCTCACACTCCCCATCAGCGGGCTTCTCGCCAGCAGCAGTACCGACAACATCAAAAGCCTCACCCCCTGCAGGGCGCCCGGGCGCGGGATCGGCACGCTGCACGACAATGAACTCGGCAAGGATCGAGATCGCGATCTCCTCCGGTGTCCTGGCGTCGATGTCGATGCCCGCCGGCGTGTGCAGCGCAGCCAACAGCTCCGCTGGCAGATCGAGAGATGCCCGCACCGCCTCCCCGCGCTTGGGGCTGGCGACAAGCGCGACGTACGGGACACCGGCCGAGAGAGCGGCGCTTAGAGCGTCCAGCTCAGCGTTGCCATGCGAGGCGACAACAACCGCGGTTGCACCGGCCAGCTCCTCCTTGGTCAGCTCGAGCGAGCACTGTGCGGCGTAGCCAGATGCGCGAGCGAGCTTCTCGACCGCCTGAGCGACGGGGGAGGCCCCCACAACAAGAACTCGCGCAGCGGGCAGCTGCGGCTCGAGCAAGATCTCCAGCGCCCCACCACTGAGGCAGGGGTTGTGCTCGACGATCGCACCCTCGATCCCGTCGTCACGTTGTTCGCCCTCGACGGGCCCCGGAACCAGACGCAGAAGGATCGCCTCGCCGGTCTCGATCGCTCGCAGCGCATGGAGACGAACGGACGACTCAGCGCATTGCCCACCGACGAAGCCCTCGATCGTGCCGTCGGGCAGAACGACAGCCGTGTCGCCGGGACGGACGCTCGTGGGGCGCCGGGCGCGAACAACTGTCGCGAGCACGAACGGCACACGGTCATCGACGAGCTGGCTCATGCGAGCCGCGAGCTTGGCCTTGATCATCGCTGCGCTCCTGGCATCAATGATCTCATGGGCCCTCGCGCGGCCGCCGCGCCCGCTGCACCGGGTGCTCGGCCGCGATGTTCACCGTCCGGCAGCGCGCGCAACGGATCCGGACGCGGCGGGTCATGTACTGCGGGTCCATCGCCGCGGCCAGCACGTTCCCGCAGTTGACACACACGTAGTCGTACAGCCCGTTGCCGCTGAACGCGGGCCTGTCCGCGTACTCCTGGACGGCGGTGCCGCCGTCGACCGGCGTCTCACCGGGCTGGACCTGACGCATGGTGCGCTGCTCGGCCATCGCGAAGTGCTCAGATCGTCGCCAGCTTGCCGGTGAAGTCCTTGATCAGGGCATCGAGCACGCTGGTGACGACCCCTTCGCCCATCGACGCCGCCTTGCCGGTGATCTGCGCCGCAGTGTGAACGCTGCCACCGCCGTCGGACAACGTGAACGTGACGTCCGCGTTGGCGTGCCCCTGCCCTCCGGCCTCGCGCGACTTGACCTGCATGACCGCGCGATGGCTGGCATCGTCGCGCTCGATCACCGCCACGGTGCCGGTGAACCTCATTGACATCGCTCCCATCCGGATCAGAATCTCCGCCCGGACGCTGTCAGGGCTGGTCCGCTCGAGCACGGTCCCGCCCTGCACGCAGGGAACCAGCCGCTCCAGGTCCAGGATCGCGTTCCAGGTCTCGTCGAGCGGCTTTGAGGTCGTGAACGGATGATCGAGCTCAACCACGGTGCGGCTTCCTTTCACTAGGTATGGTCTCCGGTGGGCACATGTCGATCGAGCCGGGCACGTACACGCTGGGACCCGAGAATGCCAGGCTGCTGATCCGGACCTCCCGCCGCGGCGGCGCGGCCAAGGCGGGACACGATCTCCTGATCGAGGTGACCTCCTGGGGCGCCACGATCGAGGCGGGCGACGAACCGAGCCGCACGGACCTTTCTCTGAGCGCGGATGCGACCTCGCTTCGGGTGCTGGAGGGAACCGGCGGGATCAAGGCGCTCGACGACGGCGACAAGGACGACATCCGCCAGACGATCGACAAGGACGTGCTCAAGGGCACGGCGATCGAGTTTCGCTCGACTGCGGTACAAGCCGTGGACGACGACGGTCCGATGGAGGTCCGAGGTGAGCTCACGCTGTTCGGGAAGGCGGCGCCAGTCTCATTCGTGCTGCAGTCAGGCCAGGGCGGGCACCTGACGGCAACGGCCACCGTGCGGCAGAGCGACTGGGGGATCAAGCCGTACTCTGCGCTGTTCGGGGCGCTCAAGGTCGCCGACGAGGTCCAGGTGGAGTTCGACGGCAGCCTCGCGCAAGGCTGAGTTCCGGCAGCACCCTAGTCCCGGTACACCGTCTGCGCGTCGAGTCCGCCTTCGACCCCCGGCGGCAACGCCCCGGTGCCGTGTGCATACAGCGCGAGATCGGCGATCGTCTTGACCTCAGCGGGATCCGAGCCCGACAGAAATGCCCCGTTGTCCCAGCGCAGACTTTCGGCCGGAGCCTGGAGTGCCATCCCCGCGAGCTGCTGCGCCTTGTCGCGGATTTTGGCGCTGGCGCTGGCGATCGCCGCCGCGGTGCCGCCCGACGGGCTCGTGTTGTAGCCGTGACCGTTGCCAAACCGGTCAGTGTCAGCCGGCACGACCTTGACGTCGAGTGGCGGGACGCCGAGCTCGTCGGCGACGATCTGCGCGTACTGCGCCTCGTTGCCATCCGACTCGGTCGTCAGGCTGAGGACCATCTTGCCGGTCGGGTGCACGCGCAGAAAGACCGCTCTGTAGGCCTCATCGGCCATCGCTGAACCTCCTCGCAGCCGTGTTCACGAAGACCCCTCCGATTCCTCCTCGCGCCTGAGTCGCTCGCGCTCCTGGTGGGCCGTGAGCGCGTTGTGCTCCTCCAGGTCGCAGAAGCTCGGCGGTGGACCGCCGAGCGGGTGTGGCGGCACGGCCGGGCGCTGGCAGCCGGGATAGATGCAGATCTTGGGCTGCCGCGGCCCGGCGTTCATCGCCCCATCCCAGTCCGGGCCGGCTCACTGCCCCAGCCCCCATCCCGGCGTGGTCCTGCCGCGGCTGGGCCCGTAGCCGCTGGGCATTGCCACCGAGCTTCCCGGGATCGGCGTCGCGCTTGCCCACGAATCCCCGGCCTCGTCATTCCCTTCCGGCGCACCCGTCAGCGGAGCGTCCGCTCCATGCGGCGCCGCGATCGCGTCGGCGACCTGCTCGAGCGCGTCGAGGCTGTGACCGCTGACCAGCGCGTCGCAGAAGGGCAGCGCAGCAGCCATCCCCCCCACCCGAGGCGAAAAGCCGGAGGCGGCGACGCGTGGGTTGACCCACACGATCCGGTAGGCCAGGCGCCGCAAGCGCTCCATCTCGCGGGCCACCTGGCCGGGGTCGTCTCGCTCCCAGCCGTCGGAGAGGATCACGATCACCGCGCCGCGGGCCATCCCGCGCCGGCCATGACGGTCGTTGAACTCCTTCAGCGCGTCACCGATTCGTGTCCCACTGGACCAATCGGGCGCCGCCGCCGCGGCCTGCGCGATTGCCTGGTCGGGATTGCGGGAAGCAAGCGCCCGGGTGAGCCGCGTCAGCCGCGTGGCGAACACGAACGCCTCGGCCCGGGGCCCGGCCCCCGCGGCGCAGACCAGGAACTGGAGGTACGCGCGCGCGTAGGGCTCCATCGACCCCGAGATATCGCACAGCAGCACGATCCGCCGCCGCATCACCCTGCGCTGACGGCGCGCGAGGCGGATCGGATCGCCCGCGGTCCGCATGCTGGCGCGCAGCGTGCGTCGCACGTCGAGCCGCTGGCCATGGCGGCGACGCTCCGAGCGCCGCGTCAGCCGGCGGGGGGTGGCCAGCGCAAGCTGAGTCATCAGCGTGTGCAGCTGTGCGAGCTCCTCGGGTTCCAGCGCATCGAAGTGCTTCGCCCGCAGAACCTCCTCTTCGCTGGCCAGCATCGCCACGGGCGCCTCGCGAGCGCTGGTCTGGTCCCGGTCACCGCGCGGCCGTCCGGCGCTGACGCTTGCCCGTAGCTCGTCGGAGTCGGCCGCGCCGGCTACCCGCGCGCCCGGTGCGGGCGCCTGCGGGCCGGCGGGAACGGTCCGCTCGCCGCGCTGGGCGTCCGGTGCCGGCAGCGGCTCGGGCTCGGCTGCCCGGTGCAAGCCGAACACCGAGAAGAACACGCGGTCGAACGCCTCGACCTGGCTGCGGTCGGAGACGAATACCGCGCGTGCCGTCCAGTACAGTCGTCGGCGCGAGATCGGCGCCACCACCGCCAGCGCGTCGGCGAACCGGGCCGCTCGTTCGGGGCCGACGGGCAGGCCCGCGTCCCGCAGCCGGCGGCCGAAGGCGGTGGCGGTCGCAGGCAGCGGGAGGTCGACCGTCTGCACCTTCACAGGGCGGCGCCTCCCGCCTCGCCGACCAGGGACTTGAAACCCGCCGCCCGGACGACCTCCTGATCCTCGCGGTACTTGAGCACCGATCCGAGTGTCCGCTCGATCCCACCCGCGTCGAGACGCTCGAGGCCGAGCGCGCTGAGCGCCGCCAGCCAGTCGATCGCCTCGGCGATTCCCGGTGGTTTCTGGACGTCCGATTCCCGCATCCGCGCGACGGCGTCCACGACCTGCACCGCGAGCGTCTGCGAGGCGCCCTTGACTCGCCGGCAGACGATCTCCACCTCGCGTGAGGGACTCGGATAGTCGATCCACTGATACAGGCAGCGCCGCTTGACGGCGTCGTGCAGGTCGCGGGTGCGGTTGGAGGTCAACACGATCACCGGGGGATGCGTCGCGGTGATCGTGCCGAGCTCGGGGATCGTCACCGCCGCCTCGGCCAGCAACTCGAGCAGGAACGCCTCGAAGTCGTCGTCGGCTCGATCGATCTCGTCGACCAGCAGCACCGCCGGACGCGGGCCGGGATGCTCGAGGGCGCGCAACAGCGGCCTGCGGTTCAGGTAGTCGCGTCCGAACAGGTCCTGCTCGACCAGCTCGGTGCCGCGTGCCTCGGCCAGCCGGATGCTCAAGAGCTGGCGCGGGTAGTTCCACTCATAGAGAGCCTCCGCCGCGTCGATCCCCTCGTAGCACTGCAGGCGGATCAAGGGTGTCTGCAGCACCGCCGCCAGCGCCTTGCCGGCTTCGGTCTTGCCCACCCCCGCCTCGCCCTCGAGCAGCAGCGGCTGCGGCAGGCGCAGGGACAGGAACATCGATGTCGCCAGGGCCTCGTCGACCAGATAGTCGACGGCCGCCAGCCGCCGGGCAAGCGTCTCGACGTCGGGGACGAGGGCGCGAACTTCGCCGTCCGCGTCTCCCGTCGACTCGGTCATTGGGGCGGCTCGGGACGCCCCTGCATCGTCGCCCATACCCGCGCCGGCGTGCAGGGCATGTCGATGTGGTCGACTCCGTGGCTCTCGTGCAGCGCGTCGATCACGGCGTTGACGATCGCCGGCGGCGAACCGACATTGGGGGACTCGCCCACCCCCTTGGCGCCGAGCGGGTGGTGCGGGCAAGGGGTGACGGTCGCGCCGAGCTCGAAATCGGGGCACTCGATTGCAGTAGGGATCAGGTAGTCCATCAATGAGCCATTGAGGCAGTTGCCCTCCTCGTCGAAGGTGAGCACCTCCATCAGCGCGATCCCGATCCCCTCGGCGAGGCCGCCGTGGATCTGGCCGTCGACGATCATCGGGTTGATTCGCACCCCGCAGTCATCGACGGCGATGAAGCGCCTCACCTTTACGACCGCGGTGTCGGGGTCGACGTCGACCACGGCGATGTATGCGCCATAGGGGTAGGTCAGGTTGGGCGGGTCATAGATCACCTGGGCGTCCAGACCGCCTTCCATTCCTTCTGGCATCTGCTTGCCGCTGTAGGCGTAGGCGGCGATCTCCTCGATCAGCGCGCCTTGATCCGGGTCCCCCTTCACGTACCAGCGGCCCTTCTCCCAGGCGAGGTCCTCGGCCCTGGTCTCGAGCATCGTGGCCGCGATCAGGCGCGCCTTGTCGCGCACCTTGCGCGACACGATCGCCACCGCGGCGCCGCTCACGGGCGTCGACCTCGAGCCGTAGGTGCCCGAGCCCGAACGGGGTTCTGTCAGTGTCGCCGTGTCGGACCTCGATCGACTCGGGCGGGATCCCCAGCTCCTCGGCGACGATTTGGGCGAACGTGGTCTCGTGGCCCTGGCCCTGGGTCTGGGCGCTGATCGAGACCATCGCGTTGCCCGACGGGTGGACACGCAGGTCTGCGCCGTCGTTCATGGCCAGCCCCAGGATGTCCATGTGCTTGCGCGGGCCGGCGCCGACGCCCTCGGTGAAGAACGACACGCCGATCCCCATCAGCTCCCCCCGGGCCCGCTTCTCGGCCTGCTCGCGGCGCAGCTCCTCGTAGCCGGCGAGCTCCATCGCCACCTTCATCGTCTCCGCGTAGTTGCCCGAGTCATACGTCCAGCCGGTCGTGGTCTCGTACGGGAACTGCTCGGGGCCGATGAAGCTGCGCATCCGAAGCTCGATCGGGTCGACCCCCATCTCGAGCGCCAGCGCCGAGACCATCCGCTCGACCAGATACACGGCCTCGGTGATCCGAAACGAGCAGCGGTAGGCCACCCCGCCGGGGGCCTTGTTGGTGTACACCGCCTTGACGCGCACGTGGGAGGCCTGCAGGTCGTATGAGCCACAGCAGATGTGAAAGAAGCCGGCCGGGAACTTGGTCGGTTGGGCGGTGGAGTCAAACGCGCCGTGGTCAGCGATCACGTCGACCCTCAGGCCGGTGATCTTGCCGTCCTTGGCGCAGATGTCGGCGTGCATCACGTAGTCGCGCGCGAACCCGGTCGACATCAGGTTCTCCGAGCGGTCCTCGATCCATTTGACCGGCACCCCGGCGACGATCGAGCCCGCGATCGCGCACACGTATCCCGGATACACCGGCACCTTGTTGCCAAAGCCGCCACCGATGTCGTTGCAGCGAATCCGGATCATGTGCTCGGCGAGGCCGGCGACGTGCGCGTACACGGTCCGGTGCGTGTTGGGCGCCTGGTTGCCGTTGTAGATGTCGAGCTGTCCAGTCTGCGGATTGAAGTCGGCGATCATCCCGCACGTCTCGAGCGGCGCCGGGTGACAGCGCGGGTAGATGATGTCGCGCGTGACGACCGTGTCGGCCTCGGCGAATACGCGGTCTGTCGCCTCCTCGTCGCCGGCCTCCCAGGTGGGGCTGGCGAGGTTGTCGCGCTGGCCGTCCTTGTCGTCGCGGATCAGCGGGGCATCGGGGTCCAGGGCCTTACGGGCGTTGACGACCGCGGGCAACGGGTCGTACTCGACGTCGATCAGCGGCAGGGCGTCGCGAGCGATGTACTCGTCGGTGGCGATCACGAACGCAACCTCCTGGCCCTGGAAGCGAACCTTGTCGCCGGCGAGCACCGCCTGGGTGTCATAGGAGATCGTGGGCATCCACGCCAGCCCCAGCGTCTCGAGGTCCTTGGCGGTGATAACCGCCAGCACGCCGGGATGGGCCAGCGCCGCCGAGGTGTCGATTGACGCGATCTTCGCGTGGGCGTAGGGGCTGCGCAGGATGGCGCCGTGGACCATCCCCGGCAGGCGGATGTCGTCGAGGTAGTTGCCCTTGCCGCGAATGAAGCGCGCGTCCTCCTTGCGCTTCAGGCGGCCGAAGCCGATCGGCCGCTCGGTGGTCGGGCTCGGGAGGTTCTCTACGGTCGCCATGGTGCTCTAAACCTCCTGAGTGGTCGCAGATGCCGACGCTCGGCTGCCCGCTTCGTGCTCGGCCGCCCATCGGATCGCGGCGACGATGTTCTTGTAGCCCGTGCAGCGGCAGATCGCGCCCGAGATCGCGGCGCGGATCTCCTGCTCCGAGGGATCCGGATTGCGATCGAGCAACGCGCGCGCGGTCATCAGCATCCCCGGCGTGCAGAAGCCGCAGTGGAGCGCGTGGAGCTCGTGGAAGCCCTGCTGCACCGGATCGAGCTGCCCGTCGCGCTCGAGTGACTCGACCGTGCGGATCTCGTGGCCCTCGCACATCGCGGCCAGGATCGTGCACGACTTGACGGGCTCTGAGTCCATCAGCACCACGCAGGCGCCGCAGTTGGAGGTGTCACAGCCCCAATGGGTGCCGGTCAGGCCGGGTGTCTCGCGAATGAAGTGCACGAGCAGCAGTCGCGGCTCGATTTCGCGCGACACCGGCTGGCCGTTGATGGTGATCGTGACGTTCATGTCAGGTCGGTCATGCCTCCTGTTGCAGGGCGCGGGCTGTCGCCCGGCGCAGCGCGCGGGTGGTGAGCACGCCCGCGAGATGCCGTTTGTAGTCGACCGGTCCGCGGCCATCGGCGACCGGCGCGCAGTCGGCCGCGGCGGTCTGTCCCGCTTTCGCGAACAGCTCCTCGGATGGAGCGCAGCCGCGCAAGAGCTCGGCCGCCCGGGCGACATAGATGGTCGTCGGGCCAACGGCGCTGAGCGCGACCCCGGCATCCACGATCGTGCCGCCGTTGATCCACACCGCCGCCGACGCCGCCGCGATCGCCCAGTCGCCGGCGCGACGCTCGACCTTCTCGTGTGCGCTGCCGCCGCCGCGACGCAGCGGCAGCCGCACCTCGGTCAGCAGCTCGCCGTCGCCGACCGCCGTCGTGTAGGGGCCGAGATGGAAGTCGTCGATCGAGATCACCCGCTCGCCGGCGCTGCCGGCGATCACCAGCCTGGCCCGCAACGCCGCGCAGACGGCGCTCAGGTCCTCCGCCGCGTCGGCCTGGCACAGCGATCCCCCGATCGTCCCGCGGTTACGGACGACCGGGTCGGCGATCACCTCCTCGGCGTCACGGAAGATCGAAAAGTGCGTGGCGAGCAGCTCGGAGTGCTCGAGCTCCGCGTGGCGGGTCAGCGCGCCGATCCGGACCTCGTCTGCGTCCTCACGAATGTAGGACAGCTCCCGGAGGTCGTTGATGTCGATCAGGTGCTCGGGATTGGCCAGGCGCAGCTTCATCATCGGCAGCAGACTATGGCCGCCGGCGATCACCCGCGCGCCCGGGCCGAGCCGCTCCAGCGAAGCGATTGCCCCCTGCACGGTCGTGGCCCGCTCGTACTCAAACGGTCCCGGGGTCTGCAGCTCAGCTCTCTCGCTCCCGGCCGGCATCCGCTTGCGCGGCCCACCGACCTCTTCGGAGGGGTCGTACTGCACGGGCGAGTCGGCGCCGATCACCGGCGACCGCGGCATCAGCTCCGGCCGGGACTGACGGCCCTCCGGATACAGCGCGCGGGCCGAGGTGCTGCCGTAGGCCGGGTTTCGCAGCGCCGGGCCCTTCGGCGATGCGGCGGCGATCGGCGCCTCCCGCCCGAGGCGGGCGAGCGTCAAGCGTCCCCTTCGTGTAGACCTCGGAGATGCGCGGAGGCTTGAGCTCGCGGCTCTCGGGGAAGTTGCGCAGGCCAGCTGCAGCGGCCCCCGGGTAGAGCCCCTCGATCAACCCGACCGCGTCGGTGAGTCCGGCCTTCTTGACGAGCAGCCCCTCGAGCAGGTCGACGCCCGCGTCGAGCTGCGCGTTGATCGTCGAGACCACGCCCTCCACCGGCGCGCTCTTGTCGATGATCCCGCCCACGCCGGCGATCGCCTCGTCGAGGCTCGTGGTGATCTTGCGCAGGGCGACGATCACCGACACCAGATAGAACACCACCGCGGCGACGATCAACACCACCGCGATGATCATCACAACCCCCGCTGCCGGCATCGCTCAGTCCCCTTTCACGCGTCGTCGAGGATCACGTCGAGCGAGCCGCCGTAGTCGGCGGCCGCCTGCACCGTCTTGATCACCTGGTCCTGCGTCGTGGCCAGCAACGCCGCCGCGTCGAGGTCGGCGGAGCCCGCCTGGGCGCTGGCGGCGATCGACTGCGCGCTGGGGACGATCGAGTTGGCCGCCCTGAGTACTCCGCGCAGCAGGTAGATCACCACCGGCAGCACGACCAGCAGGAGGATCGCGTCACCGATCCACTCGAGGATCATCGCGGCCGCCTCTCCGCCACCACCGCCGCCTTGGAGGCGATCCCCGGAAGCGCTCCGACGATCACCTCGAATTGCGCATTGATCGCCTTCACGGCCGGCTCCAGCGGCCGCAGGTGGTCGGACTCGACGCCCGTCAGCGCCGAGGCCAGCGTGGCCAGCTTCTCCGACGTCGACTCCAGCTTGATGCGGATCCGGATCAGCGCCGCAGCCACCACGGCGATGATCACGATCGCCAGCAGCACGCTCAGGATGGTCAGCGTCGTCGAGCTCATCCTTCGTACCCATCGGTCAAGGCGTTCATGTAGCCGTCCTGGATCACGGCCTCGTCCACTATCTGGCCGAGCACCGGCGCGGTCGCCTGCAGCTGCGGGATGTTGGCTGTATTGGAGGCGACCTTGCCGGCGACCTCGAGCAAGCTCGAGGCGGACCGGTCGATGTCGTCGACGGCGCGGATCAGCGCCACCAGCAGCGCCGCCAGCGCGAGCGCCGCGACGAGACCGATCAGCAGCGCGATCCCCCATGCGCCATGGTTGGAGAGCGAGGCGGTCACGAGCATCATTTGCCGACCGCCACCTTCCTCAGCGCGCGCGCCGCGTGCAGGATCCTGACCCCGGAGTCGTTGATACGCCCCACCTCGTTCAGGGCCTCTGTCTGCTCGCGCACCTTCTCGACCCCGCCCACCGCGGTCCGCGCCTGGCCGGCGATCTTCGATGCGAGCAGCACGATCATGGCCACCAGCACGGCGGCGACGATCGCCACGATGACGCCCAACGCCAAACCGACGTCCCACCCGGTGGCGGCACCGATCAACATAGGCATTTCAACACCTCACTCCTTCCTCGAGCGCAGTAATCCCAGCCGCACACTCTCCTCATGACGCGCAATTCTTTCCGATCCTGCATTTCGCGTGCAACCGGCAGCCGCAGACGTGAAAGGATCGCACTCCGACCGAAGGGACGAGCCGATGAGCGACGCCACCTCCGCCACCAAGCAAACTCCCGCCACCGTCGCGCTGCTGGCCGGCGGCGCCGGGGAGCGGTTCGGGCAGCGCGTGGCCGCGCGCCACAAGGTGCAGGGAGAGTGGCGCGAGGTCAGCTATGCGGAGGTCAGCGCGGCGATCGACGAGGTCGCCCTGGGCCTGATCGACCTCGGGGTACAACCGGGGGACCGGATCGCGCTCCTGGCCGACACGCGCCTGGAGTGGACGCTGGCCAGCTACGGGATCACCGCCGCCGGAGCGGTGACGGTGCCCGTGTATCCCACCAACTCCCCGCGCGAGTGTGAATGGGTGCTCGGCGATTCGGGCGCACGGGCGGTGTTCTGCGAGAACGCAGCGCAGCGCGCGAAGATCGATCAGGTCGCGGGCCAGCTCCCGGATCTGAGGCACACGATCGGAATCGAGCCCGGAGCAGGCGAGCTGACGCTGTCGCAGCTGCGAGAGCGGGCGCAGGGCCACGATCGCTCGGAGCTCATGGCCCGCTGGTCCGCGGTGGCGCCCGAGGATCCCTACACGATCATCTACACGTCGGGAACGACCGGACCACCCAAGGGCGTGGTGCTCACGCACCGCAATGCAATATCTGTCTGCGAGATGGTCGCGGAGCTGAGGTTCGTGGGCCCCGACGAGCGAAGCTATCTGTATCTGCCGCTGGCGCACGCCTTTGCCCTCACCGTTCAGATCGCTTCCTACGACCTCGGAAGCATGATCATCTACTACGGCCGCGACACCAGCCGGATCATCGAGGAGCTGGTCGAGACCCGTCCCACGTATCTGCCCTCGGTGCCGCGCATCTTCGAGAAGCTCTACACGGCGGCGATGAAGATGCGCGAGCAGGCCAGCGAGGCCGATCGCGAGCGCTTCGAACAGGCCGTCAAGCTCGGCGTCGAGGTCCGCCGCCGGCGCCAGCGCGGCGAGGCGGTCCCGGATGAGATCGAGCAGGCCTTCCAGGCGGCCGACGAGCGCTTGTACGCTCGCGTGCGGGCGCTGTTCGGCGGCGAGGTGATTCAGGCCGTCAGCGGGGCCGCCCCGATCGCCGCCGAGATCCTCGAGTTCTTCTACGCGTGCGGCGTGCCGGTGCTCGAAGGCTGGGGCATGACCGAGACGGCCGCCGTCGGCACCGTGGCCACGCTTGACCACTTCAAGTTCGGAACGGTGGGGCGGCCGATGCCGGGGGTCGAGATCAGGATCGCCAAGGACGATGGCGAGATCCTGCTGAGGGGGCGCAACGTGTTTCGCGAGTACTGGCGCAATCCCCAGGCTACGGCCGAGACGCTCGTTGACGGCTGGCTGCATACGGGCGACATCGGCCAGCTCGACGAGGAGGGCTATCTGACGATCACCGGCCGCAAGAAGGACATCATCATCACCGCGGGCGGGAAGAACCTGACCCCGGCCAACATCGAGAACGATCTCAAGCAGTCGCGCTACATCTCCCACGCTGTGATGTACGGCGACCGCCGCCCCTACCCGGTCGCGCTGATCACCCTCGATGCGGAGGAGATCATCCCGTGGGCTAAGGACAACGGGCTTCCCGAGGACATCGCGGTCCTCGCCGCCCACGATGAGGTCCGGGGCCTGATCCAGCGCGAGCTCGACCGGGCCAACGCAAATTACGCCCAGGTTGAGCAGATCAAGAAGTTCGCGATCCTCGATCACGACCTGTCGCTTGAGAGCGGCGAGCTGACGCCGACGCTGAAGGTCAAGCGAAACGTGATCAACGATCTCTACGCCGGGCTGCTGCAGTCGCTCTACGCTCTGACGCTGCGCTTGAGTTTGCGCGGCCGCCGGCGACGGGTAACACCAGCGCGATGAAGCTGATCGTCCTCACTCCCGAGCCGATTTCGGCGCAGAACCTCAGAGACGCGTTGCCCGCCGGCATTGAGCCCCAGGACGCCGAGGTGATGATCGTCGCGCCGGCCCTGCACGAGAACGCGCTGCACTTCTGGGCGTCCGACGCCGACGAGGCGATCGGTCGAGCCGAGGCCGTCGGCCGCGAAAGCCTCGAGCACCTCGATGCGGCGGGCATCCCTGCCAGCGCCGACACCGGCGAGGGCGACCTCATGACCGCGGTCCAGGACGCACTGGCTACGTTCGACGCCGACCGGATCGTGATCTTCTCCCACGCGCCGAGCGAGCAGCGCTATCGCGAGGAGATCGATGTCGACGAGCTGCAGGAGCGGTTCGGCTTGCCCGTAGATCGGGCGCAGATCCCCGCGCGCTGAGACACGGTCAATACAATGGCCGGGCAGCGCGTAACCGGACGCGAAGACCGACCATGGTTGACCCTCCAGCCGACGCAGACCTGCTCAGTAGCGACCCCTCCTCGGCGCCATCGGTTGAGATCTCAAACGCGATCGCGCGCCTGCACAAGCAGTACGTGGGGCGTGGCCCGACCAACGCTCGGACCACGGTCGACGGCGATCTGGTGGTGTGCCTGCTCGAGGGCGGCTACACCCGCGCCGAGCAGACGCTCGACGAGAGCGACAAAGGCTATGTCGTGGCCGCGGGCCGGCTGGGTCTGCAGGAGGCGATGCGCGAGGAGCTGATCGAGGTCGTGCAGCACGTGCTCCGACGCCCCGTGCGCTCGTACATGAGCGCCAACGATGTCGAGGGTGACCTCCAGGTCGAGGTGTTCGTGCTCGAGACGGCCGGCGCAGACAGCGGAGGCGGCCGGCGCAGACAGCGAGGGAGCCGGCGCAGACAGCGACACGGCCGGCGCAGACAGCGAGGGATAACCCACGGGGCGACACCCCAGGCGGCTATCATGGCCGTAGTCCTGGGATCGGCCAAACCGCAATCCGTGGACGCATCATCGAAGCGATGGGAGGCTTCCGGTCGAGACGCCGGCGCAGACTGTCGTACTGACTTCGTACGGAGCATGCGCATGCTTTCCCGACCCAACCGGCGCGCCCCCATGCGCGACGACCCCAGACCGTGACATCGAGCCTCGAAGACGTCCGAGGCCTCCCTACCGAGGAGTTGTTCCGGCGCCAGCGCGACGAGCCCGACGAGCGGGTGCTCGAGGAGCTCGTGGCCCGCTTCGAGCCGATGGCACGTGGCGTCGCGCGCCGCTATCAGGGCCGGGGTGAGCCGCCCGAGGATCTGACTCAGGTGGCCATGCTCGGCCTGCTCAAGGCGATCGCTCGCTTTGATCCAGACCGCGGGTTCGCGTTCAGCACGTACGCCACGCCGACGATGCTCGGAGAGCTCAAGCGCTACTTCCGGGACTCCGGCTGGGCCGTGCACGTGCCTCGCGGCGTCAAGGAGCGAGCACTCGAGGTCGCCCGCGTCAGCGACGAGCTGTCCGCGCTCCTAGGTCGCTCCCCTTCGCTGGGCGAACTGGCGGAGGCGCTCGATGCCTCCGAGGAGCAGACGCTGGAGGCGATCGAGGCCTATCACGCACGCCAGGCGCCGTCGCTGGACCAGGCGTCAGACGATGACTTCGCGCTGAGCCCGGCATACCTGCTCGGCGCCGAGGACGAACGGCTCGAGCAGGCGGAGTATCTGAGCATGATCGCCACCGGCGTCGACTCCCTGTCGGATTCGGAGCGGCTGATCCTGTTTCTGCGCTTTGGTCGCGACCTCACCCAATCCGAGATTGCGCAGCGCCTGGGAACCTCGCAGATGAAGATCTCGCGCGTCCTGCGAGCGGCGATCGAGAAGATCCGCCGCGCCAGCGGCGAGGTCCAAATGTCCGAGTGAGCCGCGTCACCGCCAGTTCGCGCTTAGCACCGAATCGCGTTTAGCAGCCCCCGGCGACAGCCGGCAGGATCGTGACCTCGTCGCCGTCCTGAACCTGGGTGTCGAGCCCGTCGAGAAAGCGGATGTCCTCGCCGTCGACGTACACGTTGACGAACCGCCGCAGCCCCCCGTCCTCGGCGATCCGGCTGCGCAGCTCGCCGTAGCGCTCGTATAGCGCGTCGAGGACCTCGCCTACAGTGGCGCCGTCGACGCTGGCCTGCGACTCGCCGTCGGTGGCCGACCGCAGCTGGGTTGGGATCTTGACGCGAACCGCCATCGCGCCATAAATCCTATGTCAGAGCGCCGATGTGCTCAGCCGCGCGCTCGAACGACTCCAGGCTGGGCTCGATCTGCCACGCCTCAAACGTCCCTCGCACGGCGTCGAGCGTCTTTAGGCCCTCGCCGGTGATGTAGGCGACCACCCGCTCGTCGGACCTGATATCCCCTCGCTCGGCAAGCTTGCAGAGCACCGCGATAGTGACCCCGCCGGCGGTCTCGGTGAAGATCCCCGTGGTCTGGGCCAGCAGCTTGATGCCCTCGCGGATCTCGTCGTCGCTGACCGAATCGATCGAGCCGCCGGTGCTGCGCGCGAGGTCGAGCGCGTACGGGCCGTCGGCGGGGTTGCCGATCGCCAGCGACTTGGCGATCGTCTGCGGCTTGACCGGTTTGCAGAAGTCGCGTCCGTCGCTGAAAGCGGTGGCCACCGGGGAGCAGCCCGATGCCTGGGCCCCGTTGAAGGTCGGCAGCTCGCCGCTGAGCAGCCCGGCGTCGATCCACTCGCCAAAGCCGCGCGCGATCTTGGTGAACAGCGACCCCGAGGCGATCGGAGCCACAACCCGGTCGGGGAGCTCGAAGCCCAGCTGCTCGGCGGTCTCGAACGCGAGCGTCTTGGATCCCTCGGCGTAGTAGGGGCGCATGTTGATGTTGACAAACGCCCACTCATACTCGGCCGAGAGCTCGGTGCACAGACGGTTGACGTCGTCGTAGTTCCCGTTCACGGCGACCAGGTTGGTGCCGTAGACCCCCGTCGCCAGGACCTTCTGCTCCTCGAGATCGGCCGGGATGAACACGTATGACTCCAGGCCGGCCGCGGCCGCGTGGGCGGCGACGGCGTTGGCGAGGTTGCCCGTCGAGGCGCAGGCGATCGTCTCAAAGCGCAGCTCGCGGGCGCGCGCCAGCGCCACTGACACGACCCGGTCCTTGAACGAGTGCGTGGGGTTGGCGGCATCGTTCTTGATCCACACCTCATCGAGCCCGATCCGCTCGGCGAGCCGATCGGCCCGAATGAGCGGCGTCCAGCCGGCGTGCAGCGTTCCCGCAGGCGGTGTGGCGACCGGAAGAAAGTCCCCGTAGCGCCACAGCGAGTGTGGCCCGGCCTGGATTCGCCGCTTCAGCGCCGCCGGGTCGGCACCGTCCCGAGGTTCGTAGGCGACCTCGAGCGGTCCGAAGCACTGCTCGCAGACGTAGCTGGCGTCGAGGTCATATCTGGAGTTGCATTCCCTGCAGCGAAGCGACTCTGGCGGCATATGAAAAAAACCTCCGCCGGGGTCCGTGGTCGGAGGTCTTGGAGAAACCGCCCTGTCCACATCTCCCAGGCTTTCGTAGTTGGAGCCTGATGGAATTGGCACCGTTCCCTTGCGGGAGGTTGCCGGGGCTTCACAGGGCCATATCCCTCCACCCCTCTGGATGCGTACTGCTATGTGGCGAGCAGTATAACCCAGCCGGCCGGCGCCGCGGGGTGCTCCGGGTGTCCGCGTAACGAGCTTGCACCCGCGGTGTTGAGCAAACGCGATGGCAAGCGCGTCCGCCGATCCCCTGCAACGCCTGGAGGCGATCCTCGACCTCGAGGGCGGCGTCACGCCCAGCCGGCGGATGCTGGTGATCGTCAATCCGTACGCGACGACGGTCTCCGACCGGCTGAAGAACCTCGTCGTGTACGCGCTTCGAGGTCGCTACGAGGTGCACGCGGTGGACACCGAGGCCCGGGACCATGCCACCGAACTGTGTCGAGAGGCCGCGCGCGAGGGCTATGACGTGGTGGTCGCGTTCGGGGGTGACGGGACCGTCAACGAGGCTGCCAACGGGCTGGTGGGTTCCAATACGCCGTTGTGCTGCCTGCCGGGGGGCCGCGCCAACGTTTACTGCCGGCTGCTCGGGATTCCCGCCGACGTGGTCGACGCGACCGAGCACCTGCTGGGCCTGGCGCACGACTGGCATCCGAGACGAGTCGATGTGGGGCTGGTCAACGAGCGCTACTTCCTGTTCTCGGCCGGGGTCGGGCTCGACGCCGACGTCGTGGCGCGGGTCGACGCGCACCCGCGACTCAAGGCACGGCTCGGCGAGTGGTACTACACCTGGATCGCGCTGCGCACTTTCAACCGCCACTACCTGCTGCGGCCGCCACGACTAGAGGCCCAGATCGGCGACGAGCTCGTCCCTGGAGTGACAGCGATCGTCCAGAGCGCCGACGCGTACACGTACTTCGGCGACCGGCCGGTCCGCATGGCCGAAGGCGCCACGCTCGACAGCGGCGATCTCGCGGGGGTCGTGCTCCGGCGCGCCAACCCGATCGACATTCCGACGCTCCTCTGGCGTGCCCTCTCGGGGCGCGTCCGCTTCACGCGCCACCGCCAGGTCCGGGCATTCAACGAGGTGGAGCGAGTCCGGGTGGCCGCACTCGACGAGCGGCCGCTGCCGCTGCAGGTCGACGGCGACTACATCGGCGAAGTCAGCGCAGCGACGTTCGAGGCCCGGCCCCGCGCGATGCTGGTCGTCTCCTAGCGAGCGAGCGTGGGGGATCTTGGGCGATATACGCCCAAAATCTCCCAACAGGGGGTGAAAGGGATGCCGCGCCGGCCTCTTGCTGGTCGTGATCGATGCCTGATCGTGTTCGAGCGGGCGCAACCGCGTCGCTCACCGCCCGCGACCGGCGCGTGCTGGCCTTCGCGGCCGAGCACCGCGTGGTCCTCGCGACGCAGGTCGGGGTGCTGCTCGGAGTCTCGGCCGAGACGGCGCGCGGGCGGCTTGGAGCGTTGCGCGATGCGGGCTACATCCGCTGCGAGCCCGGGGTGCCCGGGCCGGCCTGCTATCTGATCGAGCGCAAGGGGCTCACCGCTGTCGGCAGCCGGCTCCCCCGGCCCCGGGACGTCGATCTGGGCACCTATGTCCACGATGTCGGCCTCGGGTGGGTGTGGCTTGCCGCCCACCGCGGGCGGTTCGGGGCGGTGGAGCGCGTCGTCTCCGAGCGTCACATGCGCTCACACGACGGTCGCGTGTCCGGGCGCTCCCAGCCGCTGGGGGTGAGGCTGGCAGGAGTGGGCCCGCGCGGAGGCGAGCGGCGCCATTACCCAGATCTGCTGCTGCGGTGCGCGACCGGTCACCAGGTGGCGGTCGAGCTCGAGCTGACAACCAAGCCCCGCGCTCACCGGGAGAAGATCCTCGGCGGTTACGCCCTTGACGCGCGGATCGATGCGGTGCTCTACCTGGTCTGCGACAGGCGGGTGGGGCGGGCGATCGAGCGCTCCGCCGCTGCGATCGGCATCTCCCCGATGGTCATCGTGCAGCCGGTCAGCTTCAACGAGGGTTCCCGGAGGGGGCGCGGGAGGGAGTTGCAGCGCACCTCACAGCGACAGGGGCCGCGGCGTGTAAACGAGCTGGCTGTGTCGGGGCTCGCCCGGTGACCGGGGCGCCCGCACCGCGCCGGCCGCCCTACTGGACTTTGGTGGCGCTCGCCGGGCTGCTCCTGGTCCCCTTCCCGTGGGCGGTGATCGCGATCGTCGCGGCGGCGGCGCTCAAAGCTGCTGTGGGCCTGGCGCGAGGGGCGGCGCGGGCACGGGCAGATCGAGCGGCCCACGCGGCCGAGGGTCCCGGGATTGCGCTGGGCACCGACGAGCGTGGGCGCGAGGTCGTCCTCCACGACCGCCAACTGGCCGCGCACGGCTTGATCGTGGGCGCGTCGGGCGCCGGCAAGTCGACCACGCTGCTGGCGGTCTTGACTGACCGGATCGAGCGCGGGCTGCCGGTGGTGGCGATCGACCTCAAAGGGTCTCCCGCGTTCGTGGGTGAGCTCACCCGCGCCGCCGCGCGGGCGCGACGACCGATTCAGATCTGGACGCCTGATGGCCCTGACCATTGGAACCCACTCGCGCACGGCAACGCGACCGAGCTCAAGGACAAGCTGATCGGCAGCGAGCGCTTCACAGAGCCTCACTATCAGCGCGCCGCGGAGCGTTACATCCAGACCGCGCTGCAGGTCCTGCACGCCACCGGGCGCGAGCCGCAGCTGGCTGAGATCGTGGCGCTGATGGAGCCGGCGCGGCTCGCTGCCGCCGTGCGCGGGCTCGACTCCCCGCTGCGCCACCGCGTGCAGGACTATCTGGGCAGTCTGACGCCCGACCAGGTGAGTGCGGTGCGGGGGTTGGGGACGCGGCTGGCGATCGTCAGCGAGTCCCACGCAGGTCAATACCTGGCACCTGCGGCGGGGGCGGCCATCGACCTATCTTCGGCGCTGCAGGGCCCCGAGATCGTGGTCTTCAGCCTCAACTCGAGCATCTACGGCAAGCTCGCGGCGCAGCTCGGCACGCTCGCGATCCAGGATCTGGTCAGCGCCACCGGTCACCGGCTGCAGGCCGGCCGAGACCGGCCGCAGATCCAGGCCACGGTGGCGGTCGACGAATTCTCGGCGCTGGGCACCGACCACCTGCTGGCGCTCCTGGCCCGCGGCCGTGAGGCCGGGGTCAGTGTGCTGCTCGCGACTCAGGAGCTGGCCGATCTCGAGCGCGCCGCGCCGGGCTTTCGCGATCAGGTGCTGGGTCTGACCGCGGTCAAGATCGCCCACCGGCAGGACGTGCCGGCTTCCGCGCAGACGATCGCCCAGCTGGCGGGGACCGAATGGGTGTGGGAGGAGTCGCGCCAGATCTATGGCCTGTTCGGCCGTGCCGACGGCAGCCGGGGCACCCGGCGGCTGGTCGAGCAGTTCGTCGTGCACCCAAACGAGATCAAGGCGCTGCAGGTCGGTCAGGCCGTGATGCTGACCAAGACGCCGGTTGCCCGGGTGACGCGGGTGCGGGTGACGGCTCCGCGCTACGCGATCGCCGGAGATGATCGCTCACCCGGCGGGGGCGGCAGAGACGATCGATCGCCCGGCCCTCGGACAGTCGGGCGCACCGCCCGGGACGAGCAGCCGCGCCGTGGCATCACCCGCCCCGGCCAGCCGCGCCGGGGGATCGCCCGGGGCGATCAGCCCGATCCCGGCGTGACGCGGTAGGCGTCGAACACCGACTCGATGTTGCGCAGGCGGTTGATCGCCTGGTCCAGCGTCCGCGTGTCCCCCACCTCGACCACGAACCGGTTGCGGACCATCGGGTGGTTGACGGTGCAACGGGCATCCAGGATGTTGATCCCGGCCTCGGCGAACGTCCGCGACATGTCCTCGAGCAGGCGGTGGCGATCCCACCCGTCGACCTCGATCTCGACCCGGAACGCCGTGTCGGCGTCGCCGTCCCAGGAGACCGGCGTAAAGCGGTCGGGATCCTTCTTCAGGACCGCGACGTTGGGGCAGTCCTCGCGATGGATGGTGATCCCGCGCCCCAGCGAGATGTAGCCGACGATCGGGTCCCCGGGAACCGGACGGCAGCACTTGGCCAGGCGCAGCATCACCTCGTCGATCCCCTCGACCGAGATCCCGTAGCGGGACGACAGGGTCGTCGGGCGAGCGCGGCGACGGGTGGTCTTGAGCAGGTCGTCGGCGGCGGTCGGCTGGGACTCGGCCGCCTCCCCCTGCTTGAGCCGCTGCATGACCTTGTTGACGACGACCTTCGCGGAGATCTTGGCGCCGCCGAGCGCGATGTAGAAGTCGTCGGCCTTGCGGAAGCCCATCTCCCGGATCACGTCGGCCAGCAGTGGGGAGGCGACCAGCTTCTGGGCCGGAAGGCCCTGCTTCTTGAGGTGATCCTGGAGCAGTTCGCGCCCCGCGTGCTCGGTATCGCGCCGCGACTCGGCCTTGAACCAGGCCTTGATCTTGTTACGGGCGCGGGTTGTCTTGACCAGCGCCAGCCAGTCGCGCGACGGACCGCGCTCGCGCTTGGAAGTGAGGACCTCGACGATGTCCCCGGAGCGCAGCTGATAGGAGAGCGGGACGATCTTGCCGTTGACCTTGGCGCCCACGCAGCGGTGGCCGACGTCGGTGTGGATCTCGTAGGCGAAGTCCAGCGGCGTCGCGCCGGCGGCCAGCGACTTGACCTCCCCCTTGGGGGTGAAGACGAACACCTCGTCCTCGAACAGATCGACCTTGAGCGTCTCCATGAACTCCCGGGGGTCGCCGCTGAAGTCCTGCTGCCAATCGAGCAGCGAGCGCAGCCACTTGAGCTTGCCGTCGGGGTCGCGCAGCGCGTGGCTGGCCTCGCTGCGGCGGCTCGGGTCGGCCTTGTACATCCAGTGGGCCGCGATCCCGTACTCGGCCAGGTCGTGCATCTCCCGGGTGCGGATCTGGATCTCGAGCGGCCGCCCCTCGGGCCCGATCACGGTCGTGTGCAGCGACTGGTACATGTTGAACTTGGGCATCGCGATGAAGTCCTTGAAGCGCCCCGGCAGCGGCTTCCACAGCGAGTGGATCACCCCCACGGCGCCGTAGGTGTCCTTGACCGAGTCGACGATCACCCGCATCGCGGTCAGGTCGTAGATCTCGTTGAATTCCCTGCCCTTCTTGGTCATCTTCGAGTAGATCGAGTAGAAGTGCTTGGCGCGGCCGGAGATCTCGGCGTGGATCCCGAGCACCGAGAGCTCCTTGGCCAGGTAGTCGCCGGCCTCGTTGACGTACCGCTCGCGCTCGCCGCGCTGCTGGGCGACCAGTCCCTTGATCTCGTTGTACTTGCGCGGATGCAGCGTCTGGAAGGCCAGGTCCTCGAGCTCCCACTTGATCGCGTGGATACCGAGCCGGTGCGCGATCGGGGCGTAGATGTCGAGCGTCTCGCGTGACTTCTCGATCTGCTTCTGCTTGGGCATCGCCGAGATCGTGCGCATGTTGTGCAGCCGGTCGGCGAGCTTGATCAGGATCACCCGGATGTCCGTGGACATCGCCACGACCATCTTGCGGTAGTTCTCGGCCTGCGCCTCATCGCGGGACTGGAACGTCAGCCCGGTCAGCTTGGTGACGCCGTCGACGAGCCCGGCGATCTCCTCCCCGAACGCGGCCGAAACCTCCTCGAGCGAGGCGCTGGTGTCCTCGACGGTGTCATGCAGCAGTGCCGCGCACAGGGTCTCGGTGTCGAGCCGCATGCCCGCGCAGATCTTGGCCACTCCCACCGGATGGGAGATGAACTCCTCCCCGGACTTGCGCCACTGGTCGGCGTGATGCAGGCAGGCGTAGACGAATGCCTCCTGCACCCGCTCGCGGTCGATCGGTAGCGCGGCGTCATCGTCGTGCTCCTCGACGATCGCGAACAGGTCGCCGAGCAGCTCCTGCTCGAACCCCGACAGATCGGCAGGCTGCACCAGCGAGTTCGTGCGCGCGTCACTGATGCTGTCGACGCGCGGGCGCGAGGAGGCCAGCGCCGCCGAGGACGCGACCGGCGGGGCCTGGGCGCCGCGCTCTGACCCGGAGCTGCCGACGTCGCCCGAGCCTGGAGCGCCGCGGCCAATCGCCCGGGTCAGCCGTCTGGCGGTGGGTTTGCGCTGCTCAGGTATCGCCGTCCGTCCTCGTATCGCTGTGCATAGACCCTGTACGACGGCGAGCTGTCTAGCGCCGTGGGCGTCGCGGCCGCGATCGCCAGGGCCGGCAGATGCCGGTCGAGGCTGACAAGCTCAAGCTCCACCAGCACCCGCACCAGTCTCGCGGCCAGTCGAGCCGACCGACCGTGCGGACCATCGCCGCGAAGCAAGCGCTCGAGCTCCTCGCCGGTCGCCCGCTTCCGCTCCCGCAGGGCTCGGTAGAGGGCGACGAGCGAAGCACGAAGTCCGTACTCCAGCTCGTGCATCTGCTGTGCAAAGTGTAGTTCAGGCTTGCCCCACGCCAGATGGGTATACCCCTCGCCGGCGCCGAGCAGCTCGCCAGCCGGGGGATCCAGCACGACCAGCTGCCGGAAGGCGAGCGCAAGCTGGGGCTCGCGCTCGAGCATCTGATGGCAGCCGAGCGTAAAGCCGCCGGTCCTCGTGCGCAGGCCCTCCAGGCGCCGCGGCACATCGGCGCACACCGCAAGCACGGGCCCACCGGCTGCAATCGCATCGCCGAGCACCGCGAGCGGGCTCTCGCCCCGACGATCGATCACCACCCGAGTCGCCGACAAGTTCGCCACGCTGCCTGGCAGCGGATTCTCGAGCTCCGAGAGCACGGTCGCCAGGTAGTCCTGCGGCTCACCGAGCACTTCTATCGGCGCCGGCGCGCACGGCTGGTCGTGCCTGAGCACGAGCCGCGGCTCGACGGCGCCGTTGAACGCGTTTCGCTCGAGCTTGAAGGTGGCGTCGCGCGGCTGCCGCGGATCGCCGGGAAGGCGGCCACCGCATCCGAACGCCACCGCGCGGGCCCGGACTCCACCGCAATTGACGCTGAAGCGAGCATGTCGGCCTTCGCCCATCGCCCGCACGTCGGCGAAGCGCGCGCCGGGCACCAGCAGCCGCGGCGTGGGGTTTCCCATCCCGCAGGGCTCCAGCCGCGCCAGCTCCTCGGCCAGCGCCAGTCCGAGCTCGCCGCCCGAGACGACCGCATCCACGCGCTCGCGCGGTTGCAGCATCTCCGGCGTGAGCAGCCGCTCGGCGTGGCTTTGAAACGCCTCGCGGAAATCCTGGAGGTGCGCACGATCGATGGTCAATCCCGCGGCAGCCCGGTGGCCGCCGTAGCGCCGAAGGTGGGCGGCCGATGCGTGCAGCGCTCCGAGCAGGTCAAAGCCCGGGATGCTTCGACCCGAGCCGGTTCCCTGCTCGCCGTCGAGCCCCACCAGCACCGCCGGGCGGTGGTGTCGCTCGGCGATCCTGGAGGCCACGATCCCCACCACGCCCGGGTGCCAGCCATCGGCGGCGAGCACATATGCGCTCCGGGGTCCGGTCTGCGCCACCTGCGCCTCTGCCTCCCACAGCGTGCGCTCCTCGACCGCGCGCCTTTCGGCGTTTACGGCGTCGAGCTCGCAGGCGAGCTCACGGGCCCGCTCGGGATCGTCGCACAGCAGCAGCTCCAGTCCCGCGTCGGGGCGCCGCAGTCGCCCCGCGGCGTTGATCCGGGGCGCGAGCCTGAAGGCGAGCGCACCTGCGTCAAGCGCGCTGGGGTCCGTGTGGCTGACGCCCATCAGCGCCCGCAGGCCGGCCTTGGCGGTGCTGGCCAGCGCGGCGAGCCCTTCGCGCACAAGCCGCCGGTTCTCGTCGAGCAGCGGCACGAGGTCGGCGACCGTGGCCAGCGCGACCAGCTCGAGGTCGTCCTCGGCGGTGTCGGCGCCCAGCGCCTGGGCGAGCTTGTAGGCGACGGCCGTTCCGCACAGCCCCTCGAACGGGTAGCCGCACACGCCGGGATGCACGATCGGGCAGTCGGGGAGGCTGCCGTCGGCGCGCGGGGCGTGATGGTCGCAGACGACGATGTCCACGCCGGCGGCGCGCGCCGCCGCCACCTCGTCGACCGCGGTGATCGCGCAGTCGACGGTGACGATCAACCGCGTCCCGCGCGAGGCCAGCCGGTGCACGGTGCCCAACGACAGTCCGTAACCGTCCTCGAGGCGGCTGGGCAGAAACCACCCGACGTTGGCGCCCAGCGAGCGCAGCGCCCGGACCATGATCGCCGTGGCGCACACGCCGTCGACGTCGTAGTCGCCGTGGATGGTGATCCGATCGCCGGCCGCGACATGCCGCCGGATCGGCTCCAGCGCTTGCTCGATCCCGGAGAACGCGCTCGGTTCGTGGCTCACGCTGGCGTCGAGGAACTCGCGCGCCTCGCCGGCGTGGGCAAACCCCCGCCTGACAAGTACCTGCGCGAGCACGTGGCCGATCCCCAGCTCGCGCTCGAGCGCCAGTGCAGCGCCCAGGTCGTACCCGGGGATCTGCAGGGTCCGCTGCAGCGGTTCGGCGGCCCCGGCATGCAGCGGGGTGACCGGAGCAACCGGCGCCGGGGGACCGTGGGAGGGGTCAGTGAGAAGGGCGGCCTGCGCCATGCGGGCAGGCTAGGCACGGGCTCAGACGGACCGCCTCAGTGGGGCTGAGCCGACGCCCGTCCAATGGCAGACAGCTCCACTCGTGCAGCGTTTGTGCATCCCACGTGCACTTTTGCTGCACGAGTCGTGCCCGGCACCCTGCGGGGGGGCCTCCCTCGCGGAACGCGCCGGAGCGGGCCGCGGCTACAGGGCCGGCTCGGGCGGCGCCCCGGCCCGCTGGCGGCGGATGCCCTCGAGGTACACGAGCGCCATGCCGATGATCGCGCCCGGGATGCCCTCCAGCGCCGTGGCGATATTCGTGTCGTGGCGGCCGGGGATGTTGAAGCCATGGATGATCAGCCCAACCAGCGCCGCCCCGACAAGCGCGCCGACGAAGGCGCCCACGATCCCGCCCCAGAAGCGGTCGGGCAGCCAGATCGTGAAGTGCCACAGGGCCAGACCCATCATCACCCAGGCGAGCATGCCCATCAGCGGCGTCTCCCGTGGCGGCGGTTGCGGGATCTGGACTTCCCCGGACGGCTGGACTTGGGCGCCTGGGCCACGCCTTCGTTCTCGGGCTCGTCGGGCGCGCGGACGAAATCGTCATCGTCGGGGGCGCCGTTGTCGTCGGGCCCCGGTGGCAACCCGTCTTCGGTCTCGGTGACGAGGGGCTGCGGCTGGGGCTTGGGGGCCGGCTTGGCGCGTCGCTTGACGGGCTCGGACTGCTTGACGGTCTTGGCCTGCTTGACGGTCTCGGTCTCCTCGGTGCGCGCGAGGCGCTTGGTCAACGTCGAGGTGTGGCGCGAGGGCTCGGCCTCCTCTTCGGCGATGTCGCGCTTCATCTGCTCGAACTCGGCCGCCGAGACGGTCTCTGGCCTCGGGCTGGGTGATCCGTCCGATGCGCCGGCGGGAGCGCTCCCGGGCGGGCTCCACGTCGGCCCCGGCCAAAGCGTAGGCGGGAACCATGCCCAGCTCGGCCACGATCCGGTGCCGGCGCCCGCGGTACACGGCCTCGCGCTCCTTCCAGTGCGTGAGCACCGGCGAGGCGATGAAGATCGACGAGTAGGCGCCCGAGGCGACGCCGATCATCAGCGCGAACGCGAAGTCCTTCAGGGTCGAGCCGCCGAACAGCAGCAGCGCGATGATCGGCAGCAGCGTGCAGCTGGTGGTGGCGATCGACCGGGTCAGCACCTCTGACATCGAGCGGTTGACGATCTGCGAGAACGCCGCCCGGGGCATCCGGGGGATGTTCTCGCGTACCCGGTCGAACACGATGATCGTGTCGTACAGCGAGTAGCCCAAGATGGTCAAAAGGGCCGCGACCGTGTCGACCGTCACCTCCCTTCCGGTCAGCGCGTAGACCCCGCTGGTGATCAGCAGGTCGTGCGCCAGCGCGATCAGCACCGGGATCGCGAACTTCCACTCGAAGCGCAGCGCCACGTAGGCGGAGATCACCAGCAGCGAGGCGATGATCGCGATCACCGCCGAGTTGGCCACCGTGCGGCCGAACGTCGGTCCGACGGATTCCACGTCAAACGACGAGTTCACCCCGTAGCGGTCCTTCAGCTGCGTCTCGACCTGGCTGACCCCGTTCTGCGACAGTGTCTTAGAGGAGATCTGAAACTCGTCGCCCTTGGTGCCGACCTTCTGGACCTCGGGGTTCGTGGCGCCCGCCGAGCTCACGATCGAACTCACCGACGCGGTGCTCGCGGGCCGCTGCAGGTGCGCCGTGATCCGGGTGCCGGAGGTGAAGTCGATCCCCAGGTTCAGCCCCCGCCCGCCGATCGCCAAAGCGCCGATCAGCAGGATCACGCCCGACATCGAGAAGAAGTAACGCGAGGCGCCCATGAAGTCAAAGCGCCATGTGTGGCGTTTCTCGCGCACTCCCAGCACCGACGGGCGGGCGACCATCCGCGAGTCGCCCATCGTCATCAGGATCGCCTGGGTGGCCATCACCGCGGTGAACAGCGACACGATCGTGCCGATCCCGAGCGTGAAGGCGAAGCCCTGGACCTGGGCGGTGGCGAGCACGAACAGGATGAACGCGGTCATGATCGTGACCACGTTGGCGTCGATGATCGCCGTCAGACCCTTCTTGTAGCCGGTGGCGATCCCCGAGCGGATCGATCGCCCGGCCCGGATCTCCTCCTTGACGCGCTCGAAGATCACGATGTTGGCGTCGGCGGCGACGCCGATCGTGAGGATCAGGCCGGCGATCCCCGGCAGCGTCAGGGTGATCGGGATCAGCTTGATCAGCGCGAAGAAGTAGAGCGCGTAGGCGAGCAGCCCGGCGGTGGCGATCAACCCCAGCAGCCGGTAGTAGAACAGCAAAAACAGGATCACCACGATCAGGCCCGCCGCCCCCGCGATCAGGCCCTCGTGCAAGGCCTGCTTACCGAGGGTCGCCGAGACCTGCGAGGTCGAGATCAGCTTCAGGTTGATCGGAAGCGCACCGAGGCGCAGCTGCGTGGCCAGATCCGACGCCGACTGCTGGGTAAAGCCGCCGGTGATGTCGGCGCCGTTGCCGCCGGTGATCCCGTCCGGATACAACTTGAAGTCGATCTTCGGGACCGTGAGCAGCTGAGTGTCGAGCGCGACCGCGAAGTGCTGGTTGAGCGTCCGGCCGAGAACGCTGACGTCCTGACCGCGGCGCGCGATCTGGCCGGTCACGTTCTGGAAGGCGTTACCTCCCTTGGAGTTGAAGCCGAACTGCACGTCGGGCTGTCCGGTCGAGTCGGTCGACGCCTGCGGGTTGGTGATGTCCGAGCCCCGCAGCGCGACGTTGTCGCGCAGGACGAAGAACTGGGCCTGGGGGCTTGAGGGCTTGATCTGCTGGCTGGCGCTCGGGTTGGCCGCCTGCAGCACCACGGTGCCCTGCGGGACCACCAGCACCTGGCCGTCGGACGGGCTGACCCCCGGCGGCAGCTGGGTGGCGAGGTTTTGGATCGCCTGCTGGCGCGACGTGGTGTAGAGCTCGTTGTCGGGCCCCGCCAGCAGACAGTGCTGGCCGGCGGCCGGGGCGGTCCCCTGCTGCTTGGCCTTGGCCGCGCAGGCCGCGCTCCCGGGCGCCCCGAACATGTAGTACTGCGGTCCCAGGCGCGCGTTGTGCGGACTGACCGATTTGGGCCGCGTCGAGGCAAGTTTGACCGCCTGATAGAGCGACATGCTGCCGGCGTTGGGCTCGCCCGGGCCGGCGAAGTTGGTCCCCTGGCTGATCGTCATCGCCTGTGGATCCTGCGCCTGCAACTGGCTGGCGACCGTCTTGCCGTTGGGGGTCAGCGCGTTGGCCTCCCAGTCGTAGAAGTACAGCTGCGCGACAGTCCCCACCTCCGCTTTCGCGCGCGTGGTGTCCTGGACGTCGGGCAGGCCCACCGTGATCAGGTTGGAGCCCGTGGTCTGGATCTCGGGCTCGGAGACCCCCAGCTGGTCGACGCGCTCGCGCATGATGTCCACCGCCCGGTTGAGCGCATCCTGGGTGACGTGCGGGGTCTGCGGGCTCGGCTCCCCCTGGTAGACGAGCTGGGTGCCGCCCTTGAGGTCAAGGCCCAGCTGCGTCTTCTGGGTGAAGATCACGAACAGCGATGCCGCGATCAGCCCTACGACGAGGAGGAGGACGAAGCCGTGGCGCTGGCGGTCGGACATCAGTCTGCAGGGATGCTAAAGGACCCCAGCGCGCTCTAGTCGCAACTTACCGAACACTTCAACGCGCCGGACTAGTGATGATTCGTGGGGGTCAGAACGAGGAGGAGGCCGCCCTCTTCATCGTCGTAAGCGGGGAATAGATCGGCCACGGCGCGCGCGGGCAGATCGTGCTCGGCGTTCACCTGCACCTGCTTGCCGCGGACGCGGACCTCCCACTCGAGCACCGTTCCGACGTGGTCAGTGCCGTCATCGAAACGCAGCCCCAGCACTTCGCGCACCGGCCGGCCGATCGCCTGCTCGGTCTTGAGCCCGGTGAGCTCGAACGAGCCGCGGCCGCAGTCGACGATGCGCCCGTCGCCGTCGCAGGCGAAGAAGGCGGCGTTGGGGGCCGGGTAGTAGTCGTCGAGCAGCTCGAACAGGTAGGCAAAGCCGCACTTGTCACATCCACGACTCTCGCGCCGAAAGCCGGCATTGCGCTCGGTGCCCATCGAGCGGTTGCCGCAATGGGGGCAGATGAAGTAGTGCTCGTGACTCATTCGGTAGTCAGGATAGACAGGGGGGTCGCGGCGACTTAGAGAGCTCTTAGTTACCCCGCGGTCGGGGGCTCCCGGGCCCCCGAGCGCCTTCAGCCCGAGGTTACCGCGGAGCGCCCGGGCCCCGATGCGCCACCGAGCCCGAGGTTACCGCGGAGCGCCCGGGCCCCGATGCGCCACCGAGCCCGAGGTTACCGCGTCGGGGACCTCGGCCCCTACGCTGCTCCACGACATCTCACAGCAGCGTCTGAGGTCCGGGCGGATCCAGGCCCAGGTGGCGATACGCGTGTCTGGTCGCGGCTCGCCCCCGCGGCGTGCGCTCGATCAGCCCGCGCTGCAGCAGATACGGCTCATAGACGTCCTCGATCGTGTCCTGCTCCTCACCCACGGCAACCGACAGCGTCGAGAGGCCCACCGGGCCCCCCGAGAACCGCTCGCAGATCGCCCGCAGAATCTCGCGGTCGAGCCTGTCGAGCCCTTGGTCGTCGACCTCGAGCAGGTCCAGCGCGGCGGCTGCAATCTCGGCAGTGACCACGCCGCTGTGGCGGACCTCGGCGTAGTCGCGCACCCGCCGCAGCAGCCGGTTGGCGACGCGCGGCGTGCCGCGGCTGCGAGTGGCGATCGCCACCGCGCCGTCGGCGTCGATCTCCACCCCGAGCAGCCTGGCCGAGCGCCTCACGATCGCCGCGAGGTCCTCGGGCTCGTAGTGCTCAAGGCGGTGGTGGATGCCGAACCGGTCCCGAAGCGGGGTGGTCAGCAGCCCGGTCCTGGTGGTGGCCCCGATCAGGGTGAACGGCGGCAGCGGCAGCGTGACCACGCGCGCCCCCGCCCCCTGACCGACCGTGATCGGCAGCAGCCCGTCCTCCATCGCCGGGTAGAACGTCTCCTCCAGCGCCCTGGGGAGACGGTGGATCTCGTCGACGAAGAACACCGCCCGCGGCTCGAGCCCGCTCAGGTACGAGGCCACGTCGCCCTTGCGCTCGAGCGCCGGACCGGCGGTCTGGGTGAACGCCACTCCGAGCTCGGCGGCGACGATCTGCGCCAGCGAGGTCTTGCCGAGCCCGGGCGGACCGGCGAACAGCACGTGGTCGAGCGCCTCACCGCGGCTTGCCGCGGCGGCGATCGAGACTGCCAGCTGGTCCTTGATCGCCTCCTGGCCCACGAAGTCCTCGAGCCGGCGCGGGCGCAGCGAGCGGTCGAGCTCGTCCCCCGGCAGCTCGTCCGGGGTCGGCAGGCGTTCGGCGCGCATACTCACCGTCGAACGCTCCGCAGCGCGTGGGCGATCAGGTCCTCGGTGGTCTGTGCATCCGCGCCCGCGCCGGCCAGCAGCTCGTCGATCTCCGCGACCCCGTATCCGAGGCCCAGCAGCGCCTCGCGGGCGAGCGTGCGCGGATCCTCGCTGCGGCTGACATGGATCGCATCCTCGCCGGTCGCCGCGCCGACCTTCTCGCGCAACTCGACGACGATCCGCTCCGCCGTGCGCTTGCCCACCCCCGGGGCCGCTTGCAGGGTCGCCACGTCACCGGCCGAGACGGCCGCGAGCAGCGTCCGCGGCGGCGCACCGGACAAGACCGCGAGCGCGACCTTCGGCCCGACCGACTGGACCGCGATCAACATCAAGAACAGATCCCGCTCGGCCTCGGTCGCAAACCCGTACAGCGCCAGCGCGTCGTCTCGGACCACCAGGTGCGTGTGCAGCGTGACCGGCAGCCCGACCGCGGGCACCTGCTTGAGCGTCTCGCCCGAGACGGCGAGCCGGTAACCGACGCCGCCGGTATCGAGGACCACGTGGTCGCCCCGGCGCACGGCCACCGAGCCCGAGATCAGCGAGATCACAGCGCCGCTCCGGCCCCGGCCGCCGCGACCGCGTTCGTCAGCGGCGCGCGGTTGAGATCGCAGATCGCCACCGCCAGCGCGTCGGCTGCATGGCTCGGTCTCGGCGCCGCCGGCAGCGCGAGCAACCGGGCCACCATGCGGGCGACCTGATCCTTGTCGGCGCGCCCGTGCCCACAGACCGCGCCCTTCACCTGCTGGGGGGTATAGGAGCGCGAGGGCACGCCGCGCTGGCCGGCCGCCAGGAGCACCACTCCTCGGGCCTGTCCGACCGCAAACGCCGTCTGCACGTTGGCGCCGAAGTACAGCTCCTCGATGGCCACCGCCTCGGGCCGGTAGGCGTCGAGCAGCTCGCCGATCCGCGCGTGGATCTCGGCCAGGCGGCGCTCGAGCGCCGCCGGCGGGCGCGTTTCGATCACCCCCTCGTCGAGGGACTGAAGGCGCGAGCCGACGCTCTGGACGACGCCGTAGCCGGTGCTCGCGGTGCCGGGGTCGATTCCAAGCACGAGCATTGCGACAGTCATTCTGCGCGCGGCACCGGACGCCTGCCCGAGCCGCGCCCGGCGCGGTGCCGCGCGCCTACCCGAGAATGACTGCGACGGCCGACGTGGCGCAACCTCAGCGATCCTGTGCTGTTGTAGCCGGTGTCATAGCCAATACCCGTTCATCTCGGGGGGCCGGGATAGTGGGCGTCCCGCTCCCGACGGCGGCGTCGATCGCTGCGCTGGTGTTGTCGCTGCTCGCGTTCCCCGCGGCGGCGGGCGCGGCGACCCGGCGCACGCCCACGCTCGCTCCGTCAAACACCGTCGTCGACGGCCCCAGCGCGAGCATCGACGGCCTTTCGGGCCTGGCGGTCGCACGCGACGGCACCGGTGGCCTGGTATATCTCAAGGACGTCGGCGGGGTCGCGCACGTGTTCGTCTCGGAGTTGCTCGGCGGCAGCTTCCGTGCTCCGGTGCAGGTCGATGCGGGGCTCGCCGGTCCCTCCTCGCAGCCGGTGATCGCGGCCACCAACGGCGGTCTGATGCTGGTGGCGTTCATAAACGGCGCACAGCTGTACGCGGTGGAGCAGGCCAATGCGCTGAGCGGCTGGCAGGCACCCGTCGCGCTGTTCAGCGGCGCGGCCAATCCGTCTCTGTCGATGAGTCCGTTCGGCAAGGCCTACCTCGCTTTCACCGCCACCGGGGACGGTGGCCACGACGTCCGCACCGCCTACTTCAACCAGGGTCAGTGGGCGCTCGGGTCCTCGCCCTTGGACGCTAACCCCGCCGACGACGCGGGCGCCGGCAGCGGTCGTCCGCAGGTGGCCACGGCCGGCGACGGAACCGCGATCGTCGCCTGGGGCGAGGGGGGTCACATCTATACGCGGCGCGTGCTGGGGACCTCGCCGAGCATCGTCGACGAGCAGGCCGACCCACCCTCGATCTCCGGGTGGAACGAGGTCTCGGCCGCCGATCCTCAGGTGTCGACCGGCGGGAACTCGTCTTATGCGTCGGTCGCGTTTGATGAGCTGGTGTCGCTGGGGGGCGCGCGCCAGACCCGGGTGCTCGTCAACCGCCTGCTGGCCTCCACCTACACCGGCGTCGGCGGCGGCGACGGGCTGACCACGCCGGGGCCCGAGGGCGCCGACCAGCCGCAGGTCGCCGTTCAGGAGTACGGGGCTGGGTTCGTCACCTCCGAGCACAGCCAGTCCCACAACCTGTTCGCGATGCAGATTTCGAACAACGACGCCCTCGGGGGGGTGGGTCAGCTCAACAGCCTTCCCGAGCAGAGCGATCCCGACGCCGTACCCGCGGCCGCCGGCACGATCTCGATGCTGGTCGCCTGGCAACAGGATCCCGGCGTGGCGGGGCTGCCCGAGATTCGGGTGCGCTACGCCCCAGATGGCTCAGACCTCGGTCCCGAGGAGGTGGTTTCCTCGCCGGAGCTGGGTTCCACGGACGCCGATCAGGGGCTGTTCGCGGGCGGCGATCTGGCCGGTGACGCGGCGATCGCCTGGGTGCAGGGCACCGGCAGCCAGACGCAGATCGTCGCGGCCCAGCTGTTTCAGGCGCCCGGCTCGCCCTCGCCGTCGACGCTGTTTCGCTATGCGACGAGCCCCGAGCCGATCCTGAGCTGGTTGCCGGCCTCCGAGCTGTGGGGGCCGCCACGCTACGTGGTCAACGTGGATGGAGCGGTGATCGCGAACACCACCGCCACGTTGATACGTTCACCGGTGGCCCTCTCCCAGGGCCGCCATACCTGGCAGGTGACGGCGGTCAACACGGCGGGGCTGATCAGGGTCTCGAGCGCGGCGACGGTGTTTGTCGATTCGCTGGCGCCGCGGGTCTCGTTGCGGATCACCGGGCCACGCCACGTCGGCGCGCGGCTGAAGATCGCGATCGACTACTCGGACTCTCACCCCGGCGTGCCCCGATCGGCGGCCTCGGGGGTGAGCTTCGTCCAGGTGCGATGGGGTGACCGCTCAAAGCCCGACCCTCGCGAAAATGAGAATAAGAATCGTTCTCATTCTCATGTTCAGGCGACGATCATCCACCGCGCGTTCCATGTGTACAAGCGCCGCGGCACCTACCGGGTGAGCGTGACGGTCAAAGACCGGGCGGGCAACAAGACCGTAAAGACGCAACGGGTGCGGATCACGGTGGCGTCAAAGCGCTCCCGGCCCCGCAAAGGACACGGACGTTGACCTGGCCACCCCAGGCCGCACACAGGACACGGGCGTTGACCTGGCCACCCCAGGCCGCACACAGAGCACGGGCGTTGACCCAGCCAACGCCCCTCCCCCACTCGCGCGCCGACTCAGTGACCGACGCAGGCGCTGGGCGGCAGGCGCGGATCGGTGAGCCGCACCACGTGCCAGACGCCCACCCGTGCAAGTGTCTGCTCGCGGGTGAGCCGGGGGTCGACCGGCGCGGGCCCGCCATCGGTGCCGTTGTGCGGACCGACGAAGTCCACACCGGGGGCCGACATCACCGTCCCCACCCGCTCGAGCGTCACGTGCAGCTTCCACGCCAGTGCGGTCTGCACGGAGTGGTTTATCGCCGCGAAGCTCGACTCACAGGGAAAGACGCCGTCGTGGCCGCCGACCGCGGCGGCGGCGGCGCTGAGCTGGTTGAGCGTCGCTACGGCCTGGGAGGCCGCGGGGAAGGCCGCGCGAGCCTCGCTGATCCGAGTGGTGGTGAACGGAATGCACAGCGCGACCAGGATCGCGGCGACGGCGATCGAGGCCCCGACGCGGTAGCCGCCGGCGACGCCACCGACGAGCTGCGCCACCCGCACCACTCCCACGCCGCCGAGCACGCAGGTCAGCGCGGCGGCCGGCAGATAGAAGCGCTCGAGCCCCGGATAGCCATCCAGCGTCATGGCGATGACCACCACCCACCAGGCGGCGATCCCCAGGCCCATCGCCAGCAGCACCCGGTCGCGGTCGCGCACCCAGGCGACCGCCACGGCCACCGCGGCGAACACGAGCGCCGGGATCACCTGCAGGTCGACTCCCCGACCGACCACCGCCCGCAACGGGTCGGAGCCCAGATGGCCGTTGTACTCGGCTGCGTGGGTGGCCGCCAAAAACGGATTGCCCGAACCGATCCACGGGGGCACGAACCAGAAGAACGGCAGCGCGAACAGGCCCGCGAGAATCAAGAGCCGCATCCTCGGGCGCTTGAACTCGGGCTCTCTGAACCACAACCACAGCGCGTACAGCCCGATGAACGGCCACCACTCCGGACGGATGAGCCCCGCGGCGACCATCAACAGGTAGGCCTGGACCTTGTGGCCGTCGAGCAGGCGATCGAGCGCCCACAACGAGGCGCCGATCAGCATCACCTCGGAGGTCCCGCGCAAGAAGTAGTAGAACCAATCCTGGGTCAGCACGATGCCCGCCATGGCCAGTACGCCGGCGAACGCACCGCCCCAGCCGCCACCGGCGAAACGGTTCGCGAGCCGCCAGGCGGCCCACAATCCGAGCAAACCGCCGACTCGGGCGGTGATCACCCACAGGGTCGGCGCGCCGCTGTCGAACGGGCCCCACAGCGTGGTGAACAGAAACGGCAACGGCTTCCAGGACGGTCCTCCGCTGACCACGAAGCTCAGATGGGGATCTGTGACCTCCTTGCCCCAGACGATCCAGGACCACGGATCATAGCTCGGAACCGTGGGCAGCACCGCCGCCGAGATCGCGGCCAGCACCACGCAGGCGACAACCGCCCTGACCGCGGGGGAGCTCGAAACGCTGTGGAAGGAGCGAGCTGATGAGGCGCCTCGGGGTTCCACCGAACCGCCGTCGGAGCCTGTCGCGGGCGGCCGCTCCTGGGGCGGGTCGACGACGGGCATCGGCGGGCGATTGTAGCGGCGGCCGCGGGCGCAGGATTGCCCTCGCAGGGGCCGTAATGGTGCGCAAATCGATTTTGAGCGCGCTCGCGGCGGTGGCGATCGCGCTCGCGGCGAGCGCTCCCGCCGGCGCCCAGCCGGGACCGCTTTACACGGCCACGCCCCCGACCAAGGGCGCCCTGTACGCGGACGGCCAGAACGACCGCTACCTGCTGGGGGGCGAATGGCTCTACCGAGCAGACCCCGGCGATGTCGGCGTGCAGAACGGCTGGTGGCGAAACGCCGCCGGCACCGCCGGGTGGTCGCCGGTGAGCGTACCCAACTCATACAACGCGGGCAACCTCAGCGCCGCCAGCATGGCCGGGTCGGTGGGTTGGTACCGGCGGGATTTCACGCTTCCGAGCTCGGCGTTCGCCCGTTACGTCCCAGCCCGCTTTCGCAGCTGGATCATCCGCTTCGAGTCGGTCAACTACAGCGCCACGGTGTGGCTCAACGGACACAAGCTCGGCAGCCACGCCGGTGCCTACCTCCCGTTTGAGTTCCCGCTCCGAGGCGTGCGCAAGGGCGTCAACCGCCTGACCGTGCGCGTCGACGACCGCCGCACCCCGGCCGACCTCCCGCCGGGCCCAGGCGGGGGATGGTGGAACTTCGGCGGCATCAACCAGGAGGTCTACCTGCGCTCGGTGCAGCGTGCCGACCTCTCGCTGGTGCAGGTGCGCCCGATCCTGCCCTGCCCCACGTGCGCGGCGACGGTCAAGGAGCAGGCCACCGTCACCAACCCCACCTCGAGCCCGCAGACCGTCGCGCTTCGGGGCACCTACGGTGGGCGAAAGCTGAAGTTCGGCAGCGACACGATCGCGCCGCACTCGACCTGGCTCGCCTACGCACAGGTTCGCCTCACAGCGCCCCACCTGTGGGCGCCAGGTAGTCCGTACCTCTACAGGGCCACGCTCACGCTGTCAGACGCGAGCGGCCATCGCCTCGAGCGGTACTTCACCTACAGCGGCGTGCGCCGCATCACGATCACCTCGACCGGGCAGCTCGAGCTCAACGGGCGGGTCCTGAATCTGCGCGGCGTCAACCTCCACGAGCAGAACATCTCCACGGGCGCCGCGCTCACCCCGGCCCAGCTTCGGGCGCTGGTCGGCTGGACGCAAGACCTCGGGGCGACGATCATCCGCGCCCACTACCCGCTGGACCCGCAGATCGAGGAGCTCGCCGACCGCGACGGGATCCTGCTCTGGTCCGAGGTGCCGGTGTACCAGTCGTCGAACCAGTACCTCGGCCAGAAGGACCTGGCTCAAGCGCGCCCACGCGTTCCTGCGCAACAACATCCTCGACAACCAGAACCACCCGTCGATCCTGCTGTGGAGCATCGGCAACGAGCTCCCCACCCCACCGGGCAGCGCCGAGGCGAGCTACATCGCCGGCGCCGTGGCGCTCGCGCACCAGCTCGACCCCACCCGCCCGGTGGGAATGGCGATCGCCGACTGGCCCGGCGTCCCATGCCAGCCGGCGTACGCGCCGCTCGACGTGATCGGGTTCAACGACTACTTCGGCTGGTTCGACGCCGGCGGCGGCACGACCGACGACCGCGACGCGCTGGGCCCGTTCCTCGACAGCCTGCACGCCTGCTATCCGAGCAAGGCGCTGTTCGTGTCGGAGTTCGGCTTTGAGGCAAACCGCAGCGGGCCGGTGGAGGAGCGAGGCACCTACCAGTTCCAGATCGACGCCGCCGAGTACCACCTGGGCGTGTTCGCCAGCAAACCGTATCTGGCCGGGGCGATGTGGTTCGCGCTGCAGACCTTCGCAGCGCGGCCGGGCTGGACCGGCGGCAATCCCCTCGGAGACCCGCCGTGGGTGCAAAAAGGGGAGATCGACCAGTTCGGCAACCCGACGCCCCTGTTCGGGATCATCCAGTCGATCTACAGATCCACCGCACAGATCGGCCCCGCGGCAGCGGTGGCGCGGGCCCGAAATTAAGGCCGGCGCGAGAAGCGGCAGCGCAGCAACGTGGCGATCACCCGGAAGCCGTCCATCGCGGTCAGCTTCTTGCCCTCCTCGGTCGAGCGTGCCCGGTAGTGAACGGGCACCTCAAAGATTCGCTCGCCGCGCTGGACCAGGCGGGCGGTGATCTCGGGCTCGATCGCAAACCCTGCAGAGCGCAACGAGAGGCTCCGGAACAGATCGGTCCGGATCATCTTGTGGCAGGTCATGATGTCGTGCAGGTAGACGTTGTAGAGCATGTTGCAGGCCAGGGTCACGCCCTTGTTGCCCATCACGAACAGGAACGAATGACTGGTGTAGCCGTCGAAGGCACGGACCCCGAAGCACGCATTGGAACGGCCGTCGAGCAGGGGCGGCATCAGCAGGCCGAGATCGGCCGGGTCATACTCGAGGTCGGCGTCGAAGATCGCCGCGAAATCGCCCCGCGCCTGCCCCAGCGCGGTCTGGATCGCGGCCCCCTTTCCCTGGTTGTGCTCGTGCTCGAGCAGGCGCACGCGCCCGTCCCATTCGCCGCCGCGCAGGATCTCGCTGGTTCCGTCGGTTGAGCCGTCGTCGACGACGATCAGCTCGAACTCGTCCGGCAGCTCTGTCGCGAGCACCTCGGCGATCGCGCGCTCGACGCGCTCGCGCTCGTTGTAGACCGGCATCAGGATGGACAGCATGTTCGCTTTGAGGAGACGGTCAGCTGGGCAAGCGCAGCAGTGCCGCGGCGCTCGCGAGGAAATCCGATCCTAGCGGATGGGTCGGCTCTGAGACGATGCCGCGATGGACTTCGAGGCCGAGGACCTGCTGCAGGGACTGGAGGGCGATCAGCGCGCCGCTCGCGAGCAGCTTCTGCAGCGGCTCGTCGAGGCGGGCTTCGATGCCGAGCAGCTGCGCACAGCCGTGGCCGAGAACCGCCTCGCGCTGCTGCCGGTGGACCGCCTCCTCGCCGGCGCCTACACCGCCCGCGAGGTCGAGCAGCGCACGGGACTTCCCGCGGCGCAGGTGATCCGCACCCGCCGGCTGCTCGGGCTGCCGCAGGCCGATCCCGACGAGCCGGTGTTCAGTGACGAGGACATCGAGGCGGCCCGCGCGACGAAGCTGTTTCTGGACGCCGGCTTCGATGAGAGCGCGATCGCCGAAACCAATCGCGTGCTGGGCGAGGGAATGGCCCGCGTGGCGGAGACCGCGACCGACCTGTTCGCGCAAACCTTCCTGTCTGCGGGCGACAACGAGGAAGAGGTCGCCATGCGCTTCGCGCAGCTCGCGCAACGGCTGACGCCCGCGTTCACCCCGGTGCTGGTCGCGGCCTTCAAGGCACACCTGGGCGACAGCGTCCGTCGCGGGGTCCTCGGAAGCGACGAGCTGCAGACGGGCGACATCGCTTCAAGCCAGCAGCTGGCGGTCGGCTTCGCCGATCTCGTCGGGTTCACTCGCCTCGGAGGAGAGATCGAGCTGCGCGAACTGGGTACGGTCGCTGGACGGCTAGCCCAGCTCGCCGCGCAGGCAGCCGAGCCGCCGGTGCGGTTGATCAAGACGATCGGCGACGCGGCGATGTTCGTCAGCCCGGAGGCGGGGCCGCTCGTCGCAGTGACCCTGGCGCTCGTGCAGGCAGCGCAGGAGGCCGAGCTTCCGAGCCTTCGCGCGGGGATCGCGCTGGGCCCGGCGCTGCTGCGCGCCGGCGACTATTACGGCGGCTCGGTGAACCTGGCCAGCCGGGTGACCGCGATCGCGCGTCCCGGGAGCGTCCTCTGTACCCAGGAGGTCCGCGATGCTGCCGGCGACGAGGGTCTGCTGTGGTCCTCCGCGGGCAGGCATCGGCTCAAGGGGCTTTCCTCGCCGGTGCGGCTGTACCGCGCGCGACCGCAGGATCCGGGGTCCGACAGCGGCGCTGCGCAGGGCGCAGCAGGCCCGGACAAAGACGCTAAGCGACCCCGTGGAGGTCGATCACGAAGACGAGCGCGGCGTTAGGCGGGATCTTCGGCGGGCTGCCCGCCGCGCCGTAGCCGAGATTCGCCGGGACGATCAGCTCGCGGCGGCCCCCCACGCGCATCCCCGGGATCCCCTGCTGCCAGCCCTTGATCACCCCCGACAGCGGCAGCGAGACGGGCTTGCCGCTGCCGTCGTTCCAGGAGGCATCGAACTGCTTGCCGCCCTTGTAGAGCACACCCACATACTGGACGGTGACCGTCGATCCGGGCTTGGCGACCGGGCCGGTCCCCTTGATCAGGTCCTTGACCACCAGCTTCTTCGGCGGCGGCCCGGATGGTGGAACCACCTTGGGCTTTGTGTTCAGCGCCGCGGGGAGCGGCGTCGAGCTGGTCTGGGTGCTGGTGGCGCTGGCGCTGCTGGTGGTGGTGGTGGTCGCGGTCGTGACCGCCTCGGCGGTAGGGCCGCCTGAGGGCGCCGTCTGAACGCCCGGAGCGGTGGAGCTGCTGCTGCCGCAGCCTGCCACGGCGGCGGCAAGCCCTATCAGGGCGCAGGTGCACGCGATCGATTGGAGCATGGCCAGTGGACGAGGGTAGCGAGAGCGCTCGGCGCCTGTTGAAGAACGCGATATGAGCTTCGGGAGGGCCCGGTCTAGCCGGCGATCCGCTCCAGCACCGCCGCGTCGACATCGAAGTTCGCGTGTACCGCCCCGACGTCGTCTGACTCCTCGAGCGCGTCGATCAGCCTCATCAGGCGCGCGGCGTCCGACTCGCCGACCGGGACACGCGACTTGGGCCGCTGGGTGACGTCGGCGCTGTCGGTCTCGATCCCCGCCTCGTGCAGCGCCTGGGTCACGGCGACGAGATCTCCGGGCTCGGTCACGACCTCGTAGACGTCGTCGTCGAGGGCGATGTCCTCCGCGCCGGCGTCGATCGCCACGATCAGGTCGTCCTCGTCGTAGCGGGAGGCGTCCACGACGATCACCCCGCGCTTGTCGAACAGGTAGCCCACCGACCCCGGCTCACCGAGGCTGCCGCCGTGCTTTGAGAACGCGTGGCGGACGTCGGCGCCGGTGCGGTTGCGGTTGTCGGTCAACGCTTCGATCAGCAGCGCCACCCCGCCCGGGCCATAGCCCTCGTAGACGACGGTCTCGATCTGATCGGCGTCCGCGCCTTCGCCGGTCCCCTTGGCGATCGCGCGCTCGATGTTGTCCTTGGGCATCGACGCATCGCGGGCCTTCTGGATCGCCAACGCCAGCCCGGAGTTCCCCTCGGGATCGCCGCCGCCCTCGCGCGCGGCGACGGTGATCGCGCGCGCGAGCTTGGTGAACTGCTGGCCCCGGCGCTGGTCGACGACCGCCTTCTTGTGCTTGATCGAGTGCCACTTGGAGTGACCGGACATGGCGACAACTATATGAGCGCCTCGGGGTGCTGGCGATAGAAGTCGATCGCGCGGCCCAGGCCCTCCTCCAGTGAGACGGTCGGGGCCCACCCGGTCAGCGCGCGCAGCTTGGAGGCGTCGACCCACTGCCGGTCGATCTCCGCGGGCGGAACGCCCTCGCCGCGGTAGTGCGGGCGCACTGTGTCGCCGGTCAGGCGGCAGATCAGGGCCACCACATCGCTGACGCGATGCGGCCGCCCGCCACCGGCATTGAACGCCTCCCCCAACCCCCGGCCGCCCAGCAGCGCCCGCCAGATCGCGACATACGCGGCCGCCCCGTCCTCGACGTAGAGAAAGTCGCGTTCGGGCGAACCGTCAGACCGGATCACCGGCGCCCTGCCGCTGAGCGCCGCACCGATCGTCTCGGGAATCAGGCGCGAGCGATTGGTGTCCCCGCCGCCGTAGAGGTTTGCGAACCGGGTCACCGCCACCGGCAGCCCGAAGGTGTGCCAGTAGGAGCGCGCGAGCAGATCGGCTGCGGCCTTCGACACGTCGTAGGGGAACCTGGGCGCAAGCGCCTGGTCCTCGCTGTAGGGGAGCTTGGCGCCGGGCCCGTAAGCCTTGTCCGAAGACGCCACGATCACGCTGTGGACGCCGTGCAGCCGGCATGCTTCGAGCACCAGCCAGGTCCCTCTGACGTTGGTCTCAAAGGTTGACAGCGGTGCTCGGTTGGCGGTGGGCACCAGCGTCTGCGCGGCGAGATGAAAGACGCTGTCGACGTCGTATTCGTTCAGCGCCCGGCTGACGAGATCCGGCTCGCAGATGTCGCCGTGGACGACACTGACGCGCTCGGCGAGGCCGAGCATCTGCAGCACACTGGCCGTCGGCTCGTCGCGGCGCACGGCGACCACGCGCGCGCCCTCGTCGAGCAGCGCCCTCACCAGCCATCCGCCGAGCAGCCCGTGGGCCCCGGTGACCAGCGCGGTCCGCCCGCGCAGTTCTGGCTCGGTCAATCCCACAGCTTCCACGGGGCCCTGCCGCTGGCCCACATGTCGTTGAGCGCGACCGCGTCCTTGTAGGTGTCAAGGCAGTCCCAGAACCCCTCGTGGCGAAACGCCCGCAGGCCGCCTCCGGCCGCCAGGCGCTGCAGCGGCTCGTGTTCGAGTACCGAGTCGGCGCTGAGCAGCTTCAGCACCGCCGGCGCCAGGCAGAAGAAGCCGGCGTTGATCCACCGTTCGCTGCGCGGCTTCTCGCTAAAGCCGGTGACCACGCCGTCGTGATCCAGCTCCGCAACTCCGAACGGGAGCTCGGGGCGCACGACGGTCATCGTCGCCGGCGCGTCGTGTCCGGCGTGGTAGCGCAGCAGCCGCGTCAGGTCGATGTCGGCCACGCCGTCGGCGTAGGTCAGGCAGAAGTCGGACTCGGACAGCTCCGCCGCGGCCAGGTGCACGCGGCCCCCGGTGGGGGTGTCGGCGCCGGTGTCAAGGCAGCGAATCTCGCACTCGGCGGGCCACGCCTGGTCGTCCACGAAGCGGCTGATCTGCTCGCCCTGATAGCCGGTCAGCAACAGGAACCGCCTGAAGCCCTGCGCCAGGTAGATCTGGATCACGTGCCAGAGGATCGGACGACCGCCGATCTCGACCATCGGCTTGGGGATCGAACTGGCGTGTTCCTGCAGGCGCGTCCCGCGCCCGCCGCACAGGATCGCCACGCTGGGCCTCACGGCGGCGGATTATCAGGCATCATCACGCCCGGATGGGCGAGCGCGTGAACCCGGCGATCTTCAAGGCCTACGACATCCGCGGCCTGTACGGCGAGGAGATCGACAGCACGACCGCGCTTTTGATCGGCCGCTCGTTTGCGCGCGTGATCGGGGCCCTGGAGGGAAAGCCGACCGCTGAGCTGCGGCTCGGGCTCGGCCGCGACATGCGCCTGACGGCTCCCGAGCTCGCCGATGCCTACCGGGAGGGGATCTGCAGCGAGGGCGCGACCGTGCTCGACGCCGGCGAGGTGGGCACCGAGGTGGTCTACTTCCTGGTCGGTTCGCGCGATCTCGACGGCGGGCTGATGTGCACCGCCTCGCACAACCCCAAGCCCTATACGGGAGCCAAGCTGGTCGGGCACGGGGCGCTGGCGCTGTCCGGCGATGCCGGGATCGAGGACGTTCGCGAGCGGATCGAAGCGGGGCTGGGCGACGCTCCGGGCGGCGGTTGCGTCGAGGAGGTCTCGATCATGGACGAGTTCCACGAGGCGGCGCTGCGATTCATCGACGCCGATGCGGTGGCCCCGCTGAAGGTGGTCGTCGACGGGGGCAACGGGATGGCCGGCCCGATGGTCGGTCCGTTGCTAGAGCGCCTGGGCCTGGACCTGGTGGAGGCCTATTGGAGGCCCGACGGCGAGTTCCCCGACCACGAGCCCAACCCGATGCTGCCCGAGAACCGCGAGTTCATCATGGCCGAGGTCCGCCGCCGCCAGGCCGATCTCGGAATCGCCTGGGATGGCGACGCCGACCGCTGCTTCTTCATCGACGAGCAGGGGGCGTTTGTCGACGGCGATTTTCTGACCGCCCTGATGACCGGCTCGATGCTCGAGAAGGAGCCCGGAGCGACCGTCCTCTACGACGTCCGTGCCAGCCGGGCGGTCGCCGACACGGCCCACGAGGCCGGCGGCCGGGCGCTGGTCAACCGGGTCGGCCATGCCTTCTTCAAGACCCGCATGCGGGCCGAGCACGCGGTGTTCGGCGGCGAGGTGTCCGGCCACTACTACTTCCGCGACTTCTACTGCGCCGACTCGGGGACCCTGCCGGCGCTGCTGATCCTCGAGCTTCTCTCACTCCGCGGCGCGAAGATGTCGCAGCTGCTGGCGCCCTATCGCTCGCGGTACTTCATCTCCGGGGAGATCAACAGCGAGGTGTCCGATCCCGTGGCCAAGCTCGAGGAGCTCGCCGAGCGCTACCAGGACGGCCGCCAGGACAGGCTTGACGGGGTCTCGGTCGACTACGACGACTGGCACTTCAACGCCCGCCCCTCGAATACCGAGCCGCTTCTGCGGCTGTGCCTCGAATCGCTGCGCTCGCGCGAGGACATGGAGGCGCACCGCGACGAGCTTCTGAGCGTGATCCGCTCGTGACCGGGGTCGATCGGCCCGCGGTCGGCTGCGACCGATCGCCGGCCGTCGCCACCGACGCCGGAATCCATGTGATAGCGGTGCCCACGCCGTTTCTGGTCGGTCGCGTCAACTGCTATCTGATCGAGGACCGACCGCTGACGCTGGTCGACACGGGGCCCAACTCCGGCAAGTCACTGGACGAGCTCGAGCGGGCGCTGGAGGCGCTGGGGCATCGCATCGAGGAGCTCGAGCTGATCGTCATCACCCACCAGCACATGGACCATCTGGGCCTGCTGGAGATCCTGGCCCGCCGCTCGGGCGCCGAGGTGGCGGCCTTTCACCGGCTGCGCCCGTACCTGAGCAGCTTCAGCGCCAGCGCCAGCGCCGACGACGAGTTCGCGACCGAGGTGATGCGCCAGCACGGGGTCCCGGAGGACATTCGGGTCGCGCTCAGCTCCGTGGGGGCGTCGTTTCGCGCCTTCGGCTCCGGCGGCTGCGTTACCCGCCCGCTGCGCGACGGCGACGAACTGGTCTTCGAGGATCGCACGCTGCACGTCCTGCACCGTCCCGGCCACAGTCCCTCGGACACGGTGTTCTGGGACCGGCAGCGGTCGCTTTTGATCGGCGGCGATCACCTCCTGCCTCGCATCTCCTCAAACCCCTTGATCAGCAGGCCCCTTGACGGGTCTGGCGAGACCGCCGAGCCGCGCCCGCACGCATTGCTGCAGTACATCGATTCGATGCGCGCCACCCGCGAGCTCTCGCTCGAGCTGGTCCTGCCGGGCCACGGTGAACCGGTCACAGACCACGTGGCGCTGATCGACGAACGCCTGGCGATGCACGATCGACGCGCCGCGAAACTGCTGGAGATGCTGCAGGGCGGCCCGCTGACCGCGTATGAGGTGGCACTGCGGATCTGGGGCAATGTGGCCGTCACGCAGGCTTTTTTGACGATCTCCGAAGTCGTCGGCCACATGGACCTGCTGGTGTCTCGCGGGCGGGCGCGAGAGCTCGACGACGGCTCGGTGACGCGCTTTGAGGCGCTCGGCGGCTGAGGGCCGCGCCCGCATCGCCGACGCGTGACAGCATGGCAGCCATGAGCGCGGGTGAAGCGTCGTCGAGATCCTCCGCCCGCATGCCCGCGCCGCCCGGCACCCAGCAGCCGCGCCGCCGGCGCCAGTTCGACTGGGAGCTGATCGTATGCGGCGTCCGGGGCCACGAGCTCGTCGGTCGCGATGTCTCCAGCGTCGGCGAGCAGGACCCGATCCTGGCCGGCGACGACGGCGACATCCGCTGGCACCGCTGCCTGCGCTGCGACGGCTGGCTGGCGCTGCCACGGCCCCGGCACGGGACCCGCGAGCATCTGCCGCCGCGGTCCGAGATCGTCGTGCCGGCGCGTGGCAAAGCGCTGCGCGACAAGATCGTGCTGCGCCTGATCGCCATCGACCGGTTGATCCACTTCGTGGTCCTCGTGCTGCTGGGGGTCGCGGTGCTGCTGTTCGCCGCCGACCGAGCCGCGCTCAAAGACGCCTACTACCGGGTGCTGACGGCGCTCCAGGGAGGCGTCGCCGGCGGACCCGTGCAGACCTCCGGACATGTGGGCATCCTGCACGAGCTCGACCGGCTGTTCACGCTGCGCTCGGGGACCCTGCACGCGGTCGGGTTCGCCCTGCTGGCCTACGGGGTGCTGGAGGGCATCGAGGCGATCGGCCTGTGGAGGCTCAAGCGCTGGGCCGAGTATCTGACGTTCATCTCCACCACGCTGCTCTTGCCGCTGGAGGTGTATGAGCTCGCCACCCGGGCCTCGGCCCTGAAGGTGATCGGCTTTTTGATCAACGTGGCCGTGGTGGTGTACCTGTTGGTCCGCAAGCGCCTGTTCGGACTGCGAGGCGGCGGCGCAGTCGACGAGGCCGAGCGGCGCACGGCGACCAGCTGGGAGACCGTCGAGGAGGCCACGCTCGCAGCTCCCTGGCAGCCCCAGCACGAGGTCGTGAAGTCGTGAGCGCGCCGCCGGGGCCGCCCCAGCTTTCACAACAGGCCGTCGAGCAGGAGCTGCAGCGGGTGGGCGGCGAGCTCGCGGAGTCGTTTCCCTCCAACTCGCGCCATCCCATGCGAGCGCTCGACGCCCGCGCGATGGAGATGGCCTCCAGTGACCGGGAGCTGCGCGCGGCGCTGTTTCGATTCGTCGATGTGGTCCCGGCGTGCCGCTCGCTCGACGACCTGGCCCGCCACCTGACGGGGTTTTTGGAGGAGGTTCCCGAGACCCCGCCGCCGCTGTCGGCGGCGATGCGGATCTCGCACACCAAGGCCGGCCGCGCGGCGCTCGGCGCGGCCGCCGCGGGCGGCGTGCGACACCTCGCGCACCGGTTCATCGTCGGCGAGACCCCCCAGGCAGCGCTGGGCACCCTGAGAGGGCTCTGGGACCACGGCGTCGCCAGCTCGGTGGACCTGCTGGGCGAGGCCACGGTCACCGAGGCCGAGGCCGACCGCTACGCCGCCCGCTGCTCTGAGGCGATCGAGCAGCTTGCTCCGGCCACGCGCAGCTGGCCGTTGCGAGAGGTCCTGGAGCGCGACAGCGTAGGCGTGCTTCCCCGCGCCAACGTGTGCGTCAAGGTGTCGGCGCTGACGCCGCTGCTGCGCCCCGACGCGCCCGCGCTCGGGGTGCGAGACGCCGCCGCCCGCCTGCGGCCCCTTTTGCGCCAGGCGCGCAGCGCCGGTGCCCACCTGCACATCGACATGGAGTCGCTGGACTCGCGCGAGGCGGTGCTCGAGCTCGTGCTCGAGCTGCTCGACGAGGAGGAGTTTCGCGACGGCCCGTCGGCGGGGCTGGTGCTTCAGGCCTACCTGCGCGACTCGCCCGATCAGGCCCGGCAGGTGATCGACTGGGCCCGGTCCGCGTCGCGGACGCCGCCGCTGACGGTCAGGCTCGTGAAGGGCGCCTACTGGGACCACGAGCTCGTCCAGGCCCGCCAGCACGGGTGGCCGGTGCCCGTGTTCGAGGACAAGCACGAGTGCGACCGCAACTTCGAGACGCTGACCCGGGAGCTGCTGGCCGCGCGCCCGGAGCTCCGGGTGGCGATCGCCTCGCACAACCTGCGTTCGGTGGCCCATGCGATTGCGGTCAACCACGTGTCGGGCGCCGACGACCGCGACCTCGAGCTGCAGGTGCTGCGCGGGCTCGGCGACGAGCTTCAGCACGCCCTCGCGGCGCGCGGCTACCGGGTCAGGACCTACTGCCCGGTCGGCGACCTGGTCGCGGGGATGGCCTACCTGGTGCGCCGCCTGCTCGAGAACACCTCCAACGAGAGCTTTCTGTCAGAGCAGGCGCGGGGCGTGCCGCTGGACGACCTGCTGGCGGCTCCCTGATCTCGCTACGCGTGCAGGCTCGCCTGGTCGAGCCCGAGCCCGATCACGCCCGCGACCCGCGCGAAGTCGGCGTCATGCGCCAGGACGGTCGCTCGCTGCCGTTGCGCGACTGCCGCGATCATGCAATCGAGCAGTCCTCGGGGCGTCACGCCCGCGGCGCGGCAAAGGCGGGAGATCCGTGTGGCGCCGTCGAAGTCGACGGCCGTGTCGAACGCGAGCAGTGTGAAACGGCCCATCAGTCCGCGCAGCTGCTCGCTCCCTGCGGTCGCTCTTGGCTCCAACGGCCACCTCCATCACGATCGGCTCGGTGACCGCGACGGGCCCGTCAGTGCCGATCAGCTCCCGCATGCGCAGATGTACGACGCTCCCCGTTGCTCGATCGAACTCGACCCAGGCCGACGTGTCGACGAGGATCACTCTGCTCTGCGCGGCGGCCGGTCCGGCGGGATCTCGCCAATCGCGTGCGCGCCCTCCATCGCCAGCGCCTCCTCGCGCGTCATCGGCTGCCCCGCGAGATGTCGCAGCGCGAGATCGACGGCAGCGGTCTTCGTGCGCAACCTGTACCGGTCCATGATCGCTTCGACGTACTCCTGCTCGATCTCGATGTTGGTCCGCACCTTCGCCATACACCTAACATACACCAAAGGTGTAGAAGACGTGTATCCCGCGACAGACGTGTGTCGCCTAACTCCCGATATACGGGAGTAGTTCGCATAACGTCTATGTCCATGCTCAAACCGTTTGCCAACGAGCCCGTGCTGGAGTTCAGGCGGGCGCCCGTGCGCGCTCAACTGACCGATGCGCTCGCGGCCGTCGATCGCGAGCTTGCACTGGAGGTGCCGGTTCTGATCGGCGACGACGCGCGCCGCGGCGACGAGCTGCGCTCCACCGACCCCGGGGCGCCCGACAGGCTCGTCGCCAGCGCGGCCGCCGCGAGCCCCGACGAGGTCCAGGCGGCGATCGCCGAGGCCAGGCGAGGCTTTCGTCAGTGGCGCGCGACCAGCGCCGCTGAGCGGGCGCAGGCGCTGATCGGCGCCGCGGCCTGGATGCGCGAGCGCCGGCTCGAGCTGACCGCGCTCGAGGTGCGCGAGTGCGCCAAGCCGTGGCTCGAGGCCGACGCCGACGTGTGCGAGGCGATCGACTTCCTCGAGTACTACGCTCGCGCGGGGGTCGAGCTCGGCCGGGGCCGCGAGCTGCTCCAGGTCCCCGGCGAGCGCAACGAGCTCAGTTACGTGCCGCGCGGAGTGGTGGCGGTGATCTCCCCCTGGAACTTCCCGCTGGCGATCCCCTGTGGCATGACCTCCGCGGCGTTGGTGACCGGAAACGCGGTCGTGCTCAAGCCGGCCGAGCAGTCGCCGGCGATGGCCTCCCGGTTGGTGGCGGCGCTGCGCGCCGGAGGCGTGCCCCCCGCGGCCTTGAGCCTGCTCCCCGGCGAGGGTGAGGTGGGCGCGGCGCTCGTTCGCCACCCGGACGTGGCGGCGATCGCGTTCACCGGCTCGCTGCCGGTGGGCAAGGAGATCGTCCGCACCGCGGCGCAGACGGCCGACGGCCAGCTGCACTTCAAGCAGGTGGTCGCCGAGCTGGGGGGCAAGAACTGCGTGATCGTCGACGCCGACGCCGATCTCGACGAGGCGGTTCCCGGGATCGTCGGTTCGGCGTTCGCCTACGCCGGACAGAAGTGCTCGGCCGCGTCCCGCGTGCTGGTCCACGAGGCGATCGCAGATCAGCTGCTGCAACGGATCGCCGGAGCGGTACGGGTGCTGGTCGTCGGTCAGGCGCAGGAGCTCGGCACCGACGTGCCGCCGGTCATCGAGCAGGCGGCCCAGGAGCGGGTCGGCCGCTACGCCGAGATCGCCGCGCGCGAGGGCACAATCGTGGCCACCGCGCCGCCCCCCGAGAGCGCCGGCTGGTTCTGTCCGGCGACCGTGGCCAGCGATCTACCGGCCGGGTCGGCCGTGCTCGAGGAGGAGATCTTCGGACCGTTGCTGGCCGTGCAGCGGGTGCGAGACGTCGAGGAGGCCTGCGAGATCGTCGACGGGCTCGCGTTCGCGCTCACCGGCGGGCTCTTTACCCGCGATCCCGCGATCGTGCGCCGGGTCAGGGAGCGGACGCCGGTCGGAAACCTGTACGTCAACCGCGGGATCACGGGCGCGATGGTCGCCCGCCAGCCGTTCGGCGGTAACCGGTTGTCGGGGACCGGGATGAAAGCCGGCGGACCGGACTACCTCCTGCAGTTCGTCGAGCAGCGCGCGGTGACAGAGAACACGATGCGCCACGGGCTGGTCGTGTAGGGCCTTAGCGGCGCCCTTGATTTCTGCGCTCAGCGGGGCATCATGGTCGTGAGGATGGTGGTATCGCTCGCAGCGGCGTGGAGGGTGGCGTTCGCACTGGCCTTTTGCGGCGCGATCGTCATGAGCGTGCGCGCGCGAGCTCCTCGGCGCGCGGTGCCGGGCGCCGAGCTGCGCCGGCTGGTGCTGTGCGCACTGGCGCTGTATGCGGTGGGCGCCCTGGCGACGCTCGAGCACCACGGGGCCCTGGCCGGTTTCGTCTACGGCACTGGGATCATGATCTCGGCGCTGGCGGTGTGGCTCTCGCGCGGTCGCGACCAGGAAGATCCGCCCGACGACGACCACGAGCCCGTCAACGAGCAGCCGCCGCCCGAGCCCGACGGCGTTCCGAGGTTCGACTGGGCGGCGTTCGAGCGCGAGTTCCGTGTTTACGAGCGCGGCCGGCGCGACCGCTCACCGGTCTGAGACGGGCTTCAGCCCCAGCAGCAGCGCATGCAGCCGCATCTCGCCCGATAGCTCGGGGTGAAATGCGACCGCCGCCACGGTACCCTGCCGGACCGCCACCGGGTGGCCGTCGACCGAGGCCAGCACCTCCACGTCGTCGCCGCGGGCGGCGACCCACGGGGCTCGGATGAACACCGCGTGGACCGGACCGCCCGCTAAGCCATTGAAGTCGAGGTCGGCCTCGAAGGAGTGCAGTTGGCGACCAAAGGCGTTGCGCTGCGCCTTGATATCGAGCAGGCCGAGGTGGTCGCGATCGAGCATGATCATGCCGGCGCAGGTGCCCAGCACCGGCGTCCCCGCCGAGGCCAGCGCGCGCAACGGCTCCGCCAACCCCTCGCGCTCGATTCCGAGCGTCATCACGGTGGATTCGCCGCCGGGGATGACCAGCGCGTCGAGCCCTTCGAGCTCTGTGGGGACGCGGACCTCCCGCGCCTGCGCGCCCAGCCGTGCGAGCAGCTTCTTGTGCGCCTCGAAATCGCCCTGCAGCGCGAGCACGCCGACCAGCGGCGCGCCTGCCACCTCGGGGCGGGTCACCGCTACCAGCCGCGCGGTGCCAGCAGCTGCTCGGACTCGAGCTTCGAGCTCTCGAGGCTGACCATCGGCTGGCCGAGCCCCGTCGAGGCCGCGGCGACGCGAGCTGCGTCGCGGTAATGCGTGGTCGCCTCGACGATCGCCCGGGCGCGGCGCTCCGGGTCGGCGGACTTGAAGATCCCCGAACCCACGAACACGCCCTCGGCGCCCAGCTGCATCACCAGCGAGGTGTCCGCCGGGGTGGCGATCCCGCCGGCGCAGAAGAGCACGACCGGCAGCTTTCCGTCGGCCGCCACGCGCCGCACCAGGTCCAGCGGCGCGGCCAGCTCCTTGGCCGCGGTGGCCAGCTCGGCCGGCTCGAGCGTTCCCAGCCGCTTGATCTCCCTGCCGATCAACCGCAGATGACGGACCGCCTCGACGATGTCACCGGTCCCCGCCTCACCCTTGGAGCGGATCATCGCCGCGCCCTCGCCGATCCGGCGCAGTGCTTCGCCGAGATTGGTGGCGCCGCACACGAACGGGATTCGGAACTGCCACTTGTCGATGTGGTTGGCCTCGTCGGCCGGGGTCAGCACTTCGGATTCGTCGATGTAGTCGACCTCGAGCGCTTCGAGCACCTGTGCTTCGGCGAAATGACCGATACGGGCCTTGGCCATCACCGGGATCGTCACCGCCTCCTGGATGCCGCGAATCATCTCCGGGTCCGACATCCGGGCCACCCCGCCGTCGCGGCGGATGTCGGCCGGGACGCGCTCCAGGGCCATCACCGCCACGGCGCCCGCGTCCTCGGCGATCTTCGCCTGCTCGGGAGTGACCACGTCCATGATCACCCCGCCCTTGAGCATCTCCGCAAGGCCGCTCTTGACGGTGAACGTCGCCTCCTGGCGAGGCGTATCGCCGTTCTCGCTCATCGAGGATGAGTGTACCCGGGCGCTAGGTTGTGCGGCGATGACTCTGCAAGCCGTCTTTGTACGCAACGGCGAGCGCTTTGCAGCCACCGAGCTCGGCCGCGGTCCGTGGGACCCCGGCGCGCTCCACGGCGGAGCGCCCGCGGCCCTGCTCGCGCATGCCTTCGAGCACTGCGAACCGCGACCCGATCTCCGCCTGGCACGCATCACCTACGAGCTGGTTCGCCCGGTGCCGATCGGCGAGCTGGCGGTCGCCGCCCGGGTCACCCGGGCGGGCCGGCGCGTGGCCCTGCTCGAGGCCACGATCGAGGACGAGCGGGGGACCGAGCTCATCCGGGCCCGCGGCTTGCGCGTCGCACCCAGCGAGGCCGGCGAGCCGGCTCCCACCCCGCCGCCCTTTCCCGGGCCCGACGCCGGAGCCCTCAGCGAGTTCGACAGTTCGGAGCTCCCGCCCCTGTTTGTCACCGACGCGCACGAGATCCGCTTCGTGCAGGGCGCGTTCCGGACCCCGGGGGCCGCCACCGCCTGGTTTCGCCTGCGCTCGCCGATCGTCGCGGACGAGCCGATCACCCCCGTGCAGCGCGTGGCGGCGGCCGGCGATTTCGGCAACGGGATCGCCAACGCGCTGTCGTGGGAGGAGTACTCGTTCATCAACCCGGACCTGACCCTGTACCTCGAGCGAGAGCCCCGTGGCGAATGGGTCGGCCTTCAATCGCACACCCGGGTCGAGGTCGGCAGTGTCGCGATCGCCGAGAGCGTGCTGTGGGATCTGGAGGGGCGGATCGGACGCGCCACTCAGGCGCTGGTGATCGCCCGGCGGTGAGCGCCGCTTCGATCGCCCGGCGCCGAGCGCTACTTCAGGCGGAAGGCCTTGATCCGCACGTCGTACTGCTGGGCGTCGCGAGCGTAGACGCCATAGGCGAGCGCTTGGATCAGCGACAGCAGCGCGGTGTGTGAGCGCACGAACGCCGGCGTGTTGGACGAGTAGTAGAGCCTGATCCGGGCAAGCCGGGCCACCTCCGACAGGGTCGCGTCGGTGATCGCCAGCGTGGTCGCCTTGCGGTGCCGGGCGAGCTTCATCGTCCGCGTGATCAGCGGATGCGGCCGTCCCGCCGACAGCCCCACCACCAGCGTCGTGTCGTCGATCCGGCTCAGGCGCCCGAGCGCCTCCTGCGAGGGGCTCGCGACGATCTCGGCGCGCAGGTCAAGCAGCATCAGCAGGTGGCGCAGGTAGCTGGCGAAGAACGCCATCTGGTCGGTGCCGGCGATCAGGACCTTGTCGGCGCTGACGATCGCATCGATGGCGGCTTCCACATTCGAGCGCGACAGCTTGTGCGCGGTGTCCTCGACGTTGACATGGTCGGCGGCGAGCGCCGCTTCGAACTCCGTGTGGTCCAGGGAGAACAGCGGCGCCGCGGTGGCCAGTGTGTCGTTGGCGCCGGCCGGGCGCCGGCGGTACTCGTCTCGCGCGGCCTGCTGGAGCTCGGGGAACCCCTCAAAGCCCAACGCCTGCGAGAAGCGCACCACGGTGCTCGAGGAGGTGTTCGCCCGCCGGGCCAGCTCCTCCGCGGTCTGGAATGCCGCCTCGTCGAGGTGATCGACGATGTACTGGGCGACGTCCTTCTGCGAGCGCGAGAACTCGTCGAATCGCGCCCGGATATAGGCGGACAGCGCCTGGTGACCGTGGGCCTGCTCGGGGCTTGCGATCGGGACGGACGACTGCTTCATCGGCAGCCGTCTGTTTCGACGCCGGCAGCCGTCCTTCCTTCAGAGCCTTGTCGGCAAGCTTGCTTTCGAGCGCACCGCGGGGCCTAGCCTCGCTCGCGAATCCGCTGCTGGCGCTCCTGATTCTCCCTGCGTTCGGCGAGCACCTGGGCGATCGCATACGCGATCAGCAGGTTGGCGATCAAGCCGATCCCCAGAAAGGTGATCAGCAACGCGAGCGTTGTGCCCACCGAGCTCGGCTTCTCGCCAAGGTCGAGAATCTCGGCAAAGCCGATCATGATCGCCGCGACGTGCATGACTCCGGTAAGCATAACTTCGCCGGCGCCGATTGGAATCGGCGGGCCTGCGTGACCCGGTCACGGTCCGGGAGTCTCCTGGCTGGTCACGGCCAGCGTCGCTCACCGGTGGCCAGCTTGGTCACCGTGGCTCCACTGGTAGCTTGACCAGCGGCGGCCCGGTAGCTCAGTGGTCAGAGCAGCGGACTCATAATCCGTCGCGCGCAGGTTCGAGTCCTGCCCGGGCCATGCG
>CAVWOK010000021.1:0-63094 GCA_963756585.1 uncultured Solirubrobacterales bacterium | reverse complement strand
GTCTATGGTCCGCCCGCGCGGATTCGGAGCGACAGCAGGTGGTGGACCTGCTCCGCGCCGCGCTCGAGGACGCCCGTCTGAAGACCGAGGAGTGCGCGGACCGTGTGGAACTTGCCCACCGGGCGGTGACCTATGGTGATCTCGCCCCTCCACCGCGACCGTGTCCGCGTGGATCTTAAAGCTGCCAGTTATATCCGCCAAGGCAGTAACTACTGCCCCAATGGATATAAGCGACCTCTTCCCTGCAGGACCGGTAATTGACGAAGGCCACCAGATTGGACGCCGGAACTCGATTGATCCGTTTGGCGCTCCCGACCGTGCAGAAGCACGAGGCCTGGAGGCTCCGGTGAGCGCCGTCCGGACCGAGATGCCGCAGGGGGCTCAGCTTGTGCGCTACCTGTACCAGAACGCGCCGCCCTGGGCGCGTCAGGTCCCCACAGCGGGTGGTCAGACGACCATCCTCCACGGGGATCCCGGCTCGGGACTCGAGGAGGCAGCAGCCTGGATCGCTGAGGCGTCAGTGCCGTCAGTCGGGCCAGTCATCACGTTCGACCCGAGCCTGATCGGCGACTACACAACCCTGGTGCACAAGCTGGTCATCCAAATAGCAGCCGCAGCGTTTGGAGAAGACGCAGCCTCCGCCCTTGGCGCGCTAAGGCGCGGCGAATCTCGAGATCTGTCCGAGCTAACATCGCGCACCACGACTTTCTCCGGTTCACCGCAACCCTCAACGAACCCGAAGTCGGTTACTCACCAGGCTCGCTTGCTGCGGTCCTCCGCAACACGCCGAAGTCCCTGCTGCTCGTTAGGAATGCTCACGTCCTGACAGCACGTTGGTCACGCGATGCCCTCTGGGAGATTCGCGGAGTCATTCAGGAGGACGGCCAGCATGGGCTGGTGCTCACGTGTACGACTGAAGCTCGCGATGCCCTCGCAGGAGAGGCCGCTCCGTTCTTCGGCGCCGGAGCGATCGCCGAGATCGGTGGTGATCGCGATGAACCTTTCTGGATGCGAATCGCACGCACGCACGGCCTCGTCGTCGCGGCGGAGGATCTCGAATTCGCCCTGGCTCGTACTTGGGGGCTCGCCGTGCCCACCCTCGCCGTTCTCCTCGATGCACAGGAGGGTGGGGTCCGAGTCGCCTTGAACGAGCACATACGAACCGCACTGGACCGAGTGCCGTTGGTCCTCCAGACGGCTCGGATCATTAATCGATACGGGCCCGAACTCCTCCTTCGCATATCGCGCGGCCTGCCGCCCTACGGCATTCCGTCGGCAACGGCGTGCGACGTGAATCGTGCTCTCCGCCAGCTCGGCTTCCACGGACTGGTCGCTCGCGTCGGCCGTCGCGGGTGGCGCGTCGCCGACCCGTTTCTCGGCGACGCACTGCTCTCAAGGCCACTGGCTTGGTGATCTAGGTGGCTGGCGAGATGGAAGCTTCCTGAAGCCTCCGAGGATCGCCAGCCGGTCATGTGGACACTCAACGGCGCTACCAAAAGGGCGTCGCTTCGGGACATATCTTGATCCGGGCATACCGACCGCTGCCCACACTTGCGCGGCAGCGGTCGCGCCGAATGGGGCGCCGGTTGCCGCCGCCGGCGCTCGCCCATGTAAAGGGCGCTGGCTCCAGCCGCCGGCGGTGAGTCACTCGTAGAACGACTGCTTCCACCGCCAGATGCTCTCCGGATAACGGTCGCGGAGCTTCTGCCAACCAGCCATCAGCCCGTCGGACTGCCCGCTTTCGTTGTACCGGGCGACGGCAGCCCAATACGCGGCCTCGGCGGCGACATGGCTCATCGGTCGCTGGTCTCGGATGCGCTCGAACCCTTCCGCGGCCACGGTGAAATCGCGCGCGCTTGAGGTGCGCCTTGGCCAGCCCCATCTCCAGCTCGGCGCAGAACGCGTCCGGCGGCAGGTAACCGACGTGCTCGTGCGCGGAGCGGCCGTCGGGCAGGAGCAGGTGCACCGTCGGAGTCCACACCTGCAGGTAGCGCGCGACGAGCTCCGCGTTCGCCGGATCTTTGGCCTTGAAGTGCACCGGGACCGTGTGCTCCTCGATGAATCCGACGACCGCCGGATCGCGATAGCTGACCGCGGCCAGCTCGCGGCAGCCGCCTCAGGTCGGGGAGTAGAAATCGAGCAGGACCAGCTTGCCCTCGCGCTCAGCCTGGTCGGAAGCTTGCTCGAGTGACTCGCCCCACACGAACGGGGCCTCGATAGTCAACTCGGTCTGGGCCATCGCTGCTCCTCTCGACGCCTGTCTATCTGGGGAACCTATACCCGAAAAGAAATCTTCGGTACTGGCCCACAACTAAGCTGCTTCTGATATATAAGACCAATCGGCGCGCAGGGAGATGTAGCGTTTTCCGAGCAGGACCGAGGCAGTGGTCCGTCGTCGGATCCTGCCGAGATCGCTTTTCGCGAGGTGGTCAAGCGCTACCCCGGTCGCGAGCGACCTGCTGTCCAGGACCTCAGCTTTGAGGTTGCGCCGGGGGAGATCTGTGTCCTGATCGGGCCATCCGGTTGTGGCAAGACGACCGCCTTGAAGATGGTCAACCGCCTGATCTCGATCAGCGGCGGCGACATCACGATCGACGGGCGCAGCGTGCGCCAGCTCGAGTTGACCCAGCTGCGCCGTGGGATCGGCTACGTCTTCCAGCAGATCGGACTGTTTCCGCACATGACCATCGAGCGGAACATCGGCGCGGTCCCGCGCCTGCTGGGCTGGCCGAAAGAGCGAATTCGCCGGCGAGCCAGCGAGCTCCTGGAGCTCGTGGGGCTCGATCCCGAGGGCGACCTGGGGCGATATCCGGGCGAGTTCTCCGGTGGACAGCAACAGCGGATCGGGGTCGCGCGGGCGATGGCCGCAGACCCACCGATCATGCTGATGGACGAGCCCTTTGGCGCGATCGACCCGATCGCTCGGGAGCGCCTCCAGAATGACTTCTTGCGGCTGCACGGTCAGGTTCGCAAGACGGTGATCTTCGTCACCCACGACATCGACGAGGCGATCAAGATGGGCGACAAGATCGCGATCATGCGCGACGGCCGTCTGGTGCAGCTCGCGCCCGCGGACGAGCTGCTCGCCTCCCCCGCCGACGAGTTCGTGGCCAGCTTTGTCGGCGAGGACCGGGGGCTCAAGCGCCTGCGGGTGCGGACGCTGCGCGACATCGAGCTCGACCCGCCCTCGGGCGAGGCTGCGGACGCGCTCGTGGTGCCCCAGACGACGAGTTTGCACTTCGCGCTGTCGCGGATGCTGAGCGAGGGCGTGAGTCGCCTCGACGTCGTCGACGATGAGCGCAAGCCGATCGGATCGATCCGCTTGGAGGCGATTGCCGATCTGATCGCCCCGGAATCGCGCTCCAAGCCGACTGTCTCTGACCCCGCCGGTCGATGAGCTTGTCGATTCATCCGCTTCTGGCCGCCGGCGGCCCGGTCATCCCCAATTTCGGGGGCGCCTCCAAATGCGTAGTCCAGAACCACCAGTTCTGCATGAGCTGGTTTTTGGACAACTGGAACTCGGTGTTTGGACCACGTCTGGTCCAGCACATCGTGCTCACTGCGATCGCCGTCGGGGTGGGCATGCCGATCGCCTTCGCCGCGGCGATCATCGCTTACAAGCAGAGCTGGTTTGAGACCCCCTTTGCCTTGTTCGCCGCGTTTCTGTACGGCATCCCCGCCATTGCCCTGTTCGAGCTGCTCGTTCAGGTAACCGGAATCAATCGGACCACGGCGGAGATCGGGTTGGTTTCCTACACGCTGCTGATCCTGTTCCGTAACACGCTCACCGGTCTGCGGGGAGTGCCACCCGCATCGATCGAGGCCGCACGAGCGATGGGGCTGACGTCTCGGCAGAGCCTGTTTCGGGTGGAGATACCGCTCGCCCTGCCGGCGATCATGGCCGGGATCAGGATTGCCGCTGTGACCACGATCAGCCTGGCCACGGTTGCGGCCTACATCGGTGCCGGCGGGCTGGGTGAGCCGATCTTCGAAGCAATCCAGACCGGCTTCAAGACCGAATTCGTGGCGGCCGGAGTACTGGCCATCGCGCTGGCCATAGCAGTCGACATCCTGCTCGTCGTGGTGCAGCGGTTGATCACGCCGTGGAGCAGGCGCGGAATGCGGTTTGCGTAAGTATGCGTACTAGCGACCCGATCAGCTTCTTCTTCAACAACCTGAGCCTGTTCGCGAACAAGACCGAGGCCCATCTGGAACTGTCGTTTGCCGCCATCGCGGTGGCGATCGCGATCGCGATCCCGCTCGGCGTGTGGCTCGGTCACATCCACAAGGGCTCGTTCTTCGCCATCAGCGCGTCGAACATCGGCCGTGCCCTGCCCAGCCTCGCGGTTATCTCGATCGGGATCGGGATCCTGGGGATCGGGTTCTTGAACGTGATGGTGGCGTTGGTGATCCTCGCCGGCCCGGTGATCCTGACCAACGCGTACGTCGCGGTGGAGGAAGTTGATTCCGACGCCGTGCAGGCGGCGAGGGCGATGGGGATGAACCCGCGCCAGGTGCTGCTCGGAGTCGAATTGCCACTCGCCCTGCCGCTGATCTTCGCCGGCGTTCGTACCGCCACTGTGTACGTGGTGGCCACGGCGACACTGGCCACGTTTGCCGGCGGTGGCGGGCTGGGTGACATCGTCGTCAATGAGCCGACTTACGGGACCGGTGGCGTGATCGCGGGCTCGCTGTGGATCATCGTGCTGATCTTCGCCGTCGACGGTCTGTTCGCCCTGCTGCAACGCGCTGTCACACCGGATCCGCTACGAAAGCTTGGCCGCAGGCCCCGGGCCGAGGCCGTTGTTGAAGCCAGTTGGGAGACTGGCGCCGTTCGCTAACCACCCAGGAGGAACACACATGCCAAAGGCAAACATGCGCTCGCCGGGACCTCGACCGCGACATCCGCTACGCACGCTCGCGGTCGCCGTGGTCGGGCTCCTGTCGCTGTTGCTGATCGCAGCCTGCGGCAGCAGCTCGAGCTCGAGCACAAGCTCGCCGTCGGGCGCTTCGGGCGGGACCAGCAGCAGCACGAGCGCGGCGGCCTCCTCTGGCACGTTGACGCTTGGCACCAAGAACTTCACCGAGGAATTCATCGTCGGTGCCCTCTATCAGCAGGCGCTGCAGGCCAAGGGCTGCAAGATCAACTACAAGCCGAACATCGGCGCCACCGAGATCGTTGACAAGGCGCTGACCAGCGGCCAGATCGACGCCTATCCGGAGTACACCGGCGAGTCGGTGGCCACCGTGTTCGGGATCAACAAGCAGGTCAAGAGCCCCCAGGAGGAATACAACCTCGCCAAGCAGGCATACGCCAAGCGCGGTCAGGTGATGAGCCAGATGACCCCGTTCTTCGACACCGACGCGATCGCGGTCACCAAGGCCTATGCCAACAAGTACCACCTGGTCACTACCGCCGACCTCAAGAAGATCCCACACTTCACGCTCGGCGCCCGACCCGAGTTCCTCAACCGTCAGGAAGGCGCCGCGGGGATGAAGAGGGTCTACGGTGTCAAGAACTTCACGTTCAAGTCACTGGCGCTGGGGCTCCAGTATCAGGCGCTCGACAGCGGCGCGATCCAGGCGGCCGACGTGTTCACCACCGATCCGCAGCTGGCCAGCGGCAAATATGTCGTGCTCAAGGACCCCAAGAACGTGTTCGGGTTCCAGAACATCGCGCTGGTGGTCAACAAGAACAAGCTCCACGTGTGCCCCAGCCTGATGAGCACCGTGAACTCGATCAACAAGCTCCTCACCACCAAGGCAATCATCGCCATGAACAAAGCCGTCGCCATCGATCACCAGCAGCCGGGTGCGGTGGCCAGTGCGTTCTTGAAGGCCAACCACATCACCTGATAGACCGCTACTGAAAGTGTCGGGTGGCGCAGATTGGGGTCGGCGCCACCTGACACTTCGTAACCGGGGGGTTGGATAGTGCGTCAGGCGGCGGCGGGAACGAGGATGTCGGCCAGCCCAAACGCATCAGCGGTATGGCCCGGGAGGGTCGGCGTCCAATCCGGCTCCACGGAGAGCATGGACTCCGGGTCGGAACTGATGATCCCCACAAGGACCTCGCCGACGATCGTGCCTCCTACCGGGCCGAGGCGGCCACCGCCGTGCACAACCTCGGCCTCTTTGAGTATGTACAGCCACAGCGGGGTCTCGGCGGTCCAACCGTGGGCGGCCAGACCGACCTGCTCGGCAGTGAGCGGATCGATGCCGAGCGTACGGGCGACCTGCTCACCGGAGGGAAGTCCCACAGCCTCACCCCGCTGGAGGTCACGAGTGGCCAACGAGGCATAGTCATCGCCCGCCTGCGCGCCTGAGATCTGCGTGGGCAGCGCGATCAGCGAGCTCGGTAGCCGTCCATCGATCCGCTTGGCCCGCTGCGCCGGAGGCTTGCCCGGCAGGTCGATGTGCAAAGACCAGTCGACCGCCCGCTCGGGGGAGACCGGACCGAAACCGATCAGGTCAGGGAAAACCGGACTGGGGCCGAATCCGGGATTGACCTGGTAGCGCTTACGGATCTGCGAGTGTCCGTACCGATAGGCCGCGTCGGCGAACTCGACACCAACGTCGCAGGGGCCGCCGGGACGGCCCAGGGCGTGAAGCGCCGTCTCGTCGAGGTGCAGTGACGGCAGATCCTCGAACAACGGCCGGTAGCGGCCGCCGTAGATCGGGGCATCGACGCGTTCGGGGGCCAGGCAGTGGTCGCGGGCGATGCGTGTATGGCCGTCACTCATGTGCTTCCACGGTAGCCGGGTGTCGTTCCGGGGTCCGCCGTGGCGGGACCCCCGGATGGTTCACCCTTTCCCGTGGCGGGCTTGGGTGATCGCCCGGGCGAGCGCGCCCCCGCTGAGACCCCAGTTGGGGTTGCTCCAGTCAAACGGAATGATCGCCTTCACATGCTTGACTCGTGACAGGCCGACGACGGCACGAATCACGTCACCGTCGAGTGCGCGCTTGGGCACGCCCTGCCACGTGCGGGGGTACTTGTTCCATCCGTATTCGTTGATGATCAGCGGCATCGAGCCGCGTCCGTAGGCCTTCAGCTGCGCCTGTGACCAGCGCACTTGCGAGATCGTGGATGCGGCACTCGGAGCGTAGGGATGCAGCGCCATGGCGTCGACCTTCATTCCCTTCAGGGCCTTGAGCAGGCGAGGAAGCGAGGACGGGGTGAAGGCCAGACCGCCGGTCATAACCGTCGCGTGGTGATCCACCCGCTTGATTGCCGCGCGCGCGACCGCGTACAGCTTCGCGTAGTCCTTGAGGTTGACGTCGGGGCCCCAGGTCCACTTGCAGTCGGGCTCATTCCAGATCTCGAACATCGTCACTGGCTCTTTGGGCAAGCCGGGGTGGATGGACCAGAAGGTGCCTCCGACCCCGTAACGCCGCGCGAAGGCGGCTACATAGGCGCCGTACATCTGGTTGTTGCGCGGGGGGATCGGCGATACCACGCCGGCCTTGGACACGATCGGCTTGATGTGCTGCCGGGCCCATTTGGGGGTGTAGTCGAGCATCGGCTCCCAGCGCAAATGAGCGCTGGCCAGCGCGCCCACGACCATGTCGTCGTAGGCCCAGTTGTAGCGATGGTGCCCGTGGACGGGCGCCCGCGGTTCGGTCTTGGCCCAGTCAGAGCCCGAGCGGCCGATGCTGGCTCCGGCGGCCCGCAGGCTCGCCAGCGAAGCCTGGACCTGAGTCCAGCTCCAGTTGCCACTCAGGTACTCATAGAAATCTCCGCCGACCTCGGCTCCGTAGACGGTGGCGCGCGCGGTCGCGGGCAACGCGCAAATGGCGATGGCCAGGGCCAGCAGCAACAGTCTTATGCGACCAAGCACGCACTCTCCTGCAGTTCGGATCCGACCGATCAAACCCGTGCCCCCAGCTAAGTAGCGCGGGCGCCGCGCGTAATGTAAGCATGCTGACGGCCGGTCATCTGCAGGCTGCCCTCCATTTCCGGCACCCTCAGCTGACCGAGACGTGCCGCGAGCGCGGCCGCTTCGTGGGTCCTGCCTGGCGGGCACACGGGTGCTCCGGGTTGCTCGGGCGGTGGGGTGGGAGCCTCGCTGCTCTCAGCGTCCTCTCATGTTGTCCGAGCTAATAAGGGAGACGTGAGCTCCGCGATCGTCGAGGTCGAGGCCGGCAGGGACGTTGCCCTGCTGCACGCCCGAGAGCACCTGTTGTCGCTTCAGCACCCGGAGGGATGGTGGAAGGGGGAGCTGGAGACGAATGTGACGATGGAGGCCGAGGACCTCATGCTGCGCGAGTTCCTGGGCATCGCGGAGGACGGCGTGATCCAGCGTTGCGCCGCGTGGATCCGCTCACAGCAGAACGCCGGCGGGTGGTGGAGCAAGTTTTACGGCGGCCCGGGCGATCTCTCGACGACCGTGGAGGCCTACGTAGCGCTGCGGCTGGCCGGTGACGACCCCGAAGCCGGGCACATGCGCGCCGCCGCCGCATTCGTTCGCGCGGCCGGTGGGCTCCAGAAGGCGCGGGTATTCACGCATATCTGGCTCGCCCTGTTCGGCGCCTGGCCGTGGGAGCGGGTGCCGGCGCTACCGCCGGAGATGATGCTGCTGCCGTCGTGGGCGCCGTTGAACCCCTACGACTTCGCGTGCTGGGCCCGCCAGACGATCGTCGCCTTGAGCGTGGTGCTCAGCTACCGGCCGGCACGGCCGCTGCCGTTCTCCCTGAACGAGCTGCGCGGATCAAACGAGTGGTCCCCGCCGCGGGGTACGTCAGCCGTCACCCGGGCGCTCGTGACGCTCGACCGGGTGCTGCACCTGTATCAGCGCCGCCCGGTCCGGCGGCTACGCGAGATGGCACTGGCGCGGGCCGAGCGGTGGATCGTCGACCGCCAGGAGGAGGATGGCTCGTGGGGCGGGATACAGCCGCCATGGGTCTATTCGCTGATCGCGTTGCACCTGCGCGGCTTCCCGCTCGACCACCCGGTGATGCGGCGCGGCCTCGACGGCCTGGAGTCGTTCACGATCGAGGAGCCGGATCACCCTCGCGCCGCCCAGGCACATGAAGCGGAGGGGGTGCGGCGCCTGGAGGCCTGCCAGTCGCCGGTGTGGGACACCGCGCTGGCCCTCGTGGCGCTGACCGACGCCGGTGTGCCCGCCGATGATCCGGCAATCGTTCGAGCGAGCGGACTGGCTGCTTGACCAGCAGATCCTCGCTCGCGGTGACTGGGCGGTCAAACGGCCCCGGCTTGACCCCGGAGGCTGGGCATTCGAATTCGCCAACGCCAATTACCCGGACATCGACGACACCGCGGAGGTCGTGCTCGCGCTGCTCCGAGCGGAGCACCCGGAAGCCGAGCGAGTGCGGCGGGCCGTGCAGCGCGGGGCGCGCTGGGTGGAGGGGATGCAGAGCTCCGACGGCGGCTGGGGCGCGTTTGACGCCGACAACAGCCGCGCCGTTGTTCGCGACCTGCCGTTTTGCGACTTCGGGGAGGTGATCGACCCCTCGAGCGCTGACGTGACCGCGCACGCGATGGAGATGCTGGCCGCCCTGGAGCGCCCGAACCGCCGCGGCCTCGAGTATCTGCTCGCCGCCCAGGAGCAAGACGGCTCGTGGTTCGGGCGCTGGGGGGTCAACCACAACTACGGGACCGGCGCCGCGGTGCCAGCGCTGATCGCGGCCGGCATCGCGCCCGGCGACGAGCACATCCGCCGGGCGGTTCGCTGGCTCGAGGATCGCCAGAACCTCGACGGCGGGTGGGGTGAGGACTGCCGCTCCTATGACGACCCGGCGTGGGTGGGTCGCGGCGAAAGCACCGCCTCGCAGACCGCGTGGGCGCTGCTGGCGCTCGACGCGGCCGGGGAGCAGTCGCTGGCGGTGCGCCGCGGCGTGCGCTGGCTGGTCGAGACCCAGCGGCCCGACGGCAGCTGGGACGAGCCGCAGTTCACCGGCACCGGCTTTCCGTCTGACTTCTACATCAACTACCACCTGTACCGGCTCGTGTTCCCGATCATGGCCCTGGGGAGGTGCGCGCGACGAGCAGCCTGACGAGCACTTCGGTCCGTCCCAACGCGGCGACCGCGCTGCCCACGCGCGAAGCGGTCATGGCCCACGCGCAGACCGAGAACTTCCCGGTTGCGCTGTGGCTGCTGGGTCCGCGCACGCGCCGGCATCTGCTGGCGATCTACGGTTTTGCGCGCCTGGTCGATGAGATCGGCGACGAGGTGGCCGGCGACCGGCTGGCGCTGCTTGATCGCATCGAGCACGAGCTCGACGAGCCCCAGCATCCGGTGATGTGTGCGCTCGCGCGCACCGTGCGCGACTGCGCGCTTCCGCGGGAGCCGTTCTTGCGGCTGATCGAGGCCAACCGGCGCGATCAGGTCGTTACCCGCTATGAGTCCTTTGACGAGCTGCTCGACTATTGCCGGCTGTCGGCGGCGCCGGTGGGTGAGCTGGTCCTCCATGTGCTGGGCGCGGCGACCCCGGACCGGATCGCGCTGTCGGACAAGATCTGCGCCGGCCTTCAGGTGATCGAGCACCTCCAGGACGTAGAGGAGGATCGCGTGCGGGGGCGGGTGTACATCAGTGGGTTCGACGGCGCCGCCCACGCCCGGGCGCTGCTCGAGGAAGGGGCACCGCTCATCCATCTACTACGCGGCCGCGCCCGGCTGGCGGTGGCGGGCTTTGTGGCGGGCGGCAGAGTCGCGCTCGAAGCGCTCAACCCGCACAAAACAGACAAAGCGCAACGCGCAAACCGGCGGCAGTTCGCGGTCGCCTACCTGCGGGCGGTGCTCGGCCGATGAGGATGCCTGCGCTCGAGGTCGAGCTTGCCTACCGCGCCTGCGAGGGCATCACCCGGCGCGAGGCGGCGAACTTCTACTACGGGATCCGGCTGCTTCCGCGCGAAAAGCGCGAGGCGATGAGCGCCGTGTACGCGTTCGCGCGCCGCGTCGACGACATCGGCGACGGCGACGCCGAGCAGCCCGCCAAGCTCGCCGCGCTTGACGCCGAGCGCGCCTGTCTGGCTGAGATCGCCGACAGCGCGCCGAGCGGGCTGCGCGCGCTGAGCGCGGGGTGCGTGGATCCGGTGGCTGTCGCGCTGGCCAACGCTCGTTCCCGGTTTGACCTGCCGCTCGAGGCGTTGTTCCTGCTGATCGAAGGCGTCGAGCTGGACGTGCGCGGCACCCGGTATGAGACCTTCGACGAGCTCGTCGTCTACTGCCGCGACGTGGCCGGCTCGATCGGTCGCCTGTGCCTGGCGATCTTCACCGCGGGCGAGGCGAACGGGCACGCGACGCTGGCCGACGACCTCGGTGTGGCGATGCAGCTCACCAACATCCTGCGCGACGTGCGCGAGGACTACGACCACGGACGCGTGTACCTCCCCGCCGAGGACCTGCGGAGCTTCGGGTGCTCGGCGCCGCCGGAGATGAGCGCCGAGCTGATCCGCTTCGAGGCGCAGCGGGCACGCAACTGGTTTGACCGGGGGCTTGGCCTGATCGACGTGCTCGACGCCCGCAGTGCCGCGTGCGTGCTGGCCATGACCGGCATATACCGACGCATCCTCGAGCGGATCGCGCGCCAGCCGGAGGAGATCCTGCAGCGGCGGATCTCGCTGTCGGGATCTGAAAAGGCGCTGCTCGCAGCGCGCAGCCTGGCGAAGGCGTGGGCGTGATGCGAGTCGCGATCCTGGGCGAAGGCGTGCGCGTGATGCGAGTCGCGGTCGTGGGCGGAGAGTGGGCATGACGCGAGTGGTGGTCGTGGGCGGAGGGCTAGCCGGCATCGCCGCGGCGCTGGACTGCGCCCGCGACGGCGCCGAGGTCACCCTGCTCGAGTCGCGCGGCCGCCTGGGCGGCGCCGCTTACTCGTTCGTCCGCGACGGGATCCGTGCCGACAACGGCCAGCACGTGTTCTTGCGCTGCTGCACCGCGTATCGAGAGCTCCTTGACCGAATCGGAGCCGCAGACCTCGTGACGCTGCAACCAACGCTGTCGATCACTGTGCTCGCGCCCACCGCCCGCACCGCTTGGCTGCGCCGATCGGCAAAGCTGCCGGCGCCGTTGCACCTCGCGGGTGCGCTGGCCCGCTACCGGCTACTGAGCGTGGGCCAGCGCGCCTCGGTGGCGCGCGCGATCCAGGCTCTGCGCCGCGTCGACCCCGACGACCCTGCCGCCGACGCGCGCTCGTTTGGCGATTGGCTTTCCGAGCACGGCCAGGGCAGCCACGCGGTGCAGGCGATCTGGGAGCTGATCGCGCGGCCGACGCTCAACCTGACGGTCGAGGACGCGTCGCTCGCGCAGGCTGCGTACGTGTTCCAGGAGGGGCTGCTGCGCGAAGCCGCAGCGGGGGACGTGGGCTATGCGCGTGTGCCGCTTTCAGATATTCACGATGTGGCGGCGCGACGGGCGCTCGTGCAGGCTGGCGTAGATGTCCGCGTGCGCCGCGGCGCGGCCGCGATCGTGCCCGAGCGCGACGACCTGCGGGTCGAGATCAACGGCGCGCCGACGCTGTTCGCCGATGCCGTGATCCTGGCCGATCCCCCACGACCGCGCGGCGCGTCTGCTGCCCGCGGCTGCGGGACTGCACCCCGAGCGGCTGTCCCGGCTGGGCACCTCGCCGATCGTCAATTTGCACATCGTCTACGACCGTCAGGTGCTGGACCTGCCGTTTGCCGCAGCCGTCGGGACCCCGGTCCAATGGGTCTTTGACCGCACCCGGTGCGCGGGGCTGGAGGGGCTGGAGGGAGCGCAGTACCTCGCGGTCTCGCTGTCGGCCGCCGACGAGGAGCTGGAGATGACCGTCGATGAACTCCGCGCCCGCTTCTTGCCGGCGTTGGCCGAGCTTTTGCCCGCAGCTCGCCAGGCCCGCGTGGAGACGTTCTTTGTCACCCGTGAGCACGCCGCGACGTTCCGCGCGGCGCCCGGAGTGCGCGCGCTGCGCCCCGGGCCGCGCACGGGGATTCCCGGCCTGCTGCTCGCCGGCGCCTGGACTGACACCGGCTGGCCGGCGACGATGGAGGGCGCGGTGCGCAGCGGCCAGGCGGCCGCGCGCGAGGCAATGGCGACGCCCGCTGTGGAGACCGAGCCCAGAATGGCGGTGGCGGTCTGAGCGAGCTCACGGTTGTCGCTCCGCTGTCGGTCGAGGCGCGCGCGGTGCGCGCCGGCGCCGGCTGGGCGCGCGTGCATCAAATCGGGATGGGACCGCGTCGGGCCGCGCGGGGCGCGCACGTGGCGCAGCGCGGCGCGGTGCTGATCGCCGGCTTCTGCGGCGCACTGGACCCCGAGCTCGAGCCGGGCGACGTGGTGCTCGCAAGCGAGCTGCGCGGACCCACCGGCACGACCCGCTGTCCGGACCCGACGATCCTTGCGGGCGTCTTGCGCCGCGGGGGTCTGCGGGTGCGGGTCGGTCCGATCGCCTCCAGCCAGCGGCTGGTGGTCCGCGAGCGTCGCCGCGCGCTGCAGCGCACCGGCGCGCTGGCGGTCGACATGGAGTCGGCGTGGTTGGCTTCTGCGACCCATGCGCATCCGCTGGTCACGCTGCGGGTGGTGCTCGACACACCCCGGCATGAGCTTCACCGCCCGCTCCGTACCGTGACCGGCGCGGCGGTGGCCTACCGCACGCTGCGTCGGGCGTGCGCGCTGGTGGAGAACTGGGCTCGGGCGCTCGGGCCCCGCGAGGTGATCCTGGCCTCCCCCCGCGCATCGTGCGCCGGCGTGGTGCGTGCCGTGGAGATCGTCGAACGCGCGCTCGAGGACCGCGGCGCGCCGATCTACGTGCGCAAGCAGATCGTCCACAACGCACAGGTGGTGGCCGATCTGGAGCGGCGCGGCGCGATCTTCGTCGACGAGGTCGACGAGGTCCCGCCCGGGGCGACGGTGATCTTCTCCGCGCACGGTGTCTCGCCGGCGGTGCGGGCTGCCGCCGCGCAGCGCCGCCTGCAGGTGATCGACGCCACCTGCCCGCTGGTCGCCAAGGTGCACGCCGAGGCGCGGCGTTTCGCCCAGGCGGGATTCGACATCGTGCTCGTGGGTCATCAGGGTCACGAGGAGGTGCAGGGCACGCTCGGTGAGGCACCGCAGCGCACGCAGGTGATCGCCGGTGTCGACGAGGTAGACCGGGTGCGGGTCGATGCTCCGGACAGGGTCGCCTACCTGACGCAGACAACGCTGGCGATCGACGAGACCGCGGCGGTCGTAGATGCGCTGCGCGAGCGCTTCCCGGCTCTGGTCGGTCCATCTTCGAGTGACATCTGCTACGCCACCCAGAACCGGCAGGACGCCGTGCGCGAGCTGGCCCACGACTGCGACCTGGTGCTGGTCGTGGGGTCGGGCAACTCATCCAATTCGCGCCGGCTGGTCGAGGTGGCCCGGCGTGCGGGGCGCCACGCGGCGCTGGTGGAGGACGCCGCCGACATCGCTCCCGAGCTGCTGATCGGCTGTGAGCGCGTTGGCCTGACCGCTGGCGCGTCCGCGCCGGAGGCGTTGGTCGAGGGCGTGGTGCGCGCGCTCGACGGCCTCGGCGGGGCCACGGTCGCAGAACGAGCGGTGGCCCGCGAGGACGTCCACTTCAAGCTTCCTCCCGAGATTCGATCCCCGAGCTGACCTGATGCCGGTGGGATTGAGACAGTCCGCGCGGATAGCGGCCTACCTGGCCCAGCAGAAGCTGCGCCGCCGGGAGAAGTTCCCGCTGCTCGTCGAGCTCGAGCCGCTGTTTCAGTGCAACCTGGAGTGCGCCGGCTGCGGCAAGATCCAGCACCCCGAGCATGTGCTGCGGCGGCGGATGTCCGTCGAGCAGGCGGTCGGAGCGATCGAGGAGTGTGGCGCGCCGATGGTTTCGATCGCCGGCGGCGAGCCGCTGATCCACCCCGAAATCGACGAGATCGTACGCCGGCTGATCGCGCGCAAACGGTACGTCTACCTGTGCACGAACGCGATCCTGATGGAGCGCAAGCTGGATCGCTTCCAACCGTCTCCGTACTTTGCCTGGGCCGTGCACATCGATGGTCTCAAGGAGCGACACGATGCGTCGGTGTGCCGGGAGGGCGTGTTCGACAAGGCGGTGGCGGCGGTCCGCGCCGCCAAGGAGCGAGGCTTTCGGGTGACCACCAACACGACGTTCTTCACCCACGACACGCCTGATGCGGTGCGGCGCGTGCTTGACTTCCTCAACGACGAGCTCGGTGTCGACCAGATGATGATCTCGCCCGCTTACGCGTACGAGAAGGCGCCCGACCAGGAGCACTTCCTCGGCGTGCGGCAGACTCGCGAGCTGTTCCGGGCCGCGTTCGCAGACGGGCGGCGCAACCACTGGCGGCTCAACCACTCGCCGCTGTTCCTCGACTTCCTCGAGGGCAAGGTCGACTTTGGCTGCACCGCCTGGGGCATCCCCAGCTATTCCGTATTCGGGTGGCAGCGCCCGTGCTATCTGATGGCCGACGGCTATGCGAGCACCTACGAGGAGCTGGTGCAGACAACCGATTGGGACGCCTACGGCCGCGGGCGCGACCCGCGCTGTGAGAACTGCATGGCCCACTGCGGTTATGAGCCGTCCGCGGTCCTGGCCACGACCCGCTCGCTCAAGCAGTCGCTGCGGGCACTCGTGCAAAGCTGATGAGGTGCGTGTTCTCGTTGTAGAGGACGAGGCGAAGCTCGCCACATTGCTGCGCCAGGAGCTGCGCCGCCGAGGCATGGGCGTCGACGTAGCCAGCACCGGCGAGGAGGCGATCGTGCGCGCCGAGGCCACCGACTACGACCTGATCCTGCTCGACGTGATGCTGCCCGGTCAAGACGGGTTTGAGGTCTGCCGCCGCCTGCGGGCCAGCGACGTGTGGTCCCCGACCCTGATGCTCACCGCGCTCGACGATGTCCAGGACCGCATTGAGGGCCTGGACAGCGGCGCCGACGACTACCTGGTCAAGCCGTTCTCGTTCAACGAGCTGCTGGCGCGGATGCGAGCGCTGGTGCGCCGCGGGGCGCCGCCCCGTCCGACCCTGCTCACGGTCGGCGATCTGCGCCTGGACCCGGCGGCGCGACGGGTCTGGCGCGGGGCCAGTGAGCTGTCGCTGACCGCGCGCGAGTTCGCGATGCTCGAGATATTCATGCGCCATCCGGGCGAGGTCCTGAGCAGGTTCGAGCTGCTCGAGCACGTGTGGGACGAGAGCTACGAGAATCGGTCCAACGTGATCGAAGTCTACGTCGGCTATCTGCGCGAGAAGCTCGACCGCCAGGCGATCGAGACCGTCCGCGGCGCCGGCTACAGGCTGCGGACATGACCCGCAGGACGCCCACCGCGGACATGACCCGCACGACGCCCAGCGTTACCGATCCCCAACAGACGAACACCAGCGACCACGCCCTCGAGCAGGCTCCGCCGCGAAGGAAATGGTCGCTCCGTGCGATTCCCTTCCGGGTGCGGCTGACGCTGAGCTTCGCCGGGGTCATGGTCGTGCTGTTCGGCGGCCTGGCGCTTCTGTTGCAGACGCTGTTCTCGGCCAGCCTGGATCAGGGGATCAACCGCTCGCTGCGCACGCACGCCGCCGACCTGGCGCCCCTGGTCCGCGGCCGGCACCAGCTTCCCGAGCTGCCCGAGAGCGGGGGCGGTGCATTCGGGCAGATCGTCGACCCCCGGAACGGGCGTGTGCTCGACGCGACACCCGGCCACACCACTCCTCTGCTGGGGCGCAAGGAGCTCTCGCGCGCGAGCGTGAGCCCGCTCCTGATCTCCCAGCGCGACAACGCTCGGCTGCTGGCCAGTCCGGTCGCCACTCAGCCACCGGCAGTGCTGATCGTCGGGTCCTCGCTGTCTGAGCGCAACCGGGCCCTGACCACGCTGAGTGAGCTGCTGTTCATCGGCGGCCCGACGATGCTCGTCCTCACCTGCCTCGCCGGGTACGTCCTCGCCGCGCGGGCGCTCGCGCCGGTGGAGAAGATGCGCGCACAAGCCGCTCACATCTCAGGCGCCCCGCACAGCGAGCGGCTCCCGGTCCCCGAGGCGCACGACGAGCTGCACCGCCTGGGCGACACGCTCAACGCGATGCTCACCCGACTCCAGGACGCCTTTGACCGTGAGCGAGCGTTCGTCGCCGATGCCGGCCACGAGCTCCGCACGCCCCTGTCGATTCTCAAACTCGAGCTCGAGCTGGCGCTCACGTCAGACAGCTCCCGCGAGCAGCTACAGACGCGGCTGCGCTCAGCCGCCGAGGAAGTCGACCGGCTGGCCAAGCTGGCCCAGGACCTGCTGATCATCGCGCGCGCTGAACAGGGGCGACTGCCACTCGAAAAACGCCACGTCGAAGTACGGCACATGCTCGACGCGGTGGCCACCCGCTTCGAGGCCAGCGCCAGCCTGGACGGGCGGCCCGTGAGACTCGAGAGCACTGACGGGCTCGCCGTAGAGGCCGACCAGGCCCGGATCGAGCAGGCGCTGACGAACATGGTCGCTAACGCGCAGCGGCACGGAGACGGCGCGGTCACACTCCGAGCCGTCGAGCGCCACGGCAACGTCGAGCTGCACGTGCTCGATGAAGGCAGCGGCTTCGAACCGCGCTTTCTCCCCCACGCGTTCGAGCGCTTCTCCCGCGCCGACCCTGCGCGGTCGCGGGGCGGCGCCGGCCTGGGCCTGTCAATCGTGCAGGTGATCGCCGAAGCCCACGGTGGGCACGCCTACTCGGCCAACCGTGAGAGCGGCGGCGCCGACGTCTGGCTGTCGCTGCCCGGCGCCAGCCGCCGCGTCGACGGCGGCTGAGCCGGCTGGGTCGGGGGGCCCCGGTGGCTGGCGGCTCAGACCGAGCGGGTCGGGTCAGACCGAGCGCTGGATCAGATCGAGCCCTGGGTCAGACCGAGCGCTGGTAGGCGCGGAACGCCCGGGTGGCTAGAAACGCGCACACCAGTGTGAACGCGAGCATGTAGCCGGCGCGCGAACCGACGAGGCTCCAATCGACCTGTGACCCGAGCACGTCGCGCCCCGATTCCGCGGCCCAGTTGACGGGGTTGTAGCGCGAGATGTCCTGAATCCAGCCGGGCGCCAGGGTCTTGGCCATGAATACCGACGAGAGGAAGGTCAGCGGCAGCAGCACGAACTGCACGGCGGCGATCACCGACTCCTCCCGCCGCAGCAGCAATCCCAGCGCGATTGACAGCGCTCCGAATCCCGTTCCGAGCAGGATGGCCATGGCGATCAGCACCACGACGCCGAGCACCCCGTTGGGGAATGTCGCGCCGAGCGCGAGCGCGAGCCCGATGATGATCAGCGACTGGATGATGCTGACGATCGTCTGCTGGGCCAGCCGACCGGCGATGATCGCGCCGCGACGCGCCGGCGAGACCAGGAAACGATCCATCACCCCGCGGTCCAGGTCGTTGATGACGTTCATCCCGCCCCAGCCACCCGAGAACAGGGCGGTCATGATCACCACGCCCGGGGTGAAGAAGTCCAGATATGACCGGGCCCCGAAACCGGGGATCTCGACGATCTTCTTGAACAGCGCCGCGAACAGCAGCAGGTAGATGATCGGCTGCGCGAGCGAGACCGCGATCCACCACGGTTGGCGGGCGAGGTTGCGCAGCTCGCGCTGGGCGAAGAACCAGGAGTGGGCGATCGCGGTGGCGATCGCGGGCCGAGAGGAGTGAAGAGGATCGTGGCTGACTGCTGTCATCGGGGCTCTTTTCCGTCGTCGGCGTCGGCGTCTGCAAAGGCCCGCCCGGTATGACGCAGGTATACGTCGTCGAGCGAGGGCCGGGCGACCGTGACCGAGGCAACGCCGATCCCGGCCGCGTCGAGCGCAGCCAGCGCTCCCGGGACTGCGGTGGCGCCGCTGTCGGCGCGGGCGCGCAGGGCGCGGCCGTCGAGCGCCACTTCGCGCAGCCCGTCGAGGCGCTGCAGCGCGGCGGCAGCGTCGCCGTTGGGCTGCGCCTCTGAGAGCTCGAGCTGGATCGCGTCGCCGCGCAGTTCGCCTTTCAGCCCCTCCGGCGTCCCCTCCACGACGATCTTGCCGCGATCCACGATCGCCAGACGGGCCGCGAGGCGATCCGCCTCCTCCAGGTAGTGCGTGGTGAGCAGGATCGTCAACCCCTCGTCGGCGAGTCCGGCAACCTGGTGCCACATGTCCGTGCGCGCCTCCGGGTCAAGCCCGGTCGTCGGCTCGTCCATGAACAGGACCTGCGGGCGGTGCACCAGCCCGGTGGCGATGTCGAGCTTTCGCTGCATCCCGCCCGAGTAGGTGCGCGCCACGCGGTCGGCGGCGTCGGCAAGATCAAAGCGCTGCAGCAGTTGCGCCACACGCGCCCGCAGCTCCCGCCCGCGCAGGCCGTAGAGACGGCCCTGCAGGGTGAGGTTCTCGCGAGCCGTGGCCTCGGGGTCTATCCCCGAGCGCTGGGCGACCACGCCGATCGCCAGACGCACCCGGCCCGGCGCGGCCAGCACATCGTGGCCTACCACGCGCGCGCTACCGGCGTTGGGGCGCGACAGGGTGGTGAGGATCTTCACGGTCGTCGACTTGCCCGCGCCATTGGGCCCCAGCAGACTGAAAATGGTGCCCTCGGCAACCGAGAAACCCAGCCCGTTCAAGGCCAGGACACCGCCGGGATAGGTCTTGACGAGGCCCTCGGCCTCGATCGCCGGAGCACTCATCGCTTCCGTTCCCGGGTCGGCCGGTCGCCATCGTACTGCGGCGCCGGGAGCCGGCTCGAGGAGCGATACCCGTCCGGCGCTTCGAGCACCGGCTCGCGTCCCTCGGCAGTGGCGCGCGCCAGCTCGTCGTACATCCTGCGCCACCAGTCGACGCCGTCGAGCTTTCCTGCCGCGATCTCGCGGGCGAGCGCACGTGTCCACTCGAGCTCTGCCTCGCGCATGCTCACGCGGTACTCCAGCTCAACGACCATCAGCCGCGGCAGCCCCCGCTCGGCGCACACCCCCAGCACGCCCCGGTCAGCGGCCAACTGCGCCTCGATCTGGCCACAGCGCTCCTCGAGCAGCGCCACCGCCTCCTCGGGCGCCAGTGTCGGCAGCAGCGACAGCGCCGCCTCAAATCGCGTGTACTCCTTCAACGGCACGCTCAAGAGGTCGCTCTCCCAGTCGGTCAGCTCGATCCGGCCCGTGTCGGTGATCCGGTAGATCGTGCGCTCGGGACGCCGCCCGTCACGCACCGAGCGCACGCGCGCGATCAACCCGTCGCGTTCCAGGCCCTCGACCACCCCATAGAGCGAGCCGTAGTTGAGCTTGATGCTGTCGTGCTTTCCCCGGACGCGCATCGTGCTGGCCATCTCGTAGGGATGCATCGGGCGCTCGGACAGGCAGGCCAGCGCCGCGAGCGCGAGCAGGTTCGAGCGTCGGCGGCGCGGCCGCCTGGGGCGCGGCTGCGTGAGCGGTGCAGGTCCCGGCGACGGGACGGACGTGAGCGGATCAGTGTCCTGCGACAACATATCCCGGCCCGAATATACTAAACCGGCTACTCGGCCTTTGGCATCCTTGGATTGACCGGCCTATGCCAGCCCAGGACACCATGGGCGAGGACAGATGTCATTACCTGCCACAGCGGGTGCCAGACGCTCTTATTAGTTACACGCGCGTCCGCATTGCGGCCACGTGCTGTGTGCGCTCGCGAAGCCGCGCTTTGGAGATCGCCGGTGCGCGCGCGGATCAGCTCTTGGTACAGGAGTGGATGCATGGCGCCCTTTCAGCCCCAGCGGCGCTTGATCGTCGAGGCGTCGTCGCCGGTGCCACCGACGAACGCCATGGGGTCCCCGGCGCCGAGGTCGTCGATCCCGCAGCTCTCCAGTGCACCGATGGCCAGTGTCCGCCGAACCGCCGAGTAGGTCAGCACGTGGGCGAGCATGCCGCCATACGAGAAGACCTGGGGTGGATCGCAGGTCGCGTCGAGGAACGTCTCACCGGCACGGCCCTCGCTGAGCGCATCGACAACCAGCTCTCGGAATCGCGGGCCGGCGGCATCGAGGCGCTCGCGCAGCGCGGCTGGGGAGACCTCATGCGCGACGGGCACGCGCGTTGCGCCATCCAGCGCGCCCAGCCACATCTCGAGCTGCCCGACGAGCCGGTTGCAGACGCTGCGTAGCGTCGGATCTCGGTCGATGCCGGTGACCGACAGTTCGATTGGCCGGTCAAGGGCGCCTTCATCAACGCGCTCGAGACGCTCGATGATCTCTGCGACCAACGACAGGTGGTGGTCGAGCATTCCGATGACCACATCCATGGGGCTGCTCCTCTCGGTTGCGGGCAGCCGTAGGCCACCCGGAGGGTGAAAGTGAATTCCGCTTCGCGCGGGAAGCTCGTGATCGACCCTGCGGGTCCGGCGAAACTCCGACGGTGAGACACCGAAGGCGCGCACAAACGCACGCGAGAACGCCTCAGGCGCGCCATAGCCGGCGTCAAACGCGACGTCGATGACGGCATCATCGCCGGTGCTCAGACGGTGCGCGGCACGCTCGAGCAGCAGGCGGCGCCGGAACGCCCCTGGCGGTTCGCCGAGCGCGGCGTGGACCAGGCGATCGAAGTGAAACCGCGACAGGAACGCGCGGCCCGCTAGATCATCGCCTGTCGTGCCCGGCTCATCGAGGCTGTCCTGAACCAGGTCGAGTATTCCGCGCAGTCGATCGGCATCTAACACGTCACCCAGTCTTGCGGGTGGCGCCCTGAGTCGCCTGATCGTCCTTGCTCAATCGTGCAAGCCGTGCGGGTCGACAGGACAACCGCTCGCGACAATGGGCGCAGTCGGCACCCCTACGGCGTGACCCGCTTTCATCTCCAGTTCGACCTCCAGGACGTCGCTGCTTACGCCGCCCGGTACCCGAGCGGCGACGATGCCGAGGCGCTGGCCATCGGGCAGGCCGGCCGCGAGCGCGGCTATTACACGCTGACTGAGTTCAAGGCCCTGTGCCGGTGGAACACCGCGGACGCTCGACCGAGGGCTGTGGCAGTGGTCGGCAGAACACGACATGTCCCCCTCCTCAAAGCGCGAACTGCTAAGCCCGGCGGGCACCGGCAACCGAGCGTCGGCCGGCGGCCAGCCCGCCGCAGCGGCGGACTGGCCTGGCCTGGCGTGGGCCCCCACTTCGCAAGAAGCCTTGATCGGTGCTCGTCTCTGGCTCCGTGTGCGCATCATTAACCCCGTCGCGTAAGCGTCTGAGACGCACGGCGGTTGGAGCTCGGACGTCACCGTGCGGACGTGGCCCCCCGGAGCTGACTACCGAGCGGTCCTACCGCTGCGATGTCAGCTCACGCGCGAGAGCCCTCCATCGGTTCGCGCGAACTCTGCTCGGGCGCCGTCAACCTCGGGCAGAATGGGCAGGAGAGGGCGCGCTACCCCCGGGAGGGGTTGTCATCCGGTGAAGGGTGGAATGGCCTTACTCCCAACCTAGTGCACCGTGGGTGTGGAGCGTGCGGCGATCGCGGCAGCCGCCCCGGTGGCGGCCAGGTCGCCGATCAGCGCCGCCTCGACACACCAGGCGACCCGCTGATCGCCGGACGGTCGAGAGTCAACGAGGCGCTGGGTGCGGTCGAGGAGAGACTGCACGCCCTGCATCGTGATCGTGGGCTCAGGCCATCTCGATGGATCGCGATGAGACGGCGACAGATCCCCTCGGTCGACGCATCCCTGTCGGCCACGAAACCGGGCTCTGCCTGACCCAGCGGGGCTCATGGGAAGATGATCCCACTCCACGGCTGATCTGCCAAGGCTCGCGCTGCGCCGGCCGCGATCAAACGTGCGGCGCGAATCGAGCTTGGGCGATCTTGGGCGCATAGCGCCGAAAATCCCCAACGCCTGTAATTGACACACTGACAACGCCGTGTCGGCTAGGTCCTGAGCGTCGTGACACTCCACGACTCGCGGCTGCGCAGAGGCCGCTGCCCCTAGAGGCTTGATGTGGGTTGTCCTGACTGGGGAGAGTCGGGAGTGGACATAAGAAAGGGCCTCCAGCCTTGTCAACTCGTGATTGCAGCACGAGATGGACGCTTCGCTGGAGACCCTTGTGATTGCAGCGTACGTATTCGCGTGTTCGTTGTCGATCCCTCGTCCTGGGCCGGTCGGCGCGGTGACCGACCAGGAGCTGATCGCGCTGGCGGTCGCGCAGGCGGTCACAGGCCTGGTATCGGATCGCCAGTTTTTGGGGACGGTCGGACGGCTTTTGCCCGGGTTCTTCCCGCATCTGCCCGACCAGTCGCAGTACAACAGGCGGCTCAGGCGCCTCACGCCGTGGATCACGACCGTGCAGCTGGGTGTCGCGGAGCTGGTCGCGAGCGGCAGCGTGCGGCTGGTCGACGGCACCCTGCTGGGGTGCGCAAACTACGCCGGGTGCGCGTCGCGCAGCGAGTTCGCCGGACACGCTGCCTACGGCTACTGCGCGTCTAAGAGCCAGTGGTACTGGGGAATGCGGCTTTTGTTGATCACCGACAGCGCGGGCACACCGGTCGGCTATGACCTGCGGCCCGCCAACGAGAACGAGCGCGAGGGCGTCTTTCAGCTCGCCAGCGCTCACCCCGGCACGGTCCTGTTCGCCGATGCCGGCCACCGCGGCAAAGAGCATCACGACAGCCTCCAGCTCGTCGGAGTGCAGCTGATCGTCCCCGACAAGCACAAGCCCGGGCACCGACCTCCCAGCGAGATCGCCAAAGCCCGGATCCGGCTCGTGATCGAGTCCGTGTTCTCGACCCTCAAACGCCAGATGCGACTGCAAGACCACCTCGCCAAGACGCTGCCCGGGCTCGCCCAACGCGTCGTCCAACGACTCCTCGCGCTCACCCTCGCCATGCTCATCAACACGCTCCTCCACCGCCCACCCCGAGCACTCGCCGCCTACGACGGACGATGAACCCACATCAAGCCTCTAGGGAGCTTTTGCAGATCGCGCGCACTCGGGGCTGGCGGCAGCGGTCCTGGTAAGGCCCGACCCCGGGTCGGCCGGGTGAATTGCCGGCACCCGGCGCAGCGCGCTGCCGGGCCAGGCACTTCGGGGGCCCACCAGCACGATCAGCGCCGGAACCAGCATCGCCCGGACGACGAACGCGTCGATCAGCAGTCCGGCCCCCATCGCGAATGCGATCTCGAAGAAGGCACGCACCGGGACGATCGCCAGCAGCGCGAAGGAGAGCGCGAGCACCAGTGCGGCGGTGGCGATCGATCCCGAGGCGCGAGTGCCCGCGGATGCCACCGTGTCACTGAGGCTGCCGTGGCGTGACTCCTGCCAGATCCGTCCCACGAGGAACACGTTGTAGTCCGAACCCAGCGCGATCAGCATGACCGCGACGATCAACACGACGTAGTACGTCGTCTGGCCGTAGCCGAAGAGGTCCTGCATGACATAGGTGGTGAGGCCGAGCGCCGCACCGGCAGCCAGCACGCTGGTAAGGACGAGGTAGACCGGCGCCACCAGCGCTCGCAGGAAGATCGCGATCACGATGAAGATGGCGACGAGCATCGTCGGAATGATGCGCGCCAGACTGCTGAGCGTGGCATCGACGATGTCGCCCGACAGGGCGGTGTCGCCAGCGACCAGCCCCTGGGCATCTGTCAAGCCCGCGCCTGTGAGCAGCCGCGGTAACGAATGCTGGAGCCCGCGAACGGCTGAGATCGCCCGGGAGCCGAGCGGATCTCTGCGCAGGAACAGGACATAGCGAGCGGCGTCCCGTGTGCGCCAGACCGAGGCCCGCAGTCCCAGCCGCGCCGACGACTGGCGCGGCCCCAGCACCAGCGTCACCTCGGGCATGCGCGCCAACTCGCCCTGTAGCCGCGCCAGGTTCGCCACTTGGCTGCCGACGCCCTGGCCGGTGACGACGACCACCACTGGCGCGAGAACTCCTGGCGTGAATCCCTCTCGGGCCACGTCGTAGGCGCGGTGAACCTCCGACTTCGTCGGGAGCCCCAGGATCATCTCGTTCGAGACCGCCATTCGCCGCAGGCCCGATCCCGCGGCGAACACGACCGCCAGCGACAACACCACCGCGATCACGGGATGGCGGCCGGCGAACCGCGCTCCGGCCAGGCGGTCACGCCGCCGCCGGCTGTCCGCCGGCGGCTCAGAGGCCCCGAACTCGCTGTCGAATCCGAGCGCCCCAGGCCAGAAGAGCACCCTGCCTCCGACCGCGAGCGCGGCAGGCACGAGCGTGATCGCGACGATCATCGCCATCAGCACCGCGACCGCCAGCGCCTATCGCCACCTCAGATCACGGCGAGATGGGCACCTGCCACGGCGGGATGCGCCAGAAGAACTTCAACTTCTATGAAGAGACACTCCGCGTGCCGCTCGTCTATTCCAACCCGCGGCTGTTCAAGCGGCCGCAGGAGAACCACTCGCTGGTCTCACACGTCGACTTCCTGCCGACGCTGGCGAGCCTGGTTGGCGCACCGGCCAGCGCCCGCGCCCGCTGGCAAGGCATCGACTATTCCGCCCAGATCCCGGGGCGCCCATCCAGGCCATCGCAGGACTACACGGTGTTCACCTTCGACGACTGGCAATCCGGACAGGCCCAGGGCCCGTATCCCGCGCCGCCAAACCACGTGGTGAGCATCCGCGAACGCCGCTACAAGCTTGCCCGCTACTACGACGCCGACGGCAACGTCCCCGACCAGTGGGAGATGTACGACCTCAAGACTGACCCGCTCGAGCGCGTAAACCTCGCCTACAAGCACCACCGGCGCACGCCGGCACAGGAGCGCGAATACAGACGGCTTAGAGCAAAGCTCGCCCACGTCGAGCGGACACGACTGAAGCCGCTGAGCTGACCGCTCCCCTCAGCCGCGGCGTATAGCTCGGAGATTGGCGATCAGAAGCGCAAACGCGGCGACGCCGATGACCAACGAGAGCGCGATCCGCCAGTGTTTGAAAAACAGCAGGAGCAGACCCACCCCGAGCGCTACCACCGCCACCAGCAAGACCAGGCTGGCCACGAAGGACAGAAACCGTCTGCGGGCGATCGCCTCGGCGCCGAGGAAGATGCATGCCAGGCTCACGATGTCGATGATCCAGGCGCGCGGGGAGACGAGGAGGACGAGGATGACCGAGCTCAACAGCAACGGCGTGCTGACCGCGGCCCATAGCTTCAAAAACCGAGTGCGGCGCTCCTGCTCGTCCAGATACGGATGATGGGCTCGGCGGATATGCGCCTGTGGTGCCTCCGGCGGCAGACCCTCGCCGAGCGTCGCGACGTGAGCCCGGCGCTCCCCATCCAGGCTGGTCCGGGCGGCGATCATCGCATTGAGCGCCGCTTCGCGCTCGGCGAGCTCGGCTTGGCGTTTCTCGGCCAGCGCCCGGGCGTAGTCATGTGTCCGCAGCGAGCGGGCCTGGGTTCGCAGACCGCGCAGCTCGGTGCGCTCGTCGTCGATCTTGGCGTCGAGCTCGCGGATCTCTCGCTCCAAGTCTGAAATGCGCTCTGCCAGCGGTTGCGCGATGTCGTCATCGTCGGGCGCGACCTTCAGCAGACCGGCCCACCCGAGCGGGTTTGCCCAGGAGGCGCGGACTGAGCCGTCCCGCTCGTAACGCGGACCCGAAGGAGCCCGTTCACCGCCGAAGCGGTCACGCGTGTCAAGGCCCCAGAGGCCGCGGTAATCGCGCACCCAGGGGGTCTCGTCATCGATCAGGACCGGACTCCACTGCATGTCGTGCCCGGGACCGATCGCGACGCCGTCTCCCCTGGCGTAATCGACGAACGGTAGCCCCAGACCCAGGGGCCTGCCGGTGTAGTGGCGCCACGGCGCCAGCAGTCGCTGCAGCTTGCGCAAAAAGCGAAAGAACGGCTCGATTCGGGGAGGATCGACCAGCACCACGTAGTCCCCCGGGATGAACGCGCCCGAGTGAGATCCCGCTCCGGCGAACGCGATCACGCTGTCACCCTCGCGGTGCAGATCGGGGTCGTCCCAGCGCCGCCGCAGATCGTCGCCGTGATAGTCGTGTGAGGAGTAGGCCGCCCAGACCGGTCGTGGAGGGCCGTCCGGGCGCTCGGCGAGGTAGACCGTGACCATCTCCCAATCGCCCTCGTGGTCGTTGATCCCGCCAAACGTCGAGCGCCAATCGTTCATCGCGTAGAAGAACCAGTACTGCAGGCAGACATAGCCACCATCACGCACCACCCTGCCGTAATACGTGAAGCGGTCTGACTCGAGTTGCTCGCGATACGTCGTCTCGGCCGCCGCTGCCACTCCCGCCGGCACCTTGCCGCGCAGCAGCAGGGACGCCCGCAGGCCTGCGTCGATCAACCGCCCGAACACTCCGGCAGTCGTAAACCGGCCGGCGTGGCTGAGACGCTCACGGGGGATCAGCCGCCAGCGCACGTACTCGGCGTGACCCAGGGGCTCCTCGACGAAACGCAGGAAAAGCCGCCGGTCTCGGTGACGGGCCCCTTCCAGCGAGAGGCGCTCCAAGGTGAGCTCGCCGGCCGGCACGAGCTGCGTCAACGCGCCTCTGGGACCCGCTGCCCAGAGGCTGGCCTGCGCCACATATCCGCCGACCGCCGTCGGGAAGAACAGCTCCCCCTTCGTGTAGCGGATGACCGGCTCATAGGCCCGCAACAGACTCAGGTCTGAGTCTCGTTCCAGGATCTGGTCGGATACGAGTGCGTCTAGCCCGATCGCTGCACCTCGGTCACGCTGCGAAGTTCTCGTTGCACACCCACTGATTCTTCCACGCTGGTGGCGGGATCCGGGGCAGCGCCGCCCACCCGCGGACGCGCTCCAATCGCCTCGGGGACCACAGATCAGAGGCCGCGGAGGCCACAGAGGGGCCACAGATACACACCAGCACCCATGGGCAGAGCAGCCTCCAGGAGCCATGCTCTGTCCAAATCTTTGGACCAACGCTGACAGAAGGATTTCGAGACCGATGAGGACTGCCACTACACAGCTGATGACTCGCGTTCGCACCTGGGTGCTGATCGCCGGGCTGACCGCGTTGATGATCGTGTTTGGCGCGATGCTCGGCGGCGGCTTCTTGTGGCTGTTTGCGGGGCTCGCGGTGATCTTCAACCTGGTGGGTTACTTCTACTCCGACCGGATTGCACTGCGGGTCGCGCACGCCCAACCGCTGGGCGAGCAAGAGATACCCGAGCTTCATCGCATCGTGAGGGATCTGGCTACGCGCGCCGCGATTTCCATGCCGCGCCTCTACGTGATGCCGGGCGAGCAGCCCAACGCGTTCGCGACCGGCCGCAATCCGCAGCATTCGGCGATTGCGGTGACCGAAGGGCTGCTGGCCGGCCTCGAGCCAGAGCACGTGCGCGGCGTGCTTGCGCACGAGATCGCGCACATCAAGAACCGCGACATCCTCGTCTCTTCGCTGGCGGCGATGATCGCCGGCGTGATCTCGGCGATCGCGAACGTGCTGCAGTTCTCGTTCTTGTTCGGCGCCGAGGACGAGGACAATCCGCTCGGTCTGCTCGGAGCGTTGGCGGCGATGATTCTCGCCCCGCTGGGAGCGATGCTCTTGCAGCTGGGCGTATCTCGCCAGCGCGAGTATCTGGCCGATGCCACGGCGGCGCGGCTGCTCGGCGAGGGCCGGCCGCTGGCCGACGCGCTCCAGATCATCGCGGGAACTCAGACGGCGCTCAACGTGCATCCGCTCACCGCGCCGATGTACATCGTCAACCCGCTCACGGGACGTCAGGTGAGCTCGCTGTTCTCCACCCACCCCCCGGTGCAGGAGCGCATCAGGCGCCTGCGCGCCTACGACCGCGAGGCTCACCAGGGCGCTGCTCGGACGGCGGCGGCTGTGCATCGGGTGCCGGCCGGCGCGGTGGGTGGGCGCTGATCGGGCTTACCGTTGTGGGTGGCTGTTCTGCGATGGTCGTCGCCGCTCGTCGCGCAGGGAGCCCGCATGTGCACGCCGGGCTGGCTCTCGCCTTGAGCGGATCAGGCTGGCGCCGGTTGTCACCGCCAGGACGACGACGATCACCAGCAGCGACAGGCCCGTGGAGATCTCCGGCACGGAGTGGTTCTGGTGATGGGCGAAGTGCAGGATCAACTTCACGCCGATGAACGCGAGGATCAGCGACAGGCCCGTTGACAGAAACAGCAGTCGATCCAGCAGCCCTGACACCAGGAAGAACAGCGCCCTGAGGCCCAGCAGCGCGAACGCATTGGCGGCAAACACGATGTACGCCTCGCGACTGACGCCGAAGATCGCCGGGATCGAGTCAAGCGCGAACAGCACGTCAGTGCTCCCGATCGTGATCAGCACGAGAAACAGGGGCGTGAGTACGCGCCGTCCGTCGACGCGGGTGACCAGCCGCCCGCCGTCGTAGTGGTCAGTGAACGGGAGCCTGCGGCGGGCAATCGCCAGGACCGGGTTGTCCTGCACCGATGGATCCTGGTCTCGGTGGCGAAACAGCTGGACCGCGGTGGCCACGAGCGCCAGACCGAAGATCAGGAACATGAACGAGAACGCGTCGAGCAACGCCGCACCGAGCGCGATGAATACGGCGCGCAGGAGCAGCGCGAGCACGATGCCCAGGGTCAGCACCTTGTGCTGGTGCTCGGCGGCCACCGCGAAGGTGCTCATGATGATCACGAACACGAACAGGTTGTCGACCGAGAGGCTCTTCTCGACCACGTAGCCGGCGAAGTACTGCGCCCCGAAGCCCCACCCGGCGATGACCCCGAAGACGACGCCGAAGCCGAGCGCGGTCGCTACGTAAAACACAGACCAGAACGCGGCCTCCCGCAGCCCCACCGCGTGCGGTCGCCGGCCGGAGACCACCAGGTCCAGCGCCAGCAGCGCGCCGACCACCACGATCGTCGCGCTCCAGCCAACCGCCGTGACCTCAAGCATCCCCACCTACTACCCGTGTGCTGATGCTGATCCTGTCACCCGCGCTTGCGCGCGGGCAGCACGTGACGGGCCAGCTGTGTCCGGATCCGCTGGATCCGGCGCTGGGTCTCGAGCACGCGCTGGTTGAGGTTCGGATCTACCGGCCATGGACGATGCTCGCTCGCAGAGCGCGGCGCGGAAGGCTTGTCGGCGAGCTTGCTCTGAGGCGCTGCTGGTGTCATGAGGGTCTCCTTGAATTGGCGATCGGGGGGGTGAGGTGCCTTGCGTTCGGTCCGGCTGATCGCTCTGGCTGACGCCACCAGTTGCTGGTGGCTCAGGTCCAGTGTGGACGCCGCACGTAGACCCGGGAATGGGGCGCAACAACCATCTCCGCCGGCTGGGTGCCGGCCACGCCGTTGGTTGCGGGCCCCGAAAGCGGGCACTCTCTTGCCGATGTGTCACTTGACGTCCTCAACGCTCACCGTTGTGCGGTAAGCGAGGCGCGACGCGACCATGTTCGACTCCGCGCTGCACGCCGCGTCCGGCTCGCCATGGACGTACGTGCTGATCCTGGGCGTGTGCGCCGGAGACGCGGTGCTGCCCCTGTTTCCTTCAGAGACGGTGGTCGTCACCGCCTCCGTGCTGGCTGCGCGGGGGCGGCTGATCATCGCGCTGGTGGTCGTCGCCGCGGCGGTGGGGGCGCTGCTTGGCGACAATGCCGCTTACGGGCTTGGTCGCGCCGGGCTGAGCAAGCTGGCCGATCGCCTGTTCGCCGCCGGAAAGAACCGCCAGCGAATCGAGTGGGCGCGCACCCAGCTCCGACTGCACGGCGCCTGGATCATCATCATCGCCCGGTTTATCCCCGGCGGTCGCACTGCCACCACGTACGTCGCCGGCACGCTCGAGATGCCATGGAAGCGACGCTTCCTTCCCGCCGACACTGCCGCGGCGGTGCTGTGGTCACTGTACGCCTCGGCGCTGGGCTACTTCGGCGGCGCCGCCTTCGAGAACAACCTGTGGCTCCCGTTGCTGATCGCCGCCGGCGTGAGCGTGCTGGTCGCGGGCGCAGGAGAGCTGGTGCGGCGCAAGGTGCTCGGCGGCCACAAGCAGTCAGATTCCGACCGGCAGCCGCGATGAGCTGTCGGCGGTGCCGGTGGGCGCACACACCGCTGCATCACCCCACGAGCGCTGCATCACCCCACCGGGCGCTGCCTCACCCCGACCGGGCGTTCAGTAGCGGCGCCGCAGCACCCGGCGCAACGGCGGTCGGCGGAAGTTGGCCTGCGCCAGCGCGGAGTTCGCAGCCAGGAGCGCCACCTCGGCGGCCAGGTTGGTGGCCCCCAGCGCGTTGACCAGCTGCTTGAGCGTCGCTGCCCGCGCCGGCGTCTCGGGCGCGGGATCGTGGCCCGAACTCATCGGCACGGCCCCTTCCGGCGCCTGCTGGGAGAAGCCCACGCCGCTCGCCGCCGAGGCCAGCCCGGTGGCCACCACGGCCGCCATGGCTACGTCCTTGGCCCGCGCCAGCTGCCGCTCACGGGGACTGAGCCAGCGGGAATGCGCCTCGTCGAGCCGCGCCGGCAGCCATCCCGCCACCAGCGTCACCAGGGCCAGCGAGTTCACCGTGCCATAGCGCCGCCAGGCCCGATTGAGCACCTTCCCCCGCTCGGCCTTGTCGCCGATGTCGGTGAGCGCCGGATGCATGGCCACGCGCCCGAACAGATTGCCGCCGATCAACGCCGCCAGCGCCAGATCGTGCGCTCCGCGGCCCACACTGGAAACGGCGTCACTGGAAACGGGGAACTTCATCGAGGATCACCTACCCGGCCTCGGCGGCCAGCACACAAGCGCACTGGGAACGTCTCGGTGCTCAACAGGCGGATTTGAATCCCGTGGCTCTTGATCCACGAAGGCGGAGCGATCGGCATGTTTTCGTTCACGGCCGATGGCCGCTCGGGTCGGGGCCGACTCGCGAACGCACGGCACCGAGTGCTGGGGCACCGCCTGGCCCGGGCTATGGGATTCCGAAGGCGCTCTTGAACGACTCGCCCCAGCTGGTGGCGGAGCCGGCCGGCGGGCTGGCGGCCGCGGGATCCGTCGCTCCCGCCAGGGTGCGCGCGTTAGAGGTGGCCGAGCCCCATCCGATCTCGATGCCGGTGCCGCTGGCGGCAAACGAGGCCACTCTCTGGCCGGCCTGGAACCGGGTGCCGACCGTGGTCGTTACGGGGTCGATCTGCTCGGCCACGTACCAGTAGTCCGAGGGGGCACCAGGTGGAGGATTGTCGAACTGGAACAGCAGTAGCGGCTCGCCTGCATACCAGTTCTGCAGTACCTGCACCAGAGTGGAGGCCCGGGGCGCGTAGATTCCGGCACCCGGTGATGCGGTCGCGTCCACGCCCATGTCGTCGCGCCCCATCGTGAAGCCGGGAATCGGATCTGATCCTGCCCTGCCGCCACCTGAGTAGACGGCTGCCCCGCCCGCGCCCGACGCAGCCAAAGCTGCCTGCCGAGCCTGTTCTGCCTGAATCCGTGCCAGCTGACGGCTCAGCGAGGCGACGCGGTGGCGAGCGGCGGTGAGCTGACTGACGTTCTTGTCGCGCACGCGCGTGACCGAGATCTGCTGGTCGAGCAGCCTCACCCTGGCCGCGTCAAGCTGGTCGCGCTCGGCCAGCACCCGCGCAGTGACATTCTGCTGGCGGCCCTCCAGCACACCCAGGCGCACGGCCTGCGCAGCCACCCGATCCCGAGCCACGATCACCGCGGCGACGACCCGCTGATCATGAGTCCTGACCTGCCGGGCGAAGGACAGGCGTTCGAGCAGGCTGGTGAAGCCGTTTGAGTCGAGCACCACGCTGACGATGTCGGGGCGATCGTTCTCATAGCTGGCGACGAGCTGCTGGGAGAGTACGTACTCGGCTCTGCGCTCGTAGGCCTTCAGGCGGGCGAGCCTGACTCGCGCGGCTTTCAGCTCCCGTTGCAGACGCAGCAGCTCCGCGCGCTCAGCCTCGAGGCGGGACTGGATGCGAGCGATCTTGCTCTGCAGGGCGGTGATGCTGGCGTCCAGCTGTCGCAGACGGCCGTTTTCGGCACCGACCGCTCTCGAGAGCCCCGAGATCCGGCTCTCGCCGGCGCTGATCCGCTGCTGCAGCGCGCCCGGGTCCGCGGCGCGCGCCGCGGGCGAACGTGCGCCCAGCCAGAACAAGGCGGCGGCCGCCAGCATGAGCACGATCATGCCTCCGACGGGGCGGGTGAGTGTGCTGGTTGCGTTCGACATCAGGCTGGCGGCGCGGACACGTGCACCGTCGCGCGCCGGTCCTGGCGGGCTCGGCGGCGGACACGCCCGAGGGGCGGCCGCACGCTAACACGGCTTCGACCGCTGACACCGCCGTCCGCGACCCCTGCAAGGAAACCTGCAAGAGGGAGAAGGAGCTTGCGCGCACCGATGTCAGCCGCGCGGCGATGCCGTTGAGAGCCGCCGTCGACCCGCACCCGGCACGGCGAGCCACCGATCGAGGCGACACTCGCGCTCCTGCTCGGACCTGACAACGAGTTGATCGAGATCTATCGCAACGATTACCTCCCGTTCAGTCAGGAACGCTCATGACTGACGCGACACCGCAAGCGGCCACGCCGAGGGTGCGGTACGACTTCACCGGGCAGGTGGTGTCGTCACCGGCGCAGCGCGGGGTCAAGGTCGAGCTCACGCCCTGGCCTTCGCCCACGCGGGGGCGGATGTCGCGATCGCTGACATCAGCGCTTCGCTGCAGGCGATCGACTACCCGCTGGCCGGACCCGAGGATCTCGAGCAGACCGCCGATGACATACGGGCGCCGGACTCACAAAGGCGCTCGCCGTCGATCTCGCACCGGACGGCATTCGTGTCAACATGGTCGCTCCCGGCTTGGTCAATACCGCCTTGTTGGCGTGCGCGGAGGCGCCACACGTGCCCGAAGACTATTTCGAACGTCTACTCAGAATTGGCGGCCAGGTCAGCCTGTTTCACGATCAGCCGCAGGGGGTGGAGCCAGAGGAGATCAGCCAGGCCGTTCTGTGGCTGGCCTCGGATGCCGCTCGCTTTGTCACCGGCACCACCCTCAGCGTCGACGCCGGCTTCGCGATCACGTGAGCGGCCGCCTGGCCTCATCCACTCACCTAGACACCTATGACTACATCGTGGTCGGCGGCGGGACCGCCGGCTGCGTGCTCGCCTCGCGCCTCTCCGAGGACGCTGACGCGAGCGTGCTGTTGATCGAAGCCGGGAGCCGGACACCCCTGCCGGCGATGGCCGTCGTCCCCGCCTGGCCGACGCTGTCGGGCAGCTCGTGGGACTGGTGCGATGAGACTGTCACCCTTGCCGCCACCGGCGCGACCATGTCCTGGCCGCGCGGGCGTGGTCTCGGTGGATCTTCGGCCATAAACGCGATGAGCTTCCTGCGTGGTCACCGCTCCAGCTACGACGCGTGGGCCGAGAACGGTGCGCCCGGTTGGGCATTCGAAGACCTGCTGCCGATGTTCATGCGCAGCGAGCGCACCGAGGGGCGCGATCGTAACTTGCGAGGCACCAATGGCCCACTGATCATCGCGCCGCCGGCTGACCGCCACCCGATCGCCGCAGCGGGGATCGAGGCGGCCACCGAGATCGGTTGTGCGGGGGTGAGCGACGTCGGTGATGGGCTGCAGGAGGGGTTCGGCTGGTGTGACCTCAACGTCGTCAAAGGGCATCGCCAGAGCGCCGCCGATGCCTACCTGAATCCCATACTGCCCCGGCCCAACCTGGACCTGGTGACCGATGCGATCGTCGACCGGCTGAAGGTCGCGAACGATCGATGCACCGGGGTCGTCTACCGGCGCAGCCACACGACCGAAAGGGTGAATTGCTCGAGCGAAGTCGTGGTCGCTTGTGGGACCATCGGCTCCCCGCAATTGCTGATGTTGTCTGGCATCGGTCCGGCATGCCATCTGGACGAGCTCGGGATCTCGGTCAAGCTCGACCTGCCCGGCGTTGGCGAAAACCTCCACGACCATCCGATGTGCGGTCTGATCTATCGGGCGGCCCAACCCGTGCCGGCCGGTATCAATAACCACGGCGAGGCTGTCGGGCTCTTGCGGTCCAATCCCGAGCTCCCCGGACCAGACCTGCAGGTCATGTTTCTCGACATTCCGTTGCGGGCGCAAACCCTTCCCGGTCCCGCGGTTGGCGAGGGCTACACGATCAACGTGTCGCTCATGCGACCCCATAGCCGCGGATCGATCAAGCTCAGGCGCGCTGCGGTCGGAGCCGCGCCGCTCATCGACCCGCGCTACTACGCAGATGACCGCGATTGCGAGGCGATGATCGCCGGCCTGCGTGCCGCTCGCCGGATTGGTGAGGCTGAGGCTCTCGCGCCTTGGAGAGACAGCGAGCTCCATCCAGGCCGATCGACGAATGGAGACGACGAGCTCCGCGACTACCTGGGCCGCAACCTACGCAGCTACCACCATTACGGTGGGACGTGCCGGATAGGTGAGGACGATTGGGCTGTGGTGGACACCGACCTGCGGGTGGCCGGCATTGACGGATTGCGCGTCGCAGACGCGTCGGTGATGCCCTCTCCGGTGTCGGCTAACACGGCGGCAACGGTATACGCGATCGCGGAGCGCGCGGCCGAGCTCCTGCGGCACGCAGACCGCCCTGGCCTTGCGCAACAGCCAATGACCAGGACACAATCAACCTGCGATGGCGATCGACGCTCGTCTCAAGAATGCTCGCGAGCAGCCTTCGGCTGCTGATGGCTACCGCGTGCTTGTCGATCGGTTGTGGCCGCGGGGCGTGAGCAAGTCGGCTGTGCGGTTGGATCAGTGGTGCAAGGAGCTGGCACCGAGCGACGAGCTCAGACGCTGGTTCGGTCACCGCCCAGAGCGCTTTGAGGAGTTCGAGCGGCGGTACCGTCGAGAGCTCCAGCAGCAGCGCGAGGCCCTGACTGCGCTGCGGCGCAGGGCGCGCCAGGGGCGCGTCACCCTGGTATATGGGGCCCGCGATCGTGAACACAACAACGCGGTCGTGCTGGCCCGGGTGCTGCGGCGCGGGCTGCCGAGCACCGACGCGCGGTCGCAGCGCTCGAAGCGATAGCGCCTTACCTGCGCTCCGCGAGGCGCGGCTTCTCGTTGCAATGTGACACGGCGCGTGCGGCAGCCAGAAACAGCACGCCGCCGACGATCCAGTAGGGATCCCACAGCCACAGATGCCAGGGCAGGGCGCGGGCGCCGAGACCGTGCGGGATCGTGATCGCGCCGGTCTTCATCAACACATGCTCGACGAGGTTGGCCAGCCCGTACAGGAGGACCAGAGCACCAACTACGTAGGTCGCGATCGCCAACGGGCGGCGCGGTAGCCGCCGGCCCCAGGAGCGCACCGGCGCCAGAGCGAGTGCCCCGGCCAGCGCCTTGGCGATGAAGGCAATCCAGAGGGTGGCGATCAAGCCGGCGTCGCCCTGGCGCGCCATCCGGGCGATGCCGGCACCGAAGGTTTCAGCGCCGAACGACGAGCCGGCGGTGACGATGATCGCCGCCGCGAGGCTCTGGGCCGCGAACAGCAGCGCCCACGCGGCCGCCGCATAGGCGGCCCAGGCGCGCTTGTCGTCATGGGCTGCGGCCGGTCTGTCTGGCGAGAATCTCGGGAGTCCGGCAGGTTGCGTCGCGGTCTTCATTATCCCATACGGTAGCGTATGGAGCGTGGCGCTGTCCAAGGCAGACTGGACCGAGGCGGCCCTGGCCGCGCTTGGCGAGCGGGGCCTCGCCGGCATCGCCGTCGAGCCGCTGGCGCGGCAGCTGGGCGCCACCAAGGGCAGCTTCTACTGGCATTTCGCCGATCGCGCCGAGCTGATCGCCGCCACCCTCGAGCTGTGGGAGCGGCGCGAGACCACCGAGACGATCGAGCGCATCCAAGCCCTGAACGATCCCCGCGAGCGCCTGATCGCGCTCGCTAGCCGTGCCTACTCACGCGCGGCGACCGGCAGCGCCCACGCCGCGGTGCTCGCTGCGGCCGCCGACCCACAGGTCGCCGCGGTCCTCGCGCGCGTCACCCACACCAGACTGACGTTTCTGACCCGGCTCTACCGCGACCTCGGGCTTGCCCCCGACCACGCGGCCCGGCGGGCGCACCTCGCCTACGCGCTCTATTTGGGCATCGACGAGCTGCGCCGCACCAATCCCAACGACGACTCCACAGACCCAGACCTCGCTGACCTCATCGGCCTCGCGGTGGAGATCATGATCCCCTCGCCCAAGGTCAACCAAGGGAAGGTTTAAGCGCCATATTCCCGCCGACAATTCAGCGCAACGGCGAAGACGGTTGAATATGCCGCTGTCCTCTTTGAAGATGCCGCCGTCCGCTTTTCATCCGACACAGAAGGAGTGTCCGTGCCGCTAACCCAAACACAACTCGCGAGCGCCGTTGCTGACCGGGCCGGCTTGAGCAGGGCCGAGACCAAGCGGGCGCTTCAAGCGCTCGAGGAGGTCGTGCTCGAGGAGCTCGGCAATGCGCAGAAGGTCCGGCTGGCTGGCCTGGTGCAACTGACCGTGCGCGTCAAGCCGGCCCAGAAGGCGCGCAAAGGCCGCAACCCTGCCACAGGCGAGGAGATCACGATCGCCCGTAAGCCGGCGAGCGTTGACCTGCGCGCGCGGCCGCTGGCGCGAGCCAAGAGCGCACTGCCGTCAGTGCAGAAAGCACGGCGACGCCTGGCGGCCTGAGCATGATGGCGTGGCGCGTTACGAAGTGACCGATGCCGACACCGCGACTGCGCTTGGCAGCGGCGACGTGCCGCTGCTGGCGACCCCACGGCTGATCGCATGGATGGAGGCGGCAACCGTGCAGGGCGCTGCACAGTTCGTGGAGACCGACCAGACGACGGTTGGCACCGCGGTGCGGATCGAGCACCGCCGTGCCACGCCGGTGGGCGAGAGCGTCGAGGTCATCGCCGAGCCGCCGTCATCTCCGTCCGGTCGCCGTCTGACCTTCACCGTGCAGGCCTTCGGTAGGTCGGGGGAGCTGGTCGCGGCCGGCGAGATCGACCGGGCGATCGTCGATCGAAAGTCGTTCTTGGAGGCGACGTCGAGCGGCGCCTAAGCGGTCCGTAGGAGCGGAGCGACCAGCGCCTCCGAGCGCTCCCACAGCGCACGGGCGAGCTTGTCATCCTGCGCCCGGGCACTCGGCGCCACCGGCCGCCCCTTCTCGACGTACTCGCCGCGCAACTCTCCGCCAGCCGGGTCGAGCGCCAGCCATACCAGCGAGCGCGCCCCGCTCTCCGGCGAACGCAAAAACGGCCCCGCCAGCACCAGGCCGATCCGGACCAATGCACCGTCGTTCTTGCCGAAGCCCGAGCGGATCACCCCCGGATGAAAGCAGTTGGCGACGAGCTCGGGATGCCGGCGCTCAAGCTCGCGCGTGAACAGGACGTTGCACAGCTTCGTCATGCCATAGACCTGGCCCAGGCGGAAGCGGCCGCGCTCGGACTGCAGGTCGTCAAGGTCCAGTGCCGCACCCTTGTGGGCGTCACTGGACGTCGTCACCACCCGCGCCTGCGATGCGGTCAGCCGCTCGAGCAGCAGCGTGGTGAGCAGGAAGGGCGACAGGTGGTTGAGCGCGAATGTACGCTCGAACCCGTCCGGCGTCACGTGACGCGAGGTGAACATCGCCCCGGCGTTGTTGGCCAGCACATCGATCCGCGGATGACGATCGAGCAATTCGCCCGCCAGCCGTCGTACCTCCTCCATCTGTGACAAGTCGGCCACGTACTCGTGCACGGGCGCGCCGCCGCCCACTTCCCGCGCCGCCCGCGCAGCGGCCTGCACCCGTTCGCGGTCGCGACCCACAAGTGCCAACTCGGCACCTCGACGCGCCAGCTCGACGGCCGCAGCGCGCCCGATTCCGCGCGTGGCGCCGGTCAGGACCACCATCGGCACGACGCAAACGCTATCGAAGAGGGAGCGTACGATCGTCGAGGTGACCAGGACCGGCACGGCTGATCATCCTGTGGAGAAGGTGCATCATCCGGTGTTCGCGCGGATGTATCTGCGCACGATTACCCGGCGTGTGGCGATCGGCGAGGACCAATACAGGCGCAAGCTGTTGGCGAATCTTTCAGGCCGGGTGATCGAGCTGGGTGCCGGTTCGGGCATCAACTTTCGGTTTTATCCCCAGACCGTCGAACACGTCCTCGCGGTTGAACCTGAGCCACTGCTGCGTGCTGAAGCGATCAGGAACGCCCCGGAGGCGACGGTGCCGGTCACGGTTGTCGATGGCGTCGCGAGCCGATTGCCGGCCGACGATCACAGCCGTGATGGGGCCGTCGCCTCACTGGTGTTGTGCTCGGTGCCCGATCAGCAGCGCGCCCTGCGGGAGTTGCGTCGCGTGTTACGGCCCGATGGCGAACTGCGCTTCTATGAGCACGTCGTTGCTCGCCAAGCCGTGGCCGCAGGGCTCCAGCGGCTCGCCGACATGATCTTCTGGCCCCGCGTAGCCGGCGGCTGCCATCTGGGCCGGGATACGGGCGCCGCGCTTGAGCTCGCCGGTTTTACGATTGAACACTGCGAAAGGTTCTCGTTTACCCCAGGCCCGCCGGTTCCCCCGATACCGCACATCCTGGGCATCGCCCGGCGTTAGCCCCGACCGGCGCCGTGCGCCGCACTGGGCGGCCGCAGAGTGTCACCTCTTCGGGAGAGTCACCGTCGACTGCTCGTCGCTGGGGTCGTCGGGCGGCTGCTGGTGTTGCTTTTGGTCGCCGTCGGCCTGTCCGGCGTGGCTGCGGCGAAGGTGGGGCATGCCGGTGACCGCCATGTCGCTGGCGCGGGGCAGCCCGATGCCGTAGTGCAGGCCGGCCAATCGCATCAAAAAACACGCCGCCGCGCCGACGATCGGGAACACGATGGTGCGGTCCCCGGCCTTGTAGGCGGCCACCACGATCCCGGCCCCGACCAGGGCCGGGATCGCGTACAGCCCCCCGCGGAGAACGGTGGGGATCTCGCGCACGAGGATGTCGCGCAGCATGCCGCCGCCGATCCCGGTGATCGCGCCCAGGATCACGGCTTCGGCGACACCGAGGCGGTGGGCCAGCGCAGTGGCCGCGCCGGTCACGCAGAACAGCGCCAGCCCCGCGGCGTCGAGCACGTCGATCGGGCGCTGCAGGCGATTGATCGCCGGATGCGCGAGGGTCGTCACCAGACCGGCGCCGCCCACCACGGCGAGGTAGCGCCAGTCGCGAAACGTGGCCGGCGGGATGCCGATCAGCAAGTCGCGGATGATCCCGCCCGCCAGCCCGACGACCGCGGCCAGCACGATCGCCCCAAACAAATCGAGCTGGGCACGGATGCCGGCCATCCCGCCGCTGAGACCAAACACAAACGTCCCGACCAGATTGAGGACGAGGAGCAGGGTCGGATCAAATCCGCGCAGCAACGACGGGGCAGCCATCGGTTATGTGCAGGCTATGGCGACAGCCAGCCGCACGCGGCGGCGACGAGCGTCTCCACGCCAGTCTCAAGCGTCGGGTGGATCACCGGGGCGAACCTCGGGTTGTGGTTGGTGGGCAGTTCGCTCAGCCGACCCTCGCGCTGCGCCTTGGCGTAGGTGTCGGGATCGACCCCGCCGATAAACCAGAACACCGACGGCGCATGCCACTGCGCGCCAAAGGAGCCAAAGTCCTCGCTGGCCGAAGCCGGACCGGTCTCGATCACCCGCTGATCGCCGAACTGCGCACAAAACGCGCCGCGCACCCGTTCGGTCGCCGCAGCATCGTTACGCACCAGGTCATAGCGATCAAGCGCGGTGATCTCCGGGGGCCTGGGTGCCCCAGAGGCCTGTGACTCGGCATTGACGATCCGCTCGATCGCGCCGAGCACTCGCGTACGGACGTCCTCATCAAACGTGCGCACGTTGAGCTTGATCACCGCCTCGTCGGGGATCACGTTCTCCTTGGTGCCCGCTTGCAGCGCACCGACCGTGACCACCGCCGCATCCGACGGCGCGACCTCGCGCGAGACGACCGTCTGCAACCGCAACACCGTGCAGGCCGCCATCACCACCGGATCGATGCTGGCCTGCGGCATCGAGCCATGCGCACCGCGGCCGAACAACCGAATCTCAAAGCTGTCACCGGCGGAGGTGACCACTCCTGACCGGCTGGCGATCACCCCAGCAGACATCGGCATCACGTGCTGGCCCAGGACCACGTCAGGCTTGGGAAAACGCTCAAACAGCCCATCGTCGATCATCGCCCGGGCGCCCGCCGCGATCTCCTCAGCGGGCTGGAACACCACCAGCAGCCTGCCCCGCCAGGTCTCCCGGGCCCCGGCCAGCAGGGCAGTCGCCCCCGCCAGCCAGGTGACGTGCATGTCATGACCACAAGCGTGCATCACCGGCGTCTCATTCCCGTCGGGGTCAGTCGCGGTCACCGTGCTGGCATACGGCAGCCCGGTCTGCTCCTTGACCGGCAGGGCATCCATGTCGGCGCGCAGCATCACCGTCGGACCGTCGCCGTTCTCAAGCAGGCCCACCACACCGGTTCCCCCCACACCTTCGGTCACCTCAAACCCCGCCGCCCGCAGCTGCTCGGCCGCCAATCCGGCCGTGCGCTGCTCCTGCAGTGACAGCTCGGGGTGGCTATGGATGTCTTTGTACAGGCCCTCCAGGTCGTCCAGCGCGTCGTGGAGCCCCCGGAGAACCGAGAGGCTCGCCGATCCATCACTCATCGCTACTCCCTCGTCTAGACACGTGCAGCGCGGCGTCCGGGCCGATCAGAAGCCGCCTTGTGACCCTACCAACCGCCGCTGCCGCGGCAAACGATCGGCTTCTAAAAGCGGGGCGCTGGCGGGCTTCGCCGTCAGACCGATGTCGTAGCGTGCGTCCATGTCGACCGCTGGGAAGGCGACGACCGCGGGCGCGGTATCGGTGCCGTCGGCTACCCAGAAGGCAATCCCATGGCTCGGAGTTGGTTTGCAGTGGGTCAGTTCGTGCCCGCGACGGCGGGCTGGGGCTCGCCGATCGTGGTCTTGGCCACGGCGTCTGAGAGCTCGTTTCCGCGGACGAGCATGAAGATCGCCGGGATGGCGAGCAGGGCGATCGCGCCGAGCACCCAGAACGCCTGCTGGAAGCCGCCGCTGAGCGCCGCGGATCCGCTGCTGCCGGTGTGCAGCAGCGCTTGGGTGTGGCTGGCGGCGACGCTCGAGGCGAGCGCGATTCCGATCGCGCCGCCGAGTTGCTGGGAGGTGTTCAGCAGCCCGGAGGCGAGGCCGGCCTGGTGCTCGGCGACGCCGGCGAGCGCGGCGATCGAGATCGGGATGAACGCGAACGCGGTCCCTGCCCCGGCGACCACGAACGGCCCGGCGAGGTTCTCGAGGAAGTGACCGTGGACGGGCACCTGGGTGGCCCAGATCACGCCAGCGCCGATCAGCGTCATCCCGATAACCATCACGACCTTCGCTCCGCCGCGGGTCACCAGCCACTGCGACAGGCCGGCCAGCGCGATCGAGGTGACCGATGCGGCCAGCCACGCGACGCCCGTCTGGAGCGCGCTGTAGTGCAGCACCTGCTGCATGTACAGGGTGCCGACGAAAATGAAGGCGAAGAAGCTCCCGCCCAACAGCAGCCCGGCGACGTTCGCGCCGGCGAGCGTCCGCAGCCGGAAGATCGAGAGCGGCAACAGGGGCTCTTTCGACCGGCTCTCGATCACCAGGAACGCACCGAGCAGCGAGAAGGATCCCGCGAGCAGCGCGATCGTGCGGGCCGCGCCCCAGCCGTACTGGGGTGCCTGGGAGATCGCGTCAACCAGCAGTACCAGCCCGCCGGTGCCGGCGATCGCGCCGAGCGCGTCAAACCGGCGCCGCGCCGTGGCGAGCCGGCTGTTGGGGACCACGCGCGGCGCTAGTGCCAGCGCGGCCACCCCGATCGGGACGTTGAGATAGAAGATGTACTGCCATCCGGCATACCTTGTGAGAAACCCGCCGGCGATCAGACCGACGGTCGCGCCCCCGGCACCGAGTCCGCCCCACATCCCGAGCGCCTTGTTGCGCTCGGCGCCCTCTTCGAACATGTTCATCACGATCGACAGAGCGGCGGGCAGCATGATCGCCGCGCCAATTCCCTGCACGGCCCGGCTTGCGATAAGGAATGCGTCGCCGGTCGCCAGCGCGCACGCCAACGACGCGGCCGTGAACACGGCAAGGCCGAGCATCAGGATCCGGCGGCGACCGAGTAGATCCGCGGCGCGACCGCCGAGCAGCAAGAAGCCGCCAAAGGTGAGCGCGTACGCGGTTGCCACCCATTGGAGGCTGGTCTCGCTGAAGTGCAGGTCGCGGCCGATCGTCGGCAGCGAGACGTTGACGATCGTCAGATCGATGATCGTCATGAAATACGCCACCGCCAACAGCGCAAACGCACGCCAGCGGTGGATGGGGGGTGATGCAGACGTCATTAGGCCTCCAGTGCTCCGGGACGGACAAATTCGGCAAGAGGGTCAGAAGTGAGCGAGCGTCGAGTCGGTGTCGCGACCGCTCGTTTTCGATCTCTTATTCCGTCAAACGGTCGCGCGCCCCGAGACTCATCGGTGCGGTCCGGCCGGGACTCCGAATCTCGGCAGCAGCGCGGGGTCAAGAAACGCGTCGATGGCCGCGATCTGGCCCTCCTCGATCTCGAGCAGGCTGATCCCGTGCGGGATCCAAGCGCCATCTTCGGCTCGCACTTCGATCGTCACCGCGGGGCGCCCGTTCGCCCAGGTGGGCCTGTGTCGAATCCGGGTCAGATCGCCTTGGGCGACGGTGTCGAGGAAGAAGCGGGCGATCCGCAGGCCACCGCCCAGCGACGGCTGCGGCGGCATGCGTAGCGTCGCGTCTTCGCGCAGCAGCGCCACCAGCCCATCCATGTCGGCGTGCTCGAACGCGGCCACGTACCGGTTGAGCAGCTCGCGCTCGGCCAGATCCGCAGCCGGCCGGGTCGTCTCGGGCAGATGCTGCTCGATCGTGCCGCGTGCGCGCTGCAGCGCGCTGTTGACCGACGCGACCGTCGATCCCAGGACGTCGGCGACCTCCGGAGCGGTCCAGCCGAGCACGTCGCGGAAGATCAACACCGCGCGCTGGCGGCCAGGCAGCTCCTGGATCGCGCGCAACAGCGCCAGCTCCATCCCCTCCCGAATCGCGTACCGCGCAGCAGGGTCATACGTCGGTGAGACCGCTTCATCACCCGGCCGATCTGGGAACGGATCCACCGGCTCCGGTCGGCGCGGCCGGCGCTCGAGCTCATCAAGACAGGCGTTCGTGGCGATCCGGTAAAGCCACGTCTGAAACTGCACTCTGGGCTCAAAGCGTTCCAGGGCCCGCCATGCCCGCAACAGCGCCTCCTGCGCCAGGTCCTCGGCGTCCTGCGCGGATCCCAACATCCGATAGCAATGAACCTCGAGCGCGTGCCGGTACGGCTCGACGAGCCGACGGAACGCCCGCTCATCGCCGGCCTGCGCGCAAGCCAGGAGCAGTCGCTGATCGGTGTCGTGGTCTCGAACGCTCGTCACCATCACCCCGTCTCGTACTCGTCGTGGCGTCGGATCCAGAGCTGCCATCGCTCGTCCTCGTCGCGGCCTTTCGGCGCCCGGTCGAGGAGTCCGTAGTAGGGCATCAGGAACTCGACACCGCGACCGGTCGTCGAGTACGTCTGGTAGACGGTTTCGTCCTCGAGCGCGAAGACGGTGAAGCCGAACAGCTCGGTCAGGTAACCGTAGATGTCTGTGCCCGCGACCTGGGCGTTGCGGAAGGCGACCGCGGGCAGCTGGTCGAGAATCGGCTCGATCGCCTCCCGCGTCTGCCGCCGGCTGCTCGAGAAACCGAGGTCGGCGTTGAAGTCGCTCTCGTAACTCGACGCCCAGTTGAAGCTCCACCCCATCCGCTCGCGATATGCCACGAGCTTCTCGATCGGTGCCCCGGAGACGGCGATCAGCGTCACGTCCCGAGCCTTCAGATGCGGGATCACACTGTCAAACGAGTCGGCGATCGAGGAGTTCACAGGGCACCCGCCCTCGTAACTCGGGCCAAACATGAAGTGATAGATCAGCAGCTGGGAGTGGCCGTCGAACAGCTCCGCGAGCGTCTGTGGGCCGTCCGCCGTGTGGAGTGTGTACTGCTTGTGGACCGCCCCCCAGGGGAGCTCCCGGCGCAGCTGTGCCAGTTCGTCGCCCATCCGGGTGTGGTGCTTCTCGCGCTCCAGCAGCGCGGCGCGCGCCGTCAGCCACTGTTCACGCGGGACGATCTTGTGGGTAGTCGTGGTCGTCTCCATGCTCTTTCCCTTATTCACGCCGCGATCGGCTCGGCCGCCACCAGCGCCGCGTTCTGGCGCTCGAGCTCCTTTGCCACGCCCGCGCGCCAGCCGTCTGCGAGCGCGTGCGACACCGGGTCGGGGAAGATCTCCTGCTCGCCCCGCTCAACACCGTCCAGCGTGGCTCGCGCCACTTCCCCGGGCGGCGCCTTCGGGATGTCGAGGTCCCGCACCATGTCGGTATCGATCGGACCGGGCATGACAGCGTAGACGCTCACGCCGCGGCCAGCCAGCAGCGCGCGCAGTGACTGGGTGACCGACAGCGAGGCTGCCTTGGACACCGAATAGGCCGGCAGCACCGGCACCGCGGCTACCGCGCCGAGCGACACTACGTTGACCACGGCTCCGTGGCTGCGCATCAGTGACGGCACGAACGCCTGGGTGACGTCCAGCGTCCCGTACAGGTTGACCGCCAGGTGCCGCTCGAACGCGGACCGATCGCTCAAGCCATCGGGGACCGACACACCGGCGTTGTTGATCAGGATGTCGAGAGATTGCACTCTGTCGACGGCCGCCTGGATCTGCGCCTGGTCGGTCACGTCCAACATCAACGGCACGACGCGGTCATCCGGAACGACCATCGGCTGACGCGAGGCGGCGTAGACCCGCTTCGCGCCCCTCCTGAGAGCTTCGTCGACCAGCGCGCGGCCCAGGCCGCGATTGGCCCCGGTTACCAACACCGTCTTGCCTGCGATTGCCAAGGACATGATTGCGTCTCCTTGTCGGGGTTTGTTGTCCGGCATCACGTCAAACGGTCGCCGGCGCGCAAACTCATCGCAGCCATCGTCCCCGAGTCCCGCGCGCGCGTTGCAGGCGGTTGCCAGGCTGGCGCGCTGGCGACCCCCGGCGGGGCCGCCAGCGTTTGACCCCTAGTCCCAGCGGCTGATCTCGCTGCCCGGGTAGGGCTTGAAGCCCTGGCCTTCGGCTCCGGATTTGAGGCTCATGAGGTAGGCGGCCCAGTTGGTCGAGCAGCCGTTCATGAACTCGTTCTCCTGCTTCCAGTCTTCGTGGCTGAACAGCAGCGTGGTACCACCGTCGTCGCGGGGTTTGGGGGCGAAGGTGATGCGCGTGTCGAGCCAGTCGGACGGGCCCTCGACGCAGCGCCAGACGATCCGGTGCGGTGTCCGCTCGAGGACTTCGAACACCGCCGCTGCTCGTTCGCCGTCGCTGAAGTAGACCGCGAGCTGTCCGCCGACGGAGTCGTCTCCGGCGACCGGATGGGGCCTCCACCACCGCTGGATACCTTCCTTGGTGGCTGCGAGCTCGTGCACGCGCTCGGGCGGCGCGTCGATCGTGAGGCGGTGCAGGATGTTGGGCATCGTGTGCTCCTTACTGGGGTTGGGGTTGTTGGATGTCGCGTTCAGGCGGCGAGTGGCAGGTCCACCGGCTGTGCCTGTGTCGATGTCTTGCGCCGCGGCGAGGTGATGGCGATGCCGCTGAGGGCGGCGAGGACGGCGAAGCAGACGCAGGCCCAGAGCGCCGGCCGAAAGCCGGCAGTGACGGCGGCGGGGCTGCCGATATGGCCATGGGCGGCGAACACCGCGCTGGCGATCGCGAGGGCGAACACGGTGCCGAAGCGCTGCGCCATGTAGTTGATCCCGGACGCCTTGCCCATCTCCTGCGGAGCGACCGCGTCCAGAACAGTCGTGGGCACGGTCGGGAGGGCCATCGAGATGCCAACGCCGGCGACGAGCAGAGCGCCGTCGAGCTCGATCCAGCTGGTGGCGAGCGAGCCACGGGCGGCGAGCCACAGGTACCCGACGGCCTGCAGCATCAGGCCAGCCAACATGATCGGCCGGCGGCCGATCCGGTCAGACAGGGTGCCGGCAAGCGGCGAGACGAGCATCGGGGTGGCGAAGAACGGCAGCAGCCGCAACCCGGTGCCGAGCGGGGAGTAACCGCGCGCGAGCTGGAACTCCTGGGTGATGAAAAACGCAGCGGCGAAGGTGGCGCCGTGCAGGAAGTAGGTGGTGAGGTTGCCGATCGCGAACTCGCGGCTTGAGAACAGCCGCAGCGGCACCATCGGCGCGGCAGCCCGGTGCTCCCACCAGACGAACGCGCCGAGCAACACAGTTCCGGCGGCCAGGCACCCGACAATCTCCGCGCTGGCCCACCCGACGTCGTTGGCGCGGGTCAGCGCCCAGACGAGCGCGACGACGCCGGCGGTGATGAGCGAGACACCCGCGAGGTCGAGCCGCGCCGGCGCGCCGTGGCTCTCGGGCAAAAGGCGCAGACCGAGGAGCGCTGCGGCGAGCCCGATCGGGACGTTGATCCAGAAGATCCAGTGCCAGTCGATTCCCTGTGTGATCGCGCCGCCGACGATCGGCCCACACGCGACCGCGAGGCCGGCCAGCCCGCCGTAAACCCCGACAATCATTCCCCGCTTCTGGGGCGGGAAGGCGGTCGTCAGAATCGTGAGGCTGAGCGGTAGCACGACGGCCGCGCCGAGCCCCTGGACGGTGCGAGCGGCGATCAGCTCGCTTACGTTGGGGGCGAGCGCGCACGCCGCCGAGGCGAACGTGAACAGCGCCAGGCCGCCGATGAAGATGAGGCGGCGGCCGAAGCGGTCGCCAAGCGCCGCGGCAGTGATGATGCCGGCGGCGAAGGCGATGCCGTATGCGTTGACGGTCCATTGCAGCGAAGACACGCCAACGTGCAGGTCGCGCTGCATGCGCGGCAGCGCCGTGATCACCACCACCGCATCAAGGACGACCATGAAGTAGGCGGTCGAGGTCAGCCCGACCACCCAGCGCAGCGCTCGACTGGTTGACGGTTTGCTTTTCATCTCTACTCCTTTCATCGTGGCCGGCTCGTCGGCCGGTTCTGTCTCGGTGACGAACGGACTCAGGCCAGACGGACAGACCGGCGGCAAACCGTCATTCGTCTAGGAGGCAGCCCCCCCATGGAGAGGGCTTGGGATGCGCCGGCCGAGCCGCTCGCTACAACGGCGTTCTGGGCGTTATGCGGGAATGGCGCCGAGTTGCTGCATCATGCCCACGCCGTCGAACTGCGTCCAGATATCGGTGACGCGACCGTCCTTGAGACGGTAAAAGTTCATGCCCTCGACCCTGATCGCCTGGCCGGTGGCGGGGATCCCCATGAACTCCTGCTGCTGAGAACCGGTCACCACCCACCGGGTGGCGACGGTGTCCCCGCTGGCAATGATGTCCTGCAGGTCCTCCGCGATGTCGGGGAAGATCGTCTTGAAGCCGGTGACCTTCTGCTTGAACGCGGCCAGCGTCGGCTCTTGGTCGGGCGCTGGATTGTGGTCGACCAGGCCGGGATCGCAGAGCTCGTCGATCGTCGCCTGGTCGCCCGCGCGAAACGCGTGCTCGAAGCGCGTGATGATCTCGATGTTGTCGGATTCACTCATTGAGCTGCTCCTTGCGTTGTGGCACGTTCGTCGGCCGGGGTTTTGACTTGGTGACGAATGGACGGAGGCCAGACGGACAGACAGGCGCGACAACTGTCCGTCTGCGGTCGCGCTATTCGTCTAGGAGGCAAACCCACGCAGGAAGGAGACGACTTGAGATACGCACTTCTGGCCTATGTCAACGCCGAGGTTCGCGATCACACACCGGAGGCGCAACGGCGTCGAATCAACGCCGGCATAGCCGAGGTTCTGGCGCGCCCGAACGTGACTGGCTGGCTGCGACTCCAAAACGTCGACTCGGCCACAACGGTGCGCGTGGACTCGGCCACTGGCGTACCGCTTTTGACCGACGGACCGTTTGTCGACAGCAAGGACTATCTTGGTGGCTTCATCGTTGTCGAGGCGGAGAACCTCGACGGGGCCCTCGCCGTCGCCGGTGAGCTGCAGCAGGTGCGGGCCGCGGGAGCGATCGAGATCCGGCCGGTGCTCGAGGAGCCACTCGTCGGTGCTTGAGCAGGTCTTCCGCGATGACTGGGGGCGCGTGCTGGCCTCTCTGGTCGGCTGGCTCGGCGACATCGAACTCGCCGAAGACGCCGCGCAGGAAGCCTTCGCGACCGCCGCCGAACGCTGGCCGCGCGACGGGGTGCCCGCCAACCCGACCGGCTGGCTGATCACCACCGCTCGCAACCGCGCCGTTGACCGCATCCGGCGTGAGCGGATGCTGGCCGCCAAGACCGAGCAGCTTGAGCGCGAGCTGCGCGACCAATCGGAGGAGACGATGGAAGAGACAGCGACGTTCCCGGACGAGCGGCTGGAGCTGATCTTCACCTGCTGCCATCCGGCGCTCGCGCTCGATGCCCAGGTCGGCCTCACACTGCGCACGCTCGGCGGCCTCTCAACCGAGGAGATCGCCCGCGCCTTCCTCGTCCCGTTCGAGACCATGAGCAAACGCCTGACCCGCGCCAAGCACAAGATTCGCGACGCGCGCATACCGTTCGCCGTCCCGCCCGACCACCTGCTGCCCGAGCGGCTCGACGCCGTGCTCGCGGTCGTGTATTTGATCTTCAACGAAGGCTGGGGCGGCGGCCGCGTGAACCTGTCCGCAGAGGCGATCCGCCTCGGCCGCTCGCTGGTCGAGCTGATGCCCGACGAAGCCGAAGCGCACGCCCTGCTTGCGCTCATGCTCCTGGGCCACGCGCGCAGCGCCGCACGCTTCAAGGACGGCGAGCTCGTCCCGCTCGACGACCAGGACCGGTCACTCTGGGACCAGCACCAGATCGAGGCCGGCCGGCAACTGCTCGGACACGCGCTCGCTCTCCATGGGAGCGGCGCCTACACCATCCAGGCAGCAATCGCCGATCTCCACCTCCGAGAACCACGCGACTGGGAGGAGATCGAGATCCTCTACCAGCAGCTCGAGCAGATCACCAGCTCGCCGATCGTGACGATGAACCGAGCGATCGCGATCGCCGAACTCCAAGGACCGCAAGCAGCCGTCGCCCTGCTGGACCGCCTCGAGCTCGACGACTACCGCTACTACCACTCTACGCGCGCCAACCTGCTGCAACGCCTCGGACGCGACGACGAAGCGCGCGCCGCCTACGCACGCGCCCTCCAGCTAAGCCAACCAGGACCGGAGCAGCGGTTCCTCGAAAACCGCCTCGCCGACCTCGCCGCGAGCGCCGAACGAGAACCGTAACCGGCAGCTTCGGCCAGGTGCCGGGTAGAGGCTGGTCTGCCTATGGCTTCATCGCCGCTGAGCGTGCAGGTCGGCGATTCGGATGATCTCTTGCCAGCGGCCCTTGCCGAACCGACCGGCGCGCTCGAGCCCCTGCGCGGCTAGCTCGCGCACCTGCTGTTCGATCTCGGGGTCGTGTGTGTGGTAGGCAGCGTCGGTGAGAAGTCGCGCCGCCTCCTTGTCATCGCCCGCCGCGAGGTGGTCGCGCGCTTGTGTCACGAGGGCCCGGACATCGGGGTGATCGACCATGTCTGACTCGACCATGTCGCCTCCTCTCATTGCTGACGATTACCGTAGCGCGACGCAGCCGCCAGGTCAGTCCGGCCGATCTGCTCGGCCGGGATGCGATCAGCTGGGGGGGCGGAAGGTCACGGTCGCGGCCCTGCGCATCGCCTCCTGCGCCTCGTCCATGTCGAGGAGCGCTGTGGTCTCGGTGCTGATCTGTCCGCTGGCGCCGACCGCCATCGCCAGCGCGACCACGGCGACATTGTCCGGCGCCTCCAGCAGGAACACGCCGTCGTGCTCGCCGAACGCCCACCACATGCCGTGCAGCTTGCAGCCCAGCGACTCGGCGGCCTGCGCGGCGGCCGCACCACGATCGTGCGGGTTCTCGACCATCGCCTTCAGCGCCTCGGCAGAGTATTTGAAGCGACCAAGATAAAGCGGCACGTGAGCCTCCAATCGTTCGCGAAACGTGTATCGATTCTCTTGAAGCGAACCGGCGACTGCAAGACCCGGCGATCTGTGGAGCCCGCGCCATCGCGATCGATGCCCGCATATATAGGGCGCATCGCCTGTCATGGCTAGGTGGTTGACATACACAGTCGGGCGATATATGCTGTTTCCATGAAGCGACGTGCCATGCAAGAGGCGACGTTCTTGATCCTCACAGCGCTGGCGGCAGGCAGCCAGCATGGCTACGGGATCATCTCCGACGTCGAGCAGATCTCCAGGCGGCGGGTCCGCCTGCGCGCGGGAACGTTGTACGCGGCGCTGGAGCGCCTGCGCGCGGACGGGCTTATCGAGGTCGATCGCGAAGAGGTGGTAGACAGCCGGCTGCGTCGCTATTACCGGCTGACGCCCGAGGGCGGCGAGCGGCTGGCCGAAGAGGCGGCCCGTTTGCGCGCCAATGCGCGCGTGGCGATGTCGCGGCTGGATGTCAATCGAGGGGTGGCCAGAGCATGAGCGATTCGACCGATCTTGAACGTCGCTACCGGCGGCTGCTGGCGTTCTATCCGCGAGCGTTTCGAAGCGAGCACGAGCAGGAGATCCTCTCGGTGCTGATGGCCGGCGCCGCGGCCGGTCAGCGGCGACCCGGGCTGGCCGAGTCCGGCGACCTGCTCAAACACGCGACCTGGATGCGCCTGCGGCACCCCACCTCATGGGAGGAGAGGCATCACCCCGGTCTGTGGATCTGGGTGCGCGTGCTCAGCGGCATCTGGCTGGTCATCCTCACCGCCATCCTGTGCCAATACGGCCGCTGGTGGGGGCTGGCGTTGCTCGCGCCTGCAGTGCTGCACTTCTACCTCGCGCTGCGCCTGGGCCGGTTCATCGAGCGCCAACGACAGGCCGGCGGGCCCCCTCCCAACCTCCCCGCGGCCTAAGCGAGCAGGCGGTAATGGACCGACTGTGGCTCGGCTAGGAGTCCGCCCGTCGGCGCCGTGCGCGGGCGCGGCGCTTACCCTCGTGCATCGCCTGAACGCGAGCGACCGGGATCGCACGGCCCTCCTCGATTAGATCGGTGGGCAGTGACTTGGGCTCGGGAAGCTGGTCGGCCCACGGGTTGCCGCCCCGGAGTAGGGCCGGCACCGTGTGGATGGTGAAGTCGGTCGGCGCTACACGGTCGAGCTCATCCCACGAGACCGGAAACGACACTGGCGTGTCGGGCCGGATGCGCGGGCTGTAGGCGGCCACTACGGTCGCGCCCCCCGCGCGCGTGGCGTCGATGAACACCTTGCCGCCCCGCTCCTCGACGACATAGGCGGTCGTGGCCAGCTGCGGGTCGATGCCCTCGGCGCGCGCGGCGAGCGCCCGCGTGGCCGCGGCGATCTGCTCGCCACTGGTGGGCTGCGCTAGTGGGACGAACACGTGCAAGCCCTTGGCCCCGCTGGTCTTGACGGCGCCCACGAGCCCGGCGTCGGCGAGCGCCCGGCGTACCAGCTCCGCGACGCGTGCGACGGAGTCGAACCCGGTCTGCGCCGGGGGGTCGAGATCGAGCACCAGGTGCGTCTGGACAAAGCCGTGTGAATTGGCGCGCGCGAGCGTCGGGTGATACTCGATCGCGCGCTGGTTCGCGAACCACAGCAACGTCCGCCAGTCGTTGCACAGCGCATAGGCAACGTCGCGCTTGGAGCGCTCCGCCCAGATCGTCACGGTCTTGACCCACGGCGGCGTGTACTTCGGGACGTTCTTCTGCATGAACGGCCTCTGGCCGCGCAGCGCCCGCACTACCGACAGCGGCCGATCGCGCAGCTCGCCGAGCAGCTGCTCGCTCACGGCCTCCAAGTACTCGACGAGGTCCCGCTTCGTCGCCCGCGCACCGTCGAACAGCGGCTGGTCGAGATTAGTCAGCGCGACGTCATCGCGGCCATCCATGCCCCGCCACTGTACGGTACGGCGACCAGGCCCCCCCCGAGCAAATGAGCAAGGAAGTGTCGGAGGCTGCGCTCAGGTCGCGCCCGGGTTGTCTTACTGTCGCTGCCCTACGGCTGAGAGACACCGCTCGCACAAAGCCGCTGGTTGCACCCATCCGACCAGCGCTCGCTCGGCGGCCACGGAGGAACATCAATGTTCTGATCAGCGTGGCAAGCGCGACCGAGATTGTGAGGGTGGTCTGCTCATACGTTCCGGGTGGACGTGGGCGTGTCGGGCGAGCAGTCGTGAGCTCCTTGGCCTGATCGACCAGGCGAAGAGGATCCGTTTTCGAGCAATGGAGGACTGATGTGGCACAGCATCTTCGTGTTGGGCGTCAGCTTGGGGGAAAAGGTCATCCGCACCGTGCTGATCTACCTGTTTTTGCTGGTCGCCTTCCGCGTGTTTGGCAAGCGCGAGCTGGGGCAGGCCAGCACGCTTGACCTCGCCGTGCTGGTGCTGGTGGCCAACGCCGTCCAGAACGGGATCATCGGCAACGATCTGTCGGTCACCGGCGCGATCGTCGGCGCGGTGGTGCTGTTCGGGCTCAACGCCGCCTTCGCACACGCCGCGTTTCGGTATCCGTGGATGAGCTGGCTGCTGGAAGGCGACCCCAGCACGCTGATCGCAAACGGGCGGCTCAACCGCCGGGTGCTGCGCCGCGAGCAGATCTCGCTACCCGACTTGCGCTCGATGGCCCGACGCCAGGGCTTTGCCGACCTCAACGAGGTCTACACAGCGATCCTTGAGACCAACGGCGTCGTATCGATGTTTCGCAAAAGCGAGGGGTGCCGCTATCACCCCGACATCACGCCGCACGGGCTGCGCTTCGGAAAGCACCGCGGGCAGCCGACAACCAGTTAGGGCGCGGTCGACCGCGACCCGCGCAGGCCTGGGCCAGAACGGATCGGATCATCGAGCGACGCCCAGCCGACGTTGCCCTGGCCGCAGGATCATGTGTAACTACCCGGCAACCCATGCGGTGCAAGAAAGGACAAATCCATGCGGATCCTGGCCCTTGGTGGAAGCCTTCGCGCAGCGTCCAAGAACCGCGCACTGCTCGATGAAGTCGCAGCACTGGCTCCCGCCGATACCGAGTTCGATCTCAGCCAACTTGGGGTCATCGGTTCGCTTCCCCTGTTCAACCAGGACCTCCTGGAGAGTTACGGCCTTCCGGCGGGCGCGGCGGAGCTCAAGGATTCGCTGCGAACGGCCGACGGCCTGCTGATCGCGACGCCCGAATACAACTGGGGAATCCCCGGGTTTCTGAAGAACGCGATCGACTGGGCTTCGCGCCCGCCCAACGACATCCCGCATGTGTTCGGCGACCTGCCGGTCGCATTGATCGGCGCGGGCGGGGGTGCTGGCACACGCTTTGCGCAAAACGCCTGGCTGTCGGTATTCCGCTTTCTCAAGATGCGCCCCTGGTTCGGGGAGTCGCTCTACCTTGACCGCGCCCAGGAGCGCTTCGACGAGAACAACCGGCTGACTGACGAGGCGACTCGCGAGCAGCTACTGCAGGTCATCACCGGCTTCGCGGCCCACTGCGCGCAGCTACCCCGCGTCCGCCCGAGCTAATGTCGAGCCAGATCGGTAAGGCCGCCCTGCCCACGAGCTCAAGCTCTGTTGATTCGTGGGCCGCCGTCGGTCACATCTTCGTGTCGCCGGGTGTCATACGGGTGAGAGATCGATTTGCCGGCGCCGAGCCGCCGGCGCTGGGAAAGGAAGAACGATGCAGACCGAAAACGGGAGCCAGAGGATTGCCGTCACGGGAGCCACCGGCCGGGTAGGGTCGCCCCTCGTCGAGATCCTCGCGCAAAGGGGACACGATGTGGTCCCGATCGCGCGGTCCAGGGGTGTCGACGTGGTCAGCGGCGAGGGGCTCGATGAGGCGCTCGTCGCGGTCGAGACGATCATCGACACGGCCACCGGCCCTTCGCCTGACGAGGAGGAGGCGACGGCATTCTTCACCGCCTCGGCGCGGAACCTGCAGCGAGCCGGCGCCGCTGCCGGGGCAAAGCGGATCGTCGTCGTCTCGATCATCGGCATCGACAAGTTCCACGGCGGCTATAACGCGGCGAAGCTGGCGCAGGAGCAGACGCTGCTCGAAGGCCCGCTCCCGGTTCGGTTCGTTCGCGCGGCTCAGTTCCACGAGTTCGTCGGTCCGCTGGTCGGGTGGACGATCCAGGATGGCGTTGCCTACGTGCCCGAGATGCGAACGCAGCTCGTGGCCGCCGGCGTCGTCGCCGAAACGCTCGCTGACGTCACCGAGGAGCCGGAGATCGAGAATGGCAGGATCACCGAGGTTGCAGGCCCCCGGGAGGAGCGTCTCGCCGATGCGGCAGCGGCGCTGTTCGCTAGCCGAGGTGACTCGTTCGAGATCCGCGAGAGCCGTGGCGGTCCGCTGGCGGACCCCGACGACCCGGACGCTGTGGCCTATGCGGAGGGCGCTGCGCTGCCCAACCCCGGCGCGAAGCTTGCCGGCCCCAGCTTCGAAGAATGGCTCGCGGCGGCCAAGGTGTAGTTCCTCGCCACCTGTTCCGGCGAACGCTGGCCGGCTCCCCGGTCTGTGACGAGCGGGTGCCTAAGGGAGGCAGACCTGCGAAACGGGCACGCGACCGCCGTTTTGGCCGATAACTGAGAGTGTTCACGGGCTTGACTCCCGCTTCGTGACTCGCATCGACCTGCGCATTGACGGCGGTCGCTTGCTGGCGACGGTGCGTCAGGGCAGCAATCCGCTGGCCCCGAACCACAGCTCAGCGGCGCCGAAGCTCCAGTGGGAGCCCTCTCCGCTCGGCCCGAGGTGCGGGCAATGGCTGATCGTCATCCCGTCGGGGGAATGGGTGGACCAACCTTTCGGCTTGATTCGCGTTGGTACATAGGGGGGAACGTTGGCGAGGCTAGGGCGGAGTTAGTCGCGTTGGCTCTTCCAAGTCGTTGCGTGACGGTCTTGGGGGCACGGGCCCCGGGGGGAACGGATTCCCCCCGGGGGCCGTTTGGCCGACCGCCGTGTGGCCGAGCTGGGCGCGGGCCGAGCGGTATGGCATCTAGCTGACCGGCTGCCCGAGTGTTCTTTGGTGCGAGCGTGGTCGACCGTTCGTCGTGCGATTTGTGTCGGGCGGCCGTTCTTTACCACACATAACGAAGCTCTGGGCTGGACTCTCGCGGCGATCTAGCTCACACTGTGTCCATGGGCGCAACGGCAGCACTCCTCGGATTCCGCCCAACGGTCGAGCGCGAGCCTGTCACGGCCCAAACCGACGACTACCTTGTGGCCCGGGTGCGGGCCGGAGACGACGCGGGCTTCGAGGCGATCTACGATCGATATGCCCGCGGCGTGCTCGCATTTTGCGTGCACATGCTCGGAAGCCGTGAGGCTGCCGAGGACGCGCTGCAGCTGACCTTTGTCTCCGCGTATCGAGTGTTGCGTGGCGGGAGCAGCGACGTGTCGCTACGCCCGTGGCTTTACACGATCGCTCGCAATCGCTGCCTGTCGCAGCTGCGCGCCCGCCGCGATGTCGCCGATGTCGACGAAGTGGCGACAGACGGACCGTTCTTCGAGGGGGTAGCAGACCAAGTTCAGCGGCGCGAGGAGCTACGCGAAATGCTGGAGGACATCCAGCGGCTGCCGGCTGATCAACGCGCCGCGCTCGTGCTCTTTGAGCTCGGCGATCACCCACACAAAGAAATCGCTGCTGTGCTCGGCGTCCGCACGGAAAAGGTGAAGGCGCTCATCTTCCAGGCGCGCGAGGCGCTCGTGCGTGGCCGGACCGCGCGAAATCGCCCGTGTGTGGAGATCCGCGAGCGGCTTGCAACGTTGCACGGCAGAGTCCTTCCCCGCAGCGTGACCCGCGCCCACATCGATCGTTGCCCGAGCTGCGCAGCCTTCGAGGGTGAGGTCCGCCGTCAGCGGGCCGCCCTCGCGCTAATTCTGCCCGTGCCGCTGGCCGTCGAGCTCAAGGCGTCGGTGCTGGGCTCGGCGCTGCGCGGCGGCGGCGCGGTCGCGGCCGGGGTCGGGGCGTGCGGCAGCGGTGGCGCCGCGGCGGGCGGCGGTGCGTGCAGCACCGGCGCATTCATCGCGGGTGGCGTGACCACCGCCGGTGGGGCGGGCGGTGGCGGCGCAGTCGCCGTGAGCGCAGGCGCAGCGGGCAGCCTCGCCGGCGCTGGGGCTGGTGCGGCCAGCACCGCCGCGGTCGCTGGTGCTCCGATTGCGGCGGCCGCCACCGGGCTCACGGCTGTCGGTGAATGTGCCTCAATTGGGGTCGGTGGGTTGGGCGCAACGGGATTCGTGGCAAAGATCCTCGCCGTAGCTGCGATCGCGACCGGAGCCGTAGGCGCGAGCTACGCCAGCAGCCGTGTGCCGCACCTCCTTCCAAGGCCGGTGACTGGCGTGCAGATGAGGGCTACGCCCGGCAGCCCCGCGACAGCGCCGATCGCGTTGACGCCAGCCCCCGCGACGACGGCCGCTGCGCCGGGCTCCACCCGCCACCACAACGTTGAGTACCCCGCCTGCTGCGCCGGGCTCCCCAGCCACCACAACATTGAGCACACCGCCCGCTGCGCCGGGCTCCACCGACACCACAACGTCCACCACCCCAGCCGCTGGGCCGAGCTCCACCGACACCACAACGTCCACCACCCCAGCCGCTGGGCCGAGCTCCACCGACACCACAACGTCCACCACCCCAGCCGCTGCACCAGGCTCCACCGACACCACAACCTCCACCACCCCAGCCGCTGCACCAAGCTCCACGGACACCACAACCTCCACCACCCCAGCCGCTGCACCGGGCTCCACCAACACCACAACCTCCACCACCCCACCCGCTGCCCAGGGCTGCACCGGCACCACACCGTCCACCACCCCCGCGCCGGGCTCCACCGACACTACAACCTCGACCAGCCCACCCGCCGCACCGGGCTGCACCAACACCACAACCTCGACCAGCCCACCCGCCGCACCGGGCTCCACCGGCACCACACCGTCCACCACCCCCGCTCCGGGCTCCACCGGCACTACACCCTCCACCACCCCCGCACCGGGCTCCACCGGCACCACACCCTCCACCACCCCCGCACCGGGCTCCACCGACACCACAACCTCCACCACCCCACCCACTGCACCGGGCTCCACCGACAGCACAACCTCGACCACTCCGGCGGCCGCTCCAGCGTCCGGCGACGGTGGCACGGCAGCCCCCTAACGACGGAGCTACCGGTCGTTCAGTTCGCGTTCGAGGGGGCGGATCCTGACGTACAGGCCGGACTGGGCTGGCGAAGCTCCATTCAGCAAGTTCTGGATGCGCGCCTTTGGCTGGACTTGGGAAGGGCCACGGAGCCGCGTTGAACGGACAGCGGCGGACGAGCTGCGGCTGAATGCGGGTTCGAACGCTGGCTGGACGGATGAGACCGTCAGGTCATCCGCGAACCACGAGTAGGTTCTGCCGGTGGAATCGTCACCGAGCTGGAAATTGCTCATCGGTGTGTTGCCAAGGTTTTGACTGCCGACCACTGTGTTCCACCCCGTGCGGGTGCCGAACTGGACTGGACCCGGTGCCGTCTAGCCATACCTGGAGTGTGCCTGCTGTCTCGTTCACGACGAAGGTGACCTTATGCCAGCTGCCGGTCGCAACAGTTGCTTTGCTGAGATAGCTTGCTTTGGTGACGTTGTTGAGCACTTTGATCGTGCCACTGGCGTCGAGATACACCTCGGCTACGTGGGAGGCCGCGGTGGTGGGGGTGGCCTGGGTTCGAACCCCGAACAGGGTTACCAGCGACGAGTGGCTGGCGACGTTGATCCAGTCCTGGGCGTAGAGAACGGGCGATGAGCCAGGCAGGTTGTCGAGGGCAAAGGTCTGGCCGCCGGTGCTCGACAACCCGGGCGCCATATGAGCCGGTGTGCACCACGTTGGTCTCGGCGATCACGTGCCCACGACGGAGGCCACCCGGTCAGGTTCCCGGACTCGAAGCCTTCGAAGAGGAGCGGTGTGGTAATGGTGTTGGAGTTGCCGGGCTGGGAGGCGGTTCCGTTCCCGTCGACCGCCGTCACCGCGTAGGTGTAGGACGGGTTGGGCTGAGCGCTGGTATCGGTATACGTAGTAGTCGATCCGCTCGCGCTAGCGAGTGGATTCCCATTACGAGTGATCCGGTAGCTGGCGATGGTGCCACCGGGCGCCACGGGACCTGGCCCAGATCGCGTCTCGGTGGGCGGGCACGAGAGAGGACCCCGAACCCGAGCTGCTCGGCCCGCCGCCCGAGCTCGCGACCGACGGTCGTCCGGGCCTTTCAGGTTCCCTGAGTTGGCGTGGATTACCTCAGAATTGCCGAGTTGGGGCACGCTTCGGGATACACCAACCGAGGAGGGTGAGCTTGGGCGTGACGTTGTGCCCGTCCCGATGAGGTGGTAGGTTCCGCTCACCGGCGGGTTAGAGGCTCCGTTGGATTGGGCTGTCGCGCGAGAGGAGTGGGCGTTGAGGAAGCTGTGCTGTCTCACTGTTTTGTCAGCCGCTGCAGCATGCGCGGTGCTTCCCGGGGCAGCGCTCGGGGCGAAGGGCACCGTAAAGGTCTACGCAAATGCGGTAACGGGCGTTGCGACGCGTGCTCCCGCCCAGAGCGCCTCTGTGGCTCCTGGCTCGGCTGTCGCTAGCCGCGGCGCGCGGCGGAGGCCGCACCCAGCGTCGGCGGCCGCGCCCGCGACGGCGGTGCCGCGCGCCGCATCGTCAGGTCTCGCACCCACGGCATCGCCGCTGCTTGCGAACTTCAACGGCACCTCCAGCCGCGACAGCGCTCTGACCAACTTCAACCAGGAATTCGAGCCACCCGATCAGGGTCTTTGCGTCGGAAACGGTTTCGTCGTGGACATGGTGAACTCTGCGTACACCGTCTACAAACCAAACGGCTCAGTGGTCGCTGGACCGTTCAATATCAACGGGCCATTCGGCGAGGGGCTGACCCAGTTCACAAGCGATCCACGCTGCTACTACGACCCCTCGACCAACACGTGGTTTGCGACGATTCTGTTCATCAGCGGCGGCGACTTTGGCCCGCTTGGCAACACGTCACACCTAGACATAGCGGTCAACAGCCCCAACGGCCCGACTGTTAACGGCCACCCGGGCGATCCCACCAACCCGTGGGTTGTCTATCAGATCGACACCACTGACCCAGGCGGTAACGGCTGCCCGTGCTTCGGCGATCAGCCGAGGATCGGAATTGACTCGCACAACCTTTACGTGAGCGATGACGAGTTCTCGATCAACGGCCCCCAGTTCGATGGCGGGGAGATCTACGCGTTCTCTAAGAAGGACCTGGTCGCGCTGAAGCCAGCCGTGCACTTCGTGCGCTTCCCGCACCTGAGGGTCGGCGGCACCACCCCGTTGGCGCCTCAGCCGGCGCTGACCACCGGCAGCCCGTCCGCCGAGTATCTCCTGGGTTCGCTTGATCCGAATGGAACGTTCGACCAGCGGCTCGCGCTGTGGGCGATGACAAACACCAGCGCGGTTAGCACCGGCGGGAAGCCGACGCTCTCGAGCCTGGTGCTGCCCTCGGAGGCCTACGGGGTCCCGCCCAACGCTGAGCAGCAGGGCACGACCAGCCTGCTGAATACCGGCGACGACCGCATGCAGCAAACGCAGTTCATCAATGGGAGCATCTGGGGCGAGCTCACCACGGCGCTGACGATCCCCGGAGACCCGGCCGAGCGTGCGGGAGCGGCGTGGTTTAGGGTGCACCCGCACCTGACAGGCGGCAAGCTGGACAGCGCCTCCAAGCTCCTGCAGCAGGGCTATGTGGCCGTCAAGGGCCGCTACTTCATCTACCCGGCGCTGCAGGTAGCGCCGGACGGCGGGGCGGCGATGGTCGGCACGCTTTCTGGCAGTGACTTGTTCCCCAGTGCAGCGTTCACGACGCTGACGCCGGGGGGCACGGCATTTGGCCCGGTGCGGATCGCCGCGACTGGATCCACGAACTACGACCCCAACGCGACCCGCTGGGGCGACTACTCGTGGGCCGTGATCGACCCAAGCGGAGCGTCGATCTGGCTGGCGACGGAGTACGTCCCGCCGAGGTCAAGCCAGACCCCAGATGGCCTCAGGAACTGGGGGACTCGGGTGATGGACGTGGCAGCGCCGTAGCGAACCGAACCCGTCATGCGCACCGTCCGCTGGGCCGGCCCGGTCGAGCGGTGCAACCGCTATGGGTGATCCCCCGTCTTGAACCACCTTGGATCGGGGTTCATGATGCGGTGAGTGCGAGCGAGTAAGTGGAGCCTGGCAACCGCTGCGGCACTGGCGTCGATGTCGGTATTGGCCAGCGGCAGTAGTGCACGCGAGTTGGCCCTCGATCGCGCGGGGTCCCGCGCGCGTCAGCCTGACTCGGGGATCATTGGCAAGGTGCTAATCGGCCCAACCTGCCCGGTTGAGCGGCCTGGCAAGACCTGTGAGAGGCCCTACCGGGCGACGATCACCGTCCGTCGCGAAACCACACGCACGCTGGTCGCACGAGTGCACTCCTCCGCCCAAGGGCGCTTCCGGATCGCACTTGCCCCGGGTACTTATCTCCTGCTGCCACAAAACCGTCGTCCCTACCCGCGGAGCTCGTCGCACGTGGCCACGGTCCGCAGACATCGCTACACGGCCGTCTTGCTCAGCTACGACAGCGGGATCCGCTGATGCGCTGTTTGTGAGTTCCGGGCGCGCTAGCTGACAAGGACGTCTTCGCCCTTTAAGACGCGGTCCCCCTCCCGAAGGAATCAGCGCCACGCGATCCGACAGGCGACTTGGCTTATCGCCTGTGCTGCCTACGCACCGCGCGTGTCCGGTCCTGTTCGTCTGGGCGCGGTGTCGGAGGAGGACTCACGTTCTCGCATCGATGACACCGCGGCGCTGCCGAGCCCGATCGCTACGGCGCTGCCGACGAGGATCACGCCACCGCGGATCGGCACCCGCCAACCCGATCGCCCCGCCTTCTCTGAGCGGCTTGCTCTCGGGCCTGCCTTTGCGGCATCGACCCCGTCTATCGTCGAGTCAAGCGCCACACGAGCGGCTTCCGCCGCAGCCAAGCTCGAGTTCAGAACGCGCGGCAGGTTGCTGATGACGTCCGGCATTTGATTCCAGCCGCTCTTTCGGTGCCAAAGATCTGCAAGCCTCATCTGGCGCCTTTCCGGTCAGCGGTTGGCTCGCGAGTTCTTGGCGATCGCGGTTACCAGCTCGGCCTTGCTCATCGTGGTCCGGCCATCGATCTGCATCGCCGCCGCCAGATCGAGCAGCTCCGCCTTGGTCTGCGAGTCCAGATCGAGATCGAACTCGTCGCTTTGGAGATCCCGAGCCGTCCGCTCGGCGGCGACGGTCGCCTGATACCCGACGCCCTCCGCCTCGCTTACCCTCGCCTCGGCCTCTCTGAGCTGCGCGTTGGCGTCCGCTTGCAGCCGCTGAGCTGTCAGTTGCGCCTCCTCGGCGACAGCGACAGCGGCCTCTCTCGCTTCCTGGGCGAGTTGTCGGGCCTCATGCAGCCGACGCGCCGCCTCGGCCATGAGCTCCTGGGCGTGCGCTTGAGCCTGCTGCGCCTCTTGACGCGCGGCCTCGGTCTCCTGCTCGACCTGACTCTCGACTGCCTGCACCTGGGCGTCGGCCTTCGCGCGCGCCGCATCGACCTCTCGCTCGACCGCCTTCTCGGCCGCTCGGCGAGCCTCTTCCTCGCGTTCCTTGACCGCTTGCTCGGCCTCCCGCTTGGTCTCAGCGAGCCTGGTCTGGCCAGCTTGGGACACCTGACGGGCATGCTCGGATTGATCCTTGGAGATCCGCGAAGCCGCGAGTGCTCGTTCCTCGATTCGCTGTGCCTCATTGGCGGCGGCTCGCGCCCGATTCATGCGACTCTCCACAGATGCCGTGGACGGCGGGACAACACTCACAGAGTCGCGCCGCTTGCTGCGGACTGTGAACAGCTCGCCGCCCGAACGCCTGTTGGCGCTGGCTGCACGTGCCCGCTCAAGCAGCCACGCAGCGTTTTCTGGCAAGTCGCTCAGGCCGATCTTCAGCCGGTCTGAGAGCCACTGCATAGGCTGGGCCCGACTCATATATCCCTCCTCCGACACTTCATTCGAGAAGCCGTATTCTGTCTGAACCACGCTCCTCGTGCATGCAGGAGTCATCGACAAGCCTTGCCTTCACGGCTTGGAGGGCCTACAAGCTGTCACCGGCGGCCGGGCGACCTGGCTCCAGAGCGAGGGTGACCAGCGTATCGACCGTGCAGACCCATAGCCGGGCCAGGTCGCTGCAGCGAGGCGGCGTTATGAGGGTGGACCGGCGACGACG
>CAVWOK010000020.1:0-81966 GCA_963756585.1 uncultured Solirubrobacterales bacterium | reverse complement strand
AGTCACCAAACTGCTGCAAGTTGCCACATACCGTGTCACTTTGCACCAACGAGATGACCCCCGGCGGCTCTCACAAAAATCCACCGGGGGCCAGAGAAACCATGTAAGGTTTCGCGGTGTGTACGCACGCCGAAGTGTAGGCGATGGCTAACCCGTCAGCCATCGAGAAGTCCACTAGCGGCGTTGACGCCGCGAGATGCCGGCCCCGCCGCCAACGGCGCAACTGCTGAGAGTCACCCGGAGCTTTTCGAGAAGCTGCGAGTGGCAAGCCGCGTGGCGTTTGAGCAGAAGCCTGCCGTTGACCCCACCGAGCTAGAGGCCGCTGCTGACCAGTTGATGGCGGGGGTACGCGCCATCCGCCCGTTCGCGGCGATGATCCACGCGGCGCAGACGCTTTCGCGCCTCCAGTCTCCGAGCTGCGCCTTCTGCGGGCGTCATCAGACCCGTCGCGCTCTCCGTCGCCGCCCGCTTGTGCGCGGCGCACGCCCGCCACGTCGTGGGCGTCAGGCTGCTGGGCGACCTGCGGCTCGTCGGAGCAGACGCCGCACCGGCGCCAGACGCACGCCGGCGCGAAGTACCGCCGAAGGCCCTCACGAACGACTTAGCTCCTCGGGCCTGACCCGGCCCCGGCCGGGGTCCTTGGCCTGCCCAAACACGGGCGGGTCACAAACACGCGACCCCGCCTGGCAGGGCGGGGCCGCCAACAGAAAGGAGTGCGTCCATGAATCCCGTGGACAGCATAAATGCCCGCTACCAGAACGGTAACGGCAACAGCTACCGCCGCGTCTGGATCGATGATGAGGATCGTGTCCTCTCGACGCTAGCCGAGCTCGTGGCGGTGCTTGATGAGGTGCAAGAGGACCTGGGGACACTGTGGGTCACCGCGTGGGAGGTCGAGAAGGTCCGCCGCATCAACCGCCAGTTGCGCCACGTCCGTGACGATCTGGACCGCCGTGTGCGCTCACGACGCAAGCGCGGCATGCGTCATCGCATCGAGGACGCGCGGAAACGCGAACGGCTGACACGGCTGATAGAGATCGCCGACCTCTGGCCTGAACTACGGCGATCCCTGGAGGCCGACGCATGACAGCGGGAGCGCCGAAGCCAACTACAGGGGCTCCGGGCGGTAAGACCGCCTTACCGCTCAAACGACGTCAGCCGCGCCTCACCTACCGCGAGACGCCTGATGTGGTCGATGGCGTCGTGCGGTTGATCGCGAGCATCGGTGAAAGGGTTGCGACTGAGGATCCCGAGGACCTCGCCCACATCCGCCGACTCGAAGAGGCGGTGGCACAGGCATGGCGGACTGCGGTTGATGGTCAGCGACACACGTTCTCAGATCGTGAGATCGCCGATGTTCTCGGTGTCACGCGACCGGCGGTAACCATGCGCTGGCCCCGGAGGCGAGGCGACATCGAGCAGTAGACGACGCGAGCCGGGGTCGCACAAGGAGGTGCGGCCCCGGAGAAAGGAACACGGTACCGACAGTGAAGAGTATGACCACCGATCCGCTGGTCATCGTGTGGGATGCGCTTGAACGAGCCGGCTGCGAACCGCATGGTCAGCCGTGGGATTTCTATGCCCGGTGCCCGGTTCACAACGGTGAGAGCAACGAGGCGCTGCACGTATCGGTTGGCGCCGACGGTCGGGCGCTGCTCTGGTGCTTTGCGCACACGTGCTCGGCGCAGAGCATCGCGGCGGCACTCGACGTGGAGGTCTGCGATCTGTTTCCGCCGGGACACCATCGAGCTCGAAGACGAAGTCTGCCGGAGGCGCAGCGTGGCGACTTCACCGGGAGCGCCCGCGCGGTGGTGAACATCCTCGCGGCAGTCGAGAAGCTCCACGCGGAGTGGTACCTCGAACTCCGCACCGACTGCGCCCACTGCGGGTCGCCGGCCGCGCTGGCGCATGCCTCAAGTTCGGGTGCCGTGTCACTCAGTTGTCCTGGCGACGCGGACGCGGAGGCACTCGGCTACACGGGCTGCACTCTTGACCAGTTCCGCCAGGCCCTCGCTGCCCGCGTTCGGGATTGCGAGACAGACTCATGACTGACCCGCTTGAGAACGCGCTCAGACCCGCATATGGCTTGGTGGCGCCAGGCGTAGTGGCGGGCGAAGTGGTCGACTCGGTGCCCGTGCTCCCACCGCCGAACGCACCAATGGACGTAGCCCGCGCGCTCGTGGCCCTGCGGTACACGGGTCCGGGGGCTGTGCCGACGCTACGGCATTGGCGCGCAGCCTGGTGGGAGTGGCAGGGGCCGAAGTGGATCGAGATCGAGCAGCGCGCGGTCCGCGCCGTTGCATACGCATTCACCGAGAACGCGATCTACGTAGTCAAAAACACGCCGGTCCCGTGGACGCCGAACCGGCACAAGATCGGTGATCTGCTAGAGGCGCTGGCGGCGGTCGTGCATCTATCGGACAAGGTGATGCAACCAGCCTGGCTCGACGGGCGGCGCACAGGCGTGATCGTGGCGTGCGCCAACGGTTTGCTCGACGTTCAGACTCGCGACCTCTACTCGCACACGCCGATGTTCTTCAACGGTGTCGCCGTCCCGTTTGACTATGAGCCAGACGCGCCAGTGCCCGCGCGATGGATCCGATTCGTGGAAGAGCTCTGGCCGCAGGACAAGCAGTCCAGAAAGCTGCTCGCGGAGTGGTTCGGGTATGTGCTGAGCGGCCGCACCGAGCTCCAGAAGATCGCGCTGATCGTCGGACCCACCCGCGGGGGAAAGGGAGCCATCGCCAGGGTGCTGTCTAGGCTAATCGGCCCGGAGAACGTAGCCGGCCCCACCCTTTCGAGCCTGAGCGGCGACTTCGGGCTTGCACCGTTGATCGGCAAGCCGCTAGCAGTAATCAGTGACGCACGATTGAGCAACGCGCGGGACACCAGCGTCGTGGTCGAGCGGTTGCTGTCGGTGTCAGGCGAAGATCGGCTCACTGTCAACATCAAGTACCGCGAGCAGTGGAACGGGACCCTGCCCGCCCGCTTCATGATCCTCTCGAATGAGCTGCCGCAGCTCGGCGATGCCAGCGCGGCCATCGCCGGCAGGTTCACGACGCTGCTGCTGGAGCGCAGCTGGCTTGGCAACGAAGACCGCACGTTAGAGCCCGCATTGCACGCAGAGCTGCCCGGCATCCTCAACTGGACGCTCGATGGCTTGGCGCGGCTGGAGGCCAACGATGAGTTCACCCGACCACCCGGTGCCGATGAGGCTTACCGTGCTCTGGTCGATCTGGCGGCGCCGGTGAAAGCGTTCATCCGGGATCGATGCGCGGTCGGCCCTGAGCACGAGGTGAGCGTGGACGACTTCTACGCCGCATGGAAGAAATGGGCCGAGGAAAACGGGCAGTCCCGACGCACCAAGCAGACGCTCGGACGTGACTTACGCGCCGCGTTTCCGCGGGTCCGAGTGAGCTATCCGCGAGGTGACGAAGACAGCCGCCATCGTGTCTATCTCGGCATCGCTGTGCGCCCCGAAGCGGGATTGTGACAACCACCGCTCACAATGCGATGGTTCGCGAACCACGCGAACCAGAAGACTGTCCGGTTCGCGGTCTGGTTCGCGGTAGAGCCGTCCAAACCCGCCGTGTTTACTGGTCTGGTTCGCATGGTTCGCGATGTTTGTCATTGTGCGCGCTGGGTGATCCGTGAAGCCACGGCACAGCGCCCCAGTCCCCGTGATCGCGGTGACCCGCGAAGAAGCCGCGCGGGCGCTAGGCGTGTCACTGTCACATTTCCAGCGACACATCGCGCCCAACCTGCGCACGATTCACTCGGGCGGAGTACGGCTGTACCCGGTTCAAGAACTGGAAGCATGGGCACAAAGATCGGCATCGCTGCACCGTGAATAGAGTGAGGTGCAGCACTGATCCAAATTGCCGGAGCGGTGCGGACACACCCTCCGGCGCGACCCATGAGGAGAACACCCCCATGAGTGACAAGAAATCTAACCGCCGCGCCGGCATCGAGTCAAGCCGCGCCCGGGCTGGCTACATGATCTACCGCGGCACGTACTACGACCGACGGCTCGGCAAGAAGATCCGCGGCCCCTGGACGACCAGCCTGGCCGAAGCCAAGGCTTGGCGCGTAGACGCCCAAGCTGCCGCGCAGGCCGCCGCCGAGCGGCCCGCCTCAGCGCGCACGGTCAAAGAGGCCGCCACCGAATGGCTGGAGCTGGCCGCGGCCAGCCACGCGCGCAACCGCACCGGCGATCCGTACAAGCCGTCGGTGATCCGCTCCTACCGCGGCTCGTTCGAGACGCACGTCTACCCAGTGCTCGGCGGCACACCGATGGACCAGATCGACCAGCCGATGCTCTACCGCCTGATCGAACGCTGGCAACTGGACGGCTTCGGCGCCTCCTCCATCCGCAACGCGATGACTGCGCTCCGGGTGGTGCTCCGTCATGCCGCCGCGCGTGGCGAGATCACAGCCAATCCGTGCAGCGGGCTGCGCTTGCCGGCTGGCCGTGGCCGTCGTGACCGTGTCGCCGACCCCGCCGAAGCCGAACGGCTCGTGGCGGCTCTGCCGCCGTTCGAGCGAGTGCTGTACGCGACCGCGATCTACGCTGGGCTCCGGCGGGGCGAGCTCGCGGGTCTGCGCTGGTCAGATCTGGACCTGACACGCGGCACCTTGCGCGTGGAGCGCAGCTACGACTTCGTCGCTCGCGTATACACCACTCCGAAGTCGGCTGCCGGCGTGCGGGTGGTGCCGATGGCGACGCGGTTACGCGAGCTACTGGTGGAGCGCGGGCTAGACAACCGTGTCGCATCGAACGATCCCGTGTTTGGCCCGTTCAACCCGCGGTCGATTAGCAAGCGGGCCGATGCCGCCTTCAAGGCTGCCGGCGAGCGGCGCATCACCCTGCACGAATGCCGCCACACCTACGCCTCGCTGTCCGTCGCCGCCGGCGTCGCGCCCAAGGAGCTCCAGGCCAGCATGGGCCACGCCTCGATCGGGATCACGATGGACCGCTACGCACATCTCTGGCCGACGTCGGTAGACGTGTTCCGGACCAAGCTGGACGACTACCTGGGCTGACGTTTCGGGCCCGTTTTGAGCGCTTTCGGGCCCAAGTTCGGGCCCAACGCTCGAAAAACTCCTGCAAATCGTGACATGGACCCTGGTCTTGAAAACCAGAGTCCGGCAACCCCGGACCGCGGGTTCGAATCCCGCCCCCTCCGCTAACTCCCGCTAGGCCTTGTCGTTCGGCGCGGTCCCGAACACGTGATCCCAGAACGGCGCGCTGATCCCGTAGCCCCGCTCATGGTTCTGGAAGTGGTGGCGCATGTGCAGCTCGCGCAGCCGGCGCCCCAGCTTGGTCTTCGGGCGGTGGTGGTGGACGTGGTAGTGCAGCATGTCGTAAGCGAGGTAGCCGCCCAGGAAACCCGCTCCGAACGGTAGGAACGCCGGACTGCCCAGCACCGCGTAGAAACCGAGCAGGAACAGCGCCGCCAACGGGACGCTGACCGACGGAGGCATCACCAAGCGCATGGGGTCATTGGGGTGGTCGTGGTGGACGCCGTGGATGATCCAGTGCAGGCGCGCCCCGATCCCCTTCTCGGGCTCGAAGTGGAACACGATCCGGTGCAGCCAATACTCGGTAAGCGTCCAGAACAGGTACCCCGCGAGCACCCACACGGTCGTCATCCATCCGGCCCCCCGAACGAGGCCCTCGACGAACAGGATCGTGATCACCGGGCCGAACAGGATCGGCGGTACCGCCGGATGCACGCGCGACAGCTTGTCCAACAGATCGGAATCGAACATGCGCGGCGAAGCGCGAAGCACGTCGCTGCGGCTCAGTCCCTCGAGTTCTTCGGGTCTGGTCGCCATCGCCGCAATTTTAGCTCGGGTCCGGCCGTCGGCCAAAGCCGGCCCCAGCGGCGGTGACATCCTTGTGCGCAATGGCCGCGCAGCCCGCCCCGCGATGGTGGTCGATGCGGCGGGCTCAGAACCGCAAGCCCGCGACGTATCGCTGTCCGCTGTGCGGGCGCCATCTGCCGGCGCTCAGCGAGCACATGCTGCTGTACCCCGAGGGCCGCTCAGACGGCCGTCGCCACGCCCACTCCGAGTGCGTGCTTGCTGCCCGCAAGCAGGGGCGGCTGCCGACGCGGGAGGAGTGGCAGCGAACCCAGCCCCGACCGCCGAGCCTGTGGACCCGCGTCCGGGCGCGGCTCAGCGGTCGCAAGGGGTAGGGTGGCGGCCGTGTCAGGCGATCTGAGACCGGGCCCATGTCAGGCGATCTGAGATTGGGCCTCAACACCGGCTACTGGGCCGGTGGGCCGCCGCCGGGCGCGGCGCAGGCAATCAAGGAGGCCGAGCGGCTGGGCTTTGACTCGGTGTGGACGGCGGAGGCGTACGGCTCAGACGCGCTGATGCCGCTGGCCTGGTGGGGCGCGGCGACCGAGCGGATCAAGCTGGGCACGGCGATCGTCCAGATCTCGGCCCGGACCCCCGCCGCGACCGCGATGGCGGCGATGACGCTCGACCATCTCAGCGGGGGGCGGGTGATCCTGGGACTGGGGGTGTCGGGCCCGCAGGTGGTCGAGGGGTGGTACGGCCAGCCATTTGAAAAGCCGCTGGCCCGGATGCGCGAGTACATCAAGATCCTGCGCGACATCTGGGCACGCGGCGATCCGGTCACCAACGATGGCCCGCACTATCCGCTGCCGTTCCCCGGCGGGACCGGTCTCGGCAAGCCGCTGAAGTCGAGCATCCACCCACTGCGCTCCCAGATCCCCATCTACCTGGCAGCTGAGGGCCCGAAGAACATCGCCCTGGCCGGCGAGCTGTGCGACGGGTGGCTGGCGCTGTTCTACTCGCCCCATCACGACGACTTCTACCGTCGGGCCCTCGACGAGGGACTCGCGCGCCCCGGCGCCCAGCGCACAAAGCAGGAGTTCGAGGTCGCCGCCACGGTGCCGTTCATCGTGACCGACGAGATCGAGTCCGCCGCCGACGCCGTCAGGCCGATGTATGCGCTCTATTTCGGGGGCATGGGAGCGCGGGGGACCAACTTCCACGCCAATGTGGCGATCCGGATGGGCTACGAAGCGGAAGTGGCCAAGATCCAAGAGCTCTATCTCGGCGGCCACAAGGACAAGGCAGCCGCGGCCGTTCCCACCAGCCTGGTCGAGCAGCTGACGCTGATCGGTCCCAAGGAGAAGATCCGCCACGACCTCGAGGCGTGGCGCGAGTCGATCGTCACGACGCTCCTGGTGGCTGGTGACCCGGCCACGCTGCGAACTGCGGCCGAACTGGTACTTGGCTAGCGCCGCTCTGCCCGACAGCTAACGACTGTGCATTCACCGACTGCGGCCGGGAAGCGCACGCGCACGCTCCCCGGCCCTGCAGCCGCGCCGCGTCACACCGGCGCCGGGGTTGACTGACCGGCGCCCGACGCGATTCCTGGGACCCCGTTCGGGTACCCAAGCGATGGCACGTCTGAGGGGTAGACCTCGTGCCCGTGTTCGGCGGTGTCCCCGATCTCCAGGTTCTCGTCGGACATCCGCAGCGGTATGAACCGACCGACGAGCTTGAGCAGCACGAAGGTCCCCGTCGCCGACCACGCGATCACAAACAGCCCGGCGAACAGCTGCCACTTGAGCAGGCTCCAGTTGCCGTGGATCGCGCCGGTGGCCGAGATGCTCGCGGTCTTGCCCTGACCGGGATAGATGATCATGTTCGGGTCGGCGAAGATGCCGGTTAGCAGTCCACCAGCGAGGCCGGCGACGCCGTGCGTGTAGATCACCCCGAGCGTGTCGTCGACGTTGCGGAACGGCCGCAGCCGGCTCATGTAGTTGAGCGCGAAGTAGACGATCGTCGACGCGACGATCCCGATCGCGATCGCACCCCATCCGTTCACGAACCCGGCAGCAGGGGTGATCGCCACAAGACCGACGATCATTCCGTTGACACCCGAGATCAAGCCCGGCTTGCGGCCGGTCAGATAGTCCCACCCAACCCAGACCAGGAACGCGATCGCCGTGCAGAGGTTCGTGTTCAGGACCGCGGCCGAGGCCGAGGCGCCCGCGAAATACGGGTCGCCGCCGTTGAAGCCGTTCCAGCCCAGCCACAGCAGCCCCGCGCCGAGGGCGACCATGGCCACGTTGTTGGGCGCGTCGATCTCACGATCGCGTTGCAGCCTCGGCCCGATCACCGCGGCGGCCACGAAGCCCGACACACCCGCCGACAGGTGGATCACATAGCCGCCCGAGTAGTCGACCGCTCCGTGCTGGGCGAAGAAGCCACCGCCCCAGATCGTGAACGCGTCAACGGTATAGACGATTGATGACCACAAGGCGACGAACGGGATCCAGGCCTTGAAGTTGATCCGTCCGAGCACCGAGCCGAGCATCAAGATCGGTGTGATCGCGGCGAATACGAACTGGAAGTAGACCAGCGTCGCCTGCGGGAAACGGAAGCTCGGACCGGTCGTCGCCAGGGGGACGGCTGCCTGGCCCTGCTCGGCCGAGTGGCTCAGGACCGTGCCCGGCTTGCCGATGAAGTTGCCGAAGAAGCCGCCGCTCGAGATTCCATGAAACGGCGTCCCGAAACCCATCTTGAACGCCCACAGCACCCACACGACGAGCACGATCGCGAACGCCGAGAAGGCCAGCATCATGCTGTTGATCGACCAGCGCTTCTGCATCACGCCGCCGTAGAGCACGACGAGTCCGGGCACGCTCATGAGTCCGACGAGCGTCGCCGCGGTCATCTGCCATGCGTTGTCTCCGGGGCTGAGCCAGGCTGGATATGGCAGCCACATTGGTCTGGAATCTCCTTTTCCGGGGGTGGGTTGCAACCAACGCCGCCGCGCTCGCAGCGGCCAGCCCTGGCGGGCCGATCAACGCGCCTCAGTTTCGCTGCCTAGCCGCGCCCGACCCATGGCCTCGCGTCCAGCAAACGCCACCGCGTCCTGGACATTGGGATAAGCGGCGCCCCGGCTAGAGCAGAATCGGCGTCTCGCGTGCCAGCACCAGCACCGAGCCCCGCGCCGAGTCGAGCTTCGCCCGGGCGGCACCGCTGAGCGCGATCCGACCTGCGGGCGCGCTCGGCGCCGAGCCGACCACGATCAGATCGACATCGAGATCGTTGCTGGAAGACAGCGACGCTCCCAGCGCCTCGGCGAGTGCCGCGGCGGTCTGCTGCGGAGCGTCGTCGTCCTCAGACGGCGAGACCGAGATCGTCCGGATCGGGCCGTCACCGTAGGCTCGCAGCCCCGCCGCGGCGACCGCCACGGCTACCGAGCCACCTCCCAGTAGCTGCTGCGCCGAGCTTCCGGGCTCGACATGACCGGGTGGGGTGCGGTAATCGGACCCGAACACGATCAGCGATGCGCCCTGGGACGCGGCGAGCTTGCCCAATCCCGCTCCTGTTGAGGGGTCCACGACCACATGACGCGGGATGTCCTGGTCCCCGAGCCATGCCGCCCCCTGGTCCAGGCGCCGCTCGGCGTCATGCTGGGCGAGCTCCTCGCGCCGCGGGTCGTACTCACGTGAGTGCCGTACGTAGGCCAGCGACAGCGCCACCGAGCCGTGGCCGAGCATCCGGCCGAGGGCGAGCGCATCGTCGTCGTTGATGGTCCCGTCATAGGACACGATCACCCCTACGGGCATCTGGCAATGCTGTGGGAGTGCGACCGCTGCGGCATTGGCCCTCTGGACAGTGATCGTCCCAAAAGCGCTATCCAGACGGCGTTGGGCGAGGGCCGGGTGTGCAACGATGAGGGCGTGGAGCGGCTGGCTTTCGTGTAGGGACGGGCGCGTGGCGCCGCTCGTGGTTGCACTTCTCCACCACCATTTGCAGGGATCGACGCTCGACTACCTCGGTGTGGCAGCGGCCGCCGCGGTGAGCTGGATCGGGATCCCCGGGCCGGGGGAGCCGGTGCTGATCGCCGCCGCGCTGCTGGCAAGGCATCACCTCGACATCACCACGGTGGTCATCAGCGCCTGGCTCGCCGCAACCGTTGGAGGGATCATCGGCTGGCTGATCGGACTGAAGGCCGGACGCGCGGTGCTGGTTGCGCCCGGGCCGCTGTACTCGCTGCGCGCGGGAGCGGTCGCGCGCGGCGAGCGCGTGTTCGAGCGCCATCCGGTGCTCGCGATCCTGCTGACGCCCGCGTGGGTCGCGGGGATCCATCGCGTGCCCGGAGCCATCTACCAGCCAATAAACGTGATCTCCGCGGCGATCTGGGCGGCCGGGATCGGGTTCGGGGTGTACCTGATCGGCCCCGCGGTGGAACGCTTCGTCGACGACTTCGGGCTCGTCACCACGACCATCGTCGCGGTCGTGATCCTCGCCGGCGTGGCATTCGAGATACGCCATCAGCGTCGGCGCCGGAGGCACCGGCAAGCCGCCGCGGTGACCGCCGGTGCGCCCGCGGCTAAAGACCCGTGTGAGCCCAGTTGACCTTCACGAGCGGCGGCGCCGGCTCGCCGATGTTGAACTGGATGTCCGCGTGCGGCAGCAGCGGGATTGCCCGCAGGCTCTTCTTCCACAGCTTGCCGTTGAAGAACGCGGTGATCTTGCCGTGCACGTCACCGACCTGGTTCGCGCTGAGCGGCTGATGCCATACGTCGAAGAAGTTGCCCAGCGTGTACACCCTCTGACCCGGGGACTCGATGTGGATCACGCCGTCGGAGCTGTGCGTATGCAGCCAGTAGAAGCACTGGCCGCCCGCCGCGACCGGGCCCTCCGTGGTCTGCTCCGTCGTTGAGCCTGGGATTCCGATTCCGCCCGGAAGGGCGTACAGCCTGCCGTTGACGAACACCGCCAGGTGGGCGTGGATGTGGTAGGCGAGCTGCTCAATCCGACCACACCTGATGCCGTCGACGGGCGCGGTCTGGATGGTGTCGGCGGGGGCGATGAACGGCCCGACCTCGAGCGGGACCCCCTCGAAGCTGAGTCCAGTCGGTGAGCCCGAGGCGGTGCCGGTGGTGGTGCTCGCAGAGTCGGCGGTTGACGTGGTCCCTGACGCGGCGGCCTTGGGTGTGGTTGGGTTTCCTGAGCTGGTTTTCGTCGAGCTGCCGCCGCACGCCGCCAGCGCGACAGCGACGAGCAGGGCGGCCCCAGCCATCATCAATCCGCGTCGCATCGCCCGCAACCGTAGCTTGATCGGCAGCCGAGCAGCGCTGATAAGTTGCAGCGCAGATGACCGACCAAGACCAGATGAACGACCAGACGCAGATGACCGACCAAGCCCCCACCGGCGGTCTCCCCATGACCACGGCGCTGGAGATACCGGGCCTGCGGATTCGCGAGAACCTCGGCGTCTGCTACGGGCTCGTCGTCAGGAGCATGGGATTTGTGGGCGGCGTCGGCGCGGCGTTCAAGGGGCTGCGCCGCGGCGAGATCGACCAGTACACGCAGCTGCTCGAGGACTCGCGCCGCCACGCCATCGACCGGCTGGTCGACAACGCCCGGCTGCTCGGCGCCGACGCGGTCGTCGCGGTCCGCTTTGACTCCTCGGAGATCGGCGGGCAGTTCACCGAGATCGTCGCCTACGGCACCGCGGTCAAGGCCGAACCTGCCAACTGACCCGGACGTGCTGCTCAGCGACTCAGACCGCGAGCAGCTGTTCGATCGTCTCAACCGTCACGCAGCGGCGGGCGCACTCACGCTCGAGGAGCTCGAGCGCCGCGTCGAGGCGATCAGCGCCGCGCAAACCAGAGCGGAGGCCGCGGCGGTGATGGCCGACCTGCCGCCGCTCCCCGGCGATCCACCGCCCGCTCGAGCCGGGTGGGGCCGCGGGCACGGTGACGCCGACGCCCCGCGGGCCGACTGGCGCCCGACCAACGAGCGCTTTCGCGACCCGAGAACCAGGCGGGTGATGCGCGTCTGGGAGGACGCGGGCGGCGCCCGGCACTACGTGCCCGACGACGATCAACGCTAGGGGGACGCTGCGTAGCGCCGCTACCGGCGACCGCCGCCGAAGATCTGCAAGAAGAACAGAAAGACGTTGAAGATGTCGAGGAAGATCGACGCAGCGATCGGAACCGCGCTGGCCATGTCGGCGCGGCGCAGCCGGTTGAAATCAAAGATCGTGAAGCCACCGAAGATGACCAGCCCGAGCACCGTGTAGATCACGTTGCCGGCGGGGATCCTGACGAAGATCAGGACGACGCCGAACAAGATCAGCGCCAGCAGCGCCCAGAACAGCACCCGGATCCACGACGACAGGTCGCGCCGCGTGGCGTAGCCAAAAGCGCCCAGGGCACCCACGAAGGCGCCGGTCGCGCCCGCCGACTGCCACAGCACCGCCGGGTCGGACTTGGCGTACACGGCGATGAGCGGCCCGCAGGCCATCCCCAGCAGCAACCCCAGGCCGAACAGCAGGCCGACCGCCAGCTGCTCGCGATCGCGACGCGTGGCGATGTTCAGTCCGATGATGCATGCGAAGGCCCCGATGAAAAACAGAAAGGCCGTGCCCCCGCTGAGGTTGCGCCCGATGTAGGCGCCGAGCGCGGCGCATCCCACGGTCAGCGCGACGAGACCCATCACCTGACCGAAGACCGTGCGGGTCTGGTCGCGGCTCAGAACGCCACGCTGTCCTCCAAGTACGTATTCCCGATCCACTGACATGGCAGAGAATGTACCTCAGGGATCCCGCGACGTTACAGACGACACGGAATTCTCAGCGGCGCAGGAGCAGCCGCTGGACGTCGTAGGAGAGCGTTGACTCGGTCTCATATTGGCCGGAATGGACATCGACCACGTGCCCGTTGCGATCGATGAACACGGTCGTCGGCATCGCCTCGATCGCAGCCAGCCAGCCGAGCTCCGACGACGAGCTCCGATAGCTCGGATAGCTGACCGGGTGCGAAGCCAGAAACGCTCGCGCACTCGAGGCGCTGTCGTTGGTGTCGACGCCCAGAAACGCGACCCGGCGGCCATAGCGGGCCGCGGCCGCGCCGAACAGCGGAAACTCGCTGCGACACGGTGGACACCACGATGCCCAGGCGTTGACAACGACGGGGTAACCACGCAGCTGCTTGAGGCGCGCCTGAAGGGCCTCCCCGGAGCCCAGCAGCTGCCCGGCCTGGCCGTGGATGGCAGCGAGCAACCCCGGAGATCCGGCGAGCTGGGCGCGCGCGACGGCGAGGGTAGGAGCGGCGGTCTTGGGGGCGGCGCTGGCGGGGATGTTGCGGTCCATCAGGTAGTAGAGGTCATCGATCACGTCGCCGGCGGTCCACGCGAACTGGGGGTGAGCGAGGTTGTGGCGCCCCTGGTCATTGAGCAATCGGGTCAGGGCCGGTTCCAGGCGGCCGGTAACCCGCGGCATTCCGTTGTCGGCGATCCGCTCCTGGCCGCTGGGATCGAGCAGGAACAGGGCGTCGGTGTGCTCCACATCGAACTTCTCGGGCTTGTGGGTCATCCAGTCGATGTCCGGCGGGTTGCCCTGGGCGACGCGGCGGTAGTAGACGCCGAAGAACTTCCACAGGCGGCGGATCTGGGCCTCGGTCCCCGTCAGCTGCGTGTAGTTGAGGCCCGTCAGGCGCCTGTAGGCCCGCAGCCGTGCCGGCGAATCCCGCCACGGGTCGACGGTCGCGGTCGCGACCACCACCTGGTTGGCGAGGCCCGTCTGGCGCAGGCGGTTTTCGACCTGCTGCAGCACGCCGGTGGTCATTGGACAGACCTCATGGCAGAGCGTCATCGACGGGGCCAGGATGACCCACTTGCCGCGCCACGAGCTAAGCGAGACAGGCTGCCCGGACTCCGAGACCAGGTGCAGGGGCGGCACGGCGCGCGGCCGGGACAGCGCGGTACCCGCGGCCAGCGGCGCCGGCACGGAGGCGCCCGCTTTGGTCTGGCCGTCACTTGAATGGCGGATCGCGGCAAGCACCGAGACGGCGACGAACAGCGCGGCCATCGCGACGGCAGCGATCGTCAGCACCCGGCGCAGATCAACGAGCTTCAACGCAATTTCAGGTTACGCCTCGCCTGAGGGGGCGAGTCGCGATAGTGAGGCGATGTCTATGCCTCGCCCACGGATGCGAGTCGGCGATACTGAGGAGGTGGCCCACATCACCGCAGCGCGGCGCGCGCGTTCCGCCGATGACTCCAGACCTCCGCTCCCGCGCTCGGCGTGGACCCGGTTGGCGGCTTGTACTGCAGCCGCGGCGCTGCTGCAGCTCGACGGCACCCTGATCACCGTCGCGCTGCCGTCAGTCGCTCACGGCCTCGGCGTCAAGCCGAGCTCGACCTCGGCGGTGCTGAGCGCCTACTTCGGCGCCTACGCCCTGGTGCTGTTGCCCGGCGGCGAGCTCGTGGATCGCTTCGGCGCCCGCAGGCTGGCCTTGGGGGGGCTGGCGCTGTTTGCGATCGGTGCCGTCGGCGGAGCGCTGGTGTCGAGCTTCGGGCAGCTGATCGCCGCGCGCGTGGTGCAGGGTGCCGGGGCGGGATTGGTGAGCCCCGCTGCTCTGGCCGGCGCGGTCAGCGGCTTTCCGCCCGAGCGCCGGGGCAGCGCGCTGGGGATCTGGGGCGCCAGTGCCGGCATGTCGAACCTGCTTGGGCCACTGCTCGGCGGACTGCTCACGGTCGCGTTTGGATGGCGCGCCTGCTGGTGGGCGCTGGTCCCATTGGCCGCGCTGGTGGCGGCGGGCGTCGCGCGGCTGATGCCCAGGGTTCTCCACGGCGAGCCCCGCGGCGACCAGCCCGCGGTCAATCGGATCGTGCTCGCCGCGACATTGGTTGCGGCGCTGACGTTCGCGGTCATGATCGGCGCGTTTTACATCGCCGAGCAGTACCTGCAGCGCGTGGCGGGCTTCTCGGCGCTCGGCGCCTCGAGTGCACTGGTGCTGGTGGCGTTGCTCGTCGGGCTGGCGGCGCCGCTGGCCGGCAAGCTCGTCGATCGTTACGGCGAGCAGTTTCCGGCGATCCTAGGTTTCGTGGCTGCCGGGATTGGGCTCCTGATTCTCGGGCTCCCTGGGGTGCCGCTCGATGACGTGGTTACGGTGCTGCCGCTGATTCCGGTCGGTATCGGGCTGGGGATGCTGTTCGTACCGACTTCGCGCGCGGCGCTGAACGCGACCCCGATGGCCTTGCACGGCCGTACCTCGGCGATCCTGTCCGTGGGGCGGCTGGTGGGGGCCGCGGTGGGGGCGGGGCTCGCCGGCATATGCCTGTCGGGCACGCTGACCGCGTCGACCGTCCATAACACACTGCTGTTCGGAGCCGGGGTGTGCCTCCTGATCGGGGTTCCTGCCGCGACGCTGTTGGGCCACGGCGTGGGCCGGGGTGCCGCCGAGCCGGCCTGAGCCCGGATCGTTCGGATTTGACGTGGCAGGCCCCGGCGCACGCATCCGTGTGCGCACGCATAGCCCGCTGCCGCGCGGCGCGTGGCACCCCCGCCGTGCGCGTTGCGTAGAAAATCCGTACCCCCTGTCCGGATCCTCCACGTTTGTCCCGCTGACGGCGCATCTCGTGGAGGATCCAGATGCGAGCTGCGGATTCTCCACGCGATGTCCGGTGGATCTGATCAGCGGGATCAGGATCCCGCCGCAGTCAGGGGTTCGCGCCGAGGGCGGCAGACCGTTAGCGCTTGAACCCGAGGCGGACCCGCAGCCGCCCACGGGAAAGCGCTTCCTGGCGGGCCAGAGAGTCGCCGATCAGCCAGATCATCGGCGGCCATAGCCCGACGAACAACGCCCGCCGCTCGGCGTTTCCCCGCTCGTCCTGGTCCACCGTCTTGGCCCGGATCCACAGCACGATGCAAAGGCCGATCGAACCCAGCGAGAGAATGTGCATCTGCTCGGCACGCACGCCCCAGCGGTGAAGTAAGCCCAACAGCACGGTGAGGCGATGCTACTGAGCGCTGCCGGCGGCCGTTGGACCACGGGCGGCAGATGGACCCGGTCCCCGGGCGGCCGGTGGCCCACGCGCCGCCGACGCTAGCCTCGACGGTGTGCCCAGAAGACCAACAGTCGCTCGCCGGTGGATGACCGCGGCGACATGGCCGGTGGGCGTGGCGCTGACCTCCTGGGACTACATGTGGCGCACGACGCCCATGCACCGCAGCGAAGTGCTGGAGCCGAGCGGTGAGCGGCACTTGCCCCCATCCTTCCCGAATGGGATCGACGCGCCGAGGTGATCGGCGTGCCGGAAGGTGACGGTCCCCTGTTTCATCGCCGCTACCGGACCAGGATCCGGAACGCGAGCGTCGGGCCCGATGGGCTGTTCGCTGATCTGATCGCCGATATCAATCGCGCCGCTCCCACCAGATTCGCCCGCTTTCAGCGAGTGCTCGGAGACGGCGAGACGATGTCCCTGGGCGATGAGTACGTCGTGCGGATGCCCGGTCCCTGGGACGGTCCGGTGCGCGTGGTTGACCTGCGCGAACGCTCCTTTCGACTGGCCACGCTTGCGGGACACCTCGAAGCGGGTCAGATCGAGTTCCGCGTCGACCAGAAGGAGCTGATGACGTTCGAGATCGAGTCCTGGGCTCGCAGCGCGAGTCGGCTCTCGAATCTCCTCTACCACCGGATCCGCATGGCGAAGGAGATCCAACTCCACATGTGGCTCTCGTTCCTCGAGGGGGTCGTCTCCATGTCTGGCGGTCGAATGACCGGCGGTGTCGACATCGAGACGACCCGCGTCGAACAAGGCTTCACCACGTGAGGCGCTCCAAGATTGAGCGCAAGCTCGACGAGCTGAGCCGCAAATCGGTCAATTACGACACCACCGCCCTGGATCTGCAGCGCCCGCCGAGCGGCTGGCGCGTTGACGATCGGTTCCGAGCGTTGCCCGGCGAGCCTCCGGGAATGCCTGTCGAGGAGGGCAGCTGGGAGATCGCTGGGCGCTTGATCCGCGGCTATGAGTTCGCAGATCCCTCGATCGTGCGCGCCTTCTACGACCGGGATGCACCTCTTGCCGGACGAAACATGCTGCTCGAGCTGCGGGCGCTGGGGCTCGTCAGTGTCCATGTCGGTGTTCGCGTGGGTGAGGTCTACGACGAGGAACGAGCGGTCGATGGCCGTCAGGCGCGCGTGTTCGGCTGGAACTACCGCACCCTGGAAGGCCACGTGGAAGAGGGTCAGATGAATTGGGAGGTGTGGAAGTGGGTTGACAGCGGCGACGTCCAGTTCCACGTCCACGCCGTCTCGCGCCCGGCCCCGATTCCCAACCCCATCGTCCGCGCCGGCTTTCTGCTGCTCCGGGGCCATGAGCGTGCGCTGTTCCTTGACAGCACCGAGAGGCGGATGGTCACCTTCACCGAGCTCGGACTGCACCGCGGTGACCGGAGCGAACGTGTGCGCGCAGCCAGCGGGGCGCTTACCGCACGGCGCCTGCGCGACGATCACCCGGCGCACGCCGAGCTGGCCCGCCAGCTGGAGCCCACGGACTAGACGGTACTTCTTGGACCATGGGCGTTCTCTCCACGCTGCGCATGTACCTCCGCCGCACTCCGAAGCTGTCGCAGCCCACCGACATCTACGACCATCGGGTGACGCTGCTCGACGGCGGCGAGCTCGACCTCGAGTCGCTGCGCGGGAGACCAACGCTGATCGTCAACACCGCCAGCAAGTGTGGCTACACACCCCAGTACGAAGGGCTGCAGGCGCTCTACGAGCGCTACGGAGAGCGTGGGCTGCAGGTGCTCGGCTCGCCGTCGGCGGACTTCGCCGATCAGGAATACGACGATGCCGAGGAGATCGGCACGTTCTGCAAGCGCAACTACGGGGTCAGCTTCCCGCTCACCGAGCGCACCTCGGTTCGCGCGCATCCCTCCCCGCTGTGGAGCGATCTCGCCCGTCAGCCTGGATCAGCGCCGCCGGTCTGGAACTTCACCAAGTACCTGGTGGGCGCCGATGGGAGATTGATCGCCCGCTGGCCCACCAAGGTGCCGCCCCAGGATCCCCGCATCGTCACGGCGATCGAGTCTGCGCTCCCGAGCTGAGCGCGGACGTCAAGCGGTGCTCCGGACTGAGCGCCTCAGCCCTCCGGAAGTGGCGGCGGCGCGCTGCGGTACCTCGCCGGCGTGCGCGACAGCCGGATCGGGTTGCGCGTCAGACGGACGGTGCCGCCGTCGGAGCCCGGGACGGCCACGATCGGCTCCAGGCCCAGCGACTGCGCCAGCTCAAACGCGCCGCGAACGTCGTTGACCACCCCGGCCGGGACACGCGCGGCGGTCAGCTCGGTGGCCCAGGCGCTGGCCGCCTTGGCAGCCAGCCGGCCCAGCAGCTCCTGGCGCAACGCCTCGCGGTTGTCGACCCGGTCGCCGTTGGTCTTGAAGCGCTCGTCGCCGGCGAGGTCCGGGGCGCCGATCACCTCGCACAGCGTCGCGAACTGGCGGTCGTTGCCGACCGCCACGACCAGCTCGCCCTCGCCGGTCTCGTATAGCTCATACGGGGAGATGCTCGGGTGCGCGTTGCCGAGCCGGCGCGGAACGACCCCCGCGATCGTGAACGCCGAGGCCTGGTTGACCAGCCCCGCTAGCAACGCGGACAGCAGGTCGACTTCGACCAATTGCCCCTCGCCGGTGGCGTCGCGATGGCGCAGCGCCGTCAGGATCCCGACCGAGGCGAACAGTCCGGCCAGCACGTCGACCAGCGCCACCCCTACTTTCTGGGGCTCACCGTCTGGGGCGCCGGTGATGCTCATGAGCCCGCCGAGGGCCTGGACGAGCAGGTCATAACCGGGCAGCTCGGCCCCAGCGCCCGAGCCAAAGCCGGTGATCGAGCAGTACACGAGCTCGGGCCTGGCCGCGCTGAGCTGCTCGTAGCTGAGACCCAGGCGGTCCATCACCCCGGGACGGAAGTTCTCGACGATCACGTCGGCCTCGCCCGCGAGCGTCAGCGCGCGCTGCAGGTCATCGCCGGATCGCAGGTCGAGCACGATGCTGCGCTTGTTGCGATTCACCGACTGAAAGTAGGTCGCCATTCCCTGCTCGTCGTAGGGCGGGCCCCAGCTCCGCGTCTCGTCGCCGATCCCCGGGCGCTCGACCTTGGTCACGGTCGCGCCGAGGTCGGCCAGCATCATCGTCGCGAACGGACCGGCGAGCACGCGCGAGAAATCCAGGATCTGAAGCGGCGCCAGGGGGCCGTCTGGAGCGCTGTCGCTCACGGCGAGGGATTATCCTCGGCGTCGTGAGCGACAAATACGTCCATACCTGCATTCGTGTCCGCGACATCGACGAGTCGGTTGCCTTCTACGGGCTGCTGGGGTTCGAACACCGGGGGCGGCTGAACTTCGAGTCGGCCTACAACGTCTATCTGGGTCTGCCCGACGATGGCGACGTGCTCGAGCTGACGGTCAACGTCGGGCGGGACGAGCCTTACGACCTGGGCGATGGCTACAACCACATGGCGCTCGTCGTCGACGACCTGGACTCGCTGCTTGAGCGGCTGGCTGCGAACGGGATCGAGCCCGAGAAGCCGCCCTACGCCCCCGGTGGGCGCGAGGAATACAGGATCTGCTTCGTGGCAGACCCTGACGGCTATCGGATCGAGTTGATCGACGGCGCGTTCCCGACGCCGCAGGATCCACCGCACCCGTCGACGCTCGCGTCCTAGAACGCGGAACGCACACGGAGTACATTGACTGCGACCTGTAAGCAGCGCTGCTAGCCGGAGGGAGGGCTATGTTCGAGCACAACGGTGAGAAGTACTTCATCGTCGACGGTCACTGTCATTTCTGGGATGCGAGTCCAGAGAATTGGAAGCCAGGGGCCGAGCAGTACGCGAAGGGCTGGATCGAGTGCTTTCACGCCTACATGGGGCTCGGTCCCCCGGAGACCCATTGGCCGCTGGAGAAGTTCCAGAAGTATTCCGAGGACGACTTCGTCAAGGACGTGTTCGAGGGGGGCGGGGCAGAGCACGCGATCCTCCAGTCCACGTACCTGAAGGAGTGGTACACCACCGGCTTCAACACGTTGGAAAAGAACGCCACGCTGGCCGAGAAGTATCCCGGCAAGATCACCGTCAACGGTCGCTGGGATCCCCGCGAGGGCGAGGCCGGCCTGAGGCAGCTCGAAGAGGACGCCAAGCGTTACCCCCTCAAGGGCGCCAAGCTGTATACGGCCGAGTGGTACAACGGCTCGCGCGGATGGACGCTCGCCGACGAGCAGTGCAAGCCGTTCTATGAGAAGTGCAAGGAGCTCGGGATCAAGAACATCCACGTCCATAAGGGGCCGACGATCTGGCCGCTGGACAAGGACGCCTTTGACGTCAAGGACGTCGATGTCGCGGCGACGATGAACCCCGAGCTCAACTTCATCGTCGAGCACGTCGGTCTGCCGCGGATCGAGGACTTCTGCTTTATGGCGACCCAGGAGCCCAATGTGTATGCGGGTCTCGCCGTGGTGCTGGGCGGTCTCATGTATGCCCGCCCGCGGTTCTTTGCCAAGGTGATGGGCGAGCTGCTGTTCTGGGTCGGAGAGGACAAGATGATTTTCGGCTCCGACTATGCGATCTGGGAGCCGAAGTGGCAGATCGAGGGCTTTCTCAACTGGGACTATCCCGACGATGAGTACTCCGATTATCCGCGGGTGACCGAGGCCACGAGGCGCAAGATCCTCGGGCTCAACATCGCCAAGCTGTACGACATCGAGGTCCCCGCGGAGTTTCGCCTGCCCGCCGAGGCAGGGGCTCCGGGTGACAGGGAGGACGCGCAGCTGGTCGAGTCGGCATGACACTCGCGGCCTCCCAGTGCCAGGAGGCCGGCAGCGTATTACGCGAGCAGGTCCTCGACGCGCTGGCAACGGTGTATGACCCGGAGCTCGACGAACCGATCACCTCGCTGCGGTTCGTGACTTCGTGCCAGGTCAGCGCTGACGGCGACGTCGAGGTCCTGCTGCGGCTGCCTACGCCGCAGTGCGCGCCCAACTTTGCGTTCCTGATGGCCGCCGATGCGGGCCGCGCGGTGCGCCGCGTGCCGGGGGTGCGGGCGGTGGAGGTGCGTCTCGAGGATCACTACACCGGCGAGGAGATCAACGCTGCGCTAAGCCGCGGTGAGGGATTCACCGGCGCGTTTCCGGGCGAGACCGGCGACGACGACCTCGATGGGCTGCGGGAGCTGTTCTCACGCAAGGCGCTGCTCGCGCGGCAGTCGAACCTGTGCCGGGAGATGCTCGCGGCCGGTGGCGATGCCGACCAGGTCGTGGCGCGCTGTGTGCGCGACCTGCCGGATACGCCCGAGGCGCGGCGGTGCCTGGAGCTTCGCGCCCAGCTTGGGATCGACACCGCCCCGGACGCGCCGGCGCTGGTGGCCGCAAGCGGCGAGCCGCTGACCGCCGATCAGCTGCACCGCTGGTTGCGGATGGCGCGGCTGGTGCAAACGAGCCTCGAGGCCAATGGCGGCATCTGCCGCTCGTTACTGCAGGTGCGCCACCAGCTGGCGCCCGATCCACAGGAGGTTGCGAGATGAAAGCCGCCAGGCTGCACGCCTACCACGAAGCGCTCAAGCTCGACAGCATCGACGAGCCCAAGATCGACGGGCCGTTCGACGTGATCGTCCGGATCGGCGCCGCCGGCCTGTGCCGCACTGATCTCCATATTCAGGAAGGGCAGTGGGCCGAGAAGTCGGGCGTCGAGCTGCCCTATACGCCCGGGCATGAGAACGCCGGCTGGGTGCACGAGATCGGCTCGGGGGTCACCAACGTGGAGGTGGGGGACACGGTGATCGTGCATCCGTTCATCTCCTGCGGGCTGTGCGGGCCGTGCCGCCGGGGCGATGACATGCACTGCCTCAACGGCTCGTTTCCGGGCATCAACCGCGACGGCGGCTTCGCCGACCTGCTGCTGACCTCGGCCCGCTCGGTGGTCAAGCTCGAGGAGGGGCTCGAGCCCAAGGACATCGCCGCGCTGGCCGACGCCGGCCTGACCGCGATCCACGCGGTCAAGCGAGCTGTGCCGGTCCTGCAGCGCCGGGACGCGGGCGGTGGTGATCGGCGCTGGCGGGCTGGGGCACATCGGGATCCAGTGCCTGAAGGCCTACACGCCGGCCGAGATCATCGTCATCGATCCATCCGAGCCCGCGCTGGCGCTGGCCGGCGAGATGGGCGCCGACCACACGGTGAAGGTCGACGGCACCCACGTGGACACGATCAAGGAGATGACTGACGGGCTCGGGGCGGAGGCGATCATCGACTTCGTCGGTGAGAGGGGCGCGATCGAGGACGGGATCGCGATGCTCCGCGACGGTGGCTTTTACTACGTGATCGGCTACGGAGAGAACATCGACATCCCCACGATCGACGTCATCTCCCGCGAGATCTCGTTCATCGGGTGCCTCGTGGGCACCTACACCGACCTGCAGGACCTGATGACGCTCACTGCCCAGGGAAAGGTCAGCCTCCACACCTCCACTTATCCGCTCGACGCGATCAACGACGCGATGGCCGACCTCGACGGCGGCCGCCTCCAGGGTCGGGGGATCCTGATTCCCGCCGGCGCCTGAGTTGGCGGGGCCCGCGGGTGTGCCAGTGCGGTCCGAGGGTGACCGCCCCGCATAGCGCGTGCCCCCGGCCCCCCGCCAGACGTACGGCCCCGCCCCCCGCGCGTCGCGTGGAAAATCCGGCACCCGGATTTGGATCCTCCACGAATCGCGGCGTGGGCGGGACATTCGTGGAGGATCCGCCCGACCGGTGCAGCTTTTCCACGAAGCGCGGCGGGCGTGGGAGAGCGGGAGATAGGGCGGGGAGCGGAAGAGAGCGCGGGGGCGGGACCGGCTAAGCGGGGTCTTCGATCCCCTTTGCCCGCAGCTCCTCGCGCGCCGAGGCGTTCTTCTGCAACCCCTCGATCCCCATCGCGCGCATCACTGCGGGGGCCTTGGAGAACTGCACGTCTCTGTAGTCGACGATCTCGAGCAGGTTGCCCGATGGATCGCGTACCCGGAGCGAGCCCTGCGGCGAGACGCGCTCGCCGTCCCGCAGCAACGCCGCGCGCAGGGCCTCCTTGTCGTCGACCACGAGCCCCACGTGGCGAGCCCGGTCAGGGGCCTCCATACCTCCTTCGCTGAGCGCGAGGAACTGGTCTCCCAGGTCGATCCAGGCCATCCCTCCCCGGCGCCCGCGCAGCTCGAACTCGAAGTAGCGCCGGTACCACTCGAGCGTCTGGTCGAGGTCATCGACCTCGAATGCGATGTGGTTTACGCCGATCGCGCGAACGGTCATCGATGGTCCTCCCTTGCGGTGTCGTAAAGCTGCAAAGGCTCAGCTGACCGCGGCCAGCAGCTCGTCGGCCGCGGCTCGGGCGAGCGCGCGCAGCTCCTCGTCGGTGCGGTCCTGAATCGGATGGGCGATCAGCACGCGCCTCAGCTCGGGCTGACCGAGCAGCGCCGATTGCTGTTGGGCTGCCGATGCGAAGGCACTGGAGGCAGCCAGGACCGCCGGCGTGCCCAGAGCTTCGAGCTCCATCACGTCCCGCAGACCGCAGGACACGCATGATCCTCAATCGGCCAGCGCCTCGATCACCGCGTCGCACCGGTCACTGATCTCGCGACGCAGGTCGATCGGCGCGGGTTTGGTGAACGTCGGCTTGGCCTCGCGCAGCACCTCGATGCCGCGCTGGCGCAACAGCGCCTCGAGCTCGTCCAGGAACACGTCGCCGCGCGGCTTGCGGATGTCGAGCAGGGCTACCGTCGCCGGCCGGCCTGCTCGCGCGGCCAGCGGCCGGCCCTCGGGGTCGCGCTCGGCGGTGGGGTCGAGGATGGTCAACGCCATGGCTCAACGCTAACGCTCTGCGGCTCTGACCCCGCCTCTCCCGCCACCCAGCCACCGACCACCATCGAGAAAAGCCCCGCATCGCCGCCGGCATAGGCGAGCAGGATCCGCTCGGCGGCGGCGAACTTCGCCACCGGTGTCCGCGGATCGGGAGACGATTGCGCCGGCAGCCCCTCGGCGATCCCGCCGCTGCCGCGGAGCAGCTCGCCAGCGGGACGATGGCTTAGCCGGTGTAGCTCCTCCTGGACGTGCTCGCGCGACCACCCGGCTTCTCTGAAGATCCGTCCATGCTCGGGACCGACCACCAGCATCGCGTCCCAGGCAAAGCGCTGGCGCTGGGAGGCCGCCTGCTCGAGCGCGATCGCCAGGGAGGCGGCGAGCGCCGCGGGATCGCGGGCGAGCTGATCGACAACAAGCCGGGGCGCCTCGCCGGCGAACAGCGTCACGCCGGTCTCGTGTGCTCGCAATCCGGCCCGGGCGTGGGCGAGCCCAGGCCAGGGAGCGGTCTCGTCGAGGCGCTCGGCAAATGCGAACCCCACCTTGCCGGGCTGCCCGTGAGCGGCGCGATCCTCACGCCCTGGCCGGCCGCCGCCCACGTTTCTGATGGTCAGCTGCAGGGCGCGGCCGATAGTCGAATTGGCGCGGTTGCCCTGGCCAAGCGCGTTGACCTCGCAGTTCATCCCCGCGCGCTTGGCGTACGGGCCGCTGACCACCACCACCGGTCCGGGCGGGGCGGTCGTGGCGATCACGCCGTGGAGCGCGAACGGCTCGCGGGAGGCCGCCTCCACCGCGGCGAGCACGATCGGCAGCTCCGGTCCCGCGCAGCCGGCCATGACCGCGTTTATCGCCACCTTTTCGACTGTCGCTCTTCCTCCGTAGGGCGGGACCACTCCCACCAGGTCCTGAGGGTCGCGGGAGGTGTGATCGAGCATCGCGACGACACGCTCTGGGGTCGGGGGCACCACCGGCAGCCCGTCGGTCAGGCCGCGCTCGTGCATCGCCTCGAACGGATCCTCCAGATCCCCGAACGCGAGCTCGCGCGATCTGAGCCGCCCCGATGCCCGTGCCCGTTGCGCCGCGAGCCGGGCGGCGATCTCGGGCTCACGCGTGCGCGAGGCGCAGCCGGGACGCATCTCCGGGAGGCCGTCGAGCTCGAGCTTCGCGCCCGCCCGCGCGACCAGCGCGGCGATCCTGTCACGGGCGAGCCCGATCACCCGTTCGCGCTCGACTCCGTCTTGCAGCAGAAAGACGGCCGGGACGGCGTCGGGGTCGAACCGCTCCGACAGCGCCAGGTCGGTGTCGACCTCGGGCACCCGTGACAGCGACAGGCGACGCGCCTGGGCGGCGGTCTGCTGCTCGTTGGACTGCGACACGAGCCGCGCGCCGGCCAGGTCAAGCGCGGGCAGGAGCTGGTCGCAGACGGGGCAGTCGTGCTTGACGATCGCGAGCACCTCGAGCGCCATCGCTCGATCGTACCCTCGCGCACCCGCCGCGGCGCGCGCCCGCACCCGCCCCGCGGCCTAGATAAAACGACCGGTCGTGCTGGATAGCACGACCGGTCGGTCGTCATCCCCGCGCGCCCCCGCCCGCCCGCACCCTAAACTCGTGTCTGTGACCGTGCTCGACAACACCCCGGTCAGCTACGAAGAGTGGCGGAAGGCCTACGGGCTGGCGCCCGAGCGCGACGCGCCGTTCACGACGCTGTCCGGTGAGGAGATTGCCCCGCTCTACACAGAGCACGATCTTCCCCACGATCCGAGGGCGTCGATCGGCCTCCCGGGCCAGTATCCGTTCACGCGCGGGGTCTACCCGTCGATGTATCGCGGGCGCCTGTGGACGATGCGCCAGTTCGCCGGTTTCGGCACCGCCGAGGAGACCAACGCGCGCTTCCGCTACCTGCTCGACCACGGCCAGACCGGTCTGAGCACCGCCTTCGACATGCCCTCGCTGATGGGCCACGACTCCGATCATCCCCGGTCGCTGGGGGAGGTGGGTCGCGAGGGGGTCGCCGTGGACACGGTCACCGACATGGAGACCCTCTTCCACGGGATCCCGCTCGACCGGGTGACCGTGTCGATGACCATCAACGCGCCGGCGGCGATCATGCTGGCGTTCTACGTGGTCGCCGCAGAGCGCCAGGGGGTCGCGCCCGCCCAGCTCGGCGGCACGATCCAGACCGACATCCTCAAGGAGTACATCGCGCAGAAGGAATGGTGCTTCCCGGTCGATCCGGCGATGCGCCTGGTCACCGACATGGTGCAGTGGTGTGCCGAGCAGATGCCGCGCTGGCACCCGATCAGCATCTCGGGCTACCACATTCGCGAGGCCGGCTCCACCGCCGCTCAGGAGCTGGCGTTCACCTTGAAGGACGGCCTGACCTACGTCGAACACGCCGTCGCGCGCGGCCTCGACGTCGACGACTTCGCGCCGCGGCTGAGCTTCTTCTTCAACGCCCAGATCGACTTCTTCGAGGAGATCGCCAAGTACCGGGCGGCGCGGCGGATCTGGGCGCGCGAGCTGCGCAACACGTTTGGCGCCCGCAAGCCCGAGTCGTGGCGGATGCGCTTCCACACCCAGACCGCGGGCGTCTCGCTGACGGCCCAGCAGCCGCTCAACAACATCGTGCGGACCGCGATCGAGGCGCTCGCCGGCGTGCTCGGCGGCACCCAGTCGCTGCACACCAACTCTTACGACGAGGCGCTCGCGCTGCCCACCGAGGAGGCCGTGCGGATCGCGCTGCGCACGCAGCAGATCATCGCCGAGGAGACCGGAGTGGCAAACACGATTGACCCGCTCGGCGGCGCCTACTTCGTCGAGGCGTCTGACCGACCGCTTGGAGGAGCGCGCCAACGAGTACTTTCACAGGATCGACCAGCTCGGCGGCATGGTCGAGGCCGTCAAGCACGGCTTTCCGCAGCGCGAGATCGCCGATGCCGCGTTCGACCTCCAACAGGAGATCGACTCCGGGCGCCGCACCGTCGTCGGTGTCAACCGTTTCACCGAGGGCGGCGAGGGCGAGCTCTCGATTCTGCGGATCGATCCCGCGCTGGAGCAAAAGCAGATCGAGCGCGTTCGCTCCGCGCGCGATCGGCGTGACGGCGCCGCCGTGGAGGCTGCACTGAGCGCGATCGCGCAAGCCGCCGCCGGCGATACGAATCTGATGCCGCTGCTGCTCGATGCGGCGCGCGCGCAGGTCTCCGAGGGCGAGATCGTGGCCGCCCTCCAGCAGGTGTGGGGCGACTACCGCGAGCTCCCGGCGTTCTAGTCCCGACGCTCCACGTTCTAGTCTCGACGCTCCAAGGTGGCCCTTGGCGTCGTGGGATCTGGGTGAGATCATTTACCTCGTGAGCCCCGCTGGAGCAGGCAAAGCCCACTTTCGCAGCGGACCGGGCGCGCGGCTGGGCCGCCATGGCGATCGATCCAAATCGAGTCGACAGCGGACGCGCACAATGATCGTCGCCTGGCTGATCGGAATCGGCCTCGTTGTGATCTCTGATCTGCTCCCGGCCGCTCTCGAGTACGTGGTCATCTTGGGTGCCTGTGTCCTCGTGGGAGCTGTGATCGGAGCGTACGGCGGAGAGCCCAGCGGGCTCAGAGACCACCGCCAGTAGTCTGGCCATCGCCCGCTGTGCTGCGGGCGCGGTCGCATAAGGGGATGCGACGGCACCGGCGCGCCGGCTGGGGCGCGGCCGATGCCGCCGATGGGTTTACCGAGCTTTGGCTAACGCGATGCCGATATGCCGACCTCAGCGAGTCCGGCGCTCGGTCTCGACCACGGTCTCGCGGTCGCGGACGGCCCGCACGCGGTCACCGCCGGATTCGGCGGGCACGCGATCATCCCCTGGTTCGGCGGGCACGCGATCGCCCGCGGATTCGGCAGGGGCCTCGGCTTGGTCGTCGGGTACCGCCGATGTGCCGCGGAAACGCTCACGCTCTTCGTCTGAGATCAGCTCGTGATCGGCGAGTCCTTTCTCGTGCAGCTCGGCACGCTTCTCTCGCAACTCTGCCTCTGCTTGCTGCTTGGCGGCCTCGTGCTCGGCGATGCGAGCTTGCTGAGCCGTGACGTCCGCCCGCTTGGACAGATCCTCGGCGGCCTCGCGGTGCTCGGCGGCCTCCACCTGGCGACGCTGTTCGAGCTCACGTTCACGGGCCCGCAATTGGGCCCGCTCGCGCGCCCGTGGCAGCACGAACGCCAGCGCGATCAGAATCGCAACGACGACGACGACTATCACGACAATAAGGGCAGTGGACATGCAGTACCTCCCGTAGATGAAAGAGCCGCTCTCTGCGGCGCGGGGCTAAGTGCGAGGTTGCGCCGTTCGAAATCCTGGTTTGACTCTTGACAGGGCTCTACCCGGTCGCGCCGCGCTTTACGCACCCTCGCGGCGGTTGGCGCTCAACACCCACGGTGCCGGGGAATCCGAGCTGCTCAGCGCTCGGGTGAGTCGCGAAGCCTCGCTTCGAGCTCGTCGATCAGATCCGAGACACGCTTGGGAACGTGAGGCTCCTCGGTCGAGAGGCGGTCCGCCAGCTCCGAGACGGCGTCGGAGAAGATCTTCGAAAAGCTGTCGTCGGTCCTGAAGTAGCCGAGCTCCTCGTCTGTCGGCCGCTTGCCCGACTCCCCCAGCGCCGCCGCCTCCCGGGCGGCCTGTTCACGCTCGCGCGCGGCGGTCCGCTCACGCTCGCGCGCCTTCTTCGCTGCACGCTCGCGCTCGGCCCGATCTGCCGCGAGCTCGCGCTCCATCGCGGCGAGCCGCGCCTCGAGCTCTGGATCAGCTCCTGCCCCGGCCCGCTGGGCGGCTCGGGCACGCAGTCGCCGGATGCGTGCGTAAGCCTCCTGGACCTCCTCGAATCGCTGCGCCGATTCCGCGGACCCGCCGTTGTGGTCGGGGTGGTGGCGCTGCACGGCGCGGCGGTAGGCGAGCCGCAACTCGGCATCGGAGACGCCGGCGCTGACGCCGAGCGTCGCGTAGGGATCCGGAGTCGGGCGCATGCTCTGGATAGGGTAGTCCCGCGCCGCACGATGATCGCAGGCGTGGCGTTGCACGTCCGCCAGGGCAGAATATGAATCTCAATGCAGCCCCCCGAGGCCGTCACTCCTGAGCAGATCACGGCCGCCGTCCTCGAAAGCTTCGACGGCTGTGCCGACCCCAGGCTGCGCGAGCTGATGCAGGCGCTTGTGCGGCATACCCACGCGCTCGTGCGCGAGGTCGACTTGACGCCCGCCGAGTGGGAGCGAGCGATCGACGTCCTGACCCGTACCGGCCATCTCACCGACGAGCGCCGCCAGGAGTGGGTCCTGTGGTCGGACGCGCTGGGCCTGTCGATGCTGGTTGATGCCGTCGAGCACAGGCTGCCGGCCGGAGCCACCGAATCGACGGTGCTTGGCCCGTTCTACGTTCCGGGCTCGCCGCTGCGCGAGTACGGCGACCGCATCGCCGAGGAGGAGGCCGCGGGCGTCCCAACGCTGGTCCACGGGCGCGTGCTCGACCTGGACGGCGCGCCGATCGCGGGCGCCGAGCTCGACGTGTGGCAGAACGGTGACGACCGTCTGTACGCCGTCCAGCGTCCCGAGGCGCCCGAGGATCATCTCCGAGGCCGGTTCATCGCCCGCGCGGACGGCGCGTACGCGTTCATCGCCGTGCGCCCGGTGCCGTACCCGATTCCCCATGACGGGCCTGTGGGAGAGATGCTCCAGGCGACCGGCCGCCATCCCTGGCGCCCGGCACACATCCACATGATCGTTCGTGCCGACGGATTCAGGACGTTGACCACGCACGTATTCGACCGATCCAGCGAGCATCTCGACTCCGACGCCGTGTTCGCGGTCAAGCCGTCGCTGGTGCGCGAGTTCGTCGGGCACGATGCGGACGACCCGGCGACGCCGCCGGGGATCGACAGCGAGTGGTTCTCGGTGCAGAACGACATCGTGCTGGCGCCGGCGCACTGAGCCGGTCCACAAGCGCCCTCATCCCGCGGGCACCACCAGCTCGACGTCCACCCGGCGCAGCTCCGCCCGCAGGCGTTCGCCGAACGCCTCGGCACCGACGCGGCCCACGAAGCCAACCGGGACCCCGAGGAGGCCCAGCATGCGGGCCACGTTGAAGGGGCCGCCGCCTACGTGGGCGGTCACCGATCCGGCCGGGTCGACGACCAGGTCGATCAGCGCCTCGCCCGCGACCGTGATCACTCGCCGGACTTGTGTGCCGAACGTACGGCGGCGCTATTCGCCGGTCCACACAGGCGGCCGCTTGTCAAGAAAGGCGCAGATGCCCTCCTGCGCGTCGGCGGCCATCGCGTTCATGGTCATCACGGACTTGGTGAGGTCATACGCGCGGTGCTCGTCGAGCTCGACCTGCTCGTAGAACGCCTCCTTGCCGATCGCCACCGTCACCGGGCTCGAGCGTGCCACCGCGGCCACCAGTTCGTCGACGGCCGGGTCGAGCTCGGATTCCGGCACCACGCGGTTCACGAGTCCCCACTCCAGCGCGGTCGCGGCGCTGATCGGTTCGCCCGTGAGCAGCATCTCGAGCGCCCGTTTGCGGCCGATCGCGCGCGACAGCGGCACCATCGGCGTTGAGCAGAACAGTCCGATCTTGACCCCGGGAGTCGCGAACCGCGCGCTCTGCGCCGCGACCGCGAGGTCGCACGCAGCCACGAGCTGACAGCCGGCCGCTGTGGCGATGCCCCGAACCTTGGCGATCACCGGCTGGGGCACCTTGTGGATCGTCTCCATCAGCTCCGTGCAGGTGTCGAACACGCGCTGATAGAAGGGCACGTCACGCCCCACCAGCTCGCTGAGGTCGTGCCCGGCCGAGAACGCCGCACCGGCACCTTGGAGGACGATTGCCCGCACGTCGCCGCGCTCGCCCAGTGTCTGCAGGACCCCGCGCAGCTCCTGCATCAGCTCGAGCGACAGGGCGTTGCGCTTGTCGGGGCGGTTGAGCGTTACGCGGACCCCCGTTCCGGTCTCGTCGACGGTCACGTGCTGAAGGTCGGCTCCAGAGGCAACGCTCGCCATTGGACATCAAGCGTAACGCAGGTGGGTGAGCCTGTCGCTCAGGACCGCTCGCTGAGCCTGACGATCAGGTCGTCGAGGATCTCCACGGACCTGGCGAGCGCATCGATGTCGTCGTCGCAGAGCATCGCCATCTCCTCGTGCAACATCGCTCCGTACTCGGCTCGGAGCTGCTCGAGCGCATCCGCGCCCGCGCGCGTGAGGCTGACCAGCACGGCTCGGCGGTCGCTGGGATCGCCGTCTCGCGCAACCCAGCCACGGTCGACCAGCCGGTTGACGAGCAGCGTGATCGCGGGCTGCGTGACCAGCTCGATGAGGGCCAGTTCGGTGATCCGGCGCGGACCAGCGGAGAGGATCCGCAGCACCCCGACCTCGGTCCGCGAAACGCAGATGGTGGTACGGGTCAAGAAGAGCCGGGACAGCGCCGACGCTCTTTGCGGGAGCGCCTCGGCAATCTCGTCGACCTGCCTGCTACGAATATCGGTGACGCTGCCACCAGCAGCAGTGTCGCTCAGCCCCATGCCCACGTCGCTCGGTCCCATCTCTGTGTCTTATATTAGAGACTAATGCATTCCCGGCGCCAGCGGATCCGCCATGACCTTGCATCGTGACTCGCAACCATTCCCTGCCGAGCTGAGGGCCACAGTCGGCGCGCGCCGGCGGCGCAACGGCAGCGTGGCCCAGGCGGCCAGACAGGCGCTCGCCGAGCTCTCGGACGGACAGCTGGCGGAGCTGCCGGTCGCCGTGGGCTTTTGGGATGGCAGCCTGCTGGCCCCGTCGCAGCCAGATCACATGCCGGTCGTGGTGGCAAGAGACCGGCGGGCGCTGGCGCATTTGCTCCGTGAGCCGAGCCAACTCGGGCTCGCGCGCGCCTGGGTGGACGGCTCCCTTACCGTCCAGGGTGACCTCGACGACGTGCTCCATACGCGCGGGAAGTTCGCCGAGGTCAGCTTCTCGGTCCGCGACCGGGTCCGGCTCTTGCTTGCTGCCGTCCGCGCCGCCGGTCCCATGGTCCTGCGCCGGCCTCCGATCCCCACGATCGAGGCCTCGGCCAGCGGCCGGCGACATTCACTGGGACGAGACCGCTCGGCGGTACGCCATCACTACGACGTTTCCAACGACTTCTATCGCCTCGTTCTAGGGCCCAGCATGGTGTACTCGTGCGCCTACTTCGCCAGCGAGGATCAGAGCCTCGAGCAGGCGCAGGAGCGCAAGCTCGACCTGATCTGCCGCAAGCTCCGCCTCGCCGCCGGCGAGCGGTTCCTCGACGTGGGTTGCGGTTGGGGCTCGCTGGTGCTTCACGCGGCTGCCCACTACGGCGTCAACGCGGTCGGGGTGACGCTGTCCGAGCCCCAGGCGGCGCTGGGGCGAGAGCTGGTCAGAGAACGCGGACTGGAAGGCCGCGTCGAGATCCGCGTCGCCGACTACCGCGAGCTCACCGACGGCCCGTTCGACAAGATCGCCAGCGTCGGGATGTACGAACACGTCGGCAGGTCCGAGCTCCCGCGTTACACGACCACCATCGCGGGGCTGCTGCGCCCGGGCGGCCTGTTTCTCAATCACGGGATCGCACGTCTGAACTCCGAGCCCCCGACCTCGGACACGTTCATCTCCCGCTACGTGTTCCCCGACGGGGACCTTCACCCGATCGCCGACCTGATCGTCGCGATGCAAAGCGCCGACCTCGAGATTCGCGACGCCGAGTCGCTGCGCGACCACTATCCCCTGACGCTGCGACGGTGGCTCGCCAACCTGCTCGAGCACCGCTCCGAAGCCGAGGCCCTGGTCGGGGCTGAGCGCGTGCGCGCGTGGCAGCTGTACATGCTCGGCTCCGCGCAGGCGTTCGAGGATGGAGAGCTCACCGTCTATCAGGTCCTGAGCGTGCGCGATGGCGCGCCCTCGAGTCTGCCACTTGACCGATTGGCCCTGCTCGCGCCCGCGTAACCCGTCGCGTCAAACGCCACCCGTCCCCAACCGACCCGACCGAATCGAGGATCATGAACGAATCGCTGACCGCTGAGACAGTGCAGGTCGCCGGCCATGGCGGCGACGACATCGAGGCGTATCTCGCGCGCCCCACGACTCCCGACACCCGTGGCGGCGTCGTGGTGATCCATCACATGCCCGGGTACGACCGCGCAACCAAGGAGATCGTGCGGCGGTTCGCCGAGGTGGGGTACGACGCGATCTGTCCAAACCTGTACGCCCGCGAGGCGCCCGGCGCCGCACCTGACGACGCCGCGGCAACCGCACGTGCCCAGGGCGGGGTCCCCGACGAGCGGCTAATCGGCGACGTGGCCGGTTGCGCGGCCTACCTGCGGTCGCTGCCTACGTCCAACGGGAGAGTGGGGGTGATCGGTTACTGCTCGGGCGGGCGCCAATCCGTGCTCGCCGCCTGCAACGTCGATCTCGATGCCGCGGTCGACTGCTACGGCGCATTTGTCACCGGCACCCCTCCGGAGGGCTTCCCGCTCAAGGTCACCAACCTCGTCGACCAGCTGCCGAACCTCCGGGCTCCGGTGCTGGGACTGTTCGGCAAAGAGGACGCCCACCCCAGTCCCGAGGAGGTCGCCGAGCTCGACGAGATCCTGAGCGCCCACAACAAGCCACACGAGTTCCACAGCTACGACGATGCCGGGCATGCCTTCTTCGCCGTCGACCGGCCGGCCTACCGGGTAGCGGCCGCCAATGATGGGTGGGAGCGGATCGCGGCGTTCTTCCACGAGCATCTTGGAGGTTGAGCATGTGCACCTACGCAACGGTGAACACCGAGATCGAGGGCAGCGCCAAGGGCCCCGGCAGCAGCTGGTTCCACGTCACCCGCGGGACGGTCTACTTCGACCATCCCGTACACGCGCTGGCTGAGCACACGCTCAACATCGACTTTGCCGATCCGGCGAATGGTCCGGCGGCGCGCGTCGCCGTCGAGCTCACTGCGGCATCCGCCCGCGAGCTCGTGGCGGCGATCGAGGCTGCGCTGGCGTCGGCGCCTGCCGCGCTTACGGCCTGAGCTCCACGGGGGTCAGCTGTCGAAGGCAGCGGGGACCGGCTCGATGCCCGAGTCCGCGCCCACGACCTCAGTCACGGACACCCCGAGTGCGCGGATCTTCTCGGGCAGCTGGTCACGCCGCCAGCGCGAGCGCCCCGGAGGGAGCATCGACACGACTCACCTCATCGAACCCAAGCAGCCGCTTGGGATAGCACCGGCAACGCTTTAGACAATTTACGTCGGCTTGTTCCCGCGGCCGGTGCTACTTGCCGGTGGCCGTCGCGAACGGCGACGAGAGCAGCGGCAACCGTGGACCGGTGACAAAGTTGACCCAGTTGCGCGCGAGCATGACCGCGCGGGCGGGCCAGAAGACGCCTGTCGGGGGAGCGCCGGGCCTGCACTGGCCGCCGCTGCCGCCGGGGTTCGAGAACCACAGCAGGCCGTCGGCAGCCGCGTAGGGCGTCTGCTGGGCGATGTCATCGGTGAGGCTCAGCGGGCCGAGGCCGCGACCGGGGGGATTGCACAGCACTTCGTTGCCGTGATGTACCCGGTCGCGTGGACGGAGCGGGCCGCGGCCGTTCATCGAGGTGTTGACGATGAAGTGCTTGCCACCTAGCCTCCTCGAGAGCTCCTGGCCGTAGTGCAGCTCGGTGGTCGTCCAGTCAAAGTGGGTCGAGTTCAGGAAAGAAGCCCTGAGCGTTGCCCACACCGGCCCCGCGCAGGAAGCGCGCCATGCGAGGGACGCCCACCGCGTCGGCGGCCCCCGCGTCCAGATACACGAGCACATGCGGATCGGCCTCGAGCGCCGAGACCGCGTACTTGAGCTCGGCGTCGCGGATCGCGAGCTGCCGGTGGCTCAGGCAGGGCGCCGTGATCAGCGAGTCGAGCTCTAAGAAGAACAGCACGTGGAAGTTGCCGATCCCTCGGGCGACCCGTTCGATGAACCGGTCATAGCGTGCCGCCATGCGCGGCGTCGCGGTATAGCCGCAGTGACCATGGACCAGGCTGTAGGTCGACAGCATCACGGTCGTGCCGGGCTCGGTGACCTGCGCCCCCTCGAGGTAGTGAGCGACTCGCCCGACGACGTGCGAGCCCATGTTCCACATGTAAAACCGGTGAGCGCCCGGCTCGCTGGCGATGTCGCCCAGCAGCGCCGCCCACCGGGGCCGGGAGTACGCGTAGCGGCGCTGCGCCTTCGCCGCTCCGGTGTTGGGATCGATGAAGAACTTCGTTCCCGTGATCAGGTTTCCGTAATAGGGACCCGGCACTTCGAGCGGATTGGCCGCCAGGCGGGGCTGCACCGGGTCGTCGTGGAGGATCGTGATCAGCGAGTTGTTGTTAGGGCCAAGCTTGTCGGGCCAGGACCCGTACAGGTAGGCGAGCGCGTGCACCGGGGTCGCGTTCATCCCCTGGTCGATGATCCTGACGTTGAAGCTGTAGCTGCTCTGCCCGGGCGCAAGCGTGATGTAGGTGCTGGGGATCGCCTCGAAATCGATCCCGTCCTGGCCGTCCTGCTGCTTGACGCCGTATCCAACGTGTTCCTCGTCCCTCAGATCGCCGCTGCGCTCGATCGTGATCGTCAGATAGCCCTGGTTCTCGTGCGCCGTGTAGGCCGGCTGGTCGAGTGAGACCTTCCCCGGACTCTTGGCGGCACGGGCGACCGCGCCCGTATCGATGGCCGGGATCGCACACGCAAGGCTCTCCACGGCGAAAGCCAGCGTGAGAGCACGCACAACGCGGGTCAACAGTCCCTACCTGGATCCACGCGTACCCGGTGTCAGGCACGCGTACCGTGAATTTGACCACTCCGGCGCGCGTTCGACAACCGGCGGGCGCGTCCTAGCCTGCCCGCCCGCACCGGCACAGCGGCCAGGTTGGCCGGGCACATCCCACGCAGGCCTGCCTCCCCGGGCGTGCATAACGTGGAAATTCCGCACCCTCCCGTTGGATCCTCCACGAGCTGCTGCCTGGGCGGGACATCCGTGGAGGATCCACGGACCCGCTGCGGATTCTCCACGTCCGCACCGGGGCGGCCGCGCGGCTCCGGGCGTCCTTCTCGCAACCGGCCGGCACGGTCAGGAGCGCGGGCCGGGGCGCTGCGGACTGAGCCCTGCGCTCACTGGTCATCCCCTTTGGGTGATGACCGGCGACCCCGACCAGATCAAGCTCAGCGAGCCGACTGCTGCGCTGCACGCGGTAGCTGACTCCCCATCACCGGCGGACCTGATAATGCGCCGAACTGATCCAACGATTGGTCATGGAAGACCGGCATCGACGAGACGCTCTCCGAGCGGGTGGGCCGGCGGCGCAAGGCCGGGACTCAGGCGACCCTGATCTGAGTCTGGACGAGACGTAAGCGATGGGCCACGTGGTCGTGTTCTCGTTGTTCGCGGCGGTGAATCCGACGTTGGTGGCGGCCACCACGGTGATGCTGCTGTTGCCGGATCCCTCGAGGCTCATGCTCGGCTACTACTTCGGAGCGATGCTGACCAGCATCACGCTGGGGTTGGTGATCGTGTTCTCGCTCCAGGGGTCGGGCACGACCGGTACCACGCAGCACACGCTCAGCCCGCTCGCCGACGTGGTGCTTGGCTTGCTCCTGCTGACGCTCGCGGTGGTGCTGGCGACCGGACGCGATCGGGGCCTGCTGGAGCGCAGAACCAGGCACAAGGAGGCCGGCGCGGACAAAGGGCCGCCGAAATGGCAGCGGGCGCTGAGCAAAGGATCGGCGCGGACCACGTTCGTGGTCGGGGCTCTGCTGACGCTCCCGGGGGCGTCGTATATCGCCGGCCTGGACGGGATCAGCAAGCTCGACTACTCCACCGTCACCACGGTGGTCCTGGTGATCGGCTTCAACCTGGTGATGCTGTTCCTGCTCGAGGGACCGCTGGTTGCCTTTGCGGTTGCGCCGGACTGGACCCCGGACGCGATCGATCGCATAAAACGCTGGATCAGCCGGCGGGCCAGGAAGTTCGCCACCTATGGCTTCGGCGGGATAGGTTGTGCGCTGATCCTCAAGGGGATCATCGGCCTGCTCTGACAAGGGCCGCCGACGCTCAGCCGGGAGAGCCGGTCCCGCTCAGCCGGGAGAGTCGGTGCCGTTGGCCCCGCGAAGGCGCTCGAGCTCGGTCTGCACCGCCTCCAGCTGCGCCCCTAGCTCGTCGAGCTTGCGCATCACCGGATCCGGGCCCTGGGCGGCCAACTCGTCGAGCTTGCGCATCACCGGATCCTGATCGGCGGGCCGACCGGCCTGTTGACTCCTGGCCACGAAGCCACTGGTGACCGCGGCGGTCACCACCGCCAGCAGCGACAACCCGCCGAGCATCAGGAATCCGGCAATCACCTTGCCGGCCGTCTGGCTCGGGACTATGTCCCCATAGCCGACCGTGGTCACCGTCTCAACCGCCCACCACATCCCCAGCCACACGGTGTGGAAGGTCTTGGGGTCGATGAGTCGCTCAACTACACCGAACACGATCACCGCAAGGGCCCAGAACGCCCCGATCAGGTACGCGGCATGGCGCGGTCGCAGTCCCCCTCGCTCGACGCGCTTCTCAATCCACCGCTCGGGCCCGAAAGTGGGCGGCCGCTCAGCCATGTCGCTGTGTTCGGCACCAAAACTCTGCTCCCTTCGCCGCGCAGATCGGTAGCGAGTGCCGACGGATGCCCGGGCGGTTGAGAACAATCGGTCAAGGAACAACAATCCCAGCCTGAACCTCGTGTCGTACAAACCGCGTATACGGGCATGCCCTTGCGACTGAAGAAGCGGCAACCTGCCCCGTCGTCAAGCCCGCCTCCGGCAGCCGCGAATGCAGAGACGATGGCGCGCCCGCCTCAAAAGCCGAGCTCGGAGCGCTACATCGTCCGGCTCTCGCGCCGGGTGCAATCGCTGGTCAGGGCCATCCAGGACAATGACGAGGCCCGGATCGAGGAGGCGATTCTCCGCCTCAGTCAGACGCGGCGCGTGTTCGCCCCGTTGGCAATGGCGATCGGCGCGTTCGTCCTGCTGTTCGACGGCTTGAGGTTGCTGGTTTCGAACTGGCGGCTGACGCTGGTGCAGATCGTTCCTGCGATGTGGATCTGGGCCGCGATGTACGACCTCAGGGCCCACATCTTGCACGGAAAGGGGTTCCACGGGCTGCGGGGGCCGATTCTGATCCCGATCTGCCTGGCGATCATCGCGATCACCATCGTGAGCTTCTTCCTCAACGCGGTATTCGCGATGGCCATCGCGCAATCCGGCCGTCCCGAGATCCGCCCGGCGGTGGCGCAAGCGCGGCGACATCTGACGCAGATCCTGATCTCCGGCACCGTCGTGGGGATCATGCTGGCGTTCGCGTCGATGTTCTCGACCCGCTTGGGGCGCGGGTGGTTCACGCTCTCGCAGGGAATCGTGATCGGGGTGATGATGGTCGCCTACGTGGCTCTGCCGGCGCGGCTGATCGGGGTCAAGCCGAGCCAGCCCCCGCGCGAGAAGCTCACCACCGCGCTCATCGGTGGACTTATCGGCGCGACCGTCTGCACGCCCCCCTACCTGATCGGGCGGCTGGGCATCCTGATGCTGGGGTCGAAGGTTCTCTTCGTTCCCGGGCTGTTCGTGCTCTCGATCGGGGTCACGTTGCAGGCGGGGGCCACGGGGGCGGTCCGGGCGATCAAGATGAGCGCCAAGCTCAGGCGGCCACCCCATTCGCACCGTCAGCCGAGTCGGATCGGCCCCGAACCGCATGAAAACGCATAAGTAGTTTCCCGATCCCTGAGCCGAGCCTCGCCACAGCCGCCGCTCCCAGGGATTACTGTTCGCATTGGTGCCTCGGATCCTGTCTTTGATCGCCGTCCGCCGCGAGATGAGGCCCGAAGGCGCGTTGATCACCGGGAGACCGTCGAGCAAGAGAAGCGCGCCGTGACCGCCGAGCGAGAGACGCGCGCCGTGACGGGCGAGTCACGCAATCCGTTACTGGAGGCCCATCGCTTTCTGCGCCGCGGTCCCGTCAACGCCGAGGGTTGGAGCTGCCCATCGCTTTCTGCGCCGCGGTCCCGTCAACGCCGAGGGTTGGAGCCAGCTCGTGGCCAAGGATCGCGATTGGGAGCGCTCCTATCGGGAACGGTGGGCGCATGACAAGGTCGTGCGCTCGACGCACGGAGTCAATTGCACCGGCTCGTGCTCATGGAACGTGTTTGTCAAGGACGGGATCGTCACCTGGGAGTCCCAGGCCGTGGATTACCCGTCGACGGGGGCGGACATGCCCGAGTACGAGCCGCGTGGATGTCCGCGTGGGGCGTCGTTCTCGTGGTATCAGTACTCGCCGCTGCGGCTGAAGTACCCCTACGTCCGCGGGAGCCTGCTTCAGATGTTCCGGGAGGCCTACTCGCGGCTCGGTGACCCGGTCGATGCCTGGGCCGAGATCGTCGAGGACCCGGAGAAGGTGCGGCTGTATCGCCGCCAACGGGGAAAGGGAGGGTTCGTCCGGGCGTCGTGGGCGCTGGCCGTCGAGCTGATCGCGGCGGCGCACGTTTACACGATCAAGCGCTACGGCCCCGACCGCGTCGTGGGGTTCTCCCCGATCCCGGCGATGTCGATGGCCTCCTACGCCGCCGGATCGCGCTTTTTGTCGTTGATCGGCGGCGTGATCCTCTCGTTCTATGACTGGTACGCGGACCTGCCGCCGTCCTCGCCGCAGACCTTCGGCGACCAGACCGACGTGCCCGAGTCCGGCGACTGGTGGAACGCGAGCTATCTGCTGATCTGGGGCACGAACCTGCCGACGACCCGCACGCCGGACGCGCACTTCATGGTCGAGGCCCGCTACCGGGGGCAGAAGGTCGTGGTCGTCTCGCCCGACTACGCCGAGCACACCAAGTTCGCCGACCATTGGCTACCCGCCGCGCCCGGAACGGACGGCGCCCTGGCGATGGCCATGGGGCACGTGATCCTGCGCGAGTTCTACGTCCAGCGTCAGGTGCCCTACTTCGAGCAGTACGCGCGGCGTTTCACCGACCTGCCACTGCTGGTCACCCTCCGCGAACGCGAAGATGGGTACGTCCCCGACCGCTTGCTGCGGGCCTCGGACCTGGGTGGCGAACACGCTCAGCGAGAGCACGCGGAGTGGCGACCCGTGGTGCTCGATCAGGCGACGGGACAGCCCGTGGTTCCCAGTGGGTCGGTGGCCGACCGCTACGGGAGCGAGCCCGGGCGCTGGAACCTGCGCCTCGATGGCGCCACGCCGCAGCTGACGCTGTTTGACCGCGCCGAGCAGCGGGTCGCCGTCGACCTGCCGCGCTTCGATGTCGGCGAGACCGAGGGCGGATCGTCGGTGCGCCGCGGTGTCCCCGCGATGCGAGTGGGCGGCCAGCTGGTGACCACCGTGCTGGACCTGGCCCTGGCTCACTACGGGGTCGCGCGCGAAGGCCTGCCCGGTGAATGGCCGGCGGGCTATGACGACGCAACCCACCCGTGCACCCCGGCCTGGCAGGAGCCGATCACCGGCGTAGATGGCCGGCTGGCGGCGCGCGTTGCCCGCGAGTTCGCCCGCAACGCCGAGGTCACCGAGGGACGATCGATGATCGCGATGGGAGCGGGGACCAATCACTGGTTTCACTCCGATCAGACCTACCGGACGTTTCTGGCGCTGGTGATGCTGTGCGGGTGCGAGGGAGTCAACGGCGGCGGCTGGGCGCATTACGTCGGTCAGGAGAAGGTCAGGCCGCTGTCGGGCTGGCAGACGGTCGCGTTCGCCCTTGACTGGGTGCGTCCGCCCCGGCATCAGTCCGGCACGCCGTTCTTCTATCTGGCCACCGACCAGTGGCGCTACGAGCGCTACCGCCCGGCCGATCACGCTTCGCCGCTGGGACGCGGCCTGCTGGCGGGCCGGCACGTGGTCGACGTAAACGCGCTCGGGGCTCGGCTGGGATGGCTGCCGTCATACCCCAGCTTTGACCGCAGCACGCTGGAGGTGGTGGACGAGGCGCAGCGCGCGGGGGTCGAGCCCGCCGAGCACGTGGTGGCCGAGCTGCGTGCGGGGAGGCTGAAGTTCGCCTGCGAGGATCCCGACGCGCCGAGCAACCATCCCAAGGTGATGACCGTGTGGCGGGCGAATGTGCTCGGCTCCTCGGGCAAGGGTCACGAGTTCTTCCTCAAGCACCTGCTGGGCACGACCGAGAACGCCGTCCGGGCGCAGGAGACCCCGCCGGAGCTCCGGCCCCAGGACGTGGTGTGGCGCGACCAGGCGCCCGAGGGCAAGCTCGATCTTCTGACGACGATCGACTTTCGGATGACCTCCAACGCGCTGTTCTCCGACGTGGTGCTGCCCGCCGCGACCTGGTATGAGAAATACGATCTCTCCTCCACGGACCTGCACCCGTTCGTGCACACGTTCAACCAGGCGGTGCCGCCGCCGTGGGAGTCAAAGTCTGACTGGGACGCCTTCGGGCGCATCGCGCAGCGCTTCTCGCAGCTGGCCGAGCGCCACCTCGGCGCCCGGCGCGATCTGATCGCCGCGCCGCTGTTGCATGACACGCCCGACGAGATCGCCCAGCCATACGGCGAGGTCCGCGACTGGCGGGCGGGCGAATGCGAGCCGGTGCCCGGCAAGACGATGCCGAAGCTGATCGTCGTCGAGCGCGACTACCCGCTGGTGTTCGAAAAGTGGCGGGCACTGGGGCCGCTGGTCGAGAAGCTGGGCGCCGCCGTCAAGGGCGCCAGCTGGGTGGCCGATCAGGAGGTCGCCGAGCTGCGCGAGCGCAACGGCGCGATCCGCGGCGGTGTGGCCGATGGCCGCCCGTCACTGGAGCGCGTGGAGTACGCCTGCGAGGCGATCCTGGCGATGTCGGGCACGTGCAACGGACGGCTGGCGGTGGAGGGGTTCCGGGCGCTGGAGAAGACCACCGGTGTGCAGCTGGCCGATCTGGCGGGCACGCGGGCGGGCGATCGGATCACCTTCCACGACGCTCAGGTGCAGCCGCGGACGGTGATCACCTCGCCGGAGTGGTCCGGGATCGAGGCGCACGGGCGGCGCTACTCGCCGTTTACGATCAACGTCGAGCGCGACAAGCCCTGGCACACGCTGTCGGGTCGCCAGCACTTCTATCTCGATCACGCCTGGATGCTCGAGCTCGGCGACGGGCTGCCGGTGTTTCGCCCGCCGCTGCATCACCGGGCGATCTTCGGCGATCAGGGGGCCGGCGACGCCTCGGGCCGAAAAGAGCTGACGCTGCGCTACCTCACGCCGCACTCGAAGTGGTCAATCCACTCCGAGTACCAGGACAACCTGCACATGCTGACGCTGTTTCGCGGCGGGGGAATGCTGTGGGTCAGCCGCGAAGACGCGGAGGCGCTGCAGATCAAAGACAACGACTGGGTCGAGGCCTATAACCGCAACGGGGTGGTCGCCTGCCGCGCCACGGTGTCGCATCGCGTTCCCCAGGGAACGTGCCTTATGTACCACGCCAAGGACCGTCACCTCAACGTGCCGCTGACCGAGCTCGAGGGCAAGCGCGGCGGCACCGACAACTCGCTGACCCGGATCGTGATGAAACCCACGCACTTCGTGGGTGGCTACGCGCAGCTCAGCTTCGGCTTTAACTACTACGGACCCACCGGATCCCAGCGCGACGAGGTGACGGTGTTGCGTAAGCGCGAATCAAAGGTGGTGTTCGAGTGACGATCCGGGCGCAGGTGGGGATGGTCATGAACCTCGACAAGTGCATCGGGTGTCATACCTGCTCGGTGACCTGCAAGCAGGTATGGACCAACCGGCCGGGGACCGAGTACGTGTGGTTCAACGACGTGGAGACCAAGCCGGGGCTGGGATATCCCCGGCGTTGGGAGGACAACGACCACTGGCGCGGCGGGTGGGAGCTCGATCGCAAGGGGCGCCTGCGGCTGAAGGCCGGCGGTCGGATCAAGAAGCTGCTCTCGATCTTCTCCAACCCGCACCTGCCGCAGATCGACGACTACTACGAGCCGTGGACGTATGACTACGAGAAGCTGATCACCTCGCCGCTGTCAGAGCGCGATCCGGTCGCCCGGGCGCGCTCGCAGCTGACCGGCAAGGAGCTGCGCGAGATCCGCTGGGGACCCAACTGGGATGACAACCTGGCCGGCACCGCCGAGCACATCCACGAGGATCCGCTGACCCGGGGAATCGAGGAGCAGGTCAAGGCCTCATACGAGCAGGCGTTCATGTTCTACCTGCCGCGGATCTGCGAGCACTGCCTGAACCCCTCCTGTGTCGCCTCATGCCCGTCTGGTGCGATGTACAAGCGCGAGGAGGACGGGATCGTGCTCGTCGACCAGGCCAAGTGCCGCGGGTGGCGCTTCTGCGTCTCGGGGTGTCCGTACAAGAAGGTGTACTTCAACCACCAGACCGGCAAGGCCGAGAAGTGCACGCTGTGCTACCCGCGGATCGAAGCGGGCCTGCCGACGATCTGCTCTGAGACGTGCGTCGGCCGGATCCGCTACATCGGGCTGGTGCTCTACGACGCAGACCGCGTGGAGCAGGCCGCCTCGGTCCCGGACCCCCATGACCTCCTCCAGGCCCAGCGGGAGGTGTTTTTGGATCCGCACGACCAGGCCGTCACCGAGCAGGCCGCACGGGACGGGATTCCCGACGACTGGATCGAGGCGGCGCGGCGCTCACCCGTGTACGCACTGGCGCATCGCTACCGCGTGGCGCTGCCGCTGCACCCCGAGTACCGGACGTTGCCGATGGTCTGGTACGTGCCGCCCCTATCCCCGATCGTCAACAGCCTGGAGACAGACGGATACGAGGCAGACCCCGACCAGGTGTTCCCGGCGATCGACTCGATGCGGATTCCGGTCGACTACCTGGCCAACCTGCTGGCGGCCGGCGACAGCGGCGTGATCCGCGACGTGCTGCGGCGCCTGGCGGCGATGCGCGGCCACATGCGAAAGCGCGAGGTGCTGGGCGAGCACGACACCGCGATCGCATCCGAGGCCGGGATGAGCGTCTCAGACGTCGAGGACATGTACCGGCTGCTGGCAATCGCCAAGTACGAGGACCGCTACGTCATCCCCCAGGCCCATGCCGAGCTCGGCAACCGCCTGATGGAGCAGCAGGGCAGCTGCGGCCTGGACTTCGTCGGGGGACCCGGGAACTGCGGCATGGTCGTTCCAGAGTCAAAGGCGCAGGCCGAGGCCTTCATGCTCACCGAGCACCCCGCCGAGCTCGACATCATCCAGATGCTCGGCGAGCAGCGCCGTGACGAGGAGGGGAGCTGATGACCCGCGGCGGCCGGCGCAGACGGAGCCGCGCCACCGAGTACAAGCTCTGCTCGCTGCTGCTGCAGTACCCCGACGACGAGCTGCTGGGCGGCCGCCCAGAGCTTGTAACCACGGTCGCCGGCCTGCCTGCGAGCCCCGTGGCCACCGCGTTGGAGCGCTTTTGCGAGTGGTGGGGCAGCGTGGATCCAATCGCGCTGGCCCAGCACTACGTGGAGACCTTTGACCTCGACAAGCGCTCGGGGCTGTACCTCACCTTCTATGACCAGGGCGACAAGCGCGATCGAGGCGCTGCTCTGCTGCGCCTCAAGCGCCTGTATCGCGCCGCCGGGCTGCCGCTGGAGGGCTCTGAGCTCCCCGATTATCTTCCGGTCGTGCTGGAGTTCGCCGCCGCCGCGCCGCCGGGCCACGGCGAGCTCGTGTTGCGCGAGCACCGCGCGGCGCTCGAGCTGGTGCGCTCGAGCCTCGAGCAGCGGGGTACACCTTATGCCCACGTGATGGCGGCCGTGTGTGCGCTGGCCGGCGAGCTGTCGGCAGCCGACCGGGCGCGGGCGATCAAGCTTGCGGCGAGCGGCCCTCCGCAGGAGCTCGTGGGTCTCGAGCCGTTCGCCGCGGCGGAAGCGGGGCCGGGAATCGGAGCGAGACGATGAGCGCCGGCGACATCCTGCTGTGGATCATCTTCCCGTACGTCGCGATGACGGTGTTCGTGGTCGGTCACTGGTGGCGCTACCGCCGTGACCAGTTTCAGTGGACCAGCCGCTCCACCCAGCTGCTGGACCGCCGGATCCTCGGCTGGGCCAGCCCGATGTTTCACTACGGGGCGCTGGCGGCCGTGGCCGGTCACATCATCGGGCTGTGCATCCCGAGCTCGCTGACCGAGTCGATCGGCATTCCCGAACACACATACCGGTGGATCTCGGCGATCCCGGGCGCGATCGCCGGTGCGGTGACGCTGATCGGGTTCCTCGGGCTGGTCTACCGCCGCGCGACCAGTGACCGAGTGAGGCGCAACACGACGCGGACTGACTATGTCACCTACCTGCTGCTGACGGTGCTGATCGTGATGGGGTGCTACATGACTTTTCTACACAACCTCCTCACTCATGCGCCGTATAACTACCGCGCCTCGATCAGCGTGTGGTGGCAGTCGCTGTTTTATCTGGATCCGAACGTTACGGCGGCCACGTCAGCGCCAGTCATCTACAAATTGCACGCGATCATCGCCTGGGGCTTCTGGGCCTTCTTCCCCTTCAGCCGTCTGGTGCACGCGTGGAGCATCCCGCTGCAGTACATCGGCCGGCCCTACATCCTCTACCGCCGTCGCTACTCCACAGCGCGGTGATGAAGGCGCACGGCCGAGCTGACCCGATCGAGCGGATTCTCGATGCGATTCCTCCCGCCTCTGGCGCGGTTGTCATGGGCACGGGAATCGTGTCAGTGGCGCTTTCGCTCGACGGACGCGAAACGCTGTCGCGGATCCTGCTGGTCATCTGCGCGATCGCCTGGGTGATCCTGGGCCTCCTGCTCGGCGCCCGGGTGCTGCGCGACCCCCATCGTGCGCACCAGGAGTCCCACTCGCCGGCCGCGTTGACGGGTGTGGCAGGAACCGGGGTCCTGGGGACTCGTCTGACGATCCTCGGTTGGAGCTGGGCCGGCATCGCCCTGCTGGTGGTCGGCCTCGCGCTCTGGCTGGTGCTTCTGTGGCCAGTGCTCACGCATTGGGTGGTGCCGACGATCGGCGTCTCCCTGGTGCTGACGGTGGCGACTGAATCGATCGCGGTCCTGTCAGCCGCGCTTGCCGCAGCGCAGGAGACCGGCTGGCTGGTGGTCTTCGCGCTGGTGCTGTTCCTGCTCGGACTCGCTTTCTACGCGTTCGTGATCCGGCGCTTTGACTTCCGGCAAATCGGTGTCGGACACGGCGATCACTGGATCACCGGGGGTGCGCTGGCGATCTCGACGCTCGCCGCCGCCCGGCTTACGCTCGCCGCCCAGAGCACGCACACGCTCTCAGGAGCGGTGGGAACGCTGGAGGTGGTGACGGTCGTCTTGTGGGTGGTGTCGATCGCCTGGCTACCGTTGTTGGTGATCGCGGAGGTGGTGCGGCCGCGCTGGGGCTATGACGTGCGACGTTGGGCGACGGTGTTCCCGGTGGGGATGTACGCCGCGTGCAGCGGCCTCGGGGGCTCGGCCGCACACGCCTCGGTGATGAGCGACTTCGCCAAGGTGTGGGTCTGGGTGGCGTTGGCGTTCTGGCTGGTTGTGTTCGTGGCCATGCTCGGCCGCGGCGTGCAGCTCGTTCAAGCCGGCACCTAGTCGAAGGCGAGCCGCCCCGATTTGCCGGCCGAGCCGGCAGCCAGCGCATTAGGGTACCCTAATACCGATTAGGGCACCCTAACACGCCGAATATGGAGTCGCGATGAACGCCGGCAGCAGGGGGCGAGGAACAAGTGGGGTGTGGCGGTTGCTCCTGGGGTCACTGCTGGCGCTGGTCGCGGTCGTAGCTGCCGGGTGCGGGGCTGGGCTCGGGGCGGGCGACCCCGGCTCGGGGAAGACGATCACGCTCTACAACGCCCAGCATCAGGAAACCACCGACGCTCTGATCAAGGCCTTCACGGCCCAGACCGGCATCCACGTGTTGGTCAAGAGCGACGGCGAGGATGTGCTGACCGCCCAGCTCGAACAGGAGGGCAGCCGCTCGCCGGCGGACGTGTTCTACGCCGAGAACTCCAACTGGCTGCAGCAGCTCGACGACCGCGGCATGCTGGCCAAGGTCGACGCCTCGACGCTGGCACAGGTTCCGGCTCGTGACAGCGCCACGAACGGAGACTGGGTGGGGGTGTCGAAAAGGTTCAGCGTGCTGGTCTACAACCCCAGCAAGGTTCGTGCCTCACAGCTGCCGACCTCAGTGATGCAGCTTGCCAGTCCCCGCTACCGGGGGATGCTCGAGCTGGCTCCCGCCGAGACCGACTTCTGGCCGATCGTCACCTCGGTCCTGCGGGCCAAGGGTCGGGCGGACACGCTCAACTGGCTCAAAGGGCTAAAGGCGAATGCCGGATCAAATGACAACGCGCCCGACAACGAGACGGTGGTCAGCGATGTGAGCAAGGGGCTCGCGGCTATCGGGCTGATCAACCACTACTACTACTACCGGCTGCGCGCGGAGATGGGAAGCTCGTCGGTCCATGCCAAGCTGGCGATGTTCGCTGCCGGCGATCCGGGGTCCGTGCAGGACGTCTCGGGGGCGGCGATCCTCAAGTCATCCAAGCATCAGGCGGCCGCGCAGAAGTTTCTGGCCTTCCTGACGAGCCCCGCCGGGCAGCGCGTTCTCGTTGACAGCGACAGCTTCGAGTACCCCCTGGCAGCGCACGTCGCGCCAAACCCGGCCCTGCCGCCGATGAGCAGCTTCCATCCCAACTCGATCACCCCGGCCGAGATCGGCACCGGGTTGGCTGCCCGCGATCTGCTTCGCGAGGCCGGGCTGATCTAAAAGGGAACAGGGACGGTGAGTACAGCTTCGCAGACGGCGTCCACGCGGTCGTCGTGGAGTCGACGGCGGCGGCGGTTAGCTCCGGGATGGCAGCTTGTCGCGGTCAGCGCGCTGATCGCAGCGATGCTCCTCGCGCCGCTGCTGCTGATCGTGCTCGACGCCCGCAGCGCCGGATGGGCCGAGCTCCATGACGCGCTGTTTCGGGCGCGCTCGGTAATGCTGCTCCGCCACACCGTCGTCCTGTGCGCGATCGTGGCCGCCTGCGCCGCGGCGATCGGAACGGGCACCGCGTGGCTGACCGAACGCTCCGGGCTCAGGGCCCGCCGGGTGTGGACCGTCCTGCTGGTGTTGCCGGTCGCGATTCCCGACTTCGTCGTCGGCTTCGCGTGGCACTCGTTCGCCCCCCGCTTGAATCCACTGCTGGGCGCGTCGATCGTGATGACCCTGGGGACCTACCCGCTCGTCTATCTCCCGGTCGCGGCCGCACTGCGCCGCAGCGACCCCGGTGCCGAGGAGACCGCCCACAGTCTCGGCCTCACGCGATTGGCGGCGTTTCGCCGGGTCACCCTGCCGCTGATCCGGCCCGCGGTTCTCGGCGGGTGCGTGCTGGTGGTGTTGACCGTGCTGTCCGAGTACGGAGCCTTCGAGATCCTCCGCTACCAGACCTTCACGACCGAGATCTTCACCGAGTTTCAGTTCGACGCGCAGGCGGCCGGAGCGCTGTCGATCCCGCTGGTGTTGCTCGGGCTGCTGGTGTTGCTGATCGAGGGCCTCGTGCCGCGACGCACCACCTCGCGCACCCAGCCTCGACGTCCGCTGAGACGAGTGCCGTTGGGGCGCATGACGCTGCCCACGCTGCTCGCGCTGGCCGCCCTCGTCGCGCTTGGCACGGGGGTGCCGCTCGGGACGATCGTGTACTGGATGCAGAGCAGCCAGCACACCACGCTGCCGGCGACGGCGACACTGGCGAGCGCGACCTGGACCACGCTCGGCTACAGCGCCTGGGGCGCCGGAATCGCGGTGGTGCTGGCGATTCCGGTGGCGATGATGACTTTTCGTCGCCAGACGTTCTTGCGGATCGCGCTCGAGCGCAGCACCTACGTCACCAAGGCGCTTCCGGGGGTGGTGATCGCGCTGAGCCTGGTGTTCTTCGCCACCAGGTATGCGTACGGGCTCTACCAGACCGGCTTTTTGCTGGTCGTGGCATACGCGATCCTCAACTTCCCGCTCGCGCTCGTGTGCGTCAAGGCCTCCGCCGCGCAGCTTCCACCACGGCTGACTGACGTCGCGCGATCGCTGGGACGCGGGCCGGTGACCGTGTTCATACGGGTTACGCTGCCGCTGCTCGCGCCGGGCTTGATCGCCGGCTTCTGCCTGGTCTTCTTGACTGCGGTAACCGAGTTGACCGCGACGCTGGTGCTCGTCCCGATCGGGGTGCAGACGCTCGCCACCCAGTTCTGGGCCTTCCAGCAGAACGTCGCCTACGGCGCGGCCGCCCCCTACGCGCTGGTGATGGTCGCCCTGGCACTCGTGCCGGGGACACTGCTGGGGCTATGGTTCGACCGGGAGCGCCACGCTCGACCGACGACATGAGCGCAATCGAACTTCGATCGGCCGTCAAGCGGTTTGGCGACACGGTGGTTCTGACCAGCGTGGACCTGAGCGCACCGGAAGGCTCGATCACTGCCGTGCTGGGTGCCTCAGGGAGTGGGAAGACCACGCTGCTGCGCCTGATCGCGGGCTTTGAGCGCCTCGACAGCGGATCGCTGTCGATCGGAGACCGGATCGTCGACGACGGCGTGCGCGCGGTGGCACCGCAGCGCCGCGGGGTCGGTTACGTGCCCCAGGAGGGTGCGCTGTTTCCCCATCTCACGGTCGCGGGAAACGTCGCGTTCGGCCTGCCGCGCGGTAAGCGGGCGAGCATCGAGGACCTGCTCGAGCTGGTCGGTCTGAGCGATCTGCGCCGGCGCTTTCCCCATCAGCTCTCCGGCGGTCAGCAGCAGCGCGTGGCGCTTGCCCGGGCGCTGGCGATCCGCCCCAACGTGCTGCTGCTCGACGAGCCGTTCGCGGCGCTTGATGCTCCGCTGCGAAACGAGCTCCGGCGCGACGTAGCCCGGATCCTGACCGAGGCGGGGGCGACCACGATCCTGGTCACGCATGACCAGGACGAGGCGCTGTCACTCGCCGACCAGGTCGCGCTCCTGCACGACGGCCGGGTGATCGCGGCCGCGCGGCCGCGCGAGCTGTATCGCGATCCTCCGAGCGTCGATACGGCCACCTCGATCGGAGAGGTGAACATCCTCGCGGCGCACACCAGCTCGGGCTATGCACGCTGCGCGCTGGGGCTCGTACCCGTGCGCCGCAATGGATCCGAGGGGCTCGACGGGCCATCGCGGCTGCTGCTCCGTCCCGAGCAGCTCACACTGCACCTCGAGGATCCGGGCGACGCCACCCACGGCGAGGTGGTCGAGGTGCAGTACTACGGGCACGACGCGCTCGCCCGTCTGCGGCTGATCGATGACGGGGGAGACGCCGTGCTGGCCCGCGTCCCCGGGGACCTCGAGATCGAGCGTGGGCAGCGCGTGTGGGTCAAGGTGCTTGGTCGGGGCCGCGCGTGGCCGGATCAGGTGTACCCGAACGGCGGCTGATAGCCGCCGCGCCATCAGCGCCGCCGCCCCCGCCCCCGTTTCGCGCGTCCGCTGCGGGGTAAAACCAATCCAACCACCCGTCCGAGGAGGAGATGGCGATGCCCCCGCGTGGCGTCAAGAAGGGCACCAAGCGCGCTCGTCAGTACGAGCACATAAAGGACAGCCAGCGAGAGCGCGGCACCAGCGAGAAACGCGCCGAGGAAATCGCGGCGCGCACCGTCAACAAGGAGCGGGCCCGATCCGGCGAATCACGGCAGCGCTCGAGAACCTCGACCCAGGACATGTCGTCCTCCCGTCGCGGCGGCCAGAGGTCGGGAACGAACCGGCCGAAGGGCCGCACCCGTGACCAGCTCTACAACGAGGCGCGGAAACTGGGCATCGAGGGCCGCTCCAAGATGAACAAGGCTCAGCTGCAGCGGGCGGTGGACCGCCGCAAGTAGTTCCGCGGGATCACCAGCAGCGGGCAGCGCGCCAGTCGCGCCAGGCGTGCCGGGATGCGCCCGAGGCTCCATCCCCGCAGTGCGGCATGGCCGCGTGATCCGACGACGAGCAGGTCAACCTGATCTGCAAATGCGACTAGCTCCTTCTCGTGTCGCCGCGTGGAGCTGCCTACGTCGATCGTGCGCACCGTGGCACCGTGACTGTCGGCGACCGCTCGGGCCGCGGTCAGGGCGGTCTTCGAAATGGGGCTCCCGCTGTCCACCACTCCGATCGTCTCGAGCCTCGCAGGACGAGCGGCGTAGCCGTGCGGAGCGACGGCCACCGGACAACGCGCGCCGCTCAGCGAGCCCTGGGTGTCGTCTCCCCGGAGCAGACGACCGAGGTAGCCTCGGCTAGAGGATCCGACCACCAGCAGATCGGCGTCCCGCTTCGCAGCCAGCTCGTGCAGGCCGCTACCCACCGCCTGCGCGAAGGTTCCGGTCACGCTAGCCGTCACCCCGGCGGCCTCACGCTCACGTTCCAGCATCTCGCGGGACGTCCTCCCGGCGGGCGTCGCATCAAAGCTTCGATAGACCCGAGATTGCACCAGAACCACGTGGGCGAGCGTCATGCGCCCGTCCGGCGCGCAGAGCAGGTTTGCGAGCGCGATCGCGTCGCGCCCGGTGGCTGTGCCATCGACGCCCACCAGCACGCGCTGCAAGCCAACAGATGCGTCCGCGCCAACAGATGCGTCCGCGGCGGCGTGTTCCACGATTGCCGTTGTCATGGCTGGATCCAACCACGGGTGAGCTCGTTGGGAAATGGGCAAAGGCACCCATGTCCGATCGCGGATCAGAGATGCATCTCTTCACCCATTTGCTTCGGCACGCGGGGCTGGGACCCTGGGGGCGAGAACTGATGACACTCACGATCGCACTCATCATCGTCGCCATGGTCCTGCTGGCCGCGCTCGAGCTCCGGTTGTTCTGGTCAATCGGGGACCCATCACGCCGAGGGATCGAGGATCGCCATCCCGATCGTGATCGCGATCCCGACGACGATCAACACGAGCAGCGTGTACTCGAGTGGTCCCAGCCGGCGCCGTAGCTGTCCGCGGGGCTGTCCCCTGAAGGAGCGCCGGCGGCGCCCGCCCGTGCGATCGGCCTTCTCCTGGTCGCGCATCGCTGCACCAGATCCCGCCTGTGATCACGACGGCAGTGGACTCGCCGCCGGCGGTGTCACCTTCGCGTCTGCGCCGGCCGAGGGCTCGGTGCCGCCCATGTCGAGCCGGAACGGCGGATAGCGGTCAGTCATCAGCAGGCAGTAGGCGGCTACCCGGAAGACCCATCTGTTCATGCCCAGCACGAAGTCATAGATCGCCTTGGGGTAGCGCGCGGTGAACAGCAGCACAACCGCAGCGATCAGGACCATCAACGAGATCAGGCCGCCAGGCGGAAGCAGCGCCCACTCATGGCCGCTGCCCCACACGCCCCACCCGGCGTCTATGAACACAGCAACGACCAGGTAGTGCGGGATCGCCAGCAGCCACCACTTGACCAGGGCGAGCCCGCGTGAGAGCGATTGCGGGTAGTCGACCTCCAGCCGAGCCGGGTAGTCGGGGACGTCGGCAAGCGTGAATGGCGGGTAGCGATCGGTCGCCAGCGCACTGTATGAATAGAAGCCGACCCGCCAGCTCCAACGCAGTACACCGACGTTGAATTCGAACACGCTGCGCGGGTAGCGCCCGGTGAACAGAATCGCGAACAGCGCGATCACGGTGCTGGCCAGCAGTGCGATCCACAGAAAGGCGAGGATCACGTAGTGCGGAATCGCCAACAGCCACTTGACCAGCCACAGCCCGCGGCTGAGGGGTCTATCTATCGCCCCCTCGAGCCGCAGCGGGTAGCCGATCGATGGTGCGGGAGTCATGAAATGCTCCTCTCTAGCTCAAATCGTCAGTTGAGATCTGAAGCTAGATTCGTCCAGTGAAGATGACCATGGGTGCTAATGCGCATCCTCGATCCGGCCGCCCATCGGAGGCTGCCGAGGCGTCAACGCGCCCGATGCCGATGCTCTGGCGCGTGTTTGCCGCCAATGCCGCCGTGTTCACGATCGCGTTCGCGCTGCTGGCGCTGGCGCCGGTGGAGCTTCACGCCTCGATAAGGCTCGATGAGGTTGTGCTCTTGCTGGTGGGGCTGATCGTGATGCTGGTCGTCGACCTGCTGCTGCTGCGTCAGGCGGTGGCGCCGCTGCAGCAGCTGGCGACACTGATGGGCAAAGTCGATCTGCTTGCGCCGGGCCAGCGGGCGGCCGGCTTTGAACGCTCGAGCAGCGAGGTGCTGGCACTGGCCGAGGCGTTCAATGACATGCTCGAGCGCCTGGAGGACGAGCGGCGCCAGACCAGCGCCCGGGCGCTCGCCGCCCAGGAGGAGGAGCGGCTGCGGATAGCGCGGGAGCTGCACGACGAGATTGGTCAGACGCTGACCGCGGTGGCCCTGCGAGCCGAGTACGCCGCCGCGCGAACCGCTGGCGACGGGATGGAGCTGGCAAAGCTTGCCGACACCGTCCAGCAGGCGCTCAACGATGTCCGCCGCATCTCCAGAGAGCTCCGGCCGGAGGCGCTCGACGAGCTCGGCCTGGTCAATGCCCTGATCGCGCTGTGCTCCCGGGTCAGCGAGCAGAGCGGTATGCGCATCCGCCGCCAACTGCAAGCCACCCTGCCGGAGCTCTCCTCAGAGGTGGAGCTGGCGATCTACCGCATCGCGCAGGAGGCGCTCACCAATGCCGTGCGCCATTCGGGGGCCTCGGAGGTGACGGTGTCGCTTACCGCGGCCAACGGGAGGCTGACGCTGACCGTCACCGACGACGGCCAGGGCCTGCCAGAACACGTAAACGAGGGCAGCGGATTGACCGGGATGCGGGAGCGGGCGATGCTCATCGGAGCCGAGCTGGAGATCCGATCGGCTGACGGCGCCGGAGTGGCGGTAGCCCTGACACTCGATGTGAAGGGAGACGAGTGATGCCCACGCCGTTGAAGACCCGGGTGCTGCTGGCCGACGATCACGCGGTGGTTCGCAGTGGCTTGCGGATGCTGCTCGACGCCCAGCCGGATATCGAGGTGGTGGCCGAGGCCGGCGATGGCGCCGAGGCGGTGCAGCGGGCGCTGGCCGACGATGTTGATCTGGCGATCCTGGATGTGGCGATGCCGCGGATGACCGGCTTGCAGGCGGCTGGTGAGCTGCATCGGCGCCGCCCGGAGCTGCGGGTGTTGATCCTGTCGATGTATGACAACGAGCAGTACTTCTTTGAGGCGCTGAAGGCCGGCGCGTCGGGGTATGTGCTCAAGTCGGCCGCCAACCGTGATCTGGTGGAGGCGATCCGCGCGGCGATGCGCGGGGAGCCGTTCTTGTATCCGGCGGCGGTGACCGCGCTGATCCGCGACTATCTGGAGCGCGCGCGCCGCGGCGAGGCCACGCCCGAGGATCCGCTGACTCCGCGTGAGCAGGAGGTGGTCAAGCTGATCGCCGAGGGGCACACCAGCGAGGAGATCGCCGAGGCGCTGGTGATCTCGAAGAAGACCGTCGAGCGCCACCGCGCGAACATCCTGGAGAAGCTGGGGATGCGAAACCGCGTCGAGCTGACCCGCTACGCGATCCGCCGGGGGCTCGTCGAGCCGTAAAGACCAGCGAGCACGGTCCACCCACTTGCCGCCGCCGTGAAAGATCGGTGGCGACACCCATAGGTGACGGTCCGCGCACCCGCCACGATGACTGCCCATGAAGCCGAACCTTGCCGCGCGAGCCGCCAAGTGGAGCGCCGCGCATTGGAAAACCGCCACCTTCGGCTGGATCGCGATCGTGGCCATCGCTGCGATCGTCGGCATGTCGGTAGGGACGAACAAGCTGACCGAGGCCGACCAGGGAACGGGCGAAACCGCCAAGGCGCAGCAGATCCTCGCCGACTCCGGCTTTGAGCGGCCTGCGGGCGAGACCGTACTCGTTCAGTCAAAGACGCTGACGGCCTCCGATCCGCGCTTTCAGGCGACGGTCGAATCGGTGACCAAAGAGCTCGACGCGAGATCTGAGGTGACCAACGTTCGCTCGCCGTATGAGACCCGGGGGGCGGGCACGATCGCCAAGGACGGGCATTCGGTGCTGGTCGAGTTCGACATGGCGGGTGAAGCGGACAAAGCCAAGGATCACGTCGAGCCGGTGCTCGATGCCGTGGGCGCGGTGCAGAAGGAGAACCCCGATTTCAAGATCGCGCAGTTCGGTCCGGCCAGCGCGGCGCACGCGCTGTCGACCACGGTGGGGGAGGACTTCCAGCGTGCGGAGCAGCTCTCGCTGCCGATCATCTTCGTGATCCTGCTGGTCGCCTTCGGGGCCTTTGTCGCCGCCGGTCTGCCGCTGCTACTGGGGTTCTCGGCGGTCCTCGGGGCGATTGGGATCAGCGCCGTGATCAGCCACGCCGTGCCCGCGACTGACAGCACCGCCTCGGTGATCCTGTTGATGGGCATGGCCGTCGGGGTCGACTATGCGCTTTTCTATCTCAAGCGTGAGCGTGAGGAGCGGGCGGGGGGCCACCAGGGGCGGAGCGCGCTTCAGCGGGCCGCCGCGACGTCCGGCCAGGCGGTGCTGATCTCAGGCGCGACGGTGATGATCGCGATGGCCGGCATGATCCTCGCCGGATCGAAGGTCTTCACCTCGATCGGGATCGGAGCGATGGTCGTGGTGTTCGTGGCCATGGTCGGCTCGCTGACCGTGCTGCCCGCGCTGCTGGCCAAGCTCGACGATCGCGTCGACCGCGGCCTGGTTGCGGTGCTCGCGGCAGGTCTGGCCCGGCTCGCGCGCTTGACCGGCCGCCAGCCGCGCCTGCTCGAGCGACTCAAGACGCGCCGCACGCTGCTGCGGCGCATCAAGGGCGAGCGCCAGGAGTCGAGGCTCTGGGCTCTCGCGCTACGGCCGGCAATGCGCTTTCCGGCGGCCACCGCAGTGGCCGCGACCGCGCTGCTGCTCGTGCTCGCCTCGCCCGTGCTTGGCATGCACACCAGGTTCTCGTCGTTTGCAGACCTGCCCAAGGACATGCAGATCGTCCAGAGCTACGACGCCACCCGGCAGGCATTCCCAGGCGCGCCGTCGCCCGCCCAGGTCGTGATCAAGGCTCCGGACGTCACCGCCCCGCAGGTGCAAGCCGGGATCACCGCGCTCAAGCGCGAGGCGCTCGCCAGCGGTGTCATGCACCAACCGATCCAGACCACCGTCAACACCGACAAGACCGTCGCCCGGGTCGCCGTACCGCTCGCCGGCGACGGCACCAATTCCACCTCCACGAACGCGCTCGAGGTCTTGCGCGGCCAGGTGATCCCGGCAACGATCGGCGCGGTGAACGGGACGCAGGTCGCGGTCACCGGCGATGCTGCGGCGACGCACGACTTCAACGAAACGATGAAGGCGCACGCCCCGCTGGTGTTCGCGTTCGTGCTCGGGCTCGCGTTCCTGCTGCTGCTTTTGACCTTCCGCTCGATCGTCGTGCCGTTCACGGCGATCGTGCTCAACCTGCTCTCCGTCGGCGCCGCCTATGGGGTGCTCGTATGGATCTTCCAGGAGGGACATCTACAAGGGTTGCTCGGCTTTGACTCAAACGGCGCTGTCGTCGCCTGGCTGCCGCTGTTCCTGTTCGCGGTGCTGTTTGGGCTCTCGATGGATTACCACGTGTTCATCCTCAGCCGCATCAAGGAGCTCGTCGACCGCGGCGTGCCCACCGGGCAGGCCGTCGAGCGCGGGATTCGCAGCACCGCCTCGACGGTCACCAGCGCCGCCGTGGTGATGATCGCCGTGTTCGCGATCTTCGCCTCGCTGTCGACGATCGACATGAAGCAGCTCGGCGTAGGCCTGGCCGTGGCGGTGCTCATCGATGCCACGATCATCCGCGGGGTGCTGCTGCCGGCGACGATGAAGCTGCTCGGGCGCTGGAACTGGTACCTCCCGCGGTGGCTGCAGTGGCTACCACGGCTGAGCGTCGAGCCAGAGCTCCCGGGGGCATCGGCGGGCACTGCTTCGGACTCAAAGCGCGGCGGTGCAGAGCGGCACCCGCGGCGGCCCGGCCACCCGCCTGCCCTGGAACCCAGCGCCGGCCGGGCTTCCGACTGACACCCCGATTGCAGCACACCACAAGGAGCACAAAACCATGCACGACTCTGACCAAGATCTGCCGATGTCGGCTGTGGAGGCCGTGGAGGGTGTGGCCGGCGATTACGAGGTGATCGTGGTCGGCGGTGGCCAGGCGGGCCTGGCGATGGGCTACTTCCTCGCGCGTCAGCAGTGCGACTTCACCATCCTCGAGGCGGCAAACCAGCCGGCTGCCGCATGGCGCGCGCGGTGGGATTCTCTGAGGCTGTTCACGCCGGCGCGCTACAGCGGGCTGCCCGGCTTGCCGTTCCCCGGCGATCCCGGCGGCTATCCGGGACGGGATGAGGTGGCGGCCTACCTGACCGACTACGCGCGTCATTTCTCGCTGCCGGTGCAGCTCGGATGCCCCGTGCGCTCGATCCGCCCCGCCGGTGGTCGCTACCTCGTGCAGGCCGCCGACCGCACGTACCGGGCCGCCCAGGTCGTAGTTGCCACAGGCCCGTTCCAGGCCCCGTTCATACCGTCGGCAGCCGACGGTCTCGACGACGAAGTCGTCCAGCTTCACAGCAGCGCCTACCGGACGCCGGCGGACCTTCCCGACGGGCCGGTCCTCGTCGTCGGCGGCGGCAACACCGGCTCTCAGCTGGCGCAGGAGCTCTCGGCCTCGCGCGAAGTACACCTGTCGATCGGATCGCGGCTGGCTCGGCTTCCGCAGCGCATCCTGGGTCGGGACTTGTTCTGGTACCTGGAGGCCACCGGGTTGATCCGCAAACCGAGGGATTCACGGCTGGGTCGCCGCCTGGCGGGACGGGAGACGCTGATCGGGTCAAGCCCTCGAACCTTGCGTCGCAGGCACGGAGTTCGGCTGCACTCGCGCGTGGTTGAGGCGTCGGGCCGCACGGTGCGATTCGCCGACGGTGGCGAGCTCGACATCCGGACCGTGCTTTGGGCAACTGGCTTTCGCTCCGATCACTCCTTTCTGGAGATCCCGGTATTCGACGAGCAGGGACGCGTAGTACACCGGCGCGGGGTGACCGACTTTCCCGGCCTCTACTTCCTCGGGCTGTCGTGGCAGCACACCCGCGGCTCCGCCCTGATCGGCTGGGTCGCCGAGGACGCCGGGTACATCGCCGACGCGATCGAGGCGTTGCGGGTGGCGGGCCCTGTGGCCGCTGACGCCGAGCGGGTTGTAAGCCTCGCGTAACACCGAGATCGCGGGCCGGACGGGGCCCGTCCCTCGGCCTGCTCGGGACCGAGCGCGGCGGCGACGCGTATAAGACGCGGGCCGAAGGCCTAGACTGTGGAACGTAGCTATGGCCAGCGATCAGCTGTCTCTGTTCTCCTACGAGATCCTGGGGTTGGTCGGTCGCGGCGAGGTCGGCCCCCACGACCTGCGCCGCATGGTTCGCCAGGGCCGGATCCTCGACTGGGCCGGCGAGAGCCAGTACTACGTCGAGCCCAAGCGGCTCGCCGAGCTGGGCTACCTGGAGGCGCGAAAAGAGCCCGGCAAGACGCGCCAGCGGACCGTCTACACGCTCACCGACAAGGGCCTGCAAGCGCTACGCGAGTACGCGCGAACCCCCGTCCACTTCCAGCCGGTCAAAAGCGAGCTGCTGATCCGGCTGCTGATCTGCGACCTCGTCGGCGAGGAGCCCACCCGCGAGAGCATCGCCACCCTGCAGACAGACATCGCGGATCTCATGACTCGCCTCGACGATCTCGAGCGCAGCGCGCAGACGCTCCCGCATCGGCGCAAGTACCTTCGGCTCGTCGTCCGCTACCTGCGCCAACTGCTCGAGCTCAACGTTGCGTTCGTGGCCGAGGTGCAGCGCGAGCTTGACGCCTGACGCGCGGCGGCGGGTTGCGGACGGAGTAGCTGGGTGCTATAGGCAGTCGAGGAGGACCGGCCGTTCGCAAACCATTGAGGTCGTTCGTTGCTCGCGCCTCGCCCCAGCGTTGTTGCTTGCCAGCTCTTGTCGACGTTCACGGGCGGCTGCGGGTCGAGCCGATGATCGCCCTCCGGCGTAGACGTCGCGGGTTCGTTGCCCCAGCCGGCGCGCACTTGCCGGCGGCGGGCAGCCGGCGGCTGCCGGGGGTTGGGTGGGCGATGCTCGCGGGCCTGGTGGTGCTGGTGGCGATCGGCTATGTCGTGTTCGCCCTCACTCGGTCATCGCCGGAGCCCGCGGTCGTGCCGGTGCCGGTCGCCAGGGTGTTCGGCGGTCCGCGGCTGGCGATCGCGTGGCCGAGGCAGGGCGAGGCGGCGGTGGGCGTGAACGGGGTGGGACTGATCGGCGTCCACGGGTCCGGGCGACCGACTCCGATCGCCAGTGTGGCCAAGATCATGAGCGCCTACATCCTGCTCCACGATCACCCCCTGAGGCACGGCGCAAACGGGCCGCACATAACGGTGAAACCGGTGGACGTTGCGGTCTATCGGGGCGACAAGGCCTCGGGGCAGTCGGTGGTGGCAGTGCGGGCGGGCGAGCGGCTCTCCGAGCGCCAGGCGCTGCAGGGCCTGTTGCTGCCCTCTGGCAACAACATCGCCACCCTGCTTGCCAGATGGGACGCGGGCAGCGTGGGACGGTTCGTGGCCAGGATGAACGCACAGGCGCAGGCGCTGGGGCTGTCCCATACCCACTACGTGGACCCCAGCGGCGTCAAGCCCGGGACGGTCAGCACCGCGAGCGATCAGGTGCGCCTGGCAATGCTGGCGCTGAAGCTGCGCCCGTTTGCGCAGATCGTGGCCATGCCGGAGGTGACCCTGCCGGTGGCGGGCCGCCAGTTCAATGTCAACGCGCTGCTCGGCAGAGATGGAGTCGTCGGTGTCAAGACGGGCTCCACCTCGCGCGCCGGAGGGTGCTTTGTGTTCGCCGCGCAGAGGACGGTCAGGGGACGGAGGGTCACCGTGGTGGGGGCCGTGCTCCATCAGCTGGCCACGCGGGCGCAGCCGAGCATCATCGAGGGTGCCTTTCATGCGAGCACCAGGGTGCTGGCGAGGATGGGACACGTCCTCAGGGTCCGCGTCATCCGCCGCGGCGCGACCGCCGCGTGGGTGAAGTCGGCCTGGGCAGATCCGATCGCCCTCCACGCCGCCAGGTCGGTGTCGGTGGTCGGCTGGCGCGGCCTGCCGATCAAGACCAGGGTCCTGGCAGCGCCGCACACCGCCGTCCCGCTCCATGCCGGACAGCGAGTCGCGACCGAGGTCATCACCGTTGGCCAGCACCGTGCCCGCGTGCCACTGGTCGCGGCGCAGGCGCTCGCAAAGCCGTCGCTGGTGTGGCGTGTCACGCACCCCTAGCGATCGCTGCTGAGAAGTCACTCGGGTGGGTGTGACTCGCCATAGGCCGAGCGCGGAATGATGCTCTCGGTTGACGGCGCCGTACCTTCCACGCTTGACAGCCGCCCAAGGTTTGATACTCAGTGTGTCGACCGGGGTCGCAAGCGACCTGCGCCTGGTCGCACAGGACACCGGAGGTGAGCCGTGCCAGCAGGGCAAGCCCGCATCACCCGTCGTGATGCGCTCAAGCGCGCCGGCCAGATCGGCGCTGTCGGAGCGATGGCCCCACTCGTTGCCGCGCCGAGCGCCTGGGCGGGCGGATCAGGGCGCCGCAGCCAGCTGCCGATCGAGCACATCGTGATCGATTGTCAGGAAAACCGCTCCTTTGATCACTATTACGGCTTCGCCAGCTGGGTTGACGGCTACGGCGTTCCTGCTGGATGGAGCCAGCCCGACGGCAAGGGTGGTTCAGTGAAGCCGTATCACCTCACGAGTCTGTCGACGTCTGACATCTCCCACTCGTGGTCGGCGATGCACAGCGAGTGGAACGGCGGCCAGATGAACGGCTTCTACACCACCGATGGGATCATCGCGCTGGGCTACTACGACCAGCACGACCTGCCGTTCTATTACGGGCTGCACCGCCGCTTTACGCTGTGTGTCAATTACTTCTGCTCGGTCCTTGGCCCCACCTGGCCAAACCGTTTCTATCTCGCCGCGGCTACCTCCGGCGGGATCACCACCAACGGAGTGTGGGGATATGGAGTGCTGGACTACCCCTGCATCCTTGACCTTCTCGAGGAAGCCGGCGTGTCCTGGAACGTCTACAACCTTCGTCATTTCGACAACGTTCCCGCCGGCGACAGCGACAACGTATTCGTGTTCTTCAAGCGCTTCGCCCATGATCCCCGCACCACCCGCTCGGGCCGCGACTACCTAGAGGACTGCCGGCGCGGCGAGCTGCCCAACGTGTCGTTCTTGATCCCCAGCTACACAAAGCACGTAGACGAGCATCCCCCAGCGAACATTCAGGTGGGTATGCGCCTGCAGAAGCAGATGATCGGGGCGCTGATGCGCTCACCGCAATGGCGCAAGGCGGCCTACATCCTGACCTACGATGAGTCGGGAGGTTTCTTCGATCACGTTCCCCCGCCCGAGGTCGACGCCTACGGGCTGGGCATTCGCGTCCCCACCTGGGTCATCTCGCCATGGGCCAAGCCTGGTCATCTCGAGCCGGACGTATACGAGCACAGCTCGGTGCTGAAGTTCATCGAGACCGCGTTTGACCTTCCGACGCTCGCGTCGATCAACCACGCCTTCGACCAGAGCACGCCCGGCGGCCCCAACAACGAGGCGGCGGGCGGCGCGGCGACCGGTCCACCGGCCCCACCGCGGGACCGGGTGCAGTGGATAGGCGACCTCACCGAGTGCTTCCGCTTCTGAGACAAGCCACATAGCATCGCCAAGGTCCCACATGGCGGGACGCCCGTGGGCCTACCGACCGGCGGGTGCGGGGCCCAGTCGCAGCGCCGCGATCTTGCCGGCGCGCAGGGCGATCTCGGCCGCGCCCCTGACATGGTTGGCGCGGCCTGGGGTGCCGCGCGCTGCCGGCTGGATCTTGACGCTCCAGGTGACGACGTCACCGGCGACCTGCTTTTTGGTCGTGTCGACAGACAGCGTGGACAGGTGTTCGCCGATAAACGCGCCGACGTGATCCACGCCCCTGACCGGCCCCGCGGTGGGAAACGGCGACGCTGCGACGAACTCGACGTCGTCGCACAAGAAGGCGAGCATGGCTTCGGCGTCGCGATAACGCCATGAACGTTCGAATGCCAGCGCGGTCAAGAACTCATCCGCCTGAGTGCGCCCGTGCGCGATCAGGTCGCGGATGAACGCCGGGTTCCGATTGAGTTTGGAGCGAACGCTCAGCGACCGCGTGACCCGCGACGGCGATAGCTCGATGATCCGTATCACGATGCCTTTGTATCCCGCCTCGTCGCTGAGGATCCCAGCCTCCAGCAACTCGTCGATCTTCTCGATGAAATGCAGCTCCTGATAGAGCGAAAGGTTGCCCGCCAACTCGTTTCGGCGGTCGGCGATGTCGAGCGTGGTTTGGGGCTCGGCGTCACGCTGGGTCGGGTTGATCTGGATGACCCAGATCTCATCTGGCATGACATCGAGCAGCTCACGGATCGGTGGGTTCTGCGAGAACAGACCATCCCAATAGACGCCCCCATCCAGGTGCACGGCGCGAAACAGGGTTGGAATCGCCGCGGACGCGAGGACCGTATCGGCAGTGATGCGGTCGCGACGACTGTCAAACGCCCGAAACTCTCCTGACTTCACATCCACCGCACCGATCAGCAGCATCGGCTGTCCGTCGCCCGACCCGGGCTCGAGCCGGTCGAAGTCGACACGCCGCGCGAGCAGGCGTTTGAACTCCTCCGCGCCGGCGTCGGCGAACAAGCTCTCATACGGGCTGACCGCGGGCATGACCACAAACTGCTGCAGGTCGCCGGCGAGCATGATCGACGCATTGAGAAGTTGCTCCCAGGGTGTCGTCGCCGAGTTATCGGCCCAGAACTCCTGCAGCAAGTGACCGGCGCCCGCCGGATCGCCCTCGCGTAGCGCATACCACGCCAGCAGTGCGCACACCGCTCCCCCCGAGGTGCCGCTCAGGCCGACGACCTCGTAGCCACCCAGCCCATCCTCGAACAGCCGGTTCAGAACCCCCGCCGTAAACGCAGTGTGGCTTCCACCCCCCTGACATGCGATCGCCACTCGTCTGTGCTCAACCGCTCCCACTCAGGCCTCCGCGCGAGTCAGGGGACGCCGGGATGGAGGTCGGGCGTCGCTGGAGTCCAGCAACGCCCGCGCTCGTTTTGTGGACTAGATCGGCTGGACGTTCGCCGCAGCCGGGCCCTTCGGGCCCTGCTCGGCCTCGTAGCTCACCTTCGCACCCTCGGCGAGCGTCCTGAAGCCGCTGCCCTGGATCGCGGTGTGGTGAACGAACAGGTCCTTGCTCGAGTCATCGGGCGTGATGAAGCCGTAGCCCTTGTCGTCGCTGAACCACTTCACGGTTCCTGTTGCCATCTGTTCCCTCCCGGGAGATCGTGTGCTGCGAAACGCGGGAGGTGCAAGAGCAACAACTACGAACGCTGGCACTACTTGGCCGGGCCACATGCCCGGCAGGACGCTTCAGTGTACTAGCTCCCCTCAGATCGCGACCGCACGCGTTGGTCGTGCAAGCGCTGCTCGGCGCCCTCGAGCTCACGTTCGAGCCGTTGCAGGCGAGCGTTGGATCCCACACCCCACCGGTAGAGCTTGGCGCGCAGCAGAGCCACGCGGTCTCGCTGGTAGCGCACCTCGGCGCGGAGCGCCTCGATCTCCCGAGCGTCGCTCATCGCGCCGCTACAGCCCGCGGTCGCGGGCATCCTTGCTCAGCGCCGCGCCCATCGCGGCCGGCCGCACCTGCGCCTGGAGCTCGGCGATCAGCTTCTCCTGCCGCGCCGACTCACGATGCACGGAGTCCTGAAGCCCCTCCAGTTGCTGCTCGAGGTGGGCAATCCGCGCCTCCAGGGCATCGACTTTGGCCGCGTCCACGTGCTCGGGGACGCTCGGCGACGGAGCCTCCGCTGCCGCGCGGGCCCGGCGCAGCTGTCGGATTCGGGCGATCAATCTCTCGCGGTCGCGCACGGTCATCGTCTGCCCTTGGTGGGGGGTCCCGCGGGACGCGGGGGATACCGCCGGCGCTCCGCGGCGGTCATGCGCCGGATCACGAGCGAGCCGCTCTGGACCTGCTCGCGGATCAGATCAAGCTTCGCCTGTCGTTTTTCCTGCGCCCGCTCCCGGGTCGTCTTCACCACATCACCTCATATTCCAACGCGGCAAGGACGAGCCGGAAGGGCGACCGCGACGCACGGGACACACGCCCAGAACAGTCCGGATTCGACATCGATCTCCTCCTTTGCCGGCGCGGTTAGGGACGATAGGAGGGAGATTCGCCGCAGTCGGCGAGCGTGAACCTCAGGGGCGACAACGCCACCCGTGAGATTCACGGTAGCACTCCCCAGCGCCCCCGCAACCGCACTGTCCTACGCGCTACCACGCCTTTCAGGTCAAGCCACAGAACGGCATGTTGCGGGCGTTGGCGACGGGGAGTAGCCTCAGTGGTGAGCTGACCCCGTGAGGCCGAATTTCAGGCTCGGGCTCGAAGGCCACCGACGCGCAAGCAATCGCTGAGGCGTGGAACCTGAGGCAATGGTCCGAGACTCGCGGGGCCAGCCCGTCGATCTACCTTGTCATTGCCGCCCATGACCTCCTCGACCGAGATCACGCTCGCCGGGGGCGGGCGCTATCGCGTCGAGGGAGACGCCAGAGCCGTCGAGCGAAGAATCCTCGATGCGGCTCGCGGATCGATCATGGAGTTCGCCTGGCTCACCGAGGTCGATTCGGGCGAGCAGCTCGGGATCAATCCGGAGTGCGTCGTGATGCTCCGCGCGATCAGCCCCTAGGTCGAGCGGATGGCCGGGCTGTCGGAGCGCTTGGAGACCCGAGCGTGCTGGGGAGTGGTGACCGCTCCAGCGCGGTGCGCATCCGGGTGATGGCGTCGAGCAATGCGGACAATGGCCTGAGGAGGAGCGTCGCCCGCTCGACGCGTCCCAGTGCGTCGCAGGTCTCGTCGAGTACTCCGTTCATGCGGTGATCGCCGTGGGTGGCGCTGATGATCGTGACCACCTGGCGCTCGCCGACGAACTCGCGCTGGGCCTCGATCTCGTCGAGGACGCCGCCGATTGTCATCAGAATGTGGGCCACATCCGCGCGGCCTCGGTAATCCCGGACCGGGCTGTGAAAGACCACGTCCTCGCTGAGCGCGCTGTCGAGCCGGTTCTCAGGATCTGGTTGTGTGAGTGCAAGCAGTTTCGATTGCATGATTCCTCTTGTCAGCTGACTTGGGTTCACAGTCGATTCACGCGGCCTGCTCGCGTCGCCCTTCGCGTCGCGCGGGCGGCGCTGGCAGGAACGCAACCGGCGCGGGGGCGCCGGTGATCGGTCGCTGCGGTGGGGCGGTGATCAGCCGGGCGGCGCGGCCGCGGGAGATGAAGCCGAAGGCCCAACGAGTGAGGACGAGGAGCCGGTTCTCGAACCCGACCAGGTACCAGAGGTGCACCGTCAGCCAGGTGATCCACGCCAGCAGGCCGCTCAGCCGGATGTGCTTGATGTCGGCCACGGCGCTCGCGCGTCCGATCGTGGCCAGGTTGCCTTTGTCGTGGTAGCGAAAGCGTCGTCCCGGGCGACCGTGGAGGCGGTCGCGGACGACGCGCGCGGTGTGACGGCCTTGTTGCATGGCGACGGGCGCGAGCCCGGGAAGCACGATCGACGAGCCGTCGTCCTGGCGGATGCGAATCATGTCGCCGATCGCCAGCACATTCGGGTAGCCGGGGAGCGAGAGGTCCTGGAGGACTTCGACTCTCCCCGCGCGGTCGACCTCGAGCGCGGCGCGCTCGGCGAGCACGCCGGCAAGGCTCGATGCGATCACGCCAGCAGCCCAGACAACAGTCCGCGCCGGGATCTGCTGGGGGCCATCGCCGGTGTGTTCGACCGTGACCGATCGAGCATCGAGCTCGACCACAGTGTGTTGCAGGAGGGTGGTCACCCCGAGCCGCGCCAGCGAGCGCTGCGCCTTCGCCGACAGCGAGGGCGGGAACGCTTCCAGCACCCGGTTGCCGGCTTCGACGAGCAGAATCCGCACATTGCTGGCGGCCAGCGATTGGAACTCGCCGCGTAGCTCATGCGCGATCTCGGCGATCTGTCCGGCCATTTCCACGCCGGTCGGACCGGCGCCGACGACCGCGAAGGTCAGCCAGGCTGCCCGCCGCTCGGCGTCTGGCTCGAGCTCGGCGGTCTCGAACGCGTGCAGGATGCGGGTGCGGATCGTCAAGGCGCTCTCCAGCGTCTTGAGATCCGGGGCGGCGTCATGCCATTGGTCGTGGTGGAAATAGTTGTACTGCGAGCCGGCCGAGACGATCAGCGTGTCGAACGGCACGGAGTCATGCTCGCGCTCACCGGCGGCTGGACGCACCTTGACCAGCTGAGCGTCGAGGTCGACGTCGGTGACCTCGGCAAGGAGGACGCGAACGTTGCGGCGGCGGCGAAAGACGCGCCGTAGCGGGTAAGCGATCTCCGCGGGCGAGAGCGCGCCGGTGGCGACCTGGTAGACCAGCGGTTGGAAGAGGTGGAAGTTGCGCCGGTCGATGAGCGTGACGTCGACCGGTTGGCGGGCGAGCTTCAGCGCCGCCTGCAGACCGCCGAAGCCGCCGCCGACGACCACCACCCGGTGGCGACGGTGTGTGCGGTTCAAACTGGGGGAGGTCATTGCGGACTCCAATCGGAGAACTGGACGTGTCGTCACGCTAGGTCGCCTCACTCGAAATGTGAAAGACCGCTTCGTGCTCTCTTCAGTGCAACGCGGCATCACCGCGCCTCCGGTCAGGCTGCCGACTCGCGGCTAGCATCCGTGCGGTGACCGATCTTCGTCGGTTGCAGTACTTCCTCGCGGTCGCGCAAGAACGAAACTTCACGCGCGCGGCCGAGCGGTTGCACATCGCCCAGCCGGCGCTGAGCCGCCAGGTGAGGTTGCTCGAGCAGGAGCTCGGAGTCGACTTGCTGCACCGGACCACGCACGAGTTCGAGCTGACCGAGGCGGGCGAATTCCTGCTCGAGCGCGGACCGGCGCTGCTGAGCGCGTCCGACGAGCTGTGGCGCAGCGTCCGAACCTACGGGACCGGGGAGCGCGGCGAGGTCGTGGTCGCGTACGGCGCCAGTGCCAGCTATGAGACGGCGCCGCAGCTGTTGCATGCGCTGGCGGAGAGCCATCCGGGGATCGCGATCACCACAGCGGTCAAGTCGGTCGCAGAAATCGTCGCCGGCGTGAAAGAGGGTTCGATCGATCTGGGGCTCGTCCGCTGCCCTTCGCAGAACGTGGGATTTGAGACGCGCACGATCCGCCACGAGCGTCAGGGACTGCTGTTGCGCCGCGATCATCGGCTCGCATCCGGCGCTGCCGTCAGCCTCGTGGAGATGGCGGACGAGACGTTGCTGCTGCATCCCCGCGAGGCCAACGCAGGCCACTACGAGGCCGTGCTCGGACTGTGTCGAGAGCAGGGCTTTGAGCCGCGGGTGCTACTGCGAACGCTGACCTTCGATCTAGCCTATGGCCCGGTCCTGCGCGGGGAAGCTGTCACGATCATCGGAGAATCGTCACGCTCCGGGCTGCCAGACGGCCTCTGCTGGCTGCCCCTGGACCCACCGGCAAGCTTCGAAGTGAGCATGCTCGCCCGTCGCCACAACCGCTCGCCGGCAGTGAATCGGTTGCTCGACGCGGCAACCGGGATCGCGGACGCGCTCGGCTGGATCTAGTGTCGCGAGCAGTGGTCTTCGGGATAGCGAACGCGCTCGGCTGGATCTACACGAGCGTGGCGATAAGGAGCGCGGAGATGATCGAACTAACCGGCAGCGAGTACATGGACGCGCTGTACGCCACCGAGGTCGCATTCCAGGCCTCCTGATGATCGAGCTCGAATACGAGATGACGTATGCCGAGAGGATCGAGGGGCCGGTCGGACCGACGGCCGGCTCGCCGCTCGGCGAGCGGCTGTGCTGGCAGGTCACGACCGCGACGCTGCACGGCCCGCGGATCAATGCCACGCTGGCGATGCCCGGAATCGACTGGATTCGGCTCGGCGCCGACGGGATCCGCCGACCGGATCTCCGCGCGCAGTTGATTACCGACGACGGCGAGTTGATCCTGCTTCGCTACGACCTCGCCCTGATCCGCTCGAGTGAACGCTTCCTCGCCGCCCTCGCTGTGGGTGAGGCCACCGAGTTCGAAGACCAGTACATGCGGATGGCGCCGCAGTTCGAAGTGGGCGCCGGGCGGTACGCGTGGCTCGGCGAGAGCCTGTTCCTCGGGCGCGGCCGACTCACCGGCCCGAACGCGATCGCCTACGAGCTCTACCGCGTGCTCTGAGTGTCGCTCACTTACCACGCGCTGGGATGATTATCTGCGGATGAGACAGCTTGCGTCGGGGATGGAGAGCCAGGAGCGCGCGGCGCGCAAGCGCTTTGACTCCTGGGCGCCCCGGTACGGGAAAGACTTGCGCTCGCGCTTCAATGCCCGCCCGCGCCGGCAGGCGCTGGCCTCGCTCATGCTCGGTCCCGAGGACACCCTGCTCGATGTCGGGTGTGGCACAGGGGAGGCGGTCAGAGAGGCGGCTGCCACCGTCGCGAGAGCGGTCGGCCTCGACGTCTCCCCGGCGATGATCGAACAGGCCCGCGAGCGTGCGGCGGGACTGGTCAACGTCGAGTTTGTCGTGGGCAGCAGCGTGCGGCTCCCCTTCGCCTCTCAGAGCTTCAGCGCGGTCCTGTGCACGGCGGCCTTCCATCACTACCCGGATCCCGAGCAGGCGTTGGCCGAGATGGCGCGCGTGCTCGCGCCGGGTGGCCGTTTGGCGCTGTCGGATGGCACGGCCGACAAGCGCGCGGCTCGCGCGGCCGACTGGCTGCTGCGCCGCGTCGATTCCAGTCACGTCCGGCTCTACTCCAGCGAGACCCTCCTCGCGCTGGTCGGCGCTGCCGGCTTTGTCGATGTCGCGCTCACCTGGGTCTACGAGGGCGGCCTCGGGATCGTCACGGCGCGCCGATCTGGGCAGGGTTGAGTCCGACGTGCGTCGGCGTCCCTGAGGGGGATTCGCTCCCCGGGGGCCGGAGGATGGCGTGTCCAAGCTACGAGACGCGGCCATCGCGGCATCAAAACGGCACTTGACATGATGCCATAGTGGTGCCAGAATGGCACCATGGAACTTGAAGCCTATGTAGACAAGCTCCGCGAGCAGCTGGCGGTGGCAGCCTCGGCCGGCGGCGAGGAGGCGCTGTCGCTCGCGCAGCGGCTGACGGCCGCGCTGGAATCCGCCGTGCGACTGACCCTGCTGGATGCACTCTCGGCGGCGGCGGCCGAGATCACACGCGAGCTGGCGCCTGGCTCGGTCGAGCTGCGCTTGCGCGGGAGCGAGCCGGAGTTCGTGGTCACGGTCCCGCTGGCCGAGACGGCGGGCGAGCAGACCGATAGCCGCGAGCTGACCGGCGGGCGGGCCACGAGCGCCGCAGCGGCCGCGGCCGCAGAGGGAGGGATCGCGCGGATCAACCTGCGGCTGCCTGACCAGCTCAAGAGCCAGGTCGAGCAATGCGCCGACCGGGAGGGCTTGTCGATCAACGCGTGGCTCGTGCGCGCGGTCGCGGCGGCCGTCGACCGCGGTCAGCCGGGGCCCCGGAGCGAGCAACGGACCGCCCGCTCGGGCCAGCGCTACACGGGCTGGGGACGCTGAGCGCCGCAACGGCCATCGGAGAACGAGCTGACTGAAGCCAACGACTCACAGGACCTACGACATGTCTCACTTTCAAACACCACAACCAATCTCCGTCGTGCTCGAGTTGCGCGTGGCAGACGTCCGCATCGCTGCCGGGGAGCGCGCGGACACGATCGTCCAGGTACGGCCGAGCGACTCGTCCAGGCGTGACGACGTGACCGCTGCCGAACACACGCGCGTCGAGTACGCCGACGGCAGGCTGCTGGTCAAGGGGCCGCGCCGGCTGCGGGAGTTGAGCCCGTTCAGCGATGGCGGCTCGATCGATGTCGAGATCGAGCTTCCGGCGGGCTCGGATCTGAGCGGCCACTCGGCGGCGGGCGGGTTTCGCTGCACCGGTTCGCTCGGGCGCTGCGAGCTGAAGAGCGCCGCCGGCGAGATCAACGTTGATCGGGCTGCGCGTGTGAAGCTGGCAACCGCCGGGGACATCAGGCTCGGTCGGGTGACCGGGGACGCCGAGCTGACGACTGCGACGGGCGATGTGCAGGCCGGTGAGATCGACGGTTCGGCGCAGATCAAGAACTCCAACGGCGACACCCGGATCGGCGCGGTTGGCGGCGCTCTACGGGTCAAGGCGGCAAACGGCGACATCGACGTCGAGCACTCGCACGGCTCGGTCAGCGCCAAGACCGCCAACGGCCACATCCGCGTCGGGAGCATCCACCGCGGCTCGCTCCTCGCGGTGACCGCCACCGGGCACATCGAGATCGGGATCGCCGCCGGGGTTGCCGTCTGGCTCGACCTCGACACGCGCTACGGACACGTCCACAACGGCCTCGACGCCATCGAGGGTCCCGGGTCAGCCGACGAGCAGGTCGAAGTACGGGCGAGGACGGGATTCGGGGACATCACGATCCGCCGCGAGGCCCAGCGCAGCGACGAGCTGCTTTCGGGAGTGAGGCGCCATGAGTGATGCAATCGAAGTCCAGGGCGTGGGCGTGAGCTTCGGGGACGTAGTCGCGCTCAACGGGCTTGACCTGACCGTGCCCGCCGGCACCGTGTTCGCCCTGCTCGGCCCCAACGGCGCCGGCAAGACGACGCTCGTGCGGATCCTGGCGACGCTGCTTGCGCCGACCAGCGGCCGGGCGGCGGTGCTCGGCTACGATGTCGTGCGCGAGCCGCTTGCCGTCCGGCGGCGGATCGGGCTGGCGGGTCAGTTCGCGGCGGTCGACGAGGAGCTCACCGGCCGGGAGAACGTCGAGATGATCGCGCGCCTCTACCGGCTGCCGATCGGCGACGCCCGTCGGCGTGCGGCGGACGTGCTCGAGCGGTTCGAGCTCGTCGAGGCCGCCGACCGTCGCGTCTCGACGTACTCCGGTGGGATGCGCCGTCGGCTCGACCTCGCCGCCGGACTGATCGGACGGCCGCCGGTCGTGCTGCTCGACGAGCCCACCACCGGACTCGACCCCAGGTCGCGCCAGGAGCTGTGGCGAATCGTCGACGAGCTACGACGGGACGGGACGACGGTGCTGCTCACGACCCAGTACCTGGACGAGGCAGACCGCCTGGCGCAACGGATCGGGGTCGTGGACCGTGGCCGGATCGTGGCGCACGGCACCGCGGCCGAGCTGAAGGCGGCGGTCGGCGCGACCATCCTGAGCGTCCGCCTCGCCGACCGCGCCGCGGCGCATGATGCCTGTGCGGCGCTTGCCGGCCTCGGCGTCGCCGAGCAGCCGCACACGGACTCTGAGCGCGAGCCTGCGAGCGGCGAGATCCGCCTGGCCGTCGAGGATCCAGGCGCATCGGCGGAGGCGGTGCGCAGGCTCGACGCTCGGCAGCTCGAGATCGCGTCGGTCGAGCTGCATCAGCCGACGCTCGACGACGTGTTCCTGACCCTGACCGGCCGCTCCCCCGAGCAGGAACCAACCCCACAGACACTTGAACAGGAGGCCGCGTGATGAGCGCCACCCCCCAGGCAATCCCATCCCGCGGCCGCGTCACGCTGGCCGAAACGGTGTCCGACAGCCGCGTCATGGCGACGCGCCAGCTGCGCAAGGTGCTGCGCCGGCCGATGTACGTCGTCTACCTGTTCGTGCAACCGGTGATCCTCGTGCTCCTGTTCCGCTACGTGTTCGGAGGGGCGATCAAGGCTCCTCACACCAGCTATGTCAACTACCTGATGCCCGGGATCATCGTGATGACGGCGATCTTCGGGGCGCTGACGACCGGGCTCGGGCTCACCGAGGACCTGAAGGCCGGGGTCGTCGACCGCTTCCGGTCGCTGCCGATCGCGCGGTCGGCGGTCCTGATCGGACGCACCGGCGCCGATCTGGTGGCAAATGCGCTGACGCTGGTCCTGATGCTGCTGATCGGGTTCGCGATCGGCTTTCGGCCGAGCCAGCCGGCCTACGACGTGGCGCTGGCGTTCGCGCTCGTGCTGGCGTTCGCGTACGTGTTCTCATGGATCAGCGCGTATGTAGGCCTGGCGGTGCGCGATCCGGAGACGGCGCAGTCGGTCGGGTTCATCTGGGTGTTCCCACTGGTGTTCGCCTCCTCGGCGTTCGTCCCGACCAGCTCGATGCCCGGGGCCCTACGCGCGTTTGCCGACGTCAACCCGGTGAGCCTCACCGTCAACGCCGCGCGAGCGCTGACGATCGGCCACGGGCATGCACTCGGTCCCACGCTCGGAACGCTCGCGTGGCTCGGTGGCCTGCTGGTGGTGTTCGTCCCGCTCGCGGTCAGAATGTTCCGCCGCGCCTGAGCAGCCGCGCACGCCGGGAACGCGCCCGAGAGCCCAGCACGGCCTGGTGAGCCGTCGCCGGCCGCGTTCCTCAGTGCGCGGCGCGCTCTGGCCAGTCCATCCGCGCCGCCAGCTCGCTTGGGCTCAGCTTGATCAGCCCGCTTCTCACAAGCGGCCGGTACTCCCCTGCGGTCAGCTCCAGCCAGTCAATCGCCCTCAGCTGCGGATCGACGATCAGCAACTCGTCGACGTGGTGCGCGGCGTAGAAGTCGAGCTTGTCCCACGTCTTGTCGTTTGGCGAGACGATTTCCACCACCATCGCGGCGGTGTGGTGCCATTGCGGCTCAACATCCCCCGGTCGGTGCAAAGCAAGGTCGGGCGCGCGGTAGTTGTGCTCGTCTGACCCGATCCCGACTTCCGCAGTCAGCTCCAAACCTGCCTCGTCCGCGAGAGGCCCGAGCAGGCGATGTAGCCGGCTTGCGACGACCTGATGCTCGTGACTGGGCGGCGGGATCATGTGCAGCACACCCTCCCAGACCTCGTCCCAGCGGTCGATCCCCAGCTCACGCCGCCGAGCGAGCAGCTGTTCGATCTCGGCCGGCTGGGGGTCGAACACCAACGTCGGCATAGCGCCAAGGCTATCGCCCACTGCGCGCTTCTCGATCACGACGACAGTCCTCCGCCAGCCGACGAGCCTCACCGATCGGCGGGCTCTACCGTTGCCGCGAGACCGTTGCGACGCGGCGCTCCATAACCGCCACTGCCCGCGATCCCAGGAGCGAGGGACCCAAGGAGCCGGAGACGTCGAGAGTCTGGTTTGGCGAGCGGTGACCGGCTACTCGGGCCAGCCGAGCTGGCGCGTGACCTCGGCAGGGCCGAGACCCGCGAGCAGTTCGCTGCTCTCGAGCGGCTTGTACTCCCGGCCGGCCAACCCGAGCCACTGGACCGCTCGCTTCTCCGGCTCTACGATCAGCACCTCGTCGAGGTCGTGGGCGGCGTAGAAACCTCCGTCGCGCCTGTCCTGATCAAGCTGCGGCGCCGTTCAACGAGCTCCTCCAGCTCTGCCGGTTGCGGGTCGAACACGAGCGTGGGCATACCTGTAACCCTAACGCTCGCACGGCCGTTTCCCGCGGGCTGCTGATGCGGTCGGTCACCTTCCTCGCTGCCGGCCGCGATTGCGCCTCGCACCACTCGCCGTCTGCGGCAACCCCGGTCTGCCATCCGGTTCGTTACTCAGGCGAGCGCGCGCTCGAGGGCGGCTCGGTCTGTCGCTGCGCCGTGGGCCGGGAGCACGACCTCGACCGGCAGCCCGAGCAGTGGCCGCAGTCGCGCGAGGACCTGCTCGCGCGTGACACCGCCGCGCAACCACTCGTTGAGCGCGAGGCCCGTTCCGAAGTCGGCAAGCGAATCGCCCGCAACCACCGCACGGTGACTCTCGATCCAGAGGACGAGGTCGTTGTCCTCGCGGCCCGCGTGCGCCTCGATCCCGGCCAAGAGCCGGTCGCCGGGCCCGTACCAATGGACGGTATCGCCACCGTCCCGAAGCCACTCCAGATCCGGGCTACCGTCACCCGCCTGCTCGGCAGTGACGCCATACTTATCGATCAGGTCCTGCGCCGTGTCGGGCGGCGGCGCGAACAGGGTGGCATCGAGCCGTTCGACGAGCATCCGCGTGTCGCGCTCGTGCCACGGCGCGGTGAGCACGATCACCGGCTCACGTTCCCGGGAGAGTGCCAGGAGCGCATCCGGTACGGCGAGCGGGTCGAACAGGAGCAGGCGCTCGCCGTCGTCGACCGCGGACGATGACACCTCTCGCGGCCACCGCTGCTCCGGCGTCCACTCTGGGTGCGGCGCGTGCCAGTGCCAGAGCCCAGCATGTAGCTCGCGCACGGCTGCATGCTAGCGAGCCTGATATGGAGGAATGATTGTCAACTCCGCGGTGGGTGCCACGTGGCGGTCCGCGGCCGTCTCGAATTGCCGCCCCTTGGTCGGCAGTGTTCCCTCTGCGTGTGCACGAAAGGTTTACTCGGCGCGGACGGGCGTAAGGCGGGGATCCTGGCTGCCCTCAACCGCGCCGACCCTGACCACGACGGGGCGCGAGAGGCGCTGAGGGCAGACCGTGGACCGTTGATCGTGCCGGCGGGGATCCTGGCCGAGGCGGGCTACATGGTCGAGGTTGACCGTGGCGCAGCTGTCTTGCGTCAGTTTGTGAGCGACCTGCACGACGGCTAATACGAGCTGGACTGCGGGGAGGGCGACTTCAAGCGGATCGGTGAGCTGCTCGAGCGTTACGCCGACATGGCGCTGGGCCTCGCGGATGCGTGTGTGATCGCTTGCGCCGAGCGTCGCGGTAGACGGGTCTTGACCTTCGACCGCCGCGATTTCGTGCCGGTCGCTCGCGAGGGCACGATCACGCTCGTTGGCATCTAGCCGGTCGAGAACGCCCCGACCGATACAAAGCAGCCGCGCTCAGCACATGGATGCCGTAGGCAGACCCGGGGGAGCCATCTCGTGGCGCTGGTCCGCCCACGACTACTGCCACGCGTCCTTCAACTCGAATGGGTGGGAAGCAGCCCCAGCGTGTGCGCGAGCGCCGCCGCGTCGACGCGCCGCTTGGCACGCAGCTTGCGCAGGATGTTCGACACGTGGACGCCGGCGGTGCTGGGACTGATGAACAGCGCCGCCGCGATCTCGCGGTTGGTCTGCCCGGCGCTGAGCAGCTCGAGCACGGCGAGCTCCCGGGGGGTCAGGATCGGTGCCATCTGGCCATCGGTAGCCTCGCCTGCTCCGGCGTTGTCGCCGTCGATCGCCTCGATCGCATCGTCGATCGCCTCCTCGAGCGGCTGGGCCTGGCCGCTGCGCCAGGCCGATTCGAACCTGTCGGCGCTCAGCTGGCGGGACAGCCGCATCAGCGCCGCGTCGCGGTCGGGCATCTCGACCGGCGGGATCGGCGTGCCGATCCGCTCCCGGAGCTCTTGCGCGCAGGCGAGCAGCTCGACGGCCTGCGCCGGGTCCTGACGCGCGAGGTGTCCGGCGGCGATCTCCTCCAGGACGCTCGCGATCCGCCAGCGATCTCCGAGCTGCTGGTGGGTGGTCAGCGCGTCGCGCAGCATCAGCGCGGACGCCCGCGACGAACGCCGGCGGCGACGGGCGAGAATCGCGAGCTCGTGAAGTGACCAGGCTATCCCCTCCTGGAAACCGAGACGGCGGGAGATCGCCAGCGCTTCCTCGAGCCGCTCGGAGGCGAGGGCGTGCTCGCCGCGGTAGATCGCAGCGGCGCCAAGGCTGATCAGCGTCGCCGAGACGTCGCGCAGACTGCCGCGCCGGCGAAACTCCGCCAGCGCCTGCCGCCCGGCCGTTTCAGCGCGCCCGAAGTCGCACGACAGCCAGGCGACGAACGCCAGGAAACCCTGCGACGAGGCTACCCCCTCGGGATCGCCGAGCGCATCCCAGATCGCCATGCTTTCCTCGTGCAGCCGGCGCGACTCCTCGTAGCGTCCCTGCTCCCGACCGATCGAAGCGAGCCGCTGCAGCGCGGTCGCCGCCGCGCGCCGGTCACCGTCGGCGCCGATCAGATCGAGTGCCTGCTCGAGCCGCTGCGTCGCGATCGCGTAATCGCACTGCAGGAACGCGACCTCGCCCGCTTTGAGCTGCACGTCGATCGTCGCGGGGTCTGGCAGCTGCGCCCCGAGTGCGATCGCCTGCTCAAACCAGGACCGTGCCTCGGAGTAGTACCCGTGCTGATACGAGAATGGCCACAGCGCGCAAGCCAGCTCGGCGGCTTTTGCGGGCGAGTGCTCGAACAGCCACTGCAGCGCCTCGCTCAGGTTGTCGTGCTCGAGCTCGAGACCTTCGAGCCACCGGACCTGGTCGGGCCCCGCCAGCCCGGCGCGGGCGCGCTCGCCGAGCCCGTGAAAGAAGAGGGCGTGGCGCCGCCGCGTCGCCTCGAGCTCCCCGCTCTCGGCCAGCTTGCGCGCCGCAAATTGGCGCACGGTCCCCAGCAGCCGGTACCGAGGACGGTCGGGGCTGTCCACCACCTGAACCAGCGATCGGTCGATCAACACGCTGAGCAGGTGCAGGACCTCCACGTCATGCACCAGCTCATCGGCGCACACCTCCTCGGCGGCGGCGAGGGAGAAGCTTCCCCGAAAGGCGCTCAGTCGCCGCAGCAGCCGCTGCTCCGCGGGCTCCAGCAGCCGGTGGCTCCACTCCAGCGTGTCCTGCAGCGTCCGGTGTCGGCCGGGGCCCCCGTGCCCGGTCTGGCGCAGGAGCCCCGCGTCTCGCTCGAGGCGCTCCGCGATCTGCCAGACGTTCAGAACCTTGACGCGCGCGGCGGCGAGCTCGATCGCGAGCGGCATCCCATCAAGCCAGGCGCATATCTCGGCCACCGCCGCGCGGGTTCCGGCCGCCTCCGGTCGGAAGGTCCCGGCCGCCTCCCGCGCTCGCTGCATGAACAGTGCGATCGCCCCCTCGCCGGGATCGGGACTTGCGCGTGAGCCGGTCGGGGGCGGCTCGGCACCCTCGATCGCCAGCCCCGGGACCCGCCACACGTACTCGCCCGCGATCCCCAACGGCTGACGGCTGGTGACGAGGATCCGCAGCGCCGGAGAGCGTGCGGTCAGCTCGATGACCAGCTGGGCGCACCCGGCACCTACCTGCTCGCAATTGTCGAGCACCAGCAGCGCGGGCTCCGTCAGCTGGCGCGCGATCGCAGCGGCCGGATCGTTGCGCTGCGCTCCCGGCAGCACCGCCGCCGCCACGGCCTGGGCGACGAGCGCGGAGTCGACGCTGGCCGACAGGTCAGCCCACCATGCTCCGCCGACGAAGTCCTCTCTGACCGCCTCGGCGAGCGCTGCGCCGAGCCTGGACTTACCCGCTCCGCCGGGGCCCGCGAGCGTCAGCAGGCGCGTGCTCCAGATCAGCGAGCGGAGCTCGTCGAGCGCGGCTTCGCGCCCGATCAGGCGCGTGAGCTGGACGGGGAGGTTGCCGAGGCCCGAGTCGGGCTCGTCGATGAGGTCGGCTTGGCGCTGCGCATCCACCAGGCGCTCACTCCCAGCTAGAGGTATACGGACCTGCCGAGGCGGGCCTCCACGCTGCGGCGGCCTCCCGGCGCACCCGGGCAGACTGCCCCCATTCTATGACCGCTGGCTAAATGCCCTAAACGCCCGTTGACTGGGGCTAAACAGAGCGCGAACAGAAACGGGCGGACGCCCGATGTGCGGAGCGCGATTTACGGCGACCCTGTAAGCCGATGGTGTCAGTCCTATCCAACCTCCGGAGGCTCTCAGCGATGAAGCTTCGTTTTCCCTCGCCCGCGCTGGTCCTCAGCGCCGTGGCGCTCGTGTTCGCGCTCGGCGGCGGCAGCTACGCCGCGGCTTCGGGCCTGATCACAACCCAGCAGATCAAGCGGATCGTCAGCCATTCGACGGCCGGCAACTCCAACCACCTGCACGGCCACGGCTTCAGGTACTTCCTGCCCGCCCAGCACGAGGCGACCTCCCACGGCGACCGCTTCCTGCAGGTGGGGCAGACTGCCGTGCTCGGCAAGGTCGGTCACTTCACGTTCAGCTCGACCTGCTCGAAGGACACGAGCGGGCAGAACCAGGTGACGTTCGACGTGACCGCGAACACGACCGCCGACCTCGACGGCAACGGCCCGATGCCGGCCGGGACCAAGATCAACATCCACACCGACAGCGACGCACTCGACATGCAGAGCCCCGGTGCGTTCGCCCAGGTGGGGAGCGCGAGCAGCTCGACCGAGATCGCGGCCGACGGCCAGGAGGTCGACGTGTTCTACAACGACGGCGTCAACTGGCCCGCGGGCAACGGCTCCTCGGCGCACGACTGCTTCGCCGGCTACACCGGGTTCCTCGGCTGATCGGCCCCACGCTGTCGGCCGGTGCCTGACCGGCTTCGGCGCGGTCAGCCAGAGCGCTGACCAGCGCCGGACGGTCGGTCTCTCGGCTCATCGATATGGGTGTGGCGGTCCGCGGCCGTCTCGAATTGCCGCCCCTTTGTCGGCAGTGTTCCCTCTGCGTGTGCACGAAGGTTTACTCTGCGCGGACGGGCGTAAGGCGGGGATCCTGGCTGCCCTCAACCGCGCCGACCCTGACCACGACGGGGCGCGAGAGGCGCTGAGGGCAGACCGTGGACCGTTGATCGTGCCGGCGGGGATCCTGGCCGAGGCGGGCTACATGGTCGAGGTTGACCTTGGCGCAGCTGTCTTGCGTCAGTTTGTGAGCGACCTGCACGACGGCTAATACGAGCTGGACTGCGGGGAGCGCGACTTCAAGCGGATCGGTGAGCTGCTCGAGCGTTACGCCGACATGGCGCTGGGCCTCGCGGATGCGTGTGTGATCGCTTGCGCCGAGCGTCGCGGTAGACGGGTCTTGACCTTCGACCGCCGCGATTTCGTGCCGGTCGCTCGCGAGGGCACGATCACGCTCGTTGGCATCTAGCCGGTCGAGAACGCCCCGACCGATACAAAGCAGCCGCGCTCAGCACATGGATGCCGTAGGCAGACCCGGGGAGCCATCTCGTGGCGCTGGTCCGCCCACGACTACTGCCACGCGTCCTTCAACTCGAATGGGTGGGAAGCAGCCCCAGCGTGTGCGCGAGCGCCGCCGCGTCGACGCGCCGCTTGGCACGCAGCTTGCGCAGGATGTTCGACACGTGGACGCCGGCGGTGCTGGGACTGATGAACAGCGCCGCCGCGATCTCGCGGTTGGTCTGCCCGGCGCTGAGCAGCTCGAGCACGGCGAGCTCCCGGGGGGTCAGGATCGGTGCCATCTGGCCATCGGTAGCCTCGCCTGCTCCGGCGTTGTCGCCGTCGATCGCCTCGATCGCATCGTCGATCGCCTCCTCGAGCGGCTGGGCCTGGCCGCTGCGCCAGGCCGATTCGAACCTGTCGGCGCTCAGCTGGCGGGACAGCCGCATCAGCGCCGCGTCGCGGTCGGGCATCTCGACCGGCGGGATCGGCGTGCCGATCCGCTCCCGGAGCTCTTGCGCGCAGGCGAGCAGCTCGACGGCCTGCGCCGGGTCCTGACGCGCGAGGTGTCCGGCGGCGATCTCCTCCAGGACGCTCGCGATCCGCCAGCGATCTCCGAGCTGCTGGTGGGTGGTCAGCGCGTCGCGCAGCATCAGCGCGGACGCCCGCGACGAACGCCGGCGGCGACGGGCGAGAATCGCGAGCTCGTGAAGTGACCAGGCTATCCCCTCCTGGAAACCGAGACGGCGGGAGATCGCCAGCGCTTCCTCGAGCCGCTCGGAGGCGAGGGCGTGCTCGCCGCGGTAGATCGCAGCGGCGCCAAGGCTGATCAGCGTCGCCGAGACGTCGCGCAGACTGCCGCGCCGGCGAAACTCCGCCAGCGCCTGCCGCCCGGCCGTTTCAGCGCGCCCGAAGTCGCACGACAGCCAGGCGACGAACGCCAGGAAACCCTGCGACGAGGCTACCCCCTCGGGATCGCCGAGCGCATCCCAGATCGCCATGCTTTCCTCGTGCAGCCGGCGCGACTCCTCGTAGCGTCCCTGCTCCCGACCGATCGAAGCGAGCCGCTGCAGCGCGGTCGCCGCCGCGCGCCGGTCACCGTCGGCGCCGATCAGATCGAGTGCCTGCTCGAGCCGCTGCGTCGCGATCGCGTAATCGCACTGCAGGAACGCGACCTCGCCCGCTTTGAGCTGCACGTCGATCGTCGCGGGGTCTGGCAGCTGCGCCCCGAGTGCGATCGCCTGCTCAAACCAGGACCGTGCCTCGGAGTAGTACCCGTGCTGATACGAGAATGGCCACAGCGCGCAAGCCAGCTCGGCGGCTTTTGCGGGCGAGTGCTCGAACAGCCACTGCAGCGCCTCGCTCAGGTTGTCGTGCTCGAGCTCGAGACCTTCGAGCCACCGGACCTGGTCGGGCCCCGCCAGCCCGGCGCGGGCGCGCTCGCCGAGCCCGTGAAAGAAGAGGGCGTGGCGCCGCCGCGTCGCCTCGAGCTCCCCGCTCTCGGCCAGCTTGCGCGCCGCAAATTGGCGCACGGTCCCCAGCAGCCGGTACCGAGGACGGTCGGGGCTGTCCACCACCTGAACCAGCGATCGGTCGATCAACACGCTGAGCAGGTGCAGGACCTCCACGTCATGCACCAGCTCATCGGCGCACACCTCCTCGGCGGCGGCGAGGGAGAAGCTTCCCCGAAAGGCGCTCAGTCGCCGCAGCAGCCGCTGCTCCGCGGGCTCCAGCAGCCGGTGGCTCCACTCCAGCGTGTCCTGCAGCGTCCGGTGTCGGCCGGGGCCCCCGTGCCCGGTCTGGCGCAGGAGCCCCGCGTCTCGCTCGAGGCGCTCCGCGATCTGCCAGACGTTCAGAACCTTGACGCGCGCGGCGGCGAGCTCGATCGCGAGCGGCATCCCATCAAGCCAGGCGCATATCTCGGCCACCGCCGCGCGGGTTCCGGCCGCCTCCGGTCGGAAGGTCCCGGCCGCCTCCCGCGCTCGCTGCATGAACAGTGCGATCGCCCCCTCGCCGGGATCGGGACTTGCGCGTGAGCCGGTCGGGGGCGGCTCGGCACCCTCGATCGCCAGCCCCGGGACCCGCCACACGTACTCGCCCGCGATCCCCAACGGCTGACGGCTGGTGACGAGGATCCGCAGCGCCGGAGAGCGTGCGGTCAGCTCGATGACCAGCTGGGCGCACCCGGCACCTACCTGCTCGCAGTTGTCGAGCACCAGCAGCGCGGGCTCCGTCAGCTGGCGCGCGATCGCAGCGGCCGGGTCGTTGCGCTGCGCTCCCGGCAGCACCGCCGCCGCCACGGCCTGGGCGACGAGCGCGGAGTCGACGCTGGCCGACAGGTCAGCCCACCATGCTCCGCCGACGAAGTCCTCTCTGACCGCCTCGGCGAGCGCCGCGCCGAGCCTGGACTTGCCCGCTCCGCCGGGGCCCGCGAGCGTCAGCAGGCGCGTGCTCCAGATCAGCGAGCGGAGCTCGTCGAGCGCGGCTTCGCGCCCGATCAGGCGCGTGAGCTGGACGGGGAGGTTGCCGAGGCCCGAGTCGGGCTCGTCGATGAGGTCGGCTTGGCGCTGCGCATCCACCAGGCGCTCACTCCCAGCTGGAGGTATACGGACCTGCCGAGGCGGGCCTCCACGCTGCGGCGGCCTCCCGGCGCACCCAGGCAGACTGCCCCCATTCTATGACCGTTGGCTAAATGCCCTAAACGCCCGTTGACCGGGGCTAAACAGAGTGCGAACAGAAACGAGCGGACGCCCGATGTGCGGAGCGCGATTTACGGCGACCCTGTAAGCCGATGGTGTCAGTCCTATCCAACCTCCGGAGGCTCTCAGCAATGAAGCTTCGTTTTCCCTCGCCGGCGCTGGTCCTCAGCGCCGTGGCGCTCGTGTTCGCGCTCGGCGGCGGCAGCTACGCCGCGGCTTCGGGCCTGATCACAACCCAGCAGATCAAGCGGATCGTCAGCCATTCGACGGCCGGCAACTCCAACCACCTGCACGGCCACGGCTTCAGGTACTTCCTGGCCGCCCAGCACGAGGCGACCTCCCACGGCGACCGTTTCCTGCAGGTGGGGCAGACTGCCGTGCTCGGCAAGGTCGGTCACTTCACGTTCAGCTCGACCTGCTTGAAGGACACGAGCGGGCAAAACCAGGTGACGTTCGACGTGACCGCGAACACGACCGCCGACCTCGACGGCAACGGCCCGATGCCGGCCGGGACCAAGATCAACATCCACACCGACAGCGACGCACTCGACATGCAGAGCCCCGGTGCGTTCGCCCAGGTGGGGAGCGCGAGCAGCTCGACCGAGATCGCGGCCGACGGCCAGGAGGTCGACGTGTTCTACAACGACGGCGTCAACTGGCCCGCGGGCAACGGCTCCTCGGCGCACGACTGCTTCGCGGGCTACACCGGGTTCCTCGGCTGAGCGGCCCCACGCTGTCGGCCGGTGCCTGACCGGCTTCGGCGCGGTCAGCCAGAGCGCTGACCAGCGCCGGACGGTCGGGTCTCT
>CAVWOK010000019.1:0-123404 GCA_963756585.1 uncultured Solirubrobacterales bacterium | reverse complement strand
ACTGGTGGAGCTGGACCCCCGGGGCGCAGTGGCGCAACCCCGAGGGGCCAGGAAGCACGTTGCACGGTCGTGAGCTTCACCCCGTCACCCATGTCGCCTTCCAGGACGCCGTCGCTTATGCCGAGTGGGCGGGCAAGCAGCTACCCACCGAAGCCCAGTGGGAACGGGCCGCGCGGGGAGGGTTGGAAGGCAAGGTCTTCTGCTGGGGGGATGAGTTCGCACCGCGAGGCAAGATGATGGCCAACACCTGGCAGGGCCAGTTCCCGTGGCAGAACCTGTTGCTGGACCACTTCGAGCGCACCTCCCCCGTCAAGCGTTTCCCGGCCAACGGCTACGGATTGTTCGACATGGCAGGCAACGTGTGGGAGTGGACGACGGACTTCTTCACCCCGCGCCACCCCGATGCGCCAGAGCATCCGTGCTGCGCCCCGCACAACCCGCGGGTGAGCTCGCCCGAGCAAAGCTATGACCTCGGGGCGCCCGGCGCGCACATCCCCCGCCGTGTCACCAAGGGCGGCTCGCACCTGTGCGCCCCCAACTACTGTCTTCGCTACCGCCCTGCGGCGCGGCAAGGCGAGGCGGTCGACACCAGCACCAGTCACATCGGTTTTCGCTGTGTGATCCCCGCCGGCTGACCGGCCACGCCGATCGCTGCGCTTTTGTGGTTGCCGCCGGTCTGACGGGGCAGGCGATCGGTCATGTGCCGGCGTTCGGCGGTCGGGACCGCGCGTGCTTGCCCCGTCAGCGCGACAAACGTGGAAAACCTGCGGACCGCTCGCGGATCCTCCACGGAACGCGCCGTCAGCGAGACAAACGTGGAAAACCCCCCGGCCGCGTGCGGATCCTCCACGCAATGCGCCGTCAGTGGGCGATATGGAGAACCTCCGGCCGCGTGCGCGGCGGCAGGCGCGCGAAGCGCCCGCCCCGCGGCAGGCTCTGCGGGCCAGCTGACTCGGTACCATCTGCCGCCGGGCACCGAGGATGACGCGATACAACGTGGCCAACGCCGGGGCAGTCGCTGGAGCGCCGGCGCGTGGAATTTCCGTGCGGCGCGGCGCGCCGCGGTCGCCAGGGTCGGGCTATTGGCCGGGAACGCTCGCGCTGGCTGCCGCCGGCGTGGCCGGCCTGGCGCTGACCGCGGTGGCGGTGGCCCTGACCGCGCAGGCGGCGCCCCACAACCAGCTCGCCGCTCTCGGGCAGGGGGTTGTCGTCACGGTGCCGTTGGTCGTGGGCCTTTACGCCTGCCGCCGCGGGCCGTACCCCCTTTTTGCGGGTCTGCTGCTGATCGCCGCCCTGGCCTGGTCGTTGATGGGGTTGGCCGAGTCCACCAACTCGCTCCTCTACAGCATCGGCCGGATCACGGAATGGCTTGTCGAGCCACTGGTCGTCTACCTCGTGCTGACGTTTCCCTCGGGCCGGCTGAACACATCTCGGGAGCGCGCGATCGTGCTGGTGGCGGTGGCGATCGTCGCGGTGCTGTTCTTACCCACGGCATTCGTCGTGGCCAACTATCCAGTGCCGGTTCCGTGGACCTCGTGCACGACCGGCTGCCCGCACAACGCGTTCATGATCAGCGCGAGCCAGCCGGCGTTCGTCAGTGCGATCATCGAACCGGCGCGCGAGGTGGCGGCTCAGCTCGTGTTCCTGGTGACAGTCGGACTCCTCGCGGGACGGTTGCGTGGCGCGAGCCGGCTCACCCGTCGAGCTCAGGGGGCGCTGCTGGCGGCCGCGATCATCCGCTTCCTCACCATGACCGCATACCTGATCATGCGGCGTGCGGGCATGCACGGCGCTTTGCTGGACGTGCTCGGCTGGATATGGCTGCTCACGCTGCCCGGTATGGCGGTTGCGTTCCTGGCGGGAATACTTCGCTGGCGTCTGTTCACCGCGGACGCCCTGCAGCGGCTCACGCTCGCGCGCTCCGATCCGGGGACCGGCGACGCCCTGCGCACCGAGCCGGGAAGTGGCGACGCCCTGCGCCACTCGCTCGCGGTGGCGCTCGACGATCCCTCGCTGCGCGTTCTCTATCAGACCAACGCTGACGATCGAACCTGGGTCACGGAGTCTGGTGAACCGGCGGAGTTGCCGGCGCCCGGGTCCGGCCGTGACGCCACTGCGATCAACGGCCCCGGCGGACAGGTACTGGCGATCGTGCACGACGAGGCCCTGAACGAAAACCGGCCGCTGGTGGCGGCGGCTGCGGCGCACATGGTGGTCGAGCTGGAGAACCAGGCGCTTCAGGCCCAGGTTCGTAGATCGCTGCGAGAGCTGGCTCAGTCTCGGGCCCAGGCCCTGGCCGCAAGCGAGAGCGCGCGCCGGAAGATCCGCCAGAACCTTCACGACGGCGCCCAGCAAAGGCTCGTCGCGCTGCTCGTCAGGCTCGAGCTGGCCGGTCCGCAGATCGAGCGTGATCCGGCCCGCGGCAGCCGGGTGGTGACAGATCTCGCTGACGAGGTCGAGCAGACGCTGGCTGACATCAGAGTGCTGTCCCACGGTCTCGAGCCCACGCTGTTGACGGAGGAAGGGCTGGTGAAGGCGCTTGCGGCGACGGTCGCAAACGCTCCCCTTCACACGGCCCTCGATGCCGACGGTGCGCGGCGCTATCCGCCCGAGGTCGAGGCATGCGCCTACTTCGTGTGCATGGAGGCGCTCTCCAATGCCTACAAGCACGCAGCGGATGCGACGAACATCTCGATCTCGGTCCGCGATACCGATGGGCTGATCTTCGCGGTGTCTGACGACGGCGCCGGCTTTGACCCCGGCACCGTGCGGCCCGGCCTGGGCATGGCGAGCATGCGCGAGCGGCTGGCGTCGGTTGGTGGGCGGATGGCGCTCGACTCGGCGCCCGGACGCGGCACGCGGCTGACGGGCACCATTCCGCTGCGGTACGACCGCCGCGGGCGTGCGCCCGCCCGCATCTAGCGGCCACCGGGGGGCCGGCGCTCATCCGTTCCAGGTGATGTGGCGGACCGGGGGGAGCCTGAGACACTCTGGCCGTTCAAGGAGGACCGGCATGGCGGACAGCAGGCGAAGCTTGGTCGACCCGCGGTTGCTCTCCTACGCGCGGGCCACGCGACCGTTCCTGATGGCGCTGACCGGACTCGGTGTGCTCACGGCCGTGCTGATCATCCTGCAGGCCTGGCTGCTGGCAGACGTGATCTCGGCGGCTTTTAGCGGAGGTAAGGGGCTGGCCGGCGTCCGCTCTGCGCTCGAGGTTCTGCTGTGCGTGGTGCTTGCCCGCGCTGCGGTTGCGTGGGGTCGAGAGTTGCTCGCGGCCGGCGCGTCGGCACGGGCCAAGGCCCAGCTGCGCGCGGCCCTGCTCGAGCACGTCACCGCCCTGGGTCCCGGGCGCCTGAGCGAGCAGCGCACCGGCGAGCTGGCCGTGCTGGCCACCCGGGGGATCGATGCCCTGGACGCTTACTTTTCGCTCTATCTGCCACAGCTGGTGCTGGCGCTCATGGTCCCGCTGGCGGTGGTCGCGGTGGTGGCCGACCGAGATTGGATCGCGGCGTTGATCATCGTCGGAACGCTCCCGCTGATCCCGCTGTTCATGGCGCTCGTCGGCGCCACCACACGTGAGCGGATGGAGCGCCAGCTGCGCACGCTGCAGCAGCTTGCAGGACATTTCCTCGACGTGGTCACCGGGTTGCCGACGCTGAAGGTGTTCGGTCGCGCGAAAGCACAGATCCGGGCGATCGGCGATGTCACTGACCGTTACCGCCGCGCAGCGATGTCAACCCTGAGGATCACCTTTCTGTCCTCGCTGATCCTCGAGTTGGTCGCGACGATCTCGGTGGCACTCGTTGCGGTCGCCGTGGGCCTGCAGCTGATGGGTGGCGACGTGAGCCTGCGCACCGCGCTGGTCGTGATTGTGCTCGCTCCGGAGGCATATCTGCCACTGCGGCTCTTGGGGGCCAATTACCACGCCAGCAGCGAGGGAGTGAGCGCCGCACAGCAGGTATTCGCCGTTCTCGAGCTTCCGCTCCCCGCCCGAGCCCACCGCAGGCAGCCGACGGTCACGGAGGTGCCGGCTCTGGCCAGCGCGGACATCTCGGTACAGAAACTCACGGTGCAATACCCGGGACGGGATCGCCCGGCGCTGGAGGGCGTCTCGTTGTCAGTGCAGCCCGGCGAAGTGGTCGCGATCACCGGGCCCAGCGGATGTGGCAAGTCGACGTTGCTGTCGGTGCTGCTCGGGTTTCGCGCCCCGGACGCCGGAACGGTGCGGGTGGGAGGCGCGGACCTGGGCGCGATCGACCAGGACGTGTGGCTGGCAAACGTGGCCTGGGTGCCGCAGCGCCCTCATCTGTTCTCGGCCTCGATTGCCGACAACATCCGCCTCGGCCGCCCGGACGCCACTCGCGAGCAGCTACAGGAGGCGATCAACCAAGCCGGGCTGAGCGAGGTTGTCGCGGCGCGGCCCCAGGGGCTCGAGGCGATGCTCGGTGAGCGCGGCTTTGGCCTGTCGGTAGGCGAGCGTCAGCGTGTGGCCCTGGCTCGCGCCTTCGTGCGACAGGCGCCGGTACTGCTGCTCGACGAGCCGACCGCCAACCTCGACGGTGAAACCGAGGAGGAGGTGCTCGCGGCGCTGCGGCGCCTGGTGCGTGAACGTACGGTGCTGATGGCGGCGCACCGCCCGGCTTTGGTGGAGCTCGCCGATCGGGTCGTAGAGCTGGGCGAGCTGGCGGTGGTCGCCTGATGAACGTGGAACCCCGCCCGAATGACCGTGAACCCCGCCCGATGACCGTGAACCCCGCCCGATGACCGCGACCTCTCCCCCACGCGAGCTCGGCGTCGACCCGCCCAGCGCCGATGCGCCGCTGCGCCGCGTGGTCGGACTGGCTCGCCCGGCCATGCCGCGGCTGGCGCTGGCAAGCCTGCTCGGGGCGGGCGCGGTAGGCGCCGGGATCGGACTGATCGCCACCTCGGCGTGGCTGATCTCGCGGGCCTCGCAGCGCCCACAGGAATCCGCGCTCGCGATCGCCATCGTCGGGGTGCAGTTCTTCGGCCTGTCGCGCGGCCTGTTTCGTTACGCGCAGCGGATCGTGGCCCACGACGTGGCCTTCCGCGCCCTGGCCGAGTTGCGCGTTGCCTGCTATCGGCGACTGGAGGTGCTTGCGCCCGCCGGGCTGCCGGCCTTCCGCAGCGGGGATCTGATGGGCCGCATCGTCCACGACATCGACTCGCTTCAGGATCTGCTGCTGCGGGTGATCCCGCCCCTGGCGATCGCCCTGCTCGTGGGGCTGGCCACGGTCGCCCTGATGTGGCTGATCCTGCCCGCAGCCGGGGTGATCATGCTCGTGGCGCTGGCGCTCGCCGCCACCGTGCTCACCTGGCTCACGGGACGGCTGGCCCGCCGTGCCGACGCCGAGCAGGCGGCGGTTCGCGGACAGCTGAGCGCGGCGGTCGTCGACCTGCTGCAGGGCGGGCCGGAGCTGAGGGCGTTCGGCGCACTCGACGCCCAGCTTCGGCACACCGCGGCGATTGACGCCCGGCTGACGCGGATCCTCGCCGCGAGCGCCCGGACCGCCGGCGTAGGTCAGGGGGCCACGACTCTCCTGTCGGGCCTGGCCATGTGGGGTGCGCTGGTGGCCGGGATCGCCGCCGTGCGAGCCGGTGTCCTCGACGGCGTCCTGCTGGCGGTGATCGCGCTGGTGCCACTCGCGGCTTTCGAGTTGCTGACCGACGTCCCGACCGCCACCCAGGCGCTGGCGCGTGTTCGCCGCGCCGCTGGTCGCACGCTCGAGCTGATCGACGCCGAGCCGCCGGTGCCCGAGCCCGCCGCGCCGCACCCCATCTCCCCGCCAGCCCGTCGCGCAGCACCCCATCCCCCCGCACCCATACGCGCTCCGCGTGCGCGGACTACGCGCCCGCTATGGGCCCGACGCCCCCTGGGTCCTCGACGGGCTCGACCTCGATCTGGTCGCCGGGCGCACGGTCGCGATCGTGGGGCGCAGCGGCGCTGGCAAGTCGACGCTCGCAGACGTGCTGCTGCGCTTCCTGCCCTACCAGGGTGGATCGGTGACCCTCGACGGCGTCGAAATCAGCGACTGCGAGAGCGACGAGCTTCGCCGGGTGATCGGTCTGATCTCGCAGGACGCGCACGTGTTCGACACGACGCTCGAGGAGAACCTACGCCTCGCCGCGCGCGGGGCAAGCGAGGCCGACCTGCGCTCCGCCCTGAGCCGAGCCTCCCTGCTGCATTGGGCCGAGAGCCTGCCCGCCGGGCTGCAGACCCACGTCGGCCCCCAGGGAGCCAGCATCTCAGGCGGTCAACGACAGCGGCTGGCCGTCGCCCGGGCGCTGCTCGCCGATTTCCCGGTGCTCGTCGTCGACGAGCCCGCCGAGCACCTCGACACCGCAACAGCCGACGCGCTCGTGGCGGACCTGCTGGCGGTCACGCCGGACCGGGCCCTGCTGCTGATAACACACAAGCTGACCGGGCTCGAGGCGGTCGACGAAGTGGTGGTGCTCGAACAGGGTCGCGCCGTCGAGCGAGGCACCCACGCCGAGCTGCTGGCCGCCGGGGGTCGGTATGCGGGCATGTGGGCGCGCGAGACGGGCAGCGAGGCGGGCATGTGGACGCGCGAGACGGGCACGCTCGACGCCCCCGGGAGGAGCAATGTCACCCGATCTAGGTGATGCAATCCGCGCCTGCGCGAATTTCGATCCACGCTAGAGATGACCAACGACCTGGCCCGCTGGCAGTTCGCCACGACGAGCATCTACCACTTCTTCTTCGTCCCGGTGACGATCGGCCTGGCGTTCCTGGTCGCGATGCTCCAGACGGCCTGGCATCGTAACGACAACCCCGAGTTCAAACGGATGACGCGCTTCTTCGGGACGTTGCTGCTGATCAACGTCGCGATCGGCGTCGTCACCGGCTTGGTGCAGGAGTTCGAGTTCGGGATGAACTGGTCTGCCTACTCGCGCTTTGTCGGCGACGTGTTCGGAGGGCCGCTGGCGATGGAGGGCCTGGCGGCGTTCTTTTTGGAATCGACGTTCCTGGGACTGTGGCTGTTTGGGTGGGACAGACTTCCCAAGCGCGTGCACCTGGCGTGCATCTGGCTGGTGGCCATCGGCTCGATCCTCTCGGCCGCGTTCATCCTGGCCGCCAACTCGTGGATGCAACATCCGGTCGGCTACAAGCTCAACAGCGCCGGGCAGCCGCAGCTGACCAACATCGGAGCGCTGTTCACCAACCCGACGTTCTTGTGGAGCTACGTCCACGTCGTCCTCGCGGGGCTGATCACCGGCTCGTTGGTGATGCTGTCAGTGTCCGCGTGGTATCTGCTCAAGGGGCGTCAGACCGAAGCCTTCCGCCATACCGCCTCGCTGTCGCTCGGGGTGCTGCTGCCGTCGATCCTGTTGACGATGTTCGTGGGGTCAGAGCTCGGCGTGATCGAGGCCAAGTATCAGCCGATGAAGATCGCCGCCGCCGAAGCGCAGTGGACCAGCTGTCAACCCTGTTCGTTCTCTCTGTTTCAGATCGGCGGTGGCAACAACGACCAGACGCCGTCGCAGATCATCTCGATTCCCCACGTGCTGTCGCTGCTGGCGACCAACTCCTGGAACGGAGCGGTGACCGGGCTGCACCCGTTGCAGGCGCAGTACGAGAAGAGATACGGACCCGGCAACTATGTCCCCGACGTGTTCATCCAGTACTGGTCGATGCGGGTGATGGCCTACCTCGCAGCACTGATCGCGGCGCTGGCGCTGTGGGGCGGGTGGTTGTTACATCGCGGCACGCTGCTGCGCTCGAAGCTGTTCCTGCGGGCGGCCGTATGGGCGGTGGTGACCCCGTTCTTGATGAACACGGCCGGCTGGCTGCTGACCGAGAACGGCCGCCAGCCATGGATCGTGCAGGGCCTGATGAAGACCGTCAACGCAAACTCCCCGCCGGTGACCACGACTGACATCTGGATCAGTCTGATCGCGTTCGTATTGATCTACATCGCGCTCGGGGTGATCGACCTCAAGCTGATGCTGCACTACTCGCGCAAGGGCCTCGCCGAAGCCGAACAGTCACGTGACGAACGGGGCGCCGGCGAAGAGGCGGCCGCCGTTCCGGCACTTACCTATTAGGACTAACGAGCGATGCACCTTCACACACTCTGGTTCGTCATCATCGCGTTCTTCTGGATCGGGTTCTTCGTGCTCGAGGGCTTCGACTTCGGCGTCGGCGCGCTGCACATGATCACCGGCAAGACTGACACCGAACGTCGCGTCGCGCTGAACGCGATCGGGCCCTGGTGGGATGGAAACGAGGTCTGGCTGGTCGTCGCCGGCGCCTCGATGTTCGCCGCCTTCCCCGGCTGGTACGCGACGATGTTCTCGGCCCTGTACCTGGCGCTGCTGCTGGTGCTCGCGGCACTGATGGCGCGCGGGGTCTCGTTCGAGTACCGCGGCAAGCGCGACGATCCACGCTGGCGCATCCGCTGGAGCTGGGCCAGCACGATCGGCAGCGTGCTCGTTCCGTTTCTGCTCGGACTCGGACTCGGCGACCTGCTGGTGGGGCTCCCGATCAACTCCAAGCACGACTTCACCGGCAACTTCTTCGACCTGTTCACGCCGTATGGAATCTGGACCGGCCTGACCCTGGTAGGGCTCTGCCTGTTGCACGGAGCGACGTTTCTGATGCTGAAGACCGCCGGTGTCGTTCGGGAGCGAGCGCGTGCTTTGGTCACACCGTTGGGTTGGGCCGCAACCGTGCTGGCGCTCGGCTTCGTGATCTGGACCCGCGCGGTGCATGGCCACACCCAGGTGCCCGGGCCGGTCGAGGTCCTGGCGGTGATCGCGGTCGTGTTCGGTGCTCGCCTGGCCAGCGGTGGCAATCACGACGGTTGGGCGTTCACGGCTACCGCGGTTGCGATCGCCTCGACCGTGGGATCGATCTTCATTGACCTGTCTCCCAACGTGATGGTCTCGAGCACCAACGCCGCCTACAACCTCACGATCGGCGGCGTGGCGGCAAGCTCGTACTCGCTCAAGGTGATGACGGTCGTGGCGATCCTGTTCGTTCCGTTGGTGCTGCTGTACCAGGGCTGGTCGTTCCACGTCTTCCGCGAGCGCGTGAGGGCTCCCGACGATGCGCAGGAGAGCGCCGAGGGGGCGACGGCCGGTGCCGTAGACCGCGTCACCCCAACCGGATGATGAACCAGCACGAGCGGATGTCACTGTTGTGCGACACACGCACGGCAGAAGGCACGACAACGCACGACAGAAGCAGCGAGTGATCAACAAGGAGTCAACATGGCATTAGTGCAGGACGCGCAGCCCGCAGCCGCGACGGCCGCGCCGGCGCAAGCGCGAGCGGCCGACGTGTTCGTCGCGTTCGGGATCACCGGTGATCTGGCGAAGGTGATGACCTTCCGCTCGCTCTATCGCCTCGAGCGTCGAGGACTTCTGAACTGCCCGATCGTCGGCGTCGCGGTCGACGACTGGACAGTCGATCACCTGCGCGAGCACGCACGCTCGGCGATCGCGGGCACCGGCGAGACGCTTGACGACAAGGTCTTCGAGCGCTTCGCGGCACGGCTCTCCTACGTCCAGGGAGACTTCGGGGATCCCGACACCTACAAGCGAGTCGGCGACGCGATCGGCTCGGCGCAGCAGCCGGTGTTCTACCTCGAGATCCCGCCGTTTCTGTTCGCGACCGTGATCAAGGGGCTGTCGGAGGCCGGGCTGACCGCGAACGCGCGGGTGGTGGTCGAGAAGCCGTTCGGACATGACCTTGCCTCGGCGCGCGCCCTGGCCGCCGACATTCACCAGTACATCCACGAATCGCAGCTGTACCGGATCGATCACTACCTGGGCAAGATGGGGCTGCAGGAGATCCTGTACCTGCGGTTCGCGAACTCCACGCTGGAGCCGATCTGGAACCGCAACCACGTCTCCTACGTGCAGATCACGATGGCCGAGAGCTTTGGGGTCGCCGATCGGGGGCACTTCTACGATCGCGTCGGCGCGTTGCAGGATGTGGTCGTCAACCACCTGATGCAGCTGCTGGCCATGGCGGCGATGGAAGCACCCGCCGGCGCCGACGCGTCCACGCTCAAGGATGCGAAGTACGCGCTCTTCCGCTCCATGGCGGACGCCGACCCCGAGGATTACGTTCGCGGACAACACGACGGCTATCTCGAGATCGACGGGGTGGCGCCGGGATCTACCACCGAGACCTACGCCGCGTTGCGGCTTGAAGTCAACAACTGGCGCTGGGCCGGCGTGCCGTTTTTCATCCGCACCGGCAAGCTGCTGCCGGTGACCCAGACCGAGCTGCGGCTGGTGTTCCGCAAGCCGCCCCGATTGGGGTTCATCTCGTCGTCGGGCCACCGGGAGCCGATCGAGAGTCAGCTCGTGCTCAAGCTCGATCCGGCCACCGGTGTGCGGCTGGAGATCGACGCCCACCGCGCCGACAAGAAAGGACCGCAATTGATCTCGCTCGACATGGAATTCGCGCAGGAGGGCGGCGAGGGCCCGACGCCATACGAGGTGCTGCTGGAGGCGGCCATGGACGGGGACAGCACTCCTTTCACGCGCCAGGACAGCGTCGAGGAGACCTGGCGGATCATGGCCCCGCTGATCACCAAACCGCCGCCGGTGCACAGATATGCGCCGGGAAGCTGGGGACCTCAAGAGGCCGACCGCCTGCTTGCGGGCGTGGGCCGCTGGCATGAGCCGTGGGTGGCGTGATGGCTTCCACTTCGAGCAAGAGCAAAAAGCAGAAGGCCGACTCGGATGGGCACGCGCAAGCTCCCGACGTGAAGGCCGCAGCGGCCCGTCCGGAGCAGAGCGCGGCGACGCCGTCGCCGTTTACGCCGATCGCCAACTACGCGTTCCTCTCGGACTGCCATACCGGGGCGTTGGTGGCACCGGACGGCGCGATCGACTGGCTGTGCGTTCCCCGCTTCGATTCGCCCAGCATCTTCGGGTCGCTGCTGGACCGCGGTGCCGGCGCTTTCCGCCTCGGCCCGTTCGGGATCAATGTGCCCAGCGGACGCACCTACGAGCCAGGAACAAATACGGTGATCACGGCCTGGAAGACGCCGAGCGGGTGGGCCATTGTGCGCGAGGGGCTTGCCTTGGGACCGCGCCGCGGCGAGGACACGATCACGCCTCACACACGGCCACCTACCGACTACGACGCGTCCCATGTCCTCGTGCGCACGATCAGGTGCATCGAGGGGCACGTCGAGGTCGAGCTCGTGTGCGAGCCGGCATTCGATTATGGGCGCGCTGCGGCCGAGTGGTCGCTTGGTGACGATCGCCACAGCGGGGATGCGTCGGGAGCCGGCCAGACGGTCCGCCTGACGACCGACATGCTGCTGGGAATCGAGCAAAATCGCGTGCGAGCGCGTCACACCCTCGCGGAGGGTGAGGAGCTGTTCTGTGCGCTGTCGTGGGCGGAGGGCCTGGCTATCCCCACCACAATGGAGGAAGCCAACCAGCAGCTGGAGGCAACGAGCCGGTTCTGGCGCACGTGGCTCGGCCATGCGCGGATCCCCGACCATGAACTTCGGCCGTTGATCCAACGCTCCGCGCTGGCGATCAAGGGGCTCACCTACATGCCGACCGGTGCGACCGTGGCGGCGTTGACCACATCGCTGCCCGAGACACCGGGCGGCGAGCGCAACTGGGATTACCGCTACACCTGGATCCGTGACTCGACGTTCACGCTGCAGGCGCTGCACTTCCTCAACCTCGACTGGGAGGCCAACGAGTTCATGGCGTTCATCGCCGACCTCGAACGCAACGAGGACGGCGCGCTACAGATCATGTACGGGATCGATGGTCGTCGTGATCTGACCGAGACGCTCCGGGAGGAGCTCTCGGGCTACGCCGGGGCGCGTCCGGTACGGATCGGCAACGGCGCCTTTGACCAGCGCCAGAACGACGTGTTCGGCGCGGCGCTGGACTCGGTGCTGCTGCACACGCGCCGCAGCCAGCGCCTACCGCGGGACCTGTGGCCGCTGGTCCAGTCCCAAGCGGAGTGCGCAACCGCGGTCTGGCGCCAGCCTGACCAGGGGATCTGGGAGGCGCGCGGCAAGCCCCAGCACTACGTGTCCTCAAAGCTGATGTGCTGGGTGGCGCTCGACCGCGCGGCGAAACTGGCCCAAATTCGCGGCGAGTCAAAATTGGCGGCCAAATGGGCGCAGACCGCGACCGACATCAAGGCCGACATTCTCGAGCACGGGGTCGACAAGCGCGGGGTGCTGACCCAGCACTACGACACCGACGCGCTTGACGCCTCGACACTGCTGGCCGCGATCTTCGGCTTCCTTTCGGGCGACGACAAGCGGCTGCGCGCGAGCGTGCTCGCGATCGCCGACGAGCTGACCGAGAACGGGTTTGTCCTTCGCTACCGCACCGATGAGACCGATGACGGCCTGTCCGGCAAGGAGGGCACGTTCGTGATCTGCTCGTTCTGGCTGGTGTCGGCGCTGGCGATCATCGGCGAGATGCAGCGGGCTCGAGATCTGATACACGTGCTCACCAAAGTTGCCTCGCCGCTGGGGCTATATGCCGAGGAGTTCGATGTCGAGACCGGGCGCCACCTCGGGAACTTCCCGCAGGCGTTCTCGCATCTCGCCATGGTCGAGGCAGCAGCGCGGATCATCGTGGCCGAACGACTCGAGGAGTGGACCGGGTGAGTGCCTACGACGTGATCATCATCGGCAGCGGCGCCGGCGGCGGCACGCTCGCGCACCGCCTAGCGCCCTCGGGCAAGCGAATCCTGTTGCTCGAGCGCGGTGATTGGCTACCGCGCGAGCCGCAGAACTGGCGGGCGGAGAACGTGTTTGTGGAGAATCGCTACGTCTCGCCCGACACCTGGTACTACTCAGATGGCTCATCGTTTGGGCCCGAGGTGCACTACTGGGTTGGCGGCGCGACCAAACGCTACGGCGCCGCGCTGTACCGGCTGCGCAAGGAGGATTTCGGCGAGCTCAAGCACCACGGGGGGATCTCGCCCGCGTGGCCGATCTCCTACGAGGACATGGAGCCCTACTACACCCAGGCTGAGCAGCTCTACCAGGTGCACGGCGCGCGCGGCGAGGACCCGACCGAACCCCCGGCGAGCGCGCCCTATCCGTTTGCGGCCGTCAGCCACGAGCCGCGGATCCAACAGCTGTCAGACGACTTCGCGAAGGCCGGATTTCATCCGTTCCACGCACCCTGCGGGATCCTGCTCGACGAGTCCAACATGCCCTACAGCAGGTGTGTGCGGTGCGATAACTGCGACGGCTTTCCGTGCCTGGTGCACGCCAAGTCCGACGCCGAAGTGATCGCGGTCAGGCCCGCGATCGAGCACCCCAATGTGAGGCTTCTGATCAACGCCGAGGCGGTCGGGCTCAAGACAAACGAAGCCGGAACCGCGGTCACGGGCGTGGTCGTCAACCACGAGGGCCATGAGGAGACACTTGAAGCCGACCTCATCGTCGTCTCCTGCGGGGCCGCGAACAGCGCCAGGCTGCTGCTCGCCTCGGCGACCGAAAAGCACCCAAACGGGCTCGCCAACGGCTCTGACCAGGTCGGCCGCAACTTCATGTTCCACAACAGCCAGGCCGTGCTCGCGCTGTCAAAGGAAGAGAATCCCACCATCTTTCAGAAGACACTCGGCGTCAACGACTTCTACTTCACCGGCGGCAAAGACTTCGAGTTCCCGCTGGGCAACATCCAGATGGTCGGCAAGTCCCAGGCGCCGATGTTCCGCGGCGAGAAGCCGGGCGAGACGCGCTTCGCGCCGCAGTGGACGCTGCGCGACGTCGCCCGTCACGCGGTCGACTTCTGGCTCTCCACCGAGGACCTGCCGGTGCCCGAGAACCGCATCACGATCACGAAGGACGACAGCATCCAGATCAGCTACACGGCCGGCAACCAAGAGGCAAAGGACCGCCTCTACCACGAGCTCAAGGAGATGCTCAAGGACCTCGGGATGCACCACGGGCACCTGCTACCCCACCACGCATACCTCAAGAACGAGATCCCGGTCGCTGGGTGCGCGCACCAGGCGGGAACCGTCAGGTTCGGAAGCGACCCCGCCAGTTCGGTGCTGAACACAGATTGCCGCGCACACGAGCTAGACAACCTGTACGTCGTCGACACCAGCTTCTTCCCGAGCATCGGCGCGGTCAACCCGGCGCTGACGGCGATGGCCAACGCGCTGCGGGTCGGCGACCACCTGCTCCAGCGAATGGGCGCCCCCACGTCACCAACAACAGAAACGGCAGTGCTCTGATGAGCGCGTCAAACGGCAGACGTCATGTGGTGATCGTCGGTGGAGGCTTTGCCGGGTTGGGGTGCGCGCAGCAGCTGGCCAAGGCCGATCACGTGCGAGTGACGCTGATCGACCGCAACAACTACCACCAGTTCCAGCCGCTGCTCTACCAGGTTGCCACGTCTCTGCTCGCGCCGGCCGACATCGCGCACTCTTTGCGAGAGGTGTTCGCAGATCAGGACAACGTCGACGTCAAGCTTGCCGAGATCTCGAAGGTGAACACCGCGACGAAGACAGTCACGTCCAGCGACGGAGGCGAATGGACCGGCGACGCGCTGGTCCTGGCGGCCGGCTCACAGCCGAACTTCTTTCACACTCCGGGCGCCGCCGAGCACGCGTTCCCGCTCTATTCGCTTGATAACGCGACCAGGCTGCGGTCGCGGGTCCTTGGACTGTTCGAGCAGGTCGACCGACATCCGGAACTCGTGGACCGCGGCGCGCTGAACTTCGTGATCGTGGGGGGCGGGCCCACCGGCGTCGAGGTTGCAGGTGCACTGGCCGACATGGTCGCGGTGACAGTGCCCGCCGAATACCGCGACATCGATGTCGGCGCTGCCAAGATCTACCTGGTCGACTACGGCGACGCGCTGCTGAAGCCGTTCTCCGACAAGGCACACAACTACGTCGCCAAGGTGCTGACGGACCGCAACGTTGAGTTGCGTCTCGGCACCGGCGTCAAGGAGGTCGGGAGCGGCCACGTGCTGCTCTCAGACGGCGCGGTCATCCCCACCCGCTGCGTCATCTGGGGAGGCGGGATCACAGCCCCTCCGGTGGCCGCCGAGTGCGGCCCTGCACAAGGACCCGGAGGACGGATCGACGTGCTGCCCGATCTGACGCTCAAGGATCTTCCCGGGGTGTATGCAATCGGGGATTTCGCCAACGTTCCCGGTCCGGATGATCAGCCGCTTCCGCAACTCGGCTCGGTCGCCCTTCAGAGCGGCAAGGCTGCAGCGGACAACATCCTCGCCGACTTCGACGGCAAGCCACGCACGGCCTTCGCGTATCGCGACAAAGGGATCATGGCGATGATCGGTCGTGGTGCGGCCATCGCGGAGGTCGGTAAGAACCATCACGAGGTACACGGGCAGCTCGCGCACATGGCCTGGCTTGGCGTCCACGCCAGCCTGATGACCGGAACGCGAGACAAAGTCGAGGCGGTCATCGACTGGGCCTGGGACCGCTTCTCCAAGACCGGCGGCCCACACGTCCTGGACCGCGGCGAAGCCGCCGAGATCGACTGGGACGACGATCCGGTGGCGACGCGAGCCACCAGCGACGCAGGCTCTATCGGCCAGGGCTCCCCGCAGGCCTCTGCTTAGCCTCAGAACACCGCGACGGGGTTCAGCGGCGAGCCGGTGCCATGCACGACCCGCAGGGGCGCCGCGGAAAACAGAAACTCCCAACGCCCGGTCCGCTCGCAGATGACCCGAACATCCTCGAACTGCAGGTAGTCCAGCAGGTGCACACCCATCGCCGTGATCGCCAGCACGTGGATCGGAAAATCCACGCCCTCCGTGCTGCTCGGGGCCGTGTCGCTGTTCCCATCGGATCCGAGCACCGCGACGCCGCGACCGGCGACGAATCTCATCGCAGTCGGATGTAGGCCGGCCTTCGCCTCGGCGGTGTTCCACGGCCCCAGCTCGGCGAGCCGCCGCGAGTGGCCGGTTCGGACAAGCATGATGTCTCCCTCGCGAACCTCCACGCCCTGCGCGCCCTCGGCAGCCTCGAGATCGTCGGCGAACACGTGCTCGCCGGGCTGCAGCCACGACACGCCTCGCAGGCGGGGAACATCGAGCAGTACCGCTCGTCCAAGGAGCCCGTCTCGGAGAGCGGCAACGGTGTTCACGGTCGCCCCTTCCGGGGTCACCGTGCCCTCCGAGTGTCCGTTGTAGAGCGAGCCTCGATAGGCGACGTGGCAGAGAGCGTCGAGATGCGTGTGGCCGTCGTTGTGGTAATCGAGCCCCACGTAGTCCTTGATGAAGTGCACCGGCCGTGTGGCGTTGGAATCCCAGCCGAGCATCGTCATGTGGTGATCGGCGGGTACCGGGTTGTCGCTCGCCGGCTTGGTGTTGAGCGGCAGGCTCATGGTGACGGTGTGTCCGTCACGCACCAGTCGGGTGGCCTGCAGCACTCGCTCCGGGGTCAGCAGCGCGAGCGCGCCGCGCTGGTCGTCGGGCCCCCAGCGCCCCCAGTTGCTCAGCTCATCGAACAGAGCCTGGAACTCTCGGGCGCTGACGTGTGCGCGGGTCACCTTCAGACAGCCTGCCCGGCCGCGACGGGCTCGTCTGCGGACTCGTGCTGGAGCATCGCCCGCCAGCCGCTCAGCAGCTCGTGCACCGCGGCCGCGCCGACGATCCGCTCTCCAGGCACGGGCAGCTCGACCGGGTACAGCACGAACGGGCGGGTCTGCGGGCCGCCCAGGCCGCCGTGGAACGAGATCAGCTCCTCGAACGCACATCCCTGCTCGAGCTCTGGGTCGTAGAAGCTGCCGACCATGATGTCGGCGACGTGCTCGAAGCGGTCAGTGCGCTGCAGATGCGCGGGCGCATTGGGCGAGAACGGCCCCAGCGGGTCAAGGCCCTCGACGCGTCCCTGACCGAGGTAGTGCGTGCCTCGCGAGTTGATCGCCACCGGGCCGTGCTTGGCGGAGTGGACGAGCAGAAAACCGATGTGGGGGTGTCCGCCGAGCGCGGGCAACAGTCGCGGATGGCGCTTCGCGATCTCCTCCATGGTCAGCCGGCGGCTCTCCTCCATCAGGTACACCAGGCCGAGGTTGCCCGAGCCGAGCACGATCGCTCGGTGGTCTGAGACCTGATCGCCTGTCTGCGCGTGAGCTGAGACCTGACCACCTGTCTGCGCGGGAGCGCGGCCGGTCGCCTCGCTCACCGCCTGCGCGACCGCCGCTTGATGCTCGTCGCCCGCCTCCATCCCGGCCACGCTTCCGTGCTCCAGCGAGCGCTCGACGAGCTCGTCGAGACCGTAGCCGTTGCGCTGCTTGAACGTCATGCCCTGGGTCTGGCCGTGGTCGGACAGCACGACGATCTTGTACGGCCGGGGGGCGAAGCGGCGGGCACGGTCGATGCGGCCGAACTGCTGATCGAGCTTTCGCAGCGCCTCGAGCGTATCCGCGCGCTCGAGTCCGGAGTGGTGGGCCACTTCGTCATAGCTCGAGAAGGTCGCGTACACGGCGGGGCGGCCACGCATCATGTCGGTCAGGACCCCGTAGACGATCAGGTCGCGAACTACCACGCACAGCGCGGCGCGCAGGTACGGGTAGCGGCCGCCGCGGTTCCCCCGCGGCACCACGTTGCGGCGTCTCTGGCGAATCGCTGCTGAGTACTCGAGCAGCACCTCCCAGGTGAACAGCACCAGCTCGCGCGTGACGTTGAAGCCGTTGGCCAGAAACGCGCGGTAGCCCGGATTGGCGCGCTTCTCCGCCTCCATCCGGCTGACGGTCAGGATCACCTCCTCGGCTTCGCCGGACAGGAGGTTGCCACGGCTTGCTCCACCATCGACCAGCAATCCCCGGCCGGTCCTGTGGCGGCGTTCGATCTCGGCGCAGTCAGCCGGCGCCGAGCAGGTCATCAACCTGCCGGTTTCCTTCTCGACCCACCTAAACGCGGGAATGTCGTGGTTGGAGCCGAGCAGAATCCCTGCCTGGCTGGCGCCGGTCTGCGACGACAGGTCGGTCTCCCATTCGAGCAGGTCGTGGCTGCCGTCGGCCGAGCCAGCGCGCCATCACCGGCGTGTTCCCGTCACGCATGGCCCGGCGCAGCACCGGCGCGGCGAGGCCGTCGATCTCCAAGAACACGATCCCGGGGGCGTCAGTGCGGATACGCGGGCCCTGGCGTCGCGCGACGCGCGCGGTCACGCGCAGCGAGTAGGTGTCATCGTCATCGACGCCGAGGATCACCTGGAGCACCAGGCTGGCGGCGGAGATCAACAGCGCGGCAAGCAGTGCATCGCCGAACGAGTCGACCTTGAAGTCGGCGGGGTCGATCGCCGAGATGATCAGCAGGATCCCGGCGTTCACGGCGAGCACGATCAGGAATCCGCTCACCAGCGTGAACGGCAACCGGACCGCGGCCACGATCGGGGGCAGGACCGCGTTCAGCACGCCGATCAGTGCGGCCACCACGATCGCACCCAGAAAGCTGTTGACGTGCACGCCCGCCAGCAGGACCGAAACGACCCATACCGCGACCGCTCCGACGAGCAGCGCGACCACCAGGCGCAGCGGAGCAAACCGGGGTCGCGACGGCTCCCAGCCCACCTCCTGGGCGTAGCCACTGTCCTGCGCAGAGCTCACGATCGACGAACGTAGAGCCTCGGGAGGACCCGCCCGTCATCCGATTCGGGCGATGCCCGAGCCACGCGCCGTTCTCACAATCGCGACTCGGACCTTCAGAGCGCTCCCAGCATGCAACTACCCTGGCCCCTTCGCAGCGTGTGTGCCGGCACCGCCGGAACGGCGGCGATGACATTCTCCTACGACGCCGAGCACCGCCTGCGCTCGAAGGTCGGCCCGCTCGACTACGACGACAGCATCGTTCCCGGCGAGATCGTCGCCGGGATCATGCACCTGTCCAACGTGACCGCTCGCGAGGCGAACGAGCTCGGGCTCGCGCTGCGCTGGACGTACGGCTCGGCATTCGGTCTCTGGCATGGCATCCTGCGCCGCAAGCTCGGCGAGCCCCGGGCGAGCCTCGCCTTCGGCGCGACGTTGATGACCGCGACGTTGACGATGTTCCCGTTGCTCGGCCGTACCCCGCCGCCGTGGCGCTGGCCGCCAAGCGTGCTGGCGACGGCATTTGGAACCCACGCCGCCTATGTCGCCGCGGTCGCGCTGGTGGATGACGGGATCCGGCGCTCGCTGTCATCCTCACCCGGCGCCTGATCGACGGCGGCGCGCCTCGCTTGACGCCGGTCGAGCATGATCGCGGTCAGGTATGCGATCACCACCCCCACGATGATCAGCGGCCCGACGCCCGGGCCGGACCTGTCTGTCAGCAGGGTTGCGATCACCACCGCCGACAGCGGAAGCCTCAGTACAGCCGCCATCGAGGCGCCCATCCCCACGGCCACCGCCGCGGTCATGTGGAACCCCGGTAGCCGGGACATCAGGATCCCGGCCGCGACGCCCAGAAACAGCGCCGGAAACGTGGGTCCGCCCCGGAAGCTCGGCAGCGACAGCGAGTACGCCAGCCCCTTGAAGCCGAGCACCAGCAGCAGCGCAGAGGCTGACCAGCTCGACGCGCCTGATACCAGCCCCGGGACCTGGTCCTGGCCGGAGAACAGCACCTCGCTGTAGCTCTTTGAAGTTATGTGCGAGAAGGCGATCGCCAGACCGGCGACGATCAATCCGATCGCCGGCGCGAGCTGCAGAAGGCGGCCCACGATGCGCGGCTCCGCGGCCCGCGCGAGGCGGAAGATCGCCACCGAGCCGATCGCCACGACGATCGCCAGCGGGATCGTCCACGCGAACTCCGTGACGGTGGGGCGCGCCTCGGCGGGAAGCGGCAATGCGCTGAGCGCGTAGGCGGCGGTGCTCAGCCCGGTGAGCTTTCCCATCCCGATCGTGACCAGCGAGCCGATTCCCGCGGCGGCCAGACCCGGGAGCAGCACCAGCGGCAGCTGCCTCTTCGCCAGGCCGGTCGCCTCGATCACCAGCACAGCCGCGATGATCGGCTGGTCGAACAGGAAGGAAATCGCGGCGAAGCTGCCCGCCGCGGCGATCAGCATCTGGCCCTGCGCCGGGGTGTCCGCCCGGGCTGCCCGGATGAGGAGCAACCCCAGGCCCGCGCCCAGCGCGAGCAGCGGAGCTTCGGGGCCCACGACCAGCCCCAGGCCGACCGACGCCAGCGCAGCCAGGATGACCCCCGGCAGGTCGATCGGCTGGATCGGGGTCCCGCCGACCTGGAGCCCATGCGCAGGAACGTGGCCGCCTCGGCCGGGCAGCCGCTCGACCGCCACCGCAGTCAGCAACCCGGCGACGCCGAGCACCAGCAGCAGCCACCACCAGGGTGCGGAGTGATAGCCCATGTCGCTGGGAAGGTCTGTGAACACGCCGTGCTGGATCTGGTGAATCGCCTCCAGAAAGCACCATGCGGCCAGCGACACGATGACGCCCACGACCGCCGCGAACGCACACAGGACAGCGATCATCTTCGGCGTTGGACCGGCTTCCGTCTCGCCGGCGGACCCTGGCCCGGCCGCCGGTTCCGTTGTCGAGCCGCTCGCGGCCATTCGTGCAGATTTGAAAGGCAAGCGGGACGGGTCACATCATCCGATTGGGATGAGCGGTCCGTCACCCCGCTGAGGCATCGTTTCGGCTGATGATCGCGCTCGAGGTGTTCGGCGACTCAAGTGCAATGAGCGTGGTCGCCGAGCGCCTGCACGAGCTCGATGGCGTCCGCCGCGTGCGCATCGAGCCGCTGGTCCGGGCCGAGCATTCGGTGGTGCTCGCCCATGTCAGCCACGATTCCACTGACCTGGTCCTCGAGCACCTCAGGTCCTTGGGGGTTGCACGGACCGATCTCACGCTGACCCGCGTCGAGGAGCTGGGGGGCGGCTTGAAGTCGACCGAGGCCACCAGCCTGATCTGGGCCGACGTGGTAGGCCTCGCCGGCAGCAACGCGCGCCTGATCGGCCGCTACCTGACGTTCATGGGCGTCGCGGGAGTGATCGCCTGCTACGGCGTCATCGATACCAGCGCGATCCTGGTGGTCGGTGCGATGGCTGTCAGCCCCGACCTGCTCCCGATCACCGCGACCGCGGTGGGGCTGATCGGGCGCTCCCGGCGGCTCATTGCACGTGCGCTCGTGACGCTGCTGGTGGGCATGGCCGTGGCGAGCGCGACCGCGGCGCTGTTCGCGTTCGCTCAGAACCAGCTCTCGCTGATCCCCTCCGACTTCAACATCGGCGCCACCCTGCTCCAGAGCCTCGTCCACGTTGACAACGAGACGATCGTGGTGGCCTTTGCCGCCGGGATAGCCGGGATGCTCGCCTTCGAGACCCGCGCGAGCTCCGGCGTGGGGGTGGCGATCTCGGTGACCACGATTCCCGCCGCTGCGTATCTGGGGGTCGCGGTCGGCCTCGGAGAGATCTCTAAAGCGCTCGGCGCGCTGGCCGTGCTGGGCACCAACGTAGTGTTGATCACCGCCGGCGCCGCGACCACCCTCGCGCTGCAACGCTGGCTGAGTCGGGGCCGGACGCTGCGGCGGAGGGTCGGGGTGAACGGGGGCCGTTAGCAGTAACGACACGCGGCGGTCACAGACGCGGTGGCCGGGGCGGCCTGGGTGGGCGGCCGCTCGGCACCGACGGGCCGCCCGGTGGCGCTGTTGCGCCAGGTGGGACTCCTCCGCCGGGTGGGCGTGCTCCGCCGGGTGGGGCTGCTCCACCCGGCGGCGGTGGACCGCCCTGGCCCCTGCCCTCACCTCGGCCGAGCGCGAACATCGCTGCGGCGACCACCACCACCCCGACGCCGATCAGGACCCAGCCCCACCAGGGCAGTCCCCCGCCGGAGCTGTGCGAGACCGTAGTAGTCGTGGTCGAGGTGGGCGTCGACGTGCTCGAGGTCGAACTGGTCACCGTGGTCGTCGTTGCGGGCTGCGTGGATGTGGTGGTCACCGTGCTGGTCGTGGTGGACGTCTCAGTCGTCGTCGTGGTGCTCGTCGTCTGGGTGGTGGTCGTAGCTGCCCGCGCCGCAGCACACGAGAACGAGCTCAGCGCGCCGATCGTGATTGCCAGCACCAGCGCTCGCCCGGCGGCGGAGGACCTTCTCGAGGCGGCGAGTTCACCACCCGGAACGCTTTGCCACATCATCCGACCACAATCATCGCCCAAGCGCCACTCAGATCGAGCTGAGGTTGACGATCCCGTACACCACCAGCCCGATCCCGAGACATCCCGCGAGCGGTGCGACGAGCAGCGGCCATCGCGCCAACAGCCAGCCGACCGTCGGGCGCAGCACCGCCTCGGCCCGCGCCCCCATGACCAGGCATACGACCGCGATGCCGAGCAGCGGCAGCGTATAGATGAAGCAATAGAGGACGATCAGAAGCAGCTTGGCGGCGACGGAGACGCTCGAGCCCACGACCAGGGCGATCGCGGCGAAATACGGGAACGCCGTCAGCAGCTCGATGCCCGCGACGCCGGCTCCCACGAGTACGGCCGATCCGTGGGATCTCCTGCCGGCTTGCGCGTCCGGGGTGCGGGCGGCGAGCGCTCTGCGTCGCAGCCAGATGCCGACTCCGCCGGCCACCAGCACGACGCCGGCCGCCGTGATCAGCGAGTACTTGAGCGTTTTGCCAGGCTTCGGGAGCAGCGACACGATCAGGTCACCGAGCCCGAGCGCGAGCGCCACCCCGGCGGCAAGCGTGACCGCGAACGCCGCGGCCGTGAACGCCAGCGTCCGCGCCCCGGGGCGAGGCCCACCGGCGACCAGCAGCTCGGCGGCTATCAGCGACGGGTTGACGCTATCCGGCAGCGCGATCGCGACCACCGCGATGGCCAGGCTGAGCACTGCTCAGCTTCGCCGGCGATCCAAGGCAGGCGCCGTCAATGTCCGACCTCGTGCTTGGACAGGGTCAGCAGCACCTCGTCGTTCTCGATCCCGGCGACCGCCGAGATCGGGATGAGGATCTCGCGCTTGCCCCACAGATGCCCATGCTGGAGCACGAACTCCGTGATCCGGTGCTCGTCGTCTATGACGAAGCCGTCCACATGTCCCAGGTGATCGCCCTGCGACGAGGTGACCGCGCTGCGGCGGCGGATCTCGACCTCGCCCTTGGGAACTCGGTCGTAGCTGGCCACGACGTGCGGGTCGTAGTCGGTGGGTCCGATGCCGGCGTCGATTCCCCCGGGTCCGAAGCCGCCGCCGGATGGCACCGGCGAGATCTCTTCGATCCCCACTTCCCAGTCACCCTCTGCTCTGGGCTGCTCGCCCATCCGCATGTAGGCGGCGCCATGGACGCCCTCGAGCTGCTCGAGCTCGGCCACGGTGCAGTCGAGGTGGATCTCCGACCCGGCTTCGCCGCCGCTGCGGGCCATGGCGATCGGCACAAGCCGGGCCAGGTCGGGCCGATCGCGCGGCTGCACGACCAGATGGGTGACGCGCCGCTGCGACGGATCGATGACCACGTCGGCCAGCTCATGGGGATCGTCGCCGTCGGAGCAGCGAGTGGGGGCGCCCAGATGGAGTCGCATCGCAGGGATCATTTCAGACGATCACCCCATCCGGATGATGCCCGGTCGCCGCTGAGGCCGGACGCTTGGTCGTATCAGCTGCGCGACCGGAGGGCAACGCATGAGCGAGCCGTTCAAGGGAGTCATCAACGTCGATATCCGCGACTCGGAGCCGGACTGGACGCCGTTTGAGCCTCCGATGGCGCCAGACGGAGCGCCGAGCGTGCTCTACATCGTCCTCGACGACGTCGGCTTCTCGGCGCTTGGCTGCTATGGGGGTCCGATCGATACGCCGAACATAGATCGGATCGCGGCGCAGGGTGTGCGCTACACGCAGTGGCACACCACCGCGCTGTGCTCGCCGACGCGCTCCTGCCTGTTGACGGGGCGCAACCACACGCGCAACAGCATGGCTTGCATCACCGAAGCCGCGATCGGTTTTCCGAACGCCAGCGGGATGATCCCGCCCGAGAACGGGATGCTGCCGGAGATCCTCGGCGAGCTGGGCTGGAACACCTACATGACCGGAAAGTGGCACCTGTGCCCGACCGACGAGATGCACCTGGCCTCGACGCGGCGCAACTGGCCAGGCGGCCGCGGGTTCGAGCGTTTCTACGGGTTTCTCGGCGCCGAGACAAATCAGTGGCATCCAGACCTGATCTACGACAACCATCCCGTGGATCAGCCGCGCCAGCCCGAGGACGGCTACCACTTGACCGATGATCTGACCGACAAGGCGCTCGAGTTCATCAAGGACGCCAAGGCCGTCGCGCCGGATAAGCCCTTCTGCCTGTACTACGCGCCCGGGGCGTGCCACGCACCCCACCAGGCCCCGAAGGAATGGATCGACAAATACAAGGGCCGCTTCGATGGCGGCTACGAGGCGATGCGCGAGCAGACGCTCGAGCGCCAGAAGCAGCTGGGGATCGTCCCGCAGGACACGCAGCTGCCGCCGGTCAACCCGATCGGCACGCCGCAGACGCGGACCGGTCCGGGCGGCAAGTCATTCCCCGAGGTCGACTTCACGCGGTCGTGGGACTCGCTGTCCGAGGACGAGAAACACCTGTTCTCGCGCATGGCTGAGGTGTACGCGGGCTTCCTGGCTCACACCGATCATCAGATCGGCCGACTGCTGGGCTACCTCGAGGACACAGAGCAGCTTGACAACACGCTGATCGTCCTTGTCTCCGACAACGGCGCCAGCGGCGAGGGCGGCCCCAACGGCTCGGTCAACGAGAACAAGTTCTTCAACGGAGTCCCGGACGACGTGCAGGCAAACCTTGCGCTGCTCGATGACCTCGGTGGCACGGAGACCTACAACCATTACCCCAACGGCTGGGCGATGGCCTTCAACACGCCGTTCAAGCTGTGGAAGCGCTACGAGTTCAACGGGGGTACCTGCGATCCGTGCATCATCTCGTGGCCGAAAGCGATCACGGCCAGAGGCGAACTACGCCACCAGTACCACCACGCGATCGACATGGTGCCCACGATCCTCGACTGCCTCGGCGTGGCGTCGCCGGAGACCATCAAGGGGCATGTTCAGAGCCGCTTCGACGGCGTCAGCATGCGCTACAGCTTCAATGACGCCGACGCGCCGGGCCATCGCAAGACTCAGTTCTACTCGATGCTCGGCTCGCGGGCGATCTGGCACGAGGGCTTCAAAGCCGTCAGCACCCATCCGACGATCAGCGGATGGAGCAACTTCAGTGACGATGCCTGGGAGCTCTACCACGTCGACGTCGACCGAGCGGAGCTGCACAACCTCGCTGACGAGCATCCGAACAAGGTGCGAGAGCTCGTCAACCTGTGGTTCGCGGAGGCGGGCGCAAACGGAGCCTTCCCGCTCGATGACCGCTCGGCGGTCGAGATCCTCAACACGCCGCGCCCGCAGCTGACCGGCCCTCGCGACCGCTACATCTACTACCCCGACGTCGCTGGCGTGCCCGAGGCACAGGCGGTCAACATCCGCAACCGCAACTACATCGTCGGTGCTCGCGTCGACATCCCCGCTCCTGACCCCAGCGGGGTGTTGTTCGCGCACGGCTCGCACTTCGGCGGCCATGCTCTCTACATAAAGGACAACCGGCTTCACTACGTCTACAACTTCGTCGGCATGCTGGAGCAGAAGATCGTCGCGACCGAGGACGTCCCTGTGGGCGACGACCTGATTCTGTCCGCGTCTTTCGTCAAGGACGCCGAGCACCAGCCCGGGGTGTCGACCGGGACGCTTTCCCTTTACCACGGCGAAGACAAGGTCGGGGAGGGCCAGATCAAGACCCAGCCGGCGGCGTTCGGCCTCTCGGGCACCGACCTCACGGTCGGGCGAAGCATCAGCAGGATCACCGACGATTACCCTGGCGAAAGACCGTGGCCCTTCATTGGAGGCACGGTCAAGATCGTCGCCGTCGACGTCAGCGGCGAACCGTACGTGGATCTCGAGCGTGCCGCGGCGGCGATGATCGCCCGGGAATAGGAACGACGATGGGCGTCGGCAATCGGCAGCTGGTTGCGTTCACGTTTCCGGCGGGATCCCGTTTCGAGGGTCAGCTCGTCGGGGCCGCCGAGCGGATCGAGAGCGGCGGCGCGATGCGAATCCTGGCGGCCCTGTTCGTCGCGCGCGAACCCGACTCCGATCAGTTCGCCGCCGTCTCGATGACCACCGATGGCCGCGCGGGGATGATCGCCAAGCTGCTCGACTTCCGGCTCGACGAGCGGGCTCGCAAGAAGGTGACCCAGCAGGCGCTCGACAGTCCGGCCGGCGACACCGTGCGCGGGCTGGCCGACGCGCTGGGGCCGGGCGAGGCGGTCGCCGGCGTGCTGGTCGAGCACACATGGGCGCTGACGCTGGCCGACGCGGTCGGGCGGACCGGCGGCAGCCAGCTGTTGAGCGAGTTCGTCGACGACCAGCCCGGCCAGGAGTGGGCCCTGCTGCTCGCGGCGGTGGGCGAGCAAGCGGCCCCACCGGGCTGACGGATCATCGGTCCACGTATCCGCGCACGGATACGCCAGCCAGCCAACGAGAGCGTGGCCGATCAGAGGCCGAGAATCTTGCGCTTCTCCTGCGCGAATTCCTCGTCGCTGAGGATGCCCTGTTCGCGCAGCTTGCCGAGGTCCTGGAGCCGCTGCATGTCCTCGGGGGTCAGTCCCCCGGCCGACGGCGCTGCCGCCGGCGCCGCAGGGGCGGGCGCAGCCGGCGGAGCCATCGACTGCTGGCCCTCGTTATAGGCCTCCTCCTGCTGATCCTGCTGTACGCGCTCGCGGTGCTTGCCGTATGCATAGGCTCCCCCGCCGACGGCGGCGGCACGCAGCAGGGGACGGCGTCGAATGAATGGCATCGCGGTCTACCTACGCTTCCTCATCAAGGTCGAGCCCCAGGGCGACCATGATCTCCGGGGCCGCCGCGACGACCTTCGGTCCACCGACCTGCGGGGCCACCGCCCGCAGCACTCCGACTATGTCCTCGGGGGTGACGCCATCGGCAAGTGCATTGGTGATCTGCCAGGCATACGAGGCCGGCGGTGCATCGAGCGCGACCAGGCTCGCGATCTTGACCAGCGCGAATGTGCGTGGATCAAGGCCGCTGCCCTCGCGGTTGAGCTCACGCAGCCCGACCGCCTTTTCGAGGATGTCCATGTCGCCGGCGGAGATCGCCGACAGCGTCTGGTGGGTATCAGCTCCAACGACGGGCATTTCGCTTTCCTTTCACAAGGTACGGCTGCCGGCCCACTGAATGAGCCGGCAGCAGCGGTTCATTTACAAACGTTGGTCGCCTACGAGCCAGCCTGCGCGGGCGTCGGCGGCTGGAGGGCCTCCTGAAGGCGCCGCTCGTCTTCTTCTGACAGTGAGGTCTTGATCACCGTGCCGCCGTACTGCTCCAGCGCGGCGACGGCCTTGTCCTCGGTCACCTGCTGGATGATCATGAACAGCGCCGATGTTCCGGGCTTGACGTAGTCACGTACCTGCTGCTGGAAGGCCTTGTCGATGCCCTCCTTCCCCAGGTGGCCGAACAGCGCTCCCAACCCGGCGCCGAGCGCCAATCCCGCAAACGGGATGAAGAACAAGAGGCCGAACAGCATCCCCCAGAACCCACCCCACATCGCACCGCCGCCGGCGCCGGCGCCGCCGTGGGTGGTGTGGACGTGGTACTTACCTTCGAGATCACGGGAGATCGAAGCCACCTGGTCGGCCTGGATGATCAGCTCGGACTGGAGTTGCTCGACCGTCTGCTGCGCTTTCTCGGCGGTGTCCTGATCCGGGTAACCGATCGCCACTAACATTGCCATCGCGGCGTGCTCCTTTCGACTGGGTTTGAGCTCGGCCCGGCTCTCCGCCGCCGGTCCGTCGCCGAGTCAGGCGTGGTTGGCCACACCCATGCCAAGCCTGCACACGAGCCGAGCCTGGGTCATCACCCGAATCGGATGAGCGGGCCGTCGCTTGCGGGCCCTGATGTGCATCGCGAGAGGGCGCTTACGGCCGCCCCTGCCGGCCATCACCCACCACCCCCTGCCCAGTGCGGCGGCGGCGCAGCTGCGCGCGCCGGACGTCCGCGGCCGAGAGCTGCGGCGCATCGACGACCACGGTGCGGGCCATGTAGTCCTGCAGCCCACGGCGTCGTCGGTCGAACAGGATCGGCACGAAGCCCGCGAACAGCGGCAGCGCCGCCAGCAGCAGCCCGATGCAGCGCACCAGCGCGCGCCGCGGCTTGATCGGCCCTCCCTCGCTGGCGACGACGCGAATCTGCATTACCCTGCTGCCCGGCGTCTGGCCTGTTCCCGACCAGAACCCGACGAAGTAGCCCAACCCCCACAGGGCGTAGGCCACGGCGCCGATGCTCACCAGAACGGGCTCGAGACCGTTTGACACGTGCACCAGGGACAGAATCAGCGCGACTCCAACCTCGACGACGATCGCGACGACGTTGATCACTGCCGCATCGATTGCGAACCCGGCCGCGCGGGTGATGAGCCCGATGTAGCGAGTGGGCGTCTGCGCTGAGGCCGCCGTCACCGCCGCTGATGCTGCCGGCGCTTGAGCCGGTGGCGGCATCCCGGAAGCCGGCACCCCGACAGCAACGGACCCCGGTTGGAGGCTCACGGATTCGCCGGTTTGGGCTGGGGGCCGTCGGGCTGGCGCGACTTCGCCCGCCATGTGACCAGCCGCCGCGCTCTGCGCTCGAGCCAGTCGTCGGCGGTCCGTGAGCGAGCCCGGGCGACGTCCCCAACCTGGTCGGCGAATCCCAGACCCTGCTGGGTGATCGCGTCAGTCACCGCCGGGCTGCTGGCGAGCTCGTCGACGAGCCGCCACAACGCGTCGCTCGCAAGCAGGCGATCAACGATCTCATCAAACAGGCCGCTCTCGAACAGGCTCGTCACGAGCTGCTTGGCGCCGTCGGTGGCGAGCGCGTTCTTGATCGCGGCCTGTGCCCATGCACTGTCCAGCGCGGCGCTCGGGAGCCGCTCGATCTCGGGGTTGTCGAGGACGCGCTCGACCGCTCGGCGCTCCACTCCTCTGCCTGCCTGGACCGCGATCGTGGCGGCGCCGGTCAGCGGGCGCAGCGTTAGAGCGGCAGCGGCCGTCAGTGGCCGCAGCGTCAGGTCGGCAATCCCTGCCACCGGCCGCAGCGTCGCCGCCGCCGCGCGGCCGCCCAGCTGCGCCAGCGGACCCAGTGGTCCCAGCCTGGCGTTGGTTTTGTCACCATCGGTCATCGCGCGTGCCTGCGCAATCTTCGCATCGGTCGCTCGATTGGCGTCACCCGTTTCAGGCGATGGATGTGCCGCCCGGACCTGCGCTTACTATCACCTGATTCGGACGATGCCTGGTATCGCGAGCCCGATGACGATCCGCCTGCAGACCACGTGAACGAGCACGAGTCACCGATCGGCGCCGAGGGCACACCCGCGTCCCGCGAGCCAGGACCCCAACCCGAGTCGACACCAGCGCAGACCGCCGCCGCGCCAGCTCACGCGCCAGCACCAGAGCAAGCCGAGCCAGCCGCCCCGGCCGACGCGCCACCCCCGGGCGCCACCGCGACCCCGGCACCCTCGATCAGCCGCGGCCGTCTGATCGGCGTAGATGCGCTGATCGTGGTCACCACGATCCTGGCGGTCGTCGCGATGCTCGCCGTGTGGGCCAACCGGCTGCTGTTCAACCCGCACAACTGGTCCACCACGAGCACCCAGCTTCTGGAGGACCCGGCCATCCGGAGCGCAGCGTCGAATTACATCGTCGACCAGCTGTACGCCAACGTCAACGTGGCCGGGCTGATCAAGTCGGGACTGCCGCCGCGCCTCGATCCTCTCGCCGGTCCGGCCGCGGGGGCGCTGCGAAACGTCGCCGTGCAAGGTGTCGATGCCGCCCTCCAGCGCCCGCGGGTGCAGTCGCTGTGGGCGGCCGCCAACCGGAGGGCCGACCAGGCGTTCATAGCAGTCGTCAACGGGGGCAAGGGTCCCGTGGGGGTCAAGTCGGGCCAGGTGACGCTCGATCTGGGGTCGATTCTTGACACCGTCGCCGCGCGCTTCGGGCTGCCATCGAGCCTCAGCTCCAAGCTGCCGCCGAATGTGGCGACGTTGACCGTGTTCAAGTCCGATCAGCTTTCGTTCGTTCAAAAGGCCGGAAAGGCGGTTCAGGGGCTGGCGCTGTGGTTGTCAATCCTCGTGCCGCTGCTGTACGCGCTGGCGATCCTCCTGGCACCCCATCACCGGCGCCGAACCCTGATGTCGGTGGGGTTTGCGCTACTGATCGCGGGCGTAGTGGGTCTCGCCGGGCGCGCGATCCTCAAATCGGCGATCGTGAATTCGCTGGTGACCAACGAGGCGCAGCGCCCAGCCGCGCGGGCTACGGTGGGGATCGGGACGGCGCTGCTTGCCGAGATTGCGGCTGCCTTCATCGTGGTGGGCATCGTGGTCGTGATCGCCGCATGGTTCGCCGGCCCGGCACGGTTGGCGGTCACCGGCCGCCGGTGGATCGCTCCGTTCATGCGTGAACAGCCCGTCTGGTGCTTCGCGATCGTCGTCGTGGTGATGATCGTGATCTTCATCTGGCAGCCGATCCCCGCCACCGGCACGCCGGTCGGAATCGTGGTGTTCATGGCGCTGGCGGTGCTGGGTACCGAGGTGCTCCGCCGTCAGATGGCGGTCGAGTTTCCAGACGCCCGTATGGGTGACGCTGCCACAACGATGCGGACGCGTCTTGACGCCTTCATGGAAGCGCGCCGACGTCGTAAGCAGCCCCCCTCGCAAGCCACAGCCTCGCTTCCCGAACAGCTCGAGCGCCTGGCGACGCTGCGCGAAAGCGGCGCGATCACGCCCGAGGAATACGACGCCGCCAAGGCAAACCTCCTCCACGTCTAGCCGCCATGGGGAGCGACACCGAACAGCTCCTTCGCCAGTTGACGGCGGGTGACGAGCAGTGTTTGCGCTGGGTGCTGTCCCCAACGGCCGATTCGCCTGAGCGCCATCCGGCGGCGGGACACGCTCTCGATCGCCGAGTCAGGGCGCTGGTGCAGCTCGGGGCGCTGATCGCCGTCGGCGCACCAACCACGTCGCTATGTTGGGCCGTCGAGCAGGCTTGCAGTAACGGGGCCGAGGCCGAGGCAGTCGTGGAGGTGCTGGTAGCTACCGCCGGGGCGGCTGGCGCGGCCCAGGTCGTATCGAGCGCCCCGCGCCTGGCGCTGGCGCTCGGCTTGGACATGGAGCTCGAGGGCTGGGACGGATCCTGATCGGCTGAGTTGCGTGCGCCCCTCGGCCTATTGCCCGAGGAGCCCCGCCTCCGACGCGCGCATCACGGCCTCTGATCGAGATGCCGCGCCCAGCTTGCGGTAAACGGCGTGCGCCTGCGTCTTGACCGTGTTGGCGGACACTCCCAGCTGCAGCGCAATCTCGCGAAACGACCGATGGCTCGGCAGGAACCGAAGGATTCTGAGCTCGGCGATTGTCAGCGCCGACGGACCGGCCAGGTTCGCTTCGGCGAGCGTGTCTATGTAGGCCCACGCTTCGTCGAACCAGCGCTCGAAGATGACCGCGTCGGGCGTTCTCCTCGCCAGACGGGACGCCTCGGCCAGCAGCGTGCGCGCGCCCACGATGTCGGCCAGCCACAGAGACGCGTGTCCGAGCAGGATCCGCGCCTCCGCGCCGTACCAGGGGATGAAGTCCCCGAGTGTTGCGAGATGGTCGACCCCCGTCCGCAGGTCGCTCTTCGCTTCGTCGGAGCGCCCTTCGTGTGCGCGGGCGGCCGCCGATGCTGCGAACACCAGTGCGGACAACGGATCACCGGCGAGACCGCATTCGTCGATCAACGTCCGTCCACGGTCACTGAGGTCGGCGGCCAAGCCCCAGTCTTCGAGCTCGATCGCGATCATCGCGTCGATAGCCAGGCACATGCCGGCGACCGTGGGGGCGACAGCGGCCCCGACTTCTACGCCCTCCGCGAGCAACTTTCGCGCACCTTCGCGCTCGCCGGTGAGGTGCTCGGCAACGGCTCTGACCAGACATTGCAGCGGGCGCCAGTGGTCGTCGTCGGCCCCCAGCTCACAGGCGCGGGCGGCGTCGGTCCGCATCTGAAGCGCTCCCGAACGCGCGATCATCGTCTCGATCAGCGCAAGACCAGTCGCCAGCGACCCAACCCGTTTTGAACGCGGCGCTCGCTCCAGCGCCGTTTTGCACGCCAGCGCCCAGCGTTGAGCCAGCGCCACATCCCCGCTGCTCAACGCGCTATACGCCGCGCATAACGAGAGCGACGGCGAGCCGGCGATCCTGTCCGGATGCAGGCCGCTCAGCCAGCGCTGGACCTTGTCGTTGTGCCCCTGCGCCACGTAGGGCAGGATGCCGGTCGACATGAGGGTCCCCGCCCGGCGGGCGTCGCCCGCTGCCACGGCGTGTTCGATCGCCTGGTCGATGTCTCCCTGCTCGGAGTACCACGCGCTGGCGCGTGCCTGGAGGGCGTGCTCGAGCTCGGGCTCCAGTCGCCGCAGCTCGGTCCTCAGGGCGTCCCGGAAGAGGCGCTGCCAGCGAAATCGCTCATGAGCCCGATCGAGCGCAACCAACAGCGGACTCAGCTTGGCCAGCCGCGAAAGCGCCACTCCGGAGCCACGTTCTTGCAGCACGTGGTCGCAAACCGGGCCCGACAGCTCCTCCAGCACCGATGTTCGGAGCAGGAACGCCATCAGGTCTGGCGGCACAGCGGACAGCACGTCGTCGCGCAGGTACTCGGCCAGTAGCCAATCGTCACCGTGAAAGCCCGCCGCGCGAGCGCCGGCCTCTGTACCGTCCCGCACCGAAAGACCCGCGAGGTACAGCGCCGCCGGCCATCCTTCGGTTCGTCGCACCAGCGTGCGGGCCTCCTCGAACTGCAGCTCGAGCCCGGCGTTGCGGAGCAGATCGGCGGCCTCCACCGGCGACATCGCCAGGTCACACATCCGAACCTCGACGAGCTCTCGGTGGGCCCGCAGGCGCCCGATCGGCAACGAGGGCTCGGTCCGCGAGGCCACCGCGACCATCGACCCGGCCGATAGCTCGCTCAAGCACGTACCTACGACCTTGCGCAGGACCGCCGGGCGAACGAGATGGGCGTCTTCGAATACGAGCACAAAGCTGCCCGCCAGCCGACCGACGGACTCCATCACGGACACCAGCACCTCGGTCACCCCTTGTTCGGGCAGGGCCGTAGACGAGGACTTCCTGGAGGGCTCGATCCATCCAGCCTGGTCGAAGGTGTCAATGATGGTGAGAGCGCTCAACTCTGCGCTCTCCACTTCAGGGCCGCCGAGGGCGATCTGCAGAAACGGTCGTTCGTCGCGCTGGGCCCACTCGGAGATGAGGCTGGACTTCCCGTATCCAGGGGGCGCCACGATAACGGCCAGTGCAGCGTCGCGAGCATCGAGCAGGCGGTCCACGAGCGCCGGGCGATGCACCAGGCCCCGCCCGAAGGGTGGGACGCTTGCGTCGCCCGGTATCGGGGGATTCAGACCGATGGCGCTGCGCTTCGACGCCGGCGGGCGTCGCTGGCGCGCAGCTGTGTGGGCTGATGGCATTCGGCTCCAGGCGGATCGCAGAGGGGCTTGCGCCCCTGTAGTTGTCTCGCATGTGAGCGACGCGGACAAGCAGGCGCGCCCCCATGTTTGGGGAAGCAGGCACCACCGTCCGATGAGCGGATTTACACCGTGCAGGCAGGTTCGCGACTCATAGCGCGATGACCACCAGGACCATCGTGGCGATCGAGAGGGCCAGCGCGGCTGCCGTCATCCACATGACCAGCGGCGACGAAAGCGGTGCGTAATCGCCCCGGCGCAGCGCCTCCGAGCTGTTCTTCTGCCGGAACGCCCCGATCACCAGGATTACCACGGCAAGCGCCGCGTAGCCGATGCCAAGCAGCCTGTAGGGCCACTGAACGCCATGTGCCAGACCCGGAAGCAACCGGCCGACAGCCAGCGCCACGGCCGCGACCCCGACCCCGGTCCGCCACCAGGCGAGCCACGTACGCTCGGCGGCCAGCCAGGTGCGCCGCGTGACGTCTGTGTCCTTCTGGTCCAGAGCTTGGTTCTCGGGCGACACCGGTGTTGCCGGGATGGTCGCTGGCGCGGCGCGCCGCCGCGGGAGGTGAGCTGACATGTTCGTATCCGTTCGACTTCCGGCGCATCATCCCGATCGGGCGATGCGGATCGGGCCAACGATCCTACCTTCGGCTCATCGTGCACGAACACGAACGCCTTCTCCGGCGTCTTGCGCTCAACGACGAGGCGTCGATCGGGATGGTTCTCACGAGCGGCGCCGACTGCCGACCCGGCGCCGCCCTGGTGCCCAAAGCCGCGCTGCTCGTGGAGCTGGGGGCGTTTTTGGCGCTCGGAGCGGCGATCGCTTCGCTGCGGTCAGCAGTCCAGCGCGCGACTGACGCCGGCGCGAACGAAGCCGAGATCGTCGGCGTGCTGATCGCGATCGCGCCCGCAATCGGGCTCGCCCGGGTCGTGTCGATCGCCCCCCGGCTGGCGATCGCGATCGGCTACGACATCGAAGCCGACGAGTAAAGCGTGGCTCCAGCGTCGAGCGGCGCCGTCCGCGGCGCCCGCTAGGCTCAGCGCCCGACGATTGGGATGGAGCAGGAGTGAGCCCAGCCGAGGAAGACGTGCTCGAAGCCTTCCGCCTCTGGTGGGTGTTCGTGGTCGTCGGCTTGGCGAGTCTGATGGCAGGGGTGATCCTCGTCCTGAAGCCGAGCAACAGCCTGGCCACGCTGGCCGTGGTGGTCGGAATCTTCCTGCTGATCGACGGCATCGCCGAGCTGATCAGGTCATTCGGGGGCCGGGTCGAGAACCGCGCCCTGTCCGCGATCATCGGCGTGCTCGGAGTGGTGATCGGCATCGCCCTGGTCCGCCATCCGTTTCACGGCGTAACGGCGATCGGGCTGCTGATCGGTATCTGGCTCGTCGCCGCAGGAGTAGTCCGCCTCGTCTGGGCGATCGCATTGGCCCGGCGCCGATTGCTGAACTTCGCCGTGGCCCTGCTGGAAATCATCGCCGGAATCGTGATCGTCAGCGACCCGCACATCGGCTACGCGACCCTCGCGATCCTGACGGGTACCTGGCTGATAATCAACGGGCTCGCCACGATCGCGCTCGGTGTGGCTGTGCGAAGCGTCGGGTCCGAGGCGGGCATCTCGGGACCGCCAGCGCGCTGACCTGAGCGGTTGGACAGACTCAGCGGTCAGCCGTCACAGCTGCCGCTTGCAACGCGCGACAATAACCACTGGTTGACCGCGACGACGGAGAGGGGCTGATGAGAACTGTCACCCACCAGACGATCAAGTTGAGCCGGGGCAAGCACCAATCGCCCGACCGCGGTGCATGCGTGATGGAGCTCGCGTCGATGCTCGCCGGGGAGCCGTTCAGCGACCAGCCGGCGTCGGTGTGCCCGGTGATCGGCTCGTTCCTGCGGGCGTACAACGATTCGATCGACGACGAGCGCCGGCAGGACCTTTACGACTATGCCTCGAAGGTGGTCGGAAGCCGAGCATCGGCCGAAGTCCGGCGTGCCCGAGCGCAGCGCCTGATCGCCTGGGGCCTGCACGTCCAGCAGCGTCGCTGGACGCGTCTCGTGCCTCGCTTCCTGCGCGCGCTGGCATGGCAGCCGGAGCTCGACGTGATCGGGCCCCAGGTGGTGCGCGCGATCGCAAACCACGACGACCGGACCCATGCGGAGGCGCTCGCGCTGATCGACGACCTGTTGGCGACCGGCGGCGGCGACAGGCACGCTCAGGACGACGGCCAGCGCCGACCCAGCACCCCAGCGGTGACATCGGCGATCACCGAACCGAGGAATGCGCCGGCGAGCACGTCTCCCGGGTAATGCACCCCGGTGTGGACGCGCGAGTAGCCGACGAGCGTCGCTAGCGCGTTCAACGGCACGCTCGCCAGCGGCAGCACCCGTCCCGCTCCGGACGCGAACGCCACCGCGGCAGCGGTGTGCCCGGACGGGAATGAACGCGAGAGGGGCATCGGCACGTGACGCGACCGCGGGACATCGCCGGCGATGCGATCGGGGCGGTGGCGTCGCCCGAAGGGTTTGACCACGAGGTTGGCGACCGCCGACGTGGCGGCAACCGAGGCCAGACCGAACGCGGCCGCTCGGCGGCCTCTGCGACCGCCGGCCAGCGCTAGCACCGCGCTCGACGCCAACGAGAGGCGCGAGTAGTTTGCCGCCGTGGAAACGTGCCGCATCGCCACATCGAGCCGAGGCGTGCGAGTACCTGCCACCGCCGCATAAACCGCGCTGTCGATCCGGTTCACCTCCTCCAACCACGTCGGCGAGGTGTCTGCGCTGGGAGGCGACGGGGCCATATCGAGGATCAGCTCTGCTGCTGGGGCCTACGACGAAGGTTGCCGACGATCAAGGAGACGACGGTGACGAGGTAGATCTGACCGGCGAGCGCCTCAAACGACGACAGAGTGTGACCGAGATTGCTCGCCGCCGTGAAGTCTCCATAGCCGACGGTCGTCAGCGTCGTATAGCTGTAGTAGAGGCAATGGGCGACGGTGGCTTGCGCTTCCTGGGTAAAGAACGGTCCGTCGTAGCGATCGATCACCCCGTACACGAACGCGAACACCATCCCCAGCAGGATGTACAGGCAGAGCACCCCGAACACGGCTTCGACCGTCACCCGCTGGCGCTTTTGCAGCACGCGCACGACGCCTATGACGATCATCGGCGGTGCCAGCGTGACCAGGAGCAGGTTCGCCAGCCGCGTCGCCGGCCCATCGATGATCCCGGCGGCAGCTTCCACGATGCTGGCCACCACCACCGCCACGCCGATCATCAGCGAACCCGCCATGACCCTCGGCCTGGCGTCCGATGCCCAACCCGACAACAGCAGCGTGGTCGCAAGCAGCGCCGACACGACCACCTGCTCCCATGGCCCGGGGCTGGCGATCCCCTGGATCGCGAACGCGGTCAGGATCGCGACGAGCAGCAGGCCGTAACGCTCACGATGAGCGCTCGCAGAAGCGCCGCTGTCTTTGACCAGCGCGTGGATCACCACGTTGTGTGACTCCTCGTCGGCGAGGCAGAATCGGCCACCGCTCGGCGGCTCGCATCCTCCCGATCGGGTGACACGCCGCCAAGCGCCCCGGCGGCCTCATCCGTTCGGTATGAGGGAAAACGGACGGGATCCTCGAACGTTAAGCGCGCCGAAATTGTCGGGCGCGACCGAGCGCCGCGCCCAATCGGATCAAAGGAGCCTGATGAACGAGGTCAAAGGGTTTGGCCGCGCGGTCTTCGCTGCCGTGCTGCTGATGATCGGTGGCGTGCTGAACATCATCTACGGGATTGCCGCGATCGGGAATTCGCACTTCTTCGTCCACAACACGCACTACGTGTTCGCCAGCCTCAAGAGCTGGGGGTGGATCACCCTGATCATCGGGATCTTGATGATCATCGCTTCGCTGTCGCTGCTGGGCGGAGGCACGTTCGGGCGCTGGCTTGGGATCTTCATGGGCGCGTTGGCCGCGATCGGTGCGCTGCTCGAGATCCCCGCTTATCCGTTGTGGTCGCTGGCCATCTTCGCGCTGAGCCTGTGGATCATCCACGGTCTGGCGATCTACCACGCCCCGGAGGAGGGATACGACGCTGCGGCGACGTGACGATCAGGGGTGTGTGAGCAGGCCCCTCGCTCGTCGAGTCACTCCGAGCGGGTGAGCCCTGGCTCGTCGCGTCACTCCGAGCGGGTGAGCCCTCGCTCGTCGCGTCACTCCGAGCGCGTGAGCCGCGCACTCACGTGAGCCGCGAACGCCCGCTCGAACTCGGGCCACCAGTCGGGCTCGGCATCCGGCTGGGGATCAGGCGGAGACGGCGAGTCTCCGCCTCCCCCACCCGAGCCGCCTCCTCCCCCGCCGTCGCCGCCGTCGTCGTCGCCCGAGCCCCAGTGGGTCGCCACCCTCACGAGCAGCCAGATCCCGATGCAGGTCACCACGAGCACCAGCAGAACCGACGCGTATCCGAGCATCGGGGACACCCGGAAACGGCCCTCGCTCCCGACTGCCGCGAACAGGATTGACAGCGACGTCACCGAGCGCCCTCCCGTGGGGCCCCCGCGGAAGACAAAGCCAATCAGCGCGGTGATCGTACGCGGCACTGAATCGGGCTGCAGCGCCGAGGGCGAGGCCCCGGGATGGCCCGCAGCGATGCGCACCCGTAGAGCGCCCGGACGGGTCGCAAAGCGCAACGGCGGCTTCAGCGTCGTTGCCTCACCATCGATCCCGACAGGCACCGGTCCGGCCGCGTCGAGCTCGAATGAGGGAGCCGACCACTGCTCCCAGGACAGCGTGCGGGCCGGATGCCGACTGGTGCCCGCCGCACTGGGGCCAAACACGGTGATGCCGAGCCGTCCGCGATCGAGACGGGGGCGCGTACCGCTGCTCAAGGCGCGCCCGAGGCGATAGGTGTTGTTGGACACAAGGATTGCCACGCCCGAATACGAGCCGTTGTGCCCTTTCCAGCTCAGCGCCGGCGGCTGCGCTTCGGGTCCGATCACATCAGGCACCGTGTCCAGCAGGGTACGGATCTTCGCCGCGCGGTATCCCGAGCGCTGTACCGCCTGGGCATACAACCCCAGGGACACGTTGTTGACGAATACGTGGCCGTTTACTTCGGCGAGATCCACCTGCCGCTCGCCACCGTTGACGAACGCGTCCAGCGCACCGACGACATCATCGCGGTCCACACCGAGGTCGAGCGCGAAATGGTTGCGGGTTCCGGCCGGAATGCAGGCGTAGGGAAGATCCAACTCGGCCGCGATCATCGCGACGACCGCCTGCGACCCGTCGCCACCGGCCATCGCCAGACCGTCTGCTCCGCGATTCACCGCCGCGCGGACGAGCTGCTCGAGATCGTCGCCCAACCCGAGCTCGATGGGCTCGAGGCCGCGTCGCTGTGCCTCCTCGGCGAGCTTGAAGCGGGCCGCCTTGCCGTCACCCGAGCGCGGGTTGTACACGAGCACGGGATGGGTCGGCGGCTCCGCGTGCGGCAGCTGGACATGAGCCGCAAATGCCGTTCGAGCGCATGCCAGCGATGCCATGAAGCAGGCCAGGACGACCAGGTTCGAGACCAGTGAGCCCTCGAAGATGACGAACAGGACGGCGCCCGCGAGCGGCAGCGCGGCGATGGTCGCCAGAATCGTGCGCCTCGCGCCGCGGCGCTGCACGGCCTCCCAGGCTGCCACCGCCGCGAACGCCACGCAGAGCAGCACGGTAAGTCCCCGTGGGAATGCCGCGATCGCGACAAGGCAGGCGACCACCACCGCGGCCGCCAGCAGCACCAGACTGGCGAGCGCCCACAGTCTCCTTACCATCACCGCCCGCCGCTGGCGTCAGAGCCCCGTCTTGGCGACGATCTTGCCCGACTTGACCGCGTCGTCCAGTTGCTTGTAGTCGCTGTCGTTCTGCTCGGCGTAAGCCTTGGAGAACTCGACGATCGCTCGATCGAAGTTCGTGCCGTTGCCGAGGTAGGACGCGATCGCAATTCGATCGCCGCTGCGCGCGTGCGCACGGGCGAGCGTCCAGCCGCAGAGCCGTCCGTAGGTTGCCAGGCCCTCGGGGATCATCTGCTCGACCTCGGCCGAGCCTTTCCAGTCTCTCAGCTGACGCCCGTAGAAATCGCGCGGCTGGCCGTCCCTTCCGGCGGCGACATGGAGCCAGCCGAGGAAGATGTCACTGGAGGCCTGCATCAGGTGCTGCCCGACGACCACCCGCTGGCCATTGTTGGTGAACTCGCTGGGGGCCAGAAACTCCTCCAGCACAGACGCTTCGGCCTCCTTCATCTGCAGGAACAGCGGGTCGCGACCGTCGCGTCCTGTCAGCAGTGCGATCCAGGCCCGTGTGCCCACGCTGCCCACGCCGACGACCTTGCGCGCAAAGTCGATCAATTCGTACTGCTCGAGCAGGAGACGGCGGTCGTACTGCAGCGATTCGCGGTAGTCGCGGACCAGCGACTGCAGGATCTCGAGGAGCCCGTCCCGCGCGCCGCCCGGCAGAAGCACGTCAAGCGGCACGATCAGCGGTGACTGATCGACGATCCGGACCTGGCCGTCGACCTCGTGGGTGAGCTTCTCAAACGCCGACATGCTGTCGCGCGTGCGGGCCTTGGCGAGCGTCTTCTGGGTTCGCTTCACCTGGCGGGGCTTCAGTTCCGCGGCTCGCTCGGCCAGCAGGACCTCGATCTCAAGCCTGGCGTACCACACGCTGAGGTTGTCCATCGCGGCGAACTCGCGCATCGCCGCCCGGTACTGGCTGACGGCGGCGAGCACGCTGCGATCCTGATCCCGGGCGCTGAAGCCATTGTCGCGCGCGGCGATCAGCATGCTCACCGCCAGGCGTTTGACATCCCACTCCCAGGGACCCGGGTGAGTCTCGTCGAAGTCGTTGATGTCGAACACGAGCCTGCGATCGGGTGACGCGAACACGCCGAAGTTGGACAGGTGAGCGTCCCCGCAGCACTGGACGTTCATGCCCGAGCGCGGAGTCCGTGCCAGATCCTGGGCCATGATCAGCGCCGCCCCGCGGTAGAAGGTGAAGGGGGAGACCAGCATCCGCCCGTAGCGGACCGGGACCAGCTCGGGTACCCGGGTTGCCGCCTGGCGTTCGAGCAGTTTGATTGGTCGCGTACGGTTTGAGGGAGGCTCGAACACCGCGTGACTGGAACGCGGCACCTCGGCCCGTGCCGCCTTGCCCCGCGCAACTCGTTCGGCCACCGTCAGGTGCGGCACGGCGGCCACCGATTTCGGCTCTGAGACACTTACCATTGCCCGCGATCGTGCCAATCCGGCTGCTGGATTCATCATCCAAAGCGGGTGATCGTGGGTGCGGCCCTAGAGCTCCGTCCGCTCGCCCGGCGCCAGCAGGCGCACCTGCACCCTCGGTGCGTATCTGCTCGCGTACGCAGCGAACTCCCGCGCCGGCCGCTGCAGATCCAGTGACCTACGCCGCCGCCATCCAGGGGCCAGCGTCCCCCAATGGATGGGAATTGCGACCGTGGGAGCGATCATCGACGCCGCTCGCGCAGCGCGTTCGGGGTCGAGATGGCCAGGGCCGAGCCGTGGGCCCCAGCCCCAGATGGGCAGCAGCGCGACGTCGACCGCGCCGCGCAGATCGGACATCGCCTCGAACAGATCGGTGTCGCCCGCGAAATACACTGACCTCGATCCACGGACCAGGTAGCCGATCGGCTCGGCCTGGGGCCCGAACGGTCGCCGCCTGGCTTCGTGCACGGCGAGAGTCGCCCGCACTTGCAGTCCCCCGACGCTCGTCTGCTCCCCCGCCGCCAGCTCGGTGACCGCGCGCAGCCCGTGGCGGTACAGCCAGCGTGCCGCCCGAGGTGGCGCGAGAGTCGGCGTCGAGCGCGCCAGCTGGCGCAGCGACGAGAGGTGGGCGTGATCGGAGTGCAGATGGGACAGCAGTACGCAATCCAGCTGCCCGAGCGCCTCGGTCTGGACCTGTTGCGCGACCCGCACCAGCGGTCCGACACGATCGCGGAGCACCGGATCGGTGAGCAATCGGACCCCGTCGATCTCGATCAGTGCGGTGGCGTGCCCCAACCAGGTCACGGCGGCGCGCGACGATTCAGTGGGCGAGTCCGATTTAACGCTACGCGAACCGGTGATCGCCATCATGCAAACGCATCCGAAGATCCAGTCATCCTCTTATCGGGATGACGACGTGGTGCGCCCAGGCTGAGCACTAGCACGCAGTGGGCACGATCATTCTCCTCTCGCTGACGTCGGCGCTGAACCCAACCCTGATCGCGGCGACCACCGTGATGTTGCTGCTCCCGCATCCGACGCGTCTGATGCTCGGCTATCTGATCGGCGCGCTGCTGATCAGCATCACTCTCGGTCTGGTGATCGTGTTCGCGCTCACGGGGAAATCTGCGATCAAGACCACGCAGCACTCGGTGAACCCGTCGGTGGACATCGCGCTGGGCGCGATCGCGCTGGTCATAGCCCTGGTGCTGGCCAGCGGCCGTACGGAGCGCGCGCTCGAGCGCCGCCGGGACCACCAGGCCCAGCACCCCAAGGGGCCGCCACGGTGGCAGCGAGCGCTGAGCAAGGGATCGTTCCGCACCACGTTTGTGATTGGCGCGGCGCTCACCCTCCCTGGCGCGTCGTACCTCGCCGGGCTGGACGCGATGAGCAAGCTCGGAGCCTCGTCCGCGGCGATCGTGCTGATCGTGATCGGCTTCAACCTGGTTATGCTGGCGTTGCTCGAAATACCACTGCTCTGTTTCGCGATCGCACCCGAGTGGACCCCCGGAGCGCTGGAACGAGCCAAGGCATGGATTAGCCGAAGGGGCATCGAGTTAGCTGTGAGAGCGATGACGATCCTCGGCGCGGCGCTGATACTCAAGGGCGTGATCGGGCTGTTGAGCTGACCGCGCGTATCGCACCGAGACGAGACCGACCCTACGCGCGGCCGCCCGCCTCAGCTGCACTTGGACTTCGTCGCATTGGCGAAGTTCTTTATCGCGGTCACGCTCGCGCCGACCTGCTGGCCGATCTTCGCCACGGTCGCCGGCGATGGCGTGCCTGACAGCTGCGTGAGCGAGTTCGACAGCGCTCGCAGCGAGCTCGTGACGTCGCTGGACTCGTTGGGAAAGTCGCTCTTGGCGTCATTGACGACCGACTTTGCGTTGCTCTCGATCTTCTGGAGCGCCGAAGTCAGACCGCTGGTGCCGTTCGCCAGCACATTGACGTCGCTCAAGTTCTGAACCGACTTCTCGAGGTTGCCGACCGACGAGCAATAGGACGGCTTGCTGGCGCTCCCGCACGCCGACAGCAGCAGGGCGACCAGCGAGATTGCCGCCAGTGTGGTGCCGAGCTCCGACCATCTGCTGCGTGGGGCGTGTCGGGCGCGCACCAAAACCTCCTCAGTCACTGGGTACCCATCCGCGCACGACAGCGCCCTGCCCCTCGTGCGAGGTGACCGTCAGCATCCCCCCCACCGCCTCGATCCGGTCACGCATGTTGATCAGACCGTTGGGGCGTGGGACCTGATCTGGGTCAAAGCCCACGCCGGAATCGGTCACCTCGAAGCACAGCCGCCCCGCCTCGCGCCACAAACGGATGATGGTTTGCGCACCCGGTCCGGCATGCTTGGCCACATTCTGCATAGCCTCAAGACAGCAGAAGTAGACGGCGATCTCCACGTCATCGGGATGGCGCCCGACTCCGTCAACCCGTACCGATACGGGGGCCGGCGAGCGGCGGCCGGCCGATTTCAGCGCCTCCCCCAATCCACGCTCGTGGAGTACCGCGGGATAGATCCCGCGCGCGAGGGAGCGCAGCGTTTCGAGCACCTCGTCCATCTGCCGCCCGATCGAGTCGATCATCCTTCCGCCGCTCGCCGGGTCGCGCCTGACCTCTTCCGCGGCCAGCTCGAGCTTGAGCCGGATCCCCACGAGCTGCTGCTGAACGGAGTCGTGAAGGTCGCGCTCGATCCGCTGGCGCTCGGCGTCCGCGGCTTCGACGAGGCGGATCCGGGACGCCGCCAGGTCCGCGGTGGTGGCCGCGAGCCTGGCCTCGAGCTGCGCCTTGTCCCGGTACAGCCGGGCGGCGGTCGCCTCGACTCTGTCATGCTCGGCTGCAGACGATTGCGGGGCCGGCCTAGCCGCCGACTTGATGATCCTGTCCTGCTTGCTACCGGCGGCGATCCTGCTGCTCATGCCTGACGAAAGCCCCACCCGCGGTCGTTCACAGAGACAGGGAACAGCTCAGGTTGAAATTTCAACCCCACCCAACCGTAGCAAGCACCAATGGACCAAAGCTGAGCGGTTGCTTACGCGCAGGTTTGCGGAGGTGACCGCTGGGCTGCTGGTCGCTGTGATCCCGGTCGCTGGAATGTCATCCACGGGCTCGTGGTGCGTGCATCCCTCCGGTTGGCAAGCTCGCGCCCTTGCCGACGCGTCTTGCGAGGCGGACGATCTCTCAAACGCGGGTGGTTGAAGGAGGTAAGTTGGACCCAAGCGCTGCGCTTGAAATCGCAGCCCCCAGCAATGGCGATGCCCGTTGGCGGTTAACCTCCGGGATCGATCATGGACATCGCAGTGGATAACGCGGCGTCCGAGAGCCGGGGAGCGGACGCGGAACGCGGCGGGCCCGGCTCGGCCGCGAGCGCCGGCCAGACCGCGGTCGCTTCTGCGGGCGGCGGCCAGACCGCAGTCGCGTCTCCGAGCCCCGTCGGCGACGATCCCGCTCAGCGCATCCGCGTGGTCGTGGCCGAGGACGCGTACGTGATTCGCGAATTTCTCACGGCGACCCTCAGCTCCACACCCGACCTGGAGTTGGTCGCCGTATGCGCGAACGGCAAGGAGCTCCAGACGGCAATCGCCACCTGGCACCCGGACGTCATCGTCACCGACATTCGGATGCCCCCGTCGGGAGCCGAAGAGGGAATCCGCGTGGCCGCCCGGCTGCGCGAGACTCACCCCCATGTCGGCGTCGTCGTGCTCAGCCAGTACGCCGAACCCTCCTATGCGCTCGCCCTGCTCGATCAGGGCTCAAGCCGCCGCGCCTACCTTCTCAAAGAGCGGATCCGCAACCGAGAGGAGCTGATCGGAGCGATCAAGACCGTCGCCCGCGGCGACTCGGTCATCGATCCGATGATCGTCGACGTGCTGATCCAAGCCCGAGCACGGGCGTCCGAATCACGGCTCTCAGAGCTCACGCCGCGAGAACGCCAACTGCTCGCGGAGATCGCCGCCGGCAAGAGCAACGGCGCGATCGCCGAGTCGCTGGTGCTGACCAAGCGCGCCGTCGAGAAGCACGTCAACTCGATCTTCTCAAAGCTCAACCTGCCTGAAACCCAGGATGTCAGCCGGCGCGTGAAGGCGACGCTGATCTACCTCGCCGAGGAAGGGTCCGAAGCCGGCGGGTAAAGCCTCGCTACGGTAAGGGTGTGGCGAGCGAGGCCCACCAGTCCGATCGCGTGCATCCGAACTTGATCCTGGCGGTGCTCTCGCTCGCCGGGCTTGCCTATGCGGTCCTCAGCTCGGCGGTTATCCCTGCGCTGCCGACCTTCCAGCACAGCCTGCACGCAAGCGAGACGGGCGTGAGCTGGCTGCTCACCGGCTTCCTGTTGTCCGCATCAGTCGGGACCTCGATCATCGGCCGGCTCGGCGACATGTACGGCAAGGAGCGTTTGCTGTTGTGGACCCTGCTGGTACTCGCTGCCGGGTCGCTGCTCGCGGCGCTGGCCCAGTCGTTGACGATGCTGATCGCCGCGCGCGTCATCCAGGGCGTCGGGGGCGGCATCTTCCCGCTGGCATTCTCGATCTCCCGAGACGAGTTCCCGCGCGAGAAGGTGGCCGGCAGCATCGGCCTGATGTCGTCGATCCTGGGAATCGGCGCCGGCTTCGGGTTGGTCGCCGGGGCCGTGATCGACGAACACCTCGGCTGGCATTGGCTGTTCTGGATCCCGCTTCTGGTGACGCTCCTGGCCGCGTTCTGCACTTGGCGCTACATCCCGGAGTCACCGGTGCGCTCACCCGGTCGGGTGAACTGGCTCGCTGCCGCGCTGATGACCATCGGCATCTGCGGCGTGCTGATCGCGATCGCCCAGACCACCGTGTGGGGATGGGGTTCGCCGAAAACGATCGGAGCGTTCGGGGGCGGGCTCGTGTTCTGCGCGCTCTGGGTCGCGGTCGAGCTCCGCAGTCGGGAGCCGCTGGTGGACATGAAGATGATGCGGATCCGCGGGGTGTGGACCACGAACCTGGCGGCGTTCCTGCTCGGCGCGGGCTTGTACTCGTCGTTCATCGTCTTCCCCGAGTTCGCCCAACTGCCTCAGAGCACCGGGTTCGGTTTTGGCGCGTCGGTCGTCGTCTCGAGCCTTTATCTGCTGCCCTCCGCGGTCACCATGGGGCTGCTGGGAACAATGGCCGGGCGCGTGGCCTATCGGTACGGATCGAAGTCCGCGCTCATCGCCGGCGCGGCCATCTCCGCGGCGGCTTTCGCCTACGCCGCCGTCGCCCACCGCCATCCCTACGAGATGCTGATCACGGCGACGCTGCTGGGGACCGGGATCGGATTGGCGTTCGCGGCGCTGGGAAATCTGATCGTGCTGGCCGTGCCCGCCACCCAGACCGGAGTTGCGAGCGGAATGAACACGGTCATGCGCACCCTGGGGGGCGCGCTCGGCGGCCAGCTCACCGCAACGTTCATCGCCGACAACACCGCTCACGGACTGCCGTCGGTGACCGGCTTCACCGAGAGCTACGTGATGGCGACGGTGTTTCTCGCCGTGTGCGTGCTCGCCGGCTTTCTCGTGCCCCGCATGGGCGTGGTCACGCACGCAGTCGACCGAGAGCTCGCCCCGGCCCCAGAGGCGGGTTGACACCGCCCAGCTGGCGCGGCCTGGCGTGAGCGGGGTGGTCGACGGCTTGGTGGGGTCAGACCGCTGATCACGCCGTGCATGGTGTGGTCAGGCAGCCGATCGCGCCGTGCACCCCGGCGTCAGGCGGCCGACCGTCCCCGGCATGGCGTGGAAAATTCGCACCTGGGATTTGGATCCTCCACGAGATGCGGCGTCAGCGGGACAAACATGGAGGATCCGGACGGGTGGTGCGGATGTTCCACGTCCTGCACGGGCGCGGGGACCGCATCCTGCGGGGGCCGGGCTGCGCTTCGCGGCTCGCGTGAGCGGCCCGCCGAGTCATCGCTCGCGTCGTCAGCCGCCCGCCGAGTCATCGTTCGCGTCGTCATCCGCCCGCCGAGTCATCGCTCACGGCACCGGCCACCCGGGCGGCCTGCTCGAGCCCCGGCCCCCAACGAAATAGGGAAACACCCGATTCCTCGCGGCGCGGCGCCGATTAGCGTCCGCGCCGAGATCGAGTTCGCGCGATGAGCCGGACTCCAAAACACCAAACGAGGAGTTACTTCGATGGGGCACGGCAGAGGTGAGGATCAGATGCTTCGGGCCGCGACGAGCGGTCCCCTGGGGCGCCGCTGGCGCCGGTGGCGCTGGGTGCTGATCGCAGCACTCGGGCTGCTGGGCCCGGGGGTGATGGCCGCTCCGGCCAGCGCGACGGGGTCGTATCCGGGCGAGACGCTTTCCCTCGCGGTAAACGGATCGGCTGTGGTCGGACATGTGACGGACTTCCTGGCCACCGGCCAGCAGACCGACGTCGGCGACTATGCGGGCGGGTTCGCGCTGAATGTGTTCGAGAAGGATCCAAGCGTCGACCCAACATGCTCGCCGGATTACTGGGACGAGAGCAACAACTCCCTCAACGATCCCTCCGAGGTGCGGATGGTGATCGGGGATTGGGAGGGTTCGGACCCGACGTTCAGCGTGCCGTTCACCGCGGTGTTCAGCAAGCCCGGGCCGGTGCTGCTGTGTGCGTACAGCGATTGGATCACTGACACTGCAGCCAGCGCACAGCTCACCGTCAACGTGGCCGGTCCCGCGTCGGCACCGAGTCCTCCGCCGCCCGCAAGCACGCCCGCCGCCGCCAAGCCCGTGAACACGACACGGCCGCGGGTAACACGCTCGGGCCACAGCCTCAAGTGCAGCAGGGGCATCTGGTCCAACGCGCCGAGCGGCTTCTCCTACCGCTGGCTGATCAATCGCCACCCCGGCGGCCACGCGCACGGCCGCAAGCTCGCCGTCTCCAGGTCGCTGCGAGGGCGCCGGGTGCAGTGCAGCGTGACGGCGAGGAACGCGGCGGGAGCCAGCACTGCGGTGAGCCGTCCGTTCGCGGTCCACTGACTGACCGCGGCAAGCGGCGGCTGACGCGGTGAACCCTCGACTTCAGGGCAAAGCCCGGATGAAGTCCTACGTCGCCGAATGCTTCTGGCCGGGAGTCACTCAGACAGAATTGAGAGCCCTCGACGGTCGCGCCTCGCACAGTGCGAGGCGCACGTCGGGGACAGAGCAGGCGGTCCACTACGTCGGGTCGATGCTGATGCCCGAGGATGAGGTCGTGTTCTGCTTCTTCGAGGGGCCCTCCGCTGAGGCGATCGCCACCGCAGCGCGCAGTGCGCAGATCCCCTATGCCCGGATCGTCGGCTCCACGGGCTTACCACACGGGGAGCCACCGCACCAGGACGAGGGGCCAGCGGGACGCTCCGCCTGAGACGAGCTGAGCCGGCTTGCGGGCAAACTCGGGTGGTTCGCCTGTCGCACACGACGCACCCGGATTGACGGCCGGGATAGGAGCTTCGTGAAAGTATTGGCGCTGCGTCGATGATCGGCCGAGACCGTGAGCTGGATGAGGGGGTGGACTTTCTCGAGTCCGTGCGGCAAGGCTCGGCCTGTCTCGTGTTGGAGGGTGCCGCTGGGATTGGCAAGACGACCGTTTGGCGTGAGCTGGTGCACGGGGCAGACGTGCGCGGCTTCCGCGTTTTGTCGTGCAGAGCGGCCGCAGCGGAGGCCAAGCTGTCGTTTGCCGGACTGACCGACCTCCTCTCGAGTTTGGACGCGAGTGTGTACTCGAGTTTGCCCGCGCCTCAGCGCGATGCGCTGGAGGTCGCCCTGCTACAAGCCGTCCCTGGCCCGCGCGCCCCGAGTCAGCGAGCTGTATTTGCCGGCCTCTGCACGGTCCTGTTCGGACTCGCCGCCGAAGATCCGCTGCTTTTGGCAGTGGATGATCTCCAATGGCTCGATCGACCCTCCCAGGCAGCGCTGGAGTTCGCCTTGCGCAGAATGACCGGTCGCCGGATTGGGTTTCTGTGCTCGGTGCGGACCGGCGCGGGGCCAGGCTTCAGCTCGGGTCTGGAGCGGGCGCTCGAGGAGTCGGGCGCTGCGCGCGTGCAGATTGGGCCGCTCAGCGTCGGCGCCTTGCACAACCTCATTCTCGAGCGGCTGGGCCAAGCTCTCGCCCGTCCAACCGTGGTCAAGATTGCCGCAGCGGCCGAGGGGAACCCCTTCTACGCGCTCGAGATTGCCCGCGAGCTGCTGCGGCGAAGCGAGCCCTCAGCCCTGGACGCGCTTCCGGCGCCGGACGATCTCTCCGAGCTCGTAGCGAGGCGAATTCGACGCCTTCCGGGCGCGACGCGAGAGCAGCTGATGATGGTCGCGGCGCTCTCTTCTCCCGTGCTCGCGATGCTCGATCGGGAAGCGCTCGAGCCCGCCGAAGAGGCCGGGACTGATCGAGATCAGCGGTCAGTCTGTTGCGTTCTCCCATCCGCTGTTCTCGACCGCGATCTACGCCTCGGTGGCGAGCGCCCGCCGTCAAGGCCTCCACCGCCGGCTTGCGCTGGTGGTCACCGACCCTGAAGAACGCGCGCGACACCTCGCTCTGGGTGCCCAGGAGTCAAGCGAGGAGACCGCACTCGAGCTCGATCGAGCCGCCAACGGGGCCGTCTCCCGCGGAGCGCCCGACGCCGCCGCCGACCTTCTCGAGCTGGCCACTGCACTGACCCCTCCCGGCGAGCGTGAACAAGGCCTGGCCCGTACGCTGGCGGCAGCGGAGTGCCACTTCCAGTCCGGAAATCTCGCTCGCGCCCGTGCACTGGCTGATCAGGTGCTCGCCGACCCGTGCGGAAGATCGTTGCGCGGGGAGGCCCTGCGGCTGCTCGGGGAGCTTCGCTACGTCGAGGGCAGCTTCGCCGAGGCGGTTCCGTTGTTCGAGGAAGCGCTGCAGCTTCCCGGGCCGGTGCATGGATTGGCAGAGCTGCACCTCAACCTTGCCTTTGCCCACAGCATCCTCGGTGATGACGTATCCGCGGTAAAGCACGCCGACGCGGCGCTCGAAGCTGCCATCCGTGTGGACGACACAGCGCTGCAGGCGGCCGCACTCGCCATGTCCGCCACCCGGAACTTCCGTCTGGGTCACCCCCTCGACCGGGATCAGATCGAGGCGGCGTTGGCGCTCGAGGACCCAGACCGCCGCATGCTCATGCCGATGAGGCCAACCCGGCTGGCTGGAATTGCGGAGTACTACAGCGACAACTTCGCACGCGCAGCGGCCTTGTACGGCGACCTCAGGCAACGCGCGACCGACCGTGGAGAGGACAGCCACCTTCCGATGCTCGACGCCGACCTGGCGATGGCCGAGCGCACGCGGGGAAATTTGCGGCGGGCGCTCGAGATTGCCGATGAGGGCTGCGAGATCGCTCAGATGCTCGGCAGCCAGACCGCTCTGGCCGACATGCTGTGCGAGCGAAGCTACGTGCGTGCAGCGCTCGGCGACGAGACTGGAGCGCGGGCCGACGCAGCGCTGGCGTGGAGCCTGCAACACCGATGATGGTTACGCCGCGTGGTGGCTCGGCGGCGTGTCCGCGTTCCTGGAACTGTCGCTTGGCAACGCCAAGGCGGCCAGCGACGCGCTCGCGCCTCTGTGCCGGATCGTCGAAGCCGAGGGCTCCTGCAACCAGTTCACGGCGGTGATCCTTCCCGACCAGATCGAAGCACTCGTGGCGCTCGAAGAGCTCGACCGCGCGCAAGCGCTTACCGGGATGCTCGAACAGCACGGCCCTGCACACGATCGACGGTCGGCCCTGGGCAACGCCGCCCGGTGCCGGGCTCTGCTGGCGGCCGCGCGCGGCGATCTCGAACGCGCACGCGCAGAGGTGACCCTGGCCCTCGAGCAGCTGGAACGGGTAGAGATGCCCCTTGAACGGGGCCGGACGCTGCTGGTGCGCGGCCAGATCGAGCGGCGCTCAAAACGCAAGCGTGCTGCCAGAGAGGCGTTCGCCGCTGCGGTTGAGACCTTCGACGCGATCGGTGCCCGCCTGTGGGCGCAGCGCGCGCGGGCCGAACTCGAGCGCACCGGCGTTCGCCATAGCGAGGGGGACGAGCTGACCCCCACCGAGCTGCGCGTGGCCGAGCTCGCGGCCCAGGGGCTCACGAACAAGAGGATCGCGGAGACCTTGTTCATAAGCGCCAAGACCGTTGAGGCAAACCTCGCCCGCGTCTATTTGAAGATCGGGATTCGCTCACGCGCCGAGCTGGGGCGGGCGATGGCGCAGCGATCGACCGCGGGCGCGCGCACAGCAGCAGGGCGCTGACCTCCCGGCGCGGCGACGCTCGTCGTCTCGCGGCGCTGCTTTCGGTAGCGTGACCGCTCGCAAATGCAGAGCTCCTCGGACCGCGGGCACAAGCTTCCCGACGGCCTTGCGGCGGGGCATTGGACTGACCAGAGCGGCCGCACCGGCTGCACCGTGATCCTCGCCCCCGCCGGCGCCGTCGGCGGTGTCGACGTCCGCGGCGCCGCACCGACGACGCTCGGCACGGACAGCTTGCGCCCGGGAACGCTGGTCGACCAGGTGCACGCGTTGCTCCTCACCGGCGGAAGCGCGTTCGGGCTCGAGGCCGCTGCGGGCGTGATGCGATACCTCGAGGAGCACTCGATCGGCTACGAGCTCGCCTCGATCCGGGTGCCGATCGTGGCCGGAGCGGTGATCTTCGATCTGCTGAGCGGGGACCCTCGGGCTCGCCCCGACCTTCAGGCCGGCTACGCGGCATGCGTGGCCGCCACCGACGCGCCGGCAAGAGGGGCGGTCGGGGGCGGCACGGGCGCGACTGTAGCCAAGGGCGGCGATCGGTCACAGACGCGGCCGGGCGGCGTCGGGATCGCGACCGCCGAGGCCGGCCGCGCGACGGTCGCCGCTTTGATGGTCGTCAACAGCGTCGGCGGCATCTGGGACGACGAGCGCCACGAGTGGGTCGCGGAGCTCAGCTCGTGGGACAAGGCATCTGGGTTGCTGGCGGGCGCCAACACGACGATCGGCAGCGTGGTGACTGACGCCACCCTGACCAAGGAGCAGGCCAATCGCGTCGCGACGGTCGCCCACGACGGGATCGCCCGCGCGATCCGTCCGGCGCACACGATGTATGACGGCGACACGATCTTCTGCCTGGCCACGTGTGCGACGCAGGCGCCCTATGACGCCGTCGAGGCAGCGGCCGCCGAGCTTGTGGCCAGGGCGATCGCCGACGGGGTGCGCGCGGCGCAGGGGAGCGCCGACGCGCACTAGGCCGATGCGATTCGCCTGCATGCCCTGGGGATCGGCGCCGGCGCGCGACGCGAAGTGGTGGACGCCGTCGCTGAGGCGGCCGAGGCTGCGGGGTTCGCCACGCTGTGGGTCGGCGAGCACGTGGTGATGGTCGATCAACCGGCATCGCGCTACCCGTACAACGAGGCCGGCCAGATGCCGGTCCCGGCGGACGCCGACTGGCTCGATCCGTTCGTGTGCCTGAGCTTCGCCGCGGCCGCGACAGACACGATCAGACTCGCCACGGGGATCCTGCTGCTGCCTGAGCACAACCCGGTGCTGGTCGCCAAGCAGGCCGCGACGCTCGACGTGATGTGCGGTGGTCGGTTCACGCTCGGCGTCGGGATCGGCTGGTCGCGCGAGGAGTTCACGGCGCTGGGAGTGCCGTTCGCGCATCGCGGGGAGCGCACGGTCGAGTACGTGCGCGCGATCCGAGAGATCTGGCGAGCGGACCGTGCCTCGTTCAGTGGTCGCTTCATCGGCTTTGACTCGATCCGCGTGTCCCCAAGCCCGTACACGGCCGGAGCCTGCCGATCGTGTTCGGGGGCAACAGCGACCCGGCGCTGGCTCGGGTCGCTGCCCACGGCGACGGTGGTACGGCTTCAACCTGGTGGACGTCGCTGCGGTGCGCGATCGGGTCAGATACTTGCGCGAGCTGTGCGCGCGAGCAGGACGCGATCCGGCGGGGCTCACGATCGCGGTGGCGCTGACCGAATGCCAGCCCGATGACGTCGAGGAGCTCGACGAGCTCGGGGTCAGCGAGCTCGTGCTCGTTGAGGCGCCGCCGTCAGACCCGGGTCAGGCGAAAGCCTGGATCGGGGAGCTGGCGCGCAAATGGCTGCCACGCGGCGCGTGACGGAGCAGCGCCCGTGGCGCGCAAGCCGTTCAGGCGTCCCACGGCGCCAGCTCGAGCGCACGCTCGTACGCGCTCCGGTCGTGCACCGGCTCGCCGTGTGACACCACGACGTGCTCGAACGGCAGCTCGAGCAGCGCTCGCAGGGCCGGAATCACGTGCTCCTCGTGCCAGGGCGTGGCCCACACGCGCAGCTGACCATCGGGCGCGGTGAGCGCATCGGCGAACACCAGCGCTCGCTGGTGCGGCAACCACACCGGCGTCTCGCAGCGGGACCGGCCGTCAAACAGCGCGGTCAGCCCGCCAGGCAGCTCGCTGCCGGGATAGACCGGCTCGAGCTCGGTGCGCGGGATGTCGTGACGGAAGAACAGCTCGGGGCCGAAAGCACGGGCGCCGTAGCGCTCGACGAACAGATCGACATCGCGGACGTGGTCGGGCTTGAGGACTACGACCACGGTCGGCGGCCGGGCATCGATGCGCGCCCAGATCTCGGCTGCGTCGGCGGGTGGCGCCAGGGGATCGAGCAGGATGACCTCGCCGCCTGACTCCGCGCACGTGGAGGTGACGAGGGGGTCCCAGTCGCCATCGGGCGCCCAATCTGGATGCTCGATGCGCCACAGCCAAAGGCCGGCCGTGACGTCGCGGACCTGCGCGCCTGCGCTCAAGCCGTGCGCTCGCCGGCCAGCGACTCGAGCTCGGTATCTGGATCGGTCAAGGCGTCGACGTCGACCTGACGTCGCGAGCGGATCAGCGCCTGAACGTGCTCGTTGACGTCCCAGACGTTGACGTTCATGCCGCCGACCACGCGCCGGTTACGAAGCCAGAACGCCACGAATTCGCCGCCGTCGCGGTCGCCGCGAAACACGACCTGATCCCAACTCGTCGCGTAGCCCGAGTACTCCATTCCCACGTCGTACTGATCGGAGAAGAAGTACGGGATCCGGTCGTAGGGTGCCTGATCGCCGAGCATCGCCGCCGCCGCCGCGGGCCCCTGGTTGAGCGCGTTGGCCCAGTGCTCGACGCGGATTCGCTCTTCGAAGAAGGGGTGCCATGCGGCCGCGACGTCGCCGGCGGCAAAGATGTCGGGGACCGACGACTGCAGACGTTCGTCGACCGCCACGCCGTTGTCGATGTCCAGGCCCGCGTCCTGCGCGAGTCCCACCCGCGGCGCGACGCCGATCCCCACCACCGCGAAGTCGCAGTGAACCTCCCTGCCGCTGCCGGTCCGCACCGATCGCACGGCGCCATCGCCGCCAAACTCATCCACCCCTTCACCGAGCAGCAGCTCGACGCCGTGCTGCGCGTGCACATCGCGGTAGAAGGAGCCGATCTCCACTCCCAAGATGTGCTCGTAGGGCACCTGGAGAGGATCGATCAGCGTTACCTCGAGACCTCGCTGACGGGCCGATGCCGCGAACTCGCTCCCGATCCACCCCGAGCCGACCACGGCCGCATGTCCGCCCGCGTCGAGGCGCTCGCGCAGCACATCACAGTCGTCCAGCGTGCGCAGGTAATAGATGCCGTCGAGGTCGGCGCCGGGAATCGAGAGTCGCCGCGGCTCGGCGCCGGTGGTCAGCAAAAGCTTGTCGTAGGCAAGTTCATCGTCGCTGTCGAAGCTGACCCGGGACCCGTCGGCGTCGATCGCGCTCACGGTTGAGCCGGCCATCAGCTCGATCCCCTGCTGGTCATAGAAGTCTGGCGGGTGGACGTAGGCCTTCTCGCGCTCGGACTCGCCCCGGAGGTAGTCCTTGCTCAGCGGGGGCCGCTCGTACGGCCGCTCGCGCTCTGAGCCCACCAGCACGACGCGGCCGTCGAACCCCCGCTCGCGCAGCGCCTCGGCGGCTTTCGCGCCGGCCAGGCTCGCACCGACAATCACGAACGTCTGCTGACTGCTCATCGTGTTCGACCTCCCTGGGGGCTAGGACTGTTTAGTGAAGCGTGGTGATCAGCTCGAGCAGACTGTCGTGCTCCTCGGCGCACGCCGGACAGCCTTGCAGGTGCTCGCGCATCCCGGGGACAAGCGCGTCGGCGCCCTCCCCCGACACCTCGTGCTCGACGTAGACGTCGAGCAGATCGAAGCACTGTTCGCAGGTCAGCTCGGGACCGGAGGGACCCAGTAGGGCGGACACCAGTCGCTTTGGAGAAGAGCGTTGATCTGTCATCGGTCGTCCTCGATTGCTGCGCGGAGCTTGCGTCGCGCGTCATGAAGGGTCTTATACAGGGCGCCGCGGGTGGTGCTCAAGCGCTGCGCGAGCACGTCGATCGGAACGTCGGCGAGCACAAGCGCACCCAGAACCTCCCGCTGGTGGGGCGACAGCTCGGTGCGGATCGCGTCAGCGATCGCCCGCAAGCGCTCACGCATCTCGACATCCTCGACCGGGCCGGGCGCCCGGGCCGCGAGCATCGACCACGCCTCTGGTTCGATCGGTAGCTCGCGCGTCTGCCACGCTCGGCGTCGCGTGCGCACCGCCGCCTCGAGGATCGCGAACTTGTACGCCCAGGTGGTGAAGCGGCTCTCGAAGCGGTAGTCGTCGAGCTTTGAGAGGATCGCGCTCAGCGCGTCGTCCGCGCTTTGAACGGCGAGGTCCTCGAGCGTCTCGCGCCGGGCACCGTCGAGCATTCCCCGGCGGCGCGTGAGCTCAAAGCGGGCCGCGCGCAACAGCAGCGCATGCAGTCGCGCGGCTGCGTCCTCTCGTTCGATGCCCGAGCTGCGAAGCGCTCGCAGCCAGGCGCGCGCCTCTGCATCCCTGTCGGCGGCGGCCAGGACGGGAGCTCGTTGCACCGGGCGGACGCTATCAGCGAGCTTGCTCATCGCTCCACGGCCGGCCGGAGGCGCGGGTCGTCGTCGATCGGCGCGAGGATTCGAGCCGCGAGCTCCGGGGGACAGCCACGATCGACGAGCTCGAGCAGCTCGTGCAGGTCGACGCTGTCCTCTCGCGCCAGCCCCTCGGCGAGATCGGCCGCAAACCCGGCGCTGACGAGCCTTCGCACGCGCCAGCGCACCCATCGCGCGCGGTCGCCGGCCGGATTGGGTCTGCTGCCGGTGCGCATTGGAGCTAGCGGACTGCCTGCAGATGCTTCACAACCTCGTTAGCTGCGGCCGCGGCCGGGTTCTTACCTTCATACCGGGTGCGGCTCGCGCCGAGCCGCCCCTGGCCGCTGTCCGCGCTGGACCGCCGCGCGCTGAGGACCGACCACGTACTTTGGGTCGGCGGCCGACTGGCGTCCGGCTTCAAATACGCTCCACCGCGCGCTCAGGGCGCCGACGGACAGCGCCGATCCCGCGACAGCCGCCGCAAAGCGCGACGAGGCTCCCCGGGCGCCAAGCAGCGCCGCGCCGGCCACGATTCCCGCCCTGCTCAACCATCTGAAACGTGACGCCGGGGCCTGCCGGTAGGGCTCACCGATGGCGCCGAGCTGTTTCTCCATCAGCTCGCTGAGACCGAGCTCGAGCGCCGCCCCCAGCAGGGCCACCCGCCGGGCCGGACGCGCCGCAGCCGGTGGCGTGGCGATCACCGCGGCCGCGCCGGCGCTGAGCGCAGCACCCGAGCCGAACACGAACGGCAGTAGCCGGCGCGACTCGTGCCACACCGGAACGGCCGTGTTGGCAAGCAGCGCCGCGGTGTAGGTGGACAGCGGCAAGCCGAGCAGCGCGGCCGCGGGGCGTGCCAGGCTGGCCGTCCGCTGCAGGCGGCCGCTCCAGGCGCTGGCTGCCGAGACCGTGGTGCTGGCGCCGGCGCCGACCAGCAGCCACGAACCCACGCTCATCGGCGAGGTCACCTTGAACATCCGCAACATGTTGAAAAAGCGCGCCGGGCGGCCGAGGTCCGATGTCAGCAGCGCCGGGCTGATCGTGATGCCCGCGGCCGCAAGCGCCCAAGCTCTCTGCGCCAGGGCTTCGTTACCGCGAGCGCCGGCGAGCCAGGCCAGCCCGGCCGAGGCGCCCCCCAAGCCGCCGGTGTAGAAGTAACAGGGGATCTCCCAAGTCCACACCGGCTGTTTGAGCACCGGCTGGCCGTGATAGGAGGCGGCCTGGCTCTCGGTTGCCGACGCGGGCCGGCTGTCGGTCGCCGACGCGGCCTGGCTCTCGGTCATCCGCGGCCACCGAGAACGCTCGCTGCCAGTCCCGCGCCGAGCGCCAGCGCGGCCGCCCCGGCAGCGGCCCAGATCGATCCCAGATCGCGACACGTATCGACCGGATCGGGTGGCAGTCCGTACACCTCGGGCTCGTCGAGCAACAAGAAGAACGCGCCCGCGCCGCCGACGCCGTCATCGTCGTCGGCGAGGTACAGCTGCGCCTTGTCCTGCCCGGCCTCCTGCAGTTGCGCCAGCCGTCGCTCGGCCTGCGCGCGCAGCTCCCGCAACGGCCCGAACTTGATCGAGTCGGTGGGACAGGCCTGGGCGCAAGCCGGTTCGCGGTCGTCCTTGAGGCGGTCGTAGCACAGCGTGCACTTCCACATGCGCCCGTCGTCCTCGCGCTGATCGAGCACCCCGAACGGACATGCCGGCACGCAGTAGCCACAGCCGTTGCACACGTCCTCCTGCACGACCACCGTCCCGAACTCGGTCCGGAACAGGGCCCCGGTCGGGCACACCTCGAGGCAGGCCGCGTGTGTGCAGTGCTTGCACACATCGGAGGCCATCAGCCAGCGAAAGCCGTCTCCCTCTTGATAGGTCTGGACGCCGGCGTGCAGCAGCGCGTCGTGCTGCGCGGCCTGCACCAGTGAAGCGCCATCGTCGACGGTCGCCGGCAGGCGCTGCTCGATAAATGCCACGTGGCGCCAGGTGTTGGCGCCGAGCTGCACAGTGTTGTCATAGGAGTTGCCGGTGAAGCCCTCGATCGAGGCCGGGATCTGGTTCCACTCCTTGCAGGCCACCTGGCACGCCTTGCACCCGATGCACACCGATGTGTCAGTGAAGAACCCCATCCGCTGGCGCTCGGAGTCACCGTCTGGCGGCGACCAGGAGGTCGTCTGCAGCTTCACGACTTCACTCCTGCCAGGCGCCGGTAGTGTTCCACCAGCTCCAGGCGCGCCCGGCCCCGGGGGCGGCGGCCGGGGCGGATATCGCAGGTGGCGACCTTGTACTCGGTGATGTGGACGTTGTTGTCGAGCGCCAGCGGCAGCAGTTCGTTGGCCGAGTCTCCGGTGACCAGGCCCACTCCGCCCCAGTGGTACGGCGCGCCTACCAGATGCATCGTGCGGCCTTGGATCTCGAGCGACTTGATCCGCGAGGTGACCATCACCCGCGCTTCGACCGCGTTGCGCGCGGAGATGACGGTCGCCCAGTCACCATGGTGAAGGTCACGCTCGGTGGCCAGCTGGGGTGACACCTCGACGAAGAACTCCGGCTGCAGCTCGGCCAGGTAGGGAACCGTTCGCGACATGCCCCCGGCGGTGTGGTGCTCGGTCAGGCGGTAGGTGCACAGCACGAACGGGAACACGTCAGAGCCCTGTTCGCCGCCGATCGGGTGGTAGGGGTTCTCGCGGCGGTGGAACACCTGCCGCGTCGGATTCTGCTGCTGGGCGTAGAGCGGGTTTGCAGAACGGTGACTCCTGCGGCTCGTAGTGGCTGGGCAGCGGCCCATCGACCAGACCCGTGGGGGCATACAGCCAGCCCCGCCCGTCGGGGTGCAGGATGTAGGGCTTGTCGCCGGCGATCGCCTGCATTGCCTTTGCGTCCTGCGGGGGCTGGAAGTCCGGCGCCTTGTCCGGCGGGAAGTCCGGTGAGTCGCCAAGACTCGTCCACTGCCCCTCCTCAGCGTCCCACCACACATAGCGCTTGCGTTCCGACCACGGTTTTCCCGCCGGGTCCGCCGAAGAGCGGTTGTAGATGATCCGGGTGTCCTTGGGCCACGCCCACCCCCACTCTGGCGCGATCCAGTTCTGCTCTCCGCGCGGCTTCTTGCGGGCCGCCTGGTTGGTCCCCTCCTTGTAGATCCCGCAGTGGATCCAAGAGCCGCAACTCGTCGAGCCGTCCGCCTTGAGCTCGTCGTAGCTCGAGAGGAACGAGCCGTCGGACTTGCGTCCGGAGATCTCCTGCAGCACGCTTTCGGCATCGGGCTCGTGTGTAGGGGCCGATCACCGGGTAATCCCAGGCGAGGTCGAGGATCGGGCGATCTTTGGGGTCCTCAGATCCGCTCAGTCTCTCCCGGATCGCCTTGCCCAGGTGGTAGATCCAGTGAAGCTCCGAGCGCGCTTCTCCCGGCGGTTCGCAGGCCTTGTGGTGCCACTGGAGCAGCCGCTGGGTGTTGGTGAAGGAGCCGTCCTTCTCGGTGTGAGCGGCCGCGGGCATGAAGAACACCTCGGTCTGGATGTCCTGCGCGCGCACCTCGCCGCTTTCGTGCTCGGGCGACTGCTTCCAGAACGTGGCGGTTTCGTGGGGCTGAAAGTCACGCACCACCAGCCAGTCGAGCTTGGCCAGCGCGAGGCGCATCAACTTCGAGTTCGCCGAGCCCACGGTCGGGTTCTGGCCGACGCAGAACATCCCCTTCACGCCGCCGTCGAGCATCTTGAGCATCATCGCGTAGTGCGAGTGGTCGCCGTTGATCCTCGGCAGGTGCTGAAAGCAGAACTCGTTGGCCTCGGTCGCCGCGTCGCCCCACCACGCCTTCAGCAGCGACACCATGTACGGCTTGAGGTTTCCCCAGGCCCCGGTGTCGGGCCCGTTGAGCTCGACGAACGTGTCCAGCGTCGGGTGCGACTGGGGGTGGGGCATCGGGATGTAGCCCGGCAGGATGTCGTACAGCGTGGGGATGTCGGTGGAGCCCTGGATGTTCGCGTGCCCACGCAGGGCCAGGATGCCCCCGCCCGGCCGACCGATGTTGCCGAGCAGCAACTGCACGATCGAGGCGGCGCGGATGTTCTGCACGCCGACGGTGTGCTGCGTCCAACCGACCGAATAGACGATCGAGGAGGTCCGCTCGCGCCCCGAGTTCTCACACAGCGCCCGGGCCACCTTGATCACCTCGTCGGCAGAGCAACCGCAGATCTCGGCGACGGCGTCCGGCGTGTAGCGCGCAAAGTGACGGCGGACCAGCTGCAGGACGGTGTGCTCGTCCTGCATGGTCTCGTCCATGATCCGGCGGATCGCCCCCCTCGAGCTTCATTCCGTGCGCGCCGTGGGCCTGGTTGCCCGACACGTCGGCCTGCTGCTCTGAGCGGCCGGCGGTCGCCTCACCGCTCGTCTTGTTGTAACCCCAGGTGTTGATCGCATAGGCGCTGTGCTCGGGGTTCCAGCCGGAGAAGAAGCCGCTCGCCTCGTCGGTGTCGACGAACTCGGACTTGATCACCACCGGGCCGTTTGTGTAGTGACGGACGTACTCCTCAAACCACGCGTCGTGCTCGAAGATGTAGTTGACGATCCCGCCAAGGAAGGCGACGTCGGTGCCGGAGCGGATCGGGACATGTAGGTCCGCCATCGCGCTCGTGCGCGTGAACCGGGGATCGACGTGGATCACCTTGGCCCCCCGCTCCTTGGCTTCGATCACCCACTGAAAGCCCACCGGGTGTTGTTCGGCCATGTTCGAGCCCATGATCAGGATGCAGTCGGAGTTCTGCAGGTCCTGCTGGAAGGTGGTAGCTCCACCGCGCCCGAACGAGGTCCCCAGACCGGGGACCGTGGAGCTGTGTCATATCCGCGCCTGGTTCTCGATCGACAGCGCACCGAGGGCGGTGAACAGCTTTTTGATCAGGTAGTTCTCTTCGGTGTCAAGCGTCGCGCCGCCCAGGAAATGCATGCCGAGTGTGCGCTTGAGCGGCTTGCCGTCGCTCGTCTGTTCCTCCCAGGTGTCGGCGCGGGTGCGGATCACCCGCTCGGCGATCATCTCGCTGGCGCGCTCCAGGGACAGCTCCTCCCAGTCAGCCGCCCCGGGACGGCGGTACTTCACCTTGGTTTCGCGCAGCGGCGAGTTGACCAGCTGCTCGGACGCCGATCCCTTCGGGCACAGGCGGCCCCGGGAAATCGGCGAGTCGGGATCGCCCTCGATGTGGATCACCCGCTCGTCCTTGACGTACACCCGCTGGCCACAGCCCACGGCGCAGTAGGGGCAGATCGACTGCACCACGCGGTCGGCGGTGCTCGTTCGCGGGCGCAGCTGCGCCGAGCGCAGCGATTGAGCGGCGCGTCCAAGCCCGAGCACATCTCCCCCAATCTGGCGAATGATCGGTGGAAGGAAGCGCGGCGGACTCGACATCGGTCGGATCTGTACCCCGCTTCGCACGCGACAATCAGATCCTGTTTGTCGCCGACTTGCTAGCGGGTAGCACTCGCGCCGCGTGATCGCAGACGCTGACATCGACCGGACGCTGGCTGCCGTGTCCGCGGCGCTCAACGACAGGCAGCTCAAGCATTACGACACCGAGCTCGTCCAGGAGCTGGTCACCGCCGCGTGCGGCGCCGAGCGCAAGCTGACCGTCGACGACGGCGGCGGGCTGCACGAGGAGTCGGGCGCGCGGATCGGCGCAATTCGCAAGACGTCGAGCGGTGAATGGATCATCGACCGCCAGAACCCGCGCGCAGCCCACGCCGACGCTCGGATCCCCGCCCGTGCTCCAGAGAGCTCCAGCCAGGAGGACGCCTCGGCAGATCAGTAGCTGGTTTCGTTGGCGTCTCCGGCGTGCACATCGAGGACGCCGTCAAGCTCGTGCAGATCGGTGGCCAGCTCGCTGACCGAGCCCTGTCCTGCGGACCTCCAGCTCGACGGTGACGTGCCGGCGCCCGCCGTCGCTTGTGCCATTCGCCTCGTGCTTGATGTTGAGATCCGAGATCGAGACATGCACGCCGAGCGCACTCGGCCAGCGCTTCGCGCAGAATGCCGTGCCCATCGAGATACACGAGCCTCAGCTCCGAGGGCGCGTAGCGCGAGCGCGGCAGAATCCGGACAAGCCCCGGATAGCCGTAGTCAACCAGGAAGTAGATCAGCGTGGTGGCGATCGCGATCAGCGGCAGGTCGCCGCCGCACGCCATTCCCACGGCTGCGGTGACCCACGCTCCGGCCGCCGTGGTCAGGCCGCGCACGGTGTCGCGGCGGACGAAGATGATGCCGCCGCCGATGAACCCGATTCCCGACACGATCTGCGCCGCCACACGCGACGGGTCCAGCGATGTGTGGATATGGCCGCTGGCGTCGGTGAACCCGTAGATGCTGACGAGCATGAACAACGCGGCGCCGACCCCCACCAGCGAATAGGTCCGAAGGCCCGAGGACTTCTGGCCGATCTCGCGCTCGACGCCGATCGCCGACGAGAGTGCGAGCGCCAGGCCGAGACGCCACATGATGTCCAGTTCGTGCATTGGTCGATCCCGACCAGGTGATACCCAGATCCGGACCAACGGTCGCTGCTTTTTCACGCGCGCAAAGCTCGAACGACGTCGGCCGATGGCCGACATCAGCCGTCTACTCGTGCGAGCGCTCGATCTCGAGGTGATCGATGATCCCGGTGATGTCGAGCACGCGCCGCGTTGCGGGGCCTCCCAGGATGATCGACATACTCGCTCCCAGGTCGCGGGCGCGCTCGTGACATTGGATCAGCGTGTGGACCCCGGTCGAGTCGAGAAACGTGACCTGACGCAGGTCGATGACCACGCGCCGGTAGCCCTCCTCGAGCAGCTCGGCGACCGGCTGCCGAAGCCGGTCGGCGGTCGCGATGTCGACCTCGCCGGCCGGTGACACACGTACTCGATCCTGATCGGGGACGATGTCGACGCTGAATTCAAGCGCGGCAAACGCCTGCGCGTCCTGCTTGCCGGGCACCTCAGCGCCCGTGGCACGGGGTGATCCTTCGGCGAAGCTCACCGGGGAGCACCTTGGTGATGCTCTCGAGCATGTGCAGATAGGCGCGGCAATCAGACCCTCCGGGATCATTTGAGGGAAAGCCGTTCGACGCGCCCCAAACGAAGCGGTCGACGAAAGCATCCCTTGAGTCGCGCCTGCCGCCGCTCACTGTGGTGGCGCACGGCCTGCAGGATCACATGTTAGGCCCGAACATGATGACCCTGCGCAGACCACCCAAACATGGTTGAGAACTAACCCGGCGGACGGGCAGCCGGTGCCCGAGTTACGAGCCGCGCTGAGGACCGAAGAAGTACATGGCCCCGGCACCGATCACCACGCCCACCGCGACCCGCGGCAACGTGCGCTTGCGCTTTGGAACCTCGACCAGCCCCAGCGCCTGCACAGCTAGCGGGCCATACATCGCCACGAGCGCTCCGGTCGTGCGGGCCGCGGTCCCGATCTGCTCGATCCGCTGTCGCGCCTGCCGCCGCGCCTGCCGCTTGGCCACCGGCTTGCCCATCTTGACTGCACCCTTCATGCCCACCCAGGAGGCCCCGCGATGTCTGGCAGCGGTCTTTGCGGCCTTGGCTCCCATCTTTGCCTTCGTCTTCTTGTTCACAAGCGCCCTCGTTACCTCGTTTTGAGATTTTCACACCAACGCTTACCCGGATGCTTGGAGCCGCTAACTGCCGCGGCGCTGCGTCCCGTGGGTGAGCGCCGCCGCGGCCCCGTGCAGCCCGCATTCGCGCAACATCGATACCCCGTCGGTGACGATCTCAGCGATCGTATCCCCTTGGTAGATCCACGCAGGATTGCGCTTATAGACGCCGGCGAGCTTTTTCGCCGCGGTCGTGGCAGTAGCTTCCAGCGTTTCGAGATCGCGGCGATGGTCGCCGGGGAAGGCAGTCACCTGATAAGTCTCGCCGCACGCCGTGGCGATCCCACTGGTCGCCGAATCGAGCTTCTGAGCATCGCGGAACGGCGCCTGCGGAGGCGTCGCGCCACATCCGGCGATCGCCAACGCCACCCCTCCTACGACGATCAGGCGCCCGGGCCTCATGTCAGAAGAATCAACGACGCCCCGCCGAGCAGCGCGGCGCCTGTCGTCCACCACGCTATGTAGTCGCCGATGTGCCCGCTGTGGAGCGCGCGCAATCCCCGCAGAGCGCCGACCACCGGGCCCAGCACGATCGTCGGAACCCGATCGCGCAGCGGACGTCCAAACAGCCCCAGCGCGGCCATCGCCACCGCCCCGACAGCTGCGCCCGCACCGTAGAGATAATCGAAGCCCTCGAGGTGGCTGGTCGACGCGGGCGCGAAATGAGCAGGGCCGCCGTTGAGCACCCAGCCGATGTAGGCCGAGTGATCGCCGAAGTGTGCCGCGGCCACCTCGATGCCCGGCACGGCGCCGGGAACCAGGCCGACCACGATCGCCGCCAGCAGCAACACCGCGGGCACGATCACCATCAGCGGCGGAATCCGACCCGCCGCTTCGGGTTCCTCATCCTTTTCGTCTCGGCCCTGCCTGCTCTGCCCCTCCTCGTCGGCTGAGGCGGGCCCCCAGCCAAGGAACACGCGGCCCGCGACCCGCAGCACAGCCCCGCCCGTTGCCATCGAGGAAATCACGAACACGGTCGGAAGCCATGGGTAATGCGCCTCGAGCGCCCCGGCATCGAGCAGCGATTTGCCAAAGAAGGCGGTCGTGAACGGCAGCGCCGCGAGTACCAGCCCGGCAATCGCGAACAACACGCCGACGTGCGCGATTTCGCGTCCCTTGCCATGCAGGTCGAACTCGTCGACTGTCCCGAAGCGATGCAGCAACACTCCGGTGAGCATGAACAACGCGGCCTTGGTGAAGCCGTGGCCGATGACGTAGGTGGCCACGCCCGCGAGTCCTTTTGCGCTCAGCAACCCGATCCCGCACAGGAACATTCCCATGTGGCTGATCGTCGAGAAAGCGAGCAGTCGCTTGATGTGGCGCTGCGAGAAGCACATCACCGCTCCCCACAGCGCCGTGATCGTGCCCAGCGTGATCAGGATCGCCTGCACCTGCAGCTTGTGGGGACCGAGCGCGCCCGCGAAGATCGTCCAGTAGATGCGGGCCACCGCATAGATCCCCAGCTCGACCATCACCCCGGAGAACAGGACGCACACCGGCGACGGGGCCACGGCATGTGCGTCGGCCAGCCAGAAGTGCATCGGAACCGTGGCCGCCTTGGTCAAAAAGCCCATGAACAGCAGCGTCATCGCCACGATCACCAGCGCATCCGCATGGTGGCCGTCGAGCGTCTTGCCGATCTGGGCCATGTTCAGGGCGCCGGTTCTCGCGTACAGCAAGCCGATGCCGATGAAGATCGCGTAGGCGCCGACGCTGTTGGAGATCGCAAAGTTGATTCCCCCCTGGATCGGACCGCGCTCCTCGCTCTGGTAGGCGGTCAGCGCATAGGCGACTGCTCCCATCAGCTCGAAGAAGACGACCAGGTTGAACAGGTCGCCGGTCAACGAGAAACCGACCAACCCCGCCAGGAACACCAGCATGAGCGCGTGAAAGAGCCCGTCCGCGGCCTCGAAGTAATGCCACGAGTAGACCAGCGCGGACCCCACCAGCAGGGCGGCGAAGGTGGCCAGGCCGGCGCCGATCGAATCGATCGAGAACGAGATGCCAATCGTTACCGAGTGGCTCGGACGCCAGCCGCCCATCCAGTAGGCAATCGGCTGCTTGAGGGTCCGCACCAGAAGGATGGCGCACAGCACCGCCACCGCGACCGCCACTCCCGTGGCAACGATGTCGTTGATCGCTCGTGGCGCCCAGTGGCGCACGGCCACGAGCGCGGGCGCAGCGATCATGGGTATGGCGACCGGTAGCGCGACTATGTGCATGGACTAGTCCCGCAGCGCGCGGAGCTCTGAGGGGTCGAGACTCCCAAAGCGCTTGTGGGCCTGCACGGCCAGCGCGAGCAGCAACCCGGTGACGGTCGCTTCGATCACTATGTCCGTGAGCACCAGCACCTGCACGACCGGATCGACGGCCCTGGTGACCTGCGGAATGTCGGCGAAGATCGGCGCCGTTGCGGCATTGCGGTAGCCGATCCCCAGCAGCACCAGGTAGGTGGCGGACTGCACCACGGTCAGCGACAGGATCGTGCGCATCAGGTTGCGGCTCGAGACGATTCCGTACAGCCCGATGAAAAACAGCCACGCAGCGATCGCGAACGGCAAGAAGCTCACGGCTGCGACCCGTCTACCGCCAGGGTCGAGCTCACGACCGCGACCCGCCTCGCACCGGGGTCGAGCTCACGACCCCGACCTGCTTCGTACCAGGATCGCCTGGTCCAGCAGCTCGCTCCAGGCGACCAGGAAGGCGCCGCTCACCTCCAGCCCGACGGCCGCGCTGGCCACATCCATCTGCCCAGCCGACAACAGGTGCCCGGGGATCCCGAACGGCAGGAAGTTCTTGAAGAAGACGCCGGCGAATACCAGCCCACTGAGTCCCACCAGCGCATAGCCGGCCGCCCCGAGCGCGTCTCCCACCTCGACCAGCGTGTGCGGGGCGACGATCTTCATGCGCATGTAGCGACCGGCCAGCAGCACCGCCAGGGGAGCAGCGGCGAGGATCAAGCCGCCCTGGAATCCGCCGCCGGGGGTCAGCTGACCATGCACGACGATGTACACGCCTATCGCGATCAAGCCGGGGATCAGCAGCATCGCCAGCGCCCGCAGCGCTTCGCTCGCGTCGCCGAAGCTGTGCTCGTCGCTCTCCTCCCGGCGCGGCCGCTGATGCTCACCGCGCATTTCGCGGAGGATCAGCACGATCCCGAGGACCGAGCCGAACAGGATGAACTCCTCTCCCAAGGTGTCAAAGGCGCGGAAATCGAAGTTCAGCCCGGTGACCAGGTCAGTCGCGTGGCGCTCCGTGACCCCGATGCCGTTGATCACCCGGCCATAGACGCCGTGGTAGTGACCGAAGTCCGGCAGGCCAGCCAGCCCGTAGATCATCACGACGGCGAACGCCGTCCCGGAGACCGCGAACAGCAGCAGTCGCGCCGTTCGGCTCATCCGTCCTGCTGCTCCTCCCGTCGGTCGCGCTGCTGCTGTTGCTCCTGCTGGCGAACCTTGCGCAGGGCGAGCAGAATCATCAGCGGCAGGCCCACCGTGGAGACGACGATCTCCGAGAGCGCCACGTCGGGGGCCTGAAAGACGAAGAACAACATCGTCAGCGTCAAGCCGTAGATCCCCAGCACGAGCACCTGGCGAAGCGGGTCACCGGCAACCACGACCGCTCCGCCGCAGATGGCCACCGCTGCCAGCGCCGCGATCTGAAGCAGGGTCATTTTTCGTCGCTCTCCTCGCGGCCGGCGATCTTCGCTCGCCAGTCGCCGAGCTCGCGGACCAGGAAGCTGCGGACGGTCGTCTGCACGACGACCGGCCCGGCGAGGATCAGCATGCACCCGACGAGCAGCGCCTTGTCGCCGATCAGCGAGAACGATTCTGTAACGACGATCGCCACGGAGATCAGCAACGCGCCAAAGCCGGCCAGCCCGACGTAGTGCAAGCGGTCATACACGTCGCGCATCGCGCACAGCCCGATCACGGAGAGCAACTCGATCGACCCGCCGGCGATCAAGAGCACCACCGTCACGACTTCGCGCCAGCTCACAGATGGCGCTCCATGAGCCGGGCGAAAGCCAGCGCCCCGACCAGCGACATGGGCGCAAAGACGACCGCCAGGTCGACGAACGGCTGGCGGTGAAACCCTTCTGCGAGCAGCATCAAAATCGTGCTCAGCAGCACTGAGGCCAGCTCCATGGCGGCAAGTCCGTGGGTCGGGGGCGCCAGCAGGGCCACCAAAGCGCAGGGGATCAGCGCGAACCCCAGAACGGTCGCGGCGATCTCCCACTCGTTCATCCCAGCTCCAGCACGTCGATCGCCTCTGGACCACCGCGGCGCCTGAGCTGGTGACCGAGGATCATCTCGCGCTCGCCATCGACGCCGACGATGATCGTGTTGGGCGCGAAGGATCCAAACGACTCGGCCAGCGCGCGCTTGCCACCCTCGAGTTGCTCGTGCTCGCCGCCGCGAAACGGGACGGCCCGGAACTCGCCCTTCACGGCTCTGGGGTGCAGCAGCTGATTGAGCGCGGCCAGTGACACCGCCGCGATATCGGAAGGGACGTTCATAAACGGCTTGCGGAGGCGCAGCAGCCAGCGAGCCTTGGGCACCAGGTTTGCGATGTCCTGCTCGCGCGCGAGCTCGAAACCTGCGGCGGCCAGCACTGCGGCTCCCGCACCGACGATCAGCTCTGGCAGATCGGTGATGTCGATCAGCAGGAAGTACAAGGCGGCCGCGAACAGCCACGCCGCCAACAAGGCGCAAACACGCCGCAGCAGGACGCTGCCGCGAGAGCGTTCCGTCATGGCGCGGGGCTACCCCGTCGAGGCGCTGGCTTAACCGATTAGGCGGCGGTGCTCGGCAGCTGTCGTCCGGTCGTCGGGAAGGAATCCGGCTTCTGGTCGTCTTAAGCGGCAGCAGGGTTCAAGGCAAACGCGAACTACCCCTCGAGGAGCTCCAGGTGCCCAGCACGATCAAGTACCTCGTTCCCGCGCTCGCTGCATCGCTGCTGCTGGCAGCGTGCGGCTCGAGCTCGAGCTCCGGCAGCGCAGCTTCGTCCAGTGCGCCCGCCGCGAGCGGTTCAGCGGTGACGGTCAAGACCGCGTCGGTGGGGAGCCTGGGCACGGTTCTCGTCAACGACAAGGGCATGACGCTGTACCACCTCAGCGGGGAGCGAGCGGGAAAGTTGATCTGCACCAGCTCCAGCTGCGTCCACATCTGGATCCCCTTGACGGTGCCGGCTCACAGCAAGCTGGCCGGCAGCGTGTCCGGGCTTGGGATGATCAAGCGTCCAAACGGCGTTGAGCAGGTGTCCTACAAGGGACAGCCGCTCTATCGATTCGTCAAGGACACCGCCCCCGGTCAGGCCAAGGGCGAAGGCATCAAGGACGTCGGCACCTGGACCGTCGTCACCACGAGCGCGAAGAGCAGCACCGCCCCGGCTGCACCAGCGTCCTCTACCAGTAGCGGGGGCGGCGGCGGATATTCGTATTGACATAACTTGCGCCGCTTGTTGAGGCCGGCCTCTGGCGACTCGGCGGCGCACCATGCGTGGCGTTGCTCGCCGGCTGCGGAGGTGCCGGCGGGCAGCGCCCGGTTATCCCGGGGTGAGGGTCCAGAAGTAACCGCCGCCGGGCGAGGTTCGGGAAGTAAACGCTGCCGCTGGCGTCAAGCAAGGGCAGGTGACCACGATAGGAGGCCATTAGATGTTCCAACTCCCACGAGTCGGAGCGAAGCCGCGGCGCTTCGCACTGATCATCGTCACGGCGCTCGTCGGCGTCGCGACTGCCGCGCTCGTCTCGGTCGCGGTGGCAAAGACGTTCACGCTCGAGATCGCCAAGGGCGTAAAGATTTCGAACATCACGAACCCGAGCGCGATGACGAAGGTCGAGAATGTCGCGGCCAATTCCCATGGCCGCGCGGTGTACACGCTGAGCGGCGATAGCAAGCGCCATCCGAAGTGCACAAAGTCAAACGGCTGTTTCGGCTTCTGGCCCCCGGTGACCGTGGCCTCGGGCAAGAAGCCCAGCAAGGCACCTGCGATCAAGGGCAGGCTTGGCGTCTGGCACCGAGGCGGGATCAACCAGGTCACGCTCAACGGCCATCCGCTGTACAGGTTCTCCATGGACAAGGCCAAGGGCAGCGCGCACGGCGATGGCATTGCCACCTTCGGCGGCGTCTGGCACGTGATCAAGACTTCGCGAGGCGTCTCCTCGAGCGGGACGTCGACCACGGGCACGACACCTACTACCAACCCCTACGGCTACTGACGGCCTACGACCACGGACGGGCTACGGCCACTGACGGACGGGGGCGCATGCCGACCGACGGGCCAGTGAGGGGACGCGGGGCTGCTTCGGCCGGGGCCCCGCGGCGGCCCGTGGGGCTACTTCGGCCGGGGCCCCGGGGGCCGTGGGGTACTTCGGCCGGGGCCCCGCGGCGGCCCGTGGGGCGACTTCGGCCCGGTCCGACGGAGCGGGCGCGCGGGGCTACTTCGGCCGGGGCCCCGCGGCGGCCCGCCACACGGACGCTGCCAGTAACCCCGCGGCGGCGAGCGGCAGGATCCACCAGGCGGAGACGCCCGCGCCGGCCACCAGCGCGGTGAGCGCCAGGGCCAGCACCACACCCACCGCGATCCGCCAGTCGTCGCCGACGACGAACTCCCACACGAAGCGCAGCAAGGAACCCACTGCGCTCATGCGTGCGCAGCCGACTGGTCGTGGGTCGCTTCGGCCACCCCGGCTGCCGCATGACGCCGCGCCGCTCCCACCATCGCCACCGCCACCAGGAGCGTGAGCGGGATGATCGCGAGCAGGCTCTGATCTCCCCCGGGCCAGTGGGCGCCGGCTCCCTCCGCCCCCCAGAACATCCCGAACGAGGTCAGCATCACCCCGACGCCGAACTTCAGCTGGTTCTCGGGGACTCGCGACAGCGGCGCGTGGACGGCGGCGCCGGCGAGCACCACCAGCACGACCGCAGCCCCCGCGGCGGCCGCAGCCAGCCCGATCCGGTGCTGATTGGCGCCGAAGGTCAGCACGATGAACACGACCTCGAGCCCTTCGAGCAAAACGCCTTTGAACGCGATCGTGAACGAGTAGCCGTCGAACCGCTGCGCTACCGCGCCGGCGCCACTGGCTGCAAGCCGTTCGCGCTCGAACGCGCTGTCCTCGTCATGCAGGGCTTTCAGGCCAACGGCTCGGAGGATCGCCTTGCGCAGCCACTGCAGCCCGAACACGAGCAGCAGCCCACCGACGACCAGCCGCAGGGTCCCGATCGGTAACGAGGTCAGCGTCGGGCCGAGCACGACGGTCAGCGCTGCCAGGACGACGATCGCCGCGCCAACGCCGTAGAAGGTCGAACGCCAACTGCGCGTGACGCCGACGGCCAGCACGATCGTCAGCGCCTCGACCGCCTCTACCGCACAGGCGGCAAAGACCGACAGGGCAAGCCCGAGCTCAGAACCACTCATGCCGTCTTGACGCTCGCGGTGGCGCCGAGCCCCAGCTCGTCGATTGCCTGCTCGCGCATCTTGAACTTCTGCACCTTGCCGGTGACGGTCATGGGAAACTCGTCAACAAGCTTGACGTAGCGGGGGATCTTGTAGTGCGCGATTTTGTCCTGGCAGAACTCGCGCAGCCGCTCTGAGTCGAGCGTCGCCCCTTCACGAGGGATAACCCAGGCCATCAGCTCCTCGCCGTAGCGCTCATCGGGAACGCCGATTACCTGGACATCGGCCACGTCGGGATGCGAGTACAGGAACTCTTCGATTTCCCGGGGATAGACGTTCTCGCCGCCGCGGATCACCATGTCCTTGATCCGCCCGACGATGTTCACGTAGCCCTCGTCGTCCATCGTCGCCAGATCGCCGGTGTGCATCCACCCGTCGCCGTCGATCGCCTCGCTGGTGCGCTCCGGATCGTTCCAGTAGCCGCTCATCACGCTGTAGCCTCGCGTGCACAGCTCGCCGCTGCAGCCGCGGGGGACCACCTCCCCGTTGCTTGGATCGACGATCTTGATCTCCACGTGCGGATGCACTCGCCCCACGGTCCCCACGCGCTTCTCCAGCGGATCGTCGAACGAGGTCTGGGTCGACACCGGCGAGGTCTCGGTCATGCCGTAGGCGATCCCCACCTCGCTCATGTGCATCCGCTGCACCACCCGCTTCATCACCTCGACCGGGCACGGCGAGCCGGCCATGATCCCGGTTCGCAGCGAGGTCAGGTCGTACTCCGCAAAGCGCGGATGGTCGAGCTGGGCGATGAACATCGTCGGTACGCCATACAACGAGGTGCAGTGCTCGGCGGCCACTGCCCTGAGCGTCGCCTCGGGGTCGAACGCCGGCGCCGGGATCACGATCGCCGCTCCGTGCGTGGTGCAGGCGAGGTTGCCGAGCACCATCCCGAAGCAGTGATAGAAGGGCACCGGGATGCAGACCCTGTCCTGCTCGGTGTAGTGGCAGCTCTCGCCGATGAAGAACCCGTTGTTGAGGATGTTGCGATGGCTGAGGGTCGCGCCCTTGGGAAAGCCGGTGGTCCCGCTCGTGTACTGGATGTTGATCGGGTCCTCGGGTTCGAGCTCGCTGCTCAGGGACTCAAGCTCCTGGTCGGTCACGTCGCTCGCCCCGGCCAGCAGCTGCTCCCAGTCCCCTGAGTCCAGGAACACGACCTGCTCGAGCTCGGGCAGGCTCCCCCGCACCTCATCGACCATCGATCGGTAGTCCGAGGTCTTGAATGCCGGCGCTGAGATCAACATCCTGCACCCCGACTGCCCGAGCGCGTACTCCAGCTCCGAGGTGCGGTAGGCGGGGTTTATGTTGACCAGGATTACGCCGATCCTCGCGGTCGCGTACTGCACCAGCACCCACTCGGCGCAATTCGGGCTCCAGATCCCCACCCTGTCGCCGCGGCGGATTCCCGCCGCGAGCAGCCCGCGCGCGAGCTCACGCGTGGCGGCGCCCAGTTGCGCGTACGTGAAGCGCAGATCCTGGGTGCATGAGACGAGCGCCTCGCGCTCGGCAAAGCGCGTGATCGTGCGGTCGAGATTTGCCCCGATCGTCTCCTCGAGCAGCGGCACCGACTGGTCGCCCCGTGCCTGAGACAGAGCCATGGTCCGGTCCTTGCCAGCTTCCACCTCGGTCTCCTCCGTTGCTTGACTTGTCGAGGCGATTTTACGGGCGCCCGCTAAGCGGACTATGAGCCCGAGTCCGGGGAGATGCCCCACGTGGCGCCGTGGCTGGCGCCCGGCTCGAGCACCACGAGCCCGTCACCTGACTGGAGCGCATTCGGCGCACAGGTCATGGGCTCGACCGCCAAGCCGCGGCGGCGTGCCGGCGGCGCCAGTGTGTCGCCGGTGAACAGCATCAGGTAGTCGTAGGCGCGGTCCATCCACAGCGTCGCCCGCCGCGCGGGGTCGGTGGCCTCGAGCACGACGCGAGCGCAGCCGTCGGCGTCGCGGTCCAAATCGGTATATCCGGTGTCGAGCTTTGCTTCTCCGAGGTGGCGTGGCTCGGTGTAGTCAAATGGAGTGCCCTGCACTGGTCGGCTCCCGGTGGGGATGCCGCGATCGTCTGACTGCAGATAGCGGCGCCCGGGCGCCTTGAGCACCAGCGAGTCGACTCGCTCGGTCCCCAGTGTCAGGTAGGGATGCTGGCCGGTACCGTAGGGACAGGCGCGGCCCCCGACGTTCGTGGCGGTGGTGGTGACCGTGAGGCCACCGTCGTCGAGCCGGTAGTCGATCTGCAGGTCCAGCGTCCCCGGCCAGCCGGGCTGCGGGTGCAGGACGTGGCTCATCACCACACGGTCGGCGGCTCGGTCCGCCACGGTCCAGTTCGCCCAGCGCACCAGACCATGGATCGCGTTGTGTGCCTCGGGCTCGGTCAGCGTCAGCTGATGACGGCTGCCGGCGAACTCATACGATCCGTCGCGAAGCCGGTTGGGCCAGGGGATCAGAGGCTGGCCACGGCCGCCGCTGCACATCTGGTCTTCGCCGTAGCCGTCGAGCAGCGGCCCCCGAGCGGTCTCGTAGACGCGCAGGCCGCCACCCACCTCGACCACGACTACGCGCTGATCGCCATGGCTGATCTCGTGCTGATCGCCGGACGGCATCACGGTTGCGGTCGCGCCGGTCACGCGGCGACACGATACCCGGCAAGCGCCAATGCGATCCCCTCCCAACCATTCCGCGTGTAGCCGGGGCCGCCCGTGGGTAGTCAGGAAGCTGACAGGTTTTTCTACGCAAAGCATGGCGACACGTGAATCACTCCGCCGATTCCAGCAGCTGCAAGATCCTGTACGAAGACCCCGAGCTTGGCGACGCGCTAAGCCCGTCGGAGCGCGCTCAGGCGGCCGACGACTGCGTCGTGCGTACTGCGCGCATCGCGCGCGGGCGCTGGACCTTCGATTGGGATGAGCCACTGCGCGACGGGATCGGGCTGCTGGTGCTCGAAGGGCTGTTGCTGCGCCGCGTCGGGGTCGACGGGCGCTACGGCGCAGAGCTGCTCGGAGAGGGCGACCTGTTGCGCCCGTGGCAGGGCGAGGACACCAATGCAACGCTCACGCAGACGACCGGCTGGCGCGTGCTCGAGCCGACGCGGGTCGCAATGCTCGACGTGGAGGCGGCGCGCTGTCTGTCGGCCTATCCGGAGTTGACCGGCCGTCTGGTCGGCCGGGCCCTCGAGCGTGCCCGTAACCTCGCGATCAACATGGCCATCGTGCATCAGGCACGCGTCAACGTCCGGCTGCGGATGCTGTTGTGGCATCTCGCCGACCGCTGGGGACGCGTCCGCAGCGAAGGCGTGGTGCTGCCGCTGCGGCTGACACACGCGGTGCTCGCCGATCTGGTGGCGGCGCGACGCCCGACGGTCACGACCGCGCTGACCCAACTCGCCAGGCAGGGCGCAGTGCAGGCCGTGGGTAACGGCTGGCTGTTGTCCGGCGAACCGCCCGGGGAGCTGCTCGAGCTTCAAGGCCTGCGCCACGCGCGGTAACAGCCAGCGACCGGGGCAGCGGCGCCGCGGCATGCCGTAGCGCTCCGACGGTGATCCGGCGTGGCGCCGTTTTCGTAGGAAGGCGTACGTGGAGGTGCGCCTCCGCGCGATTGAATGTGACCTCACACAGTGTTTCGAGCGCCAAGAAGCCTTCGTCAGTCGCGCCCAGACCACCCGACGCTCGCCGACGAGGACCTCATGCAGCTGGTCCAGGACGGGGATCCGAAGGCGTTCGAGGTCCTCTTCGACCGCCACGCCGACGCCGCCTTCTCGCTGGCATATCGCATGTGCGGGCGGCGCTCGATGGCCGAGGACGTGGTCCAGGAGTCGTTTCTGTCACTGTGGCGCAGCGGCGCGCGATACGACCGCACCCGGGGCAGCGTTCGCTCCTGGGTGCTCGGCGTGGTCCACAACCGCGCGATTGACGCCTTCCGGCGCGAGACGGTGCGGACCAGCCGCGATGTCCGCGACGAGGGAGTCGCCGAGCGAATCGAGGCCAGTGAGCGTACGGAGGCCGAAGTCGAACGCCGCGACGAGGCCCGCCACGTGCGCACCGCGCTCGGCGAGCTCCCGGCCGACCAGCGCCAGGTGATCGAGCTGGCCTACTTCGGGGGCTTCACGCACAGCCAGATCGCCGAGATGCTCAAGCTGCCCGCGGGCACGGTCAAGGGTCGGATGCGGCTCGGGTTGACGAAGATGCGGCTGGCCCTCGGCGACACGGCGGGGATAGTGCTATGACCGAGGCGAGACGATGAGCCCCGCAGATCGCAGTGCCGATGTCCGCGGCTGCGGCCGCAACGGGGATGTCGCAGCCTATGCCCTCGGCGCCCTGGATCCCGCCGAGGTCGAGCAGTTCCGGGCCCACCTGAAGACCTGTGCCGCGTGCCGCGAGGATCTGGCGAGCTTCCGGCAGGTTGTCGACGTCCTGCCGATGGCCGCCCCCCAGCATCACGCTTCGCGGCGACTGCGCAGGCGCGTGCTCATGGCCGTCCGCAACGACGCCCGACGGGCCCAGCAGGGCGAGCGGCCGCACGGGCGCCTGCCGATCGCTCGCAGGCTGCCACGACCCGCGCTCGCGCTCGCCGCGGCCCTCGCTGTCGCCGCGATCGTCGTCGGTGGAATCGAGCTGGGCAGCTCCTCGACGCAGCTCGCCGCCGACCCGGGTCTATCAGGCGAAGGTGATCGGCGAGCGCGGCACCGCCAAGGTCAAGGTCACCGGCGGCCACGCGCAGCTGATCGTGCGCGATTTCTCGCCGCCGCCGCCGGGCAAGATCTACGAGGTGTGGCTCTCGCGCGCAGGCCACAATCCGACGCCCACCGGCGTGCTCTTCGGAGTCACGGCCAGCGGTGATAGCGACGTCGATGTGCCACAGAGCGTGCACGGCGTCGATGCGCTGCTGGTGACGCCCGAGCCGGCCGGCGGGAGCAGTGCGCCCACGCATAGCCCGGTGATCGCCGCCAAGCTGAGCTGACGCACTGTCGTTTGGATGATCTGAAACAGCTTGCGCTCCGTAGAACAGGTTGCCTGCCAAACCAGGCGTCCACCAAACCAGTCAGCACGACCGGTCGTATTATTCAGCACGACCGATCGTGCTATCTAAGAGACTTGATCGGAGCTACAGATGATCGGACTCGAGAACCCTCTCCACATCGCGATGATCCTCATCGTCGTGCTGCTGGTGTTCGGCGCCAAGCGCCTGCCCGAGATGGGCAAGTCGCTGGGCGAAGGGCTGCGCGGCTTCAAGCAGTCGGTCTCCGGCACGACGGCGGCCACCGAGGTCGACGGAGTGGATACGCCGGCCCGGCTGCCAGAGAGAGGGGCGTGAACTGCGCAGCGGCGGGCCCTAGCTCGAGCCTGGTTGGGACTGCAGCGCGCGCTGGGCAACCGCGAACGCGGCATTGGCCGCGGGGGCCCCGGCGTATACGGCCGTGTGCAGCAGGACCTCGCTGATCTGTCCTTCGGAGAGGCCGTTGCGCCGTGCTGCCAGGACATGCATCTCGATCTCGTTCTCGCGCCCCAGGGCGGTCAGCACCGCGAGCGTGATCGCACTGCGGGTAGCCCGGTCCAGTCCCGGACGCGTCCACACCCCTCCCCAGGCACAGCGGGTGATGAACTCCTGAAACGGCGCCGTGAACTCCGTCGTTTGATCGATCGCCCGGTCAACGTGAGCGTCACCGAGCACCTCGCGGCGCACCGACATTCCAGCTTCGTAAGCGGGGTCGCTCATGTTCCGTCCTCCAGGTGGTTGGCGATCAGGCGCGTGACGTCGGCCGCGCGCTCGACACAGCACAGGTGCGCCGCGGGATCCAGCAGTTCGATCCGTGCGCCGGGGATCGCGGCGGCGATGGCTTCACCATGTTCGGGCGGGATCGAGGGGTCCTGGGCGGCGGTGATCACCAGCGTGGGTGCGGCGATGCCGGGCAGACCCGACCGCAGGTCGAGCTCCGCGATCGCCTCGCAGCAGCCGGCATATCCTTCGGCTGGCGTGGCGGCGATCATCGCGCGGTAGCGGGCGATCAGCTCGGGATGCGTCTGTGCGAACGGGGCCGTGAACCAGCGCTGCACCACGGTGTCGGCGACCACGGCCGGCGTGCCGGCGGTGCGGACGAGCTCCGCGCGCTCGAGCCAGTTCGACGCTGGCGGCAGGTGCGCGGCGGTGCAGACCAGGATCAGCTTCTCGATCCGGTCAGGCGCGTTTATCGCCAGCCACTGACCGACCATCCCGCCGATCGACACACCGCAGTACGAAGCCCGCTCGAGCCCCAACCGGTCCAGCAGCGCCACCACGTCGCCGCCAAGGTCGGCGATCGAGTACGGGCCTTCGGGCACCGGTGAGCCTCCGTGGCCCCGGTGGTCGAACGCGATCACGTGGGTTCCCGGCGGCGGATCGGACCGCTGCAGCTCCCACATCTCGAGTGTGGTCCCCAGCGAGCCCCCGAGCAGCAGCGCCACCCCGTCCGGCGGCCCGGCGCTTCGGTAGTGAAGCTCGACCGGGCTCATTGGCGATGCCCCCCCAGCGCGTGGCCAAGCGCCACCGACGTCATCGCTGATGCTCCCCCAGCGCGTGGCCAAGCGCCACCGACGTCATCGGCGATGCTCCGCGAGCGCGCGGTCGATCAGCTCCTGCGCCCCGTCAAGCTGCTGCTCGGTGAGGCGGGCATCAGCCGCCCCGGTGGCCGCCAGCCGCGCGAGGTTCTCCCCCATCCGCTCGGTGTCGATCGTCAGGCTCTCGAGCAGCTCGCGACACCACGCGGTCGCCGAACCTGTCAGTCCCAGCAACTCCAGGTGGACACCCCACTCGGCCTGCCAGGCGCCCGCTGCTCGCTCGTGCTCCTGCTCCATGCACTGCAGCACGGTAGCCACCAGTCCCGGCACGCGCTTGCTGCACGCCAGCGCGGAGACGGCCGCGACCGGGTTGTGCTTGTGGGCCATCGCGGTCGAGCCGCCTCGCCCCGGATCCTGGCCTTCGTCGGCTTCACCCACTTCCTGCTGGGCGAGCAGGGTGACGTCGCGCGCGATCTTGCCCACCACGCCCGCCAGCGTCCCCAGGCCGCACGCGAGCTGTGCCGGGCGAACCCTGATCGCCTGCCAGGGGAGCACCGGCTCGCGGAGCCCGAGCTCGGCTGCGACGCGAGCGGCGATCGCGGGTGGCCGGGCGCCGACCGGACCGCCCATCTGGACCGCGAGCTCGCCATCACGGATCTGCTCGAGCGCCCGGGAGGCGGCATCCAGACCGGAGAGCCATGCGGCAGCTCGCAACCCGAAGGAGATCGGCAATGCTTGCTGCAGCAGGGTCCGGCCCACCATCGCCGTGCGTCGATGGGTGTCGGCGAGCGCGGCGGCGACGTCAGCGGCGACACCGGCATCGGCCAGCAGCGGTCCCAGCGCCCGCGCCGCGACCAGCATCAGCGCCGTGTCCACGATGTCCTGGCTCGTTGCTCCCAGGTGGACCTCGCTCGGAGTGCGGCTCGCCGACCGTTTCGCGCAGCGCCGCCACCAACCCGACGATCGGCGTGGCGTGCGCGCCGGCCTCGCGGCCGAGCGCGGCGATGTCGAAGCGCCGAACGTCGTCGCACGCCGCGACGATCGCGTCGCGCGCCTGCGTGGAGATCATCCCTTCGGCGGCGCACGCCGCGGCCAGCGCCCCTTCGACGTCGAGCATCGCCCGCAGCAACGACTCGTCGGTGAGCTCCACCGCGGTCGCCCCCCGCGCGTAGATACCGCCCAGAAGCTCAGATGGCAAAGAAGACCGTTTCGCCAGGGCCTTGGAGCCGGATGTCGAACCGGTACCCCTCGCCGGTCGGCTGCGCGATCAGTGTCTGGATGCGGTCGGCCGGCACCTGGCGCAGAACCGGATCGGCCTCGTTGGCGGCGTCCTCGTCGCCGAAGTAGATCCTCGTGACACAGCGGTGAAGCATCCCCCGCGCGAACACCGACACGTCGATGTGGGGCGCCTGCACCGAGCCATCCGGAGCCGGGACGGGACCCGGCTTGACCGTGACGATCTCGTAGCTGCCGTCGCCATCCTCGGCGCCGCAGCGCGCAAAGCCGCGAAAGCCTTCCAGCTCGGAGGGCTCGCCATAGCCGTGCAGGTCCGCGAAGCGCCCGTGGGTGTCGGCCTGCCAGGTCTCTATCAGGTGATCGGGGACCGGCTCTCCGGCGCCGTCGTAGACCATCCCGCCAATCCTGAACGCCCCCGGGGTCCCCTCGGGAACCACGAGGGGACCGGCCACCCAAGGTAGACCGATCGCGAAGTAGGGACCTACGGTCTGGGAGGGTGTGGTGGCGAAGATCAATGCGCTTCCTCAAACGGTGTCGCCGCCGGACCGCGCAGGTAGATGTCGAACTCGTATGCCGCCGCCCAATTGGGCTGGGTGCCGTGGATCGAGAAGCGCGACACCATCCGCTGGCGGGCCGACTCGTCGCTGACCGAGTTGAAGATCGGGTCATAGGGGAAGAACGGGTCCCCGGGGAAGTACATCTGGGTCACCAGCCGCTGCGTGAACGCGCGTCCGAGCAGCGAGAAGTGGATGTGGGCCGGGCGCCAGGCGTTGTAGTGGTTACCCCAGGGATACGGGCCGGGCTTGATCGTCAGGAACTGATACCGACCCTCGTCGTCGGTCACGCAGCGTCCCGCGCCTGAGAAGTTCGGATCAAGCGGCGCCGGCCAGCGGTCCCAGCGATGCAGGTAGCGCCCGGCGGCGTTCGCCTGCCAGATCTCGACCAGCGTGTCGCGCAAAGGCTTGCCCTCGGTGTCGAAGACGCGGCCGCTGACGGTGATCCGTTCACCGATCGGCTCGCCCTCGTGCTGGACGAGCAGGTTGTTGTCGCTGTCGGAATGGACGAGCTCGCCACGGAGCTGGGGACCGGTGATCTCGGTGACGCTATGCGGCAGGTAGACCAGCGGCTGACGGGGGTGGCGCAAGGCGGTCGACTTGTACGGTGGGAAATCAAGCGGCGGATGAGCGTCGGCGCCTTCGCGGACGTAATGGAGGGGTGAGTCGGCGATCGGGTCGTAGATCGTCCGTGGCTCGGCGGCGCTCTGCTGCGCTTGATCGCCGCGGTCGTCGCTCCTCGCACCGCTCATCGGCTGGTCAACTCCCGCAGCGCGGCCAGCTCTTGGCTGCTCGGAGGCGGCGTCCGCCGTGGATCATCGGCGACCCGCAGATTCCAGCCGGTGCAGTCACGCACGTGCGCCACGTCGACGCCCTCGTGCACCTGGGTCAGGGTCAGCTCCCGGCTGTCGGGGTCGGGCTCGAGCACGCCGAGGTCGGTTATAACCGCAGTCGGGCCGCGGCCGCGAAATCCAAGCCGCTCCCGGTCGGCGGGACCGTCGCCATAGCCGACCGTCGTGCGAAAGTCCAGCTTGGACACGAACGTCCGCGTCGTGTGGGGCGCGATCACCACCACCTCCTCGCAGCTGGAGGCGATCTCCGGCGCGCCCCCCGCTCCGGGCAGGCGCGTCTTGGGATGGTCGTAGTCGCCGATCACGGTCGAGTTCAGGTTCCCAAACCGGTCGACCTGGGCAGCCCCGAGGAAGGCGATCTGGACCCGGCCAGGACCGATCCAGTAGTTGAACATCTCCGGAACCGAGACGACTGCATCGGCCGTCTCGGCCAGCTCGCCGTCCCCGATCGAGAGCGGGATGTGAAACGGCTTGGCACCGATCGTGCCCGACTCATACACCAGCATCGAGGCTTGGGTTGTGGACCATCCTCGCGAGGATCGCCGCCGTGCTCGGCCGGCCCACGCCGATGAACACCGAGCGCGCGTGCTCGAGCCGGCGCGCAGCCACGATCGTCTGCACCTCTGCGGTGGTCGCGGCATCCGGGGTGGTAGCAGCAGTCACGCCGCCCCCGCCGGTTGCCTGGGCCCCTGGGGGCGGCGATCGAGAACGTGCTCCTGCATCCACGCTGTGAATCGATCACGGTCGCGGCTGATCTCGTCCCACGAGCGGTAGAAGTCGTTATCGCGCACGCTGAAACCGTGACTGTAGGACGGCCACGACCCGCCCGGTACCTCGGCAACCGCGTCGATCACCCAGCCGGGGATGATGATGCCACCCGGACGCAGCTCGAGCCGCTGCACGATGCGCTCCACGGTGACCAGCGACCGCTGCGCGGCCAGGATCGCTTCCTTCTGGACTCCCGGGATCCCCCATAGCTGGATGTTGCCCTCCCGGTCGGCCTCCTGCGCGTGCACGATCGCCACGTCGGGCGTCAGCGCGGGCACGGCGGCCAGTTGCTCACCGGTGAATGGGCAGATGATCGGTGCGACGTTCGCCCGGCGTGCCAGGTCGGTGCCGGCGTATCCGCGCATCACCGCGAACGGGAGTTTCGCCGCGCCGGCCGCATACCGGTTCGCCATCCCCGCGTGGCTGTGCTCGTCGAGCTCAATCGGTCGGGGCCACTCGTGCTCAATGGCGTCGCGGAAGCGATGCAGCGAGCCCACCCCCGGGTTGCCGCCGTAGGAGAACACCAGCTTGCGGGCCGCGCCCATCCCGATCATCTGGTCGTAGAGGATGTCGGGCGTCATCCTGATCAGCTCGAGCTCGTGCCGGCCTTGACGCAGGAGCTCGTGGGCAGCGGCGAACGGCATCAGGTGGGTGAAGCCCTCCATCGCGACCGAGTCCCCGTCGGCGACCAGCGTCGCCAGTGCGTCCGAGAGTGTCGTTATCTCAGCCATGCGAGATCACCTGGCCGGACGATAATGCTTTTACTTCGGGCGCATAGCGTTCATGTCGTTCGCTATGCGTACCCGGCCGGGACGCGCTAGCCGCGACCCGGCGGAACATGCCGCGAGGCGTGCCTGACGATCCCGCTGGGGCGCCGCCGAGTCCCCTTCTCCTGTTTGGGGAACGGGCCTGGAGACGGTGCGACCGCCGGAAACGAGGCGCAAGTAGTGCTGCCTCCCGGTTGCGGCAGCCTCGCGCGGGAGTAGTTCGGCCTGGCCGCGAAGTTGAACGCAATCGTGGTCCAGCTGAACAGACCAGTGCGTCCGGTCGTGTTGGTCTGCACCAGCGGCCCCCCGTGCCTCCCGGCCGGGTCGATCGTCGCCGACAGCGACATCAGCCGGTTGGGATCGGTCGGACCGCTCCGTGTGTTGGCGATGCGAGCCTACCCGGTCGTGGGGTCAGTAGTCTCCGCCGCCGTGCGAGGACGATTGTTGACGATTGTGGTGGTCTCGCTGACGGCTGTTGCGCTGCCTGCGGGCACGTCCCTTGGAGCCTCCCGGGCGCGCCCGTGCGCCGGCTGGGGACGGCCGGCGCTGGCGGCCGATCCGCGCGCGCACGCCCTGCGCGTGTTCGCGATCCAGTTCGAGCAGCAGCCGGCGCAGATGCGGACCGTGGCCGACTATGCCCGGGCGATCCGGTGCGCGGTCCAGACCGAGGTTGTTCCCCACCTCGCGCGCAGCCGTCCGAACCTGGTCGTATTCGACGAGGACATCGGGCTGGAGACGATCGCGATCGGACCACGAGGAGCGGCCGCGCGGGCGCTGCTGCGCAGCGGCGTGACGTCGTGCCAGGGTCAGCCATTTCCGTGCCGGACGCTGGCCACGCTCAGTGCCATCAACGGCGGCTACGGCTCCGCGCTGAACTACCTCGAGCGGCGCTTTCCAAAGCTCGGGGGCACGCTCGGCCGCAGCTTCGTCGCCGCGACCGACGACTTCGTGCGCGTGTTCATGACCACCATGGCCGGCATCGCCCGCCGCTACGGCGTCTACGTGATCGCCTCCAACACGCAGGCGCCGTTTCGGGTGACCCGCAACCCGGCGGCCGTCGTCGCCCTACGCAATCCCGCCACGCCCGGGGTCAAGAGCGTGTACATGCCGACCCGGGGCGTCGCCTACGACCAGACCTTCGTGTGGGGCCCGCGGGTCGTCCATCGCGATGCTCCGCCGCCGCTGGCCAACCTGCTGGCCGACAACTACAAGGTGCCCCTGACCTCGTTTGAACAGGCACTCGGCTTTGCCGCGGGTCCCTCACGCGGCGCCGCCGCGCGGCGCAACCTCCGTCCGCTGGCGATTCCAGGGACTGGCGCCAGGCTGGGAATCGCCACCAGCCTGCCGGCGTTTGAGTACGGTCGGGCCGCGCCGGCCGCCGCGTGCGCGAACGTGGCGGTCACCTACATGCGCTGCCTCTCGCGCCTGGGCGCGAACGTGGTCATCCAGGCCGACGCCAACGACGGGCAGTGGACCGGGACTGACGCCGCCCAGCAGTGGCAGCCGCTCGCGTGGATGGGCTCCGCCTACCGCGCGGTCACCGACCCCAGCGTCCGCTTTACCTACGCGGTCAACCCGTTCATGGTCGGCAACCTCGCAGACACCCCGTTCGACGGCCAGAGCGCGATCCTGGCCCGCGGGCGGCGGGGAACTGGATGCCACTACGTCGGCGACGGGTCGTTCGTGGCCGGGGAGGATCTGCCGCGGTATCGATCGTATGCCGGTCGCAAGCCGCAGTTCCTCGCCCTGGCGCCCTGGGTCGTGCCCGATTCGAGCCGCGCGCGGCTGCGGGCCGTCGGGGCCGCGCTGGCGAGCGGCACGGACCGGTATCGGTACGTGCAGACCGCAGCGATCGCCGACCTGCCGTTTCCCGCCGATGCCCGCAGGCGGGGCTGCGTGGTGGCGGGCCGATGACCGGCGGTATCTCACGGCGTGAGGCGCTGATCGGAGCGGCCGGGGCGACCGCGGCGGCGCTCACGGAGTCAGACGCGGCGCAGGCGCGGGGACGAGGTAGGGGCGCACCATCGCGGCGCGTGGATGTTGTCGTGGTGGGCGCCGGGCTCGCCGGCCTCAGCGCCGCGAGCGATCTCGGGCGAGCCGGCCACTCGGTCGTCGTGCTGGAGGCGCGAGATCGGGTCGGTGGGCGCACGCTCAACCACTCGGTGGGGCACGGCGAAGTGGTCGAGGTCGGCGGCGAGTGGGTGGGCCCCGGGCAGGACCGGATCCTTACCCGGTCCAGATCGCTCGGTATCAAGACGTTCAAGACCTACACCAAGGGCGAGCTCCTGCTGGAGTACGGCGGCAAGCTGACCCGTTTCAGCGGGCTGATTCCGCCCCTGCCCGAACCCGACGCGAGCGATTTCAACGCCCTGCTGGGCAAGCTCGTCGCGCTTCAGTCGACGATCCCGCTCGATCGCCCCTGGACCGCGCCCGACGCCGCGGCGCTCGACTCCCAGACGCTCGAGACGTTCAAGCTCGCGAACTCGAGCACCCCAGGAGCACGCTTCCTGCTCGACCTCGCGACCAAGGCCGTATTCGTCGCCGAGCCCCGCGATCTGTCACTGCTGCACGCGCTCTTCTACATGCACTCCGGGCGCGGGATCATCAATCTGACCTCGACCTCGGGCGGCGCCCAGGACTCGCGCTTCGTCGGCGGCTCGCAGCTGATCTCGATCCGGATGGCGAAGCGGCTCGGTCGGCGGGTGGTGCTGCGCGCTCCGGTGCGGCGCATCTCGCAGTCCCGCGGCGGCGTAATGGTCGACAGCGATGCCGGCGTGTGGCGGGCACGTCGGGTAATCGTGGCGCTCGCGCCCACACTGGCCGGCCGGATCTACTACGAGCCCGCGCTGCCGGCGCTTCGCGATCAGCTGACGCAGCGCGTGCCCCAGGGATCGGTGATCAAGTTCGAAGCTGTGTACGACAAGCCGTTCTGGCGCGCGGCTGGACTCAACGGTCAGAGCTATAGCGACCGCCCGCCGGTCGATTTCACGTTTGACAACTCGCCTCCGAGCGGCAAGCCGGGCGTGCTGCTCGGGTTCGTGGCCGGCTCTGAGGCGCGCCGGCTCGGAACACGCGGCGCCGGCGCCCGGCGGCGAGCAGTGCTCGACTGCTTCGAGCTGCTGTTCGGTCCGGCTGCGGCACGGCCCCGAACCCTGATCGAGCACAACTGGTCGCAGGAGGTCTGGACTCGGGGCTGCTACGTCGGCTACATGCCGCCGGGAGTCTGGAGCGACTACGGCACCGCCCTGCGCAAGCCGGTCGGCCGGATCCACTGGGCCGGCACCGAGACCTCCGAGGTCTTCAACGGCTACATGGACGGCGCCGTGCGCTCCGGCGAACGCGCGGCCCGGGAGGTCCGCTCCGAGCTCTGACGCGGCCAAAAGGCGGCCACGAAGAGCAGCCGACCACAACCCGCCGCCAACCCCGCGCGCCGCGTGGAAATGCCGCAGCGTCCCTTGAGATCTTCCACGTTCATCCCGCCCGGCGTGCATTGCGTGGAGAATCCCGATTCGGCCCGTCGGGATCTTCCACGTCTGTCCCGCCCAGGCTGCAGTTCGTGGAGGATCCGATCAGCCGGTGCGAATTTTCCACGATTCGCCGGGGGCGGATCGCGCGTCAACGTCGGGTCAAGTGCGCGCCGCCGTCGTGCCTAGTTCTCCTGGATGTGGTCGGCCTCCTGGGTGCCCCCGAACGGCCGGGTCAGGCAGAACTGCTCGAGCGTCGATTCGGGCACGCCCTCGACGCCCGGCGTGTCGGAAGCCTCCCCGCGGGTGTGCGGGTCGTCCGCAAACCCCCCGACCGCGACCGAGTGTTCCGGCGTGCGGTAGCCGGAGATACCGATCAGGTGCAGCTGCAGGGCCCTGCCCAGCTGATCCAGGCGCGCGGCGATGATCGGCTCCTGGTTGACGCTGTAGTTCGTTCCCGCAGCGGGGAAGAAGCCGAACTCGCCGCCGTGGGGCACGAACGGAGTGTTGACGCAACCACCGGGCAGTGCGACAGCGCCACCCGAGGAGAGGGTCTGGGCGGCCGCTGCGCGCTGGTCGAGGATCTTGGCCTCGTGGACGAGCGTCTGGTGCAGGGCCTCGAGCCGCTGGCGGTCGCGCGCGCGGGTATGGATCACCTTGAGCTCCCGGTTGACGATCGAGAGCTTCAGCTGCGCGACCTGGTCGCGTTCGGCGATCACCGCCGCCGTCGCGCGGCGCCGGCGGGCCTGCACCCGCGCCAGCGTGATCGTCTGCTTGTGCACCGCGGCGCGGGCAGCCCTGACGGCCTGCGCGGTGCGCGTGTTGCGACGCTCGATGGTGGTCAGGTAGCGGATGCCGTTGAGAAGCTGGTCGAAGCCGCCCGAGCTGACCACCACCCCCACGATCGTAGGCGGCGGCGACTCGTACTCGGCCCGCAGCTCGGCAGCGAGCACCGCGCGGTCTCGGTTGTATTCGGTCTGGAGCTGGGCCAGGCGTGCCCGGGCCGCAGCCAGCTGGCGGTCGACCGACGCCAGCAGCGCCTGCTGGATCGAGACGCTGCGCTCGATCGCGCTCAGCCTCGCCTGCAGCGAGCTGATCGTGCCCTGGTAGTCGCCGATCCGGCTGGTCTCGTCGCGGATCGCCGCTCGCAGCCGCGAGGACTTTGCCTGCCCGGCCTGATAACGGCTCGTCAGGTCGGCACCGCTGCTCGATACGCCCGCTGCGAGGCCCACGGCCGCGAGCAGGAGAATGGAGGCGATGCACCTCGCGGCCACGGCGCGAACCTAGCAACTGGCTTTTGCAGCACCGCACGAAAACGGGGCGTTGCAGCAGAACTTGCACTACTTGGCCGCGGCGCGCGGGCCCGCCCCCGCCGTGGGCCCGCCGGCCCCCGGGTCGGGCGGCCAGGCGCCCCGCCGGCCCCGCCTCAGCGGCCGGGCAGGTGGTAGATCTCGATCTCGCTCGAGCTGGCGCTGTCGTGATAGCTGCCTGTCGGCAGGATGATCCGCCCACCCACAACGATCGGGCTGTTCCAGTGGCCGGGGGCGACCGGCAGCGCGGCAAGTCCCTTGCCGGTCGCCGGCCGGCGCACGATCAGCCGCCCGTCGAGCTCGTCGTAGCCATACAGCAGGCCGCCGGCGACGACCGGGCTCGTCGCGGCTGTGCCGTCCTGCCATACCTACCGGAGCATCGGATGGCTGCCGCCCACCAGCTCATACGCGCCGGTGCCCGAATCGTCACCGACGAACACGAACAGCCGCCCGCCGTGTGACCACACGGCCGGGGCGGTCAGTACCTGCCCGCCGCCGGGGCTGGGGACCTCTTGCAGCTCCCCGCCGAGACGGCTTCCGGCGCCTGCGGGGGTTCCGTTCAGGCGGGCGAGATCGAGGAGGTGCAGCTTGCCGTCCTTTCCGCCCTGGACCGCCAGCCGGCGCCCGTGGTAGGTAGGGAGCACCGCCGGAGAGGTGCTTCCCACGTCGACATCGCCCCGGCTTAGGGTGACCTCGTTCGGCGGCGTCCAGTTGTGCAGCAACCGGCTTGCGTCTGGCGAGAGCTCGAGCACGCTGTTGCCCCAATTGGCCTTTCCGTCGAAGGGTCCGTTGCCAGTCGCCACCAGGATCCGGCGACTGCCCGGCTCGATCACCGCGCCGGCTCGGCCCCAGATCGCGTCGTCCCCGTTGGTGTTGGTGACCGAACACGAACTCGCCAGGATCAACTGGTGACGGTTCGAGCACTCCGAGTTCCAGACGTGGACGATCCGCCCGCTGGCGCGATCGATCGTCACCACGTGCCCGTCGTACGGCGGGATATCCCCGATGTAGCCACCGGTCGCCGCCACCACGTATGGGCCGCTGAGGTTCAGCGCCGAGGCGATCTTCTCGTGGCGAGGATCGAAGGTGATGCTCCGCGACCAGGCCTGGCGTCCGGTCGCGATCGCCAGCTTGTGGATCACCCCGTCCGGGCTCGTCGCGTACAGAAATCGGCGGTTGGGGTCGAGAACCGGAGTGGCGTTCGTGACCTGCGGGTTGCCTGGAGTGCTGTTGACTCCGCGGGGCACGAACTCCCACAGCTTGGCGCCGGTCCTTGGATCGATGGCGATTGTCTTGCCGTAGGAAGTGGTGACCGCGATCAGATCCCGCCGCCGCCCCTTGACCTTGACCGCGTGCACCTCGATCGCGGAGGAGTCGGCGATCCCGTCGATCCTCACCTGACGAAGCCGCAGGCGGCCGAGATTTGCGGCTGTGATGCCCGTATGCGCGGGACCTACGCCGCTGCGCTGCGAGTCGAAGTCGAACATCGGCCAGTCCGCGCCGGCCACCCTGGCAGCGCTCCCCGACGGAGGCGAGCCGGCGCCGATCGTGGACGTGCCGGATCCGCTTCCGCCGCAGGCGGCGATTGCCAGCGTGCACGCCAGCAGCAATCCGGGCAGACCCCGTGCCATGGCCGAATGCTAGCCGCGGGCTCCCGCGCGCCCGACCGCTTCGCCCACCCCCGGGCGCCGCGCGCGGACAATCGCGCTCGGATGTGAGCAAGTGCACACCCGCGAGTACGATCACCCGGGAAACTGCGATTCGCCGGACCAGGACTTACAAGCGTCTTTTTGGGACCAGGACCAATATGCGCCTCTCGATCGCACGCTCGCTGGGCATTGCACTCACAGCGTTGACTGTCGTGCTGGCTGTCGTCGCCGGCATGGGCGTGTCACGCCTGTACAAGGCTCGCCAGCACTACGAGACCACGCTCGCGCAGACCTCGAATGTGCAGATCGCGGTCGCAAATTTGACCAGCGCCGGGATCTCCGAGGCCGAGGTGCTGCGGGACGCGAGCGGGAGCGCCGCGCCCGCGGCCCGTGCGGCCGCCAAGCGCGCCTATAACGACGCCGCGGCGGTGGCCATCAGGCTGGCGCGGCCGGATCCGCCGAGCGCGAAGCTGGTGGCCGAGCAGATCGCAGAGCAGGCGCGTGCGCGCCACCTCGCCTCGATCGGGCGCTTCCAGACCGCACAGGCCACAGGCGGTCCGCTGCAACGCTCCGCGGGGCTCGCTGGGCAGGTGCAGGCCCGTCAGCAGACGCTCGCGCGCGAGGCCAACAGCCACGCTCGCTCGCAATCGAGCAGCGCGATCACGCTGGTGATCGGAACCGGGATCGCCGCCCTGGCCGGCGCGCTGGCGCTGATCGTGGCACTGGTGCACTCGATGCGCCGCCCGCTCGACGCGCTCGTGGACGCGACCAAGGGACTCGCCGCCGGCGAGCTCGAGCGGCGGGTGCGCCCGTCGGGGCCGCGCGAGCTGCGCGACCTTGGCGATGCCTTCAACGCGATGGGCGAGGACCTGTCAAGCGCCCAATCACGAATCGAGGAGGAGCGCCGCCGGCTGGCGGTGACGATCGAGAGTCTCGGCGACGCGCTGCTGGTCACAGAGCCCGGCACCAGCAAGATCGCCACCACGAATCCCCGCGCCGCCGATCTCCTTCCCGAGCTGCGACCGGGCGACCGAATCGATGACCCGCGGAGCCCGCTGCCGCCGCTCCGCGTGGCGCTCGAGAAGGAGACGGTGATCGAGCACGACGGCCGCATCCTGGCGGTCACCGCAGCGCCGCTCGGCGAGGAGGGCGACGGAGTGGTCTGGACGGTGCGCGACGTGACCGAACGCGCCCGCCTCGAGCGGGCCAAGAGCGAGTTCGTGGCCACGGCGTCGCACGAGCTGCGCAGCCCCCTGACCTCGATCAAGGGATTCGTCGAGCTGCTCGAGCGCAGCCCGGAGAACATGACCGAGCGCCAGCGAGAGTTCATCCACATCGTGCTGCGCTCGACTGACAGGCTCGTGGAGCTGGTCAACGATCTGCTCGACGTCGCCCGGATCGAGGCAGACAGTGTGGAGATCGTGCGCAGGCCGATCGACATCGGCGAGGCGGTGCGCGATTCCGTCGAATTGATGGGCCCGCGGATCAGCGAAAAGCATCAGACGCTCGGGGTCAACGTCCCTCCGGCCCTGCCGCTGGCGTTCGCCGATCCGGGCCGGATCCGTCAGATCATCCACAACCTGCTGACCAACGCACACATGTACACCGAGGAGGGCGGCCGCATCCAGATCAGCGCCGAGGCCGACCGGGCATGGGTCAAGATCGTGGTCGCAGATTCGGGCGTGGGCATGACCGCGGAGGAGCGCGAGCGCATCTTCGATCGCTTCTACCGGGGCCCCGGAGCCGGCGAAACGGCTCCCGGCACCGGCCTCGGGCTCTCGATCGTCAAGTCGCTGGTGGATCTGCACGGCGGCAATATCGAAGTGCAAAGCGAGCCGGGCCAGGGAACGACATTCAGCGTCTTCATCCCCGCGGCGGTCACCGGCCAGACCAGCGAGTCACTCGAGCTGATCCGTGGGCGCAAGGTGCTGGTCGTCGATGACGAGCGAGAGATCGCCGAGCTGATCCGCGGCCAGCTTGCGCCGCTGGAGGTCTCGGCCACGATCGCGACCAGCGGCACGCAGGCGATGGCGTACCTGCGCGCCGAGCGCTTCGACGCGATCACCCTGGACATGCTGATGCCGGACATGGACGGTTTTGAGCTGTTGCGCCAGATCCGCGCCGACCCGGAGCTTCGAGCCATGCCGATCGTGTTCGTGTCTGTGTTCGCGGGCCGGAGTGAGCTGTCGGGGGAATGGGTCGTCTCCAAGCCGATCGATGCCGACGAGCTGCGCAACGTGCTCGGGGCCGCCGTCCGGGCGGGCCGCTCGCGAGTCCTGGTCGTCGGGCGCGAGAACATGCAGCTCGCGCTCGAGCCCGCGCTCGACGAGCTCGGAATCGAGCACGAGTGGGAGACGAGCGGGGCCGCGGCAGCCCGGGTGTGCCACGAGCAGCGCTTCGAGGTGGCGCTGGTAGACGTGGGAATCCGCAATCCGCAGGCCGCCCTGCAGGCACTCGACCTGCGCGGACGGCGCCTGCGACGCGCGGTGATCTTGTTCTCGGACGGAGCCACACCCACTCCCTCGGGTATCGTCAAACTCGGCATGGAGGTCGTACCGGTCGAGGACGCCGCGCAGGCGCTGCTGCAGGCCCTGCGTGGGGAGACAGACGAAACTAGGCAAGAAGAGGGATGGAGCTCGGAGGCAAGACTGAGCTGACGGACGAGCATGAACTCCTGAAGGCCGAGCTGGAGCAACTTCGCGCGGAGTTGGCCAGGAGCAAGCGCGAGGCGGCGGCCAATGCGCTCCAGCTGAACCTGTATGCCGAGGACCTGCGCGAGACCTTCAAGGAGGAGCGCGCCCGCTCCCAGGAGTTGTCGCGCTCCTACATGGCCACCGTTCGCGCGCTCTCCAACGCGGTCGAGGCCAGGGACGCGTACACGGGCAAGCACGCCGAACGGGTGGCGGCCTACGGGATCGAGATCCAGCGCGCGCTCGGCATCGATCGGCCCGACGCGCCCGAGATCGAGTTCGGATTCCTGCTGCACGACATCGGCAAGGTCGCGATTCCCGACGCGATCCTGTACAAGCCGGGAGCGCTGACTGCGGAGGAACGCGAGCAGATGGCGCGTCACCCGGAGATCGGAGCCGAGATCGTGGACGGGATCGAGTTTCTGCAGGAGGCCGCCAAGGTCGTGCGCTCGCACCACGAACGCTGGGACGGGAGCGGCTATCCCGACGGCCTGCAAGGCGAGGAGATCCCGATCGCCGCGCGCGTGTTCGCGGTGGCCGATGTGTTCGACGCGCTGACCACTGACCGTCCCTACCGTCCCGCGCTGGGCCTGGACCAAGCCCGCGAGATGATCGTCGGAGAATCCGGCAGCCATTTCGACCCCAACGTCGTCAGGGCGTTTCACTCGATCGACGATCAGACGTTTACGCGGATCGCGGAGGAGATCAGATGACCCGCGCGGTGCTGGTGGTCGACGACGACGAGTTCATTCGCAAGCTCGTCGCCACCACGCTCGAGGATGTCTCGGACTTCGACCTCCACGAGGCATCCGACGGCGTAGAGGCACTCGAGGTGGCCCAGGACACCCAGCCGGCGATCGTGTTCCTCGACGTCAACATGCCGCGGATGGACGGGATCGACACCTGCCGGCAGATGCGAGCGAACCCCTCCACGAGTGAGGCAACGATCGTGATGCTGACCGCCGCCCATGGCGGCCAAACCGAGCAGCTCGCCGAGGAGGCAGGCGCCGATTTGTTTTTGACCAAGCCGTTCAGCCCGCTCGATCTGCTGCGGCTGGTAGACGGGCTCGGCAGCAGCGGCTGATCTGTCAGGCGATGCGGATCAGGACGATCGTGTTGACCACGAACGCGATCGCGAATCCGATCGTCCAGCGGTTCAGGTTTCGCTCCACCAGCGAGCCTCCGCCGAGCGGACCGCTTCCCGTGCCCACGCCGAAGGCGCCCGACAGCCCGGCGTCCTTGCCCGAGTGCATGAGGATCAAAAAGATCAGCCCCACGCACAGGACCACCTGGACCAGATCGAGGATCGCGGTCATGCGCCGATGGTAGCGAGCCTAGTCTGGGACCTGCTCCGGGCTGACCTCGTCGAGCGCGCGCATGATCTCGATCGCCTCCGAGCGCAGCGTGCCGTCGATCGCTCCGTAGTCCTCGGCAGACAGCTTGCCGGTGCGCAGGTCGAGTTCGGCATCTCGGATCTCGCGGTACTTCGCGTCGCGTGCCGCCTCGAGCTCGGCGATCCTCCCGGCCGCCGGCTCAGGGTCGCGGCGCCGATCGCGCTGCGCCCTGAGCGGCTCGGAGATCACGTACACGGCGGCGGCCAGCACGACCAGCACGATCAGATACGTCCAGACCATCGGCTCAGACCAGCTCGCGGGCGCGAACCTCCGGCGCGCCGGCGACCGCGCGGCCGCGCGGCGAAGCCGGGTGTACCGGCGGACGGCGGCGCCTGCGCGTCGGCGGCAGCGGCCATAGCGCGATCAGCCCGCCGATCGCGGCCAGGATCGCTCCCAGCCACAGCCAGGTGACCAGCGGCGAGACGATCAGCAGGAAGGTGGCCTTCCAGGGGTGGGTCACGAACCGCTGGGTGAGCTCGCGAATGGCAACGTCGCGCAGCTGGAAGAGCAGGTTCAGCGCCTTGGCGCGCGCCGCCGGCGGCTGGGCCATCGCGGCGTTCAGCGCCCTCTGCAGGCGCGCATCACCCTGGCTGATCAGGCCTTGGAGCGGCGTGATGTTCGGGTTGATGTCGGCCCAGATGTCCTGGGTCAGGCCGGCCCTGAGCCCCACGCGGCTCTCGCTGGAGCCGTTGAAGAAGCGGCCGATCGGACCCTGCGTGGGGTCCTGAGAGGGGTACAGGCCGTAGGAGGTGTGGAGCGTGGCCACATGGTGACCGGCGCTGGTGACCGCGAGAACCGCGCCGAGTGAGATCTTCTGGGCCGAGGCGGAGGCGGTCGCGCGTACGTAGCGGACCTTGTAGCCGTGGATCATCACGCTCTGGCCCGGCGCGATCGTGGCGGTACGGGAATCCTGAAACGAGGTCGACGCGGCCACACCGATCAGCGCGAACGCCACACCCGCGTGCACGATGTAGCCGCCGTAGCGCCGGCGATTGCGGCGCACCAGCCGTCCGAGCGCGAGCAGCGGCGATTCGGAGGTCATCGCCTGGCGGGCACGGACACCGCGGAAGAACTCCTGCGCGACGGCTGCGAGCACGAACGCGCCCGCGCAGAACATCAGCAGCGCGAACACGTGCGACCCGGCGCTTCCGAAAGCGAGCAGCACGCCCAGCACCACGAGCGCTACGAGCAGCGGGAACGTGAAGCTCCGCCGGAGCTTTGAGACGGTCACCCGCCGCCAGGCGATGATCGGCCCGATCCCGGACAGCACCACGACGATCAGCGCCAGGGGGACGACGAACGGCCTGAACGCCGGCGGTCCGACCGAAACCTCGGTGCCGGTCAGCGCCTCGGAGATCAGCGGGAAGAACGTGATCCAGAAGATCACCGCGGTCAGCGCGACCAGAACCAGGTTCTGGAACAGGAACACGGCTTCCCGGGAGATCAGAGAGTCCAGACGTGCCTCGGTCCGCAGGCTCTGGCGGCGCCAGATCACCAGCGCCAGCGAGCTGATCACCATCGCCGAGATCAGCAGCACGAACGAGATGTTGAGCGTCGGATCTGAGACGAACGCGTGGATCGAGCTCAGGATCCCCGAGCGGACCAGGAACGTGCCGATGATCGCCAGCGTGCCGGTCATCAGGATCAGCGACGCGTTCCAGACCTTCAGCATCCCGCGCTTCTCCTGGATCATGATCGAGTGGATGAACGCGGTCGCGCACAGCCACGGCATCAGCGCTGCGTTCTCGACCGGATCCCAGGCCCAGTAGCCGCCCCAGCCGAGCTCTGTGTAGGACCATCGCGCCCCGAGCAGGATCCCGATTCCCAGGCACAGCCACGCGGCGAGCGCAAAGCGGCGCGTGACCTGGATCCACTCGGCGCTGAGCCGCCCGCTGATCAGCGCGCCGACCGCGAACGCGAACGGCACCAGCAACAGCGTGTAGCCCGAGTAGAGCATCGGGGGGTGAACCATCATCGTCGTGTGGCGCAGCAGCGGATCCAGGCCGGCGCCCTCGGTGGGCGGGTTGGCGCTGGTCGCGAACGGGTTGGCGAACAGGACGTTGAGCCCGATGAAGAACGTGCAGAAGCCGAACAGCACCGCCTGGGCGTAGGGGACGATCTCGGGTACCCGACGGCGCGTCAGAAACAGCGCCAGGCTCGACCAGGCCGACAGCAGCATCACCCACAGCAGCAGCGACCCCTGCTGGGTGGCCCAGATCGCCGCTGCCCGATAGAACGTGGGGGTCGTCGTGCTCGAGCCGGTGGCGACGATGTTGTAGGAGAAGTTCGAGCTCACGAACGCGACGTCGAGGATCACGAACGCGATCGCGGTCATCGCCGCCAGCGCGTACATCGCGCGCCGCCCCGAGTCCACCCACTGGCGCCCGCCCCCGCGAGCACCGTGCAGCGAGGCCCAGATGCCGTACAGGCAGCTGCACAGCCCGAAGATCAGCAGGACCCGGCCGACTAGCGCCATCTGCTCGCTATACCCATCAGTACGAGCCCGACGCAGCCTGGTACTTCGAGGGGCACTTGGTCGTCAACGAGTTGGGCTCGCCGACAAAGGTGGCGGCCTGACCTTCATGCACGGTCACCAGCACCGGCCGCCCCTGGGCGAAGGGATCGGGCACCGTGCCCGTGTAGCGGACCGGGACCGACATCTTCAGCTTCGGGTCGCGCACCCGGAACAGCAGCACGGGGCCGTCGCGATGCACCGAGCCGTCGAGCACCGTGCCGGCCAGGATGTAGGACTTGCCGGGTTTTGCGCGCTTGAGCAGCTGCGATGCGGTGTACTCGTCCCGGCCCGACGCGAAGCTCGTATAGACCAGCGCCGAGGCCAGCAGCAGCGCGACGGTGAGGGCGACCGTCAGGCGGATGGCGCGCTTACGGCTGGGATCCATACCATCGCCGATTGTTCCACACGCGTCCTGCGGTGGGCGGCGGCACGGGCAGCCCCCCGGCGGACATTAGCGTCGTGTTAACGGCCAGGGTTTTATGTCCAGCCGGCGAAACCATCGCCGGGCGAAGTCGTTACCTGAATGACTGTGATCGCACGATCAAAACTCGGCGCCCGGACGAGCAGGCGCCAACGCGAGGGGCGACTGTGGCGGGCCGGAGGGCGCAAAGACACCTCCGGCGTCCCCGGGCCCACGGACACTCCTGCGGCGCAGGCAACCGTGGCGGCGAGCCGCCGGCGCGAAGGTGGCGCTCCCCAGGATCAGGCCGTCTACAGCTGCGGGTGTGGATTCGTGTTCGAGGCGCACGTGTCGACCTCGGTCGGTTGTCCACACTGCGGCGGCACGCAGGCCTGGTAACGCGCACGCTGGCCTGGTAGCGCGCTCCGCCACCCGAGGTTGCGACCCGCTTGCGGCACGTAGTACGCTTGCGTACCGGACCAGGCCAAGGGAAGGCTGAGATTGAGGAGAGTCTGTGTAGGGATCGTCGCCGCGTGCGCCGCGCTGGCGTGGCTGACGTCATCCGCAGCGGCCTATTCGGTCTCCTATCCGGGCATGGAGACCCTGCACTTCAATGCCGGCCCGTACTCGGTCCATCCCGGCGCGAACCTGATCCTGGTCGACTCACAGCACGTGCCCAAGCCGACCCAGGATGGCTACATGGTGCGGTTTGTCCCCAACCTGCGCTATGCGCTGCCCAACGGCAAGTGCTGCGGAAAGATCCCCTACGTCAGCGTGATCCACCTGCACCACGGCGTCTGGTTGAGCACCGGCGGCAGCGGCGCAGGTGAGGGGGAGGGCAACAGCTACGGAGGGCTGTACCCGTTCGTGGCCACCGGCGAAGAGAAGACCATCACCACCTTCCCGCACGGGTACGGCTATCCGGTCGCCGCCAGCGACAAGTGGATCCTGAACTACATGATCCACAACCTGACCTCCAAGCCGGCGAAGGTCTACATCGACTACACGATCGACTTCGTGCCGCTGAGCGACCCGGCCTCGGCGCAGATCACGGCGGTCCACCCGATCTGGATGGACGTCGAAGACCACAGCATCTATCCGATCTTCAACGTCCGTCAGCACAGCGGCGTGCACGGGAAATTCACCTTCCCCGACATGGCCAGGGACCCGTACGGGAAGGGCCCGGTCGTGCCGCGCAACGAGTTCACGATCGACCACCCAGGGACGCTGATCGCCACCGCCGGGCCATCTCCACCCGGGCGGGCTGTACGACACCCTGGATCTGATTCGCCCGGGCGCGCGCCCCAGCGGCGGGGCGATTGCGTGGGAGCGAGCCGAACTCGGTTCGACTGTTTCGCTCCTATGCGCACTACTTCGACAAACGGGGCCCGATCTCGTGGGACATGGCGATGACCGCCACGGCACCCAACTGGCGCCCCCAGGTCAAGGCCGGCGACGTGTTGCGGATCAGCGCGACCTACGACACCACCAGGGCGTCGTGGTACGAGGTGATGGGGATCATGGTCGTCTGGGAGGCCTGGGACCAGCGGGGTACAGACCCCTTCACCCACAAACTCGACGAGCAGGGCCACACCACCCACGGCTACCTGCGCCAGAACAACGACAACGGCGGTTCCTACTCGCTGGGGATCAACCCGATGAAGTTCCCTCGGTGCTTCCGGCACACGGTCACGATCGCGCAGTTCCGATTTGACCCGGGTGACTTCACCGCGACCGGCGGCAACCGCTGCATGCCGACGATCCACAAGGGGCAGCAGTTGAAGTTCGTCAACGACGATGCCAGCCCGCTCAACCCCGGGATTCCGGCCTTCAATCCGACCGCCGCGTACATGGCCTCGGTGTTTCACACGGTGACCGCCTGCAAGGATCCATGCGGGCTCAACACCGGGATCTCCTATCCGCTCGCAAACGGAGCGGGTCACTTCGACTCAGGTGAGCTGGGGTTGGGGACGCCCGCCCTCGGCAATCTGAGCTGGAGCACGCCGACCTCGCTGAAACCCGGAACGTACACGTTCTATTGCCGCATCCATCCCTGGATGCGCGGCGTCTTCAGAGTCATCGGCTAGCGCTCGCAGCGCCTCGCGGGGGGCGCGACGCTGGCCTGCGTCACCGCGCGATTGTGTGTTTTGTCACTGCCGTTGATGGGCATAGAAGAGCGCAATACGGCTGCGATCCAAAAGCGGCTGCGGCAGTGCGGGAACTGCCGCACTCGGAGGAGGAAACGGTGCCCGGGCGTTGGTCCGGCGGCCGGGCACCGTCGCTCCTGGCACCGCACTGACTTGCCCGCGGGTCATCCCTTCGCCATAGTCGGCCACCGACCATGAGGTGCAGGACGCAAAACGACGCCGCTTGAGGATTTACGTGGGCTTCTTTACGCACGATGACGACAACCGAGACCCCGAGCAGGCGGAGTCGCTCGCACGGATCAAAGAGGGGGGCATCACGTCCGGAGCGCAGGCGCGATTGCGGGCGCTGGGCTCGAAGGGATCGCTGTTTACGAGCGGGCTTTCGGTCAACGAGTTCGCGCTGCTGAATCGGCTCGGGCCCCAGCCGCTGGCCCAGGTGATGGGCGCCAGCGTGGTCCGCACCGGCTGGCAGTACCTGCCCCCGCTCGAGCCCGGCACGACGTTCATCAGCACCTCGCCTTATGTCCCTACGCCCACCGGTGTCGCCTTGCAGAACCGCTACACGGAGGCGTCGCTGTCTCAGGTTCGCAACTACCAGTGGCGCACCGAGGTCGTCTGCGAGCTCGACGTGCTGACCGACGCCTGGAACCTGGCACGGCGCCGGGCGCTGAACCGCCTCCGCGAGGAGGCGCTCCAGGTGGGCGCCGACGCCGTGGTCGGCGTGCACCTGCGCCGCAGCGACCACGATCTCGGCAAGCGGACGATCGAATACCTGGTGACGGGGACGGCGATCAGGCTCCGAGACTCGGCCGGCTCAGACTCGCCTATCCTCAGCGACGTATCAGTGCAGAACTACTGGCGGCTGCACCGCGCCGGCCACGAGCCGGTGGGATTGGTGGCCACGAGCGCGATCGTGTTTGCCTCGCCGCCGCGGACCACGCGCATGCATCGGCTGAGGACGACCGCACAGAACCAGGAGCTCGAGGAGCTCAGCCGAGGGTTCCAGCTGGCGCGCGAGACGGTGCGCGCCAGGCTTCGCGGCCAGGTCTCGGACGCCCGTGGAGTGGGCGCGGTCGGCGTCGAGTTCTCGCACTCGGTGTACCACGAGAAGTTCGGGCTGGCGTCGTCGGTGCAGACGAGCGACCACCGGGGCTGGCACCGGGGACGATTTGGGGTGCCCTACCGCGTCTCCGGTCAGGGAGACGCCGCTCGTCGCGGCTGGGTGATCGCCATGCATGCGGCCGGTACGGCGGTTCGCCCCCGCCAGGGGCCCCCGCCGGACCCGGTCAAGACCACGATGCGGCTGGGGGCCCGATGACCGACTACGACCCCAAGTCCCTCGAGGGGATTCCGGAGTCGGGCCGCGAGCGTCTGGAGCAGAACCGGGAAGGGCTCTACACCTCAGACCTGAGCGTCAACGAGTTCCTGCTGGTCACCGAGGCCGGCTTTGATCCGGTGGGGCTGGTCGTGGGCAGCTCGATCTTTCACATCGGGTTCCAGGTCGCCGGTCCGACGTCGAGCCGCGAGCTGACCGTGCTCTCGCAGGCGATGTACAGCGCGCGCCATCTGGCCATGACCCGGATGGAGGAGGAGGCAGACCAGCTCGGCGCCGACGGGATCGTCGGCGTGCGGCTGGAGATCGGCCGCTACGAGTGGGGAGCGAACATGGCGGAGTTCATCGCGATCGGGACCGCGGTGAAGCATCGCGACGGCGTTCTGCACCGAGCACCGAGTGGCAGGCCCTTCCAGAGCGACCTCTCCGGGCAGGAGTTCTGGACCCTGCTGCGCACCGGACACCGGCCGGTGGGCATGGTGATGGGAAGCTGCGTCTATCACGTCGGTCGTCGCGGGCCCCTGAGAACGGTCGCCCAGACGGGACGCAACGTGGAGCTTCCGAACTTCACCCAGGCGCTGTATGACGCGCGCGAGCTGGCTATGCAGCGGATGCAGAGCGAGGCCCAGGAACTCGGCGCGGAGGGCATCGTGGGGGTCTCGCTCTCGGAGCGCAGCCACGGCTGGGGCAGTCACGTGATCGAGTTCTTCGCGCTGGGCACGGCGATCATCCCCACGGACTCCGGCGGCGACATCGAGCCGCCGATCCCGGTCCTTGACCTAAACGACCGCTGAACGGGCTGGGCCTATTTGCCGCCGGTACGCTTTGCGGACCATGGGTTTGCTGGAGACTTGGCGCTCGTCGCGGTTGCGCCGGCGGATGATGAGCGAGGACGCAGTGCTGCGCGAGGAGCTCCAGGACGAGCGGATTCCGGACGCGACTGTCGATGAGGTGGGGGTCCCGGGCGAAAACCGCGGGTTTGAGGGCAACCCGATCCGCTCCAAAAGCCGCAACGGTTATGGGACTGGCGATCCGAACAGCCCCAGCTGGGCCGGCTGGGGTGTGTGAACAACGAGTTCCGCTCGCCGCCGAAGGCTTCGCGACGGCGCTCAGGATGACGTGAGGCAATCTGGTTCCGCATCGGGTTACTCAGTTACGACACGTCGCATGCTCGGCGCGGCGCCGCAGCGGCATGCGAACATCGGGCGATGTCCTATCCAAACGTGTTCGAGACCGAGTTTCAGTACGACCAGTCCGACCCGCCCGGCTTCCGCTGCGGCGCCGCGTCGGTGGGCTCGCTCGCCGGCGCAACCGAGAACTCCGTCCGGGCGTTCGAGCTGCCTGCCGGAGAGAAGCTGTGCCCCTATCACTACGAGTACGTCGAGGAATGGCTGCTGGTGCTGGACGGCCCTGTCGATGTGCGAGGGCCCGGTGGCTGGGAGACGCTCTCATCGGGCGCGCTGGCCTGCTTTGCGAGCGGGCCCGAGGGCGCGCACCAGGTGGCCAACCGGGGCGAGCGCACCGCCAAGGTCCTGATGTGGTCCAGCGCTCGGGTGCCCGCCGTCGCGGTCTACCCTGACAGCGACAAGATCGGGGTGTGGCCCGGCAACTCCGACGACGATGTGATGCTGCGCCGAGCCGACGGCAAGGTCGACTACTACGCCGGGGAATAGTCAAGTTTGAGGCGAGCCGGCGGGCGAGACGCGTGTACGCCGCGCCCGCGCGGTGCTCGAAGGTGGCTCAGGCCGAGACGAGCTCGTTGACCTGCGTGAGGCGGAAGCTGTTCCCGGATGGGTCGTGGAACCCGGAGTCGATCCCGTATGGCCGCTCCTCGGGCTCCTCGGTGAATTCGACGCCCCGCTTGCGCAGCTCCTCGTAGCTCGCGTGGCAGTCGTCGGTCGTCAGGAACACGGTTCCGGCAAAGCCCTTGGCCATCAGCGCCTTGACCTGCTCGGCGGTATCACTGTCCATCACCGGCGGGCCCGGAATGGCCATCAGCACGATTGAGACCTCGGGCTGTCCGGCGGGTCCCACAGTCAGCCAGCGGAAGTTGCCCAGCTCGGGCACCGTCACGTCGGCGCGGACCTCGAACCCGAGCTTCTGGGTGTAGAACGCGAGCGCCTCGTCCTGGTCGTGTACCCACAGCTGGGTGGTGCCTACCTTGATCATCACCGCTCCATTCGGTCGGATTGACTTGATGGCGCCAAAGCTAGCCCCGGATCACGCCGTTGTCTTCTCCAAACGTGCTGCGTTGGGGACGGCCGTACGCGCGAATCACGCATGTCGGCACGAGCGCGTAGTCCGAGGCCGGCGGGAACCTGATCCGATAGGCGGTCGGCGAGACCCCGTAGGTCCGCGTGAAGCTGCTCGTGAACGAGCCGAGGCTGTGCAGCCCGACCGAGAAGCAGATCTCGGCGACGGAGTTGTCGGTCGTCCGCAACAGCGCGGCGGCACGTTCGAGCCGCCTGGTCAACAGGTACGCATGCGGAGTCTCTCCGAAGGCGCGCCTGAACTCGCGGCTGAAGTGGGCGCGGGAGAGCCCGGCGGCGCTTGCCAGGTCGTCGACGTCGAGCGGCTCGAAATAACGCGAGTCGGCGAGATCCTTGGCGCGCAGCAGGTGGCGCTCGGGCGGAACGAACGTCATCTGCCTGCAGTATCGCGCTCGCGCTCGGGAGACGGTCAATCGCGAGCGGCGGCCATCAACGCCGCGGCCGTTCCCTCACTAATCAGCGGCAGCACGGCCGCCAGGTCGTCGGCGGGGGGCCGATCTCGCGTCAGCGGCGTGACCACCTCCCGCACCGCGGCGTGCAGGGACCGGACCGTCGCGCCTGGCGTCCCAGGATCGCAGTCCAGGGCCTGACAAGCGCACAGGAGCTCGCTGGCGACCACCTGCTCGAGGCGCTCGGCTGAATCGAGCGCCATCAGCGCCGCGGTCATCCCCATCGACACGTGGTCCTCCTGGTTGTCGGAGGTGGGGATGCTGTCGACGCTGACCGGATGTGCGAGCGCCCGGAGCTCGGCGACCAGACGCCGCCGCCGTGTATTGGACGACCATGTACCCGCTCGATGTGCCCGCGTCGGTGGTCAAGAACTCGGGCAATCGCCCGTTGAGGCTCGGTGACAGCAGCCGGAACGTGCGCCGCTCGGAGATCGAGCCCAGGTCGGCGAGCGCCAGCCGCAAGGTGTCGAACGCAACCGCCAGGGCCTGTCCGTGGAAGTTGCCGGCCGAGATCACCTCGGGCGGATCGTCGAACACCAGAGGGTTGTCGGTCACCGCGTTGAGGTCGGCCACCACCAGCTCGGCGAAGAACCGCAGCGCCTCGCGCGCGGCCCCGTGCACCTGCGCCGCGCACCGCAGCGAATAGGCATCCTGAAGGCGCGACGAGCCTGGTCCCGCGATTCGGCTCGAGCCGCGGAGCGCGAGGCTGATGTTGGCGGCGCTGGTGCTCTGACCGGCCAGCGGCCGCAGACGATGGACGCGAGCGTCAAACGCGGGCAGAGCCCCGCGCAGAGCATCGATCGTCGCCGCCGTGACCAGGTCGATGGCGTCCAATAGCCGCCCCACGCGCACCGTCAGCAACGCGCCGATCGCGCTCATGAAATGGGTCCCGTTGATCAGCGCCAGGCCCTCCTTGCTCTCGAGCTCGAGCGGCTCGAGCCCGAGCGCCGCGAGCGCCTCGGCGCCGCTGACGAGGGCGCCATCGGGGTCGTAGGCCTGACCCTCGCCGATCAGCGGCAAAAACGCGTGCGCCGACGGAGCCAGGTCACCGCTGGCGCCGAGCGAGCCGGTGCGGGGAACCCGGGGGATGTAGCCACCGTTGAGCAGCGCCGCAAGCCGCTGCACGACCACCGGCCGCACGCCCGAGTGACCTAGCAACAGGCCGTTCGCGCGGATCGCGATCGCGCCCCGCACGACCGCGATCGGCAGCTCGGGGCCGGTGCCGGCCGCATGACTTCGCAGCAGGTTGATCTGCAGGTGGCGCTGGAGCTCGGGGGCCACGGTGTTTGACACCAGGGCCCCAAAGCCGGTGCTGATCCCGTACACCGGCGTCCCTGTTGAAAGGATCTGCTCGAGCACCCGGCGGTTGTTGCGCGACCCGCTCCAGCGCGGCTGGATCGAGCTCCACGCGCGCGCCGGCGCCGATCGCGACCACGTCGGTGGCCGACAGCTCCCCGTTGAGCGTTACGGGAGCAAGAGGCTTTACGGAGCTTGGGTCTGGCATCGTCGCATCGCGCTGTCGGGTGATCGGCGGCGGGCGGTGAGGATATCCCGCTCTCGGACAGCCATTACTGTCTCGGAGGTGAACCGAGCGCACAGCTCCGGGCCGACGTGCCGGTCGAGCAGGCCTCCTTTCTCGCCTGCCTGGCGACGGTTCTCGAGCTGTCGCCCAGCCGCTTGCCGCATCTGGCGCCCGACGAGGATGCCGCCACCGGGCAGGGGCTCGAGGGCGACCGCCACGCCAACGGGACGGCGACCTGTCGGTGTGGTGCGCTGCCGCGGGATGCGGCTGTGCGAGCCCTGCACCGTCGTTCAGCGCTACGCGTCGCGCCCGGTCCTGCGACAGCTCGTCCATCGCGGCGGCCTGCGGGCGGACATCCTCGAGGATGGCCTGACCCGCATTGGTGACCAGGTGCGCGCGGTCCGCTGACCGGGGTCTGCCCGGCACGCTTTCAGCGCCCGCGTCCGCAGCGTGCCCCGAACCGCGCCACCAGCTTCCGGTAGGCCGCGAACGAGGGCTTGCGCCGGTAGTCGTCGGTGAGCAGGCCGGTGGTCTGCGCGAAGCCCGTGCTTCTCGAACGGTTGTCGCGCAGGTTGAACCAGCGGTAATCGGTGACGCCGTAGGTACCCGCGGCACCGCGGATCGCGCCGACCATCTGCACGAGCGCGCGCCGCTGTTGAGCGCCGGTGATCGATCCCGGCGTGGTGTCGTAGCCGTTCTCGGTGACCCACAGCGGCACCCCGGCACCGAGACCGCCGAGCCTCATGAAACAACGCCGCATCGTGGCGAGCATCTCCACGGTCGCGCTGGGGAGGCTGACCCCGCTGTGGAGGCCCGGATACAGCTCCGGGTAGAAGTCGACTCCGACGAACCCCAGCGCCTCACGAAACGCCGTCCCGCCACGTCTGAGCCCAGTGAACATCGCCGCGTCGGTGGCGGGGTTGAAGCGGTAGGCGAACGTGAAGCCGAATTCGAGCTGCGTGAAGCCGCGACGCCGTGCTTCGCGATGGGCGGCAATGACTCCGGCGATCAGCGCCCGCTCGGCATGGGGATAGGCGCCGTCGGAGGTGTTGGGCGAGAACGGCAGGTTGATCTCGTTGGTGATCGTCATCGCGATCACCCGGCGGTTGGGACCGAACACGTCGACGACGTGGCGGACGTACCGCGTCCAGGCGGTGATGTTCCCGCGCTGGCGGGCGGACGGGTGGTAGCGAACCTGCAGCTCGGTTTCGAATTTGGCGCGGGTGTAGCGATCGACGATCCGCTCAAAGCGCCTGATCCCGGCGGCGCCGTCTGATTCGAACAGCCGGTTGACGCGCAGCACGAGTTGCTTATCGGTCCGGGACGCAGTTCACGCAGCGCTTGCAGCGCCTTGGCTTGATTGACCGGCGCCGCAGGCCCCTGCGCTATGCCTCCGGTTCCGGCAACCTCGGGGTCGATCCCGAACCGCAACGTGCCCGCCGCCCTCGTCGGACCCTGGGCGTAGTTCCCCGAGCAGGGCGCGCCACTCGCCGCCGATCCCAGCGGCAGGCAAGCAAGCGCGCCGAAGACCGCGGCGACGATCGCTGCACCGCTGCGCGTGGCGAGCCTCACCGGCCTTGCGTGGGCAGCACCAGCCTCGAGGGATGCTCGCGATCGTGCAGCAGCTCGATCTCCACCGCTCTGGTCTCGGTTGCCGTGGCGCGGTCCTCCCCCGTGCCTGGATTGCGCGCGTAGCGCGGGTGCGCCCCGGAGGAGACCTGCAGCCTGATCCGGTGGCCGGCGGCGAACCTGTGGCCCAGCGGCCAGAGATTGAACGACACCTCCCAGCTGCCGTCGTCATCTGAGCGCGCGAAACGGCCCGGGGCCACGCTCGCCAGCGCATCACAGACATTCCACGAGGCGCCGTCGCGATCGACGTCGCAGACGCGTGCGAACAGGTCGAAGTAGTCAGAGTCCGCCCGCGCCCAGAGCTCGACGCGAACCGGACCGATCGCCTCGACTGTGTCATCGAGCGGCTCGGTGCTGAACACGAGCACGTCGTCGCGAGCCTCGAGGGTCCGGTTGTCGTAGACCCCCGTGCGCGCGAGCAGGATCGGACCGCCGACGGCGGGCGTGGGGTTGTTGGGTTCATAGCGGTAGCGATCGCCGGGCTCGTGCTGATCGTCGGGCGGGCGGTCCCGCAGCTTTCCTGAGTGTGTGAGCCACAGGCGCCGCTCGCGGGTACCCGGTGGCGGCCAGTCCTCCAGCGCACGCCAGCCGCCGCCCGATCGCTCGCCGGTCACAAGCACCTGGACCGGGCTGTCTCGGAGCAGCCGGTCGTCGTTGAGCAGGTGCGCGCGCAGCCACCCGACCCCGTCCCGGTGTGAGGCGGCCGCAAGGCCCGGCGCGGTGTGTGTCCACGGCCCGATGCGGAGCTGCGGGTGGCGCCCCGCAGCCCTGAGCGCCGCGAAGTCGTCCAGCATCCACGGCAGCAGGATGTCGTACCAGCCGCCCACGAACTGCACCGGCGCCCGCACCGCGGGAACGCCAGGCGAGTAGTCCCGAGCGACCCAATACTCGTCTTCGCGAGTGGGGTGCTCGAAGGCCTCCCGAAACCATGGGACCTCCGCGCCGGTGGCGCGCTCGTCGAGGTCGCCGAGGGGAAACTCGTCCATCAGCGTGCCGAGCTGGCGCAGCGCGCGGCTGATCGCGAGCAGCGCAAAGCGGCCCTCCTGGGTCGAGACGAGCACCAGCCACGAGCCGGCGTTTTCGAGCGCCAGGCTCCCGCCGGTGTAGGTCTGCTCGTAGAACTGCGACGCGCTGACCTGGATTGCCAGCGCCGCCAGGTCGTCGCCGGCCTCCGGCGCCACCGCCCACTGGACGAGCCCCAGATAGCTGGGACCGATCATCCCGATCCGCTGGCTGTGCCACGGCTGAGAGCGGAGCCACCGCAGTGTCGCGAGCCCATCGGACCGCTCGTCGAACGGCGCAAACGTCCCCCCCGAACCGAACGTGCCGCGCACGCTCTGGATCACGGTCTGAAAGCCGCGCTCGGCAAGCAGCCGCCCGTATAGCAGTCCGACCGCCTTGTCACGGCCGTATGGCGAGCGGACCAGCACTGTCGGCTGCGGCTGGTCGGCTTGGGACCGCGCGACCCAGCGGTCGGCGAGCAGCACCGTCGCCGTCGTCCATCGGCACCCGCAGATCGCGCTCGCGTATGACGTCGAGCGTCAGCGGCTCGATCAGCCGCATGCGTCGCGCAATGATCTGGCTGGCGAGGCTCATCGAGGGATCGTACGGCCCGCGCTCTTGCTCCCCGCCGCCGGGGCCGCGCGTGGGTCAGCACGGCTACATCGAGCTGTCCGCCTGGCCGGACGCTCAGGCGCTAGAACTCTGCCGGTGATCGATCTGGGGATCCGACCCGGCTCGTCCGCCGACGGGACCGCGGTGCTGGCGCTGTTCGACGAGGCCATCGAGTGGCTCGTCGAGCGCGGTCTCGTCGGTCAGTGGGGCGAGCTCCCGTTCAGCGCGAGACCCGAGATGCGAGAGCGCGTCCAGCGGATGCTCAACGAGAACGAAATCCGGCTCGCCGAGTACCAGGGCGCAGTCGTGGGCGCACTGGGCACGGGCGCCTCGCCCCCGTATGTGCCCGCCAATGCGGCCCCGGAGCTGTACGTCACGCTGTTGCTGAGCGCACGCCGGCTGGCCGGCAACGCCATCGGAGCCCGGCTGCTTGCCCTTGCGGAGCGGCTCGCCGGTAACCGCGGGGCGCAGATGCTGCGAGTCGATTGCTGGGCCGACGCGCCGGGCCTGGTCAAGTTCTACGAGCGGCAGGGATTCGCTCGCGACGGGCGCTTCGAGCTGCATGGGTGGCGCGGGCAGATCCTTTCTAAGATGGTGGCTGATACGGGGGCTTGAGGCGCCGGCCGAGGGCCAACCAACCCCGGGCCCGTCCGGACTCTCGCGCGTCAGCTGCGAGTTTCGCCGGCCCGGAGCATTTCGAGCGCTTTGGCGATCCGCCGCTCTCGAGTCTCCTCCCGCTTGGCCTCCTCGATCCAGCGGGCGAACTCCTTGCGGTGGGTGTACGCCAGCCGCTCGTAGGCGGCGCTCGCCTCCGGATCGCGGGCAAGCGCATCGGCCAGCGCGCGCGGGACCTCGACGGTGCGCTGGGCGAGATCGAGCTCCAGCTCGACCTGCACCTGGTCTCCCGCATCGACCCGGGCGTTGCCCCGCACCTCCTTGCTGAGCCCGAGCATGAACTCCCCTCGCATGCGTACAACGGTGCTGCGCCAGGTGTACCCGTTGATCGTCGCCGCGACCGGGAAGCGCTTTGCGCCCTCCCCCACCGCCGCGACCTGGTCGTCGTCGAGCAGCACCGCGACTCCGGGTCCTCTCGTGACCAGGGTGGTCGTGAACGTAAGTGATCCCATGCCCGCGGGTGCCGAGCGCCGGTCGGGCGCGCGTGTCTTTAGCGCAGGCTATCGCCACGCTGGACCGGCGGCTGGCAAACCGAACCGAAATTCAAGGCCCATGACGGTCTTGACTCGGGTGGGCGGGGACCGGACTTCGATTACCTCAGCGTCGAGGCGTGCCGCATGCCGAACGCGAGCCGTTGCATAAACCTGAGCGCTCCCGCAGCCTTTGGGTTCAGCAAACGGCCGCCGGTCGTGGGTGACTGGTTCACGGGCTGGTATCTGTTCGCGATCGACCAGCGCTTTGCGTACGACACGGCGTTCTCCTTCCCCGGATTCGCCACTCCCGCAGCCGTCCCGCCGGTCAAACTCGGCGCCACCGCCGTTCACTCAGCTCCCCTCGGACCCGTTGCCGGCCCTCCAGCTCCAAAAATCTCGTTCCTGCGCAACGCGATCCTCAGGGACGGGCTGGTGCTGGTCGCCCGTATGCGCTGCTCGGTCCGCTGTCGAGCCTGGGTGCAGGTAGATGATCAGCATGCCGGCAGCGCAAGTCACGCAATGGTCACCGGCTCAGCCCTCGTCGGCGTGCGCCGACGGCAGCTGCGCCACGGGCCGCTCGACATCCAGATTTACGTCGACGATGGCCCACTGGTGCACGGTAGGTCGGTCGCGCCTGCCATAGGTCTGCCCGCAGGCGCGGTCGCAAGAAGACAGCGATCACGCTGGTCGGGTTTCACTCTGCTATATCGGGCTGCCATGGCCGAGCTCCCCACCCGTCCCCTGGGCGACTCGGGGCTACGTGTGTCGGTGGTCGGTCTCGGCTGTAACAACTTCGGGCGCCGGGTCGACCTGGCCGGCACCCGGGCGGTAGTCGATGCCGCGCTCGCCGAGGGGGTCAATTTCCTGGACACCGCCGACATCTACGGGCGGGGAGACAGCGAGAAGTTCGTCGGCGAAGTCCTTCGGGGACGCCGTGAGCGGGTGATCGTGGCGACTAAGTTCGGCATGGACATGGGTGACGGCAAGGGCCCGCGCGGCTCACGCGAGTACATCCGCCAGGCATTTGACGCCTCCTTACGGCGCCTGGCGACCGACGTGATCGACTTCTACTGGTACCACGAGCCTGACGGAGTCACCCCGATCGCGGAGACGCTCGAGACGCTCCATGAGCTCGTCACAGCCGGCAAGGTGCGCGCGATCGGCGCTTCGAACTTCAGCGCCGAACAGCTCGAGGAGGCCGACGCCGTCGCGCGCGAGCACGGGCTCACCCGCTTTTCCGCCGTCCAGAACCAGTACAGCCTGCTCGTCCGCGATCCCGAGGACGAAGTTCTCCCCGCGTGCGAACGGCTGGGCCTCGGCTTCGTCCCGTTCTTTCCGCTTGCGTCCGGACTGCTGACCGGCAAGTACCGGCGCGGCGAGCCCGGACCGGCCGGCGCGCGGCTATCCGGCCGTAGCGAGATCGCTACCCGCGCGCAGTTCGACTTGGTCGATTCGCTCCGGGACTACGCGGACGAACGTGGCCTTACGCTGACCGACGTGGCGATCGGCGCCTTGCTGTCCCGTGGCGTTGTCTCCTCGGTGATCGCGGGCGCCACCAAGCCCGAGCAGGTGTCGGCTAACGTCGCCGCGGCGCGATGGATCCCGAGCGACGACGAGCTCGCCGATCTGAGCGAGCTGCTCGCCGCGGCCCCGGCCTAGCGCGACCTGAGAAGCGTTGGTGTCAGCCCCCGGTTGGTGGCTGGGGTGGCGTGGGGAGGCCGAGGCGCCGGCGGGCGGCCTGCAGCGCTTGGGCGGAGACGATCGTCTGCGCGCGTTGTTGCTGGGTCAGTTCGCGCTCCTGGTCGCGCAGGCGGGCGGCGGACTGAAACTCTTTTGCTTCGATCGCGCGCTCCTTCTCAAGCCGGGTCTGTTCGATCTGTTTGGTGAGCTGTTCCTGCGCCTGGTGGGCCTGGTGGCGCAGGTGCTCGATCTGTCCCCACAGCTCGTCGATGTCGATCTCGAGCTGCTGGAGCGCTTGGGCAGGAAGCGTTTCTGGGCTGACTGCCAGCGCGAGCAGCAGATCGCCGGCGTCGGGCTCGCGGTCGAGCTCGCGGCGGATCTCTTCGGCCAGCTGGTTGAGCATCAGCCCAAGCCCGTCGAGCCATCCGGGGGCGATCCGCTGCGGTGACGGTCCCCGCCCCTCGTCGGGCGACAGCGCTCTCCGCTGTCGGGCGCTGGCGCCGGGGTCCGACAGCATCCTGATTACCTCGTTGCGAACCGTGCGAGTCGACATCGAAGTCGACCAGGATTCGGGCGGCGACCCCCTCGTTCTCGCGAGCGAGGCCGAGCAGGATGTGCTCGGTGCCGATGTAGTTGTGGCCCAGACTTTTGCCTCGCGATTCGCGAGCTCGAGCACCTTCTTGGCCCGCGGGGTGAATGGAACCTGGCCTTCGGTGACTTCCTCGCCGGTGCCGATGATCCGCTCGACCTCTCCGCGGACGCGTTCGACCGTGATATCCAGCGATTCGAGCAGCGCGGCGGCCAGGCCCTCCTCTTCCAGCAGCAGCCCGAGCAGCAGGTGCTCGGTGCCGATGTAGTTGTGCTTGAAGCGTCGCGCGCCTCTCCTGGGCTAGCGACGACGACCTGGCGGGCCCGCTCTGTGAAGCGCTCAAACACACCCGAAAGGATCCCACCGCCGTGAGACTGCCGACAAGAGTGGTCATACGCACCTTCGGGGTGCCGTTGGTTAGCGTGAGGCTCGACCTGCGATGGCATCGAGGACGAGGTCGAGGCCGCCGGCGAAGCGCGCGTCGTCGCCACGAGTCGTGCCGCCCCGAGCGGCGCGCCGGAGGGCGGGATAGGCGCCGGGCTCGGCTTGGTCAAGCGCCGTCTCGGAACGCCTGCCAGCGCGCAGGGGCGGTAGCCGTCGTCTGGCGGCCGGCGCTGCCGAGCACGTAGGTGAGGAAGAGGTCGTAGGCGTCTTGCGCGACGTCTTGGTCGAGACCGGCGTCCTGGAGAGCGTCAAGGATCGCATCTGCGAGGCGTAGCGCCTGCGGTCCGGTGGCCCCGGAGCGCAGCAGGACGTCGGCCAAGCCGCGATAGGCCAGGGCGACGCGACGGATCTCGCGTGCGAGCTCGGCCAGCCGTTCCCGCCAGCTGCCGTGCAGTTCGGTGCAGATGCCAGCCGCCAGGTGCTCGATCAGCAACTCGAGGAGATCGTCGCGCCGGCCACCGGCGTGATGCATCACCGTGGTCGGCCAGACGCCGAGGCGGTTGGCCACCTGCCGGACGCTCAGCGCTTCCAGCCCGTCGGCTGCCACCAGGTCGGCGGCCGCGTCGGCGACGAGCTTTTCGCGTCACGCCGCGGTGAGAGGTCGCGGCCGGCTTGCTCATGGTGAATAGCGTAGCTCGGTCTTGTGCAGCGCACAAGTATTCGCTACAGTCTGTCTTGTACACCGCACAAGACGGGAAATCTCCGACGATGCTCTCCACTTCCCAGCTGCCCCTCGACCTACAGGGCCAGGTCGTCCTCCCGGAGGACCTCGCCTACGACGACGCGCGGATGGTCTTCGCCGCGCACATCGACCACCACCCCGCTCTCGTCGCCCGCGTCGCAGGCCCCGACGACATCGCCGCCGTCATTGCCCACACCCGCGAGACCGGGGCCGACCTCGCCGTCCGCAGCGGCGGCCACAGCCCTGCGGGCCACGGCGTCTGTGACGGTGGCACCGTGATCGACCTCTCGGCGCTCCGCTCGTTCGAGCTGGACGCCGCCGGGCGCACGGCGTGGGCAGGCGCGGGCCTTACCGCAGGCGCGTTCACCGCCGCGGCAGGCGGGTACGGGCTCGCCACGGGCTTCGGCGACACGGGCTCTGTCGGGATCGGCGGCATCACGCTCGCCGGCGGCATCGGCTTCCTCGTGCGCAAGCACGGCATGACCATCGACAACCTGCTTGCGGCGGAGATCGTCACCGCCGATGGCCGGCTGCGCCGCGTCGACGCGCAGACCGAGCCGGAGCTGTTCTGGGCGCTGCGCGGCGGCGGCGGCAACTTCGGCGTCGTCACGCGCTTGAAGTACCGGCTCGACCCGGTCGACACGGTCCTCGGCGGCCTGCTCTGCCTCCCTGCGACCCCCGAGGTGGTCGCCGCCTTCGTCGCACACGCCGACGCCGCCCCGGACGAGCTGAGCACGATCGCCAACGTGATGCCCGCGCCGCCGCTGCCCTTCGTGCCCGAGGAGCTGCACGGCAGTCTCGTGGTGATGGCCAAGATGGTCTACACGGGCGACGTCGAGGCGGGCCAGCGCGCCGTCGTGCCCTTCCGCGCGTTGGCCGAGCCGGTCGTCGACCTCCTGCGGCCGATGAGGTACTCCGAGATGTACCCCGACGAGCAGCGCTACCGCCTCGCCGCGGTGTCGCGCACAATGCTCGCGGGCAGTGTCGGCACGCGGCAGGCGGAGACGATCCTCGAGCGGATCGGCGAGTCGTCGGCGACGATGGCCGCCTGCGAGCTGCGCGTGCTCGGCGGCGCGATGGCTCGCGTGTCCGCGGACGCCACGGCCTTCGCGCACCGCCAGAGCCGGATGATGATCAACGTCGCAGCGATCTACGATCCGTCCACCTCCGAGCGCTCACAGCACGCCACGTGGGTCCGCGGGCTCTCGGCCGAGCTCGACGACGGCGACCCCGGCGCCTACGCGGGCTTACTCGCCGACGAGGGCGAGGAGCGCGTGCGCGCGGCCTACCCCGGCGCGACGTGGGAGCGGCTGGCCGCGACGAAGGTCACTTACGACCCCGACAACGTGTTCCGGCTCAACCAGAACATCGCGCCGGCGCCGTAGACCGGCGTCCATGCCGCAGATCGACGACCCCCGCCCATGTACAGCTACGGTTGTGAGCAAAACCGTGACAATGCGCGTCTTAGTGGTCTTGCGTCTTTCGCACCAGATGTCGATCAAGCGCCTGCTCGTTGGTTACCTGTGGACCGTCGTCCTGACCGAGCTTGAGCGGACTCCTCGCATCTCTGACGAAGCCAAGGTCGCCGGCGTAACGCTCCTGGGCGGATTCGTGTTCGCTCCTGTGGTCGTGGGTGCCTACGTCTGGTGGCTGATCACTGGGAAGCGCCTCCCAGGCCGGCTCGGTAGCTGGGTTGGATCGCCAGCCAAGCTGTCCTTCGGCTCAATCCCGACGCGACCACCATCGAAGGAGATGCGCGAAGCTGTCGAGCGCCTGCGCGCTGAGCGTCAGTAGGCGCGCGCGACGATCGCGTCGACGCCGTCGGCGTCCGGATCGCGGACCGGCGCGCCATCCGGACCGACCAGGCAGCGGACCGAAACCCCATTCTCGAGCAGGCGCTGCTCGCCCGCAGGACCTACCGCGGCCCAAGGCAGGCGCGCGGCGCCCTCGTGCGCCTGTTCGCGTGCTTCCTCGATCGTCCGTACCGTTCGTGTGAGCCGATCGCGGAACTCTCTTGCCTGGCGCACCAGCTCGGCCTGCTCGGCATCGAGGATCGCGGGCATGGCGAGCGCGAGCTCGTCGAGCCGGTACGCGACCTTTTCGCCGCGCGCGCGGAGGGCGACTGGCACTCGGCCCGACGCGATGTCGTGCGGCCCGAGCTCGACGCGAACCGGGACGCCGCGCAGCTCCCAATCGACAATCCGCCGCCCGACCGACACGTCCGTATGGGCGTCGAGCTCCACGCGGACTCCCTCCGCCGTGAGATCCTGCACCAGGTCGGCTGCTCGTTCGGTCACCCCCTCGCCGGCCCGCGCCACGAGCACGACGACCTGCGTGGGCGCGACGCGCGGAGGCACCCGCAGCCCCGCATCGTCGCCGTGGACCATGATCATCGCGCCCAGGAGCCGGGTCGACGCGCCCCACGATGTCTGCCACGGCCGCTGGAGCATCCCCTGCTCATCGGCGTAGGCGATGTCGAAAGCGTGCGCGAAGTTCTGCCCGAGCTCGTGCGAGGTCCCCATCTGCAGCGCCTTGCCGTCGCGCATCAGGGCCTCGCAGGACCACGAGATGATCGCGCCCGCGAACTTCTCCCGCTCGGTCTTCCGGCCCCGCCAAACGGGGATCGCGAGATCGCGCTCGATCGTTGCCGCGTAGGCGTGCTCGAGGATCTCCAGAGCGTATGCGTGCGCCTCCCCAGGCGATACGTGAGCGGTGTGGCCCTCCTGCCAAAGGAACTCCGAGGTGCGCAGGAACAGGCGCGGCCGCAGCTCCCAGCGCACCACGTTGGCCCACTGGTTGACCTTCAACGGCAGGTCCCGGTAGCTCGAAATCCAGCGTGCCAGCGACGCATTGATGATCGTCTCCGACGTCGGACGCACGACCGCCGGCTCGGCCAGCTCCTTGCCACCGGCGACGGTCACGACCGCCAGCTCGGGACTGAAGCCCTCGACGTGCTCCGCTTCCCGCCGTAGATAGCTCTCCGGGATCAGCAGCGGGAAGTAGGCGTTGCGCGCCCCGCTGGCCTTGATGCGGTCATCCAGCCCGCGCTGCAGCAGCTCCCAGATCCCGTACGCCCACGGGCGAATGACGATCGTGCCGCGGACGGGGCCGTTCTCGGCCAGCTGCGCCTTGGCCACCACATCCTGGTACCAGCGGGGGAAGTCTTCCGCCTGGGGCGTGAGCACGCGAGCCATCGCGTGCCACTATGCCGGATCGACCGTCACCCCTTGTCGCCGTCCACCGGGGATGTCATGAAGAGGCGCGAGAGCCTCGGATGAGGGCGTCGATGGCGTGGCCGAAGAGATCGTCGGGAACGTTGCTCGGGATCGGCGAGGAGCTCGATCGCGAAGCCGTTGCCGAGCGCGATCAGGGTGGTGGCGAGGTGTTCGGGGGCGAGCCCGATTTTGGCCTGGCTGTCTTGGGCGGCACTGGCAAGCAGGCGCGCGACGATGGCTCTGAGGCGGGCGTGGCGCTCGGCGAACCGCTCGGCAGCCCGGGGATCGCGGACCGCGTGGTTCCAGAAGTCGATCAGCAACAGCATCGCGTCGCGTTCGTGCCGGAGCATGGACACGAAGCGGCGGGCGGCCTGCAGCGGCGGCGTGCCTGCCGCGAGCTCGGCTTCCAGCGCCTCGTAGACCTTCTCGAGCCGTGGGTCGATGCGCTCCTCGATGAGCGCGAGGAACAGGTCTTCCTTTCCCTTGAAGTTGGAGTAGATCGCGCCGGTGGAGTAGCCGGCCTCGAGCGCGATCGTGTCGACCGAGGCGCCGCTCAGGCCGTCGCGGGCGAAGACCCGTTCGGCGGCATCTAGCAGGTGGGCGCGGGTGATCAGGCGGCGCTCGCCGCGGCGCGGGCGGCTGGGGGCTTGACCTTCAGTCATAGCATGTTAGGATAACGCTCCTATCATAAATAACAATACTATTCTTCAGTAAGGGTGCTATCTAATGCAAGCGATCACGAGACTGATTCGAGAAGACAGGGGACGGCGGTCCCTGCGGCGCGTCACCCAACCCGTCCGGAACGACCCGGTCTCGCCGAGCCCCTCGTCGCGGCGGACCGGGCTGGTGCTGGCCGCGGCGTGTCTCTGCCAGCTGATGGTGGTGCTGGACATCAGCGTTGTGAACGTCGCACTGCCTCATATCGACCGCGCGCTCGGCTTTACGCCGAGCTCGCTGTCCTGGGTGGTGAGCGCCTACACCCTCGCCTTCGGCGGCCTGCTGCTGCTGGGCGGCCGGGTCGCCGACGTGCTCGGGAATCGGCGCACGATGCTCGGTGCGCTGGGCCTGTTCGGCATCGCCTCGCTGCTCGGCGGGCTTGCTCAAAGTCCTGGACAGCTGATCGCCGCCCGGGCCGTCCAGGGTGTGGCGGCGGCCGTGCTGTCCCCGGTGACGCTGACGGTGATCATGGTCACCTTCCCCGAGGGCCCGGGACGGCGGCGTGCGATCGCCACCTGGGGCATGGTCGCGACGGGCGGAGGCGCGCTGGGGGTGCTGCTCAGCGGCCTGCTGACCCAGTATCTCGACTGGCGCTGGGTGCTGTTCGTCAACGTCCCGTTCGTGCTCGCAGCGGCCGCGTTCGCCGTCGCCGCGGTCCGCGACCGGCGCGCCCGGGAGCCCGTGCGCCTCGACGTCGTCGGCGCGCTGCTGGCGACGGCGGCGATGACGCTGCTCGCCTACGGCTGCGTGCACGCCGGAGAGCACGGCTGGGGCAACGCGGTGACCGTTTCGGCCCTGGGTGGCGCGGTCCTGGCCGGGGTGGGTTTTGTCGGCCGGGAGCTGCGCGCCGACTCCCCGTTGATCCGCCTGTCGGTGCTGCGGACCCGCTCGGTGTGGGTGGCGGCAGTCATCATCGCGTTCATCGGCGCGACGGCCGTCGCCGGCTTCTACTTTCTGTCGCTGTTCCTACAGAACGTGCTGCGCTACGACCCGGTGGCGACGGGCGCGGCCTTCCTGCCGTTCTGCGCTGGCATGGCGGCGGCGACCATGGCCAGCTCGCGCCTGGTGGAGCGCTTCGGCCCTCGCATCGTCTTGACAGTCGGGTTGACCGTCGCCGCCGTCGGCATGCTCGGCTTCACGCGCCTGGACGTCGGAGCCGGCTACACCACCTTCCTGCTCGCCTCGATCCCCGCATCGATGGGCCTCGGGGCCTGTATCGCGCCGACGCTGTCACTGGGCACATCCGGTGTCGCGCCCCGCGAGGCTGGCATGGTCAGCGGGCTGCTCAACACCAGCCGACAGGCTGGCGGCAGCCTCGCCCTGGCTGTGCTGGCGACCGTCGCCAGCCAGACCAGCCACGGCGCCGGTCAGGGACTGCACGCGCTCGCTCACGGGTACCGCACGGCGTTTCTGCTCAGCGCCGCACTGCTGCTCGCGGCAGCCGTAGTCGCACTCATCCGGGTGCCCGGCGACGGTGTGCCGACCGCAGGCTCAACTCGTCGCTCCTTGGTCAAAAGAGCGTCGACATCCCGTGCGGTGGCGGTTCGGGACGCGGTTCAGCGTCGTGCCGCCGATCGGATCCGGGGGTCTGTCTGACCCAAAATCCAACCTCAGAACGGAGCCGTCATGGACGCGACACAGAGCGCTGGTGTTTTAGCAGTCCACTCGCATCCCCACCCCCTGCGCTGCGGAGCAGGTCGGCGCGCATCGGCTGAAGGAAACAGCGCTCTCCTCCGGAACCGCATGGCTCGCCGAGCACGGAGAGGGCTTGCGCGAGCTCGGCCTCGCGCGCGTCGAACACGGGCCCTCGCCTGGGGTCGGCGCTGACCGACCGTGCGCGCAGCGCGGCCAGGTCAGCGATTCGGATCCTGACGTCGTACTCGACCGTGGTCAGTCGCTCCAGCCCCGCGAGCCCGGCATCCTGCAGCGCCCGCTGAGCCGCCTCACGCACCTCGAGCTCGTTCTCGACCAGGCTCGTCAGCTGAAAGTAGTCGCCCTCGGCGAGCGGTTCGGCCACGTAAACGACGCCTCCGGGACGCAGTACGCGGGCCGCTTCGCGGAGTGCTTGCGTCAGGTCGCGGGGTGGCACGTGGTGAAGCGTCCGCATGAACACGGCCGCGTCCACCGCGCCGTCGGCGAGCGGCAGCTCCTGCGCGCGGCCGACGAGATACTCGGCGCCGGTTCCGCCGTCTTGCTCCACGGCGCCGGCGAGCTGCTGCTCGGAGATCTCGACGCCCACCACGCGGGCGCCGAGGCCGGCGAGCTGGCGCACCAGCGCCCCGCCGCCGCAACCGATGTCCACGATGTCCTTGCCGGCCGGCTGCACGAGGCGCTCGAGCACGGCGAGATCGGTGGACACGTCACGTGTCACGGCCGCCGAAGCCTAGTGCTCTTCCTCACGCCGGCGCCTGCGCGGCTGTGAGTCTGACCCGCAAAGCCGTGCCCAGCGCCAGCGCCGCGGTGATCGCCAGCAGCAGCGGGTAGCCGGCCAGATGCGAGCCCAGCGTCAGCACATACGGGACGGCGAAGCCGAGGTAGGTCAGGGTGTAGTAGGCCGCGGTCAGCCCGGCGAGCCCGTCCGGGCCGGCCATACGCTGGATCTCCACCAGGCCGGCGACCAGACACAGGCCATAGGCGGCGCCGAGCACGATCGCGCACGGCACCAGCAGCCATGACTGGTGGGCGTGCGCCGCTTCGGCGCCAAGCACCAGCCCCACGACCAGTACCAGCAGTCCGGTCGTAGCGGCGCGGTTACCGCCCGCCCGTACGTCCAGGCGGCGTGCGAGCGGCTGGACCAGCACTCCCGCCAGCGCGCACAGCGCTGTGATCGCGGCCACCAGCCCGATCCCGTCAGTGGCGCGTTGCGCGCCGACGATGCTCGGGAGCAGTGCGAACGCCACCGCGGGCGCAGCAAACACCCAGGGCGCCATCGGCGTCACGACCCGGCGAAAGCGCGCATTGCCGACGCCCGGCAGCGCCAGGCTGACACGCCGGCGCTGCCCGATCGCCACCGTCTCGGGAGCCTCGCTCAATAACGCGAGCACGACGATCATCAGTGCGATGTGAGGCAGGTACGGGACCACCCCGGGATCTGGCGCCCACTGCGCGAGCACCCCCGCCACCAGGGGCCCCAGGGCGAAGCCGGCGGTCATGGCAACGACCGCCCGGGTGGCCGCGGCATGGTCGCGGGCCGGAGAAGCTCCACGCGGCAAGGTCTCGCGCAGCAAGATCTCGCGCAGCCAGGCCGTGCCGCTGCCGAACACCGCGCCGGCGCTGACCCCCGCCAGCAGGCGCCCTACGAACAGCAGCGCGGGACCGCGTCCCGCGGCGACCAGCGCGACACTCGCAGCCAGCGAGAGCACGGCGGCGGGGATCACCACCCTGCGGCGCCCGAGGGCGTCGGACAGCGGCCCACCGATCAACAGTCCGGGAATCAGGCCCAGCGCGTAGACGCCGAACAGAGCCTCGAGCGTGCCCGTCCCCAGACCGAGCGTCTGGTGGTAGACGAGCAGCATCGGTGTGAACTGGTTTGAGCCCCACGCGGTTGCGGTCAGCACCGCTGCGATCGGCAGCCACGTAGCCGCTAGCCAGCGGCGTCGGCTTTCTTCGGTTGTCGCTCTGGCGCTCGCTGTCATCGCCGCTGCTCCCTTCGCTCAGTTCAATCAACAGACCTGACCGGAGCAGCAAGGCTAGCAGACGCGAGTTCAATGATCGAACTCCACCACGCTATAGTGTTGTCCCATGCTGGGCAAGGAGTACGAACGCCAGGACTGTGCGCTCGCGCGGGCGCTTGAAGTAGTGGGCGAGCGATGGACGTTGCTGATCATCCGTGACGCGTTCTACGGCGTGCGGCGCTTCAACGACTTCCAGGCACACCTCGACATTCCGCGGGCGGTGCTCTCAGACCGGCTCGACGGGCTCGTGGAGGACGGGATCCTCGAGCGCCGTGTAGACCCGCGGCACGCCGGCCGGCACGTCTACGAGCTGACCAGGGCCGGCCGCGAGCTGTGGCCCGCGCTGCACGCGCTGCTCGTGTGGGGCGGCAATCACCGCCAGCGCGGCAGCCGGGTGTTCGAGCACGCCCGCTGCGGGACGGTCCTCGACCAGAGCGGAAGCTGCCCCCGCTGCCAGCTCACGCCCGGCCCCGGGGACGTGCTCACAAAGCCGCGTCGCGGCCGCGGGGCCATGCGCGACGATCCCGTCAGCCGTGCCCTGCGCGCCGGGCACCGCTTGCTCGAGCCGATCGAAACCTGAATGCGAGACCTGAAGGCCTGCCTAGTGCATCGCGCCCATCGCGCCCATCGCGCTGTTTGACCCCGGGACCACCAGCCCGGGCACCGAATCGGGCACGGCGACGACCGCGACAGCGAGCACGAGCAGGATCGCAGCCGTGCCCCAGGTGACAGCTCTGCGCCACGGCAGCGTCTTCTCCAGCGCGATCAACGCCGCGACGAATGCCATCCACACCAGGCTCATGACGCCGAGCGCGAACAGAGCGGCCATCAGCGCCCAGCAGCACCCCAGACACCAGGCGGCGTGGTGCGAGCCCATCACCAGAGCTCCCGCGCGGCCATCGCGCCAGCTGCTCAGCAAGAAGCCGATCGGACTACGGCATTTCGACAGGCAGGCGTCCTTGAGCGGCGTCAGCTCATACAGCGCGGCAAGCGCGAGGACGGCGCCGGCAAACCACCGGCCCGCGTCGTTCCAGCTCAGAGCGCCTCCGAACAGCGCTTTGCCGAGCTCATAGAGGCCGTACGCGGCAAGACCCGCCGCGCCCCAGACGACCAGATATCCGGCCGTGAACAGCGCCGGCCGGCTCAACCCGTGGCGGCGGGTCATGGTCGTGTACAGGGCAACCGTAGGCGACAGCGACGGGAACATCATCGCCGCCATCATCACCACCCACACACCCAAGAACCAGCCCAGCGAACCGAGGCCGGTGCCCGGGCCGGCGTCCATCCCCGCCATCCGGTCGGCGGTCGACCACCAGGCGAGAGCTGCCAGTGCGAACAGCAAGAGCACGAGTCCGAGACGCGCCCGCACCGCGCGAAGCGCCGCCGCCAGCTCGCGCCGCTCTGAGCCGCCCTCGGGCAGCGCTGCTGATCCGATCGCGGTCATGCCGCCCAGGAGAACGGCGACCGCGAGAAGGCCGCGTTGCCGTCGTATTGGATCCCGAACGCATCGATCTTCGAGCGGATCGCATGCGCTACGTTCAGCTCCGAGCCGGCGGGGTGGAAGACTCCCACGAGCCGCACCGGCTCGCCGTTCGACGACCCGAACGGCACGATGTCCTCGATCTCGAAGTCGACGGCATCGCCGATGCGCACCGAGTGGCGCACTCCTTCCTCGTGCACGTCGATCGGGGCGCGCTGGACCCCCAGGTTCTCGCCGATCAGCGGCCCCAGCGCCTCCATTGGTCCGCCGAGCGCTCCCGAAAACACGCCGCCGAGCTTCTCCGCCTGTTCGTCGGACGCGGCGGAGTCGATGAACACACCCAGTCGCCACTGGCCTTCGCTCATCACCTTCGGCGTGTCGGCGACCGCGGCGACGGCCAGCCCGCTTACGTCGGTGCCCTCGACTTCGCCCTCCTTGACCTTGAACACCAGTGTGACCTTGCAGCGGTCATAGGTGGCGCCGTATGAGAACGAGGCCGTGCACGGGCACACGGCCTCACACGAGCATGTCTCGAAATAGGAGCCTTCAAGTTTCCAGGACACTGCCCCTCCTCCACTTCGACAAAGATCTCGCACTCGATTCTCTGTGATGCCGCATGGTCCGTCAACAGGGACGGTGGTCGCTGTCCCCGGCGGCTGCAGACCGATCCCCGGAGTCACTGCGGGGTGCTGGCCGCTGATGGTGGAGAGGATTGAGGTGCTCGCGCAGTCGCAGTAGCCGCGGCTGCGGTTCGTCTGAGTCGATCAGGACGGCGGTTCCGGGCCAGGCGTGGCGCAGATAGCTGACGTAGGCATCGTAGGAGCTGAGGTCAGGCTCATAGATCCACGAGCCGGTGTTCCAGTAGCGAACCGAGCCCTCCGGCGTCGACACCCCGTCGAGCGGCTGATGTGTGTGGGCGAACACGATCTTGTCCGTGTCGCGTGCCCAACCGAGGTTCGCGACCACCTTCTCAAACGCATCCACCGCATGACCGGCCGGATCCCTGGGACGGATCATGCGGGCAACGGTGTAGTTGGCGACCTCGCTCCCGCCGGGGGCGCCGGTCACCCGCCGGCGCTCGGCCTCCTGCGAGCGAGCCCCGTGATAGCTCGCCTCGATCCCGGCGTGGCGCCTCATGTGGAGCAGGCGGCCGTCGAAGGCGCTGGCGCGCTCCGCCATCCAGGCGGCCGCATGCTCGACCGCCCTCACCGGCGCCGTACCAACCCGAATCGCGTGGGCCAACGTGTGGAACCCCGCGAAAGCCCGGCTCTGTGCGTGAGTGCCGTTCGGCAGCTGGGCGATCAGGTACAGAAACGCGGTCAACATCGTGATCGTCGCCTCGTAGTCGTCGACGGTGGGCGTGTGTTCCTTGCCGCCGACGGCGATTGCCCACAGCACCCTGGCGAGCAGCTTTCCGGGCGCCGTTCCTGCGCGGCGGGCGTGAAAGTCGAGGTAGTGCCCGTGTGTGCACAGCACGCCTGAAAACGTGTAGGTCGGGTACCGGATATCGATCTCGACCCCGTCGAGGCGTCGCTGTAGAAAGCGGCGGAAGAAGTCGGCACGCCGCAGCTCGCCCTCGAGCTCGTGCGACGGAAGGCCGGTCGCCAGCTCGAGCTCGAGCAGCGCCTCCTCTTCCCGCCTGATCAGGTGATGATCGTGATTGCCCGCCAAAAATACGAACCGCTTGCCTTGCATCCGCTCACGTAGCAGGTCAAACAGACCGTCGGCGGCGCGGAAGGCGTCTCTCAAAGAGGCGAACAAGAAGTCGAACATGTCGCCGAGGAAGATCACCTCATCCACGTCCAGATGCGGTTCCAGCAGTGTGAGCGTGTCAGGCTGGCTGAGGATGTCCTCGCCGGTCCACGCGCCGAAGTGAGTGTCAGAGATGACCAGTGCGCGCACTCTCAGTCTCTCTCACTCGAACTCTCAGGGTGCCGAGACCGAGCGCAATGACATCCGCCGCTGCATTCAGCCGACCTCTACGACCGTCGCCTTCGGGATCGCCCCGATCAGCGCTTCGGTCGACACCTCGAACACCGCGTGCGGTGTTCCGGCGGCGCACCAGACTGTCGCGAACCGTCTCAGTGACACGTCGACCAGCGTCTCCAGGTCCCTGTCGTGACCGAGCGGAGGAATGCCGCCGATCGAGAATCCGGTGGCCGCACGGGCCTGGTCGGCGCTTGCCGGACCCAGGCCAAGCCGCTTTGAATCGACCCGCCGGTCACCGGCGCACAGCACCATGACAGGCATCTGATCGCGAATGAAGACGAGCGACTTGACGATCTGGCCGACCTCGCTCCCGACTGCGGCGGCGGCCTCGGCGGCTGTGCGGGCCGAGTCACTGAGCATCCGCACTTCGATGTCGAGTCCGCGAGCGAGCAGTCGTTGCCTGAATCTTTCCGCCGTGGGGTGCATCCTTCGCGCGAAGTACCCGATCAGACGGTGACACCGCGCTCCGCGAGCCACTCCAGCACCGGCTCGGGAGGATCGCCCTTCCACTCCGCGCGTGCCGCGAGGCGGAGGAGCTTGCTGGGCTCGTCGCCGAGCTCGTCCCGCCGGCGGGCCAGGTACAGGATTGTCGCTGCGGCCATCGAGACGGCGGGATCGTCGATCTCGACATCCACGCCTTCGACCGCGATCGCCACCCGTTCCTCGAGATTGTCAATCGCGGTTACGGGTTCGTCCGCGTCCTCGAACTGCTCCAGCAGGTCCCCCAGACGTGGGTCGCGGTTCGCCGGGTCGCTGATCTCAACCGCCCGTTTTGCGATCTCGAACAGCGTGATCGGTTGCGGGTTGGTCGGCATCGGGGGCTCAGCCTAGCGTGGCAGCGGCCCCGCCTGGTCGCGTCAGCTTGATCGCCTGCGCGGCGGCCAGGCGTGCCGCGCAGCTCGCTCAGCGCGCGTCGTCGAGCGCAGCCCGCAAGCCGGCGAGGTCCGGCGCTCCAAACACGACGCGATTGCGGGTCGCGACGTAGACGAGATCGAGATCCACTCCGGCACGGGCGATCCTGCGGGTCAGATCGGCGAGCACGCCCGGGCGGTCCTCCACGTCGACGACCACGACCTCACGCTCGCGGGTGACCGCGAGATGGGAGATCGCCAACGAATGCTTCGCGGCCTCCGCGTGCGGGACGAGGATGTGAAGCTCGGCTCGCTCGCCCGTCCCGATACAGGTGGCCGCGGCGATGTTCACGCCGGCGTCGCTGATCGCGGCCGCGACCTGCGCCAGCGACCCCGGAGTGTTCTCGATGTCGATGACCAGGTCGAACGCCATCGGTCCGGTGCGCTTCAGCCTACAGCCAGACAGCAGTTCGCCGTTAGAGCTTGCCGCCCCGGTACGCTGATCGGGCCGATCAGGCAGGGCCTGGGCCGCTCCGTGCGATCACGGCGGCCGTTGCGAGCTGCCGTCGGCGCAGCGTCAAGCCGTCGACCGCAGAGGAGCTAGGGATGACCGGAAAGACCGACTTTGCAGAGCAGGAATGGAAGCTTGTGCTCGAGGGCCCACCAAGCGCAGGCATGATCGTCGTCACAGCCCAGCGCGGCGGGACGATCCGGGAGACCTTCGCGATCGCCAAGGCCTACGCGGAGGCGCGTCAGGAGCATGGCCAAAGCCAGCTGCTGGACGAGATCGTCGCGGCCAAGCCCGAGATCGACCACACCCGCTACCGCTCGCCCGAGGAGCTCAAGGAGCACGGCTTGCAGCATCTGCGAGACGCGGTGCAGCTACTCGAGCAAAAGGCCACGCCGGACGAGGCCGCCGGTTATCGGCGCTTCGTCCTGACACTCGCCGAGAAGGTCGCCAATGCGCACAGAGAGGGTCAAACGGCCGTCAGCGATGCTGAGCGGTCAGCGATCGACGAGGTTGCCGCCGCGCTCGGTTCCTCAAGCTAAGGTTGAGGCTCAGTGTACGCTGCTGAGCCTCGCCACCAGCGCCCTGAAGACGGCGAATCCCGGTTTCGGGGTGTAGTCGTCATGGAGCAACCCGTACTGGCCCTCGAAGCTCGTGTGGCTGGAATCGG
>CAVWOK010000018.1:0-70666 GCA_963756585.1 uncultured Solirubrobacterales bacterium | reverse complement strand
CCGGCGGACGTGACCGCGACCCCAGTGACGGCCTGAGCGTCGCTGAGGCCGGCAAACAGCAGCACGGCCACAGATACCACGAGCGGAAACGAAGCGCTCCGGCGCATGTCGAGAATCGTCATCCTCTGATCATCCGCGCGCGCCCGCCGGACCACAACGGGGGACATCCCTATACCCACCCCCCAAGATTTCGCGTGAGAGCGTGTGCGGCACCCTATGGCGGCCGGCTGCCGTGACACCGGATGGTCCGTCCTGCAGGCTGTATCCGGCTACGTGCTCCAGACATCTGGCTGGCGGCAATCGACGAGGCTATCGACGACCGCTTGAGCAGGCGGACGATGAGTTCTTCGGCGGTGTGGCGGGCCCATCCGCGGCGGTGGATGAGGGCCCTGAATGTGTCAGGCGTGGCGATCGCGAAAACGATGTCGGCGACCTGGTCTGCCGTCAGTCCTGGCCGCCACGTCCCGGGGCCGCTTGAGCGCGGTGCGCTCCCGCGTCTACTTGCCGCCGGCCTGCCGAGGCGCGGCCGTGTCCGGTCCATCCTCGCCCGGATGCTCGCGGGCGAGAAAGTCCTCGATCTCTGCCACGCGGTCGCGGGAACGCTCAGCGACGGCCAGTAGGTCGCTCATCGTCGCGACCTCCTCAATCTGCTCGGCGATAAACCACTGCACGAACTGCTCGGCAGCGAAGTCGCGCTCGTCGCGCGCGGTCGCCGCCAGCGCGTTGATCTGCTCCGACACCTCGCGCTCCTGTGCAAGCGCGAGCGCCACCGGCCCCACGACATCCGCGAACGTAGTGCTCGGCGCGCTGATCCCGGGCGTGGTGACCTCCGCGCTGGTGTCCAGCAGATACTGGATCATCATCATCGCGTGGCTGCGCTCCTCCAGCGCCTGGCGATAGAAGAACCCGGCCAACTGTGGCAGTGTCTCGCTTTCGTAGTACACCGCGCATGCGACGTACTGTTGGTGAGCCGCAAACTCGTTTGCGATCTGCTCGTTGAGCTTGGACGCGAAGACGCTGCCGGCAGGCATGCGCGCCGCAGCGTAACAGAAGTTAGGGTGCCCAACTGCGCTCTTATCGAGGCGGTTGGCTCGGCGAGAAACCCGATCTCCTAGACGATGCTTTGCGTTCGCGCCCAGCTTGTCGCGTCAGCGGTTGTGTGCGCCGCGTGAGAGAGTCGTGTGACCGCTGGCTCATCACAATGCTTGCGGGTTTCGCGACGCTGGTGACCACCTCGTCGCCATGTCTGACGCTCATGTCGGAGGGGCGCTGACTGCTGTGCGCCGCGCGATCGCTTCCGGGCTCGCGCCGGCGTCCTGCGGCGATTGCTTTGTCGCCGACCGAGGCGCCCGTAATGCGCCGCATCGATGGATCGCCGCACGATCGCATTGGAGACCTCAGGAGCAGCGCGTTCCGGGTCCTCCTATGGCGACGGGGTGATGGGCCCGCGTCGAGGTCGCGGCGGCCGTGGTTGAGCTCGGCGCAGCGGACGCCGCCCGCCGAGCGACAATGCGCTGATGGATAGCGGCGAGCCGGACTTGATTGTCGTCGGTGAGAAGGTCGCGTTGGGACCCCTGCGGCGCGACCTCGCCGCCGCCTACGCGCGCTGGATGAATCAGCTAGACGTCCGACGGGGCCTTGACTACCTCGGTATCGCCACCCCGGAGAGCCAGGAGAAGTGGGTGGACGACAACATTGAGCGGGGCGCCAAGCGCGAGCCCGAAGGCGTCGAGTTCACGATCTATGACCGCGCTGATTCTGTACCGGTCGGTACCGCGGGCCTGTTTCACATCGTCCACGCACACGGGCGCGCCGAGTTCGGCATCGCGATCGGCGAGCGGCGCGGCCAGGGCCTGGGTACGGAGGCGACCCGGCTCGTGCTCGACTTCGCCTTCCACGTCCTGCAGCTGCGTAACGTGCTGCTCGAGACACTGGATTGGAACGTCGCCGGGCAGACGGCGTACGAGCGAGCGGGCTTTCGCCGGATCGGCATCCGCCGCGGCGCGGTGATCAGCCGGGGGCGACCGACCGACATCGTGCTCATGGACGCCGTCCCGCAGGACTTCGAGCAGTCAGTGTTGCTCTGAGCGCCTGGCGGGCGCCCGCAGGTGGACGCGACGGCCACACGGTAGGGAACCGGTTCTGGCAATCGCGCTCATCCGCCGCCTCGAAATCGGTGATCACGACGGCGACACCGATCGAGAGCTTCGCGCGCGCCTACGCGCGACACAAGCAGCGATGCACCAGATCGACGATCTCGCAGCCGAGGACTGGACGCGCGACGACTCCATCGAACGGCTGCGGGCCATCTACGAGTACCGCAAACGCCGACTCGCCGCCCGGGCCGGGACGCTCGAGGACGGCGAAGATTACGAGGATCGCTCCCTCGCCTGGCAACAGATGCTCCAATCGGTGCTCGCCGCGCAGCGCCGAGAACTCCTCCGGATGCGCAGCGACGGGGAGCTCTCAAACGAAGCGATGAGCGATCTCCTCCGCGAACTAGATCTCGAGGAATCACGACTCGAGATCTGACCCCCGCGTGCTCAGGCCTGGGGACGATCGGTCTGGCAGTCCTGGGCGCCCACCCACTCCGTGATCATGGCCGCTGTCGAGGCGGTCGCCGCCAAGTGAGACGTTGGCATATGCCGATCCCCCCGGGGCGCGACCCGAGACGCGCTACTTCGCGAGACACCCGTCGGCGTCCGGTTACCGATCCGGCGGCGTAGAGGTCCGAGCGCCGAAACTTGAGAGGACCTGGCGGTGGGTTCTCCGCAGACGCTGAGCCAAGCTGACCGGCGGATAGTCGCGCTCTGGGCGGCGGACTGCGCGGAGCGGGAGCGAGATTACATACTGACGCCTCGGACGAGTAGCCGAGGTCCGGCAAGCAAGCTCGCGCCCGTGGTCGAGCCGGGCTACGTGTCCTGCGTGCGTGGTTTGCCGGTTGGGCCGACTTCGGCGGACCCGAAGCCGTCGAGGGGTCGATCGATGAAGAACACCTCGAGGGTGAGGTCGGGCTCGACGTGGGCTTGAGAGAGGAATGCCTGCACTTTGCGGCCGGTGAGCTGCTCGATCATGACCTTGTAACGCTCGGCCATCAGTTGCTGGAAGTTCTCGCGCATCGCAACCACACGCTGGCCGTCGCCGCTGTCCATGATCGTCTGCTCCAAGGCGGTGAACCCGGCGCCGCGGAGGACGCAGACGATGATGTCGTCGAGCGCGTAGGTCTTGGCTTTAAGCGGGCCGCGGCCATAGTGTTCGCGCATCAGCTTGACGATGCTGGTCGAGATTTCAGAGAGCAGGCGCCCACCGCGCAGAGGCTGAGCGGGCCCGATTGAGGCCTGCTCTGAGGCGGACGCGTCTGGCTCCGAGTTGGTTTTCAGGGGTCCTCCGAGGTCTGTCTCGGGCCTCCACGGACCCGAGGCCATCCATCGATGGTGAACGTGGCTCGCGTCGCAGCGTACGAGCCGCCGCCACGACCCAGCCCAATACCAGAGCAAGGTAGCACCAGCCAACCCTCGTAGGCCAATTCTTGGCGGTTGACCTTGCCGCTCGGGCGGCTATCATGGGTGCGCGGCGGTTCGGCTGTCTGTTGGGCGGTCCAGCGGCTGTGTTGACTTGGTTGGGATGCGTCGCCGGTCACCTTGTGGCTGGCATCGTGGACCAGAGCCTCGCGCTTCGACGAGGAGAAGGTTTCATGCCGTCCCATCCGCGTCTGTTGCTAACAATTGTGCCCACGTCTGTGACGCGGGCGCTACTCACGCGGGCGGCCCGCGCTCGTAGGTGCGGTCAAGCTTCTTTGCGGGCGCCACGAGGTGTGGGTCGCAAGCCGTCTCCTCATGCCATCGACGCGACCACCGAATGGGTCAGCGCCGACGGGGCGTGCGCTAACGGGGGCAGTGCCGTCGAGGAAAGCAGTCTCGGAGTTGCGCGCTTGGAGCGCACGACCCCCCGACTGCCGGTCTCGCGAAGCTCGTTCGTTCGTTCCTGAAGTGTGTGTCGAGAGGGCTGCTGAGGTTCTCGTGCCATACGAAGTTCAGCTCTCCCCCGACGCTGGCGCACCCGGCCGCGCTCGACAGCTCCTGGCCGGCCGCTTCGCCGCGGAACTCGTCGGCCCCGAGCTGGATACCGCCAGGCTTCTCACCAGCGAGCTGGTGACCAACGCGGTCGTCCATGGGGAGGGGATGATCACGATGCGCGCGGATCTCGACGACAGCCGACTGCTGGTGGAGATCATCGATGAAGGCACCGGTTTTGAACGCGCAGTCCGAGGACGCAAACTGCCCCAGAACGGAGGCTGGGGCCTGAAGCTCGTCGACTCCGAATCCAGCCGCTGGGGCATTCGCGAGGGTACTGCCCACGTGTGGTTCGAGCTCGAGCGGCCCCAGCGCCGAACCGGCGCCGGCGAGAACCGCGACTGAACATGCCGTCACGCGGTCAGCGTGCTCACCCCGTGGAGGGCCAGAAGGTCGTCTGGTCCCGTGGGGACACGGGCCCTTCTCTCAGGCGCCTTTCCTTCAATTTCGGGGTGTGTCGATGAACGGCAGCCGCGCGGTCAGCTGACATACCTCAAAGACGCGTTGCACCCCCCGGGGGCCGCGAACGATCGCCATCCGAACGTTCAGAGCCGCGGACCGTTGCGCGAGGGCAACGGTCCCATGAATACCCGTCGAGTCGATAAAGCTCAGCCGGCTGAGGTCGAGCACGATCTGCTCGGGCCGGTCGGCGAAGGCGGCGCGGATCGCCTGATCGACGGCTGGGCGCTCGGCGAGATCCCACTCACCCTGAAGCGCGATGGTCGTCGTCTTTCCCCGCTTGATTAGGGCGATTTGCAGGCCCCCGGCGAGGACTTCTGAGAACTCATCGCTTTGCACGCTCACGGCCGTGACTTCCCTCCGTTTCCGACTGGTCCCTTCGCGGAGGGATCGGTTGCTCCAAACGAAGCCCTCGACCGCCTTACCTACGTGCTTCGTCGGTGCCCCGGGACCCCGCCCGCAGCACCGAGGTGGTCAGCTTAGCAACGATCACCGAGGAGTCCCAAACCCGGGGCGATCAGATCTGCGACACTGTGGTTAGCGTTGCGAGTTGCCGTGCGCGCTCGGGCTGCTTCTTGCGCTTTCGGCGGCCTGCCGCCTTTCCGTCTCCCGGCGTCGGATCTACCCCTCTCGGAAAGGCGAGAACGGTCGGTAAATGACCAGTCAACCCGAGCAAGAACGCCCTGCCGTCAGCTCCCTGCAGATGGCGCTGCCAACGCGATCGTCGGATGTCTCCGCGATTACACGGGCCGGGGGCCTACCCGGGCACGCACCACGATCCGCGACGACGTCGTCCTCATCATCCTGGAACAGACGCTCACCAAAGGTGAGCAATCGCTCGTGGCCAAGGGCCGCGGCGACAGGGTCCTTGCGCTCCGCCAGGAATACCAAGCGGCAATGCGCGAGGAAAGCAGCGCCAAGGTCGCCGAGCTCACCGGACGCAAGGTCATCGCAATGATGAGCGCCAACCACATCGATCCTGATCTCGGCGCCGAGATCTACATCCTCGACGGAGCACCCGATCCCAGCGCAGGTCCTGTGGCATGAAGGACGGTACCCGGGAGGGAGCGAGCTTGGGCCTAGGGAGTCCCGGGCCCAAGAGCCGGTGTTCGTCGAGGACGCCTTTGACGCCACGTCGCGCGCGTACTCGGTGCCTGTGCCGCTGTGTCTAGTCACTCGCGCACACCTATCAGCGCAGCTCGGCTCGACGAACTTCGAGCTCAAGCGCAATACGCGCGCCAGCGCTATGACCTCTACAAGGCCCGAGCCTACGGCGGACGCGCCACCAGCCAGTCACGCATGCGTGAGTTAGAGCGCGAGGCCGGACGGACGCAAGCCAATCTCCAGTTCGCCAAGAGCGAGGCAGACCGTATCGCCGCGGGCACGTAGCTATTCCACGAGCGGGGGTGCGAGCAGCGATGCGTTTATGTGTTCGGATAATGCGGTCGCGGCGGCGCGTTGCGCGGTCAGTCGTTGCTGCTCATCCTCAGTGTCAAACAAGCTTGCTGCGTAGGCGCTCAACGCGGCCTCCACAGGTCGCGAAGACGGTCGGTGTCAAGCCGAGCTTGGCGGCGCACGGTCTCAACAGTCTCGGCGATGATTTCGGCTGGGTGCCGGCATCGTAGGTCTTCTCAGCGGCTCGCTCACGCATGAACGTAAACGTTTGCTGTTCGGTTAGGACTGGCCGGTGCAGGACCGCTCGACGAGTGTGTAGGCGTCGTCGAGGACGCTGGTTGAGACGCTGAAGCCACCCCCAATGTGTACTGACGAGCAGGCTTCCGATCGCGGCGAGCACGGCGGCGACCACGCCGCCGCCGTTGAACAAGAGTTGCCAGCCGCCATAGAGCAGCAACCCTGTCCCGCCTACCAAGGTGACACCCGCTAGCACCGATGCCGCCGCGACAAGCCGGTCATGTTTTTGGGTGGAGATGGCCGGCTCGCGGTGCTGCTCAGCATCAGACAGGTTGAACAGATCTTTGTCCAACAGGCGCCTGTCGGCGGCGAGGAATGCGAGCATGCCCTCGCTCTCGCTAGTTGTTAGTCATCATCGCAGCCTCTACCGCGGCGCTCTACAAGACCGCTCAGCCCCGGGCGGGCGGCAGTGTCTGAGACCGGTGGCGGACCCGAGTTGCCGATGCCGTTACCGCCGCTCTTCGCCGCGTCTGCGGCGAGGTTGCCCGTGAGCATCCCCTGTTGGATCTGGTCCATCAGGGATCCGACCGAGGCCGGCGAGCACAGAGGCCGACTCGGCCTCCGTCTTCTTGATCCGCAGCGTCTTGTCGCCCTCGCCTTGGGCGGTCGCGGCCTCCTGGTTCCGCCGCGCAGCGTTGATGTTGTTCATCGCCTTGACTCGCTGGTCGGGTTCGATGTTCGTGATCAGCGCCTTGATGATCTCGTAGCCGTAGTCGGCCATCTGGGTCTGCAGGGTGTCCTGGTGCTTGGCGATCGTGTCAGCGTCGGCGTACGCCTCGTCTAGATCCATCGTTGGAATGTGCGAGCGGACGACGTCGAAGGCGTAGGACTTATTTGCACGCCGTTCGGGACTATTCGGCCGACGATTGCTCTGCTCGAAGTCGCTTCGCAGAAGCGGTCAAATGGCCTGGTCCACCTTCTACTCCGCGCCGGACGGCTCTCACTCGAGATCCGCGAGGTGGGGCGAGGACACTTAGGAGTGCCGGGATAACCGATCGGAGTGGCCGGATGATTGATGCCAAGGGGCCGGCATCGGAGTGCTAGGCTGACGCTTGCGGGTGGCGTTGTCGCCCGTGAGGTTCTCCTCGCCGACGCAGCGAATCTCTCCCTGATCCCTTGTGACCGCGCCGGCCAAGGAAGGAGACCTATGGACAGCCTCGGCTTTCCGGAACCCTGGGGGTCTGTACTAAACGGCCGCCTGCCTCAAACGCCATCTCCACGCCGCCGACCCGGTGTGTTTTGCCTAAATGATGAGCTGCTACGAGGTGATGAGTGAAGACATCACGAGAGCGAGCCGGGAAGAAGCGCCTGGCCAAACTCGGGCTGGTCCGCAATAGGTCGAGTGTGGCGATCTTGTGATCTGCCAGATGACCGAGGCGGAGCGTCGAAGGTATCGCCCTCGGCCTGACCGTAGCCCTCAGCGATCCCGGCGCTGGTAAGTATGAGCGAGCTCGACGATCTGATCGCCCGCATCCGGCATGTCCCGCGGGCGGCTGCGGCAACGCGACAGGCTTCCGGTGCTTTGCCCGTCAGCCCGACGTCGATGCGATTCGCGGGGCTGGAGAGCCGGGTAGCGCATGTCGAGCAGTTGGTGGAGAGGCTGCAGGACTCCGTTCACACAGAGTTTGAGCGGCAGGGAAGGTTGATCGCCCACCTGAAGGCACAACTCCAGCCCGCAGTGATGAGGGCGGCGCTAAATAAAGACACTCGCAATCGCGGACCGTAGTCGTGACTGCGTTCTTCATTCCGGGAGTGAGCAATGACCGGCGCGTCATCGAGTCGGCGTATGGAGACATGCGCAGACAGATTGAGCTCGACATGGGCCGTCGCCCGAGCGCACGTCGCATCTTGCAACTGTGGACGCGCCGCGGCAGCGTCGATTGTGTTACTGAGGTTGGCATGCCCGATCCGTTGCATGGGAGCATCGTGATGGCGATTTTCGACATGGGTCCGCATCAGCCGTTCGTTATATGGCGCCAGCCGGACGCAGCTGGCCGCGATGGAGCTCGCGAGATCCTCGGCTGCAACGCGTACTCGGTACTGGAGTTCGAAACTTAGTACTGAGCTCGCATTGTTGGAGGCCGAGGTGCACTGTCACGGCGACCGACTGTGCTGCTACACGCCAAGCGGTACCTAGGGATTGGGCTCCAACCCTCGATCGCACCAGCTCGAGTGCAGCTTGCAGCTTCGCCGACAAGCGTCTTTCTGAGCGCGTTGTTGTGCCTGAGCAGCCATTTGCGCGAGCTGAGTCGCGACGAGTAGCGGCCGGGCCGTTGTCACGCTACCTGCTACGTTGATGGAAGCGGTCGACGCCGTCGGCCGCGAGGCAGCTCGCTTGGGTCCCGCACTCAGCGGTTCGGGTCAGCCATAGCCTCCCGAATCGTTCGCGGCCCGCAGCGCCGCAAGGAGTTCTAGATGTCTACGCAGTCGTTTGCCGATCTCGGCGTTTCGAACGCCGTCCGCGTTGCTCTCTCCCAGCAGGGATTCATCGAGCCGTTTGCGATCCAACGCGACGTGATCAGAGATGTTCTGGACGGACGCGATGTACTCGTGAAATCACCCACGGGCTCGGGCAAGACGCTCGCCTTCGGGATTCCGCTCGTCGAGCGGATCACAGTTGACGGTCCTCGACCGTCGGCTCTGGTGCTTGCGCCGACGCGCGAGCTCGCGACGCAGATCGTGGACGATATTCGCGCGATCGCACATTCGCGGGCGCTCCGCGTCACGTGCGTGTACGGCGGCGTCGGCCTGGTCAAACAGGCCAAAGACGCCGCCCGATCGCATATCTTGGTCGCGACTCCGGGGCGCCTCGAGGACTTGGTGGCGCGATCCGCGTTCAGGCTGCACAAGATCAGCATGCTTGTGCTCGACGAAGCCGACCGAATGCTCGACATGGGATTCCGGCCGGCGGTTGACCGAATCGTCGCGCTGTGCCCGACCGCGCGCCAGACGCTGTTCTTTTCCGCGACGCTCGACGGCGACTCCGGCCGGCTGGCAAAGAAATACACACGTGACCCGGCCATTCACGAGCACGGACCGGCAGCGCGCCGTGCGAACATCGCCGTCGAGCACCGCTTCCTTCAGGTCTCACACGAGCACCGCGTCGAAGCCCTCGTCGGCGAACTACGCCGAGACCGAGAGCTCACGCTGGTGTTCGTGCGGACGAAGCACGGCGCCGATCGACTGGTCAAGCGCCTTCACGCTCACGGCGTTCAGGCCGTCGCCATGCACGGCAACAAATCCCAGCACCAGCGTCAGCAGGCGCTCGCACGGTTCAAGTCCGGAGCGGTCGACACGCTTGTCGCCACCGATGTTGCGGCCCGCGGGATCGACGTGAGTGGAATCTCACACGTGATCAACTTCGATCCCCCTGCCGATGGGGAGACGTACGTTCACCGCATCGGCCGCACGGGCAGGGCGGGCGCCACGGGAATCGGCATCACGCTGGTGGCACGGGCCGAGCGCCACGACGTGAGCCGACTGGCCACGGAACTCGGGCTCGAGCACGGCCTGGACAACGCGATTTCAAAGCGCAACCTGGCAAAGGCGATTTCAGGGCACGGGCCGCATCCCAGACAGACCGGAGCCCGCAAGCGCAGCCGATCCCATCGCCGCGCCAATCCGCGACGCGCGTCCAGCCGGTCCTGATGCGGTTGCACAGGAGCCTGGCGTCGTCGGGTCACGCGGAGCGCTCGGTCAGCCAGCGGGTGCTGGATGCGCGTGGCGTCGTCAGCCGGCCGCGCGGGTTAGACGTCTGGGAGCTTGCGCCGCGAGGAGACGTCGAGCTTGCGAAGCGCTCGTCCCAGGTGGGTTTCGACGGTCCTTTCGGTGACGAATAGCGACTGTCGCCGCCTAGACGCTCTGCGCCGGCTGATCGATCGCACCAGGCTTCGCTTCAACCCGAGGTCACGCCGAGCGCTCAGTTGCTCTACGTCTCGGGCGTGCTTCAGGGCGTCTCACCACGCTTGAGCCCGCTGCGACTGCCGTCGGACACCGTGGTGACGAGCAACTCAGAGCCAGCTCGATCGCCACTTGCGCGTCCGCTGCGGCGGCGGCCAGGGCCCCGCGGCGCAGCCCGACAAACGCTCGCAACGCCGACATCGCCATCACTGTCACCGCCGCGCCCTCCTCGCGTGCCCGCACGAGGATTTCGTCGCCTTTGATTGGGCTGCGTCGAGATCGCTCTCGGCCAACGCGAGCGCTTCGCAAGAGCACACCGCTCAGGCAGCCCTGATCCCATTACGGTCATCACCAGGGGCGCGCATCGCAGCGGCGTTCCCCGAGTTGTCAGAGACACTGACATTCGCTATAGTTCTTCAGATGTCAAACGCCCTGACAACTGGCCCAAAGCCAACCGCGAACCTGGGCTACCTGTTCCGAGTCGCCCACCAACGGTTCCGCGCGGCGCTCGAGGCCGCGCTGCAGGACCTTGGGCTGTCCGCCCAGGACTACGTCATCCTCAGCGTGTTCGAGACCAGACCCGAGCTCTCGACCTCCGAGCTTGCGCGCATCACCCAAGTCACAAGGCAGACGATGCACGTCGCCGTTCTCGGTCTCGAGACAGCCGGGCTCCTCGCGCGCCGACAGAAGAACCAAAGGGTCGTCTTAGTCCGACCAACCGCACGGGGCCGCAAGACCCTGAAGGCCGCCACAGACAGAGTACGCACGGTCGAGCGAACCGCGCTCGCCGGTCTTAGTCGCCACGACGAGTGTGCCGTGCGGACCTGGCTGGCCAGCGTTGCCGCGATCACCGAGCCCTCGACAGACCCGGGTCAAGTAACAGGAAAGCGCGGGAGGTCATGACTCTCGAGGAACGCATCCAGCAGGCCGAAGCCGATCTATTCCACACCGTTGCCAGCGGACGTTGACGAGTCCTTTCTTGATCTCGCCAACATCGGCGTCCGCGTGCGGTTGCTGGCACATGGCAGCGGTCCGCCAGTGGTTCTGCTCCACGGGGTGTCGCTCAGCGCCGCCGCGTGGGCCCCCTTGTTCACCGCGCTCTCGGGGCACCGCCTGCTTGCCGTGGACCTTCCTGGACACGGGCTGTCGGACCCCGTCAGCTATCGACGTGGTCACGTCCGTGAGCACGCGCGCAGGTTGATCGATGACGTCTTCGACGCACTCGAGCTCGACCAAGCGCCGGTCGTCGGCCACTCGCTGGGTGGAATGCTCGCCTTGTGGCATGCGGCCGCCGGCGCCCAGCGAATCTCCAGGCTAGTCGCGACCGGAGAACCAGCGGTCGCGCTCCCTGGCGTCCGCGTCCGCATACCGCTGTCGCCTTTGACGTACCCGGCCTCGGGATGGCCATCCTGCGCTCGCCCAGCCCCCGCAGCACCTACCGGCGCCTGCTCGCCCAAGGCCTCGGCGCCGCCGAGGTCGCCGCCGCACCCGATTCACTCATCGACGCGCTGCGCCTATCGGCGCGTCGACCCGTAAACGCGACGAACCGTCACCTCACTGATGCACGCGATCAACCACTTCCGCCGACCGCGAACCGAAAGCGTCCTCACCGTCACAGAACTCGCCGCGATCGCGATACCGACAATGTTCATCTGGGGCACCAACGCGCCGTACCTCTCGGCCCAACGCGCCCGCCCCTCGATCGACCAGATCCCGCAGGCGACCCTCCTCGAGGTGCCCGGCGGACATGGCCCCTGGCTCGTCGACACCAAACGCACTGCCGAACTTATCCAAACGCACCTCACCGAAACCACGACCGCACAACGATGACGATCCTCAAGGACGCCGACCCAAGCGCCGCGCTGGCCTGAAAGCAAGTCCTGATTGAGTACGGGCGGTCGACCTGCTTCCTCGCCAGCCGGCATACTCGACCTAGAGCTGGAGCCGCGCGACACATGCCTAGCCCGGACCGAGATCGTTCTACCCAAACGTATGTTGCAGCCTCATATCACGCGCCGAATGGCCACAGCCATCGGGGCCCCGCCTGCACTTCGCTCCGGTTCGCGACAAAGAAGTAGGTCTTAGCCTCCTATCGGCCGTTTCAGCCGATGCATCGGCATGAATCGGCGCGCATCCCATCAGTCTCACGATCGCGATGCCCGACAAGCAAGCGTCCCGGCGCTCGAGGGGTGAGAACGCCGATCCTGTCACGCACCGCGCGGGGCGGTGTCCTCGAGAAAGACCTGCACCAAGTCGCGGATCGAGAGGACGCCCACGGGATCGTCACCGTCGACGACGGGTAGATGGCGATAGCCGCCGTGGATCATCAGGACGGCTGCGTGCTCGATCGTGTCATCGGGCGCGATCGTCTCGGGGTCCGGAGTCATGCATTCGCCGACGACCGCGTCGTCGCGCAGGCCACGCGCAAAAGCGCGCATCAGGTCCCGCTCGGTCATGATCCCCGCCAGCCGTCCATCCTCGATCACAAGGACCGCTCCGACGTTGCGCTGCGCCATCCGCTGGGCCACCTCGATGACCGGCAGCCCCGCCTCGACGGTCAGCAGGTCGCGGGACATATGACGGTGAACCGGGGGCATCAGCCAGGAGTCTATGCGGGGCCGAGCCGGCGTCGCGAACATGTGGCGCCGGCTCTGAGATCCCCGGTCTCGCCGCGGGCTGCATCACGGCAGCGAGTGACCAGACGAACCCGCCGAACAAATAGGCGAGGTCCAATACGAGACACGCTACGAGGTCATGCGGCGCAAGTTGCGGGCCGGCGACAAAGCAGGACGCTCGACGAGGCGAACCGGCAACCTGCTGGTGGCCAATCTTGAGGCTCAAGACACCGACCCGACAACCCAGCGGGCAGAGCCCAATCCGGCCTCCTTCGGTTGCCCAGGCGATCTTCTGAATGGTTGTCGCGCGAGGCCCTCAGCGATAGCGTCGAGTCAAGGACCGGTGCTGAGCGAGCGATCGCCGAAATTTGTCCTACGCGCGCTGTAAGGCGCTGATAGGTTGCGCCGATCGCGACCTATCGAGGCCAGCACGAGAAGTCTCGCGTCGATAAGGCGCTGCAGGCGCTCGCCAGGACGCGCGCCGGCGGCTGGATGTTCGTCAACGTGTTCCCCGTCATTGACCGATGGCTGATCCCGCGCACACGGGGACGTCTGAAGGTTGCCCTGGGCCAGCCGATCCTGCTGCTTCACACGCGTGGCGCCCGGTCAGGAGAGCCTCGGGCGACCCCGCTGCTCTACACCCCGTTAGACGGAGGTTTCATCGTCGTAGCATCCAAGGCTGGTGCCGCCCATCACCCGGCCTGGTATCACAACATCCGCGTCCATCCAGATGCCGTCTGGGTCGAGCTCGACGGTCGGCACGTGGCGGTGCGCCCACGCCTCGTGAACGAACCCGAACGCAGCCAGCTCTGGCGGCGCGTGAACGACAACTACAACGGCTACGAAACGTACGCGCGGCGCGCGGGCGGCCGCATCATCCCGCTAGTCGTCCTGGAACCTATCTGATCGACGCGGGTCCCCGGACTTCCACGTCGGCGGAACTCGTCGCCCGTTTGTCGCAGTGTTCAACGCGATCCCGTGCGCCGACGATGACGAGAGCGCGATTGCCGGTGTCAGCGAGCTTCGAACGCTGCTGGCAGGAGCATGCATGATCTGCTACAGCGGTGAGGACCTGGGATTGGTTTTGTTTCGACGCAGGACCGCGGCGGCGCCTCTTAGTCGACGCCCGACGGGCACGCTGCGGTATACAACGCCGCGGGTCTGCTCGAGCACCGAGCCAGAACCGCGCTCGGGAGCACACGTGTACACGGGCTGGGGGAGGGGGACCTCGCGCGGGCGGCCGAAGGCCGAGCCCTTCAAGTGCGCTGCGGCGGGAAGGTTGTAGACGCGGCGGGAGTCTTGTCCTAGGCGTGCGTTTGCGCGCAATCCTCGACGAGGTGGAGACTGATCATGTTTCGGATTGTGCCGCCGAGCACGTGGCAGCAGGAACTCGAACGAGACGCGAACAAGCAGTGATCGCGTGATGCTGTTGCTCGGCCGTCGATTGATGGCGTCATACCTGATGGGCAGGTTGGCTCACTCGACGGTTGGCCGTGATGGGGCCGGCCCGGAGCGCTCAGCTGTGGTCAGAGGGCGTGACCCTGAGTCTGCCCAAGAAGGTCTGGCGTCCACGATGCTCGCTGCTGATGAGGATCGGTCTACAGCCGAACTGGTGTTGCGCGAGAACTTCGCGCAGGGTCGGCTGAGCCTGGTCGAGCTCACCGCGCGAGTGGCGCAGGTCCAGGACGCGCGAACGATCGGCCACCTGCGCGCGAGCTTGAGGGAGCTTCCGGGTGATCCATGGGCCGGCCCAGTGGTATCGGAGGGTGTTGAGGATCAGGCGCATACGGCGCTGGTGCTCGCGCTGATCGCCGTCCTGGTTCCGGTGCCGCCGCTCGCACTCGGGGTGACGTCGACTGTCCTTGCCGTCAGGTCGCTGAGAGCAGGCGTCGCGGCTCGCAGAGGACAGGCGTTGGCGGCAGCGGCGATCGGAGCTGCCGTGGCGCTGGTCCAGATTGTGGTGCTGGTGCTCGTGCTGGCGGGTGCGATCTAGCCGGCTTGATCGTCAACGTCTGCCCTTTGCCGCTGGTTAGTAGGGAATTTCGCCTCCGCCGGTCCAGGCGGCGAGGCGAAGCAGGGTGCTGAGCAGGATGTTTGCGCCCGAGAGCACGCAGCTGTGGCCGCGGCGCAGCCAGGTGACGACCAACCGTCCGTGCTGGCTGAAGCTGCGCAGGCGGGTTGCGGGGCTGAGGGTCGTGTGAGTGGCCGAGTTCACAGCGAGCGGCCGGCCGGAGATGATCGTGTAGGCGAGTCGCCGCCCGGCGTGGGTGTAGAAGACGGTCGTCGCGGTGCGACCGTCGATCCGGTCGCGCCGGATACCGACGGCTTTGAAGCCAAAGCGGTCCTCCCAGTAGGGGTAAGGCAGTCCCGCGGCGCGCAGCCCGTGAAGCAGCGCGCTATCGCCCTGGTGGCTGGGGGCGGGTGCGAGTGGCGCGCGCGTGGCCAGCACGGCGGCCTGGGCGACGCTCGGCTCGCCCGCGGGGCCGCTGCCGACGACAAGCACCGCGACGATCGAGACGGTGGCCAGCGCGACGGCAGCCGGGCCGAATGCTCTCAGTGCGAGCCGCGGCACACGTGCGCGGCGAGCGGGATGCGCGAGCGCGAGGCGCGCGCGCAGCGCGGTGGGCGCGCTCTCGGAGCCAGCGAAGGCGATTGCGCTCAGCGCCCGGTGCTGCGCCGCGACGCTCGCTTGCAGCGCGGGCGAGGCGGCGACGGCGCGCTGCACGCGCACGCGACGGGCTGCGGGCAGCGACCCGTCGGCGAGCGCGACCAGGTCGCGCTCGGTGGGTGTGTAATGACGATCGCTGTGTTTCATGGCTCCGTAGGCATGACGACTCCATTGGCGATGGCGTCCTTCCCGTCAAGGGCGAGCGCCAGTCGCCGCCGAGCACGGTGAAGTCGAGTCGTGATCGTCGCCTCGCGGACACGCAGCGCCCGCGCGGCCTCGCGGTAGGAGAGGCCCACCAGATCGACGGCCACCAACGCGTCACGGAAGCTGTCGGGTAGCCGCGCGATCAGCGCGTACAGCTCGCTGGCGTCGAGCGCATCCTGGGGCCCGACGACCGAGTGGTCGGCGAGCTGATCGAGATCGTCGGGCAGCGGATCGGGACGCAGCCGTCGCCCGGCCGCTCGGTGATTGGAGAAATGAATGTTGCGGAGCACCCGCAGCAGGTAGCCGAGGTCATCCTCGGAGCGCAGCAGGCGCGGGCGGCGAAGCACCTTCGCGTAGGTCTCCTGAACCAAATCCTCGGCGTCCTCGCGCGAGCCGCACAACCCCCACGCCGCGCGATACAGACGGTCAAGATGATCACCCAGGCGCTCGGGATCCAGCTCACGAGATCCAGCACGCGTGCCCGCCGGGGCGCAGGCCGTGGCCGCCGCCGCCATCATCTCGCCATCAAGACCGCGACCGCGCGGTCGAGGATCGCGCGCTGGGCACTCCAACCGCCTGGCGGCGCCGCGCCGGCCATCGCCGCGCCGCAGCGATCGGCCCTGCGCTCTCGTTTCCCATCCGGCGGCGACGCCACCGATCGCGAGCAGCCCGCTCAGAGCGTATGGGTCGGATGGGTCGCATATAGGAAATCTCCGTCTCGAATGGCACGCGGGGTTGCGCGTATGGAAGGCAAGGACCCCACGCCCGCGCCGATCCTTCCCCCGACCTCGATCGAAACGCTTCCGGATCGCCCGCGAACCCCCTCAGTCAACGATTTTGCGCGCATTTCTCGGAAGCCGGAAGGTTCCAGCCGTGCCCGGAGTCCCCCTCACCTGACGGCCCCTCATCTCCAACCCGGGGGGCCACCCCACACGATCGACGAAAGGATCGACCATGAGCAACCACGACCATCCCTCGACCATGTCTGAGCCGAGCGCCGAAGCGCTGCACGGCCTCTGGCAGCGCGTCGTCGGGCGCCGCTCGTTTCTGAGGGGTGTCGGCGTCGCCGGCGCCGCGGCCGTACCCGCGGCCGGCCTTCTTGGCGCAACCGCCGCGTTCGCCGCCGACTCCCGCCCGACGCAGGGGGACGTCGCGATCCTGCGCTTTCTCGCCGCCGCCGAGATCATCGAGTCAGACCTGTGGTCGCAGTACAGCGAGCTGGGCGGAGCCAACGGCGGCAACCCCGCTTACATGGCGGCGCTGCAGAACCTCGACTCCGACATGCCGCAGTACATCTCTGACAACACCGACGACGAGCTCAGCCACGCCGCGTTCATCAACGCCTACCTGCGCTCAAAGGGCGCTCAGCCGGTCAGCCTCGAGCCCTTCCGGACGCTGCACGGCAGCGACGCGCGCGGCGCCGGCCAGCGCAAGCGGCTGACGAACCTCAAGCGGCTAAACGTCGATACAAGCTGGTACACGCGCTACCGCTCGGGCCGCAACCCCGACCTGGGGGCGACCTTCCCGCAGGCGGTCACGATCAAGGACCAGCCAGCGATTCCGCTCAACGACACCGACACGCCCCCCAATACGACGATCCCCTCGCCGTCAGTCCCGCCCACCTCGAGCAAGGCCGCGCTGCGGGTGCAAGCGATCGCAAATGCCGCCGGATTTCACTTCGCGATGATCGAGCAGGGCGGCTCGAGCCTGTACTCGACGATGGCGCTCAAGGCGTCCAGCCTCGAGGTGCTGCGGATCGTCGTCTCGATCGGCGGGGTTGAAACCAACCACTTCTCGCTGTGGCACGACAAGGCGGGCAACGCTGTGGCCCAGCCGCTAGCGGGAGTCACCGACCCCGAGACCGGGCTTCACTTCCCCGACCTCAACGCCCCGATGTCAGAGGCGCTTCAGACCAACCTGATCCTGCCCGAGCCGACAGACTTCATCTCCCGCAGCCTGCCGAAGTGCTCGGTGGTGCGACCGACGTCCGACGCGCTCGGCGGCGCCCGCGCGGCCATCAAGGGTCTCACCGCGGACGGGCTGTTCGAGGGTCAGTCGCCGGAGTTCTTCCGGTTTGTGACCAAGCTCGCCGATCAAGCCGACGCCGCCCAGCGCCGGGTGCGCTGAGCGACCCCGAGACGACCACCCCGGCGCACGTGACGCCGGGGTGGCCGGGCCAACACACCCCACAGCCAGACCCCAGCCCGAATCCCCACCCAAGGAGAACCTCAATGTCCGGATTGACAAGCCCCACCCACATCGCGCTGCTGCTCGTCGTGCTGCTGCTCGTGTTCGGCGCCAAGCGCCTACCCGAGCTCGGCCGCTCGCTCGGGCACGGCATGCGCGAATTCAAGGACTCGATCGGCGGCATGAGTCCCGTCGAGCATCCAGACCCCCCCTCGGTTTCGCGGCTCGCCGAGGCGCCCGCGCCCGTTGAGACCCGGATCGTCGACACATCCGAGCTCGCCGCCGACAAGACGCCGGTGGCGCAGACTGTGGCCAGCGCAGCGTCGCCACAGCCGCCAGACGACCAGCTGTGAGACACCGATCATGGCCCGGCTCAAACCGATCCGCCACGACGCGCAGCTGAGCGTCATCGATCACCTCGACGAGCTGCGCTCCCGCCTGATCGTCAGCCTGATCACGTTCGCTGCGGCGCTGGCGCTCTGCTTTTGGCAAAACCACCTGCTGCTGCGGATCGTCAACGCGCCGCTGCACGGACGACGACCGGTCACCTTCGGCGTCGCGGAGCCGTTCACCGCGACGCTGACGGTGGCCGCCTACGCCGCAGTCGCGCTCACCCTGCCGATCCTCCTCTACCAGCTGTACGCCTACCTGCTGCCAGCACTGCGGCCAAACGAGCGACGCATCGCACTGCCGCTACTGCTGCTGATACCGCTGCTGTTCATCGCCGGGGTCGCGTTTGGCTACTTCATCGTGCTACCCGCCGCGCTTCACTTCCTACTGCACTTTAACCAACAGCAATTCAACCTCCAACTGCGCGCTCGCGACTGGTACTCCTTCTTCGGGATGACCGTGCTCGCCTCAGGACTCGTGTTCCAGATCCCCGTCGCAATCCTCGCCGCCACAAGCGCCGGGATCACCACCCCGGCGGCGCTACGCCGCAAGCGCCGCTACGCGATCGCGATCTGCGCGCTCATCGCCGCCGCCCTGCCAGGGGTGGACCCAATCTCGATGCTGATCGAAATGATCCCGCTGGTCGCCCTATACGAGCTCAGCATCCTGATCGCGACCGCCCTCCCAGCCTCACCCGCGATACCAATCGGCGACCCGGCATGACACCGCCACCCATCATGCGCTCCGACACCGAGCAGCTCGCGCCCGCCGCGGTCAGACGTACACGATCGCCCCTGACCCTATAACCGGCTTAGGTGGTCGTTCCGGTACCACGGACGCGACCGACCCGGTCTCTTCCGATGTGTAGTGCGCCAGGCTGATTGGCCTACCGCGCAGATCGGGTCGCCATAGGGTGAGAGGATCTCGGGATGAGCGCCATGCTCCAGTTCGACGAGGAGGCTTCGCGGCGCAGCGAAGCGACGTACATGACGCCCGACGTCGTCGAACAGCGTCGTGCAGTGCGCGCAGCCTTGGCGCTCAGACGTGGTGAGAGGGTGCTCGATATCGGTTCGGGCGCGGGTCTGCTCGCTCACGAGGTGGCGGCCGAGGTGGGTGCGGTCGGGTCGGTCGTCGGCATCGACCCCAGCGAGAGCATGCTCGCGCTCGCGCGCCGGCGTCGAGCTCCCGATGGGGCCGCGGAAATCCGCTTTGTCGCTGGTGACGCCTGCGCGCTTCCGTTCGCGGACGGGAGCTTTGACGCTGTCGTGGCAACGCAGGTGTATGAGTACGTTCAGGACATGCCGGCGGCGCTCGGGGAGGCGTTTCGTGTGCTGCGACCGGGCGGCCGGCTGCTCGTGCTCGACACCGACTGGGGGTCGATCGTCTGGCGTTCAAGCGATGCCGAGCGCACCCGGCGTGTGCTGGCCGCCTGGGATGAGCATCTCGTCGACCCCTATCTCCCTCGGCGGCTGACCGCGCTCCTGTCGGCAGCAGGATTTTCGGTCGCGCGTCGCGAGGTGATCCCGCTGCTGAACGCCGGCTATGCTCCGAACACTCTCAGCGCCGGCCTGATCGACTTTATCGCGGGGTTCGTTCCGGGCCGGCAGGGGCTGACCGAGGCCGACGCGCGGGCCTGGGCCGAGGATCTAAAGGCGCTGGAGGATGACTACTTTTTCAGTCTTAACCGGTACCTGTTCCTGGCGGTGAGGTAGGGCTCGCCAGCCTCATCCGCGGCGCTCACGCCAGAGTCGTTTGCCGGTCACATCGCCGGATTTTGCCGATGCCTCAGAGGGGCGTTCGGCGCGACTCAGCGAGGCGTCGCCGGCACGCCGAGCAGGCGGGCGTGTGCTTCCTGGATCGCGCTGCCTGGGGTGATTCCCAGTTCTCGGTCGAGGGTGGTGCGGGCGCGGTCGTACACACGCATCGCTTCGGCGACGTTGCCTTGAGCGGCGAGCGCATCCATCAAGAGGGCGTATCCGGTCTCTCGCAGGGGTGAGCGCTCGAGCAGGTTCCGTGCGGCGCGTTCGGCACCGGGGAGCTCGGTGCCGCCGATGCCGAGGCAGCTGGCGGCGTAGGCCTCGAGCGCACGGTCGTGCACGTCGTCGAGTCGCTGGCGCCATTGGTCAAGCCAGGGGGTGTCGTGCTCGGGCAGCAGGCGCCGTCGCGCGATGAACTGGGCGCGCAGGGCTGGACCCCAGGCCCGTCTCCAGTCGCCCTGGGCGATCGCGGACTGGGCCTCGTGGATCGCCGCGAGTGCATCCTCGACGTCGACGCGTGCGTCGCGCGGCAGATTCAGCCGAAGTTCGCTGCGGCCGCTGAGCATCTGGACGCCCAGCGCGGTCCGCAGCTTGGAGATCAGGACGGTGAGCGCCGATGGGGCGGCTGTCGGCGTGGCATAGGGCCACAGGGCGTCCACGAGTTCGTCGCGGGTTACGGCATGGTCGCGGTTGAGCGCGAGGTAAGCGAACAGCAGCCGGCCTTGGCGGCTGGGTAGCTGGGCTTCGAGCCGCCGGCCGTCGAGCTCGAGGACGAACCGGCCGCAGAGCTGGATCCGTGGGAGAGCGCCGGATGGCACCGAACTTTTCCAACCTTTCTCCAAGGTTGCTGCCAAGATATGAGAAAGGACCGGCTTCGACAATCGCCGCGACAAGAAGATGTCCAGGCAGATCAAATGCGAGTGCGGCTTTGTCGCACGGGGCGAGTCAGACGACGAGGTGATCGCGAGGATCGAAGGCCATATCCGCAGTGATCATCCGGAACTCGTGAACACGCTCACCCGCGATGAGATCGCCAGCTGGGTCGAGGTAGTCGAGTAGCACCACCCCCCGGCTCGCGCTGCCTGGCAGCGAGTGACGAATGGAGGCCGAGAAATGGCTATCAGCGTGCCGCTAGTGAGCAGCGAAGAGCTGGCCGCACATTTGCGCGACGAAGACCTGTTGGTGTGCGACTGCCGCTTCGCGGGTGACGCTGAGGCGTCGCGCGCGCGATACATGAGCGGTCACGTGCCCGGAGCGATTCACGTCTACTGGCTCGACGATCTGTCGGCTGCCGACACGACGGTGACCACCTTCCTGCCTGACGCGGAGGAAGCCGCCGCTCGGCTTGGGCGCCTTGGGATCACCCACGAGAAGAGCGTGGTCGCTTATTCCGACGGGGGGAACCTGTACGCCTCGCGGCTGTGGCACGTCCTTTCGCACTACGGCCACGATCGCGTCGCGCTGCTCGATGGCGGGATCGAGAAGTGGCAGGCCGAGGACCGGCCGCTCGAGTGCGGCACGGTGAACTCGTTGCCCGCGCGCTTCGAGCCCCGACAGTCGGGCTGGATGCGTGGGATCGAAGCGAAGGAGATCCTTCAGCGGCTCGACGATCCCGAAATCCGGCTCGTTGACGTGCGCGCTCCTGCGGAGTTCTCGGGCGAGCAGTTGCGCGCGGCCCGCGGCGGCCGCATCCCCGGCGCGGTTCTGTGGCCGTGGGAGGAGAACCTGCGGCCGGATGGCACGATGCGCGATTCGGTGAAGATCCGGTCCCGGGCCGAGGCAGCCCGTCTGTTCCCCGGTCAGGAGCTTGTGACCTACTGCCAGGGTGGTGTGCGTGCCGCTCATGCGGCGTTGGCGCTGCGCGTTGCCGGCTACCCGCGCGTGCGGGTTTATGACGGGTCCTGGGCCGAGTGGGGCAACGACCCGACCCTACCGGTCGAAAGCGGCGTCACCGCGGCCGCCGCCTAGCCGCCGACCCCGTACCAGTCCAACACCGTTACGACGGTCCGGTGATTAGCCAATCCGATGCCGAATCGACCCTGACCGGCTCAACTCCCTGCGTAACCATGTCATCCCCGAAAGCCGGCGGGAGCACCGGTCGAATCGGGATGGAGCTCACCGCGACCGTAGTTGGCCAGTATTGCTCCTCGTACAGCCGCGCGGCGAGTTGTCTGCGCGAGCGCACGCCCACTTTGTCGAATATGGACTTGAGGTAGTCCTGCACCGTGTAGGCGGACAGGTACATCTCAGCGGCGATCTCTTTGGTCGATAGACCGTGGAGGATCAGTCGCGTCACCTCCGTTTCGCGTTCGCTGAGCCGATAAGCGGAGACGATGATCGGAGCGATCTCCGTGGCTTTGGCCTCTTCGATGATGATCGCAGTTGACGCCTCGCCGCCCCCGGCGTCTTGGGTGCGGGATGGTCGCCCGCTGCACCTGCAATCGTGACGTACAGCTTTGCCTGGAGTACGCCCAGGCTCAGGGGACGCAGATCGCCGTCCGTGGCGGCGGCCATTCCACGCCGGGCTATTCGACCTGCGATGGCGGGCTGGTGATCGACCTCGGACCGATGAAGAAGACCGACATCGATGCGGACCAGCGCACGGGTCGCTTCGGTCCCGGCTTGAAGTGGGGCGAGCTCGATGGGGCAACCCAAGCCCACGGGCTCGCAGTCACCGGTGGTCGGATCAGCCATACCGGGATCGCCGGCCTCACCCTCGGCAGCGGCTCTGGCTGGCTCGAGCGGAAGTTCGGCATGACCGCCGCCAGCTTACTGTCGGCCGAGCTGGTCTGCGCGGATGGCCGGCTCCGGCGTGCGAACGCCGAGGAGAACGCGGACTTGTTTTGGGGGCTGAAGGGCGGCGCCGGGAACTTCGGCGTCGTCACCGAGTTCGAGTTTCGCTTGCACTCCGTCGGGCCGCTGCTGTTCGCGGGGATGATCCTGCACCCTCGGGCCGTCGCTCCCGAGCTGATCCGGTTCTACCGCGACTTCATGGAACAGGCCCCGGACGAGGTAGGCGGGGGCCTCGCGCTGATCACCGCACCCCCCGAGGAGTTCGTCCCACAGCCGGCAAGGGGGCGGCCGGCCTGCGGCGTGATCGTCGTCTATGTAGGGGATCCGGACGACGGTCCGCGCACATTCCGACCGCTACTCGAATGGGGCGAGCCGCTGTTGACGATGGTCCAGCCCATGCCGTATGTCGCCGTGCAACAAATGATCGACGGGGGCTTCCCTTGGGGGATTAACGACTACTCGACAAGTGACTATCTGCCATACCTGCCCGACGCGGCGATCGACCAGCTGGTGGCGGAGGCTTCCGGAACGACCTCGCCGTTCTCGCAAGTCATCCTGTGCCCGCTCGGCGGTGCCGTCGCCCGCATGGATCAGAATGCGATGGCGCTCACAATCCCCGACACCAGGTGGATGTACTTCTGCGAAGCGCTCTCGTGGGACCGCAACGAACAAGGTCGGGAGATCGAATGGGCCCGGGCGTTCATGGAGTCGATGCGGCAATGGTCTGTGGACAAGGCGCCTCCAAACTTCCTCGAGCCGGACGAAGGTCGTCGGCGACTCAGGGCCTCGTTTGGTGCGGAAAAATTCGATCGGCTCGTCGCGCTGAAAGACAAATACGACCCTCAAAACACCTTCTCCCTGAACGCCAACATCCCCCCAAGCGCGGTACGGCCGCCGGCATGGGTGGGCACGCCGTGGAAGTGCTGCTGATCCAAGTCGACTCGAAATGCTCGGCCTGGCGGTTGCCGATGTTCACCGGAGCGTGGGGCACGTACGAGCAGGCCCTCGACTGACGGCGACGGGTACTAGATCACGTGTAGCGGTGTGCCGAGCTTCAGGTGCGCCGCGAGCCAGAAATCGTCGCGCACATGCAGGCGGATGCAACCGTGGGAGATGTATCCCGGGATTCCTGGCGCATCGAAGTACGGCCCGTGGATGCCCACCACCCCACCGCCGGGCCAGTCGCTCAGTGTCGAGTAGTCGGTGGTGCCGAACGCGTAGGGGTAGTAGCCCGAGCCTGGGTCGCTGATCTGAAAGCGCTCGTCGATCCAGAAGTGACCGGCCGGCGTTGGGGTGCCTGGCTTGCCCACCCCGATCGGAGCGCTCCAGATCCGGTGGCCGCCCCTGTAGAAGTACATCCGCAGCCGCTCCCGGTTTACGACGACCAGGAGGTGGGTGAGGTGAAACGGACCGAGCGCGCTGCGCTCGACCCAGCCCGTCTGCCCATTGGGACGTCCGGGGATCCGCAGCTCCACCCACTCCCGGCCGCGGGCGTCCCAGTCCGTGCGCAGGAGGAGGTAGACAGAGGGGAAGCCATCTGGCGTGTACCAGGTCAGCCGCCGGGCCCGCGGCGACGAGGTGAGCGGCGTGCGGTGAATCCAGGCGATCTGGTTCACGTAGGCCCAGCGCGTGAATGTCGTCTCGTTCGAGAGCGCCTGATCGCGGTGCGCCGTGCCGTCGGACGCGGTGCCGGGCACCCGCGCCGGGTCGAGCGAGCGGACCTCCGTGCCACCCCAGGAGCGCACCGACCCGTGCGTGGCCGGCGCAACCGGCGATGCGCCGGCGGTGGCACCGCCGGCGAACACCACGCCGCATAACAGCGCCCCGATCCGTCTGACGAGCTTCGGGTGGGGAAAGCCGAGGTCGCGCACGTCTGCCTGCGCCACAGCGTAGCGCCGAGCATGCCCGCCTTCGACGGACAAGACGCCTCCGAGGAGTGATCGAGGCCATCGGCACCCTCGCGTAAATAAGCACTGCTCCCGCTTCTCTAGCTCCATCGCGTCGGTGCGCGGGCGTCAGCGCTCGACGATCGTGCGGAATCCTCCAAAGACCATCCGCGTGGGGTCAAACGGCACGTCTTTCATGTGATCCTTGATCCGCGGATCGGCCATGACTTTGGCATTGACCTCATCGCGGACCTCGCGCGACTCGTACGCGATCCACGAGAAGATCACCGTCTCGTCCTCGCCCGCCTGGACCGCGCGCGGGAACGAGGTGAACTTCCCATAGGAGACGTCGTCGGCGACGGTCTCGACAACGTGCAGTGCGCCGTACTCACGCCACACCGACGCGGCCTCGCGCGCAATCCGCTTGTAGTCCTCGAGGCGGTCGCGCGGCACGGCGATCAAGAAACCGTCGACGTAATGCGTTGTCGTTTCGGTGGACTCGCCAAGGGTTGCTGGGCTGGTTTGGGTAGTCAAGGTGGTCTCCTCTCGTTGGCAATTTGTCGTCCCAGGGTCTGCAGCTTGAACGACCGCCGCGGTGGGGCGAATGGGGGATCACACCCATCTTTTGTCAGCAGTCTGGTCGGGCGGGCGCTCGAATCGTGACGTCGGGGTGGATGGAAATTCGCCGCTCACTTTTGCTCGCGTCGAGCGTCTGAACTGAAAACACCAAAGACAGGAGAACCCAGATGGGAAGGATCGTGATCAGTGGCCCGCAGAACGTCTCGCTCGATGGAGTGGTCCAGGACCCGGACGGTAAGGAGGGCTTCAGGCTCGGTGGCTGGTTTGTCGAGTTTGGAGGCGAGGACCTGAAAGAGTGGAACGAGGTCGCGCTCGACGAGGCGGTGCGCGCGCAGGCATGGCTGCTGGGTCGAAGAAGCTATGAGTTCTTCGGGGCCCGGTGGCGACCCCGGACTGGCGCATTGGCTGACAGGCTGAACAGCCTGCCCAAGTACGTCGTGTCGTCGACCCTCAAAGATCCCGAATGGAACAACACGACGGTACTGAAGGGCGACGTGGTGGCCGAGGTCTCGAAGCTCAAACACAAGCTAGACGGAGAGATCATCGTGCCTGCCAGCTATCAGCTCGGGCGCACGCTGATCGAGCACGACCTGGTCGACGAACTGCGGTTGGTCGTCTTCCCGGTCGTGCTCGGCGGTGGCGAGCGCCTGTTCGGCGAGACCAGCGACAAGAAACCCATGCGCCTCGTCGAGACCAAGACCATCGGTGACGGCCTCGTCTTCCTCACCTACGAGCTCGTCCGGGAGGCCTAGCGGGCATCCGACGGCGCCACCATGCCGCCGGGCGCTGCACCTGTGCGAGCTGGATCATTGCTCGGACTCCTCCACATCCATGCGGCGGATGAGCCCGTCGTCGAGGCGGTAGACGTGAACCACCTCACGATCGTCCAGGAGTTGCCCGTCGGAAGAGCGCACCACCTGCCGGACCGTGACGGCCAGCCCGCCGTCGGCTCGTTCTGTTACCACGAGCGGTTCGACGTGGGGATCGATCTCCGCCCACTGCGCAATCCAGTAGTCGCGCACCGCCTCGCGGCCGGCGAGGCGTCCGCCTTTCCAGGCGTTCGGCCAGTCAACGTCATCGCTCATCATCGCCAGCACGCGATCGAGGTCCCGGCGGTTGAACGCCTCATACAGCCCATGGAAATGCGCAAGGTGATCCACCTGGTTCTCCTTTTCTCGACCAGCCTCGAACCCTAGGGATGGTTGGGGTTGTTCAGCGCTTTGGCCTACTGGCGGCCGGTAGGGAGGATGGTCTGCACCAGGCCGGTGACGACGTCATAGACGTGTCCCGAGACGGTGACGCGCGGAGAGATGGCGGGCGCGGAGCAGAGGCGCTCCACGTCACTTTTGACGGTGGCCGCGGGGTCGAGAACTGCGTGCTCGCGCAGGGTCGACTCTTCGGCGCCGATCCGCTGGGCGTAGCGGCGGCGGAAGGTGTCGTCGGCCAGCGCGGCGGTTCCGCATTGGGTGTGGTGGATCACGGCGACCTCGAACAGGGGACCGTCTGGCAAGACGCTCTCGGCAAGCTGACCGATGAAGGCGATGTCGGTGATCACCTCTGGGGTGACCCGCCCGCCGACGTTGCGTACGACCATCGCGTCGCTGAGCTCGAGGCCGAGGAAGTGCGCGGGGTCGACGCGCGGGTCGAGGCAGGTGATCACGAACAGGCGTAAGTTGGGAAACACAACGGCGTCCTGATGGCCGCCCGCGGCGGCGAAGGCGCGGTTGCGCCCGAGAGCCTTCTGGAAGCCGGCCGATTCGGACTCGTCGGGGCTGGCCAGCTCAAACCCGGTCGCCTGACCGATCATGGTGCCGACGGGTGGTGTGGCTTGTTGCTTGCTCACGGGTTTCTCCTTATAGCGTGCGGGGTCAGTTCGATGCCGCAGGTAGCGGCCTGCCGTAATCGCGCCACCCGAAGCGTTCGTAGACGCTTCGGAGCGGTCGCGGGGCCCACCAGTTGGCGGAGCCCAGTAGCTGCATGAGCGAGGGTACGAGGAGCGCGCGGATCACCGAGGCGTCGATCAGTACGGCGAGCGCTGTGCCGATGCCGAGCTCCTTGATGAACACGATCTGGGAGGTTGCGAATGCTCCGACCGCGACGGCGAACAGCAGCGCTGCGGCGGTAACGATCCGCCCGGTGCGCTCCAGGCCCAGTGCGACTGCTTCTGAGTTGGGCGCGCCGGCGTCATGGGCTTCCTTGATCCGCGCCAGCAGGAACACTCCGTAGTCAGTGGCGAGCCCAAAGGCGATCGCGAACAGCAACACGGGCTGAGTGGCATCGAGCGCGCCGAGGCTGTGGTAGCCGAGCAGTCCCTGCAGGTTGCCGTGCTGGAAGATCAGCACGAGGATCCCGAACACTGCGCTCAGGTTGAGCGCGTTCATCACGACCGCCTTGAGCGGCAACACCACCGAGCCGGTCATCAGGAACAGGACGATCAGCGTGGCGGCGACCACGACGCCAAGAACGGCGGGGAGGTGAGCGCCGAGGCTATGCTCGAGATCGAGGTATGCCGCCGTCTGCCCGGCGACGCCCAGGTAGTAGGGCGTATGGATCGCGCGCACCTCGCGCACGAGCTGCTCGGTGGCGCCGGTCAGGGGACCGTGCACCGGCGCGACCGCAAGCAGCGACGTCTCGGGGCCCGCCGGCTGCGCGGGCGCGACCACCGATACATCCGGCAGGCGGGCAATCCGCTCGCTCAGCGCCCGAACTTCCGGTGAGGACGCGGGGGCGCCGACAACCACCTCGAGCGGAGTCGTGCGGTTGGGCGGGAATTGCGTGTCGAGCGCATTCTGAACCTGGTGGGCGCTGGCGCTCTGGGGCAGTACACGCGCGTCGGCGGTGATGAACCGGATCTGCGTGAAGGGAATCCCCAGGGCGATCAGGACCGCCGCGCTCGCGACCGCGACCTGCGCCGGCCGCCTGGTGACGAACCGCGCGAGGCGGTACCACGCGCCGCTGCGTGCGGGCCGCGCGTCACGTTCGGCGGCCTGCCGCAGGCGCTGGGGTGAGAGCGCGTTGACACGCGGGCCGAGCACCGCCAGCAGCGCTGGCAGGACCGTCAGTGCCAGCGTCGCCGCCAGCAGTGCCACGATTGCGCCCGCGATCCCCATCGAGTACAGGAACCGCTGCGGGAAGATCGCGAGCGCGGCGACCGCCACCGCGACCGTGACCGAGCTGAACAGCACGGTGCGCCCGGCGGTGTGCAGGGTGCGGCGCAGTGCTTGCACGCCGAAGCCGTCGTGGGCGGCCTCCTCGCGGTAGCGCGAGACGATGAACAGGCTGTAGTCGATCGCCAAGCCGAGTCCCAGTCCGGTCGTCAGGTTCAGCGCGAACACCGACAGGTCGGTGAAACTCGAGACGACTCGCAACAAGAAGAACGTGCCGAGGATCGCCAGCCCACCAAGCAGCGGCGGCAGCAGTGCCGCCACCAGCGACCGGAAGAACAGCAGCGAGAGCAGGAAGATGAACGGGAACGCGAGCAGCTCGGCGTGCGCGAGGTCGTTGCCGACTTGCGTGTCTACCTGGGCGTTGGCGATCGCGTCTCCGCCCAGCCTGACGTCGGGCTGCGAGGAGAAGCGACTCTCGATCAGCTTGGCGTCGTTAGAAAGGCGTTTATCCGACCGCGCCTTGAAGTACGCGACCACGTATGTCGAGCGCCCATCGCGCGCCACCATCGCGGGATCGTGTGTGGTGTAAAAGCTCGCGACGCTCGCGACATCGGGCTGCGCCCTGAGCTCCGCCGCGACGCTTTGAACTCGCTGCCGGGCGGCGGCGCTGTGCACGGCACCGCTGGAGACGAGCGCGACCACGCCCGGATCGATCTGACGCCCGGTCGCGGCCTGGAAGCGGTTGGTCGCCTGGACGCTCTGCGTGGTGGGGTCGTTGGCGCCGTACGGGCTCAGATGGCTCGACACGCCGGCGCCGAACACGCCGGCGATCGCGGCCCCGACGACCGCGACCATCAGCACGCGGCGGCGGTTGGAGTACAGGAAGTTTGCCAAGCGGGAGAGCATGTGATCACTCCTTTGCGAGTCGGTGCATGGCGGCAAGGTAGGCTTCGCTCGCCGCGCTGTCATCGGCGCCACGATCGATCTTTCGTTCGCCCGCTGCCCTGGTGTGCCGGACGGAGACCTCTCCACCCCAGGGGTGGAGACTGGAGCGGCCGGATATCTCAACCCATGGGCCGATAGACACGGCCCGTGCGCGGACCTACATTTCACGCATCACCATCAGAGCCGCCGCTCACACCGAACCGATCGACGAGTCACTGCCCGCGTTCCGTCGGGCACGGCTACTGCCGCCCGTCGTAATTGCGGTCGTCGTCGTCCTGTCGTTCGCGCAGCACCCGGCGCCCTCGCTGACCGGCTCGGGGCTGGGCGTGTCGCTGTCGCTCGCTGTGCTGGTCGCTGCTACCACGACGCTAACTTTGCGCGTCGAGGCGCCCATCACCGCGCTGGCGGTGACGGGACTGATCGTTGCCTCGGCGTGCCTCGTCTGGCTGCAGCCCGGTGGCGCCGGAGAGGCGGGCATGTTCGTGGCGGTCGCGATCGCCGGGATCCGCTTGCCCGAGACGCTGTCGATCGCCGTGCTCGCGCTCGCCGCGGCCGCGTCTGTACCCGCAGCCCTGCACGCCCATCGCTCCGTTGGCCTGATCGCCGGCACCGAGCTGGGGATCGTCGCCTTCTACCTCGTCGCGCGCTTCGGACGCAGCGCCGCAGAGGCGCATGAACAGACGAGGCGGCTACTGCTCGCACTGCACGCGAGCCGCGATGCGGAAGCCGAAGCGGCGATGCTGCGCGAGCGCAGCCGGCTCGCCCGCGACATGCACGACGTGCTCGCCCACTCGCTCTCGGGGCTGATGCTGCAACTCGAGGGAGCACGGATGTTGTCCACCCAGCCCGGTGCAAACGGGCAGCTGCCGCGCGCGCTGGACCGCGCCCACCACCTGGCCCGCGCCGGCCTGGAGGAGGCCCGTCGAGCGATCGCGGCGCTGCGCGACGAGGACCTGCCCGGCCCCGCGAGACTGGAGCAGCTGGCCGCAGACTTCGAACGGGACTCGCACGTCCGCACCTCCCTTGAGATCACCGGCACCGCCCATGAGCTCGACAGCGAAACCTCGCTGACCCTCTATCGCGTCGCCCAGGAAGCCCTCACCAACATCCGCAAGCACGCCACTCCCGATCGGGTCGAAGTGGCGCTCCGCTATGACCCCGACGGCACCCGCCTCACGGTCCGCGACCGCGCGCAAACGCCCGCCAGGGCCAAGCTAGCGGCTCGAGGCGATGGAGGCGGATACGGGCTGACCGGGATGCGCGAACGCGCCGAACTGCTTGGCGGCTCGCTAAGTGCAGATGGCACGCCTGATGGATTCCGCGTCGAACTATGGATTCCGACATGAGCGGCGAACCGACGACGGTGCTGATCGCCGACGACCAGCGGGTCGTCCGCGAAGGACTGACAATGGTGCTCGGCCTGATGCCGGGTGTCGAGATCGTCGGCAGTGCCCGCGACGGGGAGGAGGCAACCGCGCTCGTGGAGCAGCTGCAACCCGACGTCGTGCTAATGGACCTGCGGATGCCCCGCTGCGACGGCGTCGAAGCCACCCGCCGTCTCACGCAGAGCGGCACCACGACGAAAGTCGTCGTGCTCACGACCTACGCCGACGATCACAGCGTCATCCAGGCACTGCGCGCGGGAGCCTGCGGCTTTCTGACAAAGGACGCCGGCAGCCCGGAGATCGCCGCCGCGCTGGAGGCCGCAAAACGCGGCGAGTCTGCGATCGATCCCGCAGTCCAGCACCACCTCGTCAAAGCAATCGCTCGCACGGCACCACTGGAGTGGTCCCCGCCCGATCAGACCCAGCTGCCCGACGGTCTCACTCCACGCGAAGCGGCCGTCCTCGCGCTGATCGCCGAAGGGCTCTCCAACGCCGAGATCGCCGAGCGCCTCACGGTCACCGAAACGACCGTCAAGAGCCACATCAACCACCTATACGGCAAGACCGGCGCGCGCGATCGGGCACAAGCGGTCGCCTACGCCTACCGCCACGGCCTGGCGCCCGGATCCCAAACGTCCTGAGCGGCAACCGACGGCGCGGCGATTGCCTGTGTGGTGAGCACCCGCGGGCGCCGCAGCTGACCAGGCTGGCGAGACGGGGTCCGCCGGCAGGAAGGACCGATCAGGGCAACCAAGCGACGATGCCCGACAGGATGGCGGTGGCCCAGGCCAGGACGGCGTGGGCGACCTCGACGACCAGGTGGTATCGGAGAGCCTCGGGGCCGCCGGCTCGGCGCGACGGTCGGCCGGTCCGCTTGGCCAGGTGCCACGGCACGGCGAGCGCGGTGCCGGCGGCGATGGCCGCCGCAAACTGGCCGGATGCCGCTCGTGCCAGCGCCCGCATCCGGGTGCGCAGAAACAACACCCACAGGAAACTTGCGGCTGTGCCCAGGGTGGCGTTTGCCACCAGTCCAGCGGGATAGGTCGTCTCGAGATTCTCGTCGTGCAGACCCCCGCCACGGACGAACTTCCGCGCCATGTGCGCGCCGGTGGCGTCCGAGGCGATCCACAAGCCGAGGACGATCCAGCTCAGGCGGCGCCGGGCTGGTTCGCTCACCGACGGCGGTTTCAAGCCACCGCCCCCGCCTGGCCGTAACCGTCCCGCTGGTCGGACTCGTTGGCGACGCGCACCCCGTACCGGTAGGCCAGCTTGCCCCCCAAATGGCCTGCCGTGGCGAGCAGCGAAAACGCGCTCGCGGACAGGCCGATGAGGCTCGGCGGAACCCCGCGACCGTCCGGGGGGCGATGCCGACGCAGCAGAAAGCCACCGAGATAGAGCGTCGTGGCGGTGACGTTGAGCGCCATGTGGGTGAGGCCCAGACGCATGGTCCTGGTGCCGGCAGGGACTTGGATGAGGTCGAGGAAGCCCAGGACGACGGCCGGGGCAGCCGCGGTCAGGCCGACGCCGATGAGCCAGGAGGATCCCGTGGCAAGCGCCTCGGGCGGCCCTCCTGCCCGCGATCCTATGTCCAGGACCAAGCTGCTCGTCCAAGCACCAAGAGGGACGACGACGACCGCCGGATGGGCCGGTCTGCCATATGTCCGGCCACCTTGACGAACGGTCGTTTCGCCCTCCGCCAGGTGGTGATCTTCTCGTCGTCCTGATGCATAGACGCGTACTACCCATGGCGATCGACGCTACACAGCGAGGGCCGCCCACCGGGCGACTCAGCTCCGCCGTGTCGCCAGATCGGCGGCGACGGGATCGGCAGCGAGCGGAACCGGCCGTGGTCATCGCTGCGCCTCACCTCGCGCGATTCTCGGTTGGGGGCAGGCGGCCTCATACGCGGCCATCGCAGCGACCACGAGCGCATCACCGTAGCGAGGACCCACGATCTGCAGTCCGACCGGCAGTCCAGCCGCGGTGAACCCGCACGGGATGGTGCCTGCCGGCTGCTGGGTCAGGTTGAACGGGTAGGTGAACGGCGTCCACGACGGCCAGCCCGGGTCGGCGCTTCCGCTTGGCACGTCGCGCCCGGCCTCGAACGGAGCGATCGCCACGGTGGGCGTAAGCAGCAGGTCCCAGTCTTGATGAAAGAGGTTCATGGTCAGCCCCAGCCGGTCGCGCTGTCGCAGCGCCTCTGCGTACTCCAGCGCGGAGCCCCGGCGGCCCCGCTGCACGATCTGCAACAGACCGGGATCGATCAGCTCGCCCGCAGGCGGATCGCCGAGCGTCGCCACGAGCGCCGCCGCCCCGGTCGACCACAGCATGTCAAAGCACCACCTGGGGTCTTCGAAGCCCGGATCCACCTGCTCGACGTGTGCCCCCAGCGCCTCGAACGCCCGCGCCGCCGCCGCTACCGGAACCGCCACCTCGGGATCGACCTCCGCATAACCCAGATCCGGGCTGAAGGCGATCCTCAGCCCGGAGACGCCGCGCTTGCCAGCCGCGAAGCTGCCCGTCGGTGGCTCGAGCGATGTCCAGTCGCGCGGGTCCGGTTCGGCGAGCACGTCGAGGAGCGCCGCGAGGTCGGCGACCGTGCGGGACATCGGACCAGCGTGCGAGAGGATCCCGAACGGGCTGGGCGGCCAGGCTGGCACCCGCCCGAAGCTCGGCTTGATCCCGCACAGGCCGCAGAAGCTGCACGGGATCCGGATCGACCCCCCGCCGTCTGTTCCCAGCGCCAGCGCGACCATGCCGGCGGCCAGCGCCGCGGCGCTTCCCCCGCTAGAGCCACCGGGCGTGCGGGTGGGATCCCAGGGGTTGCGCGTAACGCCGGTGAGCGGGCTGTCAGTGACGGCCTTCCAGCCAAACTCAGGGGTGGTGGTCTTGCCCGGCAGCACGGCGCCATGGCGGCGCAACGCCGCCACCGCTGGTGCATCGTCGTTCCATGGCCCGGCGGGGTCGGCAGTCCTCGACCCTCGAACGGTCGGCCAGCCGGCCGTGAGAAACACGTCCTTAATCGCGAGCGGCACGCCATCCAGCGCGCCGGCGGGGGCGCCCTGGCGCCAGCGCCGCTCGGACGCTTCGGCCTCGGCCTGCGCTCGTTCGGCGTCGAGCAGGCAAAAAGCGTTCAGATCCGGGTCGCGAGACTCGATCCGCGCCAGGCACGCCTCCAGCACCTCGGTTGGGACAAGCTGGTCACGCCGGTAGCGATCCACCAGCTCCAGCGCCGACAGCTCACAGATCTCGGCCTGGATGCCCACCGTCCTCCCCCAATCCGGTGCTCCTCGAGACAGCCCCGGGTGTCATTGATCTACGGTAGCGCCACCACGACAGACGGCGGGCTACGCGCTGCACAACGGGCGCAGCTGGCCAGCGCGGCGCGCGGGCGCTGCCGAGTGCTCATCTCAGCAGCGCCAGGCGCGATCGAGGCGCTAAGCCGCTTCCGCTCTGGTGGCTAGGCCCTCTCGTATCTGCAGCCGGTTGCCGTCGGGATCCTGGAACTGCGCCACGTAACCCCACGGGAACTCGAGCACATCCGACACGAACTCGACGCCGCGTGACTTCAGCTCCGCCACCGTCTTGCGGCAATCGTCGCTCTCGATCGTGATCGACGCCGGGGGGCGTCCCATCGCCGGCTCGGCCTGCCCGGGAGTACCGGGCCAGAGAACCAGCTGGAAGTCGTCCCCCTTGACGCCGACGGTCAGAAACCGCGGACCGTCGGGCGTCGGGTTCTCAACCCGCTTCTCCAGACCAAGGACGTTCGTGTAGAAGTCGAGTGCCTTGTCCTGGTCGCTGACGAGCACGCTTGTGTAGAAGACCTTCTCCAGCATTGCTGTTCCTCCAGTGGTCGTTGTCACTACTCTCATGACAAGCGGCGAGCAGTAAACGTGACAGCCGAGGACGCATGAATGCGACGAGCTCGAGCGCGCTCAGAACCCGCATGGGTCACGCTCGTTGACACGAGCGGCGGCAAGAAGCCTTGAGGCTCACTCGCCGTGACGTTCCTCGATCACCTCATACCAGGTTGTCTCTGAAGGACGCGACTGCAGTCCGTCGAGCCGCTCGCGAGTCTCGCGAAAGGTCTCTTCGCCGTGCCAGGCCTCCCACGCGTCGCGGTTCTCCCACGTGCCGACGATTGTGCGCAGCATTCGATCGTTGATCGCCCGCAGCAACTGACCTCCAATCCACCCGGGCTGGGTCCGAGCGGCGCTCAATCGCTCATACATCGCAGCATCCCACTCCTGTGCCGCGCTGTCGTCGCGGAGAACGTGATGCGTGATGACTGTCACGGCCATAGTTGGCTCCTTTCGATGCAGCGATCTTCACTCGGTCCTACCCTCGATGCAGCAAGTGCAGTACGGACTCCGGGCCACTCCCCGGCGACGACCAACCCCGAAGTCCACCCGGGCTTTTCAGGACGCTGGTCGAAAGGCGAGTATCGGGCGCTCGCTGACAAGCCGCTCGCGCGCCGCCGGGCTGCCGTCATAACGCCAGCCAACCAAGCGGCCCAACACCGCGCGAACGATCGGAGCCAACAGCCGGTTGCGCCGCTCGTAGTCACCGAGCACCGCCGCGGCTTCCGCGGGCGCCAGCTCGCGATAGTCCGGTCGAAAGCGCTCGCTGGCGATCGCAAGCTCCACGGCGCCGCCGGCGATCACATTGCGATACCACTGCGCGCGTCGGCCCAGACCGACCATGACGAACACCTCGTGTCGGGCGCGGTCGTTGGCGATGACCTCCAGCATCATCCGATAGCAACGCCCTGAGCGCCTCCCGCGGTGAGTGAGCCGCAAAAATCGCCGACCGAGCAGCCAGCCCAGATGCCAGTCATACAGGACAGCCGGCACGCGAAGAACGCGGATCAGCCACGGCCGCAGCGCCTCAGAGCTCATGCCTGGATTGTCACGCGCAGAGATGGAATCGGAAGCCTTGACCTTGACGTAACGTCATGAGCCTCGCTGCTGGGTAGCAAAAACGGCCGGTCTTGATTGACGGCGCCGGTCGCGGTGGGGCATTGTTGAGGGGGTGGGGCTTCACCGCAGCTGTGTTGCGGCGGCCCGACCGCCTGCTCGGCCGCGTTGGACGGGTGGCCGCAACCTCCGGGCCTTCGGTGTGGCGGCGGTGCTGGTGGTCGCCGCATTCGCCTTCTGGGCCGAGACGGCGGTTGCACGCGCGCGAGCCGAGCCGACGCGCACGATCTTTAGCAGTGGGTTCGAATCGGGAGCCTTCTCGGGGTGGACTGTGCAATTGGCCGGTGATGGGACGGCGGCCGTTCAGAGTGCGATCGTCGGAGCGGGGTCGCTCGCCGCTGAGCTCTCCGAGAGCTCTCACCGCGGGTCGAGGGCGGCTCTGCGAAAGACCTTTTCTGCGCGGTACCCAGGTCTGACGGCCAGCGGCAGATTCCGAGTGCTCAAGCAGGGACCGAGCCGTGTCCCACTGTTTCGCTTCTTCAGTGCACGCTGGAATCGGGTCGCGACCGTTTACCGCCAGAACCGGTGGATCAGTGTCGCCTACGGCCGCAGGCATTTCTCGACTCGAGGGGCTCTTCCGCTCAATCGATGGGCCTCGATCTCGCTCCACGTCATCACGAAGGGAGCGCGCAGCGCCGTGGAGGTGCGCCTGAACGGCCGGCCGATCTACCACACGAAGCGGGCTCGCCTGGGCAGACGGGGTGTCTCGACGGTTCAGGTTGGTGATGACTTTTCGGGGCACGAGTTCACGATGGTGGTCGACACGATAAGAGTTCAGAGCCGCGCTTCCGCGATGCCCTCGCCGCCGGTGAACACCGGGCTGCCCGTGGTTGCGGGACTGCGGCAGCAGGGGCACCGGGTGAGCGTGAGCGCGGGCAGCTGGACCGGGAAGCAACCGACCCGCTACCGCTTCCGCTGGTTTCGCTGTGACTCCCGGGGAAGGCACTGCCGGCAGATCGCTGGCGCCACGCGCCGCACATACCTCCTCGGTTCCGTGGATGTCGGCAGCTCGCTGCGTGTGGTTGTGACCGCCTCAAACTCGGTCGGTAGGGCGACCGTCACCTCGGCCGCGACGACTGTCGTGCAGTCTGCACCGGCGAACAAGACGCTGCCAACGATCCAGGGAACGCCGCAAGACGGGCAGACCCTGACGGCGAACCCCGGCACGTGGCGTGGCACCCAGCCGATGGACTACGCATACCGGTGGCTTCGCTGCGACGCGGGGGGCGCCAACTGCGCAGCGATCGCCACCGGCTCGAGCTACGTCGCCGTCGCTGCGGACGTGGGCAGCACGCTGCGCGTCGACGTCACGGCTACCAACTCGGCCGGGTCCGCGACCGCGAGGTCACCGGTCGTGCGCCCTGCCGCCGCTCCGCCGGCCAATCCGGCGGCGCCCACCGTGCAACCCGCCGCCAGCCCCCCAGCAAACACGGCGCCGCCCACGATCCAGGGGACGCCACAGAACGGACAGACGCTGAACACCAACCCGGGCACATGGGCCGGCACGCCGCCAATCACCTACGCATACCAGTGGCTTCGCTGCAATTCGGGCGGCAACAGCTGCGTTGTGATCACCGGTGCGACCAGCGCGATGTACGCAGCCACCAGCGGTGATGTGGGACGTACGCTGCGCGTGGACGTCACTGCCACCAACGCGGGCGGGCACGCGACAGCGACGTCGAATGCGACGTCGGTCGTACAGGTGAGCTCGTCTGTCACCGTCGCGCTGTGGCACATGAACGAGCCCGCGGGCAGCACCACGATGAAGGACTCGGTCGGCACGGATGACGGAACGCTCTTCCATGTCACCGCTGGCCTCGCGGGATCCTCAGGCAACCCAGGCGACCTCGCGTACGGCTTCAACGGCTCCTCCAGCTATGTGTCGGTGCCGTCGGCCGGCGCTCTGAATCCCGGCAGCGCGAACGTGACGATCACGATCCATCTGCAGACCACGGGCACGCCGCCCGCGCCGCCCGCGGATTGGGACCTGTTCCGCAAAGGGGACTACGTCACCGGCGGCTCTGAGTACAAGATGGAGTTCCAGCAATCCGGGCAGGCCTCGTGCGGGTTCGAGGGGTCGGGGGGTTACTCGGAGCTGATCGCGGGGCCGCAGCTCAACGACGGCCAATGGCACACGATTCAGTGCGTCAAGACCGCCTCCCAGATAGAGGTGGTCGTCGACGGCGTGGCTTACTCACAGCCAGCCGCTCTCGGGGCGATCGCGAATACGTCCCCGGTCACAATCGGCTCTCATCCTGGCTCGGACTGGTATTCCGGTGCGCTCGACGAGGCCAGCATTCAGATCGGCTAGTCCCGTCGCCACAACTTCATCAGTTTGCGCATGGGGGCCTAGGTAAACGCTACCGCCGGCCTCGCCGCTGGGTTACCGATTTAACCGCGCGAGCATCTCAAGGCTCACGAATCCGAACCTCAGTGGACTTTGACCGTCCAGGTGTAGACCCATTTCGCCGCAGTCGGCTGGGAGACCGTGGCGACGCTGTGTATGACGTGTGTGCCCTTCGTCAGCCCCGTCAAACGTAGCCTCCACCCGTAGGCAGCGGAGCGCCCATTACGCTTGTGCGTCTTGAGGAAGTTCTTCTTGGCAGTGTGGACCCGGGTATGCGCCCGTCGCGCCGACCAGCTTCGAGATATCCACCGCCACTGAGATGGGGGTCTTTCTACTCATCTCTGCCGGGCAGCCTATCCGGGCGTCGCCTTGCGGGAGCGATGGTTGGAGCTGGCGCTAAAGGCCGGTTTGAGCATGAGCGCTTTACCGTGCTTGCCAAAGGTTTCACATAGTGGTAGGTTGCAGGTCGAGTTGACGAGGAAGGGGCTACCACGGATGGAGCATTTACTTACGCGCGGGTGACGATGACACGCTAGTTGTCGAGGCACCGGCTCTGGCGCTCATGCTAGGGGCATCTGAGACTGGGGCCCCTGGCTTTAGCCGCCTGCCACGAGGACAGTTGCCACAGTGGTAGTTGCAATCACACTTGGGGGAGGAACCCTTGCGTCGTTTGGTTCTTGCTGTTGTCGTAATCTTCGCAGTGTCGTGTGGTAGCGCGCTGGCGAGCTCGCAGTTTCACTCCACCTACCATCTGAAGCTATCGACCAGGAAGGTGAATGCATCGTCAGGGTTTGACATAGCCGCGAGCTTCAGCGATCCCGGCGCCCCCAACAAGGCGCCAAAGATCCTCACCGGCCTGAAGATCAAGTTCCCCTCCGGGAGTCGCTTTGACCTCAGCAAGCACCCGGCATGCCATTCGACGCTAAAGCCGCTCGAGAAGAAGGGGCTGGTCGGCGTCTGTCCGGCACGATCGAAGTATGGCTCAGGCCAGGCCAAGGTGATCCTGGGCACCACGCCTTTGGCGTTTCCGATTCATAGCTACATCCTTGACCCCATGGGGTTTGACCGGGGAAAGAGAGAGATCGAGTTCGACGTCGTGCTCAACCCCAAGAGCAGCAACCCGCTCGGCTTCTTGTTCAGCCCGAACATCTCCGGCTCGACCTTCCACCTCGCGCTTTCAGCCGACGCCAAGGACATGATCCATCCAACGCTGTTTCACCTCCACTTCCCTGCCTCGGCCATTGAAGGACACGCAGTAATGAGAACCCCGTCCACGTGCCCGTCCAGCCGGCATTGGAAGGCGAGCATGACTGCTTCTTTTGTCGATCACAGCAAGCAGACCAAAACGATCACGCTCCCTTGCCGCAGCTGAGGACGCTGAATGTTCCACCGGCGTTCTGCGGCACCGAAGGTCGACGGATCAGCTTCCTGATCTGGGTGCCAGGCATCCGCGGGTTGGCGCGCAGCAGGCGGTGGATCTCCCCCTGAACGGACCCAGCTTTCGATCCGCCCAGTGCGGACGAAACCCAGGTGGGGATATGGTCAGCTAGCACACAGGAGCAGTAAGCGCAGAAGCGTGGCCGCATTCCGTCTGGAGGACTGCGCCGCACCGTTGCGGCGCCGAAGTCACCCTGCGAGCAGTTCCTTGAAGGCGGGGTCCTGACGGATTGGATCGAGGTCGGAATCGCCTTCAAGGAACGAGCGGGTCCGGTCGGAGAGTTCGATTGCGCGTCGAAGGTGCGCGATGGCCTGGTCCTTTTGACCGGCGAGGCTTTCGCAGCAGGCGACGTTGTAGAACAGGTCGGCGTACGGTGGATCATCGGCCAGCAGTTCGCGTCCTCGATCCGCCGCCGCGGCGTAGTCGCCCGCCTCATAAAGCGGCCGCAGTGGCGCAAACAGCTCCCAGCCGCCAGGCTCGTAGGGCTTTCCGGGAACACCCCCGACGGCAATGATCGTGGTGCCGGGCTCCTCGCCGACCGCTGTGCGTTTGACGCCGGGGCGCACAAACACAAACGTCCCGGCGGGCGCGTCGAACTGCTCACCGTCGAGCTCGAAGGATGCGCGCCCAGCTAATACGAGATACAGCTCCTCCTGGGCATCGGGCTCGGACTCGTCGTGCTCATTGATGATCCGAGCTCCCGCCTCACGAGCTGTCCAAGCGTTGACACCGAATGACGTGATGCCGAACTGGTGGCGCACGGCGCGCATTGGCGCACGGCCATCGTCTATCTCCTCGATCTCGTCGACATGTGCCACCGCGTAACCATCCATACACATCCCTTTCGCTTCGTTTGTCCATCGCGCACGGCCTGGCGAGTCTAGTCCGGCTTCGAGCAACGGCTTGGGCGAGCTCACGTCGCGAACCCTGACGCCAGCTCGGATGGCTCGGCTGCCAACTCCACACGGGCATCACCGAGGGCTCCGCGTCGTGCAGGCGCTGAACGCGGTGCCTTGCATGGCTTTCGGCCGTGCCTGTCGGGGGCACAGGGCAATGTTCAGAAGAGAGCGCTCAGATGGTTTAGTGGCGGCGTGACTGTTGCCAGCCGGTGACGGTTTTGCGAAGGGTGGTCTCGTACGAGGATGCTGGATCGCGCTCGGCGGCCAAGACGCCTGTCAGTTCGAGCGACACCAGGCCGTGGGCAAGTCCCCACGCGGCTAGGGCCAGCTCGTGGACGGGACCGGCGATGACCCTTTGTTCTACGCAGCGTTGCGCGGCATCTTGGAGGATCTGGAACGCGCCGAGCGCGATTGCGCGCGCCTCGGCGTCGGGCTCAAAGCCGGGCATGGGGCTGCCGAACATGATCGAGTACAGGTGCGCGTTATCGCGGGCGCTGTGCCGGTAGACCAGTCCGAGCTGCACCAAGTCCTCGGCGGGGTCCTGGGTCCGGGGAACCCGGCGTAGGTGATCGGCGAACCGCTGGAAGGCTTCTTTGTAGAGCGCGCCGACGAGCCCGCGTTTGCCGGCAAACAGCGAATACACCGCCGACGTGGAGGTGCCGACGTCTGCGGCGAGGGCTCGAAGGTTCAGCGCATAGGGGCCCTCCGTGGTCAACACCTGGCCCGCCCGGTCAAGCAGCCGCCCGCGTACGGCGTCATCGTGAGTTCTTGGCCGGGCCACTTGACAAGCCTAGCGTAACACTGTTTTATAACGCTGTTACCAAATAGATGAAGGAGACGCGCCAATGCCCGCCCTGTCCTGGACCGACTGCCGCTACCGTCCCCAGGAAGGGGAGACGGTGCACGTGCTGACCTCGACCCTGCCGCTCAACCGCTACCGCGACGTTCCGCGCTTTCTGCGCTGGGCGCTAAAAATCCGCAAGCAGCTCGCAACCGCCGATGGCGCCGCCGGATACAGCCTCGACGCTCGGCTGCTACACAAGACGTTCTACACGCTCTCTGCCTGGTCGGACGCTGGGGCGATGAACCGCTTCGTGCATAGCGGCGAGCACGCCCGCATGCTGACCGACATGAAGGGCCGGCTCGGCGAGGCGACGTTCGTTGAATCCACCGCCTCCGCGATCAACCTGCCATTGGATTGGCGGGCCGAAGCAGCGGCTCGCCGCTGCCCGCAGCCGCGCTGGCTAACGAGCGCGACGCCGGGGCCATGAACCGGCACGCTCTTGACGGGGTCAAAGGCGACCGTCCGGTAGCTCACCGAGTTATATGCAACCGGCTCGGCCGCCCGACAGGGAGTGCAGCTCCCCCGCCCCCCCGGACGACATAGCGCGGGCGCCGGAGCTTGATCGGGGCATTCACGTAGCTCCAGTCCTCAGCCGGCCGCCTTCTTCACAAGCCGGGCGATCTTCTTCTCCTCGGCGGAGGTCAGCTCTTTCAGCGCGAAGGAGGTCGGCCACATGTTGCCGTCGTCTAGGTTCGCCTTGTCGCTGAATCCGAACGTCGCATACCTCGCCTTGAATTTCGCCGCGCTCTGGAAGAAGCAGACGACCTTGCCATGCTTGGCATACGCCGGCATCCCGTACCAGGTCTTCGGTGAGAGGGACGGCGCGCTCGCCTTGACGATCGCGTGGAACCGCTCGGCCATGGCGCGATCCGGTTGCGGCATCTCGGCGATCTTGCCGAGCACTGCACTCTCCCCGTCCTCGCCGCGGGCTTGTGCCTTGCGCTCCTGGACGAGCTCCTTCATCGCGGCGCGCTCCTCGGCCGTTAGCACCGCGGGCGACTTGCTGGTCGCGGTGGTGCGGTTGGCGCGCTTCTGTTTGTCGGTTTCTCGAGTCATCGGAACCCTCTCATGCTGTCTGGGGTTGTTCGCGGACGCTCACGGGCCTGGGCGCGGTGGGTGGACGTGGCTCGGCTCGCGTCGAGATCGCCGCGGTCGCGGAGCCTGCGCCTTGCGAATCGGCCCTCGAGTTCTCGGATGGATACGACCATGGTAAGTAAGCGGGGCAGACGATTGGCCTCGCAAGTCGAGGACGATGTACTGGGCGGGCTCGCCTCCACCGATCGCCGCCAGCTGCTGACACTGCCGCGCCGGGCGCTCCCCTCAGCGCCCCCGCAACCAGCGTGGCGCGCCGAGGAAGGAGACTGACCGGCGCGGGCGACGATCGCAAGCAGGTGGTCGGAACACCCTTCTACACGGCGCTATGCGCCTTCGGTCGCGGCTGGTGCTGGACGGGTGCTGACCTCTTGGAGGCGTTTGGTCAAGTAGCGACGCTCGGCTTCGGTGCGCGCGAGGCTGAGAGCTTGGCGGTATGCGTCGGCGGCTTGGGAGTTTCGGCCCAGCCTGCGCAGGAGGTCTGCGCGAGTCGCGTGCATGAGGTGATAGTCGCGCAGCTCGCCAGAGGCTGCGAGCAGACCGACGAGGGCGAGGCCATCCTCAGGGCCGCGGGCCATGCCGACGGCGACGGCGTGGTTGAGCTTGACGAGCGGATTGGCTGTGACTTCGAGGAGCCGCTCGTAGAGGGCGGCGATCCGGGCCCAGTCGGTCGCCTCGGCGTCAGGGGCGTTGGCGTGGCAAGCGGCGATCAGAGCCTGCACCTGGTAGGACCCGATCGCGTCGCGGCGAACGGCCGCGTCGAGAATCGTGTTGGCCTGGTCGATCTCCGCTCGGATCCACCGGGATCGGTCCTGTTCCTCTAGCGTGATCACGTCGCCCGAGGGGTCGGTTCGCGCCTCGCGCCGGGAGTGCTGGAACAGCAGCAGCGCAAGCAGGCCGCCGCTCTCGGGCTCGTCCGGCATCAGCCTGTACAGCAGTCGCGCCAGCCGGATTGCCTTCGAGCAGAGGTCGACCTTGATCAGCTCGTTGCCCGTCGATGCTGCGTATCCCTCGTTGAACATCAGGTAGAGCACCGCGAGCACACCGCTTGTGCGCTCGGGCAGCAGGTGTGCGGGCGGAACTCGATACGGGATCGCGGCGTGCTCGATCTTGTGCTTGGCGCGGACCAGCCGTTTGTCCATCGTGGCCTCGGGCACGAGGAACGCGTGCGCGATCTCCGTGGTGGTCAACCCGGCCAGTGCTCGGAGAGTCAGCGCGACGCGGCCCTCCAGCGGAAGCGCCGGATGGCAGCAGGTGAAGATCAGCCGCAGGCGGTCATCCTCGATCCCGCTGTCATCGCCCAGCGCTTCGTCATCATCCTCGAACCGATCGTCAATCAAGGCCGCTGCCTCCCGCAGTCGCGCGTCTCGCATCCGCTCGTGGCGCAGGCGGTCGATCGCTCGGTTGCGCGCGACGGTCATCAGCCAAGCGGCCGGTTGACGGGGGACGCCGTCCCCCGGCCACCGCGTTGCCGCCTCGGCGAATGCCTGCTGCGCGCAATCCTCGGACAGATCCCAATCATGGGTGCGGCGGATCAGCGCAGCCACGATCCGCCCCCACTCCTCGGTGAACGCCTCCTCAATCGCCTGCGTCGCCTGCCGACTCATCCCTCTGCAAACGGGCGCAACTCCAACGAGCCGAACCGAGCGACCGGATGCTTGGCGGCCACCTCCATCGCCTCATCAAGATTCGCGCAGTCCAGGACGTCGAAGCCCGCGATCTGCTCTTTGGTCTCCGCAAACGGGCCATCCGCGACCACGACCTCACCACCGCGGACGCGAATCGTCGTGGCGTCCTGCACCCCCGCGAGCTCTTGGCCCTGCAGCCGCACGCCGCGCCCCTCCATCTCCTGCACCCACGCCTCCACCTCGGGACCAATCGTCCTGCGCTGCTCAGCAGTCAGCTCGATCGACGGGTCACGACAGACCAGCATCACGTATCTCATCGGGATCCTCGCTTTCGCGGCATGGTGGTCGCGGGGCAGCCGTTAGGAAAGCCTGGGCCGCAGGCTAATACCGACAAGCAGCCGGCGCGCGAGCCTGCCTTCTGCGCAGGAGCCCTCAAAGCGTTGGGCCCGATTCGCGCGTGCCAGCGATCGCAGCTGGACCTTGTGCCGGTCGCGCTGACGCTCCCGCTCACCTTCGCGAGCCACAGCCATGATCATCATCGGGTGCATCGAGACCTCCTCTGGTCTGGTGAATGACTCAACACCCGTACGACGAACGAGTTCGGCGAAAAGGACACCTCGGACAGCGACCTCGCTATGTGCGAGGTCCCTGAACGGATTATTTGGCGGTCGTCAGCGGCTGCGCGTCCGGCGGCGCCATTGCGGCGCCGCCGGGGTTTGCTGGAGCTTGCAATCGTCCTGTCTAGACGTAGGGGGTCTGGTGGCGGCGCAGGCCCCACGGTCGGTACCCCCAGAACAGGAACCGGCCGAGGAAGAACAGCGGGATCAGCACCCACAGGCCGGCGTGATGATGGCCGGCGACGGCCGAGACGGCGATGATCAGCAACAGGACCGGGATCCAGGGGATCATCCACGGCGACTGCCTGCGGAGGCCGCGGCCGAACGGCTCGGGCTGGGGGTCGCGCGGGAGGTCGCTGACGAGCTGGCGCAGCTCGCCGATGGTCTTGGCCTGGTAGGTGCGGTCGAGCCGCTCCTGGAACTCGGTGACGTCGATACGGCCCTCGGCGTGGTGCTGGCGCAGCCGGTCGGCGGTTGCCTCGCGGTCGGCGTCGGCGGCTCGCACGCTCGGGTCGGCTGCGCCGTAGTCATATTCGTAGTACCCGTGCATAGCTGCTCCTTGGGTTTGGCTGCTCGTTTTGACGCTTGCCATCGTTGCGCTCGCAAGGCCTGCTGTCGTCGGCTGTGGAGATGCTTGTGCGCTGCGTCCGGGGCCGATCGGCGCATTCGGCACTACTCCCTGCGCGGTAGCGCGGGGTGCTCCCGCCAGGCGATGACGGGACGCTCGCGCGGGGCTAAGGTGGCGCTGTGACCAACTGGCAGAGCCATCTGCGGTCTGTCTGTCAACGCGGGCTGCGGCCGAGGGACATCCGCCTGGCGGTGATCGCCGCGGCGGTCCAGATCGGCGCCAGCGCCGGGTCGGCGGCGCACCGGCACGGCCACGGCAGCCACGCTTGCTGGTGGGCGTCCTCGTGCCGGGCACCGACCCATCTCGACGCGGTGGCGTACGCACTGCTGGTGCTGGGGCCGGCGGCGCTGGTCCTTCGCCGCCATTATCCGCGGGCGGTGCTGGCGTTCGTGTTCGGCGTGACGCTGGTTTACGTGGCGCTCGGGTACGTGCAGGGACCGAATTACCTGTCCTTGGTGTTCGCGGTGATGTCGGCGGCGATCGCCGGCGATCGGATCGCGGCGCGGGTCGCGCTGGGCGCCGGCTGGGTCGCGTTCCTGTGGCTGCCGGCGGCGCTGGGGATCACGGGCGCGCCGACGCTGCTGGCGACGCTCGCGATCACCGCCTGGCTGCTGGTGCTGCTCGCCGGAGCTGAGGGGATGCGCGTGCGGCGCGAACGGTGGGCAGAGGCGCGGCGGGCGCGCGAGCTTCAGGTGCGCCGCCAGGCGGACGAGGAGCGGCTTCGGATCGCGCGCGAGCTGCACGACGTGCTGGCGCACAGCATCTCGCTGATCAACGTCCAGTCGGGGGTGGCGCTGCACCTGATCGACGAGCAACCCGAGCAGGCGCGGACCGCGCTGGCGGCGATCAACGACGCCAGCGCCGAGGCGCTGCGCGAAGTGCGCTCGGTGCTCGGGGTGCTGCGCGGCACCGGCGAGCAGCCCCCGCGCGCGCCGACGGCCGGCCTGGCCCGGCTCGACGACCTGGTCTCGGGCGCGGCGGCGGCCGGCGTCGAGGTCTCGCTGGAGATCGGCGGCGAACGGCGGGCGCTGCCGGCCAGCATCGACCTGGCAGCGTTTCGGATCGTGCAGGAGTCGTTGACCAACGTCGTCCGTCACGCGGGGGCGGGGGCGGCGACCGTGACGCTCACCTATACAAGCTCTGAGCTGACCGTGCAGATCGACGACGATGGCCGCGGGGCCGACGGCTCGCGCTATTGAGGGCGGTGACGCACCCGGTACCGAGCGGATGAAGCCGCGCACGGGACCGGGAGCGGGATCGCGGGGATGCGCGAGCGGGCGAAGGCGCTGGGCGGCTCGCTCGACGCGGGTCCGTTGCCGGCCGGCGGCTTCCGCGTGCGGGCCCGCCTGCCGCTGTCGCCGGAGGGCGAACGATGATCCGGGTGCTGCTGGCTGACGATCAGGAGCTGGTGCGCGCCGGCTTTCAGGCGCTGCTCGACGCGCAGGACGGGATCGAGGTGGTCGGCTCGGCGGCGGACGGCCGCGAGGCCGTCGAGCTGGCGCGCAAGGTCAAGCCCGACGTGATCCTGATGGACATCCGGATGCCGGTGCTCGACGGCCTGCAGGCGACTCGCGAGATCGCAAGTGACGGCAAGCTCGACGGCGTGCGAATCGTGATCCTGACCACGTTCGAGCTCGACGAGTACGTGTTCGATGCGATCCGCGCCGGCGCCGCCGGATTCCTCGTCAAGGACACCAAGCCCGCCGACCTGATCGCGGCGGTGCGGGTCGTCGCCAACGGCGATGCGCTGCTGTCCCCCTCGGTCACCAGGAGGCTGATCGCCGAGTTTGCGGCGCGAGCAAAGCAGCCGCCCAGCTCCGCCGCGCTCGAAGAGCTGACCGACCGCGAGCGCGAGGTGATGGCGCTTGCGGCCGGCGGGCTCTCCAACGAGCAGATCGCCGAGCGCCTGGTGGTCAGCGTCGCGACCGCCAAGACCCACGTCAGCCGCGCGATGGTCAAGCTCGGTGTCCGCGACCGCGCCCAGCTGGTCGTGCTCGCCTACGAGACCGGGCTCGTCAGGCCGGGCTGGCTCGAGTAGCTCAGTGCGCCGCTTCCTGCACGCGTCGCGGCAGCTTCCAGCCCGGACGGACGAAGTGGCAGGTGTAGCCGTTGGGGTAGCGCTCCAGATAGTCCTGGTGCTCGGGCTCCGCCTCCCAGAACGGTCCGGCGGGCGCCACCTCGGTGACGACCTTGCCGGGCCATAAGCCGGAGGCGTCGACATCGGCGATCGTGTCCACCGCGATGCGGCGCTGCTCGTCGTCGACGTAGTAGATCGCCGAGCGATAGCTCGCTCCGACGTCGTTGCCCTGACGGTTCTTCGTCGTCGGGTCGTGAATCTGAAAGAAGAACTCGAGCAGGTCCCGGTAGGAGATGCGGTCGGGGTCGAACAGGATCTCGATTGCCTCCGCATGCGAGCCGTGGTTGCGGTACGTCGCGTTGGGTGTGTCGCCGCCGGTGTAGCCAACCCGCGTGGCGGTAACACCATCGAGCTTGCGGATCAGGTCCTGGACACCCCAGAAGCACCCGCCCGCCAGGATCGCCTTCTCGCTTGCAGCCATCTCTCTGCTCCTTTTCGTCATGGTTGGTGGTCACGCCGGAATAGATATGGTGACAACACGATAGAGCGGCCTAGATTCAGGTCTCTAGGGTTGCGGCGCGGCGTGGCCTCCGGCTAGCCTCTGCTCGCGTGGTCGGTATCCCGGCTGGATTCTTCATCACTGATTTCTGGCAGCACCAGCTGGTCGACCATGGCCGTCAGTACCTCTTCCTGGTGTTCGTCGGCTTCATCGGGTCGTTTGGATTCATCCGCCTGTCGGCACGGCTGATGCGAAGCCCGCGCGTGCCCTGGTGGCCTGGGAGCGTGGTGAGCGAGACCGGTCTGCACCTGCACCACCTGGTGTGGGGGATAAGCATGATGATGGGAGCGGGAGTGATCAGCTTCGCCCTCCTCGCCAGCGGCTGGTGGTACGAAGTGTGCGCGTTCATTTTCGGGGTCGGCATGGGCCTGACGATCGACGAGTTCGCCCTCTGGATCTACCTCGACGACGTCTACTGGTCGCGGGAAGGGCGCAGCTCGATTGACGCGTCCGTGATCGCCGTGGCGTTCATGGGGTTGATCCTCGTGGGCGGCTTCTCGATCACGATCGACGCGCCAGCCCCGTTCAACGTACTGGGAACAGCCTTCGTGGTCGTCGTGATCCTTGCGCTCTCGATCATCTGCTTCCTCAAAGGGCGCGTATTTCACGGCGCGATCGGGTTGCTCCTCCCGCCGATCGCCATCTATGGCACCGTGCGTCTCGGTAAGCCGCACTCGCCCTGGGCCCGGCGCGTCTACGGCGAGCGCAGACCCCGCAAACAGGCAAAGGCAGAGCATCGGTTCCGCCCCGACCGCCGCACCGAGGTTTTCAAGGAGCGCTTCCGGGACGCGATCGGCGGCGTGACGAGCGAGGAGTACAAGGCTCGGCTAAGCCAGCGGGACTCGGCAACCGAGACGGCGCCAGCAACCGAGACCGCGCCGGCAACCGAGACTGCGCCGAGGCAGCCGTAGACTCAGGACAACCCCATGTCGGCGGCCCGGAGCACGCGTACGGCGGCCGGAGCGGCTTGGATCCCGACCGCTGCGCCGGGCGTGATCGCCGCGCGACCGTTGTCGCCCGACTCGGTTTGAATCGTCAGGCGGGTCAGCCGGATCCGCAGCGCGCCGCGGTCTTGGTGGACGCTGACGACGGTATCGGTGAGGGTGCTGTCGTCGGGGTCGGCGAGGTGTTCGAGCCGCGCACGCCCGTGATCGCGATCGCCGTCGGGGTCGGCGTGACCATGCTGTCGGCGATCATCCCGGCGCCCCGCGCCGTGCGGATCGCCCCTGTGGCGGCACTGCGAGAGCACACCGAAGACCAGCCGGGGTCGGGGCGACGGCGGCAGATGATCGCCGGCGTTGTCATCGGCGTGGCGGGACTCGCGGCCCTGCTGGCGGGCCTGACCAAGCCGGCGACCCTGCTGGTGGGTGCCGGCGCGCTGGCCGTGGTGATCGCCACCGGCATGCTCGTACCGTTCGTGGCCCGTCCGCTGTCGAGCGCCCCGGGGCGTCCGCTGGCCGCCTTGCTCGGCATGCCGGGGCGGCTGGGGCGAGAGAACTCCACGCGCCAGCCCCGCCGGACCGCACAGACGTCCGCGGCCCTGATGGTCGGGCTGTCGCTGGTGTCCACAATCGCCGTGCTGGGGGCATAGCTGAGCCAGTCGGCCAAGCAGAGCGTGGACAGCGCAATCAGCGCGGACTACATCGTCAGCGGCCAGGGCGGCTTCAGCAAATCGGTCGTCGGCGCCGTCTCACGGCTGCCGGGCGTAGCCGTGACGACCGTCGTGTACCGGGGGCAGTTCGAGTTCCGAGGCTCTCTCTCCTCGCTCGTCGCCGCTTCTGCCGCAGATCTGTCGCGGACGGTCACGCTTCACATCACCGCCGGCAGGGGAGCGCCGGCGATGGCCGCCGGCGAGCTGCTGGTCGATACGAACACCGCCGATACCGACCATCTCCGGGTCGGCTCGACCGTGCCGGTCAAGTTCGCCCAGACCGGCTCGACCACGATGCGGATCGGCGGGATCTTCAAGTCCAATCCGTTGCTGGGAAGCTACGTAACCGGAGACCGGTTCTTCCTTTCCCACTTCGACAACCCGCTTCCGGTTGGCGTCCTGCTCGCCACGGCGCCCGGCGCCCGTGGTCTTGGCGGGGCGCTGAACAACGCGCTGCAGCCCTACGCGAACGTGGGGTACAAGACGCGGGCCCAATTCGAAGCCTCCCAGCAGGCGAGCGTCAACCAGCTGCTGGGGCTGGTCTACGTGCTCCTGGCACTGGCGATCGTGATCGCGCTGATCGGCATCGTCAACACGCTGATGCTGTCAGTATTCGAGCGCACCCACGAGATCGGACTGCTGCGGGCGGTGGGGATGAAGCGCCGACAGGTCCGGGCGATGATCCGCTCGGAGGCCGTCATCGTCGCGTTGTTCGGCGGCGTGGTGGGGATGCTGAGAGGGACGGCTCTGGGCATCGCTCTGGCCTACGCGCTGCGCAACAACGGCGTCACGAGCGTCGTCGTTCCGATCCCCAGCCTGGTCGGCTTTGTGATCCTCTCCGGCCTGCTCGGCCTGGCCGCCGCCACCTGGCCCGCCCGCCGCGCCGCCAACCTCGACGTCCTGGCCGCGATCGCCACCGAGTGATCCTCAGTGTGGGAGCGGGATTCAGCTCGTGCCTGGGTCTTGGAGCCAGAGCTCGCCGCCGAGTTCGATCGCGGCGTCGACTTCCGGATGGCTCTTCAGGAGGACCTCGAGCGCCGTTACGAGTCGGCCGATCCCGTGCCGGTTGGAGGGAAAGCGGGCCGGTACACAGACCAGACCGTAGGTCTTTGAGCCGCGGCGTAGCGCTTGCGCGAGCAGCGGCCGGAAGTCCGCTAGATCGCCCGTGACGAGCGCTCGCTGTTGGTCGGGGAGCAGCGCGAACTGCACTCGGTCGGAGCGTCCTCGCAGATTGGCCCGCTCGCCCACGGCAACGACATCGTGGCCTCGATCGCGTAGTTGCCGAGCGACCTTGGCGGAAAGGTGCTCGTCGAGGAGCAGCTTCAAGAAGAGATCGCTTCGTGCGCTGTGCGCCAGGTGGCCTCTTCGCGCTCGTTGAATGCGTGGACGCGCCCGATCCAATCCTCGATCTCGTCTCTGTAAGCACCGTAGTAACGCAGCGCGCTCTCAACCAGGCGGGGATCGATCTCCAGATAAGCCGCGGTGTCCGCGATCGAGCCGCCGTTGTCTTTGGCCACCTCGACGACCTCCCACACATCCAGGCCGGTACCGAGCACGGCTGGTCGGCGACCTAAGGCGCCGTCGACAAAATGGATGTTGGGGTGCTCGTCCATGATCACTCCCTCCTCGAGGTAGCGCTCTGCAAGCGTCGTGTGCTTCTCGCCAAGCAGGCGCGCCCGTTCCCGCAGGCGCTCCAGCGTGCGCTTGGATGGCCGCATCGATAGCTGTCCCCGTTCACGTTCAGCCACGCATACATCGTAACACAATGCGTGCAAATCCCCGGTTGCGGGCGCGCCGATGCGGGTAACGGTGACCAGCATGCAAGTGACGATCACGTTGTCGGTCGACGGGGAGCGGCGGACGGCGACGGTGGATACGCGGGTGACGCTGCTTGACCTGCTGCGTGAGCAACTTGGTGTGGTGGCGCCGAAGAAGGGTTGCGATCACGGCCAGTGCGGGTCGTGCACCGTGCTGCTCGACGGGCGGCGGGTGACGAGCTGTCTGGCTTTTGCCGTGCAGCACGATGGAGCGCAGGTGACCACCGCCGCGGGGCTGGGCACGGCTGACGCGCCCCATCCGGTGCAGCAGGCGTTCCTGGACAACGACGCGCTGCAATGCGGGTACTGCACGCCCGGGCAGATCTGCTCGGCGGTGGGGATGCTCGCCGAGCTCGAGGAGGGGTGGCCGAGTCACGTCTCGCCGGATGTGGCGGCGACGCCGGAGCGCACGCCGGAGGAGATTCGCGAGCGGATGAGCGGCAACCTGTGCCGTTGCGGGGCCTATGTGGGGATCGTCGCCGCGATCGAGCAGGCGGCATCGTGAAGGCGTTCGACTTCGCGCGCGCAACCGAGGCGGACGAGGCGGTGGCGTTGGTGGCGCAGCGGCCCGGCGCCGCCTATCTCGGCGGCGGCACCAACCTCGTCGATCACATGAAGCTGGGGATCGCTGCGCCGGAGCTGCTGGTCGATGTGACCCGGTTGCCGTTTGACTCAGTCGAGGAGCTGGCGGACGGCGGGGTGCGGATCGGTGGCGCGGTGCGCAACTCGACGCTGTCGGCCCACCCGCTGATCCGCCACCGCTATCCGGTGCTCTCGCAGGCGCTTGTCGCCGGGGCCTCGGGTCAGCTGCGCAACCTCGCGACCACGGCGGGAAACCTGCTCCAGCGCACCCGCTGCCCCTACTTTCAGGACCGCACGACGCCGTGCAACAAGCGTGCGCCGGGGTCGGGCTGCTCGGCGCTGCGGGGCCATTCGCGCGACCTCGGGATCCTCGGCGTGTCAGAGCACTGCATCGCCACGCACCCGTCCGACATGGCGGTGGCGATGGCCGCGCTCGATGCCGTGGTCCGGGTGCAGGATCACCGCGGGACCCGGCAGATCCCGATCGGCGAGCTGTACCGCCTGCCGGGCGACGCCCCCGACCGAGACACGACGCTGAATCCCGGCGATCTCATCACCGGTGTGGACCTCCCGCGAGTGCCCGGCCGATCGACCTACCGCAAGGTCCGCGATCGGGCCTCGTTCGCGTTCGCGCTCGTCTCGGTCGCGGCGGTCGTCGAGCTCGTCGACGGCGAGATCAGGGACGTGCGGATAGCGTTGGGCGGCGTGGCCCCCAAGCCGTGGCGCGCTGGGCGCGCCGAGGAGGCGCTGCGCGGGCGACCGGCTACCGAGGACACGTTCCGCGCCGCCGCCGAGCGCGAGCTCCAGGGTGCCACCCCGACCGACGACAACGCGTTCAAGGTGGCCCTGGCGCGCAACACGATCGTTGCCACGTTGCGCGATCTGACCGGGAGCGAGTGAGCGTGGCGGTCACGCTCAGGCGCGAGATCGGGGCCGACCACGAACGCCGGGACGGCCCGGCCAAGGTCACCGGCACCGCGCCCTACGCCGCCGAGCATCCGTTCTCCGACCCGGCTTACGCCCACCCCGTGCAGGCGACGGTCGCGCGGGGCACGATCACCGCGATCGACACGCGGGGTGCCGAAACGGTGGCCGGGGTGATCACGATCCTCACCCACGAAAACGCCGAGCGGCTGCACTCCGACGAGGACCGGGAGCTGTGGGTGCTGCAGTCGCCCGAGGTCTGCTTCCGCGGTCAGTTCGTGGCCGTGGTCGTGGCCGACAGTCCGGAGTCCGCGCGCGAGGGGGCCGAGCAGGTCACCGTGAGCTACGACCAGCGCGAGCACGACGTCGTCCTGCGCCCCGACCATCCCGACCTGTACGCGCCGGAGAAGGTCAACCCGTCGTTCCCCACCGACACCGAGGAGGGCGCTCCGGACGCGGCCCTGCGCTCGGCGGCGGTGATTGTCGACGCCACCTACTCCACGCCCGCTTATCACAACAATCCGATGGAGCCGCACACGACCGTGGCCAGATGGGACGAGGATCGAAAGCATCTGACGCTGCACGACTCGACCCAGAGCGTCCACAGCGTCCGGGAGATGCTCGCCCCGCTGTTCGGGCTCGAGGTCGAGCAGGTGAGCGTGATCGCGCCGTTCATCGGCGGTGGCTTCGGCTCGAAGGGAACGCCGCACGCGCACAACGTCCTGGCCTGCCTGGCCGCCCGCGCCGTTCCGGGCCGGGACGTCAAGCTGCCGCTGAGCCGGCAGATGCTGTTCTCGGTCGCGGGCTACCGCACCCCGACCATTCAGCGGCTGCAGCTCGGCGCCGAGTCCGACGGGACGCTGGTGGCGATCATCCACGACGTGTGGGAGCAGACCTCTCAGATCAAGGAGTTCGCCGAGCAGACCGCCATCTCCACCCGCAGGATGTACGCCGCGGGCGCGCGCCGGACCTCCCACCGGCTGGCGCCGCTCGATGTTCCCGTCCCCTCGTGGATGCGCGCTCCCGGGGAGAACCCCGGCATGTACGCCGGTGAATGCGCGATCGACGAGCTGTCGATCGCGCTCGGGATGGATCCGATCGAGGTGCGGATCCGCAACGAGCCAGAGGCCGACCCGGAGTCGGGCAAGCCGTTCTCCACCCGCAACCTCGTGGCCTGCCTGCGAGAGGGAGCCGAGCGCTTCGGGTGGAACGAGCGCGATCACAGCCCGTCGCGCAAGGCCGGCCGCGACGGACGCCTGGCCGGCACCGGCGTCGCGGCCTCGATGTACCCGGTCTACCGGATGCCGGGCTCCGAGGCGAGGATCGAGGCGCTGGACGCGGGCCGCTTCCGGGTCGGCATCGGCGCCGTCGACATCGGCCAGGGAACCTGGACCGCGCTCGCGCAAGTCGCCGCCGACGCGCTCTCGGTGCCGCTGGACCGAATCGAGCTGCAGATCGGCGACACCACGCTGCCGCGCGCCTCGGTCGCCGGCGGATCGTCGGGCATCACCACGTGGGGCACAGCCGTGTGCGAGGCGGCACGCAAGCTGATCGACGCCCACGGGGACCGCCCCGATGCCGGGACCAGCGCCACGGCCACGGCCGAAAAGAACCCGGCGCAGGACGAATACGCGATGTCAGCGTTCGGGGCTCAGTTCGTGGCCGTCGAGGTAGATCCCGACACCGGGGAGATCACCATCCCGCGCGCGCTGGGGATGTTCGCCGCCGGACGGATCGTCAACCCGCGCACAGCACGCTCGCAATTGCAGGGCGGGATGACGATGGGGCTGTCCACTGCGCTGTGGGAGCAGAGCATCGTCGACCCGGTCAGCGGCCACTACATCAACCATGACCTGGCCGAGTATCACATCGCCACGTGCGCCGACATCCGCGACCTCGAGGTCGATTGGATCGAGGAGGACGACCCGCACGTCAACCCGATGGGGACCAAGGGGATCGGCGAGATTGGCATCGTCGGCACCGCGGCGGCGGTGGCCAATGCGGTCCACAACGCCACCGGCATCCGCGTCCGCGATCTCCCCATCACCCCGGACAAGCTCCTCACACGAGGCCTGTAGCACCCGATGAGAGGCGCGGGCTGGGAGCCGCGGCCGGTAGCGTGTGAGATCGGACGGCGAACGCTACCGCGACGAGGGTGAGTTATGCCTGCAATGAAGTGGTGGGGATGGGGGGATGAGGCGGTTGAGTTCTCCCATGAGGATAAGCCCGATCTGGCGCCGTTCATCGCCGAGGCGATCGGCGTAGACGTCGGTCGCAAGGTGGCCGCCCCGGTGCGCTTCGATGACCTGCAGGTCCCGGATCCGAACCTGGTGGACGGTCTGCGGGACGCGCTCGAGCAGGCGGTGGGGGCGGAGTTTGTCTCGACAGGCCCGCTCGATCGCCTCGTTCACGCGCGCGGCAAATCGCTGCGCGACCTGATTCGCCAGCGCAGCGGTGACCTCGGTCGGGTCCCAGACGTAGTCGTGCGCCCCGGCAACGAGGACGAGGTGAGCGCCACGTTGCAGGCGGCTCTGCGCGCCGAAGCCGTGCTGATCCCGTTCGGAGGTGGCTCGTCGATCTCCGGTTCTGTGGAAGCGCCGGCCGGAGAGGAGCGACCGGTGATCTCCATGGATCTCGAGCGCCTCGACAAGGTGCTCGAGATCGACAGCGGCTCGCGGCTGGCGCGCGTCCAGGCGGGCGTGTTCGGCCCCCATCTGGAGGAGCAGCTCGGTGCGCTTGGGCACACGTTCGGGCACTTCCCCGACTCGTTCACGCACTCGACGCTCGGCGGCTGGATCGCCACGCGGTCCTCGGGAATGCAATCCGACCGCTACGGGGACATCGCAGACATGGTCAAGGGACTGCGCATGGTCACGCCGTCCGGGACGCTGGTCGTCCGGCCGGTGCCCTCCACATCCACCGGACCGAGCGTACGCCAGATGGTGCTCGGCAGCGAGGGACGCCTGGGGATCATCACCGAAGCGACAGTGCACGTCCGGCGGATCCCCGAGCAGCGCATAATCCTCGGGTATCTGTTCCCTACGTTCGCCGACGGTCTGGCGGCTATGCAAGAGCTGGCCGCGAGCGAGCACTCAGTGTCAGTCACCAGAGTGTCGGATGCGCACGAGACCGCTTTCTCCTTTGCCGCCCGAGTTCGTCCAACGACCATCGACAAGCTGCAGTCGTCGGCGCTGAAGTTGGCCTTGCGCCACCGGTTCGGCTTTGATCTGAACCAGATGTGCCTGTCGTTCATCGGCTACGAAGGCAGTGAGGGACACGTCCGCGCACAACGGCGAGCGGTGGGAAGACTTGTCAAGCGCCACGGCGGACTGTGCATCGGATCAGGTCCAGGCGCGCTTTACGATCAGAAGAAGTTCGACATCCCGTACATCCGCGACTTTCTCCTTGACCGCGGAGCGGCCGGCGATGTGTCAGAGACGGCCACTACGTGGCGCGATCTCATGCCCTTGTATGACGCCGTCGTCACAGCAGCGAATCTCGCATTCGCACAGCTGGCCGTTCACGGTTATTTGATGTGCCATCTGTCACACAGCTACCATGCCGGCGCCTGCCTGTATTTCACGTTTGCCTTTCGGGCGACCAGCCACCGCAACATGCTCGCCGAGTATGAGGTGGTCAAGAGCGCCATACAGCAGGCGTTCGTCGACAACGGAGCAACGCTGTCGCATCACCATGCCGTCGGCACCGAGCATGCGCGCTGGCTGGAAGACGACATTTCCGCGCCGGGCGTGGCGATGCTCAAAGCGCTGTTTGAGGGCACCGACCCAGGCAAACACCTGAACCCTGGAAAGATCGTCTGATCTGCTCGCGCTATGCGCGATGTGGTGGTTGAGATGGAAGACGTTGTCGCGCCGAATAGATAGTACGACCGGTCGTGCGGGATAGTACGACCGGTCGTGCTATCTTGCCGAGGGTGAACGCCAAGAGCCCCCGGCGGGCTCCACGTAGGCGCCGTGTTGACGGCGAACGCAGCCACGACGCGATCCTCGGCGCGGCCGCCCGTCTGGCAACCGTCGAGGGCCTCGAAGGACTGTCGCTCGCTCGGCTCGCTCGTGCCGTCGGCATGAGCAAGAGTGGCCTGTTCGCGCACTTCAGGTCAAAGGAGGAGCTGCAGCTGGCGACCATCAAGGCCGCCAGGTCCGTGTTCGCTAAGCAGGTCACCGAACCAGCAGCACAGGCACCCACCGCGTTCGAGCGGCTGCGGCGGCTCATAGACGGCTACCTCGCCTACCTCGAGGTCGAGACTTTCCCGGGAGGCTGCTTCTTTGCCTCGGCGCTGGCCGAGGTGGACATGCAGCCCGGGCCGGTTCGCGACCGTCTGGTCTCCTTTCTCGGAGACTGGCTCGGGCAGATTGACAGCGCGGTTCGGAACGCCCAGGGCGAAGGCGCGATCGATCCCCGCGAAGACGCGGCTCAGCTCACGTTCGAGATCGAGGCGGCACTGTTGCTGGCCAATGCGCAGTACGTCGTGATGCGGACCTCGGAACCGCTCGAGCGGGCTCGCCGTGCGATCGACCGTCGCCTGGGCTCTGCGGCCACCACGGCGCGGACGTAGTCGACACGGATGGACGCCGGGCCCGCGCCAGGTTCACTGGACGGCCAGGCCCTGCTTGCGCAGCGAGGCTTCCAGAGCCTGACCGAACAGCGAACGGACACGCTCGGCCGCGGCGCGTTCCTGCGTCAGGATCCGGTCCGCGAGCTCCTGGATCTGAGTGTCGCCGCCGCGCGTGGCCACCCGCTTGAGCGCCTCGTAGGCACCGATCTCGAGATGCTCGAAGGCGTAGGCGAACGCTGCCAGCTTGGCGCACGTGTCGGGCTGGGCCTGAAAGAAAGCGCCCCAGTTGATCGCCCCCACCCGGAGCGCCACATCCTTGAGCTTGCTCGGCTTGCCGCCCCGAGCCTCCAGGGCCTCGGCGACCAGGCGCTCATGTTCCTGGGTTTCGGTCCGGTGCTCTTCAAAGGCCGATGCGAGGTCCGCGACGCCGGTCAGCTTTGCCCCCTTTGACAGAAGCTGCAGCGCCTGGCACTCGATCGCGTGGGTGTCGGCCAGATACTTGTCCAGCTGCGTGCCGATCGCGCTCTGGTCACGATCGCCCAGGGCGGCGTCTACGGCGCGATCAAACAGCCTCGCCAGCCGCTCTCCCATGGAGTGCTCCTGCTCTGCGATCCGCTGGGCCACCTGTACGGTGGCGTCATCGCCGGCGCGCTTGGCGACCTGGCCCAGCAGGTCATAGGCCGCTTCTTCCATGTGCTCATAGGAGAACGCGTGGACGGCCAACTTGCCGGGAGTGTCGGGCTGCGCGATGGCGAACAGCGCAAACCCCGCGCCGGTCGCCGCGCCCGCGATGTCCTTGATCGGCGCCGGCTTGGCGTCGTGTGCCTGGAGGCGCTCGGTCACCAGCCGCTTGTGCTCCCTGGTCTCCCGCAGGTGCTCGGAGAAGGCCCCGGCGAGCTGCTCATCGCCGGCGATCCTCGGTGCGAGCATCATTTGCACGAGGGCCTGCTGTTCGATGCAATGGGCGTCAGTCAGATATTTGGTCAGCTGCTCATCGAGGTTCTTGGGGGTCATTTGCGCCTCCTGTCGTTGGCTTGCAGATGACCGCGATCGCAGATGCGTAAACGCCGTCCCAAGAGGTGCGGTACGGGGTGCCGCTTATCGCCGCAGCGCCTCGGCCGCGGCGCGAAGGCGTTGCTGCTCCAGGCGCTCCAGCTGCTCGTGTGCTCGAGCGATCAGATCAGACAGCCCGGCGTTGCGGAGCGCCGGTTCGCTGTCTTTGAGCTGCTCGAGCGCACGCCACAACGCCAGCTTTCCGGACACGCCGATCACCAGCCCCTCGAGCTCGACCACCCTGCTCAGCGGCGAATACCCAAACAGGCGGCCGTTGAGCTTCGCGCGCCCCAGCTTCTCCGCGCTCCAGCCGGCGGCGACCTTGAGACGGTCGATGCCGACCCCGAGCGTCTGCATGATCGCCAGCAGCGACCGGCGATCCTCCTCGATCTGCCCGGCGAGCTCGGCGAGCACCGGCCCGTAATCCGAGCGACGGTTGCTGGCCGCCGCGCGCCGCGCGAGCTCGCGCCCCGCTGTCGCGGCCGCGAGGTGGTCGTTGAGATAGATGGCAAGCAGCATGCTCGCCAACACGGTGTCAGATCCGCCAGGCGGGCGCGGTCCGGTGCTGCCGCGCCGATGAGAAACGCGCGCCACCACGGTCTACAGCTGTCGTGAGCACGCTTAGGATTCCTCCAATGGTTGTGGTGTGCGTTCGCGGACCGCTGCGCAAGCTCGCCGGCGGTCGTGCCGAGCATGAGCTGGAGGGCGCGACGGTGGTCGAGCTGCTTGCGGCGCTCGAGCTCCGCCACCCGGACGTGAGCGGATGGATCCTCGACGAGCGTGGCTTGATCCGCCGCCATATCAACGTGTTCGTCAACGGCGAGCGGGGTGGCGAGGAGACCGAGGTGCGTTCCGGGGACCGCGTCGAGGTGCTACCGGCGATAACAGGAGGCTGAGAGATTGACCGATCTGGTGGTGGGGACGAAGAAGGGTCTCTTCGTGCTCGAAGGCGAGCCCGGTTCGGGCTTCGACATCAAGGCGCGCGCGTTTGCCGGACAGCCGGTGGACTTCGCGACCCGCGATCCCGGCAACGGGAGGCTGCTCGCGACCGTGACGTCGCCGTTCTACGGGCCGAAGATCTTCTATGCCGACGGTGATCCGGAGGGGGAGTGGGAGCAGGCCGAGGGCGTTGCCCTGCCAGAAGGGGGCGATCGGGCACTGGAACGGATCTGGGTCATCGCCTGCGGCGAAGGACCACCGACGACGAGCGCCGGCGAGCCGTTGGCCGGGACGCTGTACGCGGGCGGGGACCCGGGAGTCCTGTTCGAAAGCCACGACGGCGGGGCGAGCTGGGAGATCAACGCGGGCTTGTGGGAGCAGCCCTCGCGTCCGCAGTGGCAGCCGGGCGGCGGCGGCCTCTGCCTGCATTCGATCTGCACCTGGCCCGGAGATCCCGACAAGCTGGCGGTGGCGATCTCGGCCGCCGGGATGTGGCTGACCGACGACGGCGGCCGTACCTGGCGGCGGGGTAATGAGGGGCTCAACCCCCGGTATCTGCCCGAGGAGGCGCTCAAGGACCAGAACGCGGGCCGCTGCGTGCACCACGTCGAGCGCGCGCCCAGACAACCGGAGCGGATGTTCATGCAGTTTCACGGCGGCGTGTATCGCTCCGACGATGCCGGCCAAAGCTGGACCGACATCGGTGGCGGTGGGCTGCCGTCCGACTTTGGCTTTCCGTTGATGGTCGACCCCGCAGATCCCGACAGCGCCTACGTGATCCCGCTCGTTGCCGACATGGATCGCGTCACCCCGGACGGCCGCGTGCGCGTCTACGAGACGCGCGACGGAGGCTCCAGCTGGTCGGCGCGCGGCGACGGCCTGCCGGCGGAGCACGCCTACCTGACCGTGCTGCGCCAGGCGTTCAGCCGGACCGGGGACGGCGAGCAGCTCGAGCTGTACTTCGGCGCTACGTCCGGCGATCTGTTCGGCTCAGGCGACGCCGGCGCCACCTGGTCGAGTGTGGCGACCCGGCTGCCGCCGGTGTATTCGGTGGTCGCCATCTAACGCGGCTGCACCTGTCCTGACGCAGTTGCCGCACATCAGCTGACGCAGGCTCAGCGGCGAAGCCTGACTCGCTCGCCAGGCTGCAGCGTGGCCGGTTTCAGATGCGGGTTGAGCTGTTCGAGCTTGGCCAGGCTGATCCCCGTCTTGGCCGCGATCCAGCCAAACGATTGGCCCGGTCGCACCGTCCAGAAGCGTGGCCCCAGCGGCTTAGGGCGCTTGTGGTGCGGCTTGGGCAGATGCCGCAACAGTCGCAGACGCTGCCCAGGGAGAAGAGCGTTTGGGTCGGTCTGTGGGTTGAGCGCTTCCAGCTGACCGACGCTCACGCCGGTCTTGATCGAAATCCGCGCCAGCGTGTCGCCGGGGCGCACGGTCCAGTAGGCGCGGAGATGGTGGTGCCTGGCGTGAGGCGATTTGCCGCCGCCCGGGTGCGAGCCGGAGGGGCCAGGGGAGGTGACGACCACGATCGCCACTGCGGCCAGCAGCGCCAACAGCCCGATCGGAGCGAGGTAGCGCAATATCCGGCCCCGGGGTCGGGTGGGTGCCGCGTATTGCACGATCGGTGCGTTCCTCCCAACGGCTGTCGGCTGATGTTCTCCACAAAATGTTGCGCATCGGGCCGAGAATCGCCAGCACTGAAGTGATTTTTGTGCAGGGCGCTTTGACGCAAGCGCCGATCTCACCGCAGCCGTCACCTGAACCGCAGCAAACGCCCTGCCGGTCGCAGCCGTCTGCCCTCTATTCGAGGATGTGGGGATGACACCGGAGAGCCTGCACGACTTCTTCGTGGCCAGCGGGGGTGTGGCCGGGGCGCTGATCGGGCTTCTGTTCGTGGCCATCTCGGTCTCCCAGGAGCGGCTGGCCGAGGAGGGCGAGTCGCAGATTCACCGGGTGCGAGCCTCCGCGGCACTGACGGCGTTCACCAACGCGCTGACGGTGTCGATGTTCGCGTTGATCCCTGCCCACCTGATCGGTGGGACCGCGGTGACGGTGGCGATTCTGGGGATCATGTTCGTGATCGCGTCGCTGCTGTCACTGCTCCGTGTCCGCGGCCTGCGCGCGCGTGACCTGGGGGATTTGGGGGTGCTGCTGGGGCTGGCCGCCGCATTTGTGATCCAGCTGATCGCGGGACTGGAGGTGCTCGACCATCCCGAGGACGCGAGTGCGCTGCACACGATCGCCATTCTGGTCATCGCCTGCTTTTTGCTGGGGATCGCGCGAGCGTGGGAGCTCGCCGGTGGCCCGTCGATCGGGTTGGGGCACGAGCTCGGCGCGCTGGTGCGAAGCGAGAATCGCGCAACCGGCGCCCCCGGAACCGGCGCCGGTGGGACTGGCGCCACCGAGACCGGCAGCACCGAGCCCGATTAGCCCCCGCCCCTTCAGCCGAGCTGCCGAGCTCAGCCCTGACTCTCGAGCGCGCGGCTCAGCTCGGTGCGCGAGGCGATCTCGAGCTTGGCGTAGGCGTGGCCGAGGTGCGTCTCGACCGTCTTGGCGGTCACTGGGCTGACGGATCGGCACCCACGAGAGGCCGGCTGACAGACCAGTCGCCTAGGAGCTTGACTGGAGCGTCAGGGCGCCGCTGGGTCGCAGAGGAACGATGCTCAGCTCTGCGTCGGCAAGCAGGGCCAGGACCCGGTTCTCACGCCCAAAGGCCAGCGGGTTGAACAGGAACTGATCGAGTGGGAACCACAGCCCGAGCCACGCGAACACCCAGCCGAGGTGATCGACGACGAGCCGGGCGGCTCCGTCGGCGGGATGGATGTGGGTTGCCGCCACGATCAGCACGAGCCCCAGCACACAGATGGGCAGGCCAACGCGCAGCGCGCTGATGCCCCCGACCCGCTGGGCCCCTCCTTCTCGAGTGTTGTAGCGGATCCGGTGCTTGCAGTAACGGCGCAGGGTTCGAGACATTCGCTCGGCCAGGTCGTCGTCGATTTCCTCAGGGGGGAGCTGGATCTCCAAGCGGACCGGGCGCCGTGATCGGCGCGCCCGCAGCTCGCTGAGGCAGAAATCGACGCCGGTGAGGAAGTTGCGGTACTCCGAAAACAGGTCCGTGTGCGGCATCTCGAACATGTCGTGGGCGCGCATCATCCGCAGCTCGATCAGCTGACGCGAGCGCTCTTGTCCTCGATCGACCATCTGGTTACCGGACGGGTGCAACTGCGCAAAGCTCATTCTGTGCGCCCACTTCCCTCGGCCATACCGTAAACCGCGTGTCCAGCGCAGCGGAGCATGCGGCGAGCCGGTTCCGCGGCCGGGGGCGATGAGTTCGCCAGGTCGCGACTGTCTTAACGTACGAGCGGTGGCACCTCGACAGGTGCCACGGCCCACCCTGACCTGACAAGCCAAAGGAGGTCACGATGTCCGACCACAAGATCGGAACCCGCGAGGAATGGCAGGCGGCTCGCGATGAGCTCGCGAAGCTCGAGGCCGAGCACGCCAAGCTCACCCAGAAGGTGACCGACCAGCGGCGTCAGCTTCCCTGGGTGGCGGTGGAGAAGGAGTACCGGTTCGACACCCAGGACGGGTCCAGGACGCTGGCCGAGTTGTTCGACGGACGCTCGCAGCTGCTGGCCTACAACATCATGTTCGGGCCCGATTACGAGGTCGGCGCCTGCCCCGGGTGCTCGAACCTCGGGGACGAGCTCGACGCCACCAGAGTGCACCTCAACCACCGCGACGTGACCATGATCTGCTTCTCGCGCGCTCCGATCGACCGGCTGATCGCCTACAAGCAGCGCATGGGTTGGACCTTCCCGTATGTCTCGACATACGGGACCGAGTTTCCGTTCGACTTCGGACTGGCGCTCACGCCCGAGCAGGTACAGGAGATGCCAGAGGTCGCGGAGATGATCCGCAACCCTCCGCAGTGGCTGGCGGACTGGGGCCGGCAGGTCGGCGCCAAGCTCGAGGACGGCCTGCGCGAGGGTCCGAGCTTCATCGCCTTTGCCCGCGAGAACGGAACCGTGTACCACACCTACACTGTGACGGCCCCCGATCCGTTCGTCGCGCCGTACCACTCGTTCCTGCTCCAGCGCACGCCCAAGGCCGGGGCCGAGGAGCCCCGCGCCTGGCGCAAGGACGAGTACCCGGACTGATCTGGTCGTCGACGGCACGCGCGGGAGGTTGACTTAAGGAGCGGCCGGTACGCTGGCTTCATGAACAGCGTGGTCGCCCTCGAAGCTCTGGCTTTGGCGGTGTCAGCGGGCGTGCCGGTGCTGTTGTGGGGAAGCCCGGGCACGGGCAAGACGTCGGCGGTGGTGGCGTTGGGCGAGGCGCTCGAATGGCCCGTGGAGACCGTGATCGGGTCGATTCGGGAGCCCAGCGATTTTGCGGGGCTGCCCGTGGTGATCGACGGCTCGGTCCGGCTGTCGCCACCGGCATGGGCGACACGGCTCTCTGAGGCCGGCGTGGGTCTGCTGTTCCTGGACGAGCTGACCACGGCCCCTCCGGCGGTACAGGCGGCGATGCTGCGGGTGGTGCTCGAGCGCGTGGTCGGCGACACGAAGCTGCCGGCCGGGGTGCGCGTGGTGGCCGCCGCCAACCCACCCGACGAGGCGGCCGATGGTTGGGAGCTGGCGGCGCCGCTCGCCAACCGCCTGGTGCACCTGGATTGGCCGATCGACGGCAAGCGGATCGCAAAGGGGTTGGCGGTCGGCTTCCCGCGCCCGGTGCTGGCGGGAATCGAGAACCCACCGAGCACCGCGCAGACGATGGCTGCGCGCGCGGCGGTCGGCGCGTTTCTGGAGGTTCGTCCGCCGTTGGCGTTGCAGCTGCCGCGATCGGCGGCGGACGCCGGTCGTGGCTGGCCGAGCCCACGGAGCTGGGAGGGCGTCGCGAGACTGCTCGCGGCGTGCGAGGCGGCGCATGCTTCGGAGGCGGCGCGGGCGGTGCTGGTTGAGGGGGCGGTGGGTGACGGTGCGGCGCTCGAGTTCCTGGCCTGGCTGGAGCATCTTGATCTCCCCGACCCTGAATCCGTGCTCGCCGATCCCGACAGCTTCGTGCTCCCCGAGCGCAGCGACCGGGCCTTCGCGGTCCTTACCGCGGTCGCGTCGGTCGCCGTGGCCGACGGCAGCCACGAGCGCTGGCAGCAGGCATGGCGCGTGGTGGCGCGCGCTGCCGACGGCGCGCCCGATGTCGCGACGCTGGTTGCGCGGACGCTTGCGGCTCACCGCCCGGCGGGTGCTGAGGTGCCAGAGGCGCTGATGGAGCTCGCGCCCGTCTTACGGGCGGCGGGACTCCTGCCGTGAGCTCGACGGTGGAGGCCGATGCGGTTTTTGCGGATTGACGAAGGGCTCTCTGCGGAGCGGCGCCGGCACTGGGCGGCGGCGCGGGTGTGGGCCGCGCACGAAGCGCCGTATCTAGCCAGCGCGCTGCTGGCGCTGGACCCGATCGTCGTCGAGCTCGAGGAGCGAGAGCGCTCGGTCGATCTTCGCGCCTTTCCCGCCGATCGCGACTGGCACGTGTACATCGACCCGCAGGAACTCGACGCAGTGCAGGTCGGCGAGCTCGGCTTCTGGCTGTTGCACCAGGTCAGTCATCTGCTCCGCGAGCACGGGCCGCGATATCCCGGGCAGCCCTCGCCCGAGCCGGGCGATGCGGGGCCCCTTGGTGCTCGCAGCCCCGACCAGCGGCGTTGGAATATCGCCGGCGATGCTGAAATCAACGACGACCTGCACACCACCAAGCTCGAGCTCCCCGACCGCGCGATCCATCCAGCTCAGCTCGGGTTGCCGGAGGGGTGTACCGCGGAGCAGTACTGGGACGCGCTCGATCCAGAGGACGAGACCGCTCCGGACCCCGCGGTTGGCGACGCGCATCGCTGGGGGAGAGTTCCGGACCGTCAGTCCGCGCTCGCTTCGGGCGCCGCACGGTAGTGATCGGCGCCGCCAGCATCGGGGTGGAGTTTCTCAGCGCCCAACTGGAGCCCGGTACCGTGCATCGCATCACCTTCTCCGGGCACCGGTCGGTGATGTTGCCGCCAGGTGCGGAGGCGATCAGCGACCCGGTTACGATGCGGGTGCCGCCGCTGACCGACCTGGCCGTGAGCCTGTTCCTGCCCCGCTGACCGGGCCGGCCACCAACCACTCCGACGCCCAGCAGGTCAACTACCTGGCGACCGGGAACCACGCCAGCGACCCAGCAGCCACCGCGTTCAGTACCACCGTGCAGAGTCGGTACCTTCTGGACGGTGTCTCGGTCACCGGCAGTTCCGCGCCCGGCGCGGTGGTCACCTTCGGCGATTCCATCACCGACGGCTACCAGTCACAGGTCAATGCCAACAACCGGTGACCGAACTACCTCGCGCGGCGGCTGGCCGCCCGCTACGGCACGGCCGCCCCGGCGGTAATCGACGAGGGAATCAGCGGAAACCGGGTACTCCACAACTCGGTCTGCTTCGGGGTCAACGCGCAGGCCCGGTTCGCTCGCGACGTGCTCTCCCAGCCCGGCGTCCGCGACGTCATCTTGCTGGAGGGCATCAACGACATCGGGTTCAGCCAGACGCCGAACAGCGGCTGCACCCGACCCAATACGGCCGTCACCGCGCACCAGATCATCCGCGGCTACCAGCAGATCATCGCCCGCGCGCACGCCGCCGGACTGAAATCTTTGGCGCCACGCTGACCCCGTTCAGGCCGGCCGCTTACTGGTCGCCGTCCGCGGAGGCCAAGCGGAGGCCGTCAATCACTGGATCCTCACCTCTGGCGCGTTCGACGGCGTGATCAACTTCGCCAAGGTGATCGCCTACCCGGGCCACCCACAGTTCATGAACCCTAAATACGACAGCGGTGATCACCTGCACCCAAACGACGCGGGCTATGAAGCGATGGCCAACGCCATCAACCTCGCCATGCTGAGGTAACCCTCCCAGCGCGGCACGCGGCAGCCCAAGTCCGGCGAGTCGCTCGGGCGCCGTTCAGCCGCGGGGATCTGCGTCAGCCCCGAGCCCGGGTCCAGTCCGGGGCGCCCAGCTCGACCGGTACCACGCCCAGCGGCAATACGCTGAACTGCCGGCCCAGACGCGTGCGCTACGGCAAGCCGCGACGGCCGCTGTCCAGCGCACCGCCGCGGAGCTGACCCCAGATGAGGAGGCGCAGGCCGGGCAGATCGCGATGCGCGGGTCATGATCTGCCTCCTACTCACCTTGACCGCGCAACGGTGCGGGGCAGGCCGCAGCTTAACCGAGAACTAGCTCGCAACTTGTTGCGTTCATCGTAATCAGTAACGTACAGTGCATCCTGTGACGGCACACGACACCTGCGCGGAGATCGCCGCGCTGCTTCATCCCCTCCCCGCCCGGGACAGCGGCAACGATGACGGCTACGCCGACATGGCCGAGCAGACGCTGCGGGAGCGCGAGGACCTGGCCGCCGGGCTGCGCAACTCGTGGACCGAGGGCGGCATCGACCCGCTGCTGGCCACCCTCGAGGATCTGCGGGGCCAGCGGCTGCGGCTGGAATCCGACATGCGGCTGCTGATCGCCTACGGCCGCCGCTTCACCCACCCGCGCCCGTACAAGCTGATCGACCTGGCCCGCGCCGCCGGGATGTCGATTTCCGGCGTGCGCACCGCCTATGACAGCGACGAGATCGGCCAGGCCGCCGGCCTCCTGCACCGCCAGCCCGCCGGTCCCCCGGCGGCAGCCGCAGACGACTGACCCGGCCGCGACATCGGCCCGCCCGGCTGGCCGGCCGCCCCGGCCCGGGCAGCCGCCACGCGGAAGGACGTGATCCCAGCATGCAGCCGGCCCGGCCCTGCCCATGGTGCGGGAGAGCCTGCCAACCGGCCAGGGCCGCTGCGCGTCGGCCCCCGGCCCGCTGCCGCCAGCCCCACGGTCCGGGGTGGTGACCGGTCTCGTGGATCGCCTGCATGCCCTGTATGGCCGCGGACCCGCCCCGGGCGGGCCCTGTTCCGGGCTCACCGGTGCCGCGGCCCGGCCACTGCCGGCGCCGCTGCCGGATGATGCTGGCCTCGCCGAGAGCCTGGCGCCTGAGGAGCAGCTGCGGACGGTGGTGGCCCGGCTGTCCCGGACCCATGAGCTGTCGGCGTCGGCGGGGACGGATTACGAGCCGATGGGAAGCGTGCTGGTGTTCCGCCCGTGGCCGGCGCGGGCCCTGCATGTCGTCGGCCAGAGCCCGCTGGCCGGGGAGTTCCGGCGGCTGATCACGTCCGGGGCGGCCTCCGGCTGGCACCTGCACCCGGTCCCGCAGTGCCGCACGCCACTGGATGTGCTCGCCGGGCCGCTGCTGCGCCGCACCGGCAGCAGGCGGTTCTACAACATCCTCGACCGGCACGGCTTTGCGTATGTCGAGGAGGTCGCCGCCACCCCCGACGCATGCCTGCTCGAGCTGCGTAACAGCGGCCCGCGCATGATCGCAGCGGTACGGGCGGTCATCAGCGAACTCGGCGCGGCCGATGCCCTGACCGGCGCGGCCGGCACCTCCGGTGCTGCCCGCGGCCCGGGCCGCGTCCCGGAAACCACCCCGGCTGCCCTGCCGCCAGACGCGGTCGCCGCGCTGCAGGTCATCGCGGCCTGGGGCATCGCCGAACGCGGCGCGCGCACCCTCGAGGATCTGCTCACCCTCACCCCCGCCGCGGCTGGCATGCCGCCAGACGTCGCCCGCTGCTGGGACCGGCTCGCCCAGCTCAGCCTCCGGCCGCTGGCCGGCCCGGACGCACCGGACCAGAACGTGACGCGACTGGCTGGAGAACTACTCGGCCAGGCCGATCCGCGGCACCGGTTGATCCTCACCACCCGCACCTTCGCGCCGCACAAGCGCACCCGCGATTCGCTGGCACGCGAGCTGGGCGTCAGCCGCGAGCGCGTCCGCCAGCTCGAGGCAAACGCGCTCACTCGCCTCGCCCGGGCCGCGCGGCATCCGCGGTACGCCCCGCTGCGCTGGCGGGCAGCCTCCCCAGCACGGCCCGGCACGGCCGTGCCCGCAGCAGCAGCCGACACGCCGCCATGGACGGGCAAGCTGATGTCCTGGCTAGCGAGCAAGACCGCCGATACCCCACAGCGCCGTTAGCGCCTTTACGTCAAGCCAGTCGCCCGGCACGGCATCCAGGTAAGACCGCCATCCGTTACCCGACACTGATCACGCCGCCGACCAGCGTTCTCGAACCGAGCTTCCATAGCAGCCAGCCGCCCGCCAAGGACGCGAGGCGCGCGGGTGGTCGATGACCCTCAGCCCTCGAACGCCGTAGGCAATCCACGCTTGCGCTCACCGCTGCCTCCTGCCGCACCACGTGGCCAGACGCCCCGGTCCATGCGACCGGCTGCGGCCGCTGACGGAGCACGCCGTAGACCGCTTGCCGATGACCCTCATCGTGGCATTGAGCGTGAATCGGCAAGAGTACGCGTGACCGCTCGTTCTCCTGCACACAGGGATGTGGCGCAGCCAGCTATTCTTTTACCAATGCTAACTCCAAACGGCGTGCGCGACGATCTGACTCGGCACTGACTCCCGCCGGACGATTGTACTCTGATCTCGGCATCGACTCAACAATAAGTAGCGTGCTACTCAAGTGGAATGCTTATCGTCGCGCTCAATGGTAGCTATAGTGATGCCGAGTTCAGCTAGCGCCTCACGTAGGTCGCTTAGCCATTTCTTATTCACGATCCACCGTACGATCGAATCAAGGTGCATGATTGTGAAGGTACGCCTGTGGTCTTTCCTCTGCTCTTGAAGCCATCTGTCGACGACGGGCTCGACGTAGGGGTTGAGATGACCATTGAACACCAGAATTCCCTCACGGTCGTCTGGTCCGACGGGCATCTGAACGGCGCTCATATCGACCTGGAACATCTCCTCGAGTTCATCACGTGCTTTCGGCCAATTGGCTTTGGTGATATCGCCTGCCTTAGCCTGGTACATCAGCAAAATGTAGTGTCCGTCGCGATCGACGAGGGCGACGATGTCCTTTCCGTACTCGATCGGGCCATGTCTGACCTGCGCGTACAACGGCCGTGGCGCCTGCATGAGCCGAAGCAGGAGCCTCTGCAGCACGGTCTCATCCTTGATCCCCTCAATCGTCCGGTATATCCAGGTGCGGTTCTGTCCGGAGATCTGCATGGCCAGGGCGCGCTCACCGACTGCTGGCTGGATAGCTGACGCAATCTCCTCACCCACGAGAGGAATGCGCCCGAGGGTCTGAAGGGCGTCTCTAGGCGCCCGGATACCCATGCCTTTGCCAGCGCGGCCCGGATCTCATCGAATGCGCTCGCGGCAGCACCGAGAAAGTCCACGGTGAGCCGGTCGTTTTCATCGAAGCCGACGCGGTTCGCCTCCCGGAAGAGGATCCCCTTTGCCTCCGTTACGGCGGCGACGGTATCACCTTCATCGAAGATCTGCTCCAGCGCGTGGACGAGGATCCGGAAGCAGGTGACCTGAGGGTTCACCCATCCAGAATCCGTGCCCTCAAGTGCGTCTCGTGCCTGATTGAGGGACGCAGTGGCGCGGTCTGGTGAGCGGACGATCTCAGCCACGGCGGCCCGGGCCCGGAAGTACTTGGCCCAAAGGTCAATGTTGGCTGAGCTCCAGCCCCCAACCCGCGGGGCGGCTTCATAGGTGTCCTTGCTGAACTCCTCCGCTGCCTCCATGAATCGCTCGACGGCCTTCTCTGGTGTGAGGAAGCCCATCACAGCCGCTCTCCAGCCGTTCAGCCCATGTGAGGTGAAGCCTTCGGGGCACGCGCGAGCGACGGAATCAGCCGCGACGTAGTCCCCGCTAAGTACGAACAGGCGGAATGCGGATGGCATCATCAGTGCCAAGGATTCGAGGGTCGTCATAATGAGGTCGTGGTCGACTTCGGATTCCGGGAACTCCGGGCGCCAGGCGCCTCCGAAGTCGGTTTTGAGCCGGAAACCACGGACAAGGAACCCGGCGCGGGCGCGGGGATCGTCGGCCTGGTCTGCAATGTATGAGCCGCTGGGCCAGCCCCTCCTCAAGCGCTCGAATCTCCCCTCGCACGGATGACGGATCCGCATGTCGGTAGTTCATCCCCACTTCAAGTGCCCACATCCACAACGACGCAGCCACCTCGAGTTCAGCAGCGTTAGTGTCGGTAACAGCGTGCTCAAACTCGCGCAACGCCCCGAGTGAGCAGCCTTTTACCGCGTCGCCGTCCCCCCAGCGAACTGGATGGCCTGCCGGAGCGCATATCCGGCGTAGAAATGCTGCGATGCTTCATGCCAATTCGTGGCGATCGCTCGTAGCCGTTCGACCGACGCGGGATCAGGCCTCGGCCCGCTAGCCATCGGGAACCGCTCGGCCAGGAACGCGAGGAAGGCTGCCTTAGGGTCCTGAATCGACT
>CAVWOK010000017.1:0-87210 GCA_963756585.1 uncultured Solirubrobacterales bacterium | reverse complement strand
CGCCACGCTCGGCGCGGACCTGCATCCGCGCGCGGAACTTCGCGGCCGCGCTCGGGCTACTGAAGCCGCGCTTCTGACGCTGGCGCCCGTTGCTGTCGGTGTATAGGGTCCGGTAGAGGGTGCGGCCCGCGGCCGCGGGGTACGGGTACACGCCGGGATATTCGCGTCGAGCCATGTGGTTCTCCTCGCTCTGGCGGCCGAGACGGCTTGCCGGCTTGCCGACTCTTGCCAAAGTCTTGCCACACGGGCTAGGCGTTTTTCTCGAGGTGCCCGACGGAACGGCCCGGAAACGTTCGATTTCCGTGGCTTTCCGAGTGCGCCCGAGAGGACTCGAACCTCCACGGACCATACAGTCCACAAGGCCCTCAACCTTGCGCGTCTACCAATTCCGCCACAGGCGCGTGGGCGGCCAGTATATCCCTGCCAGGGGGTGCTCCTTGAGTCCGTCCGCGGGCCGCGCTACATTGCCGAACACATGTTCGATCCAGACCAGCGTCGCCATCGCGATCAAGGAGTTCACCCATGGATCTGACCAAGCGTCAGCAGGAGATCGTCGACTTCATCAAGCGCTACTCGGCGAAGTACGGCTATCCACCGACGGTGCGCGATATCGGCAAGGCCGTGGGCCTGGCGTCGTCCTCGACGGTGCATGCCCATCTGGCGAACCTGGAGCGGATCGGGCTGCTCAGGCGCGACCCGACCAAGCCACGAGCGATCGAGCTGCTCGACCGCGCGGCCGCGGGGGTCCGGGGCTTCGTGCGGCCGGGGCTGCCGCTGGTCGGGCACGTTGCCGCAGGACAGCCGGTGTTCGCGGAGGAGAACATCGAGGAATACATCCAGACGCCGCCGTTCGCGGGTGGGGAGGAGGGCGAGTACCTGCTGCGCGTCCGGGGCGAGTCGATGAAGGATGTGGGCATCCTCGAGGACGATCTGGTGGTCGTTAGGCCGCAGGAGACCGCGCAGGACGGCGAGATCGTGGTCGCGCTCGTGGGCGAGGAGGCGACCGTGAAGCGGTTCTTCCAGGAGGCCGACCACATCCGGCTGCAGCCCGAGAACGCATCGATGGAGCCGATCCGCAGCCGGGATGTACGTATCCTCGGACGGGTGGTGGGGCTGATGAGGAACATCTCGTGAGCACCCTGGCGCTATCAGCGCCGCAGCTGTCTTACGGCTTGGGCGGCGAGCCCACCCTGGATGAGCTCCTCACCGGGGTGTGGGAGGGGCTTGCCGCCCATCGCCCAGTTCGGTGTCCCGTGTGCGGCGCCGAGATGAAGCCCGTGTACGGCGTCCACGCGCTTCCGATTGGGGGCCGCTGCCCGGATTGCCAGGCTGCGCTCAGCTGAGCGCGGCGGTGCGGCGGTGCGGCGCGGCATTGGACTGACCCAGGTCCGGGCGCTATCGTGAGCTGTCGCAGGCTGAGCAGTCGCGGAGGTTTGACCTTCGAGGAAAGTCCGGACATCACAGGGCAAGGTGGTCGGTAACGCCGACCCGGGGAAACCCGCGGGAAAGTGCCACAGAAATGACACCGCCTAAGCCTGGGGCCGCTGCAGAGCTCCAGGCCGGTAAGGGTGAAATGGTGCGGTAAGAGCGCACCGGCGTCGCGGTGACGCGGCGGCCAGGTAAACCCCACCCGATGCTAGGCCAAGCAGGACCGTTTGGAGGTGGCCCGCCAAGGTCCGGGTAGGCCGCGCAGATGGATGACTGCTCTCGACAGGATCCGGCTTACAGGCCTGCTACGGAGGAGCCCCGCTTCGGCGGGGCTCTTCTTCGACGTCCGCTTCGGCGGGGCTCTTCTATTTCGACGTCCGCTTCGGCGGGGCTCTTCTATTTCGACGTCCGCTTCGGCGGGCCCGTCTATGTCGACTCCGCCTCGGCGCGCCCTCGCAGCTAACGGTTGGGGATCTTGGGCTCTATGCGCACAAGATCTCCGAACCTCCGACCGAAGCCAAACGCGCCGGCGCGCGTCACCGCCAATTTGAGTAGGCTCCCGCGCGCACGTTTGGCCCACGGATTGGGAGGAATGAGGTTGGTTCGCAAGCTTTTACTGCTGGCTGCTGCGCTCGTCACGGCGCTCCTGACGGTCTCGAACGGCATCGCGGGCGCAACCGCGGGCCACACACACGCGCGTCCGCGCCACACCCACGCCCGTCATAAGCACGGCAGCTCCTCGCGCGAGGTGACGATCACCCGCGACAGCGCAGGGATCCCGCACATCGTCGCCCGCAACTTCACCGCGCTGGGCTACGGCGAAGGCTATGTGTTCGCCCAGGACAACCTGTGCACGTTCGCCAACGACATCGTGACCGTCGAAGGGCAGCGCTCGAAGTACTTCGGGCCCAACGGAACGGCAGTCAACTACTCGGCGGGGACGTCGAGCACCAACCTGGACTCCGACCTCTACTGGCGGTATGTCAAGGCCAGCGGAATCATCAAACGCGAGCTGTCGGCGAAGCCGCCGAACGGACTACTGCCACAGGTTCGCCACCTCTACAGCGGCTTCATCGCCGGCTACAACCGGTATCTGCGCTCCGGCAAGCTCCGCGACCCTCGCTGTAAGGGCAGGCCGTGGGTGCACCCGATCACGCTTACCGACATGATCCTCCGCGGCCAACAGATCATCACCGAGGGCTCGGCTCAGCAGTTCCTGTCCGGCCTCGTGCAGGCCCAACCGCCTGGCTCGGGCGCACAGGCCGCCGGCGTGGCTCCCGCCACGCGCGGCTTCGCCAAGCTCAAGGCGCAGTTCGGCCAGCAGTCCACCCGTACCGCGGGCTCAAACGCAATCGGCCTCGGTGCCCAGGACACCCGCTCCGGCCATGGAATGGTGCTCGCCAACCCGCACTTCCCGTGGCGCGGGACAGAGCGCTTCTGGATGGCCCAGCTCGAGGTGCCGGGCAGCTATGACATGGAGGGCGGGACCCTGATGGGATTCCCGCTGATCGGCATCGGCTTCAACCGCAACATCGCGTGGACGCACACGGTGTCCACCTCGCGGCGGTTCGTCATGTATCAACTGCACCTGGTCCCTGGCGACCCGACGAGTTATTTCCTGAACGGCAAGGCAACCAAGATGGGCCGGGTGACGGTCAGCGTGAAATTCGCCGGCAAGACCGTCAGCCACACGTTCTATACCACCCACTGGGGCCTGGTGGTTGACGTGCCGGCGGTCCCCGGCAATGCGTACATCTGGAACAGCTCCACCGCGTACGCCCTGTATGACGCCGTCGCCCCCAACGGGCCTCGCGCCGCCGACCAGTACCTGCGGATGGGGCAGGCGACTTCGGTCAAGGCCCTGTACCGCGTCGAAGCCAAGTGGCTGGCGATCCCCACCTTCAACACGATCGCCGCCGACGACCATGGCAACGCCTACTACGGCGATGTGGGCTCCACGCCCGCCGTCAGCCAGGCGGAGATCAACACCTGTATGCCACCGGGGATCCCGGCGCTGGTGTTCCAGCAGGCGCGCGTGGTCACGCTGGACGGCTCGCGCACCTCATGCGCGCCGGCGAGCTTCGCCGGAACTCCGCAGAAGGGCATCTTCACCGCTCGCCAGCTCCCGCACCTGTTCCGTCGCGACTACGTGGAGAACTCAAACGACTCGTTCTGGCTCGCCAATCCGTCACACCCGCTGACGGGCTTCTCGCCGATCATCGGCCTGACCGGCACGCAACAGGATCTGCGGACCCGAATCGGCAACGAGATGATCGCTGCCCGAGTGAAGGGAACCGACGGGCTTGGAGCGCCGAAGTTCACGATCTCGACGCTGCAGCGCATGTGGGAGTCAGACCGCTCCGAGCTCGCCGCGCTGGTGCTCAAGGATCTGGTGGCCGACTGCTGCGCGCACCCCTCACAGCTCGCGAGCAACGGGCAGATGGTCGACCTGACCGCCGCCTGCAACGCGCTCGCCGGCTACAAGGGCACCGGGCGCCTCAACGACAAGGGCGGCTGGTTGTTCTCGGTCTGGGATGCGCTCGACACCGACAGCAACTTCTGGGCCACTCCATTCAACGCATCGCAGCCATTGACCACACCGACGGGACTCAACACCACCCCCACCGCGACGCCGCTGAAGTGGCTCGCGGACGCGGTGCAGAACCTGCAAGCGCACGGAGTCCCGGTCGACGCGAGCTACGGCCAGGTCCAGCATGCGCCGCAGTCAAAGAAGATCCCGATCCACTGGTTGTCCCGGCGAGGGCCCGAACACGGGATGCTTCAACGCGATCTACGCTCCGGATGGGACCCCGCTGACAGCCGGGCCGGTGAGTGGCGGCCCCTACGGCCAGGTCAACGACGGATCGTCGCTGGTGATGACCACGCAGCTGAACCCGAGCGGCCCGGTCTCGCAGGGGATCCTTACCTACTCCCAGGCGACCGATCCGACCTCGCGCTGGCACTCGAACATGACCAGGCTCTATTCGCGCGGGAAGTGGGTCAGGCTCGCCTACACCGCCTCCCAACTTCGACGCGAGCGTCACGAACGGCCGCTGGTCTTGCGGGCGCCGTGAGCTAAGCGCCTCGCGGCAACTCCCCCTCGGCGGCGCGGCGCAGCGCGTCGCCGTCGAGCCGGTGCAGCTCCCACTCCGCCAGCCGGGTCGTGCCCATCCGCTCATAGAACTCGAGCGCCGGCTCGTTCCAGTCGAGCACGGTGAACTCCAGTCGTGTGCAGCCGCGCTCCACCGTCAGGCGCGCCACCTCCCGCAGAAGCATTGCCCCGATTCCGAGCCCGCGGTGCTCTGGCCGGACATAGAGATCCTCGAGCCAGATCCCCGGGCGGCACTCCCAGGTCGAAAAGGTGCCGTGAAACAGAGCGAACCCCGCGATCCGGCCGTCGCGCTCGGCGATCATCGCCTCGGCACAGGGATGCGGTCCGAACAGAGACCGCCGCAAAAGCTCCACGGTGCCGGTCACCTGCTCGGGCGCTCGCTCGTACGTTGCCAGCTCGACGATCAGCGCGTAGATCTGCTCGACGTCCGCCTCGGTCGCGGCCCGCAACCGAACCTGGCCAGCGGCGCTCACCTCCGTGCGGCCGCCGCGCTCACCATGCGCGCTCACTCCTGCTCGGGCACGACGATCTCGCGCTTGAGGATCTTGCCCGTCGGACCCTTGGGCAGGTCGTCGACGAACCAGATCCGGCGCGGATACTTGTAGGCCGCAACCTGCTCCTTGACGAACTCGCGCAGCTCGTCGGCGCTGGCCTGCGCCCCGTCCTTGAGCGCGACCGCGGCGCCGACCTCCTCGCCATATTCGTCGTGAGGCACGCCGAGCACGGCTGCCTCACGGACCGCCGGGTGCTCGTAGAGCACCTCCTCGACCTCGCGTGGATAGACGTTGTAGCCGCCGCGGATGATCATGTCCTTCTTGCGATCGACGATGAAGAAGTAGCCGTCCTCGTCGACGTAGGCCATGTCGCCGGTGTGCAGCCAGCCATCGAGGATCGTGTCTGCGGTCGCATCTGGACGATTCCAATAGCCCTTCATCACGTTGTGGCCGCGGATCACGATCTCCCCGACCTCCCCCTGCGCTACCTCGTTTCCATCGTCGTCGACCACCTTCATCTGCACGCCTTCGATCGGCGTCCCGATCGAGCCGGGCTTGCGTTCGCGGTCGGCATGGTTAAAGGAGGCGACCGGCGAGCTCTCGGAGAGGCCGTAGCCCTCCAGCACCTTGCAACCGAATGCCTGCTCGAAGCCGCGCATGAGCTCGACTGGCATCGCGGAGCCTCCCGAGGCGCAAAGCTCAAGCGAGGACGTGTCGAATCGCTCGCGCTCGGGGTGGTGGAGCATCGCGCCGTACATCGTCGGTACGCCCTGGAAGATGTTCACGTGGTCGCGCTCGATGATCTCCAGGGCCTTGCCAGGATCGAAGCGGGGGATCAGCGTCAACATGCCGCCGGCGACGATCGCCGCGTTCATCGAGCAGGTCTGACCGAACGAGTGAAACAGCGGCAGTGCCCCCAGCGTGATGCCGTGCGCACCGAGGTCGAACAGAGACTGCGAGACCTCCGCGTTGCGAGACAGGTTCGCGTGCGTGAGCTCGGCTCCCTTGGGTGTGCCGGTCGTCCCCGACGTGTACAGGATCACCGCTGTGTCATGGTCATCGGCCGCGGCCACCTCGGTGACGGCCTCAGCAGCGCCGACCTCCCGTTCGAACTCACCCGCCTTGACGAGGATGCACTGCGCGCCCGCGTCCTGCGCACCGGCCTGGGCGTCCTGCGCGAAGCCCTCCCAGGCAAACAGCAGCCTGGCGCCCGAATCCTCGAGGTAGAACGCAACCTCGCGCTTCTTCAGCAGCACGTTCATCGGCACCACGATGCCCCCGGCGCGCAGCACGCCGTAGTAGCAGACCGGGAAGTAGGGAACGTTGGGAAGCATGATCCCCACGCGATCGCCGCGGGTGAAGCCGTGCTCTTGCAGTAGGCCGACGATGTGAGCGCTCGCACCGTCGAGCTGGGCGTAGGTGAGCTCTATGTCGTCGAGCTTGATCGCCACGTGTTCGGGATCCCGCCGCGCGGCATCGGCCAGGTGCTCAGCCAGATTCATCCGGATGCGGGCTCAGGTTCCCGTGAAGTTCGCCTGGCGCTTTTGCACGAACGCCAGCACGCCCTCGGCGAAGTCATTGGACTCCGCACGTTGTTGCTGCAGCTCTGCCTCGAGCTCGAGCAGCTCGTCGAAGCCGGCATAGGCGCGGTCGTTGATCGTGCGCTTGATCGCTGCGTAGGCGCCCGGCGGCCCCGCGGCCAGGCGACCGGCGAGCTCGGTCACCCGCCCCTGCAGCTGGCCGTCGTCGACGACCTCGTTGATCAAATTCCAGCTCAGGGCCCGCTCGGCGGGGATCCGCTCGCCGAGGTAGGCGATCTCGAATGCCCTGGCATGCCCTGCGCGGGCCGCGAGGGTGTGCGAGGCGCCGCCATCGAGGCCGAGTCCGATGTTGACGAACGCCATCAGGAAGTACGCCGAGCGGGCGGCCACGATCAGGTCTGTCGCCAGGGCCAGCGAGCACCCGATCCCCACGGCAGGACCGTTGACGGCGGCGATCACCGGTTTGGGAACCGTCCGCACGCGCAGGATCAGCGGGTTGTAGACCTCCCGCAGGGGCGTACCCACGTCCGGCCGGCCATCGGTGCTCAGCTCACGCTCTGCCTTCAGATCGGCCCCGGACGAGAAGGCCCGCCCGGCGCCGGTCACCACGATCGCGCGAACCTCGGGATCGGCCGCGGCCTCGTCGAGTGCCTCGGTCATCTCCCGCCCGAGCTGCTTGGTCCAGGCGTTGAGCGCCTCGGGGCGGTTCAGCACGATCCAGGCAACGCGCTCGGCTCGCTTGCACTCAACCGTTTCGAGTTTCAGTGCGCTCATCTCGGGCAGCCGGACAATAGCGCGGGCAGGCGCGCCGAACCCGGCACGAGCGGAGATGACGCGGGTCGCCGCGCCCGGCCCGGTTTGAGCGAAGATGTCGCAGGCCGATGGAGCTGCTGCCAAAGACGATCACGCGGCCGGTGGGCCGTCTCGGCGCCGCGGCTCAGCGTCGAGCGGCGCTTTGCCCCCGCCCGGGTGCTCGAGTTCTACGCCTCCACCGAGACCGGCGCGGTGCTCATCAACCTGCGCGATGCCAAGCCCGGAGCGATGGGCCGCCCGCTGCCCGGCAGCCCCGAGGTGCGGATCGCCGCCTACGACATCGAGTCCGGTCAGCTCGTGCTCGGCGCCGACGGCTTCGTGGCGCAGTGCGGGACCGACGAACCCGGGATGCTGCTGGCGCGTTCGCCCGACAGCGACGGGATGGCCACGATCGCGCTGCGCGGGGTGTTCGCCCGCGACGATGCGTGGCTGGCGACGGTGGACCTGTTCCGCCGCGACGCCGACGGCGACTACTGGCGGCTTGACAGCGTGCGCGAGGTGATCCGCTCCCCGGCGGGACCGGTGTTCACCGCGCCGATCCGCAATGCGCTCGGCGTCCTGCCCGCCGTCGACCTCGCAGTCGCCTATGGGGTGCCCGGGCGAGGCGGCGCCGAGATCGCGGTCGCGGCGGTGACGCTGCAGCCCGGCGAGGAGCTGGTCGCCTCCGAGCTGACCGCCGCGCTGCGGGTGCTGCCCCGCGCGCAGCGACCGACGCTCGTGCGGGTGGTGGACGAGATCCCGGTCACCACCTGGTATCGCCCGATCACCAGCTCACTGCGCGATCAGGGCATCCCCAGCGCCGGCCAGGGAGCCCCGGTCTTCTACCGGGGCCCGCGCGCGGATCACTACCGGCCGTTCACCGGCGCCGACCAGCGCCGGCTGACGGGCAGCGAGCCGCCTCAGGCCGACAGCGTCTCGCCCGAGTAGAGCTTGTGCACGCGAACCGCGCCCGGCGGCGCGGCGCGCAGGCACAGCTCGCACAGCACGCACTCGTCGAGGTGGCGCTGCACGATCTCGAGGCCGTCAGAGGCGGCCAGGAAGATGTCCACCGGGCAGACCTCCTCGAGCTTGCGGGCCAGCTCGACGTCGCGGGCGAGCTCCGGATCGACCTCCACGTCGATGAACGTTCCCGCCATCAGAGGCACTCCTCGACGAGCTGGGGGATGTCCTCGATGCGCTCGGCGACGGTGATCCCCGCCGACGCCAGCCGGGCGATCTTCTCGGTCGCGGTGTCCTCCTTGCCCTCGACGATCGTGCCCGCGTGGCCGAAGCTCATCCCGGGCATTTCGTCCATGAAGCGCCCCGCCATGAAGGCCACGATCGGCAGTCGGGAGTCGTTCTCGCTCACCCATCTGGCGAGCTCGGCCTCCATCCGGCCGCCGGGCTCGGTGTAGATCACGATCGCCCTGGTCTCTGAGTCGGCCTCGAACAGGGGCATCAGCTCGGCGTAGGTCGAGCCGATGATCGCATCGCCCCCGATCGAGACCGCGGTGGACTGCCCCAGGCCGGCGGCGGTCAGCGTTGAGGACATCTCGGTGGTCATCCCGCCCGATCGCGACACGACTCCCACCGGCCCGCGCGAGTAGGACTTGGCCGCGTCGCGCGCGGGGCCGCCGATCCCGCCCATCTTGATCACCTCGGGGACGATGATCCCCAGGCAGTTGGGTCCGATGATCCGCGCGCCGCGCTCGGCGGCCAGCTCGACCATCTGGGCGACATCGGCGCGCGGGATTCGCTCGGTGACGATCACCACCAGCTTGACCCCGTTCTCGAGCGCCTCGATGACCGCGTCCTTGGTGAACGCGGGCGGCACGGTGACCACCGAGCCGTCGATGGGGGCTCCGTGATGCTCGACCGCCTGGGCCACGGTGTCGAACACGGGCACTCCGTGCACGTCGCGGCCCAGCCTGCCGGGAGTCACCCCGCCGACGATCTTGGCGCCCGCCCCATAGTCGAGGCATTCGCGCGTCAAATTCACCGCCTCGCGCCCGGTGATCCCCTGGACGATGAACGTGGTGTTCTCGTCGACCAGGATCGCCATCACACCGTGGCTTCCCTGGATCCGCTCCACCGCCCGGCGGGCGGCCTCGTTGAGCGACATCGAGCGGTCGGCGTAGGGCACCCCGTAGCGCTCCAGGATCTTGACCCCCTCCTCCTCCCAGGCGCCGGGAATCCGGAAGATCGCGATCTTCTCCGCCGGGTCATAACCGAGCTCCAGACACGCCTTGATCACCCCGCGGGCGACGATGTCCACCCGGGTGTTGGAGACGATCGACATCATCACCGCGATCTTGTCGACGCCCGGCTTTGAGAGCACCAGCTTGGCCAGACCACAGGCCTTGGCCACCGACGGGTTGCCGCCGATCTCGCAGTAGTTGGCGGGATCGCCCCCGTGGGCGCGGACCGCGTCGAACAGGGTCAACGAGCCGCCACCCGCCCCGATCACCAGCCCCAGGTTGCCGCCGAACTCGGTCACGTTGCCGGCCACGCCGCGGTGGTCGGTGGCATCGACCTGTTCGCCGGCCAGCTCGAACGGGGTGGGCTCGCGCGCCAGACGGGTCTCCTCGTCGCCGACGCCGAGCTCGTGCAAGAGCTCCTTCTGTCGCGGGCGGGCCTCGTTCTCCATCTCCATGTGCGCATCGAGCGCCACGAACGAGCCGTCCTCCAGCTCGCCGAGCGGGTTGATCTCCGCGAGCGTCATGTCGTGGCGCAGGAACAACTGCGCCAGCCGCGACACGATCGGGGTCAGCCGGTTGAGCGCCGAACCGGTGATCTGAAGCGACGCGATCAGCTGCTTGGCCTGCCAGTCAGAGAACGGGGTCCGGGTGGAGAAATGCGCGCGCGCGACGTGGTCGGGGTGCTGCTCGGCCACCTCCTCGATGTCGATCCCGCCCATGTCGGAGAACAGCATCACCGGCCGCTTGCGGATCCCGTCCCACACCACCCCCGCGTAGTACTCGTGCCGGACCGCGGCGCGCGAATCGACCAGCACCCCGCGCGGCATGTGACCCCCAATTTCCAGATCCAGTACGTACTCGGCCTTCGCAGCGGCCTCCTCGGGCGTGTCGGCGAACTGGACTCCGCCGGCCTTCATCCGCCCGCCGGTCAGGACCTGGGACTTGATCACCACCGGTCCGGCGATCTGCTCGGCGGCGCGGCGCGCCTGATCGGGGGTCTTGGCAAACCCGTACCTGGTGACGGGGATCCCAGCCTTGGCAACAACCGCTCGCGATTCGTACTCGAACAAACGCATGGCGGCGGCTGAGCCTACAGAACGAGGCTTCTCCACTTAATCGCCGGGGTTTGTGCAAAACTATCCGCTGGCACAAAGCCAATAGAAGTAATTGACAAACTCGGATAAGACGAGGAGCACATGACGGCAAAACTCAGAGCGCAGCGGCGGGGGGCAGTGATCACGGCTTTGCTCGGCGCGCTGGCGGCGATCGCGATCGCGGGCTGCGGCGGGTCGTCGGATGCGGCGACCGGCGGCGGCGGATCGTCGGGCGATCCGAATGCGAGCACCCATCTGAACCTGGTCGCCTACTCGACGCCCAAGGACGCCTACGACGCACTGGCGGCGGCGTTCGCGAAGACGTCGGCGGGCAAGGGCGTGGGTTTCGGCGAGTCGTTCGGGTCCTCGGGGTCCCAGAGCCGGGCGGTGGACTCCGGTCAGCCCGCGGATGTGGTGGCGTTCTCGACCGCGCCGGACATGACGCGCCTGGTCGACGACGGGATCGTCTCCAAAAACTGGGCGTCCAATCCGTATCAGGGCATGTCCAGCGATTCGGTGGTGGTGTTCGTGGTGCGCAAGGGCAACCCCAAGCACATCACCACCTGGAATGACCTCGTCAAGCCCGGCGTGGACGTGATCACCCCGAACCCGGCGACCTCGGGCAGCGCCCGTTGGAACATCCTCGCCGGCTACGGCGCGATGCTCAAGGATGGCAAGAGCCCGACGCAGGCGCTCGCCTACGTGCGCACGCTGCTGACCAAGAACGTCAGCGTCCAGCCCTCGAGCGCCAGCTCCGCGCTGCAGACGTTCACCAGCGGCAAGGGCGACGTGCTGCTCGACTACGAGTCCGACGCGATCGCCGCGCAGCGGGCCGGCGACAAGATCCAGTACCTGATTCCCAAGCAGACGATCCTGATCCAGACGCCGATCGCGGTGACCTCAAAGAGCTCGCACGCGACCCAGGCCAAGGCGTTCGTCAACTTCCAGTGGACGCCGGCGGGGCAGACGATCTGGGCCCAGCAGGGCTACCGGCCGGTGCTGGCGTCAGTGGCGAAGAAGTTCACCAAGCAGTTCCCGGTGCCGCCGCAGCTGTTCACGATCAACTACCTCGGCGGCTGGGACCAAGGTCAAGGACGAGTTCTTCGATCCATCGAACGGCTCGATAACCAAGATCGAGCAGGCGGCGGGGGTGCCCACTGCCTCCAGCTAGCGCATACGCGGCTCCGGTCGCGGCTCCGGTTGCGCGGGGCAGGCGGCGGACCGCGCGCCGCGGCGGGTTGGGCCTCGGGCTGGTCACGCTCTACCTGAGCGTGATCGTCCTGATCCCGCTCGCGGCGGTGGCGGTCAAGGCGCTGAGCCAGAGCCCGGCCAGCCTGTGGCAGTCGGTGACCAGTGGACCGGTGCTGACCGCGCTGGCGGTGACCCTGAGTGTCTCGCTGCTGGTGTGCGCGATCGGGGCCATGATGGGCACGGTCGTGGCCTGGGTGCTGGTTCGCGACCGGTTCCCCGGCCGGCGAATCATCAACGCGCTGATCGACCTGCCGTTCGCGCTGCCGACGATCGTCGCGGGGCTGACGATCCTGGCGCTGTACGGCCCGGACAGCCCGTTCGGCATCCACCTGGCCTACACCCGCGCGGCGGTGGTGGTGGCGCTGCTGTTCGTGACGCTGCCGTTCGTCGTGCGCTCGGTGCAGCCGGTCATGATCGAGCTCGACCGCGAGGTCGAGGAGGCCGCCGCCTCCCTGGGCGCCTCCAACGCGACCACCTTCCGGCGGATCATCCTGCCGGCCCTGCGCCCGGCGATCGTCTCCGGGGCGGCGCTGGCGTTCGCGCGCTGCGTCGGGGAAATCGGCTCGCTGATCTTGATCGTCGGCAAGGTGCAGATCGCCAGCATCGTGATCTTCGCCGACATCGAGTCAGACGCGCCGCAGGCGGCAGCGTCGCTGTCGCTGGTGCTGATCCTGGTGTCGCTGATCGTGCTCGTGCTGATGCGCAGGCTGGGAGGGCGAGTTGCTCATTAGCCGCCGGGCAACGCTCTCGCTGCGCGCGATCGCGCTGCTGTACCTGCTGCTGCTGTTGTTGCTGCCGGTCGCGGTGGTGTTCGGCAAGACGTTCGAGCACGGCTTCGGGGTGGCCTGGGACTGGATCACCACCCCGGCGGCGATCAGCGCTTTCTGGCTGTCAGTGACGATGGCGGCGATCGCGGTCCCGTTGAACACGGTGTTCGGGATCACCTGCGCGCTGGTGCTGGTCCGCAGGCGGGGCCGGGCGGCGGCCGTCCTGGACTCGCTGATCGACCTGCCGTTTCTCGTCTCCCCGGTGATCGTCGGCCTGGCGCTGACGCTGGTCTACGGGATCCATGGATGGTTTGGGACCTGGTTTGCCGACCACGGCATCCAGATCATCTTCGCCCCGGCGGGCATGGTGCTGGCCACGATCTTCGTCTCGCTGCCGTTTGTCGTGCGCGAAGTCGCTCCGTTGCTCGCGGAGCTCGGAGACGAGCAGGAGCAGGCGGCAGCGACGCTCGGGGCATCGGGGTGGCAGACCTTCTGGCGCGTGACGCTGCCGTCGATCCGCTGGGGCGTCGCCTACGGGGTGGTTTTGTCGACGGCCCGGGCGCTGGGGGAGATCGGCGCGGTCCTGGTGGTCTCCTCGCTGGTCGCCGGCTCGACGCTGACGCTGCCGTTGCTCGTCTACCAGCGCGACTCCCAGCTTGGCGCGGGCGCGGTCACCGGTTCTTACGCGGCCGCGAGCGAGCTGGCGGTCATCTCGCTGGTGGTGCTGCTGGCGATGACGCTGCTGGGCCGCAAGAGCCACCAACCCGGAGGAGAATGAGAATGACAATGAGAATGAGAATCAGTCTCAAACAGCGCGAGCCTGGACGGGAATGAGAATGAGAATCAGTCTCAATCTCATTTCCAAGTCGTTTGGCGATTTCGTGGCGCTGAAGGACGTCTCGCTCGAGGTGCCCGAGGGGTCGCTGACGGCGCTGTTGGGACCCAGCGGCTCGGGAAAGTCGACCTTGCTGCGGATCATCGCCGGGCTGGAGATGCCGGAATCCGGGACGGTCATGATCGACGGCACCGACGTCAGCCACGTGCGCCCCCAGAAGCGCGGCATCGGTTTTGTCTTTCAGCACTACGCCGCGTTTACGCACATGAGCGTGCGCGAGAACGTCGCCTTCGGGCTGCGCATCCGCAAACGCCCCCGCGCCGAAGTGCAGGCACGCGTCGACGAGCTGCTGGCGCTGGTGGGGCTGACCAAATGGGCCGATCAGCGCCCGGCGCAGCTTTCGGGCGGTCAGCGCCAGCGGATGGCGCTGGCCCGCGCGCTGGCCGTGGAGCCGCGCGTGATGCTGCTCGACGAGCCCTTCGGCGCCCTCGATGCGACCGTGCGCGCCGAGCTGCGTGCCTGGCTACGCCGGCTGCACGACGAGCAGGGCGTCACCACCGTGCTCGTGACCCATGATCAGGAGGAGGCGATGGAGGTCGCCGACCGGATCGCGGTGCTGAGCGCCGGCTCGATCGAGCAGGTGGGGTCACCGCGGGAGATCTACGACCATCCCGCGAGCGAGTTCGTGATGGGCTTCGTGGGTCCCGTCTCCAGGCTCGGCGAGCGGCTGGTGCGCCCGCACGACGTGCGCATCCTGCTCGAGGAGCAGCCGGGCTGCATCGAGGCGATGGTCCAGCGGGTCGTGCACCTCGGGTTTGAGGTGCGGGTCGAGCTGGAGCTCGCAGACGGCTCGCGGGCCAGGGCGCAGCTGACCCGCCAGCAGGCGCAGGAGCTCGAACTCGACGCCGGGGACATCGTCTACGTGCGGCCTCCCGCGGGGGTGCCGATCACCCCGACGCTCGCCGAGCGGGTCAGCCGTGAACCAGCCGGGGCCGGCCAAAGCTCGGCCGGCGTAGCCACGGTCGACGCGCCTGAGTCCTAGCCTCGCCGCTGGCCGCATGGGCGCGCAGCAGCGTCAGCAGCCGCGCGGTGGGGAAGAACGGGTCGGCGATGTCGGAGCCGTCGCGCAGTGACAGCGCCGCCCTGAGCGTGCCGTCGACCTCGGCGATCACCAGCGGGCGGGGCGGAACCCCGTCGGCGCTGTCGAGCGCGGCCAGTCGCGCCAGCGCTCCGTAGTCGTCGGCGTACGCGGGCCGGATGAGGATCTGTGCTGTGTCGGTGCTCATCTCAGAGACGCAGAATGAACGAATTGAGCCATAAAGGCAAATAGGGGTTTGCTTGAGGTGGTATAACAATTGATCATGCTCGACAGCCGCCGCTTGAAGGTGCTCTGCGAGGTCGCTCGACATGGTTCGTTCTCGGCCGCCGCGGCCTCGCTCGGTTATACGCAACCGGCCGTCTCGCGCCAGATCGCGACGCTCGAGGCAGAGGTGGGCACCGTGCTCGTGCGGCGCGTCCCGCTCGGCGCCGTGCTGACTGACGCCGGGCGTCTGCTGGTGGCACGCTCGGAGGCGATCCTCGCCCGGCTGGCCGATGCCGAGGCCGAGCTGCGGGCCCTGGCGGGACTCGAAGGGGGGACCTTGCGGTTGGCGACGTTCGCCTCGGCGGCCGCGTCGGTGGTGCCCATCGCGGTGGCCCGCTTTCGCGAGCGCTATCCGGCGATCGAGCTCAGCATCGCGATGGCCGACCCCGACGAGTCGGTGCCGCGGCTGCGCGCGGGCGAGTTCGACCTCGTGCTGTCGCACGACGGGACGCTCGAGCGGTCGGGGATCGAGGTCATCCACCTGTTCGAGGATCCGATGTACGTCGCGATGCCCGCGAGCCACAAGCTGTGCAACGCACACTCGCTGACGCTGTCTGACTTCGCCAACGAGCCCTGGATGCTGGCGACAACGCAGACGTGTCCCGACGCGCGGCTGTTCCTGCGCTCGTGCCATGCGGCTGGCTTCGAGCCCCAGATCGCGTTTCAGAACGACGACTACTCGGCGATCCTCGGCTTTGTGGCGGCCGGCGTAGGTGTGGCGGTGATCCCCGACATGGTCAGCCGCGGGGCGCGCGACGGCGTCGTTATCCGCGAGCTGCATCCGGCGCCCCCATCGCGTCCGATCAGCGCCGTGCTGCCGGCCGGCTACCGGTCGCCTGCCGCGTCCGCGATGGTCGCCGTACTCCACGAGGTGGGGGAGGAGTGGGTCTCGCAGAGCGCGCCGCTGGCCCTCAGCGCGTGACCCACGCTTCGGGGTCCTCAGCGAGCTTGTCGATCGCCGGGGGCAGCCTGGCACGCGCGATGTCGTCGATCGTGACGTGCTCGACGACGCCGCGAAGGTTCGCGCGCACGGCGATCCAGACCCGGGGCAGGGTGCTGGCGGCCCCCGTGTAGTTGGCTTCCTCGGGCGGCGCCCCGCGGACGCTCGCCAGCGGGCCCTCGACGGCGCGGATCACGTCGGCGACCGTCACCTCGGAGGCCGGTCTGGCGAGCCGAAAGCCGCCCTCGGCGCCCCGGTGGCTGCGCACCAGGCCGGCGTGGCGCAGCTCGCCGAGGATGTTCTCCAGGAAGTTCAGGGGGATCTCCTGCGCGGTCGCGATCCGCTCGGCCTTCACGGGCCGCGCATCCTCGGTCGCGGCCAGCTCGACCACCGCCCGCACGGCGTAGTCGGCCTTGGCAGAGATCCGCATCCCGACGCGCTCTAGGCCGGCGCCGCGCGCAGCCCGTAGGCCTGCGCCAGCTCGGGATCCTTGTCGGCCAGCATCTCGGCCAGCTCGACCATCACCTTGCACTGCTTCCAGGTGGCGTCGTCCTGCATCTTGCCGTCGATCATGTGGACGCCGCGGCCGTCGGGGATCGCCTCGAGCACCTTGCGGGCGAAGCGGACCTCGTCGGCAGCCGGGCTGAAGACCTTCTTGGCGATCTCGATCTGCACCGGATGCAGCGACCAGGCCCCCACGCACCCCAGCAGGAACGCGGCCCGGAACTGCGCCTCGCAGCCCTGGACGTCGCGGATATCCCCATACGGCCCGTAGAACGGCAGGATCGCGGTCGAGGTGCAGGCGTCGACCATGCGCGCGATCGAGTAGTGCCAGGGGTCCTGCTGGGCGGTCGGGCGGGGGGCGTCCGGGTCGTCGGGATCGGGGTCTGAGATCACCCGGTAGCCGGGATGGCCGCCGCCGACGCGGGTGGTCTTCATGCGCCGTGAGGCGGCCAGATCGGCGGGGCCGAAGCTCATCCCCTGCATCCGCGGGCTGGCGGTGGCGATCTCCTCGAGGTTGACGACTCCGAGCCCGGTCTCGAGGATCGCGTGGACCAGGATCGGGCGCTCCAGGCCGGCTTTGGCCTCGAGCTGGGCGAGCAGCCGGTCGACGTAGTGGATATCCCAGGGCCCCTGCACCTTGGGCACCATGATCACCTCGAGCCGGTCGCCGATCTCGCTCACCAGCGTGGTCAGGTCGTCGAGCACCCAGGGAGACTCCAGACTGTTGACTCGCGCCCACAGCTGGGTGCTGCCGAGCTCCATGTCTCGTCCCACCTTGACCAGGCCCGCTCGCGCGGCCAGCTTTCGGTCGACCGGCACGGCGTCCTCCAGGTTGCCGAGCAGGATGTCCACGGTGGGGGCGATGTCGGGCACCTTGGCGACCATCTTCTCGTTGGAGAAGTCCAGGAAATGGATCATCCGCGAGGGCTTGAAGGGGATCTCGAGGATCGGCTGCGGGGCGCCGATCGCCAGGGGCTTGCCGAAGTCGCGGGGGTTTCGCATGCCCTGAACAGTAGTTGGGTGTTCGGGGCGGCGCATGCGCCGCCCCGCCGGCCGTGCATGCACGGCCGGGGCAGCCGGATGACGCAGGCCCGGCCGACAGGCGAGGCTGGATGCCGAGCAGGCCGAGGCCTGCGCACGTGGCCCGGCCTTATTCTTCTGACCCCATGAGCGAAGTCGACACCGATCAGGCCGCCCGCGAGGCCTCGGGCGCGCACCCCTACGGCCGCTACCTCGAGGAGTTCGAGGTCGGTGCCGTCTACAAGCACTGGCCGGCCAAGACCGTGACCGAGGCCGACGACCACCTGTTCTGCCTGATCACCATGAACCACCACCCCCTGCACATCAACGACGTCTACGCCAGGGAGTCCCAGCAGGGGCGAAACGTGGTCGTCGGTCCGCTGGTGTACTCGCTCGCGCTGGGAATGAGCGTCTCCGATGTGAGCGGCAAGGCGATCGCCAACCTGGCCACCGAGGAGCTCAACCACCCGGCGCCGGTATTCCACGGCGACACTCTGTTCTGCGAATCAGAGGTGCTCGAGGTCAAGGAGTCGCAGTCAAAGCCCGACCGGGGAACGGTCAGGGTTCACACCCGCGTGCTCAACCAGGATGGGGTCCTGGTGGCCGAGTTCAAGCGCCTCGTGCTGGTGCCCCGCAAGCACCCGGGCTGACCCAGTTAAGTAGGAGATCGTGAGCACTTTGTGCGCTCCGTGGGTAGGCTTCCCACGCGACCGCCACCCAAGGAGCGCCCCAGAACATGGCCCATACCGCACCAACGCACCAAGCTACGACCAACCACCCGCGGCTGCTGGCCTGGGTGGAGGAGGTCGCGGCGCTGACCCAACCCGACGACGTCCACTGGTGCGACGGTTCGGTGCAGGAGTACGACCATCTCGCGCAGACGCTCATCGACGCGGGCACTTTCGAGCGCCTCTCGGAGGCCAAGCGCCCCAACTCGTACCTGGCGCTGTCTGATCCCGCCGACGTGGCGCGGGTCGAAGGATCGCACGTTCATCTGCTCGGAGCGAGAGGATCGACGCGGGCCCCACGAACAACTGGCGCGACCCGGCCGAGATGCGCGCGATGCTGACCGAGCTGTTTCAGCGGCTGCATGCGAGGCCGGACGATGTACGTGGTCCCGTTCTCGATGGGTCCGCTGGGGTCGCCGATCTCGCTACATCGGCGTGCAGCTGACCGACTCGCCGTACGTGGCCGCCTCGATGCGAATCATGACCCGGATGGGTCAACCGGCGCTCGACGTGCTGGGGACCGACGGGGAGTTCGTGCCCTGTCTGCACTCGGTCGGGATGCCGCTGACCGAAGGTACGCCGGATGTCCCGTGGCCCTGCAACCCCGACAACAAGTACATCGTGCACTTTCCCGAGACGCGCGAGGTGTGGTCGTTTGGCTCGGGTTATGGCGGTAACGCGCTGCTCGGCAAGAAGTGCTTTGCGCTGCGGATCGCCTCGGTGATGGCCCGCGACGAGGGGTGGCTCGCCGAGCACATGCTGATCCTCAAGCTCACCTCTCCGGAGGGGGTGGTCAAGTACGTGGCCGGTGCCTTTCCGAGCGCGTGCGGCAAGACCAACCTGGCGATGTTGATCCCCACGCTGCCTGACTGGAAGGTCGAGACGATCGGCGACGACATCGCCTGGATGAAGTTCGCCTCCGACGGCCAGCTGTACGCGGTCAACCCCGAGGCCGGGCTTCTTCGGCGTCGCCCCGGGTACCGGGGCGCGCACCAACCCCAACGCGATTGACATGATCAGCCGCAACGCGATCTTCACCAACTGCGCCAAGACCGATGACGGCGACGTGTGGTGGGAGGGACTGACCGGCGAGCCACCGGCGCATGCGATCGACTGGCACGGCAACGATTGGACGCCCGAGGCCGACGATGCCGCCGCCCATCCCAACGCACGGTTCACTGTCGCCGTGCCGCGCAGTGCCCGTCGATCGCGCCCGAATGGGAGGATCCCAAGGGGGTGCCGATCTCGGCGATCCTGTTCGGCGGCCGGCGGCTCAACGACCGTTCCGCTCGTGCTCGAGGCGCGCGACTGGGAGCACGGCGTGTTCCTGGGCTCGATCATGTCCTCGGAGATGACCGCGGCGGCGGTCGGGTAGGTCGGCAAGCTGCGATTCGATCCGATGGCCATGCTCCCGTTCTGCGGCTATCACATGGCCGACTATTTCGGCTACTGGCTCCGGATCGGCCACCGCGAAGGGGCGAAGCTGCCGCGGATCTTCTACGTCAACTGGTTTCGCAAGGATGAGAACGGAAGATTTTTGTGGCCCGGCTATGGCGAGAACTCGCGCGTCCTGGCGTGGATCTTCGGCCGCGTGAGCGGAGACAGCGACGCCGTGGACACACTCGATCGGCCTCGTTCCGCCGATCGGCGAGGGCGGGATCGACGTCGAGGGACTCGACGTCGATGACCGAGACGATGTCGAAGCTGCTCGACGTCGACCGCGACGGCTGGCGGGCGCAGCTGCCCCAGATGAAGGAGCACTACGCGGGCTTCGGGGACCGGCTCCCAGACGAGCTCCGCGCGCAACTGGACGCGCTGCAGCGGCGGCTGGACGAGTAACGCCCGGCGCTGTCCAAACTCTTATGTGCGGGCCTTTTACTCTGAAGGCGTGGCGCTTGCGTTCATCCCTTCAGATGCCGCACTGCTGGCCGTCCAGGCCGGCGTCGTCCTAGCGCCCCGGCGGCCGCCGGTCATCCCGCAGCTGCGGCGGCTCTCCGGTCCGGGCTGGGCCGTGATCCCGATCGCCTCGATCATCGGGGTGATCTTCGCGATCCGCTACATGTCGGGCACCGCCACCGGGCTCACCTATCTGGCGCTGGTGGCCGTGCCGCTGCTCGCGGCGGCGGCGCTCGGCTGGGCGATGCGGGGCTCGAGACCGTGGTTTGCCCTCGCGGTGGTGCCGCTGTTCGTGCTGGCCTGGGCCAGCCGCACGACGCTGGTAGGCCAGGGGGCGGCGACGCTGCTCTCGGCGCTCAGCTGCGTGACGCTGGGCGTCCTGCTCGCTGACCGTCACGCCGCCCGGGTGGCTCAAGCTGGGGATCATCGCCATGGCTACGGCCGACACCTGGCTGGTTTTGTCAGACCTGCTTCAGGCGCCCAACGCGACGCTCGTCGGAGCCGCGCCCGGGGCCGGCCTGCCCCAGCTGCAGAGCGAGCTGTTCGGTAGCGTCTCGATGGGCTATGGCGATTTGTTCGTCGCCGGCGTGCTGGGAGCGGTGCTCGCGCGAGAAGGGCGGCGTCAGTGGCCGGTTGCCCTGCTGACGCTGGTGCTGGCGGGTCTGTTCGACCTGCTGTTCCTGGTGCTCTCAGAATTGCCTGCAACCGTTCCCGTGGCGGCGGCGTTGATCGTGAGCGAGGTGTGGCAGCGCCGCCGCTCGGCCCGGGCGCCCCAGGTGCTGGCCCGCGACGCGGTTGCCGCGTCGGTGAGCGCTAGTGCTGATCGTCGCCGGTCGAGGCGGGCGGGCGTGACTCCTCGGCCAGTGAAGTGATCGCCAGCTGCCCGCGGGCAGCCTCCTCGAGTACCTCGGTGGCCTCCTCGGCCGAGCGCGAGTACAGCTCGACCAGCAGGTGCACCACGATCCGATCGTCCTCGTGCTTGTGAAAGCGGACGTGGGTGAAGAACTCCCGCGTTCCGTGGTCGCCGAACGCCGCGTAGGAGAGCGCATCGCCGGCCTCGGGACCTGAGCAGGTCTCCACCTCCTCCTGATCGACCGTGACCGTGCACGAGGCCACCCAGGGGGTCCCCGCGATCATCCGCTCCCAGCGGTCCTCGATCGGCTCCACGCGACCGTTGTGGAACCCGAGATGGGGCTGATCGTGCATGCATTCCAGGCATTGCACGACCGCTTCCTGCATCTCGTCGACGACCTCGCCGCGCTCGCCGCTTTCGGGGTCGATCCGATGGATCCCCTCGTAGTGGACCTGGACCTCAAGGTTCTGGGACCAGCAGCGGTAGCAGCGTAACCAGCTGCGCACCTCGGTTGAGCCCTCCATCCGGTTGATTCTAGGACGGTCTGCGAGGAGGTCTATCCTCGCGCGGTGAGTAGCGCGGTCGTGCAGCCGATCGGGGTGATCCTGGCCGGGGGAGAGGGGCGACGGATCGGCGGTTCTAAAGCGCTCGTCGTGCTGCGCGGCAAGCCGCTGATCTCCTATCCGCTGGCGGCGATGCGGCGCGCCGTGGGCGATGTGGCGGTGGTCGCCAAGCCCGACACGGCGCTGCCCTTGCTGCCGGGTGGGGTCGCGGTCTGGACCGAGCCGGCGCATCCCCGCCATCCGCTGGTGGGGATCGTGCACGCGCTGCGTTCGCGCGGAGGGACGGGCGGTGCTGGTGTGCGCCGCCGATATGCCGTTCGTCAGCGTGGATGCGCTGGCTGCGCTCGCGCAGGCCGACGCGGGCGGTGCGTCGGCGGTGGTCGCGACCAGCGGCGGTGCGCTGCAGCCGCAGTTGGGACGCTATGAGCCGGGCGCGCTTGATTTATTGGCGGCAGCGGTCGAGGGAGGGGCGCCGCTGCGAGCGACGGTCGCTGCGATTGGCCCGGCGCGGCTGGAGCTCGACGAGCGCGTGACGTTCAACGTCAATACGCCGGCTGACCTCGCGCGCGCCGAACAGCTGTTGCCAATCAGCCCTAGCCAAACGTGAAGTCATACGCGCTCACGCCGGGAGGAATCTCGAGCGTGAACGTGTGCTGCTGGGCCGTCGGGAGCGAGATCAGCCCGTAGAGGCGCTGGCCGGTGACCGTGACCTCGCCGTGGTGGACGTCAGTCCCGGAGTCCGCGGCGGAGATCGGATGGCCGTCGAGCAATACGCGCAGCTTGCGCGGCGTGTTGCCGGCCGAGGTCAGGACCAGGTAGACGTGCGCGGCCTGAAAGCGGCCGGTGATGTTGGCCCCGGCTGAGACGGGTGTCGCCGATTGCAAGGTCACCTTCCAGGTGCCGTGCAGCCCGAACTCGTTGAGCGGTGGATTGATCACGCCGGGGTAGAAACGCGTTCCGGCCTGCAGCGGCTGCGCGAATCCCTGGGCCCGCTGGGGATCCAGGTAGGTCTCGGGAGTGCCGAGCCCGGATGCGGGCATGATCGCCGAGGCGGTCATCGGCGGCGGCAGGTGCCGCGCGCCGGCTTCGAACAGCAGCTGGCGCACGGCCGCCTCGTCCTGCTTGTAGTCGCCTTCGCCGAACTGCGTGTGGCGGACCTGGCCGTGCGCGTCGACCAGATACTCGGCGGGCCAGTACTCGTTCTGGTAGGCGTTCCAGGTGCCGTATTCGTTGTCCTGGACGACCGGGTATCGGATCCCGTCTGAGCGGATCGCCTGCTGGACGTTGCTCGCCTCCTGCTCGAAGGTGAACTCGGGTGTCTCGACACCGACCACGTCGAGGCCGTAGCGGTGATAGGTCGCATACAGCCCCTTGATGAACGGCAGCGTGCGGATGCAGTTGATGCAGGTGTAGGTCCAGAAGTCGATCAGCACCACGTGGCCGCGCATCCCGGCCATCGTCAGGGGGCGACCCGCGGGGGTGTTGAACCAGCGCTGGGTCTTGGTGAAGTCGGGCGCGGGCCCGAGCTTTGGTAGCGACGGCGTCTTGATCCCCGGGATCGAGACCCCGACCTCGGTGGCGGCCGGCGTGGCGGAGGCCTCCTGGCGCTGGCGGATCGCAAAGCGCGAGGGAGGTCGTAGCGAGGCGAGCCGGTTCTGAACCGGGCCCGAGTTCTCCAGCGAGCGGGTCGGGTCAGTGAGGAAAGCCGGCAGGCTGGTGTCCCTGGCCAGCGTCTCCTCGAAGCGCACGTCGAGGTTGAAGGTCATCAGGACGCCGGTCGCCAGCAGCACGGCGCCCAGCGTCCGTTCGACCACGTGCCCCCGCGTGCGCCGGCGCAGGCGATCGAGCACGGCGCGGCCGCCCAGGCCATACAGCAGCATCACCGCGCTCAGACCGACCGCGTAGGCGAGCGCGACCGCGACGATCCGCACCGAGGCCCCGCTCGAGGCGCTTACCGAGGTCACCGCTGCGAGAATCGGTCCCGCGCACGGAGCGCATACGAAACCGAGCGCCCCGCCCACGGCGACCCCGGACCAGAACCCGGTCCCCCGAGTCCGCGGGCCGAAGCGGGCCAGGCGCGACAGCGGCGCCTGGACGCGCTCGGCGAGCTCCGGGATCAGCAGCACCAGGCCGAATCCGATCAGGACGACGATCGCCAGCGAGCGGGCGGCGCCGCTGGCCAGCCCCACGCCCTTGACCAGCTGCGCGAGGGCCACGATCGCGACCGTGAACGTCAGCGCCAGCCCGACCACGATCCCCACCGGTCGCCGGCGCCCTCCAATCGCGCTCGCCGACAAAAGCGCCGGCACCACCGGCAACACACACGGGGTGATCGCGGTTCCGGCGCCCGCGAGCAGTGCGAACAGCATCAGCAACAGCATGTGCGGCTCAGATCATGCTCAGAAAAGCTTGCGTTCCTGTTAAGTGGCCGCCGGACGGTCTCGTTGCAGGCTCTACGCTTGGCGCCATGCGGCTCGGGCGAGGAGTGACGGTGCGCGTGGGCTGCGCGTTCGCGCTGGCGGGCTGCGCGTTGGCGCTCGCGGGTTGCGGCACCAGTCCCCGCCAGCAGGTCGAGGCGAAGGTCCAGCAGTTCGCGCACGCGACCGCCAGCAAGGACTACGCGGCGCTGTGCGACGACGTCCTGGCCCCGGCGCTGGTGGCGCACCTCAAGGCCGCGGGGTTGAGCTGCCGGCAGGCGATGAAGATCTTCGTCTCGAGCGTGCAGAACCCCACGATCCGCATCTCGCGCGTCAGCGTCAACGGCTCGACCGCGTTCGCGGTGGTGGTCGCAAAGGCGGCCAATCAGCGCTCCTCGCGCCAGTCGATTCACCTGATCAAGACCGATCACGGGTGGCGGTTGGACTCGCTTGCCTCGCCCCGGTGACGCCGGGGTGACCGCCTGGTGGGCCCGCTCTGTGAAGCGCTCGCACGGACCGCCGGATCCCCCCTCATTGCCTCTCTTGGTGACTGAACGCGCGTACCGCCGCTAATCGGTCAAAGCCGAAAAAGGAGTTGCAGCCTTATAGGCTGTCCCCGATGAGCGCGAGCAGCGCTACCTGCAGGGCTTGGGTGGCGACGAACACGCAATAGATGCGGCTGGGTCGGAACGCGCCCACATCCAAAGGCTATACGCGCTTCTTTCGCCGGCCAAGGCCGTGTGCAGTTTCCGTCCGACCGGTCCTAAAGTGTCACGTTGCGCTGAACGTGACACTTATGGCCGTGATGGGTCCGATGAGGAGCTCGATGCACCCGCGTTTCGGCGTGATGGCGGCAGGACCCACCGCCAGGCGCCCCCGGGGACGATGTAGAGCACCTCGTAGGCGGGGCCCAGCTCGTCTTGAACACGTGTAGCAAGCTCCTCGGCACGCTTCCAAAACGCCTCTCGATCGACGCCGGGTGTTGCTCTCGTGCGACCACCAAACAGGGCCTCTCCGGCCTCGTTCCAGTCCTGCAGGGCGTCGAGCAGATCGGTGGACAGACGATCGCTCCAAGGCCGGGGTCGGTCAGCGTCGGGACGGTACGATACCCAGCTGCCCGCGGGCGCCGGCGCTGAAAGCTCCTCGGCCGACAGGATCTGCCAGATGCCAGCTGCGGTGAAATCCCAGTCGATCAGGACCCTGCTCGGCGCCGCCACGATCGCAACGCTAGCGACTATGACGCTGCGACGATCGATCCGATCCGGATCGGGCCAAGGCGCTTACAAAGTCACGTTATTGCCAGCGGGCGCAAGTGGTCAACGCACCACCTCGGACGGATGAGAGGATCGCAGGTGCAGCGGCAGGACCGGAGACCGTCGAGCGCGGCAAACGCCAGCCGCCGCCGGGTGTCGTTGAGCCGAAGCAGCCGCGCCACGTCAGCGGCGTGATGCGGATTTGCCTGCACGTTGGTCTGGACCACTGGGCGACGCTCGCGTTTTCTCCTGGGCCTGGCTGCTCGAATTCGTCGAGGAACTGCCTCCGCAGCCAGAGACCAGGAGGGCGACGTGACCAGCGCAGCCACGAACCGCGAGAGCGCGGGGTGAGGGCGGCGATCGGCTAGATCCATGAAAGTTGGCTTCATCTCGTTCTCCCGTTGACGGCCGCGAGCACGCACGCCGGCGCCGCGACCTCCAGCGCGAGCGGGTTCGCGGTCCGCTCACACGGCACACCGGACGACTATGGCAGTGACAGAAGTCCGTGGCGCCGAGAGCTGGCTACTCCAGTCGCCAGTTCGGAAGCGAGGACCGAACTTCCCGTCCTGCCATCTCCCGCCGGTTGACGCGAGAGTGCCCGAGCGTCGCCGCCATGGCCTATGCCCGATCGATTAAGGCAGGTGGCGTGCGATTCTTGTGACACGATTTTCGGCGTCGAGCGATGTAGGGGTTGTGGGACCTGATTACGCGAGGTTGTCGGACGCCGAGCTGCTTGCGGCGGGTAATCCAGACGCCTTTGCGGTGATCTATGACCGGCACGTCGGTCAGCTTTTTGTGTGGGCGCAGTCGCGGGTTGGCGATCACGCAGCCGATCTGACCGCTGAGGTGTTCTCGCGCGCGTGGCTGTGCCGTAGTTCATTTCGAGATCACGCGGACGGGTCGGTGTTGCCGTGGCTTTATGGGATCGCGCAGAACGTGGCGCGCGACTCGCTTCGCCGGCGGCGGGTCGAGGACCGGGCGCGCCGTCGACTGGGCCTGACTTCAGCGCTCGCGCCCGACCCCCGTTATGAGGAGCTCGAGCAGCGGTTGTCGCTGCCCGCCGCCGCGCTACGCGCGCTCGCGGAGCTGCCCGAGCGCGAACGCGAGCTGCTCGATCTCCGCGTCGTGCAGGAGCGTTCGTACTCAGAGATCGCCGATCGCTTGCGTTGCACGCCTGAGGCGGCCCGGCTTCGGGTCTCACGCACGCTCCGCCGACTCAACCTCGCCTTAGGAGGACAACGACGATGACCGAGCTGCACGCTGGACTGGCGCTGTTTCGCGACCAACTGCGCGACGCGATCGCCCAAGACCTAAAGCGCTCACGGCGAGCTCGAAGCCGACGCCGTTGGGTGCTTCGCCTAACGCCCGGGGTCACGGCTGCCGCAGCGGCCGGCGCGCTGGTCATCGCCTTCACCGGCGAGCCGCCGGTGCAAAGCGCCGATGCCGCGATCCTGCGCCACGTCGCCGCGGCGCTCACCTCGCCCCCGGCCACGATTCTGCACGAGCGAGCCCTGGTCACTGCCGGGTCGCAGACTAGGCCCTACGAGCTGTGGATCCTCAGCGATCCACCCCACCGCTACCACGTGATCAAATGGGGTCATGACGCCGCCGGCGAAGCCGGTGCCCCGTATAACCCTGCCGCGTCGCTGCGCTCCCTCGTCCAAGCCGGCAAGGCCACAGTCACTGGCTCAACGACCTTTGACGGCGTGGAGGCATACAAGCTCACCGTGAGCGGGGCCGCGGATCGATTCCTCAACGGCACCGCCTACGTATCACGCAGCGACTATCGGCCACTGGAGATCGACACCACCGGCAACGGCGGCGAGCGGATCGTCTTTCAGACCTACGAGTACCTGCCCGTCACGCCGGCAAGCCTGCAGCTCCTGCATACGGCGGCGCCGCCGACAGCACCGTCGGCCAACAAGCATTAGCAGCGAACCCCTCACACGGGGATCGCTATAGGCCCGCGGTGCCAGGGCTCGCCACTAGGCGCCGGGGATGCGCGCCCGCCGAAGTGCTCGACGCCTCGTGCTCGTACCGGTCAGCTGCTTCACCTCTGAGGACGGTACTCCGCATCCGATAGCCGTTCCCCCCACAAACACTCGCCCGCGGCCGCAGCGACGGCGGGGCCCCGGCCTGTCAGGACACCCATGTCGCAGATAGACAGTCCGCTGGTTGCTCGGTGAAGCGGGCTAAGCGAATCGTTCGCGGCGGTGGCTAGCGTGTCAGTCTTGGTGCGGCCCGCCTCCCGCCACCAACCACCTCGCAGCAGTCGGCTTGGTGCTGTTGTTGCTGACGTCCTCTGGGCTCGATCGCGGAAGTGGGCCGGCGGAGGGGCGGGTATTAGACCGACGCCCTGTACGACACTGTTTTGCTGCTGCGGGACCTACTGGCGAATGGTTGACGTACTGGGAGTATGGTCACGCCTAGGGTGTGCACCCGTTTTTACCTGGTCAAGGTTTTGACCGCCGTCGCGTTGGGGGTTTCAGTGGCGCTGGTCGCTCCGGGGTCGGCGATCGCCGCCTCGCCGAGTGCCGTCTTGCCGAGGGTGCGGTTGTTCGCGGTCGGGGGCCGGTCCACCATGTCTCGCAACGAGCTGCGGGCCGGCGCGGGCGATCTCGGGTTGTGGGTGGCGGCCGTCGGTGGGGGCTTTCAGATTGACGTGACACGGCCCGGCTATGGCGCCTGGCAGGCCGCGCAGGTTGACCCTGTGACTGGCAAGACGCTGCGCGCGGTGCCGGCGAGCCTGGTTGACCCGGCGCGAGGGCTCAGAAACTTTCTGAGCGTCCGTTTCCTTGACTCTCGTGGGCGCAACGCCGCCCGCGAGCTGATGACTTTTTGCCCGAACGGCGAGAGCGCTCGGATCGATGACAGCGGCCCGCCGAACCCGACCTATCCGGGCGATTGCAGCGCTGCCTCTTTCTTTCCGTTCGTGCGCGGCATGGTGTGGGGGATCGACCCCGGCTGGGCGGTCACGCCGGCGCTCGGCCAGTTCCCCGGCTTGCCGGTCGGCCTGCCCGGCCCGATCCGCTTCCCTCCGGCGCTGCTTCGCCGCCTACACGGCGGCGTAAACCTAAAGCCGGGCCGCTACACCGCGATCGCCAGCATCACGAGGCCCTACCGAGCGCTGTTGGCGATCCCCGCCAAGCAGGCGTCGGCCACGATCCACCTCCGGGTGGTGCCTGACCGGCCGCCTCCCCGGCCACCGGTAATCGCGCACAGAGCGCTCGCCGCGCGCCTTCCCGCGCCGCTGACAGCGACGACCGTGGTCCGGCCCGACCCGGCGACGATGCCAAATCTGGTTGCGCTGCCGGCCTGGCGCATCCGTATCCGTCATACCGCCGGTCACGAACTGATCACCTTCAGCGCCACGATCTGGAACGCCGGCCCAGCACCCTTCTCGATCGAGGGCTACCGCCGGGGCAACAGCAACCTCATGGATGCCTATGAGTACTTCTATGACTCCTCGGGCAACGTGGTCGGCCGCGCGCCCGCGGGAACGATGTTCTACGACAACGGCCGCGGCCACCACCACTGGCATCTGGCACAACTCGCCGCCTACACGCTGACGGGCTCATCCCGCCGCGCCGTGCGCAGTCACAAGCAATCCTTCTGCATCGCCCCAACTGACGCGGTCGACCTCACCGTTCCCGGCGCGGTACTTACCCAAGCCAACTTCGGGGGCCTGGGCTTTGGCGGCAGCACCTGCGACCTGTACTCGCCTGGAGCGATCTGGATTCGAGAGCAGCTCCCCGCCGGCTGGGGGGACACTTACGTGCAGTCGGTGGCCGGCCAGGCATTTGACGTCACCCACATACCAAACGGCCGCTACCAGATCAAAGTACGCGTCAACCCTCTCGGTGTGCTGCACGAGACCACCACCAGCGACGACGTCGCGATCCGCAACATCCGACTATCCGGTAGCCCAAAGGCCCGCAAGGTCTCGGTCGAGCCTTGGCACGGCATCAACGGCTGACCTCCATCAGCCCCCACCAGCATCGTCATGTCTGCTCAAACACCAACGTGACTCAGGGGTGCAGATGGCGGTGCTGAGCGATCGCCGACGCCACTCTCAGCCAACACGACGTTTTCCGCCCTGATTAGGAACCGGACGCAGCAGCCGGTAACCCTCTGCCCGGCCGGACGCCCTCCTCGAGCTTGCGCGTCTAGCTGGAGAGCGATGGCGTGCTAATTGGTTTGCCGCCAGCCTTCGGCGGGCGACTCATGAGGAGGAAGAGGATGATCACCGCGATAGCGACGGAGATGCCAACGAGTGTCCAGGACAGCCCGTTGATTCCACCGCACGAGTAGCTGGTGGATCTAGGTCCGTTCGGAGCGAGAGTCAGCCTCGCGGCATGCGACTGACAGGCTCGATAGTCCAGGTTGATGCTCCCTAGCCATGCGGCTCCTAAACCGAGCCCCGCGACCAGTCCAAACGCGGCGATCGTAGGTCGATATCGAGACAGTGCGACGACCAAGATGAGCCCGGCGGGGACCATGAAGAGCCCCATCGCGGTGACTCCGAAGGCTAGACAAGCTCCCGGCAGCATCCAAGCTGCGAACCAACGCCAGCTTCGCCCGCGACGCGCGCTGTGCATCGCAACCAAGCCTACTCTGTGCGCCTATACCGACACGGTCACAAAAATGCTCCTCTAAACGTGATGACTCAACGCGCTCGGAGCTGGTCTGCCGCCTGACTGGATCAAAGGGGGAGCGTGCCGTCCGGCGGCTGGCGCCCGGCTGATAGGTCGGCTGCGACCTGATCGATGAACTTGGCGGAGCGCCGCCACCCCGAAACGCGCCATTCAAGCTGGCGTCCAGTTGTAACCGGGTCGACGGACGTCGCTTCGATCCGCCACGGCTTTCGGAGCACGACGTGGCTCAGCAGCCCGCCGGCCAGAACCGCGCCCACGACGATCAGCTCGACCCCGAAGAACAGCACCGGGATGAGAATCAGCGCGGCAGCCAGTCCGACGACGGCCAGAAGCAGTCCCTCTCCAAGGTCAGCGTGGTCAGGCACGGGGAGGGACCCGAGATTGCCCACCGAGTCCGCAGCGATGTGGCGACGCTGGCGCCAGCTCCATCCCAGGCGGCGGACCATCCACCGTCGGCCCACTCGCCACTCAACGCCGTCTGGAGCGACCACGCTCCTGGCTCCCAGCTGATGGGACATGCCATCGCGAGATACACGGCGCGAGCCCCGCCGTTTCGTCCTCTAACGGTGATCGCGATCTAACCGGCACCGCGTCAGCAGGCTACGGAACAAAAAACCAGATGCCCGGACGGTGAAGCTCCCACACGCTCCACCAGATCGCCTCGTAGATCAGAAACGCCATCGCGATTGCTGTCCATACGCGATCACGCATCACGGCAAGCGTATTCCCGGACAGAGCCTCGATGCGCGGCAGCCAGTGCAATGGGCTGCCGGGCCCGCGCCTTCGTCGGCCAATTGGGAGAAGCTCCGACCCGCCGGACATCGAGGCACTTGTGGGGGGCACGAAACTGCCCAACACGAAAACGTGCCTATCGCTAGCGCTAGTCTTCCGACCGGTTCGGTAGCTGCAATGCAACGCGGTAGAGCATCGGTTGCGGTGGGGTTGGCGCTCGTAGCAGCACTCGCGATCGTGGCAGGAGGATGTTTTTCTTGTGATGTTGTGATCTCCACTACCCTATCGCGGTGCTAGAGGATATCACGGCGCTACTGCCTCTTGCAGTCTGTTTATGTCATACTTCGTGTTCCTGTTCCTGGACGTATCTACTTCCATTTTCACCCCATGACATCCTTTTATTTGGTGCTGTTGCGTGTTGTATCTAGAGCTCTGAAAGTTTCTGGTCTTATTCGGTGCTTTTTTCGTCGTGCCTTGTCCCCGACTTCGCCCGGTTTTCGTGGGTTGTCGCCCGCGTGCCCCTGTAGCGGTGTGATTTGTGGTGGGATATGGAACTAGTGCCGACCCATCCACCGATCGGCGTGTCAGTTACTCCGACTGCCGCACCACGTGCCAGGCCGCCATCGAATCTTGCTTCGCCCCCAAAGTACGTTGACGCCGGGCTCATCCGTCCGGCCCCATTCAGAGAGCTGCGACGAGGAACCCTCTTGCCCGCGAACGACCTCGGCGTGCGTGTCTTCGCCGATCGTCTTCATGGGTTCGCCCTGGCGCAAACGCCCGGGGGTGAGATGTTTCCTGCCAACAGCAGCGACGGCGGTCGGACCTGGCACGTCGACGGTCCGGTGCTCCATGCTCCCGCCGCCCAGGGGGCGATCGCGGTCAACGAGCCCGGCGTCGCTGGCCCGCGGTTCTACTTCGCGTGGCCGTCTGGATTCGACACCGTCGTCGACGTCAGCACCGACGCCGGTGCGCACTGGTGGGCTGCCTCGCTGCCCGGCCTGATCCTGTCTGTGACCTCCAACCCGAGTTCTACGAAACCGGTTGGCGGACTGACCGCGATCGTCGAAGGCCCGACCAGCGACCCCACTGGGCGAGGAGCATCGCTCTGGGAGTACCACACGACCAACGGCCGGCGCTGGCGCTACGTGAGCAGCCTCAACGCGACCCCCTAACCACCGCCTCGCCAGGCGCTGCCACGGTCACGTTGTTGCATTTTTCCTCCGGCTCGCGTGTGTTCATGCGAAATTCGTTGATGGCCACCGAGCGTTAGCGAGGTGATGCAATGGGTGCGTGGATGAGCTCGTCGCCTGGATCGGAGGGTTGTTCGGAGATTGCTCGGTGCGCGCTCCTTTTGGGATTGGCTGGGATCTAGACAGGGCCGAGCCTCCCCTGACCGCGACGGTGACCCCGGCAGACTGCTCGAATGCCCACATCGTGCTCCGCCGAGATGACGTTGGCGAACGCATCAACTTCGCCGCTCGGCTGCAGGCCTTCCTAGACATCGAGCTCGATCGTCCCGTTCCCCCGTGTCCGAACCATCAGATCGGATTGGTCCCGGTCCGCGCCGGCGATGTGGTGGACTGGTGCTGTCCCGAGGGTGATTTCCGATCTCGTGTTGGCGATTACCAGGAGGCGCTTTGGCCTCCCGGCCCCGACGAGGAGTCGCGCAACATCGCTCCGATGTTGGCCGATCGCTTCCGTCGGCGGCGGGTGACCGGCGTCTGCAGCTTCGGCGTCGAGCTTCGCGACGGTCGCTTGGTAGCGCGGGTCAAGTTGCGCCCTGACGGCGATGAGACCGCCGTGCGCAAAGCGGCAGCTCCCCTCCTGGTCGAAGTCGAGCGGGTCGAGGCAGTGCGCACCGTCCGCTTGCAGCGGCCGGCAACCGAAACGGAGCAAGGCCACCGAGCCCTCACCCGCGTTGGTGCCGCCCTCCTGCTGGCCGCTTTGCGTGGTCGCCTGCATCGAGCCGGCGCCAGTGACGACTGCGACTTTCTCGTCGGCGACACTCCCGTCCGGCTGGTGCCGGAGCATCGGATCGGCCCGCCCGGCGGCCCCGTGGTGCTCGACGTTTCAGGCGACTCCTTCGCCGAGGAAGGCGACGACGTCTGCTGTGTGGGGGGGTTTGCCAAAACCGGCCCCGTCCGAGGCGAGACGCCTGTCTTCCACGCCGGCGAGCTAAGGGTCTACGAATAGCCCTGGCGGGAGGCACTCGCAGTGTTCGTCCGGGGCCGATGGCCGTCGCTGACCGCTCGTCGACACCGAGCCCATGGACCAGCTCCTCGCGAAGGGGTCACCGCTCGCCGGCGAGCAGGGCGTAGCAGATCATGTCCCGGCGCTCGCTGCCCTGGCGCATGTACGAGCGCAGCACCGCTTCGCGCACGAAGCCGCTGCGCTCGGCGACTCGCTGTGAGGGGGCGTTTTCGGTCGCCGCCAGGAGAGCGATCCGCTGCAGCCCCAACGCCTTGAACCCCCAGACGCAGATCAGCCTCACGGCGCGCGTAGCGTGGCCCGCGCCGCGAGCCTCGCGAGCGAGCCAGTAACCCACCTCGGCGCGCTGGTGCTCCCAGACGATCCGCATCAGCGAGACCGACCCCAGCAGGTCGCCATCGTCCGCGCGAACGATCGCAAACCCCGCCGCGAGTCCCGAAAAGGCCATGTCGTGGCGCTGCTGCAGGTACCTGCCCGCGTCGGATTCGCTGTAGTTGGCAGGTACGCGAGTCCAGCGCGAGATCTCGGGATCCTGGCAGGCGACCACCAGCTGCCGCAGGTCGGAGTCGCGCCACGGCCGCAGCGCCGTCGCCCCCTCGAGAAGCGGGTCGCCGGGCAGCACGATTCGGCGGACATCGGCGGCTCGCACGCTCACCGATGCTATCCGGAGCGCCCGCGCCTACCGCGCCCGCTCCTCGAGCGCACGCTGAAGGGTCCAGACGTCGGCGCCCGGATCCTGTTCGCCCAGCCAGCGCTCGGCCTCCCGCCGCCCGCCCAGCGCTCGCAGCCCCCGTTCGCCGTGCTCGGCGACGAAATCCGCCAGCGCGTGCATGCGGCGGCTGCGCACGCGCCGATCGCCGACCGACAGCGAGGCGCGGTGACGCGCGAGCGCATCCGCCAGCTCGGCGATCCCCGACGGCGGGGCGATCGAGGAGACGGCCAGCACCTCGGTCCCGGCGGCGCCCAGCGAGCGAAGCGCGGCGCGCAGATCCGAGACCGCCCTGACGGCCACCTGACCGAGGTCGGCCTTTGTCACAACGAGCACGTCGGGGATCTCCATGATCCCCGACTTGAGGAACTGGAGCACGTCGCCGGCGCCGGGCTGGACCACTACGGCGACCGTGTCCACCACGTCCGCCACCTCGGTCTCGGACTGGCCCACGCCGACGGTCTCGATCACCACCACGTCGAAGGCCACCGCCAGCACGCCGGCGGCGGCCCGCGTCGCGGGCGCCAGGCCGCCGAGACGGTCACCGGCGGCCGTGGAGCGGATGAACACGGCGTTGTCGGAAGGGTCGCGCTCGATCCGGGCCCGGTCGCCGAGCAGCGATCCCCCTGACCGCCGCGAGCTCGGATCGACGGCCAGCACGGCAACCGACCGCCCGCGCGCCCGCCACTCCGCCACCAGCCGCGACAGAAGCGAGGATTTCCCCACCCCCGGAGGGCCGGTCACGCCGACGATCTCGGCCGGGGCCTCGTCGCCCAGCTCCGCCGGCGCCAGCGATGCGAGCAGCTCGCGTGTCTGCTCGCGAGCGCGGGGGCTGCGGCTCTCGACCAGGTTCAGGACTGCAGGCGCGGCGCCCAGGTCACCCGCCCGCAGCCGAGCGGCGAGCTCGCGACCGTCGGGTGCGTCAGTGCTCAAGCGTGAGTGGGTGTCTGCACCCCATGGCGTTCACCGACCAGCGCGATGATGTCGCGCATCATCCGGTTGAGGTCCCAGTCCTTGGGGGTGTACACGGCCGCCACGCCCGCCTCGCGCAGGGCCTTCGCGTCGGCGTCCGGGATGATCCCACCCACCACCACGGGCACGCCCTGCACCCCCTCGTCAGCGAGTGCTTGGAGGACTGAGGGGATCAGCTCGCTATGGGACCCAGAGAGGATCGAGAGCCCGATCACGTGCACGCCCTCCTGGGCGGCCGAGCTGGCGATCTGTGACGGAGTCAGGCGAATCCCCTCGTAGACGACGTCCATCCCGGCATCGCGGGCCCGGACCGCGATCTGCTCGGCGCCGTTGGAGTGGCCGTCGAGGCCGGGCTTGCCGACCAGGAACTTCAGCCGCCGGCCGAGCTGCTCGCTGACGCGCTGCACCTCGTCGCGCAGCTCGGACACCTCCTCGCTGCTCGGGGAAGCGGCCTCGCCGACGCCCGTCGGAGCGCGGTACTCCCCGAACACCTCGCGCAGTGTTTGTGCCCACTCGCCGGTGGTCGCTCCCGCGCGCGCCGCGGCGATCGTCGCGGGCATGATGTTCTCACGGTCGTCGCGCGCGGCCTGGGCAAGCCGCGCCAGCGCCTGATCGACGGCCGCCTGGTCGCGCTCCGCTCGCCAGCGCTGCACTGCGGCGCGCCGCTGCGCCTCGACCGCCGGATCGACGACCAGGACGCCGCCGTCGGCGCCGGCGAGCAGCGGCGACGGTTCGCTGGTTGTGAAGCGGTTCATTCCCACCACCGTCAGCTCGCCTGACTCGATCCGCCGCCAGCGCTCGCGATGAGAGTCCACCAGCGCCGCCTTCATGTAGTCCACCGCCTGCACCGCTCCGCCCAGTTCCGCCACCCGCGCCATCTCCTCGCGCGCGCCGTTGCGCAGCTCGGCGACCAGCGCGTCCATGACCTTGGACCCCTCGAAGATGTCCGGATACTCGAGCAGGTCAGTCTCGTAGGCCAGCACCTGCTGCAGTCGCAGCGACCACTGTTGATCCCACGGACGCGGCAGCCCCAGCGCCTCGTTCCAGGCGGGCAGTTGAATCGCGCGCGCGCGGGCGCCCCTGCCCAGCGTGACCGCGAGCGCCTCGAGCGCGATCCGATAGACGTTGTTCTCGGGCTGTGCCTCGGTCAGGCCCAGGGAGTTGACCTGGACTCCGTAGCGAAAGCGACGTTGCTTGTCCTCCTGGACGTCGTAGCGCTCACGACCGAGCTCGTCCCACAGCGCGGCCATCGCCCGCAGCTTGGCGTGCTCCTCGATGAACCGCACTCCGGCGTTGACGAAGAACGAGATCCGCCCGAACACGTCTCCCATCAGATCGTCTGAGACCCGCCCCCGAACGGCGTCGAGCACCGCGATCGCATTGCTCAACGTGTAGGCGATCTCCTGGACCGGGGTCGCGCCGGCTTCCTGTAAGTGATAGGAGCAGATGTTGATCGGGTTCCACTTGGGCACGTGCGCGACCGTGTAGGCGATCGTGTCGGCGATCAACCGCATGCTCGGAGCGGGCGGGAACGAGTAGGTGCCCCGGCTCAGGTACTCCTTGAGGATGTCGTTCTGGGTGGTTCCTTGCAGCCGCTCGGGCGCGACTCCCTGGTCCTCGGCGGCCACGATGTACAGCGCCAGCAGCCACGCCGCGGTCGCGTTGATCGTCATCGAGGAGTTCATCTGATCCAGCGGGATGCCGTCCAGCAGCGTCCGCATGTCGCCCAGGTGCGCGATCGAGACGCCGACCTTGCCGACTTCCCCTTGCGCGAGCTCGTGATCGGGGTCATAGCCGGTCTGGGTGGGAAGATCGAACGCCACCGAGAGGCCGGTCTGCCCCTTCTCGAGGTTGCGGCGGTAGAGCTCGTTTGACCGCTTGGCGTCGGAATGGCCGGCGTAGGTGCGCATCAGCCACGGTCGGTCGCGCTCGGGAAGGCGGGCGGACGGGGCGTCTGACATGGCGCCATTGTATGAGCGGGGAGTCGACCGCCGTTCGTGGCACAATGCGAAGCAACCCTCCGTATGCCAGATCAGAGTTCAGCCGCATCGGAGCACGCGATCCTGCAGGAGGTCACGGCTCCGCTGCAGACACTGCCCGACGATGCGGTCGCCGCTGTGCACGCCGATTTTCCCGTCGCGCTGCGCGGCTATGACCGGCTCGCGGTCGACGCCTACGTTAAGCGCACGAGCCAGCTGGTGGCCGAGCTTCAGGCGACCAGGTCGCCCGAGGCGGCAGTGCGGCGCGCGCTCGAGCGCGTGGGTGAGCAGATCTCGGGCATCCTTCAGCGCGCTCACGACACGGCCGAGGAGATCACCTCACAATCGCGTCGAGAAGGGGAGGAGCGCCTCGAGCAGGCGCGCAACGAGGCGGCCGAGATCGTCGCCAGCGCCCATCAGCGGGTCAAGGATCTCGACGCCGATACCGACCGGATCTGGCTCGAACGCCACCGGATCGTCGACGACGCTCGTGAGCTGGCCCGGCAGCTGAGCGAGCTCGCCGAAAGCGCCGCCGCGCGATTCCCCGAGACCGACGACGCCACCGAGGCAACAGAGGCGGTTCAAGAGCCCGCCACCGAGGTCGAGCCCGACGATGCCGAGGTGACCACGCAGTTTCAGCCGCTCTATGACCAGGGCGCGGCGCAGGAGGACGGCGGCGACGAGGAGCACGAGGGCGTCGCCGAGCCGGAGCCTGAGTCCGGGTCGGAGCCCGAGCTTGAGCCCAGGTCGGAGCCCGAGCTTGAGCCCAGGTCGGAGCACGGGCCAGAGTCCGGTTCAGAGCCCGAGCGGCAGGACACGGACTCGGGGTCGGTGATCCCGCCGGCCTCCGACGCCGCGAATCGCCGCATCGACGAGTAGCCGACAGCGCCCTCGGCTGCGGTGCGCGTGATCGATCTCATGCACCTCGGTCGCGAGCGCGTGATCGGCTGCTGGCAGGTAGGTGAGGTGCTCGTGGACCCGGGGCCGAGCTCGTGCCTGCTCACCCTGCTGGAGGCGCTCGGCGACGAGCCACCGCAGGCTCTGCTGCTGACCCACGTGCATCTGGATCACGCCGGCGCCACTGGCTCGCTCGTGCGGCGCTGGCCCGAGGTCGATGTCTACGTGCATGAGCGCGGGGCCCGCCACATGATCGATCCGACGCGGCTCGTGAACAGCGCGGCGCGGCTGTATGGGGCCGGGATGGATCGCCTGTGGGGCGAGATGTTGCCTGTGCCCGAGCGCAACCTGCACGTGCTCGAGGGAGGCGAACGGCTCCGAGCGAGGCGCCTTCGAGGTCGCCTACACGCCGGGACATGCCGCGCATCACGTCTGCTACCTGCACGAGGGCACCGCGTTCGTGGGTGACGTCGGGGGCGTGCGGATCAGCCCCTCGTCGATGGTCATCCCGCCCGCGCCGCCACCGGACATCGACGTGGAGGCCTGGCACAAGTCGATCGAGTTGATCAGGTCGTGGCGGCCCGAGCGGCTCGCGCGGACCCATTTTGGTTCTGGCGACGATGTTGCGGTGCAGCTCGACGAGCTCTCGATGAGACTCGACGAGTGGTCAGAGCTGGCGCGCGCGGGTGACCGGGATGCGTTCATCGCCACCGTTCGAGAGCAGATTCGGCACGCTGTGGGCGCCGAGCGGGCGCAGACCTACCAGCAGGCGACGCCGGTCGAGCAGACATACGCCGGCTATGAGCGCTACTGGAGCAACCGTAGTTGAGCGGGTCGGCTGACTCGCCAGTCGCCCGCGGCAGCGGTATGCTGGCGCAGATGTCGCAGACGGTGCAGTTGCCGCGCATCCGTAGGCCGGGAGGCGGGCTGGGAGGACATTTGGAGGGTCGTCGTGCTCAACGATGACTTCAACACGTTCGATCACGTGGCCGAAACGCTGGCCGCCGTGATTCCCGGCGTCACGCTTGCCGACGGTTATCGGATTGCGGACCGGATCCACAACACAGGCTGCGCGATCGTGTGGAGCGGAGCGCGCGAGGACGCCGAGGTCTACTGGGAGCGGCTCGACGACGCCGGCCTCACGATGGGGCCGCTCGAAGGCGGCTAGCTCGTAGGCCCGGCCACCCGCGCGCGGGGGTCTGACCGAGCTTTGCCGCCACCTGCGGGGTGTTTCGTGGAAATTCGGCACGGCCACGATGCGTTTTCCACGCGCGTCCCGCTCAGCGGGATGAACATGGAGGATCCAAACCAACGGTGCGGAATTTCCACGTAGTGCACGCAATGCCCGCGGGTGCGTCCGCGGAGCCCAATGCAAGTCCAGGCAGCGCCGCCAAACGGCGTCCCGCGGCGGGCAAACCAAGCCCAGCCAAGCGCCGAACGCACCCCTGAAAGAAAGCGGCTAGACCGGCTTGGAAGCCGACTGGAGCGTTTTCGCCGAGCTGGCGGAAGGCAGTAGCTTCGAGGCCTGCCGCGCCGGGCTCACGCGAACGACGTTCCAGATGATGCCCAGCTTCTCGAGCAGCCAGATCAACAGGCCGGTCGGGTCGGCCAGCGCGCTCCCAGAAGCGCAGGCCGTGAAAGGCCGAGGTCGGAAAGGCGTGATGGTTGTGGTGCCACGCCTCGCCCATCGACAGCGGCGCAAGCCAGAACACGTTGCGCGACTCGTCATCGACGTCGAACCGCTTGCGGCCGAAGAAGTGGCACACCGAATTGATTGACCAGGTCACGTGATGAAGAAGGAAGATGCGGACAAATCCACCCCAGAGGACCGCCGTCAGGGCCGTTCCCAGCCCGCCACCGACAGCCCAGCCGAGCGCGAAGGGGATCGCGAACCCGAGCAGCACCCAGAGCCAGAAGAGCTTGTCGACCGCGCGCACCACCCGGTCCTTGACCAGGTCAGAGGCGAAGCGCTCGCGTTCAGCGGTACCGACCGTCTCGAACAGCCACCCGATGTGCGCGTGCCATAGACCCTTGATCGCCCCCCCGAATCCCGGTCCGCTGAGATGCGGCGAGTGGGGGTCGCCGTCCTGGTCTGTGAACGCGTGGTGCTTGCGGTGGTCGGCCACCCAGGTGATGACCGAGCCCTGAACGGCCATCGAGCCCAGCACAGCGACGATCGCGCGAAATGCCCGCGAGGACTCAAATGCCCGGTGGGTGAACATCCGGTGAAAGCCGAGCGTCACGCCGAGCGCGGTGATCACGTAGAGCCCGATCATCAGACCCAGCTCCAGCGGGCCGATCGCGTGGTTCCACAGCAGGACGATCGCGATTACCAGGCCGATCAGCGGCAACGGCACGCCGACCAGGTTCATGATCTTGTTGGCCCGATTCATCTGCATGGCTTCGAGAACAGGATACGTCGAGGTTACGCAAAATTCTCTTACGCAAACGAGTACCGTCGGGCGGAAACTTATCTGCTAGCTATGAGTCGTGGCTGATCAGCCCTGGCACGAGCTGCCTCGCGAGGTCGTTGATGTCCTGCGGCCGGCGCTGGGGGAGGTAGCGGACGAGATGATCCAGGCGGTCGCCACTGTTCCGGCGTATGCGAGGCCCCTCGAGGGGCCGTTTGGGGACGGGAGTCCGCCAGGGCGTTCAGGAGGCGCTGCGTCACTTCCTGGCCGAGATCGAGGCGGGCGGACACGTGGCGCGACCGGATGTCTACCTGGCGCTCGGGCGGGGTGAGATGCGAGCCGGGCGCAGTCTGGAGTCGCTGCTGAGCGCGTATCGGATCGGCGCCCGGGTCGCCTGGCGCAGGTTCGCGGCGATCGGCGTGGAGGCGGGGCTCGAACCCGACACTCTGTATCTGCTGGCGGAGTCGCTGTTCGCATACATCGACGTGCTCTCATCCGAATCGGCCGAGGGCCATGCGCTGGAGCAATCGGCGGCCGCGAGCGAGGCCGAGCTGCGCCGCCGCCGGCTGGTGCGGATGCTGATCCGCGACCCGGCGCCCGAACTGGCCGCCGTGCAGGCGGCGGCTGCCGAGGCCGGCTGGCCGCTGCCGCGCACGCTCGCGGTGCTGGCGATCGGGGGAGAGGAGCGATCGGCGGCCGCATCGCGTCTGCCCGATGGGGCGATCACCGACGCAATCGGAGACCTGACGTGTGCGGTCATAAGCGACCCCGACGGCCCGGGGCGCCGCGGCCTGATCGAGCGGGCCGTCCGCGGCGCGGGGACGCACGCCGGGCTGGGCACCACCGTCGACTGGAGCCAGGCGCGGATCAGCTTCGCCCGCGCGCGGGCGGCGCTGGAGCTCGCCGGGCCAGGGCCGGGTCTGGTGGCCGCGCGAGAGCGGGCCGGCGAATTGCTGCTGCGCAGCGACCCCGGGCTCGCCGGCGAGCTTGCAGCCGACCGGCTGGCGCCGCTGCAACCGCTGTCGCCGGGATCGCGCAACCGTCTGGCCGAAACGCTACGGGTGTGGCTGGCCGAGCAGGGCCGGCTGGGGCAGGTGGCGCACCGGCTGGGCATCCACCCGCAGACCGCGCGCTATCGGCTGGGGCGTCTCCGGGAGCTGTTCGGCGACGCGCTCGACGATCCCGACAGCCGCTTCTGGCTCGAGCTGGCGCTGCGGGTCGAGCAGGGCCTGGAACGCTCGCCTGACGACCAGGGACGCGGGGTTGCGGGCCTTTGACCCGCGCCTCACCGTGTGGGACTGAGGCTATGCCGCGGTCTCGGGCGCCGGCACGGGCGTCGGCTCGGGCTCGGGCTCGGGGACCTCGGGCCCCAGCTCGCCGGCGGCGATCTCCTCGTGCCACCCGTAGACGATCGGGACCTGGTAGTGGCCCATGTTGCGCCGGCGGAACTCGATCATCTCCGGGCCGTCCCAGTAGCGATACCAGCCCTCCTTGGTTGCGAACCAGGACATCTGGTTGATCCGGTAGCGGTCGTCGTTTGAGACGTGGACCTGGTACTTGGTGGCGCCGTAGCGCAGCGCGACCGGTGCGACCCGGGCGACGTCGAGCGCGAACGAGTCCTTGCGCAGGATCGTCGCGTACCAGAGGATGGTTATGACGTTGGCCATCTGGAGTCGTCCCGCTGTTCAGTGGCACCGATTCCGGCCATTACGCTCCCACCTCGGCACGGATGGCCCCAGGCCCTTCGGCGGTCTTGCCCTGCCCCTCGGCGGTGGCTCCGACCAGGATCGCGATCTTTCCCAGGTGCTTGTTGTCGCGCAGCAGCTGGTGGGCTTCGGCGACGCCATCAAAGCCCATCGTCTGCCACAGCACCGGTCTGATCTTCGACTCCTCGATCAGCTCGTTGGCCTTGTTGGCCTCCCAGGCGTTGGCGAAGTGCGAGCCGATGATCTCCTTCTGGCGCATCCACAGATAGCGCACGTCGAAGTCGAGCTGGTAACCGGAGGTGGCGCCGCAGATGACAACCTTCCCAAACGGCTTGACGCACAGCACCGAGGTCGGAAAGGTCGCCTTGCCCACGTGCTCGAACACGATGTCGGGCGGCCCGCCGAGCAACCCCTCGACCGCCTTGCAGAAGCGGCGTGACTCCTTGAACCGGCCCCGCTCCTCGTCGACTGTCTCGTCACCGCGCCGCATCATCCCGGAGAACTGCGAGCGGTCCACGTAGCCGATCGCACCCAACTCGCGCACGAGCCGGCCCTTCTCGTCGCTGGAGACGACGCCGACGGCGTCGGCGCCGGTCATCGCGCACAGCTGGGTGGCGAACACCCCCAGACCGCCCGCCGCGCCCCAGATCAAGACCCGGTGGCCCGCCTGCAGCCGGGTGCGGTCGATCAGCATCCGGTAAGCGGTGAAGTAGGTGAGCCCGTAGGAGGCGGCCTCCTCCCAGGCCAGGTGAGCCGGCTTGGGAAGCAGCTGCTGGGCCTGGACCTTGCAGAACTGGGCGAACGAGCCCCAGCTGGTCTCATAGCCCCAGATCTGCTGGCTGGGCGCGGCGAGCGGGTCGAGGCCGTGGACCTCGGGATCCTCGTAGGAGGCCTGGTTGCAGTGCACGACGACCTCGTCGCCGGGCTTCCAGCGGGTAACGCCCGGACCCACCTTCCAGACGATCCCGGAGGCGTCCGAGCCTCCGATGTGATGATCCTCGTCGGGGTGGTAACGGAACACCGAGACCGGCTCGCCGAGCGCGGCCCAAACGTTGTTGAAGTTGACTCCGGCGGCCATCACCCGGACGATCACCTCGAACGCGCCGGGCTCGGGGACCTCGATCTCCTCGAGCTGGAAGGCGTCTACCGGCTCGCCGAAGCGCTCCTCGCGGATCACCCACGCGGCCATCGTCGGTGGCAGCTCGCCGGGCGGGGTCTCAATGTTTGCGACTTGGCTGGAATCGACGGCCACTCGCGCAGCGCCTTCCTGGTCGGGATCAGGGCTCGCCCAGGATCGTACCCGGACCGCGCGGGGTCCGGAGTGGGGGCTGGCCTCAGGCGAGCGTGAGCTCGGGCTCGTTCTCGGCGTCCGCCGCGGGGGTCGCGGGCTCGGGTGCCGCCGGCCGATCGGCGGGGTTGCGGCGGATCAGCACAAATGCCACCACGGCTCCGACGAGCGTTACCGCGGCCCCGATGGTGAGACCGACGCCAAGCGCCGACACGAACGCGTCGCGCGTTACCGCGACCACGTGCGGGGAGGCTTGGTGGCCGGGCACGCCGCCCGCGCCAAGGGCGTTGGCGAGCGCCGAGCGGGCCGCCGCGGGAAGGTGGGGGAGGCCCTGGTCGATCTTGGACGTCCCGATCGCGGTCAGCAGCGCGCCTGTCACCGCGACGCCGAACGTGCCGCCGACCATCCGGCTCATCGACAGCACTCCGGAGGCCACGCCGGCCTTGGTCCGGTCGACGGCGTTCATCGCGGCAGTGCTCATCGGCGACATGGTCAGCCCCATGCCGATGCCCATCAGGATGAACCCGGGCAGCAGCAGCCCGTAGCCCGTGTGGATCGTGACCCTGGACTCGATGAACAGCGACAGCGCCACTGTCAACAGGCCGACCACCATCGGAATCCGCGATCCGATCCGGTCAGTCAGGCGGCCGGCCAGGGGCCCCATGATGATGATCACGATCGTCGCGGGCAGGAAGCGCACGCCGGTCTGAAGCGGCGTGTAATGCAGGATGTTCTGCATGTAGAGGGCCAGGAAGAAGAACTGGGCCAGCATCGCGAACGAGATGATGAACGCGACCAGGTTCGTGCCCAGGAAGGTGCGCGAGCGAAAGAAGCCGAAGTCGACCATCGGCGCCGAGCTGCGCAGCTCGATGATCACGAACGCGGTCAAGGCGATGGCGGCGATGGCCAGTAGCGAGAGCACGCGTGCCGATCCCCAGTGCCAGCTGTTGCCTTCGACGAGCGCCAGCACGAGCGCGGTCAAGCCGACCGTGATGGCACCGATGCCGGGGATGTCGACGGTGCGCGAGACGGTCTCGTCGCGTGACTCGCGAGCGGCGAACAGGCACACGGCCACCGCGATCAGCGCGATCGGCGGGTTGATGAAGAAGATCGCCCGCCAGCTGACCTGCTCGGTCAAAAACCCGCCGACGACCGGGCCAATGGCCAGCGCCAGGGCGCTGACGCCTGCCCAGGTTCCGATCGCCGTGCCGCGCTGATGGGGCGGGAACGCCTGGGTGATGATCGACAGGGTCGCCGGCATCATGAACGCGGCACCGATCCCCTGCACGGCGCGGAACGCGACCAGAGCGGTGTCGCTGGGGGCCAAGCCGATCGCCGCGCTCGAGAGGCCGAATACGGCCACGCCGAACATGAACATCCGCCGGCGGCCGAAGATGTCGCCGAGCCGGCCGCCGGTCACCAGCAGCACCGCAAAGGTCAGCGTGTAGGCGTTCACGGTCCACTCAAGCGCGGACAGCGTCGCGTGCAGGTCTCGCTGGATCGACGGCAGCGCGACGTTCACGACCGTGTTGTCGAGCATGATCATGAACAGCGCGAAGCACATGGCCCCGAGCGTCCACCAGCGGCTGTTTTCGTCGGTGATCAACCGGTGGCGGTGGGCGAGGATTCGTTGCGTCACAGGTTTTTCAGATCCCTTCAGGTCGGCAGACGGCGATGTCGGGGCGGCGGAGCAGCTGCTGCAGCGCTCCAGCGAGCGCCTGGCGCTCGTCGTCGTTCAAAGTCTGTGTGAATTGCTCGAGGCCGTTGAGGCGCGCTGCGTTGAGCTTGCGGATCACCAGACGGCCCCGGTCGGTGAGGCTGACGCGCTTCATCCGGCGGTCCTCGACGTCCTCGTGGCGCTCGACCATTCCGCGCCTGACGAGATCGTCGATCGTCCGGCTCGCGGCGGGCAGCGAGAGGGGAACCAGTTCGGCCGCCTCCTTGAGCGTCAGCTCGCGGGTGGCGACCTCGAGCTGGTGAAGCAGCTTGATCTGAGTGATCCCGAGCTCGAGCACGCCCATCGCCTCAAAGAGGTCCGAGTTGCAGTTCTTGTGCAGGAACACCACCACGGCGTAAAGGTCCGCCGCCAGGACGGTCGGCGTGGTAGCGGTCTCTGGAGAGCTCGCCACCGGGGTGTCCGTGATGGTAGTTACTTGCATGCATACAAGTATTGCACACAAGTTGTGTTTGCGCAAGCGAAAGGACGCCGGGCGGGATCCGGAGGGCCCTTGATGTTTCGGTGGCGGTGAGGCGGAGTCGGATCCGAGGGCCCGGGTCTGACTCGGAGTCAAATTGTGCACGTGGAGGACACGATGTGACTCGGAGTCACGCGGTTAGCGTTAGCTCAGCGCGACGACGTTACGGCACGAAGTCTCGATCCTCGATCCTCGCCCAGCGGGGTCAAGCGTTACGGCTGGAGCAGCTCGTTGTTGCCGTTTTGACGCTCGTGCCCGATGTGGATCAACGCCGACCGGATCGACGGCTGCCGTGAGAGCTGAGCATCGGTCCCGTGACGCTTGGTGGCGATCGTGTAGTCGCCAGGGCGGAAGTTGACCGACACCTGGGTGGTTCCCTGGGGGTTGATCGGTGCGGTGCTGGCGATCGGGCTGGCATGTCCGGATCGGGAGATCGCCAGCTCCTCCGCCCTGCTGGCCTGGTTGGTGACGATGAAGACGACCGGCCCGGCGCCCACCCGCGACGGCGAGACCGAGATGTGCGAGTCGTTTACGTAGACGGTGAGGTTGACCGGGGATGGAGGCCGGGACTGGGTAGGTGAGGTGCCTCCGGCGCTGCCACAGCCGCCCACCAGGACGCACGCGCCGAAGATCCCGATCATCCTGATACGCATTCGCGACCAGAGTCTCCTGTTGGAGATCGCCTCGGCTACCGTGCCGGTCAGCCTTGTGGTCGATCCGGCGAGAACCCTAGCCGAACCAGGACCACGCTTCTACTCAAGTTTTGGCAGCTGGCCTCGCCAGTGACTCGCGAGCGTCATCCAGGCGACGCAGCTCTGCCTGCAGCTCATCCCAGGACTCCGATTCGGTGCGCTCGTACTCCTCGCCGGTCAGCGTGCGCAGCCGCTCGATGTAGGCGCTCCACGCCTGGCGGGTCTCGGCATCCAGTTCCTGCAGCTGCTCGGTATCCGGTGCGACGGACGTCAACTCAGCCTCCTTCCCTTAGTGGGATACCAACGATGCTACCCCGCCCGGCGGTCACGAACGCCAGCGGGCTGTCAGACCTGCGCGCGAGGCGGCTTCAAAATGCCGGGCCGGGAGCCAATACTCCGGTCACGCAAGCAGCGCTGCACAACGTCCGGACCAGGGCGTATCACCGTCGAGATGGAGTTGCTCGACGCCCCGGTCGCCACCGCGGAGTTCATGGTCGTGGACACCGAGACCAACGGCCTCAGCGGCGACGCCTGCGAGCTCACCGAGATAGGTGCCGTGCTGGTGGGTGGCGGCGAGCTGCACGACCGCTGGAGCTCGCTGGTGCGCACAAGCGCTCCGCTGCGCCGCGGGATCCAGCGCTTCACCGGCATCACCCAGGCGATGGTCGACGGTGCGCCGTCGCTCGAAGCGGTCCTGCCGCAGCTGGCCGAGCTCCTCCGCGGGCGAGTGATGGTCGCCCACAACGCGGCCTTTGACCGCCGGGTGCTGCGACAGGGGTTCTCGCGCATCGGGCTGGAGTGGCCAAATCCGCCGGTGATCTGTACGGCCGCGCTCGCGCGGGCGATGCTGCCGCTGCAGCGCCAGCGCGGACTGACGGTGCTCGCCGATGCACTGGGGATCGAAGTGCGCAAAGCGCACCGGGCGCTTGAGGACGCCGAGACCTGCGCCAGGGTGCTGTGCGCGCTGCTACCGCGGCTGTGCGCCAACGCCTCGACGGTGGCCGAGGCCCTGAAGGCGATCGCGCCGCGACGGCGCCCGCGGCGCGGGCTCAGCGCCCGGGCCAGCAGCGGCCAGTTTCCCGCCGGCGCGTGCCCCGGCACCGGCAAGCAGCCCGCCCCACCCGAGTTCGCCGATCTCCCGCGCGACCCAGGCGTCTACCTGTTCCGCGATGACGCGGGGAGGGTCCTGTATGTGGGCAAGTCGGTCTCGATCCGCAGCAGGGCGCGCGCACACTTCGCACCGTCGACCGTTCCCGCCGCATGGACCGCGCACGCGTCGGTGGTCGACTACCGCACCACCAGCTCCGAGCTCGGTGCGCTGGTGCTCGAGAACCGACTGATCAAGGAGCTGGCCCCGCCCGGCAACAAGCGCCTCACGCGGCGCGACGACCGGCTGATCTACATCCGCTGCCGGCTGGACATCGCCTATCCGATCCTCGAGGTGAGCCCGAACCCGGCCGCCGGGCACGCGGTCACGATCGGGCCACTGCGCGGCCGGCGGCTGGCGCTGGAGCTGGTGGAGCAGCTCGATTCGCTGTTCGGCCTGCGTCACTGCGGGCGGCGCCTGCCGCGGCGCGAGTATCCATCCGCCTACGGTCAGATGGGGCGCTGCCTGTCGCCCTGCCTCGGTGACCTGGACCCCAACCTGTACCGGCGGCGGCTTGATGAGATGTTGCGCCTGTTCCTTCCCGAAGCGGCCGCCGACGCACCCGGCAAGCCGCTGCTCGACCACGTCGAGCGCCAGATGCGCGCGGCGGCCGCCGAGCAGCGCTTTGAGCGCGCGGCCGCCCTGCGCCGGCGTCTGCGACGGCTGGGCGCGGTCCTGGGACGCCTCGGCGGCGTGCTCGAGGCCACCCACGCCCGTCCGCGCCTGGTGCTCGCCCCACACCCCAACGGCGCCGACTTCGACTGCTTCTGGATCGCAGGCGGCAGGTTGGTGGACTGGGGGCCGCTGGGCGGCTGTGATGTGGACGAACTGCAGGCGCGGACGGATGCCGCGGTCGCCCGCAGCGGGCGGATCGGTGAGCTGGGCGCGCACGTACCGCCCGACGAGATAGACGAGCTGCGGATCCTCGGCAGCTGGCTGGGCTCGCACCCGGACACGCCGCAGCTTGCGTTGCGCCCGGCACCCGGGCGCGGCGAGCTGGAGGAGTTCCTACACCGATCGCACGAGTCGTCAGCGGGCCGCTCGTCAGCGGGCGAAGGGGAGCTCGACGACGAGCGCGGCGACCTCGTCGGCGCCGACGGTCACCTCTGAGCCCGGCGGCGCCTCGCGGCGCACGAGCGCGAGCCCCACCGGTCCCAGAGCCGGCGATTGCGCCACGCTGCCCAGCCGGCCGACGGTGCGCTGCGCGAGCTTGATCTCGTCCCCGGTGCTCGCCGGGCCCGACAGGCGCAGACCGCGCAGCTGGCGGTTGGGCTTGCCCCGGTAGTAGAGGCGCGCGACCGTCTCCTGACCTACGTAGCAGCCCTTGGTGAACGAGACCGCGCGCTCGTTGAGCCCCGCCTCCTGTGGAATCACGGTGTCATCGAGATCGATCCCGTAGCGGGGGCGTCCCCGTTCCACCCGAGCGCAGTCGGCGACCGCCTCGGATACCGGCGCCGCACCCGCGCGCTGCAGCGCCTCGGTCAGTGAGGCCGTGTGGGTCGCGTCGCAGAGCAGGTCGAGGCCCAGGTCGGTGCGGATCGCGCGAACCGGACTCGCACCGATCTCGCTGGTCAGATGCGAATGTTCGGCTGCCGGCAGCTCCTGCACCCCCGCGACCTCGTCGGCGCGGGGACCGAGGAGCGACACCAGGCCCCGCTCCAGCGTGCGCTTGTGGAGCTGGACGTCGTAGCCGATGCTGAACCGGCGGATCATGTTGAACAGCTCCTGAAGCGCGACGCGCTCGGTGTCCAGCAGCAGCTCTTGCCCCGTGTCGAGGATGCGCACGTCGCCGAGCATCTTGCCTTTGGGCGTCAAAAAGGCTGCATAGCACCCAGTCCCAGGGGTGAGCGCCTCGACGTCGTTCGTCACCTGGCCCTGGAGAAAGCTCCTGCAGTCCCCGCCGGTGAGCGCGAGCTTGCCCCGTTCCGAGCTGTCCAGGAGCCCGCAGCCGGCGGTGATCGCGTCGTATTCGGTCGCTGGGACTTCAAGGGAGCTGGTCACACCGTCAAAGCATAGGATCCGCCATCCGCAGGTCGACCAAGAAAGCTTTCAGACTTAGTCAAATTATAAATTTAGCCATGGCATAATCTTGTCTATGGCCGTGCGTCAAGAAGCCGACCCTCTCCACTCTTCGGCGGTCGAGGACTACACCAAGGCGATCTACGCGCTCGAGCAGCGCGACGAGCAGCCCGTCAGCACGAACGCGATCGCCGAGCGGCTGTCGGTCACCGCCGCCTCCGCCTCGGGGATGGTCAAGCGCCTCGGCGAGCTCGGACTCGTGGAGCACGAGCCCTACCACGGCGTGTCGCTGACCGACTCCGGCCGACGGGTCGCGCTCGAGGTGATGCGCCATCACCGGCTGCTCGAGCTGTACCTCGTTCAGAGCCTGGGGGTCCCGTGGGATCGCGTGCACGAGGAGGCCGAGGTCCTGGAGCACGTCCTCTCCGAGGAGCTCGAGGAGGTGATCGCGCGCAAGCTCGGAAACCCCACTCACGATCCCCACGGTGACCCGATCCCGACGCGCGAGCTGCAGATCGAGGAGACCACGACCGAGAGCCTCGAGTCGTTGCAGACCGGGGCGCGCGGGACGTTCGTGCGGGTGTCGGACTCCGAGCCCGAGATGTTGCGCTACCTCGCCCAGCGCGGCATCGCTCCGGGAGCACAGCTGGAAGTGGTCGACCGCCAGCCGTTCGGGGGCCCGCTGTTCGTCCGCTTCGGGCACTCGGTGCACGCGCTCGGGGGCGAGCTCGCGCGGGCGATGCGGATCGAGGTCGCGCGATGACCCCGTTGCCGGAGCCCGCGCTCGAGGCAGCGGTCGCCGACGGCAGCACGGCGACGCTCCCCGAGTCCGCGCTGACGCCGCTCGAGCGAGTGCTCGCCCGTGGCCGGTTGCGGGCGACCCTGGCGATGCTCGGGCCGGCGTTCGTCGCCGCGGTCGCGTACGTCGATCCGGGCAACTTCGCGACCAACATCCAGGCCGGTTCCAAGTTCGGATACGCGCTGCTCTGGGTCGTGCTGCTGGCAAACCTGATGGCCATGCTGATCCAGTACCTGTCGGCAAAGCTGGGGGTCGCCACCGGCCAGAGCCTTCCCGAAGTGTGCCGCGAGCGTTTCCCGCGCTGGACGAGCTGGGGCCTCTGGGTCCAGGCCGAGGTGATGGCGATGGCTACCGACGTGGCCGAGTTCCTCGGCGCGGCGATCGGGCTGAATCTGCTGTTCGGCGTCCCGCTGCTGGTGGCGGGGCTGATCACCGGTGTGATCGCCTTCGCCATCCTCGAGCTCCAGCGCCGCGGCTACCGCAGGTTCGAGCTGGCCATCGCAGCGCTGCTGGGGATCGTGTTCGCGGGCTTTCTGTATGAGACGTTGCGGATCGGCCCCTCGGCCCGAGCTTCGCTGGGCGGGCTGATCCCCGGGTTTGGCGGCAGCGACGCCGTGTATCTGGCCGTTGGAATCGTCGGGGCAACGGTGATGCCGCACGTGATCTATCTGCATTCGGCGCTGACCAAGGGCCGGATGCCGGTGCGCGACGATGCCGAGCGCCGGCGGGTGCTGCGCTTTGAGCGGATCGACGTGATCGTGGCTCTGGGGCTGGCCGGACTCATCAACCTGGCGATGCTCGCCGCGGCGGCGAAGCTGTTTCACGGCACGGGCCACACCGGCGTGACCACGATCGAGGGCGCTCACGCCGGACTCGGCCAGCTGGTCGGCGGCGGCGCTGCGCTGGCGTTCGCGATCGCCCTGCTGTCGTCGGGGACCTCTTCGTCGAGCGTGGGGACGTTCGCGGGGCAGATCGTGATGGCGGGCTTCATCAGGGTCCGGATCCCGGTCGTGGTTCGCCGTGCGGTGACCATGATTCCGGCGCTGGTGATCCTGGCGATCGGGCTCGATCCGACCGCTGCGCTGGTGCTCAGCCAGGTGGTGCTCTCGTTCGGGATCCCGTTCGCACTGGTGCCGCTGGTGGTCCTGACAGGACGTCGCGAGGTGATGGGCGCCCAGGTCAACGGCCGGCTGGTCAGCGTCGTGGCGTACTCGATCGCCGCGGTGATCACCGCGATGAACGTGCTGCTGCTCGCTCAGCAGCTGCTGGGCTGAGTACGCTTGGCCGGCAATGCCCTCGCTCGTCCAAAGCTTCGATGAGGTAGTCAATTCGCTGCCCGACGACTGGACCGATCTCGAGCTCGACCTGCGGATCTTCGACGAGCGCCGCTACGTCGACGCCGCGGTCATGCTGGTCACCGCCAATCCGCAGCCCTACTCCTACGCCGACTGGCACTGGCGGCTCGTGGTCGCCCATCGCTTCGGGCACGCCACCCCGGTGCCGTCGGTGCGGCTGGGGTTGAAGCTGCTCGACGACGCCGGGATCGAGGGTGAGCTCGCCGTGCGCGAGGTACGCACCGGGCGCGCGGAAGTGGTGCAGATGTGGGGCCGGCCGGAATCGGTGCGCCAGGAGTTCCGGCGCCGCCGGGCGCAATAGGCAGTGGCGCGCGCGGTCGCGTTCGTACCGGACTTGCTGTTCGGCTCCAATGTGCTTGGTGCGTTGCGGGCTGGCGGCCACGACCCGGTGCTGGTATCCGACGCGGCGCGGCTCGCTCCGGAGCTGGCGGGCGCCGACGTGTTGATCGTCGATTTGACCACCGATCCGCAGGCGCGAATCGAGCTCACCAGAGCGGCGCTGGCCAACGCGGCACCCGCACCGCCCCGGACGCTGGCCTTCTACTCCCACGTCGAGCACGACGTGCGCGACCAGGCCCGGCGAGCGGGCTTCGATCTCGTGGTGCCGAGATCGCGGATGGCGCGCGCCGCCTCCGAGCTCGTCAGCCAGCTGGCGCAGGAAGAAACCGACTCGTGAACATCGCGCCTATGTCAGGGGCCTGGCGCACGATCCCGAAGCGCTGTTCCCAGCGAGCCCACGCCCGCAGGCGAGCCTGATCGAGCGCACCGACGCGCCCCCCAGGCTGATCAAACGCGGGCAGCAGCGCGCTGAGCTGAGCATGCACCAGCTGCGCGTCCAGCCCCGGCACCCGGGACTCGAGCGCGCGCTCGCCTGCCCGCGGGTCGGCCAGCACCTGCTGGTAGCCCTCGGTCAGAGCATGGACGACCGAGTGGGCGATGCGGGGATCCGAGCGAAGAAACGCGCCGGTGGCGCACAGCACGAGCTCGGGATAGGAGGGGGCGCCATACCGATCGACCCTGAACACATGAAAGGCCGGGTCCCGACGGCGCAGCGTGACGCCCTCGTCGTTCCAGAACGCGGTCGCCGCGACGACCTTGCCGGCAAGCAGGTCGGCGACCGCGTTGAACCCGATGGTGACCGTCTTGACGTCGCTGGGGTTCCCACCCGCGCCCGCGACCACCGAGTGCAGCACCGCGATATCGCTGGGGACGCCGGTCACGCCGACCGGCGCCCCGCTGCCGGCGAGCTGGCGCGGGTTGCTGATCCGCGGTGCGGCGATCACCGCCGCCAGGGGCTGTTGCACGATCGCCATCACCCCGACGATGTCCTGCCCGCGCTCGCGGGCGATCGCGAGATCGTGGATGTCGAGCAGGGCGAAGCTCACCCGGCCCGTCTGCAGCAGCTTGATCGAGTCGGTCGATGCCGAGGGAACGACGAGGTGGAGTCGCACGCCCGCGTGGAGGTCGTCGTGGCGCGCGAGCGCCTCGTAGATCCCGGCGTGCACCGCGTTGGGAGTGAAGTCGAGCACCAGCGTCGCGTTGCGCTGCGCGGCTGCACTGACGCTCGATGACGACGACCCGCATGCGCTGAGCGCGAGCAAGGCGCCCACCAGCAGGGCTATCAGCCCGACGTGACGCATCCGGCGGGCAGGATAGGCGCCAACCGCCCTCGTAGAATCCGCCTCGAGCATGCGCCGCCGGGTTACGTTCAGTCGGAACTTCGCGCTGTCGCTCTCGCGCACTTGTCGCTGCTATTGCAAGTACTGCGCGTTCGCGACCCACAAGCCGCATCTGTACGCGCCCGAGGAAGTCGAGCGGATGCTCGACGACGCCGTGCGGCGTCACCGGATCAAAGAGCTGCTGGTGCTGACCGGTGAGCGTCCCGAGCACAACCCGCAGGTCGCCGCACGGCTGGCCGAATATGGGTTTGAGGACTTCACGGGCTACGTGGTGTGGGTGTGCGAGCGTTCGCTCGAGCGCGGGGTGCTGCCCCACACCAACCTGGGCGTGCTGGACCGGCGCGACCTCGCCCGGCTGCGTGCGGTGACCGCGTCGCAGGGGCTGATGCTCGAATCGGTATCCGAGCGGTTGATGCAGACGGTCCACGCGGGCTCACCGACCAAGCACCCGCTGTGCCGGATCGAGACGATCGCCACCGCGGGCGAGCTGAAGATCCCGTTCACGAGCGGGATCCTGGTGGGGATCGGCGAGAGCGAGGAGGAGCGGATGGCCTCGCTGGCCGCGCTCGCCGAGTTGCACGCCGAGCACGGTCATCTGCAGGAGGTGATCCTGCAGAACTTCGTCCCTCACCAGAGCTACTACGGACGTGAGCCCGCACAGATCGCCGATGCGGCGGCGCGCGAGTACTGGCGCACCGGCGTTTCGCACGGGCCACAGCTCGAGGCGCCGGCCTGGGCCTGCCCGGTAACCCTGGAGGACCTCAAGCGGCTGATCGCCGAGACGCGGCGGCTGATGCCCGGCGTCGGGATCCAGGTGCCGCCCAATCTGTCTGACTGGTGGCCGGAGCTGGTGCGCGCGGGGGCCACGGATCTCGGGGGGCTGAGCGCCAACGGCGATCACATCTCCCCGGAGCATCCGTTTCCCTCGCCGTCGCAGGTCCGCAAGCGGCTGGCCGGCGACGGCTTCGCGCTCTCAGAGCGGCTGTGCGTGTACCCGGAGTACATCGACCGCGAGTGGATCGCAGCGCCGGTCCTCGACGTGATCAAGGGCCGCTACTGGTCGTTCATCCCGCGGCGCGGCAGCGGCCGGCGCGCCGAGCTTCGAGTCGCAGATACGGTGGCGCCACGGGCGATCGAGCGGGCGCGCGAGGGCTTGCAGCTGTCTCCCGAGCAGCTGACGGCGCTGTTCGCAGAGCAGCGCCCCGAGGTGATCGAGGAGATGCGCTGCGCCGCCGACGAGCTGCGCCGCCGCCTGGCCGGCGACACGGTCACGTTCGTCGTCAATCGCAACATCAACGTCTCCAACGTGTGCATCGTCGGGTGCGCGTTCTGCGGCTTTGGCCAGTCCAAGCGCTCGCCCGACGCCTATGAGCACTCGCAGGAGGAGTTCGCGCAACGCGTGCAGGAGGCCGTGCAGGCGGGCGCGACCGAGATCTGCATGCAGTCAGGGATTCACCCCGACTGGGGACTTGACGATTACCTGGGCTGGCTGCGGCTGGCCAAGCAGATCGCTCCCGAGCTGCACCTGCACGCGTACTCGCCGATGGAGGTCGCGCACATGTGCGACGTCAGCGGCCTGGGGCCTCGGGCGGTGTTCGAGCGGCTGCGCGAGGCGGGATTGGGATCCACTCCGGGGACGGCGGCCGAGGTTCTGCATGACGGCGTCCGCGAGCGGATCTCCCCCAACAAGCTCCCGGTCGCCCGCTGGGTGCAGATCATCGAGGCTTCGCACGCCGAGGGCATTCGCTCGACGGTCACGGTCATGTTCGGGCACATCGAGGAGCCCTGGGAGCTCGCCGAGCACATGCGGGTCGTGCGCGAGCTGCAGGAGCGCACCGGGGGCTTCACGGAGTTCGTGCCGCTGTCGTTCATCCCGTTTCACACGCTGCTGGGGCGCACCCATGGGGTGCAGGAGATCTCCCGCGAGGAGAACCTCAAACACACGGCGGCGTTCAGGCTCGCGCTCGGCAGCACCGTGACCAACCTTCAGGCCAGCTGGGTCAAGATGGGCCTCGATGCCGCGACCGAGGCGCTGCGCTGGGGCGTCAACGACCTCGGCGGGACGCTGATGGAGGAGTCGATCTCGCGCATGGCCGGCAGCTATCACGGCGTCCGACTCGAGCCTTCGGATCTGATCGGGGCCGCCCACGGGGCAGGGCGGCCAGCGGCGGAGCGCACGACCTTGTACGAGATCCGCCGCCGGTATGAATTGAGCCGGATGACTCCCGCGCCCTGCGGTATTGGCGAGCCCGGACGGCGAGCGCAGGGCGGCGGGAGGGCTGCATGACCGTCGAGCGTCCCCGCGCCCTGTTCGCCGGCGTCGAGCCGCTCGAGGTGTTCGTCGAGCTGCTCGCCGATCTCGACACCGACGACTCTCCGACCGAGTTCTATGACCGGATCTGCGAGGCGATCTGCCGGCTGACCACGATGCGCCGGGCGGCGATCTTCATGGCCGACTACGCCCGGCGCCGGGTGCGAGTGGTCGGCTCACATGGAATCGAGCACTCGCAGCTGGCGATCCTGAATCCTTCGCCGGCGTTGATGTCGACCCCGATCGCCCAGCGTGCGCTCGCCCAGGACGAGGTCGTGGTCGTCTCGGAGGGGATCGAGGACGAGCTGCCACCCCAGTACGCACAGCTGTACGGGATCACCACGCTGGTGTGCACGCCGCTGAGCGCCGCGGGCCACGCCTACGGGGTGATCTGCGCCGACCGCGGCGGTGGGCGGTTCGAGCTAACCGACGGCGAGCGCCACCTTCTGTGGACGCTCGGAAAGACGGCCGCGCTGGTGGCCACCGCGCGCAACGCCACCCGTCAACAGGAGCACAACCACCGTCTCGGCGAGCGACTCGAGCTCGCACGCGAGATCCACGAGCGTGTGATGCAGCGCCTGTTCGGCGTGTCGCTGGCGCTCAGCGCCGAGCGATCGTTCGACGACACCGAGCGTGAGCGCTGCCGCATCGAGATGCAGGAGGCGCTCAGCGACCTGCGCAGCGCGCTCGAGCGGCCGCTCGCTCCCGTCCCCGGGGAGACCGGGACCACGCTCGCCGCGGAGCTGGCGCGAGTGGCGGGCGAGCCCGAGCGACGGGTCGAGGTCGATTGGTCGTCGGAGGTGACCGTGCCGCCGGACGTCGAGCCGCTGGCCCAGTCGGTGCTGGCCGAAGCGCTGCGCAACATCGCCAAGCACGCGGAACCCACCCGCGTGGAGGTCAAGGTGGCCAGCGACAGCGACACATTCACGCTCGAGGTGCGAAACGACGGCGTCAGCCCCGATGCCCGCGGCACCGGGATCGGGCTGCGGCTGGCGGCCTTCGAGGCCCTGCAGCATGGCGGCACGGTCGAGTTCGGCGCGCCCGAGCCCGGGCGCTGGCGGGTGCGCCTGGTGGTCCCGCAGGCCCGCGATCAGGCGGTCGGGGCCGTGGCCGACGTAGAGGCGGGACCGTGACCCGCGTAGAGACGGGACCGTGAGCGCGGCCGAGCCTCAGCGGTCCGGCGCCGAGCGCCGGCTGCGCGTGCTCGTGGTGGACGACCACGACGTGGTGCACTGGGGCTTCCGGGTCCTGCTTGGCGAGCAGCCCTGGGTCGAGCGCTACGTCGCGGCGCGGACCGGGGCCGAGGCGCTGGCGCTGCTGCCGACGCTCAAGCCCGACGTGGCGCTCGTCGACCTGTTCCTGGTCGGCGAATCCGGCGCCGACGTCTGCGCTTCGATACGCCGGGCCTCACCGTCGACCCGGGTGCTGCTGATCTCGGGCGCCGGCCGGATGTCGCCCGCGGCCGCCCGCGCCGCCGGCGCCTCGGGATTCGTGTCAAAGGACTGGGAGGCGCACGAGGTGGCTCGCGCGGTGCGCATGGTGGGGCTGGGGATGACGATGTTCGCGCCCACCTCCGAACAGCCGGCGCCGCTGCTCTCAGAGCGCGAGCGCGAGGTGCTCGATCTGATCGCCGCGGGATCGACCAATCGCGAGATCGCCGAGCGCCTGTATCTCTCCCCGCACACGGTCAAGGAGCACACGAGCGCGCTGTATCGCAAGCTGCGCGCCCGCAACCGCGCGGAGGCGGTCCAGCGGGCACAGCGGATCGGGCTGCTCAGCTAACCCGTCCGGGCGCCTTGACGTTGGGGGATTTTGAGCGTATAGCGCCAAAGATCCCCCACGCAGTGGTCCTGGCTAGCGCTGGCGCATCACCTTCTCGATCACCGGCAGCTTGACCGCGTGAGGCACGTACCGCGCGGCCAGCATCCCGGCGCGCATCGAGAAACCGGGGACGACCACCCGCCGTCCGCTGGCCAGCCCCGAGACGCCTTCCCGGGCGACGTCGCGCGCCGACGGCTTGACCGGCGTGGGAAACGCCTTCTCGAACGACCGGCCTCCCACCTGCCAGCCGGCCTGATCCCAGAACTCGGTGTCCACGGGCCCGGGCGCCAGCGCCGTGACGGTCACCCCGGCTCCCCGGACCTCCTGGTGCAGCGCCTCGGAGAACGTCAGCATGTAGGCCTTGGCCGCCGAGTAGCCCGCCGAATACGGCAGCGGCTGCATGCCGGCGGTCGAGGCGACGTTGAGGATCGCTCCGCGGCCGCGCTGCACCATCGCCGGCAGGAACGCCGAGGTCAGCGCGACGGGCGCTTCGACCAGCACCCGCACCTGCTCGAGCTCGCGCTGCGGGTCTGACTGCGCGAACGGTCCCCCGGTGGCAAACCCGGCGTTGTTGACCAGCACGTCGACCTCGAGCTCCAGCGAACCGACCCGTCCAGGAAGCCGGTCCCGTGCGGGCGGCTTCGAGAGATCGCAGCCGAGCGTCTCGGCGCGGATGCCGTAGATGGAGCGAAGCTCGGCCGCGAGCTCGTCGAGGCGGTCCTTGCGGCGCGCCACGAGCACCACACCGTGGCCCCGCTTGGCCAGCTCCCGCGCGATCTCGGCGCCGATCCCGGACGAGGCGCCGGTCACCAGCGCGGCGGAGGAGGGATCCGGCTCCGGAAGGCTCATGCCCCGCTCACCGGCCGCAGCCTAGCGCTACTCCCCCCGAACGGGGGGAATGCACGTCAGGGCTGTATCCGGTCCCTTTCCGTGGCGTAGGTTCAATCTGGATGAGCTCTTTGACGGCGATCCTGTTCCCCGGGCAGGGAAGTCAGACCGACGACATGCGCGACGGCGTCGAGCACTGGCGGCCGGAGCTGCTCGAGCTGGCGATCGAAACCGTCGGCGAGGACCCCTTCGCCCGCGCGTCGGATGGCACCAACTTCGCCCAGCCCGCGATCTTCTGCGCCAGTCTTGCGGGCTGGCACGCGCTGGGCTGCCCGCAGGGCGATCTGATGGCCGGCCATTCGCTCGGCGAGCTGGCGGCGCTCGTCGGCGCGGGCGCGCTCGACGAGCGCGACGGGCTTGCCCTGGTGGCGCTGCGCGGCCGCCTGATGCACGAAGCGGGCCTGCGTGCCGGCGACGGCGGCATGCTCGCGGTGCTCGGGCGCGGCGCGGCCGAGCAGGCCCAGGAGATCGCGCTCGGCCACGAGCTCACGGTGGCCAACGACAACTCGCCGCAGCAGGTCGTGCTCTCGGGCGCGCGGGCGCGGCTGCCCGCCGCGCAGGAGCACGCCAAGGAGCTCGGGCTGCGCGCGATGCAGCTCGACGTGACCGGCGCATTTCACTCGCCGATGATGGCCTCGGCGGTGCCGGAGTTCCGGGCGGCGCTGGCCCAGACGGACTTCTCGCCGCCGCGGGTCCCGGTGATCTCGGCGGTCACCGTACGGCCGTTCGAGGATCCTCGCACCGAGCTCGCCGACGCCTTGACGATGCCCGTTCGCTGGCGCGAGACGATGCTCGCTCTGCACGAGCTGGGCGCTGGCAAGTTCGTGGAAGTGGGGCCCGGACGCGTGTTGACCGGGCTGGCGAAGCGCACGCTGGCAGCCGTGGAGCTGGTCAATGCCTGACTCGGCGTCTCGGTCGGCGCTGGTCACGGGCGCCTCCCGGGGAATCGGAGCGGCGATTGCGCGCGCTCTGGCCAGCGACGGGTGGGCCGTGGGGGTCAACTACCGCTTCGATCGCGCCGGCGCGGAGGCGGTCGTGGCGGCGATCGAGTCAGACGGCGGTCGCGCGCTCGCGCTCGAGGCCGACGTCGTGGACCCCGCTTCTGCCGAGCAGCTGTTCGGGCAGCTCGAAGCGCGCTTCGGCGGTCCTGTGCTGACGCTCGTCAACAACGCCGGGATCACCGCTGACGACCTCACGCCGTCGCTGCGCGACGATGCCTGGGACTCGGTGATCGAGACTGACCTGACTGCCGCCTTCCGGCTGACGCGTCGGGCCTTGAAGCCGATGCTGCGCGCGCGAAGTGGACGGATCGTCAATATCGCCTCGGTCTCGGGGTTGCGCGCCAATCCGGGCCAGGCCAACTATGCCGCCGCCAAGGCCGGTTTAATCGCGTTTACGAAGACCACCGCGGTCGAGGTGGCTCGGCGCGGGATCACGGTCAACGCCGTCGCGCCCGGAGTGATCGACACAGACATGACCGCCAGCCTCAACGGTGAGTTGCTGGCGCACGTTCCCGCCCGCCGGGCGGGACGGCCCGAGGAGGTGGCCGCGTGCGTTCGCTTCCTGGTGTCCGATGAGGCGAGCTACGTCACCGGTGCGGTGCTCAGCGTCGATGGAGGACTGGCGGCATGAAGGTGAAATCAAGGTCAAAAGGAGCAATCAGATGTCGGTGACAACGGAACAGGTCGAGAGCCGGGTGATCGAGACACTCGCGAGCTTCGGCCCCGACGAAAGCCAGATCACCCGCGAGGCGACGTTCGAGGAGCTCGACATCGACTCGCTCGATCTGGTCGAGCTGGCCCAGGTCGTCGAGGACGAGTACGGCGTGGTCCTCAAGGGTGAGGACATGAAGGACCTCAAGACCGTCGGTGACGCGATCGACCTGATCGTGGAGCGGGCCGCGTAGTGAGCTCTCGGCCGGACAGACGGAAGGTCGTGGTCACCGGGCTGGGCGCGGTCACGCCGGTGGGAATCGGCGCCGCCACGCTGCACGACCGCTGGGCGGCCGGTGAAGTCGGAATCGCCGATGGCGTTGGCCGCTGCCGGGACTTCGAGCCTGGAGATTATCTCTCGGTCAAGGAGGCCCGGCGGCTGGATCGCTTCTCGCAGCTGGCCGTGGTCGCCGCCGGTGAGGCCATCGCCCAGGCGGGGTGGGGCGACGAGCCGCCGTATGACCCGCTGCGGGTCGGCTGCGTGATCGCCACCGGGATCGGCGGCCAGGCCACGATCGAGACCAACCTGTACGCCATGCGCGATCGGGGGGCCAAGGTCGTCTCGGCGCTGGCCGTGCCGCAGTACATGCCCAACGCCGCCGCGGCCGCGGTGACGATGAAGTTCGCGCTGCGCGGCCAGAGCTACGGCGTGGTGTCGGCGTGCGCCTCCAGCGCCCACGCGGTGGGCTGTGCCCTGCGGATGATCCAGTACGGCGACGCCGACGCGGTGGTGTGCGGCGGCGCCGAGGCGACGCTGACCGATTTCGCGTTCGCCTCGTTTCAGAAGATGCAGGCGCTGTCGCCGACCGGGATCTCGCGCCCGTTCGATGCGCGCCGCGATGGGTTCGTGATGGGCGAGGGCGCCGGAGTCCTGGTGCTCGAGGACGCCCAGGCGGCCGCCGACCGCGGCGCCACGATCCTCGGCGAAGTGGCCGGCTACGGGTCGACCACCGACGCTTACCACCTCACCGCTCCCGATCCGACCGGGGGCCCCGCCGTCCGGGCGATTGAGCTGGCGCTGCGCGACGCCGGCGCCGAGCCGGGGGAGGTCGACTACGTCAACGCCCACGGCACCTCCACGCCGCTCAACGACGCGGCCGAGACGGTCGCGCTCAAGCAGGCGCTGGGGGAGCGGGCCAAGCGCATCCCGGTGTCCTCCACCAAGTCCTCGATCGGCCACACGCTCGGCGCGGCCGGGGCGGTGGAGGCCGTGGCCACCCTGCGCACGCTGATCACGCGGGTGGTCGCACCGACCCTCGGCTACGAGGTTCCCGACCCCGAGCTCGACCTCGACTACGTGCCGGGCGAGGCTCGTCCGCTGCTGAAGTCCAACGGCCGTCCGCCGCTGGCGATCTCAAATTCGTTCGCGTTCGGCGGCCACAACGTGACGCTGGCGATCCGCGGAGCCCCGCAATGAGCGCGACCGCCGTCGAGGCGCCGCGTCGGCGACTCGGTCCGCTGCAGCGCCTGCAGGAGCTGTGCGACCCGGGCAGCATTCGCGTGCTGCGCTCCAGCGCGCGATCCTCGCGACTCGGCGATCGCGCCGTGGCGGGGGACGGAGTGGTGGGCGCGACCGGCGCCGTCGATGGACGGCCGATCGCCTGCTACGCCCAGGACGCCGCATTCCTCGGCGGCTCGCTGGGCGAGCGTCACGCCGACACGATCGTGCGCGTGCTGGAGTTCGCGCAGCGGGCACGAATGCCGGTGGTCTCGTTCGTCGAGTCAGGCGGAGCGCGGATGCAGGAGGGCACCGCCGCGCTCGCCGGCTACGGCCGGGTGTTCCGCCAGACGGTCGCCATGACCGGGTTGGTGCCGCAGATCTCGATCGTCTCGGGCGCCTCGGCCGGCGGCGGGGCCTACTCCCCGGCGCTCACCGACCTGATCGTGATGACCCAGGACGCCGCGATGTTCCTCACCGGCCCCGGGGTCGTGCGCGAGGCGCTCGGTGAGGAGATCGATGCGGCAGGACTGGGGGGTCCCCACGTGCATGACCGCAACGGCGTCTGCCATCTCGTCGAGCGCGACGAGGCCAGCGCCGCGGCACGCGTTCGGGAGCTGCTCTCATACCTGCCGTCCACGGCCGGGCAGCCGGCTCCGCGGGCGACGCCGTTGGCGCCGGCGGAGCTCGACCCCGGGGCGGTCGTGCCGTCGGCCTCCCGCAGCGTGTATGACGTCCGCGACGCGTTGAACGGGGTCATCGATCGCGACTCACTCCAGGAGTTGTGCCCCCGCTGGGCGCGCAACACGGTCACGGCGCTCGCTCGGCTCGATGGCCGCCCGGTGGGGATCGTCGCCAATCAGCCGCGCTACCTGGGCGGTGTGCTGGACGCCGCGGGCTCAGAGAAGGGAGCTCGCTTCGTGGGCTTCTGCAACGCGTTCGGCTTGCCGCTGATCGCGGTCGTGGACACGCCAGGATTCATGCCCGGGTCAAAGCAGGAGCAGGCGGGTGTGATCCGCCATGGAGCGAGCCTGGTGCGTGCATTTGCGTCTGCGACAGTGCCGAAGCTGACGGTGGTGTTGCGCAAGTCCTACGGCGGCGCCTACATCACCATGAACTCACGCGATCTTGGCGCCGACTTGGTGCTGGCCTGGCCCGCTGCCGAGCTGGGGATCATGAGCGCGCGGGCGGCGGTGGGAATCGTCCACCGCCGCGAGCTGCGCCTGGCCAGCGATCCCCAGCAGGTCCGTGATCGTCTCGCCGACGCCTATAACCGCGAGCACCTGCGAGCCGATACCGCGGCCGCTGAGGGGTTCGTGGACGAGATCATCGAGCCCTCGCAGACGCGCGACCGGCTCGCGGCGGCGCTCGAGGCGTTCGCGGCGGGTGGTCGGGCGTGATCCTGGCGGACAAGCGCCTTCTCATAACCGGCGTTATCACCAGGGATTCGATCGCCTTCCACGCAGCCGAGCAGGCGCAGAAGGAAGGCGCAGAGGTCGTGCTCACGAGCTTTGGTCGCGTGCGCCGGATGACCGAGCGAGCCGCCCAGCGGCTTCCTCAGCCCGCCGAGGTGCTCGAGCTCGACGTCAACAAGCCCGACGATCTCGACGCGCTGACGAGTTCGCTGCGTGAGCGCTGGGGTGGGGTGGACGGGGCGCTGCACGCGATCGCCTTCGCCCCCCAGGACGCTCTCGGCGGGGCCTTCATGACCGCGCCGGCGCAGAGCGCGATGGAGGCTTTTCAGACCAGCGCGTTCTCGCTCAAGGCGCTGGCGGCGGCGCTGGCACCGCTGATGCCGGCCGGCTCTGGGATCGTCGGCCTCGATTTCGACGCCACCGTGGCCTGGCCGATCTACGACTGGATGGGAGTCGCCAAGGCGGCGCTGGAGTCCGTCGCGCGCTATCTGGCCCGGGATCTCGGGCCGCAGGGGATCCGGGTCAACCTGATCTCGGCCGGGCCGCTGGGAACGGTCGCGGCGCGCGGTATTCCCGGCTTCGAGCAGCTCGCCGAGCTGTGGCGGGTGCAGGCGCCGCTGGGCTGGGACACCTCGGATCCGGGGCCGGTCGCCCGCGCGATCTGCTGGTTGTTGTCGGACTACGCGCAGGCGATCTCGGGCGAGATCGTGCATGTCGATGGTGGCTTTCATGCGGTCGGTGCGCCCGCGGTCGAGCTAGCGAAATAGCTCGCTCGGAGCTGATCACTCGTGCAGCGTTTGTGTTCGTCACGCGGGCTTTTGCTGCACGAGTCGCCACCGCTAGCGAAATAGGTCCTGCTCGCCCGAGCGCACCAGCGCCTGCGCTCCCGGTCCGTCGTCGTGCAATGTCACATAGCGCGCGGCGCCACTGACCAGCACCGCCGGTTGCATCCCGTCCTTGGTGCGGGCCAGGTCGGCGGCAGCCGCGAGCTCGTCGGCGACCGCGATCCACGTCGCCCGCAGGACCCGCCCGCGCGCGTCGCGGCGGCCGCGCCAGTCCTCGAGCGGCGCCAGTCCGGCGCAGCCGATGGCCACGTCGCACTGCCCGTGGCGCCAGGCGCGGCCGAACGAGTCGGTGATCAGCACCGCCGGCGCGACCCCGAGCAGCTCTCGCAGGCGAGCGCGCAGAGCGCGGGCGGAGTCGTCAGGAGCGAGGGGGAGCAGGATCACCGTGTCGTCGTCGGGCGCGTTGGAGGCGTCGACGCCGGCATTGGCGCACACCAGGCCGTGACGGGTCACCGCGATCAGCACCCCGTTTGCCGCGCGGCGGATCTCCTGCGACTCGTCGAGCACCACCTGGACATGACGAGGGTCCTTGTCGAGCTCGCTGGCCAGCTGGATGGCACGCTCGGTGGGGACCACCGAGCGACAGCGTTCGTGTTCGCCCCTCGGCCTTGGAGACCACCTTGTGGGCGATCACCAGCACGTCGCCGGCGTTGGGCGCCCCGGACGGCATCGCTGCGGCGATCAGCTCGGCGAGATTGTCGCCGAGCCGGATCTCGGGCAGGCCCTCGAGCGCCACGGCGGTGATCATGTTCGCGACAGTTGCCGCAGCATCCCTCGGGTGTGGGCGGCGCCGCCGTGGCGGACCGCCAGCGCCGACTCCACCTCGGCGAGATCCTCGGGCGTGTCTACGTCGAGTGCCAGGCTCTCGAGATCCACCGTCTGAACTTCGAGACCCGCGGCGCGGGCGCGGGCCTCGTGGCGCCGGCGGCTGCCGGGCCCGAACGTCGGCGCCAGGGCGTCGGGAGGCGACAGCAGCAGGGCGTTGGTTCCTGTTCCGTGGCGGTCGGGCACGATCACTGCCGAGGGAAGGGCCACCGTCTTCTCCGCCAGCCGATCGAGCTCGGAGGGATCCAGGATCGGGCAATCGCCGGGTACCAGCAGCGCGCGCCTGGCGCCGAGCTCAATCGCTCGCTGGACTCCTTTCATAGCCGCGGCATTGTGTCCGAGCTCATCATCCTCGAGCACCATCGCTCCATAGCCGGCGGCGATCCGCTGCGCGCCGTGGTCGCGCGAGACCACCAGGACCAGATCGAGCAGCGCGCTGCGGCGCAGCGCGATCAGCACGTCAGAGAACATCGCCTCCGCGAGTACTCGACGGGTGGTGGGATCGAAGGCTTCGCGAAGGCGCTGTTTGGCGTCGTCGAAGCTCTTGATCGGCAGAATCGCCACCAGCTCGGGCATGATCGGGTGAAACGCTAGAGCGTGGGCGGCTAGAGCGTGAGCGGGCTAGAGCGTGAGCGCAAACGAGAGCGTCTGCTCGGCGACCCGGCGACGCGAGACGGCGCTGTCCATCAGCACGTCGGTCTCCAGCACCACCACCGAGTCCGCCGCGGGTTCGTCGGCGACCAGCCCATCGAGGAGCCCGGCATAGGCGGCGGCGATCCCTTCGGCGGTCATCGGTTGCCCGGACCAGCGCATGAACGTCTCCGTCGGGCCTTTGACCACCTTGCCCCCAACGAGCGGGCTGACGGCGACCACCGGGGCGGCGCTGGCCCGAATTGCGTCGCGCACGCCCTCGAGCGCGAGGATCGGACCGATCGAGATGACCGGATTGGACGGTCCGAGCACGATCGCCCGGGCGTTCGACAGAGCGCCGATCACCTCCGGAGTCGGCGTCGCCGCGCGGCGGCCGCGGAAATCGACGTCCAGCACCTCGCTCTCGCCGCGGTGCTTGATCAAGAACTCCTGCAGCGGCCACCAGCGGTCAGCGGCGAGCACGCGCGTGCGCACTGGACCGTCGCACATCGGCAGCACCCGGGCGCTGACCCCGAGCGCGGTGGCGATCGCGGCGTGGGCGTCGGTCAGCCGCTCGCCGGCGTCGAGTCGGCGTGCCCGTTCGAGTCCGATCGCCAGGTCGCGGTCGCCGAGCTGGAACCAGACCTCGGTGCCCAGCTCCCGCAGTGCCTCCATGACTCGGAACGTGTCGTCGCGCAGTCCCCAGCCGCGGTCGTCGATCAGATCGGCGAGCCAGAACGTCACCAGGTCTGGATCGGGCGAGACGTAGGCCCCGTATATCTCGATGTCATCGGCCGTGTTGGCGATCACGACCAGGCTCTCCCCGCCGACCACGTCGAGCATCCCGCGCGCGAGCTTGGCGCCGCCGGTGCCGCCGGCGAGGATCACCACCGGGCCCTCGCTCACGGGCCGATCACCGTGGGGCCTCGCTCACGGGCCGCTTACCGCCTCACTTCAGGCCGGTGATCCGGATCCCGGCGCGGACCTTGTTGCGCACGTTGATCGAAATCAGCAGCGGCGTGAGCTGCTCGATGATCCGCGCCATCTCCAGCGGCCCGCAGTCGACCGCTCGAAGCCCCTCGATCCGGTTCACGAGCTCCGCGACGCGCGCCTTGTCCTCGCGCCGATCCCCGCACACCAGCACGTCCTCGTCGAGCTCGTGCTCGAGGTCCGTAAGCAGCGCGGCGCTGACCGTGTGAAACGCCGACACGACCCGCACGCCGTCGGGCACCATCTCCTGAGCCTGCTGGGCCGCCGAGCCCTGCCACACGCCGAGGGTGCGAGTGGCCTTGCCGCTGACGGCAGCCGCAAGCGGCACGGTCGCGTCGATCACCAGCTGGTCGGCGGTCAGCGAACCCTTGAGGTTGGTGAGCGTCTCGGACTGCGATCGAAACGGGACGCTGAGGATCACCGTTTCGGCCTCGCGCACTGCCTCGGCGTTCTGCAGCCCGGTAACCGCGCCTCCAGCCAACCGCTCCCGCGCACGGTCCGCGGCCTCGGCGGCGCGGGTGGCGTCGCGAGACCCGATCACCACCTGGACGTCGGCTCTGCCCAGCCTGACCGCCAATCCGAAGCCGAGCGCCCCGGTGCCACCGACGATGCAGACGGGTGCCGTCACAGAAGCGGCAGTCTATGTCTACCCGTCGATCTATAGTCCGCGCCGGGTGCGCGCACGCCTGCTCCTGACCTCGTTCGCCGTGGCTCTCGCTGTCGCAGTTCCGAACGCGGGCGCGGCAAAGCCCGCGCCACAACCGCTGCAGATCTCCAGCTCGAATCTGACCCAGGCCGGCCGGCAACTGACGTGGACGCTGGTGCTCGCGCAACGGTTCGCGCCCGGGGGATTGGCTCACGACAAGCGGTCGGTGTGCCTGCTGATCGAACGCGTTAGGGGCGCCCGGGTCACCGCCCAGGTGTGCCTGGCCGGGCCTCGCCGCGGCCGGCGCTCACCCCGGCTCGACGTGGCTCAGGTCACCAGGGCGGGAGCCGGTCCCGCGCACTTCATCGCCGCTGCGGTCGGTCGCTCGAACGCTCGCCAGCTGACGGCCACGTTCACGCCTGCGAGCATCGGCATCGGCTATCGGCTGACGCGCTGGCAGGTCGCGAGCACGCTCCAGGCACCGCCGTGCGCCACCCCCGCTCCGGGGCAGACGTCTTGTCAGACCCTGTTCCCGAGCCGGCCGGCGCTGGCCAGGCTCCACACGCCGCGGCTTGTTGGTTGCGTCGCCAGTGGCGCGCCGTTTGTCACCAGCGGTCCCGCCAACCGGGGCAAAGTGGTCGCGCTGACCTTCGACGACGGTCCCTGGGTTCAGACCGCTGAGTTCCTCCACGTCCTCGAGCACTACCACGTGCATGCCACGTTTTTCGAGGTCGGTGAGTACATCGCCACCTATGGCCAGGGTGGTGCGATCGAACGGCGGATGCTCGCCGACGGGGACATGATCGGCGATCACAGCTGGAGTCACCCAGACCTGTCGGGGGGCGGCGCATTCGCGCGCGGCCAGATCATCAGAGCGGCGGCGGCGATCCGAACCGCCTCGCACGGGTTCTGGCCGTGCCTGTTCAGGGCCCCCTACGGGGCGGTCAGCAATGCCCTGTTCTCGGTGACCACCTCGCTGCGCTTCAAGACGATCCAGTGGGATGTCGATCCGACCGATTGGGCCCGGCCCGGCACGGCGGCGATCGAGGAGCGGGTCCTGAGCCACGTCCATCCCGGCGCGATCGTGCTCCAGCACGACGGGGGCGGCGACCGCTCCGAGACCCTCGCGGCCCTCCCCGACGAGATTCAGACCCTCAAGCGCCGCGGCTATCGGTTCGAGACGATCACGCAGCTGTTCGGGATGCGGCTGCTCTATCGGTAGCCGTCCGCTCCAGGTCGGCGTCGATCGCGTCGACGAGTGCGAGCGCCAGTTCGAGCAGCCTGTCGAGGGAGCTCTGGTCAAGCGCCTCGGGCAGGTCGGTGGGCTGGTGGGAGCGCGGCGCCAGGCCGTCGCCGTCCAGGCACCCGATTGCGATCGCGGGCAGCCCCGCGAACCGGGCCGGGAACGCGGGGGATAGGCCCCGGCCGCGGTGCACGGTGGCCCGCAGCTCGGCGCGTGGTCCGGCTGCGTGCGGCTCGATACCTGGTGCGGCTGGCTGTGGCCCGCTGATCGGTCCGGCCGCCCGCGCGGCCAGCTGGCGCAGGCGGCGGTCGAACCGCAACGGGAGCAGTGGGCCGTCGCTGGTCCACACTCGCGGGTGACCACCGCCACTTGCCCCGATCCCCAGCACGATGGTGTTCGCCGCTGTGCTCTCGCCGCGCCGGGAACGCAGGTAGCGGCTGAGCCCGATCATCGCCCCGTCGCCGGCTCCCTGCAGCACAACCTCGATGCCGAGCCGCCGAGGCGGTGAGACGTCGAGGGCTCGAGCGACCGCGAGCGCGATCGCCGTGCCGCTGCCGTTGTCGCTCGAGCTCGGCCCGTACGGTGAAGCGGCCAGCTCGAGCAGCAGCGCCGCGGCGATTACCAGCGCGGCGGTCGGGATCAGCTGCAGGACGTCGATCGTGGTTGAGGAGGTGCCGCTGTCACGCACGATCGCTGTAGCCAGCACGCCAATCAAGGCGAGCGCGAGCCAGCCTTGCCATCCCGGTGCTCGGCCACCGCTGAGTCGGTTCAGGCGCGCGGCCAGACGGCGCATGGGCGGGCGGTAGACGAGGCCCATGCGGCCGGCGTCGTAGTTGGACGTGAGGATCAGGCGAGCCGCAGGGGATTCGATGCCTGCGGCGCTGACGACGTTCTGGCTGGCACGCTCAGGTGTCAGGCGGCGCCCTAGGGAGATTCCCGTCAGGGCATCCGCGACCAGCGACACCAGCGCGAGCAGGATCACCGCACCTCCAACCTCGGGCGAGGTGACCGACAGCAGGCTCCCGGCGACCCCGAGGACCGCGTGCCAGGCGTGTGCAAGCGCCCAGCTGGGGCGACACCAGAACGTCTCGACGGCCGCCTCGCGACGAGCAGCCCGCAGCTCGGAGGCCAGCCAGAGTGCCGCCCGGCGCTCCGCGTTGGTTCCGGCGCCGCGGCGCTCAAAGGCAGTCAGCGCAGCGACTGTGTCGGCCGTTCCCATCGCATGCTGATCATCTCAGGAGCCCTGCGGAGGCGAGCTGTCGAATCCGATTCGTGTACAACCGGCCCGTGACCCAGTCTGCACTGGAGCACGAGCTGCTTGATGTCGCCCGTGAGGCGGCAGGTGCGTCGGCGGCTGAGCTGCGCCCCCGCTTTGGTCACGACCAGAACGACGTTCGCGCCAAGAGCACCCCCACCGACCTCGTCTCCGAAGCCGACGTGGCCGCCGAGAGCGCGATCCGTCGCGTGCTCGCGGACCGCCGTCCCGGTGACGCGATTCTCGGCGAGGAAGGCGGCGAGACCGGACACGGCGAGCTGCGCTGGCTGATCGACCCGCTCGACGGCACGATCAACTTCCTGTTCGGAATTCCGCAGTTCGCGGTGAGCGTCGCCTGCGAGGACGGGGATGGAACTCTGGTCGGCGTGGTACTCGATCCGATCCGCGACGAGTGCTTCTCGGCCACGCGGTCAGGTCGCGCAGAGCTGAACGGATCGCCGATCGCCGCCTCGGCCCGAGAGCAGCTGGCGACCGCGCTCGTGGCGACCGGCTTCGGATATGACGCTCGTCTGCGCGCCCGTCAGGCCGCCGTGTTGAGCCGCGTGCTGCCGAGCGTCAGGGACATCCGCCGCACCGGCTCCGCCGCCTTGGACCTCAGCTGGTGCGCCTGCGGGCGCTACGACGCCTACTACGAGCGCGGCCTCAAACCTTGGGACTATGCCGCCGGTTCGCTGATCGCCGCGCGCGCCGGTCTCGAGCTCCGCAACCTGGACGAGGTGGGGGAGGATCCCCAGGGAACGCTGGCCGCCCCCGCGCCGCTGGTGGACGAGCTGCTGGCGCTCGTGCTCGGCCGCTCCTAGACTGAAGCCCCCCGCGGCGGTGGTGGAACGGTAGACACGATGCCCTCAAAAGGCATTGTCCTTCGGGACGTGTGGGTTCGAATCCCACTCGCCGCATCGACGGACAGGTCAGCAAAATCTCGTCCAAACCGGACTTCTGAGGCTGTTATCTCGGCGGTGTCGGCCTCGTTTGGCACCGAGTTGGCACCGAACGCCAGGGTGACGGCGTCGCGAAGCCCCCGGGAGAGCGCGAGGTGCGCGACGACGTTGCGCACGCGTCGCGAACAGTATGTCAATTGTAGTTCGGTTGACACGCCGCACGAGGGTGTGCGCCGCCGTCAACCGCCGTGGAGCTCGGGCGCACACCGAGCGATCTACCCCGCTCACCGTCGCCGATGCCGAAGGGAGATAGCGCACCCCGACCGCGTTGCCGCGCACTTCAATCGTGATCAAATCCCGAGCGACCAGGGTTTAGCCCGGCTTGCCTTGACCCGCCGCTCGCCGCCTCTCTAGAGGGTCGAATTTCACTCGCCGTATCTCGACTTGGGCGACTCTCCGGGCGCTGAGCAAACACTACGTACGATCAAGCATAGTTGCCTCAGGGCGAGATGATCGTCGCGCCGGGAAGGTGCGCGGCTACCCGCTTGGGATCGCGTGTGAGGAGCGGGCGTCCGGTGACAGCGGCATGGGCGGCGATCAGGAAGTCCGGCAGGATCGCTCGACGGCCGCCTCCTGCTCGGCAGTAGTTGGCGTGGGCGTGGGCCGCCAGGAAGCTCGCAGCGAATGGGATCGCTTCGATCATGGCCATCGATGGGAGGGCCTCGCGCAGTGCCTCGATTCGGGAGAATCGAGGTGAGAGCTCCGCGAGCACTACGGAGTTGATGACCAAAGCTCCGCGCTGGGCGGCGGCGACCAAACGGGCCTCGGACCAGTTGCCCCAGTTTGCGTCTTGGGTGAAGACATCCAGCAGCACACTGCTGTCGACGACCGTCCCGCCGGCGGGGCTCACCGCCGGGTGAGCGCGAGAATCTCGTCCGTGCTCAGTTGCACGTCGCCGGCCCCGCGCATGCGGACGATCTCGTTCTCCGTCCCTTGGCGGTCCACGATCAGGCGCGCGCCATCATCGTCAAGCTGGAAGTGGACTTCGCTGCCTGTGCGTATGCCGAGCGCCTGGCGGATCTCTCGCGGGATCGTGACCTGTCCCTTCTGCGTGACTTTCATGGCTGGTACTACCAAGTAATACTCGAAGTCCGCTGTCGTATCACCGGCGCTCCTAGCAGAGATCGCTGGCCCGTCGATCCGCTCCTAAACTCACACGTCCTCGCACATGCGCCCCCAACCCCTGATCTCGGTCTCCGATGTGCCGCGAAGCAGCCGCTTCTACCAGGAACTGCTCGGCTGCGGGAGCGGGCACGGCGGCGACGAGTACGAGCGGCTGTTGAGGGACGGAGAACTGGTGATGCAGCTGCACGCCTTCGGCGTCGAGCACCATCACGGCAGCATCGGCGATCGATCGGCACTCCCGTACGGCAACGGCGTCGCGCTGTGGTTCGAGATCGATGACTTTGACGATGCCGTGCGTCGTGCCGCAGCGCTCGCGGCCGAGGTGGTACACCCGCCGCACCGTAATCCGCCAGACGGACCAGGAGGCCCGGCCCATCGTGAGCTCTGGCTACGCGATCCCGACGGATACCTGGTCGTGCTCGCGAGCCCAGACGGCGAATCGCCGTGGCCGGACCCCCGAGTCGGCTGACGCAGCGTCTACGAGCAATCGCTGATGGGTGTAGACCCCATGTCCCCGTGTACAGCCCTGTGCCAAAGTCGTCGCGGGGTGGTGGTCATTGATCGGAGGCGGCCGGCAAGATCGCGAGGGGACTCCACGAGCACCGCGAGCGGCTGTTGGTGATCGCATACCTGTCCGTCATCTACGCCGCCGCGTTCGTGATCTACCTCTCCAAGCTGTATGACCCGCTGCGCGAACGGCACCGACGGGCTGCGGACCCTCGGCTCCTTGGTGCTGGTTGGCGGCGTGCTCTTCGTCGCCCTGCACGCCGTCAGCGACATCGGCATCACCGGGCTGCTCGGTGCGAAGCTCGCGTCGTTTGGGTCCCAACACGATCACGGCGTCTCCTACACGCTGTACCTGATCACCTTTGCCCTCGACAGCGTCGGGGACGTCTTCGGCAGCCTGTCTGCTGTCGCCGCAGGCTTGCTCATCATCAGGAGCGGGGTCCTGCCGCGCTGGCTGGGGTGGGTTGCGATCTGCGCGGGGATCCTGTTCTTCCTCCAGGGCTTCGGCCTGGGCGGTGTCATCGCCATGTTTGGGCTAATCCTCGACCTGATCGCCTTCGTGCTGTTCCTGACCTTCGTACTGGTGAGCAGCATCATCCGGCTAAGGCGCGAAAAGCCGGTCCCCCGAATGGCGGGCGCACTCGATTAGAGGGTCCAGGACGGCGGTTACGGCACGCTCGGCTCGGGGAGCGGAAGCGCGGCCAGCAGCTCCTCGGTGGGAGTCTCGGCGAGCGCACTGTGGTCGGTTTCGGCGGCCTCGGAGGCCCTGAAGAGGTCGATCGCCATCGAGCGGACCTGGGCGGCGATCTCGGTGAGAGCGATGTCTGAATGTCGGGCCGTGCTGGCAGTCGCCAGGCTGGCGGCCTGCAGCGCCATCCGCAGCACGTCCCCACCGCGCCACGGCTCCTCAAACTGTGCTGGCAGCTCCCAGGCTCCCAAGCCGAGCGCGCGTACGGCATCGCCGAGCTCGGGTTGCGCTGGGCGTCCGGCCCGCACATAGCTCAAGACGTTACGCGCCAGCATGCGAGCGCTCCGAGCCGCGAGCTCGGCGTGGCTCGTAGTGCGGGCATAGCGCTGGAGGTTTGGACGACTTGAGCGCCGCAGGGGCGCCCATCGGGCTGCGTCGGTTCCGACGACTATCGCCTGCCTGAGCTCGCCGATACGGACCTCGAGATCGTCGGCCGCCCGCATTGCCGCCTCGGCGTGGCGCACGTCACCCGACGCCAGCGCCGCAGCGCAATCGCGCAGGACGACGCCCAGTTCGCCGAACACGCTGCCAGTGGCGCGCGCGACAGCGAGCACCGGATCGGGCGGGAACACCAGCGTATGCACGACCAACGCGACGCCACCGCCGATGAGGACATCGAGCAGTCGCACCTCCGGCGTCGAGGACAGCGCCGCCACGAGGATCGCCGACACGGCCGCCTCGCCCACGAGGAGTTCTTCCCCTCCGAGGATCACGGCGGCCAGCATCGCCAGTACGACAAGTAATCCGATCTGCGGCACGCCGCTCCCGAGCGCTCGCAGCAGCAGGTCAGCGATCACGATCCCCAACATCACACCACCGATCAGCTGCACCGCCCGCTGCCGGCGCTCCCCGAACGCCGCCCCTAGCGAGATCACGGCAGCGATCGACGCGAACGCCGGACGATGCTCGACCCCCAACAGCAGGGCCAGATACCACGCTCCGACCGCGGCCGCAGCAGTCTGCAGAATCGGCCAAAAATGGCCGCGCACGCGCCTGTCGGCGACCTGAATGAACGTTGTCCTCACCATAGAAACACCCCTCCGCCCCGAAGCAGTTACACCTGGAATCGCGCCGACCTAGGGCGCGACCCGTGGCCGGCAAGCATTCCCGCGCGCGACCCCCGGCATGCTCGGAGAGATCGTCGCGGCCGGCTAGACGCAGTTTGAGAGCAGGTGGGTCCAGGCGCGTCCTGGGCCCACCCCCAGGGCCGGGCGGGAGCGACGTGCTTTAGAGTCGCCGACGCGTGTCGGTGCCCAACGAGCGGTGGACAGCTGCGTCGATCTCCAACGACGTGCGTCGTGGCACGCGGACTGCGGCGGCCGTGGTGGAGGAGGCGCTCGGTCGTATCGCAGGCTTCAATGGCGCGTTGAACGCGTTTTGTGAGGTCAGGCCCGGGGCTGCACGCGCTGCCGCTGCCGCCGTGGACGCGCGTATAGCGGCCGGCGCTGATCCGGGACCGCTTGCGGGTGTGCCGGTCGCCGTCAAGGATGTGGTTTGGGAGGCGGGGATCGAGGCGACCGATGGATCGCGCTCATTGCTTGGGTTCGTGCCGCAGGAGAGTGCGACGGTCGTGCGGCGACTTGTTGATGCTGGTGCTGTCGTCGTTGGGCGGACGAATGTTCCCGAGTTCTGCTATCGCGGCTTCTGCGCCAACGATCTGTACGGCGTGACTTCCAATCCCTGGGATCTTGGCCGTACCCCCGGTGGCTCCAGTGGCGGCGCCGCAGCCGCCGTGGCAGGAGGCCTCGTTCCGCTCGCGATCGGCACCGACGGCGGCGGGTCGATCAGGATTCCCTCGTCGTTTTGCGGTGTCGCGGGCATCAAGCCGACGTTCGGCGTTGTCCCGCGCGAGCCCCAGTGGCCCGGATGGCTGACGCTGACGCATCTGGGAGCGATCGCGTTCACGGTCGAGGACTGCGCGCTGATGCTCTCGGTGATGGCCGGGCCGGACCGAGGTGATCCGATGTCGCTGCCGCCGCTCGATCGTGATCTGGTCGCGGCTGCGCGCGATGGCGGCGACCTGAGCGGGTTGCGGGTCGCGTGGTCGGAGGATCTCGGCTATGTGCGGATCGACGACGGCGTCCGGCGGGCGTTTCGTTGCGCCCTGGAGCGTTTTGGATCGCTGGGGGCGGAGCTTGTGGCAGCCGAACCCGAGCTGCCCAACCCGGTGGAGATCTGGAACACGCTGACCACCGTTGACAACTTCGCCTCCGAGGGAGCTCTTCTAAAAGCTGGTGGCGTCGGGGACGACGCTCGGGGGCTGATCGAGCCCGGCGCGCGTGTGTCGGGCGTCGAATACGTAGGAGCTCGGAACGCGCAGTGGGAGTACGCGCGTGCGTGGGGGCGGTTCATGGACGATTACGACCTGTTCTTGACGCCCGCCATGGAGTGCGTCGCGTTCGAGCACGGGCGCACGGGTCCGGTCACGATCGGCGGCGAGCCAATCGGGGAGTTCTATGACGACTACTGTCATTTCTGCTACCCGTTCAACCTGACCGGACAGCCGGCCACGAGCGTCCCGATGGGCACCGCCGAGCACCGTTTGCCGATAGGGCTGCAGATCGCGGGCCGGCGGTTCGAAGACGACGTCGTGCTCCGCGCCGCCGCTGCGTGGGAACGGCTCAATCCGTGGCCTCGCGCCGAGCTTGAACCGCGGCCGGCGCTCGAACCGGCCGGCGCACTGGCCTCACTCCAGGACGCCTCTGGCGCCGTGCGGATCAACGGGCAGCGCATCGCTGCCGCGGCTGGCGAGCGGGTTGCCTTCGAAGCCGAGATTGCGGAGATCCGCCGCGTGTTCAGCCCACGCGATGGGGAGCTCGTAATCGAGTACGACCGGCGCTAGCTTGACTGTCCCGCTAGGCCGGATTGCTTGAGCGGTCGGCTCGTTGGCGAGCCTTTCGGGCAGCGATGACGCCTGGCAAGCCCCGGCTGTGGCGTGTTCGCATCGGCCGTTTGCCATGGGTGGCGCCGGTCGGATTGCTGTGGGAATGGTCAAGGAGCTCTAGCAGCTGGGCCCGGTTGGGGCCCGCTGGCGGTGGCGGCCCGCTGTCGCTGCCTAGCTTGAGGACATGCTCGACGAAATGCGGGTCGGCAAATGCTTCTCGCAATGGGGTCAAGCACGCTCGCGACGCCAGGAACGCGCGGAAAGCATCGGGATCGCGCGGCACGGCGCCCAGCAGCGCTCGCCGCAATGCCGCTGATGAGGTGCTCGGCGGCTCAGGCTCCAGGCCGACGCGCAGCGCCTCGATCTCGGCGATCCGGGTGCGATCCTCCTCGACGTTCTCCCGATACCACGGCGTCAGCTCGGCCTCGGTCACGGCGTCCCACGCCTGCGCAAACTCGAGCGAATGGTCGAGATGGGCTCGGATCACTTCGCGCAGCCGCCGGACGTGCAGGAGACCAAGGCTCATGCCGCGCCCGTTCGTGGGATTCGTGCAGGCCAACGCATCGCCCACAGCCGCGATGCCGGTGACAACCGGTTGGTCATCTACGGTGAACCGCCGGTAACGGTCGGTCACCCCGCCCATCGCCAACAGGTCGCTGATCGGCTCGCCGTCCAGCCACTGTTTGTGCCGAGGGCACGCCGCTACCAGCGCCGTCCACCGGTCGGGGTGGCGCAGTCGCTTGAGCGCTGCGTCCCCGGCGGAGGTGAAGATCGTCACTGACCATGTCTCGTTGTCGCACGGCAAGGTGAGCAGCGAGAACGTGCCCACCCCGGTCAGCAAGGGTGCGCTGAACTCGGGCATCGAGCCGCTTCGCGAGCGGAAGTAGCGGCTGTAGTAAATGAATCCTGAGTCCTCGACTTCCTCGTGTATCGGACTCGCGCCGCCCTCCCGGAGCCAGCGCGGAAGCTGCGAGCGCCTGCCCGTCGCGTCCACCACCAGGTCGGCGCGCAACTCCTCGCCGCAATCGGTGCGCACGCCGCTGACGTGCGGAGTGCCGTTATAGGAGTGCACCACCAACTCCCGGACCGAGGTGCCACGACGGATCTCGAGCCCGGGTTCGGCATCCGCCGCCCGGCCCAGGACCTGCTCGAGCACCGGCCGACGGGCGGTGACAGTGGTGAAACGTTCATCTCCCTCGCGCGGAGCCCGATCGGTGATCATCGGGGGCATTAGACGCAACGGATCGAACCGCAAGGCACCAGCCGACTCGAGCCCCACGATGACATCCGGCAGCTCCTCGGCGAGCACGATCCGGCCACCCGACTGCAGGTAGTGAGGCTGGCGAAACTGGGTCACGCCGGCCCGCGTCCAGCGCTCCCATGCCCGATGCGGGCAGTGCGGCACCGGTTCGGCGTCGCGCTCCAAGATCGTCACCTCATGACCGTCCCGGCGCAAGAGCATCCCCGCGGCCAACCCGCATACACCAGCACCCAACACAATGATCCTCGACCCCGTCATCGTCATCCCCCTTGCCGGACGTGTGTTCTTGCTGCGGATTACGAGCGAGCCGCTCGTACGGTCGGTGAGAAGCTCACGTCCTGAACTCCGCAGCACATGCTCCGCCCACGAGCACTACCGGTGTGTGACATCGATCAACTGCGCGGCAAGGTCATCAGGCTGGCGGAAGAGATGCGTTTACCGGACCCATCGCGGGTAACCGAGCCGATGTGGACCCCGGACGTCTTTTGCTTCGCGTAACGATCGGCGGGACGTTCTTCGTTCACGGGACCCAGAAGCTGTTCGGTTGGTTCGGTGGGCACGGCCCCGACGGCACGGGACAGTTCTTCGAGTCGCTCGGGCTGCGGCCGGGGCGGCGCAATGCCATCGCTGCCGGCGCGACCGAGACCGGGTGCGGAATCCTGCTGGCGCTTGGGTCTGCGACCCCCCTGGCCGCCGCCGGCCTGTCGGCGGTCATGATCACCGCGCTGCGTACGGCAATCTGGAACGAGGGGATCAAGCCCGCCACCGGGGAGTTCGAGGTGGTCTTGGCCGCGGGGGCGTTGGCGCTGACCGAGACCGGTCCCGGCTCGCCGTCACTCGATTCCGCGCTCGGAGTGAAACGCAGCGGACGTGGCTGGATGCTGGTTGCGCTTGGCGCCGGAGCGGCCGGCTCGGCGATCGCGATCGAGAGCGGCCGGCGGCACCCACAGGCACCCGCGGCGGCGCCGGCTGATTCACCGGCCACACCCGAGGCGCCCCCGGCTCCAGAAGCCACCAGCACCTAGCGCTACGAGGGTGCCTGCGCCAGGTTGGTTTACAACATAGCCCGCGCCCGCCTGCATCATCCGGTGTGCACGAGGTAGCCATTCGTCGCGGCACCTCGCCGCTTTGGACAATTCGACGAGTCGGCCGCGGAGGAACAAGTGCTACCTACGATCTCACGCAACGTTTCGGCGAAGCGACCGGCGTCCGGAAGGGTGCGGCCGTGAGCCGGGACCCAGTCGTCATCGTCCCCTATCCCGATGGCCCGTATCTGATCCGCGGTCCCGTCGAGCTGCGCGACCAAAACGGAACGCCAGTCCCGGTCAAGCGTGCCACCATCGCCCTCTGCCGGTGCGGGAAGTCTCGGATCCGGCCGTTCTGCGACGGCACCCATCAGCTGATCAAATTCCGAGCACCGTCCGGCCCGGAGGGGCTTTCGGATCAGCGATGAGCACGGTGGAACACGTGGCGGGGCGCAGGATTGCGCTTCCGCCGGTTCGCGGGCCTTGGACGAACGCGCTCTATGGCCTGCTCGAGCCAGAGGGCGGCCAGGGGCTTGAGGGCCCGCTCGACCCGACGCCGGGCGAGCGGATCTTGCCTGACATCGACCTCACCGTTGATGACGTCCTGGCCGACGATGACCTCCAGATGGCGCTGTACCTCTGCTACGAGCTCCATTACGCCGGTGTGGACGGGGTCGACGAGCGGATGGAGTGGAGCCCGCTCGTCCTCATGCTGCGGTCGGCGCTCGAAGCCGCCTTCGAGGCGGCACTGCGAGACCTCGTTCCGGTGGCGCCGCACTCTCCGGTGTCTGTCGGCGCCGAGATCCAGCGGCTCGTACGCGAGGACGATGGGCCGCCGCTGTCCCGATATGCAGAGACGCAAGCAAGCCGTGAGCAGCTGCTCGAGCACGTCGTCCACCGCTCGGCCTACCAGCTCAAGGAGGCTGACCCGCACTCCTGGGCGATCCCGCGCCTGGTGGGACGACCAAAGGCTGCGCTCATCGAAATCCAGGCCGACGAATACGGGGGCGGACGACCCGAGCGGATCCATGCGTCCCTATTCGCCGACACGATGCGCGCGCTGGGCCTGGACGCGCGCTATGGCGCTTATCTGGATCGACTGCCCGGGATCACCCTGGCCACGGTGAACCTCATGTCGTGGTTCGGGCTGCACCGTCGGCTGCGTGGGGAGCTGGTCGGTCACCTCGCCGGCTTCGAGATGACCTCCTCGGTTCCAAACCGTCGCTACGGCAATGGCTTTCGGAGGCTTGGCTATGGCCCGGAGGTAACCGAGTTCTACGACGAGCATGTCGAGGCCGACGCTGTCCACGAGAGCATTGCCGCTTGGGACCTCGCCGACGCGCTGGCGAGCGACGAACCGGAGCTCGCGACCAGCATCGTCTTCGGCACCCAAACCTTGCTCGCGCTTGAAGCGCGGTGGGCGACGCATCTGCTTGAGGCGTGGCGCCGCGGCGAGTCGTCGCTCATCTGGCCGTTGCACGGGCCCTAGCTCGGTGGCCGGCGCAGCGCGCGAGTTCTCCTACGTTCTCCCTCTACGGGTGGTCGCTCCGGACAATGACGCGGCCGAGGAGCTGACCGCGTACCTGAGCCGAATCGTCCAGTGGTGCGGTGACGTGATTGTGGTCGACGGCTCCCCCACAGCAATCTTCGACGGCCACCAACGGAGATGGAGCGGCCTCGTCCGCCATGTCGCCCCCGACCGAGTCCACCCCTCGCTGAACGGAAAGGTGCGGGGGGCGCTCACCGGAGTCGCTCTCGCGCACCACGACCGTGTCGTGATCGCCGACGAGGACGTGCGCTACGGGAAGCCCGAGCTTCAGCGGACGGTCGCGCTCCTCGATCGTCACGATCTCGTGCGGCCGCAGAACTTCTTCGACCCTCTGCCCTGGCACGCGCTCTGGGACACCGCGCGGACACTGCTGAACCGGGCGACGCTCGGCGCCGACTTCCCCGGCACACTCGCCGTGCGGCGTTCAACCCTCATCGCCGCCGGCGGTTACGACGGGGACGTCCTGTTCGAGAACCTCGAGCTCATTCGCACGGTCCGCGCCCTTCGTGGCACGATCGCCTCCCCGCTCGACCTCTACGTGCGCCGTCTCCCGCCAAGCGTCGCCCAGTTCATCGCCCAGCGCACCCGCCAGGCATACGACGATTTTGCGATGCCACTTCGAATGGCGATCTGGCTGGGAATCGCCCCGTCTCTCGCTGCCGCCGCGGCACGCCGGCGGTGGACCGCCGTTCTCTTGGCGGCCGGGCTGACCATCGCGCTGGCGGAGCATGGACGACGGCGTTCTGGCGGCGCGGGGGTGTTTCCGCCGGCCGCGCCGGTGCTTGCGCCGCTGTGGGTGCTCGAACGAGCCTGCTGCTCTTGGCTGGCGGTGCTGCAGCGCCTCAGGTTCGGTGGCGCGCGGTACGGCGACAGCGTGATCCGGGTGGCCGCCCACTCCGAGCGATTTCTGCGCCGGCGCGTACATGGGGAGGCCCCGCCTTCTGCCATGGCCCACGTCTCTCGAGCGGCATCGGTCAAACCGATACGCAGGCATCTTGCAGCAGTTGAGCCTCGGGTGCGATGCGCCTGGCGATCGTGGCGACGTCGGTGACCACGTCAGGGTCTGCGCAGAAACCAAAGGTCAGCTCGTTGGCAAGTGACATGACTGACACTCTGAGTGCGTGGTGCTCGCTGATCTCGGCCAGCGAGTACAGGGCGAGTACGGGGCTGCCGAGGATCTTGACTGGGTGACGGGGGCCGGGAACGTTTGAGACGTTGAGGGCGAACCGCCGCGGGTTGCGCTCGAGCCGCTGCGCAAAACGCTGCAGCCGGGGCGACACCCCCGACATCCTGTGCATGAGAACCTCTCGGCGCTCGGCGTCATGGGCCTGCTTGCGGGCGCTGGTGCGGGCATGGATCATCTCCAGCCGCACCACCGGATCGGCTTCGCTAAGGGGAAGGCCGAGGACGAACATCGAGTCGTGGTTGGCCTGCAGGTCACCCTCGGGGTGCAGGCTGACGGGCACCTTGACGCGGATGGAGTCCAGCGGCCCATGACGAGTTTGGACCCAGTGACGCAGCGCCCCGGCCACAACGCACAGCACGGCGTCGTTGACCGAGGCGCCGTCGATCGCCTTTGCCGCCCGGTGCAGCGGATCCAAGGCCACCCCGGCAAACGCGATCTCTCGCCGCTCACAAATCGGACCGTCAAACGGCGACCGGGACCGCGAGCGGCTGAACTCGCGACGCAGGTAACCCGCGAGGTGGCTGCGCCTCCGGGCCTCATCAGCGGCGTGCTCAGCGACCGCCTGTGCAGGCGTCATCCGCTGCTCAGGGGCGGCGTCCCAAAGCAAGGCGCGCGCGTAGCGCACCGAGGCGGTGCCGTCGGCCAGGGCGTGGTGGATCCGCCATGCCAGCGCACGCTCCCCATCCTCGAGGGTGATCAGGTCCATGCGCCACAACGGATGGGCGCGGTCCAGGCGCTGCTCGAACAGGTGGGCGACGCACCGGCACAACCCCATGGCGTCGACGGGATCGTCGTGGTGGTGCTCGACGACGTGATCGGCGAAGGCAAAGTCAGGGTCGGGGACCCAGCACGGCGCGCCGTCGGGACTCGTCCCCAAGCGGCGGGTGAGCGCCGGTGCCAGGTGGATGCGCTGCGCTAGCCGCGCCCGCAGCTCGAAGAGATCAGGGGCGGGCTTGCCGAGACGGATGACCTTGCAGGTGTGTCCGGCCACACTGGGGCCTTCCAGCGCCAGGATCGCGCGATCCTCCGCGTCCAGCGCCACCCAATCGCGCGCCTCGAGACTCGTCATGACAACGCTGCTGCTCCCAAAGTCGTGCCCAGTCGTCCAGCCCCGCGAAGCCTGACCAAAGGCGCGTCAATTGTCCAGTGAAGCGTGACCGGTGTCACAGCCGGGACCGCTTTCGCGTCTCAGCTGTGGCAAGACCAAACGACTCTTTGATCGGGAAGGTGCGACGAGAATCCTGATAACGGGAGGGACCGGCCATCTCGGACAGGCGATCGTGTCCGAGCTCAAGCGCGACGGCCATCGGGTGCGCGTCCTGGCGCGCCAACCCCACCGCGATCCACACGTCGAGTGGGTCACGGGCGATCTGGCGACCGGCGCCGGCGTGCGCCAGGCGGTCGCAGACGCTGAGGTGATCATTCACGCGGCCACCAACTCGCCGGCCGCCCAGCGTGGCCGATTCAAGCTCGGCGACTTCCTGCGCTCGCCGGCCGACGTCGACGTCACGGGAACCGCGGCCCTGCTCGGCGCTGCTGATCAGGCCGGCGTCAACCGATTCGTCCACGTCTCGATCGTGGGGCTCGAACGCCTCAGGCTCATGCCCTACGCACGCCGTAAGCTCGAGGCCGAGCAGCTCGTCAGGAGCTCGAACGTGCCCTGGGCGATCGTTCGATCGACAGGGTTCTACTGGCTGTTGGAGCGGATGTTTCAGAACATGGTCAATCAGCCGATCCTGGCGTTGCCGGCGCACGCCAGCATGGCCCCGGTGGACTCAGACGAGTTCGCTCACTTCATCGTGCAATGCGTCGGCGACGGCCGGCTTGGCGAGCGCCAGGACTCCGCCGGGCCTCAGACGCTGACCATGATCGAGCTCATGCAGCAGTACCTCACCGCACTGGACCTGCACCGACCCATCCACCGAGCGCCGCTACCACGAAGGATTCAAGCGGCGATCACGGCGGGCAACACCTCCGCCCACGCCCGGCTTGGCACGACCACCTGGGCGCAATGGCTGCAGCACATCGCAGCGCACGACCATTCAGACCTTGGGCTGGCCGCCTGAAAAATCCAAACCAAAAGCCCTACCACGGTTGCGACGCGGTCCGAGCAATCCTCGCTGGGGTCTTTCAGGTCTTCGACGACTGGCGCTGCGACCGAGAGATCACCACCTCCGATGGCCGCGATCACGCGCTGGTCTTCCAGGCGCGCATCGGCGACCGGCAGCTGGAGGGCTGCGACTTCCTGCACCACGACGACAACGGCGCGATCGACGAGTTCTATGTCATGGTGCGCCCGCTGTCCGGGGCGCTCGCCCTGGCAGAGGCCATGAACCCGGCCAACTCAGACCACCGGCTGTAGGAGATCGATCGCGTCGCGCCGCCGGTAGAACTCGATGCTCGGCCGACCGCGATCGGAATCGGCTCGTTGGGCCAGGCGCTCGAACGCCGGTGCGATGAGGGCGTAGACGGCCGGCGGCTCTCCGTATAGACGCTCCCGCACATACCGGCCACCCGGCAGCGTTCCCAGCTCGAGCTCCAGCCTTTGGGGATCGTCGCCGCGTCGCCGTTCCACGCAGGCGCGGTATTCGCGGCTCTCCGGGTCAAGCACGCCGTAGAACCTGCGACCTCGCAGAGAACCGAGCGCTTGCTCCAATTCAGCCCAAGCTCGGGTAATCGACTGCTGTCGATCGTCAGCGCGCTTGAACATCACCGTGACCTCGGGCCGTTGCACCAGCGTGTGCTGCTGTTCACCACCCATGTCCACGAGGATAAGCGCCTCCTACTCCGCTGCACTCAGATCCGCGAGCTGTCGCGCAACGTCAGTCGCCCATTGGCCTGCTCGCAACGGGTGAACCTTGACCCACACCTCGCCCCGCCACTCGCTCAGCTCGAGCGTGCCCGCACGTCCAGGAATCCGCAGATGCCAGTGCCTACTTCCAGTCCGACCGGCGAGCTCGCGTTCAGTGCACACCACAAGGCCGCGCCGCTCACACTCGGCGAGCGCCTGCCTGGATGTCAGGGTGAGGGCCAGCTCCAGAATTGGCCGATCCTATATAGCGGGCGCCGAGCGTGGTCGCGAGCGTTCGGTGCGCGGGAGAGCAGCCGATTACGGTCGAGCGTGAGGGGTCGAGGCCGTGAGCGTGCGCGAACGCCAGCGGTAGGCCCGGCAGCGGCGGGCGGCACCAGCAACTGGGTGGCCCACCCGGGTGCGGGCAGACGGCGACCTCTACCGACCCGCTGATCGCGTCTGTCACGCGAGCCACGCGAGCGTGAAGCGTGCTCGCGTCACCGTCGGGTGTCCAGTCGAACAGCAGGTGGGGGGCGGCCGGCTCCATGTCCGCGAGCGCCGCCAGGATGCCGGGACGGTTCAGGGCTGTGGCACCGACAAACACACCCGGTCGTCCCCCGCTGGTCACACTGCGCTCGAACGGCACCCGCTCGATGGTGGTGAATCCCTCGTCAAGCGACGGCGGCTCGAGCTCTCGTCGTGCCCGCATCTGGGAAGTGGGCAGCATCAACCATGGCTCTCTGCGCGCCGCGTCGCGGACCTGGTCGGGGCTTGGGAGCCCGCTGAACCGCTCCAGCAGTCGCAAGACCATGTTCACCTGCGCCTGGGCCAGTGGCGTGTCGAGCCACACACACCGCAGCGGGAGCGAATGCCGCTCCGCGGCCTCGACCACGTGGCTGCGCGCCGCCCGCGTCAGATAGGTGTTGTCCAGGACCGCGCGGCGAACCCCGGCCGCAAGCCGCTCGTCCAACTCGTCCGCCAGCGCGCGAAGCGAGCCCCGGCGCGTGTCGCGGTTGAGGCGCACGTAGCCGCGGTCGGTATAGGCCGCGGCGACACGGGTCTTGCCGGCCCCGGGAATACCCATCACCATCACCACCTCGCCGTGCGCATCCTCTTTGGCGGACCTGCGCACACCCGGGGTACGCAAGGGACGCTTGTCGCCGCCGAACGCCACCGTCAGGGCGGCGCGGTCCTCCTCGCCGAGCTCGAGCGCGGCCGCCCGCGCGGCCGAGCGTGCACTCTGCGGCCGCCGGGCGCCGGGGATCGCGACCACTACCGGCGAGATCCCCAGCAGCCATGCGAGCGCGACCTCCGCTGGGGTGGCTCCGTGGCGCGCGGCGATCTCCTCGAGCTTGTGGTCTGCGTCCAGGCGGGCGGCGCGGTGGGGGCCTCCCAGCGGGGAGTGCGCGACCAGCGTCAAGCCGAGCTCGGCGCAGCGCGCGACGACACCGCCTCGCAGGGCGCGGTCTTCGAACGGGCTCAGCGCCACCTGCACGGCCGCGACCGGCACCAGCTCGAGCGCCTCATCGAGCTGCGTGCGATTGACGTTCGCCAGCCCCACGCGCTGCACCAGTCGATGCTCAACCAGGCGCGCGAGCGCACGCACCGAGGTCCGCCACGGCGTTCGCGGGTCGGGCGCGTGGATCAGGTACAGGTCGATGGGGAGCCCGTCGAGTGCGGCGAGACTCGCTTCGCAGTCGCCAGCCAGCTTCTTCGCGCGGCCATCCGGCACCCAGGCGTCACCGAGTCGGGTCATACCGCCCTTGGTGACGATCCGTGCACTCCGATGTGCACCGGCGGCGCGCAAGGCTCGGGCCAGCAGGCGCTCGTTGTGCCCAAGTTCGGCACCGTCCGGCCTGTACGCGTGCGCGGTATCGAACACGCTCATGCCGGCGCCCGCAGCGGCAGCGACCGCATCCAGCGCAAGGCGCTCGTCGGCCGGCAGGCGCATGCAGCCAAGGCCAATCCGCAGCTCAGAAGGACCAGGCCAGGACACCGGTCCTATTGAACACCCGTCTCACGACCTGGGGACAAGCAGCGCGCGCAGGTTGTCGACTGTGTCGGCTTCGTCGGCGTTCTTGTCCGGCCGGTAGCGCTTGACACGGGCGAAGCGAAGTGCGATGCCGCCCGGGTAGCGCGTCGAGGATTGGACGCCGTCCAACGCGATCTCAACGACCAGCTCCGGACGGACGAGCACGGCGATCCCGCGCCGGCCGACCTCACGGTCGAGCAGCGCCGCTGTCTGCCACTCCAAAAGCTCGTCGGTCAGCCCCTTGAAGCATTTGCCGACCATCACGAACTCCCGCCTGTTCGGGTCCCGGGCGCCGAGGTGGAGATTGGAGAGCCACCCCTGCCGGCGTCCATGGCCCCATTCGGCGGCCAACACGACCAGGTCATAGGTGTGTACCGGCTTGACCTTGCGCCATGCCTTGCCTCGCCGACCGGCTGCGTAGAGCGACGCGGCGTCCTTGACCACGACACCCTCGTGGCCCGCCTGCAGGGACTCCTCCAGGACGCGTTGGCCCTCGTCCGGCTGGGAGGTGATGACAGCGGGAATCTTCAGCCGCGGGGCGATCGCCGCCAGCCTCGCGGCGCGTTCGTGCAAGGGCGAGTCGAGCAGGTCCTCGCCGTCGAGGTGCAGCAGGTCGAAGAGAAACGTGACGATGCCCTCCGGCGGCGCGTCGCGATCGATCTGCGACACGGTGTCCTGAAACGAAGCCGGCCCTTCAAGCGTCATCCACAGCGCCTCGCCATCCAGGACCGCCTGCGTCACCGGCAGAGCCCGCACGGCCGCGACGATCCCCGGCAGCGCGGGAGTGATGTCGTTGAGGTTGCGCGTGTAGATGCGGACCTCGTGATCGCGGCGATGGATCTGAATGCGGATCCCGTCGAGCTTGAACTCGACCGAAGCACAGGCGAAGTCCGATAGCGCGGCGGCCACGTCGGTTGCCGTCGAGGCGAGCATCGGCAGGATCGGCCGGAAGATCTCAAAGCCGACCTGGCGGAGTCCCTGCTCCCCGTCAGTGGCGGCGATGTGGGCTACGTGTGTGAGATCGCCCGAGAGCATCAGCGCGCGCCGCGTGAGCTCGCCGGAGACACCGGCCGCCTTCGCGACCGCGTCAACCATCACCCCGGCGAGCGCGCCCTGCCGTAGCTCGCCGGTGAGAAGCCGCCTGAGGAACTGTCCCTCCTGATCGGTGGCGCGGTGCAACAGCTCGTCCAGAAGCTGTTTGCGCGCTGTCGCCGATCCACTCCCGGTGGCTTGCTCGATCTCGGAGATCGCGTGATCCACACCGCCCACCGTGAGCGACGGCTCGCTCGCCGGCCTCGGCTCGAGCCCATAGACGGTCGCGTATCCGACGCCCACGCGTCCCTGCCGAGGCACGCCGGATAACAAGCCGACACAGATCGCGACCTCAGTGGCGTCGAGCCTTCGCAACAGCTGCGCCAGGATCTCGACCTTCCGCGAGCGTGAGCTCGTGGCCGCAACCTGACTCGAGGCTGCAACGACATCCGCGAGCAGCGTCATCGCATGCGGTTGAGCGTAGGCGTACTCAGGACTCCGTTGTGGCGTCGAGTTCTGGCGGCAGGGCCTTGGGCCCATCGGGATAGAGGAAGGCAAGCTCCTCCGGAGTCATCGCGAGCGTGTTGGCAGGCTCGGACGGCGCGCCGACGACGAGCCACAGCTGGTCGGTATCGGTGTCGTTGAACAGCTGCCTCAGTGTGTCGGGCTCCACGAGCAGGCTGCTCAGCGGCTCAAGCGTGTGGAGATCGTCCCCGACCCGGACGCGCCCGGTGCCCTCCAGGAGCACGTACAGCTCGATAGTGGTTCGGTGCCGATGGCGGGTTGAGGCCTGGCCCGGGCGCAGACGCCACAGGCGGGCGCCCAGCGTGGTCGCCTGAAGCTGCTTGGCCAGATCGGTGTTGAGCACGCCCATCTGGTTCGAAGGACGCCAGAACGCCTGCCCAGCGAACAGAACTCGATAGCTCATGCGCGCTGTGCTCGCCGTCGCCGGTAGGTCTTGGTGCGAGTGCGGTTGCCGCACGCCTCGCCCGAGCACCAGCGGCGGCGGCCAGGGCGCGACAGATCGACGAACAGCAGCGCACAGTCGGACGCGCTGCACTCGCGGATGCGACCGGCAAGCGGACCGCTCAGGAGATCGACCGCGTCGCGCGCGATCGTCGCCAGCATCGCGTGCGCCGGCGACGCACCGACCCACACGAGCTTGCCCCCTGCCGTGAGCTGCGGCGCGAGCGCCGGCTTTGCCGCCCACCGGTTGAGCTCCTCACGGTCACCCGCTTGGGGCTCGACGCCGGGACGAGCCAGCCGGTTGATCGTCTCGCGCAGCATGCGTGCGTCCAGAAGCTGGCGGCGCGATACCGGCGGTGCAATCTCGAGGCTCCCCGACTCGACCATCCATCGGGCGAGATCCTCCGGCGCGAGCAGCCGCTCAAACGAGCGTCGCCAACGCTCCCCGACCGTGGCCACGAAGTCAAGGCACAGCCGGCCGCTCTTCCAGTGGAACCGCAACTCCAAGGAAGGCGGGTTTGGCATGATCGCGTCCGGCATCTACGACATGGGTATAACACATGTCGTCGAGCCGCGCTAGTTTGTGTCGATGAGCCGCCGCGGGCATCGCTGAGTGCGTGGGCAGCGTGAGTTC
>CAVWOK010000016.1:0-83432 GCA_963756585.1 uncultured Solirubrobacterales bacterium | reverse complement strand
CAGCTACATCGAATCCGGCGCCCGGACACCGAGCAGCCCCAGCGCCAGCTCGATCCCCAGCCGGGCACTCTGCGACAGGGCGATCCGGAACGACTCGACCTCCTCGGGCCTGGCCCCCACCACCCGGCAGTCGCGGTAGAACGCGGTGAACTCCTGGGCCAGCTCGAGCGCGTAGGACGCGATCCGGTGCGGGGCCCGGCGCTCGGCGGCCTCGGCGACCTCGTCGGGGAACGCCGCCAGCGCCTTGACCAGCGCGCGTTCGGCCGGCGCAAGCGGCGCCGAGCCCCACGCAGCGTCGGCACGCAGGGCATCCGAAACTCGCGCCTCATCGAGCTTGCCGAGCATGGACACGATCCGCGCGTGCGCGTACTGGACGTAGTAGACGGGATTCTCGGGCGATTCGCGGCGCGCGAGGTCGAGATCGAGGTCGATTGTCCGGTCGTGCGAGCGCTGCAGCATGAAGAAGCGGGTCGCGTCGACGCCGATCTCATCGAGCAGATCGTCGAGGGTGATGAACTCGCCGCGTCGCTTGGACATCGCCGCGCGCCCGCTGCCCTCGATCAGGTGCACGAACTGCAAGATCGGCATCTCGACGCAATCCGGGTCACCCCCGAGGGCGGCGTACGCGGCCTTGATCCGCCCGACGTAGCCATGATGGTCGGAGCCCACCGGCAGCAACTGCAGCTGCACTCCGCGCTCGCGCTTCTCCAACAGGTAGGCGAGGTCGGCCGCGAAGTAGGTCGGTTCGCCGTCGGAGCGTTTGAGCACCCGGTCCTTGTCATCGCCGAACGTCGTCGTGCGCAGCCACAGCGCTCCCTCCGACGTGTAGGTGTGACCCGCTTGCCCGACAGCTTCGAGCGCACGGTCGAGATAGCTCGGCGAGCCCTCGTGGAGCGCCCGCTCGCTGAAGAAGCGGTCGAAGTGGACGCCGTAGCGGTCGAGGGTCACCTTGATCTGGGCAAGCAGCAGTTGCACCGCGCGCGCTGAGGCTTGGTCGGTGGGCATCTGCTCCACGCCGTCGATTGCGTCGGCCAGCTCGCGCACATACTCGCCCTGGTAGCCCCCCGTGGGGATCTCCGCTCCCCTCGCCCGCGCCTGGACCGATTCGCCCAGCAACCGGATCTGGGTCCCTGCGTCGTTGAAGTAGTACTCGCGCCACACGTGGTGACCGTGGTGGGAGAGGATCCGCGACAGGGCGTCGCCGTAGGCGGCGTGCCGACCGGCCGCGGCGACCAGCGGCCCGGTCGGGTTCGAGGACACGAACTCGACCAGCACCCGCCGCGGCGGATCGGCCCCACCGGCACCGTAATGGTCACCTGCATCGAGCACGCTCCGCGTCGCCCGCCGGTACCACGAGTCAGACAGCGTCATGTTCAAGAACCCGGGGCCCGCCACCTCATAGCCGCTGAGCTCTTTGCCGAGAATATCGGTAAGCGAGGCCCCGACACGCTCGGAGATCTCCCGCGGCGCCTGCCCCAGCGACGGCGCCAGCAACATCGCCACGTTGGTCGAGTAGTCGCCCTGGCCGGCCCGCTTTGAGCGCTCCACCCGCGCCTGCGCCGGCGGTTCGCGGTCGGTGCCCTTGACCGCCGCGGCGGCCGCCTGCACCGCATCTCTGAGCTCCACAAGCGGCGGCGTCACTGGCAGTGCGCCGTCCAGGCGGTGCTTCTTGCGTGCGGATAGGCGTTGATCATGTAAAAGCGCGACAGTTGCTACCGGGCCCGAGAGAGCCTAGCCACGTCAGTAGTGGTAGGGCTCGCGCGCGAGGATCTTGTGGGCCCGATAGAGCTGCTCGAGCAGCACCACCCGCGCGAGCTGGTGTGGAAGTGTCAACTCCCCGAGCGATAGCCGGTGGTCGACGTTCTCCAGCTCGAGCCCGAACGGACCCCCGATCACGAAGCAGAGATCCCTCCCACTGCGCCGGCGCTGCTCGAGAAAGTCAGCGAACGCGAGCGAATCGGGCCTCTCCCCGTCACGGTGCAACAGCGACACGAAGGCTCGGTCCGGCAGCCGCCTGAGCACCTGCTCATCCTCGCGTACCTCGACGAGCTCGAGCCTGCTGTGCCCCGCGAGCAGCTTCTGGTAGTGCTGGATGTCGTCGGCGAACGGGGGACGCAGCCTCCCCACGGCAACCACGACAATCCGCACGATGGGATACTACTTAGGCATATGGAAGATCCCAACACACCCGAGCGCCACATAAACATCCACTTCTCGCCGGACATCATGGCCGGCGTGTACTCGAACTTCGCGAACGTCAGCCACTCCGACTACGAGTTCACGATCACTTTCGCACGCGTGGACCACGAAGTCGAGGAGGATGAGATTCCAGGCGTCGTCGTGTCTCGGATCAACCTCTCGCCTCGCTTCATGCACGAGCTGATCGAGGCGATGCAGGACAACTACTCGAAGTGGCAGACCCGCGAGGGAATCAAGAATCTTCCCGAGTACGGGGGTCGGGCCGGCGGCACCGACTCGACTCGCAACGACGACTGAACCCTCTCGCGGCCGGGGCCCTATGACACGCTGCGGCGTCCTGCTTCCGAGCTTTGACCCTTTCCGGATTGGCGAGCCGCCCCAGGTCGTCGCCGCGGCCCGCCTCGCCGAGGAGCTCGACTTCGACGCCGTCTGGGTGGGCGACCATCTTGCCTGCCCGGCGCCGGGGCTCGATGCCGTGAGCTGCCTGTGCGCCGCGGCGGCCGTCACCGAGCGGATCTCGCTCGGCTTCAGCGTGATGCTGCTCGGTGTTCGCGCCCCTGCCTGGACCGCCAAGCAGTTGATCACCATCGACGCGCTGTCAGATGGTCGCCTGATGCTCGGCGTTGGCGTCGGTGGCGAGTTTCCCGAAGAGTTCGAGGCAGCAGGGGTTCCGGTGCGCCAACGCGGGGCGCGTCTCGACGAAACCCTTTTGGTGCTGGGCGACCTGCTGACCGGCCGACCGGTTCATCACGATGGCGCCACCCTGAAGCTGCGGATCCCGCCGCTGCAACCCGCGATGGCAGCACTGCCGCGAATCCTGGTGGGCGGACGCGGAGAAGCCGCGCTGAAGCGCGCCGCCCGTTTCGGCGATGCCTGGCTGCCGATGTGGCTGACCCCCGAGCGGCTCGCCCAGCGCGCCGTCCGGCTGGCGGAGCTGGCCGCCGAGCAGGGGCGCCCGACCCCAGAGCTTGCGCTGCTGGTCGGAGTTCACGTCGACGACGACCTCGACCTCGCGCGCCGCGAGGCGGACGCCCACATGCGGGGGCAGTACCGCCTCCCGCTCGAGGTCGTCGAGCGGTGGAGCGCTCTGGGTAGCATCGAGCGCGTGCTGGCGTACCTCGAGGCGCACGTCGCGGCCGGCGTGGACGAGCTCGTGCTGATGCCCCTGGCCCGCGAGCCGCTGCGACAGTACGAGCGGCTGGCTGAGGTCGGTTCGCGCCTGCGCGCGCTGCACCCGGGTGTGAGCGCTTGAGCTGTCGGCTACAGGCACCATGAGCCCGCCCGACCGCCCAGGTGACCCGGTGGTGACCGGGATCGGCGCGCTGACCCCGCTCGGTCCTAGCGCCGGCGAGACGTGGCAGGGGCTGGTGCAGGGACGCTCTGGGATCGGGCCGGTGACGTCGTTCGATGCCTCGCATCTACCGGTCCAGATCGCCGGCGAGGTCGACGGCTTCGACGCGGAGTCGGAGCTCGGAACCAAGCGCGCCCGACGCTCGGCGCGCTTCAGCCAGCTTGCGATCGTCGCCGCCCGCGAGGCGGTCGCCGATGCCGGACTCGATCTCGGCGAGCGCCCCGAGCGGGCCGGGGTCTTGATCAACAACGCGGTCATCGCCCTGCCCGAGGCCGAGGACAACATCCGCGCGCTGATCGCCGCCGGGCCGCGCGAGGTGAGCTCGTACTTCGTGCCGTCGATGATCGCCAACATGCCGGCGTGTGAGGTGGCCATCGACCTCGGGGCGCGCGGTCCGGTGTCGGCCAGCGCGTTGGCCTGTGCGAGCGGCACGTATGCCGTTCAGGAGGCGAGGCGGTGGATCCTCGCGGGCGAGGCCGACGTGGTGATCGCCGGCGGCACCGATGCCGCGATCACCGAGGTCATGTTCGCGGGCCTGGCGAAGATGGGGCCGCTGTCGGAGCGAAACGAGGAGCCCGAGCGTGCCAGCAGGCCGTTCGACGCCGACCGCGATGGGTTCGTGTTCGGCGAGGGCGCGGTCGTGGTCGTAATGGAGTCGGCGGCGCACGCGGCTGCCCGGGGCGCACGGGTGTACGGCGAGGTCGCGGGCGCGGCCCTGACCTGCGACGCCTTTCACATGAGCGCTCCGGAGCCGTCCGGGGTCAGCGCGGCTCGGGCGATCTCGCTCGCGCTCGAGCGCAGCGGGGTGGCGCCCGAGGAGCTCGACTATATCTGTGCCCACGGGACGGCCACCAAGGCCAATGACAGGGCCGAAACCAAGGCGATCCGGCTGGCGCTCGGCGCGGCCGCGGACCGGGTGCCGGCAAGCTCACCGAAGTCGATGGTCGGTCACATGATCGGCGCTGCGGGAACGCTGTCGGTGATGGTCTGCCTGTTCGCGATGCGCGACGGGGTGCTGCCCCCCACGACCAACCTCGAGACTCCCGATCCCGAGTGCGATTTGGACTACGTCCCGCTGCACGCGCGGGCGGCGGAAGTCAGGACTGCGGCGGCGAACGCGTTCGGCTTCGGGGGCCAGAACTGTGTCGTCGTGCTACGCGCTGCCTAACGCTTCCTTCGTGCGCGACTGGAACGCGAGTGCCGCGCCGATCCGCTCGGCGGTCGGCGGATGCGTCGCCAGCAGCTGGGTGACCCACCGGGGCGGCCGCAGGTCGGCGAGATTCTGCACCGCGATCGCCCGCTCGAAGGACACGAACGCCTCGGGAGCGTCTGACAGCTCGAGGGAGTAGGCGTCCGCGCGGCGCTCGACCGCGCGCGACAGCCGATTGCCGATCAGGCCGACCGGCGCGCCTACCAGGGCCGCGGCGAGTGCCAGCGCCGGCAGCGTCGCTGGTGTCCCGCGCTCGGGCGACAGCGCCCAGCTCAGACGCTGCACCGCCCAGGCGGCCGCCGGCGCGACGATCGCTGCATACACGATGCTGCGCCGGACGTCTTTGTGGCGGACGTGCGCGAGCTCGTGGGCCACGACCACGCGGACCTCGTCGCGCCTGTAGCGGTCAAGCAGCGTGTCGAACAGGACCACCCGCTTGGTGGGGCCCAGCCCGGTGACGTACGCGTTCGCCGCGGTGGTGCGTCGGCTGGCGTCCACGGAGTACACCTCGCCGACCTTGACCCCGGCGGATTCTGCGAGCTTCAGCACATCAGACCGCGTATCGCCGTCGGGCAACGGCGTGAAGTCGTTGAACAGCGGGTCCAGCACCACCGGCGCCAGCGCGGCGAGCCCCGCCCCCACGGCCACCGAGCCGACAGCGGCCGGTGCCCACCAGTTGCGGGGGAATCGCCGGGTTGCGGCGATCACGGCAGCGCCTCCGGCGGCCGCGAACGCCGCCTCGATGAGGCCCGCCTTAACCAGGTCTGCGGCCCAGCCGCGCCACGATTGCGTGTCAAGCCCGGCGGCGATCGCCCGCCGGCGCGAGAGCATCCGCAGCGGCAGCGTCGGGGCGATGAGGCCAGTCGCGAGGCTCGCACCGACTGCCGCCCCGCCGGCGACCGGGCGCCGCCAGCGACGCCCGCTCAAAACCCGAGCGACGGGGGCGGGAGGCCGCCCCACCAGGGCCCCCATAACCCCCAGGTCGACCGCCGCCCGGGCCAGTGCGAGCGCCAGTTGCGGCCGGGCGTAGCGCGAGCCGCGGTCGATCTGCTCGTTTGTGAAGTACTCGTGCAGGTCCACCGGCGCCGGCGCGATCGCCTCTGCGCGCGGCGCAAGCAAGCGCCTGGCAGCGTCGGCGGCCACCATCGCCAAAAGAAGTGGGCCGGCGATCTCTTGGCGCGAGGAGCGGGTCACCAGCGAGACTGTAGAGATGCGCGTCGCGATCGTCTCAGACATCCACGGCAACCGGCAGGCATTCGAGGCGGTGCTCGACGAGATCGAGTCCTCCGACTGCGAAGAGCTCTGGTGCCTTGGCGACCTTGTCGGCTATGGGGCCGATCCCGACGCATGCGTGACGCTGGCGCGCGCTCATGCGGCCATCTGCCTCGCGGGAAACCACGATCTCGGCGTGCGGGGCACGCTGCCGCTGGAGCAGTTCTCGCGCGGCGCGGCCCTGGCCGCCACCTGGACCCAAAAGACGATCACCCAGCCAACCCGCGAGTACCTCGATCAGCTCGAGCCCTTCAACCTGGAGGAGCGGGTAGGTCTCTATCACGCCAGTCCACGCGATCCCGTCTGGGAGTATGTCCTCTCGCCGTTGCAGGCCGAGCTGTGCCTCGACGTCCAGCAACAGCGGGTGGCGCTGATCGGCCATTCGCACGTCGCGCTCTCGTTCTCGCGGTTTCCGGGGTCGGCCGCGACGGGCGAGGTGCGCGGCGCCGACGAGGAGCTCGAGCTCTCGGAAGGCGAATGGCTGATCAATCCCGGCAGCGTCGGCCAGCCTCGCGACGGCGATCCGCGAGCGGCGTGGCTGGAGCTCGACCTCGACGATTTGCGGGCCGTGTACCGCCGCACCGAATACGACATCGCTGGTGCGGGAGCCGCTATCCGGGCCGCGAGATTGCCCGATTCGCTCGCCGAACGGCTGCTCTACGGGCAGTGAGCCGCCCGATCACAACTCCATTTGCAGTATTTGCCCCTGGGCGACGCCTAACTTCAAGCAAGCAGGGCAGCCTCTAAAGTCAGGCGCCGGATGGGTCTTGGCGCTCGAGCATTCCTGGCCGCAAGCCTCGGCTTCGCGGCCGCATTCGTCGTCGCGTGTGGCGGCAACAACGGCCTGCTGTCCGGCGATCAGGCCAGCAACCTCAACGCGCAGCTGACCTCGCTCTCCTCGGCGGTCGCCTCGGGACAGTGCGGCGCCGCCGCGGCGGCCGCCCAACGCTTCAGCGATCTGATCGGGGGCCTACCGCGCAACGTCAACACCACGTTGATCCAGAATCTGGGCCAGGGAGCGGAAACGATCAGCCAGCTCGCCGCGCGCGACTGCAGCACCTCCACTTCGACTTCAACTACCACCTCGAGCAGCACCTCGACTTCGACCCCCACGACGCCGACAACCACGGTTACCTCGACCACCACGGTCCCGGTCACCCAGACCTCCACCAGCTCCTCGTCGAGCGGCACCGCAACCAATCCGCCCGCCACGGGTACTACCTCAAACGGAGGGGCAGGATTGACAACCGGCCAGGGGTCGGGGGGCGCCAACAACAACGGAGGCTCGGGCGGGGCCAGCAAGAACGGACAATGACCGGAACTACGACGATCGCAGGCAGGTACCGGATCGAAGGCCGCCTCGGGGTCGGCGGGATGTCGACCGTCCACCTGGCATTCGACAACCGGCTCGAGCGCTACGTGGCGATAAAGCTGCTGGCCGAGCACCTCGCCGACGACCCGACGTTTGTCTCGCGCTTTCGGCGCGAGGCGCTGGCCGCTGCGCGGCTGGTCCATCCCAACATCGTCCAGGTGTTCGACTTCGGCTTCGACGCCGGCCACCACCAGCACTTCATCGTCATGGAGCACGTGCCGGGTAACTCCTGCGCCGAGCTGCTACGCGACCGGGGCCACCTCGACGTCGCGGAGACGATCGAGATCGTCACGCAGGCCTGCCGGGGGCTCGACTACGCCCACCGCAACGGCGTCGTGCACCGCGATGTCAAGCCGGGCAACCTGCTCGTCTCCGACACCGATGTGGTCAAGCTGGCCGACTTCGGGATCGCCCGTGCGACTGACCAGTCGAGCATCACCCAGGTTGGCTCGGTGCTCGGCACCGCGGCGTACCTGTCGCCCGAGCAGGCACGCGGCGACGAGGCCGGCCCGCGTGCCGATCTGTATTCGCTGGCGGTGGTCACCTACCAGCTGATCTCCGGCCGGCTCCCATACGAGGCCAACTCGCTGTCCGAGCTCGCGCTCAAGCAGCAGCGCGAGGCGCCCACCCCGCTGGACCATCTCAACGACCACGTTCCTCACTCCCTCGCGCTGGCGGTGGCGATGTCGCTGGCGATCGACGCGCGCGCCCGCCCCGAGAACGCCCTGGAGCTGGCCGAGGTGCTCCGTGACGGGGCCCGGGGGATCGCGCCCCCGGGCGCGGAGGCAGCCGAGTTCGCCACCAGCCCCGCCACTTATCAGATGGGCGATGCGCCGCAGGACGTCACCGCCGCGACGAGGGTCACCCCGCGGCAGCGGGCCAGGACCGCTGAGACCCGGGTCGCTCGACAGGCTCCACCCCGGCGCCCGCCCCGGCGGGCCGGCTCGGGCTACGCTCCCCCGGCGCCGCCCCCGCGCAGCGGACGTGGCTTCAGGCGCTTGATGGGGGTGCTGGCGCTGCTCGCGGTGCTGGCCTTGATCGTGATTGCCGCGGTTGTGATCGCCGATAGCTCGTCGAGCACCGTCGTGCATTACAAGAAGGTGATCGCCCACGACGCCCAGTCGGCGATCAACCAGGTCAGCGACCTGATCAACAAGTACACAAAGTAGGGTCGCGAGCCCGCCGCCGCTAGACCGAGATCGAGCCCGGCGCACCGCCAGCCCGCAACGCCGCCGCGACGTCGCGCAGACGTCCGCGAGCGATGCCCTCGCGAAGGTCGGCCATCAGGCGCGCGACGAAGCTCAGGTTGTGAAGCGTCACCAACCGCGGTCCGGTGAGCTCGCGCGAGCGCAGCAGGTAGTTCAGGTAGGCGCGGGAATGCCCGGCGTTGCAGGCCGGACACGGACAGCCGTCGAGGATCGGCTCCGGTGATCGACGCCAGCGCGATTTGAGGAGGTCAAGCCGCCACCGGGCCTCGGGGTCAGGCACGAGCGCGACGCCGTGGCGGCCAAGCCGGGTCGGCATCGCGCAGTCGAACGAATCGATTCCGAGCTCGACAAAGGCGATCAGATCGTCGATCTCGCCGATCCCCAGCAGGTGCCGGGGTTTCCGGGGTGCCAGGCGGTCCACGTCGCCCACGGCCCAGGACACGACCTCGTACATCTGGTCCTTGTCGCGGCCCAGCGAGCCGCCGATCGCGATCCCGTCGCACGCGCTGGTGGCGACAACCTCGGCCGAGGTCGCCCGCAGGTCGCGCTCGACCCCTCCCTGGACGATGCCGTACACGGCCTGCTGGGTAGGCCCTTCGCGCTGATGCCAATCCAGACAGCGCTGCAGCCAGCGGTGCGTGCGCTCCATCGAGCGAGCGGTGTAGTCGCGCGTAACGTGAAACGGCGTGCACTCGTCGAGCACGAGCGCGATGTCGGAGCCGAGCGCGGCCTGCACGGACATCGAGGTCTCGGGCCCCAGGAAGCGCTCGCCACCGTCGAGGTAGGAGCGAAACCGCACACCCCGCTCGTCGATGGCGAGGATCGAGCCGGTGCTGGGATCCCCACCCGGGGCACCGGGCTGGTTACGGCGGCCCTTGATCTCGTCGGCGACGCTGCCGTGGCCCATGGAGAAGACCTGGAATCCGCCCGAGTCGGTGATGATCGGGCGCTGCCAGCCCATGAACCGGTTCAGTCCTCCGAGCTCGGCCACCAGCTCGGGTCCCGGGGAGAGGAACAGGTGAAAGGTGTTGCCCAGCACCATCTCGTATCCGAGCGCTACGAGGTCGCGCGGCTCGAGTGTCTTGACCGCGCCGCGGGTCGCCAGCGGCACGAACGCTGGCGTCGCCACGTCACCCTGCGCGAGGTGCAGCGTGCCCCGGCGAGCGCCGCAGTCGGTGGCTCGGGAGGCGATGGTGAACACGAGGCCTGACCCTACCCGCGCAGGGTTGTCATAGCCTTCGCCGATGCGGTGGTGCAGCCTACTTGTCGCCGTCGTGCTCGGGTGCGCGACGGCGGCATGCGGAGGCGGCCACGCTCGCCGGCAGCCTGACGGGCAGGCGCTGTTCGCCAGCGCCTGCGGCGCGTGCCACACGTTGTCCGGGGTCAACTCGCCCATGCATCAGGGCGGAGATCTGCTGGGGCTCCACGTGAGCCGCTCGATCCTGCTCCAGTTCGCGCGCGAGATGCCGGTTCGCCGTCCGCTCACTCGGGCTCAACTCACGACCGTCACCGACTACATCCTCGCGCTGCAACAGCGGTCGCGCTGACGCGCTCACCCGGCCCCGGCGGGAGCGAGCCTCCCGACCGTTGACACCGTCCCGCCGGCCGGATCGAGGCCACCGGCGACGACGATCGCGGCGCCGACCGTGACGACGCCGGCGTCTGACAACGCCCGCGGCAGCCGTCCGGCGACGCTGACAGCCCCCGACCGGGGGTTGATTGCCCACACGGTCGCGGTCTGGGCGTCGAGCAGGTCGCCGCGGCCCCCCACCAGATACACACTCGACCCCAGCGTCGCGGCGCTGCCATGGGTGATCGGGCGAGGGAGGCGGCCGATCCTGCGTACCGACCCGGTCGCGGGATCGAAGCTGTAGATCCCGTCGCTGGCCTGGCTCGGCGTGGAGCCGCCGATGATCAGCAGCCGTCCGTCGGCAGCGGCGACCGCCGAGTAGCGCAGCCCCACGGGAAGCCGTCCGGCCACCCGCACCGCGGAGCCCGGGCGCCAGGCGAGGATCGTGTCGAGCCAGTTCGTCCCGTCGTAGCCGCCGACCACGTAGGCGGTCCCGCCCAGCTGGGCGACCGCGACGTCGGACTGGGCCCGCGGCAACACGCCGACGCCACGGACGGCGCCGGTCGAGGGGTCGAAGCTGAGGATGTGGTTCAGCTCCGAGAACGATCCGCCCCCGAATACGTACACCTGTCGACCCAGGGTGGCGGCCTGAGCATCGTGTTGGGCAACGGGCAACTGAAAGCTGTGCTCGGCGCCCTGCAGGCTCGCGACCTCGATCCCGGCAGTTGAGGCGTCGCTTGCGTCAAGTCCACCGATCAGCACAAAGCGCGCGGGCCCGATCGTCGCGCTTGCCGGATCGCGCACGGGTGTCGGCAGTGAGAACAGGGGACGGTAGGAGAGCCTCACCGGCCGTGTGCGTGCCGCGAGGCTGGGGCCCGTACGCGCGTCATGCTTGCGGTGTGACGTTGTACCGGCGGCGCTGGTGCTCGTATCACCCGCCCCGCAGCCACCCACCGTCAGCAGTGTGGCCAGGAGCGTGGCGACGGCCGCGAGGCGCCTCGGCGCGCTGGCGGCGGGTGCAGACGGCGAACGGATGCGCGCGAGCGTAGCCAACGAGCTGGTCGGACCGTCCCCCGAGAATCGCTCGTGTGGAGATTCTCATCCGGCGCTTAGATGCCTCGTAGCGGTTCGGGGCAGCCTCCTGCCCGTGCACTGGCGCGCCCTGACTGCACGCTGCCCGCGAGCGAGCGCATCAGGCCGCTACGCAGCGAGTGCGGCGATCATTTGCGCGCTCCTACTCGGAGCGTGCGGCTCGGGGCGCGATCAAAGCGCGACAGCAAGCGCCTCGAGCACGACGGCAAGCGCCTCGAGCACGACGACCACAACCTCGCTCCTGACCCCGCCGACGAGGGACACGCCCTCAACGCGGAACATCTACAGCGCCGACGCGGCAGGCGATCTCAGCCCCGCGGTGCGGGGCGATCCGGCGCTCGTGTACGTCCCCAACAGCATGAGCAACACCGTGTATGAGATCAGCCAGCGCACGCTGAAGGTGGTCAGGCAGTTCCCCACCGGCCTGTTGCCCCAGCACGTCACCCCGGCCTACGACCTCAAGACGCTCTACGTGGACAACGATGTCGGCAACAGCCTCACGCCGATCGATCCGCGCACCGGGCTCCCCGGCCGACCGATCCCGGTCGAGGACCCCTACAACCTGTACTTCACGCCCGACGGCCGCTATGCGATCGTCGTCGCCGAGCGTCTGCAGCGGCTCGATTTCCGCAACCCCCGCACCATGCGCCTGGTGCACTCGCTGTCGGTGTCGATGTGCTACGGGGTCGACCACATGGACTTCTCAGCCGACGGGCGCTACGCGTTCGCGAGCTGCGAGTTCGACGGCCGGATGATCGAAGTTGACCTGCGTACCCAGCGCGTGATCCGCACCCTGGTGCTCAACGGCGGCAGCGCAAGTCCCCAGGACGTCAAGCTGTCACCAGACGGGCTCACGCTGTATACGGCCGATCAGGAGAACGGGGGACTGTGGGAGATCGACCCCCGGCGATTTCGCGTGATCGGCTTCCTCCGCACCGGAGCCGGGGCCCACGGGCTCTATCCGAGCCGCAACGCCCGCGTGATGTACGTCTCCAACCGCGCCGCCGGATCGATCTCGGTGGTCAGCTTCAAGACGCGTCGCGTGATCAGGACCTGGCAGCTTCCGCTTCCGGCCAGCCCCGACATGGGCGGCGTCTCGGCGGATGGGCGCACCTTGTGGCTCAGCGGCCGCTACGACGCCGTGGTGTACGCGATCGACACCCGAACGGGCCGGTTGCGGGCGGCGATCCCCGTAGGTGTGGGGCCACACGGTCTGTGCGTGTGGCCCCAACCGGGACGCTATTCACTGGGCCACACCGGGATCCTGCGCTAGGGGTCCCGACGGCAAGAGGCCGGCGTTACGCCGCCTGCCCAGCCTTCTCCTCGCTGGGCTGCGAGGCCTCGATCGTCTTGGGCTCAGAGCCGACGCTGATCTCGACCTTGCGCGGCTTGCGCTCCTCGGGCTTGGGCACCCGGACCTCGAGCACGCCGCGGTCGAACGTCGCCTTGACGGCCTCGGGGTCGACTCCCTTCGGGGAGGGTCAGCGTCCGGCGGAACGAGCCGAAGCTCCGCTCGACGCGGTAATAGCCCTCGTTGCGCTCCTCGTGCTCGGACTTGCGCTCACCGGAGACGGTCAGCACGTTGTCCTCGAGCTCGATGTTGACGTCGCCCTCGGACAGTCCGGGCAGGTCAGCCCGCAGGACGAACTCGCCGTCGGTCTCGACCAGGTCCATGGCCGGAATCCAGCGCCGGAGTGCGGCGCCGCTGCCGGCGGTCGTCGGGGCGTCGAAGAAAGTGTTGAAGAGCCGGTTCATCTCGCTCTGGATCGTGCCCAGTTCGCGTGCCGGCTCCCAGCGGATAAGTGCCATAGGTTGCTCCTTAGAAGATATGCGACTTTGTGCTAGGCGTAGTATGAAATCTCAGTCTAGCAATGTCAAGTTTTATTCTTGCTGCGGGCGCGGAGATGCGCGCCCGCACGGGCGTCGGCAGAGCGCCTAGCGCGGCCCGAGAAACACCGGTCAGGTCTCGATCAACGAGCGCCCGGTCATCTGCTTGGGCGGCTGCATCCCCAGCATCGCCAGCAGGGTCGGCGCGACGTCCGCGAGCACCCCGCTCGACCGCAGGGTGAGCCCGGACACGGTGACGATCACCGGCACCGGGTTGAGCGAGTGAGCGGTGTTCGGGCTTCCGTCGGGCTCGAGCATATGGTCGGCGTTGCCGTGGTCGGCGGTGATCAGGCACGCTCCGCCTGAGGCGTGCACGGCGTTGACGACCGGTTGCAGGCACCGATCGACGCTCTCCACCGCCTCGATCGCGGCCTCGATCACCCCGGTGTGCCCGACCATGTCGGCGTTGGCGAAGTTGATGATCCCGAACTTCGGCGGCTCTGCCTGCCACTCGCGCACGAACGCCTCGGAGGCCTCGGCCGCGCTCATCGCCGGCTTGAAGTCGTACGTCGGAACATCGCGCGGCGACGGGACCAGCTCGCGCCGTTCGCCCTCGTATGCCGCCTCCTCACCGCCGTTGAAGAAGTACGTCACGTGCGGATACTTCTCGGTTTCGGCGACGTGCAGCTGTCGCTCGCCGCGGGCGGCGATCACCCCCGCCAGCGTGGTCCGGGGGCGCTCGGGCGGGAACGCGATCGGGTATGGCCAATCCTCCTCGAACTCGGTCATGGTCGTGTAGCTCCGCACGGGCTCGGCGCCGCCGCGATCAACCCGGTTGAACCCCGGCTCGGCGAGCGCGCGGGTGATCTCGCGCATCCGGTCGGGCCGGAAGTTGAAGGCGAGCACCGAGTCGCCGGAGCGGATCCGGGCCTCCTCACCGACGCGGATCGGCGTTATGAACTCGTCGGTCTCGTCGCGTTCGTAGGCGGCGCGGATGCCCTCGGCGGCGGTCTTTGCCTCGTGCGCGGCGCGGCCGTGCACGAGCAGGTCGTAGGCCTTCTGGACCCGGCCCCAGCGACGGTCGCGGTCCATCGCGAAGTAGCGCCCGACGACCGCGCCAACCCGCCCGATCCCGGCCGCAGCCATCCGCCTGCTCGACGCGCTCCAGGCAGTCGGCACCTGATGTGGGCAGCGTGTCGCGCCCGTCGGTGAAGGCGTGCACGACCAGATCGGGCACCTCGAGCTCTGCGGCCAGGTCAATCAAGGCTTCGAGGTGACCGAGGCTCGAGTGCACGCCGCCGTCGGACACCAATCCGATCAGGTGGACACGCTCGGATCCCGTCAGTGCGTGGCGCAGCACCTCGTTGCCGGCCAGCTCGCCGTTCTGCACGGCCAGGTCGATCCGGGTCAGGTCCTGCATCACGACGCTGCCGGCGCCGAGGTTCAGATGGCCCACTTCCGAGTTGCCCATCTGGCCCTCGGGCAGCCCCACGGCGCGACCGCAGGCGGTCAGCATGGTGGTGGGATAGCGATCCCACAGCTCGTCGAACACTGGCGTGTGCGCGGTGGCTATTGCGTTGCCGGGGCCGGGTTCCGCCAGGCCCCACCCGTCCAGCACGATCAGAGCCGCGCGGGCCGCGGGCAGCGAGCTCGGCCCCGACTCCACTGTCACCTATTCCGCCGCGGCGACGATTGCCGCAAACGACTCGGCGTCCAGGCTCGCGCCGCCCACGAGCGCGCCGTCGACGTCGGGCAGCGCCAGCAGCTCTGCGGCGTTGTCGGGCTTGACGCTGCCGCCATACAGGATCCGCGTGCGCAGGGCCTGCTCGGGACAGCGATCGCCGACCAGCGCGCGGACGAAGGCGATCGCTTCCTGCGCCTGCTCGGGAGTAGCCACCCGGCCGGTACCGATCGCCCAGATCGGCTCGTAGGCGATCACCACCTCACCCACCTGCTCGGGCTCGAGCCGAGCGAGATCCTCCTGGACCTGATGACGGAGCTTGCGCTCGGTGTCGCCTCGCTCGCGCTCGTCCTCGGTCTCGCCGACGCACAGCACCGGGAGCAGACCGGCCTCGAGCGCCGCCGGAACCTTGAGCGCCAGCGCCCGATCGCTCTCGGCGAACAGCTCCCGGCGCTCTGAGTGGCCGAGCACGACGCCACTGACCCCCACTTCGGACAGCATCGGCGCCGACACCTCGCCGGTGAACGCGCCGTCGGGAGCCTGATGCATGTTCTGCGCATAGACCGCGACGCGCGAGCCCCGGGTCGAGTCGACCATCGCCTGCAGCGCGGTGAACGGCGGGCAGATCGCAACCTCGGTCCGCTGCACCGCCGACACCCGCGGCAGCAGCGCCGCGATCAGCTCCTCGGCCTCCCCGACGGTCTTGTGCATCTTCCAGTTGCCGGCGATCAGCGGCGTGCGGTGCGAGTTCATCTGAGGATCTCGACGCCGGGGAGCGTGCGGCCCTCGATCAGCTCCAGGGCCGCGCCGCCGCCAGTCGAAAGATGGGTGACCTCGTCGGCGAGACCGAAGCGGGTCAGCGCAGCCGCCGAGTCGCCGCCGCCGACGATCGTCACGCCGGGCGCGACCGCCACCGCGTGTGCGACCTTGCGCGTCCCGGCACTGAAAGGCTCAAGCTCGAAGGCGCCCATCGGGCCGTTCCAGAACACGGTGCCCGCCGTGAGGATGATCTGCGCGTAGGCATCGGCGGTGCGCGGGCCGATGTCGAGGCCCACCAGACCGTCGGGGACGTCCACGCCGTCGAGCGGGCAGGGAGTCGCGTCGTCGCCGAAGTGATCGGCCGCCACCAGGTCGCTGGGCAGCGCGATCGAAGCCCGTGCCTCCTGGGAGCCGGCGATCGCCTGGCGCGCCAGCTCCACGTCCTCGGGCGCGCACAGCGAATCACCCACCGCGTGACCCTGGGCAGCGAGAAACGGAAAGCACATCGCGCCCCCGATCAGAATCGTGTCGGCGGTGCGCTGAAAGGACTCGATCACGCCGATCTTGTCACTCACCTTGGCGCCACCGAGGACGGCGACGAGCGGTCGCGACGGATTCTCCAGCAACCCGGAGAGCACCTCCACTTCGCGTTGTAGGAGCAGACCGGCGGCGCGGTCTGGCATCAGGCGCGGCGCCCCTTCGGTCGAAGCATGGGCCCGGTGCGCTGACCCGAAGGCGTCATCCACGTATACGTCCGCCAGATCGGCCAGCGCCTGCGCCAGCTGGGGATCGTTCTTGGTCTCCCCCGCCTCGAAGCGGATGTTCTCGAGCAGCAGCACGTCGCTCCGATTGCAGCTGCTGCGCCAGGGCCGCGACGTCGGGACCCACGCCGGCGAGCGCGAGCTTTACGTCGGCGCCCAGCAGCTCTGACAGCCGCTCGCGCACCGGGGCCAGCGACAGCTTGGGGTCGACGCCCTTTGGCCGTCCCAGATGGGAGACCAGGATGACCGCCGCGCCGCGCTTGCGCAGCGCCTCGATCGTCGGTAGCGCGGCCCGGATCCGGGTGTCGTCGGTGACTCGGCCATCCTCGAGCGGCACGTTGAAATCCACACGCACGAGCGCCCTCTTGCCTCGTAGCTCGCCGAGGTCCTCAATGGTCTTCACAGCAGCCGCTGGACGAGGTCCGAGACCCGGTTGGAATACCCCCACTCGTTGTCGTACCAGGCGATCACCTTGACCATCGTCCCGTCCATGACCGCGGTCAGCTGTGAGTCGACGATTGACGAGGCCGGGTTCTTGATGATGTCGCAGGACACGATCGGGTCCTCGGTGTAGACCATCACACCCGCCAGCGGTCCGCTCTGCGCCGCGGCCTTCAGGGCGCCGTTGACCTCCTCGACGCTGGTCTCGCGGTCGCACTCGACGGTCAGGTCGACGACGCTGCCAGTCGGAACCGGCGCCCGCACAGCGAACCCGTGCAGCTTGCCCTGCAGTTCGGGGATCACGAACCCGATCGCCTTCGCGGCGCCGGTCGAGGCGGGGATCAGGTTGACCGCCGCGGCGCGGGCACGGCGCAGGTCGCGGTGGGGCATGTCCTGCAGGCGCTGATCGGCCGTGTAGGCGTGGATCGTGGTCATCAGTCCGTGCCGGATGCCGACCGCGTCGTTGAGCACCTTGGCCACCGGGGCCAGGCAGTTGGTCGTGCACGAGGCGTTTGAGATCACGTCGTGGGCGTCGCGGTCGTAGACCTCGTCGAAGTTGACGCCGAGCGCGACGGTCACGTCGGGATTGGTCGCCGGGGCGGAGATCACCACCTTCTTCGCGCCCGCGTCGATGTGCTTGGCGGCATTCTCGCGGTCGGTGAACAGGCCGGTGGACTCGATCACCACCTCGGCGCCGAGATCGCCCCATGGGAGCGCCGCCGGGTCGCGCTCGGCGAGCACCCGGATCTCGTTGCCGTCGACCGAGAATCCAGAATCCGTGGCGTGCACCTCGCCCGGAAAGGGTCCGTAGTTGGAGTCGTACTTGAGCAGGTGGGCGATCGTCCTGGGGTCGACGAGATCGTTGACCGCCAGCCACTCGATGTCGGCGCCCTGCTCGTAGGCGGCGCGGAACACGTTTCGGCCGATTCGTCCGAAGCCGTTGATCCCGACCCGTACCGCCATGCGCGCTACCTCCAGTGGCTATTGCCGACGCCATCGATGTGGGACGCCGGGCACCGGCCCGGCCCGCGACAGGCTACCTAACCACGTCTAAAACCCGTCAGCGCTCTACCTTCTCGACACCACCTCTACCCGCAGCCCATCGGGATCACGCAGGTAGGCGGCGTAGTAGCGCCGCCCGTATTGGGGCCGCTGACCCGGCGGCCCGTCGTCGCGACCGCCGTGGGCGAGCCCGGCACCGTACGCCGCGTCGACCGCCGCCTTGCCGCTCGCCTGCAGCGCAAGGTGCCCGTAACCAGGGCCCGGCAGGCGCCCGCGCACCACGAACCAGATCAGCGGTCCGTTGATCCCGTAGGCCACGGCGTGCTCGGCTTCGTGCATCCGCCGCGCGCCGAGCGCGAAGAAGACCGCGTCATAGAACCGGGTGCTGAGCCGCAGGTCACCGACCTCGAACCCGATGTGGTCGATCATGCCGGCCTGGTGACGTCACGGTGCAGCACCTCGACCAGGTAGCCGGGCGAGTCTCCGTAGCGTTCGGCGAGGTGCTCGGCGATCGCCACCGAGCGATGGCGACCGCCGGTACAGCCGATCGCCAGCACCAGATGCGCCTTGCCTTCGGCCAGGTACTGCGGCAGCAGATAGTCGAGCATCGGGTGCAGGCGTTCATAGAACCGGTCCAACTCCCCCTCGGAGTTGATGAACTCCACCACGCTCGGATCGCTGCCGGTCAACGGCCGCAGCTCCGGCTCGTAGTGCGGATTGGGAAGAAAGCGGACGTCGAACATGACATCGGCGTCGCGGCTGGGACCGTACTTGAAGCCGAAGCTCTCAAAGGTGACCGCCAATCGTCCCGGGGTGCGCGTCGGAAGCAGCTCGTCGGCCAGCTTGCGCCGCAGCATCGCGGCGGTCAGACCGCCGGTGTCGATCACCACGTCGGCGCGGGCGCGAAGCGGGGCCAGCAGCTCGTGCTCGCGGGCGATTCCCTCGGCGACGCTGCCGCGCGGCGCCAGGGGATGGCGGCGACGGGTCTCCTTGTAGCGCGTCAACAGCGTCTGTTCGTCGGCCTCCAGGAACAGCACCCGGTGGCGCAGCCCGATCCGGCCCAGGTACTCGAGGACCTCTGACAGCCCCTCGAAGTAGCTCCCGCCCCGGACATCGGAGACCACCGCGGCGTGGGCGACTTTGGAGCCGGCATGCATGAACAACTCGACCAGCGAGCGGATCATCTCCGAAGGGAGGTTGTCGACGCAGAAGTAGCCCTCGTCCTCGAAGGCCGCCATCGCGGTGGACTTGCCTGCGCCCGAATAGCCCGTGATCACGACCAGGTCAGTGAGGGCTGGGGCTTCCATTTGTCTTCGAAGTCTGATGCCAGTCGCGGACGGGGGTGGCTCGCTCGTGTCCGCCGGTATGCCACCATGCGGCGCTGTGCTTCGCCGCGGCGTTTGCATCGTGATCGTGGCGGCGCTCGCACTCGCGTCGCTGGGCTCCGCGGCCGCGCATGCCGCACCGCGGGCTCGGGCGGCCGATTTGCTCTCTGCGAGCGTGTCGGCCACGCCGAAGGGGCAGGCTATGCCTCCAGGATTCGTCGGTGTGTCGTTTGAGTACCGAGCGCTCCACCAGTACACCGGCCGTGATCCCCTGACGGTCGATCCGGTGCTGGTCGCGCTGCTCAAAGGGCTTGCGCCCGGCCAATCGCCGGTGATCCGGATCGGCGGTGACAGCACCGACGCGACCTGGTGGCCGATCAGGGGCATGATCGTGCCGGCCGGGATCAGCTACCGCCTCACCGACGGGTGGCTGCGGACCACCCAGGCACTGGCTGCTGACCTCCAAGCCCGCATGATCCTGGGCATCAATCTCGAAGCCGGCCGACCGGCGATCGCCGCCGCCGAGGGACGGGCGCTGCTGCAGGGAATCGGCCGCCGGTACATCCAGGCGTTCGAGATCGGCAACGAGCCTGACCTGTACCGCGTGTTCCCGTGGTACCGGGACCGCCGTGGCCACTTGCACTGGTCGCGCACGCACCACTACGGCCCGAACAACTACATACAGGAGTTCTCGCGCTGGCGGCGAGCGCTGCCCAACGTGCCGCTGGCCGGCCCGGCGACGTCGGGACCCTCGTGGATGGGCAAGCTCGGCAAATTGATCTCGGCGCAACGCCGCAGCCTGAAGCTTGTGACCTACCACCACTACGCGCTGCGCGCTTGCATCACTGACCCCAACGCGTCGGGCTTCCCCTCGATTCCCAACCTGCTGGCCGACGGATCCTCCGCCGGGCTCGCGCGCGGGCTGGCGCGGTTCGTGTCAATCGCCCACGCGCACCGTCTGCCGTTCCGGCTGACCGAGTTCAACTCGGCCTCGTGCCAGGGGGCCAAAGGGGTCTCTGACACCTTCGCCTCGGCGCTGTGGGCGCTGGATGCGCTGTTCAACCTGGCCAGCGTGGGCGTCGACGGGGTCAACTTCCACATGCTGCCCGGCTCCCATTACGAGCTGTTCACGGTCTCGCACTCCCTGAGCGGGGCCTGGCAGGCCTTCGTCCATCCCGAGTACTACGGGCTGCTGATGTTCTCGCAGGCGTTCCCGCCCGGCGCTCGCCTGCTGAACGTCAGCGCGCCGAGCGGGCCGGTCAAGATCTGGGCGACGCAGGGCACCGACGGGACGATCCGCGCGACGTTGATCAACAAGGACCCCAGCGCCGAGCACGACGTGCAGCTCCAGGTCGCCGGCGCCTCCGGCCCGGGGGCGCTGGAGATGCTCTCGGCTCCGAGCGTCAGCGCCACCTCCGAGGTGACGATCGGTGGCCAGTCGTTCGGCGACGAGACCGCCACCGGGGTGCTCCCCGGGCCGCCGAGCAGCACTCCGGTTGCTCCCGTGGGTCAGACCTATACCGTGGCCCTGCCGCCGGGCAGCGCGGCGCTGCTGACCGTCGCCGGCACCCCGCCGCCGAGCGCTGGGGGCGGCGTTCCCCCCGGGGGTGGCTAAGGGCGGGTCGGGTTGCGCCCCACCGGCTGCTGAGCGCGCCTCAGACCCCGGTCTTGTGCAGCTCGCGGTACATCTCCCGCGCGAGCTTGCCCGGGAGCCCCGGCACCGACTCGAGCTCCTCGCGAGACGCGCCCAAAATCGCATCCGGCGATCCGAAGTGGGCCAGCAGCGCCCGCTTGCGCGCCGGGCCCACGCCCGGCAGGTCGTCGAGCACCGAGGCGGTCATCGCCCGGTCTCGCCGGATCCGGTGGTGGGTGATCGCGAACCGGTGCGCCTCGTCTCGGACGCGCTGGAGCAGTTGCAGCTCCGGGGTGTCGTGCGCCAGCGCCAGCGGCGCCGGGCGACCGGGAATGAAAACCTCCTCGATCCGCTTTGCCAGCGAGACCACCAGCACCCCCCGCTCGCGAAATCCCTGCAGCGCCCGCAGCCCCGCCGACAGCTGCCCCTTGCCGCCGTCGATCACCACCACGTTGGGCAACGCCGCGAAGCTCGGGTCATAGTCCTTGTCGTGCGGGGAGACGTCGCGCTGCTGCTCCCAGCGGGCCATCCGACGCGAGAGGATCTCCTCCATCGCGGCGAAGTCGTCCGGCTTGGTGTCGCCGCCGTTCCCGGCCACGGTAAACACCCTGAAGCGGCGGTAATCGGACTTCTTCGGGGCCCCGCCTTCGAACACCACCATCGAGGCGACTGTATTGGTGCCCATCAGCGTCGAGATGTCAAAGCACTCGATTCGCAGCGGGATCGTGTCCAGCCCCAGCGCCTGCTGGAGCCCGTCGAGCGCCTCGACCCGCTGCTGGCGCCGGCGCTCTGAACGCAGTTTCTCCTGGTCGATCGCGAGCTGCGCGTTGCGCTCGGCGAGCTCCAGGATGCGCCGCTTGTCGCCACGCTCGGCGGCCCGGATCTCCACCGTCCCGCCCCGGCGCGCACTCAGAGCCTCCGCCAGCACGGGTGCATGGCCGAGCTCGCGTTGGACGACCAGCAGCGGCGGCACGGACATCGCACTGGCGTAGTACTGGAGGATGAACGCCTCCGCCACCTCGGCGATGCCAGCGCCGGCGGCGTTGTCGAGGTAGAAGCTCTGGCGGTCGGACAGGACGCCGTCGCGGACCTGGAACACCTGCGCGTTGGCCTCGCCATCGGAGACCGCGACCGCGATCGCGTCCAGCGAGCCGGCGCCCTCGTGGGCCACTCGCTGGCGCTCGAGCAGCGAGCGGATCGCGCGCAGCCGATTGCGCTCGCGCGCCGCGTCCTCGAAGCGCTGCTCGGCGGCGGCGGCCCGCATCTCCTGCTCGAGTGCGCGCTCGATCTCCTTGTAGCGGCCCGACAGGAAGTCGATCACGCCGTCGATCGAGCGACGGTACTGCTCGCGGTCGACGTACCCCACGCACGGCGCCTCGCAGCGCTTGATGTAGTAGTCCAGGCAGGGAGAGCCGCTGCGCCGGCCCGGTTCGGGCCCCTCGCAGGAGCGGAACATGAACACCTTGCCGAGCACCTCGAGCGTCGAGCGGACCCGCTTGGCGTTGCTGTAGGGTCCGAAGTAGGCGCGGTCGCGCCGGTGGCGCTCGCGGGTGAAGTACACCCGCGGGAAGTCCTCGTCGTGCGAGATCGCGATGTACGGATAGGACTTGTCGTCGCGCAGGCGGATGTTGAGTCGCGGCTTGTACTGCTTGATGAAGTTCTGCTCCACGAGCAGCGCCTCGGCCTCGGTCTGGACGACCAGCGCCTCGATCTGATCGATCATCGCCAGGATCTCCCGGCCCGCACGCGTGCTGGGGTTGGAGAAGTGCGACGCGACCCGCTTCTTGATCGACTTCGCCTTACCGACGTACACAACCTTGCCGCGCTGATCGCGAAACAGGTAAACGCCCGGCTCGTCTGGGAGCTCGCGGCGCCTGTCAGCGGGAAAGATCGACATCGGGGTTCGAGGATAGAGGCGGGTTTCAGAACGCTTTAGTCCGTAGTGGACCAAAGCGTTCTAAGAGTTCGGCTCAGTCGGCGGTGAACGACAGCAGCACCCCTCCGAGACCGAGCCCCAAGCCCACCAGCGCCACCGCTTCCCCGGCGCCCGAGGTCGGATGATCGGGCGTGTAGGCGGGCGGCCGCAGGCTCGGGTCGAACAGGTTGGCCCCGCGCGTCGGCGGGCTCCCCAGCGCGTGGATAATGAATGCGATCGCCACCAGGAGCCCGAGCAGGACCGCGATCCGCCAGTTGCGCGAGCCGCGCAGCGCCGCCGCCAGTAGGCAAACGGCGAGCACGGCGAGCAGCACGTCGACGATCGAGTACACCTGCCACGCGGTGGGGTCGCGGGGGATGCCCTGCAGCGCCGGCGTGTGGCCGTACTGGGCCAGGAACGCGGGCGAGAACTGATGACTCCAGGCCAGAAACAGCGACAAAAACAGGATCGGCGCGCCGAGCAGCATCAGCCAATCTGCGATCGCCTCTCGCGTCCCCTTGGTCACGGCCGCGGGCAGTGTACGCGCCGGTGCCCTCCGCAGCGCGCGCTCGGGTGCCGCCCGGAGCGCGGCGCTGTTCGCCCCGCGAGCGGAGTCTCGTGCCGCAGACGAGGCGCGGGTCAATACTTGCGCGCTGACCAGAGCAGGGCGCAGCTCACATACAGGCCGATGCCCACGAGTACCAGCCAGGCCACCGAGCCGCCGGCCGAGCCCCACAGCCGCGGGGTCGCCGTCAGCGTGACCGCGAGCACGACGAGTGCCCCGTAGAGCGCCGCGCGTCGCGCGTCGCCGAGCGAGTACAGCGTCGAGCGGTGCTGGCGGTAGAGCATTGCCCCCACCCACGCGACCGCTGCCAGAAAGGCCAGCGAGATGACGCCGATCAGCACGCCCGCGCCGGTGCCGGCGCCGGGCACGAACGCGACCAGCGCGGCCAGCGCGAGCACGATCGCGATGTTGCGGACGTTCGGGTTGATCGTCATCTGTCTCCTAAGAGTACGCCGCGCTGCAGCGCGATGTCCCGAACGGTCGTTCCGATGATTGCGGGCCGCCAGCCGTGTCTTAAGGGGTGAGAACCGGAGCAATGTCACATCCAGACGCGCTCGCGGGTCGTACAACTAGCTACAGCTCAATCATGCTCGCCCAGGACCAGACAATCCCCGAATTCACACTCCCGACGTTCGATCTCCGTTCGGTCGCGCGTCGGCTCGCACTCCCGGCGCTGTTCGCTGCGGCGGCCGTGGCGGCGGTGTTCCTGGTCGGTGGTCAGGTCCACACGGTCACTGCGGCGATGAAGCGAATCGTCGGTCTCGACGGCGGCTGGGCCGCGGCCGGCGCGGTGTTCGAGTGCATCTCGCTGACCGGCTATGTCGTGTTGCTGTCGCTGGTGGCGGGCCGCGCGACGCCGCGAGTCAACGCCCGCGTGAGCGCGCAGATCACGCTTGCCGGAGCAGCAGCGACGCGCCTGCTGCCGACGGCCGGGGCGGGCGGAGCGGCCCTGGCGCTGTGGACCCTGCGGCGCGCCGGCCTCAGATCGTTGGTCGCCGCACGGACGCTGCTCGTGTTCCTGGTGTTGCTCTACTCGGTGTTCCTGGGCTCGATCGTGTTCGCCGGCGCCGCACTGACGTTCGGCCTCGCGGGCGGTCACGGGCCGGTCGTCGTGAGCGCGATAGCCGCCTCCGCCGCCGTCGTCGCGATCGCGCTCGCGCTGTTGCTTGCCTTTATCCGGCCCGCCGCCGCAGACGGCACGGCAGTTCGCGCACGGCTTGTCAGGGCCGCGGGGGCCGTGGGCGAAGCAGTCCGCGAAGCTTGCAGGCTCGTGAGGTCGGGCGACCCTCGGCTGGCCGGCGCGGCCGCCTACTGGCTGTTCGACGCCGCCGTGCTGTGGGCGATGCTGCACGCCTTCGGCGCTTCGCCCGCGGTGCCGGTCGTGGTGATCGCCTACTTCGTCGGCCAGGCGGCGACCACGCTGCCGATCCCGGGCTCGGTCAGCGGCGGGATCGCGGGCGTGCTGATCGCGTTCGGCGTCCCGGCGATGATCGCGCTGCCAGCAGTGCTGGCCTACCGCATGGTCGCCGTGTGGCTGCCAACGCCGATCGCGGTCGCTGCCGTTCCCGGGCTGCGCGCGACGATCGCGCGCTGGGGTCGCGAAGATGGCCGCCTGGCCGCCCAGCCAACTCTCGGAACGTAGACCGGCATATAGCCGGTAAACGTTCGTCGACTTATCCGGCGACCGCCTCCCAGCGCTCATAGAGCTTGGCGACGGTGCGTCTTGCCTGTTCGTGGCGCGAACTGGAGCGGGCGCTCGCCTCGGGACTCGACCACGCCGCCGGGTCTGAGAGCTCGTCCTCGAGCGCCCGCAGCGCCGCCTCGGCGGCCTCGATCTGCTGCTCGAGCCGCTGCTGGCCGTCGGCGGCCGGGCGCGCCGGGGGGTTGCGCTTTGCCTTCGGCCGTGGCTTGCCGGCGCGCGACGAACCGGCGCGCCGCATGCCGCGGCCCCCCGACGAACGCGTGACCGGGCCTGATGCCCGCTGCTCGCGCACCCGCAGGTACTCCGCCCAGCCACCGACATAGCTGCGCAGCGTCCCGCCTTCGAGCGCGATCGTCCGCGTGCCGATCGCGTCCAGCAACGCGCGATCGTGGGTCACGAGCAGCAGGGAGCCCGTAAAGGCCTTGAGCGCCTCCTCGAGCGCCTCGCGACTCTCGAGATCGAGGTGGTTGGTGGGCTCGTCGAGGATCAGGACGTTGGCCCCCGAGTGGACCAGGATCGCCAGCGACAACCGCCGCCGCTCACCGCCCGAGAGCGCCTCGAGCGGCTTTTCGGCCTCCTCGCCCGAGAACAGAAACCCGCCCAGCAGCGCGCGTGCCTTGCCCGGCGTCAGGCCCGTGGCCCGTTGGGTTGCCTCGAGCACGGTTCGCGCAGCAGGATGACTCTGGGGCCGCCCAGCCTTTCGCGGAGCTGGACGCGAAGCGGGCGGCCCCAGAGCTGCGCCAGCTCCTCGGCATGCTGGGACAGGTAGCCGATCTTGACGTTGTGGCCGGTCCGGACCTTCCCCCGGCTCAGCTCGCGACGGCCCGACAGCGTCTCGATCAGCGTCGTCTTGCCGGCCCCGTTGGCGCCCACGATCGAGACATGCTCGCCGCGCTCGAGCCACATCTCGGCGTCTTCCAGCAGCTGCTTGTCGCCGGCCGAGATCGACGCGTCTTCGAGCTCGAACACCACTCGGCCGCTGCGCTCGGGCGGCTTGAACGCGAACTCGAGCGCGGCACCGTCGGCGGGGTCGCGCGACACCCGCTCGATCTTCTCCAGCCGCTTGACGCGCGACTGCGCCTGGCGGGCCCTGGTTCCCGCGCGAAACCGGGTCACGAACCGCTCCAGGCGCTCAATCTCGGCCTGTTGGCGTTCGATCGCCCGGCCGAGGCTCAGCTCGCGCGCCGCCTTCTCGCGCCTCCAGGCGTGCCAGGGACCGTCGAAGAACCTGCCCTTGCCGGCCTCGAGCTCGAGCACCGAAGTCCCCACCGCCTCCAGGAACCAGCGGTCGTGGGCGACCAGGATGATTGCGGCGTCGAGGCTGACCAGATGCTGCTCGAGCCACTCCAGCGAGGCGATGTCCAGGTGGTTGGTGGGCTCGTCGAGCAGCAGCAGATCCGGATCTCCGGCGAGCGCGCGCCCCAGCGACGCCCGCGTCAGCTCGCCCCCGGAGAAGGTGTCCAGCTGGCGGTCGAGATCGGTTTCGTCGCGAAAGCCCAGGCCGTGCAGGGTCATCAGCGCCCGCTCGCGCCAGTTGTACCCCCCGGCATGCTCGAGTCGTGCCTGGGCCCGGGCGTATCGGTCGAGCGTCGCCTCGTCGTGGGCGCCGCCGGCCATTTCCTGCTCGAGCCCGCTCAGCTCGCGCTCGATCGCCACCAGCTCCGGCGCCCCGGACAGCACGTAGTCGCGCAGCGAGAGGCCGCGATCGCGCGGCGGGCGCTGGTCGTGCAGCGCGACCTTCGTGTCTTTGGCGAACACCAGCTCGCCACCATCGATCGAGTCCTCGCCGGACAGCATCCGCAGCAGTGTCGTCTTGCCCGCGCCGTTGCGCCCCGACAGGGTCATCCGCTCTCTGCGCTCGAGCTTGAACGAGATCCCGCGCAGCAAGGGCTCGCCGGCGATGTCCTTGCCCAGATCCGATGCGATCACCACGGCCATGGGCCTGATGGTAGGAGCCGCGGCCCCGCAGGGGGAGCTCTCGCCGCCGGATCGCCAACTCCCGTGACGGCCGGCGGGCGCCGACTAGCATCCCGAACGTGCGTACGCCCGCGTACCCGCCGATGCCGCCCCACGAGATGCCGGCCGCGCGCACCCTGAACGTCCCCGGCCGCGGCGAGCTCTTCCTGCGCGATACCGGCGGCGACGGGCCGCCCGTGATGCTGTTGCACGGCTGGATGGTCAGCGCCGACCTCAACTGGCAGGCCAGCTACGAGCCCCTGGCGCAGGCCGGTTACCGCGTGCTGGCGATCGACCATCGCGGTCATGGCCGCGGGCTGCGGCCGATGACGCCCTTCCGGCTGACCGACTGCGCCGCCGACGCGGCCGCCGCGGTCGAGCAGCTCGGACTGGCCTCGGCGGTCTTCGTGGGCTACTCGATGGGCGGCGCGATCGCACAGCTGATCGCGCGCGACCACCGCGAGGTCGTCAGCGGGCTCGTGCTCAGCGCAACCGCGCAGCACTGGCAGGATCCCGAGACACGCAGGCTCTGGAAATGGATGGGAGTCACCGGCTTGACCCTGTCGGTGGCGCCCCGGGCGGCATGGATCGCCGGCTTTCGCCATCACCACGTCCCCATGACTCCGCAGACCGCCTGGTGGCTGTCGGAGATGGTGCGCAACTCCTCGCGGGATGTCGCCGAGGCCGGGCGTGAGCTGGGGCGCTTTGACTCGCGCCCGTGGCTGGGGGCAGTGGACGTGCCGGCAGCGTCAGTGATCACGTCGCAGGATCGCAGTGTCTCGGCCCACAAGCAGCGCGAGCTCGCGGCCGCGATCGGAGGACCCGTGTTCGAGGTCGCGATCGACCACCTTCAGCTCGTTTCGCACAGTGGCGAGTACAACGCCGCGTTGCTGCAAGCGCTGGCCGCGGTCAGCCCCGAAGACCGCGCGCAAGCCGCCTGAGCCACCCGCGCGCTGGGACGTTTCAGATAATCTTGAGGCACAGTGCGCCGCGCTCGCTTCATGATCGCCCTGACGACGTTCGGGGTGCTGCTGCTCGCGTTCGCCCCGGCGGCATTTGCCCGTGACGACGGGGGCCAAGGCTGGTTCGGCGAGACCACTGACCAGAACATCACCAACGTGATGTTCATCACGATCGCCTTCTTCCCCGCGGTGATCCTGATCCTGTCGCTGATCCAGTGGCGGCTGGACAAGCGCAAGCACGCCCGCCTGGATGCGGCCAGGGCTCGCGAGCGCAACGCCGACTGGCGCGGCGGCTGGTAGCTGCTAGCTGCGCAACCGCAGGACGACGATCGCCAGCACGTAGGCGCACCCTGCAATCGCGCCGAGCCAGTCATACGGCTCGCCGCTGTGGCCTTGAGCGACTTCCACGACGAAGGCCACGATCACCGCGGTGATCAGCGCGAAGCCGGCAAACGCCGTCGCGCGCATGTCCATATCGGCGAAGCGCTCGTCGCGTCCGTCGCCACGCAATCCGCGGACCGTCTCGCTCCTGCCTCCGATCAAGATCAGCGCTCCAAACGCGACCATGATCCCCAGCGCCCAGAATCCCGGGCCAATGTGGCCGCCGATTGCCATCGCCGCGCACATGATCACGCCGAGCGCGACCGAGAACAACGGTAAGAACCACTTCGATCTAGTCATCTGCATCGAATACCTCCTCAACCGTGCTGCCGAAGAACCGCGCCAGAGCGATTGCCAGCGGCAACGACGGGGTGTAGCGCTCCTGCTCAATCGAATTGATCGTCTGGCGCGACACCGAAAGCGCCGACGCTAGCTGCCCTTGGGAGAGGCCTTGCTCGGCCCTGAGTTGACGCACCAGATTTCGCATGTCCTGCTGTCAAGCTTCCTTGACAATGACAAGTTAGCTTGACATCTGGCGATTGTCAAGTGTCTTTTACATCTGGTGGCGGCCCGGGGTTTACGGCACCCGGCGGCCTGACCGGCTCGGAGATACTGGACATCTGACTCCGCTCGGCCCTCGCAATTGCCTCCTCCGCGCGGGCCGCGTCTTCCGCATGGCGAGCCTCGTCCCGCTCGTGGCGAGCCTCGTCCTCCTCGTGGCGAGCCTCGTCCTGCGCGTGGCGAGCCTCGTCCTGCGCGTGGCGAGCCTCGTCCTCCTCGTGCGCGAGCACGATCATCCTCGCCTGAGCCCTGGCCACCAGCGCGGGCACGACCACGACCGGAATCAGCAGCGGCAACAGCAGCAGATGCAGCCAGTCCCACAGGGTGTTGCCGGTAAAGCCGGTCCAGCTCCAGGGGATCAGATAGCCGCACAAGACGACCACGGCAAACACAGCAACAAGGGTGAGCGTCAGTGCCGTGTGCCGCCCGGTCCATCCCTCACGGATCTCCACCGCCAGCGGCACCAGCGCGACCGCCACCGGCAGGGCAACCAGGTTCAGCCAGTCCCACAGGCTATTGCCGACGAAGCCCGTCCAGGCCCAGGGGATCAGGTAGCCGCACAGCACGATGACCGCAAACACTCCACAGCCGGCGAGGGCCGCATGCTTGATCAACGGGTCGACCCGGGCCTGGCGCGTCATCCAGACCGGCAGCACCGCCACCGCCAGAGGGAGCAGCAGCAGGTGCAGCCAATCCCACAGGGTCGCGGTGTGCCCGTTGATCCCGGTCCACGACCAGTGATGGCTGTAGCCGCCCCATAGCACCAGCCCTGTCACTACCAGCGCCGCCAGCAGTGGCCAGATCGATACTCGTGAGCTACGCCGGGAACCGGACTCCATAGGCTCAGATTCTGAACACCGGGATAAGGCGCTGCTCATGCTCGGCGTCGATCCTGGCGATCACCTCGATGTGTTCCTCGAGGCCGGAGCCCCTCAGTTTCTCTGCCAGCAGCTCGTCGACCTGGAAAATCCCGGCGCTGTTGGACATTTCGATCTCGACGCGCACGGCACGGTCGCTGCCCGGGGAAATCTTGACCTCCTCGATTGCGTACGCCGACAGCGAGTGGATGTTCTGATGACCGGCTTCAAACGGGATCCGCGAACGGCCCCGGGCCATGTCCAGCGCATCTGCGACCCGTACGATTCCGGCTTCGATCGTGAACGGCGCGCCGTTGCGGCGATGCCCGATGATCGCGTGCAGCGACTCGGCCGCGATGATCGATCGCTCCGGCTCGTCGTAGACGTCGGTCAGCAGCGAGCCGAGCTTGTCGGCGGCCAAGAACAGGCTGTAGCGCTCGTGATCATCGCGGTGGATCGACATGCCGACGCAGTGCATCAAACATCCCGCCGTGACAACCACCTCCGCGTCGCGTTCGGAGAGCCCGAAGTCGGCCACGACGCTGGGGACAACCCCGCGGCGAAACAGCAGCCGGGCCAGCCGCAGGCCGGTGTTGACCACGATCTGAATATGGACCCAGCCGTGGTCCGACATCCCCAGCCGACGGGTCGCGTTGACGGCTGACACCAGCCACCAGGCCTTGAGCTGCTCGTCGGAATTGGCCGCCTCAAGCAGCCGCTCGAGGCGCCTGTTGCCCCGCGTCGGTGCCCGAACACGGACCTCGGCGAGCGCCTCCCGGGGCGGGATCGGAGGTTCGTCGCTCACGTTCCCGAGGCTTCTAGCAGCACGCCCTCGCGAATGCCACCCTGACCGACGGTCAGCGGAGCGTTGAACGCTCCCGCGACACCCTCGAGGATCAGCAGCGCACCCGGCAGCAGTCTGGCTCGTTCAGGGGCGATCGCAAAGCGCCGCGCGATCTCTGTGCAGCCCTCGCGGGCCAGCAGCGCGAGTGCCCGCCCCAGCGCTCGCTCGTCGAGCCGAAGGCCGGCGACCCGGCTGACAGAGGTCGCGCTGCCACCGACCGCAACGGCCGCGTCCGGACGGGGCACGTCGAGCCGCTCCAGCTCAGAACTGATTTGCTCGCGGGCGCCTGCGAGCTGGTCAACGGTCGGCGGATCGGAGCTCAGAATGCGCCGGGCGAGGTCGGTTGAGCCGAGCGGAACCGAGACCCACCAGCGCACGTCACCAGGAGGTGCGCCCACGACGAGCTCTGATGATCCTCCGCCCACGTCGACGACCCCCAGCTTTCGCGGCGGCGTGTTCCCAAGCGTCCCCGCGACCCCCACGAAGGCCAGCCGCGCCTCTTCGCCCGCACTGAGGACCTCAACCGTGAGACCGGTCGCCTGGTCGATCGCCGCAACCAGCTCGTTTCGATTGGCCGCGCTGCGGATCGCCGCGGTCGCGATTGTGCGCAGCTTTACCGCACCCAGGGCGTAGGCTCGATCGCGCTGGCCGCGTACCACTTCCACGACCTCGGCGACCTTGGCCGGCCTGATCCGCCCATGCTCGAACAGTTCGTGGCGCAGCCGGGTGAAAGAGCGCTCCTGGTGAACCCATCGCAGGTGCCTGCCGTCGCTGTCGGCGACCAGGAGGCGGGTTGTGTTGGAGCCGATGTCGATGCAGCCGAGCCGCAAACGCCTGTTGTCCTGCGTCACACGCCGGTGGGTCCGAGTCGTTGGCCCCGGCGAGGCCAGCTACACAAGCGTCTCACGGCTCTCCGCTGCTGTGGGAGTGATCGAGCCGTTGGAGGCGCCTGCCGCCAGGCTGGGATCGGGCTCGACGGGAAGCGGCGGCATCGCCGATGGGCGCAGCACGATCCAGACGGTGATCGCGAAGGCCAGCGATCCGACACCTGCCGCGGCCAGCGCGACTCGCGGGTTCGCCAGCGCCGCAATCACGCCACCGAGCAGGATCCCGGCTCCTGGGGCGGCCTGGGTGATCGACTGGTTCAGGCTCATGACCAATGCCATCCACCGCTGCGGGCTGTACTCCTGCAACGCGGTCTGCGCCGCGACCGCCTGGATCCCGTTGCCAAAGCCACCCCCGGCGGCGCCCGCGACGGCCACCGCGATCGACGGTGCGCCGGCCATCAGCACGAACCCGACCGCGAGCGCCGCTCCACTGAGCGCGAGCAGCGTGCGGGCGGTCTGGCCTCGCCAGCGGGCGTAGGCCGCGCTTCCGATCACCGCGCCGGTGCCCCAACCGGAAAGCAGCGCTCCGTACCCCCCGGCGCCGGCATGCAGCGTGTGCTGAGCGAACACGACCTCGACCGGGATCGAGATCGTGAACACGACAAACCCGCCGGCTTGCAACAGCAGCAGCAAGCGCAGGACGCGATGCCCGCGTACGTACTCCAGCGCCGCGCGCAGTCGCCCCGAGGTGGGCTCGCGCTCGAGAACCGCCCCCGGAAGCCCGGTGGCCGTGACCAGGATCAACGCAATGCCCGCGAACAGGCCGCAGTTGGCGAGCAGCGCTGCGACGGTCCCTCCTACGGCGACGATGATCCCGCCGATCAACGGCCCTGCCATGAAGCAGATCGAGAACGACCCGTTGGTGATCGCGTTGCCCTCGCGCAGAAGACCAGCCGGCCGCAGCACGTCCACCGTTGCCGTCCGCGCCAGGGAGCGTGCGACGATCGCCACGATCCCGTCGCATAGAGCAAGCCCCAGCACGGGACCAAGTGAGAATCGAGACGTCATCCAGGCGAGCGCGGCGAACAGCAGGCCCTCGATCCCGTACAGCAAGGGGAGCAACCGCCGCGGCGCGTGCTGGTCGAGGCGAGCGACGACGAACGGCGACACGAACGCAGGCGCGAACTGCGAGGTCAAGAAGAACGCGGCCGATCCCAGCGCGCTCCCGGTCCGCCGGTAGACGAGCACGGCCAGCGCCAGCGTCCCCACTGACCAGGCCAGCTCGTTGAGCGTGTATGCCGCCAGCAGGCGCCGGTAGGCGGGCAGACCCAGTACGCGCTTCATCGCCGGCCAGCGCCCCAGGCAAAATCGTCGCGACGGGTTTGCATCCAGAGCTCCTGTTCTGCACACATGGGCGTGTCGGGCATCGTGCCCGGGGGAACCCGCCCAGCGCGGGGCAGTGTGAATGCGAGTCTGACAAGCGGCCCCGGCGTGCCACCACCGGACGTTCGGCTCTGCAACGGGTTGAGCGAGAACTCGATGCAAGACCTGAATCTGAGGCGGGGATGTCATCCTCTCTGCGCAATGACTCTCCGCGCTCGCTCCTGGCATCGGAGCAACACCTTCAATCACGCCGAGTTCCCGCCCGAACGCCTTGCCGCCGAGCGCCGCGCCAGCGTTTCAGTGTGCCTGCCGGCCCGCGACGAAGCGTGCACGATCGCGCCGATCCTCGAGGTGCTGATCGATCTGCGCCAGCTCGGAATCGTCGATCAGGTTGTGGTGGTCGATCACTCCAGTGACGGGACCGCCGAGATCGCCCGGCGCATGGGCGCCGAGGTTCACGACCAGGCGCGGCTGCTGCCAGAGCTTGGCCCGGTGCTCGGCAAGGGCGACGCGATGTGGCGGGCGCTGAGCGTCCTGACGGGAGACGTGATCTCCTTCCTGGACGCCGACACCGAGCGCTTCGGCGCCCATTTCGCGTGCGGGCTGCTCGGACCCCTGCTGTGCCGCGATGACATCTCCTTCGTCAAGGGCTATTACCGGCGCCCGTTCAAGGTGGGCGAGGTGACGCTGCCCGACGGCGGCGGGCGCGTGACGGCGCTCACCGCACGGCCACTACTGAATCTCTTCTACCCCGAGCTCGCTGCTGTCGAGCAGCCGCTGGCGGGCGAGGTCGCGGCCCGCCGCGAGCTGCTCGAGCGTCTCCCGTTCGTGACCGACTACGGGGTGGACATCGGGCTCCTGCTCGACGCACACCGGGAAGCCGGCCTCGATGCGATCGCTCAGGTCGATCTCGACGTGCGCCAGAATGCCCACCAGCCGCTGCGTGAGCTCGCGCCGATGGCGTTCTCGGTCCTGAGGGCGGTTGCGATCCGGCTGCAGCGCGACGGTCGACTGACCGGGCCGCTGCCCTCCACCTTCCTTTCGCCCGACGAGCAGGAGCTGCACGCGCTCGCAGCCGATTCGGTCGAGCGCCCGCCGCTGGCGAGCTTGCGGGCTGCTGCCTGAGAAGCCTTCCGGTGTCGGACGTGCTCCGTGCTCAGCGCGCTTGCGCGAACGCGGCCCGCGCCGCCTTCACCCCGCTGGCGGCCGGGCCGGCAAACCCGTAGGTGCCCTGCTCGCGCAGCTCCTGCGCTGCCTCGACGACGGCACCGATCGCGGCAAACGCGAACGCGCCCCCAACCGAAACGCGGCTGACGCCCAGCTGCGCCAGCTCGGCAATCGTCGGCGCCCCCGGTCGAGCGAGCACATTGACCGGCCTGTCCACGGCCGAGATCACGGCTTGGATCTCGCGGGTGGTGGTCAGGCCGGGCGCGTAGAGGACATCGGCGCCCGCCTCCTGGAAGGACCGCAAGCGCGCGATCGTGTCATCGAGGTCGTCGCGGCCGTGCAGGTGGTTCTCGCTGCGCGCGGTCAGAACCACCCGCGCCGCACCGGCATGAGCAACCTCCGCGGCGGCGGCCACGCGCTCGGCCGCCAACGAAAGTTCATAAATCGGGTCTGACTCGTTGCCGCTGAAGTCCTCGATCGAGAACCCCGAGAGCCCGGCCGCGACGGCGCCCGCAGCCGTCTCGGCGACGCCCTCCGGCGTGTCGGCGAATCCGTTTTCGAGGTCGGCGGACACGGGCAGGTCAGTCGCCGCGGCGAGCGCCGCCGCGTGCTCGAGCGCCTCCTCGCGCGTCACCGACCCGTCCAGGCGCCCCAGCGTCGCGGCGAAGCCGCTGCTGGTGGTCGCCAGCGCCTCGAACCCCAGCGATGCCAGCAGCCGCGCCGAGCCGACATCCCACGGATTGGGAAGCAACAGAGGTTGTCCGGGACGATGCAGAGCCAGAAAGCGCTCGGCGCGCCTGGCCTGCTCTGCAGGCTGCAGCCGGGAGGAGGAGGTGGTCATGATCGACACACGATATGCCTTCGCTCCGTCTTGCCCGGATTCGGTGCACTAGGCTTGATCGATGGGCGCCGACGCGCACACCCATTCGCCGGCGCCGGAGATCGCGTCGGACGGATCCTGGCAGCGCAGCAAGAGCGCCTTTCGCAACTGGGTCACAGACGATGGTTCGAGCGCTTTCCCGGTGGAGGGCAACCGCTATCACCTGTATGTCGCGCGGGCGTGCCCATGGGCTCATCGAACCCTGATCGGACGGCGGCTGATGGGACTCCGGGATGTCATCGGCGTCTCTTACGTCGACCCGTTGCGCGACGAACGCGGCAGCGGCTGGGCGTTCAGCGGCGGGGGCTATGAGGATCAGATCAACGGGTTTCAATACCTTTGGGAGGCCTACACCGCGACCGACCCGGGCTATGACGGGCGGGTCACCGTCCCGGTCCTGTGGGACAAGGACTCCGAGGCGATCGTCAACAACGAGTCGGCCGACATCCTGCGGATGCTCAGTACCGTGTTCGCGCCGCTCGCCGAGCACCCGGTGGCGCTATGCCCGCCTGACCTTCGTGACGAGATCGACGCGCTCAACGCCACCATCTACGATCGGGTCAACGACGGCGTCTACAAGTCGGGCTTCGCGACTACTCAGGAAGCCTACGAGAATGCGGTCCAGCGGCTGTTTCAGATGCTCGACGAGCTGGATCTGCGGTTGGCAGACCGGCGCTTTCTGTTCGGCCCTGAGCCGCTGGAAACCGATTGGCGCCTGTTCACGACGCTGGTGCGGTTCGACGCCGTCTACCAGATCCACTTCAAATGCTCGATCCGCAAGCTTGTCGAGTATGAGTATCTGTGGCCATACGCCTGCGACCTCTACCAGTGGCCGGGCGTCGCCGAGACGGTCAACTTCGACGAGATCCGCGAGCACTACTACCGCACGCACGAGCGCATCAACCCCAGCGGGATCGTGGCGATGATGCCGGCCGCGAGCTTCGAGGAGTCACACAACCGCGAGCGGCTTGTGGAGCCGAGATCTGAGCCGGTCAGTCGCTGAGCGCGTCTAGGGCGGCCGGTGGTGGAGCGGGCGGCCGGATCCTCAGGCGAGGAATCGACAGGTGGGCGATCGGCCCGATTCCCAGCGCGTATACGACCGTCCCGATACCCACGGTCCCCCCCAACAGCCACCCGCCGGCGAGCACGCTCAGCTCGATCGAGGTGCGCACAACCCGAATCGAATGGCCCCGGGCGGCAAGCCCGGTCATCAGCCCGTCGCGGGGTCCGGGGCCGAGCCCAGCCCCGATATACGCGCCGGTGGCGATCCCGTTCAGGACCACCGCCGAGACCATGACCACGATCCTGGCCACCAGGCCGTGCACCGGGCCAAACGTCGCCAGCACGAGGTCGATCACCAGGCCAACCACGACCACGTTGCTCAGCGTTCCGAACCCGGGCCGCTGCCGCAGCGGGATCCATAGCAGCAACACGCACACACCGACGATCACCGCCCAGGTCCCCACCCCGAGGCCGAACCTGCGCGAAAGGCCCTGATGCAGCACATCCCAGGGGTCCACGCCGAGGCCGGCCAGCAGCAGCATCGCATCGCTGACGCCGTACAGCACGAGTCCCGCGTAGAGCTGACTCAGGCGTCGGGCCCGGGGAGGGGGCACGAGCTCGGGCCCGTAGAGCTGGAGCAGGCGTCGTGCGCGGGGACCGGCCACCAGCTCAGTCTGCCAGCAATGGCCTATCCGCTCCCAGGCCAATTTGCTATTAGTGGCCGGGTGGCGTGCACGATTGCTCCGTCCCGGCCGACTGGCCTATGACGATTGCTTCGTCCCTGCCGGGTGGGCCTATCACGATTGCTTCGTCCCTGCCGGGTGGGCTGTGACGCTCACCTCTCCCTACCGCCTCGTGGAGCTGCTTGGAGGCTGGCGCGAGACCGGTGCCGGGCAGGAGCGCCTGGCCGCAGCGATCCGTTCGCTCGTGCTCGACGGCCGCATTGCGGTGCAGAGCCGGCTTCCTGCCGAGCGCGCGCTGGCCGCCGCACTTGGCATCAGCCGGGCGACGGTGACGGGCGCCTACAACCAGCTGCGTGACGAGGGGTATCTGGCCAGCCGGCAGGGCTCCGGGAGTTGGGTCACGCTGCCCGGCGGGCATCGCTCGGCGCCGGATGCGATCGTCGGTGGGCCCGGGATCGACATGAGGATCGGTGCCCTGCCCGCGCCGCCCGCGATCGCCGAGCTGTTCGCCAGCGCCGTGCGCGAGCTTCCGCGCTGGCTGGATCACCACGGCTATGACCCGCTGGGGCTTCCACCGCTGCGTGAGGCGATCGCCGCCCGGTTTGCGGGCAGAGGCCTTCCGACCGCGCCCGAGCAGATCCTGGTCACCAACGGGGCGCTCCAGGGCCTGGATCTAACGCTCAGAGCGGTCATGCGCCGTGGCCGCCGGGTGCTCGTCGAGATCCCGAGCTACCCCGCCGCGCTCGACGTCCTGCGGGTTGCCGGCGCGCGCATCGACGCGGTTCCGTTGGGGGAGGACGGGTGGCACCTGCGATCGCTGGAGGCGGTCTCGCGCAACGATCGGCCGACCCTTACCTACCTGATGCCCGACTTTCACAATCCCACCGGCAAGCTGATGGACGAAACCGCTCGGAGGCGGGCGATGGGTGCTCTGCGCGGTGCCGGCTCCTACGTCGTGATCGACGAGTCGTTCGTCGAGCTCAACCTCGACGAAGTTCCGATGCCGCTGCCTGCTGCGCTGTACGGCGACGCCCTGACGATCACGATCGGATCGCTGAGCAAGTCGGTGTGGGGTGGGCTGCGGATCGGATGGGTGCGGGCCGCGCCCGAGCTGGTCCACCGGCTGGCCGCCAGCCGCGCCGCTGCCGACCTGGCCAGCCCGGTGCTCGAGCAGATCGTCGCCGTCCACGCGCTCGACGCCCTGCCCGAGATCGTGCTCGAGCGCCGGTCGATGATCGGCCTGCGGCGGGCGGCGCTGACCGCGGCCCTCGACGTGCAGCTTCCGACCTGGCGCTACGCGTGGCCCGCGGGCGGGCTGTTCGTGTGGGCGCGGCTGCCCGCACCGATCAGCACGAGCCTCTCGATCCAGGCACGCGAACACGATCTGCAACTCACGCCCGGACCGCGGTTCGGTGCCGCGGGCCTGCTCGAGCGCTACCTCCGGCTCCCCTTCACGCTCGCGCCCGAGCAGCTTGAGCGTGCGGTCTCGATCCTCGCGCAGCTCACCCCGAGCACCCGCCCGACCGCCGCGGAGACCCGACCAGCCTACGTCGCCTGAGGACGTGTGTCGTCTGGGTGACCCTATGCGGAACCAGATCGTATACACGTCTGCCTCAGGCGCTCGATGCGCCAGCGCGAGAAGCGCGCCTGTCGCGCCGACCGCAAGAACCTCAGTCGCGGCGCCTGAGCACGCGCAGGGCCACCAGGAACCCGATCACCAGCGCCGCCACCGGAATCGGATTGCGCTTGACCTGGCCCCAGAGCACCGAGCCGATCAGCGACAGGCCCTGGATGGGCTCGCTCTCCTGGATCTCGGGACCGGGCTGCGGCGGTTGCGGCGGGGTCGCGGGCGGCGGTGGGCCGGGGGGCGTTGGCGGCTCTTGGGGTTGCGAGGGCGGCTCGACGGGTGGCGGCGGTCCAGGGGGCGACGGAGGCTCGGTCGGCGCAGGCGGCGGGCCGGGCGACGGGGGCTCGGTCGCGCCAGCCGCAGGCGGGCCGGGCTCGTCAACGCCGGTCGGCTCGGCGGCAGCCGCCTCCTCGACAGCCGCCTCCTCGGCAGCCGGACCCGCAACGGCGGCCGCTCCCTCAGCAGCCGGACCCGCAGCAGCGGCCGCTCCCTCGGCAGCCGGTCCCGCGCCCTCGGCAGCGGCTGGCTGGCCATCGCCGGCCTCGCCCCCACCCGCCAGCGAGGTCTGAAGGCACTTCGCAAAGTCACCCAGTAGCCGGTTGGAGATGTCCTCGATCATCCCGCCGCGGCCGAAGCGGGCCAGGCGCCCGGTGATGTGGTAGTCGGTGACCACCTCGACCTTGGTCGAGCCCTCCCCCGCCTCGGACAGCGACGAGACGATCGTCGCCTTCGCCCCGCCCTGGCCGCGCTTGTCAGTGCCCTGGGCTTGCATCGTGGCGGTATGGGCGGACTCGTCGACGTTCTCCATCGCCAGCTTGCCGCTGTAGGCGGCCGAGGTCGGGCCGATCTTGACCTTGAACGACCCGTTGTAGCTGCCGTCGTCGTTGCGGCCGCTCACCGACGCGCCCGGCAAGCAGGGCGCCACCCGCTCGACGTCGATCAGCGCCTCCCACACCCGCTGCAGCGGGGCGGCGACCTCAAATGACTGCTCTAGCTTCATCGCGAATTGCCTCCAGATCGTCAGGGGTGTCGACATCGCGGCCGCAGCACAGGTGCCCGACCTCGACCACGGGTCCGCCGCGCAGCAGGTCCCGGGCGCCGCGGTCGCCGCTCAAAGATGCAAGCGCTGCCAGTTGTTCGCGCCCCAATACGACCGGATGCCCGGGCCGCCCCCTGTAGGCGGCGCGCGTGCCCCCCGGCTCGTCCACAAACCGAGCGATCACCGCCGGGGTGATCAGCGGAGCGTCGCCGAGCGTCACAACCACTTTGTCCGCGCCGTCGAGGGCACGGAGCCCGAAACGCAGTGACGCTGACTGGCCGCGCGCCCACTCTGAGCAGACGGCCGGCTCGGCTCGCCCAAATCGCACCGAAGCCAGGACCTCGTCGGCGCGCGAGCCCAGCACGACCACCACCCGCTCCAGCGCAGGGACGGCGCACGCCGCCGCCACGGCCCACTCCAGCAGCGGCCGTCCGTCGAGCTCGGCCAGCAGCTTGCCACCCGAGTCCGAGCCCGAGCCGAAGCGCACTCCAGCCCCGGCCGCCAGCACGAGCCCGGCGATCATCCCGCGCGCCTCAGGCGGTGACCTCGTGGATCCGTCCCGCGGCCGCCGCCAGCCGACCGCCCTCGCGCCCGTGCCGCGTGGCCACCACCTCGGCGAGGATCGAAAGCGCCGTCTCCTCGGCGCTGACCGCGCCGAGATCCAACCCCACGGGCGCCGCCAGACGCGCCAGCTCGGACTCGTCCATACCTGCGGCCAACAGCCGCTCGCGGCGTGACTCCTGGGCGCGGCGCGAGCCCATCGCACCGACGAACCGCGCCTGCGAGCGCAACGCGATCAGCAGTGCCGCGTCGTCGAGCTTGGGGTCGTGGGTGAGCACCACGATCGAGGTCGCTGGATCGATCCCGCCCAGCTGGGCGAACGCGTCGTCGGGCCAGGCGGCGAACACCTGCTCGGCGTCGGGGAAGCGCTCCTGGGTCGCAAAACGCGTGCGGGGATCGACCACGAACGGCCGCCACCCCGCCGCTCGCGACAGGGTGCACAGCGCCGCGGCGATCGGAACAGCCCCGAACATGATCAGGCGGGGCGCCGGCGCGATCACGTCGACGAACAGCGGCCCCTGAAGCTCTGAGGTCTCGGCCCACAGCAGCTCCTCGGCCGAGCGCCTGGCCTGGCCATCGAGCTCCGGCGATCCGAGCGTGCCCGACTGGGTTCCGTCCTCCTCGAACAGCACCTTGGAGCCCGCGCCATCGCCTTCCAGAAGCGTCACCTCGGCGGCGCGACCGCCAGCGCTGGCGATCTCGGTGAAGCGTCCCGGCGCGTACTCCTGCACCCAGACCTCGATCTCGCCTCCGCAGGGCAGACCCACGTCCCACGCCTCCTCGTCGGCGATCCCGAAGTGGATCAGCTGCGGCTCTCCTCCGCGCAGCACCTGGTCGGCGATCTCCACCACCGCGCCTTCGACGCAGCCGCCCGACACGGCACCGATGATCTCCCCGTCCTCGTTGACCGCCATCTTGGCGCCGGGCGGCCGCGGCGCCGACTTCTTGACCGCCACCACGGTCGCCAGCGCGATCCTGTCGCCACGGTCGATCCACTTCTGCAGGTCGGGAAGTACGTCGTTCACATCTCCTCCAATATTGCAGCTAGCTGCTCGAGCGAGGCGAGCGAGTTGCCCGCCAGCAGCTGGTCGGTATGGGGCACCGCCGCGCGCATCCCGCGCGTCAGCGGCTCGTAGTCGGGGTGGGCAGCAAGGGGGTTGAGCCACACGAGGCGGTGGGCGGCACGGCGCAGGCGAGCCATCTCGGTTTCGAGCTGCTCGGGGTCGCCGCGATCCCAGCCGTCGGACAGGATCACCACCGCGGCGCCGCGGCCCAGCCGCCTGCCGTGCACGCGGTTGAGCTCGGCGAGCGCGGCGCCGATCCGGGTCCCACCGGAGAAGTCGGTGACCGCGGAGGCGGCCCGATCAAGGGCACGGTCATGGTCGCGCCCGGTCAGCTCGTAGGTGATCCGCGTCAGGCGGGTGCCGAATGCGAACGCCTCGACCCGGCGGCGGGCGGCGACGCAGGCATGCATGTACTGCAGCAGCATCCGCGCGTAGGGCGCCATCGAGCCCGATACGTCGCAGACGAGCACCAGCTGTCGCGGGCGCGTGCTGGGGGCTCGCCAGCGCCGGTGCACCGGCTCGCCGCCCGTGCGCAGCGACGCGCGGACCGTCTGGCGCAGATCGGGCGTGTGCTCGCGGCGGCGCGAGGGCCGGGTGCGCCGGGACGGCCGCACCGGATGACGGCGTGCCAGGCGGGCGATCAGCTCACGGGCGGCGATCGACTCGCTCATGGTGTAGTGGGCGAAGTCCTTCTCGCGCAGCAGCTCGATCTCGCTCCACGCCGCCGGCACCTGGGTCAAGTCGCCCTCGCCCGGGCGCCCGGCATCGTCGGGCACTCCCATGCGCGGCAGCGCCGCCTTCTCGATCGCCCCGAGCTCGGCCAGCGGGTCCTCGCCAACCGGCAGCCGGGCGTCGCCGAACACGGACAAGAACGCGAGCTCGAAGCGCTCGAGGTCGATCCGCTGCGAGCAGAGCACCGTCCGCAGCGCCAGCCGGACGTCCTCGCGCGAAGCGGGATCCACCGCGTCCAGGCACCGCACTCCGGCGAGCACCTCGCCCGCCCCCACGCGCGAACCCTGCGCCCGCATCACCCTTGCCAGGTCTCCGAGCCGCTCGACAACCGCGTCCCCGAGCACCACCGAAGCCTCACTGACCGAAGCCTCAGACACCTTCGAGCACCCCCCGCTCGCGCACCCTGAGCACATCCTCGTGAACCTTCAAGGCGGCGCCGAGCGTCTCCTCCAGCCCCACGCCGTCGCCGAGCGCGAGCAGCGCCTGGGCCCAGACGATCGTCTCCCCCACCCCGGGCAGCTTGTACAGATCACCCTCGTCGCGCAGCCTCCCCACGGCCTCGACCACGCGCTCGGCCACCCGCTCGGGAACGCCCGGCAGCCGCGCCTGCACGATCGCCCGCTCGCGCTCGGGGCTGGGGTAGTCGATCCAGTGGTACAGGCACCGCCGCTTCAGCGCGTCGTGCAGTTCGCGTGTTCGGTTCGAGGTCAAGAACACGATCGGCCGGCGCCGGGCGCTGACGGTGCCCAGCTCGGGGATGGTGACCGCGAAATCCGACAGGAACTCGAGCAGGAAGGCCTCGAACTCGTCATCGGCGCGGTCGATCTCGTCGATCAGCAGTACCACCGGCTGGCTGGGGTCTGATTCCAGCGCCTCGAGCAGCGGCCGGCGCAGCAAAAAGCGGCGCGCGAACAGTTCGCCCTCGTCGACTCCGCCCTCGGCGGCGCGCAGCGCCAGCAGCTGGCGCGGGTAGTCCCAGTCGTAGACGGCATGGTGCAGGTCGATTCCCTCGTGGCACTGCAGGCGGATCAGCCGCGCCCCGACCGCCGCCGACAGGGCGCGTGCCACCTCAGTCTTGCCGACCCCGGCCTCGCCCTCGAGCAGCAGCGGCTGCTCCAGCACGACCGCGAGGTGCACTGCGAGCGCGAGTGGCCGGTCCGCGAGATACGACTGCTCGGCGAGAGCTGCGCTCGCGGACTCGACGGAATCGATCTCCGCGAGTGGGGGCACCTAGATTAAGTTAGCCGACTGAAACCGTTACCCCTGACCGGCCGCATCGGTCAGGGCCCGCTTGCACAGCACCCGGGCCAGATGGCGCTTGTAGTCGGCACTCGCGTTGAGGTCCGCCGGCGGGTCGGTCCCCTCGGCCGCGTTTTCGGCGGCGCGTGCGATGTTCTCCGCGCTCAGCTGCTGGCCACGGAGCGCGTCCTCGACGGCCGTGGCCCGCAGCGGCACCGAGGCCATGTTGGTCAGGCCGATGCGAACGTCCTCGCAGACGCCGTCAGACGCCTTGACCACCGCGCTCACGGCGACCATCGCCCAGTCCTCGCTACGGCGGTTGAACTTCTGGTATCCGTGGCCCCACCCATCGAGCGCCTGCGCGCGGACCTCGGTCAGGACCTCGTCCGGGCCCACGGCGGTCTCGAGGTAGTCGCGAAACAGGTCATTCGCCGCGACCGAGCGCTGTCCGCCCGCCCCCTGCAGGGTGACCTCGCCCTCGCAGATGAGCAACGCCGCGGGCAGATCGGAGGCCGGGTCGCCGTGCGCCAGCGACCCGCCGATCGTCCCGCGATTGCGCACCTGCGGGTCAGCGATGGTCGCCGCAACCTGCGACAAAAGCCCGAGCTCGGGGGATCGCTCGAGCACGACGTGGGGCGTCAGCGCGCCGATCCGCCAGTGCCCGTCCTGCTTCTCGACGCCGTGCAGGCCGGGGACCTTGCGCAGATCCACGAGCAGCGAGGGCGTCGCCAGGCGCAGCTTCATCAGCGGGATCAGGGAGTGGCCGCCGGCGAGCAGCTTCGCGTCCTCTCCGTGGTCCCGGAGCTCCTTGATCGCCTCGTCAAGCGACTGCGGCGCCGCGTAGTCGAACTCGGCGGGGATCATGCTGCACCTCCATTCTCGCTCTTGGCTCTGGCCTGCGAGATCGCCTCCCAGATCCGCATCGGGCTGAGCGGCATGTTGATGTAGGTCGACGCCGAGCGGGCGTAAAGCGTCGATCACGGCGTTCGTCACCGCCGCGCTGGCCGCGATCGTCCCGGCTTCGCCAACGCCCTTGACCCCGAGCGAGTTGACCGGCGATGGCGTCTCGGTGCGCTCGGTCTCGAAGCTGGGGATCTCGGCCGCCGTGGGCAGCGCGTAGTCCACGAACGAGCCGGTCACGAGCTGACCGTCCTCGTCATAATGGATGCGCTCGAACAGGGCCTGCCCGAGCGCGTGCACGATCCCGCCGTGCACCTGGCCGTCGATCAGCAGCGGGTTGATCGCCGGCCCGCAGTCGTCGACTGCGACGTAGCGGACGACGTCGATCTTGCCCGTCTCCGCGTCGACATCGACCACGCAGGCGTGCGCGCCGAACGGGAACACGAAGTTCTCGGGGTCGTAAAACGACTGCTCGTCGAGCCCGGGTTCCATGCCCTCGGGCAGGTTCTCGGGCACGTACGCGGCGCCCGCCACCTCGGCGAGCGTCATTCCCTTGTCGGGCGACCCCCGGACCGAGAACTTGCCGTCCTGCAGCTCGATGTCGGCAGGGTCGGCCTCGAGGTGGTGGGCGACGATCGCCTCCGCCTTGGCGGCCACCTTGCCTGCCGCCCGCGCGGCTGCCTCGCCGCCGACGGCGAGCGAGCGCGAGCCGTACGTGTCGAGCCCGAATGGACCCGTCTGGGTGTCACCGTGGATCACGTCGACCTGCGCCGGATCGAGGCCGAGCCGGTCGGCGACGATCTGCGCGAAGCCGGTCTCGTGCCCCTGGCCGTGAGGCGAGGTGCCGGTGTACAGCGTGACCGACCCGCTGGCGTGGACGCGCACCGTGGCCGACTCCCAGCCACCCCCTTGCAGGCCGAAGGCGGATGGGCCGACCATCCGGGAAGGCGCGTTACCGCAAATCTCGGTGTAGGTCGAGAATCCGATGCCGCGGTACACCCCCTGCGCGCGCAGCTCCTCCGCCTCCCTGGCGCACCTGTGCTGGGTCGATGCGCTCGAGCAGCTTGTCGAGCGTCGCCACGTAGTTTCCGGAGTCGTAGGAGATGCCGATCGGGGTCTCGTGGCCGGCGGAGAACGGTGGGATGAAGTTCTTGCGCCGAAGCTCGAGCGGATCGATCCCCAGCTCGTACGGCGAGCTGGTCCATCGTCACCTCGATCATGTGTGTCGCCTCGGGGCGACCCGCTCCCCGTATCGCATCGGTCGGGAACTTGTTGGTCATCACGTCGACGACGTCGGTGTGGACAGCCGGCGTGTTGTAGACGCCGCACATGACGAAGGCGCTCAGCGGCGGGATCATCGGCGTCAGCAGCATCTGGTAGGCGCCGATGTCAGCGAGGATCTTCGAGTGCCACGCGGTGATCGTGCCGTCGCGCTTGGCGCCGACCCGGACCGTGTCGATCTGGTCGCGCCCGTGGTGGGTGACCATCATCCCCTCGGAGCGCGTCTCGATCCACTTCACGGGATGTGCGAGCTTGCGCGAGGCCCAGGCGCAGCCGACCTCCTCGGCGTAGATCTGGAGCTTTGAGCCGAACGCGCCACCGACCTCGGGCGCGATCACGCGGACCCGTTCCTCGCTGATGCCCAGCAGGATCGAAAGGAACAGGCGCAGGAAGTGCGGGACCTGGGTGGAGCTCCAGACGGTCAGCCGGTCGCCGCGATACTCGGCCAGCACTCCGCGCGGCTCGATCGCCGCGCCTGCCGTGCGATGGTTGACGACGCGCCGCTCGATGATGACATCGGCCTCGGCAAACCCGGCCTCGAGATCGCCGCCGCCGAGCGACCACTCGCAGACCTTATTGGTCCCGAACTTCTCGTGGACGAGCGGCGAGCCCGCCTCGAGCGCCTCCTCGGGATCGGTGACTACCGGAAGCGGTTCGTACTCGACGGCTACCGCCTCGCTCGCGTCGACCACCGCATAGCGATCCGCGCCGACGACGAGCGCGACTGGATCGCCGACGTGCTTGACCGCGTCCTTGGCGAGGACCCAATGGTCGGGGGTGTTTACCTCGATTCCGGGCGGGACCCAGGCCATCGGCAGGCCCGCCTCCATGTCGAGGTCCTCGTGGGTGTATACCGCGCGCACGCCGTCATGGGCCTTGGCGGCCGACGTGTCGATCGAGACGATCTTCGCGTGCGCCTCGGGGGAGCGGACCCAGGCCGCCCACAACTGCCCGGACAGATTGATGTCATCTACGTATGAGCCCCTGCCGGTGATCAGGCGGGGATCCTCCTTGCGCCGCAGAGCGCGGCCGACGTGGCTGGTCGAGGCCGGCGTCGTTTGATCGGTTTCGGCAGCGATCCGGGTGACCTGCGATGCGGCTTCGCCAGTGCTCATGCCCCCACCTCCTCGGTCGCACGCGCATCGGCCGCGGCGAGCACCGCCTTGACGATGTTGTGGTAGCCGGTGCAGCGGCACAGGTTGCCCTCGAGCGCGTGGCGCACCTCGTCCTCGGTCGGATCCGGATTCTCGGTCAGGAACGCGGAGGCGGCCATGATCATCCCCGGCGTGCAGTAGCCGCATTGCAGGCCGTGGTTGTTCCAGAACGCCTCCTGCATCGGATGCAGGTTGTCCACGGTCCCAAGCCCCTCGATCGTGGTGATCTGCTCGCCGTCGGCCTGGACGGCGAGCACGGTGCATGACTTGACCGCTTCGCCCTTGAGATGAACGGTGCAAGCACCGCAGTTGGAGGTGTCGCATCCAACGTGCGTGCCGGTCAGGCCAAGGCGATCCCTGAGCGCGTGGACCAGCAACAGGCGGGGCTCGACCTCGAGGTCGTGCTCGACGCCGTTTACGTTGAGGCGCACGTTCACGGTGCTGCTCATTCCGCTCCCTCCTGTGTTTAGTCTGAGCTTTAGCGGACCATACTGCACGTGATGAGGCGCCTGCACGCCACTTCATCGCCAGGCCCGCGGCAGCGTGCGGATCGTGCGTACGCGTGGCGTACGCAGCGCCTCAGACGCCCACAAGCCATTGTGCACACAATAGTTGTGCTATCATTCAACTTATGAAACTTGGACGCCTTCTTCTACGCCTTGCCGTCGGCGGCTTCTTCATCGGCCACGGCACCCAAAAGCTATTCGGCTGGTTCGGCGGTCATGGCCCCGACGCGACCGGCAACTTCTTCGAGCAGCTCGGCCTGCGACCGGGTAAGCGCCACGCGCTTGCCGCCGGCGCCGCGGAAGCGGGCGGCGGCACCCTGATCGCGCTCGGCGCCGCGACTCCACTCGCCGCCTCGCTCCTGACCGCGGTGATGCTCACCGCAATCAAGCGCGTTCACCTCAGCAAAGGCCCCTGGGTCACCAACGGCGGCTACGAGTACAACGTGGTGGTGATTGCCGCCGTGCTCGCGCTTGCCGAGACCGGCCCCGGCTCGCCGTCGGTCGACGAGGCGCTGGGGATCGAGAAGCACGGTGCCGGGTGGGCAGCGCTGGCGCTGGCGCTGGGGGCGCTGGGCGCAGTCGGCGCCGCCGCCACCGCGCAGGCCGCGCCGGCTCCCGAAGCGCCCGCCGAGACCGGTTCCACTCCCGCCGAGTCCCCGGCGGAGTCCGAGCCCGCCACGCAACCGTCCTGATCTCGGGCCGCGTCGCGGTGTAGCCCGACGCCCGCGATCACCAGCACGACTGCCGCAAGCTCGAGCACGCTCGGCAGCTGCGCGAGGACCACCACGCCGACCACGACGGCAGTCGCCGGCAGCAGCGCGACCATCACCGAATAGCTCGCCCGGCTCAGGCGGGCCATCGCGAGCTGGTCGGTCACGTAGGGGATCACCGACGAGCACAGGCCGACGCCCACCCCGGCCAGCAGCACGACCGGATCTCCGATCACCGTGACTACCTGCCGAGCGCCGATCGGAGTGACCAGCACGAGGGCGATCAGCATCGCCGCTCCCAGCCCGCTGAGCCCGCTGATCCCCGGATGACGGGCGGCGCGGTGGGCGAGCACGATGTAGAGCGCGAACAGCGCCGCATTGGCGAGCGCGAACGCGAAGGCGAGCGGCTGGCCGGAGAGCTGGAGGTCGCTCAGCAGCGCGACGCCGCCCACCGCCAGCACCAGCGCCAGGGCGTTGCGCGCCGTGCGCGCCCCGAGCGCGGCGAGCGCGATCACCGGCAGGAACTCGATCGCCGCCACCGTCCCCAGCGGCAGCCTGGCGATCGCCTCATAGAAGCAGCAGTTCATCGCCGCCAGCGTCGCCCCCCAGGCGAGCACCAGCGGCTCGCACAGCAGCCCCCAGGGGCGCCGCCAGACCCCGAACACCAGCGCCGCGGCGGCGATCCGCAGCCAGGCCACCCCCAGCACCGGCACGCGGGCGAACAGCAGCACCGCGAACGACGGCCCCAGGTAGTGAAACACGGCGCTGACGACGAAGTACAGGTGTGGCGGCGGCTGGCGCTGGCGGATACCGCATGATTGCGGGCAACTGCGGCCAAACCAATATTATTTATATATAATTTTGCTTGGTTTGCCTTCGAATGAGCGCCTGCTTGACGAATTGAACCGTCGAATGCTCGGTGAGCTTCAGCGCGACGGTCGGGTGAGCCTCGCCGAGCTCGCCCGGCGCCTGCACATCTCCCCTCCCACGGTCGCCGAACGCCTGACCAGGCTCGAGTCGGCCGGTGTCATCCGTGGCTATCACGCCGAGGTCGACCCGGTGGCTGCCGGCTACTCGCTGACCGCGATCGTCCGCGTCCGCCCCGCGCCTCGGCAGCTGCACCCGGTCGCCGAGCTCGTCCGCGGGATGCCTGAGGTGGTCGAGTGCCACCGGATCACCGGCGAGGACTGCTACCTGATCAAGGCCCATGTCCGCGACGTCTCACACCTCGAGGAGCTGATTGACCAGCTCGCCCCCTACGGGCAGACGACGACCTCGATCATCCAGTCCTCGCCCGTTCCGGCCCGCGGCGTCGCGCTCGAGCTGTAGGCGCCGCGTTCGAGCCTACGACAGCGGCCGCGCGCGGTTGGTGTAGGGCTGGTAGGCCCGGCAGGGCTCCCCGCGCAGACCCGGACACGGCGGCAGGCCCGTGGTGACGCTGACGCCCGGTACCACCGGGAGGATCAGCCGCGACGGGAACCGGCGCGAGTGGGCGATCGAGACGCTTGCGGTCCCGCGCGGACTTGTCCGCGAGAACGCCCACACCGGCTGCGTACCGCCCGGGGCGGTCACCGTGAGACGGATCCGCGACCCGCGCCGGTACACGTGGCCCTCGTAGTACAGCGGCACGGTCACCTCGGCGTAGCGCCCCCTGGGCAGCGGGGCCACGTCCGCGGCGCGGAAGCTCGGGACGGGCTCCAGGAGCGTGCTCTGGGCCCGGTCGAGCTTGCGCTCGTTTGCCCGCAGCCAGCCGTTCTGGACGAACGTCTCCTTGCCGTCGGGCCGCACCTCGGAGAGCGTCACCTGCAGGTCGACGCTGCGCGCCGACGACTTCAGCCAGAGATGGACGGCGCCGCCACCGATCACGGTGGTGTTCGATGCGAGCGGCGCGGTCACGTACGAGGCGGCCGCTCCGGCCCGATATTGGGCCCAGTTGTAGGCCGGGGTCGTCGCCCACAGACCGCCGGCGCCGGTGTCGCCGGTGAAGTCGGTCGCCGGCAGCGCGTGCTTGTTCCACCTGAACTGATCGGCCCCCCCGCTCGCAGGCTGGCCAGGGGTCATCGTGCCGGGCTTTCCGAGGTACCACGATTGGGCGCGCGTTCCCGGGATCGGGAAGCGCGAGAACGAGCGCTCGAAGCCGGGGTATGGCTGGCCGGGCGCCGAGCCGCCGGCGCCGTTGTCGAACAGGATCCGGACCGACGGCAGTGCCTGGAACGCCGCCAGCGCCCCCGCGTAGGTGGGGATCTGCTGGATCGGGTCCGGCGGCAGCGTGATGCCGCTGATGCCCATCGCCTGCTGGTACAGGGTCGGGGCAAGCGCCTGCGCGGCGGCTGACACGTGTGGCGCCTGCCGGGCCACGTAGAGCTTCAGGAAGTCATACCAGCGGTCGAATGTGTCGGGGTCCAGTGAGTCGACGTGGACGCCGTTGGTAAACGTGAACCACTTGTGGCGCGTGCCGGTGAAGTGCTGCGCGAGATCGGCGCAGTGCCCGCCGGTCTGCTCGTCAGTCCACTGGCACGCGAGGTACGTCGGCACGTGGATCTTGTGCACGAATGTGACCGGCGCCAGCGGATCGGCGACCGCGGGTACGTAGTGGGAGTTGGCGTGGATCTGGGCGATCAGATTGGGGGCCTCGCCGTGCAGGACCTGGTTTTGCTTACAGGTCTGATCGCCCTCCTGGATCCGCTGGAGCGCCCACGGCTGGCCGCCGGTCGCCGACGCGGGCTTGGCGTCATGGACGCGCTGCTCGCCCCACACGAGCGCGAAGCCGGTGTTGAGGATCCCCCCCGGATACAGCGTCGTGGCGGTGTTGTCGATCGTCGACAGCGGCGCGATCGCGGCGAGGTCGGGAGGATCGGTGGAGGCCACGAACAGCTGGCTGATCCCGCCATAGGAGATCCCGAGCATCCCGACCTTGTGATGCAGCACCCAGGGCTGGTGGGCGACGGTCTCGATCACGTCGTAGCCGTCGAGGCTCTGTAGCGGCTCGAAGTAGTCATACGAGCCGCCCGAGCAGCCGGTCCCGCGCATGTTCACATCCACGACAGCGAAACCGAGCAGGTTCGCGATCTGGCTGATGCCGCTCTGCGCGCCTGCCGGGTCGGCATACCCGTAGCCCGCGTATTCGACGAGCGTCGGGTACGGGCCGGGCCCGGCGGGCAGCCGAACGTCGATCGCCAGCTTGGTTCCGTCGCGCGTGGTCAGGTAGCCATAGCCGCTGGCCGGGATCTGCTGGTCGTAGATCTTCGTGCTCGGCGGGGCGGAGCGGTTGCTGAACACGGTCAGCTTGCCCGACCGCGCACCGCCCTGGCGAACGCGGTAGCCCCTGCCCGGCGTGACACCGCGGAACACCACGCCGCCCAGCGAATCGGCCCTTTTGGTGGCCACCACCCTGCCCCGGGCGTTCACGAGGCTGACACGGCGGTTCGCGCGTAGTCCGGTTGCGTAGGCCTGCTCGGCGCTACCGTGCGCAGCGAACGCGGCCGTCCTGGCCTGGGCTGTCCCGGCGGTGAGCGCAAGCCCGAGCATCGCCGTGCAGACGGCGAGCCCGAGCATCGCCGTCCGGATCGCGAGCGCCGGCCGGCGCCTGCTAGCGCCCAACGGTGCGCACCAGATTGCGGGCCCGGACCGAGATACTCCCCAGCGACTCTCGCACCTGGGCCAGTCCGGCCCGCAGCTCGGTGTCTCCGACCTCGACCGGCAGCATCGAGTCCTGCAGCTCGGCGATTGTCTGGTCGGCGTACGCCGAGGCCACGACGGCGCGGTCGATCAACTCATGCACGCTCTGGGACTGGGGTCCCGGGGTGTGCGACTCGAACTTGCGTCCGGGCAGCGACGCCCGAGCGGCAAATTCGCTGTGGGTGCGCTTCGCGCGGCCGTAGGCGAGTTGCACGGGCCGAAACAGCTGCTCCTCCAGCAGGTCGGCGTTGTGCTCATCGAGCTGCTCGTACGCCTCCCCCAGCGCGGCCAGGGCGACCGCGATCTGCTCCACCGCGACCGCCACGTCGCTGAGCACCTTCTCACGTCCTTCGACCATCGTGTATGTCATCGCGCGCGTAGGTTATTGGGTGGCGTGTCGAAATTGCGCCAGCTCGTTGCAGACGTGTATAAGCACTGACCAATCCCTCGAGGTTGCGGCAGGCGGTCTAGGTCGGGTTATGCGGGCCTGCGCGCGTGTGCGCTCCCAGCCGCCGGCGAGTTCAGGCCACCGCGGCCGGTTTGCCGAACAGAGTCAAGAAACGCGTCAGCTCGCGCTTGCTGCCCTGGAGCGTGAGCGCGCCCGCGGCGAGCGCGTCGTCGATCGACCCGCCGTGCCACAGCAGCTCGGCCAGCGTGCCGGAGTCGGTCTCGATCACGGTCGCCCGCCCGGACGCCGGGCCGGCAGCCCGCGCGATTTCGATCTCGCCGGCGGCGATCCCGATCGAGAACGAGTGCTCGCCTAGTAAGAGGTGGTAGCTGGCGGTCAAATCGGTAGCCGCTCGCGGATCGAACATCGTCTTGAGCGCGATCGCCAGCGCGTCCGGGCTGAGCGCGGTGGCTGCCTCGGGCAACGGGGCGCGGCTCCCCCAGCGCCCCAGGGCCAGCAGCACGGGCTCCAGCTCCGAACCCCACTCCGTCAGCGCGTACACACGGGCGCCCGCGGGCGGTGGCAGCTTGCCGCGGCGTACCACGCGGGCCTGTTCGAGCTCGCGCAACCGCTGGGCGAGCACGTCCGGGCTGACGTGCGGCAGACCCTCGCGCAGATCCGTGAACCGCTTGGGACCGAGTAAGAGCTCGCGGACGATCAGCAGCGCCCACCGGTCGCCCGCGAGGTCGAGAGCGCGCGCGATCCCGCACGAGTCTCCGTAGGTGCGTTTGTTAGGCATATCGGATCAGCTAGTTGGGTTTTCCAACTTTATGATACGGTAGTGCGACTACTGACTGTAGCCGAGCCTTTCTGCGAACAGGCTCGGCGGGGCAAAAACGAGAATGAGAATCCTTCTCATTCTCATCTTCACGCGTTGCCCCAAATCTTCACGTACCCCTAGCGAAGGGAGCCTTCCCATGAGCAGACGCGATCACTATCCCCCCGGTGTGCCGTGCTTTGTCGACACGCTGACGCCCGACCTCGAGGCAGCGAAGCGGTTCTACGGTGGGATCTTCGGCTGGGACTTCGCCGGACCGGGAAGTATGCCCGCCGATCCCCCGGGTGAGTACTTCGTTGCCCGGCTGAGAGGCCACGACGTGGCCGCGCTCGGCTCTCAGCCACCGGGCAACGGGTCACCCCCGCCCGCCTGGAACACGTACGTGGCCGTGCACCGTGCCGACGAGGCGGCGGCAGACGCTCAGTCGCTGGGCGGCACCGTGTTGATCGAGCCGTTCGACGCTCCGCCGGCCGGCCGGATGGCCGTTGTGGCCGATCCCTCGGGCGCCAGCTTCTGCATCTGGGAGGCGGGTGTCCGGCAGGGCGCCCAGCTGGTCAACGAGCCGTCGGCGTGGGCGATGAGCCTGCTCAGCACCGACGATCCGGACAAGGCAACCGCCTTCTACGGCGAGCTGTTCGGTTGGCGCGCGGAGCCGTTTCAGGCCGCCCCGGGCATGGAGCTGTGGCTGTGGCGGCTGCCGGGCTATGTGGGCGGCGAGCCCGAGCAACCGGTGTCGCGCGACGTGGTCGCGGCGATGAGCAGGATCTCCGAACAGGGTGTTGCGCCCCACTGGAGCGTCGACTTCTGGATCGCCGATGCTGATGCCGCCGCGGCCAGCGCTGAAGAACTGGGCGGCAGCGTGGTCGCGCCTCCATCCGACCTCGGCAACTTCAGGCGGACCGTCCTGGCCGATCCGTCCGGAGCGGTGTTCTCGGCGAGCCAGCTGCAGCTCCCGGGCTGACCGGTACCGACCTACCGGCTCCCGCGCTCGGCTTGGCGGCTGTCGCGGCGCGCTTGGAGTCAGACACTCGCCAATACACTCCCGCGGTCCCGGCTGCCACGACCAGGACCGCGGGCCAGGCGCCGATCAACAGGCCCAGGAGGTGCGAGATTGCGAACGCGGCGAGCCCGCAGACGGTCAGCACCGCGGTGGTCCGAGGCCCGTCGCGGCGCATCCACACGGCGATGCACACGATCCCGAACACGGCCAGGACCAGGCCACCCAGCGGACGCGATCCCGTGGTCACGGCCACGGCGAATCCCCCGATCAGCCCCGCGGCGGCAAGCGGCGCCGTGGGCACCGCCGAGAGGCGATCCGCGGATCCGTTGCCGTCCGGCACAAAACCGATGATCCCACAGACCCCAGAATGGGTAATAGGTTCCCGACCTTCACCGGTGAGGCATGGCGAGAAGGAGACCAGATGGGTTTTGACCAGTACCACGAGCCACCCCAGGAGCTGCCATCGGCGACGCGCACGTTCGCTCGCCTGTGTGCGTCGCTCACCGAGGAGGCCGAGGCGATCGGGTGGTATGAACAGCGGCTTGCCGTCGAAACCGAACCAGCAGCGCGGGCCGTCATGCTCGACGCCCAGGGCGAGGAGTTCAAGCACTTCAGCATGGACCTGGAGCTCCTCTTGCGGCGCACCCCGAGCTGGCGGGCGATCGCCCAGGGCGTGCTGTTTCAGCCCGGCGACGTCGTCGAGCACGGCGAAGTGGCCGAGGGCGAGACGCTCGAGGGCAACGGTCAGCCCGCCGGCTCCTCGTCTTCCGGCAGCGCCGACGGGACGGGCTCGCTGGGGATCGGCAGCATGAGGGGCACCGCATGAGCAACCACCTCCTACGCCCACACGCGCCGATCAGCGATGGCAACTGGCAGCTGCTCGACGACGAGGCGCGCGAACGCCTCACCCCCGCGCTGGCGGCGCGCAAGCTGGTCGAGTTCTCCGGGCCCCACGGGTGGGACTACTCGGCGACCAACCTCGGCCGCGTCGAGGCAATCGCTACCGCGCCTTGCGACGGTGTGACGGCGCTCCGGCGGCGGGTGCTCCCGCTCGTCGAGATCCGGGCCGAGTTCACGATCTCGCGCTCGGAGCTGCGCGACGATGACCGCGGTGCTGCCGATGCCGACCTCGAGCCACTCGATCGCGCCGCTCGACAGCTTGCCGTCGCCGAGAACAAAGCCGTCTTCCACGGCTGGGCGGACGCGTCGATCCAAGGAATCACCGAGGTCGCGCCGCATCAGATCGCGCTCGGCCACCAGCCGGACCATTACCCCCGTCCGGTTGCGGCCGCAGTGGAGGAGCTTCTCAATAGTGGCATCAGCGGCCCCTACGCGCTCGCGCTCGGTTCAGATCAGTACCGGCGCGTGGTTCAGACGGCGGAGAATGGTGGCTACCCGCTGCTCGAGCACCTGCGCAAGATCATCGAGGGCCCGCTCGTCTGGGCTCCCGGGGTCGATGGCGCGGTGGTGATCAGCCAGCGAGGCGATGACTTTCTGTTCGAGTCCGGCCAGGATCTGTCGATCGGCTATCTCGATCACGACGCCGACGGCGTGCGTCTGTACCTCGAGCAGAGCTTCAGCTTCCACGTGGCCACGCCCGAGGCGGCGGTCGCGCTGACCGTCTGATCGCGGCGGCCGCGCCGCGCTGGGCGCGCGGGTCCGTGGCGCGGGTGCCCGCGCCTACTCAGCTCCGCGCCGCCGTCAGCGGCGGCGACGAAGCAGCTCGTCCGGACTTGGCTGCTGACCTACGATCTCCTCTGCAGACTGGGCCTGCTCGATGATCTCCTCGGTGGAGGGAACGTCTTCGAGCACCTGCTCGGGCGGGGGGCTGTCCACATCTGGGAGCTTCGTCGGTGGCGGCACAGCGGGGCCGGTCGTCGGGGGCGGCACCGCGGGGTCGGTCGCCGGGGGCGGCGCGGCTGCGTCGGTGGGCTTGGGGCCTGGATCGCTCATGGTTGTTGGTTACCCGCTCGGCACGTTGCCACGCGCGCAGGTGAGTGACAATCGGGAGCGATTCCCGACCTTAAGGACACGTCCAGCATGGAGTTCGAGCAGATTCTCACGCAGGTGGATGACGGCATCCTGACGATCACGCTGAACCGCCCCGATCGGCTCAACGCCTGGACGGCGACCATGGGTCGCGAGCTGATTGCGGCCTTCGATCGGGCCGACGCCGACGATCAGGTCCGTGTGGTGGTGGTGACCGGCGCCGGTCGTGGCTTCTGCGCAGGCGCCGATCTGGCAGCCGGCGACGACACGTTTGACTGGCGCAAGCGCAGGCGCGGCGACGAGCCACCGCGCGACAACGGCGGTCAATTCACGCTGCGCGTATTCGACTGCTGCAAGCCGGTGATCGCGGCGATCAACGGTCCCGCGGTGGGCGTCGGTGCGACGATGACGCTCCCGATGGACATTCGGCTGGCCGCCGACGACGCTCGGATCGGGTTCGTGTTCGTGCGCCGGGGCATCGTGCCCGAGGCCTGCTCGAGCTGGTTCTTGCCGCGCCTCGTCGGCATCAGTCAGGCGATGGAGTGGGTGGCGACCGGGCGCGTGTTCTCAGCCAAGGAGGCGCTCGACGCCGGGCTGGTGCGCAGTCTGCACCCCCGCTCCGAACTGCTCGAGGCCGCCTATGGCCTGGCGCGTGAGATCGTCGAGAACGCGGCGCCGGTATCGGTGGCCCTCGCCCGCCGGATGCTGTGGACGATGCTGGGCGCCGATCACCCGATGAGTGCTCACCGCGCGGACTCCCGCGCCATGTTCGCCCGCGGTCAGTCAGACGACGCCCGCGAGGGCGTCACCTCGTTTCTCGAAAAGCGGCCGGCGAACTTCCCTGATCGTGTCAGTGACGGCCTCCCGGAGCTGTTCCCGGGCTGGCGGCCGCCCGCGTTCGAATAGCGCGGGTGGCGTCGTCGATGGCTGCCTGCAGGCTCGTGTCACTTGCGCAGCGATACAGCGGGCCGGTCCCGTCGGTGAGCAGCAGTCGCACCTTCGCGATCGTCGTCACTGCGACCGGCTGCGCCGCCTGAAGACGGCTCGCGAGCAGCCGCAGCTCGTCCTCGGCAGCGAGCACCCGCTCTCGGCAGCCCGTGATTCGCGTGCTCGGCCCGGGCGGCTCGTGCGCCTCGCGCACGATGCCTCGCAGCTGTGTCCCTAGCTCGCACGCCACCTTTGGCCGGCTCAGCGCGTGGGCCCTGAGCCCCAGCGCCGGACTGGCGTCCGGCGGAGCCCCCTCGGCGAGCGCGCGATCCAGCGTGGTCGTCAGCAACCGAGCCCGGAGCCGATCGCGTAGGCGATGACGTGGGGCCGGGCGGCGGTGGATACGTCCATACAGCACCGGGATTACCGTGGTGTGCATGACTAGTAAGGCTGTTTAGCAGGTTAGAACTAACCTGTCAACGAGATTTGGCGGTTGCGGTGGCCTAGACTCCGGCCAGATGGCCACTGCGTCCTGGGTACCTCTCGAGGAGGACAAGCCGGCACCGATGCCGCTGCTGCTCGTGCAGTCGTTCATCAACACGCTCGACCTCGAGGAGGGAACCGACGCTCTGTCGCACGCCGAAACCGCCTCTGCCTGGCTGACGGCGGCAGGCCTGATCTCCCCTGCGGCGCAGGTAGGTCCGCAGGAGTTGGCGACGATGCGTGCGGTGCGCGAAGGACTGCGGGCGCTGGTAAGGAGCAGCGGCGGCGGTGCGGACCTGAACGCCGACGAGCTCCGCGCGCTACAGAGCGTCGCCGACGCCCGCCATCCGGTGGTGGGCATCGACCCCGCCGGGCGCGTTTCGCTGACTGTCGAAGACGACGTCGAGCCGTTGCACGCCCTGCTGCGGCTGCTGCTCGTGGTCCGTGACGCGCAGGCCGACGGAACCTGGGCCCGCCTGAAGCTGTGCGCCAACCCCGACTGCCTGTGGGCCTTCTACGATCGATCTCGCAACCGGCAGGGAACCTGGTGCACGATGGCCGTGTGCGGCAACCGGCTCAAGAACCGCCGTTTCCGCGCTCGCGAGCACTAGTGCACCGTCACATTCCACGGATCTCGGGGGTCAACTGCTATGACCCCCCGCGACGGAGGAATGTGACCAATGGATGAGCAGGAATGGCTGGCCGAACGCTTTGAGCAGCACCGGACCCGTCTGCGTGCGATCGCCTACCGAATGCTTGGCTCGCTCAGCGAGGCCGACGACGCCGTGCAGGAGGCCTGGCTGCGGCTCAGCCGGTCCGACGCCAGCGAAATCGAGAACCTCGGCGGATGGCTGACAACCGTTGTCGCGCGGGTCTCGCTCAACATCCTGCGCTCTCGTGCCACCCGGCGCGAGGAGCCGCTCGGCGTACACGTGCCTGACCCGATCGTCGATCCGGCGGACGGCACCGACCCAGAGCACGAGGCCCTGCTGGCCGACTCGGTCGGTCTCGCCCTGCTGGTGGTGCTCGAGACGCTCGCCCCGCCGGAGCGGCTCGCGTTCGTCTTGCACGACATGTTCGCCGTGCCGTTCGACGAGATCGCGCCGATCCTGGAGCGCTCGCCCGAGGCGGCGCGGCAGCTCGCAAGCCGCGCTCGGCGCCGGGTCCAGGGCGAGCGGGCCGTCCCCGACGTCGACCTGGGGCGCCAGCGGGCCGTACTCGACGCGTTCATGGCCGCCGCACGCGACGGCGATTTCGAGGCCCTCGTCGCCGTGCTCGATCCCGACGTGGTTTTGCGCGCAGACCAGGGAGCCCTGCCCGTCGGCGCATCTCGACTGGTCCGCGGTGCCGAGGCGGTCGCCAGCCAGGCGCTCGGCTTCGCACGCCTGGACCTGTTCATCCAGCCGGCACTGATCAACGGAGTCGTCGGGGCCGTAACCATCCGGGACGGGAAACCGTTCTCGGTCGGCGCCTTCACCGTGAGGGGCACAAAGATCGTCGAAATCGACATCCTGGCCGATCCGGCACGACTGGATCAGCTCGACCTGACGGTCCTGGACCGCTGACGTCGATTCAGACCGGTGCTATGACCACTTCGATCAGGTGCGGCCCGGGCTCGGCGAGCGCGCGACCGAGAGCATCGACGAGCGTTTCGCCGGAGTCCGCGCGACGAGCCGGGACTCCGAAGCCGGTGGCGATCTCGACGAAGTCCAGGTCTGGACCGTTGAGCTCGAGCTGTGCGCCGGCTTTGGGTCCCGCTCGCTCAACACCTACCCGGGCGAGCTCGATCTTCAGGATCCCGTAGGAGCGGTTGTTGAAGAGGACCACCGTGACGTTCAGCTGCTCGCGGGCCATCGTCCACAGTGATTGGATCGTGTACAGGCTGGAGCCGTCCGCCTGCAGCGCGAGCACCGGTCGATCCGGGCAGGCCACAGCCGCACCGACGGCCACCGGGAGCCCCTGACCGATCGCTCCGCCGGTGAGCGTCAACCAGTCGTGCGGTGGCGCTCCCGCGGTGGGGCCTGGTAGGAGGACCGCCGCGGTTATCGCCTCGTCGGACACGATCGCCCCCTCGGGGAGGATCGCCCCGATCGCCTGGCACACCTTGCTTGCGTCAAGGCGCCCGGTGGGCGGCGCCGGCCTGGATGGCGGCTGCACAGCGGGGCTGGCGTTCCCGGCATCGAGAGCATCCGAGAGAGCCTCCAGGCTTCCAACCACGTCCGTCGCAGATGTCGCGAGCTCGTGTACTTCGCAACCCTCGGGAACCAGAGAACTGTTGTTGCCGGGATAGGCAAAGAACGAGGCGGGGGCCTTCGCATCGACCAGGATCAGGTGCTTCAGGCCTGCAAGCTGCGCCATCGCGAGCTCGGGGAAGTAGGCGATCCGTTCCACCGCCGGCAGCCCCGCCCCTCGCTGTAGACGCGTGGGGAACATCTCGCCCAGCAGCCTGGTGCTGGTGGCGGCCGCGATCCGTCCGGCGGCAAGAAGTCCGCGCTCCCGCAGCGCCGGACCACCGAGCAGGAGCGCGGTCTTCTCTGCACGGCGCAGTGGCTCGGCGACGGCTTCGACGGCCTCCTCGCAGGCCAGCGGTGGAGCGGCCGGCCACCGTGGCGCGCTCGGCTGCGCGCCGTCGCTCCATGACACATCCGCGGGCAGGATCAGCGTCGCCACCTGGCCCGGAGGACCCGTGGCCGCGGCCACCGCATCGATGGCGTCATGGGTGAGGTCCGCGGTGCGCTGTGAGGTGCGCACCCACGTCGACACGTTGCGGGCGACGGTTTCGATGTCCGATTGCAGCGGCGCGTCGTACTGCGTGTGATACGTCGCGTGGTCGCCGACGACGTTGACGAGCGGAACCTTCGCCCGCCGTGCGTTGTGAAGGTTCGCGAGCCCGTTGCCCAGGCCGGGGCCGAGGTGCAGCAGCGTCGCCCCGGGCGCGTCGGTCATGCGGGCGTAGCCGTCGGCAGCTCCGGTGGCCACGCCCTCGAACAGCGCCAGGACCGCGCGCATCTCGGACACCTCGTCGAGGGCCGCGACAAAGTGCATCTCCGAGGTGCCCGGATTGGTGAAGCACGTCGTCACGCCCGCCCCGACAAGCGTCCGGATCAATGCCTGAGCGCCGATCACCTCGGGATTGATATCGCAGGCCGTCAGCGGTGTTACCGGTGGGTCGGCGATAGCGTGCCTTGGCCAAGCTTGGTCAAGTACGCTAGTTGTCTGCATGCGAGTCAACGTCGGGCAGGCCAAGACCACACTGTCTCAGCTGCTTGCACGTGTCGAAGCGGGGGAAGAGATTGAGATTGCGCGCGACGGGATCCCGATTGCCCGTCTGGTCCGGATCGACGCCGCCCAAAGCCCGGGGGAGCGGTTCCTGATGACGCGGGGATCGCTGTCCGGGCAGATCTCGATCGCAGACGACTTCGAGTTCACCGACGGAGAGCTCGAGCAGATACTCGACGAACCGATGTGAGACTGCTGCTCGACACGCATGTCGTGCTCTCGGAGCTCGGCGGCACGCGCACTGTCGGGCCCCAAGCCGAGCACGCCATCGAGCGCGCGACGGAGTTGACATTCAGCGTCGTGTCGTTCGCCGAGATCGGTGTGAAAGCGGCGGCCGGCAAGCTCACCGTCCCGGATGACCTCCACAAGCGCATCATCCAAACGGGAGTGCGGATCCTGGGGCTCGCTCCGGATCACGGCCTGGCGGTCGCAGCCCTCCCTCTGCACCACCGCGACCCATTCGATCGGCTCCTGATCGCTCAGGCGCGGCGCGAGGGCCTGGCGGTAGTTACCGCCGACGAGCGCTTTGCGGCCTACGGCATCGACACGATCGATGCCACGGTGTGATCGGGCGCTGAGGTTGCGGGCGGGCACAGCACTCGCCTAAGGTCTCGCTCTTGCGAGGCGGTGGTGATGGCGCAAGACCACCGCAGCCGCCAATCCGCGATCATTTCCCCGGTGCCCGAAGCGACCAGAGACATTGCCTACCCCGCGGCCGGCGTCCGTCGTTCGCGTAGCGCTCGACAGCATGTCCCGCCTCACGTCGTGGTGCTGTTCGGAGCGACCGGCGACCTGGCGCGTCGAAAGCTCGTTCCCGGGCTGACGCGGCTGACAGCATCGGCGCTGGCACCCGATCTCGAGATCGTGGGAACCTCACTCGAGGACTACGACGACGAGTCGTTCCGGGCGTTCGCGCGCGAAGCAGTGGACGATTGCGGCAGTCAGAAGCTGACCGATGAGCAGTGGTCGGAGTTCGCGGGCAAACTCCACTACGTTCGCCAGAGTGAGGGGCCCGAGGCGCTGGCCAGCGCGGTCAACGCCGCCGAAGAGCGGCTCGGAGACGATGTGCTTCGCCTTCACTACCTGAGCGTTCCGCCGAAGGCTGCGCTTCCGGTGATCGACGTGCTCAGGGCGGCCGACCTCGTGGAGCGCTCCCGGATCGTGATGGAGAAGCCGTTCGGCAGTGATCTGTACAGCGCGGTCGCCCTCAACGAGCAACTCCACGAGACGTTCTCCGAGGAACAGATCTTCCGCATCGACCATTTCCTGGGCAAGGAGCCGGCACAGAACATCCTCGCGTTCCGGTTTGCCAACGGACTGTTCGAGCCGATCTGGAACCGCAACTTCATTGACCACGTCCAGATCGACGTCCCGGAGACCCTGGGTCTCGACCAGCGAGTCGACTTCTACGAATCGACCGGCGCCTACAAGGACATGGTTGTCACGCACCTACTGCAGGTGCTTGCGTTCGTGGCCATCGAACCGCCCACGGCACTGGAGCCTGGGGCGATCAGCGAGGAGAAGAACAAGGTGTTCCGCTCGCTGCTCCCGATTGACCCCGACCACGTCGTGCGTGGCCAGTACGACGGCTATCGCGACCAGAAGGGGGTGGCGCCCCACTCGGACACCGAAACGTTCGTCGCGCTCAAATGCGAGCTCGACAACTGGCGCTGGGCCGGAGTGCCGTTCTACCTGCGCACGGGCAAGCGAATGGCCGAAGGGCAACGGATCGTCTCGATCGCCTTTCGCCAAGCACCGAGGAGCATGTTCCCGCCCGGCTCTGGCCTGGGCGCACAGGGCCCCGACCACCTGACGTTTGATCTCGCGGACGCCTCCAGGATGTCGCTGTCGTTCTACGGCAAGCGCCCCGGGCCCGGCATGCGCCTGGACAAACTCAGCATGCAGTTCGCCACGCTCGAAACCGAGGAAGCCGGCGACGTGCTCGAGGCCTACGAACGACTGCTGCTGGACACCTTGCATGGAGACCACACGCTGTTCACCACCGCCGAGGGGATCGAGAGCCTCTGGGAACGCTCGGCGCCGCTGCTCGAGGACCCACCCCCGGTCAAGCCCTACGCGCCGGGCAGCTGGGGACCGAACGCAATCCATCAGCTGATCGCTCCGCACGCCTGGCGCCTGCCGTTCGAGCGAGCCTGGCGCGAGAAGAAATAGCGGCCCAGCTGCGCCGGCCCCAAAACCCAGGGGGAAACCCTCGGGGATCCTCCCTTGTAGAGGCACTCGCGCCGCCAGATCATGCCAGGGTGACTACGTGAAAGGGCTCGGCGAGCCTGAAGCTCCGGCGCTTCGCCATCGGTGGTCAACCAAGCATGAACAGAGACCTGGCCGTCATCTTCTTCTCCTCGGTGGTGGCGACGTTCAACCCTACGCTGCTTGCGGCGGTCACCGTGATGCTGCTGCTCCCGCATCCGAAGCGGCTCATGCTGGGGTATCTGGCCGGGGCTTACACAACCAGCATTGCCGCTGGCCTGGCGATCGTCTTCGCGCTGCACCAGTCAGGCGCAATTGAAACCTCCCAGCACACGGCCAGTCCGGCCGCCGACATCGCCATTGGCGCCATCGCCTTGACTATCGCCTGGCGATTGGCGCTTCGTCGTGATGGGCCGCTGCAGCGATGGCGCAAGCGACGAAAGGCGGCCAGAACAAGCGAGGGACAATCCACGCAGCCCTGGCAGCAGCGGATGCTTGGGAGAGGGTCTGCGGGTGTCACGTTCCTGGTGGGTGCCGTGGTCAGCTTTCCCGGCCTCAGCTACATCAACGCGCTCGACCACATCGTGGCGCTCAACCCACCTGCCGTGCCCATCCTGCTGCTGATCCTCTACTTCTGCGTCATGCAGCAAATCCTTCTCGAGCTCCCTCTGCTGTGCTGCATACTCGCCCCGGACTGGACACAGGGTGTCGTGGTCGGGTTCAGAGCCTGGCTCGGACGTAACGGTCGCCGGATCGGAGTGATCGCGCTTGCAGGCCTCGGCCTCTATCTCGCGTTGCACGGGCTGACAACGATCAGCTGACGATAATCGGGAGATGATCGCAGCCCTTCGGAGGTCCGCGCGTCCGTCGGTGTTCTCGATCGCCGCGATCGTGCTGCTCGCGATCAACCTCCGTCCCGCCGCTGCGGCGGTGGGCCCGCTGATCCACCGGATTCGCGACGACACCGGGCTGTCCGCCGCGGGCGCCGGCCTGCTGGTGACGCTGCCGGTCCTGTGCTTCGGCGCGCTCGCTCCGCTCGCGCCGGCGCTGGCGCGGCGCCTCGGTGCCCGGACGACGATCGCCGGCGCGCTCGCCCTGCTCGTAATCGGACTGCTCGTGCGCCTCCTGCCGGGAGTCGTGTTCTTATTCGGTGGCACGGTCCTCGCCGGAGCGGCGATCGCGGTGGGCAACGTTCTGCTGCCGGTCCTGGTCAGGCGAGACTTCCCCACCCGTGCGGGGCTCGTCACCGGCCTCTACAGCTCGGCGCTGATCGGTTTCGCCGCGCTGGCGGCCGGCGTGTCGGTCCCGATCGCCAAGGCAATGGGTGACGCATGGCGCCCGGCGCTTGCCATCTGGGCCGCTCCGGCGGGCCTCGCACTAATCGCCTGGACGCTTGGATCTCGCTTCAGGCGGGCCGGTTCGGCGCCCGTCGGCGAGCGGATCGGAGGCGCCCTCCCGCTGCTGAAAGACCGGCTCTCCTGGGCGGTCACGCTGTTCTTCGCACTGCAGTCGGCGAGCTTCTACGCGACGATCGCCTGGCTACCGAGCATCTTTCAGAGCCACGGTGCCAGCGAGGCGCGCGCCGGATTCCTGCTCAGCGTGACGATAATCGTGGGCGTCCCCACGGCCCTGATCGTGCCGGCCATGGCCGCAAGGGTTCGCGACCAGCGCGCACTGATCGTGGTGTTCACCGCGTGCATCGCGCTCGGCTGGCTCGGGGTGCTGATCGCGCCGATGGCCGCTCCGTATCTGTGGGCCGTGCTGCTCGGACTTGGACAGAACGCCTGCTTTCCGCTCGCGCTGACGCTCATTGTGCTACGCGGCGGGAGCGTGATCAGCACCTCTCGTCTGTCGACCATGGTCCAGACGATCGGCTATCTGATCGCCGCGGTCAGCCCGTTCGCGATCGGCGCGCTGCACGATCTCACCGGCTCATGGACCGCCGCGCTGATCGTGCTGCTCGTGCTCGTCGCGCCCCAGATGCTCTTCGGGCTGGCAGCGGGGAGAGACAGACGGATACCGGCTGCGGTCCCTGAGCCGACCAACATCACCCAAGACACCTCAGCGGGCGCACCTAGTTGACAATCCCGACCGTCCCGGTAGCGTGGGTCAGGTCCACGACGGGTCGCCTCTGGCTGCCGTTGCGCGTATGCCCTGCGTCGCGCCGCCGCCACCCATGTTCCCCGCCAAATTCACGGCGAAAGGCGGAACATGCCCGATACGGCCTCGCTGCAGGCAGTTGCGCAAGAGGCCCAGGTTCGCGCCGAGATGGCGCGCAGCCGACTGATCAAAGCCAAGATCGAACTTGCCAAGCGCGAGGAGCGGTTCGCCAGGTCACGTGCGGCAGGTCGCCTACGGATTGCTACGGAAGGAAACGGAGGGTGGGATGGGCAGCCCAGCCGCGGTGAGGGCGTGCACCATCGCTGGGAACGGGCCCTCCCCGCCGCTGGCAGCGGCTCCATCGCCAGGCTGGCCGAGTAGTCGTCTCGTCAGCGTCGAGCGTTCCTCGAGCAGCTCGTCGAGGACGTTGAGGAGATTCTCGCCGGTGGGCGCGTCACGGTCCTCGAGTGCACCGCGCAGCCAGGCTTGGCGGGTCAGCTCTTTGATGAACGCGCCGCTGACCCCGGCCGAGCGCTCAACGAGAGCGTCTTGAGTGGCACGGTCGATGGCAATGTCCTTGCCATAGAGAGCCAGGAGACGGCGCCGTCCGTCCTCGTCGGGCAGCGGGATCTCCAGTGCCAGGTCGATGCGTCCCGGGCGCGCCGCCAATGCGGGCTCGATCACATCAGGTCGGTTGGTGGTCAGCAGAAACAGCAAGTCCTCGTCCTCGGCCAGGCCCTCCATCTGGTTGAGCAGCTCAAACAGCACTCCCTCGCTGCCGAACGGCAGCGTGCGCTCGGCGGCGACCAGGTCGATGTCCTCGAAGACAAACGTGGCTGGCGCCAGCTCACGCCCGATCGCCAGCGCCTGTTCGATCAGCCCGAGACCCCTGCCGGTCAAGAGGATTGTGGTCCGACCGGCCATCGCGTGCAGCAGGTACATCACCGACAGCGTCTTGCCCGTGCCCGGCGGCCCGTGCAAAAGCACGCCGCGCTTGAGATGCCGCCCCGCGGACCGCAACCGATCAGCCACCCGGGTCATCGCGATCGTGTGACGCTCGAGGCGCTCGAGCGTCCCGTCGGGCAGGATCACGCCGTCGCGCTCCACGGTTGGCACGGAGTGAAACTGCACGCTGACCGTATCGTGATGACCGTGCTGGTGAAGCGAGATGATGCGCCCGCGGAACACGTTGTGCTCACGCATCGCGGCGCGTAGCTCGCGCAGCAACCCTGAGACCACCCCGTGCTTGGCCGAGACGCCTTCAAGCGTCAACGACGAGGGGGCCATCGGGTGGTCACCGCCGCGCGAGAGCACCAACGCGACCGGCTCCCCCTCATGCACGGCCAGGAACAACGCGCTGGCGATGCACTGGATGACCCGGCCGTCGCCGACTTCGACGTCGGTGTATTGCACCGGGCCAAACGAGAGCGGCCCAGTCATCCCCTGGCCGGCCAGAAGCTCGGCCAGGCCGATAGAGCCAAAACGGGGATGGCGAGTAGAAAACCCCAGGATCTCGGTGTCGCTCAGAACGGCGTCGATCGCAAGCTGCAGGTTGGCGTGCTCGGTGAGCGGAAACTCAGCGCCGGTGGTCGGAAGCTCCTTTGGATCTGCGCCCAGGTGCTCGCGCAGACGCACGGTCACCTCTGACTCCTTGTGTTCGGCGGCGAACGACATCGCCTGCATGAAGTCCTCGAACGCAGCGCCGAATGCTCCGGGGTCAGGTAGCTCGGCCATCGTCTGCAGACTGTAATGATGTGCCGGGAATGGACTACGGCTTGCAGGGAAGCGTGGTGCTCGTGACGGGCGCGGCCTCGGGCATTGGCCGGGCGTCCGCGGAACTGTTCGCGACGATGGGGGCACACGTCGTCGCCTGCGATGTTGATGCGCATCGCGGGGAGGCGACGGTCGCCGATCTCCGTGAAGCTGGCCATGACGCGGTATTCAAGGCTGCGGATGTCACCGACGGTCACGCTGTTGCAGCGTTGGTGGCGTTCGCGGTCGATGCCTATGGCCGCTTGGACTGCGCGGCGAACTGCGCCGGGGTCGGCGGCGGGGACGCGCTGACACACGAATATCCCGACGACCGCTGGGACCGGATCGTGTCCATCAACCTACGGGGCACGTGGTTGGCGATGAGGCGCGAGATCGAAGCGATGCTCGCCAAGGGGAACGGCGGCGCGGTCGTCAACGTCTCCTCGACACTCGGCGTGCGCGGCTCGCCGATGGCGTCGGCCTACAGCGCCGGCAAGCACGGCGTCGTGGGGCTCACCCGTACCGCGGCGATCGAATATGCGCCGGCAGGCATTCGCGTCAATGCCGTTTGCCCGGGCGCGATCGACACACCGATGATGGACGAGACCTTCGAGCGGTTCCCCGGCTTCCGCGAGGCCTTGCTCGGGTTCGTCCCGATGGGCCGGATGGGACGACCCGATGAAGTAGCCGCCGCCATCGCCTGGCTCTGTTCCGACGCCGCCTCGTTCGTCACGGGCGAGTGCCTCGCGGTCGAAGGTGGCCTGCTAGCCCGTTGAGCTTGTAGCGCAATCGAAAGACGCCAATCGTCCGATGTGCGGCCCGACGCGATAGGGAGCAAAGGTTGGCGATAGGACCTCTGAGAGTTGATCGTCGCCGCTGACAATGGATGACCTCGTTGGTCGCCGTGGAGCGTCAGGCGGGTGCGAGCCGGCAATAGACGGGGTGCGCAGGACGCAGGGTTATGCGCGGCACCATCCGGACGGGCCGGCGATCGACCGGAGTCAGCCTGAAAGCTCGCACGAGCAGCCCCAGGGCGAGCGTGGCTTCGAGCATCGAGAAGTGTTGCCCGATGCAGGCGCGCGGCCCGCCTCCGAACGGAAACCAGCAGTAGCGGTGGCGCTCCTTGCCGTTCGTGAAGCGGTCGGGGTCGAACCGTTCCGCTTCGGGCCAGAACGCGGGGTGACGGTGGGTGACCCACGGGGACACGATCACGTCGGCGCCGGCGGGGATCGCGCGATCACCGAGGGTGTCCTCGGTGGTGGCACGCCGCCCGATGCCGTAGGCGGGCGGGTAAAGGCGCATCGCCTCCTTGAGCACCGCGGCGGTGAACGGGAGCTGGGACAGCTCGCTGGCCGTTGCCGGGGCCCTGTCGCCGAGCGTGTCGCGGACCTCGGCGCGCACGCGCGCCTGCGCGGCTGGGTGGCGGGCGAGCAGGTCAAGCGCCATCGTGAGCGCGATCGCGGTCGTGTCATGTCCGGCGAGCAGGAAGATCAGCACCTGATCGCGGACTTCGGTGTCGGTCAGGGTCTGCTCATCGTCGCGCGCGGCGAGCAGTCGCCCGAGAAGATCGTCGCCGGTAGTGCCGGCGCGGCGCCGCTCGTCGATCAGCTCCTGGCACGCGGTGTGCATCGTGTGCCGGGCCGCGACGGCGCGTCGGTGGCGGGGACCGGGCCAATCGCGCGGCGGAGCCAGCGGCGACAAGGCGCGACGGCGGGCATGCTGTCCGAGCACGGCGAACGCCGAGCGGACCGCTGGAAGCACGTGGTGGGTGTCTGAGCCAAACAGGATCCGCCCCACGATCTGCAGGGTGAGCGCGGTCATGGCCGCATCGAGATCGACCGTGGCGCCCGCGGCGGCCAGCGGGCGCCAGGCGGCCACCACCTGTTCGGTCTCGGCGGTCATGGTGGCGGCGTAGCCGTCGATGCGACGGCGGGTGAACAGCGGCTGTACGAACCGTCGCTGGCGTCGCCAGTCGCCATCCTGGCTGGTCAAGAGCCCGTCTCCGAAGCCCCAGCGGATCTCCTCGTAGAAGACGTTGTCCTTGCGAAAGTCGTCTGCGTGGCCCTGCAGCACGCGCTGGACGTCGTCGGGGTGAAAGACCGCGTACAAGACGGTCCTCGCGCCTGGCGGGCCGAACGCAAAGCGCACCACGTCGCCGTAGTTGCGGTGGGCGTCCAGCAGCGTGTTCAGTGGATCGCGACGCAGCCCGATCGCAGCCCGCAGCGCGGATGGGCCGGTCGGCGCCCGGCGCGGCGCCGAGGGCGTGGCCGCGGGGGCCAGCACTGCGGCCGTAGTCGCAGGGGCCGGCACCACCGCGGCCGCGGTCGCGAGCGCGAGGGTCGCCCCGCCGACCGGCTCAGCGACGGCCGACTGAACGACCGTCACCGCGCCGGCCGGCTCAGCGACCGTCACCTCCCCGCCCCCAGGAGAAGGGCCCCCTGCACCTCGGCGCCCGTTGAAGACCCCACGACCTCGCGCTCGCCGGCGAGGACGGCCTGATCGGCGGCCGGGAGGGAGTCCACCATCGGTGTGAACCAGTGGCGGGCCGCACAGATGATCTTGACGTGCTCGACGGGCCCGGGCGATCCGCCCAGCGTGACGCGTTGCACGACCTCTGCGGGCTCACCGCACTGTGGACAAGTGATGTAGATGGGTTCTGACATTGCGCCCCCTTAGGGATTGTTCGTTGGTCTATGTGTGTCAGTTGTCTTCGGTCTATGTGTGAGATTGGGCTTGCGGGTATAGGCGCCGACCATCAGCGGGTGACAGGCTGTGTGGTCCGCGGGCGCGGCAGCGACCGCAGCCAGCCACGCCTCGCTCTCGGCCTCGGTGACCAGGCCGAAGTCGAGCGCCAGCGGGAGCGTGCTGCGATACACGCCCTCCACGATCGGCCGTATCTCGGCCATCGACTCCACGATGGCGGAGGCGGTGATGCCCTGGGGCTCACCGACACCCGCCTCGACAAACCACCGCGGCAGGCGCAGGCCTGCGTCCAGCGGCCGCCCGACACGCGCGAACACGCCGAAGAAGACGCGGCGAAACTCGTCGAACAGCGCGGTCGGCGGGTCGCACGCGATCGCGCGCAGGTCGTAGTCCTGGACGACGAGCATGCCGCCCAGCGCCGTCCACTCCCACATACGCCGCAGAACCGCGACGGGATCGTCGGCGTGGATCAGGACGAGCCGGGCGAAGACGATGTCGAACGGCCCCTCCTCGGGCAGCGCGAGCTCGAGGATGTCGCCGGCCACGAAGCTGCACTGGCGGTGACCGGACCGGTGCATCGTGGCCATGGCGCGATCGCCGAGCACCGCATCGATGTCGACGCCGACGACATGGCCGTCCGGCCCGGTGCGCTCGGCCAGCAAGCCCATCACGGCGCCGGTGCCACAGCCCACATCGAGGCAGCGCGCTCCGGGCGGCACCCCGACCCGGTCGAGAAGCGCGGCGGTGAGAGGCTCAAGCTTGGCTGCCTGGAGATCGAGGCGGTTGTGCTCGGCGGTCGTACGGCCGAGCACGTACGGTGAGGCGTCTGAGGCGGCAGCGGGCGGTGCGGTGATGGTGGTCATCGGTCTCGCTCTGTCGAGGGTTACGGTGACTGCATCTTGGGCCTAAAGGGGCGGTTCGCACATCGGGCGATCGCTCACACTCGCGCGAGTGCAGTTGCAGGGGGATCCGCCACTGTTCAGTAGGCCCGCGCAAGTCTTGAGAACGTCTGCGCCGGTCTTTAGAGTTGGGGGTGGTCGCAGCGAGCTCTTGCGGCCAAGGCTGTCCGGGGGGCAGCGCGTAGTGTCCGAAGAGCGAGAGCCGGAGGAGGTGGCCAGCGGGACCGAACGAGCCCCCGGGCCGGCGCGCGCCCTCACCAGCCTGATCGGGCGCGACGATACCCTGGTAGCGCTCGGGGCGCTGCAGCGGCGCACGCGGCTGCTCACGCTCGTCGGACCAGGCGGTTGCGGCAAGAGCCGACTGGGCCTGGCGCTGCTCGACGTAAGGCGCGCCGCGTATCCGGGTGGCGTGTGGGCGATCGGTTTGGCCGACGTCCACGCCGCGTTTGTGCCTCAGACGGTGGCGCTCTCCGTCGGAGTCATCCAGCGCTCGGTGGCACCGCTGGTCGAGACGCTCGCGCGACACCTGCGCGGCCCACCGCGCCTGCTGTTCCTCGACGACTGCGAGCAGGTGGCCACCTCGTGCGCCACGTTGGTCGCCGGCCTGCTCGAGCGGTGCCCCGACCTCGACGTCGTGGCCACCAGCCGAACGCCGCTCGGGGTGCCCGGTGAACAGCTCTGGCGTGTGGCTGGTCTTCCGGTTTCAGCCACAGATCCAGAGACCGCCGCGCACTCGCCGGCCGTGGAGTTGTTCGTACAGCGAGCCACACTGGCCGCGCCATCATTTTCCGCGACCGAGGCTCTCCCGGAGATTGCCCGGATCTGCGAGTCGCTGGATGGGATACCCCTTGCGATCGAGCTTGCCGCAGCCAAGACGGCGATGCTCAGCGTCGAGGAGATCGCCGCCCGACTGGAGCGCGACTCCGGTTTCCTTCGCTCGGGCAGCTCGACGGTCCCTGGCCGCCACCGCAGCCTCGCCGCGACACTCGAGTGGAGCTTCCGGCTGCTGACAGCGAGCGAGCAGATCCTGCTGCGGCGGTTGTCGGTGTTCGCCGGCTCCTTCTCGCTGGCCGGCGCGGAGGCTGTCTGCGCCGGTACCGGCATCGACGCGGGCGACGTGCTGGACCTCCTGGCCCGGCTAGTCGACCAGTCGCTGGTGCAGGTCGACGAGTCGGATCCCGAAAGCCGCTATCGCCTGCTTGCCACCGTGCGCCAGTACGCCGCCCGCGAGCTGTCTGCGTCGGGTGAAGCGACGGCCGTGGCCGAGCGTCACGCGTCCTTCTGCGCCGCGCTCGCCGCGGATGCCGATGCTCAAGCCCCCGATGGAGACGCACGTCTCGACCTCGAGCAGGAGAACCTGCGCGCCGCGCTCGACACGTGGCTGCCTGACAACCCCGAGTCTGCTGGGAGGCTGCTTGGATCGCTGTGGCCGTTCTGGTGTCGGCGTGGCTTTTATCGGGAGGCGCGCCGCTGGCTCGAACTGGCGCTCGCCGAGGCCGCCCGCATGTCGGCAGACGTGCGCGCCGAGGTGCTGACCGGCGCCGGCGTGCTCGCGTTCCTGCAATGCGACTACACGGTCGCCGCCGAGCGGCTGCAGGCCGCGCTCGACCTCGAGCAGGAGCTCGACGACCGGCGAGGTGTGGCCAGGACCCTGCAGCGTCTGGGGTCAATCGCGCGCGAGCAGGGACGGTACGACGACGCCCGCCGTCTGCATCAGCGCAGCCAATCGGTATGGGCCGGCCTCGGCGAGCTGATCGAGATCGCGGTGTCTGACGACTACATCGCGTTCGCGGCGTGGCTGGCCGGGGACGTTGCGACTGCGGCGGAGCTGAGCGGACGAGCGCTGGAGACGTTCCAGCGCGGCGAGCGACCCCACGAGATCGCTTCCGCGCTGATCAACCTCGGCGCCGCGGCGCTGTATCGCGGCGACCTGCAAGCGGCGAGCGACCATCTGGAGGACGCGCTGGCCCTGTCGCGCCAGCTCGGTTACCGCGAGGGGGTCGCCTGGGCGCTGAACGAGCTGGGGATCCTGTGGCGGCGCCGCCATCACCCGGCGCGGGCAGCTGAGCTGCTCCGCGAGAGCCTGCTGGTTCACCAGGAGCTCGGCGATCGGTGGCGCATGGCCAGCGTGCTGGAGGAGATCGCCATCGCGCTGCTGGCGCGGATCGATCCACGCGCGGCCGCGCGCACGCTCGGGGCTGCTGACGCGCTACGAGATGCGCTCGGCGCGCCCGTCCCGCCGGTGGAGCGCACCGACCGTGACTGGGCGGTGAACACCGTCCGGCGGCGCCTCGGCACCGCAGTGTTCACCGCCGCGTGGGACGAGGGCGTGGCCCTCGGCGTGGACTCGGCGGTCGATGCGGCGCTGTCGGCGATCGACCGTCTGTATGCCTCGACCCTTGGGGCGGAGGAAGGTCGCCATCCGCCGCTGACCGAGCGTGAGCGTGACGTCCTGCGGCTCGTTGCCGAGGGGCGGACGAACCGCGAGATTGGCGATGCTCTCTACATCAGCGCGAGCACGGCGGGCGTCCATGTCTCCAACATCCTGCGCAAGCTCGGTGCGGCCAGCCGGGCCCAGGCCGCCGCCCTGGCCCACGAGGGCAACCTTCTACCCGACTCTGAGCAGGCGCCGAGCGCTGCGGGCAACGGACGCTGAAACCGGCGACGGCGTGCTGGGAGCACCAGACGTGTGGCGTCTGACTACCGCTATACGGGAGTAGAACGCACAACGTCATTGCCCACCCGAGATGCATCCCAGATCGGTACCATTGTGGTATGCGCAGACAGATTGCGGTTCGCTTGGACGACGAGCTGGTTGCCTTCGTCGACCAGCTCGTTGACAGCGGACGAGAGCGCAGCCGAGCCGCGGTCGTGACCCGCGCCCTCGAACGCGAGCGACGACGAATGGTCGCCGCTGGCGACGCAGAGATCCTCGCCAGCGCCGGCCCGGATCCCGAGCTCGAGGCGCTGGCAGAACACACTGCCGCGCACCCGATTGAGGGCTGATGCGCCCCATCCACGTCGCGCGACTGGATAAGTCGCGCCCCGTCCTCGTGCTCACACGCGAACTCGTACGCCCCCACCGCAACACCGTCACCATCGCCCCGATCACGACCACAGTCCGCGGCCTGTCAACCGAAATACCGTGCGGCCCCGCCAACGGCCTGGAGCATCGCTGCGTCGTGGCATGCGACCACATCACCACGATTCCAGCCACGCGCCTGGGCCGGCAGATCGGGCGACTCCTCGATGAACAAGAGACCCAACTGACCAACGCGATCCACGCCGCGTTCGACCTCGACACACCCTGAGTCGTGGCGAGTGCAGTGTCGCTGTCAGAGTGATCAGTCGGTTCGAAGATCCTCGATCGCGTAAGGCGGATCTACGAGTCCGACGAGCTCAGGGTTGCCGGTCAGGAGAACGAGACCGTGCGCTGCGGCAGTCGTCGCCGCGAAGCAGTCGGCCAGCCTCGTCGCCGGGGTGCAGCTTGACTTCATCGCGGATTGCCTTCGGGATCACAAGCTGTCCCTTCGCTTTCACCTTGCCGTCATACCCGCTGAGTCTCAGGACCTCGACGTCGGCGGTCAGCTGGCTGCGGCCACGATGGCGCGTGCGGCGCGGCGAACGTCGCCTGCGGTGGTCGACCAGTTGGAGAACGACACCCGCAGAGCGTGGCGTCCGTGCCACGTTGTGCCGCCGAGCCAGCACGTGCCGTCGGCCTGAACACGGGCCAGGTGCTCCGGGGTGCCGGCGACCAGGACCTGGTTGAGCACGACGTCGTTGAGCACCTCGAGTCCAGCCTCCCGAACCAGCGAGGCCATCAGCGTCGCATGCGCGCAGCAGCGCTCAACCAGTTCCGCGACGCCGCGCCGCCCCAGAAAACGCAGCGCCGCGTACACGGGGAACGCCCGCCCGCGGCGGGACGCCTCAGGCACAAACTCGGCCGGCTCTCGCGGGCCACTGCGCTCGAGATAGGCCGCACCGATTGCCATCGCGCGTGCCAGCGCCGCTGGCGGCGCGACAATCGCCAGCGCGCAGTCGTAGGGAACATTGAGCCACTTGTGCGCATCCACGGCCCACGAGTCAGCGCGCTCGCGGCCGGCCACCAGGCCCTCAAAGCGTGGCGACGCAGCGGCCCACAGGCCAAACGCTCCGTCAACATGCAGCCACGCGCCGTGCTCGGCCGCGAGGTCCGCGATCGCCCCGAGCGGATCGCATGCGCCCGTATTGACGTTGCCCGCCTGGGCACATACGAGCACCGGCCCCTCGGCAGCGAGCAGCGCACCCTGGAGCGCCACCGGATCCATCGCCCCGTTGGCATCGACTCCAACCCTCGTGACGCGATCGTGACCGAGACCGAGATAACGAAGCGCCCGCAGCACGGTCACGTGCACCTCTGCGCCAACCAGCACCTCGATTGCCGGGGCCCCAAACAGGCCGTGTGCGTCTGCGTCCCAGCCCGCACGCCGCAGCAGCTCGCCGCGCGCAGCCGCCAGGCAGCTGAAGTTGGCCATCTGCGCGCCAGTGACGAAGCCGACGCTGGCGCTCGTCGGCAGACCAAGCAGCTCCAGGACCCAACCCCCCGCCACCTCCTCGGCGACCGCGACCGCTGGCGAGGAGCTGTACATGCCACCCATCTGGTCCCACGCCGACACGAGCCAGTCCGCCCCAAGCGCAACCGGGAGTGACCCCCCGACCACAAAGCCAAAGTACCGCGGCCCAGCAGACGCGACGAGCCCCGGATCGGCATCGGCAACCAGCTGCTCGATGACCTCAACCGCGCTTTCCCCGTCATCACTCAGCGGACGACGCAGCCCCACCGGATCAGAGCCGCCCACACGCCGCTCGCTTACGCCGGCTAGATAGGCACGCGCCAATCGATCCGCGTGAGCAAGGACGTCGTCATCGGTCACCCGCGACAGCCTATCCCCGCGGGTCGCTCGGTCAGTCGCCGGCCCTCGCGTCGGGGCCCGGCGCGGCGGGGTGTGAATTCACACCGGCCGCACTCTGATCGCGCGCGGCAAAACAAATGCTTGACACGCCCGTTCCAGTGAGAATATGTTTCCGCCAGCTAAGGACACATCTGCGGGCACCCGGGGGATCCTGCTCGGAGGGAGGCGTGGATGCGCAAGAGCATCGTGCGTAAACGGTTGGTGCTGTTGTCCCTTTCCCTGGTGCTGGTCGGCGTCCTCGCTGCCGCGCCCGCGGCCACCGGGAGCGCCAAGAGAGCCCGGGCGGCGAGCACGGAGAGCACGACCACCTATGGTCCGTTCTCGCCGACGTTCGTCGGCCCCGCAGCCACCGGCTGCAAACGCGGCTGCTCGCTGCTGACGGGTCCGTTCACCACGGGCTCAACCGCGTCTTCCAACCAGGCGGCGGCCAACGCGAACCCCGAATTGTCCGGCCCGCATGCGATGCTGGCCCCGAATCCCCGGATCCGCGCAGCCGCGTCCCCTAACGCGGCCGCGGCCCCCACCCCCGTAATCCCGAACATCAGGTGCCAGCCGCTGGGCGTAGGCTGCGACACCATCAGCACGTCGGCGGGCGGGGCCATTGGCGTGAAGGGGCTCAACGCCGTCGACAGCGGTGCGCTCACCACCAACCCCAACGGCGATATCGAGCCGCCCGATCAGGGGCTGTGCGCGGGCAACGGGTACGTCGTACGAGGCCAACAACATCGGCGAGATCCTGGTGCTCAACACCGCGCTCAAGCGCCAGTCCGCACCGATCTCTCTGGATACCATCATGGGGCTCGGCAGCCGGGCCTGGAGCAGCGGTGGCGATCCGTCGTGCGAGTACGACTCGAGCAATGGTGGGCACTGGTTCTTCACCGAGATTGTCTCGGCGAGCCCCGAGGCCAGCGGCGGCGCGTTCACCGGCTGTTTCGCGGCGGTCGCGAACAGCTGCTACGAGGGCATCGCGGTGAGCCAGGGCTCGAGCCCGTTCGGTCCCTACCACGTGTACTTCCTCAACGCCAACTACAACCCGAAGGAGCCCGGGTCCCCCTACCAGCTCAACGACTTCGCGAAGATCGGCGTTACCCGAGACGCGTTCCTAATGTTCTACGACGAGTTCCCGCTACAGGGGGGTGGATTCGGCGGCGGTGTCTTCAACGGCGCGCAGGAGTTTGCCTTCGATAAGAAGGCACTCGAAAGCGGCCGTCGCGTCACGCTGGCAAACGGGGGGCCCAACCCCACGTTCAACGTGGCGATCGAGAACATGGGCCGACTCGCGACCCCGGACGGGACGTGTGCTGGCAGTGCCGGGGTTGACTGCTGGGTGGCGGTGATCCCCGCCCAGCCGGCCGACTCCGGTCAGTTCGACAATCACTACGGCGGAACGGGGTTCATGATGTCCGCCCTGGACTTCAACAGCTTCGCCGCGCTTCCGTCGTCGGGCGACAACCGGATCGCGGTGTGGGACTGGACCGGTCTTAGCAACCTGAACAGCAGCAACTGCACCGGCTGCAGCGCCGTCAAGTTCGGCGGTCAGCTGTTCACCGGCACGAACCCCTACTACGACCCGGAAAACAACCTGGGCAACGGGTTCCTGGCGCCCCAGAAAGCGGGGCCGATTCCGCTGGGTGACGAATGCGGTGCCGCCGGCTTGAGCACAGGCAATCCTCCGCCTGCATCCTGTCCTGAAGGCCGCATCAACACCAACGGCGACTTCATGACCCAGGTCTCGCAGGCGCAGGGTCAGCTGTGGAGCGGCATGACGACCGAGGTCAACCAGCTCTTCGCGTCCGGCCCGGAGATCCACGAAGGCGCGGTGTACTGGGTGGTCGATACTGGCTCATTCGACAAGACCCGCCAGTTCACCATCACCAACCAGGGATACGTCGCGGCGGCCCACGAAGACCTCGAGTTCCCTGCCATGGCCGCTGAAGGCACAGGCGGCAACGGCAAGGCGATCATGATCTTCACGCTGAACGGCAACGGTGGGCCAACGCATGCCGACCATGGCGGCTTTTACCCGAGCACCGCCTACGGCCGGCTGACCGCCACCTCGAGCGGGCTGACCAGGTCGGTGATCAACATCGCGGACGCGGGGCAGTCGCCGCAAGACGGATTCACCGAGTATCAGGGCTACCCCGGCGCAACCCGGCCTCGCTGGGGCGATTACGGCTGGGCGATCTACCTCCCCGGAGGCGGCGACCGGTTGTACTTCTCCAACGAGTACATCCAGTACCCCAACTGCACAGGCAAGGCGTTTACGTTGACGATCGGAACCTGCGGCGGAACCCGGGACGGCTTCGCCAACTGGGGAACCTCGGTCAACTACGTGGTGCCGTAGGTCTGTAGGGCGGCAGGGCGCGGGTCGAGAAGTCACGGTCCGCGCCCTGTCCACCCCGGAACCAAGCACGCCGCGCTCGGCGAGCAGCAGTCGAGCAATGCTCAGGGTGTATTGATCCAGGGGGATCGCGATCACGCGGATGGCCCGGTAGGTCTGAACTGCTCGCCGTCGGGTCGTGCTTTGAATCCCTCATCGCGGCGTGGGTGGGTTAGATTGGGGCCCACGCGGATAGAGACAGTCGTCAGCTCTGTGAGCGGAGCCAGACCCATCCCACCCTGGCTGACCAAGTGGGCCATGAAAATGATCAAGCCAGGGCGTCACAACTGTGTAAGGCGTCGCGCCGCGGCTTAGGGTGCTCTTGCATCCGCGCGATCGCTGCGTCAGCGGAATGGATGTACGCCTGGCCTCCGCTCTCGGCGCGCACCCGCTCTGCAGATCAGAGCACATCGAAGTGAGCGTGGGTGAGGAACACAGATGTGGCGCACGCTAACCGCGGACACACTCTCCGGGCCGGCCCTACAGCATGGTCCAGAGGACGCCGGGAACGGCAGGGCATCCCTGGTGCGGACTCTACGGAAGGCGCCCTGACCAGCGCGTCGACGCGGCCGCGCCCAGCAGCAGCAGCACGAGCCCACCGATCGCGAACTCCGCGGTGATCTCGCGCTTGCGGGTCACGCTTCCGATCCGAGCTCCGAGCCCCTTGTAGATCGAGCTCAGCCGGTCCGCGCTCTGGGCATCGAACTCGCGTCCGTGGGAAACCGCGGCGATCTGCCGCATCAGCTGCGGATCGGGCGGGACCGCGAGCGGCGGGCCGAACGGCTCGGGATTACGGAGCACCCCGCTCGGCGTCCCGAGGGCGACGGTATAGATCGGAATCTTCTCGCGGGCGGCGAGGCGTGCGGCGGTGATCACATTGACGCCCGCGTTGGCCGCCCCGTCTGAGAGCAGCACGATCGCCGCGGCACCTGCCCTCGCCCGCCGGGTGTGCAGCAGCCGAAGCGCGAGCTCGAGCGCATCGCCGGTCGCAGTCGCGCCGTCGGCCACCTGGCGGTCGATGACCGCGCGCGCGGCCTTGTGGTTGAGCGTCGGCGCCTGGACGGCGTTCGGCGCCGAGGAGAACGCGATCGCGCCCACGCGTGCGTTGCCCGGAAGCTGATCGAGGAACGTGTCGGCAGCCCGCTGCGCGGCTACGAGCCGCGTCGGCTTGACGTCAGTCGCGGCCATCGAGCCGGACTCATCAGTCACGAGCATCACCGATGCCGCCTTGATCGACGCGCTGTAGGTGACCTGCGGGCGGGCCAGGGCGACCGCGAGCGCCGCGATCGCCGCGAGCACACATGCGACCGGAAGGTGGCGCCGCCACGAAGTTCCGTCGCGCGCCGCGACCTGGAGCGTGGACACCGCCGGAAAGCGGATCGCGTACCGCCTGGCGCGCCTGCGCGCGGCAAGCGTTGCGCCGAGCACGGCGGGAACGAGTGCCAGACCCAGCAGCCATGCCGGCGATGCGAAGCTCATCGGAGGTTTCGGCCCAGCGCCACGAGCCAGTCCTGGTCAGTCGACAGCGCGACGTGGTGGATGCGCAGCCGTCGCAGCTCCCGTGCCACCGCCTCGCGGCGCTCGCGCTCGATCGCTGCGAAGCGATCGCGGACGCGTCGGCGCGAGGTGTCGACCTCGATCCGCGCGCCGCTCTCGGGATCGACGAGTGACAGGTAACCCAGTCGCGGCAGCTCGGTTTCGCGCGGATCGACGATCTCGACCCCGAGCACTGAGTGACGGACTCCAAGCGAACCGAGCGGGCGCTCCCAGGCATGCTGATCGCGGAAGTCCGAGATCACCACGACGAGCCCGGGCTGGCGGGCCAGGCGCGCCACGTGACGGAGCCCGTCGGCCAGGCCGTCGCGGTCGTGCTGCCCGTCGGGCGCGATGCCCTCGGCGAGAAATCGGCGTAGCGCGACCATCCCGGGCTTGGAGCCACGCGGCGGGAGCACGCGGGAGCCTGCAGCGCCGAACGCAACCAGGCCGACGCTGCCGGTGCGCCGAACGCCGAGACGCCCGAACACGAGCGCCACGCCCTCGGCCACGTCGGCCTTCAGCCGCCGCGCCGTGCCAAATGCCATCGACGGCGACACGTCGAGCACGATCCAGGTCGTGAGCGCACGCTCGGGCACGTGCATACGGACATGAGCCTGGCCCGTGCGAGCGGACGCCGCTGGGTCGATATGGCGCACGTCGTCGCCGATCTGGTACGGGCGCAGCTGCGCGAGCTCGGTTCCGACACCAACTCCGGCGGCGCGCCGGTCGCCGGGGAGCGTCCGCGCGACGAGCCGGTTGAGCGCCACGTCGAGCGCTTCGATCAGCGGCGCAACGATCGGGCCTGGACCCTGGCGCGCCGCCGGTGGTTGGAGCAGCGCCGCGCTCACTACGCCCCGACCGCCGTCGCCTCGCGCATCAGGTTCGTGGTGCCGGGCTGCTCGACGGCCGCCAGCACCCGGTCGAGGAGCTCATCCGCGGTCACGCCTTCGCTGAGCGCGTCGTAGGAGAGCACGAGCCGGTGGCGCAGCACATCCGCGGCGAGGTCGCGGATATCGTCGACGGCGACGTGACCGCGCCCGCGCAGGAGCGCGAGCACGCGCGCCGCCTGGACAAGTCCGATCGGACCGCGCGGGCTTGCACCAAACTCGATCAGCGGCGCCATGTCCGCGAGACCATGCTCCTCCGGATGGCGCGTCGCGTCCGCGAGCGCGACCGCGTAGCCGATCACGTCGCGATCGACGAGAACCGTCTGCGCCGTGCGGGCATGGCGCCGGAGATCGTCGAGTGACAGGCATTCGCGCACGAGCGCGGGATCGACGAGGCTGCGCCCGACGACCGCAGCCTCCTCGCCGACACTCGGGTAGTCGACAAGGATCTTCATCAGGAAGCGGTCGACCTGCGCCTCGGGGAGGGGATAGGTGCCCTCGGACTCGATCGGATTCTGGGTCGCCATCACGATGAATGGCAGCGGCACTGCAAACGCGGTGCCCCCGATCGTCACCTGCTGCTCCTGCATCACCTCCAGCAGCGCGGACTGCACCTTGGCCGGCGCGCGGTTGATCTCGTCGGCGAGCAGGAAGTTGCACATCACCGGGCCCAGCTCGGTGTCGAACGCGCCGGTGTCCGGCCGATAGATGCGGGTCCCCACCAGATCAGCGGGGACCAGGTCAGGCGTGAACTGGATCCGGCTGTAGGAGCCGCCGAGCACGGTGGCAAGCGTCTTGACCGTCAGGGTCTTGGCCAGTCCAGGAACGCCCTCGAGCAGCACGTGGCCGCCCGCGAGCAGGCTCACCAGCAGCCGCTCTAGCATCGCGTCCTGGCCGACGATCACGCGCTTGATCTCGTGTAAGGCCTCCTGCAAGCCATCGCGCGCCTCCCTGCGCAGGTCGTTGGTGTTCTCCATCTGCTCTGTGTCGTTCATCTGTCCTCCGGGGTCGCTGTCACCTAGACGAGGCGGCCGAACCAGCGCAGTGACAAGGCGCAGCCGAGCAACAGCAGCACCAGGGCTCCGCCGGCCAAGCTCGCGGTGATCTCCTGTTTGACTTGCTTGTGTCCGAGCCGGGCGGCGAGACGCGCGTAGGCTGCGCTCACCCCGGCGGTGTCTGAAGTCTCGAACGTCTTACCGCCGGATACGCGCGCGATCTCCGCGAGCTGCTCGCGGCTGACCGGCACGTGCGCGGTCACCGTCCCGGAGCGGCGCTTGATCGAGATCGTTCCATTCGGCGTGCCGACCGAGATCGTGTAGATCGGGATATGGCGGCTGTGGGCCTGGCGAGCTGCGACCAGCGGGCCGAGGCCGACGTTCGAGGCGCCGTCCGAGATCAACACGATCGCCCCCGGCGGACGCCGGCCGGCGACCCGCGGAACGGCGAGCAGCTGGTGCTCGGCGGTCGCGATCGCCTCACCGATCGCGGTGCCGCCGCTGGTCGGCGGCAGCCGCCCCACCGCGGCCGCGGTGAGCGCGTGATCGGGCGTCGGCGACTGCAGGACGGTCGGTCTGCGGGCGAATGCGAGCAGTCCAACCTGGACGGTGCTCGGGACGCTGGCCAGAAAGCGCCGCGCGGCGCGCTGGGCGGCGCGCTCACGCGTCGGAGCGACGTCCCTCGCCTGCATCGAGCTGCTGACGTCATTGGCGAGCATGATCGCCCCTTCGGTGACCGGTTTGGCGACCGTCCGCTGCGGGCGCGCCGCGGCCACGATCAACACCACCAGCGCGAGCGCGAACGCGAGCATCGGCGCATGACGGCGCCAACCCGGGCGTCGCGGCGCGACCGACGCGGTGAGCGTGGGCACGACGAACGCGGATGCTGCGTGCGCTCGCCGGCGCTGCTGGCCGGCGTACCACCAGACCAGAAACGGGATCGCGAGCAGCGCGAGCAGCACCAGCGGGTCCGCGAAGCTCATGGAGAACCCGCGGGTCGCGCGGTCAGCGTGGTCTGTGTCGTATACGTCGTCAGCGCCTTGTCGTACTGGATCTGGACTCGATCGCCCGCATGCAGGCGGGCGATGATCGAGTTGACCTGCGCCGGGGACGACACCTGGTGACTGTCGATCTCCGTGATCACGTCGCCGGGCTCGAGCCCGGCCGCTGCGCCCGGGCTGCCCGGAATCACGTCGACGACCATCGGGCCGTTTGCGAACGAGAAGCCGCTCCCGCTGCCAGGGAAGGTAACCGCGGGAAAGGGAGAGCCGACCATGTCGATACCGAGCCACGCAGGCTTCCCGCCGCCCGACCGCTCCCCACCTGAACCGGCCACCAGCGAGACGACCCCGTACGCCGCGCCGGCAACGAGCAATGTTCCCAGCACGACCAGCAGCGGCACCGTCAGCCGCCGGCGGTACTCACGGAGCACGCGGGCCGGGCGCTCGAGCATGCCGTGGCGCCAGCGTCGCAGACGCTCGCGAATCCGCGTCAAATGGCCGGGGCCCGGCCGCGCTCGGGCGACCTGGCTGGATGACTGTTCTGTTGGGGGCCCGGCCCGCTCCTCGGCCCGCTCCTGCGCCCGTGCTCGACGATCGGCCAGTGCCTTCGCCGCGGCCGCAGAGTCGAGCCGCCAGTCGCCGGACCACAGGTGCCGTGGTGCGCTCATCTGCTCGCCCGAAAGCTAAGCGGCGTTGGTGAGATCTTCTTAAGAACTGGGCCGCGCGCACTGACCAGGCGCTGGCGCGCCTGGCGCGCGACCTGCCCGGCGATCCCGCGACATCCGTGCGGGCTGTTTGCCAGCCAGAAGATCGAGTCGCCCCAGTTACCAGTTGCTCATTGACGCGGTGATGACGTGGCGCAGGTCGTCTTCGCCGACCTGCTTGGGCGCGACGGCGAGCAGGCGTTGCTGTTTGAGCGCGCCGTCGACCAGCGCGGGGATGTCATCCTCGGTGTAGCCGAGCTCCGCGACCCCGCGCGGCGCATCGATGTCTTTCATGAGCGACAGGAGGATGTCGGGCAGCGTGTCGGGTCCCGGGTCGGCGACCGGCTCGTTCGCGAGTAGTTCCGCGACCTGGTGATGGCGCGCTGGCATCGCGTCATAGGTGAAGCGGAACGCCGCCGGTGCGGTCACGATGACCGAGTGGCCGTGAGGCACGAACGGGTGGTCGTCGGGGTAGCCGGGCGGCTGATATTCGTGCTTGACCGACGCGATCGGGTACGCACACGAGTGCGGGATGTGCACTCCCGCTGATCCGAAGCCGACGCCGGCCATCGTCGCGGCGAGCATCATGAACCCGCGCGCCTCGATGTCGTCACCGTCGGCCACGGCGCGGCGCAGGTAGCGGCCTCCGAACTCGAGCGCCTTCGCCGACCACACGTCCGCGATCGGATTGGACCCTTGATACGGCGGGCGGTCGTCGGGTGAATCGGGCCGCTCCCGCGTATCAAACGGTTTTGACAGATACGACTCCGCGGCGTGGCAGACGACGTCCAATCCGGTCGAAGAGGTCACCTCCGCAGGCAGCGACCGCGTCAGCTCGGGATCGACCAGGGCCTGGGTCGCACGCAGGTAACGATGGGAGATCCCGGTCTTGACCTTGAGGTCGGGGATGTCGAGCACGGCCACCGTGGTCGCCTCCGAGCCGGTTCCCGACGTCGTCGGGATAGCCAGGTGCGCCTTCAGCGGCGACGGCGGCTTCTTGCCCTCGCCGACCGGCCGGTTGACGTAGTCCATCACCGGTGCGGGGTGGGTGCAGACCAGGTTTGCGACCTTCGCGGTGTCCATGCTGGAGCCCCCGCCAACCGACACGAAGCCGTCGACCTCGTGCTCGACGGCAAAGTCGGCGGCGTCCTGAAACGAATCGATCGTCGGCTCGACGCGCGCGCGGTCATAGACGACGACCTCGATCCCCTCGCGCTCGATCGCATTCTTGATCCGCTCCGGATAGCCGAGGGCGGCGACGCGCGGGTCGGTGACCAGCATCGCGCGCCTGACGCCAAGACGCTTGAGCTCCCAACCCGCGTCGGCGGAAGCGCCGCTGCCGAACTTCACCGGCGTGGCCTCCATCGTGAAGATCGTCTCGTGGTCGGCAGCCATGGCGTTGTCCTCCTGTTCGCGTCGCTCGCCCGTCGAGTATTGCGTTCCCTCGATCGAACTTCGGCAATCCGCACCGCCGCGAGCGGCGGCTCTCAGCGTCTAGCCGGAACTCCGAATCTCGGTAGCAGCGGTTAGGC
>CAVWOK010000015.1:0-40944 GCA_963756585.1 uncultured Solirubrobacterales bacterium | reverse complement strand
CCGTAAGCAGCGCGGCGCTGACCGTGTGAAACGCCGACACGACCCGCACGCCGTCGGGCACCATCTCCTGAGCCTGCTGGGCCGCCGAGCCCTGCCACACGCCGAGGGTGCGAGTGGCCTTACCGCTGACGGCAGCCGCAAGCGGCACGGTCGCGTCGATCACCAGCTGGTCGGCGGTCAGCGAACCCTTGAGGTTGGTGAGCGTCTCGGACTGCGATCGAAACGGGACGCTGAGGATTACCGTTTCGGCCTCGCGCACTGCCTCGGCGTTCTGCAGCCCGGTAACCGCGCCTCCAGCCAACCGCTCCCGCGCACGCTCCGCGGCCTCGGCGGCGCGGGTGGCGTCGCGAGACCCGATCACCACCTGGACGTCGGCTCTGCCCAGCCTGACCGCCAATCCGAAGCCGAGCGCCCCGGTGCCACCGACGATGCAGACGGGTGCCGTCACAGAAGCGGCAGTCTATGTCTACCCGTCGATCTATAGTTCGCCCCGGGTGCGCGCACGCCTGCTCCTGACCTCGTTCGCCGTGGCTCTCGCTGTCGCAGTTCCGAACGCGGGCGCGGCAAAGCCCGCGCCACAACCGCTGCAGATCTCCAGCTCGACACTGACCCAGGTCGGCCGGCAACTGACGTGGACGCTGGTGCTCGCGCAACGGTTCGCGCCCGGGGGATTGGCTCACGACAAGCGGTCGGTGTGCCTGCTGATCGAACGCGTTAAGGGCGCCCGGGTCACCGCCCAGGTGTGCGTGGCCGGGCCTCGCCGCGGCCGGCGCTCACCCCGGCTCGACGTGGCTCAGGTCACCAGGGCGGGAGCCGGTCCCGCGCACTTCATCGCCGCTGCGGTCAGTCGCTCGAACGCTCGCCAGCTGACGGCCACGTTCACGCCTGCGAGCATCGGCATCGGTTATCGGCCGACGCGCTGGCAGGTCGCGAGCACGCTCCAGGCACCGCCGTGCGCCACCCCCGCTCCGGGGCAGACGTCTTGTCAGACCCTGTTCCCGAGCCGGCCGGCGCTGGCCAGGCTCCACACGCCGCAGCTTGTTGGTTGCGTCGCCAGTGGCGCGCCGTTTGTCACCAGCGGTCCCGCCAACCGGGGCAAAGTGGTCGCGCTGACGTTCGACGACGGTCCCTGGGTTCAGACCGCTGAGTTCCTCCACGTCCTCGAGCACTACCACGTGCATGCCACGTTTTTCGAGGTCGGTGAGTACATCGCCACCTATGGCCAGGGTGGTGCGATCGAACGGCGGATGCTCGCCGACGGGGACATGATCGGCGATCACAGCTGGAGTCACCCAGACCTGTCGGGGGGCGGCGCATTCGCGCGCGGCCAGATCATCAGAGCGGCGGCGGCGATCCGAACCGCCTCGCACGGGTTCTGGCCGTGCCTGTTCAGGGCCCCCTACGGGGCGGTCAGCAATGCCCTGTTCTCGGTGACCACTTCGCTGCGCTTCAAGACGATCCAGTGGGATGTCGATCCGACCGATTGGGCCCGGCCCGGCACGGCGGCGATCGAGGAGCGGGTCCTGAGCCACGTCCATCCCGGCGCGATCGTGCTCCAGCACGACGGGGGCGGCGACCGCTCCGAGACCCTCGCGGCCCTCCCCGACGAGATTCAGACCCTCAAGCGCCGCGGCTATCGGTTCGAGACGATCACGCAGCTGTTCGGGATGCGGCTGCTCTATCGGTAGCCGTCCGCTCCAGGTCGGCGTCGATCGCGTCGACGAGTGCGAGCGCCAGTTCGAGCAGCCTGTCGAGGGAGCTCTGGTCAAGCGCCTCGGGCACGTCGGTGGGCTGGTGGGAGCGCGGCACCAGGCCGTCGCCGTCCAGGCACCCGATTGCGATCGCGGGCAGCCCCGCGAACCGGGCCGGGAACGCGGGGGATAGGCCCCGGCCGCGGTGCACGGTGGCCCGCAGCTCGGCGCGTGGTCCGGCTGCGTGCGGCTCGGTACCTGGTGCGGCTGGCTGTGGCCCGCTGATCGGTCCGGCCGCCCGCGCGGCCAGCTGGCGCAGGCGGCGGTCGAACCGCAACGGGATCAGCGGGCCGTCGCTGGTCCACACTCGCGGGTGACCACCGCCACTTGCCCCGATCCCCAGCACGATGGTGTTCGCCGCTGTGCTCTCGCCGCGCCGGGAGCGCAGGTAGCGGCTGAGCCCGATCATCGCCCCGTCGCCGGCTCCCTGCAGCACAACCACGATGCCGAGCCGCCGCGGTGGTGAGATGTCGAGGGCTCGAGCGACCGCGAGCGCGATCGCCATGCCGCTGCCGTTGTCGCCCGAGCTCGGCCCGTACGGTGAGGCGGCCAGCTCGAGCAGCAGCGCCGCGGCGATCACTAGCGCGGCGGTCGGGATCAGCTGCAGTACGTCGATCCTCGTTGAGGAGGTGCCGCTGTCACGCACGATCGCTGTAGCCAGCACGCAGATGAAGGCGAGCGCGAGCCAGCCTTGCCATCCCGGCGCGCGACCACCGCTGAGTCGGTTCAGGCGCGCGGCCAGACGGCGCACTGGCGAGCGATAGACGAGGCCCATGCGGCCGGCGTCGTAGTTGGATGTGATGATCAGGCGAGCCGTGGGGGAGTCGATGCCTGCGGCGCTGACGACGTTCTGGCTGGCACGCTCGGGTGTCAGGCGGCGCCCGAGGGAGATTCCGGTCAGGGCATCCGCGACCAGCGACACCAGCGCGAGCAGGATCACCGCACCTCCAACCTGGGGCGAGGTGACCGACAGCAGGCTCCCGGCGACCCCGAGGACCGCGTGCCAGGCGTGTGCAAGCGCCCAGTTGGGGCGGCACCAGAACGTCTCGAGGGCCGCCTCGCGACGAGCAGCCCGCAGCTCGGAGGCCAGCCAGAGCGCCGCCCGGCGCTCCGCGTTGGTTCCGGCGCCGCGGCGCTCAAAGGCAGTCAGCGCAGCGGCTGTGTCGGCCGTTCCCATCGCATGCTGATCATCTCAGGCGCCCTGCGGAGGCGAGCTGTCGAATCCGATTCGTGTACAACCGGCCCGTGACCCAGTCTGCACTGGAGCACGAGCTGCTCGATGTCGCCCGTGAGGCGGCCCGTGCGTCGGCGGCTGAGCTGCGCCCCCGCTTTGGTCACGACCAGAACGACGTTCGCGCCAAGAGCACCCCCACCGACCTCGTCTCCGAAGCCGACGTGGCCGCCGAGAGCGCGATCCGTCGCGTGCTCGCGGACCGCCGTCCCGCTGACGCGATTCTCGGCGAGGAAGGCGGCGAGACCGGACACGGCGAGCTGCGCTGGCTGATCGACCCGCTCGACGGCACGATCAATTTCCTGTTCGGAATTCCGCAGTTCGCGGTGAGCGTCGCCTGCGAGGACGGGGATGGAACTCTGGTCGGCGTGGTACTCGATCCGATCCGCGACGAGTGCTTCTCGGCCACGCGTTCAGGTCGCGCAGAGCTGAACGGATCGCCGATCGCCGCCTCGGCTCGAGAGCAGCTGGCGACCGCGCTCGTGGCGACCGGCTTCGGATACGACGCTCGTCTGCGCGCTCGTCAGGCCGCCGTGTTGAGCCGCGTGCTGCCGAGCGTCAGGGACATTCGCCGCACCGGCTCCGCCGCCTTGGACCTCAGCTGGTGCGCCTGCGGGCGCTACGACGCCTACTACGAACGCGGCCTCAAACCTTGGGACTATGCCGCCGGTTCGCTGATCGCCGCGCGGGCCGGGCTCGAGCTCCGCAACCTGGACGAGACGGGGGAGGATCCCCGGGGAACGCTGGCCGCCCCCGCGCCGCTGGTGGACGAGCTGCTGGCGCTCGTGCTCGGCCGCTCCTAGACTGAAGCCCCCCGCGGCGGTGGTGGAACGGTAGACACGATGCCCTCAAAAGGCATTGTCCTTCGGGACGTGTGGGTTCGAATCCCACTCGCCGCACTCACTCAACTCCTGGTCAGCCGCCGCCGGATTGCGGTTCAATGAAAAGTCGTCGTCAGGCGCACTGCGATCGTCAGAGACTTGGTCATGCGAAGCGTCAGCGTGCCCTAGCGACGTTCGAGCGCTCGCGATCTGTCAATTGTAGTTCGGTTGACACGCCGCACGAGGGTGTGCGCCGCCCTCAACCGCCGTGGAGCTCGGCGCCACCGAGCCGCCTAGCGGCTCTGAGCCAGTGACCGAAGCGACGCCGCGAGTTCACCATCAACTAGGACAAACCCCCCCCCCTTGTTACCTTCCCTTTAGAGGGTCGAATTTCGCTCGCCGTATCTCGACTTGGGCGACTCTCGGGGCGCTGAGCAAACACTACGTGCGATCAAGCACAGTTGTCTCAGGGCGAGATGATCGTCGCGCCGGGAAGGTGCGCGGCTACCCGCTTGGGATCGCGTGTGAGGAGGGGGCGTCCGGTGACAGCGGCATGGGCGGCGATCAGGAAGTCCGGCAGGATCGCCTGACGGCCGCCTCCTGCTCGGCGGTAGTTGGCGTGGGCGTGGCCCGCCAGGAAGCTCGCAGCGAATGGGATCGCTTCGATCATGGCCATCGACGGGAGGGCCTCGCGCAGTGCCTCGATTCTCGAGAATCGAGGTGAGATCTCCGCGAGCACTACGGCGTTGATGACCAAAGCTCCGCGCTGGGCGGCGGCGACCAAACGGGCCTCGGACCAGTTGCCCCAGTTTGCGTCTTGGGTGAAGACATCCAGCAGCACACTGCTGTCGACGACCGTCCCGCCGGCGGGGCTCACCGCCGGGTGAGCTCGAGAATCTCGTCCGTGCTCAGTTGCACGTCGCCGGCCCCGCGCATGCGGACGATCTCGTTCTCCGTCCCTTGGCGGTCCACGATCAGGCGCGCGCCATCATCGTCGAGCTGGAACTGGACTTCGCTGCCTGTGCGTATGCCGAGCGCCTGGCGGATCTCTCGCGGGATCGTGACCTGTCCCTTCTGCGTGACTTTCATGGCTGGTAATACTACCAAGTAATACTCGAAGTCCGCTGTTGTATCACCGGCGCTCCTAGCAGAGATCGCTGGCCCGCCGATCCGCTCCTAAACTCACACGCGCTCGAACATGCGCCCCCAACCCCTGATCTCGGTCACCGATGTGCCGCGAAGCAGCCGCTTCTACCAGGAACTGCTCGGCTGCGAGAGCGGGCACGGTGGCGACGAGTACGAGCGGCTGTTCAGGGACGGGGAACTGGTGATGCAACTGCACGCCTTCGGCGTCGAGCACCATCACGGCAGCATCGGCGATCGATCAGCACTCACGTACGGCAATGGCGTCGCGCTGTGGTTCGAGGTCGATGACTTTGACGATGCCGTGCGTCGTGCCGCAGCGCTCGCGGCCGAGGTGGTACACCCGCCGCACCGTAATCCGCCAGACGGACGAGGAGGCCCGGCCCATCGTGAGCTCTGGCTACGCGATCCCGACGGATACCTGGTCGTGCTCGCGAGCCCAGACGGCGAATCGCCGTGGCCGGACCCCCGAGTCGGCTGACGCTTCCCGTCGCCTACGAGCAATCGCTGATGGGTGTAGACCCCATGTCCCCGTGTACAGCCCTGTGCCAAAGTCGTCGCGGGGTGGTGGTCATTGATCGGAGGCGGCATTGGCTGGTGGGACGAGGAGAGGTAGTGTCCGTCGCTGATGGTGGTAGCGCCGCGAACTTCGAGCGCACGGGAGCGGTACGGCTGGGTGGCGGGGATCGTTTTCGTCGTCGCGCTGGTGGCGGAGTCTGTGGTCTCGACGGGCGTGGGACTCACCCAGGACGACTCGGCCGGCAAGATCGCGAGGGGACTCCACGAGCACCGCGAGCGGCTGTTGGTGATCGCATACCTGTCCGTCATCTACGCCGCCGCGTTCGTGATCTACCTCTCCAAGCTGTATGACCTGCTGCGCGACGGCACCGACGGGCTGCGGACCCTCGGTTCCTTGGTGCTGGTTGGCGGCGTGCTCTTCGTCGCCCTGCACGCCGTCAGCGACATCGGCATCACCGGCTTGCTCGGCGCGAAGCTCGCGTCATTTGGGTCCCAGCACGATCACGGCGTCTCCTACACCCTGTACCTGATGACGTATGCGCTCGACAGCGTCGGGGACGTCTTCGGCAGCCTGTCTGCTGTCGCCGCAGGCTTGCTCATCATCAGGAGCGGGGTCCTGCCGCGCTGGCTGGGGTGGGTTGCGATCTGCGCGGGGATCCTGTTCTTCCTCCAGGGCTTCGGCCTGGGCGGTGTCATCGCCATGTTTGGGCTAATCCTCGACCTGATCGCCTTCGTGCTGTTCCTGACCTTCGTACTGGTGAGCAGCATCATCCGGCTAAGGCGCGAAAAGCCGGTCCCCCGAATGGCGGGCGCACTCGATTAGAGGGTCCAGGAGTGCGGTCACGGCACGCTCGGCTCGGGGAGCGGAAGCGCGGCCAGCAGCTCCTCGGTGGGAGTCTCGGCGAGCGCACTGTGGTCGGTTTCGGCCGCCTCGGAGGCCCTGAAGAGGTCGATCGCCATCGAGCGGACCTGGGCGGCGATCTCGGTGAGAGCGATGTCTGAATGTCGGGCCGTGCTGGCAGTCGCCAGGCTGGCGGCCTGCAGCGCCATCCGCAGCACGTCCCCGCCGCGCCACGGCTCCTCAAACTGTGCCGGCAGCTCCCAGGCTCCCAAGCCGAGCGCGCGTACGGCATCGCCGAGCTCGGGTTGCGCTGGGCGTCCGGCCCGCACATAGCTCAAGACGTTACGCGCAAGCATGCGAGCGCTCCGAGCCGCGAGCTCTGCGTGGCTCGTAGTGCGGGCATAGCGGTTGAGGTTTGGACGACTTGAGCGCCGCAGCGGCGCCCATCGGGCTGCGTCGGTTCCGACGACTATCGCCTGCCTGAGCTCGCCGATACGGACCTCGAGATCGTCGGCCGCCCGCATTGCCGCCTCGGCGTGGCGCACATCACCCGATGCCAGCGCCGCAGCGCAATCGCGCAGGACGACGCCCAGTTCGCCGAACACGCTGCCAGTGGCGCGCGCGACAGCGAGCACCGGATCGGGCGGGAACACCAGCGTATGCACGACCAACGCGACGCCACCACCGATGAGGACATCGAGCAATCGCACCTCCGGCGTCGAGGACAGCGCCGCCACGAGGATCGCCGACACGGCCGCCTCGCCCACGAGGAGTTCTTCCCCTCCGAGGATCACGGCGGCCAGCATCGCCAGTACGACAAGCAATCCGATCTGCGGCACGCCGCTCCCGAGCGCTCGCAGCAGCAGGTCAGCGATCACGATCCCCAACATCACACCACCGATCAGCTGCACCGCCCGCTGCCGGCGCTCCCCGAATGCCGCCCCCAGCGAGATCACGGCAGCGATCGACGCGAACGCCGGACGATGCTCGACCCCCAACAGCAGGGCCAGATACCACGCTCCGACCGCGGCCGCAGCAGTCTGCAGAATCGGCCAAAAATGACCGCGCACGCGCCTGTCGGCGACCTGAATGAACGTTGTCCTCACCGTAGAAACACCCCTCCGCCCCGAAGCAGTTACACCTGGAATCGCGCCGACCTAGGGCGCGACCCGTGGCCGGCAAGCATTCCCGCGCCGCGACGTCCGTTCGGGATAAAGCTGGCACACGACAGGCGATTGCGAGCTGGGGTCTGGTTCTCGCGCCCTCGGGCTTTGGCGCCTTTGGCGGCACTGATGGTCGGCGACGGAGTATTCGACACCGACAGGTGGGTCCAGGCGCGTCCTGGGCCTACCCCCAAGGGCCGGGCGGGAGCGACGTGCTTTAGAGTCGCCGACGCGTGTCGGTGCCCAACGAGCGGTGGACAGCTGCGTCGATCTCCAACGACGTGCGTCGTGGCACGCGGACTGCGGCGGTCGTGGTGGAGGAGGCGCTCGGTCGTATCGCAGGCCTCAATGGCGCGTTGAACGCGTTTTGTGAGGTCAGGCCCGGGGCTGCACGCGCTGCCGCTGCCGCCGTGGACGCGCGTGTAGCGGCCGGCGCCGATCCGGGGCCGCTTGCGGGTGTGCCGGTTGCCGTCAAGGATGTGGTTTGGGAGGCGGGGATCGAGGCGACCGACGGGTCGCGCTCATTGCTTGGGTTCGTGCCGCAGGAGAGTGCGACGGTCGTGCGGCGACTTGTTGATGCTGGTGCTGTCGTCGTTGGGCGGACGAATGTTCCCGAGTTCTGTTATCGCGGCTTCTGCGCCAACGATCTGTACGGCGTGACTTCCAATCCCTGGGATCTTGGCCGTACCCCCGGCGGCTCCAGCGGCGGTGCGGCAGCCGCCGTGGCGGGAGGCCTCGTTCCGCTCGCGATCGGCACCGACGGCGGCGGGTCGATCAGGATTCCCTCGTCGTTTTGCGGTGTCGCGGGTGTCAAGCCGACGTTTGGCGTTGTCCCGCGCGAGCCCCAGTGGCCCGGATGGCTGACGCTGACGCATCTGGGAGCGATCGCGTTCACGGTCGAGGACTGCGCGCTGATGCTCTCGGTGATGGCCGGGCCGGACCGAGGTGATCCGATGTCGCTGCCGCCGCTCGATCGTGATCTGGTCGCGGCTGCGCGCGATGGCGGCGACCTGAGCGGGTTGCGGGTCGCGTGGTCGGAGGATCTCGGCTATGTGCGGATCGACGACGGCGTCCGGCGCGCGTTTCGTTGCGCCCTGGAGCGTTTTGGATCGCTGGGGGCGGAGCTTGTAGCAGCCGAACCCGAGCTGCCCAACCCGGTGGAGATCTGGAACACGCTGACCACCGTTGACAACTTCGCCTCCGAGGGACCTCTTCTAAAAGCTGGTGGCGTCGGGGACGACGCTCGGGGACTGATCGAGCCCGGCGCGCGTGTGTCGGGCGTCGAATACGTAGGAGCTCGCAACGCGCAGTGGGAGTACGCGGGTGCGTGGGGGCGGTTCATGGACGATTACGACCTGTTCTTGACGCCCGCCATGGAGTGCGTTGCGTTCGAGCACGGGCGCACGGGTCCGGTTACGATCGGCGGCGAGCCAATCGGGGAGTTCTATGACGACTACTGTCATTTCTGCTACCCGTTCAACTTGACCGGACAGCCGGCCATGAGCGTCCCGATGGGCACGGCCGAGCACGGTTTGCCGGTAGGGCTGCAGATCGCGGCCCGGCGGTTCGAAGACGACGTCGTGCTCCGCGCCGCCGCTGCGTGGGAGCGGCTCAATCCGTGGCCTCGCGCCGAGCCCGAACCGCGGCCGGCGCTCGAGCCGGCCGGCGCACTGGCCTCACTTCAGGACGCCTCTGGCGCCGTACGGATCAACCGGCAGGGCATCGCTGCCACGGCTGGCGAGCGGGTTGCCTTCGAAGCCGAGATTGCGGAGATCCGCCGCGTGTTCAGCCCACGCGATGGGGAGCTCGTGATCGAGTACGACCGTCGCTAGCTCGACTGTCCCGCTAGGCCGGGTTGCTTGAGCGGTCGGCTCGTTGGGCGAGCCTTTCGGACAGCGATGACGCCTGGCAAGTCCCGCGTGTGGCGCGTTCGGATCGGCCGTTTGCCACGGGTGGCGCCCGTCGGATTGCTGTGGGAATGGTCAAGGAGCTCTAGCAGCTGGGCCCGGTCGGGGCCCGCTGGCGGTGGCGGCCCGCTGTCGCTGCCTAGCTTGAGGACATGCTCGACGAAATGCGGGTCGGCAAATGTCTCTCGCAATGGGGTCAAGCACGCTTGCGACGCCAGGAACGCGCGGAAAGCATCGGGATCGCGCGGCACGGCGCTTAGCAGCGCTCGCCGCAATGCCGCTGATGAGGTGCTCGGCGGTTCAGGCTCCAGGCCGATGCGCAGCGCCTCGATCTCGGCGATCCGGGCGCGATCCTCCTCGACGTTCTCGCGATACCACGGCGTCAGCTCGGCCTCGGTGACGGCGTCGCAAGCCTGCGCAAACTCGAGCGGGTGGTCGAGATGGGTTCGGATCACTTCGCGCAGCCGCCGGACGTGCACGAGACCAAGGCTCATGCCGCGGCCGTTCGTGGGATTCGTGCAGGCCAACGCATCGCCCACAGCCGCGATGCCGGTGACAACCGGTTGGTCATCTACGGTGAACCGACGGTAACGGTCGGTCACCCCGCCCATCGCTAACAGGTCGCTGATCGGCTCGCCGTCCAGCCACTGTTTGTGCCGAGGGCACGCCGCCACCAGCGCCGTCCACCGGTCGGGGTGGCGCAGTCGCTTGAGCGGTGCGTTCCCAGCGGAGGTGAAGATCGTCACTGACCACGTCTCGTTGTCGCACGGCAAGGTGAGCAGCGAGAACGTGCCCACCCCGGTCAGCAAGGGTGCGCTGAACTCGGGCATCGAGCCGCTTCGCGAGCGGAAGTAGCGGCTGTAATAAATGAATCCTGAGTCCTCGACTTCCTCGTATATCGGACTCGCGCCGTCCTCCCGGAGCCAGCGCGGAAGCTGCGAGCGCCTGCCGGTCGCGTCTACCACCAGGTCGGCGCGCAACTCCTCGCCACAATCGGTGCGCACGCCGCTGACGTGCGGAGTGCCGTTGTAGGAGTGCACCACCAACTCCCGGACCGAGGTGCCACGACGGATCTCGAGCCCGGGTTCGGCATCCGCCGCCCGGCCCAGCACCTGCTCGAGCACCGGCCGGCGGGCGGTGACAGTCGTGAAACGTTCATCTCCCTCACGCGGAGACCGGTCGGTGATCGTCGGGGGCATCAGACGCAACGGATCGAATCGCAAGGCACCGGCCGCCTCAAGCCCCACGATGACATCCGGCAGCTCCTCCTCGAGCACGATGCAGCCACCTGACTGCAGGTAGTGAGGCTGGCGAAACTGGGTCACTCCGGCCCGCGTCCAGCGCTCCCATGCCCGATGCGGGCAGTGCGGCACCGGTTCGGCGTCGCGCTCCAAGATCGTCACCTCATGACCGTCCCGGCGCAAGAGCATCCCCGCGGCCAACCCGCATACACCAGCACCCAACACAATGATCCTCGGCCCCGTCATCGTCATCCCCCTTGCCGGACGTGTGTTCTTGCTGCGGATTACGAGCGAGCCGCCCGTACGGTTGGCGAGAAGCTCACGTCCTGATCTCCGCAGCACATGCTCCGCCCCCGAGCACTACCGGTGTGTGACATCGATCAACTGCGCGGTCAGGGTCATCAAGCTGGCGGAAGAGATGCGTTTACCGGACCGATCGCGGGTAACCGAGCCGATGTGGATCCCGGACGTCTTTTGCTTCGCGTAACGATCGGCGGGACGTTCTTCGTTCACGGGACCCAGAAGCTGTTCGGTTGGTTCGGTGGGCACGGCCCCGACGGCACGGGACAGTTCTTCGAGTCGCTCGGGCTGCGGCCGGGGCGGCGCAATGCCATCGCTGCCGGCGCGACCGAGACCGGGTGCGGAATTCTGCTGGCGCTTGGGTCGGCGACTCCGCTGGCCGCCGCCGGCCTGTCGGCGGTCATGATCACCGGGCTCCGTACGGCAATCTGGAACGAGGGGATCAAGCCCGCCACCGGGGAGTTCGAGATGGTCTTGGCCGCGGGGGCGTTGGCGCTGACCGAGACCGGTCCCGGCTCGCCGTCACTCGATTCCGCGCTCGGAGTGAAACGCAACGGACGTGGCTGGATGCTGGTTGCGCTTGGCGCCGGAGCGGCCGGCTCGGCGATCGCGATCGAGAGCGGCCGGCGGCACCCAGAGGCACCCGCGGCGGCGCCGGCTGATTCACCGGCCACACCCGAGGCGCCCCCGGCTCCAGAAGCCACCAGCACCTAGTGGGCCCCCTCGCCCATATTGAACAATGGCAACCTTAAGTTCTTCGCCCACGCACCAATCGATCCGAGCAGAAGCAGCGCCACGAGGGTGCCTGCGCCAGGTTGGTTTACAACATTGCCCGGGCCCGCCTGCATCATCCGGTGTGCACGAGGTAGCCATTCGTCGCGGCACCTCGCCGCTTGGACAACTCGACGGATCGGCCGCGGAGGAACAAGTGCTACCTACGATCTCACGCAACGTTTCAGCGAAGCGAGCGGCGCCCGGACGGGTGCGGCCGTGAGCCGGGACCCAGTCGTCATCGTCCCCTATCCCGATGGCCCGTATCTGATCCGCGGTCCCGTCGAGCTGCGCGACCAAAATGGAACGCCAGTCCCGGTCAAGCGTGCCACGATCGCCCTCTGCCGGTGCGGGAAATCTCGGATCCGGCCGTTCTGCGACGGCACCCATCAGCTGATCAAATTCAGAGCACCGTCCGGCCCGGAGGGGCTTTCGGATCAGCGATGAGCACGGTGGAACACGTGGCGGGGCGCAGGATTGCGCTTCCGCCGGTTCGCGGGCCTTGGACGAACGCGCTCTATGGCCTGCTCGAGCCAGAGGGCGACCAGGGGCTTGAGGGCCCGCTCGACCCGACGCCGGGCGAGCGGATCTTGCCTGACATCGACGTCACCGTTGATGACGTCCTGGCCGACGATGACCTCCAGATGGCGCTCTACCTCTGCTACGAGCTCCATTACGCCGGTGTGGACGGGGTCGACGAGCGGATGGAGTGGAGCCCGCTCGTCCTCATGCTGCGGTCGGCGCTCGAAGCCGCCTTCGAGGCGGCACTGCGAGACCTCGTTCCGGTGGCGCCGCACTCTCCGGTGTCTGTCGGCGCCGAGATCCAGCGGCTCGTACGCGAGGACGATGGGCCGCCGCTGTCCAGATATGCAGAGACGCAAGCAAGCCGTGAGCAGCTGCTCGAGCACGTCGTCCACCGCTCGGCCTACCAGCTCAAGGAGGCTGACCCGCACTCCTGGGCGATCCCGCGCCTGGTGGGACGACCAAAGGCTGCGCTCGTCGAAATCCAGGCCGACGAATACGGGGGCGGACGACCCGAGCGGATCCATGCGTCCCTATTCGCCGACACGATGCGGGCGCTGGGCCTGGACGCGCGCTATGGCGCTTATCTGGATCGACTGCCCGGGATCACCCTGGCCACGGTGAACCTCATGTCGTGGTTCGGGCTGCACCGTCGGCTCCGTGGGGAGCTGGTCGGTCACCTCGCCGGCTTCGAGATGACCTCCTCGGTTCCAAACCGTCGCTACGGCAATGGCTTTCGGAGGCTTGGCTATGGCCCGGAGGTAACCGAGTTCTACGACGAGCATGTCGAGGCCGACGCTGTCCACGAGAGCATTGGCGCTTGGGACCTCGCCGACGCGCTGGCGAGCGACGAACCGGAGCTGGCGACCAGCATCGTCTTCGGCACCCAGGCCCTGCTCGCGCTCGAAGCGCGGTGGGCGACGCATCTGCTTGAGGCATGGCGCCGCGGCGAGTCGTCGCTCATCTGGCCGTTGCACGGGCCCTAGCGTCGCTGTCGCGATCACGGTGGCCGGCGCAGCGCGCGAGTTCTCCTACGTTCTCCCTCTACGGGTGGTCGCTCAGGACAATGACGCGGCCGAGGAGCTGACCGCGTACCTGAGCCGAATCGTCCAGTGGTGCGGTGACGTGATTGTGGTCGACGGCTCCCCCGAAGCAATCTTCGACGGCCACCAACGGAGATGGAGCGGCCTCGTCCGCCATGTCGCCCCCGACCGAGCCCACCCCTGGCTGAACGGAAAGGTGCGGGGGGCGCTCACCGGAGTCGCTCTCGCGCACCACGACCGTGTCGTGATCGCCGACGAGGATGTGCGCTACGGGAGGCCCGAGCTTCAGCGAACGGTCGCGCTCCTCGATCGTCACGATCTCGTGCGGCCGCAGAACTTCTTCTTCCCTCTGCCCTGGCACGCGCGCTGGGACACCGCGCGGACACTGCTGAACCGGGCGACGCTCGGCGCCGACTTCCCCGGCACACTCGCCGTGCGGCGTTCAACCCTCATCGCCGCCGGCGGCTACGACGGGGACGTCCTGTTCGAGAACCTCGAGCTCATTCGCACGGTCCGCGCCCTTCGTGGCACGATCGCCTCCCCGCTCGACCTCTACGTGCGCCGTCTCCCGCCAAGCGCCGCCCAGTTCATCGCCCAGCGCACCCGCCAGGCATACGACGATTTTGCGATGCCACTTCGAATGGCGATCTGGCTGGGAATCGCCCCGTCTCTCGCTGCCGCCGCGGCGCGCCGGCGGTGGAACGCCGTTCTCGTGGCGGCCGGGTTGACCATCGCGCTGGCGGAGCATGGACGACGGCGTGCTGGCGGCGCGGGGGTGTTTCCGCCGGCCGCGTCGGTGCTTGCGCCGCTGTGGGTGCTCGAACGAGCCTGCTGCTCTTGGCTGGCGGTGCTGCAGCGCCTCAGGTTCGGTGGCGCGCGGTACAGCGACAGCGTGATCCGGGTGGCCGCCAACTCGGAGCGGTTTCTGCGCCGGCGCGCACACGGGGAGGCCCCGCCTTCTGCCATGGCACACGTCTCTCGAGCGGACCCGCGTATCGGTCAAACCGATACGCAGGCATCTTGCAGCAGTTGAGCCTCGGGTGCGATGCGCCTGGCGATCGTGGCGACGTCGGTGACCACGTCAGGGTCTGCGCAGAAACCAAAGGTCAGCTCGTTGGCAAGCGACATGACTGACACTCTGAGTGCGTGGTGCTCGCTGATCTCGGCCAGCGAGTACAGGGCGAGTACGGGGCTGCCGAGGATCTTGACTGGGTGACGGGGGCCGGGAACGTTTGAGACGTTGAGGGCGAACCGCCGCGGGTTGCGCTCGAGCCGCTGCGCAAAACGCTGCAGCCGGGGCGACACCCCCGACATCCGATGCATGAGAACCTCTCGGCGCTCGGCGTCACGGGCCTGCTTGCGGGCGCTGGTGCGGGCATGGATCATCTCCAGCCGCACCACCGGATCGGCTTCGCTGAGGGGAAGGCCGAGGACGAACATCGAGTCGTGGTTGGCCTGCAGGTCACCCTCAGGGTGCAGGCTGACGGGCACCTTGACGCGGATGGAGTCCAGCGGCCCATGACGAGTTTGGACCCAGTGACGCAGCGCCCCGGCCACAACGCACAGCACGGCGTCGTTGACCGAGGCGCCGTCGATCGCCTTTGCCGCCCGGTGCAGCGGATCCAAGGCCACCCCGGCAAACGCGATCTCTCGCCGCTCACAAATCGGACCGTCAAACGGCGACCGGGACCGCGAGCGGCTGAACTCGCGACGCAGGTAACCCGCGAGGTGGCTGCGCCTCCGGGCCTCATCAGCGGCGTGCTCAGCGACCGCCTGTGCAGGCGTCATCCGCTGCTCAGGGACGGCGTCCCAAAGCAAGGCGCGCGCGTAGCGCACCGAGGCGGTGCCGTCGGCCAGGGCGTGGTGGATCCGCCATGCCAGCGCACGCTCCCCATCCTCGAGGGTGATCAGGTCCATGCGCCACAACGGATGGGCGCGGTCCAGGCGCTGCTCGAACAGGTGGGCGACGCACCGGCACAACCCCATGGCGTCGACGGGATCGTCGTGGTGGTGCTCGACGACGTGATCGGCGAAGGCAAAGTCAGGGTCGGGGACCCAGCACGGCGCGCCGTCGGGACTCGTCCCCAAGCGGCGGGTGAGCGCCGGTGCCAGGTGGATGCGCTGCGCTAGCCGCGCCCGCAGCTCGAAGAGATCAGGGGCGGGCTTGCCGAGACGGATGACCTTGCAGGTGTGTCCGGCCACACTGGGGCCTTCCAGCGCCAGGATCGCGCGATCCTCCGCGTTCAGCGCCACCCAATCGCGCGCCTCGAGACTCGTCATGACAACGCTGCTGCTCCCAAAGTCGTGCCCAGTCGTCCAGCCCCGCGAAGCCTGACCAAAGGCGCGTCAGTTGTCCAGTGAAGCGTGACCGGTGTCACAGCCGGGGCGGCTTTCGCGTCTTAGCTGTGGCAAGACGAAACGACTCTTTGATCGGGAAGGTGCGATGAGAATCCTGATAACGGGAGGGACCGGCCATCTCGGACAGGCGATCGTGTCCAAGCTCAAGCCCGACGGCCATCGGGTGCGCGTCCTGGCGCGCCAACCCCACCGCGATCCACACGTCGAGTGGGTCACGGGCGATCTGGCGACCGGCGCCGGCGTGCGCCAGGCGGTCGCAGACGCTGAGGTGATCATTCACGCGGCCACCAACTCGCCGGCCGCCCAGCGTGGCCGATTCAAGCTCGGCGACTTCCTGCGCTCGCCGGCCGACGTCGACGTCACGGGAACCGCGGCCCTGCTCGGCGCTGCTGATCAGGCCGGCGTCAACCGATTCGTCCACGTCTCGATCGTGGGGCTCGAACGCCTCAGGCTCATGCCCTACGCACGCCGAAAGCTCGCGGCCGAGCAGCTCGTCAGGAGCTCGAACGTGCCCTGGGCGATCGTTCGATCGACAGGGTTCTACTGGCTGTTGGAGCGGATGTTTCAGAACATGGTCAACCAGCCGATCCTGGCGTTGCCCGCGCACGCCAGCATGGCCCCGGTTGACTCAGACGAGTTCGCTCACTTCATCGTGCAATGCGCCGGCGACGGCCGGCTTGGCGAGCGCCAGGACTTCGCCGGGCCTCAGACGCTGACCATGATCGAGCTCATGCAGCAGTACCTCACCGTCCGGGACCTGCACCGACCAATCCACCGAGCGCCGCTACCACGAAGGATTCAAGCGGCGATCACGGCGGGCAACACCTCCGCCCACGCCCGGCTGGGCACGACCACCTGGGCGCAATGGCTGCAGCACACCGCAGCGCACGACCATTCAGACCTTGGGCTGGCCGCCTGAAAAATCCACCAATCCCTACCACGGTTGCGACGCGGTCCGAGCATCCTCGCTGGGGTCTTTCAGGTCTTCGACGACTGGCGCTGCGTCCGAGAGATCACCGCCTCCGATGGCCGCGATCACGCGCTGGTCTTCCAGGCGCATCGGCGACCGGCAGCTGGAGGGCTGCGCCTTCCTGCACCACGACGACAACGGCGCGATCGACGAGTTCTATGTCATGGTGCGCCCGCTGTCCGGGGCGCTCGCCCTGGCAGAGGCCATGAACCCGACCAACTCAGACCACCGGCTGTAGGAGATCGATCGCGTCGCGCCGCCGGTAGAACTCGATGCTCGGTCGACCGCGATCGGAATCGGCTCGTTGGGCCAGGCGCTCGAACGCCGGTGCGATGAGGGCGTGGACGGCCGGCGGCTCTCCGTATAGACGCTCCCGCACATACCGGCCACCCGGCAGCGTTCCCAGCTCGAGCTCCAGCATTTGGGGATCGTCGCCGCGTCGCAGTTCCACGCAGGCGCGGTATTCGCGGCTCTCCGGGTCAAGCACGCCGTAGAACCTGCGACCTCGCAGAGAACCGAGCGCTTGCTCCAATTCAGCCCAAGCTCGGGTAATCGACTGGTGTTGATCGTCAGCGCGCTTGAACATCACCGTGACCTCGGGCCGTTGCACCAGCGTGTGCTGCTGTTCACCACCCATGTCCACGAGGATAAGCGCTTCCTACTCCGCTGCACTCAGATCCGCGAGCTGTCGCGCAACGTCAGTCGCCCATTGGCCTGCTCGCAACGGGTGAACCTTGACCCACACCTCGCCCCGCCACTCGCTCAGCTCGAGCGTGCCCGCACGTCCAGGAATCCGCAGATGCCAGTGCCTACTTCCTGCCCGACCGGCGAGCTCGCGTTCAGTGCACACCACCAGGCCGCGCCGCTCACACTCGGCGAGTGCCTGCTTGGATGTCAAGGTGAGGGCCAGCTCCAGAATCGGCCGATCCTATATAGCGAGCGCCGAGCGTGGTCGCGAGCGTTCGGTGCGCGGGAGAGCAGCCGATTACGGTCGAGCGTGAGGGGTCGAGGCCGTGAGCGTGCGCGAACGCCAGCGGTAGGCCCGGCAGCGGCGGGCGGCACCAGCAACTGGGTGGCCCACCCGGGTGCGGGCAGACGGCGACCTCTACCGACCCGCTGATTGCGTCTGCCACGCGAGCCGCGCGAGCGTGAAGCGTGCTCGCGTCACGGTCGGGGGTCCAGTCGAACAGCAGGTGGGGGGCGGCCGGCTCCATGTCCGCGAGCGCCGCCAGGATGCCGGGACGGTTCAGCGCTGTGGCACCGACAAACACACCCGGTCGTCCTCCGCTGGTCACACTGCGCTCGAACGGCACCCGCTCGACGGTGGTGAATCCCTCGTCACGCGACGGCGGCTCGAGCTCTCGCCGTGCCCGCATCTGGGAAGTGGGCAGCATCAACCATGGCTCTCTGCGCGCCGCGTCGCGGACCTGGTCGGGGCTTGGGAGCCCGCCGAACCGCTCGAGCAGTCGCAAGACCATGTTCACCTGCGCCTGGGCCAGTGGCGTGTCGAGCCACACACACCGCAGCGGGAGCGAATGCCGCTCCGCAGCCTCGACCACGTGGCTGCGCGCCGCCCGCGTCAGATAGGTGTTGTCCAGGACCGCGCGGCGAACCCCGGCCGCAAGCCGCTCGTCCAACTCGTCCGCCAGCGCGCGAAGCGAGCCCCGGCGCTTGTCGCGGTTGAGGCGCACGTAGCCGCGGTCGGTATAGGCCGCGGCGACACGGGTCTTGCCGGCCCCGGGAATACCCATCACCATCACCACCTCGCCGTGCGCGTCCTCTTTGGCGGACCTGCGCACACCCGGGGTACGCAAGGGACGCTTGTCGCCGCCGAACGCCACCGTCAGGGCGGCGCGGTCCTCCTCGCCGAGCTCAAGCGCGGCCGCCCGCGCGGCCGAGCGTGCACTCTGCGGCCGCCGGGCGCCGGGGATCGCGACGACCACCGGCGAGATCCCCAGCAGCCATGCGAGCGCGACCTCCGCTGGGGTGGCTCCGTGGCGCGCGGCGATCTCCTCGAGCTTGTGGTCTGCGTCCAGGCGGGCGGCGCGGCGGGGGCCTCCCAGCGGGGAGTGCGCGACCAGCGTCAAGCCGAGCTCGGCGCAGCGCGCGACGACACCGCCTCGCAGGGCGCGGTCGTCGAACGGGCTCAGCGCCACCTGCACGGCCGCGACCGGCACCAGCTCGAGCGCCTCATCGAGCTGCGTGCGATTGACGTTCGCCAGCCCCACGCGCTGCACCAGTCGATGCTCAACCAGGCGCGCGAGCGCACGCACCGAGGTCCGCCACGGCGTTCGCGGGTCGGGCGCGTGGATCAGGTACAGGTCGATGGGGAGCCCGTCGAGGGCGGCGAGACTCGCCTCGCAGTCACCAGCCAGCTTCTTCGCGCGGCCATCCGGCACCCAGGCGTCACCGAGTCGGGTCATACCGCCCTTGGTGACGATCCGTGCACTCCGATGTGCACCGGCGGCGCGCAAGGCTCGGGCCAGCAGGCGCTCGTTGTGCCCAAGTTCGGCACCGTCCGGCCTGTACGCGTGCGCGGTATCGAACATGCTCATGCCGGCGCCCGCAGCGGCAGCGACCGTATCCAGCGCAAGGCGCTCGTCGGCCGGCAGGCGCATGCAGCCAAGGCCGATCCGCAGCTCAGAAGGACCAGGCCAGGACACCGGTCCTATTGAACACCCGTGTCACGACCTGGGGACAAGTAGCGCGCGCAGGTTGTCGACTGTGTCGGCTTCGTCGGCGTTCTTGTCCGGCCGGTAGCGCTTGACACGGGCGAAGCGAAGTGCGATACCGCCCGGGTAGCGCGTCGAGGATTGGACGCCGTCCAATGCGATCTCAACGACCAGCTCTGGACGGACGAGCACGGCGATCCCGCGCCGGCCGACCTCACGGTCGAGCAGCGCCGCTGTTTGCCACTCCAAAAGCTCGTCGGTCAGCCCCTTGAAGCATTTGCCGACCATCACGAACTCCCGCCTGTTCGGGTCCAGGGCGCCGAGGTGGAGATTGGAGAGCCACCCCTGCCGGCGTCCATGGCCCCATTCGGCGGCCAGCACGACCAGGTCATAGGTGTGCACCGGCTTGACCTTGCGCCATGCCTTGCCTCGCCGACCGGCTACGTAGAGCGACGCGGCGTCCTTGACCACGACACCCTCGTGGCCCGCCTGCAGGGACTCCTCCAGGACCCGTTGGCCCTCGTCCGGCTGGGAGGTGATGACAGCGGGAATCCTCAGCCGCGGGGCGATCGCTGCCAGCCTCGCGGCGCGTTCGTGCAAGGGCGAGTCGAGCAGGTCCTCGCCGTCGAGGTGCAGCAGATCGAAGAGAAACGTGACGATGCCCTCCGGCGGCGCGTCGCGATCGATCTGCGACACGGTGTCCTGAAACGAAGCCGGCCCTTCAAGCGTCATCCACAGCGCCTCGCCATCCAGGACCGCCTGCGTCACCGGCAGGGCCCGCACGGCCGCGACGATTCCCGGCAGCGCGGGAGTGATCTCGTTGAGGTTGCGCGTGTAGATGCGGACCTCGTGATCGCGGCGATGGATCTGAATGCGGATCCCGTCGAGCTTGAACTCGACCGAAGCACAGGCGAAGCCCGATAGCGCGGCGGCCACGTCGGTTGCCGTCGAGGCGAGCATCGGCAGGATCGGCCGGAAGATCTCAAAGCCGACCTGGCGGAGTCCCTGCTCCCCGTCAGTGGCGGCGATGTGGGCTACGTGTGTGAGATCGCCCGAGAGCATCAGCGCGCGCCGTGTGAGCTCGCCGGAGACACCGGCGGCCTTCGCGACCGCGTCAACCATCACCCCGGCGAGCGCGCCCTGCCGTAGTTCGCCGGTGAGAAGCCGCCTGAGGAACTGTCCCTCCTGATCGGTGGCGCGGTGCAACAGCTCGTCCAGAAGCTGTTTGCGCGCTGTCGCCGATCCACTCCCGGTGGCTTGCTCGATCTCGGAGATCGCGTGATCCACACCGCCCACCGTGAGCGACGGCTCGCTCGCCGGCCTCGGCTCGAGCCCATAGACGGTCGCGTATCCGACGCCCACGCGTCCCTGCCGAGGCACGCCGGATAACAAGCCGACACAGATCGCGACCTCAGTGGCGTCGAGCCTTCGCAACAGCTGCGCCAGGATCTCGACCTTCCGCGAGCGTGAGCTCGTGGCCGCAACCTGACTCGAGGCGGCAACGACATCCGCGAGCAGCGTCATCGCATGCGGTTGAGCGTAGGCGTACTCAGGACTCCGCTGTGGCGTCGAGTTCTGGCGGCAGGGCCTTGGGCCCTTCGGGATAGAGGAAGGCAAGCTCCTCCGGAGTCATCGCGAGCGTGTTGGCGCGCTCGGACGGCGCACCGACGACGAGCCACAGCTGGTCGGTATCGGTGTCGTTGAACAGCTGCCTCAGTGTGTCGGGCTCCACGAGCAGGCTGCTCAGCGGCTCAAGCGTGTGGAGATCGTCCCCGACTCGGACGCGCCCCGTGCCGTCCAGGAGCACGTACAGCTCGGTGGTGGTTCGGTGCCGATGGCGGGTTGAGGCCTGACCCGGGCGCAGACGCCACAGGCGGGCGCCCAGCGTGGTCGCTTGAAGCTGCTTGGCCAGATCGGTGTTGAGCACGCCCATCTGGTTCGAAGGACGCCAGAACGCTTGCCCAGCGGACAGAACTCGATAGCTCATGCGCGCTGTGCTCGCCGTCGCCGGTAGGTCTTGGTGCGAGTGCGGTTGCCGCACGCCTCGCCCGAGCACCAGCGGCGGCGGCCAGGGCGCGACAGATCGACGAACAGCAGCGCACAGTCGGACGCGCTGCACTCGCGGATGCGACCGGCAAGCGGACCGCTCAGGAGATCGACCGCGTCGCGCGCGATCGTCGCCAGCATGGCGTGCGCCGGCGACGCACCGACCCACACGAGCTTGTCCCGTGCCGTGAGCTGAGGCGCGAGCGCCGGCTTTGCCGCCCACCGGTTGAGCTCCTCGCGGTCACCCGGTTGGGGCTCGACGCCGGGACGAGCCAGCCGGTTGATCGTCTCGCGCAGCATGCGTGCGTCCAGAAGCTGGCGGCGCGATACCGGCGGTGCAGTCTCGAGTCTCCCCGACTCGACCATCCATCGGGCGAGATCCTCCGGCGCGAGCAGCCGCTCAAACGAGCGTCGCCAACGCTCACCGACCGTGGCCACGAAGTCAAGGCACAGCCGGCCGCTCTTCCAGTGGAACCGCAACTCCAAGGAAGGCGGGTTTGGCATGATCGCGTCCGGCATTTACGACATGGGTATAACACATGTCGTCGAGCCGCGCTAGTTTGTGTCGATGAGCCGCCGCGGGCATCGCTGAGTGCGTGGGCAGCGTGAGTTCAAGTCCTTCTTCGGGCTCCGCGGTGTCTGCGCTTGATCACCTGGAACGTTGCGCGGCGACATTCGCGGCTCGTCGAGCAGGCTGCCGCTGTGGCGTCGCGCGAACCCGATGTAGTGGCTCTTCAAGAAGTCACCCGACGGACGTTGCCGCTGTGGCGGCGCGCGTTTGAGTTGATGGGCCTGGTCCACGTGCGAGCGTCTCAACCTGGAGCGAAGAGTGCGCGCGGCAGCACCGGCGTGCTGCTGGCTTCCAGAACGCCGCTCCACGATACGCCCGCAGCGCTTCCGGTGCCGTGGCCGGAGACTGCCGTGGGTGCTGCCGCTCAGACGGACCGCGGTCCCGTGGAGGTCTACTGCGTCCATGTTCCCAACGCCGCCAATGGCCGGGTGAAGGTCACAACGCTTCAAGCCATCCGTCGCGGCTTGGAGTCGACGGCGCCGCGGCTGTCAGTTCTGTGCGGTGATCTGAACACGCCGCGCCGCGAGCTGACTGGCGGCGAAGTGATCTCGTTCGCCCGCGATTCTCGCGGGCGGTTGCGACCCGAGCGTGGTCCGGAGTGGGATGCGGCCGAGCTCGGTGTCGTTCCCGGACTGCAGCAGCTCGGCTACCGGGACGTATTTCGCACCCTGCACGGATACGCCGCATCCGAGCCGAGCTGGACCTGGAGGCAGATCGCCGGCCATGATGGCGGCTGGCGGCTTGACCACATCTTCGCCTCATCATTGCTGCGTCCGATCGCCTGCACGTACCACCACGCTTGGCGCGAGCAGGGTCTGAGCGATCACTCAGCTCTCGAGGCCGATCTCGCGTAGCCACATCTGTGAGATCGGCGGTAATTTGAGGGCTTCTGGGTACTCGCGGGTGCAGCGGTAGCGGCGGGTTGTCAACCCTTCGATGACGACTAAGCGGGTTCGGTGCGGAGGAGAATCGCCGTGAGGGTGTCGGTGAGCCAGCGGGCGTAACGGTCGGCGGGAAGACCGACGTCCTCGGTCATCCGGAGGTAAGTGCTCTCGCTGTTGAGCACGTAGAGGATGTCGGCGGCGTATTGGGCGTCGACACGCAGGAGGCCGGCATCCTCGAGCCGTCCGGCGACATGGCGGAACGCAGTGTGTAGCCGGTGTCGTGCCTGCTCTCGGAATGGCCGGAGTTGGGCGTCCATGAAGCTTGCGCTCTCGCCAAGCGCGATCAGCCGGCCAGCGCGAGCCATCAGGAGAGACGCGGAGGAGCCCAGTCGCGGAATGATCTCGTGTGGTGGTCCGGCCGCGATGACGTCGAGCGCTTCGGAAGAGTTGTCTCGGACGGCGCGGAGGATCACGGCATTGAGAAGGGCGGCCTTGTTGGCGAACGTCACGTAGACGGTCGCCTCGGCGACCCGTGCTGTGCTCGCGACGGTACGGATGCTGGTGCGCGCGTACCCATCGCGCAGGAACAGCTCCTCCGCGGCTGCGCAGATGCGCTCTTGTGTCGCGGCTGCGGCAGCGCGCCGGGAGGTGGCGTCGTATTTGCGCTTGACAGAGGTCATCGATATTAGATAGAGTAGCACTCTAGTGAATATTACGGCTACCGACCCGTTTACGTTTGATCATGTCCAGCTCGACGACCAGTGGAGCCTGTGGCGCGACTTCGCCGTGCGCAGCGCCGGCTTTCCCGTCGAAGGCCTCGAAGCGTTCGGAGCGGGCGAGGACGCCCAGCTCGCCCGCGTGGCGCGTGACCCAGCGTTCAGGGAGGCGGTGGCGTGGCAGAGTCGCGAGTCGCTGCGGCACGCGGTCGAGAAGCTCGCTGCGGACGCGCCGAGCAGCGCGTCGCGACGGCGCCGCTGGGTCGATGTGGTCGGCCGCTACTGGCAGCGCTACTGCGCCAAGAACGACACGATCGGGTATTTCGGGCCTCTGGCGTGGGGCTCATTCGCCGACGATCGGACCGCCGTGAGGGCGCGCGTCGGGATTGCGGCGCGCGAGCGAGTGGTGCATTTCGAGACCTGGGCGATGGAGGCCGTCGCGGCGGCGGCGGGGATCGCCACGCCGCTCCCGATGTGCCCGTTCCCTGAGCGCTCTCTGCGCCCATTGCTCGCCGATCCGTCGGAGCTTGACCGGCTCGAAGCGGCGCGTAACGCGGTCGCCGCAGCTCGAGGCGATGCCGTCGCACCGGCGCTCGACAAGCTCGATGCCATGTTTGAGGATGTCGCGGGACGGCCGGCGGTGCGCCGAGACGGCGACGCTGGCGGCGGTCGGACGATCGCCTACCTCGACTGCATGCGCGACCTTGATCTCACGCTTGGCGCGCCGGTGGTTGACGAGCTGCGCAGCACACTACCCGCGGTCCTGTACGCGTCGCGGTGGTGGTGCGGGCAGGCCTTCGAGCGTGCCCAAGGACTTCTCTGCGACATCACACACGGACGCTCAGGTCCGATCGCTCCCCTGCTCGACGATCTAATCGGCGCGACCTTCGCCCTGTGGAGCCAGATGAGCGTTGAGCAGCGCGAACTGCAGCGCCGCTGGACATCGGTCATCGCCGGCAGCACCACCGCCGCTCGCGCGTTCGCCGATTGGACACCAGCCTGGCACGGCTCCTGCTACCACTCCGCCGACCTGCAGATCGCTGCTTCAAGTCAGGACGCGATTGCACGGGGCGAGTTTCTGCTCGTGCTCGGTGATTTCCATGGCGGCGCCAACCCGCTGTTACAGGGCCTGTTCGGCAGGCGTCATCCCAATGCGGCCGCGCTGATGTATCGAGTCGCCGCTGAAGCTGGCCCGGGCGTCTACCTCTCGCCGCCGCGCCGCGGAATGATGGAGTCGACAGCTCGTCTGTGGCCGATGTTCACCGATGGTGACGTGATTGTGGCCAGCGGCGACGAGCCCGCCCCACCAGGCACCCGCCGCATCGCGCTCGAGCGCGTCGTCGTCGACGACGGCCACGTCGCCGACGCAGAGGGCACGTTCCTGGTCCCCCTCGCCGACTTCCTGTGGCTGCCGATTTTCGTGGCCGCGGTCCGCACCTTCGAACCACAAGGGCACGGATCGGGACGAGCGCAAATCGGACGCCTCGTAGTACGCCGCGCCACCTGGGCGGCCCCTGCCGCCGAGCTTCCCATCTCGCCTGATGACCTCGCGGCGTGGGCGCGCGAGCGCGGCATGCCACGCCGGGTCTTCGTCCGCTCGCCGCTCGAGCGCAAGCCCAGGTACCTCGACCTCGAAAGCCGGATCCTGCTCCGCACGCTCGCACGCTTCATCAGACCGGCACGCGACCAAGCGCCCCGCGCGCCGGTGCAATTCACGGAAATGCTCCCCGAGCCCGACCAGTGCTGGCTCGAAGATAGTCGCGGGCACTACACCAGCGAGCTTCGCATGGTCATGCTCGACCGCGCGTCGCAGCCGACGGCCCGGTACGCCAACGAGCAAGCCCCTGCGCGCGCAGACCACGACATTCGGAAGCTCGTGTTGAATTAGGGGTCGCCGATGAAGGTCGACATCTGGACGCACATCCTCTCTCCGTCCTACCTGCGGCATCTGGAGGACCGGGGGCAGCAGGGACCCGGAGCGTTCCTGCGAACCCAACGCGCCCTCTACGACATCGATCTGCGCCGTAGCGTGATCGACGCGCATCCTGGCTACCGCCAGATCCTCGCCCCGATTCCGGCACCGCACATCGATCCCCGCCTCGCGGGTCCCCGGCTACCAGGGCTTGTCCGCCGCAACAACGAAGAGATTGCGGAGCTCGTCGGGCGGTATCCGGAGCCTTTCGCTGGCTGGATCGCCGCGACCCCGCTCGCGGACCCGAACGCGGCGATAGAAGAGGCCGTGCGCAGTGTCCGGGAGCTTGGGGCGCTCGGCGTGCAACTGGAGGCAGACGCAATCAACCTGCCGCTGCTACGAGGAACGCTACGAGCCGCTGTTCGCGGCCATGGAACAACTCGGCGCAGGGATCTGGCTTCACCCCTACCGCACGCCGTCGACGCCGGGTGCACCGCCCGAGGCCGCCCCGTTCCTGCTCTGGCAGGTGGTCGGATGGACGTTCGACACGACGATCACGATCTGCCGACTGATGTTCGCAGGCATCTACGACCGCCACCCCGACCTGAAGCTGATCGCGCACCACGGCGGCGGTTTGATCCCACATCTCTCCGGGCGATTCGACCTCATACCCTACGGCGGAAGGCTCGACCCGACCGGCAGCCTCCAGGAGCAACTGGAGCGTCTCGAGAAGCCGCCGGCCGAGTACTTGAAGATGCTCTACGTCGATACCGCGATGTTCGGCGGCGAGCATGCCGTCGGGTGTGTCGTTAAGTTCTTCGGGCCCGACCGTGTCATGTTCGGCAGTGATGCGCCGTTCGACACCAAAGGTGGCTCCTACTTCATCCCCAGGACCATCTCCGACGTCGAGGAAGCCGTTCCGGACGACGCCGCGCGCGCGATGATCTTCCACGGCAATGCCGATCGGATCCTCGGGATCGAGTCCGGGCGCCACGAACCCGCGAGCCAAACGCCGTAGACGTGCGCTCCAACGGCTGCTAGCAGCCGCCAGGATGCGTGTCACTGTGGAGCTGACGGCATCCGAATGTGGTGGTGGTTAGTCATTCGGTGAATGGGTAGCGGGGGCGAAAAGATGACCGCGAGGATCAATCTGCTCGCCGCTGGGGAACAAGATGAGTGGAGCGGACGCGATGAGGAGGATGAGCGATGGCTGAGCTGAGCGCCGCCGAACAGAAGGTCCTCGACTACCTATCAGAAGCGCACGCCAATGAGCGGCGCCTCGAAGCGGTGCTCGGCGAGCATGCCGAGACCGCGCAACCGACGACGTACCGCAGGCGGTTGCAAAAGCACGCGAAGGAAACGCACGCCCACGCTCAGGCGCTCGAGCGCCGCATCGAGCAGCTCGGCGGGTCAACAAATGGTGGGCTCGCAGCACGCGCCCCGGAAGCGGTACAGACGGCTCAGAGTGTGGCTCGGCGGGCTGCGTCGCTGGCCCAGGCGGGCCTTGACACGGTTCGTGGCACCAGCGAGCGAGAGAGAGCGGTTAAGACGGCTCGCGCCGAATACGCTGAGGAAGCGAGCGAGATCGCTCTCTATACCGCGCTGCAGGCCCTGGCCGAGGCCGTCAACGACCGCGATACATCGAAGCTGGCTCGCTCGATCCGCCGCGAGGAGGAGCGGATGGCCCAGTATCTGTCGGATCTGATCCCCGAGCTCGTGCGCGCGTCAGTCGAAGACGAGGTCGCGCCGCCACAGCCCAAGCCTCAGAGTCGCCCCCGTCAGAGCAGGACAACGGCAACGAAATCCAGTGGTGCCGGCACCGCGAAGAGGAGTGCCGGCAGCGCGAAGACGAGCGCCAGCAGCAGCGCGAAGAGGAGCGCTAGCAGCAGCGCGAAGAGGAGTGCCAGCAGCAGCGCGAAGCGGAGTCCCACCAGCGCGAAGAGGAGTGCCAGCAGCAGCGCGAAGAGGAGTGCCACCAGCGCGAAGAGGAGTGCCAGCAGCAGCGCGAAGAGGAGTGCCAGGCAGCAGCGCGAAGAGGAGTCCCACCAGCACGAAGAGGAGTGCCAGCAGCACGACGAGGGCTGCCAGCAGCGCGAAGAGAAAACCTGCGGCCTCGACGAAAAGCACGTCGACCGGCGGCGCGAGTTCCTCCAGGCGAAGCCGAAAGTCATAACACCGTCACTCGCAGGCGTTCGTAGGTGCCGGAGTGGGTATCGATCAGATCGTGCAAACAGTCACCACGATCGATGACGTCCGCACGTTCGAGACCCGGGGAGGCAACGTGCGCTTTGTGGTCCGTGACGCGGACGGGAACGAGTTCACTACGTTTCGCGAGGCGATCGGGAAGCGGGCGCTGGAGTTCAAGGGTCAGCGCGTCCGGATCGAGTACCACGAGGAGCAGCGCGGCCAATACACAAATGTCTACCTGGACAAGGTGGAGGCGGCCCCGGCGGACCCGGAGGCAGGACAGCACCTGGACACCGAGCCAGAAGAAGCGGCGTGGCGGACAGCGGTCGATGCCGCGCCGTGGCTGGTGGGCGAATCAGAACCCCAAACGAAGACGCCGCCAGAGGACCTGTACGAGACCCTCAAGCCGTTCAAGGACAAGGTCGCCGAGGACATCAAGGACAGCAAGGACACCGACCGCGACGCGTAGTTGGCGTGGGTGACCTGGAAGTTCCCTGGGCGCCTCGGACGAGATCGGTGTGGACGAGGTGTCGGCTGCGTACAACAATGGAACCTTCGAGCAGATCGAGCTCGCGTTCCCCGCCGCGAGCTGATCGAGCCACGCCGAGTTCCATCACGAGCGAAATGAGCACCGTATGACCACAGCCGTAGACCTCCCGGAGGTGGCGCACCAGCACCTCCTGATGCACTTTACGCGCCACGGCGCGTTCGGCCCTGGCAGGCAGGACGTGATCGTGCTCGAGCGCGGCGAAGGGCCCTACGTGTTCGACACGCATGGGAACCGTTACTTCGACGCGCTGTCCGCGCTGTTCTGCTCGCAGCTCGGCTACTCCTACGGGGAGGAGCTGGGAGCGGCCGCGGTTGCCCAGATGGCCAAGCTGCCCTTCGCGACGACGTGGGGCTTCGCGCATCCCGCGGCGGTCGAGCTCTCCGAGCGGCTCGCGCGGCTCGCGCCGCCCGGCCTCGGCCACACGTTCTTTACCAGTGGCGGGGCGGAGTCGGTGGAGTCGGCGTGGAAGCTGGCGCGTCTGTACCACAACGCCACCGGCGGCGAGCGCCGCACCAAGGCGATCGCGCGGCGCGTTGCCTACCACGGCGCGAGCCTGGGCGCGCTCGCGCTCACCGGGGTTGAGAGCTACAAGGCCCCCTTCGCTCCGCCGGCGATCCATGTGCGCCATGTCTCGCCGACCAATCGCTTCCGGCTAGCCGAGGAGCAGCGCTTTGCAGATGCGGTCGCCGATGACGCGGCGTTCTCCCGCTGTCTCCTGGAGGAGATCGAGGAAGTCGTGCTCGCAGAGGGGCCGGACACGATCGCGATGTTCATCGCCGAGCCAGTCCAGAATGCCGGCGGCTGCCTGGTGCCCCCGGCCGGCTATTGGGAGGGCCTGCGCGAGCTGGCCGACCGCTACGGCTTCCTCCTCGTCGCCGATGAGGTGATCACCGCCTTCGGCCGCCTGGGTGAGTGGTTCGGCTCCACCCGCGTGGGCGCGCAGCCGGACCTGATCACCACGGCCAAGGGGCTCACGTCCGCATACGCCCCAATGGGTGCTGTGTTCGCCAGTGATCGGGTGGTGGCGCCCCTGTATGAAGATCCCAAGCGCCCGCTGGTGCACGGGATCACCTTCGGCGGCCATCCTCTGTGCGCGGCGATCTCGCTGCGGAACCTGGAGATCTTCGAGCGCGACCGCGTGTTCGAGAATGTCCGCACGCTGGAGGGGCACCTCGAGGACCGGCTGCGGGAGCTGATGGCGTTGCCGATTGTGGGCGACGTCCGTGGACAGGGATTCTTCTGGGCGGTGGAGCTCGTGGGTGAGGAGAACCGGCGATTCGACGCCGACGAGCGCGAGCGGCTCCTGCGGGGCTTTTTGTTCGGCCGCCTGCTGAAGGCGGGCATGATCGCCCGTCCCGACGACCGCGGAGACAGCGTCGTCCAGGTCGCCCCGCCGCTGATCTCGAGCGCTGCCCAGCTCGACGAGATGGTGGACGGGCTGGCCGACGTCCTGGCCGAGGCCGGCGAGCTGATGGGCGTCGGCGCGGGGGTGGCGAAGGGCGCCGCATGACCGCGCACGGGAAGCTCGCGCGCGCGGCGGGCGGCCCCGATGAGCGCCCTAGGCCGTCACCGCCGCGCTGTGCGCGGCCGATCGGTTCCTAGCGAGCGCGTCGAGGAGTTTGGCGCAGGCGTGCACCGCGCGGACGTGGGGAACTTCGATTTCCAGCCGGTCGGCGAGCTCGATCACGGCTCCGCTCATGCAATCGAGTTCCAGTGGCTTGCCCGCTTCCAGATCCTGGAGCATGGAGGTCTTGTGGTCGCCCACGGCAATGCCAGCTTGCAGCCTTCGTTCGATCGAGACCGGAAGCTCCACGTCGAGCGCAGCAGCGACCGACGCGCACTCCTCGAGCATCGCGCGCAGCAGCCCCTCCATTTCCGCAAGACCGCCGAGCTCGCCGAGTGTCGCCCCGGTCAGCGCGGTCACCGGGTTGAAGGCGACGTTCCCGATCAGCTTGAGCCAGATCTGGTCGCGCAGTCGTTTCTCGATCGGAGACTTCAGCCCACCCGCCACGAGCGCATCCGATATGCGGCGGCAGCGCTCGCTCACGCTCCCGTCCGGCTCTCCGAGCGGGAAGCGTGTCCCCTCGACGTGGCGGATCACACCCGGCGCCTCGATCTCGGTCGAGCAGTAGACGACCGTGCCCACGATCCGCTGTGGCTCGATCGCTCGCGTGAGGGCCCCGCCCGGGTCCACGCTCTCGAGCGTGGTCCCGGCGAGCGGGCCCGGATGTGACTGGAAGTACCACCAGGGGATCCCGTTCTGGGCCGGGATCACCACCGTGTGGGGGCCCAGAGCGCGACCGATGCGCTCGGCCAGCGCGGGCAGGCTATAGGCCTTCAATGCGATCAACGCGACGTCGGCCTGGGCGAGCGCATCGAAGTCGTCCGTGGCGGCGGGGCGGGCCTCGAAGTCGCCGCGCGGGCTGAGTACCTTGACGCCGTGCTCGCGCATCGCCTCGAGGTGGGCCCCACGGGCGATCAGCGTGACGTCGCTACCGCCCCGGGCCAGCGCCGCTCCGACGTAGGCGCCAATCGCGCCCGCCCCGAGCACGACAATCCTCATCGCAGACCTTCCAACGCCGAGAGGCGCTCTTCTCCCGAAAGCTCGTCCAGGATCTCGGCGTTGTGCTCGCCCAGCAGTGGCGAGCGCACGACCTCAACGGGCGAATCGGACAGCGTGAACGGGCAGCCCACGGTCCGGAACTTGCCCCGCTCGGGATGGTTGACCTCGACGATCATCCCGCTCGCCGCGAGGTCGGGATCCTCGAGCAGCTCGCTGGTGTCAAGGATCGGCCCGCACGGGATACCGCTCGCGTTGAGCTCTCGAAACGCTTCCCACTTGTTCCTCTGAAGCGTCCAGCGCTCGATTGTCGAAAAGATCTCCGAGAGGTGCGCCAGGCGCGCCTCGGCGGTCGCGTACTCCGGGTCCTGCACCAGTTCGGTGCGGCCGATCTTCGTCGCCAGCGCCTCCCAGACCTGTGGCTGGATGACCAGGTACAGGTAGTCGTTAGGGCCGCCCCCGTTGCAGCGCACCGCCCACCCTGGGTGCCCTCCGCCGGAGGCGTTGCCCGATCGGGGCACGCTGTCGCCGAACTCCCGGTTGGGATACTCGTTTAGCGGCCCGTGCTGCAGGCGCTGCTGGTCGCGCAGCTTGACGCGGCAGAGGTTGAGGATTCCGTCTCGCATCGCGATCGTCACCCGCTGCCCGCGGCCGGTGTGAGTGCGCTGATAAAGCGCCGCGCAGATCGCTCCGAACAGATGCACCGCATTGCCGGAGTCGCCGATCTGTGCACCGGTGACGGTGGGCGGACCGTCCTCGAAACCGGTCGTGCTCATCGCGCCGCCGGTGGCCTGGGCGATCGGCTCATACGCCTTGGCGTGCTCGAGCGCGCCCGGTCCAAAGCCCTTCAGCGAGGCGAAGATCAAGCGCGGGTTCAGTTCACGAAGACGGTCCCAGCTCAACCCCAGCCGGTCCATCGCTCCGGGCCCGAAATTCTCCACCAGCACGTCTGAGCGGCGCACGAGCTGCTCGCAGATTCGCATCCCCTCATCGGTCTTGAGGTCGAGTGTGAGGCTGCGCTTGTTGCAGTTGAGCATCGTGAAGTAGAGGCTGTCGACGTCGGGAATATCACGCAGCTGCGTGCGGGTGACATCACCGCGGGGGGGCTCGAGCTTGATCACGTCCGCGCCCATCCACGCGAGCAGCTGCGTGCACACGGGTCCTGCTTGGACGTGTGTCATGTCGAGAACTCGGATGCCCGCCAGGGCTTTACTCATTGCCGCTCCCTTCCTCGGTCACTCCAGCGTCGAGGGGCGCTCTACGTGACGAGCGAGTTTCCGCGGCTCGAGCACGCCTTCGTCGGCCGCCGGCACTGCCATATACATCTAATTGTTCTCGATCCACTCGCAGATTCGCCCCGCCAGCAGATCCAGCACGGCCACCCCCTGTTCGATGTGCTCGCGCCGGCTGTCCTCGATCCGATTGTGAGAGACACCGCCGATGCTCCGAACGAACAGCATCACCGTTGGGACACCGGCGCGCGCGACCATCACCGCGTCGTGAAGAGCGCCGCTAGGCAGCCGCATGCTGTCGCGCGCGACTGACTTGACGCACTCCTCCCCAAGCGCGACCAGCCGTTCATCAAACGCGACCGGACTCGTGCGCTGGATCTCAGTCCAGGTAACGGATACCCCTTCCTGATCCGCGCTCCGCTGCGCGGCAGACTGGGCGCCCGCCAGCATCTCGCCGAGTCTGTCCGGGTCGTGATGGCGCTGGTCCAGCACCACGGTTGCGGTACCTGGGATCGCCGTGGGGATGCCCGGCGTGACCTCGATGTGGCCGACCGTGGCCACCCCGCCGGCCTGGACTGCGTCCCCCCGGACCGCGAGAACCAGCTGCGAGGCGGCAACCAAGGCGTCGTGGCGCAATCGCATCGGAGTCGAGCCGGAGTGGGCCGACTGGCCCTGGAAGCAGACCCGGTGTCGCTCCAGGCCGAACACCGCGTCCACCACGCCCAGGCCGAGGCCGGCATCCTCGAGCACCGGACCCTGCTCGATGTGCATCTCAACGTAGGCGGCCACTCCGGCGAGGCGGTTTGAGGCCCGCGGCGCTTGCTCCAGCACGACGCCGTGGGCGGACAGGACGGCCGGTAAGGTGGCACCGTCTGAGTCAGTCAGGTCACGAACCGACGCGGGATCCAGCAGCCCCGCGGCCGCACTTGAACCGAACAGGCTGTGGCCAAACCTGGCGCCCTCCTCGTCCGCCCAATCGACAAGGCGAACCGTGACCGGCGGTTCTGGACCCGAGGCGAGCGCGCGGAGCACCTCGAGTCCTGAGACCACCCCCAAACATCCGTCGAGCCATCCTCCATCGGGCACCGAGTCGAGGTGGCTTCCGATCGTCAATGAGCGTTCGCTGCGGCCGGCGAGTGTCGCCCACACGTTTCCCGCCTCGTCGCTGTCAACGGTCACCGGCAGCTGCTTGAGCTTCTCTCTAAGCCAGGCGCGTGCAGCTAGCCAAGGCTCGGTCCACGCCACCCGCTGTGCACCGGCCTCGGTGGCCGTCAGCTCGCGTAGGTGCTCGAGTTCAGCGACGACGCGCTGGGAGTCTGCCTGTCGACGCTGAGCGCTGTTGCCGCTCACTGCTGCATCAGGGGCTCGCGTGGTCGAAGTCGATTCTGCGATGCTCGAGTCCGTCGAGGGCTCGATCGGCGACTTCAGTCAGCTCCGGCACCCCGATAGTCGTCCTGTCCGCGACCTCCACGGCGGTGAAGTCGAAGTAGCTTGGATAGCGACTCGCGCGGTAGACGGTGCCGTGCTCCCAGGGCTCGACACGGTCACAGATGACCTTTTGCCGGCGCCGCACCCACGCCAGCGCTCGCGGCCCGAGCTCCTGCTCGCGAAGGGGCTGCTCTGTCATCCGGGACAGGCTATTGCGCTCGCCGGCTCGGGACTGGTGACGGTCTGTCTGCCCGGAGTTCGCGCGTTACGATCGCCCCGTGGTGGGCCTGCTTGAGCGTGAGGATGAGCTCGGACTGCTGGTGCGGGCGGTCGATGAAGCCGACCGTGGGAGAGGGTGTGTGCTGCTGGTGGCCGGCGAGGCGGGGATCGGCAAGACCTCGCTGGTGCGGGCCCTGCGGGCAGAGCTTGCAGACGAGGTCACGTTTCTGTTCGGTGCATGTGAGCCGCTATCAGTGCCAGTCCCGCTCCAGCCGCTACGCGAGCTGCTGGACGCGGCCGGAGCCGATGATCTGGCCGCGCTGGGCAGCGACGATCGACTGGTGCTCGCGCGCTCGGTGCTGAGCACGCTGGCCGAACGTGCGCCGGCGGTTGCGGTGGTAGAGGATGCGCACTGGGCCGACCCGCTGACGCTCGACCTTCTGCGAATCCTGGCGCGACGGGTGGAGGAGCGCAGGGTCGCGATCCTCGTCACCTATCGCGATGACGAGGTCGCTGCCAACCCTGCACTCGAGTTGCTGCTGGGTGATCTGGCATCGAGTCCCGCCGTGCGCCGGATCGTGCTGCATCCGTTGTCGGACGCAGCGGTGAGAGCTGGCGGCGGCGAGTGGGCTCGACGGCCCCCGGCTCCTGCGCGCCACGGGCGGCAACCCGTTCCTGGTCGTTGAGGCGACCGCGGCCGGCGGCGGGTTGCCGGCCTCGGTCCGGGACGCCGCGTTGGCGCGCGCCGGCCGGTTGAGCCTCCCGGCGCGCAGGGTGGTCGATGTCGCCGCGGTGATCGGCCAGCGATTTGACTCGGGGCTGCTGCGCTCGCTGGCCGGCGATTGCTCCGATGCGGTTGAGGAGGCATTGGCCCGCGGGGTGCTGGTAGCTGAGGGGGCGGGTCTGGGGTTCAGACACGAGCTGATCCGGGAGGCGCTCGAGCAGTCCATCTCTCCTCCGCGCCGAGCCGAGCTGCACGCGCGGGTGTTCTCCGCGCTCGCCGAGCAGCCGGATGTGGTGGATAACGCCCGCCTGGCTCACCACGCCGAGCTCGGCGGCTTGCGGGCGCAAGCTTGCCGATACGCGATCCGCGCCGCGGAGGACGCCGAGCGATTGGGCGCGCTGCGCGAGACGAGGTTGCAGAGCGCGCGCGCTTGCGCTCGGTGCCCAGCTCACGCGTGAGCAGCGCTTGGAGCTGCTGGTGCAGTACTCGCGCGCGCTGAACTTCTCAAGCCCGCGGCTGGGGGATGCCGTTGCGGCGGCCGACCAGGCGGTCACCGTGGCCGATGAGCTGGGCGACCGGGCAAGGCGCGGCCGGGCGCTGGTGGCGCTCGCGGCGGCGCAGTGGTCGCTTGAGCGAGTCGTCGAGGCCAGAGCCGCGGCGGAGGGGGCGGTTGCGGCGCTCGAGCCGACCGGGGAGGTGGGGCAGCTCGCGCGCGCCCACGCGTCTCGGATCAGGATGGAGGCGACCGCTTTTGATCCGGCGATGGCGATCGAAGCCGCTCCCCGGGCGCTCGAGCTGGCGCGGCAGGCGGGGCTGGAGGAGGTCGAGGTCGACGTCGCGATCAGCGTGGGCTTGGCCCGCGGCCACCTCGGTATGCCCGACGCGGCCAGCAGCCTGCTCGACGCGCTCAGGGCAGCGCGGAAGGCCGGCTTGACGATTCAGACCGTACGCACGTATGTGAACTTGATGACGGTCGCAGTCGCGATGCGCGACCATGCGCTCGCCGATCGGGTGGCCGCCGAGGCGCTGCCGTTGTTCGAGGAGTTCCACACGGCGATCCCCGCGCAGGCGATCCGAGCGTTTCGCGCGCGGAGCCTGCTGGACCGTGGCCACTGGGACGAGGCGCAGGCGAATCTCGCCGCGGTAGACAGCACGATGCATGGAGAGTGGCCGGTGGCGCGCGCCTTCCACGCGCTGATCGGCGCCCGTCGCGGGGAGCCCGCAGCGGGCAAGGAGATCGAGGAGGCCTGGAAGCTGCTGCGCGAGATGGTCGCGGCGGAGAGCTCGCGGCACGGGATGGTCCGCCTGGCGCTGGTCGAGTCGGCCTGGCTGGCCGGCGACCGGTCTGCGGCGATTGCCCAGTTGCGGGCGGCGCGCGAGTCGCCTGCCGTTGCTCGTTTCGCTCGCCCAGGTGGGGAGCTGGCGCTGTGGGCTTCGCGCTTTGGCGTCGAGGAGTTCGAACTGCCGGCAGGGGCGCCGGCGCCGGTGGTGCTCGAGCTCCAGGGGGACTGGCGCGAGGCGGTGCGGGCGTGGAAGGAGTTGGAGGCGCCGTACGAGGCGGCGCTGGCGGCGCTGGCCGGGGACGATCGCGCTGCGCGTGAGGCGCTGGGGATGTTGCACAAGCTGGGAGCGGCCTCTGCAGTGCAGGCATTCTTGAGGGATCGGTCGGCCCGCGGAGCCCCGCCGGCCCGCGGCCCGAGGCGCTCGACGCTCGCCAATCCCGCGGGGCTCACGCGTCGCGAGCAGGAAGTGCTCGAGGCGTTACAGACAGGAGCGTCGGACGCGGCGATCGCCGCCGCGCTGCACCTCTCCGAGCGGACGGTCGCTCACCACGTCTCGGCGATCCTGGGCAAGCTCGGAGCGCGCAACCGGCCCCTGGCGATCGAGCAGGCACGCAGCCAGGGACTGCTTGAGCAGGACGCAAAATAGGCAGGTGACACGGCCAAGATAGGCACCGCGACCGATGCGGTCGCACGGGAGGCCTGCGACGCTGCCACCAGTCCAAGTCAAGGAGGCAGCGGTGACCAACATTCCAGAGGCCGCGATGAACGGATACGCGGTCAAGTCAATCGACGAGCTCGAGGCGATCCACCACGGGGCCGTGAAGCTGGCCGGCGCCGAGCTCGGAGTGCAGTCCTTCCGGTTACAGGTCCTCGACCTGCCGGCGGGGTTCACTGACTACCCAGAGCACGACCACTCAGACGAGGGTCAGGAGAAGGTCTACCTCGTGCTCCGCGGCTCGGCGGAGTTTCACATTGACGGCGAGCGTGCGTCCGTCCGCGCCGGGCAGCTCGTGCGGATCACCCCGGAGACCAAGCGCAAGGTGATGCCGGGAGCCGAGGGAGTCCGGATTCTGGCGATCGGCTGCGTCCCAGATCGGCCGTACGAGCGGCCCGCGGCGTTTCAGCTCGAGGTGCGCGCATGAGCGTGACAAGTACGGTTCACGGCGCGGCGGCGAGCGTGGAGCGCGGTGGGGTGAGCGAGCCCTGCGTGGTGAGCGACAGCGAGAGGCTGTGGTTTCTGGGCACGCTCGCGCAAATGAAGCTCGATGGGCACCAGACCGGGGGCAGGTTCGCCCTGTGGGAGGGGGTGCTTCCTCACCGAGCAGCACCGCCCCTGCACTCACACCCTCAAGATGAGATGTTCTACCTGCTCGAAGGCGAGGTCACCGCCTGGCTCGTGGAACCCGAGCTGGCCGAGGATCAGGCAAGCCCTCCCGAGTGGGTCAAGACCCGCGGGCGGCGCGGCAGCACCGGCACGACCGTGTTCGCCCCCGCAGGCGCGCCCCACACCTTCCGGGTGGAATCCGACACCGCCCGGATGCTGTTCCTCTCCACGCCCGCCGGAATCGAGAATTACGTCCGCGCGCTGGCGAACCCGCAAAGTGGCCGTGGCTTCAGCCGCCCTCCGACGAACCTCGGGTGTCACCCGAGCGAATCGCCGCGGTCGAGCGCGAGCTGGGGATGGTCCGCCACGGGCCGCCACCGCCGCCGAGCTGACCCCTGCGCCGCGGGTCACCCCCGGAAGTCTGCGGCCCTGTGCATCGCGCGGGGCCGCGCACGTTGACTACCCGTGGCTGACAATCGCGCCAGGAGACGCTCGGGTGGATCTTCGCGCCTGTTGACTGTCGGTTCGCAGTGCAGTAAAGACGTGCCGATCATGGGCCGATGGGGCGCGCGGGATGTCGAGCGAGGAGGGACTGGTTGATCGCGACGATCACGATTCAGCTGGGGTTGGGCTACTTGTTGATTCTTCCGTTGTGGGTGACCGCGATCGGTGTGGTCATGGGCAGGGTGCTGGGGGTGCGGATCGGGCGTTGGCGGAGCGCGATGGCGGCGATCCTGGGCTGGTTCGTAGGGCTGATCGCCGGCGTTATCGCGCTGGGGCCCAAGAACGCACATCCGCTGCTGGTGATTCCCCTGGTCGTGTTTTTCGGCGTGCTGGCAGCGCTGCCGATGGCGATCGTGTTGGACGTGACCACGCGGCGCCGGGTGCCGCGCCGTCGTGGCCGACCGACGCTTCGCCATCCGGTGCGCGCAGTGCGCTCGGTGTTCGCGCCGCTGGGGCGGTTTCGTGAGGTCCTGGGAAACGCGCGGCGCGAGAACCTGCTGCACGTTCGCTACCGGACGCGGGCCGCGCTGTCCTCTCCCGATCTTGCGCGTCGCGTGCGCCTGGTGCTCGAGCAATCGGGCGGAATGTTCGTCAAGTTCGGGCAGATTGCCGCGACCCGCAACGACCTGCTCCCAGACACGCTGACCACCGAGCTGTCACACCTGCACGCCAACGTGGCCCGGGTGCCAAGCGACCAACTCACCGAGGCTCTGCAAGCCGAGCTCGGGGAGCCGATCGAGCAAGCGTTTGCGGAATTTGACCCCCAACCCGTCGCGGCCGCGTCGATCGGTCAGACCCATCGAGCCAGATTGCACGACGGCCGCTCGGTGATCGTCAAGGTCCAGCGTCCCGGCCTCGATGAGATCGTGCGGTGAGACTCGGCCGTGTTGGCGTTCGTCGCCCGGCAGCTCGACCGGCGCGTGGAGGCGGCGCGGCGAATCGGGATTCGCGACCTGGCCGACGAGTTGATCACTAGCATCGAAGCCGAGCTTGACTACGGTCGCGAGGTCGCGGCCGCACAGCGGCTGCGCCACGGCCGGGGTGTGAACGGCGAAGTCCAGGTCCCGGTCGTCTATCCGACGCTCTCGAGCGATCGCATGCTGGTGATGGACGAGGTCATTGGCCGCTCGGTGGCAGATTTTGATGCGGTGGCGGCCGCGCCGATCGATCGGCATGAGATCGCGCGCCGTCTGCTCAGCTCGTTCATGGCTCAGATCCTGCGCGACGGCTACTACCACGCCGACCCGCATCCGGGAAACGTGCTGATCGACAGCGACGGCACTCTGTGGCTGCTTGACTTTGGTGCCGTCGGACGAATCGACCCGGTCATCCGCGAAGCGCTCGGAGGCCTGGCGATCGGATTCTCGCTGCGCGATGGCGCGGTGCTTGCGCGGGCCGTCAGGCACCTGGTCGGCGACGACGAAATCGACATGCGCCAGCTCGAGCGTGACCTCACCGTTCTGCTGGGCGAGGTCGAGAGCGGAGGTTTCGGACCAGCGGCGATGATGGGCGTCATGGACGTGATGGACCGCCACGGCCTCCGTCCACCACGGCCGATGATGCTGCTGTCTCGAACGCTGCTCACCCTCGAGGGGACGCTCTCGACGATCGACCCCGCCTTTGATCTGGCCGCGGAGGGAGAGCGGCTGGTCAGCGAGGAGCGCTACGACCAGCTCGCAAGTCCCGAGGAGCTTGTGCAAAAGGAGCTGGTCCGAGCGCTGCCGGCGCTGCGCACATTGCCCGAGCACGCCGAGGCGCTGGCCAGCCAATGGCGCTCCGGGCGCCTGATAATGCAGACCGAGCGGTACGCCGGCTCAGACCGGCCGGTGGTCGAGGATTGGCTAAACCGCGCGCTGGTGGCAGTCGCTGCCAGCGCCGGCGCGATCGCCTCCGCCGGGATCCTGGTCGGCGGCTCACTGGCGCCGATCCAGGGAGTACGCGATGCGCTGTGGACACTGGGTTTCTCAGGGCTGACCGGGGCAACGGTGCTCCTGCTGCGGACCGTCGCCCAGGCGCTGCATGCACAGGCAGTTCGCCAGCAGTAGCCAGAGCCGGATCGGTGGTCCCGCCCCGCTCTTCTGCCGTAACGCCTGGTAGGGTAGATACCTAACGAGGCGTCGATCGCAAGCATTGTGACTGGAGCAGTCCGCACCTTGGCCCGACCGAGCCAGGCGGTGCCCCGCGAGGTGCCCGGTCAGGAGGAACATATGGAGGTTAGTCTCGGTCGACCTGGTCGACGCGCCCATGGTCGGGCGCGGGACGATTCGACGCTACGTCCAGCTGTCGTCGATGAGAACGAGGCACGTGCTGCTGCGGGCCTGACGATGGTTACCGGCGCCGTGGCGTTCAGCTACGCCTACTTCGCCAAGCAGTACGTGCCGCTGCAGGTCGTCGCCAGCATGTTCTTCGTCGAGTTTCTGATCCGGATCACCGTGGGGCTGCGGTACAGCCCGTTCGGCGTGCTGGCTCACGCGATGACACTCGCTCGCCCGTCGGAGTGGGTCGCCGCAAAACCCAAGCGCTTCGCCTGGTCGCTGGGTCTGGGGGTGGCCTTGGCGATGACGGTCATCACCAACAGCGGCATCCGCGGCTACCTGCCGCGAACGATGTGCCTGATCTGCCTGGTCCTGATGTGGATGGAGTCAGTGCTCGGCTTGTGCCTGGGCTGCAAGATCTACGGCTTGGTGGTGCGGGTAGGCCGGAGGAGGATGGAATCCGGGAGCGAGGTGTGCGTCGACTGCACTTGGGAGTCGGTTCGCGACTGATCGCGTTGGTCGCCGTCTCTTCGTGCGGGCCAGGCAGCGGCCGGTCAGGCTGCAGCCGGCTGCGGGCCGCGCGCGACTGGCGGACTGCCACGGCGCCGAGCCTCGTCGTCGGGCACTTCCAGCTCCACGTTCCAGCCCTGTGCGAACCCGATCATCGCCAACACGATCAGCGCCACCTGGACCGGGATCAGCAAAACCGTCAGCAATCCAAGCGTGCTGTCGCTGAGCCCGGCACCCCCGAACAGCGACTGCGCCGGGGCGAAGCCGGAGTGCTCGCGGTCGAACCAGCTCGTGCCCGACAGCCCGGTGCCCGCGATCACCGCGATGATCAGCAGCAGGATCGCGAGCGCCGCCGCGATCGGCAGCAGCCCCCGGGACCAGCGCCAGATGTAGAACGCGATCACCAGGTACACGACGCACCAGATGAAGTTCACGGGCTTGAGTCCCTGGAGCTCGCTCCAGCCGCCGATCGTGATCGCGAGCATCAGCAGCACCGAGATAATCAGGATCAGCACCACCACCGCCCTGATCACCTTGCACGACGCCTTATCGCGGTTGGGGTGGATGACCGTGTAGCCGGGCCTGATGTTGCGCACCTGGGCCAAGAGCGCGGACCATACCTTCTTCAGGTTGTCCTGTGCAGCGGTTTTGGCCCGGTCAGCCGGGCGGCCGGCTACTTAGAATCGACGGTTGCCGCGTGCTCGCGGGCGTGGTGAAATTGGCAGACACGCCGGCTTTAGGTGCCGGTGGGCGAAAGCCCTTGGGGGTTCGAGTCCCTCCGCCCGC
>CAVWOK010000014.1:0-170361 GCA_963756585.1 uncultured Solirubrobacterales bacterium | reverse complement strand
GCCTCAATCCCCATTTACTGCCCCCCGGGGTATTCGAGTTCCTTCCGGAAACCTCACCATAGCTCATAAACGGGCCTTCGTGTGACGATTTTGCGCACCAAGCAGTCCCAAGAGGCAGACCAGCCGGGTCCAAGCCGCTCCTCTTATCGGCTCAAAGCGCACAAAACCTTTAGGCGCGGCCGGCCGCACGCAGGCGTTCATTGACTTGAACGGCGCAATGGGCCGCGCCGGTCATTGACCGCGATCAGGGTCGACCCGATACTCGACGACACAAGGAGAAGCGAGGAAAAGTCGGCCTCGCGGGCCAGCGAAGTATGGGGCAGCACCAGCGCGGGGGATGCGTGCGCTGGCGCGGTCTGACGGCGCAGGCGCCAAAGACCCACCTTGAAAACCGAAGGGGCAACGTTGATCAGCCAAGCAATTGCCGCAACGCCAGGAACGGTCGGGTTCCGGACCAGGACTACGCTCGACGAATCGCCCGAGACTCGCGAAAAGACCCGCCTCGCAGTGGCTCGGGCCAAGGAGGGCGACCAGGACGCGTTGCGCTTCCTGTACATCAGCTACTCGAACAACATCTACGGTTACGTGCGCTCGATCGTGCACGACGATCACGAGGCCGAGGACGTCACCCAGCACGTGTTCGCGAAGCTGATGACCACGCTGGTCAAGTACGACGATCGAGGGGTGCCGTTCTTTGCCTGGCTGCTGCGGCTTGCGCGCAACGTTGCGATCGATCATCTACGCGCCAACCGCCTCACGCCAACTGAGACCGTGCTTCGATCCCGACCGAGACCTCGGGGGTCGATCTCGATCGAGCGGAGTCGTTCGAGTCGGCGCTCGCAGCGCTGCCGGCGGAACAGCGCGAGGTCGTCATCCTGCGCCACGTAATCGGATTCAGCCCGGGGGAGATCGCCGACCGGTTGGGTCGCACTGAGGGCTCCGTTCACGGTCTTCACCACCGCGGTCGACGAGCCTTCCAACGGGAGCTGGCGTCTACTCGGGTCCAAACCGTGTACTCGGAGAAGCGTGCAGGCCCGCAGCTCGCCTGAGAGTCGGTCGTCGCAGGAGCCGCGCGATGCGGCTGTGTAAGGCGACGGCCGACCCAGGCGCGCAGCTTCCCTCAAACGATGAAAGGGTTGGATTCGACTGCGTTCGCCCCCGCAGGGGAGCGTTCGCGCCGAGAAGGTGAAGCATTGAGTACCGATACATCGTTTTGGCATCCATACGCGGACATGGGCTCGGTGCGTCATGCCGAGCTCGTGATCGAGCACGGAGAGGACGTGTGGGTGTGGGACGCAGACGGGAAGCGATACCTGGACGCGACCGCCGGTCTGTGGTACGCGAACGTCGGGCACGGCAGACCCGAGATCCGGGCCGCCGTCACCGCCCAGATGGAGCGCCTCGGCGCGTACTCAGCGTTTTTTGACCTCGCAAACCGGCCGGTGCTGGAGCTCGCAGAGATGCTCGCGGATCGGGCGCCGATGCCGGCGAAGGTGGTCCTCGGCTCCGCCGGCAGCGACGGGATTGACACCGCCGCCAAGCTGGCCCGCCGCTATTGGTGGGAGGTCGGCGAGCCGGATCGCACCCTGCTGGTCAGCCGCACCGCGGGCTATCACGGCACGCACGGGTTCGGAACCGCCCTGGGCGGTATCCCCAGCAATCGCCAGGGCTTCGAACCGCTGGCCGACACGGTTCAGGTGCGCCACGACTCGCTGGAGGAGATGGAGCAGGCATTCGCTCGGGTCGGGTCAGAGCGAGTGGCGGCGGTGTTCGTAGAACCGGTGATCGGCGCCGGTGGCGTGTACCCGCCCGTCCCCGGCTACATCGAGGGGGTCGCTGAGCTATGCAAGCGAACCGGAGTCCTGCTCGTGGTGGATGCGGTGATCTGCGCATTCGGTCGCCTGGGCACGTGGTTCGGGATCGAGCGTTGGAACGTTGAGCCGGCGATGATCGTGTTCGCAAAGGGCGTGACCAGTGGCTATCTCCCACTGGGCGGGGTGATGGTCTCAGAGCGAATCGCCGAGCCGTTCTGGCGTACACCGGGGGGACCGATCTTCAGGCACGGCTCGACGTATGCCGGCCACCCCACGTGCTGCGCTGCGGCGATCGCCAACATCAGCCTCCTCGAGCGCGACGGACTGCTCGACCGCGGGCGCGAGCGTGAGCAGGCGCTGCTCGATGCGCTCGCGCCGCTTGCTGGGCACGAACTCGTGTCCGAAGTCAGGGGCGGCGTGGGAACAATGGCCGCCGTCGAGCTAACCGCCGAATTTCTTGACCGGGAACCCCGCATCATTGCCTCGCTGGCAAGGGGCGTGCGTGCGGCCGGGGTTCTCGTACGTCCCGGCGGTTCCGCGCTCGCCGTGTCGCCGCCGCTCACGGCGGGTCCCGAGCACTTCGAGCTGATCGCGGAGGCGATCGAGCAGGGGCTGAGCACGCTGCGTGCGGACGCGCTCACGGCCGGATACCGCTAACCCGAAGATCGGGGGATGACAACCTCGATCAAATGCGGGCCGGGATCAGCGATGGCCTGGTCAAGAGCGCGGGTGAGCTGTTCCGCGGTGTCGACGCGGTGCGAGGCGACGCCGAGCCCGGTGCCGAGCTCGACGAAATCGATGTCTGGATCCCCCAGGTCGAGCAGAGCCCTGGCTTTGCGACCGGCGTTTTGTCCGCTGACGCGGGCAAGCGCGGCATCGAGGATCTTGTAGGAACGGTTGTTGAAGATCACGACGGTGATGTTGAGCCGCTCGCGCGCCATCGTCCACAGCGATTGGATGGTGTACAGAGCCGAGCCATCAGCCTCGAGTGCGATGACCGGGCGATCCGGACACGCGATCGCCGCCCCAACCGCGACCGGCAGACCCTGGCCGATCGCGCCCCCGGTGAGAGTGAGCCAGTCATGCCTGGGAGCCCCCACGGTGTTGGCCGGCAGGCCATCCCTGACGTCATCGTTTCGTCGGAGACGATCGCGCCTTCCGGCAGGATTGCGCCAATCGCCTGGCCGACTTTCTCCGCGGTGAGCGCACCATCAGGGCGTGGCGGCATGGACCGCTGCTGCACCGCAGGCTTGGCGCCCGCAGCATTCAGCGCCTCCACCAACTCCTCGAGGCTGCTGAGCACGTCGGACGTCGGCGGCGAGAGGTCGTGCACCTCGCAACCACCGGGCAGCAGAGGGCTCGCCATGCCGGGATAGGCGAACAACGAGACGGGTGCCGTCGCATCCGCCAGGATCAGATGCTCGAGCCCGTCGAGCTGAACCGAGGAGAACTCAGGCCAGTACGCGAACCGATCTATCGCGGGCAGGCCGGCACCGCGCTGGAGGCGAGCCGGGAATCCCTCGGCCAACAGCTTCGTCCCGGTGGCTGCGGCGATCTGCGCGGCAGCGACGAGGCCACGCTCACGCAAGGCTCTACCGCCGAGCAGAATCCCATTCCGGCCGCTGCCCCGGATTGCCTTTGCGACGGCTTCGATAGTCTCTCCAGGAGGCTGCGCCTGACGCAGCTGTTTGGGGTGGGGCTGCGGTGTTGCGCACCGTCCTGCCAGGACACGTCGGCAGGCACGATGAGCGTCGCCACCTGACCGGGCGGACCGGTGGCGGCAATGATCGCATCGACCCCATCGCGAGCGAGCTCTTCGATTCTCCTCGACGTCCGCACCCACGTCGACACGTTTCGGGCAACCGTTTCGATGTCGGACTGCAGCGGGGCGTCGTACTGTGCGTGGTACGTCGCGTGATCGCCCACGATGTTGAGTACCGGGACCTTGGCGCGGCGCGCGTTGTGGAGGTTCGCGAGCCCGTTGCCGAGACCCGGTCCCAGGTGCAGCAGGGTCGCCGCGGGCGCGTCCACCATCCGCGCGTACCCATCGGCAGCTCCGGTCGCCACGCCCTCGAACAGGGTCAGGACCGCACGCATCTCTGGGGCCGAGTCCAGCGCGGCGACGAAATGGATCTCCGACGTACCTGGGTTCGCGAAACACGTCGCGACGCCTGCGTCGACGAGCGTGCGGATGAGTGCCTGGGCGCCGTTGGGCATCAGCTGCGGTGGCCATGATTTCACGCGTCCCCTGCCGTCGGCGTTCTCGGCGTTTCCCGGTTTGCGGCGCCTGGCTCGCGCAAGTCCCGCCGAGGGTCAGTAATCGGACTGGCCAACCGTCCGGCGAAAGATGATGGGCCGAAGGCTCGTTTTCCCGGTTAAGTTCGGACCTCACGACCACCGATGTGATGCGCCCTTTCATTACATTGTCTCGCTCCCAGGCAGCAGTGCGTGAGCTCAGATCGCCGGCTGCGCTACGGCGGCTCATGGTTCTCAGAGGCGAGTTCCCTCCCGCTCGATGGATATCTCACTCGTCCGCGCCCCTTGGCGAGGCTCATCGCAGCGGCTGTGCTGCGGCCCCGGCGCCTCGCTGCGTTGATCATGCTCCTCGTGCGAACACGGCGGGAATACGTGGTCCTGTCGGGATCGTGTACGGGACAGGCTCTCGACGCCTACTTCAACGAGCGCTCGTTGGGGATTATCCCCCGAAATCGGCTTTGCCGAGGGGTATTGCCCCTCCCGCAGGACCACGCGGACTACCTGCGCGGGCGCCGCCGTCAGGCGCTGAGGACCAACCTGCGTAGAGCGGCGGCCGCTGGCATCTGGTGCGAGGTAGTGAGCGACTCGCAGCGCGCCTTCGACGATGCCCTCCCACGTGTTGCGCCGCCATTGGGAGTCGTTGACCGAGATGGAGTTGGATGCTGCGATGCACTGTTTCCGTCAGTTGTTCGCACGGCCGGAAACAACAGTCATGGTCGCTCGCGATGAACACGGCCGACCGCTGGCAGTTGCGGCAGCCGTCATCGACGACGTGGTGTGTCTCATCGAGCTGGCCGTATCGAGTTGCCACGAGGCGAGCTGGGCACTTCACGACCACCTAGTTCGAATCCTGATCGCTCGGCGCGTCGGATACCTTCTAGCGTCGGGCGGAGGGCCGTTCGGCGCAGTCGGGTTTACGACCAACGTGCGGCGCTATCAGCACCTCCTGGGGTACGAGCTGCGTCATGTAATTCCGGCTAAGGCGCATCCTCCTACGCTCCGGCGGCGTCTACTCGCTGCGTTGATCACGATGGCGGCGGCGACCGGAGCGCTCATCGTGCGGCCAGCCGCAGCGAGCACCACGGTTCATAGCTCACTCGTTCCGGTGAAGGGAGCAAGTTGCATGAACGGTGCGATCCGAGCCGTCCGGAGCTTTCGGACGCGACCAGAAGAAAAGGCCGAGGCAATACGTTGCAGTAAGTGATGGGTCTGGACTGCGGATCGTCGCTTAAGTGCCACCGCCACAAGCCACCGGGCGTCCACAGCATCCCGGGTCCGCTTTAGGTGAGGGTGAACCTATCCCGAAATGACGGCGATCACATTTCCGAAGGGCCGTCGGTCAATTACCGTCGCGCTTGTAAACAACATGCCGGACGCGGCCTTCGTCGACACCGAGGACCAGTTTCGGCGGGCGACCCGGGCGGCGCCAGACGGTGCCGCAGTTGAGCTAGAGCTGTACACGATCGAGGAGATTCCGCGTTCGGACAAGGTCGCCGCGGTGATCGAGTCGCGCTACCGCGGGCTCGACGAGCTCTGGACCCGTTCACCCGACGCGCTGATCGTCACCGGGACCGAGCCGACCCAGCCTCAACTGCGCTTCGAGCCCTGCTGGCCCTATCTCGCGCGCCTACTGGAGTGGGCGGCCACCTCGGTACCGACCACCCTGCTGTCGTGCCTGGCCGCTCATGCGAGCATCCTCCTGTTCGACGGTATCGAGCGCGTGCGGCGACCGGCGAAGTGCAGCGGTGTGTTCTGCGGTTCGATTGGGGATCGCTCCGACCCTCTCGCGCGCGGCTTACCGGAGGTCGTGCCGATCCCGCACTCGCGGCTCAACGACGTGCCCGGGTCGGGCCTGATCGAGGCGGGCTATCGCATCGTGATCGGCTCCGCCGGATCCGAAGCTGGCTGGTCAGTGGCGGCGCGTGAACGCGGCCACGGGCTGTTTGTCCTCTGCCAGGGCCACCCCGAGTACGCAACGTTGAGCCTGCTACGGGAGTATCGCCGCGATGTGCGCCGCTGCCTGTTCGGCCGCGGGACCGTGCCGTATCCGCGCGTACCGGAGGGTTATCTGCGGCCAGAATCGTTAGTAACACTGCGCCGCTTCGAGCGGCAGGTGGCGCTGGCAGGCACTGACCCGCAAGAACTCTGGGCAAGCTTCCCCTACGACGAGGTGGCAGCTACCGTGGAGAACACCTGGGCCCCCGCGGCGGCGCTCCTGTACCGCAACTGGCTGCGTCTGGCGCGCGCCGCGCTGCCGCTCGCGGCGTGACCCACGCATGCGCGACGAGACCCTGGCCATCCACGGCAGCTACACGCCCGACTCCACCACACGGGCGGTCGCGGTTCCGATCTACCAGACGGTCGCCCACGAGTTCATCGACGCCGACCAGGCGGGAGCGATCATGGACCTCGAGTCGCCGGGGTTCCACTACAACCGCATCAACAATCCGACCGTGGACGTGCTCGAGCAGCGACTCACAGCGCTGGAGGGCGGCGCGGCCGCGATGGCCGTCAGCTCCGGCGCGGCCGCGGTCAGCATGTCGGTCCTCAACCTCCTCGGTGCCGGCGACAACCTCGTCTCGGTGCCGCAACTGTACGGCGCCACCTACACCTACTTCGCACACGTGCTTCCCCGTCTGGGGATCGAGACCCGCTTTGCGGCCGACGACCATCCCGACTCGATCGCCGCGCTGATCGACGAGCGGACCAAGGCCGTGTTCTGCGAGACGGTCGGCAACCCCGCCGGCAACGTCATTGACCTGGAGGCGGTGGCGGATGTCGCGCGCCACCGTGGCGTGCCGGTGATCGCCGACAACACCGTGGCCACGCCGCTGCTGCTCAAGCCGATTCGTCACGGCGCGGACGTCGTGATCCACTCCCTCACCAAGTTCATCGGGGGCCACGGGACAACGCTGGGCGGGATCATCATCGACGCCGGCACCTTCCCCTGGGCCGACCACCCGCAGCGCTTCAGCTACCTGATTGAGCCAGAGCCCGCGTTTCACGGCGTGCAGTACGCAACCGAGTTCGCCGACGCCCCGTACATCACGCGCTGCCGGACCGTCGGGCTGCGCAACACCGGCTCATCGCTGTCGCCGTTCAACGCCTTCCTGCACCTTCAGGGGCTCGAGACGCTGGCCGTGCGCCTCCCCCGTCACGAGACCAACGCCCGTGCCGTGGCCGCCCACCTGGCCTCGCATCCCCGTGTCTCGTCGGTCAGCTTCCTGGGTCTTGCGGACAATCCGTACTACCCGCTGGCCCGCCGATATATGGATGATCGTGTTCCATCGATCATGACCTTCACGGTCCGCGGTGGCCGCGATGCGGGAATAGCGGTGTTCAACCACGTCAAGCTGTTCAAGCGCCTACTCAACATGGGCGACGCCAAGTCGCTGATCACCCACCCTGCGTCCACCACCCACCGACAGCTCACCCCCACCGAGCTCGAGCGCGCTGGGATAACCCCCGACATGGTGCGCCTCTCGATCGGACTCGAGCACCCCGACGACCTGATCGAAGACCTCGACCAGGCGCTATCAGCCGCTGGCTGAGTCGCATCCGCGCCAGCTGGAGCTTGCACTCCCTGACCCGTGTGGCTCGCCCCATGCCGGCGGATGGCTCCACGGCGTCGCTGCACTGCGGCAAAGAACATATTCGCCGCGGCATAAGGACGGGCGTGCGCTGAGCGTTGATTGGGCATGTGTGGAATCGGAGGTTGCGTGCTCGGACGCGGGGCGCGCCCCGAGCAGGATCGCCTAGCAGCGATGCGCGACGCGCTCGCCCATCGAGGACCTGACGATGCCGGGATCCAGGTCATCGACAACGTCGCGCTGGTCCATACCCGGCTGTCGATCGTCGATTTGACCGATCGCGGACATCAGCCGATGCGCCACCCGGGCGGCGACTGGTGGCTGGCCTACAACGGCGAGATCTACAACCACATCGCGCTTCGGCGCGATCTTGACGAGGCGAACTTCCTAGGAGGAAGCGACACGGAGACTCTGCTGTGGGCTCTCCAACAATGGGGCCCAGCTGCAGTGTCGCGGCTGACCGGCCAGTTCGCGTTCGCCGCCCTCGACCTACGCGACGGGCGCCTGTTGCTCTGCCGTGATCGCTTCGGCGTGAAGCCGCTCTACCTGGCCCGATTCTGCGGCGGAGTGTGGTTCGCAAGCGAACCCGCAGCACTTGTCGCGGCTGGTGCGCCCGCCAAGCCAGTCGACACCGCCTGGCAGGACCTATCCGACGGGTCATTCCTAGGCGGGGAGGCGACGCTGCTGGAGGGCATCACGCGGCTGCCGCCGGGATCCTTGACGGCGATCTCGCTCCAGGACACCGCGATCAAAGCTTGGCGCTGGCATGCCCCCGCCAACGACGTGGACTCGGTTAGCGCGGCGCGACTGAAGCGTCTACCGCGCTCGGAGCTCACCTCCGAGCTCGAACGCACTCTTCGCGACGCGGTGCACGGAGCCCTCCTCGCAGATACGACGGTTGGGACCTTGTGCTCGGGTGGCGTCGATTCGAGCCTGATTACCGCTTTGGCCGCGGAGGCGATGCCAGATATCGTGGCCTTTGGAGCAAGCTTCGCGGGCGATGGTAGGAGGGACGAAGGACTCGCCGCCCGGAGGGTCGCTGATGCGCTCGGCGTCGAGCTCGAACTTGTCGACGTGACCCCCTCAAGTTGGAGACGCGCATTTGTCGCCGCCACGGTTCATCATGGCGTTCCGATCGCGAACGCCAGCGCGGTCACCGTCGCGCAGCTCGCTGACCGCGCTCGACAATGTGGTGTCAAGGTGCTCCTGACCGGCGAGGGTGCGGACGAGCTGTTCGGGGGCTACGGCAGGCTCCATGCCGAGGCGTTGGCGGGCTTCCTTCCGTGGTATGACCGCATTGTCCACGCTGCCGAGCCGGTGCTGCTCAGTGACCCGATGCATGCGCTCAACCCGGTCAGAGTGCTCCGAAAGACGAGCGATCTCGTGCGAGAGGCTCTCGGACCCCCTCCCGCATCGAGTTGGTTACCCGTCAAGACGTCGGACCCTAACCACGATCCAACCCGTGAGGCGAGAATGGCTTACGCGCACCACGCAGGCGATCGGGGCGAACTCGAGGCGGGACTTCTTAGCCGCCTCGATTACTCGCTTTGTTGGTTGCTGAACCGGATGGACAAGAACGTGATGCAGGCCTCCGTAGAGGCGCGAGTTCCGTTTCTGGAGCCTGACGTTGTCAAGTTCGTCTTGAACCTTCCGCTCGAGGCAAGGGTGGGACCGTGGTCAAAGGGGATTCTTCGCGACGTCGCCCGCCGTGTGCTGCCCTGGTCTATCGCGCATCGACCGAAGATCTACGGGATGGCCTTCGATGCCCGTACGTGGATCGAAGAGGCCGCGGATCCACGCTTTCTGGCAGAGGGGTTCCTCAGAGAAACGCTCCGGATCCCCGAGGGCCAGTTCAAGAGCGTGGTCGCGGCTAGTAATCATGTGGTGAAAGTTCGACTCTGGTCAGCTGAGGTCTGGTGCCGGTCGATGCTCGGCGGACACTCGATTCAGGAAATCGAACGGGACCTCTGGCTGGAAGAACCGACACGGCTGCAGCACCGTCACGCAGGTAGAAATTCTGTAGCGCTCGCCGCGTAGGTGGTTCGTCCACCGTGGCGTCCATCCTCAGGTGGCTCCGCCACGACGGGCCCCGACGGGCTGAGCATCCGTCGCCGCTCGGAACCCGGGTAGGCGTCGAACGGCTACGCCGCCAAGCGCTCGCTGACGGGGGCGTCGGCGAGCAACTCGGTCACACAGGCGCCCACGTCCTCGAATGCGCGCATCCGGCTGCGAGGCGACGGGATGTATGCCGTGAAGTGACGGACGCCTTCGGTCAGCACTCCGAACATCGAGATGCTCAGCTGCGGCCGCCCGTCGATGTCGATCGGGTGAGAGTCCGGCGTCAGATCGACGCTGCCGACGGCGACCTCGCCATACCGGAACTGACTCACGCGGCCGCGGTTGTAGAGCTGAGTCAGCAACTGAGAGGCTGAGCCCGCGATTCGCGGCTCCTCAAGATGGCCACGGATGACGACGTCGACGTCGATCCACATATGGCTGCTCGAACGCCGTCGAGGAGATTCGCGTTCGAGCCGCGTCGCGGTCAGCCCCGTCGACGGAGAGCCCTCGAGCCGGCGCGGGACCGTAGGGCGCACGGACCACTCCGGCGTCCAACAGCGCCAGCATCTGCCGGGAGCGCAGCGCGGGCGGGCCGGCCACCAGGCGGTGGATCCGGCTGCAGATGTCCGCGTTGAAGTCCAGGTAGGAATCGAGCGAGAGACCGCCTAGCTCGACCACGGATCGCATCGAGTCGCGGAAGATCCTGAATACCTCCGAAGCGCACTTGACGGGGCTCGCGCCGTCCGGAACCTCGGCCTCATGGAGATCGTCGGCCAGCGCCTGGTAGACGAACTGCTCGTAGTCGTCGCTGGAGTGGTAGTTCGGCTGGTGGCCGAAGAACAGCGCTTCGGCGTCGAAGCTGCCAAAGCGGGACCCGAGGCGGGCCAGTTCGTCTTTGAAGCGGTCCTCGAGCCACGCCGCGCGCAACCGCTCGCGCACCGCGGCGCCATCGGCGGCCGAGCCTAGCGCCTGGAAGGCCACTTGCGCGTAGTACCGCGCGTACATCTCGGCGAACAGCAGCGGGAGCAATTCCGTACGCACATCGACCAGCCGCCTGCGGCGGCTCAGCGCGTCGAGGGCCTCGGGGGTGCAGATGAGCGGCTTATAGACGGTGCTGCGGTCTTTCCCCGTGACCGACTTGGCGGCAAACGGTAGACCGCTTCGGCAGTAAAGCTGGAGCACCGGCTCCCGGCCGCTGGGCCGGTAGCTCAGTCCGCCGCTTTCCTTGACGAACTCGCCACCCCGGCCAATGGTCAGCGCCGTCACCACGTCGATCGCCACCAGTCCCATCCCGGAAACGGCGACCTTCGCGCCGGCCGGAATCGTCTCCACGTACGGTGCAACCGGGTACGGGTTGATCTCGCGGCAACCGTCGACGTCCTGATTAGCCGTATGCCCAGAGGCGACTATCACGTGGTCGACTACGACGGCGCTGCCGTTTGCCAGGCGCACCTCCTCGCTTCCGTCGCGCCTGGCCACCAAATCGATGGCAGAGGTCGGATGATGCATGATGTGCACGCTCGCCGGCGCGCCGGCCAGAAGCGCGCGATAGAACCACTGGAGGTATTCCCCCATCAGTCGGCGGGGCAGGAAGTGGTGGGGCTCGATCGGCTGCCCCGTCGGGTCGATCGCACACCGGTCGCCGACCCACCGGTAGCCCCTCGCCACGGCCCAGTCGTACAGGCCGACCCCGTAGCAGGGCTGGTACGACTCCGTCTGGAACGGGTAAGAGGGAGAGCTGCCCGCAGGGATTGTTGAGGAGGAGGTAGTCGGGCTGCGTGATGTCGTAGACGCCCGAGCCGGGCGTTCCCGGCTCGATTACGTGGACCGCGACATCAACGCCGAGTCCCAGGTCCTCGCGCGCGATTGTTACCACCCGCTCGAGCGCGCAGACCCCCCATGCTCCTAGACCGACAATGGCGATGCGTAGCAAGACAATGCCTCCTGGCGGAATCCTGTGAACTGAACGTCGCGCAGCCCCGAGATCTTCCGGCGGACAGGCCGGTGTTCCGGACTCCTCCGAGTCGGCGATCACCCGGAGAGCGCCGGGATCCTCGTCGCGATTCAGCCCTTCGTTGTCCCGGACGAGAAGCGGCGGCCCCTGCGCGGGCCCGGCCGCTCAGGTGCCCAAGCACGGCAGCGCTTGGCTGACCCCTATGCCGCAGATGCGACAAACCGCTGTCTGAGTTCCCTCTTCTTGAATTTGCCGGTCGCGGTTCGCGGGATCGCCTCGATGAACTCGATCCGCTCGGGAAGCTGCCATTTGGCGAACTCACCTCTGAGGTGCTCACGCAGCTCTTCAGGGCATGTCTGCATCCCGTCGCGCACGACGACCGCGGCCAGCGGCCGCTCGCCCCATCGATCGTCGGGGATCGCGATCACCGCCGCCTCCGCAACGGCGTGATGAGCCATCAACTGGTTCTCGAGATCGACCGAAGAGATCCATTCGCCGCCGGATTTGACGAGGTCCTTTAAGCGGTCGCAAATCCGCATGCAACCGCGATGATCGACCCGCACGACGTCGCCGGTCCGAAACCACCCGTCTTCGGTGAACCTGTCAGCGCCCTCGCCGCCGTGATAACCCGCAGCGACCCACGGCCCCCGGATCTCGAGCTCTCCCATCGCCCGGTCGTTCCAAGGAAGGAGCTCGCCGTCCCGGCCTCTCGCACGCAGTTCGACCAACGGGACGGCCACCCCCTGCCGAGCGCGATAGTCGTACTGCTCGGCGGGCGAAGCCGTGTCGAGCTCGCTAGGCAGAAGGCACATGGTGCCAACCGGCGAGGTCTCCGTCATCCCCCACCCCTGAACGATCGTAAGGCCGTGGCGATCCAGGCCTTCAAGCAGGCTGATCGGTACCGGGGCGCCGCCGAGGCTCACACGCTGGAGCGCGCGGAGGTCCCATCTGCCGGGCTCGACGTCGAGCGCGTCCAAGACCGACATCCAGATCGTCGGCACGCCCGCCGTGAACGTGACGCGTTCGCTTTCCAGCAGATCGAGGATGCTTACCGGATCGAGCCGAGGGCCGGGTAGCACCAGACCCGCGCCGGCCAGCGCGGCGGTATAGGGAAGACCCCACGCGTTGACGTGGAACATCGGGACGGCCGGCAAGATGACATCGCGCGAGCCGACGCCGTGCACGTCAGGCATCGCCGCTACGAGCGAGTGCAGGACAAGCGCTCGGTGCGAGTAGACGACCCCCTTGGGACGGCCTGTAGTGCCCGACGTGTAACACATGGCCGCGGCACGGCGCTCGCCGATGGGCGGCCAGCTGATCGGCTGCGCCGACGCGATGAGCGACTCGTAGTCGATCGCCGCGCTGGGGAGGGAACCGGAGCGCGAGACGACGATCACGTGTCGGAACTCCCTGTCCACCGAGTGCAGAACGCCGAGCAGCGACTCGTCGACGACGATCACGTCATCCTCCGCGTCCGCGACGATGTAGCTGAGCTCGTCTGGGTGCAGGCGCGGATTGAGCGTGTGGATCACCGCTCCCATCAGCGGCACCGCGAAGTACAGCTCGAGGTGCTCTGCCTGGTTCCAGAGCAGGGTCGCGACGCGGTCACCGTCGCCAATCCCAAGCGCGGACAGTGCTCCTGCAAGCTGCCGGGCGCGCGTCGCACATTCACCGATCGTGGTGCGATCGAGCGAACCGTCGCCGGCACGCGACACCACCGGGCGGGTTGGGCTGAGTTGCTCCGCTCGCTCCACGAGCGCCGTCAGCGAGAGCGGGTAATCGTCCATCATCAGGCCCGTGAGCATCGCAGCGGTCATCTCTTTGCAAGCGCCAGTGGCAATAGGGCCGAAGTCGGCCTCGTCCATGCAACGTCGGCGAGTTCAGCGTGCTTCCACGGAAGCTTTGGCGTCCCGTCTGTTAAGCCCGGGAGGCCTGCTCGGGACGGAGGTCGGGTGCGCCGGCGTCGTATTCGATGGTGTTGGCGAGGATGCTGGCTGTGACGGGGCTCCTCGGGGACGATTGTGTCCAGTCGACGCAACGGGCGCCACAATTGCCTTCGAGACCCATGAGTGCGCGGGTTCCTAATCGTCTCGTTGATGTGCTCAAACTGGGCATTGCGGTAGGCATGTTGCCGCTGTCGCGGTTCTCGCGCACTGAGCTGCGTCGGCTGTGATCGATTGCACGGTGAAAGGGTCGAGCTCGACCGCCAGCCGACGCGCACCGCCAGCACGCCTCACCTTGGCCGGCTCCAAGCGAGCTCGAGCTTCTCAGGCCGGCGACGGAGGGAATAGTCTGAGTCTCGCGCTCCGCGCCCCACGCTACCGCGCGCGTCCGGGCACCCTCATCCGCGAGATATTGGGACTCGTCCATCGCACTGTGTATAGGGTCTGCGTCGTCGCATGATGGGACTAGCTGGCGCTTCGCAGGAGTCAGCCGCAGGTCGAGTTACTGTATTCCTCGATCGCGGGAGCTCAGCAAGCAGTTGGAGCTGACCGCGCCAGTGGGGTTCGGCCTCCTGCCGCAAATCGGGAAAACGTCGCCCACATCCTCGCAGCGCTGAAGCTCTCTTACCGAGGCGTAGATCCCGGACGTGGGATTGTGCCTGGTTGGACCACGGTATTTCTCGCCGAAGCGGGATACCGGCCCTTAGGAATGGATACCTACAACCGCCTCAGGCCCTCCGCAAGCAGGACAGCTAGGTGAGCAGTAGCAAATCAGTCGTTTCAGATGGATGTTTAGCAGTCAGCGTAGCGCTCGAAGTGGGCATCTCGGACGGTATGTCGAAAACGCGTCCGTAGCGGCCCTGTATCAGGGCGTGTAGACGATCCAGATTCTTATGGAGTCGAGGCTGATACTCAATGACGATCGGCACGTCGGTCAACGACCTGGCGCCTGCCAACACAGCCAGCTCATGGCCCTCAACGTCGATCCAGACGAGGCCGAGCCGGTCACCATCAACGATCCCCTCCGCCAGTAGCTGATCGATGGTGACGCAGGACACTGTCTCGGCACGCGCGAGTTCGTCACCGCTGGCGACATGACTGCTACCCGCATTGCGCATCGTAGTAACAAACTTCAATGTTCCAGCGTGATCCGAGACCGCACACTGATGGGCAGTGACCCGAGACGAGAGCTCATTCGCGACGATGTTTACCACAAGAACACGATAGTTACTGACCGCCGGCTCAAAGGCGTGAACATGAGCGGCGCCAAGCTCTGTCAACAGAGGGATGGTTGTTGTACCAACGTTGGCGCCAATCTCAAGCACATCACGACCTGCTATGCCCTGCCCCGTGTGCTGCTCAATCAGGCGTGACGCGCCGCGGAGCACTTGCAGTCCGAACGGCCCACCCATAAAGGTTACCCGCGACACATCTTTGTCCGCGGTAGAAACGAAGTAATGCCCACTCGGCCACTCGGCCTCGATCGTGGGCGTAAATCGTGCGGCAACCCTGAAGAAGGCCTCGCGTGTAAGTTCGCGCCGCACCGCCAGTCGATCTTCCGCCCGTATGTAGCGGCCAACTTCAGAGTTAATCCGCGTGAGTACCCTGGCCAGCCGCACCGCGCAGAGTATATCGAAAGAGAGTCGGAGAAATACCCGGCGCTCTCCGTAAACCTATCGAAGCCGGAGAAGAACGTCCTCGAACGGTCGGTGTTATGACGGTGTGAGGTCCTTCATGACGGGTCGGCTGCAATTTTGCTTTAGGTCGTGTGACGACTTCGCCGACCTTCCTCTCGCGCTGGCTCTTCACGGACGAATGTTCGTTTGTGCGTCTGGCTCTTGAGGCCGGCCAAGCGGCAGTGAGCGCTCGAGGTCGACGCCGAGTCCGACTGTATTGCGAAGTCATCAAGAGCAGCTACCGCCGAGGCAAAACTCGCGAGGGGCAACGACGCGCATCCCATCATGAGCGCGTCCCAGCGGCTCAGCCCGCCCAGAGACTGCCGATCAGCGCGCCGGCGACCTTACTGCCTACCGGCTGCTCAAGTAGGCAAGTCCGATCCCGCCTCGCGGCTCGTCTCGGAAGCGCTTTGACTGGATTTGTATTCCCGCCAGCGTGAAGACGATGAGGTAAAGAGGAGGCTCACCCCGCCTGAGCGGACCGAACGCTCGTTTGACGATCGCACGACCCGGTGGAACTGGTGGAGTCAAGAGTCGCCCGGGTGCTAAGCCAACCGAACGGGAACATCGAGAGCCGAGCAGGTTGCACACACGGCGGGGGAGTTGAGGGCGAAGGCCGCCCCCACCTAGGCCGCTGCGTGCGAAGGCGAGCACACGCCCCGCTCAGGCCATCGCCGCCGACAACCCGGAGCAGCAAGCCCCCGGAGCGCAGCCGAAAGACAGCCCTCGCCAGGCTTTCGTGCTAGCCGCCAGCCCTGGCGCGAGTGCACACCGGAAAACGGCTACGAACATGAGGCCGGCGAAACGCCTCGCAAGAGCCAGCAAGCTTGCGAGAGTGTTCCCGTAGGCGCTTCGGTTCGGCTCTGGCCCACAACCGCGGCCACGGTCATTGGAGCCTCACCGCCGGCGAGGAAGCCAACAAGGTAAGAGTGTGCTGGATGCGCCACCCCCAGCGCGGCCGCCCCGAACCCTGACCGCCGTGAGCGCCTAACTGAGCGGCGCTACGACGATAAACCCAGCGCGCAGCTCGCAATGAGCTGATCGACTTCAGTACGCACCATAAATATGAGCATGGCCGGCGCAGCCCCCTCGAGCGGCGCGAAATCGTGCAGCCTGGCCCCGTGCAGGAGCGCCAGTCCGGCCGAGAAAGCGCCGACGAGCAGATACCCGACGGCGTGATCCGGACAATCCAACATCGAGCCGCAACAGGACTCACGCCTTGCGGAAGCATTGGCGCCCGCCGGCCGTTTGATCGCGAGACCCTTATGTGCGGGATTTGCGGAGCAACCGACGACCGCCATGGTGAGGCCGTGGCGGCGATGAATCACGCGATGGTGCATCGCGGCCCGGATGACGACGGATGCCACGTGGACGCTGCGACGGGCCTCGCAATCGGGGCGCGCCGCCTGAGCATCATCGATCTGAGCGGCGGGCATCAGCCGTTGTCTAACGAAGACGAGACCATCTGGGCCGCGCTCAACGGCGAGATCTACAACCATCCTGAACTGCGCCGGATGCTCCAGGACCGGGGCCACCGTTTTGCGTCGGGTACGGATACCGAGGTCCTGGTGCACCTGTACGAGGAGTTCGGCGCCGCTCTCGTCCACGCGCTCGACGGGATGTTCGCGTTTGCGATCTGGGATGCCCGGGAGGAGCGGCTTCTCATCGCCCGCGACCGGTTCGGCGAAAAGCCGCTGTTCTACGCCGAGCTCGGCGGGCAGCTCACCTTCGCCTCGGAGCTGACCGCTCTGCTGGCCAGCGGCCGGATCAGCCCGGAGCTGGATCCGGTTTCGATGCACAACTTCTTCGTTTTCGGCTACCTGCCCGGAGCGCGCTCGATGGTCGTTGGCGTATCGCAGCTCCTGCCTGGCCACACGCTGACGTGGGAGCGGGCCACGGGTGTATCCAAGCTCGGACATTATTGGGAGCCCCCGGGCTATACGACCGCCGGCGATTACGGGTCGCTGAGCGAGCTGGCCGCCGAGACCCGGCGCCTCCTCGAGCACTCGGTCCGCGGGCGCATGATTTCGGATGTGCCCTTGGGCGTGTTCTTGAGTGGCGGACTGGATTCGACGCTCGTCGCCGCGATCGCCAGCCAGGTGTCGAGCACCCCGGTGAAGACGTTCGCTGTGGGCTACGAGGTCGGCACGGTGTCGGAAACGGCGGGGGCAGCTAAGACCGCCGCCGAGCTGGGGACGATCCACCACGAGCTGATCTTGACGGAGTCAGATGTCGCCGGACGGATCCCAGATCTCATCTCGCGCCTCGACCAGCCGCTTGCCGACCAAAGCCTCGTCGCGCTCCATGCGATCGCCGAGTTCGCTCGTGGCGAGGTGACCGTGGTCGTCGGCGGCGAGGGGGCCGACGAGCTGTTCGGTGGCTATCCGCGGTACCGATGGATGAACCGAGCGCGGCAAATCAGGCCGCTCGTGCCGCAGACGGTCGCGCGGCTGGGAGGCTCGACGCTCACCAAGTTGCCGGTCGCCCCGCGTGTGCGCAGGCTCGCCCACGTGATCGAGCGTGACGACCCGTTGCACCGCCATCTCGATTGGGTCACCGACCGCCGCCGAGAGTACCGGTCGGAGCTCTACGGGCCCGAGCTCGCCTGGGCGGTCACCGCGACGATGACGCTCGAGGAGACACGCAGCCAGCTGACTCCTCACCTGGCCACCGAGCTGCGCGAGCATCCGGCGGCCGGCTTAATGCTGCTCGACCAGCTTCAATGGCTTCCCGGGAATGTACTCACCAAAGCCGACCGCGCCAGCATGCTGTGCTCGCTGGAGGTCCGCACCCCGTTCTTGACGCGGGAGCTGGCCGAGCTCGCAGCGTCGATCCCAGCCGACGTACATGTACACGCTCCCGGCAAGATTCTGTTACGACACGTGCTTCGCGAGCTCCTTCCACAATCCCGGCTCCGCCGCGCCAAGACGGCATTCCGTGTTCCAGCCGCCACGTGGCTTCGCGGACCCCTCGCTCCGGTGCTTCGCGACCAGCTCGACCAGGGCGGGCTCTATCGCGGCGGCTGGATCAACCCCAAGCCGGTGGCGCGTATGGTTGACGAACACATAGCCGGGCGCAGCGACTGGACGCATATTCTCTGGCCGCTGCTGTCGTTGGGCCTGTGGCTCGACCGCGTGCACGGAGTCAATGCCTGAACGGCCCCGGGTGCTCGGATCACCTCTGACTTCCCTCTGACTTCCCGCCCGCGGGGGGGGGGGGGGGGGGGGAATTCAGCTGCAGACTCAGACCACGAGCAGTCTCTAAGCCCTCGACGGATAAGCCGCTCGGTGTTGCTGAATCGCCTCTGCGATCAGCTTCTCAACCCGTCCGGCGATAATCGGCCAGCTGAGGCTGCGGGCGCGGTCGCTGCCTGCGGCGCCCATCTGAGCAGCTGACTGACGGTCGGTCAGCAGACGGGTGATGGCGTGAGCAACCTGGACGTGGTCGGTCGGATCCACCAGCAATCCCGTGGTGCCGTCGAGCACGGCGTCCACTGCGCCACCCACCTGGCCCGCAACTACCGGCAGGCCGTGGACGCCGGCCTCCAGGTACACGATCCCAAAGCCTTCACCGGCGCAGCGCGGAGGGACGCGAGAGGGCATCGCAAACACGTGCCCTCGGCTGAGCAAGTCGTCGCGCGCCTCGTCAGTCACCGCGCCCTCGATGCGGATTGCCCCGTTCAGGCCGTACGCGTCTGACAGGCGCCGGATCGATTCCCGCAGGGATCCGTCGCCGATCACGATCCACTGAGCGTCCGGCACCCGAGCGAGTACGAGCGGCATGGCTCGCACCATCACGTCGTGGCCCTTGTACCGATCTACGAGCCTCCCGACCGTAACCACGGTGGGCCGGCTGAGCCGCTGAGCCGCTGGAGGCTTCCGCCAATCGACGCCCGGCGGGATCACCCTGACGCGCTGGGGCTCGGCGCCCGCTGCCGCGGCGAGACCGGCCGTGTAAGTGCTGACTGCCACGATTCGGTCGCTGTGGCGCGCTGCGAAGCGGGCCAAGGCGGGGCTGGCCACGACCTCCATAGCGTGCATATAGGTGATCGCCGGCACCCGTAGCGCACGGCGGATCATCGCCGCGGCCGGTGCCGCGACGACATGCATCGCGAGCACGGCGTCGGGCCGAAATCGCGAAGCGTCCGCGATCGCCGTGGCGTTGAGACGCGCGATCGACAGGCGACGTTCGCGACCGGCGGCAACGCGCTTGATCTCAAAGCCTTGCTGTGAGGCATCCCAGCTCGCCGCTCCCGGCACGTCGAGCGTGTGCACGCGAATGCTCGCGTGCTCGAAGTGGGAGACGAGCCGGTGGGCCAGGAGCTGGATCCCGCCGGGCCCAGGCGGAAAGTCCGGCGTTACTACGAGGATTCGTGGGGTCACGCTTCCTTAAACGCACTTTCAGGGCTCGGGCTTGTGGCGACACACTTCGGGTCCGCCAGTTTTCCACCGCTGGGCCCGTTGATTAGGCAGGCCAACCGACCCTGCTCCCGCCTGGCGGTGAAACCGGCCGCGCCGGCGGACCGGCGGGACGTTCCGACCCAGCAAGGATTGTTTGATGCAGAACGAGACTCCCGAGCTCCGAGAGAAGCTCAAGCCGATTCGGCGCCAGTGGAAGCTGATCGTGATCATCGTGGCGGCCATTACCGCTCTCACCTACTACTACTATCGCCATCAGCCGGCCAGCTACGCGGCGAGCACTATGGTGTTTGTGCAGGCGGGCGGGCAGGCCTCAGGCGCCCCCGCCGGCGCCGGCGCCGGCGAGCTGGACCCGCAGCGTCGACTGGTGAACGCGGCCACGCTGCTTCAAACACCCACCGTCGCTGCCCAGGTCGCAAAGACGCTGCACTTCACGGGAAATCCCTCTGCCCTTCTCGGCTTGATCAGCGTCACTCCGTCAAGCGATTCGGACTTCCTCACGATCACGGCGACGACCCCCAGCCCGAAGGAGGCAGCGGCCGTCGCCAACGGGTTCGCAAATGCGTTCGTCGCGGTGACTACCGCGCAGACACGAGCGATCGTGACCGCCGCCGAGCAGAGCATCGAGGAACAGCTGGCTACGACTCCTGACACGGCCGCGAACGCCGGCGTCCGGGACATCCTCGCGCAGCAGCTCCAGACTCTGCGCCTGAGCGCAACCAGCGGCGGGGTTGAGAGCATCGATCATGCTCCGGTGCCAACGGTCAGCTCGGGTTCAAGCCCGACGCAGAACGCCATCTTCGCCGCGATCCTCGGACTTGTCCTGGCGTGCGGTCTGGTACTCGCGATCGACAGATTCAGCCGACGTCTGCGCCATCCGATGGTCGAGGCCGAATACGGACTGCCGCTGCTCGCCTCGATCCCCTTCAGTCGCGCGGCGCATGGAGCGATGCGGATAGGGTCCGGCCTGCCCACCAGTTTGATGGAAGGAGTACGGGGACTTCGGACCATGCTCGAGCACGGCGCAACCGCCGGAGTTGCGCCGCGAACGCTGCTCGTCACAAGCGCGATCCCGGGCGAGGGCAAGAGCACGCTGGTCAAGAGCCTCGGCCTGGCGTACTTCGAGAGCGCGAAGTCGGTGCTCGTCATTGATGCCGACCTCCGGCAGCCGATGCTCCACGAGTACTTCGAGGCGCCGCTCGTGCCTGGACTGTCGGATGTGCTGCGGGGCTCGATCCCGATGTCCGAGGCCGCACAGGAGGTCCAACCAGCAGACATCGAGCCGGTTCTCGACCCCGTCCCCATAGGTGCTGACTCGACCGTCACAGTGGGTGATCCGCGCGAGCGGCGCGGAAGCCAGACACTCCTACCGGACGCCAGTGTGAGCCCCGCAACCGAACGGCCGGTCGTACACCTGCTGGCCGCAGGCAGTGGAACCTCGGATCCGGCCGCGCTCCTCGGCAGCGCACAGCTCAGGGTGCTTCTCGCCGAGGCGACCGCCAAGTACGACCTCGTGCTGATCGACTCGCCGCCCGTTCTGTCGGTCAGCGACGCCATCCCGCTGGCCACCGCGGTCGATGCCACGATCGTGGTGGCGCGCGCGGAATTCACGACCCGCGACGCGGCTCAGCGGTGCCGCCAGGCGCTCTTGCGGGTCAGCTCGGTGACGGTCCTCGGCGTGGTCGCGAACGCGGTCAGAGACGACGGCGAGCAGGGTCGCTCGGGTTACCTCACCTCGGCCTCCTGACCCGTGGGCTTCGCACTCCGCGACTTCCGATTCATCGCACTCCGCCGCACAGCCGCCGTATGGGCGGCGGCGGCGCTCACGGTGATCGTCGCTCTCGGGGTCGTCGTGGAGTCGACGAAGTATGGCGTGCCGGCGCCGGTCGTCCCGCTGGCTATCGCGGCGCCGGTCTGGCTGGCAGCCACGAAGCGGACCAGCCTCGCGCTCGTGATCGTCCTCCTCTACATGGGCCTGCTCGACGGCGTGGTGAAGCTCGCAACCGGGAACCAGATGGCGACACTCGGTCGCGACGTCCTCCTGTTTGCGGTGGCCATTGGGATCGCGGCGCGGTCACGTGGCCCGCGTCGAATGCCGGCGCTGTCGGGATGGGTGTTCGCGTGGGTCGCCGCCATTCTCGTCCAGTTGGGCAATCCGGCAAACGTATCGATGTACCACGCCGTGGCCTCTACGCGCCAGGACCTCGAGTTCGTGCCCCTGTTCTTCATCGGCTTCGTCGCGATCCGCACGAAGACGAAGCTCCACGCGTTCTTCGCCCTCATGCTAGCGCTGGCGAGCATCAACGGCGTCGTTGCCGTCTACCAGAGCACGTTGACGCCGGCTCAACTCGGCACGTGGGGTCCCGGCTATGCCAACTTGCTCACGGGCGCGGGTGGGACGTCTGGCCGTACCTTTTACACCGGCGGCAAGGCGCACATCAGGCCGCCCGGCCTCGGCTCAGATGAGGGCTTCGGTGGCGTCCTCGGCGGAACGGCGCTGCCGGGCGGAATCGTCCTGCTCATCGCGTACCGGCGCCGTAAGTGGTTGCTCGCCCTGATCGCACTCGGCGTGGTCGGTGCCGTGGTAGGCGTCCTCACCTCGCAAGCACGTTCGGCAGTCATCGTCGCCCTGGTAAGCCTCCTCGCGGTCTTGGCGCTGGTCGCGGTGGGCCGCCAGGCCGGCCGAGCGCTAATCGGTTTGCTGTTGGTAGGCGCGATCGCGGTTGTAGGAGTCGACGTGACCGCCTCCTACAGCCACAACGCATTCGCTCGGTACAGCTCGATCGCGCCGGGGAGTGCCGGCTCGACGATCGTGAGCTACCGCTCGTCGACCTGGGCGGACATTCCGCTCTACCTGCAAGAGATCCCCCTTGGCGCTGGTCTCGGCCTGGTTGGATCGGCCGTCGGCAGGGCGGGAGGCGCGACCACCAGTACGTGGAATGGGGAGAGCGAGTTCACCTATCTGATCGTCGAGGCCGGGATCCCGGGCCTGCTGGTGCTGCTCGGATTCCAATGGATGCTGTTCCGGACGGTCGTCACCGGCGTCCGCCGTGAGCGAGACCCCGACGTGGTCCTCCTAATGGCGGGTCTGGCTGCGCCCCTCTTTGGTTATTTCGCGGGCTGGTTCGTCGGGGTGTACACGGCGGAGACCCCCGGCGACGCGTACTTGTGGTTTGCCGCCGGCATTCTCAGTTGGTGGCTCGTCACCAGGCACAGGGAGATACGCGCGCACGCACTCGTGCGACTCGGCGCGCCTACCGGAGTCGAGGTTCAGGCGCGCGCCGCTGGGGCTCTGAATACCACCGCGTAGATGATCGAGGACCGCACAACGCCCACCGACGCCGCGGGTTCCGCGTCCCTCGGCGCAACAGACTCCGTCACGCGCAGCGCCGCATGGTCAGCGGGCAGAAATCGCTCCGAGCAGCCCGGTGCCACATCGGTGTCTCCCAAGGCGTGGAGCGACGACGCGCCTCTGAGCGATGCGGAGATCGCTCGTTCCGCATCGCGCGGAGCGGTGGCGTCGGTGGCGCGCAACGGCGCCGTCCTGGTCTTGCAGGGTGTGACCTCATTGGTGGTGGCCCGCCTGATCGACCCGCGCAGCTACGGCCTTTTCGGCCTCTCGCTGACCGTTGTCAGCGCGCTGTACTTTGTGGGCGATCTCGGCGTCACTGCTCGTCTGGAGGTGTTGCGTCGAACCGATCTGGAGGAGGTGGGCCGCTCGCTTGCCATCGGGTTGGCCGTCGCGGGCCTGGGCGGACTCGTGGTTTCAATCATCTGGCAGTTCCTTCCGCTCGTCGAGAGGGGCCCGTCGGGATCGCGGTTCGTCGCGCCGCTGCTGGCGTTCACGCTCCTGCTCACCGTTCCGAGGCAGCCCGCCAAGGCGCTGCTCAGCCGCCGCCTCAGGTTCCGCGCGGTGGCCGACGCTACGCTGTTGTCTGCACTTGTGCTCTGCGTCCTCGAGATTCCGCTCCTGCTCGCCGGGTGGGGGATCTGGGCGATGGTGAGCGCATATGCCGTGGGCTCAGTTGTCGAGGTGGCCTATCTCATGGTTGCTGCCCGTGGTCTCCCGCGACCGAGCCTACGCGGACCGATCTTCCGGGTGATCCGCCTGTCGCTTCCCTACCAGGCACCGTTCGTCGCTCAGGCCGCAGTGGGTCTGATCGTCTCATTTCTGGTCGCGTCGATGCTGGGGGCAAAGGGCGTGGGATTCTTCGCCTGGTCTACGATCCTGGCCACTCCAATCATCACGATCGTCTTCACGCTCGAGCGCGTCATCTATCCGAGCCTCGCGCGGATGCTGCGCGACGACGGACAGCGGTACGGCCAGGCTACAGGCGTCGTCCTGCTCACCTTCGCCACGCTCGCGGCTAGCGCTGCCGCGGCGTTCATCGGACTTGTGCCATCGGTCGTGCGCTTCATCTTCGACAGCCGGTGGCTACCGGCGACCGGAGCGGTGCAGATGTCGCTCATCGGCGTCGTGCCGTTCGCTCTGGCCGCCGGCTGCGGCGCCGTCGTCAACTCCCAGGATCGCCCCGGCAACCGAATTAAGGCATCCCTCGCGGCCGCGGGCGCGGCCCTCGTCCTGACCGTCCCTCTCATCTTGGCGGCCGGTGTCACCGGCGCTGCGGCGGTCGCCTACGTCATCAGCCCGACTGTCGAGTTCATCGTGCTCGCGTCGCAGGCCGGCGCCCGGCCGGGGCATCTGGGCTGGCGCATCGCGCGGATCGGCGTCCCGCTCGGGGCTGTGTCGGTGCTGCTCGGTCACCTCAGCACATCTCGTGCGACGTTTGCCGCAGCGGTTGTGCTGGCTGGCCTCGCGGCGCTGGCCGTGCTCGCAACGACGGAACGCCAACTCATGCGGCGCCTGTGGAGCCAAGTCCGTCCGCAACCGGCAACCACACGTTGACCCGCCCCACCGACGTTATGCTTGCTATTGCGGTCGATCAGGATGACCCGTAAGACGGTTGCTGACGCCGCACGCCCCTGGCTCTTCCGATCTGGACGCTTTGCGCCGCCCTCGTCCCGCTGCAGAACGCTCGCCACGGAACTGGCTGGCCACAGACTCTCGCCGACCTGCAGCATACCGTCGACTGGCTCGACTTCTGGGTATGGTGATCCTGGGCGCTGGGCCCGATCAGCTCGGCGCGGCGCAATCATTTGCCACCGAGCTGCAGCTCGTAGGATCCGGTGACCGCCGCGCCGACCGTCGGGCTCGGTCGACCCATCTCGATAGAGCTGTGGCTCAAGGCGAAGCGGAGCTCGAATGGGGCACGGATGCTCGACTGCATCGAGCAGACGCCCACACTTAGAGCCCGCTTACGCCTCTGCCTTCGGCTCATCATCCCCCCGCGCAGCGTGATGTACAGATTGGTGCCCCTTTCTCGGCTCGGCCGAACCGGGCACGCTTTGGCGTACATCGTTCGCCCGATGCGCCTCGTGACCCTAGCGGCGCCGGCCATTCGCGACCTCCTCCGCGCGTACTCGCTTCGCGTCCTTAGGGCTCGTCGTTGGCGGCTGGATCGCGAGAGCGGAACTGGAGCGCGATCTTCAGGGCGGGGAACGCCGGATTCGTCGCCGAGAAGAAGTCAAGCTACCCGAAAATCGAGCTGTAATGAAGCGTCCCGGACGATCCCCGACGCGCGGCATCCCGAGACGCAAGTTCTCGAAGTGATACTCCGTTTATGGGTCATGGATAATCGACTCCCTTGGGGAACAGCGCTTCGAGATCCGCGAGCACACTGTCGTGGTCATGCCGCGAGCGCCGAACGGCATCAGTCGCTACCTGGCGCGTCGGGCCGAATTTTGGCGGACTACCTCCCTTGGAGCCGCGAGCCGCGTGCCTGACAACAGCATGGACTTTGTTTATATCGAAGCCAAGCTCACTCGCCGTGGTGTGATCGCCGGCCACGGCTGCATTAACGGCGATATCCCGCAAGGGCTCTTCCGGAATTCCTCCGTCGTCAACAACTTCTTTAGGAAGCGAAGCCTGCGCGTGCACAACACGTTGAGGAGTGTCGGTGGTCGGTGCGGATTGTCGCGCCAAATGTCTTCTGGTGGAGCAAGGCGACTCGCTCAGCATCGTGCGGCGCCCGCTCAGCATCGTGCGGCGCCAACAGGCACAAGGCGAAGCAAGCCGTGACTAACGTTACTCCTGAGCCAGTCACACGACTTGATGATGTCGTGGAGCGCAAGCTCCGCGTGCTGCGCGTCGCCGACGTCCCCAACGTTGCCACGGCAGGAGTGAGTGGATCCATGCTCAGTTCGGGCACGGAGATCGAACGCCGGGGACACCGAGTGTCGTTTTGGTTCCGCGAACAGCTGGCGCCGAGGATAACCAGCCCGGGGCTGCGGCGGTTGCTGGTGCCCTGGCTGATCGTAATGAAGGTGATCGATGCGGTTCGCACACGCGAGCGGTTCGATGTCGTCGAAATCCAGGAGACCCGCGCCAGTGCGTACGCGCTCGTCGCGCGGCTCGCTGGGCGGCTTCCGCCGTGCGCTCTCCTGTCACACGGCCTGGACGAGCGCTGTTGGGAGGCCGAGCGTGCTCACCTCCGTGTCTACGGCCGCAGACCGTCGTTGCGGAGTCGCATCCTCGTTCCGCTCACGCTGCTTTCCCAGAGCCGTTTGGCCCTGCGCAGGGCCGAGGCCGTGCTGGTCCTCTCCTCGGCTGACCGCAATCACGTCGTTGGCCGGCTCGGCGTTCCGCCCGAACGCGTGACGTGCGTCTATACCGGAGTTTCCGAGCCCATGTTCGAGGTCGAGCGCGCAGCGCGAGCGGATGCTCGATTTCTGTTCCTCGGGTCCTGGATCGAGCGCAAAGGGACGCTCGAGCTCGTGGCGGCCTGGCGCCGGCTGGTAGCCGAGCGGCCCCAGGTGCGCCTGACCATCGCCGGGATCGGGGACCCGAAACCGGCGCGCTCGGACACGCATGGGCTCCCCAGGATCGACCTGATCCCGGCCGTCGCTCGCGAGGAGCTTCCCGACTTGCTCGCCCAGCACAACGTGTTCGTGCTGCCATCATGGTTTGAAGGGATGCCGCTGGCGATGCTCGAGGCGGCGGCCGCGGGTCTGGCCTGCGTCGTGTCCGCGGTTTGCGGGAACCTCGACGTATTCCGACCGGACGACCCGCGGCGGGATGGAGCGATCCTGATCCCACCCAACGACGCGGACGCTCTATATCGGGCGCTGGTCACACTGGCGGATGACGCCGAAATGCGCTCTGCGCTTGGTGGTCGCGCCCGCGAGCGGGCGCGACAGTTCAGCTGGGAAACCAGTGCGGAAGCGACCGTGACCGCCTACACCAGCGCGATCGAGCGGCGACTCGTTGAACGGGTACATCGTGCCGCTCAGCCCGGCTGGAGCGGGCCGGCTGGGCCGCCCGCGGTCGCGGCTGGGTGGGTTGCCCGCGCCGCCAGGGTGGTGCGCATCGGCTCGCCGTGACGGCCGGCGACCTTCGTCTTCCCGTTTGCGGCCTGGCCGCGGTAGGCGGGGTTGCGCAGCATGGCCGCGCCCACACCCGGTTCGATCGCACGGCACGCCCGTCGAGAACGAGCATCTGACGGACCGGTACCGGGCGGCGCGACACCGGCTAATGCGCTTCCAACTCGACTCGCCGCTGCGAAGCCTCGTGGACCGAATACTCCCGAAGAGGAACGAAAGCCTAGGCCGGCGAGACAACTCCCGAAACACCACATGATGGTGGGGATGGAGCGGACGCTCGCTGAGATGACAGACGGCGGCGACGGGCGCAAATCCGGCCGCAGACACCACAGGAGACGCGATGACCGAAAAGCGACAGCACAACCTTTGTACGCATGCGCTGAGAGAGTGCAGGGAAGCTTACCGCCGCTTTCTGTCCAATAACCAAAATTTTCTTGATCACAAATTCACCGCGGGCATGTCTAACGTGGGACTACTCGAGAGCGCGGCGGGCCGCATCGGTGCGGTCAACTGGCACGCATTGCGGCTGTATCGCCTCTCGCACTGGCTATGGCTGCGCGGCCATCGGGCCTCTGCGTTGCTAGTCACTGCTATCAACCGCGTACTCACTGGAGTGGACATCGGGCCGGGCGCCGAGTTCGGGCCTGGCCTAGTAATCGTGCACGGCCACGGGATCGTGGTAGACGGGCGCGTTCGCGCGGGACGCAACTGCGCGCTTTTTCAGGGTGTGACGTTGGGGATGCGCTCAGTGGACGGAGCGTCACCAACGCTCGGCAACCGGGTAACCGTGTGGCCTGGCGCGAAGGTGCTCGGGGCCATCACGCTCGGCGACGACGTGCAGATCGCTGCGAACGCCGTCGTCATCCATGACGTGCCGGCGGGGGCAACGGTAAAAGCGCCGCTCGGTCGGATCGGCTAGTAGACACGGCCGTAAGTTCTGATTGAAATCGCGCGCGCGTTGCGTGAGGCTCAGCTCAGTCGCGCAGTTGGCGGGTCATGGCCACGCCGAAGCGTCCGCGGCCCTCGCCGGCGACTCGGAAGCTGGTTTGTGTGTAAAGGCGGGCTGACGGATTGCGGAGGTGGACATTGAGCGCGATGGCGTCAAATTGCTTTGCCGCGGTGGTGGCCACGGCCTCGATGAGATCGGCGCCGATGCCTAGACCGCGAGCACTCTCGATCACCGCCATCGTCATCTCCGGCAGCGGGGAGCCGTCCGGGCCGAGCACCAGTGGTGGTTCGTGCAGATGCCCAGGCGGCTCCGATTGGTTGGTTCTGCTCGTTGATTGCGATGACGGCGGCGTTGATCGTCGATGGTAGGCAATCCCACGCAACGACCTCGGGTGCGTCCGGAGCGGGCGGCGGCCGCTCCTCGAGCGTGCAGGCGAACCGCGCCATTTCGACTAGGAACTGGCGGTCCTCCGGCTCGGGCGGGGCGGATCCGGTTCACGGCGCGACGGTAGCTCACGCCGGCGTTCTCTAACTCGACGCCCGAGCGCGTGATCGTTACGCGACGAGCGCGAGCTGGGGTTCGTGATGGTCGATCCGGGCCATCAGCGCGTGGAGGTCGTCGCGGTTGAAAGTCCAGTCGAACGGACGCGCGATCTGTCGGTAGTGCTCGCTGAAGGTGAGCAGCCGTTCGGCGAGCGCATCGAGGGTGTCGAGGTCGTTCGGGGTCAGCGCCTTGCGCTGGACGATCGAGAAGTACAGCTCGATCTCGTTCAGCCACGAGGCGTGGACGGGCAGATGGACCAGCCGGGCGGTACGCCACTGCTTGGTGATGCGCGCGATCGAGGTCTTGCCGGCGTGGGGGGGAGCCGTTATCGACGATCCAGAACACCCGCTTGGCCGACGCATAAGGCTCCGTGCTCATGACCTGCTCGACGAGTCGGCCGAATGGCCCGATCCCGGTCTTAGGCTCGACGCGATCAAATAGCTTGGCGTGGTGCACATCCCACGCCGCCAAGTACGCGAGGGTCCCGCCGCGCTCGTAACTCGAACTCGTAGCGGCTCGGACGGCCCGGAACCGGTGCGGACGTCTCGTGGCGGCGGCCGAGCGCTTGCAGCTGGCTCTTCTCATCGGCGCAGATGACATATTCGTTGGGCCACAGCCGCTTGCCATCGAACACTCGGGCATACAGGTCGAGCACCGTCGCGGCCTTCTCGGCGACAGCGGGTCGCGTCGGTACAGCCAGCAGCGCTGCTGCCACGGCTTGAGCGCGTCGTCGTGCAGCCATCGCCAGATCGTCGAAGCCGACGCTTCACAGACCGCCAGCTCGATCACCAGCCGATGCAGCTCAGTGCGCGAGAACCGCGACAGCGGCAGCCCGTAACGGACCGGCAACTCGCACGCGACCGCCTTGACCGCAGCGACTTGCGTCGGGGGAAAAACGGCGCGGGCGACCCGACCGCGGCCTGTCCTTCAACCCCGCAAGACGCAACTCGGCAAACCGTCTTCGCCACTTCCCCACGATCCCCGGCGTGGTATCAAGCCGCCCGGCGATCTCCGTGTCGTGCAACCCCTCGGCCGCGAACAGGACGATCCGCGCGCGCTGCACCTCCTGCCACGGCCGCTTCTCCGCACGGGCGACACGCTTCAACTCGACACGTTCCTCGTCTGTCAACTCGATCCGATGCCGGGCGGGGCGCGCCATCGCTACATAACTTCGCCCCCACGCACCGAACTCCTTCAATCATTCCAACCCGTACTTCCGGGCGGCTGTACTAGCTCAGCGTGCAATCTCATCGCTCCGACGATCTCGCGCACCACAGCCGCCGCGTGACCGCCGAAGCCGTAAGTCGTTTCCTTGTATGGGGCTTCTTTCATCGCCTTGGCGCCACGCTCAATCTGGGCACCAACCGAGCCGGATCGTGTGACGAGCTCCGCCAGCCGGGTCGCGATGTTCGGAACATCGTCGGCATGAACTTCTACCCAGAGAAAGCCCATCGTGATCAGGCAGAGGCGGGTTCAAATACCGATTAATCGACAATCACCCTCGCGATAGCGCGCTTTCGATCGCGACGCCGACTAGCGCTCAGGGTTCTAGCAAGGACAGACAATGCTCACGCGCGTAGAGGCCTCCGGCTAGGGACAGGACTTGACCTCATCAATGGACATCCGACTTCTTCGGCTTCCGTGACAGGGCCACTCGGTACGCAGAGATCACCGCCTCCACGGACCGCTTCCACGTGAAGCTGCGACACCGACTCTGGCCCTCAGCGCCCAGGGAGGAGCGCAGGTCGGGATCCAATGTTAGGCGGACGAGCGCCGCCCCCACACTGTCACCGCTGCGCTCGACGCGGATGCCCGCGATGTCTGGCCCGACGAGGTCGCTGGCCCCGTGTACCGGAGTGACGATCAACGGCAGACCAGCAGCGGCGCCCTCGAAGGCGGCGATGCAAAATGTCTCATAGAGCGTCGGCACGACGCACACGTCGGCGGCTTTGTAGAACCTCTCGGGGTCGGCTCGGTGGCCGAAGAAGCGAACGTCGTCGCCGACCCCCAACTCGGCCGCGAGCGCGAGGAAACGCGCACGGTCGCCGGGGCCCACGACCCAGAGGGTCACAGGAGCGCTCCTCGCTCGGGCGTAGGCAAGGCCTTCTATGGCCAGCGCCAGTCCCTTCCGATCCCAATCGCCACCAACGAACAGCGCGACGCAGGTCTCAGGTCTGACCCCGAGCTCGGTCCGCGTCCGAGCGTAAGCGTCCAGATCCGGACTGAACCGATCATGATCGACGCCGTTGACCGTCACCACGGTTTGCGCGCCCGGATAGAAGGTGTTCATCTCACGGGCAACTCCGTCGGAGACGGCGGCAAACATACGAACTCGATTGGGGCGGTAGCTCCAACGCTCGGCGGTCAGTGCGAGCCGGTGACTGATGCGCGTGTTCAGCTGGCGCAGGATAGAAGTGTTGCCGGACTCGCCCGTCTCGACAGCCTTGAAAGCGGCGTGACAGAAATGAATCGAAGCCACGTCGACCCTGTTGGGCACGATCGCTCCGACTGTCTGCACCAGATCCACCCGCTCACGCGCCAGACGCAGCCCCGCCAGGGCGTAATAGACACAGAACTTCAACGGAAACGGCCGCTGGGGGATGCGGACGTGGCGCCAGCGAACCCGCGACCGCACGCTCGGATCGAGACGCGACGAGATCACGACGAAGTCGACCTCGTGGCACCCGCGCCTGATCAGCTCCAGACAGGCTCGCTCCATTCCCCCTTCGCCGTGGATGTCGTGGGCGAGCAGCGCGACCCGAGGCCGCTCGGACTTGCCCACTGACGCAGACGATCTCACTGACCGCTGGGTGGAGCGCCGATAGCCCCACAGCGCCTCGACCTGGCCCTCCAGCGACGGACGGAGATCGTTCAGCACATTCCGCTCTCTGCGAAGCAGAGCCACTGCGGCCCGGACTACCCCGGGCATCGAGCGATCTCCCACCATCAGCCCGTATACCGCGCGCCGCCAGAACAGCTCGGGCGCCTCAACGAGCAGGCAGGTCACGAGGTTGTATGCCGCATCGCGAACCGCGCTGGGCGCGGGCCGCCCTCGCTGGTCGGCGTCGAACCGCAGACCGATGCGATGATCCAGCACCGCAGTGGGGTCGTAGATCAGCTTCCACCCTCGTCGGAGGGCGGACAGCGACATCGCCACCTCGAAATGCGGTTGGGCTCCCGCGCCACGTAATCCGCTCGGCAATGCCAGCGCGTCCCGGCGAAAGGCCATCCCGGCTGCCTTCAGCACCATCACGTTGCGCGGCTGGCCTGTCCCGCGGTGGTGATTACCGATTAGCTTTCCCCAGCAAGTGACCCGGCCGACGTCTACCGTCGGTGTGTTCGAACACTCCGGATGCTCGATGTAGTCACGTCCCCCGGCGCCACCTACCTCGGGATCGTCGAAATGTCGGACCAGCCGGCTCAGCCACTCGGGCCGGGGCACCGCGTCGTCATCGATGAAGGCGACGATGTCCCCTTGCGCCGCACTCACCCCCGCTTCCATGGCCGCCAGCACTCCGGCTTCGTTCACGACCACCTCGACCAGATTGGGGTGTTCCATCCGTGCGAGCACGGCCTCAGTGGCCACATCGCCAGCTCGGCGCACGACTACCGTCTGCGCGGGCGGGAGGGACTGTTGCGCGAGCCCACCCAGGCACCGACTCAGGTCATCGGGGCGGCGGTACGACGGGACGACGACGCTTGCGCTGGATGCAGTCCGGTTCACCCGGCGACTCCGCCGGTTACGGCATCCTCCAGCGACTCCGCGACCATGTCGGCAACGTGCTCGGCCGAAAAATGCCCCTGTGTCTCGCAGCGTGCCAGCTGTCGCGCCCGGCGCAACCCATCGTCAGCGACGATCACCTCAAAATGCGTAGCCGAAGACTGTAGCCCGACTGCATGGATGCAGTGGGTAAGCTCGAGCGGACGATCTTGCGTGGCGATGGCTACGCTAGCGTCCATTCGTCACGGCCCCGGAGGAGTCGAGAATCTTCCACCACAGCCCATCATTCGGGTGCCGTAGGCGGCCTGCAGTGCGTCTCGATTCAGGCTCGGATCCTCGGTGAGCGATATCGGGCCGTAGCTCAACACGCCATGCGCGGCCTGGCACGACTGGGCTTCCGCGTTTACCTCTTGCCAGACTTTTTCTCCTGCGTCGCGGGTCATCTCACAGTACTAACGGCGATGACAACGGCAAACTGCCGGCCCCACCGGAGCACCCGCACGGTCCCGCACCCACCAGGAGTTGGCATCTCATTGGGCAAGCCGCATCATCCTGCGCTCTCTGCTCACCGGTCCACGGGCCGGCCAGTGGCGAGGGCGCCGAGCGTAGGCGTTCGCTGGCCCGTCGCTGATCTGAGTGGGCTATCGGGGGCGCAGCCAGGCAATCTGCGGACCGCGTTGAGCTTACCGGCGACGAGGTAGATCACCGCGGTGTAGTTGCGGTTGGTGCGATAGCCGCGGGCGCGGCGCTTGGCCGCCTGGATGAGGGAGTTGAGGCCTTCGAGCAGCCGACACGCGCTGGGATGCCAGCGGCAGACGCCGAGCCAGTGATCCTCGAGCATCTTTGCGAACTTGATCAGCGGTGTGATCTGGCTGGCTTTGACTTCGCTGATCCAGCGGCGCAGGTACTCCTTCGCAGTGTCGGGATCGTCGTTCTCACAGAAGGCGTCCGACTTCAGCGCGTGCTCGTAGGCCCGGAGGATCTCAAGCTGCTGTTGCAGGAGCTCATCGAGTCAGTCATGCTGATTGGCGGGTCAGGTTCTTCGGGCGCTTGAGCCACAGATAGCGCGTGTTCTTCAACAGCGCCGTGTGCTACTTGGCCTCGACGCTACGGACCTCGTCAGCGCCTGTCAGAGATGCTTGCGGATGTGGCAGCGGTCAAGAGTGATCTCCGCCGAACGCTGGTGCTTGAGCGTCACCGCCAGCTACTAGGCCTCTGATTACGTGCAGCGGCCTGTGGGGCACAGGCCGTAGATCTTGATTTGTCCGTCGTCCTCAGCCCAGATCCAGCCGTTGCGGGCGGTGATGCTGCGTGCCATGTCGAGCCAGCCTAAGTGACCCCAGCCGGAGACGGGCGGGGAGTAGGTTCGGGCGAGTGTCCCATTGCTGTTGTTGAGGGTGAAGATCTCACCTGAGTTCGTCTTGGGGTCTCGGCTCCAGGCGACGCCGACGTAGGCACCGTCGGAGGCCCAGCTGATGGGGTAGCCGGAAGAGAACGGCGCCGCGGTGAAGCCGGAGGAGCCGGCGCCGCCGACGCCGTAAGACCAGTCATGCTCCCAGGCCGGAGCGGGCCAGCCGCTAGAAGTGGGGAGCGAGGTGAACTTCAGGATATGGCGCCCGGAGGACTTCCAGCCGTCCCAGTCATGGCTGGGGTTGGGGTCAGAATTGGAGAAGCCGCTCACATAGACGTTGTTGCCGTAGACCTCGATGCGGCGGGTGGACTGAGTCAGCTGGGGCGGGAGCGGGTAGGTGCTGATGTGGTGGAAGTCGTATTGCGGCGTGCCGTCAGCGGCGAAACCCTGCAGACGGTAGACCCAGACTTGGGAACCGCCAACGGTCCACACATCGCCACCGTCCGTCATCCACCAGTCGTTGACGCCATTGTGGTCTATCAGCAACGGGTTGGTGCTGACGTTGACATCGTTGCCGTTGGTGATGATGTCAGTGTTGTTCTTGAAGTGAACAACGGGCTTGAAGATCTCGGAGCCCGGCTGCTGCTCGTAGACGTAGGCGGTGTTTGTGGTGGGATTGTCTTCCGTGAACAAGTAGCGATGGCCGTCGAGGTCGCGCTCGTAGACCGTGGTGCCATTGACGGCCTTGACGCCGTTGACGCGCGGATCGGTCCGGTCTGTGAAGTCGTAGGTGTAGGCGTAGGGCTGATAGTTGCCGCCGCTGTCGCGGGCGTACTCGAAGTCGTTATCGAAGAAGCGGCTGCCGTCCCGGGTGGGCTGGCCGACCGTGCCCCAATCCAGCCCGTAGTCGCGCCATACCACCGATCCGCTGGGCGAGAATTTGGTGAAGATTGCAGCCGGTCCCAGGCTCGCCCAGCCTTGCTGTCCGACTCCGGGATTGGCCGACTCGGCGGTGAAGACGTTGCCGTTGGGGTCGATCGCCGCCGCCCGAGGCCCGACAAAGCGGTTGGGTCCGATCAAGCCGGGATGCGGGCCAGCCATATAGCCGCCGGTCACACCGATCTGCCCGGTTTGAGTGCCAGAGTAGTCGAACCACTTGAAGTTCTGATCAGGGCCGTTGTCGGGCACGAGCAGCCGGTCCTTGTTGGGATCGGCGGCTAGACCCTCTGGGTAGATGCCCGGCGCGAACGAGAACGATGAGAGCAGTGTCCCCCTGGGCGTGAACCGCTCCACATCCGGCCGCGGACCGCCGGACACGCCCTGCTGAAGCACCCAGATGTCGCCCTCTTTGTCACAGGCGATGGCGCGCGCCCGCGGCACGCTCCAGGAGGCGGTGACCCGGGAGAGGCTAAGCGGGACCACCTTGATGCGCGTCGAGTCGGGCGACACCTGGCCATTCGAGCCCAATGGGCCATCGGGGTCGGCTACGAACAGCTCGTTGTCACACTCAGCCAAACCCATCAGCCGATTGCCGCCCGGGTCGACGATCAGCGGGCGGATCCCCGTCGTCGATCCGTTGTCAGTCCGGGTGTTGTTAGCCGGGTCATTCCAGATCGAGCGGGCGCTTCGCCAAAGTTGGCCGTCGCCGGTCACGTAGTAGATGTAGGTGCTGTCGGCCGCCACGCCGTAGATCCCGAGATGATTGCGAGTTTGCGTGTACGGACCCAGCACCGCGCCCGTGTTCGGATCGAACAGCCGCGCGTCATGGTTTTCCTCCACCCAATAGGAGCCCATGATGGCGTAACCGTCCGGACTCACCGCCAGCGCCATCACCGAATGCGGCACGCTGTCGTCGTTCGTCCCGGGGAACGAGTTGCCCAGGAAGGTCGGATCGTCGGTCGTCAGCAAGGCCGGCTGGGGCGGGCCGCGGCCGCACGCCAACGCAACCGTCAGCGCCGCCGCGGCGAGCCACCGTGCCGCCACCAGTGGTCTGCAGATCGCGGCTACGTTTCGAAATCTTGCGCCGTTGTGACCAGTCATGAGGACACGCAAATTCAGCCTTCACACATCCTCTAGGCGGCCAGTCGGGCCGCGGGGTCCACAACCGGTCGGCCAGCTGACAGATTTCGACCTTCGGTGAATGCTTCGCGCTTGTGCGCCGTTTCGGCGATCGTTGCCGAGATGAGCGCCACGAACCGCTCGCGAAAACGGCTCTCCGAGAAGCGCTCGGCGCCTGCCCGGAGGCTAGCCACGTCGAAGCGCTCCCAGTCGGTTGCGCGCAAGGCTTCGGCCAGCGCATCGACGCTTCGCGGCTCGACCAGGACGCCGGTCTCGCTGTCAGTCACGATCTCGAGTGCGCCCCCGCTCGCCGCGGCAAGAACCGGACGGCCGGCGGCCAGTGCCTCGACGATGGTGATCCCAAATTCTTCAACTGCGGGCACCACCAGTGCTCGGCACCCGGCGTAGAGCTCGGCTAGCCGCCGATCGTCCACTCGGCCCAGGAACTCGGCGCGCCGGTAGCGCCCGCGCAGGCGGTCCAGGTCCGGACCCTCGCCGGCCACCTTGATGGTGACGCCGGCGCGCTCGGCGGCGGCCAACGCCAGCTCGGTGTTCTTGTGGCGCGTGACCTCGCCCACACAGAGGACGTAGTCCTGCGGGTCGGGCTCGCACGTGAACCGATCGACGTCGACCGGCGGGTGAACGACAGTCGCGTCCCGGCCGTAGAACTCGCCGAGACGCCGGCGGGTGATCTCGGAGTTGGCGACAAACCGCGTGACACCGGCCGCCGCCCGAAGATCCCACCGGCGAAGCGCACGAACGGCGGCATTGGCGCAAGGGCGCAGTGGCGTGGGGGTGGCGCGGGTGATTCTGTCGCGCTCGTGCCAGATGTAGCGAAACGGCGAATGGCAGTAGCAGATGTGTACGGCCCCGCCTGCCGGCCGGACGCCGTGGGCGAAGGCACTGCTGCTGGAGATCACAACACGCGCGTCGCGGACCGACAGCCGCTCTGCCGCCAGCGGCAGCAGCGGGAGCCAGCGGCGGAAGCGATGCTGGTCGGCGGCAAACGGCTGCAGGAACGACGTCCGCACGCGGCGGTCGGCGAACCGGCCGTTCGTGCGCTGCGGGTCGTATAGCAGGGTGGCGATATCGGCGCCGGGATAGCACCCGGCAATCGCGTGGAACGTGCGCTCGGCCCCGCGCATCACGAGCAGGTAGTCGTGGACCAGCACGATGTCCGCTTGAGCGGCTGCTCTTGTCTGGACTGGATCCGCAGCCGGCGCTGGCGTGTGAATGGTCACGCTGAATCAACGCAGCGTGACGCTGCCGACTCGGTCATTGCACCGTGCGCAGTTCCGGCCGACCTCTCCAACACGTGGGCATACCACTCGACCCCGGTCCTCTCCGTTGTCTGCCAGCCGTCCGCTTGTAGGCGCTCCAGTAGCGCCTGGTGCACTTTTGCGGCTCGGCGCGCGAGCTTCATCGACCCGCGGACGTGGAGAGTGCGGAACGGTGCGGACTCGCCCATGATCCTGGCGCTACCGAACTCATCGAAGCATGCGGCTTGAAAGCGAGCCGCAAGACGATCGTGACGACAGATGATGACCAGCCGCTCGACCGGCCGATCGCCGGGGGGCGCAGTCCTGGTGAATGCGGTGTCGTGCCAGCGGCCCCGGGAGGCCACCGGGCGCCAACCCACAGCGGACAGCCATTTGACGAGAAGATCATGCGCTTGCTTTGCGCTGCCGCGATGACTGACGCGACCCGAGCGCGAGGCACGAAATGAGGACGAACGCGCGACGACTCGGCGCTGGCCTCCGTTGTCGAGCACCACGACACGGAACTCGCCTTGCCGTTTGGCGCCCGCGAACACGATCGCGCACCACTCCTGACCACCGCCCCCTTCCTGGCGCGATCCGTTGGCGACCGGCTGGGCCGCAGCCTGCGCGACCGCCTCCGGCCCCACGGCGTGCTTATCGGGTGAGCGTGACGTGGCCACCAGTTCGAGCGGGCGATCGACGGGACCGCCCGGCTGGCCGTCGGGTGCGCCGTTGCTCTCGGCGCGCGAGTCGGTGCTGGAGAGCACCTCGATACCGCCCGACGACGCCGACGGCAATGTCTGCGTCGCGACCTGGAACGGGAACGGCAACTCGACCTCCGATCCCGAGGACGGCCCTAGTATGACCCCGTCGGTGGCGACGTTGCCCGCGCCTGACCAGCGACGCCGCCAAACCAGCCGCCGTCTCAGTCGAGCTTCGTCCACGCCGATTTCCCTGTGTCAGGGGCCACGCCCTATCAACGCCAGGCGTCCCAATCGACTTCCGGCGTGGCGCAAAGCTTCGCTTCCCTTTAGGTCCGAATCTCCGCCCGGTTCGGCGCGAAGCCTGGCACGCTCGCCGGATCGGCCAATAGGCCAAACGACACAACGGCGCACGGACCAGGCCCCGTCCCCTTGGCAGTCCGGCGCCTTATGCGGCCTTGACGGCAGGAATTGCGGACCCCTCCGCCACGGCGGCGTCAACCTCGGTCACCGCCGGCGCCGCCACCCCGGCCGCCGGCTTGCCGCCGCCGTCGCGCCTGTTGATCACCTGCACGTATACGCTCCGCAGCTCTTCGACATGCGCGTCGACGGCGTACGCCCGGGCTCGGAGACGACCGTTGCGCGCGAGCCGCGCCTGCAGCGCCGGGCTCTTGATCAGGTTCTCTATCGCCCAGGCCCATGCTTCCGGCTCGCGAGGCGGTACGAGCACGCCATCCCGGCGCTCGGTGATCACTTCCGCCGGTCCGCCGACCGTCGTCGCGATCACCGGGACGCGCATCGCCATCGCCTCGATCATCGACCGGCCGAATGGCTCCTCCCAGGAGGGGATGAGCAGCGTGTCCGTCGCCCGGAGCAGCGCCGGGACATCGTCGCATTCGCCGAGGAACCTCACGTCGTCGCGAAGGTGGAGCTCCCCCACCAGGCGGTGGAGCTCATCGAGGTAAGCGCGATTGTCGTAGCGCGTCGCCTTGCTCACGAATTTGGCCGATCCGGCCAGAAGCAGCTTGACGTTGGGGTGCTGCTCGCGGACGCACGCGATGGCCCGGATCGCCTCCTCTTGGCCCTTCCAGGGGGTGATCTGGCCGAGGACCAACGCGACGTAGTCACAGTCCGCGACCCCCAATGCCGCGCGCGCGCTGGAGCGATCGATTCGGTCGGGATCGAATCGATCGAGATCGACTGGATTGCCGACCACTCGGCGGGTGCAGGTCACCCCTGCCTCGTCGAGGCTCGCCGCGGTGTAGCGGGAGTTCGCGATCAGGAGATCCGCCCTCGAGATCACCCGCAGCGTGAGGGTCGAGAGCCGTGAGGCGGGCAGGCGATCCCGCAGATGCACAATCGTGGGCGGCCGATGCCGGTCCGCGATCACGGTCGGCAACAGGCCTGCGCGAATCGAGTTCGCATGCACGATTGAGACGCCGTGCCGGCGCGCGGCGGCTCGAACCGCACGGGCGCCCCGGGCAATGTCGCTCAGCGCGAAGGTCGTGTGACGCGGATGAAGCTTCAGGCTGGCGTCGATTCCCGGGATCGAGACGCGCGGGACGCCGACGTCACGAAGCGCGTCGACGAGCGGCCCGTCGGGGCACGCCACGATCGGCGAGACCAGCGGCGAGGCGCCGCGCACCACTTCGAGCAGGGACTTCTCTCCCCCGCTCACCTGCCCGGTGTGATTCACGTAGAGGACTTTCATGGAGCTCCTTGACAAGTCGTTCATGCGCAAGAGAAACGCTCGGGCAAGAGGCCGGCTTGTGGGTGCAGGGGATGAAATTAGCTTCGTTCGCGGGCACGCGGGAGGCCATCAGCACCCGACTGCACCTGGCGCGCGAAAGCCCACCCAGCGCTCGCCCGTTGCTTTTTGCAGAGGACATTGAACCCCCAGGTTGCTATCGGAGTGCGACCCGAAGCGGACGTCGCCGACGGGACGGTTGTTGACGCGCCCCTCCACATCGGGGTGCCCGCAGACGGTCCCGCGCCGGCCGCTGCCCTGGTCCCGGTGAGCCTCGAGCCGTGCCCGCCGGTTTCCCTGGAGTCGAACGAGACACTGATTCGTCGACTGCTCGCACTTGCCGATGTCACAGGACTGGCGGCAGCACTGCTTCTCGTTCTCAGTCGATTTGGCATCCACCTGAGCGCGCTCGTCGTGGTGGCTTCGATGCCGCTGGTCGTGCTTTTCTTCAAAGTCGCTGGCCTGTACAACCACGATGAGGTCCGGCTCGGCGACCCCACCCTCGACGAGGCACCGACATTGCTGCAGCTGACGGGCCTCTTTGCGCTCGCAGTTGCGATTCTTCATCCCAGCCTTGCCCGTGGCCTCAGCGGAAGCCAACTTGCGGTGCTGTGGCTGGCCTCCTTCGGAGCTGTGCTCGGCGGCCGTGCCGTGGCGAGGTCGCTTGCGCGGGGGATCATCCCGGTTGAGCGCTGCCTGATCGTGGGGGATTCCGACCGAGCCAGCCGCATCCGGGAGAGGATCGCTGCCAGTCACGCGCGCTCGCGCGTGGTCCACTGCATGCCGGGCGACGAGCTCAGGCGCCTCGGCGGCCCTGAGATCATTGCTCGCCTCGTTCACGACCTTGGCGTGCATCGCATCGTCATCCTTCCGATCTCTGGGGACACCGATCCCGTGGTGGAGCTGATCCGCGCGGCCAAGGCAGTTGGAGTCAGGGTCAGTGTGGTGCCGCGAATCCTCGAGGTCGTCGGTTCCGCCGTCGTGTTCGACGAGGTCGAGGGCGTCACGATGCTGGGGGTTCCCCACTTCGGCCTCTCCCGTTCATCGTGGTTGCTCAAGCGCGCGTTCGACCTGGTCGTTACAACCTTGGGGCTATTGGTGATCAGTCCCTTGCTGGCAGCGATCGCGCTGGCGATCCGGCTTGACTCCAAAGGCCCGATGCTCTTTCGCCAGACTCGCGTAGGCCGCAACGGTCAGCACTTCGCGATGACCAAGTTCCGATCGATGGTGCCCGACGCCGACGCGCGTAAAGAGGAGCTACGGTCGGTCAACGTCGCCGGACCGGGGTTGTTCAAGGTGAATGACGATCCACGTGTCACGCGCGTGGGCCGCTTCCTGCGAAGCTCGTCACTCGACGAGCTTCCCCAGCTTTTCAACGTCCTGCGAGGTGATATGAGCTTGGTCGGTCCACGGCCACTCGTGACGGAGGAGGACGCCCTAGTGCTCGGCCTCGACCGAAGCCGCCTCCGACTCAAGCCGGGGATGACCGGCCCTTGGCAGCTGCTCGGCTCGCGCGTTCCACTGCAGGAGATGGTCGAGATCGATTACCTGTACGCGAGTCACTGGTCGCTGTGGCTCGATCTGAAGCTCCTGCTGCAGACAGTCCGGCACGTGCTGCGGCGCCGTAACGTCTAGCTCAACTGCCCGGCGGCAGAGCCGTCGATCACTTGGGCGAGCGTTCCGTTGTGCGCATCAGGTCGCATGGACGCGCTTGCCAAGGTACGTCGTCAGCTGCCCGGCTGCGTACCACGAGCCGGACACGAACCGCATGATCGGTCCGAAGCTCCACGCCGCGGGAGCGCCAAGGAAGTGCAGCCCCTTGACCGACGACTCGAGGCCCTTGTCGAGCACGGGGTAACCATTCACCCGCTTTATAGCCCCCACGAGCTCTGGCGCGAGGAAGCCGTACGCAGCGAGGTCGACCCGGTATCCAATGCCGAGGATCACGTGATCAACCAGGCGCTGCGAATTATCGTCAAGCGTCACGCGCACCCCGGCTGCGGTCGCTTTCGCGTGGACCACGGTGCACCCTGTAGTGATCGGAACCTCGGCCAGGCGATCGACTAGCCACCGCGCTCCAGCCGGTCTGGTCGCCCGGTAGGCGAGCTTGGCCTGCGTACCGCGCGGCAGGCATCGGAAGAGGTCCGGGACGGCGACCAGGCGGCTGAGGCCAGCTGGCCCAACGTCAGTCTGGGCACACAGCAACGACTTGAGGCGACCCAGCCGGGGCTGTGCCGTGCCGCTTTGCAGCCATACGAGTTTCTCCTTACGGGCGATCACCTCGACTCCGGCGTCGGACTCGTGCAGCAGGGCAGCCGATTCAAGCGCGCTCTGCCCTCCCCCGATCACGAGCACGCGCCCTCCCTTGAAGCGGCTAAGGTCGCGATGCTCTGAAGAATGCGTCACGAGCTCCGACGAGAAACCGTCAAAGACCACCGGGCGAGCCCTGAAGGCCTCGATGCCGGCAGCGACGACCACCCGGGCTGCCCGTAGCGTCGCGCCGTCCTCTAGCAGCAGCCGGAAGCCACCCGGCCCGGGCCTGATGTGCGTCACGTGGCGACTGTCGACATCGGGCACCGCCGTCCGCTGGAACCAGCGACCGTAGTCGATGAATGTCTCCAGCGGCACCGGATTACCAAACTCGCTACCGGACTCGGCCTTGTAGCTATCGAGTGTGAGGTCCCCGTCCGGAAAGCCGATGTGGCACGCATTCCAGGGCGAGCGAAGCAGCATACCCCGCGGCATCCCGGCCCAAAAGGACATCGGCTCACCGAACACCCTGACGTCAATGTGGTCGAGGGCCTGCAGGCGTGCGGCCGCGGACAGGCCGTACGGTCCCGCCCCGACGATCGCGACATCGCACACGCGATCGCTGGGGTCAGTGACGGTTACCGAATCGAGTTTGACAGCTGCTGATGGGTTCATATGCGGCACATCCAAGACATGACATCGAAATTCTCGTACGACAACGTTCACACACCTACTGCGCTATCGATCGTTGTCACGATCTATCCGCAGTTCGTCCCTAAGGGCTTCCATCCATAGAACGCGAATGCGATCCTCGTCTTTGCGGGCGATCCAGATTTGTGGATGCTCGAGTCCGCGCAAGGTCGTTCACGAGATTGAACGAGGCCGTGCCCCCACGACCTATTGCGGCTCTGTCGGGCACCTCTAATGCTGTGCCGGCTGCTCCGGAGATGCAGCGGCTAAGGGATGCACGGCGAGTCTTAGGAGGACCAAGGACATGGGGGCGCGTACGCTGGAAAGCTGCGAATCACCGAGCCGCGAATCACCTCTAGCTCAGGCGAGCCCCGTGCGGCGGCTCGTGATCGTCGCGGACAATTCGCTGATCGTCGAAGCGATCCGGATTGGCTTTCGCCAGAGCGCCGAGTTCAGGGTCGTCGGGTACGCAGACCCCCATAAGACATCGGCGCAGACCATCCTCCGCGCGGAGCCCGACGCGATCCTGTTCGATGACCTGGGGCAGTCCGAGCAAACGATCGAGTTGTTGCGAGAGATCCGAGAAGAGGACGACGAGCTCGTCGTGCTGATGTTGAGCATCGAGCTGGATCCGGCGTCGCTCGATCAGCTCTTCAGCGCAGGGGCTTCGGGCGTGATCTCCAAGGCCACGCCTCCTCTCGCGCTCGTCACGCTGGTGCGTGAAACCCTCAACGGCCACATTGTGCACCGAGGGCCGCTGGTCGGGCGGCCCGTTGGAAGGCCGAATGCGACGGTCGCGACTGACGACCTGCCGCTCACTGATCGCGAACTCGAGATCCTCCAGCTCGTGGCCTCTGGCTCGACCAACCACGAGATCGGACGACAGCTGTGGGTCACCGAGCAGACGGTGAAGTTCCACCTCAAGAACATCTACCGCAAGCTGGACGTGGCAAATCGCAGCCGGGCCAGCCACTTCGCACACGTCAGAGAACTCGTCAGCGCGGCGCCAACGCAGGACCCCGTCGGCCAACCCGAGCTCTCGATCGTCTCCGCGCGCGGGCCCGAGCGCGAGCTCGCGCAGCAAAGTCGCAACTAGAAGCTCCTATGTCAAGCGCCTCCTTGCGAGATGGTGGCGCGTGGCCACCGATCGCCGTCAAGAATGCCGCTAGGCGGCTCGCTGGGCTCGGCCCTGTCGGGCCATCCTTGACCGCGCGGCGGCCGCGCGGGGTTCTGCTGCGAGGAGGGGCTGGGCGGGATACGCGGTGAGGTCGCGGATCATGCGCCGGTAGACGACGTCGGACAGATGGCGTTTGAGGATCCGACGAGCTTCCTTCTTGGTGTGTCCGTTCGCGCGCGCGTCGGCGTAGATCTTCTGCGCGCGTGGCTCGCAGCGCAGCTGCGTGACCGCCATGCGGTGAAGGACCGCGTTGACCCGCCGGTTGCCGCCCGGGTTGTAGCGGTGCCGGATCGGCTCGCCGGGGCCCTCGGCGGTCGAGGCGGCCAGCGGCGCAGAGCCGTTGAAGCGGCCGAAGCCGCCGATCGTGAAGCGGCGGGGGTCGCCGACCTCGACCAGCAGCTCGGCGACCGACACGGTCGCCAGTCCGCACAGCTCATCGAGCGTCGAGCCGCTTTGCGAGACGAGTTCGGCGAGCTGGCGGGTGATCTGCCTCTCCTCCGCGTCGAGGTTGGCGATTTCGTGGCGGTAGCCCGCCAAGATGCGCACCCTCACTGCGGTCAGCGGCGCGAGTCGCCGGCGAGCCGTCACCCGGGGAAGCGCAGCTAGCCGCGGGCGCACGCGCTTTGCATCGGGTAGCCGTTCGATCAGCTCGAGCGGCAGTTCGCGCAGCAGCGCCTCGGATTCGGTCAGGAGGTGCTGGCGGCGCTTGATCACCGAACAGCGCGCCGTCCACCACACCGCCAGCAACTCTGTCTGCTGATCCGGGCCGGCGTCCTGCCCCGCGCGCTTGAAAGCCTTGGGCAGCAGCGGGTGGGCGAGCGTCTCGCGGGCGACCCGCTCGGAGTCGAGCGTGTCGGACTTGCCGCGTTGGCGCGCGCGGTCGTGCTGCGCGGTGCGGTTCGGGCACACATCGCGCACGTCATAGCCGCGGCCGATCAGGAAGATCGCCGTATGCCGCCCCCAGGCCGAGGCTCCTTCGATCCCGAAGCGCACGATCGGCCCGAACTGTTGCGCCCACGCCTCAAGCGCGCGGTGACCGTCGCCCGAGACGCGGAAGTGCTCGCTGGCGACGATCCCGCCGCGCGGATCGACGACCGTCGCGGTCAGCGTCCGCTTGTGCGGGTCGACCCCGACCACGTTGCCCGCCCGATCGGGCGCCATCAGTGTGCTGGACGGTCCCGGACCACGCCTGACCTGCCTGCTCATCACAAACCTCCATCGCGGTTGTGCTCCGCGCTACCGTTGAACAGGAACCGGTCGACAACGTCCCGGTTGGGATCGCGCTTCAAGATCGACGCTCCTATCAGGTCAGACCGGTTCTCGAAAGCACGGACCGAGGCCGACACTTCTAAAGAAGGACACCGCCAGGGTCCAGACCATATTTGGGTCAGGCCCCGGTCCGGCTTTCGACCCTAACGCGAGCCGCCGCCCGCGCAAGGCGAGCTCATTTCAACACCGGGACCATATGGAGGCTGACGTCCGGCCGGCCTGGTAGAAGCTGGCCGGTCCCCCACGCGATCGTGGGGGAGATTTGTAGCCGCGCAGCTGGAACCTGCGCGGCGGCCCCACAACCGCATAGGAGGAACCGACCATGACCAAGGTTCGCACCTGGGTCGGCTTGGACGTGCACGCCGCGACGGTGGTGGCGTGTGTGGTCGACGCCGAGTCCGGGGAGATGATCGTGCAGCGTCTTTTAGGGGACACGAGCGAGGTGGTGCGGTTCTGCGCCGCGCTGCGCGGTCCTACGCGCGTCGCATACGAGGCCGGCCCGACTGGGTTCGGGCTCGCCCGCGCGCTGCTGGCGGCCGGGGTCGACTGCGTAATCGCGGCCCCGGGAAAGATCGAGCGCCCCGCGCAGGACAAGGTCAAGACCGACCAGCGCGACGCCGAGCGACTGGTGCGCCTTTTGATGATCAGCGCTCTGCACCCAGTCCGTGTTCCCAGCAGCGAGGAGGAGGCGCTGCGCGACCTGGTTCGCGCGCGCGAGGACATCCGCGGCGACTTGATGCGCGCCCGGCACCGGCTTGGGAAGCTCCTGCTGCGCCACGACGTCCGCTACGACGGCACCGGCGATAACTGGACCTGGCGCCACCGCCAATGGCTCTCGAAGGTCCAGCTGGCCGAGCGCGGCGCCCAGACGACGTTCCTTGACTATCTCGGCGCGATCGATGCGCTTGCGATCCGCCGCGACACGCTCGAAGCGGCGATCGCAGAGCTCGTCCCGACATCGCCCTGGGCGCGGGACATCGCCAAGCTGCGGTGCCTGCGCGGGATCGACACGCTGACCGCAGTCGGACTGTGCGCCGAGATTCAAGACTTCGGACGGTTCGAGCACCCAAAGCAGCTGATGAGCTACGTCGGGCTGGTGCCCTCGGAGAAGAGCTCCGGCCAGTCGCGCCGCCAAGGCGCGATCACCAAGTCGGGCTCCGGTCACGCCCGCCGGCTCCTGGTCGAAGCCGCCTGGCACTACCGCCGGCCGCCAAGAATCGGCCCGCCGCTCAAGACCCGCCAACAAGACCAGCCCACCGCCGTGATCGCGACCGCCTGGAAAGCACAGCAACGCCTGCACCACATCTGGCGGCGGCTCGACAGCCAGCGCAGCAAGCGCAAAACGCTCGTCGCGGCCGCCGTCGCCCGACACCTCGTCGGGTTCTGCTGGGCGATCGTCAACACCGACACCAACCAGCACCCCACCACCTGACCCAACCCGTGCACCACCCCACCCACAACCCTCGGCTGAGGAGGCGGCGGAACGCGCCTGGCCACCACGCGCGAGAGCATCCGCGAGATCGTTATGAGCAACCGCCCCAGCGGCCACGCTCGATGCTAGACAGCGGGCTCTCACGACGAAACCCGGTCCTGCGGTACCCAACCCGCGCATATCAGCCTGACCGCGCGTCGCGCACCCGCCAGGACCGCCGCCCCCTCAGCCGAGCCCCCCTACCCCGCGGACAACCAGCCCAACAACGCTGCGGCTCGACAAACGCACCTCCATATCAGACGATCTGGATCGCGCGAGCAGAGGCTCGCCCCATCCGTTGGTCTGGCATGGACACATGCGGTGTCGTTGTCGTTGAAGATCCCGGCGGCCAGCCCGGGGTGCCGCACACGTTCGGGGCCTTGCAGCCTGTCGCCAATGCACCGATCGCGCACCACGTTCTGGACGTGCTCGAGGCCGCTGGTGTCGACGAGGTCGTCGTGGTCAGCTCGATCGAGCTCGGCGACGACGTTCGGCAGTGCCTCGCGGGACGCGAGCCGCGAAGCCAGCTGAAGCTGCATTATGTAGAGCAGCCAGCTCCGCTCGACCTTCCGGGGGGGCTCGGGGTCGCTGCCCCGATCATCGGCCCGTCGCCCTGCATCGCCCATGTGGCCAACGGCCTCCTCGCAGAGCCGCTTGCGCCATTCCTCCAGCAGCTGGGGCCAGACTCGCCGGACGTCGTCTCGATCGTCCATCAGGGCCCTGCTGCCGACGGATATCTGAGCGCGTCGAAGCAGGTGATGCTGCACAGCGCAGACCTCGACCCGGAGCGCGCCCCCCTGGGCGTGGCCGGCGTGGCGTTATTCGGGCCCGGAGCGCTGACGAGAGTGGCGAGCGCCGCCCGCACGGCCGGCGGGGAGCTTGACTGGACCGCGGTCGCCGAGCAAATCGGCGCCGCCGGCGGGACCCTGCACGTGCGGCTCGCCAATGCCTGGCATCGCTATGCCGGCAGCCCATCCGAGCTCTTGGGGCTGAACCGCATCGCACTCGACCGGCTGGAAAGCGATCCACAGCGCAACCACAACCACGGCAATCGGATCGAAGGCCGGGTCCGGATTCACGAAAGCGCGTCGATCCGGACGAGCATGATCGTGGGCCCTGCCGTGATCGGAGCAGAAGCGCGCATCGCCGATGCGTACATCGGACCGTACACGTCGGTGGGTGCCTACGCCCGCGTCGAGGGGGCAGAGATCGAAGGTTCGATCGTCGCCCCAGGTGCGACCGTCATGCACGTCGGCTCCCGGCTGGCAGGCAGCGTGATCGGCCAGAACGCGCGAGTGTTCCGCGACTTCTCGATGCCGCGGGCGATCCGGCTGCGCGTCGCGGCCGGAGCCGAGGTGGCGCTTTGCTGAGCGGCCGACGGGATCGCGGTCCGATCAGCCTCGGCTCAAGCGCACGATCGCGCTTCCCCGTCAGGCGCGCGGGCAACGCGCCCGTGACGGGCAAACGCCACCGGGACAACGTAAAGCCCACCCCTCGCGCGGCACCCCGCGGTCCGTTCCGCGAGGAATTCTGGCGCAGCCCGCTGCGCGGCCGGTGGCTGACATCGGTGCTCGGGCTCGTGCTGCTGATCGGCATTCCTATCGTCGCCGTCACGGGCCTGCTCTCGTACATCGCCTACCAGCCGCACCTGGGCAACAACGCGGTCGGCGCGGGCGTCGGTCGGCTCGGTCTGGACCTGTTCGCATGGCCGACCCGGCCCGCGTGGCTGTACGCGTTCACTCAGGGCGTGCATGTCTCGGTCGGCCTCGCGCTCGCGCCCGTGCTGGCAGCGAAGCTGTGGTCCGTGACCCCGCGGCTGTTCGAGTGGCCACCTGTGCGCAGCCCCGCCCACGCGCTTGAGCGACTGTCACTGATGCTCCTTGTCGGGAGCGCCGCCTTCGAGTTCGTCACCGGGATCCTCGACATCCAGCGGTGGTTTCCGCTCGGCTTCTACTTCCCCGCAGCCCACTACTACGGAGCGTGGGTGTTCATCGCGGCGTTCACCATGCACGCGGCGCTGAAGCTGCCGACCATGCGCCAAGGGCTGGCGTCGCGTCGCGAGGTGATCGCGACAGCACCCGCGGGCGAGCGTGCGCTCTCAACCCGGCCCGTCGTCCAGCCGGCCGTCTCCCTGCCCACGGTGACGGCAGCCTCGGGGGCCCCCCGGCCGCTCGCGTCCCCCTCCCCCTTGCCGACCACCTTTTCCCGGCGGGCGTTGCTGGGCACAGTCGGCGCGGCCTCCGCGCTGCTTATGATGCAGGGAGCGGGTGAATCAATCGGTGGCGTTTTTAGGTCGCTTGCTTTCATGGCGCCGCGACGCACGGGCCCAGGCCCAAACGGCTTCCCCGTCAACTCTTCAGCAACGCAGGCCGGGGTCTACGCCAGTGACGTAAACGACAGCTGGCGGCTGTCTCTGATGGGGGCGCGCGCGGTCAGCCTCTCGCTGGACGATTTGGAAGCGCTGCCGCAGCACACCTACGACCTACCGATCGCGTGCGTCCAGGGATGGTCGACGATGCAGCGGTGGAGCGGCGTGCGCTTGCGTGACCTGGCGACACTGGCTGGAGTGAGAGGGCCGGCGATCGTGCAAAGTGTCTCGCTGGCACGCAATGGCAGCCCGTTCAATCAGACGACGCTCGGGCCCGAGCAGGTAGCCGACGAGCGCTCGCTGCTGGCGTTGCGTGTGAACGGTGTCAGGCTGTCACTCGACCATGGATACCCGGCGCGAGTCATCGCGCCGGCGGTGCCCGGCGTTCACTGTACGAAATGGGTCAAGCGTATGAGGTTCACCCGGGCATGAGGATGGCATCGTTCACGCGGGTTTACGGCGGGAGCCCATTGCACCTGCTCGCGCTGCTCGCCAGCTTCGCGCTCGCGGGCTACGCGGCTCTGTCGTGGGTCGGGCTGGGCGCCCGACACATACTCGCCTGGTTCCTGATCCTGCTGATTGGACACGATCTGGTGCTGGTGCCGCTCTACACGTTGCTCGACTGGGTCGCGCTCGGGGGGGAGCGTGGGCGGGCCCGCGCTGCCCGGGCCCCGGTCAGCGCCGTGCCGTTCATCCGGGTGCCCGCACTGCTTAGCGGCTTGCTGGCGCTTGTGTTCGCTCCGGAGATCCTCAACCTCACCCCGCGTGGAGACGTCTACCTCGGACGCTGGCTGGCGGCCACGGGCGTCATGTTCGCGCTGTCGGGGTTCGCGTACGCGATCGCGCTCGGCCGGGCGCTGGGGCGTCGATGAGCGCTGATCTGCCTGTCGACTTCTTCGACCGGCCGCTGTCGGAGATCGATCCTGAGATCGCCGACGTGCTGGGGCTGGAGTTGGAACGTCAGCAGAGGACATTGGAGATGATCGCTTCTGAGAATTTTGTTCCCATGGCGGTCCTCGAGTGTCAGGGGTCGGTACTGACGAACAAGTACGCAGTCGGTTATCCGAGCGGACGCGACTACCCCGGCTGTGAGGAGATCGACGTCGCCGAACAGCTGGCGATCGACCGCGCCTGCCGGCTGTTCGGCGCGGAACATGCGAACGTACAGCCGCATTCGGGCACGAGTGCGAACACCGCCGTATATCACGCTCTGCTCGAGCCTGGCGAGACGATCCTGTCGTTTGAAGTGGAGCACGGCGGGCACATCACGCACGGAGCGCCGAGCAACGTCTCGGGTCGTTTGTACGACGTGGCCACGTATCACGTGGATCGCCGGACGAGTCTCATCGACATGGAAGAGGTCGAACGGGTCGCGCTCGCGCGCCGCCCACGGTTGATCGTGGCGGGTTGGTCGGCTTATCCGCGAGTCCTTGATCTAGCGCGGTTTCGCGCGATCGCGGACGAGGTGGGCGCGTGTCTGCTTGTCGACATGGCGCACTTTGCAGGACTGGCGGCCGCCGGTCTGTATCCGAACCCGGTGCCTTATGCCGATGTTGTTACGACGACGATTCATAAAACGCTCGGGGGGCCTCGCGGCGGCATGATCCTTTGTACCGAGCCGCTCGCGAAGAGGATTGATGCGGCGGTGTACCCCGGACAGCAGAGTGGCCCACTGCAGCACGTGATCGCAGGTAAGGCGGTGGCCTTGCGAATCGCGGCATCCGAGGCTTTCCGAGAGCGCCAGGAGCGCACGCTCGTCGGAGCGAGGGCGATTGCCGGCGAGCTGATGGCGGCCGGCGACGGCGTCGGCGTGTTGACCGGCGGGACGGACGTTCACCTGGTGATGTGTGATCTGCGGGAATCTCCGGTGAACGGCCTAGACGCAGAAAAGCGGCTTGACGCGGTTGGCATCACGGTCAGCCACAACGCGGTTCCGTTTGACCCACGGCCGCCCGCTATTACCAGTGGCCTGCGGATCGGGACGCCCGCGCTCGCGACCCGGGGCCTGCAAGTGCAAGACTTCGTTGACGTGGGTCTGATCATCGCCGAGACCCTCATCGCCGACGGATTCGAGGAGCGCCGGGCAGAGCTCGCCGAGCGGACAGCAGCCATCGCAGACCGGTTCCCGCTGTATTCACGGCTCGGCGCGGTCGCTCGCCTGAATGGCTCGCGTGGAGCGGGCGGAGTCGTCCCCCGGGGCTCCGATCTCCGGGTTGTCGCCGACCAGAGACCGGCGGCCCCGCGCTTGGCGGTGGTCGCGTCCGATCCTGGAGTTCCGTCGGAGGAGGCTGGATTCGATCCGCCCCTCAAGGTCGCGCACCGAAGATCCGGCTAACAGGATTGGCGGCTGCGCTGCGTCAACGGACGGCTTGGTAGACGCGGAGATAGGCGATCGTCGCCGAAGCGGTGGACTTCGGGATGTAGCGTTTGCTCACGATCCGACCATCGCGCTGTGGGAGCGGTTGCCGATCGAGGTGACGATTGGATTCGAGGATCCTTTGCCGAGGATCGTCGGGGCAGTCTTCCCCACCAGCCTGAACGCCCCGGCGTGACCACGGTAGAACTTAAGCGGGCCCTCCGAGCTCGCCGGCCGGGGTTTCGTCGACTGCGTCGGGACGTACACCCAGTCCCCGTCGTGGGGCCAGATCGCGCTGGAGGACCAGATCGAGCCGCGGGTGTTGTACTCCCCGGCGACCTTGTTGCCGCCTGACGGGCACGCAGTGGGTGCCGGCCCCTGCTCGAACCCACCGAGCGCGTTGCGCCGCAGGAGAAACAGTCGCCCGGCTTGCCGCCGGCGAGCAGCAGCGGCTGTTGGGAGCGACCGTCGAAGCTCGCCGGGAGCGCGACCACACCGCCCGAGGCCATGTCGAGATCCCCGGCCGACAGTGCCGGGCCGTTGCACTAGCTAGCCAGCTAGCTATACGGGCCAGCACCGGCACGCGTCCGGGAGACTCGGATCCCTCCGAGCTCCCGGACAGTCAGGGGAGTGGGGGCGCAGTCCCCTGACGGCTACGCAGTGCCATCCGCGGCTGGCCTGCGCTCCATCTGAGACTCCGAATTTACCGCATCGCTCACCCCGGCCAGCTAGGGTGAGCGACGCTTGTTGATGGTGCTAGTCCTCGGAGTCGTCTCCTCCCTCGTGACCGGGAATTTCGAGGTCTGCCAGCTCCTCGGCGAATCCCAGCGTCGACCCGCCGTTGCCGAGGTTCTCGAGGTCTGACAGGTCTGGCTCGAGGCCGCCGCCGAAGCCGCTCAGCGCCTCGCCGTCGGTCAGCCCGAGCTCGGCCGCGAGATCGTCGTGATCGAGCAGGCCGACCTCGTCGATTCCACGCGGCAGCGGCTCCGACGGCTCGATCTCGATCCGCCGGTAACGCTTCAGTCCCGTGGCCGCGGGGATCAGCTTGCCGATGATCACGTTCTCCTTGAGCCCGTTCAGGCGGTCGATCTTGCCTTCGAGCGCCGCGTCGGTCAGCACCTTGGTCGTCTCCTGGAAGGAGGCGGCCGACAGGAACGAATCAGTGTTGAGCGACGCCTTGGTGATCCCCAGGATGATCTCCTCGGCCTGAGCGGGCTCGCCGCCGGCTTCGATCACTTCCCGGTTGATGCGGCCGTACTCGTTGCGATCGACGAACTGGCCCGGAAGCAGGTCAGTGTCGCCCTTCTGATCGACGCGGACCTTCTTCATCATCTGGCGCACGATCAGCTCGATGTGCTTGTCGTTGATGTCCACGCCCTGGGACTTGTAGACCTCCTGGACCTCGCGCACGAGGTACAGCTCGGTCTCGGTCCGGCCGCGGATGGCCAGCAGCTCGTGGGGGTACAGCGAGCCCTCGTTGAGCTGCGTGCCCGGCTCGATCTTCTGACCCGCCTCGACGTACAGAAGCGTCCGGCGCGGGAATGTGGAGCGGTGCTCCTCGCCGCCGTCGTCGGTGATCACGACCGTGACCGCCTTGTCGGAGTCCTCGATCGAGACCCTGCCCCCGACCTCGGAGATCTTGGCCAGGCCCTTTGGCTTGCGCGCTTCAAACAGCTCGACGACGCGCGGGAGCCCGTGGGTGATGTCAGCGCCGGCGACGCCCCCGGTGTGGAACGTACGCATTGTGAGCTGCGTTCCCGGCTCGCCGATCGACTGGGCGGCGATGATCCCCACCGCGTCGCCGATCTGCGCCAGGCTGCCGGTGGCCATCGAGCGGCCGTAGCAGGCCTGGCAGACGCCGGTGGGCGCCTCGCACTTGAGCACCGACCGGACCGGGACGGTGATCACGTTGCCCTTCTCGGAGTCGTCGCGCCAGGCCTCGACCAGATCGGCAAGCTCAGCACGATCGATCTGCTGGCCCTTCTCGACGATCACCCGGCCGCGCTTGGTCTTCAGGTCCTGGGCCGCGATCCGGCCGATCAGGTCGGTGTTGACCTCGCCCGTGGGCCGCGGCCGGCGCGTCTCCGGATCGAGCTCGAGCGCGAACACTGGGCTCTCGATGAACTCCTCGGTGCCGCAGTCCTCGCCGCGGATGATCACGTCCTGTGAGACGTCGACCAGCCGGCGGGTCAGATAACCCGAGTCCGCCGTGCGCAGCGCGGTGTCGGCGAGGCCCTTGCGGGCGCCGTGGGTGGAGATGAAGTACTCGAGCACGGTCAGGCCCTCCATGAAGTTGGCCTTGATCGGGCGCTCGATGATCTCCCCCTTCGGGTTGGCCATCAGCCCGCGCATCCCGGCGAGCTGGCGGATCTGCGAGAACGAGCCGCGGGCTCCCGAGTTGGCCATCATGAAGATGGGGTTCATCTCGTCGAGATGGCCGTAGAGCACGTCGCCCACCTCGTTGGTGGCCCGATCCCAGAGGCTGGTGACCGCCTCGTGACGCTCCTCCTGGGTGATCTCGCCATCCTCGTACTGGCCCTCGATCGTGGTCAGCTCGGCCTCGTACTTGGCGAGGATCTCGGCCTTGCTGGTGGGTGTCTGGACGTCGTTCTTGGAGATCGTCACGCCGGCGCGGGTGGCGTACTGAAAGCCCACGTCCTTGAACGCGTCGAGCACCTGCGAGATCGACGGCGCACCGTAGCGCTGGACGAGGTCGTCGACCAGCTTGGTGGTGTCCTTCTTCTTCATCGAGCGGTTGATGAACTCATAGGAGCTGGGATCGAACTGCTCGCCCAGCGCCTCCTCGAGCGCCCGCTCGATCTTGTCGTTGTAGATGATCCGCCCGACCGTGGTCAGCACGTGGCCGCCCTCCCGTCCCAGCGGGCGGTACTCGGCCAGGTCGTGCAGCTTGACCACGCGGTGCTCATAGGACCACTCCGCCTCCTGTGCGGTGCGGAACACGTGCGGCCTCGGCTCCTGCGTGGCGGGATCGAGCTGCTCGAGCTCGGCGGCGTCCGGCCCGTAGGTCAGGTAGTAGGCGCCGAGCACCATGTCCTGCGCCGGCGTCGCCAGCGGCGCGCCGTGGGCAGGCGAGAGGATGTTGTTGGCCGACAGCATCAGGATCCGGGCCTCGGCCTGGGCCTCGGCGGACAGCGGCAAATGCACCGCCATCTGGTCGCCGTCGAAGTCGGCGTTGAACGCGTGGCAGACGAGCGGATGGACCTGGATCGCCTTGCCCTCGACCAGCACCGGCTCGAACGCCTGGATGCCCAGGCGGTGCAGCGTCGGCGCCCGGTTGAGCAGCACGGGATGCTCGTGGATGACCTCCTCGAGCACGTCCCACACCTCCGGGATCATCGAGTCGACCATCTTCTTGGCGGCCTTGATGTTCTGCGCCGACTTGCGCTCGACGAGGCGGGCCATGATGAACGGCTTGAACAGCTCGAGCGCCATCAGCTTGGGCAGCCCGCACTGGTGCAGGCGCAGTGACGGACCCGACACGATCACTGACCGGCCCGAGTAGTCGACCCGCTTGCCGAGCAGGTTCTGGCGGAAGCGGCCCTGCTTGCCCTTGAGCATGTCACTGAGTGACTTCAGCGGGCGGTTGCCCGGACCGGTGACCGGACGTCCGCGACGGCCGTTGTCGAACAGCGCATCGACTGACTCCTGCAGCATCCGCTTCTCGTTGTTGACGATGATCTCGGGGGCGCCGAGGTCGAGCAGCCGCTTGAGGCGGTTGTTGCGGTTGATCACCCGGCGGTAGAGGTCGTTGAGATCCGAGGTCGCGAACCGGCCACCGTCGAGCTGGACCATCGGTCGCAGCTCCGGCGGGATCACCGGCACCGCCTCGAGCACCATCATCTCGGGCTTGTTGCCCGACGACAGGAAGGCCGAGACCACCTTCAGGCGCTTGACCGCGCGGGCCTGCTTCTGACCCTTGGCGGTCTTGACCTGCTCCTGCAGGTCGGCGGACTCGGCGTCGAGGTCGACCTGCTGGAGCAGGTCACGTACGGCCTCGGCGCCCATCCCGCCGCGGAAGTACTCGCCAAAGCCGTATGGCGAGCCGAAGCGGTCCCGCAGCTCACGGAACGTGGTCTCGTCGTTGATCACGTCCTTGGCCTTCATCGTCTTGAACAGCTCCCACACCTGACGCATGCGCTCGGCCGCGTCCTCGATGTAGGCCTCGGTGTCGTCGATGTCGGCTCCGAAGCTCTTGCGCAGCTCCTTGAGCATCTTGTCGCGCTCTTCGTCAGACAGCTTGGCGACGTTGACGTCAAGCGTCTCGGCCCACAAGTGATCCTCGTCTGAGAAGTCGCGCGCGGTCTTGGCGGAGTTCAGGTACTCCTCCCGGCGCGCCAGCGACTCCCTGAGCTCGAGCACCCGCTCTTCCTTTTCGGCCGCGTAGGAGTCAAGGACCTTGTTGACCTCGCTCTCGAGTGACTCCACGTCGCGGTCGCGGGCCTCCTCGTCGACCCAGGTAACCATCGAGGCGGCGAAGTACAGGACCTTCTCGAGCTCCTTGGGGGCCATGTCGAGCAGGTATCCGATCCGGCTGGGGACGCCCTTGAAGAACCAGATGTGCGAGACCGGCGCGGCCAGGTCGATGTGGCCCATGCGCTCACGGCGAACCTTGGAGCGCGTGACCTCGACGCCGCAGCGCTCGCAGACGATGCCCTTGTAGCGGACGCGCTTGTACTTGCCGCAGTAGCACTCCCAGTCCTTAGTGGGGCCAAAGATGCGCTCGCAGAAGAGCCCGTCCTTCTCGGGCTTCAGCGTCCTGTAGTTGATGGTCTCCGGCTTGGTGACCTCGCCCGAGCTCCAGCTCCGGATCTGCTTTGACGAAGCGAGCCCGATCTCTATTGCGTCGAAATTGTTGATGTCGATCAATGTGTTTCCTTGCGTTGAAAAAACTAGGGCGATCGGATGGGTGGGGCTGGTTTTCGTCTCCGGCCTCCTCGGTGAAGCCGGGAGGCGGGAGACGGAAAGCCAGCACCGCCCTTACGCTTCGTCCTCCTCCAAGACCCCTCCGGCTTCCCCTGGGGCAATCTCCGTGTCGAGCATCGGGTCGTCTCCGTCGGCTTCGAAGTCCTCCTCGACCAGCTCCTCGCCCGGCTCGAGGTCGGGATCCTCAGTCTCGGTCTCCTCCTCGGAGGCCTCGACCGTTTCGCCCTCGTGCTCCGTCGCCTCATCCGCTGCCGGGGCTCCGTCTGCGGCGCGGACGCCTGACAGGTCGATGCCCAGCTCCTCGGCTGCGCGCAGGAGGTCGTCGTCCTCCTCGCGCATCTCGGCGCGCTCGCCCTCCTCGGAGACCACGTTGACGTCGAGCGCCAGCGACTGCATCTCCTTGAGCAGGACCTTGAACGACTCGGGGATCGACGGCTCGGCGATGTTCTCGCCCTTGACGATCGCCTCGTAGGCCTTGACCCGCCCGACGGTGTCGTCGGACTTGATCGTCAGCATCTCCTGCAGCGTGTAGGCGGCGCCGTATGCCTCGAGCGCCCAGACCTCCATCTCGCCGAAGCGCTGACCGCCGAACTGGGCCTTGCCGCCCAGCGGCTGCTGGGTGACCAGCGAGTAGGGACCGGTGGAACGGGCGTGGATCTTGTCGTCGACGAGGTGCAGCAGCTTGAGGATGTACATGTAACCGACGGTGACCTGCTCCTCGAACGGCTCGCCGCTGCGGCCGTTGAACAGCGTGGTCTTGCCGGATGCCCGCTCACCCTCGCGCCGGGACTTGTCGACGTCCATCTTGATCGAGCCCTTGTGCTCGTCCTGCCACTTGACCAGCGCGGTGTCCACGTCGACGACGGTGGCGCCGTCGAACACGGGCGTCGAGACGTAGACCTTGCTCGCCCCGTTGGCGGCGGAGCCACCGTTGCCGGCGTGCCTGCGGGCGTCGGTGCCATCGTCATACCAGCCGTTGGCGGCGACCCAGCCCAGATGGGTCTCGAGGATCTGACCTACGTTCATCCGGCTGGGCACGCCGAGCGGGTTGAGGATCACGTCGACCGGAGTGCCGTCCTCGAGGAACGGCATGTCCTGGACGTCGACGATCTTGGAGATCACGCCCTTGTTGCCGTGGCGGCCGGCGAGCTTGTCACCCTCGGCGATCTTGCGCTTCTTGGCCACGAACACGCGCACGAGGTCGTTGACCCCGGGCGGCAGGTCGTCGCCCTCGTCGCGGCTGAAGGTCTTGACGTCGATCACCACGCCGCCCTCGCCGTGGGGGACCTTCAACGAGGTGTCGCGCACCTCGCGGGCCTTCTCCTTGAAGATCGCGCGGATCAGCTTCTCCTCGGCGGTCAGCTCGGTCTCGCCCTTGGGCGTGACCTTGCCCACCAGCAGGTCACCTGAGGCAACCTCGGCGCCGATCCGGACGATGCCGCGATCGTCGAGGTTTCGCAGCGACTCCTCGGAGCGGTTGGGGATGTCGCGGGTGATCTCCTCGTCGCCGAGCTTGGTCGTCCGGGCGTCGACCTCGTACTCCTCGATGTGGATCGAGGTCAGCTCGTCGTCGGCGACCAGCCGCTTGCTCAGGATGATCGCGTCCTCGAAGTTGTAGCCCTCCCAGGACATGAAGGCCACCAGCAGGTTCTTGCCCAGGGCCATCTCGCCCATGTCGGTCGCGGAGCCGTCGGCGAGCACGTCGCCCGCCTTTACGGTGCTGCCTACGTCGACGATCGGCTTCTGGTGGATCAGCGTGCCCTGGTTGGAACGCATGAACTTCTGCAGGTCGTACTCCTCCTGGGCGCCGTCCTTGCCCTCGACGACCACCTGCTCGGCGTCGACGTAGGAGACGGTTCCGGGCGCCCGGGCGATGGTCACGTCGCCGGTGTCGATCGCCGCCCGGCGCTCCATCCCGGTGCCGACCAGCGGCGCGTCGGTGACCAGCAGCGGCACCGCCTGGGCCTGCATGTTGGAGCCCATCAGCGCCCGGTTGGCGTCGTCGTGCTCGAGGAACGGGATCATCGCGGTCGTCACCGACCAGATCTGCTCGGGCGAGACGTCGATCAGGTCGACCTCGTCGGCCGCCACCGTCACGTACTGACCGGCCTGGGTGCGACACACGATCTCCTCGCCAGTCAGGCGGCCCCTGTCGTCGACCGGGGTGTTCGCCTGAGCGATGATCCGCTCCTCCTCCTGGGTGGCATCGATCCGCACGATCTCGTCGGTGACCTTGCCGTCCTTGACGACTCGGTACGGGGTGGTGACGAAACCGTGCTCTGAGATCTCCGCGTAGGAGGACAGCGAGCCGATCAGACCGATGTTCGGCCCTTCCGGGGTCTCGATCGGGCACATGCGCCCATAGTGGGTGGGGTGCACGTCGCGCACCTCGATCGGGGCGCGCTCTCTGGTCAGTCCGCCGGCGCCGAGGGCGGAGAGCCTTCTGCGGTGCCGCAGACCGGCGAGCGAGTTCGTCTGATCCATGAACTGCGACAGCTGGCTGGAGCCGAAGAACTCCTTCAGCGCCGCCACCACCGGGCGGATGTTGACGATCGTCTGCGGGGTGATCGTGTCGGCATCCTCGGTCGTGAGCCGCTCGCGCACGACCCGCTCCATCCGGTAGAGCCCGATCCGGAACGCCTCCTGGATCAGCTCACCGACGGTGCGCAGGCGGCGGTTGCCGAAGTGCTCGTACTCGTCGAGGTGATCGAGGATCGGCTCGCGCGGCAGCGCCGCGGCCTCGGCCGCGTAGTCGGTCTTGGCGTCGTCCGCGGGCTCCTCGGGCATCCCCAGCAGCCGCGGCAGCGACACCAGCTCGCGGACCAGCGCGATGATGTCGTCGTGGGTCAGGACGCGGGTGTCGAGATCGATGTCCAGCCCCAGCCGCGAGTTGAGCTTGTAGCGGCCAACCCGCGTCAGGTCGTAGCGCTTGGGATCGAAGAACAGCTGGTTGAGCAGCGAGCGGGCCGCGTCGATCGACGGCGGCTCCCCGGGGCGCTGCTTCTTGAACAGCTCGATCAGGGCCCCCTCTTCCGAGCGCGTCACATCCGTGTCGGCGTCGACGGTGTTGCGGATGTAGAGGCTCGAGTCGAACAGGTTGAGGATCTCCTCGTCTGAGGCATAGCCCATCGCCCGCAGCAAGACCGTGACCGGGAGCTTGCGCTTGCGGTCGATACGGACGTAGACGCGACCCTTCTTGTCGATCTCGAGCTCCAGCCATGAGCCGCGCGCCGGCATCAGGTTGGCGATGAAGACCTGCTTCTCGCGGTCCTTGGGCTCCATCACGTAGGCGCCCGGCGAACGAACCAGCTGCGTGACGACCACGCGCTCGGTGCCGTTGATGATGAATGTGCCGCGCTCGGTCATCCACGGGAAGTCGCCCATGAACACCGACTGCTCCCGGATCTCCCCGGTCTCGCGGTTGATGAACGCAACCGTGACGGTCAACGGGCGGGCGTACGTCAAGTCCTTCTCACGGCACTGTTCGAGGCTCGCCACGGGCTCGTCGAACGTGAAATCGCCGAACTGGACGGCGAGGTTGCCGGTGTAGTCCTCGATCGGCGAGATGTCGTCGATCGTCTCGCGCAGGCCGCCGCCACTGGGGTCGGTCAGCCAAGCGAAGGACTTGCGCTGGATATCGATCAGGTTGGGGACTTCAAGGACCTTGTTCAGGCGCGCGAAGCTGCGGCGCGTCCGGGGGGCATGAGCGGTTGCCAAGACGGCGACTCCTCGGGGCGGTCGAGAGGGAGAGAGCTGAGCGCGGCACGAGCTAAAAGCTCATACGAGCGCGACCAGCAAAGATAGCACACGGCAGGGGTGCCCTGTGCAGGACCGTCCAGCTCTCACGGACCCCGCCCTCGACGACCGCGTATGTGGCGCGGTGCCGCATGGTTCGGGCGGCTGCGACTATTGGCTGACTCGCGCAGTGTAGGGGGAAATGGGCCGGCTAGCAAGCTTGCGCAACGTGACGCTCATTCGAGGACCTGCCGCGGACGGCCAGAACGCCCTTTAGGAAAGCCCCAAGATCCTGTACCGTTTCCCGCGATGGGGGCGCTACGCATTGGCGTGGGCGCGTCTGAGCGAATGGAATCGGGGTTGTGATGCACCGTTTTGGTCAGCGGATTGGATGGTTCGTCGTTCTGGTTGTGCTTGTGTCATTGGCTGGCGCGTCGACCGCCGGCGCGGCCCAGCCGGGATCGGCCTCTGGCCAGGGGCTTGACCATGGCTCGTACTCGCTGGTGATCTCGCCCGGCCCGGCGACCGCGGTCGGATCCGGACAGACGGTGTCGATCACGGCGACGCTCACCAACCAGAGCCACAGCCGCACGCTTGGCTCGGCGGACCTGTTCGCACCGTTCGTGGCTTTGCACGCGCCGCCATTCAAGGTCGTGAGTGCGACTGCATCGGCAGGGACCGCGACGCTGTCCAGCAACTGCGGAATCGTGAACTTCCCTCTGCCGTGCGTCCAGTTGCGCAACCTCGGACTAGCGCCGCACGCCTCGGTGACGGTGTCGATGCAGGTCCAGACGCCGGCCTGCCAACAGGGCTCGAGGTTCGTATGGCTCGCGCTGGCGAGGCAGGGGGGGAATTTCGACGGCGACTTCCTCATCCCCGATCTGGTCCACAGCCAGCTGCGCACCGCACTCGACGGCGCGTGCAAGCTGGTATTCGGCACCCAGCCACATAACGCGGTCGTCGGGCAGCCCATCACCGGATCGGATGACGACACCTCGGGATCGCCCGTGACCGTGCAGGTCGAGGACGCCAACAACCACGTCGTCACTACCTCGAGCGCGCAGGTCACGCTCGCGATCGGCACCAACGCCGGCCCGGGAGGGAAGCTCAGCGGAACGACGACGGTGAACGCGGTCAACGGCATAGCCACCTTCAAGGACCTCTCGATCGACAAGCCTGGGGTCGGCTATACGCTGGTCGCCTCGAGCGCGGGGCTGACGGGAGCGACATCCAACTTGTTCAACATTGATCAGGCGGCAACTAGCTGTCAGCAGAACCTGTCGTGTACGACCAACGCCAGCAACCCCACAACCGCCGCGTCGATCACATCGAATGGCCCGGGCGACGGAGTCCAGACCCTCTCGCTCGATACAGGCTCCGATCCCGGAGCTGGTGGGCAGTGCGCCGGCGTCTCATATGTGGCGGCCGGCCCCGATTGGATCAACTTCTTCGTGAGCGACACGACCCGCTCCAAGATCGCAACGATGAAGGCCGACACGCCAGCGGATCAGGAGATCCTCGGGCCGGGCGGTGATCTGGACGACCAGGTCCAGGTGTGCTTTGCGGCACCCTATCCGTTCACCACCGCTGCGGGGACCCAGGCCAAACTCATCTCGGGCGAGTACGTCGGCCTGCTGCCGTCATGCCCATCGACGGGCCCGTGCATGCAGCCAATCATCGACGACGATCGCTCCAACCCGCCTACCACCACCGTCAAGGTCGCGATCCCGGCTGGGGAACCAGGCGATCCCCGAATGCACTGACCGCGTCGGGGCGGTGCTCAGCCCGCCAGGGCCACCGCCCCGGCCTCATCGGTGGCCAGCTGCGGCTGGGGCAGCCATTCGATCTTCAGGCGCGTCAGAATCGAGTCCCGTTCTCGCGCGAGCTCGGGCTCGAGCGGCTTGAGGCGGCCCAGCAGGTCCGCGGCCAGCGCCAGCTCGTACTCGCTCGAATGCTCGCGAGCAGCCGCGATCGCGCTCTCGAGCGCCACGCGGGCCTCGGCGCTCCGGCCCAGGCGCGCTAGTGCCATCCCCCGCGCTCGGTGCAGCAGCGCCTGGGAGCGATCCGCTTCGGTCAGCAGCGCGTCGGCCAGTTTCAGGGCTCGCCTCGGATCGCCGCTCAGGGCCTCGGCTTCGGCGCCCAGCACCGCCGCGAGCTCAGCGTCTGCGTCGACGCGGAGCCTGCGCAGCTCCTGCTCGGCGCTTTGCAGGAGCGCTAGGCCTTCCTCGTGACGACCGTCGCGAACGGCCAACCGACCGAGCAGGATGTTGGCGTACCCCACGCCTTGGCGGTCGCCGGTCGAGCTCCACACGCGCCGGGCGCGCTTCAGGTGGGCCTCAGCCTCGGAGAGGTGCCCCTGGTCGGACAGGATCTCCGCGATGTTGCAGTCCGAGTACGCCGTGTCGGCTGGCTTACCGGCCCGCTCGCTACGATCGGCGGCGCGACGGTACAGCTCCGCGGCCGTCTCCCAATTCCCGGCGAAGTACGCCAGGCCGCCCATGTTGTTGAGGACCTTGTGCTCCTGCTCGGGGTCACCCAGCCGGGCGTAGATCTCGAGCGCGCGGACCGAATTGGGCGCGTCGCCCGGCCGCACCTGGCCGGATTCGAACAATGCCTCGTCGAGCACATAGGAGGCATGGGCGAGCGCGTGCAGCTCCCCGACGCGCTCGGCCTCCGCGATCGCCAGGCGGCACAGCTCGGCGGCCTGCACCGGGCGGCCCTGGCGCTGCCGGATGTTGGCCAGAGCCGAATGCAGACGGGCACGCTGGGCCGTGGCCTGCGGTGACTCGATCCCCTCCAGCGCGCGCAATCCGCGGCCGACCCATCGCACCGCGGCGGTCAGACGTTCGCTTCGCTGCGCGACCTGGGCATGCCGGTAGAACAGCCGCGCCTGCGTGAGCGGATCCTTCTCCGAGCATCGCCGCGCTTCGGTCAGCGCCGCGGTCGCCGCGCGCGGCTGCCCGGTGAACCGGAGCGCCTCTCCGAGGCCCTCCCATGCCGCGGCCAGCTGGCCCGGCGTCTTGGAATTGCGTCCGGCCTCGATCGCGCGCCTGTAGAGCGTTGCCGCGTCGGCGTGCGAGAAGCGCTCGGTGGCTCGCTCCGCGCCGAGCAGGGCGTACATGTACGCCGGGTCGTGTTGCCCGGCGAGCATGAAGTGCAAGGAGAGCATCGCGGGGTCGGCGTCGACATCGCTGCCCAGTCCCTGCTCCAGCCCCTCGGCGATCGCGCGATGAAGCGCCCGGCGGGTACGGAACGGAAGTCCCTCGTAGGCGACCTCACGTAGGGCGGGGCGCTTGAAGCGGACGTGCCCGTCGGGGTCGCGTGCGAACACCGACTCGAGCCGCGTCCAGGTCCGATCATCGGGCCTGGCCATGTCTGGGTCGAGCACGTCCGCCAGCCGGCGTGGGTGGAAGCTCACTCCCAGCACCGCGGCCCGGCGGACCAGGGTCCGGTCGGTGGGCGCCAGCGCGTCGATCCGGGCCATCGCGGCCGCGTCGACGCTTTTCGGCAGCGATTCCGAGCCGTCCGCGGCCGCTGCGAGCAGGTCGAGCAGAAACTCGGGGCTGCCTCCGGCGCGCTCCACGGCGAACTCGAGCAGATGCGGCGCGACCACGTGGGACTCGGGAGTGGTCTCCGCGAGCGCCCTCAAATCCGCGCGCGAGAGCGGGCCGAGCTCGAGCTTCAGGGCCTCGGAGCCCGAGGCGACGAAGCCCTCATCCACGTCACGCCGCGTGGCGATCACGATCCACGAGCTTGAGCGCAGGCGAGCCGCGAGCGCGCGCAGCAGCGCCGCCGACGCCTCGTCCATCAGGTGCGTGTGCTCGATCTGCACGAGCGTGGGGACTGCCAGCGCTGGCGCCAGGAACCGCAGCACGACCTTGTGCAGCTGGCCGACGCGCGCGCTCGGCGCCAGCTCCTCCACCTCCCGGGTGGCCGGAGCATCGGCGTCGAACACAATGCCGAGCAGCGGCAGCCAGGGCAGAAGGTCCGGAGTCGTGGATTCGATTTCGGTGCGCAGGCGGGCAAGCACGACCTCCGGTGGGTCCTCCCAGGTGAGGCCGAGCAGCTGCCGCATGGGGTCTCGCCAGGCCAGGTATGGAATGCCTCGCGTGTAGGCCTCGCAGGTCGTGTGGATGAACTGCATCTCCTCCGCGAGCGCGCGCGCTTCGGCCAGCAGGCGCGACTTGCCGCTGCCGGTCTCCCCCACGATCTCAACGAGCTTTCCGCTCCCGCCCCCGGCATCGGCGAGCGCCTGGATGAGCGCTTTCATCTCGCGGCTTCGGCCGATCAGCGGCAGCTGGCGGCGCACTGACCCGGGCGAACGCGATCGCCGGATCGGGCCTAGCTCGCAGACCTCCACCGGCAGCAACTTGCCCTTCACGTGGAAGGGCTCGATCGCCGCGGTCGCGAACTCGGTCTCCGAGTGCTCCAGCACTCCGGAGGCGGCATAGATCTGGCCGAAGGGCGCCTTGGCGCTCAGGCGTGCCGCGAGATTGACCGCGTCGCCCATGACCGTGTACGTCCGCCGGTAGAAAGGACCCACCTCGCCGGCGAACACGTGTCCGCGGTTCACCCCGGCTCGGATCGCGATCGCCGGCCCCGCCTCGATCACATGGCGCAGCGTCAGCAGCATCCGCTCCTCGTCGTCGCCGACTGCGCGCGGCGCCCCCGCGCTGAGCAACAGCTTGCCGCCGTCGACCGCGACGTCCGAGCCTAGAAAGCAGACCTCATAGAGGTCGGCGGCCTCTTGGACATAGCGCACGAGCTCGTCGAGCCGCTGCGCTGCGACGGTCGCGCCGCGCTCGGTGATCAGGCGATCGAAGCCGCCGAACTGCAGAAAAGCGGCCGTCGCCGTCCGATGCTCCGGTGCCGCCGGGGCCGCCAGCAGGTGTGCCCGCATCTCAGTCGACAGGCAGCGGGCGACGACCTCAAGTGGGGCTCTGGGAAGCTTGCGCCGCTGCTGGGGAGCGCTCATCGGCGACCGCGAGAGCAGTACCCCGGGTCCCAGCACCGAGCCGAGGCACCTCGGCGGCAGGAGCTCCGCCGTCGCCTTGCTAACCAGGATCTGGCCGCTGTGGGCGACCGCCTCCATCGTCACCGCGGTGCTGGCCGCGGGACCGGCGATCAGGTACTCGACGTGCGAGCCGCCGACCAGGAACGTCTCGTAGGTACCGCTGTGGATACCGATCGAAATTCGCAGCACGATCTTGTCCGCCCCCGTCCGGTTGCGCACAATGTCGCGCAGGGTCTGGCGCATCGCCACCGCCGCCGTGCAGGCCCGCGCGGCATGATCCTCGCCGTCGAACCACAGCAGCAGGGCATCGCCGCCGAACTTGATCAGCGAGGCGCCGTTTTCATACGCGTCCGCCAGCAGCGCGGTGAAGCACGAGTTGATCGCCTCCGTCAGGCGCTCGGCGCCCTCCCTGCCCGAGCGGGCAAGACGCTCGGAGAGGCGGGTGAAGCCCGAGACGTCGGCGAACATGACCGTCGCGTCGAGGCTGCGCACCTGCTCGTCGGGCGCGACCTCGAGGTGTCGCAGGAGCACGGTCGGAACGTGAGCCGTGAGCGTTCCGGTGTTCGTGCTGCTTGTCAAAGTTGCACCCCAGCTGGAGCCGACAGTGGCGGACCAGGAGATCCTCTCACGCCGTGGGCCCCGTCGAGCCTCCCCCCCAGAGTCTAACCGCGCACCGGCGTCAGGCCTGGCTGCTTCTCAGGCGGCGCTGTCGGTCAAGTCGGAGTGCCGCGAGCTCACCGCCAGCCCGAACCGACGAAGCAGCGGCACTACGTTGCGGTCGATGTCGACCTCGCGGAAGCGAAACACCGCCCGCCCGATGCGCAGGACATCGCCGTCGGTCAGGTAATGGACCGTCACCGCGCGGCCGTTGACAAACGTGCCGTTGCGCGAGCGGTCGTCGAGCACCCGGGCCCCGTCGCCGCGCTGGGCGACGATCGCGTGGCGCCGCGAGACGTGCGGGTCTTCGAGGCGGAGGTCCGCCACGAGACCCCGCCCGATGTGGATGACCGGTTGATCCAGCGGAATCAGAAGGGCCTCCTCCTCGTGCTCTACCTCCAGATAGCGGCCCGGTCGGGCCATCGGCCGCCGTACGCAGCGGCCACGGGTTCGGTGATCAAGCAGCTCGAAGGTGTCGGCGCAAATCGCAGCATGCCCGGGCTCGATGCCGGCTGTCGGCCGCTCCGCGGCACGGAGCTGGGCGGCCGACCGGTGCGGGAGCTGGGCATCGATGGTCATGCGACAAGCTCAGCACCGCAATCGAATGCGAAGCTCAGACCATCTGAAGAAAGCTCGAAGGCGTGAGCCGCAGCGAACTACTCGAGCTCGACCCGGTGAGCGAGGCTACTTGAGCTCGACCGATCCCCCGGCCTCCTCGATGTCGGCCTTGAGCTTGTCAGCCTCGGCCTTCTCGATGCCCTCCTTGACGGGCTTGGGGGCCTCGTCCACGAGCGCCTTGGCCTCCTTCAGTCCGAGGCCGGTCGCGGCACGGACGACCTTGATCACCTGGATCTTCTTCTCGCCCGCGGCGGTCAGGATGACGTCGAAGCTGGTCTGCTCCTCCGCCGCCTCACCGGCGCCGTCAGTCGCCGCGCCGGGGGCGCCGGGCGCGGCAACTGGTGCCACGGCGGTGGCGGAGACGCCGAACGCCTCCTCGAGCGCCTTGATCCGCTCGGAGAGCTCGAGCACGGAGATCGTCTTGAGCTCATCGATCCACTCCTGGGTGGTGGTCATGCTTCCTCCTTCTCGTCGGACGGTTGCGCGTCCGACCCTGCTTCGGTTTCAGACTGTTCGGGACGGTCGGGCTCGGGTTCTGGCTCGGACGCCAGCTCGGGCTCGGGCTCGGGCTCTGCAGCGAGGTCGGGCTCTGGCCCTCCCGGGGGCTCGCGTTCTGGCTCTGCCGCGGCGCCGGGCCCGGGCTCGGCCGCCGGCGGCTCGCCCGACACGAGACCCTGGTCGGCCATCGCCTGCAGCTGGATCGCCAGACCGGCGATCAGCGCATTCAGTCCTCGAGCAAGTCCCGTCAGCGGCGCCGCCACGGTCCCCACCAGCTGCGCATTGAGCACATCGCGGGCCGGCAGACGAGCGATCGAGCGAACGTCGTCCGGGCTGAGCAGGGCGCCGTTCAAAAGCCCGCCCTTGAACTCGAGCAGATTTAGTTGCCGGGCCGTGTCGCTCAGCGCCTTTGCCGCCACCGCGGCGTCGCCGTGCACGAGCGTGAGCGCCGTCGGCCCCACGAGCATCGGCTTGAGCCCCTCTGCGCCGGCCTTGTCGGCTGCGCGCTCGGTGAGCGAGTTCTTCACGATCCTGAAGCGAGCGTCGGCCTCGCGCAGCTTGATCCGCAGATCGGCGGCCTGATCCACTGAGATGCCGCGGTAGTCGATCGCGAACACAGCCTCGGCGGCCCCGATCTGTTCTGCGATCTCGTCTACGACTGCTGATTTCTGGTCCTTGTTCATAACTACTCTCTATCACGAGAACGCCCGCCGGTCGGCGGGCGTCGAGTCCCCCGGCGTACCGGGAGGGAGTTCAACTTCCGCCTGCTCCGGACTTACGCTACGGCGGCCGGAGGTCTGGGGCGCCTTATTAGCGGACGGATTCTAGGCGGCTACGGGCTCCTCGACGATATCGCGCGTCCGCGACGGGTCGACCTTGATCCCCGGCCCCATCGTTGTCGCGAACGTCACCGACCGGATATAGCGCCCCTTGGCCGCCGACGGCTTGGCCCGGATCAGCTCGTCGATCACCGCCGCGTAGTTCTCGAGCAGCAGGCGTTCGTCGAAGTCGCTCTTGCCGATCACCAGATGAACGATCGCCGTGCGGTCCGTCCGGTATTCGACCTTGCCGGCCTTGGCCTCGCTGACCGCCTTGGCCACGTCCATGGTGACCGTCCCCACCTTCGGGTTGGGCATCTTGCCGGCCGGGCCGAGGATCCTGCCCAGGCGGCCGACGACCGGCATCATGTCCGGGGTGGCGATCGCCACGTCGAAGTCGTCGAAGCCGTCCTGGATCCGCTTCGCCAGATCTTCGCCACCGACCACGTCGGCGCCGGCCTCTTCGGCCTCTCGGGCCTTGTCGCCCTGGGCGAAGACGGCGATCTTGACCTCCTTGCCGAGCCCGTGCGGCAGCGCGATCGTGCCGCGCAGCTGCTCGTCGGCGTGCCGGACATTGAGCCCGGTCCGAACGTGGACCTCCACCGACTCGTTGAACTTCGCGTTGCGCAGTTGCTTGACCAGCGCGATCGCCTCCGCAGGCGAGTACTCGCGCGAACGGTCAAATCGCTGCTTGGCGTCTACGTATGCCTTGCCGTGCCTGGACATCAGACCACCTCCACACCCATCGATCGCGCGGTCCCGGCGATGATGTTCGCTGCCGAGTCGATGTCGTCCGCGTTGAGGTCCTTCATCTTGCGCTCGGCAATTGCCTTGAGCTGGTCGCGGGTGATCCTGCCGACCTTGTCCCGATGCGGCTCAGCCGATCCCTTCTCCAGCGACAGCGCCTGCTTGATCAACACCGCCGCCGGAGGGCTCTTGGTGATGAACGTGAACGACCGATCCTCGTAGACCGTGATCACCACCGGGATCACCGTGCCCGCGTCGGATTGCGTCTGGGCGTTGAACGCCTTGACGAACTCCATGATGTTGACGCCGTGCTGGCCGAGCGCCGGGCCCACCGGCGGCGCCGGGCTCGCCTGCCCGCCGACAGCCTGAAGCTTTATCTGCGTGAGAACCTTCTTTGCCATAGAGGTCTGAGCTTATCCGCAGTTGTCAGATCTTCTTGACCTGATCGAAGCCGACCTCGACCGGAGTCTCGCGTCCGAAGATCGACACCAGCACCTTCAGCCGCTGCGCATCCTCGTTGACCTCGGAGATCTCGCCGGAGAAATCCGATAGTGGCCCGGAGACCACCTTGACCGACTCGCCGATCGAGAACTGGGCCCGGCTGCGTGGCCGCTCGGCGGGCTCCTGGTGCAGCAGCCGGTCGACCTCGGCCTGGGTCAGCGGGACAGGCTCGTTTGACGCGCCCACGAACCCGGTCACCCCGGGCGTCCCCTTGACCAGCGACCAGGAGTCCTCGTTGAGGTCCATCTGGACGAGCACGTAGCCGGGCATCGTGCGCTTCTCGACGGTCACCTTCTGGTTGTCCTTCATCTCGGACACCGACTCGGTGGGGACGACGATCTGGCGCACCGCTCGCTTCTGGTTGAGCGACACCACGCGGTGCTCGAGGTTGTGCTTGACCTTGTTTTCGTGGCCGGAATAGGTGTTTACGACGTACCAGCGGAACATGTTCTCTCTTGTCTAAGGCTATTTCAGGAGCACGCGGACGATCCGGGTGGCGACCTCGTCGGCGATCCCCAGATACACGCCGGCGACGATCACAAAGCCGATCACCACCCCAGTGGCCTGCATCACCTGCCGACGATCGGGCCACTGTACCCGCTGGAGCTCTCTCCAGCTTCCCTGCAGGAAGTTGATCAGGCGATTGCCGGTTACTCTGCGCCCCGCGGGCGCTGCACCAGATCCCGATACGGCAATCGCACGCCCGCCCGAGCCGCCACGGCCGTCGGACTCATCCGCGGCGAGCTCAGCGCCGTCGATGTCCTCCTCCGCCTCGTCGTCGAACTCCTCTTCCGCTTCGTAGTCGTAATCGTCAGGCTCGGGCTCACCGTCGACGGCCTGGGCCAGATCGGGCCGCCCGAGCGCCAGCTGGGCATTTGCGATCTCAACATCGGGCGTCGCGTGCTCGATCGGATTGGGAGCGTCGGTGATCTCCACGTCGGGCGCCTCGCGCTCGATCGGGCTTGAGGCATCGGGAACCTCCACGTCGGGCGCCTCGTGCTCGTTCGGACTCGAGGCATCGGCGGTCTCCACATCGGGCACGTCGCGCTCGATCGGGCTGGGCGCCTCGACCTCCCGCGCCTCGACCTCCCGCGTCTCGAGGTCTCCAGTCTCGATGTCTCGAGGTTCACGCTCGCGCGCAGTGGCCACGCCGGGCCGGGCCAGCTGACTCGAGGCGAGACGGCGGCTGCGCCGCTCCTTGGCACGTTTGCGGTTGCGAGCCACGGTTACGACGGTCGCGCACTCAGCGCGTTTCGCGGTGCGCGGTGTGACGCCTGCACCAGCGGCAATACTTACGCAGCTGCAACCGCTCAGGGTTGTTCCGCTTGCTCTTGTTCGTCTGGTAGTTCCGGCGCTTGCACTCCTCGCATGCGAGAGTGGCGGCGATCCGGACGTCTCCACGGGCCATTGCGCGCTTTTTGTCGACGGAGGGATCAGGGACTCGGCCGCCGAACCGCGGGCGTCAGAACGAACGCCGCCCGGCGCCGGGGGTTGAGTGTAGCGTCCCTCCAGCCGATCGTGGGCCCCTTTTGTCCACCCGAGCACCGCGGCAATGCTCGCGGCAACCGTGGCAAGTCTCTCACGTGGCTGGTGTTATTCCCCGCGTCCGGGAACAATCCCCACATGCTGCGGCTGATTGCGCTCGTGGTCTCGATCGGAATCGCCGACTCGGTCAATCCCACGACGATCGCGCCGGCTCTCTACCTGGCCGGCTACGACGACGCCCGCTCGAAGGTGAGCCAGTTCACCGCCGCGGTCTTTGGCGTCTACCTGCTCGGCGGGGTCGCCATCGCACTCGGTCCCGGACAACTGCTGCTGTCGCTGATCCCGCATCCGAGCCGCCATCTCAGCTACGTGCTCGAGATTGTCGCCGGCGTGGCGATGCTCACCGCCGGTGCATTTCTATGGGGCTATCGGGATCGGCTCAATCGCGGCGAGACGCCCCCTGAGGTCAGAATTCGGGGCAAATCAAGCGCGCTGCTGGGCGCGACGATCACCGCGGTCGAGCTCCCGACCGCGTTTCCGTACTTCGCCGCGATTGCCGCGATCGTCGGCTCCGGCTTCGACATCATGCGCCAGCTGATACTGCTCGTGCTGTTCAACGTCTGCTTCGTGTTGCCGCTGCTGGGGATCCTGGCGGTGCTCGAGTTCGCGGGGCCCAACGCAAAGCGGCTGCTCGCCACCGGGCGCGCCAAGCTCGAGGCCCACTGGCCGGCCGTCCTCGCCGGGTTGTTCCTGCTGGCCGGAGCGTTCGTGACGATCCTCGGTGTCACCGGCCTGGGAAGTCTGCATCACAACGACTTCGGCACGTTCTCACGCCGCCTGAGGCACTTCCTGCACCCCTGATTGTTTGCCGAGGCCCGAGATCGGGCACGTTCCAGCGTGGAGCGGCAAGGTCGGACTTTTCATGCGCACCCAGCTGGATGTCAGCCGGCTAACCGAGCTCCAGCAGGTACTGGGGTCGGCACAGCCTGAGATCGTCACGATACTCGTGACCGAGACCGAGAGCGCGATCTCCGAGATCGAGTCCGGGATCGCTGACGGTGACCTGGGCTCCGCCGGCCATGCAGCCCACGCCGCGCGCAACGTCGCGCTGATGCTCGACGCGCAGCCGATGCTCGAAGCGCTGGCAGAAATCGAGTCCAGCGCGCGCGGCGGCGATCGCGGCCAAGCAACCACCGCACTGCAGCGGCTGCGGTTGGCGTGGCCCGAGCTCAAGCGGCAGCTGGAGGAGGAGGCTTCGCGAAACAGCCCGCGTTGAGCCCTGGCTCGGGATCAGCGCTCGGACTCGGCTCGCGCGTCGTGCACCAGGCGGCGCATTCCATTCAGCCAGCGCTCGGGCTGCGAGCCCTTGAGTGCCATGTGGCGGGCGACCTCCTCGTGCGGGAGGATCAGAAAGCGCTCCTCGCGCAGGCCGGCGACAACCGCGTCCGCGACCTCCTCTGGCTCGACCACCCCGCCGGCCAGCAGGGGCGCGGCACTGACCGGATCCTCGAGCGCGACTTCGAGCATCGGCGTGCGCACCGCCTGCGGGCACAGGCAGGAGACCTTGATCCCCGCGTCGGCATAGGTGATCGAGATCCACTCGGCGAGCGCCACCGCGGCGTGCTTGGTGATCGAGTACGCAAGCGCCGCTACCTGGGTGAGCAGGCCGGCCGCCGATGCGGTGCTGAGCAGATAGCCCTCGCCGCGCGCGACCATCTCGGGCAGCACCGCTCGCGCGGCCCAGAGATGGGCCATCACGTTGATCTCCCAGGTCCTCTGGAGCTCGTCGTTCGGCGCCTCGGGACCGCCGGGCGGACCCGGCACACCGGCGTTGGAGAAGAAGAGGTCGATCGAGCCGCCGTCCTCGCGTGCCTGCGCCACCAGCCGTCTGATGTCCTGCTCGCGGCTCACGTCGGTCTGGACGGCGAGGCCGTCGATCTCCGAGGCGAGCGTCTGCACCGGCTCCAAGTTGAGGTCGGCGACCACCACGCGCGCTCCCTCGGCGGCGAACCTCCTGGCACAGGCGCGCCCGATGCCGCTCCCGGCCCCGGTGATCACCACGTGCTTGCGGGTGAGCTCCATCGGCTCGCTCCTTGTCGTTCTCCTGGCCGGTTCCGGGTGAACCCTACGCGCTGCCGAGGGCGACGCCCGCGGCGACGATCAGCACGCCGCCGAGGGCCACCTGCAGGAGGCTGATGCGCAGGGGCACGGCAAGGAAACGCTTGCGGATCAGAGAGATCGCGATCAGCTCGATCGCGACCACGATCCCGGCCACGACGAGCGCCGTATGGACCTCGCTGATCACGAACGGCAGCGAGTGAAACACGCCGCCGATGACGGTCATCACCCCGGTCACGATTCCCCGCACGACTGCAGATCCGCGGCCCGTCTCGTGCCCGGTGTCCGACAGCGCCTCGGAGAACCCCATGCTGATCCCGGCCCCGACGGCCGTCGCCAGCCCCACGAACAGAGCTGCGTGCGAACCCGACAGCAGCGCCGCGGCGAAGATCGGTGCAAGCGTCGAGAGCGTTCCGTCGATCAGCCCGACCAGCCCCGGCTGGATGTAGCGGAGCAGGAGCGTGCGCTCATCGATGTTCCTCAGTCCCGCGAAGCTCTGTTCCACTAGCAGCACTATAACAACTGTGTTAAGATTAGGGCACCCTTAGATGCTCACCGACACCTCCCCGCCAACCCTCCCAGATGCTTCGGACGAGCTGGTGCGCCTGCTGCACAGCCGCGGGCAACGCGCCACGCCCCAGCGGCAGGTGATCCTGCGCGAGCTGCGACGGCGCAGACGCCACGCAACGGCGCACGAGATCGGCACCGCTATCCGCAGCGACCTGCCGGGGACGTCGACCCCGACCGTGTACGCAACGCTTGAGCTGTTGGTCGAGCTGGGCCTCGCCCGGCGGATCGACACCGGCCTCGGGGCCGCCCTCTATGACGGGCGGACCGAACCGCACCAGCACATGGTGTGCCGCCGCTGCGGGCGCGTCGACGACCTCGATGTGGAGATCCAGGCCATGCCGCTGATGCGCGCGGCGAGCGCGACCGGCTTTCAGGCCGAAGGTGCCGAGCTCGTGATCTCAGGGCTCTGCGCGCGCTGCGCCGAGCGGCGCTGACGCGGCCACATCAAGGAATGCGCTCGGTCGGGCGCGTCAGATGGTCTCGCCCTGGCGGAGGGTCATACGCGGTGGGCCAGTACTCCACCTGACGTGCAATGCACCCGCCCTCGATTTCGGAGAAGGCGATGACGCGGGCTGCCTGCTGCCCGTCGGTCACGGTTACCTCGCTGACCACGGTGTTCCCCTCGACGACGACGCGGTGGACGTCAAAGCTCCACCGGCCGGTGTTGGTCGGGTACTGAGCCTGCACGGCGGCGAAATCGCTGCGCCCCACGATCCGCTCGCCAGAGCAAGGCCAGTCGATCATGCACTCTGGTGCCAGGTACCCCGCCGCCCTGTGCCAATCGTTCGCCTGCATCGCCGCCCAGAACGCGGTCACGAGCTCTCGGCCCGACATGCCCGGGAGCGTACCCGCGCCGGCGCCGCATCGAGCTCGAGCGCGCCACTGACCTGGTCAATCGCTACGCCGGCTGCCTGCCGCCCGCCACCTACCCGCCCGGCTATCTCGATCAGCTGCGCGACGAGTGGCGCCAGTAGCGCTAGACGCCGATCTGCTGATCGCGTTTCTGGACCCTGGGGATGCTCAGCACGCGCGATGACTACCGCGCGCCGGCGCCCGCCAGCGCCCGAGCACGCTGGCGTTCGGGCGTGATCCGAATGACGTTCCACGCCAGACCGAGGCGCTCCATCGCCGAGATGATCAGCCCGGAGGGGTCGAGCTCCCACCAGCGCAGGCCATGCTTGGCCGAGCGGGGGAAGGCGTGGTGATTGTGATGCCACGATTCGCCGAGCGAGAACAGCGCCAGCCACCCGACGTTGGTCGAGTGGTCCTCGACGTCGAACCGCCGGCTGCCGAAGAAGTGGCAGACCGAGTTGACTGACCAGGTGATGTGGTGCACGAAGAAGATCCGCACGAGCCCGCCCCAGATGAGGCCCCGTAGCGCGCCGCCCACAGTGAAGCCGTCGAGCACGAAACCGGCCGCGGTCGGCACCAGCAGAGAGAGCACCACCAGCGTCGGGAACCAGCGTCCGATCCGGCGCATCGCCCGATCCTCGTAGAGCTCGGTCGCATAGCGCTTCCAATCGGCTTGACCCTGGGTCTCGAGCAGCCAGCCGACGTGCGCGTGCCAGAGGCCGGCCAGCCCACTCCCGTGCCCGACGTGCGGACTGTGGGGGTCACCCTCGCGGTCGGCGTGGGCGTGGTGCTTGCGGTGATCGGCGACCCAATCCAGAACCGAGCCCTGCACCGACATCGAGCCGAGCACAGCCAGCAGCCGCTCGATCCATGAGTAGGTCCGAAAGGCGCGGTGGGTCAGCAGCCGATGAAAACCGACCGTGATCCCGACCGCAGTCAACAGGTACATCACCCCGAGGATCGCCAGGTCGGCGGCGTCGACCGCTCGGTTCCAGAGCAACACGATCGCCACCAGCGCCCCCACAAACGGGACCATGACGCCCATCAGGTTGGCTGTACGCTCGGCACGGGTCATAGCGCGGTCAGCATGTCATGTACGTTTGCACCAGTTCTTGCGCTATGTCGCGGCCTTGCGCCCTCGATTTTTGTAACCCCTAGATAGAATCAGCGCCCCCCGTAGGCACTACTCGCCGACCGGCCAATGCTCGACCGTCAGCTGAGCGATTGGGAACTCCTGTTAGCCCATAAGGATCCTCGAGTCCGCCCCAACCCAGTGCGGTGAGCTCAGTCGACCAGCAGGTGCTGGTCGCCGACCGCGAGGTGATCGCCGGGTCGCAGTTCGCACCTGCCCACGCGGACATTGTTGATCGTGGTGCCGTTGGTCGAGTCGAGGTCCTGCAGGATCCAGGTGCCATCGCGGAACCTGAGCCGGGCATGGCGGCGCGAGACGGTTGGCTCGCGGAGCACGATGTCGCAGCTCGGGTGGCGGCCGATCAACAGCTCGTCGGGCTTTCCGTCCCAGTCCAGGGCCAGCATGATCGGCGGATTGGGCTGCGCCAGGCCACTGCGCACCCAGAGCTGGCGCGACGCGGCGACCACGCGAGCGACCGCGTTTGACCACGCGCGCCTGGGGGCGCGGATCGTCAGATCGCCCACCAGCCGGCTCGGGTCGATCAGCCGGCTTGTGAACAGCACGTCGAGGCGGTACACGAGCGTCTTCTCGCTGAGCAGCCCATCGCCATAGGCAGCGTTCAGAATTGCGGCTACGCGTTCGCGCGATGCTGCGGGCGGCTGCAGCATCCGCTCAGATTCCCGCGACTGCGGGCGGTTGTCAACACGGTGGCCCCAGCAGACTCACGCGAGCGTGAACGAGGTGGTCAGCTCGGGCCCGGAGGCGAGCGTCTGGTAGACGACGCAGTAGCGCTCGGTGAGCCGTTGCAGCACGGCCAGCTGCTCCTCGTCGGCATCCGTATCGAGTTCAAACGAGAGCCGGATCGCCGCAAAGCCGACCGGCGCCTCGCGGTCGACGCCGAGCGTGCCGCGGAAGTCGAGGTCTCCCTCGGCGCGGACCTGCCCGGAGCGCACCTCGATCCCAAGCGAGGTGGCGACCGCGCGCAGGGTCACCCCCGCGCACGCCACGAGCGCCTCGAGCAGCATGTCACCCGAGCACAGCAGCGACCCATCGCCGCCCGATGCCGGGTGCAGCCCGGCTTGCGCGAGCGCTCGTCCGGTTTGGACCGAGCACGAGACGCCGTCTCCGAGCGAGCCGACCGCCGACAGGGTCACGAGCGCGGCCTCGGGTTGTTCGGTGTAGCGCTCCTTGAGCGGCGCCTGCAGCGCCTTGAGCTGGTCGCGATCCATTGGCAGTCAGATCTTACGGTCCGGCTACCGCTCGCCGTCGTCGGGCGGCTCGATCACGTCCTGATCGGGCTCGGCAGCGTACAGCCGAGAGACGTCTGGGGCGCGGCAGCGCAGGCACGTCTGCTGGTTGAGGTAGCCCTTGTCGGTGATCTCGCCGGCGTCGAGACTGGGGGGTCGCGCCAGAAGCAGCAGGCGCTCCACTCGCGCAGCCGACCCGGCCGTCGCACCGAGCCTGGCGAGCGTCTGGGCGAGGTGCTGCCGAAGCCTGGGATCGTCGAGCTCGACGTCGTCGTCGGTGCCGCACAGCTTGCGCGCCTCGGCCTGATTGACCCAGGCGAGCGCGGCGACGTAGGGCTTGTCGTGTCCGCAGATCACAGCGTCGGTGAGCACCTGGGCCTCGCCAAGGAGCCTGATCCGGAGCGGACCGACCGCGACCCAGGTCCCCGTCAGAAGCTTGAAGTCCTCGGCGATGCGCCCGTCGAACACGAGACCCTTGTTGGGCTCATGTTCGTCGACGAGCTTGACGGCGTCGCCCGAGCGGTAGAAGCCCTCGTCGTCGAAGGCCGACACGGCCAGCTCCGGCGCCTTGAAGTAGCCGGGAGTCACGTTCGGGCCGCTGACGCGGATCTCGAGCTTGTCGGCTTCGGGCGCAAGCTTGATCGTGGTTCCCGCCAGGGGCACCCCGATGCACCCCAGCACGGCATCGGCGAAGTGCGCGCTGGTGGCCGCCGGGGCGGTTTCGGTCGTGCCCCAGCTCGACGTCAGCGGCACCTCGTGATCGGCCGCGCGCTCGGCGATCGCCCTCAGGCGCAGGGCGGTGGCGTCAGGGAGAGCGGCACCGGCGTAGAACATGAAGCGCAGCCGGCTGAAGAAGTGCTGCGCGAACTGGCGGTCGTTCTCCAGCGTGCCGGCAAGCAGCGCAAACCCGGCGGGCACGTTGAAGTACAGGGTCGGGGCGATCTCTCCGAGCGCCGCAAGCGTGCGCTCGAACAGCGCCGGCACGGGTCGGCCGTCATCGATGTACAGCGTCCCCCCGTTGAACAGCACCAGATTGAGGTTGTGGTTTGCGCCGAACGTGTGGCTCCACGGCAGCCAGTCGACGAGCACCGGCGGCTCGTCGGCCAGAAACGGCCAGATCAGCTGCAGGACCGCCTGGTTTGAGCACAGCATCCGGTTTGTGTTGATCACTCCCTTGGGCACGCCGGTCGAGCCGGACGTGAACAGGAGCTTGACGGTCGTGTCCGCGTCGAGCGCGCCGATCGCGTCCTGGACCGCGGCCGTCGGCCTGGTCTGGAGCAGCTCGTCGAGCGCCAGCGCGCCGCGGCGCTGCCCGCGGGCCACGAGCACCCCGCCGCCGGTGGATCCCAGGGCGTCGAGCGCATCGGAGAACGGTGAAGCTTCGTCGACGAACACGAGCCCCGGCCGCGTCAGCTCGGCGATCTGCCTGATCCGGGCGTGATCGGCGCTCATCAGCGAGTAGGCCACGCTAATCGGAATCACGGGCACCCCCGCCGTGTAGGCGCCGAGGCTCACGAGCAGATGCTCGACCGAGTTGCCCGACAGGATCATCAGCGGACGATGCGGTCCGAGCCCGAGGTCGAGCAGCGCCTGCGCCAACGCGTCTGCCTTGGCGCGCGCCTCCCCGTAGGTCGGGCCGACCCAGCGGTTGCATTCGTCGCGCTGGGCGGCGAGCAGGCGATCGGGATGGGCCGTGGCCCCCTCGCGCACCACAGCCGCGACCGACCGTTTGAAGACCGGCAGCGTCTGACGTGAGCGGAGCAGGATGGTGCCGTCCTCGCGCCGCTGCATCGAGATGTCAGGCGGCGCGAAAGTCTCCTGCTGCACCGTGGCGCTCATCTGTTCCCCCCCGGGCACACTCATGCCGCGCGGTCGATTATGGTCGAGAGCACGATCAGGGTCCGCGTGCGCAACACGTTCGGATCGCGGCGCAGGGTCTCGACGAACTTCTCGAGGTCGGCGATGCTCTCGACGCGCGCGCGAACCAGCGCATCGGGCTCGCCGGAGATCGTGAACGCCGACACGACCTGATGCAGTCCGACGAGCGACCGGCCTACGTCGGCGGGCGCAATCCGGTCGGCGCAGTACACCTCGACCAGCGCCTCGATGCCCTCGCCGAGCGCCCGCGGATCGATCCGGGCGCCGTAGCCCACAATCACCCCGTCCTCTTCGAGGCGATCGACGCGGCGCTTGACGGCGGTCGAGGAGAGGCCGACATGCGTTCCGATGTCGGCGAACGTGCGCTTCGAGTTCTCTTGCAGCAACGCAATGATCCCGCGGTCGATGGTGTCTAGAGGCCGACTTAGCTGCATGAAACGACCGATCGAGTGCGTCTGAGTTGCGTTGAGCCTACCAAGGCGCGACATTTACTGCATGGCCGTCACCGGCATGTCAGGCCTGACGCTGGCTCGAACATTGCTCGAGCTCGACGGCGCCGGTCTGACGATTGGCGACGCCCTCGACGTCTCGCGAGGTACTCGCACCGTAAGGCTCAGCAGCAGCGCCGCTGAAGCGGTCCGCGCCAGCCGGGAGCTCAAGCGCACTCTGATCGCCCAGGAGATCCCGATCTACGGAGTGACGACCGGTTTCGGCGACAGCGCGCACCGCCAGATCTCGCCGGCCAAGGCGGCAAGGCTCCAACAGGGAGTGATCCGCTTCATGGGTTGCGGAACCGGACCGATCGCCCCGCCCGAGGTGGCGCGGGTGACCATGTTGCTGCGGGCGAACTGCCTCGCAAAGGGCAACTCGGGGGTGCGCGTGGAGCTGATCGAACACCTGCTGGATCTGCTCAACAACGACGTGCTTCCGTTCATCCCGGAGCGCGGCTCGTGCGGTGCAAGCGGAGACCTCGCGCCGCTGTCGTACGTTGGACGCGCACTCAGCGGCGATGGACGGGTCTCGTTCAAAGGACACGAGCAGCAGGCCGCCGACGTCCTCGCCGAGCTCGAGATCGAACCGCTCGAGCTCGAGGCCAAGGAGGGCCTGGCGCTGACCAACGGCACTTCGTTCATGAGCGCCTTCGCCTGTCTGGCCGTGGGGGCCGCTCGCGAGCTCGCCGACCTGGCCGATCTGTTGACGGCGATGGCCTCCCAGGCACTGCTGGGCAACCGGGGCCACTTCAACGCATTTCTGTTCGACGACGCCAAGCCCCACTCCGGGATGGTGAGCAGCGCTCGCAACATCCGCGAGCTGCTGGCCGACTCTCGACTTTCGGTGGACAGCGAGGAGCTGTTCTCCGGCGGGATGCGAGGAGCCGGGTTCGTCGAACTCGAGCGCCAGGTGCAGGACAAGTACTCGATTCGCTGCGCGCCGCACGTGATCGGGGTGCTGCGTGACGTCATCGCGTGGGTGCAGGACTGGGTGACCACGGAGATCAATTCCTCCGACGACAACCCCCTGTTCAACGTCGGCGGCCACCGGGTCGAGAGTGGCGGGAATTTCTACGGCGGCCACATTGGTCAGGCGATGGATTCGCTCAAGGTGGCACTCGCCAATGTCTGCGACCTGATGGACCGCCAGCTCGAGCTGCTGGTCGACGAGAAGTTCAACGCCGGCCTGACTCCGAATCTGATTCCCCGCTTCGACGCCGACGATCCCGAGGCCGGAGTGCATCACGGCTTCAAGGGAATGCAGTTGTGCTGCTCGGCGATGACCGCCGAGGCCATGAAGCTCTGCAACCCGGCGACGATCCACTCTCGCTCCACCGAGTGCCACAACCAGGACAAGGTCTCGATGGGCTCGATCGCCGCGCGCGACGCTCGCACGATCGTCGAGATCGCTCAGAACATCGCCGCCATCCATCTGATCGCCTGCTGCCAGGCGCTCGAACTGCGCGGCATCGAACGGTGCAGCCCGCCGACGCTCGATGCCTTCCAGCGCCTGCGCGATCGGGTGGCGTTTGTCGATCGTGACCGGTACCTGGACGTCGACATCGCCGCGACCGTGGACTTGATCGCCTCGGGCGCTTTCTCGCAGTTGCACCGCTGAGGCGGTTTACCCGGGGAAGGATTCTGGCCCCCCGGGGTCTGTGGCTATTGACCCGCCCGACAACGCCGTCGGGTCTCAATGCAACAACCCCGAACAGGGAGCGGAGATATGACCGGTGCGATAAAAGCGAGATTCCGTCTCGGCGGTGTCGTCGCCGTTGTGGGTGTGGCGCTGGTTGTCGCGGCATGTGGCAGCAGCAGCAGTTCAAGCTCGAGCGTCGCAGCCAACTCGGCGCCGCCGTCGAACACCTCGGTCAGCGGGATTGCGATCAGCACCGCGAAGGGCACGGGCGGCATGTACCTGACCGGTGCCTCCGGACGCGCGGTGTATCTGTGGGTTGCCGACACAAGCGACAAGTCCAGCTGCTCTGGAGCCTGCGCCAAGTATTGGCCCCCGGTTGTCACCAAGGCTGCCCCTACCGCCGCGGGTGGCGTTCAGGCGTCGGACCTCGGCACGATCACGCGCTCTGGCGGCAGCAAGCAGGTGACCTACAACGGTCACCCGCTGTACTACTTCGTGGGCGACAAGAGCTCCGGGACCTGGCACGGCCAGGGCAGCAACGGCTTCGGCGCCAGGTGGTGGCTGGTGGCTCCCTCCGGGACGGCGATCACCGCATCCGCGAAGGCCAGTTCATCGGGTAGCTCCTCCGGCAGCGGTTCCTCCGGCTCGTCTGGCAGCGGCTCGTCCCGGCGGTGGCAGCAGCAGCTGGGGCTAGGCCCGGCATCTGAATGTCACAGCAGTCTGCGGGTGCCCGCCTGAGCGTGGGCACCACTGCAGTTCTCGGGGCTGGCAGCCCCGTCAGGCGCCGCCGGGCGTCGACCACGCGGCCGATCGGCGGGTGGGCCTTCGCGGGTGTCGCGGTCGCCTCATTCGGGGGGCCGTTGGCGCTCGCTGGGCTGGCCGTGCCGGGGATCGTCGCCGATGTCAGCGACTCCGCCGGGCTGACCGCGCTTCTGTCGCTCGCGCTGTTCGCAGTGCCGCTCGCGATCTGGCTGCGTTACTCGCGGCACATCAACAGCTCGGGCGGGCTGTATGCGTTCGTCGAGGCGGCGGTCGGGCGCCGGGTGGCGCTCGCCCAGGCGGCGATCTGGATCTTCAGCTACCTGCTCTACGTGAGCTACACGACGGTGCAGATCGTCTACGACCTGCTGCCCAGCGTCGTCCCCGGGGAGCGCCAGTACCAGACCCTGCTGGCGCTCCTGATCCCGGTCACCATCGCCGCCGTGATGATCGCCGGGCGAGCCCCGGCGCTGGCAGTTCTGGGCTTGATCGCTGCCGGGCAGATCGTGCTGGCGTTCATCCTCGCCGGCGTGACGATCGCAAACATCTCGGCGCCCGCCTCGACCTTTGGCACGGGAGCCGCGGGCGGCTCGCTGGCCAAGGCGACCGCGCAGACCTCGCTGCTGTACATCTGCGGCAGCCTGCCGCTGTTTCTGGGTGGGGAGCTCGCGCGGCCTGCGCGCACGATCCGGCGCGGCCTGATCGGCTCGCTGCTGCTTACCGGGCTTGTGGTGGTGCTCGCGGTGGCGCCGCTGGCGGCCGCTCCGGGACTGCTGAATACCGACATACCTGCAGTGAGCGTGGCCCAGCAGTTCTCCGGCCAGACATTGGCCTACGCGATCGGAATCGGAATCGCCGTCAGCACCGCCGGTGTGATCCTGTGCGAATACCTGGCGCTAACCCGGCTGATGCACGCGATCGGCCCCTGGTCGATGCCCACCGGCGCGGTGGCGATCGGTGCCTTGATCGTCTTGGCCGCGCCTTTCACGCTGATCGATCCCGAGGGCTTCTACACCACGTTGATCAGGCCGTCGCTGATCGCCTTGTGGCTCAGCCAGCTGATCGTGTTCGCCGCCTATCCGCGCTTTGCCGCCAAGCACCGGCAGCGGCTCTTGCCCGCGTGGGCGCTGAGCGTATGCGCCAGCGGGCTTGCGATCTACGGCCTGTGGATGACCTTGCACACCGCGGCCAGCTGACTCAGTCTGCCCCCCGCGTGGGCTGGGCCGACGACCTCGCGGCGGCGCTACGCTTGCTCGATGCCGAAGGGGTCTCACATCGGCGGCTTTGACCCACTGGCGCTGTTGTACATGGTGATCGTGTTTGCGACCGCGCTGCTGCTGCCGGCGCTGTTGGACCGGTTCTCCTCCGCGCATGGCCCTCCGGACTCAGACACTGACGAGGACAGCGGAGGCGGCGGTCCCCGGCGCCCGTCTCCGGCGCCATTCGACAATCCGCCGGGCGGCCTTTTGCTCGACGAGGCACGGCCGGCGCGCGTCCGGCTGCGAGACGGCCGCCGGCTGTCTGAGCGCCTGCCCCGCCGCGAGCGCAGGCCGACGCGCGAGCCGGCCCGCGCCCCGGCACGAAGATCGTCGACGCCGGGACTGGACCAACGTCGTTCGCATAAGATGGATTGATGTCCAAGGCCGTGGAGCAACTCAAGCAGCGGTCGCCGGGCCAGCGGTTCTGGGCGGGCCTCGTCCTCGCCGTATCGCTTGTATTGGTGACGGCGGCCGAGCGCGACATCCATCAGCGCCCAGACGATCAGCTGCGCGGCAACAGATGGGTCTGGCGGCTGGTCTGCCTAAACGCGCTCGGCGCGGTGAACTACTTCGCTTGGGGTCGCCGCCCCGAGCAGTTGTAGCGCCTGATTGCACTCGGGCGGGCCGCCAACTCGGCATCCCGCCGCCTCCCTGATAGTTGGTCATACTGTGTGACGCTGGCGGCGCTGTGCCGCCCAGTCGCAGGACGACCGTTCGAGATCATCGTCGCGACCATGCCGCCCGACGTGCACAATGTGGTCACCAACGCTGACCAGCCGACAGTCACAGTCCGCGGTGACGCGTTCATCCGCGCCGAGCCTGATGAGGCGCTGTTGGGGATCACGTTGAGCGCGCTCGAGAACGCTCCCGGGCCTGCGCTCGCGGACGTCTCCAGACGCAGTAGTGAGTTGGTAACGATGCTGGAGGCGCTCGGTGTCAGCACGGCGGACCGATCGACGACCGGGATCACCGTCTATGAGGAGTTCGACCACACTTCTGAAGGGCGTCGCTCGCTGGGCCACCGCGCGATCTCGCGCGTCTCGGTGCGCCTCACCGACCATGAGCTGATCGGTCGCCTGATTGCGCAGGCCACGAGCGAGCTGACGGCGCGGATCGACGGTCCAAGCTGGCAGATCGCGCCTGACAATCCGGTGCGCCTGGACGCCGCCTTTCAAGCGGCCGCCGATGCTCAGCGCAGGGCGCGCGCGTACACCGAGGGTGTCGGCGCGAAGCTCGGGCGACCACTTCGTCTCTCAGAGGCGGAGGTGCCATTCACCGGCCACCCGATGGTCAGGAGAGCCAGGCTCGCGCCGTTGGCGGTGGCCGAGCCGATGCCCGTCGACCCGGGTGAGCACGAGGTGGCAGCCTCGATCCAGGTCACGTTCGCGCTGGAGTACGGCGACGCTGGCGTCGCTGAGCCCCTTTGATCAGCGCCTCGGCCTCACACTCGGCGATGGTGGCACCGTGCAGTCAAACGTCTTTCACCGCGAGCTTGTCAGGACACCTCGTCAAGGATCTCTGAAAGCTCTGCCGGACGGTAGCCAAGCTCTCGTCCGAGGGTGACCAGCTCGCGCGCCTTAGCGACCACCAGGCTGCGTCTTGGCGCAGCGCCGGCGACGGTCACGCCCCGCCCACGGCGAAACTCCAACAGCCCCTCGTCTCGCAACGTTCGCAACCCGCGCAGCACGGTGTTGGCGTTTACCCCGAGCACGGCGGCAAGATCGCGGGCTGGCGGCAGGCGGTCACCCGGGCCGGCCTCGCCATCGGCGATCGCGCGTCGGATTGCCGCGGCCACCTGCTCGTGCAGTGCAACCGAACTTGACGGATCGATCTCCAAGATCTGCTTCTCGCTCATCCCCATCCCGCCATCAGCGGCACGCGCAGATGGGTGACCACGTGGCGGCCGCCGCCCAAGCCGATCACGATCCACACCGTCCCAGACGGCGTGCCCGCCCCCAGCCAGGTACTTGTCCCCGCGACCGGCCGCACATGCAGGCGGGAGACGATTCCGGCTGACTTCAGGTACCCCGCCCACTCGGTACCGGGCGTGAGGGGATTGCCGAACCGGGCCAGTGACAGCGGCCGGCCGTCGATCGTCGCCCTCACGGAGTGCGCGGGACGCTTGAGCCAGGTCGCCAGCCCGACCCGATCGCATGCGATCGAGTTCGGCCCATGACACGCCACACCCATGTACGGACTACGGGACAGCACCTGCCCGGGCGCCCGCGCCATGGTGCCCGGCGGCCCCTGGATAGGCGGGAGGCGCCGGGGCCGGCGCGGTCCTGAACACCCCCGCGGCATACATGGCAAGCGTCACCGCGAGCGCTGCCAGTGCGGCAAGCGCGAGCCGACGCCGCCTCCAGCGCTGGCGATCGCGTGCCTCCCCGATCAGAGGAATAATGTGTTCCATTGACGCTAGTGTGACTAGCACTAAGTCTTTCGTCAAGGCCAGGCCGGCGATCGAGGCGCTGTTGGCCTCGCCGCTGGCTCAGCGCGTAGTCTGGCGGGCCGCGTGAAGGTCCGTGCGAGGTAACCGTGGCCGGCAAGCCCTCCAACGAGCTACACCCCAAGACCCAAGCGAGCATCCTTACCCAAGCCGGACTGAGACGATGAGCGACATCGATCGGTATCTGATCCTGATTGAGGGCGGCCCGCCCTCGAACTACTCGGCGTGGTCGCCGGACCTGATCGGATGCGTGGCAACAGGCGCCACGATCGAGGAGACCGTCGCGGTGATGCGCGAGGCGATGGCCGGCCACCTCGAGGTTATGCGCGAGCACGGCGAGCCGATCCCTGAGCCGACCGGTCCGGGGGTGTACATCGAGCAGCACGCCGCGGCGGCCGTGTCACGCTTCTCCCTGGTGCGTGAGCACAAAGCGCGCCTGTGCCGCAGTGCTGTGGCGCTCACGAATCTGAGCGCAACCCTCACGTTTCTATGAGCTGACCAGAATGGTGCCAGTGAGCGTGCTAGCCGTGAACGACGCCCTTAGGCGTTTTTGGCTTGATCCAGGCAAGCACGACGGCGTCACCCCACTCTGCCCGGGCGGCGGCAACGCGCGCGTCTGGGTTCTCACCCGCGTCGAGATCGGTGCGTAGCCGAGCGAGGCCGGCTGCGAGCTCCTCGGGGAAACGTAGCTCGAGCTTCTCGAAATAGGAGGTCTGGCTGCGCCAGGCGGGATCCAGCATGAGTCCCGGCTGGCGCTGAAGGGCGCTTAGCGACCCGTCCTTGAGATCCTTGAACTCCACTTGTAGGAGGCGCGCCCCCGGGAGTTCTGTCTCTAACTCGGCCAGGCTAGGGTGGTCGAGAGTTAGCCAATAGTCCATGCTCGGGAAGTAATCGCGCAGCCAGGTGACGTGCTCCATGTGCTCCCGCGTCCAGCCCATGAGCGCTAGCCGCCCGCCGGGCCGCAGTACCCGTTGCGCTTCGTGTAGCGCGGCGCTCCAGTCGGGTACGTGGTGAAGCATGGAGACCAGAATCGCCGCGTCCGCGCTCTCATCGGGCAGGGGCAGCGCGGTGGCGTCAGCTTGGAGCGTTCGCAGCCCCTTGGCATGGGCGCGTGCAAGCATTGCGGCATTGACGTCGATGACGAGCGGGTCCCAGCCCTCCTCGCGTAGAGCACGGGCGTAGTTGCCAGTGCCACCGCCGATGTCCAGGAGCGCACGACCTGGCGCGCCCGCAAGCGCCTCCCGTAGCGGGCGCAGCACTGACGGGCTGGCCCCTCGCGTTGTGTCGTAGGTCTCCGCCTGGCGGTCGTAGACGTGGCGCGTGGTCATGTATCGCGATCGTAGGCGCGTCGCCCGGCGAGCGTCATGTGGAGATGTCGGCTGAGCAGGCGTCGGTCGACCGAGGAGCCGTGGATGCGAGCAGAAGGCAGTTGCGTCGAGTCGCGCGGAACGGCCCATCGAGTTCGGGAACCCGATCGACGCAGTCAGGGCCTGCGATGGCCGGCGAGGCGGCCACGTAGCGTCGCACGGCCTCCGCGTCGGGAAAAGTGACGATGCCCTCGACATCGCGCTGCTCCACCGTCGTGAAATGCCGCTCCAGGATCGCTCGGCCGTTCTCGGCGTTGAACGACGACGCGACGCGATCGATTCCGACCAGCTGCCACACCTCCTCCAAGTGACGGGTGCTGTTGGTCACGGCCAGCAGATGCCCGCTTGGTCGCAGCACCCGCGCGATCTCACCAAGGCTTCGGTCGAGATCGGCCACGTGGTAGAGCATCCACGCGGCCACAACGCAATCGAAGCTCTCGTCATCAAATGGCAGCGCCTGAACGTCTGCGACCTGAGCGTCGATGCCACGCGCGCGGGTCAGCTTGACCATGCGCTCGGAGATGTCGACGGTCCGCACGGCCAGGCCGTACTCGTCGCGAAGCCGCTCGGCCAGCCATCCAGGGCCGCAGCCGACCTCGAGCAGATCGGCCGGCCGGAGATCGACGATCGCGTCGACGAGAACGTCGTTGGCGTTGGTGCCCTCCGAGCCCGCGTAGATCGAGCTACGCGCCAGCAGACCTTTCTCCGTCGCGTACTCCCGCCTTACGTCACAAGGATCGTTCAGCCGCGCCACAACCCATACATTACGGCGGCTCACGAGGCGTCCAGTGGATTCTCTCCGGGAGGGGCGCAGCTATGAAATCACGTTAGGCGAACTGGTCACGGCGGCACTCGTGGCCGACCGGGCCCGGCGTGCCAGCGAGACGCTCCGATCGTGTATGAGTAACGGCCGCCGCCAGTCGGCTCGTCTGCCTTATCCGGTGAATCGCGGCGGCGGCTTGTGCGACGCGATGCTTGTTGTGGCGGTCACGACGCTGCTGGCCGGGTTGGGATCCAGGCTGGCGCTCACCACTCCGGCGCTGCTCCTCAGCACGCCAGACACAAGCGGAACAGCAACGATCCTGAGCGTCTGGCGCACGCCCACCGGCACCATCCTCACCACGCACCGCACCGGGAGGGCGGAGGTGCAACTAACGCTCGCGGCGTGCGCGCTAGCCACACGCGCGACCAGGGCGGCCGAGACAATCCGCATCGGCAGGTTCGTGGTGAACGTGACCACAACATCCGCAGCCGGATCGGGGCCGTGATTGTCAAGCCCGATCGTGAATGTGTGGTGCTCTCCAGCGCGCACGTGGCCGGACGGGCCATGAAGCTGGAGCCGCAGATCGCTCACCGGCTGGGTCCCCGGCGTCACCTGGACAGTACTGGTCGCGGTGTTGTTCGCCGCGTGGGGATCCGCTCGGTCGTCCCACACGGTCGCCCTGTTTTCGATCGTGCCGCTCGCGTCGGCGGCGACCGACGCGGCCACCTGCACCAGTGCGCCGCCACCGGCGTGAAGCGCGCCCAGCGGGCAGCGAATTACACCGCCTCTGATCGCGCAATGCCCCTGGCTGGACTCCGCATGCCGGAAGGACAGACCCCGCGGGGCCCGTTCTTCGACTGTCACCCCGATCGCCTTTCCTGGCCCGTGATTTACCACCACCAACTGATACGTCACCTGGCCCCCCGGATGCACGGTGTCACTCGACGCCGTCTTGGTTAGCGCTCAGATCCGGACCCAACGGAGGGGGCTGCGGGGGAGGTGACCTCGTGATAGTAAACGAGGTCGACTGCATCGCGGCGTCGGTGATGCCCGCGTCGTTGATGCTCATCGCAAACACCGTGTGGTGGCCGGGCCCGCTCACCTCAGCCCCCGCCCCCAGATAGGGACAATGTGTGGTCGGGAGATCCTGGAACCGCGTCGGCCGGGTGTGCGGATCCAGCACGCAGCGCGTACTGGTGACCGGCGAGCCGCCCGCGCTTGACGCCGACACGATCACGCGGACACTCCTGCTAAACGTTCCGTCAGGACCGTCCGGCACCGCCGGATGGAGAGCGATCGTGGTGATCGGGCCGTTGGGGGAGGAGATGTTCGGGGGGTGGGAGCTGGCGCCGATGTTCCCCGTCCAAGTGTTCGCCGTGCCGGCGGACCCGCTCCCCTCCGAGTCGTCGACGAAGTCGAAGTGGCCAGGTTCGGCGCCGATCGCGCTGTTTCCCACCAGCGTGTTTCCGGATGAGCCGAAGGCCGCAATCCCCCCGAAGACGGCACCGTCGCTCCTTCCCGAGCATCTCGCCGATACCGCCGCACGGTTGAGCAACTGGATACGTCCCGATGCGCCAGCGTGGCCAGGCCGCGGTAATACACCTCCACCACCCCAGGTGGAGACGGGATTGCTGACGATCGTCGGGGGCGGTTCAGCGTTCACGGTAGGCACGATTGTGACGCGAGCCGGCGTCGCCGGTACGCGTGGTTCTTCTGTCCCACCCGGCCCAAACGATTAAGTTTGCGTCCGAAATAGTGACTTATCGCCGCGCGCGTCATAGTGTGACCGTCGATGACGCCACGCGCTACATCTGAGCCTCCCGCCCGCGCTCGCTTCACCTATGAGCGGTTCTCTGAGCCGGCCCGACTGGCAGTGATGACCGCGGCCGACGTCGCACTGTCGGCCGGCGCGCCGCGCGTGCTGCCTAAGCACCTCGCCGCCGCCGTGCATGGCGCACCTCGAAGCGAGCGCCCCACCCGCGAGCTCGGGTTGATCCCCTTCGCTGTGGAGACCGTCGCGGTCCTGCATCGCGTCTTCGACGCGGCCGAGGATGCCGGTGAGACCGTCGAGCTGCATCACCTTGGCGCGGTGCTTCGGTAGCGGGTAGGCCGAGGCATCGGCATCGGCTTTCGGATGGTGATCGGGCCGTGGCGTGGACGACGGCGGCGTGCGGCGGCGCTGAGGATGCGAGGCATGTTCGCTGGCGTGACGACCGAGCGCAGCCTCGCTCGCGACGAGCTGCTCGCCGAGCGGCGATCAGCGTCGTAAACCTGATGGCGCTAGCAGACCGCGCCTGCTCGGCGCTGGCCAAGCGCCTCGCCGTGCCGGTGTTGACCGCCGGGAATCAGGCTGTTGCTGCCACCTCGCGAACCTCGCAGCGGACGACTGAGGCGCTCGCTGTCGGGCTTGATCCAGGACCGAAGCGCTCGGCCATCGTTCGCGCGTTCTCCTCGCTATCCCAAAGCGTCAGCGAGAGCCCTCTGCCGTCCTCGTTGCCCGTAAGCCAGGTCCCCGACTGAAATCCGGGGAGCTGCTTGATCGCAGGTACGACCTGCTCGCGCAGGGCCACCATTCCCGCCTCACGGTCGACCCCACCTACGTCGACCTCGATCAGTACTGCATGCATTCGCTCTCCCTTGATCGGGTTGCGGATGACGACCTTGCGGTCCGCTCACCCTTCTTCCGGGCAGCGTTCGGATAGCTGTCGTCGGATTGTTATGCCCTGAGATTCTCTGAGCAATATGGGCAGAGAATCAGCATTGGGGCGTCGCCATGCCAGGCGACGTGCCCGCCGCGCCCACCGAGCTCTCGTGGCGCCAACCGCTCGTGCGCGTGCTCGCCGCACAACCCCATCCCGCAGATTCCGCACACAGCCACTGCATCCTTTTCCTCTCCGGACTTGGCGTCGACATAGCACTTCATCTGGGCACCTTCCTTTTGGGTATTACGCTGGACCTGAAAGCTTGACGTACAGCTTCGGGGTGGTCCTGAATGAGACGAACGATCAGCGGGCGGCGAGTGCGTAGAAGGATTGCTACGCTTTCAATCCATGACGTCAGATCGCGCAACGGGAGCTGCGAAACCAGGTCAGCGCGATCCTGCAGCGGGCCGAGAGAGGCGAGCGGTTCACGATCACCGTGTCCGGCCGTCCCGTCGCCGAACTGGGGCCTCTGACTGGCGTTCGAAGCCCGGGGCACCTGAGCGCCTGGCCGCCGTGCTCTCCGAGACACCGACAGAGCCCAGGTGGGCAGGTGAGCTCAAAGCGCTGAGAGACGCAGACGCGGCCGCCGCGGGCGATCCCTGGGCCGGTTGACGGCACTGATCGACACCAGCGTGCTCGTGGGTGCGCTGACACCGACGCTCGATGAGCCCTGGGTGGTCAGCGTCGTGAGCGTCGGCGAGCTTCAGGCGGGCGTGCTGCTGGCGAGCGACGCGGCCGTTCGCGCGCAGCGACTGCGGCGCCTGACCGCTGTGCTCGGGGAGACCCTGATCATCCCGATCGAGCAAGCGACCGCGGCCCGGTACGGCGAGCTGCGCGCTGCCACGGGCAGACTGCCGGCCAATGATCTCTGGATCGCGGCGACCGCGCTGGCCCACGACTTCACGCTGGTGACCGCAGACGAGCGCCTCGCGTCGCTCCCGTTGATCCGCGTTAGCCTCGTCGCGTGACTCGTTTCGAATTCGAGCGCACCTCGGGTATGCCCTGAGCCTGCGTGCGCGCGATCAGACCCGGCCGGTGTCGCGCTTGTAGGCGATCCGGGCAAGAATCGCCAGCCCGACGGTCCACGCGGCGATCACGATCCAGCCGGTGGCACCCCAGGCTTGCCCGCCGAGCGACACGTGGCTGGCCTGTACGAGCCAGTAGGACGGCAGAAACTGCCCGAAGTCGTGCAGGATCCCGGAGGAGACGGGAAACCAGGTGCCGCCCACGAGCGCGAGCAACGAAACCACGCCCCCGGTGGCCGGACCGATCGAGTCTGCGGTCAATAGGTGGCCGAGCAGGATGCCCAGGGCCGCGAACGGAATCAGCGCGACCAGGATCAGCGCGGTCATCTCGAGCCAGCGTCCGACTGGGAGGCTGACGCCGAGCGCGATGCCCGCGGCGTACAGCAGCGCGATCGTCAAGCCGGCCATCGCGTAGCCGGTGATCACCTTGGCGCGGAAGTAGGCGCGGGTGGCCAGCGGTGTGATTCGAAGCTGACGTGTCCAGCCGTCGGTTCGCTCGCTGGCGATTCTCGCGCCGCTGGAGATCAGCGCGGTCATCGCCCCGAATGACACCAGCCCGACCATGTAGTACAGCGGGAAAGAGATCCCCGTCCCCCCGATGCTGTGCTCATCTCGATTGGGCGCTGCGATCAGGAAGTACAAGACCAGCGGGAACCCGAGCGAGAACAGCAGCAGGCGGAAGTTGCGAAACGTGCGTACGAGCTCAAAGCGTGTATAGGCCACGGCGGTCATACCAGTGCCTCCTGCCGCTCGTCGGCGGCCGTCGTGTCATCGTCGTCGCCGGTCAGCTCGACGAATGCCTCCTCGAGGCCGGCTCCGGCGATCTCGATGTCGCGCGCAGCGGGGTAAGCTGCTGAGCAGCGCGCGGATCGCCGCGTCGGAGTCGGCGCAGATCAGGACAACTGACTCGCCTCGGCGGTCCGCGTTGGTTACTCCCGGCAGCGAGGACAGCGCTGCCAGATCGGCGTCGGGCAGCGTCGCCCGGATCGTGCGTGAGCCCACCCGCGCCCTGATCTCGCTGGTGGCCCCGTCGGCGACCACTCGTCCGTGGGCCATCAGCACCACCCGGTCGGCGTAAGCGTCGGCTTCCTCCAGATAGTGAGTGGCGAAGATGACCGTCCTGCCACGCGCCGCGAATTCCCGGACCGACACCCAAAAGCCACGACGGGCCTCAACGTCCATGCCGACGGTCGGCTCATCGAGGATCAGCAGCGCCGGATCGGACACCAGCGCCAGCGCAAAGCGCACCCGCTGCGCCTGCCCGCCAGACAGCTTCTGCGTTCGCCGATCGGCGATCTCGGTGATGCCCACCAGTTCGAGCACGTGCTCGACCTCGAGCGCCGTCGGGTAAAGGGACGCCATCATCTGGAGCAACTCGCGCGGCGTCACGTCGCGGATCAGCGCTCCTACCTGCAGCATCGCGCCGATCAGCCCGTCGGATACCGCCTGCCCCGGCGCCCGGCCGAACAGCGAAACGCTGCCGTTATCCGGGGCAGTCAGTCCCAGCAGCATGTCGATCGTCGTCGACTTGCCGGCTCCGTTGGGGCCCAACAGTGCGACAGTCTCCCCGGCGGCGATCGAGACGTCGATTCCCCGCACGGCGGGCACCACGGTTCCCGCCGTGCGAAACGTCTTTGCCACGCCGCGGAGCTCGATATCCCGCTCTAGATCGACTGTACTGGTCACTGTTGGGCTCCTCGGAGTGCCTTCGTTTGTGGTTTGGCTCGGTCTCATATGCTAGGCGCGCGCGGGCTCGTGGGCGACTCGCGGCAACCACTCAAGACGCTTGGGCAGGTACCAGTTGGCGTCGCCGAGCAGCTTCATCGTCGCCGGCAAGAGGACCGCCCTGATCAGCGTCGCGTCGATCAGAATAGCCACGGCCAGTCCCACGCCGAGCTGCTTGAACTCGAGTGCTCCAAGCGAGGCGAAGATCCCGAACACCGCGACCATCACGATGGCGGCGCTGGTGACCGGCCCAGCTGTCGATTTGATCCCCCGCGCGATCGCGTCGGAGGTCGACATGCCCTTGTCGTATGCCTCGCGGATCCGGCTGATGATGAACACGTGGTAGTCCATCGACAGCCCGAACAGGATCACGAACAGGAACAGCGGCAACCATGAGGTGACCGCGCCTGTGGACTTGAAGTCGAGCAGCCCTTGTGCCCAGGTGTGCTGGAAGACCAGTACCAGGACGCCGTACGCGGCACCCACTGACAGGAGGTTCAACACGATCGCAGTGATCGGGAGAACGATCGAGCGGAACGTGACCAGCAGCAGTATGAATGCCATCGTGAGCACAAACACAAACACGAGCGGAGCATGGGACTTCATCGAGTCGTTGAAGTCCTTGGATGCAGCGGTCATTCCCGTCACCTGCGCTTGTGCTCCGGGAAGTGACCCGATTGTGTCAGGGATCACCTGCTCGCGCAGGGTGTCAAGCGCCCGGTAGGATGCGGCGTCTGTACCTTTACCGCTGAGCGGCATCGACACCACCGCCACGTTGCGCCGGCTGTTCACCTGCACCTTGAACGGCTCATGGATCTGCCCGGTAGCCAACGCACGCTGTTCGAGGCGGTGAATTGCGCTTTGCACCTCGGGACTGGTCACGTTGTGGTCTTGGATGACAACGTAGGCCGGTAGGGGACCGCCTGGGAACGCGGCCTCGATCCGATGTAGCGTCTTGACAATCGGGAGCCCCTGGGGCAGGCCTTGCAGGCCGGGCAGGGAGGTGTGAAGGCCGAACGCGGGGATTGCGAGCGCCACGACGAGCCCGCCGGCGGCGAGCACCGAGGCGGCCGGACGACGCAGCACGCGGTCGATCACCGCACTCCACATGCGTGGCTCCTCGCCGCTTTCCCTACGTCGGGCTACGAACGGCACGCGCACGCTCATCACCCGGTCACCGAGCTTTGACAGCAACGCTGGCAACACCGTAAGCGAGCCCAGCACGGCCACCGCGACGACCATGATCGTGCCTGTCGCCATCGAGGCGAAGGTCTTGTCGCCAGCCAGGTACATGCCGGCCATCGCGGCCATCACCGTCAGCCCGGAGACCAACACTGAACGACCGGAGGTCGCGGCGGCGGCGTGCAAAGCCGCCTGCTCGTCCGCGCCGGCTGCCCGCTCCTCGCGCTCGCGGCGCATGTAGAACAGCGAGTAGTCGACACCCACCGCCATTCCGATCAGCAGCACGGTCTCTGAAACGACCTGGTCTACGGCCGCGATCTGGCTGACCAGCGCGATCAATCCAAGCGTCGCCGCGACACCCGTGCCGGCGAGCAGCACGGGAATGCCGGCCGCCACCAAGGCGCCGAACGCGACCAGCAGGATCAGCAGCGTGATCGGCAACGAAAGCGTCCTCGCCTTGGCGAAGTCGTCGCTGAAGCTCTTGTTCAACGCCTTGATGGAGCTCGCGTCACCCGCCTGGTCGATGCGGAAATTGGGATGCGCGCGCTGGGCGGCCGCGGTTGCAGCGAGTGACGCCCCGACGCGCTTGTCCGCATCGGTTGCCTTGCCGCTGATCTGAAAGCCGACCAGCACCGAGTGACCGTCTGCGGAGACTTCGCCACGGTTGGTGGCCAGCAGCGGCGAGCGCACGTTCTCAACCGTGCGCAGCGCCGACAGTCGCCCTGTCACGTCTGTAATTGCAGCTCGAAAGGATGGATTTCGGACCGTGAGCGCGGAGCTTTGAACCAGCACCTGCTCGTTGGCAGGCTGCGGGAACTGGTCGTGGAGCACCTGCTGCGCGCGCCCGGATTCGCCGACGCCATTGTTGTCCTGGGGGATGTGTTTGGTGCCCACAGCTCCGCCGAGGAAGACGGCCATAACCACGAACGCAAGCCAGCCGAGGATCGCCGCCTTGCGGTGCTGTGAGCTCCACCTCCCCGCGCGGGCCGCGAGGTTGGTCCGTTGCATTGTTCTTCCCTCCCATGGATCGGTATAAGCCACGGCAGGAGGGTCGCAACGCTGACCACGGATGACGATGGGGCCTGCTGGCGTTCTTCTGTACGGATAACCCCGCGCATGGTGCGGGTAACCGTACGGTGTGAACGGCGATCATCGGTGACAATCAGAGGATGGCGGGAACCATCTTGATCGTCGACGACCACCCGAGCTTTCGGAGCAGCGCTCGCCGGGTGCTCGAGGAAGCCGGCTACGAGGTCGTCGGTGAGGCATGGGACGGCGCATCCGCACTGGCGGCCGCCAGCGAGCTGCACCCGGCGATCGTCTTGCTTGACATACAGCTGCCGGACCTGGACGGGTTCGAGGTCGCGTTGCGCCTCACCAGGGACGACGACTCTCCCGCAGTTGTACTCACGTCGAGCCATGACATCGACGACCTGGCCAGCTTGATCTCGCCCTGCGGAGCACGCGGCTTTCTCCCGAAGGCCGAGCTCTCTGGCTCCACGCTGGCGGCGATGTTGGAGTGAGCGCCGTTATCGCGCTCCCCATCATCGGCGCTGAACCTCAGCGGACCCCCCGGTTGACGAGCTCGAGCATGCGTGTGGCGTTGCGTTTGGTGATGAACACCGGCCCGGTGGAGATGAGTTTGCCGCGGTCGGGCAGGACGCCGTAGAGGCGGTATTCGGTCAGGAGCACGATCGGGAGGTAGCCCTGCAGATATTCCTGCTGGTCGACGGCGAACGCGATCTGCCCGGCGCGGACGGCGTTTATGACCTGGGGCGCGATCCCGAACGTGGCGTAGGTGATGTGGCCCAGGAGGTGGTCGCTGCGCAGCGCGTCGAGCGTCTGGGGCGCGATCACCCCGCCGCCAAGGGTCAGCAGGCCGTCGATTCTCGCGTTGCGCAGCGCGGCGGCGATCGTCCTCTCGGCGGTCGCGACGTGCTGGAAGTTGACCTCGAGCACGCTGCTGGGTACTCCGGCGGCGGACAGCGCAGCCCCGAATCCGGCGCAGCGCTGCTCCAGGCCGAGGTTATGGGGCTCGTGGATGACGCACAGCGCGCGGTGGAGCCGATGCCCCGCGGTCATTCGTCGCCCCGCGTCATATCCCGCCTGGTATTCGTTCTGGCCCACGTGCAGCAGCGTCCCCACCTTGCGAAATGCGTCGCTGCCGGAGTTGATCGAGATCACCGGGATCCCGGCCCGTTGCGCGGCGTGGATCGCCGGCGCCAGCGCGGCCGGGTCAGGCAACGAGACGACGAGACCGGCTGGCCTCGTCGCGGCAGCCGTCTCGATCAGCTGGCGCATGCGTGCGAAGTTCTGCGTGTCGGGCGCCTCGTAGGTGACCGAGACCCCGAGTTGCGCCGCGGCCGCTTCCGCCCCGTTCTGTACGACCGCCCAGAACGGATCCGAGGCCTGCCCGTGGGTGATCACGAAGAACCGGATCCGTCGGCGCGAGGTGCGGAACACGTTGACGCCGGCGGCGGCGCCGACGGGCGCGTTAGCGGGGTTGGCACTAATCGCCGGGAGTCCCGGCGGCTGGGGCGGCGCGGCCTGCTGGCCGCCGCATCCGTAGATGAGCAGGGACAGCGCCGCGCCGAGCGCGACCAGGATAAGCATGCGCAACCTGCTGGTCATGCCCGGGGATCGGCGGACGGGATGAGCGCGGTCACGCGGGTTCCGGCGCCCGCCGGGCTGTCGATCTTGAGCTCGCCGTCGAGCGCCGCAACTCGGTCGCTGAGTCCGCTCAAGCCGCTGCCCTTAGCCGGGTCGGCGCCCCCGACGCCGTCATCGCGTACCTCGAGCGCCAGCAGGCCACCATCGTTGCCGGCGCTCAGGCGGACGTGAGTTGCGTGCGCGTACCTGGCGACGTTGGTCAACGCCTCGGCGGCGACGAAGTAGCTCGCGCTCTCCACCTCCTTGGGGAGCCTGCCGACGAGTTTGAGATCAAGCTCGACCGGTACCGGCGATCGCTGCGCCAGCGCATCGAGGGCCGGACCCAGCCCGCGGTCGCTGAGCAGCGGCGGATGGATCCCGCGAGCCAGTTCACGCAGTTCGGTCTGTGCGTCGCCGAGCGTCGCAATCGTGTTGTCGAGCAGCTCTATCGCCTCCCCGTCCGACAATCTGCTCCGCAACAGCTGCAGGTCCAGGGACAGCGAGACCAGGCGCTGCTGGGCGCCATCGTGCAGGTCGCGCTCGAGCCGGCGCCGGCCCTCCACGGTGGCCTCGACGATCCGCCGACGGGATGCGCGCAGATCCTGGAGCCGGGCGTTGAGCTCGGCCTTGAGGCGCTCGTTGTCGAGCGCCAGCACCGCCCCTGCCGCCGCGGCCTCCACGAGCTCGGGTCGGGCCTGCAGCTCGGCGTCGTGGATGATCGCCGCGACCCGGTTGCCCCGATGCTCTACGGCCGTCCAGGCCTTTGACGTGCCGGGTTCGGGCAGCGTCACCTGGTGGCCGTGCTCGTCGACGAACAGCTGGCGTTCTGGAAGCCAGTAGGCGATTGCGAGCGTCCGATCGCCCAGCCGCTCGGCGAGCGCCTCGCGCACCGGCACCACCGCGCCCGCGGGGCTCGCCAGGCCATGCCTGCTGACCTGCGAGATCAACGATTCCGTCGCACCGAGTGCTCCCACGGACAGCATCAGGGCCGCCGCGGCGAGGAACAGGAGCACCAGACCGACAAGCGGTCCCAGCGGCCACGGCCCGAGATAGACGTTCGTGCTTGCGGTGAGTCCCTGTATCGAGCGTGCCATCAACTCCACGAACACCGCCGTGGGCAGCGCGCAGAAAATCGCCGCCGCCACGCTGATCGGGAGCTTTCCGGCCAAAAACGCCAGCTGCTGTCGAGCCACCGTGGTGTCCGGCGCCAGCGGCGGCGGAGCGGGAACCCGTGCGCACAGGAGCGCGTTGACCAGCACCCGCTCGCACTCGAGCATGCGCCGGACTGCAGCAGGCCCGGCGATCGCCGCGATCGGCAAAGACAGCAGGTAGGCGATGCCCAACGGGAGGCTCACGACGAGGAACAGCAGCGTGCGCGCCGCGCTGGCGAACCGGCGCCGAAGTGCCAGCTCGCCAACCATGTTTAGCTGCAGCGCCCTCATGAGCTGGCGCTCACGCTGACGTTGCCGGTGTTCGACAGCGCCTGGATCGCCCACGGCGCCCCGTCATCGTCCACCAGGCCATTGACGCTCGTGCCGCCCCCGTTCGAGGCTGCTTGGATTCTGTAGTTACCGGCCGGAACGGTCGCTGAGACGTCACCGCTGTCGCTGCGCAGGGCGAGCCTTTCCGGTGAGCACGCGCTGGTCACCGTGACGTTGCCGCTGGCCGAGGCGGCGCCGAGCACGAATCCGCAATAGCCCTCGACGTCGATCGCGCCGGTGTCGGTGGCGATGTCGGCAGAGCCGCGATAGCCATCGAGGCGGATGTTTCCCCGCTCAGCCCGGATACTGATCGGCACATCGTTGGGGACGTCGATCCGGTAGTTGGCGCTGCACGACCCGACCACCATCTGCGGACAGCCGGAGGAGATCTGCAGGATGCCGTTGTGCAGTGAGCGTCGCTCGCTGGGTCGGTGTCCAAACACGGAGCGATCGTCGCGTGAGATCGACACTCCGGTCTGACTGCCGCCGACGATCGCGACGTCGCCCGACTGCACGTGCAGTTCGATTCCCCTCAGCGAGGCCGGCAGATGCGAGGAAACCGAGTGGCTTTCCGTAGTCGAGAGCCATAGAGCGCCGAGCACGGCGGCCGCGATGATCAGCGTCGTGGCCGAGCCCACCAGCACAAGACCCCACGGCGTAACGCGTCGCAGACCTAGCCGCAGCGGGCGATGCTCACGCGCACTTCGTGCTAGCTCTGCGCTCATGGCATACGCCTCCGAGCTCCCAGCCTAGCGCGCAATTCCGGTCCAGACGGGTCGCCGGGCAGGCGCGGCGCCGTGCATGTCAGGATCGCGACAAGTCTCGCCCGCTGCCGCCAGGGTCTACCATCAGAGGGGACTCGTGACGCTCGCCCTGGTCTGCGCTCGGCGGCAGAGGTGTCGACCACGGTGCGCGTGCGGGCGCAGGAGCCGGCTCGCTTCTCGGGACATTTCGACTTGAACCAACAAGCGCATCTACCGGCCGGCGCCGAGGAGGCGCCAGTCACCGCCCGCACCCGTGTGGTTGTGGCCGATGACTCGGTGCTGCTGCGCGAGGGAGTCGCGCGGTTACTCGAGGACGCGGGGTTCGATGTCGTCGGCCGCAGTGGCACGGCGGCTGATCTGCTGCTGAAGGTGCGCTCGTACAGCCCTGACGTTGCGCTCGTCGACATCCGGATGCCTCCCACCCACACAGACGAGGGCCTCCGGGCGGCAAAGGAGATCCGCGAACGGCATCCAGAGACCGCGGTGCTCGTCCTCTCGCAATACGCCGAGCCAGGCTACGCCCTCGAGCTTCTCGAGCACGATGCCGAAGGCATTGGCTACCTGCTCAAGGACCGCATCAATGACCTGCCGGAGTTCACCGCAGCCGTACGCCGCGTCGCCAGCGGCGGGTCGGCGCTTGACTCCGCGGTCGTCTCTCTGCTCGTAGGTAGGCGTCGGCGCGACGATCCGCTGGCAGAGCTCACCCCGCGCGAGCGCGAGGTCCTCGAGCTGATGGCCGAGGGGCTCTCAAACCTCGCCATCGCCGAGCGAATCGTCGTCACCGAGCGGGCGGTGGAGAAACACGTGACGAGCATCTTCCAGAAGCTCAACCTCCCCGCCGCAGGCGATACCCATCGGCGCGTGCTGGCGGTACTTACCTACCTCCGCAGCTAGGCCTCGCGGCGGGGGTGCGGTTATCCGCACCGCCGGACACCAGTCTGCCCCATTTTGCGCGCGACCCGCCGGTGCGACGCTTCCGCGCGCACTCTGCGTACTACGAGGATCCGAGCATGTTCATGTTCAGCACACTGCAGTCACCCATCCGCGAGCTTGATCACCGGACGACCGACGGCATCGACGTTCGACTGTTGTGGGACCCACGCAGCAATCAAGTGCTCGTGGCAGTCGAGGACCAACGACACGGCGAGTCGTTCGAGCTCACCGCCCCCGGGGCCGACGCGCTTGAAGCATTCCACCACCCGTACGCGTATCGCCATAGCGGCCAGGGTGATCGGGCACTGTCCGCTTGATCACTCACCGTCAACCGAGGCAACCCCCCCAACTCCACTATCCCCACAGGCAGGCCATGAACAGCAGTCACATCACATATCAGGCACAGCTGTCACGCATCACCGAGCTCCACAGGCACGCCGAAGCAATGCGCCTGGCACACCAAATGAAGGCCGATCCAGGCGCAGGAGAGCCAACCGTCCTTCTCCGGTGGCTTAGGCGGCGGATTCGGGTGCACGCCGCGCGGTTCCAGGCGGCGTCCCACGCTCGCTAAGCCGCGACGGTCAGGCCATCCCCTCGGTCGGGGCGCAGATTACAGCGGCGGGATCCACCGATCGCCGATCCACATCCCCTCTTCCCCGGTGCGGTGATTGGTGAGCGGGTGCTCGTGCGCGCCGTAGATGTGAAGGTCGGAAAACCCGCCGGCTCCCTCGCGCAACACGAACACGCGCGGAAGCGCCTCCAGCTGCAGCCAATCCTGTAGCTCGTAGCTGGCCTCCACCTCGGCGATCCAGACGTTGTCCTGGTGCCACTGGGCGGTGATCCGGTGTGTGGTCGAGCGCAGCGTGGCCAGGAACCTCGTCAACAGCTCGCGCACTTGTCCGCTGCCCTGCGCACGATGGCCGTCTACTGTCAGCAGCCGCGCATTGGGCGCGATCAGCGCCATCGCCGCGTCGACATCGAGCTTGTCGAGGGCTTGCAGCAGCTGGGCAAGGGGCGATTCGTTCACGCGACCGCCGATCCTACCCGGCGTCTGGCCCTGCCCCTGATCTCGTGGCGATAGGGTGAGCCGATCGCCGGTCAGCCGAGGCTCATCATCCAGATACCGCGGGGCGGCGCGCTCGAGCGCCAGCTCCGCGCGCAGCCGCCCGTGGGTGTGGCCAGCGGCGAAGTGATCGTCGAGCACGGCTTGACCGACTCCGAGGGCAATCTCGAGCCGCCCTCTGAAGGCGAGGTCGTGCTGTCAGTACCTTCGCCCGAGGCGCTGGTCCGAGAGCGGCATGAGGTTCGGCGCGTGCTCTCACACGCGGGCACCGGAGTCGAGCCGCTCGTCGTCGTGGTGCAGACAGCAGAAGAGCTTCGTGACGAGGAGTTGGCGGCGGTGCTCGACGCTGCCGAGCATGATTCGCGCCCGGTGATTCTGCGGGTCATCCGCAACCCCTGAGTGCCTCGCGCGCCGGGTTGGCCTTGCCGAGCCGAGCGGGCGCCACGATCTTGGTAGCGTGGACCGATGTCCTCCGCCTGGCCGGCGATCTCCTATCAGCAGTGGGCCGAGACCTGCGACACGCTTCACGCGCACACCCAGGTGCTGGGGAAGCTTGCGGTGTTGCTCGCGCCGCCCGAGCCCCAGCTTCAACACGCCGCGCTGCGCCTGACGGCCAGAGGTTGGGAGACCGGGCTGCTGCCGGCATCCGACGGCTCCGGAGCGCTGGTCGTCGCACTCGACCTCCGATCGCACGAGGCGCTGGTCGAGCACACCGACGGGCGCGTGCGCCACATCGCGCTCACCCCCGACCGCCCGGTGGGCGAGGTCACGCGCGAGGTGCTGGACGCCGTCAGGGCCCTTGGCACCAACGCCGACATCGACCCTACCCCGCAAGAGGTGTCGTGGACCGTGCCGCTGGACCAGGATGAGGAGCACACGCGTTATGACGCCGAACAGGTTCGTAACTACTTCATCGCGGCGACCCAGGCGGCGCTCGTCCTGGCGGCCTTCCGTGCGCCGTACCGGGGTCGCTCCACCCCGGTCAACGCGTGGTGGGGCTCGTTTGATCTGGCAGTCAATCTGTTCTCGGGCCAGCCGGCCGATCCGCCCTCCGACGACTTCATCATGCGCAACGCAATGGATTCCCAGGAGGTCGCGATCGGTTGGTGGCCCGGCGATGCGCGCTATGGCAAGGCGGCTTTCTACGCCTACGCCCACCCCGCTCCGGACGGGTTCACCGAGGCCGAGCTACCGTGGGGCAGATGGGATGCGGGGCTTGGCGAGTACGTCCTCGACTGGGATGAGGTGCGTTCCAGCGCGGACCCGCGCGGCGCTGCGCTCGAGTTCGCCCAGTCGGTATTTCGCCACGCGTGCGCCGTGTGCGACTGGGATCTCGCGCTTGCCGCGAGCGCCGAGGGCTCGCCGCCGCCGGTCGCGTGACCGGGCCTTGGCGTGGTGTTGTCACCATCGGTGATGTCGGCGCATCTCAGTCGACCGTGAGCACGAGCTTGCCGCCGCCTATCTGGCCTCGCTCGCCGACTTCGTGGGCGCGGGCCGCATCTTCGAGCGGGAACGTCCGCGCGACGTGAACGCGCAGCGTGCCATCGCGCGCCATCGCCGCAAGCGCCTCGAGCCCGGTGCGGTCGGGCTCGACGAGCATGCCGGTGACGCGTACACGGTCGCGGGCCGCCGCACGCAGCGGTCCGAGATCCGAGCTCGAGGGCACCGAGATCAGCAGGCCGCCGTCGCGCAGCACCGGTAGCGAGCCCAGCCCCGTCTCGCCGCCGACGAGGTCGAGCACCACATCGACGTCTCGCACCGCGGCGCCGACGTCCTTCTGTGTGTAGTCGATCGCTTCGTCGACGCCCAGTTCGGTTATGAAGCCGTGTCGGGCGCTGCGGGCGGTACCGATCACGTAGGCGCCCGCGGCTTTTGCGATCTGCACGGCGAGATGACCTACGCCCCCGGCCGCCGCCTGGATCAGGACCCGCTGGCCGGCGGCCACCTGAGCGGTATCCACGAGCGCCTGCCAGGCGGTAAGCGCGGCCAGGGGCAGCGCCCCGGCCTCGACATCGCCGAGGTTGTCGGGCGTTGGCGCCACCTGACGAGAAGGTGAGGTCACGTACTCGGCGTAGGCGGCCGCCTCCCGGGGAAAGCGCGGCATCCCGAACACCCGGTCGCCGACGGCAAATCGCGTCACGCCCATGCCCAGCGCGGCGACGACGCCGGCGACGTCCCAGCCGACGGTGAACGGCGGGGGGCCCAGCATGTTGCCGCGAGTGCGCGTCTTCCAGTCCACAGGATTCACCCCGGCGGCCGCCACATGCACGAGAACCTCGATGGGCCCGGGCTCGGGTCGTGCAACCTCGGTCAGTTCGAGGACCTCCGGGCCGCCGAGCGACCGCTGGCGGACGATACGCATCTTCTCGGGCAGGTCGGGCTCCTCGGCGGTGCGATTGGTCGGGACGGGCTCGGAATGGTGATCAAGCCAGCCCCGCAAGCCTGGCACAACGTGCCGCCGGACCGGCGTTGACGTTCAACCCCGGTGCGCCCGAACAGACCGATCGCCGTGCGACACGATCCTGATGCCGGCCTGTCGCAGCTCCGATCCGACACCACCGAGGGTGAAGATCTCCTCGGGGTCAAAGCATCCCCCACGGCGCTTCTGCCTCAACAGCGCCGTCGCGCACACGACCGTGCTCCGCGCTGCGTGCAGAAAGTCGCCCCGGCACTCCACGGTCACGGCCTCCAAACGCCGCTCACCACGGTTTGCCGCGATCCAGTGCGCGACGGGCTCGGTGCTGGGCACCCCATTGAGCGACGGCTTGCGCGCACCGATCAACGAGCCGGGAAGCCTGGTCATCGCTCCGGCGCTGTTGAGCTTCAGCAAGCGCTGGTGCGCCTCGGGCTCGGCGATACAGATGTAGAGCCGGACCACACGCCCTTCCGCGACCCCGCCAAGCCAGCCAGCGTCGCGCTCGCCGAACCCCACGCAGGCACGCGGGCCGAGCGGGCTCGGCAAGGGAACGTCCACGACCCGGTGCCTGGCCACGGCAGTGAGGCCCCGATGGAGGAAGTCCGCACTCGCTGGCCCGCGAGGAGTCGTACTCGACAAGGTGAACGCGAGCTCCAGCTCTTGCGCATTCGGGTGACGGTGCAGCAGATCAGCGGCGACGATGTTGGTGACCCCCGGCGCCAGACCGGCGTTCATCAGCACGGTGCCGCGCGCGCCCGCGGCCACGGCGCGCAGCGATCTGCTAGCCGCGGCAGGCAGCGCGGAGGTGTTGATCAGCACCCCGCCACGTTCGAGAACGATGCGCTCGGCGAGCAATCCCTGGTGCGGAACGGTGTTGATCATCAGCTCCCCGGGGCGTATCGCCGCCACGATCGAGTCCGGACGATCGAGGTCGACGTGAATCTGTCCCGCCCGGGGACCGCGAGCTCCGCAGCGCACCTCCCAGCCGGCCGCCGCAAATGCTCGGGCGGTCAGGGTGCCCAGTATGCCTCGCGCTCCGATGATCAGGACACGGTTGATCGGCTCGCTTGCCACGCACGCACCTCCTGTGCTCCATTGCGGCGATCGTAAGTCGGCTCCGGCCCGCCTGAGAAGGACCAAGCCGGCCCAGGATCATGAGACCAATGGCGCGACGCGAGCGATCAGAGCGTGCGACTCGGGCGATCAGAGTGCCGCGGCCGCGGCGGCTGTCGCCAGCTCACCGACGGCCCGGGGGATCGCCTGCTCGCTGATCAGGCCATAGCCGAGAAGCAGGGCCGGATCAGCGGGTGCGGTCACGACGCAGTCCTGGTGCAGCGCGTGGATCGCGACGCCGCGCCGGGCCGCGGCATCGGTGATCGCCGCCTCGTCGCTGCCTTCCGGCAGCCAGGCGATCAGGTGAAGCCCAGCCGACGCACCGCCCACCGATGCTTGCGGCAAGGAGAGCGTCAGCGCATCTACGAGCACGTTGCGGCGGGCGTGGTAGCGCCGGCGGGTTCGCCGGAGGTGGCGATCTATCTCGCCTCGCTGCAACAGCGTCGCGTACGCCGCCTGTACGGGCACGCTCGGCATCGCCCTGGTCACTCCGTGCTGGGCGGCCAGCTCACCCACGAGGTGGCTGGGAGCCAGCAGCCACGCCAGCCGCAGACCGGGCGCAAACGTCTTGCTCGCCGTGCCCACGTACGCGACGCAATCGGGGGCCAGGCCTTGCAGCGAGGCAATCGGCTCGCGGTCATAGCGGTACTCGGCGTCGTAGTCGTCCTCGACGATCAGCGTTCCGTGGCGCCGAGCCCAGGCAATCAGCTCAGCCCGCCGCGCGGGGGCCAGAACCATTCCCGTCGGATACTGGTGCGCGGGAGACAGCACGACCGCGTCGGCGCCGCTGTCCTCCAGCGCGCCCGCGTCCAGGCCATGCTCGTCAACCGCCACCGGCACCACCTCCAGTCCCGCCTGCGCGATCGATCCAGGGATCGCCGGCCAGGCCGGATCTTCAACCGCAACCCGCCGCGCTCCGCGTTGCCGCAGGGCCTGCCACAGGATCCCCAGCGCGTGCGTGGCTCCAGCGGTGATGAACACTCGTTGGGGATCGGCGACCACCGCCCGCACGCGGCCAAGGTATTCGCTTAGAGCGATCCGCAGCTGCCGCAGGCCGCGGCGTGAACCGTAGGCAAACGCCGCGTCGGGCAGCTCACGCAACGCGGTCGCGGTCGCCGACTGCCACTCGCGCCGGGGGAAGAACGAGAGGTCGGGAACGCCGCTTCGCAGGTCATAGCGAATCCGGTATCCCGGGCCCGACGACGCTCGGGGCGCGGGCGGCTGCTGCGCAAGTCCCTCGGCGATCCGTGTCCCGTCCCCCGGACGAGCGACCAGGTAGCCCTCGGCGACCAGCTGCGCGTAGGCCTCGACGACCACCCCGCGTGAGACGGCCAGTTCGTCCGCGAGCAGCCGGCTCGGAGGGAGCTTTGATCCGGCACGGAGCCGGCCGGAGCGGATCGCCTCTCGCAGCTCTCGCTCAAGCTGGGCGCGCAAGGGCGCAGCTCGGTCCAGGGCCAGGTGGATGTCCATTGGTCTGGCTGACAAATCCTAGTGTCGCCCGCCGATCAGCCCCGCGGCGGCACTCTTCGTCTTGGTCCTCCCCTTCGGGCGACGATTGGATCTTCTCAGAGTGCCATTCGCCGCCTACGGTGCAGACATGGACCCCACCCTGATCAGGATCATGACCAATATGTTCGCTGCCGAGGCGCCGCAAGGAACGCCGCGGCCCCAGCCACGCCGCCGCGCCGTCGCGAGACGGGCGCACGACCGTGCTCCCACTCATCGAGGTGTGAACGATTGGCGGCCGGCGATCGAGCACGGGAGGCGGACAAGATGAACACAGCCGAGATTCAGATTCAGCCCGAGCAGGCGGACGAGCTGATCGCCCTGTACTGCGACTGGCGCGAGGAATGCGCTCTGGTGCAGGCAGCGTACGAGCGGTTTTCGGGCTCGTCGGGACCGGACCGGGGGCTGGCGTTCGCCGCGTATGCCGCAGCGCTCGAACGCGAGGAATCGGCGGCCGCGCTGTACGCGGCTCACATCAGCCTGATTGCGTTCGGCGGCGCTGCCGACGGCTTGTTCACCGACCCTCGGGAATCATCACTTCGTTGAGCTTGTGTCCACGTCGAGCACGACGGGCGACTGAGTCAGCGCCGCTTGCGATGGGCACAATGGCGGGATGGCTTCCTACTCCGTCAACGACGCGGGCGTGGCCTACGCGCGCGAGCTGATCGCGAAACGGCAGTACGTGCTCGACAGCGAGTGGGGCGCGGTTCAGCCACGCGCTGCGGTGCAGAACGCCTACCGTGAGCGCCACGGTTGGGAGAAGTACGCGCGCTGGTTCCTTGGCCTGACCGACGGGGCCAACGAGCACACCAAGGCACGCTATGCATTCGTCTACGGCGACTTTCGCCGGATTCACCGTTCGGGGATCATCGCCTGCCACTACCGGGCGGCGGAGTGGCGCCACAAGGCGATCGAGCTCGCGGCACACGACCTGCTGCAACTGCTCGACCAGAAGGCGGGGTTGTACTGACGAGGACCGCCCCCGCCGCGCTCGATCACACCCGAGTATGACCGCCCCCCCATGTATGTAAGGCTTGCGCTGTGACTGCCGATGGCTGAGCTCGCCTTGGCCGGTGTCACCCTGGCCTATGAGCAGAGTCGCGCCGGCGACGACATCGTCTGGCTCGCGCCGGGGGACAGTCCCGGCGCCAACTGGCGCAGGTATCAGACGCCGAGGATCGCGGCGCCCGTTCACGCAATCGCGTTCTCGCAGGATCTGCAAACGCCGCCCCAGCGAGTCCGCGAAGTCGCGCAGCTCGCCGGCAACGGACACTTTCACCTGCTCGAGGGACTGGGTCACGGATCCGCCTTCGGCCACCGCCCCGAGGTTGTCAATGCTTGCGTCCGTTCGATCCTCGATGGGGAATCGCAGCGCGTACATCCGCAGCCGCTCGACGGGGAATCGCAGCGCGTACATCCGCAGCCGCTCGACGGGGAATCGCAGCGCGTACATCCGCAGCCGCTCGCCGGCGGTTGCGGCTAGTCAAATCCGACGCCGTTGGTTACCCTCCCCGCGGGGTGATCGTTGAGCAAGCGTCGTGTCGAAAAGGGGCCGGGATCCCGCCGTCACGGCCGTAGCTCCGGTGTCATTGACAAGATCATTGCGAGGACTCTCGCGGTCTCGATCGCGGGGCTGTTGGCGGCCGCACTGCTGCTCAGCGGCTGTGGGACACTCACCACCTCACCGGCGGCGGGCACGTTCACTCCGAGGACACCCGGGGTGCTCACCGTGGTCACCAGCGACGTCCCGGACGAGGGCTTCTGGCTTGGGACCGTCAACCACTTGACCGGAGGCTTCGAGTATGAGTTGGCGCGCCACCTGGCGCAGCGGTTTGGCCTGAAATCGGTACGCGTGAAGCTCATCCGCTTCCGTCGCGTGGTCGCTGGTCACCTCGGCGGAGGCGACCTCGCCCTCGATCTGATCACCCCGACTAACGAGCGCAGGCAGAGGCTGGATTTCTCCTCTCCGTATCTCGACGCGCCACCGACCGTCGTGGTGCGCTCCGGGGTGGGCGTTCCCGACCTGGCCACCGCCCAGGCACTGCGATGGGGAACGGTCGAAAAGACAACGCTGGTGGGGATCGTCAACACACTCATTACGCCAGACCTCCCGGTGGTGACCTTCGCCAACGACTCCCAGCTTGTGGCCGGCCTCGATTCGGGCAAGGTTGACGCGATCCTGCTCGACATGCCGCTCGCGGTCGCCATCGCCAACAGGTCCCACGGCCGCCTCGCCGCGGTGGCGCAGCTGCCCGCCCCCGAGGAGATCGCCGCGGCGCTGCCGAAGGGGTCTGGCAACGTCGAGGCGGTTGACTCGGCGATGCGTGCCTTCACCGCCGACGGCACGATCAACAAGTTGTTGCGGACCTGGATTGGCCCGGCGGCGGCCAACGCCGAGAAGTCGATCCCGCTGCTGCGGACGACCCGATGATCGCCTCCCACATCTTTGCGCCGATCGCCTCGCTGACGGTCAGTTCTCCGACCGGACCGGCGTGGGAGTTCCTGGTCCTGTTCCTCGTGGTGATCGTCGGACCGCCGCTGCTCGAAAGGGCGCGGCTTCCGGGAATCATCGGCCTGCTCCTGGGCGGCTTCGTGATCGGGCCTAACGGCCTGAACGTGATCGGCGCCGGGAACACCACTGTGCCCGCCCTCGGTCAGCTGGGCCTGCTGTATCTGATGTTCGTGGCTGGCGTCGAGCTCGACCTGGCCCTGCTCCGGGTACACCGGCGGTGGGTCCTGCTGTTCGGAGTGATCAGCTTCGGGATCCCGATGGGGCTCGGCTCGCTGGTGGGTTTCTCGATGAGCTGGGGGTCGCCGGCGGCGCTGCTGCTCGGCGCCCTGCTGGCATCCCACACCCTGCTGACATATCCCACGGTCAGAGGCGCCGGCCTCTCGACCCATCCCGCGGTGGCCACCGCCGTCGGGGCCACTGTCCTCACCGATACCGCGTCACTGGTGGTGCTGGCCTTCGTCTCGGGTTCACAGCTGGTCGGCGGCTCGGCCGCCTCGATCGGGCTCCAGGTGGTCGTCGGCCTGATCGTGCTCGTGGTGTTCTCGCTCGTGGCATTGCCGAGGCTGGTGCGGCTGGCCTTCCGCTACCTGGGAACCGATCGGATCGTCCGCTACCTGCTGGCGATCGCCTCTTTTCTCGCCGCGGCCACCGTCGCACAGGCACTGGGAATCGAGGGGCTCGTCGGTGCGTTCTTCGCCGGGCTGGGGCTGAACCGGCTCGTGCCCAACGAGGGACCGCTGATGGAGCGGATCGACTTCTTCGGCTCGGCGGTGTTCGTGCCGGTGTTCCTGGTCTCGGTGGGCATGCTGCTCGAACCCGGGGTCATGATCCAGGGCGAGACGCTGAAGCTCGCCGGACTGTTCATCCTGGCCTCGATGGGCGGCAAGACGCTGGCCGCGCTGATCATCAGGCGACCGATGGGTCTGTCGTTTGGCGAAGGGAGCCTGATGCTCGGCCTGACCGTGCCGCAGGCGGCGGCGACGCTGGCGGCGACCGTGATCGGCTTCAACATCGGGCTGTTCGACCAGTCAGTGGTCAATGCCGTGCTCGTCCTGATCCTGGCCACGATCATCGCGGCGACGGTAATCGTCGATCGCGCCAAGGCGGCGGTCCAGGTGCCGCATCGCGAGCGTGAGGCGCTGGGCAAGCGGATCCTGGTGGCGCTGGAGGACCCGGCCCAGGCGCAGATCGGGTTCGCGATCGGAGCGCGGATCGCAGCCCCCGACAGCGGCGTCGTGCGAGGGTTGCTGGGCAGCCCTCCCTCCGAGACGGTCGATCGGGAGACCAGCCTGACTGACCTGCGCACCGCGGCCTATGCCGCGGGCGTCGATGCCGACCCCGGGCTGCTCGTGCACACCTCCCTGGCCGAGGGAATCATCAACGCCGCCGCCGCTCAGCGGCCCTCGTTCGTCCTGGTGGGGCAGCGCACCGCAGCCGCCCATCCTGCGCTCGGCGGCGCGGGCGAAGCCGTCGCGGCCTCGATCACCGCGCCGGTGGGGATCGTGATCGGCGATCCCAAGAAGATCGGCAAAGTGGTGCTGGTAGACACCGGGCTCCGGGATGGGTCTCGCTCCGACGGCGCGGTGGCGCTGGCAGCCGAGCTCGCCGCGCGCATCGGTGGCAAGAGCGTCACCAGACGTCCCGCCGGTGAAACGGGTTCGTTCGCAGAGCTCTCCCCGGGGCAGCTGTGGATCGCGCCGGCGGACTCCTGGCGCGTGCTTGCGGCCGCTGATCCGCCGAGCGGCGCCGCGCTGATGCTGGTCCTCGCTCCGCCTCCGCTGGCATCCCAGGAGGCAAGCCATGAGTACCTCCTCGAGCAGCGCCCTGGGTGAACGCCGGGTCGATCAGCCCTCGTTGGCGATCAAACCCCGGAGGTCCGGTCAGCCCTCGGTGGCGATCAACCCCCAGCCGGACTCGCCGAGCTCCAATCGCGCGAGCAGATCGTGCAGCTTGGCTCGCTCGGTCGCGTCCAGGGACGTGAGCACCTCGTCCTCCACGGTCTGCAGGGCTTTATCGATCTCAGCCAGCGCACGCTCGCCGTGCGGCGACAGCTCGATGATCGCCCGGCGGCGATCCTTGCGGTCGCGCTGTCGCAGGACGAGCTCACTCTCCTCGAGCTCGTTGAGCAGGCAGACCAGGCTGCTGGCGTCCATGCACAGCCGGTCGGCGAGCTTCTGCTGCGCGGTCGGCCCATGGCCGCGCAGGTAGCTGAGCGCGACGATCTGGCGCTGCCGAAGGCCGAGCGGAGCCAGCGCCTGCTCGAACCGCTGTCGTACGACCCGCGCGACGCGGGCAATCAGCACCGTCGCCTGAATCGGAATCCCGTCCCTCGCGGCTTGCGCAGTCGCGCCCATCTCGGGGATAGTTTAGCTCCGGTGTATCGTTTAGGAATACACAACTAATCTGGAAGAGCCGGCTGGCTGATCCTGTAGAAGTTGGGAGTGCACATGAACTTGGTGGTTGATCGCGTCGTGAGGGGACGCGCTTGGTGATGCCCGGAGCGCGGCTGGTCGTCGATCACGTCTCGCGCGTCTACGGACGAACGTTTGCCTTAGACGATGTGAGCTTCGTCGTCGAGCCGGGCGAGCTTGTCGCCCTCACCGGTGCCTCGGGGTCGGGCAAGACCACGCTGCTGCAGCTGATCGGTAGCCTCGATCGCCCGACCAGCGGATCGATCCGGGTCGACGACATCGAGGTCGAGAAGCTCACGCACCCGGCGCGCTTCCGGCGTGAGACGGTCGGCTTCGTGTTCCAGCTCCACCACCTGCTGCCCTCGCTCAGCGCCCAGCAGAACGTCGAGCTGCCGATGATCGCGGCCCGCCTGGGACACGCCGAGCGCACCTCGCGAAGCCTGCAGCTGCTCGACGAGGTAGGGCTTCCCGGCCGCGCCCGCGACTTGCCCGCAAAGCTCTCGGGAGGCGAGCGCCAGCGTGTGGCGATCGCGCGCGCGCTGGCCGGTCAGCCGCGCCTGATCCTCGCCGACGAGCCGACGGGCGCGCTTGACTCCGTCGCGTCGCGGGAGATGTGGAGGCTTCTCGGCCAGATCCGTTCGACGCACGGAACGACCGTGATCATCGCCTCCCACGACCCCTCCCTGGTCGAGCATGCCGATCGCGTACTGCAGCTCGTCGACGGCCGGCTCGCGTCGCCGACCGCGCGGCCGGTCAGATCTGCCCGGCTCAGGGGAGTGGCGTGACCTGGCTGCTCCAGGCGTTCACCAGCGTGCGGCGTCGGCCGGGACGGACGCTGCTGACCGCCCTGGGCACCGCGCTGGGGATCGCCACGATCGTCGCCCTGCTCGCGGTGGCCGGAGGCGCCAAGCACAGCGCCGGCTCTTTCCTGCATCTCGGCCGGTCGGATATGGGGCTGTTTCAAAAAGACGCCGCTGATCCCACTACCTCGGTCCTGTCGACCAGCCTGATCCCGAAGCTGGAGCACACGCCCGGGATCGCCGCCGCAACTCCGCTGGTGCTCCTGGTTGGTGACGTGCCCAACGCACCGAGTGCGATCGTGTTCGGCGCCGACCGCACCGGCTTTCTGACCAACCGCCTGGTGTTCAGCAGCGGGCACATGTTCAACGCGCCGAACCAGATCGTCGTCGGCGACCAGTTCGCAAAGCAGCAGCACGTCGCCGTCGGCAGCGAGCTGACCGTCCACCACCGCAAGATGCACGTGGTCGGCATCTACCACATCGGTGTCTTCTACCAGGACACCGGCGCCTTCATCCCTCTGAAGACCGCTCAGGCGATCAGCGGGCGACAGCAGGAGGCGACCACGATTCCGATCAAGCTCGATGTGGGCACCCGCGCCTCGGTCGCGAGGCGAACGATCACCCAGCGCTTTCCGGGAATCTCGATCATCGGCGACGCAGAAGAAGCCACCCGAGCCGGCGCCAACGGCCAGCTGATCTCCAAGGCCGCGCTGGTGATCGCCGTGCTGGCGCTGATAATCGGCGGCATCGGCGTGATCAACACGATGCTGATGGCCGTGATCGAGCGGCGCTCGGAGTTCGCGCTGCTGTCCGCGATCGGCTGGAGCGGCCCGCAGATCGCCGGTCGGGTCATCGTCGAGGGCGTGATCACGACGGTCATCGGAGCGGCGCTCGGCCTCGTACTCGGGACGATCGGCGCCCAGCTGCTCGTCAACGCCCTCGGGGCGCAGGATTTCGTCGCCCCGCAGATCACGGCCTGGGATCTCGGCTACGCGCTGCTCGTCGGCGTGCTGATCGGCGTGCTGGGCGGGCTCTACCCGGCCTGGCGCGCCGCCCACATGTCGCCCGCCTACATCCTCGCCCAGCGGTAGCCGGGCGCCAGCGAAGCGCCTACTCGCCGTTGCTGCCCTCGGTGAGCTGACCGATACGGCTCAGAGCACGGCGCAGAATCCGTGACACCTGCATCTGGGAGACACCGATCTGCTCGGCGATCACGGACTGAGTCTGATCCTCGAAGAACCGCAATGCCAGCACTCGGCGCTCCAACGCAGACAGCTGGGGCGCGGCTGCCCGGATCATCACAACCGCTTCGGCGATCTCGAATCCGGGCTCCGGTTCCCCCAATGCATCGGCCAGCGTCACCGGCTCGTCATCGGCGCCGCGGATCACCGCATCCAGCGAGCTGGCGTGATGGGCTGCTGCGGCCTCCAGCGCCTCCACCACCTCCTCGACGCTGAGCTCCAGGAACTCCGCCAATTCCGACACGCTCGGTGAACACCCCGTCTGGGCCGCCAACCGCTGCTGGACTCTCTGGACCTTGAGCGCGAGCTCCTTCGCCCCCCGCGGAACATGTGCAGACCAGCCCGAATCACGGAAGTACCGCTTGAGCTCCCCCAAGATCGTCGGCACCGCAAACGAGGCGAACGAGACCCCACGGCCGGGGTCGAAGCGATCGATCGCGTTCACCAGACCCAGGCTCGCGACCTGCATCAGATCCTCGAAAGGCTCGCTCGCGCCGGTGTACCGCCGTGCGAGCTTGCGGGCGAGCGGCAGAAACCTGCTCACCAACTGATCACGCGCGTTGGAGTCACCGTGCCGATGCCAGCGCTCAAACAGCTCACTTACGTCCCCGCCCGCCGCTGGTGAAAGCGCCCGCCGTTGAGCGACTTGCCCACCATCTGTGCCGGTCACAGCGCCAACGGCGCTTTCACTGATGCCGGACATCTACCTTGCGAAGGGCATCGACGATCCGCGTGACCAGAGCCGGATGCCTGCGGTTGTCAGTCCGACCCGATCCCTCTCGCAGAACTCGCGCGGTAGTCCTGCTCAGGCTCAGATCACGCAACCGTCTCGGCGAACCGATGTCGTCGGGGTGGGGGTTTTCGACGCGGCTGACTTGCTTGGTGTTGGCGGGGCTGTAGTGCATCGCGGCGACCTAGGGACGACGGGTTCGCGGCTCTTCCACCGCTGCCAATCGACGACCGTGTTGCGCGCGCTGCTTGGTCACTCGCACGTCCTCCTTTACGGTCTCGACCGTCTGCTCGGGAACCGGTGGCGCCCCTTCCTGAACCTTGTTCTTTGCCGTGAGCGCCAGCACGCCCGCGATCGCCCCATAGACAACGGCGACGATCAGCGCGGCGAGCCACCCCTGCATCGCGGTGGCCAGCGCGAGGATCACGCAGGCTGTCAGGGCACCCAGGGAATAGAGGCCGAGCATCGCGGCACTGCCGAACATTCCGGCGCCGATCCCGGCCTGCTTTCCCTTTTCGACGAGCTCGACCTTGGCCAGTTCGAGCTCTTGGCGCACCAGGGTCGCGGTCTGATCAGACAGTTGTCTGAGCAGCTCGGCGACCGAGCGATCGTTCACCGTCGGGTTCTCTGTCTCGTCGCGAGTTCCGGCCATCGTGTCCCTCCATTCCGAAACCAGTCCCAGCTAAACGGGACAGTGTGTTGTTCTTCTACCCGATCCCGCCGAGTTGCAAACGAGCCGTTGCCCAATGCGAGACATCAGGGACATGTTGTGAGACAGAGTTGATCGGGAACGCGTCAACGGCCTTCCGAGGTGGTACAAGTGCAAGATGGCCGAGCACGCCGAAGACCAGGGTCGGGCTGCTGGCGGCATCGCCGGGCCCACCCGCGCGGATGCCCTCGCCAGCCGTAGGCGGATACTCGCCGCGGCAGCCGCAATGGGGGGTGACCGGCACGTGACGATGGCCGAGCTGGCTGCTGCTGCAAACGTCGGCCGCTCGACGCTCTACCGTCATTTCCCCACCCGCGAGGCGCTGCACCAGGCGCTCGAGGAGAGCGAACCGCAGTTCGGCGCCTCCCGTGCGCATCCGGCGGTAGGCGGTGCGGTGACGACGATGCCGTTTCGGCCGCCGGGGCAGCTGGGCCGCGAGGCGCCGCTCGTCCTGGAGGTAACGCGGATCCTGGACGAGGTTCCGCCGCACCTGGTCCCCGATCAGCTGGTGGCCGAGGCACGGCGTGTGGCGGGTGTGGCCATCGCCCTGTACGTGGTGGACATCGACGGATCGCAGCTGCTTAGGCTCGCGGGCTCAGACGAATTTCCCCACGAACTGCAAGCGCCGCCGGCATTGGGCCCCGAGATCGTCCCCGAGGGCCTGCCCGAGTTCTACGACCGGCTCGAGCAGCAGTTCCCCGGCTGCGTCGCGGAGCCGCTCTGGCTCCGGGGCCGTGTGATCGGCCTGCTGCTCTGTGTGGGCTCGCCCCTCAGCCCACTGGCGGACATCGCCAAACAGGGCGCCGCCGCCCTGGAGCTCGCCAATGACTACACCGACTACATCGAGGCGACGCGGCGCCGCAAGCCCACCACCCCGGCCGCCGAGGTGCAGCAGCACTTGCTTCCCCCCCGGATCGCCCGCATCGCCGGCGCCCAGCTCGCCGGCACGCTGCTGCCCACCTACGAGGTGGGCGGCGACTGGTTTGACTTCGTGGAGAATCGCGACGGTGGATGGCTGGCGATCGCCGACGCACCGGGCACCGGACCCACCGCCGCGGGCCTCGGAGCAGCCGCACTGGGGGCGCTACGTGCCGCCCGGCGCAGCGGGCAAGACCTCGAAGAGGCGCTGACAAACGTCCACGAGACCGTGCTCCGGCTCGGCAATCGAGAGTTCCACATCACCGCGCTGGTGGCCCGATGGCGGGCACCGACGGCGACTCTCACGTGGATCAACTGCGGCCACCCCTCCGCTTACCTGGTCGACACCGAGGGCACCCTGAACGAGCTCGAATCACCCAAGCATCCTGCACTTGGCGCAGAAGAGGCCAAGCCGAGCTTCACCGAAACCAATCGACAGCTACGTTCGGGAGAACGCCTGATTCTGGTGACCAACGGAATCATCAAGCGCCGGACGACAGACGGCGGCACGTTTGGAACAGACGGCATCAAGCGCGCGCTCGAACGCGCGGAGAATCCGACCGCCGCCGCGACCGCGATGGCCATCCAGCAGATGGTCACCGACTCCTGGCGCGAGCCGCTCGAGGACGACGCCACCGTCGTGGTGATGGCGGTCGAATAGAGGCGGCGGTCGAATAGACGCCGTCGATGGTCAGTCGTCGAGTTCGGGATCTTCCAGTCGCGCGGCCACCCGCCAGCGAACCGCGAAGTCGCGGTAGGTGACGCCGGGCTCTAGCTTGTCAGGCAAATTCTCGCGCTCGATGGCCTGCTCGGCCGACGTCGGCACATCGGCGTAGGCGACGACCCGCACCTGCGGCACGCACTCGAAGCGCACCTCCTTGGCGCGCACCGAGGCCGCCATCTCGAGATCTGGCTCGCCCTCGATCATGCTTCCTGCGCCTGCCGAACGTCCCTTGCCGTGATTCGCCCCTCGCTCCCGGTACCTTCCACGCCCGCGAGGTCGATCCCGAGCTCATCGGCGACGCGCAGCGCAGTTTCGGTGGCGTGGTACTTCTCGGCGCGCCGGTGCTCGCGGCGCTCGCCCAGCTCGCGCACCTTGCGGGTCGCCGCAAGGCCGAGATCCCGTGCCTCCTCGGAAGCGGCCTGGCGGATCTCGCCGGCGACCCGCTTCGCCACTTCCTTGGCCATCCCGCGCGCCTTGGGCCCCGAGCCGCCCGCGCCGTCGGACTGGCCCGCGGGCTGTCCGTTGCCCTGGCCGGGTTGATCGGGTTGACCTTGACCCTGGCCTGCCTGGGCCGCCTGGGCCGCGGACTGCCCCGCCTGACCCGCCTCCTGGGCTCCGTCTCCGCCTCCCTGACCTGCACCACCAAGGGCCCCGGTTGCCTGCTGTCCGGCCTGCCCCACCATCTGACCGACGCCTCCGACGACCTGACCCAGATTGCCCGCCGCCTGGCCCGCGCCCTGACCCACATCACCAACGGCCTGACCAGCGCCCTGGCCCACATCACCAACGGCCTGCCCGGCCCCCTGGCCCACATCACCAACGGCCTGGCCCGCGCCCTGACCCACATCGCCAACCGCCTGCCCGGCGCCCTGTCCAACGTCCTTGAGCGCCGACTGAGCGCCCTGACCTACCTCCTTGGCGGCGTCGCCGGTCTTGTCGACGGCTTGCCCGGCACCCTTGCCGACGTCGGAGACTGCGCGGCTGAGGCCCTTGACCAGCTCGGGATTGCGGTCGAGGCTTGTCATCAGGCGATCGACGATCGCGGTCACGTGCTCCAGCCGAGCCTTGAGGACCACTTCGGCCTCCACGCCCTTGATATCCAGCTTGCATCTGGTCAGATGCACGTCGATCCCGACGTTGAGCTTGACCAGGTTGAGCACCCTTGCCTTGAGCGCGATGTGAGCATCGAGATCGTCGAGCTCGAAGTGGATCGAGTCGACCTTGAGCTCGGGGACGTCCAGGAGCACGTCGGGCGGGCCCACCCGATCCTGCTCCTCCCGACGCTCATACTGCCGGTACTCGCGGTCTGCGTCGTTGATCTCGCGGCGCGCTTGCAGCGCTGGTCGCGCTCCGTCGCCACCCTGCGTGTTCCTCGTGGAAGAGCGGTTGCCACTGCGCGACGACGCGCTCCGGCCGTTGCGCGAGCCGGAACGTTGCGATGTTGCCTTTTGCGCCATGTCCGCTCCTACTGGCCCTGGGGCGAACCGCCGCCTTGCTGGCCGCCCTGTCCGAGATTCTGGACTCCCTGCTGGGCGCCCTGCCCAACACCCTCAAGCCCCTGCTGGGCGCCCTGCCCGACACCTTCAACCCCTTGCTGGGCGCCCTGCCCAAGACCCTCGACGCCCTGCTGGGCCCCCTGCCCCAGACCCTCGACGCCCTTCCCGGCGCCCTGACCGAGCTGCTGGACCGCACCCTCGGCGCCCTTGCCGGCACTCTTGATGGTGTCGCCGGCGTCCGTCAGCAGATCGTGCGCGCCTCCACCCACGTCGCCCAAGGCGTCACCGACGCTCTTGAGCAGGTCCGGGTTGCGGTCCAGCGTGGTCAGGACGCGCTCGAGGATCCGGCTGACGTGGTGCAGTCGAACCTCCATCAGCGCCTGCGTCTCGACACCCTGGATATCGAGCTCCACCTTGCCCAGCCGGACCCCGACACCCGCGTTGATCTGAACGAAGTGACCCGCCTCGGCTAACACCGCGAGGTGAGCCCTGAAATCGTCGAGCTCGAACTTGATTTCGTCGACCTTGACCACCGGCGCGTCCACGTACACATCGACCGCTTCATCGATGTCTCGAGGATCGATGACCGAATAATCAGGGACGTTCTGGCTGGAGCGCCCGGCGGTCGAGGCGGACCGGCCATTACTGCGACCGGACTTCGCGTTGCGGTTCGAGCGTGTCGAGCTGTTCGATCGAGTGGAGCTGTTGGGCTTACGGCTCGATCGAGACGAGCTGTTCGCGTTGCGGCTCGACGGAGACGAGCTGTTCGCGTTGCGGCTCGACCGAGTCGACCCTCGTCGTGCTGCGGGCATCGGTTACGGTCCTTTCTCTCTCGCCGCGTGCGTGGGCTGGCGCAACCCCGCGCCGATCGCGTCGGCTACTCCGGTGGCAATTGCGCTCCTCACCTCATTCGCTTCCCTGCGCGGAAGACTCCCCGGAGAATAATTGCACCAAACCGAGTTTCTGGCGAGCGATCAGCGCTCTCGGCTGCTCACCTTGTTCTTTGGCGCCTCCACCGGCCGCTGGGTCGGAGCGCCGGCCACCGACACCACGTCGTGGGTGGGCGAGCTGGTGAGGTCTCCGGTGAAGGCGCGGTCGCTGTGTTCGACCGGCTTTACCCACAGCTCCTCGATCAGGATCTTGATCGTGGCGATGATCGGCACGGCCACGATCACGCCTACGAAGCCGAACAACTGGTCGACGGCCACCACCCCGATGGCGACCACCGCCGGGTGCAGCTTCACCGTGCGCGCCACGACCAGCGGCTGGATGAAGTTGCTCTCGGCCTGGTGGGCGAGGATATAGATCACTGCGACGACCACGGCTTTTCCGGGAGAGATCGTCAGTGCGTACAGGATCGGAGGGATCGAGCTGAACAGCGCGCCGAAGTAGGGGACGATCATCGCGATCGCGGTGAAGATCGCGAAGAACGCCGCGAACGGGAGTCCCACAATGCGCAAGCCGACGTAGGTGATGCCGCCAAGCACGATCATCCCGATCACCAAGCCGCGCAGCCAACCGAGATACGCCTCGGCGAGACGAGAAAGGATCTGCTCGGCCTGAGGTCTCCTCGGCGGTGACACGATCCTGATCAGCCCGGTGACCAGCGGCTCTGGATGAATTGCGGTGTACAGAGCCGTCAGCAGGACGACGATGATCGCCGCTACGATCCCCGCGACACTCTCGCCGACGGTCGCCAGCGGGCCGAGCAGCTTCGTGGGGTGCCGGGTATATCCATTAGCGAAGTGCTGTATCTGCGTTCCGATATTGCTGGGGGACGTGCCGGTCAGGCGTCCGAGGCGGCGTCGCAGCTCGTCGACGATGCTCGGAAGCGACTTGACGAACTGGTTGATCTCGTGGCTGAAGGCCGGCACGACCAGGTAGATAAGACCGGCCAGCGCGCCCAGCCCGACCAGCAGCGCAAACACGGCGCCGATCGCTCGGGGGACCCCCACGCGTTGCAACGCCGTGGCGGTCGCCGACATCGGCAGCGAAATGATGACCACGATCAGGATCGCCAGGATCAGCGTGACCAGCTGGGCGAAGATCAGGCCGGCCACCACGAGCCCGAACGCGAGCAGCACGGCGCGGTACAGAGTCGCAGGGGTAACGTTCGAGTTCGACATCGCTCTTTAAGGGTGCCCGGTAAGCGCCGGTTACACGCGCGGGGGCGCCAGATCCGCTCCGCCGCGGTAAGTACAGCAACCGGCGCGGCGCGCTCACGATGAAACCGGCGGTCGCCTACCGGACGATCGGCCTCGCAGCCGGCCTGGCCATCGCCGCGCTCGTCGCCACTCGCCTGATGACGCTGATCCTCGCGGTCATCCTCACGATTCTCCTCTCGCTGCCGCTGTCGGCCGCGGCGTCGCTGGCTGAGCGCTACGGCGCGCCACGCGCCCTCGGGGCACTTGGCGCGTTGGTCGCCTTATTCGGGGCGCTTGGCGGCTTGGGTTTTGCGGTGATCCCGGCCTTCGTGACCCAGGCAAGGCAATTCGCGGCGCATCTGCCTTCAACCTTCGCGTCCGCCGAGCGCTATTTCCACGGCCTCGGGGGCATGAAAACGCACAGCCTGTCTGCCGAGTTGAGCAGCTTCACGCAACGCTACCTGCAGCACCCGCAGCAGCTGATCGGCCCCATCGAGCAGGTGGGTTTGACGATCGCCGCCATGATCATCGCGCTGGTGCTGATCTTCATCGCCGCCTTCCTGATCGCCGTCAACCCGACCATGCTCGTCAACAACTTCCTGCGCCTGCTGCCGGAAGCGCGCCGCGGCGAGGCGCGCGAAATCATGGGCCGCATCCGGACCGCATGGCTGGGATGGATGACCGCCGTGGCGATCGACATGATCGTGCTCGGCGGGCTGCTGTTCGCGGGCATGAAGATCATCGGGCTCAACTTCGCCATCGGCTTCGCGGTGTTCTCTGCGCTGATGACGATCATCCCGAACTACGGCTCGGTCATCAGCGCTATCCCACCGATCCTCGACGGGCTCGCGCAGTCACCCACGAAGGCGCTGCTGGTCCTGATCGTGTACGTGATCGTCAACCAGATCGAGGGCAACTTGATCCTCCCGCTGATCATGGCCCGGACGGTCAACATGCATCCTGCGGTAGTGACGATCGGCCTGCTGGTGATGGCCGCGCTGTTCGGCTTGATCGGCGTGCTGATCGCCATCCCGCTGCTCTCATTGGCGATCATCCTCGTTCAGGCCCTGTGGATCGAGCCGCAGGAGGCGCGCAGCGCTCGCGCTGGTCCTGACAGCTCGCGCGCGGGGGTCACAGCTACGCTCACCCGGTGAGCTTCCCGCCGCCGGACTCGTGGGGGCTGGAGCGGTGATCGCTACGTCATCGCCGCCACCAGGCGGTGGTGGCGCAGCTGCTCGGGCGGGGAACCATGGAGGATCCAGATGCCGTCGCCTCGCCGGCTGACCGCGCCCGAGCGGGCGAGCTCCCCCATCGCCGTGGTCACCGAGGGCCGGTGGGCACCAACCAGATCTGCCAGACGCTGATGAGACAGCGGCAACGGCACGGTGATGCCCTCTGGTCCAACACGCCCCCAGCGTTCGGCCAGATGCCAGAGAGTGAGCAGAAGCCGGTCGTCCACCCGCTGGTGATGGGCGATGGCCAGCGCCACCGCCAGGTGATGCGCGCGCCGCGTGCCCCGGGCGAACAGCTCTACGCCGAGCTGCGGCCAGGGAGTCATCCGCACCACCAGACCGTGGTCGAGCACCGCGAGCCGGGTCAGCTCGAGCACCATCCAGCCCACTTCAGCGTGGACATGCGAGCCCTCGGGATCCCAGCGCCAGGGGCGCAGAACGTCTCCGGCGCCGATCAGCTCGACGCAGGTGCGCCCGAGCACGTTCACCTCCCGCGACATCAATCCCTCGATGATCAGAAAGCCCCGATGGTGCTTGTCGGCTTCGAGCGCAGCGGCGGCATCCCACTCGCCCGGCGAGAGGCGACGTTCACGCGTCAGTGCCTCGCGGCGGGCTCGCTCGCGCTCTGACTCGTCGAGCAGGTCGGCGAGATCGGGATCAGCGTCGACGATGCTGATCAGGTTGGTTACGGGAGCCGTGGGCTGATCACCTCGCTCACTGTTGCGCAGGGCACATCGATTCCCGGGACACTACCCTTCGCCTGCGGGCAGTAGCGCAAAGCACTAGCAGTCTTGCGGCAGCCCGGACGAGATCTCCGCGGACCATGTCCGCAGGCGTACGTCTGGACGAAAACCGCTGCGGCGTCGGGCCCGGGCGCCCGCGAGTACGTTGCGCGTGGGACCGCCCGACCCCCCAGCGGGGACTGAAAGGAGACAACGCCCATGATCTGGGTGCTTCTGGCTGTCATCGTCGTGCTGTTGATCGTCATCGGACTCCTCGTGGCCCGTCACCAGCGCTCCCGGAGACTGCGGGATGACTTCGGGCCAGAGTATGGCCGTGTCGTGGCAGAGCGCGGCGATCAGCGCTCTGCAGAGCAGGAGCTGGCCCGTCGCCGCGAGCGAGTAGATCAATTCGAGATCCGGCCGCTGGAGCCCGCGGCCCGCGAGCGCTACGCGGAGCGTTGGGGGGCCGTTCAGCGCGCCTTCGTCGATGACCCCCGCGGAGCCGTCGGCGAAGCCCATGTGCTCGTCCAGCAGGTCATGCACGAGCGGGGCTATCCGGTCGACGAGGATTTCGATCAGCGATCGGCTGACATCTCCGTGAGGCACCCCGAGGTGGTCGAGAACTACCGGGCGGCCCACGCGATCTCCGTCGCCGCTCAGAAGGGAAAGGCCAGCACCGAGCAGCTACGCAAGTCGATGGTCCATTTTCGCGCCCTGTTTGACGACCTGCTTGCGCCCGACGACGACCGCTCCGCGGGTGCGGACGACCGCAGCGGCGAGCGCACCGCAGTTGCCCATCACAGCGAGCAAAGCGCAGTTTCCAATCAACCGACTAGGAGGAGATGATCAATGGAGCGCAGCGAAGAGGGGTTGAGCACTCGCGACCTGGCCTCACCGGAATCGACCGGTGAGCCGGCCTCCCAAGCTCAGGCCGTCGCGGCGCCGGAAGCGCCCCCGGAAGCGCAGACCTCTACCGAGGCCGACGAGCCGCTGCTCACCAGCGAGCTGAGCGCGACCTTCCAGCGGCGTTGGGAAGAGATTCAGACCCGGTTTGTCGACCAGCCACGGGGGGCGGTGGAGGACGCAGACGGTTTGGTGGCCAATCTCATGCAGCAGCTCGCCGAAGGCTTCGCCCAGGAGCGGGAACGCCTCGAGGCACAGTGGGACCGTGGCGAGGACATCTCGACCGAGGACCTTCGCGTCGCGCTGCAGCGCTACCGATCGTTCTTCCAGCGACTGCTGTCGACGTAGCGAGCCAATCCGGCAATGCGAGGCGTGACGCAATGAGCTATTGGGGCCCTCCCCTGCCGAGCCGCAGCACCGGGGACGAAGGGATCGCCGGCTGGCGGCGGCGAGCGGACTTTGACCTCGACGTCGTCCAGCATCGCGAGCGCGCGATCGTGCGTCCAACCGGGGACGTGGATCTCGCAACCTCCGGGGAGCTCGAGGCTGCGGTCAGCGAGCTCCTGGACCGCGGTTGCGCGCGCGTCGTGCTGGACCTGCGGGCCGTGACGTTCCTCGATTCCAGCGGCATACGCGTCCTGGTCGCGGTCCACCAGCGAGCCGAGGAGCTGCATGTCCGGCTCTCGGTGATGCTTGGCGGCGGGCAGACACGACGAGTCCTGGAGCTGACCGGCCTGCTTGATCATCTACACGTCGAAGGCGCGCCCGACGGTGACGGGCGCGGCGCATACCGGGCGTAGCTCAGCCTGTCGCCGCGCGCACGCCCTCGACGATCGCGGCTACAAACCGTGCCAGGTGGTCCCGACCGCGCTGCGGACCGGCGTCACGCAGCTCGTCCAAGACACCGCGGTCGGCCGCCCCGAGCTCGACCAGCTCCGGGTGCAGTGCCAACAGGACCGACGACAACCACTCCCCCGAATGGCTTCCCGGGCGTGGGCCGAGATCACCAGCCGGTGCACATACGACGGTGCCAGGGAGTGCCTCGGTGAGGCGCTGCGCCGCAGCCGCGAGCGGAGCAGCATTGCCCCCGTGCGTGCTGACCACTGCGATCACCCGAAAGCCGTGCCTGGCGAGGCTTTCGCCGATTTCCACCGCCACGTCGGTGAGCGTGGCGGGAGTGAGGGTCAGCGTGCCGGCGACCCCCATGTGTTGCTCCGCGCAACCGACTCGCACCGTCGGCGCAAGCACCGCATCGAGGCGGGCGGCCACCTCGCGGCCCACGTAGTCGGCAAGCAGCGCATCACTGCCGAGTGGAAGGTGTCCCCCCTGCTGCTCGATCGATCCGAACGGCACGACCACGGTCGTGACCCCTCGCTCGATCAGCTCGCGCAGCTTCGGCGCCGTCAGTGCCTCGAGTTCATACACAGGCGCGCCACCACACTACAGAGGAGTCCCACACAAAATTAAACGACCCAGCGCGGAGAAAGCCCCATCCGGCTGGGTCGGCGCCCCCGTGGCTGCGGCCCCGGGGCTTCCGGGACCGCGCCAGCAAATTGTGGCTGTCTAACGCGCAACCACAGGCGGGCTGCCTAACGCGCGCCCACAGGCTCGCGTGAAGCGTGGGTGTGTCCGTTGGGCTTCGGCGCAGCGTAAGCGCCGCCGAAGCTCCGGTCGTGCGCCGTCGCCGGCTCTGGCTCGGCAACCAACCGAGACCGGCGCACCCTGCCGTCGATCATCCCGTAGACGGCCGTCACGCTCAGCGCCGCGACGATGTCGACCCACAGGGTAACCGGCAGAACGACAGCCATGATGATGAACGTCCCGATGCCGAGGGTCATGCCGGCAGCGGTGATCGGCGCGTCGAGGGTCCCGCGAAGCATCACAGCCGCAATCACGCACGCGGCGAGGACGCATCCGTAGGCGATGAACGAGGTGCCAAGTCCGATACCGAGAATCACGAACAGCAGAAACCAGACAGCAGCGCCAACGATCACGCCCGTAGCTATGAGGACTTTATCCATCGTTCCTCCATCTTTGTTGTTAGTAGTAGGGCTGATAGTTCATTTTTACCCCTGCCCGGCTGAGCTTCCATCGCGCCAGTCATCCGCAAAACGTGGTGGATGACACAGCGGTAAGACGGAAAACGAAATCGCCGAGACGGTCAGCGAGCGGACATTTGCCGCTCGGCGGACACGGTCAATTCATGCGTCGGCGCCGCTGTAAGGCGACCGCCCCGATGCCGCCAAGCACGGCGAGAGCGCCCACTGCCGTCGCCGCACCAGTGGAGTTGTGAAGCGCCGCGGGGGGTTGGGAGTAGCGCGCCTCGGGGTGCGAGGTGGTGGGCCCGTTTGGCCCCTCGTGCAGAGCCACCTGGAGGACCTGAGCCAGGTGCAGGGCGCTGCGGTCGGTGCCCTGTTCGATCTGTGACCGGCAACTGAATCCGTCGGTGATCAGGAACGTGTGTGGAGAGGCGTCGCGGACCGCCGGAAGCAGCAGTCGCTCCCCTGCCTTTATCGACACCTCGTAGCGCTCCCCGCGCTCGTATCCGAACGAGCCGGCAAGCCCGCAGCAGCCCGTATCGAGCACCTCGTAATCAAGCCCCAGCCGGTCCAGAACCTGCCGATCACAGTCAGTGTCGCTGGTGGCGCGCTGGTGGCAGTGGAAATGCACCAGCGCAGTGCGGTCGAGCCGCGGAAACTCCCAGTCGTCGGCGTGTTGCTGTAGGAACTCACCGATCGAGTAGGTCTGGCGCGCCAGCCGTCGTGCGTCTTCGTCGTCGGGCAGCATGTTTGTCAGCTCGTTGCGGAACACGGCGCCACAGCTCGGCTCGAGCGCGATGACCGGCGTGCCGGCACGGATCTCCTCGCGCAACGAGTCGAGGATCCGCTGCAGAAGCCTGCGCGCAAGGCTGAGCATCCCGTAGTCATACAGCGGCCGCCCGCAGCACAAGGACTGCTCGGGAACGACCACTTCAAAGCCGGCCGCCTCGAGCACGTCGGTCGCGGCAATCGCCACTTCGGGGTGGAAGTAATCGTTGAAGGTGTCCGCCCACAGCACAACCCGTCCCCTGGAGAGCGCGCCCGGATGCGGGCCGGCGCCATCGGTCGAGGCGTGGGGGCCGTTGGACTCGGCACGATCGCGGCGCCAGCGCTTGTAGGTGACCGGCGCGAACGGGGGCATGCTCCGCTGCGGGGCGATTCCGGCAACCCGTTTACCTATCGCCGCGAACGGCTGACGTTGGGTGAGCAGGTTGGCAAGCCGTGGCGCACGCGCAGCGAGCTGGGCCTCCCAGCGGATCAGTCCCAGGAAATACGCCTGGCGCGGCCGTAGACGCCCTGCGTAGTAGTGCGAGAGGAACTCGGCCTTGTAGGTGGCCATGTCGACTCGCACCGGGCACTCATGCAGGCACCCCTTGCACGCCAGGCACAGGTCCAGCGCCTCCTTGACCTCCTCGTTTCGCCACCCGTCCTCGAGCAGCGAGTCGCTGCGCATCATCTCGAACAGCAGCCGCGCGCGGCCCCGGGTCGAATGCTTCTCCTCGAGCGTCACCTGATAGCTCGGGCACATCACCGCGTTCTGATCGCGACATGCGCCCACCCCAAAGCAGCGTTGCGAGGCGGCAGCGAAGCTGTGATCGTCACCGGGGAATCGAAATTCGGTGGTGACCGGACGGGAGTGGTAGCTGGGATCCATCCGCAGGTGGGTATCGAGCGGATAGGGATCGACGACCTTGCCGGGATTCATCTTCCAGTCCGGGTCCCAGATGGCCTTGAACTCCCGGAATGCCTGTACCACCTCGGGTCCGAACATCTTCGGCAGCAGCTCGGCACGGGCGTGACCATCGCCGTGCTCACCCGACAGCGAGCCCCCGTAGGCTGCGATCAGATCCCCGGCATCCTCCATGAACGCGCGGTAGTTGCGGACCCCATCCGCGGTTGAGAAATCCCAGTCGATCCGGGAATGCACACATCCGTGGCCGATGTGCCCGAACAGGCAGGAGATCTTGCGCCCATGCCGGTCACACAGCCTTTCGAGGTCGCGCAGGTAGTTGCCGATCTGATCCGGTGCCACCGCCGCGTCCTCCCACGAAGGCCAGCCCGGGTGCTCGCCGGGGATCTTGCTGTGGCCGACACCACCCTCGCGGATCTCCCACACCTGCGCGATCTCTTCAGAATCCTCATAGACCTTGACATCGGAGTGGTCGCCACCGCCACCCTGCTTCAGTGCATCGGCGAATTGCTCTGCCTGCTGATCGGCCTCCTCCTCGGAGTCGCCGCCGAACTCCACCAGGAGCCAGGCCCCTCCGCCCGGGAGCAGGTCGGTGCGGCGCTTGCGACCCAGCCGCAGCTCGTTCTGCACGAGCCGACGATCGAAGGTCTCCAGCCCGATCGGGCCAAACTCGCTGACCCATGGCACCTGGTCGGCAGCCGCCGGGCAGTCCTCGTAACCCACGAGCACGAGCGACCGATGCTGAGGGCTGTCGATCAACGTGCACCGCGCCTCGAGCACGAGCGCGCAGGTGGCTTCGGTCCCCACCATCGCCGCCGCCAGGTTGAACTCCTGCTCGGGCAGTAGGCGATCCAGGTTGTATCCGGAGATCCGGCGTGGAATCTGTGGAAAGCGCTCCCGGATCAGGGTGCTGTAGCGCTCGCCGAGGTCCCGCAGTCGGGCGTAGATCTCCCCCACACGGCCGCCGCGAGCGATGGTCTGCTCGAGCTCCTGGTCGCTGACCGCGCTTGGCAGGGTCATCCTGGTTCCGTCGTAGAGCACAACGTCGAGCGCGTCGATGTTGTCGGCTGTCACCCCGGCGATGATCGAGTGGGTGCCACACGAGTTGTTACCGATCATCCCGCCAAGCGTGCACCTGCTGTGGGTCGCGGGGTCGGGGCCGAATGTGAGCTGATGCCGTTCGGCGGCATCTCGTAGCCAGTCGAGCACCACCCCCGGCTGCACCCGCGCGATCCGTCGGTCGGGATCGAGCTCGAGGATCTCGTGCATGTATTTCGAGAAGTCGAACATCACGGCCTCGTTCACCGTCTGACCGGCAAGCCCCGTGCCGGCGCCACGTGCCCCGATCGCCGCCCCGTGCGAGCGGCAGACATCGACCGCGGTCACGACGTCGGATGTGTCACGTGGGATCACCACCCCGATCGGCAGCTGGCGATATACGGACGCGTCGTTGGCGTACAGTGCTCGGCTTCCCGGCGAGAACCGCACCTCGCCGCGCAGCTCGCGCGACAGCTCACGCGCAAGCGCTCTGGCATCGACGTGATCTCCGGGATGGCTGACGGTAGGAGAGCTCGTGGTTACGGTCATCTGATCAGAACTCCTCTGTGACTTTGCCGAAGTGCCATGGCGCCGACGACGGAGACGAGTGCCAGCGGAACGGCAATTGCCGCCGCATGCCACGCAGGCTCGGCGAAAGCGCCACCAAGCGCGCCGATGCCGTACGTGGCCCAGGCCGCACCCGGCAGGGTGGGCCTGCCGGCCGTTTCAGCACCGGACTGGCCACGGCGCAGCAGCCCGGCGATCGCATTCACGAGTGTGCCCGTCATGTAAGTCGTATTTACGCCGCGCACGTCTGAGGCTCGTACCGCGGCGGACTGTGCCCCCATTGCGATACCGGCGGTCACGATCAGCACGTCTCCCACGGCAGCGACGCCAAGCGCAGCCCAAACGGCGAGCAGCGCCGCGAGCGCGGCCACCTCGAGCGCCAGGGCACGAGCGGCGATCGCCGGCCATGGCCCCTTGATGCTGGTCATGGCCACCCCGAGCGCAGCCCCACCGCAGAATCCGCCGAGCGCGGCCAGCGATCGCGCCGCGGCGTTGCCGCTCCCCCGCGCGAGCGCGATCGCGAGCAATACCGTGTTCCCGGTCATGTTGGCCGTGAAGACCCGGCCGAGTCCGAGAAAGCTCGCAGCATCCACGAACCCCGCTGCCAGCGCCAACGTCAGCAGGTACGCCGACGTTCTGCTCGGCCGGGTCAACGTTGCGGCTACCGATCAAGAACCGACGTCCTGCTGAACTGAGCGGGTCTCGAACATCGGCAGGATGTCGTGACGGAACGTCTTGTTGAAGACGATCGCCGCCGAGACATACCAGGCGCATGCCGCGGTCGCGATCCCGAACGCGCCACCGATGTGGTACAGGATCGTCGACGGGATGGCGTCGCCCAGGCCAAGCAGCACGTATGTCGGGACAAGGGTGATGAACACCGACATCACCGCGAGGCTCACCCGTAGTGACGCGACCCACATGTAGAACGTGAACAGGCCCCAGCAGAACAGGTAGAGCGCCAACGCGCCCTTCTGATCGGCGACTGGGATCTGCTTCAAGAACGTGTTCTGAAGCAGATAGAAGGAGATCCAGAACCCGCCATAGGAGCTCAGCGCCACCGCCGCGAAGGTGTCGTTCTTGATGAACGCCCACATTCCCGCGAGCAGCTGGACGATTCCCCCGTAGGCGAGTGCCAGCGCTCCCACCATGGGCAGGATCCTGGTCGACAGGATGCCGGCGTTGACAAAGCTCAACGCCATCGTGGTCAGGCCGAAGGCGGCGAGACCGAGTGCGGCAGGCTCAGAGACGAATCTCGCCGGTCCCACCTCCGCGGTCTTGAGGCCACGCCGGTCCTGTACCGTTGGTCCCGGATGCGTGGCCGCTTCCGTATGGGTTGCCATGTGTTACCTCCTCTGGTGTGACTGCCGTGGCTGGCGGCTAATTCCGATTCTCAATTTCCGTCGCTGGAGTGCCCATCGCCACCCGGCAGCTTCTCCGTGACACGGTCCCTGGCTCTGGCCAGGACGCCGGCAGGACTCGACTCATAACTCATCTCCCGTGCCAGCACGCGCGACATCGTGAGCGCGATCTGCTCGCGGTTGGGTTCGCCGCGGGCAAGACCCCAGGCGAAGCCCTTGGCGTGCTCGGAGTTGATCGTCGGAGTCATCGGCATGTCATGCGGATCGACAATCGCCTCGATCAACGCCGGGCCGTCGAGGCTGAGGGCCTCGTTCAACTGGTCTTCGACACGCGCGGGATCCTCGATCCGGATGCCCGTGAGGCCACAGGCCTCGGCCACCTGCACGAAGTTGACCGGGGCCAGCTCGACGCCGTACTGGGGGTTGCCCAGAAACGCCATCTGCTCCCACTTGATCAGGCCAAGCACGTCGTTGCGCATCACCACGACCTTCACCGGGAGCGCGTACTGAGCGAGCGTCGCGAGCTCGCCCATCATCATCGTCAGCGATCCGTCGCCGGTCAGCGCGACGACCTGATGGTCGGGATAGGCCACCTGCGCGCCGATTGCGTACGGAAGCGCGGCCATCATCGAGCACATCGTGCCGCTGAAGGAGAACCTCTGGCCACGGCGCAGCTCGGTCCGGGCTGCCCAGGTGGTCACCGTGCCCGAGTCCCCGCACAGGATGGCCCGATCTGCCATTGCCTTTGAGAGGAAAAAGGGGATCGCGTCGGGCTTGATCGGAGGCTCGTGCGGCTCGGCACGCTCAGCTTGCAGCGCGCGCCAGTCGCGCATCTCTGCCTGCGCCTGCTCCAGAAAGGAGCGATCCGGACGGTACTCGAGCAGCGGCTCGAGCTCGGCGAGCGTGAGCTTGGCGTCACCGCACAACCCCACCTGGACCGGATAGCGAAGCCCAATCCGCTCCGGCCGGTCGTCGATCTGCACTCCCACAGCCGATCCCGGTGCGGGTAGGAACTCGATGTACGGGCTGGAGCTGCCGACGATCAGGATCGCGTCGCAGCTCTTGAGCGCATTCTGCGCCGGCCTCGTGCCCACGAGCGCATAACCGCCCAGGCAGTACGGACTGTCATCTGGAACGGCATCCTTGCCCAGCATCGCCTTGACGATCGGCGCGCCGAGCTTCTCGGCAACCATCTCGAGCTCGTCGCCGGCGCCGCGGGCCCCCGCGCCGCTGAAGATCAAGGGCCTGGAGGCACTCGAGAGGATGCTCGCCGCCTGCTCGAGTCGCTGGCGCGGGGGCAGGCGCTTGCCGTCGATCGCAGCCACTGCCGAATGGCCCTCGATGTTCTTGATCGAGCGATCGCTGGTCACGGCATCGCCTGACTGAATGTCGATCGGGAACGCGATCGCCGCCGGTCCTCGATAGCCGATCGCCGAGCGAACCGCCATGTCCACGACGTTCAGTACATGGGCTTCGCCCATGATCCGCTGGCTGTAGACGCAGGGGTCGTTGAGGGCGAAGTCGTGGTTGACATCCTGCAGGTAGTGCGTGCCGATCACGTCGTGATAGGTCATCCCGGTGATGGCCACTACCGGCGACTGGTCGATGCGGGCGTCGTAGAGCCCGTTCATCAGATGCACTGCACCGGGGGCCGCGGTCGAAAGACAGGCCGCAGGTCGGCCGGTGAACTTCCCGTACGCGCACGCCGCCAGCGCGGCGGTCTCCTCGTGTCGTACATGGACGAATTGGATTCGGTCCCGGTGGGTGCGGAGCGCCTCCATGACTCCGTTGATCCCGTCTCCTGGCAGACCGAAGACCGTGTCGATGCCCCACTCGATGAGGCGCTCAACCAGCTGATCAGACGCGGTCCGGGTGCGGGCCATGGTCACTCCTCGCTTTTGTGTGTACGCTCACGCCTCTCCGTTACCCACCCCCGTCCCGGTTAGTGATCCGGCGGTTAGCGCGCAAACTACCGAGTTGCGGTGTATCGGCTAAGGTCGAGTGGGTGACGCTGAGCCGGGTGCAGGCATTGCTGAGCCAAGCACCCGCGGATGTGAAGCCAGCGCCGAGTTGTTGGTCTGCGAACGGCAGCGAAGGACTGACGGTTCGCGGAAAGACAGGCGCCCTTCTCCTGGACATGAGTCGGCAGCTATCAATCCCCTATGCCGACTGCATGTCGATCGCGCGGAGCCTCGCGTCCTGTCACTCGTCCGCGCCTCGATGATTCGCCCGAGCTGTTCCTACGCTGGCGACGGCGCGGGGATCGGGGGGCGCGCGAGGAGCTGATCGTGCGGTTCTTGCCCCTTGCCCGAAAGCTCGCGGTGCGCTACGTCAAGCCATGCGAGCCGATCGAGGATCTGATGCAGGTCGCCAGCATCGGCTTGATCAAGGCCGTCGACCGCTTTGATCCCGATCGCGGCACGCCGTTTCGGTCATTCGCGGTTCCCACGATCCTCGGCGAGATCAAGCGCTACTTCCGTGATCTGGGCTGGTCGGCGCACGTGCCGCGCGCAATGCACGACGCCGCCATGAGGATCCAAGCGGCCGAGCGGGTGCTGACCGCTCAGAAGGGACGCTCTCCGACGATCAGCGAGCTGGCTGAGTATCTCGAGCTCGACGTAGATCAGGTGATCGACGCGCTCACCGCCGCTAACTCCCACTACGCAGCCTCACTCGACGTACCGGTCTCTGACGATTCCGAGGAGCCTGCAACGATCGTGGAGACGCTGGGAGAGACCGATGAGCGCTTCGACCTCATTGACACCAATCTCACGATCGCGCGCATCGCGCGGCAGTTGCCGGCGCTCGAGCGTCTGGTGGTGGGACTCCGCTTTGACCAGGAGCTGACCCAGAGGGAGATCGCCAAGTTGATCGGCGTCTCCCAGATGCAGGTCTCGAGGATCCTTCGCCGGGCCCTGGCTCAGATACGGGAGCTCTCTGAGTTGGACGCGCTGCCGCCAGAGGGACAGCCGGGATGAGCAACCCCGACGTTCAGGCAACTTTGCCGGACAACATCCACCAGCCGCTTACCGCCTCCCCCTCCCTCGCCGCGGGGAGAAGCCGATCTGTCGCCAGGCTGGCCGAGTCCCCCGGTCGCACTTTGGCGCAGCGCTCGTTGACCCAGCGGGTGTTTGAGTTGATCCACGCCGCAGATGCTGCCCGCGTCGATCGCCGGGCTCGCTGGAACAGCGGCTCGCGGCACTCGCGCGCGGCTGAGAACTTGTGATCCCGTCCCGGCGCATCTCGTAAGTCCTCTTACGAGACCTGGTCGCCCTGTGTGGGACGCAGGCGACCCTCGTTCGGGCGATCTGCAAGGATCGCGCGCGCGTACCTAACGCTAAAGGCGCTCTGAGCAGGCGAGACAGACGGGAGGAGAACGTGCGCAACGCCATCGCCGTCCTCGAATGCGATCCGGACCTGGCAGTGGATCTGACCGAGCAGGAGCTCGCCCTGGCCCGCGAGCTGGTGATCGCCGACGTCGTCAGCTACCCGCGGGGTACGTGGGCCGTGGGCCCCGACGATTTCAACAGTGTCGCGAACATGGGATTGCTGATCATCGATGGTCTGATGACACGAGACGTGACGGTCGCCGCATACACCTGCGCCGAGCTCTTGGGACCGGGGGACGTCCTGCAGCCGTGGCTGCGAATCGGCCCCGACGACTCGGTTGCTGCGGAGGTCAACTGGAAGATCGTGCAGCGAGCGCGGTTCGCGGTGCTCGACCGATCGTTCTTGGAGCGCGCCAGGCGCTGGCCGGAGATCCCGGCGGCGGTCTCCCGGCGAATCATGCAGCGCCTGCACTGGCTCGCTTTCCACCTGGCGGTGTGCGGCCTTCGCCGGGTCGATGAACGGGTTCTGCTGGTGCTGTGGCACTTCGCCGATCGTTGGGGGACCGTGACCAGGGACGGCGTCGTGCTCGACATCCCGTTGACACACGACCTGATCGCCGCTGTGATCGGAGCCCGTCGTCCTTCGGTGAGCGTCGCCTTGGGACGGTTGGCCGAGCAGGAGCGCGTGGTCTCCCGCCCCCGCTCACGGTGGACGCTCTTGGGACGACCCCCTGATGAGCTGCGGGCGATGCACGAGCGGAGCTCGCCCCCGAAGTGACACAGCCTTCCTGATCGCAGCAGTTGATGTGGATGTCATGGGCAAGACAAGCGCCGTTGGGCGCCGACCTCCAGGTGGAAGAGCACACATAACCACCAAGGAGATGACCCATGGCGATAGCGGACATGTACAGCTCACAGCGATGGCGGCGGCTGATCCCGCTGGCCTTCGTCACCTACAGCTTCGCCTACCTGGATCGCTCCAACTACTCCCTCGGGTCGGCCGGCGGGCTCACGCAGGCGCTGCATATCAGCTCCGGCCAGGCGGGTCTGCTGGGGGGCCTCTTCTTCATCGGCTACTTCATCTTCCAGGTCCCGGCCGCCGACTTCGCCGAGCGCCGCAGCGTCAAGCGACTGATGTTCTGGTCGATGATCCTGTGGGGCATCTTCGCGGCCCTACAGGGCGTGATCCGCACGTACCCGCTCCTGCTTGCCGATCGGTTCATGCTGGGAGTCGTCGAAGCGGCGGTGATCCCGGCGATGCTCGTGTTCTTGACCCACTGGTTCAGCAGTCGTGAGCGCGGACGTGCGGACACCTTCCTGATTCTGGGCAATCCGGTGACCCTGCTGTGGATGTCAGTGATTTCCGGATATCTGATCGGCGCCACGAGCTACCGGTGGATGTTCATCATCGAGGGCCTGCCCGCAATCGCCTGGGCATTCATATTCCGCGCTTTGAGCGAGGATCGGCCCAGGGACGCCGAGTGGCTTGCCAAGTCCGAGCGAGCGGACATCGAGCGACGGCTGCAAGAGGATCAGGAACGCCTACCGAAAGTGACCGGCTATCGAGAGGCGTTCAAGTCACGCAACGTCCAGATTCTCGCGCTCCAGTACGCGTTCTGGAGCATCGGTGTGTACGGATTCGTGTTCTGGCTACCGACCATCGTCAAGTCTCTGTCGGGACACGGAATCGGCTCCACTGGACTGCTGTCGGCAGTGCCCTATGCGCTGGCGGTCGTGCTGATGTTGATTAATTCCCACGTCTCAGACCGTTCCAAGCAGCGCCGGCGGCTGTTCGTGTGGCCGTTTTTGATCGCCGGGGCGGTGGCGTTCTACCTCTCCTACCTGGTCGGTACCGGACATTTCGTCACCTCGTTTGTGCTGTTGATCATCGCCGGCGGCGTCATGTACGCGCCCTACGGGCCGTACTTCGCTTCGATTCCGGAGTTCCTGCCACAGAACGTGTCCGGCGCGGCGATGGCCGTGATCAACGCGTTCGGCGCCCTCGGCGGATTCGCCGGGGCATACATAGTCGGGGCGCTGGGTGGAGGCACGAAATCCGGGGCGGCGTTCATCTTCATGGCCGCATCGCTGTTGGCCGCCGGGTTGCTGATGTTCCTCGTCAAACGCCCCCGGGTCGCTACCGCGGCGACGCCGCGGGCCGCCAGGTCCCGAGCTGCGGCGGGCGCACCCTCACCGCACCGAGGCGTCCTCGGCCGACCGCTGCCCGACGGCGGGCCGCTGTCCACGACGCGTGGCGATCGCCCCAGGAAGCGTTGAGCACCGCAAGCGGTGACATGCCAGCGGCGCCCGGATCAGCCGGCGTGGCCAACCAACCCGGCGATCGCGCACGAAGGGTCGTGGTGGCGATCGCCACCCCACTCGAGGCGCAGCTGGTGCAGGAGATCAGGACGGTGGCCGGCCCGGTGGAGGTGCTTTACGAGCCTGACCTGTTGCCCGCGACTCGGTACCCCGGCGATCATCGCGGTGTCGACGGCGCCACCCGTGGAGCGCAAGCGCAGCGCCGCTGGCAGGCAATGCTCCGCAGAGCCGAGGTCCTGTTCGGGCTCCCTGGTGACTCTCCGGCGGGCCTGGCCGCGGCGGTGCGAGCCAACCCCGGCCTGCGCTGGGTGCAGGGGACCGCCGCTGGCACGGGCGAGCAGGTGCGGGCGGCCGGCCTGACCCGAGCCGAGCTCGAGCGCGTCAAGATCACCAGCGCGAGCAGCGTCCACGTCACTCCCCTGGCTGAGTTTTGCCTGATGGGGCTATTGGCGTTCGCCAAGGACCTGCCGCGCCTGCGCGCCGATCAGCTGGCGCGACACTGGGATCACTATCCCGTGGGCGAGTTGCGCGATCAGACGCTGCTGATCCTCGGGTTGGGCGCGATTGGGACCGAGGCGGCCCGGCTGGCGAAGGCATTCGGGATGCATACGATCGGCATCAACCGCCGCGGGGTCAGCGACTCGCCAGACGTCGACGAGGTTCACCCGCCCGAGCGGCTGCACGAACTGCTCAAACGAGTGGACGCCGTCGTGGTGACGCTGCCGCTCACCGATCAGACAGCCGGGATGCTCGATGCGCCTGCCATCGGCCGACTGAAGCAGAGCGCGGTTCTCGTCAACGTCGGGCGAGGCGGCGTCGTCGACGAAGCGGCGCTGATAGCTGCCCTGCGCGCCAACCGGCTGAAAGGCGCCGTGCTCGACGTCTTTGCCACCGAGCCCCTGCCATCTGAGAGCCCTCTGTGGGGGCTGCCCAATGTGCTGATCAGCCCGCACACCGCGGCGCTCTCGGTGCGCGAGAACGAGCGCCTGACGAGCCTTTTCATCGCGAACCTGCGGCGATATCTGGCCGGCGAGGAGCTGCTCAGCCTCGTCGATACAGACCTGTTCTATTAGAAGGACGAGCGTTGCGAGCGCGACGCGGGTCAGCCTGGCTGGTTGGTGGTTTCGCGCAGGGTGACTGCCAGGGCGCGATCTCCACATTCTCAAGCGCATACGCACTGATCGCCAACTGCGTCGAGGTATGCGACCGCCCGGCATCAAAAGCAAGATCCAAAGCCCCGATCGACGCCGACCCCGAACGCAACGACAGCGCCCCCCCATAGGCCTCAAGCCGCGCCTCGATCTGCAACAGATGCTCATCGGTCTGCTCGCGATGCGCGCGATAGATCTCCCCCACCGCCTCATCCCGAGCGCTGGCGATCCCCTTCTTCAGCAACGCCAACGACAGCTTCTCAAGCGCACACGCATCGTTGAGATAGGAGATCAGCTCCCGCTCAAGACCACTAGACACAAAACCACGCTCCCATTCGACCAGCCTAATCCTTCCCCCTACCCCAACGCCCCTGGAAACCCAATTGTTCGCCCGCAGACACAGCAGCTGGATTCCTGGCCGAGCGCGCGGGCCAGCAAGTGCCACCCAACGGCCCGCCAGGCGCCGGCTGTCGCTACTCGCTGAGGACCAATTCGCTGAGCTTAGCGGTCGCCCGCCTGGCCACACGCGACACGTACGCTCGCGAACAGCCAAGCGTCCGTGCAACCTCACTCAGTGTCATTCCCTCGGCAAAACGAAGTGTTACCACCTGACGTTCGACCGGGGCAAGATGATTCATTGCCTGCGACCAGGTGAGACGAGCGTCGACAAGCTCCAAGCGCTCATCCAGCTGACTGAGCGAGCCCTGCAACTCCGCGCGCAGCTCTTGCTGGTCGTCTCTGGGAACATCCAAGGAGACCGGAAAGTGTCCCGCCGCGGTCTCCATCGCATCGAGCACTTCGTCGAGGCTCAGCGACAGGTCCTGCGCGATCTCCAGCACCGTGGGCTCTCGGCCGTTTTGAAGGGTGAGGCGGTTTCGGGCGTGTTCGACCGTCAGGGCCAGCTCCTTGGCTTTGCGCGGGACGTGCACACACCACCCGTTGTCTCGGAAGTGGCGTTTGAGCTCACCGACGATCGTGGGCACCGCGAACGAGCTGAAGTGGTTGCCAAGCTCGGGCCGGAAGCGGTCAACCGCCTTGACCAGGCCCAGCGCCGCTACCTGCAGAAGATCGTCAAACGGCTCACTGGAGCGGCGGTAGCGGCCCGCCAGCTTACGAGCCAGGGGCAGATGGCGCCGCACGAGCTCATTGCGAGCCCCCCGGTCTCCGTTTCGGTTCCACCGTTCGAACAGCGCATGAGTGCCGAGCCGGCCCAGATCCTCTAAGTGCCGGGTATCAAATACCGAGTCGTCTTCGATGACAATTGTTGCGACTTGAGGTGACACAGGCGTTGTGCAGAAGAAGTGTCGAAGCGTTGTCTACAACCTAGCGCGCAAATGCGGCCGGGTCCGGTCTCTTGTTAGCTGCAAGACACGGCGTCACGGGGCCACATATGCCGTCGAACCGAGGCGCCGAAGGCATCGTTCGCTGGATGACGCACAGCGGGGCTCGGTGGGCGATCCCGCAGACCAGCGGGTAGCGCATCTATATGAGACAAAATTCCGACAACCCACGATCATGATCGCCGTTCTCGTCCTGGTCTCACTCTTGCTGGCTGTGGGACTGCGGATGCTTTGGGTCGCGCGGTGCCACAGGAACACACCGGACGAGCTTCGGGGTGACTGGTGGCCACAGTTCGAGCAGGAGTTTCGAGCCTACGCCAAGCGGACGGCGAACCGCCCTGACCCCAGCCGTCGAGATCGCGACAAGGGATCACAACCGCGCTGAGCCCGCGCAGGAGCCGGACCTCCGCCGAGACGGCGGACTCCAGCTCGTGCGCGGCGCGGCCGCGGTCCTCACACCGCGAGGTCCGTGATCGGACCTCTGTACTGGCGCTCGAGCCAGTGAACGAATAGGATCACCGCCGCTTTGTTGAGATCTTTGCTCCTCAGCCGCCTGGTGGGCGTCGGACAGCGGTTGTTAGCCGCGGTCCTGGTAGTCGGGGCGCCGCTCTGTTTGGTCGCTGCCTCAGACGCCGGCGCAGCGCAGACCACGGCACTGGCGGTGCAGGTGGCAACCCCGGCCAGGGCGGTGCACGGCACCGACGGCCGTCAGCACGTCGATTACGACCTGGTGATCACGAACTCGTTCACCGCACCGGCCAAGCTCGTCTCGCTCCGCGTCCACGGCGGCGGAAAGCTATTGCTGACCCTTCGCGGCAAGGCGCTCGCGGCGCACACATTCCCGCTGTTCGGAACCCAGCCGACGGCGGCGATCCCCCCAACTCCTCGGTCAAGACGCTCGTAGACGTGGTGCTGCCGCGCTCCTGGCATCGCCGCTGGCCCAGGCGCTTGACACATCAGCTCAAGTACACGCTGCCGGCAAACGCACCGGTCAGGGCGGCGATCGGAAGCACGGTGGTGTCTGGGCCAACGGTGACCACCAGCAGTCGCAGGCCGATTGTGATCGCCTCGCCGCTGCAAGGCTCGGGCTGGATCGCCGTGAACGGCTGCTGTGGGGACCCCACGGTTCCGCATCGGCAGACGCTGCTGCCCACGGAGGGCTCTTACCGCACGCCCGAGATCTTTGCGATCGACTGGATCCGCGAAATCAACGGCGCGTATTTCACGGGCGACGGCTCCAAGCTGACCGACTATCCCTATTACGGGACCCCGATTCACGCAGTCGCCAACGGGACCGTGGTGAGTGCGATCAACGACCGTCCGCAGGTGCCGCCGAACACGACCACCGCCGAGAATCACACCCTGCACAAGCCGTCGGACTTCTCGGGCAACAGCGTGATCGAGAGGATCGCGCCGGGACAGTACGCCACCTACGCCCACATGCAGACCGGCTCGGTACGGGTCAGGGTCGGTCAGCGGCTGCGGACCGGACAGGTGATCGGCCTGCTCGGCAACAGCGGCAACACCACCCTTCCCCACCTCCACTTCGGGATTGTGAACGGGCCGGACTTCCTGACCTCGGACAGCCTGCCGTCCGCGTTTGCCTCCTTCACCGTTCAGGGCGTCGCCGGCCCGGGAGCCAAACCGGGGACCGTCAAGGTGATCGGCAAACCGCATCGGGCAAGGCTCTCAGAGCCACTGGTCGACGACGTGATCGACTTCGCGCACTGAACCTGCTGTGTGGCCTGGTGCTCAGGCTCCCACCGCTCGGGCACCAGGACCACGCGACTAGAAGCGCACCTCCATCCTCCTCATAAGGCTCGTGTACCGTATACCGTCGCCGGAGAGAATGCGAGTGCCCACCCCTCCAGACAACTGATGCCGGCCATCACCGACGCGGTCGTGATCGGGGCGGGGATCGCCGGCGCCTCCACCGCCCTTACGCTGCGGCGGCGCGGACTCGAGGTGGTCCTGATCGATGCCCACGAGCCCGGACACGCGCGCGCGGCGTCCGCCGGCGATCACCGCATCCTGCGCGCCAGCCACGGATCCGACGAGCTCTATACCCGCTGGAGCCGCGAGGCCCGGCTGCGTTGGCGCGAGCTCGGTGCGCAGGTCGGCCAGGAGCTGTTCGTCCAGAGCGGCGCCGTGATACTGGCTCGGGCCGGGCACAGCGCCTGGGAGGACGCCTCGCGAGAGACGCTCGCCCGCCTGGGTGTTCCAAGCTTCGTCGTCGACGTGGAGGAGCTTGCGCTGCGCCTGCCGCTGATCGATCCGCGCGACCTCGAGTACGCCCTCTGGGAGCCCGAATCGGGTTTCGTCTACGCACGGCGGGCGCTGCAGGCGACCGTGCGGCTGTTCGCGCAGGAAGGAGGGGTGCTGCGCCGCGCCGTTGCCAGCACTGACGAGCACGAGCGCCCGCTGCTCGACGGCCGGCCGATCGACGCCGGCATCGTCGTATTGGCCTGCGGCGCGTGGATGGGAGGGCTCTTCCCGCGCACGCTGGGCCCGCTGCTCGAGCTCTCGCGCCAGGACGTGATCATGGTCGATCCACCGGCCGGCTCAACCGGCTATGACGCGGACAACTTCCCCGCCTGGATCGACCATGGATATCCCGCCTACGGAATTCCGGCTGCGGGCGGCTACGGCTTCAAGGCGGCGATCGTGTGGCACGGCCTGAGCATCGACATCGACCGCGACGACCGGGTGATACCCCAGCCGTCCGTGGCCTGCACGCGACGCTACCTCGCCCATCGCTTTCCTGCGCTCGCCGATGCGCCGATCGTCGGCCAGGAGGTGGGACAGATTGCCAACACCACGGACACTCACTTTCTGATCGATCGCCATCCCGGCGATGACCGGGTCGTGCTGGTCGCCGGCGACTCGGGGCACCTGTTCAAGCACGGCCCCGTGGTCGGCGACCACATCGCCGCGCTGGCGCTCGCGGAGATAGACACCGAGCCCCGGTTCAGCGTCGGAAGGCGCCCGGCGGTCGCGGTGACGTCCGCTGACCGGCCCCAGTAGCGACGCCAGGTTGCGAAACCCTCAGATCTGAAACGGCCGGTCGATTCCGGCCAGCGCGATGCCGGTGAACGCAGAGGCCTCCAGCGTGAGCGCGCGCAGGTCCTCCGGCTCGAGGTTGTGCACCGACGACTTACCGCACGCCTTCGCCAGCAGCGTGGCCTCCATGGTCATCGCGGTCAGCAGGCGGAGGATCCGCTCGGCGCCGGCCTCCACATCCATTCGCGCCTCGAGTTCGGGATCTTGAGTGGTCACCCCCACCGGACACCTGCCGGTATGGCAGTGGTGACAGGAGCCAGGAGCGGTACCGAGCGCGGCGTAATCCTCGACGTACCGAGGTGAGTTGCAGCCGAGACCGATCAGCGCAGCGGTGGCGATCATCGCGCAGTCGGCGCCGAGCGCCAGCGCCTTTGCCACATCGACGCCGGAGCGGATGCCGCCCGAGGCGACGAGCTTGACCTTGTCCGCCATCCCGCAGTCCTCGATCGCCCGACGCGCTGCTGGTATCGCCGAGATCGTAGGCACGCCAGTGTGGTCGAGCAGCATCTCGGGGGAGGCCCCGGTCGCGCCCTCCATCCCATCGAGCACGATCACGTCCGCACCGGACTTGGCCGCCACCGCCACGTCGAAGTAGGGACGGGTCGCACCGAGCTTGACGAAGATCGGGATCTGGTAGTCGGTGGCATCGCGGAGCTCCTCGATCTTGATCTGCAGATCGTCGGCTCCGAGGAAATCGGGATGGCGCACCGTGGCCCGCTGGTCGACACCGAGCGGGAGCGAGCGCATCCGCGCGACCCGCTCGGACACCTTCATGCCCAGCAGCAGCCCTCCGGTACCGGGCTTGGCCCCCTGCCCGACGACGACCTCGATTCCGTCGGCACGGCGCAGATGCTCGAGGTCGAGCATGTAGCGCGAAGGTGTCATCTGGTAGACGAGCGTCTTCGACGCCGCGCGCTCGTCCTCGAGCATCCCACCCTCGCCTGTGCAGGTCATCGTCCCGGCCCGAGACGCGCCCTTGCCCAGCGCGGCCTTGGCGCTCGCCGACAGCGCACCGAAGCTCATCGATGCGATGTAGATGGGGATCTCGAGCTCGATCGGGCGCTCCACGAGCCCCAACCCGTCTCCGAGGACCGTTTTCGTGTCGCAGCTCTCGCGATAGCCCTCCAGCGGCAGCCGGGTCATGGTCGCCGGCAGGAAGACCAGGTCGTCAAAGCTCGGCAGCTGGCGCTGGAAGGTAGAAAAGCCTCGAATCTGATAGCGCCCCAGCTGCGCCTTGGCGTGAATGTCGGCGATCGTGGCCGGCGTCCACCGCGACGAACCACCGGTGGCGTAGGAACGGGCCACCCCTGCGGGGCGGTCGGGCTCCGCTCCGTCGCCAAACGACACCAGGTCCTCGTCGACCTGGCCGTTGCCGACGTTCAGATCATCAGCCATTGCTTTGCATCCCTTGACTCGAAGTGCCACAGCGCCTGGCCGGACACGATTCGCTTCCACGTTCGTCCTTGGTCGCTGAGGCCGATGCCGGCGAGCAGCCGCCGTACCTCCGCGAGGTCCTGCGCCGGCGGCTCCTCGACGCGCGCGTCGACGCCCAGTCCGCGGATGGCTCCGGCGACCCAGATCTCGCCCTCCCACAGCGAGTCGCCCGCGGCGTCGGCGGCGTCGCCCAGGCAGATCACCTTGCCGCCGTGGGCCATGAACCCGCAGGCGTAGCCCACCGAGCCCTCCACGACGATCAGGCCTCCCTTCATCGCCACCCCACAGCGCGGACCGGCGTCCCCGCGGATGTGGATCATCCCGCCGCGGAGGGAAGCACCCACGCTCATCGCCGCGTCGCCTTCGACGGTGATGCGCCCGCTCGCCATCGCCTCCCCCAGGCCCCAGCCCGCGTTGCGGGTCACCGTGATCCTCGCCCCGTTGTTGAGGCCCCCGCAGTAGTACCCCACCGACCCCTCGAACGTCACCGCTCCCCCCGTGGGCAGCGCAACCCCCAGGTTGTGACGCGACAGGGGCTCGATGACGCGCACGCGCTTGCCCGCGGCGACGGCCTCGCGGATCTCGCGGTTGACCTCGCGTAGCACGCGATCCCCCGCCCGGATCTCGCCGTCGGCCTCGCGCAGCGAGTGAGGGATCTCGCTGTCAACGTCGCAAAGCGGGTGATCCCCGGCGCTGATCACACCGCCGCTCCCACCGGCACCGGCGCGTTGGCCGACCAGACGCGGACGATCGAGGGACCATCGTGTACCTCGACCTCGATCTCCTCTCGATACAGCGTGCGCAGCGACTGCTCTTCGGTGGCTACCGCACTCCCATCCGGTCCCACCACCGCCACCACTGGCTTGATGGCCCAGCGGTCTTTGGCCAGCGCAATCCCGTCGGGCGTCGCCAGCAGATAGGTGAAAACCCCGTCGAGCTCCCCGAGGCTGCGCTGCAGCGACTCTTGCAGCGAATCGCCCGCGGCCATCCGATCGGAGTTCCATACCGCGATCAGCTCGCTGTCATTCTCAGTCGTGAAGCGGTACCCGCGGCGTTGCAGGCGCCGCCGCCAGGTGTAGTAGTTCGTGAGCTGTCCGTTGTGCACGATCGCCACGTCGGCAAACGGGCGCGCCCAGAACGGATGGCCCGCAACCGGAGACACATTCGACTCGGTCGCCAGACGGACGTGCCCGAGCCCATGCGTCCCGACGAACTCCTCCACCCCGTGCTTGGAGGCGACCTCGTGAGCGTCGCCGACGTCCTTGACGATCTCGAGCGCCCGGCCGGCCGACTGAAGCTCGACCCGCGGAAGCTCGTCGCATGCGTCGACCCAGGCAGAGAACGGCTCGGGATCGGAGACCACCAGCCTGGCGAGCACGTGCCGCTGACCGCTGTGGTCCCAGGTCGGTTCCTCGACGAAGTCCGCTCCGTGCTCGCGGGTGACGTCGCGCAGCGCTTGCAGATCCTCGTCCAGGTGCCCGCGGTCGGCCAGCAGAGCCCGCACCACATAGCCGTCGTTTCGCGGCGCTCCGTAGAGGGCGAAGCCGGTGCTGTCCCACCCTCGGTGGCGCTGCGCAGCCATCATCGCCGTCAGGTCGGCGCCGACGGAGCCTGGCTCAGAGAGCGTGCGACCTGCGATCCCACACATACCGGCTTCTCCTTGTCCTGTTGCTATCGCATACGGTACACGAAACACCGCAGGCCACATCTTGCGTTCTGGCCCGGCGGCGCAGCCCCCCGGCCTCGACGGAGGCATCACCGTCCAGCGCCGGCTCCCCCACGCTTTGCCGCAGCCCCTTTGGCGTTGCGCTCCAGCCCCCAGGCGATGTGCTCGATCATCGCCCGGCGAGCCCGGACCGGATCACCGGCGGCGATCTCGTCGATCAGCTTCTCGTGCTCGGCCACGAACTCATCGTGTGGCGAGTGAACGAAGAAATCGCGATAGGCCAGGGCGCCGATCGCGCGCCCCCAGATCGCATCGAAGAAGCTGAGCAGGTAGGAGTTACCGACCGCCTGGACGATCGCCCGGTGAACCGACCGATTGGCCTCGAACGACTCCCGGCTCGAGCGAAACTTCTTGGCCGTTGCGCGAGCGAGCGCGGCCCGCACCTCGTCCAGCGCGTCGTTGCCAAGCATGGCCAGCGTCGCGGCGGCGTGCCCTTCGATCGCATCCCGGGCCCCGTAGAGGTCGCGCAGGTCTGACTCTGACAGCCGGCGCACCACATACCCCCGGCGCCCCGAAGGCTCGATCACTCCCTCTTCCTTGAGCCGCAGGAGCGCATCGCGCACCGGCGTGCGGCTGACGTCGAGCTCCTCGGCCAGCCGATCCTGAATCAGGCGATCACCGGGGTTGACCGTCCCCTGCACGAGCGCCTCCACGAGGCGCTCGTAGACCTCGCCGGCAAGCCTGGAGTGGGAGCGGTCGATGCGCTGGATCGCAGTCACGACTGCAGTCTAAGACGGTCATCCCGGCCAGAACCAGCTACTCGTAAGCGGAGATGATCCGGCGGCTGATGAACTCCGCTAAGCCCTGCTCCACCAGTTGGCGGCCAAATGGAGCGGCGACTTCGATCGTTTCGCTCTCGAGCACGCTGCCGTCGTCGACGCACCGGCAGACCACTTTTCGCACCAGCCAGCGCTCGCGATGAGGCAGCCAGGTCTTGGCAAGGTGTCGCGCGCCCGGGCTGCATGGATCAAAGCTTCTGGCCGGCGCTGACATGCAATAAGCGTAATCCTCGCCGGGCTCCTGGACGTTCTGGGTGGACCTCTGGCCGGCTGGGAGTCGTAATCCCCGGCAGGTATCGGCTAGAGTCGCGCGTTGACGCCGACGAGCTTCTGCGCTGGCCCGGCGTACCGCCGATGTTCGCCTGCCGTGACCAAAACGGCAATGGCCGCGCGATCGTCGAAGCAGCCTGAGCTACCACGTCTGGTGGGAGGACCGTGGCGAGGGGAAACGCCGCGGCGGGCCGGTCCAGTGTGCGAAGCACGCTGTGATACCTGAGTGTGTGTTCATGCGATAATGGGATCATGAGTCATGGGGCAGAACCCGATCTCTCGTTTTTGTCGGCGGAAACCGCGCGGTCGGTCGCTGAGACCATGCAGGTGCTGGCAGCGCCCAGCCGGGTGCGCATCCTCAGCCGTCTGGCGGCGGGCCCGTGCTCGGTCGGCGAGCTCGCCAGCGAGGTCGGCATGGAGCAGTCGGCGGTCTCTCAGCAGCTGCGCGTGCTGCGCCATCTCGGCCTGGCTGTGGGCGAGCGCGACGGTCGCCAGATCATCTACGCGCTGTACGACGATCACGTGCGGGTGTTGCTCAGCGAGGCGGTCTCGCACGCCGAGCATCTGCGGCTCGGGCTAGCGGCCCACCCCAGCGAGCAGGCGACCCCGGCGTGAGCGGCAACGGACCGGCGCTGCTGGGCGCCGCAGCGGGGGTGGGGTTCGGACACGCGATCCTTCCCGACCACTGGATGCCACTCGCCGTGCTCGGTCGCACCCGCCGCTACCCGGTGGCGCGGTTGATGCGTCTCTCCGGTCTGGCGGGCGTCGCGCACGTGCTGGTATCGATCATCCTCGGCGCGATTCTGATCGCGATCGGGCTGCAGTTTCGCTCGGCGATCCAAAGCGCGGAGAACACGATCATCGGCTGGATCCTGATCACCACCGGCGTCGGCTTCGTTGTCCTGGAGCTGACCGGACACGGACACCACCACGACGACGATCACCACCATCACCACGACCTTGATCATCACCGTCGCCGCGACGAGGGCTCGCCCGGGCGCATCGGCGCGCTGGCGGCGGTGATGATCCCGTTCGGCGCCGCGGCATCACCGGATCTGACCATCCTCCCGGTGTTCTTGGCCGCAACCACGGTGGGGATCGCGATCGCGATTGGGTCGCTGGTGATCTTCGCCGCGGTCACCATCGGCACGATCGTCGGGCTCACGCTCGCTGCCGCTCACGGTGGCTATCAGATCCGCGGCCAGTGGCTGGAGCGCTGGGGCAACGTGTTCACCGCCGGCGTGCTGGTCGTCATCGGCGCGCTGGTCCTCATCGGACTCATCTGAGTCGGCCGGTGCCCATCGTCGTGCTCGCCTTCTGAGCGGTCGACGGCGTGCGCGGGTCGCGGGCGCGGGCGATTCCGGTGCCCGCCATCGCGGCGATGAGAGCTTGGTTCATCGCCAAAGACGAGGATCTGGATCGTCGACGTGGGCAGACGCGGGTGGTTGCCGAGGACGACCGGGAGCTCGGTCGGGTGGACGCCCTAGGCGCCGTGAACGTCGGAGTGGCAGACCCCGCTCGCTGCCATTCGCACGAGCACTCAGGCAGCGTCAGCGGGACAAACGTGGAAGATCCGGGCAAACGCTGCGGATCCTCCACGAGATGCAGCGTCAGCGGGACAAACGTGGAGGATCCGGACAGCCGATGCGGCTTTTCCACGAGACGCAGGGGTGAAACGCAGTCTCACGAAGTGTGGCCGTGACCTTGAGAGTGGCGGTGGACTCAGACCTCGAGACCAAGCAGGCGCGCCGCGATCGCGGCCGCGCACTCGGCGACCGCGAGCGACCCCTCGACATCGACACTCTCGCGGAGGTCGAAGGCGCCGTCGGTGAACACCGCCAGGGCGACCGTACCTCGCTGCTCGTGCACCAGCAGTCCGGCATCGGCCCGGATCCCGTCGAGCTCGCCGGTCTTGTTGGCGACCATCAGCGGCTGGGAGTGCCCGTGGTACTGGGCGTAGGGGTTGTAGTCAAGCCAGCGCGGGATCTGATCCTGGTAATGCTGGCGTCCCAGCACGCCGACGAGATACCGGCACAGCTCCGGGGTCAGGATCCGCTCCTCCGCAACTGCACAGAAGAGACGTGCCTGCTCGCGGGGCGTCGAGACGCCGATCCCTCCCTCCAGGTCGGCGCCGATCCGAGCGAAGTCGACCGGGCCGAGGATGCGCGTCTGCGTGAACCCAACACCGTCGAGGTAGCCGTTGACCGCCTCGGGCTCGCAAACCTCGAGCAGAGCATTGGTGGCAACGTTGTCCGAGAGCGTGATCGCGAGCTCGATCGCATCCCGCAATGAGACCGACTCCACCTTGAGCTGTTTCAGGATCCCCCCGCCGGCGACCCGCTGGCCAGGCGGCGGCAGCTCCACCACCTGGCGCAGGTCGGCCTCGCCGCGAGCAACCAGGTCGAGAACCGCACAGCACAGCGCCACCTTGATCACCGAGGCGGTGGGGAAGCGCTCGTCAGCGCGGAGCTCGACCGAGTCCCCGTCCTGCAACCGCACCGCGTAGAAGCCGAGCCGCCCCGAGAACGCCGCCTCCAGGGCGGCGATCCGGGCTTCGAACTCGAGCTCGGGCCGCGCCGTGATCGCCACGTGCCGGCGAGCTAACTCCCGCATCGGCCGCTACGAGCCGCCGGACCGTTCGAGCTCCAGCGCGGACTCCGCCGAGGGCGGCCGCCGGAGCTGCTTGCGCACATATGCCCGCCACGTGAGCGCCCACCGCTCCGGGTCGTCGTGTGGTGCGAGGTCCAGCTTGTGCACCGTGCTGCGCTGCGGAGAGTCCTTGACCGCCTCGGGATTCTCGTAGGCCTCCCGCGCGATCTCAGCGATGATCTCCGCGTACTCGTCGAGGTCGGCGCGCGAGTAGGACTCCGAAGGCTCGAGTGTCATCGGCTCGGCGACCACCCACGGCTCGTGGCTGGGGAAGTAGCTCGCGACACCGAAGTCGGCCGTTCGCCGGGCCACGTCGAGCGTGCTCACGCCGGTGTCCTCCTGCAGCTGGGCGAGGCTGTAGCGGATCTGCTCGAGCCGGTGCGCGGGATTGGAGTCCGCAAACGAGACGTCGACGCCGCGCACGCCGGAAAGGCGCGAGGCGAGATAGTTGTTGTTCAGGACCGCCGTCTCGGCCACCTCCCTGAGCCCCTCGGCGCCGAGGGCCAGGGTCCACGCGAACGAGCGCACGACCGTCGCCGGAACTCCGTGGAAGGCGCGGATCTTGCCCACCGACCGCGGCCGGTCGTACTCGAGCCTGTACCGCGAGCCGTCGAACTCCACGGTCGGCACCGGCAGGAACGGCTCGAGCTCGGCGGTGACCCCGCAGGCGCCGACCGGCATGCCCATCGAGCAGTGCGGCGAGGAGAACGTCTTGTGCAGGTTGAACTGGCACAGGTCAAAGCCCGCATCGCTGGCCCGGGTGATGCCGAGAATCCCGTTCGCGTTGGCCTGGTCGTAATGGCACAGGCCGCCGGCGTCGTGGACGATCTCGACGATCTCGTCGATGTGGGGGTTGAACAGTCCGGTGTCCTCGGGGTTGGTGATCATCAGCCCCGCGGTGCGCTCCGAGACCGCCTTGCGGATCGCCTCGGGCTCGGGGTATCCCTTCTCGCCGGCATACACGGTGATCACCTTGTAGCCGGTGGTGGCCGGCCCTGCCCCGTCGCAGGGGTGGGAGAAGATCGTGGTGACGATCTCGTCGCGGTCCCCGTCTCCGCGGGCGGCGTGGTAGGCGCGCATCATCCGCGCGTTCGCGTACACGCCCTGCGAGCCGCCGGCGGGCTGAAAAGTGAAGCGGCTCAGGCCCGACACCTCACACAGCATGCGCTCGAACCGGTAGAAGACCTCGAGCATCCCCTGCACGGTCTCCTCGTCCTGGAGCGGGTGAAGCTCGGTGACCTTCGGCGAGCGGACCAGCTCCTCGTTGACCTTCGGGCTGTACTTCATCGTGCAGGTCCCGAGGCCCAGGTGGATGTTCACGTCGTTGCCCAGCGTCTCCTGCGAAAGGCGCAGGTAGTGGCGCAGGACCCGCGGCTGGCTGAGCTCGGGCAACTGAGGCGGGCGCGAGCGGCAAAGACCCTCCGGGAGACCCGCGAGCGGGTCGCCGGCGCCGACCAGCTCCGCCTCGATCCCCGGCGGAATGATGCCGCGCTCGCCCGGGCTGGAGAGCTCCATCAGAATCGGTTCGTTCCAGCTGGCCTGGTGGAATGGGCGCAGGGTCATCTAAAGCACCTCCGCAAGCTCGTCAGCGAGACGGTCGATGTCGGCTTTGGTGTGGACCTCGGTGACGCACACGAGCGCGCTCTGCCCCAGCTCCGGGTATTGAGCAGATAGATCGAGGCCGCCGAAGATCCCCCGCTCGCGCAACGCGGCGTTGACCTCGGCGACCGACCGGCCGGTGTCTGAGAAATCGACCACGAACTCCTTGAAGAACGGAGCGGACAGCGCCGGCGCGCGGACCCCGGGCAGCGAATCGAGTCGCCTGGCCGCGTAGCTGGCGCGCGCGACGATGCCCCGCCCGAGCTCCTCGAGGCCGCGAGGCCCGAGCAGCGCCAGATACGCGCCTGCCGCGATCGCCCACAGATTCTGGGTTGTGCCGGTGTACTCCTTGGAGTCGCCGCGCTGGATATAGGAGGTGCGCTCCCACACCACCTCGCCGAAGCCGTACTCGCCCTCGACGGCGGTCGGGCCGAGGCCGATCAGGAACATCGGGTACTCGGACACGTACTGCTCGGTGTCAGGGGAGGCCACGAACCCGGCCAGTCCACCGCCGTAATGCATGTGGATCCCCAGCGGCTGCAGCTCACCGCAGACGATGTTTGCCCCGTAGCGAGGCGGCGCCTCCAGTACGCCGAGCGAGATCGGGTCGACACCCACGACCGTCAGCGCTCCCGCGTTGCGAGCCAGCGCGGCGATTTCCTGCGCCTGCGTCTCGACGACGCCGAGAAAGCCGGGCATCTCAAAGTACACGCACGCGGTCTCGCTGGACAGCGCATCGCGGAAGCGGCCCAGCTCCAGCAGCCCTGTGGCCGGGTCAAACGGGATCGTGGTCACATCTACCCAGGGCTCGCAGTAGCCCTCGATCAGCGAGCGCCGCTCGCTTCCGATCGATGCCGGCAGGAGCGCTCCCCGCCGTCCCGTGATGCGAGCCGCCATGCAGATGGCGGTCGCGGCCGCGGCGCCCCAATCGTAGGTGGGCTGGCTCACGGCGTCGCACTCGACCAGCTCTCCGAGCATGCTGGCGTACTCGAACAGCGCCTGCATCTTTCCGTGGTCGCCGTAGGTATCGCCGTAATAGGCGGTCAGGAACTCTCCCCGGTTGACGATCTCGTCGCACACCGCCGGGACGTAATGAGGCCAGCATCCGCCCCCCAGAAAGCTCAACCGCTCCGCGCAGCTCTCGTTGCGGTCGAGAACCCCGGCGACGTGGCGGCGCAGCTCGTATTCCGAGCGCAGCGGCTCGGGGAGGTGCAGCCGCCCCGGGACGCGGAGCCGCTGGGGAATCGACGCGTACAGCTCCTCGACGTCTTTGACCCCGAGCGCATCGAGCATCGCGCGTCTGACGTCGGGCGCAGAGTTCGGAATGTAGGGGTTGGCGGGCGGGGCTTGGCTCACGTACTGACCTCCCTCGGACCGGTCATCGAGCGACCGGATAGACGATCTCGCGGTTGTAGCCGACGACGACACGGGTGTAACCGGCGAGGCTCGCATCGATGGCGGGATCGCCGGTGTCGACCCGCAGTGGAGCTCCCCCGAGGCGCGCGATCTTGGCCTCGGTGGCGACGACGACGATCCGCTCGCGGTCGACCTTCTCGATCACCGCGGCGGACAGCTGCTGGTTGCCGCGGCCAAACAGGAATCCCTGGCCGCCAACCGGCGTCACCACGATCCCGGCGTCCTCGCTCTCGAGCCGCTCGAGCAGCGCGCGCTCGTCGGCGTCGGCGAGCAGGCAGGTTCCGGCACGGATGACGTCGACGCCGAGCAGGGTCTTCTTCAGTCCCAGCAGCGCGAGCACAGCGCCGGTCGTCGTACCGGGGCCGATCAGCCAGGTGTCCTCGCCCAGGACGTTGTCGATCAGGTGGTGGGCGATCTCTTCCTGGGCCCTGGCCTCACTCCCCAGCGAGCGCGCCTTGGCGCTCTGAAGGTGACGGCGCTCGTCGGGGACGTTCAGGAAGCCGTGCAGGCGCGCCGACACCGAGCCGGCGCGCAGCAGCGTCTCGTCGACGTCCATCACCTCCGCCCTGCGCAACCTGCGCACTCCGTCCTGGGCGAGCTGGACGGCGAGCTCGCCGGCGCTTCTCGGATTGACCGCGAACACCGCCGAATGCATCTTCACGCCCGCGGGAATGCCGAGCACCGGGACCCGCTCGCCGATCGCTTCGAAGATATCGACGGCGGTCCCGTCTCCACCGGCGAACAGGAGCAGATCGACCTCCCGGTCGGCCATCTCGGCGGCGGCCGCACGCGTGTCCTGCGCTGAGGTGAGCGGCCCGATCGCGCCCACGACAGCCGGCTCGAGCCGGGCGCCGAAGGCCTCCTGCTCGCCCATCTCGCCGGCATAGGCCAGGATTTCGAGTCCGGTATCGAGCGCCGCGAGCGGTCGCAACGCCTCGGTCGCGCGCGCCGGAGCGACGAGCGTCTCGCCGCGCTCACGCGCCGCCGCCACCAGCGCGGCATCGTCGCTTCCCTTGAAGGCGAGACGGCCGCCCATGCCGGCGATCGGGTTTACGACGAGCCCCAGGCGCATGTGGCGGGTCAGCGTGTGGGCGCCGCGGGCGCGGGCCCCCACACTGCTCTCGGTCTCCATTGCGCTCCGCACTCGACGAGTTGCGGAAGCATACGCGGTCGGCGCGGGGAGGTCAGACCGCCAAAGACGGGGTGATACGCTCGCGGGACGGTGGGCCGTATCCGTTCCATGGCCGCGTTTGTCGATCGGTGGGTGTCTCTCGCGGGACGCAGTTGCTGCGCCGGCCGCTCCTGGGTAGGCCTGGACCGCAGCCTGGCTCGCCGCGGAGGCGACACGGCGCGCTGCGAGCCGCCCCTCGTCGGATCGGACGCTCGGGAGGGCCTGTTCGAGGCCGACCGAGACCGGGAGCCCAGCGAGCCGAGGTTCGCGTCGAGCTCGTCGTCGCGGCGCTGAACCCGTCTCGGGTCATGCACACCGAGGACAGGGCATCGCGCGCTCGGATTGATCGCTTAGGATTGGCACAAGCACACGAGGAGATGCCGAGATGACACGCGAGGAGACGATCGCCCGCCGCCAACTGGAAGCGCTTGCGGACGATGAACGTGGTCGCCAGCTTCTGCAGCTCGCGCTTCGGGGGATCCAGACCTCCGGCCGGGGCCTCACCGTCGGCTGCTGGATCAAGCCCGGCGGCGGCGTCTCGGGCTGCGTGTTCCAGCACGCCTACTGGCAGGGGCTCTCCGAAGGCGCGTTCTCCATGACCGACAAGCCTGCCGACGCGCTCGCCGCGACCGAGGCGCCGGCCCGGGAGATCAAGGACCTCGTCGACGAGCGCGACTTCCACCTGGTCATGGAGGCGATCCGGGCGCTGGACAGCCTCGGCAAGCGCCACTTCCTGCGGCGGCACGGCCTGCGACGTACGCTCGACGAGGCCGCCTGGCGCGCCACTGTCGAGCGGCTGCTCGTCGACACGCTGGCCGAGCACTCCCTCAGGCCTGAGCGGGCACCCGTAACTGCCTGAGGGGTGCGATGGCAACCACCACGGCCAACGGCGTCGATCTCTGGGTCGAGCAGGAGGGCCGTGGCGACGATGTGCTGTTCATCTCCGGCCTCGCCGATGAGGGCGCCTGCTGGGTCGACCAGGTAGCCGGCCTCAAGGACCGCTACCGGATCACGACCTTCGACAACAGAGGCGTGGGACGCTCGTCAACCCCTGACGGGCCGTATCGGATCGCGGACTTCGCGGCCGACACCGCGGCGCTGATGGATGCCCTCCGAATCGAGCGGGCCCACGTGGTCGGCTCCTCGATGGGCGGCGCGATCGCCCAGGAGCTGGCGCTCGCCCACCCGGATCGCATCGCCAGCCTGGTCCTCAACGGGACCTGGTGCCGCGGCGACCGCTTCCTCCACGAGATCTTCCGCAACTGGATGTGGTCAGCCCAGAAGGCCGACTCGCTCCGCGATTTTCTGGTCACCGTGAACCTGTGGTGCTTCGCGCCGCGGATCTGGAACGAGGGGACCATGGACGAGTGGATCGTCGCCGCCGAGGCGAGCCCCTACGCCCAGTCGGTGGATGCCTTCTGCCGGTCGGCGCAGGCGCTCATCGAACACGACTCGGCGGACCGGATCGCGGCGATCAGCAGTCCCACGCTGGTGACGGTGGGAGAGCTCGACCTCGCGCTTCCGGTCCGCTTCTCCGAGGAACTGGCCGAGCGCATCCCCAATGCCCGCCTGGTGGTGATCCCCGCCGTCGGGCACCAGCCCTTCCAGGAGGTCCCGCCGGACTACAACCGGCTGCTCGACGACTTCTGGCAGTCGCTGAACTGAAGCCGTTCAGCGCACCACGAGCACGTCACACGGCGCGTGGTGCACGACGTTCGTGCTCACCGATCCCAGCACCACGCGCCTTGCGGCGTTGCGGCCCCTCGTACCGACGACGATCAGGTCGGCGCCGGACTCCTGGGCCTCCTCGACGAGCACGTCGGCAGGATTGCCATTGCCCTCGATGAACACCCCCTCGACGCCGCGACTCTCGACGTACTCGCGCGCCTCGCGAAGCGCCTCGGCGCGCGCCTGCGCCTCTGCGGGATCGATCGGTGAGATGCCGCCTCCGAGGAACCCCTCGACATGTGCGGCGCTGACGACGGCGACCGTGGCGCCGTTGGCGATCTCGACAGCCCGCTCGAGTGCCTTGCGGGAATGCTGCGATCCGTCGAACCCGACCACGATCCGGTCCATGCTCAATCCTTATGTGTGCAACGAGGCGTTGTCAAGCGCGCCACAAAGGCCCAGAGGCTCACGCGCGCGTATCTACGACCATCGCCGCCCCGGCGCCGCCGTCGATTCGGAGCGTTGCACCGGTCATGTGCACCGATTCGTCGCAGGCCAGCCAGGCCACCAGTGAGGCAACGTCCGCAGCCCCAGCGGCGTCCCCCGGGCAGACGGCGTTGCCGCGCACGCCATCTGCCACGGCCTCGGCGGCGAACAGCTCGGCGAGGGCGATCATCCCCGCGCTGATGACCGAGTATGCGGCGGTCTCATGCGCGGCGCGGATGCCGGCGTCGGAGGCGATGTGGATCATCGAGCCGCCACCCTGGGCTCGCATCGGCGCCAGGCACGCGCGCGCGAACCTGAACGGCGAGGTCAGGTTCACCTCCACGAGCTCTCGGAACACCGCCTCGGGCGTGGACTCGATCGACCCGTCGAACGCCATCCCCGCATTCGTCACCAGCACGTCGAGCCGGCCGCCGCCGAGATCGAGCGCCTGCGCGACGGCCCGGTCACAGCTTGCGCGGTCGCGATGGTCGCATTCGATGAGCGATCCACCGCTCTCCCGCGCCACCGACTCGCCGAGCTGACGGTTGCTGGCGGTGAATCCAATCGTCATCCCCTCCTCGCATAGCCGCTGGACGCACGCTCTCCCGATCTCCGATGTCCCGCCGGTGACGAGCCCATACCGGCCTTCGAGGCCCAGCCGCAGGGTCATCGCCGCTGAGCCTCGCGGGCCACGGCGCTGGCGCGCAGCGATGCGCGCATGCCGCCGTCGACGAGCAGGATTGACCCATTGCAGAACGCACCGTCGGCCGAGGCAAAGAAGGTCACGGCACTGGCCACGTCTGCCCCGGTCCCCACTCGGGCCAGCGGCGGGAGTGTCCAGCTGGAAGCATCCGCGTCCTCGCTGGCGACCGCCGACGTGGGTCGCCATCCCCGGGGCGGTGTCACCCGGGCACACGGAGTTCACCCGGATCCCGAGCGGGCCCGCCTCGACGGCGAGCGTCTGCACGAGCATGTTCACGGCGCGCTTGGAGACCGAATAGGCACCGATCGCCGTCTCTCCCCAGACGCCGGCGTCTGAGGAGATCATGGTCATCGAGCCGCCGCCGGCCGCACGAAGATGGGGCAGGCAGGCCACCGCGTACAGGAAGTAGCCGACCAGGTTCGTCTCGAGCACCGCATCCCAGTCTTCGTCGGCGGTCTGCGACAGCTGTGCCTCGTGCAGAACGCCGGCGTTTGCCACCATCGCGTCGAGGCCGCCGAGCTCCGCCACCGCAGCGCTGACGGAGTCGCGCACCGCGGCGCCGTCTCGCACGTCGGCACGCACGAAGCTCACCCCCATCCGGTCTGCGATCTCGTGTCCGCGAACCTCGTCTCTGCCGGTGCATACGACCGTGGCTCCCTCGGCACCGGAACCGCTCCACGATCGACGCGCCGATGCCCGAGGTACCCCCGGTGACCAGTGCGCGGATCCCTTGCAGTCGGGGCATCGAAACGACCGTCTAAAACCTCGTGGCTGGCGCAACCTGCACATCGCTCGCGCAAGTTGCACATCGACTTGCCAGGCCGTATAACGTATCCACCTCGGTTGCAAGAGGACCACCGGGACCGCAAACCGAACGAGGAGAGGCCGAATGGAAGCCAGCAGCGTCCAGGATGCCAGCCCTACCGCCGGTCGAGGGCTGACGGGATCGACTGAACTCGCGAGGAACGCGCTCGGGCTACCCCAGATCCTGTTTTGCATCGTTACGGGATCGGCGCCGCTGGCCGCGATGATGTTCAACGACCCGCTGTCGGGTCTGGGGATCGGCATCTCCGTCCCGTCGGCGTTTTGGGTCGCGGCGATCTCGTTCACGCTGTTCTCGGTGGGCTACGTGGAGATGGCGCGGCGGGTCACCACCGCGGGAGGCTTCTATTCCTACACCTCGTACGGCTTTGGCCGGATCATCGGGCTGGGCACGGCGATCGGCATCGCCGCCGCGTACATGCTGTTCGCGGTCGGCGTCAACGGCGTGACGACGTACTTCGCCAACACCAGCATCAAGGACCTCACAGGCTTCAGCATGGACTGGCGGATCTACTGCTTCCTCCTGCTGGCGATCCTGTTCACGGTCACCTACTTCCATATCGAGGTGGTCGCCAGGATCCTCGGCATCTGCCTGCTCGGCGAGCTCGTGATCCTGTTCATCTTCTCGTTTGCGGTGATCTTCAAGGGCGGCGGTCCGGACGGAATCGTATGGAACGCGCTCAACCCGGCGGGCATGTTCGGTGGCGGAGCCGGCGTCAGCGGAGCGGCGCGAGTGTTCGGCGCCTCGGCGGCCGGGGTCGGGTTCTTCGGGGCCTACTGGTCGTGGGTGGGGTTCGAGATGGCGCCCAACTACGCCGAGGAGGCCAGAAACCCGAAGAAGATGATGGCCTACGCGATCTACATCTCGTGCCTCGGGCTCGGCGTTGTGTACACGTTCTGGTCGTGGATGCTGGTCACCGCGTACGGCTCCTCCAGGGACCAGTGGCCGTGGGCCGTCTCGACGCAGTACGGAATCAAGAACGCCCCGGCCAGTGTGGGGCTGCCGAAGGGCGACTACTCGAGCGTCTACTACCCGGTGGCCCAGCATTTCGTCGGCACCTGGCTCAAGGACCTGTTCGAGATCCTGATCATCACCGGCTCGTTCGCGTGCTCGCTGGCGTTCTGGAACACCGCCAACCGGTACCTGTTCTCGATGGGACGGGAGGGCATCTTGCCCAGGGTCCTGGGGCGGACGCACTCGAGCCACAAGAGTCCGTTCGTCGCCACGCTCGTGGTGGGCGCCTTCTGCGTCATCCTCACGCTGCTGTTCGCCACGGGCGCTGCCGGAGGCGCCCAGCGGACGGCGCTCGGAATCGGGGTCTCGAGCCCGATCGTGGCGCTCTCGCAAATCGGAACCTGGTTGCCGTTTCAGGGCAACCTGCTGCTGTTCCCGATCATGGCGCTGTGCAGCATCGCGATCCTGTTCTACTTCATGAAACCCGAGAACCGCGACGGCTTTCACCCCTTCAAGACCTTGATCGCCCCGATCCTGGCGGCCGCCTCGATCGTGTTCGCGGTCTATCTGATGGTCTCCAACCGCGCCGCGCTCACCACCGGCAGTCTCACCGGCTGGGCGTTCGCGTCGCCGTTCATCGCGCTTGCGATCTTCGTCGTCGGGGTCCTGCTCGGGGTCGCTTTTCGCCGCTGGTCGAAGCATCGCTACGAAGCCGTCGGCAAGTTCGTCCACGAAGAGGCCTGAGCTGGTGTCTTGAATCCGTGGCGGGGCGACCACGCATCGCCCCGGCGCCGGCCTGACAGGGGCGGGATCCCGTTGGTGTGTCGCTGGTCACCGACATCCCCGACGCGCTGAGGTTCCGCGGGATCGAGCCGCCGCAGAACGCTCGCGGCTTCGCGATCGCGCTCGACGAGGCGGTGCCGCAGGGCGGCGGACGGATCGCCGGCCGCGTCGAGCGCCACCATCAGCGCCGTGATCGCCGGCCGGTGCTCGTGGACGTCTGCTGCGATGCCTGCTGGGTCGATGTCGCCCCTCAGCTCGTGGGGCGCAAGCGCATGCTCATCTGGTCGACGTACGGCGAGATCCGCAACCGCGCGGTGCCCATCTGGCTCGAAGAGGAGGTCTTTCGCGCTCGCCTGGATGTCGGTCCGCTCGAGGAAGCCAACTGGCAGCACTTCTCCTTCGACCTCCCCGACGGGCTCCCCCGCGCGCTCGAGGGAACGTTCGTCGCGTTCCGCTGGCGGATGGAGGCGCGACGGGCGCGCCGCCTGGGAACCGAGCTGGCGTCCGTTCCCCTGCTCCTGGTCGAGCCCAGGGATCTGCCGGTGGTGCGGGTGGAGACGAGCCCGATCGGCACCTGGCGGTTGCTCGAGTGGCGCTCGGAAAACGACGTCGGCGGGCACGCCGGCCCCTGCTCTGTCACCTACGAGGCCCGCCGCCCCAGCGACCTGCCCGCTTCGGGGTCAGAGCAGTGAGGCCGAGCCGGCGATTCGCGTGGCGCCGTGAAGGATCCCGATCTGGGGCATCATTGACGGCCTTGCGTGTCGCCGCTGCTCTGTTCCTGCTCCTCCTCGTCGGAGCCCTGGTCGGCGGCTCGCGGGCGTCGGCTGCGTCGAGCTGTCCGACCCAGACATATCTGAGGTTCAACCACCTCGCCTATGCCGCAGTGCGGATCCCCTCGACGGTGCAAGTGGCGGCCCGCTCCCACGTCGGTAGCGGCATCGTCGACGAGCCGATCAGCTCAAACGGCTGCAAGCGCGCGGAGAAGTCCGTCCAGGTTCTGAGCGCCGGCGCGGTCGCGCCGCAGGTGGCGGTGCTCGTGGGCGGCCGGCCGCAGACGATGTTCGTGATCGGGCACAGGTGTTCGGGGTTCGCCGGGCCGTCTTACTGGGACTGCCTGCTGCATCCGCTGGTCTTCCGTGGACAGCAGTTCACCGCGACGAGTTACCCCAGCGAGCCGTCCCCCCGAAAGACGCTGCCGCTTGGACCAGCGCTCGGAAAGGCCCAGTACCACGGCCAGACGGTCACGGTCCGCCGCATCCAGGGCGTTGACTCCTCGCGTGGCCGTGGGGATCGCGGGGCAGCCGAGCGCAGCGTTTCTCAGCCCGCGCACCTGTCCCTATTCGGGGTTCTCCAACGCGGACGAGTTCGACGACCTGCTTCGCTGTCTGCGCAGCCCCGTGTGGTTCACGTTCGACCCGCCCGGAAGCCAGGATGGCGGCACGGTCATCGCGCGCAGCGACAGGCCGCTGCGGCCCGCAGTGGCTGGGGCGCCGCTCAGCCTGATCCGGCTTTCGGTCGTAGCCGACCTGGTGCCCGTGAACCACGGCCCGCTGGTGGCCCTGGGTCACGTGGCCGAGCAGATGAGCCTGCGGATGCCGAACCTGCCCTCGGGGCTCTACGAGGCGGTCGTCTCCTGCCCCCGCTGTGCGTCGCGGCGCGGCGGTGGCACGACGCTCTATCCGGCCGGGTCGATTCTCGTGAGCGGTAAGCCGAAGACCTCGCTCGGCATCCAGATCGTCTCCTATGCGCTGACCGCCGCCTTGCTGGCGGCCGCGTTTTTGAGCTTGCGGACCTGGCGCCGGCGCCGCCGCCAAAAGGCAGCCGCCTCCGGCGGATCTGGACCGGCCCGCTCTTGACGGTGCGCCTCGCTCAAGCTTCGAATATCGACACCAGCCGGCGGCACAGCCGTCCCACCTGCGCGGGATCGTCGGTGAACTGCGAGGGCTTGAAGCAGATTGTCGTGTAGCCCGCCTCGAGTTGCGCCGGGATCGAGCGGGCGGCTTCCTCAAGGTCGGCCACGCCGCCACCGTCGGGGAACCGTCCTCGAATCCCCCCGACGATCTCCAGCTCGTCGATGTCGCGCCCGGCCGCAGCCAGTGCCTGCGCCAGCGGCGCCAGCTCCTCCCTGGTCGGCTGGCCGAAGGGGTGAAAGCCGTGGCCATAGGCGACCAGCCGCCGCACTATCCATGGCCCAACCGACGACCCACCGAACCACAGCCACGGCCCCTGCGGGCGGTAGGGCTTGGGCTCGAGGTAGATGTCGTGGAAGCGGTAGTGCCGGCCCTCGAAGCTGGCAGGGGTCGACTGCCACAACGTCCGCCACGCCGCGAGGTGCTCGTCGAGCAGTTCGCCGCGACGTTCGAAGGCAACGTCCAGTGCCTCGTATTCCTCGCGGTGCCAGCTGACCGTGGGCTGTATCACCAGCCGGCCCTCGGACAGCAGATCGAGCGTGGCGAGCTGGTGTGCCAGCAGCAGTGGATGGCGCAGCGGCGCGATGATGGCGGCGCCGATCAGCCGCAGCCTGGTGGTCACCGCGGCGATCGCGCTCAGCAGCGCCAGCGAGTCGGGCCACGGCGTGGCGGGGTCCTGGTTACCGGGGGCCGCGTAGTCGCGGAGATTTGACGGCAGCCCCTTTGCGCCCGCTCCCGGTCCGAGCACGATGTGCTCGCTCAACATCACCCCGTCGATGCCCGCCTGCTCGGCCTCCTGTGCGATCCGCACCAGCCCGCGCAGATCCCGCGGCGAGGTCATGGTCCAGTTCTCGCTGAGGACCAGCACGAACCGCGGCGCTGCGGCCTGGCGACTCAACTGTGAGCCAGGGTGACCCGCACCGGCAGCTGCTTGAGCCCGTTGGAGAAGTTCGAGCGCAACCGCTGCGGCTCGCCGGCCAGCTCGATGTGCTGCACCCGGGCGACCAGCTCCTCCAGGTACACACGCAACTCGAGCCGCGCGAGATGGGCGCCCAGGCACTGGTGGGGACCTCCGCGTCCGAACGTCAGATGGTCGGTCGGGTTGCGCGCGACGTCGAGCCGGTGGGGGTCGGGGTAGTGGTCGGCGTCGCGGTTGGCGGCGGCGAACCACACCACGACCTTGTCCCCTGGGGCGATGTCGACCCCACGCACCTGTGCCTCCTGCGTGGCCGTGCGGCGGAAGAACCACACCGGCGAGGAGTAGCGCAGCAGCTCCTCGGCGCCCGAGGCGATCAGCCCGCGGTCCGCCCGCAGGCGCTGGTACTCCTCGGGATGGCGTGCGAGCGCCAGCGTGCCCAGCGCGATCGCCTGGCGGGTGGTCTCGTTGCCGGCGACGATCAGCAGCGCGAACGTGTTGTCGAGGTCCTGCTGGGAAAGCGGCTGCCCGTCGATCTCCGCGTTGGCGATCAACGTGAGGACGTCCTCGCGGGGACATGCCCGCCGGTCGGCGTAATACGCGCGCCCGATCGCGCACAGCTCCTCGGCCCAGGGGGAGCCGAACGGCTTGTAGCGGTCCTGCTCGCGCTCGCCGGCGAACGCGAGCTCGCCGACGAACTCGGGTTCGGTGTCGACCAGCAGCCGATCGCCGAGCTCGATCAGCCGCGGCAGGATCTCCTCGGGCAGCCCGAGCACGTGCGCGAGCACGCGGATCGGGATCGGCGCCGCGAGCTCGGGCACGAGGTCGAACTCCTCTTGCGGCAGTACCCGGTCGAGCCGGTGGGTGACAAGCGCTCGCAGCCACTGCTCGTAGCTTCCGATTACCCCCGGCGTGAACCGGGTCGAGATCAACCGGCGGTAGCGGCCGTGCCTGGGGGGGTCGAACTCGAGGAAGTTGCGCCGCACGGCGAGCACGTCTTCGGGCACATCCTCGATCGTGGCCGCCCCGCCGGTCTCCGAGGAGAACAGCTTGGGAGCGCGCAGCACCGAGAGCACATCGTCGTACTTGGTCAGCGCCCAGAACCCGGGACCGTCTGGCTCGGGATGGCGGTAGACGGGTGCCTCGTGTTGCAGGCGCTCGAACACCTCCCAGGGCTCGTGGTCCGCGAACAGATCGTGGTCCAGCAGATCTATTGAAGCCAGGTCAGGCCCGGGCGCGGCCATAGTCCCACAGCATACCCTTTCTGCGTAATGTATCCACGCTTGAGGTGGGGCGCCCCCGCAAACGCGCCCCGGGCGCGACTCGGAGTCAAATGGTGGCCGTGGCGTGCACATCTTGACTCCGAGTCAGAGCCGCGGCGAGTACTCGGCGAACTCCCAGTCGGTGACCCAGCGGCGAAAGCGTTCCAGCTCGGCCAGCTTGATCGTCTGAAACGTGTCCACGAGCTGATCGCCCAGCGCCTGGACGATCACAGGGTCCTTCTTGAGCGCCGCCAGCGCCTCTTGGAAGGTGATCGGGAGTGCGTCTCCCTGCTCGTCCTCGGGCAGGTCGTAGAGCATGCCCTCGATCGGGTCCGGGGGCTCCAGCCCGCGGCGGACGCCGTCGAGTCCGGCCGCGAGCGCCGCCGTATAAGCCAGATAGGGGTTGGCGGTGCCGTCGCCGAGGCGGAGCTCGAGTCGCGTCGCCGGACCGCGCTCCTTGGGCACGCGAACGAGCGTCATCCGGTGGTCGTGGCCCCAGCAGACGCGCGTCGGCACGAGCGCCTCGGCGTTGATCCGCCGGTAGGCGTTCACCGTCGGATTGAAGAACACCATCATCGCCGGGGCGTGCTCGAGCACGCCGGCGATGAACTGGCGCAGCACCGCCGTCAGGCCCTGCGTATCGGTGGCGTCTTCGCCGGCGTTGTTGCCCTGAGCGTCGACCAGCGAGATGTGGAGGTGAAAGCCCGAGCCCTCGTCGTCGTTGAACGGCTTGCCCATGAACGTGGCCAGCAGCCCGTCGCGGGCGGCAAGCTCCTTGACCAGCGCCTTGAAGCGAAATGCGCGATCGGCGGAGTGCAGCGCGGGCGAGTGACGCAGGTTGATCTCGTACTGGCTGCGGCCGTACTCGTGGGCCGCGGCGATCGCCTCCAGGCCGAGCTCGACGCTCGCGTCGAGCATCCGCGACAGGGTCCCCTTGGGATCGGCCACCCCACCGACCGTGTACACGCCGCTGTCCTGGCCGGCATAGGGGCGATGGCCCCGCTGCGCGCTGGGATCGGGCTCGCACAGGTAGAACTCGAGCTCCGGCCCCAGGATCGGCGCCACGCCCAGATCCGCGAACTGCGCCAGCACCCGTTTGAGCGCGCCGCGGGAATCGACCGCGTAGGGATCGTGCGTGACCGGGTCCTCGAGATCGACGATGCAGGCAGCGACCTCGGGCTCCCACGGCAGGCGCACGAGCGTCTCCAGGTCGGGCCGGGCGAGAATGTCCGGAAAGCCTTGCTCGAACCCGGCGATCACGTTGTGCGCCAGATCCACGGTCATGATCGCCTCGACGAAGCCGATCCCCTCCTCGGCCGCATGGGGGAACGTCGCGCTGGGGATGTCCTTGCCGCGACAGATGCCGTGCAGGTCCGCGTACTGCAGACGGACCGCCCGGATGCCCAGATCCGACAGCTCGGAGAGGCTTGCGGCGAGGTCCTGGCCGGCGACGGCGCGCGCGCCGAGATCTTGGCTCATTTCATTGCTCTCCTCGTTCGTCAGCGGACGCGAACGCGAGCGTACCGACGTCCACGATCTCCGTGCCACCATCGACCGTCAGGACCGCGCCGTTGACATACGAAGCGGCCGGTGACGCCAGCCAGGCGACCGCTTGGGCGACCTCGTCGGGACTCCCGGCGCGGCGGGCGGGCACCTGTGAGACCGCCAGCGCATAGGCCCGCTCGCGGTCCACCCCATGACGCGCGGCCAGCGCGTCCATCTCGGCGTCGGCCATCGCCGTCCGCACCCAGCCCGGGCAGACGCAGTTGGCCCGCACCCCCAACGGCCCGTAGTCGAGCGCGATGCACTTGGTGAGCATCACCAGCCCCGCCTTGGAGGCGCAATACGCGGCTGAGCCGGGATCGGCTCGCAGCGCCGCCAGCGACGAGATCGTCACGATCGCCCCGCCCGAATCGATCAGATGCCCCAGCGCCGCCCGGCAGACCAGAAATGGCGCGGTCAGGTTGGTCGCCAGCACGGTGTTCCAGCCCTCGATCGTCTGCTCGCCGACGGCGCCGGGCACGCCGGCCCCGGCGCTCACCACCAGCGCATCCAGACGCCCGAACCGCTCGACGCACGCCGCGACCGCCTGCTGCGCGCCCGCCGGTTCGCTGCTGTCGGCGGCCACCGCGACCGCGCCGGTCTGCGCCGCGACCTCGTCGAGCGGCCCGCGTCGCCGCCCGCTGACGCACACCCGATACCCGTCGCGGGCCATCCGCCGGGCCACGGCGGCGCCGATGCCCGTCCCCCCGCCGATGATCAGCACGCTGGGGGCGGCCATCAATCGTCGAGGAACTGCTCGACGAGCGACTCGGCGAACGACTTGTCGGCGATCTTGTAGGCCAGGGCCGTCATCCGCCAGGAATCGGACAGGTAGAAGCGCTCATACAGCTCCCCCCTTCCCCCCAGCTCGGAGCCGAGGAAGTCCCAGGCCAGGCGAAACAGCTTGATCCGCCGCTCGGCGCCGGCGCCGGCGGCCTGGAAGTACTGCTCGATCTGCTCGCGCAACGGCCCCTCGAGGTCGGCCCTCGAGGGCGTGGCCATGAAGCCGCCGCCACCGATCAGCTGCAACAGCTCGTTAGCGCGCGGAAGCCACTTGGGCATCTCGCCCCGCAGGGCGACGAACGGTCGTTCGTCGGGGTACATGACGCCGCCCTCGTCGAGCTCGGCGCCCGCCTGCCCGGCGACGATCGCGGCGCGGGCCAGCTCGCTCATCGCCCAGATCTGGCCGAGCTTCTCCTGGATGTGATCGAAGCGCACGACGCCGGTGGTGTTGGCGATCACGTGACCGAGGCCGAGCGCGAACGTGAGCTTGACGTAGGCACGCGTGAACGCCTGGTGCATGATGTGACCGCGCCAGCCCGTGTCGGTGATCACCTCGCTGTAGCCGATCGTGTCGCCATCGAGGAACACCCGCTCCTTGGGGACCTCGACGTCGTCGAAGATCACCACCGCGTCCATCTCGTCAAACCGCGACGAGAGCGGGTAGTCGAACGAGTCGCGCTGCTTGGAGTAGCTGTCGCGGCAGATGAAGCGCAGCCCGGGCGTGGCGATGGGAATCGCGAACGACAGCGCGTAGCGGCCATCCTGGGGGCGGATGTCCGAGCCCGGGTAGATCAGCAGCTCATCGGCGTACGGCGCCAGCGTGGCCAGCATGCGCGCGCCGCGCACGACGATCGAGCCCGCGGTCTCGTCGACCTTGTGCAGCGCCACCTGGCCCATGGCCTGCTCGGCCTCGGGCTTGCTGCGGTCCACCTGCGGGTTCATCAACGCGTGGGTCGTCGACAGGTCGTGATCGCGCATGGACTCCTGGTAGGCGACCAGGTTCGCCGCCCCCCGCTCGTTGCCCCGCCGGGCCCAGACCTCCGAGCGGCCCGCGAAGCAGGCGAAGGTGACGTTCAGGTAGTCGGGTGTCCTCCCCATCACCCCGCCCGAGAGCGCGGCCACCAGCTCGAAGGCCCGACGGCGCCGTTCGAGGTCTGCGTGCGTGCGCGGGATCAGGTGGGTGACGTTCACCAGCCGCTCGGCATCGCCGGGCGCGGCGGCGAGCATCTCCGCGGCATGCTCGTGCTGGAGGTCGAACACGCGCGCCAGCGAGAGCGCCGCGGCCCGCAGCTGGGGATGATCCAGGGGATGGCTGATCCGCTCGCCCTGCAGCCAGATCTCGCGCTCCCCCTGGCGCAGGCCGTCGAGGAACTGCGCTCCGGTGCGGGCACCCGTGGCTTCTTCGGTTCCGGCTTGCGCCATCAGCGGTGACACTCCGGCCGGATCGTTTGAAACTCCCGCAAAACCAAGACTTTGGATACAGTATCCGTCCCGTGGAAGCTGGTCAAGAACCCCGGCCGCAAGCCGACCGCGACCGTCGCGCGCGGGCCCTGGCCCGGCTTGCCGAGCTGGCGGACGAGCCGGGTGGCGATCAGTTCCTCGATCGCATGGGCGTGCTCGGCGACTGGATCGTTGACTTTGCCTTCGGCGACGTTCACACCCGCCCCGGGCTGAGCGCTCGCGATCGCGAGCTGATCATCGTCGCCGTGCTCACCACGCTGGGCTCCAGCGATCCCCAGGTCCGGGCGCACATCCGCGCGCTGCGCGCCATCGACGTGCCCTGGAGCGAGATCGAGGAGACAATCCTGCAGACCACGCCGTACGCTGGGATCCCTCGAGCAGTCAACGCGATCAAGGTACTGCGCGAAGAACAGGAGGCCGCCGCGTGAAGGCAGTTCGGTTTGTCGATCCCAGTGGCAACACCCGCATCGGGAGCCTCGTCGATGGCGCCGTGCAGGACGCCGGCGCCGCGCCACCGGGCGGGTTTGCCCCCACCGAGGCTGCCTGGGCCGCACTCGAGCAGGCCGATGGACCGCGCTACAGCGCCGATGAGGTCACGATGCTGCACCCGGTCGTGCCCCAGAAGATCCTCGCGATCGGACTCAACTACCGCTCGCACGCGGCCGAATCGCAGCTCGAGGTCCCGGCCGTGCCGGTGGTGTTTGCCATCTACTCATCGGCCCTGATCGGCCCCGACCAGGAGATCGTGATCCCCCGGGAGGAGACCCGCCCCGATTACGAGGGGGAGCTCGCGGTGGTGATCGGGCGGCGCACGTATCGCGCCGACCGCGCGGCAGCCCGCGCGGCGGTGGGCGGCATCTCCGCCTTCAACGACGTCTCCGGTCGCCGCGCGCAGCTCGAGACCCCGCTGCGGCAGTTCACGCTGGGCAAGAGCTTTGACACGTTTGCCCCGATGGGACCCTGCATCTCCTCGCTCGACGGCCTCGAGCTCGACGACATCGACGTGCGCACGACCGTCTCGGGAGAGGTCATGCAGGACGCCAACACCGCCGATCTGATCTTCACCGTCGAGGATCTGATCATGTACCTCTCGGCGGGGGTGACGCTCGAGCCCGGCGACGTGATCGCCACCGGGACCCCGGGTGGGGTCGGTGACTCGCGGACTCCGCCTCGCTACCTGCGCGAGGGCGACACGGTCGAGATCTACGTAAGCGGGGTCGGCACGCTCTCGAACCCCGTGCGCATGGAGCGCTAGCTGCCCGCGCCACCCAGGATGTCGAGCGAGCGCCTCATGGCCTCGGTGAGGTGGCGCCGGGTGAGCGTCTCGGCGCGGCGGGCGTCGCCTGCTTCGATTGCCGCCAGGATCTGCTCGTGCTCGCGGACGTCGAGCAGCATTCGCTCCTGGGTCTCGACCTGGCGCTCGTAGATCGCCGCGCCGATCCGGGCCACCCACAGACGCTCCACCAGCTGCAGCAGGAACTTGTTGCCGCAGGCAGCCACGAGCGCCACGTGAAACTCGCGATTGGCGTCGAAACTGCGCTGGACGCTGCGCACCCCGCGCCGCTGGGCGGCGACCGCCGCGCGCATCCGCGCAAGCGGCTCGCGCAGCCCGCGCTGGGCCGCGAGGCGCGCCGCGCCCGGCTCGACTACCAACCGCGCCTCGTAAGCCGTGCGCATCCCTTCCTGGTCGATGTCGGCGACCCGCGCGCCGCGGTTGGTCTTCATCTCGACGAGCCCTTCGGCCGCGAGCCGGCGTAGGGCCTCCCGAACCGGGGTCCGGGAGACGCCGAGCTCCTCGGCCAGATCCTCCTGGTGGACTCTGCCGCCGCGGGGCAGCGATCCGTTGCTGATCCGCTCGCGGATGGCGAGATAGACCTGATCGACGACGCTGGCGATCTCTAGGCGGTCGTCGCTGGCGGCTTCCATGACTCCTGGTTCATTGGGCGAGCTCGGCGAGCACCGTCTCGGTGGCGCTGACCAGTTCCTCGACCTCGTCGTCGGAGATGATCAGCGGCGGCGAGAAGGCGAGCGAGTTGGCGTACGGGAGCGCGCGAGCGATGACCCCCTGGGCGAGAAGCGCTTCGCTGACCGCGCCGGCGGCCAGCGGCGGCTCGAGCGCCACCGCTTGCATCAGGCCCTCGCCCCTGACCCCCGCCACGCCGGGCCGACCCGCAAGCTGATCGAGCCCCGCGCGCAGGCGCCGTCCCGCCTCCCCGGCGCGCTCGGGCAGGCGCTCGCGCGCCATCAGCTCGAGGTTGGCGATCCCCGCAGCGCAGCAGGTGGGGTGGCCCGCATAGGTGTTTCCGTGCGGCAGAAGGAATTCGCTGTCGGCCTCCAGCCAGTCGCGCGGGCGGGGCCCCACGATCACCCCACCGAGCGGGAGATAGCCACTGGTCACCGCCTTGGCGAACGTCATCATGTCGGGCTCAACGCCGTAGTGGCGGGAGCCAAACCAGGAGCCGAGCCGCCCAAAGCCGGTGATCACCTCGTCGAAGACCAGCAGCGCTCCGCTCTCATCGCAGATCTCGCGCAGCCCCTGCAGGTAGCCGTCCGGCGGCGGAAACACGCCACCGGCACCGACCACCGGCTCGGCGATGATCGCCGCGATCCGTTCGGGACCGTGATAAGCGACCGCCAGACGCATTGCCTCGAGGCTGTCGCGGTCGACCTGGAAGAAGTCCGGCAGCAGGGTGCCGAACGGGTCGCGGTTGGCGGGCAGCCCGCCGGCCGAGGTCCCGCCGAGCATCACCCCGTGGTAGGCGTAGTGACGGCTGAGGACGACGGTCCGCCCGGCATCACCGGCTGTCTTGTGCGCGGCGCGTGCGAGCTTCAACGCCGAATCCACGGCCTCCGAGCCGCCGCAGGTGAACAGCACGCGGGCGTCGGCAATCGGCTCGAGGTCGAGCAGCAGCTCGGCAAGGCGCTGCTGGGGACCATTGGTGAACCGCGAGAATGTGTGGTAGTCCTCGAGCTGGGCCATCTGCGCGGTGATCGCGTCGGTGATCTCCTGGCGGCCGTGGCCGGCGGCGCAATACCACAGTGACGCTGTCCCGTCGAGATAGCTGCGACCGTCGACGTCCCAGATCCTGCACCCCTCACCCCGCACGATCTCGAGATAGTCCTCCGCCGGTCGTGCGGGGACGGCGAATGGATGCAGCACGCGGGGGACGGTCATCGTGCCGCCCCCACGCTCTGCTCGGCCTCCTCCTCGGAAATGGCCAGTGCGACGTGCAGGGTCTGTGCGGTCACAGTCGGTTGCTCTCCTATGTCGGGAAGTACGTGTGTGGATTCGGTCACCGGGTTCTCGAGTCTGCCGATGCCTTGCACCTCGACGGCGACGACATCGCCGGGCTCCACCGGTCGCGAATGCGCGGGGGTGCCGGTCAGCAGGACATCGCCGGGTTCGAGCGTGATCAGCCGCGCCAGGTCGGCGATCTGATAGGCGAACGAGAACATCAGGTCGGTGCCGGTGTTGCCGTGCTGGACGCGTTCACCGTTGACGAACGTGCTCAACGTCAGATCGCCGGGATCGACGTCGCCGGCATCCACCAGCACCGGGCCCAGCGGGCAGAACCCATCCTGCCCCTTGACCCGCAACATCGAGCCGCGGTCGGCGTGCCGGAAATCGTGCACCCCCCAGTCGTTTGCGACCGTGTACCCGGCAACGTAGTCAAGCGCCTCGTCGACCGTCACCTGGTGGCAGCGACGGCCGATGACCACCGCCACCTCGCCCTCGTAGTTGAGGAACCGGCAGCCCGCCGGCCGGACGACCGGCGCCAGATGTGCCGACAGCGACGACGGCGGCTTCATGAAGTACGACGGCTCCCGCGGCAGCTGCGCCATCCGGTATTCCTCGGCGCGCGAGCGAAAGGTCAGATGGGTGGCCAGGATCTTGCCCGGGGTCACCGGCGAGAGCCAGCGCTGGACGTCGGCGACGGCGAGCTCGACGCCGTCGGCCCGGAAGCTGTCGCCCTCTACGGTCCCCTCGAGCACCTGGGAGTTGTGTTCGATCCGAGCGTGCTTCATTGGTTCACCTCACGATCATGCTGGGCGACAACCTCGACGCCGTCTACGGAATAGCCGAACGAGAAACGGTAGCCGCGCAGCATCTCGACGGGAGCGATCGCCTGCAGATCCTCGATCGTGTCGTCGTACAGCCGCAGCTGCGCGCTTCCCTCCCAGATCGGTCCCCCCTCGCGGTCGCGACCGCCGGCGCGCACGAGCTCGAATACGTCCGGGCGCGCTCCTGATGCCGCCGGGAAGTGCCGGGTGTTGTGCATCGGCGGCTCGTTGACGGTCGGTCCGGTCTCGCTGACGTGCTCGAGCGTGATCACCAGCCGGGCCACTTGCCGGTCGTTGGCGCTGCACGTCGCTCCGAAGACCGCGCCGGGCTGCAGCCGGGGTGTGGCCTTGCCGGCTTCGAACACGCGGGTCATGTGGATCGAGCCCAGCTTCTTCGGAAACCCTTGGATCCAGCCGCGGTACATGGCGAAGTCCTTGTCCACCCAGATGTAGACGCAGCGGCTGACCGGCTGGCCGCGGAAGCACGCCCCAACGACGAGGAAGAACTCCCGGTACTGGGACTGGATCGGATCGGCAAGCTCGTGCAGGTCAGCCGAGCACGATTGCCAGTCGGCGAAGATCGCGGCCACGGCGCCCGGATCCTCGGCGGGCTCGAGCTCCGCCGGCAGCAGCGCCGCGACCGCCTCGGGATCTGTGCGGTACTCCGCGATCAGAAACTCACCGGAGTAGTGCCAGGGGGGCGGCGGGACGATGCCGGCGCGTCCGTCGGGCGACAACGGCGCCGTGTAGCCGCGCAGGGTCATCGACGAGTGAATACATTATGTGCGGCTTCAATGCAACCGGCCGCACCGTTGCCGCCGCGAGGACAACCGGGCAGGAGCGTGGTGCCCGGCGCGGCCCCTACTGATTCTTTCTGAGGCTGCGCAGAACCGCTGCCCGCTCGACGGTGACGCCGTTTGCGCGCTGCCGTGCCGCCTCCTCTGGGGTCAGGCCCGCGCCAATCCAGTCGGCAACCTCGTCGACCGGGATCCCTGCCTGCCACCACGCCTTCGCGGTCTGCATCGGGCTCATGTCCTGTGCCTGGTGCCGTTCGGCCTCGACCGGAGTGAGCCCGAGCTCCTTCCAGGCGAGGGCGTCGCTGGCATCGAATCCGTGCGTGGCCCAGGCGATCGCTTCATCGTCGAACCACTGCCGGTGCATGTACGACTGCGTGATCCGGGGGTTCTGCTGCCTCACGGCCTCCATGAAGCGGTGGGGACCAAAGCCGGCAGCTCGGGAACCGGCAGACGACGCTGCCGGGGCTGCGGCCACGTGGAGCCGCTGCTTGCGACCGTACGCCTGCACCGGGGTCCGGCCCACCCGCTTGTGCTTATGCGCCTCCGCGACGCTGAAACCCAGCTCGTTCCAGGCGACCGCCTCGCGCGCGTCGATCTTGGCGTAGATCCATTCCCCGACTCTCTCGGGACCCACGCCCGCGATCTTCCATCGCACCGCCTCGATTGGCTCTGAGACCCCGGCGCGCCGCCAGCGCAGCGCATCACTCGGGTTGCATCCGGTGCTTGAACCACGCCAGGCCCTCCTCGCGCGACATCCCCAGCGCCTGCCACGCCTGGGGATCGAACTGCTTGGCGTCGTCGCCTTCAGGCGGCTCGAAGGTGGTCTCGGTCATCGTCGTGCACCTGTGGCGTCGCCCACCAGCACGGTCTGAGCCCAAGCGGGTGTCCTTCCCTGACGATCCATCAGGCCCACGACCACGCGGATCCCCGGCGGGGGCGCTGAGCGCCACGGCGTGTAGCCGTCAGTGAGCACGATGATCAGATCCGGGCGCGGGCGCAGCGCGGCAGCGGCGTCAAGACCGGCGCCCATGTCGGTGCCGCCCCCACCCTCGAGCCGGAGCGCACCGAGCTTGCGCACTTGCTGCACCTGATACGCCTGGGCATCGCAGGCGATCACCCGCAGGTTGCGTCGTGCGACGCCCAGGCTGCGCAGCACGCCGGTGACCTCACCGAGCGCCTGACCCAGCATCGAGTCACTCATGCTGCCCGAGGTGTCGATTACGAGCGCCACCTGCGGGAGCGGCTGTCGCAGGCTTGGAAGCACCACCTCGGGAACCGCACTCGCCCGTCGCGACGGCCGGCGGTAGGTGAAGTCCACGCGGCCGGTGACATCCGCGGCGCCGCGGCGTACGTGCGCTGCCAGCTGGCGACGCCAGTTGACGCTCGGCTCGAGGATCTCCTCGGCCCACCGCTCCCAGCCGGCCGGCGTGTCCCCTCGTTCCCGCGTGTGCTCGCGAATCTGTCGCGCGGTGTCGCGCGCTACCAGCCGGGCCCCGACGGCACCGAGCCCGGGCTTGTTGCAGTCCCAGCTACGGTCCTGACCGTCACAGCCACTGCCGCAGTCAGGCTCGCCGC
>CAVWOK010000013.1:0-807185 GCA_963756585.1 uncultured Solirubrobacterales bacterium | reverse complement strand
ACGACCGCCCGGGCGGTGGATGGCCGGCCGCCGGACCCGCAGCTTCACTCCCATGTGCTGTTGCACGGAGCGGTGCGTTCAGACGGACAGGTGGTGGCGATCGATTCGCGCGCCTGGCTTGTTCACCGGCGTGAGCTGGGCGCCGCATACCGGACCGAGCTCGCTCACGAACTCTCACGACTGGGGTTTGGGATCCAGCGCGGCACTGGCCGTGGTGGGCGGTATTTCGAGCTCGAAGGGGTTCCAGCGGTGCTCTTGGATCGCTGGTCGAGTCGCCATCACCAGGTCAAGGCAGCGATCGACGCGCGGCTTGAGCACAAGCGGGCGGTGTTGGAAGCGGTCATCGCCGCCGGTGGCCCGGATGCGGCCCGGGCAGCGGCCCGGCTTGAGCGGCTGTCGCGATCGGCCCGGCTGGCGCCCGGTGAGGATCGCGCGGCTGGGGCGTTTACCCGTGACCGCAAGCAACTCCTCACGCGTGGGGATCTGGACCGCCACTGGGTCAAGACCGCCCGCCGCGTGGGCTTCGACCGGCAAGCTGTCGAGCGTTTGCGCTTGATGCGTCCGTCGTTGGTTCCGGCCGATGATCGTGAGCTGATTGACGGCCTGACGGAGTTTGATGCGACATTCAGCGACCGCGATGCGCGCGCGGTCGCCCTGGAAGCGTCCGCTGGAGTGAACATCGAACAGTCGCTTTCTCGGCTCGAGCGGCTGGGCTCCGCTGGCGAGGTGCTGGCGCTCGCGGACGGCCGACAGACTACGCGCGCGCACCGCCGCGTCGAGCGACAGACCGCCTCTCTGGCTGGACGGCTCGCCGCCCGTCGCGCGGTGCCGATCGAGCCTGCGCTCGTCGCCCGGCAGACGCTGGCGCTCGACGCGGAGCTAAGACGCGACGGTGGGGCTTTGGGCCGCGAGCAGCGCGAGGCGGTCGCGCTCGCCTGCTCAGACCGACAGCTGGTGATGATCGAGGGCCAGGCCGGGAGCGGCAAGACCACCGCGCTGGTCGGGACCGCCCGCGCGCACGCGGCAGAGGGACGACAGATCATCGTCACCAGCACAGCCGCGCTCGGCGCTGAACGTCTCGCCAACGAGCTCGCTGCCGCGGGCGTGAACGCCTGCTCTTACTCCACCGCCGCTCTGCAGGCAGCGCTTGCCTGCGGCCGGGTCATCCTCGCTCAACGCACGACGGTGATTCATGACGAGGCGGCGCTGGCGTCCACCCGCGAACAACACCAGCTGCTAAGGGCAGTCGAGACCGCGGGCGCGCGGCTGATCGAGGTGGGTGACCCTCGGCAGTCCCAGCCGGTCGGCGCTTCGGGTCTGTGGCCGGCGCTCGAACAAGCCGCCCGCGACAGCCAGGCGTTGTGTGTACTGTCGCGCAACGTCCGCGCTCGCGACCCGGCCGACCGTCGCGACCAGAGCCTGTTTCGCAAAGCCCAAACCGAGCGGGCAATCCGCGGCTACGCCCACCGCGGCCGCGTGACCCTTCACGACCAGCAGCGCCAGGCCGAAGACGGCGCCCTCGAGGCGGCACATGCTGACCGTCAGGCCGGCAATCAGGTCTTGGTCATCGCGCAGACCTCCAACGAGCATCTCGACGAGCTAAACGCCCGCGCGCAAGCCATCCGCCACCAAAACCACGAGCTCGGCGAGCAGTCGCTTCGGGTCACAGGCCGCCCCTACCGGCTGCACGCCGGCGACCAGGTCCAGTTCCGGCGCTCGATCAACGACCCGCAGTCCGGGCAGCTTCGCAACGGCACCACCGGCCAGGTCCTCGACATCGACCCCGACCGCGAACTGCTCAAGCTCCGTATATCTGCGGGCCGGGAGGCGACGCTTGACCGCGACCAGCTCGATCGCGCCGACGTCCGCCTGTCCTACGTCCAGCACCCGTTCCCCGCGCAAGGCCAGACGACCGACACCACCCAGCTGATCGTCTCAGAGCACGCCACCCAGGAGGGCTGCTACGTCGCGCTCACCCGCGCCCGGCACAGCACCCACATCCACGCCAGCCACCAGCTGCTCGACATCCAAGACGAGCAGGAACGCCTGCAGGCGCTCGCGGAACACCTGAGCCGCTCAGAACCAGACATCCCCTCGATCACCACGCCATTGGCGCACGAGACCGAGATTCTCAAGGCGCACGCGCGCGAGCTAGAACAGGACGCCCCAGCCCTCTACCGCAGTACGGATGGCTCGTCGCCGCTACAGATCGAGATCCCCGACGACGATCGCGACGCCGTCCGCGCACATCGCAACGAGGCGATCCAGTCGCGACACCTGACCGCCTTGCTCGGACCGCGCCCGGACCCCGTCGACCCCAACCATGCCGTCTGGCAGCACGCCGCCGACGCGATCAGTCAATACCGCGCGCGATACAGCGTCCAAGCTGACGACCCGGTTCTGCTCGGACCCGCACCCGCCCCCGGCGCGTTCCAACAACGCCACGACTGCCGCCAAGCCGCCCACCTGGTGCTCCATGCCCTGGAAAAGCTAGACCGGCCCGGCTTCCACCACGGTCTACTCGCTGGACAGGCGATCGATGTGCACATCGCTGAGGCCACCGACCTAGGCCCAGACCGGCGAGAACGAGACCAGACCCATGGCTGGGAATGGTGAAACCAAGCAGTTGAGTCGGTCGCCGCGCGCGCGAAGACCAGCCTCAGAACACGCCGCGTTGCCGGTGGCCCGTCGTCCTCGTCGCCGACGGAAACCGGGACTTCGGCGAATCCCGCGATCATAAGCCGGTCGCGATCCGGACCCTGTTCCTTTACGCCTTAAGCGGTGACGCCGGCAGGACTGCCGCTTCGCGTGGAACGGGGCAGTCTGACCGAGACTGCCCCCTGGGCGACGATGCAGAAGTGGAGAGCAACTGGCCGAAGTCGCCGGTGGCGTTCGATTTCACCCGGAGCAGGGCCGCCGTCGTTCTGGTCTGGTTCGGGTGTCTGCCTAGGTATCAGTCCATCGAACCTGCCGGGCCTGCAGTCCGTGGTTTTCGCGCTAAGGAGGGCGCAACCACCGAGGGAGTTCACGGCTGCTTCTGGTGCGATGCGAACACGATCTTGGCGTCGCGGCGAAGCTCAGGCGGGCTCGGGAAGGTGGGCATCTCGCACGGGATCGCCAGCCGCACGCTCAGCGTGTTTGGCGGGACGGCCAGCGCAGGCGGCGAGCGCGTCTCAATCCGAGAACCCGCCAACCGCTCACCGAACGCGGTTGAGTGGCGCCGGGCAAGCGTGCTTCCGCTGTGGCTACGCCTGCGCGAGCGGCGCGTCGAGGGACGCAATCACCGACCGCTGGTCGTCGTCCAACTGGGCAGACGCGGCCCCGCCCCGGGAAGACTCCCGCATTCGTGAGAAGGAGAAGAACGATGATCGCCGGCTGAGCGTGCTGCCCGGTCGGGGCGCTCACCTTGCTGCAAGATTCGGGCTAGGGGTTTCGCAGCTGGGATCTGAGCCGTGGCGCGGCACCGTTGACGCGAGCCTGTTGTTGATCGACGAGATCGACTGTCCGCGCGTGCGAGGGTCGCTAACGTGAGTACCACCACGATGATGACCGCAGAGCCAATGATTGCTCGTGGCGCCCACTACACGGCGCTGCTCGACACGATCGATCACCAGGGAGCCACCAAACTGCACGCCAGGGAGCGGGAGCAGCTCCTGGAGGCCGCGGATGTCTTGCTGTTCGGCGAGCCTGACAGCGAGCAGACGGTCCGCTGGGCCGAGGTTCTGATCGAGGACTTGCAGACCAGTAAGCGGTGGTCAGTGGAGAGCTGTGATCAACTGCGCGAGCACCTATACGGCTGTGCTGCTCTGACCGGGGCATCGTAAGAACCGAGGCTCGGGCCGGAGAGCCTCGAAGGGGGCAGGAGCTGCCGGTGGGCGCGGTGGCTGGGGCGGTCGCCGCCGGGCCGGCTTCAGACGGGCGACGCCAGTGCCCGCTGATCAGCGCGAAAGGCGGGTTGCCGACGACGACGCGTCAGTTGCGTGGGAGTTGCTCCAGCGTCGTCTCGGGTCTGCGCTGCGAGCTTGTCGAGCGTGACGTCTGTTGCGAGCTGCTCATGAATGGTGTGAGGCACACCGTGGGGTTACCGGAGCGCGGGGACCGAGAGCCACGGACGACCAATGTCGCCGACCACGGTAACCACCTCGACCCCCTCGCGGTCGGCGTGCTGCTGGTCCCGTTTGCTGAGGAGCAGTCAGCGGCGCGCGGGAGCCGGCAGGCTGCGCAATGATCCGGTAGGAGCAGCTGATCGCCGGGCCGGTGGCTGCTAGGGTCGTTCGGTCAGGTTGGATGGTTTGCCGACGCTTGCGATGCCAACGGTCGTAGCGTTGCTTTGAGTAATCTCGGCGTTCGCAGCACGCAACGACGCGGGAGGAAGCACGATGGCCACTGGAACTGTGAAGTGGTTTAGCGACGAGAAGGGCTTCGGATTCATTACTCCCGACGACCAGTCCAAGGATCTGTTCGTCCACCACTCGGCGATCGTCGGCGGGGGCTATCGCTCGCTCGCCGAGGGCGCGAAGGTTTCTTACGAGGCTGAGGCCGGCGACAAGGGTCCCAAGGCCGTCAACGTCAAGCTGGTCTAGCGATCCCGCTCGCCTGCCGACCGTCACCGGTGGGCAGGCCCAAGCGCTGACAACAGAACATGCCTCGAGCAACGTCCCGCGGAAGGGTCGGGGGACCCAAGAGGAACGCGCCGAGAGGAGGTATCTAGATGGGAACGACAGGGTCGGCGCAGGGTGGCGCGCGGGAGCGGTTCGTCGTTACGGAGGCCGAGCGGCAGGTGGCTGACCTGATGCCGATCGAGGTCGCCCCGGCTCTCGCGCGCGCCACGGTCGAGATGGTGCCGTTCTGGTTTCACACGTTCGCGCTGAACCGCGCTGAGGGCATCTACACGCCCGGCGCCGCGCGCGACCATCGCTATCGCGTCTCCGCGCTTCCCGAGGACTTCGCCGGGATGAGCGTGCTCGACGTCGGCTGCTTCGACGGCTTTTACGCCTTCCTCGCGGAGCGGCGGGGGGCCGAGAGGGTCGTGGCGGTCGACAACGAGCAGTATCGGCTGTGGGTCGCCTCCCGATGGGGCGTCGAGCTGGAGGGCGGGGAGGGCTTCCGAGTCATTCATCGATTGCTCGGCTCGGGCGTCGAGTATCGACGGATGGACGCGTTCGCGCTCAACCAGTTGGAGGAGCGCTTTGACCTCGTCTACTGCTTCGGCATCCTGCACAGGGTCGAGAATCCACTCGGGCTGCTGCGCGTGCTGCGTGGGCGGACCGCGAGTGGCGGCACGGTGCTGCTCGAGACCTACGGCGTCGGCCCCGAAGATCGAAACGGCCCGGCGATCCGCGTCTCCGAGCCCGGGGAGGTTTACGCGCGCGACGAGTTCGTCTACTGGGGATTCGGGGACGCCGGGCTGCAGCGGATTGCCCAGATTGCCGGCTTCTCCCGCGTCGAGTCGCTCGTCGATGTGGAGGTCGACGGCCACCCGCGGATCATGGGTCGGCTGGTCGCCTAGAAGCTCCCGGACGGCGTTCTCAGCAGCCTCTTCACAAGACAAGCATCGGTGGTCGCTGCTGCGGCTCCGGGTTCGTGGAGTTGAGCGGGTCCAGCTCTGCGCCAATCCGGGCCCGGTCCGATTGGCGGTTTGGCGCCGCGCGCCCGCTGGGCTGCTAGGTGGCCGTGTAGCCGCGAGCGGCTTTCTTAATCTCCCCCGACTTCGCAAGCTGGGTCAGACGAGTGGAGACGCTTCCTCGATTGAGGTTCAGGCCCTTGGCCACCTGGCCAGCTGTGCTCCCGGGATGCTTGCCCAGGAACCCGACGATGCTCGTCTTGGTGTCAACCTGGCGGGTGCGGGCGGTTGCACGACGAGTGCTCGCTCGCCGAGCGGTGGCGCGGCGCCCCGAGCGAGCTGGCGCTGCAGGCGCTGCCCCGTCGTGGTGCGCATGGAACTCCTTGATCTGCTCTTCGAGCCAGGCGAGACGCTCCTGGAGTTCCGCGCGCTCGGCTTCGAGCGTGTCGATCACTTGCTGAATGCGGGACAAGTGCTGCTCCTTCGTCGAAGGGATCTACTCAGGATGGACCCCGAGACTTGCTGTGTACGTGGTACGTCAACGCGCGCTCAACATGACGTCGCCCTTGCACGCGAAGTGCGCAAGTGCGGGATGTGCTGCTAGGAATGGTATCCCGAGTAATCACGGCTCAGCCAACAGCGCCCGTCAGAACCCGGCCGCTTCTCCTTATCGCGCTGGCTGTTGCATCAAAGCGCTCTGAGGCCGGCGCTGCTGGCGCCGCTCGTTGCGCTCTACACAGTCGCGACCGTGCACGTCGAGCTCGACACGCACCCCAGCTTTGCGACGCTCACCGCGGTCGAGGCGGCGGCCGGGCGAGCGCGGGTGATCCGTGGCTGTCGGCGGGCACGTCCCATCGGCGCGGCGCTGTGCCTCGGATGGGCGGTCGAGCTACGACAACCATGCGGTGGACCTGTCAGCGATCTCAGGAGCATCCCGTTGCCGGCCGGAGCGGCAGTCCGCCGCTCGAGTTCTCGGCCGGCGACGTCGCGGAAGTCTCGTGCGCGTAGCCGCTGCTCATCGGTCGTCCAAAATGACAACGCGACAGCGCCGGAGATGCAGCTTCCTCTCAACCCCGAGCCGGAGTGCTGCCTCTCGATCGAAGGGCAGCGGGCGAACTGAGATGGAGTTCGCCGAGCGCGTTGAGTGTCGGTGTTACGCGAGCCGGACGCTACTGAGCGAGGTATTCCTCAGGGACGATCAGCCGGACCGCGGTGGCGACGAGCTCGGCGTTGCTTGCGGCAACCTCGCCGTTCGGCAGTGTCAGCACGTCCTCGAGTCCCACGCGAACGTCGTGCCCGGCCGCCCCCCCGGCTGCCATTACCTGCCATGTTCGGTGGCCGTAACCGTGCCACAGCTGTGGCACACCTCCTGGAACGAGCTGCGCGACCGCGCGTGCTTCCGCGACGCCGCCGTCGACCTCCACAAGCGCCCGACGAGCTGATGCGCGAACGGGCTACGCGCGAGTTCCTCGGCGTCAGCCGGTGTCGAGAGCCCTGCGTCGACACCGATGCCGGCGTGCAACGCGGCGCGGACGATCCCAGCCCAACCGAGCTCTGAAAAATTCACTGAGACGAAGTCCGGCGGTTGCCGCCAGGTCTTCACCGCGGCGGCGCGTGCGAACGGGTCGCGCGCGATCGCCTCGCTAGTCGAGAGCCCGACCGGCATGCCGGGCACCGCAGCGCGGATCGCCCCGACCGCGGCATCACACGCGGCGGCGTTCATTGTCTGGGCGCCGCCGGCAGTGCGGGGATGGACGTGCACGGCGAACGCGCCCGCGCGTCGAACCGCGATCGCGTCGGCGGCTAGCTCGCTCGAGGTCTGCGGTACGGCGGGGTGCTCGCTGCGGGTGCGTCCACCGTTCAAGCAAGCCTTCACCGCCATGTCAGCGACCCGTGCGCGAACCCTGCTTCGAAGCTGATCGCTGCCACACGACGACCATCTGCAGGAGAATGACACGTCTGGCGAGGACACCGGACGCCCGCGCCACGAGCGCGACCGCCGCGGCCGCTTTCCACGCGACGCGGCAGTCAGAGGGTGGCTAGCGAGGCGACTGCTTCCAGGAAGCCTGGGCCATCTCGAGGGTGCGGCTGATCCTCCTGGTCGGAGGCTTCCGCTTCAGGCCCGGCAACGCCGGGAGCGGAAGTGGAGGCGGCACCACCGGATCGGCGACGATGCAGAAGCGAGTGTCGAGCCGCCTGACGACTAAGGTCGCGCCGGAGCACGGGCGCTGATCAGTCCGACGCGGTGTGCTTCACGGTTGCGCCGGCAAGCACGGGCCGCTTGCTCGGCGCGCCTGCGCTGCAAGTCGGCACGGATGATGCCGTGCCTGAAGTGAGCGCAATGCAGGTGCGCCACTCGGGGCTGCGCGGCCGTACTTGGCGCGAAAGCAGGTGCCGTCCGGCGCCGGTCGGCCGCGCCACGTTCTCCTCAAATTGGGCATAGCTCTCGACATCAGTGTCGACTTCTATCCCCGGCGAGATGCTTAGCGATCGCGTCGTCGCGAACATGCAGGGGCGTCTCGCGCAAGCGATGTTCTCGCGCGGAAGGCAGCGTGGCGGGTGACGGTCCCGGGTCGGGTCACTTCAAAGATTGGCCTTTGCATGACATGACCGCCAGGGCTACGGCGCCTTGATCGACGAATGCCCAGTCCGATTGTCAGGACGCGTTCTCCCGGCTGGCGGAGATCGCCCGTGACATGCCTACTTGGGGCTCGTGACAGCTTCTGAGGAGCGGGCGTCGTCGCAGCGGAGCGGGCATCGTCGCAGCCCGCTTGGCGGTCGGCATCTGGCCAGGGCAGGGTCTATGTCATTCCGCGGCACGGTGCGCCAGCTCGCCGTGGGCTGAGTGGCGGCATCCCGGCTACGCTTTTTCGGGATGAAGGTCGCCTACGTGTTCTCGACCTCGGGTCACACGGCCAGCTACAAGCTCGGGCGGATGATCCTCCCGCAGCTTGAGCAGGGCACGCACGGCGTCGAGGTGGTCGGGATGTTCTTCTTCGACGACAACACTTACGTGCTGCGCGCGGGCGACCCGGTCGGCGAGCGCGTCGCGCGCGTGGCCGCCGAGCGGGACATGCTGTTGATGCTGTGCGACCAGTGCGCGTTGGAGCGCGGCTTGGCTGTGGGAGAGGTCGGGGCGGCCGCGGCGACGGGAACTGTCGAGGGCGTGCGGGTCGGCTGCTTCCCCGACTTGTACGCCACCCTGGCGGGCAACCCGCCGGACCACGTCATCACTCTGTGAGAGGGCCCAACTGGCCCTCGGTGGGCTCCGCTCAGCAGAACCACGGCTCGGTGAGCCGTGGTCTCCCTTCGGTTGATCCGATGTCGATGGCGTTCAGCTCGGAGTCGTCGGTATCGCCGGCGGCATCGCGTACCGCCGCGCGGATGCGCGCAAACGCTAGGCCCGCTGGCTCCTGCGCGGCTGCGCTCTGTTCCACCAGCGCGCTGAGCCGCGCCTGCAACCGGTCGGCCGCCGGATCCGCTGAGTGCCACAGGTAGCTGAGTCGCTCGGCTTGGTAGGGGCCGAGGTGCTCGCGGAGGTCATCGCGGTCGAGCAGCAGCGAGCCCTCGGGCACGAGCAGCCGGATCGTGTACTGAATCGGATCGACGTTGGCTACCAGGTCGTGCGCGGCGACGAAGTCGACGATGTCCAGCACGTCGCGCGGGGTCGTCCAGGGGGTGAAGGGCATAAACGACGGCCGGGTCTCGATCCCGTGCTCGCGCAGCAGCTCGATCGCGGACAACGCCTCGGCGGTGGTGTGGCCCTTGTCGAGCCGTTCGAGGATCTGGTCGTTGACGCTCTCCAGCGCACTGACGACGAACAGGCAGCCCGCCGCGGCCATCTCGGGCCATATGTCAGCGTGCTCGAGCACGTGCTCAACCTTCGTGGTGCAGTCAAACGTGAGCTGCGGGACGCGCTCATGCAGCGCGCGCACGATTGCCAGGGAGTGGCGCCGGCCGTTGAGGAAGTCGGGGTCGCCGAAGCTGATGTGGCGCGCGCCCATCGCGGCCAGGCGCTCGATGTCGCGCAGGACCGTCTCGGCCTGCACGACGCGGATACGCCCGGCGTATACGGTCGGGACCGGGCAGTGACGGCAGTGGTGCACGCACCCGTGGCTGGCCTCTACGTAGCCGACCAGCCGCTCCTCTCCATCGACCGCCAGGCGCGCGTAGCGCTCGAGTCCGGGCAGCAGCTCGCGCGCGGGGAGCTCGAAGGTGCCGCGTTGCAGGTGGAGGATCGGTTCGTCGGCGCTCGCCCGCGCGCCTTGCGTCGCCAGCCCGTCGACCCATGCCACCAGCGCCGGCTCGTACTCGCCGGCGATCGTGCGCGCGCCGAGCTCGCCGGCGACCAGCTCGCGGCTGACCGTGGCGTAGAGGCCGTAGAAGCAGACCGGTAGCCGCGGATGCTCGCCGCGCACGCGGCGGCCGGCGCCGAGCGCCAGCCGCATGGCGGTGTGCATCGGCACCGAGAAGCCGACCGCCTGCGCCCACTCCACGGCGTCGGGATCCCAGGGCTGCACGCTGAGGTCCAGGCACCGCAGCTCGTGCCCGGCTCGGCGCAGGGCGGCGGCCGGCGAGGCGACGTGCAGCGGCTGGTGGCCCAGCTCGTAGGTGGAGATCAACAGGACGCGCACCGGCCACCCACGCTAGCGGCCTCGGGCGCTTGCGGCTCAATCGCGATCCGCAGGCGGGCGTGCGCGCCGCGTAGCGAGGACTCCGCGGCGGCGGCGCTCGCCCCGCGGGCGAACACAAATCCCAGGTATCGGTCGCCGTCGGGCAGCGGCACCACAGGGCGGCCGCGCGCGATCGTGATCTCCAGCCCCGCGATCCCCTCCACAGCCCGCGCGTCCTCCTGCCCCTCGACCGCGCACAGCACGCCGGCGCGGGGAATCGGGATCATCATCACCCCGGACGCCGTCGACTCCCGCACGACGTCGTCGAGCCCGAGGCCGAGCGCGTGGCGCAGAATCACCTGCTCAAGGCTGACACCGGCACCGAAACGCAACGCGCGCGAGCACAGCCCCCCGATCGAACGGGCCGCCAGCTCAAGCACGCTCACGTGCTCGCCGTCCACGCGCAGCTCGGCGTGCACCGGTCCCTCCCGCAGGCCCAGCGCACCCGCCGCCCGCGCCGTCACCGCCTCGACCTCGCTCAGGACGGCCGCGGGCAGCCGCGACGGCGTGACATACAACGTCTCCTCGAAATACGGCCCCTCCAGCGGGTCAGGCTTGTCGAACACCGCCAGCACCTCCAGGCGCCCGCCGCGCAGCAGCCCCTCGACCGCCACCTCCTCGCCGGGGAGGTAGCTCTCCAGCAGTAGCGGCGCGTCGGCCGGCTCGCCGGCCGCGGCCAGGATCGCCCGGATCCGCTCCGCGGTCGCCCGCGCCTGCTCGCCGTCATCAGCCCGGATCACCCCCCGACTGCCCGACAGACGCAGCGGCTTAATCACACATGGAAGCCCCACCTGGCCGGCCACCGCCGCCGCGTCAACTCCCTCGGACAGCAGCGCAAAGCGCGGCTGGCGGACGCGGGCTTCCGCGAGCGCCCGGCGCATCGCCGCCTTGTCGCGCGTTCGGGCGACGGCGGCCGGTGGGTTGTGGGCCAAGCCCAGGCGCTCGGCGCCAAGCGCGGCCGCCATCACCCCCTGATCATCCACGCCCACGATCGCCGCGAACGGGGTCTCGCGCGCGCGCTCGGCGATCTGCTCGGCCGCGCGTGCCGGGTCCGACAAGCGCACGGTCAGGGCACGCTCGCCCATCGCCGCCGACATCGCTGCCCGACGCTCGCAGCCCACCGTGACCGCGACGCCGAGATCCCGCGCCGCCGACAAGAAATCCTCCGCACGGTACGTGGCCGACGGCAGGACCAGAAGCAGACGGTCCACCGAGCTATTGTAGGTCCGTCTCCAACGCAGCCCCAGCCCTCCTCGCCATCACCGCCTCTGCGCTCGAGCGGATCCACGCGTTCCGCGCCGCCACGCCCGACCCCAGCGGCCGCGTGCTATCGGTACGCGTCACCGGCGCGACCAACGGCGAGTACGTGTGCGCACTGTCGCTCGAGCCGCAGGCGCAGATCCACTCCGGTAACGCCGTGCAGCACGAAGGCGATCTAACCATCGTTGTCGCCGGCGACAGCGTGGAGAAGCTGCGCGGAGCCACAGTCGACTGGAGCGAGAACCGCCTCGGCGGCGGGTTCGAGGTCCTCAATCCAAACAAGCCGGCGCCCCCGCCGCTCGCCCTTCCGACCCTGCCGATGAGTCCGGGGGCTGGTCACCCCGGCCCGCCACCGGGTCCGCCGGGACGGTCGCCCACGGGCGGGCTGGACACCGAACTCGCGCGTCGCGTGATCGCCGTACTCGAGCGCGACATCAACCCGAGCATCGCCAGCCACGGCGGGCACGCCGAGCTGGCCGCCGTCGAAGGCGCCACAGCCTACCTACGCCTAGGCGGCGGATGCCAGGGCTGCGGCATGGCCACGGTCACGCTCAGCCAAGGGATCGAGGTAGCCATCCTCCAAGCAGTGCCCGAGATCACCCGAGTCGTCGACGTCACCGACCACGCCTCCGGGACCAACCCCTACTTCGAACCCGCCAAGAAATAGCCGGGGACCACCGTCTCGACGGGCAGCCGCCCGGCCGTCGCATGCCGCCAAGAAAGCGCCTGCACTGCCGTTCTGTTGGCGAAGCAGCCGCCAGCGTTGGCGCTCTAATCGCTTTCCCCCGAGGAACGTCGGCACAAGCGCCGCGCTGCATGGACTTAGACCTGCTTTCGTCCCGGGTGCACTGCCTCGGCGACGAGACCTCACCCCCGCTGCTGGCGAGGCAGGGCAGACACGGCCGCACCAATTAGCCCCAGCGATGGCTGGCCGCAAGCGCTTTGGTGCCAGCGGCCTGCGGCCTCCAGCAAGCACCCAGTCCGCCGAGGAGGACGCCGCTATTGCGGCGATTCACTCTCACCTCAAGGACGAGAACATCTCGGTGACCGGCGCCGCGCTCGCTTCCCCTGTCACGAACGACGGGCACGTTGCCGGGCGGCTGTCGCCGGCCGCCGGGCTTCTGCTCTGGCCCGGCGATTAACTGAAGCAGCGGCGGCGAGCTCGTGGCCCCAACGGCGACGAAGCGCCAGTCTCGGGGGGACTTAGAACGGGGCCCAAGAGCAGCGCCGGGCTGCTCTTGTTAGCCCGGACGAGGCGTCGCGCTCGATTAGGTCGGGTCAGACGCCACTTCGCTGGAAAGCGACAGCTCGCTTCTCGCGAGGAGCAAGCACGAGTGTCGCACGCTGGATCGGGACCTGCATGTGTGCTCAGCGCGCATGGAAGTCCGGTACGGCTTCATAGCCCGGTGTACGGTGAGGAGTAGCCACAACCCGCAGTCTGCGCCGCGCGTAGCGAGAAGCAGCCCCGGGGCGAGGCGCGGGCGTAGCCAACAGAGCCGCCGCCGACGCTGCTTCGTGCGGTTTGGATCCACAGAGGCACCGCGTCGCGACGCGGTGTTAGTGGCAGCGGGGCTGGCCTTTAAGCTCGAGAGCCAGCACTGCTGTGGACGCCAGACGAGCCCCGTTCCTTCCTCCGGAACAGGCCGCGCTCGAGCGCGGCGAGGAGATGCGCGGGCTATTTCGCATCGCCGGCCGTCCAGAGACGGAGATTTCGGGCGTCCTCCGGTGGTCAAGGGAGAGCGGAGCGGAGCTTTGGTTGACCGCCCCAGCGATGCACTGGCCGGGCGGATGGTCAGGGACTTCCCGACCACAGCAGATGATCAATGTTCACGGGATTACCACCGGCAAGGGAACTCGAGTCACGCTGCCCGCCGCGTTCATCACGAAGACGACGTTCGGAACAGGGGTTCCCGAGCTTCGGCTCGCTTCGTCCCAGCTGGTGCTGTTCGCCCATCTCGACCAGGCGCAGGTGTGGAAGAGGCTGGTGCTGCGGAGCGCGAATCTGCATGAGTGGTTCCCGATTACCGGGTTTGGGCAGTCCGAAATGATCTTCGATCGGCGCGGGCAGGTGCGACGTCTCACGATCCCGTGGCGTGTGCCCCGCGGCAGGCGAGTCCCAATGAGGGACGCGGAGATCCGGTTCGCCCCGCGGATGACCGCGGATTCAGGGCCATGGCGGCCAGACCGGTCGATCAAGACGACCGTAGACATCCTGGTTATCGCCCGGGAAGCGGCAACCGTCGACGAGCTGCACGCGCGATTTGCGGTTCCGTTGATGGACCTCTTCGTTATCGCCGGTGGAGTGCCCGACGCGATCACTTACGAGGCGGTGACGAGAGGCAAGAGAAGCCAAGCCGTCGTGCTGAGGCAAGGCCCCGAGCCGCGGTGGCGGGAGTGGCGCCCGGATAGGCCGCTTCTGTTCTACGCCGTGCACCTGCCGGACTTCCGCGTGGCGCTTCCGAAGTGGTTCGACTTGCATGCTCGCCTCTCACCTGCCTTTGAGGTGTTTGCACGATCGATCAACGAGGATCGCTATACGCCGGAGCGGCTCCTACATGTCGCAAGCTCGCTGGAGACCTACCACCGCGTCCTCTACAACGGGCGCTGGTGGCAGTGGTGGAGGAAGCAGCATCCGACCAGCACAAGAAAGAAGCCTCCCAGCCTCCTCGAGCGGATCGCCCACTTGCAACGGCTCTCGGCCGTGCCCGAATCTGCAACAGGACTTACCGCTGCCAACCGAGAGCTTCTGGTTTCCAGCCGCAACCACTTCGCACATCTGGACGCGCCTCGCTATGGCTACACGATCGACGATGTCTACGACAATGCGATCCCAACCATCAGGCGGAGTGTCGCGCTCATGCAGGTCTGCATCATGCGCCGCCTAGGCTTCACGCCAAGACAGGCCTTGGACCGGCTGAGAGACCATTACCGGGGCTGGCCAATTTAGGCACGAGGTCCTCCAGAGTGGACGGAAAGTGCGGAACGGCCAGAGCAGAGCCTTCACGTTATCTCGAACGCAGAGGCGTCCGACACGGCCAGCGAGGTGCGCGAGTTGGAGAAACTCGGACCGCACCGCACCCCACGCGGTTCTTGCGTCCTTCCCCGACGGACATCTTCTCGCCGCGCGTAAGAATCCCGCGATGCGCGGAAGCAGAAGCGCCCGCAACGGAAGAGTGCCGGGACTGATTTCGGCAGTCTCGACGAGGCTGCAGACTTGAGCACGACCAGGCACACCAACGTCGCGATCACTTCTGGGTTGGCGACGGACTCTCATCCAGACTGCCGCTCGAGCGGGGTGTCGCCGGTGCGTCACGCGGTCGGCGCCCCAAAAGCCTCGACTTGGAACACCTCGTGCTGGGCCCGCGACCTCCGATCGACGACCGCGCGCGATGACGCTTAGCGACGCCAGATCGGGTCGCTGAACCACCCCTTCAGGGCCCGAATCTGCTCGGCTGGCGATGCATCATTGATGCGTCCTCGATACGCGTTCGGGCGCTCACGAATAACTCCGCCACCGTCCGCCTCCGGTATTTCAATAGTCCGCAAACCGTCTGCGTCTCTGGTTACGCTGAGTTCCGAGAGCGGCACTGAGGTCGGTTCAATAGATCGATTCTCGGCAACCCAACTGACCGGTTTCAGCGCATCTGCCGCAGGCTCGGGCAGCACCATGCGATCGAAGAACACCGTGTCGCCCGATATCCTCGCGTTAACGGGCACGCCGACTCTCGCCTGTCCCCGCCCAGGATGGTATGACCCTTGGATTAGGTCATCGACAGGACGATCGAGACTTCCGGGAACCACATCGTAGGATCTTGCGTACTGAGGATCTGTCGGCTCGGTGCTGTGCGGTCCCCTGGCGAACGTCCGCGCGAGCCCTTGCCAGTCGGGATCTAATAGCCCCATTTGTACCCCTCCTGCCTTTTCGTGGCGGTTCAACTTGCGTATTCCTACCCGATAGGACGTCGCGTTGCAACCTGCGACGGAAGATGCGTTCATGGAGCTCGGACACGCGCGACGCGGTCGTCAAAGCGGACCCTGAGCCAAGAATGCGGGCCGGCATAGATGGCACCTGTCAGCAATCGCCGTCTGACGATCGGTCAGCCAGACAACAGCTCGCGACCGGCCCTCGCACCGAACGTCACGGCCCCCGACGCACAGTGCCCGCTATCGATAAGCAGCACTCTCGACCTCTCCCGCGGCGCCGGATCCAAGCAGGACCAGGCCCGGCTGGCAGCCGCACCTCACTCACTTCCGCCCACGAACCAGCAGCCACGGCGCCGTGCCGATCGGTCCGGTGAGCTGGCTTCCGCTGAGAAGCTCGAGCGAGCAGAGCAGCAAGGCCAATTCGCGCCTGCCGCGGCAACAAAGGCAGCAGCGGTGCCGGGTTCGGGTCTGTGACGATGCAGCAGGAAACGGTGCCAGCGCGGACTGCGGGGTGATGTGATCGCTGCCCGGACGACCTGCGCGGAGCGGCATGCACCGTCGTGAGGTGATGCTCGGCGTCGGGGAGCGTAGGAGCTGTATGGCGACCGGACCCGGCGGTAGGCGTCTGCGTGGCCGGGGCCTGCGTTGGCTCTGCGCAGCGGTGATCGCGGTCGCCGTCCCGGCGTGTGGCGCGTCTACGGGTGGGAACGAACTGGTAGGGGTCGTTGATGGGAGTAGCGGGTCGTGCAAGGCGTTGACGCCCAGCCAGCAGTTCGCGCAGGCGCGCGTGGTGTTGCGGGGCAGGATGCTTCCCGGGCCGACCGTCGCCTCCGAAGGGCGACAGGTGCTCCTCTCAGCCGCTCGCGTTCGCGTCAGCCAGTACCTCAAGGGCCGTGGGCCGGCGATCATCAAGGTCCAGACCGCGATCAGCCGCTCGAGCGCTGGATACAACGAGGACGAGGACGGCATCCAGCCGGTCGCCGGTCAACACTGGCTCATCTTCTCCACCGAGCCCCGGCAGCCGATCGCGGCGTCGATCTGCGACGGCAGCCGCCGGTAACGGACACACCGCCGCTTGGTTTCAGCCGGTTCGTAGACGATGGCCTGAGCTTTTACTACCCCGCCGGCTGGAACGCCCTTCGCGCCCGCCGCGCGTTTACGTTCACGACCCCGATCGTGTTCCTCAGCCCGCAACGCCTGGGCCGCCAATGCATCGGTCATCGCAACCGCCATGGCCAGCTGCTGCTGAACTGTGGCCTGCCGGTCAGGCACCTGCGTGCAAGGTCGCTGGTGGCGAGTTGGTCGGTCAACGCTGAGCCGGGATGGCGGTACAGCACCGTCGCCGGCACGCCGATGCAGGTCGACGGGCTCCCCGCCAAGCTCAGCACCACGCATGACAGCTGCGGGGTCGGGTGCCGACCAGCGTCTGGACGTCGTGATCCAGGAGTCTCGCAGAACCGACAGCTGGTATGAGCTGACCGCATGCACCGGAGGCCCGTGGATCGCATTCCAAGACCTGCAGGTCCGCGAACTGCTCCAGACGACCAAGGTCGCGCGCTGACCACGGTCGGACCGCCTGGAGGTAGCTCAAGCGGCGGCCACAACACTGCCGCTGTCACGAATGGGCAGCAGTCTCGCGGGGGGTCTGGTCGGATCGCGAGACTTCTGCTGTTCGGGCAAGGGCAGCCACGCGAGCGGCGCCTGTTCCCGTAAAAGCAGATTGCGGGTCCCGCGTCGCTGATGGCGCAGGTCTCGCAAGTCATCCATCCCAGCCCCGCCCGATTGACCAACTCCCGGTCATCTCGAACCCGCGTGGTGCCGCCGGGCGGCGGGTGGGCCTCCCACCAGCACGGAAAGCTTGCGGCTGTTCGCCGGCGCGTACGGGTAGTCGCCGATTGGCAGCGACGCGATCTGAAACCAGTAGGACCGCAGCACCGAGGCGTCCCCGAGGCCGAACGTGTAGGTGGTGGTAAAGCGGCCGTTGCCGCCGACGTGCTCGTGCACGCCGTAGGTGACGAACGTGGAGCCCAGGCCGATCCGCAGCCGCACGAGCGCGCCGCCGGGAGGCAGGTAGCCGCCCTTGAGCTGACCGACGATGTGGACCGTTTGACCCCACGCGACCTTGCGCGGATACACCCGCAGCAGGACGACCTTCGCGGGCACGATCTCGCTGACCAGGCCCGAGAGCGAGGCCTGCGCGTCGCCGCCGCCCGCGTATGGGGCTTCCAGCAGCCGCGACGGACCCGGTGAGATGGTCGCCGTCCAGCCGCCGTTGGCCGCGGTCGTCGCCGTGGCAACGGGCGTGAAGACGTTCTGACCGTCGTTGGGAGCCGCCAGGATCTCGACCGTCTGCCCGGCGAGCGCGACCCCCGTATAGGTGCCCAGCCAGCCGCTGACCGTCGTGGCCTTGCCGTGTCCCACGCGCCGGCTGGTCTGGTTGACGGCGTGCGGCAGCACGAGCACCGGGACCGTTTTGACGCGCTTGATCCTCGTTATGTGGCCGTGCCGTCTGACCTTGACGGTCACGGTTCGGCGCTCCAGCACCGTTCTCGGGTGACACTTGATCACGCGCCTGGTCACCGCGGGCACGGCGTCTGACCCGATGGTGATGCGCGGTTATCCATCGCGCCGGGACGATCATCCGCTGCGTGGCCCGGCGGCAGCGCAGCCGATCGGCGATCCGCGAGAACGCGATCGCGGTCACCGTCGGCACCCCGATCTGGACCGTGAACGACGCCATCGGCGGGGAGCCGCGACTGCCGTCGCTGGCCAGCGCGTTGTTCTCAGAAAAGCAACTCACAACATGGGCACCGACGCCGTCGACCGCAACCCTTGCCGTGGCACCGTCAAAGAACGCCCCTGGGCCGCCGTCGACCGCGCACCAGAGCCCGTACACGCCCGACGGCCCGGCGCCCGCGCTCGCGGTCACATACTGGGTGCCGGCCGTCGACGCGGCCTGGCCGTCGATGTCGGCGTCCGGGTTGTGGCAGTCCACGGGCTGGGTGCGTGGCACCTGGCCGCTGGGTTTCTCGGGCGATTTGCCGTCGGGGTTGTGCGCGATGTACGCGTCGCTTGCTGGCCAGTCGCTGCCGGGCAGCAGCTCATCCCAGAGCCCCTGGGAGTGGCATCAGTGCGATGCCCCGCCGGCCAGCGACTCGGTCGTTACTGACGGCTACGGTCAGGGCGCGCAGACGCTGGCGTTGAGCGCCGCGGACGCGGCCGTCAACACGGTCGGCTATAGCAAGACCGTCTATCTGGATAACCAGCAGCCGACGATCTCGTTGTCTGGTCCGACCGTCTCATTGACCGCCAGGACGATCTCGTCAACTAAGATTTCGCCCGGTCCTTTGGACCACTGGCACGTGCTATCGCCACACACCAGCAAGAACCCGAAATAGCTCGAAGCCAGGGGGCCCACCCATAAGCTGGTCTGTCCCTGCACGATGTTCTGGCTTCCTCCCTGCCAATAGAAATCGCCGCCGTACTGTCCATTCGTGCCGGCGTTCACCCCGACCGCGCCGACACCGCGAACTCCAGCACACTGGGCGGCGGCGGGTCGCAGGAAACCCACTGGGTTGGCGGCCCGCAAGCGTGCCCCACCGCGGGCACGAGACCGTTGAGGACGTCGACGGCAACCACTACGTCGACGCCGTCCGGCGTCCGCTTCAGCGCGATCAATGAAGTCCGAGTTCGCTTGCCGGATTAACGCACGCAGCTCTGGACTCAGGTCCAGGGATCCTGGACCCACGGGTACCTGTTGTGCGTCATCGCCCGCGTGTAGTGAACCTGACGGGGATCGAACGTGAGCGCGCCCGGGGGACTTGTGTAGACGACCTCGGAGGCGATCGGCCCGTACGCGGCGTTGAAATGGTTGATCGACTTGACGACGACCAGCCGGTAATCGCCGGGATCGACCCCGAAGGCGGTGAACAGCTCGGTTCCGAACGCCTGGTGCCGGACGCTGATCACCACGATGTCGATCCCATCGCACTCCAGAAGCGCGCTGTCGCCGCAGGGCACATCGGCATACCCGTCGCCCTGTGGCCAGCGCTGGACGAGGTCAGGTACAAGTCCCTTTACGCGCGCGGTGAGATCGAGCGGATCCCCGGAGGCCGGGCCCATCTTGCCGCCGAGCCGAAGTGTCAGCCGCGAGTCGACGCCGGCCGAGAAGGCGAGCCGCGCCGCGATCGGGTCCCAGATCGGAGCGAGGCCGACGTTGTCGACGCCGCGCTCGAGCAGCTCACGCAGGACGAACGTCGAGTCCCCAGGGGCCCCGCCCCCGGCGTTGTCCGACATGTCGGCGACCACGACCGGCTTGTTTGTTTGCGGCAGCGCGAGCGCGCGGTCGAGGCCTTCTTCCATCGACAGTGGAGCGAGCGTGACCTGTTCGCGCAACGCTGCGAACCGCCGACCGAGCTGTTCCGCGAGCCGAGCGGCCCGGTGCTGGTCGCTGTCGGTCACGACCAGCATGTTGGCCCCGAGCCTCGGCACGTCCGAGAACGGAAAGCCGTGGGCGAGCGATACCGAGAGAACGCCGTCGACCCGCTCCGTCCCCTTCAGTTGCTGATCGACGAAGCCGCGCATTGGCTGGCTCGTCGTCGGGAAGGCACCGACCATCCGGCAGTCGAACGTGGCCATCGTCGGCCGCACGTGACCCTCCATGCAAGCGATCACGAGCGCTGCGACCTCGGCCGCCCGCTCGTCGGTGTCGGTGTGCGGGTACTCCTTGAACGTGACCAGCACGTCGGCCAGCTCCAGCAGCTCGTCGGGCAGATCGCAGTGGCAGTCGAGCAGTGCTCCGAGCGGGATGCCGTCGCCGACGCGCTCGCGAATCCCTGCAAAAAGGTCGGTCTCGCAGTCCTCGACTCCGTCGGCGGCCATTGCCCCGTGAAGCGTCAACAGGACTCCGCCGACCGGCTGCGCCGCCTCGAGCTCGTCGAGCAGGCGGTCGCGGAGCGCAAGGTAGCCGCTGCGCGAGGTCAGCCCCGCGGGCAGCGCGTAGGCATATGTCCCGTAAACGAGCTCGTACCCGTGGCGCTGCGCAACGTCCGCGTAGGAACGGAAGCTGGTGCCGAAGGTCATTTCGTCGCGCACCTCGGGCGGGTCGTCGGCCCTCGCGAGCAGGTAGTCGTCCACGCCCGTCGGGATCGGGGAGAAAACGTTTGTCTCCGTGCCGATCCCCGCTGCGAACAGGCGCCGCGCCACACTACCTCTCGAGGAGCGATTTGCTGAGGCGGGCGTGGACGCCGACGACTCCGTTCACCGCCTGCGTGACCTCGAGGTCGACGCAGATCGAGCACAGCGCGTAGGCGTCTGCGTGGGCGAGGCCGGTCAGCTCCACTATGAGACCGATCATCTCCCGTGTCGCCTGGCGGGCAGCCTGATCGAGCGAATCGCCGAAGCCAAGCGTGATCCACGCGCTCGGAGTCTCGGCGCGGGGCAGTTCGAACGCCGGCCGGTCCAGCACGGTCAGGCGTACGCGCGCCTCCTCGAAGCCCACCTCCAGCGCGCTCACGTCGACCTCGCCGTTTCCCTGCAGGGCGTGGCCGTCGCCAGCGTAGAACATCGCGCCGTCGTTGAAGATCGGCAGGTAGAGCGTCGACTCGACAACGAGGTCCTTGAGGTCGATGTTGCCCCCGTGGCGGCCCGGGGGAATGCTGTTGTGCGGCCCGTCGTCCGGCGGCGCGACCGCCATGAAGCCGAGAAACGGGGCCAGCGGTGCCGTCAGCCCGGGCGCGAGCTCGACGCTCATCGTTTCCAGGTCCAGCGTGTAGTGGCGGAGCGCCCCGTCCGGGAACAGGTCGGGCAGCAGCCCGACGCCGACTTCGCCCGGCACGATGAGGTTGCTCGCGTGAGGAGCCGGCCTCAGCTCGACCACGTCGACGCGCAGCACCTGGCCGGGTCGCGCGCCGGAGACCCCGATCGGCCCGGTCAGGTCGTGGGGGCCGCGCTCAGCGAGCGTCGCGGCCTTGATCATCACGTCCTCGAGGCTGGTCGTCTCGTCCACCGAGTTTCCCCAGCCGCTCCACGTCTCGATGCTCACCTCGTCGCCGGACTCGATCGAAAGCACCGGCGGGTCGGTCCTGTCGATGAGGCCGAGTTTGACGGTCTGCTCGGTTGCACTCAGCCAGTGGTGGCTCATCGGCTACCAGTTGCGCAGCGGGCTCGAAGTCAGCTGCTCGCAGCCATTCTCTGTGACAAGAATCATGTCCTCCGGGCAGGCGGTTCCTATGTGGCTGGGCACGATCATCGGCTCGAGGTAGAAGCACATCCCGGGCTCCAAGGGGTCGTTGTTTTGCGGCACGAACATCGGATCCTCGGCCAGGTCCAGCCCGAAGCCGTGCCCTGTCGACCAATCCCACTCGGCCCAACCGCCGGCTGTGATCACGTCGTTCATCGATTTCATGATCTCGTTTACGGTCGCGCCCGGCTTCGTCGCGACGAGGCCCGCGTGGTGCGCCTCCAGCGAGAGGTCGAGGATCTCGCGCACCTCGGCCGAGGGGTGTCCGGCGACGGTGTTGCGCGCGTGGTCGGCGATATAGCCCGCGAGCTCCAGGTTCATATCGAACTCGACGAGCTCGTCCGGCAGCACGCGTTTGCCGGGCATCGGCATGACGTTCTTCATGAAGCTCCGCCTCCCGGCGACAGCGAAGAAGTCGGTCATCCGCTCGGCCCCGGCGGCAAACGCCGCCTGGTATGCTGCGGCCGCGATCTCGTTCTCGGTCACCCCGGGGCGGGTCGCGTCGATCGCCGCCTGCATCGTGGTCGTCGCGATCCCGGCAAGCTCCCGGAGCTTCTCGATCTCAGCGGGACTCTTGATCCGCCGCAACCCTCGCAGGATCCGGGGCGCGGAGGTGAGACGATCCTTCAGTCGTTCGCGCAGGTCGACTGCAACGGTCGCGGGTAAGTCAAGCTCAGCGATCCCCACCCGGCCGCCGTCGCTGAGCTCGTCTACGGCTTCGAGCGCGAACTCCACGAGCGTGAGGCGTGTCCCAGTCGACGTCGGGTGCGGCAGCGGCCGCACGTCGCGCAGATACGTCTTCTGCACGTTGGAGTGCATCGGCTCGCCGTGCAGCACGGCATTGGTGACCAGCACCGGCTCTCCGGTTCGGCCGACGACGGCCCAGGACTGGCCGAAGAGACCGAAGAAGCCGGTCAGGTAGCGGATGTTGCTCTGCAGGTACTGGTCGCCGTATACGAGCAGGACATCGAGCTCCTGCTCGTCGAGCGCCGCCTGCACCGCAGCGACCCGCCGCTTGAACTCAGCAATCGGGAAGTCGAGCTCAAGCCACGGCTCGCGCTCGGCAAACGTATACGGGACCCGGGCCGGCACGTCGACTGTCAATCTCGAACTCACGACGCTCCAATCGTTACAGAGGTTGAGAAGCTAAACCTTTCGCGACGGGCCGGTCAAGGCCGACCCTTTCGTCGACCCGTCCGGCCCTGCACTGACCCGCCCCGACCGGCTGCGGCGCGCTTGGGTTGCTCGGCAATCGCGAGCTCGGAGAAGTCACCGATGTGCCGCTGCATGCGCTCGCGGGCCGCCGTGGGATCGTGGACGGCGATCGGCTCAAAGACCCAGCGGAGTGGTGCCGAGGCAGCCATCATCGCTTCACGCGGGTACGGGTAGTCGGTCAGGATTCGACCGAGACTTCCGAGCATCCCGCGCACCAACGCCGCGGCGGCCGCGTTGTGGGAGGCCTCGGCGATCAGCGTGTGGAAGCGGATGTCCTCCGCGCGTGCCTGCCGCCAATCCTCATCCGAAGGCTGAGCGGCGAGCCACTCCCAGCGCTTGACGACCTTCTCGATCCCCCTCAACTCCTCGCGGGTCGCGCGCTCGGCCGCCCAGGCGGCGGCGTTGCCCTCGATCACTCGCCGGATCTCGACCATGTCCGCGATCGGCACCTCGGTCTCCATCATCAGGTGCAGCGGCTCCGCCAGCTCGTCGCCGGTGAGAGCGCGCACGAATGCTCCACCGCGCGAGCCACGACGGAGCAAGATCAGACCGGAGCGCTCCAGTACCCGCAGCGCCTCGAGCACCGCGTTGCGGCTGATCTCGAACTCGCGTGCAAGCTCGAGTGCCGAGGGGAGGCGGTCGCCGGGCTTCAGGCGCTGCTCCGTGATCGCAGCCCGAATCTGCTCCACGACGGCGTCGTAGGTGCGCATGGCCCGCGCCGGCTGAAACGACACCCGCGCCGGCTCGGCGGCCGCCGACGCGGGCTCACCGTCAGCTGTGGCGGAGTCGTTCATCCCGTGAGTGTGGCGTTCCAGCCCGCGGTGTCGAGGAACTGCCTGAAGCGGATCAGCTTGCGATCGCGGATCGACCAGACGTGCACGAAAGGAACGTCGAGCACGCGGGCGCTGTCCTTGGCTACCCCGCGATAGCGGCCGAGTACGACGACCTCGTCGCCTCCGTCGATGAACTCCTCGGGCTGGGCCGTGAACTCGTCCCACCAGTCCCGGTCCAGCGGATCGAATATGTTCCGGCGTACCTCGTCGACGCCGGTGTAGGTGCCACCGTGCGGCAGACCCTGAGCCTGCTGCCATTCGATCGACGGGTGAAGGTCCGCGAGGACGCCGTCGAGGTCGTGGCGCGCGAACGCCTCGTAGGACGCGCGAGCGATCTCCACCGGCGATCGCCGATCCACCTGCTGCTGACTCATGCTTCGACCTCCGTGATTCCAGCTGACAAAGCCGGCTCTTGCCGGAGCCCACCGAGTCCCGCCGCCAAACTCGCTTGCAGGCTCAGCACTGATCGCACATCTCTCCGGGCGAATCCACGCTCGCGCATCCAAAGGTTGTACTTTTGCACGTTCGGGGATCGGACGCCAATCTGGCGCTAACTTGGCACGACCGATAGGCGCTTGACCCCGGTATGGTGGAAAGGTATAACCTTCCCGTGCTGTGTCGGCCAGACCCGTTCGGAGTCGACACGCGAAGGCGTGAGGCGCACAGCGTTGCCGCCGCGCTGTCGAGTCGTCGACCGGTAGCGATCGGCTGCGCGCTGCGGGCACGCGTTCGGGCATTCCGGCTCAAGGAGGAGGAGAAGTGACTGTTCTCGCACGACGTTCCGGGGCAACGGCGCTTGTCATCCTCTTGCTGGGCGCACTCGCTGCCGGATGTGGTAGCTCGAGCCACAGCACCACGCAAACGCATACGACGGCAGCGACCGCAGTGACATCCGTGTCATGGGATCTGCCCGAGGGAGAGCCGGGGTCGCTCGATCCCGCTCTGTCGGGAACCAGCTCCTCAACCGAGCCGCTGTCGAACATGTGCGAGGCGCTGACCCGCTACTCCGCCTCCGGTCAGCTCGAGCCGTGGCTGGCCTCCAGCTACAAGCAGGTGAACCCCAAGACGCTGGTGTTCACGATCCGGTCGGGCGTCAAGTTCTGGGATGGTCACCCGCTGACCGCCGCGGACGTCGTTTACAGCCTCTCGCGACAGCTGAACCCGCATCTCGGCGGAACGTGGACCGACCCGTGGTTTACCGACGTCGCGTCGATCAAGCAGACCGGCGCAAATCAGGTGACGGTCAACTTCTCGTCGCCCGACGCCGTGTTCGTCGAGATCATGTCGACGACCGCCGGCCAGATCAGCGAGGCCTCTTACGTGAAGGCCAAGGGCAAGGAATACGGCACGTCGGCCGGCGGGCTGATGTGCACCGGGCCCTACGAGTTCGTCAAGTGGACGCCCGGCCAGAGCGTCGTGATGAAGGCAAACCCGTCCTACTGGAACCCGTCGCAGGCAGCCAAGATCAAGACGCTCACGTTCGATTTCGTCACGGACCCCAACACGCTGACGAATGCGTTGAAGTCCGGCCAGATCGATGGCACCTACGAGGTCCCGGTCGGCTCCGTGTCGACGCTCAAGAGCAGCGGTGCAGGGCGCATGCAGCTGGCCCGCAGTGTCGCGATGGAGATTTTGACCTTCACGCAGAAGTCGGGCCCGATCCGCAACGCTGACGTTCGCAAGGCGCTGACGATCGCGATCGACCGTCCGGAGATCGCCAAGTCGGTCTACAGGGGCGCCGCCGAGCCTGTGTGGTCGATCAACATGCCCTCGCTCTGGAGCTACGGCCAGAGCGTCTTCAATCCCACCTACGCAACGCTTCCCGGCTCAAGCACCGAGGTATCGCAGGCAAAGTCGCTGGTCAAGGCAGCGGGCACGAGCGCTGGGTCGACGATGACTCTGCTGGTCAGCGCTGCGAACTCCACTGATCAGGAGATTGCGGCCTACATGCAGTCAGTCGCATCCTCGATTGGGCTTCAGATCAAGATCGTGACCACGGCACCGAGCCGGTTCGCCCAGGTGCTGTTCGACCCCAAGCTGCTCGACACGTACGACATGCTTCTCGACGAGGGCGCGTGGGACATCCTGGACCCGATCGAGCCGTTGATGTTCGTCGCAATCCCAGGATCGATCCTCAACACCAGCGGGTTCAACAACCCGCAGGTGACGGGGCTGATCAGCCAGGCGCGAGGGACCAGTGACCTGACCAAGCGTGCGCAGCTGCTGGATGAGGCGACGAAGATCTACCAGGGTCAGTTCTTTGGTGAGATGCTGGTCGCCAACCCTGCCCTGCGGCTGTTCGAGAACAACGCGGTCACCGGCGCGCCGACCTCGCCGCTCGGCTATCTATACACGCCCTGGGCGGTATCGCTGCGCGCGACAGGGTGAGAGCCTGAACATGACGTGGTGAGGTTACGTCTCATCGGACGCCACCTCCTGGGGCTGGTGGTGACCGTATGGGCGTCGACGATCGTGATCTTCGCCGCGTTGGCGGTTGCCCCGGGCAGCCCGATCGCGTTCTTGAGCGGGGGCCGCACACTCTCGCCGCAGGAGAAGGCTGACCTCAACTCGTACTACCACCTCAACGATTCGCTCTGGCAGCGCTACTGGGATTGGTTGAAGGCGCTGTTGCACGGCGACCTCGGGACGTCGGTCGTGTTCCGCGAGCCGGTCACCACCGTGCTTCTCCCTCGGCTTGAGACGACCCTGTTCCTCGTTTGCTACGCGGGTTTCATCATCATCGTCGTCGGTATCGGTCTCGGCATCGTGTCGGCCAAGGCTCGGCCGTTGATCGACGGCGCGATCACGGCGCTGACCACGATCGGGCTGGCCACGCCAGCGTTCGTGGCGGCGGTGGGGCTGACGCTCGTGTTCTCCGTCCACCTCGGCTGGTTTCCGGTATTTGGCGCCGGAACAGGATTTAGCGATCGGCTCGTCCACCTGACGCTCCCGGCGGTCGCACTGGCGATCGGCGGGGTCGCGCTGATCTCGAGGATCACCCGCGCGGCCGTCCGTACCGAGCTTGCCTCCGACCATGTCGAGACCGCTCGCAGCCGTGGCCTGTCGGAGTCCCGAGTGCTGCGCCGGCATGCCGTTCGCAATGCGATGATCCCGGTCACGACCGCGAGCGGTCTGACGATCGGCGCGTTGCTGGCCGGCACGGTCGTGGTCGAGACCGCGTTCGGGGTCAACGGTGGCGGCTCGCTGCTCGTCCAGTCAGTCCAGGACAAGGACTTTCCGGTCGTCCAGGCCACGTGTCTGATGCTGGTCATCGCGTTCGCAGTGATCAACAGCGGCGTCGACCTGCTTTACAGCGTGATCGACCCCCGGATCCGGCGCCCACAGTGATCAACGCATTCGACATCAGCCCGTCCGGGCCAGTCGCGCGATGAGCATCCAGGCGAGCAGTCCACCCCAGGCGGTCGCGCGGCGGCAGTGGTCTTCGCGACTCACGAGCCGAGCAACTTCCGATCGCGGATTGTTGGTCGCCGGCGCGGTGCTGGCCGCGATCGTCCTGTGCTGTGTGCTCGCGCCCCTGCTGGCGCCGTATGACCCGAATGCGGTCGACCTTGCTCACGTCTACGTCGGTCCGTCGAGAGCGCACCTCCTCGGAACGGACGCGATCGGCCGAGACTTGCTGTCGCGGCTGATGTACGGCGGGCGGACGACCCTGCTGGTCCCGCTGCTGGTCACGGTCGGCTCGGGGCTGGTCGGCACGGCACTCGCGATGACCGCGGCATGGTTCGGCGACTGGGTCGACTACGTGATCGCCCGCGGCTTCGACGTCCTGTTCGCGTTTCCCGGGATCCTGCTGGCGATTCTCGCGACTGCGGTCCTGGGGCCCGGACTGCTGACGATGACCGTGGCGCTGGTGATCGCGTACACCCCGTACATCGGGCGGATCGTACGATCGGAGGCAATCCGGCAGCGCAACCTGCCTTACATCGCGGCCGCCTCGCTTCAGGGCGGATCGCGCGTCGGCATCTGGACTCGCCACCTGCTGCCCAACGTTGCCCCGCTGCTCAACGCGCAGCTCACGCTCGCCTACGCATACTCGCTGCTCGACGCGGCCGCGCTGTCGTTCTTGGGGCTCGGTATCCAGCCCCCGACCCCCGACTGGGGCGTCATGGTGTCCGACGGTGAGGTCGGCCTCACTGGCGGTCATCCCCAGGAGTCGCTGTACGCAGGTGCCATGATCGTGATCGTGGTCGTTGCCGTCAACGTGATCGGTAGCCGGCTCGCGGACAAAGCCGAGGCGCGACTGTGACACAGCCAGAGTCGCTGCTCCACGTAGAAGATCTCCGCTTGAGCCTCCCAACTGCGAGCGGGCCGCGCCGCATCCTCGCCGGCGTGAGCTTGGCGATCGCGCCCGGCGAGGCGCTCGGTCTGGTCGGCGAGTCGGGCAGCGGCAAGTCGATGACCGCGCGGAGTCTGGTCAGGCTACTGCCGGCTGGCGCGCAGCTCACGGGCACGATCTGCCTCGGCGAAAGCAGCGTGCTCGACCTCGATGATCGCGAGCTGAGACGGCTGCGGGCCAATCGCGTGGCGATGGTCTTTCAGGATCCACACGCGCACATCAACCCCGTGCATACGATCGGCGACTACCTCACCGAGGGCATGCGGGCCATACAGGGAATGTCGCGCGGCCAAGCCCACCAGCGCGCGCTCGAACTGCTCGATGCCGTACACATCGACGCGGGACCGACCCGCATTCGTCAGTTCCCGCACGAACTGTCGGGCGGGATGCTCCAGCGGGTGATGATCGCAGCCGCGATCGCCGGCGACGCCGAACTGTTGATTGCCGATGAGCCGACCACCGCACTCGACGTCACAACCCAGTCCGACGTGATGGCGACGCTGATGGAACTGCGAGCCAGCAGCAAGATCGCGCTGCTGTTCATCACCCACGACCTCGAGCTCGCCGCTCAGACCTGCGATCGGACCGCTGTCCTGTACGCCGGCCGGATCGCAGAGGAACGGCCGTCCGCCGTCCTTCACCGCCACCCGGCCCACCCGTACACGATCGGGCTGCTGCGCGCCCGGCCGGCGCTCGGCGACCGGCGCGCCCAGCTCGCCCAGCTGCGGGGACGCCCTGCCGACGCACCGGTGGAGGTCGGATGCGCGTTTGCCCCGCGCTGCGATTTCGCCACCGACGAATGTCGCGATGTCACGCCTATTGAGACGACGTTGCCCGATGGCCGCGCTTTCTGTCACCACCTCGACGCGGTCGCCGCGGCCAGCGATGGCGGTGCGGTGGTCGGGTCGCTCGAGCCGGGATCGGATGTCGGGAAGGCTACATCGGCGGCTGAGTCCTCCGACGCGGTGCTCGCCGCGCAAGGTCTGCGCAAGGTCTACCGCACCCGCCGGAAGGGCCACGATCGGGTGGCGGTCGCCGACATCTCGCTGACACTCGAGCGAGCAGGCGCGGTCGGCATCGTCGGCGAGTCGGGCTCCGGCAAGACGACCGTCGCGAAGATGCTGGTCGGGCTCGAACGGCCGACGGCTGGCGTGGTCACGTTTGCACGTGACAAATCCGATGGTGTAAGCCGCCGCGACCGCCGGCGGCAGCGTGCACGCCAGATACAGCTTGTCTTCCAGAACCCGTACACCTCGCTGGACCCGCGCCAGACCGTCGGCTCCGCGATTGCCGAGGTGCTACGCATCCAGTTCGGTCTCGACTGGGCAGCGCGAGACCGCCGCGTCGCTGAGCTGCTCGAGGGGGTCGGCCTGGACACCGGCCTTGCAAAGCGCCGGCCGCGCCACCTCTCCGGCGGCCAGCGGCAACGCGTCGCGATCGCCCGTGCTCTCGCGGCCGAGCCTGCGACGTTGGTCCTCGACGAAGCGGTCTCGGCGCTCGACATCTCAGTTCAGGCGCAGGTCCTGAACCTGATCAACGGGCTGCGCCGCCAAACCGATACTGCGCTGATCTTCATCTCACACGACCTCGCCGCTGTGGCGCACACCACCGACTACATCTACGTGATGGACAACGGCAACGTGGTCGAGCAAGGAGCGACGGCGCAGGTTCTGACAGAGCCCCGCGCGCCCCAGACCCGGGCGCTGATCGACTCGATCCCACGCGAGGGGTGGATTCCTCGTCATTTCATCGACCCCGAGCAAAGGTCGACCGAACCAAACCCGGTTTTGAAAGAAGCCGATCCCACCGTCGAAAGGAGCCGTTCGTGACGTACAGGCATACCTTCCGTTCCCAGCTCGTCGAGATCGAAGACGCGACGCTCGAGGTCTGGGAGGCCGGCGAAGGACCGGTGACGTTCGTCGCGAGCCACCCCTACCGGGCCAACAGCGGCCCAAACGCCGGCGGTCACCTCGGCGACGCGCTCGCGAGCATCGGCAGGACGTTCTGGATCTGCGGCCGAGATGTCGGCCGCTCCTCCCCCGAGCCGCGCGACGAGAAGCTGACGATGCATCAGCTCGCCGACGACACCGAGCAGGTCCGGCTTGCTCTCGGCGTCGACACCTGGATCCCCGCCGGTACGTCGACCGGGGGAGTCACCGCACTGTTTGTCGGCCTCAACCACCCCCAAGGCGTGCAGGCACTGGTCCTGATCGGCTGCGGCCCCTCCTGGCACTTCATCGAGGAGCCCTACTCGATCTACAACCCCAAAAACCCCGTCTACCAAAGGCTTGCCCGACTGGAGAAGGAAGACAACGGCGGCGACGTCTGGCGCCGGGCGATGCTCGAAGCGAGCGTCCACAACCAGGGCGTCGTCGATACGCTCATGGACGAAATCGCGATCCACCGCCGACGCCTGGACGTGATCGGTCGCGAGATCATCGAGGACGAATGGGACGACACCCGCCGCCTCTCCGAGATCAAAGTGCCCACAGCGGTCGTCAACGGCCGCTACGACTGGCAGTCAGGGTCGCTGCACCCGTGCTTCGAGCTCGTCGAAGGGATCGCGACCTCGCAGCTCGCGCTCCTCAACCACAGTGGTCATATGCCCTACACCGAGGAGCCCGCCGAGTTCGAGTACGTCGTCCGGCATTTCGTCGATCACTGGGTACTCGGGAGGTCCTAGGGTTGCCTCGCCGTCGCAGCGGGTGGATGCGGTCCGGCTCACGGATCAAACCACCACCGCGCTACGAGCCGAATAGCAAGACGGCACCCAAATGCAGCAGCCTCGGAGCCGCCCAAGCTCGCCCAGCGCGCTTCTGCATTCGGACAACAGGGGTCACGCTGTCCGGCGCCAGCTCTTGTTACCCCCACGCGCACGAATGCAGGCTCTCGCTCGCCGACGGCACGAGTCTCGCAATCGCCAAACCGGGGGGCTCCGGCATCCGCCAACCGGCGGCTCAACATAATGGCCCATATCAACCGACCCGGAGGCCGGATAGGCCCCGGACCTGCGCGTGTGTCAGCGGCGATCGAACCGGCCAAAGCCCCAGTCACGGTGCGGACTGTTGATCCGGCGCGGGGTGCTCAAGGGCCCTGCGGACGCTTCCTTGCGCGCGGGCCGCAGCGGCCGCGGCGATCCCACCCGCAGGTCGATGCCCATGATCCGAAAGTCCAACGTCAAGAGCTTGTCATCCTCTTCGGGGGTCACGTACATCGCGATCGATTCCTCGATCGCCTCGATCAACTCCGCGACCGTCTCGCCCGAGGCAAAGCAACCCGGCCATGCCCCTACGCGCGCCCAGAACATCCCGTGTTCGCAGTGAACGTCGATGTGTAGCGAGCGCTCCTCCACGCAATCAACCCACGTTACGTCGAGTCCGACCGGACACGGACAGCCGCGGCGAAGCGCAGCTCCCGGCACCTGCGATTGGCGAGCCTGCCCGGGCTGAAATCAGGAGCTTGTGCAGTCCGCTCTTCAGCACAAGGACAGTATGTCGCTGTCAGAGCGCGACCGGCTAAGTGACCCGCGCGCCACGCCTCGCGCCAGCGCGTCCCGGGAGCCCTTCGTTGGGCGCGCGCGTGGACACTTCACCGAGCACGGACGCGAGGTCACCGCCTCAACATCCGCGCGCGAGACACACCGATCGCCAACCAAACCGGGCCGACAGCACGACCACGGCCAACCGGTCAGCGGTGTCCCCATAGCCGCGCGTCGTAACTCTATGCCGAGCATGGACGCTCGGTCCCAAAACCGCGCGCGACGTCAGCGCCGGCACCCCAGCCAGCTCACCCCTTCGATGCCCGTCGGCGGGCACGCCCGCGCAGGCTCAGTTGGAGCCCGCGATCAGCGGCACCCCTGACGCCACGCATCCTTTCCGTTGATCTCGCAAGTCGGGACGCCGACGGTCGATCGAGGAAAGCGCAAGTGCGCGACGGCCGGTGACGTCCCGGTCGGCACGATCAGCCCGTCGTTGCGATCGTCGGGACAGCCGACGGAGCGAGAACAAAGCATTCGTGCGGAACCAGCCAGAAGGGCCGTCCGGTTGGGCCAGCGCGAGAGCGCAGAACAAGGTACTCGCCGTAGCGGCGCTCGGACCGGGGAAGCAAGCGTGCGGGGACAGCAAGCCTAGACGGGAATCCGTGTGGCTTGCTCTCCGAGCGGTGGGCACACACGCTTGTGCCTGCAGCGGACCAGCGCCACCGCGCCCCGGAGACGCGCCGCCTCACACTCTGCGCCCTCCCGCGCGCCTAAGCGCCGTCCAGTGAGTCGGTACTACTTTGCAGCCAAGGCTGCAGTTAGCCAAGGCGCTCGAACAGCCGCTCGGCGTTCTAATGATCGGCGCCGCGGCGATCCATAATTGTGAATCGCATTCTCGCCCGCTCATCTGCCAATGACTGCCATGCACGCACTCTCCGTAGACCAGATTCGCCGCCTTCGCTTGTTCAACGAGAAGGCCAACGAGCTCGACGGCTCACGCTTTGCGACAGCGCTGTATGACCAACAGACCGGGGTTATCATTGAGGGCGACCTGACTGGACCCGCCGAAGCGGTGTTCGTCGGTCCAGACGACGACGCCATCAGAGCTTTCGTACTAACGCTCCGCCTCTTCCGGCAGGATCGTGACGGGATCTCAATTAGGGCGCTGGCCGACATCTACGACGCCGAGGGCGTCCCGCAGAAGCTCCGCGATGAGTTCGACAAGGCGAGGAAGGCTCTGAACAACCGGCTCGACTCCGACACGATGTTTGTCTTCAATGATGAGTGCATCACTCGGAAACGGTTGCTCGACGTGTTTCTGTATGGCGGTCTCGCGCACGTCGACGCGGACAAGCGGGCGCTCTATGAGCAGTGGCAGGCGTTCGGTATGGCCTTTGCGCTGATGAGCAACGAATTCGTGGTGACGCTAGGTGAATTCTTCAACTGCGTGCGCTGGATTCGGGATATCAACGCGCGACTACTGGACGCAACTTCCTGATGGTCTCCACGAACATACTTCTCGACTCACCCGACGTGGCTGTTGCCGGCGCTCTTCGCTGTCCGGTCGACTGCTAGCGGTCCTGTCCGTCAGGAGTTAAGACCGATCCGGGCAGGCGGCTCAAGAAGGCAGCGGGCTGTCGCTGTCTTCACCCGCCGGGGCGGGCTTCGGAAATGACTGTTTTCACGCACACTGATGACTCCGGTGGCCGCGTCGACGGCAGCGCGAAGCTTCCCCTTTCCGGCCGGGGCCGACTTCGATGGAGAAGCGGTTCAGCCGTGGCCGCATGGACGACGAAGGAAGAACCTGGTGGGTGCCATGGTCGGTGTCGCGAAGCTCCTCAGCGTCGGCTCCTCGTGGTGGATCGTGTTTGCCTGGATCCGTCCGAGGTAGCGACCGATGGGTCTGCTTTGCGTGCTTCGCGTAGCGCGCGCAGCATCTCATGAACGAGCTGCACGCCGTCTTCGGTATTTCGTCGTCCGCCGAAGACGCACTGCTGGAGTGAGAGGCCGTCGAGTGCGGCGAACACCACCCGGGCTAGGTCGGGGCTGTCGCCAAGGCCTGCTCGGACAAGCTCCCGTCTAGCCGCATCCATGTACTCCTCGTACATTTCGTGGACGTGCGGCATCAGTTCGTTCCGGCGGCGGGCTTCGAGCAGGCACTCGTACTGAAAGGCGATCAACTCGGTATCGGTCTCGATGAACTCAGCGAGGTCCGTGGCGATGTCATCGATGGCTCCGCTACTGGGCTCAAGCGAGGTCGTGTCGATCGCGAGCTCGACCGATCTTATGAGCGTGGCCTCGACTAGGGCGTCGCGCGAGCCGAAGTGATGACGAACGAGTCCGTGCGAAACCCCGGCTCGTTCTGCGACGCCGCGGATCGTCAAACCTCGCAGACCTCGGGTGGCGACGACGCCGATTGCGGCGACCAAGAGCGCCTCACGACCGCCGCCGTAGGGCGGACGCTTTGGGTTTGCGCCAGTCGCCATTGACCCAGCAGGATAACGCTCGGTCCGGCTCACATTCCTTGCCTAGCCACCGCGGCGACGGCCTGCTCAGCTGCGAGCAAATCCGGGAACCCGTGCCGTGCTGAGAGGCGGACTGCCTGCGGCCGGTGGGGCGCGTCAGAAGAGTTATCCATTTGACAAGGTTTCGATGAGTGCAGTAGCGTATCGAGCTGGAGAGGGCCGCGCTGCCCGAAACCGTGGCTCGCCCGGCGCTACGCACCTTCACGGTCCCCTCGCCGCCTGAAGATCGATACGCGGAGATAGCCATGACCGGACGCGAAGACGAATCGCACCCCATGAGCGAGGAGCGAGCCATTACTCGGGCGCAGCTGCTCAAGAGAGCGGCGGCGACGGGAGCGCTTGTTGCCGGGGCAGAGCTCTTGGCGGCGTGCGGAGGGAGCTCCTCCTCGGCATCGTCTTCGGCGCAGTCGTCTGGCGCGCAGGGAACGCCGAAGAAGGGCGGCCACTTTCGGCTCGGCATGGTCGGAAATGGCACGGCTGAGACGCTGAACCCCGCGATCGGGGTCGTGGCGATCGATGCGGCGCGCGCCTTCAACCTTTTTGATGGGCTGGTCTGGTGCGATCAGAAGAACCGGATCCAGCCCCGCCTGGCGGTCGAGTGGGCGCCGAACAAGGACGCGACCCTGTGGACGATCAAGCTGCGCAAGGGCGTCACGTGGCACAACGGAAAGACCTTTACGGCCGATGATGTGATCTACAGCCTGCGCGCGATGGGGAGCCCGACGAACTTCGGGCACCCGTCGGTCGTGAACATCAATCTCAAGGGACTGAAGAAGGTCAACAGCCACGAGCTACAGGTCCCGTTGCTGTCGCCGGATGCACGGCTGCTCGATCTGTTTGCCTATTTCAACCAGATGATGGTGCAGGACGGGGAGAAACACTTTTCGCATCCAGTCGGAACCGGGCCGTTCATGTATCAGTCGTTTACGCCGGGGCGGCAGAGCGTGTTTGTCCGCAACCCGAACTACTGGCAGACAGGCAAGCCGTACGTCGATAGCTTGGAGATCATCTCGATCAACGACGACAGCGCTCGCCTGAACGCGCTGCAGTCTGGACAGATCGACGCGATGGACTCGCTCGCGTTTCCTGATGCGAAGGCGAACCTGAGCGGCGGCTCGACGATCAACGTGCTCAACGCGTCGACGCCGACGTTCTACACGTTCTATATGAACTGTGCGGCGCCGCCGTTCAATGACGTCCGAGTCCGACAGGCGATGATGCTTGCCGTCGATCGTCAGGCGATGATCAACGATGCGCTCGACGGGTTCGGCACGCTCGGGAATGACATTGCGGGTAAAGGGCTGCCGTTCTTTGACTCGAGCCTTCCGCAGAAGACCCAGGACACCGAGAAGGCCAAATCGCTGCTGAAGGCGGCGGGTCACACCACCCTGCCGGTGACGCTTACGACGTCACCCCTTTTTGTGGGTTTTGTCGAGTCTGCGACCGTTCTCGCGCAGCAGGTGTCGGGCGCCGGCTTCCAGGTCAAGGTCAAGCAGATCCAGCCGAGCCAGTACTTGACTCCTCCTCCGGGCGGTGTGTATCTCAAGCTGCCCTTCGGGCAGGATAAGTGGCCGGTACCCAGTCTGCGCTCGTATTATACCCAGGCGCTTACGCCCAACGCCCCGTATGCCGAGACACATTATTCAAATCCGAGCTTCCAAACGCTGCTATCTCAGGCGATCGGGGCCTTGGACACAACGAAGGCGCAGGATTACTGGAATCAGGTCCAGAGGATCCAGTACAACGAGGGCGGCAACTTGATCTTTGCCCAGCCCAACAACATCGACGCAACGTCGAAGAAGATTGCGGGGCTGATGCCCGGCGGACCGTTCGAGCTGGGCGGCTTTAGCTTCTGGGACGTCTACTTCACCTAGCAGGGTGTCTGTGGCGGTCGATGTAAGGTCGCTACCGGCGTTCGAGCCGGACGTTCCCGAAGCAACCGCGCGCGGCGGCCATGGCGCGCTGTGGTTCGTTGTTCGACGGGTGCTCGCCGGCGTCCTGACGTTGCTGGTCGTCTCGTTCTTGACGTTTGCGGCGCTACAGCTGATCCCCGGCAACGTGGCCTCGGTCGTGCTGGGCCGTGCAGCGACACCGACCGCGATGCATCTGCTCGAGCATCAGCTGCATCTCGACACGCCGTTTCTCACCCGCTATGTCCAGTGGCTGGGTGGTGCGGTCCACGGTCAATTTGGTGACTCCTCGCTCGCTCTAGCCCAGAATTTGCCGAACGCACAAATCTGGCCGCAGATTTCGGGTCCGCTCGTAAACACGCTGATCCTCGCTGGATTCACAATCGCCTTCCTCGTACCGCTATCGATCTTTTTCGGGGTACTTGGAGCCAAATACGCCGATCGCTCTCTAGATCACGCTATCTCGGTGGTGGCGTTGATCTTCACCTCCCTACCGGAGTTCGTCGTTGGTTCGGTTCTGATCCTGCTGTTCTTCACGGCATTGAATGTGCTGCCTCCGGTGACCCTTGTGCCTCCGGGCGCCAGTCCGTTGGATCACCCGACGGCGATGATCATGCCGGTGGCCACGCTTCTGCTCACCTCCCTGGCCTGGACGACCCGCCTGGTGCGCGTGGGCATGCTCGACGTTCTTGGCTCTGACTACATAAGAGCTGAACGGCTCAACGGTATTCGCGAGCGGAGGGTCGTCTGGCGCGATGCCGTGCGAAACGGGCTGGCCCCGAGCGTCCAGGTTTTCGCGCTCTCGATCCAGTATCTGATCGGCGGCGTGATCATCACCGAGGCGGTCTTCAGCTATCCAGGGCTGGGGACCCAGCTGCTGTCCGCGGTCCTTGCGCGCGACGTGACGGAGGTCCAGGCAATCACGGTCATTGTCGCGGCCGCATACATCGCGATCAACATCGTCGCTGACCTCCTCGTCGTTTATCTAGTGCCGAAATTGAGAACCTCGCTGTGACCCACAGGCTGCGCTTTCTCCGCTCACCTGGCGGAGCGATCGGGGCGGCACTCCTGCTCGTGGCGTTGTTTATTGCGTTCGCGGGGCCGCTACTCGCGCCTTATTCGCCTACCGCGTCCGTCGGCGCACCCCTAAGCGGCCCATCGAGTCATGACCTCCTCGGAACCGACGAGATTGGCCGCGACGTTCTTACCCGCGTGCTTTACGGCGGACATACCGTGGTGCTTCTTGCCCTCGCCGCAACACTGATCGCTTATTCGTGTGGCCTCGTGATCGGACTCGTGGCCGGCTATACCCGCAGGTTTGTCGATCCGATGTTGATGAGGGCGGTCGATGTGCTCCTCGCTTTTCCCCCGCTGCTGTTCCTGCTCGTGCTCATCACAGCGGCCGGCACGAGCGTCACAGCGCTGGTGATCGGGGTCGCAATCGTCCAGATGCCGGGGATCGCGCGCCTGGTGCGGACCGTCACGTTGCAGGCAAGCGTACGCGGGTATGTCGAGGCGGCGATCGCGCGTGGCGAGAGGACCGCCTCCATCTTGCGCCGCGAGATCTTCCCGAACATAGTGCCCGCGCTGATCGCTGACGCCGGCCTTCGGTTCACGTTCTCGGTGCTGTTGATGGCGGCGGCGAACTTTCTGACGATCGGACTTCAGCCGCCGGCTGCCGATTGGGGCTTGATGGTCAGCGAGAATCGGCACTACATCTCGATCAACCCGTGGGCGGTCGCGATTCCCGCGGCGCTGATCGCGGTCTTGACGATTGGAATCAACCTGATGGGCGACGCGATCGCCCGCTCAATGGGACGCAGCACGATGGCGGGGTGGGCGCAATGAGCAGGCCGGACGCCGGAGCAACGGTCTCGGATCTCAGGATCTGCCTCGCAAACGGCGAGGCGATCATCGAAGAAGTTTCCCTTACGATCGAACCAGGACGGGTCCTCGGTCTTGTCGGCGAATCGGGCAGCGGCAAGACCACGACCGCGCTCGCTTTGCTCGGGTACACAGCACCCGGGGTCAAGGTGACGGATGGGAGCGTCACGCTCGGGGGCGAAGAGATCGTCAACAGGTCCGAGAAGGAGATGCGGTCACTTCGAGGTCGAATGATCTCCTACGTTCCGCAGGATCCGTCCGCATCGCTCAATCCGGCCCGTCGCGTGGGCAGAGCGATTGAACTGATGCTCAAGACCCACTCGACGGGTCCGCCGACTCGTGATCGTTTGGCTAAGGCGCTCGCACAGGTTCATCTTCCGGCCAGCGAGGAGTTCGCCCGCCGCTTCCCTCACGAGCTTTCGGGCGGGCAGCAGCAGCGGGTGGCCATCGGCGTCGCGATCGTCTGCGAGCCGCCGCTGGTGGTGCTCGACGAGCCGACTACCGGCCTTGATGTCGTCACGCAAGCGCGGGTGATCAGTGAGGTCGACCGTCTGCGGAGGGAACGCGGGCTGGGACTGATCTACGTGTCCCACGATCTGGCCGTCATCTCGCAAGTTGCCGATCATGTTGCGGTCATGTACGCCGGGCGCGTGGTCGAGGAGGGGCCGACGCGGGTCGTGCTTAACCAGCCCCGTCACCCGTACACCCGCGGGCTGATCGCAGCGATTCCCGATCCCCACGTCTCTCGTCGTCTCCGCGGAATTCCGGGGATCTCGGTCGGAGTCGGTGAACGTCCAGACGGCTGCTCGTTTGCGCCGCGATGTCCGCTCCGCATCCCCGAGTGCGAGCGCGCAGTGCCTGAGCTGGCCGCGCTCGCACCCGACCATCGCGCGCGCTGCATCCGCACCTCCGAGGCGGCCCAGCTCGAGACAGCGCTGCCAGAGCTTCCGCGGCGCACAACCGATCGGACACCGCTGCTTGGGATCGACGACATGAGTGCCGAGTACCGCTCACGCCGGCATTCGACAAGAGTCGTGCACAACGTCAACCTGCAGATAGCGCGAGGGGAGTGCCTGGCCTTGATCGGCGAGTCCGGCAGCGGCAAGACGACGATTGCGCGGTGCGTGGCCGGTCTGCACGCCCCGGCCGGGGGACGAATCCTGTTCGGTGGCGATGCGCTGGAGCCCAGGGCACAGAAGCGTTCCAAGGAGGCGCGACGACGCATCCAATACATCTTTCAGAATCCATATGACTCCCTCAATCCGCGCCACAGCATCGCCGACGAGATCGCGCGCCCGGCACGTGTGCTACTCGGTCTCAGCGCGGCAGGTGCGGACGAAAGGATCAAAGTGCTGCTGGAACGAGTTCGGCTGCCGGCACGGCTTGGCCCTCGCTTTCCAGGCGAGCTCTCCGGCGGAGAGCGCCAGCGGGTTGCGATCGCTCGCGCGCTGGCCGCAGAGCCCGACCTGTTGATCTGCGACGAGATCACCTCTGCGCTGGACGTTTCGGTTCAGGCCGCCGTCCTGGAACTCCTCGAGGAGCTGAGAGAGGACCTTGGTCTATCGATGCTGTTCATCACCCACGACCTGGGCCTGGTATCTAGCGTCGCCGATCGAGGAGCCGTTCTGCGCGAGGGCCGCGTCTGCGAAATCGGTCCGGTCCGGGAGCTCCTCGATAGCCCGAAGGATCCATATACCGCGCAGCTGCTCGAGGCGGCGCCAAAGCTCCGTTCAAATCTTGTCGAGAGCGCGGCATGAGGCATCGGCTTACTCGTGGCCGATAGCGCAATCGCCTCCGAGCCGACCACCGTCCCGGCCGAAACTGCGCGGGTGGTAACAGCGTTCGGCACACGAGCGTTTTTCGGTTTAGCGGGCAGCGGGAACTTCCACCTGACGCACGAGCTCCGGGACGCAGGATTGGCGTACTACGCGGGCACGCATGAGAGCGCGTGCGTGGCGATGGCCGATGGCTACGCCCGAACGACCGGCACGACAGCGGTGGCTACGGTCCATCAGGGGCCAGGTTTCACCAACGCTGTCACCGCACTTTGTGAGGGCGTGCGATCGCACTCTCCGATGGTCGTGCTGGCGGCCGACGTGCCTACCGCAGCGGTCGATCACAATCAGCACCTCGATCAGGCTGCAGTAGCGCAGAGCGTCGACGCCGGTGTCGAGATTGTCAGTTCCGCGGATGCGGTGGTCGATCACGTGACACGCGCGTTTCGTCGCGCCGCGTCCGAGCACCGGCCAATCGTCGTGCTGTTGCCCACCGATATCCAAGGCAGCGCTGTCCAGCGTCGTCAGCTGAACCCGTCGATGACGCGCCTACCGATCCCGGGCGGGCCAGCTCAACGCTCGCTCGACGAAGCCGTAGAGATCCTGTCCCGCGCCAAGCGACCCGTCATTCTGGCCGGACGAGGTGCCGTCAACACCCAAGCCCGAAATGCGATCGTCGCCCTCGCCGATCTCGTCGAGGCTCCGCTTCTTACGTCAACGCAGGCTCACAGTTTGTTCGGGGGGCACCCGCGAAACCTCGGCGTTGCAGGAGGCTTCGGCACCGAGGTGGCGCGCGGAGCGCTACGCGATGCAGACGTCGTGCTCGTGTTCGGCGCCTCTTTGAACCCATGGACGACCGGACACGATGATCGCCTCTCGGCTCATGCCCGGGTAATCCAGGTCGACATCGACGCAGCCGCGTTCAGCAGGACGCATCCAGTTTGCGTGCCGGTCGTCGGCGACTGCGCTCTGACGGCGTGTGCGCTCGAGGCGTTGATGCCAACCACCAGCCGCGTCGGGGGTGCACGCGATGAGAGTGACGGTGACCGGTCGAGCACCGACTCGACTGGTCCACGTCCGACCGCCGCGAATCCCGCGCGCGTAGATCCACGGGAACTGGCAAAAGCCATCGATCGAATGCTCCCGCTCGAACGGACGATCTCGATCGACTCTGGGCACTTTATGATTTTCCCTGCCAAGCAGATGCGGGCTCCTGATCCGGCGGGATTCTTGCTCGCCCAGGGTTTCATGTCGATGGGTCTTGCGCTCGCAGAAGCACTCGGTGCTGCCGTGGCGCGTCCCGACCGATTGTCCGTCGCGATGCTCGGAGACGGGAGCGCAAAGATGAGTCTGTGCGAGCTCGACACGGCGGTGAGGCATCATCTGCGCGCGTTGGTTGTGATCTTCAACGACGCCGCTTATGGCGCCGAGGTACACGACTTCGCGGCGTCAGGACGCGCGCTCGACATCGTCAAGTTTCGCGATATCGACTTCGCCGGCGTGGCGAGAGCCCTCGGTGCCGACGCGTTGTCTGTACGCACGATCGGCGACTTGGCGCCGCTCGACGACTGGCTCGGCGATCCGGCGCGTCCCCTGGTGGTCGACGCGAAGGTCGATCCGACGGTGCGGGGTGAGTGGATAGCGTGACCGCGACCGCCGACGGGTCCAGCACGTTGACTACTGTGACGCTCACCGGCACCGGGGTCCCAGCCCCGGTTGACCCCAGACGTGCCGGCCCGGGCGTCGTCGTTCAACACGGCGATCTCGTGCTCCAGTTCGACGCGGGCCGGGCCACATCGCTGCGGTTGGCGGCACTCGGTCTCGCGTGCACGGACCTGACGGCCGTGTTCGTTACTCACCACCACTCCGATCATCTGATCGGCCTGGACGACCTCGTCATGACGCGCTGGTTCGACGATCCCGGACCGGCTGGTGAGCTGACGGTCGTCGCGCCGAAGGGAGCGTGTGTCCGCTTCGTCGAACGGATGCTCGATCGCTGGGACGACGACATCGCCGTCAGGCAGGCAAACGAAATGCAGGCGACCCGTCCTACCGCCGCATTGCATACCTTTCTGGCTTCCAATCGTCCGAAAGGAGTGTGGCGTGGGGGCGACGTGACGGTGCAGGCTGTGGCGGTCCATCACGAACCCGTCGTACCCGCAGTGGCCTACCGAATCGCGACCCCGACCGGAGACGTGGTCATTAGCGGCGACACTCGCATCTGCTCAGAGCTAGAAGAGCTTGCCTCTGGTGCAGACGTGCTTGTACACGAGGCACTCGCCCGAAGCCTGCTCCCGGATGATGCCGCGTGGGATCCGATCGTCGATTACCATGCCGACACCGAAGAACTGGGGGCGCTGGCCGCGCGGCTCGAGGTTTCGGTGCTGATGCTGACGCATCTCTGTCCTCCGGCCCGGTCTCTCCAGGAGGAGGAGATCTATGCCAACGGGGTTCGCAGGGGTGGCTTTGGGGGCAGGCTCGTGGTCGGGCGTGACCTGGATGCGGTCGTCCTGTCGGGGTCTCGGCCGCGAGTTCGCCGCGCGCGGTTGCAGCATAGCCCCGTCGCGTTCGCTTAGTCAGCTGTTCGGAACGCGCGTCAGGAGAAGAGCAGGCGCCGAGCGTTGCCCTCGTAAAGCTTGTGCAGCCAGTCCTCAGGGAGGTGCAGCTCCGTGATATCGATGATCGTCTTCGCCAAGTAGTCGTTGCCAAACCCGAAGTCGCTGCCGAACAAAACGTGATCGATCCCGAAGAACTCGATCGTGCAGCGCAGCGCGTGGCTCGCTCCCATCATTGCGGTGTCTCCGTAGAACAGCTTTAGATACTCGACTGGATGCTTGGTTAGACGTTCGCGGACGGCCGAGGCTTCTGCGCTCCACGGCCACTCGCGGAGCCGTCCGCGCATGTGAGGCACCAGTCCCCCGCCGTGGTGCGTTATCACCTTGAGTGCCCCGTGCCGTTCCATGACTCCGGCATATACGAGGCGCGCCATCGCCGTAGCCGTCTCGTAGGGCCACCCAAAGGTCCAGTAGATCTCGTAGCGGGATTCGGACTCGATCTCCGGGTAGTCCGCGCGGCTCGCGCTGCGCTGCGGATGGAGCCACAGTGTCTTGTCGAGCTGTTCCGCGCGGGCGAAGAGCGGCTCGTATTCGGGCAAGTCGAGCGGCTTGCCCAGCACGTTGGTGTAGATCTGCGCACCGAGCGCGCCGAGTTTGGCCACCGCGTGGTCGAGCTCGACGAGTGCCAGCTCGACATCGCTCATCGGAAGCGCGGCCGCGAACCCCAAAAAGCGCTCAGGATGCTGTGCAACAAGGTCGGCCAGCTCCTCGTTCAGGTCGCGCGCGAGGCGAGCGACCTCTGCCGGGGTGCCTAGCGATTCGATCGCAGGGGCACCTGGCACCAGGATCTGGCGGTAGTCGTCGAATCGATCCATGCTGTGCCAGCGGGCGTCGAGGTCCACCAGAGCGGGATCCTCGCGCAACATGATCTCCCACTCCTCCAGAGCATGCTGATCGTTCCCCGTCTTGAGCACGCGTCGGACTCGCTGGCTGTAGGCAGGCGGCTGAATGTGCGCGAACGCGTCGATCTTCACGGGCGCGCGAGCCTTCCACCAAACTAGACATTTGTCAAGTTTTGCTCGTATGCTGCACGGGTGCCTCACGCAGATAGCGACCGGCCGGTGGCGATCATCACCGGGGGCGGATCGGGCATCGGTGCCGCAACCGCCACTGCGCTGGCACGGGAAAAGTGGTCGGTGGTGCTCGTTGGACGCCGCGCCGACGCGCTCGAGCGCGTCTCGGCCAAGACCGGCGGACTGGTCGTGACAGCCGATGTGCGGTCGCTCAGCGACGGGACTCGCATCATCGCGGAAACAGATCGGGCGTACGGCCGTACCGACGGCTTAGTCCTGGACGCGGGCGTTGCTCTGGCCGGAGGTCGCGGCCTTCCCGATAGAGGACTGGCGCACGACGATTGACACCAACCTCACGGGACCTTTTCTGCTTACACGGGCCGCCCTGCCGAGTCTGATCGAGGCCCAGGGCGCGATTGTTTCGGTGGCGTCGGTGTCGGCGCTGTGTGCCGGGCCGGGCTTGGCGGCCTACGCCGCCGCGAAGGCTGGTCTCGTCATGTTCACGCAGGTCGTCGCGGTTGAGTACGGTTCTGTGGGGGTGCGCGCGAACGTCATCTGCCCGGGATGGACACAGACCGAGATGGCGGACGCCGAAATGGACGAGCTCGCTCGGTCTCGGCGGACGTCGCGCGAGAGCGCTTACGCCGCGGTGACCGCGAACGTGCCCTTGCGCCGGCCGGCCCGCTCTGGAGGTCGCGGAATCGATACGGTGGCTCCTCTCGAGGTCGGCGTCATACGTCAACGGCGCGACGATCACCGTGGACGGCGGCACTAGCAGCGTCGACGTCGGAACCCTCGCGTTCGGCGAGGACCCCAATCTATCCACTTGACAAGTTGCTTGTCGACGCTTACGGTTGCGGGGACTGCGCTTGCCCTGGCCACCGGAGGCGTTGGGGCTTCGACTGAGAAGAGGCATGCCTGACATCAATCCAGCCACGCTTCTGTCAAGCCCGATTGCGGCGCGCACGGTTGCGCCCGGCCAGGCGGTGGAGGACATCTACGGGATGGCCGAGCCGATAGCGATCTCCGATCCGGTCGATGAATATCGGGCGGTCCGCGAGGGCGTCGGCCTGCTTGACTTCTCGCCGCTGCTGAAGGTTGATATCCACGGTCCTGACGCAAAGCGCAAGATGAATCCGCTCTTTAGCCGCGACCTGCAGAAGGTGCGTACCGGCCGGATCGCCTATGGGACCATCCTCAACGAGGACGGAGGCATCGTTGACGACTCGACCGTCGCTGTCCGCGGTGACGACCGGCTACGGGTCACGGGCAGTCCGCTCATGCCGTCTGAGGTGATCCCGTTCGCGACATCGGCGGGTCTGACCGCCGTAGAGCGCAGGGCGCAGTTAGCTCACCTGAACATCCAAGGGCCGAAGAGCCGAGACCTGCTCTCAAGACTGACCGACGAGGATGTCTCAAGCGAAGCCTTTCCTTACTACACCTTCAAAGAGTCGGTCACGGTCGCGGATAAACCCGATGTGTATGTGACCAGGATGGGTTACACCGCCGAGTTGGGGTACGAGCTCTTCATGGCCGCGGACCACGCGCTGGACATTTACGATGCGATCATGGAGGCGGGAGCCGAATACGACGTCCGGCCCGTGGGCGTCGCCGCGATCATGATGGTTCGCCTCGAAGCGGGGATGGTGATGGGCGAGTTCGAGTACGACCCAACGATCTCGCCCTGGGAGTGCGGGCTTGGTTGGGCCGTGGACCTCGAGAAGGGGGAGTTTCGCGGCCGAGACGCCGTGCTGCGGCTGCGGGAAGTCCGCCGAGCGCGCTTGGTAAGCGTTGTGCTCGCGGGAGGCGAAGAGGCTGCCACCGGCGCCCCCCTCACCGCTGATGGGCGCGAGATCGGCGCCGTCACGATGGCCGCTGTTTCGCCACTTCTGGGTGGCAAGACCCTCGGGCTAGCCAGGGTCGATAAGGACTATGCATCACCGGGCACTCCCGTGATCGCGATCGTCGACGGACGGGAGCTGGTCGGTGAGCTGGCAGCCACACCGGTATACGACCCAGAACGCAAGCGTGTGCGCGGCTAACCAACGGGGACCGCAGTGAGAGACCCGAAGTACGACCTCCTGTTCGAGCCGATCCAACTCGGACCAAAGACACTGCGGAACCGGTTCTGGCAGGTTCCACATTGCAACGGTGCCGGCTCCGACAAGCCCGGCATGCAGGCGGAGTTCCGGGCGATGAAGGCCGAAGGCGGATGGGGTGCGGTCTTCACAGAGGTATGCAACGTAAACGACGCAGGCGACATCCTCCCCTGGGTCGGCTCAAAGCTGTGCGACGAAGGGGACGTGCGAAACCTGTCGCTGATGTGCGACCGGATCCATGACAACGGCGGACTGGCCGGCGTCGAGTTGCTCCACAGCGGTGGGCTGGCCGCGAACGCCGAAAGTCGGGCCCCGACCTACACTGTCTCCCAGATTCCGCACGACATCAACTTCATGGCCAACGGTCGTGCGATGGACAAACAGGAGATCCGCGCGATGCGCCGTGAGCACATCGAGGGCGCGAAGCGAGCGTGCGCGGCCGGCTTCGATCTCATCTCACTGTTCTGCGGGCTCGGGACCTTCCCGGTCTACTTCCTCTATCCGTACTACAACAAACGGACCGACGAGTACGGAGGCTCGTTCGAGAATCGCATCCGCTTCACCCGGGAATTGCTCGAGGAGCTCCGCGAGGAGCTGGAGGGCTGCGCGATCGGCGCGCGCTTCTCGATCGACACACTGGAGGAGCCATACGGGTACGGAGACCTCGGAATACGCGCCGAAGATGAAGGGAGGGCCTTCATCCAAATGCTCGATCACCTCGTCGACTACTGGGACGTCAACATCGGCACCCTAAACTGGGGCGAGGACGCAGGCTCGTCACGGTTTTTCAAGATGAACCATCAGGCCGACTACACCCGGGTCGCCAAGCAAGTGTCGAATAAGCCCGTCGTCAACGTTGGGCGTTTCACGGACCCAGATGTGATGGTCGAGGCGATCCGCTCGGGCCAGTGCGACATCATCGGCGCGGCGCGCCCCTCCATCGCGGATCCGTTCCTGCCCAAAAAGATCGAAGAGGGCAGGATCGACGACATCCGCGAGTGCATCGCCTGCAACGTATGCGTGTCACGGTGGGAACAGGGCGGTCCCCCAATCTGGTGCACGCAGAACCCGACGTCCGGTGAGGAGTACCGCCGCGGCTGGCATCCAGAACACTTCGAACCGGCCACGAACGCCGACAACGACGTTCTGGTCATCGGCGCGGGCCCAGCCGGCCTCGAAGCCGCGATGGTGCTCGGCAAACGCGGAATGCGGCGTGTCCACCTAGCCGATGACAACCGGGAAATGGGCGGACATCTGCGGTGGGTCACGACACTCCCGGGTCTAGCCACCTGGACCCGAGTCACGCAATACCGTGCCACGCAAATCGACAAGCTTAAAAACGTTCAGTTCATCCCCAACACGCGCCTCCAGCTCGACGATGCCATGGAGTACGGCGCCGAGATCGTCATCGTCGCGACCGGCTCTCGCTGGGCGGCGGATGGGATGAGCGGACTAACCCATACGCCGATCGACGGCGCATCCGCGGATGCCGCGTACGTCGTGACACCCGAACAGTTTGTGCTCGAGGACAAAGCGGTCGGCGAACGAGTAGTCGTCTACGACGCTGACGGCTACTACATGGGCGCCACGATGGCCGAGACACTCGCCGCGAAAGGACATCGCGTCACGTACGTCACCCACTTCGACGCAATCGCTCCCTACATGCGCTTCACGCTCGAGGAGCAGCGTCAATACCAGCGCCTCGTCGAGCTAGGAGTCGAGGTCATCACCCAGGAGCTCGTCACCGCAGTTGAACCCGGAGAGGCGAAACGGCTACATCTCTGGTCAGGAGCTGAGCACACGCTCGCGATGGACAGCATCATGCTCGTCACGCAGCGAAACTCCGAATCTGAACTATTTGACGCGCTGAAGGCAGACGCCAGCAAGCTTGAGGACGCCGGCATCAAGGCTGTGTACGCAATTGGCGACGCCTGGGCGCCAGGCATGATCGCACAAGCAGTGTTCTCCGGCCACAGACTTGCGCGCGAGATCGACTCGCCAGACCCGACGGTGCCGCTGCCCTTCATCCGCGAACGCCGATTGATCAACTCCGTCGAGGCTGACTACACGCTCGACTCGGACGCGATCGCGGTGCCTGCCCAGCTTGCGCACCGCTGAGCGTGACATGTCAGCGACGCGGTAGACCACGTCGATTTCGCTCAGGACTCGCTTCGCTGTGCTGCGGCGAAGTGTCTCCCGAATATGCACATGGCAGTGAGGACCCAACGACTCAAGACTGCTCCGTTCTCACGAAGACTGAGGCACGTCACGCGGCGATCACACCTCCGATCATAAACGCCGGCGAGGATCGATCACGAAGAGCCGGCTCGGGCCACGCGCCCCGACTGCTAGCCGAGGCAGCGCATCACTATCGCCACCAGCCCGCTGTCGGCCGACAACCTGGCAAGCCGTCAGCACGATCAGGACCCCGCGTGTTCGAGGTCGCGTGGCGAGCTCAACGCCGGCTGCACCAACGCTGAACAGTGCTCCGAGGCCAACGCCACAAACCCGCCGGGGTCGTTGCGATCGCCTGCGTTCAGGACTATGCCGTCGACACGCTGAGCCCACTCGCGCTGTCCCGGGAACCCCCCGGCCACGCCCAACAGACGCCATACTCGATCACAGACGCGACATCGCCGATGCCCTTGACAGGCCACCTCCATATCAGCTGAGCAGGAGCGCTTTGTCGCCCTGCAGGGGTGGGGCATGTTCGTGTGTCGTCAACAAGGAGGAAAGATGAAAGTAAACCGCTCCAGTGAGCCTGGATATGCAGGGCTCGCGACGTTCTGCAAGACCGAGTTCGCGATGGAGCCTTCGGAACTGGAGGGCGCCGACGTCGTCATCTTGGGCGCGCCATTCGACGAAGGAGTAACCAACCGGCCGGGCACCCGGTTCGGTCCCCGCGCGATCCGCATGGTCGATAACACGCCGCTGGCGCCGCCGCGGCGGCCCAGCATCCCGCTCGGCATCGACCCTTTCGAGCATCTGCGAGTGGTCGATTACGGCGATGCCGAATGCGTGCCGGCAAATCTCGCGGCGAGCCACCAAAAGGTGAGAGACCGGCTCGCGGAGATTTTCGCCGTCGGCGCTATCCCGATCGTCCTAGGAGGCGACCACTCGGTCGCTTATCCGAACCTCATCTCGGTGGCCGCTCATCTGGGTGCCGAGAATTTCGCGGTAATCCAGTTCGATTCGCATGCCGATACCGGTGAGCTCTGGGGAGTAAAGCTCTCGCACGGCACGCCCATGCGCCTGGCCGTTGAAGAGGGAGCCCTCCGAGGCGACCAGTTCATGCAGTATGGTTTACGCGGCTACTGGCCGCACCCGCACGAATGGGACTGGATGCGCGAGGCTGGTATGTGGTGGTTGACGATGGACGACGTGCTCGAGCGCGGTTTCAAGCCGTCGATAGAGGATCTGCTGGATGAGGCGGAAGCCAAAGCGGTCCCGATCCATCTGACCCTCGACATCGACGTCCTCGACCCGGCTTACGCACCCGCCACCGGAACGCCTGAGCCGGGCGGTCTTTCCGCTCGCGAGCTGCTGTACGCGGTCCGCCGGATCTGCTCGCGCCTGTCGATCGCCTCGATGGACCTGGTGGAGGTCTCGCCTCCCTACGATTCCAGCGACATCACCGCGCTCGTGGCACACCGGTGCATCATTGAGGCTCTCTCCGGGATCGCCCTGAGGCGGGTTGGAGCCGAGCCGCGACCGGAGCGACCCCTCGCGCGATGAGGACAATTGCTCGAACATAGGTCCGGGATACCAGGGGTCCAAGTCGGGGTGGCGGCAAGTCGAATCCCCGGAGGTCGAGATTAGTCCGGATCCGGGTAGGCCATGTTGCGGTCGGGCTCTTTGCCGGCACCCATATGCTCGGCTTCATTATCGCCGGTGACCCGGCGAGTAGCGTGGATTCCGTTGCGTTCATTGAAACTGTAAGTGCCCTGCAGCGTCGCCAACCCCCTAATTAACACAGCGATCACACGGCCAAAGGACTGGGACGCCGGCCAACTCGCCAGCGCAAGGATTGTCCAGGAGCACGATGGTGCAGGCGCTAACCGTGCTTCAGAACTTCCGCTGTCGTCCATCTATCAACTGGTCCCGGTTCGTGATCACCTTGACCGGCCGGTCGCAGAGCCACTCGGCAACGGGTCGGAAGCTTGAGGCGCTTGGCCGGATATGCCGGACAAAGCGCCCGCATGATCGACGCGATCGAACCGGCCGCAACGATCGTCCAAACGGCGGTGGTTCAAGCGTAAGAAATCCTCGCCGTCTCAACTCCGATGCCGATCTCATCGCAGCAAACTCGCGCGGTATCCAGCCCGCCGCCTGACACCAAGGACGGCACGGTCTTGAAGCGACCATGACAACAGACCTGCACCGAACAAGGGTCGTCCGGGGCCACTGGGACCGCTGCCAGTGAGCAAGAAGGTGCCTGACGTGGCGGCCCTTGCGCGTGCTGCTGCGCAACAGCAGCACTGTCGGCAAGCTCGCGGCTTCCGGCGGCTACCTACGCACGGACGGCTCGGGATCAGACCCCTGACGGCTTGTGCTATCGCGACGTGAAGGCGATCGTCCACGCCGACGAAGGCTCGCTTGTGGAATCGCCCAGCAGCAGCCGTGGCTCGGGCACCGGCCGGACGAGCCCTTTGCGATGAAAGGAAGCCCTGCTGCCCAGCTGTCCAGACGCTTGCGCTACGCGACGAGCAATGGTCCGAGCCGGCTCTCGATCAGGCGAACCATTCCGCCGCTTCTCTGGGCGGCCGGTTTCCGTTGATCGCGAAAGTCCGGACGCCGCTGGCCGTCCGAGGAAAGCACAAGTCCGCGAGGCGACCCACGCTGGATTCCTGGCGCTTGACTTGTCGCAAGGCGACCGCGGGCGGTGATCCGGATGGACGTACGGATGCGATCCCGGGCGGTAAGCCGTGCACCCCGTCGGACGAGGCGCGCTCGTGGACGACGTCGAGGTCCTCCACCAGACGGTCGCTCTGTGAGTCGGCGTTAGCTGGGTCAGCGCCCGCGTAGCGAGCACGACGCCATCGCTTGCTCCCGAGCCCACCGGATGCTCCTCCACCGACAACGAGATGCCCATGACGCGATGGTTACACATGAGCGGACGATCCGACCCGGCAGAACTCCGTTGAGTATGAAATTCTCCACCCGCCCGCTATCCGACGCCGAGGGAAAGTACGGAACGCCCCGGCCCCGGAAACGTCGTGCCGTTTTAGGACAGCTAGGTTCTCATTCGCCTAGGACACCGATCTCAACTTCCGGCCACTCATAGCCGGCATAGACGTAGAGGGTGGCGCCGCTGAGATCCGCCAGGTTGTGGTTGGCGTGTGGATATCTCTCCGTTGCCGTCGCAAAGGGCTCGCCCCTGCCCTGCCACGAGTAGGGGGGTCCGAGGACCAAGTCATGAAGGAACTCGTGCGCGGTCAGGATGACTATCCGTCCGCGCGCAGGGAATCGTGCTCCACGGCGATCGGTCCGCGCGAGAGCGTGAATCATCTTGGTCTCGGCATCTGACAGTTCTTCGCGGAAGCTCGACAGAATCAGGACGGCATCAGGAAAGAGCCTGAGCAGGAGTCGCGCACGTGTGAAGTCCTTCTGTTCAAAACGTCCGAGTGTCTTGCATTCTCCGAGTAAAAGGCGGGGTCGCTCGCTCCCGAAACCTTCGCTTCCCCAGACTGCGAAATCAAACTCGAACTGCTGTCCCTTAGGGGTAGAACCTTGCATCGACGGCACCCAAGTAATCGACCCGCGAAATCGCTGTTGCAGAAACCGAACCGTCATAAGTACTGAATATGCACCGCGCGCGTAGTACGGGGCAGCAAACGGTCCTGCTGGCTTATAGCGCCAATCTCGATCCGTTGGCGGGGTTTCCGTTTGGAAGCGGAACCTCCTCCGACACCTACCGCAAGTCACCTCCTCATCCAGAGCGCTTGGCTCATAGAAGTTGCGGTAGCCGCAGTGCCAGCATTGCAGCTCAACTCCTCCGCGCAGCACCCCGAGCCGTACGAGGCCTCTGAGATGTTCCTCCGGCGTACCCCGACGATCTCCCTCTAAGCGTCCGAGGAAGCTCTAGGAGTCGGGAACGAGCAATCGTCTGGCCATGCGGTTCGTTTGCCCTCGTAGCGGCGTTGATCACATTCAGGAGGCTCGGCCGAGCGATAAGTCCGGCCACCTGGACCGCCTCGATTTGCGCGACCATCTCCCGGGCAATGCGACCTGGCTCTGACAGCGTCGTAACGATCCCTCGCTTTCCAAGCCAAGACTCGAAGACCGCGAGGCTCTTCGGCAGAGTCCATACCTGCCGCATGCGAAGGCGGTCACGAACGATGATCCCTTCGGCGGTACTGGTTACCTCAGTACCGCCCACGACCCCTAGGAGCTGATCCATCTGGCCGAGATCCGGAGGAATCACGCCGGCTGTGTCAGTACCCCAGGAGGAGTCGCGTAGGCCGACGATGTTCGCAAAGCGCGGAGAAAAGCCGCCTAAAGGAAGCTCATAGTCCGGCTCAAGAAGATCGAACTCAATTCGATCATTCACGGTCGTGGTGTACAAGCTCTTCTTGGCAACGCTTACCTCGTGTCTGCGGATGCGTCTCGCGAGCAGCTCATCCTCGTCCCACAAACGAATTGCGGGTATCGGTTGTAGCGGTAGCCCAGCTTGGTGAGCACGGGCTTGAACTTCCCGCATGACCGCGGGTTCAACGGTCGGCATTCCGAACAGAGCAAGTCGAGTGCCCGCTGCAGCCCGCTGCGCCACGTCTGAGGATCGCGCCACAGTCAGATACGCCTCAATTGCTTGGTCGAGATGGCTGGTCGGGATCGGAATTGGCCGGAGCCCAAATGCGCGCAGATTCCAGAAGTACATAACGTCGCTAGCGCGTGATGGATCGAACACGAAAAGGATCCGCACTGGACTCGGGCGCCGTAGTCCAGATCCGACAGCTCCCAGGCTGAGCGGCGACATTCGATCAAGGCTGAGGTAAGCGACGAAGGGGTCCTTCGGTTCTTCATCCACGAGATCCCGGACGATGTAGTTATACGGCTCGGCAAACGACGGATCGCCGGTTTCACCAATGAGGTGGCCGAATAGGCATGCTCGTAGAAGCTCAGGAAGCGCTTCACGATCGACGTTGAGCGCGGCGTATGGACGCCGGTGGACGAAGCGAAGCTCGTGTGTGTACAGCCAGTCTACGACTGGACGGAGCGATATCCCGTAACCCACATCGCCTGGGGCAGTGTGCTGGTCCAAGCTGGTCCGAGAAATGATGAGACCTTGCTCGAAGTCATGCCGGTGTCCAAGCTCAGGATCGTGAATGACTAGGTAGTCAGGCTCGAAACAGTTAAGGTAGCCTTGGACAATGTCGGATGCAGACGGCCCTCGCAACGAACCGCGGTCCCAGATTTGTGGGCGTCGTCGATGCGCCGGGATGAGACAGTTGAACAAACCTCCCCAGCGGATACTGCAGAGGTGAATAGCCTCTATAAGCTGCGTGCGACTATGAGGATCAATCACAAACGCGAGCCGGAGGGGCCGGAGGCGTAAATCAACACTGACGGTGCGCTCGCTCATTCAATGATGAGTTTGATACCGTGGCATACCTGCATCGCGTCCATAACGCGTAGCTTCGACTTTCTGCGCAGGTCAATCTGACTCCTCCAATCCAAGAGCAAGTTGGGCCCCGTTCACGCGCAACGACAGCAAATCGCCGAGCACTCCCTCTATCGCGACCTCGCGCGGTTTGTGGAACTTAGCGATCGTCGAGCGGTCCGTAACTAGGTTCGAGCAGATCATCCGATAGCCGATGCCTCAACCCACTCCCGCTTGGCGCGTCTCGAGGAGCGATTCGCGCGCGCCGAGGCATACAGAAGCAGCAAGGCCAGCTCAGGCCATCATCGTCGAGTCATAGCCGGCCCCGAGGTGGCCCGCGTCTCGATCCGGGAAGTCTAGCGCGCTCAGATCATCTCCTCGACCGCCGTCAGGACCGCCCCTATTAGGTGCCCCGACGGCACCCAATCACGCAGCGACGGCAGCAACAGAACACTCAACACCATCCGGTGTCACGCAAACCGGGGCAGGTCCACCGGACTTCACCGGCTGGCGGAGCAAAGACGGCATGAACAGCCGGGACCGGTGCGGTGCGGTTGGGCTGGCGGCAGGTGGTCGGCCCTCTGTGGCGAACGATTGTGGTTGAAGGCGCGCGCGGACGGCACCCGCGCGAGCCGGGTCATTCGAATCTGGAGGTACCGACCGTGAGTGACGGTAAGTCGCGCTGGACGCTGCCCAGGGTCCGGCCGGCGAGTCGCTGCAGGGGATTGTTGTGGCTGGGTTCGACGTTCATCGTCGGCAGATCACCTTCGACGCGCTTGACGCCAGGACCGGAGAGGTGTTGCGCGGCAGGATCGACTCGACGCTGGCGGCGGTCGAGCGGTGGGTGGCCGGGTTTTCGGGCCGGGTGGTGCAGGTCGCGGTGGAGGCGTGCACGGGCTGGCTGTTCGTCGCGCGGGCGCTTGAGCGCGGTGGCGCGGTCGTGCATCTGGCCGAGCCGGTGGAGACGAGCGCGCTGCGGGGTCGCAAGCGCCGCGCAAAGACCGCCCGGGCTGATGCAAGATGGCTGCGGCAGCTGCTTTTGGACGGCCGGTTGCCCGAGTCCTGGATGCGGCCCGAGCACGTCCGCCAGTGGCGTTCGCGCGCCCGGCTGCGCAACACGCTGACCGGCGAGCGCCCCAGCTGGGTGCAGCGGATCCGCGCGGTGCTCTACCACCACGGGATCGCCAGCGCCCGGGAGGATCTGCGCAAGCTCGCTGCCCGCGAATTCCTCGCCGGGCTGCAGCTGCCCGTCGACGCGACCGAGCGGATCGGTGTAGCGCTTGAGATCATCGACCTGCTCGAGATCCAGATCGCCCAGATCGAGCGGGAGCTGCGCCGCAGAGTCCATTCTCATCGGCCTGCGACGATGGCCACCACACGATCAACGGAGCACTCGGTCCCATGCCTGAACTCACGCCTGGACCCGGCCGCTTAACGGAACTGGGGGTCGGCTGGTTTGTTGACCTCGCCCTCGGTCGGGACTTGCCTCAATCCGAGGATGACGTTCAGCCCTTCCTCGAAAAGGCGATTGATGATGCAGTTGCAAGTCTCGGGATCGAGGGCGCGAAGACCGCCTCCAACGAGGAGGAAATTGCGCCGATCCTAAAGCGCCTCGATCAACACCTGGTGGACCGCTACCGAGCAGAATTCTGGATTGCTCAGACCTTGCTCAACGCGCTCCAAGCACAACAAGGTCTTTCGGGGGCTAACGCAGAGAGTGCAGCTTTTCACGTTCTCCGCCTTCAACACGCACGCAGCATGGCGTTCTTCTACTCAAATCTCCACTCTCTGGTCTGGCGTGGATACCAAGCCCTTGGTGCGACTGAACTGCGCGCTGCCCTGAGCACTTGGGCCGCCAACAATGACAACAGCAGCGAAAGCTTCTGGCAGGAACTCTTCACAGCCCATCCGTTCCTGCTCACGCACCTCATTCCAGGTGCAGCTGTCATTGTCGGCGAAAGGGTCTACGTCGGTGGTAAGCGGCTCGACAATACGGGTGGAAACCTGGCCGACTTTCTCGTAAGCAGCAGCCTGAGCGGCAGCATCATCTTGCTGGAGTTGAAGACGCCAACTACGGCGCTGCTGACATCAACTGAATATCGTACGGACGTCTATGCTCCCTCACGAGACCTTGGGGGCGCAGTCAATCAGGTGCTCACATACCGTCGCAGCCTTATTGACGAGTGGCGATCGCTTCTGGAGACAGCCCCAAATGTCAATGCCATTCATCCTAGGTGTTACGTCATCGCCGGCCTCTACGAGAAGCAAGTTGCGCACGACCCCGCGCGAAAGCGATCGCTCGAGTTGTACCGCAGCACTTTGCACGATGTCGTGATCATCACGTTCGACGAGTTATTCGCTAGCGCGCAGGGGCTACTCAACGTGTTCGAGACCTGGGACCCTCCTTTGTCGGTAGCGAGTAGCTAACGGCTGCACTGCAGGATCGCCTTAAATCTTCGCGTTGCCTGTTTGCAAACCACAGCCACCGAGTCAGTCGCCAATCCAAACGTGCGGATCCTCGCGGCCGGGAAGCTGAAGCACTCGTCAGCGGTCAGCAAGATCGGGCGTTCCCAGCACGTCCCGCCGACATCATCCCGCGGCAAGCAGGCGCGAACTACCCACGGACCTTCGTGCCAGGAAAGCCTGCGACCTGTCGGTCCTCGCCCGCCGTGGGGCTCACGCACACACTCTCCGACAGCTACTTGCCGAGCTCTGACGGCCGAAGCGAGGGGCGACCCACCCCATGTCAAGAGAGAACGTCTGCGCGAACTCTATGGCGGCGGGCCAGATCGATTCCGAACAGCACCACGCGCCTGGCGTGCGCCCGGGCATCTGAAACATGGCCGACCCGAGCTCGACCTTGCTCGTGCCAGGTCGCAGCCGCCTACCTGCAGGTGGGTGGCGAACGTGTGGCGCAGCGTGTGCGGGCTCATCCGGTGTCGGGACACCCGTAGCTCGAGAACATCCCTCTAGCGCCAAGGGTTTTGGGCGTCGAGGCCGCCGCAATCCGCCGGGCGGAGAGCTACGTTTTGGGCGGCCGTGTCCGAGAGCTTCGAGCCGATTGCCGCTGCCCTGAGCATCCGACCGATGCGCTCAGTGATTCTTGTGCCGTCAGCGGACGACGTTCCGTGGCAAGCCACCTTTAGGAAGGCGCTCCTCTGCCACGTAGCGACATGGGGCGGGTGCGGAAACATTGTCCTGCCAATGCTCGGCGATGGCGATCCGCACGAGGAGTTGTTCTGGTCGCTCCTCGATGTGTACGACGCCGACACGGTCCATGGTCTGCCGCTCCAAGTTGGCGATGTCGCGACGTTGGCCCCTGATCTCTATCGGGAACGCTTCGAGAAGAAAAAACGGGAGCTCCTCGGCTCCGTTCCGCAGGAGCTCGAAGAACAGGTTTCCGAGGACTTCGCGAACCAACCCATAGTGGGAACGGACCTGAGCAACGAGTTTCAGGAGCGCCTCGAGAAGCGCGTCGCGCCGCTGAGCGCGGTCAGCGGGCTGGCGGGGTTCCGCTACGACGCTTCGGATCCGCCACACTGGCCGCGGACTTCAAGCGAGAAGGTCCGGCCGCTGCCTGACGAGCTCGTGCTGAAAATCGGCTGGCCTACTGACGACTTGGCGGTGATGAATGCCGGGACCCGTGGCGAGATGTCGCCGCGGCTCGTCGAAGAGTTGCGCAAAGCCGGGGTGACGGTCCTCATGCAGAATGTCGATCCGGCGAGCATGTGGATGGACGCGGTGGTGCCGGGCCGAGGCGCACCCATGTGGTCGCTTGCTGGCATCGGGCTCGAGTCGAACTTCTATTCCGGCGCCGAGCCTTCAGGCCTTGTGCTGTGCGTCGGCGATGAGCCTTGGGATTTTGCGCTCGCCGTCGCGCTCGAACGGTTAGGTGTGTCGGCGCGCTGGGCGCCGACCTGCGCGAGCGACGAACTCATGGCGCTACATGCGTATGCAACATGGGCACTACGCATCCGCACCCACACTGGCGGCCCAGACATTCGCGTTTGCTCCACATCAGCGCACCAGGCCGCGGACAAGGTCGCGGCTGCCCTCACCGGCCAGAAGAGGGATTTGGCTGTCGAGCGCAGCGACGTGCTCGACGTGGTGCCGCTGTCGCCGATGAGGATGTATGAACGCGACGGCCTTGGGGCTTGGCAAACGATGCTCGTCATTGACGGGAAGACGCCGCATCTTCCGACGCCGCTTCCGCGACTCGTCGAGTCTGAGACGACCGACGACCTCCACTGGATGACGGATGTCAACGTGGAGCACTGGGAGGGCGTTCGGCATCCGAGCCTTGAGGGCGTCCTGCTGGCGGCACCGGCGCTCGCGGGAGGCACATCCCGGATCGGCAGAGAGGCCTTGTCGTACATGTGCCCGGGTGTCTGGAGCTCGGCCTATCGTTCTCTTGCTCGCTCGACCGTTCGTCCGCAGCTTGCGCCGCTGGCCTTTCAAGACCAGATCAAAGAGATCTTCGCTGCTGCGGATTGGCGCGCCGAGCCGTCCGATAAGGGGCTGTACTTGCAGAAGTCGGCGGCCATCTTCGGGGATGCGGAGCAACTTATCGAGGCTCTGACGGACGACCGGGCACCCGTCCTGACCTCGTTCCTCTCGAAGGAGACGGAGGTACCCGGCTGGTATGTCGGTCCCGAGAGCCGCCGATACATGACACTGAAGGACTTTCGCGACCTGGGAGCCATTGTGGACCCGGACCCGGTCGTTGTTGACCTTGAGAGAGTTGGCGCGATCGTGCGCGGACTCGTTCTCAAATGTGCCGAATGCCGCTCGACACGGTTCTACCGCCAGACGGAGTTTGGGGATGAGTTCCGTTGCGAACGATGCGCCGTCGTGCAGCGACTCACCGAAGCCAGCTGGATGGTCGGCCCGGAGCCGCCCTGGCGTTACGCGCTTTCCGAGGTCGTTTTCCAGTTCCTGAAGAACAACGGCGACCTTCCATTGCTTGCCGCAAAGGAGTTCATAATCAGCCCGGCGGCGCGCAGCCGCCCGTCGGTCCGCCGGCAACTGCAGTTCACCGGCGAGCTGCTGCTGACTGACCCCGACGGAGGTCGGTCCGAACTTGACATCGTCGCGACGGACGGCAGTCATCTGTGGGTCGGGGAGGCCACAACCAGCGACAAGCTGGCACAGAGCGGGGGCGACGAACTGGAGCGGTTGGAGCGCTTCAAGACAGTCGCGGACCTTCTCGGTGCTCGCGGCGCGCTGCTGATCAGTTCGGGCGAGTGGCAGGAGAAGACTGAGGGCCGGGCGAAGGCCGCGTTCCCGGACATCTGGCCGCGCCTGGAAATCGTGTCGGGTGCGCGGCAGGCCCGCCGGCCGCCTACGCCCATCGAGCAGGCCGCTGATAGCGGTGAGAGCTGAGGCTCAGGCGGCCGGGTCAAGCCACGCGGCTGTCGTTGCGCTGCCCGAACTCGTGCTGCCGTCATCGATGGCCTGAAGATAGTCAGCTCAGGGGCTGACAACGCTGCTAGGGGCTGTCAGCAATTAGGGCTCAAGCGCGGCGATAGCGATTGTGTGTGCACTGCGACGACGAGCATGTGTTAGGGGTGAACCAGTCGACCATCTGACTATTGCTTTCATCGCTGGTGGCAGTGATCCGTGCGCCATCGCAATGGCGACGAAGGAGTGCTCCGCCGGCCGGGACCGCGGACGAGTCCTTCGCCACGATCTGGATCGGTCAGGGCCAGCCGGGCCGCGCGATCGCCTTCTCCCACCAGCAGTCGTCAGCACCGCCGCGAGGGCGCGAGCGCTTTGGCTACCAACGCGATCATCACACAGTTAAGTTAAGCCCGGCGGACGACTCCCTCGGCGACGCAGCGCTTGTCCGGACTGACGTGCTCCAGCGCGTCTGCTATCCCCGAGAGCGGCGCCGTCGTTCCTGGCGAACGAGCTTCTGGGGGCCGACGCGATAGCGCCAGCGTCGGCTCCTGGCCAAGCGTCATCGAAGGGGTCGGTTAGTCGGGTGCTGGCGTCGTGGCTCGCGCGCGGGGTTGGACCGAGCATCCGTGCTCGGTATCGAGTCTCGCGCGCGGCGTCACAGCGACCGGTGGACAGCCTGTCTGCGAATCGGATTCCTGTGCGCTGGGTTAGGTGGGGGATAGATGTTTGGCATCGCGCGCGGATCTTGAGCGGCGACCTCGCATCCTTGCTCGGTGATGTCTGCTCGCGCGCGCCGACAGGGGAACGACATCGGCGCAACCGGGGCCCAGAAGCGGGCCCGGGGTCTTCTCGCGCCGCTGGCGGCGGCATACCATCGTGCAGCGACAACGGTCTCGATGCGCGCGCGGGGTTGTGTTGGCGGATCGTGCAGGAGTGAGAATGACAATCTGAGCGAGGTGATGTAGGTGGAGGACCGCTCCTTACACGTCCAGGTTCACCGCGAGGACGGGATGTTCTGGACCGAGATTGCGGAGTGGCCGGGGTGCCTCGCCTCCGGCGAAACCCTGGACGAGCTGATGGAGGCCGTCGAGGAATCGATCGCGCTGTACGTGACGCCCGAGGATCAGCCGGTCGCCTCGATCGAGCTTTGGATCCGCGGGATCGAGGTGCGGGTGGGTTCCGAGCGGCCGCTCAAGCCAGCGCGCGAGCAGGCGTCAGCGGGACCCTTGACGCCTCGGCGGATCAACAGCCCGCATCGCGACTGGGGCTTTGGCCGCTTCGATCGCCGGCCCGGAGATTAGTCACGACCGGCTCGATCCCAAGCTGTGCGCCCGATATGGGCCATTATGTCCACCACCCCATCACTGCTTTGGTCCTCGAATGGCGACGAGCAGGCCAATGGACGTTCCGGGGGTCGCGGCCCTTCTTAGGCGACGCGGCAATATCCGAAGCGGCTCGCGCTGCCGGATCCGGCGGATACCAGCAGCCCTTCGCGGAGAGTGCCGGTGCGGCGACAAACCAGAAGCGGCGAGCGGCCGGTGCGGGTCGGCTCGGGCCCTCGGATTCACGCGATGGAGAGAGCCGGCGCCAGCACCGGAGGTTGCTTGCAAGTAAGGCCAAAGCCGGTCGTGCGCTAACGGATTGAGACGGTGCGGAGAGTCGCCGGCTCGTCTCTCCGACGGTTGCGCGATTGGTGAGAGCGACGGCTGTGCTTGGCCCCACCGCGACGAGTTGAAGTGGCCGCCACTCCGCGACGGTTGATGTTGGTCTGGATGTTGCCTAATTCGCAGGCGTGGGGAAAGACGCGGCTGTCGTCGCAGAGCCGAGCTCCGAGGGGCGAGGCGAAGCGGCGATAGCCGCATGCGCGGCCTCCGACCGGGGGGGCAGCTCTTGTTGTTGCGGTTGAGGCCGTGACGGAAGCGCCAGGAACTCGGTGTCGATGATGTGGGCGTGATGCCAGTTTGTGGCGCGTTTGTGGGCGGGGCGGGGATGGGTTGGTTTGTCGAGGGGCCGCGCGTCGTGTGCTTAGACCGGACACGACGTGCTCCCCCCGAGCCGAACCGCCGCCAGTAGGCCGGGGTCGATCGAACCCGCGTTTAAGAGCGACCGGCAACGTTCAAGTACTCCCGCCAGCCACCCTGGCTCGTGATGTCCTGCGCACCGTCGAGCGCGGCCGGCTCACACAGGAACCCGGTTACGCTCCGACCGTCGGCAAGCGCCACCGGGCCTAACGCCATTGGCGTCGGTAGATCCGCCAGCAGCGAGGCCATCGCATCGGGCGGCAGCGCCCAGACCTCCCCTTCGATGGCCGCCCCGTCGCGTGGCACACGGACCAGCCCCGGCTTGGGCGGTTGAGTGTTAAGCCGGTACAGGCGATATGTGGCATGCGTCCGCGCCGTCCGCAGGAAGCGGCCGCCGCGCCCGGTCAGTTCACCGTTTAGGGGCTGATCGCGCATGTGGGCTCCCACGACAAGCAACTCCAGAGCCCCCGTGACCGCTGCGGCCTTCACGTCTGGCGTCGCTGCCCCGCTGTCGCCACCCGTGACGTCATCCGCAACGAACGCGGCCAGATCGGCCAGCTGCCAGTCGTGGAACGCGGGGGCCAGGAGGCTGACGCCGAAGTTGCCACCGTCAGCGGTGCCCGCCGGCAGCGCGATCGCGCACATGTCCAGCAGGTTGCAGAAGGTCGTGTAGGCGCCAAGGCGGTTATTGACACCGACCGGGTCTCGAGCCACCTCGGCGATGGTCGGTTGAAACGCTGCTGTAGGGAGCAGAAGGGCGTGACAGCCATCTAGCGCCACACGGGCCGACTGTCGCAGGCGGTCAAGTCTCGCCTGATCAGCTACGTACTCGGCCGCGGGAATAGTGCCCGCCCTTAGGATGATGTCGGCCACCGTCGGGTCGACCTGGTCGCGGTGGCGCTCCACGAACGAGCCGACGGCGGCATAGCGCTCAGACACGAATGCACCGCCGTAAAGCAGTCGCCCGGCGGCGAGCAGGGGCGCAACATCTGTCTCTACGACCTCCGCACCTGCTGCCCGCGATGCGGCGATGGCGCCCTCCAGCGCCTGCCGGCCCTGCTCTGAAAGAGCCTCGAGCGCCGAGGCTCCGGCCACGGCGATGCGCGGTCGCGGCGGCATGCCCAGCGGCGCATCGGTCGGCCATGGTCGACCCAGGGGATCGTCTGAGTCCGGCTGCGCCATGACCGCTGCGGCGGCGTGCGCACGGGGCACCGAGGCGGCGAATACGCTGACGCAGTCAAACGAACGGCAGGCGGGGACGACCCCTCGCAGCGAGACGAGTCCTCGCGTCGGCTTGATCCCCACGATGCCTTGGAAGGCGGCTGGCACGCGGCCGGAACCGGCGGTGTCGGTGCCCAGGCCCAGGTCGGCGATTCCCAGGGCAACAGCGACGGCCGAACCTGAGCTCGAGCCTCCAGCGATCCGAGCCGGATCGGCTGCGTCGCGCACCGCGCCATGAGGGGATCGGGTCCCCACCAGGCCGGTGGCGAACTGGTCCAGGTTCGTCTTGCCCAGCACGATGGCGCCAGCCGCCCGGCAGTGAGCCACCGAGATCGCGTCCGCCTTTGGCAGATAAGCGAACTCTGGGCAGCCGGCGGTCGTTGCCAGACCGGCGACGTCGATGTTGTCCTTGACTGCCAGCGTCAGGCCAGCCAGGAGCAGCTGCTCGCCCGCTGCCAGTCGCCGGTCCACGCTCGCCGCCTCCCTCAATGCGTCCTCTTGGGCGCGCAACTGAATCCACACCTCGGGTCGGTCTGCCGCTGCGATGTCGCGGTAGGCCAACTGCACCCGCTCGCTGGCCGAGACCTTCGACGTCGTCACGGCGACCCCGCCGCATCGCGCAGCCGCACCCGCAGTGCGACGCTCGCGTGTAGGGCTCGTGTCGTGGGCGCCGGCACGTCCAGACGCTCGGCCAGCTCCAGCACGGCGCCCGACAGGCAGCCCAGCTCCAGTGGCTTTCCACTTTCCAGATCCTGCAGCATGGACGTCTTGTGGTCGCCCACGGCGATGCCCGCCTCCAGACGGCGTTCGATCGAAGTCGGCAAGGTGATCCCGAGGCGGTCGGCAACTCTGGCGCACTCGTGCATCGAAGCGCGCAGGACGTCGCGCATCTGTGGCATCTCTCCCAGCTGACCAAGCGTCGCGCCGGTCAGAGCGCTTGCCGCGTTGAACGGTACGTTCCCGATCAGCTTGAGCCAGATCTGCTCACGGAGGTCAGACGCCACTGAGCACTTCAATCCTCCGGCCATGAAATGCTCGGAGATCGCCAGGCAGCGTTCACTGCGGGAACCGTCCGGCTCACCGATCGCAAACCGGGTGCCTTCGATGTGGCGTATCACCCCCGGCTCGACGACCTCGGTGGAGCAGTACACGACGCAGCCAACGATCTGCTCGGCAGGGATTGCCCGAGCAATGATTCCGTCAGGGTCCACTGAGTGAAGCTCCATGCCCTCCAGCTCGCCACCCGCAGACTGGAAGTACCACCACGGTATCCCGTTTTGAGCGCCCACCACCGCCGTTGACCTCGACAGATGCTCGGCCAGCTGCGGCGCGAGGCCGGGAAGGCTGTAGGCCTTAAGCCCGATGATCGCGACGTCCGCATCGGCCACCGCTCCCAGGTCGTCGGTCGCCGATATGTCAGCGTGGAAGTCGCCCCGCGGGCTCAACACAGTTACGCCGCGGCGCTGCATCGCCTCGAGATGGTCTCCGCGTGCGATCAGCGTGACATCACTGCCGCCGCGGGCCAGCGCCGCGCCGACGTAGGCTCCGATCGCGCCGGCGCCGACGACGGTGAACTTCATTCGTGCGGAGGCGCCAGCTCGGCGGCGAGCCGGTAACGCGAGACTTTGCCCGTTGCCGTTCGGGGCAGCGAGTCCAAGAAGTGCATCCGGCGGGGGAGCTTGAACGGGGCTAGGCGCCGGGCGCAGTGATCCAGCAGGTGTTTTTCCCCGATCACCTCGCGGGTGACCACCGCGGCTCCCACTACCTCACCGTACTTGTCGTCGGGCAATGGGAAGCAGGCGGCGTCGAGCACCGCGGGATGAGCCCGCAGTGCCTCCTCCACCTCGTATGGAGAGATCTTCTCTCCGCCGCGGTTGATCATCTCCTTGAGCCTGCCCTGCAGCCAGATGTGGCCCGCGTCGTCGACCATCCCGAGATCCCCGGTCCGAAACCAGCCGTCGCTGAACGCGGCCGCGTTCGCCTCAGGATTGTTGAGGTAGCCGTCGATCACCCCAGGGCCGCGGACCGCGATCTCACCGGCCGTACCGCGCGGCAGCTCGTGGCCCGCAGGAGCCAGGGCGGTGACCTGAGTTCCGGTGGCGATGCCAACCGAGCCGTGGTCGCGCGATCCGGGCGGCAGCGGGTTGGAGGCGATTTGGTGGCTGGCCTCGGTCATCCCGTAGGCCTGGAGAACCGGCACCGACAGCTCCAGCTCACAGCGATCGGCCAGGTTGCTGGGAAGCGGCGCGCTGCAGGAGCGCACGAATCGAAGCGCGGACGCCCGGGCGGCGGCCGGCCGGCGGTCGAGCAGCATCGCCAGGATCGTCGGCGAGCCGGAGAACCAGGTCACCGCTTCGCCAGCGAGCGTCGTCCAGAAGTCCCGCGCGCTCAGCGCATCAGGGACGATTGCGGTTCCGCCGGCGGTCAGCTGGCCCAGCACCGAGGCGACCAGTCCGTGGACGTGAAAAAGTGGCATTGCGGCGAACGAGATGTCCGCCGAGCCAAGCTCATAGTGCTCGGCGATGGTGCGTGCAGACGCGATCAGATTGCGATGCAGCAATGGGACTTGCTTCGGGCGACTGGTCGTGCCGCTGGTGTGCAGCAGCAGCGCGATGTCTTCTTTCGTCGCCTGCTCCAGCGGCTTGCGCGGCGCGATCGCCTCGCTGCCGCGGTGCAGGCTCAGGCCCGCTGGCGAACGGCCCAACACGATCACGTCAAGCGCGCGGGCCGCGTCGCGGACTGCGGTCCCTTCGTCCTCGGCCACGATCAACAACCTCGGGTTCAGATCGTCGAGATAGAACCGGTACTCGTCGCTGGTGTAGGCGGGATTAAGCGGCGCGGCGCAGGCGCCGATGCGGGTCACCGCTAGGAGAAGTGGCACAAAGTCGATTCCGCGCGCCACCACGATTGCGACTCGATCTCCCCGGCGCACCTCCGCGCCGGCGAGCAGGCTGGCCAGCCGCGTGACCTCGTCGGCGAGCGCACGGTAGCTCAGCACGACGTTCCCCTTAGGCGTTCGCAGGGCGACCCGCTCTGAAACGCCGCCTGAAACAGCCGCCGCCAAATCGCGGCACTCACCATCAGCGGCCGAGATCATCGACACGCCCGCGCATCATAGCCCAGCAACACGCGGCCAATGGGATGGCCGTCCATCTGAGCAACTAGCGGTTTTATGGGATCCACTATAGCGATAGGATTGGGTCGACAACTCGCTACGAATGCGATGGACACCATGTTCCGGATCCAATAAGGTGTCAGGGATGAGCCTCCGCTCGGGTACGGCCGTCGCGGGCAGAACCGTCGCTGGCGGCGGGGGCGGGATGCGCTCGGGCCGGCCGACACCCGAGGTCTATCCCCCTCCAGAGTCGCTGCGCCCGACCGTGTACGGCGAGCGCTACGTAGTTTCGGCGGGCCATCCCCTGGTCGCCGGCGCGACAATGGAGGTGTTTGGTCGAGGCGGCAGCGCGATCGACGCGGGCGTCGCGGGAGCGTTGGCCGCGACCGTCGTTCAACCTGACATGTGCAACCTCGGCGGCGTGGCGCCGATCACCGTCCGGGCGGCTGGCGAGGAATGCGCCAGCACGATCGCCGGCCTTGGCTGGTGGGGTCAGACGGCTACGGTGGAGGCTTTCCGGGCGCGATTTGGCGGCGACATGCCGCTGGGACCCCCGGTGGGCGTCGTTCCAGCGGCGGCGTCGGCCTTCATCCGGACCCTGCAGCGCTTCGGCACCTGGAGCTTTGCTGCCTGCGCCGCGCCGGCGATCGCGCTGGCACGGGGAGGATTCATCCTTGACGAGCGACTGGCGCAGAGTTTTGAGATCATGGGGAGGGGCTTCTCCGGCTGGCCTAGCTCGAGGGCGATCTACTGGCCCAACGGCCGCCCTCCTCGGCCGGGCGAGCGGCTCGTCCAGGAAGCCCTCGGTCGTACGCTCCAGCGCCTGGCCGATGCCGAGGCGGGCGCTCCCGACCGCGACACGGGACTCGACGCCGTTCACGACGCCTTCTACCGGGGAGATATCGCGCACACGATCGCTCAGTTTGCGGGTGCGCACGACGGTTGGCTGACGGCCGAGGATCTGGCCGGCTTTGAGGCGGAGATCGCCCCGGGCGTGCGAGGGCGCTTCGCCGACTGGGACATCTGGACTCCGACCACCTGGTGCCAGGGCCCGGCGTTGTTGCAGGCGCTGGCGATTATCGACGCCGAGCCAGTGCGGGAGCTCGGGCACAACAGCCTGGAGTACGTCCACTTCGTGGCCGAGGCGATCAAGCTGGCGTTTTTGGATCGGGAGCGCTATTACGGCGACCCACGCTTTGTCGACGTTCCGCTGGACCGGCTGTTGTCGGCCGCCTATGCGCAGGAGTGCTGGAACCAGATCAACCGCGCGCGCGCAGGCCCCGGACTGGGAGGCAGTCAACGCGCCGGTCACGGACGGCTGGACACGACCTACCTGTGCACCATTGACGCCGCCGGAAACGCGTTCTCGGCGATGCCGTCCGACACGTTGGACGGTTCGCCGATCATCCCCGAGCTCGGGCTCATGATCTCCCCGCGCGGCGTGCAGAGCCGACTGGATCCCGCCCACCCCGCGTGTCTGGCTCCAGGGAAGCGGCCCCGGATGACTCCCGCGCCCGCGATCGCGCTGCGCGACCTGCAGCCCAGCGGCAGTGATCGCCAGGTGATGGCGTTTGGCTGCCCGGGCGGTGACGTGATCCTGCAGGCGATGCTCCAGGCGTTCCTCAACGTGGCCGTGTTCGGAATGACCGCGCAGCAGGCCGTCGAGGCTCCCCGGTTTGCCGCCTTTGCCTGGCCGGACTCGTTCTATCCCCACGGCGAGGTACCGGCGCGGGTGTCACTGGAAGGGCGGTTTCCCCAATCTGTCAGCGACGGACTGCGCGGTCGAGGGCACGACGTCGTCAGCTGGCCCGACTACGAGTTCGACGCCGGCGGCGTGTCTCTGGCATATGACGCCGCCGTTCCAAACTCCCGCCGCGTTCTGGTGGCGGGAGCAGACCCCCGCCGGAGCGGCTACGCGCTCGGCCGCTGACCGACACTCACCCACTGGCCTCCGGGAGGAGCCCATGACCTCACCCGCCCCCGCCCTGCACCTCGTACCTCTCACCCGACGCCAGGCCCTGCAAGCCGCCGGCGCCGGCGCCGCAGCCGTGCTCGGCGGCGGCGTCCTCACCGCCTGCGGAAGCTCAGCTAGTTCGTCATCGCTGACGACAGTCACCAACCAGCTCGGCTGGCTGAAGACCTCACAGTGGGCCGGATTCTACGCCGCGATCAACAACGGTTACTACAAGCAGGAGAAGATCAACCTCAACCTGCTCGCCGGGGGCCCGAACATCATCGCCTCGAGCGTGGTCGGCGCCGGACACGCGATGGTCGGCGAGGATGACAACAATACGGTGCTGCAGGCGATCGCAAAGGGGGAGCCTCTAGTCATGTTTGCCTCCATCTATCAGCGCTCGCCATACTCCATATTCAGCTTCCCGGATAGGCCAATCCGAACGCTCCAAGATTTCAAGGGGAAGAAGATCGCTCTCTCCCCTGCGACTCGGCCGCTGCTCATCCCGCTGCTCCAGAAGGTTGGCGTCGATCCTGGCTCGGTCAGTTTTGTACCAGTGGCTACGAGCCCGTCGCAGTTCTCCACTCATCAGGTGGATGGGTATTTCGGCTTCTCCACCGAGCAGGGTCAGGTCCTCAAGCAACAGGGCGTCAAGTTCATCACCACACCTACGTGGGACCTTGGGCTCAAGAGCTACGGCAACGTGCTGATTACTACACACGACAACCTCAGCAAACAGCGCGACCTGCTTGTGCGCAACCTGCGAGCGACGATCCAGGGTTGGGAGTACTCGAATGCTCATCCGACACAGATGGGCAAGCTCACCGTGGACAAGTTCGCGGCGCCTGGTGACAGCCTCGCGGCCGAGACCGCTCAGGCAGTGGCTCAGGTCCCTCTGATCGCCAACCCGCGCGGGATCATGCGCATCACCTATCCGCTCATGCAGGAGGTAATAGACGCGATGCAGGCCTCCCACTCACTCGCCAAGCCGCTCAAGGCCTCGGACGTGATGACCACCGAGCTGCTGGACGAAGTCTACGGCAGCAAGACCTCGCTGTCCCTCTGAGGTTCGGCTGTGGTGATCGACGCCTACAACAACACCTGGCAGCAGTCGGGAGCCTCCGATTACCTGTCCGGAGATGAGTATGGGGTCGATCGGATGCTGGCGGCTATGGACACTGCCGGCGTTGAAAAGGCAATCGCCTGCTCACTGGGTCAGGCGATCGACAACGACCACATCGTCTCGGTCCAACGCCAATGGCCCGAGCGGCTCATCGGCTTCGGCCAGGTCAATCCACGAGCGTCAGACGCCGTAGCTGAGATCGGACGCTGTGCTTCCGCCGGCCTGCGCGGCATAAAGCTCCACCCAACGATGCACGGGTACCACTTCTGCGATCACGGCCTACTTGACCCTGTCTTTGACGCCTGCGCTACGCACGACCTCATTGTGCTCGTCAATGCCCTTGACGACCCGTTCTGCGCGCCTTTGTCGATCGAAGAGATCGTGCGCGGCTTCCCCTCCGTGGCTGTCCTCCTCGCCCACATGGGGACGATCTGGAACCTGATGGAGGCGATCCTCGTGGCTGAGCGTACCTCCAACGTCTATCTGGAGACCTCGAGCGCTCAGCTGCTCGACGTCCGTACGGCTTACCGGAGGCTCGGCGCTGACAAGATCGTCATGGGCACCGATTGGCCTGGCTCTGACTTCGACCTGGAGCGGGCGAAGGTGGCACGAGCTGTTCCAGAGGAGGGTGACCGACGGAAGATCGAGGGCGACAACCTGGCCCGTCTGTTGGGCCTCATCGACTCATGACCACGGCCCCCCACGCCCGATCCGCTGCGTCGGGCGCGCCAACGGGACAGAGCGCGGCCTCAGTTCGCGGTGTCTCCAAGCGCTTTCGACTTCCCGATCGGGAGCTCGTGGCGCTCGAGGAGATATGGCTAGAACTGCGCCAGGGTGAGTTTCTCTCGCTGATCGGCCCGTCCGGGTGCGGTAAATCGACACTGCTGCGGCTTCTCGCCGGGCTGACCGAGCCCTCATCAGGGACGATCGCGATCGGCGGAGAGACCCCTGCTCAGGCTCGGGCTCGCTGCGAGCTCGGATTCGTCTTTCAGGAGCCCACGCTCCTGCCCTGGCGCACGGCGCTGGCCAATGTGACCCTGCTGTTGGAGGTGGCTCACCGTGGGTCGGCCGCCGAGCGTCGTCAGCGCGGGCGTGAGCTGCTGGAACTAGTGGGGCTGAGCGACTTCGCCGATACCCACCCCGCCAAACTGTCCGGAGGGATGCAGCGCCGCGTTGGTATCGCCCGAGCCCTAGCCCTGGATCCAGAGATTTTGCTGCTCGATGAGCCGTTCGGAGCACTGGACGAGATCACTCGCCAGCGGATGAACATGGAGCTGCTGCGAATCTGGGCGCAGGGACGAACCAGCGCGCTGCTGGTCACCCACAACGTCGGCGAGGCCGTCTTCCTGTCTGACCGGGTGCTTGTCATGAGCACCCGTCCGGGGCGGATCATGACGGAGGTGGCGATCGACCTGCCCCGGCCTCGCCGCCTCGATCTGCTCCAGGAGGAGCGGTTCTTCGCCCTGTCGGCGCAGCTGACCGGACTGCTGCTCAGTGACGCGGGGAGCGGCGCATGAGCCGGAGGGTCGGGACGACGCTCGCGGGGCTGACGGTATGGCTGGTGCTGCTCGGCGCTTGGTGGCTGATTGCGGCGCTGCAGCAGCACCCGGGCACGCTGTGGCCCACTCCGAAACAGGTCGCGTCGACACTGTGGACGTTTCGCAGCGCTTACCTGACCAACGCGTCAGCGACCCTTCAGGAGGCGGCGCTCGGGTTTGTTGTGGCGACCGCGCTGGCGGTTGGAGTGGCGCTGATCGGCGAGCGCTACCGTCCCCTTGCCAGGAGCCTGCAGCGCTTGGCGATCGCCCTCTACGCGCTCCCGCTGATCGCGCTAGCTCCCGTGCTGGTGCTGTGGACGGGCTCGGGTCTGACCACCAAGGTTGTCATCGCGGCACTGGCGGCCTTCTTTCCGATCCTCATCAACCTGAGTCAGGCGCTGCGCACGACCGAGGCTCAGGCGCTGGAGCTGATGCGCATCGGCGGCGCGTCAGGCTGGCAGACGTTTCGCTACGTGGAGCTGCCCTACGCACTGCCGATGCTGTTTGCCGGTTGCACCATCGCGGCGCCCGCGGCCATCCTCGGCGCGATGCTGGCGGAGTGGGTCGGCGCCGATCGGGGGCTTGGCATCCTGTTGCTCACTGCCACCCAGAACTACGCCATCGCCGAGCTCTACGGTGGGCTGATCGTGGCAAGCTTGCTGTCGCTGGCTGTATGGCTGCTGTTTACGTTCAGTGGACGGCGGCTGTTCCCCTGGCACCCGTCCCTGCAGCCGATCAACCTCAGTCGCTGAAACGATGGCCACGTCTGCCTCTATGCCAAGCACGAGCCGGGGGTGGCTGGTGGGTCGTCGACGCCTGCGCTCGGCGCTCCCGGGAGTCGCGCTGCTGGCCGTGCTCGTCGCCCTGTGGGTGGCGATCAAGTATGGAGCCGCAGTTCCCAGTCAGGAGATGCCCGCGCCGCTGGATGTCGTGCGCGAAGGGTGGGCTCAGCGCAACCAGTTGCTCAGTGCCGCCCTCAGCACCCTAGAGGGCGCGATCGGCGGGTTCCTGCTCGGCAGCCTAGCCGCCGTCGCCGCCGCCATCGTCATCGCCTCCTCGCCGGTGGCAGCGCGTCTTCTGGTGCCGGTCGCACTCGTGGTGCGAACGTTTCCGATCATCGCTATCGCCCCGCTGCTGACGCTGCTGCTCGGCTACGGGACGGTAACGATCGTGACGATCGCCAGCATCATCATCTTCTTCCCGACAATGGTCAACGGGGTCCTGGGCTTGAGGTCAGTGCCGCCCGAAGCCCTCGAGTTGCTGGCGATCGCCAACGCCTCCCGCGTTGAGGTGCTCTGGCGGCTGCGGCTGCCGACTGCGCTGCCGTACGTCTTCTCAGGCCTGCAGATTGGTGCCGCCACCTGCATCCTGGCGGCGATGGTGGCCGAGTGGGTGACCACCGGTACCGGTCTGGGCTACTTGATCCTGCAGGCCGGCACCAACTTCGACGTCCCGCTGATGTGGGCGGGAGTGATCGTGGCCGCGGTCCTTGCCCTGCTCGTCTTCTCGCTGACCGGTTGGGTGGGCCGCCGGATCGCCTTTGAGGTGGGGGATGAGCACTGAAGGTCCCGCGTGGTGTCGCCTGCTGCACGCCTCGTTGGCGGTCGCCGATCTGGACCGGTCGGTGGTCTTCTACGGCGAGGCGTTCGGGGCGCGGGTCGTCTTGTACGAGCGTGGCATGACCGATTTGATCCGCCGCACCACCGGTGTCGCCGGACTCACCTGTGACCTGGCGCAGCTGCGTCTGCCCACGCCCGGCCCGCTGGTGGAGCTGATCCACTTCGACCAGATCCCGCCGGGCCACGAGGACGCCGCCGCCGCTGCGTGTCGGTCACGGCCACATCTGCCTGGGTGTGACTGAGTTCGATGCTGCCGTGAGGCGGGCAGGGAGCTGCGGTGCCCAGCCGGTGGGCGAGGTGGTTGCCTACCCCGACGGACGATCGGTCTATCTGCGCGAGCCGGGCGGCAGCGTTATCGAACTGGAGGAGGTTGACGGTGAACCAGCTGACCCCGCTTGAGCGCTTTGTCTGGATGGTTCGCATTCGCGCCTTTGAGCGGGCCTGCCTTGAAGGGGTGCCGACGCGGGAGATCCACGGCGAGCTGCACACCGGGATCGGCCAGGAGGCGATCCCCGCCGGCATGGCCGGTTGGTTGCGCGACGACGACGCCCTCGTCAGCACTCATCGCAACCACGGCCACGCGCTGATCAAAGGGGTGGAGCCGCGCGCGCTGCTGGCCGAGATCTTTGAGCGGCGCACCGGCCTCTGCGGCGGGTTCGGCGGACACATGCATCCGTTCGATCCGTCGCGGCGGTTCTCGGCAAGCGGCATCGTGGGCGCGTCGATGCCGGTCGCACTCGGGCACGCCTATGCCGCGCGACTGCAGTCGGCGCACACGGTGGCGGTGGCCGTCACCGGCGACGGCGGGGCCAACCACGGCACCTTCCACGAGTGCATGAACATGGCCGCCGCTTGGGATCTGCCGTTGATCATCGTGATCGAGAACAATGGCCTGGCGATCAGCGTGGAGCCCGATGCGGTGGCCGCCACCGACACCCTGGCTGACCGAGCCAGCGCCTACGGCGCGGTCGGCGTGACCGTCGATGGGACCGACCCGGAGGCGGTCAGCGAGGCGTTTGCCCGGCTCGTGGCTTCGGCGCGGGCGCATCCTGCGCCATCGGTGCTGGAGGCGCGGTGCGCTCGGTTTCAAGGTCACTACGAGGGCGACGCCCAGATGTACCGAAGCACTGAGGGCCTCGAAGCGCGTGATCCGCTGGCGCTCACCCGCAGCCGGCTGATCGGCGACGGGTTCTCGGCCGAGGAGCTCGACGCCGTGGACGCGGCCGCCGCCGTCGAGATGGCAGATCTGCTGGCCGCGGTTCGCAGCGACGAGCCGCCCGACCCCGCGGCGGCCCGGCGGCACGTGTTCGCCGCCGCCGAGGCGACTGTATGAGTATCGCGCCGACGATCCGAGACCGCCCCACCGCGGCCTTTGTCGCCGAGGCAATCGCGCACGAGATGAAGGCTGACGAGCGCGTTCTGGTGCTCGGTGAGGACGTGGGGCACATGGGCGGAGTGTTCGGCGCCACCCGGATCCTGCAGCGACGCTATGGCCGTGATCGCGTGCGTGACACGCCGATCGCCGAGATGTCGTTCACCGGGATGGCGATCGGCCTTGCTCTGGACGGTTACCGGCCCATCGTCGAGATCATGTTCGTGGACTTCATCGGCGTGTGCCTCGAGCAGGTCTATAACCATGCCGCCAAGAACCACTACATGTCCGGCGGCCGGGTGACGATGCCGATCGTGTTCAAGACCGCCGGGGGCATCTTCGGCTCGGCGGCCCAGCACTCGCAGTGCCTCTGGGGCCTGTTTGCCCATCTGCCGGGTTTACGGGTGGTCGTGCCCTCCTGCCCTTACGACTACAAGGGACTGATGGCGGCCAGCATCGCCTGCCCGGATCCAGTGGTGTTCATCGAACACAAGGCGCTGCTGGTGCGCCGGCCGGCCGATTTCCGCCATGGCGCCGAGGTCCCCGACCAGCGCTACGAGGAGCCGTTGGGGCAGGCGAAGCTCGTGCGCGAGGGCACCGACGTGACGATCGCCACGCTTGGGCTGTCGGTGACCCATGCGCTGGAGGCGGCCGATGTCCTAGCCGAAACAGGAGTGTCGGCCGAGGTTCTCGATCTGCGCTCGCTCGTGCCGCTCGACGTTGATCTGGTGGTCAGTTCGGTGCAGCGTACGGGACGGCTGCTGGTCGTCGACGAGGACTACGCCGGGTTCGGACTGACCGGCGAGTTGATCACCCGCGTGTTCGAGCGCCTAGGTCCGGGAGGCATGACGGCGTTCGGTCGCCACGCTGTGCCCGATGTACCGATACCGGCCGCCCGCGCGCTCGAGGAGGCGGTGGTGCCGTCAGCGGCGTCGATCCGCCGCGCGGTGGAACGCCTGCTTTGATGACCATCCGCTTGGAAGGCGAGCATCGGGCCGTCGTGGTCGGGCTCGGCGCGATAGGCGCCGCTGTGTGCGAGGCCTATGTCGCCGCCGGGGCCACGATCCTGGGTCTGGACGTCGATCCAGAGGGTGCTCAGCGGGTGGTTGACGGCCTCAGGGGTAGCGGGCATCACGCCGCCGCGCTGGACGTGCGCGATCTGGCCGACGTACGCGCCGCGGCCGTCTTGGCCGGACGCGACGGGATCAGCTCGCTGTGCTTTGCCGCTGGCGTAGTGGCGACCTTCGAGGTCCTGGAGTTCGACTGGAGCGCGTACCGCCGGATCATGTCCGTCAACCTCGACGGAGCGCTGCACGTCGCCTCCGCCTTCGGCGCCGAGATGGTGCGGGCCGGCGCGGGCTCGATGAGCTTTATCAGCTCGATCGCGGGCCGGCGTGGCGAGGCCGGCGCCGCCGCCTACTGCGCCTCCAAGTTCGCGCTGCGCGGCGTCGTCGAGTCGTTTGCCGGTGAAGTCGGCGCGCACGGTGTCCGGGTCAATACCATCTGCCCCGGCGAGGTCGACACGCCAATGTTGGCGCAGGTCGCCCGCGCCCAGGCACAACGGCACGGCACCACGGCTGCAGAAGAACTGGAGCGGATGAGCGCGACGGCGGCACTGAGACGCCTCGTCAGTCCACGCGAGGTGGCCGAGACGGCGGTGTGGTTGGCCTCCGCGGGAGCCTCGGCAATCACCGGGGCGTCGATCGACGTCACCGCAGGACTGGGGGCGGTGTGAGCATCGTCGAGGATCTGGTCGCGCTAGTGCAGATCGATTCGCAGAATCCGGGCGCGTTGGAGGGACGATGCGCAGAATGGGTGGCCCGGCGACTCCGCACCGCTGGCATCGCAGTGCATTGGCATCCCACTGGCGAAGGGCGACCCAACCTGGTGGCCGCGATCGCTGGGGACGGTCTCGCCCCCCGCCTGGTCCTGCTCGGCCACATGGACACCGTTCCGGTGGGCGAGCCGTGGACGGTCGATCCGCTCGGCGGCACGGTCCGCGATGGCGCTGTGTGGGGTCGGGGGTCGGCCGACATGAAGGCCGGGTTGGCGGTCGCCATCGACCTCTTGGAGTCGCTCGCGGCGGGGCCAGCGCCACCGGGTGACGTGGTCCTGTGCGCCACCGCCGATGAGGAGGGCCCGGATATGACGGGCATACACACGTTGGTGGCAGAAGGTGTCATCGCTCCTGGGGATCAAGTCTTGGCGCTCGAGCCCACCGGCCTGCGGCTGCGTCTGGCCCAGGTGGGTCTGCGCTGGCTCGAGGTGGAGGTCAGGGGACGGATGGCGCATGCCGGACGCGCGCACGTGGACGGCATCGACGCCAATCATCTTGCCGCCGAGCTCGCCGTCGAGGTGAAGCGACGCATTCCCCGGCTGAGTGACGCGCACGAGTTGCTGGGACCGCCCCGTGTCACCTGTAGCGGCCTCCGAGGCGGGGTGGCGGCCAACGTGGTCCCAGCGGCGTGCGTCGTGACGCTGGACGTGCGAGTGGTTCCACCGGTCACTCCGCACGACGCCGAGCAACTCGTCAGCGAGGTGGCGCGCGAGGTGTGCGCCGCCCACCCCGGCGCCGACTTCACCGTCAGGCCGCTGGGAGTGGCGCGTCCGCCGGTGGTTGCCGATGCTGGCTCCCCGCTGGTCCGCGGCCTGCGCGCCGCGTGGCACGCCGAGACAGGGGAGGGGCTCGAGCACGGCGGCGAGGACGGTCATGAGGCCTACACCGACGCATCGATGGTGGCGGCCCTGACCGGCAGTCGCTCGTGCACCGTCTGGGGGCCGGGACGCGCGGCCCAGGCCCACGTCGCGGACGAGCACGTGTTGTTGGCCGAGGTCGACCTCGCCCGGCGAGTGCTGAGACGGCTTCCCGGTGTCCTATCGGATGCCTGAGCGCCGCTGGGGCGCGCTCCTGGCGCTGAGGCGAGGCCCAGGGGGCGGCCTCCGCTGGCGCCGACCGGCACGGTCAATTAACTGCGAGCGCCGCGTCAGCCCCCGGCCAGCGTGTGCTGCTCATCAGCAAACCAGGCCGCGATTAGTTCGCCGCTGCGGCGAACGTGCTCCTTCATCGCCGCTTCCGCGACGTCCGCGGATTGCAGCTCGACCGCGGTCAGGATCAGATCGTGCTGGCGGACATTCTCATCCAGCGCATCGCTGGCTCGCAAGGCATCTATGCTCAGGTTGCGCGGAAGCGACGTGTTCAGCGCGCCGATGAGCTGCGCCAGGCGCTCGATCCCCGCGGCTTCGTGGATCAACTCGTGAAAGCGGTTGTGGTCGCGCACCCAAGTGGCGCGAGCGTCCTCCCGGGTGCCGCTGGCAAAAGCCTCCCGCAGGGCCGATCGAAACGAGCTCAGCACCTGCCTGAGCTCATCGAGTTGAGCCGCGTCGCGATGGGTGGCGGCCAGCCGGGCAGCGAGTCCCTCCAGCTCGGCACGAATCAGATAGCCGTCGCGGATGTAGGTCGGGTCGGGCCCGTTGACGCGCATCCCCCGGCGCGGCCGGGCTTCGATCATCCCCACGACCTCCAGCCGTCGCAGCGCCTCTCGTATGGGCTGTCGGCTGACGCCGAAGCGTTGAGCCAACTGCTCCTGGCGCAGCCACGTCCCCAGTGGATATTCCCCGACCATGATCGCGTCGGAGATCTGGCCGGCAAGTTGCTCGGCCACTGACGGACCACCGTTGCTGCCCTCTGCGCGGGTCATGATTCCCGGGGCACCAGTTCGGCCCGACGCTCCACCGTCCGCCACGCCTTATCGACCGCGGACCAGGCATGGCACGCTGCCGACAGTCGTTGCGCCCGCGCGCCGGCGTCCCGTTCGATCGCCGTTTCGCAGCGCGCCCGAGCGAGAGTCGCCGCCGCAGATGGGCTCGTCGCGCGCCCGGCCACCCACCGGCGAACGACGGCCCCCGCGTCAGCGCCACGCACGACCTCCTCGACTGGGTCCGCTGCCGCCACCGCCGCAGGCAATTCCAACGCCACGGCGTCGGCGGCGCTGCCCGGAGTGAGCGTTCCCAGCTCGGGCCGAGCGAGCGCCCGGGCGCCGCCGGCCGTCGCCATCATCAAGGCCTCGGCTGCCGTTAGGGGGGCTTCGGCATCCTCGGCAGTCCGCAGCGCGGCTCGCATCTCCGCGAACATGTCCGGCTGCACGGCGGCACCGTTGGAGTCAAGGCCGAGCGCTACCGCCACCCCCGCGTCGAGCAGCCGACGCACGGGGCAGGTCCCGACGCCGAGCCGGCGATTGGAGCCCGGACAGTGCACGATGACGGCGCCGGCGGCGGCAAGCCGCTCGATCTGGGCATCGTCGAGCCACACGCCGTGTGCCAGCGAACTACCGTGGTCGAGGAGTCCGGCAGCGTGCAGCCGCGACACGGGGTCAGTGCCCGGTGCCGATCGCTGTCGGGCACTCTCCAGCAGATGGCTGTGCATCCGCCCGCCGGCGCGGCTGGCAGCGATGGTCGCGAGCATCCCGTCACTGCACCACTGCGGCGCCACGGGCCCCAGGGCGTCGATCTGAGCCAGGCCCCGTCGAACCCTCAGCCCGGCCGCGATTTCAGCGAAGCTACGTGCGTCAAGCCCTCGCTCTGGCTGGGGGACTCCCGCCATGGCGCGGCCGTCCAGGGCGGGGGCATACTCGTCCTGATCGGTGACAGCGAGCGAGACGAAGGCACGGATCCCCGCTGCCGCGCAGCCGTCAACGACTCCTCGTGCTTGAGCAGCATAGGTGTGCGGGCCAGCGAAGCTGTGGTGAATCACCTGCATCGAGGTGATTCCCCCGCGCACGGCGTCGGCGGCGGCCACGAGTGCGTCGTCACCATGGTCCAACGGCGTCAATGCCCGCAGTTGCAGCAGAAAGCGTTCGAGCGGGCCACCATCTATCCCCTGACGAACAAGCGGCATTCCGCGCGCGTGGGAGTGCGCGTCGATCATGCCCGGCAGGAGAACGTCGTGCACCGGGCCCGGATCGGCCGTCGTGGCGTCCCGGACACGCACCACAGTGTCGCCGCCGAATTCCACCAGAGCATCGCGGCGGACCGGAGCGCCGGCCGCGACGATCACGACGCGCGCTCGGATCCTCACAGGCCGAACACCCGGGCCGCGGTCTCGCCGAGACACTGTTGAAGCTCGCTCGCGCGAAGGCCGATGGCGCGGTGCTTGGCAATCTCGACGCCCACGTTCTCGGCGGCGTCGGAGCCGAGCATCATCCTGTCGGCTCCCACGCTTCGCACCAGCTGCGCAGTATCCAGAACGCCGCACCACGAAGTCTCGAGAAAGACGTTGGGGCACAACCGCGCTACAACCGCCGCCGCGTGCGTGGCTACCCCCATCCCGGCGTGGGCCATCACCACCGAGACCTGCGGCCATGCCCGCGCCGGATCAAGGATCCTGGTCGGGCTGGCGAACGGCTCGCCGGCGCCGCCCGTGTGGACAACCAGAGGCACCCCGAGCCGTGCCGCCTGGGCGAAGACCATCAGCCCGTCCTTCGATCCTGGATCAACGGCGTGACCCAGCGTGTGGAGCTTCAGCGCCACGAACTTCAGCTCGATTACGCACCGCTCGGCCTCGGCGGCATAGTCCGCCACCGGTTGATGCGGGTTGAGATTGACTATCCCCCGTACTTTCCCGGCCGTGGCGGTGGACAGGGTCGCAATGCGATCGTGCACCGCCGGCGCATCATGGGCGCCCGGAAAAGGCATCACCAGGACATGGTCGAGCTGGTTGGTGTCGATGCTGTCTAACACCGCCTGCTCGGCGACATCAAGGTCGAACACGCGGCAGTCGCCGATGTGCTGGTGAGCGTCGATGATCAAGCCGAACCGAGATGCTACCGGCATTACTGGATCCAATCAGCCAAGCGCGCCGTGACACGCAGTACAGAGCTTTCGCTGATGGCACCTCGCGGTCATCGCTGGCCACTTTGGATAACACCTAGGTGTGCTTGGATACGACCGTGATTCAGGCGTCTCTCAGCCACACGTCCTCCAGGCCAGCGGCTGCGCCGCGAGACCGGTCGGCGTCGAGGGGCTGATCGACCACCTGCAAGAGCTCATCATGTCCGGGGGCCTCTCGACTGGGACCTGTGCTGCGGGCGATCGAGCTTCGCGATCCGGCCGCCGCGCGCGCGGCGATGGTGGCCCACGTGCGTCGAGCCGGCAAACTGGTCCTGCGCCGGTTCGAGGACCTACAGGCAGCGCACTGATGGCGCCTGTCGGTCGGTCCGGTCGCCACCTAGCGTGTCGCCTCCGCGGCACACGATCTCCCCTTTTCCTCGGTCAGAGGAGATGGTAAGGTCGCGGAGTGGATCCAGATCGCTCTTTTCTGCGTACAGGTCTGCGTCGCGGATTGGGAAGCAGCATGCCCCGTTCGGCTCGCGCGATTGCGGTCATCGCAGCGGTCATTGCCCTCGTGATCAGCGGGTGCGGGAGTTCGTCATCTTCGTCATCGGCGTCCGCGGGCGGCAAGACGGCAGGCACCCAGCACTTGACCCTGATGCTCGACTTCGTGCCCAGCGCGTACCACATTGGCGTCTACGACGCGATCAAGAACGGTTACTACCGCAAGAACCACATCGATCTGTCGATCATCGCCGGGCCTTCCCCCGCCCAGTACGCCAGCCTCGTCGGTCAGGGCAAAGCCGACATAGGACTGGCCGACGCCGTGGATCTGCTGACGTTCATCAACAAGGGGCTGCCCTACGAGGGCGTACTCGCCACGCTCCAGCAGCCGCTGGCCGGGATCGGTGTCCTCCAGAAGTCCGGCATCGTGTCCCCGAAGCAGCTTGATGGAAAAAACGTGGCCACCCCCGGCTCACCTTCCGACAAGGCGTTCCTGGACACGATGATGAAGTCAGCGGGCGGCGACCCGAGCAGCATCAAGCTGATCACGACCGGATTCGACTTCGCGAAGGATCTCGTTGCGGGCAAGATCGACGCTTTCACCGGGTACCTCACAGACGGGATCCAGGCCCAGGTCGAGAGTGGCGTGCCGGTCCACTTCATGCGAATCAACCAGTTCGGCGGGCCGAACTACCCGAGCTTGCTCTTCTACGCCACCCGCGCGAAGATAGCCAGCGACCCCAAGCTGATCCAGGAGTTCGTGACCGCCACCCGGCAGGGCTACGAGGACACCATCGCGCATCCGAAGGAGGCGCTGGCGGCATTCCTGAGCCTGAACCCAACGGTCAAGGCGGCGCCGACGCAGGCCGCTTTGCAGGCGGTGCTGCCGCTCTTTAAGGGCAGCGCCTCGCAGTACGGCGACGTCAACCTAGGCGACCTCGATCGACTGTCCGCCTATCTGGTCAAGAACGGACTGCTCACGAAACCGGTCCCGGCAAACACGGCGGCGACGAATCGGTTCAACTCCAGCAGCGGCCCCTAGCACCAGTCCTTGCCCAAGGTCAAGCTCCGCACCGAGGGCCTGTCCAAGGTTTACAGCGACGGGACAGGCGGCGAGGACTCCGGTGTAGCTGCACTGGATGGCATCGACCTGCGGGTCGGGCAGGGGGAGTTCGTTTCCATCGTGGGGCCGTCGGGATGCGGGAAGTCAACCCTGTTCAACATCTTGGCGGGCCTGATCCAGCCCACTTCCGGACAGGTGCTGCTGGACGAGCGGCCAGCGGAGAAGCTGCTCGGGGTCCTCGGCTATATGCCCCAGAAGGACCTGCTCATGCCCTGGCGGTCGGTGCTGGACAACGTCACTCTGGGCCTTCAGCTGGCTGGCGTGGGGCGCAGGCGGGCGCGTGAGCGAGCCCTGCAGGATTTCCCGCGCTTCGGCCTCACTGGGTTTGATGACACCTGGCCGTCGAGCCTGTCCGGCGGCATGCGCCAGCGGGCGGCCCTGCTGCGTACCTTCCTGGCCGATCGCGAGGTAATGCTCCTCGACGAGCCGTTCGGCGCCCTGGATGCGTTGACCCGCCAGACGATGCAGGCGTGGCTACTGCGCATCTGGGAGAGCGACCGAAAGACCGTGCTGTTCGTCACCCACGATGTCGAGGAGGCCGTGTTCCTGTCAGACCGGGTCTACGTGCTCTCCGGCCGCCCCGGGCGAGTGATCCTAGACGTCGAGATCGATCTGCCCCGGCCGCGCGACCCCATGGAAGACACCTTCGTGGCGCTCAAGCGGCGGCTCTTGGACCCGCTGCTCGGTGCGGCCGCGGCCACCGACGGAGTGCCGACGTGAGCACCACCGAGACCCTGCCGGCGCGCGGGACCCCCCGCGGGGCGGGGTTGCGCGGTCGCCGTCGCTTGCCCGGCGGCGCCGTTCGCGTGCTCGCACCGCTGCTGTTCGCGGTCATCGTCATCGGCGCGTGGGAGGTCTACGTCCTCGTCACCGGCGTGCGGGAGCTCGTATTGCCTGCGCCCACCAAGGTGGCTTCAGCGCTGTGGGGCGACCGGGCCACGCTGGCCTCAGGCGCACTCACGACGATCGAGGAGATCGTGCTCGGGTACCTGCTGGCGGTGCTGCTCGGGTTGGGGCTCGCCGTTCTGGTCTACAGCTCGCGTCTGGCCGAGCGGGCGCTGTATCCCTGGCTGGTGGTCTCGCAGATGGTGCCGATCCCAGCTGTGGCTCCCATTTTCGTCCTCTGGACGGGGTTTGACATCCGCCCCAAGCTGATGGTCGTGACGCTGGTCTGCTTCTTTCCGATCGCCGTGAACACGATCGACGGCCTGCGTGCCGTCGATCCCGAGCTGATCAACCTGTTGCGTACCCTGGGCGCCTCTCGGAAGCAGAGGTTCCGGATCGCCCGCTGGCCGGCCGCGCTGCCCTTTGTCTTCTCGGGCATGAAGGTGGCCGCCGCCTTCTCGGTGCTGGGAGCCGTCTTCGGGGAGTGGGTCGGGGCCAACTCGGGCCTCGGTTACCAGATCCTGGTCTACAACAACGAGTTATCCACGGCCGACATGTTCGCGGTGATCGTGGTGCTCTCGCTGATCGGGATCGCCCTGTTCACGATCGTAGCCGCGGCGGAACGAATCACCCTGCCGTGGTATTACGCGGCACGGGAAGAGCCGACGGCGTCCACGGCCCGGCTGCGCCGCCGGCGAACAGTCAAGGCATGAGCACCCGGGCACCGCAGCCGATCCTGGACCTCGTCGACCGCCAAGCGCGCGCCTGGGAAGAGGGCGATTTCGCTGTGGCGGCGGGCGACTGGCGCGCTGACGGCGAGCTCACCTCACCCGCAGGCAGGGTGCCGGCGCACGCGCTCGAAGCCGAGATCAGCAGCTTTCACAAGTACTACGCCGACCTGTCGGTGACGGTCAAGAACGTGTTTGCCTCTCCTGACGGCGGGAAGGTGGCGATCGAATGGGATTGGGAGGTCACGCGCCGCAGCGATGGAGCCCGTGGCCGCACCCCAGACGCGATCATCGTCGACCTCGTCGAGGGCAAGATCGCCTCGTGGCGCGAGTACTTCGATCTAGGCGGCTCAGTGGAGGCGCCCCGGTAACTAAGAGGAGGTGCCTTCTGTGACTGACCACTCGCACAAGGGGATCGTCCAGCGGGGGGAATGTGAGGCGCTGTGGGTCCCGGGCGGCCAGATCATCGACATCAAAGTCGACGGCACGGTGACCGGGGGCGCCTTCATGCTGTTGGAGGTCCGAACCGATCCCGGAGGCGGAGCTCCACTCCACACTCATACGCGCGAGGACGAGACCCTGGTTCAGATCGAAGGGACGGTTACTGTCACAATCGGAGGGGTCACCACACGCGTCGGGCCGGGTGAGGTCGCGTTCTTTCCGCGGGGGACGCCGCACGCGTTCACCAACGCCACCGATGTTCCGACGCGCGGGTACGGAGTCGTGTCCCCGGCTGGAACCGAGGCCTTCTTCCGCGAGATCGGCCTCCCCAAGCAGGGCGACCGCCGGCCCCAGGTGGCGGAAGTCGATGGCGAAGAGATGCGCAGCGCGATGCAGCGAGCGGGAATGATCCCGCACGATTCGCTCGACTCCTTTCCGCCGACCTAAACCTCGATTCGTCGGTAGCGTGTGGCGGTCGCGGGGGGAGGACCGAAACGTCTGCCTGAGCAGGAAGGATCGGGATGTCGGGTCGTTGATCCCCGCGACTCAGGAGGCTCAGCTTGAAGGTGATGGACCTTGAAGTGCCAGAACGGTAGATGTGAGAGCGGACGGCGCGGGGTTGTCGGCGCGGGCGGGGACTGCCGACGCCGGTCGCCGCTCGCGTCGGGCTCGCGCGTGGGCTGTGCGACGGCGCTGGCGGGCACTAGCGCGCGGCACGGGGGCATGAGCCGGGGGAAGCGGGTCTTCTGCGATTTGGCGGTCACGCTCGCCGATGGAGGCGGTGCGTTTCGGACCTCGCCGCGCTCGCGGGCTAGGTGTTGTTGTTCGGCGGATGTCCGTCGGTGTCGACGGCTTGGCGGGTGATGCTCTCGACCGGTGAGGCCGAGCTGGCCGGATTTCGAGCGGCGAGAGCGGCGGCGCGGGCGGCTGGGGTGGCGCCGGGGCCGGGTGATCCTCGATTCCGACGCGCCGAATCGACGTGCGCTACGAGAAGGAGCGGGCGCCGAGGCACTACAAGGGCAAACTCGGGCTAAGCGCTCGTTCATGGCACCGGCGGGCAGCTTGCCACGGGATCTGAGACGCGGACGTCCTGCGACACGAGTTGATGACGCGAGGGCGATCCTCGCTCCTCCTTACACGCCGCACCACCGGCTGGCGTCGTTGCTCAAGCCGCGACGGTCCGGGGACTTCTGCTTCGGCGCGGCCGGTGACCAGAGCAGCAGTCGGTTGCCCGTAGCCGGTCGGGCGACAACCAGAAGCGAGCAGAATCGGCCGCGGCAGGGTACTGAGGTCAGGTTTAGGGGGCACGGGAACGCCGGCATCGGCGCCGAGAGGTGCCTGGATGCCGACGCGAGCCCGGCGCTCTGGTAGCGGATCAGGACTGAGTCCGTGGGGGCGGCGGCGCAACCGGGCGTCGACGAGTCTGGCCGAGATCCGCTTGAACTGGTCGCGGCTGACCATTGCGGGATCAGGGTGCGTGCGCGGGCGCTATTGGCCGTGAGTGTCATCGTGAACTCCTCGGTGGGGTCGCTGCGGTCGCGCACGATGATTCACCGTCGCCGGCGCGCGAGCTGGAGGGTGATCGCGCGCTGAGCATCGTGTCCGCCGGTTACGGTCGCGGTCGCGGTGACCGCCAGCTTGTGGTGGCCCGCGAGCCGGAGCAGGCCCGTGGCGGCGTGCGTCAGCGGCAGCGCGATCGGCCCGCTGTGAGCGCTCTGCACCTGGTAGCCGGACTGCGTTAGTCGAGCCGGACTTCTGCTCAGGCCGCCGTGCTCAGGCCACCGAGATCGCCCTCAGCTTCTCCCGACCGTTACGGCGGCCGGGAGCGAGGTCTCTCACCCCGCCCGGTCATATGGCGCCTCGTGGCGCAGGCCCGCTTCCACGAAAGCGCAGGCACCTGAAAGTCACCCCGCACCGGGCGCTGTTGCATGGGCGCTGGCCGGCCAGCTCGGTGGCCGGGAGTACCTCCGCAATCGCCCACAGGCAATCGTGCACCGGTCGCCGGCGACACGCCTGCTCCTCCGGGCCGAAGCAGTAGCCGCGCCGACATGACCGCTTTAGGCGTAAAAGGAACAGCGTCGCGGCCGCGACCAGCGATGATCGTGCGGGTCGCCGTAGTGCTTCTTGCCCGTCGCCGACGAGGAACTTCGGGCCGCCCGCAGCGCGCGAGTTCTGACCGTTTCGATCCGCGCCCGAGGGAACTTGTGTGACGGCCTCGTTTCACATTTCCCAGCCGTTGGTGCGGTCACCTGCTCGGGGGTCGCGGGCGAGCTCGGTCGGATCGGCGACGTGTGCGTCGATCGCGGGTCTGGCGAGCGGGTCGCGTTGGAAGCCTGGCGGGTCGAGCTTGTTCAGCGAGTGGAGCACGATGTCGGCGGCTTGGCGGCGGTCGTGGCGTTGTTGGAAGGCGCCGGCGGCGGGTTCGGGTCCGAGCAGTAGTTGCTCGTCGGCGGGGATGTTGTGGCTGGTTCGGTATTGGCCGATCGCGTCGGCGGCGTGCTGCCAGGCAGCATGGCCGGGGTTGGTGGCGTCCGGGCGCGGTCCGAGCACGGCGGTCAGGTGTCGCGGCTCGATCGCGCGCGGACGATCGCGGATGGCGTTGCGATCGTGGTCGAGGGTCTCGGTGTCGCGCGCCGGCGATCGGTCAAGCCGGTTGCGGTCGAGGGCTGGGGCGTCGGGTTCTAGCTCGCGCGCGTGCGTGTTGAGGATCTCGGTCTCGTGCGCGAGCGGCGTGCTGATCGATGGGACGTCCGGTTCTGAGCGCCCCATGTGTGCGGCGAGCGCTGGCAGGCGTTCTTGCTCGTCTTCGGGGTCGAGCAGCTGACGGCTGGCATGGATTCGGGTGCGGTGGCGAGCGCGGGTGAGCGCTACGTAGCAGCCCTCGCGGGTGGCGTGCTCTGAGACGATCAGGTGGGTGGTGTCGGTCGTCTGTCCTTGGGCGGGGAACGGGTGCTGGACGTAGGACAGGCGGACATCGGCGCGGTCGACCTGGTCGCGGTCGAGAATCAGCTCCCGGCCGTCGACTGTGCGGAGCTTGAGCAGTTCGCGGCCGGGGGCGATGTCGGTGACCTGGCCGGTGGTGCCGTTGCGCAGCTGCCCGGACTCGGGGTGGTTGATGGAGCGGCGGATCTGAACCTGGTCGCCGGCGTGCAGCCGGTAGGGGCGTCCGGTCACCCGCAGCGAGTGGTCCCCGAGCTCGTGGTGTTGGTGGCGGATGGCTTGGGCGCGGGCGTTTAGCTCGTCGAGATGCTCGTTTGAAGTCTGCGCGACCACCAGGACCCGCTTGCCGTCCTGCTGGTCGGCGTGTGCCGCTTCGAGCGCGCGGTCTTCTGCGTGGCGCTGGTCGACCGCGAAGGTGACCCGGCGACGCGAGTGATAGCCGCGTAGTGCTTGCTGATGCTCGCCGGCGCGAAATAGGGCTTGGTCGCGGCGGTCTTCGTGATCTCGAGCGCGAACGTTGTGGGTGAGCTGAACATGAGCGTCGTGGTCGATCGCGGTCTGCTCGAGCATCGGCCAAAGGCCCGAGGCGCCGACCGGGTGTGACTGTCGGGGGTCGCCCACTGCTATGAGCCTTGCTCGCGACTCGAGGACCTCGGTTAGGAGCCGGTGCTGCTCGCGAGTGGATGCGAGCGCGGCCTCGTCGTGGATCAGGGTCACCTCGGGTCCCAGGTCGAGCCGCCCGGCGCTGATCGCGGCGTCCAGCGCGACGGTCGAGTACGAGCGCGCGTGCACGCCCGCGGCGGCGAGCTCATTAGCGAGCCGCTGGGCCGCGAGCGCACCGGTGCTGGTCACGATGATCCGCTGTCCTTGGGTTTGGTGGGCTCGGGCGATCGCGATCAGCGCGGTGCTCTTCCCGCTCCCGGCCTGCCCGACGATCGTCACCAGCCGCCGGTCAGAGCAGGCGAGGTCGATCGCCTCCCACTGCTCGGTGGCCAGCCTCGCGCCGCCAGCGGCCAGCTGCGCGTCAAGCGCGCTGGTCTGCCGATCAACAGCGTCGACTGGTAGCGGGCTGGTGCGTGTGGCCGCGAGCTGTTCCGCGAGCAGGACCGTCTGTCGCTCGACGCCACGGTGAACACGCGTGGTCTGACGCCCATCGGCCAGCTCGCATAGCTCACCGCTCTCCCCAAGCCGCTCAAGCGCGCCCAGCGCGTCTGTGATCGGGATGCCGGTTGAGGCTTCAAGCGCGACCGCTCGCGCCTCGCGCTTATCGAACGTGGCGTCAAACTCGGTCAGCCGTTCGAGCAGCACACCCAGATCCGCCGGCGTCCAGCGACGCGGCGCGGCTCTCAGGTGCTGAACCTCGAGGTCACCGAAGCCAAGCGAGCGCACTGCCTTGGCCCACTGTCCATCCAGGTCAGAGTTGGTCGTGATGCTCTTGGACGCGCGTGTAGACCACGCCGCGAACCGATCCTCAGCGGCCGATAACCGGGCAACGCCCCCTCGAATGGTGGCCCGCTCGCGAGCGCTGAGGGCGCGCAGCCCGCCCGCATCCACCGCGGCCTGAAGCTCGGTCCGCCTCTCCTCCAAGCGGCGCTTGATCGCCTCCTGGACCTGGTGATGGCGCCCAGACCACTGGTCGATCAACGCTTGAGGAACGCCCTCGAGCTCGAAGTAGCGCCCATCCCGCCCGGTGCCACGCCGGATCTCAAACCCAAGCCGTGAAAGCTCGCAGGCGAGCTCAGTGCGGTATGCGGCTCCGAGCTCGCGGCGGTGCACAAACCACTTGCGCGAGTCGACCGCCACCACGACCCGGTCCCTTCTGACCGCCGCGTGGATGAGGACGTGAGAGTGAAGCTGCGGATCCGGCGGCCGCCCCTCCACAGCGCGGGCCGTGGTGTGCCGCCAAGATGTGGCGATCACGTCTGCCGCCCGGCAGTGGATCACGGTCTGCCCATCGACGCGTTCGCGGACCATCGCCACCTGCTCGAGCGAGTAGGCAACCGCACGGTCGACCGCCAGCTCCTGCGCCCGCTCCATCTGCGCGCGGAGCCCAGGGGAGGCGAGCGCCCAGGCCGCACTGACCGACTTCGGCGCCGAGAACGTCGCGTCGATCGCCGCCACCGCCACCCCATTCCCGCCCGCTCTGCGAAGCGCGCCGCCGGTGTCCGGACGCTGGACCGCCATCAATGCCCGCAGCGCCTCCCCCGCCACCGGCGACGCTGGATCTGCTCCGACCGCCGTCGCGCCGCTCACCCACCGCCCCGCCGCCTCTACCCGCTCCCCATCCTTGAGGTAGTAGTCGCCAAGCTCGCTGCCTTGCGCTTTGCCCTGGAGGTAGTCGGCGTAGCCGGCCGCCACGCTGGCGGTGATCTTTGAGACCGTCAGCACGACCCACCCGCCCCAGGACGTCCCTGCCGGCAAGCCGTCGCCATCGACAGGATCACACTGTACGCACAAGGTGCTGAAGGCCAAGACGTCCCGCAAGACGTCCCCAGGATTCCCCAGTGCCTGCGGGCCGCCGCGCAGATCATGACCGCTCCTGGCCGGGGCACGTCGCGGCCGCGGCCGTGTCCGCCATCGGGGCCTGCTCGCTGGCGAGCTGGCTGAGGGTCATGAACGGCTCATCGCGGTGGGCGTGGATGAGCGCGAGCAGCTCCCAAGCAACGCCGTCGAGGTGCAGGCATTTGCCGGCGGGGATGTTGGCCACGTCGCCGGGCGCGAGGATGCGCTGGCGCTGGATCGTGGTCGTGCGGCTGATCCCGCCGGGGTACTTGTTGGCGCCCAGGAGCCCGCTGCTCGGGTGTCGGGTGGTGGAGACGATCTGGCGGTCGTATTCACCCAGGGCGAGCGACACGCTCTCAAGGGTTCTGGTGTCGGCGATCCCGGGCAGGATCAGCTTCTCCCCAAACACGGTCAAAAACCCGTCGGCAAGGATCCCCCACCGCGCGCGGGCTTGGCTGAGGTCCTGAAAGCTGGCGATCAGCGCCAGGCCCTGGCCGCCGCCCTCGGCGGCGATCGCGGGAAGCTCAGATAGCGGCGCGATGTTGGCGGCCTCATCGAGCGCGAACAGGACGCTTTTGCGCAGCCGGCCTTGCGCGTGGGCTTTGTAGGTGGCGCGGCGGATCTCTGCCAGCAATCCGCAGACCAGGGGCGCGGCCAGCGCTTGGTGTTCGGCGGGCGCGTGGATGTAGATCGTGTCTTGGGAGCGCACGAACTCGTCGGCGTTGAAATTGGGGTTAGTAGCGGCGGCGAGCGCGCCGTGGGCGGTGTAGGCGTCCAGGGCGTCGGCGGCGGCTGAGAAGATCGAGGAGCGCTCGCGCGCCTCGGTGTTCTGCAGACCGGTCAGCGTGCTGCAGGCAAGCCGCGCCTCATGTGTCTGCAGCAGGCTGCCGGGGTGGTCGAGCTCGTGGGCCATCACCCACTCGACCACCCGGTCCACACCGAGGCCGGCGAGCTCCGCGGCGTGCAAGAGCGGCGCCAACAGCGCTGAGGCGCGTTTTGACCAGTGCGTGTGATCGGTGGTGCCGATGCCGACGCCCGCGCCCGACACCATCGCCTTGGCGATCATCAACGCGCCGTCCCAGGTGGCGGCACAGGTGACCGGTGACCAGCGCAACGACCGCTGCCCCGGCTGACTGTGGCCGGTGGGGTCAAACTCCCACACCTGGCCCAGCCGCGACCGAGCGCCAAGGGTGGCTTGCAGCACGTCTGGTTTGGTGGAGGTCGACACCACCGGACCTGAGCGCGTCAGGATCGCGGGGATGATCAGCCCGGTGGACTTACCCGAGCGTGGCGGGCCGAGCACCAGCACCGCCCGCTCGGGCTGCGCCAGCCGCCACCCGCGATCGGGCGTCAATCCCAAGAACACGCCGCCACCCAGCCTTGCCATGCGATCCAGGACTGCGGCCAGTGGGTCCGCGCAGCCGGCTAGGTCGAGTCGCGCGCTGCGGTGGTGCCGCAGCGGTCCGCGTGCTTTCCAGACCAGCTTGATGATCGATGCTGCGATGAGGATCGCGGCCGCGTCGCGCCACGGGATCGCCAGGAGCAAGAACAGTGCGGGGATCGTCCACCACGGGGTCTTGCGCGCGGTGTGGTGCGATGGGCCCCACTGGGTGGCGGGCTTTTGGTTCACCGCACGCCGTTGGGGTGGGTTGTTTCCTGGCTGGCGATCCACTCCTGCACGGTCTGGGCGCGGTAGCGGACGTAGCGCTGTCCGACCCGGACGGTCGGCAGTTCGCCGCGGCGTGAGAGCGCGTACACGAACGCGCGCGGCACCCCGAGCACGATCGCGACCTGATCGGCGGTCAAAAGGCGCCCGGCCGCCACCACCGGGATGTCGGTCCTGTGCGTTTGCATGCCGCGACGATCCACCGGCCGCGGGGACGTCTCAAGGGCATCTTGGGGCATCTTGCAAGACGTCCTGAGACGTCCCGGACAACTTGGGGACGTCTTTGCGGGACGTCTTACACTTCTCCCTGCACACCACCTGTTTTCGGGAGGACGTCGGGTTGAGCAACGAGCGGCTGCGCCAGGCGCTCAAAAACGCGGGGCTGACCGTCGAGGATCTCGCCGGCGCCGTCCAGGTGGACGTCAAGACCGTCCGGCGCTGGCTGTCGGGCCGCGTGCCCTACAGCCGCCACCGGATCCGGGTCGCCCGCGCATTGGGCGTCACCGAGCGCGAGCTGTGGCCCCAGGCAGAGATACCCGAGCCCGCCGCCGCGGGCAAGGTGGAGCTCGTCGCCGCCTTCCCCCACACCCGCGACACAACGACTGACTGGCGAGCCCTGCTCACAGATGCCAGAGAGCGGATCTGGCTTTTGGACTTCACCCTCAAAGACGTCCTCGCCGCCCCCGGGATCTGCGACCTGCTCTCAGACAAAGCCCGCGCCGGTTGTGAGGTCAGGCTGCTGGTCTCATACCAAACCCGCGCCCGCCTGGCCAGCGACACCCCGATCGATCACGACTACCCCGACCCCGAGCCCCAGGCCGCCTATGAGATCGCCCTGACCCGCGGGCACATCAACGGGCTGCTCACCATCGAGGGGATACAGGCACGCAAGTTCGCCGCGATGCGATTTTGCTCGATCACCGCCGCCGACGAGCAAATGCTCGTCACCCTGCACCTGTGGGGCACCGACACGCACAAGGCCCCGGCGATTCATCTGCGCCAATCCGAGCAGCCCGGCATGTTCGCCCAATACGAACACCACTACCAGTCAATCTGGGACCACGCCTCACACCCGATCGACCCCGAGCCAGACCTGTTCCCACCACCCAGCGAGCAGCCTGATCACTACGAGAATCTGATCTTCGATGACGCGCCACCAGACCAAACCCCATGACAAGCGAGGACGAACAGATCCTGCAGTTCGCCGCCGAGCACCGCGCGATCCTCGTCGAGCACCTCGAGGCGCTGCTTCACATCACCGCCACCGAGGCCCAAACACGGCTGGCCGAGCTGGCTCGCCAGGGCCTGACACGTCATCACCGAACCCACCACGGCCAGCCCGGCCATCACCAGATCACCAGCCGCGGGCTCACAGCGATCAAAAGCCCGCTCCCCGAACCCCGGTTTGAAACGATCCGCGGCTACCGCGACGAGACCAAGATCCCATATGTGACGCTCGCCGCCCGCCGGGGCCGGTTCGGAACAGTCCATCGCGTCCTCACAGAACGCGTCATGCGCCACAAAGACACCACCCAGCGGGCAGACAGACGCGCACCGGGATCACGAGACTCAGACGGCGAGCCCGAATACGGCGTCCCTCTGGGCACCGGGATCGACACCACCGTCGCGCGCCACTACCCCGACCTCATGCTGATCGTCCCCCGAGACCAAGACGCCGTCCGCGTCGCCGTCGAACTCCAATGTCGACGCCCCGCCCCCAACGCGCTGGCCGCTCACATCGCCGCCTATGGGGCCGATCCCGAGATCGCGTGCGCGCTCTACCTCGTCGAATCACGCGAGATCGGAAAGACCATCGAGGCCACCGCCAAAAGGCTCGGCCTGCACGACCCCACGATCGTGCAACCCGTCGACTTCGGCGCCAACCGGCCGGCCACAACCGCCCAGTAAAGAGCTTCCCGCGGAAGCTAAGCCGCAACGCGGGTGGAAGCGACCGCGGTCGGGGCTGGGATCGGGTCACCGGCATCGCGCAGGCCCTGAAGGTGAATGGACATCGCTTCGCGAATCAGCTGCTCCACCTCTTCACGGCTGTCGCCTACCACCCCCAGCCCTGGAAGGTCTGGACAGTACGCGCCCCAGCTCTCGCCCTCGTTCTCGATTACGACTAGGTATTCGCTCATTGCCTTGGTCTCTTTAGTCCGGCCTGACGAAGGATATTGGCCGCAGTTCCTTTTGGCACGTCCTGGTTGGGATGACCCGCGATCGTGACCTTACCCGGCTTGGTCGGGTGCTCGTACTGGCCGTGGCTGCCGCGTTGTTGCGACAGCCGCCAGCCGTCGTCTTCGATCAGACGCACGATCTCGCGGAACTTCAAGCCTGTAGCTGCTCGCTGGCGGAGAGCTCTGGGTTGGATCGCTCGAACGCCCCGGCCAGCACTGCGGCGTCGCTGGCTTGGCTCTTGGCGTGCAGATAACGGGCGGTCGTCTGAATATGGGAGTGGCCCATCCACGCCTGCACCTGGACCAGCGACACCCGGTTTACCGCCATCGACCCGAAATAGTGGCGCAGCGAGTGAAACGGCAGCGCCCGCAGCCCGGCTTGCCCCGCCGCGGCCTGGTAGCGGCGCCGCAGCGCGCTGGCGTCGAGGTGCCCACCTGCGATGCCGACAAACACCGGATCCCCATCGCCGGTGAAATGCCCACGCTGTCCCAGCCGCGCCAGCGCCTGTGCGACCTCGGGGACCATGGGCACAGTGCGCACCTTCCCACTCTTGGGAGTCACCAGCTGCCCAAAGCTGTAGTTGGCGCGCACGCGGATCGCCTGACCCGGAAAGTCGACGTCGCGCCAGCGCAACGCAATCAGCTCCCCGCGGCGCAGACCAGTCATCGCAGCCGTCGTATAGATCGCCGCGTCCTGGTCACTTGCCGCCGCGCGCACCAACGCGTCAATCTCCTCGCGCGAATAGAAGTCATAGTCGCCCGAGTAGCGAACCTTTTGGCGTTCGACGCTCGCCGTCGGATCCCCGTCAAACCAACCCCGCGACCGTGCATGTGCGAGGACGGCACGCACGATCATCAAAAGCTTCTCAGACGTCCGCCCGTAAGGCAGAGCGTCGTACCAGCTCTTGATCTCGGTCGGCCGGAGATCAACCAAACGCTTTTGCGCGAACGGAGCGCGGCCGAACCGGGTCGTCAGCTTCCGCGAGGATTCGCCGGACGCTGGGAGCAGGTAAGCGTGGAGAACCTGGGAGTAATCGTCGAGCGTCGAAGGCTTCAGGTTGCGCCGCCTTCGCCCATGTTCGAGCCACGCCTCCGCTGCGTCGGCGAATGTGAGCGGAGCACCGCTGCCGCCGCGAGGGGTGGGCCGCCTAGCAGCCTCATGCTCGAGCAGGCGACGAAGCTCGGCTTGTGCCTCCTTCGGCGTCAAGTAGGACGGATCAGGTTTTGGGCCGTCAGCCGCATGCCAGACGATCGCTCCGCGAGCCGTTTTCTTCCCCGAGTTCTGTGCCCACGCCTGTCCCAGGACCCGCGAATGCTTGCCATTGGCATCCCACCAGAACGCGCGCCAGCGTCGATTGCCGCGCCCTCCAATCAGCTGAAGATGACCGTTGACTGCGACCTCCTGATTCAGATTCATTGTCCGTCAGTCTACGCCTCATGTTCCCCAGCCATGTTCCCCAGCGTGTTCCCCACACGGGAAAACTCACCCGATCTCAGAGAAAATCCGCAGCAAAGAAGCCCAATAAATAAACGGAGAAACACTGACTAGACCGGATTTGCAAGCAGGAGGTCGCCGGTTCGATCCCGGCTGGCTCCACTTGAAGACCTGCCTGCAAATCTAGTGATTCTTGTGATTTGAGCTGGCCCCTAGTCGTTGCTTCCCACGATTGGGCATCAACTCTGGGCATCAAACGTGCGTCGACGCCCGCAGGACAATTTCGAGAGTCTGCAGCCTGCCAGTTGCTGGTCGGTGCGCGGGTGGTCCTTCGCGGCGGTCTCGAGAACTGAGTAAGCCGACGGGGTGGGAACCCCGAGCGTGTGAGAGCGGCGCTTTCTACGCCGGTTCTTCGTGACAAGGCCGGGTCAGGATTGACGGTGTAGCGCCAAGAAATCATGACTGTTGGGTGCTGGGGTCTGGAAGGGCGCCGCGTGATCGTTACCGGCGGAGCGAGGTCCTAGGCGGGAGCCGGCGCAGTCGTCGAGCTCTGTCGCGTGGACAGCGACGGCGCCTTGGAGGAGCGCCAGCCCCTTCCCCACCGGTGTTGACGTTGGCGCTGTGTGCGGCTACTAGGGGTCAGCCAGTGGCTATGGCGCGACTGGAATGTGTTCCGCGGTGGCGGTCTTGGAGGCGGTGTCTGTCGCCCTGACGGGCTGTTGAGTTCGGCGTGATGGATGAGCCGGTCAACCATCGCGACCGGCGGCAATGTCGTCGCCGAAGATCTCTGCTGACGCCTTGTTGTGGTGACGATGAGGCTGGTGCGCTTGTAGCGACGACTGACGAGGATGAATATCAGGCGCACGGGATTGGTTGCCGATCCATAAGGCCACAGATGCCGGGTGCGAAACATGCTCCGAGCCGAAGGTCGATTGATTCGTCCTGGTTAGACTCAAGTTGTGCCAGATGAGTTTTTGACGGTCTCCGAGATCGCCGAACTGCTAAAGCTGAACCCTCAAACGATCCGGAACTGGATCGATCGCGGCGACTAGAGGCTGTCCGCGTCGGCGCCAGGCGCGTCCGGGTACGCCGATCCAATCTCGATGAGTTCCTGGCGGCGAGTACCTCCCGCGGCGGGCCCGCACCCGCAGTGAGTGAGGTCGACGAAGGCAGCGTCACGGCGTGGGCAACGTTCGGCGCGGCGATGGCAGAGACGTCGGCTGTCCTTGAACGGGCCGATCGCGGCGAGCTGCTGGCCGCGCTGGAGAGGCTGACGCTCGCGACGCAGGCGCTGGCAGAGTCGCTTCGGGCAGCCGAGGGCTAGTGAGTTAGTGACTACCGTGCCAGGGCCCCGAGCGCTGCCGCCGTCCCCGCTTTGTCGGACCTCTGGTTGGGGTTGGTGATCCGCGCGATGCTGTGCTCGGATGGGATACGCATGTACTCCATGGTGAGCGTCGTGGCCTGTTCGGTGAACCGTCGTGACATCGATTGGCACGACGGCTGGTCTTTCACTGGCATCCACGTGTCCCGTCGACCGGGGTGGTGGACGAGGGGGGAGGCCGCGAACTTACAAGGGTCATGCGCATCCGCAAGGAAGTGTGTGTGCCGTTGCTCCCCGCCAGCCGGGCCAAGTGCAGCAGCAGACGTCGCCGGCGGATGCTTCCGTTGATCGCGAGCGTCCGGATGAATGCCGCCCGGTGACCAAAGCGAACGTCCGCCCGAGGATGTCGGCGGCGCCGCCGGGGCCTGAGCGAAGTCGCTAGGGATTCGTCCGGCTGGCGGACTAACTGACGATCGCCTTCGTGGCCAAGCAATCGCCGAGCGCCGACCCGGCCGGGCCACTCGTACGTCGCCGATGCACTCGTCCAGGTGTCCGACGCCTGGGAGGCGATAGCGATCGTCCGGGTCGGGTTCGACGCGGTCAAGCGACTGACCCGCTTTCTGCCGAGACGGGAAGCCTGCACGGCTGCCAGCGCGCCGCCTCAGGCGCCCCCTCTTTCGTGGATCCAGCACCACGGCCAGCGTCGTCGGAGACTTCTGCACCGGCCCGACTATTAGCAACAAGTCTGCAAGCAGCCGAGGCGCGGATTTGGCGAACAGCGGGTGCCGGATCGCCGTGGACCCGGCACCCGCTCTGTAGTGAACGCGGTACTCAGCTCGAGTGTTACGGTCGGTACCCGTAGCCAGGCAACATCAGGACGGCGGCTACCTGACGATCCGTATCGTGCGTTCCATGCCGAGTTGGGTCTGTTCGCGGCCGTCTTGGGTGCGCAGGATGCAGGCGAGGACGTATAGGCCCGGTCGTTCAGTGATCAGCTCCTGTTGGAAGCCGCCGGGTGAAAGCGGTCCGGCGAACTCCGGGAAACTTACCCCGAGCTTTGGGGCCTCCTTGTCGTTGGCGGCACGCAGGAGGGCGGTAAGCCGTCGGGCGTTTCTCGCGTTCTTGACGCCGATCCCCTGGATCGGGTGTACGAGCAAGCCGCTGTTCTGGAATCGCACGAGTTCGCCGTCGTGAAGCTTGCTCGGGCCGCGGAATGCGAAGTCGATCGCGTTGATTGTCGCGCCCGGCTTGGGAAGCGAGGCGGGCTGCGGCGCTTGGCTGATCACGAACGTGGTGTGCGGGGGGTCGGGATTGCTGCTACTCAGGTCGACGGCCAGGTAGTTGCCGGGCTGTAGGGTCGTCTGTGCGCTCGTGGTTCCCTTGTCGGCGCTGACATCGAACACGATAGAGCCGTACGGGTCGATGTAGTTCAGGTCTCCGTGGTGGGCGTTGATCGCCGCCCCAGCCTGGGCAAAGGCCGAGAACGGTACTCCCGGGTTGAGGCGGATCAGCACCGGTTCGGTGTGCTTGACGCTCACGCTGGAGACGACGTTCACCGCCCCGGACTGGAGCGCGCCGCTGACAGCAACCGACCGACCGTTCAGAGTGAGCGTCAGCGTCGGCAGCCCCGAGCTGGCGGCGCTGGTCACGGATGTGATGCCGACAGCAAAGATCGATGCGACCGCGCCGAGGATGGCTACCGCTCTCCCGATCGGGTTCATCGCGACGCTCCCCGTCGCGACTTGACCATGCTGGCGATCGCCAGCGCGATCAGCAGCACGACGCCGATCACGAACGCGGCGAAGAACACGTTGCTTGCGGTGCCGGGGTGGCTGCTGTTCTTGGCGGTGAGGTTGGCGAGGACAAACAGCACCACGTCGCCCACGACCAGGCTGATCCAGGTCCGGCGGCTGAGGGCTGTGAGCGAATCTGCGGTGTTCGACATGCTGGCCTCCTGATTGGTTGGCGCCAGCGTTTCAGTTGGTGGCGCTGCTGTCGTCGGCCGGCGGTAGGACCTGTGTGGCCTGGGCGGTGATTTGACGGGGCTCGGGTCCTACTCGGGTAGGACCCGAGTCGTCGCCTGGTCGGATGCGCGGTCCTGACTGTGGCGCTAGCGTGCGCGTGTGGGCACTGGACGCAGCTTGATCGCGCGGGCACGAACGGTCGATCTGCGTGTGATCGACGTGGTGCTGGCGGTGCTGCTCACCGCTGGGGCGCTTGCCGATGCCTTCTCGCAGCTTCACCGAGGACCGGACGAGGTGGCGATTGTGCCGCTCGTTCTGCTCACGGGTAGCGTTGCCTGGCGGCGACTGAACCCGTGGCTGACGACGGTGCTCGCGGTCACCGCGTTCATGGCGTTTCAGCTTGCCAGCGGTTATACCGGGGGCGGCGCGTTCGAGGTGGCGGCGATCGCTTTGAACTTCTATCTGCTCGGCCGCCGTGCCCGGGGCCGCGGGCGCATGTTCGAAGCGGCGGTGGTGTTCGCCTACTGGCTGGTCGGAGTCATGGTGATCTCGTACTCTCAGCCCGGCGGTTCGGTCGGCGCCGTGCTCGGGGCCTGGGCGTTGCTGGGTGGCTTGCCGTTCGCGCTCGGACGGACGCTCGAGACGCGCCGAGGGCTCACGGACGAGCTCGAGGCGAGCATGGCTCGGCTGGCGGAGGCCCAGGAAGCCCGCGCGGGCCGCGCCGCGGCCGAGGAGCGACATCGGATGGCTCGCGAGCTGCACGACGTGATCGCGCACGACGTCAGCGTGATGGTGCTTCAGAGCAGTGGCGCCCGCGGCGTCGCGGGCGTCGATATCGAAAGGGCGCGGCATGCGATGCGGGTTGTCGAGGGCGCGGGCCGTGACGCGCTGGTGGAGCTGCGGCGGATCGTCGGCGTGCTGCACCGCGGCAACGGCGCGCTGGCGGGCTCGGCTGCACCCGGTCTCTCGCAGCTGGATGCGCTCGTCGACCGCGCGCGCGCCGCAGGGCTGCCGGTGGACGTGCGCGTCGACGGGCGGCTGCAGGCGCTATCGCCGGGCCTGGATCTGGTCGCTTACCGTGTCGTGCAGGAGGCGCTGACGAACGCGATCAAGCACGCTGGCCCCGCGCGCGCATGCGTGAGCGTGGCCGTCGTCGCCGGTTTCCTCGAGCTGGAGGTCTCCGACACCGGGCACGGCCCGGCGCCCGACCGCAACAACCACCGAGAAGCCGGGCACGGGCTCGTTGGTATGAATGAGCGAGTCAGGTTGTACGGCGGGGAGCTGCACGCCGGGAGGCGTAGCGAGGGGCACGGCTTTGAGGTCCGCGCGCGCATTCCAATTGATGGCATCGGGCCTGCGCCCCACCCGGTCACCTCGCCGGCCAGCCGCGACCGCCTGCCGATCGGGCCCGATCGCGGCCTGCGCTGGCGTTGGCTTGACCCGGCGTGCGCCGGAGTGCTCCTAGTGGCGCTCGAGATCGGCGCGCTGATCGATGATCGACGCCACGGTCCGGTCGCGCTGAACATCCTGGCCGTGGCGGCCGTCGCGCTGGCGGCGGCGTGGCGCCGGCGCTCGCCGCTGTGGTTCGCCCTCGTCGTCGGGGCGCTCGCCGCGGTGACGAACGCTTACCTCACCCCGCTTGACCACTCGCCGCTGCTGGCTGCGTATTTCCTGCTCGTCCCGGCATACACAGTCGCGGCTTGGCTGCCCCGACTCCAGGCCGTACTCGTACTCGCATTCTTGCTCGGGAGCGCAGCGATCAGCGTGCTGATCGTGCGGCAGCAGCCGGTCGGCAACCTTGCCGGCGCGGCCTTCACGATCAGCGCGGCGTGGGCCGCCGGCCGCGCGATCGGCGCGCGCAGGTGGCTGGCTTCGGAGCTTCAGCGCACCTCCGCGTGGCTGGCGGCCGAACGCGAGGACCGGGCGCAGCTGGCCGTCGCCGGCGAGCGTTCGCGAATTGCCGGCGAGCTGCATGCGATCGTGGCGCGCAGCGTCGCAGGGATGGTCGTTCAGGCCGAGGGCGCCCGCAGCATGCTCACCGACGACCCCGAGCGAGCTGACGTCGCGATGGGCGCGATCGAGAACAACGGCCGCCAGACGCTCACAGAGATGCGCCGCCTACTCGGAGTCTTGCGCCACGGCGACGATCCACTAGGGCGCGAGCCGCAACCGGGCGTCGCTCAGGTCTATGCATTGATCCAACGGGCGCGCGAGCGTGGTCAGCCGGTCGAACTGCAGCTGGACGGTGAGCCGGGAACGTTGGCGGCCGGGGTCGACCTCGGTCTCTACCGAATCCTCGAGGACGCGCTGGAGAGCGCTCGGCGTCACCCGGCGTCCACCGTGGGTGTCACGCTGCGGTTCCGCGAGGAGGATCTCGAGCTGCGGCTCACCGCCCGCTGCCCCGGACCGAACGCGTGGCCCACTGACGCGATGCGCGAGCGGATCGCGCTATGCGACGGCGCAGTTGACGACAAGGTCCTCGGCGAGCACGGCTGGCGGCTCGTCGCCCGAATGCCGCGCGGTCTGCAAGGAGGACTCACTTGAGCGTGCGCGTCCTGATCGCCGATGACCAGCAGCTGATCCGCGACGGCTTCCGGATGATCCTTGCAACCGCCACAGATATCGAGATCGTGGGCGAGGCGAGCAACGGCGCCGAAGCCGTCTCCCTGACGCGAGAGCTGCAACCGGACGTCGTGCTGATGGACATCCGCATGCCCGAACTCGACGGCATCGAGGCCACCCGCCGCATCCTCGCCCAGAACCACGATCCCAAGACGAACGTGCTGATCCTCACCACCTTCGATCTCGACGAGTACGTCTACGACGCCTTGCGTGCCGGAGCGAGTGGGTTCCTGCTCAAGGACGTGCCCGCCCGCCAGCTCGTCGCCGCCATCCGCACAGTCGGGGAGGGAGACGCCCTACTTTCACCCAGCATCACGCGCCGCCTGATTGAGGAGTTCTCCGCCTCCCGCGCCCCCACAGCTCCCACGCCCGAACTCGATGAGCTCAGCCCGCGAGAACTCGAGGTGTTTCGGCTGGTCGCGACCGGCAAGACAAACAGCGAGATCGCCACCGAGCTCATCATCGGCGAGACCACCGTCAAAACGCACGTCACCCGCATCCTGATGAAGCTCGGCGTTCGCGACCGCGTCCAAGCCGTTGTCCTCGCATACGAGACCCGCCTCGTCAGTCCAGGCCCCCCGACAAAGACTGGACCAAGCGATTGACGTCAAGAGAAAGCCCGCAGAGCCGTACCAGCCGGACAGCAGCTTCCCGCCTCGCGTGACGACGGAGACCGAAGCCCGCAGCTCAACGCCGAGCGGACCCTAGGCTCTCGCTTTGACAACACGGCGAGCATCTCTCGGTCGTCGTGCACAGTCCCCCTTTGCGCGGTGACTGTCGGGAAAAGGGGGTCTGTCCGGGCGGGTTAAGACCATGCTGGCATGCCTCAGAATTTCATTGGTTGCGATCGTGAGCAGTCGTTCTTGTTGCCGCCGTCGTTGCGGGATTGGGTGCCGGCCGGGCATTTGGTGTGGACCGTGTTGGCGGCGGTCGAGGAAATGGACCTGAGCGGGTTCTATCGCGCGTATCGGGATGACGGTCACGGTCGGCCGGCGTACGACCCGGCGATGATGGGGTGGATTCAACTGGTTGTCGCAACGCTCGACGTTGAGGAGTTGCGATGCCTAGAAAGAATCCTGCTGTTGTTCGTGCTGCTGCGGCAGGGACGCGTTTCGGGGGACATCCGCCCGCCGGTCGCCGGGAGCATCGGGTCAGGTTCTGGGAAGCGATCGCTCGAGGTGCATCGAGCGAAAAGGCTGCGGTCGAGGCGGGTGTGTTGTCGAGCATTGGTGTCCGGTGGTTTCGTAAGGGTGGCGGGATGCCGCCACTCACTCTCGCGCCGGTGTCTGGGCGTTATCTGTCCTTCACCGAGCGAGAGGAGATCGCGGTGTTGCTCGCGGGTGGTTGTGGGGTGCGGGAGATCGCGCGTCGGCTCGGTCGGGCGCCGTCGACGGTATCTCGAGAGTTGCAACGCAATGCTGCGATCGGACGTGGCCGCGTTGAATATCGGGCCTCGACCGCCCAGAGGCATGCTGAGCGTCGCGCTCAACGTCCCAAGCCGGCGAAGCTCGCGGTGAATACGCTGCTGCGGGCCTATGTGCAGGACCGGCTTTCTGGGAAGGTGCAGCGGCCTGATGGGAGCGTCGCGGGTCCAGATATCGCATGGCGTGGGCGGCGGCAGGGACCGCGAAAGGATCGTCGTTGGGGGCAGTGCTGGAGCCCGGAGCAGATCTCTCAACGGTTGCGCCTGGACTTCCCCGATGATGAATCGATGCGCATCTCACATGAGGCGATCTATCAGTCGCTGTATGTGCAGGGCCGCGGAGCGCTGCGCCGGGAGCTGACCGCTTGTCTTCGGACGGGCCGGGCGCTGCGCGTTCCTAGGAACAGGACGTCGAGGGGTAACCGAAGCTTCGTGAGCGATGAGCTGTTGATCAGTGAGCGGCCCGCTGAGGTTGATGACCGTGCCATCCCCGGGCACTGGGAAGGCGATCTGATCCTCGGCACTGACCGCTCGGCGATCGGGACACTGGTCGAGCGCTCAAGCCGGTTCACGATGCTTTTGCATCTCCCGCCGATCGAAGGTCACAACACCCCGAAAGTGAAGACCGGCCCGCCGATCACGGGTGCCGGCGCTGGCGCGGTTCGTAATGCGATCGCTGAGACGATCGGGACTCTTCCCGAACAGCTTCGGCGGTCTCTGACCTGGGACCAAGGGATCGAGATGGCTCAGCACGTCCAACTACGGCTCGACACCGGTCTGCAGATCTATTTCTGTGATCCGCGTAGCCCTTGGCAACGCGGCACCAACGAGAACACCAACGGGCTGCTGCGCCAGTATTTCCCGAGAGGCACCGACCTTGCTCGCCACAGCCCCGAGGAGCTCGACGCTGTCGCGACGGCGTTGAACGGCCGGCCGCGAAAGACACTCGGGTGGAAAACACCCGCCGAGGTGCTCACCGAGCACCTCGCCCCCGCGGCCTGACCGCCGGGGCCGCGGCCCGACCGCCGCCTGCAATATCCACGCGTGACTACGGCAGGACCGTGGCGCCCCCAGGGGGTGTCTGACGGTCGCGCGCGGCTATCGCCGCTCCGGGCCGCCCTCCGGGCGAACCTCCACAACGACAGCCGCATCACCCAGGCAAACCCAGTCGTCACTTCCAACCCTTAGAGTCACCGACCACACCGCGTTGCGACGACCGGTTGAGCTCAGGCCATCATCGCCGGGTCGTACGCCGGCCGACCGTGACCGTTCTCCCGATACGCCCCATAGAACGCGCCCAAATCCATCTGATCGACCGCCCCCAAGATCGACCACACCACATGATCATCCGGCACCCAATCCGTCAAATCCGGCGGCAACAACAACGACTGCCCCCGGTCGCAAGCAATGAAGTTCTGTGGCATCCAGGAATCGTCTTAACCCCGATCTTGCGTTAACGCCGACGCCCCGACTTGGTCGGGGCGTCTGAACGTCCGGCATGGTCGGGATTCTTGGGCTTGCTGAAGGTCCTGATCCCGAGCTTGGAGGTTCACCTTGAAGGTGACGCGTGGTGGGGGTTCTTTCACGGTAGATGTCGCGGCGGACGGAGAGGGTTTGGTCTCGCATGCCGGCGCGGCGTTGCTGGCCGAGGTCGCGCACCGGGTCGGTCTCACGCGGGAGTTATCTCGAGCGCTTGAGGGGGTGCGCGAGCGGCGGGGCCGGCACGACCCGGGGCGGGTGATCCGGGATCTGGCGGTGATGCTTGCCGACGGTGGGGATTGCCTGTCTGACCTGCGGGCGGTGCGCGATCAGGAGCCGCTGTTTGGACCGGTGGCGTCTGACTCCACGGCGTTTCGGCTGATCGACCAGATCGCCGAGCAGCCCGGGTTGCTTGTCGCGCTGCGTGCCGCGCGCGCTCGTGCGCGAGAGCGTGCTTGGGAGTTGGGTGCGCGTCCGGAGCGGATCGTGATCGACATCGACGCGACGCTGATCACCGCTCACAGCGAGAAGGAGGGCGCGGCGGTGAACTTCAAGTCCGGGTTCGGGTTTCACCCGCTGCTGGCGTATCTGGACGAGAGCCGCGAAGCGCTGGCCGGGATGCTGCGGCCGGGTGGCGCGCCCGCTCACTCAGCTCAAGCCCAGATCGAGATGCTCGATCAGGCGCTCGCGCAGCTGCCGGTCGAGGTGGTCTCGGATCTGGACACCGAGATCGTGATGCGGATCGATGCCGCGGGTGCGGCCACGACGCTGTGCCAGGCGGCCCAGGACGCCGGGATCAACTTCCTGGTCGGGTTTGATCTGTTCAGCGGCGTGCGCGAGGCGATCCTCTCGCTGCCCGAGGACGCGTGGCGCTCAGCGATCCGCCAGGACGGCACCGAGCGCGGCGGCGCGCAGGTCGCCGAGATCACCCACGTCGAGCGGCTCGACCTGACCCCGTGGCCCGACGGCTCGCGGGTGATTGTCCGCCGCGAGCGACCCCACCCCGGAGCGCAGTTGACCTTCACCGACCACGAAGGGCACCGCTTCCAAGCCACGCTCACCGACCTTGACGGCGATCCGGTCGAGCTCGAGTGCCTGCACCGCGGCCGCGCGCACGCCGAGGATCGCATCCGCGCCGCCAAGCAGACCGGGATCGAGAACCTCCCATTCCGCGAGTTCGACCTGAACGCCGTCTGGCTCGAGCTCTCGATGATCGCCCAAGACCTGATCGCCTGGACCCAGCGCCTGTGCCTAGAGGGCGAGCTCGCGAGCTGCGAACCCAAAGCGCTTCGCTACCGGCTGCTGCACACCGCCGGCCGCCTCGCGTTCCACGCCCGGCGCGCCGTCCTGCGCCTCCAAGCCAACTGGCCATGGGCCCAACAGCTCACCGCCGCGTTCGCCCGACTGCGGACGCTACCGCTGCCGGCCGGTTGACCGCCAACGCTGCCCGGGACGCACATCGTCGCTGACACCGCGGCCAAGCGCCGAACACGCCCCTGTCGCGAAAACCCGCCCGCCCACCCTCATCGCCAGCCCAGCTCGTCCACGAGCACCCACCCGACAACCACCAGTCACACCAACCTGATCCCATGCACTCGCCCCCGTCATCAACACGTCACCACACGGGCCTGACGCAAGATCGAGGCTTAAACCCGCCGGACGACACAACTTTGCCCGACAGCCACGGCGACGAGCAGGTCGATCGCCGCCCCGATGGCTCAGCCCTCCTTTCCGAACGGTAAGCGCATCCTTGAACCGGTTGTCGCTGCTGCATCTTGCGGAGAGAGGCAGCCCTGTCGGGAATGCCGCTCGGGCGACGATCCAGCTATGTGATATCGGGCCTGAACGAGACCAAGGTGGTCGCGTTGGCGCCAAAGATCGCGCGGCATTGCTCGTTTGCACGCTCCCGCTTCCGCTGGGGGTGGGCTCGAATACGATCGTCGCGTGTCGCTGCCGTGCGAGCTTCCCGAGCAGCCTCAGCTGCGAGCCGGTCCCACGGCGCTGCAGCCACCGGTCAGCGGGAAGTCGGTCATCGCCAGCGGTCCCTCCTGAGCTGCCCTCCTATCCGGTTCTCTTCACCAAGTGGGCAGCAGCATGACCGCCGCAGGGGATCCCGTAGAGCTGCCTCCGGAGTCGGAAGAGGTTGACTATGAGGGGGAGTTGGCCGTCATCATCGGCCGCGCGGGCCGGCGCATCAAAATCGAGGACGCACTGGGTCATGTCGCCGGCGTGAGCATCGCCAACGACATCAGGATGCGTGACTATCAGCGCCGCAGCCACCAGTGGCATCAAGGTAAAGCGTGGGATGCGTGCATACCACTTGGCCCCGAGCTGGTGACCCTCGACGAACTCTCGGACCCCAAGTTCACCATGGTCGAGCCGGGCGACGTGATCCTCACAGGCACCCCGGGCGGCGTCGGCGCGCGACGCGACCCGCCGGTACTTCTACAACCTGGAGACCTCGTGCGCGTCGCGATCTCAGAGATCGGGTTCTGGAGACCCCGATCACGGCTGCGCGCTGATCGACGATGGCTCGCTTGCAGACCAGTGACCTCACCGATCGGTTCATTGGACTCTCGGACCTCGACGGTCAGACGCCTCCTCGCCCGTTGCCCGTTCGTGCTCGAGCGGGCAGAAGTCTGCATCCGAACCGGCCGGTGTTCGGGGTGATCGCATACGGGCGAATCAGGTGCGCGCGCCAGAGCGCCGGTCGGCTCGATCGGCTGTCCCTAGGTCGCCGTCGCCGCGCGTGCTTCGGCGTTGGAGATCGCGCGGGCTGCAAGGATCAAAGTGAGGTGGCTGAACGCCTGGGGGAAGTTGCCGACCTGCCGCCGCCGTGTCACGTCGTACTCCTCCGCCAGCAGGGCGAGATCGTTGGCCAGGCTGACGAGTCGCTCAAACAGAGCTCGCGCGTCGTCTGCGCGGCCGTTGCGTGCGAGCGCGTTGACCAGCCAGAACGAGCAGGCCAGGAACTGTCCCTCATCCCCCGGTAATCCGTCATTGGTTTCGGCGGTCGAGTAGCGCGAAACGAGGCCGTCGCGAGCGAGCTTGCTCGAGATCGCGTCGATCGTGCCGGTGACGCGCTGGTGGGTTCCCGGCAGAAAGCCAACCAGCGGGATGTTCAGCACGCTGGCGTCGAGCTCTTTGGAGCCGTAGTACTGGGTAAAGGTGCGCCGCTCGCGGTCATACCCGCGTTCGCAAACCTCCGCGTGGATCTCGTCGCGAACCTGCTTCCAGCGGTCGACCGGCGCGTCTAGCTCGAACCGCTCGGCCAGCCGCACGCCGCGGTCGAAGACGACCCAAGCCATCACCTTGGAGTAGGTGTAGTGTCGCCGCGGTCCCCGCGCCTCCCAGATCCCGTTGTCGGGAAGGCGCCAGATCGTCTCGACGTGCTCAATGATCGCCCGCCAGCGTGGCCACAATCGCGGGTCGATGATGCCGAGGCGTTCGGCGCTGATGAACATGAGGTCGGCGACCTCGCCGTATACGTCTAGCTGGAACTGCTCGGACGCGGCATTGCCGACCCGGACGGGCGTGGAGCCCTCGTAGCCCGGAAGCTCCTCGAGCTCGAACTCGGGCAAGCGCCGCTCGCCGCCGATCCCGTACATGACTTGGATCTTGCTCGGGTCGCCGGTAGCGACGCGCAGCATAAAGTTGCGGAACGCCAACGCCTCCTCCGTATAGCCAGCATCGAGCAGCGCCTCCAGCGCCAGCACCGAGTCACGCAGCCAGCAGTAACGGTAGTCCCAGTTGCGTACGCCGCCGATCTCTTCCGGAAGCGACGTGGTCGGCGCCGCAACCAACGCCCCCGTGGTCTCGGCGGTCATTGCCTTGAGCACGATCAACGAGGTCAACACCTCCTCGCGGTACGCGCCCTCATACCGGGAGCGATTGCTCCATTCCCGCCACCACGCCTCCGTGCGAGCGAGCGCCGAATCGGCGTCGTCAACCGGGGGTGTCTGCTCATAGGACAAATGCCAGGTCAGGGTCAACCGCTCCCGGGCGCCCTCGACCACCACGAACTCCGCCTCCACCGTGCCGTCCTGCAACACCAGCGGCAGCGGCGTGCTGAGACGAAACGCATCCGGACCCGCCGTTACGAGCACCCCATCGGACGCGCGCTCGACCCACGGCGTGACCGACCCGTAGTCCGGACGCAGCGACAACTCCATCCGCATCGGCACCCGCCCCCGCAACCCCTCGACAACGCGCATCACACGCGGCGGACCGGACCCACGCAGCGGCATGAAGTCGATCACACGGACTGCGCCCTCGGCGGTCTCAGAGTCAGTTTCGAGCACGAGCGTCCCGGCGCGGTAACGACGAGAGCTGGCGCGCACCGCGCTCGCGGGCGCCACCAGCCAACGCCCATGGCGCTCGTCCCCCAGCAACGCCGACAAGCACGACGCAGAATCAAACCGCGGCACGCACAGCCAGTCCACCGATCCGTTACGACCAACCAAAGCCGCAGACCGCAAGTCGCCGATCAAGCCATAGTCCTCAAGCAACATCAGCCGTCGACCGTTTCTTGCGGGGTCAGGACCACTGGCTCCCTCGACGGCGGGTCTTTGTCCCGATCGGCGGCGCCGGCGGCTGCGCGCTTGGCGGCTGGGTGCTTCATCAGCATGGCCTGAGCATCCGAGAAGTCGCCCGGCGGTTCGTGGTGCTGTTCGTGCTGACCAGCGCCGTGCACGTCTCCGCGCTGATCCCCGCCGGGCTCCCGCGCGCCACGGCGGGGCTCGCCGACCCCCGCGACCCGCTGCTCATCCTCGCACCCGCGGCCGTCGGAATCCTGGTGCTGGTATGCGCGACGCCCCGCAGGCCGGGGACGGCGAGGATCAGCGGGCCTATCAGGAGCCTGAGCACCGCTGCGAACGCGATCCCACTCCGCAGCCGCCGCTGATGCGCTGAGCGCCCGGCGGGTCGGGCGGCGGCTGTCTTTGGTGGCGCCGCGACGCCATCTTGCTGGGCGCCGGCTGGTGTGGTCCTGGAGTAACGCCAGGCCCGGCGGTCGGGAGGCGCTTGGAGGGTGGGAGAACGCATCGGATCGTAACTGCGGGGAGATCGTGCTCAATCGTGTCGTGGAGGTTCGCGGGCGATGGCGTAATGCGAGACGAACAGGCTTGTGACCTTCACCGACCAGCGCCTTCCGCCGACGGCACCCGGCGAGGACGAGGGTCTGCATTCTCCTTCGCCTGGCGCGAACCGGCGCGCGAAACGTGCCGGTGGACCAGAAAGTGCTCGGAGGGTCATCGTGTCTGCCTCCTCGGGGTCAGCGGGCGCCTACGGCGGGGGCGGCGCGCTCCGCGGCGATGGAGAACCCGACCAGGCCGCCAAGCAGGCCGCCCAAGAGCAGCAGAGCCCCGAACGCCAGCGCGTACGCGGTCACGAGCCACCGGCCGTCGGCGTTTGAGAACTGAAGCGCGCGCTGCGCCAGGCGCCACGTTGAGGACCGTCGCGTCGAGCACGACCATCAGCTGCGCCAAGCCGATCCCAACCAGGACCCACCACCCGCCCGAACTGGGACCTGCCTAGCTTGCTCAGCGAATTGCTCATCGGGACCCTCCCTTCTAAATGGAGGTCATATCTCAACTTCTGGTTGGGACTGTAGCACAAGCGGAGACGTAATCTCCGGATTTGTGTAAGATGAATCTGAGATGGCCAGCACCAGCCCGCCCGCCAGCGACCGCCCGCTCCGCCGAGATGCAGAGCGCAACCGCCTGCGGATCCTGCAGGCCGCGCGCGAGGTGTTCGCAGACCGCGGCTTCGACGCGACGCTTGACAAGATCGCCGCCCACGCCGGGGTGGGGGTCGGCACCGTGTATCGCCGCTTTCCCGACAAGGACGCGCTGATCGACGCGCTGTTTGAGGAGCGGATCGGCGAGGTCGCCGCCGTCGGTCAACGCGCGCTCTCAGCATCGGACCCGTGGGAGGGTTTGGTCGACTTCCTTCAGCAAGCCAGCGCGATGCGGGCCGGCGACCGCGGGCTCAGGCAAGCGCTGCTGTCCCGCGGCGCGCACAAGACCGAGCGCGCGCGCGAGAAGCTCATCCCGATCGTGACTGAGCTCGTTGCCCGCGCCCAACGAGCCGGGGCGCTGCGCGCCGACCTCGACCCGCTCGACCTCCCGCTGATCGACATGATGGTCTCAGCGGTCGCCGAGCTGACCCGTGAGGTCTCCCCCGAGCTCTGGCAGCGCGCGCTGACGATCATCATTGACGGGCTCGCCACCACCCGTCAAACCCCCACGCCCCTGCCCGGCAAGCCGCTAGACCGCGACCAACTCCCTGCCTTTACCGTCTCCAAGCGCGGCCGCCGCTGACCCCACCACCGCGCCAGTCTTCCCGGCGCCGCGACGCCCACCCAGGGCCGAAGCAGGAATCTCCGGGGCGCAGCGGGCGAGGCGGTAGCGGTTGCGGCTCGGGTGTGCGCGGGCCGTCGATCACGAACGCGAGGTAACGGCGCCAGACCTCGGGGGGCGTCCGGGGATGTGAGTTCGGCGGCCGCGCCGGCAATGAGCTGGATTAGCGGCGCGTCGGTGGACACGAGGTCCGGCGGACGGCACCGCTGGCCTGCCCGGCGGTCCAGGAGCTGCTCGACCAGTGGGCCCACGCGGGCACGCGCGCGGTCAGCGAGCGCGGTGCCGTGATCGCTGCCGAAGTTAATCTCTTTGAGGCCGCGGTTGGCGATCTGCAGTTCGGCCGTCTGTTCTAGGAACCCGGCCAGACCGTCCCAGGTGTCGCGGGCCGCGAGCGCGTGCTCGCCTAGCTGGACCATGCGGCTGACACGCTCGTCAAGTAGCTCCTCGATCAGCTGGCGCTCATCGGCAAACCGCCGGCAAGCGGTGCCGACCCCGACGCGCCGCATGATGGGCGATCTCGTCCAGACCGACGGACAGCCCCTTGGTGGCGAACAACTCGGCGACCGCGTTGACCGCTGTGGATGCGGATGCGCTCGGCGCCGTCGTCGAGTCGCTCCTCGCCGGCCGCGAAACGAAACTTTTCGCCAAACGGAGAAAATGTCTCCGGTTTGGTGCTAGGCTCCTCCTCGTAAGCGGAGAACGCGTCTCCGATTGACGAGAAGGCGAATCCAATGACACTCACATCCACATCGGCCACCAGCGCCTTGCGCGACTCGCGACGCTGGCTGATCCTTGCCGTCCTCGGCGTTGCTCAGCTAATGGTCGTGCTCGATGTCACGATCGTGAACATCGCGCTCCCAAGCGCGCAGAAGGCCCTGGGGTTCTCCAACTCCAACCGTCAATGGATCATCACCGCCTACGCGCTGTCGTTCGGCAGCCTGTTGTTGCTCGGCGGGCGGATCGGCGATCTGGTCGGCCGCAAGTGGACGTTTATCGCCGGTCTCAGCGGCTTCGCGCTGGCCTCCGCAGTTGGCGGGATGGCGCAGAGCTTCTTGATGCTGGTCGCAGCCCGCGCGACGCAGGGCGCGTTCGCGGCGCTCTTGGCGCCGGCCGCGCTGTCGCTGCTCACAACTACGTTCACCGACGGGGGCGAGCGCGGCAAGGCATTCGGCATCTACGGCGCGATCGCCGGCGGCGGGGGCGCCGTCGGCCTGCTGCTCGGTGGCGTGCTCACCCAGTACCTGTCATGGCGCTGGTGCCTGTACGTCAACCTCGGCTTCGCGATCCCCGCGGGGATCGGCGGCTTGCTGCTGCTCGAGCGGCGCCCGGCCGGAACCAGGCCGAAGCTCGACGTGCCCGGCACGCTGACCGCCGTCGGTGGCCTGCTCGCTCTCGTCTACGGGCTCAACAACGCCGAGACTTCCGGCTGGGGCGCGCCCCTCACCCTCGCCTGCCTGGCCGCTGGCGCGGCACTGCTCAGCTGCTTCGTGCTGATCCAGCGCAGCTCCACGCACCCGCTGCTCCCGCTGCGGGTGGTGCTCGACCGCAACCGCGGCGGCGCGTTCTTGACGACCGCCGTGATCGGCGCCGGCATGTTCGGCCTGTTCCTGTTTCTCACCTACTACCTGCAGAACACGCTCGGCTTCTCCCCGGTAGAGACGGGCCTGGCGTTCCTGCCAATGGCCGGGATGCTGATGCTCGCCGCTACCGCGACGAGCACGGCCGCTCTGCCGCGCATTGGCCCCAAGCCGCTGGTGACCACGGGCCTGCTGCTGGCCTCGGGCGGGATGCTGCTCCTCACCCAGGTCGGCGTCGACTCCAACTACGCCTCGCACGTCCTGCCGGGCCTGCTCGCGCTCGGCCTTGGCCTCGGCATGGCGATTGGTGCCGCGATGGCGACCGTCACGCTCGGCGTGCGCGCCGACGACGCCGGGGTCGCCTCCGCCAACGTCAACACGATGCAGCAGATTGGCGGGTCGATCGGCATCGCGCTGCTGAGCACGGTCGCCGCCAGCGCGACGAGCAGCTTCGCGGCATCGCACGCCACAGGGGGCCACGCCACCGCGCTGGCCGCCGTACACGGATACACGACCGCCTTCTGGTGGTCAGCGGCGATCTTCGCCGCCGGAGCGATCATCTGCGGACTGCTGATACGCCCGGGCACGCCACAGCTCAACCCAGCCGCCGAGCCCGTTCTCGTCCACTAACACCGGAGCCAGCGATGACCACTCCACACGTACCGAGTAACTCCTCCGAACACACCGCGAGTTCCCGGCCGGCTCCCGAGTCGGTGAGCGAACGGCCGGCGGAAACGGCGCCGACGGGCGCATTCGCGGCGAAGGATCGCCTGCTGTTGTTCGCGTTGCTTGGTGTGCTGGTGCTCGCGTTTGCGCTGGTGGGCTCGAACGTGGCGGCCAACCACGCGCCCAAGCCACACCAGTTGCCCTTGGGGGTCATCGGAACCCCGCTGGTGGTTAGCGCTGAGGCTGCTTCGCTAGAACACCGCGCCCCAGGCGCCTTTCAGATACACGCGTACTCGTCGCTCGCTGCGGCGAAAGAGGCGATCCTGCATCGCGACGTCTACGGTGCACTTCAACCTGCTTCGACCCCGTCGCTGCTGGTTGCCAGCGCCGCCAGCCCCGCGGTCGAGGCGCTCTTGCAGAAGACCTTTACGGCGGCGGCTCAGAAGCAAGGTAAGACACTGGTGGTCCGCGATCTCGTGCCCTTACCGAGTTCTGATTCGCGTGGCGCGACGACATTCTCGATGCTCATCAGCCTGCTCGTAATCGCCATCATCAGCTCCGCGATCATCTATCTGCTCGGCCGCCACCGTCCCCCGCCCGTGCGCCTTGCGGCAATGGTTGCTATGGGAGTCTGCGCGGGGCTTGTGTCGGCGCTGCTGACGACTGTCATCGTCGGCGCGTTTCATGGCCACTTCCTCGCTGTTTGGGGGGTGGCGACGCTGTTCGTGCTTGCAGTCGGCCTGCCGATTGCCGCCTTCCAGGTCTTCGTCGGCGCGAGCGGCATCGCAATCGGCGCACTCATGTTCCTGGTCATCGGCAACCCTGCATCCGGGGGCAGCTCGGCCCCCGAGCTGTTGCCCGGATTCTGGCGAGCTCTCAGCCAGCTCCTACCGCCCGGGGCCGCGATGACGGCCATGCGCGACGTCGTCTACTTCCACGGCCACGGAATGACCCACGCACTGCTCGTGCTCAGCATCTACGCCATCCTCGGCGCCACCACCGTCTTCACCCTCCAGATCCTCCGCACCCCCACGCGAACAGCCCGCGCCGGGCTGAGCACGGCTACGCGTCAATAGATCCTCCCAACCATGGCTGCGCGGAGCTTGCTACGACGGCTAAGCCTCGGTTTCTCGCACGACGCTGAGAATCTTCGCTGCGCGCGCATCACGCTGCCGGAACGAGCAGAAGGCCTGGCACGCGAGACCGAGGATCGAGGACCGCTCCCGGTCGGGAGCGCCCGCCTGAGGATCGGCGCGGTACGCGCGCCAAAGCCGAAGCAGGAACCAGCCGCTCATGGGCACCGTCCCGAAATTTGGCCGCGAGCGCGCATCTGGGCGCCCGGCCCAGAGGCCGTGTGGACCGCCGGATCGAGCCAGCCGAGGCACGGTGCTTACCGGCTTCACGCGAGTCGCAAGCGGCAGAGCGGCGACTCGACGCCGGCGCGTGCCAGTCCGACACCGCGAAGGGCGGTACAACCTCCGCTCGCGTGCACACCCTTCACCCATCGGTGCAGGAGGTCCACGCTTCCGCACCGGCGGCCAACGCTCGAGGACGATGGCGCGCCGGTCTGCCGGTAGATCCCGCCTGCGTCCATCCTCGGCCAGGCGCACTTGGCTTCGATCAGCTACATCCGTATCGCCCACTTCGTAGGGTTTTGGAACGTGAGCTCGGTCAAACCGTCCCAACCAGACCAGCTGGACGCTTCCAAGGCGCGCCGCAGCCTGCGCCACGGGTTCATCACGCTGGTGTTGGGGGGCGCGCTGGTCGTCGGGCTGCTGCTGGCGGTCCCGGGGCTGAAGGGCGTACTGACCACCGTGTCGCACATGAACGTGGCGTGGGTGATCGTGCGGTGCTGCTTGAGGTGCTCTCCTGCGCCAGCTACGTGGTGGCATTCCTGCAGGTGTTCGAGCGGGCGCCGCTGCGCGTTGGCGCCCGGGTGGCGCTCAGCGAGGAGGCGTTCGGGGCGGCGGTGTCGCTCGGGGGCGTAGGCAGCCTGGCGGTGGGGGGTTGGCTGATGGTCGAGCGAGGTGGGCCTCCGCGGCGGATCGCCGAGCGCTCGGCGGTGCTGTTCCTGTACACGAGCGCGATCAACGTGATCACGCTGATCCTGGCCGGCCTCGGCCTGTTCCTCGGCCTCCCCGGTCCCAGCAACCCCCTGCTCAGCATCGTGCCCGCGGCGGTCGGTGGCCTCGTTCTCGCCCTGTTCCTGGCGCTGCCGCGCTACGTCGACCGAATCGTCCAGCGGGTACGGCCCGGGCGCCTCCAAACGTTTCTAACCGCAACGGCGGCCAGCGTGCGCGACACCGAGCGACTGCTGTTCCATCCCGACTGGCGGATCGCCGGGGCATTCGGCTACCTGTGGTTCGACATCGCGGTGTTGTTCGCGTGCTTTGCCGCCGCCGGTCAGATGCCGCCGCTGGCCCCGGTGGTGTTGGCGTACCAGATCGGCTACCTCTCGAACTTCATCCCGGTGCCGGGCGGGATCGGCGTGCTCGACGGCAGCATGATCGGCATGCTCGTCCTCTACGGCGTCGGCGGGACGGTGGCCACCGCGGCCACGCTGGCCTACCACGCGATCTCGCTCTGGGTCCCGGCCATCTGGGGAACGATCGCGTTCGTCTTGCTGCAGAAGACGAAGGGGCAGCCGATCGTTCTGCGCCGCCCACCCGAGGAAGGGGGGCCCGGGCACGGATGATCTACGGTCGCTGGAGCCGGCAGCAAGACCCGCTCCCTCCGGTCTAGGCGTACGCCGACAACGCCGTCGGCCGTCGCTCAGACCTGCTCCGGGGTGGCCACGCTCCGGGGTGGCCACTGGGTATGCCCGGCTCACGCGACGGCCTTCCCTTGCGCGGGTGCGCCGAGACTGCCTCAGGACGGCCGGGTGGTGTGAGTCCGGTTCGCGGAGACACCTGGGTCTTCGGTGGCGAAGTCCCCGTGCGTGGTCGAGAGGCCGGGTGCGAAGCGGGGCGCGATCGATCAGTGCGGTCTGCCCGAGCACCGCCGGGACCGGACCTCGGTCGCCCGCGCCTCGCCCGCAGCTCGCCGGGCGACCCTTGATGGTGCCACCGGCCCGTGCGACACGCGCCGCCTGGGACTGAGCGGCTGGCTGACGCTCGGAGCGGACCGCACGGGATCGTGGGTGCCAGTCGGTCTCATCGGTTGCTTGGCGAGCATCGCGGCGGCGTCCATGCCGACATTGCGCGGTCGATCTGTTCGGAGGCGAGCGGCGCGACCGCGAGCGGCGCGGGTGGCATGGGGTCGGCGCGGAGGCCTTGAAGGATGATCTGGAGGTATCTGCGCCATAGCTCGGGTGCGAGGTCGCGTGCGCAGTCGATCGCGGTGCCCAGCATCAGCTGCATGATCGGTATGTCCGTCCATTCGACGTCGGGGCGAAGCTGACCGCTCTCGCGCGCCCGACTGACGAGCTCGCTGATGAGCGGAAGCATCCGCTCCCGGATCCGCGCGATCCGCTCGAGCCCCTCGGGCGCGGCGAGCACGAGCTCTTTGAACGCCCGGTCCTGGGCCTGCAGCTCGAGCGCCTGCTCGAGGAAGACGGTCAGCCCGTGCCACGGGTCGGGGTCTTGCAGCGCCGTCTCGGTGAGCGCGACCATGTCCGAGATCCGCTGCTCGAACAGCCCGTCGATCAGCTGCGACTTGTCCGGGAAGCGGCGGTACACCGTCCCGACCCCCACGTCAGCGTGGCGGGCGATGTCGTTCAGCGTCACCGCCAGGCCGCGCTGCGCGAACAGCTCGCGCGCGGCGGCGAGGATCCGCTGCCGGTTGCGCTCGGCGTCCTTGCGAAGGGGTCGTTGGGTCAGCTCCATACCGTGACGATAGCAAATCGGATAAGAGTTCTCCAAATGGAGACTCTTTATCCGGTTCTGTGTTAGGCTGTGCTCTAGAACTGGATAAGCGTTATCCAGATCAGCCCTCGCCAGGAGCCTTCGATGCCAGACGCACAATCCGCTACCACTCACAGCCCGGTAGACGTCGGCGTTTACGGTGCTCGGCGCGGTCGGAGCCGCGGGGTGCGCGTCGCGCTGATCTCTCCTTACTCGTGGACGTACCCGGGCGGCGTGACTCGGCACATCGAGGCGCTCGCCGGCGAGCTCGAAGCCGCAGGGCACACGGCCACGATCATCGCGCCGTTTGACCCCGACGACCGAACGGCGCGGCGCTGGCACGGCGGCGCGCGGCCCCAGCGGCGCGAGCTGCCCGCTCGGTTCGTGTCGCTGGGCCGGACAGTGGGTGTGAAGGCCAACGGGGCGGTCTCCAACCTCGCGCTGTCAGGCGCCTCGCTGCTGGCTTTGCGGGCCGAGCTGGCAAGCGGCCGCTACGACGTGGCGCATCTGCACGAGCCGGTCGCACCGCTGGTGTCCTGGGACGCGCTGGGCTTCGCGCGGTTGCCGCTGGTGGGCACCTACCACACGTATTCGGAGAATGTGCTGACAAACGGCGCCGCAGGTTGGGTGCTAGGTGGCCGCCGGAGGATGAAGCCCCTGCGCGTGCGGATCGCGGTGTCTGAGGCCGCCGCATGGACCGCCCGACGGTTCTACGGCGGCGAGTACCGGATCATCCGCAACGGTGTCAGCCTGTCGCCTATCTCGACCGTGGCGTCCCAGCCGGCGGCGCACGGGTCTGACGAGCCGCTGCGGATCGTCTGCGTCGCCCAGCCGGTGCCGCGTAAGGGGCTGCCGGTGCTGTTCAGCGCCTTTCGGTCGTTGCGCGAGCGGATCCCGGCGACGCTCACCCTGATCGGCGCCTCGACCGAGGAGGCCAGCGCTCTAATCGCGGACCTTCGCGGAGTCAGGGCGCTGGGAAAAGTGTCCGACGAGGCCAAGCGCGCGGAGCTGCGGGCCGCCGACGTGCTGTGCGCGCCGTCGCTGTACGGCGAGAGCTTTGGCATGGTCCTGACTGAGGCGTTCGCCGAGGCCACGCCTGTGGTCGCCTCGGACATTCCCGGCTACCGCGACGTCGCCCGCGACGGCACCGACGGCCTACTGGTTCCCGCCGGGGACGCGGGCGCGCTCGCCGACGCGCTCACGTGGCTTCAGGTCAACGACGAGCGCCGAAAGGCGATGGCGGTCGCGGCGCGCTGGCGCGCCGAGGAGTTCGCCTGGCCGCGCGCCGCGAGCGAGATCGTCACCGCCTACGAGGACGCGCTCGGCATTCCGGCAGCGCAAGGCCTGCCGGCCCGGATCGGCGCCGCCCGCCACGCATCGCGCGGGCGGCGCCCGGCAGGCCTGCCCCCCCGCCCGCCGAGCCCGCAGCCGTCGCCGAGCCCGCAGCCGTCGCCGAGCCGCGGCTGACCGTCGATGCTCGCGACGATCCTAAGCATTGGCGCGAACATCGGCTATCCCACCCTGTTCTTCTTCGTCGCAGCCGAGTCGGGCGGGATCCCGCTACCGGGAGAGACCGCGCTCGTCACTGGCGCGCTGCTCGCCGCCCAGCACAAGCTGCAGATCCCTCTCGTGATCGCGGTCGCCGCCGGCGCGGCAATCCTCGGCGACAACCTCGGCTACCTGATCGGGCGAAAGGGCGGGCGCTGGCTCCTCGAGCGCCCCGGCCCGCTAGCCCGCTCGCGCCGGCGGGTGTTGAGCATCGGCGTCCCGTTCTTCGAGCGCCATGGTCCGCGCGCCGTGTTCTTCGGACGCTGGCTGATAGGACTGCGGACCTGGGCCTCGTGGTTAGCCGGCGCCACCCGCATGCCGTGGCGCTCATTCGCGATCTGGAACGCTGCCGGGGGGATGGGCTGGGCGACCAGCGTCGGACTGATCGCATACTTCGCCGGCCAGAGCGCCAAGAGTTTCCTCGCCGCCTTCGCCGTGTACGGGCTCGTGAGCACCGCCGTAGCGGTGATCGGCGGGCTAGTGTGGCGACGACGGCGAGATCGCCCCACGGCAGGTGGCGCCGGTGGCTCCTCGGCCGGCGCCGACCGCGGCGGCCACCACCCGCGTACCGCCGTGCGATAGCAGCAGCGCGATCCTGCTGACCACGTTAGACGCGCCTCGGGCCGCAGCTTGCGCGCGACGTTCGCCGCGCGCAAAACGGTGTGTCAGCTAGCCACGCCGGAAGTGGCCCCTCCTTGCAACAGAGCCTCTCGGTTGCAACCGATTAGTGACACCTGCTCCCTTCCCAGCACGAGCATCTCGATGTTCCGTCAACCCTCCCTGGTTTGCGCGGAAACCGAGCACGCGTCGGTCCGCCCGCTAGCAGGTCCGTGGCTAGAAGCTCCTTATCTGTGCACAGACCTGCTGTCAAGTTCGGGTCTGGGATTGAAGGGGTGAACGGTTTGGCGGGGGGTGGGGCGTGTGCGCGGTTGGCGGTGCTGGTGGTGTGCGCGCGGGCGCCCAGCCTTATCTCGGTCCACGACTCGGGTTGGTTCCGGGTCGGCGACATGATGGTTGATGGGGTGATCCCGCTGGGGGAAGCGTTGCGGCCGCTCGGTCTATGAAGGCCGTCCACGCGTGCGTGGCGGCAGGAGCGTGCCGGGAGCTGGCCGCGGTGCATCGGCGTGAGTGAGGGCAACGCGCGCAAACTGAGCGTCATGCGGGCTGGAGCGCCTCCTCGCCGAGTTCGCGAAGCGTGTGGTAGCTGCGCTTGAGCAGTTTGCGCGCGACCGACAGGCACGCGCGGTTGCCACCAAGCCGCTCCGCGGCTTCGAGGTAGTAGGCGTGGTCCGGAGAGCCGCGACGTCGGGCGCACTGGGCGGCTTCGAACAACGCCCAGCGCAACGCCGGTGGTCCTTGCCGGGAGAGGCGGCCCGGTGCGCGCCGCTGATCGGAGGCATGGACGGTGATGTCGATCCCGGCGTACCGAACGGCCTCGCGGGAGGAGGAGAACCGCCCGACGTCGCCGAGCTCGGCAAGGATCGTGACCGCCGTCAGTGGGCCGATCCCGTAGTGGCGAGTGAGCGCCCTGCATCCGGGCTGGCGGCGAGCGTATGCGCGCAGCTCCTTATCCAGCGGCGCGAGCTGGATGTCGAGCGCGTCGATCATCGCCAGCGCGATCGTCACCTGCTCGCGCGCGCACGCCGACAGCGGCTGCGCGGCAAGCCACTCGAGCCCCTGACCGTTGATCAGGTCGCCTCGCTGCGGGCAGCCGTGGTGATAGAGGACCGACTGGATCCGCTGCTGCCACTCGCCGCGCTGCTCAGACAGCGTGTGCCGCGTGCGCACCCGGGCGCGCAGATCGAGGATGTGGTTGGGCGGGTGACGTCCCAGTAGCCGGGGAAAAGAGGATCCGGGCGTAGCCTCCGCTTTGTCCGTCACGACGAAGCAGGAGGTACGCCCAGATGGGTACGAGAGTAGTCCCGAGCGAGCGGCTGCGTCACGAGCTCGACGCGCTGATCGCTAATTCCGGCGAGCTTGCTGATCCGATCGAGGAGATCGGTCGGCTCGGTGCCCGGTTGATCATCCAGCAGGCGCTCGAGGATGAGCTGACCGAGTTCCTCGGCCGCGCCCGCTACGAGCGGACCGAGACGCCGGTCGCGCATCGCAACGGGTATGAGCGGCCGCAGAAGATCGCGACGACCTCGGGATCGATGGAGATCGAGCGGCCGAGAGTCAGAGACGCGTCGCGGCTGGGATTCGAGTCGCGGATCGTTGGCAAGGGCGTCGCGCGGACGTACGCGCTGGAAACGCTGGTGATCTGCTCGTTCCTGCGGGGCCTGTCCGTGCGGGACGTCGAGGCCGCGTTGGAGGACACGTTCGATGAGCCCGTGATCTCGAAGTCGACGGTCTCGCGCGTGCTGGAGGACACCAGGGAGCGCTACCGCCGCTGGTGCAAGCGCCGGCTCGACGAGCACGACCTCGTGTACCTGTTCCTGGACGCGATCTACCTGAAGTTGCACCCCGATGACACGCCCGCGGAGGGGGTGCTGGTTGCGTGGGGCGTGACCCTGGAGGGCCGAAAGGTGCTGCTCGGGCTGCAGCTCGGCTCGCGCGAGAGCTACGAGTCGTGGCTGGCCTTCGGCCGCGACCTGATCGCCCGCGGTATGAACGCGCCTGGGCTGGTGTGCGCCGACGGCGCGCCCGGCCTGTGGAAAGCGGCCCGTGAGCTGTGGCCGCGCGCGGACGAGCAGCGCTGCACAGTGCACGCGTTGCGCAACGTCACCTCCAAGCTGCCCGAGCGCCATCACACCGAGGTCAAGGCGCGCTGGTGGAAGACCTTCGACGAGGCCAGCTCGCCGGCGGAGGCCCGGCGCGGGCTGGAGGCGATCATCGCCGACTACCGCTCCGCGTACCCCTCGGCGATGGCCGTCATCGAGCGTGACCTCGACGCGCTCGTCGTGCATCTGCGCTGGCCGTCTGAGCATCGCAAGCGGATCCGGACCACGAATCTCCTGGAGCGCACCTTCGTTGAGGTCCGCCGGCGCACCAAGGTCATCGGCCGGTTCCCCGGCGAGACCTCAGCGCTCTCGCTGATCTGGGCCGTGCTCGAGCTCTCAAGCCGCGGCTGGCGCGGCGTCAAGATGAGCCCAAAGACGGTCGCCGAGATCGAACGCATCCGTCGGCACGCCGGCGCAGCAGGCATCACCGTCGACAGCGAAGCGAAGGAGGTCACCGCCGCATAGAGTCAACACACCGCGGAGCTGCGCCCGGACTCAATTACACGGAACATGGGACGCCACCGTTGGGCGGAATCCACGACTCTGGCAGCCGGCCGGCCATCAACAGCTGACACAGATGCCTGGCATCCGCGCGGTCATTCTTGGCGCGCTTCTTGTTCCCGCGCAGCGCCGCAGTCTCCGCCGGGTCGGCGAGATGCACCCCCGCTCCGATCCGGAGTAGCTCCTCGACAACGAACCGCCAGCCAGTCGTCGCCTCCAGCGCCACCTCGAGCTCCTGGCCCCGGAAGCGGCTAAAGAACCGGCGCACGCCGGCGCGGTCCGCCGGCGACACCCGCGCGCGCGAGATCTCGCCGGTCGACGTGTCGACCCACTCGGTCGTCAGCTGCGCTCGATGCTGATCGCATCCCATTAGGATCGTCATCAGGGGCCTCCTCAAGCTCCATGGTTTGCAAGCCTGCGCAGCCCAGCGCCGCGCTTGAGCTGAGGAGGTCCCTACACGCCGGCCAGGACGGAAACCGGATCGGACGGCCATCGCACATGCCATCTATGTCAAGCGCCTCCTTGCGAGATGGTGGCGCGTGGCCACCGATCGCCGTCAAGAATGCCGCTAGGCGGCTCGCTGGGCTCGGCCCTGTCGGGCCATCCTTGACCGCGCGGCGGCCGCGCGGGGTTCTGCTGCGAGGAGGGGCTGGGCGGGATACGCGGTGAGGTCGCGGATCATGCGCCGGTAGACGACGTCGGACAGATGGCGTTTGAGGATCCGACGAGCTTCCTTCTTGGTGTGTCCGTTCGCGCGCGCGTCGGCGTAGATCTTCTGCGCGCGTGGCTCGCAGCGCAGCTGCGTGACCGCCATGCGGTGAAGGACCGCGTTGACCCGCCGGTTGCCGCCCGGGTTGTAGCGGTGCCGGATCGGCTCGCCGGGGCCCTCGGCGGTCGAGGCGGCCAGCGGCGCAGAGCCGTTGAAGCGGCCGAAGCCGCCGATCGTGAAGCGGCGGGGGTCGCCGACCTCGACCAGCAGCTCGGCGACCGACACGGTCGCCAGCCCGCACAGCTCATCGAGCGTCGAGCCGCTTTGCGAGACGAGTTCGGCGAGCTGGCGGGTGATCTGCCTCTCCTCCGCGTCGAGGTTGGCGATTTCGTGGCGGTAGCCCGCCAAGATGCGCACCCTCACTGCGGTCAGCGGCGCGAGTCGCCGGCGAGCCGTCACCCGGGGAAGCGCAGCTAGCCGCGGGCGCACGCGCTTTGCATCGGGTAGCCGTTCGATCAGCTCGAGCGGCAGTTCGCGCAGCAGCGCCTCGGATTCGGTCAGGAGGTGCTGGCGGCGCTTGATCACCGAACAGCGCGCCGTCCACCACACCGCCAGCAACTCTGTCTGCTGATCCGGGCCGGCGTCCTGCCCCGCGCGCTTGAAAGCCTTGGGCAGCAGCGGGTGGGCGAGCGTCTCGCGGGCGACCCGCTCGGAGTCGAGCGTGTCGGACTTGCCGCGTTGGCGCGCGCGGTCGTGCTGCGCGGTGCGGTTCGGGCACACATCGCGCACGTCATAGCCGCGGCCGATCAGGAAGATCGCCGTGTGCCGCCCCCAGGCCGAGGCTCCTTCGATCCCGAAGCGCACGATCGGCCCGAACTGTTGCGCCCACGCCTCAAGCGCGCGGTGACCGTCGCCCGAGACGCGGAAGTGCTCGCTGGCGACGATCCCGCCGCGCGGATCGACGACCGTCGCGGTCAGCGTCCGCTTGTGCGGGTCGACCCCGACCACATTGCCCGCCCGATCGGGCGTCATCAGTGTGCTGGACGGTCCCGGACCACGCCTGACCTGCCTGCTCATCACAAACCTCCATCGCGGTTGTGCTCCGCGCTACCGTTGAACAGGAACCGGTCGACAACGTCCCGGTTGGGATCGCGCTTCAAGATCGACGCTCCTATCAGGTCAGACCGGTTCTCGAAAGCACGGACCGAGGCCGACACTTCTAAAGAAGGACACCGCCAGGGTCCAGACCATATTTGGGTCAGGCCCCGGTCCGGCTTTCGACCCTAACGCGAGCCGCCGCCCGCGCAAGGCGAGCTCATTTCAACACCGGGACCATATGGAGGCTGACGTCCGGCCGGCCTGGTAGAAGCTGGCCGGTCCCCCACGCGATCGTGGGGGAGATTTGTAGCCGCGCAGCTGGAACCTGCGCGGCGGCCCCACAACCGCATAGGAGGAACCGACCATGACCAAGGTTCGCACCTGGGTCGGCTTGGACGTGCACGCCGCGACGGTGGTGGCGTGTGTGGTCGACGCCGAGTCCGGGGAGATGATCGTGCAGCGTCTTTTAGGGGACACGAGCGAGGTGGTGCGGTTCTGCGCCGCGCTGCGCGGTCCTACGCGCGTCGCATACGAGGCCGGCCCGACTGGGTTCGGGCTCGCCCGCGCGCTGCTGGCGGCCGGGGTCGACTGCGTAATCGCGGCCCCGGGAAAGATCGAGCGCCCCGCGCAGGACAAGGTCAAGACCGACCAGCGCGACGCCGAGCGACTGGTGCGCCTTTTGATGATCAGCGCTCTGCACCCAGTCCGTGTTCCCAGCAGCGAGGAGGAGGCGCTGCGCGACCTGGTTCGCGCGCGCGAGGACATCCGCGGCGACTTGATGCGCGCCCGGCACCGGCTTGGGAAGCTCCTGCTGCGCCACGACGTCCGCTACGACGGCACCGGCGATAACTGGACCTGGCGCCACCGCCAATGGCTCTCGAAGGTCCAGCTGGCCGAGCGCGGCGCCCAGACGACGTTCCTTGACTATCTCGGCGCGATCGATGCGCTTGCGATCCGCCGCGACACGCTCGAAGCGGCGATCGCAGAGCTCGTCCCGACATCGCCCTGGGCGCGGGACATCGCCAAGCTGCGGTGCCTGCGCGGGATCGACACGCTGACCGCAGTCGGACTGTGCGCCGAGATTCAAGACTTCGGACGGTTCGAGCACCCAAAGCAGCTGATGAGCTACGTCGGGCTGGTGCCCTCGGAGAAGAGCTCCGGCCAGTCGCGCCGCCAAGGCGCGATCACCAAGTCGGGCTCCGGTCACGCCCGCCGGCTCCTGGTCGAAGCCGCCTGGCACTACCGCCGGCCGCCAAGAATCGGCCCGCCGCTCAAGACCCGCCAACAAGACCAGCCCACCGCCGTGATCGCGACCGCCTGGAAAGCACAGCAACGCCTGCACCACATCTGGCGGCGGCTCGACAGCCAGCGCAGCAAGCGCAAAACGCTCGTCGCGGCCGCCGTCGCCCGACACCTCGTCGGGTTCTGCTGGGCGATCGTCAACACCGACACCAACCAGCACCCCACCACCTGACCCAACCCGTGCACCACCCCACCCACAACCCTCGGCTGAGGAGGCGGCGGAACGCGCCTGGCCACCACGCGCGAGAGCATCCGCGAGATCGTTATGAGCAACCGCCCCAGCGGCCACGCTCGATGCTAGACAGCGGGCTCTCACGACGAAACCCGGTCCTGCGGTACCCAACCCGCGCATATCAGCCTGACCGCGCGTCGCGCACCCGCCAGGACCGCCGCCCCCTCAGCCGAGCCCCCCTACCCCGCGGACAACCAGCCCAACAACGCTGCGGCTCGACAAACGCACCTCCATATCAACGATCCGGTCGAAGCGGAACTCTCCGGCGCTCAGCGGTGGCTTCCGCATCGTCGCCCCAGCAGCCGCGCGCGATCGGCTTCCCCTTCCTCGGCCGGCTGGCGCGAAGCAGAAGTGAGCCCGGTCGGCCTCGACGCTGGCGACGTGGCTGGTGGTGCGTGAAAGCAAAGTCGCGCGAGATATCGTCCTCGCCATCGAGCTCGGCACTCATGCGTAGGCAGAGGTTGGCGTCGGCGGGGCGGCCGGGCGCTGTTGCATGTCGTCCATCTCGACATTCTCGTCGTCGCGCTCCGGGGCGCCCGCGTTCGTGGCGGTGCGGCAGTCGCCGCCTCTGACGGCTCTCGCTCCAAGCACCGCCGCGTTGCGTGCGCGAGCGGACGTCTCGTCGACGCGGGAGCGCTCGCTGTACCGCGGCCCGCGCTGAATCGGCACACGTTTCCGTTGGACGCGCCGGAGCTAACCACGAACGGCCGGTGGCGAAGCCCGCAGCGGTCTCGAAAACCGGTTGTTGGGATCTCCCGGCACTAGGGTTCGAATCCCTCCGTCTCCGCTAGAAACACGAACACCCTTGTTGGCGGGGTACCGAGGGCGACCTGCGGCAATGATCACCGCTTGGATCCTATCGCTCACCCATCTGAGCGCGACCTCACGGCCGGTGCGGCCTCGGCGGTACACCGTCGCCGGCGCCAGCTGGCGGGGACGTCCGTTCAAAGCGCCGTGTTCTTAGCCGGACGCGGTGGCTGGTCGCGCGCGGGCGCGGAGCATCTGAACGGTGAAGACGACGGTGGCACCGAGGATGGCGTAGATGCCGAGCACGAGCAGCGCGTGGGTCATTCCGTGGCCGTGGAAGTAGACGACGTCGCGCGTGGCGGTGATCGCGGCACCGGGCGGTAGGAGCTGGCTGAGGGCTCGCCAGAATCCGGGCAACAGCGCGGGGGCCGAGCTGCCTCCTGATGCGGGGTTGCCGATGACCAGGAACATGACTGCTCCGATCGCGATCCCGCCCGCACCGACGAGTACCTGGAAGGCGACTATGGGCAGGCCGACTGCGAGCACGAACAGCGCCGCCACCCCCCAAACAGCGAGGAAGTGGCCATGGAACGCGCCGATGAGGACGTTCGTTACCAGCGTCGCCACAAGTCCCGCGCTGACTGCCAGAGCAACCATTGCCGCAAGGCGCACGGGCGGGGGCCGGTGGCGGCCGAGCAGGTAGATGACCGCGGAGCCGATGATCCCGGTGACGAGCAGGCTGATGAGCATCGAGAATGTTGTCGCGCCACGCGAATCAGAACTTGGTAAAGGCACGAGATCGCGGACCACCAGTGTCTTACCTTGCGCCTTAGCCGCCGCCGTAAAGGCCTGTTGCAAGAGCGTCGCGACCGCGGGGCTGGCGGCGCTGGCAACCAGCAGCAACGGAGCCGGAGCGGGTCGGAGCGCACCGTAGACCTCGCGATGCAGGATCGCCGCTTTCGCCGCAGCGAGCGACGTGTACGCGTGTATCTGATACGCGCCGGGGGCGCGGTGCCCAAGCGAATCAGCCTCAGCGCCAACCACCGGCGGCGTTCCGATGACCCCCACGGGCAACTGGTGCGGCCTGGGCGCATGGTTGGCCGCCACGTTTGAGCCCACCAGCGCAAAGACGAGTACAAGCACGCCGGCCAGCGCGATCAACAGCTTGCGATCCAGGTCTGGATACGCGCTTTGCACGGTCGAGCTCGTACCCGCCGGGGCGCTGGTGGAGCCAGATGACGTGATGCTTGTCAGGTCCCTTTCACGGGCAGCTGGGTCACGGTCTTGTCCGAGTTGACGTAGAGCAGGCCCACGCCTGTGCCGATACCACTCAGGATCGGCGTCAGCTTGCCGTTGCTGAGATTGACGCGTACCAGCTCGCCGTTGGATGTCGTGGCGTAGGCGTCGCCCGTCACAAACGGCCCCGTGACCTTGTAGAGCGACGATTTCGCCAGCGGCTTCTGAGTGCCCCGGCGGACGAGGTAGAACGTGCCGCCCTTCGAGGTCGCCCACCGGATGTCGCGGAGCCCGAGGGCCGTTTTCAGGACGGTGAGGCCCTTACCGGCGGTGACCTTGCTGGAGAACACCAGCTGGCGAGTCGCCTCATCATCGACTACGTAGTCTCCCCCGTACCTCCGGCTGCTCTTCGGCACGATCGCGTTGGCGTCGATCTCGCGGAGCGCGAGCTTGACCCTCCCCTTCCCCGTGTTGCCGTTGGCGGCGGTGGCATCATCGCGGAAGGTGGAGCTGAGGGCGGCGGTTCCCTTCGCCGGTGGGGCACTGGCCGGGGGTGTCAGCGCGACTTTGAAGCTCGCGGTCGCCGCAAGCCTCGTCGGATGGGAGGCGGTGACGAAGATGTCATCCTTGCTGTCCACCACGACCGACTGCGTGCCGCCGCCGGTGTGAAGCGACTTGGCCGCGCTCGCGCTCTGAGGGTTGGGCGAGTACGCATACTGGATCTCCGCGAAACTTCCGGGGATGTTCGGATCGAGAAACACCAACTCGGTGTTGGAGGAGGAGTCAAGCGGCATCAGTATCCGGCGGTGCAACGGCTCAGCAGCCATGCCGGCGATTTGATTGGCGACCGACCACTGTTTGACGTACTTCCCGGCGGTGGTGTACTCCACCAGCGTGCTCGTGTCAGCTTTACGGTTGGGTGGACCCCCGCGACCATTGCTCAGCACCCCGTTTGAGCAGCCCACGAACAGGTTGCCGAGCGGGACCTTGATCTGGGTGTAGTCCGCGGTGCCCAACGACGTCAGGTCGTTGCAGTTGGTGACCCCGGCGGGCATGGCGGCAAGCTTGGTCAGCCTGAAGCCGGCCGCCGCCTTCGGCTTAGAGGCGCCGAGAACCGCGGCAGCGCCTACGCCGGCGGTCGAGACGACGCCGAGCGCCCCGACAAACAGTAACCGGCGAAGCCGACGAAGTCCTCGGCTGCGGGACGGCGGCACAGATGCATAGTTGTAAGACACGGCGACTCCTTACCGTTGAGTGAAGCTCCTGTTGGTCAAGCGCTGGGCGTAGTCTGCGCCCTGGCTGGCGCTCGTCCTGGGTTCCGCTGGACGGAACGGACCAGCGGTTGCACGAGGGCGCGAGCCTTAGGTCGGTGCTGTCAGGCAAAAACCACGAGGATCCGGATTTCGTGTGCGTATTCGAGGCACTGTCTGCGTCCGGCGAGACCGAACCCGCAAAAAAGGACTTCGCCCCCCGGGTTCAATAGCGACCAGCCGTCGCCCGTTGCCCGCAGATAGAAGCGGTCAACCGCCTCGTCCCGATGGCAGGGGAGGCGATCGGAACGGACTTCGAATGCGGCTGGACGAGGAGCTAACGAGGCCATCTAGGCCACGATGTCCTGCAAGTGTGAGAGCGCCGTTTGACTCTGAGCAAAGAAACCTAAGAGAAGCCTGTCGCAGCGGCTAAGGGAGGCGAGGGTGCGAGCGGCGCCCTCCTTAGATCTTCCTTATGCGGGACTCACGGCTTTGCGAGACGGGGCGGTGAGTCTGTGTGGAGCATTTCTGTCCACCCGAGATTGAGGTAACGATGGCTGCAGTAGATCCTTTAAGCGATGCCCGGCCGGCTCCTGTGGCCCGTCGAGCTATGCCTCGCTGCGCTGCTGGGTCTGGCGCGAGGGGTCTTGTGGCCGAGCGGCTTCGGGCGCGCAAGCACCGGATCAGAGCGATCCGTAGACGCGTTGTCGCGTTGGCGACGGCGTTGTTCCTTGCCAGCTCGGGCGGGATCTTGGTGCAGCTGGTGACGGGCAACGATCCGGCTCTGGCGAAGGCCGCGGCCGCGAAGGCAGCGAAGGTAGCCTCGACCACCGTCAAGTCGTCGAGCTCCGGGTCGTCCTCGAGCGCTTCCACGTCGGGCTCTTCGTCGGGCCCGTCATCCGGGTCTTCGGGCGCCGGCACGACGACGGCCGTCACGACGAGCTCCTCATGAGCTCGAGGCAAGAAGTACGGGATCCGCTCGCGAGCCCGAAGGCTGTGGTGTTCTCGGCTCTCGAGGCGATCGAGCGGTTCCCGTGCTTCGGCGGTATGTGTGCTGTGCTGGTGACCGGTTCTGGCCCTGCGGGCACCCCGCGCGCGGCTGCGCTCCGGGTCAAGCGCGGTTTGCTGGCCTGGCACGATCAGTTCTCGCGCTTTCAGCCAGACAGCGAACTGTCGCGGATCAACCGAGACCGGCGCGAGACCGTTCCGGTCAGCCCGGCGATGACGCGCTTTGTCGAGGCTGCCCTAAACGCGGCAGCCATGACCGGCGGCTTAGTCGATCCCACGCTTGCTGGCGAGATGGATCGCGCGGGCTACGCCAAGCATTTCGACTCCGTACCGGTGCCGCTACGGCGGGCGCTTGCGCTCGCCCCGCGGCGAACGCCGGGCGGCCCGAACCCGACCGGTGCCTGGCGCCAGGTTAGAGTCGATCGGAGCGCCGGAACGGTGACGCGGCCACCCGGCGTGCGACTGGACAGCGGCGGGATCGTGAAGGGAATGTTCTGCGACATCCTGGCCGCCGTGCTAGGCAAGCATGAGAGCTTCGCGGTCAATGCCGCCGGCGACGTGCGGTTCGGAGGTGCTGGGTCTTTCCTGCGCCCGGTCCGAGTCGCGAGCCCGTTTGATGATTCGGTGCTGCACGTCTTCGACCTCGTGAGGGGCGCGGCCGCGACGAGCGGCATCGGCAAGCGCAGCTGGCTTGACACTGACGGCCGTCCGGCGCACCACCTGCTCGATCCCGCCACGGGGCGGCCGGCGTTCACTGGCGTCGTGCAGGTGACCGCACTCGCCAGCACCGGGGTACAGGCAGAAGCCCTGAGCAAAGCCGCGTTGCTGAGCGGTGCCCGCCGCGCGCGAGGGTTGCTGGGCGATGGCGGGGTCATTGTCTATGACGACGCAACGGTCGAGGTGATCGAACCGCGTTCGTTGGTGCGAGAGGCGATCTCATGATCACCGTCAGCACTAATGCCTCGACGCACCTGTTCTGGGTCCTCAGTCGCGGTGCCGGGACGACCGCATTGATCCTCTCCAGCGCATCGGTCGGCGTGGGCCTGGTGATGAGCGGCAAGCTGGTGAAGGGCAGCAGCCCGGATCGTCGCGTCTACCACGAGATCCTCTCGCTCGCGGTGATGGTCGCGATCGCCGCGCACGGGCTGGCGCTCGTGGGCGACAGCTTCCTGCACCCCAGCGTGCTCGACGTAACCGTCCCGTTCGTCTTCTCCTACAAGACACTCTCCACGTCGCTGGGGATCATCGCCGGCTGGGGGATGATCGTCCTCGGGCTCTCCTACTACGTCCGGGACCGGATTGGCAACGAGCGCTGGAAGCTGATCCACCGTTTCACATTGCTGGCCTGGCTGGCCGGGCTGGTGCATACGTTCACCGACGGCAGCGACAGAGGCCAACTGTGGTTCATCGCGCTGATCGGGCTGACAACAGCACCGACAATGATGCTGCTCGCGTACCGAATGATCCGTGGAGGACTGCGATCCACGCCCGCATTGGCGAGACGATGAACGACGGGATCGTAATCACGGGCGGTGGCCTTGCCGCGCAGCGGGCATCAGAGACGCTCCGTCGTCTGGGGTATGCCGGCTCGCTGCGGATGGTGTGCGCCGAGCCGCACCTTCCGTATGACCGCCCTCCGCTGTCGAAGGGAGTCCTGACCGGCGAGCTCAGTGACGAGTCGGTCCACTTTCGTCCCGGCGCGTGGTATGAGAACAATGCTGTTGACCTGCTGGTCGATGTGAGCGCCACCCATCTTTCAACCAAGGAGCGACGTGTGGGGCTCTCCGACAGCACGACGCTGCGCTATGACCAGCTGTTGATCGCCACCGGCAGCCACCCGCGCGCACTGCCGGCGCTGGCGGGGTATGAGAATGTGTCGGAGCTGCGCACGATCGACGACGCGAAGCGCTTACGCCGCGCGCTCGGCGCAGGCATGCGGCTGACAGTGGTCGGAGCCGGGTTCGTTGGCATGGAGGTGGCCTCCACGGCGCGCAAGCTCGGCGCGGAGGTAGTGATGATCGAAGCCGCGTCGAGCCCGGTCTTCGGGGTGCTCGGAGCGCAGCTCGGGACGTGGTTCGCGGAATTGCACCGCGACGAGGGCGTCGAGGTCATAACCGATCGCATGGTGACCGGCGTGAGCGGCGACCGTGCCGTGAAGTTCTTGCGGCTCTCTGATGAGCGTGTGATCGAGACCGATCACGTGATCGTCGGCGTGGGAGTGCAACCGAACGTCGAGTGGCTGGCCGGGACTGGGCTCGCCAACGGCGGTGTACCGGTCGACGTAAACGGTCGGACGAAGGCTCAGGGTTTGTTTGCCGTGGGGGACGCAGCCGCGACTTACGATCATCGGCTCGGGCGACACGTGGCGGGGGCTCATTGGGAGGCCGCAGGACGCCAGGCGGTGCGCGCGGCCCGCTCGATGCTCGGTCTGGAGCCGGGAACCGTGGAGCTCTCGAGCTTCTGGACCGACCAGTACGGTATCCGTGTTCAGTATCTCGGCAATGCTCAGCTCGCCGACGCGATCGTGATCGACGGCCATCCCGAATGTCGCAACTTCACCGCTACTTTTACCCATCAGTCCAGGCCGGTGGCGGCGTTGCTTGTCGATCGCAGTCGGTCGCTGCCGGCGATGCGCAAGCTTCTCAATGGGGGAGGCGCATCATGAGCTATTTGGCGAGTGTCGAGGAGGACGTGTGCGCGGCGCATGGGGATTGTGCTGATCTGGCCCCCGAGGTGTTTGAGGTGGATGACGTCGCTCGGGTGATTGGGACGGGTCCGGACGAGCTGCTGCTCGCCGCGGCGGAGCTGTGTCCGACGACCGCCATCCGGATCGTCGATCAGCAGACCGGCGAGCAGGTCTTTCCCTAGGGAGTGGACGGGTGCGAGTTTTGGTGATCGAGGACGATGATTCGGTGCGCTCGGCGGTGCGGCGAGCGTTGTTGCTCGATGGCTTTGAGGTGCTTGGCGCGCCGACGGGTCAGGAGGGGGTGTTGAAAGCCGAGACTGTGGTTCCTGACGCGATCATTCTTGATCTCGGCTTGCCCGACATTGATGGGATGGAGGTCTGCCGCCGGTTGCGTAGTGTCGGCAATCGAGCGCCGATCTTGATGCTGACTGCTCGGGAGGCGGTCGAGGATCGCGTCGAGGGGCTGGAGGCAGGGGCCGATGACTATCTGGTCAAGCCTTATGACGTGCGCGAGCTGCGAGCGCGGATGCACGCGATCATGCGCCGCCACATCGAAGGTGCCGACGGCCGTTCGCTTCACTTCAACGAGCTTGAGCTTGACGCCGACGCCCACGCGGCAAGGCTTCGCGATCGGGTCGTTGACCTCACCCGCACCGAATATCAGCTGCTGGAGCTGCTGATGCTCAACCCGCGCCGAGTGCTGAGCTCCGAGCTGATCTACGATCGCATCTGGGGCTATGACTTCGGTTCGGCCGCCAACGGCCTGCGCGTCTACATCGGCTACCTACGACGAAAGCTCGAAGCCGACGGTGAGCGCCGGCTGATCCAGACGGTGCACGGGGTCGGCTACGTCCTGCGCGAGCCATGAGCCTACGCCGGCGGATCACCGCCGCCGTCGCGCTGGCCGTCGCGGCGGTCGCCGTGACGCTCGGCGTCACGGGATATCTCAGCACGCGCTCGCACCTGATCGGCGAAGTTCAGCATCAGTTGCGGGGCCGCGTCTCGCCGCTCTTGCAACCGCCACGCTCGCGACCCAAACCCGTCGTGCCTGGCACTCCGGTGCTTGGCGGGGCGCCCGGGTACTTCCAGTTCGTCTATCCGAACGGCCGGGTTCGCGTGCCGGAAGGAGGCAGCGCGCAACTGCCGGTCGACGGGCAGGTTCTCAGCATCTCGGCAAGGGGGCGGGGCAGCTTCTTCAGGACGGCTTGGATACATGGCCATCACGTCGAGGTGCTCACGGTGGGCGATCCCTACGACCATTATGCGATCGAGGTCGCGCTGCCGCTGGACTCAGTCGACTCCGTCGTACACGGGCTCTTGGTGACCTACGGGCTGCTCGTCGGCGGGGGTGTGCTGCTCGCCGGATTGCTGGGCGCCGGGATCGGCAGAGCCGCCCTGGCTCCGATCAGGCGCTTCTCCAAGCAAACTGAGGAGGTCACAAGCGCGCTCGACCGTCCACGCCGGCTGGAAGAGAAGGGCGCGGAAGAGCTGCGTGGGCTAGCGGAGAGTTTCAACCGGACCCTCGATGCGCTGGAACGATCGATCCAGGCGCAGCGTCATCTAATTCTCGACGCCTCGCATGAGCTGCGGACCCCGATGGCCGCGCTACGCAGCAACATCCAGATCTTCCTGGAAGCACACACACTCCCCGCACACGAACGCGAGGGGCTGCAAGAAGCGATCGTGGTCGAGCTAGATGAGCTGACACAACTCGTCGCCGATGTCGTCGAGCTCGCGCGCGGATCGTCGCCCAGCAGGCACACCGAACCGATCGAGCTCGACATGATCGTGCGCGATGCTGTGGGCCGCGCGCAGCGTCGTGCTCCGCAGCTCGCCTTCAGCCTCGAGCTCGAACCGACTGTGATCGTAAACGCTCCCGATCGTGTGAGCCGTGCCGTCACGAACGTGATTGACAACGCGTGCAAGTGGAGCCCGCCCAACGGTCGGATCGAAGTCGCCCTACGCGATGGGCTCCTTCGCGTGCGCGACCATGGGCCAGGTTTCAAAGAGGAACACCTCCAAAGCGTGTTCGACCGCTTCTACCGTGCTGACGAAGCGCGACGGCTGCCGGGGTCAGGGCTAGGTTTGGCAATCGTCAAGCAAGCCGCCGAAGCGCACGGGGGCTTCGCGGTAGCGGCGAACGCCCCTGATGGGGGGGCGGTAGTGGAGGTCTCGTTTGGTTCCTGGACGGCGGCGACAGATCGCTCAGCCACTCCGGTCGAGCCGGCTCCCGCGGCACGGTGAGCCTGGAGAGTTCGTCTCTCTTAGATCTCGCTCACCAGTTTCAAACACGGGGGGCTTAGAACTCGCTCAGTTCGTTTCTTAGACCAGAGAGTTCTCGATGGAATCCTCCCCACGTCGCCTTCTCGAGCCCGTAGCGTTCTTTCTCGGCGGCATTGTCTCACCGACAAGATTGAGCCAGCGAGCGGAGACTGCGTCGAGACCACGCCTGCAGCGAGAGGGAGCATCGCGCGGTGACAGTGAAGCGTCCGTAACGGATCTCGACATCGTGATCCCGGTCTACGACGGAGAGCGGATGCTCGCCGCGTCAGTGCGGCGTTTGCATCGCTTCCTGTCGGCCGGGTTCCCGTTCTCATGGCGGATCACCATTGCGGACAATGCGAGCACCGACCGGACCCCTGAGGTCGCTCGTGGGCTGGCGGACGAGCTGCACGCCGTGCACTGGCTGCCTCTGAAGGCGAAAGGTCGCGGACGAGCACTCCGCGCGGCGTGGTCGGCCAGCAGCGCGCGCGTCGTGTGCTACATGGACGTTGATCTATCTACGGACCTCAACGGGCTGCTGCCGTTGGTTGCGCCGCTGCTCTCGGGCCACAGCGATCTGGCGATCGGCACGCGGCTGGCTCGCGGCGCGCGCGTCACACGGGCACCCAAGCGCGAGCTGATCTCGCGCTCCTACAACCGGCTGCTGCGGTTGGTGTTGCGCGCGAAGTTCAGCGATGCCCAGTGCGGGTTCAAGGCGGTCCGCGGCGACATCGTGGGGGAGCTGCTGGCCGGCGTCCGCGACGAGTCCTGGTTCTTCGACACCGAGCTGCTGATCCTCGCTCAGCGTCGCGGGCTACGAATCCACGAGGTTCCCGTCGACTGGGTCGAAGGTCCAGAGTCGAGCGTGGACATCATCGCCACCGCCGTCGACGATCTCCGCGGCGTGCTGCGCCTCCTGCTGCAACTCGAGCTCAGCCGGTTCGTGGTGATCGGGGTGATCATGACAATCGCTTACGCGCTGCTGTATGTGGTCCTGCGCATCTGGCTTGACGCCTCCCTCGCCAACGCGCTCGCGCTTGGGGTGCTGGCCCCGGTCAACACCCAGGTCAACCGGCGCTACACGTTCGGCTTCCGCGGTCGTGCGGGGCTGTTGCGCCAGCACGCCGCTGGCGCTGTGGTGTACGCGCTTGGGCTCGTGCTCACCGAGGGCGCCCTGCGTCTGCTGCACGCGCTCGTCCCCCACGCCGCGCGTCTGACCGAGGTGGTGGTGCTGATCGTCGCAAGCGCGGCCGCCACGCTCAGCCGCTACGTCGCGCTGCGCACTTGGGTTTTCGCCCGGGCGGGGATGAGAGGCGACAATCCTTCGAACGGTCTCGTCAAGGAGCGGCAGTCAACATCTCGCCGCGGGCGGACCGTTTCTCCCGGCGCCAGCGAACTATAGCCCGGCCCCCTGTGTTTCCTGATGTCAGCGCTAACAGCGGACCGTAACGGAGAACCCGCCACTGAGTGTCGGGCTAGAGCCGAACGGGCGGGTGTTGGGCAGCCCCGTTTGGCTTCATTTCTGGCAGGCTCGTATGTCTCTCTTAGCGCGCTCCCACGGCCCTCTAACGATCCGCGCCGAGGATGACGCCATGAACAAAGCGACGATCGATATAGATCGATCGCCCCTGTGGCTCGAGCTCGTCCTCCTGATCGCCGCGACCCTCGCGGCGACCGTCACCAAGTACGTCGCACTGCGCACTTGGGTGTTCAGGACCGACCGCCCCACGGTCAGCGACCCCGCCAGCCGCACCTACGCTGACCGCCTTCGTCCCCTAGGAGAGCCCAGACAATAAGCACTACCACCCTCCCTCGACCGCTCCCGAAGCGCGTCTACGGGCGGCTGCGGGGCCTGGTCCGCGGACGATCCGAGGGCGCCATCTGGGTGCGCCCGGCGCTGATGGTGCTGTTGGTCGGCACGGCCGTCGCCTACGTGTGGAATCTGAGCGCATCCGGCGACGCCAACAGCTTCTATGCGGCGGCGGTGCAGGCCGGCACCAAGAGCTGGAAGGCATTCTTTTTCGGCTCGCTTGACTCCTCGAACTTCATCACCGTCGATAAGCCTCCGGCGTCGATCTGGGTGATGGCACTGTCGGGGCGAATCTTCGGTTTCAGCAGTCTGAGCATGCTGATCCCGCAAGCCCTGGAGGGCGTGGCCGCTGTCGCCCTGCTGTATGCCGGCGTCAGGCGCTGGTTCGGCGCCGGCGCCGGGTTGGTGGCCGGACTGCTGCTGGCGATCACCCCGGTCGCCGCGCTGATGTTCCGCTTCAACAATCCCGATGCGCTCTTGGTATGCCTGATGGTGGCCGCCGCCTACTGCCTGATCCGCGCGCTCGAGCGCGCGTCGACGCGCTGGGTGCTCGCCGCGGGGACCATGATCGGCTTCGCCTTTTTGGCCAAGATGATGCAGGCGTTCCTGGTGCTGCCCGCCTTCGGCCTGGTGTGCATGGTGGCCGCCCCGACCGGGCTGCGCCGCCGCCTGTGGCAGACGTTGGCCGGCGGGCTGGCGATCGTGGTCAGCGCCGGGTGGTGGGTGGCGATCGTCGCGCTCTGGCCGGCGGGGTTGCGTCCGATGATCGACGGGTCGCCGACCAACAACATCTTCAACCTGATCACCGGCTACAACGGCCTCGGACGGATCTTCGGCGCCAGCGGCCCGACTGGACGTGGAGGTGGAGGTGGTGGTGCGAACTTCAGCGGGCAGCCCGGTGTGCTGCGGCTGTTCAACAATCTCATGGGCGGTCAGGCGTCGTGGCTGCTACCCGCCGCACTGCTAGCGCTCCTCGTCGGCCTGTGGTCCACCCGACGCGCGCCGCGGACAGATCGCACTCGCGCGGCGCTGTTGCTCTGGGGCGGCTGGCTGGTGGTCAGCGGCCTCGTGTTCAGCCTCGCCAGCGGGATCATTCACCCCTACTACACGGTGGCGCTGGCGCCAGCGATCGCCGCGCTTGTCGCGATCAGCGCATGCGCGCTGTGGCGCGCCCGCCACCAGACGACCGCAAGGTTCGTGCTCGCGCTCGGCATACTCGCCACGGCCGTCTGGGCATGGGTGCTGCTCGACCGAACACCACAGTGGGAATCGTGGCTGCGCGTGATGATCGCGATCAGCGCCGCCCTCGCGATCGCCGCTCTGCTCGCACCCGCGCTAGCGCGCTTCGGACGCCGAGCGACATACGCCACCGTCGCATTCGTCCTGGTCGCCTGCCTGTCAGGCCCGATCGCGTACACCGGGCAGACGATCACCACCCTCGAAACCGGCGCGCTTGCGTCCGCCGGCCCGAGCTCCGCTCAGAGCGCTGGCGGCCCGGGCGGCAACAGCGGCGGCGGTACTCAAAGCACCGCCAGCAGTGCCCTCGTCAGAGCACTCAAAATGGGCAGCAGCAAGTACCGCTGGGTGGCGGCCGTCTCGGGATCGCAGACCGCCGCTACGCTCGAGCTCGCGACCGGCGGCGCTCCCGTAATGGCGATCGGCGGCTTCGACGGCGAGGGCGGCAACATCACCCTCGCTCAGTTCAAGCAGTACGTCGCGCACGGCCAGATCACTATTACATCGCCAGTGGTACCGGCGCGAGTGGCTTTTTTAGGGGGGCGCCCCCGACAGGTGTCAGCGGTCGTCCGGCCGGCTTTCCGGGCGCCGGTGGCGGTTTTCCGGGCGCCGGTGGCCGCTCGTTCACCGGCGCACGCCCGGGCGGCGGGAGCGCGTCGGGCAGCGAGATCACCAGCTGGGTCAAAGCCCGCTACAAGAGCCAGACGATAGGCGGCGAGACCGTCTACAACCTCACCCAGCCCCGAGGGTCGTGACACAGCGAGTGGCCCTGCTGCTCGACGGTTCCCGCAGGACCGTAGCCCACAGTCGCCCGAGCCTGCGACCAACGATCTTGCAGCGCCGCGAGCTTATAGCTATCGGCGGGCTGTGCATCGCTCTTCTAGCCGTAGGCTGTAGCTCGTCTTCAGTCCGCGGCAACGCCCAACTCGTGCCGATCGGAGCCGGCATCCATGGGCCCGCAGGACTGCGAGCGACCGTCTATGCCAAGGGCCTGCCGAACGTGGCGACTTTTGCGCTGGACGCACAGGGTCGATTGTGGGCCGCTGCGGCGGGACTGTCGAACCACCGCAACGACGGTGTTTACCTGATCTCCAACCCAGGCGCTGTGGCGCGTCTGGTCATCTCCGGGCTTGACGATCCGCTCGGGCTCCTGTGGTACCACGGCCGGCTGTACGTCGCCTCGGTTGGGAGGGTTAGCGTCTATAGCGGGGTTTACCGGTCGCGGCTTCAAAAGGCATTCGACGGTGATCCGAGGCCCCGTAGCGGGCGGTGAGAACAACAACCTCGTGCTCGCCCCAGACGGTCGCTTGCTGATGGGAATTACGGCCACCTGCGATCACTGCCTACCAAAGTCGAAGTACTCAGGATCAATCGTGTCCTTCCGACCCGACGGCAGCGACCTGCGCGTTTACGCCGCTCGGATCAGAGCTCCGTTCGGGCTTGCCTTCTACCCAGGTACATCAGATTTGTTCGTGAGTATGAACCAGCGCAACGATCTCGGCGCTTACACGACCGGCGACGCGCTCGCGATCGTCCGACCGGGCACGAACTGGAAGTTCCCGGCCTGCTACGCACAAGGCGGACCCGCCTGCGCCGGGGTGCCAAAGCCGGTCGCGCTGCTGGACAGGCACGCCGCTGTCGGCTCCGTCGCGATCCTGACCGGACAGCTGGATCGCGCCACCGACAACGCGGCGCTCGTCGCCGAATGGCAATCAGGGAAGGTTCAGCGTGTCGCGCTGAACAAGACCAGCGCCACCTACAGAGGCTCGGCGAGCCCGTGGATCACGGGCCTGCGAGACCCGCTCGCGCTGATTCTCGCTCCCAAGCACTCCGTGCTCGTCGGCGATTGGGGAACCGGGACGATCTACCAGATAGCGCCCGCTTCCCGCTGAGCGTCCTGTAACGCGGCCGGGCTGCCCACATGCGCAAACTCGGCCGTCTCCAATCCGGCCGGGAGGCGACCGAGTCGCGCTTGGGAAACTACATGTTGGGGCAGTTCTTTGACCCGTTCGCGCTGCGCGGCGCTGTCGGCATTGTCTTTGCCGACGGGGTCGTCGTCTTGGCGGTCGTGGAGGAGGTCGACGTCGCCGCGCTCGCGATCGCCGCGCCGCTTCCGGCGAGCAAACCCGTCGCCGCGAGAGTTGCAACTAGGGGTCTTATTCCGACCATGTTGGTTCACCTCCTTTCGTTGCTCTCGCTAGATCATCTCCCGCACGGTTGTGAAATCCGTCGGAAGTACGTAAGAGTGCGCTACGAGAAAGAGCTCATGCGCGTTTCCCTCACCGGACCTCTTGATCGGCGCGCATCGCATTCACAGCTCTTCCTTATGCGGGACTCACGGCTTTGCGAGACGGGGCGGTGAGTCTGTGTGGAGCATTTCTGTCCACCCGAGATTGAGGTAACGATGGCTGCAGTAGATCCTTTAAGCGATGCCCGGCCCGCTCCTGTGGCCCGTCGAGCTATGCCTCGCTGCGCTGCTGGGTCTGGCGCGAGGGGTCTTGTGGCCGAGCGGCTTCGGGCGCGCAAGCACCGGATCAGAGCGATCCGTAGACGCGTTGTCGCGTTGGCGACGGCGTTGTTCCTTGCCAGCTCGGGCGGGATCTTGGTGCAGCTGGTGACGGGCAACGATCCGGCTCTGGCGAAGGCCGCGGCCGCGAAGGCAGCGAAGGTAGCCTCGACCACCGTCAAGTCGTCGAGCTCCGGGTCGTCCTCGAGCGCTTCCACGTCGGGCTCTTCGTCGGGCCCGTCATCCGGGTCCTCGAGCTCCGGCACTACGACGGCCGTGACGACGAGCTCCTCATGAGCTCTCAAGGAGTGGACGGGTGCGAGTTTTGGTGATCGAGGACGATGATTCGGTGCGCTCGGCGGTGCGGCGAGCGTTGTTGCTCGATGGCTTTGAGGTGCTTGGCGCGCCGACGGGTCAGGAGGGGGTGTTGAAAGCCGAGACTGTGGTTCCTGACGCGATCATTCTTGATCTCGGCTTGCCCGACATTGATGGGATGGAGGTCTGCCGCCGGTTGCGTAGTGTCGGCAATCGAGCGCCGATCTTGATGCTGACTGCTCGGGAGGCGGTCGAGGATCGCGTCGAGGGGCTGGAGGCAGGGGCCGATGACTATCTGGTCAAGCCTTATGACGTGCGCGAGCTGCGAGCGCGGATGCACGCGATCATGCGCCGCCACATCGAAGGTGCCGACGGCCGTTCGCTTCACTTCAACGAGCTTGAGCTTGACGCCGACGCCCACGCGGCAAGGCTTCGCGATCGGGTCGTTGACCTCACCCGCACCGAATATCAGCTGCTGGAGCTGCTGATGCTCAACCCGCGCCGAGTGCTGAGCTCCGAGCTGATCTACGATCGCATCTGGGGCTATGACTTCGGTTCGGCCGCCAACGGCCTGCGCGTCTACATCGGCTACCTACGACGAAAGCTCGAAGCCGACGGTGAGCGCCGGCTGATCCAGACGGTGCACGGGGTCGGCTACGTCCTGCGCGAGCCATGAGCCTACGCCGGCGGATCACCGCCGGGCTGCGTGGGCCAGGCCGTGGTAGCCGGCCGCAACAGCGCTCTTTATAGAGCTTCCATATGCGTCGTTCACGGATTTGCGACACGCACCGCCGATTGTGTCGACATCAGCTGTCTCAAACTCACTCGGAGGTCGCGATGATTTTCCCAGGTATCTCTGCGGCAACAAACCCTTTCCCACTTCTGGGCGCCCGACGAACGGCGCCGAACTCAGATCCGCCCCGCGCTTCGATAGATCGAAGCGCGAAACGACTCGCGGCGGTCAAGCGTCCGCCCTGGACGATTCGCGTTTACGTCTTCGGACTCTCTACACCGACGATGCTCCGCCGTGCGATACACGGGACGGCGCTGATGACCGTTCCAGCGCTGCCAGTCGCGCCACGACCTCGCGTGCGATTCCCGAGCCACCGTCCGACATCCGGCGTGAGTCACTCGCACGGTCCTCGGATGGTCCAAGCACAAAGAACGCTGTCCGGTAAGCCTGCGGGCTTTAGGCGTGTTGCCCCTACCGCTCACCCCAGGCCGTTTCCGGGCCACGTGAGCCACCATCGTCCAAACCGGAACGCACGTCATCTTGATCGGAGGCTGCACCGGCGCAGGTCACGAAGTCATGCCTCAGCGACTGCTGATGCTCATCGCGCGCGAGGTGCCCCGCTGCCTGATCTGCACTCGACACGTCAGCACGCGGCAACCTCAGATCCCGATCAGGAGCCAGGTGAATGCGGGGCCCCCTGGCGCTCCCGTCTCGGGCTTCGGCAGCACTGTCACGAGCACGGTGCCGGCCCGCGCGTCGGCGGGGCCGGATGGCGGAAGTGCCACCCACACGCCCTGAAGCGCTCCGAGCCGCGCGGCCACCCGCCCGGCGTCAGCCGGTTTGCCGACCATGACCACGATCAGATCCAGGACCCCGGTCGGGATCCCGCCGGAGCGGAGCGTCCGAAGGCCCTCGTGCGGCTCGCCCGAGCGGGCCAGCGAGCTTCTGAGTGGATTACCGATGTTCAAGCCGGACACGGCGCGATCAGCGCGCCGACGATCGCCAGACCGATGATCGCCGCCGGCCAGTGGGCGCGGTCGATCAGCCGCGCCCACCAGAACCAGGGCCGGCTGGCGCTATCGCGGCGGCGCAGACGATGACGATCCAGGCGCGGGCCTAGGCTCGCCAGACACACCGGCAGCAGCGTCAGCGCCACGGCGACCGACACCAGCGGGATCAGCACGCCACCCCACCCCATGCTGTGCAGGAACGGCACCGGCAAGAGCACCAGCGCGAGCAGACCGATCGCGACAGTCACGCCCGAGAACGCGACCGATCGGCCCGCCGTGGCCATCGCCGCCACGACCGCTTCCTCCCCCGAGCGGCGCTGGGTCTCCTCCGGCCAGCGGGTGGTGACCAAAAGCGAGTAGTCGATCGCGACGCCCAACCCGACCAGACCAATCAGGAGCTGCACCACGAAGTTGATAGCCGTCAGCTCCGTCAGCCCCCGCAGCAGAAGGAATGTAGTCGGGATCGCGACATCGCCATGATCAGCGGCAGCAGCGCCAGCGCGGAAGCGAACACGACTGCCAGCACCACCAGCGCGCCCAGCCCGCCCAGCACGGTCTCGGCGAGCACCCCGTTGTCGCCGCTCTGACCGGTCGAGGACTGCAACTGGTCGATTCCCCTGGTCCGCTCTGAGAACCCCGGCGGCAGCGCGGCGCGAACGGCTGCCGTGATCGCCGGCGTCGGATCCGGGCTGCCGAAACCGGCCTCGGGCGTGAACACCAACAGGTACGCGCCGTGCCCAGCCGCCGTCAGAAACCCGGGGCTCCGGGTCGTCCCATAGCCGAGCACCCGGTAGCGCCCGCGCTCGGACGCCGCCACCTCCACGCGCCGCAGCACCGCCCGCCCCGATGGTCCCACAAGCGTTTGCCCGGCGGGCGCGGTGATCACCGGCACCGTCGGGTCCTGCCCGCCGGCCTCCCCGCGATGCAGCGCCGCCAATCGCACGCCGGTCTGGAAGCTCGGCCGGCCGGGGAGATCGAACGTCTTGCCCAACCGGCTGGTCGTCAAAGACGCCGTCGAGCCCCCGCCGCCTCCAACACCAGCCACGCCAGCACCACCACCCGACCGTGAGCCAGCACCCACCGCGTCAGCCGCGCCATCAAGTCGTGCCCCCGCGGCCCGGATGCCCCCTGCTCGTCGCCACAGTCACATCTGCCCCTGAGCGTGTCTCACCCGCAGCTCGGTGAGCGCCCCCGTTCCGCGGTGACTGTCGGGAAAAGGGGGTCTGTCCGGGCGGGTTAAGACCATGCTGGTATGCCTCAGAATTTCATTGGTTGCGATCGTGAGCAGTCGTTCTTGTTGCCGCCGTCGTTGCGGGATTGGGTGCCGGCCGGGCATTTGGTGTGGACCGTGTTGGCGGCGGTCGAGGAAATGGACCTGAGCGGGTTCTATCGCGCGTATCGGGATGACGGTCACGGTCGGCCGGCGTACGACCCGGCGATGATGGGGTGGATTCAACTGGTTGTCGCAACGCTCGACGTTGAGGAGTTGCGATGCCTAGAAAGAATCCTGCTGTTGTTCGTGCTGCTGCGGCAGGGACGCGTTTCGGGGGACATCCGCCCGCCGGTCGCCGGGAGCATCGGGTCAGGTTCTGGGAAGCGATCGCTCGAGGTGCATCGAGCGAAAAGGCTGCGGTCGAGGCGGGTGTGTTGTCGAGCATTGGTGTCCGGTGGTTTCGTAAGGGTGGCGGGATGCCGCCACTCACTCTCGCGCCGGTGTCTGGGCGTTATCTGTCCTTCACCGAGCGAGAGGAGATCGCGGTGTTGCTCGCGGGTGGTTGTGGGGTGCGGGAGATCGCGCGTCGGCTCGGTCGGGCGCCGTCGACGGTATCTCGAGAGTTGCAACGCAATGCTGCGATCGGACGTGGCCGCGTTGAATATCGGGCCTCGACCGCCCAGAGGCATGCTGAGCGTCGCGCTCAACGTCCCAAGCCGGCGAAGCTCGCGGTGAATACGCTGCTGCGGGCCTATGTGCAGGACCGGCTTTCTGGGAAGGTGCAGCGGCCTGATGGGAGCGTCGCGGGTCCAGATATCGCATGGCGTGGGCGGCGGCAGGGACCGCGAAAGGATCGTCGTTGGGGGCAGTGCTGGAGCCCGGAGCAGATCTCTCAACGGTTGCGCCTGGACTTCCCCGATGATGAATCGATGCGCATCTCACATGAGGCGATCTATCAGTCGCTGTATGTGCAGGGCCGCGGAGCGCTGCGCCGGGAGCTGACCGCTTGTCTTCGGACGGGCCGGGCGCTGCGCGTTCCTAGGAACAGGACGTCGAGGGGTAACCGAAGCTTCGTGAGCGATGAGCTGTTGATCAGTGAGCGGCCCGCTGAGGTTGATGACCGTGCCATCCCCGGGCACTGGGAAGGCGATCTGATCCTCGGCACTGACCGCTCGGCGATCGGGACACTGGTCGAGCGCTCAAGCCGGTTCACGATGCTTTTGCATCTCCCGCCGATCGAAGGTCACAACACCCCGAAAGTGAAGACCGGCCCGCCGATCACGGGTGCCGGCGCTGGCGCGGTTCGTAATGCGATCGCTGAGACGATCGGGACTCTTCCCGAACAGCTTCGGCGGTCTCTGACCTGGGACCAAGGGATCGAGATGGCTCAGCACGTCCAACTACGGCTCGACACCGGTCTGCAGATCTATTTCTGTGATCCGCGTAGCCCTTGGCAACGCGGCACCAACGAGAACACCAACGGGCTGCTGCGCCAGTATTTCCCGAGAGGCACCGACCTTGCTCGCCACAGCCCCGAGGAGCTCGACGCTGTCGCGACGGCGTTGAACGGCCGGCCGCGAAAGACACTCGGGTGGAAAACACCCGCCGAGGTGCTCACCGAGCACCTCGCCCCCGCGGCCTGACCGCCGGGGCCGCGGCCCGACCGCCGCCTGCAATATCCACGCGTGACTACGGCAGGACCGTGGCGCCCCCAGGGGGTGTCTGACGGTCGCGCGCGGCTATCGCCGCTCCGGGCCGCCCTCCGGGCGAACCTCCACAACGACAGCCGCATCACCCAGGCAAACCCAGTCGTCACTTCCAACCCTTAGAGTCACCGACCACACCGCGTTGCGACGACCGGTTGAGCTCAGGTGGTGGCGCTGCTTTTGTATTCGTACGCGCGTGGGAACCGGTCCTCGCGGGCGATCGAGCGGGAGTGTGTCGAGGACGTCGCGTATCGAGTGATCTGCGCGAACTTGGTGCCGGATCATTCGACGATCGCTGATTTCCGCAAGCGCCATGAGGCGGCGTTGTCGGGACTGTTCGGGGGGGTGCTGGCGGTGTGCCGTGAAGCGGGGTTGGTGACGGTTGGGGTGATCGCGGTCGATTCGATGAAGGTGCACGCGAACGCGAGCCGGTTCTCGAGCCTTGACTATGAGCAGCTCGCTCGCAAGATCCTGGAGGAGGCAGACCGGGTCGACCGTGAGGAGGACGAGCTGTATGGGGATGCTCGTGGCGATGAGCTGCCCGAGCAGCTTCAGACTCCAGAGGGACGTCGGGAGGCGTTGCGTGAGGCCAAGCGGCGGCTGGCTGAACGCGCCGCCGCCGCGGATCACCGCGCGGACGGTTCCGCGGAACCGTCGAGTGGCGCGATCGAGCTCGATCGGGCGGCGATGGTTGGTCATAAGCAGGCGCGGCGCGGGTGGATGCGTGAAGCTCGCCATCAGCTTGATGAGCACCGCCGCCAGCAGGCTAAGCCGATTCCACGATCGAGGGCGGCGCGGTTGCTCGAGGCGGAGCGGCGAATGCAGGAAGACCTAGCGATCGAGCGCGCGGCGAGTGAGGGATATGACGCGTGGCGGGCGCAGCGAGTCGCCGGTGGTGTGAAAGCCAATCGGGTGGGTGGTCCAACGAAGCCGTATGAGCCGCCTGCAGAACCGGTGGGGAAGATCAACGTGAGCGATCCTGACTCCCGGAACGTGAAGAGTCCGCGCGGCTGGGTGCAGGGCTACAACGCCCAGGCCGTCGTCAACGAGAACCACGTCGTGATCGCGGCCGAGGTCACGATCGATTCGCCTGACTTCGGTCATCTCGAGCCGATGGTCGTCGCCGCGGACCGCGAGCTTGAAGCGATCGGCTTGACCGAGCGTCCGCACGTCGCGTTGGCTGACGCCGGGTACTGGCACCAGGTGCAGATGCAGAACATCGCCGCCCGCGGGACTCAGGTGCTCGTGCCGCCCGACGCGAGCAAGCGAGCCGACACTCGTCCCGGCTGGAACGACGGAATGTATGCGTTCATGCGTCGGGTGCTCGAAAGCGAGCTCGGGCGTCAGCTCTATCGCCGACGCCAAGCGATCGTCGAGCCGGTATTCGCCGACACGAAGTTCAACCGACGGCTCGAGCGGTTCCAACGCCGCGGACGCTCGGCCGTGAACTCTGAGTGGCGATTAGTACACGCGAGCCACAACCTCCTCAAGCTCCACCGCCACCAGCTCACCACCGCCGGGGCCTAACAAACCCCGGCAGCCGCATTGCGCTCGATCGCTAGACGGTCGCAAACCAAGCGCGCCTGCGCGAGCGCGACGCCCGCGGCTTTATCCGACAGTCACCGCGCAGAGCAGGTGCGCAGGTGATGTCACACGAGCACCATGCGTGCCCGACGAGCGGGGCTCGACGTGGCTATGCAGGCCAACGAGCAGCGACCTCGATGGGGTCTGAAGGCGAGCACCCGGCGGCTCCGGGTTACGTTTCTGCTTGGACCGTCTAGGTGGCCGGGGACGGGGACGGGAAGTATGCGGGCAGGCTGAACATGTCTGGGCGTGGTCAGCACCTCAACCTCGGGAAAATGGTCGACGATGAGGTCGAGCTGCAGGAAGTGGTCCGGGTGGGCGTGTGAGATCCACACCTTGGTCAGCCGCTTCCCGGAGGCGTCGACCGCGTCTGCGAGCTTCTTTGCGTCGCTACGAAGCTGAAAGACGTCGAACAGCAGAGCCTCGTGGTCGTCGCTGAGGAGATAGGAATTGGACCATGCGCCAGGTTCGCTGGCGCTGAAGCGCTGGACGGCGACGGCGGGGGCTGCTTCGGTGCTGGTCGACATGCAGGCCTACCTTTCTGTGGGCACGGTCTTTGTCGTGCCATCTGTTTGGATCGCCCACGATCCGCCCCTGCGGAAGGCGACCGCCACGTCGAAGGTGTTTTCCAGAAACTGATAGCGCGCGATCTTCCCGTCCCGCTCCTCCACCAGGACGGAGAAGGCGCTTCGAACCTCGCGTCCGTGCGGTCGCGATCTGAGGCCGAACCATCCGAATACCGCCGCACGCTCGTCGTCGCCGACGATCTCCCGGCGGCCGAACCCGGTCACGTCGAGGTTCGCGTGCATGTGGGTGAGGAACGCGCGCACCTCGTCGAGACCGCGATACATCCCGAGCCACGGCAGCCCCGACTGCAGCTCTCTGGACAGGGACGGCAGGGCGAGCCCGTCCACCGGCACCGATGGTCCGTTGACGATGTAGACGATGTCCGCGTGGAAGTAGCGCTCCGCGGCTGCGATGCCCTCACCCTGACCCACGGCGTCGAGGTACGCCTCGGCGAGCGCGGCGACCGACGAGGCCGCCCGAGTGTTCACTCCCACGAGGAGTCCTCGGCCGGCTTGGTGACGGTCGCCCAGCGCTCGGCGATCCTGTCGCCCTCAAAGCGCCAGAGCACGAAGCCGTGGAAGCCCATCTTCTTACCGGAGCTCAGGTCGGTCCAACGCCAACGGTTCTTGCAGACCACCTTGTCGCCCTCGGCGATCAAATCCTCGATCGTGAGACGGAGATCGGGCATCGCCGCATACATCTGGCGCATCATCTGCTCATCGCCGGAAGCGTCCGTCGGCTCCTCTCCCGGCCCGTCGTGGTCGTAGAAGTCGGCGGTCATGTTCGTCCGGATGACCTCTGCCTTACGGTTGTTGACGAAGTCGTCGAAGTGCGATCGCACCTTGGCTTTCATCTCGTCGGTCGTGAGGTTCGTGGGCATCGTTCCCTCCGTCGTTTCGTGTCTCTGCAAGGCGGTCATCGCGACATCGCGGACAGACCCGGCCTCAAGCATCTGAGTCAAACGGAGAAAAGTCCAAGACAAACTGCTCGCCCGTCAATAGTGAACGCCTATCGATTGCCGACGGTTCTGGCGATAGATTGCGCCCATCGAACGCCTGGACCTACGGCTCGTGCAGTACTTCGTTGCGGTCGCCGAGGAGCTTCATTTCGGCCGCGCCGCCGAGCGACTGCACATCGCCCAGCCGTCGCTGAGCCACCAAATCCGCCGGCTGGAACAGCAGCTCGGGGTCACACTGCTCGACCGGACCAGCCGCCGGGTGGAACTCACCGAGGCCGGGCGCGCGCTGCTGAGCGAGGGCCGGCGCCTGCTCGCACATTCTGAGCGAGCCACGCGCCTGGTCCGATCGGTCTCGGCTGAACGACTCGTCGTGGGCTTCTACGGGTCCGCGGCGGGTGCGCTGCTACCCCAACTACTGAGGAGCTTCCGCGGCGAGCATCCGAATGCCGAGGTGTCCGTACGTGAACTGCTCCTCGACCAGATCGACGAGCTCCTGTCTGGCGGCGTCGACGTCGCGCTCACCAGACTCCTTCCGGGTCAGGCCGACGTCGAACTCCAGGTGATCGCGCACGAGCCGCGGGTGGTTGTACTACCCGCGTTACACGTGCTCTCGGGCCGAGCCACCGTCAAGTTCAAGGAACTTCGGGACGAGAGCTTCATCATCAACCCAGTCGTCGAAGCATCGGCTCCACCCAAGCGATGGCTGACCGAGCAGGCGCGCCACGGCCTCCCGGGCCACGTGGCCGCTACAGCCGCGAGTGTGCAGGAGATCCTCACGCTGGTCGCAGCGGGACAAGGCGTGTGTCTTGTACCTGTGTCGGTGGCCCACCACTACCCCCGGACTGACCTCGTCTACGTCGAGGTGAGCGACGCGGATCCGGCGGTCATCTCTATCGCGTGGCCGCGTGGAGGATTGCGACCGATCGTCGGCGCTTTTATCGATATGACGCGCCGGCTGGCTCCAACGCCTGCAGAAGTACCGTCGCCGCCAGCTCCCCAGGCGAGCGCGACACCCTGGACACGCCGTTCAGCGACCCGGGTCGCGCAATTTGCCCAACAGGAAGGCGGCTGCTTCGCCTCTGTGAGCGCTAGCAAAGAGGGAGCGGACGGCGTGCCTGCTTTGGACGAATCTGAGTAGTGAGCTCCGCGCCGGCGGCGCGACGCTCGGTTCGGTAGGCGATCCGGTAGTGCAGGTCGCGTTGGTCGTGCTCGAGCCCGACTTCCGCCTTCTCGAGCGAGCAGGCACGCGAGCGACGCTCAACGAGACTGATGAAATGGACGAGACGCAGCAGCGCCCGGGCGCCACGCCGACGCACAACTTCTGCCTACGCACGGACCACGCCTGCGAGAACATCGACGGCGGCGACCAGTGCTTCTGCATCGTCGCCCGCGCAGCTACGCGCGAGACACTTCCGCTTCGGGCGCTCGCGGGCCAGAAGGAGCAGCCGATCACGATCATGGCGGCCGGCCTTTCGCCGACGGGCGATGACGCTGGAGCGCTGCCCTATGGTTCCGGGGCGGGCAGGAACTCGACGTCGTGCTCGGCGGAAACGCGGACCACCTCGTCGGTGTCGGTCATCTCGTGGAGCTGGTCGAATAGCTCCTTGAGACGACCGGCGGGGGAGACCCAGAAGAGGCAGCGCGTGGGCTCCTGGGTAGTGTTGAAGTAGCCGTGCGGATGCCGCGCGGCATCTTGACCAGCGAGCCCGCCAGCGCCTTGTGGCGCTGCCCGTCGAGCTCAACTTCAAGCTCGCCTTCGAGGATCGCGATGAACTCGTCCTGCGTGGGATGGACGTGGGGCGGCACGAAGGTGCCTGGCGGATCTAGCGTCTCGAACGCGAACGTGGACTCACACCACGCCGGGTTCCAGTAGGTGTGGCCGAGAATGTGCCACTCGCCGCCCTCCTGTGGAGGTGAGATCCCGCCCTCGAGCTGCCCGCCTTCGACGCTCACTGCTGTCCTCCTTGCTCGCACAGACCGATTGGACCAAACGGGTCGCGGCCCACTGGGCCGAAGGGCTAGCACCTTGCGCCGCCGCTGGCAAGCGGCCGAGATCCCCGCCTTACCGGCGACGCCGTCGACCACACTGCCGCTTCGTCGCCACATGGGGAGCCTCGGGACGACTGCCGCTTCGCCCGGTCGCGGAGCAGAAGGAGCAGTCAGACCGCCGGCTCAGGGTGCGAGCCTGCATGCCGCGCGTTCGTGAAACGAGCAGTCTGGTTTTTGCTGGGGCAGAGTGCCCATATGCCTCACGAGGGAGCCGTATTGACGTCGCCGCGGACTGCCGGTTCGGGGCGGTCGGCTCTGCCGGCCCTGTTTCCTCGACGCCACTCGGGGTCGCCGCCGGGTCGTGTAGGCCGCGACACAGGGCGCGTCTGACCGGTTGAGGACACATGATCGTATAGCAGCCTCAATCATCTCCATATCGGTATATTTCTGAGCGTGCGCGTCCGCGCCCTCATCGAGCCAGCCGCGGCTCAGCCGGCCGCCGGGCTGCTGAAAGAGCGGCGGTCGAGCCCCGGCCTGCTGCTGGCGCTGCTCGGACACCAGGCGATGCGGCGCCTGCGCGAGGCGCACACGGGCCACGAGCTGTCCCCGCGTCAGTTCCAGCTGCTCGGGCTGCTGCACGACAACGGCCCGATGAGCCAGCGGGAGCTCGGGCAGACGATGCGGACCGGCCCGAGCATCCTCGTCACGCTGCTGAACCCGCTCGAGAGCGGGGGTCTGCTCTCGCGCGAGCGCGACACGCTCGACCGCCGGCGGCATCTGGTCAAGCTGACCGCCCGCGGCGAGCGGCGCCTGCAGACCGCGGTTGAGGCCCAGCACAAGGCCGAGGACGAGCTGTTCGCCGGACTCGACGACGATCAGCGCGAGCAGCTGCGCGTGCTGCTGGTCGCGCTCCGGGCGAGCCTCGCGGGCGACTGCGCATCCGAAAGTCAAGGGTGCTGAGCGACTTGGCGCTCGACGAGAGAATGCCCGAGGTGATCGCGACGCACCGCGAAGCCGTGCTCGCGACGATCAACCGCGACGGCCGCCCGCAGCTGTCCAACGTTCTCTACACGTGGGATCCTCAGCAGCGGACCGCGCGCATCTCGACGACCGCCGATCGCCTCAAGGCGCGCAACCTGATCCGGGATCCGCGTGGCTGCCTGTACATCGTCGGAGCCCACTTCTGGAGCTACGTGGTCGCCGACGGCGAGGCCGAGATCGTCGGTCCGACGACGGCGGCCGGCGACGCTGCGGGGCGCGAGCTGCTCGAGGTCCACAGCGCGTTCTACGGTCCACGCGATCCGGAGCCATTCTTTGCCGAGATGGTCGCTGCCCGCAGGCTGGCCGTCCGCTTCCGGATCTCGCACACCTACGGCGTCGTCCGTGACCAGCCCCCGGGCGGATAGCGTGCAGGAGGAACGGCTGACGGGGCGCGCGCTGTGGACCGTCTTCGGGGCGCTGATGCTGGGCATGTTCCTGGCGGCGCTCGACCAGACGATCGTCTCCACAGCGCTGCCGACGATCGTCGGCGATCTCGGCGGGCTGAACCACCTCTCGTGGGTGGTCACCGCGTACCTGCTGGCTGCGACGATCTCGACGCCGCTGTACGGCAAGCTCGGTGACACGGTAGGGCGAAAGCCGCTCTTTTTGGCGGCGATCGTGATCTTCCTGGCCGGCTCTATCCTCGCCGGGGCGAGCCAGACGATGGATCAGCTGATCGGCTTCCGGGCGCTGCAGGGGATCGGCGCCGGCGGGCTGATGGTCGGCGCGCAGGCGATCATCGGCGACATCGTCCCGCCGCGCGAACGGGGTCGGTACATGGGCCTGATCGGCTCGGTGTTCGCCGTCGCGTCGGTCGCGGGGCCGCTGCTCGGCGGCTTTCTGGTCGAGAACCTCTCGTGGCGATGGGTGTTCTATGTCAACGTGCCGATCGGCGTCGTCGCGATCGGGATCGTCATCACGCGGCTGCACCTGCATTCACCGCACCGCAGCCACAAGATCGATTACATCGGAGCCGCGCTGCTGAGCGGTTGCGTCGGTGCCCTGATCCTGCTCACGACCTGGGGCGGCACTCAATACGCGTGGGGCTCGGCGACGATCGTCGGCCTCGGCGTCGCCGGCGCCGTCCTGCTGGCGGCGTTCATCTGGTGGGAGAACCGCGTCCCGGAGCCGATTTTGCCGCTGAGGCTGTTTCGCTCGAGCGTGTTCAGCATCGCCAACGCGATGGGGTTCGCGATCGGGATGGCGATGTTCGGCGCGATCATTTTCATCCCGCTGTTTTTGCAGATCGTGTACGGCGCCAGCCCGACGAGCTCGGGCCTGCGCCTGCTGCCGCTGATCGTCGGACTGCTCGTCGCGACGATCGCCTCCGGGCGGGTGATCTCCGCGATCGGCCGCTACAAGGTGTTCCCGATCGCCGGCACCGCGATCCTGATCGCTGGCATGTACCTGCTGTCACTGCTCAAGGTCGGCACCGCGCCGTGGCTGGCGTCCGTGTTCATGCTGGTCGTCGGAGTCGGGATCGGATTGGTCATGCAGGTTCTGGTGCTCGTCGTCCAGAACGACGTCGACCCCCGGGACATCGGTGTGGCGACATCGACGGCGACCTTCTCGAGGTCGGTCGGCGGCGCGTTCGGGGTCGCGATCTTCGGGACGATCTTCGCGACCCGGCTCGCTGACCAGCTGTCGCACTTTCCGCCGTCGGTGACGGCGCACCTGGGCGGCGGCGTGCACCTCAACCCCGCGCAGGCCAAGCTCCTGCCGCCGGCGATCCACGCCGAGTTCCTGCAGGCATTCGCGCAGGCGCTGCACGGGGTCTTTCTGTGGGGCGTGGCGCTGGCGGTAATCCCGTTCCTGCTCTCGTGGCTGCTCAAAGAGGTGCCGCTTCGCACGACGATGTCCCGGACGCCCGAGCCCGGCCCGCCCTCGGCGGGTCAGCTGGTCGAGCCCGCGGCTGAGGAGCCGACCGCACTGTCGTCCGCAAAGCCCCCGGCCTCGCCGACGCCCAGCTGAGCCCGACGGAGTGCCAGGTTCGGAGCTCAACCCCCCGGAGGCGGTCAGGGCCGCCCGAATCGACCAATCCCAGGGAGCCTGCAACTGCCGGTCCAGGTGTGAACGGTCAACCGAACTCGACTCAAACAGAGGTGGCAATGGACAACAACTTCTTCGATCTTGAACTCGACGGGCTAGACGGCGCCGAACTCGACCTCGACGGCCTCTCCGCCCGTACGGTGCTGGTGGTCAACGTCGCGTCGCGCTGCGGGCTGACGCCTCAGTACGCCGGGCTCGAGCGGCTCCAGGGCCGCTACGGCCAGGCCGGCTTCTCGGTCCTCGGCGTCCCGTGCAACCAGTTCGCCAACCAAGAGCCCGAGAGCGAGAACAAGATCGCGACCTTCTGCTCGGCCACCTATGGCACGACTTTCCCGATCAGCGAGAAGGTCGATGTCAACGGCCGCCACCGGCACCCGCTGTACGAGAAGCTCGTCGACACTCCGGACGGCGACGGCCGGGCGGGCGACGTCGACTGGAACTTCGAGAAGTTCCTCGTCTCGCCGGGCGGAGAGGTGATCGCGCGCTTCAGGCCGGCCGTCGACCCCGAGTCCGACGAGGTCACCGGGGCGATCGAGCGGGTCCTCTCAGACGGGGCCGGCCCCGCCGACAGCTGGGAGACGGTCCCGGCGGCCGAGGTCCGCCCGGGCGACCGCGTCCGTCCTCGTGAGGCGTCGAACTGACCGCGACCCGGATCGAGCGGTCGTTTCTGGGACGCGACGAGATGCTTGCGTTGATCGAGTCATCAGACGCGGGCTGGCTGAAGGTGCCGGTCATGGCCGACGCCTCGGCCGAGGTCCAGCGGCGGATGCCCTGAGAGGCCGTTCCTAACTGCGCGGGGGTCGCGGATATGGGCAGCGCGGAGATCCGCTGGCCTCCGGACCGCGTTCCGTCGGAGCCGTCCGGCCCGGCCGGTGAGCCGGCTCGCGCACCGGCCGCCGCTGGCGGGCGGGCAGCCGGTGGCCGGGACGGCGGTCATGCCGCGGACTGCCGCTCGGGCGGGTCGCCGACCAGAAGCAGAAGCCAGGGTCGGCCACGACCGAGCTGGTCACATGACTCGGTCTTCGTGGGAGCAGCACTGACGCCGGCCGCCCCCTTTATGAGCATCTGCTTGCTCGCCTGCGGTTAGCACCGAGCTGCCGTGGAGTGGCGCTTGGTCGCCGTTGCGCTCGTGCGCTCCGCGATATCGCCACGGTCGAAGCGATCGCGGGCATCGTTGGACTGTTGGGCCGTTGGCAAGGACGTCGTCTCTTGGATGCGCGGCTGCTTGACGTCTGAAGGATCACGTCGGCGTGTCTACCGCTCTCCGTGTGAGGCCGTCTGATCGAGGCTGTCGCGTCGGGCGGCGATACCGTGGTTGTGTCGGCCACGAGGCCAGCCCGCTCGCGTCGGGCGCCCCTCATGGTGATCGGCGCTAAGCGGAGTCGCGCTTGAGAAAGAAGGACTCGGTGCGCTCCAGCGCGGGCACGAAGTGCGGGCGCGACCGCAGGCCATCCAGATACTCGACCAGCCGCGGGGGACCGTCGGGCAACAGCCCGAAGTGCTCAGCCCCCAGCAGGACGCCGGCCAGCACGAAATCGGCCACGCTCAGCCGCTCGCCAACGAGGAACTGGCGTCCGGTGAGCGCCTCAGCGAGGACCCCCGCGCACTGCAGGTACTGCGCGCGACCGGACTCGTCCTGGGCCAGGCCCCACCGGATCGAGCCGGGCTCCATCTCGGTCATCGCGGTCAGCGCCCACGCGTAGGCGTCGCCGCGCTCCTGGGACCCGAGCGGACCGACCAGCCCCGCCTCGGGGTACAGGTCGGCCAGCTGCAACAGGATCGCCGTGGAGTCAAACAGGACCGTGCCGTCGTCGAGCTCGAGCGCGGGCACGCGGCCCAGCGGCGAGCGCGCCCGGTGCTCCGCTGTGTCGCGGGCATCCCAACCGACCTGCACCGTGTCGTAGTCCACGCCCGCCTCGGCCAGCAGCCACGCCACCCTGAACGGGCGGCCGGTGCCGGGTGTGTAAAAGAGGCGCATCGTGCCGAGGCTCAGCGAACGTTAAGCACCATACCGGCGGTGATCGGCTGCTGATGTCCGCATTCAGCGACGCTATCCGTCGACCCCAAACGTGGGCGGGCGTTCGCTGGGACGAACAACACTGAGGGCGACGACCGGAATCGAACCGGTGTTTGATACCGGTCGTCCTCAAGACCCTCCGTATCGTTGGCGGTGGGCCCTGACGATTGCTCTCGCCGCTGGCCCAGCTCGGAGCCTGCGATGGCGTTGGCGACCAAGCGCAACTCCGCGGCGGCTCGTGCTAACCGCCGCCGGGCAAGCAGACGCTCGCGTTACGAGCGGCCCTACGCGGCTTCGTCGCCCACGCGGCGACGATCGAGCCGCTTCCGCATCCGGGGTTCGTCAAGCCGAAGGAGAAGGCGCGCAGTGCTGTCTACGTGCCGGTCGGATGGCTCAGTTTTCATGCGACAGCAATCAAGAGCCGGCGCGCCGTCGCCCGGTGACTGCTCCCGGACGCTAACCGAGCTAGTCGGCGGTGGGCGAGGGGCGCTGGAGTCGGGGTCGCTGCGGTGTGAGGCTGGTGAAGGCCCTGAGGAGCCGATCGACCGAGTCCTCTGCTGTGTGGCGTGCGGCGAGCGAGCGGAGGGCGGGCTCGTTGGTCGGGTAGGCGTCTCGTTGGCCGCGCGGGAGCGCGACGGGGAGATCGTCGACAGGCCGCACGACGGTGATCGCGGCCTGGAGGTACTCGCGATCTGCCGGACGCAGCGGGCGGTCGCGCAGCAAACCCACGATGTCTCCGTGGCGGCGGATCATCGCCGCCACGGTCACGGCGCCGACGCCTTTGAGCCCGGGAAGTCCGTCGGAGGGATCGCCGCGCAGGATCGCGAAGTCGGCGTATCGACGGCCCGGGATCGCATAGCGGCGCGTGATCTCGGTTTCGTCGATCACCGCCAGTCCTGACCGCTCCGGAATACAAGACGCGCACGCGCGGATCCTCAACCAGCGCGAACAGGTCTCGGTCACCGCTGGCTATCTCGACGGCCCCAGAGGCGAGCCTGGTCAGGGTGGCGATCACATCCTCTGCCTCGTAATCGGCGACGCCGACGACGTCGATCCCGATGTGTTCAAGCAGCTGGGTGATCACGGGAAGGTAGGCCACTAGGCCGGGTGGAACCGGCTCGGCGACCCGGTGGGCTTTGTAGCCCGCGATCAGGTCCACACGCCACTGGGGCCGCCATGCCCAGTCATCGGCGACCACCAGCCGGCGGGGCCGGCGGTCGGCGACCAGCCGCGCCAATCTGTCCAGAAAACCGCCGACCGCGTTCCCGTCCGTCCGCGAAACGCGCGCGCTGGCCAACAAGCCGTAGTAGGCGCGGAAAATCAGACTCGATCCATCGATCAGCAACCACTCACACGGCATCCCCGCGCCATTCTGCCGCGCCCGGCACACCAGCCACGCTCACGCTGCCCGACGCGCTCGGGCAAATGGCAAATCGCGTGGCCGACCGCGTCGTGATCTTGGTCAAGGCGACGCTGCCGGTCTCGTGGTCGAGTTGCCGGATCGTCGCCGACAGGGCCGTCTTGGTCTTACTGCCGCTCTCCTGTCCGCCGGGCCGAAGGAGAAGTCGCGAACCACGCATTCGAGACCCATGACCTGCCTGGTGATTCGTGAGAGCAGCACTCTGCGTCTTCCGGTGCGATGCTCGTCATGTCCGTCGCAGGCCTCCATCTGCGACGCCTCGTCTCGGGCGATTGATCGCGCGATCCGTCTAGATCGCCGCGATCGCCTGGTCGCACGAAGCGTTCGCCTGACGAGTCTCGCGCAAGATTCATAGCTGCTGCGGTGCTTGGTCGCCCTCCGCCTCGGACGCCGCGGCCGAGCATGGTCTACGACCTTGTCAGCCTGTCGGCGTCGTAGCGGTGGTTGTCGTCGGCGTGGCCGTGCCCCCGCGCCCTAGCCCGCTACGCGTGCTCGTCGCGGTCGGGACGCCGCCGGACCACTCCACCTCAACGTAGACGCGGGTCTGGTAGAGCTGTGGGATGTTCGCGACGACCCTCCGGGTAGACGTGTCGATCACATCCCCGGAGTCGCCGACGAACACGTAGCGGCCGTCGCTGGAGTGGAGCAGCCAGCCGTCGCCGACGCAGTCGTAGGCACACGGGCTCTGGCTGGGGTTAAAGGTGTGGACGGGGATCGTCGCGACCTGTGTCGGGGCGGCGGACGCCCCCTTCGACACGTCGAAGACGGCGACGGCGTTACATGGCCAGTCGACCACGTAGAGCTCCCTCTCATCCGGCGCGAGCGACACGCCGTGGCTCGGCGCTGTCGTGCCGGAGTTAGAGCACGACGCGCCCGATGACCGGACGATCGGCACCGTGTACAGCACCTTGCCGGTCGCGAGGTCGCCGACCTGGAAGCCCTCGTAGCCGGTGACGCTGACATACGCGAGCGTTTCGGCCTTGTTCACCGTGAACGGGCGGACGCCGCTCCGGAACGGCCCGACCTTCTCGGTGATCTGGTTCGTGGCCGTGCTCGCGACGTAGAGGAAGTGCGATCCCGGGCTGGCCAGGTCGCGATCGCCCATGTAAACGTGCTGGCCGCTCAGGCCCACGACGGTGTTGTGCGGGCCGTTATCGCCCGTGCCGGTTCCGGTGTCAACGGTACCCGTCTCATTCCCGGTCGCGGCGTCGACGACGTGCCACAGGCCGCTACTAGATAGCTCCCCGTCGGGCATGTAGATCGTCTTGCCATCCGGGGTGATCGCCATGCTGTCGACCCCGTGGGAGTAGCTCTTGGTCCACAGCACCCTCTGGGCGACGAGGTCGTAGGCCAGCAGCGCACCGTTGCCCTCGCTGCCGCCGTCCCCGCCGTAAGAGACGTAGAGGATGTGGCTGGCCGGGCTGGCCGCGACACCGCGGACTCCTCGGCCCTGGGTCTGCGGGAGCAAGATTGTCCCGACGTGGGCGAAGCCGTGGTCGACGTCGAGTACGTCGACTCTGCCCTCCGTCACTGCGTATAGGTAGTGAACGGTCCCGGCCGGGACGAGGCCCGAACCAGCGGCGGGTGCGATCGAGGTCGTCGGGCTCGTCGAAGTAGTCGTTGTGGGAGCTGTCGTCGACGTAGTGATCGTCGGTGTTGTGGTTGTCTTCCCCCCGCCGCAGCCCGCGGCGGCCACGCAAAGTACCGCCACCACGATCGAGCAGGCGGAGCGGGGTGCACGCTCATTGGCGACGATGCGCGTCGGATTCCGTTGGCTACGTATCGGCCAGAACTGCATGCGAGCAGGGTAGCCGGGGACAAGCGCCGGTCCGGAATGCACTTACGCCCGGGTGTCTTGCTGTAGGCCCACGACGGTGCGGCCGTACTCGGGCGCTGACCGGCACGACTCAACTGTCGAGCCGGAAGGAGTCGAGCACGGTGGCGGGGTTGAGACCAGGAGAAGGGATTCTCGTTTCTGGCCCCGAGCGGCATGAAGCCGGCGCCGAACGGGGGCATCGGCGGCTTCCCGGCCGGCGCACAGGTTGCGCGCCGAGCAGGATCTTCTGTCGCTGGCCGCCTGGGCCGCAGGTCGTCGCGGAGCGCAGCCGCAGCTCCATGGCTTCGGTGACGTGTGCCGACGATCGCATTCATCGGCGCCACCCACCGGCTCGCACGAGCGCAAAGGCGACGTACGAGGCATCGCTTGACGTCGGTGTCCGCGATCGCTTCGCCACGATCGCGTGGCCGTTGGCGACGCCAGCGCCACCCGACCAGTGAAGCAGTCAGCGCATGCGTGCCGAATGGCCGGTGGGTGTTGCCGCTGCCGGATAGGCGCGGTCACTGATCGCAAACGCACCTGGTCCTCAGCGACCGAGGCACGTCGGCGATCGGCCTGATTGACATGGCTTCGAACTCGTGGTGATAGCGGGCGAAGGCGACCGCCCGCAGGGGCGCTCCCATGGCCTCGGCTCCCTTTCGATGCCGCAGAACACGAAGCACATTCGACACGGTATTTGCCTAGCATCACCTGAGTGGCGTAGCGGTACCCAGCGGCCCGGTACGCCGCGCCGTTGCTGAGCGTCCTGCCATCGACGCGGCATACCGGCTTGCATACTTTCTCACTCCAGGCGCTAGTGGTTGGAGCCGCTAGCGCTTCCGGGGCGAGATTTCTTACAAGTTGCGAAACCGCGAGGCGCTGCAGGCGTACGGGCGCGCGCTCCGGGAATGATGCTAGGCGTCTGGTCGGCCGACCACGCATTTCTCGCCAGCAATCTCGAGAGGAGGGTCCGATGACCCAGCGAATCTCAATCGCAGTCCTGGTCGGGGTGATCGTTGCCGCGCTCAGCGCCGCGCCGGTGGCCTCGGCGCGTCACGGCCACCACGCCACACGTCAAGAGCGCCGGGCGGCGAGTCACGAGCACCGTGCGAGCGCCGACCGCGGTGTCGTCTTTGTCCAGACCAACGAACCGAGCGGCAATCGCATCCTGGTCTTTGAGCGGTCCGGCGACGGGCACCTGAGGCGTGTCGCTGACTACTCGACGGGCGGTCGCGGCGGTGTCGCGGCACCTGGAACTGAGTCTGACCATCTCGGCTCGCAGGGATCCCTTGCCTACGACCCGCAGCGTGGGGTGCTGATCGCTGTTAACGCAGGCAGCAATACGGTGTCCTCGTTCAGCGTGACCGGCCATCGGCTCCGGCTTCAAAGCGTCGTTTCTGCCGGCGGCCTGTTCCCGGCCAGCGTCACGATTCACGACGACCTCGCGTACGTGCTCGACTCAGGTGGCCCCGGGACCGTGCAGGGCTATCGCCTGGACGGCGCCGTGCTTCGCCCGATCCATGATTCGGCACGATCGCTCGGGCTGGACAACACCGATCCGCCGTTCTTTCTCAACTCGCCCGGCCAGGTCGGGTTCACCCCCAATGGCGGCCAGTTGATCGTCACGACCAAGGGCAGCGGGAGCAACATCGATGTGTTCGCGGTCGGGCCGAACGGCCGCCTGTCCGGCACGCCGGTGCGAAACGCGTCGGCCACACCTGTCCCGTTCGCGTTCACATTCACGCCGACCGGACGTCTCGCCGCCGGCGAAGCCGGCATGAGCGATGTCTCGACATACCGGGTGCGGAGCCACGGAACGCTCGCCGAAGCCAAGTCCCAGACCGACGGGCAGACCGCGCTCTGCTGGATCGTGCGCGTCGAGCGGTACTACTACGTCTCCAACACGGGGAGTAACAACCTCAGCGGTTACACGATTTCCGCTAGCGGGCAGCCGTCGCTCATCACACCGACCGGTGTAGTGGCGACGACCCAGCCCGGACCGATCGACCTGACGTCGCCGTCCGGTACTCGCTTCCTGTACGCCCTCACCGGTGGCGGGACGCTCGAGGAGTTCCGCGTCAACGACAGCGGGACGCTGACCAAGTTCGGCATCATCACCGGGCTGCCGGTCGGACAGCAGGGCCTCGCGGCCTCGTAGCTTCCGGGCGGTACTCAAGCACGGGAGGGGCCGCCTGCCGGCCCCTCCCGCTGGGCCCGTCCTGGGCACGGGAAACGTCCCCAGGCTGCATTGCGTCGGTCATAGCCCCAAGGGCGACGCTTCGCTCGACAGTGTCGGCTTCGCGAGCGTGACTGAGCAGATGGTGGACCTGACATCATCGTCACTTCGCTTCCGAGCTTACGAGCGCGAACATTGCCCGCGGATTGCTGACTCGTGCAGCGCGCGGCCGGCCGTTGCTCGCGAGGATCACTAATGCGCCCGCGTTGGGCAGTCGGCATGATCGAACGTCGCCAACGCGCTCGCTAGCGTGGCGGCGAGGCGGCCACGGGATGAGAGCGTCACGCGTGATGGCCACCAACGCCGCGTCGTCGGTCGACGCGGACAAACAATTGGTGACGGCGACTGTATTTGACAAGCGAGGGCTGATGGCGCCAATCATCACCAGTACCGAGATCGCGCGACCGGCGGAGGAGGTCTTCGCCTACGTGATCGATCCGACCACCATGCCCGAGTGGCAGCAGGGCTGCGTGAGCGGAAAGCTGGACGGGCCTACAACCCGGGTCGGGTCCAAGTGCACGACCATTCGGAAAATCGTCGGTCGTGAACGCCCGGTGACGACCGAGATCACCGAATACGACCCGCCGCACCGTTGGGCGGACCGGGGCCTCGACGGTCGTATCAGGGCTATCGTCGCGGTCACGGTCGAGCCGCTTCCTGACCGATCACGGTCGCGGCTGACGATCGCACTCGACTTCGCCGGTCACGGGATCGGAAAGCTGCTGGTTCCCCTTGTCGTCCGTCGCCAAGCCGCCCGCGAGATGCCAGAGCACATGAGCCGACTCAAGCAGCGGCTTGAGGGCCGACCGTAGCTCGACAATTAGGAATTCCTCGTTCCGCCGCATCAGCGCTCGGCATCCGCGCGAGCACGATTGCTTCCACACTTCGCAGCCTCAATTTCGTGCGACAGCATTGGCGACGAAGCGCAACTCCGCGTCGCCGCGGTGCTAGCCGTAGGCGAGCAAGCAGACGGTCGGGCGAGCGACCGGCGAGCGCTTCCGCTTCGTCGCCCAGGCAGCCACGAGGTGCCGGCTGCTGCTTAGGCCAGCGGGCGGATCAAGCGGCAGTTGGGGTAAGCGCCGCATGGCCTGTCGAGTGGCCCGGGCTTCGTGATTGGGGAAGTGTTGAGCGAGCCAGCCCCAGGTTCGGTGGGCGATCGCCCCTCTGGCAGCTGTCTCAGGCGACGGTTACGTGCGAATAAAGCGCTCGCGTTACTGATGCTCGGCGGCGACCAGGGTCAGACCGCCGTCGACGACGTACGAGGCGCCGGTCACATACGACGCCTACTCGGAGCACAGCCACGCGACCAGCGCGCCGACCTCACGCGCGTCGCCGGCACGCCCGAGCGGCACGTCGATGGCCTGCGGCTCCTCGTCCTCGTGACCGATCATCCGCGTCGCGATCTGCCCAGGCGCAACTGAGTTGACGCGGATGCCGTACTGGCCAAGCTCGAGCGCCATGACCTTGGTCAAGCCGCCGAGCCCGTGCTTACAGGCGGTGTACGGCGCCGAGCCTGAGAGCGGGATGTGCTCGTGAACCGAGGTGACGTTGACAATCGCGCCGCCGCGCCCGGCGGCGACCATCCACCGCGCCGCCGCCTGCGCGCACAGGAAGGCGCCGGTCAAGTTCGTCTCGAGCACCGAGCGCCGTCCGAGCGCCTCGATCTCGCGCACCGCCTCGTGCGCGCGTTCTTCCTCGCGGTGCCAGGTGATGCCAACGTCGAAACCGATCCTGGCCAGCGCGACAGCGCTCGCGCGTCCGATCCCGCTGTTGCCTCCTGTGATGACCGCGACTGCCATCGCGCGCCGCCTACCCAATCAACGAGACGCCAAACAACCGACGCGATGAAGCTGACGACGTCGACGAGACTCCCTAGGCTTTCGTGTCGTCGAAGATCTCGTGCCGGGACATCTCGCTCCCTCCATTCTTTGGAAATGAGAAAAATCCCGCCTGACCGGCGAGCGGCTAACGTCGCAAACCGAGCGTCAGCGGCAACGTTCGACATGACGAAAGCAGGCGCCCGCCCGAACCGTCGACCCACTCAAGGACCACGCTTTCGGTTGATGGGCCAGGCCTCTTTGCCGCTGCGGTCGGTGGTGTCCGTGGAGTAAGCCCGTGGTCAGCTGGTGCCGCGGCCCGTCTTTGCCTGCAGCTCGTCGATCAGCTGCGAGGCCTGGGCTTTGGTCAGCTGCTCTGGGATCGCCTCGCCGGCCTGCTGGGCCAGTGTCTGCAGGTAGGAGAGCTGAGGCCCAGTGGCGGGCTCGTCGCCGGTCACCCGGCCTCGGGGTGCGTCTCAGGATTCGGCCGGGTCGGATCGGAAGCCGCCACGACCTGGGGATACCGGCAACCGCCCGAGCAAACGCCGCACCGGGCGACGCGACTGCACAGTCGCCCGACGGATCACCCGATCCCCCGGACCACCAGCTGAGACCGATACGAGAGTGCCGCTTCGTCGCCCACGCAGCCACGATTGAACGGCTTCTGCCTGCAAGCTCAGGCTGGCGAAGGGGAAGCCCCGCCGCTGCGTGGGTGCCTCCCGCCGGGCGGACGGATGGCCCAGCTCGTTTGTTGTCGGTGCCTGCTGGTGTTTTAGAGCGCGAGTCCGGCGGTTGCTGGGATGGTGGGTGGTCTGCGGGAGCGGACGGTGTCGATGATCTCGCTGGGATCGATCCCTTGCAGATATGTGGACGTGGTACCAAGGTCGGTGTGACCGAGCTGGCGCTGGATGATGTTGACCGCCACGCCCTCGCGTGCGAGCTCGACCGCGTGCGCGTGACGCAACTGGTGGGGCGCAAACCGACGCCGCACTCCCGCATCAAGGGCCAGCTGCCGTAGTTCTGCTCTGGCCGCGGTGGCTGCCCAGCGCCGCCCGCGGGTCTGGCCGTCGATCACGCAGAACAGTGGTCCGGGCGGCAGCAGCTCTCGGTGCGCAAGCCATGCTCCGAGTTGCTCGAACCCGAACTCGTCCATCCCGGCTTCGCGGCGCTTGTCGCCCTTGCCGTGGCGAATCAACAGCGAGCCACGCTGCGCGTCGACGTCGTCTCGTTGAGCGCTAGCGCTTCGGAGATCCGGAGCCCACCGCGCCAAAGCACGGCGATCAGCGCCCGCATCCGCAGGCCATGACGATCATGCCCGGCCTGACGCATGACCAGGATGATCTCCTCCGGGCGCGGCGGGTCTGGCGGGTATTGCATCCCTTTGTTGCGCGGCGCGCGACCGGTGAGGTACCCAGGCGTGGTGGCCGGCGATCGCCGCCTGCCGGCAGCATCGAGCAACACGATCGAGTCGTTGGACATGAGCGACTCCTCTCGGGACTGGCGCCCCGGCCACTCCAGGACGCGGCACGCCCATCCTCAACCAGCCGCCAAGAGGCGCTAGCAGCCTATCCGCGAGCTTCTGCTCCCAGCCGCAATCAGAAGTACCTGCCCGCGACAGCGCGGCGCTCATCACCGCGGCTCGTTGCTAAACGGGGAAGTCTTGGCGCGTCGGTACCTCAGTGCTCCGTGTAGCCCGATGCAGCAGTCCTGGTCGCGCTGGCGGCTCGGCGACGAACTCTTGCGCCGCGGGCTCGTGCGCGAGCGCCGGGTGCCGCGGCGCTCGCGCGCGGCTCTGGACGCCGGAAGCCCGCTATGCCGGGCTTTCTGTCCGGCCGAGCGGTGCCCGGACGCTGATCAGAGGCGCTGCCGTCCGATGTGACGCCTAGCGGACTTCGGTGATCGCCGGCGGGACATACGTTTGGGCACTGTCTGTGGTGCCGTAGATGCGCAGCATCAGGTTGAACTTGAAGCGCCAGACCGGCAGCCAGTTGGCCATCGGTACGCCCCGGGGCCGCGTCCTCGAGATATAGATTGTGAGCGAGCCGTCGGGGTTGTAATGCAGCCCGGGCGTGTAGCTCGCGACCTCGTACTTTTGTGCCCGATTGGGGATGAGCTCGATTGCCTGCGGCGTGTATGCGGTCACCGACCAAAAGCGCGTTGCCGTCGGCACCTGTCTCTTGCGGAAGGTCAGCACATAGCCGCGCGGATTGCTGCCGTTGAGCGGCATGCCTTGGCCGTCTTTGAACGCATGCCAATACCCCGCCGTGCTGATCGAGTTGCAGTACTGGCAGAACTCGGTGATCGCCGACCGCTGGACGACCTGCTTACCCCAATCACCGATGTTATTGAAGTGCACCCAGTTCGTCGAGCCCGTATGGCTGCGGTAGCTCCTAATGATCAAGGCGTGGGCTGCCCGGACGCCGGCACGGAGGCTGGACGCGTTCGCGCCAAGGTGGCGGAACAGGCGGTCGAAACGTTTCGACAGTGCCTGCTGGGCCGGCGACATGGGCGGCGTGTTGGGAGCGTGGACGGCCGTTTGGAGCATCTTCAGGAATATGAGCTGATGCTTGTTGGCGAGCGCGTCGATTATCGACTTAACCGGGAACGCGAAATGGCGCTCGGGAAGAATTTCAGTGAAGCCGCCAGCCGGAGTTCCCGCGGGGCAGGATTGATGCAGATAGGCGCAGAGTGGTTGAGTGAACAGGCCCTCCCGGAACTGCGCGGCTTCTGAGGTTGTGTCCTGGCCGCTTGAGGACGCCTTATCGGCCCGGAACAGCAAATTCGAGTAGTTCAACGGCTCGGCGACGGGGATGACCCCAGCGGGAAGCGTGCCGGTGAAGCCAGGCCCGTAGAGGGCGTACGTCCCGCCCGACGCCGTCGGCGCGAGCGCCGTCTGGAAAACGTCGCCGTAGGGGTCGAGCTGGAGAATCGAGTACGTGACCGTGGTCGCCGGGACCTTGAGGATCACCGGCTGGTCCGTCAGGTTGAGCGCCGTGCTCGCGTAGAGGGTGTCGACGTTGATCGCGACCACACCATGGTAGAGCGGAGTGACTTTCTCCGGCCCGAGGAACCGGTTGAAGGATTTCGCCTGCTTGTATGTAAAGAACAACGGATAGAACCGGGCGACGTACCGCACCGTCGTCTCATACGCCTCTCCGTGTTTGAAACTCTTGGCCATAACACTGCTCGGCGAGCCGTGCTTCGGGCCGGCCGTCGCGATGCCGGTACTACCGAGCAGGAGTGTGAGCGAAGCGCTCAATACAACCCACAAACTAAGACGTCTCATGCGCTCCCCTCTCAGACGGACCGAACAGTCACCGCCACAAGCGCGAGAACCCGGGCAGCCTGCGCCCTTCGTACCCGCGCCACCAAAACCCTAGACCGACCCTACGAGCCCCGCGAAACGACATCCAAACCACCCGTTCCCTCATGGCCCCTCCAGGCCACCTTGTCTACCGCGAACCTACTTCACCGACACTTCGTTAAGCAAACAACCAACAATCGAGCTTAACGCTTCGCCGGCGGGTCCGCCGCGACGCTCACACCATAGCGTAGATATCGCTGCGCCTCCAGCAGCGCGGATCTCCCTCGGTCCGACGGCTTCTCCCTCGTAGAAGCGTTTATCGATCGATTTGCGGCAGTCTCAGCGCAGGACGTTGATCACGCTCGCGCGCTGCTCGCTGCACTGCCGCAAGTAGCCCGAAGCAGAAGCGGCCCGACGGGATTCTCAGGAAGCAAGCTTCCGTCGACTCTCCCATCTCATGCGAGACCAAGGGCCGGGAGCCGCCCACTGCGAAGCGTCGAAAGTTTCAGCAAGAAGCGCGAGCCTCGGATAACGTGCGCCGTGGAGACCGACGTGGCAGTAGCCACGGGAAAGGGATGCGTGATGCACGTAGTAATTCGCAGCTATTCCGGGCAGGGTGCGTCTGAGCTGTTCGACCTCCTCGGACAGCGGGAGGAGGATGTCAAGACCCTTATCGGCGGGGTGCCTGGCTTTGTTAGCTACGCAGCTTTTCGCGCCGGCGGTGGCGGGACGACCGTGACGGTATGCCAAGACAAGACCGGCACCGACGAGTCCTCGCGGCGCGCGGCCGAGTGGGTGAAGGACAATGTCAGCACGATGGTTGACCCGCCCGCGGTCATGGAGGGGAGCACCTTTCTCCAGTTCTGATTCGGGGCTCGTCAAGTCTTGGGGAGCTCGCCTCGGTGCGGCTCAGCGCGAACCTGCAGCGCGCGGAGCGCGCAGGCGGGGCCGGGGTAGAGTGCTGCGTTGATCGAACACCAGGTGCCTCGCGCAGGCCGACCAGACTGCCGCTTCGTCGCCCAAGCGGCCACGAGGTCGACGCTGCTGCTTTTGTTGGTCGCCGCCCCGGAGGAGAAGCCAACTCCTTTCTCAAGCGCTAGGTCTCACGGGTGGTTCGTGTGTCGGTGCGGAGGCTGAGGAGAGACCGGCTGTACAACGGACTGGTTGCACATCGCCCTGTGAGGCCGTCTGCGCGTAAGCGTGAGCATGCCGCGACTGGTCGTTTGGTGTGGGGCACGGTCTGCGCCTTGCTGGTTGTGAGGGTGTCGCCCGCCGGCGGCGGACGAGGCTATGCAGCGATCAGGGGCTGAGCGGACTGAGCGGCTAGGTCACGGATCATGCGCCGGTAGACGACTGAGAGGTGTCGCTTGAGGACGCGGCGGCCCTCCTTCTTAATATGCCCGTTGGCGCGACCGTTTGGCGTAGATCGCCTGGGCGCGCGGCTCGCAGAAGCAGCTGAGTGACGGCCATCCGGCGAAGCACCGCGTTGATGCGGCGGTTGCCGCCGGGTTGTAGCGGTCGCGAACAGGCTCGCCCGGCCCTTCTGCGGTCGAGGAGAGCAACGGGGCCGTGCCCTTGAAGCGGCGATAGCCGCCCTCAGTGGGGCGGCAGGCGTCGCCGGTCTCGACCAGCAACTCGGCTACCGACCGGGTGAAAAGGCCGCAGAGCTCGCCCAGCGTCGAGCCGCTCTGGTGCACAAGCGCGTCCAGGACAGCGACGACCTGCTGCTCGTCACGATCGAGCGCCCGGACCTGCTGGTAAGAGACGTCGAGTAATTGCAGGCGCAGCCACGCTGCCAGCCGTGGTGCTCAAAACCGCCGCGGGTCAGGCACAACGACGACGCGGATCGCGCCGGCTTCGCGCAAGGGTCGATAGCGCCGGCGATCGTCTGCTCGGAGGCGTCCAGCACCTCGGCGATCGACCGGAACGTCGCACGCCCGTCGAGCAGCAGCGTGTGGATGAGCTGTCAGTCCACCGGGTCGGTCGTGAGGATCTCCGGACGGATCCCGCCCATCAGCGGCGGCTGTCTACGACTTTGGGCAAGGGGCTCGACGCCACCTCCCGATCCGCACTGGACGGTACGTCGCTTGCTGAACGCTGGTGGGAGGCTCGAGTTCGATATACGGTTGCCACGGCAAGAGTCATGACGGTGGCGGCGCACGGCTATCACCTGTGGCTGTCTATGGCTTTGAGCGCGCGGCGTCGTGTCCAGAACGGCGCGTCGGGCCAGCGCTGCTCGAGCGCGTAGTACGCCGTTCGCATCCGCATGTGGGTCTGTAGCAGCGTGGCGTAATCGTGACCGTAGTCGACGAGGGGCCGGGGATCGGCGGTGGTGAGCAGCGCCGCCACTGCTTGGCCGGCGTCGCGACCCATCAGCAGGGCGATGACCATTCCTTGCGATGACAGCGGGTCAAAGGAGACGGCGGCGTCGCCAGCGGCGGCCCATCCCGGTCCGGTGAGACGGTTGAGGTAGGCAACGCTGGCGTCGGCGATCATCGGCGCTGGAGCGAGCCTCAGACGGGCTGTCGCCAGTATGTTGGCAACGTTGGGGGCGAGCGCCAGGCGCTCGTGCCATTGGGCTGGCGTTCGCGCTGCCCGCGGCGGCAGGAGATCAGCGTCGGTGAGGAAGGCGACGACCCGCCGCCCGGGGATAGGCGTCGTGTACCACCAGCCGTCGGGCACGGCGTCGACGAGCGTGGTCGAGTCGCGCTCCCGTTCCCGGGTGTTGGCCAGCAGCCAATAGGCGGCCACGAGCCGATCCAGTCTCGTGCGGCACGCGCCCTGGGAGCGAGCGATGCGCGCTGCCCGCCCAGTGGCGTCGACGACCGCGCGCGCCTGCACCCCGGGTCGCTTGCCGGCGAGCATGACCTCCCAGCAGTCCCCGTTCCACGAGGAGTGCGCGACTCGCGTGGCGCCGCGAACGCGCACCCCTCGCGCCCGCAGCGACTGCAGCAGCGACGCGTCGAGTGCGCGACGGTCCACGTGCCAGCCGTGGCCCAGAGGGTTGAGCATGAAATCGGTCTGCTCCAAGCCCGCTCCACCCCAAGCGCTGCGGTTGCCGTAGGCGGGCTGGTGCCCCCTCCAGCGCAAGGGGTCATCGCCGAACAGTCCGTCGAGCACCACCTCGGTGCCCGGCGGTAGGCTCTCTCCAGGATGAAGCCGCCTGGCGGGAGCGGCGACCAGCTCCACCGCAAGGCCTCGCGTGCACGCCGCCGCCGCTGCCGCCGCTCCTGCCGGGCCGCCGCCGGCCACGAGCACGTCGACGCGCTGGCGGGCTCGCCGGCCGGGTCGGCCGCCTCGGGCGTTGCTCAGTCTTGAGGAACCCAGAGGTAGGCTCCGTACTCGTGCTTGGCCGGGTAGGAGTAGCCGAGATCGGACTCGACCTTGAAGGTCTGCGGGAAGTGCCGATCGCCAGGGCCCGGCCGCTCGGCGACGATCCCGAGCCTTGGCCACTGCCGCGTCATCAGCTCGAGCGTCGGCGGCCGCGTCGGCTGTGCGATATAGCGCTCCCAGTCATGGCGACGGCGGAAAGCGGCACGGCGCTCTGACAGCGGCCGCGCGCGGTCCATGACGATCCGATAGTCGGCTTCGATCAGGACCTGAGTCGGGATCCGCGCCGGCCAGAATGTGGGGAGGACGGGCGAGATCCGTCGCTGATAGCCGGAGCGACAGCTGGCGGCGTCGGCGTGCCACGGCACTCCCAGCCAGTGGGTGAGGCCGCCGGGCGAGACGCCCTGCAGCGGGCCGTCATGGGAGAACACAAGCGCGGGCGTGAGCTCCTCGCCGTAATCATGTGGCCGAAACTCGGTCTCGCGCACGCGCAACCGAAACGGCTTCTCCCACACCGAGTGCGCCCGGACCGTCCATGGCATCTCGATCCCGGGATGAAAGGCGCCACCCAAACAGGACTCGAGCGCGGCACGGTCCAACGCCTGCGGACGTCGGCCGACCGCCAGATCGTCCAACGTGGTCGCCTGCACCGCTGAGGAATCGTCGGTGAAGTCTCCCGCAGCCCATGCTCGCAGGTGGCGGTACTGCAGCGGCGTCACCGCCAGCCACTGGCGATTGTCCGTCTGAGGGATCGCGACATGGTCGCCATAGAGCTCCGGAACCGCGTGGGGCTGGTCGCGGCGAAACGAGGGATCGCGGAAGCTCCGGAACACCCTGCGGCGAAACACCGCATTGCTGGACGACCGATCGGCCAGGCGCTCGGGCAGGCCGTCGCACAGCCAGTCCTGGCGGCTGCCAAAACCGTTGGACTGCAGGAAGCCGGCGCTCACCCACTGCAGGTCTACCAGACGAGCAAAGATCGGCAGGATGTCCTCGGCGAAGCTGACCGGCCCCGCCGGCAGGATCCCGGCCTGCATTAGGGCCGAGCGCACCGCGTCATAGGCGGTCACCACTCCAGCGGCAATCGCCGGGGCATAGTTCGGCGGGGTCACGACCACCCACGCGGACTCAGCCTGGAGGACACGACCCCCAAGCTTCACGCTGGCGCTGACGCAGCCATCACAAACGTCATCCGTCCAGCCCGGATTCTCGGCGAAGCTACCCAACGGAGTCAAGCCGGGCGAATAGCCGCGGCCCGGCCCGGGCAAGAACACCAATCGCCCCGCGCCGTCGGTCATCAGCTCGCCCAGCGAGACCGGCTCATCAAGAAAGCTCCCATCCAGCGCCACCGGCCCCGCACCGACACCGCGTATCTTGCGCGCGGGCGGTGCCACCACCAGCCGTCTGCGGTCGGCGCCTGTCACTTGTGGATTTCGGCGCGTGGCGGGCACGGCGCCGGGAATGTCAAACGGCGTGCTGAACGCATACCACCCCGCCTTGCCGTTGGCCACATCCACACGCCACGTGATCTCGGCCTCGGGGGCGGTCAACTCGCGCACGACTCGACCCATGCGGTCGACGCCGAACACCCGAAAGCGCGCCGCCTGTCTCGCCACCGCACCAGCTGCATCCTTAAACCCACCTTCGGGGTGAGGCAGGCGACCAGGAACCTCGGGACCGAAGTAAAAGCTCTCGCGGCTATTGCCGACCCGCCCAATACCGACCGCGGGATGAATCGCGGCGCCAACAATCTGATGATGGCGCCGGGACCAGCCAAAGCCGGCCAGCCCAGCCCCGGTAAGAGTCGCACCAGCCGCCGCGCTGGCCCGGAGGAAGTCACGCCTGGTCGTGAGCTCCACGCCTCCAGCGTACCGCGACGGCGGATCGACGGCGAACCACCCCGTTGTTTGGTGCTCCGGTCCGTTTGGGGGTGAATGTCATCGCGGGAGCGGGATCACGATCCCGGTGCAGCACAGGTAGATCAGGGCGATCAGCGGGCTGGCTGAGTGGAAGCCGAAGCTGCGATAGCTGATCAGGCGGATGCGACTGTTGAGGCCTTCGAGGCGGCCGTTGTTGAGGCCGAGGCGGATCGCGGCGAGGAGATCGTTCGAGACAGAATCGAGGCGGCGTTGCGCGATCGCGGCGCATGGCAGGTGGAGTCTGTCCGCGCACCCCCGGTCAAGCAATACGAGCAGGCGCTGGCCAACAGACTCCTCGTCCTCGCCTTGACCAAAGCTCGCTAAAGCTTCAAGGAGCGGCACTCGCAGCGACGCCGACCAGACTGCTCGTTTGTCGCCTCAGCAGCCACGAAATCGCAGCTGCTGCTTCGGTAGTCCGGGAACCCGGAGCGGAAGCCGCGGCAGGCAGCGCCCGCGATGTCGACACGACCGGAGCTGCGTGGGAGCAGAAGCGAGGAGATCCGTCGCCGCGTCGCTGGTCACATGCTCAGGATCATCAGCGCGCGCGGGCATCAGAGGCTTTCGCAACCGAGGCGGAGCAGCACTACGACCATGGACAGCAGTTCCCTTCCGCGATCGGCGACGTAGCGGCCACCGTCGCAGGAGGGCTTCGATTCGGGGGTCAGAGGTCGGTGAGGACGCGGTCGACGTCTGCGCGCGTGAACTCGACGGGGCCCGTCGCAGCTGGCTCGCTGCTAGGTGGGACGGGGATGTCCTCTGGCACCCACCATCGCCGTTCGCCGGCGCGCGTTTGTTTGACGGCTGTGGTGACGCGGTGGGCGATGTTGGTGTGCGCGGGCGCCAGCTGCTGGATGCGCTGCAGGACGCTTTCGGCGAGAGGTCGCAGATCTGCATCGGCTGTCCGCTCGATCGCGTTGATGAGGTGTTCAAGGAGCTCCTGGGCGTGCTCGAAGAAGCCGAGAGCTCCGAGCGCGTTGGGGTCATATCGCGCGAGGGTTTGAACGAGCGTGAGCCATTCGTCGGCGCGGGCTAGTTCGGAGCGTTCCAACCCCTGGACCGGGGGTGATCCGGGATACAGCTCACCCCAGGTCGGGCCGAGCCGCGGCGGCTCCGCAGGCTCGGGAGCCCAGCTGTTCAGGGCATACCACGCCTCCAGCAGATACACCGGCAACCGCCGGCGATACTCGTCCCAGGACCGCGCTGTGGCCCTTAAGAGATACTCGGTCAGGCCTCGTGCTTCGCGCTTCTTTGACCGCTCGATTTCTCCGGTCAGCGCGCCACGGAGTGCCAACAGCACGCGCGCGAGGTCCTGGTCCTCGAGCTCCCGCACCAGTTGCCGCAGACGGTCGCCCAAAAGATCCCAGTCCGCGTCGCTCACCAATAGCGGCAGGCTGCGTTCCCCGGCGATTCCGCCCTCTCGCGAGAGCGCCAGCATTACTCCGTGGACCTCGCAGGCTCCCAAGAAGCGCCGCCGTGCGGCCGCGTCCTCGCGCAACTCGTTGATGACCAGGTCGCGCCAGCTGGGGTGCACCCATCCAATCCCCATCGGAGTAATGCGCACGAAGTGGTCGGTGAGGCGATCGATCAGCACGCCGGGCGGTCGGGTGAGGCCTCCCGCGTAGTGGCGGCGGACCGTAGCGGCAAGCTGCCGTTCGTCGATCAGTCCCGCCGGCGCGTCGAGCAACGCGATCAGCAGCTCGCGGTGCTCATTCTCCAGCGCCCGGAATGAGGTCCGCATCGCTTCGGTTGGTGACGCCAGCTCCCGCTCCACCGCAACACGAACGCGCCAGTCGCCCTCCTCGACCACAAGCTCCGGCAGCGTCTCGAGCCTGTCAGTCACGAACCGGCGGATTCGCTCGGGCGTGAAATGCGGATGCTCCACAATCGCAAGGGCCGTCGAGCGCACCAGCTCGCGAGCCATCCTGCTCGCGCCGCGGGCCTTAGCATGGCGGAACAGAATCAGCGTCTTCTCTGCCAGGTCCAAATCGCTAGCGTCGACGAGAACCTCTCCCGGCGCGGGGAACCGCTCCGACCCACGCTCCCGCTGAACCCTGCGCAGGCCGGCCTTCAACGGCGCCGGCCGCGAGGTCCAGATCAGCCACTGATCCTCGTCCAGCATCGCCAACAGGCGCCCGAGCGCTCGCGCCCATCGCTCCGCGGCATCCGGCCGATACTCGGTTGACCCGAACGCGTCGTCTGCGACGAAGACCTGTCGCTGCTTAGGATCGAACACCCGCCAAAGCTGCTCGGGGCTGTTGCACTCGTGGGCCTCCCAGCCGTCGGTGAGCTGCGCCAGCGCGACTATCTGCGCAATCGCGGTCTTGCCCATCTCCGGCGGGCCCGTGAGAACCACGAACCGATGCCGCGCCAGCACATCACGCGTGCGCGCATACGCGCGCGTCGGCCAGAACACCTGTGCCAGCGCCTGCGCACGCTCGACATCCAACGAAGACCGCGCCCGCACATTCGCCGCAATCAGAGGCGCGAGGTCTCGTAACCCGAGAACGGACGGGATCGCGGCCCGCACACCCGCGTGTCGATCAAGACTCTCGCTCAACTCGCGCTTCCCGAGCACGACCACCGTCCGGCCCTCCCAAAAAGCCTCGTGCTGCGACGCAGCCCGCGCCGCCACGCCATCCAGGTTGGTCAGCACCAGCACCCGGTCCTCACACCAGAACCCCAGCTCGGAGGGCAGCGCCGAGACCCGCTCCACCAGCGCCGACAGCCGCCGCGTGACCGATTCATCCTCCCGAACCCAGACAACAGCCACGGTCACCGCGCCCGTGAGCCGCACCCCCTGACCCGCGACCGCGACGCCCTCTTCGACCAGCGCCACGCGTCCCGTATCAGCATGACCCAACCAGCCCAAATCGCTCAAGCCGGCATCAGCCTCCAGCACCAATGAGCACAGACGCTCGAACTGCATCCACCCAAGCTGATCCAACCGATACGACGATGTCGACGAGAACGACGACTCCCTCATCCACGACATCGTGCCACGACACGGACGCGAGCCCAACACCGTGCTCCTACGACCTTCGCAACCGGACAGCGAACCCGATACTCCGCCCAAGAAGTGTCCGCTGAGGATCTATCACCGAGACTCCGGCGCGCCAGGTGAGGCCCCGCATCTCCCGCGATCCTGGCGTCACGCTTACCGCGTCCGATCCGCTTCTCAATCGCCCCCGGGACATCCGTACGGCCTGATCACCGCGACACAGTGCCAGTCGTCGGCGGCCACGGCGCGACGACGCCGATCGCGACCGTCCTCTAGGCCGACCCGTCCAAACCGGCACCGGTGAGCGGACGAGGGGAGCCTCCCGGCCGATCGCCTCGCCTCGCTGCTGCCCCGCCTTCGAGTGCGGAAGCGTCCGCCAGCAACAGCGTCTCTACCAGCGTGGAACGATCTCGAACGTCTCGTCCGGCATGAAGCTGAGTTCTGCTCCGTCGCCCCTGCAGACACCAGCGGACGGCTTCTCCTTCTCGAGCTGGCGAGATCGAAGCAGCAGCGTCGCCGCGGCTGCCGGCGCCCGATCTCGCGCCTGGTGGTTCGTGGGCGGAAGTGCGGAGATCCGCCGGCCAGGTGGCTGCTCGTGCTGAGATGCAGGCAGCGACGTCGAGACTGTTGCAGGTTCATCAACGGGGAGTGTGCCGCAGGCGGGATGGCCTTCTGCTTTGGGCACTGCAGCAGCTCCGCGTCTCGGCAGCGCTGCTTCATGCGAGCACGACAACCCATCGAGAGGGCGGATTTTCCGCCCTCTCCCACCTGAGCGTTTATGCTTCCCTGCAGGCCCGGGGGCCGGTCCGGGAAGGACACCATCACAAGGGGTAACGGTATGAGTCGGATCCGATGCGCGGCAGCGTCATTTGCCGCGTGCGCAATGGTCATCGCCGTAGGTGCGTCAGCGGCCGCGGCCAAGACGACCACGATGCATTTCTTCTCAAAGCAGGTGTACTCGCGGGTCAGCGACGCGAGCGGCAACCCGCTGAACGGCCCACCGGCGATCGGCGACCGCTTCAGCTTCGCGAGCAACGACTACGTCGGCAACCACAAGCACCACGCGAAGCGGGCGACGGCGTCGGACCATGTGGTCTGCACGGTCACCAGCGTCAGCAGCAGCGGCCCCGGCACCGGCCTCTGCGATGGCACGATCGCGATCGGCGGCGCGATGATCATTGGCGATGACTTCGTGCTCAATTTCAGCTCGAACGCGCCCACCGTCGTGAAGATCACCGGTGGTACGGGCCGCTACCGGCACGCGCACGGAACAATCATCGCCAAGACCGTGAGCAGCAACACCACTGACTTGACGGTCAAGGTCAGCTCGTAGGACAACCGCGACAGGGTCCGGACCGTGTTCGACAGGCGACCATAACGCCCGCCTCACGGGACGGACCCGTAGCGGCTATCGCGTCCGCGTGCGCCGGCCTCCCTCCCTCTGCGGCCGACACCCATCGGGCGGTCCTGACGGTCGGTCCGTCACGACAGCCACCACCCGTCGCTGGCGACCACCTGCTCGCGTTAGACGAGACGCAGGAGTAGGAGCGGGCCTCCCGCTTCACTACTGCATTCAGATCGGAAAGCAGCGGTCTCGACCGCCGGGGCAAGACTCGTGCATCGGGCTACTTGCGACAGGGTCAGCCGCGTCAATCAATCCTCGAACGCTGCTGGTTTGGAACGATCCCAGCGCTCTCGTCATCTCGGGACGAGGCTTCTGCATTGTCGCCGGCTGGGCAGCGGGCTCTGGGCTGCTACTTCGCCACCGGATCCGAGCAGAGCGGAAGACTCGCGTTGGTTCGCATCGACGTCAGCTGCTCCTCGGGCTTCGGGGACGCTACTTCTTCGTGATCACCTTGCCCGACGGCGAGATCACGTACCACAGGCCGCCGTTGAGGTTGAGCGCCTGCCCGGCGTGGGCGCTGGGAGCCGTATCGGCGACGTACGCGTACAACGGCCAGCCGGCGTACGTGACCACCTTGCCGCCGCTCGGATCGGGATCGCTGCCAAGCAGCGAGGCCTTCACCGCACCGGAGCCGACCGCCTTCGCTCCAGCGGCGAGCATCACCGGCGGCCACACCGACGCGCAGCCGTCGACGCAGCTGACCTTCTTGGCCTTGTCGGGGGCGAACGTGTAGAGCGTGCGTCCATCGGAGTTGACGAGCACCGGGCCCAGACCGGGGATCGTCTTGGCAGAAATCTTCACCGTCGTTGGTGCGGCCGCCGACGTCGAGCTCGCTGGCGCGGCGGCGCTGCTCGTAGTCGAGCTGCTCGACTTGGAACTGCCACACGCAGTGAGGGCCAGCGCGATCGCGGGCAGGGCCAAAAATACGAACGATTTACGCATCGAGCCTCCCTTTCGATTTTGGTCATAGGTCCGCCAGGACCAACGTCGGCACGGCCCTAACGAGGAGCAAACGGACCTCCTCCCCAACCGTATGCGAGCGCAGGACGGGGCACCGGAAGAGGTTCCGCAGCAAGCGCGCCCTTGCTACCGGAACGTCTCACGCGCCAGCAGCACCCGGCTTCGTGCTGGTCTCGAACGCGCGCGAGTCCGACCGCCAGCGTGAGCGCCTACCCCTTCGTCGCCGCTGGGGCCGCGTGCTCTCGGCTGCCCCTCTGTTAGTCGGCCGGCGCCGGAGCAGAAGTCCCCGACCCTCGCGGATGGAGCGCCGATGCGCCCGGTCCTGCGTGGGAGGGGAAGCGATGCCCGCGGGGGGAGCCGCGGCCGAGTCGGGCATGTGGCTCGTGGGGGAGTTTGGGTGTGTGGTACGGTGACGGGCGGCTATGGACCGGGGGTATCAGCCGACCGGCATTCGTGCTGGGTCGGCGTTGTTTGAGGGTTTCTTGCGCCGGCGCCTCGTGGTGGTGGCCTGTGTATGGGGTGTGTTGCTGGTCGGGGTGAGCGGGGCGGCGCCGGTTGCCGGGGCGGCAGTTGTGGGCCATCGGTCTGCTCACGCCCGGATCGCTTGGAAGGGGTGCGGGAAGCGGTTGCAATGTGCGCGGGTGCCGGTTCCGCTGGATTGGGCTCGCCCGAGCCTGGGCACGATCTCGTTGGCGGTGATTCGTCACTTGGCGAGCAGGCCGGGGCGGCGGATCGGGTCGCTGTTCCTCAACTGGGGCGGCCCCGGCGTGCCGGGCGTGGCGATGGTGAAGGGTGCTCCAGAATCGGAGCTGGATGCGCTGGGCGGGGGACGGTTTGATTTGGTCAGCTGGGATCCCCGGGGTACCGGGGAGTCCACCCACGTGCGGTGTTTTCCGAACGCCCGCGCCCAGGCGAGGTTCTGGGGGCCCCACTGGTCGACCCCAACCACCAGGCGAGAGGCGCTGCGCTACCTGCCAAAGGCGCTGGCGTTCGTCAAGCGCTGTGTCGCTCGCAGCGGCCGGCTGCTGGCGCATGACTCGACCGCCGACACCGTCCGCGATCTTGACTACCTGCGCAAGCTGGTCGGCGACCGGAAGCTGAACTACCGAGGCCTCTCATACGGCACCTTTATCGGCCAGACCTACGCGAACATGTTCCCGCGGCGGGTGCGAGCGATGGTGCTGGACGGCGTCCTTGATCCGGTCCCGTACACGACCTCGGCCCAGGCGGGCATTGCCAGCAGCACCGGCGACTTCGATCGGGTATTCGCGAAGCTGCAGTCGTTGTGTCAGGCCGCGGGGCCGGCGCGTTGCGCGCTCGCGGGCCACGGCTCGGTCAAAGCGCGGGTGAGGCGGCTGTTGGCGCGGCTGCGCCGCGGGCCGATCCCGGCGCCCTCCGCGCCTGCGCCGCATCGGCTCAGCTACGGCGATCTGTTGCTTTACACGTTCGGAAACCTCGGCAGGCCGACGAGCTGGCCACAGATCGCGGCCGGGCTCGAGCAGGCCGCCAGCGGTAATGGATCAGCCATCGAGACCGCACTAAAACAGATAAGGCCCCTTTATCAGTCGGCGCTGAATTCAGCGACGGCACTGCAGTGCGCGGACAAGCCGCGGCCGCGGCTGGGCCCGCAGGCGTGGCCGAGCATAATCGGCCGGCTCACCAGGGTCAGCCCGTTCCTGGCGGTGACCGGCTGGTGGCTGGCGGTGCCGTGCGCCGGTTGGCCGGTGGTGAACGCTGACCGCTACGCCGGACCGTGGAACAGGTCTACCCCCAACCCGGTCCTGGTGATCGGCACCCGGTATGACCCGCAAACCGCGTACGCAGGCGCCCGCCGAGTTGCGCGCCTTCTCGGCAACGCCAAGCTGCTGACCCTCGACGGCTACGGCCACACCACAGACGTAGACCCCAGCATGTGCATCGATCACGCAGTCAGCGCGTATCTGATCCGACCCGCCACCGCACGACAACAAACCTGCCACCCAGACCGACAGCCATTCGACCCAAACTTCGGGAAGCCACTCCCCAATCCACCGGCCCTCTGACCGCTGCGTTGCGGCGAGGTCTAACCAAGGCACCGAGTCAACCCCTTCAAGCGGACGGGCGCATGCAACTCCGCCCGGGTCACCAACCACCAACCGCCCAAATCACACCGTGCCCGTCAGGTCACCCGTCGCGGTTCGCAACACACCCCTGTTTTCGCGCCAAAAACGCCATCCTTTTGCGCAGTTTCGCTCTGTCGTCGCTCGGGGAGCTAGCGCCTGGCTCCCGCTCCGTCGGTGCGTCGAGCCCAAGCAGGAGTCACAGGCCGGGACGCTGGCGGCGTCCAGACGGCTCAGCCTTCGTGAACTCGGCAGCAAAGGGGGGTTCGGGTGGCGTCTCTTTGCTGTGTTGGTCAACCGCAGCGGCAAGGCAGGGAGGTCGGAACGGCCTACACTGCGACGGCTTGGACCGTCCATAGGACGGATGTCAACTATTGGAACGATCCTCTAGTTCCTCCTCGCGGTCGCCTTCGTCGGCGCCGGCGGTACCAAGGTTGCCAACCTGGGTCCCCACGAAGCCGGGTTCCCGCGCTCTCGACTGCCTGCTGTCGACGCGCAGATGGCCCGCGTTCTCGTGGGTCTCACCGAGCTGGTTGCCGCCCTGGTCCTCGTCATAGCCGCGATCGTCAGCAGCACGGGCGTGGCCATCGTCGGCGCCATCCTCGTCATCCTCACGACGTTCTGCTGCTCATCCTTGCCTGACGCCAGCCTCGAGGTCGTCGCGCAACCACGGCCACGATGGCGGCAAAGTCCAGCACGAGTCAGCGGGCGGCGTTGGCGTCCCGCAGGGGGTCGGCTTGCGCGAACGCGTCGCTCAGTGGGTCTCGGAGACGCCGCGGCGTAGTTCAGGAAAGGCCATGCAGACGCCTCCGGCGCAGTTGGTGGTAGCCGCGTTTCGTACTCGTCGGGCGTCGGGGGACCGGCGGAGGCGTTGCAGCGCGCCCTGTGGACACTGGTTTGCAGGTGCCAGCGGAGCCCCAGGCGCGCTCGGCCGCGGGAGCGTCGCGAGAACCGTGCCGAGAATCGGCAGGACGCCGAGATGGAGCCTCGTGGAGGCATGTTGAGACGCTCGTGGTGGGGGCACGGAGGGCGCGTGCGCGTCTATTCCCGGGCGGGCCCGGAGCGATCCAAGACAGCGAGCGCGAGATCCGGCTGGCCGCTGAGTGGTGATAGGTGGCAGCCGGCCACCCCGTCGAGCTCGCGTAATGCGCCGACGGTCTGCGCGGCCAACTCGATACCCGCGGAGCGGTCGCGTCGCAGTCGCATGGCTAGGTCATCCGGGGCCTGGACGAACGGGATACGGTCCAACAGCTCGGCCTCCTGCGTTGTGGCGACCACCGAGACGTCGACGAGCAGCGGCACGTCGATCCCCGCCTCGCGGAGGTGAGCGAGCCAGGTGGCGAAGCGGCAGATATCGAAGATCGGCTGTGTCTCGAGGACTCGTGCGCCCGCCGCGACCTTCTCCGCGAGACGCGCGAAGTGGCTCTCTGACGCCCCGGCGTTCGGATCGCACGCGGCCAGCACGGTGAATCGGCCCGAGGAACGGCTGGCCACCCGGATGAGCTCGACCACGTCGGTGTCGCGGACGCCGTGGGCGGCTGGCTCGTTCGTGACCTCGATCTCGTCTCCCCGCAGGCAGAGGACGTTCGGAACGCCGAGCAGACGCCCACCGAGCAGGTCCGACTCCAGCGCAAGGCGATTGCGGTCACGGCAGGTCACGTGGACGATCGGCTCGACGCCCTCCTGGACCGCGACGCTCGCAGCAGCCCAGGCCGAGACGCGTGCCCGCGCACGCGGGTTGTCGGCGAACTTCACACAGTCGAAGCGGTCCCGCACCTCCCCGAGCTTGCGCCGTAGGTCATCCAGATCGGGATCCGGGAGCGTGCCGAGGCTCGTCGTCAGGACGAAACGTCCGGCGCCGAGCGCCGCTGTCAGGCGCGACACTGCTGGCGCCCGCCACGCAGGCTTCGGCTATGCGCTCGTGGTGGTGCCGGGGGCAGCAAGGATCTCCTCAGCCTTCTCCGGCTTGACGAACACCCGGTTGGTGACGACGCCCTGGACCGTCTCGCCGGGACGCTCGATCTCGAGCTCGACGCCGTCGGCGCTGTGGTCGACGGTCACCATCGCGTAGCCGATGTTCTTGCCCAGCCGTGGCGAGTGGCACGCCGAGGTGACCTTGCCCACCCTCTCACCACCCCTCTGGACGGGGAAGAAGTCCGGCATCGAGCCGTCGTTGTAGCTGCCGAGCTTCGATCCCCCGATCTCGACGCCGACCAGCTTGCGCGTGACCCCTTGGGCGCTAACGTCGCGCAGCGCGTCGCGGCCGATGAAGTCCTGCTCCTGCTCGAGCTCGACCATCCATTTGTACCCGTAGCCGACCTCGTACGGGTTCTCGTCGATCGTCATGTCACACCCGTGGGCCAGGATGCCGCCCTCGATCCTGCGGATATGGCAGGGGCCGATCGGTTCCAGCCCGTGCGGCTCACCCGCCTCGATGACGGCGTCCCACAGCTTGAGGCCGTTACGGCTGGCGTCAATGAGGTAGAGCTCGTAGCCCAACTCCCCCGAGTAGCCGGTGCGGGTGACGACGAGCCGCATGCCGTCCAGCTCGCGGTGGACCATGTAGTAGTAGGGGACGTCGAGGATGTCCGCGCCGAAGAGATCGGTCATGACCTCCTTGGACTTGGGGCCCTGGATCTGCATGGGTCCCACATCGGGCTCGGTGATCTGCACGTCGAGCCCGGCATTGACGGCCACGCCCCGGCACCACAGGAGCACGTCGGAGTCAGCGAGCGAGAGCCAGAAGCGATTGTGCTCGAGACGAATCAGGACGGGATCGTTAATGATGCCCCCGTGCTGGTCGGTGATGAAGGCGTACTTGCACTGTCCGACGTCGCACTTGTTGAGGTCGCGCGGCGTGAGCATGTTGGTGAAGGCGAAGGCGTCCGGCCCGCTGATCTCGACCTGACGCTCGGCGCCCCCGACGTCCCATAGCGTCACGCCCTCGAGCAGCCGCCAGTACTCCTCGACCGGATCCCCGTAGTGCCGGGGATGGTAGTGGTGGTTGTAGACGCTGTAGAGCTGCACGCCGTGCCGGCGCGACCCGTAGTAGTACGGGGACTTCTTGATACGCGTGTACAGCAGGATCCCCGGGTCGGGATTCACTTTGTCAGTCATCGCACGTGACTCCTCTCTCGATGCGGCCGTGGCCGCGTTGGCTCGGTCAGGCGCCGGCTCAGCGCGGCGCCCCACCCGCCGCCCGGTGCGAGGAAATGGCGGCTAAAGACGTCCGCGAGGTGCTCCACGCCGAGCGCCCCCGGCACCGCGAGATTGACCGTCTCTCCGCTCGGTTCGGCGAGGGCATGCAGAGGCGGCTGGCCGAGCTCGGCCAGATAGCGGTCGACGAGGCTACGCTGCTCGACGCGCCGGAGCACTGGGCCGACCGAGAAGCGCCCGCGCGTCCCGTCCTGGGAGACCAGCCCGTGGCGCGCGACTGCCCCCAGCAACCGCGACGCGGTGCTCTTGGGCAGCTTCACGGCCGGCGCGAGCTCGCCGAGGCTCGGTGAACGCCCGGCCATCAGGACAAGGGCGAGGAGCTGGGCGGCGCGGTCGATCGCCGGCGTACCGCATGAGGCCGTGCCCGCCGAGCCGACGGCGAGCGTGTGTCTACGGCGTGGAACTGTTGTTCCATCGACCTAATCTTAGGCGCGCCCCGCGCACAGCGTCAAGCGCCGCGAAAACCGGGGTCGTCGGCCTCGATGCCGCTCGCCCGGCCGTGCATGCCGACAGTGGCGTCCCGGCGCAGCGTGACGCCTCAACCCTCGCTCGCCAGGCGCTTGATCGTCTCGCGCCGCCAACGCTCGGTACATTCGACTCGCTGAACGCTTACGAGGTGAAAGACCACCCACGTTCACCACGGGTCGACGTACAAGTCGACGAGAGCGGTGACGAGGGCGTCGGACGGGAACGTGCGCGTCAGAGGGTGTCGGGCGGGAACGTGCGCGTCAGCACCCCTTGCCAGCCAGCCGCGGTGGGTCCGCAGGAACCCGGCCGATGCGCCGAGGCCGAGCTTCATCGAGATGCGCACCAGCGCGTCTGGTCGATGCTGCCAGCCAGGCCGATCCAGATCGGCAAGCCGGTGCCGCGTGCTCGAACCCGCGCGATCCAGGTGCTGATGCCCGGATCGAAACAGATCTGGCTAACGATCTAGGTCGCCGTGGGGCCTTGGCGAACACGGCCTCGATCGTCGCCTCGTCGCTGATGAGCTAATGGCTCTCGGGGTAGCCGGTGATGCCGATCTCCGCACAGCCGGCCCACCGTCACGACCCGAAACATCTGCATAGGCAAGCCTGGGCAGCTCGACGGCGCCTCGCGCTCCGGCAACTCTCTCTGCGTCGACCACAGTCCTGAAGTGGCAACTCATACCATCTCGTCCTTGGCGACGATCTGGCGTTCGTCTCCACGCTGCGCCGCCGCTCCCGCATCGTCGCCGCAGCAGGCGCGCACCGGAAGCCTTCTCCTTTCGGGCCCGCCGGCCGGGAAGCGGAAGTCGCGGCGATTCTTTTGATGATCGCGGTGGCCGGGACTATGAGCCCCAGAACACGCAGATGGGATCTTCCGCGACTTCATTCAGGAGGTCGGCGAGCCGGCGAGACGGGCCGAGCAATGGATAGCGTTCCCAACGGCCCGTGTGACGGTGGTAGTACAGGGTCCACAGACGCTTCGACGCGACGTATCGCAGCCGCGCGATTGGCAGCCGCGCCCACTCGGGGCCGTAGTCCTCGCGCCACGGCGGTCGGTACTCAACGATATTCACCGCCTGGCGTTCCTGCTCGAGCTCGACTCGGACGTGCTCGCGTGCCTCCGGAGGAACGCGAGCATCGCAGAGCTCTTGGATCCTGGCCACGTCGGGCGTTGAAAGCACGAACGTCATCGTAGAGCCGGGCCCAGATGGGACTCCGTGCCTACCTCGCTTGCCCGCTACATCGGATCTCACTTCTGAATCGTCCCCTTACGAGCAGAGCCCGGCTGACTGCTGCGTACGGCTTAGCGACGAGCAGAGCGGAAGTCCATTCCGATCGGCGGGCCGGCCCGGCCGGCAGGCGGCACAACTCGTTGATGTCGTTAGAGCATGAGTCTGGCGGTGGCCGAGATCGTGGGCGGTCTGCGGGAGCGGACGGCGTCGATGATCTCGATCGGATCGATGCCCTGGAGGTAGGCCGAGGTGGTTCCGACCTCCTCGCGCGTCGCCGCGTTGGACCGAGCGGTCGCTGGCGCTGGGGCAGTCGGAGATCAGAGGTGCGACAGGCCTGATCACAATTAATGCGCCGCGAGCTCGGCGCGATAGGGTCAGGCTGACGTCGGTGCGGCACTAACTCCGCCGATGGCTCGAGAGGACATGATGAAGGCGATCGTTCAATCGTCGTACGGCTCGCCCGACGTCCTACAGCTCAAGGATGTCGACAAGCCGGTCGCCAACGACGATGAGGTGCTGGTCCGCGTGCGCGCAGCCGCCGTCAATATCGGCGACTGGCATCTCTTGCGGGGAGTGCCCTCCGTCATCCGCCTCGTGTCTGGTCCGCTCAAGCCCAGGCGTGAGATACCGGGAATGGATATCGCAGGGGAGGTTGAGGCGGCCGGGAGAAGCGTCCAACAGCTTCGTCCCGGCGATGACGTGTTCGGCTGGTGCAAGGGCGCGTTCGCCGAGTATGCGTGCGCCGCCGAGAGCAGCGTCCTGCCCAAGCCGGCCAACCTCACGTTTGAGCAATCGGCGGCGGTTGGAGACTCGGCTTTGACCGCGTTGGCCGCCGTTCGCGACCAAGGCAAAGTCCAGGCCGGGCACAGGGTGTTGATCAACGGTGCGTCCGGCGGGGTCGGCACGTTCGCGGTGCAGATCGCGAAGTCCTTCGGAGCAACCGTGACCGCGGTCTGCAGCACACAGAACGCCGACATGGTCCGGTCAATTGGCGCGGACCACGTCATCGACTACACCAAGGAAGACTTCGCCCAAACGCGGGAGCGCTACCACGTGATGCTCGATCTGATCGGGAGCCGTTCGTTGTCGGACTGCAGGCGCGCGCTGACTCCCCGGGGCACCTATGTCCTGGTCGGTGTGAAGGACACGGGTCGCTGGTTTGGACTCGGCCGTCAATGCAGGCACTGTTGCTGTCGCCGTTCGTGGGACAGCGGCTGGGGGTGTTCGTCGTGCGGCATAACAAGGCGGACCTCGCCGTTCTGAAGCAGCTCGTCGAGGCCGGAAAGGTCGCGCCGGTGATCGACAGGCACTACGCGCTCAGCGATCTCCCCGACGCCCTGCGCTACCGGGGTGCGGGACACGCCCACGGAAAGATCGTCGTCATCGTGTAAGACGCGAAGCGCCCCTCAGGGTCCCCGGGGTTGCGTGGCTTCTGCATCGTCGCCGACCCAGCCACCGAGCAACGACTGCTGCTTCAGCTTCCCGCTGGCGCGAAGCAGCAGCGGGACCGCGACCTCGAGCGGCCGGCCGTAGTTCCCGAGTTTCGTGGTTGGGGAAGTGTTGGGGGAGCCACTTAGGTTCCGTGGGCGATCGCTCTTCGGTGAACTCGATCGTGCGCCGCCCGCCGAGCGGCGCGTTCCCCTGGTCGCGGTTGAGATCGTCCGGCCTCGAAACAAGCTGGCGAATCCTTTCGTGGCGCTCGTCCGGCGTTAGCGTTGGCGCGCGCCTCCGAGTCGCCGAAGCGCTCGTCGTGTCTTGCAGGGCCTAAAGCGTGAAAAGGGGTCGTCGGCGATATGGCACTTCCGCGCACCGCAACGCGAGCTGGGCACGCTCGGTCGAGAAGGAGAGGTGTCGACTCAAGCGCTGGTGATGCGGCTGTCAAGGGCGACCGCCTTGCTCAATATCGACTGTGGCCGGAGTTCAGCCCGGCTTTCCCTCCGCCGATCGCGGGGGGCAGGATCGAGATGTCTCCTCGCGGTGGACTGGGAGGCGCACCGGCGAGTCGACCGCCGTGACGAGTGTGCGTTGACGATCACGAACGGTTGTCCGGACGCTCTGCACCGGCTCGCGTCGCGTGGCGGTCCCGGTTGCGAGCTCGGGTCTTAGCTCATCGCCCTCTTCACGAGCTCGCTGATCCTTTTCTCTTCGGTGCCGGTCCACGATATGAGCGCGAATTCGACCGGCCACATGGCGCCTTCGTCGAGGTTCGCCTTGTCGCTGAAGCCGAACGTCGCGTACCTCGTCTTGAACTTCTCCGCGGGTTTGAAGTAGCAGAGAACCTTGTCGTCCTTGGCGTACGCGGGCATCCCGTACCAGGTTCTCGGCGAAAGCTCCAGGTTACTGGCCTTGATGAGCGCGTGGAGCCGCTCGGCCATCACGCGGTCCGTCCCCTGCATCTCAGCGATCTTGGCGAGCAGGTCGCTTTCTCCGTCCGCCTTGTTCCCGCGCCTGGGGGCCTTCAGCTCTCGGCTGCGCTCCTTCATCGCCGCTCGTTCCTCGGCGGTGAAGCCGTTGGAGCGCGTGCCTTTCCTCGCCGGCTTTGTCTCAGCCATTGCGAATTCACCTCTTTCTCTTGGGTCAGCCTGAGGATGCCGCCATCAGATCGGCAGCAGTGGCCACCAGGCGGCCGTCACCTGCCTCGCGCGCGGGCTCCTGCACCTTGGGGCCGTTGGACGAGTCGGTCATCGTCATTGCTATCGCGTGACACGGGGTGCACATGCCGGTCATGCTAAGTGCACATCGGTGAGCGCGCTTCTCGATTCCTGATCGTTTTGGCGACGGAGCAGCCACATCCCACCGATGCGATCGCGTGACCCGATCTGTCCGAAAGCGGCAGCGTCGCGGGCCGGCGAAGGCGGTCGTAGGAGTGCTGTCGGACCCGCCGATCCTCGTGTTCAGCCTGAGCATCGGCAAAGGACTCATGACGATCTCGATGCCAGATCGATTCCGGCTCGCGGCCCCGAGGGGACGTCGACGACGGATTGGCATGGCCATGGGGCTGCTTGAGCAGTCTCGGTTGGCGTCATGCCCGCGGCCGGGGCGCACGAAGTCCACGCCGCTGGCTCGGAGGCGGATCGCTGTATGGCGGTTGGAGTGGCCGCCACGCGTGGCTCGTGTGCGGCGCGATGGGCGAGACGGATCGTGTGCCAGCGGGTGGCCGCGCGATGTAGGTCATCGATGTGAGCGCTGGCGAGCGCTCGAGCGAGAGCGGGGTGCAGCATTTGAGCCTCCTCTAGCGAGTCAGGTCCTGCTCGGCATCAAGCAGCTCGAGCCGAACGGCCAGGTGCTCCTGCGCCGACCCGATTGCGTACGCGGTCATTCCGGTCCTCCTGGTGTCGGGGTGTGCCATCCGCGTATTGAGACGCCGGCGGGGCCGAAGAAGGGTCAGTGCCTGTTGCGCGGTCGCCGGGGCGACCCTTTCTCGGCGCGCGCGACGTCATAGCTGTTAATGCCGGCGAAATCGGAGTCGAGATGCGAGGATCAGAAGATGGGCCAATCGCTGCTGACGCGCGCTGCACAAGGCGAGCAGGAGGCATTCCGCGAGCTAACCGACCCCTACCGGCGGGAGCTCCAGTTCCACTGCTACCGGATCCTCGGCTCGATGCAAGACGCTGAGGACGCGCTCCAGGAGACGTTGCTGAGCGCCTGGCGCGGTCTGTCGGGTTATGAGGGCACGGCATCGCTGCGCGCGTGGCTCTACCGGATCGCCACCAATCGATGTCTCGATGCCCTGCGCGCGCTCGGCCGCCGGTCGCCGCCGGCACCCGAGCCGCCATTCGCCCCCCCGGACCCGACGAGGCTCGGCGAGGTGACTTGGCTCCAACCCTACCCCGACGCCCTGCTCGAGGGGATCATCGATACGGCGCCGGGTCCAGATGCTCGATACCAGACCCGGGAGACCGTCGAGCTCGCGTTCGTCGCAGCCCTGCAGCATCTCCCACCACGCCAACGCGCCGTCCTGCTTCTCCGCGACGTCCTCGGCTTCCACGCCGCCGAGGTAGCCGACACGCTCGAGACAAGCGAGGACTCGGTCAAAAGCGCCCTCAGGCGCGCGCGGGTAACGACCGAACGCCTATTTCCCGCGTCAGACCGGGGCCGAGCGCCAGAGCCCAACTCACCGACAGAACACGAGCTCGTTCGCCGTTTCGCCGATGCCTGGATGGCCGACGACATCGACGGCGTCGTCGCGCTACTCACCGAAGACGCGTGGTTCACGATGCCGCCGCCCCCGCTCGAATACCAGGGCCGCTCGGCGATCCACGAATACCTAAATTGGCGGGGCGGGCGCCGCCACAAGCTGATCCCAACCCGAGCCAACGGCCAGCCAGCATTCGGCTGCTATCGCACCGACTCGCAAACACCGATCGCGCACGCCGTCGGAGTGCTCGTGCTGACTCTCGCAGGCGACCGCATCTCTGCCATTACCCACTTTGTCGACAGCAGCGTTCTCGCCCGCTTCGGGCTGCCTCGCACCCTTCGTAGCTGATCCCATCACCAGTGTCGGTGAGGCGCACGTTGCGACTGTTGCGCTCCAGCAGCGTAACTCCGAATTGCGCCCGAGTCGGCGGATCTGCTGGCACCGAGCAGCAACTCCGCGGCGGCGCGGTGCTAGCCGCCGCCGGGCAAGCGGACGCTCCCGGCAGCAATCGGCGAGCGCGTCCGCTTCGTCGCCGACACGGCTCTAATCGCGACGCTGCCGCTCTCGCTCTCCGCCAGCCCGAGGACCTACCGGACGCGTCGGACGTCACCGCCCAGACCCCGAAGACGATGACAGTGACAGCAGTCTGCATTTTGCGCGGGGCGCGGCGCTCGCTCTCGGCCATCGCGGCGTCGTCACCGGCGGCGATCCGGGCTGCTGCTCTCGCGCGTTGCGGGCACCGGGCCCGCGCCCAAGGGGAGGTGCGGCGCCTACGCAGATCTGGGCGTGCGTTCATCGATCGCTCGCTGTCGCACGTAGCCCGGAGGAGCTGCCGACGGTGTAGCGGGCAGACTGCCCCTTTGCGGGTTAGCGCTGGAAGTAGTCGGCGTTGACCTGGACGAAGTTCTGCCACTCTTCGGGCACTTGGTCCTCGGCGAATATTGCGTCGACCGGGCACGACTCGACGCAAGCATCGCAGTCGATGCACTCTTCGGGATCGATGTAGAGCTGCGGCGCCTCGTCGAACCCCTTCTCGTCCCGCATCGGGTGGATGCAGTCAACCGGGCAGACCTCCACGCAGGAGTAGTCCTTTACGCCGATGCAGGGCTCCGCGATCACGTAGGTCATTCAGCCGTCCTCCTTGTGCGCTGCGCTAGGCCCATGGCGGGATGGTTGCACTTCAACCGAAGTTGAAGTCAAGCGGCAGTGCGATCGCGCGTTCTCGTCCGCCTTGGCGCAGTCGAGGCCAGCGGGTCGCGAAGCGGTAACACGCGATCATCGAACATGCGGCATACGTCGATCGAATCGCACGTGCAGTTGCTGCAGATCTTCAAAGCGCGACGAACCGATGTTGCCCGCGCGATCAGATCATCAAGCTCGGGCAACTTCAAAAGCGCGAGCTGGCGCAGCCGTTCATGCGCAGGCTGATCGCGGGAGCCAAGAAGATCACCGTTCTCCGCCAGCGTGAACCCGACTCGCTGCGCCGCGTCGATGATTGCCAAGCGGCGAAACACCTGCTCGCTGTAGCGCCGCTTACCCGCCGTGCGCTCGGGCACGGGCAGCAAGCCGCGCGCCTCGTAATAGCGGATCCGCGATGCGCTCACCCCGGCACGTTCTGCCACCTCGCCAATCGCCAACCGCCGCATGACCACGCCCATTTCCGCTGCTGCTCCGTTTGACTTCAACCAAACTTCATCACCAAGGCTACGCGGGTGATGCCGTCGGGCCGCCGACTCTGCTGCGAAGCGAGCGACGCAGCAGGCGTCGCCCTGGTCAAGGCTGCACGGCAGCTCGGAGGGTGATGCCCAGCTGGCACAGTCGCGTCAGGTTGTCCTCGACCCCGAGGGCCGACACGAGTTTGCCGTCCCGAATGCGAAAGATGTAGATCTCATCGATCCCCTCAAACCGCCGCCCGGTACCTGGCACGCCAAGCCACTTGCCGGAATGGGTGCCCGAGCACCTGAAGTGGGCGACGACCCGATCGTCCTCCGCGATCAGATCAACGACCTCCATCTCGAAGTCCGGGAACGCGCTCCGAAACGGGTTCACCCACCGCTTCGCGATCTCAGCGAAATCTCCAGCCGCGATCTGATCGAGAACGGCGAGGTTGCGCTTCCCGACGACCTCGTCAACTAGCCGCTGAGCTAACCGTTTGTTGTCCTCAGCTGACATTTGAAATGAGAATCAGCAGAAGTTCTACGGCACCAGCCCTCTCGCGCGCAAGCAATAAGCGGGGCAACTTAGCGCCCCCGCTTTCGAAGGCTCGCCGTGCGCGAAAGCGGCAGCGGCGTGCGAGTCCGACGCCTGTCGCATCGATCGAGCAGCGACAGCGCCGCGCGGTTCGCCCGACACCTAGCTCCGCATAGGCACGTCCGTCCCTCGGCGAGCGCGAGAGCCACGCGCCCGCGTTCGCGCAATCTCGTGAAGCCGAGCGCCAGCAGCCGGCTCCACACTTCTCGTTTGTCGCCGGACCGGGCGCCAGCGGTGCGCTTCCGTTTCTATTCCTGATCGGGTCGAAGCGGAAGCGGAGCTGAGATCCGACGATCCGTCGTCAGTGGCCATGAGTCGTCGCTCGCCGACGCACGGTCTGGTCGGGGGCCGTCCGCCGCGATACGAAGCGTCGTGTCGACCGAACCGATCCCGATGCATCGTCCCGCTCGCCATCGCCTGGTCGCCAACGCGATCGCCGGCTCGGCGGCCCAGCAGAGGCCGAAGCGATCGTGCGGCTGGCCGTCGGCGTCGTCGCCTGTCGGTTGAGCTTCGGGCTGTACGCGCTCCAGGTCGGGCGTCTGCCGACGCACAGGCGACGACCAGCGCGCCTTGCAGAGTCGCATCAGATCCGCGCTAACCGGGGCTGCGACCACCCGCCGCGGAGACACCCATGCGACAACAACAGCAGGTCCCCGTCAGCCACGGTCACTGGGACTCCGGTGTGACTGCGCCACACCTAATGCGGCAGCATGCAGCCGTTCGCCAGCGCGTGACCGTGGCTGTTCCCGTGCAATCGGCGGTGAAGGGCGATCGGAGAGCTTTGACCTTCCATCGGTCTCAGTAGGCTGCGACGCGCATGGAGCGAAACTTCGACGTGTGGCTGCTGCCGGAAGCCGAGGACGACCTGAAGTCGCTGACCGACGAGCACCGCGCCGACGCTTGGAACAGGTTGCGGCGGCTGCACGACACGGACCTGCTGGTCGGCTTCAAGAAGCTTGACTGGCCGCGCGGACCGCTCGGCTCGTGGGTCCTGTTCTCCCGCGGGGAGTGGGCCTACCGTGCGCAGTGGGACAAGGGGCAGCCAGACCTCTGGGAGCTGGGAGCGGGCCGTGGTGCGCTGTGGATCGAGGAGATCCGCGACCGGGCGAACATCGCCGAGATGGCGCGGAGGGTCGGATGAGCCGCGGCGGCGACTTCGTCACCCCCGTGCGGATCGTCTACGCCGTCGCGATCGTCGGCACCGCTGCCGCATGGCACTGGGCGCCGACGGGCACGAGCGGCCGTGAGGCCGCGACGGCGCCGTACTTCCCGGCCGAGGCCACGGTGGCGGCTGCGCTGCTGGTCGCGGTGGCGCTGTTCCAGGGCGCGCTTGGGGTCGTCGTTGCGTTCAGAGTCCTGAAATGGGCGGCGCCATCTACCTTTGTGTTCCTCGGAGTGGCGACCGCTGCTGGGCTCCTCGGCTCGCTCGGCGCGCTCGACAACGGCGCGTACAGGTGGCTGTTCGCGCTCAGCGCCGGCCCGCTTCTTGCCGGCCTCGCGTCGGTTGTTGCCATGGGCTGGGTGAACGTCAGCCAGCAGAGCACCCGCGCCGCCGCCACACGTGCCGCAGAGCTTGATGCGGCCGATGCCCTCGGCGGCCAGTTGGGTGTGCTTGGCCAGAAGCTCGATGCGCTCGGCGACAAGCTGGACGCGCTCGGCGAGAAGCTCGACCGAGACTGAACCGCGCGAGCCGTCTCAGGGCTTGCCGAAGCTCTTGAAGCCCAGCTTCAGCGACGGCGGCTCGATCTTGCCGTAGCCCGTCGCGACCGTCTGCATCTTCCCGATCATGTTGATGCCGGTGATCGCTGCCGTCTCGTATGCGTCGACGGTGATCGCGGCGCCGTGGAGGCCGCCGGTCATGATGATGGTGTCGTTGAGCGCCTCGACGTACCGGAACGTCGCGTTGAGCGCTTCATCGGCCAGCGTGAGCCCGAACAGACCTTCCTCACGGTCGCCGATCTTCGTGCCGACGGAGAAGCCCTTGACTCGCTCGGCCATGGCGTCGGCGAGGACCTCGCCGAACACCGAGGCGAAGACTTGCGCGTAGACCGACTTCAGCCGCTCCTCCTGGGCTGCCCGATCGGTGCCGGAGGAGAGGTCGATAGTCCCCTCCGACTCTGCGCTCTGCAGCATGCCGGAGGCGACCTGGGTAAAGCGCGACTCGACTGACTCCGCCACCGATCCGGCCAGCTCCCCGCCGAACACCTTGGTCAGGAGGGTCAGGATCGGCTCCTCGACCTCACCGAGTCCGAACTCCTCCTCGCCGCGGCTCCCGTCGGCCTCGCTGCGGTCAATCCCGAGCCGCTCGGCGGCCTCGTCGAGCGAGTAGCTTGGCCGACTCGCCCGAGCCGACTCGGCGCGCTTGCGCGCAGCGATCATCTCCGGCGCTGACTGGACGATGTAGCGCTCCGCCTCGGCTGGGTCGACCGGCACGATTGCCACGACCGGTTTACCGTTGCGCGTGACGAGTAGCGTCTCGTTGTCCTCTTCCACGCGGGAGAGGACAGCCTTCATGTCGTGCGCGAGGTCGCGGATGCTCACTATCGGCATGCGGTACTCCTGTTAGACAATTGTCTTACAAGACTAGCACTCAACATCACCGAAGTCGATGCCGCCAGTTGAGACCCTCCGGCTCCGTCAGCCGAGGGTGTCGACGGGACCTGTCCTCGCGGGCATCGCCGCACAAGCCGAGCGCGGAGCGATGGTCGGTCGTCGGGTCTGCCTCGACGCCGCTTTCTGCCGGTATTGCTGGGTCGAGCAACCGGTGGATGCTGCACACTGGTTCCGCCACCCGACGCTGGGTCAGCCCGATGTCCGAGCGCGGTGCAACAGCTGTGGGGACGGGCGTGGGGATCGGTGCCGCCAACAACGTCTTCCGTGATTCCCTGGTCGCGACAGCGATCGCTGGAGCCGCGCAGGCTGCATGACGAAACGGACAGTCAACCTGGCCGCGGACTCGTTCGCCGAGCCTGGCCGGTCGGCTGAGAGACCCCTCGCGACCGCAACGACGGCTACAGTGTCGGCGCTCGCGGAAGCCGCGTAGCTCAGAACTCGCGATGGCTCAAACGATCGGGTTGACAGCCGCTTCGCCACCTCCGGTCGCGAGCGCGTCGTAGTGACCGAACCCAAGCTGATCATCGCTAACAGTGAACCCCCACGCGCGCGCCGATTCCCGTCAGTGAGCGCGGCCAAGCGTCGCCCGGTTCAGGCCTGCTGTTGCGGCGCGGCGACGATCATCGTCGCGACTGTCTGGATAAACGCAGTGCCGTTCTGGTTCTCGACGATCTTCAGCGCCGGGGTAGCGGTGAGCGTCTGGATCGCGGCGTGGTGCACCGTGAGGACTTTGTCCTGAAGGTCGTCGTCGGCCTCGAGCATCTCAATCTCCAGGCCGATGTTTTTCGCGCGCGAGGCCGAGATGTGGCGCGCGTGCGAAAGCGTCAGGGCGTGATCGCCGAGCTCCTTGATCACGTCCTTTGCCGCCGCGGCGGGCACGTTGCGGTTCGCGAACATGCCGGTCTCCAGCCACTCGGCCACCATCTTCTCGGACCAATCGATCGCCTTCTGGCACTCGCCGACGAACGTCGCGGGGTACTTGTTGAGTATCGGCGCCCAAATGTTGGCCATTAGCGGGTCCTTCTTCACCTCGCGCTTCGCGCGCTCAAACTCCTCGATGACGCCGTGCGCGGCGGTACCCCCGAACTGCGGGTCGATCGGCCCGAGGCTGGAGTGGCGTCCCATGACGATGCTGTTGCAGGCGCACGCGATCATCGTTCCGGCGGACATCGCCAGCTGCGGCACGATCGCGCGCATGTCCGTGCCGAACATCGCTCGGAGGTAGTCGACTAGGGACTCGGTGGCGGCCGTCTCGCCGCCAGGGGTGTGGAGGATCAGGTCGAGGCCCTTGGCCTTGTCGAGGCCGTGGATCACGGCCATGAACCCGTTCTTGTCGCTGTCGTTGACGTCGAACCCGCCTACTCCCTGCCGCCGCAGATCACCCTTCTGGAGCCATCCCGAGTAGTAGATGATCGTGTTGCGGCCGGTGTAGTCCGCCAGATCCTTGGTAGCGCCGGCGGATGACGTCGTACGTGCTGCCCGCAGCCTTGACCTCCTCAAGAAGGTCGCTCCAGCTAGGCACAGGACCGACTTAGCTAGTCTGAAACGGCGGCGGCTCGGAGCAGTCTGAGAGCAGGCCGATCACCACGCGCTGCCCTTGCGCCCCGGCGACGGTTGGTTTCCCCACGCCAGGCAGCGCGGGCACCGGTGGCTGCGCAGGCGCAAGCGGAAAGCCGGGGGCGCTCCAAGCGTCGCCGCCCGCGGCGGCGCCGTCCCCAATCCCCATCACTTCGATGATCCCAAGGTTGTTCACATCTACTCCTTCCGTCGCTGCTGACGGCCGCCACTCACGTTAGCGCGCCGCCGCCGTGGACACCCCACTAGTGCCGCCGAACCTACCCGATCAATCGGCGCACATGGGGACAAGTTGAGGTTCTACACGAGCTTGTGCCGACTCGCGCTGGCGCTCGCCGCAGACGATTGCTCTCGTTGGCGCGCCGCCGCCGAGCTCGCTATCGCGTTGGCGACAAGCTGTCGGTACCTCGACCTCCGCGCTGTTCATCCGCTCACGAGACGTCTAGCCGGTGCATCCGTTGCCGATCGTAGATTCCGCTCATGTCGCGTCATTCAGCCGGACCTTCCGGGCCGTCGGCGTTGCCGCCGCGCTCGCTTTGATGGCGACTTACGTTTGGGGCGTCATCAACGGCGAGGCGACGGCCGTCACGGCAGCGACGGCAATCCTCGTATTCGCGCTTGGCGAGGTCTTCCGCCGTCGCTTGGCGGCTCAGCAATACCGTTGGGACAAGATCGCACCGCAATGGGAGACTTGGCTCAGCCATCTGCGCAAGGTGACCAACGCGACACCTGAGCAGCACGTCGAACTCGCCGACGAGACCGAGAGGGTGATGGGCGACTTCGGCGACAAGCTGCTGCTCTGGGGTAGTCCAAAGGTGATTGAGGCGTGGGTCGCCATGCGCCGCCTCGCCGCCGACGGACCACCGACCGTCGAGGATCAGATAGGAGCCTACGGCAAGCTCCTGCTCGCCATCCGGCGCGAGTTCGGCCATGGCGATTGGAGCTTGACGGAGGCCGACCTATTTCGGGTCATCTTCAACGATGAACTCGAGTCGCTACTTCAACTCGCAAAGCTCAAGGATGAGCAATCCGGCGGCGACGCCTCTGACTCCGAGTGAAAGTCACGACTGCTTCCGTCGCTGAGTCTGCTTAGCGCGGACGAACGCATCGGCGACGAAGGAGTGCTCCGCCGGCCGGGACCGCGGACGAGTCCTTCGCCACGATCTGGATCGGTCAGGGCCAGCCGGGCCGCGCGATCGCCTTCTCCCACCAGCAGTCGTCAGCACCGCCGCGAGGGCGCGAGCGCTTTGGCTACCAACGCGATCATCACACAGTTAAGTTAAGCCCGGCGGACGACTCCCTCGGCGACGCAGCGCTTGTCCGGACTGACGTGCTCCAGCGCGTCTGCTATCCCCGAGAGCGGCGCCGTCGTTCCTGGCGAACGAGCTTCTGGGGGCCGACGCGATAGCGCCAGCGTCGGCTCCTGGCCAAGCGTCATCGAAGGGGTGGGTTAGTCGGGTGCTGGCGTCGTGGCTCGCGCGCGGGGTTGGACCGAGCATCCGTGCTCGGTATCGAGTCTCGCGCGCGGCGTCACAGCGACCGGTGGACAGCCTGTCTGCGAATCGGATTCCTGTGCGCTGGGTTAGGTGGGGGATAGATGTTTGGCATCGCGCGCGGATCTTGAGCGGCGACCTCGCATCCTTGCTCGGTGATGTCTGCTCGCGCGCGCCGACAGGGGAACGACATCGGCGCAACCGGGGCCCAGAAGCGGGCCCGGGGTCTTCTCGCGCCGCTGGCGGCGGCATACCATCGTGCAGCGACAACGGTCTCGATGCGCGCGCGGGGTTGTGTTGGCGGATCGTGCAGGAGTGAGAATGACAATCTGAGCGAGGTGATGTAGGTGGAGGACCGCCCCTTACACGTCCAGGTTCACCGCGAGGACGGGATGTTCTGGACCGAGATTGCGGAGTGGCCGGGGTGCCTCGCCTCCGGCGAAACCCTGGACGAGCTGATGGAGGCCGTCGAGGAATCGATCGCGCTGTACGTGACGCCCGAGGATCAGCCGGTCGCCTCGATCGAGCTTTGGATCCGCGGGATCGAGGTGCGGGTGGGTTCCGAGCGGCCGCTCAAGCCAGCGCGCGAGCAGGCGTCAGCGGGACCCTTGACGCCTCGGCGGATCAACAGCCCGCATCGCGACTGGGGCTTTGGCCGCTTCGATCGCCGGCCCGGAGATTAGTCACGACCGGCTCGATCCCAAGCTGTGCGCCCGATATGGGCCATTATGTCCCGACGAGGCGCTCGCACGCCTTGCGATCACCGTGCCCTCAACTCCTTCTGGGCGACAGCGGGCGCCGCGGCGTGCGGCCGCGGAGCTTCCTCTGCGCGCAAACGCAAGCAGACTCCTCGGCTCCGCCGATGCCGTCCCGCACGTGCATGCCTTTGCCGACGAGGCTATCCGCCACCCGCGTGGCGCGGCTGCCTGATGCGCGACTAATCGCTGTGGTGCCGCGCCGCCGGCATGTCCAGCTCACGCTGCCGCGCTGTCGTGAGCAAGGTCCTGGAAGAGCTCGAAAGCGTCTTGCGGGCGCGCGTTCTCGTGCACGACCCGGCCGATCGCTTGGATCATCGCGGCGGGGGCATGGCTTTGGAAGATGTTGCGTCCCATGTCGACGCCCGCCGCGCCCTCCTGCACGGCGCGGTAGGCCATCTCCAGAGCATCGAGCTCGGGCAGCTTCTTGCCTCCGGCCATGACCACCGGTACCTGACAGCCTGCGACTACTCGGTCAAACCCCCTCCTCGCAGTAGTAGGTCTTGACGAAGTGTGCTCCGAGCTAGGCGCAGATCCGGGTGGCCAGTCCCAGGTAGCGGGCATCGCGGACGAGGTCCTTGCCGACGGCGGTGACGCGAGGACGGGAATCCCATAGCGGTAGCCAGCGTCGATTAGTCGCGTCATGTTGTGCACTGATTGGGTCTCGTGCTCGCCGCCGATGAACACCTGCACCGCCAGCGCGTGCACGTTCATCCGCGTCGCTTCCTCGAGATCCAGCGCTAGGCGCTCGTTTGAGAGGTCTTTGAGGATGCTGGGGCCACCGATGGCTCGCATCACGATCCCGCCGCGGTGGGTCGCTGGGATTGTCGAGCGCAGGATCCCGCGTGTGAGCATCAGCGCATCCGCGTAGGGCGCGATCGGGACGATCCCGAGGTCGATGCGTTCCAGTCCCGAGGTTGGTCCCTGAAGTAGCCGTGATCGATCGCCAGCATCACGGTGCGTCCGGTGCCCGGGCAAAAGATTCGCGCCAGGCGGTTGCGCATCCCCCAGTCATACGCTCCCGACCCTTTAGGAAGAAGCCGCCTTCGGGCGGTGGAACGTCGAGGTGGAATTGTTTGTCGGTTCAGGTGTCCGTCTCGGGCATCGCGCTCCTTTGTTCTGGTTTTGGTCAGGCGCCGGGTGCGCGCCACAGCGGCCGAACGAGTCCGCTCTCGCTGAGCGCCAGTGCGGTTCCATATAGCGCTCGCCAGCGTTGGTAGAGCTCCTGGTAGGAGGCCGCAGCTCCGGGCTCTGGCTCGAACACGCGCTCGATCCGGGCCAGCCGCGCCGCCGTGATTCCTGCATCAGCGAATAGGCCGGGCGAGTGCCTCGCGCGCGGAGTTGGGCCGAGCGTCCGTGCTCGGGCTCGAGTCTCGCGCGCGGCTCTACAAGACTGCGGACCGTCGTGTCTGTGGAGCGACTGCCGGGGACGGGGGGCGGCTGGGTTGGCTGGGGATCGAGGTTTGGCATCGCGCGCGGATCGTGAGGCCGCGACCTCGCATCCGTGCTCGGTGAATGTTCCTCGCGCGCGCCAACAGGACAGAGGGCCTCGGCGCAGCCGGAGCTCAAGAACCCGTCGGTTCGTCTCGCGCTGCCCGTGACGGCATACGATCATGAAGCGACGATCGTCTCGATGCGCGCGCGGTCGCGTTCGTGCTTGTGCGCCGGATGGGAATCACAACAGAGCGGGGTGGTTTATATGAAGGAGCGCTCGCTGCACGTCGGAGTCCACCACGACGACGGAATGTTCTGGACCGAGATCGCGCAGTGGCCGGGCTGCCTTGCCTCCGGCGAGACCCTGGACGAGCTGATCGAGGCCGTCGAGGAGTCGATCGCGGAGTACGTGACGCCCGAGGACCAGCCGCTCGCCTCGATCGATCTCCGGATCAGGAGCATCGAGGTGCGTGTTGGCTCCGAACGGCCGCTCAAGCCGGCACGTGACCAGGCGTGAGCGGACCCCTAACGCCTCTGCGGATCAACAGCCCGCATTGCGACTGGGGCTTTGGCCGCTTCGACCGTAGGCCCGCCGCGTAGCCACGACCGGCACGAGCGTGAGGTGGGTGCCCGATATGGAAGCCACTACGTCCCCACGATGCGCTCGCGGGGGTGTACGTCGTTAGCTGACGTCGTTGGGCAGCAATCCACCTACGCCCGCCAAGGAAGCCCGGGGCGGCGCCCAGCGCTGGCTCAGCCCGCAAGGCCACCATGACGAGTGGAGGCGGACCACAACCTGCGAGCTTCCGTCGGTCATCCGTCGACCATTGGGCGCATGACCGCCTAGCAGGACGTCGAGCACGCAGAGCCGGAGTTCGCGCAGCGCGTGCGGGCGCTGTCCAACGCTCACAGACACAAGACGATTGCCACCTTGCGAGCCAACGGGTCGCCGCGGATCTCCGGGATTGAGGCGGTCTTCGAGGACGGCGAACTGGTCTCCGGGCTCGATGCCGAACGCTCGCAGGGGCGCGGATCTCAGACGGGATCCGCGATTCGCCCTGCACAGCCCCACGATCGACCCGGTCGAGGGCTCTGAGGCTCAGTGGCCGGGCGAGGCGAAGATCGCCGGTCGGGCGATAGCAAACGGACCGATCACCGAAGGGACGGGCGGCGACCGCTTCCGCGCCGACATCGCCGAGGTGGTGCACACCCATCTCAACGAGGAGGCCACGAGGCTCGTCGTCGAGTGGTGGACGACTGGAGGCGGGCTGCGAAGGATCGAGCGCGAGTAATCCTCAGACCGCGTCCGCATGCGCCCCCGTCGCCGGGCGCTGGAACAGCTCCACCGTGATGTGGTCGGGATCCCGGAGGTACAGCGCCCACCCGCCGGTGTTGATCCCGGTGTCGATCTCGACCGGCGGGCTGTAGAACTCGATTCCGGCGTCGAGCAGGCGCTCGTGAGTCGCCTTCAGGTCGGAGACCAGAAAGCACACATGGGTGATCCCGACGCTGCGCGGCTCGATCCCCCATCCCTCAGGCTCCGGGGTCATGTACTGAAACAGCTCGATGATGTGGTCGGACTCGGGAGCGCGGAGGTGGGCCATCCGTACGTGGGCATCCGGGTAGCCGACAATTTCGGCCAGGTAGCCGCCCCGCTTCTCCTGGGTCGCGATCAATTCGCAGCCGAGCAGGTCTCGATAGAAGCGCAGCGATCGATCGAGGTCCGAGACCGTGTAGCCGGTGTGGTGGAGCCTGGAGACCGTGGTCATCGCGCGGGGCTCGCCGCGCATTTGACGCAGGGCCGAACGCCCAATAGGTTCGGGTTCACACAAACGATTGTCCCACGCCAGCAGTGATCAACCTCGCCTCCAGCTCAGTCTCGATCCGGATCGACCCCCGTCACGGCGGCGAGGTGCTCGACCTGATCGACGTTCGAACCGGACGGCAGCTGCTCGGCCGCCCTCCGTTCGCCTCCGACGAGCCGGTGTCTGGGGAGCTCGACGAGACTGCCTGGACCCGCTGCTACCGAGGGGGCTGGCAGCTACTGGTGCCGAACGCCGGCAACGCGTGCGTCGTCGACGGGATTGCTCACGGCTTCCACGGACGGGCATCGACCGCCCCCTGGGAGGTGACCGAGCTTGCCTTGGACACCGCGAATCTGAGTTGGGAGGGCCACGGGATCAGGGTGCAGCGACGCTTCACGCTGGCGGATGACAGCGTCACCGTGCGCTCCACCGTCAGCGCGGACCAGACGGCGTCACTCGTGTGGGTGGAGCACGTCGGGCTCGGAATCGAAATGCTCGATCCGGCGATCGAGATCGCGCTCGCCGGCGGTCAGGCATACGAGGTCGATGAGCGCACCGGGCCGACGGAGCCGCCGGCGGACGCGCCGGGCTGGCCGGAGGTGCGGCTGCTCGACGGCACGCTGGAACGCGGCGATCGCGCCGAGCTGAGGACTCCGCGCAGCCGGATGATGATCGTCGCAAACGTGCCCGAGGGGCATCTGACGGTCCACAACCGTGACCGCCGTCAGGGTCTTGAGCTCAGCTGGGACACGAAATGGCTGCCGCACGTTTGGATGTGGCACGACGTGCGCTCGAGCGGCGGCCTGTGGCGCGAGCTCGCCGAAACGCTGATCGTCGAGCCGGCCTCGGTGCCGCACACGCTCGGGCTCGAGACGGCGCGCGATCGCGGGCAGGCGCACCGCCTCGAGGCCGGTGAGACGCGGACCACCGAGCTCGTCCTACGACCGCTCGTCTGCGCCCCGTGATGCGGTCCCTCTCGTCGAGGCCTCATTGATGCAATCCCCCTCCTCGATGCCCTTGATGCTCAACCTCGATCAACCGGATGGAGAACATGACTGACGAACGACTGCAGAGCACGCTCGAGCGCCTCGATGCTGACGGCCTGATCTCCGCCGATCCCGGCGTGGTGCGGATGCTGACCGGCCACTCATACGACATCGAGACGGGGCCGAACGTGTTCGCGCTGCCTGCGATCGTGGTCGCCCCGTGCGACGGCGGTACGGTGCTGGTGTGCTCGGCGGACGAAGCCGAGGACTCGGACGCCACGATCACCTACGAGAGCTTCACGGTCAACCCGATCAAACGGATCGCGAGCGCCCGACACTCAGTGCAGGCCGCGATGGAGCGAAGCGCCGGCACCGGCGCGCGGTGGGCGGTCGACGGAGCCTCGGTGCCGGTCGGCGCGTTACCCAACGTGCAATTCAGCACCCTGGCCGACGGGGCACTCGCCGCGCTGACCGCGATCAAGACCGCGAACGACATAGCCGCGATCGAGGCGGCGATCGGAGTCTGTGACGCCGGCCAGGCCGCCGCCCGTGAGGCCACGCACGCCGGCGCCACAGAGCTCGAGGTGTGGCAGCACGTCCGCGAGGCGATGGAGACGCGCGCCGGCGGCAGGATTCCGATCCTGGCCGACCTCGTGTCGGGTGCACGGACGGCGGAGGTCGGCGGACCCCCCTCGATGGGCAGCATCCTCAAAGGCGACCTGTTCCTCGTTGACCTGGTCCCGCGCGTGGAGGGCGTGTGGGGAGACTCGTGCTCGACCTTCGTGGACGCCGAGCCGACCGCCGAGCAGGACCGCGCCCATCGGGCCGCCCGAGCGGCGCTGCACAAGGGCCTCGAAATGCTCAGGCCCGGCACCCGCAGCGGCGAGGTCGACGCCGCGGTCCGGGCGGTGATGGCGGAGGACGGCTGGGAGTACCCCCACCACACCGGGCACGGAGTGGGGTTCGCCTGGCATGAGGAGCCGCGGGTCGTCCTCGACAACGACACGCTTCTCGAGCCCGGGATGGTCGTCGCCTTGGAGCCCGGGACCTATACCGCGGATTGGGGGCTTCGGGTCGAGCAGGTCGCGGTCGTCACCGAGGCGGAGCCTCGAGTCCTCTCCGGTCACTCGCTCGCGTTCGAGCGCGCGCCCGGCTAACCGCGCCTACACGACCTCGATCGCCGGATACGCGTAGCAGCGAGCGGTCGCGCCGCCGTCGACCGGGATCGCTGCGCCGCTGACATACGAAGCGCGATCGGACAGCAGGAACGCGACGACCTCCGCGATTTCTGAACCCTGCCCGATACGCCCGAGCGTCGCCAGCTCACCCTCGCTCCGCAGCGCCTCGTCGATGTCACCGCCGACGTCGCGGACGAGCGCCTCGCGCGTCATCGGCGTGTCGATTGCTCCCGGGAGGACCGCATTGCAGCGGATTCCGTGGCGGCCGTAGTCGGTGGCGATCCCCTTCGAGATCATCGCCACGGCCGCCTTGGCCGCCTGGTAGGCGTAGTACCGCGGGAAGGCGTACACCCCCTGGATCGACGAGATGTTGACGATCGATCCACTGCGTAGCGGCAGCATCTCGCGGACCGCCACCGAGCAGCCGAACATTGGCCCGAGCTGCAGAACGTCAAGCGCTCGCCGCAATGCCTGCTCGTCAACCTCGTGCGCGGCGCCGACGACGTCGATGCCCGCGTTGTTGACCCACCCCGTCAGCTTCCCGGCGCCACGCGCGGCCTCGGCGGCGCGCTCGTGCGTTTGCCAGTCGGCGATGTCACCAGTCAGCGGGATACAGCCGTCTCCGAGTGACATTGTCGCCTCGGCGAGTGCGGGCTGATCGATGTCGACGCCGACGACCTGCTGTCCGTCCTCGCACAGCCGCTGGCAGATGGCTCGGCCAATGCCCTTCGCCGCACCCGTGACAACAACGCTCATATGGAGAACCCTCCCCTTGGTCGGACTATCGATTCACGCTTCTTCCTGAGGGGCTTCGGGCTCGATCGTCGGCACGCCGCTGTCTGACTCCCCCCGGCCGACCCTGGTCGCGACGTCGACCGCGAGGCCGAGATACGCCGCCGGGTCGCGGAGTCGGGCCAGCAGCGCCGAGCCGATCAGCGATCCCGCCCGCGGATCCTCGACTAGCACCTCGAGCAACTCGCGGTCGGCGGCGTGCGCCTTGCGGCTCGCCGCCGTGACGATCGCATGCGCCTCCTCGTGACCGAGCTCGCGTGCGAGCGCCATCATCGCCGCCTCCGCGAGGATCGCGCCGTCGGTCAGATCGAGGTTGGCGCGCATTCGAGCCCGATCAACCTCGAGCGAACCGACGATGCCCTCAAGCTTCTCGGCGATGCCGCCGGCGAGGATGAACGCCTGCGGCACGGCCAGCCACTCGACTGCCCAGAGCGACATGTCGCGCTCGCCGGCGTGCGCCGTGGCGTTAAACAGCGCGGCGACCGTTCCGCGCAACAGGTGAGCGGAAGCGACGAGGTACTCGGACACCATCGGGTTTCGCTTCTGCGGCATCGTGCTCGAGCCAACGTGCGCGTCGCCGTCACCCTCCGCGAGCTCGCTTACCTCCGTGGTCTGGAGGCGGATTACCTCAGCCGCGATCCGCTCGGCGCTCGCGCCCACTTCACTCAGGGCGTGGGCCAGGTCACGGATCCGGTCACGGGCGGCGAACCATGGCACCGCAGGACGCGCCAGCGCCAGGCGCGAGCTGAACGCGTCAATCACGCGATCGGCATCGGTGCCGAGACTCGCGAGCGTGCCGCCAGCGCCACCGAGCTGTGCCACCGCGACCGCCTCGCCCACGGCCATAAGACGCGCGTGGACGCGGGCCAGCTCGTCGGCCCAGCTCGCCGCCTTGAGGCCAAACGTCATCGGGACCGCCTGCTGTCCGTGCGTTCGGGCTGCCATCGGCGATGACGCATACCGCTGCGCAAGCTGTAGACACGCGCCGTGCGCCGCGGAAACCCGCGCAATTAGCCATGGCAGCGCGCCGCGAACCTGCAGCACCATGCCGGTGTCGACGATGTCCTGCGTCGTGGCGCCCCAGTGCACGTAACCGCCGTGGTCGCCGCACCGTTCGGTCAGCGCGCGGATCACGGGGACGAGCGGATGCTGCGATTCGGCGATCCCGCGCCTGAGCTCGTCCAGGTCGAAGTTCTCCACCTTCGCCTCACGGCGGATGCGGTCCGCGGCCGCTGCGGGAATCACGCCGAATTGCGCCTCGGCGTCTGCCAGCGCCGCCTCCACGTCGAGCCACGCCTGGACCATCGCGCGCGTGTCGAACACCCGCCGCATCTCGGCGCTTCCGAACAGGTCACGAAACAGCTCGCAATCAAGCGTCGTGGGCATCGGAACCGCTCGTGTGGCGCAAACGCGACGTGATCACCACCATCCTCCGTTGAGCACGACTACCTCACCGGTGATGTAGCTCGCGTGGGCGGAGCTGAGGAACGCGACCACCGCGGCGACGTCGTCAGGCTCCCCCAGCCGGCCGGCCGGTATGTGCGGGGTCAGCTCATCTTCGAGCCCGGCGATCATCTCCGTCCGGATGTTCCGGGGCGCGACGACGTTGGCGGTGACTCCTCGCGCGCAGTGCTCCTTGGAGACCGACTTCGTGAACGCGATCACGGCGCCCTTCGACGCCGCGTAGTGCGCGCACGCCTGAGTGCCTCCGTCGATCCCCGCCATCGACGAGAGCGTCACGACGCGACCGTAGCCGCGCTCGCACATCGTCGGCAGGACCTCGCGCACCGAGTTGTAGGTGCCGGTCACGTTCACGTCGAGCGTCTGACGCCACGTCTCGAGCTCGAGCCGATCGAACTCCCGGGGAGTGAAGATGCCGGCCGAGGTGACGAGGATCGAGCTCGGGCCGAGCTCGGCCTCCGCGCGCGCAGTCCCGGCGGCGACCGACCCGGGGTCGGTGACGTCCATCTCGATGCCGAGCGCTCCGGGGACCTCTGGCTGATCGAGATCGAGGGCGGCGACCCGCGCCCCCAGTGCCAGGAACGTCTCGACGACCCGCCGCCCGATTCCGCGCGCGCCTCCGGTCACCAGCGCGACGCGATCTGCGAATCCCTGGAGCGAAAGCTGGGTGCTGTCGTGGTCGAGCATCGGATCGTAGACCTGCGCGTCAGCCGGCCGGGATCGAGGTCAGCCCGCCGTCGATCGTCACGATCGAGCCGCTGATGTACCTGGCGTGCTCGGAACACAGGTAGGCGACGAGCTGGCCGACGTCGGCGGGATCGCCCAGTTGCCCGGCCGGGATCACGCTGAGATAGAGCGACTCGTCGATCACTCCGGCCGCCACGTCAGCCTCCCACATCGGCGTGCGCTCCACGCCGGGGGCGACGGCGTTGACGCGGATGCCCTCGCGGGTCCACTCGCCGGCCGCGACCTTGGTCATCATGATCACCGCGGCCTTGACCGCGCAGTAGGCGAGCCGGCCCGGGTTTGGCGAGAACCCGCGGATCGACGCGACGTTGACGATGCTCCCCGAGCGCTGCTCCAGCATCAAGCGGCCAGCCGCGCGCATGCAGTAGAAGACGCCGGTCTGCATCACGGCGAGCGTCTCGTGCCAGGCCTCGTCGGTGACGTCCTGCGTGAACGGACCCACGTGGCTCACGCCCGCGTTGTTGACGAGCGCGTCGACGCGCCCGAACTCGCTGTTGACGCGCGCGAAGGCGGCGTCGACCGCCGGCCGGTCCGAGACGTCGGTCGGCACCGAGAGCGTCTTGACGCCGTGCCGCGCCAGATCGGTGGCAGCATCGGCGCTGGTCTCGGGGTTGCGCTCGAGCACGGCGATATGTGCGCCGGCGCGCGCAAGCTGATCGGCGATCGCCCGCCCCATTCCGGTCCCGGCGCCGGTCACGACCGCGACGCGGTCGGTCAGGTCAATCGCCGCGGCCATGAGGGCGGCTCGGTGTCATATGGCTACGTCTAGATCTATGGCTACGGCTACGCAATCGATTGCGCACGCTACTCCCCCGGGTAGGACGTGTCCAGGCGCGCGGGCACTACGCCTGGATCCGGACCGCGGCCTCGCCGAATTCAACAAGCGCATCGCCATTGAGCTCGATCCCCAGGCCTGGACGCTGCGGGAGCGCGACCGTCCCGTCGGCGTCGAGCGACAGCTCGTCCTGCACGAGCTCGCGGCGCAGACGCGATTCGGCCACCTCGGGCGGGACAAACTCGAAGAACGGCAGCTGCGGCGTGACCGCCGCGAGATGTGCCGTCGCGGCGACCGTGATCCCGGTCTTCCAACCGTGGGGAACGACCTTGAGGTCGTTGGCGGCGGCGAGCTGCGCGACGCGGCGCGCCTCGGTCAGGCCGCCGACGCGGCCGACGTCGGGCTGGAGCACGTGCAACGCGCCGAGACGGGTGTAGTCCTCGAACTCGAACCGGGTCGCCAGCCATTCACCGGCCGCGATCGGGACCGGCGAGCGCTTGGCCAGCTCGGCGTAGCCCTCGAGGTCGTCACTCCACAGCGGGGTTTCGGCGAAGAACACGTCGTGCTCGGCCCAGGTCTCGATCACGGCGAGCGCCTCGCGCCAGTCATCCCAGCCGTAGGCGACGTCGACCATGATCGCGAACTCCGCACCCGCGGCATCTCGCACGGCGGCGATCACGTCGACGAGCTTGTCGTCGGGAACGTCGAGCCTCGTGTGCCGGTACGGCCCGCGCGTCAGCAGCTCGAGCTTGGCGGCCCGGAAGCCGCGCCGCGATGCGTCGATCGCCTGGCCGGCGAGCGCGTCGACGAACACATCCCAATCCGACCCGACGTTCGGCAGCAGCGATGCGTACGGGACGAGCCTGCCCTCGGGCCGCTGCTCGCCGAGCAACTGCCAGACCGGCACGCCCGCCGCCTTGCCGGCGATGTCCCACAGGGCCATGTCGACCGCGCCGAGCGCGTGCACCACCGCCCCGCGCCGTCCCGTCATCGCGGTGCCGACGTAGAGCTCGTCCCAGCATCGCTCGGGGTCGGTCGGGTCCATGCCGATCAACATCGCGCCGAGGCCGCGGTCCATCGTGTGCGTGCCCGGCGCCTCGATGCACGCGCGGGCGATCCACGCGTTCAGGTCGGTCTCGCCGATCCCGACCAAACCCTCATCGGTCTCGACCTCGACGACGATCGTGTCCTGGTTGGAGCTCGTCGCGTCGACGTCGAACCCGGGGTCGAGCAACACGTGACACCTGACGGCCGTGACCTTCATTGTCGGCGCGAGGTGGTCAGCCGCTCGGGAGCGTCTCGACGACGTACAGGTTGGCCGTGGTGCCGCCGTCGACCGTCAGTTCGGTGCCGGTGATGTGCTTCGCATCGTCGGATGCCATGAACAGCACCGCGGCGGCGATCTCATCGGGCTGCGCCATGCGCATCTGGGGGACCCGGGCGAAGCGGGTGTTCATGTACTCGAACATCTCGTCGCCGACGTATCCGCGCGTCAGCGGCGTCGCGACGTAGCCGGGGTTGACGATCGTCGATCGGATGCCGTGCTGTCCGAGCTCCATCGCCATCGTGCGGTTGAGCCCGCGCAGTCCCGCCTTGGCCGCGTTGTAGGCCACCTCGGTGCCATCGGCGCCGAGCGCGTCGATCGAGGCAATGTGGACGATCGCGCCGCCGCCTGTCTGAGTCATGCTCTTGGCGACGCGCTGGGCGCACAGGAACGGACCGGTCAGGTTGATGTCGATCACCCGGCGCCACTCGCTCTCGGGGAACTCGAGAAACGGGCAGTCATGGTCGACTCCGGCGTTGTTGACGAGCACGTCGATCCGGCCGTCCCACTGCTGCTCGACGCCGCTGACGATCCGATCGACGTCGGCGGAATTGCTCACGTCCCCGAGCTCGTGCCGCGCGCTGCCGCCGGATTCACGGATCGACTCGGCCACCGCCGCGACCTCCGGCTCGGTCCGCGCGATCAGCACCACGTCCGCTCCTTCGGCCGCGAAGCGACGGCCGATCGCCTCGCCGATCCCGCGTCCGCCGCCGGTGACGATCACATGCCTGTTCTCAAATCTCATCGACGGCTCCCGCTCCACACCGCCTGTGTGCCCTGGTCACGCGTCGACCTCCTCGGGTTCGTCATACCACCGTCTGCGATCGCCGATGCGATCGCGCAGCCGCCAGCCGCGTGTCTTGGGCTCGGCTTCGATGCGCTCCCAGAGACGGTCAAGCCGCTCCTCGACCACGGCACGCTCCGACCGGACGATGTCGTAGCCCTCGATCCCCTCGTGCACGCGCTCGAAGTTCATCTTGCACGTGCGCCACAGGCCCCAGTCCTCGGCACACAGGCGCGCGACGCGGTCGGCGTTGATCGTGTCGCCGTCATGGTCTGAGATGTCGTGGTGGTGGAGGATCGCGATCACGTCGCGGAGGTCCTTCTCGTTGAGGTTCACGATCTGGAGCTTGGTCAGCAGCAGCTCGGCCAGCGGCAGCGTCATCGGATCGAGCGTGATCCGGTCGGTGATCGGGATCTCGTGGCACATCCGGAACGCGCCGACGAACACGTCGAGCTGCCGCTCGTGGGGCACATCAAAGAACAGAAGCCGCTCGTGTCCGTTCATCGCGTTGAACTGGGTTTGCGGCTCGTAGCCCATGCCCTCGATGAACGCCGCGACCTGCTTGTTGCGGCCCTTGAGCGTCACGAAGTCGATGTCCTTGTACTCGCGTGACAGGCCGGGATGAAACGCCTCGTCGACCCGGATCCTGACCGCCAGTCCCCCCACGAGCCGGATCGGCACGTCCTGCTCGAGCGCCGCCGACGCGAGCCGGCGCGCCTCGTCGAGAATCTGCGGCAGCGGCCCCTCGGCGCTCATCCGGTCACCCCTCGTCACTCATCGCATCACCCCTCGTCACGCATCCCGTCACCCTAGCGCCGCCCCCGCCGCCTCGCGTGCCGCGGCGTTGAACTCCGCAAGAGCGTCACGATTGAGCTCGCATCCGAGCCCGGGAGCGCTCGGCAGTCCGAGCGTCCCGCGCTTGAACACCGGCTCGTCGCGGACGAGTTCCTTGCGCAGGCGCGACTCGCACAGCTCGGCCGGCAGAAACTCGAAGAACGGCATGTGGGGCGTGACCATCGCGAGCTGGGCCGCGACCGCGACCGAGATGCCGGTCTTCCACGCGTGCGGCACGACGAGCAGGTCGTTGTCGGCCGCCATCTGCGACACGCGCAGCGCCTCGGTCAGGCCGCCCACCCGGCCAATGTCCGGCTGAGCGACATCGACGCCGCCGCGCTCGAGCAACCGCGCGAACTCGTGATGGGTGGTCAGCCACTCCCCCTGCGCGATCCTGATCGGCGAGCAGCGGGTGAGCTCGGCGTAGCCATCGAGGTCGTCGACCCACAGCGGCGTCTCGAGAAAGAACACGTCGTAGGGGGCGAGCGCCTCGGCCGTCCGCAGGGCCCGCTCCACCGAGTCAAACGCGTACTGCACGTCGACCATCAGCGTCATCTCGGGCCCGGCCGCTTCGCGAACGGCTCCGACGACCTCCTCCACCCACTCGTCCGGTCCCTGAAGGCCCTTATGGGCGTAGGGCCCGGAGAACGTCGCCTCGAGCTTGGCTGCCGTGAAGCCGATCTCACGCGCGGTGCTCGCCCAGGCGACCATCGACTCGAGATACGCGTCGAATGACGAGACCTCAGGCTGAAGCGAGGCGTAGGGAGTGAGCTCGTCCCGTGACTGTTCGCCGAGCAGCTGCCAGGTGGGCACTCCAGCCGCCTGCCCCGCGATGTCCCAGAGCGCGATGTCGATCGCGCCGATCGCATTGACGACCGCGCCCCGGCGTCCGGTCATCGCCGTGCCGACGTAGAGGTCATGCCACACCGCCGGCGGGTCGAGTGGATCGCGACCGATCAGCATCTGCTTCAGGCCGCGGTCCATAGTGTTCGTGCCCGGCGACTCGATGCAGGCGCGCGCGATCCAGGCGTTCAGGTCGGTCTCGCCGATCCCGACGATTCCCTCGTCGGTCTCGACCTCGACGACGATCGTGTCCTGGGCCGAGCTCGTTGCCCCCACGTCGAACGCCGGATCGAGCAGTACGTGCGTGCGTACGTCGACGATGCGCATCGGCGGGAGCTAGCGGGTCACCGGTCAGACCCGGGAGTAGCCGCCGTCGATCGAGATGTTGGCACCGGTGAGGAATCCGGCCTCGTCCGCGCACAGGAACACGCACGCGTCGGCTACGTCCCCCACCTCTCCGAAGCGGCCCATCGGATGGCGTCCAAGGAGTTCTCGCTCGAATGTCCGACCATCGTCCATTGCCTCCATCACCGACTCGTGGAGCTCGGTTCGGATCACCCCGGGCATCAGCGTGTTGGAGCGAATGCCGCGCTGTCCGTATTCGACGGCGATGTGGTCGGAGAGCATGTTGAGGCCAGCCTTCGAGATGTCGTAGGCGCAGTCCCCGGGCCAGACGGTGATCGCGCACACGCTCGACATATGCACGATCGCGCCCCGCGTCGGCGGCTCGTTTTTGAGCATGTGCGGGATCGCGGCCCGCGCGACGAGGAACGGTCCGCGCAGGTTGGTGTCGATGATGCGGTCGAACTCGGCTACCTCCCACTCTGCGAGGTCCGGCCAGTCGGTCGCGTCGGTGCCCGCGTTGGAGACGAGCAGGTCGAGCCCGCCCATCGCCTCCGCGGCACTCGTGACCACGTACTCGGCGCCATCCGGAGTCGAGACGTCGCCGAGCGCTTCGAACGCCTGACCGCCGTCGTCCCGGATCCGCTCAGCCGTCGCCTTGGTGCGCTCCAGATCGCGCCCCCCGCATGCCACCTGCGCGCCCTCGGCGGCGAACCGCAGTGCGACCTCGCGGCCGATGCCGCTCGACGCGCCCGTCACGAGCGCGCGCTTGCCCGAGAGACGACCATTGGTGGCGAACAAACGATTGCGCATCCTAGGGTGGAGTTGGGTCGCGGTCAAGGAGATCGCTGCCTGCGTGGCTGGCGTGGGTCGTTGTGTCGAGCGAGGGCTCGCGGCGGTCGCGGGTCGTTCTCCTCAGCGAGGGCTCGACCACGACCCGCCCCGCCTCACCGGAAGCCGTCATCGCGACCGCCTCGTTGATCTCGTCGAGCCCGAAGCGGTGCGTGACGAGCGGCGCGAGGTCGAGCAGACCCGCGACCGTCAGGCGCGCCAGCTGCGGGATGTGCAGGGCCGGGACCCCGCTGCCGAGGTTCGAGCCGAGGATCGTGTGCTCGAACTGGGTCGCGTTGTAGACGTCGAATCCCGCCTTCAGGCCCATCGCCGGCTGGCCGATCAGGACCGTCGTCCCGCCGTCGCGAACGCTCCGGAACGCCTGCTCGGCGACCTCCGGGTTGCCGAGCGCCTCGAACGCGTACTCGACGCCGTCGTCTACGACCTCCCTGATCTGGGCGGCCGGGTCGCCGTCGCCCGGGTCGATCGCGTGTGTCGCACCGAGCCGGGATGCGAGCTCGCGCTTATGCGCCAGCGGGTCGACGGCGATGATCGGCAACGCCGACACGAGGCGAGCCCCGAGCACCGCCGCGAGACCCACGCCGCCGCACCCGAAGATCGCGACCGACTCGCCGGGCCGCACCGCGGCGCGCCGGGTGACGCTGAGCACGCCGGTCGTGACGCCGCAGCCGAGCAGGCATCCGAGCACGGGATCGAGCGCGGCGTCGACCGTCAGCGCGGCGTCGGCCGGGACGACGGCATGCGTGGCGAAGCTCGAGACGTACGCGAGGTGGTGGACCGTCCGTCCGTCGAGCTCGAGACGGCTCGTGCCATCGCGGAGAAAGCCGCTATCGAGGCCGGCGGCCGCGTCGAGGCACAGGTTCGCGCGCCCGGCCAGGCACATGCGACAGCGCCCGCAGGCAGGCGAAAAGGTCAGCACGACGGCCTCGCCAACCCTTTGCGTGTCGACGCCTTCCCCGACGGCCTCGATCGTCCCGGCGCCCTCGTGGCCGAGCACGATCGGCAGCGGCGTGGGCCATTTGCCGTCGATGTAGGAGAGGTCACTGCGGCAGATTCCCGTCGCCTGGATCCGCACGCAAACCTCGTCGCGAGCCGCAGGCGCCAAGTCGACCTCGCACACGTCGAGCCGCTGGCCTGGCGCATGCATGACCGCCGCCTGGATCTTCACGTCACCTCAACTCGGTGTGTCAGCGGCGGCGTGGCAGCCGGGATCAGCTCCTCGGGCGGGGCCGCAGTCGATTCACGGACGACGAGCAGCGGCTGGGTCGTCACCTCGTGGTCGCGCGCCGGCTCGCCGTCAATCTGCCTCGCCAGCTCATCGATCGCCGCCGCGCCCAGCTCCCCTAGCGGCATCCTGATCGCGGTCAGCGGCACCTCGAGAAAGTCGGTCAGTGGGTCATCGTCGTAGCCGATCAGCGACAGGTCGTCCGGCACGCGCAGGCCGCTGCGCCGCACGCGCGCGAGCCCTCCGATCGCCTGATTGAGATTCGAGACGTAGACGCCGGTCGGGCGCGCTCGTGACTGGAGCAGGCGCCCCATGGCCTCGTATGCGCCGCGCTCCTCGAACGGCGCCTCGACGAGCGCGGGGAGCTGGAGCCCCGCGGAGACCACCGTCTGCGCAAAGCCGGCCGCGCGCCGGGCCGCCGTGTCGAGGCCCAGCGGTCCGGCAATCTGCGCCAGCGCGGTGTGCCCGAGCCCGATCAGATGCTCGGCCGCGATCCGCGCGGCATCCTCCTCGCGCATGTAGACGTTGCGGCCGCTCCCCAGGACCCGGCGGTTGGCGAACACATACGGGACCCGGCTCCCGGCGACGAGCTGAAGGATGGGGTTGCCGGGCGCGGCGCTGGCGACGACGATGCCGTCGATGCGGCCCTCCTCGACCAGCCGGTCCCATGACTGCTCGGTCACCGTGCTGTCGTCCTCGATCAGCACGATCACGTACCCGCGCCGCGTTGCCTCGGCCACGGCTCCACGCACGATCTCGGAGTACACGGGATTGCGAAGCGAGGGAACGAGCATCCCGAAGGTGGCCGTCGCCGCGGTTTTCAACCCGCGAGCCAGGGCGTTGGGCCTGTAGCGCAGCTCGCTTGCGACGGTTAGGATCCGCTCGCGAGTCTCGGGACGGACGGCAGCACGATCGCTGTCGCGCAGCACCCGCGAGACTGTCGAGGGGTGCACCCCGGCGGCCCGGGCCACGTCGACCAGGCGGATCGAATTTCGTGCAGACACGATGCCCTCGGCTTGATTTTTGGCGTTTAGCCTAACGTTTGCGTAGCGGGATGTGGGAGTTTGGGGCAGGCGGTTGCGAACACTGCGGGCTACCAGAGAGCGGGGCCGTACGCGCTGCGGGCGTTTTCGGCGCGCGCGAGTTACCACAGCCGGGCCGTGGCGATACGGGCGCCCTCGGCGAGCGCGCGGAATTTCGCCCACACGATCGTCGGATGGACCTCAGGCTTGTACGAAGCCTGAGACGCGAAGCCGCAGTCGGCACCGGCGATCACGCTCTCACGACCGACCCGCTCGGCAAACCGCACGATCCGCTCGGCGATCAACTCGGGGTGCTCGACGATGTTGGTCGAGTGCGTGATCACGCCCGGCATGATCACCTTGCCCTCGGGCAGCCGTGCTTTCTCCCACAGGTGGTACTCGTGCTCGTGGCGCGGATTGCCCGCCTCGAACGAGTAAGCGCCGGCCTTGACGCGAAGGACCGTGTCGACGATTTCACCGAGGGCAATGTCGTGCACGCGCGGTCCCTCGTTGATGCCGTAGCAGGTGTGAAAACGGACCTGGTCCTCGGGAATGTTGCGCAGCGCGCGGTTGATCGCCTCGACGTAAGCGTCGCCGCGCTCCCGCCGCTCAGCGATCGGCGTCAGCGGATCGCTGTAGATCTCGCTCAGGAACGGATCATCGATCTGAAGTAGGAATCCGGCCGCGACGATCGCCTCGTACTCGGACTGCAACGCGTCGGCGACCGCGGTCAGATACTCCTCCTCGGTCTCGTAGTACTCGTTGCCGCCCGCGCCGCTCGGGGCGATCGCGGGCATGAACGCCTCTCCGGACCAGTCGTCACCCAGCGCGTCGACCCCGCGTTGCAGATTGTCGAGGTCCCGTTGGAGTGACTCGAAACCCGTGTACCTGACGGGCGCGGTGCACGTGAGCTCGACCGCCGGCGCGACGGCACCGCCGAGCATCGCGATGTTGAAGTACTTCTCGTAGTAGTCGGGGAACTCCTCGATCTCCGCTCGGAACAACGCGCTGACTGAGGACTGCCCGTCCGCGCGCGGCTCGAAGCCGGCCAGCCGCTTGCCGATGTAGGTGGCGTGCCCGATCTTGCCCTGTTCTCCATCGGACACGCTGTCGAGCCCGCACGTTGCCTGCTCGCGCACGCAGACGGCGACAGCGTCGCGGACCGCGGCTTGATACGAGTCAGCGTCGTAGCTCTGGCCAAGTGCCTTCGCGCGCATCACATCGAGAAGCTCCTTGGGCCGAGCGAGACTCCCGACGTGCGTTGTCAAGATCCGGTCAGTGCTCCGGCGCAAGTTTCGCTCCTGCGTTGGTTTCCCCGAGCGTACGGGCTCGAAATTTTCCGCTCGCACGGGCCTGGGCTCGACTGTAGTGACGATTTAGCCTAACGTTTGCGCAATGAGGGATGCGAGCGCTGCGAGTCAGGAGCGGTTCCTCGTCACCGGCTCGCTGGGCTGCATCGGCGTCTGGGTGCTCCGGGAGTTGCTGGCCGCGGGAGCGTTCGTTGTCGGATCCGACCTCGCGACTCATTCACCCAGGCTCGGGCTCGTGCTCGAGGATGAGCACGATGCCCGGCTGGTCCGCGCCGTGATCGACGTCACCGACATGGCCCAGATCGAGCGCGCGCTGGACGAACACGCGATTACGAGGATCATCCACCTCGCCGCGCTCCAGGTTCCATTCTGCCGCGCGGACCCGCCTCTCGGGGCGGCCGTCAATGTCGTCGGGATGGTCAACGTGCTGGAGGCCGCACGACGCCGGCAGGACCGGATCCCGCACGTGGTCTACGCGTCGTCGATCGCGGCGCTCGACTCTGCCGACGGCCAGCCGGGGAAGTCCGCGCCGGAGCTCCCGGGCACCGTCTATGGCGTATACAAGCGCGTCGACGAGCAGCTGGCGGTGCGGTACTGGCTCGATTACGGCCTGCCTAGCATTGGATTGCGGCCCCACACGGTGTTCGGCCCCGCGCGCGATCAGGGCCTGACGTCAGCGCCGACGATGGCTATGCTCGCTGCCGCCGCGGGGCGCGTGTACACGATTCCGTATGGAGGCAGCGCCCAGTTCCAGTACGTCCCGGATGTGGCCGACGCGTTCGTCGCGGCCGTGCTGGCTGACGTCCATGACGCATCCGTCTACAACCTCCGCGGCGCGTCGCGCTCAATCCGTGAGGTGGTCGAGACGATCGTCCGTGCCGCGCCTGAGGCCGACGGGCTGATCAGCTACGAGGGGGCACCGCTGTCCTTCCCGGCGACCGCCCATAGCGATGGGCTCGACGGCGCGATCGGCGAGCTGCAGGAGACCCCGTTCGCGACCGCGGTCCAGGAGACGATTGTGCGGTTTCGATCGGCGCTCGCAGATCGGAGGCTCGATCCGGCAATTCTCGGATAATCGACCCTCGGACTGATTCTCGCCTTGACAGGCCCGTCGCGAGTGCCCTAGGATCGCCAAGGATTAACGCAATCGTTTGTTCGAAACGGTGCTGGATTGGCCCTGTTTGGGAAGAAGAAGCGCGCCACCCCCGACGACCAGACGCTCTCGCTGTACTACGCGTCGGACGTCCACGGCTCGGACCAGTGCTGGCGGAAGTTCCTCGGCGCCGGCCGGTTCTACGGTGTTGACGCCCTGGTCATGGGCGGAGACCTCACCGGCAAGGCGATCGTCCCGATCGAGCGCAACGGCAACGGCTCATTCAAGGCGACGTTTCTCGGCGAGGTCAGAAGCGGCAAGTCCGAGCGCCAGCTCGATGAGCTCCTTGACGCGATCCGCTACAACGGCATGTACCCCTGGATCGCGACGGCCGACGAAATCGCCACGCACTCCGCCGATCTCGACGCGCAGTCAGACCTGTTCGATTCGGTCATCGTCGACGAGCTCCAGCGCTGGATCACGCTCGCCGACGAGCGCATGGCCCAGTACGGGATTGACGTATTCGTGATGCCGGGCAACGACGATCCCTGGAGCTGTGACGCGATCATCGAAGAGGCATCACACGTCGTAGCCTGTGACGACCGCGTGGTCAGGGTCGGGCCGCACGAGATGATCTCCTGCGCCTATGCAAATCCCACGCCGTGGGACAGCCCGCGGGAGCTCGACGAGGACGCGCTGTACGAACGCATCAAGGGGCTCGCCGAGCAGGTGGAGGCGCCGGAGCGAGCGATCTTCAATCTGCATGTGCCGCCGTATGACTCGGGGCTTGATACGGCGCGCGAGATCAACGAGAACCTGGAGATCGTTTTCAAGAGCGGGGCACCGCACGAAATACCGGTCGGGAGCACGGCCGTGCGGCAGATCCTCGAGGAGTACCAGCCCGCGCTGGCGCTTCATGGACACATCCACGAGTGCAGGGGCGACGCGCAAATCGGACGGACGCTTGCGATCAACTCCGGATCGGAGTACAACAGCGGCCGAATTCACGGGGTAACGGTCGCGATGGGCGGCGATCGCGTGCTCTCACACCAATTCGTCATTGGCTGACGCCAACACGTCCTGGAGGAGGATCCGTGGCTGAAACCCAACCCGCAACCGCACCACCGCCGGTCGAACCCAAGAGTTCGGGCCTCTTTGTGCGTAACGCCACGGGCCTAGTCCGAGGCGTCCCTTCCAAATCGTCGATCATCATCAACTTCATCCCGGGCCACCCGACCCAGACGCTGGCCGCGGTGTTCTTCTTCGCCCTGACGCTCGCGCCCGGCGGCAACGTCTACCTCGGGATCCTGCTCGTGATCCCGATGGTGCTGGCGTTCTCGTACGCTTTCGGTCTGCTGACCAGCATGATTCCGCGTTCCGGTGGCGACTACGTGCTCGTCAGCCGCGTCATTCACCCCGTCGCCGGGCTCATGTCCTCGTTCTGCCTCACGATGGCAGGGCTGCTGTCGAACGCATTCTTCGGCCTCGCGTTCGTGACCGTCGGCCTCGGGCCCGGGCTTACGGGCATCGGCTTGATCGGCCACAACCACACACTGGTCAAGTGGGGTGCGACGCTTTCCAACAGCCACAAGTGGCAATTCATCTTCGGCGCGCTGATGATGGTCGCCGCTGGATTGATCATGACTGGCGGCTGGCGCCGCGTGCTACGGATTCAGAACACGCTGTTCTGGATGGTCACGGGCAGCCTGATCGTGTGTGGCTTGGTTGCGCTGTTCACGACCCACAACACGTTCATCACCAACTTCAACAATTTCGCGCGTCCTTACACGCACTCGTCGAATACCTACGGGTCGGTCATCGCCGCCGCTCACAAGAATGGCGTTAACACCAACCCCGCGTTCTCGTTCAGCAGCACGATTCCGGTGATCGGGATCCTCGCGACAACCGCGATCTACAGCTACTGGACTACGTTCGTCGGCGGCGAGCTGCGCCAAGGCAGCAGCCGCAGGACCGCGAACAACATGGCGCTCGGGGGAACCCTGTCTCTGGCGGCGGTCGTGGTGTTCGGTTTCATCTTCTTCCGCACATTCGGTCACAGCTTCGAGATCGCCGCCAACAGCGGCAACATGCCGGCCTCGATCTCGATCGCGAACACGCCGTTCTTCTTTTTGATCTCGGCCTCAATCGGAAGCACGATCTTCGCGATCATCGTCTTCGTCTGTTACATCGTGTTCTGGCCGCTGATCATGTACATCTCGATGCTCCAGCAGACACGCATGCTCTTCGCATACTCGTTCGACGGCATCCTGCCCAAGAGGGTCACGAACGTCAGCAAGGCCGGCTCGCCTTACGTGGCGGTCATAATCGCGGTCATCGGCTCGATTATCGTCCTCTACTGGGGCATTCACTCCTCGAGCTTCTTCCAGGTCCTCGCATACGCGACGCTGATCCAGCTCGTCGGCATGGCGCTCGTCGGTTTCACCGCGGCGGTGGTGCCATGGCGGCGCGGAGCGTTGTACCGAGCATCGGCAGCCCAGTTCAAGATCCTCGGCATTCCGGCGGTGGTAGTCGCAGGTGTGGCGGCGATGATCTCGGCAATCATCATCTGGATCGTCTATCTGCATTACTCGGCGCTCGGACTCTCCGATAAGGGGAAGTTCTTCACGTTCGTGGGCGTGACGCTCGGCCTGGCGGTCGTGTACTACATCGCCGCCAAGCTGATCCGGCGCTCGCAGGGGGTCAACATCGACCTTGCGTATGCCGAAGTGCCACCTGAATGATTCAGGCGCAGTTACCGCACACTCTGGTGTGCTGCCGTAACCGCGGTGCGACGCTCGTGACCCTCCGGGAGTCATGAGGGTCGCGTCGATCGCGGACGTCGAGACGGTCGTGATGCTCGGGCGGTCATGAGCGTCACGCCGATTGCGGACGTCGAGGTCATCGCGTTCGAGTCCGCGGCGAGTCCTGACGACTGTGACGGCGCCGCCGACACCGTCGTCGTTGTGCTCACCGACGAGGACGGGCGCACCGGCATCGGTGAGGCCGACGCGCCCGCCGCGGTCGTGCGCGCGTTCGTTGACATGCCCGACCTCCACATCTGGAGCCGGGGGCTGCGCGGACTGCTGGTCGGGCGCAATCCCTTTCCGGTTCCGGCGCTCTGGGACTCGCTGTATGCGGGATCGATCTACCCGGGGCGCCGCGGCGCCGGCATCCACGCGCTGTCCGCGATTGACATCGCGCTGCACGATCTCGCCGGCAAGCAGCTCGACTGTCCCGCGTACGAGCTGCTCGGCGGCGCGCGGCGAGAGCGGCTCTTCCCCTACGCGACCCTGTTTCCCGGCATGGCCCAAGGACGCGCGATCTCGACCGTGATCGCCGAGCTCGATTCGCTGATCGATCGCGCGGTCGAGCTGGGCTTTCGTGCCGTAAAGGTCGAGGTCATGTTCGAGGACCTAGTGACTGATAACGAGCTCGCTGAGTTGCTCCGGGCCGCCCGCCGTCGTCTCGGTGATCGTCATGAGCTGCTGGTGGACTTCGGCTACCGCTGGACCGACTGGCGCGCAGCATTTCGTACGCTCGAACGGGCTATCGAGGCTGACATCTACCTGGCCGAAGCGCCGTTGAGGCACGATGACATTGAGGGTCACGCTCGCCTCGCGGAACGCTCGACGACCCGAATCGGCGGGGCCGAGTGGGCCGCGACTCGCTTCGAGTGCCGGGAGTGGCTCGAGCGAGGGCGCGTCGACGTGCTCCAGCCCGACTCCAACCGCGCGGGCGGCCTGACCGAGATGCTTCGCATCACCGAGCTGGCGGCCCAGCACGCCGCGGTCGTGATCCCGCACGGCTGGAAGACCGGCATCACGGTCGCGGCGAACATGCACCTCCACGCGGCGGCCCCCAACGTGCCGATGTTCGAACTCGTCTCGCCGCAGCTGTGGAGCTCCCCGCTGCGGCGCGAGCTGACTGATCCGGAGCCGTCGCTTCGCGACGGCTGCCTGGATCTACCTGTGGGTCCGGGACTCGGGATCGAGCTCGATCCAGACGCGGTCGCTCGCTACCGCACCGATGTTCCGGCGTGATTGGGTGGCCGGGTCACCGGGCGACAGCGGGATCGGGGTGCCCGCGTGAGCGGGTGCGGGCGTGATCGGGTGTCGGCGTGATCGGCGACCGGGTCGAAGATGGGTGGTTGTCACGGCGGCCGCTGTCTCAGGCTGCCGATGCGCTGATCGCGTTCCCGTTCACCGGCTGGCATTACGGGGACTCGGTCGGGTTTGAGGGCCTGCTCGCGGCAAGCGAGCTCCTCGACGACCCTCGTTACTTCGGCTTTGCCCACGGCTTCATGCGCGCGTGGGCCGCACGCGGGGATGAGTACAGGGAGCTCGACAACACGGCGCCCGGGCACGCGATGTGTATCGTGTGCTCGCGGACGGGCGATGGGTTGCTGCTCAAGGCCGCTCGGGGGCTAGCTCGGTTCCTACGTGGGCGACGGATGGTTTCTGGCGTGTACGCCGCATTCGAGCGGGCACCGCTGATCGAGCCGTACGACGGCTCGGGTTTGAGGGAGTACGAGCGCGCCTTGCTCGCGGACCCCGGACCTGGCGTGTTTGTCGACTGCATGCACTTCGACCCGCCCTTCCTCGTGCACCTCGGGACGCTTTGCAATGATCGTGGGCTGGTGGATGCGGGGGCGGAGCAGGCGCTCGCGGCCGTGCGGCTGTTACAGGACCCCGAGAGCGGGATCTTCAATCACTTCTATCTCGAGCGGACCGGACGGCGTTATGGGCACGGCTGGAGCCGCGGCCAGGGGTGGGCTCTGCTCGGGCTGCTCGACGTGCTTGAGCTGCTGCCGGATGGTCATTTTGGCTTTGAGCCGCTCGCTGAGGCGGTGCGTGCGCTCGCGGGGGTACTTGCTTTGACTCAGGATGCGTCTGGTCACTGGCCGGCTCTTGTCGATGAGCCCGGTGCGGTGCTTGAGCCGTCTGCAGCTTTGTTCTTCGCTGCCGGCCTCGCGCGCGGCGTTCGGCTCGGCTTGCTCGACGGCGGGATGCGAGCCATTGCCGAGCGCGCCTTTGCGGCCGGGCTGGACGCGGTCGACGAAGAAGGCATCGTGCGCGGCGTGTCTCGAGCGGTGTGGGCCTCCACGGCCCGCGGCCATTACCTCGCCGTGCCGACCGGCGACGCGTTGCCCTGGGGACAGGGACCACTGTTGCTGGCAGCGGCCGAGTTTTGGGACTCGCTCGCGTGAAGATCACCCGCGTCGAGCCGATCGCGCTGCGACTTCCGAGCGTCGACGTCACGCGCCGGACGGCCCCAGGACGCCCTGCTGGTGAAGGTCCACGCCGACGAAGCACCTGGTCGGCGTCGGCGGGGCCGACTCGTCTGCATACCTCGTCAACACCGCGATCGAGATGCCGTCCTCGCATCTGATCGCGCGCGGGCTCGCGGAGCTCCTGGTCGGCGAAGACCCGCTCCAGATCGACCGCCTGTGGCAGCCATGTACCAAGGGTCGAGCGACTACTGCCGCGGAGGAGTTGCTCACCACGCGATCAGCGCGATCGACATAGCCCTCTCGGACCTGGCCGGCAAGCCGCTGGGCGTCCCGGTCTCCGAGCTACTCGTCGGCCGCAGCGTCGGCCGCATGCCCTCGTACGCGAGCGCAGTGATGCCGGAGACCGAGCGTCCGTACTCGGTGAAAAGTGACCGTGCGCGGATGAGAGCGGCCTCTTCCCGCTGCGGGTGGGGAGCTGGCGGCGGCGCTCGGGGTTCATAGCTCTCGCCGATGGGCCTGTTCGCGTTGCTGCTCGTCCCGCGCGGGGACCAGTCCGGGGATCTCGCGACCCAGTTCGCTGAGCGGTCCGTGCTCGGGTTGGTCGTGTCCCAGCGCCCGTCGGGCGTTGAGGACTTGGCGGGCGGCTTGGTTTCGTTGGTGGCGTTGTTTGAAGTTGCCGGCGCGGGGCTCTGCTCCGAGCGCGGTCTGCTCGTCTGGGTCGATCTGGTAGCGATCACGGTAGCTCTGGAGCGCTTCTGCGGCCTGGTCCCACGCGTGCCGCCCGGGGGTCGTGGCGTCGGGGCGCTGGCCCAACACCGCGGTCACGTACGCCGATTGGGGATCCGAGACTCGGTCTGCGCCCCGGCGCGGGTCGCTGTCCTGGGTCGCCTGGCGGCGGGCGTGGTCGGCGGCGGTGGTGATCGTCTGTTCGTGCGCGAGTGGGGTGTGGATCGAGGGCACGTCGGGTTCAGTGCGCGACATGCGCTGGGCGAGCGCTGATAGTTGATCCTGTGCCGTGGAAGTCTCGTCGGGCTGGTCGGCGGCGTAGATCGTGGTTTGCTCGCGCGCGCGGGTGATCGCCACGTATGAGCCCTCGCGGGTGGCGTGCTCGGCGACGATCAAATGGGCGGTGTCGGTGGTTTGTCCCTGGGCGGGGACTACGCCGGCGGCGAGCTGACGTCGCCGAAGTCCGGCAAGGTCCGCTCAGTTCCGCTGGCACCAGTGGTCGCGTCAGCGCTCGCGGCACTCGGGCAGCGGGTCGACTGGGTCGGCGACGATGACCTCGTCTTCGTCGGCGCGACCGGCGGCTATCTCGATGGCTCCGCACTGCGTCGCCGTTACGGTGCCGCGCTGGCGCGCGCCGGACTACGACCACTCCGCTTCCACGATCTGCGGCACACGTTCGGAACGCGGATGATCGCCAAGGCCGACATCCGCCGCGTGCAGGAGTGGATGGGACACGCGGACGTTCAGACGACGATGCGCTACCTGCACTACGCGCCCCGCGGAGATGAGGCGGCGTTGGTCGCCGAGGCCTTCAGCTTGACAAGGCTGGACACGGCGGCGGAGAACCAGCCGGCCCCCTGATGCCGAGGATCAGCTCGTTCTTCGGCATCACGATCGCGATGTTCTGGAACGAGCGTGACCACCCCATCCCGCACTTTCACGCCGAGTACGCCGGCGAAACGGCGTCGATCGGCATCGTCGACGGCGCAGTCATCGCGGGCTCGCTCCCGGGCCGGCAGCTCCAGTTCGTGAAGCAGTGGGCGGGGCTCCACCGCGGGGAGCTGCTCGCGAATTGGGAGCGTGCGCGACAGGACGAACCCCTCGAGCGGATTGAGCCCCTCTCCTAACATTGAGTCCAAATGGCTGAAGTCCCACCGCTTGTTCATGTCACTGGCGTGGCCGTCATCGGTGCCTACCGACTGCGTCTCCTATTCGAGGATGGGACCGTCGGCGACGTCTCGTTCGAAGATTGCAAGTGGAACGGGGTGTTCGAGCCCTTCCGAGATCCAGCGGTCTTCGCCGAGGTCTACGTCGACACCCAGTTCGGCACGCTCGCGTGGCCGAACGGCCTCGACATGGCACCCGAGCCGCTCTACGAAGAGGCCGGCCGGAACCCGATCGCCGAGCCGCTCTCGCGGCGATAGATCCGGCTGCCGGTCGCCGAAACAGTGACGGGTGCACCACGAGCCCGCCACCGGATCGGCTCGCCGCGGCTTGCCGCACGCCGGACAGAAACCATCGATTTGCAGGGAGAAGTCCCAAGACGTCCCAAGACGTCCTAGCACGTCCTCAAGATGCCTTTTTTCCACCCGGCCGCCAGATCCACGCCCGCCTGAAACGCCCGCGGTTACAGGTCTTTCGGGGTGGCGGGGACGTCGTGAAGGACGTCTTGCAGCACCAAGTGCGTACAGTGTATGTCTGTCGAAGGGCACCTGAGGGACGTCTTGGTCGGTGCCTGGCAACGCTTCGTGGTTCGCGGCAACGGCCCCCCGGGGCGCATGATCGAGTCGTCGCCAACGCGCTGGGCCGATGCCGGGTGGCGCACGTTGCCGAAGCGCTCGTCAGAAGGATGGATCAGACTTCTCGTCGATCCTATGCTGCGAACGGCGCCCCGGGAGATGAGGCAGTCAACATGGCCCGTTGCTGCCTCGGGAACCTTGAGTGGTTCGGTCGGATGAAATGGCGGTTCGACCGGCTACGCGCGGCTAGTTGTTGTGCCTCGGGTCGTTCCGACGAGTCGGCTGAGCGGTGGCTGGTTGCCGAGAGCTGTGGTTCCTGGTGGAGTTGTAGTGATCGAGCCAGATCGGTAGCGCTGCGGTGCGGGCGTCTGAGTGGCGGTAGCGCTGGCCGTAGGCCCATTCGCGGGCGAGTGTCTGCTGCTAGCCGCATTTTCCGCAGTTCGTGAACATCAGGCGCGGAAAACGCGGCTAGCGCTCGACCTTCCCGTTGCGTTTCGGGGTGCGAGGCGGGATCCGGCGATAGCGGATCCGGTGCTCTGCGAGCAGCTGGTGCAGGCTGTTGTTGTGCGCGTAGCACCAGGCGTTGTCGGTCTGCAATCGCCGCGCCGTGATGCCTAGGCGGGCGTAGAACGCCAAGGCTCGGGCCATAAACGCGGTCACCGTCGGGCCTTCTCGTCGTGGTGGATCTCGGTGTAGGCGATGCGGGTGTGATCGTCGATGATCGAGTGGCAGACGTCATAGCCCACCCGCTCGCGCTTTTCAGCGCCAGTGCTAGAGCGGTTGCTAGTGACCTTGTGTCCGGGCCGCGAGAACCGGGCCACGCGCTTGGTGTCCATCTGCAACAGATCACCGGGGCACGGCCACTCAAAGCGACGGACCTGTTCCCGAGGCGGAGCCGGCATCCGCGAGAGCCCGCGGCGCGCCAGACAGCGACTCACGGTCGCGTGCGCCATCCCGAGCTCTGAGGCGATCAGCCGCGGTCCCCACCCGGTGCGCTGACGCGCCTCGCAGACCCGGTCATGAGTGTCCGCCGACGAGAGGGCCGGCTGATGGTGCGGCGTCGGCGGTCGGTCCTGCGCCCACACACCGCTGCGGCGCTCAGCTTCGCTGGCGGCCCGCCAGCGCGCGACCCAGTACTGCACCGTGGACACGCTGACGCGTCGCCAAGCCGCGGCCTGACGACGCGTCAGCCCCTGCTCGAAGCACTCCGCACCAACTCATCGCGCTGCCAGCCGGGCAGCCACCTACGCTTGCTTTGCATCCGGGCTGAGACTCCTTGAGAGAGGTGATCTGTGGAAGGACCACAAGTCAAGTCGGATCTCGTGGTGTGACGCGTTGAGCTCGTCGGCGGGGTGGCGTCTCAGGCCGGCGTGAGTGTGTTTACCTCCTTGTTGCCGGGGTCGTCGGTGAGAGACGCGCGTGTTGGCGTGAGACCGAGACCCCAAGGGCTCGGCGAAGCCGAGCGATGAGGGGCGAGGGCGAGCGCTGACATGCGCGTGCGCGCTCTTTGGCGGGGGTGCTATCGGTCGCGGCGGTTCGCCGCGGGGCGTTAGAAGCGGTCAGGACGCGTCGATCAGCAACCTCTTGGTTGCGAGTGGCCGGTATCTGGCCGGATCGCGGTTCAGGGGGCGGTGAGACTGGGCACCTCCTGTCCGGTTGGGGCCGGCTCGGAGTCGGCGTGCTCGGCGAGGATCAGCGCCATTGATTCGACCGACAGGTAGCGGCGCTGGACCAGCCACTCGTCATTCTGCTCTGAGAGCAGCGCCCCGACCAAGCGGATCACGGCGGCGTCGTTGGGGAAGATCCCGACGACGTCGGTGCGCCGGCCGATCTCCTTGTTGACGCGCTCAAGCGGATTTGTTGAGCGTAGCTTGGTCCAGTGCTCGGAGGGGAATGAGTAGAACGCGAGCAGGTCCTCTTCGGCCTGCTCGAGCAGCTCGCACACCTTCGGCGCGACCGACCCCAGACGCTCGAGGACATGGGTAACGCGCTCCTTGGCCTGCTCGTAGCCCTCGGCGTTGAAGATCTCGCGGAGCGCGGCGGCGACCAGCCCGCGCTGATCGCGGCGGCAGTGCATGACCATGTCCCGAGTGAAATGGACAGTGCATCTTTGCCATGGGCATGAGAGCACGCGGGCGATTGCCGCCTTGAGCCCCTCGTGCTGATCTGAGATCGCCAAGCGCACCCCATCCAGGCCGCGCTTCTTTAAGGAGCGCAGGAACTCGACCCAGAACGCGCCCGACTCGACCTCGCCGACGTCCAGGCCGATCACCTCCCGCACGCCGGACGCATGCACCGCATACGCAAAAACGACCGCCTTGGACACGACCCGGCCGTGGTCTCTGACCTTGACCTGTTTGGCATCAAGCCACAAATATGGGTAGGCGCCCTCAAGCGGCCGCTGGCGAAACAGCTCGACCTGCTCATCCAGCGCCCGGCACAGCGCTGAGACGCGGTCCTTGGTCATCCCATCGATCCCCAGCTGCTCGACGAGGCGGTCGACCTTGCGCGTCGAGACGCCGTTCACGTACGCCTCCAGCACAACCGCGATGATCGCCTGCTCAGAACGCCGGCGCGGCTCCAGGAAGCTCGGGAAATACGAGCTGCCCGCGCGCTTCTTCGGGATCAAAAGCTCGATCTCCCCGACCCTTGTCTCCCACGCCCGCGGGCGATACCCGTTGCGATGCGTCAGCCGGGTCTCAGGCGCGACCTCCCCGAGCTCCGCACCGATCTCGGCGCTGACCTCGGCTTCCATCAGCTCGCGGGCAATGATCGCGACCGCCTCCCTCACGAAATCCTCAAGCCGCCCATCGCGGACCTGCGCAACGACATCGGCAACCGTCATGCTCTGCCCTTCGGCCATCGTGGTGTCTCCTTCACGTCGACTGCGGTAACAGCCGACGAGCATGAGCACCACGGTGGTCGAAACCACTCAGGCGCTCGTCACACCACTTCTACCGACGTGACCGGACCACAACTCTCGGTCTCAGCCCGGACAGCACTACCCCACGTTCGGAAGCTCCCGAGGCACGTCAGCTAGTTCGGTATCGCGGGGCGGCCGTGCGGCTCCTCGGCCGGCGTGTAGTCGAGCTCCTCGTCCAGCGGCGCAACGCCGTGATGTACCCTGGCGTGGGCCGCCGCGGCCCGTATGCGTTCCGGATGCGCGAGACGCAAGTAGAGGAACCACACCGCGACCAGTCCGACGGATATGCCGGCGAACGTGACCTGACGGTCGAATGGATTCGGCGGATAGGGGTGCAGCGTGCCGTAATAGGCGAGGACAGGCGTGGCAAGGCCCGCGGTCGCCACCACCATCCGCCACAGCCGGCTCATCCCCCCGCCCATGTTCCAAATCAACCACAGGGCAGCGACCGCCAGGATCGCGTAGACCGCCTCGATCAGCAGTGAGCCCGCGCCGGCCGTGAGCTGAAAGAAAGTGATGTTGTTCGGAGCCTGGATCGCGTCGCCATACGTCGTGAAGCCGGCGGCCAGGAGCGCTGCGGTGCCCGCGGCCAGGATCACGAGATTTCCGCCGAGAGGCGTGTCACGACTGCTGGTCCTGGCGAGCAGCGGGGGAAGGAGCCCGTCACGGGCCAGCGCGAAGAAGACGCGCGAGCCGGTGATCACGAACGCGATCGCGACCGAGATCGAGTCCAGCAGGACCACGAGGTCGATCGTGGTGGAAAGGCCCTTGCCGACATAGCGCTGGGCAAGCGTGCCCATCGGCGAGGGGTCGGTTGGCCAGGCCGTGGCCGCGCCCTTGACGCCGAAGCCGATCGCGGCGGCGTAGGTGACGACCAGGTAGAACAGGCCGGCCAGAGCCACGCTGCCAAGCAGCGCGACCGGAATCGAGCGGTGCGGGTTATGGGACTCCTCGCCAATCGAGGCCGCCGCCTCGAAGCCGATGAACAGGGTGACGGCGAACAGGATGCCGTGGAAGACGCCGTTCAGCGAGGAGTGGCTGGTGCCGAACGCCGAGAGGGTGTTACCGGCGTCGCCGCCCTGGGCGATGATCGAGATGGCGAGGATCAGGAACGGGATCAGGGACACCATGGCGAGGGCGAGCACGCCGCGGATGGCGAGCCGGACCCCGAGGTGGTTCAGGCCGACCGCGATCGCGAGTGCGACGATGCCCCAGATCCACCACGTGATGTGAATCGATAGGTGGGTGGAGAAGAAGTTCTCGGCCAGGAAGCCGTTGGCGATGAACACGCCGCCGCCGCCCAGGAACAGGACGCCGATTCCGTACAGACCTGCGGAGAACACGCCGACCGACGGGTGAGCGCCGTGGACCAGGTACTCGTACACCGCGCCCACGCCCGAGAAGCGCCGAGCGTAGACCGAGACCACGTAGGCCAGGCAGAGCGCGCCGATCGCGCCCAGCAACACGGACAGCGGCGAACTGAAGCCGGCCACGCCGGCCACGAGGCCGGTCAAGAGCCCGGCAGAGAACATCGGTCCGATGGCCAGCGACTGTCCGATCGCGTGGATCGACGTCAGGCGGCGCTCGCCCAGGTGGGCGTTCTCCTCACTCATCTCCTCTTCCTCCAGTCTTGTCCCTCAACTGTTCCGCACCGGTCACGTCCTGGCCGCCCGGACCTCGACGGCGTCGCCGGCGCGCTTGGCAGGGGCTCCGACGAGCGGGCCGACGCAGAAGTACTCCATGTGCCCCTCGGCGAGCCGGCTGTGGAACTCGCCGAACTCCCCCGTGGCGTCCTTGCCGCCGTACATGCGGGCGACGAAGGGGCCGCCCGGGTGGTGGTCCTTCCACTCGCTGAAGTCGTAGACCCTGCCGCGGATCACGACCCAGCAGTCGTCGAACGTCGTGTGCTGTGCGAGCTCCTCGCGTGTGACGGGCCGGTCGCCGGTCCATGGTTTCGCGGGCTTCCAGAGATTAGTGGCGACCTCCCTGCGGGCGGTGATGAGCGCCTCGTTCCGCGACCGGAAGTCCCACGGCCCAAGCTTGCGGAGCGGCAGCTTGTTGCCGATCGCGCGCGCGTCGAACGCGTAGATCCACGAGTCGTCCGTGCCGGCACGCTCGTTGTGATCGAACATGGGATAGTCGCGCTCGTTGACAGCCGCGAGGATCGCGCGGCGCTCAGGCGAGTCCACCGGCTCGAGGTGCTTGAAGAGGAACTTCGACGCGAACTGGAAGCGCGTCGCGCGGTAGTAGCGCACGCGATCGTAGTGCAGCAGCGCGCTGTAGATGTCCGTGCCGTGGAGCTCGAAGCACTTGCCCAGTGCCGCGGCGTCTTCGAAGGCCTGCGCGGCACCCTGGCCGTAGGTCGGCAGCATCGGGTGAGCTGCGTCGCCCACCAGGGCCACCCGACCCTCCGTCCAGTTCTCGAGCGCGTCCCGGTCGTATAGTCCCCACTTCGTCGGGTTCTCGATCAGGCTGGTGAGCGCGACGACGTCGTCGTGTCGGGGGTCGCCCGCGAACGCCTTGCTCATGTTGCCGACCATCTCGTCGCGGTCGGCAGGGAACCAGTCGCCTTCTTCGCGCTCGAACTCCTCGGCGTTGGGCTCGTAGTAGGCGAGCCACACGTTGAGCAGCTCGCCGCCGCGGACCCAGTAGGTGAGATGCTGCGCCGTCGGGGTCTCGCGGGAGTCCATCGACATCGTTTCGATGGGGTTGAAGTCGAGCGGGCTGCCGTCCGGCTTGCGCGCGGCGGCGACCTTGTCCCGCGGGACCAGACCGCGGTAGACGACGACCTCGGTCCAGCGCTTGGTCGACACACCCGGCCACACCGCCTCCAGCACCTGGGAGTTGACCCCGTCGGCGCCGATGAGCAGGTCGCCGGTCTCCGTCGTGCCGTCTGAGAACGTCACGGTCACGGACTCCTCGTCCTGGCTGACGGCCTCCAGGCGCTTGGCCATGCGGACCTGGATCGGGCAGTCGGCGCCCGTTTCCGGCGCGAAGTCGAGGACCCGCTTGTGGAGGCACATCAGCAGGTCCATCCGGTGCATATGATGGAAGCCGGCGTTGTCGTGGGCCGACGTGTTGTGGTCGAGCGGCTTGCGCGTGATATGGCCGTCCTCCCACACCATCCGCGTCTCGCTGAGGATCGCCGCCCTGCCGCCGTCGATCGCACCGTGGGGTCCCTTGGGGTCACCGCCGTCGAGGTCGACGCCCAGCCACCGGCACAGCCGCGCGCCGTTCGGAGGGATGTTCAGCCCCGCTCCGGCCTCGCTCGGCTTCCGGGTCTGCTCAAAGACGTCGATCTTGGCGAAGACCCCCGACTTCTGCAGGGCCAGCGCGGACATCAGCCCGGCCATGCCCCCACCTGCGATGAGTGCCCGCATCAGATCCTTCCCCGCTTCTCTCTCATGGGTGAACACCTTTGAGTACGAGAGCCGCGACCGAGGTCAAATCGACCAGGGAGCCACGCCGTATCGAGCTAGCCGCTACGTTCGCGCGAGTCTGGGGCTTCCCCCCCGTCATGCCGTGATCGTCTACAAGAGGCGCATGGGCAGCAATAGAAAACTGAGAACGATTGAGCATGCTCCGCGATAAATTGAGCGACGGTGGAACTCAGGCAGCTCAGATACTTCGTCGTGCTCGCCGAAGAGCTTCATTTCTCCCGCGCGGCCCTGCGGCTGCACCTCGCGCAGTCAGGACTCTCCGCGCAGATTAAGCGCCTTGAGGACGAGGTTGGTGGTCCACTGCTGCACCGTACGACGCGGCAGGTTGAGCTAACCGAGGCGGGGCGGCTGCTGCTGAGCGAGGCGCGCACGCTGCTCTCCGCTGCGGACGGCACGTTGGGACGTGTGCGCGCGGCGGCGCGCGGAGAGGACGCGACGCTTTCCATTGCGTCGCTTGGCCCCGTGCCCGAATCGCTCTTTTCTCCGCTGCTCGCGACGTTTAGCGTCCAGCGCCCGCACGTGCGCATCGAGCTGCGACAGCTCGCGTTCCCGCAGATGCTCTCAGCGCTGCGTGAAGGCACCGCCGACGTGGAATTCATCTACGAGCCACTGCACGAGAGCGATCTCGACGTAGTCCCTCTTGAAAGCGGCCCGCGGATGGTCGCGCTACCACGTAGCCATCCACTGGCCGACCGCGACTTTCTTACTCCAACTGACCTCCGGGGCGAGACCTTCATCCCGCAGTCCGATGCAACACCGAAGTATTGGCAGGAGTTCTGGATGCTCGTCGACGAGCTCGGGACCCAGCCGAGGATCAGCTCCTATGTCGGTGACAACATTGAGGAGTGGCTGCACTTGATTGGCCGCGGAGAGGGTATCGACACCTGTCCGGCAGTCATTGCCCGCTATTTCGGGCGGCCGGACGTCGCCTTCTTGCCGCTCCAGGGTGCCGCCGACGCGACGCTCGTAGTGGCGGTTGTTCACGATGCCCGGACGCCGCTGATCGACGAGTTCGTGGACCTTGCGACCGAGATCGCCCACGGAAACATCGGCGGGTGGGCTAGCAGGCCACTCGGGGACGACCGACCGGGCGTCGGCTCCGCTTGACCCTGTGCCCCCGGGGTTACTTACCTGTGGGCCTGTGAACGTCGCCCTGCCACAGGCTTGCCCAGAGGTTCTGCCGGTCTTGCTGGCCAGTTCACCGTAGCCGGCTGGCACGCGACGTGATCTCCCGGATCAATCGCGAGCCGAACAGCGGCAAGAACCTGTCGCCTCAGCTAATAGGTGTGGATCTCAAGCGTCCGTGGTCGACAATGACCGGCATAAACGAGCCGCTCGTATCGCTCAAGCCACCAACCAGCCACCGTCTCTAGGCGCAACCGCGGCGCAACGACCCCGAACCGGGCCCCCCGAACAAGCGCCGCGCGCCGCGCTCGTGCCAGCTCCAGATCAGCTCCGACAGTCCGGAAGCGCGGCTTGCCGTCCAGCATGAAACAGACCGCGTACTTCCCGTTCGCCTGCCGGTAGATCCCGCGCTCCACCCTCACCCGCCGACCCGGCTCGAATCCATCGGCTACCTGCTGCATGGATCCTCCGATCACAGTGAGTGTCTGAGACCCGATACTCGCGCACAGGCATCCGCCTTAGCCCGAGTCTGACGACTGGCTCGTCGCCTTTGCGATCGCGCGCCGCGGCGCCGGCGCGAGAGAAAAGCAATCGCAGGGCGGCGCAGCCGCGGATCAAGGGAAGCAGCGACGGCTTTACGCGACCGTGGCAGGAGACGCGTGACGCTCAGGCCACGCGCGCGCAGAATTTGCCGCGGCTTCTGTAGGAGGCAATCAAATGCCTGCCCCGCCACCGCCACAGGGAGTTCCTCACGTTCCTCAAGACGATCGACCGCGAGGTACCCAAGCGGCTCAACGTGCACCTGGTCCTCGACAACTACGCCACCCACAACCACCCCAATGTCAAGGCCTGGCTTGAGCGCCACCCCCGCTTCCAGCTTCACTTCACCCCGACATCCTCGAGCTGGCTGAACATGGTGGAGATCTTCTTCAGCCACCTCACAGACAAAGCGATCCGCCGCGGCATCTTCCATTCCGTCCCCGACCTGATCAACGCGATCGAGAACTACCTCGCCGCTCACAACGCCGACCCCAAGCCGTTCGTCTGGACCGCGACAACGGGCCAGATCCGGGACAAGGTCCGACGCGGTCGCGTCACCCTCAAAGCAATAACCGCCTAAACATGGGACACACCACTAGCTGCGTCTGACTTGCACCTGGTCACCGGAGGCGTTGAGCGTCACGAGCCAGTATCGCTGAAATCGGAACCATCTGCGGGGGCTCAAGACAGCTACCGAACAGACAGTGACAGCTTCACCAAGCCTAAAGACGGGCGGCGTTCTGCGACAATCGCCGCCGTTGGCGTGCACGAGACCTCCGGCCGTCTCATCAATCCTGAACTGCAGAGCGTCTCGCCTTCGCATAAGCATCTCACGCTCCGCGGCCCATCTCTCGCGCTCCTCGCGCGCTGCGCTTTCCTCTCGCTCGAGCTCTTTGAGGCCGGCTTCAAACGCTGTCCGCCACGCCTCTGCATCGGTGCGCAGAGTCTTGGCGAAGCACACAAGCGTCGCGAAGTCTGCACGCAAGTCCAGCTGATCCTTACTGCGCGATGGCGCTAGAGCCACATGTTGGCCGAGAGCACCGAGTTGTCGACTGAGCTCTCTGTGCTCGACCCGCCCCGATCGTGGATAGTCATCGTCGCACGCAGAGGGATGGTCGTTTAGCGCCTTGTCAACCACGGCGGCCTCACGACCGATTAAAACCCGCAACCGGGCGATTTCACCGTCAAGCTGAGTTTGGGTTTCGACCGCCAAAACCAAATCGTTTCGCCGCACCGGGCATGCGTCAAGACCGAGCCGAGACTTCCCGTTTCGACTGACGAGCTCCGAGAGCGATAGCCGAACCATCACAGGTCGGACCATTGGCGTCGGGATGGACCGGCCGGGCCCAAGAGGATCCGCAAGCCGCCGTCGTCGCACCACCCCAGCTCTGACCGGTGGGGCGTTAGGGCGGCGTCAGCAGGTAGAAGCGCCAGAACTTGTCCTCGATGGGGAGGATCTCGACTCGCGCGAAGCCAGCCTCGGCCGCATATCTGCGGACGGTGTCGGCGCGCATGACGGTGCCGGTGCCAGCGGGATTTTCTCCCTGCATTCCCACCGGCAGGCAGTGCAGCACGCTGAATCCGTAGTGAAGCCGCTCGACCTCGCCGGCCTGTGGCGAGAAGCGCTCGGCGGCCTTCTCGTCTGCCATGAACAGGGATCCTCTCGGGGCGAGCATCGCTCGCAGGGTCTTGAGGACGTCAATTGGCTGGGTCATGTCGTGAAGCGCCTCGAACAGCGTGACCAGGTCATAGCGACCTGTCAGCTCAGGGTCGGCTGCGTCGCGATGATGGAAGGCAACGCGGTCCTGGAGTCCGCTTGCTGACAGCAGCCCACGCGCCGCGTCGATCGAGGACTCGTCGAGGTCGATCCCGTCCACGAGCACCTTCGGATACCCGCGCGCGATCGCGAGGGTCGAATGGCCGTACCCGCAGGCGACGTCGGCGATCCGGGCGGGCGGATCCGCCTGGAGTCGAGCATGGATAGCCGGAGCCGCGGGCAGCCAACGGCTGGTCAGGAGCTTCTCATACAGCGGCCGTGTCCCGCGTGCCTGGCTTTCGCGTGCATCGGCGCCGTAGGCGGCGTACACGACGCCCGCGCCCGTTCGAAATGCCTCCAGCACTGCCTCGAGTGCTGGCGTGCAACTGACCACGCCTTGCGCGAGCGATGCCACGAAATCGAGACTCGACTCGTCGACTAGCGCCTCGTCATGCCCTGGCGGCAGGCGATAGCGACGCTCATCATCGCGCGCGTCGGGGTTCTCGGCCTCCAAGACGCCGCTCACCGTCTGCTGTTCGAGCCATTCCCGTGCGTAACGCTCGTGGACGCCGCTGGCCGCTGCAAGCTCAACGGAGGTGAGGGCAGGGCGGCCCGCGAGCGCTCGATAGAGGCCAAGACGATCGCCGACGTAGACGCACAACAGATCGAGGGCCCCGATCGCATCCGCGGATAGCTTCCGCACGAGCGCCTCGCGCCGCCCCTCATCCGTACTGAGGTCCGCAGCGTCAATCATTGGCATGGTCCTTTGAACTGATGTTTCGCATGGCTGCAACTTAGGGGTTGGCACCGGTGGAGAGAATGCTGGCTGACCGGACGGCCCCTCCCAGACGCCCCACAGCTGCGGCCCGCAGGCCTCAGCAGTCATCCGCCGCGGTAGCAAACGAGCAATCCGGCGGGACCGGTTCTGGCCTGTCGGGGACTTCCGCTCCGGGTCTCCCGCCGGCGACGTGGCGGCCATCGACCACGTCGCCCTGCTCACCAAGGAGACGATGAGCTCGCAGGAGGCACTCGAAACATTCGTCCGCTCGACGATTACCCCGCGGTTTCATCCCTGCGGCACAGCGGCGGATGGGCCCAGCGGACGATCCAATGGCAGTGGTCGACCAGGATTGCCGGCTCCAAACGGACCGAGTGGTCAGAGATGACCCGCATTGGTCACAGGAGCCCGCAGCCGGCCCGAGACTGTCGGGGACCAGGCCGACCGGGACACCGCGCACACTGCTTACCGGGCGCCGTCAGGGCAACGCTACCTATGCCGAGCCGCTACCACCTAGCTCTTCGTCGGGTGGCGGCGTAGGATCGTCAACCTTCCACCGGTTGTCCTCTAGGTCGGGATGGCGAACGAGTTCAGCGTGGCACTGCGGGCAGGTTGAGCGTTGGTTCCGCGCCTGATGTTGGCCGACCGTGTACGTCCCCGTATCGAGAACTCGCTCCCCGCACTGAGGACACCAGAGGCCTGCCACGCCTCGGAATGTACTACCGGGACCTACTCACGACCCAAACGTCCGAGCGAGCTGCCGCCGGTCAAGCTCGACCGTCCAGCGTGGCGGGGGCGCCACTTGGCGTGCGCCCGCTCGAAGAAGCTAGTGGTGTCGTTGAGAGTGATCGTCTCGTGCTCCTGGCAGAGCCCGATCCAGAGGCGAAAGAGGACCCGCTACCGCCATGGCTTCGCGGCGCTCTTGGTGGTTTCCTCGGCCAGGCGACCGAGCTCAGGCATCACAAGGTCGAAGCCGAAGATCTGCTCCGCAGTGGCGTCGTCTGTGAGATCTGTGTCATCGAGCCCCGGCGACGGGCCGGCCACCTCCCCCGTCGTACGACTCACGCCAAGGGGGAGCCCTCCTTGATCACATTCCAAGTCGATAGCGGCCGCGTATTGGCAGCCGACCTGGGTCTCGGCATGGGCGCAGCTCAACCGTTGCCGCCGCGCCCGCAGAAACCACGCCAGCGGCGCACGAGACCCTGTTGATTTAGGGCCCTGCGCGCACGGAGGTGGCGCGGAGTTCTCCGCCCGGCAAGGCGGGCACGCGTACCCTGCTCTCAGTCATGGGTGATCTGGCGCATCGTATCGGTGCCGCCGTGGTGTCTGCCGCCGGGGGCAGCGCGCCGCGGGTGCGGATGGCTGCTCTTGCGCTGCTGCTGGCCGGCGGTCTGGCGGCGTGCGGCGGGGGACATCACGGCACGACCGGTCAGACTCGCAGGCCAGGTCCGCCACCACGCCTGGTCGAGGCCCATCGCTGTCAGCGGATCAAGGGGTTCACCTGCGCGCGGCTTCGGGTGCCGCTTGACCACGGCGGCGCCGCGCGCGGAACCCTGAGCTTGGCCGTCGGGATCCAGCAAGGGCACCGCCCAAGCCACGGGGTGCTGCTGCTGCTCACCGGCGGGCCGGGCCAGCCTGGCGTGTCGCTTATCCCGCACGTCGTCTCGCGTCTGGGCTCGGCGCTTGAGAACTACCGGCTGGTGATGCTCGACCAGCGCGGAACGGGGGCCATGGCGCTGCGCTGCCCCGCGCTGCAAGCCGCCGCCGGCAGCTCAGATCTGACGGTGGTGCCGCCCGCGGATGTCACCAGCTGCGCACGCAAGATCGGCCCCCAGCGCCGGTACTTCACCACAGCCGAGACGGTGGCCGACATCGAAGCGCTGCGGATCGCGCTCGGCGTCAGGCGACTGACGCTCGACGGTGTGTCCTACGGCACCTATGTTGCCGAGCGCTACGCACTGACCCACCCGCAGCGAGTCGCCAGGCTCGTGCTCGATTCCGTGGTCCCCCAACAGGGCGTCGATCCGCTCTACCACGCCGCGCTTGAGGCAACGGCGCGCGTGCTGCGCAGCGCGTGCGCGCAGCAGCGCTGTCATTGGGACCCAGCCCGCGACGTACATGTCGTCGTCGGCCGCTACCACAACGGACCGCAGCTCCTCAACGCGCTGGTCGCCGAGAGCGTCGTCGTCCCATCCTTTCGCGAGGTGCTCGTCCCCCTCCACCAGGCAGCCAACGGCCGACCGCACGCGCTGAACCGATTCCTGTCTGCCATCCCCCGCTATGAGAGCGCCCCCGCCGACAAGCTCAGCCAGGGCCTTCACGAAAGCACACTGTGCCTCGACCTGGCCGCTCGGTGGAATCCAGACGCGTCGATGAGCCAACGGGCCGCGGCACTCAAGCGCACGCTCAACCAAGCACCGGCTCACAGCCTCTACCCGTTCAACCGTGCCACCGCGTATGGCAACGGCCTGGCCCAAGGGTGCCTGCACTGGCCCCCGACCGCGCCACCCGCGGTGCCCGACGGCGATCCCGCGCGCCAGCTGCCGCCGGTCCCCGTGCTCCTTCTCGCCGGTGAACGCGACCTCTCGACACCACTGGCATGGACGCGCCAGGAGGCCGCCAAGACACCCCACGGCAGACTGGTGATCGTGCAGAGAGCTGGGCACTCCGTTCAAACGCGCGCCCACAGCCGCACGATGCGCAGCATCCTCACCCGCTTCCTCGCCAGACAGAGCTGAACGGCCAAGCATCACCGAAACCAGGCGCTTCCGTTCCTCGACCTGATCCAGGAGGGAACGCTTGGTCTCGTCGGCGCGACCGAGAAGTTCGACTACCGCCGGGGGTTCAAGTTCTCGACCTACGCCACCTGGTGGATCCGCCACGCGATCGCCCGCTCGCTCGCGGACAAGGCGCGCACGATCCGGATCCCGGTCCACATTGTCGAGAAGCTCAACCGGATCGGACGCGTGGAGCGCATGCTCATGGCCGGGCTCGGGCGCGAGCCGAGCGCCGAGGAGATCGCTGAGGTGATCGGGATCGAACCCGAGGAGGTCGAGACGATCCGGCGCTCCGCTCAGGCGGGACGTCGAGATCACCTCTGGCTACCCGCCGCGCACCCTCAAGCGCCAAACCTAGAGCGAGCGCTAAACCGAACGACCGGCCGGTCGTCGCTCGAGACGAACGCCCGGCGTCCTGCTCCCCAACTTCCGGAGCCGAGTGGAGCGAGCGGCTGCGCGTAGTCCAGCCCTGTTCGTGTCTAGCGAGGAGGGCTGAGGGGCTGATGCTCGTAAGCCCGATTGAGCGGCCCCGGCTTCTGATGTCATCCGGCCTCTGACGTCTCCTTCGTTCAGGCCTACCCAAATCCTCGGACACTCCCGCGGGAAGAGATTGTTGTTTCGGGCGTCTGTTCGTGTAGTGGCATGTGTAAAAGCTGTTGCTGCGCGTTCGGCCACGGCTCACGGGTCGCGGAACGTCAGTCTCTTGCGTCCCGCCTTTCGTGTAGCCGGCGTGAGACCATGCGAGTTCGGCTACGACGTCGTCTTCCGAGTCGCAGACGCCGCATGCCTCGGTCAAGCCACGTTTCTTGCTGGCGTCGTGATTCGTCAGCGCGCTCCGCCGTTGCGTTGCGCTGATGCCCTGAGGTAATTGGTTCGCCAGACGTCTGGGCGAGCGCCTCGATCGCGAGGCGGCGTCACTCGCTGCCTGGTGCCTGTGAACTGAGCGCTTATGAGTGTGTGGTTTTGCCCTGCGTGACAGAGCGGGGGGTTGACGTGCTCAGACGCGCGTAAACAGAGATGGAGTCACACAATGACCATGAAGGCCTCCAACCCTGGAAAATCGAATGGGAGTCAGTCGCGTAAAGTGACACCTCCGTCCGATCGTGTCGCGGGTGTGGGTCCGTGGCCGGGTACGACAAGCCGTCGATCGTTTCTGGCTGGAGCGGGTGCCGGCGCGCTCGGCCTGAGTCTGCTGGCCGATGTGTCGACAGCCTCGGCAAAGTCCCGTAAGCTCACGGAGGGAGACGAGTCGCTTCTGCGGTTTCCGGCGGCGCTCGAGACTCTTGAGGCGGATTTCTGGCAGCAGTACAACGAGCTCGGCGGCGTCCAGGACAGCGAGGTGCCGGGCGGGACTGGAAACCCGCAGTACACGGCGGCGCTGTCAGTGCTGGACTCAGACATGGCCCAGTACATCCACGACAACACCGACGACGAGATCACCCACTTCGTGTTTCTCAACGCCTATCTGGAGTCCCGCGGCGGGGAACCGGTCGATCTTGAGCCATTCCGGACGCTGCCGAGCAGCACCGCGACCGGCGCCCAGCAAATCAAACGGCTGACGAACCTGATGCGGCTGACCGTGGACACGAGCTGGTGGACGCGGTATCGCAGCAGCACTGGGAACCCGGACCTTGGCGACACCTTCCCGCAGGCCGTTCCCGACCTGTTCGCCGGGGAGTTTCCAGCGATCCCGAGAAGCGATGCTGACCTGAAGCCTCACAAGCACCTGCAGGCGATCGCGAATACGGCCGGGTTTCACTTCGCGACGATCGAGCAGGGGGGCACGAGCCTGTACCCGTCGCTGGCGCAAAGGGCCAATGATCCCGAGGTGCTGCGCGTGCTGCTCAGCATCGGGCCGACCGAGACGATGCACTTTCAGACCTGGAGCGACAAGGCCGGCAACGCCCCACCGCTGACCGATCCGACGAACGGCCTCACGTTCCCGGATCTCAACTCCCCGCCGTTTGGCGGAGAGGAGTTTCAGACCAACCTGATCATGCCCGAGCCGACGTTCTTCTTGAGTCGGAAGTTCCCGCCCGTCTCGATCATCCGCCCGACCGAGACCGAAGGCGCCGCCATGGGCGCTTTGAAGTTCTTGACCGACGACGGACTGTTCCGCGGTCAATCGCGGGCATTCTTCGATTTCATGACGAACCTCGCACAGGAGGCCGACGCAGCCCGGCGTCAGGGAAACTGATAGCTACCCGACGACGATCAAGCCGGCGCGAGACCTGCGCTCGCGCCGGCCGCCCACCGGCGCCGCGCCCTACGCGGCAGCGGCTATCAACGCCGGTGCTGGGCCGCACCGGGTTACCGGCGCCTGGCGATCAGAGGGCTGTAGTCCAACCAGAAGTCGCGGGTGCCGATCAGACTGTCGGTTCGTCGTCTCTGGGGCACTTCCGTCCGCCGTCACGGGCGACGCGCACACCGCATAGCCGACACCGGTACGCTGGTCGTCCTCCGCATACGGCCTCATGCCTGAGTCGACGCTACAACCGGCCGATGGACTCAAGAACGCCCGCGCGTCATCGAGCGGTGCACAATAGCGCTGCTGGTCTATGAGTCGTGGCGGGTCCGTCGTGGCGTGCAGCGCGACAAGGACATTGCCCGGGAGGCCTTCTTCGGTCCCCGCAGCATCCAGACCTCCCTCACAACTTGGACGCCTGCCGCGGCGGGGCCATTTCAGCGTGTCTAGGAACCGGGTCGCTGACGCATACCTCATCGATGATCGCAGCCGCGTGAGTTGCTCGAGGATCTTCTGGGCCGAGCGGAGAGCATCGATGCCAGCATGGACGCCGTGGGCAACTTCGAGTTCCTTGGCGCCCTTCACTCCCGCACCCTGGCGAGTCGCGATCCGATCGTACCCGGTGAGAGGTCGGGCGGTCCATGAGCAGGTCTGTTTACTCCGAGGTCTTGCGAGGTGAGGCGTCAAGCCGACGCGTACGCATTTTGGCTTCGCGCGCCCGGCGTTGGGGAGATCCGATCGGTCACATTGCCCGAGCCGGCGCAAGACGACGTTCTGGTTCGCACTCTGCGGTCCGGCGTCAGCCGGGGCACCGAAACGTTGGTGTTCCGGGGCGGTGTCCCGCGTGATCAATACGCGGTCATGCGGGCGCCGTTTCAAGAAGGAGACTTCCCGGGCCCGGTCAAGTACGGTTACCTCAACGTCGGCACTGTGGAGCAGGGACCGCCAGAGTTGTTCGGCCGCACGGTCTTCTGCCTGTATCCGCACCAGACTGCTTATGTGGTGCCGGCGGGCGCGGTGGCCGTTGTGCCCGACACCGTACCGCCCGCTCGGGCTGTCCTCGCGGGAACGGTCGAGACGGCCGTCAACGCCCTATGGGACGCCGGACCACTGGTCGGTGACCGGGCCACGGTGGTCGGCGCCGGCATGGTCGGCTGCTGCGTCGCGCGCCTGCTGAGCCGGTTCCCGGCGGTGCACGTCACTCTTGTAGACGTCGATCCCAGCCGGGCCGAAGTAGCGGCCGCGTTGGGGGTGGAGTTCTCGCTGCCGAGCGACGCGGCCGGCGGCCGCGACTTGGTGGTGCACGCCAGTGCGACCTCGGCCGGGCTCCAGCTGTCGCTCGAGCTCCTCGCGCGCGAGGGCACCGTAGTCGACCTCAGCTGGTACGGCGACCGCGAGGTGCGGCTCTCGCTGGGTGGTGTCTTTCACTCGCGTCGCCTGACAATTCGCTCCAGCCAGGTCGGAACATTCTCCCCGGCGCGGAGCGGCAGCCGTACGCCTGCCGACCGGCTGGCAGTTGCGCTCGAGCTGCTGCGCGACCCTGCCTTCGACGCGCTCCTGACCGGGCAGTCGCCCTTCTGTGAGCTGCCCGCCCTGATGGCCCGGCTGGCCGCAGGAAGCCTGTCGGCGCTTTGTCACACGATCACCTATGAGGGGGTGTAGCCCGGCGTGTTCAGCGTGACCGTACGCGATCACATGATGATCGCCCACAGCTTTCGCGGCGAGGTGTTCGGCCCGGCTCAGCGCCTGCACGGTGCGACGTACGTGGTCGACGCAACGTTCCGGCGCGCGGCGCTCGATGCCGACAACATCGTGGTCGACATTGACGCAGCGGCGCAGCAGCTGCACGCCGTGGTATCCGAGCTCAGCTACCGCAACCTCGATGACGAGCCCGCGTTCGAGGGCATGAACACCTCGACCGAGGCGCTCGCGCAGGTGGTGGCAGACCGGCTCGCCGAGCGGATGCACGCTGGTGCCCTGGGCGATGCCGCCCGGGAGCTCGACGGGCTGGTGGTCACGCTGCGCGAGTCGCACGTCGCGTGGGCTACCTACGAGCGGCCGTTGTGACAGTGGTCCATGTCGTCATGCCCGACGGTATCGACGACCCGGCGCGGCCCAGCGGAGGCAACACATATGACCGCCGTGTCTGCGACGGGCTCACCTCGCTTGGCTGGCCGGTGCATGAGCACGCCGTGCCTGGCGGCTGGCCGCGCCCCGACTCGGCGGCGTTCGCCCTCCTAGCGGGAGCCGTCGAGCAGATCCCCGACGACTCCGTCGTGTTGCTCGACGGGCTGGTCGCTTCGATTGCTCCCGAGGTCCTCTTGCCTCAGGCACGCCGGTTGCGTCTGGTAGTGCTCGTGCACATGCCGCTCGGTCACCGCACGCCAGAGCACGCCGATGCCCGGGTGCGGGAACGAGCAGTCCTATCGGCCGCGGCGGCCGTAGTCGCGACCAGTGCGTGGAGCCGGGCTCGGCTGCTCGAGCTGTACAGGTTGCCTGCCGAGTCGGTTCACGTCGCGCAGCCCGGTGTCGACGCCGCCGACCTCGCACCCGGGACCGGGACGGGCGCGGCGTTGCTGTGCGTGGCTGCGGTGACGTTCGACAAGGGCCACGACGTGCTGCTCGATGCGCTGGTGACGATCTCAGACCTGCCCTGGCACTGCGTCTGCGCGGGCAGCCTGGACCGCGACCCGCCGTTGGTTGACGGCCTCCGGCAGCGGGCACTGCAAAGCGGGCTGGATGGCCGCGTTGAGTTTCCGGGACCACGGACAGGAGCACAGCTTGACCGCAGCTACGCTGGCGCCGACCTGATGGTGCTCGCGTCGCGTGCCGAGACGTACGGCATGGTCGTCACCGAGGCGCTGGCCCGTGGCCTGCCAGTCGTCGCGACCGATGTCGGCGGGTTGACCGAGGCCCTCGGACACGGCGCCGACGGGACCCGGCCGGGTCTTCTCGTCCCAGCCGATGATCCTGCGACACTCGGGCGCGCGCTCCGACAATGGCTAAGCTACCCCGAGCTGCGAGGGCGGTTGCGGCGGGCCGCGCGCGAGCGTCGCGAGTCGCTCCCGGGATGGTCGACAACCACGTCAATGATTGCCGGCGTTCTGGGCCGCGTCTCCCCATGACCAACGAAAACGTCCGGGTGAGCAGGGAATGGCTTGAGCTGCGCGAGTCTGCTGACGCTGCGGCTCGTGCGCGTGACCTCGTCGGACAACTCGCCCGACAGCCACCGGGCCGCTGGGTGATCCACGACCTCGGCTGCGGTACGGGCGCCATGGGCCGCTGGCTGGCGCCGCGGCTTGACGGGCGTCAGCACTGGCTACTGCACGACCGCGACGCAGACCTGCTCGAGCTCGCCGTGACCGACCTCCCTGGCCCGGCCGCCGACGGGGCCGCGGTCACAGTGGAGGCAAAGCAATCTGACATCACGCGGCTGCGCCAGTGCGACCTCACCGGCGCGACGCTCATCACCGCATCGGCTCTGCTGGACATGCTGACCGAGGACGAGTTGGTCGCCCTGATGACCGCGTGCGTCGGCACGGAATCTCCGATCCTCCTGACCCTGTCCGTCGTCGGTCGGGTCGCCCTGACCCCGCCGGATCCTCTGGACCAGCGAGTGGCGGCCGCATTCAATGCCCACCAGCGGCGCAGGACCGACCGGGGCCCGCTCCTCGGCCCCGATGCCGTCGCGTTCGCCATCGAGCAGTGCGGCCGGCTCGGCGCCGCGGTGCTCGTTCGGCCCAGCCCGTGGCGACTCGGCGCCTCGCACGCCGATCTTGCACTGGAGTGGCTCACCGGCTGGGTGCGTGCGGCGTGCGAGCAGCAGGCCGAGCTGGCCGCCAAGGCAGGCGACTACGTCGGCCGGCGTCGGGCACAGCTGAGCGCCGGCAAGCTCGCGATCTCCGTCGACCACGCCGACCTGCTGGTCCTGCCCCGGACCAGCTGAGACGATCTCAGCCCGCTGAGAGCGGAACGTCGAGCGTGTGGGCGCCCCTGCGCGCCTTCGTGGCCAGGTAGCGCGCGTTGGTCGCGGATAGGTGCACCCCGGTGGGGACACACTCGGTAACCGTCACCCCGAACCGGCGCAGTTGGCGGGCCTTGTCCGGGTTGTTGCTGAGCAGGACAACTCGCAGCACGCCCAGCGCCCGTAGCATCTGAGCCGCGGCGAGGTAGCAGCGCTCATCCTCACCGTGACCGAGTGCGACATTCGCCTCATACGTGTCCAGACCGCCGTCCTGCAGCGCGTAGGCGTCGAGCTTTGCGTACAGCCCGATCCCGCGCCCCTCCTGCCGCAAATACAGTAGATAGCCACCAGAGTCGGCGATTCGCTGCACCGCTTCGCGCAGCTGTGCGCCGCAATCGCACCGCTGACTTCCGAATACATCCCCCGTCAGGCACTCACTGTGTGGTCGGACCAGCGGCACCTTCCCGCGCCGGGCGGGGGCGACCGCTGCCGCCCGGTCGCCCAGCCCGAAAGCGAGGTGCTCCTGGCCGTCGATCAGCCCGTCGAAGCTGAACACTCGTGCGGGCGTCGAGTACCCATCGGCGAACCCCAGCGGTACCGACAGCTGGGTACGGAGCGTCGCGATCGGTAGTCGGAGCGGCATCGATCTGGGGGTTCAGTCGTCTTGGAACCGTGGCGAGAGCGCGTAGCGCAGCAACACGACGTCGCCGATCTGGCGAACTCCGACGAGCGTCGCGCGTCGCGCGGGGTTCCAAGGGAAGCGGCCATCGCTTACGAACCGAGGAGCCCGCGAATCGCCGACGAACACGGGAGCGACGACCAGCTGGAGCTCGTCGACGAGGTTGTCGGTCAGAAACTGGGTGTGGACCTTGCCGCCGCCCTCAACCATCAGCCGCTGCACACCGCGGGCGCCAAGATCCTCGCTCAGCGTGCGCATCTTGATCCGTTGTCCACCGTCGACCACGGTCGCCACGCTTCCAAGTCGTGAGCGAGCGTCGAGCACGCGAGGGCTCGCGCAGTAAACGAGCTTCTCGGCGTCGCCCGTGGTGAAGAAGTCAGAGCGTGGGTCCAGCTCGACTCGCTCGGTGACGGTGACCTTGATCGGTGACGGCGGCAGCCCACGAGCTGCCCGTGCATCGCGGCGGTTCTTCGAGCGCACCAGCAATCGCGGGTTGTCGTTGCGGACGGTGGCCGCACCAATCAGGATCGCGTCGCACGAGGCGCGCACCGCGTCAACGCGATCGAAGTCAGCGTTGTTTGACAGCTCGAGGCGCCGTGGCGTCGCGCTGTCGAGATAGCCATCGATCGACATTCCACAGCTGAGCAGGATGTAGGGACGATCAGGCATGGACGGCACGCTCCCGGAGCGGCGGTTCATCGCGCGCCGGAGTCCGGGCGCGACGAAACCATGCCAGCACGAGTACGGCAGCGCCCGGCAGGCTGGCGACGAGCACCATCACGCCGTACACCACGGCTGTGGCCACCCCTCTTTGCGCTCCCAGTCCGGCCGCGCCGAACACCCACGCGGCCACGCCCTCGCGCGGGCCCCAGCCGGCGGCGCTTGGCAGCACCATCGCCATCATCACCAGCAACGCTATCGGCAGCATCTGTGACAGTGGTGCCGTGATGCCGGCGGTCCGCGCGGCAAGTATGAAGGTGATCGTGTGGCCCGCAACGGTCAGCCCCGAGGCCAACGCGATTACTACCCATGCCCTCTCGGCGAGCAGTCCGTTGCGGATATCGCGGGCAGCCGCGTCCCGAAGTCGCGCCCAGGCAGACGGGCCGCCTCCGAGCGGGGCTCTAACCACGAGCACCATGGCGAGCACCGCCCCGACCACTGCAAGCGCGACCCACGGCATCGACGGGCGCACGGGTGACGGCAGCACAAGGAGAACGACGATCGTCAGCACGATCTGAACGACCTGCCCGGCGGAGCGCTCCCAGGCGACGGCGCGCAATGCCCGGTTGACGTCGCGCACGTCACGACCATGGCTGATCCCGCGGTGGACATCGCCAACGATCCCGCCGGGCACCGTGACGTTGAGAAACAGCGCGCGGTAGTAGGCCGCCACCGCTGCGGGCAGCGACAGGTGGACGCCGAGACCGCCGGCCACGGTCTTCCATCTCCAGGCGCAGCACACCGTTGTCAGCACCACGATTCCCGCGGCCGCCGCGAGCGCACCGCCGCGGACGGAATGGATACCGTCGAGGAATGGGCCCGTGCCCAGCCGCCAGACGAGGACGGCCAGCGTAACTACCGAACCGGCGAGGCGGCCCCACGCCCACACCGTCCGGCTCATCCCGGCGTCCCCTCTGCTCGAGCGTCGCGCGGCCGAACGGCCCAGACCGGGCCACGACGCTGTGTGAACGGAATCTCGAAGACCGACGCGAACACCCGCGCGAACACGATCGTCAGCGGCAGCACCAGCGCGACCGTGACGAGGAACGCCGAAACGCCGCGGCGGACATGGCTGGCGACGATCAGGTCGTAGACGACGATCAGGATCGGGGCGTGTGTCAGATACAAGCTGTAGGACGACACGCCGAGGCTGTGGACTGGACGCGCGTCAAGCAGGCGCATCAGGGGGGCCGGACGGCCTATGGCCAGACCGACCAGCAGGCACGCGATCGCCGGTCCGAGCGCGAGATCAACCCAGAACAGGTGGTCAAGCGTCCACACCGAACCCTGCCACCAGATCGTGACAAGCACAGGCGCGACCGCGGCGAGCGCTAGCCAGTGCCACGGCCACGATCTGCGAGCGCTGCCCGCGCGGACGATACCAGCGGTCAGGATGCCGACCGCGAACAGCGCAGCGAGATCAGGCGGAGACTGAATCACGAACGTGTCCAGACGCGCCACGTGCGGGCCGATGAGTCCCACCGCCGCCACGACGAGCGTGACCGCGACGACCATGATCAGTCCGCCTCGTCGGCGAACGATCAGCAGCAACAGCGGGAACAGGAGGTACAGCTGCGCCTCAACGGCCATTGACCAGAACGCCGCGTTGGGGCTGTGCGCACCGACGATGTTCTGCACCAGCAGGCCGTAGACGACGACCGATTTAGCGTCCGGCACCCCGTTTCCCGGTTGCGGGACTATCAGCCATGCGACTGCGAGGCTGAACGCAAGGGCAGCCCAGTAAGCGGGCAGGATCCGCCATGCACGTCGTCGCGCGTACTCGGAGATCGTGTGCAGCCGCCAGCCATGGCGGGCCGGTGACAGGGCCAATGAGAACCCCGAGAGCACGATGAAAACGACGACTGCGAACCGCCCGTAGATGAACCACCCGGCCCAGAACGGCGCATGGTCGACCGGGTAGCCGGGGAACGTGCGCAGGAAGACGTGGTTGATCACGACGTACACCGCCGCCAGGCCACGGAGCCCGTCGAGGCCGGGCAGCCGCTGGGGCCGTGCATGGGTTGTGACCCCGGGCGCCGGTGTAGAGCACTCCTGTGGGGGCACATGCTTGGGCGCGTCATCGTCGACGACGGCACTCCGAACCCCCGGTGGCTCGGCCAGCGTATTGGCGGGTGGAGGCATGCTAGGTCGCGACGAGCTAACGGGCGGCCGCCGGTTTGGAGTCAAAGGCGGTGAGGAACCGGTTGCGGAAAGCGCTCATCGGCCAGACCGGGGCGTGCGGGTTGGGTCGGAGGCCGGGTCCCCAGCCCCAGCTTCCGATTCTGTTGAGCACCTTCGGGTCGTGGGCGATGATCGAGATTGGTACGTCGTGGTTCGGATGCTGACCGCTGACGATCGGCAACGGCTGATGGTCACCCAGGACGATCAGCACCAGGTTCTTCTTGCCGTAGTGCTGCACGAATGAGGTCAGCGTGTTGAGCGCGTACACGATCGATTTGCCATAGGCCGCCTGCACGCGCGGCGGGTCGCTCCAGAACGCTCCGGTCTCGTGGACCTCAGGAATGCGGTTATAGATCGAGCCGTTGCCGACCTGATTCCAGCCGACCTCGACTGGGATGCGGTTCCAGGGCATGTGGCTCGAGACCGTGTCTACCTCGGCGAACAGCGGACGGCGGTGAGGTTTCCCGAGCTCGAGACGTTGGAGCGCCGAGAAGATGTATTGGTCCGGCATCGAGGCGTACGTGAAGCTTGGGCCGTGGTAGCCGACCTGGGAGCGGTCGTAGATCTTGTCCCAGTGGTAGTACTGCTGTCCCTGCGGCCAGGGGCGGTCGTTTGATGGCACATCGTCGACGGTCCTCCAGCCGGCTCGCTTGAACGCGTCGGCGAGTGTGAAGCGCTTCGCCGACATCAGCTGGTCGTAGCGCAGCTGACTGTCGACCCACAGCCCTGACTGTAGGCTGGAGTGCGCGAGCCAGCTGATGCCGCCGAAGGTCGCCGAGGTGAGAAACCCGCTCCTAGCCGAGAAGCCGGCGCTCGCCAGTCGCTTGTTCCCCTCGGCCAGGGCATTGTCGACCTCTGGCGAGAAGGAAGCGCCTTGCACCGCGAGCTGGCCGTAGGCCTCCACGAACACGAGCAGCACGTCCTTGCCACGCAGAGCGGTCAGCAGGCGGCTGGTCGGAGTGTTGCGGAAGGAGTCGTGGTTGATCTCCTTGGCGAACACCGCCCTGTCGTGGATGTCGGCCTGCACCGCGTGTACCTCGTCGACGAGCAGGCCGGCGGAAAGGGTTGACGCGATCGGCGTGTGAGAGATGAGCTGTGCGCCGAACATCCAGCACAGCGCCCAGATGGCGCCGAGCCCCGCGACGGCCCGGAGGGCCCAGCGGCGGTTCTCGGCCGCGACCCGGGTCAGCCGGAGCATCGCAACGATCAGAACGATGACTCCAACGACGACGCCGACCACCGCCCCGACCTCGACCAGCTTCGTCTCGGTGGGACCGATGATGGAGCGCAGCGTCTCGATCCCGTTTCCAAGCTGGCTCGTGTCGCCAATCGGGTCAAACGGCCGGTCGAAGGTCGTGAAGATCTCGTAGTTGATGGCCTTCAGGACGACCACCAGAGTGAGGAGAACACCGGCGGACACAGCCAGGATCCTTCGACCCATGGCGGGCAACACGACGGCCAGTGCGATCAGGACGAGCAGTTCGAGCGGGACCCGGAAGAACGCGTTCAGCGTCAGATATCTCGGCTGGTCCGGTGCAACGAGCGCGACCCACACGAGCACAGCCGCGAGGATCGTCAGCACGGCTGCAATGGTCTGCCGGGCTCGTCCGTGGCCGGCGGGAGGGTCTGCTTTGTGACCGGGTGCTTGTTCCGGTCGCTTTACGAGTCGCGGATGCAGCCGGTTGCCCCTAAGCCACCACACGTCGCGGCCGAAAGACTCGGCAAGCAGCGCGAGGGCGACGACGAGCGCGCCCTTCATCACGCCCGGCGACGGGACTCCCGCGGCGGCGACGGTGAGCACGATCGCCTGCGTCGCAGCGACGACCTTGCGCCAGTAGCGCGCCGGTAGCGGCTCGCGCATCCATGGCAGCGGCCAGCCGGCGGCGAGAAATGCGTACCGCGCCACGCCGATCGCGAGCACCCAGGCGCCGAACGAGCGCGCGACATAGACGCTCAGGACGAGAATCAGGAACGCGTCGACCTCGGCGTCAAGGCGCGCGCCGAACATCCCCGCCGTTCGCGTGCGCCGCGCGACCCATCCGTCGACCGCGTCCAGCACGAGTGCAACCGTCGCGAGTGACACCAGCAGCGTCACGGGTCCAGGCTCGCCGAACGAGTCGGCCACGAGCGCCGCGACACCGACGGCGAACGTGGCCCGCGTGAGGGTCACCCAGTCGGCCGGGCCCAGCCGGTCGGGACGGTAGTAGGAGAGTCCGCGCGCAAGCCCCGAACTCGTGATCACTCCAGAGGTCAGTCCGACGACCCAGGCGCCGGGGCTGAGGCCGGCACCGGTCAGGCTGACGGTGACCGCGAGGCCGGCGATCAGCAGCACCTGGGCGAGGAGGGCGGTCATCGGGGCCGTCTGAGCCGTTCGCATCGCGTCGCTCCTCAGAAGTGGCGTCGTCGCGACGGACGACGGGCGGTGACCGCCGCGGCTGCTGCCGCCTTGGTGGGCCTCATGCCCCTCATGACGCCCGCGCGGGCCAAGCCTTCCCCCGTCGGCTTGACATCCTGAGCGGTGTGGACGACCTGCTGATGCAACCGTCGCGCGCCACGGGCGCCGCGCAAGCGTGAAGCAGGACGAGCGGGCTCCGTTCGCGCTGGCGCTCCAGCGAGCGCGGGTGTCGGCGTATCCGCCTGGCGAGTACGTCGAGCAGGAGAGCTTCATGCGTGGTTCAGAAATCTTGGCGCTGGCGCGTCACGCCGGCATCGCCGCGGGGGTCTCCGTGCTGGACCTGTGTTGCGGAGTTGCCGGGCCGGGACGGTTCATCACTCGGCAGCTGGGCTGCTCGTATCTGGGCGTCGATTACAGCTCCAGCGCGATCGAGATCGCCCGCGAGCGGGCCCGCGGTCTTCCCTGCCGCTTCGAGGTAGCGACGGTTCCCCCGGTTCCGCCGGGCCCGTTCGAGGTAGCCCTCCTCCTCGAGACGATGCTCGCCTTCCCCAATAAGGCGGTGCTGGTTGAGGAGATATGCCGCGCACTCATCACCGGCGGCCGGTTTGCCTTCACCATGGAAGAGGGCCTGCCGCTCACCGACACAGAGCGGGACCGAATGCCCGATGCCGATACGGTGTGGCTCACTCCGCTGCACGAGATGCTCAGTTGCCTCGAGCGAGCTGGGCTTGTCGTCCGCTGGCAGGAGGACTGTAGTCAACCCCACCGCGCCATGGCGGAATCGCTGATCAACGAGTTCGCCGCGGATGCCGTCGAGATCGCTGGACGGATTGGGCCCAGGGCACTGGAGGAACTGCTGGCTGCCCACCGGCTCTGGAGCGACTGGTTGCGAGCCGGTCGTGTGCGCAAGCTCGCTTTCGTCGCAGAGAAGACGGGACGCCGCGCCTGACCCGCGTACACGTTTGCAACATTGGCCGCAGCTGATCGCAGGAAACAAATCACTGTTGTGCGGTGAGGTGCGAGCGGACATGGAGGGCATCACAGTCGGTCTGTGCGGGAGAGACCAGGTGCGCAGAGGGCGCGCAACGCGCGTCGGTTCCGTCGGCATGCTGACTCCGGGGACCTGGTGGGCAGGCCTGTTGTCGCGGGCTCCTGCGTCCATCGGGCCCCGGTGCGAATCCCGCTGAGTGCGCGGTCGCCTAGGCGGACGCTGGTTGGGGACCTACGGGCGCGTCCCGGGAAGGTTTCGGCACCGGCGGCATCGTGAGTGACCGGACGGTCGCCAGCCTCTGGTCCAGACCAGGACCGCGCGACAGTGGCGGCTCGACAGACACCTGCAAGCACGAGGGGAGGATGCATGAGGGCCATGTGCCGTCCGGAGACTCGTCACCAAAGCGACGGCCCGCGATCGGGGCCTGGCGCCGACGCAGAGGACCTGCCCCACGAATGGTGGGCACGGCACGAAGAGGACTTTCGCGCCCTTACGAGCGACGGTTGGCGTGCGGGGCTGGAGGCGGAGCGGCAGCCATGACCTCTTCGATCGGTCTGTTGAGCGTATTCGCCGATGTCGTGATCTTGCTGGTGCTGGCGGCCGCTGTCTCGAGTCCAAGGGTGTCGTCGCTCGCGCGAGCGATGATCGCGACGTTCGCGTTCGCGTGCGCCTGGCTTATAACCGCCTTTGATGCGATGCTCGCCCCAGGCTGGATAGTGTTCCTAGGCGTAGCGGTGATCGTCGTGAGCATCGGCCTGATCGCCGCCACTCTCCATATATGGACGCAAGAAGTCGACGGCGGTGGAAACGGGGCAGGACCCCGTCCCGACGACGGCGAGGGCGGACCGGGACGGCGCCGGCCGGACGCTCCGCACCACGGCGGTGGAGGTAGCGACCCTAGCTGGTGGCCCGAGTTCGAGCGCCAGCTCGCGTCATACGTTGCCAAGCGTGAGAAGCCCGTCGTGCATCATCCGGTCCGCGGGCCCGGTGGCCACCGCGTCTGCGCCCAGCCTTACGCGGCGTGCACCCACCGTCCCGGGCCTCGAGCTCAGAGGTGATAACTAGCGTGGGTGCGGCGGCCGAGCTGAGCCCCTCCGCCGGGGCATGCTTGGCTGAGCCATGCTGAGACGCGTTGTACATCGGCGCGGGCACAGCGACCCGGTCCCGGGTGCTGCCCACGGCGTGTCGCGCGATCAAGCCGCGGGCAGCTCGATGTCGTGGTGCTCGGTCTCGATCAGTTCACTGACCGGAATCCTGCGCGCGGACCCTCCGCGGTAGGTCCAGATGCAGCCACCTCGATAGGCGAGGCGAGAAGCATGGAGATGATGACCTCGTCGAAGTCGAGCAGGTTGAGGACATCCTGGATCGCAGCGAGGGGGTCGTGCGAACCAACGATCCCGACGACCTCCTGTCCAGCCGCCCTCGATAGCGCCGGCAGTGTGGCCGCCAAGCGTGCCCGCCTCGGCTCTACCGTGGTCCTCGGGGGTCAATCACCCGCTGAACACCGTGCGGGCGCGCCGGTACAAGCAGGGTGAATAGGCATGGGTGTTGGTCGGCTCGACGAGCGACGGCTTCGAGGAGGTGTGGGCGGTCTGCGGTTTGATGCGCCACGATTAGAACGCGGACCGGGCTTTTGGGAGCGGATGCTGGTGTCCTTCCGATTCGGTCATCGCCGACTGCTTAATAGGACGCCGTGTGGCCGGCTTGGTTTTCGACGCGTAGACAAAGCGACGGGCTTGCCCGGGACGCTAGGGCTGGGTGTGTACGACCACGTCGGTCATGTGCGGCTGCGCCTCACGAATGTCGTCCTCCAGGCGGCTCGCGAGCTCGTGGGCGGTCCGCAGCGGGCTGTCGGCGCCGGTGGCCACCGAGACAAATACGACCAGTCCGGTATCGGTGTGCAGCAGCCGGAGTTCGCGCGGTAGACGACCAGTTCGTCGAAGTACCAGCTGGGTGATCCGCTCGCGTTGCGCATCGTCGGTAGGCGTCTCATCCTGCGCTCGTAAAGGCAGCTCCAATGGCTCCAGGTGAGTGTGGACGTCCTCGACGCCGGGCTCTGCCCGCAGGGCGGCCTCAACGCGTTCAGCCACCTCGTGAGCGTCGGCGAGCGGGACGTCGGGGTTCATCTTGAGGTGCAGCGACACGCTGACGCGGCCGTCGTGGCGGTATATGGCGATGTCGTGCACGTCGCGGACAAGCGGTTGCGCGAGCGCAGCGGAGAGCGCGCGGTCGCGCAGGCTCAGGCCCTCCCGGCGAGGCTCGAGGTGCACGACGACCTCGCTTTCCGGCAACGACCTACGCACCGCCGATTCGATCTCATCGATAATCTCCTGCCCTTCTACAGCGGCCTGAGCTGGCGGAACCGCGACGACGGCGTCGGCGAAATAGTGGCCGCCCGACTCGCGAACGCGCAGCCTGCGAAGGTCAATGTCATCGCCCAAGTCGGTAATCGCCGTAAACACGCGTGCGTGCGCTTCGGCTGGCGTGGTGTCCATCAGCACGCGCGCGTTTTCGAAGATCAGACGTCCCGCGGCAGTGAAGATGATTACGGCGACGAGCAGCGCGGCGATCGCATCCCCCTGGTGAAAGCCCGCGCTCACGGCGATCAGGCCCACGAGCACAGCCACAGAACCAGCCATGTCTCCTGCGAAGTGAACCGCGTTTGAGCGCAGCGCCGCCGACTTGTAGCGGTCCGCACCACGCAGGGAGACCAGCACGCGGCTGACATCAACTCCGAGGGCGATCACGATCACCGCGAACACGTACCAGTGGGTTTCGAATGGCGCGCCGCCACCGGTCAGCCGGCCGATCGCCTCCACGACCACGACGATGCCGCCCCCGGTGAGGATCGCCGCCTCACCCAGCGCCGCCAGGTTCTCAGCACGCCGGTGGCCGTAGGGGTGGTTGGCGTCAGCCGGGCGCCCGCTCAGCCGGACTGCGACCAGCGTCAGCACAGCGGCCACGATGTCGCCGCTTGACTCGATACCGGCGGAGACCAGACCGAGGCTTCCGGACACGAGTCCGGTCCCGAGCTTCAGGACGACAAGCGCCGCGGCCGCAAACACCGACATCAGAGCGGTTCGACGTTGCCCCGCGTTCGCGCGCGCAGTCTCTTGTGCGGTATCCGAGCTCATGTCGAGACACGATAAGGATCTCGTGGGAGCGCTCTGTGCGACAGCCGGGCGTGGATCCGCCGTCGCGCCCCCAGCGGCTTCCTGGTCCCGGTGTCCGACCGCTGTCGCTTAAGACAGAAGTCTCGTTGCCTGCTGGACCTGTGGTCAGCCAAGATGCTCGCCGTGTACGCGTCGAAAGCACGAAAGGCTCAGCTTGCCGCCGTTGGGCGCGGCCCCAGGCGCCAGGTCCCTGACTCCTCATCCGCCCACGATGCTGGAGTTGGGCAACTCGACTCCACCAAACCGAGCGGTCAGGCAGAAGTCACGAAGACCTCACCGATGCCGAGGTCCATGATTACGACGGTGGTTGTAGGTGCGTAACGCCTTCGATCGCTGCGGCGCCGCTGGAAACGGATCCGACGAGGCTTGGCGTGCCGGCATCAATGGCGTAGAGGCTACCCGCGAGATTTGCAGGAGCAAGGCGGCGCCCGTAGTGGTGGCGTTCTCAGGCACGTGAGCTCTGGCGCGAAGCGCGAGCCGCCGGCTCGGCACCACGATCCTCAAGGACGAGGACCCGCATACGTTTCTAGAAGCGATCCGCGCCGCGGCTCGACGCTAGGGAAGCTTCAGAGGCGACTGGGGTCAAGTTCGTTAGGGATACGACGATCCCGCGGATCAACCACACCTGATGGCCAAGCCGGAAGTGATACCACCCAGGCGGCGACAGCGAAGGCGCTCCGAACCAACGCGCGCGCGAGATTCCTCGTTCGCCCGCATGTTCGCGCGGTTCGCCCTTACCGGTCTGCTGGCGATGGTGCTGATCGGCGTCGTCGGATTCGTATTGATCAGGCAATCCGCGACCGCTAGCGCCATCCGCCAGGCCAAGGAGTTGACGGCCCTGGCAGGCCGCGGCATCGTCGAGCCGCTGCTCACGCCACGGCTGCTGGCCGGCGACCAGCTGGCGCTGGCCCGCCTGGATCAAACCGTTCACCGCCGGATCCTTCGCGGCACCCCGATCGTGCGGGTAAAGATCTGGGACGCGCGCGGGAGGATCGTCTACTCGGACGCGACCCCGCTGATCGGCGCCCGTTTCCCACTCGGCACGCATGAGTTCAAGGTTCTGCGCCACGGCGGTATTGCGGCCGACGCCAGCGACCTGACTCGCCCCGAAAACCGAAGCGAACGCGGCTTTAGGAAGCTGGTCGAGGTTTACGTCGGCGTTCGAGCCTCGGACGGAACACGGTTGTTGTACGAGGACTACGAGCGCTCCAGCACGATCTCGGCGAGCAGCCAACGCCAATGGCAGGGCCTGTTGCCCGCGCTCGCCGGCGCGCTCGCCGTCCTATACCTGATCCAGCTGCCGCTCGCCTACTCGCTGACGCGGCGATTGCGACGCCGCCAGCAAGAGCGTGAAGAGCTATTACGCCGGGCGATCGACGCCTCGGACCTCGAGCGCCGCCGGATAGCGGCCGACCTACACGACGGAGCGGTGCAGCGGCTAGCTGGAGTGTCACTGGCGCTGGCCGCAGCGGCCGGCCGCAACGGCACCTCCAGCCGAGATCAAGACCACGGTCTGCGTGCCGCGGTATCCGAGGCCGCCGCCGAAACCCGCGAGACGATCCGCGAGCTGCGAACACTGCTCGTCGACATCTACCCGCCCGCGCTCCAGAAATCTGGTCTGCCGGCGGCGCTCAGCGATCTCGTCGCGCCTCTGCGCGCGGCTGGTGTTGCGGTCATCGTCGACGTGCCCGAGGACGCACACCTGACCGATCACACAGAAGCGCTTTTCTACCGCGTAGCGCAGGAGGCAATCCGAAACTCCCGTACCCACGGCGACGCCTCCGAGGTGCGCATTGCGCTCGTGCCCGGATCGAATGACTCGCGCCTATTGGTTGAAGACAACGGACGTGGCTTCTCGCGGAGCGAGATCGGCGGCGTGGAGCCCGCGGGACACTTCGGCCTGCGCCTGATGCGGGACTTAGTCGACCACGCCGGCGGCGAGCTCGAAATCGACTCATTCCCTGGACGCGGTACGTCAATCGCCGTCGTGATGCCGTCGCCATGATCCGCATCGTCATCGCCGACGATCACCCCGTCGTCCGACGAGCTCTCGCGCAGCTGCTGGACAGCGCCGACGAGATCAGCGTGGTGGCAACCGCATCCAACGGCGGCGAGGCGGTCACAGCAGCACTTCAGCAGTCGCCCGACGTGGTGCTTATGGACCTCGAGATGCCGGGTCAAAACGGAATCGAAGCAACCCAAGCCCTCACGACAGCCGGGTGCGAGGCCCGGGTCGTAATTCTGACCACGTTCTCAGACCGCAGGCGAATCCTCGCCGCATTGGACGCCGGCGCAGTTGGCTACCTACTCAAAGACGCAGAGCACGAAGAGATCATCCGGGGGGTTCTGGCGGCAGCCGCCGGGGACGCACCGCTCGCACCCCGTGCGGCTCGAGAAATGCTGGCAGAACGCGCGCGGCCGCAACCCGAACCCACTCTGAGCCCACGCGAGCTCGAAGTGCTCAGGCTCGTGGCGCGCGGTTTGCCCAACAAGCTGATCGCGCGCGAGCTGGAGATCAGTGAGAAGACGGTGAAGGCTCACCTCACCAGCGTGTTCTCACAGCTCGGGGTGAGTGATCGCACCCAGGCGGCCCTCTGGGCGCAGCGCCACCTGATCTCCGACTAACCCGTCGACGCAAGCGAGCGGCGGCATCGGTTGACGATGCCGCCGCCATGCGCTAGCGGTGGTTGGGACCGTCGTCGCGGCCGCGTCTATCGCGGCGATCGTTATCGACGCGATCGTGGCGGCGCTCGCGGCGATCGTTGTCGAAGCGGTCGTGCCGTCGCTGGTGGTGCACCTGGTGCTCACGCTGCTCATGGTTGGGCGGATCATCGCTGCCGCCGCGTGCCTGCGCGACGGCCGGCACGGCGATAGCACCCGCGGCGGCGAGCGCGGTCAGGACTTTCGTGTAGCGGAAGTACATCTCGGGATCCTCCTATTGGGATTGCCTTGTGAGGCCCCACGATGCCGCCGCACTGGTCTTAGTTTCAATTGGACCTTGGTCGAGTCCCGCCCGCGGTTTCCATCCCCCAGCGCGCAGACGACAGGGCGATCATTCTTCCCTCCGGGAAGAGTTAGCGCCAGGCGGCGTCTCAATGGTGGGAGTATCAAACGCCTGAAGGGAGCCCCATGCCTCGTCCGCTGAAATCCGACCCCTCTCGCCGCCTAGGGCGGTCAGCCGTACCGGTTCTCGTTTCTCTCGCGGCCCTTGCGCTGGCCGCGTTTGCCGCCACTGCGCTGGCGAAGTCGTTCACGCTGCGGGTCGCGAAGAACGTTCACGTCACGAACACGCCGACAAAGAAGTTCAGGGCGCGCGCCGTCAACAAGACCGAGGCGATCGCGGTCGGTCCGGCCGGGTATGCCGTCTACACCTTCCAGGGAGAGACCACGCACCACCTCATATGCAAGAAGACCCGCAAGGCGAGCACGAATTGCTGGGCGTTCTGGCCACCGGTGTCAGTCAAGTCGTCCAAGGGACTCCACGCGCAGACGGGCATCAAGGGCAAGCTTGGGACCTTCCGCAACCACGGCACGCGCCAGCTGACGCTGGGCGGAAGGCCGCTGTACTACTTCACGCCTGACCTCATGTCCGGTAACAAGAAGAAGGCCACCGGTGATGAGCTGAAGACGTTCGGCTCGATCTGGCACATCGTCAAGGGCTAAGGATCGCGCCATGCCCAAGATCGAGATCGACCGAGCGTCGCTTGTCCGGACTATCCGCGAGCAGACGGCTCTGCCCATCACAGAGGATGAGGCCGACGCTTTAGCCCGAGCGCTCGAGACGGCTCAAAGCGACGAGGAATTCCTTGCGAACACCCTCTCAGCCGTCGGACTAATCGCAGAACGGACCAAAGATCTGAGAGACGAGGATGCAGCTTGAGAGCGCGAATCCCGCAGACGGAGGACCTCTTATGAGCTATCAGATGTGGCCGTTTACAGGCCGCCGCGCGTGACGACAGTGGCCCCTCGAAGCCGCAATGGTCTACCACCTCCTGCTTTACCCGGTGCTGATACGAGCGGCAAGGTGCGGGTTCGATTGGCGCAGCATCGACTACGTCGCAATGAAGGAGAGTTACCGGTCGCTGCTTATTGATCCTGAGGGAGCCTTGGATTACGTCCGCATCGACTCGGGCGCGGCGATCGACGATGGGATGTGCTGATTCGGCGCGAACAACTCGACGCTGTACAACGGTGACCGTTTCACCGGTCAGGTCGTGTCGCGCATGCATGGCAGGGATTCGGCTTTACGTGGCCTCGCAGGTGTGGCTCACGTTGCCTCCCACGTGCAAGAGCCTGGGCGGCAAGTTTCGCGTGATCCTCCCGCCATCTGAGCGCACTTGCTGGCGTCTCAATCAGGATGTAGCGTCACCGGCGACCTTACGCGACCGGAAAGTGATCAACACAAACTCCGCCCGATGACGCTCAGAACCGAGAGCCGCATAACAATCGCCAGCAGCGTCGCGGAGGTGTGGGCGTATGTCTGTGACGTTAGACGCTGGCCGGAGTGGGCGCCAACGGTTCTCGAATGTCAGGTTCGCGGAGGAGCGCCGCTTCAGCCCGGCTCGCGACTGGAGCAGCGGGCGAAGGGGATATTCTGGTCGACTCGCGGCCGGAGCCAGAAGGTGACCGCTGTCGAGGCGCCCCGGTACTTGGCGTTCGCCGGACCAATGGGTACTTCCGCGGCGCGCTGGGGAATGCAACTCGAGCCGATGGACGGTATGCAGACCGACGCCAAGATGTGGATTGAGGTCGACCTCGCGGGCATCATGCGCGCGGTCCCCAGCCGCGTTCTCAAAGGCAGGATTCAGCGCGTAAGCGATCGCGAGATGGCGGCGATCAAGGCCGCGGTCGAGTCCGCTAGGCCGGGAGGCGCGGATTACTAGATGGGATGGCGTGCGGTTCTACCGCGCCGAGGAGCACACCCATGAGCCAGATCGACCGTACGCGAGAGCACCTGATCGAGACGTACCGCAAGAAGGCGAAGCACTACGACATCACCTCCCGGTTCTACCCCGCGCCCGGCTACCCCCAGCGGGCACAACGCCTCCGGGCCGTACAAGCACTCGGCCTTCGCCCGGGTGACAGCGTGATCGAGATCGCATGCGGCACGGGACTTAACTTCCCATTGATCGAGGAGGTGATCGGTCCCGACGGCCGGATCGTCGGCCTCGATCTGACCGACGCGATGCTCGCCCAGGCCCAGGATCGGATAGAGACGAACGGCTGGAGCAATATCAGCCTCGTGCAAGCCGACGCGGCCGGCTTCGAGTTCCCAACCGAGGCCGACGCGATCCTGTCCACTTACGCCCTGTCGCAGGTGCCCGAGTGCGCAGAGGTCATCGCCCACGGCGCCGCGGCCCTCTCCGCTGGTGGGCGTTGGGTCGTGCTGGATCTCAAGGTTCCCAACAACACGCCTCGGTGGCTAGCGCACCTCGGAACCGCAATCGTGCGGCCTTTCGCCTCCATAGATGAGTGGATCATGCGCCGTCCGTGGGAGGCGATTCGCGCAGCCATGCAGGACACGCTGGCCGATCTGTCCTGGACCGAATTGTTCTTCGGGACCGCATACCTCGCTGCCGGGTCCCGCGGCCCTAGAAGTGTCGATGAACAAACTGCCGGCAAATGGCCATAAGTGACGAGCGGAAGTTGAGATGGCACGCTTGGCTGTACAGCCTTCTCGCGCCCGGTCTATGACCTGGTCTTAGCCAACCTGGGCACTCACGAGCCCTTCTCTGTGCGCGACGCATGAACGAAGCAGCGGCCCTTCTCTCACCGGCGGTTCTGTTGTCCGTCCGGCTCAAGCGGTACTACGGCCGCATCCGACGCCCTCCCGGCACGCAGTCCACGGACGGGACTCACACCCGCTGGCGACGACGAGCTTATGTTGGATCAGCTACTCAAATAAGCACCTCCAACCCTGGGCGCGCGTCAAGGCCAGCCCAAAACCAGGCAGTTAAGGGTTGGTCACGTTAGCCCCTCCTCACCCTGGGCCGAGCTGCACACCTCAGGGCGCAATGCCAAACGCTCCTTCACCGCCCCGCTCACGAGCGCGCTGGTCGGCTGGAAGTTGCAGACGGTGAGCACCGACACGGCTCGGTGTTCATGAACAAGGACTTCGCGAAGATCGCCCACGCGGCTTGCGGCCGCCGGCAACGGATCAAGCGGGCCGCCCCACCAGCAACGGCTGCGTCGAGCGCGTGCAGCTCACCATCCTCGATGAGTCCGGGCGACCCAGCTTCGCCCGCTCACTGGTCCCCAAGCTCACCGCCCTCAGGCGCGACCTCGACGAATACCTCCTCATCTCCTACAACACCGACCGTGCCCACAACCGGCCGCCCCACCCAAGGCCGCATCCCTCACGACGACGTCTACGGTTGCCCGAAAAATGGAGCCCGACCGTGGTCGACTGTCGCGTCTACTCCGGGTTAGCGCAAACTAGCTGCCGTGACGAGTAAGTAGATCGTTTCCGTCTGCACATGACGGTCAGCGGCTGTGATGCCCCCCACTGGTCAATTGCAACAGCGGCATAGCGGGTGGTGCCGCGCGGGAGCGGTAGTCGGCACACCAACCGGAGGCTGTCCGCGCACCCGCGGCCGCCCGTCACCGGGCGTACGATCACCCGGACGATGCGCGGGTCTGGGGCACTCAGGCGCGCCGAGACGATCAATCCCGTCGCGCGGCGCCGGATTATCAAAGCGGTCGGAGGGGCGGGACGAGTCAGATCGCGAAGGGCTGCTTCGACGAACGCGACCACCTGCGGGTTGGGGGAGCGCCCGTCCAGGTCATCGAGCGCCCAAGCCAGCTCCATCGTGCCCATCGCGAACACGCGGCCTCCGCTCGGCGCCGTTGCCCGGACCATGTCTGCGCTGCGGGAGACGCCATCGGATCCAGGGATGAGGGCGGTCATCAGCGGCACCACCCGACCCGCAAAGCAGCCAGGGGTAAACGAGTCCCACTCGTAGCCGACGACCCCCGGGATCACATCCCCCGGCGCCAAACCGGCAGCCGCCAGCCATGGATCGCTGGTCGGCCCCACGACCGTGTACGAGGTGGGCGGCGCGGTCAGATTGCGCTGCGCGGCCCACTGGTGCTCGACTCCCATCAGCTTGCACTCGGGCTCGCCGAACGTCCTGAAGAACCCGTTGTCGAGGCGCCAGTTGTGGATCGGATCGATCGAAGGATCCCGCCACTCCACGATCGTTCGCCGTCCGGCGGCGTAGCGCATCCGCCACTCGTCGCTGTTGGAGCCGAACATCAGGTTCGTCGACAGCGCCAGCGCCCGGTTGAAGGCGCCGCGCATTCGCTGCGTCCAGTACTCGTCGTGGCCGATCGCGAACACCAAACGGTGATACAGCAGCGATCCGGGGTTCCGGTCGGTGTCGACGTCGGTCTGGTAGGAAACGTCGATACCGTTGCGCTCCAGGAAGCGGACCCAGGGCAGCTCGAGCTCCGTGCCCATCCTGTGGAACTCCTGCTGGTCGAAGGGCCGATCGAACGACACCTCGAAGGCGTGCCTGCTGGTGCCGAACTGGTAGAGGCTCTTGCCGCCCCAAGGGTTGTAGGCCTCCCACGTATTGACCGGCACCTGGACCAACACCGCGGACGCTGGAGCCGCCGGGCTCTGGCGCACAATCAGCGGAACGCTCCCCACGGCGCCGGCGTACGCGCCACCAACGATCTCGAGCTTGGCCTCGTAGTAGCCGGAGACCGCGTCAGGCGGGATCTCGACTCGATCGGTCACCAGCCAGGGGGCCCGCAACAGCCCGGTGACGGAGCCGGGTGTGGTTGGCGGGGGCTGTTCAATCGCTGCGTGGCTCGAGCGGCAACCAGGCACGCACATGACTAAGCGCCCCCCGATCCCCCGGTACCACCCCAGCCGGTACACGAGCACCCGATAGTGCGAGCCCGGCGGTGTGGCCACGTGGAGGTGAAAGCTTTGCCCCGGGGCGACGCTGGTCTCCGAAGCGTAACCAGTGATCACCGTCCCCGCGTCGGCTGGGATCTCCCAGCCAGGGGTGCCCGGGCGCGAATTCTCTCGCTGCACCGGATTGGCGCCAGTCGAGGAAATCGCGGGCGCCGTGGAGGATGTGCTGCTACTGCTCGATCCACCGCACCCGCTGAGGACGAGCGCCACGATCGTGGCACTGATGGCGAGGAAAGTCGTGTATGACAAGGCGCCAGTCGCTCCGGTCGATCCTGAACGCCTCAGCATGTTGAGGAAAAGGACGCCCTATCGAGCATGACCTTCCCGACCCCCGGCTCCGCAGCTGGCCTGTTGTCCGGCTGGAGCCGAGCGGCACGACAGCTCGTCGACCCGCACCTGGGCACATCAATTCGCCCGGCCCGTTCTGGCGCGGTAACACGGTGCAAGGCTCCGGAGCGCAACGTGCTCGACGCCACGAACTAGACCCGAGCTTTGCCGCCGCCGCGCAGGCGGTATCCACGGTCTCAGACCTGCACCGCTGAGTCCGCACAGTTGGGACCTGCGCTTTGCTCAAGCCCTCGACGCAGCACGACCGCTTACTCTCGAACCCCGCGTCCGGCGGGACCACGGCTGGCTCGGGCACGAAGGCTCGATCCCCGGTTACCACACCGAACTCCAGTACCTGCCGAAGCTGAACGCGACGATGGTCGTGCTCAGGAACACCGGCATCCGCGAACCCAAAGGCCGTCAACCCACCCCCTGCGATCCTTCACACCCTCGCGCGCGTCATCGCACCCACAACGTGACCCGCGGCCTCACCCTGTATGAGGCGAATCGAGAAGCTGGCATGCTATTTGCGCTCGCTCACGGACGCAGCCACAATCTCGGTGCTGGCGACATGCCGCCGGCTGCCGCTTGCGGACCAACGAGAGCTGCGAAGGAGCGTTATCGGTCTGGATCAACCTTTCCGGGGCGCCGCAGTGGAATCAGGCTCCCTCGAGTCCGGGCGGTGATCTGCGGCCTGTTCGCCCCGCCGCCGGGCGGGTAGACGGTGTCCAACCACTCCGTGAAGAAGCGGTTGAGCTCTGCGCTGCAGGCCGGTGTGGGAGTCGGCAGGAACTGTTTGAAGCCCGCTTTGAGCTGTGGGTGGGAAGGCCGCCGATGCGCGTCTAGCGGATCGTGCTTTCGGCGGCCCCGCAAGGCTTGCCCGAAAGCGCCCGCGGTGCGTTCGCGGTCAGTGGCCGCGGGGAAGGTTCCGCTATCCCCGGCGTCTGATCTTTCCGATGCTCGGTGCGAAGGCGTTCCCGGCCCTGGTGGCAGCCTCGGCGTTGGCGCTGCCGCTCTCGCCTCATGCGCAGAGCACTCCCAGCTCGGCGCGCGCGCGCAGCACCGGAGTCAGCCTGATGATCGGTAGCGCTGACGCCAGCAGGTCTCGGCCGGGGAGCGCACCGGCAGCCGACGGGTCTCAGTCGGCGAGCGCAGCGACCCCCGGCGGGTCTCAGCCGGCGAGCGCTCCGGCGTCCGGCCCGCCCGCTTCTGGGCTCGGGGTGATCGTCTCGCCTGCGTCGCCTGTAGCGGGCGAACCGGTTACGCTGATCGTGACGGGCGCCAGCGCAGACGTCACTGACTACCGGTGGGATCTGACCGGCGGGGGCGCATACTCCTTAGACAGCGGGCCGGCTGCTCAGATCACAACCGTGTTCGCCTTTCCGGGCCCCCGTCGCGTGGGGGTACAGCTCTACAGCGCAGCAGCCGTTGAGCAGGTGGCGGTGGTGGTCAGCGTCGCGTCCAAGCAGCACCGCGGGCACAACGGCGCCCAGCTCGTCGGCGGCCAGAGCCCCCACAAGGTCGCCCCGCACCCGTGGCCGAGCTCGACTACGGGCAGCCGGGTAGACAGCGCGGAAAGGACCCGACACCGGCCGGCCGGCCGGCGACCGGCGGCGATGTCACCTGCCGGCGCTGACGCTACACCGCGGCCGGCCGTGCACCGAACCCGAGCGCTCAGCGCGGGGCCGATCCAGGCGTCACAATCGCCGACTTTCATTTCGCCCCGGGCACAACGACCATTCACGTGGGAGACACAGTCACCTGGAGCAACGATGGACCCAGCCCACACTCGGCGACTGCCCGCAACGGCACCTTCGACACAGGGATCCTGCACAAAGGCCAGAGCGGATCGCACACGTTCACACAGGCCGGAACGTTTTCCTACTTCTGCACCGTGCACCCGTTCATGCACGGGACTATCGTCGTGCTCGCCTCCAGCACGTCCCACACCTCCGGCTCGACTCCCGCGCCGTCGCCGGGCTCGACCTCCTCGCCCGCCTCCGGCTCGAGTTCCTCACCGGCCTCGGGGTCGAGCACCCAGTCGGGCTCGGGCTCGACCTCAACGCCGAGTGCCTCCACCCCAACATCACCGCCCCCCGACCAGCCGGCGCAGGCCCAGACGCTGCCGATGACGGGAATGAACCTGAGCGCGGTGGTGGTGACCGGCCTGGTCCTCGTGGGATTGGGACTCGGCCTGCGACGCGCGACGTCAAGCCGCTGACGGTTTCGGCAGATCCAGGAGCAGCAGCGGATCTCGCTGCGACTGAAAACGCCGCAAGTACGTTCAAGACCGCGCATCCGATCTGTCGCCACGGGAGCGGTGGCGCCGCTCGGCCAGGGCGCTCAAGGCTGACGCCCGCACCCCAACCCCGAGGTTGACCACGCGATCGGGAGCTGCGAGAGCAGATTGCGCGGCGGCGTAAAGCGCTTCACGATCAAGCTCGCGCGCGGAGTTCGGCAAGAGCGCGCATAGCGGTGGCGCGCGCGAGAAGACCAGCGTCCACGCCTGAGTCGTCCCAGGAGCGCTCACGATCTCGCAGGACGTCGCGAGCGACGAAAGCGGTCTGTTTTGCGCGCAGCAGGGAAGTCGGCGTCGCGACCGAGATGCTCGTGACGAAGGCAGAGCAGGTGTCGGATGACAGGACGTGCGCCACCGGATTACGCCTTTAGCGGCAGTGCAGGGGTGGTGACCGCTTCGGCGGTTTTGCCGTCATCGGACACGAGGCGGTGAACGAGCTCATCGAGGCTGGCCGCCGGCTCCGCGGGGCGCCACGCCCGCGGCGACTGCTTGCTGACGAGTGCTAATTTCGTTCGGGGTTCGTGCGCGCTTCCCGCACTGACCAGGCACACCCCCGCCTCTGCCAACATCGTGCATCGCGGTCCGGATGGTGGTCGTCGAAGACGATCTGCACGTGAGGGACCGGCATTGTCCGGCTGCTGCACCGGGCTGGGGCGGGCAACTACACGACGGGGCTCGACGCTCTCCCGCCTCCGATCCCTTGGGGATCGGCGACGCGCGCCCGGTCGTGGTCTACAGATTGCCCAAACGCAGCCGAGACCGTCGCATCCAGGCGCGCAAGCTCATCCTCGACTGCGGGGCGGTGCCCATCCCGATCCTGGCCAGGATCGCCGACACCGTCGACGGAGCCATGCCCAGCACCTCGGCGATCTCCGGGCCGGTGAACCTAAGCCGCCTGAGCGCCGCGATCACCTGCACCCGCCGCTCCGAGGTGCGATGCGGGATCGATCCAGGCGCCGAGGATCGATCCAGCAGCCCGAGCTCCCCCTCGGCGCGGTAGCGACCAACCCACTTGCGCGCGCAGCGGACACTGACCTCGGCGGCCGCGGCCGCCTCGGTCACCGTCCACCCCTCCTCGATCACCCGACCGCACAGCTGCCGACGACCTTTCAGACTGAGCGCCGCGTTAGCGTGAAGCTTCATCCGGTGTCCTCCTTGGGACTGGTGTGGCTTGGCAGCCGTCAGCGTCCAAGGGGGCCCGGATGGACCAACCTACTCAGGAACTACACCTATGCAACCGCCGGCATTGCCCCGCTGGCCGAGAGTGCCCAGTTGGCGACGGAGCGGAAGTCTCGATTCCTGCCTGATGCCGCTCGCTGCTCATTGAGTCATGTTCGCTGTGTGGCGGCTCAGGCCTCGGCGTGCGTCCTGTGGGGCGGCTGCGAGGGGGCCGGGGTCGCGGGGATCGAGACGCCTTGCCAGAACCTCGCCTGGCTTCGCTTGCTGGTAAAGCAGCGGACATGTGTGCTCGCGTTGGTGCCGCGGGGATCCCAGCTGACGACGTTGAAACGTCCGCCACCCCACGTGTCGATCTCGCGCCCAGACCCTGAACCAGGCCGACGCCGGTGTCGCCTGGGCCGCCGGGTTGATGAACAGCGAGCCGATCCGCTGCTTTGGCTTGCCGGCGAGCTGCCGGATCAGCGCGCGCTGGATCGTGCGGCCGTTCGGATGGTTCCAGTCCAGCGGCACGCGGATCCGGGGGCATTGAAGGCGCGGTCCGCGCGGCTCACAGGACGCCCAGTGGATCGGGCCGCCAACCGCCGCCGCGGAGCCCCTCCCGGCGACCCGGGCACGGCCGCGACCGGCCCAGCGGCCGAGAACGCCCCGCCCAACGCCCACACTGGCCGTCAGAATGGCCTACGGCTTCAATCGGTCCGCGTCTTCACCCCTCCGGCCGGTCCGGCCGTTGCTTAGTAAGGAACACCGTCTGGGCCTCGCCGCACGCAGCGGTCACAGGATCGGTGGATTGGGGAGTGGTTTCCCGAAGTCCGGGTCAAACGGCTGTCGATCGGCGTGGCATGTTTGCCGCCGTGCGGAGGCGGGCCGGATCAGATACGCGCTGAGTGCGTGATCGATGCACACGCTGGGGTCTTGGGCGCTGGTGTGGCCGTAGCCGTCGAGGGTCAGCAGCGTGGCGTTGCCGAGCAGGCGCGCAACTCGGCGGGCGCCTGCGTACGCGGTTTGTGGGTCATACCGGGTGCCGATCACCAGGACCGGGTTGGGGGTCGGCCTGTTCCACGGTCCGCTATAGCGGTCAGTGTTCACCAGCGGCCACGCGGCGCACGGCACCGCGAACCACCAGCCGGTCACCGCCAGAAACGGGCTGACCCGCGTCAGCCGGCCGATTATGCTCGGCCACGCCTGCGGGCCCAGCCGCGGTCGCGGCTTGTCCGCGCACTGCAGCGCCGTCGCTGAATTCAGCATCGACTGATACAGCGGCCTTGCCTGTTGTAGCGCCGTCTCGATGGCTGATCCGTTGCCGCTGGCGGCCTGCTCGAGCCCGGCCGCGATCTGTGGCCAGCTCGCCGGTTCGCCGAGGTTCGGGAACATGTAAAGCAACAGATCGCCATAGCTGAGCCGATGCGGGGCAGGCGCTGACGGCGCCGGGATCGGCCCGTGGCGCAGCCGCGCCAGCAGCCCGCTCACCCGCGCTTTGACCGACCCGTGTCCCGCCAGCGCACAACGCGCCGGCCCCGCGGACTGACATAGCGACTGCAGCTTGGAAAACACCAGATCGAAGTCAGCCTCACCGCTGGCAATAAACTCCTGGGTGGAGGTCGTGAACGGGACCGGATTAACGGCGCCGTCCAGGACCATCGCGCGCACCCGCCGCGGAAACATATTCGCGTAGGTCTGGCCGATAACGGTGCCGTATGACACGCCTCGGTAGTTCAGCTTGCGGTCGCCGACAAGCTTGCGTAGATAGTCAAGATCGCGGGCCGTGTCGGCGGTCGAGTCATGCGCCAGCAGACGGCGGCTGAGCGCGACACAGCGCTTCACGAACGCCAGCGCCTTTGGCAGGTAGCGCACCGACTCTGGCCTCGTGGTCGGGACCGACCAGTCGCGCCCCCAGAACCTCGCCTGGGCGCGGGCGTTCGCGAAACACCGAACGTGCGTGCTCGCGCCGGTGCCGCGCGGATCCCAACCAACGACATCAAACCGCCCATGACCGAACCTGTCCAGGTCCGCCCCGCCGGCCTTCACAATCGGTACCCCCGCCACGCCGGGGCCGCCGAAATTGACAAACAGCGACCCGATCCGCTGCCCCGGCCGGCTCGCCAAATAACGAACCACCGCCAACGAGATTGTGCCCAAGCCCGGCCGAGCCCAATCCAGCGGAACCTGCACCCGCGCACACTGCAAGCGCTTCCCGCACCCCTTCCACACGATCCGCGTAGTGACGCTTGAAGACGCCACGAGCGACGACTTCGCTGCGCTCGCCACCCCGGTCTGGATAAGGAGCGCTCCCGAGACGGCGCACGCCAGCAGGGTCGCCGATACCCCGATGCCTTTCCTTATGCGTCTCATCTGTCTGCCTGTCGTGATTGACATTTGCCGGCCTTCCGGAGTTGGGTGTGGGTCATCTATCCGTTAGGGAACTGATCACCGGGAGCTGGTGGTAGGGCAGTTGGCTCGCCGGCCAGTGACTGGCCGAAGGTCGAGTCAAAACGGTCGGCGATCGCGCTGGTAGAACGGTCCCACGCGCGGCGGGGTGCGGAGGTGGGCGAGGCAGAGAACCCGCCACCTTTCGGTGCACTAGCTCGGATCCTGAGGCTAGGCCGCGGCTCACCCGGAGAAAGGCGCTCCGCCTGGAGGGAAGGTGACCTCGTCTCTTTCGAGCAGGAGCTGATCGCGGCGGACCAGCGGCGGCGGCGCAGGGCCAATGTCAAACTGATCGCTAGCTTTGTTGAACCCCACCGCTTCGCCGGTTAGCGCAAAGCGCGCGAACACATACGGTTGCCCGTTGGAGAGGACCGCATTCGGCCCATCGGTGACCTGAAAGTGCAGATGCGGAGCGGTTGAGCTGCCGGTGTTGCCGACTCTTCCGAGGAGCTCTCCGCGATGCACGCGCTGGCCGACGTGAACGGCAACGCTACCCGGCTGTAGGTGGGCATAGGCCGCGTAGCGCTCGCCGCCCAGCGCCTCGATGACCTGGTTGCCGAGCACGTTTTGCACGTTCAGATTGGCCAGCGGGTGCGGCGGGGTGTTCTCGGGCAGGTCGCTACGCGTGTGAATGACCACCCCAGACGCGGCCGCGATCACCGGGTCGCCGAAGATGACATAGCTCTCGTTCTTACTCGGGTCTCCCACGCGCGATCGGCCATGACTGTCGAGCCGAAGCCAGTCGATCGCGTAGCGCTGGGCCAGGTAGCGGCGCCCATCAATGGGCAACAGCGCCCTGGTGTGCGCGCTTTCGCCGCAGCAGCCATTGGTGTCCAGGTAGCGGGCACCGAGCAATGGCGGTCCCAACACCACCGGACTACGCGAGCTCACCATGGTGCGCGCGCCGTTGACCGTCTCTCGACGCGCTGGGCGGGAGAGGTCGGTGAACTCGATCCGGTGCACCAGGCGGCGGGGAATACGCGCGCCCTGGGGAAACGACACATCAAGCCACAGCACCCCGCCCCCGCTGGACGGCAGCTCGTCTGTGGGCTGGTGCAGCAGCGCGGCGTTGCTCATGATCTTGCGCACCGCGCTGGCGCCGTCGTAAGAGGCGATCACCGACCGGTCCGCCGCGTCAAGCACCTGCACCCGGTCGATCCGCTCCCCCGACGCGGCCACGTTTAGCAGCGAGATCTCATACACCAGATGCCGGCGCTTGTCCGTGCCAAGTACCGGCGTAGGCGCGGCGATTACATTCGCGGAAAGCTCGACTAGCGCCGGCAACGGTTCCCCCCGCCCAGTACCGGAGCTCTGCACCCGTGCCCAGGCTAAGCCAGCACCGGCTCCGACCACCAGCGCACCCAAGAACGCAACACCAAAGCAGCGGATGACAAACAACCTACCCCGGAGCAAAACGCCCCGCCGATCAGCGCGTCCGTCCAAGAAAATCACCCTCTCCACCTGCGCAACCGACACCGAGCCGGCCCACAGAGATTGACCCGATGCCGCGTCTAGAGGCGACCTGGGGCAAGCATACCCAAACCTCCACAGCCCAAGGGGACGTCGACACCCCCTTCACCCGCGTACTACTGGAAGGCGGGGTAATGCCCACTGAGCGGGCCGGATCGAGCGCCGGTGCGCTCCCAACGAAACTCTTGCCGCCCCAGAACACGCTCGTGAAGCTCGCGTAGGCCAGTGCCGATATCGCGTGACCGGCGCGCTGCGGATAGTTTCGGCGGGCCGGGCGCAGACAGGGCTCCGCGCCCGGCCCCGGCAGGTCAGTGCCCGGGGGTGCCTAGGTTGATGATCGGCTCGCGGAAGAAGACGCGGGCGAACACCGAGCTGTAAGTCGAGCTGGTGAAATCGATCGCCTCGTAGCTGTGCCGCACCGGGTTTCCGCCGAAGAACCCGGCCGCCATGATGAGTTCGGGCGCGTGCTTGACGGCCTCGATGAAGACCGGGGCAAACGCCCAGTCATCGGCCGGGGAGGTGGGCACCGGGTCGGGCACCGGGTTACTCTGGGGCAGGTTAAACACCTGCGTGGGGTTACTGGGCAGCGGCAGCTTAAACGGCCGCGGGATCGAGGTGACTCCGTGATTGACGGCGATCTGGCGGCCCAGCGCCCGGTGCTCGGACTCGATCACCGCCACCTGTCCGGCGATCTGCGCCGCCCGGTGCAGTCCTTGTGCCGAGAGCTCGCGGATGGCCGACAAAAACGCCGAGTCAAAGACACCCTCCAGCTGCTGCTGGGTCTCCACAAAGCCAGCGACGGTGTCAAAGGTGCCGGCGGGAAAAAAGAAGGTGGTCGGACCGATCGTCCTGCCCGGACTCTCCCCAAGCAGCTCCAGCACGGCCAGGAAGAAGTCATGGTGGATTTGCTCCTCAATGCCCGCCGCCTTGATCACCTCAAGCTCTGAGGCCGAGAACCCGATCCTGCCCGCCGCCTCGACCGCCTCCTCATACAGCGTCACCGCGATCTGCTCGGCGATCGTGGCGATCTCAAAGATCATCGCCGCCGGGGTCACATCATCGGGCTCAAGCAGCACAGGCGGGGTCGCAGAGGCCATCTCGGCGCGCACACCAGGACGGAGCCTGAGCCGGTGCGCCTGGGCGGCCTCGGCTGCCAGCGCGCCGTAGAGCCCGGCCGAGGCCAGCGCCCCACCGCCCAAAGCCCCGCGCTTGATCAGCGAGCGGCGCGACAGCAACGAGCCCACCAGCCGCTCGGTGGCCTCCTCACCCGCCGACGGCGTGATCTCGCCAGGACGCTCCGACGGGCCCACCCTAGAAAGCGTAGACATCGATCCTCCTTCGATGAACGGCCCGCCAGCCGACACCGGGAGTCTAACCCCTGAAACCAGGCCCGGCAAGAAAGCCAGCGCCCCGCGCCGGTGGGTCCGCGGCAAGCCATCTCACTATGACCACGCGGTGATCCGCTTGCCGCTCCGCTACGCAAGTGGGTGGGGAGGGGCCCTCGCATCCTGGCCCGCCGGCCGCGGGCCTCTCCCTGCTTGCTCCCGTCGCCATCGTTGCCAGCGCGAGGCTCCAGTAGACAGCCCGAACGAGCGTCACGCCGATCAGCTCGCCCGCGGCGTTGAAGCGCAGCGCGTGGCCCTCGGGTGAGGCGTCGAAGTCGACGGCCTCCTTGGGGTCGGCGCGGTGCAGGTAGAGCATGTCGCCGTCACCGTCATAGCGGACGCGGTCGAAGGTCAGGCGCCCGATCGTGACGTTCATCCGGGAACGGGGAGCTACGCGGACTGGTGCTCAAGCGCGGCTGGCGCAGGGAGGGCATCGAGAAAGTCAGCTGGCAGGTGCTCGGACGCATCCCAGTACTCCATCCCGACCGCCTCGCCGTCCTGACCGCGGTCGATCAGGCCCCACTCGTGCTCTTCGCTGCGCACGACCTCGGCGGCGCAGAGTTCCACATAGACGATGTCGGCCTCGCGGTCGTAGTAGGTCATCGCGACTGAAGTTCGCGCCGCCAGGCGCTGCGAACCATCGCCAGCGTCTCGTCTCCGCCTGTGGGCCAGTCTAGAGGACCACAACCTCGCTCTCCACCAGGCGCCAGGCAGCGCGCCCTGGGTTGCTCGTGCGACGATCATGCGCTTCAAGCACCAGCGACTCCACCCGATCCCGACTGAGCCGCCGCTGCTTGAGGCTAAAGCCGCGCGTGATCGGTGAACCGCACCCGGCTCGGCCGGTTCACCTATGCCCCGCCCCAGCGCCGGACGCGCATCGTTTCGATCACGTGCATGGGGGCGACGTCGCGTAGGTAGCGGTCGGTGACCGCAAGTGTGGTGTGGCCTAGCGCGTCGCGGATCACAGAGTTGGCCGGCTCGGTCCGCTTGGCTGAGGACTCACGGGCGCGAGGACGTCTTGGCCTTTTATGGCCCGGCCGGACTCGCGTCCAGCTGGTCCTGGGGCAACGGACGGAGCGACGCTCAACCCGAGCGCGTCGCCGATAACACCAGGCCGTAGAGCAGGTGATCGACAGCCAGTGCTAGGCGGTCGACCAGGCGCAGACGCTTGGCCTGACTGAGATCCAGAGCCGGCGCAATCGCCAGCTCAAAGCCCAACCACACCACCAGCCCGTACAGCGGACCTACCCACCGGCGCCGCCGCATGCCGCGAGGCAGCGCGCCAAACATCGCGCCACCACCAGCACCGAACGCCCAATGGGCGCCCTCAATAATGCCCCGGCGCTGCTTGCGCGGCGCCCGACGCAGCACGCCACGCACACCACGCGCCCGCTGACGGCTGACCGCCTCTGGTGGAGTCTGTTCCACCAGCCCCAACTCGGTCGTTATTACCCGCATCCCCGTCATCGCCATCGCGCCAACCGTCCCCCAAACAGCGCCGCTAAGCACGTCAGCAACATCAAACCCAGCGTTCATCTCTCGCGGAGCGCTACCCGCCTCCATGCGATCAGCCTACCCGACCCGCCCGTTCTCGGCAGCTAGTCGACCTCGCGTGGTTCCTCAGGTTTCGTCCGCGGGAAGACACGCACGGAACGAACCAAAGGAGCTGGGATGTTCAAACGCGTCCTGGAATTTCTTACGCTCAGATGGTTGTGGGACCGTCGCCGCGGGCGTAGGAGCGAACGTAGGCGGTAACAGCCGCGCGAGCGGGCTCGAAAAGCCGCTCCGGTCACGTTTTTAGTGGCATAAACATGACCATCGGAGCGGGGTCGGACGGACGGCGTGGTCGAGCGCGTACTTCGAGATCGTGCCCGGCTGCGACTGCGAGAGAAGCGTTTGTCCGAGCGTCGGACCCCAACTACGTTCGACCTCGCACAGCGACCAGCGAAAGACACCGGGCGATCGGTGATCCGAATCGACGCTGCTCGCGAACACGCCAAAGGGGACCGGAAATCCCCGATCGAACTCTCAGCAGGGAGGAACCTATCGATGACCGACCAGCACGTGTTCGAAGGCGAGGACGTCGAGCGCCTCGAAAACGTACTCACCGACACCGAGATCCCCGCCCATACGCGGCGCGGAATGCTCGGCAAGGCCGCGGCCGGCACCATCGCCGCCGGGGCGCTCGGCGTGCTCGGCCCGATCCCGTCGGCGCTCGCGTCACGCAACACCATCGTCAGCATCATCAACGACGCAGTGACCGCCGAAGCGCTCGCGGTCACCTATCTGACCGGACTGATCGAGAACGCCAACAAGATCGGGATCCCGAGCAACCTCGTGCCCGTGCTCAAGGCCGCCAACGCCGCCGAGCTTGACCACTACAAGACGCTGCGATCGCTCGGCGCTCAACCGCTGACCAAGAAGTTCTGGGCGCCCAACGCGTTCTTTGCCTCAAGCAAAGACGTGTTCGCGACGATCGAATACGCCGAGACCCAGTTCGTCAACGCCTACCTGATCGCGATCACCGCCTTCGCCAAAGCCGGCAAGGACAAGCTGGCCCGCTACGCCGGCGAGATCCTCGGCACCGAGGCCGAGCACCGCGCACTCGCGCGCTTCGCGCAAGGCAAGCTACCCAACAACGTCGGCTTTGAGGCCTACACGATCCACACCATCAGCGGGATCGTCAAAGCGCTCGAGCACGCCGGCGTCGGCTTCGGCAAGAAAGGCAAGGGCCCCGGCGCGTTCTACCACTACAAGACCCCGCCGCACAGCGCCCTCGCGCACCTGCAGCACAACCACCCCGCCTAAACCAGACACCAGCGGCTCGCCGACTACCTACCCCGGCGCTGGCGGGCCGCTCAGCTTCCCCCACCTCCGAAAATGACGGCAGTGAGCCAGGTCGGGTTTCGCGGAGGGTCTCCTCGTCCTCCCAGCCGATCACCAGCGCGACGCGCGGGAAAGCTTGGAGGTTTCGGAACTTGCGCGAGTCGATGGCGGTGTCGAACACCAGCTCGGCGCGGTCGGTGGCGGCGATCCCGACGAGCGCCGCCTGCGGCAGCCGTCCGGGGCGCGCGTCGCTACCACGCCCAGTCCGCGCTCGCGGACGAATTGGACAAGCTCAGCTCGGTCCATCTCGCAGCCCGGGCTCAGGGCCGCTGGTAGACGACCGTGAAGGAACCGCCCCGGCCGTCCGCAACCTTCTGTTGGGTGAACTCGAGCTCGCGCAAACCTGCTCGGATGAAGGCGCTGAGCTCGCGGCGGCTCACCGGCCACGGCCGGGTGGCCACCGGCTCGTCATCTGCCCGCGCCGCGCAGCGCACCCACACCGTCCCGCCTGAACGTGCTGTGGCCGCGATCGCCCGCACGGCCGCTTCGCGCTGCCCAGGAGGCAGCGACTGAAGCGTCCGGATCTCCACCACCAGCGCGAACCCGCGCCGCCAGCTGACGGGCAGCGCAAACAGATCCGCGACGCGATAGTCAACCGAAGAGTCCGGGAACCGTTCCCGGCAGCGCGCGATCGCGGTTGGCGCGAGATCAAACGCTGTCACCCGATAGCCGCGGCGGCGCAGCTCCTCGGCATCATCGCCGAAGCCACATCCGACAACCAACGCCGCCTCGCCCTCAGGCGACGGCTGCCGGTCAAGCCAAGCGACCAGCACTGGGTGCGCGGCCAGCGACGCCCACGGGAGCGCGCCGAGATCGCTGCCGGCCCGCGCGTAGAGCTCCTCAAACGACACCTCATTCTGAGCGACGTCGCTCACCAACCGCACCATACCCCGGGGCATCACCCCCACAGTTGACGCCAAGCAACCGCGGCTGCGCGACCAGCCGCCGTCCTCGATCCGAGGGCGAGAGCCGGTGCGCTCGAGGTCCGTTGAGAGACACCTCCTGAGACTTCTCCAATGACGCATTTCCAGCAGTCTGAGGAGGCAGCGCATTGCAGGAGCGTGCATAGGCAGAACGGAGGTAGCCGGCGTTCAGACCCAACTCGGTGCGACGTGTCCTTTCGCGTGAATCCACTCGCCGGCGGACAGCCCCGAGTCCGGCGGGCGGATCGTCGACCCCGTGATCGCTTCTATCGTCAAGACGCTCAAGAAGCGACAAGTCTTTAGGCGACGACGCGATCATGCGCCCCGGAGCGGCCGTTGGCGCGAACCACATTCTGCTTCGCAACGAGCGAAACCGACGGGACACCCGTGTCCCGAAACGTGTCCCGAACTCAGCAATTCTGACCTGCTCTAACTGCACTCAGGCCCACTCAGACGCCCGCATCTAACGCAAAAGCCCTGCAAATGGCGTCTACGGAACCGAAGGTCGGGAGTTCGAATCTCTCCGGGCGCGCTAGGAAAGGACTGCTAAGCAGGCTCTTTCCTGAACGGCGTCCGAGCGCTCGGTCACCTGCTGACCGACGAGCCTGCGGCTCTGGTTCAAGAAGCGCTCGTTTGGACGATCCGAGACCCTGGGATGCTGGTGCCGCGCTTTCTGGCCGCCGGGCTCGCCGGTTCGGCTAACGATGCGGCCTTGAAAGCGCCGGGAACGGTCATCAGCGCCCTTGAGGCTCTATCAAGAAGCATCTCAGCAGAAGCACGTGGGTATGCAGCAGCTGCTCTGGCCGCGTTCTCCTCTAGAAGTTGAACTTTCTGCGCATTTGTTCGACAACGACATCACACCTACGTCCCGCTTTGGCCACGGCTACGCCCAAGCCCACGTCCTTGTCTACAGCGCCATGGTCGGGCGAAACAGCGAGCCGCCGGCGAGCGCCGAACTATTTCTACGGCGACCGAAAACAGCTGCCGTCCGCCACGGCACGCCAGACGAGGCTATGCCACGCCTCCGATCTTCGCTGCGGACCGCATCGGCATGATCGCGATGTCGCCGAAGCGGTGGCCCCAGTCAGCTGTGGGCTGAGGTGAAAGCAGTCGGGCGCCGGGCTCGTTCGCTGTCGCGCTGTGGACCGGCGGCCCAGGCCGACACCGCCCGGCCAGGCCCGGCCTATTCGGGGGCGCCGGCCAGCGTGGGCAGTACCTCGCCGAGCGCAGCGTCGACTTTGATGTCAGCGAGCGAGTCGCCACGAGTCGCGCCCCGGTTGACGATCGCCACCGGGATCCGTGCCTGCTGAGCCCGGTGCACGAACCGCAGCCCTGACATCACCATTAGCGAGGACCCGAGCACGAGCAGAGAGGCCGAGCCGTCGAGGAGCTCAAAGCACCCCTGCACCCGGGGCCGCGGCACGTTCTCGCCGAAGAACACAACATCGGGCTTGAGCATGTCGGCCCCGCAGCGCTCACAGCCAACGAGCTCGAATCGCGCGACCTGCTCTTCGGCGAGTTCAGCGTCTCCGTCAGGGTTGCTGGCGGCGACCTCGTCCCAGTCCAGATCTGGGTTGTCGGCACGCACCCGCTGATCAAGCGCCTCCCGGGTGCTGCGCGCGCCGCACTCCAGGCACACGACACGGCCAAGCGCTCCATGCAATTCCACGACGTCTCGGGCGCCGGCAGCCTGATGCAGCCCGTCGATGTTCTGCGTGATGATCCCGCGTAGCACGCCCGCCTGCTGAAGCGCGGCCACCGCCCGGTGCCCCGCGTTGGGCCGCGCGGCGACGATCCGCCGCCAGCCGATGTGAGCGCGGGCCCAGTAGCGCTGACGAGCCTCTGGCGAGCCGCGGAACTCAGCGATCGTCATCGGCAGCCGGGCGCGCAGCGCGCCGCTCGGACCGCGATAGTCCGGAATTCCCGACTCAGTCGACAGGCCCGCGCCCGACAGCACGCACACACCGCCGCGACCAACAAGCTCACCAAGCCGGCGCGTCAGGACGCCATCCATCAGCTCAGTATGCCCGCGAGCCCGCCGGCAGGCGCAAAGGGTGACGACTCCGACGCACCGAGCCCCCTACCAGCCGGACCCGCCCTAGCGCACCTCGCAGGTCACGAGGTCGTGCCTGGTCGGTCCCACGGGCAGTCGACCGGCTCTGCTCCCGAGAACAGGGACAGCGGGACCCTCGCTGAGCAGAGCCCGCTATGCCGCCTTAACCGAAAGCGCGCGTCCGCCACCCTCTGAAGGTAAAAGGTCACTTCTATGTCAAGGGGTGGGTCGCTGTTTGCGGGTTTTCGAAGCCTGGCTGACACGGGAGCCGTGGCTGGCTGCGGGGTCGGAGTCGCGCCCGGAACTGGGTGTTGTCGGTCCCAGATGGTCTGTCAAGCGCCGCAGACGGCCTGACAACGCGCGACGCGGTGGCCGTGAGGGGCTGATCGGCGACGATCGGGTCGATTTGCGGCAGGCGGTGGCGGTGGCGAGCGTTCGCCGCGGCGCCAGAGGACCGGAGAACGGCTCTGAGGGTCGGGGTCGGTTCGCTCTAGGTGGTGCAGACCATCAAGACGGGGGCTGCATCGATCCGCTGGACTTCTCGCTGGCGGGGCGGAGGCGGCGGGATCTTTGCCGGCTTGTGGTCGCTGCCCGTCGGCTGCGGCTCGACGGTCGGCTGGCCGTTGGTGGCTTGCTGCTGGTCGGCGGGCGGCTCGGCGAGGAGCTTGTGGAAGTGGCGCTTGAGGGAGCGCAGCGCGCCCTTGCTGGTCTTGCCCTCGGCCTCCTTGCGCGCCAGGTACTCCTTGGTCGCTGGGTCGCGCTGGGCGCGGGTGATCGCGATGATGTGGAGCGCGTGGTTGAGTTGGCGGTCCCCGCCGCGGTTGAGTCGGTGTTGGGTGCGTTGGCCGGAGGAGCACGGGACGGGCGGGGTCCCGGCCTTCATCGCGAAGCTCGCCTCCTCGCGGAATTGCTGGTTGCCGGAGGTGTGGCCGATCAGGATCGCCGCGGTCAGCGCGCCGCAGCCTTGCTCGGCGAGTAGGTTGGGGCGGTGCGCAGCGACGAGCTCGCCCAGCTCGCGGTGCAGCTGGTCGATCTGGCGGTTCAGGGCTCGCAGCTGCGTGATCAGCTCGCGGGCGATCCGCACGCGCGCATCGCCCGTTAGCTTGCGCAGCCGTCGGTCGACGCGATCAAGCACCCGCGCGTTATTGAGCGCCTTGCGCTTGAGCGAGGACTCAAGCTCGGGGCACAGCACGAGCAGATGCCAGCGCAGCCGGTTCACGACCCGGGTGCGGTCGGCGACGAGGTCGCCTCGATGATCCGAGATCAGCCGGATCTCCATCGCCCGGTGATCCAGATAGGCGGCCGGGAACGCCTCAACGCCGTCCTTGACGACCGCGCGGGCGACCGCCAGCGCATCGATCTCATCAGACTTGCCCCGCTCGCGCTCGCCCTTGCGCGAGGCGCCCATCCGTTGCGGCGGGACCCGCACGACCCGCTCGCCGGCCGCGATCAGCGCCTGCTCAAGCCGCTGGGAGACATGCCGGCAGTCCTCGATCGCCCACACACGATCGTCATCCAGACCACTTGCCCAGCGGATCGCGGCCAGATGCCCGGCATCGTCGGCTGTGATCTCGCGGTGGCCGCGCACCTTGCCGGTGCCATCGTCGACCGCCGCCAATGCGTGCGACCCCTTGTGCGTGTCCGCCCCAATCACGATCATACGACCGTCCCTTCGTTTGGTTGACGCCGAATGAAGCGGATCACCGGCGGACAACTCTCACGCGAGGCAAACAGCCACGCTTCTATCAAGTCACGCCGGCGGTCCTCGGGCGGCGACGGGCGACAAGACCTTTGTCAGTCAGACCAAACAGGCCGACACAGTCGTCAAGAGTCAGCCCGTCGCCAGCCCGAAGGACCTACCGGTCGGGTCGGACGTCACCGCCCAGACAACCGACGACGATGGCAGTGACAGTCGTCCGCGCGAGCGACCGCCGGCTCGTTGCTCTTGTCCGATTCCGGCAGCACGCTTGTGCAGTCTGCGCTCGATCTCGCGGCTGCTTCGGGTGCAGAGGGAGAAGGTCGTCGTGGGACGTCATCCACAGCTCTGGTGCTAGCAGCGCCTGTGACTCCCAGCTAACACTCCCCCCGGTCGGGGTCAGCGGATCCGAGCGCGATTTGGCGGCCGCCGCGCGATGCGACGTGCCCGAGTTCCGCGCGAGGCAGGGGCGCCAGCTTGGGCACCGTGATCCCCGTCGTGACATGAAGGCAGGTCCGACCCCAGGTCAGCGCCACGGCAGCCGCCGCGCTGCTGCTCTTCCAGAAAGGAGCGATCAGCCCAGACCACCGTCCTTGTCCGCACCGGCATCGTCATCTGGGGCCAATTGGGCTGTTCTCGGCTCGCGGGTTGCCGGCGGAGCAGCTGTCTCGACGCGACACATCGGAGGCGTCGCGACCTCCGGTTGCACTGATGAAGCGTCTGTCTCGATGCTCGAGCCCATCGGAATGCTTGACCGGCGGCTCCCCGTCGAGGGCCGCCGGTCAGCGCTGAGCGTTGCGCGGAGGCCGCGACTTGCGCGAGTCAAGGTTCAAGGTGCCCATGGCGCGGTTCGGTTGACCGCATCCCAGAAGCCGCAGTTGTGCTGGTTGCTGATGGCGCTGGTCGGGGTGAGCGCGCTGTCTCCGGCCGGCACCAGCGACATCACCGGCCGACCACGCGTGTCATAGCGTGTCCACCGTGGCGTGTACGGCACGGTCGGGTTGCCGGTGCGAGCAAACCCGGTCCACTCGGCCAGCACCTGGTTTTGCAGCGCCGCCTGGTTGGCATCCAGGTAAGCGGGAGGATCGTGGGCGAGATGGTTGATTGCGCTGTGGAAGGCCCCGAGCGGTTGTGTCTCCGGGGTAGGTGTTTGTCCGGCACCCAGTGATTGGCCGACGGGCGGCGGGGAGTCGGAGTCGTCGTCCTGGTAGGCGTACACGGGGATGTATTTGGACACCCGGGCATCACTGACCAGAGCCGGGCAGACGCTGAAGGCGTCAGCCATGATCGTGCGGTAGGCGATGAACGGCGCCGGAGCTGGGAACCGCTGCAGCGGATAGAGTCGCATCACGCTCGGCGCGCGCGATCCGAATTGCTGACGCACCAGCTGTCGATACTGGGCGGGGGTGTTCGCCACAACCGTGTGGCCGGGGCTGTTGGTGTATATCCCGCCGTTGAACTCGTCTCGGCCAACCCCAATCATCAGCTTGACCTTGTTGACGTGGCCAGTCTTGAACGCCTGCGCTGCCGACATCGGCAGGGTCGTGCCGTTGACGATCGGCCCGATCGCACCGCCCGCGAACGGCTCCAGGATCTGGCCCCCCTTCTCGAGCAACGTGTTTACCGGCACCGCGCGCAGACAGGCCGCGACGTTGGCGGCGTTCCCGCAGCCGACCTTGGCCGCAAACTGTGCCCCCATCTTCTGGGCCTGAGCCTCGGTCTTTAGCTTTGACTTGCAGTCCGCCGGCCACCAGATCGTGTTGACGTTGAAATTGTAAAACCCGCTGATGCTGATGCCCTGCTGAAACAGACCCTTCGCGGTCGGCGAGGCGACCTGATCACAGACGCTGGCCCCACCGGCGGACTCGCCGAAGATCGTCACATTGTCCGGGTCGCCGCCAAACCGGGCGATGTTGCGCTTCACCCAGCGCAGGGCGGCCTGCTGATCCTGCAGCCCGTAGTCACCTGAATGAGGGCCAAACGCCTTGTCTGCCAAGAAGCCGAGGATCCCAAGTCGGTATCGGATGTAGACGTAGATCACCGGACCGGTGCGCACGAAATTCGATCCGTTGTCGGTCAGGGCTTCACCCAGGAACCCGCCGCCGTGGATCTCAAACATCACCGGCAGTCTTTGCCCAGGCCCGACATTGGCCGGCTTTTCAACCTCCAGATTGAGACAGTCTTCGCTTGTGCCGGCTTGCGGCGGCGAGCCCGGGGGATAGCCCGGGGTGGGGCATGCCGCGCCACGCTGGGTAGCCGGGTAGGTGCTTGTCCAGGAGTGCACGGGCTGGGGTGGCCTCCAACGCAGCCGGCCGACAGGGGGAGCCGCGTAGGGAATGTCCAGGTAAGACGTCTGGCCGTTGGCGGTCACGCCGCAGACCGGGCCGCTCCTCGTCTGCACAAGCGTGCCTGACGTGCACGACGGCGGCGTCTGGGCTCGCGCCTGGGCCGCAAAGCCCAGCCCCGCCAAAAAGCACAGCCCGGCCAACATGGCCACCACCGCCGCGGCGATAGCCGCCACATGCCCTCGTCCGGAGACCGCCATGCCAACCTCCCTCTGTCGAGCCGTACCCCGGGCCGCAGTACGAGATACCACAACTGCGCTTACCCGTCAATTACAGGTGTTCTCCCGCGTACACTGAGCATTGACGGTCTGCCGTCAATGCTGTCGACCGTGCGCAGCCTGCTCGTAGGCCATCCTGATTGTTGCCTCGACCGCCGTTGGGAGAGGGCCAAGACTGCTTGCCCGTGTTAGGGCCAGAAGTAGACCAGCCCCTCCCGGCGGAGGTGAGGTGCCGCGAAGCGGCAACAGGACGTAGCCCCGGTTGAGGGCCTGTCTATGAGCATCCGCATCGGTACCTCTTGGTCGGGGCGCTGTGAAGCTGTCCGGACCAAAGAGAGGTAGTTACAGATGGGAACGTTGGCCGGCGTTGACCTGGGCGTCGGAGAAGCACGATGTGCTCGTTGCTGATGCGGCAGGCGGGGAGCTGTGGGCAGCCACGTTCGCACGCGACGAGCAGGGGTCCGGTCACTGTGTCGGCAGCTGGTGCGGTTAGAGGGTCCGCGCGACCCAAAGTGACCCTGCTACCAATGATGCTGCTACCAATCTGAGCGGAAGTCAGAGGATCCAGCGAGTTCGTATCGCCTTTGAAATCATGAATTCGTGGCTTACCCGTCACTCGCCATGGGTCTACGGAATCGAAGGTCGGGAGTTCGAATCTCTCCGGGCGCGCTTTCGGATCATCACCATTGACGCCGGTTTCTCGCTGGCACGGCAGAGCTGGTTAAGTGAGGGATTGTGATGCCCGCTACCGCTATCGACCAGCTCAGCATCGTGTTCTCCGCGCTCGCGGACCCAACTCGACGGGCGGTCTTCGCCGAGTTGGCCGAAAAAAACGCCACGGTCTCCGAGCTGACCGCTTCGTTTTCGATCTCGATGCCGGCGGTGTCGCGGCACCTCAAGGTTCTCGAGCACGCCTCGCTCATCTCCCGGTCGCGGTCGGGCAAGCGGCACACGAGCCAACTCGAGGCTGCCCCGCTGCGCGATGCGGCCGAATGGATCGAGCGCTACCAGCCGTTCTGGGACTCCTCCCTGGACCGCTTGGATGCCCACCTTGCTGCCGTACAAGCCGCCGGACGCGCTGCGGACGCGACCACCGATAACGACCCGATGAGGCCCGGCACCGCCGGCGCCCGGGACCACGACAGATAATGGATACCGGACCCCCGCAACTCACGATCTCGCGCGTGTTCGACGCACCGCGGGAGCTCGTCTATCAAGCCTTCACCGATCCGGACGAGCTGGCCGCATGGTGGGGTCCGATCGGCAATTCACTCCCGCGCGACGAGATCGACTTCGATGTACGTCCTGGCGGCTACCAACGCTGGATGGAGGTTCGCGCAGCCGAACCCGGCTTTCGCGTTCACATCCATATCGACCTCACCGACGTTGCCCACGGGCAACTGCTCGAGATCCGCCAGTGGCTCCCCGAACACCTGCTCGGCCCCAGCGAGCAGGGCTGGCTCCAGGCATTCACCAAGCTGGACGCCACTCTGACAACCGACCCGGCCACTGCGGCCGTTCATCGAGATGGAGCGACGTGGGCAAGCTGATCTACGTCACGAACGTGTCTCTTGACGGCTACATCGAGGACGAACACGGCACCTTCGACCTCTACGCGCCGGACGACGAGGTCTTCGCGTGCACCACCAACATCCTGCGGTCCGCGGGCACCCTCATCTACGGACGCCGCCTCTACGAGACGATGGCTGTCTGGGAGACCAACGCCGCCCTCGCCTCCCAGTCCAAGCTGACCGACGACTTCGCGACCGCCTGGCAGGCGGCGAGCAAGGTCGTCTACTCCAGAACTCTCGCCGCGGTGTCAACCGCGAAGACGCAGCTCGAACGCCACTTCGACCCCACCGCGGTGCAGCAACTCAAGGCCTCCGCCAGCAGCGACATCACCATCGGCGGCGCGAACCTCGCAGCACAAGCGCTCACAGCCGGACTGATCGACGAGCTCCAACTGTTCGTCTGGCCCATGACCGTGGGAAAGGGCAAGCCCGCGCTGCCGACCGACACCCGCACCAACTTCGAGCTCACGGACGAGCGCCGATTCGCAAACGGCGTCGTCCTCCTCCGCTACCGCCCCCTTGACACGCGATGAGCCAAACCGACATCGCTTCTCGAGTGGTCACCGCACCGCTGGTCCGCGTCTCCGCGGTGCTCCCGCGTTCGCGCTCGGACAGGCATCTTGCGCGCCGTTACGCCTGACCCGGTCCGCGCGTTAAGCGCGGCGCGGGCAACTCATTCCCGGAGGATCCCGCCCCAGTCCGCAGGGTCGATATCCGTCAGCGTCTGCGAGAAGGTCCACCGATGTCCCCAGGGATCCTCGGCGTTGTATTGGCGCTCGCCATACATGTGGTCGGTGGGCTCCTCGAGGATCTTCGCTCCGTGGGATCGCGCTTGCGCGCAGTGCGCCTTCGCGTCTTCCACGCGTACGAGTACCGAGTGTGTGACCTCGCCGGGACGTGGCGGTACGCGGTCGTGGCGGACGTCGCCGATGATGACCGCGCCGTCTTCTCCAACCTTCATCTGCGACCGATGGTTCTCGCCGATCTGGAGGCGCTCAACAAAGCCGAAAGCCTCGCTCAGCCAGCTTACTGCGGCGCGCACATCGGGATAGATGAGCACCGGGATCGTGGTCGTGCTCGGGAGCGACCGGTTCGGCAGCACGACAGCGCAGCTTACGAGAGCGCGCGCGACGAAGGCCTGGCCGCTCCGTTCTCCTTTCGCACGCGACGTGCATCAACTCGCACGACGAACCGGGCCCCGTTCCGCGCCGCAAAGCGCGACCGCGATGTTTGCTCTCCGTGTCCGCGCCGATCCTGCTTCAGCGCGGGTGCTGCTGCTCGCGAAGGGCATAGAGCTCCGGCCAGGCCTCGCGATCTTTCTCGCGCGTGCTCCTTCGACGTGATGATGTCCTCAAGCGCGGCTACCAAGACGCTCGTATCGGCGCCGCGGACCAAGACCGCTTTCGGCTCGAGATCCTTGTATCCACGCGGCTCACTGCGCCGGCCTGCAGGGATCTCCTGCAGCACGTCGAGGACTCCGGCGCGCGTGATCCAGCGGGTCATCGAGCGGGGGCGGGCGTACGAAACCCGCGTGCGCGAATCCGCCGCGTGGTAGGTTGTGTCTGGGCGTGTGAGGGCGCCTCCGGGTCCGCGGGCAGAACCGAGTTCACCTCTCGATCGAGGCGTTGCAGTCGTGACGATCTCCGGGTTTGGCACGCGGACCACTGGGCCGAGGAGATGTCATGTCTGATCTGCCTGAAGGCTTGCGGTTGCCGAGCGGCGACGCGGTGGCGCGGGCGCTGGTGGATGCGATCCATGCCGGCGACGTCGAGTCGCTGAGCAGGCTGCTGGCCGAACGTCCTGGCGTGGCTACCGCGAGGATCGTCGATGCGAAGGGAGGGTCGAGCACGCCGTTGCATGCGGTGACCGACTGGCCGGGCTACTTCCCCAACGGGCCGGAGGTTGTCCGGATGTTGATCGCTGCGGGCGCGAACCCGAACGTTTCGGTCGAGGGGACCTGGCACGCGGAGACGCCGTTGCACTGGGCGGCCAGCAGCGATGATGTGGAGGTGGCTCGCGCGCTGATCGACGGCGGCGCGGACATCGAGGCGCCCGGGGCGTCGATCGCCGGCGGCTCCCCGCTCGATGACGCTGTCGGCTACGGCTGCTGGCAGGTCGCCCGCCTGCTCATGGCGTGCGGCGCGCGGGTCGAGAAGCTGTGGCACGCCGCTGCCCTCGGGATGCTCGAACGGGCCGAGGAGCTGATCGCCGGCGCCGCGCCGACCCCGCAGCAGCTGACCGACGCGTTCTGGCAGGCCTGTCACGGGGGCCAGCGTCGGATGGCCGAGTACCTGCTGGCGCTCGGCGCGGAGCCGGACGGAACGCCTTCGTGGGGAGAGAGCACCCCGTTGGACGCCGCCGAGTCGCTCGGCACCGGACGCGAGGCGCTGTTGACCTGGTTGCGTGAGCAGGGCGCGAAGCACTCGGCCAAGGCGAGCGCCTGATTTCGGAGGGTGATGTGGTGATGTCCGAGCTTCCTGAGCACCCCCACCTCGGTCAGGCCCGCCGCCGGGCGAAGGAGTTGCTGCGTCGCGGTCATCGGTGACTACCGCCTCCGCCTGCTGTTCGAGGACGGAACCGTCGGCGACGTCTCGTTCGAGAACCGCGAGTGGAAGGGTGTGTTCGAGCCGTTCCGCGATCCCGCGGTCTTTGCCGAGGTGTACGTCGACACCCAGTTCGGCACGCTCGCGTGGCCGAACGACCTCGACATGGCACCCGAGCCTCTCTACGAAGAGGCCCGCCGGCACCCGATCGCCGAGCCGCTCTCGCGGCGATAGATCCGGCTGCCGGTTCGCCTCAACAGTGACGGTGCACCGCGAGCCTGCGGCTTAGACCTAGCGCGAATCTGTCGGACAGCACCTGGGGACGGCTCAGATGGAGAATCCGGTGCATGCGCAAGTATCTCCGCTCGTGAACCAAATTTCGCGCTTCTTCGTGGTTCCGCACACCCATTGGGATCGTGAGTGGTATCGCCCGTTCGAGCACTTCCGGCTGTGGCTTGGGCACACGGTAGATGGTGTGATCGGGACGCTCGAAGATAATCCTCGGTTCTCCTCATTCACTCTCGATGGGCAGGCGGTCGTACTGGAGGACTACGCTGACGTCAGGCCGGAGCAGGAACCGCGCTTGCGTGCGCTGCTGGCGTCGGGCCGGCTGGAGGTTGGGCCTAGCTACGTGCTGCCCGACGAGTTCCTGGTCGGAGCCGAGTCGCTGGTGCGCAATCTCTTGATCGGGCGTGAGGTGTGCGAGCGGTTTGGTGCGACTCCTTCAAACGTGGGGTACCTGCCCGACAGCTTCGGGCATCCACTCCAGTTGCCCCAGATCCTGAGGGGATTCGGCATCGAGAGCTTCATCTTCTCGCGCGGGCTTGGCGACCAGCTGGATGAGGTCGGCGTGGTGTTTCGCTGGCGCAGCCCAGATCACAGCGAAGTGCTTGCGTTCCAGCAGCTCGATCACTATGGCAACTTCGCCGAGGTGCGCGACGCCGATGATGGCGCGGACCGGGTGGAGCGCATCCTTGAGCAGTTCGGTCCGGCCTTGCAACGTGCCGGCGTCCGGGATGTGCTGCTCTGCAACGGCACCGATCACATCCCGATCCAGCCGGAGCTTCCCTCCTTGTGTGCCGAGCTCGAGCGGCGGTTTCCCGGCTCGAGCTTCTCGATCGCCTCCTACCGCGAGTACGTCCGCGCAGTGGGGGTCGTGGAGGTTCCGTCCTGGACCGGTGAGCTGTTGGGCAGCCGACTCCAGAACGTGCTGCGTGGGGTCAACTCCGCATGCATGTACCTAAAGCAGGCCAACGAGCGGGCTGAGCGGCGCCTGCTCGCGGTTGAAACGCTGGTGGCGCTGCGCTCGCTGCGCCACGGCGAATACGCGCTGCATCCCGACCTGCACCTGGCTTGGCGCGACCTGCTGCGCTGCCATCCCCATGACTCCATTTGCGGCTGCTCCTGCGACGAGGTCGATCGCGACATGCTCGTCCGTTATGAGTCACTCGAGCGAACGCTGTCAGAGCTCGGGCGGTGGGCGCTTGAAGCGCCTGCCGGCGGATCCGATTTGGATCGCAACCGGGTGACCGTGTTCAACCCGCTGCCCGAGCGGCGCCGCGGTTTGGTCGAGGCTTCGGGCTTCGAGTCGCAGGTAATCGAGTTGGAAGGATTTACCGCGCGCGTGGTGGGATTCGAGCGCGCGGCGAAGCGGCACCCTCTGGCAGCAACTGGAATCGAAAGTGACCGCTTTCGTCTTCAGCTCAATGGGGATGGGACGCTGACGCTGCTGGATAAGCCCAGCGGTCGGCGACTAGAGGGATTACATGCGCTCGAGGACGAGCCCGACGACGGCGACTCCTACAACTTCTGCCCGGTCGAGGGCGCGGCCGGCTGGCGTAGTGATCAAGCGGTAGCCAGGGTGCTGACCGACGGTCCGGACGTGTGGGAGCTTCAGTTGGCTGTCGAGGCCGAGCTTCCGGACGCGCTCGACGGCTCCGGGCGAGTAATGGTTTCGATCGTGACCGTGGCGCGGCTCGTCCGTGGCTGCGGGCGCGTGGAGTTCCGAACCACCGTGGACAACAGCGCCCGCGACCACCGCCTGCGCGTGGTGTTTGGGCTCGGCGACACCGCTGATACAGAAGTGCGCGCTGAATCCGCCTTCGCGGTTGTGCGAAGGCCGCTTCATCCGTCGCCTCCGCAGGTCCAGTGGGTCGAGCCCCCTGCTTCGACCCAGCACACCGCTGGGGCGGTCGCGCTTGGTCCGGTAGGACTGATCACCAAAGGAATGCCCGAGTACGAGGCCCGGACCGGGCCGAACGGGCCCGAGCTGTGCCTGACGCTGCTTCGATGCGTCGGCTTGATCTCGAAAGCTGCCGACCAGCTCACTACGCGCCCGCTGTCGGCGGGCCCACAGGTCCCGATCCCGGAGGCGCAGTGTTTGGGGCGCCATGTGTTCGAGTACGCGCTGCTGTGCGACGCAGACGCGCATGACGACCTGGGACTGTTACGGGAGTCACAGGACTATCGCGTGGGGTTTCACCTGGCACGCGGCGGGGTGTCGTTCGATCCGCCGCTGGCGCTCGAAGGTGACGTCGTGTTCTCCTGCCTCAAAGGCTCCGAAGACGGCGATGGGTTGATCTTGCGCTGCTTCAACCCGTCAAAGCAGCAAGCCTCGCTGCATATCAGGGGGCCGGTGTTGGCGTCACGGACCCGCCTGGACGAGACAGGCGAAGAGCCAGTGGGACAGGCCCCCGTGGTGGTTGGGCCGTTTGAGATCGCGACGCTGCGACTGCGCGCAGGGCCGGTGCACCAAGAAGCATTCCGGTGAAGCCGCCACGATCTCGAGACTGGAAAGAAGTTCGCCCAGAGACACTCGGCAGCAGCGGATGGCTCTCGAGGCCTCCTTGTCGCCGAAGCAGTCGCGTCCTGAGGTGTCGCAGGCAGGGAAAAGCGATCGCTGGCGAGATGGGCGGTCCACGCAGCACGGGATCGAGATCAGGCCCGAACTCCCAGATCGCGTGATTCCGCGTCAGGCGGTGCGTCGCGTTCGGCATTGGGCTACTGGGCATTATCCGTCGCGTTCGGCATTGGGCTGCTGGGCATTATCCGCCGGCAGGTCGAGATGCACGATGCCCACATCGACGACCCGCCGTCGGTCGCGTCGCCACAACGCAATGAGATAGACGATCCCGACGGCCGCGAAGCCCGCGATCCCGTAGGCCATGTACGAGATCGGTGACGTGAGCGGAGATATGAACGAGAACACGCGGATCCCGGTGGCGGTGAGCCAGGCCGGGATGAAGGCCAGGATGCCGAGAACTGGAACCAGCCCATGCCGAAGCGGGTTGAACCGCCTCACGCGTAGGAAGTAGCCGATGCACGCCGCGTTGACGACGATGTACGTGCTGATGAGCAAAATCACCAGGCCGGCTCCGACCATGGCGAATGCCGTCGTGGGGCCGTAGGCGAGTCCGAGCCCGAGCGTGACACCAAGGGTGAGGAGGATTGTGATCGCGATCGCTACGAGGGGCGAGCGGTGGCGAGCGCTGACCAGCGCAAAGAAGGAGGGGAAGGCTCCCACCCGTCCCATGGCGTAGGCGGTCCGGCTGGCCACGTTGACTCCGGCGTTGGCATTGGCGACCGTGGAGTTGACGATGGCCAGGAACACGAAGAACCAGAACGCCCCGAAGAGCGACCTGGCGAGCCCCTCCCACGACGCGGCGCCGCTGGTCGAGAACCCGCCGAATTTGGCAGGGCCGAAGGCCACGGTCACGGCATAAGTCGTGAACACATACAGGATGCCGATCCCCAAGGTGGCCAGGAGGATGGCTCGCCGCACGGTACGGCGCGGATCCCTGGCTTCTTCCGCCAACGGTGCCGCTCCCTCGAACCCGCCGAAGGCGAGGATCGTGTAGACCGACCCGGCGATCACCCCGGTGAGGCCGGAGAAGCTCTTCGGCGTGTAATGAGCCGTGAACACCCGGCCGGTGTTGGCGCTGCCCGCGTGGATGATGAAGAGCACGCCAAGTACGGCGAAGACGAGGATCTCGAACGCTCCCAGCACAGTGCCGAGCCCGGCCGAGACCCGGATGCCGAAGTAGCCGGCGGCGCCAACGACAGCCGTGCCCAGAATCGCCCAGGGCCACCACAGCCCAGGCGCGACGCTCAGTTCGGAGTGCAGGGTCGCGGCGACCGTAAAGCCGAGCTGGAGCAGCACGAGCGGCGGGATCAGCGCGCCCTCAAGGGCGTAAGCCCAGGCCACGAGAAAGCCTAACGAAGGATGGAGCCCGCGGGCTGCATACGTGGCTAGGGAGCCTGCCGAGGGCAGCTCACGCGCGAGCTCGCCGATGCAGAAGGCGCAGAACAGGCACGCGATCAGCGCGAAGATGACCGACAGCGGGAGCGAGCCGCCAGCGAAGGCGGCGCCGGCAGGGATCGATGCCGCGATCGCGGCGCCGGGCGCCATGTCGGTGACGCTCTGAAATAGCACCTCGCGCAAACCGATTGCATCCCGGCGCAGACCGGGCGGGGCGGCGGTTGTGCCCGTCTCGATGGCGGCCATGAGCTCCTCCCTCTCCTCTACCTGGAAGAGGGAATCCTTCCAGGCGGTGTGACACCTGTGCAACTTCTGCGTATAAGTCGCCATCTGGATCGTGCGGGCGTGGGCCGCACACGGCCCGCCCGGAGCCGCGGCGGGGTTGGTGACCTGCACTGGCTCTGTGTAGGCAGCGTCACGATTCTGCGCGCCGATACCTCGATCATGCAATCGCCGGGGAGGTTGCGCGGACGATCGCCTTGGGCGGCAAACATACTGCGGCGCCATGCCCAGGTCGGCCGCAGGCGTCGACGTGGGTGGCCTGCCCCGCTTGTCCTATCGTGCACAGCAAGGCGCCCGCTCCCCGCAGCTAGCTGACGGCGCGTCCCAGCCAGCTCGTCATCCGCGATGGCCTACAAAGCGGTCTTAGGATTGGCGCGGCTCTGTGTTTGCATGCGGACGTTCGCGCGTGTACCGAGTCGCTGGCGTTTGGACTCGCACATTCCTAGTGTGCGCGAGCATTCACCCTCACGGCGGTACGTGACATCACAAAGGAGCGGTCATGATCATTTTGGGCATCCTGCTGTTGATCGTCGGCTTTATCGCGAAGATCGCGATCCTGTGGACGATCGGCATCGTCTTGGTGGTCATTGGCCTCGTGCTCGTCCTGCTCGGCTCTATGGGTCGCGCCGTCGGTGGACGACGCCATTACTACTGAGGGGGCGCGTGGGTTCCCGTCACTCGGAGCTCCCGTCGATGACTCAATGCCGCGGTCCGGCCGTGCGATGCCCGCGCTGCAAGCTCGTGATCGCGCCCCGCATGCCGACTATCTCTCCCCGGCACTGTCCGCGATGTCTGGCGCGTAGCCGAATCTTGGTCGAGCTGGAGATGCTCTCATCGCAACGCTCAGGTCAGGGCCCGCCAACCTCCCCGCCTAGGCCATCTTCTGACGAACACGCACACGTGCACGGCACGGCCGCTGGCTAAGCCAGTCACCGCGGCGCACCTAGCAGACCGCTGCGGCACTAGGCAGCAACGAGCGCCGACTGGACTCCGTGCTAAGGGCTTGGGTCGCGTCACCCCAGCCGACAACTGTCGGGCAGCCAACGTTTGAGTTGCTGGGGCACTACGACCGTCGATTCGGCAGGTGGAGCGAAACGCCCTGCCATGCTTGGCCGCTGACGATGGATGCGGTATTTACCGCTGCTTGACGGCCATGCCCGCAGAGTGGCTCTCAGTCATTGGTGATCTGGCGCATCGTATCGGTGCCGCCGTGGTGTCTGCCGCCGGGGCCAGCGCGCCGCGCGTGCGGATGGCTGCTCTTGCGCTGCTGCTGGCCGGCGGTCTGGCGGCTTGCGGCGGGGGACATCACGGCACGACCGGTCAGACTCGCAGGCCAGGTCCGCCACCACGCCTGGTCGAGGCCCATCGCTGTCAGCGGATCAAGGGGTTCACCTGCGCGCGGCTTCGGGTGCCGCTTGACCACGGCGGCGCCGCGCGCGGAACCCTGAGCTTGGCCGTCGGGATCCAGCAAGGGCACCGCCCAAGCCACGGGGTGCTGCTGCTGCTCACCGGCGGGCCGGGCCAGCCTGGCGTGTCGCTTATCCCGCACGTCGTCTCGCGTCTGGGTTCGGCGCTTGAGAACTACCGGCTGGTGATGCTCGACCAGCGCGGAACGGGGGCCATGGCGCTGCGCTGCCCCGCGCTGCAAGCCGCCGCCGGCAGCTCGGATCTGACGGTGGTGCCGCCCGTGGATGTCACCAGCTGCGCACGCAAGATCGGCCCCCAGCGCCGGTACTTCACCACAGCCGAGACGGTGGCCGACATCGAAGCGCTGCGGATCGCGCTCGGCGTCAGGCGACTGACGCTCGACGGTGTGTCCTACGGCACCTATGTTGCCGAGCGCTACGCACTGACCCACCCGCAGCGAGTCGCCAGGCTCGTGCTCGATTCCGTGGTCCCCCAACAGGGAGTCGATCCGCTCTACCACGCCGCGCTTGAGGCAACGGCGCGCGTGCTGCGCAGCGCGTGCGCGCAGCAGCGCTGTCATTGGGACCCAGCCCGCGACGTACATGTCGTCGTCGGCCGCTACCACAACGGACCGCAGCTCCTCAACGCGCTGGTCGCCGAGAGCGTCGTCGTCCCATCCTTTCGCGAGGTGCTCGTCCCCCTCCACCAGGCAGCCAACGGCCGACCGCACGCGCTGAACCGATTCCTGTCTGCCATCCCCCGCTATGAGAGCGCCCCCGCCGACAAGCTCAGCCAGGGCCTTCACGAAAGCACACTGTGCCTCGACCTGGCCGCTCCGTGGAATCCAGACGCGTCGATGAGCCAACGGGCCGCGGCACTCAAGCGCACGCTCAACCAAGCACCGGCTCACAGCCTCTATCCGTTCAACCGTGCCACCGCGTATGGCAACGGCCTGGCCCAAGGGTGCCTGCACTGGCCCCCGACCGCGCCACCCGCGGTGCCCGACGGCGATCCCGCGCGCCAGCTGCCGCCGGTCCCCGTGCTCCTTCTCGCCGGTGAACGCGACCTCTCGACACCACTGGCATGGGCGCGCCAGGAGGCCGCCAAGACACCCCACGGCAGACTGGTGATCGTGCAGGGAGCTGGGCACTCCGTTCAAACGCGCGCCCACAGCCGCACGATGCGCAGCATCCTCACCCGCTTCCTCGCCAGACAAGATCCGCCTGCTGTTCGAGGAAGCTAGCCGCAACGCTCTGGCGAAGCCCGTGTCCCCTGCCGTCTGGATTCGGCGCTCGCCAGCCCCGAGGCCTAGAGCAGCTCCGCGATCAGGGCGGCGGCGCGCGCGGCCCCGTCGTCAGCGACGGCAAGGTAGTCGACCTCGCGGCCGAGCTCGGTTGCGATGGCCTGCGCGATCGCTTCCGGCGGGGAGTCGCCGAAGTCCATCCTTCGCCCGGCACCGTATCGGTTCAGCCGGTGATGTACGTGGAAGTTCTGCTCAAAGTGGTGCTTGAGCGGGAAGTAGATGAACGGTCGCCGGTTGGCCGTCAGCTCCATCGCGGTGGTCAGGCCGCCTTGGACGACGGCGAGGTCGCAGGCGGCCAGGTGCCGGTAGAGGTTGTGCACGTACGCGCGCACCTCGAGCCCTTCATGGGCGGGCAGCGAGGCTGGGTCGATCCGGGGACCAGCGACCGCGATCATCCGCAGCTCCGGGACCAGGCGCCTGGCGTACGGGAGACTTGCGATCACTCGGCGCAAGAGGTCGGCGCCGACGCCCGAGCCGCCGACGGTGACGATGCACACCCGCTCGTCGGGGCGGTAGCCGAGCTCGGCGCGCAGGGCCTCGCGGTCGGTGAACGCCGCCGGATCAAACCCGCTGATGTAGCCCGCAAAGCTGTAGTGCTGCTCGGTCCATTCGCGGATCGCGGGCAGCTGTGAGCCGAACCGCTCGGGCACGATATCCGCGGGCTCGCCGACGAACACCGCTCGGTCTCGGACGCAGGGATAGCGCGCGATCTGCTCGATCATCTCGGCGTTGTAGTCGGTGGTCAAAAACGCCTCGTGTGCGCCGCCGTCTGGCATCGGTAGCCAGCCGACGAAGTCGGTCAGCCACACATACGCCGCGGTCTTGAGCTCGGGGTTCTCGTGCAGGTAGTAGTCCAGCTCCCACGCCTCGTCCCCGATCCAGAGGTCGTACTGGTCGGCCGCGACGAGGTCGTGGAAGACCATGAAGTTCGCCACCAGGATCTCGTCCATCCGCCGCAACGCCTGGAAGCAGTGCAGGTCGTGCTCGGCGGACTCGGACTCGATGTGGCCTGACTCGTTGGCGAGCTCCGCGCTGGCCGGATGGATCCGCTCCCCCCGGGCCGCCAGCACCGCGGTCACGGGATGCTGCGCCAACCAGTCGATCTGGAGATCGGGATGGAGCCTGCGCAGCTCGTCGGCAATCGCGACGTCGCGTTGGGCGTGGCCGAGACCGATCGGCGAGGAGATGTATAGCGCCCGCCGTCCCCGTGCTCGGGCGCGGGTCCACGCGGAGGAGGGCCGGCGACGGCCGATGAACTCGCGCAGCAGCAGATTGACCTTCACCGGATCTCGCGCCAGCGGAATGTGTCCGGAGCCGTGGAGGGTGACGATGTCTCCCCCGGTCAGCTGTGCGAGCGCCTCGCCTTGGAGATGCGGGCGGATGAGGTCTCGGTCACCGTGGATCACGAGCGTGGGGCAACGGACCCGCGCGCACGTCTCTCTGAACAACTCCTGACGGGGGATGCCCAGCCCAAGGATCGTGTCGAGGATCGTGTGCGGTGTCGTCTGCAGCGCCCAGCCGATGCAGTCCTCGATCTGCTTGGTGGAGTGCGGCTCGTTGAAGCATCTGCCGAAGAAGAACTCCAGGAAGCCGCCGTAATCGTGCTCGAGCAGGGCGCCGGCCTGCGCCCATTCCGGGTCGGTCTCGACGCGGTCTTCGAACGCCGAGACGTCGCGCTCGGGGTGGTTGGACACAAGTGCCACTCCCGGCCCGATGTAGACGATGCGTTCGACGCGTTTGGGGTGATCGGCGGCTAGGATCGTCGCCCACAGGGCGCCCGATGAGAGCGCCACCAGGGCGGCGCGCTCGGTCCCGGTGGCGTCCATGACCGCGAGCACGTCGTCGGCGAACTCGCTCGAGGTATAGGCCTGAGGGCCGGTTGGGCGGTCAGAACGCCCGTTGCCGCGGCCGTCGAAGGTGATCACGCGGAAGTGCCGGGACAGGTAGGGGATCTGCGCTTTCCAGAAGCGCGAATGGACGATTGACCAGGCCGGAAGCAGCAGGACGGTCGGGTCGCCCGCGCCGTAGACCTCGTAGAAGACGCGCACGCCGTCGCGCTCGACATGGCCGGTGGTATCGGGGTAGCGGGCGCGGGTCTGCTCGGGCGCCGTGGCCGCCCCCGGCTGGGTCGTGGTCACGGGCGCGCCTGGCCCGGGTTGAGGTTGTCCTCGACCCGATCGCCGGGGTGCGGCTCGACGATCATCCATGTGCCGTCAGGCTTCAGCGTCGAGCGTACGTGCCGCGCGGCGCCCGCCGGGTCGCCCATGTCGTGCAGGCAGTCGGACATCGTCACCAGGTCGTACCCGGTGCCACTGTACCCCGCCGCCGGCGCGATCTGAAAGCTGACGCGGTCCGTGACCCCGGCGTCCTGCGCCCGCTGGCGAGGGGTCTCGATCGACCCCGGGTTGTCCGCGTCGGTCAGCGCGACGGCCTGCTCGGGCGCCAGCTTGTCACCCATCACGACCAGCGCGGCGCTGGGCGTCGCGTTTGCTGCACCCATCGATATCGCTCCTCGAATCGTTGATGGAGCGGACCGTACGACGCGGCGCCACCGTTCGCTTCCGGGGGGCCCCTAGTCTTTCGCCGCCGCGGGAGCGGGTGCCAGAATCGCTGGATGCTGGTGGGGTGCGAGCGAGAGCGACGCGAGGTCGAGCGGGTGCTGCAAGGTGCGCGGTCGGGCGACAGCGCGACGCTCGCACGTCTCACCGACAAAGCTGCTGCGATACACACACTCGCGGGAGCGCGTGCGTTCCAACACCAGGCCTACAGGCTTGCTGAGCAGGATGCAGAGCCGACATGGGCCCGAATCGACTCTCCCGCGGCCGAACGAGGCGCATGGAAGTAAACGTCGGCGTAGCCGTTTTCATCGGTCGTCCAGCTTGCAGATCGTCCGTGCGAGTCCGTCACTGTCGCCTTCTTGTCCGGTTGGTTTGAGTGGATGTAAACGTCCCAATCGGTGTAGCTGCTGCTGTATGACGCGTTGACTCTGCAGTACGGCACCGGCGACACTGGAGGTGGCGACGAGTGCCGAGACGACTTGTCATAGAGGGAGTGGTAGACGGCGACCCAGTTTCTGGCAATCAGCCTCCGTGCCCTCGCGAGAGTCATCTTGCCGTCGCACACCTTGTGGTTGAGGGCGTTCTCGACCGAATCCTTTGGATTCGGCGATGCTCCCGGCTCAGGCCACAGATTCCGGCGGTCATTGGTGGCGCCGCCGAGCTCAAGCGGTACGAGATGGTCGTACTCGTAATGACTGGCGGACCTGTGGTCACCGTACGCAGCCATGCTCGCGAGCTTCTCTGGCTCAGTTACGCGCACTGGCGGTCGGACGGTGAAAGTCCAGCCGGCCGAGCAGATGGTCCGGTGAATCGAGGCTTGAGTGACGGAAGGGTTTAGAGCGCCGGGGGTGCAATTCGGATCCGGGCGCGAGAACCGCCCCGATCCTCTGACGCGGCACGAGCCCGCTGCAGGCTGAGGCTGCACAACAGCGTTGCTCGCCTCGGAGTACGGCAACGAATAATCGCTCACTATCCGCTCGGTCGTCCGGCCCTCAGCGCCAGCCCCAACCATGACCATCGCTCCCATGGCTACCGCAAGCACCACGACACGCCAAACAATCATCTCTTTCGTCCCTCAGCCTAGTGTGTTCACCTGCGCCCGCCGCATCCCTTTGCAGACCCGGCGTGCCCCAGGGTAGGGTCGGCGTGTGGTGGAACTCAAGACCAGGCGTCTGCGGCTCAGGCAGTGGCAGAACGCCGATCTGGGTCCATTCGCTGTGCTCAACGCAGATCCCGAGGTTACGCGGTACCTCCCTGGGCGCCTGAACCGCCAGCAGAGTGACGAGCTCGCCACCGGGCTGCGCGAGGCGATCGATCGTAGGGGTTGGGGCCTGTGGGCGGTGGAGGTCGCCGCGGTCCGGTCGTTCATCGGCTTCGTGGGGCTCAATCGTCCGCGCTTTCCCGCGCACTTCACGCCTGCGGTCGAGGTCGGCTGGCGGCTTGCTCGACCCTACTGGGGCCACGGGTACGCCACAGAAGCCGCGTCTGCTGCGCTGAGCTTCGGGTTCGAGCAGTTGGGCTTGGAAGAGATCGTGTCATTTACGGCCGCCATCAACGAGCGCTCCATCCGAGTCATGGTCCGACTTGGGATGAGCCGCCAGCCCGCCGAGGACTTCGACCACCCCAGTGTGCCCGACGGCCCGTTGCGTCACCACGTCCTGTACCGCATATCAAAAGAGAAGTGGCTTGGTCCACCGCAGAACCGTCGATCGCCCGGGATCCCAGGGACGCGATCACGACGGTGATCGCACCAGCCACGCCCGCGAGCGCAAACGCGGCCTGCGCGCCTGCGCTCTGGGCCAGCGCGCCGGCGACCGCGGCGCCCAACGCGGCTCCGACCAGCGACGCAGTGAACAGCCAGGCGAATGATTCGGTCCGTGCTCGCACCGGGGCGGCTCTGTCGACCATCGCCGAGATCGTGGCCTCGGTCGGAGCGATCGTTGCGCCCGCAAGGAGGATCACGGCGCCCATCGCAGCGACGCTGCCGGTCGTCAGCAGCAACGCTCCATGACCGACAGCGAGCGCGGCGAGCAGGTGCTTCAGACCGCCGGCGCGCCGTGCGCCGCCACCAAGGCGCGTCACTGCGATTCCGCCGAGCAGCGATCCCACTCCCCACAAAGCGAGGAGCGGTCCGGCGGCAACGCTACTGCCGAGCGCCTTCGTTGCGGCCGTGACGCCGACTTCGGTGGCGCCGTACACGGTTCCCGTTCCGAGCAAGATCAGGACCAGCGTCCGGATCGCCGGCGAGCGCAGCGAGCTGCCGGCCGTCCGGGTCATGTCGGTGGGCCGCCGCCACCGTCGGGACACCGGCTGGGCGGCAAACGCGAGCGTCCCGGCGAGCATCACGAGGCCGCTGATGGCGAGCGCGGCACCGGTCGACCAGATCGCGCCGAGCCCGAGGGCGAGCGGCGGACCGACGACGAACGTCAACTCGAGCACGGTGGACTCGAACGCGTACAGCGTCGGCAGCTCGCTGGAGTCGCTGACGATCACCGGAAGCAGCGTCCGGGCACACGCCTCGAGCGGGGGCGTGGCGAGTCCGGCCAGGCCAGCGAGCGCGACCAGGACGACCGGCGAGGTATGCGCCGGAAGCAGTCCGGTGCCGACGAGCGCGAGTGCCGTGACCGTCGCGCCGCAGACGAGCACCCTCGTCTGACCGACCCGGTCGACGAGCCGCCCGAGGAGCGGCGCCGAGAACGCGCCGAAGATCGCGTACGCCCCGCTCACCAGGCCGGCCGTGGCGAACGAGCCGGTTAGGTGCTGGGCGTTGACCAGCAGCGCGATGCTGAACATCGCCAGCGGTAGGCGCGCGATGATCGAGCTGGTGATCACCGCGCTTGCCCCGGGGGTGGAGAGGATCGAGCGGACGTCGTGCTTGGTCGTCATGGCTCGGCAAATCTAGGCGGCAAGCGGCCCAGTGATAAGAGCCAATTGGATGCCGCTTTAGTGAGCCGCTTTACAGGGGCTCGGAGCGGGTGCGCTTCAGCTGGGCCGCAGCAGATCAGCAACCGTCTCGATGCCGCGCTCGATCGCCGCTTCGCTGAGGTTGCCGAAGCCCAGCACCAGTCGGGGCGGGCCACCTCGTCCGCTGGGGCGATAAGACGAGATGCCGTGCAGGCCGATCGACCGCGTTCGTGCCTGTTCGACGATCGCCTGCTCGTCGGCGCCATCCGGGAGGTGAGCCACGGCGTGGAAACCGGCATCTAGCCCGCTCAACACGACCTCGGGGGCGTGGGCGGCGAGCGCGGCGACCAACGTGTCACGTCGCCCCGAGTAGACCGCGCGCATGTGACGCAGATGCCGGTCGAAGCGGCCTGACTCGATCAGCGCCGCGAGCGCGAGCTGCTCGAGTCCCGGGGAGCCGCGATCGCTGAGACGTTTGTCGTCGACCACCGAGTCGAGCAGCCCCGCGGGGCACACGACCCAGCCCAGGCGCAGCGCCGGCGCCAGCGACTTACTGACCGTGCCGATCAGCGCCACTCGGTCGGGCGCCAATCCCTGGAGCGCGCCAACCGGATCGCGGTCGTAGCGGAACTCAGCGTCGTAGTCGTCCTCGATGATCGTGGCGCGACACTCGTTCGCCCAGCTCACCAACGCCTGGCGGCGCTCCGAGGCCAGCGCCGTCCCGGTCGGGAACTGATGTGTCGGGGTCAGGATCACCGCCCGGACGTCCGTTGCGGCGAGTGCGTCGACGTCGATCCCTCGTTCGTCGATCGCGACGGGCACCGCCTCGATCGCGAGCCGCGCAGCGATTTCGTGGTACTCGTCGTCTCCGGGATCCTCGATCGCCACGCGCCGGATGCCCTCCTGCGCAAGCGAGCGCAGCACGAGGTTGATGCCCTGTGCGAAGCCGACGCAGATCACGATCTGCCGCGCGTCGGCGACGGCTCCGCGGACTCGGCGCAGGTACCCCGCCAGCACCCGGCGCAGCGCGTCGGTGCCGCGCGGATCGCCGTAGCCAAGCTCGGCCGGCGTCGCGTTTCTACAGCTCTCACGCATCGCCCAGGCCCAGTCGCGGCGCGGGAAGCTCGTCAGGTCCGGGACTCCCGGCAGGAAGTCGACCGCGAGCCGCGGCGCCGTCGGCGCGGCGGCGGGCAGCGCCGATTGAGTCACTGCGCCCGCGGCGACCCGGGTCGCCGAGCCCGTCTGCGCGGTCAAAAAGCCTTCCGCCCGGAGCTGGCTATAGCACTCGAGCACGAGCCCGCGCGAGATCCCGAGCTCGGTGGCCAGCGCGCGCGACGATGGGAGCCGTTCACCCGCAGCCAGCCTCCCCGACCGGATCGCCTCGCGCAGTTCGCCCTCGAGCTGGGAGCGGAGCGGCTCGCCGCGCGATCGGTCGAGCGCAAGCAGCAGTTCCGGACCCAGACCGGCCCACTCGATCGGCATCGGGCCGCATCGTACTCGCGGGCCGGTGGGGCAGCGCGCTTGGCCGACACTTGCGCCGCTGGTAGCAAAATGATATCATTCAGCTATTAGATTTGCGCGAGCACACTCGAACGGGCGGATCACGCTCAGCGCGGTTGCGCTTGTCGCGGCGGGGTTGCTGGTGGCGGCTTGCGGCGGGAGTGGGACCGCGGCGGCGAGCACCGGCTGCAAGACCGTCACCGCGAACGTAGCCGCGTCGACGACGGGGACCTCGGGCTCGTGGCCGTACTCAAACGCCGACCTCGCGAACACCCGGGACGCCGCTGGCTCGACGATCACCTCGGCAAACGTATCCAAGCTCACGCAGGCCTGGACGTTCAAACTCACAGGGAAAGCCGCGGCCGGCGTGCGCCCGTACGGCTCGTTGACCGCGAACCCAATCGTGCGCAACGGGCTCGTCTACCTCCAGGATCTGGACTCCGACGTGTACGCGCTCGCGCTCGCGACCGGGAAGCTCGAGTGGGAGTATCGATGCAACCAGCCGGAGAAAAGTGGGCCGGGACCGAACGGCGTCGCCGTCGCCGACGGAAGGGTGTATGGGCTCACCCCCACCGCGGCCTTTGCGCTGAGTGCCAGCACCGGCCGGACGATCTGGGTCGACAGCGATCTCCTGCGCCAAGGTCAGGGCACCTTCGGCATCCAGCCACAGGTGGCCAACGGGCGGGTCTATCTGGCAAGCCAATACGGCTCGGGGCCCGGCGGCGGGGTGCTGCTGGCGCTCAACGCGTCAAGCGGAGCGGTGCTCTGGAGGTTCAATACGGTCGTCGGCGCAGAGCCGGGCGTGAAGTCGCTTGGCCTCGGCGCCGGCGGCGCGTGGGAGACGCCGCTGGTGGGTGGCGACGGGTCAGTGACGTACGGGATCGGCAACCCGTATCAGACCGCCGCTGCAGCGATCGCGCATCCGGCGCGGGAGCTCTACACCGACAGCGACGTGAACCTCGACGCCGCGACCGGGAAGCTGCGCTGGTATTACCAGGGAGTGCCCAACGACTTCAAGGACTGGGACATGCAGGCCTCGCCGATCTCGGCACGCAGCGGTGGCGTGTCCGTCGTGATCGGCAGCGGCAAGATGGGCTACGTGTACGAGATGAACGCCAGTACCGGCAAGCTGATCTGGAAGACGCCGGTCGGTGAGCACAACGGCCATGACAACGATTCGCTCGAGGCGCTCGAGCACCGCAGCACGCTCAAGGTACCCGTCACGATCGTTCCAGGGTCGATCGGCGGCGTGTTGAGCGACCTGGCCGTCGCGGGCAACAGCGTCTACGTGGCCACGTTGGACCTTCCGCTCACCTACACAACCTTGAACTTGCCGGTCGCCGTCAAGAGCGCCGGTCCTGCCACCGGCGAGGTGGAGGCGCTCAGCCTCGCGACAGGCAAGGTCGAATGGGATAGGAAGGTGCCGCAGTTGCCGCTCGGCGCCGTCACCGTTTCCCACGATCTCATGTTCACCACGCTTTACGGCGGTGTCCTGATCGCGCTGAACCGCAAGACCGGCACGCTCGTGTATCGCCGCCACCTGCCTGCATCCACCAACTCGCCGATCGCGATCGCCGGTAACACCGTGATCGTGCCGGCGGGTGCCCCCGTCACGAGCGTTCGAGGCCGGGGCGGAGAGCCGCAGGTCGTGGCATACAAGGTGCCGTAAGGGTGAACAAGACGTGAGGGTTCTTCCCGAGCGACTCGAGGATCCGGATGGGCTTCTGTTGCGTCGCTGGACGGTTGATGACGCTGAGGCTTTAGCCGAGGCGGTTGCCGAGAGCATCGAGCATCTCCGGCCATGGATGGCCTGGATCAGCCAGGAGCCGACACCGCTGCCGCAGCGGCGCGCCATGATCGAGGAGTGGGACCGTGACTGGGCCGCGGGCGGCGGTGTAGTTCTCGGCGCCTTCCTCGCGCAGCGGATCGTAGGTAGCTGTGGGTTGCACCGTCGCATCGCGCACGATGGGCTTGAGATCGGCTACTGGATCCATCCGGACTTCACGCGGCGTGGGTTGGCAACGAAAGTGAGCTGGCTACTGACTGACGCTGCCCTCGCGCTGCCAGACATCAGCCATGTCGAGATTCACCACGACAAAGCAAATGTGGCCAGCGCGGGCGTCCCACGAAAACTCGGGTTCCAGTTCCTGGGTGCGCGTCGCGGCGAGCCCGAGGCGCCAGGCGACCTCGGGATCGAGTGGCGGTGGCGAATGAACAAAGCCGTGTGGGCGGCTGGTAGCGCCGGAAGATCGATCAAGCGTCAAGTGGTTGATCGTCGAGTATGACCCGAAGTGGCAAACAGGCGGATTGTGTTGGCGAGGCCCAGCGCGACCAGGACGATCGACACGATGCGAAGTCTCTTTTCGGCCGCGGGCGTTAGCTGCTTTGGCGGCGCAAAACCGAGCCGGGCGATGGTGGCCGAGGTCCATCCGATCCACCACCCGCCGCACACGAGCGCAAGCGTGTTCCGGGTCTCAGAATCCAACCGGCGCTGCGCGAGGAGGAGGATGGCCCCCCACACGCCGGCGCAGCCGATGCTGTAGCCGGTGTAGGTGTTGAGTCGCGCCCTCATCGGTGAGCTGGTGATGGCGGCGGCATGCTGATCGCTCTCGGCGATCGATTCTGACAGCGCGAGCGCTGGCTCGTGCCGATCAAGCTCCGGGGCGCGTGATGCTGGTTACCGGTCGTTTGCCGCTGCTAACCGGGCATTGGCCGGCGGGCTGCAGGGTGCGTGGCGAATCCGGACCCAGTGGGGGTTTCGTTGACGCGGACCGGGGAGGTCGAGATGTCAATCAACCGTGCAATCAAGAAGCTGATCGCGGTCGTGCTCGCGGCTGGTGCTGTGGCCCTGGCGGTTCAGATCGCTGCTGCGCCGGTTGCCGCCGGCGCCAGCGGGCGGTCGGCGCAAGTTGCTCATGACCAGGGCAACGCGAGTGGGATCCCGCCGATCCTGCCACGGGAATCGGCCTCGCACTGAGGGCGCTCGAGGCGTGGGAGGCGGTGGAGTTCTTTTCCGATCCGCCCGCGGGTGCTCACTACAGCAATGCGGACATGAACGCATACGCCAGCGCCAGCAACGCCGGGTGATGACGGTCGAATAGTTCATCGCCACGATCGCTTGGCGGCCAGCAGCGCTTGACGCTGGCCGCCAGGGCGGTCGGTGGTACAGTCGCGATCGGGACGCTGCGAGGGACCGTGGTGGAATTTCGAATACTTGGGCCGCTGGAGGTCGTACAGGATGGCGAGTCGGTCGTCCTGGGCGCCGCGCAGCAGCGAGCGTTGCTGGCTGTGCTTGTGCTGCGCCGCGGCGAGGCGGTGTCGATCGACCGGTTGATCGACGAGCTGTGGGGTGAGCGACCCCCGGCCACCGCCGCCAAGACCGTGCACGTGTACGTCTCTCACCTTCGCAAGGCGCTGGGGGCTGGGGTGATCGTGACCGAGGGGCGGGGCTACCGGCTCGCGGTCGAGGCCGAGCAGGTCGACGTTGGTCAGTTCGAGGCGCTTTGCGCAGAGGGGCGGCGAGCGCTCGCCGGCGGCGACACGGCACGTGCGCGCGACCGGCTCGGCTCCGCGTTGGGGCTGTGGCGGGGCGAGCCGCTCGCCGATTTCGCTTATGAGCCGTTCGCGCAGGCTGCGATCGGGCGGCTGAAGGAGGCGCGGCTGGCGGCGCTCGAGGATCGGCTGGACGCCGATCTCGCGGCGGGCATCAACGGCGAGCTGATCCCGGAGATCGAGTCGCTGGTCGTCGCCAACCCGCTGCAGGAGCGCCTGCGCGGGCAGCTGATGGTCGCGCTCTACCGTGCCGGCAGGCAGGCCGACGCGCTTTCTGTCTACCGGGAGGCGAGCGAGCTGCTGCGCGAGGAGCTCGGGCTCGAGCCAAGCCGCAGGCTGCAGGAGCTCGAGCGCTCGATCCTGGAACAGGACGCGTCCCTGGACGCCGTCACATGCGGGCCGGCCGAGACGGCGGCGGTGTGCCCGTTCAAGGGCCTTGCCTTCTTTGATCGCGCCGATGCGAAGTACTTCTGCGGCCGCGAGCGTCTGGTTTCGGATCTTCTCGCGTGGCTCGTGGAGTCAACGATGCTCGGCATCCTCGGCCCATCGGGGATCGGGAAGTCCTCGCTGCTGCGCGCCGGCGTGCTGCCGGCGTTGAGCGCGGGCGTCTTACCGGGCAGCGCAGGGTGGCGCCAGGTGCTGCTACGACCGGGCGAGCACCCCGTCGCGGGGCTTCGCAGCGCCTTGCACGGTAGTCGACTCGATGATCCGCTCGAGCAACTCGCGCCCGGTGAGCGAATGGTGATCGCTGTCGATCAGTTGGAGGAGCTGTTCACCGTCTGCGAGGCGGACGCGGAGCGTTCGGCGTTTCTCGAGCAGCTGGCGGCGGCGGCGTGCGATCCCGAGCGGCGCGCGCTCATCGTCGTGTCGCTCCGGGCTGATTTTTACGGCCGCCTCGCTCCCTATCCGCGGTTCGCCGGGCAGTTGAGCCGCACCCACGTCCTCGTCGGGCCGATGGATCGCGACGAGCTGGCGCGGGCGATCGAGGAGCCGGCCGCGCGCGCCGGGCTGGAAGTCGAGCCCAAATTGGTTGACGCGCTGGTGTCCGACGTGGCCGGTGAGCCCGGGGGGCTGCCGCTGCTGTCGACGACGTTGCTGGAGCTGTGGCGGGGTCGGGATGGGCACAAGCTGCGCTACGAGAGCTACCGGACGAGCGGTGGCGTGCGGGGCGCGGTGGCGCGGCTGGCGGAAACGGCTTATGGACAGCTTGGCGGGAGCGAGCCACGGATCGCGCGTGGACTGATGCTGAGGCTTGCCAGCGGCGAGGATGGCGCATTGGCTCGCCGCCGGGTGCCACTGAGCGAGCTCGAGCGCATCGAGGGAGCCGCTCCCGTGCTCGCGGCGCTGACCGACGCTCGCCTGCTGACCGTCAGCGATGGGGAGGTAGAGCTCTCGCACGAGGCGCTGCTGCGCGAGTGGCCTCGGTACCGCACCTGGCTCGAAGAAGACCGGATCGGCCGCCTACATGCTCACCAGACCGCAGCGGCGAGCGACTGGGACGCCCGTGGGCGGGACGCGGGTGAGTTATCGCGGCGCGCGGCTCACCAGCGCGCACGACTGGGCGGCGCAACACGACGATCAGCTAAATGCACTGGAGCGCGAGTTCATCGCGTCCAGCCGACTCGAGTCCGAGCGCGTGGCGCGGCGCCAGCGCGCGCAGAACCGGCGGCTGCGCGGACTGCTGATCGGTGTTGGTGCGTTATTTGTGGTCGCGGTAGTCGCGGGAGTCGTCGCGCTCGTGCAAAGGCAGAGCGCCAGACACCAGGCCAGCGAGGCAACGGCCGCGGCGCGGGTGGCGCTGGCGCGACAACTCGGCGCGCAGGCGGTCAACGAGCCGCGGCTGGATCGCGCGATGCTGCTGGCGCGTGAGGCGGTCAACCTCGACCGCTCCCCCCAAACCGAGGGCTCGCTGCTGGCGACGCTGCAGCGCAGCCCGGCGGTGATCGGAACCCTGGCGCGGCCGATCAACGGCCCACCGCAGCAGCTGGCGGTGCGGCCTGATGGGCGCATCCTCGCCGTGGGTGGAGTGAATCTCGACCAGTTGTACAGCGACAATTCCGGCGCGAGCGTGGGCCAAGTGCGTTTCTACGACGCGCGCACGCATGAGTTGACGGGGCGGGAGCTGGCGGATTTCGGCGGAGCTCGAGCACCGATCTACTCCAGTGGTGAATCGCTGCTCGCGTACGCGGCGCAAGGCATTGGTAATCACCAGGATCGAGGTTTCGGGAATGCCCCTCCGCTGTCGATCGCGGTCCGTGACGCGCACACGCTGACGCTCATTCGCTACCTCGGGTTCGATCCCCTCCAGGCGGCGCGAGAGCTGCCGGACTTGACGCACGCGGAGATCCTGATCGCCCCGGACGGGCGCACGATCTACTGCGCCTACCGCGTATTCAGCATCGCCCACGGGTTCGGAGCCACGTATCTCAATCGTTGGTCGCTGCCGAGCGGGCGGTTGTTGTCGACCAGGCGGGTCGACCCCGCGGCTGTGCTCGCGGTGGGCCTGACCGATGCAGGCGCGCGCATCGCTGTCGTCGATGGGTGGACCGTCACGTTCTTCGACGCGCGCTCGCTCCGGCGCCTGAGCTCCGTCGCGATCACGCCGACGCTGGCTGCGCCGGGCGCCGCAGCGATCAGCCCCTCAGGGCAGACGATCGCGATCGCCTCACAAGCAGGGGCGGTCTCATTCGTCGACGCGGCGAGCGGTGAGGCGCGTCCCGGGGTCGGCCCGAACACCGGTTCGGCGGCCAGCCTCGCCTACTCGCGCGACGGTCGCGAAGTCGCGAGCGCCGCAAACAACACGGTGATCGTCTGGCATCCACGGTGGCCAGACCGCGAGAGATCCTGCCCATCCCGGGGGGACAGGTGCAAGGGGTCGCGTTCAGCCAGGACGGACGGACCCTCTACACATCATCGGTCGGGGGCCTCGTGCTCGACTGGGACCTGACCGGCGAACGGTCCTTCGGACGGCGCTTCGCGCTCAGCGGGCCATCGCCCTGCTGCAACCCGGTCGCGCCGCTCGCGCCACCGCTGGCCCTCTCACCCGACGGCACGAGGTTCGCCGTCCGCCTCGGCACCTCGACCGTGGGACTGTTCTCGGCCCAGACCCTCCAACGACTGCAATCGTTCACCGTCAAACCCCAGGACGCCGTCATCACCGCGCTGGCGTGGTCACCCACCGCACCAGAACTCGCGGTCGGCCGTTCCTCCGGTCTCGTCCAGCTCTGGCGCCTCGACGGCGCGCCCCGGCTACCATTCGCTGAGCGGCCTGCGGCCCGTCCTCGGCAAGCCCGAAGCAGTCCAGGCGCTCAGTTTCTCGCCCGATGGTCGACTCATTGCCGCGAGCGACAACGGCGAGACCGTGGCATCTCTGGACTCGGGTAGCCGCGGCCCAGAGAACCCCGAAGATCGTCTCGCCTCGCTGGCGATCTGGCGTACGAGCAGCGGCAAATTGAGCGCGCCGCTGAAAGATCTCGGAACAGGCTCCGCGCGCTTCGATCCGCTCGCATTCTCCCCCAACGGCCGGCTCGTGGCGGCGAGCACGCCCGACGGTCGCGATGTCGTGCTCGACGCCACCACGGCTCAGACGCGGCGGACCTTTCGCCCGATCGGGCGCGAGTACACGGTATCGCTCGCGTTCGCCCCTGACGGGACGCTGGCCACTGGCACCCTGAGCGGGATCGTCCAACTGTGGAATCCGATCAGCGGCGCACAGGTCGCTGGGCCCCTTCCCGTCACCGCCGGGCCTATCTCGAGCATCGCGTTCGCTCGGGGCGGACAGCGCTTCGCGACCACCGGCAGCGAGGACGGAACGGTCAAGCTATGGTCACCTCCACGCTGCAGCAGGAAGGCACCACGCTGAACACCGACCAACGGGCGGCAGCGACCGCAATGTTCGACGCCCGCGGCAGCAATCTCCTCGTTGTCGACAACGACGGCAACGGCTTCACCTGGCCAACGTCACTTGCCGCCTGGGAGCGGCGGGCGTGCACCGTTGCCGGACGCAACTTGACCCGCGCGGAGTGGGCTCGTTTCGTCACGGGACATGCCTACGCAAAGGTGTGCTCCTGAGCAAACAGGCGGATATTCAGCAATAGACCCTTGCAGGACAGGGTGCCGCAAACGTGGACGTGGTTCGCATTCGCACCGCGGGTGCTCGCGATCTACCGGCGCTGCGCCGGCTCTACAGAAGATCGTCGCTATCGAACGAAGGCGATCGCCAGGTCCTGCTGGCAATTCCGCACGGGTTGGAGCTTCCAGCCGACAACGTCACCCAAGGACGAACTCGCGTCGCGGTGGCAGACGACGGCACCATCCTCGGATTCGCAACGGGACTCCCCGGCGAACGGATCAATGCTTGAAATCGAGGACCTCTTCGTCGACCCGAACTGGATGCGCAAAGGCGTCGCCACGCGTCTCATCGCAGACCAGATCGTGATCGCAAAGCGCCAACAGATTCATCGCCTCGCAGTGACCGCCAACCCGCACGCGTACGCGTTCTACTGCAGCGTCGGCTTCACGCACCGGCACGAAGTCCAGACGATGTTCGGCCCGGGATCGCGGATGGAGCTCGCTGTGGACGACGGATAGCCTTGGCACCGGTCGGCCCGATCAAGCTGAGCCAGGAGGCTCAGACCATGGCCTTGAACCGGCAAGATATTCGAGAGTCGATCGAACGGGCAGGGGACGAGCACTGGGAGGCCCTCGTCCGACACCACACCGACGTTTATCCAGAGAGCAATCCCACACCCGGTGACGTCGCCCGGGCCGAGGCTGAGCGGCTGAACGAGCTCGGGTTGGGTGACAACCCCAACCTCATGCTCGTGGAGAGCCGGGTCGAGCGGATCCCTCCCGCGGTCCGCATCACCCACGTATTCGAGGATCGCGAGAAGGGCACCCGGTTTGAGACCGACCCGTTCACCGGCTACGAATGAGCGGCGCGAGTACTTTGAATCGGGCGTCGAGCGCGCGGTGCTGGGAAGCCGGCATCCGCTTGATCCGCTGACCGGCGAGGAGATGCGCCGGGCGGCCCGGGTAGCGCTGGCCGGGCGGGGGGAGCCGCCGGAGCTCAGGGTGGTGGATGTCTGTTTGCACGAGCCGGAGAAGGGCCAGGTGCGGGCCTGGGCCCCTGGGGCGGCCGTCGATCGCCATGCCTGGGTGGTCCTGCTGGACCGTCGGCAGGAGTCCACGATCGAGCTGGTCATCTCGCTCGACGGCGATCGGATTGTCAGCGAGCGCGAGCTGCGCGGGGTGCAGCCGGCGATCACGCCCGGGGAGTACGACGAGGGTGTGGAGCTGGTGCGGGCGGATCCGCGGTTTCAGGAGGCCCTGAGGCGCCGGGGGGTGTCAGAGTTTGATCTGGTGGAGGTCGAGATCTGGGGCCTCGGCACCCACGCCGAGGACCGGTACCGGGACCGCCGGCTGGGCTGGACGCCCTGCTGGGTTCGTGACGACCCGGATGACAATCCGTATGCCCACCCGATCGACGGTCTGTTTGCGATCGTCGATCTGAACGCAATGGTGGTGCTTGATATCGAGGATCATGGCGTGAGCGCGATCCCGCGCGCCCCTGGACGTTATGAGCCGCGGGGCGCCGGACTGCCGTCGCGGTCAGACCTGCGACCGCTGGAGATTCGCCAGCCCGAGGGTTCGAGCTTCGAGGTCAACGGGTGGGAGGTGTCATGGCAGCGCTGGCATTTTCGGGTGGGATTCACCGCACGCGAAGGGCTGGTGTTGCACCAGCTCTCATACCGCGATCGCGAGCGCGACCGCCCGATCATCTACCGCGCCTCGTTTGCCGAGTTGATCGTTCCCTACGGCGACCCCGGCCCCGCCGGGTACCGCAAGTGCGCCTATGACATCGGTGAGTATGGCATCGGCATGTTCACCAATTCCCTGCAGCTGGGATGTGACTGCCTCGGCGAGATCCATTACTTCGACGTCGATCTATGTGACGATCGCGGCGAGCCCTGGAAGATCAAGAACGCGATCTGCTTGCACGAGGAAGACTTCGGCCTGCTGTGGAAGCACTACGACGCCGCCACCGACCATGCCGAGGTACGGCGCATGCGACGTCTCGTGGTGTCGTTCATCATCACCGTCGGCAACTACGACTACGCCTTTTACTGGTACCTGTACCAGGACGGGACGATCGAGGCCGAGGTCAAGGCCACGGGGATCCTTCTCACCCAGGGGCTCGCGTTCGATGCCCGTAACTACGGAGCCACTGTCGAGCCCGACCTGGTGGCGCCTCACCATCAGCACTTCTTCTGCGTTCGTCTCGATATGGAGGTGGACGGCGAGTGCAACTCCGTCTACGAGGTAGACACGGCGAGCGTGGCGGACAAGGACACAAATCCTCACGGCAACGCCTTCCGCCCGGTAGTCACGCGCTTGGAGCGCGAGCCCGAAGCCCATCGCACAATCGATCCGTTCCGCGGTCGCCACTGGCTGATCGTCAACGACAGCGTCCGCAATGCACTCGACCAACCGGTGGCCTACAAACTGCTGCCCGGAGCCACCGTTCCGCCATTTGCCCGCGAGGATTCCGATCTGCTCAGGCGCGCGGGGTTCCTGAAAGACAACCTGTGGGTCACGCACCATGACCAGCGCGAGCGATTTCCGGCCGGCGACTACCCAAACCAGCATCCCGGTGGTGCCGGGCTCCCGGAGTATCAGCGGGCGGACCGTCCAATCGTCGCGGATGACATCGTGCTCTGGTACGCGTTCGGGATGTTGCACATCGCCCGCCCCGAGGACTGGCCGGTAATGCCGGTGGAACGAATCGGCTTCATGCTCAAGCCCGCGGGGTTCTTTGACCGTAACCCGTCGCTCGATGTCGCGCCCGCAGCCGGGCACGGGGCGCTGGGCGCCAGCGAGACAGACGCGAAGCCAGGGTGCTGACGCGAGCGCTCAAGCGGGCAACTCGTGCAGAACGTAGGCCTCGAGCGCGGCCTCCTTGCCCTTGACCATGACCCCGCCCATCGGCTCGACGACCGTGCCCGGGGGCAGCTGGCGGTAGGTCTCGGCGCCGATCAAGACCGCTCCGACCGGGGCCTTACCCTCCAAGCGCGAGCCGGTGTTGATGGTGTCGCCCACCAGGGTGTAGGCGACATGGCCGTGGCCGCCAAGCTCGCGCAGAACGGCCGTGCCGCTGTTGACGCCCACCCGCAGGCGGGGCCAGCCCGGGTGCTGATCGGCCAGCTGCCCGATCTCGGCCTGGAGGGCAAGTGCGGCGCGGGAGGCGCACTCTGCGTGGTCGGGCAGGTCGCCGCGACTGTTGAACGTGGCCATCATCCCGTCGCCCATGAACTTCTCGACCTCGCCGTGGAAGCGGCGAGAGATCAGTGGCGCCGCGACCTCGTAATACGAGCTCAGCAGAGCGGCGACCTCATCACCCGACGAGCGCTCCGAGAAACTGGTGAAGCCGGCCAGGTCACTGAACAGGACGCTGACGTCCTGGCTGCGATGGCGAGTCGTAGGCAGGTACAGATGGCGGAAGCGATCCTCGCGCCACTCGCGGTGCGCGGCAAAGCCGATGATCACGTAGGCCAGGACGATTAGGGCGTGCCATTCCCACCAGCTCGCGTGCCAGCTGCGCTCCCCGGTTGTGGCCACCCCGATCATGGCCTCGGCAAGCAGGATGCAGCAGGCGATCACGCTCATGGGGAGCAGACTCATGTCCAGCCGGTAGATGCTCCAGTAGCGGGCCGCCGCCCCGCCGTACAGGAGCACACCGACCACGGCCACCCCGCTGAGCAGGCTCCCCCTCGCGCCCTCGCTCGTCGGATGGTCCAGTGGCGGCAACTTGGTCACTGTCCACGCAAACCACAGCGCCATGGCGACCACCACCGCCCGGCGCAGCGCAGCTCGGCGGCGCATCACCGTCCCTGCGAACGCCGGCTTGTAATCCACGAACGCCGAGGCGAACGCGAACACCGCCGCGATCAGCAGACCGACCGGGATGGCGACCTTGAATCCCGACATCTCGCTCTGGAAGAGGATCGAGGGGGTGCCGATCGCGTGCAGGCCGAGAAATCCGCCGGTCGCCAGAAACGCCAGCGAGATGAGCAGCACGCGGGCGTCACCTCGGCGGGTGGCGGCCTCGCCGGCTAAGTAGGCCAGCAGGAACGCCAGCGAGCCGACCGCCGCGAACACCACGAAGTGAACCTTGGGGTCCTCCCAGTGCGGATCCAGCTTGGAGCGAAGCAGGAGCGAGACCAGTCCGATCAGCGGCAGTGCAGCTGCCAGCACCCACACGGCGGTCATCCAGGAATGCCGCGAGCCCTCCGTGGGCATGCGCTGCGGCCCACCGATTTGATCCTCGCTCCTCTGTATCCAAGCCTGCACGTCGGGCCCCATATCCGTTGTGACTCCCGACCCCTGCGAGCCCCGTTCGGGCCGTTGCCGACAAAGCAATTGATATCACGCGGCGGCGATCCCAGCTCGCTCAAAGTGAGCACCGGGATCAGGCTCAACGGGGAGGCAGGATGCAGCTGAGCGCGGGCGGCGGCCCGGTGCAAACCGCCGCCCGCTGGGCCCCGCTCAGGAGTGGTGCTGACCGTGCGCGAGCAGCGCGCTGGCGAGCACGAACTGGGCGATGTCGCGCCCCAGGTCCTCGCCGGCAACCTCGTCGAGGCGGGTGTGGTTGCCGTTGTAGATGCGGCTGATCGACGCTTCTTGCGCTGCCTCCGAGAAGCTCACGAACGATCGCTCCACGCCGGGGAGCGCCGTCGAGGTCATCGTGAAGGCGAAGTCGTTGCCGTAAATCGCGGCCAGCGTCGCGGCGGCGGCGCTGATCGTGGCGTGCGCCCCGGGGTAGGAGGGATCCGGTGCCGTGGCCGACAGCGGACTCCAGTTCGGATCGGCGGTGGTGTCGGGGTTGCCGTCGGTGTCCGCGCGCTGTATGGCGGTCACCGGACGCCACTGGCGATAGGTGTACTTGGCGTCGTAGAACGCGATCACCGAGTCGGCGAGCGTCAGGTTCAGCGCCGCGAACGTGCGGGCGTTCTGTGACAGGGTGCCGCCGTGCCCGACCGCGGCGGTCTGGGCGATGCGGTTCCAGGCTGCCCAGATGGGCACGTTCCAGAACAGGCCAATCTGGGTTTGATCGGCGGTTCGGGTTGACCCCTGGGCCGCGCCGAGGGTCTTGACTTCGTTGATCGCGGCGGCGTACTTGGCGCTCGTCAGCGGGGGCGGGTCCGGGGACCGGAACTGGTCGGCCTGGTGCAGCACGAACGGCCTGACGAAGCGCCAGTGCGTGAACACCGGCGCCGAGAAGGCGGGCGGGGCGAGCTGGTAATCGCCCGGGTTGCTGCCGGGTTGGAACGGGATCGGCGCGGCATTTGAGCCGTCGCCTGTGCGTGCGGCGAGCAGCTGGGTCGCGACCCGCTCGCCGACTCGGATTCCCTCGGAGACGTGCCGGCCCGGCGGCAGCTGGGCGAGCAGTCTCGCGTACTCCTCGTAGATCGAGAGCTGGAGACCGGGATACAGCTCGATCAGCGTGTCGCGCGCCGCGGTGTCGGCCGCCGCGGCGAGCGAGGCATGGCGTGGCCCGTGGACGGTCGTCAGATACGGCATCGCGCTGTGATCGATCGACACCACCGCGTCGTAGATTGCCGCGTGCATGATCGCCAGCTCGTAGGTCGGATGCACCGTGGCCGGCTGCTCGCCGGGGGTGGCCTGGATGCCAAGCAGAAACTGGTTCCACTCGATTACGGGGTCAGACGCCTGATGAGCGGTGTCCGACGGCTCGGCGAGGGTCTGCGCCAGGCCCGCCGCGGGGAGCGCTGACTGCGCGCCCATCAGGCCGGTCACGGTCAGCAGCAGGGTCAGTAATGCGCGTTTCACGATGGTTCCTCCGGATTGAAGTTGGGATCTACGTCGTCGCATCGTACTATCATACGATCGTAGATAGCTCTCCCAGAGGGGTCAGGCCTGATGACGTCGCTCGGCCTCCCGGGCGATCCGCGCCAGCGCATGGTTCAGCGCGCCGGCGCCGAGCATCACCGAAATCGCACGCGTGGCCAGTCTCGAGCCGCCGGCGCCCCGAGCCACCGAGATTGCCGCATGCACGCGGGAGCCGGCGGCCGCCGGCTGGACCGCATATGCAGCCAACAGCTCGACCGGTCCACTCGCTCGCAGAAGCAGTCGCTCGCGGTCAGTGCGGACGATTTCCACGCAGAAGCGAACCCGGCGGCCGACAATCGCGCCGCTGACATCGACCTTGGTGCCGCGCCGCAGTCGCCGGGTCTGCAGGCCCTCGACATCGAATCCCACCGGTGACCAGGCCTCGCACGCTTCGACGCTCGTCAGTGTCTCCAGCAGCTTCTCGGGCTCGACGCCGACATCGATCTGCGAGCGCCAGGTGCCACCGGTGAAAGAGGCGGTCATCGGCTGTCTCCGGGAGGGTGAGGCGGGGAAGGCGATTGGGGTCTGAACGCGAGAGGCATGGGGAAAGCAGGAGAGCTACTACGATACGTAGTCGTACGCACGATAGTACATAATCTCAACGAGGGCACGCGGGGCTCGGCGGGTGTCGTGATAATTGGTGTCGTGCGTGGCGATCGGCCCAGGCGCGTCTTGGTGCTCTGCGTCGCTTTGGCGGTCGCGGTGGCGTTCGCGGACTCGTCGATCGTGGTGCTGGCCCTGCCAGACCTGTATTCGCGGTTCGACACCTCGATTGTGGGCGTGTCGTGGGTGATCACCTCGTACAACCTCGTGCTCGCCATGTGCGCCTTCGTCATGGTCGCGGTGGTCGGGCGACTCGACATCGGGAACCTGAGCCGGGCGGGGTTGCTGCTGTTTGGCGGCGGCTCGGTGGCGAGCGCGGTGGCTGGGAGCCTGCCGGTGTTGATCGTGGCGCGCTGCGTGCAGGGCGCCGGTGCTGCGATGCTGCTCGCTGGGTCGCTCGCGCTGCTGTCAGCGCTGTGTGGATCTCGCGCCCGCGGGGTGGCGATGTGGACCGCGGCGGGGACGTTCGGGACGGCGGTTGGCCCGGCGCTGGGCGGGATCCTGACGCAGCTGTTCGATTGGCGCGCGATCTTCGTGTTCCAGGCGCCGGTCGCGCTTGCGGCGCTGGTGGCAGCCGCCGGGTCTCACTCGCACCCCGCCGAGTCTCTCTTGAACCCTTCGGCCGGCCACGGCGCGAGCGGCCGAATGGCGCCAAACCTCGGTCTCGCGCTTCTGTTCGGCGCACTGGTGGGGGCTCTTTTTCTGGCTGTGCTGCTGCTCGTGTCGATCTGGGGGCGCTCGCCGATCGCCGGCGCTGCAGTGGTTAGCGTGCTGCCCGCCGCGGCGCTCGCGGCTCATCGGTTGAGCAGCGAGGTGTCGGCGAGGACGGCTGCCGGGGCGGGGGCGACGCTGCTCGCGGCCGGCCTGGTGGCGCTTGCGTTGCTGCCCGCCACCAGCACGGTGATCGTCATCCTGGCACTCGCCCTGTGCGGGACCGGGATGGGCCTGGCGGTCCCGGTGCTGACTCGGCGTGCGGTCACGCCCGACGAAGGACTGGTGCACGACGGGACGGTGACGATCGGCGCTCGGCACGCGGGCTTGGTGCTAGCCCTCGTGCTGGTGGCACCGGTTCTCTCCCACGACCTGCAACAGGGACAGCGCAACGCGCTGCTTGGCGGCGCGAAGGTTCTCCTGAACGCCGACATCCCGATCCGGCAGGAGGTGCCGATCGTGCTTGGCCTCCGGACCGCGCTCGAGCACGCACAGAGAGGCACCGTTCCCGACCTCGCGCAGCCGTTCAACAAACAGGGCGCCGCGCATGACGCCGGGTTGCGGCACGTCCGCGACTCGCTGATAGCGGCGCTCCAGGATGCCCTGACTCGCAGTTTCCGGCGTGCGCTGGCGCTGTGCGCTTTGCTGGCCGCGCTCGCGCTGGTCCCGATCCTGCTGGCGCGCCGGAGCGCGTGGCGATGACCACGCGCAAGGGTCGGCTGGTGCTCGTGGCGATCGCGGTGAGCGCGCTGAGCCTGATCGCGATCGAGCTCGGGCTCGGCGCGGCGTCCTACGGTCAGCCGCAGCTCGCCGATCCTTGCACCGCGACGGCGGGGCAGTCCGGAGGCGGTCTCAACGGTGCCGTCCAGCGGTTCGCTCGGGCGACGTTGGACGGCGCCGCGTGCGAGCTCCATACGACCCGCGAGGAACTCGTCCTGTCGTTTGTGCCGCAGGCCGGCACCAAGAGGATCCGTTGGAGCAAGCAGACCATCGACCGGGCGCTGCGGGCCGGCCTGGACCGAGCTGCGCATACGGTCGCCGGCAACGGAATCGTGGGCGACGCGCTCGCGTTCACGTTGACGCACGTGATCACGCCGTCGATCGAGTGGTTCCTGCAGGAGGCGAGCTAGTGCCCCGAGCCGTACTCGCCTCCTCACTGCCCGGAACTCAAGCGCCACGCGGCGCCGACCAGCTCGCCGACGTGCGCGACAGCAGATGCGCGGCGAGCGTCACGGCAAGAAGGATTGCCAGACCAAACGACAGCGCTGCCGCTGTCCCGACATTGAGGATCAGCAGCGTCGCCGACGTGGCGCCAACAGCAAAGGCGACCAGAGCCAGCCCGCGTCGCAACATCTTGGTGTCGGTCCAGCCGCTTCCCCGCTCGGCGAGCGCGCCGGTGATGGTCATCGTCAGGACCACGGTCAGCAGGTCCGGAACCTTCAGATAGCGGATCGCGGCAAGCTGAGCCCCCATCGACATCGCGAGCAGCACCACCATCGTGTGGCGAACGCTGGTCGGGATATGTGGACCGGTGACAAGCGCTACCAGCGTCACCGCGCCAGCCAGCCAAAGCTTGACCCCCAGCACGTTGCGCAACGCCAGCCCGCGATGCGACCGAGCAGCCTGGCAGACCCGGCCACCGATCAGCACACCTATCACGAACCCGCCCAGCGCCAGCGCCGAGGTGCCCACGGCAAACCCCTTCGCGCCGGCAGCGGCCAGACCGAGGAACACCAGGTTGCCCGTCATCGTGGCCACGAACACACCTCCCAGGCGCAGGATGCTGATCGCGTCCAGGACGCCGGCAAGCACCGTCAATGCCAACAGCAACGCCGGCAGTGGACCGTCACGTTCGTCGAGGAACACACGACTGAGCCCGCCGGTCGCCGGCGCACGACCTTGAATTGAACTCGAGACTCTCACCCGGTCGGTCACGACAGTCATTGTCACGGGTAACGCGGCGCGTGCTCGGCCGCCCGCCCGCAGCTGAGGGCGATGGGCAAGCCGTCACGTGAAAGGGCTAGTTTCGCCCTGGCGCGAGCTCCTGCTCGACGCCGTCGATCAGCACGGTGACCTTGTCGGGCTCGAATGAGATCAGGGCGGAGATGCGGTCGACCTCGCGGTACGCATTTGCGGTAGGACCAGCCAGCCTGGGTTCGCTCGCCGATGTCGTAGTAGCTGCACAGCCCCCTGTATGGGCAGAACGTCTGCCGCTCGACGGGCCTCAGCGCTGCCTCGTCTGTGTCCTCCCGGGGCACGTACCAGCGCGGCGCAAAGCCCGACTCGTACAACACCAACGGCCGGTGTGATTCGGCGATCAGCTGGTCGCCGGCGCGGACGATCAACTCCCGCGAGGTCTGACGGATGTCGATCCGGTGGTAAGCATCGGCGGCGTGACCGAGGATCCGCTCGTCCTCCTCGTAGAACGCGTCCATCGCGTGCCACACGAACGCCACCCGCTCGCGCAAGATGGCGGCGAAGGCGGGCAGGTCAATGTGCTCCCACGCGGCGCGTGACGCCTCGTGCTCGCCGGTTGAGACGGCATACCAGGTCGTGGTCCCGAACTCGCCATGCGTTGTCGTCCGGTCAGTGGGTTGCAGCACGGCGGCCGCGATGTCGCCTCTGGGAAAGTACGCGACCGGATACCGGCCGGGCTCGTGCAGGAGCACGACGTCATCGCTTTGCGCGATCCACGTCTGGCCGAACAGCACGCGCATTCGCCGGCGAAGCGGCTCTGCGAACAGCAGTCGCTCCGGGAACGGGTCAGGCACCAGAAGGTCTTACCGGCGCTGCCCGAGAAATGAAGGATCGCTAAGACCCGTCTAGTATCACGGCGTGGGCGGGGAGCCGACCCCCACTGCCGGACCCGATGCCGATTCCAGACAGTGGATCGAGCAACTGCGGGCCGGGCATCCGCGACACGATCAGGCTCTGGCCAGGCTCCGCGAGGTGTTGCTGCGCGTGGCGCTTCACGAGTTGTCACGGCGGCGCGGCCAGCTGCGGTCGGTAACCGGTCCCGAGTTCGAGGACCTCGCCCAGCAGGCCGCCAACGACGCGCTGATGAACATCCTGGCCCGGCTCGACGACTTCCGCGGGCTCAGCCGCTTCACCACCTGGGCCTACAAGTTCGTCATGTTCGAGGTCTCGGGCAAGGTCGCGCGGCACGCGTGGCGCCGACAACCGCCCGGCCGTGAAGAGCCCGCCGTCGAGCAGCTGCCCGACTCGCTGACGCCTCGACCGGGAGACCGGCTCGAACAGCAAGAGCGTCTCCAGGCCCTGTCGCGCGCGATCGGCGAGCTGACCGAGCGCCAGCGCGAGGTGTTCGTTGCGATCGCGCTCAACGAGACGCCGATCGACGTACTGGCGATCCAGCTCGGCACGAACCGCAACGCGATCTACAAGAACCTGTTCGACGCCCGGCGTAATCTCCGCGCCAGCATGGCCGCCGCCGGACATCCTGTGCTCGAGAAGGACGCGGCCTGATGAGCGATCTTCGTCACCTCGACGAGCTGCTGCGCGCCCAGGACGGAGACGCAGGCTGCGACGCCGGCGAGGACATCCTCGACGCCTATGTCGATCTGGAGCTGGCCGGGGAAGACCCAGCACGTGTGTATCCAGGGACAGCGATCCACCTGCAAGGCTGTCCTGGCTGCCGGGTCGACCACGATGGTCTGCTCCAGGCAGCGCGCCAGTTTGCCCACATTCGGCCCGAGTAGCCGCCCCGCACGGATTGGCGCCAAGCGGTAAGACGCGAGCGCGGCCGCGCACTATCACCCCGTGTGAGCCAGAAAGGAACGCACCATGTCCAATCATCCGCACGGACCGCGCACGGCGTGACGGGTCGCACGGTGACCAACCGCGGCCACCTAGTCGTCGGACGGCTGCTGTCACTCAACGTCGGGTTGCCGCGCGACGTCGTGTGGGAAGGCAAGACGGTCCGCACGGCGATCTGGAAAGCACCCGTCGACGGACCGCGCATGGTCCGCAGGATCAACATCGACGGCGACGACCAAGCCGATCGGGCAGGGCACGGCGGAGAGCACCGTGCGGTGTTCGTCTACCAGATCGAGTCCTACCGTTACTGGGAGCGGCAGCTAAACCGGCACGACTTCACCTACGGGCAGTTCGGCGAGAACTTCACCGTCGAGGGCCTCGCCGACGCCGAGGTGTGCATCGGTGATCGGTATCAGGTCGGGCAGGCGGTGTTCGAGGTCACCCAGCCCCGCGTCACCTGCTTCCGGGTCGGGATCCGCATGCGGGAGCCCGCGATGCCGTCGCTGCTGGTAGCCCACCACCGGCCGGGGTTCTATTTCCGGGTGCTCGAGGAAGGCATGGTGCAGGCAGGCGACGCGATCACCCGCATCAAGACAGGCGAGCAGCAGGTCTCCGTGGCTGAGGTCGACGGGCTTCTCTACCTCCCTGACCGCTCGCAGCGCAGCTTGAAACGAGCGCTAGCACGTGCCGGCGCTCAGCGACGGCTGGAAAGGCTCGTTCAGGGAGTTGCTCGAGCACGCCGAGCGCAGACAGCCGCCGGCGCCGGCGGACGCGTCATGGGAGGGATTTCGGCCACTCAGGGTCACCGCGGTCCAGCGCGAGAGCAACACGATCCTCTCCTTCCGACTGGCGCCGGTCAACGGCACGCCGATCGATCCCCCACGCGCCGGTCAGTACCTCACCCTGCGACTGCGACCCGGCGGCCTCGAGCAGCCGCCACTGATACGCAGCTACTCCCTGTCCTCGGTCGCCGCCGACGGCTACCGCATCAGCGTCAAGCTCGAGGCCCAGGGCATCGGCAGCGCCTTTCTGCACAGGCAGATTCATGAAGGGGACGTCGTCGACGTCGCCGCTCCGCGGGGCAGCTTCATCCTCCGCGAGCAGGAGCGTCCCGTCGTGCTGATCAGCGCCGGCGTCGGCGCAACACCTGTGCTGGCGATGCTCCAGGCGCTCGCCCACACACAGAGCTCGCGCGAGGTGTGGTGGCTGCACGGGGCCCGAAACGGCCAGGAGCACGCCTTCAGACAAGAGGTTGACGAACGTCTGCACTCACTGACACATGCCTACCGGCTCGTGGCCTACAGCCGGCCCCTGCCAAGCGACGTACCAGGCGCTACGTTCGACACGACCGGCAGGCTCAACATCGAGATGATGCAAGCCGCGCACGTCCCCGTCGACGCCGACTACTACCTGTGCGGCCCGGATGCGTTCATGCGCACGCTGTCGGCGGCGCTCACCGCACGTGGCGTGCCACCCGAGCAAATGGCGACGGAAATATTCGGTGCAGCCCCGTTGCTCGCGCCCGGCGTGGTCAAAGGCGATCGACCGCCACCGCACCCACCCGACGGGCCCTCCGGTCGTGGTCCGACCGTGACATTCGCGCGCAGCAATCTCACCGTCGCCTGGGATCCGAGCTACTCGAGCCTGCTCGAGCTCGCCGAGGCGTGCGACGTCCCGGCGAGTTTCAGCTGCCGCACCGGCGTGTGCCACTACTGTGAAACCGGGGTTCTCACAGGCGAGGTGACCTACAGGACCGAGCCGCTCGAACCGCCTCCCGACGGCCGCGTACTGGTTTGCTGCTCGCAGCCAGCCGAGGACGTGACGCTCGAGTTGTGAGACCGGGCGGAGGCGCACACCGGTGCCCTCGTCAGCGCGCCTGCTGACGTGTCAGCGAGCATGGGACCATTGCGGGCATGGGTCATGTGGTCGTCTCCCGTCTGGCTTACGCTCACCCCGGTGGGGAGTTGCTGTTCTCAGACGTGTCGTTTCGCATTTCCCCAGGCGAGCACGCCGGCCTGGTCGGAGCAAACGGAGTCGGCAAGAGCACGCTGTTCAAACTGCTCAGCGGCGCGCTGAGCCCCGACGACGGCGAGCTCTCGGTAGGCGGGATCGCCGGGTACATGTCTCAGGATGTGGGCCTGGCCGACGGCGCTGGCAGCGTGCGCGAGTTGCTGCTTTCGCTTGCCCCGAGGGCGGTTCGCCTGGCGGGGGAGCAGGTGCTCGGGGCGAGTCGCGGCTGGCCGCTGGTGATCAGGCGGCCGGCATGAAGCTGGGAGCGGCGATCGCGGACTGGTCGGCGCTGGGCGGCTATGAGCTCGAGGGGCAGTGGGACGCCGCGTGCCGCCGCATCGTCCGCGCTCCGTTGCACGAAGTCGCCGACCGGCCGGCGGTCACGCTGTCGGGAGGCGAGCGCAAGCGACTTGTGCTGGAGGTCCTGTTCGCCTCAGACGCCGACGTGTTGTTGCTCGACGAGCCTGACAATTTCCTCGACGTGCCGGCAAAGCTGGCGCTGGAACGCCAGATTCGCGTGGCGAAGAAGACCGTGCTGATGATCTCCCACGATCGCGAGGTGCTATCGGGCGCGGTCGGGGCGATCGTCACCTTGGAGGGAAACGGCGCCTGGGTGCATGGCGGCTCATACACGACGTATCCGCGCGCGCGAGAGGAGCGCCAGCGCCGCCTCGGCGACGCGGTCAAGCGTTGGCGCGACGAGGAGCGCCGCCTCTACAGGCTGATGAAGACCTTCAAGGAGCGGGCCCGGTACTCGAGTGACTGGGCCAAGCGGGCTGCGGCCGCCGAGACGCGCTGGCGGCGATTCAGGGACGCCGGGCCGCCCCCCGCGCCTGTCGTCGACGCACCGATCACCGTGCGGATGCGCGGCGGCGACTCGGCCAGGCGGGTGCTCGACCTCCGTTCGCTGGGGATCGCCGACCTGGTGTCGCCGTTTTCGGAGGAGATCCATTTCGGCGAGCGCGTGGGGATGATCGGCCCCAACGGCTCGGGGAAGACAGAGCTGGTGCGCGTGCTTGCGGGCGCGCGCGACCCCGACTTCGGCGAGCTCGTGACCGGCCCGCGCGTGTCGGTTGGCTTCTTCACCCAGTTTCAGGCGCGCGACGATCTTCCCGGGCAGATCGTGATCGACGTCGTCCTCGAGCGCGTGCGGGGAGGCGGCGTCCAAGCGGCGATGGGGGCACTGGCCCGCTACGGGCTGGCCGAGGCCGCCAGGCGCTCATATGACGTGCTCAGCGGCGGCGAGAAAGCCCGACTCGAGGTGCTGGTGCTCGAGCTCGAGGGACACAACCTGCTGCTGCTGGACGAGCCCACCGACAACCTGGACATCGACTCCTCCGAAGCACTGGAGAAGGCGTTGCGGACCTTCGAGGGAACAGTCGTCGCTGTCTCTCACGACCGCGCGTTCCTGCGCACGCTGGATCGGTTCCTGATGGTGCTGCACGACGGTGCGGTGCTCTCGCTGCCCTCCTATGACGCGGCGCTCGAAGCGCTGCTTAACCCTTCAGAGGCCAACCACGTGCGACTGGCAAAAGTTCTCTAAACGGACGAGCGCGGCCTTTTTGCACCGCTCGGGCCGTTGCTGATTAGAGGACCATGGCCTGCGAGCACTCGGGGACCCACAGCGGTGCCACGCGGTACAGCCGTCAGACGGCCCAGCTGCGGCTGGTCCTGGTCTGCGATCAGTGTGGCGCCGAACGCGGCCTGCTCGGCAAGCTCGACTACAGCCCGCACCCGGACTGCTCGGCGGCGCCCGAGACGATCGTGCCCGCCGGCCAAGGGCAATCCAGCGCGACCGGCACTGCCGCGGCCTGACAGCGGGGAGGTTGGCCAGTGGGGCTCCCGGCCCGTCCGCCGGTTTGACGGCTGACGCTAGAGTGCGGCCATCCGAGCTCTCGTCGCGACAACCATGGCGGTAGTCGCCTTGGCGGGATGTGCTTTCAGCGGATCCGGGCGCCACGCTGCGACGACGACTGACGACCCGACGCCGAGGTCAGCACCGAAGCCGGTGCCGGCGTCAGGATCGACGTCGAGGTCTATGAACCGCTCGCATCCCCAGGTGGTCGAGCCGATCGCGGGGCAAGTGCCGACCAAACCGGTTAAGCCGGCTCCAGGTGGGAGCGCACCATCCACGCCCAGTCTCGATCAGCCGGCGACCATCACCCCGGCGCCGGCCAAAGGCGCCCCCACGGATGCGCAGGTCCGCGCCGCGGTGGCCAGCTTTCAGGCCGCGGTGGCGCGTTATCACCTGGACCGGCTCAACTTCTCGAACGACCTGCTGAGCCCGGAGCTTCTCCCGCCAGGTCAGTACAACGTCAGCATCGCGTCAGTGTTCACTGCCTATGGCCATGGGGTGGCCTGTGGAGGGATCTTGCACGTCGGAACGCTCGGCGTTGCCAACAAGACGCTGCCCTGCGGAACTCAGGTCATCTTCCGTTACGGCAACCGCGCGATCAAGGTTCCGGTGATCGATCGGGGGCCTTACATCGCGGGCCGGGAGTGGGATCTCACCGGAGCCACCGCAGAAGCGCTTCGGTTTCCGGGGCTGGGGGCGATCAGCTGGCGGCTGGCACGGTGACCACACCACTGTCGACCGACGCGCTGCTGCTCGGGATCGGCCTGGTCCTGGTTCTCGCGGTCGGATCGCAGCTTGTCTCCAGGCTCTTGCGGCTGCCGGCGATCGTCGTCCTGTTGCCGGTGGGATTCATCGCGGGCATCGTCACCGCAGACGTGCAACCGGGCAGCCTGCTCGGACCGCTGTACCAACCGTTCGTGTCAGTGGCAGTCGGAGTGATCCTGTTCGAGGCAGGCACCAGACTGTCGTTTCGCGACGTGTCACCGAGGATCCGGCCGCCGGTGCTCCGCCTGGTGACGCTGGGGATGGTCGTGACATGGCTGGCGGTTACCGGCGCCGTGGCGCTCCTGTTCGGCGGTCTTGGACCCGGCGTCCCGTTTTTGATCGGCGCCATCCTGGTCGTCTCGGGACCGACGGTGGTGCTCCCGCTGCTCGCCTACATCAGGCCGGCGCGGGACGTTCGTGCGGTGTTGAAATGGGAGGGCGTGCTGATCGATCCGCTCGGGGCGCTGCTCGCCGTGGTCGTGTTCCAGGTCGTGCGGACCGGGGGTTCCAGTGGCTGGCGTCCCGGAGAGATGCTCGTGAGCGTGCTCGTGGGGACGCTCGTGGGTGCAGCCGGTGCCGGGCTGCTGTGGCTGCTGCTGCGCGAGATCCAGCGGCTGGCGCCGCGCCAGGTCGTATCGGTGACGCTCGCGCTGACGGTCGGCGCACTGGTGGGCGCCGACCTGATTCGCGACGACACCGGGTTCGTGGCCACGCTGCTGATGGGCGTATTCCTCGCCAATCAGCGCTCGATCGAGCTCACGCCGACGGTCGAGTTTCACGAGACGCTCGTGCAACTGCTGGTCGGAGTTCTGTTCGTGATGATCGCCGCGTCGGTCTCGCCGAGCGACGTCAGCCACGTGCTGGCCGGGTCACTCGTGCTGGTGGCGATCATGATCCTGGTGGTTCGTCCAGCGGTCGTCGCGCTGGCCACCTGGCGATCGAGACTGGAGAGGCGGGAGCAGGCGTTCATCGCCTGGATGGCGCCGCGGGGGATCGTCGCCGGCGCGACCGCATCCGCATTCGGGCTGGAGCTCGCGAGCGTCGGCACCCACGGGGCCGCCAAGGTCCTGCCGATCGTGTTCGTGGCGATCTTCGGAACCGTCGTGGTCTACGGACTCACCGGCATGCCCGTCGCACGATCGCTGAGGATCGCCGGTGAAAAGGGGACGCTGGTGCTGATCGTCGGCGGCCATGAGCTCGCGCGGGCGATCGGTAGCGTGCTGCGCGACGCGGGCGTCGGCGTGCGCCTGTGGGCGGGACCCGCGACGCAGCCGGCAGCCCGGGCCGCGGGGCTCGATGCGGACCGGGGGCGGATGCTGGTCGACTCGCTCAATCGCGAGGCCGAGCTCGAGGAGGTCACCGACGCGCTGCTGCTGTCGCGCAGCGACGACTTCAACGTCCTCGCCGCGGCTCAGTTGCGCGGCGACCTCGGGCACGGCCACGTATACCGGGTCGCGCCCGAGCCGGACGAGCCTGACCTCCTGCCTCCGGCCACCGCGGCCGAGATACTCGGACGGGACGGACTGACGCTCGCCGAGCTCAGCCGGCGGCTCGCCGACGGCGCGCGGTTCGTCACCACAACCGTCGACGGGGTCGATAAAAGCCAGCTCATCACCGAGAGCTCCCTGCTGTTCGTGCTCGGCGCGAATGGGAGCTTGCAGGTCGCGACCAACCGCAACCGTCCACCGATTGCCCGGGGCGACACCGTGATCGCGCTCGCGGCAAGAAGCTGGCAGGACTAGCCACGCGTGCTTGTGGCGCTGTGATGACTCATCGATACTGTGCGCGTGGGTCAGCAGGTCGCCGCCAGGACCTTCAGCCGCGAAGATCGCCAGCGCTACCGGCGAAAGGTTCGCACCAGCCTGGACGTCTTTGCGCGGATGCTGTCCGAAGCACGGTTCAGCCCCGAGCTACGGTCGTTCGGGCTGGAGATCGAGCTCAACCTCACTGACGACGGCGGTCAGCCGGCGCTCGTCAACGCGGCCGCGCTCGAGGCGATCGCCGACCCGCGTTTCCAGACCGAGCTCGGCCAGTTCAATGTCGAGATCAACGTCCCGCCCCGGCTGCTCGAAGGGGGCGTGTTCTCCCAGCTCGAACGAGACGCGCGCGCGAGCCTCAACGACGCCGAGCAGCGGGCGCGGACGGTGGGCGCGCACATGATGATCATCGGGATCCTCCCCACGATCGGGCCCGAGCATCTGCGTGCCGAGGTGTTCAGCGCCAACCCCCGTTACGCGCTGCTCAACGAGCAGATCTTTGCGGCGCGCGGCGAGGACCTGGAGATTTCGATCGCCGGTGTGGAGCGGCTCTCGACACTCGCCGACACGATCGCACCCGAAGCGGCGTGCACGAGCGTTCAGCTTCATCAACAGATCGATCCCGAGCGGTTCGCTCGCTACTGGAACGCCGCTCAGGCGATCGCCGGCGTGCAGGTCGCCGTGGCGGCCAACTCGCCGTTCTTCTGCGGCAAGGAGCTGTGGCGCGAGACGCGCATCGCGCTGTTCGAGCAAGCCACCGACACCCGTCCCGAGGAGCTCAAGGCCCAGGGCGTACGCCCACGGGTGTGGTTCGGCGAGCGCTGGATCACCTCGATCTTCGACCTGTTCGAGGAGAACGTGCAGTACTTCCCGGCGCTGCTGCCGGTGTGCGAGGAGGAGGATCCGCTGCAGACGCTCGAACGGGGCGACATCCCCGAGCTCGCCGAGCTGCGGCTCCACAACGGCACGATCTACCGCTGGAACCGTCCGATCTATGACGTCGTCCGGGGCCAGCCCCACCTGCGGGTCGAAAACCGTGTTCTGCCGGCGGGGCCGACGGTGGTGGACATTCTCGCCAACGCCGCGTTCTACTACGGGCTGCTGCGCGTGCTCTCCGAAGAGGACCGGCCGCTGTGGTCGCAGATGTCGTTCTCGGCCGCCGAGGAGAATTTCCATATCGGCGCTCGCGAAGGGATCGAGGCGCGGATCTACTGGCCCGGCTTGGGCGCGGTACCGGTTGGCGAACTGGTGCTCAGGCGCCTGCTCCCGCTGGCCCACGAAGGTCTGCAGCGCTGGGGAGTCGATTCGCGCGACGCCGATCGGCTGCTCGGGGTCATCGAGCGCCGATGCGTGAAACTGCGCAACGGCGCCGCGTGGCAGAGCGAGTTCTTCCACCGACTGTACGCCGACAAGAAGCTCGACCGGCCGCGGGCCCTGCGAGAGATGACCAGGCGCTACCGCGATTACATGCACAGCAACAATCCGGTCCACGACTGGCCGATCGACTGACAGTCACTCGGGGCCGCCGACCTGGCGCCCGCGGACGTGGCGCTCCGCGGGCGCGCGCAAGCACCGGGCACAATGCCCTCCAAGCATGGATCTGGAATCCCACCGCACTGACACGCAACGACCCGAGCCTCGAGCCGGTCAGGTGGTGCTGGAACCGGTCGAGGCCGACCTCGTCCCCTCCGAGCGGCTCGAAGCCGTCTACCGCCTCAGCGACCCTGCGCTGTCCGAGCTTGGCCTCGAGGAGCTGCTCGACGAGCTGCTGGTCCGGGTTCGAGACGCCCTGTCGGTGGACACGGTGGCGATCCTGCTGCTCGACGAGGAGACCCAGCAGCTGGTGGCCCGCGCCGCCAAGGGGATCGAGGAGGAGGTCGAGCAAGGCGTCCGACTCCCGCTCGGCCAGGGCTTCGCGGGGCGCATCGCCGCCGAGCGAGTGGCGATCTTCATCGCCGATGTCGATCACGCCGACATCCTCAATCCGATCCTCCGGGAAAAGGGCATCCGTTCGTTGCTGGGCGTACCGCTGATCGTGGAAGGCGACCTGATCGGAGTGCTCCACGTCGGTTCCCTGCGGCCCCGGACATTCGGACAGAAAGACCTGGCGGTGCTCCAGGTTGCGGCGGGCAGAGCGGCCCCAGCGATCGAGCGGGCGCGGTTGTTCTCCGCCCTGGAACGTGAGCACCGCGTGGCGATGCTCCTGCAGCGCAGCCTGCTGCCAAAACGGCTGCCCCGCGTGCTCGGCGTCTCGGCGGCGACGCGTTATCTCCCGGCCAGCGACGAGGTAGGCGGCGATTGGTATGACGTGTTCGAGCTCACGCGCGGGCGGCTGGGGATCGCAATCGGTGACGTCGTCGGCCATGGGCTGAGGGCCGCGGCGCTGATGGGGCAGCTGCGCACAACGCTGCACGCGTACGCGGTCGAGGGCCACGGGCCGGCGCGCACGCTCGAGCTCGTCGATCGCTTCGTGCAGGCGATGCCCGACGAGGCGATGGCCACCGCCGCCTACGGGGTGCTGGATCCCGAGAACGGCACCGTTTGCCTGGCCAGCGCGGGGCATCTGCCTCCGATCGTCGTCGGCGGGGGCAAGGCCAGGATCGTCGACATTGCTCCCGCCACGCCGCTGGGAGCATTTCCCTATGGCAGCTACCCGCAAGACGAGCTGTCGCTGGCTCCGGGGGAAACGCTGATCTTCTACACCGACGGCCTCGTGGAGCGCCCCGAGGTGCCGCTGGACCTGAGCATCAACGAGCTCGTCGAGGTCGTTCGCAGCGCGGCTTCGCCCGAGGAGGCGTGTCGGCTCGCAGTGCAGGAGCTCGTCCCGTTCGAAGGGCTGCGCGACGACGTGGCGATCGTGGCCATGCAGAATGGCGAGGTTCCAACGGAGCTGCACATGCGGCTGCGAGCCGATCCTCGGGTTCTCGCAGACGTTCGACGGACGCTGCGTCGCTGGCTGCGACACCGCGGCGCCGGCGACCGGGCCTGCAACGAGATCACCCTGGCGGTGAGCGAGGCGTGCACCAACGCGATTGAGCACGCCTATTCGCCGGCACCGGCTCAGTTTGAGGTTCACGCCACCGCCGGCGACGGGATGGTGACGATCGTCGTCGGTGACGGAGGCCGGTGGCGCACTCCGCAGGGGCGCGACCGGGGACGGGGTCTTAGGATCATCAACGCGGCCATGGACCAGGTCGAAATCGATTCAGACGACACCGGGACCCGGGTCGTGATGCGCAGAAGCGTGCGGCGTTGAGACTCTCCGACGTACAGTTCAGCCGCCACGGCCGCGCGGTGGTCGCGCACCTGACAGGGGAGATTGACCTGTCGAACGCCGACGACATCGGTGGGGCAATCGTGCTCGAGATGCCGCACGAGTCGGCCGCGCTGGTCCTCGATCTCAGCGCGGTGGATTACGTCGACAGCGCGGGGATCCGGCTGATCTACCAGCTGCGACAGAAGCTGCGGGCGCGCGGGCAGACGCTCCGGATCGTGATCCCCAGCGACTCGCCGACCAACGACGCGCTCAGACTCGCCGGGATTGCGGACAGCATCCACACGCTGGAGACGGTGGAGGATGCCCTGCAGGAGGGTGGATGATGGAGGGGGCGGGCGTCCCCGAGCCGCCGAGCGGCCTGCCACCGGGGCGAAGCGTGACCGCGGCTATCCAGCCAGCAGCTCGGCGCCGCGGTGCGGGACGACGACGAGCATGCTGCGCCGTGCGCGCTCACCCTCGGGCGCAAGCGGCCTGATCCTCACATTCGCCGCCGCCCGCAGAACCTCGCGCATCTCCATCTCCGCAAACGGAGCGCCCGCGCAGCGGCGCACCCCTCCCCCGAACGGAATCCACGACATCGGGTCGTGCCAGGAGCCGTCAAGCCAGCGCTCGGGGCGGAATGCCCAGGCGTCGGTCCACAGGTCCTCACGGCGCATCGCAAGCCACAGACAGGCCGCCACCTGGACGCCTGCCGGCAGCTCTCGTCCGGCGACCCGAGCGGGCTCGAGCAACAGACGCGGGGCGATCGTCAGCGCGGGACGGACGCGCAATACCTCCTTGACCACAGCGTCCAGGTAGGCGGGGTCGCCGTCGCGCATCCGCCGATGCGCGGATGGATGCCGCGCGAGCCGCTCAAAGGCCCAGGCCAGCGTGGCCGCCGAGCTGTCGTGGCCGCCCACCAGTAGCGCGACGAGCTGGTCGCGAAGCTGCTCGTCGCTGGGCGGGTTTCCGTCCTCGTCGCGCTGCGCCAGCAGCATCGCGAGCACCGAGTCCGCGGGCTGGGCCTCTGGCCGGCCACCGCCCTGGCCCTCGCGCCTGGCCTCGGGCGGAGCTTCCAGGGCGGCGCGCCGGCGCGCCAGCACGTCGAACAGGAGCGCGTCGAAGCGCTCGACCGCGACCCGGAATCGGCCCCACGGACTGCGCGGCCCCAGATCCCGCTGCACGAGCGCCATCGCCAGCATCCTCGGCAGCGTGCGGACTTCGGCCAGGGTGCCGTCCACCGCCTCGCGAAGCTGGTCAGCCTCATCGCCGTGGGCGCCGAAGATCACCCTGAGGATGATCTCCAGCGTCAGGTAACGCATGCGGTCGAGAGCGACGACCCGGCCGCTCCAGCCGCTCAGCTCCTGCCGCGCCATCTCCGACACCACGGGTGCCATGGCCCGCATCCGCTCGCCGTGAAACGGAGCCGCCAGCAGCCGCCGCTGACGCACGTGCTCGTCACCGTCGAGCACCAGGATCGACTGCGGCCCGGCGAACGGACGCAGGAACTCCCAGCTCTGGCCCGCGGGCGCGATCGCCGGATCGAGCGCAAACACGTCGCGGACCGCGTCCGGATTCGAGAACAGCACCATCGGCTGCTCGGTCCAGTAGGTGCGGATCGTGACGGGATCGCCGTAGCGGGCATGCAGGCGCTGCATGAACGCCCCCGGCCGCGCCATCCAGGCGACCGTCTGCCAAGCGGCGGGAGCGCGTGGGCCGGCCGGCAGGTCCATGCGGTTGATCGTACGCGCAGCCCTCTCGGCTCAGAGCGTGTCAAAGCAGCCATAGATCGTGAACAGCGGGTTCACGACCATGCGGCCATCGGGAGCCCGCATCAGCTGCTGACCGACGAACGACGGCGGCGAGTCGGCCTTGTAGCAGCCGTCGGACTGGACGCTGACGTCGTAGGTGACAGTTCGCTCGTAGGGAGTCGGGCCCGCCCGCGGGATCAGCACATCGACGTCGCAGGCCCAGTCGTCTCCGGGGCCGCTGCCGGTGCCGCCGCGCCGCGCACACGAGGTGAGCTGGTCGAGCTTGGCGCCCGGGGCCACCCGGCGGCCCAGAAGCCGCTGTTGCAAAAGCGTGAGGTCGTTGAACGCCGGCGCGAACGAACGCTCGAGTCGTGTCGAGGTCACGCCGGCGGGGCCCCAGTTCGTCGCGACGGTGAGCAGCACGAGCAGCGCCGCCCCAGCAAGCGCCACGCGGACCGGAGCTCTCCACCCGGCCCGCCGCACGACTGACACACCGGCGAAGTCACGGGCAGCCAGCGCAGACCACGAGCCGCGCAGGCAGGCCGCGATCCACCCGATGCTGACCAGGCTGCCCACGACCAGCGCGGACACGAATGCGGGCTGCGCGAACAGGCCGTGCCAGTCACCAAACGCCGAACCCACCAGCACGAGATGCAGCCAGGCGCCCCTGCCGATCAGCGCCAGCAGCTGCATGGCGAGGGCGACGAGCAACGGTCCCAGCACTCCGACGATCCCGTTGCGGCTGAGGATCGAGAACAGCACCGCGAGGCTGACGAACGCCAGCAGCGGCAACAGGCTCAGCGCCCAGCTGGCGAGCACCAAAAGCAGGCTCCGGCCCGCCGGAATCAGCTCTCCGCCCAGACCCACCAGCGGCTGATCGCCGATCACGGTCAGCCCGGCGACGAGGCTCGCCGCGGCGGTGGCGACAGCGATCGTCACCGCCATCGCGCAAGCGGCCAGCACCTTGCCCGCGAACAGCTCGCGCCGCGTGCGCGACCGGGTCAGCAACGTCTTCCAGGTCCCATAGCGATCTTCGGCGGAGAAGATGTCACCGGCCACGACGCCGGCGATCACCGGGAAACCCCACTGGCCGGCGAACGAGAGGATCACCAGCGGGACCGCGAAGCCCGAGCTGTGAACCCAGACGCCGAACAGGGTGTCCGCCGGCGTGCCGCTCTGGAGCTTGAGGACCTCGGTGAAGGCAAACGGACCCAGCAGGCAGATCAGCGCCAGGAGCTTTGTCCCCAGCTGGCTGCTCAGCTTGCGCCACTCGACCGCGAACGCACTCCAGATCCGGACCGCGCCCGACGGTCGCACGCGCACGCCGACACCTGGAGCGGCGCTAACGGCCATCGCCGATCAGCTCGCTGGTTAGGGGTTCGGCGCCGGCGGGCTCCGGCCCCCGGCCGGGACCCTCGCCACGCGGACCGGGACGCTCACCGGTAAGAGCGAAGAACATCGCCTCCAGCGGACCCACCTCGAGCTCGAGGCCGCGGATCGCGACGCCCCGGCATCCGAGCTCGACGACGTAGGGATCGAGGCTTTCGGGGCGAGCGTCCAGTTGCAGGCCGCCGTCAGGTGCGGGCATCGCCCGCAGGCCACGATGATCTCGGGCGAGCTCGAGCGCGGCAGCATCGTCGCTGGTGGTGAGCCTGTACTGCAATGTCGGCGCGTTTTCGCGCAACTCGGCCACGCTCCCGCTCCACACCTCGCGGCCCGTCCGCAGAACCGTGAAGCTGTCACAGACGTTCTCCACCTCCCCGATCTGATGGCTGCTCACCAACACGGCCGCGCCGTCGCAGGCAAGCCGGCGCAGCAGCCGCCCCACGTCGCGGATCCCAGCCGGATCGAGGCCGCTGCCGGGCTCGTCGAGCAGCAGCAGGCGGGGGGCGCGAAGCAGTGAGGCGGCGATGCCCAGCCGCTGGCGCATCCCGGTCGAATAGCCGCCCACGCGCTGATCCCGATGCTCGGCCAGCCGCACCTGCGCCAGCGCGTGGTCAATCCGGGCCCCGGCGCCCCCACCGTCGAGCCGCGCAAGCAGTTCGAGGTTCGCGCGAGCTGACAGGTATGGGTAGAACGCCGGCGTCTCCACGAATCCCGCGGTCCCGTCGAGCGCGGTCGGCTGTTGAGGGTCCAGCCTACAGCCGAACAACTCGATCTGCCCCGCGTCGGGAGCTATCAGCCCGAACAGCATCCTCAGCAGCGTCGTCTTGCCGGCCCCGTTGGGCCCAAGCAGGCCCCGTACCTCGCCGGGCGCCACGAACAGGTCGACCCCGTCGACCGCGCGAGCTCCGTCGAACGCCTTGACCAGGCCGCTGGCGCTCAAGGCGAGCCTGCCCGCGCGAGCCACGTGGCTGCCCGGGCCGGTCATTTCGAAGCTCCGATCACCGGCGCACCACAACGCGTGCGCTCGCCTGAAGCCCCGAGCGTGTGGCGACCACCCGCAGAGCGCCAGGCCGGCGCGGCGCCGCCGTCAGCGTCGCGCGGCCTGCGCGATCGGTGTAGGCGCGGTGACCGGCGAAGGTGATGACCGCGCGCTGGACGGGTGTGGCGGACGAGCTCGCGGACGACGCCCGGTGCGCTGTCACATCGAACCGAAACCGGGTGCGAAGCCCGGTACCGACTTTGCCCGGGGCGACTGACACGGCCAGATCCGACCCACAACGGGAGGCGAGCGAGGGCGAGCCCAGGCTCGAGGCCGGGCCCGGGCGGGGGTGAAGCGGCAGGATCAGCGGCGGCCGCGGCCGTTGCTTGAAGTCGAAATCCCGCTCCAGGTTGCCGAGGATCGGAAGTGACTCGCGGACATCGGGTCGCGGGTCTGGGCGACCGTCGGTCCGAGGGTTGAGGCGCTGACCACCGAGGAAATCGTCCTCGATGAACGTGTTGAAGGCGTCGAACGACAACGTCTGGTGGTCGATGCAGCCCCGCTTTGCGTATGGGCTGATCACGATCGCCGGGACGCGCAGTCCATAGCCCTGACGGTCCACCTTGGGGGGCACGACATGGTCGTAGAAGCCGCCCCAATCGTCCCAGGCGAGCACGATCGCCGTGCTGTCCCAGTCGAGTCCCGACATGATCGTGTTGATCAGGCTTGTCACATGCGCCTGGCCGGTGGCGACGCTGGCCGGCGGGTGCTCGGAGTCGGCCTGATTGGGCACCACCCAGGAGACCGCCGGCAGCCGCCCTTCGCGCGCCGCCGCGTAGAAGGAGGAGATGTCCTGGACGTTGCCGGTCTGGCGGTCCCGGTGCACGGTGTCGAATTCCGGCAGCGGGTTCCAGATGACCGGAGTCGGAGCACGTTCCCCCAAGGCGCTTCGATGGGGCGGCTGCGGCGCCAGCCTGCAGGTCATCTGATCGTTGGGGCAGTCGGCCTCCAGCCCCGGCTGGATGTAGTAGCCCCAGCTGATGTGCCGGCGGTGCAGCAGATATGTCAGGTCGGTCCAGTCGAAGTGCATCGCCGGCCACAAGGGGTGGGGCCCGAACACGGCGTGATCGAGCGGCTTGCCATAGGCCTTCTGGTTGATGTTGCCGTGGCAGCTCGATGGCGCCTCGAATTTCGTGCAGTAGGCCGACCAGCCGGAGACCATGTAGAGGTGGGCGGCGAAGCTCCATGAGCGCACCGGCTCGAACATGTGGTCGTCGAGCACGAAGTTCTGCGCGTAGGCCCAGTAGTTGGGGATCTCGCGCGCGTCGTGATAGCCCATCACGTCGGGAGTCACCGACTGGCTGCAGTTGGGGTTGTTGACGTTCTGGCCGCAGCTCTGGGCACCGATGTCGGCCTGATCGACGAACCCGTTCATCGCGCCGCCGTTGATGTCTGCTCGGGAGTTCTTCGCTCCGTGCGGCCCGCCCCCGTTGACATCTGCCGGATCGTGGTAGGGACGCACACAGTGACCGGTGGTCGGATCGGGCGAGCAAACGGTCGCCACACCGTTGCGGGCCGGGATCCCGTCCGCCCCCGGGAAGGTGCCGAAGTAGCTGTCAAAGGATCGGTTCTCCTGCATGATGATCACGACATGCCTGATCTTGTGGATCCCTGTGGCGCGCGCGGGGCAGCTTTTCTGGGAGTGGCAGCCGGCGGTTGATTCAGCGTTCGCCGGCCGGCTGTTGTCCAGCACCGAGTTCAGGGTTAGCCCGCTCAAGACGAGCAACGCGACGAGGCCGGCGCAGGCCAGTGCGGTTCGGCGGCCCATCACCACCTGTTACTCGAGCGAGCCGGAGCGTTGGCGCTGGTCTGAGCCGGTGCGCCGCCAGGCAACCGGCACGCTGCGAGGAAACCTGTCACCCGGCCACAGGGTTACACACGGTTGACCGGATCGCGCTGCTTTGGGGGCTCGCTAATGAAGCGCCAATCACACCGTGCGCGGCACGGGCAGCGGGAGTAGTGTTGCGCCATGGTGCGGATCACTCAGGACGCCAAGGTGAAAGCGCTCAAGCAGTCGCCGCTGTTCGAGGGACTCTCGCGCAAGCAGCTGGCGCACCTGGCGCGCTTGACCGATGACCTCGACGTGCCGGCGGGGACAGTGCTTTGCCGCCAGGGAAGCCTCGGACAGGAGTTCTTCGTGATCATCGAGGGCGAGGCCACCGTGACCCGCGGAGGCAAGGCCGTCGCGACGGTCGGCAGCGGCGACTTTTTTGGGGAAATTGCGCTGCTCGAGCACGTGCGACGGACCGCGACCGTGACCGCCGCGACCCCGTTGCGGTTCTTCGTGGTCAGCGATCGAGCATTCCAGGCCGTGCTGGCAACCGATCCGAGCATCGAGCGCAAGGTGTTGCGGGCGCTTGCGCGGCGGGTGGTCTCGAACTCCGGCGATCCTCAGCCGTCGTAGCCTTCAGAGCGGGACCGCCAGCGATGCCGGGACCGACCACTGACAGAAGCGCATACGAGCGCTTACGCGCCGCCCATCTGCACGCGGTGCGAGCGGCACTCGAGGATCACGTGGCGCGAGTCGACTGGCCGCGCGAGCGCCTCGATCGTCACCGCACCGAGCGCCTGCGGGCCTTGCTCGCCTACGCTCGCGAGCGATCCCCATTCCACGCTGCTCGGCTGTCGGCGCTCGACCCCTCCACCGCGACGGTCGCCGATCTCGCCCGGCTGCCGCCGATGCTCAAGGGAGAGGCTCAAGACGAGTGGGACGCGATCGTCACCGTGCCGCACCTGGACCGCGCCGGCGCAGAGCGGATCCTCGCCACCCAGCGCTGGTTCTCGTACACGTCCTGTGGCGAGCAGGTGTTCAGCTCCGGCGGTTCGAGCGGAGTACGCGGCGTGTACGTGTGGGATTGGGAGCTGTTCGTGACGCTCGCCTGCCTGGCCTGGCGGATGCAGGCGCGGGCGCAGCGCAGCACCCCTCACGTTCGGCCGGGTGAGCAGCACAGCACATCCGACGCGCCCGGTCACCCTCGGCTGGCGGTCCTGTGCGCCGGTGAGCCGCCCCACGCGAGCACACCGCTGTTCGATATCCCGATCACCGCCGACACCGAGACCGTGGTCATCGGGGCCGGCGCCCCGTTCGACGAGGTCCTCGCCGCGGTCGCGCAGGCGCGACCGACGCAGCTGGTCGGATACGCATCGGTCATCGGCCGGCTCGCCCACGCGGCGCTCGCCGGCGAGCTCGACATTCGCCCGTCGCGCGTGAGCACGAACTCCGAGCCTCTGAACGAGGACGACCGCGAGGCGATCACCCGTGCCTGGAATGCGCCGATCCACAACCTCTGGGGCTCGACCGAGATCGGGGTCCAGGCGGTGGGCTGCGGCCACAGCGATGGCCTGCACGTGTGCGAGGACGAGGTCGTGCTCGAGCGCGTGGATGAGTCGGGCACCCCTGTCGCAGACGATCAGCCCGCCGCTCGTACCCTGGCCACCGGCCTCGCCGGCCGGGTGTTTCCCTTCATCCGCTACGACCTCGGTGACGAGGTCACGCTGCTGCCCGGCCAGTGTCCGTGCGGAAGCTCGCTGGTGCGAGTGGCCGCGATCGCCGGTCGACGCGATGACGACTTCACCTATGGCCAGCAGAGCGTTCCGGCCAGCGCGTTTCGCTATGTCCTGGGTACTGACCCGCGCATCTCCGAGTACCAGGTGCGACAGACGGGCAGCGGAGCGCAGGTGCTCGTCGTCGGCTCTCCAGACGTCGCCGCGGTGACCGCGGCGCTCACCGCGGCGCTGCGCAGGCACGGTCTCGCCGACCCCGAGATCGGCGTCGAGCCGGTTGCCCGGATCGAACGCAATGCGGCGAGCGGCAAGCTCCGGCGTTTCGTCGCGCTGCGGGGCGAAATCAAGCAGGGCGCCAATGCATAGAATCGCCGCGACAAGCGAGTGTAGGAGAGGCGGATGAGCGACACGGTCAAGATCAGCGACACGGTCACGACGAGCGACACGGTCAAGTTCCTACTTGCCGAAAGTGAGATCCCGACGCACTGGGTCAACCTGATGGCCGATCTCCCCGGAGACGCACCCCCGCCGCTTCATCCCGGGACCAAGGAACCCGCCGGCCCCGACGATCTGACCCCGATCTTCCCGATGGCGCTGATCCTGCAGGAGGTCTGCACCGACCCCCAGATCGAGATCCCCGAACCGGTCCGCGAGGCGTACAAGCTTTGGCGCCCGACGCCTCTGTTCCGTGCCCGGCGGCTCGAGCAGGAGCTCGATACCCCGGCGCACATCTACTACAAGTACGAGGGCACCGCGGCCGCCGGCTCGCACAAGCCCAACACCTCGGTCGCGCAGGCATACGAGAACGCTGCCGCCGGGATCCGCAAGCTCACCACCGAGACCGGGGCGGGTCAGTGGGGATCGGCGCTGGCCTTCGCCTGTCGCCTGTTCGGCCTCGAGTGCGAGGTGTGGATGGTCGGCTCGAGCTATGACCAGAAGCCGTATCGCCGCTCGATGATGCAGACCTGGGGGGCCACCGTGCATCGTTCCCCGTCCGACGTGACCGAGGCCGGTCGCGCCCAGCGTGAGCACACCACGGGGTCTCTGGGGATCGCCATCTCCGAGGCGGTCGAGGTGGCCGCACAGGACCCGAACACCAACTACTCGCTCGGGTCAGTCCTCAACCACGTGCTCCTGCACCAGACGGTGATCGGTCAGGAGGCGCTCGCGCAGATGGAGATGGCCGGTGAGTACCCGGACACGGTGATTGCCTGCGTAGGTGGTGGCTCCAACTTCGGCGGGCTCACGTTCCCGTTCTTGCGGCGCACGATCCGCGAAGGGATCGCCACACGCTTCATCGCCGCCGAACCGGCCGCCTGCCCGACGTTGACCCGCGGCGTGTACGCCTACGACTTCGGCGACACCGTCGGCCTCACGCCGCTGATGCCGATGTTCACGCTCGGTCACGGGTTCGTGCCACCGCCGGTTCACGCCGGCGGCTTGCGCTATCACGGCGATTCGCCGCTGGTCTGCGGCCTGGTCAGGGCAGGTCTGGTCGAGCCCCGTGCCTATCGCCAGAACGAGACCTTCGAGGCGGCGGTCCGGTTCGCACGCGCGGAAGGCGTCATCCCCGCGCCCGAGCCCGCCCACGCGATCAAAGCGGTGATCGACGAGGCCACCGCGGCGCGCGAAGCCGGCGAACAGCGAGTGATCCTGTTCGGCCTGTGCGGCCATGGTCATTTCGACCTCAGCGCCTACGACGCCTATCTGGCCGGCGAGCTCGAGGATCCCGAGTTCTCTGAGTCCGACCTGAACACCGCGCTGGCCAGCCTGCCCGAGGCGCCGGCGCTCGCGTAACGAAAGCCCGCCCGAGTGGAGCGCCGGCGCTCGCCTGAGCGGGGCGCCGGCGCCACTCACCCCCGATCCGCTAGGCGGCCGGCCGGACGTTCTGGTTGACGGAAAACACGTTGTCGGGGTCGTACTGCGCCTTGACACGCGCGAGCCGCTCGTAGTTCTCGCGGTAGGTGGCACGCACGCGCTCCTGGCCCTCCTCCATCATGAAGTTCACGTACGCGCCCCCGGCCGAGTAGGGATGCGTCGCATCCCAGTAGCCCGCGCACCAATCGCGGATCAGCTCTGCGTTCGCCGGGTCCGGATCCACGCCGAAGATGACCTCGGCGAACCGGGCGTCGCGGTAGCTGAACGCGGTGTCGGTATTTGCGGCGTCGTGGGCGGCGCCGTCGATCGGATAGAGGTGCATCGTCGAGTGCATGGTCGGTAGCTTCTGGCCCCACTCGACGTGCTTTTCGATCAGCTCGTCGGAGATCTCGTTGAAGAAGTCCGCACGCCAGTAGCACTGAAGACCCTTGGTGTAGAGCCCGTCGAACAGGCTCTGCAGTGCAGGGTGCGGGACCGGACCCACCCCGTGCAACAGCGGCGTGCCGACCTCGTGCACCGGCGCGAGCACGCGGGCGGCCTCCTCTTCGGAGCCGACGATGCACCACATCACCGCGCACACCTTGCGCAGATGCAGCTCGGGTGGGAACAGGTCCACCGGAGGTACCGTCATCAGCGCAGGGAACCCGCCCACGGCTCGTGGCGCATCCGCGATGAACTCCCGGTAGAAGCGCAGCACCTCCCCCGTCTGCTCGATCGGCCAGAACGTCGGCCCGGCCATCACCGTCGCCCCCACCGGATGGGTCTTGAACTCAAACTGGGTGACCACCCCGAAGTTGCCGCCGCCGCCGCGCAGCGCCCAGAACAGGTCGGGGTGCTCGTTGGCGCTGGCATGCACCAACGAGCCATCGGCGAGCACCACGTCGGCCCCTACGAGGCTGTCGATTGTCAGCCCGAAGCGGCGCGTCAGATGCCCCAGACCGCCGCCCAACGTGAGCCCTCCAACCCCTGTCGTCGAGATGATCCCCGACGGCGTCGCGCGCCCGTACTCGGCCGTCGCGCGATCGACCTGCCCCCAGGTGGCCCCACCCCCCACACGGACCGTCTCAGAACCAGGATCGACGTTCACCTGCGCCATCTCGGCCAGGTCGATCACGATCCCGTCATCGACGATCCCCAGCCCGCCGCCGTTGTGCCCCCCACCGCGGATCGCAATCGGCGCATCGTTGGCGCGCCCGAACGCGATACAGCGAGCCACGTCCTGCGCGCTGGTGCACCGCACCAGCAGCGCCGGGTGCTTGTCGATCATCGCGTTGTGAACGGCACGCGCCTCGTCATAACCGGCGTCGGCGGGGCCAACGATCCGGTCATTGAGATCCGCGAGCTCGCGGCGTGCAAGGTCGACCAACGATGTGGTGGCGGTCATATCCGGTCCCTCCTGGGTACTTGACGGCTCGGCGGGCCTGTGGCCCGAAGAGCAGGTTCGAAGGCGTTTGCCTCCGAAGAGCAACCTACGCCACCTGCGACCCGCTGTCATGACCCGGATTGACCGATTCGCGCCGGCGCTTCGGCGGCGCTCCGAGGCCTGTCATGATCAGTTCTGACTATTCGCGCGTCGAAACAGGCCGCCCGATGTCCAACCTGCCGGGACCGCTTCGCCTCACCCCCTCGTTTCCATTCGCCGGACGCTCGCGTGAGCTGGCCACGCTTCGTCTGCTGATCCCTCGCGCCGAGGGGGAGAGCCTGCGCTTTGCCCTGATCGGGGGCGAGGCCGGCTCCGGCAAGAGCCGCCTGGTCCGCGAGTTCGTCGCCGAGGCCGCCGCGGACGGCGCCCGGGTGCTCTACGGAGCCTGCGACTCGGACGTTCGGCGGCCGTACCGACCCTTCGTGGAGGCCCTGGGCCAACTCGTGCGCAGCGCCGACCCCGCCGCGCTGCGGGCCGCGGTGGGCACCGAAGGCGGCGAGCTCTCGCGCTTGCTGCCCGATCTCCCGACCGTGGTCGGCGAGCTCCCACCTCCGCTGAGCGCCGATCCCGATACAGAACGCCACCGCTTGCACACGGCCGTCGCCGAGCTGCTCGCGGCCGTCGGGCAGTGGGCGCCGCTGGTCGTGGTGATCGAGGATGGACACTGGGCCGACACACCGACGCTGCTGTTGTTGCGCCATTTGTCGCGCGCCTCCTCCGGGGCGCGTGCGCTGCTTGTGACGACGTTCCGCGACACCGAGGCCGAGGTCCCGCAGGCGCTCTCGGCGGCGCTCGTCGATCTGCGCCGTTCAGACGGCGTGGTCCGGCTGAGGCTGGGCGGCCTCAGCGCCGAGGAGGTGTTCGAGTTCGCACAACGTGCCGGCGGCGAGGGTCTCGGTTCGGAGATGCCCGAGGTCGCGCGGGTGTTGCGCGCGTTGACGGGCGGTAACGCGTTTTTGATCACCGAGCTGTGGCGAACGCTGCTCGAGGCCGATCCCCGTGCGATCGGCAGCGGCGCGAACCTGGCCCAGGCCGTTGCCGATCTCGGAAGCCCCGAGGGAGTGCGAGAGGTCGTGGGACAGCGGCTGGGGCGCTTGAGCCCGGAGGCCAACCGACTGCTCGAACTTGCCGCGGTGGCGGGACCGGAGTTCGATCTGGCGATCGTCGGGCGACAGGGAGCGGCCGACGCTGATGTCCGGGCGGCTCTGGAGCAGGCGCTCGCGCACGGGATGATCGAAGAGGCGCCGTCGCGGCGGCTCGCGTACAGGTTCACGCACGAGCTCGTGCGGCGCGCCCTGTACGACCGGATGCCGGCGCTGCGACGCGCCGAGCTGCACCTGCAGGTGGCCGAGGCGCTACAAGGCGCGAACGAGCGAGGTGCGAGCCATGATCTGGCGGAGCTCGCCTACCACTTCGGGGCCGCAGCCCCGGTCGACGGGCCGCGGCGCGCGGTCGAGTATTCGCTGATGGCCGGGAGGGCCGCGCTCGCGGCGCTTGACTTCGAGGATGCCGACTCGCGCTTCTCCTACGCGCTCGAGCTGGGGATCGACGACCCGCGGCGGCGGGCCGAGGCGCAGCTGGCGCTGGGCACCGCCCGCTTCCGCGCCGGTCACTCGGACGGCGCGATGGAGGCATTCCTGGCCGCAGCCGAAATAGCCCGCGACCTTCAGGACCCGGCACTGCTGGCCACCGCCGCGGTCGGCTTCGAGGATGCGTGCTGGCGCCCGGCGCGCACGGATGCTGAAGTGGTCAGGGTCCTCGACGAGGCGTTGACCGCGCTTGGCGGGAACGACTCCAAGCTCCGCGTGATGCTGCTCTCGGGCCTCACTCGCGCCCTCGCGGTGACCGGTGACTTCAAGGCCAGCATCGAGGTCGAAGAGCAGGCGATCGCGATGGCGCGCCGGCTCGGCGACCGGCTGGGGCTAGCCACCGTGCTGATGCGGTCCTACTGGTCACACGGCAACAGCAGCCTCGAACAAACCCTCGAGATGCTCTCCGAAGCGCGAGAGATCTCAGAACAGCTCGGCGAGATAGACATGCAGACCGAGGCGATGGAGTGGCGTATCGCCAGCCTGATCGCGCTTGGCGATCTGCGCGCGGCCAAGCGCGAGCTCGAGGAGGTGCACGCGCTGGCGGCGCGCCTCCGCCAGCCGTTCATGTTGCATGTCGCCGAGCACTACGCTTCGGCGCTCGCCCTGTGCACCGGACGACTGGCGGAGGCCGACGCCGCGGCGCAGCGCTCGCACGAGTGGAGCCGCTTGCTGACCGGCCGGCCGGCGTCTGGCATCCACGGGATCCAGATGTTCGGGATCCGCCGCGAACAGGGGCGGCTCGCCGAGCTTGCCGCCGTCATCGGGGCGTTCATGGAGAGCGAGCGCGCTAGCGGCGCCTGGCGCCCGGGCTTCGCCGCGCTGCTCGCGGAGCTGGGGATGGAAGCCGAGGCCCGGCGCGAGCTCATGCTCGTTCGCGACCAGGGCTTCGACGAGCTGCGTTCGGGGATCTGGCTGGCATCGCTGACCTACCTGACTGATGCCTGTTCGGCGGTCGGCGACGAGACGATGGCCGCGCTCGTGTACCCCGAGCTGGCGCCGCTCGCGGGCGTGAATGTCGTGATCGGCCACGGCGTGGCCTCCTATGGCGCCGCTGACCGCTATCTCGGCCTGCTGGCCGCCACACTCGGCGATCACGCCCGCGCGATCGAGCACTTCGAGCAGGCCCTGGCGCTCAACCGCGAGATGGGGGCCACGACCTGGCTGGCCCACACGCTGTACGCCTACGGACGGACCCTGCGCATGCGCGGCGGCAGCGACGATGCGCAGCGGGCGTCGGCCTTGCTGTCAGAGGCCGCCACGCTGGCCGAGCGGATCGGGATGCCGGCGCTGCTGGCCCGCGCGCAGGCGCTGGGAGCTCGGATCGAGCGGGCGCCGATCCTCCCCGACGATCTCTCGTGGCGGGAAGTCGAGATCCTGCGGCTGGTCGCCGCCGGACGCAGCAACCGGGAGATCGGCAACGAGCTTTACATCAGCGGGCACACGGTCGCCAACCACGTTCGCAACATCCTGCGCAAGACCGGTGCCGCCAACCGGACCGAGGCCGCCGCGTACGCGTTTCGCAATGCCCTACTCAGCGGGGGCGACACCCGGTAGGATCGCCTTATGCCCCTGTACGTCATCGAGCGGACGTTCGCGGAGCAGCTGGACATGAGCAGCGACGACGTGAAGCTGCTCGAGGAGATCAATGCCGACGAAGGCGTCGATTGGCTGTTCTCGTTCCTCAGCGCCGATCGACATCGCACGTATTGCCTGTATGAGGCGCCGAGCCCCGACGCGATCATCGCGGCCGCCAAGCGCGCCGGCATCCCGGCAGATGCGGTTACCGAGGTGAGTCGCGTCACCGCGGACACGTTCCGCTGAGAGAGCCTTAGACGCGCCGGGACGACGACGGGCGCACGTGCTTCGTACGCCCCGCCGCCCTGGTTTCAATCCATCCCGCGCTACTCGGGGTCGTACTTGAACGAGATGCCCAGCCGGACGCGGTAGTTCAAGACCCCGCCATCCTGAATCGTCAGGTCCTGACGCACGACCTCCGCGATGCGAAGCTCGCGCACGCTCTTTGCGGCGGTCTGCACCGCCGTGCGAGCCGCGTCCTCCCAGGACTCGCTGCTCACGCCTACGACCTCTGTCACGCGATAGACGCTGTCGGCCATGGGTCCTCCTATCGGTGGGGGTAACGCCTCAACCGCCAGTCTCGCAGCCAGCGCCGCCGCGTGGCAATACCTCGCGGCGGCCGGGCGCGTCAGCCCGGCAGCCACCCTTCCTGATAGCCGACCTCGCGATCCTCGCCGATCTCGGCGTATGCCTCCCGGGGATCGCGCGTCTCGCGGCGCACTGCGGCGCCGTGCCGCTGGGCGAGCTCGGACGCGACGTAGACGACCTCGTCGGTCAGGCGGGTCCCGACTGCGAGCACGGCGCAGGGACCGTCGCCGGCGCCGACGAAGACGTGCTCGGTCCACGGCGGGCAGTGGACGAAGTCCCACGCCTTCAGGGCCCGCTCCTGGCCCTCGATCAGTAGCAGGCACTCGCCGGACAGCACCAGGAAGTCCTCCTGCTCGTTCTCTGCGTGGTAGTGGCAGGCCGGCTGGCCGGGAGCGAGGACGCCGATGTTCAGACCCAGCTGCCCAAACCGCGGCTCGCCTTCGAACCGGGTGTAGGCGCCGAAGTCGCCGTCCAGCCAGCGCGCGTCGCGGGCGTTGAGCACGAACCAGCCCTCGCCCGCTGGGACCTTGCCGCCGGGGGTGTCATGGATCTCGGCTTCGGGGATCATCGGTTCACGGTACAGAGGCCTTGGAACGCTCTACACGTATAGCGTGCAAAGCGTTCTAAGGGTTAGGCGGCCGTCGCCGATAGCGTTTCGAGCGCCTCGTTGAGCGTCTTGCTGGGGCGCATCGTCGCCGCCACCCGCTCGGGATCGGGGCGGTAATAACCCCCGAGGTCGACCGGTGAGCCCTGGACGGCCGCGAGCTCTGAGACGATTGCCTGCTCGTCGTCTGCGAGACGCTGGGCAAGCGGCGCGACGCGGCTCGCCAGCTCGCTGTCCTCACGCTGGCCGGCGAGTTCCTGGGCCCAGTAGAGCGCCAGATAGAAGTGGCTGCCGCGGTTGTCGAGCTCGCCGGTGCGCCGAGAGGGCGAGCGATTTTCCTCCAGCAAGGTGGCGGTGGCGCAGTCGAGCGCGTCGGCGAGCAGCTTGGCGCGCGGGTTGCCGTCTTTGTCGGCGAGCAGCTGCAGCGAGGCCGCCAGCGCCAGGAACTCGCCCAGCGAGTCCCACCGCAGATGGTTCTCACGGACGAACTGCTGCACGTGCTTGGGGGCCGATCCCCCGGCGCCGGTCTCGAACAGACCGCCGCCCTTCATCAGTGGCACGATCGAGAGCATCTTGGCGCTGGTGCCGAGCTCCAGGATCGGGAACAGGTCCGTGAGGTAGTCGCGCAGAACGTTGCCGGTGACCGAGATCGTGTCCTGCCCGGCGCGGGCCCGCGCGAGGGTGAAGCGCGTCGCAGCGCCGACGTCGAGGATCTCGATCTGCAGTCCGTCGGTGTCGAGCTCGTCGAGCGCCGGGCGGACCTTCTCCAGCAGCTGCTGATCGTGGGGACGGGTCTGGTCGAGCCAGAACACCGCCGGCGCGCCGGTGGCGCGGGCCCGCGCGACCGCCAGCCGCACCCAGTCCTGGATCGCCGCGTCCTTGGTCTGGCACATGCGCCAGATGTCACCGGTCTGCACGTCGTGCTCGAGCAGCGTGTCACCGGCGTCGTTGACCACCCGGACCACGCCGTCACCGGCGATCTCGAACGTCTTGTCGTGAGAGCCGTACTCCTCGGCCTGCTGGGCCATCAACCCGACGTTGGACGTCGATCCCATCGTCGCCGGGTCAAGCGCCCCGTGCTCGCGGCAGTCGTCGACGGTCTCGGCATACAGCGCCGCGTAGGAGTGGTCGGGGATCACGAACTTGGTGTCCTGCTGCTCGCCCTGGGCATTCCACATCTGCCCCGAGGCTCGGATCGCCGCGGGCATCGAGGCATCGATGATCACGTCGCTGGGGACGTGCAGGTTGGTGATCCCGCGCTCGGAATCGACCATCGCCAGCGCCGGACCGTTGGCGTACGCGGTGTCGATCGCGTCGTGCACCGCCGCGCGCTGCTCGTCTGGAAGCTTTTCGATCGCGGTCAAGAGCGCAGCCATGCCGTCGTTCGGATTGACCCCCGCCGCCTTGAGCTCCTGGGAGTGGTGGTTGAACACGGGGGCAAAGAAGGCCCGCACGGCGTGGCCGAAGATGATCGGATCCGACACCTTCATCATCGTCGCCTTCAGATGCACTGAGAACAGGACGCCGTGGCGCGTGGCCTCGGCGACCTGCTGTGTCAGAAACTGTTGCAGGGCGGCGCGCCGCATCACGGCCACGTCGATCACCTCGCCGGCGAGCAGCGGCGCGGGCTCCCTCAGCACGGTCTCCGTGCCGTCCCGCCCCACAAATTCGATCGAAAAAGTGCTGTCGTGGTCCAGGGCGACCGACTTCTCGGTGGCGCGAAAATCCCCCTCGCTCATGGTCGCCACGTGCGAGCGCGAGTTCGGTGACCAGTCGCCCATCGAATGGGGGTGCCGGCGCGCATAGGACTTGACCGACTCCGGCGCGCGGCGGTCTGAGTTGCCCTCGCGCAGGACCGGGTTGACGGCGCTGCCCTTGACCTTGTCGTAGCGGGCGCGGACCTCGCGCCGCTCGTCATCTCCCGCCTCGTCGGGATAGTCGGGGAGCTCGTAGCCGTCGCTCTGGAGCTCACCGATCGCCGCCTTGAGCTGGGGCACCGAGGCACTGATGTTGGGCAGTTTGATGATGTTCGCCTCCGGCGTTTCGGCCAGCTCGCCGAGCTCTGCGAGGGCGTCCGGCACCCGCTGCTCATCGGGCAGGCGGTCGGAGAACTGGGCCAGGATGCGCCCCGAGAGCGAGATGTCTCGCAGCTCGATCTCCACGCCGGCGACGGCGACGAACGCCTGGACGATCGGTAGCAGGGACGCGGTCGCCAGCGCGGGTGCCTCGTCGGTGTGCGTGTAGACGATCTTCATTTGCGGTTCTGACCCTAGTGCACGGGGCCGGCATCGAAGGTCCGCGAACGTACCCTATGTTCGCCTCACACCCGCGTCAGAAAGGAACTTGATGACCGACCGTCCGCCGCTGCCACCGTTCACTCGGGAGACCGCGGCACAGAAGGTGCAAGGCGCAGAGGACGCCTGGAACAATCGCGACCCCGAGCGGGTGGCGATGGCCTACAGCGAGGACTCGGTGTGGCGCAACCGCGACACGTTCCTCTCCGGGCGTAGCGAAATTGTGGCCTTTCTGACCCAGAAGTGGGAGCGCGAGCTCGACTACGCGCTGCGCAAGAGCCTGTGGGCGTTCGAGGGCAACCGGATCGCCGTCCGCTACCAGTACGAGAGCCACGACCGTAACGGGCAATGGTGGCGAAGCTACGGCAACGAGCTGTGGGAGTTCGACGAGCACGGCCTGATGACCCGCCGCGAGGCCAGCATCAACGACGTGGCCATCGACGCCTCGGAGCGTCGCATCTTCGGGTCGCGACCCGAGCAGGAGCGGGGCTCGGAGATTCCGCTGCGCTGAGGGGGCCCCATCGGCCGGTGCCGGCGGGGCAGCGGCGTACGATCCAGATCATGGAACGGCGCATCGTTTACATATCCCGGTTGACGCGGCTGCCCCTGCTCGGCGCCGACGGCGCCGAGGTGGGACGGGTGGTCGACGCGGTCGTGGACCTCGGCTCCAAGCCGCCGCGCGTCAACGGGATCGTGGTCGCCGTCCAGCGTCGCCGGGTGTTCGTGGGCATCGGCCGGATCGGCGAGATCGGCAGCGAGGGCACCCGCCTGCGGCGGGGGTTGGTCAACCTGCGCCAGTTCGAGTTGCGCGACGGCGAGATGCTGCTCGCCGGCCAGCTGATCGGCAAGCGCCTCGAAGGGGAGCGCGTGGTCGACATCGGGTTGACCCCGGCGCCCGAGGAGCTCGGCTGGGAGGTGGCCACCGTGGCCCTGGCCGGGCGGGTCCCCCGCCTGCGCCGCGGGCCCGACGTGATCGACTGGAGCGAGGCCGGCGAGCTGTTCGCCTCCGACCGGTCGCTGGATCGCCAGGCGGCCGAGCTGGGAGGCCTGCACCCGGCCGAGATGGCCGCCGCGATCCGGCGTCTGCCGCTGAGCCGCCGGCGGGTGCTGGCCTCAGAGCTCGAGGACGATCGCTTCGCCGATCTGCTCGAAGAGCTGTCCGAGGACGAGCAGGTCAAGCTGGTCGAGGGCCTGGACCAGGAGCGCCTGGGCCGCGTGCTCGACGAGATGGAAGCCGACGACGCCGCCGACCTGCTGGGAGAGTTTCCCGCCAGCCGCCAGGCCGAGCTGCTGCATGCCATGGACCCCGAGGAGGCCGAGCCGGTGCGCCGACTGCTCACCTACCCCCCGGACACCGCGGGCGGGATCATGACCCCCGAGCCGGTGATCCTGGGCTCCAACGCGACCGTCGCCGAGGCGCTGGCCCGCGTCCGTGACCCGTTGCTGCCGGTCCCGCTGGCGGCGGGGGTGTTCATCTGCCGGCCGCCGTTGGAGACACCCACCGGTCGGTATCTCGGAAACGTCGGTATCCAGCGACTGCTGCGCGAGACACCCAGCAAGCCGCTCGGCCGGTGCCTGGACGAGGACGTGGAACCCGTACACGTGGGGCTCAGCGATCGCGAGGTGGCGGGGCAGCTGGCCGCCTACGACGTCGTCTCGCTGGCCGTGACCGACGACGCCGGCAGGCTCGTGGGCGCGGTCACCATCGATGACGTGCTCGACCGCGTCCTTCCCACCAATTGGCGGATTACCCTTTCAAAGTAACTGATGGCACGACGCGACGATCTCAGCATTCCTCGCGGCACCCCGGGCGCCCCCGTCTACGACCCCGACATGTTCGGCCGTCTGGCTGAGCGGCTGGCGCGCTTTTTGGGGACCGGGCGCTACCTGGTCGGCCAGACGGTGTTCGTGATCATCTGGATCACCCTCAACGTGATCGGGCTCGTCCAGTCATTGGGACAAGTACCCGTTCATCCTGCTCAACCTCGGCTTCTCGCTCCAGGCCGCGTACGCGGCGCCGTTGATCCTGCTGGCCCAGAACCGTCAGGCCGACCGTGACAAGGCCGAAGTCGAGCGCGACCGCGAGATGAACGCCCGCTCGCTGGCCGAAGCGGAGTTTCTCGCGCGGGAGATCGCCGCCGTCCGCCTGGCCGTCGAGCAGAAGCCCGACCGCGAGGACATCATCGAGCCGTTGGAGCGCTTGGCCACGCTGATCGAGCGCCTGGAGCCGGCAGAGCACGACTAGCGCGCTGCGCCCGGTGGGGTCCGCCAGTGACGCACAGCTGATCGCGCGCTGCCGAGCCGGCGACGAGCAGGCGTGGCGCACGCTGGTTGAGCGCTACGCCACGCTCGTGCACAGCATTCTCCGCGGGGCCTTCAGGCTCCAGCCGCACGACGCCGAGGACGCCTTTCAAGAGGTGTTCACCCGCCTCTACGTCCGCCTCGACACGATCCGCGACCGGGACGCGCTCCGCGGCTGGATCGCGCAGGTGACTCGCAACGTGGCCCTCGATTGGCTGCGCCGCGGTGACCGCGAGGTGGCGAGCGGCGAGGAGCTCGACGATCAGGCCTTCGAAGAACCACTGCGCGCCGTCGACGACGCCCTCGAGGTCAGAGCCGCGCTGGCGCGGCTGGCGCCCGAGCAGCGGGAGATCCTCGATCGATTCTTCGCCCGCGACCAGAGCTATCAGACGATCGGAGCCGAGCTTGGCATCCCCGCTGGCACGATCGCCAGTCGGATCTCCCGGGCCCTGGCCGCATTGCGAGCGGAGTTCGAGCGCGGGGACCGCCAGGCGTAGCCGTCTGAGGGAAGATCGCCGGCGCCCGGCGCGTCCAACCATTACATGCAGGATCCGCTCCACACCGAAGCAGAGCTCGTTGCGGCGCTGAAGCTCACCGCGGGGCCGCCGCGCGCGTGGATCGAGGCCGCCGCGGTGATCCCCTCGATGCTCGGCGATCTGGCGGACATCGAGCAGGCGCTCGCCAGCGCCGAGTTCCGCGAGCGCTTTGTCCAGGACCCCCGCACGGCGGTGACGCAGGCGGGCCTCACTCCCTCGCGGCCGCTGATCGACGCGCTGCGCGGCCGGCTGGCCTCGGTTTAAGGCCGCAGCCTCAGTCGCCGTCCACCGCGGCACGGGCGCGCGCCACAGAGGCCTCCGCCGCGGCGGCGAATGTGCTCACACGCTCCCGGCGCGCATCGCCGGGCACCAGAGCCAGGTTGATGTCCACCAGCGCCGCCGTCGATCGAGCGGCCGCCGCCGCGAGCTCCGCTGCGCCGGCAGCGTCGGCGCGCAGGGAAGGCTCGCAGCCGCGGGTGATCTCGGCCGCCAGGGCAGCGCAGTCTGCCGCCGCGGCGGCGATCGCGATCAGCGTGTCCGCCGCCCCGACCAGCGTCGCCAGCAGGGCGGCGTCGCGGCCGGTTGCACCCGGACGCGGCTGGCGGGCGAGCTCTTGGCGCGCGGCCACGTACGCATCGACGTTCTCGCTCCCCGCCTGGCGCGATCGCGCGCGCAGGGTGGCCGCCTGGATCGCCGCCCCACGGCCGTCAGTCCACCCGTCAAGGCAACCGCGCGCGATCGACTCGCACAGTCCCGCCGCGAGCTCGACTACGCCGGCGGCCACCACGCCGGCACCCGCCGGGGGCGCGGTCAGCGCCAGCTGCTCGGCGCTCGCCGAGACGCCGGCAGGGGCTTCACTCATGAAGGCACCTTCAGCGTCTGCGTTGCTGCCAGGGCCTCGGCCGCTGCCTGGGCATCTGCGAGCTGCCAGTCGATCAGGTCGAGACCTGCGTCCCAGAAGCCCGGGTCGCTCAGGTCCACGCCGACGAACGACCGCATCAGCTGTTCGGGCGAGCGCGAGCCGCCGGCCCGCAGCATGGCCACGTAGCGCGGGGCGAAGGCTTGGCCCTGCTGCAGGTAGCGGGCGTAGATCGATAGTGCGAGCAGCTGACCGTAGGCGTATGAGTACACGTAGCCGGGCGCCCGGAACACGTGCGCGACATAGGACCACCAGCAGCGGTGGCCGTCGGTCAGCTGCACGGTGTCGCCGTAGAGCTCCTCGTTGGCCGCCATCCAGTGCTCGCCGATCCGCTCCACCGATAGCTCGCCGTGTTCGCGCCGCTCGCGGTGCAGGGCGTCCTCGAAACGGTGAATGGCGACCTGGCGAAATACCGTCGCCACGGCGTCGTCGAGCCCGCGGGCCAGCAGGCCAAAGCGCGCGGCAGGGTCCTCGGCGAGCGCCAGCAGGTGCGCGAGCGTAAGCGTCTCGCCGAACACCGATGCGGTCTCGGCCACGGTCGTCGGGGTAGTCATCTGAAGCACGCCTTGGGGCGCCGCGAGCAGGAAGTGCAGCCCGTGGCCGAGCTCGTGCGCGAGCGTGAGCACGTCGTCCAGGCGTCCGGTGAAGTTGATCAGGATGAACGGGTTCGCCTCTGGAACGGTGGGCGCGCAGTAGCCCCCGGGGGCCTTACCGGGCCGGATCTCGGCGTCGATCCAGCGCTCGTCAAAGAAGCGTGCGGCATGGGCGCCGAGCTCCTGCGAGAAGCCCGAATAGGCCGCCAGCACCAGCTCGCGCGCCTGATCCCAGCTGACCGCAGGCGGCGCACCGGCGACCGGGGCGAGGCGATCGAAATCGCTCAGGCGGTCGAGCCCCAGCGCGCCGGCCTTGATGGCAGCCCAGCGCCGCGCGATGTCATAGCGCGCCACGACGGCATCGATCAACGCCCGGACAGACTCGTCGGACGCTTCGTTGTCGAGGTTGAGCTCCGCCAGCCAGTGCGGGTAATGGCGCAGGCGATCGTCGAGCGCATGATCGGCGAGCAGCACGTTGAGGATCTTGGCCCGCGTGGACAGGCCGCAAGTCAGCCCCGCAGTGATCGCCTCCGCAGCACGCCGGCGCGTGTCGCGATTCGCGCTGGAGAGGTGAGCGAGCGCCTGCTCGAGCTCGAGCCGCTCGCCGTCAAGCTCGATCTCGAGCGCCGTCAGCTGCTCATCGAGCAGCCTCCGCCAGGCGTCTTTCCCGGTCACGGCCTTCTCGGTCATGATCTGCTCTTCGGCTTCGCTGAGACGGTGCGGCCGCGTCAGCCGCAACACCTCGAGCAGGTGTGCGAAGCGCTCGAGCTCGGGGGCGGCGAGCAGCTGCCGCGCCCGCTGGTCGCCGACCGCGATCCACTCGAGCTCGAAGAACGTGGTCAGGGTCTGTACCTGAGCGGCGATCTCCTCGAGCTCGCTCAGCAGCGCGCCGTGCTCCGGCGGCTCGCAGTCGGCGTCGAACCGCAGCGATGCGAACGCATCGGCCGCGGTCAGCAATTCGTGGATGCGTTCGAGCTGATCGAGCGCGCGTCGCAACTGCCTCGGCTGGTAGCCGCCGATTCGGGTTCGATGCTCGCGCGCGAACGCCGCGGCGAGGGACTGCGCCTCGTGTCCCTTCGCCGCGGCCGTGTGCGCGCCGCCTGGCAGCAGCGGACTCAGATCCCAGGTGATGCCGGTCGCGTCGCTGGTCACAGGCGGACGGTATGGAAGCGACGGCGAGCCTTGCGCCGTCGCTTCTTTTATTGATTAGAAGCGCTTCTTGGGGGCCTGACGCATGGCGCGCCTGTGGCCCTCGACGTCCGGCGTCTGGTCATCATCGCGCTCTTCGGCGTCGTCGGTCGGAGCGTCGATATGCCCCTCGACCTCGACCTGCTCGTCCTGCTTGCCCTGCTCGTCCTTGTCGCCCATCTGAGCTCCTTTGAACTTGTTGGCCCGCCGCCTCTCGGCGCGTATGTAAAAGGGACGGGGAGCTGATTGCAAATCTTCCGTTCCGTGACCATGAGCACAGATAGGATGGCCCGCGATGGTCGAGAGCGTCGAGGACGAGGAGCTTCCGGCCTGGTCACTTGACCGCGATGCGGTCCTGGAGCGCCCTCAACGTTCGGTCTGGCCCCTGGGCGACGCGCGGAGGTGGGCGTGGGGCGGATCGAGCGGCGCGGGCGTGCGCGTCTGCATCCTCGACAGCGGCGTCGATTCAACCCATCCGATGGTCGGCACGATCCAGAGCTCGGTGGCGGTGGCCGGCGACGGCGACGGGGACGGCGAGGGGGAGCTCAGGGTGGTCGCCGACGATCAGGGCGACGCCTATGGACATGGAACCGCCTGCGCTGCGATCGTCCGCAAGCTGGCGCCGGCCTGCGAGATTCACTCGGTCCGCGTGCTGGGCGGCGAGCTCACCGGCTCGGGAGCGGTTCTGTTGCACGGCCTGCGCTGGGCAATCGAGCAGCGCTTTGAGGTGATCAACCTGAGCCTCTCGACGACCAAGCGCAAGTTCGTGCCCGAGCTGCGCGAGCTGGTCGATCGGGCCTACTTTCGCGGCAGCATCCTGGTCGCATCGGCGCACAACATGCCGGTCGAGTCATTCCCGTGGCGGTTCTCCTCGGTGCTGTCGGTCGGAAGCCACGCCGGGCATGACCCGCTCGAGTACTACGTGCACCCCGACCCGCCGGTCGAGTTCGTCGCGCCCGGCGTCAACCTCGAGCTCGCCTGGCTTGACGGTTCCACGATCAACGCGACGGGTAATTCGTTCGCCGCGCCGCATCTCGCGGGGATCGCGGCGCTGGTGCTGTCCAAGCACGGCGCGCTCCGGCCGTTTGAGCTGAAGACCGCGCTGCGCGCAGCCTGCAACAACGTCCGGAGCGCCACGTGAGCGCGGCCGGCTCGCCCGGAGCAGGGCTGCTCGCCGTCGAGGCCGAGCGCCGCGCTCTGTTGCAGGCGATCGTCGAGTTGACGCGTACGGTGTTCGCGGCCAAGGCGTGTTCGATCATGAGCCACGATCCCTCGACGCGCGAGCTCGTCTTCGAGGCCGTCGCGGGCGAGGGTGCGCCGACGCTGGTGGGACGACGGATCCCGGCCACCACCGGTCTCGCCGGCTGGTCGCTGGCCTCCGAGGAGCCGATCGCAGTCTCGGACGTGGGCAGCGATCCTCGCTTTGCGCGCGACTTCGCCGAGGAAACGGGCTATGTCCCGACGCGGCTGTCCGTCCATCCCCTGCTTTATGACGAGCGTTCACTCGGGGTGCTCAGCGTGCTCGACCAGGGCACCGGCAGGCAGGTGGGCCTGGCCGACATGAACGTGCTGGGACAGATCGCCACCCACGCTGCCGCCGTGCTCGCCGTGGTGCAGCGGGCACGCCAGGTGCAGACGGCCGGCCCGGGGAGCGGGGCGCTGCCGCGGATCGAGCGAGCGCTGGCGTCCGCACCCCCGGCGCAGCGGGACGCGGCGCTGGCGGTGTTGGCGGGACTCGAGCAGATGCTCGGTCCTGGCTAGTGGCTCTCCTGGCCCCGCGCGGCGGGTTCCCGGGCTCTCCGTCCTCAACCCGTGCAGAGCGTGGAAATTCCGGACCCCGCCGATGGATCCTCCTTATCTAGGCGATTGTGCGATTTCCTCCCCGGAGTCGAACGTGAGCGCCCGCGCCGGATGTGTCAGCGCCAGCCGACGCTGGGCGGTCTCCATCAGCGACGAGGACGGCGGCGAGGCGGTCAGGGCCTCCAGCAGCGCGTCGCCGTCGATCCGCTCACAGCTACAGTCGGTCACCGCGGTAACGGTGGCCGTCCGGGGGATCCGCCCCAGCACGCCGATCTCGCCAAAGTAGCTCGGCGCGGTCATCACCCGAAGCGGCCGCTCAGAGCCGCCGCCCTCGCCACGCGCGGTCACCCGCACCTCCCCGTCGGCGAGCACGTACAGCGCGTCAGCGGTGTCCCCCTCGCGCACGATCACGGTCGCCGGGGCGAACCGCAGCTCGGTCGCGGCGGCGGCCAGGCGTTCGAGGATCGGGCGGCTCGCCTTTTCGAAGATTTCGAGCCGTTGCAGCAGCGCGACCGTGGGCGCGAGCTTGCGCGCCTGGTCGCCAGTCTCGCGGTCGATCGCCGCCAGTGCCGGATATCCGGCGAGCGCCAGAACGGCAGGGCCGGCCGCCATCAAGAACAGGCCCCCGTCGAGACCCAGCGCGCTGACGGCGACCGGCGTCAACACCGTTCCCAGTGTGATTGCCCCCAGCACGAAGGCGAAGAACACCCCGAAGACACGGGCGAGCTGATCTGAGGCGACGGCCCGCTGCAACGCGGTCACCGCCAGCACGTCGACGATCAGCGTGGAGCCGCCACGGAACACCTGGACCAGGAACGCGAGCACAGGCGAGTGGATGATCGCCAGCAGCGCTGTCGGCAGCGAGTAGCCAAGCGCTCCGGCGAGGATGATCGCTCCCAGGCGTCGTGAACCAGCGAGCCGGTTCACCATTCCGGCCGCCAGCACTCCGCCGGCTCCCAGGCCCGCGAGCAGATAGCCGAAACCCTGCGGACCGGTCCCCAGACGGTGCTCTGAGACGCCGACGAACAGCACCGTGTCGGTCCCGTACACGAAGCTCACCAGCACGCTATAGGCAACCAGGGTTCGGGCGGCCGCCAGGTCGGTGATCGTACGCACCCCCACCAGCATTTGGCGCAGCGGCCCCGAGGTTCCCCCCTCGGTCACATCGACCGGTTCGTTGCGGGTCTGGATCCGGGAGACGATCAGAGCCGACAGCGCAAAGCTGCCTGCGTTGATCGCGAACACCAGCGTCGCCGAGCTGAGCACCAGGACCACCGCGCCGATCGCCGGACCGGCGATCACCACGAGCTCCTCGATCGTGCTGTTCAGCGCGTTGGCGGCGGCCAGATCGTCCTCGTCGACGATCTGCGGGATCGTGGCGGCGGTCGCCGGCTGATAGACGACGCCCGACGCCGAGGTCAACGCCGCCAGCGCGAGTGCCAGCGCCGGCGGTCCCTGCGCCGCGGCGACCACCGCGATCCCGGCCTGCCACACCGCGCACAGAAGATCGGACCCCACCATCAGGCGGATACGCTCGGTGCGCTCGGCGAGCACACCGCCGTAGACGCTCAGCAGCAGTTGCGGCACCAGCCGCGCCACGCCCGCGGCGCCCACCCACCCGAGCGAATGGGTGCGCTCGAACACGAACGCCAGCAGCGCGACGTTGTACGCCCAACTCCCGGTGGCCGAGATCAGCAGGCCGCCGAACAGCAGCCTCAGATCCCGCTCGCCGAGCGCGGTGCGGTATCCGGCCAGCCAGGCTCCGATCCGCCCCCCTTCCATGCTCGCGGCAGTCTACGGTCTGGGGGCGCACGGCGGGGATAGAATCCCGCGCCAGGTGGCTATGGCTACGTGCTCGGCGTGCGGAACGGAGAACCGAGCCGGGAGACGATTCTGCGCACAGTGTGGGGCAGCGCTCTCGGTCAAGTGCAGTAGCTGCGGCGAGGACAACGAGCCGGGCGATCGCTTCTGCGGCGAGTGCGGGGCGGCGCTCGAGACACCACCCGCCGCACCCGCGTCAGGCGAGCGCGGCCCCGCTGCTGCGGCGATCGCCGAGCGGCGACTGGTGTCAGTGCTGTTCGCGGACCTGGTCGGCTTCACGTCGTTGTCCGAGCACCGCGATCCCGAGGAGGTCCGCGAGCTGCTGTCGCAGTACTTCGACCGCTGCCGCTCGCTGATCGGACGCTACGGGGGAACGGTGGAGAAGTTCATCGGCGATGCGGTGATGGCCGTGTGGGGCACGCCGGTCGCGCGCGAGGACGACGCCGAGCGCGCGGTCAGAGCGGCGCTCGCGCTGACCAGCTCGGTGTCGTTGCTGGGCGAGGAGGTCGCAATGCCCGAGCTGCGGGTCCGTGCCGGGGTCCTGACCGGCAACGCCGCGGTGGAGGTGGGCGCCGAGGGCGAGGGGATGGTCCTCGGTGACACGGTCAACACGGCTTCTCGGCTGCAGTCGGTGGCGGCGCCGGGAACCGTGCTGGTCGACGACGTGACCCGGCGCGCCTCCGAGGCGGCGATCGCCTATGAGGACGCCGGCGAGCACCAGGTCAAGGGGCGCGAGCAGGCGGTCCACGCGTGGACCGCGTTGCGGGTCGTCGCGGGCGCCGGCGGCGCACGCCGGAGCGCCGGGCTGGAGGCACCGTTCGTCGGCCGGGAACGGGAGCTGGCCCAGGTGATCGACTCGTTCGAGGACACTGCCGAGCAGCGCCGGGCCCGCCTGGTGACCATCGTCGGCGAGGCCGGCTCGGGCAAATCGAGGTTGCTGTGGGAGTTCTACAAGTACATCGACGGGGTCGAGCGGATCGTGCGCTGGCATCAGGGCCGCTGCCTCTCCTACGGCGACGGCGTGGCCTATTGGGCGCTGGCCGAGATGGTCCGCGCGCGCGCCGGGGTCGCCGAGGAGGAGGGCCCCGGGTCGGCCCGCAGGAAGCTCAGCGAGGCCGTTGCCGAGTGCGTCACTGACGAGCGCGAGCAGCGCCTCGTCGAGCCCAGGCTCGCGCACCTGCTGGGCCTCGAGCAGCGGACCGCCGCCGACCGCGCCGACCTGTTCAGCGGATGGCGGCTGTTCTTTGAGCGGATGTCCGAGATCGCGCCGGTGGTGCTCGTGTTCGAGGATCTGCAGTGGGCCGACTCCGGGCTGCTGGAGTTCATCGATTACCTGCTCGAGTGGTCGGCCGACCGGCCGCTGTTCGTGCTCGCGATTGGCCGTCCCGAGCTGCTCGACTCCAGGCCCGGCTGGGCGTCGGGGGCGATTTCCCAGCAGCCGCTGCCGGACACGGCGATGCGCGAGCTGCTGGAAGGGCTCGTGCCAGGGCTGCCGGAGGAGCTGGCCACACGGGTGCTGTCGCGGGCCGAGGGGATGCCGCTGTACGCGGTCGAGACCGTCCGGATGCTGCTCGACCGCGGTCTGTTGACCCAGGAGGGCAGCCGCTACCGGGTGACCGGAGACGTTGGCGAGCTCGACGTACCCGAGACGCTGCATGCGCTCGCCGCGGCGCGGCTCGACGGCCTTACCTCCAGCGAGCGGGCGGTGCTCCAGGACGCCGCGGTCTTCGGGCAGTCGTTTACGCCCGCCGGGGTGGCCGCCCTGTCGGAGCGCACGCAGGAGACCGTGACGGAGATCCTCGACGGCCTCGTGGCCAAGCAAGTGCTCGGCTTCAACGACGATCGGCTGTCGTCCGAGCGCGGCCAGTATCACTTTCTGCAGGGCCTGTTGCGCACGACCGCCTACGGCACGCTTTCGCGCAAGGACCGCAAGAGCCGCCACCTCGCCGCCGCTCGCCACCTGCAGGAGGCCTGGGGCGAGGAGGCGCCCGAGCTGGCGGAGGTGCTCGCCGCGCACTTCCTCGAGGCCGCGGCCGCCGACCCCGACGCCCCCGACGCCCCGAAGATCCGCGCCTCCGCGTGTGAGACGCTCGCGGACGCCGGGCAGCGCGCTCTGTCGCTGGCGCTCGGCGCCGAGGCTCAGCGCGCGTTCGATCGCGCCGCCGAGCTGGCCGAGGATGATGCGACGCGGGCCAGGCTGCTCGACCAGGCCGGGCGTGCCGCGCAGCTGAACGCGGACGACACAGCTGCCGAGGAGCGGCTGGGGCGGGCAGTGGAGCTGTTCGAATCGCTCGGGGACACGGTTGCCGCCGCGCGCTCGCTGGCCGCACTCGCGCACACGCTTCAGCGGCAAGATCGGCTCGATGCCGCGCTTGCGCTGAGCCGACGCGCGGTCACCGGGTTGCCGGATGCAAGCGCGGAGCAGGCCGCCGCGCTGGCGGCCCTCGCGAGTCACCTATCGTTCAGCGGTGATTTCGAGCAGGCGCTCGCCGCCACCGATTCGGCGCTGGCGATCGCCGAGCCGCTCGAGGATTGGCCAACGGTTGTGAGTGCGTTCAACACGGTGGCCAATATGCGACAGCGCTCCGGCCGAGTGGAGGAGGCCACCGCGTTGCGGGAGCGTGCGCTCAAGATTTCGCTTGCGCATGACCTGACCAGCGACGCTTTGCGCAGCTACAACAATCTCGCCAACGGGCCGCTCCAGCGCGATCGCTTCCAGGACGCGCGCGACCTGGCTGAACCCGGTCTGGAGCTCGCGAAGGCCCGCGGAGACCGCGGCTGGGAGCAGTTGCTCAGTGTGATGATCGCCGCCGCAGACGTGGGCCTGGGTCGATGGGACGAGGCCCTCGCGCTCGCCGGGGGGTTCGACACCGCGGCCGGCCTGGCGCGCATGGCCTACCTGCCGCTGCTGGCCCGCATCCAGGCAGCAAGGGGCGACGGCCAGGCGCTGCAGCGCACGCTTGCGCTCGCCGTCGCCGCCGAGGGGAGCAGGAACATCGAGTACGCGCCCACGGCATCGGTCGCCCGGGCGATCGCGCTCAATGCCGCCGGCAACCATCGCGAAGCGCTCGATGCGGCTCTCCCGATCGCGCTCCCGGGGACACCCGCCGCCAACGAGGATCGGCGAGAGGCCTACGCCGAGGCCGCGAATGCGGCGCTGGCGCTCGACGACCAGGCCACGGTCGAGCGACTGATCCTATCGGTGGCGGACGTTTCGCCGGCGCTACGCTCCCCTCTGCTGCGCGCGGGTGCGGCTCGACTGGCCGGGCTCCTGGCGCAGCGGCGCGGCGATCTTGACACGGCCGACGAGCGCCTCGCGGCGGCGACCCGCGAACTGCGCGCGATCGAGGCGCCGTTCGTACTCGGGCAGGTGCTGGTGGAGCATGCCGAGGTTCTGTACGCCGCCGGGCGAGAGGACGAAGCCGCGCCGCTGAAGGTCGAGGCGATCCCGATCTTCGAGCGCCTGCGCGCGACGCCATGGCTACGCCGCGCACGGGCGCTCGGTGCCCAGGTCGCTGCATGAGGAGCGCGTCCTGAGCGCCACGGCCGAGCTGCGGTGCGGGTCATGCGGAGAGGTGACCCCTCCCGGGAGGTTCTGCATCCACTGTGGGGCGTCGATCCAGCAGACGTGTTCGGCCTGCGGGGAGGCGATCGTCCCCGGTGCCCGGTTCTGCCTTCAATGCGGCACACCGCTGACCGAGGCACCCGCGGCATCAAGGCCCGCGCCGGGAGTCGCTGTCTCTGAGCGGCGTCTGGTGTCAGTGCTGTTCGCGGACCTGGTCGGCTTTACAACGCTGAGCGAGCACCGCGATCCCGAGGAGGTTCGCGAGCTTCTGTCCGACTATTTCGAGCGTTGCCGGGCACTGATTGAGCGCTACGGCGGCATCGTGGAGAAGTTCATCGGGGATGCCGTGATGGCCGTGTGGGGCACGCCGGTCGCGCGCGAGGACGACGCTGAGCGCGCGGTCAGAGCAGCGCTCGCGCTGACGAGCGCGGTGTCGTTGCTGGGCGAGGAGGTGGGGATGCCCGAGCTGCGCGTCCGCGCCGGAGTGCTGACCGGCAACGCCGCGGTGGAGGTGGGCGCCGAGGGCGAAGGCATGGTGCTCGGCGACACGGTCAACACAGCGAGTCGCTTACAGTCGACCGCCGAGCCCGGAACGGTTCTCGTCGACGAGGTGACCCGTCGCGCCAGCGAGGCGGCGATCGCCTACGAGTCCGCGGGCAAGCACCAGGTCAGGGGACGCGAGCAGCCCGTCCGGACGTGGACCGCGTTGCGGGTCGTCGCGGGCGCGGGCGGGGCACGCCGCAGTGTGGGTCTGGAAGCGCCGTTCGTCGGACGCGAGCGAGAGCTCGCGCACGTAATCGAGTCTTTCGAACAGAGCGCCGAGCGTCGCGTGGCCAGCCTGTTGACCGTGATCGGCGATGCCGGGTTCGGCAAGTCGCGCCTGCTGTGGGAGTTCTTCAAGTACATCGATGGCGTTGAGCGGCTCGTGCGGTGGCACCAGGGTCGTTGTCTCGCTTACGGTGAGGGCGTGGCCTACTGGGCGCTGGCCGAGATGGTCCGGTCTCGTGCCGGCATCGTCGAAGAGGAGGAGCCAGCGAGCGCGCGGAAGAAGCTCCGTGCCGCGGTGGCGGGGTTCATAGCCGACGAGCGCGAACGGCGCCTGGTCGAGCCTCGGCTCGCGCACCTGCTCGGCCTCGAGCAACGCGCCGTGACCGACCGCGCCGATCTGTTCTCTGGCTGGCGCCTGTTTTTTGAACGGATCGCGGACGCCGAACCGGTCGTGCTTGTGTTCGAAGACCTGCAGTGGGCCGACAGCGGATTGCTCGACTTCATCGACTACCTGCTCGAGTGGTCGGCCGAGCACCCGATCTTCATCCTCGCGCTCGGCCGCCCGGAACTGCTTGCCGTTCGCCCGGGATGGCCCCGGACGATCGAGCTCGAGTCACTCGATCACGCGGCGATGACGCAGCTTCTCAATGGGCTTGTTCCCGGGCTGCCCGCACAGCTCGGACGCCAGATCCTCAACCACGCCGAAGGCGTGCCGCTGTACGCGGTGGAGATCGTGCGGATGCTGCTCGATCGTGGGCTGCTGTCTCAGGAGGGCGCCCGATATGTGCTGACCGGCGAGGTGGCGGATCTCGAGGTGCCCGAGACGCTCCGGGCGCTCCTGGCGGCGCGTCTGGACAATCTCGACCCCGCGGAGCGGGCGATATTGCAGGACGCCGCTGTGATCGGGCAGTCGTTCACGCCGGCGATGCTGACATCAGTCAGTGGGCTCCCGGCCGCCGACGTGGAACGACTGCTTGACGGCTTAGTCGCCAAGCAGGTGCTCGCCTACACCGACGATGTCCGCTCGGCTGAGCTGGGCCAGTACTCGTTCCTCCAGGCGCTCCTGCGCAGCGTTACGCTGGGGATGCTCTCCCGGCGCGACCGCAAAGCCAAGCATCTTGCCGTCGCCCAACAGCTCGAGCGCTCTGGAAGCGATCAATCAGGGGAGGTGGCCGAGGTCCTGGCGAGCCACTACCTCGATGCTGTCGAGGCCGAGCCCGACGCCGACGACGCCGAGCAGATCCGCGACCTTGCCTGCCAGACGCTCGAAGAGGCCGGGAAGCGGGCGATCTCTCTGGCGCTCGGACCCGAGGCCAGGCGGCACTTCGAGCATGCCGCCGAGCTGCGCCCGGGACCCCGGGACGCGAGGCCGCCTCCTACGCGAGGCCGGCGCCGCCGCGCAGTCCAGTGGCCAGCTCCAGGACTCGCTGATCCTGCTCGAATCGGCCGGCGAGATCCTTTCGACGGCGGGCTTCGCGCGCGAGGCGGCCCGCGTCGAGGGCCTGATTTCCATGCAGCTGGCCGAGACGGGGCACGTCGACGAGGCCACCGAGCGGCTGGCGCGGGCCTACGAGACATTGGATGACAGCACCGACGACGAGGCGTTCGCCGAGGTGGCAGCGGCTCGGTCGCGTCTGGCGTTTCTGTCCGGCGATCACCAGCGGTCGGTGCAATTCGCCGACGTTGCCCTGCTGATCGCAGAAGGGCGCCGCCTCGGTCGCGTCCTGGTCAACGCGCTCACGACCAAGGGGAATGTCCTGGTCGAGAGCGGCCGACCGGTCGAGGGCACCGCTCTGGTCGCGCACGCGACCTCAGTCGCGTTGGAGCAGGATCTCGGTGCTGAGGCGGTGCGCGGCCTGTACAACATGGCCGAGGACAAGATGGCCGCGGGTCGATACGCCGAGGCTGAGGAGCTCCTCGAGCGCGCCTTGAGCGTGGCCCACCGCCGGGGGGATCGCCGCGGCGAGCGGTTGGTGATGGCCCAGGGGCATCTTCGCCCGATTGGGCTCTGGGGCGCTGGGACGAAGCGCTTTCCAGCGCGCGGCGTATCCGCGAAGGCGGCAGCGCTGACCAGTGGTCGTTTCAAGCGCTGGTCACGATTCCGCCATGTGGTCGTCAACCGAGGCGAGCTCGCACGCGCCGAGGAGCTTCTCGAACCATTGCGCGAAGACACAGGCTGGGCGGAGGCCACTGCGATGGCGCAGTGTGCCCGCGCGTTGATCTTGCGCGAAACGGGCCACGCCAAGGAGTCGGTGCCCGAAGCACGCGCCGCCGCGGCTGGCGGTGATCGACAAAGCCCAATCCCACACCCCGATTGAGTTCGCGGAGGCGGTCGAATGCGCGTTCGCAGCCGGCGAGCCCGACGTGGTCAGGGAGCTGCCTGATGCGAGTGGATGGCGCTCAGGCCCGTGCAGCTCATCCCTTTGCTCGATGCCGAAGCGATGCGCGCCCGCGGCCGGCTCGCGGCTCACGAGCACGATTTCGACACCGCGCGACGGTGGTTCAGGCGATCGATCGACCTGTTCCGCGAGCTCGAGACGCCGTTTCACCTGGCGCGGGCCCAGCTGCATTACGCCGAGCTGCTGGGAGATGCCGACGAGGCCCGTGCGCCGCGCGAGGAGGCAGCCGAGGTGCTCGAAGCGCTCGGCGCCACACCTTGGCTATCGCGAGCCCGTTCCATGACTCGTGAGGCCGTGGCGTGATCGCCTGCCTGGCCTGTGGCGCCGAATCGCCGCCCGGACAGCGGTTCTGCGGCCACTGCGGCTCCCCGTTGACCCGCGGTTGCGCTGCCTGCGGCGCCGAAAACCCGCCCGAGAACCGGTTTTGCGGTTCGTGTGGGTCGGGTCTGACCGAAACGGCAGCAGGGTCACCGGCAGCGGTGCTCATGCCGGTTTCGGAGCAGCGTCTGTGTCGGTCGTATTCACCGACCTGGTCAGTTTCGCGAGCTTGAGCGAGCATCGCGATCCGGAGGAGGTGCGCGAGCTTCTCTCAGCGGCTACTTCGACCGCTGCCGATCGCTGATCGAGCGCTACGGCGAGACGGTGGAGAAGTTCATCGGCGACGCGGTGATGGCCGTGTGGGGCACGCCAGTCGCGCGCGAGGACGACGCCGAGCGCGCGGTGGCGCAGCGCTGGCGCTGACGCAGGCGGTGGCGCAGCTCGGCGCCGAGGTGGGGATGCCCGAGCGCGCGTGTGCCGGCGTGCTGAACGGCAACGCGGCGGTCGAGGTGGGCGCCGAGGGCGAGGGGATGGTGCTCGGCGACACGGTCAACACCGCCGTCGTCTGCAGTCACTCGCGGCACCGGGAACTGTGCTGGTAGATGACGTGACCCACCGCGCGAGCGAGGCGGCATCGAGTACGAGGATGCCGGGTGCACGAGGTCAAGGGGCGCGAGCAGCGGTGCATGCCTGGACGGCGCTGCGGGTGGTGGCCGGCGTTGGCGGAGCGCGTCGGGGCGCCGGCCTCGAAGCGCCGTACGTCGGACGCGACCGAGAGCTTGAGAGATCATCGAGGTCGCTCGAGGACAGCGTACAGAACAGCACCGCGCTAGTCTGGTCACGGTCACTGGCGAAGCCGGCACGGGCAAATCGAGGCTGCTGTGGGAGTTCTTCAAGTACATCGACGGAGATCGAGGAACGGCGCTGGTGGCATGAGGGACGATGTCTTGTCCTACGGGGAAGGCGTCGACTATTGGGCGCTGGCGGAGATGGTACGAGTCACGGGCCGGGATCAGTCGAGGACGATGACCCGGCGAACAGCGCGCGTCGTAGCTGAGGGCGCGACGATTTCAGGAGTTCGTAGCTCAGACGAGCGCGAGGTCGACTGATCGAGCCGCGGCTGGCCGCGCATGCTCGGGCTCGAGCAACGCAGCAGTGAACGAGGCTCGCCGACCTGTTCAGCGGCTGGCGCCTGTTCTTCGAGCGGATGGCCAACGCCTAGTCCGGTAGATCCTCGTCTTCGAGGACTTCAAGGGCTGATCCGGGCTGCTCGACTTCGTCGACTACCTGCTCGAATGGTCAGGCGAGCACCCGATCTTCATTCTGGCGCTGGGTCGACCCGAGCCGAGCAGCGCCGACCCAGCTGGGGCACCGTCGATACGACTCGACGTGCTCCCGCCGGAGGCGATGCAGGCCCGCTCGACGGTCTCGTGCCCGGGCTGGGAGACGATGTGAAGTCCCGCATCCTCGAGCGGGCCGAGGGGGTGCCGCTGTACGCAGTCGAGAGCGGTGCGGATGCTGCTCGATCGCGGCGTCCTGGCCCAGCAGGGCAACCGCTATGTCGTCGCCTCGCCGATCTCCGATCTCGAGTCACGGAGACGCTGCAGGCGCTGGCGGCGGCGAGGCTTGACCATCCGAAGCCCGCGAGCGCAAGCTGCTCCAGGATGCCGCCGTGCTGGGGATCTCGTTCTTCCCGGCGGCAGTGGCGGCCGTCGGCGAGCGTCCCGACGCCGAGGTCCGCCGGACGCTCGACGCGCTGGTCGCCAAGCAGGTGCTCGGTCGAGAGAGACGACAAGCGCTCAGGCGAGCAGGGCCAGTATCACTTCCTCCAGGCGCTGCTGCGCACGATCGCTCTCGGCACGTTGTCGCGGCGCGATCGCAAGGCCCGTCACCTCGCGGCTAGCAGGGCATCTGCGTAGCGCATACGGAGACGCCACCGAGATCGCCGAAGTTCTCGCCAGCCACTACCTCGAGGCGGTCGAGGCCGATCCCGACGCCGCCGATGCGGACGTAGATCCGCGGACGCTTGCGCGAGAGACGCTCGTGACAGTCGGGGCAGCGTGCCGTTCTCTCGTGGCCCTCGGAGGCGAGGCTCGGCGTCTACTTCGAGCGCGCGGCAGACACTCGCGCGCGATGACGCCGAGCGCGCCGAGTCTGCATCTAGCTCGAGGCCGGCTCGGCGGCGGCACGCACCGCGGACCGCGACTGGCGCGCAAGATGCTGCTCGAGGATTAGCCGTTGACGGCCCTGTTGATGGCGAGCGGGCGCAGCGAGTCAGGCCGCGCATACTCGGATCCGGCTGGCCGTCGGTATCTGAACGCGGACATTACCGGCTTGAACTAGGCCGGGAGCTGCTCGATCAAGCCCAGCGCTCGCTGACCGACCTGCCGGCGCGCGCCCAGCTCGCGGCGCGGCGCGCGCAGCTCGCGTTCCTGGTCGACGATTTCGCGCGCGCCCGAGAGCAAGCGGAGCTGCGCTGAGCATCGCCGATCCTCGCGATCTGCGCGCGGTCGTCGCCGACGCGGCGATGACCAAGGCGATCGCGCTCACCTACGAGAACCGCAACACCGAAGGGATCGCGCTGATGGAGCTCGCGCTCCAACTGGCGCAGGAGGGCGAGCTGACCGAGCAGGCGCTGCGCGCGTACTACAACCTGTCCGATTTCCGGCTCCTCAGGGGAGAGCCGATCGAGGCGACGCGGCTGTTGGAGCGTGGGCTGGCGCTGGCGCGCGAGCGGGGAGATCGCACCTGGGAGCGAGACATCCTCGCCCAGATGAGCCAGCGCCAGGTCTTCAGCGGCGAATGGGACCAGGCGCTCGCGCTCATCGACGCGCTCCGCGAAGGGGGCGAGGACGAGGCGTCACGAGTCGCCTCCGCATTTGTCCCCGTAATCCTGGCCGCTCGGGGGGAGGTCGCCCGGCTCGAGCAGTGGGCAGCACCACGAGCACAGCCATCGGAGTGGCACGACCTGGCCCTGATCGAAGACCTTGGCCGCGCCTTGGCGCTGCGCACGGCGGGCGCGACGGTGATGCCGAGCAGCTTCTGGTGAACGCGGCGCCCGAAGTGGCCCGAGCCAACAACGCCACCAAAGCGATCTTCGTCGACGAAGTGGTAGACGTGTTGCTCGGCTACGAGCGCGGGCCGAAGTCGAGTTGCTGATACCGGCGACCGATGTGCGTGCGCCAGCGGGTATCGCGGGGCAGCTCGAGCGCGGTCGCGGTCGGCTCGAGCTCGTTCGCGACCGCCCGCTTCAGGCGAAGTCGACGCTGGTGGGCGCGGTCGCGCGCTGCGGGAGGGAAAGTCTCCGTTCTCCCTGTCTCGGGGGCTGCTGGACCTTGGCGCCTTGCTGGCCGACCAGGACAGTCATGACCAGGCCCGAGCGCTGATGACCGAGGCGCGATCGATCTTCGTCGGTCTGCGCGCCGGCCCCTGGATCGAGCGCACCGATGCGCTGCTCCAGCCTGCCGCGGCCTCGCCATGACCTGGGCGACGGTGTTCGCCGCGTTCGTCGCCTGTCACCTCGGCGGCGATTTTCTGATCCAGACCGAGTGGCAGGCGGTGACCAAGGTCCAGGGGCTGGGAACGGCGGATGGCCGGCGGGCGCTGCTCGCGCACGTCGCGACGTACACGCTGGTGTTCGTGCCCGCGCTCGTCTGGATCGCCAACGACCGCAGCGTCGGCCGGGCGATCGTGGTGGCGCTGTTGATCGCGATTCCTCACGTGCTGGTCGACGACGGGCACCTGCTCAGTGGCTGGATGCGGCAGGTCAAGCACGTTCCCCACCCGGCCCCGAGCCTTCGGCTGATGGTCGACCAGAGCTTTCACATCGTGTGTCTGTTCGGCGCCGCGGTCGTGGCGGCCGCCTGATGGCGACGGGCGCTGTACGTTTACCGCGTGCTCGGCCTGCCTGACGGAGTGAAAGCCTGTCTGTTCGACCTCGATGGGGTGTTGACGCAGACGGCCAAGGTCCACGCGGCGGCGTGGAAGCAGACCTTCGACGAGTACCTGCGAGGGCGCCAGGGAGAAGGTTTCAAGGAGTTCGACATCGTCTCCGATTACGACGAGTACGTCGACGGAAAGCCTCGCTACGACGGGGTGCGCTCGTTCCTGCAGTCGCGTGGGATCGAGCTGCCAGAGGGAAGCCCCGATGACCCGCCCTCAAAGGAGACGGTTTGCGGGATCGGCAACCGCAAGAACGACCTCGTGTTGAAGCTGATCACCGAGCAGGGAGTCGAGGCCTATGACGGGTCGGTCCGCTTCGTCCAGGCAGCGCGGGACGCCGGGCTGCGGCGGGCGGTGGTGTCCTCGAGCGCCAACTGCAAGGACGTGCTGATCGCGGCTGGAATCGAGGACCTGTTCGAGGAGCGGATCGACGGGATCGTCGCCGAGCAAAAGCATCTGAAGGGCAAGCCGGCGCCCGACACGTTCCTCGAGGGCGCCCGGGCGCTGGGCGTGGCGCCGGCCCAGGCGGTTGTGTTCGAAGACGCCCTGGCGGGCGTGCAGGCGGGGCGCGACGGGCAGTTTGGGTATGTGGTGGGCGTCGATCGGGTGGGCCAGGCGCAGGCGTTGCGCGAGCACGGCGCCAGCGTCGTCGTACGGGACCTCGGCGAGCTGCTGCTGCCATCGTGATCGACCATCCGGCGTTCCCGGACGGGCCCGGGCAATCGTGATCGATCATCCGGCGTTCCCGGACGGGTCCGGGCAATCGTGATCGATCATCCGGCGTTCCCGGTCGAGCCGTGGGCGATCCGCGAGACCGAGCTGCACTTCGACACGCTGCCCTCGACCGAGTCTGTGTTTGCGCTCGCAAACGGCCACATCGGCCTGCGCGGCAATCTCGACGAAGGCGAGCCCAACGGGCTGCCGGGGACGTATCTGGGCGGCTTCTACGAGGTCCGTCCGCTTCCCTACGCCGAGGCGGGATACGGCTACCCCGAGGATGGTCAGACGGTCGTCAACGTGACCAACGGCAAGATCATCAGGCTTTTGGTCGAGGATGAGCCGTTCGATCTTCGCTACGGCACCGTGATCAGCCACGAGCGGGTGCTCGATCTGCGCGACGGCGTCCTGCGCCGGGACGTCGAGTGGATCTCGCCCACCGGACGGCGCGTCAAGGTCTCCTCCACACGGCTGGTGTCGTTCACCCACCGCGCGGTCGCCGTGATCGAGTACGTGGTCGAGCCGCTCGAGGAGGCATTCCCGGTCGTGGTGCAGTCGCAGCTGGTCGCCAACGAGGCGGTGCCGAGCACCAGCGAGGACCCGCGGGCCGCGGCCGTGCTGGCTGCGCCGCTCGCTTCCGAGTTCTTCGGCTCTCGCGACAACCGCGCGATCCTCGTCCATCGCACCAAGCAATCGGGGCTGCGGGTGGCCGCGTCCATGGACCACCTGGTGCAGGGCCCGGACAACGTGGACTGCCACTGTGAGGCGTTCGAGGACATCGCCCGCTTTGCGGTCACCGCCGACCTCGCTCCCGGCACGCCGATTCGGATCGTCAAGCTCATCGCCTATGGATGGTCTGCGCAGCGCTCGACCTCCGCGCTCGAAGACCAGGTCGCTGCCGCCGCGGCCGGCGCGCGGCATACCGGCTGGGAAGGCTTGGTCCAGCAGCAGCGCGCCTACATGGACGACTTCTGGCAGCGCTCAGACGTCGAGCTCGAGGGCGACGCCGAGCTGCAGCAGGCGCTGCGCTTCGCGCTGTTTCACACCCTGCAGGCCGGCGCCCGGGGTGAGCAGCGCGCGATCGCGGCCAAGGGGCTGACCGGTCCCGGCTATGACGGCCACACGTTCTGGGACACCGAGATGTTCGTGCTCCCGTTGCTCACCTACACGGCCCCGCACGCCGCCGCCGACGCGCTGCGCTGGCGCCAGCAGACGCTCGATCTCGCGCGCGAGCGGGCGCGCACCCTGGGACTGAAGGGCGCCACTTTCCCGTGGCGCACGATCCGCGGCCAGGAATGCTCGAGCTACTGGCCTGCGGGAACCGCCGCGTTTCACATCAACGCCGGCGTCGCCGACGCGGTGACGCGCTATCTCGGAGCCACCGAGGACGAGCAGTTCGAACGCGAGACCGGACTCGAGCTGCTGGTGGAGACGGCCCGGCTGTGGCGCTCGCTGGGCCATCACGACTCGGTCGGTCGCTTCCGGATCGACGGCGTCACCGGCCCGGACGAGTACAGCGCCGTGGTCGACAACAACGTCTATACCAACCTCATGGCGCAGCGCAACATGCTCGCCGCGGCCGATGTCGCCGAGCGCCACCCGCGCCACGCGGCGGGATTCGACGTCGACGACGAGGAGGTGGCCAGCTGGCGCGACGCCGCCAACGCGGTGGTGATCGAGTTCGACGAAGCGCTGGGAGTTCATCCACAGGCCGAGCACTTCACCTCGCACCAGCGCTGGGACTTCGAGGCCACCGAGCCCGACCAGTACCCGCTGCTGCTGCACTTTCCGTACTTCGACCTGTACCGCAAGCAGGTCGTCAAGCAGGCCGACCTGGTGCTGGCGCTGTTCGTGTGTGGCGATTCGTTCACGGCCGAGCAAAAGGCACGCGATTTCGAGTACTACGAGCCGCTGACCGTGCGCGACTCGTCCCTGTCGGCGTGCATCCAGTCGGTGGTGGCGGCTGAAGTGGGCCACCTGGACCTGGCCTACGACTACTTCGGTGAGGCCGCGCTGATGGACCTCGGCGACCTGGAGCACAACACCGGTGACGGGATCCACATCGCCTCGGTGGCGGGCACCTGGATCGCCGCGGTTGCCGGCTTTGGCGGCATGCGCGACCACGGCGGCCAGCTGACCTTCAGCCCCCGGCTGCCTGCTTCCCTGACCCGACTGAGATACCGGCTGATGTTCCGCGGCCGCAGCCTGCTGGTAGACGTCGACCACGAGCACGCCGCCTACTCCCTGCTCGACGGCGAGCCCCTGGAGCTGAGCCACCACGGCGAGCGTGTGACCGTCTCGCCGGATGAGCCGCTGAAGCTCGCCATCCCCGCGATCGCCCCGCGCGAGCCCCCGAGCCAGCCGCCCGGGCGGGTGCCGGTGAAGCGTCGGCCGCCCCGCTGAGGAGAGTGGGTCAGCGTCTGGGCCGATGGTCACAGTCTGGGCTTCCTTGCCGTTCCGGCTCCGTGCCGCACGGGATGCCCCTCCCCCGGCGGTCCGTGGAAATTCCCACCGCGCCGTTTGGCTTTTCCACGTCTGTCCCGCCAGCGCCGCACTGCGTGGAGGATCCAGCCGACAGGTTTCCGGTCTTTCCACGCTTGTCCCGCCCGCGCCGCAGTCCGTGGAAGATCCGGCCGCGAGGTGCGGCTTTTCCACGCCATGCACGGGGGGAGGGCGTGGTGGGCGGGGAGCGAGCGCCGCTGCATGCCCCCCACCGTCCCAATGCGCACGCCGCCGGGACGCTCCGGGGTGACGCAAAGTCCGCAAAGTCAGAACTTGTCAGGCGTGTCCAGCTCGCGCCAGAACGTCGGCCTGGGCCAATCGGTGACCCCGGCCTCGGCCATCATCTGGTCGACATCCTCGCTGTCCTCGAAGAAGGCGTAAAACGACGCGGCGTCGGGCCACTCGTCTATGACCAGGATCTCCCCGCCGTCCTCGTTGACGAGAAATCGATGCCCGGTAGCGCCGCGCTGCCTGGCCCGCTGAGCTATCTCCAGCAGGCGGTCAGGATCGGATTTGACCACCCGCTCGAAGCGGTCAGGGTCCACTGACAGGCGAAGCCCCATGATCACCGACATGCTGCCCTCCCGTTAGGTGTCTGCCTCACAGTGCCTTACAGCGAATTGTGACCACCCCCGACCCAGCGGGTCAAGCAAGGAGGTGAACGATCGCGGCGATCCCCACAACGACGATCACCGCACGGAGCGCAGCCGGAGGGAGCCTGCGCCCCGCGTGTGCGCCGAGCAGACCACCGAGCAGCGAGCCGCCGGCGATCAGAGCCGCGGGCGCCCAGGCGACGTGCGCGGCGAACACGAACACGATTCCCGAGATCAGGTTGACGAGGCCCGTCAGCACGACCTTGACGGCATTCAGCCGCTGCAGGTCATCGTCGAGCGAGAGCGACAGAGTCGCCAGCACCAGGATCCCCTGCGCAGCGCCGAAGTAGCCGCCGTACATGCCGGCGCCGAACACGGCAAGCGTCGCAACGGGGCCGACGCGAGACCGCGGGCGCGGCCGGTGCTTGGCCAGCAGCGCCGAAATACGCGGCTGCACGACGATTAGCACCAGGGCGATGGCGATGAACACCGGCACGATCGCCTTGAACGCCGAGGCGGGCAGGCTCAACAGCAGCACCGCCCCGATCACACCACCACAAAGCGACGCCACCGCCAGCGAGGCCAGCCGCCGCCGCTGACCCTCCAGCTCGCGCCGATAACCTACCGCCCCCGCCGCCGAACCAGGCACCAGACCCACCGTGTTCGACACGTTGGCCACCACCGGCGGGTAGCCAAAGCCCAGCAGCACCGGGAACGTGATCAGGGTCCCGCTCCCCACGACCGTGTTGATCGTGCCCGCCGCGATCCCCGCGGCGAAGATCGCGACCGCTTCCAGGAGGCCCATGGAGACCGCCGAGTCGGCCTAGCCTCCACCCGGCCGACCCGCCCGCCCGGGCCGGGTGCTGGCAATTGCGATCAGGGGCTTGGGCATGTCGGTTGGTGGGCCCGCAAAGCGCGTGCGGCTCGCTGCCACGCACTTCGTGGACCTGGACACTAGCTATCGTCGGCCCCGTGATCTCGCCGTCTGGCACCAGCCCCACCGAGGCTGATCTGTCGGGGCGCCTGGTCGGACGCCTGGCGATCGTCGAGCCCCTGGGCTCCGAGCACGAGCAAGGGCTGATCGAGGCCGCGAACGAGTCCGCGCTGTTCACCTGGTTGCCGGTCGACCTGTCCTCCTCTGCCGACGCTCTGCGCGGCTGGCTGCAGGCGACGCTGCAGGCAGCGCGCGAGGGTCACGAGATCCCGTTCGCAATCCTCGATGCGCGGACCGGGAACGTGGTGGGCTCAACGCGCTTTCACGAGCTGCGCCTGGAGCATCTGCGAGCGGAGATCGGCTGGACGTGGCTGACGCGCCGGAGCTGGTCGACCGGCATCAACGTCGAGTGCAAGCTGCTGCTGCTGTGTCGCGCGTTTCACGACGCCGGACTGCGCCGCGTGGAGTTCAAGACCGACGCGCGCAACGAACGCTCCCGCGGCGCGCTGCTTGCGCTCGGGGCGCAGTTTGAGGGGATCCTGCGCAAGCACATGGTTGTCCGCGATCACGGGGTACGTGATTCGGCCTACTACTCGGTGATCGATGACGAGTGGCCGCCGCTGCGCGAGCGCCTGCGCCAGCGAGTCGACGCTCACGTCGCGCGGCTCGCCTCCGCGCGAGCAGCACAGTAGGGTGACCGCGATGCCAGACCGCTTTGACGTCGCGATCCTCGGCGCCGGGCCGGGCGGAGAGCACGCCGCCTACGCGCTCGTGGCGGCAAAGCGCAAGGTGCTGCTGATCGAGCGCGAGCTGATCGGTGGTGAGTGCTCCAACTGGGCCTGCATCCCGACCAAGACGTTGCTGCGACCGACCGATGTGAGCGGCGAGTCCCAGCGAGCCGCAGGCGTCGTGCGCGCAGCGCTCGAGTGGCCCGAGCTCGACCGCTATCGCGATTACATGACGTCGGCCGGAGATGACTCCAACCGCGTCAAGGGCTATGACGAGATGGGCGTCAGGGTCATCAAGGGAGACGGACGGCTGGCGGGTCCGGGCCGGTTGTCGGTCGGCGAGCAGGTCTTTGAAGCCGACGCGATTCTGATCAGCACCGGTTCTGATCCGGTCATCCCGCCGATCGAGGGCCTACGCGAAACCGGCTATTGGACCAATCGCGAGGCGACCGCGCTGCACGAGATCCCGGAGAGTGTGGTCGTGGTAGGAGGCGGCCCGGTCGGGGTGGAGCTGGCGCAGTTTTTGCGGCGGTTCGGGTGTGAGGTTTCGCTCGTCGAGGGCTCGCCCCGGGTCGCCGAGCGCGAGGACCCCCGCGTCTCAGAGCTGCTTGCGCAGTCGCTGCGCGCTGACGGGATCAAGGTCCATGCCGGGACGCAGGCCAAGCGCGTGCGGGCCGACGGTCGGATGCGCCTCGTGCGGCTCGATAACGGATCCGAGCTCCGGGGTGAGCAGCTGATCATCGCCGTCGGCAGACGTCCTCGCAGCGAGGGCATCGGGCTGGAGACCGTAGGTGTTCACGCGGGGCGCCACGGAATCGAGGTCGACGAGCACTGCCGGGTCACCGATGGTGTCTGGGCTGCCGGTGACTGCACCGGGGTGATGCTCTTCACCCACGTCGCCAAGTACCAGGCGCGCGTCGCGGTGGCAGACATGCTGGGTCGTCCCGTCGAGGCCGACTATCGCGCGATTCCCCGGGTCATCTTCACCGATCCCGAGATTGCCGCGGTCGGGATGACCGAGACGCAGGCGCGCGACGCCGGGCTCGAGGTGACGGTGTCGAGGATCGAGCTGCCAACCTCGATCGCCCGGCCCTACACCTACGAGCAGGACCCCCGCGGTGAGCTGAGCCTGATCTTCGACTCCAAGCGCCGCGTGATGGTCGGTGCCTGGGCCGTGGCGCCGCTGGCCAGCGAATGGATCCACCAGGCGGTGCTGGCGATCAAGGCAGAGGTCCCGCTCGAGGTGCTGCTGGGCACCGTGGCGCAGTTTCCCTTCCTACTCCGAGGCCTTCCTCTCCGGGCTGCAGGCGCTCGAGCTCGCCTGAGGCCCCGCAACGCTCAGACCGCGCGGGCGAGGCAGAGCCTCGTGCGCATCGGCATCGTCAGCGTCCCGCCGTGCTCCTCGATCGCGGCGCCGACCCCCTGTGTGAGTGCGTCGCGCTGCGGTCCATCGAGCAGTCGGATCTCCGACAGGGTTCCCAGCAGCCGCACGTACTCTGCCGCGGAGTAATCGAGGCTCCAGTCGTAGTGGTGGACCACACCCTCGTCGAAGCCGCGGGCGGCGGCGATCTCCCCCGGCCAGTCCTCGTCGCCATCGGGCGTCTCGTTGGCCGGATGCAGCGGTCCGTCTGGCTCCAGATCGGGCACCGTGGCGCTGTAGACACGTCGCAGGGCTTCGCGCAGCGGCGACCGGCCCCACGCAGGACGGTTCCAGAAGGCGGCCAGCACGCCCGACGGCGAGAGCGCCGCCCGCGCACGGGCGAAGCGGAGCTCAGGATCGATCCAATGCCACGCCTGGGCGCAGTACAGCAGCGCAAACGTCTGGCCGCCGGGTCCCAGTGCTCGAAGTCTGACTCCACGATCTGGACCTCGGGATATGCGGCGCAGTTGCGCCTGGCAATGGCCGCCATCGCCGAGCTTGGCTCGATCGCCAGCACGGCGATACCCCGGGCTGCGACCAGCGTCGTCGCTTTGCCGGTGCCCGCACCGACCTCCAGTACCCGCGACCCAGGCTCTACCACGGCGTTCTCGAGCAGATCGTCGATCAGCCGCGCGGGGTAGGTCGGCCGGCTCGCGTCGTAGAGCTCGGCGACCTCGCCGAACACAAGCCGTCGCGGGATCTCCGTCGGATCAGGGCATCGCGGGCTCGCCATCAGAGATCAGTCTCGCAGCACCGTGGCGACCACGCCCCGCTGTGGCGCAACCGGTCCTCGCCCGCCGCTAGGCTGCCAGGCGCGATGGCGCGTGCAACGCGAACAGCGGTGCGACTCGCGTGCGCGCTCATGGTGGCGGCGACGCTGATCCCGGCAACCGCGGCCCGAGCGACCGTAATCCGAATCGGGCGACGGCCGGTCGTGCCGGCCGGCGCGGTCGCACGCGGAACGGTGGCCTCCGACCGCGCGCCTTCACGTGTCCGTGGCGCTGAAGCCACGCGACCCCGCCGCCCTGAAGGCATATGCCCAGGCGGTCTCGACGCCCGGCTCGGACGTATACCGCGATTACCTGACCCCGGCCCAGTTCGGGCGGCGCTTTGGAGCGACCCCGCGGGCGGTCCGCGACGTGACGCGGAGCCTGCGCGCCCAGGGTCTGCACCCCGGCCCGGTGACCGCTGGATCGCTCTCGATCCCGGTCGTCGCCAGCGCCGCCCGGCTCGAGCGCAGCTTGAGGATCTCGCTGCGCCGGCTGGCGCTGCCCGGCAGGCGGATGGCCGTGGCCGCCACCGCCGCACCGGCTCTTGGCGTAAACGTCGCCCACCTGGTCCAGTCCGTGGTCGGTCTCAACACGGTATCCGCACCGCATCCGCTGCTGATGCGACCGCCGCCCGGCTCGCGCGCCACCGCGCGTGCACGTGCAGCGCTCGCTCGCGCCCACGTGGCCACCGGCGGACCGCAGCCCTGTGCCGCCGCGCAGTCTGCGGCCGCCCTCCAAGGGGCCCATACGATCGATCAGATCGCCGCCGCGTACGGGTTCTCGGGCCTATATGGGGCGGGCGATCGCGGCGCCGGCGCGACGGTGGCGATCTACGAGCTCGAGCCGGTGGACCCCAGCGACATCGCCGCATATCAGGCCTGTTACGGCACCCATGCCTCGGTCAGCTACGTGCCGGTGGATGGCGGGGCAGGCAACGGATCCGGGACCGGTGAGGCCGCGCTCGACATCGAGAACCTCCTGGGCCTCGTGCCACAGGCGAGGGTGCTCGTCTATCAGGGCCGCAACTCGAGCTCTGGCGCCCCTGGCTCGGGCCCCTACGACACCTTCCGCGCGATCATCGACCAGGACCGCGCTCAGGTGGTGAGCGTTTCCTGGGGCGAGTGCGAAGCCCTGATCGGCGCCACCGACGCCGCCGCCGAGAACACGCTCTTCCAGCAGGCCGCAGTTCAGGGTCAGACGATCATCACCGCGGCCGGAGACAGTGGCTCGGAGGACTGCGCCGCGGGCTTCGTCGCGCAGCAGACGCAGCTCGCGGTCGACGACCCCTCGAGCCAGCCGTTCGTCACCGGCGTTGGGGGCACCACCCTGTCCACGATCGGCCCTCGCCCGTCCGAGGGCGTCTGGAACAGCGGCGCCGGAGTGGTGACCGGACTGGTGCAGCCCGGGGCGACCGGCGGCGGCATCTCGGACCTGTGGCAGATGCCAGCCGCCCAACGCGACGCATCCCCCGCGCTCAACGTGCTCGGCGCCGGCGTGACCGGCCCGCAATGCGGGCATCCGGGTGGATACTGTCGCGAGGTCCCGGACGTATCCGCCGACGCCGATCCGAAGACCGGCTACGTGATCTATTGGAACGGCCGGGGCAGCGCAATCGGTTTGCCGGGGGGATGGCAGGCGATCGGGGGGACCAGCGCCGCGGCGCCTGTGTGGGCTGCGCTGATGGCGCTCGCCGACGCCTCGAATGCGTGCTCGGGTGGTCCGATCGGCTACGCGCTCCCGGCGCTGTACCGAGCTGCCAGCGCTTCGTACGCGGCGGACTTCAATGACGTCCGCAGCGGCGAGAACGACTTCACCCGCACCAACGGCGGCAGGTTCGCCGCCGGCGCCGGCTACGACGAGGCCAGCGGCCTGGGGACGCCGAACGCCACCGCGCTCGTCGACACTTTATGCGCCGAGGCGTTGACGATCAGCGTGCCGCGCGGCCAGCGGTCGGCTATCGGTGCAACCGTCTCGCTGGTGTTGCGCGCCCGCGATGCCGGCGGGGCGGCGGTTCGGTTCCACGCCAGCGGCCTGCCGCCGGGGTTGTCACTGGATCCGGCCACCGGGCGGGTCACGGGCCGGCCAAAGCGGAGCGGGAGCTACCAGGTCACGGCGGTCGCGCAGGACGCCCAGGGCTCCCATGCCAGCGCCAGGTTCTCGTGGGTGGTTGGCGGCGCGGCGCGGCTTATGGATCTGTCACTTGGCCAGGCCAGCAACCGCGGCCCGGCGCTCACCTTCACCGTCGCGACGGGTCACGGCGCACCGGCATTGCGCGACCTGGTGGTGAGCGTGCCCGAGCCGCTGCGGTTGGTCTCCGGCGACGGGGTCGAGATATCCGCGCGCGGGCGCGTGCGGTTCACCGCCGAGATGTCGAGCGGATCGCTGCTGATCGAGCTTCGGCGCGGGTTCCGGCGGGTGCGGGTGACGATCTCCTCTCCCGCGCTGCAGGCGAGCGCCGGCCGGCGCGCGGACATACGCGGCTCGCAGGGACAGCGGCTCGCCGTCACGGTCCTGTTTGCCGGCCATGGATCCAGCCACCTGCACGCTCGGATCCAGACATGAGCGTGCTGTCTGGTTCCTGCAGTGCCGAGGTCGAATTCTCGATGCAACGATGCTGGGCGCTAGTGGCCGACATCGAGCGTGCGCCGCGGTGGCAGCGGACGCTGGAGAGCATCGAGGTGCTGCAGCGGGACGATCGCGGGCGCGCGCTGATCTGCGACACCGTCAGCGACGCCAGGCTGACCAAGGTCCGTTGCCGCGTAAAGATGGACTATGACGAGCCGGTGTCGGTGCGCTGGACGCTGCTCGAGTCAGACGATCTGGACTCATTGGACGGTGCCTGGGAGCTCGAGCCGTTGGCCGCCGCGCGGACCAGGGCGACCTATTCGCTCTCGGTCGATCCCGGGTCGATGGGGTTCGTGGCGCGCCGGCTGGAGTCGATGCTGCGTCCGATCATGATCGGCCACCAGGCAGACGAGCTCGCGCAGGCGCTTGCCGCGGGCCTCTGAGCCGCGGCAGCCACGTGAGGAGGCGGATATCGTCCGGCCGCTTGCGGACGCTCGTCATCTCAGATCTGCACCTCGGCAGCCAGTCGCACAACGATGTACTGCGTGGCGCGGCGCCGCGCGCGCTCCTGCTCGAGGCGCTGGACGATGTCGACCGGTTGGTGCTGCTCGGCGATCTGCTCGAGCTCATAACACGCCGTCCCCTCCGTGCGCTCGCCGCGGCGGAGCCGGTGGTGCGGGCCATCGGCCAACGCATGCGGGGCGGCGAGGTGCTGATCGTCCCGGGCAACCACGACTCGCCGCTGATCAGGGCCTGGACGCGGGCCCAGGGTCCGAGCCTTGCGGTCGACAGCGCGGTGCACTCGAGCGTCACCCGCGCGCTGGCCAGGCTGACGTCGTGGCTCGAGCCGGCGCAGGTGCGGGTGCACTACCCGGGGGTGTGGCTCGACGAGCGGACCTACGCCACGCACGGGCATTACCTCGATCACCATCTGATCCCGGAGTCGACTGTCGGCTTGCCGCGCGGCAACCTCGGCGGCCGGATCCGCAGTCCTGCACTCCCGTTCGATTACGAGCAGGGCCGGATCCGTTCGCACCATCGACGCGACACTCGCATTGGCCGCGCGTTGCAGCGGGGGGTGACGGCCGCCGCGGACGCGATGGCCACCATGCTGCACGCGACGGTGCTCGCCCGGCTGCCGCGTCTGCTGATGAACGTGCGGCTCACGCCGCTCACCGCGGCATCGCTGGACATCCAGATGCGCCACGCGGCGCTGCCGGCGATGGCCCGCGTTCTGTCGGGGCTCGGCATCGACGCGGAGTGGGCGATCTTCGGTCACCTTCACCGCCTGGGCCCACTCGAGCCCGACCGGGCAGAGCAGTGGCGTAGACCCGAGGGTATGCGGTTGCTCAACAGCGGCTCGTGGCTGTATGACCCGCTGCTGGTTGATCGCGCCTCACCTCCACATCCCTACTGGCCGGGTGGCGCAATCGCGATCGAGCCCGGCAGCGAGCCCCGCGCCATCAACCTCCTCGAGGGTCTCGAGCGGCGGGAGCTACGCGCCGGATCCGGCTGACCCGCTCAGGAGCCCGACTCGGTGACCGCTGCGAGCGATCCGACGAACCTCGCAGCAGCGCGGCCGAAGATCAGATGGCTGTCGCCGAACTCATGCCACAGATACCCGCGCGCAAGCGCCTCCGAGTAGGAGCGCTCGAGCAACTCCTCGCCGGCCATCGCGCTGAGCATCTGCAGGTGTGAGGCCTGTGGCTCGTGCCAGCCGGTGATCAGGCCATCGACGGTGCGAACCTGCCGTTCGGGACCGATCACCACACCGGTCCAGCCCGCGCCGGCCACAACGCCTCCATCCGGCCGCGCGACAGTCTCCAGCGCCCTGACGACCGTCGTCCCAACCGCGATCACCCGCCTGCCGGCAACGTGGGTCGCGTTCACCAGGCGCGCGGTTGTGACCGGCACCCGATACTGCTCGGGGAACGGTGGCTCATGACGCTCTGGTGAGGAGACGCCGGTGTGCAGCGTCAAGGGAGCGATCACCACGCCGCGCGCGACCAGCTCGGTGATCAGCTGCGCGGTGAACGGCCGGCCGGCGCTGGGCATCTCGGCGCTTCCGGGAGTGGTCGCGTAGACGTTCTGGTAGGCCGAAAGCGGCCAGGGATGCTCGACGTACCGATAGCGGATCGGCTCCCCGTGGCACGCCAGATACTCCTCCAGCGTGGCGGCGCCGTCGAAGCGCGCCAGCATGAGCCGCGAGCCCGACGCGTACGGAGCGACCAGTTCAAGCGCGCCGTCCCCGGCATCGAGCCTGATCGTCTCCCCCGCGCGCCCCCGCTCGGGCCGCGCCCCGTCGCGACTGCGCAGCTCGATCACACGCCAGCTCTCGTCGAGCTCGGGCGCCCGGGTGGCGATGTGCACCCGGACCGAGCTGCCATCGCTCCGGTGCCCGGCCACGGCGGCCGCGAGCGTGGCCGAGACGTTGATCACGAGCAGGTCTCCCGGCGCCAGCAGTCTGGGCAGGCAGTGAAAGCGGGTGTGGGTGACCGAGCCGTCGGTGGCGTCGGCGACGAGCAGCTTGACCGCGTCGCGCTCGACTCCCCGGGCCTCAGGCGGAGCCGTGGCCTCGAGTGCGTCTGGAAGCTCGAATGCGAGCGCGCTCACTGCCACACCGCCTGACCAGCGCCGATCTCGTGGGCCCGGTAGCGGCCGCTGGGAAGCTGGCCCTCGATCAGCTCGAGCAGGCCGGGGACGCTGTCCTCGGGTGGCGGCCGATCGGAGATGTCCTCGCCCGGGAAGGCCTGCTGGTGCATCTGCGTGCGCATGTCGCCCGGATCGACGGCGTACACGCGCAGCTGCTCCTGCTCGGCGGCCAGGATCGCGGTCAGCTGCTCGAGTGCAGCCTTCGACGATCCGTACCCACCCCAACCCGGATACGGCTCTACGGCCGCGTCGGAGGTTATGTTGATGATCCGGCCGCCGGCGGGAATCAGCGGCAGCGCCAGCTGGATCAATGCCAGTGGGGCGTGAAGGTTGACGTCGTAGACCCGCTGCAGCTCGCTGCGGGGGTAGTGCGCCAGTTCCGGCTGCGGGCTCGGCCCCAGCGCGCTGGCGTTGTTGACGAGCAGGTCGATCTGCTCGCCGGCCGCGCTCACGAGCGCGCCACGGTGCCAATCGTCGGTGACGTCGCCGGCGATCGCCTCGATCGGCGCCTGCTGACCTGCCTCGTAGGCGTGCAGCCGGAGTGCAGCGGCGGCGCGCCTGAGCTCGTGTGCGCCGCGCGCGTCGATGACCAGCCTCCAACCTCGTTCTACGAGCGCCCGCGCGAGCGCCAACCCCAACCCGCGCGAGGCTCCGGTGATGATCGCTGTTTGCATGACCGTCACGCTACGAACCTGCCGGTCTCGCTTTCCAGCGGTAATTGGTCCTAGGACCGGGCCCTCGTTCCCCCGTCCGAGGATCGCGGGGCTCGCTTGCGTGATGAGGCCGCTGCGGACCGCGATCAGCGCGGCCTGCGTTCGATCGGTGACGCCGAGCTTGGCGAGCACGTGACCGACGTGGGTCTTGACGGTCTTCTCGGCGATCCCCAGCTCGAACGCGATCCGCTTGTTCGATCGCCCCGCGGCGATCAGCTCGAGCACTTCGCGCTCGCGACGCGTCAGCCGTTCGCCGTCGACGACGCCCGATGTTCGCGGCTGGGCCAGAGTCCGCAGCAACCGCCCGGCAACGGTCGGTGCGATCATGGCCTCCCCCGCCTGCGCGGTCCTGATCGCGCGCGCCAGCTCGGAGGGCTCTACGTCCTTGAGCAGGTAGCCGTCGGCGCCCGCCTCGATCGCTGGCATCAGCCGCGCGTCGTCGAGGAAGCTCGTCAGCACGATCACGCGGCTGTGGCAGCCGCGCTCGCGAAGCGCGCGCATCGCGCCGACGCCGTCCAGCGTGGGCATGACGAGGTCCATGAGGATCACGTCAGGCTCGAGCTCAGCCGCCAGCTCGACGGCCTGGATCCCGTCGGACGCCTCGCCCGCCACCTCGATCCCGTCCTGGAGCTGCAGGAACGTGCGCAGCCCTTCACGCACGACCGCATGGTCGTCGACGATCAGCACCCGGATCGGGTCAGGCGTCACGCGCGGGGGACCTCCAAGCTGACTCGCGTCCCCTCGCCCCGGGCGGAGCTCAGCTCCAGTGTTCCGCCGAGCTCACGCGCTCGCTCCTCCATCGAGGTCAGTCCAAGGTGGTGGGAGCGCAGCTCCGGATCGGCGGGGTCAAACCCGGCGCCGTCGTCGGTGACCTCGACCTTGAGTGTCGGCCCGCGGCCGTCAAGCCGCACCACCACGTGCTGCGCGGCAGCGTGGCGGACGGCGTTGTGGAGCGCCTCGTGCGCGATTCGAAGCACCTCCAGCTCGCGCCCCCGCTCGCCGTCGGAATCCCCCCTCGGAGGACCCGGGGAGTCGACCTGTAGCTCGACCTCGATCCCATGCACGCGATTGAGCATCGCGACCTCCTTGCGCATCGCGCCTTCGAGCCCGTCCTTGTCCAGATCGGCGGGGCGCAGACCGAGGATCAACGAGCGGAGCTCGGCCAGCGCCTCACGGGCAAGTTCACGCACCCGCTCGAGCTGTGCCGCTGCTGCTTGCGAGTCGCGGCCCAGCAGCGTCGCTGCCGCATCGGCGCTCAGGTTCAGGCTGAACAGCTTCTGGCTGACCACGTCGTGCAGCTCGAGCGCGAGCCGGTTGCGCTCGGACAGGATCGACAGCTCGCGGCTGCGCTCGTAGAGGCGGGCGTTGGTGATCGCGATCGCGGCGTGGGCAGCGAGCAGCTCGATCAGCTCCTGATCGAGCTCGTCGAAGGCATCGGCCCCCTCCTTCTCGGTCAGATAGAACGCGCCGATCACCTCGTCGCGCGCCCGGATGGGGACCCCGAGGAACGAGCGCATATCGGGATGCTGCCTTGGCCACCAGCCCCGAAAGCGGGGGTCGTCGTGGATGTCGCGGGTTCGGTAGGCGCCGCTGGTTTCGAGCATCGCCCCGAGCATCCCGTGCGTGCGCGGGAGAGGTCCCATCGCGGCGATCAGCTCGTCGCTCATGCCGGCGACCAGAAAGCGCCTGAAGCCGCCCGCGCCGTCCGGGATTCCCAGCGCGGCGTAGCGCGCGCTGGCGAGCTCGCGCGCCGAGTCCACGAGGCGCTGCAGCACCTCGTCGACCGATAGCTGCGAAGCGACCGCCAGCACCGCGTCGCTGACAGCCTTCAACGCGGGGCTCAATGACTGCGGCATGCGCAGGACGATAGCTTTGTCTAGATGCCGCGTTTCTTCTTCTGGACCCAGGCCGCGATCGTCTTCTTCGTGCTCGCCGGGATCGTGATCGCCATCACCAAGCTGGCCTGAGGACGTATCTCTGCGCCCGGTTGCGGCAACCAGCTAGGGGACCGGGGGCGGCGGCGTCGGAGGTGGTGGAGACCCCGGAGCGGTTGCCGCTCCGGCGTCCAGCAGCCCGTAACCGTATTCGGGGTTTGGCTTGGTCGGGCCCAGCGGGACCGCGGTCTGCTCCAGCCGAGCGAGGATCTGGGCAGGCGTGGGATGGCGGCCGATCACGCCGCTGGCGATCACCAGCGCTGCTGTGGCCGCCACCGCGGGGGCAGACATGGAGGTCCCGATGTAGAAGCCGGGGTATCCAAAGCGCGCCCAATGGGAAGGGTCGGTGAGCGTGAGCTGATAGATCGAGGGCAGGGTGCGATCCGGTTGGCAGTCGGGATCGTCGGGCATCGTCGCGTCTTCCCCACCCCCCGGCGCCACCAGGTCAAGGCCGCTGCCGCCGTTGGAGTAGTTCGCCAGGCACCGGTCCTTGGTCGTCGCACCAACCGAGATCACGTTGCGTGCCCGAGCCGGATAGGCGATCTGGTGGGTCTCGTCGTTGCCGGCGGCGCCGACCACGGTTACCCCGTGGGCGTGGGCGAAGTTGATCGCGCTGACGATCTGCGGGATCTCGGCCGCGGTGGTCACCTGGTTGGGGAGGAACTCGAGGCTGAGGTTGATCACCTGTGCCCCGTGCTTGACGGCATAGCGGATCCCATGCGCGATCGTCGACTCCTCGCCGTTGCCGTTGCGGTCGAGGATCCGGATCGGCATGATCGAAGCGCCGTAGGCGAGGCCGGTGAGCCCGCGCCCGTTGTTAGTGGACTCGGCCACGATGCCTGTCACGAACGTCCCGTGGCCGTTGCGATCCAGCGGGAACTTGTTGTTGGAGACGAAGTCGTAGGGGGCGACGAACCGCGTCCTGGTGAAGTCAGGAGACTTGTGAAACTTGTTCCAGTTGCGGTACGCAACGCCGGTGTCGAGGATCGCCACGACCACCCCCCGACCACCCGGCTTGTGGTCGGCGAGCAGGTTCGCCCACGCGTCGGGAGCGTCGATCCCGGTGACCGGCAGCATGTTCCACTGCATCAGCTCCCAACCCTGGGGGCGATCGGCGCGGCCAGGATCGTTGGGATAGAACGGCCCGGCGGCGTGGGCGATGAAGTTCGGCTCGGCGTAGGCGACGCCGGGTTGGTGACGCAGCCGCGCCACCGCGGATCGCACGCTCTCTCCGCGCGGCAATCGCAGCAGCTGGGAGTGAGGCGCCGGCAATGGACCGCTCGCGCGGACTCCCATGCGCCGCTCGAGGTGGGTGGTCACCGATGCGCTCGGCCCGGCGCGGTAGCCCACCAGCACCTCACCCGGGACGTAGCCCCGCGTGGCAGCCGCCCGCGACACGGTGCCGGCGCGCGCCACACCGGCTCCAAGCACCATCCCACCCGCCAGCAGCAGCAGTGCAGCCAGACCCGTTTCGATCAGACGGTGAAGGAGAAGGCGATCGCGCATGCCGATCCTGTGTGGCGCCCACGGAGCCTGACCTCCGCCTGGCGACGCTTAAGACATCATCGAGGGCCCCAAAGTTGCCCCCCACGAACGGTAGCGACATCGCGGGTGGGCTTCGCCGATGAGCTCGCACTTCTTCCCTCGCGACGAGTACTTCATGCGCCTCGCGCTGCGAGAGGCGGCGCGTGCCCCCGAGCACGACGACATCCCGGTCGGCGCGGTGATCGTCAGCGACGGCGAAGTGATCGGCTCGGGCCACAACGAGCGGGAGGTGCGTGCCGACCCGACGGCGCATGCCGAGCTGATCGCCGTGCGGGAGGCCGCGCGGGCGCTCGGCACCTGGAGGGTCCTCGACTCGGTCATGTACGTGACGCTCGAGCCGTGCGCGATGTGCGCGGGCGCGATCGTGCTCGCGCGCGTGCCGCGGGTGGTGTTCGGCACCGTCGATCCGAAGGCGGGCGCGGCCGGCAGCGTGCTGGACGTGCTCGGCGAGCAGCGCCTCAACCACCGGCCCCAGGTCCAGTCAGGGCTGCTGGCCGAGGACTGCGCCGACCTTCTGCGCGAGTTCTTCGCCTCGCGCCGGTGATCGGCGCTCATAAGCCGGCGTCCTCTAACTTTGTCTAGAACGCTTCGCCGGAGAGGTGGCAGAGCGGTTGAATGCGCCGGTCTCGAAAACCGGTATGGGCGGTTTCGTCCATCGAGGGTTCGAATCCCTCCCTCTCCGCTAGTCAAGGCGTTTTCGCCGCCCTTTGCAGGTACAACGGCCCTCCGCAAGCCGTTGCGGAGAGCGCCGCACCTGGGTCAACGCAGGCCAGCGTGGGCCCCAGCCGGAGGGGTTTCGTTCCCTCCCCGTTCCCTCGAGACGCCCCTGCGTTCGCCTATTCGAAGCGGTCGAAGAGCAACTCGACCTCTGACCAGCCGGCGCTAGCGAGGCCTCCGGCCACTGCCAGAATCATCGTCGCTGGCCAGGCCGCGTCCGCTGAAGGGGCTTATCGCATGACCCCCCTCGGCCCGAATCATCGGATCCGAGGGCCGCCCTGAGGCGAGAAAGACCGGGTGGCCGCCCGGTCTTCCAACACATCGGCGCCGTCCGGCGCCGCATCAACAACTCTGCGCCGCAGTCTACCCGCGTCGAGGACGGAACCGCCGTGGGACGAGGCTGCCTGCGCCCTCTGCGGGGCTGAGAGCTGAGTGCCACCGCGAGCTCCTGCGCACCTTTCCGGGGCTGGCGATGGCCTTCAGCCAGGTCACGCACGAGCCGTTCCTGCCTCACGGCGGCGGGCGGATCGCACGAGCGTTCGGCGGCAAGCCGGTGGGGCGACTAGGCGCAGCGACCCCGTCGACGGGGGCTGGGAGATGTTGCGATGGGTCGTGAGGCGATTGCTGCGGCGCTGGCGCCATGAGCTGTCCTGCGGTGAGCGGCTGGTGGCGTTTTCGCTCGCGAGCTTCGCTGACCGGGATAACCGGGCGCGACCAGGTACGCCAGCGGCGGCGCAGAGGGCGGGACTGTCGAGGAGCCGGTTCCTGGAGGCGCGCGACCGGCTGGTCTGCCGCGGCCTGGTCGTCGTCGCCGATGCTGCGAGCGGGCGGGGTCGCGCGAGCACGCTCGCGCTGCCGTTTGCCGAAGCGGGTCCGTGGTGGGACGGCGAGATCAACGCAGAACTGTTCGAGGCACTGCTCGGCCACAGCGCCACCCGAGGCGCCGCGCGGTTGCTTCTGGCGACGATGGCCGCCGTGGCGAGTGAGGAGGGCATCGTCGAGGGCATCACCACCGAGCGGATCTGCTCGGCTGCGGGCGTGGCGGACAGAACCTATCGGCGGCACGGGCGACCCTGCTGGCATCGGGCGACGTAGCCCTACACGGCGGACCCGGCGGCCGCGGGAACACGAACCGCTGGGCGATCGCCAACCCGCGGGCGGGGTTACGCCCCACCCCGCAGGCACGCGCCCGGGGTGTAGCGCCGCCACCGGGCGCCCGCCCGCTGATGACCACCGTCCCGGCGCCGGCGGAAGAAACATGAGAGGGCGAAGCGGTCCAAGCTGAGGTGGTCTCCGAGGTCCGTGGTCAGCCGGTCGGCGCGCTAAAGGGCGGTCAGGATCGGACGGTTTTGACGCCAAAGAGTCCGGTCCTGACCGGGGTTTCTGGGTCAAAGGGCGGTCAGGAGCGGACACTTCCTGAGCCAAACCGTCCGGCCGTGACCGGGGTTTCGGCAGTAAGGGGCGATCAGGACCGGACGGCTTCTCGCGAAACCCCGGCACAAACCCCGGCAGAAACCCCGGCGCTCAACACGCGCGCGGTTAGGGAACCCCAGAACCCCAGAATCCTTGACCCCCCCAACCCCCCTGAAGGGGGGAGTGACGCTGACCGGGTTCTGGTCGAGGAGACGTACCTGACCGAGCGCGGTCGTCGGCGCCAGCGCCTGGTGGCAGTCGACGTCGCCTCGGTGCGCAAGCGGTTGACGGCGGCTGGGGACGCGGATCTCGCCGCGTGGGAGCAGATGCGTGTGTGTCTTCGGGAAGCCGTGGGCGAGAGCACGTTTGAGATCTGGCTCGGGACGCTTGAGCTGATCGCGGTCGACGTCGAGCGCACGTTGGTCGTGTCGACGCCTCCCGAGACCGCGAGCTGGATCGCGCAGCGCTTCGGCCGGGTGCTCGACGGCTGCGCGCAGCGTGCGGGCCGCCGCCTTCGCGTCGCTGACGCGGTGGAGTGCCGGGCGGCCGAGTCGCTGGCTTCAGGAGGTGCCGAGACGGCCGCAGGTGCTACGCCTGCCGCCCCGTCCCCAGGCCCGCGCGTCGGTGGAAGTGCCAAGCAAGCCGCGTGCACGGCTGACGTTCAGACAACTGGATCGGCCGGTGCGCCGTCTGACGTGTCAGCTGCCTGAAGCGCGGACGGGTCACTCCGCGGGCCGACTTACACATCAGCAGACGCGCCTTCTTACACCCGTGTTTACAACCAAACCAAGGAGTTGAGGTGATGACCAGTTCGATCGAAGTCTTGCTCGTCGAAACGGACGAGTTGGAGCTGCGTGAGCGTAGTGAGCAGCTGTTGATGGATGGATACGCGGTTGACAGTGTGAGCACGGTCGATCAGGCGCGAGCCAAGCTCGCCGAGGGGCCAGACGCGCTCGTGTTATCGAGCGAGCCGGAGACGATCGGGTTGCTGAGGGCGTTGCGGGCGGGCGAGATCCCGCGCGCAGACAGTCAGCTGCCGGTGTTGGTGCTGGGCGTCGATGATGACTCGGCGGCGGTGCGCTACTACCGCGCGGGTGCGGATGTCGCGTTGCCGTCAGAGAGCTCCGGGCTGTTGGTCGCGGCCGGGCTTGAGGCGGTCGGCCGCCATGCCGGTCCGCGGGATACGCGGGTTCAGCGGGTCGGGAGCCTCACGGTCGACCGCGACGCGAGGATCGTCCAGGTGGACGGCCGGCCGGTGTCGCTGACGCGGCTCGAGTTCGATCTGCTGGCGACGCTCGCGAGCGAGCCGCGCAAGACATTTAGCCGCGGTGAGTTGACCCGCGAGGTGTGGGGCTACGACGCTCAGGCGGCCGGCCCGTCACGAACGGTCGACAGCCACGCGCACCGGCTGCGTCAGAAGCTCGGCCAAGCGGGCGCCGAGCCGATGGTGCAGACCGTCCGCGGTGTCGGCTGGCGGCTCACCCGATGACCAGCACCGTCCCATTCGCGCTGTCGATGCGACCGGGCACCTTGGAGGCAACCTGGGCGCGCCAATCTCTTGTCATCCACACCGCCGGGTCACGGGACAGCGATCGTGTGTCACAGGACCGTGACGGCTGTCCGCAAATTCAGTCACTCGGAACGGACAAGGGACCGATGTACCTGATCATCAGCGAAATGCTCATGCGTCCGTGGCACCTGCTGTCTGACGGGTCGGCTAGCACGCTTGGTTACAGGTTGGGTTACCGAGCTTGTTACAGCGTTGTCTACGCGCAAGCAAGCGAGGCGATGTGATGGTGATCGCGATCGCGAATCAGAAGGGAGGCGTCGGCAAGTCGACCTCGGCGATCAACCTCGCCACGGTGCTCGCCCGACGCGGGCGCAGAGTGCTCGCGGTCGATGTCGACCCACAGTTCGCCATGAGCAGACGGCTCGGGGTCGAACCGCACGGCCTCGCAACGACGATCGTTGACGTCCTCGCCGGTTGGACGAGCGTCCGCGGCGCGCTCGTCACCGGCGTGCACGGGATTGATCTGCTGCCGGCGACGCGGGAGCTGGCCGGTGTCGAACTGGCGCTGGCCGGGGAACCGGCTCGCGACACCGTGCTGTGCGACGCGCTCGCCGGCCTCGATTACGAGCGCGTGGTGATCGACACCCCATCCAATCTCGGGCTGCTCACGGTCAACGCGCTCGTCGCCGCCGACCTGGTCATCGCCCCAGTCGCGGCCGGTGACGAGGGCGCAGCGCTCAAACTGAAAGTCCAGCGCCCACACGTGATCCGGGCGACGGCGGGCGTGCCGTCTGGCCGGTCAGTACCGGTCAACGCAGCGCCACGAGCCTCAGATCGCGGGCGCTGCAGGACGAGCGGCTCATGGCCCGGATCCGGGAGGTCCACTCAGAGAACTTTGAGTGCTACGGGTACCCGCGCGAGATCATCGCATGCGGAACCCCCGGTCGACCGCCGCGCACGCGGCGATCGCCGCTCCGGCCCGCCCCTCGGGGCCCGAGCCTCCCGCGACGACAGCCGCGTCACCCACCCACACCCCCCTCCACCAACCGGAATCCGTCACTCGCGAGAGGTACAGTCACACCAACAGACACTGTTGCGAGGACCGGTTGAGCCCGGGCAATACACGGCTGAGGACTACACGCAGGTGCTCTCAGATCATCGCGTGCTCGCCTCGGTCGGCAGCGTTGGAGATGCGTACGACAAGGCGTTGGTTTCATAGTGCACCTCCTGGGCCTGTTTGGATGAGTTCTCGGTCAGCGAGACGCTGGCCGAGCCGTTTGACGAGCCTGGGGTCGCCCGGTTCGGGCGGGTCGTAGAGCTGCTCGTTCCGATCGTTGGCTTTGCGGGATGTGAGCAGGCCGGCGCGGCGCCATGCCTTGATCGTGTGATGGTGAACGCCGAGCTGCTCGGTGATCTCGGTCAGGGTGAGCATCCCGGTGGCGTGGAGTCGGGCTTGGTGGCTGCCGAGCCTGTGGCTCTTGCCAAGGCATTTGACGATATAGCCGGTGAACGGCTTGCCGTCGTGGGACCGGAGCTCCTGAGCGTTGAGGATCGCGGCGATCTCGCCTTCGGTGTGGTCGTCGAGGAGCTGGTCGATTTGGGCGATCACCTCGGCCGGGGTTTTGCGCTGCTCGCCGATGAGCGTCGGGAGTGGGAGGGTGAGGCTGGTGGTCTGCCCGCCGCGGAAGCGGACGTGGAGGTGGATCTGGTCGGTGCGGTTCAGGGTGACGTCTTCTATCAGCAGCCGGGCGATCCGTTTGCGCTCACGCGCCGGGGTGGCGGGGTCGGACCAGAGCTTCGGGAAGTCGGCGGCGAGTTGACGGATCCGGGTCTTGTGCTGCTCGGTCAGCTGTGAGCGGGCGGCGGCGGTGTCGCGGTCGTAGTCGTCCTGGGCGGTTTGGAGCGCGCGGAGTTTGTCGTTCCAGTCGGCTTCGAGGGTGTCGGCGACGAGGCGGTTGTCGGGGTCGACGGCGAGGTAGCGGCGGCGTGCGAGTTCGGCGTGATGCCGGGCGCGCTCGACGTGGCTGGCGCGGAGCTGGTCGGCTTCATCGGCGCGTGCTTCGAGCTCGGCTTGGACTGTCAGCGCGACCTCCAGAGCGAGCGGCGTGACGGTCTCGAGCAGCAGTTGGCTGATCGTCTCATCGACACGTTGGCCGGGGATCGTCTGGCACTGCGGCGTGTGTTGCTGGATGTTCTCGCGGATGCACCGGTAGTCAGGGACGAGCGCGCCTCGGCGTTGGTGGTACTGAACGCTCATCCGGTTCCCGCAGCGGCCGCAGACGACGAGGCCTTGCAGCAGCGCGGGGCCTTCGCGCGCGGGGCCGCCGGCGCGGTCGTGGCCGTGCGCGCGGGCGTTCTCGGCGAGCGTGCGGAGGTTCTGCTCGAACTGCTCCCAGGTGAGATAGCCGGGGTGCGTGTCGGGGATCAGCGCGGTCCACTGCTCGCGCGGCAACCGATGCGAGGTCATCTTCCCGTCTGGGGTCGTGCGGTTCCGGCGGCGGCCATACGCGAACGCGCCCGCGTACCTGGGATTGTGCAGCGTGCGCAGGACCCGCCAGTGCGAAGGCTCGGTCCAGGCAAGCTCGCCGGTGCGGTGCCCCTTGCGGATCCGGGTCGGGAACAGCAGCCCCTCGCGCGTGAACTCATAGACCACCGCGCGCGCTGACCCGGTCCGCTGAAACGTGGCGAACACGTGCCGCAGTGCGTCCTGGACGCTGCTGTCGGGATCGAGCACGACCTTCCCCGCGGGGTCATAGACCAGGCCGACGGGGAGCGGCATCTGCAGCTCCCCGCGGCGGGCTTTGGACAGGATCCCGCCCTGCAACCGGGCGCGGATGAAGTGCAACTCCGCTTCCGACATCGTGCCTTTGAGGCCGAGCAGGAGGCGGTCGTTGAAGTCGGCGGGGTCATAGAGCCCGTCCTCGTCGCAGATCAGCGTGCCCGACAGCCCGCAGATCTCCAAGAGGCGGTGCCAGTCGGCGTTGTTGCGAGCGAGCCTGGAGACCTCGAGGCCGAGCACGATCCCGGCCTTCCCGAGGCCGACCTCGGCCACGAGTCGCTGGAACCCCTCACGATCAGCGGCGGACGCGCCGGACTGGCCCTGGTCGGTGTCGATCACGACGATCTGCTCGACCGGCCAGCCGAGCTGGATCGCGCGTTGACGCAGCGCGTACTGCCGCTGCGTCGACTCGGTGTTGTGGATCACCTGACGCAGCGTCGACTGACGCACATACAAGAACGCGGGTCGCTCAAGATGCCCGGCGGTGACCTTCGAGGCCGCGTTGGATACCAGGGTGCCGCTCATCGATGTGTCTCCTCTCAGATCACTCGTTGTTGGTCACGCCGCTGCCGCGCACGCAAGCGCCATGCTCGCCAGCACGCTGACGATCTCCCGCTCGACCACCGGCGCGCCGCTTGGCGGGCTGAGCGACACCGAGACAGGTGGGCCGGGCGCGGTGCTGTGCCACGCATGCGTCCATGCGGTGACGCCGCGGTGCTGCAACAGCGCGAGCCCGAGCCGCGAGCCGCCCGGCGCGCCGGCGAGCGCCTGGTCGCGCAGCTGCTCATAACGATCGACATCACCGCGCTCGCGGATGGCGTCATCGATCCCCCTCCTCTCGCGGACGATCAGCCCGCGCGAGCGCCCGCTCGATCGAGCGCCGGTGAACCCTGACCCCGAACCGCTCCGCGATCAACTCGACAAGATCCGCCGATCGCAACCCGGGCTCGGCGGCGCGCCGCTCCCGGGCGAACGTGAGCACCTCATCGGTCAGCTTATGCGCGCGTCGCGGCCCCGGCCGTGCCGGCACCAGCGCCGCGAGCCCGCCGGCGTCCAACGCCGCGGCCGCCTCATAGAACGACGGGCGCGAGAACCCGAACTCCTGCGCCGAGCGCGCGACCGTGTCCCCGTCGACCCGCACCCGACGGACCATCTCGTACTTCACCTGCACCAGATCCCGCGGGTCGAGGAACTCCGAGCCGGCGAACCGCTCGTCGCTGACCGCCCCCGGCCGGGGGTTCAAGCTCCGCTCCGCCCGCAACGCCGCGACCTTCGGATCCTCGCCCTGACCGGCCATCACAACCTCCATCAATAGTGTCAGGATGATTATGCCGCCACTAGCGGACGGAACGGCTGCGGAGACCGACGAAAGGCCCATGTCACCGAGCTATTGCGGCATACGTTCACGCCAGAACACGGAAGCACTCCAGCAAGTGGCGGCATAATTGCCCTTACGCTAGCGGCAAAATGCGCCTTACACGCCTTGTCGACTCGTGGGCCGGCGAAGACCATCGATCAGCTCACCGAGCGCCACCAGGTCCGAGACACGGAACGCGCTCCGCCCACCCGAGAGCGCGACGAACGGGTCCGGTGCCACAGCGTCCGTCCACCCAGTCGGCAACGACCGCTGAGCTCCGTCATGATCGAAGAAGAACACGCGATCCTCGCCCCACGCCTGCCGGATCCCGACCAGCACAAACTCTCGCCCCACCCACGGGTGGAACGGATGCGTGACACGAACTCGCTGCTCACCGCTCGCACCGAGTGCAGTTGAGGGCGATCGCCAACGCGCTCGCCGAATCTTTCGTCGATAGCTACAAGACCGAGCTGATCGCCGATCGCGTGTGGCGCACCAACGCGCAGCTCGAGCTTCAGACCGTCCGCTACGTCGGCTGGTTCAACAACCACCGGCTGCACTCCTCGATCGCCAACCGACCGCCCGTCGAGCACGAACGCGAGTACCGGGCGCGTCTCGCGCTCGGGTGCGAACGGTTCCCCGCTCAGGCCGCCCCAACAGTCACCGATCTACGAGACGTCTCTGACCGTGGCCTCTCCGAACTACGGATCTGAGGACTGACACTGACTGATATAATTAACTACTCAACTACTAACGACTCTCCGTCGAACAGTGAAGATTTGGTCAGGCGTCCGATCTGAGGTTTGACCTACCGTCAAACTGACCCGTTGGTGTCTGGCTGGGACCTGTCGACCTTGGGTCTGGCGCCTCTGATCGCCCATAGTGGGCGGTCGGGTCGGGCGGCGTGACCTCATAGGAACCTGTTCGAGTGCCTTGTCACTGTTCTGTCCGCCCTTCCCGACCAGGCCGCCCGCCCGCAAGCAGGAAGGACGGCCATGCACAGCATGACGCAGGATCAGCAGTCGGTTGTCGTTGGCGGCGTTGACGCGCACGCCGACACCCATCATTTCGCCGCGCTCGATCAGCGAGGCGCGTTGCTGGCCACCAAGAGCTTCGCGGTCAGGACGCCCGGCTTCGCCGAAGCGCTGGACTGGCTGAGCGGCTTCGGCGTGATCGAGGCGATCGCGGTCGAGTCCACGGGCTCCTATGCCGCGGGGCTGGTCCGCTTCCTGCGCGAACACGACCTCCGCGTAGTCGAGGTCAATCAGCCGCACGTCGCCCATGCCCGCCGGCGGGCCGGCAAAAGCGACCCGCTCGATGCCGAGATGGCCGCGCGGCTGCTGCTGGCCGACAAGGCGACCGCGATCCCCAAGCAGACCACCGGGATCGTCGAGTCGATCCGCCTGCTCAGGGTCGCGCGCAACAGCGCCGTAAAGGCGCGCAGTGCCGCAACCGTCCAGATCCGCGACCTGATCATCACCGCGCCGCAGCCGATCCGAGACCAGCTCGCCGACCCAAAGACGCTGCGCGGCAAGGCGACCGTCTGCGCCCGCTTTCGGCCGACTGCCCGCGAGGTTGCTCGCCCTTCCCAAGCCGCCAAACTCGCGTTGAGATCCAACGCCCAGCGCATCAAAGCCCTCGACCAGGAGATCGCGATCCTCGATCAACAGCTACAGCAGCTCGTCGCCACCACCGCTCCGCGCACCGTCCAGCTGCTCGGAGTCTCCACCGGCCATGCCGGCCAGCTGCTGGTCACCGCCGGCCAGAACATCGATCGGTTCCGCGGCGAGGCGCCATTCGCAGCGATCTGCGGCGCCAGTCCGATCCCCGCCTCCTCGGGCAAGACCGCCCGTCACCGCCTCAACCCCGGTGGCGACCGCCAAGCCAACCGGGCACTGCATCTCATCGCTGTCTGCCGGCTGCGCTACTGCCAGCGCACCCGCGACTATGCCGCACGCCGCACCCGCGAAGGCAAGAGCCAGCGCGAGATCATCCGCTGCCTCAAGCGCTACATCGCCCGCGAGATCTACAACACGCTCAGCACCGACCTCGCCGACCTCGACCAGCAACCGGTCCAATCATTAGAGACCACCATCCTCTGCGGCAGCCCCGGTTTCGGGATCACCCGCAAACGCACTTGACATCTATAGGAACATCCCAGGCAAGTCCAGAGCGCTGACTACTTGAAGGGGACGGTGACCGGCCCCGGCACCTTGGAGAACACCGCCATGAAGTCGCGGTCGTCGGGGGTGAGGTAGCGGTCGGGGGACTGCTGGGGCTGGGGCTCGACCATCGTCGGCCCGAGGCCGTGCTTGTGAGAGTAGGTAATCATTGTGTGCCATTCGGGGTTGATGTCGAACTCCATCCCGCGAACCGCCCCAATGTGCTGAAGGATCTGGGCGAGCGAGATCACCGTAGCCTCCGACGCGACGACGAACATCGCGTTGCCGTGGGCGTCGACGCCGACGGCAGTGCGCGGAGTGAAGGTGACGCCGCCCAGGGTGTAACCCCACTGGATGCTGTTCGGGTCGGTGCTTAACTCGGGGTTGAGCTTGCCGTCCCAGAGGATCGGGGTGAGGCTTTGGCGCGCCCAGGCGACATTGGCCGGCGCGTTGGGGCCGCCGGTCCACTTGACGATGTTCACGGTTCCGTCGCGGTAGCCCACGAGCGTGGCGTTGCCATCGATCAGCGGCTCGTTGGTGTGGCCGTTGACCGCCGAACCGTTATTGGTGTCGACGTGCGTGAAGGCGCCGTTGAAGGTGGCAAGCAGCCGGTAGCGCTGATCGACGGGAACCATCATCGGACCGCGGTCGACCGCGCTCGGTGGCTCATAGCGGCCGGGGTAGTAGGCGAGGTCGGTGCGGGTGTGATCGATCCACAGGACGTAGGCGACGATCGAGGGGTACTCCGTGCTCGGCCGGTAGGTCGTCACGAGCACCGGCGGCCCGCCATCGACGGATCGACCCGTACGGCGCCAGACGCCCTCGCCGGGCAGAGGCGTGGCGAACACCGGTTTGATCGCTGGCGGCGTGTAGCTGACGTGCTTGGGGTGCTTGACCAGAGGCCGCACCGCGCTGAGGCCGATGCTGGGCAGACGCTTGAGCCCAGGGCCGCCCTTGCGGGGCGCGCTCGCTGTGTAGTGCTCGGCGGTGTCGATGATCCAGTTGCCGAACGGCACGTCGTCGCGCACCCACTCCGCCGAGCGCTCCGAAAAGGTTTCGCTCGTCGGCTTGAGCATGTAGTTCGCGTAGGAGATCCCGAAATAGAGGACCACCAGCACCAGCGGAGTCAGCGTCGCGAAAAGGATCTGCCTCCGGCGAAGCCGCCGCCGCTCATCAGCTCGCCACGCGCTGAGCTCGCGAGGGCCAAGCAGCGGCCGTGCGGATGGCTCAAGGTCCCCTGGTGGCTCGCGAGGCCCCTTATGTCGGTCTCGGATCACCATCGCGACTGCCGCTCCGAGAATACCCGCGCAGGTGGGCCGACTGGCACCACGGCGATGAGGATTCGCTAACACAAGGTGGTCACGCGACCCGGCGTGGCAACCACGCCGCGATGCTGAAGCGAACCGGGATCGAATCGCTGACAGCTCCTATGGCCGAAACCAATAGAGCCGTCGTGAGACCTGCTTTCACTCGGCGGCGGACATCTCGTCAGCGACGATGAGCGTCCTGCAACGCGCGGATAGTGCGCACGCCATGACCGAGTTGACCGAGGCCGGGATCGACGCGATCGGTGCTAGGGATTCCATTAGCAACGCGCGATTGGCCAGCGCGGCCCCGTCCTGCTTGCGCCGCCTACTACTGAAGGCTCGGAAGCCCTCCGCACGCACTTTCACGCCACCAGAAGCGTCCACGAGATCCGCTACGGTCGTCCCGATGGCGGTGACCTTCACGCAGCCAGTCTGGGACGCGGACAGATTCCCTGGTCGCCACGTCGCTCGCGTGGGTGCTCAGGCCGGGGCCCGGGAGCTCGCCGCCAATGTCTACGAGCTCGACCCGGGGGCTGTCGGCTCGCCGTTGCACGCCCACCAAGCCAACGAGGAGCTACTGCTCGTCCTCGCCGGAACGCCGTCACTGCGCGGTCCGGACGGAACGCAGCTTCTGTCGGCCGGCGCCGTGGTCGCGTTCCCTCGAGGTGAGCCAGGTTCGCATAGCCTGGTCAACCGCTCCGACGCGCCCGTTCGCTACCTGGTGGTCTCCACGACCAACCGCCCCGACATCGTCGAGTACCCCGACACGGGCGCGACGCTTGTGGTCCTCGAAGAGCAGCGCTTGGCCTATCCGCAAGGCGTCCACGCGGACCAACACGGCGTCGTTGCTGAAGCGATGCGGGCGGCGGCCGACCGAGGCGCCTGACCTGGCAAGCACGAGAGCGGTCACGCCGGGGTCGACCACGTCCCTGCCTCACAAAGGCGTACCCGAGCCGGTGGCACCAACGCAGGCCCGGCCAGACAAACCCGCTTTGCCTCCGCGACGCTGCATCTCCCGCGCGACAGCGACTTCTCGGCTTCGCGCGGAGACCGAGCATCTCGCGGGCGATCCCTTCAACGATCGAGACCCTGCGGACCCGGCGATCGGAATGGCGACCAAGCGCAACTCCGCGACGGCGCGGTGCTAGCCGTAGGCGAGCAAACCGGGGCGGTCAGAATGGCGGCGGTCGGCGCAGTTCTGCGCTCACGAAGACCGAGCCATCTGACCTCGCCGTTTACGACTTCTGCTCCCGATCTACGACGGGCCGGAGCAGCAGCCGGCGCGTCGTGGCCGGGTGGGCGACGAGAAGAAGCGCCCCGGTGGGCGAGGCCGGACGCTCGGATGTGGGCGAACTCCCGCATCTGCTGCGACGTTCGCCGGCGCTCGAGTTCGTCGCATTGCAAGCGTCGCCGGTGCGTATCAGATCTCGGGTTCCGCCTTCAAAGCGACTGTCCGCGATCAGCGCCTGGCGTCGGGCGCCGACCCACTGGTTTATGCCCGACCCAGAGCGCGTCGCAGTCGGTCACGACGGGGTAGTTCTACAGGTCCCGTTCACGGCGCATGAGCAGCCGCTCGCGCTCGTGTGTCGCTCGAAGCTTGCGAGCCTCGTGCTGGGCTCGCTCGTTCCGCTTGGCGATCTCCTTCCGAAGATCGTTAAAGGCGGCCTCCGACGTCGACCGGCCTGGGCCTGGTGCCTCGCGCGCCGGACTTGGCTTCAGGTTCTGCCTTGGCATGTTGCTGCACTCCTCGTCGCTCCGCTTGAAGGCTGGGCCACGGGAAGAATGCGAGAGCGCGGCACTCAGGCGGTGGAAGCTGCTCTCGCACTCTACTCCGACACTTCGCTCGACCGGTCCGCCTTGGGCTGCCGCTCGGAACCGCTGTTCTTGATCCGGTCGCGGGGCGAGCGAGGGCCAGCCGCGACGTGACTGCTATCTCCGATGCGGACCTCGACCCTTGGACTGAGTCACCCGTGAGGCAGTCGACGAGGGATTGTCCAACTCGCCCAGAGAAGGCTCCCTCATCACGAACACGTGGCATTTCAAGCGAGATCCGTAGCCAACGGGCGGACTGCTCCTTCAGCTGGCCAAGACGCCGAAGCAGAAGCCGATCGCTGACCGCTCGGGCGGCGACGAAGTAGTTCGCCGGACACCGGTAAGTCTTGGTCACGCAGGCCGCCCGCAGGCCGCCCAAAGTCTCAACGAAAGCCCTTCGACGCTCCCCGTGATGGACGGAAGAACGGCCGGCTAGCGCCCTATCCGCTGGGGTCCCCTGACGCCGTGGTCGGCGTGGCGAGTCTCGGCACAGGCGATCACCAGGTGCTGGCCCACCCCCGGACCAGAGACCTGCTCGGCCGTCCGCTCGGTACCCCGATCACAACCGACGTCAATCCGGGTGGTGCTCCGGAATGGAAGACATCACCGGTTCAACACACCAACTTCGTCGGCGCGCCACCAAGTCGTAGCCGACGCGCTCGCGACGTGACACGTGGGGGCGATGGTCCACGGACGGGGTGCGGGACACAAAAGAGCGCATTGCTGTCGACCTTCTATCGTGAGGTGTTGATGTCAGTTGATGCCGAAGATCTGGTTGAGATCGAGCGCGCCGGGCGCCACTGTGGCGTTTGTCGCTCAGGACGCCAGTGGCGCCGGTTCAGGGTCGTGCGCCCAAGCGGCGGTCAGCCGGTCGTGATGTGCGCCGCCTGCCAAGCCCGATACCGAGCTACGCCGCCCGCCCCAGCGATCCCAAAAGCCGCTCCTGCGCCCGCCCCGCAACCGCCACCACGTTCGCACGTGCAGCGGCCGAGGCAGCACGAGGATCGACTCAAGCGGGTGCTGCGCGAACTGCCGCGCGGCGAGCACTCCACTGGGAGGATCGCCAAGGCTGCCGGGCTCAACCACGCAAAGACGGTGGGGAGGCTTCGACAGCTAGAGGCATCGGGCGAAGTCACGCAGGTCGGCAAGCGTTGGTCGACCGAGCGACCCTCGACCGACCTAGAGGGAGCGTTTGACCGCCTGCAAGCCCGTACAAGCAACATCCGGATCGTTCGGGACCGGTCGCGGGTCGGCCGATCCGCCGGCCCCTGACTCAGGGCCGCGGCGGCTGAGGTGGCCGTAAAGGCTTGCTTGAACGGCGGGCGCACGCGTGGTGAGCACCCTGCCGTCCCGCTGACGCCGGCCGAACTCGCCGCCGACGCGATCGACGTTCGGCGGACCGGTGCGTTCGCCGTGCACGTCCATCCCCGCGATGCCAAAGGCGCCCAGACGATGCAGGCGCCCGCCTGCGACGCCGCCGTCGCGGCCATCCGCGCCGCGGTTCCCGGCCTGCCCGTCGGACTCTCTACTTCGGAGGCGATCGACCCAGACCCGTTCGCTCGTGCGGCCGCGGTGAGGGCCTGGCGGCGAGCCCCGGACTTCGTCTCGGTCAACCTCTCAGAGCTCGGCTGGGCCGGGATCGTTCGCGCCGCGTTGCACGCGGGCATCGCCGTGGAGGCGGGCATCGCCACGCCCGCCGACGCCGAGGCGTTCGCCGGCAGCCCGTTCACGCACCAGGTCACGCGGGCACTCGTGGAGGTTGACGGTGGCGTCGAGGACGCCCGCGCGATCGCACAGCTGATTCCCGACGGCGTCCCGCAGCTGTGGCACGGCCACGGAGCGCGGACTTGGGACGTGGTGTCAGCTGGCGCCGCCGCCCGAGTCGACGTGCGCATCGGCCTTGAAGACGTGCTCGTGTTGCCCGACGGTCGCGTCGCCGCAAACAACGCCGAACTGATCGCCGCCGCCGTAGAGCTCGTCGCCGGTCTCGCGTAGGCGCCCGTAGCCAGGCAAGCCCGCGCTGCCCGGCCGGACTGCTGAACTCCTCTGAAGAGGTCAGCCCACGCGCCGAAACGGGCGTGTGAAGAACCGCCCCACCCGCTTTGAAGAACCGCCCAACGGGCTTGAAGAAACGTCCCAAGAACACGCCCGGATCACGGCAATCTAAGAACCGACTGAGGCTCAACTCAGACTGGCCAGTCTGGCCATTTGGGAAGCCAGAATTCGGGCCCCGAACCCGAGCGCGGTCCTGTTCTACCAGCGCTGCACGCGTCTCGATCCCTCGAGCCGAGTCTCGAAAAGCGCGGAAATCGCGGCATGTCGCCCACGACTCCTTCGCGATCTCAGCACCCCCAACCGAACGACTCCTCTGACGACCAGAGGATCGCGCCGCTCGACGCTCTGCGCCCAATCGGATCCACCGAAGAGCGATCGCCCACAGAACGTCGGTTTGGCTTCCCCAACACTTCCCCATTCACGAACGACGAGCACCCGTCGAGGCGTCCAGTGCCCGCTCGTTCGCTTCTCCTTTGCTTCGCGGAGTTCGAGAGCAGCAGCCCCGACGTCGTGGCCGCAGCGGCGACCCCAGAAGGTGCCTTGCCTCGCGACCCCGGGCACCTCGGCTAAGAGCTGCATCGCCGTCGCGTTGATTGCCCCGGTGCCGACAGCGTTGGCGGATCGGACAGCACCCGGAACGTACGAGCCTCAAGCGGTCGATGGCTTCTGCAGTCGCCTGGCGCGAAGCACGCCGGTCAGCATCGGAAGGGTGAACTCGCCGCGGGCGGTTTCCGGTCTGCATGCGAGGAAAGCGCCGATCCGGCCGAGCGTGGCCTCTCGTTCCTGTTCTGACATGACGAGCATCCCCGCGCGCGTCGCGAGCGTGGCGATGAGGGAGCCGGCGGTGCGGCGCTGACCGTGCGGGAATTCGTTCTGCTCAGGCGAGCCGAACTGGGCAACCAGGCCATCATTCGGAACGTGCAGGCGTGCCGTCGCGCTGCGCCAACTACTGAACGTGTCGCGCGGGCCGATCGCGGCGGTCCCGCTGACCCGCTCGAGTCCGGCAACCCAGTCGACCCGGTCATCGACGACGTTCCACAGGCCGGCCAGAATACCGTCAGGTACGAGAACCCTGGCGATCTCCGGCCCCGCGACGGCCATGTCGAACCAGTGCAGGGCATTGCCGGCCAGCACAGCATCGACTGACGTGTCCGGCAGCGGCACAGCCTCGGCACTACCCGGCAGGGCACAGACAGCCGGCAGCGCGCGGCGCAGCTCGGTCAACATGGCCGGGTCGGGCTCGACCGCGACGACCTCGGCGCCCAGCGCGACCAGCGTGGCGGTCAGCTTGCCGGTTCCGGCGCCGAGATCGAGCACTCGCACGCCGGACGCGGGCTCGAGCGCCCAGCGCACTGCGGCCTGCGCGTAATTAGGGCGATGCTCGGCGTATTGGACCGCCGCTGCGCCGAACGACGAGCTGTAAGGTGGTCGCTCGGCCTGGTCCACGTGGCGGACCCTATCTATGTCGCGGGGTCGGTGAGACTGGCCAAAGCCGGGAGTGAAGCGAACCAGATCCGTTCCTGTGCTGCTTCTCCCTCCACGAGCATCCGGGCAAGAGGTCGGGCGTCAGCACCCTCGAACGAGGCTTCCGCTTCGGACCGGGCGACCCGAAGAGCAGAACCGTAACTACAGACCTTCCCGGTCGTCAGGCGAGAGGATCGCGTGCACCGCGCCTCGGATTGGCCGGGGCCTGCTCGAGGAGGGTTGTGATGTCCGATGGTTTGGTTGTGCCGCGCGATGCCGCCGGTCGACGGCGCTCACCGGCGACGATGCCGGGGTATCTCGCCGGCCGCGCTCCACGTAACAAGGGGATGGAGTACCCGCCGGATCCTCCACGCCCGGAGGAGATCGTCCGGGTGATGCGCCAGGCCGGTCACGATCGTCACGGTCTACGCGTACGCGCTTTGATCGCGGTGCTGTGGCGCGGCGGGCTGCGGATCGCGGAAGCCTTGGCGCTCAACGAGACCGACATCGATCAACCGCACGGGTCGGTGCTGGTGCGTCACGGCAAGGGCGACAAGCGCCGCGAGGCCGGCATGGACCAGTTTGGCTTCCAGCAACTCGCCGACTGGCAAGCCGATCGCGTGCTGCTGCCGCCCGGACCACTGTTCTGCGTGATCGACGGCCAGACCCGCGGGCGGCGCTGGGCAGCCACCGCGGCCAGAGCAGACCTACGGCAGCTGGCCCTTGATGCGGGAGTGGGGCGTCGGTTTGCGCCCCACCAGTTGCGTCACGCGCACGCGGTCGAGCTCGCCCGCGAGGGCGTGGCGGTGAACATCATCCAGCGCCAGCTCGGTCATTATGCGGGTGATCCTGTCAAGCGACGCGAACGCCGACCGCGTCCGCGACGATGACGTCACGCAGCGAGGCGCAGGCCGCCGGGTGTTCGCATGCGGCCGGTGTTGATGAACGCGGCGTGGACGAGGCTGGCGTGCATGAGGGTTCGCGAGCGGCTGTCGAGGTCGATGATCGCGGCGGCCGCGAGGAGCGAGTCGAGGCGCTTGGTGTCGCGCAGGCGGACGATCGTGCGTGCGAGCCGGGCGCGCTCGACGGGTGTGTCGAGCTGGTCGAGGATCCGGCGGGTCACCTCCGCGCCGGCGTCGGGGTCGTCGGCATTGACCGCGTCGAGCAGACGCTGGAGGTCGGGGGTGAGCAGCTGTGGCAGGGTGATGGTGAGCGCGAGGTCGAGTTCGGGGAGCTCGATCAGGTCGTCGAACAGTTCGCGCAGTTCGTCGTCGTCGAGGCGTCGGAGCCGGCGGGCGGCGTCACGTGCTTGGTGGGCGAGGTAGGAGCGCGCGAGATCGTTCTCGCTGGGCCCGCGGTGTTGTCCGCAGCAGCGTTTGACCTTGCGGCCTGAGCCGCATGAGCAGAGCTCGTTGCGTCCGGGTCCTGGCATGCGCGCCTCCTGTCGTCGATCGCGGCGTCCAGCGTTGCACCGGGGTCGGTCAGAACCAGCGCTCGAGCGGCGCCTGCCGTTGTTAGGAACTTGCGGCTTGGTGGTAGGCGAGCGCGGCACCGAGGAAGCGGTAGGTCCACTCCTCGGCGAGCGGCCTGGTTTCGGCGAAGTGGATCGGGACGGTGGGGTAGCGGACACTGAGGGCCGCGAGCAGCTCGGTCACGAACCCTGGCTGGGTGTGCTCGAGCTTGAACAGGCTTGAGTAGCGATCCTCGACGACCACGGCGGCACGGGGCAGGCTCGCCATGTCGGCGATCGCGTAGGTGAACTGCCCGTCGATCAGGCGGCGGACGAGATCGTCGAGACTCTTGCGTTCCACGACGGCGATGATCTGATCGTCGTCGGCGATGCCGTAGTCACCGGCGGGCAGGGCGCGGCGTTCGGTGTCGGCTTGTTGGTGGGTGAACTTGTAGGGGTAGCGCTCGCGGGTGTCGACGAGGATCGTGAGGTGTGCGAGCTCGGCGGCGCGGCGGCGGGGGACGCGGATCCCGGGCCGGGCTTGGCGGGTCGTTCGCGCGGATTGCCAGAAGATCCCCTCGCGGCCGCCTTGGATGCGAATGAACACCAGCTGCGAGCGGTTCTCGCGTGGGCGGTCGAGCACGAGATCGATCGCGACACCACGCCGTTGGCAGGAGCGGATCGGAACGCGCTCGACGATCTCGGGCTCTTGGGGCCAGTGGTCGGCGCGGTGGCAGTAGACCTTCGCGGTCCGCGGCCAGCTATCACGCGCCTTGAGCACAAGCTCGCCGTCGGGCAGCGGTAGCCGGATCAGGAACGGGAGCGTCGAGTCGGGGTCGGGGTTGGCAGCGACCTCGAACAGGGCCACGCGAGCTGATGTTGTCACGAGGCTTTGGCCTGGGCGTCGAGCCGCTCGAGCAGCCCGTCGAAGATCTTCAGCCGGCCGACCTGCCCCTTCTCGGCCGCGTCGTCGCGCTGGCGCTGCAGGGTGGGGCGAAACTCGAGCGTGGTCTGAAAGTAGACGCATGACTCGCAGATCGACTCGAAGTGGCAGTCAAGGCCGACGGGGCGGGCGCAGTAGCCGTTGCCGAGCATCCGCCGGTGCATCTCTGAGCGGAGCTTTCGCATCTCCTGCCCTTCCGCCTCGGCGGGGAGCTGCTTGGGGGCGTCATAGAGCGCCTCGACCTGCTCTGAGACCTTGAAGTACTCCTCAGCGACGGTGCGGTTGGAGATCTTCGCGTAGACCATCGTCATCCGCATCGACTTGTGCCCCAACAGCGCGGCGATCGCCTCAAGCGACATACCGCGGTTGATCGCCTGCGTCGCCAATGTGTGGCGCAGCTGATGCGGGGTCACGTTCTCAAGGCCGGCCTCACGGGCGACTTTCTGGACTGCTTTGCGGACGCTGTCGGGGCCGAGCCGCCGGCCGTGGTCCATGAACAGCCACGGCTCACGAAGGCTCGCCGGCCGGCAGGCGACCCACTCGTCGAGCAGTTCCTTGAGCTGCGGGTGCAGCGGGATGTAGCGGTCGGTGCGCAGCTTCCCGAGCGGCACGTGCAGCCAGTACGCGGAGCCGATCTGCACGACCGAGTCGATCTTTAAGTCCAGGAACTCGCCGCGCCGCAGGCCGGTGCGCGCGAGGAACTCGACCGTGAGGCGCGCGAACGGGTCATCGGTCGCGCGCGCGGCCCCGATCAGCTTCTTCGCGGCGCCGTCGTCGATGAATCGCGGCAGCGGGTCATCGAGCTTGGGCACGTCGCCGGGGAACATCAGCGTCCGCGCCGGGGCGTCCTCGCCGTCCCACTCGGCAAGCCGCTCCAGGCAGATCCGCAGAGTCGAGAGCTCGCCCGGCGATCGTGCGCTTGGACAGCCGCCCGCCGCGGAGGTTGGGCTTCTGCGCGACGTGGCGCTTGTAGCGCTCGATGTGCGCACGGCGGAGATCGCGGACCGCCGTGACCTCGGGCGCTTGGTCGGCCAGCCAGAGCGCGAACTCGCGCAGCGTGCGCTTGATGTGCGGCATCGAGTTCGGACGAAGCGTGACGCGCATCTGCTCCACGTAGCCCTGCAGCGTCTCCGCCAGCCTCGGCGGCACGCTCGCCCACTCCTGCTGGCGCAAAGTGGCCTGGTTCGGGGCACGCTTGCGCGGCGCCCCCTCGATCACGCCAGCGTGATAAAGCGTCGCCTCCGCACCGTAGAGCCTGGTGCTGAGACTGCGGTGCGCCGAGTGGCGATCCGCCCGGAGTGCTGCCGCGAGCAGCTCGGCACTCGCGGCGTCGAACCTGGTGCGGTTCAGCTTGTGCGGCGATACGCCCGCGACCGCGGCGACCTTCGCGACCGCCCACCACTGCAGCTCGGCCGCCTTGGCAGAGAACCCGATCCCGTCGGCGACCTGCATGAACCGACGGTGAAAGTCGCGATGGACCCAGGCCGACACCTTGCCAAGCCGCTGATGGCCGCCCGCCAAGAACTCCGGCGTTGCTCGCACGTGGCCCGCGGCGGTCATCCACATCACCAGCGCGCTCCCACGCGGCTCGCAGATCTGCCGCTGCTCCTCGACCGACAGCCGCGACCACCCAGACGGGCCGCCGACCCGCAACAGGAACGCTCGCGCCGGGGAGGTCACCTCGTTCTCGGCGAAATGACCGGCCGCGACGAGATCGTCGCGGTAGGCGCAGATCAGCGCCTCGACCTCGGAGTCGCGCGCGAGGCGGGCCACCTATGCCGCCTCTCCCTCAGTCGCGGTCGGGTCGATCTGCGCCTCGATCGCTTCCGCCGCCCGCAGGTACTCGCCCACGAGCCAGTCGTTCGCCAAGTGCAGATAGATCCGGGTTGAGTCGATCGACGCGTGCCCGGCCTGCGCCTGCAACGCCTCGAGCGACATCCCCTGCTCCCGCAGCCTGGTCAAGCAGGTGTGCCTGAGCATGTGACAGGTCACGCGCGCGAGCCCGGCGCGTCCCCGCGCGCCGTCGATCACCTCATCAAGCCCGGCGGCCGACAGCGGCAGTCCACGCCGCGGGCCCTTGAGCACCACGAAGCACGCCTCGGTCACCAGACCTGAGGGACGCTCGGACTCCAAGTACCGGCCGAGCGCCTCGAAGAAGCGGCCCGAGACGAGCACGATCCGCTCACGACCACCCTTGCCCGAAGCGACGAACAGCCGCTGCTCGCCCGCATTGATGTCCCGCAGCCGCAGGCCCAGCACCTCGCAACGCCGCAGCCCAGCCAGCAGCATCGCCAGCACGATCGCCCGGTCACGCTGGGTGCGCAGCGCGCCCAACATCGCGTCGACCTCGACCGGCGAGAGCACCCGCGGCAGCGGCCGCGGGCGGCAGACCATCCGCACCCCGCCGCGGCCGCGCTGACCCGCCCGCCGACCGGCAAGCCCGCGCGGCACCGGATTACGTTCCACGCCCGCGTCACCACGAACGATCAGATACTCAAACAAGCCAGCGACGCTCGACAGCCGCCGGGCGATCGTTCGCGCTGACAATCCCGCCTCGCCGTCCTCGATCCGCACCACGTTCTCCAGGCGTGGTGTGCGCTGCTGGCCGAGGAACGCGAACACATCCGCGGCGCTCACCTCAGCCGGGTCCTTGCCGCCGACGACCTCGAAGAACACCTTCAAGTCATACGCCGTCGCCAACCATGTGTTCACCGCGCCGCGGGCGCCTACGAACTCCAGGTAGGCGTCCACCAGCGGATGCCCGAGCGAGATCGACAGCAACTCCGACCCGTCCAACACCCGCTCCATGCTCGGCACGAACGTCATCGCACAGCTCCTCCCTCAAGACGACAGGACCGAGCGGAACGATCGCCCCCCACCCGGACGGCGCGCACGCGGTAGGCGCTGCCCTCCAGTCGGCTACGCCGACCCCCGCTCCACGCCCACCCGCGTACCCAGATCCAGCGCTAAACGCGACCCGACACGATCCACCCCCGGGTTCCCAGCCGAGCTGGCCATATCACCCACATATCCAACACACCGACCTTGGTACCACGATCCACATATCTGCAGGGAATCGACCCCAGCGAGATCATCGACACCGTCCGCTCACGACAGCCGCCGACCATCTCGATGACCGCCGGGCTCAGCCTTTAGCCATCCCGGACTGCCGCATCGCCCACGTGAAGTCGCGATGCGGCAGTCCCCCGCGCGAGCGCTGCCTGGGCGACAAAGCGGCATTGAGTGGCGGCGCACTTCTGGCTCCGAGTTTCGAACCGGGATAATGACCCACAGCGATGGACTTGACGCTCGTGAACCTAGACAGTCCAGTTGAGGTTCGATCGTTCGAGAAAGGCATGTTCGAGGTCTATGAGGTCGGTCCGACCACTTTGGGCCGGGCAACCTACGAGCCGGGTTGGAAGTGGTCCGAGCATGTCGGACGCTCAAAGGGCGAATCCTCTTGCCAGGTCGAGCATGTCGGCCTTGTGTTGAGCGGTCAGGCCGTCGCCAAGATGGACGACGGCCGCCAAGCCGTCATGCGCGCGGGTGATTTCTTCTACATCCCACCCGGGCATGACAGCTGGGTGATCGGCGACGAGCCGTACGTCTCGCTTCACATCCTGGGCAGCGAGCGGTACGCAGAAGCGTAGCGGAAGGTCCCAACCTTAGATCGCACTCCGCCGCTGCTGTTCGCAACGAAGGCTCCGCCATCCTGCCGGCGCGGTTCTCGCCTCTCTGTACTCTCTGATTCTCCGGTCGGCGGGAGCGGAAGCCCGCGGCTGGCTCTCCGGCGGCGCGGAAGGAGCAGTAACTTCGGAGACGGGTCAGCGCGGCGATCGTCGGGTGGAGCACGCCTCGCATCCAGGCAGATGCCCGCATCCTCATGTGATTGCCAGTCTCGCCGCCGCCGCGAGACTCCCGGTCGTTGTTCCAAGCAGCCACGTGGTCACGGACGACGCCAACTGCTACTCGTGCGCGGGAACCCCGGCGCCACGCTTCTAGTTGCCGCGTCGAGCAGGACCCTCGTCGGTGGCGACGGGAACGCCTTGTTAAAGCCAACCGAGCGCCGGAACACTCTCATAGGAATGTGCATTTGGGTCGGCGGGCACGGCTGGGAATGACTACGCGATCGAGTTCGACGACTCCGCAATGCGCCGGTCGCGTACTCGGCTTATTTTGATGGCAGCAGCTCGAGCAGGACGGAGAACAGCGGCGTGATGATGCACGAATGCGGATACACGCGGTAGGTGTTATAAGCAGCGCCGTCGCGCATTGCGAACACGCTCCACCCTGCGCTCACCGAAACCTCAGGTCCCCCCGGGGACGAAGGCGGGAGGACCCACGGCCGTGTGTGGCGGCGAGCCACAGGTGATCGATATCGATCGCGCTGTGGCCAATGTCACACGCCGGGCTTGTGGGTGGCATTAGGCTCGATTCGACCATATTCGACACCCGGGACAGCGCATCGCGCCCGGGGGGAGGGACTGGGACATGTCGTCGACAAAGTTGGACCGAGCGCACCCGGCAGGGCCGCCGGGCGAGCGAGTGTCAGCACAGCCACCGCGGTTCACTCGAATCAGCGAGGAGGCGCTCACAGAGATGGCCTCGGGGCTCGGGGCACCGCAAGGAATTGTCATAAGCGAGGCGCTGCTCATGGAGCTGACGGCGCGCCAGCCCTACGACGCGGCGCGTGGAAACATCGACGTATACCAGCCGGGACGCTGGGACACGACCTCTGACTTGATTTTCATGGACACGATCAGGCAGGTCGGGCCTGACCCGGGCGAGTGGGACGGAAGCGCGTCCTACATCATGTTCAAGCCTCCGTCGAATGGGAGCTATCTGATCGTCGGGAATTTCACTGGCTATCAGACGACGGCGCATCTGTTCGGGCCCTGGGGAGAAAACACCGCGTACACCGCGCAGACCTCCGATTCGGGAGTAGTCGTTGCGATGTATGAGACCGATCAGGAGTTCGAGTTCAACCTCACCTTTACCGCGCCTGACAACGACTACGGCATCGGATACATAGAGTCGATTCAGGTCTTCTCCCTTTAGGCTCGGGAGCGATGCCGCGGTGAGCCACGCGCGGCACGCGTTCACGCCATCTCTCCAGACCGCGTGGGCGGCCTTGCTCATATGAGGAGGACCACCTCGCCGCGGGCAGCCAGGCCCCCAACGCCCATGGCCGTGGGTAGGTGGGGCGTCCACGCAAGTACGGTCGCACCTGGCACGACCTGGCTCCAGCCGGAAGTATCAGCCGGGCAAGCCATGGGTAGGCTGACGCCGAGCTGCGCGCTTGCCCGCTGACACACGCCGCCGATGCGGTCGCCGGACGATCCCTCTGGTCGTCTTGCCGTCACACTGCGCGTGATGGCGTGGCGACCAAACACAACTTCGCGGTCAGCGCCGCTTCCGCATTCACGAAAGCTGAGCCATCTCAGCGGCTCGGGTGCGGCCGACCCAGACTTCTCCTCTGGGTGTCCGGCTGACCGAAGCGGCAGCCGGCGGCTGTGTTCTGCGGAGGCGACAAAGCGGCCCCGCGAGCTTGCGGCCCACGTCGTAGCTGATGCCCTAGAGTCTTATCGACCGTCCCGCGCCGTTAGGCCGCTGACGGCTCGCTGAGGCGCGTGCTGACCTCATCTCGGTTGACCTTGAGCGCGTCAAGGAGCGCCGCGGCTGGGTCGGGTGGCGCGAGCGACAGCAAGGCGATCAGCACCCGCTCGCGCGACCACCGGGGCGATGGATCCCACGGCGCCCCCGAACCACGACGGTGGCGCCGGTCCTTTCCGGCCTCCTCCATCACGCGCTTGGCCACGGGCGTCATCGGCAGGTGGTCCCTCAAGACCGCCTTCACGATGGCCCGTCGGCCGCCGAGCGTCGGTTCGCGGGTTGGCACCGGCGGCGCGTCGAGCGGCCTGTCGATTCCGATCGCCACAAGCGCGTCGTGATCCATCGCATCCAGCGCCTCACGCGCCGTGCCTAGATCGCAGCCCAGCAGCTGCGCGACGTCGGGCTCGCGCAACAGCCCGAGCACGAGGTCCTCGGTACCGTCGCGCCTGTTACCACGTCGACGCGCCTCCTCGCGCGCATACACGGCTGTCGCCCACGGATTAAACCCGCCGACCTTGGTCGCTTTCGCGGTCATCATGAAACCCACTTTCCGTATTTGGCGTGCACCGATTGCCGGGTGATCCCCAGCGCATCGCCGATCTGCTGCCAGGACCACCCCTGACCGCGTGCGACCGCGACTTGGCCTGCCTCGACGCGCTCCGCGATCCGGTGCAGCGCCAAAGCGGCACGCAGTCCCTGCGCCGGATCCTCAGAGCCGATCGCTTCGGTGATCTCATCGATGTTCATGCTGTCAGTCTAGGCTGACAGCATCCGTCTTGTCAAGCCAAACTGACACGAGAGGCGCCGTCAGGGGGAACCGTCCGGACGCTCACGCACTCGTGCCGGCGCGCGAGCATGAATGCGGGTCTCCGCGCGAGCATGCCGAAGCACGCGCTGATCCCCACGGGCAGGACCGGCGTGAGCCAATCGGCGAAACTGCCGAAATCACGAGCACGCAGCCACGTCGCGACCGGTGCGGTGCCGGCGGTCCACTTCTGCTCTGAGCCAGCGGGCGCCTGAAGCAGGAGCGAGGTCCTCAATGCTGCCGAGGCGACAAAGCAGGACTGCCCGAAGTTCTGTGCGCGACCGCTCATCGTCCACAGCGAGCACTTGCGGCCATAAGAATTTGACGCATCCTTCTGGGGCCAAGAAGCGGGAGCGCAGCGTCCCGAACGTCTAGGCGGAATCGGTTTCTGGCTGGTTTGGGAGGGACCGCACGCTGGATGACGGGGTGCGTGAGCCGCCCGTTGTCAGCATCGTTGTGGACTGGGCAATGCCCCCCGCTTGACCTGAGCGGTGACCTGGGCGTAGGATCGCCCAGGGGCAGTTCGTACTGCTCCGTGAACCGGGGCGCGCCGTGTGTCGGCATCCAGTCTGTCTGTTGCTGGTCGCGTCGGGTCAGCACGAAGCAGAACAGAACAAAGGAGAGCCGAACATGCGAATGCTAATGAAGGTCCAGATCCCGACCGGCGCCGGGAACGATGCGATCAAGGACGGCAGCCTGCCGCAGATCGTGGGTCGCGCGCTCGAGGCGTTGAAGGCAGAAGCCGCTTACTTCACCTCGGAGGAAGGCATGCGTACCGGCCTGATCTTCTTCGACATGAGCGACTCAAGCGAGATACCACCGGCCGCGGAGCCATTCTTCATCGGCCTTAACGCCAAAATCACTTTCGCGCCGGTGATGAACGCCGAGGAGATGCGCGCCGGCGTCGGCAAGGCGATGGAAGCCGCCTAGAACACCGGGCTCGGCGACCGACGAGCCTAGGCAGCGAGGCTCTCACCCTCGCCCGAAACCGAAGCGACGGTGTGCGCGTCGGTTGGCCTACGCACCCGCGTCGACCTGCGGACGCACCCGCGATCGCCCCAGATCCGAGAGTCGTGCTCACACGAAGGCTGAGGCCTGTCGACGCGATGTCCGATTCGACCGTGGACGTCTGCTTCAGATAGCCGAATTACTCAAGCAGCAGTCGAGCCGTCACAGCTCCCCGGGCGACAATGCGGAAGCCGTCGGACCAGCTTAATAGTGCATTGATGGTCACTCATCTCGTCTGGTGAGCGTGTGCGGCAGGTGGGCGAGATCGACGAGCTGTGGGCAGGTTTGGCAGCGGCCGGTCCAGCACTTGAAGATCGGCTGTATCAGCAGCACGACCTTGGGGAGTGTCAGGCCGGCCGCGGGTGAAAAGGGTTCAGCCGCTCGAGGGTGAGGAATCCGTGGGCGGCGGTCACCATCGCGGTGTGGTGGTACTAGCTAGCCGAGCCAGGAGCGGCCTTCGTAATGATCCAGCCGAGCTCGCCTTTGAGCTGCTTGTAGTCGAGCTCCATCTTCCAGCGCATGCGCGCCAGCCTGGCGAGCCGCTCGGGCCTCGGTGTCGACGGGCAGGTTGGAGATCCAGTAGTCGGTTGGCTCCTGGTGCCCGTCGGGCATCGGCGATCAGCCATTCCTCGCGCGGGGGGACCTCAGCGCCCTCGCGCCATCCCTGTCTCCCGCGGTCATCGCGCCAGCCGTGGGCGGCGTGTCCGCGCGCGAAGACGAACCTAGAGGTGACCGGCTGTCCGTCAGGGCCGTCGCGGAAGGTGACCAGTCGTACGCCGTGCGCCCCGAGCTGGCCGATCAGCTCGCCCCGATCGATTCGGGCGCGCGGTCTGGTCGTGGCCGAAGGGCGCGCGACCGTCCTTGCTCGTTCGGGGTGGCACCGCGAAGGAGGTTCCCTGTGCGAACACCTTCGTGGTCAGCCCCACCGACAGGACGTACTCGCACCCGGCCCGGTCGAGCCGTTCGCGCAGCCAGGTGTTCTCCCCGTAGGCGTGGTCGCCGAGCACCGGTGCTTTCGGGACGTACCAGTCAGCGGCGCGCTCCACCAGCTCGACGCCGAGCTCGGGGCTTGGTCTTGAACACGACCGGCTCGGGATCTTCGCCTCGCGCGCGCGGCTGCTCGTCCGCGCACCAGTCCTCCGGCAGATACAGCCCCATCCCAGCGGCACCGTCGGCCGCGCCCCGACCGCGTGCACCGACACCCCGATCTGACAGTTACCCCTCGTGCCCAGCGTGCCCGAGTACTGGCGCTTGACCCCCGGCGAGTCCTCGCCGTCCTTGGGAAACCCGGTGTCATGCAACATCCACGCCTCAACCTCGATCTCCGGCGCTACCCGGACAGCCACTGCCTCCACGCCAACGCCGGATCCCACGGGCTATCAGCCACGAACTGCTGCATCGACTGATACTCGGCGTCCCCACCCAGCCGCCCGACCATCGGCTCAAGCGACTTCCGCGGACCGTGCTCAAGCAGACCCCGCAGATACAACCCGCCGTTGGCCCGCTGCACAGGCCGGTTCATCGCCGCGGCCAGCACCTCACCCGCGAACGCCTCCAACCGCTCCTTCACCGCCACCGGCGCACCAGCATCCACCGCCATCACAGCCATGATGCCTCCTCGTGTCGATGCCCTAGCGCAAGAAGAGTTCGCCAGCAGACGCCCGAACCTTACCTCCAACCCAAGAAAGCACTAGTAAAAGGGCCGGTCATCGCTCAGTGGCCCATGCAATCGCGCTTTGCGAGTCAGCACCGGAGCGGGAAGGCTTCAGACTGTGCCAGTCGGAGCGCTGGAACGGCCATCAAGCCATGTGTGGCTTTGAGTAACCAGGTACTGATGACGGGCGCAGCGCCGAGGGCTAGAGTTGCGAGCAGATGAAGGCGCGGTGGCGGACCGGTCAGCGACCGGTCGCTCGCGCAAACCAGACGGTCTATTCAACCGCCAACGCAACCGTGGAAGAACGGTGCAACGTTGGCTCCCGTAGTGGATCACTTGAGCGAAACGAGACGTCGTGATGCCGGCTGATCGTGTGCGTGCGAAGTCCCCAGACGAGCCTCGGGGCCCTGGCGCGACGATGCTGCGCTGGGCGCTGGAGGTTGTTCCGTTCATCGGGGTGGTCGTGCTCGTGATCGTCGTGGTCGCGCGGCTGGCCGCCCATGGGACGTCGGGATTCGGGCTGGAGCTGCTGGAGGACTCGATCACCTTTCTGATCGGCGTGCAGGGAATCGTGATCGGCTCTGGTCATATGTTCACACCGGAGCCGATCGCCCGGTCCATCGGCTGGCCTGCGGGTACGCCATGGCAGTGGGAGGTCGGGCTGGCCAGCATGTCCTACGGCGTGCTTGGGGTGATGGCCACCGGCTTCGCCCACCCCTTCTGGCTGGCCACGATCATGGCGTTCGCGATCTTCTATCTGGGCGCTGCTATCGGCCACATCCGCGAGATGATCACCCACCACAATTTCTCGCCGGGCAACGCAGGACCGATCTTCTTCTTCGACATGCTAGTCCCGGTCTACCTGATCATCCTGTACGCGTTGGTGATTTGAACCGAGAGGCTCGACCACGGGGCGATCGCCGCATTCCGCGACGGTGGGCTGGGTTCGCCGTGTTCCTGGTCGCCCTGCTCGCCGGACGCCATCCTCCGCCCACAGACGGCCGCGTCGGCTCAGCAGGCTCGCGCCGTAACCTGCACGCCCGCGAGACCTCGGCACGCTGGAGAGGTATGGGAGCCCCGCGGACGCGGCGTGGCCCGTGCTCGATTGCCAGTCGCATCTGTCCCCAGCAGTCGTCAAAGAGGTGACGATGTCACGGCCGGTGCGATGCAGTCAGGCACCGCAGCGAGACGATCGAGGCTTCGGCTCGACACGGGACGCGGCTGTGATCCCCCATGTCATCGAAATCGACGGGGGTCGCTTTGGGCGCGGATTGGAAGTAGGAGCGAGATGACAAGGAATTGTCGCGGACCCTGACAGCTTCGTGTCACCGGACACAACCGCCCAGACTGACCCAGGGAAATCAACCGCCAAGAGTGATCGGGTCACAAGGGCTACCGGCGCCTGGCGTGATTTTGGGTCGCGGCGGCGGGGTTCGATCTAGGCGGGCGCTGCTTCTGGATCCGACCGTACCGGAAGCGTGATCGAGTCAGCCCCTCGGGCGTGTCGGACCGTCGGAGTGGATGGGGGGGCGGTCGTGTGTTGGGTCCGCTGATGATCGAGACGTACAGCTGCCGACCGGCGGTTCGCTGTGCTCAATAAGCCGGATCGCCCGGTCGGCGTTAGTCCGACCGGGCGAAATCTTTGGCCGTCGGCTCCCTTCTGGGGCCTTGGCTGATCTAGGGGGCGAGGCGGAACGGCGGGTAGCGGTCGGTGACCAGAACGTGGGCATAGGCGATCACGCGGTTGGTCCAGCGGCCGACGCCGACGAGGAAGTCGAACATCGCGCGTGGGAAGCGTCCGGTGAACAGGATCACAAACCAGGCCGCGACCACGACCAAGAACGCCGCGATGTAGAGGAAGAACAGCACCACGTAGTGCGGGATCGCCAGCAGCCACTTGACCAGCGGCAGCCAGCGGTTCAGCTCGTTGCGCGCGTCGGGGTAGGGGAAGTCGAGATGCACCGCCTGGTGTTCGTCGGTGGAGGGATAGCGGTCATCCATCAGCCCCACAAAGACGCCCACTCGGGCCGAGAATCGCATCAGCTCGAGGTTCCAGTCAAACCACCAGCGCGGGTACTTCTGGCGAAACAGGATCATCAGCAGCACGGGTAGCACCAGCAGGCCACCGGCGGCGGCGATCGTGACACCCCGGCCTCCACCGTAGCCGTAGGTGTAACCGCCCTCAACTAGGGACAGCACGATCGCGATCGGGATGACCACGACCAGGCGAAAGAACGTGCTCAGGCGGTTGAGCGGCCGGTCTGGGTAGTCGACCGAGTACTGGACGGGATAGGGGACGCCCGGACCCGGCGGCTGCGCTGGCGGCTGGGAGGGATACGGCTGATCCATGAGATGCCTTTCTGTCGGTCCGCCAGAGTGTACGGCGTACACTCTGGTTGCAGAGCATAGGCGTACGCCGTACACTTGTCAAGCGCAACGAACCCCCAGACAGACACCCGCCGAATACGATTGAACAGAGCTCGCGTGCTACAAGCCGCCGTCGCGCTCGCCGACCAGACCGGCCTGGAAGCGTTCAGCATGCGCGGGCTCGCGCAAAAGCTCGACGTCGTGCCGATGGCGCTCTACAAGCACGTCGCCAACAAAGACGAGCTGCTCGACGGCATGGTCGACATCGTCTTTGGCGAGATGGACCCCCCGTCCGACGCTGACGACTGGCGCCCGGCCCTGCGCCGCCGCGCGATCTCGGCGCGCGATGCGCTCAAGCGCCACAGTTGGGCGATCGGGCTGATGGAGTCACGGCACCCCGGGCCGGCCAATCTGCGACACCACAACGCGACGATGGGCTGCCTGCGCAAGGCGGGCTTCTCCTTCGAGATGGCCATCCACGCCTACTCGGTCCAGGACGCCTACATCTACGGCTTCGCCCTGCAGGAGCAAGACCTTGGATTCGAGACACCCCAAAGCGCCGGACAAGCCGCGCAAAGAAGAGCCGAGAAGAGCGGCGCGCTTCACGACTACCCCTACCTCGCCGAAGTCATAACCAGACTCCCCGAAACCGGATACGACACCGACATCGAGTTCGCATGGGGACTCGACCTGATCCTCAACGGCCTCGACCCGCTCCGCCGCGAGGACTGACCGTCGTCGGTACTGCGGATCTTCCCCGAACCACGGATAGCGCGATCCCCAGACACGCTCGCGCGGCAACTCCGGCTCCCGGTTTTGCTGATGCGTCCACCTCGCGGTGCTCGGTGGCCGTTAGGGATGCTCATCTCTGTCAAACCACCACCTGGTGATTACCGCGAGGAATGCGAGGCAGGTCTCTTCCGCATCCACGTGCCAGCCCTGTCTTCGCCAGGAGTGCGCACCGGCCGCTTGCAGGCTCCTGGCAAGCAACAGCAAAGCGAGCGGTGTCCCGGGTTCGTAGAACTTTGAGGTGACGGCGATCCCTCCGCCCTGTCCGCTCCTGGTGGGAGCGTGGTGGGTGATCAGGCAAAGATCGAAGGAGGAACCGCCGTGAGTGAGACCGTATCGGTCGCGCAGGCGACTAGCGATGAGGCCGTGCTGCCGGAGCGCGTGCAAGAGGCGCTCGGACAGCTGGTAGGAGCAGCGAAGGAGGGGCTGTTGGCGCTCAGCGTGAGCGTCGGGCTGGGGGTGTTGAGCGAGCTGCTGGAAGAGGAGGTCGATGAGCTCGTCGGTCCGAAGGGACGCTGGAACCGTGAGCGGACCGCGGTCCGCCACGGCCACGAGGACGGTGAGGTGACGCTCGGCGGGCGGCGCGTCCAGGTGAAGCGGCCGCGGGCGCGGACCGCAGACGGTGAGTCAGAGGTGCCGCTGTCGAGCTACGATCACTTCGCCAGTCGTGACCAGCTGGAGGCGGTGGTGCTTGAGCGGATGCTCGCCGGCGTCTCGACTCGCAAGTACCGGCGCGCGCAGGAGCCGGTTGGCGAGGAGATCGCAGCCAGCGAGCGGTCGACCTCGAAGTCGTCGGTCTCGCGAGCGTTCGTGGTGCGCACCCGGGCAGCGCTGTGGGCGTTGATGTCCCGCCCGTTGCGCGACATGCGCCTGGCGGTGATGATGCTCGACGGGATCGAGCTGCACGGCCGGACGAACATCGTCGCGCTCGGGATCACGACCGAGGGCGACAAGCTCGCGCTCGGGCTGTGGGAAGGATCAACCGAGAACGCGACGGTCGCGGCCGCGCTGCTGTCTGACCTCGTGGACCGGGGGCTCGATGTCGAGCAGGGGATGCTGTTCATCATCGACGGGTCCAAGGCGCTCCGCAAGGCGATCCGCCAGGTGTTCGGCGACGACGTGCCTGTCCAACGCTGCGTGCGGCACAAGGAGCGCAACGTGCTCGAGCATCTGCCTGAGCGTGACCGCGAGGCCGTCAAGAAGCGCCTGCGCCGCGCCTGGGCGGATGACGACCACGACCGAGCGCTCGAGCAGCTGACCCGGCTCGCGACCGAGCTTGATCGCGCTCATCCCGGCGCCGCCGCTTCACTGCGAGAGGGGCTCGAGGAGACGCTGACAGTGACCCGGATCGGGATCACCGGAAAGCTCAAGCTCACGCTGCAATCCACCAACCCGATCGAGTCGATGATCTCCACGGTACGAGTCATCCACCGCAACGTCAAGCACTGGAACTCTGGCGAGATGTGCCTGCGATGGACCGCCGCCGGGATGCTCGAAGCCGAAACCCGGTTTCGCAAAGTCGCCGGCTATCGCGGCCTCGCGAACATCGCGATCGCGATCGAACACGACCTCCTTCGTCGCCGTCAAAGTGTCACTCCAACCCCAGCCGAGGAGGCCGCCACAGCAGTAACTGTGTAACCATCCATACCCGGATCGTCGTCACCAAACTTCCACGGCGAACGGGACAACCTCAGCGAGCGCGTCCTATCAGGCGGCACGGGGCAAGGCGGCCGCGAGCTTACCAAGCGGCTGACAGGTGCTGATCGCGTTCCTGCCCGCGGCCGGGCTGGAGGCGCTATTGGGCTAATGCTTGGGCGGCAAGGTGTTTGAACCGCTGATGCGCCGATCACCGACTTCGCCGACCTGCCGGACACCATGGCCGGGTTCCGAATGCCTGACTACGAGCAGGGCATCTCGGTCGCGGGTTACCACTTTCACTTCATCGACGATCGCCGCCGCGGGGGTCACGTGCTGGACTTCGAGCTGCACAGCGGCGAGATCGCCGTGTGCAGCTCATCCGATCTGCACATGAGCGTGCCCCGTTCCGGTGTCTTTCTGGCTGCCGAACTGTCTCCCGCCGATATCGCCGATCAGGTCCACCGCGCCGAAGACTAATGGGCTGTTCCCCGCCTACCGCAGCGCCTTTTTCCACCGCGCCAAGACCCGGACTGCCGGCTCGTGAGGCGAGCCGGTGGACCAAAACCAGCGCTGCCGCTCCTGGTCGGCAAGAGCCTGGAGCAGCAGTCGCCGATCGGTGGCCGCATGGGCGACTTGCAGAAGCGACGCAAACCGGCCGCGGTCAGCTCCTGGCCATCGGATCGACGGGAGCGAAGAAGGCAAACGGCGGGAGCCCCGCGAGCTTTGCCTAGGCATATGGGTGCCTACGAGGCTCGCGTCCTTGGGTCGAGCTTTCCGCGCCAAGCAGGTCGGACGCACGCGACCGGGTGATGCCCGAGTTGCCAGGCTTGCGGGTCTACGAGGCGAAGGTGTTGAATCGAAGTCCACCGACTAGAGCACGCGTCGTTCTCGCGAGGACCGTGAATGCGTGTCCGCCGCCGGCTGCCTCTCGGCAGCGATCCTCAGCGGCGCTCGAGCGCGAGGCGAATGCCAAGCCCGACGAGCACGGCGCCCGTCAGGCGATCGAGCGTGGCTTTGACTCGCGGGCGCACGAGCACATCTGCAATCCTGGCGGCGATCAGCGCGTAGGCGCATAGCCACACAAGCCCGATCAGCACGAAAAGGCCGCCGAGCAACAAGAATGGCACGAGGACTGGCTCGCCCGACGAGACGAACTGTGGCAACAAGGCTGTGAAGAAGACCCCAATCTTGGGGTTCGCAAGGTCGCTCAACAGTCCCTGCCGAAATCCGATCAGGACGCCGCTCCGCCCGTGCAAATCAGCCGCGTCGCGTGGTTCGTCCGCAGGTTGGCGGGCCGCCGCTCGCAGCGCTTGCAGACCAAGCCAGATCAGATAGAGCGCACCGATCAGCTTCAGGACGGTGAACGCCAGCGCGGATTCCCGCACAACCGCAGCGAGACCGAACGCCGCCGCGACCGTCCAGATCAGCAGTCCGGTGTTAACACCCAACGAGGTTCCGAGAGCCGCGCTCCGCCCATGGAGGACAGCGTTCTTGGTCACCAACACCGTGTCAGGACCGGGGACCACGATCACCAGCAGCGAGATACCGACGAACGCCCACAAATGGATGCCCACACCAGCATTCTGCCACCCAAACCAGCACCCAAGCAACGCACCTGCTCCGCGCCCGACGGAGGTCTATTGGCCGCCGCTAGCTACGTCCCTCCGATTCGCCAGTTGCACAACCCGCGCATAGGAGGTGCGAACTCAGCGCCGGTCAGATGCTCGTCGCCACGTGAATGCAGGAGCCGCGCGGGCCCACGGCGAGACGAGGCGCCGTCCGCTCGACGCTGGGGCCAACTCCCTGGCCGCCCGGCGGCGCGGCGCAGCATCGGTGTCCGGGCGGGCGTTCCGTATAGGGGCCACTCCCGAAACATTTTCCGGACGGGTCTTGGTGCCGGCCGGTGGCTTCCGCAATGACCCGGCTCGGAGCTGAAGCAGGAGCTCAGCGCTCGCGCTCCCGTCGGCTACGATGCATGGTATCGGTCTTATGACTCAAGCTGGCGCGGCACCGCGCCGCTGGGTGCACGGTCAGTGCTGCTTGCTGTTAGCTCTTTGCGAGAGCGACCTGTGGGAATTAGTGCCGCGAATCGGCCGCCGCCTCCGGGACGGGCTTTCGCGTTGCTAGAGATGAAGCGCTCTCGGGCTCTCAGCAAAACCTGTGCCACGAGCGACTGCCTGCCACTTCGTGGGCTCAGCCGGCCTTGGCGATCACGCCCCTCATCTCGTCGGCTGAAAACGCCCGGAGCGCGGTGGTGCGGAAATTGCCCAAGGAAGCCAGCTTTAGCATCGCGGCGGCGAGCGTCTCGTCGTCCGGCGCGTCGATGATGCTCACCTGGTCGTGGTCTCCCATCGTCCAGTATCTGTCCTTGACGCTGACCCCTAATGCCTCCATCTGACTCAGCCCGGCGTCATACCGCTCAACCGTCTGTTCGAAGTTCGCGACGCCCTGCTGCGTCCAGTCGCCGAGCACAATGTATGTCGCCATCTGCCCTCCTCGATCGTTCCAGCGACCATACATTGGTGGGCTGGCACCAGTCAAACAGGAGCTCATAGGCGCGCTGCAGGGTCACGCGCGTCGCGTCCCGACTGAGGTCAACCGCTCTGGGATCGCGAGCCGACTGGACAAGGTCGCCAGCAAAGCACTGCGGCCCAGCTCAGCAACAGCGACTTCCGCGTCTTGCCCCGCCTGTCGAGGATCCGGAGCCATCCCCGCTCGGCGAGGTCGTCCAGTTTGTGTTGCGACGGGACTTCTATGTCATCTGGCCAGCCGAGTAATCCGGCCCAAGCTCAACCCTGAAAATCGAGGTAGGTCGTCACGAACGTCTGCGCTCGCCGGCGCCGTCATCGGCCTTCACCGACAGCTCCAAGATCTCGATGTCCTCCATCTGGCCAACGATAACTCCGTGCTCGGCAGCGCCTACCGAGTCAGGAGGAGCTAGCAGCGGCGGGAGCGCTTCGAACGCCCGCGTCCACCATAACCTGACCGCGGGCGAGCCGTAGCGGAGACTGGTCCTCACACGAATCGCCGAACGCCTCGACGCCCGCGCCGGCCCGCCTAGTCGAGCCCGGACGACGGACGATCTCGGTCGCGTCCCAGAACTGCTGTAAATGCGCGCGGGGTGCTGTCAGACCGACGGCGTAGGTTCCCTCAAGTCCTGCCAGACGATGAAGGAGGCCTACGCCGTGAGACGCACCGTACCGCCATCGGCGGAGATACAGGCGAGCATCGACAAGCTGTTGGCCAAGGGCTTGGTCGATGATCCGCAGAAGATGCTGTCCGAGCTTGCCCGGCTCGGGGCGAGGTTGATCATCCAGCGGGCGGTCGAGGAGGAGTTCGACAGCTGGTTGGGCCGGGCTCGGTATGAGCGCCGGCCGGAGCGCCAGAGGGGGCTTCGCAACTATGGCGATGGTTATCGCAATGGGTATCGGCCGCGGCGGGTGCAGACGGCGGAGGGCGAGCTGCGGATCGAGATCCCGCAGGTCAGGGAGACGGCCGAGCCGTTCGTCTCCAAGCTGTTCCGCCGGGGCCACACGAAGCGGCTGTTGCGCACTGATCCGCTCAGGGCGATGGTCGTTGGCGCGTTCGTGCGCGGCCTGTCGGTGCGTGATGTCGAGTCGTTGTGCGACGAGGCTGGGCTGGGGAAGACGTCGAAGTCGACCGTGGCCAGGATCTGCTCAGAGCTGCATGAACGGTTTGAGGCGTTCTGTCGCCGCGACCTCTACGAGGTCAGGCTGGTGGTGCTGTTCCTCGATGCGATCTACCTGCCGGTTCGCCCCAGCGGTCCGAAGGAGGGCGTGATGTGCGCCTGGGGATTCACCGAAGACGGCGCACGTGCGCTGGTTTCGGTGCGTCTGGGGGCACGCGAGGCCAAGGAGGACTGGCTCGAGCTCGGCCGCGACCTGACGACCCGCGGACTCGCCGCGCCACGCCTGGTCGTGGCCGACGGGGCGCCCGGGCTGACCTTGGCGATCGAGGAGCTATGGCCGCGCGCCGATCGCCAGCACTGCGCGGTGCATCGCCTCCGCAACCTGCTGACGAAGCTCCCGAAGTCAGAACAGGACCGGATCCGTTTCAATTATTGGAGCGCGCTCACCGACGCGACCTCGGTCAAAGACGGCAAGCTCCGACTCCAGGTCCTGATCTCAGAGCTCGAGCATGGCGGCTACGAGTCCGCCGCCCGCTGCCTGGCTGACGACCTCGACGCGCTGGTCGTGCACCTCCGCTACCCCTTGAGGCACCGCGAACGGTGGCGGTCGACCAACCTGCTCGAACGGTCGCTCGGCGAGGTTCGCCGGCGCACGAAGGTGATGGGTCGGTTCCCCGGCGAGACCAGCTGCCTGTCACTCGTCTGGGCCGTGCTCGACCTGTTCTTCAGCCACGCCAGCAACGGTGCGACCTTCACCGACGTCGACCGCCAGCACCTCTACCGAATCAAGTACCAGCAAGCCGACCCCGACACCCGCGACGAGGAGGTGACCGCCGCCTGAGCCCTCAACCGGCCAATCACCCCGACCAGCAACCACAGCGTTGCACATCGGCGCGCTGTGAGCCCGTCTAAGGCCCGGCGACGAACCCCGCGACCGATATGACCCCCAATCCCAAGCCCGCACGCGCCACCGACAACGAGGAGGTGACCACCACCCACCCCTGACTCTAGACTCACCCCGGGAACCTAAGCCACGGCGAATTTACAGCGGCAAAGGGACGCGACCCGATCTCGTTTCGCCGGGCGGTCTTGGCAGCGCTGTCAGGATGCTTCGATGGTTGGATGTGGACGATTCGCTCGCCACGAGACCCGCGGCTCTATTACAGCCCGCCGCGAAGTGGTGCTCGATGAAAGCTTGGGGAGACTGGACTGTGGGCATTATGCAATACAGCTTCCGCGGTCTCGACCAGGTCTGGCCGGCGGGTCGCGCCATCGATCGACGGCGGACGCAGCTGACCCGCACCCCTCGCGCCACTGCGCGCGTCGAGCTCGCGAGGACGCGGCACTTCGGTTCGGCGTGGAGCGAGCACACCGTCGCGCCGCCCTGGAACGTGCTGTCGGCGACCGGCTGCGCGGCTGCTGCGCGATCGGCGACTACGTCAACATTGCGCTCGACCCGCACGGATTCATCGCCGTCTACCCGCCGGCGAAGCCCGTCTCCCGGCTTCAGACCGACGCGTATGTCAGCCGGATAGCGACCCGGTAGCTGAGTCGCTGTGGAGCAGCGGCTGTTCACAATGGATCAACAGGTCTGCTATTTCGCAAATGGCGAGCGATTCTGCTTGCACACGGTGTGCTGAGGTGGGAGCGTGCCCCGGATCAGATATGCGCTGATGTAGCGGTTTGCGCAGTTGCTCGGGTTGAGCAGCTCGGTGTGGCCCCAGCCGTTGACCGTCAGCAAACGCGCGCGGCGCAGCTCAGACGCCATGCCGACGGCGTCAGCGTACGGCGTGGAGGGATCGCCGGTGTTGCCGACAACCAGGATCGGATGGGCCGTCTGACGGTTCCACGGCCCGCGGTAGTTATCGGCCGCGCGCGCCGGCCACGTCGAGCACGGTTCGTCCAACCACAAGTTCGAGATGCCGATCCGGCCGGCACGGTGGCGCACGAACGGCTCGAGCGCGATGTAGCGCTGTGGGTTGCGCGGATTTGGAGCATCCCCGCAGGCAACCGAGAGGCCCTGCTCTGGCCCGGCGTAGCGCTGGCTCGCGCCGGCAAACGCGTCAGATGCGGGGCTCGCGGCCACACCCGCGGCCGCGTTCCACACCGCCTGGAGCGAGGCGGCGAGTCCCTGCCAGCCTGCGCTACCAGCAGTGGGCGGCAGGCGCGGGTCGTGGAATGGCTGCGAGAGATCAAGGCCATCGTTGAGCTGGCCAAGAATAAGAGCGTAAGTGACGCTCACCCCATGGAACTGCACCGGTCGCGCCAGCAGCCGAGCCAACAGCATGGTGAACTTGGCCTTGGTCGCGCTCGCGGTGCCGGCGGAGAACGGGCAGGCGGCGACAGTCGCGCGACCGCAGAATGACAGCAGAGCGTTGAGGTCCATCCCCGGGTCTGAGCCGATCCGCACGGAGGTGCTCAGCGACGGTCGCGGGTTCCCGTGTGCTGTCCACGCCGAAGGAGCGATGTTCCCGTCGAGCACCAGGGCACGCACCCGCGAGGGGAACAGATTCGCATACGTCGCGCCGAGAATGGTGCCGTAGGACAGCCCCCAGTAGGTGAGCTGCGGGGTATTGACCGCTTGGCGCAGACGGTCCAGATCACGAGCCGTGTCGGCGGTCGAGACATGACGCAACAAAGCGCCGTTGCGAGCGGCGCAACGGCGACCGAACGCGGCCCAAGTGCGGATGTAGGTCCGCTGCTGCGATGCGCCGACCGGAAAGTCGGCCGCCGCCCCCAGAAACGCCGTCTCGGCCGCCGGGCTTGAGAAACACTGCATCGCGGTGCTCTGTCCGATGCCGCGGGGATCCCAGCTGACCACATCAAAACGCTGACGGACGACAGTCGGCAACAGCAGATACCAATCCGGGATCTGTCCAGTCCCCGTCCCGCCAGGACCTCCAGGGTTCATGAACAGCGTGCCGATCCGCGCCGACCGCTTGGTCGCGGGGTGCTTTACGACCGCCAGAGTTATCTGACGCCCACGCGGACGCCCGTAGTCAAGGGGGACCCGCAGACTCGCGCAACGGAATCCGACCACAGCGGCGTCGCTACCCGCCGGGCAGCTATGCCACGACAGCCGCGCGGCCGCCACCGCGACCGAAGCGGCCCACACGCCGGCCAAGCAGGCCCCGATGAGAACCCCGAGACAGACCGACCACGACACCACCGAGTTCCTGTGACGCTGCATCGGTCTCATCTCCCCCGCCTTTCCTGTGCGGTCCACGCTGCGGGGCCGCCCGCGGCTGGAGCATACCCGGCCTGTCACGGCTCTGCCAAAGCGAGCCCGCCCCGTGAGAACCTTGCCTTCAGCCGACGTCCAAGCGCTGGGATCACTCCTTCTGGAGCACTTCGCACACATGGGCCGACGGCCCGACGATCACCGCTGATCTCCTGTTCTAGCCAGAGCGCTGGGGACCCGGGACGCTGAAAGCAGGACATCGCACGCAAAAGCCGCTCGAACCTGCTCGTCGCCAATCTCGCGCATCGCCGCGTCGTCGACCCGTCGGCCGACCGGAGCGTGGACGCGGAAGACCCGCTTTCCGTCGGCGGCGTGTACGCGCGGCGGCGTGCGGCGCGACGGATCGCCGGCCCTGCTAATGCGCCGCGAGAGGTCTCTTGGTCGAGATCGGCTGAGACCCGAGATTCGCCACGAGCGGGGAAGCAGAACCGGAGCCCACGCGGTTGTTCGTCGCAGAGCTGTATAGGTAGACGCACGCGGGTGCTCCCTCGGCGGGATCGGTACGCAGCCGGCGCCAGATCAACCAGTGCCGCAATCACGAACGCGCGGCACTTGGGCTCGCACCCTGAGCCGATGGTCTGACTGCTCCTTCGGCTCCGCGAACGGCCGAAGCGGTAATCGGAGGGCAGGCTCCCCGAGTGGCGACAAGGGAGAAGTGACGTTGGCGCCGAGGCAGCCCGCTGGGATTTGTTCCTCAGAAGTAGCGTCGTCCGGCATGGGGGCTTCTGCATAGGCGGGGCTATGACAGAAGTCTCGCGACGGTCGACGAGACGATCGCACGTCGTCCGGAGGGAGAGCCAGATCCCCGCCGCCGAATTCTTGTGCAACGCCTACGCGAGCGGCAGTCGCGCGCTCACGCGGTCGCCGGCTCAAATTGCCTTGGGATTGTGCGACATCGTCGATCGCAACCGCCAGGAAGAAGCACGGGTCGCTGCCGATCGTGCGGGTCTGGTGGCCAATCCCAATCACACCCTCGCCGAGGATGATCGCCGCGTTTTGTCCAAGAACGTGACAGCGCGGACGTCGCTCCCTCTGTGATGCTCGGTTGATCTGCGATCACTGGCGTTGGCGCCGCAGGAAGTCAAGCGTCGCCCGGTTGAAGGTCTCGGGGTCCTCGTGCAGCCCGGCGTGCGAGAGGTGCTCGAAGATCACCAGCTCGCTCGCGCCGATTCTGTGGTTGATCCGTTCGGCAAATCGTCGTGAGCAGACGAGGTCGTGCGCTCCAACGGTGATCAGGCTTGGAACGCCGATCTCACCCAGGACCGGGCTCACGTCGTGCGCTATCGCGGCCTCGGTCTGCGCCAGGAATGCGTCTAGCGGCTGAGCGGGGCGGCTGCGCACGAAGTCCGCCAGCGTATCCACGACCTCCGGCCGACGGACGTACATCTCGGGCGTGAAGCACAGCGGGAAAATCGCCTGGATCACGGTGTCGGCGACGCTCGGCAGCGTCGCCGCGGCCGTCCGCCAGAGCTCCACGATGGTCTTCAAATAGAGATCGCTGGTGTCCCACGCGCTGTGCAAGGAGAGTGAGCGAACGCGCTCGGGATGGCGGGCGGCGAGATGCATGCCTACCGCGGCGCCGAGCGAGACGCCTGCGATGTGGGCCCACTCGACCCCAATGGCGCCGAGAAACGCGGCGACCTGATCCGCATAGATCTCGGTCGAGTACGGCCCGGGGGGCTTGTCGCTCTCGCCTGTCCCGGGAAGGTCGAGCGCGATGCAGCTGAAGTGCCCCGTGTAGGCGGGTAGCTGGAACGCATAGCAAGCGTGATCGGCGGACAGGTACGGAATCAGCAGAAGTGGCTCGCCGTCCCCCTGCACGTCGTAGTTGATGGTGAGACCGTCTACGTTGACCTGTGGCATGTGCGCCTCCTCGTGAGAGCCAATGACATTGCCACGCGCATGGAAGCCTCGAGGTCGACTTCGTCAACTGCAGCTTCGCTCATCGCAATCCCGGTCTCATGCACCCTTGATCCCGCGCTTGGCGGCTCGGTTTGGTAGGTGCCTTACCACATAATAAGGGCTTCGGCACGGCTTTTGTTGTTCGACTACAACGCCGCCGCCAACCGGCTACTCAAGTAGCGCCCATGCTTAGCCGTCGGCGCGCGGTGGCGGGTCTGCCGGCGGCCGTGCCGGTACGCCACCGAGGTCCCGAATCGCCTGACGACGTTGAGACTGGAGTGCGGCGGACTTGTCGGTCTTAGCGCGTGGAGCAAGGAGTGGAGCGGCGCCTGCTTTGCCTTGCCGAACGCAAATCAACGTGGTCGCCGATCACGTGCCCGCTTCGGACGAGGAGGAGCGCTCGTTCGTGACCGCCGCTTCGTCTCGAAGCAGAAGAATCCGAACGGCGCCGCGTACTCGTCCTGCTGAGCGACTCCAGGCGCGTCATCCAGGCTGCCGCTCACTTTCTTCACTCACCTAGACCCAGCCGTGTCGCGGGTTGCCAGCGACGGGCGCGACAGCTCCGGTTTGGGTCGTCGAGCTCCCTTTGCAGCAGTCACCGCCAGGTGGCCGCTCGGGCGACAAGGCAGGAGTGATGCAACGGCCGAAGTCGGGCGTCCTCACGCGCCGGGCTGGCTGTGCTCCTCGTCGATGTCGTCGTGCAGCGAGATCGTCATCGCGGACGTGGGAAGTTCGATCGCACCGATGCAATCGGTTCGGAGATCGTGCGGGCGCCTGCAATCCAGGCATCAGGATTGTCGCTGACGCGGTGCGTCAGCCGTGATGTGAGTGGTCCGAACGGAGCGCGATAGCAAGCGGCCGCGGTCGACTCCAATCGCGTGCCAGCGCATCGTGTGAGTAGCTGCTGCTCCACGCTCGTTGCTCATCCGGAGTCGTCGCACCCCACCCCGCGCCAGCACCATTACTCATAACGGTCTCACCTGTGCCGCAAGCTAGAGGTCCTGGCGGTGGGAGACGCCGAGCTTCTGCATAGCGTGGTAGAGGTGGGACTCGACTGTGCGGACCGAGAGGACGAGACGGTCGGCTATCTCGGCGTTGGAGAGGCCGCGTGAGGCGAGGTCGACGAGCTGTCGCTCCCGGGAGGTGAGCGAGGTCGCCGCATCATCGAGGCCCACGATGACCGGCAATGCCCCGCCCTGACCTCGGGCGTGTAGCTCGCGGCAGCGAGTGGCTGCCCGTCGGGCAGAGTCCTGATACCCGGCTCGGTGAAAGGCGCTCGCGGCATCGGCGGCGACCTCGGTCGCGTACCGCAGTGCTCCGATGGATTCCATCGCATCGATGACGGTCACCAGGGCGTCGCCGTCGTCAGCGACGCGGGCCGCGGCGTGGGCCGCGTAGGCGGCGGTAAGCGGGGCATCGCAACGCTGAGCGAGCGCCTCGAGATCACGCGCAACGCGCCGAGCCGGCGTTCCTGCGCGCAGGGCCTCATAGGTGAGGCGCGCCGCGTACAGCGGCCGCTCGCGGAGCCGTCCCGCGGTCTTGAGGAACAACTGCTGGGCGCGCGGCGGGTCGCCCCCGGCGAGCACCGCCCAGGCCTCGGCGCGGGCGAAATAGGGGAGCTGGTTGGACAGAGGCACGTGGTCTCCCACCGCCGCCCGGCAGCGGGCGAGTGCCGGGGCTACCGCCTCGTAGTCACCGGTGAAGCAGGCGACGCCGACCTGCATCGAGTTGGTGATCGCGAGCAGGCCGGCGGCGTCGTGCTGCTCGAGCTGGAGCTCGGCCTCGGCCAGCCACCGTCCTGACTCGATGAACCGGCCTTGGGAGAATCTGAGGCCGCCAAGAGCGAGGGCTCCGCGTCCGGCCGCGGCGCGGGACCCGAGCCGGACCCCATCGGTGAGGGCCGCGGTCGCCCAGGTCTCGAGCTCGTTCCAGCCGAGGCCGCTCTCGATGGCGATCGCGCTCCAGAGCACGAACGCGATCTCATCGGTGAGATCGCGCAGCGGCAGGCTCGGCCGGATCCGGCGGGCCAGCTCGAAGGCATCGCGTACGCTTCCCCGGTTGAGGAGGTTGGCGGCGTGCAGCGGGGCGACGCGCCGGCGTACCTCGGGATCGACGTTCTCATCGCCGAGGATCTCGGCCGTGGCGGCGGCGGCAAGGTTCGGCGGGGTGGCCTCGTCGCCTACCAGGCGAAGGGGGCTCAGACGATCATGCCATTCCGGGGAGTCCCACCACGCGTGCGCGCGATCCAGGAGCTGGTGCAGCTCCTCGGAGCGCCGGAGCCCGAAGTAAAGAACTGCCGTCTGCTGCTCAAGGTAGTCGACCCCGTCGACCTCGTTATCGATGTTGGGCTCGGCGGCGGCCAGGACCTGGGCCGCCTGCTCGTACTCGCTCTGGATCGTGTGCGCGCGGGCGAGCAGGAGCGAGGCTCGAAGCCCGGCGCCCGCGTCCACGGCTCTGCGCGCCAGGCGGACGCCGAGCTGCGGGTCGCCTGCGAGGTTGGCCGCGGCGGCGGCCTCGAGCAGCGTCGAGGTGGGGATCGGCTCGCCGGCTTCCAGCAGCCAGTGCGCGACGCGCAGCGAGTCCCCGGTCTCGGGATCGCCGCGCCTGCCCACGATGTCAGCGAGAGCCAGCCTGGTCTGACGCGCGGCAAATGCCGGCAGCGCTCCCCGGATCGCCTCCCCGTAAAGAGGATGGGCGAGCGTGGCCTGCGCGCTCAGCGACCCGTCGCCGAGGCTCACGAGCCCGCGCGCCTCGATTCCGGCCACCGGCTCGGCCCCGGTGAGTGAAATGAGCTCGGAAACGCGTAGCGGCTCGCCGAGGGCTAGTAGCTCGAGCGCCCGCTGCTCGGTGTCGGACAGCCCGGTCATGCGCACGGCGATCAGCTCGGTGAGCGAGGCGCTGACCGGGGGGCGGGCGGGCATGCGCCACAGCCCGTGCACGTCGGTGAGCGCGCCGCCCGCGAGCGCGCCGAGGGTGAGCTCGCGCACGTACAGGGGGTTGCCGAGGCTCGTCGCATAGATCCACCGCAGCGCCGACTCCTCGATCGGTCCTCCGACGATGGTCTCGGCGAGAGCGTCGGTCTCCTGAGCTCCGAGCGTCTCGAGCTCGAGGCGAGCGGCGCCCGCGTCCTTCCATACCGAGACGATCGCGTCGGGTGCGGGCTCGCCGGTGCGCACCGTGATGATGACGAACGCGGCCTGGCTGAGCGTGAGCTCGAGCACGAGCGCCGCCGAGCTGTCGTCGAGCAGCTGAGCGTCGTCGACCCCGAGCACGAGCATACGGGTGTCGCCGAGCTCACGCAGAGCCGTGGCGCTTAGTCGCAGGAGCTCGAGCGGGTCCTCAGAGCGAGCCCCCTCAGGGATGACGCTCGCGAACGCTCCCAGGGGAACGGCGGCCGCGCTGCGGGTCGCCTGCACCCACCGCGTGACCAGACCTGCCTCCTCGGCTCGGCGCAGCGCCTCGCGTGCGAGCCGTGATTTCCCGACACCGGCCGGTCCCACGAGCACCACGGCGCTCGCCGCCGCCCGGGCGCGCTCGATGAACGCGAGCTCCTCGCCCCGCCCGACGATCGGCCAACTCAATGCCCTAACCGAAGCCAGCTTGTACCACCTCGCGCTGCCGCAGACCAACTATAGGTGGCGGCTCAGCACTTAGTGACCCCGACTTCAGTAGCCCGGTACTGAAGACACCGAGTACTCCCGGCGCGAACCTGTCCTTCGACATCGAAGATCACCGCGCCGCCGCCAAGCGGCCGGTCTGGGAAAGGACAGAAGATGCTCTCAGCCGCACAGAACGCCGAGGACGCGACCGCCGAGAAGCATGGCCGTCGTTTCGGGATCTACATCGCATTGATTCCGTGGGTGCTGTTCACGCTCATCACCCAGCACGACACGCTGCAGGCGGCGGCCGTGGTCGCGCTCCTGGCGGCCGTGGCGATCGCGCTGCCGGCGCTGCTGTCCGGACGACCCAAGCTCCTCGAGCTCGGCGCCGTCGCGGCCTTCGCCGGGTTCACCGCCGTGGCCTTCGCGGCCGATGCAGCGACCGCGGCATGGCTGGCTCGCTATGCGCGGGCGATCGCCGCCGGGCTGCTCGCGCTGATCGCGTTTGGCTCACTGCTCGCGACGCCCTTCACCGAGCAGTATGCCCGGGAGTCGGTCCCGCGTCAGTTGTGGTCCTCGCCCCGCTTTGTGGCCATCAATCGACAGCTGACGCTGCTGTGGGCCTGCGTGTTCACGGCCATGGTCCCCGCGCACATCATCGCCGGCATGCTGGACACCCGGCGCGCGAACACGATCTTCAACTGGGTCATCCCGATTGTCCTGGTCGTGTGGGCCGCCAAGCGGACGGCCGCCGTGAGCGGCGGCGAGCAGGACGAGGCGGCACGATGACCGCCCACTTCGACCATGACGACTTCCAGTTCGGCCTGGAGAACGCGCTCGGCTGCGCCTATCGCCAAGCCTCCGACGTCGGCGAGGTGCTGGCCACCGCCGCGCGCATCAAGGACGGAGACGACGACGCCTGGGTGCGCGAGTGGACGGCGACGGCGGGCACGTGCTGGGCGAGCGCCCGGGAGGCCGAGGCGGCCGACCACCGGGTCACCGCCACATCCTTCTACCGCCGGGCGGCCACGTACTACGCGACCGCGCTGTACCGGATCGCGGGCGCCGCGGACGGCAACGACCACGGCGGCGCCACCGGCTCGCGCCAGCTTGACCTGTGGCGGCGTCAGCGGGCATGCTGGGACAAGGTCGTTGATCTGCAGCCGGTTCCGGGCGAGCGCGTGGCTGTTGCCTATGAGGACACGACCCTGCCGGCGTATTTCTTCCGGGCCCCGGACGCCGAGCCCGGAGAAGTCCGTCCGCTCGTCATCGTCAACAACGGATCCGACGGTGCGACCTCAGAGATGCTCGTTGACGGTGGTGCGGGCGCGGCGGAGCGTGGCTATCACTGGATGACCTTCGACGGGCCCGGCCAGCAGGCCGCGCTCTTTGAGCAGAGAATCACCTTCCGGCCCGACTGGGAGGCCGTCCTCACCCCGGTCCTGGACGCGATGCTCGCGCGCCCCGACGTGGATCGGGATCGAGTCGCCGTGATCGGAGTCAGCCAGGGCGGGTACTGGGTGCCGAGGGCCCTGGCCTTCGAGCACCGTTTTGCGGCCGCTGTCGCGGACCCCGGAGTCGTCGACGTCTCAACCTCTTGGACGCGCTCCCTCCCGCACGTGATGCGAAAGCAGTTGCAGGACGGCAAGCAGACGGCGTTTGACCGCGAGATCCATCTCGCCGAGCTCTTGCAGCACGACGCCAAGACGACGCTCGCCTTTCGCGGCCACCCCTACGGCCTCGAGACCGGCTCGCGATTCGAGCTGTTTCGGACCGTTACCGAGTACCGCCTCGGCGACGAGGTCGGGCAGGTCACGACGCCGCTGCTCATCACCAGCCCCGAGGACGAGCAGTTCTGGCCCGGCCAGGCCCAGGAGCTCTACGACCGCCTAACCGGGGTCAAGGAACTCGTGACGTTCACCGCTGCCGACGGCGCCAACCGCCATTGCGAGCCGATGGCCAGATCGCTACGCGACGCACGGATCTACGACTGGCTCGCGGCGTATCTGCGATGACCAACCGATCCACCCGTCTGGTCACCGGACCAGCCCAAGCAGGGCCCAGGATCGCCGCTCGTGTGGCGACAAAGAGCAGAACCATTCCGTCATGGCGTCACGGTTGCTGCCGTTCGGTCCAACGGCTGGCTCGCTAAGCACTGGCCTGGGGCGCATCTTGGGCGGCGTCGCGTATCGTCACTGAGCGATGGGCGACGCAGTGATATCTCGACCGGGCGAAGGCGAGCGACACGGCGCCGGCGGCAGCTCCGCGATCATCATCAAGGCCAGCGGCGACGAGACTGCGGGGTCGTTGTTTCTTTCGGAGACGACCATCGACCCCGGCTTCCCGGGACCGCCGCTTCACAGCCATGAACGGCTACATGACATGTTCTACGTGCTGGACGGCGTGCTGACGATGCGTGTGGGCGATGAGACGCACGAGCTCGGAGCCGGCACGTTTGTGTGCGTGCCGCCGGGGGTGGCGCACACGTTCAGCAACGCGAGCGACGCTGCGGTTCGGTTCCTGAACTTCAACACGCCCGCGGGCTGGGAGAACTACATGAGGGAGCTCGGGCAGGCGGCTAAGGCTGGGCCACTGACGTCGGAAGTGATCGGACGGGTCGCGTCTCACTACGACTTTCAGGCCGTCTGAGAGACAGTCCGTGCTGCCGGCGACCCGGCTACAGCCGGCGCTGAGCTCTGTCCATCGATCCGATCCTGCGACGGCGCAGTCGCGAGCGGAATTGCACAACGCGCGACAACCGGACGCACGCTGTCACTTCTGCATCCACGAATCACCAGGTGTCTCAAGGGCCCTGCGATGACATGACGTCACGTCCGCTATCGCCCGGCAGCGGGTGTCGCGGGCGGGCGGAGCTGACGAGCGCTTTCCATGGAAGCGGTCGTCCGACGTCGACCGGTCCCCGACGAGTGGATCGGCGACAAGGGGGCGCTTCAGCTAGTTGGGCGGTAGTCGAGGTGGACGACGCCGTTGTCGTAGGACTCCACCGCGCCCACCGAGAACCTGGTCGGCCACGGCGCGTCGGTGAACAGCTTCAGGCCGCTGCCTAGTGCGATCGGGTACACGAAGAGGTGGAGCTCGTCGAGCAGGCTGTCGGCGATCAGCGTGCGCACCAGTGTGAGGCTGCCACTGACGTAGAGATCGCCCTCGACGCGCTCCTTCAGCGCGCGGATCGTCTCCGGGTCGTAGGCCCCGACGACTGTCGAGTTGCTCCAGTCGGCGTCCGTGAGGGTCCGCGATACGACGTACTTGGGCGACTCGTTGAAGAACGGCGCGCCCGGGTCATCCTCAGCGGTTCGGGTCGACCATACTGGCGCGAACATCTCGTACGTCGTGCGGCCCAGCAGGATCGCCTTGCAGGTCCCAACGACCTGTCCGATCGCCGCCCCCATCTTCGGGTCAAAAGGGAAGTCCATTGTCCAACGCGGGTTCTCGGCGACACCGTCGAGCGCGATGAACTCGTGAGCCTTGATCTGTCCCATCAACATCACCTCCGGTAGCGGGTTCGTCTCAACGTCGAACGGCACCGGCGGGAATCGACAAGCCGGTCAGTCCGCCGCCGGAGTCTCTCAGCACCTCGCACGGGATGGGGACGACCAGTGCAGCGCGGCCTCCCGACGACTGGCTTGGGCTCAGCCGTCCGGCGAGCTCGCTTGCGCTTCGGCGACGGACGTGCGTCACCCGGTGCGGCTGTCGCGAGCAGACCGGGGCGTGCCGAGGATGCATGCGGGTGGGATCATGTCGGCTGTGAACCATGCGTCGTATTGGTTTGGCGAGCGAAGTGTCACAGGGATGCTGACCAGGATGGTCGGCGCCTGACTGCTCGTCGGGCTACCCGTCATCGCGGCCAGGATCTGGTGGTTCGGTCCAGCGGCGATCGGCGTGTTCGTCGTCACGGTGACCGCGTACGTCACGTTCGTGAACCGTTACGTGCGCCGCCGCGGCGAACGGTCGTGACGCGAGACCCAGGCGGAGTTCGAGTTTCGCACAGGCGCCCCCATCCGCTCGCGTAAACCGATGTGCGCGAAACCGCAGCATCTCGCCGGCGAGTGCTTTCGCCTTTCCGGACCACTGGAGCCACACGAGCGCATCGGCGACCACTCGATGGCCCGGATGACCTGCGATCGCGCAATCGCTCGGCGATGAACGCAATGGTGAGGTCGCCGTCGGGCGAGCCGCTCCCCTGTCGCCGAAGGACTCGTCGGCCTGGAAACCACCGGATCGCGAAAGGAATCGTCAGCAAGATTCAAGGCTATGCGTGCAAGGAGGGTGCGCCTGTTGATGACGCCGCGTTCTAAGCTACGCAGCACCGCACGAGCAAGACCGCTGCCGAGGTCAAGACGTCCACCCGCTCCGGATGGTCCGCATGATTCAACTGGATCGCTTGCCGGGTCCTCCACGTCCGCCTAGACTCCCCACAGCGAGCCAGCTTTCTCAACCACAACTAGCCCGCACTGAGACGTGTCAGGAGCCGGGAGGTCCGAAATGCAACCGAAGCAAGGCTTCGCCACCGGGGTCGCTCTACGAGAACCAGCCCAGGGCTCAGACGTGCCTCGGGCTGCGAGGTCCGAGGTGCAACCGAAGCAAGGCTTCGCCACCGGGGTCGCTCTACCAGGACCAGCCCAGGGCTCAGACGTGCCTGGGGCTGCGAGGTCCGAGGTGCAACCGCGAAACCAGCTTCGCGACCAAACTGACTGGTGATCAGAGCTGACATTGCGTACATGAGGTGGCAGATCCCCTGTCTTGTAGATATGAGCTCGAGCCGGGCCCAGCCTAGGATCCGCGCAGCACCGTCGTGTTTCCTATATGACGAATCGCTGAATAGGAACCATTGTGATCATTACGCCCACGTTTACGGCCGACTTCGACACGAGTTTCGGCGCGGACGCACCAGCGGCAAGAGATGCCTGGCTGGCCGCGGCCCAGGTCTTTACCAGCCACTTCTCAGACAACATACATATCAACATCACGGTGCACGCGGTACCGGGAACCGTACCCTTCGGACACAGCGACCTGAGTTTTGTGTCCATCTCGTATGCTGACTTGGTTGCCAGGGTCGGTGCGGCCGCAACGACGCAAGACGATCAAATCGCGATCGGCCCAGGCGGTTCCATGACCGCCGTCGATCCCACTAACGGGGGACACTGGTGGTTGACACGACCACAAGCCAAAGCGGTTGGCCTTATCCCTGATGATATGTCCGAAGATGGAGGGACCACCTTTGGGGCGGGAAACCCCTTCACCTTTTCTGGCCAGATCGTCGCCGGGACGTTTGATTTTCGGGGCCTCGCTGCGCACGAGATCTCTGAGGTTATGGGCCGCAACGGCCTTTCCGGCGGAAATGTCACGCACAGCAGCGGGACTCCCACGCCCAATTCGTTCAGTTTGATCGACAACTTCTCCTACACCGGTCCCGGAACGAAAGGGCTTCGTGGTGGTCCCGGGAATAGCTTTTCCATAGACAACGGGACCACACTGCTCAAGTTGTTCAACGATCCTATCGCGAATCCTATGACCGATTCCAGGGATTGGGCGCCGGGCACCAACGACGCGTTCAATCAGGTCAGCCTCATCGACGTCGCAAATCCTGTCTCGGCCGTCGATTTGCAGCTGATGGATGTGATCGGCTACTGCAGCAGCGAGATTGGGAGTGTTCTCGAGACCGGCGGCCACATCACTTTCTTACGCGCGCACGAAGTCGGGAGCGGCTATGGCAAACCACCGGATTTTCTCGACTGTGAGGTGATCGTGCGCCTCGCCGAAGACCCGTTCCGAGCCTTCGGCTTCCAGCTGCGGGCCGACTCGGACGCGCCCACTCGCACCGATATGTTCGACCTGCTTCGATCCGCCTTCATCGCTGAGCGGCCCGTCCGGCTCGATTACGTCAAGACTGGCCCCCGAGTGGGCGAGATCATCCGTGTAGCGAACCCTTAGGAGAATGCCAATGCCCGACTTGCTCGAAAAGACCGGAAAGATCGTTTTTCTCCGCGCCCACGACCTCGGTGGCGGTTTCGGCCCGCCCAACGACGAGCTGGATGTCGAAGCTGTGTTCATCCTCAACGCCTTGGGCGACGGCGCCTACGGCTTCCAGCTCCGAAACGACACCAATCTTCCGGCCCGCCAGGCAATGTTCTGCCTCCTCCGCGACGCCTTCATAAACGATCTGACCGTCATCGCCGACTACCTGATCGACCCGGGCAAGCAAAACGGCGTTGCCATTCGCATCGCGCTCACTCGCCCGTGAACGCGATAGCGGGTGCGGCGGGCGCTGAACGCAGCTGCTCGAGCAGCTGCTCCGCGCTCTCGCGACTGCTTTGGCCGCGGGCTTTCAAGAACGGTGCCGCGCACACCTGATCCCGGGCATTGCACCGAGGGCGTCGCGCAGGTGGCCAGTCCCGCCGCGGCCTACCTGGCCGCGCACGGACTGGCTGCGGAAGACGAGACGATCATCGTCAACCGGTCCGACGCGTCGGACGGTTGACGCGCGCGATTGCTTCTATCTTGTCGCCGGCAGGCGGCCCTGCGATCGGATTGGCGACGGGAGGATTGTGCCCGGCCGGCGGCCAGCGCGATCGCTCTTGCCGCGGCTCGTGTCCAAGCTCAGCCTTACCCAGGGCCCGGTCTGAGCACGATGAGCGCTGAGTAGAGGGTCTGCCCTGTGCCTGGGTCGGGTGCGATCGCGTGCGAGACGTGCAGTTCGTCGTTTTGGCTTCCGTATTCCCCGATCGCGCTCTGCACGCGGCCCGCGATGTCGTCGGGACTACCCGAGGTGCAGACGACCACGCGGATCGTCTCGTCCAGTGCCGTCAGTCATGCGCGGTTCGTCACTCTTCGGCGGGATCCTCTGGCATGCCAGTATCGGCAGAGCCCTGGACCATGTTCAGCGCATCGCGGTCAAGAAACGGGACTCAGTACGCAGGGGCCGTCCGATCCCCGCGTCGCTCGAAGAACCCTGCTTCGGAGAGCGTTTCCGCTATCTCTCGTGCTTCGGCCTCCGCGACATTCCAGACTCGGGCCAGCGTGGCCGAGTGTGCTGGGTCTTTTGCGAAATGTAAGACCGCCGGCTTCCGACGAGCCTGCAACAAGCGCCGGCGCGTCGCGTTCTGCCGGCTCGCGGACTCAAGCCGCCACTGGCACCCCTGCGCCCAGACCCTCTGCGCCCAGGCACGCCAGCGCGGTCACGACCACCCGCGCGCGATCCGGACCGTCGGCCGCGCCTGGTGCCGCCTCGTCTGGCAATGCTGGCGCAACCACACCCCATACGACCTGAGCGACACCGCGCGCTGCAACACCACATCACCGTCACCATCCCAACACAGGCGGGCCCGGTGCCCGACCCCGCGGCCACCAAGCGGATGGCCGGCGCCGCTGTCACCCCACAAGCGGCCTGCACGGGCCGAGCGCGCAGCGCTTGACAGCAAGCCGCCATCCGCTACCCAACGTCAGGAGGTTGACACAGGGCGTCTCCAGCGACGGAGCGCAGCTTCGCATCGTGCGCCGTGCTAGCCGGATGCGAGCAAGCACCTACCTAGCTGTGGGAGGTTGTCCCGGGACTCGTAGAGAGGGCGTCGGGAAATCTGTGTAGGCGGATGAGCTTGTCTGAAGTCTAAACCTTGGGTTGAGGGTGTCAAGTTGTGGGTGTCAGCTTGCAGCGTCAGGCACGCGGTCACCGAAGTGGATCTTGAACGCCAGCAGGGCGGTCGTCCAGTTGCGGGTTCGCGTCCATTGTGGAACGGCGTTTTGCAGGGCGAGGTAGACGAGTTTGCGGGCGGCGTCCTCTGAGGGGAAGCTGCCCTTGGTCTTGATCGCCTTTCGCAGCTGGCGGTTGAGGGCTTCTATGGCATTTGTAACCGGTATGAAAGGCGGCTAGATGCCCACGTTGTCCGATGACCGAGCCGTTGCAGCCGTTGAGCGCTTCGGACCCGGTGAGTACGGTGCGACCGTCCGGGACAAGGGGCATTCGGGAGCAAACGCAGGCCGGGCAGGCCGTTCATATACGTTGCGCCTCGAGCGCGTGTTTGTACTTGGCCGCCCCTGCGACTCACCCGGATGCGCCGCGAGCGCGAATCCGTAGTTGTCGTTTGCCCGCCTGACCTCCCAACCACCGTCTATCGAAGGGAGGGCCGAACAGTGTCGCGCAAGATTGGTTTGGATGTGCATCGCGAGTTTGCGCAGATCGCGGTGTGGGAGGACGGGGTAGTGCGCCAGGCGGGGCAGATCGCGACGACCCCGGAGGCGCTGCGAGTGTTCGCAGACAGCCTTCAGCCGAGCGATGAGGTCGCGATCGAGGCGACCTGCAACACGCACGCGATCGTAAAGCTGATCGCGCCGCGGGTCGCGCGGGTGGTGATCTCAAACCCGATGAAGACGCGGGCGATCGCCGAGGCGAAGGTTAAGACCGATAAGGTCGACGCGGCGATCCTGGCGCAGCTGTTGGCGGCGAACTATCTACCGGCTGTGTGGATGCCCGATGAGGGCACGCAGGCGTTGCGCCGCCAGGTCGCGCGCCGGGCGCACATCGTCCGTCAGCGCACGCGGCTGAAGAATCAGGTGCAGGCGATTCTGCAGCGCAACCTGGTCCCCAAGCCAGCTGTGTCAGACCTGTTTGGGATCAAGGGCCGCTGCTGGCTTGCGAACCAGCCGCTGCCGCCCGACGAGGAGCTCGCGGTCGAGGCGCTGTTGCGCCAGCTTGACTTCCACGGCCAGGAGCTGCGGATCATCGACGCCTCGCTGGGTCGGATCGGGATCGAGTCAGAGGAAGTCAAGCGGCTGATGACGATCCCCGGCGTGGACGCCACCGTCGCGCTGTCGATCGTCGCCGCGGTCGGTGATTTTCACCGTTTCCCGCGGCCCGAGCAGTTGGTCTCATACCTCGGGCTCAACCCGCGGGTCCGCCAGTCCGGCGGTCAGCCCGCCTCGCATGGGCGGATCACCAAGCACGGTCGCGCGCACGCACGCGGGATGCTGGTGGAGGCCGCCTGGGTCGCGGTCAAGACCCCGGGCCCGTTGCGCGCGTTCTATGACCGGATCCGCTCGCGGCGTGGCATGCAGATCGCGGTCGTCGCGACCGCCCGTAAGCTCGCGGTGCTGTGCTGGCATCTTGTGATCAAGGGCCAGGACTACGCGTTTGCGCGCGCGTCGCTGACCGACAAGAAACTCAGAGCGCTCGAGCTGCGCGCCGGGATGCCCTCCCAACGCGGACGCAAGGGCAAGTCAGCCGCTTACAACCTCAAAGAGGTCCGCCGCCGCGAGCGCGAGCTCGCCGAGCAGGCCGAGAACTCATACCGCCAGCTCGTCGCCGACTGGCAAGCCAAGGTCCCCAAGAAGGTGGGCGCGGCCGCCGCCAATGGGACGCGACTTCAAAGGCCCTCTACGGGGCAAGCTGCGCGGCAGGCTTCAGTCCCAGATCCTGCGCTTCGCTCCGGGGTCGACCACGCCCACACGCAAGCGTAACGCCAGCTGACACCCAGGGCCGCAAACGACGTCGCCAGGCGACGATGCTCTCGCACGCCCAAAACCGGTGAGAACCGGCCTCGAACCACGCCCAAGCCCAAAACCGACGCGTCCTGCGGCGATCTGCGGCCCTGCGAGCACCTACCGCGACCCGATCCATCACCCCAAACAGGCCGATTCCAACGCTCGGGCCCTTGACATTTTCATCCGTGGTGTAGATCACGCGCCGGACCTCGGCGGGGAACGCCAAAAACGGGATCACGTGCTCCCAGGCGTTCAGCCACGCTTGGGTTATCACGGGAAACCGAGCGCCCCACTTCTCATCAAACGTCTCGAGCTCGGCCTGGGCTGAGTCGGCGTCAACGGCGGTGTAGATCGGTTTCAGGTCCCGGGCGACCTGCTCGCGCTCGCGCCGGGGCACGTACTTCAGGCTTGAGCGGATCAGGTGAACCAGACATGTTTGGACGGTCGTGCGCGGGAAGATCGCCTCGATCGCCTCGGGGAACCCGGTCAGCCCGTCGACGCAGCAGATCAGGATGTCTGTGACGCCACGAGTCTTGAGGTCGTTGAGCACCTGCATCCAGAACTTGGCGCCTTCGGTCTCCTGAAACCACATCCCGAGCACGTCGCGGTCACCGTCGAGGGTCACGCCGAGCGCGAGGTACAGCGCGCGGCGCTGCACGCTGCCGCCCTCGCGGATCTTGATCACCATGCAGTCCAGGAACACGATCGGGTAGATGTCCTCCAGCGGCCGCTTGGCCCACTCACGCACGTCGTCCATGACCGCGTCAGTCACCCGCGAGATGAGGTCGCGGCCGACCTTCACGCCATAGATCTCGGCCAGGTGCGCCCCGATGTCGCGGGTCGACAGCCCGCGCGAGTACAGGGCCAAGATCTTGTCGTCAAACCCGACGAACCGCCGCTGGCGCTTACGGACGATCTTCGGCTCAAAGCTGCCGTCCCGGTCGCGGGGAGCGTCGAGCCCGACCTTCCCGTGCTCGCAGATCAGCGTCTTGGGCGTTGTGCCGTTGCGCGTGTTCTCAGCGCCGCCCGGCGGCTCGCAGTGCGGCTCATAGCCGACGTGATCGGTCAGCTCGACCTCCATCGCGCGCTCCACCAACCGCTCGGTCAGCTGCGCCAACAGGCCGCCGGGCCCAGCGATCTCCTGCTCGGTCTCAGCGCCGGCCAGCAACTGGTCGATCACCTCGTCTGAGATCCGCTCACCCTCAGGTCGTTTGACCATCTCGCGCAGTCTCGCGCGACCCACGGCGTCATCGACCGCTGCGCTGCTGAGCCTCGAGCGTCCCTGAGTTCTCGGCGGGGTCGCCGGCGGCTCGCCCAAGGGCTCGCCGCCGGCTCCCCCCGGTTCAAAAACCCTCGCTCGCACATCTGATCCATCTGTGATTGAAGGCATGAACGTCTCTTTCGTTCAGGCCTACACAGATCCTCGGACACTCCCCTCGTAGAACTTTGAGGTGACGGCGGTCCCTCCGGCCCGTCTGCTCCTGGTGGGAGCGTGATGGGCGATCCGCTCAAAGATCGAAGGAGGAACCGCCGTGAAGTGCAACGTACCGGTCGCGGAGGCGATAAGCGATGAGGCCGTGCTCCCGGAGCGCGTGCAGGAGGCGTTGGGGCAGTTGGTTGGGGCTGCGAGGGAGGGGCTGCTCGCGCTGAGCGTGGAGGTTGGGCTCGGTGTGCTCAGAGAGCTGCTGGAGCGGGAGGTCGATGAGCTGGTCGGCCCGAAGGGCAAGTGGAATCCTGAGCGGACCGCGGTCAGGCATGGCCATGAGGATGGGGAGGTGACGCTTGGTGGCCGGCGCGTGCCGGTTAGGCGGCCGCGGGCGCGGACCGCGGACGGCGAGTCAGAGGTGCCGCTTGAGACCTATGAGCATTTCGCCGATCGCGATCGGCTCGGCGAGGTGGTGCTGGAGCGGATGCTGGCTGGTGTGTCGACCCGCCCGTACCGCCGCGCGCAGGAGCCGGTCGGCGAGCAGGTCGAGACCGATGCCCGGTCGACGTCGAAGTCGGCGGTGTCGCGGATGTTCACGCAGCGGACGCGCGATCAGCTCTGGAGGCTGATGAACCGTCCGCTGTCCGATCTGCGCCTGGCGGTGATCATGCTCGACGGGATCGAGCTGCACGGCCGCACCAACATCGTCGCGCTGGGGATCTCGACCGAGGGCGACAAGCTGGCGCTGGGGCTGTGGGACGGGTCGAGTGAGAACGCGACGGTCGCGGCCGCGCTGCTCTCAGACCTGGTCGACCGGGGCCTGGATGTCGAGCAGGGGCTGTTGTTCGTGATCGACGGGTCAAAGGGACTGCGGAAAGCCATCCGCCAGGTGTTCGGCAACGACGTGCCCGTTCAACGCTGTACGCAGCACAAGCAACGCAACGTGCTTGACCATCTCCCCGAGCGCGACCGCCAGGCGGTCAAGGCGCGTGCGCCGGGCGTGGCAGGAGACCGACCACGACCGCGCGCTCGAGCAGCTCAACACGCTCGCGCTAGAGCTCGACCACGCGCATCCCGGGGCGGCGGCCTCACTCCGCGAGGGGATGGAGGAGACGCTGACCGTGACCCGCCTGGGGATCACCGGCAAGCTCAAGCTCACGCTCCAGTCGACCAACCCCTGCGAGTCGATGATTTCCACCGTCCGGGTCATCCAGCGCAACGTCAAGAACTGGAGCTCAGGCGAGATGTGCCTGCGGTGGACCGCCGCCGGGATGCTCGAGGCCGAGACTCGCTTCCGCAAGGTCGAGGGCTACCGAGGCCTAGCGAATCTAGCGATCGCGATCGAACGCGACCTACTCCGTAACCGTCACCTTGACACTTACACGTCAACCCAAAAGACCACTCACACCGTCACTGTGTAACCATCACACTAGGAGAACCGCCATCACGCAAACTTCCACGACTAACGGGACAACCTCAGCTGTGGTGGGCGACCTGGGCATGGCCACAAGCCGACAGACAGCGCGTGCCAGCAGTGGAACGCTCGCTTCGATCACGCCGGGACCCAGAGCGTGCCCCTGTTTCGGGGTGGCTGCGCGGATCCCCGCGCCCTTGACTGGGTTCCCCGCCACGCGAGGCGAGCAGGGCGGGAGGTTCGCTCCGAGCCCTGATCGTCGCCGTTGATCGTGGGTTTGGCGAGGAGCGGTACCAACCAGCGCTTGGATTCTGCGCCCTGGTTTGACGTCGGCACGGGCATCCGGGCTCGAGGCCTCCTTTGGCAGTGGGGGATCGGAAGTGGTCGTTTCTTGATGAGCTCCTCTGCGGCGGGGATGCGGCGGTCTTGGCAGCGAGCGCGGGAGACTGACCGGTAGCAGTTCCGGCGCGTCGTCCGGGCGCGGGTGGTGGCAGCGGCGTGCGCGCGCCAGTGGTGCAGTGTGGGCGTCGTCCCGAGCGTGTGGGCGCCGTTAGGGCGAGGTGTCACCGGCGCGGCGTCGTTTGCCAGGCTGCCGGTTCTGAGGTGGGTAGTACTTGAGAGGGATCCCGGGTCTGACCTTGTGGGAGGCGGTCCGCGAGCTGGTGGAGTACGTTCGATGCGTGAGCCGAGGCGAACATCTCGCCCGCACATACTGGTTCGATCTGCTGATCGCGCTGCTGGCGATCGTGGCGATGCTTAACGTGGTGCTCGGACGCGGCTCGTCTGGAGCTCCGACAACGACGCTGTGGTTCTGCCTTCCCGCGCTCGCGATTCTGGTGCTACCCGTGTTCGCGCGGCGATGGTTTCCGTTTGCCGGACCGGCGGCGTACTTCCTTTTGGCCGCGGGAATCTCGTTCGTCGACCCGCTGCTGATCCCGTACCCCGAGTCCCTCTTTCCGATGCAGCTGGCGGTCGCATTCCTGCTCGGGAACCTTCGGGACGTCCGGCGGGCTGGCCTCGGCCTGGCGATCGTGCTCGGCGCTGTGGCGACCGTCGTCTACAAGATCCCCGGGTACTCGGTCTACCAGCTCGTCTTCATTCCTGTCGACTTCGCCGTCGCCTGGGTTGCAGGCTTTGCCGTCCGCGCGCGGGCCGAGCGGGCGGAGGTGGCAGAGTCACGTGCGACTGAGGCCGAGCACGCCGTGTTCGAGGAGCGGGTGCGGATCGCGCGGGAGCTGCATGACGTCGTCGCCCACCATGTGAGCATGATGGGCGTCCAGGCCGGCGCTGCCAGGGTCGTGATCGACCGTGACCGTGTCAAGGCGAAGGAGTCGTTGACCGCGATCGAGGTCTCGAGCCGTCAGGCGGTGGGGGAGTTGCACCGCCTGCTCGGATTCCTGCGGCAGGCCGGCGACCAGGACGATCTGGCTCCGCGCCCTGGGCTGAGCCAGCTTCCGCGGCTGGCGGTGACCATGAGTGAGTCCGGGCTCGCTGTCGCGGTCACCATCGAAGGGGAGGAACGCTCGTTGCCGCCGATGATCGGCGTGTCGGCGTACCGCATCGTTCAGGAAGCGCTGACTAACACCCTCAAGCACGCCGCGGCGTCGCACGCTGACGTGCACGTGCGCTACTGGCCCGACGAGCTCGAGGTCGAGATCATCGACGACGGCCGCGGCGCCACGGCGCCACCAGGGACGAGCCCGGGCGGCCTGGGGTTGATCGGCATGCGCGAGCGTGCCGCCCTGCACGGCGGCCAACTGACGGCGGGACCGGTATCCGGCGGGTTCGCCGTGCGCGTCAAGCTGCCCACCCCGGACGGTGCGCTGTGAGTATCCGTGTGCTGCTGGCCGATGACCAGGCGATGGTTCGCGCCGGCTTTCGGATGATCCTCGAGTCCGATCCCGAGATCGAGGTGGTCGGCGAGGCGGCGAACGGCGAGCAGGCCTCGGACAGCACCCGGCGCCTGCGGCCCGACATCGTGTTGATGGACATCCAGATGCCCGACGGTGACGGACTCGAGGCCACGCGGCGGATCACCGAAGACGGCGAGCTGCACGGTCGTGTGGTGATCCTCACCACGTTTGAGCGTGACGAGTACGTGTTCGAGGCGCTGCGGTCGGGCGCCAGCGGGTTCCTTCTCAAGAACGCCCCACCCGAGGAGCTCCTGCACGCGGTGCACGTCGTGTGTGCCGGCGAGGCGCTGCTCGCCCCGTCAGTCACGCGGCGCATCATCGAACAGTTCGCACGCCGGCCGGCCACGCCCGAGCTCGGCACCCGGCTGGACGCCTTGACGCAGCGCGAGCACGAGGTGCTGAGGATGCTGGCGCACGGTAAGAGCAACGCCGAGCTGGCCGCCGAGCTGTTCGTCACCGAGGGCACGATCAAGACCCACGTCTCCAGCCTGCTCGCCAAGCTCGGGCTCCGTGACCGAGTTCAGGCCGTCGTCCTGGCGTACGAGAGCGGGCTAGTCACGCCCGGCGCATAGACGCGCCTCTGTCGTTTGACAGAGAAGCGAGCGGCAAAAGATCTGCGCTGAGGAGGAGCGCAGACGCGCCCTACGGGCGATGACAGGTGCAGGCGGCGGTCCCAGACTGCTCCCCAGGCAACTTCCACCAACCTGAGGAGCAGTGATGACCGCACCACCAATGTTCAACTTCTCCGCACTTCCGAGGCGGTCGCCTCGACTCAGGCAGTTGCCTTCGCCGCCCGCGAGAACGATGGCATCCACGTCCTGCCGCTCGGGCACTCCCGCCAGGACGTAGTGACCGTCTCGGCCGACGACACGCGGGACGGCCACCGCTTCGACCTTTCTGTCGCCCGCGACCGCGCGCTAGAGGCCTTCCATCACCCATTCGCCTACGCCGCTGCCAACTCGGACGGTGCGCTGTGAGTATCCGTGTGCTGCTGGCCGATGACCAGGCGATGGTTCGCGCCGGCTTTCGGATGATCCTCGAGTCCGATCCCGAGATCGAGGTGGTCGGCGAGGCGGCGAACGGCGAGCAGGCCTCGGACAGCACCCGGCGCCTGCGGCCCGACATCGTGTTGATGGACATCCAGATGCCCGACGGTGACGGACTCGAGGCCACGCGGCGGATCACCGAAGACGGCGAGCTGCACGGTCGTGTGGTGATCCTCACCACGTTTGAGCGTGACGAGTACATGTTCGAGGCGCTGCGGTCGGGCGCCAGCGGGTTCCTGCTCAAGAACGCCCCACCCGAGGAGCTCCTGCACGCGGTGCACGTCGTGTGTGCCGGCGAGGCGCTGCTCGCCCCGTCAGTCACGCGGCGCATCATCGAACAGTTCGCACGCCGGCCGGCCACGCCCGAGCTCGGCACCCGGCTGGACGCCTTGACGCAGCGCGAGCACGAGGTGCTGAGGATGCTGGCGCACGGTAAGAGCAACGCCGAGCTGGCCGCCGAGCTGTTCGTCACCGAGGGCACGATCAAGACCCACGTCTCCAGCCTGCTCGCCAAGCTCGGGCTCCGTGACCGAGTTCAGGCCGTCGTCCTGGCGTACGAGAGCGGGCTAGTCACGCCCGGCGCATAGACGCGCCTCTGTCGTTTGACAGAGAAGCGAGCGGCAAAAGATCTGCGCTGAGGAGGAGCGCAGACGCGCCCTACGGGCGATGACAGGTGCAGGCGGCGGTCCCAGACTGCTCCCCAGGCAACTTCCACCAACCTGAGGAGCAGTGATGACCGCACTACACGCCCTACTGAAGAAGTTCCCCGCGCCCGGAAAGGCGAAGAGCCCGGGCTTGGCTGCCGCCCAGAGCAGCGATCTCTCCAGTAACGGCAAGAAGACCGTCGCAAAACGCTTCGGGGGAGGCCGGATCACGGGCCTCGCTCTGATCGCCGTCCTCACGCTCGCGCTCGGCTATCTCCACTTCGCCGGCAGCGGCTCTGCGTCCGTCTCCGTGCCTGCCGGCGCGCATGCAGGCCAGCTGACGCTAAAGAACTGTACCTACAACACCGAAAAGGGCGCCTACGCCGCCGAGTGCGGAACGCTCGTCGTGCCCGAGAACCGCCATGATCCGAACTCGCGCCTGATCGCACTTCCGGTCATAGTGATTCGCGCCCATTCGGCCCATCCGGGCGCCCCGATCTTCCGCCTGCAAGGCGGCCCCGGCATCACCAACATGGTCTTCCCGGACGCGAGCCGGTTCACCGCCAACCACGACGTCGTGCTCGTCGGCTACCGCGGCGTCGACGGATCGACCCGGCTCGACTGCCCGGAGGTGAGCTCGGCAATGGAGGACTCAGGTGACCTCCTCAGCGAGCAGTCGTACCGCGCCGTCGCCGCGGCGTACCGGTCGTGCGCCGACCGGCTCCGCAGCGATGGTGTCGATCTCGCCGGCTATTCGATCCCCGAGGAAGTCGGCGACCTCGAGGCGGCCCGCCACGCCCTCGGCTATCACCAGATCGACCTGGTGAGCGAAAGCGCGGGCACCCGGGTCGCGATGATCTATGCCTGGCGCTACCCGAAGAGCATCCATCGCTCGGTGATGATCGGCGTCAATCCACCCGGGAACTTCCTCTGGGACGCTAAGACGACCGGCGAGCAGATCCAGCGCTATTCCGCGCTCTGCGCCCAGGCGGCGAGCTGTCGCAGCCGGACGCCGGATCTCGCCGCGTCGGTGAAGTCCGTGTTCGCTCACGTTCCCAGTCACTGGCTGTTGCTGCCGATCGAGAAGGGCGACTTCAAAGCCGCCGCGTTCTTCGGCCTGATCAACGAGAGCTCCGCTGGCGGCGGCCCGATCGCCTCGCCACTGACGATCGACTCACTCCTCTCCGCCGGCGAGGGCGACGCAAGCGGTGCGTGGTTCCTGTCGCTGATGGCACGGCTCACCTTTCCGAGCGCGTTCGTCTGGGGCGACCTGGCGGCGATCGGCCGCAGCGACGCCACCTACGCGAAGCACTTCTTCGCGTCGGGAGCAGGCCGTGGATCGCTGATCGGTTCTCCCGGCAACGACCTGATCTGGGCCGGCGGCCGCCTCGTCGACGCCTGGCCGGCGAACCCGGACGAGAACGAGTACACCCGCGTGCAAGACTCGAACGTTCCGACGTTGCTGATCGGCGGCAACCTCGACTTCGCAACGCCGCCCGAGAATGCGACCCGCGAGCTCCTGCCTCACCTCGTGAACGGCCGTCAGGTCGTGCTCTCGAACCTCGGCCACTCCGACGACTTCTGGCCGTACGAACCGGCAGCCGGCACCCGTCTGATCAACACCTACCTTGACACCGGCAAGGTCGACACGTCCCTCTACACCCGCAACAAGGTCGACTTCAGCCCAAGCTCCAGCCAAGGCGCCTACGCCGAAGACGGCCTCGGCGCGATGATGGGCCTCGGACTCCTCATGATCCTGTCACTGCTACTGATGTGGCGCCGGGCGCACAAGCGCGGCGGCTTCGGGCGCAGGGCGAGCGCAATGCTGCGTTCCGTCTACCTGCTGGTGCTCGGCCTCGGCGGGTGGTTCACCGGCCTGATCATCGTGCTGGTGGCTTTGCCGACAGTGCCCCTCGACAGCGAACTCATGGCTGTTCTCTCCATCGGCACGCCGATCGGCCTCGGCACCTACTTGGCCTGGGTCAACCGCGACCGGCCGGCCAGGGCCGCGAAGCTCGGCATCTGGGTCGCGCTGACGGGCGCCCTCGTCGGCGGGCTGCTGGGGTTCAACGCAACAGCCGGGCTCATGGCGGTCATCACCACGATCGTCGGAGCAGGTGCCGGTGCGAACCTCGGCCTGATCGCCCTCGACGTCGCACGAATCGGCGAGCGGCCGGAGACCGTTCCGGGCGAGCCGCCGGAGCCCGTTCCGCCCATCGCCATTCCAGCGGTCGAACACTGACCCCCGGAGTCCATTCGCGCAGAGCATGTGGCGATGTGCTGGTTGCCGCCACATGCTCTGCTGACGTACGTGCGCGCAGCCAGCTGAGCATCGGCGCCCGCTTCCCGCGCCTGTTCACCATCGGCATCGCCACACTCGGCCCGCCCACCCCTCGAGCGTGACCGTACGTTGTTTTACGACAGAGGTCGAGATGCTCGGGAGCCTAACCAAGACGAACGGAAGAGACCAACAATGACCGCATCGCACACAACAAATTTGGACATGGGTTCGAGGCTCTCGTTGCTCTGGATCTTCTACATGTTCAACGCGGCCTACATCGACATCACCACGCTCTACTACAGCGTGTTCATTAACCACCACGCGAAGGTGCATTACACCCAAGCATTCCTACTCGGAGCCGGCGTCCTCATCGAGATTTCGATCTCGATGGTCGTCCTGTCTCGTGTATTGCGGTACCGGGCAAATCGCCGGGCCAACATCGCAGCCGGCGCGTTCTTGACCGCGGTTCAGATCGTGACGCTATTCGTCGGAACGCCGACTTTGGCCTATCTGTTCTTCTCACTGATATTGATCGCCACATCGGCGGCTGCCGTCTGTTACGCATGGAAGTGGTCTGACCCCGCGACCCGGATTGCGCTATCGGGCAACAGCCCCGCTCATGATCGCGGAACCGAAGCGCAGGTCCAAGACCAGCCCAACGGCGCATTCGGACCTGTCAGGGCGTGACTCAAGCTAGACACGGGCCGGCCGTCACCGGAACCTCCTTTCAGCGCGCGACGGACCCTCTTCGCCGACGTAGGCTTTCCAGCTTTGCGCGGAAAGGGAGACGCCGAGCCAAGGTCGCTCTGTTGAAATTGCGGCGGGCCTGACCGATCCCTTCAAGCTGCCGGCTCTACACCGATCACCCTCAACTCCAACAAACACGCTGCTGGGGCCCAACGTTGTTTCAGTGGTCAACCTTGCTCAGGGGCAACAGCCGGCCAAGGTCTGGCCGTGACGCGTCACCGCAGCACAGCGCGACGAGCCCCAATCCAGTCGACGGGTGGCCGCTTTGCCGCGGCGGTTCGAACCGTTAGGCGCGCTGCGCATAGGCCCAATGCTCGGCGACGAGCTCTCGAAGGGCACCATGGTCGAAGGCTCCCGGCAAAATCGCCGAGCGATCGGCAATCTACGAAGGTGGAGCGGTCTCCGCTCGAATCCAGTCAAGGTAGGCCGGGTTGCCACCGACGAACGGAAGAGCCGTAACGTTCGGTACGTCGTACGCTCGACGACGTAGGCGACAACTGCCTCGAGAAGACTCGTCCGGGAGCGTAGGAAGGCTCGTGCCTCGTCGGTTTCGTGGACCGCTCCCTGCCAGCGGTAGATGCTCTTCACATCTTGCACCACATGGGCGGAGGAAGCGAGGCGATTCTCAACGAGTTCCCGGCAGAGCGCGCCGAGCCAGTTAGCGTCAGGCGCCGTGATAACGACCTCGCAGAGGTCGTGCTCGGGCGTCATGTGAGGGATCGCTCGGCGTCAAGTAGACGAGTCATCACGGCTTTAACTTCCTCTTGCGTGCGTGCGAGCGCGGCTTGTCCGGTGATGATGGGTCCGTCGTAGGAAAGCCCGACCCATCGGCCCTCGGCGAACTCGCCCTGAGGATGAAGCACGAAGAACATAGTGCCCTTGGATCGCACATTGCGATCTGCAGCGGCGTAGTAGCCGACAAGAACCTGGCCGTCCCACAGCCGAAGCTCGCCGCGCCAGAGGTAGCCGCCGCGTTCGTTCTCTGAGCTGCGTTCAAGCGCCTCGATCTGTATCGCAGCGCCATTTTGGCTCAGCCCCACAGGCTGCGTTGCCACGACTTCGGCTCGCTCGTTGAACGTCTGCCATGCGGCCCACCAGGTGCCTTCGAGTCGAATCCGTTCGCTTGTCAGCCCGGCGAGCTCGCTTACGCTGATGCCCAGGGCGTCCGCCAGTCGAACCGCGACCGGAAGGACAGGTTGTTGCTCATTGCTCTCGTACCGGCGGATCTGGCGCAGGTGCACACCGGCAGCACTCGCGAGTTCCGCCTGTGACATCCCGAGGTCCTGGCGTCTGCCTTTGATGATGTCGCCGAGCGCGCCCATTTGGTCAGAGCGAATATAGGGGGCTAATTCAGGATCTGTGCGGCGCCTCCGCCGGCAGCGCCGCGGTCGGCGCATTCGGAGTCCTCGGTCCGATCCCGCCGCGCTGGCGTCAAAGAACACGATCAGCCAGATCGTCACCGACGCGGTCACCGCCGAGGCCCTCGCGGCGACCTACCTCACCGGGCTGATCGAGAACGCGTCAAAGATCGGCATCCCCGGCAACCTCGTGCCCGTACTCAAAGCGGCCAATGCCGCCGAGCTAGATCACTACAAGACACTGCGCTGCCTGGGCGCCCGGCCGCTGACGACCAAGTTTTGGGCGCCCAACGCGTTCTTTGCCTCAAGCAAGGACGTCTTCGCGACGATCGAATACGCCGAGACCCAGTTCGTCAACGCCTACCTGATCGCGATCACCGCGTTCGCCAGGGCCGGCAAGGATTCGCTGGCTCGCTACGCCGGCGAGATCCTCGGCACCGAGGCCGAGCACCGCGCACTCGCGCGCTTCGCGCAAGGCAAGCTACCCAACAACGTCGGCTTTGAGGCCTACACGATCCACACCATCGGCGGGATCGTCAAAGCACTGGAAAAGGCCGGCGTGGGCTTTGGCAAAAAAGGCAAGGGCCCCGGCGCGTTCTACCACTTCAAAACCCCTCCACACAGCGCCCTCACCCATCTGCAACACAACCACCCCGCCTAAGCGGCCGGTGGTGCTCGGGCCACCAGGATATGACGGATGCCTGCGCGTGCGGCTTCGGGCTTCGATGCGCGCGACCACCGACCGTAACGCGTACACGCAGGGTTCCATGTTCACAAGTCGCCGAGATCGGGGGGCAAGGGGCAGCCCGCGCCTTCCGATCTGGGTCCGCCCGTTCACGAGGAGAAGTCCGTTCAGCGTGGCCGCAGCGGCGATATTGCGGCAGTTGTGCCACGGTCGGGCGGTCGTTGCTCAATTGCTCGTGGTGGCCTTGAGGGCCGCTCGGATGGGCTGCGGTTTGCGGCCGATCAGCGTCTGGAGCGTGGAGTCGGTGACCGCGAACTCGCCGCGACGAGCGGCGTGGAACATCCCGAGGAATCGTCGTGCCGCGGGTTCGGGCGTCCCGTGGTCCACGAGACGCCCGACGTAGGCCTCGTCGTCGACGACGACGCGGCGGACCGCGCGGCCTGATAACTCAGAGAGCACCGCGGCGACATCCTGCAGGTCGACCGCGTCGCCGGCGGTGAGCGGCGGCGTCGGGCCCTCGAAGCGACCGTCGGCGGCCAGGATCGTGGCGGCCGCCTCGGCAAGGTCGGCGGGCGTCGTCCAGGACACCGGGCCATCGGCCGGCGCCACAAGCTCGCCGGCCTGCGCTGCGCCCGCGACGAGATACGCCAGGCTGGTGGAGTAAAACCCGTTGCGCAGCGAGGTAAACGGCCGCTCGCAGCCGACCAGGTAGGCCTCGGTGGCGGCGTGGTCGCGCGCCGGCGCAAACGACGAGGCCGGGCTTGCCGCCTGGTGGCTGGTGTAAAGGACCCGATGGGCACCAGCGCCGTAGGCGGCATCGATGGCGGCAGTGTGCTGGGCCACAGCCTGCTCCCCGAGCCTGTCGACCGAGACGACAAGCACCTGCGAGGCCCCGTCAAACGCCGCCTCAAGCGTATTTGGATCAGCGAAGTCGCCGCGACGAACCCGCACGCCCCGCGCCGCCAGATCCCCGGCGCGATCGACGTCGCGGACACTGACCCCGACCTGGTCGGCCGACACCCGCTCGAGCAGTCGCTCGACGATCTGCAAACCCAGCCGGCCGGTCGCGCCAGTGACCACGATCATCACAATTGCCCTCCCATAGACATCTCGAGATCATCGCCCGAAGCGGATGACGGCAACCTGAAATCTTTCATCGCCCAGGACCCCCGCCACCTCTTCGAGCACCTCGAGCTTCGCGTCAGCCCCTTTGCACCATTACGACCGGCCACGACGGCGACCGGCTTGACCGGCTGGCCCGCTAACTGCTCCGACGCGCCGGCCAACCGAAGCAGAGGCGTCAAGCTCGTGGCCGCGTCGGCGATGAAGCGGAAATGGCTATGTGGCAACCTTGTCTGCGTTTCGAGCGCTTCGCGCATCGCTCACGCCGGTCTGGCATTCGCAAACCCCCTGTCGGAGGCGGCGGTCGACGCGGCGATCGCGGCGCTGCTTCTCCCATCAAAGTCGCTGATCTTAGACACCGGCTGTGGCCGCGGTGAGATGCTCCTGCGCACGGTGCGGGTACACCCCGGAGCGCGCGGGCTTGGCGTCGATCTTGACGCAGATGCGATCGCCGAGGCGCGTCAACGAGCGAATGGACTGCCCGTGCGCTTTGAGGTCCGGGATGCCACAACGGTCGAAGGTTCGTTTGATGCGGTGATCAATGTCGGCTCGTCGCACGCGCACGGTGGCTTTCCGGCAGCCCTGAAGGCCATTGAAGCCCTGGGCCGGGTCGCTCTGTATGGCGAGGGATTCTGGCAGCGACCACCGTCTGAGGAATTTCTCACCGCTTTGGGCGGAGCGACCGTCGAGGAGTTGTCAGACCTCGACGGTCTGCACGCCGCGATCAGGGATGCGGGCTATGAGATCGTGCACGAAGCATTGGCGAGTAAGGATGATTGGGCACGCTACGAGCAAACGCTCACTGTCAACGCCGAACGCCATGGCACCGCTGAAACTCTCGCCTACGCGCGCCGGATCCGACATCGGCGCGCGCTGCCACACGGGGCCGACACCCTCGGCTTCGCGCTCGTGGTTCTGCGCGCCTAAATCTCCTGGGGTCCGTGAAAGTCGCACTCGCGCGTGCACGAACCCCGAAACATGACACGACGCTGCCTCGGTCAAACCGCCACTGCTGCTTCACGTCAGACGAGCCCTGAAAGGCAAGCGTGCCACTCATGGCTGTCAAGGCGACAATGCGGGCGTCTGCGCGCTCGGCCGGCGCTCCCGGCTGTCGTACCTACCCACCCTGCCCGCCCGCCGCGCGGCGCCCACACCACGGCGTCGCGGGGCACCCCCGGAATAGACCCCCGGTTGGTCAGCGGGGATGTCGACTTTGGGGCGCTAGCGCCGCTGAATGGGTTTCGTGAGCTCCTGCTAGGTGTCGACGAGTCCGGATTGGTAGGCGATGACGACGAGTTGGACGCGGTCGCGTGCTCCTAGCTTCATCAGGATTCTTGATACGTGTGTCTTGGCGGTGAGCGGGCTCAGCTGGAGCGTGTGGGCTATTTCGGCGTTGGTGAGGCCGCGGGCGATGAGGTCGAGGACCTCGCGCTCGCGGGTGGTGAGTTCCTCGAGGCCGTCGTGGTTGATGTTCGTCGACGGCTGTGGCCGGGAGACGTAGGTTTCGATCAGCTTGCGGGTGACGCTGGGGGCGAGCAGAGACTCGCCCGCGGCGACCACTTGGACAGCTTGGATGAGGTCGGCGGGCTCGCCGCCCTTGAGCAGGAAGCCGCTCGCGCCCGCGTCGAGCGCTCCAAAGACGTACTCATCGAGTTCGAACGTGGTGAGGACCACGACGCGGGTCTGCTTTAGCGCCGGGTCTGTCGTGATGCGACGGGTCGCCTCGAGCCCGTCCATCTCGGGCATGCGGATATCCATCACGGCGACGTCGGGTCGGTGCGTGCGGACTTGCTCGAGCGCTTGTGCTCCGTTGGCGGCCTCGCCGGACGACGTCGATGTCAGCGCGCGACGCGAGCAGCGAGCGGAAGCCCGCTCTGACCATCGGCTGGTCTTCGGCGAGAACCACGCGGATCGGTGTCATTGGTGGTCTGCGATGTGGAGGGGGAGCACAGCGTGCACGCGCCAGCCGCTGTCCGGCAGGGGCCCGACGTCGAGGTGGCCGCCGAGCGCCGCGGAGCGTTCGGCCATGCCCTGCAAGCCCAATCCCGGGCTGGTGCCGGTGCTGTCGGCCTGACCGTCGTCGGTGATCTCAATGTCGAGCGTGGCTTCGCGCTGACGGACACGCACGTCTGCGTTGGTCGCCTCGGCGTGGCGGAGCACGTTTGTCAACGCTTCTTGCACGATCCGGTAGGCGGCCGCACCGACCGTGGACGGAACCGCTGCGCCGTTGACCTGAACGTCCAGCTCTGCGTGGAGACCTGCGCCGCGGCATGTTCGATCAGTCCCGGGACCGAGTCGAGGTCGAACGGCGGGCTCGTCGGTGCGATCTCATCTTGCTCGCGCAGCAGGCTCAGCGTGGCACGCAGGTCGCGCAGTGCGTTAGCCGAGACCTGCTTGACGTCCGCGAGCGCTGCCACTGGGTCCTCGGAGTCATGAAGATCCAGCGCGACGCTGGAGCGGACATTGATTGCGACGAGCGAGTGGGCGAGGGTGTCGTGAAGTTCCTGGGCGATCCGCAGGCGCTGCGCGGCCGCCCGCCGCTTGGCCCCTTCCTCGTGCGCGTGGCGCTCGCGCTCGGCCCGGTCGCGCGCCGCCGCGCGCAGCGCCGCCCTCGAGCGGATCGTATCGCCCACCGCCCCCGCGGCGAACACGAGCGCGACGCGGAGCGCGGCACCGGTCAGTTCAACCTGGCCGTCGAGCAGGATGACCGCAAGAACAACAGCGATCGCAGTGATCGCGCCGACCACGAGCGATCGGCTGCGGTTGCCTAGGAGCGCGACGGTGAAGAGCTGGACCAGCACGATTGCGGTTGCGCTCCAACTCGCGTCAAGCGCCGCTGCGCATAGCACGGCTCCGAGCTCGACGCCGACCAGCGCGGCCAACGGCGCCCGCGAGCGCCAGGCGAGCGGTGCCGCTGCGGCGATCGCGAGCAGATAGTCGCTGGGTGACAGGCCGCCGCTGGAGCGAAGCTGCCCTTCGACGATCAGTCCCGCCGCCGCGACCGCGGCGAGCGCGACGTCCCAGGAGAGCAGGCGCCGCTGACGCATACGCCAAAGCTACTCCGCCGCGCGCGGCCAGTCATCGGCCGCGAGAACGGCCGGCGCCTACTCCTTCAGCAGTACATAGCCGACCCCGACCCAACTCTGAGGTACGCGGCGCGTTGGATCGCAAGTGCGTCCGGCAGGCCGATGACAGCGGCGGTGGCGGCGCCTAGCGTGCCCGGCATGACCAAGACCACTCGCGGAGTCCTTCGGCACAAGCGGCTGGTCGCGCTCGCGTGGATCGCCGTCACGGTCCTCGCCGGGTTCGCGGCCCCGTCGGCCACCAACCACCTCTCGCACAACCTGAACACCCCTGGAACCAAGGCATACAACGCCAACCAGGGCATTCTGCAGCGGTTCGGGATCGACGGCAACGAACAGCCCACCCTGGCCGTGCTCACGCTGCCCCCGGGCGAGACGATGACAACGTCCGCCGGACAGGGGCCGCGGCTCGCACGTTCACGGCTGCCAACCGGGCGGGCCACCTGGCCGTCGCCGACTATGCGAACACGCACAACACCAAGCTGATCTCGCGCGACGGGCGGACGACTTGGGCGCTGATCAACATGCCCAACCCTGACGTGCCGCTGGGGTCCGGGGTCATAGATCGAATCCCTGGTGCGCTGCGTGCGGCCGCTCCCGCTGGATCACAGGTGAAGGTGACGGGTTTTGAGCAGATCCAAAGCACTGGCGGCGGAGGCGGGGGATCGCCCAGCGTGCTCGTCGAGACCCTGATCGGAGCGGCCGGCGCGCTTGCCATCTTGCTGTTCGTGTACGGCTCGGCGATCGCGGTCGTGCCACTGTTGATCGCGCTGCCCACCATCCTCGGCAGCTTCCTGCTCGTGCTCGGCCTCGAACAGGTGGCGACGGTCAACTTCCTCGTCGAGTATCTGGTCGCCTTCCTGGGCCTCGGCGTGGCAATCGACTATTCGCTGCTTCTCGTCACCCGGTGGCGGGAGGAGTGCGACGCAGGACGCACTAACGAGGAGGCGATCGTCGCTGCTGCGCCGACCGCCGGGCGCGCGGTCGTCCTGAGTGCCGCGACCGTGGCCCTCGGCCTGGTCTCGCTCCTGGTCATACCGGTCCCGTTCCTGCGCAGCATCGGTGCTGGCAGCATGGTCATCCCGCTCGTGGCGGTCACATGTGCGGTGACGCTGCTGCCGGTCCTGCTCGCCGCCTGGGGGCCGGCGCTCGACCGCCACCGCCTCAACGTTGGCTCGACCACCTTCAGCCACGGGTGGGAGCGGTGGGGCAGGCTCGTCGTCAGCCAGCGGTGGATCGCCGCGCTGCTCGGCGCGGCGATCGTGCTCGGCCTGGCCATCCCAGCGCTGTCGATGAACACCGGCCAACCGCGCGCCAACTCGCTGGGCGGACACGGGCAGGCAGCCAGAACCCTGCAGTCGCTCGAGCGCGATCTCGGAGTGCCCAGCGCTGTGGTTTTCCCCATCCAGCTGCTCACGCACGGCGGCGCCACGAAAGCTCAGCGAGCGGCGGTCGCTCGCGGCGGCTACGCCGGGGGTGTACACGGTCCTGGCCCCAGCCACCAGCTCGTTTCGCCGTGGACAGGAGTCGCTCGTCAGCGTCATTCCGACAGCCGAAGGCAACACGACCGCTGGGACGAACACCGTGACTCGCCTGCGGTCAGCGTTGGCGGCTGTGCCCGGCGCAGTCGAGGTCGGCGGGAACACCGCGCAGAACATCGACTTCAACCACCCGATCTACGGGAACTTCCCGTTGATGCTGGCCCTCATCGCGCTGGTGACGTTCCTACTACTGGCCAGGACACTGAGATCGGCCGTGCTGGCGCTCAAGGCTGTCGTGGTGAACCTGATCTCGCTCGGCGCCTCGTTCGGCTTTCTGGTCCTGTTCTGGCAAAACGGACACGGCTCCAAGCTCATCTACGGCGTCCCGGCCACCGGGTCGATCCGCAACTGGATCCCGATCGTGATGTTCGCCTTCCTCTTCGGGCTCTCGATGGACTATGAAGTATTCATCCTGTCGCGGCTGCGCGAGGAATACAACCGCACCGGTTCGACCCCAGGCGCGATCATCGGCGCGCTGGCCCGCACCGGCCGACTCGTGACCTGCGCCGCCCTGATCCTCGCGGTCTCTTTCGTCTCCCTGACGACCAACCCCGACATCGTCGTGCGGATGATCGCCTCGGGTCTCGCCGTCGGCATGCTCGTCGACGTTTTGGTGGTGCGCACGCTGCTCGTCCCCGCGCTCGTGGCGATCATGGGCCACTTGAACTGGTGGATGCCCGAACGGCTGGCACGCGCGCTCCGACTCCGGCCCGTGGCGCCCGCTCCCGAGCCCGCCAGATCCTGACCCGGGAACCCAGACGCGCCTTCAACGCACCCGGCCTACAGGCGGCAGGTCCGCTCGCCGGATGAGGGGGATGCTGGCGCGATCCTGCTCAAGGCTATGTGATCTACCCGGACGTGATCGTTTTCAGTCGACGCTCGTCACGACAGGTCGGCGCCGAGCAGGTCGCCGGCACGGTCGACGATCAGCGACAGCACCGCTTGCGCATTTGAATTCCTCGGCGTGCATCTGGGTGGCGATCTCGATGAGCGCGGGCGTTAGCAGTGCACTGGCCCCCAGTCACCGGTGCGAGCCGCTCCCGCCGCCCACATGTGCTCGACGGTCACCGGCGATGCCCGACCCGGTTGCGCAGGACGCCGATCCCTTCGGCCTCGAGCTCGACGGTGGCACCCTCGCCCAGCCAGCGTCCTAGCTCCAGCCCGCAGCCCTTGCCAACGGTGCCGCTGCCGAGCAGATCTCCGGGCTGCAGCGTCTGCTCTTGGCTGGTGTACTCGATGATCTGCTCAAACGAGAAATGCATCGTGCCGAGCGCTCCGGTCGACCACGTCTCGCCGTCCACGCGGGCAGAAAGCTGTGCGGTATCGCGGTCAAACTCGTCGGGAGTGGCGATGCACGGCCCGATCGAGCTGGCGAAGTCCTTACCGATGCCCGGCCCGATGCCGACTCGCATCTCTCGCGCCTGGATATCACGCGCGCTCCAATCGTTGTAGATCGTATAGCCCGCGATCATCGCTGTCGCGTCGGCCGCCGCGACGCGCCGACCGGTGCTGCCGATAACTGCGCAGATCTCAAGCTCGTAGTCGAGCCGTTCGGTGTATGCCGGCCACGGAATCTCATCCTCGGGCCCGTAGATGGCGTCGACGTTGCCTTTGTAGTGCGCGGGCAGCTCATACCACTCCTCAGGGATCGCGGCAACCACGCCGGCGTCCACCGCGCCCTGCATGTGCTCTTCCACTACGAGATAGTCGCGCAGACTACTGGGCCGCGGCAGCGGGGCGAGCAGGCGCACTCCGGAGTGACGGACCCGCGCCCCCTCGAGCTCTTCGATCCCACCTTGTTCGACGTGCTCGACCGCCCCGCGCGCAGCCTGAAGAGCCCACTCGCCACCACGCAGCAACTCGAGCATGTCAGACGGAACCTCGGCGGCAGCGATCGCACGCGCCCGGGGACGGCCGCCGAGGGCGGCGGCGCGGGCCAGACTTAGGTCGATCACCGCCTCGCCCGATAGCGCACCGGTGCGCCGGACTGGGCCGAGCGGGCCGGGCACCTCAAAGGTGACCAGCCGCATCAGACCCGCACCTGGGAAGCGCCCTGCACCAGTGCCCGAAGCTTCATCTCGGCGACCCGCGCCCCGACTTGCCCAAACCCGACAAAGGTCCCGAAGCCGCAGTCGGTGCTAGCGATGACGCGCTCGGGTCCAACTAACCGGGCGTAGCGCTCGAGGCGCTGAGCGACGAGGCGCGGGTGCTCGACGAAGTTGGTCAGGGTGTCGATCACTCCGGGAAGGATCACCTTGTCGTCGGGCAGCCGCAGCGACTCAAACTGCTCCCACTCATGCTCGTGGCGGGGATTGGCGGCCTCAAACGAGATCATCGCCGGGGTGCCGGCCAGGACCGGCTCGATCAGCTCAGAGAGCGGCGCGTCGAGATGGTGCGGGCCCTCATAGTTACCCCAGCACATGTGCAGGCGCACTCGCCGAGGGTCGATCCCCTCCAGCGCGCGGTCGATGGCTGCCACATTGCGCTCGGCAAATCCTCCTAGCCCCCGCCGCTGCACCTCTTCCTTGCACCAGAACTCCGTGTGCGCGGCCATCGGTATATCCGGGCAGTCAAGCTGCAGCAGCAGACCAGCGTCGACGATTGCGCGGTACTCCTCGGCCATCGCATCGGCCAGTGCGTCGATATAGGCGTCGTAGTCGGGATAGTGCTCGTTCGGCGAGCAGACGGCAATCACCCCGGGCGATGCCGCCGGCATGAAGGCGGCATCATGGTCGCCGAGCGCCGCCTTGAGGTTGGCGATGTCGCGCTGCAAGTAGGCGTGCCCGATGTAGCTGACCTCGCCCTGACAATTGGCGGGCATGATGTGGGCGCCAGCCTCGCCGCCGTACTGCTGCATCAGGAGCTCCGGCGCGTCGGTCAGATCGGAGATCACCCACGGCGCCGCCTGGCCGCCGAAACCGGTCAGCCGCTCGTTGACGTAGTTGACAAAGCCGGCCTTGCCCATTTCGCCGTCGGAGACGACATCGACGCCGGCGCGCAGCTGCATCGCGACGGCCTCCCGGACGGCATCCGCGACCGCGGCATCGAGCTCGTCGTTGGACCCCGCGCCCTCCTGGTGGACGTACATCAGCTGGGTCAAGTCGTCAGGGCGAGGCAGGCTGCCGACGTGAGTGGTGAGGATGTCCGTCATGGCTTCTCCTTCGGGGTTGGAGTCAGAAGGTGCTTTTGGATCTTTCCCACGGCGGTTCGGGGAAGCTCGTCGCGCAGCTCGATGTAAGTCGGAACCTTGAAAGCCATTAGGCGCTCGGCGCACCACGCCCTGAGCTCCTCGGGATCGGCGCCCGGCGCGACCACGAACGCGGCCACCTGCTCGTCATACACCGGGTGTGGGAGGCCGCGCACGGCGACGTCGTGGACCCGCGGATGGTCCGCGAGCACCGCCTCGACCTCACTTGCCGCGATGTTCTCCCCCGCCCGCTTGAGCATGTCCTTGCTCCGGTCCACGAAGTAAAACCACCCATCGGCGTCGACACGGACGACGTCGCCTGTCCGCAGCCAACCGTCATCGATGGGCGCGCGGTCTCCCAGATACCCGGCCGTCAGCGTCTCGCCCGGAACGCCTGCGACCAACAGCTCGCCGTCGTCCGCGACGCTACACGCATAGCCGAGAGTCGGTCGACCCAGCGACTGCGGCCGGCGCTCGCCGCATAGCGGGTTCATCAGCGGTGGCCCCACGGTCTCGGTCATGCCGTACAGCTGCAGCAGCGGCGCCCCCACGCGCTCCTGCCAGTGAGCGAACTGCCCCTCGGTCAGGTTCTGGGCAAACAGGACCACGCGCAGGCAGTGCGCCACTCGCGGCCAGTCGCTGGCCAGGATCATCCGGATCGGAGCGGCGAACAAGCTGCCCACCGTCGCCCGGTGACGAGCGGCCTGCGCCACCCAGCCAGAGGCGCTAAACCGATGGGCGAGGATCATCGTCGCCCGGGCGGTGAGCGCCGCCATCGTCGTGTAGTACTGCGCGTTGCCGTGAAACAACGGCAGCGCGGTAAACACCCGGTCTGCCTTTGTCACCCGCAAATGACCTGCCACAACCTCGCCCGCATACACATAGTTGGCATGCGTCACCCGCACCGCCTTGGGGCGCGCCGTGGTCCCCGAGGTATAAAGCAGCGCCAGGTCGCCCGTGTGGTGCTCAAGCCCGCGGCGCTCACCGTCCAGGCTCTCCAGCAGTGTCGCGCCCGCAGCCCGGGCAGTGTCGGCGGTCTCGGGCTGCGCGACGGTGATCCGCGCATCTGAATGCTCGAGCACGTAGCGCAGCTCATCCGCCGTCGAAACCGGATTCGTCGGCACCATCACCGCGCCCAAGCCCGCGCACGCAAACCAGGCAAACAAGAACTCGGGACAGTTGCCCAAGTGCAAATGAACCCGGTCGCATGGCCCGATTCCGGCCGCCGCCAGCGCCCCCGCAGCCGCCTCCGCCCGCTCGCGCACCTCCCGCCCCGAAAACCTCGTCACACCCCTCGGACCGTCGAACACCAGACCCGGCGGATCCCTCACCAGGGCACTCAAGCTCCGCCCCGTCGCCACCGTCCGCACTAAAGCCCAATCATCGCCACCGGCCGCACCCAAGCCGCGCTCGCCCGAGCGATCTTCACCGGGAAGCACGCCACCTTAAACCCCCGAGACGGCAGCCGATCGAGATTGGTCAGCTTCTCGATCTGAAAGTACTCATGGGTCATCCCGACGCGATGTGCCTCCCATAGCTTCGACGCGTCGTGATCGGCAGCGAAATCGGCGGCGATCGAAGGGAAGTCGCGATCAAAACCGACCGCATCGGTGCCGATCACCTTCACCCCCTGCTCGATGATCCACCGCGTCGCGTCCGCGGTCAGCCCGGGATACCGGTTCCAGTACTCGGCCGTCCCAAACGACTTGTCATAGCCGAAGTGCAACAGCACGATGTCACGCGCACGCAGACCCCCCACAGCATCCACAGCCGCCTGCACGGCCTCCTGATCGACCCTCTCACCCGCCTCGTGCCCCAGCAGATCCAGCACCACCCCCTCGCCAAAGCAGTCCTCCAGCGGCACCTCGTCGATTCGCTTGGCCGGCTCCCCGGCACACGTCGGAAAGTAGTGCCACGGCGCATCCATGTGTGTCCCCGCGTGCGTGGCCAACGAAACCATCTCGTTTCCCCACCCCAGCCCGCTGGGCAGATCCTCCGGCGTGCAGCCAAAGATACGCGTGACGATCGGCAACGACTGCGTGTGATCCTCATAATCGATCCTCGCCGCCAGGGCCTTCGCCAGCTCGCCCTCGAGCTCTCCCTCCCGCGGCTCCTGGATCGGGACGCTCAAATCCACGAACACCACTTCGCTCATCCGGCTCTCCTCGAACTCGCTCTCTCACGTACAAGCTAGACCCACCCCTTCGCGCTGACAATGTCCCAGCAAGACGAATCGAGAGGCAGCGCTCGTCTCGGGATGACACTGACAGAGCGACCCGTTAGGGGACCACGACCTGCTTGACGCCACGCGTTCCGGCGACCTGACGCTTCCACGCCAGGTCGACCTGGGCGAGCGGCACAGTCACCACCTCAACCTCGAGGCGGCCGGAGACCACCGCTTGCCCAAGCTGCTTGTAAGCGGCAGCACGCACGTCATTGGGGGCGTGAAAGACCGCATGGCCGCGGATGTCGGCGGCGCGACTGCGCACTAGCGGGGCAGCAACTCGAGCCTCGACGGCGGCGAGCTGACCGATCTGGATGAGGCGAACGCCCCCAGCGGCCCGGGCAAGGGCAGCCAGAGCCACATCGCCCCAAAGCAGGTCAAAGATCACATCGGCACCAGCCAGCGCACCAGGAAGGTCCTCGACCGTGCCGAGTTGCACCGTGTCGTGCGCGCCCAACTGGGCTGCCCGCGACAACCCTTCGGAGTCCCGCCCGACGGCGACGATGCGACCGGCATCCAACAAGCGAGCGACCTGAACAGCGAGACGGCCCACCACCCCCGTAGCTCCCAGAACGACAACCGTTTCGCCAGGCTGCAGCCCAGCGCGCCACTGCAGGCCCGTGTGCGCCGCGAGTCCCGCATTGCCCAGCGCCGCCGCAGTTACCGGATCGACGCCGTCGGGGACGCGAATCAGAGATTCACTGTCGACCAGGGTTCGATCCGCCATCGAGCCGAACGGCGCTAAGGGCGCGTCGAAATAGACCAGGCCCCCATCCTCATGACGCCCTACTCCGTCGCTGCCCACGACCGATGGCAGAGGCGGCGGTCCGGTGTAAAAACGACCCGAAGCCTTCAGGAGATCGACGTGGTTGACCGCCGCGGCTGAGACGGTGAGCACGGTGGCGCCGGGCATCGGCCGCGGATCGCGAAACTCCCCCGCGACCGGGGCGCCGAAGGCTTCCAGGACAGCTGCGTGCATCTGGTTTCAGCCCAGATCCGCCTCCCGCGCCGCGGACGCGGAAGTCGACATCGTGCCGCGCTTCGGGCGCTGGCCCGCAGCCTTCAGGGCCTCAGTCACGGGGCTCCCTCTCTTGGCCACAATTTCCAGGATCGCTTTCATGGCTGATTCGTAGGTCTTGGTCGCGTTGCCGGTCTCGATCTCAACGAGCTCGTCCCTGCCCAACCCGGTCCCCGGGGGCCCTCAGCCAGGTGAGGATAGTTCGTTCCTCCACCGCGTCCGGAAGGGATGGCATGTGGATGTCGGTCACGGGAGTAGATCCAGGGCTGCGCGGACGATTCGCGCTTGTTTTGGCTGCCCTTATGTGATCTATCATCGACCATGGACCGGTCGCTGCCTTATCACTCGACGGCTCACCCCCAAGACGAAAGCACGGCATGACGACCAAAACCGGTATTGCTCCCATCTCACCCGAGACGCAGTCGCTGGTCGATCGCGTGAGTCATGCCGTTCGCCGAGCCATCCTGGAGGGAAGGCTGCTTCCCGGAGAAGCGCTCTCGATCAGCGATCTCGCCACCGACCTGGGCGTCAGTCACAGCCCAGTGCGCGAGGCTCTGCAGCGCCTCTCGGGTCAGGGCCTGGTGGTGCTACGTCCGGCCCGCACCGCGATCGTGGCGCCGCTGGAGCTCGAGGACCTGGAGGAGATCTACCGCCTGCGCAGGCTGATCGAGGTCGATGCCGCCGCTCGCGCAGCTCCTGATCTCACTGAGGAGCACCTTGCCCGGCTCGAGAGCGAACTGAGGGCGATGAGCAACGAAGCCATCGACTCCGACGCCTTTTGGAACAGCCACAACGCGTTTCACCGTGCGTTGCTCGTGCCGGTCCTCTCACCTCGAACCGAACGGATGATCACCGAGCTTTGGCAGGCGGTCGAGCGCTACCTGCGAATCGTCTACATCGAAACCGATGTGCTGTTCACCCGCTCCCCCTACGACCGTCACCGGCCCCTCCTCGACGCCGCTCGAGCCCGAGATGCCTCGGCGATGGCCGTAGCCCTTACCGAACACCTGGAGAGCAATGAGCGGGAGGTCGTCAAGAGCCTCCAGCAAACGATCGCCGAGCCTCCAGGGAGCGGGCCTGACCGCCGCAACCGCCTAGCTCATCGGTAGTCAGATCGCCTCGGCCTTGGTGTCGTCGGCCTCAGGGGGCAGCCGCAGGTCTAGCGGCGTCCCCGGATCGAACTCGCCGGCGAAGCTTCGCCGATGCAGCTCGGCGGCATCGGCGCCCGCCTTCCACGCCTCGAACAGGAGTTGCGGATCGGTGTGGACGCCGATTGGATTGGTTTGGAACTCCGGTGCGGTACGCATCCACCCACTCGATGCCTCCCAGTCTCCGAAGTTGTCGACCTGGAGCTCCACGCTGTTCCCGTCCGGATCAACGTAGTAGAACGACGTCGTCAGGCCGTGATCCAGGCCCGCGTGCGGAGTGATGCCCTCCGTCCTGAGACGCTCGTAGGTGGAGAACAGGCCGTCGATGTCCGGATACTCGAAGGCCAGGTGATGCATCCCAGTGTGGGCGATCTTGCCGGGGTCATCCTCGAGCCCGGGAGCCACGAGCAGCGCGATGCGATGGTTGGCCGAGTCGTTGGTCAGCCAGGCCCCGAAGGGCCCGTAATGGTTAGGCTTCATGCCGACCACCGTGCCGTACCAGTCCGCCATCTCCTGCTGCCGGGTGGTCTTGAGCGTTACGTGGTGAAGAACGGGATTGGCGGTGGTGGACATGCTGTCTCTCCTGAAATGGATTCCGGTTAGCTGTCGAGTCGTACCGTCAACCGTTGGGCGGTGTGCGGTGAAGGCGTCCTCAATGCTCGGCCTGTTGAGTCGCTCACACCGACGTGAACGTGTGCGCCATGCTGCCGGCTCGCGCCACGAAGCTTTCCAAACTGTCGCCAGCTTTCAAGTATCGCGGCGGGTTACGTGTCATCCCGATTCCGGCGGGCGTGCCCGTGAAGATCACATCGCCCGGAAGCAGTGTGAGGATTCCGCTGAGGTAGGAGATGATCTCTGGGACTGACAGCAGCATCTGCGCGCTGCTGCTGCGCTGGACCTCCTCTCCGTTGAGAAGGCATGCCAGCTCGATGTCATCGGGATCCGAATACTCGTCAGGAGTGACCAGTACCGGTCCCAGAGGAGCGAAGCCGGCAAGCGACTTTCCCAAGCCGAACTGAGGGGTCGTTTCCGGTCGCCACTGGATCTCGCGGTCGGATAAGTCCTGACCGGCCGTGACGCCGGCCACGAAATCCCAGGCCGCAGAGCGGGCGACATCCCGGGCGTGACGGCCGATGACGACCGCGATCTCGACCTCCCAATCAACCGTGTCGGTCGTGAGCGCGATCGAGCCATAGGGCCCGGTGACCGCGGTCGAGAGCTTCGTGAAGACGAGAGGCACCTCGGGGACCGCCATTGCTGCCTCGGCGCCGTGGTCGGCATAGTTGACCCCGATCCCAAAGACCTGCCGCGGCTGAGGCGACGGCGAGCCGAGGCGATCACGGTCGATCGTCACGCGCGCTGTGTCGGGCGGATCGCCGGCGAGTTGTAGGACCTTATCCCAGTGCTCATAGGCCAGCTCAGGCTCGGCGGGGATAGTTCCCCCGCTCGCGCGATGGACATCGATGCCGCCGGAACCGTGTAGCCCACCGTCGGCGTCGGCGTCGGCGTCGAGCAGGACGAGTCGACCGGCGTGATTGGCGAGCCTCATCAGCGTGCGCCCCGGTCGAGCTCGGCCGCCCATTCGCGGACGGTCCTGGTGAACCGCTCGGGATCGTGCTGATGCATGGCGTGAGCCATGTCGGGCAGGTCGACCACCGTGCACGGCTGCCCTGCCTCGGTGATCAGCTGCCGCGCGCGGGCCACCTGCTGATCGGAGACCGCCCCCATGAGGGCTCCGGTACCGGGATCGATCTCGCGGTAGTGGTGCGTGATCAGGACGGGAACCTTGGCGCCGGCGAGCATTTTCTCGTGATCGCAGCTCGCGCTTGCCGCGCCGGTCCAGAACGACCGTGCCCACTCGGGGTCATACTCGCGAAAGTGCTGCGGTGGATCACCGGGACCAGCCGGATCAGGGGGCTCGGCGATCCGCATACGAATCAGAGCGCCCAATACGTACATCGGAACCTCCTTGAGCGCGGCGGCCTGCATGCCCTGCCAATCCCCAATCGACCATTGATCGCCGAGCCATTTGTTCGCCAGCGCGAACATCGGGCCGAGGGACTGACGGATCGAATGCCCGCACGCCGGGTTGGTCTCCGAAGCGAACAGGGGCGGGTCCTCGCACACCGCTCCGCGGAGCTGCGCGGGCTTGGCGTACGCCGCCAGCCACGCGGCAAGCACACCTCCGGAGGAGTTGCCGCTGACAATCGTCGGCCGGCCGATGACCTCGTCGATAAAGCGGACCAAGTCGTTGCCCATGTTGTCCAGGGTGTATCGACCCGGGGTCTGGGTCGAACGGCCCTGACCGCGCAGATCGACGGCGAACACTTGGAAGTGTTCCTGCAGAAGCGCCATCGCCTTCTCGTATGCCCACCACGATTGGATCTGGGCCGGGATGAGCAGGAGGGCCGGCCGCTCGGCATCGCCCGCAGCGGCGTAGTTCATTCGAATCTCGCCCAAGTCAATCTCCTGCTCGGGAAAATCGTGGGCCACGAAGATGTCGGCTCTATCGCGAGCCTCGAACCCGGCCATTATCATCCTCCTCCCATAGAATCGATCACAGCATAATCGATGATCGTTACGTCGTCGCGCGCGGGGTAGCAATCAACTTCATGATCCGCGCAGGATCAGCCCGCAGCCCCGCGGATGCGGTCGATAAGGGTGTGCGCATCGCCCGGGGCATGGTTGGCGCACCAGGCGATGTGCTGGTCGGGCCGCACCAGGACGAGATCGGCGCCGTAGCCGCGCGGTCGCCGCTCGCTCAGGTCGAGAACCCTCAGCGGCACCCTCGCATCGTCGGCCGCCCCGGCGATCGCAGTCACGTCACGCTCGCGGCCGTCGGCGAGGACCAGCAGCGTCATCCCTTCCCCGAGCTCGTCATAAAGCGACCGGCCTAGCGAGAGCCAACGATGCGGCAGGCGGGCGCCGGGACGAACCCCTTCTGATCCTGGCTGGGTCGCGCTGTTGGCCGCCACGACCGGCGAGGCTTCGCAGCCCAGGTCGAGCACCAGGTCCAGGGCATGGAACTCAGCGTGCTTGCTCGCCTGGATGTTGGCGTGGGCCAGCGAGCGCACCCTGTCCCCTTCCTTGCCAGGGGCATCGATCTGGTCGGCGAATAGCTCGGTGGACAGAACCCTCATGTTCGCCACCGCGGCCTCGATCACCGCAGCCTGGATGGGGCGACGTTCCGCGTCATAACTGTCGAGCAGCAGAGGCCCACCCCAGCCGTCTATCACCGCCGCGAGCTTCCAGCCCAGATCCACTGCGTCCCCCAGCCCGGTGTTCAGCCCGTGACCACCAAAGGGCGGGTTGAGATGAGCGGCGTCGCCAGCCAGGACCACGCGGCCGCTACGCACGCGGTCGACAAGCTGCATGCGCGCAGTCCACGGGTCATTCGAGAGGACGGTGGCATCGACTGGAGCTCCCACGGCTCCTTCAATGAGTCGCAAAGCATGTCGCTCACCCGTATCGCGATCCACGTTGAAGGCGATGATCCACCACGTACCGTGCAGATCGAGCGGTCCCATCACGGCAGGGGTGGACCGATTCACCACCCAGTATTGGACAGCGCCCCCGTGCACGCAGCGGTCCAGCAGGTCACGGGCCCGAAAGACCATTCCGAAGTTCGGTCGCAGCGCCCGCTCACCGACATAGGCCGAGCCAATCGCCTCGCGGACCGTGCTGCGCGGGCCATCGCAACCGAGCACGAAGTCGGCGCTGATCGTGGCCGATTCGCCCGCCTCATTCGTGATCGTGGCCCGCGCCTCGCGGTCGTTATGCTCCACCCCCACAACTCGGCTGCCGGTGAGCAGCGAGCCGGGCGCCAGTTCCTCAAGGACATCTCGCAAAAGCTCCTCGAGCACGTACTGCGGCGCCTGCTGCCCGAGCTCCGGAAACCGGTCCCCTTCAGCGACGAGTCCGAGCACGCCACTGAAGCGCGAGAGCTCATAACCGGTGAGCGAGGTGCAAAAGACGACGTCCTTGGACCAGGTGACAGGCAGCGGAACGCGCTGACGAAGCCGCTCCGCGAGTCCCCACCGCCGAAGGTGCTCCATCGAACGCACGTTGATCGTCTTGCACCGGGGACGGGCGTGTGACACCTCCTGACGAGGCTCGATCACCAGGCAGTCAACACCCCGCCTGACCAGCTCTATCGTCGCCGCCAGCCCCACCGGTCCCCCGCCGGCCACCAGCACCTGCGTGGAGCTCGAAAATCCGCGCGCTGGCCGGTTCAAGGCCTGATCTCGGTCACTGGGACCTGCTGGAGGACATTCAGCAGCGCTTCGGGCTCCCGATGATGGTCTTCCAGCTGCCGTTCAATCACTAACCGGAGCTCGGCCCGTACGCGGCGTTTCTCAGCGCCGGTCCAAGGGCACTGCTGCCCAAAGCTCTCGACCTTCTCCTCGGGCATCGTCGACGGGGTCATGGGCCGCCGTCGTGCCAACTCCGGCACGCCAGGGCAAACTTGCGCGATCTGGACGATTGACCGAGCTAGCTTGACCGAGTCTGGTAGCGCGCCCGGCGCAGAACGGTGTAGCCGACGCCGAGGGCCGCCGCCACTGGCCACTCGACCACCCCAAGCGCAGCGGTCGCGGCCAGTCCCATATACGTCGCCGCGTCGCGGCCGGTGACCCCACTGGCGTCGCTGTCGGCGACGGCTTTGGCGTCGGCGAATACGTCCTCGACCTCCTCGCGCGTACGCGCCGCCGCCTTGACGGCGAACTCGGTGACGCCGCCGAGGGCTCCACCAATCGTTCGTCCCGCCGACTCGCCGGCGGCGGCTCCTTGCTGACTCCTGTCTGCCATCTTGATCTCCCTTAGGTGGTTGTGGTTGCGATGAGGCCGTTGGCGCCAACCCCACGGCTGATCGCCAGCGATGCGGCCGTTGCGCCTGCGCACAGCATGAGCCCGTACGGGGTGGGCACGGCGAGGCCAAGAAAACCCTGCAGCGGCGCGAACACGAGCGCGATGGCCACGAAGGCGGCTGAGGCACCGACCGCGCCCACCACCTCGTGGCTCAGCCGCCCCTCCGCTCGTCCCACTTCGAGCGTTTGGGCAAGCTGAGCGCTGACGACGCTCGTGAACGCGACCGCTCGCGACCGCGTGGGTTCCCCGCGGCGGGATGCCAGCAAGAAGGCACCGAGACTGGGAGCAGCGGTAGCGAACCCGCGCCGGAAGATGTCGTGCCGCAGCGGTGCGTCCAGCGCCGCGGTGCCCTCGCGGGCAAGGCCGGCGAGATCGCGGTGCTCGGGCTGCTGGACGGCGACGGCCAGCGCGGGAAGGACGTCGGTCACCAGGTTGACCGCGAGCACCTGTCTGGTGGTGAGTGGCGCTGATAACCCGGTCACGCTGGCGGCGATCATGAGGCCGAGCTCGCCGACGTTGCCGCCGAGCAGGAGCGCGAGCGAGCGTCGAATGTTGTGCCAGAAGCTGCGGCCCTCAACGAGGGTCTCGACCAGGGTAGAGAAGTCATCGTGGGTGAGCACGACATCGGCCGCCTCACGGGCGACGTCCGTGCCTCCCGTTCCCATCGCCATGCCGACGTCGGCCAGCCTCAAGGCCGGGGCGTCGTTGACGCCATCGCCGGTCATCGCTACGACGTGACCGCTGCGCTGCAGTGCCTCCACGATCCGGAGCTTGTCAAGCGGAGATATGCGGGCGATCACTCTCGACTGCTCGAGGCGGCGGTCGAGCTCCTCGTCGTCGAGCTCCGCCAGCTCGGCGCCCGTCAGCACAGCCGCTCCATTTTGCAGTAGCCCCGCCTGGTTCGCGATCGCGCGCGCGGTCGCGGGATGATCGCCGGTTAGCATCACGACCCTCACGCCTGCGGCCTCGCATCGGGCGACCGCTGCCGGCACATCGGCGCGTAACGGATCGCTGATCCCCAGATACCCCAACGCGACCAAATGGCCGGGGTCTTCGAGGGACGTGTCAGCTGGACCCTCGGCGACCATCAGGACGCGCAGGCCTTGTGCCGAGAGCGAGTCGGCGCGCCGCAGGAGCCGCTCCCGATCCGCTCGGCGCAATGGCTCGGACGACCCGTGGCGGCGCACGCGGGTGCAGCGGGGAACGAGCACCTCGGCCGCGCCTTTGACCACCACCCGCCCCTCGGTGCGAGTGGCGTGAAACCCCCGCGAGGGTTCAAATGGCTCCTCGTCATCGCGTTCGGCCTCGCGCATTGCGGTCACTCCCGCCCGCTCAGCGCCCTCGATCACCGCCACGTCGGTCGGATGAGAACCGAGGGAGGGCGCGTCGGGGTGCGGGCTCGCGAGGGCCGCTGCCTCGAGGATTTCGCGCAGACCATCTCCCAGCTTCTCAGGCGGCTGCGGGTCACCCTCGTACGCGGCGATCGCCGTCAGGGCCTGGCGTCCCTCGGTCAGCGTGCCGGTCTTATCTGCGCAGGCGACGTCGACCCGGCCGAGCGCCTCGACCGCGGCCAGCCGCCGCACAAGCGCACCTCTCGATGCCAGGCGCCGTGCCACCGCCGCCTGACCCACGCCCGCCAGCAACGGAAGGCCCTCCGGCACGGCGCCAACGGCGATGCTGGCCCCGAGCGCCAGCTGCGGAACGAACGGCCGGCCCCAAATCAGACCCGCAACCGTTACGAGCAATCCGCCACCAACGATCAACGGCAGACCCTGACGGAACATGCGGCTGAGCCGCTGGCCGAGCGGGCTCTCCCGGGTCTCCTCGAGCGCGATCGCCGCCGCGGTCGCGCCCATACGAGTTCCACCACCGACGGCGACAACCACTGCGCGGGCGGTTCCGACCATCACGTCGCTTCCCTCGAGCACCACTCGGCTCGCCTCCGTGCCACCATCGGCCGCCTTCGGAACCGGCACCGACTCCCCGGTCAGTGCCGCCTCGTCGACCTCAAGATCGTCGGCAGCGATTAGCCGGGCGTCCGCTGGGATCCGGTCACCTGCGGCGAGCAGGATCACATCGCCGGAGACGAGCTGGTCAGCGTCGATCACCGTGCGCTCGCCATCACGCAGGACCGTCGCGGTCCGGGCGCTCATCCGCTGGAGGGCTTCCGCGGCGCGGCCCGCTTGTCGCTCCTGCCAGGCGCCCACCGCGGTGTTGACGAGAATCACCGCGCCGATCATGACGACGTCTCCTACCTCGCCGAGCGCCAACGAGATGGCAGCGCCCGCGGCCAAAATCCCGGTCAGCGGGGAGTTGAGCTGATCAAGAACGGCGCCCAGGAGCGGGCCTCGCGGCGGGCCGTCGGCCACGGGACGCCAACGGGCCTGTGCCGCGGCGCTGGTGAGGCCCTCCCCGGTGCTGTGGAGCGCGGCGAGGGTGGCGTCCACCGATTGGCGCCCGAAGCGCTCGGGCTTCGGATCGGCGAGTCGCTCGCTGACCGATCTTGCCAGCGAGCCACCTCGCAGCCGGAGATAACCGGCGCCGATCGCCGCAAGCGCCGCGACGTACGTTGCCTGCGACGCGCGCTCGAATCTCGGGTTTCCGCCAAGACCCCAGGCACCCCCCGCCACGTTGGAGAGGGTCGAGGCGAGCACCGAGTCTCGAACCGCGGCGTCACGTTTGACCCCGGCTTCGATGACCGCGGCAACGCTCGACAGGTCTGGTGCCAGCAGATCGGCGCGGGCGGCAAAGCGTCCGCTGCGGCCCGAGCTCAGCGCGATCGCGAGATCGCCTTCGGCAAACGCGTGAGCAGCATGAGCGCTGTCGCTCAGCACGGCAATGATCGCCCCGTCCGATTGCAGGTCACGGATACGCTGCACTGGGTCGCCAACGCGCAGGCCGATCCGGCACCGCCCGGCCAGCGCGGTGGCGCCGGGGGTCAGCTCGCCTCCGAGCTCAACCCGCACCTTGTGGCGCCGGCAGGCGTCGAGCACCTGCTGTAGCCCGACCGCCGGTCGCAGCCGCAGTTCGATCCTGGCCACCGAGGTCCGGTTATGTGCCGTGACCAGGTCCAGGACGTGGGTGTTCTCCTCTCCAGGCTCGCGTGTCGGCGCTTGTGTGCTCGAGGGTGCCAGCAGCCATCGCTCCCCATCGATCTCGGCGCTCGCCACCCTTCCGTCAAATGTTCCGTCGAGTGCCTCCGCCGCGTCACCTTGACCGAAGACATCACCCCAGGGCGACCCCGCTGCCGCCGACACGCCGGCAGCAACCCGCTTTAGGCCGCTGCCGTCCTGGCCCTCGATTGCTTGCAGCGAAGCGAGCTCGAGGCCGTCGGTGAGGACCCGCGGCGAGTCGATGATCAGGACGTCCGGGCGACAGATGGGGCGCTTCTCGCGCGACCCGACGATCGTCACTCCATGGCGCAGGACCCGCGCGGCAGCTCCGTTGTCGGCGTTCTCCGCGCCGATGAGCGCGCTACGCGGGTTGACCAGCAGCAGTGCCGTCAGCGCGCGGCCCACCGACCGCGTTAAGAGCCCGGTCAACGCGGCGTAGGCAAGCGACGCCGGCGGCAGCGCGCTGAGATACCGATCGTAGAGTGTGGGAGCGGGGGGCGTCGTACGCGGGTGGGGCGCGAATGGCTCATCGCCGTCGAGCTCGGCCGTAACCGAACCGCCGGCCAGACGGGCGCCCGCGTCCAACCGCTCGCCCGGCGCAACCGCCAACAGCTCGCCGTTGCGCGAGATCGTCGTGCCGAAGCCGCTCACAACACGTCCGGAAAGGGGTAGCCGGTCTCCCGGCTCGAGCTCAATCTGCGCTCCCGGGTGCGCAGGCTCCGCCTCTGACACCCGCTCCTCATAACGCCGCCACGCGGTGCGGCGTGCTCTGGCAACTGTCATCAGGCGCAGCGCTGCCGCACCGGTGACGGCAAGGCCCAGTGGGTTTCCGGCGAACGTGAGGCTGATGATCGACAGCCCGCTCAACGCGAACTGGGCACCGTTTCGCCCGAGTAGGTCCTCCAGCCGTCGTTCGATGGGCGGCAGCCCCTCGATGATGCCAATCGTTCCGGCCACTCGGGCGGCCCGCTCGCCGCCGCTGGGTGCTCCCGGGCCCAGGAGCGCGCGGCGCACTGTAAGTAACCCCAGCCCGAGCCCCGAGCCGATCACTCGGGCCGTGCTCTGGATTACGGGCACTGGATCGAGCGGGTACGACGGGATTTCCTCGCCGCCAACGTCGGGAAGCTCGATTCTGGCCACCTGCGACAACAGGTCCTCGATGCTCGTGAGATGCTCGGAGTACTCCACGAGCACGCGACCGGTCAGCTGGCTGGCGGTGACGCGCGACACACCAGGCAGCCGACCTAGCCGCTCGACGACTCGCCGCGACAGATCAGGATCGCGGTCCAACCCTCGCACGGAGATCCGCGCCCGGCGACCACGGCGTCCAGCCTCTCGAACCGCGTGCTGCCGCGCCTGGCCGATCGCGAGCTCAGCCTGTCGCGCCGGTTCTCTGACTCCCGCCGGCTGATCGGCCGTCCGCCGGCCCTCGCGCGTCACTGGTGCCCCGGGCGAGCGCCGTCTGCCCTTGTCCCCGCCAGCGCCAGTAGGTCCGTCGCCAAGGATCGCCGCAAGAATCGACTGCTCCTCGGCGGTGCTCGGGTCAAAGGTCACCAGCACGTTGCGCGTCTGCCCACTGGCGCGGACCCGGATTACCCCCGGCAGCGCGCTCAGCCGGCGCTCGATGTCGGTTACTGGCTCACCGCTCCATGGAGGCAGGCGCACCCGGACGCGCCCGGGCAGCGAGTGGACGACGCGTGGCGACTCCCACTTCGCAGGGCTGTCGCTCACCGACCCGTTCAAGCCTTCGGCTTCGTGCTGGTGGCACTGGACGAGCTTGACGCGCTCGCCGCTCCCTCCTTGGCGCCGCGCACGGCGCCCCGCCCAGCGGCGATCGTCACATCGGCCGCCCTCAGCACCCCAGCAAGCGTGTACACAGCGCCGCGACGAAGCAGATCCTTGACCTGCGGTGCGACAACGGCAGCCTCCGTCGTCGCGGCACGCGTTGTCGTCCCGAGATTGTCATCAATCCCCATCATTCCTCCTTCGATAGCTCGCTACCCGAGGCGCCCCGGACGAAACCCGACCAGAGAGCGTAGTTGCGCCCGCCTGGCGGGCGTCCGAGCGCGCGTGGCCGCGCTCGCCGAGCTCTCAGCTGTGTGGGCAAAGTCACGACCCCTTCACAAGAATTTGCCAGGAGCGAAACCGAAGCCGTTCTCCGAACGCCAACACTGCCGGCGGGATGTTCACGGCTTCCGCTCATCGGGTCGGACGACTGCGCACCCTGCTGTTCATTATCTGGGGCATCACCGCACCCCCCAGCCAGCCGCCGCGCGTGATATCCGAGCGCGTGCGCCATCCCGAAACATGGCGTTAGCCGGCGGGCGACCGCCTCCACCCGGCCAGAGTCCTCGGGGGCGTGGAGCACGAACGGGAGGTAGGCTCAGGCTAGGCATTTCACGGTTCGCCGCGGCGCAGCCAGGGTACCTTCAATTCGTTCGCATTGGGACGATCGACCGCCCGGCCTACAGGAGGAACACATGGAGCCAGAAGACTTCGTCGAGAATGAAGTAGGAGTGGCAGTGACCGCGACGGCGGTCCTTTTCTCTCCTCGAGCGCGGGAGTTCCTGCGGCGCGGCATCGTCTACGGACTGGCCGGCGCTCTGAAGATCGGTGACGTCGTCGCGGGGGTCGCCTCAGGGGCGGCGCGCGGCGTGGCGGACCGCACCGCACACGGTTCATCTCATGGCTCGCCAGTCACCACTTCAGGCGGCACGTCTAAAGCCACGGGCGCGGCGGCTTCTTCCGCTGCGGGAGGGGCTGCCAAAACGCGCCGCGGCGCGGCCACGAGCAGGAGCGGCCGCTCCTCTAGCGGGTCATCCTCGCGCCGGTCCGCTCCGCGGTCAGCGCGGGAGAAGTAGAGTCGGGCGCCCGATGACGAGGGGTTTTGAGGACGATCCGCCGGCCTCTGAGAAGGAGACGGGCCAGAGGCACGACCGCGCCGAAGAGACGCTGGAGCGGTGGGGGCTCCGAATCGGACAGCGACTCGGAGCGGCGACCGCCCGCGCGCGTGAACAGGCAGAGGACGTGTGGGCGGAGGCGCAAACTCTTCGCCGCGGTGAGCGGCAGTAACTCAGCTGCGGCATGCTGTAAATCGGAGGCAAGGCTGCCCCCTTGAACCTGGGTGCACCCATGGCTGGCGACACGAGTGCCGCACCGTTCGAGGAACGCGTAGGTTAGAGGCCGGCTGGTGTCTTCGATCATGTTTCGGGTCCCGTGATTCGATGGCAGTCGATGCGCGCCGCACCAGCAGGCTGGCGGGATGCCGGCGGCTGAACGTACGGCGGCCGGCGGGAGTTGGTTTCCGCAGGATGGCGAGCCGTGGAGCGCTCCGGCGGTCGATCCGAACGGATCCTGCGCACGTGAAACTGGTCGCGCCGGGCTATCAGGGATCTGCGTGGACGACGCGGCCGGGCGTGGCTGAGTCCAAGCACGCTGGCGGCGGCAACAATGGCAGCTCACCTCCGGTGAGTTCCGGAGCCGCGGTCTGGATGCAGCGGGGATTGCGCGCCACGGGCGCTACTGAGTCAAATGGAGGTCGGAGACCGACATTGCCTGGCTGGCGCGGCGCGACCTCCCCGAGTGGGTGCCTCTCACCAGCATGAACGGTATGGGCCTGAGGAGAGCCGGATTCTCGGGAACGGGGTCCTTCCGGTTCGGCAGGCGGTTCAGGGATGGACCGGCCTGACCCCCCGACCCGACTGTGACGCGAGACGAGTCGATGGTCGATGGGCGAGCAACGGTGTTGTCTTGCGCGTGGCTGGCGTTGCTTGGCGCCAATTTCAGAGGCGATCCGCTCAGGCAGCTGGTCAGGCAGGCTCAGGGCGTGAAGGTGCGTGGCCGCGGCGTTTCAGGCTGGGCGCGAGCTCGGAGAGCCGTCCGCTCAGTGATTCGCCGTTCGGCCTCGCCTACCGCCCCGATTTGTCTCTGAGCCAGACCTCCGGTCGTACCGGGCGCCTCAGATGTCTTCGACCGCCTCGATCAGACCTTCGCGTACTTCGCCGACAGCGCCCGAGCGAATGACGTTCCGCGCTCGTTGATGCAAAGCGTGCCCCGTCCCGATTAGCGCCGCGGTTGGCCACGCCACCCATCCGAAGATCGTGACCGCGCCGACAGCGGTGTAGAACACCGCGTCCTCAACCGTAGTTGGGCCGACGAGGGGTAGCGAACAGATCGACGCGACCGCGCCTGCCTCGGGACTCTCCGACACCGCCATTGGATGCAGAGTAGCGCCCCGCGCAGCCGATGAAGCCCCCACGATCGTCGCTTCCCCCGCCCCGCCCGACCACGTAGCAGCATTACTGTCTAGGCAATTGGAACCGAAATAACTACAGGTCCCAGACGTAGACTGACGCTTCAGTCCTCCTTCTCCGGTACCGAATGAAGCCGCCGAGGCGTGCTCGCGACGACCCGCTGCCAGCAACACCGCGTCGTTCGACCGACAGCCCCCGCCATCGCACCCTCGCCGACGGCCGCCGCCACGCGCTTGGTGCAGCCGCTGCGCAAGTGACCCGCGGCGAACAGCCCGGAACGCTGGATGGAGGCGGCAACGTTGTCGAGCTGACCGCCGACATCATCTCGCCGAGCGTTACGGGCGGAGGACTGCCGGCGACCGCCGACTACGCCGACAGCGACAGGTCCCTGCTCGATCCGGTCGCGGAGCACCGCCAGCCGGGCTGCTCGGATTGGGAACCCACCTTCCGCCGGACTCGCTGTAGAGGAACACGGTAAGCCGGCTTCGGCCGGGCAAGCCCCCGGAGCCGGGGCCCGCGACCAGCAACCCCCAGTCGGCGCGGGCCCCGGCACGCGCGTGCTGATGGGGGCAAATCAACCCGCGCAACGCGTCCGTGCCGACTGAGATCTATTGCGCGAATTTAGGCATTCGGTAAGACTCTCGCCTTCCGAACGTCGTAAGGACGTCGCCAATCCCGGGGCCCGACCCGTGATCCTCGAGCAGATTGACTTGATCGAGTTGCGAACTGCCGCCGGCGGCCTTGGGTCGATCGTGAAGGATCGGACCGAGGTCGGCGGATGAGTTTGGACGACTTCGACCGCGCCGAGCTTTTGTTTGGCCCCTCGCCGGTGCACCGGCTCGCGCGGCTGAGCGAGCACCTCGGTGGCAAGGTAGAGATTTGGGCCAAACGGGAGGACTGCAACTCGGGCTTGGCCTACGGAGGCAACAAGGTACGCAAGCTCGAGTACCTCGCGGCCGAGGCGCTCGCCCAGGATTGCGACACGCTGGTTTCGATCGGTGGTGTTCAATCGAACCACACCCGGCAGGTCGCGGCCGTCGCGGCCCGACTGGGGCTCAGATGCGTGCTTGTGCAGGAGCACTGGGTTGACTGGCCCGATGCGGTCTACGAGAAGGTCGGCAACATCCTGCTCTCACGGATCATGGGTGCCGAGGTTCGTCTAGACCCGGCTGGCTTTGACATCGGCTTTCGCGAAAGCTGGGAGCAGGCGCTCGCCGCGGTGCAAGAGCGGGGCGGCAGGCCGTACGCGATTCCGGCGGGCGCGTCGGACCATCCGCTCGGAGGCCTGGGCTTTGTGCGCTGGGCGCGAGAAGTGCAAGCGCAGGAGCGCGAACTGGGCGTGTTCTTCGACACGGTCGTCGTCTGCTCAGTGACCGGATCGACCCAGGCCGGGATGATCGCCGGCTTCGCCGACGAAGCGCAGCCTCGGCGCGTGCTTGGAATCGATGCTTCGGCCACTGTGACGCAGACTTGGGAGCAGATCGCCCGCATCACCCGGCGCACAGCGAAGGCGATCGGCGTCGGCCGCGAGCTCTGTGACGACGAGATCGTCCTGCTCGACGAGTGGCACGCCGGCAGATACGGGATCCCTGACCAGAAGACACTTGACGCGATCCGCCTGTGCGCCGGGCTGGAGGGCATGCTCACCGACCCCGTGTACGAAGGAAAGTCCATGGCGGCACTGATCGACCTCATCCGATCAGAGCGAATCGAGCCCGGCTCGCGCGTCCTCTACGCCCACCTCGGAGGACAGCCCGCACTCAACGCCTACGCCAGCGTTTTTTAGATCTAGAGCTTGCTGCCAGCGGCTCGAGGCCGTCGCTCACCGGGTCAGCGTACGACTGCCTCCTAGTCGCGTAACTGGTCGTCGGCGGTCAGGTTCTTGGGGCCACGCGTGTCTAGGGGGTATGCACGTCACCTATCTCACCACCGCGATCCTGGCGGCGCTGGCAAACGGCTATGCCGCCTGCTTGAGCTTCGTCGGCGCCGAATCGGTCAAGATCGTCGCAGACCGGGTAGGGGTCTCGCGAGGATGGATGGTTCCGCTGGGCATGTTGCTGGCCTGCGGCGCCGCCGGACTGCTAGCTGGTTTGGCGGTGCCGGCGCTGGGGAGGGCGGCAGCGACCGGCCTGGTCCTGTATTTCGTCTGCGCTTTGACCGCACACGTTCGAGTCCGCGACCGACAAATCGGCGCAGCCGTGTTCTTTTTGCTGTTGGCGGCGGCGGCGCTTATGACAAATGTCGCCTACCACAGCCAGTGGTGAGCGTCTGATCGCCCGAGTGGGGAGCTGACGATGGGCGAGCGCGAGTGGCTGACCGAACGGTTTGAGCAACACCGAGCACATCTCCGCGCGGTCGCCTATCGGATGCTGGGGTCGGTGAGCGAGGCCGACGATGCCCTGCAGGAGGCGTGGTTGCGGGTTTGTGACCAAGATCCCGAAAGCGTTGAGAACATGCAGGCCTGGCTGACGACGATCGTCGGTCGGGTGTGTCTGAACATGCTGCGCTCGCGGACAGCACGACGCGAGCAGCTATCGGTGCACGTCCCCGATCCGGTGGTCAGCTTTGCGCAGGATGGCCCCGAACATGAGGCGCTTATGGCCGAGTCAGTGGGTCTGGCCCTGCTGGTGGTGCTCGACGCGCTAACGCCCGCTGAGCGGCTGGCGTTTGTGCTGCACGACGTGTTCGGCGTGGCGTTTGCCGACATCGCCACCGCGCTTGATCGCTCCGAAGCGGCCGTCCAAAAGCTCGCCAGCCGCGCCCGCCGACGCGTGCGCAACTCACCGCAGCCCGACCCTGACCTCGCGCGGCAACGACGCGTCGTCGATGCGTTCTTCGCCGCCGCGCGCGATGGCGCCTTCGATGCCCTGCTGCAGGTGCTCAACCCCGAGGTCGAACTGCGGATCGATGGGGGCGCCCTGCGCGCAGACGCCTCGGTCGTGCTGCACGGCGCTGACGCCGTGGCCGCGCACACGACCACCTACTCACAGCTCTACCCGTTCGTCAGACCAGCCCTCGTAAACGGTGCCGCCGGTGCCGTCGTGGTACCGCACGGCCGCGTGTTCTCCGTGATGGCCTTCACCGTCACGAGCGGAAAGATCGTCCAGATCGACGCCCTTCTCGACCCCGACCGCCTCGCCCAGTTCGATCTCAAGATCTCGCCGACCACGGAAAAGCACCGGTGAGCGAGTCCTTGCGCAGGGGGTCGCGTGTGGACGCGGCTCGCTTGCACGTCACAACCGGCGTTCGCCGATCCGAGGGCCGACGTACGTCACGTCGGGGACTGGCCCCAATGCCCAGTCGGGCGGGTCGATCCCCGCTTGCGCGGCGGCGCGCCGAGCGAGTTGGCGTTCAAAGCCGGCCGGTGAGCAGATGATCAGGAAGCGGGCAGGCGCTTCGCCTTTGTTGGCGAACGTGTGCGGGATGCCGCGTGGTGCGACCGCCACTTGGCCCCGTCGCGCGACATGTAGCTCGTCGTCTACCTGAATGGTTAGTTCGCCATCGAGTACGTAGAAGGCTTCGTGGAAGTCGTGCTTATGGTGGCGGCCCAGGAGCGCGCGGCGGCATCGTGCTTTCGATCACCGCTGTGGCTCCGTCTGTCTGCTCCCCACGGAGCAGGATCAGCTTGTCAGAGCCGCTGGCCGGGAGCGCGTCCATCTTCAGCTTGCGATGAGGCCAAGTTGGAGACCGTGGCCGAGGTCGCCCGGTTGGGGGGACGCTTTTGGTTCATTCGAGCCACTCCGTGACGAAGGTCGGGTTGGCGTGGATGCACACGAGGTTGGCGCGACCGGGTCCGTTGTTGGTGAACTTGTGCGGCACCTCGGGCGGGACGATCACGAGGTCACCGGGCCCGGCGTCGAGCTGCTCCTCGCCGGCTTGGAAGGTCAGGTTGCCTTCGATCACCACCCAGGTTTCGTCGTACGGGTGCTTGTGCAGCTTCGGCCCATGGCCTGGCTCTGAGCGGTCGAGGATCACGGAGATGGTCGCTCCGTGATCGGCGCCCTTGAGGTTGCCAGTCGGGAGCGAGCTGGCATTGATCAGTGGCATGTGGCTGTTCGCCTTTCGGGTCAGGGTTGACGGTTCTGCGCAGATAGTTCGTGCTGTGCCAAAGAATTTAGTGTAACTCTAAAATTAGAGCGTATCAAATCCTCTTGCTACGATGCTGGGCATGGCCGCGGAGCTGGGACTTCGAGAGCGCAAGAAGGAGCGAACGCGTCAGCTGATCGCGGACACGGCGCGTCGACTGTTCGCAGAACGGGGGTTCGAGGCGGTGCCGGTCGCGGAGATCGCCCGGGAGGCGGAGGTCTCAGAGGCGACCGTGTTCAACTACTTCCCCACCAAGGAGGACCTGTTCTACAGCCGCATGGAGGTCTTCGAGGAAGAGCTGCTTGCGAGCATCCGCGACCGCGCACCTGGCGAATCCGTGCTGGCGGCGTTAGGCCGCTTCGTCACCACCCCGCGCGGGCTCCTAGCAGCGCGGGACCCTGAGCAGGTCGAGCAGCTCGCCGCGATCACCCGCGTGATCACCCAAAGCCCCGCGCTACTGGCCAGAGAGCAGGAGATCTACGCCAAATACACCGACGCACTCGCAGCGCTCCTCGCCACCGAGACCGCCGCCGGCGAGAACGACATCGAACCCTGGCTGGTCGCGCGCGCCCTCATCGGCCTCCATCAAGCAGTCGTCGACTACTCCCGCCGCGAAATCCTCGCCGGTACCCGCAACCCCACCCTCGCCCGCCGCGTGCGCCGCCAAACCCAACACGCGATCAAGCTCCTGTCGGCCGGGCTCGCCGACTACGGCGTCCGCCCAGGCGCGTGATAGGTGCAGCGCCGGTCCTGATGTCCGCCCGATGCAGGTACGGAGGACTCGACGACGTGATCCTCGCAGAGTGGTCTACGTTGCAATCCCCGCGCCAGAGCGTCTATGTTGTGTTTGGCGTTGGAGGACGCCTCCGGGTCCGCGGGAAGAACTGAGTTCGCCTCCGATGTTGGGTTGTCGATGGTGACGATCTCCTGGGCCTGATGCGCGGACCTCGGGCCGGTGAAAGGAGACGTCATGCCGACACTCCCGGCGAACCCGAACCTCGATCAGCTGCGCCGTCAGGCTAAGGAGTTGGTCGGTGCCGCTCGTAGCGGTGACAGGGCGGCGCTCGAGCGGATCGGCTCGGTGTCGGGTGCGGTGACGCTCGCGGCTGCGCAGCTCGCGATCGCGCGCGAGTATGGGATGGCGAGCTGGCCGGCGCTGAGGGCGGAGGTGCAGTCGCGCAGCCACAGCTTTGAAGAGGTGGTGGAGGCGTTTCTGGCCGCGAGTGTCGGCTATCGGGTGGGTCGCGCGGCGCGGCTGCTCAGCGAGCATCCCGAGATCGCCGATTACAGCTTGGCGACCGCGGTCGTGCTCGGCGACGCGGAACGTGTCGGGCGCGCGCTGGACGCCGACCCGGGGCTGGTGAGCAGGCGCGATCCGCGGAGGGGCTGGACGGCGCTGCACGCTGTGTGTGCGTCGCGCTGGCATCTGGATCCGGCTCGCGCCGAGGGTCTGTATAGCGTCGCGAGGCTGTTGCTCGATGCCGGAGCCGACGTGAACGGCTTGAGCGGCGACGGTCGTTGGGCGCCGCTGGAGTGTGCGGTGACCAGCGCGAACGCCGAGGCGAGAAACGAGCCGATCATCGAATTGCTGCTCGATCGTGGTGCGACCGTGACCGACGGCGATCTGTACGCGGCCGGATTTGCGGGCAGCTGGTGCGTGCGACTGCTGCTCGACCACGTCGCGGACGTTGGAGATGTCGCGGAGATGGCGCTTGGCGCGCCGATCAGCATGGGCGATGCGGAGACGGTACGGCTGCTGCTCGACGCCGGTGCTGACCCGGCCCGCTATCGGGACGGCGACGGTCGCAGGGTCTCGGTGCTCTCTGAGGCGCTCACCGCGAACGCCCCGACCGAGCTGATCGAGTTGCTGCTATCCCATGGCGCCGACGTCACGGCGCCGGGGCGAGACGGCCGCTCGCCCTACCGGCTTGCGACGGCGCTGGATCGCCAGGATGTGGCCGAGCTGCTGGCGCGCTACGGCGCCCACGACGACCGGACCGCGGTCGACCGGCTGCTGGGCGCCTGCCGTCAGGGCGACCGTGAGACGGCCATGCGTTTGGTGGCCGCGCATCCCGGGCTGGCCGGAGAGCTCACCGCCGAGGAGGCCGCCACGATCGTGACGACCGCGGAGGCGGGCGACGCTGTCGCGGTTGGGTTGATGCTGGACCTTGGCATCCCGATCGAAACGCGCAACGAGGGGCATGGCGCCACTGCGCTGCACGTCGCGGCGCACTCCGGCAGCGTGACCACCGTGAGGCTGCTGTTGGCGCGGGGCGCGGACATCGAGGCCCGCGACCGCGTGTTTCACGGCAGCCCGCTGGCGTGGGCGGTCGTCGGCAGCGGCGAGCGGCCCTCGAGCGCACCGGATCCCAACTGGGCAGAGGTCGTGCGTACCCTCCTCGACGCCGGAGCATCGACAGACGGGATCGTGCTCGAGGCCGGTCAGGTCAGCCAGCCAAGTCCCGAGGTGGCGAGCCTCCTGCTAGCACAGGGCGTCCCCAGCCGGTGATCGCATCATGCCGCGGCGACACGATACTTGCATGGGAGCAATGCACGAGAGGAGCGTCACCAAGCTCCCCGCTCAGGACCTCGAGCGGGCGCGCGCCTTCTATCGGCGACAAGCTTGGGCTCGAGCCGGTCGAGGAGCGCACGGGCGGCCTGCGCTACGTGTGCGGGCCAACCGAGTTCCATCTGTTCAGTTCGGCGGGGGCACCGTCGGGCGCATCGACCCCGATGGCATTCGAGGTCGAGGACCTCGAGGCGACCGTGGCCGATCTGCGAGCCCGGGGTCTGACCTTCGCGCGCTTCGAGATGTCTGGCTTCGGAGTCCGCGGCGACACGATCGCCGCCCCCGATAACTACCCGAGCAAGGGCACCGGCGAACTGGGCACGTTCTTCTTCGACAGCGAGGGAAACCTGATCGGGATCGCGCAGCCGGTGCGCGAGCGCGACGCGGGATAGAAGGCTTTCGCGCGGCCCACGCGCTCGCGCGGCGGACGACCGGAGCTGCCCAAGATCGCGATCGAATCTCCTAGCACACCGGGTTCGCCACTCAGGAGAGCGCGTGCTCGAGGGCAGCCCGGTCCGTCGCTGCGCCGTTGTGTGCCGGGAGTACGACCTCGACCTGGCAGCGTGAGCAGTGGCCCTCTCTGCCTACACCCCAGGACTCGGCCAGCGCCTGGAGACCCGGGACGCTTGCGTTTCGCGACGTGGGAGTGGGTCGCGATTCGAGAGCTGGCTTCAGCGGTCGGCTCGGATAACGTCTGCACGCGCGATGACATTCGATGACCGAGCGCTTCCCTCCGGCGTCGTGACGATGCTGTTCACGGATGTGGAGGGATCGACGCGGTTGCTCGACGAGCTTGGGCCGGAGCGGTATGCGGCGGCGCTGCTCGACCACCGTGCACGTCTACGCGCCGTCGCGGACGCGCACCGCGGGGTGGAGATGGGGACGGAGGGCGATGCGTTGTTCTGCGTGTTCCGGGGCGCCGGCGATGCGCTTGCTGCGGCCGGCGAGATGCAGGCGGCGATTGCCGGCGGTCCGTTGCGGGTGCGGATGGGGATCCACTCTGGCGAGGTTCTGCTCGCCGACGGTGACTATGTCGGTATGGCGGTGCACAAGGCGGCGCGGATCTGTTCGGCCGCGCACGGCGGGCAGGTCGTCGCGTCCGATCAGACACGCGCACTGGCCGGCGTCGTGCTGAGGGATCTTGGCGAGCACCGGCTCAAGGATCTGACCGCGCCCGAGCGCCTCTTCCAGCTCGGCGAGGAGGACTTCCCGCCTCTGCGGACACTGCGCCACGTCAATCTTCCGGTGCAGGCCACCCCACTCATCGGCCGGCAGCGCGAGCTTGCCGAGCTGGTGGAGCTCGCTGGCTCCCATGGGGTGATCACGTTGACAGGCACGGGTGGGACCGGGAAGACGCGGCTCGCTCTCGCCTTGGCTGCGGAGCTCGCCGACCGCTATGTGGACGGAGTGTGGTGGGTGTCGCTCGCGAGCGTCACCGACCCAAGGCTGGTGCCGGCGGGGATCGCAGCTGCGCTTGGCGCCATCGAGGATCTGCCGACGTATGTGAGCCGGCGGTCGCTGTTGCTCGTGCTTGACAACCTCGAGCAGGTGATCAACGCCGCCCCCGCGATCGGCGAGCTGCTGTCGGGTGCGCAAAATTGCGCGGCGATCGTCACCAGCCGCGAGCGACTCGCGATCGCCGGCGAACAGGAGTATCCCGTCCCGCCGTTGTCACGGCATGACGCTGTTGAGCTGTTCACTACTCGCGCGCGCGAGGTCAAGCCGGGGTTCGAGCCAGGGGCAGCGATCGACGCGATCTGCGAGCGCCTCGACCGCCTCCCGCTCGCGCTCGAACTCGCCGCCACGCGAGTCAAGCTGCTCTCCGAGCACCAGCTTCTCAGCCGGCTGGAGCAGCGACTCCCGCTCCTCGCAGGCGGCCGCCGCGACGTGCCCGAGCGTCACAGCACCATGCGGGCGGCGATCGCCTGGAGCTACGACCTGCTGAGCGAACCCGAGCAGCGGCTTTTCACTAACCTCGCCGTCTTCAGCGGCAGCTTCGAACTCGAGGCAGCCGAACAGATCAGCGACGCCGATCTCAACATCCTCCAGTCGCTAATCGAGAAGAGCCTAGTGCGGCAGGCCGAAAACGAACGGCACTTCCTGCTCAAGACCACCCGGGAATATGCGCTCGAGCAGTTCGCGGCCAGCGACGAGCGCGAGGAAATCCGCGCCCGGCATGCCCGCTGGTACCTCGCGCTTGGTGTCGCCGCGCGCGGCAGCGATCCCGAACGCACGGAGGCTCTGATCCGGCTGCGACAGGACACGGCCGATATCAGTCTCGCGCTCTCTTGGGCGCTCGACCATGACATCGCGGGGGCCCTCCCGCTCGCCGATTCTCTCTTCAAGGAGTGGCTGGCGACCGGACGCACCGGAGAACTTGCGCGATGGTACGAGCGCGCGCTCGCAGATCCGGGCGCGCTCGCCCCGGGCGATCGCGCTGACGCGCTCGCCGGCCTCGGCCGCACGCTCGAGTTCGAAGAGAACGTGGACCCCGCCCGCACGGCACTCACCGAGGCGCTCGCCCTCTACGAGCAAGCCGGGAACGAGCGCGGCAAGGTCCGAGTGCTCAACGACCTTGGCGGCCTAGAGTGGGTTGCCGGCTCCTCGGAGCGGTCTATCGCCTGGCACGAGCAAGCGCTGGCGATCTCCGAGCGCCTGGACGACCCGGAGGAGATGGCGCGGTCTCTTCACTACCTCGCCGACAGCCTCCGGGATACCCGTGAGTTTGAGCGGGCCACAGAGCTCCACCACCGCTCGATCCACATCCATCGTGCGCGCGGCCTGGGCAGCGGCAAGTCCGTCGTTCACAGCCTCGGCGACCTGTCACTCGACAAGGGCGATTTATCCACCGCCGCCGGCTACTACCGCGAGGCGCTCGCGCTCGGCATCGAAGAAGAAGACATGCGGCATGGCGCGTACTGCCTCGCGGGCCTCGCATGCGTCGCTGCACGAAACCAGGACGCAACCGCAGCTGGCCGGCTATGGACGCTCGCCGAGCGGATAGAGCACGAGATTGGCTTCCGGATGCTCGCCGCAGAGCGCAGCCGCTACGAGCGGACCCTTACGCCGGCCCTCCGCGACAGTGGGGGGTATCGCGCCGGCGTCGCTGCCGCTGCCGATCTCGACCCGCTCACGGCAGCCGCCGAGATCCTTCGCACCTGAGCGGTCAAGACCCGTTTACCGCCCCGATGTTCGGGTCGGCGGGGAATCGGAATGATGGGACTCACGATCACAGCGCCCAGATCGACGCGGCCGTCTCCGGACACGCGCCACGCCGTAGTGCGCTCAGGGGCGGGGGGCGTCCGCGACCTCGCCCACGCTCTGCTGTGATGTGGTGCCGATCAGCTGCTGACCTGAGCGAACAGGAGCTTTCACATGAGCGCAGCGGCGCCGAAACGCACCGCGGATCACCTCTACGATGCCTACGTCTTCGACCTCGACGGCACCATCTATCTCGGCGATGAGTTGCTGCCGGGCGCCAAGCGAGTGATCAAGGCTCTTGACGACCTCGGTCGCGCGGTCCGTTACGTCTCGAATAACCCAACCAAGGATCCCGCTGAGTACCTCGAGAAGCTCAGGCGCCTGGGGCTTGCCGTCTCGCTCGAGCAGATCGTGAACACAGTCGTAACCACAACGCGCTGGCTGCTTGACCACCACCCCGACGCTGTGGTCTATCCCGTCGCCGAGGCCCCGCTGATTCGCGCCTTCCAGGAGGCCGGCATCCGGATGTCAGACGACCCGGCGGAAATCGACATCGTCGTGGCCAGCTACGACCGGACCTTCACATACCAGAAACTGCAGAAGGCCTTCGACGCGATCTGGTTTCACCGCCGTGCTCGCCTGATCGCCACGAACCCCGACCGCTACTGCCCATTCCCGGGCGGCCGCGGCGAGCCGGACTGCGCGGCGATCATCGCCGCGATCGAAGCCTGCACGGGCGCAAAATGTGAGGCGAATCTCGGCAAGCCGTATCCGCAGATGCTCGAGGCGACGCTCGGCGGCCTGGGAATCCCGGCCGAGCAGTGCGCGATGGTCGGCGACCGCCTGTCCACCGATATCCGCATGGCCTTGGACGCCGGCATGGCCGCGGTGCTCGTGCTCACAGGCGAGACCACCGCGGACCAGCTCCGAGCCGTCGATGCCCAGGACATGCCGACGCTGGTGCTCGAGCGGATAGACCGACTGATTCCACCCGAGGTGTGGGAGCAGCTGGGCTGGAGCGAACAGGACTAAGACCCGCGTCAGGCCCAGAACCCGCCGGGCGCGAACAGCTCCTTTACGCATTCATCGAAGATCCCCGTCTGTTGAGCGAGGTCGAGCACCGTGTAGCGGCGGCGGATCATCTGCGCCCGGAAGTGTGTGTCTTTGAACCGCTGCATGTCCAGGCCGATCTCCGGCGGGCTGATCGGGCACCCAGCCTGACCCAGCAGCTCACGTAGCTGGTCGGCGGGCATCAGCTGCTGCTCCAGGCGCCGGCACAGTCGCGGCCAGCGCTCGGCGAGGAGTTGCAGTCGCTCACCAAGCGCGTTGGCATCGAGATACTTCTCGCGGGTTTCGACCACGGCCGCCTCGTCGAGGCCTGGTGTCTTGTGGGTCGCGCGCACCCGCTGCTCAACCTCGTTCCAGCTCGGCCACGCGGCGCACACCGCGTCGATGTCGACCGCGGACAGGTCACGAGCCAGCACCCGCTCGTACAGCGCAGCCATGGCAATCGAGCCCAACCCAACCTTGAAGCCGTGCGAGAGCGGTGGATCGTCTTCGTAGCCAAGACCTTCCATCTCCCACAGGTGGCTGAACTGATGCTCGGCCCCCGACGCCGGTCGCGAAGACGAATGCGCCTGCATCGCCAGACCGGACATGATCAGACCCTCGATCAGGTTCTCCAGTGCTCTCCGATCGCCAGCGTGGAGCTTGGCCGGCCTGGCGGTCCACTCGCGCAGCGGATCCTGCACCAGTGACCACACCTTGGCGTCGATCGGTTCGACCCCAAGTTCGTCGGCGACGATCCAGTCGGCGCCCGCGGTCACCTTGCCCAGGAGGTCCGCGTAACCCGATGCGGTCATGTCTTGAGGCGCCTGGGTGAGAATGTTCAAATCGGCGATCACGGCGCGCGGTGCGGGGCAGGTCATCGTCTGCTTGTAGCCCTCCTTGGTGATCGCCGCGCCGAACGCGGTGTAACCGTCCATGGATGCCGCGGTCGACACATTCATATAGCGGCGCCCGCACTCATGCGCGGCGCGCTTGACGATGTCGTTGAGGGTCCCCGAGCCGACCGCAATCGGGATCGCCTCGTGGTCCTGGAGCAAGCCGGTCAGCGTCTCGATGTGCTGATACTCAGCGTGGAGCACGGGCTTGCCGGGAAAGAGGTAAGGGTCGTGCACATCCCGCCCCGCGCGCTTGAGGCGATGCTGCACTGCCTCGCCGGCGAGCCGGAACGTGTTCTCGTCGGCGACCACGAGCGCGGCCTGGGCGCCGAAGTTTTCAGCGAACACCTCCGCGACGGACTCTATGGCGCCGGAGCCGATCACCACCTGGTCGGTGTCGCCGGCGTCACGCAACGCCTCCTGGACCCGAGCTTGGTTCATGGCCTGGTTTCCATGGTGGAACTCATCTTCATGGATTTACCCGGATTGACTCCCTCGATGGGAGCAGGGTTTTAGTCGTTGATGTTGGCGAGCCCGGTCTGGTAGGCGATGACCACCAGCTGGGCGCGGTCGCGAGCGCCGAGCTTGAGCATCGCGCGGCTGACGTGTGTTTTGACCGTCAGGGGACTGAGGAACAGGTGGGTCGCGATCTCGTTGTTGGAGAGGCCTTGGGCGACGAGCCCCATGATCTCGCGTTCGCGATCGGTCAGCTCGGTCAGCACGGGTGCCGTTGGGGTACGTGGTGTTTGGCGTGCGGCGATGTCGGCGATCAGCCGCCGGGTGACCGCGGGTGAGAGAAGCGCGTCGCCGCGGGCGATCACGCGCACGGCGTGGAGCAGCTCCTCGGGCTCGGTGTCCTTGACCAGAAAGCCGCTGGCGCCGGCCCGCAGCGCTTCATAGACGTACTCGTCTGATTCGAACGTGGTCAGGATGAGGACCTTGACGCCGGCGAGGCTCTCGTCGGCGCTGATCCGGCGAGTGGCTTCCAGGCCGTCGACGCCGGGCATGCGGATGTCCATCAACACGACGTCGGCGCGGCGATCGCGGGCCAGCGTGACCGCCTGCTCGCCGTTCTGGGCCTCCCCGATCACCTCGATGTCGTGCGCTGAGTCCAGTAAGACGCGAAACCCGGCGCGGATCAGAGCCTGGTCGTCGGCCAAGAGGACGCGGATCACGGCGCGCCGAGCGGCAGTTGGGCACGGACGGCAAAGCCGCCTTCGGGGCAGGCCCCGGCGTGCAACGTGCCGCCGGCGGCATTCGCACGCTCGTGCATACCCGCGATCCCGTGCCCGATGCCATGCGAGGAATCTTCGTCGACGCCCTGGCCGCTGTCGACGATCTCGATCTCGAGGCGGTCCTCGCGGTAGGCGAGCGTAACGAGGGCGGCGGCGGCGGGTCCGGCGTAGCGCAACGCGTTGGTAAGCGACTCCTGCACGATCCGGTAGGCGGCCAGATCGACGGTCGGCGAAAGCGGTCGCGGCTGGCCGTGAACGGTCACCGTCGTGGGCAGGCCGGCACGGGTGGCGTTCTCGATCAGCAAGTCGAGCTGGGCCAGGCGCGGCACCGGCGCCCGCGGGTCGTGCTCGTCGGCTTGGCGCAGGACGTTGAGGATCGCGCGCAGCTCTCGCAGGCCCTCTTTGCTTGCCTGCTTGATCGACTCCAGCGCTTGGGCTGCCTGGTCGGGCTGCTGATCGATGACGTGCGCGGCCACCCCGGCCTGGACGTTGATGGTGCTCATCGTGTGCGCGACGACATCGTGCAGCTCGCGCGCGATCCGCAGCCGTTCGGCGTCGACTGCGCGGCGTGCCTGCTCCTCACCTTCCCGGCGGGTGTAGGCGTGGCGGCTGGCGACCCACAGCCCTAAAAACAGCGCCGCGGCGACCAGCCCCGGGATCAGCACGAACCCGCCACCGGTGGCGCCAAACGGGTCAAACGCGGCGTTGGCGCCCATCAGCGACAGCATCGTCAGCACCGAGTAAGCGATTGCGCGTCGGGTCGAAACGGTGACCGCGACCGTGTAGAGCGCGACCATCGGGTTGAGGATCACCGCGCCGTCGAAATAGCCCAGGCACGTGTACGCGAGCGCCGCTGCCAGCGACACCGCGAGCACCAGCACCGGCCGCCGCCGGCGCCAGATCAATACCAGCGCGCTGACTGCGACCAGCAGGTACGCGGCCGGGGGCGCAGCGCTCAGATGATGCCCGGCTGTGGGCTGGTCAAATTGCTGGTTGGGGTGACTCTCACCCAGCGACCCGGCCAGTGTCACAAGCGCCATGACCACTGCCAGCGCGATGTCGAAGGCGAGCGGCGAGCGCCGCAAGCTGGCCAGCGTGCTCGCACCTGACAGCCGGCGCCGCGGGGCTGCCGGTTGCACGGCGATCGGGGGGCTGGTCATCGCCTGGCGAGAGTAGACCTTCGTCTGCGGGCTGTCGTCACCCGTCTGGAGGCTTGGGCCTACTCCGGCTGGAGTAGGCGGCGGCGGTGCCTGCTGCAGATCCGGTAGCGAAACTGCCTTCCGTTGGCCGACGACAGCCGGGGCAGCGATCGAGATGCTGTTGAGCGTTCTACCGCCCCCCGCAAGGAGATCCCTCATGGCCACGCTCACCCGTTTCGTTCTCAAGCACAAGCTGATCGTGGTCGCGGTCTGGGCCGCGCTGGCTGTCGCCGGCGTGCTCACCGTCACCAGCACGGTCAACCGCCTGTCCAACAGTTTTCAGATGCCTGGTGCCGCTTTCCGCACCGACGCTCGCATCCAGGCGCTTTATCACCACACCGACGCGCAGGATCCGATCGTGCCCGTCATCACCTTTCCCGCCGGTACGACGATCCGCACACCAGGAGTCGTCGCGCAGCTCGATCGCGCGTTCGCAGCCGCCCGTCAGATCGTGCCCACCGCGCGTGTGACCGATTACGCCACCACCCATGACCATGCGTTTGCGACCCGTAACGGCCGCAGCACCTACGCGCTGGTGTTCGCCCCGCAGCAAGACCCGATGGCCCCGGGCGCGATAACCGCTCGCATCCAGCGCGCGGTCAGCGCAGCGGTTCCGTCCTCTTGGCGGGTGCGGGTCACCGGGATCCAGGCGCTTGAGTCGAGCCAGCCTGCCTCCAAGGGCGTGGGTGTGCTGGCCGAGGCGATGCTCGGAGCGCTCGGCGCGCTTGTCGTGCTCGTGTTCGTGTTCGCGAGCTTTCTGGCTCTGGTGCCGCTGGTCATCGCGGGCATCTCGATCCTGACTTCGTTCCTCGCCCTCGACGGCCTGACCCACATCACGTCAGTCAGCCAGATCGTCGAGTTCTTGATCGCTCTGATCGGCCTGGGCGTAGCGATCGATTACTCGCTGTTGGTGGTCACCCGCTGGCGTGAGGAGCGCGCCCACGGGCGCGGCGGTGACGACGCCGTGCAGGCCGCGATGGCATCGGCGGGTCGTGCGGTGCTGTTCTCCGGGCTGACCGTCGGGATCGGGCTGCTGGCGCTGGTCGTGCTCCCGGTGCCGTTCCTGCGCAGCGCCGGCATCGGCGGCGTGCTGATCCCGCTGATCTCGGTAGCTGTCGCACTGACCCTGCTCCCGGTGATCCTCAGCAGCGTCGGGCCCAGGCTCGACTGGCCGCGGCTGCGCACCGAGAACACCGCCAGCCGCGGCTGGACTGCCTGGGCGCGTTTCACCGCCCGCCACCGCGGCCTGGCAGCGATCGCCGGTACCGCGGCGCTGGCCGCGTTGATGCTCCCGTCGCTCTCGATGCACGTCGGGGAGCCCAGCACCGCCGCCCTGGCGCAAGCCGGTCCCGCGCACACCGCGCTGACCACGCTCAACGCCGGCGGCATCCCCTCCGGGACGCTGACGCCGATCGACGTACTGACTCGTGCCGGCAGCGTCCCCGCGGTCGCACACCGGCTCGACCAGGTGCCCGGCGTGCACGCGGCGATCGCGCCCGCCACCGAGCAGTTTCGGCAGCACGGGACTGCGCTGATCACTGCTCTGCCCTACGCCGAGACCAACATCCCAGCCGGGCAGGCCACGGTCGTCGCGGTGCGCGAGGCGCTCTCCCACACCCCCGGGGTCGTGGGCGTTGCCGGCTCGGGCGCCTCGATGCTCGACTTCTCCAACGACGTGTACGGCAGCTTCCCGCTGATGCTCGCGCTGATCGCGCTCGCGACATTCGTGCTGCTCGCCCGCGCCTTCCGCTCGCTGCTGTTGCCGCTCAAAGCCGTGGTCATGAACCTCGCCTCGCTGGCGGCGGCCTACGGAGTCATGACCTGGATCTGGCAGCACGGCCATGGCAGCGAGCAGATCTGGGGAATCCCCGCCACCGGTGCGATCACCATGTGGATACCGGTCATGGTGTTCGCCTTCTTGTTCGGGCTCTCGATGGACTACGAAGTGTTCATCCTGGCCCGCATGCGCGAGAGCTATGATCGCACCGGCGACACCCGGGCCGCCGTAGTGGAAGGCATCGGCCGGACCGGCAGGCTGGTCACCAGCGCCGCGCTGATCCTCGTCCTCTCCTTCCTGGCGATGTCCACCGGCCCCGAAACCGACATCAAAATCCTCGCCACCGGGCTAGGCGCCGGGATCTTCGTCGACGCCACCCTGATCCGCTGCCTGCTGGTGCCGGCCTTCGTCAGCCTCTTCGGCGCCTACAACTGGTGGCTACCCGCCTGGGCTGCGCGGCTGCTCCACGTCGAGCCATCGCCTCTACAGCACCCCCGATCCACGCCCGAGAAAGCGGCTGCCGCGATCGAACCCCAGCCGGCGCACAGCTAGCGCGGGGAGCAGCGCCCGACCGCCTTACGCACGGTCGGGCGAGGCCGCGGGCCGCTCGTCACTGATCCGGAAAGGCCCGCTCAGCCTAACTGACGCGTCAGTCAAAGCTCGGGCGATCGCTACCGGCGAAGGGCGTGGGGGCCGCGGCGTGTCCCCGGCGGTTGGGGCTGCTCGTCTAGATGGCAGTAACCGCCACCGTCGTTCGCTGGACCGCACCCAGCCACTGAACTCATTCACTGAGGAGGAAGAGATCATGGCCAAGATCGCCAAGCAGCACGCAACAGTCAACGGCGCCGAGATGGGCCTATATCGACACCGGGACCGGCGACCCGATCGTGTTCTTGCACGGCAACCCCACTTCGTCCTTTCTGTGGCGACACGTGATCGCAGAGGTCAGCGCCCACGGGCGCTGCCTGGCACCCGACCTGATCGGCATGGGTGACAACGACAAGCTTGCCAACTCCGGACCGGGCTCCTACACGTTCGCCGAACACCGCGAATACCTCGACGCCTGGTTTGACGCCGTCGGGATCCGAGAGAACGTCACGCTGGTCGGGCACAACTGGGGCTCCGCGCTGGTGTTTGACTGGGCCAGACGCCACCCCGCAGCCGTTCAGGGGATCGCCTACATGGAGGCCATCGTTCAACCCGGCCGTTGGGCAGATCTCCCGCCCGAAGCCGCCGCGCTATTCGCTGGACTACGTTCACCCGCCGGCGAGCAAATGATCCTCGAGCAAAACCTATTCGTCGAGGCGATCCTGCCCGCGGGAGTACTTCACCCTCTCTCCGAGGAGACGCTCGCCGAATACCGGCGGCCGTTCAACATGCCTGGCGAAGGCCGGCGCCCGACCCTCACCTGGGCCCGGCAGATCCCCCTCGACGGCGACCCTGCGGACGTCGCCGCGGTCGTGCATGACTACAGCGCCTGGCTCGCCCGCTCCCCGATCCCCAAGCTGTTCATCAACGCCGATCCCGGTCAGGTACTCACCGGTCCTGCCCGAGAATTCTGCCGCACATGGCCCAACCAGACCGAAGTCACGGTCCCCGGCCGCCACTTCATCCAAGAAGACTCAGGCCAACAAATCGGACAGGCAATCGTCGCCTGGCTACGCTGACGCACTCCTTTGCGCGGCAAACGTCCGGTGTCGGCATAGCGCGCGCCGCATCTACGACAGTACATAGCAGCCGGATGGCGCCCGAGCGACTGGGTTCGCGGCGAGCATCCGATCGTACCTACTACACAACGTCAGAACTTGTGGAGGGCGGCGGGAAGGTTTTAGCTCAGAATCCGCTGAGGGAACGGCCAAAACAACGGCCAGACTCCATATCCCGCAGATCTCGAACCGCTGGTCGAGCTCGTGCGCTCGGGCGAACCGTAGGAGGAGCATCAGCGCTGGCACTGATCGGGGGACCGTGCTAGCGCTGTTGCCCGGACATGACCGCGCTGGGATGATGTCCATGTGAAGAGTGGCCGGGTCGCTGCGCTCGTTTGGGGGCTGTGCGCCGCGACGGCCGCTGCGAGTTTGGTGTTCCTGGCGCTGGGCCCGGGACGGGCGGTGTCGGACGACGTGTTCGGTGGCGTCGGCGGTGCGTCGTTTCTGGTGCTTTCGCTGGCGTTCGCCACTGTTGGTGCGCTGATGGTCGCGCGGGCACCCGACAACCGGGTCGGCTGGCTCTTCTGCCTGATCGGCCTGCTGACGGGCTGGGTGGTCCTCTGCTGGGCGTATGCGGATTACGGCCTTCACAGGAGTTCCGGGCGGCTTGCCGGTGCGACCTTCGCCGCCTCATTCCCTGGCGAGGCGCTGGCCGCCTTGATCGGGTTTTCGTTGCTGCTGTTCCCGGATGGGCGCCTGCCGTCTCGCCGCTGGCGCCCGGCCGCGTGGTTGCTCGCGGTCGCCGGCATGTTGTTGTTGATCAGCGACCTGATTCGGCCGGGAAAACTGGATCACCCATTCGCGGCGGCGTCGAACCCGCTGGGGGTGCCGGGTCTGCGGGGCGCCATGATCGCCGTCAACAGCGTCGGCTGGCTAGGCGTGGTTGGCGGGATTGCGCTCGGCGCGGCGTCGTTGCTGATCAGGCGTCGCCGAGCTCGCGGGATCGAGCGTCAGAAGCTCGAGTTCGTGCTCGCTGTCGGCGCGGGCGTGGCAACGGTCGTCTGTCTGGACATGGGCGGGTGGCTGCTCTGGCCGCGCGGCGCCCAGCAGGTTCGGATCGCCGTGATGGGGATCGCCTTGGCCGCGTTCCCGGTGGCGGCCGGCTTGGCGATCCTGCGCCATCGGCTGTTCGACATCGACGTCGTGGTCAATCGCACGCTGGTCTACGTGACGTTGACCGTGCTGCTCGCGGCGGCCTACGTCCTGACGATCCTTGTGCTCGGAACGGCGCTCGGACGCGGTTCGGCGTGGACGACCGCCGGCGCGACGCTGGCGGTGGCGATCGCGTTCCGCCCGCTGCGAAGGCGGGTCCAGGATGCCGTCGACCGCCGCTTCAACCGGGCGCGCTATGACGCGTTGGTGCAGATCGCCGACTTCCTCGACAGGCTGCGCGCGGGCCGGGCTGCCCCGGAGGCGATCGAGGGACTGCTCCGAGCGCTCGTGGCCGACCCGCGGCTTGAGTTGCGCCTGTTCCTGCCCGACAGCGGGATCTACGTCGACGTGCACGGGATCCCGTCCGTTGACGTGCCGGACGATGACCGGCAGCGAACGCCGATCGAGCGAGGGGGGGCACCTGTCGGGATCGTCTTGCACCAGGGGGCGAGGCCGGACCAACCCAACCTGCTGCCGCGGCTGGTGGAGGCCGGAGGGCTGGCCATCGAGATCACCAGGCTGCGGGTGGAGCTGCGCCGCCAGCTGGCGGAGGTGGAGGCCTCACGGGCGCGTATCGTCGCTGCCGGGGATGCGGAGCGGCGGCGGATCGAACGCGATCTTCATGACGGCGCGCAACAGCGCCTGGTGTCAATCGGGCTCGCGATGCGCCACGCCCAGCACGAGCTCGGAGGCGGCTCGCCGGGTCGGGCCAGCCAGACGATGGACGGCGCCGTCGAGGAGCTTTCGGTGGCAATCGAGGAGCTACGTGGGCTCGCGCGGGGCCTCCCGCCGGCGCAGCTGGACGCAGGACTCGCGCCGGCGTTGAGGGAGCTTGCCGGCCGGGCGCCGCTTGCCGTGGAGGTGCGAGCGACCGCCGGACGGCTTGCGCCCGGCGTCGAGGCGGCGGCGTTCTTCATCGCCTGCGAGGGGCTCACCAACGCGGTCAAGCATGCCCGCGCTTCGCGAATCGTGCTGAGCGCGGCGCAACGCAACGGAACGCTGGTTGTCTCGGTCACCGACGACGGCATCGGCGGCGCGTCGGCCGGCGACGGGTCGGGTCTGAGCGGCCTCTCGGATCGCGTCGCCGCTCAAGGAGGGACGCTGACGGTCGAGAGCCGGCGGGGCGCGGGCACGACGCTGATCGCGGAGCTGCCATGCGAGTCGTGATCTCCGAGGATCAGGTTCTGCTGCGCGAAGGACTTGGGCGACTGTTCGCGGACGGTGGTCACGAGGTCGTGGCCTCGATGGGCGACGCCGAGCACCTGCTGCCCGCGGTCGCGGGCCATCGCCCGGACCTCGTCGTGGTCGACATCCGGATGCCGCCGAGCTTCACCGACGAGGGTGCGCGGGCCGCCAGGGAGATCAAGCAGGCGTACCCGGAGGTCGGCGTGCTGGTCCTGTCTCAGCACATCGAAACCACCCACGCGGTCGAGCTTGTCAGCCTCGGCGGCTTCGGTTACCTGCTCAAAGATCGAGTGCTCGACGTCAGCGAGTTCCTCGATGCGGCCCATCGGGTGGCGGCCGGCGGGTCCGCGCTCGACCCGCAGGTCGTCGCGCGGCTCCTGTCGCCTTCGGACCGAGGCGGTCAGCTCACAGAGCTCTCCGAGCGCGAACGCGAGGTGCTGGAGCTGATGGCAGAGGGGCTCACCAACAGCGGCATCGCGAAGCGTCTGTACCTGAGCGAGCGCACTGTCGAGGCACACGTGCGCCACGTGTTGATGAAGCTCGAGCTGCCCGAGGGCGACGACGGTCATCGCCGCGTCCTCGCCGTGCTCGCCCATCTGCGCGCGACCCAGCTTCAGTACTAGCGCGTAGCCACATCCAGAGCCAGTGCCGATGCGGACAGTCGCATCCGACCATAGGTTTGCGGCATGTCCTTCCTCAGCCGCTGGGTCCTCTCTCACAAGCGCACGGTCCTGATGGGCTGGCTCGTACTCACGATCGGCGGGATCGCCGCCGTCGGCCCCGCCTCGCGCGCGCTCACGGACAACTCGTCGGTTCCGAACAGGGAAGGCTGGACCACGAACGCAACGATCGCCAAGCTGTACGGAGCAGACCCGGCCGGGAGCTCGCCTCTACTGCCTGTGGTGACGCTACCCCATGGCCAGACAGTCCACTCGCATCGCGTGCAGCACGACCTCGAGCGCGTCGACGCGCGCCTGCACGCGGCGCTGCCGGGCGCGCGGATCGCATCGTATGCCTCGACCGGTGACAGCACGTTCCTGTCGCGCGACGGGCGCACGATCTTCACGCTGGTGTATCCGCGAGCCGACCCCGATTCTCAGTTCGGCGAGAATCCGATCGCAGCGAAGGCCGCACGCCGCGCACTGCGTGGAGTCGAGGTCGCCGGCCGGCCGGTGCACCTGACCGGGTTCGACGCGCTGGCGACCGACGGCGGGGGTGGCTCGGGTGGCCCGGGCCTGCTGCTCGAGGCGGTGATCGGCGGCGCCGGCGCGCTGATCGTGCTCGCGTTCGTGTTCGGCTCGCTGCTGGCGGTCGTACCAATGGTCATGGCCGTCGTGTCGATCATGACCAGCTTCCTGCTGCTGCTCGGGATGGCTGAGCTGACTGACATCTCTCCGATCGTCGAGTTCGTGGTCGCGCTGATCGGCCTCGGGGTGGCGATCGACTATTCGCTGCTGCTGGTCTCGCGGTGGCGCGAGGAGCGCGCCCACGGCCACAGCAACGAGGAAGCGGTGCAGCGGGCATTGGCAACCGCCGGCCGGGCGATCGTCGTCAGCGGCCTGACCGTCGCGATCGGCCTGCTGGCCTTGGTTGTCCTCCCGATCCCGTCCCTGCGCTCGCTCGGCTACGGCGGCGTCCTGATTCCGCTGGTCTCCACGCTCGTCGCGATCACGCTGCTGCCGGTGGTGCTGGCCAAGCTGGGTCCGCGCCTGGACTGGCCCCACCGCCGTAGCGACGACAAGCCCAGCCGCGCGTGGACCCGATGGGCGCAGGCCGTCAGCCGGCGGCGCGGGGCCGCTGCCGCCGTCGGGGTGGCGGCGGTGCTGGCGCTCGCATTGGCGGCCACCACAATCCGGCTGGGAACCGACGACGCAAACTCCCTGTCACGGTCCGGCGACGCCAGGCAAGGCCTCGTGGCGCTTGAACGAGCCGGGATCGGCGTCGGAGCACTACTCCCGGACGACGTCCTGATCACCGGGGCCACGAGCCCCGAGCGCGTCGCAGTCACACTGCGCAAGCTCCCGGGCGTCCACGGCGCCGTCGCGCCCGATTCCTCGCAGTGGCGACGTCACGGGACGGCGCTCGTCGAGGTCTTCCCGCTTGCCGACGGCGGATCGGACGCCGGCGCGGCGACGCTGCGGCGCATCCGCCGGGCGGCGCACGCCACCGGCCCCGATGTTCGACTCGGCGGCGAGCTTGCAGACAATGCAGATTTCGTCGACGCGATCTACGGAAGCTTTCCGCTGATCATCGCGCTGATCGCCGCGGCTACCTTTGTCCTGCTGGCGCGCGCGCTGCGCTCGCTGCTGCTGCCGCTGAAGGCGATCCTGCTCGGCGTCGTCAGCATCGCTGCCGCCTGGGGTGCGATGGTCGTGATCTGGCAGAACGGCTACGGCTCGGAAGCGATCTGGGGCATCCATGCCACCACCTCGATCCCCTCCTGGATGCCGCTGATGGTGTTCGCCTTCTTGTTCGGCCTGTCCATGGATTACGAGGTCTTCATCCTCTCCCGGATGCGCGAGGAGTACGACCGCACCGGCTCAACCGAGCTCGCGGTCATCCGCGGGATCGGACGGACCGGACGCCTGGTCACCTGCCCGCGCTGATCCTGTTCCTCGCCTTCACCTCGATGGCGTCAGCGCCGGACACCGACACGAAGATCGCGGCCACGGGCCTCGCGGCCGGCATCCTGATCGACGCCACGGTCATCCGAGCGGTGATCGTGCCTGCAGTCGTCTCGCTCATGGGCCGCTGGAACTGGTGGCTGCCGCGAAGGCCCGCCCGGCTGCTGCGAGTCGAGCCTTCGCTTCCAACGCGGGCGGCACCCAGCGAAGCAAACTGACGAAACGCGTCTCCAAGCCCGGCATGTTTGACCGCTGATCCACCTCGCTGCCCGCGATCACGGCCGCGCCTCGAGGACGAGGTTGAACGGCGTTTCGGTTGCTCGGCGGAACCGGGTGAAGCCGGCGGCCGTGACCACCTCACGCAGCCGTCCCTCGCCGGCCTGCGCGCCAAGAGCCAGGCCGACCTCCTGGTCCCGAGACGCAGGGGTGCAGATCAAGGTCGATGCGCCATAGAACAGGCGCCCGACCGGGTTGAGGTTGTCCTGGAGCCGGTCGCCCGCGTACGGCTCGACGATCAGCCACGTCCCGTCCGGGCCGAGGGTGTCCAGGACGTGGGTGGCGGCACCCACGGGGTCGCCCATGTCGTGCAGGCAGTCGAACATGCACACCAGGTCATAGCCGTCGCCTGGATACTCCTTGGCGGAGGCCACCTCGAATCGGACGCGGCCGTCCAGGCCCGCGTCAGCGGCGGCTTGGCGAGCATGCTGGATCGAGGCGTCGTGGTAGTCGAACCCCACGAACTTCGAGCCGGGGAACGCCTCGGCCATCAGGATCGTCGAGGCTCCGTGCCCGCAGCCTACGTCGGCGACGGATGCGCCTGCTTCGAGCTTGGCTGTGACCCCGTCGAGCGCCGGGATCCAGGCGGTGATCAGGTTGGCGGCATAGCCCGGACGGAAGAACCGCTCGGTGCCGGCGAACAGATCGTGATGGTGTTCGTGCCAGCCGACGCCCCCGCCGGTCTGGAAGGCACGGCCGACCTTCTCCTCGTCTTTGATCGCCGCGGTGATCACCTGAAAGGCGCCCGCCACGAAGGACGGATTTCCCTCCTGCGCCAGCGCGACCGACTGCTCCGGCGAGAGGAAGAAACCGCCGGTGTCCGGGTCATGGCTGACGTAGCCGCCGGCGGCCTGGTTCGACAGCCACTCGCGGACGTAGCGCGCATCGGTTCCGGTCCGCTCGGCGAGCTCCTCGGCGCTCACCGGATCGCCGCCGGCCATCGCCCGGTAGAGACCGAGCCGATCACCGAGGGCAACGAGCGCCGAGCTGATGGCGGCGCCGAGCTCGCCCACGATGCGGCCCATGAACTCCTCGAGCTTGGCCTGATCAACAGGCTCAGTCGTAGCCGACATGACTCATGCCTCGTCCCAGACCTGCACCGCGGTCTGGTCGGAGATCACGCCGTCGCGCAGTTCGATCACCGTCGCGCACAGCACGTTGGTGCCGTCCGGATAGCGGCACGCCTGCGTGTACGCGGCGCCGGTCTCGTCGCTCACCACGTGCCGGACCTTGTGGGTCATGTCCCGCGCGTACATGTCCTCCAGCCAGCCCTTGATCTCCTCGGCGCCCCGAAGGACCCGCGGCGAGCCCGGCTGGGAGACCTTGTCCACAATCGTCACGACCGCGTCCAGCCCGTACATCGACAACTGCGTCGCCGCGTCGCGCTCCTCGGCCGCCTTCGTGAAGCGGTCCAGCTCGAAACTGGTGATGGTGCCCATGGCCCCTCCTGTCCTGTATTGGGAGCCGCTTCACCACGAAGCGGCTCCCACCGGTCCCGCCTACCTACCAGTAGATAAGCGTGTGTCGATTGCGAAACCTACCTCCTAGTAGGTAAGCTGTCAAGCCCCGAACAGGAGAAATTCGTTTAATGGCTGTCGCCCGCTCCAGGAAAGAGAACCGCACCGCCGAGCGCATCCTTGACATCGCCGAACGCCTGCTGCAGACACGCGGCTTTAACAATTTCAGCTACGCCGACATCGCTACTGAACTCGGGATCACAACGGCCAGCCTGCACTACCACTACCCCGGCAAGGCCGAGCTCGGCCAGGCCCTGATCACGCGCTACGCGCAGCGGTTTTCACAGGCGCTCAGCCAGATCGAACATGACCAGCCCAACGCCCGCGCAAAACTCGAGGCCTACGCCAGCCTCTACGCCGACGTCCTCAAAGGCCACCGTATGTGCATGTGCGGCATCCTCGCCGCCGAATACCAGACACTCCCCAAGCCGATGCGCACCGAGGTCATCCGCTTCTTCGACGACAACCAGAAATGGCTCTCGGGCCTCCTCACGGAGGGAAAGACAGACCGCACGCTGAACTTCAGCGGCGACGTCGACGACGTCGCCCAAAACATTCTCAGCACGCTCGAAGGCGCAATGCTGGTGGCCCGCCCCTACGGCGATCTAGAGCGGTTCAACGCCGCGACAAACCAGCTACTGGCAGGCCTCGAGAACACCAACCAAGCCAGCCGAAAGCGGCGAGGCTCCGCCGCGCGCCAGCGTGAACATGAATGACGTCGTTGTGTTGGCGACCAGGTCGCCGCACCGGCCGCGAACCATCCCTCATCCAACTCGGCCTCCTCGCGTCAACGAGGTTGATGACTTCGCTGCGGTCGCCCACCACCTCTGACGGCCTCCCAGTCACACGCAGACCGTAACGCCCGCTGCGTCTACGTCGGGGTTGTGTTGCAGGCTTCGGCGAGCAGCGCTATGCCGTGTTCGATCGCCGGCTCGCTCATGTACGCGTGCCCGAGCACCAAGCCGGGTGGGCAGTCTCCCGTGTAGCTGTGCAACGAGAGGCCGTCGAGGCCGATGCTTCGGCGGGCGGCGGCTGCGAGCAGCGATGGTTCGTCGATCTGGTCGGGCAGCACGACCATCAGGTGAAGTCCGCCGCCGTGGGCGAGCGGCCGCCAGTCGGGGAGCTGTCGGGCGAGCGCGCCCAGCAGTGTCTGGCGTCGCGTCTGATAGCGCAGGCGCATGCGGCGCAGGTGGCGTTCGAGCTCGCCGCGGGCGATGAAGTCCGCCAGTGCGAGCTGACCGGCGATCTCCGAGCCGGCGTCCTCGATCGCCTTGGCGGTGATCAAAGCCCAGGAGAGCCACGAGGGCGGGAGCATCCAGCCGAGGCGCATCCCCGGGGTCAGGCGCTTGCTGGCCGAGCCGATGTAGAGCACGCGGTCGGGGGCGAGCCCCTGCAGCGCGCCGACGCGCTCGGGGCACAGCTCGGCGTCGTAGTCGTCTTCGATGATCAGCCGGTCACCGCGCTCGGCCCATGCGATCAATTCCGCACGCCGGCGGGCGCCGAGCACGACGCCGGTTGGGTACTGGTGCGCGGGCGTCACGATCACCGCGTCGGTGCCGCTGTCCTGGAGCGCCGCGACATCGATGCCCTCCTCATCGACGGGGACCGGCGTCACGGTCAGCCCCGCCTCTTCGACGATCAGCCGTTGGGCGTGCCAGCCGGGGTCTTCGAGCGCTACGTGCTCGATGTCGTTGGCGCGCAACCAGCGGCACGTGAGCGAGAGCCCCTGGCGAAAGCCGGTGCAGATGATCATGTGCTCAGGATCGACCGCGGCACCGCGTACGCGGCGCAGGTAGTCGGCGAGTGCCTCGCGCAGGGTGGGCGCGCCGCGGGGGTCCCCGTACCCGACGGCATCCAGCGCCGTGTCGCGCCACGCGTTGCGCAGCGAGCGCAGCCATCGATCCCGGGGAAACCCCGCGAGATCGGGCAGCCCTGAGCTGAAGTCGTAGCGGTACCTGGTCACCAGCGACGGCGTCGGCGGCCGCGGTGGGTGTGCCCGGACGCCTTGGGCGACCCGGACCGGTGCCCCTTGACGGGTCTCCAGGTACCCCTCCGCCACGAGCTGATCGTACGCCGAGGTCACCACGCCGCGTGAGAGCCCCAGTTCGGCGGCCAGCCCGCGGCTTGATGGCAGCCGTGTGCCGGCGGGCAGGCGCCCGTCACGGATTGCGTCGCGCAGCGTGTCCTCGAGCTGTTTGTACAGCGGCCGCTCGCCGTGGCGGTCGACGCCCGAGCAGGAGGTGAACTGGCCCTATCCAAAGACTCACAACTGGAACTGTACGCAAGGCCAGATATCGCCTACCTTGCTCGCATGAGCGAGATCACAGTCATCGGAGGCGGCCTGGCGGGACTGACGGCCGCGATCACCTGCGCCGAGGGCGGCGAGAACGTGAGGCTGTTCGAGGCCAGCGAGCAGCTCGGCGGGCGTGCCCGCAGCACCGACGGGCCCTACAAGGCGAACCTCGGCCCCCACGCGATCTATACAGGCGGCACGCTGTGGAACTGGCTGACCAGCCGCGGCCTGATGCCGCCACTAGCGCGGGTGCTCCTGACCGGGGTTCGCTTTCACCACGACGACGCGGTCCACCGTGCGCCGCCGCTCAGCCTGATCCCGCCCGGACTGCGCCTGCGCGGACGGATGGCGCCCGTCGATCAGGACTTTCGCTCCTGGGTCGTTGACCACGCCGACGTCCGCACCGCCGACTTCCTCTCCGCGCTGGCGGGCGTGTACACCTTCTACCACGATCCCGGTGAGCTCTCGGCGGCGTTCATCTGGGAGCGCACGCAACGGCTGCTCCTGACCCCGCGGCCGCCGGCGCGGTTCATCGTCGGCGGCTGGACGAACCTAGTCGGAGCCATGGAGGCGCGCGCCCGCCAGCTTGGCGTGCAGATCGTCACCGGCGAGCGGGTGGACGCCCTTCCCAAGCCGCCGGTGATCGTCGCGCTCGAGCTGCGCGACGCCCGGGCGCTGCTGGGCGACGACACGCTTCGGTGGCCCAGCGGCCGCACGGTCTGCCTTGACTTGGCGTTGCGTGAACGGCGCGGCGATCCGTGGGTCGTGTCCGACCTCGAGACGGCGGGCTGGATCGAGCGCTACACCGCGCAGGACGCATCACTGGCGCCAGCCGGGGAACAGCTCGTCCAGGCACAGATGCCGATCCCGCCGCAGGAGAGCGCCGACGAGGCCGCCGCTCGGCTCGAGCGGCTGCTCGACGTCTCGTTCGAGGAGTGGCGCACACGGGTGGCGTGGCGCCGGCGGCAGGTGATGGACGGTCGCAGTGGTGCACTCGACTTCCCCGGCAGCACCTGGCGCGATCGGCCCGCGATCGACCGCGGCGACGGGATCTTGCTGTGCGGCGATCAGGTCGCCGCAGACGGCTGCCTGTCAGAGGTCTCGTTCGCGAGCGCGATCTCCGCCGGCACAAGCGCGCTCGAACAGATTCGACAGCGCGCCCTGGCGCGGGCAGCATGACTTGTCAGGCACGCAGCCGCCGGTGGTTGCCTGTCACCTTTGCACATGTCGCTCCCGCATGGTGGCCTTCGCGGACCGCGTCCAGGAGCCTGCGGGGAGCGAGGGCGTCACCCACGACGTGCACCTCTGCGTCGGGCCAGGTCTCAGCGAGTTCCTGTGCCAGGTGACGGTTGGCCTGCCGAAAGCCACACAGGACGATGAGACCAACTCCCGATCGCGTGTCAGCGGTGTCGGCGTACAGGTCGCGAACGATCACCCGCGCGTCGCGCTCGGAGCGCACCAGCTCGGTGTTGGGGGTAAGCCGTACGCCAGCCCGGACAGCATCCCGAAGCACGAAAGGCAGCTGTGTCGGATCAAGCCGGCAAAAGACGCTTGTCTGCGAGGTGAGGATCTCAACCGCCCAACCTCCGCCGACCAGGATCTCGCTGGCAGCCGCGGTGGCCAGGTCCCCCGCATCGTCGACCACCAGCGCACGCTCGGCGCCCGGATGTGGGGTCGGGGGCGTCTGGGCCAGGAGCTCATCGGCGTCAGCGACGCGGATAGGTCCGGCCGGGATCGCTGCCTCTCGCAGGCGTGACCCGGTGGCGACAATGATCGTGTCGGGCTCGTCGCTGAGAAGATCGTCGACCGAGGGCACCATGCCTCTCGAAACCGTCACCCCGGCGGCATCGATCTCCCCCTCGAGCCATTCAACGTAAAGGGGCCAGCGATACGCGGCCGAGTAGCGCGCCGCGATCCGAAGTCGGCCTCCCAGCACCTCGTCGCGCTCGATCAGGTGGACGTCATGCCCGCGCAACGCGGCCGCGCGGGCCGCGGCAAGACCGCTGACACCGCCGCCGACGACCGTCACCCGTCGGCCGGGCCGGGCGGCCTCGAGGTCGTCGACCTCGTCGACGCGAACCGAGGGATTGATCGAGCAGGCCATCGGGATCCCCTCATACAGACGCCCGATGCATCCCTCGTTGATGCTGATACACGGACGCGGAGCAATCCCCCGCTGCAGTTTGCGCGGCAGCTCGTGGTCGGCGATGATCGCCCGGGTCATCGCCACGAGATCGACCCCGGAAGCAAGGCAGCGCTCGGCCGCCTCCTCGGTCAGGATCCGCCCCGCGACAAGCACCGGGACGTCGACGGCGCGACGCAGCTGCGCCGCCGGCTCGCAATAAGCGTTCTCGGGTACGTGCGCTGGGGGCACGAAGTATCCGGTCGCCCGGTGCGACGTCCCACTCCCGCCACTCACGCTGAACAGATCCACGGCGCCGGAGGAGCCGATCGCAGTTGCCACGTCGATCAGCTCGGCCACGCCCATCCCATCGCGAGCGTGCTGGTGCAGCGACATTCGGAAGCTGAGGATGAACTCGGCGCCGACGGTGTCCCGCACTGTGTCGAGAACCTCGCGCGCGAAGCGCGTGCGGTTCTCGAGACTTCCGCCATATTCATCGGTGCGATCGTTGACCTGCGGATCGAAGAACTGCTCGATCAGGTGGCCGCCAAACGACGTGACCTCCGCCCCGTCCCAACCACAGCGCTGCAGGCGTGCGGCCGCCTCGGCAAAGCGCTCTACGACGTCTGCGATCTCGCGGCCGGACATCGCAACCGGCACCTCGCGATGGACCCCCTCGGGCCGGTCTGAGGAGCTGCGCAGCGCAATTCCCGACACCCGGGAGTCACCGCGACGTCCCATGTGCGTCATCTGCGCCATGCACACGGCTCCGTGGTTGTGGACGCCGGCTGCCAGCGCGCGCAGCGCGGGTTCGTTGCCCTCCTCCCAGAGAGAAATCGAGCCGTATGAGGCGGCGCTCGCGGGATCGACAGAGGCCGACCCGAACGTCATCACCAGCGCGCAGCCGCCTGCCGCCTTGCGGATGTGATACTCGACCTCCTCGCGGGAGATCGAGCCGTCCTGTCCCCACCCCGTGGCGTGAGGCGTCGAAACGATCCGATTCCGTAGACGCTTCCCTCTCACTTCCAACGATGTGAACAGGAGCCGCTCGGTCGACATCATGGCCTTGCCTCCGCCGCTACTCCTCGTCCTGGGGTGCCGCGGTGGTCTGCGCGGTGATCAGGCGGGTACCCCGGCCGCGCGTGAAGAAGCTGATCGCCCAGTCGGTGAACACCAGCAGACGGTTGCGGAACCCGACCAGGTACCACAGGTGCACCACGAGCCAGGTGATCCACGCGATGAACCCGCTGAGCTTGAGGCCCTTGATGTCGGCGACCGCGGCACCGCGCCCGATCGTGGCCAAATTGCCTTTGTCGAGATAGTGAAATGGTCCCGTGGTCCGCGACTCGAGGCGGTTTCGCATCACCCTGGCGACGTAGCGTCCCTGCTGCATCGCCACCGGCGCCACGCCGGGCATGGTCTGTACCGAGCCATCCGGCTGGCGCACCCGCACCATGTCACCGATCGCGAACACCTCGGGATGCCCGGGCAGCGTCAAGTCCGGCTCGACCGCGACCCTCCCGGCCCGATCGACCTCGGCTCCGGTGAGCTCGCCCAGCCTCCGAGCCAGCGTCGACGCGGTCACGCCGGCAGCCCAGATGACAACGCGCGCGGGAATCCGCTCGAGCTTGCCGGCGCCGGAGTCGACCGTGATCGATTCCTCGTCGATCCCGACCACCGTCGAGTCCAGGCGGGTGGTCACGCCGAGTCGGTCCAGGGAGCGGACGGCCCTGGCTGACAACGATGGCGGAAAGCTCGTCAGGATCCGGTCCATGGCCTCGATGAGGAGGATGCGACACGTCCCGCGCGGGTCGATCGAGTCGAACTCGCTCCGCAGTGTGTCCCGAGCCAGCTCGGCGATCTGGCCAGCCATCTCGACGCCGGTCGGCCCACCCCCGACCACCGCAAACGTCAGCCAGGCCGATCGCCGCTCCACGTCAAGTTCGGCTTCTGCCGCCTCGAACGCACTGAGGATCCGGCCGCGAACATTCAGCGCGCTCTCGAGCGACTTGACCTCCCACGCGAACGCGCCCCACTCGTCGTGCCCGAAATACGAGTAGCGCGATCCCCCGGCGACGATCAGCGTGTCGTACGCAATCGCCGCCGGAGCCCGGATGTCGTCAACCGGACGAAGGCGCACTTCGCGCGTGTCGAGATCGAAGTCGGAGACCTCGGCCAGGAGGACGTGGACGTTGCGGTCGCGCTTGAACACCGCACGCAGCGGATAGGCGATCTCGCTCGACGACAGTGCGCCCGTGGCGACCTGGTAGGTCAGCGGCTGAAACAAGTGGAAGTTGCGCCGGTCGATGAGCGTGACCTCCACCGGCGCGTGGCGGATCTTGTGCACCGCTTGGAGACCGCCGAAGCCGCCGCCGATCACGACCACGCGATGGGCATCCGCGCCGCTCATGTCCGAGAGACGCTACCTATTTAGGGTTTGAGGGGCCTGCTCAGCCTCGCGCCTGATCGATCTCCCACGCGGCGATGATCAGGCCGATGTGGCTGAAGGCCTGCGGGAAGTTGCCCAGCAACTCGCCGTTGGCGGTGTCAATCTCCTCGGCCAGCAGCCCGAGATCATTCGCGTAGGCGACGAGCTTGTCGAACAGCGCCTCGGCACGCTCGAGCTCGCCGGCCTTGGCCAGCGCCGAGACCAGCCAGAACGTGCAGATCACAAACGTGCCCTCCTCGCCGGTCAGGCCGTCCGCGTTCAGGCCTTCCTCGTTGCGGTAGCGAAGCACGAGGTCATCTTCTGTCAGCTCGTCGGCGATCGCTTGGATCGTCGAGCGCATTCGCTCGTCGGTGGCGGGCAGGAAGCCGAATATCGGCATCAGCAGCTGCGCTGCGTCCAACTCGTCGGAGTCGAACGACTGGACGTAGGCCTGGCGGGTCTCGCTCCACCCGCGCGTCAGCACCGCCTCACGAATGGCGTCGCGCTCCCTTGTCCAGTGCTCGACTTCCGCGTGCGTTCCGAGCTGCGGGGCGAGCGCGATCGCGCGGTCGAGCGCGACCCAGCAGAGCACCTTGCTGGAGAGGTGATGGCGCGGGTCCCCGCGCATCTCCCACATCCCCGCGTCTGCCTCTCGCCAGCGGCGGGCGGCGGTATTGGCCAGGTCCGCCACGAACTGCTGGATCTCGACGTGCAGGGCGCCAAGCTGCTCGCGGTAGAGCGACAGTGAGTTGAGCAGCTCGCCGTAGACGTCGAGCTGGGTTTGACCCCAGGCGCCGTTGCCGACCCTGACCGGAGCCGAGTCCCGCCAGCCGCGAAGATGCGTGAGCTCGCGCTCGGTGAGATCGTGCTCCCCGGCAATCCCGTACATGATCTGCAGCGAGCCCTCGCTGGCGCGGCCGCCGGCCGAGCTGGTCATGAACGAGACGAAATCCTCCGCCTCGTCCGAGCAGGCCCCGATGTACAGCGCCTCGAGTGTCAGGCTGGCATCCCGGATCCAGGCGTAGCGGTAATCCCAGTTGCGCTCACCGCCCTCGGTCTCGGGCAGCGAGGTGGTGGGTGCAGCCACGATCGCTCCCGTTGGACGGTAGGTCAAGCCCTTGAGCACGCGCGAGCTGAGGCGCACGAGCTCGCGGTGCGGCCCGTCATAGATGTCGTGCTCCTCCTCCCACGACTGCCAGCCGGCGACCGTGTCGTCGATCCGCGCCACGACCCGCTCTGGAGGCAACGGTTCAGGAGCAGGCCCCTCGGGGGGCGACCACTGCAACGCAAACCCGACCTGCTCACTGGCAGCGACCGCGAAGCGAGCACGCATCGTCGCCTCCTGGATCGTGGTGGGCACGCCGCTCGACACGACCACCTGGTTGGGGCCCCCGAACGTGCGCCCGCCGTTCTCGGTTGCCCGGAACAGCGGCGTGACCAGCCCGTACTCAGGTCTCGGCGCCAGCTCGAGCTCGAGCTCGACCTCGCCCGCTACGCCGCTGACCGAGCGCAACAGCAGGTGGGGCGCGCCCAATCCGAGGTCGTGGTGGCGCTGTCCCTCGGCGAACGCCATCGCATCGGTGACCCTGACGCACCCGCTCTCTGTGGTGAACGTCGTTTCGATTACCAGCGTTCCCGGCAGGTACCGGCGCTCGCTTCGATAATCCCTGGCGGGTCTGATTGACCAATGACCGCCGGCTGGATCCAGGATCTGAGCGAACACGGCAGGGCTGTCGTAGCGCGGCAAGCACAGCCAGCCGATCGACCCGTCGCGGTCCACCAGCGCAGCCGAGTTGCAGTCGGCAAGTAGACCGTAGGCGGCGATTGGTTGAAACTGATTCATTGCACCGGCTGCTGTCGGGTCCCGGTGATGCTCATCCGCAGCTCCTCAGGTTGTCAAGCTTGCGCCGTTGGTCGGCCAGAGATCCTCCGCGTTGCGCGGGTTGCTGGGGCCTTATTGCGGCGGTAGGCTCCGTCGAGCTACGGTGAGCACTGCGGGCATCCGCAGCGCTCCCTTCTTTTCGCCCGATCAGAGGCGATCAAGATCGGGGGATGCACTGGGCGAGCGACAGACGGATTTCAGATGAGCGCTCGCTGGTGGACGCGCCAGCTTGCTGCCGTGGCGAACCCGATGGGTCCGGCGGCCAGCCGCGTAATGCTCGAGCGTGACGCCGAACAGCGCGTAGCACGCCTGCGCGCGGCGGCTGCAGATGCGGTGCGCGAGCGGATCAGGCCGTCGCGGCGAAGGATGCGCGCGCTGGTGCTCGGCCCCGGCGGGCACCTGCGCTTTCGATCGCTGCCGGCACCGCCACCGCCCGGCCCGCTGGGGGCGGTCGTTGCACCGCTCGCGATCGCCACCTGCGACATGGACCGCCCGATCGCTCTGGGCGCCACGCCGTTTGTCCCCCCGTTCACGTTCGGGCACGAATGCGTTGCGGAAATCCTCGCCGTCGGTGGCGAGGTGGAGGGCCTGCGCCCCGGTCAGCGAGTGGTGGTGCCGTTTCAGATCAGCTGCGGAACGTGCAGTGCCTGTCAAGCCGGCCTGACCGGCAACTGCGTTGCGGTGCCACCGATTTCGATGTACGGATTCGGGGTCGGAGGCGGCCATTGGGGCGGGGCGCTCGCTGAGGAGCTTGGGGTGCCGTTCGCCGAGGCGATGCTCGTGCCGCTGCCCGATGGCGTTCCCCCGGTAGTGGCCGCCAGCGTGGCGGACAACGTCTGCGACGCCTACCGACACATCGGACCGCACCTCCCGAGCATGCTCGAGCGCGATCTCAACGCTCGTGTGCTCATCGTCGGTGCCTTGAGCCGTCGCAGCCTGTTCACCGCCAGTGTGTCGCTGTACGCCGGACTGATCGCCAAAGCGCTGGGCGCTCGCGACATCCTCTTCAGCGACGCGCGACCCGAGGTCCGCCGTCACGCCGAAGCGCTCGGCCTGGGTGCCTTGCCGCCCGAGGAGATCCGTCATCACGGGCTGGCGCCACTCGTCGTCGATGTCAGCGCCAACGTCGGCGGCCTGCGCTTGGCGATCGAGATGACCGCTCCCGACGGACTGTGCACCAGTTCGGGCGCGCTGCACGCCCGCGCTCGCCTCCCCACCGGCCTGATGTTCGGCCGCAACATCACTCTCACAGTTGCCCGCGCCCACGCTCGCAGCTTGATCCCCCATGTCCTCGAGCTGATCACCAACGGACAACTGCATCCCGAACAGGTCACCACAGCGACAGCCGACTTCTCAGACGCACCCGCCGCCCTCCTCGCTCACATGCAAGGTGAGAGCACCAAGACGATCATCACTGCCGGCGACGGCTCATGTGCAGGCTGAGGTATGGCTGACTTCCTGGCGGCCTCGACACGTGCTGTGTGTGGAGCAAGAAGGCAGGACGGATCGTCACCGGGTGAACGGCAGAGCCAGCTAGACGGGAAGGTTCACGTGTGGCCGGCGTCCCTGGATGTATGAACACACTCATCAGACGTCTTATGTCTTGCGCTGGGCGTGAGCCTGACTCGATCGCGACGGACATCGACATGATCCCCTCACACCTTCATTACGCCCTGGCCCAGGCACAAGAGGACGACCTACGCCGAGCCGCGGCCTCTCGCAAGCTCCCTCGTCGCGAAGCCGAGCTGGACTATCCCGTCGCCCCTGAAAGGAGCGGGACACTTCGATTCGCGCCCCTGGCGACGACCCGTGCTGCGTGGCTGGCGCGGTCGACAGCTGCAACCCTGGGCAGCCGGTCCTGCTCGCCGAAGTTGACGGACGTCTGCTCGTGCTGTAGGACTCTCGGACGACACCGTGATCGCCAACCCGTTTCATCACACGGCTGATCTGGTCGACCTCCTACGCGCCCGAGCCCGCCAGCTCAACGGCGACAAACGGATCGGGCATTCGGACCGCCTGCGCGCATGGTCTGCCCTGCGTGCGCGCTGGCGACGACCTGCCGTGACCCCGGCGGGTTCTCAGGCCAGATGATGTTGGGCTTCGAGGATCTCGCGGTGCAGGTCGAGCAGCCTCGGTACGTCGTCGGCCGCGACGCGTCCCATGCCACATTCGGTGCAGATTCCCCAGTCACGGCTTCCCGATGACGACTCGGCAAGCGCGGCGTCGATCAGCCTGACCTGCTCGGCGGTGGTGCCTTCGGGCTGGTCGTCGGGGTGGTAGGGAACGAGCGCGAAGTAGAGCTCGGTCTCCAGCCCGACGCGAAGGTCGCGGAGTGGAGCGAAGTATTCCTGGTCGCTTCTGGCCTGTGGCACGGTGAACGAAACCCAGTCGAGCGGCCGCCCCGCGGCGGAGGTGACGGCGTTCACGACCTGTACCTGGAGCTCGAGCGATTCGGGCTGTTTGAAGTGCTGATGGCCGTAGTCGCCATAGCACAGGTGGAGCCCGACGGGCACGTCGTGGGGCACCCGCTCCACGCAACGCGCCAGCCCAGGGGCGATCTGTGCAAGCGGAATCTGTGAGCCGGGCCCAAACTGTCCCTCCAAGAGTCCGAACTCGACTGCGACATCCCACTGCACGGCGCAGCGGTCGTGGGGGAGGCTCGCCAGGGCCTGATCGAGGTCGGCGAACAGCGCGGCCTCATAGGAGCGGGCCACGCCCGGCAGGTCCTCCGGGACGATCGACGTCGCCACCGACGCAAGTGGAGTGGGGTACTGCATCTGGAAGCGCACCCCGGCCGGGATCGTCCCCTCGGCCTGGAGTGCCGAAAACACCTCAAACGACTTGACGTACGCATCGGCGTAACCCAGGTCGGGCCAGGTGATGGTTTCAGGCGACACTCCCTCGGCGAGGCGCAGCCGAGGCATGACCGGCGCGTCCACGTCACCGGTGTCATACGCCCTGTCACTGCTCACCGACTCGAACTCTGGCATCGCTTGGAACTTCCGGATCTGAAACACGATCCAATAGTTGCGCTCGCCGGTCTCCCCATCGGTCATTCGCCGGACGCCTGTCGGGATGCGTGAGCTGATCTCCCGCATGACGGTTTCGGCATCGGGCAGGTTGACCGAACCGTTGAAGTGAACGCTGCTGGGCGGCATCGCAATCCTCCGTTCTGGGCTCAGGGCTCTGTGATGTAAGCCTGCCAGCTAGCGCGATGCCACGCCGGCGAGCGTCTCACGTTCCCTGCGCGAGGGCCATGGGGCGGCGCCCGCAGCGGTGTTGCTCCTCGCGTGCGCGGGGCTCGATGTCGCGGGGATCGCAACGTGCACCCGCTCATCCGCCAGCGCCCATTTCAAGAGCTCGCCTGCGTCAAATCGCCTCGCCAGCGCGCCGCCTCCGAGTGGGCGCATGGCGATCACAGCGAGGTCCAGTTCGGCGGCGAGCGGGAGAATACGGCGCTCGGCGTCGCGCTCGAGCGGGTTGTACGGCACCTGGATTGCGTCGATCAGGCCCGTGCGCATCACCTGCTCCAGCTCGTCGAACGCGCTGGCCGCGTAATGCGTGGCGCCGAGAAAGCCGATCCGGCCCGCCGCGCGCTCGTCGGCGAGCCATTCGAGATGCTCACGCCAGGCCACGAGGTTGTGCACCTGCTCGAGGTCGACACGGCCGCCGAAGAACTCGAGCTGGGCCTCGAACTGACTCCTCGCTCGATCCATCGAGCTGGTCCAGATCTTGGTCGCTACCAGGGCGTCCGCACGACGATCGCCCAGCGCCCGACCCAGCACGCCTTCGGCCCGTCCGTACATCGGTGAGGAGTCAAAAAAACGTGTGCCTCCCTCCCACACGGCATCGACGACGTCGTGTGCTGCGCCCTCGTCGCCGGGGTCGACATCGAAGGTCTGCCACGTTCCCAGCCCGACGACCGGCACCTCCCAGCCAGTGCGTCCGAACCGGCGGTGCTCCATCCGCCAGAACCTACCCCATTGGGTCGACCTCCGACTTGTCTCGCGCTCACCCCGCAAACAGCTGCGCCTGTCGCGATCGTGCGTGTGATGGGGGACGTCGAGCGGTCCTGCGCAATGACAGCGCCAGTCCCGCCGCGACGGATGAGCGGCTACGGTGCGCTGGATGGAGCTTGATTGGCATGGCGATCGCTCAGATCTGCCGGAGTTGGCGCTGATTGATCAGCTCGAGGCAGACGAGCCGATCGACTTCGTGGCGGTTCGGGCGTATCGCCTGGGTCGGGTGCGTGAGCAGATGGCGGCCCGGTCGCTCGATGCCTTGATCCTGCTCGATCCAGTCAACATCCGGTATGCGACCGGGGCGCGCAACATGCAGGTCTTTCATGCGCGCAACCCGGCTAGGTACCTGTTCGTGCCGCAATCTGGGCTGCTCGTCGCCCAGCAGCGCGCTGCGTGCGGGCCGCTCTCAGCCCGCGGGCGCTACTTTTGCCCCCCCGGCCCAGCTCCAGGCACAGGGAAGTTGCAGGCCGCCGCCGCTTGCCGGAAGGCCGGCGATTGAGGACTGACTCCCGGTGGCAGAGACAGGAACACCCCGCCCCGCCCGAGGACCAAGCCGCTGCCACTGCCCAGGCCAGGCGGGCTCGTCGTCGGGTCGGGAAAGTTGGTCAGGCCGTGTGCGCGCATGCACCGCGCGGTCTTGAGCATCGCCAGCTTTGCGCTCTCGGAGGGTTTGACATGGGAGGGGCCGCCGCCCGGCAGCATCTTGAAGCACGCCGACTGCGCGGATTGAAAGGCGGGTGATCGCGGGTCGATTCCAGAGCCGGGCGTGATGCTGATCCCACCGCCAGCGCTCGGGTCAGGGAAATTGGATACTCCATGCGACCGCATGCAGTCCGCGAACCGCACGCCAGCGGCGAACTTTGCGTTCGACCCACCACTGCTCGACTTACCTGATGAACCGCAGGCGGCGACCACGACCGTGCAGCTCAGGGCGACGAGAGCGAGCGGTAGTTGGCGACGGTGGCTGCCGCGTATGTCGCTGGAGATCGCGGTGCGCATCTAGTTGGGGGTCCGGCGAGGTGGACGCCCAGACATTTGTACGCACCGGCGGGTAACGGCGGCGTAACGCCGTTACGCAGTGGTTATGGACACTCCTGCTCGCGACCCTGGCCCGAACCGCTTGCCCGCGCGACACTAAACGGGGTCTCACGCGACCACCCCGTCAACCTGGACATCCACCCGAAACCCACATCGAGGAGGAGAAACGATGGACACCGCCACCACCGGCCGGGACGCATCTCGCTGGCGGCTCGAGCCCGCGCACTCGAGCGCCGAGTTCCGCGTCCCGCACTTCTGGGGACTGGTCAAGGTCAAGGGCCACTTCGACCGCCTCGACGGCTGGTTTGAGATCGATCAGAGCGGCAATCGCCGGCTTGAGCTGATCATCGACGCGGCCAGCCTCAACACCGGTAACCGCAGACGCGACGAGCACCTCCGCTCAGCGGACTTCTTCAATGCGCAGCAGCACCCCGAGGTGCGCTTCCACTCGACCTCGGTCACCGACGCCGGAGACGGCCGTCTTCACATCGACGGCGAGCTGATGGCTGCCGGCAAGAGCGTGCCGCTCGACCTCGATGCCACCGTCGAGGAAGCCGATGAGCAGCTGCAGATCGAGGCGGGCGCGATCCTCGACCAACGCCAGCTCGGCATGACCTGGAGTCCGCTGGGAATCGTTAGGGCCCCATCGACGCTCAGCGTCCGTGCCCGCCTACGGCGAGAGCGATAAGAGGTTCGCCCGACGACGTGGAGTTCTTCGTAAGCGATCCCGTTGTAGCCGCGCCAGGGCGACTATCGCGGTTCGGGGCTTCAGCTTCCGCGTGTCCGTCAGTACGGGCCCCGACGGCCGCCGGGACTTCGACCCCCGTATCGGCCGCGGGTCGATCGGCGGTAGAGCCACACCACCAGCATCGAGAACAAGACAGACAAGAGGAGCCCCCCGCCGTGCCGGTGCAACACATACCACGAGAAGAGGCCGGCGCTGAACGTTCCGCACAGCCCGACAAGCACGGTCATGCCGATCCCCATGGGATCCGGACCGGGCAGCAGGAGCCGCGCCAGAGCGCCGACGAATAGGCCGACGAAGAACAGGATGATCAGATACACGAGAAGACCCACGCCTTCATCGTACTCTGCCCCGAGGTCGGCGGCGTCAACCGATCTTGGCTGGACCTCTCGGCCTGCGGCAGGCGTAGATCGGTGTGTGAGGAGCCTGCAGTGGTCGCGAGCGGGGTCCCTGGATCGGCAGTCGCTCAGCTGGGTGAGCGCTGTGATTCTCGGTGCCCTCGGACTGGTGATGACCGGCTGCGGCGACCGCGCCGGCAAGCAGGTCGAGCGCGATCAAGTGACAACCGCGGCCGCGTGCGTTGCCCACACCGGCCCGCCGGATGCCTGCCTGCGGTTCATCGAGCGAATTGTCCGGGTGCGCAGCCTCCCGCTGACCGCGCCCGCCCCCTCGGAGGTCAAAGCCAGCTGCCGCGCAGCGGCACGAACGACGCATCTCAGGGTGGTTTGCCCGCCGATCGTGCCGGTTGGCGGAGTGGTCGCCGACCACGATCTCTATGGGCCACAGGTCGTCAATGCCAGCACATATTCCGTCTCGATCAACAACGGCCAGAATCCCGGCCACATCCACTGGGAGTTCGGCGCGATCAAGGGCCCGGCGAGGCAGCTGTGGTTATTTGACACAAGCGACTGGGACGCTCCACCCCCCAAGCACCCGGCGCGGCGGATCGGCCAGCACCGATACCTGGGGTATCTGATCGCGCTCTACCGATTCCCCGACAATGACGGCCAGCTCGAAGGGCATGATGCCGCGATCGCCAGCGAGGGCGGCATCTCCTACTTTGTGTCAATCCACGGCCACCACGACGACGATGCCGACATCGCGATGCTCCTGGCGATCCTCCTTGCCCGCGAAACGAGATGAACTCACGCGGTCGACAGCCCCGGCGGAGAACGGACCACGCACTGAAGCTTCAGAGGGGGCTTGTGACCCTCGCGCTGCTGGCGGGCATCGCCGGCTCCGCTGCGTTCGCGGCGGCGCAGCCTGCCGCTCGTTCCCATCGGGGTTCGAGCTGGCACCGCGTGTTCTTTGACGATTTTCGTCACGGCCTGCGTCCCTCTGCCTGGGAGGCCTACGCCGGGGAGCCGGGAGGCGATCCCGGCGGCTGGTGGGCGCCCTCGCACGCCGTCGTCCGCCGCGGCATCCTCCGTCTGGAGACCTACCGCGACCGTCGCTATGGCGGCCGCTGGGTGTCGGGCGGAGTCTCCAGCGCGCCCGCGCTCAAGCAGACCTACGGCAAGTATGAGGTCCGGCTCCGGCTGCAGCCGGGCAGGGGCGTGGCTTTCATCGCGCTCCTGTGGCCGGCGACCAACGAATGGCCGCCGGAGATCGACTTTGCCGAGGACGACGTGGGCTCACGTCGGCATCTGACCGCCACCCTGCACTACGGCCCCCGCGGGCACGCCAACCCACAGATACAGCGCACCGTCAGCGCCGACTTCACCCGCTGGCACGTGCTGGGCGTTGAGTGGACACCGGGCCATCTGGCCTACACGCTCGACGGGCACGTGTGGGCCAAGGTCAAGAGCGCCGGCGTCCCGGCGCAACCGATGGTGCTGGATCTGCAGGCGCAGACCGGCACCTGCGGAGACACCGACGCACCGTGTCCTGACCGCACCACGCCGCCTCGGGTCAATGCCGAGATCGACTGGGTCGCTGCGTACGCGTGGCGAGGACCGTCCCGGTAGCAGGACGCCGACGATGCGCCGACCATATGTGCTTGTGGCCGTGGCGATGCTCGCCCTTGGTGGCTGCGGGGAGATGACCCCGGCGCCTCCGCGGTCCAACCACGCGGCGGGATGTGCGTCTCGCACACTGCTGCGACCGGGTGCCAGCTTCACCGTTCGCGTTGCGGTCGACCCCCGGGCGAGCGAGGGCCGCACGCGGCGCGTCTACGTTCTGCATGTGCCGGTGGGCTATGTCGCCTCCGTGCGGACGCCGCTTGTCCTTTATTTCCATGGCGCGGGCTCGAGCGCCGAACGATCAGACGCGGGGTCGGGTTGGTCGCAACTGGCCGACCGAGACCGGTTCCTGGTCGTCTACCCCCAGGGCTTGCCGTTCGGTCGCGGTGGTCCCGCGGCGTGGGCGAGCGCGGGAACCGTGGACTATGGCATCGATGACCTGGGGTTCGTGCGCCGGCTGCTTGCCGATGTGGAGCACCGTGTCTGCGTCGCGCGCGGAGCGGTGTTCGCAACGGGCATGTCAAGCGGCGGGGGGATGGCCAGCTATCTGGCCTGCGCGCTGGCCAGCAAGATCGCGGCCGCGGCTCCGATTGCCGCGAACAATTATGTGCTGACCAAGCTGGGGTGCCACCCCACGCGGCCGATCGCGTTGCTCGAGGTCCACGGAACCGCAGACCAGGTGGTCCCCTACGCGGGCATCTCGCGCCAACTCGATCCGGTCTGGCCGTTACCTTCAATCCCCGCCTGGATTTCGTCATGGGCGCGCCGCGATCGCTGCCGGAATCCGCCGACCCAGACCAGGGCTGCCCACCATCAGACGGTGATCGCCTACCGGCACTGCGCAGCCGGGGAGGCAGTCATCCTGTACCGGCTAAACGGCGCGGGTCACACCTATCCCGCCCGGCTCGCCGGACGACCAACCGACGCGCTCATCTACAGCTTCTTTCACGCCCACCAACGCCGCCGGGACAGCGACGAGAGCTGACTCCCGATCAGCCTCGACGGCCTTGACTTCGCGTCACATTCGTCGGGCGCCGCGTGTCTAAAGGGTATGCACCTCCCCTACCTCGTGACCACGATCGGGCGTGCTCTGTTCTACTCGTCGGCCAGCGCCGAGTGCCCCATGCCGACATGAACCCCCGGTGGGATGCCAAGCTGAGCGCCGACGCGGGCGAGCAGGTCTAGCAGCTGTTCGCGTTCCTCGTGGCTGAGCTCGCTGCGCAAGCGTTGCTCGTGCTCGACCGCGACCGCGAACGCGCGTTTGAGGAGGTCGCGACCCTCGGGCGTGAGAAACAGAGCCCGTGCGCGCCGGTCGTCGGGGTTTTGGCGGCGCTCGAGCAGGCCACGCTCCTCGAGCGAATCGACGAAGGCGACCATCCTGCTTGGGGCGACGCCCATTTGCCTGGCGATCGCCTGCTGAGTGACCCCCTCGGACGTGGCGACGGTCCGCAGCAGCGCGAATTCCCGTGGCTGGAGCCCCAGCGGCGCGAGCAACTCGCGGAACCGACGCGCGATTGCGTAACCGGTGGTGGAGATGGTGAAGCCGACCGAGCGAAACGGGCGCTCCATGCTGGCGGCGCCGGCGGCGTCGACCGGCAGCGGCCGCTCGCCAGCGGACCAGGCCCCGGCGTCCGAAGACCGGCCGGGAGCCTCGGGGGTCGTAATCGGAGATTCCTCGTCGCGGGTCAGAATTTCATCATATCCCCGAGAAATCATTTCTGATATAAATCATTTCTCTGTGGAAGCAACTTGCTGCTAGTGGAGGTAGCCGCGCATGTCCGATAACTCGAGCCCAGCCCACGTGAGCCCAGCCCCCCTTCCGCATACCGGCGCGATCGTCCGCCTCGCTCGCCTGGTCCTCGCCCACCGACGGCTCGTGTTGCTGTTCTGGGTGCTGCTGCTGCCGGCGGGCATCTACGGCGCCAGCCACGTTTCCAACCGCCTCTCGATCGACTTCTCGCTTCCGGGCCAGCCCGGATATGAGACGGCCAAGAAGATCACGCACCTGTACGGAAATGGCGGGGACACCGACCCTGCGATCGTGCTGGTGACGCTGCCCGCACATCAGACGGTGGCCGGCAAGCGCTCGAAGCTGGCAACCGCGTTTGACCACGCCCGTGCCGCCGTTCCCGGAGCCCGGATCGTCGACTACGGCGCGACGGGCGATCCACGGCTGATCACAAACGGCGGTCGCTCGACGTTCGCGCTGCTGTTCACCCCGATCGAGAAGACGTTCGGCGCGCCGAAGACTCCGCCGCGGGTCCAGCGAGCGCTCGCCGCCGCGCTCCCGCCGGGGACCCACGTCGGGCTGACGGGCCTGCAGCAACTCGCCAGCGGCGGCAAGTCCAAAGGACCGGGGGTGCTGATCGAGACCCTGATCGGCGCCGGTGGGGCGCTCGCGGTGCTGGCGTTCGTGTTCGCCTCGATGCTCGCGCTGGTGCCGCTGTTGATCGCGGCGAGCTCGATCCTCACCACCCTCCTCGTGGTCCTCGGCGTGACCACGTTCGCCAACGTGTCATTCATCGTCCTGTTCCTGGTCTCGCTCGTGGGCCTGGGCGTGGCGATCGACTACTCGCTGTTGATCGTGACGCGCTGGCGGGAGGAGCGCGCTCGCGGGCGCGACAACCACGACGCCGTGATCGCCGCAATGGCGACTGCCGGACGGGCGGTCGTGCTGTCGGGACTCACAGTGGCGATCGGATTGCTGTCACTGATTGTGCTGCCCGTGCCCGGGTTGCGCAGCGTCGGCTACGGCGGGATGCTGATTCCGCTCGTCTCCACCGGTGTGGCGCTGACGCTGCTGCCGGCACTGCTGGGCGGCATCGGTCCGCGGGTCGACTGGCCGCACGTACGCCACGAGGCGCGCGCGAGCCGCGGCTGGACCGCATGGACTCGCGGCATCGTTCGAGGCCGCGCGGCCGCGGCAGGGATCGCCATCGTGGCCCTCGCGGTGATGATCGTCCCGGTCTTCAACCTGACTACCGGCGAGACTGCGGCCAGCGCGTACGCCAAAAACGGCAGCGCACACGACACCTACCAGCAGCTGCTCGCCGGGGGCGCGCCCAGCGGCGCTTTGACGCCGATCGAGGTCTTGACCCATAGCCACAATGCGGCCGCCGTCCGCAATCAGCTGCAGCATGTCCCCGGCATCGCCACCGCACTGCGCTCGACAGCGCCTGACAGCAACCGCGCCGGGACCACGGTGCTCCTGGCCATCCCCAAGACCGAGACCGTCAACGCCAGCTCACTGCAGCCGGTGCGGGCCGTGCGGAGCGCGCTGCGCGATACACCCGGTGTGGTTGGGGTCGCCGGCGACGGTGCGATCGAACTCGACTATCAGCACGCGGTGTTCGGAAACTTCCCGCTGATGTTCGCCGTGATCGCAGTGCTGACGATCGCCCTGCTGACCCGTGCGTTCCGCTCGCTGGTCCTCGCGGTCAAGGCGGTCCTCTTGAACCTCGTCTCGATGGCCGCGGCGTTCGGGGTCATGACCTGGTTCTGGCAGGAGGGTCACGGCTCCTCGTTCGTGTTCGGCATACCGGCCACCGGCGCGATCACATTCTGGATCCCGCTGATGGTGTTCGCCTTCCTGTTCGGGCTCTCAATGGACTACGAGGTGTTCATCCTCTCGCGCGTGCGCGAGGAATATGACCGCACCGGCTCCACTGACCTGGCGATCGTAGAGGGCCTCGGGCGGACGGGACGGCTGGTGACCAGCGCCGCCCTGATCCTGTTCCTCTCGTTCGCGTCGCTGGCCTCGGCACCCAACACCGACATCAAGGTGCTGGCCACCGGGCTCGGCGTGGGCATCCTGCTCGACGCGACGGTGGTGCGCGCGCTGCTCGTTCCGGCGCTCGTGTCACTGCTCGGAAAGTGGAACTGGTGGCTGCCGCGGCCGGTGGCGCGCGCGCTGCGCGTCAGGCCGTCCGTACGGCCCGCGATCGAGGCCGCGGGACAATAAAGCTCGAGCGCTGGTTGGCGACTCGGAGTCAGATTGTGCACTCCACGGCCACTTTTTGACTCCGAGTCGCGCCAAGCGCGGACCGAGGTGACCACGATCCAGGTAACCGTTATTTACTAACGATTACTCCCCGCCGTTACTGAAAGCCGTTCGAAGCTCGTAGTGAGAGCGTTAATGCGCTGGCTGCCCGGTGCGCATGCGGCGAGTCGACGATGCGCGGTGGCTACGCTAATGCACCAGGCATCCACAACTCGCGGTCGACGGTTTGAAAGCGCTACTGGCAGCACTCGTTGGAGGCTTTGCCGGCGCGCTTGTCACCGGCGGAATGAGTATGTGGCGGGAGCGTCGGCGCAATCGCCGCGCGCTACGGGCGGCTGCGCGGCTGGTGGCCGCGGAGCTGCGAACGGTGCAGTCGCGCCTGCACCTCACGGTCGCCTCGGGCGTCTGGCGCGAGCTCAGCGAGCGGGGGCTGGCGCACGGCGAGTGGGACGAGCACCGCGGCTCGTTCGCAGCGCAGCTGTCGCTCGAGCGCTGGGAGGATCTCGACTCTGCCTACCGCCTCATAAGCTCGGTCAACGCCGCCGCCCAGCAGCATCAGAAATCGGAGCGGCTGACCGCTGTCGACTGCGAACTGCTGGACATGACCGCCGAGTCAGTCGGCTCTGCGGCCGCGCTGCTGGAAGCCCGGTCGTCGGCGAACGCCGACGGTCCCCGCAGGGCGTGGCGACGAACACACCGCATCCTGCCGCGCCACCCGTAGGCCTAGCGCCGGAGATCCCCAGGGTGACCGAAAGCGCCGTCCTGGACTCGACATCCCCGAAACTCGCGCTAGGCTGCACCGGTGATGCCGACGATGTCGGTGCTCATCGGCGGCGCGGCTGGAGCGCTGATCACTTTCCTCTTGACCACCTGCCGTTGGTGGTTTCGCCGGCGGCGCCTCGCCCAGGACGCCGCCAAGAGTCTCGTGCCACGCCTGGAGGCACTGGACGCCGCCGTGACCGACGCGCTGGCCGCGTACTCCTGGGAGCCGGTCGATCAGCTGGCCTTCACTGACCACTCGTTGCCGCGGCTGACGATCACGATCATCAACGGGTTGCCACAGCAGGCCGCCGAACCATTCACCGACGGCGTACTCGCCGTCCACGAGCTTGACCGAGCACGGACGTCGATGGCGCTCGCCGCACCGCACGAACGCGAGCGCGTCGAGAGCTACCGGCGGCGGATCGGCACCGCGAGCACGATCGCCTCGACCATCGCCGACGGTTCACGGCTCACGCCACAGCGCGGCCACAGCTGACCAGCGCCGGCTGAGCGTGATCAGGATCAGGTTGGCCAGCTGGCGTCGAGGAGCTCGCCGCGGTCACCTTCGGTGTGCGTGCCGAAGGCGAGGAACTCGAGGCCGTCGCCGTCGGCCTCGAAGGCGCGCGCGCTGCCGGCGGGCACGCGCAGCGCGCTCCACGGACGCAGCTCGACGGTTTCGCCCTCGATGAGGGCGCGGCCGCTGCCCGCCACCACCACGTAGATCTCCTCGTCGGTCGCATGGCGGTGCGCAAACGGCCCGCGTACACCCGGCTTGACACGCTGCAGGCTGAGTCCGACGCGCTCGCAGCCGAGCGCGTCCCGCGCGAAGCGCGCCTCCGAGGTGTCGCTCAAGCCGCCCGCCACGGCGGCGTCTTCCAGGTCGCGAAGCTCGACCAGGGCATACGGCTGGATGCTGTTGTCGCTCATTGCCTCATTCTCACCAATCCAGCGGTCCGAGAAACGGGAACGTTTATCAACCGGTGAAGTGCGGCGTGCTGCCAAGCAAGGCGCAGACAGCGTCTGCCTGCATGGAGCGCAGGCGGGCGAGCAGCCGGCCCGTGGGCGGCGGTATGTTCAGCGAGGACGTGATCGAGCGCCGCCCGTCACTGGTGGCCGCCGCCCACTGCGCGTAGCCCGGAAACGAACCGGTGTGACCATAGACGGTGCCGCATCGCGTGCGGTAACGAAACAGCGCCAGGCCGGCCGCGTTGGCACCGGGTCCGGGCGGGTCCGACGCGCCTCCGGGAACAAAGCGCCGCTGCTGGCGCACAAGGCGTGAGCCGAAGAGCTTGCCCGACACGTACGCGCGGATGAACGTGGCGAGGTCCAGCGGCGTCGAGACGATCGCCCCCGACGCCCACGCCCCCGACGGATTCAAGAACTCGCTGACGTCCTTTGGTTTAGCGCCCGGCTCGGTCACATATCCGTGCAGGAACGGACGCGGCATTCGTACCACGCTGGGGAAGCTCGTCTGGTGCAGGCCGAGTGGGCCGAACACGCGCGAGCGCAGCAGGCTGCCGTACGAGCGGCCGGTGACGCGCTCGGCGATCAGGCCGATGACGATGTTGTCAGTGTTCGAATAGTGGTAGCGCGATCCGGGCGAGAAGTTCAGGCCCTGGTTTGCCACCCAGGAGATGATGCGGCTGGGGGACACGTAGGCGGCCGGCTTGGTTTGCAGATGGTGGCGCGCCCCCTCGGAGCTGAGGTATTCGGGCAACCCGCTGGTGTGGTTGAGGAGCTCGGCAACGGTGACCGGTGCCCAGGCTCGCGGCAGTTTAGGTGCGAGCTTGCCGATCGTGTCGTCGAGTCGCAACCGTCCGTCTCGCACCAGTCCAAGCGCGATCGCCCCCGAGAAGGCCTTGGCGATGCTCGCGATCCGCATGTGATCGGTGGCCTGTGGCGGCCGGCTCGTGCCCACCTGTGCCACCCCGGCGCGCAACACCGTCGTGCGGCCGTCGCGAAACAGGGTGACGATCGCGCCAGGTGGGCCGCCCGGGGCGGCCACAAGCTCACGCAGGTCGCGCTGCACCCGCGCAATCCCCGCCGACTGCGCCGACGCCCTTGTCACGGTGACGCCGACAAACACGGTGACGGCCGCGAGAGCCGCCAATCCCAGCCTCGCTGTCATGCCCCGCACCGGCATCGATCCTCCCCTTCCGCGTTGTTGTGCGGGTTCTTAGCACACCTGCCCGGGCGCCATCTCGCCGCGGTGCATGGTCGCATCCACATACGAGCACCACGCTCATAACTGGGTCATGCGGGATCGATGCGCGTCGCGGTGACAACTACCGCCGCGTAGCGCATGGTGAAGCTGCCTCCCAACTTGTCGATCGCGGCGCCGATGCCGGCCAGCAGCTGCGCGAGCTTGACCGGCGGGAACTGGCTGGCGTCGCCGGTGGTCGGCAGCTGATCTAGCCATTCGTGGCTGGTGTAGGACCGCTCCCACTGAAACCGCCATTGCTCGGGATCGCCGAACGAGCCCACCGCGCGCATCCCGTCGGCCGCCGCGGCGCACAGCGCCGAGGAACCGTTGGAGCCCGTTGTCCACGGACGGGAAGAAAGGGCGCCCGGCATCACCCGGCGGTACACAGACGCGAAGGCTTGCGCCACCTGGGGCGAAGGCTCAAAAACGTTCCAGAACACGGCCAGCCGGCCACCAGGCCGCAGCGCCTCGGCCGCCTTGGCCGCTCCCGCGACCGGGTCCACCCAGTGCCAGGTCTGTCCGGCGATGACCGCGTCGAATGTTCGGCCGGCTGGGTCCCAGCCCTCGAAGGTCGCCACCTCGACATCGAGCCCGCGTCGCCGTGCGAACCGGGCGATGCGCTCGTCGACGTCGACGCCGAGCACGTGCAGCCGGCGGCTTGGAACTGCCGGGCGGCGATGCCCGTGCCGCAGCCGACGTCGATCACCTCGCGCCCCGGACTGGCGGCGACGATCGCCTCCACCATCGCATCGGGGTACCGAGGCCTGGTGCGGTCGTAGCGTTCGGGATCTGACCCGAACGACTCGGCCATCTGCCGGTGTTGATGGGGCCGTGGTTCTGAGAGAGGCGCTGATTGGGCTTGTAAAATGGGCATACGCCCACTATAAGTGGGCAAGTGCCCACTCAACAACCCTAGACAAGAGCCGGCCGCGGAAAGGAGCAGTTGCAGGGTGCCGACAGGAGTAGCTCTGGGCGACGCCCGCGAGCAGCTGTTTTCCGCCGCCGAACGTGTCCTGCGTCGAGAGGGACCCCATGCACTGACCAGCCGCGCGGTTACCAGTGAGGCAGGCTGCGCCAAGGGCGTCCTGCACCGCCACTTTGCCGACTTCGACACGTTCCTGGCCGAGCTCGTGCAAGACCGTATCACCCGGATCGACACCCAGGCCGCCGCCCTGCGCAGCTGCGCCGGAACCGGCACGGTCGCCGACAACCTCACGGCCGCGCTGGCGACGCTGTTCGATTCCGTGGCCCTCGGGATCCTCGGCCTGGTCACCTCTCGCCAGGACCTGCTCACCCGACTGCGAAAGACCACTCCTACGGGCGTCCCGGTTTTGACAGAAGCGACGGCCATGGTCGCGTCCTACCTTGGTGCCGAGCGCGACCTGGGCCGCATCGCGGCCGATGCCGACATCGACACGCTCGCGCCGATGCTGATCGGGACCGGACACCTGCTGTTCGCCGGCCGGGAAGGCACGGCCCCACAGGCCGAAGCGGTTCGCAAGGCAGTGACTACAACGATCGCCGGCGTCACGCAGGAACCGCCGTGATGAACCGTCCGCCACCCACGTTCAGGCAGGAAATTCCCCACCACCGGACTCCTGCAGAGAACCCGGGAGCCGCCGGCAGCGGATTGTGTTTGCAAAACGCATGGTCGGGGCTAGCTTCGGCTTCCTGATCATCCTCTAACAACGGAGAGCAGGCTTATGTCTGGTTTCGATGTGAACGCCCTGGTCACTCGGCGCCGTGCACTGGCGTTGGGCGGTGGCGCTGCGGCGGGCGGGTTCATCTCTGGTGCGCTCCCTGTGACAGGGACCGCTGTCGCAGACGGTCACAAACATCACGGGCTCCGTCATCAGCACGGCAAGCTTCCCGCCAAGCAGATCCAGCAGATCGTGCAGGCTGAGGGGACGGTCACCAAAGGTGTTTTGGGTATCGACATCGAGCGCAAGGACATCGGGGACGTGGCGGGTCCGCTGGGGGTGACCTTCACCCCGGCATTTGAGATCAACGGAACTTTGACTTTCGAGCCGCTTGGCTCGGACTACGCGTTCTTCAACGGAGACCTCGCGCTGAAGCCCGAGGAGACCAACCCGTTCATCGACGCGATCATTGCCAATGGGCTGATCTTCCAGGCATTCCACCAGCACTACATCGAGACCAATCCGAACGTCTGGTTCATCCACTGGCGTGGTGAAGGACCGCCGCTCAAGCTCGCGCAAGCCGTCCACAACGTCCTCAAGGTGACATCGACGCCGCTTCCCCAGACGATGCCCGCCCACCCGACCACGCCGCTCAACGCCGATCGCCTGGCTTCGATCCTCCACGGCGATGCAGAGGTAGGTGACGAGGGCGTGGTCACTGTGACCATCGATCGCACCAACAGAATCATCATTGACGACGTCGTGGTCTCGCCGGAATCGAACATCTATACCGAGGTGCAGTTCAAGCCGCTGTCCTCCTCTGGCTCAATCGCCGCGGTCGGTCCCGACTTCTCGATGGAGAGCTCAGAGGTGATGCCCGTGGTGACCCTGATGCGCCGGCTGGGCTGGTTCCAAGGCTGTCTCTACAACCAGGAGACCAACGAGCATCCACAGCTGTACTTCGACCACATGCTCAAGGTCGGGAACCCATACACGCTCGCGCACGAAATTCGCCGCGGCCTCGATTTGACAGACGCCGAGTAGTCAGGTGACCCCGAACCGCTGACGGCTCGCCAACAGAGCACGCGGCGTGAGCCGGTCCGCGGCTGCTGAGCGTGGCGGTTGGCACCAGGCGGAGATCCTCGGCGTAGTCGAGAAGATCGCCGCGCTGCAGCGGGTCCCGGGCAGCGGCGGCGAACACGCGGCGGCTCACATCGTGGCTGATGAGCTGCGGGCCCGCGGCGCGGCAGCCCGCGTCGAGTGGGCGCGTGTGCACGGAACCTACTGGGTGCCGATAGGTCTGGCCTGCGCTCTCCCCGCGCTCGCGAGCGCGGGGAGTCGTGGTTGGGGTGTGGTGGGCGGGGCGCTCAGCGCGGCAAGCGTCAGCGACGACCTCGAAATCGGAGCACGCCCGCTGCGCAGAGTGCTCAGACAGCGGACCGTGGCCAACGTCATCGGGGAGTTCGGGCCAGAGGCTCCCGTCCACACCCTGGTAGTGCACGCCCACCATGACGCGGCGCGCACCGGCCTGGTGTTTCACCCCGCGATCGCAAAGCTGGCTGCGCGACTCGCGAGACGCGCGATCGAGCGGATCGGCGGCACCCCAGCCCCCATGTGGGGAGCCGCGGCGGGGCCGGCGCTGGTGGCGCTGGGTGCGGCGTTCGGAATGCGTCGCGTCCGCCGGCTCGGCGGAGCGCTGTGCGCCGGGTACGTCGCGGCGATGGCAAACATCGCCACCAGCCCGGCGGTCCCGGGGGCCAACGACAACCTCTCGGGCGTCGCCGTGCTGATCGCCCTCGCAAAGAACCTGTCACGAAACCCCCCGGAGCGATTGCGCGTCCTGCTGCTGAGCACCGGTTCCGAGGAGTCGTTCCTTGAGGCGATGAAGCGGTTCGGCCAGCGCCACTTCCAGGCGCTGCCGCCGGACTCGACCACGTTTCTGTGCGTCGAGAGCGTCGGCTCACCAGAGCTCATGCTGCTGGGCGGGGAGGGACTCTTGCGGCTGCACCGCTACCCGCCCGCTCAGATCCGCCTGCTCACCGCACTGGCCATGGAGTCCGAGGTCCGGCTTCGCGACCCCTTCCGATATCGCCTGGCCACAGACGGGGCAGGTGCCCCTGCGGGCCGGATGTCGCGCACCTCGACGGCCGTGGTTCGCTGAGTGACCGGCCCCCGATCGTCGCCCACCCTGCGGGGTAGGGCGAGGGCGTGAGCGACGCTACCGACGGCCCTCCCGCGCGCATCTTCCTGCGACCGATTGGATCGCCCCTGGCCATCGGCATGGCCGGGCTGGCGATCGCGTCATTCGTCGATAGCGGACTCGAGCTGCACTGGATCGTGAGCTCCGAGGCGGTCGCCGTCGGGGTGATCCTGGTGTCCGTGCCGTTCGTCCTGCAACTGCTCGCCTGCGTCTTCTCCTATCTCGCCCGCGATGGCGCCGCCGGAGCCGCGGTCGGACTGCTCTCCACAAGCTGGCTGGCGCTGGGGCTGGTCCACATCATCTCGGTTCCCGGACGGGTCAGCGGCGCACTCGGCCTGATGCTGCTGGTCTCCGGCGGGGCGCTCGCGCTGTCGGCCGGCTCGGTCTCGATAGCCAAACCGCTGCCCGCGTTGGTGTTCCTGGCAGCCGCAGTTCGCTTCTGGTTGGCCGGCATCTACCAGCTCAGCGCGAGCGCGCCCTGGGAGCACGCCTCGGGCATCCTCGGGCTGGTGATCACTGCCGTCGCCGGCTATTGCCTGATCGCCTTCGAGCTGGAGGATCAGACCAGTGCTCCGGTTCTGCCGACGTTCCGCCGCGGCCGCGGTGCGGCCGCGCTCAAGGACAAAGCCAGCGCACAGCTCGAATGGGTGGAGCACGAGCCCGGCGTCCGCCAGACGAGCTGACCGCAGCACGTTCGCCCGACGGGCTGATCCCCGGGTGCCCTCCCTCAGTTCCGCGGCCCTAGGTTCAACACTCCGTCCGCCAGCCGCTCACACCATCCCCGGGCTCGGTTGACCACCACGGCGAGCGTCAGGCCGGCCAGCAGGTCACCGAGGTAGTGCTCGCCGAGGTAGACGAGCCCGAACCCGAGCGCCAGCGCATAGCACCAGCCGAGCGCGCCCAGGCGAGGGTCCTGCTCGGCCAGCAGCATTGCGGCCGCCGGCAAAGGTCAGCTTGTCGAGCCCGTCAGGTGCACCTTGGATAGTCGAGGTGCGCGCGCCGCACAAGCCGCTCCTCGTCGTCGTTGGGCAGCTCAAACGCGTTCTTGTAGGCCCACATCTGGGCGGCCCAGACGACGACATCAGCGCCCGCGACCGCCTGAAACCGGCCGCGAGTGACACCGGCGCCAGGAATGCACATGCCGTCGCTGCCCCTGGCGCGAGCCCGATCCGCTGGCGGGCCCTGCCCGCGGCCACGCTCGAGGCGGCGATTCCGGCAGCACCCCACTGCCTGGGGCCGATGCGCGCCATCGCAGTAACCGGCCCAGCCCGGCGCAGCGTGTCGAAGCTCGATGGCAATTATTCGCTGGCTACCTGCTGGCAAGCGACACGGCGGCGCCTGCCCCGGCGGCGGCCGCACCGAGGCCCGCCAGCACGATCCTGCGTCGCTTGGCCAGCTCGTATTGAGCGCTGAACTTGTGCGCCTGCTCGTCGAATGGCCCGTGGGAGCCGCGGTCCTCGTCGACGGGCTCGAACAGGTTGTCGTGGCCATCGGGCGCCAGCGGCTGGTCTGTCATCTGCGATTTGAAGCCGGTCTTGGCCAAATACCGGTCGAGCAGCCAGGGGGCGCAGCGCTCGCCGAGGATGTTCATCACCGTGGGCATCCCGACGTAGATCTGGCGGCGCTTGTGATGGGCGGCGTAGTGGATCGCGTCGGCCGCCACCTCCGGCTGGTAGATCGGCGGCACCGGCATGGTCTGCTTGGGGAGCTTGGTCCGGCCCCAGGTGAACTGGGTGGTGTTGAGGCCGGGTAGCTGGATCATCGAGACCTGCACCTTTGACTTCTTGTGCAGGAGCTCGGTGATCACGCTCTCGGTGAAGCCCTTGCAGGCATGCTTGGCGCCGCAATAGGGCGCCTGCAGGGGAATCCCACGGTATGACATCGCCGAGCACACCTGCACGAGCGACCCGCGGTCGCGGGGGACCATCCGCTTCAGGGCTGTGCGCGTGCCCCACACCATCCCCAGGTATGTGACCTCGGTGGCACGGCGGAACTCGTCTGGGTCGATGTCGAGAAACTCCGCATAGACGGTCACCATCGCGTCGTTGACCCATACGTCGATCGGCCCGAATGCATCCTCGACTGACGCCGCCGCCGCCTCGACCTGATCGCTATCGGCGACGTCGACCGGCAGGGCCAGCGCCTTGCCGCCGGCTTCCTCCACCTCGCGCGCGGTCGCCTCGAGGCCGCGCCTGCCGCGGGCGATCAGCCCGATCTGGGCGCCATCGGCGGCGAACCTCCGTGCCGCGGCGCGCCCGATTCCGCCGGAGGCGCCGGTGATCACCACGACCTCACGCTGATTGTTCATGCTCGCTCCTTTCGCAAAATTGCTCGCGTGACTACCCCGCAGGCGGTTGCGCTACCGCTCGCCGGGCGTGCGGTGTACGCGCGAAGACGACCGCGCCCGGCTGCCGCGTTTACGCGGCGAAAGTGGGTAGGGAGGCGCTGATGACCGAGCTCAGCAGCGGTGAGCTCCCGCCCGCTTCCCCAACGGCGCTGCCTGGCGCATTCCCCGCACGCACGGACGGGTACCTGCCGATCGAGGACTATGCGCCCATCGGTGACGGGCGGGCCCTCGCGCTGGTTGGCGCCGATGGCGCGATCGACTGGATGTGTGTTCCTGACCTGGACTCGCCGAGCGTCTTCGCGGCGCTGCTCGATCAGGCACGCGGAGGAAGGTTCGAGGTCGCTCCCGCTGTTCCGTTCTCCGCCAGCCGGCGCTACCTGGAGCGAACCAACGTTTCTCGAGACGACCTTCCACACCGAAGGCGGGCAGGTCCGGCTGGTCGACGCGCTGACGATCGACAAGAGCGAGACCGCGCCGTGGCGCGAGCTGGTCAGACAACTCGAGGGCGTGACCGGCACCGTCCCGATGCGCTGGCGCCTCGAGCCCAGGTTCGGGTATGGCCAGCGGACCGCGCAGTTCGAACGTCATGAGGACACGCTGTTGTCCCGCGATCACGGTCTGCAACTGGGACTGCGCGCGTGGGACACGGGCCGCGCCGAGATAGGGCACGGCTGGGTCGGCGGCGAATTCGAGCTGGGGCCAGGTGAGCGCCCCCTGCTGGCGTTGCTGGTCACGGCTGACGAGCCACTGCGAGTACCTGACCGGGAGGGAGTCGAGCGCCGCCTGCGCGAGACGCTTGAAGTGTGGCGATCCTGGATCGCGCGCCATCGCTACGACGGGCCGTGGCGCGACGCGGTCGAGCGCAGCCTGCTGGCGATCAGGCTCCTGAGCGACGGCCGCACCGGCGCGATCGCCGCGGCGGGGACCACCTCGCTGCCCGAGGTGATCGGCGGCGAGCGCAACTTTGACTACAGGTTCGGTTGGGTCCGCGACCTGTGCTTCACCCTCGACGCCCTGCTCGCGGTGGGGATGGAGCAGCTCACCCAGGCGTCCGTGACCTGGCTGCTCGCCGCCACGACGCACACTCATCCGCGGGTCGACCCGGTGTATGCGCTGGGCGGCGACGTCGTGCGCTCCCAACATGCCCTGCCGCTGCCGGGGTATCGAGGGAGCAGCCCGGTGCACGTCGGCAACCAGGCCGGCGCCCAGCTCCAGCTGGGCGGCTTCGGCGACCTGATCGAGACGCTGACCTCATACGTCGAAGACGGCCACATCCTCCCCGCGGCGACGGGCGAGCGTCTTGCTGACATCGTCGATCTGCTCGCACGCATCTGGCGAAACGAGGACTCGGGCTTCTGGGAGCTCGGGCAGTCAAGTCACTACGGGACCTCCAAGCTCGGCTGCTGGGTGGCGTTCGAGCGGCTCCTCGAGCTCGTCCGCCGGGGTCAGGTTCCCGCCCGCCACATGGCGCTCTGGAACCGTGAGCGCGATGAGGTACGTCACTTCATCGAGCGCCATCTGTTCTCTGAGCAGCGCAACAGCTACCTGTTCAAAGCCGGCAGCGACGGGCTTGACTGCGGAATGCTGCTGGCCGCGCGTCGCGGGTTCGGCGATCACGCGCGGATCGCGGGCACGATCGAGGCAATCCGGTCAGAGCTGCACGCCGATGGGCCGCTGTTCTACCGCTACAGCGGCATGCAAGAGCAGGAGAATGCGTTCCTGGCCTGCTCGTTCTGGATGGTCGAGGCGATGGCGATCACTGGACAGGTCGATGCCGCTGCCGAGCTGATGGACTCCATCGTGGGCCTCGCAAGCGACGTCGGGCTCTTTTCGGAGGAGATGGAGCCCCGAACGCACGCCATGCTTGGCAACTTCCCCCAGGCCCTCACCCACCTCGCGCTGATCAGCGCGGCCGCGACCCTGCAGCGCTGCGCGGACCGGCCGCCAAGCTGAGCCACCCGAAGAGAGACTGCGATGATGGCGTGATGCCGCGGCCCTAGCCACGGTCCCCGTCGGCGGCAGCGAGCAACGGTGTGACGCGTCGCCGCACCAGGAAAGCGGGCACGGCGGGAAGCACGAAGTTGAATAGGCGGTAGACCACGACGGCCGCGAGCGAGGACCCAATCGGCAACCCGACCCAGTGCAGTGAGAATGTCATCAAGGCTTCGGTGACGCCCGCACCCGCGAGCGGCATCGATCGGCGGGTCAGCGCGTAGCCGGTGGCGTAGGCGAGAAGCACCTCAGGCGCGTTTGGACTTAGGCCGACGAACCGCAGCGCTGCGTAGAGGGCTGTGATATCCAGCGTCCAATAGAGCGTCATGCCGGTCCAGGCGGCCCAGTAGCGGGTGAAGCTACGTGCCAGCGGGGCAAGGATGCCGACGCCTGCCAGCAGCTTGCCCAGCGAGGGGCGCCACCATCCGCTTCCAGTCGACAGGCGTTGTCTTCGTCGCGGTGCGGAAAGACACAGTCCAATGGCGAACCCGACCGGCACCGCGATCGCCCATGGCCACAGCACTGAAGCCATCGCCCGCCGATCGCCGTCTGCGAGCAGGACGATCGCCGCGATCCATGCGGCGGGAGCCAGCAACGCCCACTCCAATGCCCCCAGACCGAACACCCGAACGGTCGCTGCGCGTTCATCACCCTCGATCGTGTGAAGTGCGCGCTTGTCGAGCACGAATCCGCCCTCCAGCACCTGCGGACCAAATCCGGCGAGCACTATCCCCAGCGCCAGCGAGGGCGACAACTGTGGACCGCCGGCAAAGCAGGCCATCGATCGATAGGCGAGCGCGTAGGCCTGCAGAGCAAGGAGCTCTGAGCAGATCACGAGCGCGAGCCAACCGGGGTGTAGGTGCGACCATCTCTGCTCGAACGCCGGAAAGCCAGAAACCGCTGCAACCAGGAGTACCACCGCGGCGGCGACAACGATCGCGAGCAGCATCACCGGTAATGGACGGTCCCGGAGCGCCCTCATCGCTCCGCGCTGAGGTCGGAGCAGTGACATGCCGTGGAGCTACCCGTAGCCCGGCGGGATCATGCTCCAACGCCGCCAACCGGCTGCGGAGGGCCTCCTAACCGGCCGTGCGCCCCGCCAGCCCCAGGGCGGTCGTGTATTGCACCCAGCACGAGCGCTCACGCGGGCCTCCGTCACAGTGACGGCGCAGAAGCCAGCCGCCGTCAACGGTTCGTGTGAGTATCCCGGCTGCCTCGAGCGAGCCGAGGGCGATCGTCACCGAGGGCCGCCGCGAGCCGCACAGAGAGGCCAGCAGCGCATGGGTGAGGGGTAGCCGGAGCGAGACTCCCTCGCGATTGACCTTGCCCCAGCGCTCCCCCAAGAGCGCGAATGTCAGCAGCAGGCGTTCCTCGATGGCTGGCGAGGCGAGCATCAAGGTCTTGGCCAGCAGCCAGTTGCTGGTCCGCACGGCGCTGGTGACCAAGGCGCGGGCAACGAGCGGGATTCCCCCGGCGCGAACGCTGAAATCCTGGTCGAGCAGCGCGATCCGCGCCGGGGTCAGGGTCCGCCAGGCGGTCGCCCGTGTGAGCGAGATCTCCGCCATGTCCCATGGCCGAACGAGATCCTCGCCGCCCATCAGCCAGCTCGTGCGCGCTCGCCCCGCCTCGAGCTCGACGACGAGCAGGCCGTCGAGCACCAGCAGGCCGATCCAGCCTTCGGGGTCGTCGACGAGCATCCCCGGATCGAGCGCCCCCGGCTCGAGGTGGACCAGCCGAGCACCGAGCCGGCGTCCAGGCTCGACGGGCGTGCCTGTCCGAGACCGGCCGAGCAAAGCGGGAGCCAGGTCCACCACCGGGCGCCCGTCGGTCAGGTGCGTTGACAGCGACGGAGGATGGTCTTGCACGTGAGGAAGCTGGGCGGGCGAAAACTCAACAGAGTCCTTGTACCCCGGCACCGATGGCGCAAGCCCCGAAGCCGGATTCTATGCGGCGGATGTTCGAACGCGAACATTCTGGCGTCAGCCTGGTGACGCCCGATCTCAGTCAAGTGGCGACCGCCGCTGAGGATCTGCCGATGCACGAGCTGGCGATCGCCGACAGCATCCTCGAGCTCGCGATGCGGCATGCGGGCGCCCGGAGGATCGCGGTGATCGAGGTGCGGGTGGGCCACCTGCGCCAGGTGGTGCCCGACGCGCTGCGATTCAGCTTTGCGCTGCTCGCAGAGGGGACCGCGGCGGACGGCGCGGAGCTGCGAATCGAGGAAGTGCCGCCCGCGGGACGGTGCGCGAGGTGCGGCGCGCGGGGCCCGACCGCCGCCGACTGGCCGCTTCGCTGCACGCGCTGCGGCAGCCCGCACATGGAGTTGACCGAGGGCGAGGAGCTGCTGGTTACCGCGCTCGAGGTGCATGACGACGTTGCGATCGAGGAGGTGGTGGCGCAGTGAGCGTTGACCCGATGATGCCGGGCTTCGAGGAGATCCACATCCTATGGACCTCCGAGGGGTTGAGCTGCGACGGCGACACCGTCTCGGTGACCAACGCGACGCTCCCGAGCCTGGAGGATGTGGTGCTCGGGCAGATCCCGGGGATCCCGAGGGTGCACCTGCACAACAAGGTGCTGTCGCCGTCGCTCGGCGGCGAGGACTTCATGCGCCCGTTCTTTGCGGCCGCGCGCGGGGAGCTCGAGCCGTTCATCTTCGTTGTGGAGGGGTCGATCCCGAACGAGAAGATCAACGGCGAGGGCTACTGGACCTCGATGGGCAACCACCCGGGGACCACGGACCCCAAGACGGTCAACGAGTGGATCGATGAGCTGGCGCCGAAGGCGTGGGCGGTGGTGGCCGTCGGGACGTGCGCCACCTATGGCGGCATCCATGCCATGGCGGGCAACCCCACCGGCTGCATGGGCCTCGCCGACTACCTCGGGTGGGACTTTCGCTCGGCGGGTGGCCTGCCGATCGTCAACATTCCGGGCTGTCCGGTGCAGCCGGACAACTTCATGGAGACGCTGCTGTGGGTCCTGCACCAGGCGGCCGGGCTTGCGCCGGTGATCCCGCTGGACGAGAAGCTGCGCCCCCAGTGGCTGTTCGGCAAGACGGTCCACGAGGGCTGTGATCGCGCCGCCTATTACGAGCAGGGCGATTTCGCCCACGACTACAACTCGCCCAAGTGTCTGGTCAAGGCCGGGTGCTGGGGCCCGGTGGTCAACTGCAACGTGACCAAGCGCGGCTGGATGGACGGGATCGGCGGCTGCCCGAACGTGGGCGGGATCTGCATCGCCTGCACGATGCCCGGGTTCCCGGACAAGTTCATGCCGTTCATGGACGAGCCCTCGGGCGGAAGCTTCTCGTCGGTGGCGGTGAAGCTGTACGGGCCGCTGATGCGTCTCGCGCGCGGGATCACCAATAAGGGCGCCAACGAGGAGACCAAGTGGCGCCACAACCGAGCGGAGCTGACCAGCGGCTACGAGCCCCGCTGGCCGCAGAGCTAACACGACGAGGAGGCCGCGGATGGCTACCACACGCGAGCGAATCGAGCCCGAGCAGCGCCAGCTCGTGGAGATGTCCTGGGATCCGATCACCCGGATCATCGGCAACCTCGGGATCTACACCAAGATCGACTTCGACCGCCGCGAAGTGGTGGAGTGCAAGAGCACCTCGTCGCTGTTTCGGGGTTACAGCGTGTTCATGAAGGGCAAGGACCCGCGTGACGCGGGCTTCATCACCAGCCGGATCTGCGGCATCTGCGGCGACAACCACACGGTCTGCTCGCATTATGCGCAGCAGATGGCCTACGGGATCAAGCCGCCGAAGATCGCCGAGACGATCGTCAACCTCGGCGAGGCAGCCGAGTACCTGTTCGATCACACGCTGTTTCAGGACAACCTCGTGTTCGTCGACTGGTGCGAGCAGATGGTCAAGGAGACCAATCCGGCCGTGCTGGAGCGGGCGAACAAGACCGAGGCGCCGCACGCCGACATCCATGGCTTTCGCACGATCGGCGACCTGATGCGGGCCTACAACCCGTTCGAGGGCGACCTTTACCTGCACGCGCTGACGATGAGCCGGCTGACGCGCGAGATGTTCTGCCTGATGGAAGGCCGCCACGTCCATCCGTCGACGCTGTATCCCGGGGGCACCGGGACCGTGGCCACGACGCAGGTGTTCACCGACTACCTGGTGCGGCTGATGCGCGTGGTCGACTTCGTCAAGAAGGGCGTGGTGGCAAACGACGACCTGTTCGACTTCTGGTACGAGGCGCTGCCGGGCTATGAGGAGGTGGGCCGGCGGCGGATCCTGCTCGGTTGCTGGGGGGCGTGGCAGGACCCGGAGGTGGTCGACTACGACTACCGCCACATGAACGACTGGGGCAAGGCGATGTTCGTCACCCCCGGGGTGATCGTCGACGGCCAGCTGGTGACCAACAACCTCGTCGATATCAACCTGGGCATGCGGATCCTGCTCGGCTCCTCCTACTACCAGGACTGGGAGAGCGAGCAGACGTTCGTGACCCACGACCCGCTCGGCAACCCGGTCGACAAGCGCCACCCCTGGAACCAGACGACGATCCCGATGCCGCAGAAGCGCGATCTGGAAGGGGGCAAATACTCGTGGGTGATGAGCCCGCGCTGGCTGCACGAGCAGACCGGCGAGCACCTGGCGCTGGACACCGGCGGTGGGCCGCTCGCGCGACTGTGGTCGACGGCGCTCTCGGGGATGGTCAACACGCCCTACGTCAAGGCCGTCGACGGCGGCGTTGCCGATCACGCTGCCCAAGACACCGACGATGCGCGAGATGGAGTTCACCTGGCGGATCCCGCAGTGGTCCAACGCGGTCGAGCGCGACCGCGCGCGGATGTACTTCATCGCCTACGCCGCGGGGATGGCGCTGTTCTTCGTCGAGCGTGGACTGGACGAGGTGCGCGCCGGATGCACGAAGACGTTCACGGACTTCGACGTGCCCGACGAGGCGATCGGGTGCGGCTTCCACGAGGCGGTGCGGGGCGTGCTCTCCCACCATCTGGTGATCCGCGACAAGAAGATCGCCAACTACCATCCTTACCCGCCGACGCCGTGGAATGGCAGCCCCCGCGACTCCTACGGCACGCCGGGCCCCTACGAGGACGCCGTGCAGGGGATGCCGATCTTCGAGGAGAACGGCCCCGAGGAGTTCAAGGGCGTGGACATCATGCGCGCGGTCCGCAGCTTCGATCCGTGCCTGCCGTGCGGCGTGCACATGTACCTCGGCAAAGGCAAGACGCTCAAGCGCGTGCACTCTCCCCAGTTCGGCCGCAGCGGCGGGTGACAGCGATGCCCTGGGACGAGCGGCAGGCCCAGCGGCAGGTGGCCCGACTCGACCGGCTGGTGGGTGAGCTCGAGGCGCTGCCGGGCCCGGCCGCCGACACCGCGCTCGACGCCGTCGGGGCGCTGCTCGACGTCTACGGGGAGGGGCTCGCGCGAATCCTGCACTCGCTGTCCGAGCGCGAGGTGCTCGCGCTGGCCGGCGATCAGCTCGTCAGCCACCTGCTGCTCGTGCACGGCCTGCATCCACTCGACCTGGAGACGCGGGTGCTGCGCGCGCTCGATCAGGTGCGGCCGTACCTTCGCTCGCACGGAGGCGAAGTTCAGCTGGAGGCGATCGAGCCCCCGACGCTGCGCGTGCGGATGCAGGGCAGCTGCCACGGCTGCCCGTCGTCGGCGATGACCTTGAAGCTCGCCATCGAGCGCGCGGTCACGGAGGCGGCACCCGAGATCGAGCGCATCGACGCCGGCGACTCGACGGAGGTCCGCGCGGATGCGCCGGCGCTGACCTGCCCGGAGCCGCTGGGGATGTCGCTGCCGGTGGTGGGCTGAGCATGACCGCGGTGGCTGCGTCGCGCCTGCACCGACTGGCCACCGAGCAGCGGGGTACGGTGGCGCGCAGCGCGCAGGAGCGCTGCGACCTGTGCGCGGCAGCGATCCCCAGCGAGCACCGCCACATCCTCGACCTCGACTCCGGCATGCCGCAGTGCGTGTGCCGCGCCTGCCTCTTGCTGTTCGACCGCGCAGCCGCGGGCGGCGATCGCTACCGGCTGATCGGCGGGCGCCGCGCACGGCTGCACGAGGATGCGGTCGACGGGCGGCTGTGGGCGGCGATTGGTGTGCCGGTCGACCTGGCGTTCGTCGTCTGGAGTACGCCTGCGAGCGGCGCGCTGGCGTTTTACCCAAGCCCGCTGGGGGTGACCAGACACCCGCTGTCATCGAATGCCTGGGAGCGCCTGCAAGCCGCGGATCCGCTGCTCGAGGAGCTCGCGCCCGACGTCGAGGCGCTTCTGATCCGTCGCACGCGTGGCGCGCGCGACGCCTGGATCGTGCCGATCGACGACTGCTACCGCCTGACGGGCCAGATCCGCCAGCACTGGCAGGGATTTGGAGGCGGTGACGACGTGTGGCGGCAGATCGAGCAGTTCTTCGCCCAGCTGACCGAACAGGAGGAGCCATGATCAAAGTCGGTAAGCCCGCAGTCAGCCCCGACAAGCCCGCGCACACGCCGGGCGTAAAGCAGGGCAACAGCACCGGCAACTACGAGCGCTCCCAGGGGCACCTGCCCGACGGCCGGTCGACCGCCAAGCGTTCGACCGGAATCAGGCCCAAGGCCCACGACCCGATCCTGCCGGGGATGCCGAACATCTCGCCGCCGTGAGCACCACTACACCGCTGAACACTGCTGCTCCGGACCTTGCGTTCGCGGTCAGCGGCGCCGCTCCCGCCCCCGCGGCGGCGACGCCCACGATCCTGCTGCGCGTGCAGGTCCGGCGGCGCGCGGGAGCGCCCGTGCGCGCGGCCACGCTCGGCGTGCGCGTGGACATCGCCCCCGCGCAGCGCGGCTACGCGCCCGGCGAGGAGGAGCGCCTCGGGGAGCTGTTCGGCGCTCCCGAGCAGTGGGAGCGCACGCTCACCACGCTGCAGTGGGCGCGGGCGACGGTGCTCGCGGGTGCGTTCGAGGACACAACGACGGTCGAGGTGCCGCTGCCGGGCAGCTGCGACTTCGACGTGGCCGCGGCGAAATACCTGCACGCGCTCGGCGAGCAGGGCGAGATCCCGCTCGAGCTGATGTTCAGCGGCACCGTGCTCTACCAGGAGAACGGGTGCGTGCGTGCGGCGCCGATCCCGTGGGACCGCGAGGCCAGCTGGCGCCTGCCGGTGAGCACCTGGCGCGAGGCTATGCGACGCGCGTTCGGAGACAGCGCGTGGTTGCGGGTGTCGCGCGAGACCTTCGAGCAGCTCTGGGCCTACCGGCGGCGCGTGGGGGCACCGGACTGGGAGCGCACGATCGCCTCACTGCTGGTGCCGGAGCCGCAGCGATGACCGCCGACCCGGTTGAAGCCATCGCGCAGGCGGTTCTGTATGAGGGCCACCTGCTGTGGCCCTACCGTCGCTCGGCGCCCAAGAACCAGCAGCGGTGGACGTTCGGCGGCGTGTTTCCGCGGGGCTGGAGTGAGCCGGGCCACGCCGACGACCGCTGGCGGGTCAAATGCGAGTGCCTGCTGCAGGCCGACGGCGAAGCGGCCGCCGCACCCGCGGTCGAGGCCAGCGTTCGGTTCCTGCAGGTCGTGCGGCGCTCGATCCGCGACCGCGAGGGTCGGGAGGTCGACTCCCTGACCGTCTCCGGCGAGGACTTCCTCGCCTGGGAGGAGGCCACTGAGCGCCGGGTGGCGCTGCGCGGTGACGAGCGGGTGGCGATCGAGATCCCCGCGGGCTCCCACGACGAGCCCCTGCCCGAGCAGGCGGGGACGGTGCGGCGCACATGGCACGCGCTGCAGGGCCGTGCCTCGCTTGTGCGCCGAGCGCCTGGAGCCCGGCACCTGGCGCGTGCGCGTGGAGGTGGAGAACCTGACCTCCTGGGAAGCGGATCGCCGCGGCGAGGCCCAGACGCGGGCCTACAACTCGCTGCACGTCCTGCTGCGCACTCGCGACGGAGCGTTCGCCTCGCTGTGCGACCCTCCGCCGGCGCTCGCCGAGGCGGCCGCAGCGTGCACCAACGACGGCCTGTGGCCCGCGCTCGTCGGTGAGCCCGACGGCAAGACGATCCTGGCTGCGCCGATCATCCTCCCCGACCATCCCCAGGTGGCGCCGGAAAGCCCCGGCGATCTGTTCGACTGCACCGAGATTGACCAGCTGCTGATCCTCAACACCCTCAGCCTCACCGCGGCCGAGCAGCGCGAGGTGCGCGCGTCAGACCCGCGTGCGCGGGAGCTGCTCGAGCGCTGCGCCACGCTCGGCCCCGAGCAGCTGCTGCGCCTGCACCGGGGAGCCTTCCGGTGAGCTGGGGCGAGCTTGCACGCCGGGCGCCCGAGAGCCTCACCCTCGAGGGCGACGAGCTGCGCGCCGGCAGCACCGTGCGGCTGCATCCGGCCCGCAGCGGCGACATCTTCGACCTCGCGCTCGAGGGCCGGCTGGCGATCGTCGATGGGATCGAGCAGGACACCGACGGCCGCCTGCTGGTGGCGGTCAGGCTGGCCGACGATCTGGCCGCTTCATTCGGCGCCGCCAGCCAGCTCGGACATCGCTTCTTCTTCTCGCTGCAGGAGCTCGAGCCTGCTGGCAACGCGGACGACGCCGGGTGTGCGCGGGCGAAAGGTCAGATCCTCGTCGCCGGGATCGGCAATGTCTTCCTGGGCGACGACGGCTTCGGCGTCGAGGTCGCCAATTCGCTGCGCACCCTCGACCTGGGAACGGGAATCTGGGTGGAGGAGTTCGGGATCCGGGGGATGGACCTCGCCTATGCGCTGAGCCGCGAGCTCGAGGCGGCGATCCTGATCGACGCGGCCGCGCGGGGCGAGCCGCCGGGCACGCTGTCAGTGATCGAGGCCGACGCCGGCGAGGGCGAACCCTGGCTCGAGACCCACGGGATGGACCCGCTCAAGGTGCTGGCGACTGCCCGCCAGCTCGGCGCCCTGCCGGCGCGCGTGCTGATCGTCGCCTGCGAGCCGGGCATGCAGCTGTCGGGGGAAGAGGACGAGGTGGTGATGGAGCTCAGCGAGCCGGTCCGGGCGGCCATCGCGCCGGCCGCCGAGCTGGTGCGCACGCTCGTGGGCGAGCTTGTCGAATCGAGAGGAGACACCAGATGAAATTCGTCGACGGAGGGCTGTACATCGGGCCGTGGGCGCTGCGGCTCCTGATCGCGGTGCCGGTGCTGGCAGTGGTTGCGGTGTTCATCGCCCAGCTGCCCGACATCAAGCGCTACATCAAGTTCGAGACGATGTGAGATGCACCGGACGAAGGTGAGGGTCGTCGAAGGGGTTCTCGACGCCAACGACACGATCGCGCGCGCAAACCGCGCCGACTTCGACGCGGCCTCGGTCCGCGTGGTCAACCTGATGAGCGCGCCCGGGGCCGGCAAGACATCGCTGCTCGAGCGGGTGCTGCCCGGGCTGGACGGTGTCGCCGTCGGCGTCCTGGAGGGAGACGTGCAGGGTTCCTGCGACTCCGAGCGACTGGCCTCGCTGCACGTGCCGGTAACCCAGATCAACACCGGCGCCGGGTTCGGGGGCGAGTGCCATCTGGACGCGAACATGGTCCGCTCGGCGCTGCCGCAGCTCCCGCTCGCCCAGCTCGACCTGCTGGTGATCGAAAACGTCGGCAACCTCGTCTGCCCGGCGGAGTTCCGCGTCGGAGAGGACTGGCGGGTGATGGTCTGCTCGGTCGCCGAGGGCGAGGACAAGCCGCTGAAGTACCCGCTGATGTTCCGCGCCTGCGAGCTGGTGCTGATCAACAAGATCGACCTGCTCGCGCACCTCGACTACGACCTCGACCGCTTCCTGTACCACCTCGACGCGGTCCACCCGGGGGTCCCGCGCATGCTCGTCAGCGCGCGCACCGGCGAGGGCACCGACGCCTGGCGCGAGTGGCTGCTCGAACGGGCATCGCGCCCAACCGCCGACTCACGTCACACGGAGGCCGTATCAGCATGAGCACGGTCCAGGAGCAGCTGGTCAGCTACATCTGACGTGCGTGGCGGCGGTTGCCGAGCCCCGATAGGCGTTTGGTTTCCCCGGTTCGGGGGAGTCCCTCTCTAATCGCACAGGCCACGAGCAGGAGGACGCCATGCCGAAGGTGCCGCAGCGCATCACTGACGACACGATCAAGGTTCGTCAGCTATCGCATTACCAGTTCACCTGGGTCGCCGGACAACCGCAGAAGCCCGGCACGTTCACGCTACAACTCGTTCTCGACGAGGGCGCATGGGAGGAAGTCGTGGCCGTGAGCGCCGAGGATGCAGAGGTCCTCGAGGGTCTGCTGCACGGCTCGGCGTCTGTCTACTACGACATCCCTCGGCGCACGCTGATGTTCGGCACACGCCCTCCGGGCGACTGACCGATCAGGGGTTGAAGACGACCTTGATCATCCCCTGCTCTTTCTTCTGGAAGTGCTCGTAGGCGCTCGGCGCGTCAGAGAGCGGGAGATGATGGGTCGCGAACGTCTCCACCCCGAGCGGGTCGTCGTCGGTCAGTAGCGGCAGGATGTCCTTGACCCAGGCCTTGACGTTGGCCTGGCCCTGCCGGACCTGGATCTGCTTGTCGAATAGCTGCAGCGTCGGAAGGGGATCGGCGGCGCCGCCGTAGACGCCGCTGAGCGAGATCGTCCCTCCGCGGCGGACGATCTCGATCGCGGAGTAGAGAGCCGCCAGCTTCGAGATGCCGAGGTTCTGCATCATCGGTCGCGCGAGCGTGTCGGGCAGGAACCCGGCGATCTTGTGGGCGAATCCCGCGACCGGTGACCCATGCGCCTCCATGCCCACGGCGTCCAGAACGGCGTCGGGTCCCCGGCCGCCGGTCCGCTCGCGGATGGCTGCGGGCAGGTCACCGTCCTGGTCATTCAAATCGAGTACCTCGATCCCACGGCCGCGGGCCCGCTCCAGGCGTTCGGGCACCAGGTCGACGGCGATCACTCGGTAACCGCGATGGGTGGCGATCCGCGTGGCCATATCCCCTATCGGCCCCAGCCCGAGCACCACCAGCGAGCCGCCATCGGGCACGTCGGCGTACTGAACGCCCTGCCAGGCGGTCGGCAGGACGTCAGACAGGAACACGAAGCGGTCGTCGGGCGGTCCCTCGGGCACCTTGATCGGTAAGAAGTTGGCAAACGGCACCCGCATGAACTCGGCCTGGCCACCGGGGACCTGCCCGTAGAGCTTGGTGTAGCCAAACAGCGACGCGCCGGTACCGAACTCGTGGACCTGGGTTGTCTCGCACTGGGAGTGCAGCCCATGGCCACACATCCAGCACTCACCGCAGGCGACGTTGAACGGGATCACCACGCGATCGCCTACGGCGACCTCGGTCACGTCGGGCCCAACCTCCTCGACGATCCCCATCGGCTCGTGTCCGAGCACGTCTCCCGGGTCCAGAAACGGCGCGAGCACGGTGTAGAGATGTAGGTCTGATCCGCATAGACCGGTGGTCGTGATGCGGACGATGATGTCTGTGGAATCGCGGATCGTCGGGTCGGGGACCTCGTCTACGCGAACGTCGCTTACGCCCTGCCAGGTGAGTGCTTTCATGCCTGCGGCGCTACCCCGCCCCTGATGGGTGATAACCGCTTGGTATCTTGCCCGCCATGGCTGCCCAGGAGTTGTGGCGGTGCCGGCGGTGCACCTACATGTTCGATCCCGACGAGAGCGCTGCCGACGGCGACTCCGATTCCCGCCGCGCCTGGTCCTGCCCGGTGTGCGGCGCCACCGAGGACGACTTCCTGCCCCCAGAACAGCGCCGAGGCATTGGGGCGCACTTTGCCAGGCCCAGTTTCTTCTCCCAGATCGTGGCCAGTCTGCAATGGGATCCGGCGGCCATCGACCTGACGCCTGATGCCCGCGCGTGGCCCGAGCTCCCGGACGAGCGCCGCCGCCGCCTCACCACGCTGCTGACCGGTTTCCGCGTCGGCGAGGACGCAGTGTCCAACCAGCTCACACCCTTCGCCACCGCGACCAAGGACACCTTGGTCGCCTGGGTCTTCTTCCTGCAGCGCCGCGACGAGGAGCGCCACACGCTGCTGTTCGACCGGATCGCCGCCGAGGTGCTCGAGCTACCCGGAGCCACCCCCGACGAGCGGCGCGCGGCCGCCCGTGCGCAGGCTCCGACCGCGGTGCTCGACCTGTTCGAGGTGCAGCTGCCGGCGCTGGCCGCCGAGCTCGCGGCGGGCCGCACCAGTCTGGAGGAGGGCGTGGCCCTGTATCACATGGTGCTCGAGGGGATCGTGTTCTCCGCCGGGCAACGTGCGCTGCTCGAGGACCTGGACGACGGCGCCCTGCCCGGGATTCGCGAGGGCATCGAGCACGTCGATCTCGACGAGCGCTGGCACATCGGCTTCGGCCTGCGCAACCTGCTCGAGCTACAGCCCTCTGCGGAGGTGCTTGCCCACCTGCTGGCACGGGCGCAGGATGCGCTCACGGCTTGGGGGGACGCCGTACCCGCCTCCGCGCGCGAGCACGCCGCACGGATGTTCACCCGGCGGCTGTCCGTCGTCGGGCTGATCGAGTCGCGCGCGGCGGCGTAACCGGCTCCTCTTCCAGGCGCGGCGGCTAGCTGCCCCCGGTGGGTGTCGATCTTTGCCGCTATACGATGAAGATCGACAGCGCGTCGCTTCCGCTGCCGGCGCCGGCGTCAGCCGCCCGCGCCGCTGGCCACGAGCGCGGCCATTGCCACGAACGCGATCCCGGTCAACAGGTCGGTGCGAAGGCGGGGTATGAAGTGCGCCGCTGTGCGGCCGATCTGGTGCCCGGCGACTGACATCAGAAACGTGATCACCCCGAACAGGGGGGGCGCGAGCCAGGGCGAGTATCCGGCGAGGCCAAGGCTTGCGCCGGCGGCCACGTTGTCGACGCTCAACGGCAGGGGCAGTCCGCGCGTCGCCCAGCGCATGTCCGGATCCGCATGCTCGGGCCTCAGCAACGCCCGGACGACGACGAACAGGCCGTATGCAGCGAGGCCCACCGCCGCGACCATATCGGCGGTGGAGTCGATCTTCTCGCTCAGGTAGTGCCCGACGATTATCCCGACCGCCGGTGCGATGCCATCCCAGAGGCCGAAGATGAACGAAGTCTTGACCGACCGGAGCACCGTCGGCCTAAGCCCCCCCAGCGCGATCGAGATACGGAAGTTGTCCAGGCTCAGGGTGAACCCGAGCGAGATAAGCGCGAACATTGATTCTTACGAAGGGTCGACGTCCGAGGCCTGCGATCTGCCACGACTACAAGCCGTGACAGATCGCATAAGACTTCGGTTGCTGCGCTCTACTCCGGCAGGGCGAAGGCAAACAGCGCGGCTCCTCCGGCCGCTCCGAGCATCCCGGGCAGGAAGCCCTCGGTCCACGCGCCCCATCCGGTGGGCACGGCGATGTACTGCCTGCCGTCGACGGTGTAGGTCGAGGGGCTCGAGTGGTGGCCGCTTCCGCACTGGAACTGGTACAACTGCTCGCCCGTGGTCGCGTTGAGCCCGTAGAAGTCCCCGGAGGGGGCACCAGCGAACACCAGGTTGCCGCCCGTGGCCAGCACTGACGCGCACATCGGCTGCTCATTGCGAAAGCGCCATGCTTCCTGGCCCGTGGACGGATCGAACGCGGATATGGACCCCGCTATGTCCTCGGTGTCCACCGCGACGCCCGCGCCCCAGTACGGAATGCTCTCCTTGAACTCCCGACGCCGCCGCGTGGCGGTAGCACCGATGTCCTGCACCGGGCAGTAGAGCAGCCCGGTGTCCGGGCTGTAGGCCGCGTGCGTCCATTCCTTGGCGCCGGCCGGTCCCGGCCAGAAGTGGACGGGCTCCCCTTCCTTGTCGGGGAACACCTTGGGCGTCACCTTGCCGTCGGCGGTGATCTCGCCCCAGGTGATGCGATCGACAAACGGCACCACCCGGATCAGGCTGCAGTCCGTCCGGTCCAGAACGAAGAAGTATCCGTTCTTGTCGAAATGCCCGAGGCACTTGCGCCCGTCCATCTCGAACAGGATGTTCTCCATCGTTGAGTCGTAGTCCCACACGTCGTGGGGGGTGTACTGGTAGTGCGAGCGGATCTCGCCGCTGTCGGGGTCGACCGCGACGACGCAGTCGGTGTACAGGTTGTCGCCCTCGCGGACGCCCCCGTCGAAGTCAGGGCACGGGTTGCCCGTATTGAAGTACAGGAGGTCCAGGTCCGGGTCGTAGGTGGGCGTGGTCCAGCAGTTCGCACCACCGCGCTGCCAGGCGTCGCCGTCGGCGGGCCAGGTGTCGCTGCCCGGCTCCCCGGGCTTAGGGATCATGTAGCAGCGCCAGACGCGCTCTCCGGTCTCGAACTTGAAGGCGTCGGCGTGACCGCGCACGCCGAACTCCCCGCCGGAGCTCCCCACGATGACCATGTCCTTGACGATCAAAGGCGCGACCGTCGCGCTCTCGCCGGCCCGCACATCGCCGTAGACCTGGTCCCAGATGCATTCGCCGGTCTCGGCGTCGAGTGCGAGCACATGGGCGTTCAGCGTGGTGACGAACACCTTCCCGTGAGCCACGGCGCACCCGCGGTTGACGTTGCCGCAGCACAGCGATACGTCGTACGGGGACGCGTGCTTATAACGCCACAGCTCCTCCCCGGTCACGGCGTTCAGGGCCCAGACCCACCCGTCCCAGCCGGTGACGTACATGACGCCGTCGACGACCAGCGGGGAGGCCTCAAACGAGTACGTCGACGCGCCCGAGTGCATGCCCATCGATCCGCACTGGAACACCCAGGCGGGACGCAAGCCCTTGACGTTGTCGACGTTGATCTGATCGAGCTTGCTGTAGCGCTGCCCGTTGTAGGCGCCGTAGTAGGTGATCCAGTTGTGCGGCTCTCCGTCGCGGGCTTTGAGAATGCGGTCGTAGGTGACGTCCTTGGCCACCGGCGGAGCGCTGCCGGCCATGAGGCTCAGAGTCTTGAAGTCGACCGCCTCGCCTGCGTCTACGTATTCGGTCTCAGGTGCCATCAACTGCTCCTTTCTACGGTCGGGGCTGGGGTGGGCGGTCGAGACGTGGCCTCCTCCGGTGTGTCCCCCCCGACGACGATCGTGCCGGTCAGGCCACGGCCCTCGTCGTTTCCTGTCCGGGAGCCGTACCAGTAGTAGCCGGGGCCGTCGAGGTTGAGGTTCGCCGTTCCTCGTGAAAAGTTCACCAACCAGATGAACTTACTGTCACCGTTGCTCGGCAAGATCGCGCAGTGCGAGTTGTTGTCGTCGTTGACGATCTCGAGCTCGAGGTCGCCCCCGTGGGGGAGGACGAGGCGTCCTGGGCTCAAAGACCAGCTCGTCCGGCGGGATCCGGACGGTGGCGCGCATCTTGCCGCCGGAGCCCTCCTCGGCCTGGCCGACGCTCCCCCGGCCGAGCACCCGACCCAACGTCACTCCATTTTGCTTGTCCAGCTCCTGCTCGATTCTGCTGTCCGCGGGTGGGCTCAAGGCGCTCTCCTTCCATCGGGGGAAAAACGGTGTGAACCTAACATCGGGACGCCCGCGATACAAGGCTTAGAGGGTCAGCTTTACGACATGGAGGGGATCTGTACACGGATCGTCAACCTCAGCCCAGCGAGATCGTCTCTGCGCCGGCCACGCGCAGGTGGTCGAGCGCGGTACCGCGGGAGTCGCGCAGCCGCATCGTCTCGACCAAGCTTTCGTTGCGGCCGCCCGCTAGCCCGTCCGCCAGCAGCGCGCCCCCATGCGCCGCCGCGCTCGCGCGACCGGGGACGGCGGCGATCACCGGGGCGACGTCGCCCAACGACGATGCCAGCTCGGAGACCAGCCCGGGCAGGCGCGCCAGACGGCCCGAGACGACGATCTCGCGCGGGGCCGGCACGCTGACGATCAGGCCTCGCACCGCCTTGGCGGCGGCCTCGAGCAGCGCCCTCCAACCCTCGGCATGGGCCCCCGACGACCACATCACCGCCAGGTCGCTGGTCGCCTCATCATGGCCGGTGGGGTCAAGGGCCCCGCCCGTGAACAGCGTGCCCTTGCGCAGCGCCGGCGCCAGCAGGTACGCGAGCTCGCCGTCCAGCGCTCCGGCAGCGCGCACCCCGAGCGGTCCCGAGGACCCGCCGGCGCCGTCGACAATTTCCCCATCGGCGATTGCCAGCGCTGCGGTGAAGGCGCCCCCCAGCTCGAGCAGCACCATGGCCGTCTCGCCCAGCGCGATGGCCAGGCGGGCGGACTGATCGACGATCGCGTAGGCGGCCGCGCACACCTTATCGGCGGTTCCCATATCGATCCGGTTGTACTTGCGGTAGGCCGGAACCGACGGCAGGTGGATCACGCTCGGCCCGAAGACGACCGGCAGCCCGCTGTGCGCCAGCTCCCGCAGCAGCGAACGAAGCCCACCCAGCCCGACGTCCGCGGCGCTCTCGTCGGGCCGCACGAGCACCATCTCCGCCAGCTCGCGCTCGCCGACGTCGCCGGCCGCCACCAGCGGGAGGCCATAGCCACTCGGACCGTAGACCAGGTCGTAGGGCCCGTTGCGTGCCAGCGCCTGCAGCAGTGGGCCGCTGTCCTCGCTCAGCGGGCCGGTTTCGAACACCTCCTCGACGACCGGCTCTGAATCCTGCAGGACGCACAGGTCAAAGGACACGGTCCCCGGGTCGACACCGGCTACGCGGGGCATATCATTAGGCGATGAGCAAAGAGCGGACGTACACCGAAGACGAGATCCCCGCCAAGCTGTCCGAGCTCGGCCTTGACGAGTGGTATCTCGAGGGCGACTGGATCCGGCGCAAGTACAACACCGACGGCTGGCCCAGCACGCTGATGGCCGTCAACGCCGTGGGGTACCTCTGCGAGGCCGCGGGCCATCACGCCGATCTGAACGTGACCTGGGGCAAGCTGTGGGTCAAGCTGGCCACGCACTCGGCGGGCGGGATCACTGACAAGGACTTCACGATGGCGCGCAAGATCGAGGACACGATCCTCTGGCGACCCGAGCCCGACGGCCCGCTCGACGGGCCGATGGGCAAGTTCGTGTTCTCCAAGTCGTCCGCGGGCGCCCGCAGCTGACAGCGAGCTCGGACCCCGCCTCTCACAGGGCGTCCACGGCGACGTCGTAGACCCCCTTGAGATCCATCACCGTGCCCTTGGCCTCAAACATGCGCTCCACGCAGCGTTTCTGCAGCTTCATCTTGGGCCCGCCCACGGCCAGCGCGCCGAGCTTCTTGACCCCGTCTTCCTCCTCGAGGTCGTCGGTGCGGTCTACGCCCTCCACTCCTACGGGCTCGGCCGCCGAGTAGTCGACGACCACCTGCAGGCCCTCGACCTTCGCCCAGCCGGACCGTCGCAGGATCTGCGTTCCCGCCGGACCGGCGGCGAACACCGCAACGTGACCGGCCAGCGCCTCGTCGAGCTCGTCGCTTGACTGCGGCTCGATTACCTCAAACCCGGCCTCCTGCGCGACCGGAATGCCCGAGGCGCGACGATGACCTCCCTCCATCACATCGGGCGGGAACGTCAGCACGGTCACCTCGGCGCCCTCGCGCCGTAAAAGCTCCGCCGTGCGCAGGCCCACCGGCCCCACCCCGATCACCGCGGCGCGGTTGCCCTTCAGCGACACCGCGCCGCGAACCAGGACCACGGCGGCAGCGGCGGTCGTGTTGGAACCGTCGGAGTCGAGCATGATCGACGGTTGGAAGGGCTCGAAGAACAGCTTTCGTGCCGCCTTGAACACCGCCTCCCCGTCGCGCACCTTGGATCCCCCGACCCAGAACGCGGTGTTGGCGAGGCCGTCGGGTCCGCGCGGGAAGATCGCCCCCTGGACGACGCCCTCCAGATTGTCGGCGGTGACCTGGCCGAACCCGAGCACGACGTCCACGCCGGCGTCGTAGGCGGCGATCGCGTCAAACGAGCTGGGATGCAGATCGGTATCGAGTTGGATCAGGATCTTCTTCATCACAGGTCCTCTCGTCGAGGTTCGGGAAAACTGAGTACACCCCAGTCCAGGGGTCCCTCCTGGCGATAGTTCTTGCGCAGCCCGCGCGCGATCGTCGCCTTCATCAGCTCCTTGCCAAGGTAGAACGCGTGCGAGGCGTCGTCGACGTCGAGCTGGTCGAACACGGCGTACATGTTGGCTTCGCGTACGAACCGATCGCCATTGAGCGCGTACAGCCAGTCGGCGTCCGCGAACAGGCGGTAGTTGGGGTCGGAGATCTGGCGCTGCATCGCGCGCAGCTCCTGCTCGGTGGGGGCACGCATCGACTCGTCGCGGGTGGTGACCAGCCCGGAGTCGATGTGCTTGGGCGGCCGCGCCTGGCGCTGCGCCAGGTGCATGATCTGCGCGGCCAACACGCTTTCCCGCACCGCCCCGCGCGCCCACCCAATCACCTCGGTGGTCAGCACAGCGCCGATTCCGACCTCCTGGCAGAAGCCGATCAGCAGCGCGGTCACTCCGGTGCAGTCGGCCTCGGTGAGCTCGGTCAGGTTGCCGATCCCCATCAGCATCTCGGCCTCGGGGTGGCGCCGGCGGACCTCGACATAACGCGCCAGCGAAGCGGCGAAGCCGGAGTTGATCGGGGCCAGGATCGAGTCCAGCAGGTAGGGGTGCTCCAGCTCTTGCAGGCGGGTCGCCATCGCCCCGAGCCCGGCGAGGTCGTCGGGGTCCTCGGTGATCAGGACCGGAGTGGCGCGCATCTCCGTCGCGAGGTCGATCGTCTGCGGCGTGAGGCTGAGAACGTAGTCCACGCCGGCGGCATCGGCCATGCGGATGTGCTCGGGGTCGAGCGTGTCGATGCTGAGCGACAACCCGCGCTCGCGCAACGCCGCGATCGTCCCCGGCCCCTCGGTCAGCCACGTGCGATCCAGCGACAGGCCGAGGTCGATCACGTCCGCTCCGGCTGCCTGATAGGCCTGCGCCTGGGCGATCACCTGCTCGCGTGAGAGCGACTGCACGTCGTTGATCTCGGCGAACACGCGCACATCGCGGGGGCCCAGTTGGGCGCGGACGGCCTCCCGTCCGTACCACTCCGGCAGCGCGCGCACGTCTGCAGGCCCCTTGCGTACCGGCAGACCGGCGGCCTGTTGCAGGATGTCCACGTCGCCCTCGCACAACCCCGGAATCACGATGTTGTCCACTCCGGGCGGCGGGGTCAGGCGCTTGGCGATCCAGCGTGTGGTCATCAGCGCGGCGACGCTGATGTTCATCACGATGATCTGGTGGTCGATGCCCAGCTCGGAGAGGACGTCGCGCAGCGCCGGCTCGGCCAGGCGGCCGGTGAGGAACAGCGTGTCAGCCAACGGCGCCGCCGTTGAGGTTGATCGCCTGGCCGGTGATAAAGGAGGCGGTGGGCGAGGCCAGCCACACGGCGGCGTGCGCCACGTCCTCCGGCTGTCCCCAACGGCCCAGCGGCGTGTTCGCTTTCACCTTGTCGTAGAAGTCGCGGTCGGTGCCGGCTCCGTAGGCCGTCTCGATCCAGCCCGGGCACAACACGTTGACGCGCACGTCGGGAGCGACCGAGCGCGCGAACGACTTCGAGAAGCCGAGCACGCCGGCCTTGACGGCGGCAAACAGCTCGGGGTTTTCGCCCGCCATCCCGTCGATGGTTGCGTGATCCCAACCGATGTTGAGGATGCAGCCGCCGGCTTGCATGCGGGCGGCGACCAGGCGCGAGCAGCGGATCGTGGCCTTGAGATCGAGCTCGACCAGCGCATGCAGCTTGCGTTCGCCGGGCCACTTGGCGGCCTCGCCGGTGAGCACGTCGGCGCCGGCGTTGTTGACCCAGACGTCAACGTCTCCGAGCGCGTCGAAGGCGGCGGCCACGATCTCCGCGCAGCCGGTGGCCGTGCTGAGGTCGGCGCGCAGCCCAGGGTGGCCGGGGCCGAGCTCGTGGGCCAGCTCGCCGGCGGCATCGGCCGAGTGCCAGAAGCCGATCCCGACGCGCGCACCGGCGGCCGCGAAGGCGACCGCGATGGCCCTCCCGATTCCGGAGCTGGCTCCGGTGACGACGGCGCGCAGACCGGCGAGCGGAAACTCTCCGGTCTGCGCGGTCAAAGGTTCGCCGCCAGCCTGTCTGCCGGGCGCTATCCCTCGGCGCCGCTTGCGAACGGGTGGCGCGCGGCCGGCGTGTCGGCGAGGACCTTGTCGACGCTGGGCTCGCCCTTGAGAGCCCGCGCGATCGACTGCTTCACGGCCTCGTAGTTGTAGTCGTAGATCTTCTTGTCGTCGGCGGCCTCCCAGTGGATGAACACGCCCACGACCAGGCACAGGTCATCCACCTGGTCCTTCGGGATCACGCCCTCTGCGACCGAGTCCACCACCGCGCGAGCGACGGCGGCCTGAGCCGGACCGAACAGCTGGACGGCCTGCTTCTCGCCCTTGATCGTCACCTTGTTGGAGATCACCGTGTCCGGTTTTGCCGGGAGATTGGGGGTGACCACCGCCAGCAGGTTGGTGTGACCTTCCTTCTCGTTGGTGAAGGCACTGGCGAACGCGTTGCCGACCGGTCCGTTCTTTGACCCGATCAGCAGATCGATGTGGGCGAGCTCATTGCCGTCGCCCGTCAAGGCCTCTCCGGTTGCCAGGGTGATGGCCATGCTGCGTCCCTCCCTCTCTCGTATGGTGGCGTTGGTGGATGCAACCCTAGCTCACTCAAGGCTGAGCCGGGACCTACTTGCGCACCACGTTCAGCTCGCCTGCCTTCTGGAGGTGTCCGCGGCCAAGCCCGGCAACATCACGCCGGCCCATGACTTCTGCGATACGACCTATGCCGACATGGTGCGCTCGGCGCTCGCGCTCGGTCCGGTGTTCGCCCGCCGGCGGGTCCGTGAGCGTGGCGTCGGCGAGCTGATCCTCGACGGGGTGCGGGCGACCGCGCGCGTGGCCGGCGCCAACACCAACCTGGGGATCGTGCTGCTGTGTGCGCCGCTGGCCCGCGCCGCGGTGACCCGCGCAGACGGCGAGACGCTGCGATTGGCTGTCGAGAGGACCCTCGCCCAGCTCGACGTCGATGATGCCGCCGCCGCCTTCGCGGCGATCGTCGCGGCCCATCCCGGCGGGCTCGGTGACGCCCCCGACCACGACGTCCGCGCTCCGGCGCGCGTCTCCCTGCGCGAGGCCATGGCCGCCGCCGCGCATCGAGACAGCATCGCCTCGGAGTACGCGACCGGCTACGCGATCGTGTTCGACACCGGGTTGCCGTTGCTGACCGACGCGTTGGGTGACGGGCTCGCCACGCTCGAGGCGATCGTGTCACTTCATGTCGGTCTGCTCGCGTCCCGCCCCGACACGCTGATCGAGCGCAAGGCAGGCGCCGCGGCGGCGCAGGCGGTCAGCGAGGCCGCTCGCGAGGTGCGCGCCGGGACCCGCACGCTCGCCGACTTCGATGCATCGCTGCGCGGGGACGATCACACGCTGAACCCGGGGACTACCGCCGACCTGGTGGCGGGGACGCTGCTGGCTGCGCTGCTGTCGGGGGTGAGGTTGCCTTGAGGGTGCTCGTCGTCGCAGTCAGCGCTCGGATGATGGCCCAGCTCGCGGTCGCCGACGGCTATGAGGTGACCGCGCTGGACCGCTTCGGCGACGTCGACCTGCGAGCGATCGCCCCGGGAGCGACGGCCTCCAGCAACGACAGCCTGGTGGAACTCGCCGGGGACGTCCACGCCGACGCGGTCGTCTACGGCGCCGGCCTGGAGAACCGACCAGATCTCGTGCGGCTGCTGGCGAACGGGCGTGAGCTGCTGGGGACGCCGCCCGAGCTGCTGGCGTCCGTGCGCGACCCCTGGGCGGTCGGCGCGGCGGCACGCGCCGCCGGGGCGCGCGCCCCGGAGACCCGGCGGGTCGATCGACTCCCGGAGGAGGTTCAAGGATGGCTGCGCAAGCCGCGGCGCGGCGGCGGCGGGCGCGGCGTGCGCCGGTGGGCCGGCGGCCGGCTGCGGGCGACCGAGATCCTGCAGCGCCGGGTCCGGGGACTGTCCTGCTCGGCGGTGGCGATCGGCGACGGTCGGCAGGCCACCGTGCTCGGCATCACCGAGCAGCTACACCGCCCGCGGAGCTTTCAGTGGACGGGCAACGTGACGCCGCCGCGGCTGCCCGTGGATGAGCGGACCGAGCTGGAGGGTCAGCTGCGCGCGGTCTGCGCCGAGGTGGCGGCGCGCTTCGGCGTGCGCGGAGCGTTCGGGGTGGACGCGGTCTGGGATGGGCGCCACGCGTGGGTGCTGGAGGTCAACCCTCGACCGCCGGCGGCGCTCGAGCTGTTCGGGCCGCGCAGCTTCGAGGCCCATGTCCGGGGGGCGCGCGGGATCGGGCTCCCCACCGCCGGAACGCCGCCGGCGACCGCGTGTGCGAAGGTGAAGCTCGTGCTGTTCGCCGACCGCGACGTTCGCGCCCCCGAGCCTGAGTGGTGGCCGCAGGACCTGGTTTGCGACATCCCCCACGCCGGGGAGAAGATCAGACGCGGTGCCCCGGTGTGCACGCTGATCTCGACGACCGCGGGTGTGCCGGAGCTCGCCCCGCGCGGTGCCCGCCTGCTTGCCGCGCTGCCCGAAACGGTTCTCGCCCGTGGCTGAGCGCGGGGTCGTCACCTGCGCGGGTTGTGGCCTTCTGTGCGACGACGTGACCGTCGAGCGCTCGGGCGACGGCGTGCGCCTCCAGCCGCCATGTCCGCTGGGTGTTCAGTGGTTCTCCGAGCGCCTGCTTGTGCCTGCCAGCGCGCCGGCCGCGACCATCCGCGGCCAGCCCGCCGATCCCCAGGCGGCGCTGACCCGGGCGGCCGAGCTGCTGCGCGACGCGCGGCGCCCGCTCCTGCACGGCTTCGACTCGGCCACCGTTGACGACGCCCGGGCCGCGGTCGCGCTAGCCGATCGCCTCGGGGCCCTGGTGGCCACTGACGGGTTGACCGGCGCCTGGCCGGGCGCGCCCGCGCTCTCGCTGCGCGGAGTGTCCACGGCGACTTTGGGAGAAATCCGCGATCGCTCCCGGCTGGTCGTGATCTGGCGAGAGGACCCGCTGACCACCCAGCCGCGGCTGCTCGATCGCCTCGATTTCGGCGAGGGCTCGCTCGGCGACGCCGGACGCACGCTGGTGGTCGTCGACGACCGCGATACGTCGACCGCACAGCGCGCCGACGTACGGCTGCGCTGGCCGCCGGAGCGCGACCTGGAGGCACTCAGCGCGCTGCACGCACTGGCGCGGCGGGGGACGGCGCGGGCCGGCGACCTCGGCTCCGAGCTCGCCGGGCTGCTGGAGCGCATCAACTCGGTGCCCCATGTCGCGTTCCTGCACGGCCCCGGCCTGGCGTCCGGTGCGGGCGGACAGCGGCGTGCGCTCGCGCTGCACGAGCTCGTGCGCCAGCTGTGCCACAGCCGCCATGTGGTCACGCTGGGATTGCCCGCGGCCGCCGGGACCAGGAGCGCCGAGGATGTGCTCGCCTGGCAGACCGGGTATTGCGGCAGCGTGGATCTCGCCAGCGGTCATCCGGAGCTGGTCGCGGCAACGGCACCGATCCAGACGGCCGAGGAGGTCGACGTGGCGCTATGCATCGAGGGCGGCCCGGGCAAGCTGCCCGCTGGCGTTACGAGCATCGCCTTGGGCAGCCTGCCGGTGCCAGGCGCCGAGGTGTCGATCCGCACCGCGACCGCCGGCGTGCAGGCCACCGGCATGGCGCACCGCCTGGACGGAGTTCCGCTTGACTTGCAGGCGCCGTTCCCCGAAGACCGGCCCACCGCCGCCGCGCTGCTCGAGCGGCTGCTGGCGGAGGTCGCGCGGTGACCGCAATCCGGATCAGCGGCGGTCAGGTCCACGACCCCGCCAACGACATCGACGGCGAGATCCGCGACATCTGTCTACAGGACGGCAAAGTGGTCGCCGAGGTGGGTCCCGACGCTCGCCAGATCGACGCTCGCGGCATGGTGGTGATGCCCGGCGGCGTCGACATCCACGCCCACATTGCGGGTCCCAAGGTCAACGCTGCGCGCAAGCTCTCGCCCGACGACCGCCGCGACGATCCCCTTGACCGAACCGAGCTGCTGCGGTCGGGCTCGGGCGGCCTGGTCCCGTCGACGTTCGCCACCGGCTACCGCTACTCGCTGCTGGGCTACACCACGGTCGTGGAGGCAGCCGCCCCGCCGCTGGCCGCCCGCCACGTGCTCTCCGAGCTGCGCGACACGCCGATGATCGACAAGGCGTTTCTGATCCTGATGGGCAACAACCAGGTGTTGTTCGAGCTGATCCGCGAATCCGGCGGCGCCACCGGGGCGGGTGGGGATCGGATCAAAGACGCCCTCGCCTGGTGGCTGCAGGCGACCGGCGGCTACGGGGTCAAGCTGGTGGACCCCGGCGGGGTCGAGCTCTTCAAGCAGAGCAACGGTCACATCGAGTCCATCGACGACGAGGTGTCCGGGCTTCGGGGTCACGCCCCGCCAGGTGCTGGAGGCCGTCGGCGGCGCCGTGCACGAGCTCGGGCTGCCGCATCCCGTTCACATTCACGCCAACAACCTCGGTGTCCCCGGCAACGCAGACACCACGCTGGACACGATGCGCACGGTCTCCGGGCGCCAGGCGCACTTCGCGCATCTGCAGTTCCACTGTTACGGCGGCAAGCCCGGGGGCCTGCCGCGCTCCCGCGCGCCCGAGCTGCTCGAATACCTGAATCGGCATCCCGAGCTCACGGCCGACGTCGGCCAGGTGATGTTCGGGCCGGCGATGACCATGACCGCCGACGCTCACGTCTCGGCCGTGCTGCGCGACCTCGACGGCGGCAAATGGCTCAACCACGACACCGAGGTGGAGACCGGCTGCGGCATCGTGCCCTACACCTACCGGGCGGGCAACTACGTCCACGCGCTGCAGTGGGGGATCGGGCTGGAGCTGTTCCTGCTGGGCAGCGACCCCTGGCAGATCATGCTCTCCACCGACCATCCCAACGGCGGCTCGTTCCTCTCCTATCCGAAGCTGATCCGCCTGCTGATGGACCGCGCCTTCCGCGAGGACCAGATGGGCCGCGCCAATCAGAAAGCGATCCGCCGCACCGCCCTCACCGACGGGCTCGACCGCGAGTACACGCTCAACGAGATCGCGATCATCACCCGCGCGGCGCCCGCGCGCCGGCTCGGCCTGCGCGGCAAGGGCCACCTGGGAATCGGCGCCGACGCCGATGTGACGATCTACCACGACCGTGCCGATCGCGAGGAGATGTTCGCCACCCCGCGCTACGTGATCAAGGGCGGCGAGCTCGCGGTCGAGGATGGCGATCTGCGCCGCGCCGACGAGGGGCTGCTGCTGTCCAGCCACGCTGCCTTCGACGGTGAGATCGAGCGCGTGCTCGAGCCGATGTTCGGCGAGCGCTACACGGTGGCCTTCGAGCACTACCCGGTGCGCGATCGGGCGCTGCGCGAGCCGGCTCGGATCGTGGAGGCCGGCCGACCGTGAGCGCCGCCAATGGGTACACGCTCGGCGCCACCCGCGTCGCCGACACGTTCGCCGAGGCGTTCCCGATGCGCTTCGCCCGGCTCGTCATCACCGCCGCCACCGACACCTGGGCGCTCGAGGCGGCCCGCTCGGCGACCGGCTTTGCCACCTCGGTGATCGGCTGCAAGTGCGAGGCCGCGATCGAGCGCCCGCTGGCGGGCGACGAGACGCCGGACGGGCGGCCTGGGGTGGCCGTGCTGCTGTTCGCGATGGACCGCGAGGGGGTGGGCAAGCGCGTGCTCGAGCGCGTCGGCCAGAGCGTCATGACCTGCCCCACCACAGCCTGCTTTGACGGGCTCCCTGGCGCGGACCGGACGGTGGCGCTCGGGAAGGCGCTGCGCTTTTCGGCGACGGCTTTCAGGCCAGCAAGGTGATCGCGGGGGAGCGCTTCTGGCGGATTCCGGTGATGGAGGGCGAGTTTCTGGTCTGCGAGCAGGTCGGTGTCGGCAAGGGCGTCGGCGGGGGCAACCTGGTGATCGGAGCGGCCACAGACGACGCAGCGATGACCGCCGCACAGGCCGCAGCGCAGGCGATGCGCGGTGACGGCATCGCGCTGCCGTTCCCGGGCGGGATCGTGCGCAGCGGCAGCAAGGTCGGCGCGCTCACCTCCTCCTCGATGCCCGCCTCCACCAACCATCAAATGGCGCCCACGCTGCGCGCCCAGGTCGACCGACACGCTGGTGCCGGACGGCGTCGGCGCGATGCTCGAGATCGTCATCGACGGCGTGTCCGAGGACGCCGTGCGCGAAGCCATGCGCCGGGGCCTGCATGCCGCCGCGGCGGCGGGGGCGGCGTATGTGACCGCCGCCAACTTCGGCGGCAAGCTGGGCGAGTTTCATTTCCCGCTGTCGGAGCTGCGCGACCCCCCGTGACGCTGACGCTCACCCTCCGAGAGGCGCCGCCCGGACGTATCGACGGCTCGGTGTTCGATCCCGGGCGCCTGCGCGGGCTCAGCGAGCGCGAGATCGCGGCGCTGCCGCTGCGCTGCGGGCGCCAGAGCCTGCGGGTCGACGAGGTTTTCGAGGTGTCGGGCACGAGCGACGGCCACCTCTTGTTCGGCGGCGACCTCTCGCGAGTCGACTCGATCGGAAGCGCGATGCCGAGCGGACAGATCGTCGTCGAGGGGCCGTGCGGGGACCACGTCGGAGCCCGGATGAGCGGCGGTGAGCTCGTCGTGCGCGGCGACGCCGGCGCCTGGGCGGGCGCCGAGCTGCACGGCGGGGTGCTCGTCGTTCGCGGCAACGCGGGCGACCGGGTCGGCGGCGCCTACCCGGGTGCCCGGGCGGGCATGACCCACGGCGAGATCTTCGTGTTCGGCGACGCCGGGCAGGAGGCCGGCGCCTGCATGCGTCGGGGGCTGGTGGCGGTCGGTGGGCGAGCCGGCGCGGGGGCCGGGCTGCGAATGCTGGCGGGCACGGTGATCGCCCTCGGCGGCCTCGGTGCGGAAGCCGGGATGGGCAACAAGCGGGGCAGCCTCGTGTCCGGGCGCGGCGGTGGACCCCCTGCCCGGCTACGCCTTCGCCACTCGCTTTCGCCCGCCCGCTCTGGGCCTGCAGCTGCGCCGGCTGCGGGAGGTCGGCCTGCGCTTCGACGACGTCCTGGTGACCGGAACCTGGGCGCGCTGGTCTGGCGACAGGACCGAGGTCGGCCGGGGCGAGATCCTGATCTTCGACGACGGGGAGGGCCTGTGAGCTTGTCAATGAACGAACGTGCCGCCGCGCTCGTGGACGGGCTCGTCGCCGACGCCGAGGCGCTGGCGATCGAGTGCCGAACGCTGGACTCGGGCGCGCGCCTGGTGGATTGCGGCGCACAGGCGCCGGGCGGCCTGCGGGCCGGCCTGGGCTTCGCGGCCGCTTGCATGGGTGGGCTGGGCAGGATCGACCCTGTGCCGGTCCTGGTCGGTGAGCGGGCGTGGCCCGGCGTGGGGGTCGCCGTGGACCAGCCCGCGGCTGCCTGCCTGGCGGCGCAGTACGCCGGCTGGAAGCTCGAGCACGAGAATTTCTTCGCCATGGCCAGCGGCCCCGGGCGAGTGCTGGCGCGCGCGGAGGATCTGTTCGAAGAGCTGGCCTGGCGCGAGCAGGCCGACCGCGCCGTCCTCTGCCTCGAGACTCGCCAGTCACCACCGGCAGAGATCGTCGACAAGGTGGCGCAGCGCTGTGGGCTGGCGCCGTCGCAGCTCACGTTTCTGATCGCGCCCACCGCGTCGGTGTGCGGCTCGGTGCAGATCTCGGCCCGCGTGGTCGAGACCGCCCTGCACAAGCTGCACGAGCTCGACGTCGACCCGGCCCGGGTGCGCAGCGGCTGGGGCTGTTGTCCGATCGCTCCGGTGGCCAAGGACGACCCGACCGCGATCGGCCGCACCAACGATGCGATGTTGTACGGCGGCACCGCGCACCTGTGGCTCGAGGGGTCCGACGAGGAGGTGGCCGATCTGGCGCAGCGCCTGCCCTCGGCGGCCTCCGATGCGTTCGGCACGCCATTCGGCGAGCTGCTCGCAGCCGCCGACTGGAACTTCTACGACATAGATCCGATGCTCTTCAGCCCCGCCGCGGTCACCCTGACCAGCATCGAGTCAGGGCGCGCCCATCACGGCGGCGGGCTCGCGCCCGAGGTGCTCGAGCGCTCGTTCACCCGCTGATGGCGTCCGCGGCGAATGGAGGCGGGCGATGAGCGAGCGGCTGCGCGTGGGAGTGCTCGGCGCGACCGGGTCCTGGCATTCACACAGGCTGCAGTCCGCGCTTGCCGATCGCGGCCATGAGGTGCTCGCGATCCCCGCCACGCGGCTGCAGTCCGAGGTCGACGACGACGGCGACGTGCGCGTGCTGGGACCGGACGGGGTCGTTCTCGATGCGCTGGACCTGCTGCTCGTCCGGGGACTCCCCCGCGGCTCGCTGGAGCAGGTGATCTTCCGCATGGACGCGCTGCACGTGCTCGCCGAGCATGGCGTCCGCTGCGTCAACCACCCGCGTGCGATCGAGCGCACGATCGACAAGTCGTGGGCCAGCGCCATGCTCGCCCACGCTGGAGTGCGCACGCCCCCCACGATCGTCTGCGAGCGCTACGACGCGGCGATGCGCGCATTCGAGCGGCTCGGCGGCGACATCGTCGTCAAGCCGTTGTTCGGCGCGATGGGCAACGGCATCGTGCGCGTCGAGGATCCCGACGTGGCCCACCGTGTGTTCCGCGCACTCGAGCTGGAGCGGACCGTCTACTACGTGCAGCGCACGATCGCTGCGGCGGGGCGGCGCGACCTGCGCGTGCTCGTCGCCGGTAACGAGATAGCCGGAGCGATGGAACGCGTGACCGACTCCTGGCGGGCCAACATCGCCCGCGGCGCCCGTCCGCGCGCCGCTGCGCTGAGTGAGGCCGAGCGCAGCGTGGCGCTCGCCGCGGCCTGCGCGCTGGAGGCCGACGTCGCCGGCGTGGACCTGCTGGTCGCGCCCGACGGGGAGATCGTCGTGCTCGAGGTCAACGGGATCCCCGGCTGGCAGGGGCTGCAGCGGGTTTGCGGGGAGGACCTCACCGTCCGGGTGGTGAGGACATGCGAGGCGCTGGTCAGGGCGTGACGCGGCCCTCGTGCAGGGCCGTGGCGACCAGGGCACCCGTGGCCCCCGCGGCCTGGAGCGCGAGCAAGTCCCGCTCGTCTCGGACGCCGCCACCCGCGTAGATCTCGACCCCGGGGAGGGCCGCCGCGAGCTGGGCCACGGCCTCCAGCGGCGGCCCCGAGCCGCTGCCCACGCGGGCCAGATCGATCACCAGCACTTCTCGCACCCCGAGCTGCAGGGCCAGCGGCGCGGCGGCCGCCGGGGCGCGGCCGGTCAGGTCGAGCCGAGGGGAGATCAATTTCCCCTCGCGCAGGTCGACGCTCAGGACGCGCGGCGGCACACTTTGCGGCACACGGGAGCGCTCACTCAGTGGGCCCAGCGACTCGGTGCCGACGACATTGCGCGCCACACCGGCCGCAGCCAAGCCAGCTTCCCCCTCGGAAGTGGTGGCGCCGGCGTCTACCCAGAGCTCCGCAACCGTCGCGAGGTCTGCCAGCGTCGCCACGTCCACCGGCTCGCCGGCAAGCGCGTCCAGATCGGCGACATACAGGCTGCTGGTCCGGCAGACCGCGCACAGGGCCTTGGCGACCGCCACCGGCTGGCAGCCATCGACCAGGGAACTGCGCAGCGGCGCGTAGTCGGCCCGCTGCCCCCGGCGGGCGTGGACGACGATGCCGCCCTTGAGATCGAGAACCGGCACGATCCGCATGGTCGAGTGGGTCGGGAGCCCCACTGGGTCATGATGCCCGAATGGCTCCGGTGATCGGGCTCGACGTCGGCGGCGCCAACACCAAGGCGGCGGTGGTAGACGAGGATGGCGCCCTCCGGACTGCGTCCGAGCCGTTCGAGGTGTGGCGCCGGCCGGAGGCGCTGGCCGACGCGATCGCCTCGGTGGTGCAGCGATTGGAGGTCGATTCCGCGCCGGTCGCGCTGACCACCACCGCGGAGCTCGTGGACGTATTCCCCAGCAAGCGCGCGGGAGTCCTGCACGTGCTAGAGGCCACCCGCCGGGCGCTGCCCGCGCGCCGGCTACGCGTCATGACCACAGCCGGCGAGCTGATCGACCTCGAGGAGGCCCGGGCGGCACCGCTTCGCTGCGCGGCCGCCAACTGGATGGCCACGGCGCTGTGGATCGCGCGCTCGCTCCCCAACGCGATCCTGGTCGATTGTGGCGGCACGACCACCGACGTGATCCCGATCGTGGCCGGCGGCGTCGCCGCCCGAGGAAGCACCGACCTGGAGCGCCTGCTCGCGGGCGAGCTCGTCTACACCGGCGCGCTGCGGACCAACATCGCGACGGTGCTGTCCCACGTGCCGATCGGTGGCCAGCCCTGCCCGGTGTCCTCCGAGCTGTTTGCGATCAGCGCCGACGCGCACCTGTTACGGGGAAGCCTGGCTCCGGAGCAGTGCACCTGCACGTTCCCCGATGGGCGCGGGAGCTCGCTGCCCGAGGTCCGCTCCCGGCTGGCGCGCGTGGTCTGCGCGGAGCCAGAGCAGCTCGCCGATGGCGACCTGGAGGCGATTGCCGCCGCCGTGGAGGAGGCCCAGACAGCGTCGATCGCGGGGGCGCTCGAGCGTGTGGCGCAGCGGACACCCGGCGCGACGGAGGTGCTCGTACTCGGGGTGGGCGCGTTCCTGGCCCGTGCTGCCGCGCAGCGCTGCGGGCTGCCCATCCACCCGAACACCGGCCGCCTCTCCCCGCTCGCCGGCGCCGGCGCGGAGGTGGCCGCGGCGGTCGCTCTTTCGGTCCTCGGCCGTGAATGACACGGCGCCCCTGGTGGTCAAGATCGGCGGCGGGCTGCTGCGCGAACAGGGCTACGACGGCCTGCGCCGGGCATGCGCGGAGGCGACAGACATCGTCACCCGGCGGCCGGTGCTGGTGATCCCCGGAGGCGGTCCGTTCGCCGATGCCGTGCGAGCGGTGGATGAGCAAATCGGCCTCACCAACGGGGTCGCTCATGCGCTGGCGCTGGGGGCGATGGATCAGCTCGGCGTGGTGCTGAAACCGCTGCTGCCGACGGCGGAGCTACTCACTGGCCTCGTCGCTCCCCGTTCACTGGCTCTCCTGCTCGTGGCGCAGGCATTCTCAGGCCGCCAAGACGTGCCCGAGTCCTGGGCGGTGACCAGCGACTCGCTGGCGGTGCTCGCGGCCGCGGCCGTCGGGGCACACGAGGCGGTCCTGCTCAAGCCCGTTTCCGGGATCCTGGCCGCGTGGCCCTCAGATGAGCCGCCGCTGCCGGCGTTGACCGCCGACGAACTGGCCGAGCTGCAGGCCCGTGGCGGCGGACGAGCCGTCGACGCCTACCTGTCAGAGGCTGTACGCCGGACGGGGGTGACCGTCGTGGTACGCGCGCCCGGCGCCACCGGCACGCGCATCAGCCCCGAGTGAGGACTCGCGCACCTCCGCGACCGCGGCCGCGACCAGTTCGACATCGAGCGAAGCCGTCCGCTCGCCACCGACACAGACCGCCGAGCGGACCCCCACGACGTCGGCCGGCACCCGGCACAGCTGGCCTGCGGTCAGCTGGCCGGCGACGGCGAAGCTCCCACCAGCCGCGTGCGTGCGAGCGATCAGGTCGGCCAGCTGCGGACTCGGATATCCAGGCGTACAGACCGCGGCCGTCTTTGACGAATGTATCCACGAGCGCACCCGAAAGACCGGCCCGCTCCACCAGCTCAGGCAGCCACCCGGGCGCGAAGCCCGGCGGATCGAGCGCCCGGGCATCGGCATAGGCGGCGGCGATCACCGCGGTCACCGAGCCCACCGCGTCCACCACCGCGCTCATCAGCGCCACGGCGCGCTCGAGCTCGCGCACCTCTCCCAGCCCGACCTTGACATAGCCGGCGCCGCTGAGCGCCGCACCGTGGGCCGCCAGCGCCGCCGCGTGGGGCAGATCGGGGAGATCACCAAGGGCCACGCTCACCGGCACGGCCCCGCCCACCGCGCGCACGACCTCGGTCAGCACGCGCGGCGAGGGAGCGCCGAGCGGCCCTTCGCGCGGATCCTTGACGTCGATGATGTCCGCGCCTCCGGCCAGCGCGCGACGCGCCTCCTGCGCCGAGACGACGCTGACCAGTAGCTTCATGCTGCCGCCTGCCCCGAGCCCCCGTGCGCGGTCGACGCGCCCTGGCGATCGAAATCGACCACGCTGACGTCGGTGCCGTCGCCCGCCGTGGCGCGCAGCGCGTTCGCCACCTCGGCGGCGCGCTCGGGGCCATCCACGATCCCGTACACCGACGGGCCCCAGGAGCTCTGTCCGACCGCGCCCACACCAAGCGCCAGCAACGCGTCGACGAGCGGGGCGGCGCGAGGATGAAACACGCCGCCCTGCTGAGCGGCGAACATCGAGCCCACCTCGCGCTGGATCTGGGTGAGCGCGGCGCCGAACTCGTCGATGTCGCCCGCCAGCAGTCCGGGCAGCAACTCGGTCAAAAGCAGCCGCGAGATGCGCGGCTCGGAGGCCGCAGGTTCGCGCAGCGCACTGAAGAAGCGCTGCTCGGCATCACCGGACAGCCCTTCGACGCCCAGGGGCAGCGCGAGTACGCAGCGCCACTGCTCCGGCATCGGGTACCGAGCCACCAGCGGGCTGATCCAGCCCCCTTCGGGCACCCCGGCCTCGACCACCAGCCCGGGGGCGGCAAACGTCCAGCAGCCCACGCTGGAGCGCGCCCCTCGCCCGCTCACCTCCGCCAGCTGCTCCGGTCCGGCCGAGATGCCTGCCAGCTCGGCCAGCCCGCGGGCGATCGCCAGCCCGAGCTTGGTCCCCGAGCCCAGCCCAATGTGCGGGGGGATCGCTTCGTGCACGTCGATCTCGACACCTTTGCCGAGCCCGAACTGCGCCCACGCCCGACGGGCGAACGTCGCTGCACGATCGGCCTGGGGGCCGGACACGGCGACCCCGTCGTCGGACCCGGGCCTGACCGCCGCCACCACTCGGGGCCACTGGACGCCGACGCCAAAGCCCCCGAAGCGGCGCGCTCCAACGCCTGCTGGATCGAGCATCCCGAAATGCAGCCGTGCCGGCGCGATGACCACGATCTCGGTCACGTTCGCTGCTCGACGTAGCGTCTGACGTAGGCCATCGCCTCGCGCTCGCGGGATCCTGCGGTCTTGTCCACGAGCTCCTGGAGGCGAGCGAGCTCCGCCCAGACGCGGTCGCCACCCAGCCACCGCAGCCGCGAGGCGAAGATCGACGCTTCGACGGCAGCGTGCCGGGCGCGGCACAGGCCCAGCGGCTGCTGTGTGCCGGTCCCGGTGGCCACCACCCGAGCGCGCACGCGCGAACGTGCCTCCCCGTCATCGGTGATCTCGGTCACCACCACCTCCCGCCAGGAGCTCACAGCCTCGATCACCGAGCCGGTGACTACGCTTGCGGCCTGCATCGGCGGGCGGGGATGGCCCAGCGCGGACTGCACGAACAGGAGCACATCGTCGGTCAGATGGACGACCGCCTCGCCGCGGAAGCGCAGGTTCGCCAGCGTGCGAGTGGTGTTGAAGGGCCAGAACACGAGCTCGTCGGCGCCCCAGCGCACACCCATCGCGGCGCAGTTGACGGTGCCGTCGCGCCCGGTCGTGGTCACCACGGTCTCGATCAGCGGATGCTCATCACCCGCATCAGCCGACAAGGCTGAAGAGCTCCTGTCGCGTGCGCGCGTCGTCGCGCAGCGAGCCCCGCAGCGCCGAGGTCACCGTGCGGGCACCCGGCTTGCGCACGCCGCGGATCGTCATGCACATGTGCTCGGCGCCGATAACCACCCCCACGCCCCGCGGCCTCAGCTCCTGCTCGAGCCAGTCCGCGATCTGCACCGTGAGCCGCTCCTGCAACTGCAGGTCCCGCGCAAATGCCTCGACCACGCGCCCGAGCTTCGAGATGCCGATGATCCTCTCCCCCGGCATGTAGGCGACGTGAGCCTGACCGTGGAACGGGAGCAGATGGTGCATGCACAGCGTGTGAAACGGGATGTCGCGCACCACGACGAGCTCGTCGTAGCGGCCCCCGTTGGGGAACGTGGTGGCCGCGAACTCGGCCGGCGTGACAAGCTCGGCGAACGATGCGGCCACCCGGCGCGGCGTGCCGAGCAGGTCCGGGGAGTCCACGTCGGCGCCGATCGCGCGCAGCAAGTCGAGCGCGGCGCGCTCGGCGGCGACGAGGTCGAGCTTTGAGGCGTCCACTACGCGCCCGCGCATAGGCGACGTCGTATCGGCTAGCTGGCGACCATCCATCGCGCCAGCGTAACGCCTGGACCTGCCGTGCTCGGGCGCGTGGCCAGCTCGACCGGCATACGAACGCCGTAGCCGTCACTCGCTGTCAGCTCCACGCGCACGCAATGGCGGCGAGCATTGCACTCCCGCGTTCGTTCGATAGAGTTGGCCCTGGGATTTCGTGCACTCTAAAATGGAGGCCGTCTATGACGTGGATCAAGCCTGAGTTTGAGTTCACCGACCTCTGCTCCGAGGTCACCTCCTACCTGTACCACCGCTAGGAGCCCGCTTACGAAGCCGACGTGGCCTCTGGCGCTCGCCTGGGGCTGCGTCAAGCTTCGTCCGCCACGTGCGCGTTCGGATTCTCGGCTCGGCAGCGGGCGGAGGGTTTCCGCAGTGGAATTGTCATTGTCAGATCTGTGACGCCGCGCGCGCCGGGGAACTGGCACGCCCGCGCATGCAGTCGTCGCTGGCGATCCAGGGCGCTGAAGGGCCTTGGTTCCTGGTCAACGCCTCGCCGGACGCCCGTCAGCAGCTTGAAGCGCTGACGCCCGCGCAGGCCGACGGCGTCCGCGGGGCGCCGATCGCCGGCGTTCTTCTGACTGACGCGGAGATCGATCACACGGCCGGCCTGCTTCTGTTGCGCGAGTCAGCCGCGCCGGTGCGGATATTCGGCGATCGGGGCGTGCAGCGAGCGCTCACCGAGGGGTATCCGGTGTTGCCGATGCTCGAGCGCTACTGCGGCGCCGAGTGGCACACGCTCGAGCCAGGGCGCGAGACTGCTTTGGCGGAGTCGAGCCTCACCGTCGAGCCGTTTGACGCGGGCGGCGATGCACCGCGTTACCTGGACGGGTCGGGCGTGGAGCTGCAGGCGAGCGGGTTCGTATTTCGCGACCGTGGCGAGCGTGCCGATGGCGGTCCGGTCACCTACGTCCCCGGCCTGGCCCGGTTAGACGAGCATGTCCTGAACCGGTTTGCCGCCAGCGATCTGGTGCTCGTGGACGGGACCTTCTGGCGCGACGACGAGCTGCCTGCATTGGGAATCTCATCACGCACCGCGCGCGACATGGGACACGTGCCGCTCTCGGGCCCCGGGGGAACGCTCGAAGCGCTCCAACGGCTGAAGCGGCCCCGCAAGACGCTTATCCACATCAACAACACCAACCCGATCCTGCTCGAGGACTCGCCCGAGCGAGAGGCCGTTCGCCGGGCGGGGGTCGAGGTTGCCTACGATGGCCTTGAGATCGAGCTATGACCGAGAGCGCCACGACCACGATCACGACCACGAGCACGAGCACGAGTGCGCCTTGGCCGCCCGAGGAGTTCGCCGCCCGGCTGCGGGCACAGGGGACGCGCTACCACAACCTGCATCCCTTCCACCGACGCATGGACGCGGGCGCGCTGACCTCGGAGGAACTGCAGCGCTGGGTCTCCAACCGCTTCTACTACCAGAAGTGCATCCCGCTCAAGGACGCGGCGATCCTGGCCAACTGCCCCGAGGTCGAGGTCCGGCGCGAGTGGATACACCGCATCATCGACCACGACGGGACTGCCGACGGGACCGGCGGCATCGAATCATGGCTGGCGCTGGGGGAGGCGCTCGGGGTCTCGCGGGCAGAGCTTCAGTCCGAGCAGCTGGTGCTCCCCGCGGTGCGATACGCGGTCGACGCCTACGTGAACTTCGCCCGCCAGAAGCCCTGGATCGAGGCGGTGGCGTCATCGCTCACCGAGCTGTTCGGGCCGGCGGCGATCCGGGTGCGGCTGGCGGCCCTCGAGCGCCACTACGACTGGATCGATCCGGCGGGGCTCGAGTACTTCCGCACCCGGCTGGTGAAGGCGCCCCGCGACGCGCAGTACGCGCTCGAGCTCGTGATCGAGCGCTGCCGCACGCGCGAGCAGCAAGACGCCGCCGTGGCGGCGCTGCGCTTCAAGACCGAGATGCTGTGGGCGCAGCTCGACGCGATCGACCGCGGCGACACGCAGCCGCCGGGGCCAGACCAATGACCCGCCCCCGGCTGGTCACCGGCGCGCGCCTTCAGTACGACGAGGTACGCGAGGAGCACCTGCTGCTGGTGCCAGAGGGCGTCGTGAAACTCAACCCCACCGCCGCGGAGGTGCTCGAGCTGTGCGACGGGCAGCGCTCGCTCAACGACATCGTCGGCGCCCTCTCGGCCCGCTACGAAGGCGCCGACGTGGGCGAGGACGTGCGAGGGCTCCTCGACGCCATGACCCAGAGAGGACTGGTGGTCGATGCCGCCTAAGCCGTACACGCTGATCGCCGAGCTGACCTACCAGTGCCCGCTTCACTGCCCCTACTGCTCAAATCCGCTGGAGATCGGCCGCGACAGCTACCGCAGGGAGCTCGACACCGAGGACTGGATCCGCACGTTCCGGCAGGCGCGCGCGCTCGGCGTCCTCCAGCTGGCGCTCACGGGGGGCGAGCCGATGTTGCGCCGGGACCTGGTGGCGCTGTGCGCGGCGGCGCGCGACGCCGGGTTGTACTCGTCGCTGATCACCGCCGGGACGTTGTTCACGCGCGAGCGCGCGGAGGCCCTGAAGTCAGCCGGACTCGACCACGTGCAGATCTCCTTCCAGAGCGCCAACGCGCAAGAGAACGACTGGATCGCCAAGAACAGGTCATTTGAGAAGAAGATCGCCGCGGCGCGGGCCGCCAAGGAGCTCGACTTCCCGCTGACGATCAACTGCGTCCTTCACCGGCACAACCTCGATCGGATCGAGGAGGTGCTCGACCTGGCCCTCGACCTCGGCGCCCAGCGGCTCGAGCTTGCCAATACGCAGTACTACGGCTGGGCGGTCGCAAACCAGGACGCGCTGATGCCCACGCGCGAGCAGCTCCGGCGAGGCGAGGAGGCGGTCCAGCGCTTCCGCGAGCGCGTCGGTCCCAAGGTCGACGTCCTGTGGGTGCTCCCGGACTTCTACGAGGAGCTGCCCAAGCCATGCATGGGCGGCTGGGGTCGCACGGCGATGGTCATCGCTCCCAACGGCGACGTGTTGCCCTGCCAGGCGGCGTCGACGATCCCGGGGCTCGAGTTCGCCAACGTCCGCGAGCATCCGCTTGAGTGGATCTGGAGCGAGTCCGATGCGTTCGCGCGCTTTAGAGGGACCGACTGGATGCAGGAGCCTTGCCGGACCTGTCCGCTGGGACGCCAGGAGGTGGATTGGGGCGGCTGCCGCTGCCAGGCGCTGCGGCTCACCGGCGACGCGGCGGCCACGGATCCGGTGTGCCGGTTCTCTGCGCACCACGATCGCGTCGTCGCAGCACGCGAGTCGGCGCAGACGGACGAGTTCGTCTACCGCATGGTGAAGCGCCCGGTACGCGCCTGAGCGCCCCCCTGTCTACGGCACGGGAGACGCATATCTCCCGGAAGGTTCGAGTCACGCTGGCGTCTTAGCAACTACGCGGGGTCATCTGACGTCTTATGACCCCGATATATAGCTGCTCTCAACTGAAACCGAGGGGACCGATGTCTTCGCATCTCAACTACATCACGGCGCAGGAACAGATCGCGGATCTCACGCGTGCGGCCGAGCAGGGTCGCTTAGCCCAGGAAGCGCGCAAGATCGAGAAGGGCTTCGAGCTGGGGTCGATCGCGGCAGTCATCGAGCGGCTTCGGCACTCGAAGGCTCGGCGCGAGACCGTTCGGCCGGCGCGTGGCGCCGCCGCGGACGTTCGACCGGCCCCGGGCACGGCCGCGGACGTCTCCTGAGTCCGCAGGACAAGCAGAATGCGAGCGTCATCGCCACGGCTGGCCGGCTCGGCTGATCGCCGGAAGTCCGCGATGAGGGGCGGGGCGCCGTCGGATCCGCAAGCCGCCGGGCCGGGACCGCCCGCGCGACCCAAGCGGCATACGCATAGCTGCCCTCATGTGCGTGCTCTGGGCGGATCGACGGCGCACCCGTCGCCCGAGGCCTGGGATATAGCCATCCCCACCGGGCGCCGGTGAGTCTCTCCCGACCGCCAGAAAACGAGCTCGGGCGGGGCGACGCTGAGCGACGCAAAGTCCGATTGAGCGCCGCCCGTGGGGGAAAATCTGTGTAGTCTGCTGCTGGAACCTGGGGAACGCGATGGGTCACAAGCAGCTGGTTGGTCGTGCCCGCGAGCTAGCTGATATCGAGGGAGCGCTCGATCGGCTGGCGACCGGTCAACCGTGGCTGGTGGAGATCGTAGGTGAGCCGGGAATCGGAAAGTCCAGCTTGCTGGCCGAGCTCGGACGCCGCGGGGAGGATCGCGGCTATCTGGTGCTTGATGGACGCGCGGCTGAGTTCGAGCGCGACATCCCGTTCGGGCTGATCGTCGACGCGCTCAACGACTACCTCGCCTCGCTGGAGCCGACGATCCTTCGCACGCTGGAGGAAGACGAGCTTCGAGAGCTGGCCTCGATCTTCCCCTCGCTGCCGCGCCAGGAGCATCCCGTTGAGCGCCGGGCAGAAGGGGCCCAGCGCTACCGCCTGCACTATGCGATCCGGGGTGTGCTCGAGCGGTTGGCGGCGAGCCAGCCGATGGTGCTCGCGCTCGATGACGTGCACTGGGCCGACGCGGCGTCTGTCGAAGTGCTGGCCCATCTGTTGCGCCGATTCCGCGGGCCACTGCTGACCGCGGTCGCCTATCGCCCGACCGCCACGCGGCTGCTCGCCACGCTGGAAGCGGCCGCGCGCGCGGACGTGGGAACCCGGATCGAGCTCGCACCGCTGGACAGCGAGGATGCCGGGCTGCTGTTCGGCCCCGACGTCGACGAGGTGGCCCGCACGACCCTGTATCGCGAGAGCGGGGGCAATCCGTTCTACATCGAGCAGCTCGCCCGAGCCGGCCATGGTCGACCGATTCACGCACGGCATAGCTCGCCGCGCTCCACGGGAACCGTCCCGCGGGCAGTGACAGCCGCAATCTACGAAGAGCTCACCGCGGTCTCCGACGAATCGCGGTTGACGCTCCACGCGGCGGCGGTCGCGGGCGAGTCGTTTGAGCCGGAGCTGATCGCAGCGATCGTCGAGCAACCTGTGGCGTCGGTGCTGGCAGCGCTCGACGAGCTCCTGGAGGTCGATCTGATCCGACCGACGGATGTGCCGCGGCGCTTCCGCTTCAGGCACCCGATCGTTCGCCGAGCCGTATACGACAGCATGCCGCAGGGCTCGAGGATCGGGGCCCATGCCCGGGCGGCTGCGGCCCTGTCGGCGGCGCATGCCCCGGCCAGCGTGCGAGCGCATCACGTCGAGCACTCGGCGACCGTCGGCGACGAGCAGGCCATCGCCCTGCTCGTGCAGGCGGCTCGCGACGCCGCCCCCCGCGCGCCGGAGATCGCGGGACGCCGGCTGCTGGCGGCGACCCGGTTGCTGCCCCCGGATGGACGGCTCCGAGCGGCGCCTGTCGCTGCTCGCCGAGGCCGCCAGCGCGCTGATCTATGCCGGGGCATACGACGATTCGCTGGCGGTGCTCGATGAGGCCAGCGGGCTCTTGCCGCCGCAGCGGACGGCCGAGCGAGCGAGGCTGGTGGCGAGAATCGCGTTTGCCAAGCGTATGAGCGGCCGTCCGCTTGAATCGCGCACGCGGATCGAGCGGGCGCTCGAGTCGCTTCCGCCCGACAGCGAGGGCGCCCTCGCGCTTACGCTCGAGCTCGCGCTCGACCATTACTGGCGCGGCGAGTTCGAGCGGATGTATGAGATCGCGCGGGACGTGGCAAACCGCGCCACGAGCCCCGGGACGGAATTGTTTGCGACCTGGGCGATGGCGCTGTGCAGCGTGGCCAGCACGTCTGTGGACCGGCTCCAGGATGGGCTTGCCGAGCTGCGCGATGCACACCGGATGTGCGGGGCGCTCTCCGATGAGCAGCTGGCCGAGCACATCGACGTCGCCGGATACGTCGCACAGGCGGCCTCGGCGCTCGAGCGAATCGACGACGCGCTGGAGCTCGCGCGCCGCGCGTTGCGGCTGGCGCAGACGACCGGTCAAAGCCCGTTCATCCCCGGCCTGCTGGTCATCGAGACCAACGCGTTGTTCATGAAGGGGCAGATTGCTGACGCGGTGACCGTCGCCGAGACCGCGACCGACGCCGCCGTGCTGACCGGCAATGACCAGTTCGCGGTGTGGGCGCTGTGGGCCGACGCGATGGCGTGCTCCGCCGCCGGAGATACGTCCCGAGCCCTGGCCAGTGCCCGCGAGGCGACCGTCCGCTCAGAGCGGGTGACCGAGACCTACTTCTCGAGCCTTTCGCGGCTCCATCTGGCAGCGGCTCTGAACGCGGCCGGAGATGCCGCGGGCGCGCGGGACGAGCTCGCCGCCTTCGAAGCAGGTCCCGACCAGCGTCTGCTCGACGTCCGCGCCGGCTATGGCTGGGAGCTGCTGATACAAACGCAGCTCTCGCTCGGAGACTGCAAGGCGGCGGCCGAGTCGGCGGCGACGGCCGAGGCCCGGGCACGGGCGACCGGGCTGCCGCAGCGGACCGCGACTGCGGTCTGCGCCCGGGCCGCGGTGCTGCTCGCGCAGGACGACGCGGCCGATGCGGCCGCGGCGGCGCGCGAGGCGATCACCTGGGCGCAGTCAGCCCGCAACCCGCTGCTCGTTGCCCGCGCTCGGGCGCTCGTCGGCGCCGCCCTGGCGCGGCTGGGTGAGAACGAGCGGGCGATCTCTGAGCTCGAGCCGGCCGAGCGAACGCTGTTCGAGCTCGGTGCGCTGCGGGAGGCCGACGCGGCGGCGCGAGAGATGCGCCGGCTCGGCCGCCGGCGCCGGCGACGCGTCCGCGGGGTCTCGGGACCGAAGGGGACGGTTGCACTCAGCGCGCGCGAGCGGGAGGTGGCCGAGCTGGTCGCCGCGGGCAAGCGCAATCGCGACGTGGCAGCGGCGCTGTTCGTCACCGAGAAGACCGTCGAGAGCCACCTGGCCCGCATCTACGACAAGCTTGGGGTGCGCTCGCGGGCCGCGCTGGCCACGATCATTGCCGGCGAAGACGAGCGGGGTCCGCCCGCCGTAACCGCCCGCGGCTCCGAGTGAGCGGCTTCGAGTGAGCGGCTCCGAGCGAGGCCCCCAGCGAATGGGTCTGAGCGGGCGGGTCAGGCCGGCTGGCCGAGCAGATTGCGCGCGATGTGTTGACGCCCGCGGTACACCCGCGTGGTGATCGTCGCCTCGCGCGTCCCCAGCCATTGCGCGGCTTCGCGGTATGAGAGACCCACCAGATCGACGGCGATCACGGCGTCGCGATAGGGAGCTGGGATGGCCGCGATCGCCTCCATGATCTCGCGGGCGTTGACGTCGCCGTCATGCTGCGCCGCCCCGTCATTCTCGGTCAGCTCCTGCTCGCCCCGCCGGTGCGCGGCGCGGCGGTAGCGACTTGCGTAGGTATTCCTCAAGGCGCGCAGCAGGTAGCCGAGCTCGTTGCCCTCGCGCAGCAGGCGCGGCCGCTTGAGCACGTTGAGGAACGTCTCCTGGACGAGATCCTCCGCGTCGTGCTTGGATCCGCACAGCGCCCAGGCCGCGCGGTAGAGCTGAGCTACGTACCCCCACAGCGCGTTCGGGTCCAGCCGATAAGCGTCGGATGCGGATTCGGCCTCGGGGGTGGCCGGGTGCGGTTCGGCTTGCGGTGTGGCGCACGGGCTCATGGGATGGGAACCTCGCGAACCTCGTCGGCGACCGTGCGCCGCGCGACGTAGCTGGGCAGCAACGCCAGCGCGCTGTCACGGTTCGGGGCCTCCACTGTCCACCACACCACGTGGCCACCGTTTGCGCACGAGCCCAACGGCCGGCCATGCCGCAGCGGACTGGCGAAGCCCTTCCACGCGGCCAACGCGACCGCACATTCCTCGGGACGGTGCCGGTGCGTGAGGACAAACGTCGCCATGTCGACAGCTTGGCGAAGCTGTGGCGATTCCGGTATCGGGTGATTCCCTGAACCGCCCCCGAACCTTCACCCGGCAACCCCTGACTGCAGCCGGCGAAACCTTTCAGGACTCGTCGCCCAGCGACGAGGCGCGTCGGTTGACGATCAGCTCAAAAGAGTCGGCGACGTGCCACTCGTGCGAGAGCATCACCGCGCGACCGCGTTCGTCGTAGTCGACCTGGTCGATGTGCAGCAGTGGCGTGCCGCGCTTGACCGTCAGCAGCCGCGCCAGCTTGGCGTTTGCGACCGTGGGGATCAGCTGGGCGCTGGCACTGGCCACCGGATGGCCGGCCGCCGCCAGCAGCGCGTAGAGCGAACGATCGAGCGCCTCCTCGGTGTCGGGGCCAAGCAAACTGACCGGGATGCGATCGAGCGAGTAGATCACCGGGCGCCGGTCGGCGAGACGGACCCGTTCGATCTCGACCACTGACTCGCCGTCGGCCAGCGCGAGGAGGTGGCGCTCCTCTTCGTCCGGCGAGCGCGCGCCCTTGCTGACGACGGTCTCTGCCGGCTCATATCCCGAAGCACGGATCATCCCCGTGTAGCTGACGGTCGTCTCCAGCGGATGGCGAGTACGCGGCGGACACGTGACGTAGGTGCCCGACCCGTGGCGGCGCGCCAGATAACCGGCGTCCATCAGGGCCCGCACCGCCTCGCGGATGGTCGGGCGGCTGACCGCAAACCGTTCAGCCAACTCGGTCTCGTTGGCGAGCTTGGCGCCCGGGTCGAGATTGCCGGATGTGAGGTCCGCCAAGAGGCTCTCGCGAACCTGCTCCACCAGCGATGGACGTCGCGATGCACTCATGGACGCATCTTCACAGACCGCCACGCCGGGTGGTGGCGGTCGCCAGCGTTGTTGCGACGCTCGTCCTGTCACATCCATCCATCGATAGGTGTCACCCAGTTGAGCGACGAAGGCAACCCTTGTGTCAAGGAGGCAGGAACATGTCGGCGAGCATGAAGATCGCAGTTGCAGGCGCTACCGGCCGCCTTGGCCATCACGTCGTCGACGTGCTGAGCGAACGCGGCCACAACGTCGTCCCGATCTCCCGCACCCATGGCGTCGACGTGATCACCGGCGAGGGCCTGGCCACGGCGCTGGCCGGGGTGGACTGCGTCGTCGATGCTGCCACCGGTCCGTCGCCCGAGCAGCAGGCGGCCACGGAGTTCTTTACGACCGCGGCCAGGAACCTGCAGCAGGCAGGCGAGCACGCCGGCGTGCAGCGGATCGTCGTTGTGTCGATCATCAACACCGACCGTCTGGAGGGCGGCTATGCCGTCGCCAAGGTCGCGCACGAACAGACGACCCTGTCTGGGCCGATCCCGGCGCGGGTGCTCCGCGCGGCCCAGTTTCACGAGTTCGTGGAGCAGCTGGTGCAGTGGGGCAAGCAGGGCGACGTCGCCTACGTGCCGGAGATGCGCACGCAGCTGGTCGCCGCGCGCACAGTCGCCGAGGCGCTCTCCGAGCTGGCGTTAGACCCGGCCTCGGCGCCCGGACCAACGCTCGAGGTCGCCGGTCCGCGCGAGGAGAGCCTCGTCGAGATGGCCAAGCTGCTGGTCAGCCGACGGAACATGTCGCTGCGAGTCGAGGCGGTCCGCGACCCGGTCGACGGCGACGCGAACCAATCCGGGGTCCTCCTGCCCGGTCCGGGCGCGCGGCTCGGCGGCCCGACCTTCGAGGAGTGGCTGGACTCGGCGAGCTGAGCTTGGCGCGAGGCGATTAAAAAGGAACCGTCGTCCGTCGGCGTTCCAGATCAACCGGATCCAGCTGCCGGCGGACAGACGGTTCCAACCACCGCGTATGGGACCGGGGTTACGCGGTGAGGCTCTCCTTATAAGTCTGCCCGCTGGCAGCGCACGTCAAACGGTTAGGGCGTTTGCATGACGCCTCCCCAGCGCAGGTCAGCGTTTTGATCGCCGCCGCACCGGCGCGGGTCCCGCGTGCGCCCCAAAAGCGTCTGTTACGGTCCCGGCGACTTGGTGGCAAATTCATGCTCGACCGCCGGCAGATGGCGTGGCGCCGGGGCGGCGCGCTTGATGGTGATCGCTGCCTTGGCCACCTGCGCACTCGGCGGGCTCACCAGCACGCCGGCCAGCGCGGCGGGCGGCACGGCATCCGCGGTCGACAAGGCGCGGCCGCAAGTGATCGAGCCGACCGCGGGCATCCAGGCGGGGACGGTCGCCCCGGCCGCTCCGATCAGCGATGTGACCGCGCATGCTCCGTCCCTGACCGAGATCAAGCATGAGTTGAGGCTCCAGAGGGCCGCGGCTGAGGCTGCTATGGAGTACGGCTGGGGGGCCCAGCCATACCAGGCGAGCGGGCCGGTGGCGAGTGCGCAGATCAATCCCGATGGGAGGGCCACGCCGCCGGCGAGCGCCCCGCCGGCGGTCAAGGCGGTGATCGCGGCGGCTAACCAGATCATCGATAAGCCCTACATCTATGCCGGTGGTCACTCCAGTTGGATCGCGCCGGGGTATGACTGCTCGGGCGCGGTCAGCTATGCGCTGCACGGGGGCGGGCTGTTGTCGGCGCCGTTAGCGGTTCAGTTTGAGGGTTATGGGCTGCCTGGTCCGGGGCGCTGGATCACCGTGTATGCCGATTCTCAGCATGTGTTTGCGGCGATCGCGGGGTTGGCGTTTGATACCGCGAACTTCGGCGGGCCCAACATTCCCGCTGGTTCGGGGCCCCGCTGGCGGTATGACCCGACCGGCAACCTCGCCGACGGCGGCGCTTATGTAGTCCGCCATCCCGCCGGCCTCTGAGCCTGCGCCATCGGGCCGGCGAGCCTGCCGGCTGATACCCTGGCTCTTGCCGTGTTGCTCCTCCAACCGTGACCCCCTATCCCCCTTGGCCGAGCGCCGCCTCGGTCACTGGTCCCTGGCCACGCCGTGTTTAGGAGCAACCCTTGTTCGCAGTTGACGTGTCAAATCTGGAAAAGCACTTTCGCCGCCGCAGCGGGGGGCGACGCCGGACCGCCGCCGCCCTGACCGACCTTTCGTTCGCGGTGCAGCGGGGCGAGTGCGTCGCGGTGCTCGGCCAGAACGGGTCGGGCAAATCGACCCTGGTTCGGGTGCTGTCGACGCTGCTGCTTCCCGACGGCGGGCAGGCACGGGTGTTCGGGCATGACGTCGTCCGGGAGGCGGGGACCGTCCGGCGCCTGATCAACCGGGTCTCGGTCGAAGCCTCGTTTTTCAAGCGCATGTCGGCGGCCGAGAACCTCTCTTACGCCGCGCGCTTCTATGGGCTGACCCCCACGGTCACCCGCGCCTGCATCCCGGACATCCTCGAGCGCGTGGGCTTCTCGGCCACCCGCGCCACGGAGCCGATGGAGGATCTGTCACGCGGGATGCAGCAGAAGGTGGCCCTTGCCCGGGCGCTGCTCACCTCGCCTGTGGTGCTGCTGCTCGATGAGCCGACCACCGGTCTCGACCCGCGCTCCAAGCGCGAGGTCCAGTCGTTGATCCGCGACCTGCGCGCCGAGCACGACACGACGATCCTGCTCTGCACGCACGACCTTCCCGAAGCCGAAATGCTGGCCGAGCGAGTCGGCATCCTGCACGAGGGGCGACTGCTCGGGCTCGAACCACCCGACGAGCTAGCCGCACGCCACGGCGCCGCGACGCTCGAGGAAGCGTTCTTCACCGCAACCGGGATCGCCCTTGAAGAGGACGAGGAGGTGCCCGCTTGAATCCTGCGACGAGACGTCTCAGACCGGACCCCGCGGTCTCTCACGCCCCGCTGCCCGACGGGTCCGGTGGCCTGCGCCGTCAGCTGATCGGGCTTGGCGGCGTGATCGAGCGCAATGCCTATCTGGTCAAGCGCTACGGCTGGTGGGAGCTCGCGTTCTTCATCTGGACGATTGCCAACACGCTGTCGATCGTGTTCATCGCCAAGGGCGTAAGAGCGACCGGCGGTCACCTGGACGTCGAGCGAGCGACGACCACGCTGCTGATCGGCGCCGTGATCTGGTCGTACCTGGGGATCATCTTCGAGATCCTGACCGAGACCGTCGCCTGGGAGCGTTGGGAAGGGACGATCGAGTACACGTTCATGGCGCCGCTGGCGCGGGCCGTACACCTCGGGGGCATGGGCCTGTTCGCCGTGCTCTACGGCGTCCTGCGCACGGCTGCGCTGTTCGCGGTCGTGGCGCTGTTCTTCGGTCTTCACTTCCAGCAGGCCGACTTCCTGACGGCGCTGGTTCTGCTTGCGGTGGCATCGGTGTCGTTCGTCGGCGTGGGGATGGTGACCGCGGTCCTGCCGCTCATCTCGCCCGAGAAGGGAGCCCAGCTGGGCTTCATCGCTCAGGGACTGCTGCTGGTGCTCTCCGGCGTCTACTACCCGGTGTCAGTGCTGCCGCAATGGATGCAGTGGCTGTCGACGATCTCACCGGCCACCTACGCGCTGCGCGGGATCCGCGGGGCGATCCTCGACGGTGACAGCCTCGGTGCGCGCTGGGCAGACCTGTGGCCGCTGCTCGTGCTCGGCGTGGTTTCGATCCCGCTGGGGCTGGCGGTGTTTCGTGCGGGCGAGCGCTATGCCAAGCGGCACGGCAAGCTCAAGCGTTCAGGCTAGGCCCGGGTCTGCGCGCGCGTCCGCGTGCGGCGAGGTGATCGCCGGGCTGCCCCGTCGGCGTCAAGCCCCCCTGCGGTGAGCTCGGTCAGCTGTCGCAGGACGGCGTCGATTCCGGCGATCTCGTACGCGGCTCGCTGAGTCCCGGCACCGCCGCCGTGCGCCAGAAGCTCAGGGAGTCGCGCGAGCTCGCCGGCGCAGTTCAGTTCGCCGGCATGGGACGACGCGCGAGCGAGCGCTTCGTCGAGAAGCTCTGACACCGGACGCCGCCTGCCCTCCGCATCGGGAAGCTCGCCGTGGACACCGAACCGAGCCGCACGAAACAGGCCCTCCTCGATCACCTCGGGGGCAGGATCCACACCGGGTCCCCGCTCGGCGGCGTCCCGCGCCAGGCAGTGCACCAGGGCGACCAGTGCAGCCACGTCTTTGACAGACGTCTGCGCGTCGAGCGCCCGGATCTCCACGGTTCCCAGCCGCGGATGGGGACGCAACTTCCACCAGAACCACGTGTAGTCGGGGACATCGGCGGCGTGCGCCAGCAAGCTGCTCAATTGACAAAAGTCCTCAAAGTCCCGCATCGCTCGAGGTACGCCGGAGCGCGGCCAAGCCCTCAGTGTCACCTCGCGTGCCGACGCCAGCCCGGTGCCGCGACCGTGCCGGAAGGGCGAGTTGGCGGCCAGCGCCTGCAACAGAGGCAGTTCGCGCCGCAGCCCATTGAAGGCGTTGATCGCGGTCTGCGGGTCGGGCATTCCGACGTGGATGTGCAGCCCACCCACCGGTGTCACAGCGGCGTCGCCGAGCAGGAAGTGAATCCGCTCATAGCGCTCTTTGTCAGTGATCCCCGCGTCGCCCTCGGCCGCTGAGGGATGTGTGCCCGATCCGAGGATTCCCGCTCCGGTCGCCACGACCGCGCACCGGAGCTCCTCGAGCTCGCGTGCCGCTTCGCCGGCGCTGCCGTGGACGCCGCTTATCAGTTCGACCTGACACGCGTGCAGCTCCTGCGCAACTCTCCCGTCAGTATCGCCGAGCCGCTCCAGCACAGCTCCGGACGTGTTGGTTTGACGCCCCGTGATCGGGTCGACCAGGAAGAGCTCCTCCTCAACGCCAATCGAGAACGGCTCACCTGTCCCGAAGCTGTGATCGGGCTCGGCCTTCGGTGACACGGTGCTTGTTGTGGTGCTCACTCGCCGCGCTCGCCGGAATGCGAGGCGACGTTCGCCCGGTCGGCCTGGCGCCAGCCTCTGACCGTGGATCGCAGCGTGACGTAACCGATGATGCCGGGCAGCGTCGGCAGCCAGAATGAGATCGCGCGATACGCCAGCACGGCGATCAACGCGCTGCCCGCAGGTACTCCGAAAGCGACAAACGTGCCGATCATGGCGCCCTCTACGCCGCCGATTCCTCCAGGGAGCGGCAGCAGGCTCCCGAGGGTGCCCAGGAAGTAACCCAGCACCAGCACCGCCAGCGACACGCTGGTCCCGAACGCGTGAAAGCAGACGCCGAGCACGGCGATGTCAAACCCCCAGTACGCGAGCGCCCCCAGCAGGCCGAGCGGCTTTGTCCGTGCGAGGTGGATCGCGGTCCGCACTCCGCTGCCGAGCGTGCCGGGCACCTTCGCCAGCCGGCTGGCGATCCACCCGAGCGGCCCGGGACGGTTCCCGAAGCGCTCCAGGCGCTGCTCGACATCGGGCGGCATCAGCGCCAGGCTGAGGATCGCGACGATCACAAGCGCGGCGAACACGGCCGGGGTCACCGTGAGGGCAAATGAGCCACCGCCCCCGAACACTCCAAACCACAGCCCCAACCCACACACGATCAGCGCCGCGAAGTAGACCGAGTACTGCACGGCGAGGCTCGCGACCATGCGGCAGGCGATCACCTGCGCGGACATGCCCGCGCGATCCAGGGCCCAGGCCGTGACTGCCACTCCCCCGGCCCCTGCCGCTGCGACCAGGCGGATCGCCGCGATCCCGGCGAGCGGGATCTGCAAGCTGACGCGCCAGTCGATCCGCGGCATTCCCCGACCGAAGACAGTTCGGAACAGCAACGCATAGCCCGCGATCGAGAGCAGCTCGAGCGCCCCGGCCACCGCGAGCAAAAGCGGATCCCCCCGGCTCAGTTGCCCCCACGTGTGCTTGAGCCCTGCCAGCTTGGGGATCAGAAAGTAGAGACCGACGAGCACCGCGACGAGCACGGCCAGCGTGAGCAGCAGGCGCTTTCGAGTGAGCAGCGCGGCCGGCTCTTCGTCTGGCGGCGCGGCCCGCTCTTCCTCCTCTGGCGGCGCGGCCCGCTCTTGCTCTGGTGCCGTGGCCCGCTCTTGGGCTGGGGGCGCCGCCCGCTCTTGGTCTGGCGCCGTGGGGCTCGGTGGGACCGTCGCCGGCTCGGACGAGCCGGCGCTCTCCAAACGCCGTGCCTCGTCGACTCCGCCACCTCGATCGCCCGCTAGCGGAGACCCGGAACCACGACCTCGTGCATAAAAAACGGCCACTCGAACGGCCTCCTAAGGAGGTTGTACCCGCTTTGGCGCCCCACCGAGCGCCCGGGCGTTGCAGCCCAAACTCTCTTGCACCACCGGGTCAGCCGCCCGTGGAGCGCTGCCAGCAAGATACTCCGGAAGCTAGCGCGTCACCCAAAGCGCGGGCGCCGTCATGCCGCGCGACCGCGCTCGCGCCGGCGCGCTCACGCCGGTAGCGCTCGATCCAGGCTTGCGAAATCTCGTCGCGCTGGCGGGCAAGTCGTGAGGGAACGGTGACCCCTGCGTTCGGGAGCCCCAGCGCGTGCAGCACCATGGCCACCGTCTCTGCGGGGCGTCTGTCGAGCTGGTCGTAGGTCACCTCCAACGGGGTGCCGGCCGCTGCGTGCAAACCATTCCCTCCAGGCCCGCTCGTCTGACTCGAGCTGCCAGACCAGATGGTCGATGCCGGTGAAGTCGTACACCAGCGACTCGGCGGACTGGGCCTCACCGGCACGCCAGCTCTGGGTCTGAAGCGCTCGCCACAGCGACACGGCTTGAGCAACCCTGTCGCGCCGGGTCACGAAGATGAGCCGGGGATCATCGAGCAACCTGTGCAGCACGTCCTCGAGATCGGCGTCCGCGAGGCCCGGCAACTCGCGGCATCGAGCAACCAGGTCATCGACATGGCCCCACATCAGCTTGCCGCCCCAAACCCCATTCGCTCCGCTGCCGTCGCGCAGAATTCGCGCCCACCAGCTTTCCGCGGTCTCCCGGGTGGGGCCCTCCGATCGCGGGTGCGCAAGCAACTCGAGCAGCTCGGGACGGAGGAGCTCCCCGAAGTATTCCTGCGGTTGGCGGGGCAAGGATGAGTGCCGCAGGATCTCGAAATGCTCTAGCGGGCGTCCGGCTCGACCGGTCTCGCGCAGCATCTCGCACAACAACGTGCTGCCGCTGCGTGGTGTGGCGCAGACGAGGTATGCCCGCATCAGACGAGGTATGCCCACAGGTGGCTGACTCCCAACGCAAAGGGCTGAGGGGTCGACTGAGACCGAGGCGGCAGACCTGCATCGACCCGGGGCGGTAGACCTGCAAAGCTGACGACCGGTGACCATCTCGGCCATACCCCCGTTCTCCAACCACCTGCCGGTGCGGATCCGCTTCGGTGACGGGGTAGCGGGCGAGCTCGGGGCCGTGGTCACCGCGCACGGAGCGCGGACCGCGCTGGTGATGGTCGATGCCGGGCTCGAAGAGCACAACCCTGGGGTGGCCGCCGGCATCGACGCCCTGACCGAGTCGGGCATCGACGTGGCACGGTTCCTCAAGGCGCCGGGGGAACCGACGATCGAGGTCGTCGATGCCGCCACGCAGGCCCTACTCGACGCCAAGCCCCAGGCGGTGGTCGCCATTGGCGGAGGCTCGGTCATAGACACCGCCAAGACCGCTCGGCTGTGCGCCGAACTCGGCTCGACCTTCTCGGAGTTCCTCGCCTCCGAGCGGCAGATCCCGGAACCCGCGCTGCCGCTGATCGCCGTCCCCACGACCGCCGGCACGGGCTCCGAGGTCTCAGGAGGCGCAGTCGTCACCGACCAGGCGCAGGGGCGTAAGTCCGGGATCGCCAGTCCCTTCCTCCGCGCGCAGGATGCCGTCGTCGACCCGCTCCTCACGCACTCGGTTCCGCCGGCGACCACCGCCTACACTGGCGTAGACGCGCTGGCGCAGGCGATCGCGCCGATGATCGCCCGCGTTCGCACGCCGATCGGCGACGCGATCGCGCTCGAAGCGATCCGGCTGATCGGACGCTCGCTGACCGTCGCCTACCGCAGCCCTGAAAACGGCCCCGCGCGCTCGGAGATGGCCTGCGGGAGCATGATGGCGGGACTGGCGATGAACATCTCCGACTGCACCGCAGAGCATTCGCTGGGCCAGGCGATCGGCGGCCTGTTCCACGTTCCACACGGGCTCACGATCGGGGTCGTCCTGCCCCAGACGCTCGACCGCGAGCGCCACCGGGTGCCAGCACAACTCGAGCGGGTCGCCGATGCACTGGGGGTGCGCAATGACGGTTCGGCAGACGGCTCGCGAGCGGTCCGCGGCGTCCGGGAGCTGCTCGTCAAGCTGGAGTTCCCGGTGTTGAGGTCGATTGGCGTGCAGCCGGCCCAGCTCCCGACGCTGACCGAGCTGGCGCTCGAGGACTTCTTCATCACTCAATCCCCGGAGCCATGGACGGCCGAGGAGGTGACCGCCGCGTTTGCGTCGGCGCTCGCCGAGGAGGACCGCGGGCAGCCGGCGGTGCATGCAACCTGACCTCAAAGGAAGCTATGTCGACCTCCACCATCCCCTACCAGCACCTTGGCGAGGCGCTCGCGACTGACTACTTCCACGTTCGCGAGCAGTTCACCGACGAACAGTGGGAGCGCTTCATCCAGACGCGCCGGTTCGTCGACGAGGAGGTCCTCCCGGTGATCAACGACTACTGGGAGAGGGCCGAGCTACCCTGGCCACTGCTAAGGCGGCTTCCCGAGCTCGGGGTGGTGGGCGAGGACATCCAAGGCTACGGATGCCCGGGGATGAGCCCGCTGGCACTCGGGCTCGTCCACATGGAGCTCCACCGGGGCGACGGCAGCCTGGGCACGTTTCTCGGGGTGCAGGCGGGACTGGCGATGAAGTCGATCGCAATGCTCGGATCTGAGGAGCAGAAGCAGCGCTGGCTGCCGGCGATGGCACGCCTGGAGAAGCTCGGCGCATTTGCCCTGACCGAGCCCCGACACGGATCGGACTCGGTCGCGCTGGAGACCACCGCCCGTCGCGAGGGCGACGAGTGGATCATTGACGGGCAAAAGCGCTGGATCGGCAACGGCTCGATCGCCGACGTGGTCGTGGTCTGGGCTCGCTCGCAGGAGGATGGCCAGGTCAACGGCTTTCTCGTCGAGACGGAGGCCGACGGTTATCGAGCGACGACAATGGAGGGCAAGGCCGCCAACCGCGCGATCTGGCAGGCGGACATCGAGTTCGACGGTGTGCGGGTGCCCGATTCCAACCGTCTGCCGGGTGCGCGCACCTTCAAGGACGCCGGCCGGGTGCTGGTCTCGACCCGCAGCACCTGTGCTTGGGGAGCCCTCGGTCACGCCGTGGCGGCGTACGACACCGCGCTCACCTACGCAAAGCAGCGAGAGCAGTTCGGCCGCCCCCTGTGCAGCTTTCAGATCGTCCAGGACCGGCTGGTCAAGATGCTCGCCGAGGTCACTGGCATGCAGCTCTACTGCATGCAGATCGCTCGTCTGGCCGAAGTCGGGAATGCTCTCAGACACGATCGCAGGGCTGGCCAAGCTCAACAACACCCGCAAGGCCCGGTTCGTGATCGCAGAAGCGCGTGACCTGCTCGGAGGCAACGGAGTGCTGCTCGAGAACCACGTGATCCGCCACATGGGCGACATCGAGGTCATCCACACCTACGAGGGCACCGAGACGATCCAGACGCTGATCGTCGGCCGCGACATCACGGGCGTCAGCGCGTTCACCTGATATCCACCGTCGAATCGGATCCCCCCATGGGATCAAGCACGCCGCCGGTCAGAGCGCCACGAAGCCGAGCTGCTCGGCGACCGCACGCTGGGCCTGGTCGCGCGACGCAAACGCGCGCGGCTCGTCGGGCTTGGCCAGCGGCGGGACGGTGATCGCCGCGGTTGCCAGATGCCAGGCGTCCATTGCTCGCAGAGCGTGGTCGCGCACGAGCCTCAGCGCGTCCGCTTCTACCTGCTCTTGGGGGGCGCTGAGGACCACCACGGGGCCTGCCAGGTCCGCGTCAAGCAGCTCAAGCAGACCGCGCTCATCGCCGCGGCCTGAGCGCGCGGCGCGCACCAGCGCGCCTGACACCTCGATCCGCGTCCACGTGCCGGTGACCGTCGCGACCTCCGGATCGCCGAGCAGCTGGTTGGCGTCCTCATACCCGTCCTCGTCGACGAGGTAAGCGCGGGCCAGAACCGATGAGTCCAGGTAGGCGATCACGGCCGCTCGCGCTCATGCGCGAGCAGCCTGTCGACCTGTGGGCCCAGGCCTCGAGTGGACTCAGTGATCCGCCGGCGGCGCGCTGCGCTCACCGGCCGGGCGCTCACCGCTCGCAGCGTGCCCGCAGCCGCCGCGGCGGCACGAACCTGGTCCCGCCGATCGCCCCGATCGGCCTCGGCGGCGGCATCGAGGATCTGCGTCGCGACTGCGTTTACGCTGCGACCCTCGCGCGCGGCGCGCGCGGTCAGCCGCCGGTGAAGGTCCTCGGGCACACGGAGCAAGAGCTGCTTCACCCCGTCCATGATATCACTGTATTGATCTGATAGCACAGCGCTATTTGGACCTCGTGCGTGCCGTTGGACGTATGTCGGCCAGTGATGATCGACGGTTCACCGTATGGCTGAGCCCGGCGCGCGTAATTCCAGCCTCTACGGGGGCCGGCGTGTGCTTGTAGCCGGAAGCTTCGCGCTGTTTGCGCTGCTGGCTTCTGGAGCCTGGGGAGCCGTGGGCAGCCACGCGGCGGGCGCCCAACGCCCGGTCCACCCCCCAGCACACGTCAGAACCACGAGGAGGAGCGTCGTCCAACACGGGCCACAGCACCGCGCGCCCCGGCCAAGAAGCCGAACGATTCACGTACCCTCCGGCGCGGCGGTGAAGCGGTTCGATGTCTCTGAGCCCACCGGCACGGTTCGCCTACTGCGCGTAACGGTGCCGGACGAAACGCGCGCCCGGATCATCGGGACCATCCCGCACGTGGCCGGCATCTCCATCTTCACTCCCCGACAACGCCATGACCCGAGTGAAACCTGCCAGCGCCGAGGCGGGACTGATGTCTGCACCCAGGGCGAGGAGGCATGCCCGATGCCGCCCGCGACCTGGCACTTCCGGCTGAACAAGCTCGCAGGACCCGCGGGCGAGATTCGGCTCGACTTCGCGGTCGGGTAGCCGTCCTCCGTCAATCGGCGCCGACAAACGCCCTTCGCGTGGGTTGATTCACGTTTTCGTGAGCGGCAATAACCAACGTGACTGCATGACTGCGGGTTAGGGGCGGCTGAGGGCGAACGTGACGCGACGGGGAGAGCCCAAAGACGTGGGGCCTCGCCACTCAGCAGCCAGGAGCCGGCCGGTGGGCTGTTGCGATCGGGATCAAGCGACGGGTTTGCGCGGCGCTGCCGATCGGCTGGATGTCGATCGTCGCGCATTGCGCGCCGCGGACAATCAAGGCACCGGCGAACTGGGTTCGTCCACCAGGCCATTGTGTGCGGGGGCAGGGCTTGAACGTGACCGCGTGTGCGCCGTCTGAGACGTGAAATCTCCCACTCGGCTGGAGGTTGACGTAGTCCAGCGACAGTCGCCGACGCTCGGCCGGAGGGATGCTGACAGTCACCCCTGGGCCTGGGTCGACGACGGCCAGCGCCTTCACCGCCCTGGTCGACCGATCGCCTGCAAGCGGATGGCGGGCGGTTACGCGCAGATACGGCCATGCGATCCGTCCGGCGATCACGGTACCCGAGCGGGGGCTGCGCCAGCCAGCGGCAAGCTGGCCGTACACAGCATCCTTGCACCCCACCTCCACAGGTCCGCTGACGTCCATGAACACCGCGGTCTTGCCTCCGCCGCATGCGGTAAGCGCCACAGCCAGGACCGCACCCAACCCGACAAAGCCCCCGACTGAAACCAGCCTGAGGCGCCGCCACAGACTCCCTGCGCTGCTGGTCATCGTGGGCGCCTTGCTGAATGTCCTCCCTGTCGCCGGCGTCGCTTGCTCCGCTCGCCGTCACACAGTATGACCGGCTGTCAGGGAGACGGCGGGATACCGAGCTGGCGGCAGATCGCGCGGGTGGTGCCGGCGGGGATCCCTCGATGGCGGGGTACCGGGGCGCGAAGGTCTCGGGTGGTCTGACCCAGATCGCGTGGTTTGCGCCCTCGCACGGCTGCTGACAGCCGTCTTTGGCCTTGTTGCGACCCGGTCGCCATCGCCGCCGCCCACGAGCAGCGGCGGCTCGCCCATATCAGTCGTGGGGCGGCTCAGCGAGATGGCCGATGCCGCGCCGATCCCTGACCCGCACGAGCCCGCGAGTCGTCATGACTGCTCAGCTTCCTGGCAGCATCGGAGATCCGAGTCAGCGGACAGCGACGGGCTGATCCGCGTGCGCCGGCGGCGGCTGGTCGGCGGGTGTGTGGTCTCCGTGCAACACGTCGGGATCAAGGTCAAAGCCGTTGGGCCAGCAGACGGTGCCCAGTTCGTGGTCGACGCGCACCTGTGCGAAGTAGGCCGGGTCGCGCAGAGGCTGTGCCATCGCCCCCCACAGCTCGCCGGACAGATCGACGGTGCGCTCGACGCCGTCATAGAAGACCACCTGCAGCACGTAGTCGGCGACCATCTGTGCAAAGCGGACGCGAGGAAGTACAAGGAGGTTTTCGCTCATCGCAGAGGCTCGATGCTAGCCAACGGCTCGGCGCCCGGGCGCGATTCCAGTTGTCCTGGAGCTCTGAGCGGTGCTCTGATGCCCACTCGCGCACCAGCCGCAGCGCGTTGGGCGGCAGTGACCCAGCCAGCACCTGCAGCGTTGCGATCTCGATCTGTGCCTCGCGGCCGGCGTAGATGGCGTGAAAGTGCGCCGGGTGGTGATCGCGCCAGTGCATCGCGATCACAATCCCGTAAAAGGCGCTCAGGCGCGGCACGTAGAGACTCGATCACATCTCCCCCGGCACCGCAAAGAGCCGTTACCCACGATCACGAGTGGGTTCTCCGCCACGCCATGCACCTCGCCCACAAGCAGAAGACCGCTCCTGGTCAGTGATGCCTGCGCCAGCGCCCCGGCAGCGGGATCCAACTCGGGAGCCGGACGATCCAGCGAGAAGCGATCAATGGCGCCCCGGAGCTCGTCGACGTCGGATATTCCGGGCATAGGCGGCATGGTCGGCCCTGCCATCGCTCAGAAAGTGACCCAAAGCATGCCTCAACGGCCTCGCGGGTCATTCACCGAGGAGGAAGAGCACGATCGTGTAGCAGCCGACGGCGGCGAAGGCGAGCAGCGCCATGATCAGCGAGTTTGTGTCGTGGTTGAAGTCGAGGAAGCTGGCGCCGTTGAAGCCAGCTCCGATCACCAACGCGGCGGCGAGTATGGACCATGCCGCGATCGGCCGGTTCCGCAGCGTGAACGCATGGATTGCGGCTGCGATCACCGCGAGAACGAGCGCCAATCCAAGCGCTGCGTGAATGGCGAGCGCCACGGAGCCATGACCGATCGCCCAGACGACGCTGTTGAACGACCCGCTAAAGAAGTCAGACGGGTGCGACCCGGGATGCGAGCCCGGCACGATCACATCGAGGTTCACGACCATGCCGATTGCCGCTTGGGCCAGTACCAGCAGCGTGGCTCCGAGGACCGTACGGCGAACCTGCGCCTGGCGTCGGACGATCTCACTCACCGGGCAAGTCTTTCGCCTTCTGCGCGCTCACGTCCGCCGCTGACGAGATGACCACGTTCATGGGCGAGTCCTCAACTGTTTGCGCTGGATGTGTATGAGCACGCGGCCGCCGAGCTATTTGATCTGGACATAGCGGCCAGCGGTCACAAAATGACGGTGAGTGGGAGTAATGAGTTGAGGTGAGTGGCTGGGAGTCTGAGAGTGATGACCGTGTGCTGCTCGCGGCCGTCAGCGACGGTGAGGCGTTCGCTGTTTTCTACCGGCGCTATGAGCGCCCGGTACTGGCGTTCTTTCTATATCGGGTCGGTGATCCAGAGCTGGCGGCCGATCTGACCGCCGAGGTGTTCGCCGCGGCGCTGGCGAGCTTGTCGCGGTATCGGCCTGGGAGGGCGCCTGCGAGCGCGTGGCTGTTTGGGATCGCCCAGCACAAGCTGGCCAAAAGCCGGCGGCGCGGGAGGGTCGAGGATCGCGCCCGGCGGCGTTTGGGGATGGCGCCGCTGGTGTTAGAGGACGCAGACCTTGAACGTGTCGAGCGTTTCGTGGGAACCGAGATCACGGCGACGGGTCTTTTGGAGGGGCTACCCACCGATCAGCGCGACGCGGTCCGCGCGCGGGTCCTGGATGACCGTTCTTATGAGGAGATCGCCGGACGCATGCGGTGTTCAGAGGCCGTTGTCAGAAAGCGCGTCAGCCGTGGTCTGGCGCGCTTGCGCGACCGGCTTGGAGAGGAGTACCGATGAGTGTTTTGCCCCAGCTTGAGAGCGAGCTTTTGGAAGCTCACGCCCGGCTTGCAGCGCGCCGCCGGCCGCTTGCGCGCGGATGGCTGGCGCGCCGTGCGCGCGGGGTCTCCAACGGGCGGGTGAGTCCGTTGGCAGGCGCTCGGACCGGGTTTGCCGCGGGCGTCCGTGCCGTTCCGATCCTGGTGGCGGTGGCGGTATCGGTCGCGGTCGTGGTGGGCGTATTGCTGGTGATCGGTCACGGGTCGGGCACGCGCGCGAGCCTGCCGCTCACGGGCGGCCCTCACCCCGGCCTGTCGACGAACCCCGGTTCCTCTGTCGTGGTGGATTGCGCTGACACGGTGTCTGGGCAGCTGGCAAGCGGCTGGCACAGCCCCCGCTCGGGCACCGTTGTTGCGGGGCCGATCTCGTGGCTGTATCTGCGCCAAAACGCCGACCGGGTAGCGATAAGCAAAAGCCGCTTCGTGGAGGCGCTGGCGGTGGTCGAGCCGGGCCGAGGCGTGACGGTGAGCATTCCCACGGGTGAGCGCGGGCGCCTGGCGCTTGACTACACCGACGTCGCGCCCCGCCGGCGGTTTTATCTCTCCCAGGGCGCCAGCTCGGTCACCTTCAGGCCCTGCGCCGGGCCCGCCGGGAAGACTCAGTTTGAGGGGGGGTTTATCGTCGCGCGGGCGCAATGCGCCGAGGTCACCATTCAGCCGGTCGGCAGTGCCACGCGTTTCCGTCGCTTCATCCCCTTGGGTCGAAGCTGCCGCGCCCGTCGGACGCCTTCGAACACCGCTGGTCGCACGGTGGCCGCCCCCGCGTGCAAGTCTGAGCTCCACGACGGGGTGCTGCCGACATGGGCGCGCGCAGGATTCAGCGAACGTAGGCCCCGAATGCCGTATGTCCTGGGCACCGCCGGAAGGATCGCCGCGATCCCGTTCGCCTCTCTGGACTCACCGCCCGCGGCACACCACAACAACAAGATTCTGTGGGTCTCCCGCGTCGCCACCCACTACGGGCACCCTCTGAGGATCGAGGCCCAGCGGATGGCAGGAACCAGGCGGCTGGGCTCTCCCGTCGCCCGCAGAGTCAGCGGCGGCCCTGGACCCTCGATCATCAACCTTCCATCACCGGGATGCTGGCGGTTCACGCTGCGCTGGTCGGGATGGACCGACACGCTCGACCTCCACTACAACACTCCCGGCTAGCCCCGCAGCGCACGCGGGGAGCCGCTGGCAAGCGGCGAGGAGGGCGTTACCGTTGGCTACGTGGAGGATTCGACACGTCCGACTGCGCGCCGCAAGTCAGGCGATGAGTCTTTGTGCTGTTCGTTCTGCGAAAAGCAGCAGGCCGAGGTCGAGAGGCTGATCGCCGGACCGGACGGCGTGTACATCTGCAACGAGTGCATCGAACTGTGTCGAGAGATCCTCGCCGAGGAGCTCGAAGAGCGCGATCCCAACGCTCTCTCCCTGCGGCCTCAGCCGATGATCGCTGTCGCTGACGTCCCATCCTCCAGCCGCTGGTATCAGACAGCGCTTGGCGCCGAAAGCGGTCACGGCGGCAGCGAGTACGAGCAACTGCTGGTCGATGGCAACCTCGTCCTGCAGCTGCATCAGCTCGAGACCGAGCATCATCACGGCACGATTGGCGATCCCGGCCAGCCGCTCGGTAACGGGGTGGCAGTCTGGTTTGAGGTCGACGACTTTGACGCGGCCGTGACTCGGATCCACGAGCTCGAGGCCGAGCTCGTCGCGGACGTGCACGTCAACCCCAACGCGGGCCATCAGGAGATCTGGATCCGGGACCCCGACGGATATCTAGTCGTGTTCGCCGAGCGGTCTCAGTAACCGAGCGCGCCGGGCAAGGATCAGTTCATATTGGGTCACGAAATAAGTGAGCGCGAGCAGATCGCCGTCACGTGCGCTGGATTTGGGGGAGGACGGGTGTTGAATTGCCGCGGCGATGTAACGGATCGGGGTTTGCCGGACAATCGCTTGGTGGGTGTCTGAAGCTGACGATCGCAGAATCGCTTTTGAGCGGCTGTTCTCAGCGCACTACTGGGCCGTTCGTGGCTATGTGCTTCGCCGCAGCCCGGGGGCGGCGGTCGAGGACGTGGTCGCGGAGACCTTCTTGGTGGCCTGGCGCCGGTTTGAGTCGGTGGGCGGTGACCCGCTTCCGTGGCTGTTGGGAGTCGCTCGTCGGGTGCTCGCCAATCAGCAGCGGGCGGCGCGTCGCCGGGGTGCACTGGCGGCCCGCCTGCAGAGCCTGATTGCCGGACCGACCGTGGGCTGGGAGCCGCCGGCGGAGATGAGCGCCAGGCTTGAAGCGGCGATCGGGTCATTGTCTGCGCGCGAGCGTGAGGCGCTGTTGCTGGTCGCTTGGGAGGGCCTCGAGCCAGATCGTGCCGCCCGCGCAGCGGGATGTAGCCCGGCGGCGTTTCGCGTCCGCCTTCACCGCGCGCGCCGACATGTGGCCGATCAGCTGGCGGACAGCGCTGACAACCCGCGACGCTCGCAAATCGCCGAGGAGACGCCATGACCTCAGAAGATCCTGTGCTCACGGAACTGGCCGAGGCGAACCCCGTCCCGCGAACGACAAAGCCAGCCGCATACGACGGCGCGGAGGCCGACAGGATCCTGAAGCGGGTGCTGTCCACCCCACCGTCAAGGTCGCAGCGTCGCTGGCCGATCCTCGTGCCTATCGCCAGCGTCGTGGTGGTGATCGTCGTGGTCGTAGCGGCTGTGAACCTGCATGGTTCCGGACCGGGAGATAGCGGCACGGTCCCGTCGAGTGGGCTGCGAATCGTGCTGCAGGCAGAGCCAACGCCGCAGCAGCCGGTGGTCACACGAGCCGCGATCTCGCGCGAGGTCCAGATCATCCGTGAGCGCCTGCGCTCGGTTCTGCACAGCTTTAGCGTCACAGCGCCGGGCGCCAACCAGCTGGTGATCAGCGCGGGCGGTATTTCGTCGGTCGGGCGAGCGCGGATCGTTGATCTGGTGACTGCGCCAGGGCGGCTCTATCTCTATGACTGGGAGGCCAACGCGCTGACGCCGAACAGCAAGACAGTCGCCGGGGAACTACAAGCCCAGGACCCAACCGCGCTCACGATCAGCCAAGGCGCGGACCGTGCGGCGCCGGGGGAGCCTGGCGCGGGCGCCCTGCCGCTGTATGAGGCGGTCAAACTTGCCACCAAGCAGCCCAAGACGATAAGTCCCGACAATGGCCGCCCCGGCCTCCAGTACTACGTGTTCGGAGTCCCCGGCAGTTCGGCCTGTAAGGCCGCGGCCAAGGAGCAAGGTATGCATCTGACTCCTGGTCAGCCCTGCCTGCTGGCCGGGCCCGACAACGAGCCCTACTCGCGGCCGCGTGAGCAGGTGCTCCGAGACCTAGCCGCGCAGCTGCCGCCTGGGAAGGTGGGGGCTGAGGTGCTGGTCGTGCAGCAGGGCACCGTCGTGCTCCAGGCAGAGAACCCGCGCCCCGGTCAGCAGATCAAGTTCTCAAGCCCCGCAGCCCGGTTCTTCGTGCTACGCGACAACACCGCGCTTCGCGGCTCGGACATCACCAACCCGCAGCAGTCCACCGATTCGGGTGGAAACCCTGCCGTCACCTTTGGCTTCAAATCCGCCGGACAGAAGGAGTTCCAAAGCGTAACCGCGGCAATTGCGCGACGCGGCCAGGACCTCAGCACTCTCGGCCAGACCCTGAATCAGCACTTCGCGATCGCGCTCGACGACCAGCTCCTGACGGTCCCGTCAATCGACTTCAAGCTCTACCCCGACGGAGTGACGGGCGCCAAGGGCGCCGACATCGCCGGCAGCCTGACCAAACAGTCGGCCAAAGACATAGCGACCGCGCTTCGCTACGGCCCCCTTCCCCTGCAGCTCCGCCTCATCCGCGGCTAAAGACACGCCGAGCCCTGTCCGTTACAGCCCCGAATGACCTCGACCACGGCAAGGCGTGCAGGTGCAGCACTTATTCCTGGGTGCTACACTCAGGATGATGCCGACGACCAGACCCCGCCACACGCTGACCGAGACAGACGAACTCGCCGCCGCCCTGAACGAGGCCGCTCGTCGCTGGCCGGAGGATGCTCGTTCGCGGTCCCGACTGCTCCTACGGCTGGTCGAGGCCGGCCACGAGGCGATCAGCGAACAGCGCGAGAGCGAACGCCGGCGTCGGCATGCCGCGATCAAACGCACCCACGGCCAGTTCCGCGGCGTCTACGGCCCCGGCTACCTCGAGCGACTGCGAGACGAGTGGCCGGCCTGACGGTCCTCGACGCGAGCATCCTTCTCGCGCACCTCGACGACACCGACCCCCACACAGAGGCTGCCGAGACGATCCTCGCCGAAGCCGACGCGCTCGCTGCCAGCACGATCACGCTCGCCGAGGTGCTGGTCGGTGCCGCTCGCGTAGGGAGGCTCGACGAGCAGCTGGAGGCTTTCGCCGCGTTGAAGATCTCCGAACTGCCCGTCGAACGCGGCGCCGCCGTGCAGCTCGCGCGCCTGCGCGCCGAGAGCCGGCTGCGCATGCCCGACTGTTGCGTGCTGCACGCGGCTGTGACCGCAGGAGCGGATGCTCTTGCCACTCGCGATGACCGACTCTCGCGCGCGGCTGACGAGCGCGGACTCGACACGCCGTGAGCTGGCCACCGAACCGGCCCACAACGTCGCGCTCACCCGGCCGACAAGTGTAAGCGCGCGGACTTGCCGCGGGTGTGATGGCTCGTGGGCTACCCGGGTGGGGCACACTTTAGGTATGGGCGACACCAGTGGTCACCATCGGTCTCGCTGGCGGCTGACCCCCTGGGGCTGGATCCTCACGGTGGCTGTGCCGGTCCTGGTGGTGCTCGCGATCGTCGATCCCAGCCCTGCCGTCATCATGGGCTTGATCGTGGCCATCTTCGTATGGGCGGGGCTGCTGGCCTCGAGCTTTCCTTCAAGCCGGGCGAACTGGACCTACCGCGGGAACCCACGGTCAACCGACTTTGGCCGCGAGACCGCTGAGCGATACGAGCGCGAACGCGGCTACGGCGATTGAGTCGGGGGTTGCGCCGGCTCCTCGGTTGCCGAACAGTGCCCGGGCTGGTCTGCTTGCTGTGGGTGATGGCCGCCACCTGGTCTTGCGGGATGCGGCGGCGCAGGGCAGCCGAAGGCGGTGCTCACGGTGTCACCGGCTGTTGCGCTCGCGGATCAGGGCAGAACGATCGTGGTCTCCCATTTGCGTTCGGGACAGCTGGTCACCCTGAGCGCGCGCACGCGTCGGCCGGACGGCATCTGGACGTCTTCGGCGACGTTTAGGGCCACCCCGAAAGGAACCGTGAACGCTGCGCATCAGGCTCCGACCAGCGGCAGCTATAAGGGAGTGTCGGCGCTCGGGCTTTTGTGGTCTGAGCGGCGCACCGCGTCGGGCTCAGCGCCGCTGAACGATGTCAGGGTCACACAGCTTGCGGTGAGCGCGGGCAACCGGCAGTTGGCCGAAGCGCGCCTTGTGCAACGACTGAGCGGACCGGGGGTGACCGAGCGTTCAGAGCGGGTCGCACAGGCCGGCTTCTTTGGCGAGTACTTCACGCCACCTGGCCATACCCGTCGGCCGGCGGTTGTCTTATGGGGCGGATCTGAGGGCGGACTGGGAGTGAATCCGAGCGAGGCGTCGCTGCTGGCGTCACACGGGATTCCGGCACTTGCGCTGGCGTACTTCGATGAGCCGGGGCTTCCCTGCAGCCTGGCGCATATCCCGCTCGAGTACTTTGTCAAGGCGATCCGCTGGCTGCGATCCCAGCCCCAGGTCGATCCCCACCGGGTCTGGATTGAGAGCGGCTCTCGCGGAAGCGAGGCCGAGCTGCTCGTCGCGGCGCACTGGCCGCACCTGGTGCACGGCCTGGTGGCCGATGCCCCCAGCTCGATCGCCTACGGCTCGTTCCCGGGTGAGTGTCGCCCAGCCCACCAGACTGCGGCCTGGACGCTGCACGGCAGGGCGATCCCCTATGACCAGGCGTTGATCGGCGCGATCACCTATAACCGCGACGGTTCGATCAACGAGGTCGACGCGTTCAAGGACGCGCTCGGTTTGCCCGCGGCCAAAGCCGCACGAATCCCGGTGCCGCGAATCACAGCCGCGGTGATGCTGATCAGCGGCGGCGATGACCAGCTGTGGCCCTCGAACACCTACGCCAACCAGATCATGCGCGAGCTGCGCTCCGACGGCGCGCGTCACGTGCACCTGAACTATCCCGCCGCCGGGCACATCGTGCTCGACATCCCCTACTCGCCACCTTTCCTCACCGCAGCCGAACGAAACATCGTCATCAACCTGGGCGGAACTCCCGCGGCCGACGAGGCCGCCTACCAGAGCGACTGGCCCGCGATGATCAGGTTCATCACCATCAACTGATCACTCGTCCCGAACGCGCGACCGGGGTCCGGCGCCAGCGCCATCACCAAGTTTGTCGACCGGCCCTAGATGCCGAGCAGGCCTCGCATCTGCTTCAGCGATCGAGACGGCAGTCCCGCGGCCTCTAGTCGCGACAGGCGGAAACGGTTTGCCTCCTCGGGGAATTGCTGCGCGCGCTGGCGGCCGTCGATTCCGACGTCGCGTCCGAGGGTGCCCAGTGCCGCCTGGACCATCTCCGGAAGGGTGAAGAACTCGTCGGAGATCTCGATCCGAGCGGCGACCCAATCCACTACCTGGCGCCCCACGGACTCGGGGTCGCGAGCCGTCTGCAGCCGGTGCTTGAGCCGGGCCACACCGTAGGAGACGTGGCGCGCTTCGTCGCGGCGGGAGAGCAGGACGATCCGGCGGGTTGCCTCGTCGGGGGCGAGGTCGTGCACGATCTTGAACACATCGAGAATCTGGCCTTCGCCGAGAACGTCAACCAGCAGTGAGGCCTGCTCGTAGTCGTCCAGCAGGCACAACGAGGCCAGCGCCTCGTCGGATCCCGGTGACGTCGCCGTCGGTCCACAGCCGTTGAGCCACAGGCGCTTGACGCACACCTCCGCGTGGCGGGCTTCGTCCATCACCTTCCCCGACAGAAACAGCCGGACCTCCAGGAACGCCGGGTGTATCCGCGGCAGCCACACCGACGGCACCTGATGGGCGGTGAGCTCCTGCTGCAGCAGCCAGGTGAAGACGTCGCAGACGGCAGCTTCGAGCCGGTCGGGCAGGCCCTGCGCGGCCGGCCAGGGAATGTCCAGGCTGGCGTTCCACTGGCTGGCGTTGGCCTGTTCGACGAGGTGAGCGAGGCGCGGGGTCCAGACCTGCTCCTTGCGGGTCACCGTCCAGGGCATGGCGGGCAGCTGCGCATCCTCGGGCACCACCTCATGCGTACGGACCCGCAACCCGCTCGGCGGAGCCTCGTCGGGGATCGAGCCGTACGGCGTCTCGAGCAGCACCCCGAGGGGAATCTCAGACGACAGCCAGCGGCGGCTCTGACGTGCTCCGCGATCGCCGCGGCGCAGACTGTCAGGTGAATCCGGGTCCAGGGGTGCTGGCGTTGGCTCGTCCACGTCGAGGTGTGCTGGCCCTTGCTCTTTCACGGGGAGTCCGCGTGCCGGCCCGGTCATCAATGAAGCCCGAGCACGCGTACCGATACCGACTTGGTGTGCACGACGCAGCCGCTCGGCGGCGGGCCGTACTGCGGGAACGCTTCTGCCAGCGCGTCGGCGATCAGGTGCGCACGGGCCGCGTACCCCGGCGAGTAGTAGTGGATGCCGTCCGGGATGAACCACTTGTCCTTGACCACCGACGCCCAGTCGTAGATCCGCATGTTCGGGTATTTCGAGCACGCCTGCAGCAGCGCCTGGTTCCAGTGCTTCATGTCATCTTCGGAATAAGGACCGTTCGACAGCAGCGACTTCACGTTGACCCACATCACCGGCTGGTTGCGCAGCACCGACATCATCCGATCGATCCGCTGGCTCAGACCGATGTTCGAACCCACGTACACGTCGGCCGTGTCGTTGGTTCCCAGCGCCAGCACCCAGCAACCCCTGTAGCCGTCGCGCAGCAGCCCCTGGGCCACGTCGTAGGCGTTCTCGCCGCCGGGAAGCGTCTCCACGATCGAGGTCGCGCCGGTGATCTCCATGTGCTCGTGGCGGACTCCGACGCGAGCGTACTGGGCGGGTATCCGCTGGCGCGGATCGGGCAGGTACTGGCTGGAGATCAGGCCCTCCGAGGTCGAGTCGCCGATGTGGACCACGCTGCGGCAAGAGGTGCGCAGCTTGCCGTTGGGTGGGTCAGTCGTGGACGAGGCAGCCGAGGAGCTCGAAGCGGCCTGCCCCTGTTTTGAGTTGCCGCTGCTCGGCGAGTGCTGGTTTGGCTGTGAGCTCCCTGCGCCGAGCGCGGCGAGCTGGCTTTGCGTCACCCCGTTGCTGGAGCCCCCAAACGATGGCGGCTTGACCCCGGCCAACGCCACCGATACCAGGACCAGGACGAGGACCGCCGATCCGAGCGCGGCCTGCAAGTGGCGCGGGAGCGCCCGCGGGCGCCATCCAACCGCCCTGGCCTGGGCCCACACCCGCTTCAACGCTCCCTTGCGGATCGGGTCCTCGACGTAGCGCCAGGACAGGGCGGCCACGGCGAAGGTCGCAGCAACCTGAAGCGCGGACCGCAGAGGGTTGGTACCGCGGTTCAAAACCGGCGTGGTCAGCACGATGATCGGCTCGTGCCAGAGGTAGATCGCGTACGAGCGCACGCCGATCCAGCGCAACGGCTCCCAGCCCATGGCCCGGCCGACGCGGCTTGCCGGATGCGCCGCTGCGGTGATCACCAGCACGGTGGCGATCGACAGCAGCACGATTCCGCCGTGATAGAGGAACGCCGAATATTGGTTTGTGCGCCAGACCAAAAGCCCGATCATCACCAGGCCGATAACTCCCAGCACGTCCAGGATCGTGCGCGCCTCGAGGCTCACCCGGCTGGTCAGATCGCGACTGGGCCAGATCATCGCCAGCGCCGCCCCGAACAGCAGCCCGAACGCCCGCGTGTCAGTGCCGTCGTAGATCCGCGTCGCGTCGAACGTGGGGTGAAAGAGCAACGCCATCTCGATCGCAGACACAGCCGCCAGGATCAGCGTCACGCCGGCCAGACGCGGCCGGATCCTCACCGGGCGCCGACGCTCGCGGACGAAATGCACCCCCGCCAGCAGCAGCCACGGCCACAGCAGATAGAACTGCTCCTCGACCGCCAGCGACCAGAGATGGCTGAGCGGCGAAGGCGGGCCAAAGCGCGCGAAGTACGACATGTGCTGTGAGATCTGCCACCAGTTGTTGACGTACACCGCCGCCGAGATAGCCTCGCCGCGAAGTTCCGACAGACGGGAGCGGTCGGCGAGCGCGACCCACAGGGTCACGATGATCAACATCAAAAACAGCGCCGGCAGCAGCCGTCGCGCTCGTCGCAGCCAGAAGTTGGCCAGCCGCAGCCGTCCGTCGTCCCACTGGGTCAGCAGGATGTCGGTGATCAGGTAGCCGCTCAGCGTGAAGAAGATGCCCACTCCGAGCAGACCGCCCGAAGCCCAGCCAAAGCCCAGGTGGTATGCGATCACCGCGAGCACGGCGATCGCCCGGAGGCCGTCGAGCCCCGGCATGTATCGACCCGAGCGAAGTACCGGCTCAGGCATCGAACGCCGCCTTCATCGATGACCGAAAGATCGTTAGCCCAGCCGCGATGCGACCGGCCAGGACGGCCGCCATCATTTCGCTGAGAGTAGACGGTGTCGCGGCCATCTGTGTCCGTCGTTATCGCTCTGTGCAGCCTCCGCGCCCGCTAGCGCGCGCCGGCGGGGACCCCGAGCAACATTGCAAGTTCTCGCCCACGTCCGAGCGTCACTTTGCGCATCAAAACCCACGGTCATCGGCGGTGCGCTGTCCCCCCGGCTCGATGCGCTCGCGGTGCTCGAGCGGGCGGGCTGGGGCGTGATCGTGCTCCCGCCGCGCTGGTATCCCGACGAGGTCGCCGGGGACCTCCTCGAGCAGTCCCCCGAGCGGATCGAGGAATCCGCGCCGCGAATACGACGCGGGTCAGGAAGCTGACACGCGGCCGTTAGAGCGCGGCCAATCGGGGCAGTGCCTGGACCAGGCAGCGGTCAACGGGAGGTACATGATGCGGATTCGCGCGCGCGAGTGGATGATCACGATCTGTCTGATCGCGGGGATGATGGGGACCTTCGGCGCCGGTCAGGCGAGCGCCGCCCCGCCCGACGGCAATGTCGGGTCCTTCGTGCTGACGGCGACCAACACCGGCTCCAACTACGCCCCCACGTTCACCGGCAACGGCCTGCTCGGGGTCAGGGTTCCGCCCGCCGGCCAGGGCTACGCCGCAGGCACCGTCCCCGCGCAGTCCGAGCTCGCCGGCTTCTACGCCAAGCCCTCCACCGGACCGGCCTCAAACCAGGTGCAGCAGCGCGCAAATATCCCCACCTGGTCGACGCTGACGTTCTCAGACGGCGGCCAGACGTTCTCGACCACGACCGGGACCACCGCCGGCTGGCGCCAGTCAATCGACCTGCACACCGGCATCGTCTCCACGCGAGCAAGGTGGACCGCTCCCAACGGGCACGTCACGGACATCAGCTACCAGGTGTTCACAGACCGAGCCCGCGAGCACGTGGGCATCGTGCGCCTGGTCCTCGTGCCCCACTGGACCGGCACCGCAACCGTGACCGACGAGATCGACGGCACCCCCGCAACGCTCACAACCCAGGCGGGCAAGGACTGGCGCCTGAGCGCGCGCAGCGACTGGGTGACCGTGCAGACCGTCGGTATCGGCATCACGGCAACGCTCGCGAGCCAGCTCGCCACCAGCGACAACATCACCGCGCCGAGCACCGCGACCGACCAGAACAAAGACCAGAGCGTCGGTCAGCAGATCGCTTTCCCGGTCAAGGCCGGGCACAGATACACGATCACCAAGTACGTGGGCGTCGACGACTCGCAGGACACCTCGAACACCGTCGGGTCGGCGCGAGCCGAGGCCCGGGGCGCCGCCGCGGCCGGCTTTGGCAGCCTGGTGGCCGAGAACAACGCCGCCTGGGCCCAGATGTGGAAGGGCCGGATCGACGTGCTCGGCAACCCCACCGTGGCCACCGACGTCAACGCCAGCGAGTTCTATCTCTGGTCGAGCACGCGTGCCGATCAGGAGTGGAGCATCTCCCCGGCCGGCCTGTCCTCGAACGGCTATGACGGCCACATCTTCTGGGACGCCGAGACCTGGATGTACCCGTCGCTGCTCGCCCAGCACCCGGACCTCGCCGCAGCGATGAACGCCTACCGCTTCAACCGCCTGGCCGCCGCCCAGCAACACGCGATCGCCACCGGCTTTCAGGGAGCGCGCTTTCCGTGGGAGAGCGCGCTGGACGGGACCGAGCAGATCCCGCCCCCGGTGTCGGTGAACAGCGAAGGGCTATACGAGCAGCACATCACCGCGGACATCGCGCTCGCCCAGTGGCAGTACTACCTGACGACCGGCGACAAGCAATGGCTCGCCACCCGCGGCTGGCCGGTCATCTCCGGGGCGGCGACCTTCTGGGCCTCGCATGCCGTCCGGGCGGCCGATGGCAGCTATCACATCAATCACGTCACCGGACCCGACGAGGAGAATCCCGACGTCAACGACGAGGCCTACACGAACGTCGGCGCCAAGACGACGATCGAGGATGCGATTCTGGCGGCCCACGTGCTCGGCCTGCCCGTGCCCGCCGACTGGCCGCAGATCGCCGCCGGCATCGTGGTGCCGATCAGCCCGCGCGGCATCCATCCGGAGTTCGCGGGCTACCAGGGACAGCTCGTCAAGCAGGCCGACGTGACGCTGCTTCAGTACCCGTGGGAGTTCCCGATGCCGGCGCAGGTGGCACAGAAGGACATCAACTACTACGTGCCTCGCACCGACCCCACGGGCCCGTCGATGAGCGACGCAGTCAACTCGATTGACACCTCCGCGCTCGGCTCGCCGGGCTGCGCGAGCTTCGTCTACACCCAGCGCAGCTATGAGCCGTTCATCCGCGATGTGTTCGATCAGTTCTCGGAGACCAGGACCGGCGGAGCGTTCACGTTCATGACCGGGATCGGGGGCTTTTTGCAGGAGTTCCTGTACGGCTACTCCGGCATGCGCTGGCATACAGACGACATCGCCCTCGCGCCCAGCCTGACAAGCCAGCTCGGCGGCGTGGTGCTCCACAACATCTCCTGGCGCGGCCGGGTGTTCACGGTTTCGATCGGCCCGCGCACCACCACGGTGACGCTCCACAGCGGCGCGCCGTTGCCGCTGAGCACCCCGTCGGGGCGCCAGATGGTGGTCGTGGGGCACCCACTCCGGATCGCCACCGCGCGTCCGGACCTGAAGCCGACCAACGATGCCGTCCGCTGTCAGCCGGCAACGGCGTCGAGCGCCCAGCCGGGAGCCCCCGCGCTGGCCGCCGTCGACGGCAGCCCGGCGACCGACTGGCAGCCGACCTCGATCCCGGCGACGCTCACGGCCCCGACGGCGCCCGGCCAGCACCTCGTCAGCCGAGCCGTGGTCCGCTGGGGCCGCGAGTGGCCACCGGCGCCGGGACCCAACATCCCGCCGCCTCCCGGACCGGTCAAGGTGCTACGCGGCAGTAGCTACACGCTGCAGGTGTCATCCGACGGGAGCTCGTGGCGGACGGTGGCGCGGGTCACCGGCGTGCAGCATCGCGTCAAGGACGTGCTGCACTTCCCGGCGGTGCGGGCCCGGTTCATCCGGATCTCGATCACCGCGAGCACCAACAACACGCCGCCGATGCTGGAGGAGCTGAAGGTCACCCGCTGACCGGTAAGGTCACGCTGTGGACAGCGACGCCGCGCCGACGGCTGGCGATAACAGCGAGACGCCGCGCCTTGCGCCCGGCAGCTCTACCGCGGCCGTCCACGGCGGGTTCGACCAGCCACGGCCGTGGCCCCGGGGGCTCGTCGCACCGGTGTTCCAGTCCTCGACCTACGAGCTCAACGAAGCCATCTACGCGGACATCGCGCGCACGGGCGGCAACGAGAGCTGGTGGTACTCGCGGCTGAGCAACCCCAACGTGGATGCGGTCGCGGCCAAGGTCGCCGCCCTGGAGGGCGCGCAAGCCGGCCAGGCGTTCGCCTCGGGGATGGCGGCGATCACCACAACGGTGCTGGCCGTGACGCCGCCCGGCGGCCGGATCGTCGCCGCCCGCGAGCTCTACGGCGAGACCTACACGCTGTTCGCCCACACCCTGCCCGGCTCGGGCCGCACCGTGAGCTTGGTCGATATCCATGACCTCGAGGCTTGGCGCCGCGAGCTACCCGGCGCCGACGTGGCGTATCTGGAGACGCTTTCGAACCCGATGCTGCGGGTAGCGAACCTCCCGGCGATCGCCGAGCTCGCGCACGCGGCGGGAGCGACGGCGATCGTCGACAGCACCTTTGCCTCGCCGGTCAACGTCCGTCCGATCGAGCACGGCTTCGATCTCGTCCTGCACTCGGCGACCAAGTACCTCAACGGCCACTCCGACCTGACGGCCGGCGTGGTGGTGGGATCCCCGGCACAGATCGCGCCGATCAGGGCGCTGGCCAACACGCTCGGGGGCTGCCTTGCGCCATCAGCGGCGGCGACGCTGGACCGCAGCATCAAGACGCTGGTCCTGCGGATGGAGCGTCACAACGAAAACGCGCTCGCGCTCGCGCGCTGGCTGGAGGCTCACCAGGAGGTCGAGGCGGTCGCCTATCCGATGCTCGAGTCCCATCCGGACGCGGGCTTGGCGTCGGCGCTGCTCCGGGGTGGCTCGGGGATCGTCACGTTTCGCGTCCGTGGCGGCGATGCGCGCGCCGGCGCACTGATGAATGAGGTGCGTCTGATCCTCCAGGCCACGAGCCTCGGAGGCGTCGAGTCACTCGTCAGCGCCCCGTACAACACGTCGCATCGTCAGCTCAGCGCCGAGCAGCGCGCCGCGCTCGGCATCCTCCCGGGCACGCTCAGGCTGTCCGTGGGGATCGAGGACGCCGCCGATCTGATTGACGACCTCGACCGGGCGCTGGCGCTGACGGCGGGTGTCGCCGAGCGGATCCCGGCCCGCTGAGGCAGTCAGAGCATCAGCCGCAGCGGCTCCTGCAGCGCGTCCCGGATGTCTGACAGGAACATGGCCGCGTCGGCCCCATAGAGAATCCGATGATCGCAGCTCAGCGTCAGCGTGATCAGGCGCTGCTCGGCGAGCTGCCCGTCGATCAGCGCCGGCACGGCACGCACCGATCCGACCCCCAGGATCGCGGCCTGCGGCGGGTTGATCACCGGCGCGATCGCGGTCATCCCGTACATGCCGAGGTTCGAGACCGTGAACGTCGCGCCGGATAGCTCGGGCGGCGTGATGCTCCCGTCGCGCACGCGCTGCGCCAGTCGTCGAGACTCGGCGGCGATCTCGCGCGGTGAAAGCTGGTCGGCGTTCGTGATGGTGGGCACCACGAGCGCGTCGGGAGCGGCGACGGCGATCGCGACGTTGACCCTGCGGTGCAGCTCGAAGCAGCCGTCGCGATAGGAGCCGTTGGCGCGCGGGTGGGCGCGTAGCGCGAGCGCGGCTGCCTTGACGATGAAGTCGGTGAGCGAGGGCAGCGGTTCGGCGTGCTCGCCGAGCTGCTTGAGCTCGGTGCGAAGCGCGATCAGGGCGTCCATGCGGGCCTCGGTCTGGACCTGGAAGTGCGGAATCGTCGCCTTGGACTCCGACATCCGGCGCGCGACCACCTGCTGCAGGCGGGTGAGCTCCTGCGTCTGGGTGGCGCTCTCGACTTCCGGGGACGGGGGCGACGGGGTGATCGTGGCCGCCGCGCCGACCGGGTCGGGGACCTGGGCCTGCGCGGCCACGTCGGAGCGGGTGATCCGGCCCCGGGGGCCGGTCCCTCGCAGCGCCGCCAGATCCACGCCGTGGGCGCGCGCGAGCCGGCGCGCCAGGGGTGTGGCGCGGACGGCGGCCGGGTCCGCCCCGTCACCGTCGGTGCTCGGTGTCGACGCCGTCACGGGCTCGGCGGCGGGTGGCTCGGGCGGAGACTCCGGCTCGGCGGCGCCCGGCTCGTGCGAGCGGCCGGGACCGGCGACGGCCGGCTCGGGCGGATGGTCGACCTCTGCCCGCTCGCCCACGCTCGCGATCACCGCCCCCACGGGCAGCGTCTCGCCGACCGCGGCGACGATCGTCAGCACCCCTTCGGCAGGTGACTCGTAGGCCATCGTGGCCTTGTCGGTCTCGATCTCGACCAACTCGTCGCCAGCCTGCACCCGGTCGCCGTCGGACTTCAGCCAGCTGAGGATCGTCCCCTCCTGCATCGAGTCCGACAGTCTGGGCATGGTGATCTCGTTCATGGCAGCAGATCCAGCGCGGCGCCCACGATCGTCTCAGAGTCGATCGCGAAGTAGCGGTACAGATCATCCACGTCACCTGACTGCCCGAAGTCATCGACCCCCAGACAGGCCACCGGCACGCACCGGATCGCGCCCAGGAACGAGAGCGTATGCGGGTGGCCGTCGAGCACGGTCACAATCGGCGCCGCGCGGTCGGGTGGCAGGAGCTCGTCGAGGATCTGATCTGACTCGCCCTCGTGCAGCCCCTGCCGAGCGCGGAGCGCGCGGAAGACAAGATCGGCGGAGGTCAGGCAGGCCACGTCCACCGGATGCCCCGCGGACTCGAGCTCGTCGGCCGCAGCCATGACTTCGGGCATCACCGCGCCCATCCCGATCAGGGTCACCGCCGGCCGCGACTGCGCCCGGCGCAGCAGATAGCCCCCGGCCAGCACCTGTTCGCGTCGTCGCGCCACCGCGCGCTCGTCGTCGGGCACCGCAGCCAGCTGCTGATCGACCGGCCGCGTGGAGAGCCTGAAATACGCAGAGCATCCATCGCGGCGACCGAGCCGGCCAAGCGCCGCCAGAAGCGCCCACTCCAGGTCTTGGCCGAAGGCCGGCTCCCAGGCGATGCACCGCGGCTGCTCCAGCCCGACCGAGGGGGTGATGATCGACTGATGCGCACCCCCCTCGGGCGCCAGCGTGATCCCCGACGGCGTGCCCACCAGGATCGACTGCGCCCCCCCATACAGCCCGAACGACCAGGGCTCCAGTGCCCGGTTGACAAACGGGTCATACAGCGTGCCGATCGGCAAAAGCGGCTCGCCGTCGCGAGCCCAGGTCAAACCCAGCTCCGCCAGCAGCCCCACCAGGTTTCCCTCGGCGATCCCCAGCTCGATGTGCTGACCGTGCTCTGACTCGCGCCAGCGCACCAGCGTGTCAGTGTCGTCGGCGAACCAGTCGATCCGCTCGCCCAGATGCCAGATCCCCACATGGTTGATCCAGCCGCCGAGATTGGTCGACGAGGCCACGTCTGGACTGACCGTCACCATCCGCGCCGCCACCTCGGGCGCCGCCCGGGCCAGGTCCACGAACAGCCGCCCGAACGCCTGCTGGGTGGAGACGTTACCGGCGTGCTGGCGACCCACGGAAGCGGGAACATCCGGCGGCGCCACCGGAGTCACCGGCTCGCGACGGAGACGCTCGGCGGCGCGATCGCACAGCTCGGCCTCGGGCGAGCCGTCGGTGAACCGGGCCCACGGATCGTCAGGGTCGGCGCCTAGCTGCGCCGCGAGTGTCCGCCATTGCTCTGCGTTCAGCAGCGCCGAATGGTTTGCCGGATGGCCTTCGGTGGCAAGACGCCAGGCCTTGATCGTGAACGCAAAGATCACCGACGGGCGATCGATCACCGCGTCGGCCTCGGCGAACGCATCGAGCAGCATGCCAAGGTCATGGCCACCGAGATCGCGAACCGCGCTCATCAGCTGTTCGTCCTCGAGCTCGGCGATCAGCCGCCGCAGAGCGCGGGCGTGACCTCCTTCGGGGAGGCGCTCGCGAAGCTCCTGGGGCGAGGAGCGCAGCATCCGCTGATATTCCTCGTTGGTCATCTCGTCGATCCGCCGGCGCAGGGCAGGGCCCCCGTCGCGCTCGAACAACTCGGTCAGCTGTCGGCCGTACTTGACCGTGATCACGTGCCAGCCCGCCGCCTCGAACATCGCCGCCAACCTGCCGGCCGCGATGTCAGGGACGACCCGGTCAAGCGACTGGCGGTTGAGATCCACGATCCACAGCACCTCCCCCAGATGCGCGACCACCGGATCGACCAGCGCCTCCCAGCAGGCCCCCTCATCGAGCTCGGCGTCACCCAGCAGCGCGACCTGGCGCCCGCCGCGGGGAACCTCGAAATGACCCGCGACGTAGCGATGCGCCAGCGCGCTCCAGATTGGCGCCGTCGCACCGATGCCCACCGAGCCGGTCGAGAAATCGGCGGGGACCGGATCCTTGAGGCGACTGGGATAGCTCTGCAGCCCCCCGAATTCCCGTAACGTCGTCAGATACCGCTCATCCAGCGCACCCAGCAGGTACTCGATCGCGTGCAGCACCGGGGAGGCGTGGGGCTTGACCGAGACACGATCGGGATCGCGCAGGAAATCGAAATACAGCGCGGTCATGATCGAGACCACCGACGCCGACGAAGCCTGATGTCCCCCCACCTTGACACCCGACCGCGTCCGCCGGACCTTGTTGGCGTGATGGATGATCGAGGTGGCCAGCCACAGCACGCGGGACTCGACCGCTTGCAGGACGCTCAGCTCGGCGCGTTGGGTGATCGCCATCGGCAGAGTGTGTTCGATTGGATGAAAGACGTCCAGTGATCCAGGTGTCGGGTGACAAGCGACGCGTCTGAGCTGTTCGCAGCGCTGCAGCGCGCCGGAGACCGGGTGGCGATCTCCTTTCCGCAGCGCACGCTGACCTATTCAGAGCTGCGCGACGCTGCTCTGCGCGTCGCGGATGCGCTGGCGGGCGCCCAGCGCGTTGCGGTGCTGGCCGAACCGCAACCCGAGACGTGCGTGGCGGTGATCGGGGCCTTGCTCGCCGGTGTGCCGATCGTCCCGGTAAACCCCAAGTCCGGCAGCGCGGAACTCGGGCACATCGCCTCCGACGCGGCGCCGGAGGCCGTCCTGGCCCGTCCCGGCACAACCGTGCCGGCCGCGTTCTCAGGCCGGACATGGTTGACCGTGGACCTTGACGACGAGCGGCCTGTGAGCTCGCAGCCGGTGCCCCATCCGGCGGAGCATCCAGCCTTGATCGTCTACACCTCGGGGACCACCGGACCGCCGAAGGGAGCGGTGCTTCCGCGGCGTGCGATCGCCTCAAACCTCGACGCGCTCGCCGATGCCTGGGCCTGGACCGGGGACGACACGGTCGCCCAGGCGCTGCCGCTGTTCCACGTCCACGGGCTGGTGATCGGAATCCTGGGACCGATCCGCCGCGGCGGGACTGCGGTCCATCTCGGCAGCTTCTCGCCCGAGGCTGTCCAGGGAGCCTTGATCGACGGAGCGACGATGGTGTTCGGCGTCCCGACGATGTACCGGCGACTCGGCGAAGCGGCCGAGCAGGACCCTGGACTGGCCGCGGCACTGGGGCGAGCACGACTGCTGGTCTCGGGCTCGGCCGCGCTGCCGGCCGCCGAGCACGAACGGCTGCGCCGGCTCACAGGCCGCAGCGTGGTCGAGCGCTACGGCTTGACCGAGACGTTGATGAACACGGCGATCAGAGCCGACGGCGAGCCGGCACCCGGAACCGTGGGACCGCCCCTGGCCGGGGTGAAGCTCCGGCTCGTCGGCGACGACGGCCGGCCGATCGACGCCGATGACGGCGAAACGTTCGGCGAGGTCGAGGTCCGCGGCCCCAACCTGTTCCTCGGCTACCTCAACCGTCCCGACGCCACCCGCGCGGCGATGCGCGACAGCTGGTTTCGCACCGGGGACATGGCCACCCGCGACGAGCGCGGCTATGTCCGGATCGTCGGCCGGCGCGAGACTGACCTGATCAAGAGCGGCGGCTACAAGATCGGCGCCGGCGAGATCGAGGCCGCGCTGCGCGAGCATCCGGCCGTCGCAGACGCAGCGGTCACCGGCGAGCCCGATGAGGACCTCGGCGAGCGCGTGGTCGCCTGGGTGGTGCTGCGCGAGGGGGCTGAAGCTCCCGAGCCCGAGCTGATCGACCACGTCGCGGCGCAGCTCGCCCCTCACAAGCGCCCGCGCGTCGTGCGGTTCCTCGAGCAGTTGCCGCGCAACGAGCTCGGCAAGGTGCAGAAGAAGCGCCTCACCGCTGACCCGCCGCCCGTGCAGGAGCGCAGCCGATAGCGGAGGCGGTCGGGCCCGCTGGCCGTGGCCGCGGGCGTGACCTCGCGCCCGCTACCCGCGCCCGCGACCCGCGGCAGGGCGTGGAAAATCCCGACGCCGCGGTTGGATCCTCCACGAAGTGCTCCCCCCGCGGGACATACGTGGAGGATCCAGACAGACGATGCAGCTTTTCCACGTTGTGCACCGGGAGGGAGGCGGCCGCTCCCGAATGGAGTCAGACCTTGGCTTCGACGAACTGCTCGCGCAGCGCGGTCTTCTTGAACTTGCCCGTAGCGGTGCGCGGGATTTCGTCGATGAACTCGAAGCGATCCGGGAGCTGCCACTTCGCGTACTGCTGCGACAGGTGAGCGCGAAGCTCGTCGGCACTGGCCTCGTGTCCGTCGCGCAGGACGACCACGGCCAGCGGTCGCTCGCCCCAGCGCTCGTCGGGAATCGCGATCACCGCCGCCTCCGCCACGGCATCGTGGGCCATCAGCATGTTCTCCAGATCGACTGACGAGATCCACTCGCCCCCGGACTTGACCAGGTCCTTGGAGCGATCGCAGATCCGCAGATTCCCCTGCGGGTCGATCTTGACCACGTCGCCGGTCACAAACCAGCCGTCGTCGGTGAACTTCTCGGCGCCGCGACCACGGTGGTAAGCACGCGCCACCCACGGCCCGCGGACCTCGAGCTCGCCCATCGCCTGGTCATCCCAAGGCACCAGCTCGCCGTCCTCGCCGCGCGCCCGGATCTCCACAAACGGCGACGCGGTCCCCTGCCGGGCCCGGTACTCGTAGCGCTCCTGTTCGGATGCGTCCTCGAGCTCGACCGGCAGGCGGCAGATGCTGCCCAGCGGCGAGGTCTCGGTCATTCCCCAGGCGTGGACGATCGTCAGACCGTGGCGGTCAAAGCCCTTCAGCAGGCTTGGCGGAGCGGCCGAGCCGCCTACGACCAGCTCCCGCAGCGCGCTGAGATCCCACCGATCCGGTTCTGCGTCCAGTGCCTGCAGCACCGCCATCCACACGGTCGGCACTCCCGGCGGTGACCGTCACGTGCTCCTCGGCGAGCAGGTCGAGCACGCTGATCGCATCGAGCTTGGGCCCGGGGAGCACCAACCCCGCACCGACCAGCGTTGCGGTGTATATGAGCCCCCACGCGTTGGCGTGGAACATCGGCACCACCGGCAGCACCACGTCGCGCCTGGAGACGTCTTTGACGTCGGGAAGCGCCGCGACCAGCGAGTGCAGCACCAGCGAGCGATGGGAATAGACCACACCCTTCGGCCGCCCAGTCGTGCCCGACGTGTAACACATGGCGGCCGCGCGGCGTTCGTCGTCGTCGGGCCACTGCATCGGCTCGGCGTCGGCCACCAGGGACGCGTAGTCGTGATAGCCCTCGGGCACCGAGCCCGAGCGCGAGACCACGATCACGTGCTCGAAGTCCCGCGCCTCGTGGAAGGACTCAAAGCACTCCAACAGCGATTCGTCGACGACGATCGCCTTGTCCTCCGCGTCGTTGACGATGAAGCTCAGCTCGTCACGGTGCAGGCGCGGGTTGAGGGTATGCAGCACGGCGCCCATCGAGGGCAGGGCGTAGTACACCTCGAGGTGCTCCATCTGGTTGAACATCAGCGTCGCCACCGGGTCGCCGGGCTGCACCCCGAGGGCGGCCAGAGCGGCGCCCAGCCGGCGGGCGCGCTGCACGCAATCGCCGATTGTGGTCCGTTGGATGGTGCCATCCGGCTGCCTCGACACGACCGCGCGGGACGCGCTGAACCACTCGGCGCGCTTCACCACCGCCGTCAGCGATAGCGGGTAGTCGTCCATCATCAGGCCTTCGCGCATGTCCACTCCTCGACTCAGCGTTCTGTGCAGAGCATGAGCGTACGGCGCGCCGCGTGCAAGGGGCACCGGCACAGCGCGGAGGCTACGGTCAATGGATGGACGACGTCGAGCGCAACGAGCTCTCCTGGGGTGGATGGGGCGATCCCGCCCGTGCCGCTCCGCTGCCCCCCGGGCTTCTCGAACTGCTGCGCGGCGGACTCGGAATCGAGGCGCCCACTCGCGCGCCCGCGTCGATCTCAGAGCTCGAGCTCGCGCCAATCCGTCTGGGGCCGGGGATCAGGGAGGCGCTGGTAGCGATCGTCGGTGAACCGTATGCGCGCAGCGACCACGAACAGCGGGCACGGCACGCGCTGGGCAAGTCCACAGTGGATCTGCTGGCGCTTCGCGCGGGCAAACCGGTCCCCGCGCCGGATCTGGTGCTGTTCCCCCACACGCACGAGCAGATCCTTGCGGTCCTCGAGCTCTGCTCGCAGCGCCATGTGGCGGTCGTCCCGTTTGGCGGCGGCACGTCGGTGGTCGGGGGATTGGCGCCGTGGTAGGGGAATCGGCGCTCAGAGACCGACCGGTTTGCGGGCCGGGTCGCGCTCGACCTGCGGCGGCTGAACGCGCTCCTGGAGCTCGACGAACAGTCGCGGCTGGCGACGTTGGGTCCCGGCCTCCGGGGACCCGAGGCAGAGGCGCTGCTCGGCCGGCGGGGCTACACGCTCGGTCATTTTCCGCAGTCGTTTGAGTATGGGACGCTGGGGGGCTTTGCGGCGGCGCGGTCAAGTGGTCAGGCGTCCGCGGGTTACGGCCGTTTCGACGAGCTGGTGATGGGAATGAGGGTCGCCACGCCGGCCGGGACACTAGTCCTCGGAAGGGCGCCCAAGTCAGCGGCCGGACCAGACCTGCGCCAGCTGATCCTCGGGTCAGAGGGCGCGTTCGGCGTGCTCACCGAGCTCACGGTGAGCGTCCGGCCGGCGCCCCAACGGCGTATCTACGAAGGCTGGCTGCTGCCCGACTTCACCGCTGGCCTCGCGACGGTGCAGCGGCTGGCCCAGGATGGTCCGACGCCGACGGTGCTGCGGCTGTCCGACGAGGCCGAGAGCGCGCTCGCCCAGGCCCGCGCCGGGCGCACTGGGCAGACGAGCGGCGGCGGTTGCCTGGTGATCGTCGGCTGGGAGGGAACGCCGGAGGACGTCGGCGCCCGGCGCGAGGCGGGCATCGGCGTGCTTCGGGCAGCCGGGGCGACCGAGGTGGCGGGCGCGGGCGCAGCCTGGGCTCGCGATCGCTACACCGCCCCGTACCTCCGCGACGCGCTGCTCGACGCCGGCGCGCTCGTGGAAACGCTCGAGACGGCGACCTTCTGGTCGTCGCTGCGGCCGCTGTACGCGGCGGTCACCGCGGCGCTGCGCGCGTCGCTGACTTCCCAGGGCACCCCGCCGCTGGTCCTGTGTCACGTATCTCACACATATCCCGCCGGCGCATCGCTGTACTTCACGACCGTGTGCGCCCAACTGCCTGACCCGATCGCCCAGTGGCGTCGGGCCAAAGCCGCGGCCAGCGACGCGATCCTGGAAGCTGGGGGCACGATCAGCCACCACCACGGAGTCGGCCGGGAGCACCGTGAAGGGCTGGCGCGCGAGCTCGGCGACCTGGGGACCGGCGTGCTCGAGGCGATCAAGCGCAGGCTCGATCCGGCCGGGATCCTGAATCCTGGCGTACTGATCGCCGGGTAAACGACGACTCGAAGACGGGAAAATTCCTGGCCCAAAGATGATCAATCACGAGCAGCCGGAAGCGACCACGGAGGCCGAGCTGGTGGACGCGTTGGCCGAGCTGACCGTGCGCCTGGGCGCCAACCTACAGCCGGGACAGATCCTTTCGATCAGCTCGGAGCCGGGCAAGGAGCCACTCGCGCGGGCGATCGCCGACGCGGCCTACAGGCACGGCGCGCTGTACGTGGATTTGAGCGTGTTCGACCCGCACCTCAAGCGCTCGCGCGCCCTCCATGCAGATCCCGACACGCTCAAGTACGTGCCGCCGTGGCTGGGAGCCCGGGCACTGGCGATCGGTGAGCACCATTGCGCCCGGGTCGCGCTGACCGGGCCCGTGGAGCCACACATCATGGACGGGGTCGACCCGACCCTGCTCGGGCTCGACATGCTTCCGTTTCTGCCCGAGGGGATGCAGGTGCTCGAGGCACGCACCACCAACTGGACCGCAGTCCCCTGCCCTACCGAAGGCTGGGCAACGCTCGTGCATCCAGACCTCGAGCCGGGCGTCGCGCTCGCCCGCCTGTGGCGCGAGGTGGCTCACATCTGCCGCCTCGACGAGCCCGATCCGGTCGCGGCCTGGAAGCAGCGGCTCGCGAATCTCTCGGCGACGGCGGCCCGGCTCGACGAGCTCGGGCTAGACGCGCTGAGGTTCGATGGACCGGGCACCGAGCTCACGATCGGTCTTTTGAGCAGCGGGCGCTGGGCAGCCGCGCGGTTCGAGACCGTCGACGGCATCGTTCACGCGCCCAACCTTCCGACCGAGGAAGTGTTCACGACGCCCGACCCCGACCGCGTGGACGGATTCGTGCGCACGACCAAGCCGCTGTTCACGTCGGGGACGACGATCATCGGGCTGCAGGTCCGATTCGAAGGCGGCCGGGCGGTGGCGATCGAGGCCGAGCGAGGCGCCCAGACGCTCCGGGCGATGAGCGAGCGCGACGATGGCGCGTCGAGGCTTGGGGAGGTCGCGCTGGTCGACCGCGAGGGCAGGATCGGTCCGCTCCAGACGGTGTTCTTCGACACGCTGATCGACGAGAATGCCGCCAGCCACATCGCCCTGGGGCAGGCCTACGAGATGGTCGTCCACGATCCCGAGGACTGCAAGCGCATCAACCGCAGCGAGATCCACGTCGATTTCATGATCGGCGGCGACGACGTAGCGGTGACCGGGCTGCTCGCCGGCGGTCAGGAGATCCCGCTGCTGAGGGGCGGCACCTGGCAGATCTGAGCCGCCGACGACGGTCAGGAGATCCCGCTGCTGAGGGGCGGCGCCTGGCAGATCTCGACGATCAGGAGATCCCGCTGCTGAGGGGCGGCGCCTGGCAGATCTGAGCCGCCACGCTACGCTAACCCCCTCCCGGAGAGGTGCCGGAGCGGCTGAACGGGCGCGACTGGAAATCGCGTAACGGGGGTTGACCTCGTTCGGGGGTTCGAATCCCCCCCTCTCCGCTGGCTTGCTGGCTGGCTGGGGGTCGGTCGGTCGTCGTCGGTGACGCCGGTCGCTGGCCGGTAGAGGCGTGCAGGCAGCTCCCGATCGTCAGGGGCCGGGCAGCCCTCTACCGTACGGCGATTAGACCCTGCGGCTGGCGGTTAGCTCCTTACGCACATGCGGGTAGCTCTGGTCTGAAAATGTCAGTAATCCGACAGCACCCCGAAAATCGGAGTGTAAAGTTTTCTTGCGCCCCTGTCGATGTTCTCGTAGACTCCACGCGCCAAGAAGGAATGGCTTGGGCAGTTGGGGACACCACTTGAAGAAGAATCAGTGACTCAGCGACCCGTACTCCGACTTGTTGAAGGGGGCCTTGCACACGATGTGCCGTGGCTCTGGTTCTGCGGTCATTGTGCGGCGCCTTCACCCGACGGAGCGGCGCCACCCCCGAACGGGCGGGTGTGCGCATCGTGCGGGCTCGGCCTGCTGCTGGAGGCTCGCGAGGACGCCGTCCCGACCAACCGTGACGCGTTTCTGGTCGTCGACTCCGCGTTGCTCGTGCAGGCGATGTCGGCCCAGGCCGAGACGTTCTTGGGCGTCACCGAGGAGCAGGCGATTGACAAGCCGGTCGCCGAGCTGCTGGTCCCGGCGGACGCTGAGGCCCAGGGACGGGGCGGGTTTGCCTCCGCGATCGCCGAGGCCGCCGACGGTCAGGACCCCGAGCCCACGCGGCGCTTCGTGCGGCCGTGGAACACGTTCGGCGTGCGGATGCGGGCGCGGATCGCGACCTGCGGGCCGCCGCGGGCCGCGCTGATCGTGCTCGAGAACAGCGCCACGCCCCGGCTGCGCGCCGTCGAGTCCCGCTAGCCGCCCCGGCTGCGAACCGTCGAATCTCGCTAGCCGCCCCGGCTGCGCGCCGTCGAGTCTCGCTAGCCGCCCCGCTGCGCTGACGGCAGCTGGCCAGGCGCGCCAAACGCGACCAGCCGCTCGGGCAGCACAACCGAGCCGTCCGCTTGCTGTCCGTTCTCCAGCAAGGCGATGATCGTGCGCCCCACCGCGACCGCGGTGCCGTTCAGCGTGCCGACGTGGGCGAGCTTGCCATCGACGCCGCGATAGCGGATCTCGAGCCTGCGTGACTGGTAATCGGTGGTGTCCGAGCACGAGGTCAGCTCTCGGTAGCGGCCCTGACCCGGAAGCCACGCCTCGACGTCGTACTTCTTGGCCGCCGAGGCACCGAGGTCGTCGACCGCGATCGCCACCACCCGGTAGGGGATCCCCAGCTCCTGCATGATCGACTCCTCGATCGCCAGCAGGTGCTCGTGCTCCGAGCTCGCCTGCTCGGGAAGCACGAAGCAGAACATCTCGACCTTGTCGAACTGGTGCACGCGAAAGATGCCCCGCGTGTCCTTGCCCGCGGCTCCCGCCTCGCGCCGAAAGCAGCTCGAGAAGCCCGCGTACCGCAGCGGCAGCTGGTCGGCCGCGAGGATCTCCTCGCAGTGCAGCGAGGCAAGCGAGACCTCCGATGTGCCAACCAAATACAGGTCGTCGTCGACCAGGCTGTAGATCTGCTGCTCGGTGTCGGGCAGCATGCCGGTCCCGAACAGCGCGCGCTCGCGCACCAGCACAGGCGGAACGACAGGCTCGAATCCCTCGGCGATGAGCTTCTCCAGCGCGTAGCGCACGAGCGCGAACTCGAGCAGCACGAGGTCGCCCCGCAGATAGGCAAAGCGCGAGCCGGAGAGCCGCGCGGCCCGCTCCATGTCAATCATCTCTCCGGCAAGCTCGAGGTGGTCACGCCCGGTGGCGCCCCCCTCGCCCACCACGCGCCGGACCTCGTCGTGCGCCGGCGCGTCTGGCGCCGGCAGGTTGGGCAGCGCCACCAGCGCAGCATCCCGCTGAGCGCGAAGCGAGCTTTCCTGATCGCTCAGCGAACGGCCCCGCGCCGCGAGCTGGGCGAGCTGGGCGCGTTGTTCCTCGCTCGGCGCGCCCTTGAGCGCCCGGCTGGCTTGATTCTGCTGCGCACGCAGAGCCTCGAGCTCGGTGGTTGTTGCGCGCCACTGCTCGTCGAGCTCGAGCACTCGGTCGACCCCGGCGGCGGCCTGTGGTCCGCGGCGTCCGAGCGCCGCTCGTACGGCGTCGGGGTCGCGACGGATCAGCCTGATGTCAAGAACGGTGCGCCCTTCGCTATGAGTGCGCGGCCTTCTTCTTCTTCTTCTTGGCGCCGCCCTGCTTCTTTGGCGCTGCCGCCGGCGCCGTGGTGGTGGCGCTCGCGGCCGTGGTTGCCGTCGCCGTGGTGGTGGAGCTCGCGCTCGCGGCAGCGGTCGCGGTCGCGGTGCCGGGCGGGGCCGGGAGCGTGCCGATCTGCCTGGCCGTGCAGGGAGGGATCCCGGGCTGCCTGGGCGCCGCGCGTCCGGCATAGGTGGCGACGAACTTCGCCACGTCGACCGCGTCCTGGCCGACCACGACGTTCTGGGGCATGTAGGCGCCCGAGAAGCCGCCGTTGATGATCGCGTACATCACGCGGGTGATGGGCCGCTCGCAGCGCACGTTGAAGTCAGGGCCGCTGATGAACGTGGCCGTCCGGGGGTTGGCGGCCGACCCGCGCGCTGCGGCATACGACAGCGTGTGGCACCCCGAACAGCGCTGGTTGAACAGCACGGCGCCCATGTGCAACTGCGCCTGCGACTTGGGCACGCTGATGCGTTCGGTCCCGCACGCCGCGGCTAGGGCCGCGACCGCGAGCGATGCACTGGATATGAGAAGGACCCGTACCAGCCGACTCATCCGGGGCCGGATCATAATCGGATTCCCTTGATCGGACCCCACCCCCGCCGACCGCCCATCGCCGTGCTCGCGGCCGCGCTGCTCCTTCTCGCAGGAGCGCTGGCGGGCTGCGGGGGCAAGACCCACGACGCCGTCGACCGCACGTTCCAGGTCGCGCTGACCGAGTATCACGTGACGCCGCAAAGCGTCCGCGCGCCGTCGGGAACATTGACCATCTTCGTCCACAACTACGGCCGCCTGAGCCACAACCTGGTGATCTCGCACGACGGAACGTCGGAGGCCTCGACCCAGCCGATCCCGCCCGGCCAGACGAGCGAGCTGATCGCGAACCTTCCCCCGGGGCGCTACACCATGGCGTCGACGGTCCTCTCTGACCAGGCGCTCGGCACCTACGGGACGCTGGTCGTCACCTCCTGACGACTTGTGAAAGCAGGAGGAGGGGGGTCAGTGGCGAAGTCCGGTCCATCCCCGGCGCCGGCGTTTGAGACGTTCGCCTCGACTTGATACGCGTTCGTCCTCCTACGGCGGCAACCAGAGGTGCCGGCGCCGGGGTCTCGCATCATGCATACGTCGGCCTGACCCGCCGGTTGCCGGGGTCTCGCATCATGATACGTCGGCCTGGCCCGCCGTTTGCCGGGGTCTCGCATCATGCACACGACGCGCCTCACCGGCGCCATGCACAGGTCGACCCGGCGGCGCGCGTTCCCGGAGCTGTATCCCCGGGCGCTATAAAGCCAGCGATGTCGCTCGAGCCCGACCCAGAGCTGTTTCGCGAGGTATTCGGGCGCTTCGCGACCGGGGTCGCGGTGATCACCAGCACCAGTTCGGCGGGCTCGGGCGGAATGACCGCCAACGCGCTGTGCTCGCTGTCACTCGACCCGCTGCTCGCCTTGGTCTGCTTCGAGAACAGCGCGCGCACGCTGCCGATCGTGCGCGAGGCGGCCCGCTTCGCGGTCAACGTGCTGGCGTCAGACCAGGAGGAGCTGGCGGGCGTGTTCGCCTCCAAGATGCCCGAGGCGGAGAAGCTCGAAGGGGTGCAGCACCGGCTCCGCCAGGGCGTTCCGGTGATCGAAGGGTCGCTGGCGTGGGCCACGTGCGAGCTGCAGGAGCTGCTCGCCGGCGGTGACCACACGATCGCGATCGGAAGGGTGACCGCCCTGGGGCTCGGCGCCGGAGAGCCGCTGCTGTGGTACTCGGGCCGCTACCACGCCTTCCCCCGGCTGCCGACCGCCTAGCCGCGCCGTGCAACCACTCAGGGCGCGGTACCCGCGGCACGGATCAGCAACGCCAGCATCACCGCAGCGGCCACCACCATCACGCCGAGCTCGCGCTGGAGGATCGAGACGACCACCTGCTGCTGTTCGTCCTCAGGCAGCTTCCCTACCGCCGCCGAGGATTCCAGGCCGCGCGAGTCGAGCACGGTCTGGGCCGAGGCGATCCGCAGCTGCTCGCCGATGAAGGAGACCGCGAGCGGCAGCAGACCGTAGATCAGGTGCAGGTTGGAGTCCTTCTTGCCCAACAGCAGGAGCACGCCTCCGAGCGCGGCTTCGATCACCACGCACGCCTGTCCGGCGCGCAGCAGATGCCAGAAGAGGCGGCTCGAGTTGACGCGGTACCAGCACCACGCGCCCCATAGCGCCGCAGCACCGACGAGCACGATGCAGAGAACTCCGACGACCAGGTGAACGACGTTCACTGCTGCATCTTGGCGATCTTGTGAGCTAGCCGCATTCAGCACAAGTAACAACCTGTTACAAGGGAAACCTTTGCGGTGATATAAGACTTAGTTGTGCTTCGCACCTATCTCCCAGCGATCGTCTTCCTGGTGCTTGGCGGTGTCGTAGGACTGGCGTTCTCCGTCATGAACCTGTTCTTCGGTCGCCGGCGTCCGGGGCTCAACAAGGACACGCCGTATGAGTGTGGGCTTCCCTCCGAGATCCAGCGGGGCTTCCGCTTCGGGATCAGCTTCTACCTGGTGGCGATGCTGTTCATCCTGTTCGACATCGAGGTGATCTTCATCTATCCGATCGCGGTCCAGTTACGGGCGTTTGGAGTCTTTGCCCTGACCGAGACGATCGTGTTCGTGGCGCTGCTGATGCTCGCGTTCGTGTACGTGTGGCGGCGGGGAGCACTCGAGTGGAGATAAAGCGAGAGCCTCTGGGCGGCGGCGCCAGAGCGCCGTCGGAGTTCCGCGCCCGGCAGCTGCTTGCCCGTGACATGCTCGACGGCGCCCTGGAGGGCGAGGCGCTGGAGCGTCATGTCGAGCAAGGGGTGCTGACCACCACGCTGGACAAGGCGGTTTCCTGGGCACGCGGCAACTCGTTCTTTCCCTTGACCTTCGGGCTGGCCTGCTGCGCGATCGAGATGATGGCGGTCGTCGGTGCGCGCGTGGACATCGCCCGCTTCGGCTTCGAGGCGCTCCGCGCGTCGCCCCGCCAGGCCGACCTGATCATCCTCTCGGGGCGGGTGTCGACGAAGATGGCCCCGGTGGTGCGGCGGCTGTACGACCAGATGCTCGATCCCAAGTGGGCGATTTCGATGGGCGCCTGCTGCTCCTCGATGGGCGTGTTCAACAACTACGCCCTGGTCCCCTCGGACAAGTTCATGCCGATCGACGTCCACGTGCCGGGCTGCCCGCCGCGACCGGAGGCCCTGGCACACGGAATCCTGCGCCTGCGAGACAAGGTCCAGGGCCACGAGCCCGCCGGCTGGCGCGAGCGCTACGAGGCGGAGGGCACCGAGGAGTTCCTCCCCAGCACGGATGCGACAAGCGCCGCGATAAACGTGTTGCCCGGAGGAGACACCGCCGGTGCCTGATGCCACCGGGCTCGAGCTGACCGCTCACGAGCTCCGCGACGCCGAGCCAGATTCCATCATCGGCACCGAGTTTCACCGCGGGCGGGCGGTGCTGCTGACCAACCCCGCGCGTGTCATGTCGGTCCTGAAGGCGTTGCACGCCACGGGCTACACGTTTCTGGCCAGCCTGCACGGCTGTGACTACTACCCCGAGGAGCCCCGGCTCGGCGTGCTCTACGAGCTGCTCGACATGCAGGCCGTCGACCGGATCACGGTCAAAGCCCGCCTGCCGCTGGCCGAGGCCAGGATCGGCTCGGTGGTCGAGCTGTTCCCGGGGGCCGAGTATCCAGAGCGCGAGGTCTACGACATGTTCGGAGTGGTGTTCGAAGGCCATCCCGATCTGCGTCGGATCCTGATGCCCGAGGACTACGAGGGCTTTCCGCAGCGGCGCGACTTCCCCGTGGGAGGCGAGCCGGTGCTGTTCACCGCCAACGAGCAGACCTCCTACGGCAAATGGCACTGACCCTGGACTTGCAACTGGCGCCGCCCACAGCCTGCAACCGGCACCTCCCTGCAACCCGCGCCCAGCCCGCAATGTGACATGGCACTGACCAGCGATTACCGCAAGCGCGAGGAGTCGATCTCCTTCTCCACCGAGCCCGCCGGCGAGGGCGAGACGCACGAGCTGCTGACGCTGAACATCGGCCCCCACCACCCGGCTACGCACGGGGTGCTGCGGCTGATCGCCACGCTCGAGGGCGAGGTGGTGCGCGACCTGAAGCCGATCATCGGCTACGTCCATACCGGGATCGAGAAGACGGCCGAGGACAAGTCCTACTGGAAGGTGATCCCGGTCGTCGAGCGGATGGACTACCTCAGCTACTACTTCAACGCGATGGCCTTCTGCGGCGCCGTGGAGACGCTGCTCGACGTCGAGGTGCCGCCACGCGCCCAGTATCTGCGGGTGATCCACATGGAGCTCGATCGGCTCATGTCGCACCTGGTGTGGCTGGGCACGAGCATGCTCGACCTCGGCGCGATCTCGATGTTCTGGTACGCGTTCCGGGAGCGCGAGACGATCCTTGACCTGTTCGAGATGTCCTCGGGCCAGCGCATGCACACCCGCTACTTCCAGGTGGGCGGCGTGATCGAGGACATCCCGCGCGGCTTTGCCGCCAAGCTGCGCAAGTTCCTCGACGAGATGCCCACGCGTGCCGACCAGTACGCCGATCTGCTGGAGAAGAACCAGATCGTGCTCGAGCGCCTGCACGGGACCTGCCCGCTCGATCAGCAGACGCTGCTCAAGCTCGGTGTCACCGGGCCGTTGCTGCGCGCCGCCGGCAACCCCTGGGACCTGCGCAAGGCGGCCCCCTACTCGAGCTATGACCACTTCGACTTCAAGATCCCGATCGGGACAGTGGGGGACAACTACGACCGTTACCGGGTCCGCCACGCGGAGCTGTACGAATCCACCAAGATCATCAGCCAGGCGCTCGAGGGGCTGCCGGAAGGCCCGTTCATCACCCCCGACCGCAAGGTGTCGCTGCCGCCCCGCCACGAGCTGGCCACGAGCATGGAGGCCCTGATCCACCACTTCAAGCTGGTCACCGAGGGCTTTCGCGTGCCGCCCGGCGAGGCCTACTACCCGATCGAGGGCCCGCGCGGCGAGCTCGGCTGCTTCGTCCTCGCCGACGGCTCGGCCAAGCCCGCACGAGTTCACATGCGCGACCCCAGCTTCGTGAACCTGCAGGCGCTCGCGCCGATGGTCCGCGACAACTACATCGCCGACCTGATCGCCACGCTCGCGATGCTCGACCCGATCCTCGGCGGGATCGACCGATGACCACCGGGCGGATCGACCGATGACGACGGGGCGGATACCCGTTCCCCGGTTCGGCCACGGCTCGCGCGTCCCCGGCTGGGACGAGGCCGTTGACCTGACCAAGGACCCGGCGGTCGTACCGGACCCGGCTACGACCCCGGTGCCACCCGAGCTCCGACAGGAGATCGAGGCGGCGATGGCCAAGTACCCCGACCGGCGATCGGCGGCCATCCCCGCACTGCACGCCGCCCAGTCCGTGCACGGGTGGTGCTCGCCCGAGGCGATCTACCAGGTGGCGACGGTCATGCAGCTGACGCCCGCGTATTTGACGTCGGTGGCGACCTTCTACGACATGCTGGAGATGTACCCGCGTCCACCGCACAACGACGTCTATGTCTGCACCAACATCTCCTGCTCGCTGCTGGGCGCCGACGATCTGTTCGATGAGATGGTGCGCGCGGCCGCCGGGGACGAGGCGGTGCACGTGCGCTCATTCGAGTGCCTGGGCGCCTGTGACATCGCGCCGATGGCCTCGGTGAACGGCGAGTACGTGGGACCGCTGGCGCCCCAGGACTGCGAGCAGATCGTCGCCGATCTGCGCGATGGGCGGCCCGTCCTGCCCCACAAGCAGCTTCGCTACCGTCGCTGCGTGGATCCGTCGGTGGCCGGCGGAGCGGACGAGTTCGGCGTGCCCGACCATCCGGGCCGCGCCGACACCGCGGGGCTCTCCCCCGCCGACGAGTTCGCCGACCGGCCAGGGCCGTCGGCTCCGCTCGAGAGTGCCCTGGACCTGCCCCCGGAGAACGACTCAGACTCAGACGACGACAAAGACTGATGAGAAAGCTCCTGCTGTTCGACAACATCGACGAACCCGGGCTCAACACGCTCGAGGTCTACGAGCGCCGCGGGGGCTATCAGGCGCTGCGCAAGGCGCTGACCATGTCGCCCGAGGACGTGCTGACCCAGATCACCGACTCCGGGATCCGGGGTCGGGGCGGAGCCGGATTCCAGATGGGCCGCAAGATCTCGTTCCTGCCCCATGGGGGCGTGGAGAAGTACCTCGTGTGCAACGCCGACGAGTCCGAGCCGGGAACGTTCAAGGATCGCGAGCTGCTCCAGAAGAGCCCGCACATGCTGATCGAGGGGATCGTGATCGCTGCCTACGCAGGCGAGATCAGCCGCGCGTTCATCTACATCCGGGGCGAGTATCAGCTCCAGGCCGACATCCTCGAAGCCGCGATCGCCGAAGCGGAGCGGGCGGGCTACGTGGGTGCGAACATCATCGGCAGCGGGATGGACCTGCCGCTGGTGCTGCACCGTGGCGCGGGCGCATACATCTGCGGCGAGGAGACGGGCTTGCTGGACTCGCTCGAGGGCAAGCGCGGCAACCCCCGCCTGAAGCCGCCGTTCCCGGCGATCGAGGGCTTGTACGCCGGGCCGACGCTGATCAACAACGTCGAGACGCTGGCGACCGTGCCGGCGATCATCGCCATGGGCGGCACCGACTACGCCGAGATCGGCACCGAGGGCTCCACCGGCACCAAGCTCGTGTCGGTCTCCGGTGATGTCGAGCGCCCGGGCAACTACGAGATCGAGCTGGGGATCCCGTCACGCGAGATCATCTACGGCCTCGCCGGCGGCCCACCGAGCGGCAGGGAGGTCAAGTTCTGGTTTCCGGGCGGCTCCAGCGCCCCGGTGCTGACCAAGGACGATCTCGATATCCCCTACGACTTCGACTCCCTGGCCAAGGCCGGCTCGATGCTCGGCTCGGGCGCGATCATCGTCGCCGACGAGTCGCGCAGCGTGCTCGACGTCGCGATCAAGCTGGTCAAGTTCTACGCCCACGAGTCGTGCGGCAAGTGCGTGCCGTGCCGCGAGGGGACCAACTGGACCCACAAGATGCTGCAGCGGATCCAGTCGGGCGAGGCCACACCGATGGATCTCGACATCATGGCCTCGGTCCAGGAGCAGATCATCGGCAACTGCCTGTGCGTGCTCGGCGACGCGATGGCCATGCCGGTGGGTTCGATGATCGAGAAGTTCCGTCCCGAGCTCGAGGCCGAAATCGAAGCCGCACGGCAGCGCGCGGATGCAGCCGCGGTGCAGGACGTTGTCGCCCTAGGAGTGGCCGACGAGCACGCCGGCCCGATGCCGGTCCATTAGCTTCCGGCGAATGCCCCGCCCAGAGCGCAAGACGATCCAGCTGACGATCGACGGCCGCGAGGTGCAGGCCATCGAAGGGTCGATGCTCGTCGACGCCGCCAAGTTCGGCGACGTGGAGATCCCCTACTTCTGCTACCAGCCCAAGCTCGGCAACCCCGTGGGCGCCTGCCGCATGTGCCTGGTGGAGATCGAGGGGATCCCCAAGCTGCAGACCTCGTGCTCGACGCCGGTCAAGGACGGGATGGTGGTGCACACGCAGACCGACCGCGTACGCCACGCACAGAACGCGATCGTCGAGTTTTTGCTGATCAACCACCCGCTCGATTGCCCGGTGTGCGACAAGGGCGGGGAGTGCCCGCTGCAGGACATCACCTTCGGCTGGGGGCTGGGGCGGTCGCGGATGATCGAGCCCAAGCGCCACTTCGTCAAGCCACTGGCGCTCTCGCCCCTGGTGGCGATCGACCGCGAGCGGTGCATCCTGTGCTATCGCTGCGTGCGCTTCTCGCAGGAGATCGCCGAGGACTACCAGCTGATCTTCGCCGAGCGCGGGGCGGACACGTTCGTGGCCACCCACGACGGCCACCCGTACGTGGCGCCGTTCAGCGGCAACATCGTCGAGCTGTGCCCGGTCGGTGCGCTGACCTCACAGCCCTACCGGTTCCGGGCGCGCCCGTGGGACATCGAGGACGCCGGCGGGATCTGCACGCTGTGCCCGGCACAATGCAACGTCACCTTCACGGTCCGCGACGAGCGCGTGATGCGGGTCCTGGCGCGCGACAACCCCGACGTCGACGACGGCTGGCTGTGCGACAAGGGTCGGTTCGCCTATCAGGCGATTCACGTCGACGAGCGGATCACCCGGCCGCTCGTCCGCGACGCGGGCGAGCTGCGCGAGGTCTCCTGGGAGCGCGCGCTCGAGACGGCCGCGGGCATCGCCCGCCACAAGGGCCGGGTCGGTGCGCTTGCGGGGGGCCAGGCGACCAATGAGGAGGGCTTCCTGCTCCAGCGGCTGATGCGCGAGACGCTCGGCTCGCCCGATATCGACTCGCGCGCGGGCGCAGGAGTCGACTCCCCGCTGATGCGGGCGCTGGCAGCGCCGGCCCTGCAGGCCACGGTTCCCGATCTCGAGTTCGCCCACACGGTGCTGCTCGTCGGCTGTGAGCCACTCGACGACGCGCCGATCCTCGATCTGCGGATCCGCAAGGGCGTGCGGCGAAATGGCGTCGCGCTCGCGATCGCCACCGCCCGCCCCAGCGCGCTGGATCGCAACGCCAAGCACATCGTCCGCTACCTGCCGGGTCGCGAGGCGGAGCTGCTGGCAAGGCTCGACACGGCTCTGGCCGGCGAAGGCGGCGACGATGACGTCGACGCGCTGGCGAGCCTGCTTCGTGACGGCGGCGAGGAGGTGGTGATCGTCTGGAGCGAGCGGATCGGCACCGACGCAGCTGCCGCGCTGTTGCGGATCGCGGACCGGCTCGCACTGGCCGACCGCGCCGGTGCGGGGCTGCTGGAGATCCCGTCCGGAGCCAACGGCCGCGGGCTGCGCGAGGCCGGCGTGGTCGCGGATGCGGGCCCAGGCCTGACCCCGCTCGATCGCCCCGGGCGCGACGCCACCGCGATCGCACGCGCCGGCGCCGAGGGAGAGCTGACCGCGCTGTATCTGCTGCAGACCGACCCGATCCGGGATCAGCCTGACAGCGCCCTGTGGGAGCAGGCGATGCACCACGCGGCGCTTGTCGTCGCGCACGCCTCGGTGCTGACCGAGGGGCTGCGCGAGCACGCCACGGTGATCTTCCCGGCCGAGTCTCATGCCGAGAAGGAAGGCACCGTGGTCCACCCCGACGGCCGCATGCAGCGGATGCGGATCGCGATCGCCCATCCGGGGGAGGTCAGGCCCGGGTGGGCGGTGCTGGCCGAGCTCGCCCGGCGCGCAGGCACGGACTTCGGCGTCGCGCGCAGCGAGGACGTGTTCGAGCAGCTCGTGGCGGCGGTCCCGTTCTACGAGGGCCTGACGGTCGACGAGCTCGGGGGCCTCGGCGTGCGTTGGCCCGAGCGCGAGCAGGGGGCCTCCATCTCGGCCGGCCCCGATGTGGCTGGGCCCGCACCGGCAACGCCGGGTCCAGCGGCTGCAGGGGCCTCGGCCTTCGCAAGCCAGAACGGCGCGCTGCGGCTCGGCACCTACCGCCCGATCTGGGCCGCGCCGGAGTGCGAGATCTCCCCGGCGCTCCAGTACCTGATCCCCACCCAGCAGGTCGAGCTCTCCCCCGACGACGCGCGGCGACTGGGGATCGCCCACGGTGACCAGGTGGCGGTAATGCAGAATGGGACGCGCCTGGCGGCGACCGCCGTGATCCGCTCGACGATGCCCGCGGGAACGGCCTTTCTGGCGACGGGCATCCCAACTGACTCGGCCAACATGCTGACCGAGCCGCTGATCGAGGTGATCAAGCCATGACCCCGCTCGCGGCCGTCGGCTTCTACGAGCCCTGGTGGGTGCAGATCATCAAGGCGCTGCTGATCTTCGGCGTGATCTTCGCGATCCTGCCGATCATCATCGTCTACGAGCGCAAGCTGCTGGGACGCTTCCAGAACCGCTATGGGCCAAACCGGGTCGGCCCCTTCGGGTTGATGCAGCCGCTGGCGGAGATCGTCAAGTTCGCCACCAAAGAGCCGTTTCGGCCCACCACCTCGGTCGGGTACCTGTTCCGCATCGCGCCGGCGATCGCGATCCTGACCGCGGTGGCTTCGCTGGCGCTGATCCCGTTCGGCGACGTCCAGCACATCTTCGGCCAGCGTGTCGGCCTGTACGGGATCGACGTTTCGATCGGCGTCCTGTACGTGTTCGCGTTCAGCGGGATCTCGTTCTACGGGATCATGCTCGGCGGCTGGTCCTCCGGTTCGAAGTACTCGTTCTTGGGGGCGATGCGCGGCGCGGCGCAGCTGATCTCCTACGAGGTCTCGCAGGGGCTGGCGCTCGTGGGCGTGCTGATCACCGCGGGCACGCTGTCACTGACGGGGATCGTCAACGCCCAGGCGGGCATGTGGTACTTCATCCCCCAGATCGTCGGCTTTCTGATCTTCATGACCGCGTCGTTCGCCGAGGTCAACCGGGCGCCGTTCGACCTCGTGGAGGCCGATGCCGAGCTCGTCGGCGGTTATTTCACCGAGTACGGCGGGACCCCGTTCGTCGCCTACCTGTTCGCCGAGTACACGAACATGATCGTGGTCTCGGGGATCGCGGTGACCATGTTCCTGGGCGGCTGGCTGCTTCCGTTCGGGATCGACCCGCCGGGGTGGGTAGACCCGTTCGTGGTGCTCGCCAAGGTGCTGATCCTGATCACCTTCTTCATCTGGATCCGGGCCACGCTGCCACGGCTGCGCTACGACCAGTTGATGGCCTTCGGCTGGAAGATCCTGCTGCCACTGGCCACGTTGAACCTGCTGGTGACGGCCATCGTGGTAGTCGCGTGAGATGAGCGAGGAGCTGCCTGACTGATGACCCCCCCTTACGATCCCGGCGCCGACGTGATCGAGGTGATCCGGGCCCCCATGCCGGGCCCGGCCGCCAGCGCCTATCGCACCTTCGGCGCGACCCTCCGCGGGCTCAAGACCACCTTTGCGCGGATCGTCGAGGGACCGACGACGATCCAATACCCCGAGGAGAAGACCCCTGTCTACCCGCGCTTCCGGGGGCGCCACAAGCTGCACCGGTTCGAGGACACCGGGCTAGAGAAATGTGTCGGCTGCTCGCTGTGCGCCGCGGCCTGCCCGGCCGACTGCATCCGCGTGATCGCCGCCGAGAACACGCCCGAGCACCGGATCTCGGCCGGCGAGCGATACGCCGCGGTGTATGAGATCAACCTGAGCCGTTGCATCTTCTGCGGCTACTGCGAGGTCGCGTGCCCGTTTGACGCGATCACCATGGGCCACGACTACGAGATGTCGGACTACACCCGCTCGGATCTGATCTTCACCAAGGAGATGCTGCTGGCCGAGCCGATCGAGCGCACGCCGCTGCGGCGCGAGGGCGAGTAGGAGGCGCCTGCACGTGTCGGCCGTGATCTTCTTCATCGCCGCGATCCTCGCCCTCACCGGGGCGATCGGGGTCGTGCTGCTGCGCAACCCGTTCTACAGCGTGCTCGCGCTGGTCCTGCATCTGATCGCGCTCGCGGTGTTGTTCTTGCTGCTCGAGGCACAGTTCGTGGCCGCCGCCCAGGTGGTGGTCTATGCCGGCGCGGTGATGGTCCTGTACGTGTTCGTGGTCGCCTACGTCGGCGGCGCCGACCAGCCGCTGGGCAGCGGCGGCGGGGCCCTGAAGGTGCTGGGGCCGATCTTCGCGCTGGCTGTGGGGATCGAGCTGTGCATCGCGATGCTGGGCTCGGCGCTGGCGGGCGTCTCCGGCAAAGGGGCGCACCTGGTGCCGGGGTTCGGCACGCCCAGGGACATCGGGCGCCTGTTCTTGACCTCGTATCTGCTGCCGTTCGAGATCGCCTCGCTGCTGTTGCTGGTCGCGGCGATCGGCGCGGTGGTGCTCGCCAGGCGCCGCCGCGGCCTGGAGTCCACCGACGAGGACCTCGAGCGCCGCGTCCGCGTCGAGCGTCCCATCTACACCGGCACCATGGCGGAGACCACCGGGGTCCGACACCGCGCCGCCGAGCAGGCCCAGGCCGAGGCCGAATCCCAGCCGGCCCCCAGCGTGACCAGCGGGTCAGAGGGCGGCTGGTAGTGGCCATCGGCTGGTACCTGGTCGTATCGGCGCTGATCTTCTGCATCGGCGCCGCGGGCGTGCTCACCCGCCCCAACCCGCTCGTGATCCTGCTGTGCCTGGAGCTGATGCTCAACGCGGCGAACCTGGCGCTGATCGCGTTCTCGCGCATGTGGGGCACCGCCGCCGGACAGGTGTTCGCGCTGATTGTGCTGGTCGTCGCCGCCTGCGAGGTGACCGTCGGGCTGGGCCTGATCGTGGCCATCTACCGGCGCCAGATGGCGATCAACGTCGATGAGCTGAACGAGCTGCGCGGGTGACCGTGGGCGAGCGCATCTGCGGGGGGGCCAGATGAGCCCGACCACCTTCGGCTGGCTGGTGATCCTGTGCCCGCTGGTCGGCTGCATCGTGACCGGAGTCGGATTCCGCCAGGAGCGGGGAACCACCGCGGGCTGGATCGGGACGCTGGCGATCTTCCTCTCGTTTGCGTTCGCCGTGGTCGCTCTGATCTCGATGCTCGGTCGCGCCGAGGACAGCCGCGAGCTCACCTCCTCGCTGTGGAGCTACGCGTTCACGTTCGGGGTCGATGCCAAGCTCTCGATCCTGGTGGATCCGCTGTCGGTGCTGATGGCGCTGATCGTGTCGGGCGTCTCGGCGCTGATCCACCTCTACTCGGTCGCCTACCTGGAGTCAGACCGCGGCTACGCGCGCTTCTTCTCGTATCTGAACTTCTTCGTCTTCTCGATGCTGTTGCTGGTGCTGGCGGGCAACTTCCTGATCCTGATCATCGGCTGGGCGTTCGTCGGTGCGGCCTCCTACATGCTGATCTCGTTCTGGTACCGGCGCACGACGGCGACCAACGCCGGCATCAAGGCGTTCGTGATCAACGTGCTCGGTGACGTTGGCCTGGTGCTGGGGACGTTCTTCATCTTCCGCCACACCGGGACGCTTCAGTTCGTCAAGGTCTTCCACGCGGTGCCGCACGTCTTCCCCCACAACGGCACCGACCTCGTCGCCGGCTGCCTGCTGATCCTCCTCGGCGCATTCGCAAAATCGGCCCAGGTGCCGCTGCACACGTGGTTGCCCGACGCCATGGAGGGCCCCACCCCCGTCTCGGCGCTGATCCACGCCGCCACGATGGTCACCGCGGGCGTGTATCTGATCGCGCGCTTGCACTCCCTGTACGAGCAGGCGCCCACCGCCGCCGACGTGGCCGCGGCCGGTGGCTGCGCGACGCTGCTGATCGCAGCCTCGATCGCGATCGTCCAGACCGACGTCAAGCGCGTGATCGCCTACTCGACGATGTCGCAGATCGGCTACATGATCATGGGCGTCTCGGTCGGCGCCTATTCGGCGGGGCTGTTTCACCTGATGACGCACGCGTTCTTCAAGGCGCTGCTGTTCATGGCCGCGGGTTCGCTGATCAGCGCCATGGCCGGCGAGCAGTCGCTCGACCGGATGAGCGGCTTCCGTACCGCGCTGCCGTTCACCTTCTTGTGCTTTGTAGTCGGCGGCCTGGCCCTATCGGGCCTGCCGCCGTTTTCGGGCTGGCTCTCCAAGGACGACATCATCGCCTTCCTCGATCACCGCGGCGGCGGCTTTGAGGTGCTGGGGATCCTCGGCTATGTCGGCGCATTTTTGACCGGGATCTACACGTTCAGGATGGTCTTCCGAGCGTTCTGGGGCGAGCCCTGCGAAGAGGCCCGCGCGCTCGAGCACGGCCACCTGGCCCACGCCGAGACGCCGTTCAATCCCCAGACCGGCGAGGCCGAGGACACCGACGTCGGGTTCCCCGGTCCCGAGCACCACATCGCCGAGCGCGACCTGTCGATGAAGGTTCCGATGTCCGTGCTGGCGCTGCTGGCGCTGGTCGGCGGTATCGCCCAGATCCCGGGCGTCGACTCCTCGCTAACCAACTTCCTCTCGCCGACGTTCGCCGATTCCCACCTCGTGCGCCTCGATCCCAGCACCTCCGCGGCATGGCTGGGGCTGGTGATCGGTGCCCTGGTCGCCGTCGCCGGGATCACCACCGCCTACGTGGTCTGGGTAATGCGGAGGGGGCTCGCTCCCCAGCTGCAGGCGCGCTTCTCGGCGATCCACACGTTCCTTTACAACAAGTGGTACTTCGATGAGCTCTACGACATCGGCGTGGTCCGCCCGGCCCAGTGGCTGGGCCGGTTCGCCGACTCGGTGCTCGAGCGCCGGCTGATCGCCGGCGGCGTGACCGGCGGCGCGCTCGGTCTGGTGCGCGCCTGCTCGGCGACAGTGCGCCGCGCCCAGACCGGCTTTGTGCGCTACTACGCGGCCGCCGTCTTACTCGGGATGTCTGGACTGGCTCTCTACTTCCTGGTGTCGGCCACATGACGCTGTCGATCCTGATCTGGGTGCCGCTCGCGGTCTCGCTGCTGGCCTCGCTGTTCCCGGTCAAGCTCGTGCCTCGCATCTCGCTGCTCGGCAGCCTGATCGCGCTGGGAATCGCGATTTCGTTCGTCGCCCGCTTCGCGCCCGGCGTCGGCCACCTGCAGTTCGTCACCGACGATGTCTGGATCTCGGCGTTGGGGATCCACTACAAGCTCGGGCTCGACGGGCTCAACGTGGTTCTCGTGCTGTTGACGACGGTGATCTTCAGCGCCGCGCTGCTGTGGGCGGCGCTACGCGAGTGGGAGCGCACGCGTGCGTTCTACTTCTGGTTCGGACTCGCGCAGAGCGCGGTGCTGGGCGCGTTCTGCGCCCAGGACCTGGCCCTGTTCGTGGCCTTCTTCGACCTGATGCTGATCCCGTTCTACTTCCTGATCGGGATGTGGGGCACCGGCGAGCGGGTCCGTGCGACGACCAAGCTCGTCGTCTACACGCTGGTCGGTTCGTTCTTGATGCTGGTCGCGGCGGTCGCGACCGGCGTGCTCGCCTCCAGCGACCATGGAACGCCGCTGACGTTCGTGATCAGCTCGTTGCGGGCGCTGCCGCTGTCGCACACCGAGCAGGACTGGGTCTTCTTGGGGTTCGCGGCCGCTTTCGTGGTCAAGATGCCGCTGGTCCCGTTCCACGGCTGGCTGCCCGACGGCTACAAGTCGATGCCGATCCCGGCCGTGGCGGTGTTCTCGGCGATCCTGTCGAAGGTCGCGGCGTACGGCTTTCTGCGGATCGTGCTGCCGCTGTTCCCGTACGCGTCTGCTCACTTCCAGACGCTGATGCTGCTGATCGCCCTGGCCTCGATCCTGTGGGGGACGCTGGTCGCGTTCACGACCCCCGACGCGCGGCTGGTGGTCGCCTACTCGAGCGTCGCCCAGCTGGGCTTCATCACCCTGGGGATCTTCTCGCTGCGGCCGACCGGCGCTCAGGGAGCCCTGCTGCAGATGGTCAACCACGCGTTCGTTACCGCGCCGCTGTTCTTCCTCGTCGCGACGTGCGCGGCGCGCGCCGGCGGTTCGGAGAAGCTCACTGACATGGGCGGGATCGCCTTCCGGGCGCCGGTGCTGGCCAGCCTGTTCTTGATCGTCACGCTGGCGACGCTGGCGATGCCGGGCTCGTCGAACTTCGCCGGCGAGTTTCTGATCCTGCTGGGGACGTTCCAGTCCAAGCTCGCGATCGCGCTGATCGCCTCGGTGGGGGTGGTGGGCGCGGCGGTGTACGCGCTGCGCCTGTACGTCCGCGCGATGCACAACCGGGTCGCGTCGACGGTCACTTCGCGCGAGATCCGGCTTGTGGAGGCGATCCCGATCGCCCCGATCGTGGCGCTGATCCTGGTGTTCGCCTTCTATCCGCAGTTCGGGCTGCGGCGCTCGCAGCAGACGGTCAGGCAGACGGTCGCGCCGGCCGAGCTCCAGCAGCACGTTTTGACGGCAGACCGGGGGCACGCACTGGCGGATCGGCTGCCCGCGCTCACCGCCAACCGGGTGACGCCATGAGTTACACCGGTCACGTCCAGCTGCTGGCGATTTCCCATCACCTGAAGGGACCGCCGATCGACTGGGCCTCGTTCTCGCCGATCGTCGCGCTGGCGGCCGGGGCGCTGGTGGTGCTGCTGGTCGGCCTGCTGCCGAGCAGGTTCGTGCGCGAGCGCGGGGTGCCGGCGCTGACGGTCGCGGCGCTGGGGGTCACGATCGGAGTCGAGATCTGGCGGCTGAACCACTCGGCGACGATCATCCACGGCGCGCTGCGGATTGATGGGCTGGCGATCGTGCTCGATCTGATCTTCGCGGTGGCGGCGCTCGCGTGCGTGCTGATGTCGCTTCCCACACGAGCTCCGGCGAGCGCTGGACACGGGGAGTACTACTCGCTGCTGCTGTTCAGCGTGCTGGGGATGGCGGTGCTGGTCTCAGCACAGGAGCTGGTGACGCTGTTCATCGGCTTTGAGCTGCTCTCGATCCCCCTGTACATCCTGTGCGCATCCGAGTTCCGGCGCGAGGGCTCGCTCGAGTCGGGACTGAAGTACCTGGTGATCGGCTCCGTGGGTTCGGCGACGCTGGCCTACGGGCTGGCGCTGATCTACGGGGCGACGGGGCAGACCGGCTTTGCGGGGATCGCCCACGCGATCACCGCCGGGCGGATCGCGGGCGGGCTGCTCGGCGACCCGATGATGCTGACCGGACTGGCGCTGGTGATCGTGGGATTCGCGTTCAAGGCCTCGGTGGCGCCGTTTCATCAGTGGACGCCGGACGTCTACGAGGGGGCCCCGACGCCGATCACCGGTTTCATGGCCACGGCCACCAAGGCGGCGGCGCTCGGGGTGATCATCCGCTTCTTCGACGTCGCGGTGATCTCTGCCCACGGCACCTGGGCTCCGGCCTTTGCGACGATCGCGGCGATCACGATCGTGGTCGGCAACGTCGGCGCACTCGGGCAGTCGTCGCTCAAGCGGATGCTCGGCTATTCGGGCGTGGCCCAGGCGGGATACATGCTCGGGGGGGTGGTCGTCGCAACCCGGTTGGGTGTCGAGGCCACCGTGCTCTATTTAATGGTGTATCTGTTCATGAACATCGCTGCGTTCGCGGTCATCGTCGCCCAACAGCGCGAGCGCACCGACGGGGACAGCATGCTAGGCATCTCCGGCCTCGGCGCCCGCAACCCGTGGCTGGCGTGGCCGATGACGATCGCGATGCTGTCGTTGGCGGGGATTCCGGGCACCGTCGGTTTCATCGGCAAGTTCCAGCTCATCCACGCGCTGGTCAACGGCCACTACACCTGGCTCGCGATCGTGTTGGTGATCGGCTCGATGGTCTCGCTCGGCTACTACCTGCGGGTGGTCGCCGCGGTGTGGATGAGCAGGCCGGCGCCGATCCCGATTCCCGCCACCGAGGGGGCTGGCGCAGGTGGCCTGGCGCCGATCGCGGGGGGCTCGCCCGAAGCCGACGCGCTCGGGGCAGTCACAGACGGCGCGCCCGGGTCCGCTCCGGCGCGGCCCAGCCCGTTCGAACCGGCGACCCTCGTGGCGCTCGTGTTCGGCGCGGCGAGCGTGTTCTTCGGGATCTTCCCGTCGCCGCTGTTCAACTTCGCTGCGCACGCCGGGCGCGCCCTGATCACCATCTTCTGACGGACCTTCGGAACCGATGAGTCCGCTACGGACTCAAGCGTTCCTAGACCCCCGGTTTGGGAGCGCCATCGGCGGGGAAGCAGCACAACCATGGACGACAAGCCCAGACACGACGATCCCCCGGCCTCCGTGTCGAACCAGAACCGAGAGGAGGCCGAGCCCGGCCACGGTCACGGCGAGGAGCGGCGTCAAACGTCAGACGCGGGCCGCAGCGGCGGTGGCGAGGAGGGCTCCGGCGGGGAATCCGGCGAGGGCTCTCAGTCGACCGGCAATCCGCGCAGCGCAGGCTGACCGCGGACCATCCGCGCGCACCGCAGGCTGACCGCGGACCATCCGCGCGCACCGCAGGCTGACCCGCCCCGCGAACCGAACCCGGCTCAGGCCGCCGCCCGCACCGGCACCGGCTCGGCGGCGACGCCCGCACGCGAGAAGCGCAGCACGCCGTCCTCGAGCTCGCCCAGCCTGAGCGCCATCACATCCAGCGCGTAGTTCTGGTACATGCGCCAGGGCCGCTTGGAACCCTGGCGCGGGAAGCGGTCGACTGACCGCAGCACGTAGCCCGAGGTCAGGTTGAGGAGCGGCTCGGAGGTGATCGAGGGATCCTCCTGCACGGCCACCACCTGGCGGTAGCCGTGGGCGTCCATGTGGTGCAGCAGCCGGCAGACGTACTCGCACGCGAGGTCGCACTTCAGCGTCCAGGAGGCGTTGGTGTAGCCGATCGCCATCGCCGCGTTGGGGACGCCGCTGAGCATCGTCCCCTTGTAGACGGTCTGGCGCGGGAGGTCCAGCACCTCGCCGTCGACCACAATTTCGATCCCGCCCAGCGCGACCAGGTTCAGACCCGTTGCGGTCACGATCAGGTCGGCCTCCAACTCGGCTCCGCTCTCGAGCTCGATCCCGCGCTCGGTCAGCGTGCGGATCCCGTCCGTCACCACCGACGCGGTGCCGGCGCTGAGCGCCCGGAACAGGTCGCCGTCGGGACATACGCACAGGCGCTGGTCCCAGGGGTTGTAGGTCGGCTTGAAGTGCTTGTCGATTTCGAAGTCGGCGGGCAGCTGACGCTCCAGACCCTTGCGGATCAGCGCCTTGACGAACTGCGGCCGGCGGCGGCTGAGCTGGTAGGTGAGCGTCATCAGCGCCACGTTCTTGACGCGCACCGCCTGGTAGGCGGCCATCGGCGGCAGCACGCGCCGTAGGGCGACCGCCAGCGAGTCATGCGCGGGCAGCGCGATCACGTAGCTCGGCGAGCGCTGGAGCATGGTCACGTGCGCCGCGGTGCCGGCCATCGTCGGCACGATCGTCACGGCCGTCGCGCCGCTGCCGATCACCACCACCCGCTTGACCCGCATAGTCGAGGTCCTCGGGCCAACTCTGCGGGTGGATGATCTGTCCCTGGAAGCTTGCGGCGCCCGGAAGCTCCGGCGCGTAGGCCTGGTCATAGCGGTAGTAGCCGCTGCAGAAGAACAAGAAGCCGGCACTGAGCTCGACAGTCTCGCCGGTGTCTGTGCGCTCGGCGACCACGTTCCAGCACACGTTCGCGCTCGACCACTCGGCGCTGATGACCCGGTGGCCAACGCGCACCTTGTCGGTGACGCCGTACTCGTCGGCGGTCTCCTTGATGTAGCTCAGAATCGACGGGCCGTCGGCGATCGCCTTGGGCGCCTCCCAGGGCCGGAACGAGTACCCCATCGTGTGCATGTCGGAGTCCGAGCGGATTCCCGGATAGCGGAACAGGTCCCAGGTGCCGCCGATCGAGTCGCGGGCCTCGAGGATCGCGAACGTCTTATCCGGGCAGCGTCGCCTGAGGTGGCAGGCAGCACCGATCCCTGAGAGGCCCGCGCCCACGATCAGCACGTCGAAGTGTTCGGGAACCGTGGTACGCATGCGTATCGCGGCCATCATAGCCTGGAGGCGGAGGGGGAAGGATCGCGGCGCGCCGTCGGGCCAGCCGCGGCCGCCGCTACGATCGACCGCCCGTGCAGTACCCGGTCGAGAGCTTCACAGCAGACGAGCAGGCGCTGCTGAGCGCCTACTGCACGAACCTCGACCGGCCCGTGTTCGCGCTCACGAACCTGCCCGAGACGCTCAAAGGAGCGCTGTTCGCCCGTTACTCCCGCTATCCGGGCACCCTGCGGCGGCTGCTGCTCGACGAGTTCGCCGGCGACCTCCCGCCGGCGCCGGCGCCCAGCGATTCCGTCGAGGGCGCCCGAGCGGCGCAGCTCTACGAGCGGATCTTCGTCGGTTACGGCGACGACTCCGTGGCGCAGCTCGGCGGCGCGCACCTGGCCTGCGAGTGGGTCTCAAACGTGCTCACCAAGGTGCTCCAGCGCCCGCGACTGGCCGCCTATCTCGAGCAGTCGACCCGCTATATCGCCTATGACGCGCCGCTGCCGGTGCCACCCGGCGGCTACCGGTACTACCGCGACCCCGAGCTCGGCCCCGCCTACGCCGCGGCGATGGACCAGCTGTTTGAGATCTACGCGGCCGCGCTTCCGCGCGTGATGGCCTGGGCGGAGGCGGAGTATCCCCGCGCGCCCGACGAGCCCCCGGCGGCCCACTCACGGGCGATCAAGGCCAAGGCGCTGGACCTCCTGCGGGGCTTGCTCCCCGCGAGCTCGCTGTCCCACATGGGCATCTACGCCAGCGGCCAGACCTACGAGCAGCTGATCCTGCACCTGCTCTCAAACCCGCTCCCCGAGGCGCAGGCCTACGGGAGGATGATCCTCGAGGAGGTCCAGGCGGTGATCCCGAGCTTCGTCGCTCGCGTGCCGCGACCCGACCGCGGCGGGGCGTGGATCTCCTACCTGGAGAGCCGCACACGGGCCGCAACCCACTGGGCCGCGCGGCTCGGCTTGTCCGAGGCCCAGGATGACGAGGGCGAGCCGGGTCCGTCGGTGCGGCTGATCGACGTCCACGGCGACGAGGAGGATCTACTCGCCGCGCTGCTGTTCGAATCCGCCGCGACCTCCGAGCTCGGCATCCGGGAGGCCGTCCGGGCGCTGGACGACGCAGAGCGGGCGCAGCTGCTGGCCGAGCTCGTAGGTGAACGCTCCAACCGCCGCCACCGGCCCGGGCGCGGGTTCGAGGTGCTGCGCTACCGCTTCGAGATCGTGGCCGACTACGGCGCCTTCAGGGACCTGCAGCGCCACCGGATGCTGACCGTCCAGTGGCAGAGGCTGGGGCCCGACCTGGGCGCCGGCGTGCCCGAGCAGGTCGATCTGGCCGGCGTGGGGCAGCCGTACCGCCGCGGGCTCGAGGTCTCGCGACTCGAATACGAACGGCTCGTGCAAACGGGGCTGACGACCGCGGCGCCGTACGCGCTGTGCCTCGGCTACCGGCTGCGGTTCATCCTCGACCTCAACGCCCGCGAGGCGATGCAACTGATCGAGCTGCGCTCCGGGCGCGAGGGTCACCCGAGCTACCGCGCCGTGGCGCACGAGATGCACGCCCAGATCGCCGCCGTGCACCCGGCGGTGGCCGGCGCGATGACCCACATCGACTCGGACACCGAGCCGCGGCTCGAGCGGATCCTCGCCGAGATGCGCTCGCATGCGCGCGCCGCCGCCAGGCCAACCTAGAACGCCGGCGCTAGACGCGCGACTGCTCGCGCTGGCGCAGCTCGATGCGCCTGATCTTCCCGGTCAGCGTCTTGGGCAGATCAGTGACGAACTCGATCTGCCGGGGGTAGGCATACGCCGACAGGTGGTCGCGCACGAAGGCCTTGATCTCCTCGGCCAGAGCTTCACTCGGCTCGCTGCCCGGCGGCCGGGATCGACAAACGCCTTGACGATGTTCCCGCGTCGCTCGTCGGGGACCGCGACGGCGGCGGCCTCGGCGACCGCGGGATGCTCGAGGCAGGCGGACTCGACCTCGAACGGGCCGATCCGGTAGCCCGCCGAGATGATCACGTCGTCGGCCCGGCCCTCGTACCAGTAGTAGCCGTCCTCGTCGGCTGCGGCGGCGTCCTTGGTGTGGAACCATTCGCCGCCGAACACCTCCTCGGTGTCCTCCGGCGGCCTGTTCCAGTAGCCCAGCGGGTAGTGCGGATTTGAGCGGGCGCGAAGGCATATCTCTCCCCGCTCGCCCGATTTCACCGGTCGCTCGTCCTCGTCGAGGATCGCCACGTCCCAGCCCGGCATCGGCTTGCCCATCGATCCCTCGCGAACCTCCATGAACGGGAAGTTGGCGCACAGCGGATAGGACTCGGTCAGGCCGTAGAAGTCGAGCACGGTGACCCCGTACTGCTCGCGAAACCAGCGGATCGCCTCGGGGTTCAGCGGCTCGCCGGCCGAGCAGACGATCCGGAATTGCTGGGGATAGCGCGTTCCGGCATCGGTGATCGACATCATCGAACGGATCGCGGTCGGGGTCCCGAACACGTTCGTCACCTGGTGCCTGGACAGAAACGCCAGCTGCTTGTGTGGATCGAACCCGCCCTCGCGCTGGTACACGGCCTGCACCGCTCCGTAGCGCCACGGCCCTAGCAACGGCGCGATTCCTGCCGCCCACGCCCACTCGCCCATGCCGTGAAACAGCTCTCCGTCGCGCACGTCGTGGCAGTAGACGAACTCCTCGTGGGCCAGCAGGTAGCGGTGCGCGTGCAGGATTCCCTTCGCCAGCCCGGTGGTGCCCGACGAGTAGTAAAGCTGCGCCGGATCCTCCGACGACGTGTCGAGGGCGTTGAACGACGTCGAGCCGCCGCTGAGCAGTTCGTCGTCGAGGATCAGCAGGTGCTCGACCAGCGAGCGCTCCAACCGGTCGGCGTTGGCTTGATCGGTCACCAGCACCTTGGCGGCCGAATCCGTCAGGCGGTGACGGATTCCCTCGTCGCCGTACAGCACTGACATCGACAGCAGGATCGCCCCCGTCTTCCAGGTTCCGAAGAACGCCGCCGCGGTCTCCGGGGTTGGCGGCAGCAGCATTGCCACCCGGTCACCCTTCTCCACCCCGTGGGCCACCAGCACGTTGGCAAACCGGTTGGAGATGTCCTGAAGCTCCCCCCAGTTCAGTCGGCGGACGTTTCCCGCGAAGTCCTCATGAATCATCGCGGGCTTGTCACGGGGATGCCGGTCGCAGACGTCGGTGGCGATGTTGTAGCGCTCGGGCACCTCCCAACGGTGCTCCGCGCAGGCCTGCTCATAGGAAGAAGCGATTGTGCTCATGAAACGAATCATGACGTATGCAATCGAGTGCAGGGTAGGCTTTGCCCTGTTTCGATGAACCTTGCACTCGGCATTCTTGTCGGGGCTTGCGTGGTCGCCGCGGTGGCGGTGGCCTGGGTTGCCTTGCGGGCGCCGCACGCCAGCCGCACACCGGAGGCGATCGGAATGCAGTCGGCGCTGCACGCCGCGACGTCGACGCTGCCTCACCTGCGCCGCGGGCTTCACTCGCGCTCGGCGGCCAATGCCGTGCCGCACCTGCTCGCCCTCACCGGCGCCGCGGCAGTAGCGCTCGCCGACCTGCACACCGTGCTGGCGATCGAGGGTGAGGGACGCGAGCAGGTGCGTCCGGGCGACCTGCTGTCCCGGCTGCTTGAGCGCACGCCCGACGACCGCCTGCATGTCGTCCCGCGGCTGGTCTCGTCGGATCCCACCTGTCCGCTGCGCTCGGCGGTGCTCGCACCGCTGACCGTCCAGGGTCGCCGGGCCGGGACCCTGATCGCGTTCTACCGCGCGACCGGACGGCCTCGCGGCAGCGAGCTGCGCGTGGTGCAGGAGGCCGCAAGCCTGGTCTCCGCGCAGCTCGAGCTGTCCGTCATGCGCGAGCAGGAGGAACGTCTGGCGCAGGCCGAGCTGCGAGCGCTGCGGGCGCAGATCTCGCCGCATTTCATCTACAACGCGCTGGCAGCCGTGGCCGGGGACATCCATGCTCGGCCCGAGGAGGCGCGCGAGCTGCTGATCGATTTCGCCGAGTTCACCCGCTATCTGTTCCGCGACGGCCGCCCCTACGTGACGCTCGCTGAAGAGTTCGACCACGTCGAGCGCTACCTCCGCCTCGAGCAGGCTCGGTTCCCCAACCGGCTGCACGTGAGCTTCGACGTCCCGGAGGACACCCGGGCAGCCGTGGTGCCCACGCTTTCAATCCAACCGCTGGTTGAGAACGCGGTTCGACATGGCGTCGAGCTGGGCGGCAACAGCGGCCGGATCGAGATCGAGGCCCACATCGCCGGCGGCGACATGGAGCTGCGGGTCTCAGATGACGGCGGCGGGATCGATCCCGAGCGCGTCCCCGCGCTGCTGGCGGGCGGTGGCGGCGGAATCGGGCTCAGCAACGTCGACGCGCGCCTGCGGGCGACCTTCGGTGAGCAGTACGGGCTGCGGATCGAGTCGGAGCCGGGCCGCGGAACCACCGTGGTGCTCACGGTTCCGAACCTCGCCGGCGATCGCAGCGCAGCACCGCTCGCGCTCGCGGCCGGGAGCCGCTGAGTGAAATCGGGCCGCCTGGTCGTGCTCGCCGTCGACGACGAGCGCACGCAGCTCGAGGATCTCGCGCGCCTTTTGCGCGGCTCGCCGCTCGTGGGCGAGGTGGAGTGCGCGTTCAGCGGCCGCGAGGCGCTGGCCAAGATCACCAGGCAGGGCTTCGACGCAATCTTCCTCGACGTCCGCATGCCGGACCTCGACGGTCTGGAGCTCGCGCGCGTGCTGCGGCGCTTCGCTTCGCCGCCGCAGCTGGTGTTCGTGAGTGCATATGACAGCGCCGCGGTCGATGCGTTTGAGCTGCACGCGCTCGACTACCTGCGAAAGCCGGTCGCCCGGCGTCGCCTCGAGGAGGCGGTGGAGCGGGTGGCAGCCGCGATCGAGACGGCCTCGGCGCCGTCCGAACGCCGCTCCGCCCGCGCGGTGCCGTCGCCATCGGACGACGAGACGATCGCCGTGGCCAGCCTTCACGGCGGCTCGACCAGGTTGCTGTCGCGCGCCTCGATCGAGTTCGTGCAGTCCTACGGGGACTTCGTCCGCGTGGTGACCGCCGAGGGTCGCTACCTGCTGCGCGCGACGCTGGCGGACATCGAACGGCGCTGGGAGCCGTTCGGGTTTGTCCGCGTCCACCGGCAGTACGTCGCCAACCTGCACAGCGCCACCGAGCTGCGCCCGTTGATCGGCGGCACCGCCGAGCTGGTGTTCTCAGACGGCCAGACGATTCCGGTCTCGCGCCGGCAGACCACCGAGCTCGGGCGACGCCTCAGCGTCTGAGCCCGAGCCCGGCTGGTGTGCGGCGGATAGAGGCCTACGCTATTCCTCGGCGGACTGCTCTTCCTTGATCTTGCCTTCCAGCTGCCCCATCACGTCGGGGTCGCGCAGCGTAGTCACGTCGCCGAGCGCGCGGCCCTCGGCGATGTCGCGCAGCAGGCGGCGCATGATCTTGCCCGAGCGGGTCTTGGGCAGGTCGTCGGCCCAGATGATCCTCCGGGGCCGCGCGAACTTGCCGATGCGGTCCGCGACGCACGTGCGGATCTCCTCGACCAGCTGGTCTGAGCCGTCCTGATCGCCCTGCAGGGTGACGAATGCGCAGATCGCCTGACCGGTGTCCTCGTCGACCTGGCCAATCACCGCCGCTTCGGCCACCTGCTGATGGGAGACGATCGCCGACTCGACCTCGGCCGTCGAGAGCCTGTGCCCGGAGACGTTGACCACGTCGTCGATCCGCCCGATGATCCAGAAATAGCCGTCCTCGTCCTTACGAGCGGCGTCACCTACGAGGTAGGTCTCCTTACCGAACCTCGAGAAGTACGTCTCGACGAAGCGATCGTCCTCCCTGTAAAGCGTGCGCAGCATCGACGGCCAGGGGCGCGTCAAGACCAGCAGGCCCTGCCCCGAGTCGAGTGGTTTACCCTCGCGCTCGTCGACGACGTCGGCGGCGATCCCGGGAAACGGCCGGGTGGCCGAGCCGGGCTTGGTCGACACGATCCCCGGCAGCGGCGTGATCATGATGCAGCCCGTCTCGGTCTGCCACCAGGTGTCGACGACCGGGCACCGCTCGCCGCCGACCACCTTGTGGTACCAGAGCCACGCCTTGGGGTTGATCGGCTCGCCGACGGTGCCCTAACAGTCGGAGCGAATCGAGGTTGAACTTCTCCACGTGCTCGACACCCCATTTCATGCAGGCGCGGATCGCCGTCGGCGCGGTGTAGAACAGGCTCACCTTGTAGCGCTCGCACAGCTCCCACCAGATCCCCTTGTGCGGGTAGTCGGGGGCGCCCTCGTACATGACGCTGGTGGCCCCATTGGTCAGCGGCCCGTAGACGATGTAGGAGTGTCCGGTAACCCAGCCGACGTCGGCCGAGCACCAGTAGACATCCTCCTCGGGCTTGAGGTCGAACACGTAGCGGTGGGTGGATGCCACCCCGGCCAGGTAGCCGCCGGTCGTGTGAACCACGCCCTTGGGCTTGGCGGTCGAGCCGCTCGTGTAGAGCACGTACAGCGGGTGCTCGGCCTCGAGCTCCTCGGCAAGGCACTCGGCGTCGGCCTGCTCCATGAGCTCGTGCAAACCACAGGTCCCGGCCGTCCTTCATCTCGCAGTCGGCGTCGGTGTGCTTGACCACGACGATGTGCTGGAGCGAGTCCAGGTCGGCCATCACGGCGTCCACCTGCTGCTTGATCGGCGCCGTCTTGCCCTTGCGGCGGGCGCCATCGACGGTGATCAGCGCCTTGGCCTGCGAGACCTCCATCCGCTCCTTGACCGAGTCAGCCGAGAAGCCCCCGAAGACCACGTTGTGCGGCGCCCCGATCCGCGCGCACGCCAGCATGGCCACCACTACCTCGGGGATCATCGGCAGATAGATGCCGACGATGTCGCCCTTCTCGATCCCCAGCCCCTTCAGCGCGTTGGCGAACCGCTGCACGTCACGGTGGAGGTCTGCGTAGGTGATCTCCCGCTCCTCGCCCTCCTCGCCGCGCCAGTGGAACGCGACCCGGTCGCCGTTGCCGGCCTCCACATGGCGGTCAAGGCAGTTGTAGGAGGCGTTGATGGTGCCGTCGGAGAACCACTTGTAAAACGGCGGGTTGGAGTCGTCCAGGTCCTGCGTGGGCTCCTTGAACCAGTGCAGCTCCTTGGCCTCCTTGATCCACCAGCCCTTCCAGTCTCGCTCCGCCTCCTCATAGATCGCCGGGTCATTCAGCAGCGCGTGCTCGCGGAAGGCCTCCGGGGGATCGAAGGTCTCGATATCGAGCATCTCGTCGAGCTGCTGCTCGAGCGTCCCACCGCCCGCCTCAGTCGATGCCGTGTCTGCCATTTGAAGCCTCTCCTTGTTAGGAACCTGGCGTCGCACCAGTCAGCTATGGGCGCCGGCGGCATTGCCGGCGCCCAGGCTGGCCGCGAAGTGCGCGGCTGTGTGTCTTCTAGTTGTACCCCACCCAGCCGGGCAATATGGCTTTTGTCAGCGCGACAACGGGAAGACCGGCATGACCGTCCTTCCGAACGTCGAGTTTACGACCGCGGCAAACGAGACGTACCAGGCAACGATCGCGGTGGCGAGACCGAGGTATCCGCCCAGTTTGATCGTGCTGTTGGTCAGGCTGTGCGTGCCCGCCAGCGCCGAGTTGCCGATCCCGAGCACGATGAACGTGATCGCGAGCAGCAGGAACACAGCCGCCACGCCGACCGTGGTTCTCAGCGAGGCCACGAACATGTAGGCGGTGAAGATCCCCCACGCCCACAGGTACAGCCCCAACGCGCTGAATATCTCGGTTTTGGGGATCGCCCCGATCGTGACGTGCAACAGCAGGTAGAGCGAGAACCAGAACATGCCGAAAGAGCAGAACGCCACGGCACCGAACGTGTTCCCGGTCCGGAACTCCCACACGCCGGCGGTGAACTGCGCGATGCCGCCGTACGCGAACGCCAGCGGTGCCACAATTCCTGCCGTGGTGAGTGCTCCTCCGCCCACGAGGTTGGCGTTGATCATGCTGAGCACGAACGTGGTCAGCGCGAACCCCGCCAACCCAAGCGGCCCCGGATCCGCCGGTGTCCAACCGGCTGTCACGCCGGCGGTGGGGTCCTCGGTGGCAGGCGCGACGTCTGCTTCCCGTGGCAAACGACTTGCTTCCATGTGTCTCCTCCTGATTGGACGTTTGCGGGACGGCGTGCAGGCTTCAACGCGCAGGCCAACCCCGCAAGCACGGATCGCTGAACGGTCGCCGTGCGGCGCCGAGCGGTGCTCAAACCACGACGAGCGGCGACCGCTCGCCTGGTTGCGCCGAGCTAGTTGCGCCGCTTGCGCTTACGTTTGGGGGTGCTCGCGCGGGTGCGAGCGGGAACCTGAGCGGGAGCGCCCGCCGGCTGGGGCTGAGGTTTGGGGGCGGGCTTGCGTGATGGTTTGGCCGGACGCGACTGACCTCGCCCGCCGGCCGCCCCGGCTTGGCCCATGCGCCGCGCCCGCATCTCAGACGACGACGGCCACGGCTCGGCGCGGCCCGAGCGCCACGCCGGGGGCAGCCCTGTCGGCCACCGTCCGGAGATCAGATACGCGAGCGCCGCCAGCCAGAAGCCCTGGACGACGGGGATCTGCGTGATCTGGAACAGCACGAGCACTCCGGCGAAGGCCCCCAGGTAGCCCATGAACCGGGTCAGCAGGCCCTGGCGCATCGCGTTCAGCGCTACGAGCACGAACCCGGCCGCCAGCAGCAGGGCCGCGCCCTGCCCGAGTAACTGCAGCGCCAGCAGACCGCCGCCGCTGGTGAGGCGATGGGCCTCGTCGTAGGTCTGGGTCCCGGTGGTGACGAACTTGTGCACCTGGATCGCGATCACGATCGCGTACACCACCGCGGTGATCGCCGACAGCACGCCCCCGACGATCGCGACCACCCTCACGTACGGCTTCACCTGGTCGCCGCGGGCCCGCGAGCAGACGTACAGGTAGTTCAGCGTCCAGGCGATGGCCAGCGATCCCAGCCCGTTGATGACCGCGGCGATCAGATCGAGCGGGAAGCGCTTGTTGGCGTAGATCAGGTCGATCGTCAGCTCGTCGACCTTGGTGTGTGGCCCGGTGAGCTGCAGCGCCGCCGCAACCACTATCAGGATGGCTGCGAGGACGGCCACGGCCGCGCGGCGCATGCGTACACGCGCCTCGTATTGCAGCTGCTGCTCGGGGTCCATCGGGGGTGCAATGGTAGTGGTCATCCGCGGACGGGACGTTGATCGCGCAGCGGATTGATGAGGTAAATGCGAGCACACGATCGCCGCGAGCTACCATTGAGTACATGGAAGGAAGCGGCTTCGGCGGTTTGTTCGGCGATCCCGACGATCTGCAGCGCCGGCTGGGCGAATTCGCCGAGCAGATGCAGGGCGCGCAGCGGATCGCGTGGGCCGACAACGCAATCAAGCTTGCGGTCGACCTGACGGTTGCGGCGATGAACCGGGCAAACATCCAGGGAACCACCGAGCAGCAGGCCGAGCAGATGCGCTCGGTGATGGCGGTGATCTTCCCTGAGGCAGTGACGCTCGTGCGCGAGGCGCGCGAGGGTCTGCAGTAGGACCGCGCAGCGCCCCCCGGTAAGACCCGCGCCCCAAGCTCCGGCCAGCGCCGGTGAGACCTGCGCGTAAGCGCCGGCCGAGCACCGGTGAGACCTGCGCGTAAGCGCCGGCCAGCGCCGGTGTGACCTGCGCCTAAGCGCCGCCCAGCGCCTCGAGCACCAACTCATCGTGCTCGGCGGGCTTGACCTGGCGGAACACGTCCCTGATCACCCCGTCGGGCCCGATCACGAACGTGGTGCGCTCGTTGCCCATGTACGTGCGCCCGTACCGTGACTTCTGCACCCACACGCCGTACGCCTCGGCGACCTCGTGCTGCTCATCGGCCAGCAGCGGGAAGCCGAGCCCGTACTTGCGGTCGAACTTCGACACGCTCTTGACCGGATCGGGCGAGACGCCCAGCACCACTGCTCCGGCCTGCTCGTAGTCGGGCCGGTGGTCTCTGACGCCGCAGGCCTGGGTGGTGCACCCCGGCGTGTCGGCCTTGGGATAGAAGTAGAGGACGACCGTCTTGCCCTGCAGGCTCGACAGCGACACCGGGTTGCCCTCCTGGTCGGCAAGCGTGAAGTCGGGCGCGAGGTCTCCGGGCTGCGGTGCCATCGGTTTCGAACCCTACTTGAGCAAGCGCGAAAGCCGCCGGTCCTTGAGCAGCTTGCCGTCGGTCTGGCAGGTCGGGCAGTAGCACATCACATAGTCCTCGTAGAAGACGGCCTCGAGCGTGTCGCCGCAGCGGGGACATGGCTCGCCGTTGCGGCGGTGCACCGTCAGCGGCATCGGCAGCTTGTCGGGGATCGGGAGCGCGATCGTCTGCTGGTAATGGGCGATCGCGTCCCCGAGCTTGGTGATGATCGCCTGCCGCAGACTCGATGCCTCCTCGTCTGACAGCTCCGACCCCCGCTTGAACGGAGACAGTTTCGCCGCGTGCAGGATCTCGTCGACCCAGGAGCGCCCGATGCCCGCCAGCACGCGCTGATCGCGCAGCATCCCGTGCAGAGGGCGCGGGGCGTCGAGCAGCGGCTGCAGCGATGGTGGATCGGGCCACGCCTCCGGCCCCAGCGTGGCCAGCGTCTCCTCCGCCTCGAGATCTCCCTGGCGCAGCAGCTTCACCCAGGCGGCCTGCTTGGTGCCGAATTCTCTTAGCCGCAGCTCGCGTCCGTCGTCCAGACGCACGAGCAGGCGGGAGGTCCGGTCCCGCAGCGAGGCGCGCCCGTCGAACAACTGCAGCCGGCCAGCCGACATCAGGTGGATCAACAGCGTCAGGTCATCCTCGAGCTCGACCGCGAACAGCTTCCCGCGCCGGGTCACCCCCGAGATCTGCGATCCCTCGATCGCCGACAGCGGCGGGTCATAGGTCCGCAGGGCGTTCACGCCCGGCGCCAGTGCCGATTCGATCCGCTTCCCAGCGGCCGCGGCTCCAATCAGGCGGGCGGTGATCTCGACTTCGGGTAACTCGGGCATCGTGCTGCAAATGAGGCTACTCATCGCCACTTGTTCGATCGTCTTCAGGATCGCTTTACGCTGGCGAACAATGCTGGCGGCCATGAGCGACCTACTGGCGATCGTCGGACCCACTGATCGGGACGCCGAGGTCATGGCGGAGATCGCGGCCTACCACCCGGACCGCGTCACGGTGCTGGTGGAGGGCAGCGATGCCGGACTCGTGGCTGACGACTCCCGCGAGGGCGAAGCGCTGCGGAGCCGCCTCGCTGAGCTGATGGCCGCGATCGAGCGGCTGACGGGGGCCACTGTCGTGGGGCTCGCCGGCGACCGCTCGCAGCTGCTCGGCTGGCGCTTTGACCGTGAGGTCGCGCCGCAGCTCCCGATCGCTGCCTGACCGGTCCGATCGCAGGAGCGGCCGGCGGTAGGCTGCCTGACGGCTGCGATCGCAACAGCGCCCGGCGCTAGTGGGGCTCCCGGAAACGTTCCAGTCGACCCACTAGGCTCCGCGACCTGCAATGAAGGTCGCCGCCGCACCCGACGACATCGTCGAGACCCACGAGCAGGGAGCCGCCAACGACCGCGAGCCGCTGCTCGTGCTCGGCCCGCTGCGCGAGTTCCTCGCCGCCGCCGGGCTGCAGGCGCCCCCGGACCTGGCTGCGACGCCGTTCGGCGAGGGTCATTCGAACGTCACCTACTCGCTGTCGACGGGGGTCGTGCTGCGCCGTCCGCCCCGGGGCCCGCTGCCGCCCAGCGCGCATGACGTGCTGCGCGAGGCGCGCGTGCTAACGGCTCTGCGGGACACCGCGGTGCGAGCGCCGAAGGTGCTGGCGGTGTGCGATGACGTGGGCGTGATCGGCGCCCCCTTCTACGTGATGGAGGAGATGCAAGGCGAGGTCATCACCAACACCATGCCGCCGCCGCTCGACGATCCCGAGCAGCGGCGCCGGACGGCCGCGGAGCTGGTCGCGGCGCTGGTGGAGCTGCACGAGGTGGACTGGACGGCGCTCGGGCTGCTGGGGTTCGGGAAGCCGACCGGCTACCTCGAGCGTCAGTTGCGACGCTTCAACGGGATCTGGGAGTTCAACAAGACCCGTGAGATCCCCGAGTTCGAGCAGGTCTCGCAGTGGCTGGCCGCGAACATCCCGCAGTCGCCCCCCGCCACGATCGTGCACGGCGACTACCGACTGGGCAACACGATGTTCGCCCACGGCGCCCCTGCCCGGCTGGTGGCGATCTTCGACTGGGAGATGGCCACCATCGGCGATCCGCTCGCCGACGTCGGCTACATGATGATGCACTGGCGACAGGCCGACGACCCCGAGGACTCCAAGTTCAACCTCCAGAGCGTGACCGTGCTGCCCGGATTCCCCACCCGGCGGGAGTTGGTGTCGCTCTACGAGCAGCGTTCCGGACGCTCGGTCGGAGACCTCGACTGGTACGTGGCGCTGGCGCTCTGGAAAGCGGTGGCGTTCATGGAGGGCAACTACAAGCGCGCGATCTCGGGCTCGACCGACGACCCCTATCTGAAGTCGTTCGGTGACGGCGTCGTTGAGCTGGCCCGACGATCGCTGGAGATCACGCGCAATGGCTTTTAGCGGGTCCGCGGGCTCCGCGCGCAACGAGGGCAACGGCTCCCAGTACCACGGCCTGCTGGTCGACTGGGGCGGGGTGATGACCTCGAGCGTGTTCGCCACGTTCTCGGCCTTCTGCGAGCGCGAGGGTCTCGCGCCAGACACGATCGCCAATCAGTTCCGCGGCGATTCCGCGAGCCGGGAGCTGCTGATCGAGCTGGAGACCGGGGCCCTGCCCGAGAAGCAGTTCGAGAGCCGTTATGCGGCGATCCTCGGCGTTGCGGCGCCCGGTTTGATTGACCGGATGTTCGCCGGCGCACGGCTCGACGAGCCGATGCACGCGGCGGTGCGCAAGGCCCGCAGCGCCGGAGTCATGACTGGCCTGGTCTCGAACTCCTGGGGGACGCGGCGCTACGACCGGGCGCTGCTCGCGGAGCTGTTTGACGGAGTGGTGATCTCGGGCGAGGTCGGGATCCGCAAGCCGACCGCCGACATCTATGCGCTCGCCGCCCAGCGGATCGGGCTCGACCCGGGTCAGTGCGTGTTCGTCGACGACCTGCCGTTCAACCTCAAGCCGGCTGCCGAGCTGGGAATGGCCACCGTCCTGCACCGTGACAGCGAGCAGACGATCGCCGAGCTCGAGCGCCTGCTGGCGGTGGACCTGCGATGAGTCGGACCGCGACCTGGGCCCTGCGCGCAGCGTTGCCGGTGCTGGCGCCGCTGGCGTTCACGGGCTGCGGAAACAACTCGCTGAGCTCGGCCCAGCTGCGAAACCGGGCAACCCATATCTGCACCGTCGCCGCCCGGCGAACGAACACGATCGCGATGCCCTCCTCGCCCCATCGCGGTCCTCAGTTCCTGAGCCGGGGGATCGCGGCCATCGCTCCGGAGGTCGCCCAGCTGCGCGCGCTGCACGGAGACGGCACGTTCGGCCGCGCCGTCGACGGGACCGCCGCCGAGCTCGCCGCCCTGCGCTTCACGCTCAAGGGGCTGCGCGCCGACAACGACCCGGTCGTGGCGATCAAGACCCTGGAGCAACGGCTCACGCCGCTGCAGGACCGCACGAACGCCGCCTGGCGATCGCTGGGGATCCCGGCGTGCGTGAACCGCCGCTAGTCGCGGTCAGTCGCGCGAGCCGCGACCGTAGAACAGCTTGAAGAAGCGCCTCAGCAGCCTTGTCTGGCCAGGCGTGTAGGGGAACATGAACGGCTCGCGCTTGAGCGCGTGGCGGGTCACCAGCAGCGACTGCGTCTTGGTGTACTTGCGGATCCCGTTCGCGCCGTGGCGGGTGCCGAGCCCCGAAGCCTTCCAGCCGCCCATAGGCAGGTTCAAAGCGCTGTAGTTGATCTGCGCGTCGTTGACGCACACCACGCCGGCCTGGATCCGCCGGGCCAGGGCTTCGCCACGTTCCACGTCGCTGGTCCACACGCTCGCCTGCAGACCGTAGGGCGAGTCGTTTGCCAGCCGCACGCCCTCCTCCGCGTCGGAGATCCTCATGATCGGCAGCGTCGGTCCGAATGTCTCCTCGCGCATGCACTTCATCGAGTGGTCGACATCGACCAGCACGGTTGGCTCGTAGAAGTGTCCCGGACCGGAAGCCGGGTGCCCGCCGGTCAGGACCTTGGCGCCCTTCTGGACCGCGTCTTTCACGTGGTCGTCGACGATCTCGAGCTGGGGCGGAAAGGTCACCGCGCCAACATCGACGGCACCGACGCCGGTGGGCGTACCCTGGCGTAGGCCGCGCACGTTTTCGGCCACCTTCTCCACGAACTGGTCATGGACCGGCGCCTCGACGTAGCAGCGCTCGACCGAGATGCAGACCTGGCCGGCGTTGTTCATCGAGTAGAACGTTGCTGCGTTGGCGGCCCGATCGAGATTTGCGTCCGCACACACGATCATCGGGTCCTTGCCGCCGAGCTCGAGATAACAGGGGATCAGCGCCTCGGCGGCGGCCTTCATCACCGCCCGACCAGTGGCCACCGAGCCCGTGAACATCAGGCAATCGACCTCTCCGATCAGCGCCGCCCCCGTCGAGCCATCCCCGGTGGCGACCGAAAAGACGTGTTCGGGCAAGCCGCATTCGTGCAGCATCTCGGCGATCAGCAGCGAGCTCAGCGGCGTCACCTCGCTTGGCTTGAGGATCACGCTGTTGCCGGCCATCAGGGCCGGGATGCAGTCTCCGAACGAGTTCGCGATCGGGAAGTTCCACGGCCCGATCACGCCCACGAGCCCCACCGGGGCGTACCGGATGATCAGCTTCTTGCCCGCCGCGACCGGGTTGTTCCACGATGGAACATGCTCGTCGGCGAGGTACTTCGGCCCCTCCTTGGCCCAGAACCCGAGTGCCGCCGCGGTGTAGGCGAGATCGGCGAGCTGCGCGTCCTCGTAGGTCTTTCCGGTCTCGGAGACGACCGTGTGGAGCACCCGGTCGGCATTGTCGAACATCCACCTCTGCGCCCGGCGCATGATCCGCGCGCGGCCCTCGAACCCGATCGCCTCCCACTGGGGCTGCGCTTCGCGGGCAGCGGCGGCAAGCTCCGCAAGCGCCGGGGCGTCGAGCAACGGAACCGTTGTGATCAGCTCGCCGGTGGCTGGATTCTCGACGGCGATCGTGGCTGCCGACGCGTCGTCGCTGTCGGCGGTCTCCTGCTGCGCCGTGCTGGTCATGGGTCCTCCTGCGGCTCGCTCTCGGGGGAGCTCGGAGGCTAGCGAGGGGTGGCGGTCTACGCGGGGTCGAGCTCGATCGACTCGATCTTCGGGGGATCGAGTGGACGGTCCTGAGCGCCGGTGGGAACCGCTTCGATCGCATCGACGGCATCCATCCCGGCGCTCACCCGTCCGAACACCGTGTGCTTGCCGTCGAGCCACGGGGCGCTCTCGGTGGTGACGATGAAGAACTGGGAGCCGTTTGTGTTCGGCCCCGCGTTGGCCATCGCCAGCGCGCCGCGGACGACCTTGTGCTGGTTGAACTCGTCGTCGAACTGATAGCCCGGGCCCCCGGTTCCGGTGCCTTGCGGGCAGCCGCCCTGGATCATGAAGTCGGGAATCACGCGGTGAAAGATGATCCCGTCGTAGAAGCCGTCGGCGGCCAGCTTGCGGAAGTTGGCGACGGTATTGGGGGCGTCGTCGTCGAAGAACTCGAGCGCGATCGTGCCGTGGGTGGTGTTCATGTTCGCTGTGGTCATACCCAAGACCCTACGCCTGTGGTCCGGGCGGCGCCTCGCCGCCCGGAGGCACAAGACATGGTTCGGTGTTCAGCTCGCGATCTGAATCGCGTTGATCGCCGCGGTCACGCTCACCGACGGGGCGGCGCCGACGCCCGTGGCCGAGCTCTGGCAGCTCAGAGAGGCCGTCCCCGACGGGCCCGTCGCCTGGAACGGGATCGAGGCGCTGGTCGTGTTGCCCACCACTCCGTTGGTATCGAGGGTCGTCGCGCGGGTCTGGGTGTTGCTGCCCACGGTCAGCGTGCAGGACACCGTCAGGTGTCGCGGGTTGGCTCCGCTGGTGACGGTCGCGGTGGGATTGGAGAACGCCAGATACGACGATCCGGCCGGCAGCGCCACGCTGCTCACGGTGGTGGGAGTGCCTGGGACGGTGGCCGTGTTGTTGGTGGTCCCGAACTGCGACGGGACCGCAGAGTTGCAGTCGACCTTGCCGCTCTTGTTGATCGTCCCGATCGCGGAGCCGGCAGAACACGTGCCTGATACCCGAATCTGCAGCTGTCCGGTATTGGCTCTGACCTTACCTACCGAGTTCGGACGGATCTTCTTGTAGCTGACCGCGTCGTTTTGGAGCTGCGCATTGCCGACGCTGTTGCGGGGCAGCTGTGAGGCGGCGTAGCCAACGCCGCCAAGTGACAGAAACAGCGCGGTTACCGAGATCACGATCGCCGGCGAAGGCCGACGAGTGAAGAGCGAGCGAAGTCGCATTGATCACCTCCGGTGGTTTTGTGGCCCGGGGCAGGGCTTTGGCCCCCTAACAGACCGGTTAGCCGGAAGTCGCGCCGCCTGCGCCCCAGGGTTGACGCAAACCTGACGTGCCGCGCAGTCCTCAGACCTTCGCCAGCTCCAGGGCCAGCACGTGCCCCCGGACTTCGCTGCCCCCGGTTCGCTCGATCACCCGGTCGGCTTCGCTCTCGGGAACCTCCACGAACGTGAACCGCTCCAGTACGCGCACGTTGCGAACCGCCTCACCGTCGAGCGCGGTGGCCGATGTGATCGCGTGGATGATGTCCGATGGCTCGAGCCCCGCTGCCCGGCCGCCGGAGATGATCAGCTTGCGCAACGGCCCACCTCCGTTGGTTGACACGCGCGGCTTTGAGTGGCGGCGCGGGGGCGCGATCACCGCGGTCGGCGCGACGTGTGCATCCTTGACCCACGGCGCCAGCTTCACTCCGGCGTGGCGCTCGATCGCCTGGATCTCGCGCTGCTGGCGGCGCTCGTAGAGCGTGATCGCTCGTCCGCTGCGGCCTACTCTCCCGGTGCGGCCGATCCGATGCACGTACGGGTCCGGGGAGGTGGGGACGTCGAAGTTGATGACGTGCGAGACGCCTGAGATGTCCAGGCCGCGGGCGGCCACATCGGTGGCCACCAGCAGCGGCAGGCTTCCGCTCTTGAACGAGATCATCACCCCGTCGCGCGCGCCCTGGGTCATGTCGCCGTGTAGCGCGCGGACGTCCATGCCGCGATCGCGGAGCGTCCGATAGAGCTGGTCGCAGCGGATCTTCGTGCGGACGAAGACGATCGCCTGATCTGGGCGCTCGGCCTCGATCACGTTGACGAGCGCGTCAGTCTTCTCTCTGGGCGAGACCTCGAGCGCGAACTGCTCGACGGTGTCGACGGTCAGCGTAGCCGTCTGGACCTTGATGGTCACCGGGTTGTAGAGGTACTGATCGGCCAGGCGCCGGATCTCGGGCGGAATCGTGGCCGAGAAGAGCGCCGTCTGCCGGCTCGCCGGAGTCAGCGCGAGGATCCGCTCCACGTCTTCCAGGAAGCCGAGATCAAGCATCTCGTCGGCCTCGTCGAGGACCACGAACCGGCAGGCGTTCAGCATCAGCGAATGGCGCGAGATCAGGTCCTTGACTCGGCCTACGGTTCCGACCACCACCTGTCCGCCGGCCCGCAGCTGCGCCTGCTGGCTGCGGATCGGCGCCCCGCCGAACACCGCCACGACGTCGACTCCCTTTCGCCTGCCGTACGCGCGCAGCGCCTGGGTGACCTGGATGCACAGTTCGCGCGTCGGCGTGAGGACGAGACCCTGGACGTCGTTCTCGGATGGATCGACGTACTGCAGCATCGGCAGCCCGAACGCCGCCGTCTTGCCCGAGCCCGTCTGCGCTTGGCCGATCACGTCCAGTCCCTCCAGCAGCAGCGGGATCGCCTGCTCCTGGATCGGGCTGGGGGATTCGTAACCGACGTCGTGGACGGCGGTCAGCAGATCGGGGGCAAGGCCGAGGTCGTCGAACGTGCTCACCGCCTGCAAGATAGACGGCCTCGCGCGTTCTCCCGCCGTCGCCCGAGCAAATGATATGGTTAGGCACCGAATGATTCGGTCCCTCAGTAGTTACCCGCTAATGGGATGAGCGCCGCCGGCTCCGACCGCATCGACGCATACGTGTGGCGCGTCAGCGCCGTGGTGATCCTCGGCTCGATCATGTCGATCCTCGACACGACGATCGTCAACGTCGCCCTGGCCACGCTGTCCCACGAGCTTCACGCCACGATCGACCAGATCCAGTGGGTTGTGACCGGCTACATGCTGTCGCTCGCCGCGGTGATCCCGATCACGGGCTGGGCGGCCCGGCGTTTTGGCGCCAAGCGCGTCTACCTGCTGTCGCTGATCCTGTTCACCTGCGGCTCCGCGCTCTGTGGCCTGGCCAGCTCGACGACCGAGCTGATCCTGTTCCGCGTGCTGCAGGGGGTCGGTGGCGGGATGATCCTCCCGATCGGCCAGCTGATGATGGCCCAGGCCGCCGGGCCCAAGCGGATGGGCCGGGTGATGAGCATCGTGGCCGTGCCGGCGATGCTCGCCCCGATCCTCGGTCCGACGATCGGCGGTCTGATCATCGACAACGCGACCTGGCACTGGATCTTCTACGTCAACGTTCCGATCGGCGTGCTCGCGGTGGTCGCCGCGCTGCGGGTGCTGCCGAGGGTGCAGCCCGGCTCGGCCGAGCGCCTGGACTTCCTCGGACTGGCCCTGATGGCCAGCGGATTGGTGCTGCTGACCTACGGGCTGGCCGAGATCGGAGCCACCGGGACGGTCGGCTCGGCGAAGGTGATCATCCCCTGCATCGCGGGCCTGGCGCTGGTGGCCGCGTTTGCCCGCCACGCGCTGCGAATCCCCCGACCGCTGCTCGATCTGCGGCTGTACCGTCGCGCGACGTTCTCGTCGGCGTCGATCGCCATGTTCTGCCTCGGCGCCGCGCTGTTCGGCGGGATGATCCTGCTGCCGCTCTACTGGCAGGAGATCCGCCACGAGAGTGTCGTTCACACCGGTCTGCTGACGGCGCCCATGGGGCTGGGAATGGCTCTGATGATGCCGCTGGCGGGCAAGCTGACCGACCGCCTCGGCGGGGGGCCGCTGGCGCTGTTCGGCGTGGTGCTGACGACGGTCGCGACGATCCCCTTCGGGCTGATCACCGCGCACACCTCGATTCTGTGGCTGTCGGTCGCGATGTTCGTGCGCGGGATGGGGATCGGGTTCGCGTTCATGCCCGCGATGGCGGCCGCGTTCGCGGCGCTGGACAGATCCGAGCTCGCCGACGCGACTCCGCAGCTCAACGTGCTCCAGCGCATCGGGGGGTCAATCGGGACCGCCGTGCTCGCCGTCGTGCTGCAGCTGGCGATGAGCGGAGTCCATTCGCTTTCCGGGGCCGCGTCGGCCTATGGCACCGCGTTCTGGGTGTCGGCGGGGCTGACCGCGCTGGCGATCATCCCCTGCGTCGTCCTGCTCCGCGCCGAGCGCGCCGCGAGGATCGCAAACGCCGATGGGGGTCCGCCTGACCAGGCGCTCGCGGAGGCGCTGGCGGCGTGAGCACCACGCCCACGAGCGCCCCGACGGCCGGCCCGGCGCAGACCGAGCCCCGGCTTGCCGACGGCGATCCGCTGACCCAGGTCGGCGAGTCGTTCAAGGCGGCGATGGGGGCCGTGCGTCGTCTGCGCGGCCGCGAGACGCGGCATGCCGGCAAGCTCAGCTACGCGCAGTACAGCCTGCTGTTCGGGCTGGCCGCCAAGCCTCAGCTGCAAGCCAGTCAGCTTGCCGCGGTCGCCGATCTCGCTCCGGCGACGGTGACCGAGATGCTCGACCACCTCGAGACCGACGGCCTGGTCGCGCGGGTGCGTTCAGACCAGGACAAGCGGGTCGTGTTGGTCTCCCTGACCCGGCGCGGCCGGGCGCTGGTCCAGCAGCGGCGCGCGCAGCTGGAGCGGCGCTGGCGCGAAGCGCTGGCGGAGTTCGACGACGAGCAGTTGCGCAGCGCCGCGATGGTGCTCGATCGCCTGCGCGAGCTGTTCGACGAGCTGGCCGGCGACTAGCTGCGCGCCGGATGACCACGGCTAGGGCCTGACGACACCCTCGAGGTGCGGCTTGTCGCGCTCGGCGTTCCGGACGCCGAAGCGGATCTCCTCCCCGTCCTGGACCTCGGCGAAGCTCACCGTGGCCGGTAGCAGGATCGGGCGCTTGAACGCCATCTCGACGGTGAATGCGGCGGGGAGCTCTGGACCGAGCGCCGCCAAGCAACGAGCCTTGGTCCACATCCCGTGGGCGATCGCCGATCGAAAGCCAAGCGCTCGTGCGGTCAGCGGGTGAAGGTGGATGGGGTTCAAGTCGCCGGAGACCGAGCCGTAGCGCCGGCCCAGGTCGCCGGGGAGGCGCCAGGTCGCGGTTGGGTTCGTGGGTTGCGGCCGGGCGGCGGGCGCCGGCGCGTCTGGATGGCTGCGGCCACGGCGGAGGTTGGTCGAGGTCTCCTCCCAGACGAGCTCGTCTCCGATGCGGGCCTCCGAGTGGATCGCGAATTGAGTCCCGCGTGGGTGCGGCTCGCAGCCCGTGGCCCATACGCGCAGCGAGAGTCGCTCGTGCGCGTCAATGGGCCGGTGCTGCACGATCCGGTTTGCGATATGGACGAGGCCGATCGCGGCGAAGGGGAAGCTGCCATCGGTCACGAACGCCAGGTGCAGCGGGAACGCGAGTACGTGCGGATACGTCGCGGGGACCTTGTCGCCAACCGCAAACGAGCACACCCGCTCGTAATCGACGAGCCGCTCGCGGTCGATCTGCACGTCCTCGAGCTGCAGCGCGAGATCGGGCACATCGCCGCCGCCACCAGCGACGAACGGCAGCCGTGACGCGCCGGGGATGACCGCGGCGCCGGCGCGGGCGTACAGGGTCGCCAGCGAGGGCGAGCTGGTCAGCTCTCGCACCGGCATCGGTTCACGCGCCGATCAGGCTCTGGCCGCAGACCCGGACCACGTTTCCGGTCACGCCGCCCGATGCGGAGCTCGCACACCAGGCGATCGTCTCGGCAACATCGATGGGGAGTCCGCCCTGCGCGAGGCTGTTCATGCGCCGCCCCGCTTCGCGGATCACGATCGGCATCGCGGCGGTCATCCGGGTCTCGATGAAGCCCGGCGCGACGGCGTTGATCGTCACGCCCCGCTGCGCCAGCGCGGGCGCCCACGCCTGTACGACCCCGATCACGCCCGCCTTTGACGTGGAGTAGTTGGTCTGGCCGGCGTTGCCGGCGATCCCGCTCACCGACGACACGCACACCACCCGGCCGCCCGCCCGCACGGCCCCCCGTCCGAACAACTCGCGGTCGATCCGCTGCGGCGCGATCAGGTTGACGTCGATCACCGTGGTCCATTGCTCCTCGCTCATCCGGCCGAGTGTCTTGTCGCGGGTCACGCCGGCGTTGTGGACCACGATGTCGACCCCGCCGTGGTGCTCGAGCAGGTGGTCGGCGATCTCTGCCGGGGCATCCGGGCTGGTCACGTCGGTGGTCAGCGCCGAACCACCCAGGTGGGCCATCGCCGCGCTGAGCTCCTGCGCCGTCGCCGGGACGTCGAGCCCGACGACTCGCGCTCCGTCGCGCGACAGCACCTGCGCGGTCGTGAGTCCGATCCCCCGCGCGGCGCCGGTGATCAGCGCGACCTTGCCGTCCAGGGGTCGTTCCCAGTCGATCTGGTTGGGCGGGGTCGGGGTCACGGCGGGGCCGATCCGGACAACCTGGCCGGAGACGAACGCCGACCGCGGCGAGAGCAAGAAGCGCAGCGTCGATTCGAGCGAGGGCAGCGTCGACTCGAGCGCGTCTTCGCCTCCCGGGCGCACGTACAGCAGCTGGGCGGTGGCGCCGCGTCTGACCTCCTTGCCGACCGCCCGCACGAGCCCTTCGAGCGCCCGCTGGGCGATTGCCTGCGGCGGAGAGGCGCAGTCCTCGGGCGGCGTGCCGAGCACGATCACCCGGCCACAGCTGAGCACCCGGCGGATCGTCGGGTGCAGAAATGCCCACGCCTGCGTGAGCTGCTCGCTTGCCTGGATCCCGGTGGCGTCGAACAGGAGTGCCTTGAAGCGCTGCTGATCGGATGCCGCTTGCGGATTCCAGATCCCGGCGCTCAGCCCGGCGTCGGCCGCCGCGACGCGCAGGTGCTCCTCCATCGGCGTCAGCACGTCGGCGTGGACGGAGGCGAGCACCGTGGCGAGCGGGCGCACCAGCTGCGAACCGGCCGCCGCGCCCAGGAGCACCGGGCCGGAGATCGACGGGCTGGCCGGGCTCGTAGCGCTCGAGCTCTGATGGCATGGGCAGCCCGATCTGCCTTGAGACCACTCGGCCGACCGGCGTGTTCACCAACTGCTGGTAGCGATCGGCCATCAGGCGCAGCTCACGGTCATCGTCGAGGGTCCGCCATCAGGGCGCCTCCATGATCGCGGTCACCCCGAGCCCGCCGGCGGCACAGATCGAGATCAGCCCCTTGCCCGAGCCCCGCTCGCTCAGCTCCTTTGCCAGCGTGGCCACGATCCGCCCGCCGGTCGCGCCGAACGGATGGCCCGCGGCGAGCGAGCCCCCATGCACGTTGAGGCGATCGCGGTCGATCGGGCCCAGCGGAGCGTTCAGCCCGAGGCGCTCACGGCAGAAGACCGGATCCTCCCAGGCCTTGAGCGTGCACAGGACCTGGGCGGCAAACGCCTCGTGGATCTCGTAGAAGTCGAACTCCTGAAGCGCTGCGCCCGCGCGGGCGAGCATCCTCGGCATCGCGTAGGCCGGCGCCATCAGCAGGCCTTCTCGCTTGTGGACGTAGTCGACGGCCGCGGTCTGCGCCTCGGTGATGAATGCCTGGATCGGGATCCCGTGCGCCGCCGCCCATTCTTCGCTGGCCAGCAATACGGCCGATGCGCCATCGCTCAACGGGGTCGAGTTGCCGGCCGTCATCGTCCCCGCTTCGCCGCCGAACACTGGGCGGAGCCTGGCGAGCTTCTCGAGGCTCGTGTCCGGGCGCAGGTTCTGGTCGCGCTCGAGCCCCAGGTAGGGGACCACCTGGTCTTCGAGCCAGCCGGTGTCGTAGGCAGCCGCGAGCTTGTGGTGGCTGGCGACGGCCAGCTCGTCCTGCTCTTCGCGCCCGATGCCCCACTCGGTGGCCATGAGCGCCGCATGGTCGCCCATTGACAGCCCCGTGCGGGGCTCGGCGTTGCGCGGGAGCTCGGGCACGATTTGCTGGGGGCGCAGCCGGGTCAGCGTGCGCAGCCGGGCCGCGTTGGACTTGGCGCGGTTCAGGTCGAGCAGCACGTTGCGAAGGTCCTCGTTGATGGCCACCGGCGCATCGGAGGTCGTGTCCACGCCGCCCGCGATGCCGCTGTCGATCTGGCCAAGCGCAATCTTGTTGGCAACCAGGATCGTGGCCTCGAGCCCGGTGCCGCAGGCCTGCTGGACGTCGTACGCAGGGGTCTCGGGCGCCAGCGCCGAGCCGAGGACCGTTTCACGCGTCAGATTGAAATCACGGCTGTGCTTGAGCACGGCGCCGGCCACGACCTCCCCCACGACCTCGCCGGCAAGCCCGAACTTCGCCACCAGCGCGTCGATCGTCGCGTTCAGCATGTCCTGGTTGGATGCCTTCGCGTAGGGCCCGTTCTGGCGCGCGAACGGGATCCGGCCGCCGCCGAGCACGGCCACACGACGGGCGCTTGCATTCATCGGTTCCTCACGCCGCGTAGCTTGCCATCGATGGCCTGTCAGCCGCCGGAGCCCTCCGAGCCTCCGGGTCTTGTCGACGTCGACAGCGCGCCGCCGGCAACGACGCGACGCACGGCCGCCGGCGCGACGATCCGCGCCGCCGCGGCGACCCAGTAGTAGCGCGGCACGTAGCGCTCGGGGCGACCGCCCGGCCCCGCCTCGACGATCGCCTCGGCCACCAGCTCCGGAGTCGAGACCATCCACCGGGTCATGGGCTTGGCCAGCAGCTCGGCGGCGGGAAATCCCTCTGTCTTGACGAACCCCGGCAGCACCAGCCCGACGTGGACGCCATGGGGGCGCTCCTCGGCGTAGAGCGAGTCAGACCATCCGGCCAGGGCAAACTTGGCCGCCGAATATGCGCCCGAGCCCGGGCGGGCAACGCGGCCGGCGGTGCTGGCCACGTTGACAATCGATACGCGGCGGCCCGAGCCGCGCAGCGCTGCGGTCCGGCGCAACAGCGGCAGAAGTGCCTCGGTCAACCTCACCGGCGCCTCGAAGTCCACTTTCATGTGGCGTTCGACGTTGGCCCAGCCTGTGTGTGCAAAGCGCCCCCGCCAGGAGGCGCCCGCGTTGTTGACCAGCATGTGCAGCTCGCCGTGCTCGCGCTGCACCGCTTCGAGCACCCGCGCCGGTGCCTCGGGCTCGGTCAAGTCGATCGATACGGTGGTCGCGTCACCCAGCTCGCGCGCCAGTGCCTGCAGCCGCTCGTCGCGCCGCGCGACCAGCACCAGCCGAGCCTCTGGCTCTGCAGCCAACCGCCGCGCGGTCGCCTCGCCGATCCCGCTCGACGCTCCGGTGATGAGCGCCACGAATGCCATCGCCGCGCAAGCCTACCCGCACCCCGCGCCTGAGTAGGCTCGCTACGCCGCGCACGAATTCAAATACCGAGGAGACGACGATGGAGTATGTGAATCTGGGAGCCACCGGGATGCGCGTCTCGCGCATCTGCCTCGGGATGATGAGCTACGGCGAGCACGAGAGCCGGGAGTGGGCCCTGGACGAGGCCGCCGCGGAGCCGATCGTGCGCCGCGCGGTCGAGGGCGGGATCAACTTCTTTGACACCGCCGACGTCTACAGCGGCGGGTGCAGCGAAGTGCTCACCGGACGGCTGCTGCGCAAGTTGTTCGGGATGCGCGAGGAGTACGTGCTGGCGACCAAGGTACGTGGGGCCACGATGCCCGGACCCAACGGCCAGGGACTCTCGCGCAAGCACATCATGGCCTCGATCGACGCCTCGCTGGCGCGCCTCGAGCTCGACTACGTCGACCTCTACCAGATCCACCGCTGGGATCCCAACACCCCGATCGAGGAGACGATGGACGCGCTGCACGACGTCGTCAGATCCGGCAAGGCGCGCTACATCGGTGCCAGCAGCATGTTCGCCTGGCAGTTCGCCAAGGCCCAGGCTGTCGCCAGCACTCGCTTTGTCTCGATGCAGGATCACTACAACCTGATCTACCGCGAGGAGGAGCGGGAGATGATCCCGCAGTGCATCGACCAGGGCGTGGCCGTGATCCCCTGGAGCCCGCTCGCGCGGGGGCTGCTGGCGGGCAACCGCACCCGGACCGGCGAGCGCCTCACCACGCGCGCCCGGACCGACTCATTCGCGGACTCCATCTACAAGCTCGAGCTCGACTTCGACGTGATCGAGCGAGCCGACGAGCTCGCCGCCGGGCGCGGCGTGTCGACGGCCCAGGTGGCGCTCGCCTGGCTGCTGCACAGGCCCGGGGTGACCGCACCGATCGTCGGCGCTACCAAGCTCGAGCACCTCGAGGACGCGCTCGCCGCCGAGCAGCTCTCCCTCAGCGCAGAGGAGATGGGCGCGCTGGAGGAGCGCTATGTCCCCCACCCGATCGCGGGACACCAATGACTTAGGGCCCGTAGGCGAACCCTTAGTTGGTGCCGGCCGAGAAGATCGAGTTCGGCTCAGAGCCGGCAGGCACCACGCTACGCGCGAGCGGCAGCTTGGTCTTGACGATCACGCAGTAGCTGCGGGTTCCGGCCCGGTTGGGAACGCACGTGCGGTACATCGAGCCGGCCTGGATCGTGTAGGTGTCAGTGTGAGCTGCGTTGGCGCGGAACTGAGCCGGAGCGTGGTCGCCGATGTAGGCGATCGCTCGCACGATCGCGTCGTCGAGCGCGCGCCGCTGGGCGACGATCGTCCGGTGATGCAGCAGGCCGGCGGTGAGCATCACGGCGCTGACCAGCACCACGGCGCCGGCGCCGGCGTAGTTGCGGGCCACGCCGACCGGCATGTCCTTGCGGTGGCGGCGGAGCAGGGCACCGGCCGGACGGGAGAGCAGCAACACCGCGAGCACGTTCACCACCATGCCCGCGACGATGCCCCCGACGATCGTCTGCGTCGAGCCTGCCATCGGCAGGGCGTGCAAGATGAAGCCGTCCGCCAGCGTGAGAACGACAAACGTCGGCCACAGCCAGGCGCCGCGCTGGCGCCAGCGTAGGCGGGCAAGCCAGGCACCTTCCATCCATCCAAGATTAAACCCAGCGCTCGGTGCCGTATCCGGCTTGGAGTAAGCTCGGAATCCCGGACGGGGGCTGCGACGGAGATCCCGCAGCGGCCTCAGGATCGCGGCCGAACGGAGAATCCCGGGTCGGCCCAAGAACGAAAGGGAACAAATCGAGATGGCGACTGACACGGCTGCACCGGCATCGGTACGAGCCGGCGAGCACGAGCATCTACAGCTGGAGGATCGGATCTGGCTGCTGCGAGCGATGCTCCTCATGCGCGGGATCGAGCAACGCGCGATGACTCTCTACCGCCAGGGTAAGGTTCCTGGCTCTTTCTACGACGGCTTCGGACAGGAGGCGGTGTCGGCGGGCGCGGCGTTCGCGATGTCGCCGCAGGACCGGCTCTGCATCCTGCACCGTGACCTGGCCGCCCACCTGATCCGCGGCGTCACCCCCACGCGGATCATGTCCCAGTACATGGGCCGGGCCGCCGGGGTGACCGGCGGGCGCGACGGCAACGTGCACTTCGGCGACCGGCGGCTGGGGTGCGTGGGGATGGTCTCGATGCTGCCCGACATGATGCTGGTCGCCACCGGCATGGCCATGGCCTTCAAAATGCGCGGCGAGCGGCGCTGCGCGCTGACCTGGTTTGGCGACGGGTCCACCTCGCGGGGGGACTTTCACGAGGCCATGAACTGGGCCGGGGTCCAGAAGCTGCCGGTCGTGTTCGTGCTCGAGAACAACCAGTACGCCTACTCGACCCCGCTTGACAAGCAGTTCGCGGTCGATCCCGTGCAGCGCGCGACCGCTTATGGGTTCACGGGGACCACGGTCGACGGCAACGACGTCGAGGCGATGTTCGAGGCCACGCGCGAGGCTCGCGAGCGCGCTCTGGAGGGCGGCGGCCCCACGCTGATCGAGGCGGTGACGATGCGCATGCACGGCCATGCCGCGCACGACGACATGAAGTACGTCCCCAAGGAGATGGTGCAGAAGTGGCGCCAGCGAGATCCGATCGACCGGCAGGAGAAGCGCCTGCGCGCGCTCGGCGTAGACGTCGACGCACTGCGGGCCCAGATCGCCGAGGAGATCGACGCCGCGGCCACCGAGGCGCTCGCCGGACCGATGCCCTCGCCCGACAGCGCTACCGAAGGTGTGTTCTGCGAAGGCGAGGCCGAGCCGCTCGGAGATGGCCAGGCGCCGTGGAGCGGATTCGCCGGCATGGGTGTGCATCGGAGTGATGCCTGATGGCGACGCTCACCTACTTGCAAGCGATCTCCGCCGCGCTGCGCGACGAGCTCCGGGCCGACGAGCGGGTGCTGGTCATGGGCGAGGACATCGGGGTGTTCGGCGGCGCCTTCAAGGTCACTGACGGGTTCATCGAGGAGTTCGGGCCCGACCGGGTGATGGATACGCCGCTGGCCGAGTCGGCCATCATCGGCTGCGCCGTCGGCGCCGCGGTCGTGGGGATGCGTCCCGTGTGCGAGATGCAGTTCGCCGACTTCATATCGTGCGGCTTCGATCAGCTGGTCAACGTGGCCGGCAAGATGCACTACCGCCAGGGCCTGGCGGTGCCCCTGGTCGTCCGGCTGCCCTCGGGCGGCGGCTTTTCCGGCGGGCCGTTCCATTCGCAGAACCCCGAGGCGCTGTTCATGCACACGCCGGGGTTGAAGGTGGTGGCGCCGTCGACTGCCGCAGGACGCCAAGGGGCTGTTGCACTCGGCGATCCACGACCCCAACCCGGTCTGCTACATGGAGCACAAGCACCTCTATCGGCGGGTCAAGGGCGAGGTCCCCGAGGGGGTGTTCGAGACGCCTTTTTCGGCGCGCGTGGCGCGCGCGGGTTCGGACATGGTTGTCATCGCATATGGCGCGATGGTCGACGTTGCGCTGGAGGCGACCGCGGACCTCGACGGCGCCTCGATCGAGGTGCTCGATCTGCGCTCGCTGGTACCGCTCGACGACGACGCGATCCTCGACTCAGTGCAGCGGTGCTCGAAGGTGGTGATCGTCGACGAGGCCAACATGACCTGCGCGGCGGGCGCCCAGGTGGCGGCGCTGATCGCCGAAAAGGGCTTTGAATCGCTGGACGGACCGGTCGTGCGGGTGGCCACGCCCGATGTGCCGATCCCGTTCTCGCCCCCGCTCGAGCAGGCCGTGCTGCCAAACGTGGACCGGGTAAAGGAGGCCTGCCGTGAGCTCCTTGCGTACTAGCGGACCCGAAGGGTCCGCGGTTAAGGCCGGCGGGACGCCGGCCGACGATGTCGGAACGCGGGGCGGGATGCCCCGCGGAGCAACCACTCTCGTCGATGTGACCATGCCGCAGATGGGCGTCTCGGTCGCCGAGGGCACGGTCGTCGCCTGGCGGGTGGGCGTGGGTGACCGGATCGAGGCCGACCAGACGATCTGCGAGATCTCCACTGACAAGATCGACACCGAGGTGCCGGCGCCGGTGAGCGGCGTGGTGGCCGAGATCCTGGTCGAGGTCGACTCGACGGTCGAGGTCGGCGTGGTGCTGGCCCGGATCGCCGTGGGCGACGGAGCTGCCGCTCCGTCTGGAGAGGATGAGCCCGCGGCGCCCGCCGACGCCCGCGCCCCCGAGCCGGTCGAGGCTTCTGCGAGCGCGCCCGCGCCCGCGCCCCCGGGGCCCCCGCCCTCGCAAGCGCCCGCCCCCTCGCAAGCGCCTGCCGCCTCGCAAATGCCCGCGCCCAGCCCCAATCGGCCGGCCGCAGGCCGGCGGTACTCCCCGGTCGTGCAGCGAATTGCCGCCGAGCACGGAATCGATCTGGACTCGATTCGGGGTACCGGGCGCGGCGGACGCGTCCGCAAGCAAGACGTGATGGCGGTGGTCGAGGGCAACGGCACCCCCGCGGCCGCCGAGGCGCCGCTGCACATCGAGAGCCCGTACCGGCCCGAACCGGAGCCCGCTCCGGCGGTCACCGCATCCGGCGAGGGCCTGTCGCGGATGCGCCGCCAGATCGGTGAGCACATGAAGCGCTCGCTGGAGACGGCCGCCACCTGCACCACCTGGATCGAGGTCGACATGAGTCGCGTCGAGGCCGCGCGGCGTCGGCTGGGAGTCACCGCGCTGGCGTTCGTCGGGCGGGCGACGATCGCCGCCCTGCGCGAGCACCCGGCGCTCAATGCTTGGCTCGAGGGCGAGCGCTACACGCGCGTCAACGAGGTCAACCTGGGGATCGCCGTCTCGCTCGGCGACGACGGCCTGATCGTCCCGGTGATCCACAACGCCCACGAGTTGTCCGAGGAGGGGCTGGCGGCCCGCATCCGCGACGTGGCCACGCGGGCGCGGGCCCGCCAGCTGACCGCCGACGACGTCCAGGGGGGCACGTTCACGATCACCAATCCGGGCCAGTACGGCTCGATCATGGCGACACCGATCATCAACCAGCCGCAGGTGGCGATCCTCGACTTCGAGGCGGTCATCAAGCGGCCGGTGGTGGTTACCGACGCCGATGGCAACGACTCGATCGCGATTCGCCCGATGACCATCGTCGGCCTGAGCTGGGATCACCGGGCTCTGGATGGCGCGCTGGCGGCCCAGTTCCTGGCGACGCTCAAGCGCGAGCTGGAGGGCGCGCGTTGAACGAGCTGTGGGTCTGCCAGCTGGGCACCGTCGAGTACCGCGAGGCGCTCGCGTTGCAGGAGCGCGTCCGGGCGGCACGCCAGGCCGGCGAGGTGCCCGACGTGATGCTGGTGCTCGAGCACTGGCCCGTGTACACCCGCGGCCGGCGCTCGGGCCGGGGTGAGCTGCCGATGGGCGAGGACTGGTACCGAGCCCAGGGGATCGACATCGTCGACGTAGACCGAGGCGGCAAGGTCACCTACCACGGCCCCGGACAGCTGGTCGGCTATCCGATCGTTGCGGTCGACGACGTGGTGCAGTACGTGCGGACGCTCGAGCGCGGGATCGTCGCCGCGCTGCACGGGGAGGGAATCGCGGGTGCGCGGGCGCGGCCGCAGGACGGCCCCGACTACACCGGAGTGTGGGTGGGCGACCGCAAGATCGCCTCGATCGGGGTTCACGTCGCGCGGGGCGTGACCACGCATGGGTGGGCCGTCAACGTCGAGAACGACCTGCAGCCCTTCTCGTGGGTCGTGCCCTGCGGGCTCGACGGGATCCAGATGACGTCGCTAATCAAGGAGACCGGCAGGGCCGCCGGTCAGATGAAGTGCTTTCGGCGCCGCGCCGCGTTCGAGGTCGCCCAGGCGCTCGGCTGCCGTCAGCGCCTGATCAGCGCCTGCGCGCCTCCAGACCGCGATCGGCGATCTGGTCACCGCGGCCTGAGGGCTTGTGCGATCATCGCCGCGATCCGCCGCGGCTCTTCCCTGAGCTGGCGCCAGGTTATGCGCAGCACCCGCCAGCCCGCGAGCGTGAGCCGCTGGTCCCTGCGGCGGTCTGATTCGAACGCCCGGGGTGTGCGGTGGTATCGGCCTCCGTCGGTCTCGACGACGAGCTTCTGAGCGCGCCAGCAGAAGTCGACCCGGACCGCGGCCTCGCCGTCGCCAGGGATGATGTAGACCTGGCGCTCGGGGAGCGGCAGGCCAGCTCTCGCGGCAGAGCGCGAGGAACTCCTCTTCGAGCTCGCTCTCGGTCGGCGCGGCGGCGAAGCGGTCGGCGAAGATCGCGCGGAGGTGCCTGGCTCCGCGGGTGCGGGCGTTGCGTGCGAGCACGTCCTGGAGCTTGCGCAGATCGAGGATCTCGCGAATTTCGGCCTGCTCGATCGCCCGCTCGGTGGCTCGTCGGCTGACGACGGCGGCAAGGTCATGGATGGTCCGGGCCACGTTGGTGCAGGGGATCCCGTCGATCTCGGTGACGTCGGCCGGGGTGAGGGTGGTCGAACGGTGGACTTCGACGCCCTCGACCTTGGGGCGGCTGCGGCCGGGCACGGTGACATCGATCCTCGCGCGGGAGGTTGGTCGGAGCTCGTGTAGGTGGGCCGCCGAACGATGTGAGAGCACGGCGCCCGGGCCACATGCGAGCACCGCGGCCATATAACGGCCACGAAGAGACAGGAGCGCCGGCGGGACGAGCGAGTAGACGCGATGGTGCACGCGGTAGAGGCGCCCGCTCGCGACCCGCTTGCGAACGCCAGAAGAGGTGAATCCCAACGCAACCAGCTGCGTCAGGTGGATAACGCCCTCCTGCTGAATGACCTGGGCGTCTAGCGGGACAAATAGTCCCGTTCTGCGCCCAGGTCCGGGGAGTAATGACGTGTTGGGCTCGATAGCCTTAACAAGAGTGTCCAGACGCCCAAATTCCACCCGGTCGCGCGCCAATCCCGGTGGGATCGCAAACGTCCTGTCGGTCCTCGGGCCGAACGTCATCGACCACCGGGCGCGCAAGCCGCCGTGGTTCAAGGTCCCGGCGCCCGGAGGGCCGCGCTACCGCCAGCTGCAAAGGCTGATCGACGAGGAGAACCTGCACACGGTCTGCCAGGAGGCGGCGTGCCCGAACATCGGGGAGTGCTGGCAGCGGGGGACTGCCACGTTCATGATCCTTGGCGACACCTGCACCCGCCGCTGCGGCTTCTGCAATGTCAAGACCGGCAAGCCGACCTGGAACGACCCCCTCGAGCCGGCCCGCGTGGCGCGCACCATCGCCAAGATGGGGCTCAGGCACGCGGTGATCACCAGCGTGGACCGCGACGACCTGCCCGACTACGGTGCGCACGCGTTCGTGGGCGTCATCAGGCAGATCCGCAGACAATCGCCGCGCACGAAGATCGAAGTCCTGACGCCCGACTTCAGGGGCGCCGAGATGCCGCTGGCGAAGGTGATCGCGGAAAAACCCGACGTCTTCAACCACAACGTCGAGGTGGTCCCGCGCCTCTACCCCGTGGCCAGGCGCGGCTCCACCTGGGAGCGCTCAACCCGGGTCCTCAGCAACGCCAAGGAATACGCCGGGCGACGAAGTCACCACGAAATCGGGTTTGATGGTCGGACTTGGGGAATCCTTTGAGGAGATGATCGACGCACTCGGGCAGCTCAGGGAGTGCGGCGTCCAGGTGCTCACCGTGGGCCAGTACCTGCGGCCCACCGAACGCCACCTCCCAATCGTGCGCTACTGGCACCCGGACGAGTTCACGCAGCTCGAGCAGGCCGCCTACGCGATGGGCTTTGAGCACGTAGCGGCTGGACCGCTCGTGCGGTCCAGCTACCATGCAGATCAGCATGTACCGCAGAGTGAGCCAGGCGTAGGTCCGCTGAAGGAGGTCGTGTCGGCATGACTAAGAAGCGTGCAGTACTGATCCTCCTGGCCGCGCTGGCGCTCGCGCTGATCCTGGCGCCTGCCGCGTTCGCCGGCGCCGGCGGCGGTTCGGCCGGCTTCAGCGGTGGCGGGGGCGGCGGCGGAGGCGGCGGGGGCGGCAGCGGCTTTGCCCTCTACATCCTGTTCGACCTGCTGTTCCACATCGCCCTGCTCGGCCATGGCCTGGGCGCCCTGATCCTGATCGCGCTCGGCCTCCTGTATCTGTTCGTAACCAGGATCCTCCCCCGCATGCAGGGCGCCTACGCGACCCGCGCGGGCGCGCGCAGCGGTGGCCGCCACCGGACCTCAGAGCGGGAGCGGCGCGTCGAGTTGGCCGCCGCAGAAGCGGCCGAGGACGATCCGGAGTTCGCCCCCGACAACGTCCGCAAGACGGCTCGGAACCTGTTCCTGGAGATCCAGAAGGCCTGGGACGCCGAGGACCGGGTGCACCTGCGCGGGCTGGTGGCTCCCGACCTGCTGGCCGAATGGGAGCGCCGGCTGGACGACTTCCAACGACGGGGGTGGCGCAACCACGTGGAGCCGATCGGTGAGCCGCGGATCGAGTATGTGGGGCTGCACCACAAGGGCGACCGCGACACCGACCGCGTGGTGGTGAAGATCGACGCGCGGCTGAAGGACTACGTGATTGACAGCTACGGCCGCCATCTCAAGCGCGTCGGTCGGCTGGGCGAGACCACCCGGATTCGCGAGTTCTGGACGCTCGGCCGCCGCGGCGACCACTGGGTGCTGATCTCGATCGAGCAGGGCGCCGAGGGCAAGCACGCGCTCGACGAGCAGATCGTCTCCACGCCGTGGGCCGACGAGCGCGGGATGCGCGACGAGGCGCTGGTGGAGGGGGCGGTGGCAGATGCGGTGCCCGCCGGCACCAAGGTCTCCGAGGTCGCCGACCTGCAGTTCGACGGCGACGCCCACAGCGCCGCCAACGATCTGAGCCTCGCCGACGGGCGGTTCGCGCCCGACGTCCTGGAGGTCGCCGCCCGGCGGGCGGTGCAGGCCTGGGCCCAGGCGGTCGACGGCGATGACGCAGACCTGCGCAAGATCGCCGCGCCCAAGGCCACCAGGGACCTCCTCTATGCCGGCGACACCAGCGGCCACATCCGCGTGGTGGTGCGTGGCCCGGTGGTCAACCGGATCCGGGTCGTCGCGCTCGACGCAGCCGCCGAGCCGCCCACGATGACGATCGAGGTCGACATCACCGGGCGGCGCTACCTCGAGGACCGCGACACGACCGCGGTGCTCGCCGGAAGCCGCTCGCGGGCGACCAGCTTCACCGAACGCTGGACCCTGGCGCTCAACGGCGACCAGGCCCAGCCGTGGCGGATCACCTCCGTCGCGGCGCCGGTCGGGCTGGCCTGAGCACTCCGCGCTCCCCAAGCCTCTAGCGGGCACTCGGCCGGTCCGCGTCGGGCCGCCCAATCCATAAGCTCATCGGCGAGTGTGATCCCGTTCAAGGACAACATCCCCACGGACACGGTGCCGCTGATAACCGTTGCGCTGATCCTCGCCAACGTGGTCGTGTACCTGGTCGCGGTGGCCCACGGAGGATCGCTGATCAGCGGCCCCGACGAGAAGCAGCTCGCCGACTATGGGGCGGTCCCCGCCGCGTTGACCTGGGACAAGGTGTTCACGTCGATGTTCATCCAGGCCTCGATCGTGCAGCTGGCGGGCAACATGCTGTTTTTCTGGATCTTCGGCAACACGATCGAGGACGCCATGGGAGCGGTCAGGTTCGTGGGCTTCTATCTGATCGGCGGGGTCTGCGCGATGGCCCTGCAGGCGGCGATCGAACCGAACTCGACCGCGCCCGCGGTCGGCGCCGCCGGGGCGATCGCCGCGGTGATCGGCGCCTACACGGTCCTCTATCGCCGTGCGGGGGTGATCACGTTGGTCTTGATCCCGCTGCTGTTCACGGTCATGGAGGTGCCCGCCCTCATCTTGCTGGTGTTGTGGTTCGCCATGCAGGCGGCGTTCAGCGCCGCGGGGCTGACTGACTGGGCTGCATATGCGGGTCAGGCGCTTGCCTTCGCGTTGGGCGCGCTGACGATCCGGCTGCTGGCGAGCAACCGCAAGCAGGTCCCGCCGGCTCGAGTGCTGTAAAAAATGCGCCAGCTCCTGCTCGCGATCGCGGTGCTGTTCATCGCGCTGCTCGCCACCCTGACCGTGCTCGACATCGTCCACAACGGGGTCAACGCCCTCGACGTGGTGGCGATCCTGATCCTGGCGCTGCTGGCGACCGGGATCCTCGGCGCGCTGCGACACCCACCCCCGCCCGAGTGAGGGCGCTGGTACATTCGGCCGATGTCAGCCCTGGACGTCCAGGCGGGCCAGGATGCGCGCGAGCGGCTGCTGACCGCCGCCTATGAGCTGTTCTCTAAAAATGGCGTCCAGGCGACCGGAGTCGACGCGATCATCGAGCGCTCCGGCGTCGCCCGTCAGACGATGTACCGCCACTTCGGCTCAAAGCAGGAGCTGGTGCTGGCGTTCCTGCAGCGGCGCGAGCAGGCCTGGCTGCGCGATTGGCTGCAGGCAGAGTCCGCGCGGCGCGCGGCGGATCCCGGCGAGCAGCTGCTGGCGATCTTCGACGTGTTCGACGGCTGGTTTCGCGAGCCCGAGTTCGAGGGATGTTCGTTCATCAACGTGATGCTCGAGCACCCCGACCCCAGCCACCCCCTGCACCAGGCCGCGGCGGACTACCTGGCGGAGATTCGTGCGTTCCTGGAGCAGCTGGCGCGGCACGCCGGCGTCAACCAGCCGGAGGCGTTCGCGAGGCAGTGGCATATCCTGATGAAGGGCTCGATCGTGGCCGCCGGTGAGGGCGACCACGACGCGGCGCTGCGCGCCAAGGCCGTCGGCCGGTTGCTGCTGCAACGGGCCGCTACCTGACCAGTTCGACCACGACGTGCTCGAAGTGGGCGAAGCGCCATAGGTCCTCGACGCGCTCGGTCACCGCGGCGGCAGTGAGATCGAGTAGGCGCTCGGTGCCGAACCCCTCGACGTTGAACGAGGCCAGGGCGGTCCCGTAGGCCATCGCGTTGCGCAGCACGTCGATGCTCAGCCGGTCCTCGAGGTGGCGGGCGATGTAACCGACGAACCCCCCGGCGAACGTGTCCCCGGCCCCGGTCGGATCCACGACCGTCTCCAGCGGATACGCGGGAAGCGCGAAGAACTCGTCGGCAGTGACCAGCGCCGACCCGTACTCGCCCTGCTTGGCGACGATGATCCGCGGCCCCAGGCCGAGCACGTCGCGGGCGGCCGAGACGAGGTTGGGTCGCCGGGTCAGCTGGCGCAGCTCCTCGTCGTTTAGGACCAGGCAGTCGACGAGCGAGATCACCTCGAGCAGCTGGTCGCGGGCAGTGTCGATCCACAGGTTCATCGAGTCGAGGGCGACGAACCGCGCGTTGGCGCACTGCTCGCGCACCTCGAGCTGGAGCCTCGGCTGGATGTTGGCCAAAAACAACACCTCGGACGCGCGGGACGCCGCAGAGAGCTTGGGCTCGAAGTGCTCGAACACGTTGAGCTGGGTGTCCAGCGTCTCACGGGTGTTGAGGTCCCAGCCGTAGCGGCCCTTCCAGAAGAACGTCTTGCCGCCCGGGACGCGCTCGACGTCGTCAATCGACGAACCGCGCGTGGCCAGCACCTCGAGCTCGGATTCACCGAAGTCGTCGCCGATCGGCCCGACGATCCGCACATGATCGAAGAACGAGGCGGCCAGGGCGAAGTGGGTCGCGGCCCCGCCCAGCATCCGCTCGCGGACGCCGAACGGCGTCTCCACAGCGTCGAACGCGATCGAACCTACGACGGTGATGCTCATGGGCGGCCAGAAGCTAGCGGTTCAGCGCGGTGCTTGACGCGGCGAGCCGCCGCGTAGTATGTTCGCCACCCGAGAGGGAGAACGGTCATTCTTACCCGAGGAGAGGAGCGCACATGCCCATCCCCACCGAGCTCGTCGGGTCACTGCCGCGTCCGATGAAGCTACAGGAGGCCTACGCCGCCTACGACGAGGGCAAGATCAGCCTCGAGCAGCTCCAGGCCGAGCAGGACAAGGCCGCCGAGGACTCCATCAAGCGCCTCGAGCAGACCGGCGAGTCGATCGTCACTGACGGCGAGCAGCGCGAGTCGAGCTTTGCCACCTACAACCTGACCGACACGCTGGCCGGCACCGGGCTCGCGGACGGCCTCGCCCCCGACGGGCAGTTCTTTGCGATCTTCGACGACGGGCACGACCGGCAGCTGCCGCGGATCACCAAGGGCCCGTTCCGCTACAAGACCTACGCGGCGGAGTTCGTCAAGAAGAACAAGGCGATCGCCACGCATCCCGTCAAGCAGGCGGTGATTTCTCCTTCGATGATGATGCTGCTGTACCCGCTCGATGATGAAGTAGAGGGCTACCCGCGCGAGCAGTTCCTCGACGATGTGATCGACGAGGCCGAGAAGGACATCCGCCAGTGCTTCCAGGCCGGTGCGGTCCGGGTGTCAGTCGACTTCACCGAGGGTCGGCTGGCCAACAAGAACGACTCTCGAAACCCCTGGACCGGCAAGAACATGCTGCAGGACTTCATCGACCTCAACAATCGGCTGTTCGAGCGGTTCAGCGCCGAGGAGCGCAGGAACATCGGGATCCACACCTGTCCGGGCGGCGACTGCGACTCGGTGCACTCAAAGGAGGTCCCCTACGAGCTGCTGCTCGAGCACATGTTCGACATGAACGCCGGCTATTTCCTGATCCAGTGTGCTTCGGAGGAGGATCGCGAGAACGTCTACGAGCTGTGCGGCCGCTACAGCCGCGAGGACGCCAACGGGGTGGCCCAGGTGTGCTTCATGGGCATGATCAATCCGTTGTCGCCCGACGTGGAGACGCCCGAGCACGTGCGGGACGAGCTGCTCACGGCGGCTAAGTACATCCCCGTGCAGCGGCTGGGAGCCACCGACGACTGCGGCTTCTCGCCGTTCAGCCGCGACGTCAAGCCCCAGCACGGCTCACCGGACTTCGCCCGCGACGTGGCCATGCAGAAGATCTCCAATCGCGTGGCGGGGGCCAGAATGGCTTCCGCGGAGCTCGGGGTCTAGCGGGTTTTCCGCGCGCCCTAGCAGGCCGCCTGAGCCTGGCGTTCGCGTGCGCTGACGAGCTCGCCGAAGCGTTCGAACACCGAGCGCACTGACGAGATCTGGGTCGCCAGTCGCTCGCGGGACTCCTCCCGGAAGGTCTCTGGGTCGTAGCCGGACTCGAGCATTTGGTCCTGGGCCTTGTCGCCGTGCAGCCAGCCGTCGAGCAGCATCGGTGCCGTCACCTCGATGTGCGCCTGACAGCCCCAGGCCGCGGGCCCCACCCGATACAGAGCGTCTCCCGGCCCCGTGGTGGTGCCGAGCATCAGCGCATCGGGCCCGACGCTGAACATGTCCTCATGCCACTCCAGGACCGGCAGGCCTGACGGAAGGCCGTGAAACAGGGGGTCGTGCCGGGCGGTCGGCAGCGGCGAGAACTCCGTCCAGCCCAGGTACATGTGCCCCACCCTCGACACTCGGCCGCCGGAGGCGACCGCCAGCAGCTGCGCTCCGAGGCAGAAGCCGAGCACCGGTGTCTCGCAGGCCAGGGCGTCGCGCATCAGCTGCACCTCGGCGGCCATGAACGAATCGCTCGTCGGCATCGATCGCGCTCTTCAGCCCGCCCATCGCCACGATCGCCGACAGCTCGGAGATCGACCACTGCGGGACGCCGTCGTGTGGATTGGCCTCCACGATCGGACAGCCGGCGCGTTGGAGGCCCTCGCCGATGAGTCCCGTTCGGCGATCGTCGGTTTCGGTGAAGATCAATACCGGGCGCATCGTCAGGCCAGGATATACGCGCGGGTCTGCGCGAAATGCAAAGTTGAGAAACTGACGTGCCGATGAGCGACTTCTCAAGGATCGGCGTCGTCGGCGCCGGGTTCATGGGCTCGGGGATCGCCGAGGCGGCGGCGGTGGCTGGGCTGGAGGTGACCGCCTACGAGCCCGAGCAGGCCCCGCTGAAGCGCTCTCGCGAGGCGCTGGGGACGTCGGTGGCGAGGGCCGTGTCGCGGTGGCAAGCTGAGCCGGGAGGACGGCGATGCCGTGATCGAGCGGGTCCACTACACGACGACGTTCGAGGACCTCGACGGGGTCGACGCGGTGGTCGAGGCGGTGGTCGAGGATCCGAAGATCAAGGGGGGGCTGTTCGCAGCAACTCGACAAGGAGCTTCCCGAAGCTCAGTTCCTTGCCTCCAACACGTCCTCGATTCCGGTCGCCGAACTGGCGGCCTGGACGCAGCGCCCAGAAAGGGTGATCGGCCTGCACTTCTTCTCGCCGGTGCCGGTGATGAAGCTGGTTGAGGTGGTGGTCGCGCTGGACACCTCGCAGGAGACGGTCAGTTGCGCGGAGCAGTTCGCCGTTGCGATCGGCAAGCGGGCGATCCGCACCAAGGACCGCTCGGGGTTCATCGTCAACATGCTGCTGGTCCCCTACCTGATGGCCGCCGTCCGGATGTACGAGGACGGCTTTGCCTCGCGCGAGGACATCGACGAGGGAATGAAGCTCGGCTGCGGGCACCCCATGGGGCCGCTGGCGCTGTGCGATTTCATCGGGCTCGACGTGCTCTATGCGGTGTGCGATTCGCTGTATGAGGAGTTCAAGCGGCCCGAGTACGCGCCGCCGCCGCTGCTCAAGCGGATGGTCGTCTCGGGCCATCATGGCCGCAAGACCGGCCAGGGCTTCTACGAGTACTGACCCACTAGGCGGGCTCTCAGCGCCCTGACGTCGCGCTCGCTGAGTCCGCCGGCGCGCAGCATGCCGCGCAGGTCGAGCGTGTGCAGCAGCGACTCGATCAGGACGGCCGTCGTTGTCTTGCGCGCGGCCAGGAAGTTCGCGTTGACGAGCGCCTCGTCGGGACCTCCGTTCAGTCTTCCACAAGGGCGGTAGGCGTTCGTCTGATGAGCCCGTAGTCGGCCACGATCTCCTCGCTGCCGACGACCGCCAGCGCGAGCACCAGGATCGCGATCTGACCGGTCCGATCGCGCCCTCCCACGCAGTGGAACACAACCCCGCCGGGACGCGCGCGGGCGATCGCGGTCAACACCGCGGCGCTGCGCTCCGGCATCCGTTCGAGGTGTCCGCGATAGTAGATCGGGGTGCCGAACTGCGGTCCTTCGACGATCGGATCCCAGAACTCGCGGTCCTCGATCCCGTCGAGCGGCAGCTCGACGGTGGTCAGTTGCGCCGGGCGCGGGGCGACATCGGCGGCTCGCTCGTAGTCGTTGCGAAGATCGATCACGGTCCGGACGCCGTGGCCCAGCAGCGCCGACCAGCCGGCGTCAGTCAGCTTGTGCAGCGAATCCGCGCGGACGATCGCGCCGCGGCGGGTGGTACGACCGTCCGCTGGTGGGAAGCCCACCGAGATCGCGGACGTTGAAGCAGCCGTCCCAGTCCAGGTGCTCGTGGCACTAAGAGCTGGGGCTACGACGCTTGCGGTGAGCTTCCCGCGCTCGCCGGGGGCTGGCTCGCCTGGTCGCGCTGGTCGGCGTCGCGCTCCGATCGTGGTGGGGGCGGAGTCTGCTGGATCGTCCTGAGCTCGTCGACGGGGATGTGACAGCGCATGAAGTGGCCGGGTTCCACCTCTTCCAGCGGCGGCTCCTGCTGTTCGCAGATCGCGCCCAGGTACCGGGGGCAGCGGGTGTGAAAGACACAGCCGCTGGGAGGCTCGGCGGCGCTGGGGATCTCCCCCTCGAGGCGGATTCGGGGTCGCTCGGCGCCTTCGGCGGTGGGTACCGCCGAGAGCAGGGCTTCGGTGTAGGGGTGCTGCGGTGGCTGGAAACACGGTCTCGGCGCCGCCGAGCTCCATCAGGCGGCCGAGGTAGAGGACGGCGATGCGGTCAGACAGGTAGCGCACGACGCCGAGGTCGTGGGAGATGAACAGGTACGCGACTCCCTTGTCGCCCTGCAGCTCGACGAGCAGGTTGAGGATCGCCGCTTGTACGGACACGTCCAGCGCCGAGGTGGGCTCGTCGCACACGACCACCTGCGGATCACCGGCGAACGCCCGCGCGATCGCCACTCGCTGCTTGAGCCCACCCGAGAGCTGTGCCGGTCGCGCCCCGATCAGGCGCACGTCGAAGCGCACCGAGTGGGCGAGCTCGCGCAGCCGTGACTCGCGTGGCTCGCCGCTGAGCCCGATCAGCGTGGTGAGGGCGCGAGCGATGATCCGGTGGATCGAGAAGCGCCGGTTGAGCGCCGAGTCGGGGTTTTGGAAGACGATCTGTATCGCGCGCACTTGCTCGCCTTTGCGCTTGGCGATGATCGATGCCAACGGGGTTCCGTCGAGCTCGACGACCGATCCTTCGTCGGCCTCGGTCAGGCCCAGCAGTGTGCGCGCCAAAGTGGTCTTGCCGCTGCCCGACTCTCCGACCAGCCCGAGCGTCTCGCCGGGAGCGAGCGTGAACTCGATGTCGGCGAGCGCGTGGACCGCCTGGCCCTCCTGGTGGAAGGTCTTGCGCACATTCTGGGCCCGCAGGACGGGCACCCCATTCTTGTCTCTGGCGGCGGGGGGCGCGGGTACGGGCTCGGTGACCCGCGGCAGGGTGTGGGCCTGCTCGTGGAAATGACAGCGGGCGCCGTGCCCGCCACCGAGCTCGTGCATGGGCGGCTCTATCTGTTGGCAGCGCTCCTGCGATCCGAGCGCCTTCATCAGCCCGCAGCGGTCGGCGAACACGCACCCGGGCAGCTCGGCCCCGAGGCCCGGGAGGAAGCCCGCGATCGTGTCCAATCGCTGCTGGTCTTTGCGCACGCCGCCGCGGGGGATGCAGCGCAACAGCCCGACGGTGTAGGGGTGGCGCGGGTTGTCGAACACCTCGCGCACACGCCCTTCCTCGACCAGGCGGCCCGCGTACAGCACGCCCATCCGATCGCACATCTTGGCGATCACACCGAGGTTGTGGCTGATGAACAGAAGGCTGGTGCCGAATTCGCCTCGCAGGCCGTTGACCAGATCGAGCACCTCGCCCTCGACGGTGGCGTCGAGACCGGTGGTGGGTTCGTCGAGGATCAGCAGCGTGGGGTCGCTGGCCAGCGCCATTGCGATCACCACGCGCTGGTTCATACCGCCCGAGAGCTGGTGGGGATAGCGCTGCATGACGCGCGCGGGATCAGACATGCGCACCTTGGTGAGCATCTCGTGAGCGCGCTCGGTCGCTTGATCGTCCCCGACGCCCATCAGTCTGATAGACCTCGGCCACCTGATCGCCGATTCTGATCGCCGGGTTCAGCGCCGAGCCAGGGTTCTGGTAGACCATCGAGACGGTCTTGATCCGCAGCTGGCGAACCTGTTCGGCGCTCATCGCGAGCAGGTCGTGGCCGCCGAGATTGATCGAGCCGCCGGACACGCGGCCGTTGCGCGGCAGATAGCGCAGGGCCGCGAACGCGGCCGTCGACTTACCGCATCCGGACTCCCCGACCAGACCATAGGACTCTCCCTGGCCGATCTGGAGGCTGACGCCGCGCAGCACGCGTCGCCAGATGCCGCGCACGCGGTATTCGACCTCGAGATCGGAGAGCTCGAGCGCCGGGGCGTCCTGCACCGGGGCTGAGGTCTGGGCGGCCGCGGCTTGGGTCATCGCTCGAACGCCTGGCTGAGGCCATCGGAGAGCAGGTTGACGCCCACCACGAGGCTGGCGATCGCGAGCGCGGGAAAGACCACCGGCCACCAGTAGCCGCCGCTGATCAGGCCGTAGTGCTCGTAGATCTGCAAGCCCCAGTCGGGTGCCGGGGGCTGGATCCCGAAGCCGAGGAAGCTGAGCGTGGCGATCGTGAAGATCGCATATCCCAGCCTGACCGTGAACTCGACGATCACCGGCCCGAGCACATTGGGAAGGATCTCGGCGAACAGGATGTAGCGTGTTTTCTCGTTGCGCAGCCGGGCCGCCGCGACGTACTCGAGATCGCGCTCAGAAAGTACGGCGGCGCGCACCGTGCGCGCGATCACCGGGGTGAAGACGACTCCGATGACGATGATCACGGTCACCTTCGAGGGGCCAAGCGCGACCAGCGCGAGCAGGCCGACGATCACCACCGGGACCGCCAGGAAGGTGTCGATTATGCGGCTGAGAATGTCGTCGACGGGGCCCCGGAAGTAGCCGGTGACGAGCCCCAGGGCGGTGCCGAGCACGGTACCGAGCAGCGTCGCCAGCGGGGCCACGATGAGGATGTCACGCGCGCCCACGATCACCCGCGAGAAGACATCGCGCCCGAGCGTGTCGGTGCCGAACAGGTGCGAAGAGCTCGGGGCCAGCAGCGCGTTGATCGGATCTGTCTTGAGCGGGTCGTAGGGGGCGATCAGATAGCCGAAGATCGCGCAGAACACCCAGATGCCGATGATCACGCTGCCCGCGATGAACGTCTTTGAGTGCGCGAGCAGCGTGAGGCGTTCGCGGCGGGCGGTCTTGGCGTCGCTGGGCTCCCGTTGCACCGCCACGCCGCCCACGTCAGGGGCGGCCTGGCCGGGCGTGGCTGTCGGCTGGGTGGTCACGCTTCAGCCCCGTAGCGGATCCGCGGATTCAGGATCGAGTAGGCGATGTCAGCGAGCAGCGTCGCCACCAGGTAGACGATCCCGACGATCAACACCGCGCTCTCGAGCACGGGAAAATCCTTCTGTTGAGCGGCGCGGTACAGGGCCTGCCCGATCCCCTGGTAATTGAACACCAGCTCGATCGCCACCAGACCACCGATCAAGTAGCCGATCTGGGTGGCCACCACCGCGATCGTTGGCAGGAGCGAATTGCGCAGCACATGCTTGAACACGACCGACCGGTAGGGCAGGCCCTTGATCAGCGCGGTTCGAGAGTAATCGGCGTCAAGAGCCTCGATCGTCCCCGCCCGAGCCATGCGCGCGATATAGCCAAACAGCACGAACACCAGGCACAGGGCGGGCAGGATCAAGTACTCGACCTGGGTAAAGAAACCCGCCCCCTGCGGTGGCTGCGCGGTGGCGGGAAGGATCCGGATCCATAGCGCGAACACGAGGATCAACAGCACGGCCCACACGAAATCAGGCACCGACGTTGCCGACAGACCACCCACCGAGATGAAGCGATCGCTGAGCCGTCCTTCCCGCAGCGCCGCGAACACGCCGCCGGCGACCCCCAGCGGCACGACCATGATGAACGCCAGCAAGGCCAGCTTGCCCGAGTTGCGCAGCGCCGGCCAGATGATGCTCGACACCGATTGACCCGTGGCCGCCGACTTGCCGAGGTCGCCGTGCACGAAGCCGCCGATCCAGCTCCTGTACTGCACGAACACCGAGCGGTCGGTTCCCAGCTTGTGGTTGAGGGCAGCGACCGCCGAGGGCGAGGCGAATGGGCCGAGCACGCGACGCCCGACGTTGCCCGGCAGCACCTGCGAGCCGAAGAACACGAAGATGCTGAGCAGCAAGAGCGTGATCAACCCCAGCGCGAGCCGCTTGCCGATGAAGCGTGCCATCACACCAGGCCCGCGCGGCTGAGGTCGACCTGCCCCATGGCCGTGGAGTACTCGCCGGAGACGTTGTTGTGGGCTCCGGTGAGAAAGTAATAGAAATAGGGAATGATCAGCGGCGACTGATCGAGCAGCAGCTCCTGGATCTGGCGCGCGTAGCGCCGCTGGTCGTGGAGGTCCAGCGCAGCGATGTAGTTGGCCACCAGCTTGTCGTAGGTCGGATCACGGAAGTGAGCGGCGTTCCAAGGGCCCTTGGTGGTGAGGGTGGCCTTGAGCGTGACGTTGGGCACCCCCCGGTGACCGTAATCGGTGATTCCCACCACCGAGTCCAGCCACGGCGAGGTGCCGAACGTCGATGTGCCGTAGTAGGTCCCCAGGTCCATGATCGTGATGTTCAGCCTGATTCCAGCGCTCAGGACATTGTCCTGGAGAACCTGAGCCAGGTCCGGGAGCTCGAAGTCATTTGACGTATTGAGCGGGACCGAAAACCCATGGGGCTTTCCCGCCGCTGCCAGCAGCGCCTTGGCCTTGGCCACGTCGCGCTGGCGCTGGGGGACCGACTTGACCGTGGAGGGATAGATCGGTGCGAACGGGCTGTCGTTGCCATAGTCGGACTTCGTCGCCAGCAATCCTTCGACCATCCCGCGGCGGTCGGCGAGCAGTGCCATGGCCTGACGCACGCGCTTGTCGGTAAACGGCTCCTTGTCGCAGCGCAGATGGATCTCCCGATAGGCGGCGGAGTGAAACTGGGTGGTGCGGATCGACGGATCGGTCAGCAGCGCACGCCCCCCGGCCACCGAGTAGTGAGGCAGCACGTCGACCTGGTTGCCCTGCAAGCCGAGAACCGCCGCCTGCTCCTGGGCGTAGAACTTCAGCTCCGCGCGGTCGGCCACGGTCGGAGGGCCCCAATAATGGGGATTGCGCACGTAGGTGACGCCGACCTGCGGCGTGAAGCTCTGAAGCTTCCACGGTCCCGTGCCGATGAAGGTGTTCTGCCAGTTGCCGCTGTAGTCGCGTGGCAGGATGATCGCGTTGTAGTTGTCAGAGCTGACGATGTGGGGGAAGTTCCCGTTCGGCGCGTCGAGCTTGAAGCGAACCGTCTCGGGGTCGAGCGCCTCGGTGTTGCCCTTCGACAGCACTCCGGCGAAGGTGGACAGCGAGTTGGAACCCACCTTGGGATCGGCCAGGCGGTTGAAGGTCGCGGCCACATCCGCCGCGCTCATCGGCGTTCCGTCGGTGAAGCGGACGCCGCGCCGGATCTTGAATGTCCACACGCTGCCGTCGTGGTTGTGCGTCCAACTGGTCGCGATCACCGGATGGAGCACCAGCTTGCGGTCAGAGAAAACCAGGAACTGACCGGTCATCGCCAGCACCGCCAGCCCGCCCTCATCGGAGATCTTGATCGGGTCGATCGCGGCCGCCGGAGCCACGATCCCGGCGCGAATCGTGCCGCCGCGCTTGGGCGGCTTGGTCTGGGGCGGCGAGACCTTGGCCACGTCCGGGTGTGTGCACCCGGCGACAATCACGCCCAGGGTCGAGATCGACATGCCCAGCACGCTCCCGCGGCGAACGAATTCACGCCGGTTGATCCGCCCTGCGCGCAGCTCGTCGATCAGGTGATTCTCAACCTCGCCGGCTTGAGTGCGGATCGACTCGAGGCGCTGCTGTGTGCCGGTGGACATCCCAGCCGATCAGAGGCGCGCAGGACATTCTACGTGTAGCGTGGGTGCTGTGCGGCTGGGATCTGTTTAAGCAGAGGCACATGCACAGTCCCTGGATCAGAGCGAGTTGCCTTATCCGCAACTGAAGTTGAATCTGGTCGGTGGAGTCTAGACCTGCTGTTGATTGCGCAACCCGCACTTGTGGATCGACGTATGGCGTCTTGTAAGGCTGGCCAGAAGCACCCGCGCAAATCCTACCGGGAGCTGCTAGCCAGGTTGGAGCCAGCCGTCCCCCACGCTGCATGGCTGCCAAGCTGAGACCTGCAGCTCAACCAGCTCGGCGTGGCGCCGTGCTACCCCATTGCAGATCTGTGGTCGATCGCTGTCATATTCATTGCCCGCAGCACCGCCGTGCGGGAGATGGTGGAGTTGCTGTATAAACATCGGGCGTTGGCAGTTATGCGAGGCGGTGGCTTGTGAGCGATCAGCGCCAGACAGCGGGGCTGCTGGAGAGGCTCGACCAGGGGCCTGTGGTCTGCGCCGAGGGCTATCTGTTCGAGTTCGAGCGGCGGGGCTACCTGCAGGCCGGTGCGTACGTGCCCGAGATCGTGCTGGAGCGGCCCGACCTGGTTCGGGTCCTGCACGAGGAGTTCGTCCACGCAGGCTCAGACGTCGTGCTGGCGTTCACCTACTACGGCCACCGCGAGAAGCTACGGGTGATCGGCAAGGAGGACCTTCTCAAGCCGCTCAATCGCGACGCGCTGGCGCTGGCGGTGGACGTGGCGTGCGCGACGAACACGCTCGCCGCGGGTGACCTCTGCAACACCAACGCCTACGCACCCGATCGCGACGCGGCGCTCGAGGTCAGCCGGATGTTCGACGAGCAGATGGAGTGGATCGCGCAGAGTGGGGTTGACTATGTGGTCGCGGAGACGTTCTCGTACGTGGCCGAGGCGCTGCTGGCGCTCGAGGCGATCAAGGCCGCGGGCCTGCCGGCGGTCACGACGCTCGCGATTCATCAGGCCGAGGAGACCCGCGACGGGCTGAGCCCCGAAGAGGCCTGCCGGCGGCTGGCCGATGCCGGTGCCGACGTGGTCGGGCTCAACTGCATCCGCGGTCCGCAGACGATGCTGCCGCTGATCTCGCGGATCCGGGAAGCGGTCGATGTGCACGTGGCGGCGCTGCCTGTCCCTTACCGGACGACGGCTGCGGCCCCGAGCTTTCAGTCGTTGCGCGATCCCGACTGTGACTGCCTCCCCGGAGACCGTCCCTTCCCCACGGCGCTGGATCCGTTTACGTGCAACCGGTTCGAGATCGGCGCCTTCGGTCGTCGCGCGCACGAGCTCGGAGTCAACTACCTCGGGGTGTGCTGCGGCGCCGGTGCCCACCACATCCGCAGCCTCGCCGAGGCGCTGGGACGCACTCCGCCCGCGACCGTCTACAGCCCTGACATGTCCAAGCACGCCTTCCTGGGCACGCATGAGCTGATCAGGGAGCACAACCGGGCCTACCACCGCCAGCTCTGAACTCCGCGGGGATCTGTTGGCATTACCACAACTGAGGTTGCTTCCAGCGCCGCAGGTCGCTAGGGGGTGGTGACTACGTGAGATGGGCGCGTGTTGGGCGAGGTCGAGCGCGTGGGCTTGGATGGGGTTGGGCTCGGTGAGTTTCTCGAAGGTGGCGGGGGTGCCGGGGAGGTGGATCGTGTTGCGGGTGAGTGTCGCGAGCTCGGCGAGCAGGCTCTTGTAGCTGTGGGCGACCGCGCCGGTGGTGGTGCGTTTGGTTTGTGCCTTGCGCGTGGCTGAGCGTGAGCGGGAGGCTTTTGCGACGGGATCGGGTTGTGGGGGCGGGTTCTCGTCTTTGAAGATCAGCGGCGCCCAGGCTTGGCGCAGATGCCAGGTGAGGTAGTAGGCGAGCATGCACAAAAACACGTGCGCGCGGACGCGTTCGGCGAGGCGGTGGTGGATCGGGCGGATCTCGAGCTCGGGTCCTTTGAAGGTGCGGAACGCGCGCTCGACGTGTTTGAGTTCCTTGTAGGAGCGCACGACCTCGCCGGAGGTCAGCTTGCCTGCGGGGACGCTGGTGCGCAGGACGTAGATTCCGTCCAGCGCGGCCTCGGCCTGGATCTGCTCGAGCTTGCGCTGGTAGGCGAAGGTGGTGTCGGTGATCTTGATCTCGAAGTGCTTTTTGACGCGGTAGCGCTTGAGCGCCGGCCCGACCGCCAGGCCGATCTGGTCGGCGCCGTGAAGCGAGCCGCGCTGCACGCGCTCGGAGATCTTCTTTAGGCCGTGCTCGGTGGCGGCCAGCAGCTCCTCGCGCTTGCGGGCCCGGTCGGCCGCCACGAGCGGGTTGCGGCAAACGATCAGCCGCTCGCCGGGATAGTCCTCTGAGGCGATCTCGGCCAGGTTGTGCTGATCAAACAGCGACAGTTGCAGCGTGCCGTCCTTGACGAGCTTTCCGATCTGCGGCGCCTTCAGCGCCGTGATCCAGCCGGTACCGTCGGCCTCGCGCAGAAGCTCGAGGTTGGCCTTGGTGACCATCCCGCGATCGGACACCACGACCACCCGCGAGAGCCCGAAACGCTGCCTGAGCTTTTGCACCTGGGAAGGGAGCGTCTTGTCGTCGTGCAACTCGCCGCTGAACACCTCGACACAGATCGGCCGGCCCTGCTTGTCGCACAACAGTCCGTAGATGATCTGCGGCGTGCCGCGCTTTTGATCGCGCGAGTACCCCAGCCGGGCCAGCTCGCACGAGCGCCCCTCAAAGTAAGACGACGACACGTCGTAGAGCACGAGCTCGCCGTCGGTGAGGTGTCGGCGGGCGAGACGATCCTCGATCCGCGCCTGACGTGAGAGCAGCCAATCCATCGCCTCATACAGATCGTCCTCGTCAGCACGAGCGACCCCGAGCTCGTCCGCGAGCGTCGACTGCGAAAACGCCCTGACCGTCGCCAGCTTCGAGGCGGGCGCGATCGCTCGCTGGCAGATCATCGCCAGCACCAGGTCACGCTCCCGCGAGGGCTGGCGATCTAACAGTCTGGCCAGCTCCAGCCGCATGGCCATCGACAGCGCCGCCATCACGTGCCCTGCCGGCAGCGAGGTGAAATCGCCGGGGCTCGAGCGAACCGCTGCCAGAGCAGAGGGAGGTGCATGACCATGCCGGCCAATCCCCGCAAGCTGAGCGCTTTGCGCGCTGAGCGTTCCGAGGTCGAGAACCACTACATCGACGAGCTGCTCGCGGGCAGGCTGGATCGAAGGCAGTTTTTGCGCCGGGGCGCCACGGTGGGGATGTCGGCCACGGTGATGGGCGCGGTGCTGGCGGCCTGCGGCAACGCGAACTCCAACTCGTCGACGACGAGCAGTGCAGCGACGACCAGCGCCGGGACACCGACCAAGGGCGGAATACTGCGGGTGGCTTCACAGACACCGGCAACCGCGATGAACCCGCTGATCGTCGACGACGGCGGGGGCCTGGCGATGCTCGGCCAGACGGGCGAATTCCTGACCTTCGACAGCAACCTGTTGCTGCAGCTGCAGCCCCAGCTGGCCACGAGCTGGACGCACAACTCCGACGGCTCGGTATGGACGTTCAAGCTGCGCCCGAACGTCAAGTTCCACAACGGCGCGCCGATGACCGCCGACGACGTCGTCTACACCTTCAAGCAGCTGTCGGATCCCAAGAACGCCTCAAACGCGCTGTCGGTGTTCACCGGGGTGATGACGCCGGACGGGGTGCAGAAGGTCGACCCGACGACGGTCGCCTTCCACCTGGAGGCGCCCAACGGCAACTTCCCCTACCTGGTCTCGTCTGACAACTACAACGCGATCATCGTCCCCAAGGGAACCGACTTCGCCAAATGGGCCAAGAGGTTCGTGGGCACCGGACCGTTCAAGCTGCAGAGCTACACCCAGAACATCGGCGCCAACTTCGTCCCCAACCCCGCCTACTGGGGCCCGAAGCCGTACCTGGACTCGACCCAGTTCAAGTTCTACGACAGTCAGCAGCCCCAGGTGATCGCGCTGCAGGGCAACGACGTCGACGCGATCGCCCAGTTCGTGCCCTCCGGTGCCGAGGCGATCCTCAACAACCCCTCGTACGTGATCATCAGGCTCAAGGCGTCAAACCATCGCGAACTCTCGATGCGGACCGACCAGGCGCCGTGGAACGACGCCCGCGTCAGGCAGGCCATGGCGCTGTCGCTGAACCGCCCCGGGATGGTGCAGGCACTGCTCCACGGGCTCGGCAGCGTGGCCAACGACAACCCGTTCGCGCCGATGTTCCGCTCCACCAACACGAGCGTTCCCCAGCGCGTGCAGGACCTCCCCAAGGCCAAGCAGCTGCTGTCCGCCGCGGGCCATCCGCACGGGTTCAACACCACGCTGTACGCGGACATCTACGAGGAGGTCGGCGAGCTCGCCCAGGTGATCAAGTCAGCCGCCGCGCAGATCGGGATCAACATAAACCTCAAGGTCGAGACGCAGACCCAGTACTACGGCAAGGAGACGTTCGGCAACTCGGACTGGCTCGACGGCACCATGAGCCTGGTCAACTACGGCGACCGCGGGGTGCCCAACGTGTTCCTCAACGCCCCCCTGACCACGCACGGCTCCTGGAACGCGGCTCACTTCAAGGATCCGACCTACGACAAGCTGTTCAAGCAGTACGTGGCGGCGATCGACCTGCAGACCCAGCGCGAGATCGCGGGCAAGATCGAACGCCTCCTGCTGGCGCAGACGCCGATCATCATCCCCTACTTCATCGACGGGCTGTGCGCGACGACGCCGTCGGTGCACGGGGTCAACCCGACGTCGATCTCCCAGATCTTCCTCGGGCGAGCCGATAAGTCCTGAAGCGCGGTCAGAGATCTCCGCCCTCGTCGATCAGCCGCGCGAGCTCACGGCTGACCAGCGCCAGGCGCGCGTCGCGCGTGAACGGCAGCCGCCGCCGGTGCGCGACCACACTTGCGCAGGTCGAGCTCCGGTGAGACGAGCACCTGCGCGTCGTCTTCGGCGCACTGGGCGATGACCTCGCCGGCCGGGTTGATCACCCGGGAGCCGCCCCAGTAGCGCGCGCCGTTCTCGTCGCCGACGCGGTTGACGAACACCACGTAGCACTGGTAGAGCCGCGCGTAGAGTCCGCAGATGTCTCGCCAGTAGGAGCGCACGTCGAGCTCGTTGGGGATCGCTGTGCGGGCTGCTGCTCACAAGCAGCATCAGCTGCGCGCCATCCTGGCAGGCGATGAAGCCCATCGTCGGTTGCCAGGCGTCGTAGCAGATCAGCACCGCGCAGCGACCGAACCGCGTGTCAAACGCCCGCAGCGTCGTGCCGGCGCTGAAGTGCTTTCGTTCCTCGAAGCCGTTGTACGTCGGCAGGTAGAGCTTTCGGTGTATGTGAACCAGCCTGCCCGCGTCGAAGAAGGCGGCGCTGTTGAAGATCCGTCCCCCGCGAGCCAGCTCGGGAAAGCCGATCACCAGAGCCCGACTGCCGGCAGCGCGGGCGAGCGCGGTCAACGAAGGATCGTCGGCCGCCAACGAGATGTGCCGGTCGGCTGGCCCCGATCGCGTAGCCGCTGAGGCACAGCTCCGGGAAGACGATCAGATCGGCGCCGCCGGCGACCGCCTCCTCGATGGCCTGGTGGGCCCGCGAGAGGTTGTGCCCGAGGTCACCCAGGGTCGAGTCGATCTGAGCCAGGGCGATTCGCATCGTCTCAGTGCGCACGGGGGCGGGGCCGGGGCCAATGCTTGCCCTTCCCCCGCTTCGGTGCGAGGCTACAACAGTGGTTGCACAGAGGGCAACGAGCCTCAAGCGCGGAACGGCGATCCTGATCGCACTGGGAAGCGACGAGGCCATCGCGCGCAATGGGCTGGGCGTCGTACGGCTTGCCGAGATCGTGGGTCAGGACAAGAGCCAGGTGTCGCGCGCGCTGGCAGCGCTCGCCGACAGCGGGCTGGTCGATCGTGATCCGGACTCGCGCGCGTACCGTCTCGGGTGGCGACTGTTCGCGCTCGCCGCTCGCTCCGGGCGACCGCGCCTGATCACGCTCGCTCCCGCGGTCCTCACCGGACTGGTCGCCGCGCTCGGTGAGACCGCCCATCTGTCCGTGCTCCAGGGAGGGCTCGTGCTGACGCTTCTGTCCGAGGCGCCCCCGTCGGCGATCAGCGCCCGCGGGTGGAGCGGACGCACGGTCCCCGTGACCTGCACCTCGTCGGGACGGGCGCTGCTGTTCGACCACGATCTGGCGGCGCTGGCGACGCTGCTGACCCCGGAGAGCTTCGTCGGCCTGCCCAGCGCACCCCGCGACGTCGACGAGCTTTACCGGCGGATCCGGGAGGCCCGCGCGCGCGGCTTTGCCACCGTGGATGAGGAGTTCGAGCCGGGGCTCGTTGGCGCCGCCGCGCCCGTGCGTGATTTCTCGGGCCGGATCGTGGCGGCGGTCAACGTCTCGGGTCCCAAGTTCCGGCTGGGCAAGCAGATCCGCGCTGCCGGGGAGGCCGTGCGCGAGGCGGCGCAGACGCTGTCCGCGGAGTTGGTAGGCGAACGTCAGGAGCCGGCAAGCGCAACTCGCGTCAAGCAGCGGTAGTCGGTGGAGCGAGCGCCGAAGGGTGCACGAGCGGCACCAGCGGCTCCCAGCCGGCGCGCAGCACCTCGACCAGCGAGGGCGGCGTGATCAGCTCGACTGTTGCATGCGGCTTGCGAGGCCGGCGCGTCGTGTATCCGGCCGGGGTCCACTCGAGCAGCTCTTCGTCGAGCACCATGTGCGGAGCGTCGTGGGTGAGTACGAACGCCCCGTCGGGGAGCGCGTCGAGCGCCGCGGGCCTGCGCAGCTGTGAGCGGGTCGTGGGATCCACCCGCTCGCCGTGGAGCCGGGCATCGATCGCATCCGCGCCGCCTTGGCCGGGATGCAGCCGGCTCCAGATCGCGCGCAGCCGCTCGTAGTCTTCTCGGCGGCACAGCGCGCACGGGCGGTGGCCGGCGGCCAGCGCGGTGACCTCGTCGAGGAAGAACAGCTCCGTGAAGCGGCCTGGCGCCAGCAATCGCTCTCGCTGCCAGCCGCGGAACTGCAGCCGGCAGGCGATCCAGCGCTTGCCGTTGTAGCGCCGGCGGATGTGGCCCTCGTCGTCGTGCAGGCAGCCCCGGTTTCCGTACACCAGGCCGCGCGCGGGATCTGCGATCAGCTCGCCAAGTGGCGTGACCCGATTCTGAAGCGGCACCGGACCGGACGTTCCCTGGTGCAGCTACTGGGTGAACGCGATGACTGAGGAGAAATCGCGCGCCGCCAGGTCCGACTCGTGGATCCAGATGTAGACCCGCTCATCGCCCCAGCCCCAGGACCAGTCGAGGCGCTGGTCGTCGCTGAGCTGGGCGAGCAACAGCCACCGCGCCGCGCCGGCCTCGAATTCGCGGGCGCGGGGATGCGCCGCGGCAGGGGCATCATCGAAGTCGACGTCGTGGGCGAGCATCTCGCAGGCGAGCGGCATGTTGCCCTGGCGCTCGTCGGGGTAGCCGAGTAGGCGATGCAGCGACTCGGGCTCGGGCGAGCTGTCAAAGGGCACCACTCCCTGGATCCCGGCGAGCCGGTCGCGAATCCGCTCCCAGGCGTCGATCTCCGGCGGTTCGAGGCCCAGGCGCTGGACCGGGTCTGACCACACGCGTGGCAGCTGCAGCTCGGGCGCGAGGTCCAGGGGATGGCCGGACGACGCGGTCGCCGGGGCAGCGGCGGTCGCGGGCGGGGGTGACCAGCGCACGGCGCAATCGCGGGTGTGCTCGCAGATCGTCTGCGGGCGCGACTGGGTGTCGTCGACGAGGATTCTGAGCACGCCGCCGGAGGGCAACAGCCCCGGCTCGCCTAGCTCCGGGAGCGCAGCGAGGTCCAGCTCGACCGTGCAGTCGTCTTTTTGGGGGCGCGGCTCCCGCGCAGCGGCGGTTTGCGTCACCGGCGCCTCGATCGGCGGAGTGAGCCGCAGGCTCCAACGGCACAGGGACAGAATCGGCTCGAGGTGGCGCTCGAAATCGGCCTCCTGCACCAGGGCGCAGACGTCGTCGAGCGTGGCACAGCGGCTCGGCGCAGGGGCGGCGATCGCCCGCGCCACGGGTGCGATGTCCGGCGCCAGAGGCTCGTCGCGTGAGGCGGGCAAGCGGTCGGACAACGCCTGGCCGACGATCTCCCCCGCGCCGCGAGAGACCTGGCCCATGAGCTCGCGCAGAAAGTCGCGTCGGTTGCTTGAAGATGCCACCGATCGATAGTGATAGCTGATCTGCTCGCCGGGCCGGGGCGATTGTCAATACGTTGCCGCACCCGTCCGCCCGCCGGCCGAGGCGACGGAAATCCACCGCCGCACCCATAATTCCCGGCTTGCCCGAATTTGCGCTGCCCTTGCGCGAGCAGGACGTCGACCCCGATCCCTTGCGCCAGTTTGCCGCCTGGTATGAACAGGCGGTCGACTCCGGCTTGCGCGAGCCCGGAGCCATGGCGGTCGCCTCGAGCTCGACCGAGGGGGCGCCATCGGTGCGGATGGTGCTGCTCAAGCAATTCGACGAGCGCGGGTTTGTCTTCTACACCAACTACGAAAGCCGCAAGGCACGGGAGCTCGAGGGCAACCCCCGCGCGGCGCTGCTGTTCTATTGGGACCCGCTGGGACGCCAGGTGAGAATCGAGGGCACCGTCGAGCGCACCTCGCAGCCGGAGTCGGCGGCCTACATCCGCAGCCGCGCGCGGCAGAGTCAGCTGAGCGCGCTCGCCTCGCCGCAGAGCGAGGTGATCGAGAGCCGCGATGAGCTCGAGGGCCGCGTGGCCGCATTGGCTGACCGCCATCGGGATTCGGAGCTGCCGCTCCCCCGTGCATGGGGTGGATTCCGTCTGTCGCCGGTCAGCTTCGAGTTCTGGCAGCACCGCGAGGACCGGCTCCACGATCGGCTGCTGTACACGCGCGCAGACGATCGCCGCTGGCTGATCCAGCGGCTGGCGCCGTAGGGCTACAGACCGTCGAGTCCCTCGCGTGCGCGGCGATGGGCATCGGCGGCGTCCTGGGCTTCGGACTGCGCTTGTGCGAGCGCGGCGTCTGCCTCGCTGAGCGCCTCGGCGGCGCGCTCACGCCGCTCCCGGGCGATGTTCAGGGCGCGCTGCGCCCGATCGGCCTCACGGCGAGCCTGCGCCTCGGCGATCCGGGCGGCTCTGCGGGCATCGGCGCGTTCGCGCTCGGCACGCTTGGCGTCGGCGCGCTGCCCGGCGGCCTCGGTGCGCTGCCGGCGCTCCTTTTTCGCAACAGCCCGCTTGGGGGCGCGCTGCGGTTGTGGCGCTCCCGCGCCGAGCCCCACGTGACGCAGCTCGCGCTCGAGGCGGCCTTCGCGCACGGCAGCTCGGGCATCGTCGTCAAGCGCCGCGGCATTCAGCGTCTCGGCTACGCGGTCGAGCACCGTAGCGCTGAGCTCGTGGCCCTCGGAGCTGAGCAGCCCGCGTGCCAAGCTAATCAGCGCGTCCACCGCGGTCCGTTCCTGTTCGGCGGCGGCGCGTAGCGCGGGCGCGTCGCGCCGGCCGGCGAGCACCTCGGACTGGATCGCGCGCAGTTCATCGCCCGCGCTGAACAGCTCAGCCATCGCGCCAGGCTGGGTTCGAGCGAGCTGGTTGACGGCCCAGGCAGCGACCGAGGGCTTGCGCAGGCGCGCGACGGTTGCCGCCTGCTCGCGTTGACCGTCGGCTCTCAGCGCACGCGCGAGCGCATCTCGCTCGGGGATGAAGCGGTCAAGCGCAAGGCCGTAGAGCTCATCGGTGTCGCTGGGAGCCATGTGGCTCGCCATGTTGACGGCTGACGCGTGGCGGCGCGAGCAGGGGGACTAGTCTTGCGCGGGTGTCACAGCTCAAGGCGGGAATCGAGGCCTGTCAGGAATTCGACGTCTCCGGGGCGCTGCTTACCGACGTGGCCGGAACGCTGCGCACCCCGGTCCTGTCCACGCCGGGAATGATCGCGATGATGGAGCGGGCGTCGGCGATGCTCGTCCACCCGTGGCTGCCCGATGGCACCGCAACGGTCGGGTTCGAGGTCTGCGTCCGGCACGTGGGGGCCGCGCTCGAGGGCTCGAAATGCATCGCCCGGTCGCGGCTGAACGAGATCGTTGATGGGCGCAAGCTGCGGTTCGCGGTCGAGGTCACCGCGCAGGGCGGGCGCACGATCGGCGTGGGCACGCACGAGCGGCGGGTCATATCGGTGGGCGGGCCTTCGGACTCCCCCGCGGGCAGCCGATGAGAGCCTCGCGCTACTTCTCGGCGGTCGACTCCCACACCGAGGGGATGCCGACCAGGGTGATCACCGGCGGGCTGGGCACGCTGCCCGGAGCCTCGATGCAGGAGCGCCGCCTGTACTTCGAGCGCCACCTCGACCACCTGCGGTTGATGCTGATGCGCGAGCCCCGCGGTCATGCCGCGATGTCAGGGGTATTTCTGCAGCCGCCCTGTGCACCCGGCGCCGACTGGGGGGTGCTGTTCATCGAGGTATCCGGTTGCCTGCCGATGTGTGGCCATGGGGCGATTGGGGTGGCCACGGTGCTGGTGGAGTGTGGGATGGTCGAGGTCACCGAGCCCGAGACGCGGATCCGGCTGGACACGCCGGCGGGTCTGGTGGAGGCGAGAGTGGTCGTGGCCGGCGGCCATGCGGAGCGGGTCACGTTGCGCAACGTGCCCGCGTTCGTGGTCGAGCTCGACGGCGACGTGCACGTGCCGACGTTGGGCCATGTGAAATATGACATGGCATTCGGGGGCAACTTCTACGCGCTCGTTCGCGCCGAGTCGGTGGGGCTCGACCCTGTTCCCGCGCGCGCCGACGAGCTGATCTTGAGCGGCTTGCGGATAATGAATGCAATCGAGGCGGCCGGGCCGCCCGTGCATCCGCTCGACCCGGCCATCCGCGGCTGCAAGCACGTCGTCTTCTACGCCCCGGGTCAGAACGGGGCCGACGCGCGCAACGCCACCGCGATCCACCCCGGCTGGCTCGACCGCTCACCCTGTGGAACCGGTACCTCGGCGCGGATGGCACAGTTGCACGCGCGCGGCGGATTGGCACTCGGCGCGGAGTTCACCAACGAGTCGGTGATCGGTGGCCGTTTCGTGGGGTGGCTTGTCGAGGAGGTCCTGGTCGGCGATCGGCCGGGGGTGGTGCCCGAGATCAGCGGCCGCGCCTGGATCACCGGCATGGGCCAGTACCTGCTCGATCCCACTGACCCGTTTCCGACCGGGTTTTCACTGTGACCTCGGCGATCGTGGTCGGGGGAGGTGCGGTGGGCCTGTGCGTGGCGGAGTCGCTCGCGACGCGCGGGGCAGCAGTCACCGTGCTCGAACGGGACCGCTGTGGGCGGGGCGCCTCGGCGGGCAATGCGGGCTGGCTGACGCCGTCGCTGGCGGCGCCGGTGCCGGGACCGGGCGTGATCGGTCAATCGCTTCGCTGGCTGGTCAACCCTTCGGGACCATTATGGATCCGCCCGACGCTGTCGCCGGCGATGCTTCAGTGGATCTCGCTGTTCGTGGCCAGCTGTCCGCGACGCGTTTACCGGCGTGGCCTGAACGCGTTGCTGGCCGCCGCCGAGCGTGCGGGCGGGTCATTTGACCGGCTGGCGGAGCGGGGCGCGCAGTTCGAGCTGCACTTCGATGGGCTTCTGTGCCCGGCCTTCTCGGCCCCCGAGCTCGAGCACCTGCTGCGCGAGCAGGCCGAGCTGCGCGACGCCGGCTTGCGCTCGCCGCTGGAGCGGGTGGGGGGCACCGAGATGGTGTCTCTGGAGCCCGCGCTCAGCGCCACGACCATCGGCGGGCTGGTGGCCGGCGGCGAGCGCCATCTGCGGCCCGAGTCCTTCACCGCCGGGGTGCGGGATCGTCTGGCCTCGCTAGAGGCGACGGTCGTCGAGGGTGCCCCCGTGTCCGACGTGGTGCCGGTCGGTTCGCGATGGGTGGTCCGTGGGACGAGCGGTGAGTGGAGCGCGGACCTGGTCGTGGTGGCCAGCGGCGTGCCGACCGCAGAGCCGCTGGCCGGCCTGGGCTTTCGCCTGCATCTGACGACCGCGAAGGGGTACAGCCGCACGTATGCGAGGACATCCACCGGACCCTCACGCCCGGTCTACCTCGATCGGCCGAAGGTCGCTGTCAGCGTGTTCGACGAGGGGGTCCGGGTCTCGGGGACACTCGAGCTCGGCGCGCGCGGGCTGGCGCTCTCGCCGCGCCGGCTGCGCGCGATTACGGCGGCGGCCCGCGATGCGATGCCCGGCTGGGGGCTGCCCCCCGATCCGGTGGACTGGGCGGGGATGCGCCCGCTGTCGCCGGACGGGCTGCCGTACATCGGGGCGGTTCCCGGGCTCGACCGGCTGTACGTCGCCACCGGCCACGGGACGCTGGGGATCACGCTCGCGCCGCTCACCGGCGAGCTGCTCGGCGATCTGATCCTCGACGGCCACCGTGACCCCTTGCTGGCGGCATTCGATCCCGGGCGCGCGATGGGGCTCGCGCGGCGACCGCGCTTCGCGGCGCGCCGGCGTACCGCTCCTTGAGACGGGGGTGGGCACACGGATGGACGAGGCGTTCGTCAAGGAGGTCCGCCTGCTGGAGCCCGACGGTGATGAGCAGCGGATCGGGCACCCCTGGGATCTGCCGGCGATCGGGGCTCTGGCCGGCGGGCTGGCGCTCGACCGCAAGGTCACGTACCTGATCGGTGAGAACGGCAGCGGCAAGTCGACGCTGCTGGAGGCAATTGCGGTAGCGGCAGGGCTCAACCCCGAGGGCGGCTCGTCGAACTTCAGCTTCTCGACCCGCGACTCGCACTCGGAGCTGTGGCGATCGCTGCGCCTGGTGCGCGGCGTTCGCCGCCCCAGCACCGACTTCTTCTTGCGCGCCGAGAGCCTGTTCACAACTGCCACATACCTGGAGGAGCTGCCAGACAACCCGCTGCGCTCATACGGAGGCCGGTCGCTGCACGAGCAGTCCCACGGCGAGTCTTTTTTGACGCTGATGATTGATCGGTTCGGCGCTGACGGGTTCTACCTGCTCGACGAGCCCGACGCGGCGCTATCGACCCAGAACTGCCTGACCTGCCTGCGGCGGGTTCACGAGCTTGTCACGCAGGGCTCCCAGTTCGTGATCGCCACCCATTCGCCGATCATCCTGTCCTATCCCGAGGCGACGATCTATGAATGCACCGATCACGGAGTCGAGCAGGTCGCCTACGAAGATGCCGAGCCGGTGCGGCTCATGCGCGCCTTTATCGAAGCGCGGCCGAGATTCCTGCACCAGTTGCTCTCCGACTGACGCGCACGAGGATCCCGCCGGGCCGTTACCGGCTGATGGCGTCAGCGCCGAATTCGGCGGCGAGGACCTGGGATTGCTCGTCGGCCACATGGGCCAGACGATCGACGCGATCCAGCACCTCGCCTCCGACTCACACAAGCGCGGCTCGGCCGACGGCACGCTCGCGGCCTGGACGAGACGCGGGCGTCAGACCAGTGGTCGAGCTGGTCTTGCAAATCGCCTCTATGAACGAGGGCTGGTTGTCAAGCCCGTGTGCTTGGGTGGGACGGAGCGTGCTTGCGAGAGGTGGTCGCCCGGCGGTATGGACGCCGACGGAGCTCCGACCGGATGGGGTGCGGATGCTATGGGGCGCGGGTGGGGTGGCAGGCTGGAGCGGTGCTCATGTCTCTATCGCTTCATCGAACTTCGAGGACCAGGTGTTATCGGGGCTCGCTCCGGTGGCGCACGTCAATTAATGGACTGTCAGGCAGTCAGGCGATTTATGGCGCCTGCCGGAGCGAAGGGCGTAAACGGCTGGTTGCGGGTCAGCATGTACCAGATCGCCTCGGTGAGCTTGCGGGCGAGCTCGATCTGGGCGACTTTGGCGCCGCGCTGGCGGCCCAGGCGGCGCTTGGTGCGCTGGTAGCGCTCCTTGAACAGCGGGTGCGAGGAGGCGGCGATCGCGGCCTCCATCAGCCCCCAGCGCAAGTATCTCGGGCCTTGCTTGGACAGCGGGCCGCGGCGGTCGACCTCGCCGGACTGGTTCACGCGCGGGCACAAGCCGGTGTACCCGGTCAGCTTCACCGGCGAGGAGAAGCGGTTGATGTCGCCGATCTCCGCGGCGATCGTGAACCCTGTGACCCACCCGATGCCTGGAGCGCTCATCAGCAGCGGGATGTAGCGGTGGTCGGCGCCGGAGCGGCGCAACCAACGCTCGATCTCACCGATCCGCCGCTCGAGATCGTCGATCAGCTCGAGGCTCGCCCGCACGTGAGAAAGCCACGGCTCGGGGAACTCCAGCTCGGCGAGGAGTCGTCGGCCGGCGACGCCGAACAGGTCGGCCATCGGGACCTGATGGCCGAAGGCGATCAACGAGGAATGGATGCGGTTCTTGAGGATCGAGCGGTGCTTGACCAGGTGCAGCCGCCAGCGCGCCCGCTCGCGCTCGGCGCGCAGCTCGGGCGTGGGCAGCCAGATCGCCGGCACCAGATCTCTGAACGACAGCTCCGCCAGCACCCGGGCGTCGACCTTGTCGGTCTTGCACGCCAGCGGCGCCAGCCCCTTGACCCGCTGCGCGTCGGCGACCAGCACCTCCCACCCGTACCGGACCAGCTCGTCGTGCACGAACCGCGCGCCGTTCATCGACTCGACCACCCCACGCACCGGCTCCCCATACACCGCGACCCGCCGCGTCAGCCCATACAGGCCATCGCGGTCCGCGGGCGCGCGGAAGTGCTCGACAAGCTCCCCCTCGCTCGAGATCAGGCAAACGTCGACACGCTTGCGACTCAGATCCAAACCAACGTGCAGCACAACGACCTCCCTTCCCAGGAAGATGAGCAGGATCAGCCCGACCCGCGGCGTACCGTGAGCAAGGTCGGTCCTTCGTTTCGAATAGCCGGCCGCGCGGACCGCAACCGCGCGCGCCTGACCTACGTTGTTCGACGCGGAGGACCGACCGCCTTCACCGAGCGGCCCCGCCCTCGTTCATCACAGTCAGAACCGGGCATCTCGGTCCTGTGACCGAGTTGTCGCCAACTCGACCGCGAGCTCGCCAACCCGGCAGCACTTCTGATCGTTGGAGACTGATGACTCCTGCCACGGGACTCCGCTGAGTGCTCGAACGTGTGCGCTTCAGGTTTACGCTTTAGCGATGTTCCTCTTGTTCCTGGACGAGTCGGGCGGCCCGCGTCTGTCGACTTCGTGCTTGGTGGCGTCGCGATCGCGGGAGACCGCTGGCACGAGCTGCGCGCGCGGTGGGTCAAGGCTTCAAGGATCGGCGGCCGCTCTCGTGAAGCGGAGGTCAAGTGGTCGCGAGTGAGGACCGCGGGCGGGCTTGCCGTGCGACTCCTCGATCTGCTGGTCGAGTGCGACGCGACGGCGTTTGCCGCGCAGCTACGACCACACGAGGGACGCCGCGTGGCCCCTGAGCTGTTCGAGTCCGGCGAGGACACGTATGCCACCGCGCTGATGTTCCTTGCTGAGCGCTTCCAGCGGTTCCTCAGAGAGCACGACGACTACGGCGTGATCGTGCTCGATCACCGCGAGGGTACGCAAGACGATCGGCTGCGGCGATTCTTCCGTCGCCTGGCCGATCGCGGCACGCCGTTCGTGACACTGGACCGGATCGTCGATCCGATCATGCTCAGCCCTAGCCACCACACGCTTGGGATCCAAGCCGCTGACCTGGTCGTTGGGCCGCTGCTGACGATCGCTCGGAAGGGCTCGCCCGGGGTGTCAGCGGCAAGGATAGAGCTGGCACGTGAGTTTCATCAGCGACTGCTGCCGTGCTTCGCGAGGCATCCGGCGACAGGCGAAATCGATGGTGTGGGGATCAAGCACTTCCCCGACGTCCAACTGATTGGCTCCGAGCTGAAGCTACAAGTGACCTGACCGCTCCGCACGGCGCGATCGCTTTTGTCCGTGAAGCCGGGCCACCAGCGCGCGAGCGGTTTGCGACCCGGTAATCGTGCGGCCGCGGGCAGCCGCGCTATCGCAATGCGACGAAGGCAGTCGCCCGCATCCCACCGTGCTGGACGCGGCGCGTGATCCGGTTCGTTCGGGATGAGCAGAACGGACGACTCCAAGGTATCGGTCGGGCTCACCTTCGACGAGACCGATCCTTCGGCCGCCGACGATGGTCCTCGGGTCGGACCGGGTTCGTATACCCGACGGCTCGTCCGGCAGGCGACCTGTCGGTCCGGCGGATACCTGATGCCACGAACCCGATCCCGTGGTCGCGCCCTCAGAGCGACTTGAGGAGCTCTATGTGCTCTGCGCGGCCAAGCGCGAGAACACCAGCGTCGAAGGTGGCGAGTCGCACTTCGTGTCGTCGAGCGAGGGTCACGAGGCGCGCGTTGGTTACCTGCCGATGTCCGGTCAGCCGCGGTCCATCCTCGTCTGTTAGCAGACACGTCGTCGACCAAGAATCGATGCCTGCCTATAGCGCGCAGGGACTGCAACACGCGACGGGCGTCTTGCACACCAATCGCGCTTGGCAGCACGGTCGGGTTAGACGAGACGCGGACGAACCCGCTCTCGGTCAGCGGGCGGCTTGCCCAACCGTCCTGGTGGTGTGCCGCGAACCTTCTCGAATCGCGGCGTGATGAACGTGCGAGTCCCATGCCAGCGCGACGAGCGCGTTGACAGTCGAGCAGCCCACCACATCGTCAGGTTTCGCCAAGTGCGCGGTGCGAACGATCTGCGGCGTAATCGCGGGCGTTCCGGGCGGGACTCGGATGACCGGGAGCTCGCCTTTGGCTTGGACACGCGGGGGTGAGGCCACGCCGAGCGAGCTCGGAGATCACCGAGCCGAGCGATCGACGCTCACCGGCCGCAAGCTCGCGCGCCGCCGCCACGACGTCATCGTCGAGGTCGAGCGTCGTGCGCATCCTGATTGATGCTACGGCAGCACCGCATCAAATTTGCCGTACCGAACCCTGGCTAGCAAGGGAATCGAGTTAGGTCTGCCGGCGACAGTAGATTGCTCTGCAAATGCCCTGCCACAGCGGCCTGCTGCGCATGGACACGCCCGGCGACGGGCACATCGTCGATATCACCCCGGGGGTCGAGAGCGTCCTGCGCACCGCGCAGGTCGAGCGCGGCGTCGTGAATGTATTTGCCACCGGATCGACCCTCGCCATTACCACGATGGAGTACGAGCCCGGTGGTGTGCACGATCTGCAGGCGCTGCTCGACCGGCTGATTCCGCCCGCTGCCGAGTACGAGCACAACGTCCGCAACCATGACACCAACGCTCATGCACATCTGCGCGCAGCGGTGATCGGGCCGTCGGAGACCATTCCGGTAGTGGAAGGCCGGCTCGCGCTCGGAACCTGGCAGCAGATCGTGCTCATCGACTTCGACGACCGAGCTCGCCGGCGCACTGTCACGGTCCAGGTCCTGTGGTAGCGCTGCTCGCTCCGGTGGGCCATGCCGGCTGGCATATGGGCGCGCACGCGGACTTCAGTACACCGGGCTAGAAACGTGGACGCGCCCGATCTCGGTCGCCGGTCACAGCCGAGCCGTCAGCCGCGCGACGATCTCGGCGAAGGCCCGATCGGCATGGGCGCGGAGCTGTTCGGGGGTGAGCAGCTGCACCGGGTGGGGCACGAGGACCATGCGGTAGTCGGGCATTCCCAGGATCCGAGCCTGCTCGAGCGCCTCATCGGCAAAGGGCTCGGTGGCTACCGCCGCGGTCGCGACTCCGTGCCGTTCGAGGCGCACCATGTCGTACACACTGCACGACGTACACGAGCCTCAATCAGCAAGGCCCTCCACCGCGAGGTCGCCGCGATCGGCGATCCGGCGGATGATCTCGGGGCTCGCCGGTTTGGAGAAGATCTCCTTCGCCAGGCGAAAGGTGTTCGCTCCCTGGGCGCGGAGCAGCTCCTCGGTGTAATCGAGAAACTCATCGCCGCGGCGCTTGGTGATGTCCAGCAGCGCTACCTGTGCGCCGACCAGGCTCGCCCTGCGCGGCGCAAGCGGCTCGGCCGCTCGGCGCTGCTCGTCAAAGGGGCTGACGTGATTCATCTGATCTGTTTGGAGACGATCTCTGAGTCCATCCCCAGGCATGGCCCGAAGACTGCCGAATATCGCCCGGCCTCGCCTCCCGCCACGACGAACAGTATGTCTTCTGGACGCGTCCATTTGGCGATCGGCTGCTCGTCGGCCGCGGCGACGACCTCGGGCGTGGTCTCCCCCCAACGCAGCTCGCCGGCGGGGCGGGTGACCGTCTCGAAGATCTCCTCGCGCAGTCGCTGCTTTGTCCACCCGGCGGCGCGGAACATCTCGGCGTGCTCGGGGCAGATGACGAACAGGGACGCCCCGCCCAACGGCCACCAGTTGGGGCTCCAGGTTGCGGCCGCGGCCCAGCCGAGGACCCGCGCGAGCTCCTGCGGCGTCTTGCTCCGGTGGTCTGAGATCGACAGCGGTGCGTCCGCGCCGACCAGGGTGACGACCGAATCCGCGGCCGTGTAGCCTCGCTCCACGTGTAGCGGCTCCCACGGGCTCACCGCCTCGTCCTCGGCCAGGCACAGCCCGAGCTTGCCCGGCTGTCCGAGCGTGGAGCGATCCAGCCGCCCTGGAAATCCGCCGCCGGTGAGGCTTATGACCAGCCGCAGCGCGCGCCCGATGGTCATGTTCGCGCGCCAGCCCGGGCCAAGCGCCCCCATCGAGCTGTTGAGTCCGATCGCATCTCGAACCGGACCGTTGACGATCACCACCTGCCCGGTGGGCTGCGTGGTGACTGCTTGGCCGCCGACGTTGAAGCGCGGCTCGAGTGCCGCCTCCACGGCTGCGATCACGACCGGGAAGTACTCCGGCCGGCAGCCGGCAAGCGCGGCGCACGCCGCCACGCGCTCGAGCGTCGCCCGACCCATGGCCGGCGGAAGCTCACCGAGGCTGTCCCCAGGGTTGCGTCCGCCGAGCATCGCCTCCACGCGCTCGGGCGTCGGCGGGATCACCGGCAGGCCATCGGTCCAACCGCGCTCGAACATCTCCTCGAGCTCGTCGCTGCCGGGGCTGTCGACCAGGAGCAGCGTTTGCGCATCGAGGGTGCTCTTCGCCGCGCAGCCCGGTTTTCGTTGGGGAGGCTCGCGGGTGACCCGGAGCGCCGGCGCTCCCACCATTCGACACGCCTGCTCGAGCAGGTCGTCCAGCCTGGCTGCGTCCCAGCCGACCACCCGCTGAGCTAATTGCCCGTCGCCATCCACGAGCACGGTTGTCGGCAAGCTCTCCAGCTCGTATGACCGTGAGATGTCATATGGCGGTGGCTCGGACAGCACCGCCCCCGGGAACCCGACGCGCCGCGCGGCCCGGGCCGCGACCTCGAGCGGGTCCTCGTAGATCACCGCAGACGCGATCCCCAGATGCGAGAGCGGCTCCACCAGCGGAGTCAGGCGCCGCAACGCGAGGCCGCAGGTGGGGCATTCCTCGGACGCGAACACGAGCAAGGCCGGGCCGGAGGAGTACAGGTCGCTGAGCGCCACGGGGCCGCCGACCACCGAGCTGAGCCTGAAGTCGGGCGCGGCGCTGAAGACGGAGTCGTTCATCGGGGTCCCACCATTATCGGTGGAAGTTTGTGGAGAAATAGAATCCTCCAGCGGATCAGTTTTTCGCCGTTTACCCCGTTTCATCGTGGCGGGTCTGGGTCCCCGCTGGTGTGCCTGCACGGCTTCATGGACACCTGGCGCACCTGGGAGCTGGTCCTCCCCACGCTCGAGAGCCACCACGACGTTCTCGCGCTGACGCTGGCCGGTCACGCGGGTGGGCCGCCGATCGAGGGCGAAGCGACCACCGAGGCCCTGATCGCCGCGGTGGAGCACGCCATGGACCAGGCGGGGTTCGGCACCGCCCACGTCGTCGGCAGCTCGCTCGGCGGCTACCTCGCGCTCACGCTGGCCGCGCGTGGACGGGCGCAGACGGTCGTCGCGCTCGCTCCAGCCGGCGGCTGGGCGAACGACGACCGGTCGTACGAGGAGCTGCTCGGATTCCAGCGCACGCTGCACGAGCAGATGCGGGCCGCCGCGCCGCAGGCCGAGGCGCTGCTCTCCACGCCGGAGGGGCGGCGCCGCGCCACGCAGCTGCTGACGACCAACTGCGAGCACATCCCGGTCGAGCTGCTCGCGCACCAGCTGCTCGCGGCGGCCAGGTGCGAGGCGGCCGATGCGCTGATCGAGCACGCACTTCAGCACGGCTGGACGGTGGAGGTCGAGGCGATCACCTGTCCGGTGCGGATCCTGTGGGGGACCGAGGACAAGCTGCTGCCCTGGCCGCGGGCCGCGGCGCGCTACCGCACCGACTGGCTTCCCTGGGCTGACTGGGTCGTCCTCGACGGCGTCGGCCATTACCCCCAGCTCGACGTCCCGTTCGAGACCGCCCACCTGATCCTGGGCCACACCTCGGGCTGACCGCCGGGGTTTCAGAACGCTTGAGTCCATAGTGGACTCAAGCGTTCCAAGACCGGCTCGGGCTAGCGCCCGATCAGGTAGGAGTCCAGGTGCTCGTCGAGTGCCTGCAGCCCCGCGGCGTCGGCGGGGCTGGCCCGAAACCCGACGTGCCCGTCCGGTCGGACCAGGATCGCGCCGTCGTCCAGGCCGGCTTGTCCGGGATCGCCGGCGGCCTCCTCGAGCACGTCCACCAGCCCCCGCCACCGCTGCCGCACCCGGTCCAGAGCCGGCCCGTCGGAGCCTCCGAACACCAGCAGGTGATGGGGTGTGCCCCGGAGCGTGATGCGGTCGGGGTAGCGGTCGCCCGGGCCAGGACCTTGAGGCAGCTGCGCTCCGGGGCCGGCGTACTGGCCGACCATGGAGGTTCCGGCGTAGGAGACGTCGAGCATCGAGCGGGATCGCGCCAGAGCGGCCGCCTGGTCGGGCGTGGGCGGATCGGGCCGGACTCCCGTGCGCGCCGCCTGGACCGCGGCGTGAGCCATGTCATGGAGCCCGTCTGAGACCTCGAGGACGTGGGTGTCGGCGAGCAGGCGCTCGGAAGCAAAGCTTTTCAGAAGCTGCGGGCGACCTCGCCCGTCGAGCACCAGGGCCAGCTTCCATGCCAGGTTGTGGCCGTCGTGCAGGCCGGAGTTGAGACCCTCGCCGCCGAACGGGCTCGACAGATGGCCGGCATCACCGAGCAGGAACCGTCGCTCGCCGGCCAGGCGCGAGACCAGCCGGCGGTGCATCCGAAACGGAGCCGCCCAGGAGATGTCGTGCAGGCGGACCCGGTCTCCTATGCGCCGGCGCAGAGCAGCGGCAACCGTGTCGCTGCAGTCACCGTCTTCCAATCGCATCGCCTCGTCGTGGTGCAGATCGCCGATGAACGTGATCCAGCGATCCTCGGGTAGCGGCGCGAGCAACACGTAGCCCTCGGGGGTGGCGATCAGTGACGATGCGTCGCGCGCCAGCCCTGCGTCGACGCGCACGTCGGCAACCAGAGCGGCACCCGGATAAGTCGTCCCGACCAAGATCTCATCCATTGACGCTCGCGTGACGCTGTGCGCGCCTCCGGCGCCGATCAGGTACTGGGCCTCGACCATCTCGTCTCTTCCATCAGCCCGCTTTAACCCCACGCGCACCCCCTCGGCGGTCGTCTCCAGCGACGTCGCGGTGACGCCGCGTTCGACGACGCCGCCGAGCTCCGTGAACCGGTTGGCGATGATCTCCTCTGTACGCCACTGAGGAAGGGCGCACTCAAATTCACACTCGCAGCCGACGCCCGCGAAGGCCACTTCCCCCACCGGCCGCAGGTCAGTGTCGAGCACGCGAGCGAAGCGCAGATGTTCGGATTGGGCGAGCACCGGCTCCAGGATCTCGCCGCGGGCAAGAATCTCGAGCGTGCCTGGCTGCAGGGCGGTCGCGCGAGCTTGGCGATGGGCGACTGGTTCGCGCTCGATCACTCGGGCCCGCACCCCGTGGCGGGCCAGCTCGAGCGCGGTAAACAGGCCCGTGGGACCCGCCCCGACCACCAACACCTCAACCGAGTCCCGGTCCACCCCGCGATTGAATCACGCGTGATCGGGCGGAGCGCTCAGCGCCGGCGACTATCGTCCCTCGGGATGCCCCAAGCGCCACAGCCGACCGCCGACCCCTCGCCGGGTGCGGAGGCACAGCCACCCGCATCCCAGCAGAGAATCAGTGACCAGCTCCAAGGGTGGCTCGAGGACGAGCATGACAAGACCCTTGGTGGGCTGATCGAGGTATTCGGCCGCAAGAGCTTCGCGATCCTGTTCGTGCTGCTGTTGGGCGTGCCGGCGCTGCCGCTCCCGACCGGCGGCGCCACCCACGTGTTCGAGATCATCGCCGTGCTGCTCGCGCTGCAGCTGATCGCCAACCGCGAGGAGATCTGGCTGCCGGAGCGCTGGCGCAAGGTCGAGTTCGGAGGCGAGAAGCAGCAGCGCTTCGTCAACGGACTGATGAAGATGATCCGGTGGCTGGAGCGCTTCTCGCGGCCGCGGCTGCGCTTCCTGTTCGACCATCGGCTCAGCAACATCCTGTTTGGCCTGCTGGTGGTGGGCGGATCGGTGGCGGCCTTTGTCGCTCCACCGTTCACGGGACTGGACACGCTGCCGTCGCTGGGAGTCGTGCTGCTGTCGCTCGGGGTGCTGCTCGAGGACGTGATCGTGGTGGTCGCGGGGATCGTGGTGGGTGCGGTAGGCGTGGTGCTGGAGGTCGTGCTCGGCACCGCGGCGATCAACGGCATCGGCCAGCTGTTCTAGGCGCGATCGCTCACGCGGCCCGCTGCTGATCCTGACCGCGCAGCGCGAAATACAGCACTGACGCGCTGAGGGCGCTGAGCGGTGCGACCGCGGCAGTGACCGCCCATTGCAGTAACGCGCGACCCACGGACCCGAGCGACGATGCGGCGAGGCCGACGCCGAAGCTCACCACCAGCACGGTGAAGCCGACCACCACGATGACGCCGAACACCGCCCAGCCATTGCCCGCAACCAGCCGGCGACTGCGGCCGAAGGCAGCGAATACCCCGGGGCGTTCCAGCACGGTGACGGGAGCCACCACCGACCAGAGCACGAGCAGGATCAGTCCGGGAATGATCAACAGGGCAAAGCCGATCGCCACGCCGACCGCGGTCAGGATCGAGACTCCCATCAACGGCAGCAGCACCGGTTCGACGCTGCGCAGCAGGTCACCAACCGAGTGATCGCGGCGCCCGCTCTGAAGGCCCTGAACCAGTTTCACAACCATCCCCTGATAGAGAACGCTGACCGCCCAGAAGATGATCGCCACCGCGATTGACGATCCAGGGAGCAGCACGAACACGATGAACTGCAGCCCGTACAACACCAGCGCGGTTCCGATCAGAACGGCGTTGTGGTCGCGATAGATCGCCCAGATCCGGGAGAGCACGGCCCTGGTGTCGATCTGTTGCATGCTCACGAGCGGACGTCGCTTCTAGATCGCGACATCGGTCTCGGCGAGCCGCAGACCGGCGGCCTCGAGAGCCCCGACGGCCGGGGCATCCAGATCGTCGAGCACGTCGTGGAGGCGATCGCCGGCGAGGTCGGTCACCTTGCGCTCGAGCTCGGCCGCCGCAAGCGGCCGAGCGGGCGTCCCTTTTGGACACTGGACCCGCGCGAGCTCAGCTCCCTTGGCCCTCAGTATGGCCCCGAACTGCGGCACCGACTGATCGATGATCACGCTGATCAGCGGCACTGCGTCACGAGCACGAGCGTCGACGGCGTCAAAATCACGCACCTGCGGAGGGCCGTGGATCAGCGTGAACGCGACGCAGTACGGGATCGAGAACTTGGCCGACAACCCGTCACTGACCATGTCGAGGTGCGCGGCCTGACGCCCGACGGGGTCAACAACAACCTCGAGCTGCCGCTGATCGAGCTGGTAACCGATCCGCTCGCGCTCGTTCGGCGGCTTCGATCGGTGAATGCGTGCCCAGGCAGCTTGGATACAGCTTGATCCAGTTGCGGTCGATGGCGCGTTTACGATGATCGGCTGCGCCGGCTTGGTCCGCGACGGGCGCATCGGTGGCGCTCGCTCGCGGCCGGCGTGCACCCATCACTTCCTCGAATCCGAGCGGGCCGTGGATCGCCCGCGGATCGACCGTCGCCCCGGCGCGGGCCAACAGCGCTGCCTGGACGCCGACAGCGGCCGACATGCCGACCTGGATCGACTTACCGTCGGTTCCGAACGCTCCCCGCGTGCCACCGGCGCGCAACAGCGAGATGTCGACTGCCGTGTCGCTCTGCGCCGGTGAGAGATCGAGCAGTCGTGCGGCGGCCGCCGCCGCCCCCGCCGAACCGCACACCGCCGTTGGATGCCAGCCCGCGTCGTACAGCGCAGGATGGCTCGCCGCGGCAAGCGCCGCCGTGAGCTCGAAACCCTCGGCGTAGGCCTCCAACATCGTCCGGAGCGAGAGCCCTAGATGTGCAGCCAACACCAACGCCGCCGGCGCGCAGGTCGCGCTCACGTGTGCGACGCCGTCGGAGAACGTGTCATCGAAATCGAGCACATGGCCCGCGGTGGCCGTAAACGCCACCTCCGTGAGCAGATCATTGCCCGAGGCGCGCACCGCCCGCGCGGCGCGCTCATCGACCCCGGCGCACGCACACGACAACCAGTCGACGAACGCCACCGCATACGGTGAGTCGCGACCCGGTCTGACGCCGTGGGACACCACTGTCCAGAAGGCTAGACGTCCTCACCTCCGACGTCGACACGCGCACCGGCTACCGCTGCTCGCGTGATCGAGACTGCGCTCGGCGTCCTATCCTGACCGGCGTGAAACTGGGCCAGATCGGGATCTGGACGACATACCGCGCAATCGGCGAGGACAACGCCGGCGAAGCCGCCCGGCTGGTGGAAGACCTTGGTTTCGCAGCGTTCTGGCTCGGCGGCTCGCCGCAGCTTCCCACGGTGCAGCCGCTGCTGGCGGCGACCGACCACCTCGCCGTGGCCACGGGCATCGTCAACGTCTGGCAGTACGAGCCCGAGAAGCTCGCCGCCGAGCACGCCAACCTCATCCAGGCATTCCCGGACCGACTGCTGCTGGGGATCGGCATCGGCCATCCGGAAGCCACGGCCGTATACGAGAAGCCGCTGACGACGATGCGCAACTTCCTGGACGGGCTCGACCGGGCCCAGCCGCCGGTACCCCGCGAGGAGCGGTGCCTGGCGGCTCTGGGACCGAAGATGCTCGACCTGAGCGCCGAGCGCGCCCTGGGCGCGCTGTCGTACTTCGTCCCCGCCGAGCACACCCGCTTCGCACGTCACCGGATGGGCGAAGCCGCGCTGCTGGCGACCGAACTGGCCTGTGTGCTCGACCGGGACGCCGAGCGAGCGCGCGCGACGGCCCGCAATTACGCCCGCTTGTACCTTGGCCTGCGCAACTACACCGGCAACCTCAAGCGCTTCGGATTCACCGATCGCGACACTGCCGACGGCGGCTCAGACAGGCTGATCGACGCGATCGTCCCGCACGGTGGCGCCGAGCAGATCGCGGAGGCCGTGGCAGAGCACCTCGCCGCCGGCGCCGACCATGTGTGCCTTCAGCCCGTGGGGGTCAGCGGCGTTCCCCGCGAGGAGTGGAGCGCGCTCGCGTCCGCCCTGATCGTCTAGACGAGCGATCTAAGCGGGAACCGCCCCGAGACGCTCGGCGGCTACCGCCTCGAGCGCGTCGCGCAGCGCGGCGATCCGGTCTTCGCCGAACCGCTCCGCCCATTCACGCTCGATGCCGGCGATCAGCCCGCGGCCGACCTCCCGCGCTTCACGGCCGCGTTCGGTCAGGCGGATGATCTTCGCGCGGCCGTCGGCGGGATCGGGTACGCGTTCGACGTAGCCACGCCGCTCCAGATCGGTGGCCACCTCGCCGACCGATTGCTTGGTCATGTGCGCGCGCTCGGCCAGGTCGGTGAGCCGGGTCCCTTCCGGGTCGATGTTGCCGAACACGCATCCGTGGGTGATCCGGATGTCCGAGTACGGGGTCGCCGCGACGCGCTGGGACAGCTCGACGACGAATTCGTCGAGGGCGACGTTGAGCAGCTGGATGAAGGGCGCCGGCGCTGAGGAGGGAAAATCACTTGCCATTTTGTCAGGACTCCTGATAAGGTAGCCGAACTGTCTGGAATCCTTACTGTCTGGAAGCCTTACAAGGCCGCCTGACAAGTCTAGCATCTAAATCGGAGGTATCCCAATGGCTAGAAAGTGGTGGACCTTATTAGCGGTGAGCGTGGCGACCTTCATGCTCCTGCTGGACATCACGGTCGTGAACACCGCCCTCCCGTCGATCCAGAAGGACCTGTCGGCCAGCTTCACGGACCTGCAGTGGGTGATCGACGCCTACACCCTCGCCCTTGCCGCGGTCGTGCTGACCGCCGGCTCGATCGCGGATCGTGTCGGCCGCCGCGCGGTGTTCGCCGGCGGGCTGGGACTGTTCGCGATCGCGTCCTTGGCGGCCGGGCTCGCCCCCGACGCCACGTTCCTCAACATTTCGCGCGCCGTGCAGGGCATCGGTGGCGCGGCGATGTTCGCCGTCTCGCTGGCCCTGGTGGCGCAGGAGTTTGCCGCCGGCAAAGAACGCGCGACCGCGATGGGCGTCTACGGCGCGACGATTGGCGCCGCAGTGGCGGTGGGACCGCTGGTGGGCGGTGCGATCACCGACAGTCTCGGCTGGCGGTGGGTGTTCTTCCTCAACGTACCGATCGGTATCGCCGCGATCGCAGTCACGTTCGCCAAGCTGCGCGAGTCGCGTGATCCCAACGCCACCCGCGTCGACTGGCTCGGGCTGGTGAGCTTCAGCACCGCGTTGCTGCTGCTGGTGCTCGGGCTCCTGCGGGGCAACGACGACGGCTGGGGCAGCGCCCCGATCGTTGCGCTGTTTGCCGGAGCCGCTGTGATGCTCGCTGCATTCGCGGTGATCGAGCGGCGGGTCTCAGAGCCCATGCTGCCGCTGGGGCTGTTTCGCAGCCGGGCGTTCACCGGCGTTCAGCTCGCAGCGTTCGGGGTGTCGGCCTCGCTGTTCGCCCTGTTTCTGTACCTGACCCTGTACCTGCAGAACTATCTCGGCTACTCGCCACTTCAGGCGGGGCTGCGGTACCTGCCGATCACGCTGGCCCCGTTCTTGGTGGCGCCGGTCGCGGTCGCGCTGATGGCGCGCGTACAGGCCCGGGTCCTGATGGCGGTTTCCCTCGCCGGAGTCGGCGCCGGATTGTTGCTGATGTCAGGACTGACCGCGGGGTCGAGCTGGACGGCGCTGCTGCCGGGCTTCGTGGTCGCGGGTGTAGCAGTCGGTTTGCTGAACCCGGTGATCGCCGACGTAGCCCTGAGCGTCGTGCCGAAGGAGCGCAGCGGCATGGCGGCGGGAATCAATGACACGTTCCGGCAGGTGGGCGTCGCCGTCGGCGTGGCCGCCTGGGGAGCGATTTTCCTCGGCCGTGGCGCGGCCAAGATCTCCACGCTGGCCGCAGGGACGCCCGTTGCCCACGGCGATCATCCTCGCCAGCTGCTGGAGGCCGCCTCCGACGGCCGGCTGGGATCGGCTCTCGCAGCCGTGCCCCACGGGGCTCGCGGGCTCGTGGAAAGCGCCACCCGCGAGGGTTTCCTGAGCGGTCTGAACGCGATCCTGGTGATCGGCGCGGTGCTTGCCTTCGCCGGGGCCGCGGTCGCTCTGTGGTTGGTGCGCGAGCATCAGATCGAGCGGAGTCGGAGGCCGACGAGTCGATCGACGCGCGCGAGGATCAGCTCGAGGCGATCGCGGCGTAGCGTCACGGGAGCGTGCGGCGTGGTGCTCTCGACCTCCGGAGCACCGCGCCGTGCGCGCGTGTGTTGACGTGGTGCTAGAGCCCGGGAGGGTGGCGGACTACATAATCGCCGCCGTCGGCGAGGTTGCCGGTCGGGTCATACCGCCAGCGGGGCCCCGAACCAGCGGGAATGTTGGGCCCGCCGAAGTTCGCGGTATCAAACGCCAACCCCGCGATCGCCGCAAACACATGCTGAGAATCGGCATACACGGTGATCCAGCGCCCCGGACCGGGCAGCCCATAACCCTCAAACTGAACCGCCAACGGCGCCGACAACAGCCCGCCCCCGTGCAGCGCATAGCTGACCGCGCCCGAGCAGTCATACCCCGGCGCGATCCAACTGGAGTGACCACCGGCATAGATGTAGGGCTTATCGATGATCTGGTTAGCCGCCGCGATCACCGCCTTGACCGCCGGCGGGGCGCTCGCCGGCGGCGTGGCCGTCCCATCGGGATTGATATGCGCACTGGCCACCGGGCCACCGGCGAGGTCCTCAGGCGACGGCATGCTCACGGCGCCGGTGGTCATACCGGCTGCGGCGGCCGCAGCCGCAGCGGCAGCGCGCCGCGCCTGCGCTGCCGCGCGGGTCTCCAGTGACTTCAGGTGAGCGTTGAGCGCATTGAGCTTGGACGTCTTTGCCGAACGGTCGCCGATCTCGGCCAACTGCTTGCGGTAAAGCGCCACTTTGAGCGCGGCGATCTGGTTGCGTCGCCCAAGCACCTGGTCGACCAGGCTGCGGTCCCGCCGCTCCAATGAACCCAGCGCCTTGGCCTGGCGCGCCACCTGCGCGCGGGCAATCCGGACCGCCGCGGTTACGGCCGCGTCCCGGTGGCCCATGCGTGCGAGGAAGTTGATCTGCTCGAGCAGATCGTTGAACCCGTGTGACTCGAGCAGCACCGTCACCTGGTTGGGCGGATCGTTCTCATATCTGGCAACGAGATTCGCGGCCAGCGCCCTGGTGGCCAGGCGGAGACGCTGCTTTAGCTTGAGCAGGCGTGCACGGGCGGCCGATAGCTGTTCCTGGACCCCGCGCAGTTTTGCCTGGCGCGCGTTTAGCTCGGCCTGCAGCGTGTTGAGCTCACCACGAGCCTGGTTGAGCCCGGCGGTGGTCTGTCGGATGCGAGCCGTGTCAGCCGTGATCGCCGCCTCCAGCGAAGCGGCAGCCGAGCGAGAGGCGGAGATCTTGCTCTGCAGATCGCCGACTCCCGTAGCGGTCAGATCTGTCGCCAGCAGGGCGACGGCGATTGCGGTCGGTACCACGACGAGGACGAGCCTTGTCGAGACCCGTTTCGGTAAGCGCATGCGGTTTCAGGGGTAGACGAGCCGCCAGGGCGACGCGTAGGAAAATCGCGGACGGCGGCTCCAGATGCCACTGAGGCGGGGGCGCGGGGCACCCTAACATGGCTCGTCGTGAGCGTGCCACTGTCACCTGCCTGTGCAAGATATCCTGCATAACGCGGATTTGGCGGCTGCGGTTCACCCTCTCCGCCCGCTCGATAAGGGGACCGCGGTGTTATGCTGGCCAGACTGCGTGAGGGGGAATCACGCTCCGACCTTGAGGGGGACTCATGGCCTACACGCTGCAACTCCCCAATAGTGACGAACGGGTAAAGATGCGCAGCCCTGTTGCGGTCGCGGTGCTGTCATTGATCACGCTGGGGATTTACCACATTGTGTGGTGGTACAAGATCAACCGCGAGATGAGCGACTACGGTCGATCGCGCGGGCGAGATCTTGGGCAAAGTCCGGGGCTGTCGACACTCGCGCTCTTCCCGGGCGGCTTGATCGTCATTCCCGCTTTGGTCACCGCGTGGCGGGGCACGAAGCGCGTCCAGGGGACCGCCCGTGTTTCCGGCCGTGAGCCGTTGAATGGCTGGATCGCGCTGATCTTGTACCTTGTCTTCGGGCTGGGCTGGATCGCCTATCTGCAGTTCGAACTCAACAAGGTCTGGCACGCCGATGCGGTGCCACTCCCAGGCGAGCCCGCGCCTCCGCCACTTGACGACGGGATGCCTCCGCCACTGCCGGCCGACACTGCGCACGGCCAATCGCCGCACGAGCATGTGAACCCCGAGCCATAGTCAGAGGCTTCTTGTTGCTTCGGCCGGCGTCCAGTCGGTACCGAGCCCGCTGACACGCCAGAACTCATCCCCGGCGTGCTGGGTGAACTCGACTACCGCGCGCTCCGGTGGCCAGTCCAGCTTCTCGGCGGCTCGCCCCGAGCTCTCGAAAGGCCACCGTGACACGCTCGGGGTTGGTGTCCATGACCTCGGCGTACAGTCTTGCCAGCTGACCAGGTCGTGGCGGTCGTCGTTTCTGGCCGGTCGTGCGGGGTAGTGGAGGGTGCACGAAGCCGGCGCCTCGTCTCCGGTACAGCACGACCATGGCCACAGAGAACACCCAGGACGTCAGGCCGTTCGCAGGCCACTCTTCCGAGCAGTACCGGCCGCTGGGCGGCTACGGCGTCTTGATGGCCGTCTACTGCGGCCTGTGCGCCGCGTTCGGCGCGTGGTTTGCCCGATCGGGACGCGACCTCCCGGATCGCATCGCCGCAGGCGACCTGGCGATTGGCGCGGTGGCCACGCACAAGGCATCCCGCCTGGTCGCGCGCGATCGGGTGACCAGCACGGTCCGCGCCCCGTTCACGACCTTTCAGGATGACGCGGGTCCGGCTGAGGTCGACGAGGCGGCCCGGGGACGCGGGTTGAGGCGAGCGATCGGCGAGCTGCTCGTCTGCCCGTACTGCATGGCGCTGTGGGTGGCCACGGCATTCGTCATGGGCCTGCTGGTTGCTCCTCGTACCACGCGCTCGATTGCGGCGATCCTCGTCGTGCTCACCGGGTCAGATCTCCTCCAGATCGCCTATAAGAAGGCCGAGGAGCTGCTCTAGCGGGCCGAGCCGGTTGGCAGCGTGAGCGACGCCGATCGAGCCCTGAGCGCATCAGCTCCGTTCCTGTGGGGCGCCGCGACGTCCGCGCATCAGGTCGAGGGCGGCAATTACGCCAACGATTGGCATGACTGGGAGCTGGCCCGCGGCGCTGCAGCGCTCGAGCCGGCCGGCCTTGCCTGCGATCACGTCAACCGCTACCGGCAGGACATCGCGCTGCTCGCCGAGATCGGATTGACGTGTTATCGCTTCTCGGTGGAGTGGTCGCGAATCGAGCCCCAACCGGGTTGCTACTCAAAGCGCTGGCTTGATCACTATCGCGCCGTCGCTGACTGCTGTCGCAGTCACCGTGTGCTGCCGATTGCGACGCTGCATCACTTCACCAATCCTCGCTGGGTCGCCCGTCGGCGCGGCTGGGAGAACGCTCGCACGGCGGAGGACTTTGCTCGCTATTGCGCGGTCGTGGTGCAGGCAATCGGAGAGCTGCTGGCGCTGGCGATCACCATCAACGAGCCGAACATTCCAGCGCTGCTCGGCTACGAGGATGGAGTGTTTCCACCGGGAAGGCGAGATCGCCGGGCGCGGCTGCAGGTGAGCCGGGTGTTCATCGACGGCCACCGCCGAGCGGTACAGGCGATCCGTGAGGTGCGAGGCGATTTGCCGGTCGGCCTGGCGATCGCGATGGCCGACTGGCAGGCGCTACCGGGCGGCGAGCGGGAGCTCGAGCAGACGCGCGGCCTGCGCGAGGACATGTTCCTGCAAGCCACTCAAGGCGACGACTTCGTCGGCGTTAACACGTATACCCGGCATCGGATCGGCCCCGAGGGTTGGGCCGGCAACGAGCCGGGCGTGAGGTTGACGGCGGCGGGCTATGAGTTCTGGCCCGAGGCGATCGGGGCGACGCTGCACCGTGCGTGGAGTGTGACCCAGGGCCGGCCGCTGATCGTCACCGAGAGCGGAATCGCCACCGACGACGACGCCGAGCGCATCGAGTACATCGATCGATCTGTGGCAGCGACACGGCGCGCGATCGACGCCGGCATCGACGTTCGAGGCTTCATCCACTGGTCGGCGCTTGACAACTACGAGTGGCAGTGGGGCTACTCGCAGAGGTTCGGCCTGATCGCCGTTGACCGAGAAACGCAGGAGCGTACGGTGAAGCCGAGTGGGTGGCATCTCGGCCGGCTCGCGCGGCAGGGGGCGCTGCCGTAGGTCAGGGGCCGAGCACCGACCGCAGCTCGACTCCTGCCACCGGCTCTTCGACGCGCCGGGCGATCGCGATCTCGTGCCCGGGCGTGGCGATCGGCGCAAGGCCGCTCGAGCGCAGCATCGCCTCCACGCACGCGCGATTGGGAGCCCACCAGTTGGTCGGATCCCCCTCCAGCCGGCGCTCGATGAACGCCATCTTGGGCCAGCCGGATGCGGACATCAGCTCGCGCTGTGCAAGGGACAGGTCCTCGGGAACCGCGGCCACGTCCTCGCCGGGCATCGTCAATGTCTGCAGTACGAGCAGGTCTGAAACCTTCTGAGCGACGATGTCGAGGGCGAGCAGGGGATAGCGCAGGTGATAGAGCACGCCCAGGAACAGCACCACGTCGAACTCGTCGGGGATACGCGCAAGGTCGTAGACCTGCATCTGGCGCAACGAGAGCTGCCGCGGATCGAGGCCGAACCGGCGGCGGACCCATTCGGCCTGCCGCAGGTAGTGCGGATCGACGTCGATCGCCAGCACCTGGGCACCGCGCCGTGCCAGCGCGACCGAGTAGAAGCCGGCGTTGCACCCGATATCGAGCACGCGCAGCCCGCTCATGTCCTCTGGCAGCCAGCAGCTGATCTGCTCCCATTTGAACGCCGGAAAGTCCCCCAGGGGGTGATCCGGCGCGGTCTGGCGTCCGCCCGGAAGGTGGAGGTTGTGAAACCAGGGCGCGAGCGCGCGGATCTCGCGGCCGAGCTCGTCACCGCCGTGGACGGCGGTGCCGTCGGACTGCAGCGTCATGTGGGCAGCACCTCGGCGCCGACCTCGAGCGCGAGCTCGTGTAGCTGCGCCGCGCGACGCTCGGCGGTGTGCTCGGCCAGCACGCGCCGCCGCGCCGATCTCGCCACCGCCTCGCGGGCGGCGCGGTCAGTGTGTTCGAGGATGGCAAGGACGTCGTCGGTGCCTTCGGCCAGGAATATCTCGCGCCCCGGCTCGAGGATCGTCTCGATCCCCGGCCAGGTGTCCGAGATGATCGGGACGCCGCAGGCCGCGGCCTCGAACAGCCGCACCGAGGGCGAATAGCCCAGCGCGCGCATCTCGGGCCTGGTGACGTTGAGGGTGAACGCGGCCGAGCGGTAGAAGCGCGGATGCTCGCCGGGCGCCAGGTGGTCGACTCGATCGACGTTCGCCGGCCACTGGATCTCCGGTGGGTACATAGGTCCGGCCACCGAGAAGCGCGCCCCAGGCCGTCGCCGCGCGGGCTCGAGCAGCAGTTGCTCGAGTGCCGGCTGCCGGCCCGGTGAATAGGTGCCCAGGTAGTTGAGCGCAAAGCGCTGCGAGACGTCCACCGGCCGGTAGGCGTCCGGATCGACGAAGCAGTAGAACGCCCGCGGCCGGCGCGCACCGAACTCCTGCTCCAGACAGTCGAGTGCAGGGCCCGCCGTAAAGGACAGGTACAAATCGAATTCACTCACCAGTTCTGCGGTGAGGTATTCGCGATCGCCGCAGCGAAGCTTGTCAAGTGTCACCGGCGTGTCGATGTCATAGAACGCCACCGGGCCGCTGGCATGTGTCAAAACCCATTCGGCAACGTCCGCTCCATCGGGTACGAACGAGCCGACGATCACGAGATCCGCATCACGCACCGTGTGCCGTAGACGCGACTGAAGCTCTGCCACCGACTCATACAGGATCGTTCTGCACCAGGGCGCCCGGAGAAGATCTCGATGTTGCGCATACCAGCTACGCTCGCGCTCCAGAAAGGTGACCTGGTCACCGCGACGGTGAAGGGCACGCGCAAGGGCGCGGTAATTGGTGGCGTGGCCGTTGCCCCACGAGGAGGTGATCGAGAGCCCCAGGATCGTCACTCTCATCGTTTGGCCTCCAGCTGGTGCGAGCTGAGAACGTCCTCGAACTCTCGTGCCCGGTGGGCATAGGTGTGCTCGTCGAGGATGCGCTCGCGGGCACGGGATCCGATCTGCCGCGCCGTGTGGGCATCGAGCCCCGCCAGCGCGTCGATCACGTCGAGGCCGTTACGGCATGCGATCACCTCGAGTCCGGGCTCCAGGAAATCCTCCAATCCCTCCCACTCGTCGCTGACCAGGCAGGCGCCGGCACCGGCGGCCTCGAACACACGCGTCGCGGGAGACCATCCGTTGTCCACCATCGATTCGCGAGTGACGTTCAGCACCGCCAGCGCAGAGCAGTTGAACGCGTTGTGCTCACCTGGCGGAAGGTGTCCTAGATAGCCGAGGTTGGGAGCTGCAACGCGATCCTCCCATCCGGCGCCCGCGAGCGTGAAGCTGCGATCTCCCAGCGCATCGACGACCGAGAAGAAGAACTCCTGCACGCGCGCTTCGCGGTCAGGGAGCCGGTTCACCAGCGCGGAGAGATCGCTGCGGTAGCGATCGTCGGGCGCGACGGGATGATGGGTGTCGGGATCGAGCGCGTTGTAGATCGGCACGCACCGCCGCGCCCCGAGCGCCTGGTAGCGGCCGACCACCCGCGCGCCACCCCCGTAGGTGAGCACGAGGTCGTACTCGGGCACCAGCGCACGCAGCGCGTCGTCCGGATCGCGTTCGAGCCGGCTGAGGGTCGCGGGTGCGTCGACGTCCCAGAAGATCACCACCGTCTCGGGTCGCCGTGCGTCGAGCACCGCCTCCTCGAGCACGTCGTCGAAGACCCCGACCCCGCTGGCTTTGATCATCACGTCGGCGCCGATCGACGCCTTCGCCACCACGCCGCGGACCGCACGTCGGTCTACAGCGTCGTACACGACCACCCGCGCCCAGCGAGGATCGGCGATGTCGCGATGCCGCTGGCGGTCGAGCGCGTCGGGCTCGTAGAAGGTGACCTCGTGGCCGCGGCGGGCGAGCGCGCGGACGATCCCGCGGTAGTACGTGCACGCTCCGTTCCAGTATGCGGACACGAGGCTCGAACCGAAGAACGCGATTCGCATCAGCCAAGCTCCTGCGGCGCTGGGCGGTTGCGTCGCTCGTGCGGGCTGCTCGGCGTCAACGCAGCTCCTCCACGATCGCCAGGAGCTCGTCGACCCGATGTGCGCAGGTGTGGCGATTGCGGATCGTCTGCAGGCCGTTGTCTGCGAGCTGTGCCGCCGCGTGGGGGTCGTCGAGCAGGGTGCGCAAGTGTGCCGCCATCTGCGCCCCGTCCTGGGCCACCAGGTAGTCCTCTCCGGGCCGGAACAGACGATCGCGGTCCTGCCACGGCGCGCATACGAGCGGAATCCCGCAGGCGAGCGCCTCGAACACCCGGATCGTCGGGATCCCCGGCAGCCGTCGTACGTACGCCCGGCGCGGGATGTGCACGGTCAGCCGATGTTCGGAGAATGCCTGGGGGGCGCGGTGATTCGGCAGCCAGCCTTCGTAGGACAGGCCGGCGGTGCGCACCGCCACGCGCGCCTGCCGCGGATAGCGCACCCCGTGGACGTGACCGCTCAACCTCAGCGTCCTCGCCGGCCCGAGCAGGAACTCCTCGAGCTCGGCGCTGCGCTCCCCGTCTCCCCAATTGCCGATCCACACCAGCTCCCCGGCCTTCGTCGTGCCGTTCAGCGGCTCGAACAGCCCGGTATCGGCGGCCTCGTGCCAGACATACGCTCGCCGGGTCCAGCCGTGCTCGAGATAGAGGTCACGGATCAGCGTGCCGAACGCCAGCACGGCGTCATATCCCGACAGATCGAACGCCTCCACCTGCCGGGGAGCCGTTGCCGCTCGGTGGTGGGCGTCGTAGAACAGCAGCGTGTAGTCGCCGCGCGTGCGCCGGTGTGTCCCGATCGCACCTACCAGCTCGGGCTCGTTCCAGTCATGCACCACAACAAGCTCGGCGTCGCGCAGCTCGTGGCCGAGCTCGAGCTCAGCGGGGTCGTAGGTGCGGCTGCGCAGCTCCGGAAACCTGAGCTGGAACTCCTCGAGCGCGCCTGCACCGGCGTCGCGGAGCAGGTTCCGTCGGCTCCATCCATTCACCGGCTCGAGCACGTCGACGTTGTGTCCGCGCCGGCGCAGCTCGCGCACCACGCCGCGTAGGAAGTGGGCGTTGCCGTGGTTCCAGTCCGAGACGAGCGAGTGGCAGAACAGCTTGACGTTCACGCGGCGATCACCCCCGCCGTCAGCTGCCGGTAGGAGTCCAGATAGGAGTCGGCGGTCGCCGCCGGCGAGAAGCGCAGCGCGACCGCATGCGCGGCCCGCGCGGCTTGGGACCGTCGCGCGGGATCGGCGAGCAGTCCGTTGACCGCGTGCGCGAGTGACTCGGGATCGTCGGGCGACACGAACGCCGCCGCGTCGCCCCACACCTCGCGTAGGCTTGGGATGTCGCCCAGCACGAGTGCACAGCCGTACAGCGCGGCCTCGAGCGCGGCCAGCCCGAACGGCTCGTAGCGAGCGGGCTCGGCGAACACGGCGGCGCGCGACAGCCAGCTCAGGACCTCGGCTTCTGAGAGCGGGCCCAGCCGCTTCACCCGGTTGTCGCGCCCGATGCCCTGAGCGCAGCGCTCGGGGGCGTCGTCACCTGGGCCGACGAGCACCACTCGGCCATCGATCGCTGCGGACGCCTGCGTCAGCAGCGCCGCGTTCTTGGCCTCGTCCCAGATCCGACCGACTGACAGCACGAGCCGCTCGCGGTGGCAAGCCGCGGTGTCGTCAGCGGGGATCGAGCGGCCGTTGGGGATCACCCGGGCCGGCGGGAGGCGTTGATAGACCGCGCGCAGGTCGTCAAGCAGCGCTCCGGTGGGGACAGCCAGCAGGTCGGCGCGGCCCAGCGCCCGCCGCGCCAGGGCTCGATAGCGATCCCAGTCCGCCGGTGCATCACATCGGTGCACCGCACGCCACCAGGTGAGAACGCACGAATGCACGGTCAGCAGGACGGCCACATCCCGGCCAGGTAACGGAGCGAACGTGTTCATGTGAACCACGTCGGGCTGGTGTAACTCGCACAGCTCCTCGATCCACAGGCCGGTCTCATGCACGTTGTCCCAGGGATCCTGCATCCACTCCAGGCGGAGATCTCGGACCTCGCACGAGCGTGCGCCCAGGCACTCGAACTCGCGATCGCGGTCCTCGCCGAGCAGAGCCAGATCGACTTCCACATCGCGTGCGATCAGCTCGCGCACCAGCTCTCGGGTGAAGGTCCGCACGCCGCCGACGACGTCTGCCACCAGCAGGACCCTCATCGGGCGATCGCGCCAGCGTGCGGCATCGTCCGATCCGTCTGTGGGGTGCCCGCGTCGCGCCCGTAGATCATGTCGATCAGCTCGGCGACCGAAACGACGTGCTCGACGTCGCGGTCAAAAGAGCGTTTCGACGCGATTCGCGATGCCCAGGCGATCAGGGCGCGACCGCCCCAGTCATCGGGTGGCGCGCAGATCGTCTGCTGCCGACGACCCTCGATCAGGAGTGCTTCGAAGTCGTAGAACGAGCCGTTCACGTTGCGGATCGTCAGCGCGCCGGTCTCGCCGACGAATGTGGCCTCGATCACGGCGTCGGTTCCGGCCGGCAACCACCAGGAGCATGCGATCCGCAGCACGCGCCCGTGGCTCAGTGTCACCTGCGCAAGCGCCAGGTCCTCCACCTCGGAGGGATCGGTATTCAACCGTACGCCGGCGGCGAACAGATCGGAGTGCACGCTGCAGGCGTCGATGTCACCGAGGAACAACCGCGCGAGGTCAATGAGGTGACAGCCGAGGTCGATCAGCGCTCCCCCTCCGGCGAGCTCAGCGTCGCGTACCCACCCCTTGTCGGGGCCATAGGAGTTGTGGAACACGAGCTCGGCGAGGTGAGGCCGGCCGATCCGCCCGGACCGCAGCGCAGTCAAGGCCGCCTGCACCGCAGCAAGGTGGCGGTAGGACATGTCCACCCCGAGCGCCAGGTTTGCGCGCCGGGCGAGCGCGACCAGCTCCGCGCATTCAGCGGCGGTTCGGCCAAGCGGCTTCTGGCAGAACACGGGCAGCCCCGCCTCCAGAACCCGTTGAACCTGTCCGGCATGAAGCGCGGTCGGTGTGGCGATCACGATCCCGTCGAGACCGACCGACAGCAGGTCGTCCAGATCGCGGCAAAGATCGGCGCCCCCTACGGCCCGCGCAGCCTCCTGCGCGGCCTCCGGGTCAGTGTCTGCGATCGCCGCGGCCGCCGCGGTGCCGGCCCGGCTCATCGCCTCCATGCGGTTGCGCCCGATCCATCCCACGCCGAGGAACCCGAGCCGCACAGGCACGTCAGGCATCGCACCACACCGCCTTGACGAAGCCCTCTGGCCGCTGCACCGAGACACGGTAGGCCTCGCCGATCTCCTCCAGCGGATAGCGATGCGTCAGCAGCGGCTCCGGACTCAGGCGTCCGGCAGCGACCGCGCCCACCGCCTCGCGCAGCCCGGCGACGTACACGGCCGGGTCGCGCTCGTGGGCGTTGATGACGTCCAGGCCGCGCCAGTTCCACAGCCGCATGTCGACCGAGCGGCGACCGTCCTGGTGATAACCGGCGATTACCAGCCGGCCGCGGATGCGGGTGAGCTGTGCCGCCAGGTCCAGCGGCTCCTGGTGGCCGGCCGCCTCGAACACAACATCGAACGGGTCCTGGCGCTCGAGCGCGGCATCGTCGGGACGCCAGGCGCTCGTCGCTCCCGTGGCCCGCGCCAGCTCGAGCGAGCTCGATCTGCGCGAGACCGCCGCGACCTCCCCGGCGACCGCCGCGCAAAGCTGGACCAGCAGCAGTCCCAGAAACCCGCAGCCCACGATCGCCACGCGCTGTCCCGGCGCGACATCGGCACGATGCATGGCGTTCACCGCGCACGCCAGCGGCTCGCCGGGGAATGGCGTGTCGCCGGCGATCTCCTCCGGCAGCGCAACGACCTCGTTCGCGTCGCAGACGTCAAGCTCCGCGTGCGCCTTTTTCGAGATGAGCGCGACCGGCTGGCCCAGTTCGACACCGGTGACTGCGTTTCCTAGCGCCTCGATCCGGCCCCAGCCTTCGTGGCCCGGCTCGCCCGGCGCGCGCGGGTACTCAAACCAGCTGCGACCCTGCCACAGCGGCAGCTCCGATGCGCAGATGCCCGCTCCTTGAAGCTTTACGCGTACCTGCCCGGGGGCGGGCAGCGGCGGCGGCACGTCGGCCAGCAGGACCTGCTGCGGGGAATGCAGGACGGCGGCACGCATGACCTATTCGTTGCGTCCGGATGCCGCGAGCAGCGGGCGCGGCGCAGGGCGCTCGCCGGCAAGCCACTCGTGAAGCCCAGCGAGCCCGCTCTCGAGCTGCACCCGCGGCTTCCAACCTGTCAGTTTCGTAAACGCCGAGGTGTCTGACACGTAATAGCGTTGATCGGCGACCCGCCAGTCGTCCCACACGACCCGTGGGGGCTCGCCGAGCAGGGCACCGATCATCTCGATCACCTCGCGCACGCTGGCCGAGTTCTCGATCCCACCGCCGATGTTGAAGGCACGGCCGCACAGCGCCTTGTCGTTCGCCGAGGCGGCCAGCAGCGCATCGACGAGATCATCGACGTACAGCAGGTCCCGAAGCTGGCGACCGTCGCCAAAGACAGTGATCGGCGCGCCGCGCAGCGCGCTCAACATGAAGTGCGCCACCCATCCCTGATCCTCGGTCCCCTGCTGGTGGGGACCGTAGATGCAACTCATCCGAAACACGCACGTGGGCAGCTCATAGGTGTGGGCGTAATCGAGCACGTACTGGTCAGCGGCTCCCTTCGAGCACCCGTACGGGCTGCAGAAGTCCAGTGGCTGGCGCTCGTGAATCCCTCGGGAGCGAATCAGCTCGTCAAGCGGCTCATAGCGGTCACCGCTGCTGCCCAGCTCCACGGTCTCCAGGCGCCCGTAGACCTTGTTGGTGGAGGTGAACACGATCGCTGGGGGAGAGCTCAGGCGGCGCGCCTCCTCGAGCACATTGATGGTGCCCTGGACATTGACGGCGAGATCCTCGCGTGGCTGCTGCAGGCTGGTGGTGACTGCGACCTGCGCTGCGAGGTGAAACACGCGGTCGCACGAGTCGATCGCTCTTCGCACCGCGAATGCGTCGCGCACGTCTCCGATCTCCACGCGCACGCTGCTGCCGTGCTTGCGCTTCAGCCACCGCAGATTCTGCTCAACGCCGTCGCGCCTGAGGTTGTCGAGCACGCTCACCGGCGTGCCCGTGGATGCCAGCCGGTCTGCGAGGTTTGTACCTACGAATCCCGCGCCGCCCGTGATCAGGACGCTGCCCCGTCGCGGCGGGGCGGGACGGGAGCGAACCGGACCAACTCCCGCACCCCCTGTAGACCGCGATCTCGAAGCACCCGCCCGGCGAGCTTTTCCTCACCCCCGTGGCGCCGCAAGCCGAAGTGGTATGCGCGCTCGTCGCAGTGAAAGCCGTCCAGCGTCTGGTGCTCGGATGCCAGGTCCTCGAGCGAATACCAGTAGACGCGGTCCACCGGGGCCTCCGCCAGCTCGACCATCGTCTCCAGCTGTCCGAACTCGTCGTGGGACCAGGTCGAATATCCGGCTTCGGTGACCCAGATCCGCTGCGCAGCACCGTGCTGCTGGATGACCTCCTGTACGCGGTCGACGTGGAGGTCCCACCCTTCCCACACCGCCTCCCAGGTTCCCGGGAATCCGTGCACGCCGATCACCTCGACGTCCTCCAGCGCGCCCCGCTTGAACATCAGATCGAGCCAGTTGGGATCAAACGGACTCATGCCGCCGAGCACCGCCTTTGCGCCCAGCCTCTTCGCCCGCGAAGCCGCACCGGCGATCATCTCGGCGAAGATCTTCCATTCGGGATCGATCGTCCAGTCCCACTCGATGTAGTTGTTCGGCTCGTTCCACAGCTCCACGTAGGAAAACGCGTCCCGATACTCGCCGAGCACCATCTCCACGAATTCACCGTAGGCCTGCGGATCTCGGGGTGGTGACGATGTCTTCGGGAGCACCCCCAGCGCCGGTGGCGTGTAGAGAAAACACGGAAGTACTGACACCTGCCCAGTCAACTTCGCCAGTAACCACCGGTACCACTCCTCGCCCCCCTCGCGCACCCAGTCACACCACGAGATAGCGGTTCGCAGCCTGGTGACTTCGAGCTGCGAGACCGCTTCCAGCGCCCGCTCCACGGCCGCTCGGTCGCCGAAATGGAAATACTGCACGACACCCAGGTCCGGCGAGCCTTTTCGGCCTTCCCGCAGCGGTCTGTGCTCGGCCCCCTGACCGGGGACGACCTCGTGGCGAATCGTGTCGACGATCCGGCTCATACCGTCAGCCCCCGCGAGCTCAGCTCGCCTCGGGCCTGCTCGACCCGATCGTCGACGACCTGTCCCTCGAGCCAGTGCGCAAGCTCGACGATCCCATCATCGAGGCCCACCGAGGGAGCGAACCCCAGTACATCGCGCGCCTTGTCGATGTCGGCGAAGCAGTGCCGGATGTCGCCGACTCGATACTCCCCGGTGATGTCGGGCTCAATGTGATGCTTGTTCAGGATCCGCGCCAGGCGGCGGGCGATGTCGGCGACCGTCACGCTGGTGCCGCTACCGATGTTGATCACTTCACCCTGGAGGTTCGGTCGTTCGAGCGCCAGTACACATGCCCTGGCCACGTCGTAGACCGACACGAAATCGCGCCGCTGGGCACCGTCCTCGAAGACCATCGGTGCCTTGTCATTGAGAAGCCGCGAGGCGAAGATCGCCAGCACCCCGGTGTATGGATTGGACAGAGCCTGATTTGGCCCGTACACGTTGAAGAAGCGCAGCGCCACTGACGGGATCTCGTAGGCACTGCCGAACAGCAACGTGCTGCGCTCCTGCTCGAATTTGCCCAGCGCGTAGATCGAGGCCAGCGAGGGGGGCTTGGACTCCGGAGTGGGGACCGGCGTTAGCTCCGCGCCGGCCTGTCGTGGGTTCCACTCTCGCGCAGCCAGTTGCTGGCGGCTGCGCTCGGGCACGCTGGGTCAGCGTGCCGTCGGGGCGTCGATAGAGCCCTTCGCCGTACACGCTCATGCTCGAGGCCACGACAAGCCGCTTGACCGGATGCTCGAGCAGCGCGTCGAGCAGCACTGCGGTGCCCAGCGAGTTCACCGCCACGTACTCACCGATTTCGTACATGCTCTGACCGACGCCCACCCGTGCGGCCAGATGGATCACCGCGTCGACATCCAGCAGCGCTCGGCGGGTGGCATGTGGAGTCCCGTATGTCGCCGATCAGCAACTCGACCCCCGGATCGAGGTATGGGGGTCTCGTGCCGCGCGGATGTACCTGAGGCGTCAGCGTGTCCAGCGCTCGAACCCGGTAGCCGCGCGCAAGTAGCGTGGCGGCGACGTGGGAGCCGATAAACCCTGCGCCACCGGTGATCAGGACCCGCTCGCCGCTCATCGCAGGCCTCCCGCCGCCGCTGCCGCGGAGCGCTCGTGCGAGGCCGGTGCCTGCTCGAGCAACTGGTCGTACAGGCCGACCAGCGCATCGGCCGCCTCGTCCCAGCTCGGCAGCTGCGCGGCCGCACGAACAGCATCGCGCTCGAGCTGTGCTCGCAGGGAGTGGTCGAGCAGCAGCTCTGTCACGCTGCGCGCGAATGCCACGGGTCCATCGGCGATCGCCAGCGCGTCCCGCGCGGTCCCGGACAGACCCTGTGCGCCGATGGTCGTCGAGACGATCGCCTTGCCCCTTCGTAGCGCTTCGATCGTCTTGACCTTGATGCCACCGCCGATCCGCAACGGACAGACGACCACATCGGCCGCGTCGAGGTACGGCCGTACATCGGGCACCAGACCGGTCACCATGACCTGATCACCGCTGAGGGCCCGCACCGCCCGTGGCGGCGCGTTGCCCACGAGCCACAGCACGGCGTCGGGCACCTGGTCCCGGATCCGCGGCAGGATCTCCCGGCACAGATACACCGACGCATCCACGTTGGGTTCGTAGGCGAAGTTCGCGAGCAACACGAGCAGCGGATCGCCTGGGCGCTCTCTGGCTGAGAACGATTTCGGTGAACGGAGCCAGGGCAGGTGATCCGCTCCGTCGGGTACGACACTCACCTTCGGATTCGCGAGGTACCCGCAGCGATCGCGGCTGGACCTGGCGTGGGACGGCGTGAGCACCCGCTCGATCGTCTCCGCATCCTCGGCCGTCACAGCCGCCACCTGCGTGGCGCGCCGCCAACACTCCTGTTCCGCCGTCTGGGTGCAGATCAAGCGCGGAGGCGCGCCGAAATCTCCGATCGTCACCGCACGCTGGCGCTCGAGCTCATACTCGACGTTCTGCTCGACCAGCAGCAAAGGCGTCCATGCCCACGTGGGAATGTGCTGCATCAGATAGAAGCCCTCCACGTGGACCAGGTCAGCATCTCCGTTGGCAAGGATCTCGGCGACCCGCCGGCTTGCGGGTGGGCAACGGTGAAGCCAAACCTTCGGCGGATCGGCAGGATCGAGCTCGTCCACTTGTGCGCCTGCCGCTGCGAACACCTCGACCTGCCTGCAATAGCGCCGCAGCACCGCTGCTTGCCCCAGGTCCCGCTCGGGCGTCTTTGAGACGACCAGCAGGTGGACGCTGAATCGCTCGGCGATCCGTTTGATCAGCTCGAGCTCGCGACGCCTACCGCCGCTGATCGCAGGCCATGGCAGGTGGCAGGACACGAACAGCACCTGTGGGCGTGCCTGCGTGTGGCGTCGCGCCGCTGACGGCGTGCCAAAGCCTCCGCTATCTCGGCTGATTTTGCGCATCGTCGGTTGTCCGGACGGGCAGTGGGAGCGCACGCCGGACGTTGTGCGTCTACCCAGGTCACAGCTTCTAAATCGAACTCTCTACATGCGAGCTTCATCATCTGTTTGAAACCAACATTCGCCGGCTTTTGCACCGGCCTGTCAAGGACGGGCGAGAACGGGGTATCGCCGTTGCCATGCCCGGCGCACCTGTCGTCGCATTCCTCAGTAGCGGACGGTGTGGAACGCAGTGGCTCACCGCTGGCCTTCGCGACCTGTATCCAGCGATCGATGCCGAGCATGAGCCGATCGGCCCCCTCTATCGGCCGCGGACCTACTTCCGGCGCTACGACGATCCGGAGTCGATCCTGGAGGTTGTGGAGGTGGCCTCCCATATGCGGCGGATCGAGCGTGCATCCCGGCCATACGTCGAGACGGGCTGGCCGCTGTTCGCCGCGCTTCCGGCGATGGCTGCTCGATTGCGGGGGCGGCTCCGGGTCGTGCACCTGACGCGCCATCCGGTCCCCAGCGCGCTGTCACATCTGGCGCACAAGTCCTACGCGGGCAGTCCGCGCGACGACGGCTACACGCGCCTGGCGACGCTCGGCCCCGACGACGCGGGCGTTTTTCAGCAGGGCTATTCGGCGCGCTGGGAGTCCCTCACGCCGTATCAGAAATGCCTCTTCTGGTGGACCGAAGTTCACCAATTCGGGATCGAGTTTCAGCACCGGATGACCTGCGTTCCCTTCCTGCGGATCAAATCCGAGCAGATGCTGGGCGGGCAGCCGGCGCCACTGCAGCGGCTGCTCGAATTCATGGACCTGCCGTGGGACGAGCGGTGGCTTGCGCGCACACGGCAGATCGTCGATCGCTGGCACCATCACACTGACGAGGACATCGATCACCTGGACATCGATCCCGCCTCGCTGACTGTGCAGGTGACACGTGCACTCGGGTATGAGATCAGCGGGCTCGACCTCCGCCGGCTGAAGGCCCGATATCACGGGCGACCTGACCCGGGTCACGACCGTATGGTCAGCTTCTCGTAGCTTTTGCGCGCAAGCGCGATCGTGGAGTTTCACCGCCACACTTCCCGCTCCGGCTCGCGCCTCGAAGAGCCTGACTGACATACAGGCCACGGTCTCGCGGCGGCGCATCAGGCAGTGGGCTCCCGCTCGCCCCTCCGGTGCACGGAGACGACCTTGCAGAAGGCTACTCGCCGACCCCGATCGCCTCGACCGGCCGCGAATGCAGCGCTCGGCGGGTCGGCAGCGCGAGCGCGACCAGCGCCAGCAGCGTCGAGGTTCCAACGATCGCTGCCGGCTCCAGCGCCACATCGTCGGGGAGGTGGACACACCCGCAGACCTCGTGGACATGGTCGTGCACGGCGTCGGCATCTCGCTGCTGCCTCCCGCCGCCATCCGAATGGCCACCGGCAGGGTCGTCGGGCTCGTCACATCGGCGCTTCCCTAGACTCGCGGCGATGTCGTTGCACCTGTTCGCGGGTCTGCGCATCCGGGACTTCCAAGCGGCCCGCCCGTGGTACGAGCGGTTGCTAGGCGAGCCGACGTTCCTTCCCCACGCCACTGAGGCGGTGTGGACGCTCGCCGAGGACCGGTCGGTGTACATCGTCGAGCACGCCGATGGCGCGGGCAGCTCCGTGGTGACGATCTTCGTCGACGATCTCGATGCCTACGTGGCCGCGATCGCTGCCCGCGGACTCGAGCCTGCCGCGCGCGAGACGTACTCCAACGGCGTACGCAAGGTGCTGTACCGCGACCCCGACGGCAACGAACTGGGGTTCGGCGGCGCGCCGCTCGCGACCTGAGGATCGCGGCCGAGCTGCGAGCGGGCGGCGCGTACGCGCACTCGCTGATCGCGCTCGACGCGTCCGTAGATCTCCGCGGGTGGCTGGTGGATCAATGCCGTTGCCGCGGACGGCTCGGGTCCCGGACGATCGGTGGCGTACGTTCCAGGATTTCGAGGAGGAAAGCGTTGTCACGCAGAGTGTTCGATGTCATTACCAGCACGGGCGGCGCCGTGGTCGTGGTCGCGCTGCTGGTCGCAGGAGCGCTTCTGACCTGGGGTCACAGCTTCGTCAACTCCAATGTTCACGACCAGCTCGCTCAGCAGCAGATCTACTTCCCGCCGAAGGCGGCGTTTGCACACCCTAAGGCGGGGAGCGAGATCACACCATCGATGATCCCGTCGGTCTCCCAGTACGCCGGCCAGCAGCTGCTTACTGGTCAGCAGACGAAGGTGTATGCCAATGACTTCATCGCCGTGCACATCTCCGAGCTGCCCTACGGCGGCGTGTATTCGAAAATCAGCGCCGCTGCGCTCGCCAGTCCGAACAATGCCCAGCTGCAGGAGCTCAAGCAGACCTCGTTCACCGGCACCACGCTGCGCGGACTGCTGCTCGAGGCCTACGCGTTCTCGAACATCGGCCAGGTGATGCTGTGGGGCGCGATCGCCTCGTTCGCGCTGGCGGCGATCATGCTCGTGCTCGTGGTGCTCGGCTTCTGGCACGCGCGCCAAACGCCGCGGGAGGCGCAGATGCTCGCTCGCGAGCCGGCGCCGGTGTCATGACTCTGATGCCAGCGCGTGAGCCGGCATTGCCGGGCGATCTCGAGCTCCTCTCGCGCACTCGGCGATCTCGAGCTCCTCTCGCGCAGTCCGTAGTTTCGTGCAGCCGGTCCCCGGATTTGTACTGCTGATCGGCCCCTCGGCCAGTCATATGGTCGATGACATGCCGTCAGATCTGAACTCACATACCTACGAGATGACCGCAGCCACGCGCCACGCCGGCGAGCGGAGGTATGCCGAGAGCGAGATGCTCGAGCTCTCGCGCGAGCAATGCCTGGAGCTCCTGGGGTCACACCGGTTCGGGCGCCTGGCGGTCGTGATGAGCAACGGGGCGCCGGTCATCCGACCGGTGAACTACGTGTTCGACCGAGGGACCCAGTCTGTGGTATTTCGCACCGCGCGTGGTTCGAAGTTTCACGCCCTGCTGCGGGCCACCAAAGCTGCCTTCGAGATCGATGGCATCGACGAGGGCACTCGAACTGGGTGGAGCGTGATCATCGAAGGGGTCAGCGCTGAGATCGACCGCCCCCACGACCTCGGCCGACTCGAGCGGCTCGGTCTTCAGTCGTGGGCGCCCGGGTCGAAACCGCACTGGGTGCGCATCCGTGCCTGGACCGTTTCCGGCCGACGGATTGTGCTGCCAGCTGGTGCGGTGCCCGGCTACTACCTGGGATAGAAATGAACTCCAGTGACAAGCGGCCATTCAAGGTCCTGATCGCGGGCGCAGGCGTGGCCGGGCTGGAGGCCGCGCTCGCGCTCCGCGACCTCGCAGGCGATCGCGTGTCGACCACGCTGCTGGCGCCCGAGCCTGAGTTCGTCTATCGGCCGATGCGAGTGCGCGAGCCGTTCGCGCGTCCCGGCGCCCGGCGTTACGCGCTCGATGAGATCGCGCGTGACGTCGGCGTCGAGCTGAGGCCGGATGCGTTCAAGTGGCTGGATGGCGCACGGCACGTCGTCCACACCGATGGCGACGAGGAGCTCTCATACGACGCGTTGCTGCTCGCGCTCGGGGCCAAGCTACAGCCACGCTTCCGGCATGCGCTGACGATCAACGACCGGCGCCTCGACGAGCAGTTGCACGGGCTGATCCAGGATGTCGAGGCTGGCTACGTGCGCGAGCTCGCGTTCCTCATCCCGACGCCGGCGCCTTGGCCACTTCCCATTTACGAGCTTGCGCTGATGACCGCGCGGCGGGCCTGGGAGATGAACGAGGACGTCTCGATCACGATCGTCACCCCCGAAGACGCTCCGCTGGCGCTGTTCGGCAGTGCCGTGAGCGAGACCGTCGCGCGGTTGCTGGAAGAGAACGGCATCCTGACGATCACCTCGGCTCACTGCGAGACGCGGCAGCCGGGGCAGGTGGCGATCCACCCGGGCACGCGAACGCTGCACGTCGACAGCGTGATCGCGCTGCCGGAGCTGTTCGGTCCCGCCACGCCGGGCGTGCCCAAGAGCTCGGCGAACGGGTTCATCCCGATCGACGTCCACTGCCGGGTACCAGGCCTTGACGACGTGTACGCGGCCGGCGATGCCACCGAGTTCGCGGTCAAGCACGGCGGGATCGCCGCCCAACAGGCAGACACGGCCGCACAGGCAATCGCCGCGCTCGCCGGGGCGCCGGTGACGCCGACCAAGTTTCACCCGGTGATCCGCGCGATCCTCCTCGGTGCCGACAAGCCGCTGTATCTGAGCGCACACATCACCGGCGGGCATGGATCGAGCTCGCAGGTCAGCGAGGAGCCGGCGTGGTCACCGCCGACGAAGATCGCAGCCAAGTACCTCGCGCCCTACCTTGAGTCCCGCGATCGAGCGGCGCTACGGTGAAGCGCATGCCCGACACCGACGCCGCCGCCGATAAGCCGGATCAGGAGGGCTCCAGCTCCAGGATCCGCGTGGTGATCGTGGATGACCACGCGGTCGTGCGCCGAGGGCTTCGGCAGGTGCTCGATGCCAAACAGGGCTTCGACGTCGTTGCCGAGGCCGACGACCTCGACGGCGCACGACGTTACGTGCGTGGCCACCGACCCAACGTGCTGGTGCTCGACCTCAACCTGCCCGACGGGCTCAGCCTCCCGGCGATCCCCGGACTGCGCACCGAGTTCCCCGACACGCAGATCGTGGTGCTGACCATGCAAGACGAGCCGGCCTACGCGCGACAGGCGCTCTCCGCCGGCGCCCTGGGTTTCGTGCTCAAGGAGGCCGCCGAAGCGGAGCTCGTCGAGGCCGTGCGCCGCGCCGCGGTGGGCGACACATACCTCAATCCCAGGCTGGGAGCGCGCGTTGCCGCCGCCCCGCCGCCCGGTCGCCCCGACGGTCTCTCCCAACGCGAGGTCGAGGTGCTGCGGATGATCGCGCTTGGCCACACCAACGCCGAGATCGCACGAGCAGCTGTATCTATCAGTGCGGACCGTCGAGACCCACCGGGCACACATCCAGCAGAAGCTGCGGCTTGGGTCGCGTTCCGAGCTCGTGCGTTACGCGCTCGCGCACGGCCTCGTCGCGACCTAGCAATTAACCCGACAGGCACCGGGGGTTTCTACCCGCTTCGCTGCGCGGCGCGCCACTGGCGGCGCTTGGCCTCGTATTCAGGAGGCAGGGCGCCCTTCAGCGCCTGCGCCGCGTCGAGCGCGTTCAGCGCGGCACCGTAGTCACCCCAGCGCGCGTCGCAATCGGCAAGCAGCAGCGCGAGCTCGAGCGCGTCCTCAAAATCCGTTTGCGATAGCGGCGCGCCGGGAACCGCAACCCGGTCGGCGAGCAGCTCGGACCTCACTGGCTGGGGACGAGCGGTGGCCAGGAATGGTCCGAGGTAGCGCCCGGCGATCTTCGCCGGCGGCCACCACAACGGCTGGGCGGCAGCCGACGAGGCGTCGCGGGTGCTGCGATGACGCGGTTTTGCCTCGATCGCCACCGTCGCTTCGCGGGGGAGGCGCTGCGGCTCGGCACGAAGGTACAGCGGCGCGCCTCCGGTCATCAACAGGCCGCGCAGCACCGGGCGAAACGGCGTTGGCGTGACCGGAATTCCGAGCTTCGCGGCGATCGTCTCGGCGACCGCGTCGGCCTGCTGGGCGGCAAGGCCGCCCTGCTTGAGCGGGAAGGCCGTTATGTCGCCGGCGGCGTAGACGTTCTCGAGCCCCTGCACCCGCCCGTGCTCGTCAACGGGGACGAACCCGTGCCGGTCGTGGGGCAGGCCCGGCAGCCGTGGTCCCTCGAGCTGCGCAAGCGTGATCACCCGGTCGACGTAGACCTCGCCTGCTCCCGCGAGCACCAGCACGCGATCGCGCACCAGCGCAGGTCTGGAGGAGGTCCGGAGCCGGATGCCACGCGCCTTGAGCATCGGCTCGATCGCGCGCGCGGCGGCAGGACCGAACAGCTCGAGTGGCTCCTCCTCGGGAGTCACCAGCCACACCGTGGCGCTCGCGCCGCGCTCGCGAAGGTGCGCGGCGGTCATCAGCGCGAGCTCGTAGATCGGCAGTGCCCACATCCGCTCGGAGGGCAGCGTCAGCGCCACCGAGCGCGCTCTCCCAGCGACGAGCTCGTCCAGCACCTCGCGCAGGGCCAGAACATCTGCCCGGCCCCGAAACGTAAGCGCGCCTGGCAGCGGCTCGCGAGCTATCGCCCCAGCCGCGACCACCAGCGCGTCATAGCCGATCCGCTCACCAGAACTGCTCACGGCGACCCGCTCCTCGGGATCGACAGCCGCAAGCGAATCCCACACCACCTCGCCCGAACCGTCTCGGCTCACGATCTCGGCGAGCTCGTACACCCGCGCCTCACCGCGATCAAACGCCTCGGCCACCGTGACCGGGCGATACAGAAACTCGCGCTCGGGCGAGAGCAACACGAGCTGGATGCGATCCCCGGCGAGCTCCCTCAACGCCAGCAGCGCCTCAAGCGCCGCCACACCACCCCCGGCGATCACCACCCGCCCACGACCACGCGCAGATCCGCTCATGCCATGCCGTCTCCTTGCTGCTTGCCGAGTCAACGGAAAGCAACATAGGCCGAACCGACGTACGCCTCATCCGTGGCCGTCCGCGTCGTGCATCGGATTACTACGGAGCGCGGGGAGCCGGGCGCGCAGCAGCGTCCCGCGCTGACCAGATTCCAACCGGAGCGTGCCCCCCGCCAGGCCGACGCGCTCGCGCATGCCCGCCAGACCGAATCCCGGCGATCTGCGGCTGCTGTCAAAACCAGCTCCGTCGTCCTGGACTTCGATCACGAGGTCCTCGCCTTCGAGATCGACGGACACCCTGACGGCGTTTGCCCCGGCATGCTTGACGACGTTCGTCAGCGCCTCCTGAACGAGGCGGTAGACCGTCGTCTCGAGCTCGGGGGAGAGGCGCGGCCCGGCCTGGCCACGGCTCGGGAGACTCAGCCGGCTTTCGATGCTCAGCTTCCCGTCGCGACGGCGGTCAAGCAGCGCCTCGATCGCCGGCAGCAAACCGAGGTCGTCGAGCAGCGAGGGGCGCAGATCGGTGATGATGTCCCGCAGGTTTGCGATCTCCTGGTCGATGTCGTCGATCGCCTGACGCAGCGCCTCATCTTTCGTGTCGGCGTCACCACGCCCCACGGTCGAGGCAAGCAGCACGCGCAGGCCGCCGAGCGCTTGGAGTGTCTCGTCGTGCAGCTCGCGTGCCCACCGGGCGCGCTCGGCATCAGCGGCCGCGATTGCCGATCGCAATCTGTCCGCTTCGACGCTGCGCTTGATCGCCACCGCGTTTGCCGCTGACTGGGCGAAGGCACGAAGCAGCCGCTCGTCCTCGGAGGAGAACTCCGCTCCGTCCTTGCCATGATCGAACGCCGCCAGCAACCCGATACCCACGCCCCGATGCAGCATCGGCACCAGCAACGCAGTGTGCGCATTGGGGACACCGAACTCGGCCGGATCGATCCGGAACTCGCTCGCCACGTCAGTAACGCGCTGCGGGCGGCCCCGCTCGAGCACCTGACCCGAGGTCGATCCAGAGATGGGCAGTCGCTGCCCTCGCGGCGGCTGCGCATGTCCCGCGCTTGCGGCCACAACGAGCTCGTCTCCGTCACACAGCATGATCAGCAAGCTCTGCGCCGCGACCAGCGCACGACCGCGTTTGACGATCAGCTCGAGCACCCGCTCAAGATCGGCGACGCTCCCGATCGCGTCGGTGATGTCCCGCGCCGCCTCCAGCGAACGAACCGCGCGCTCGAGCTGATCGCGGCGTTGCTCGCTCGTCGAGTGGATATTCGCGTTTTCGATCGCGATGGCCGCCCAACCGGCCAGCGCTGTCGCCGCCTGCTCATCGCTCTCTGTGAACTCCCGTCCGCCCTCCTTCTCGGTCAGGTACAGGTTGCCCCAGGCGTGGCCCCGGACGAGGATTGGGACCCCGAGGAAGCTGTGCATGATCGGATGGCCGGGGGGAAACCCGTAGCTCTCGGGATGCTCCCCGACGTCTTCCAGCCGCAGTGGCCGTGGATCCTCGATCAGGACCCCGAGAACGCCCCGACCGCGCGGCAGGTGGCCGATGCCGCGATGAGTCGCTTCATCCACGCCGGCTGTGACGAATCGCTCGAGCTCCCTGCGCTGCTCGTCCAGGACACCCAGCGCCGCGTAGCGGGCGCCGGTGAGACGCTGCGCCTCTTCGAGGATGCGGTCGAAAACGGTATCCGGGTCAAGCTCGGACACCACGGCTCGGCCGACATCCAGTAGCCGGCGGAGCCTGTCCTCCGTATCAGTCATGCCGGGAATGCACCGTGCCCGCGGGGTCTGGCACTCGGCCAGCTTAGACCAGGCGGGGATGTGTTCCGCAGCTCTGAACCGACATGCAACGACGCCTAGCCCCAGTCGCCGTGTGCCTTGTCAAAGCATGCGCGGTGGTAGCAGAGGTGCTCGGTCTCATACAAGTCGGGTTCGGCCGTCAGCGAGGTCTCGTAGCAACCGCTGTCGGTCACGAGAACGAGCGGCTCGTAGACACCGATCACGTCCTGGCAGTGCCCGCAGTGCGGCCGCCGTCTCACCAAGCCCTCGGTATTTCCCTCATCCACCGACAACAGTGTGACGGCCCTAGCGAGTCAGGGGTTGCGTGACCAGCGCTCACTCAGCATCGATCGGACTCGCTGAATCCGATCCAGGTCTGCCGGCCGGGGATGCGCGGGGCCAAGCGTGGCTGGCCGTCTTGCCTCGTGGGGGTCAGGGTCGTTTGCATTTGAAGACCGCTGGGTGGTCTCAACCTTGCGATTCTCCCGTGCAGGTATCGAGCTGGTGGTCATGGTCGAACCTCTCTTGCGCGCACTTCGTCGTCAGCGTGCCGTGGTCATCGCGTCTGCGGCCTTCTCACCGGCGGGCGTCTGCCCGGGCGGTGGGACAGCGAGCACCGGGCAGTGCGCGAGGTGCAGCAGATGCTGGGTCACGCTGCCGAGGATCGCTCCGGCCACGACCGAATGGCCCCGCGTGCCGACGACGATCAGATCGGCGCGGGCGCGCTCCGCGGTCTCGGCGATCAGCTTGGCGACGCTGCCCGCCGTGCTGGGCATGTGAACGTGCGTCTCCACACCCCGCCCGCTACGAACCTCGGCGGCTTGCCGTTTGACCTTGTCCTCGATCTCGGGCTCGTCGACATGCTGGTCTTGACCGGCCATGCGGCTGCCGAGGAACTTCTCGACGACGTGGACGATGTGCAGTGATGCGCCGTCGCGTTGCGCGATTTGGATTGCGTAATCGAGCGCCCGGTCGGCGTGCTCGGAGCCGTCGGTCGCCCAGACGATGCTTTTGAACATCTCGGGTCTCGCTTTCGTCGACTGGCCTCAACGATGATCGAAGGACCGCCGGCGGCCAACGTGGAGATCCCGCAGTCCTGTCGCGGCTAACCGCGGATCCCTCAGTGGAACGGGGTGGACGACGACCTGGTCGTGCTTAGCGGACGACGGGTTGCTTGTCCTTGCGCAGGTTGGTCACGAGGCTCGCGTCGAGGTGTAGGTGGTCTTCGACGAGCCGCGACGGCGTCAGAGCCAGCCACTGATGGAGGGAGATGTCGGCGAACCGGTCAGAGCGGAACATCTCCAGGAAGCGCAGCGTGTCACTGCCGGTGTTCTGGATGTAGTGGCCCATGGCGAACGGGACGTAGCCGACATCGCCAGCCCGGTAGTCGAAGGTACGGGCCTTGGCTTCGGCGGCGAACACGGTCATGCGGGCCGTGCCGGAGATGTAGTACTGCCGCTCGTCGGCGTTGGGGTGCCAGTGCAGCTCGCGCAAGCCGCCCGGCTGCACCTCCACCAGCGCCGCAGCAATCGTGGTGGCCACCGGAAAGTTGGTCGAGTCGGCGATCCGCACCGTCCCACCAGACGTCTGCAGCGGGTCCTGGGCCAGAAGGCGATAGGCGAAGCTGTGCGGCGCCGTCCCGGCCGGGCCCTGCACGCGCTCCTCGTCGAGCGGCCCGGCGGGGCGCCCGGGAAAGATGTAGCGCTCATGGGAGGGCAGCTCGGCGAAGTCCTCCTCGTCGGCGGCGAAGTTCTGGGCCAGCACGTCGCGCGGGGTGTGCGCGAGCCAGTCGCTGATCAGGAACGTGGCGTTCTCGCTGAAGCCGCCGTCGTCGAAGACCAGCAGGAACTCACAGCCCTCGTGCAGGGCCTGGATCGAGTGTGGGATGCCGGCCGGAAAGAACCACAGGTCGCCGACCCCGACGTCGTCGGCGAAGCTGCGTCCCTCCTGGTCGATCGCAGTGATGCGGGCGCGCCCGTCGAGCATGTAGGCCCATTCGGCCTGCTTGTGCCAGTGCAGCTCGCGCACGCCACCGGCGTTGAGCCGCATGTTGACGCCGGCGAGCGTGGTCGCGATCGGCAGCTCGCGTTGCGTCACCTCGCGCGCCCAGCCGCCCTGCTCAAGCCGATTGTGCGCGTCCGAGAACGAAAACCGCAAGGTTGGGCACCGTCCCGGAGTCCGTGTCCGGCGCGGCGAGCAGATCCGGATTCTGGCGGTCGCGTTCGGCGTTGCGCGGCCCGGGGTCGGTGCCCCCGCGGTCGCCGCGCTTGGGCTGAGGCACGTCAGTCGCGGTGTCGCCGGTGCGGTTCATCGGATCAGCCTCCGTCGGGAGAGAGCACGACCTTCAGGTAGCCGTCGCGGCGCTCGTCGAAGCGCCGGAACGCGTCCGGCGCGTCGGCGAGCGGGAGGCGTTGGCTGACGATTGTCGAGGGCCGTGCCTGGCTTGTGGTGATCAGATCGCGAAGGCGGCCGTTGTAGCGCTCGTCCTGATCGCGGCCCATCCCGATCCTCACGCCCTTCTTGAACAGCGGCCCCCAAGGAACGCCGATGGTGCCCTCCGCCTCCGCCTTCCCCACCGCCCGCTGGTCGGAGTCGAGGAACACCCCGATGATGCCCAGCCGGCCGCCGGGCTGAATGAGACGGGCGAGCGCATGAATGACCCAATGCGGGTCCTCGCGGCTGCGGTCTTCGCGCGCACGGGCCTGAAAGCCGATCGCGTCGATCCCGCACGTGACCCCCTGTAGCGGCTTTTCATTACGGTAAGCCCGATCCGAGGCCCGCAGCCGCCGACGACGCTCCAGGATCTGCTCGACCGGATCACCGTCGGCGAAGTCGATCGGGTCAAAGCCCATTTCACCGGCCTTGTCCAGCCGCTCGCCGACACAGTCGACGACGTAGACGTCGGCGGCCCCCCGCAGGCGGCAGCACAGGGCAGCGAGTAGCCCAATCGCACCAGCGCCGAAGATCGCCACGCTGTCGCCGGCCGAGACCCCGGCCAGTTCGGTGGCGTGATAGCCGGTCGGAAACGCGTCCGCCAGCAGCACGAAGTCGTGCTCCCAGTCGTCGCCCGGCTCGCCAGGCAGCCGCAGGCAATTGGCGTCGCCGAACGGCACACGCACCAGCTCGGCCTGCGCGCCGCGATAGTCACCCATCCCGGGATAGCCGTAGGCGGCGCCCGCCTCGCCCGGATGCGTCATCAGGCACTCCGCGCTGCGCCCAGAGACGCAGCTCGCGCAAAACCCACAGCAGATATGGGTCGGAACCACGACTCGATCCCCGGGCCGCACCGCGGCCACCGCGCTTCCGACCTCCTCGACCACGCCTACCGGCTCATGGCCGATGACCATCCCGGCCGGTTCGCCCATCCGTCCCTCGTAGATATGCAGGTCCGTGCCGCACACCGCCGAAGAGGTCACCCGCATCAGCACGTCGGTCGAGGCCTCGAGCTCGGCATCCGCGACCGTCTCCACCGCGACCTCCCGCACGCCCCTCCAGACAACCGCCTTCAAGAACACCCTCCCGCGGCCGCGATCACCACGGTCTCCAGCGTACCCGCCGCCGCGCGCGCTGACACATCCGCGCCGGGATCTTGCTCGGTGCGCGACGGCGCGCCAGTCATCGCGCGCCTAGGATCAGCCGCCCGGCCCCGGGTCAGGACGTGCTGGGCGGGCAGCGCCACGCCGCCGAGCCGCCAGCGCGAGACGGTGATCCGCCCAAGCCGCCGCATCCCGCGACGGCGGCGGTGACGGCCATCGCCGACAGCACGCCGGCGACGCGCTGCGTCCACCGTCGGGCAACGAGGGCAGCGAGCTATGCGGACAGGGCCGGATGGCGATCGGCGCCGGCAGCGTCATCCTCACGCTGGTGGTGGTCTTCAACGGCGGCCCTGTGCGGCGCGCCGCAAAGGAGGTTTGACCGCGGCCGTCGGGAGGACGGGAGTCAGATCTCGTCGCGGTAGCCGTAGAACTCGTGGTCCTCGTTGTAGCCGCCCATGCCGGCTCCCCGCTGCGAGAAGTCGCGGACGAACTCGATCTCCTTGATCCATTTGACCTGCTTGAAGCCGAGTTGGTTCTCGACCCGCAGCCGCAGCGGGGCGCCGTGCAGCACCGGCAGCGGCTCCCCGTTCATCTCGTAGGCGAGCAGGCTCTGGGGATGGCGCAGGTCCTTCATGGAGTGTGAGTCGTAGTACTGGCCGCCCTCCCCGCCCTCGCCGTAGGAGTAGAACATCGCCCACTGAGCTTCAGGCGTCGGCTTGACCAGCTCGATCAGCTTCGCGAACGGGAGCCCTGACCACTTGCCGATCGCCGACCAGCCCTGGATGCAGTTGTGCATCGTGATCTGCGATTGGTGCTCGAGCTCTCGCAGATCGTCGAGCGAGAGCGTGACCGGGTTCTCGACCAGGCCGCAGACGCGGAGCCGATAGTCGCGGAATTCCCCATCTTTGAGGCGCTCGAACTCGTCGCTGGTCGGGACCTTGCCGTTGAGCCAGAAGTAGGGGCTGATGTCGCTTTCGCGGTACTCGGCGCGCGGAGCGTAATGGTCGAACAGGAGGTCCATCAGCCGGCCCACCGTCAGGTTCGAGACCCGCTGCAGCACGCGGGTATGCGTCCACGAGAAGCGCACCGCCCACACGTTGAAGGCGATCGTGATCGCGATCGCCAGCAAAAACAGCGCCACGCCGTCGAGATTGTGCTCGTCGACGCCGAGCGTGATCGCGTTGAGATTTCGGGCGAACCCGGTCGCGGCGACCATCACCATGTGCACGAAGTAGAAGACCAGGAACACGACCATCACCAGGAAGTGCAGCGAGCGCGCGATCTGCCGGTTGCCGAACAGCCGCTGGTAGAGCTTGAACCGGTTGTCCAGGGCTGGTGACATCGCCAGTCCCGTGAGGATCGCCAGCGGCGCGGCGACGAACACGACCGCGAAGTAGCTCAGCTGCTGCAGCGCGTCGAACCGGTAGAAGCCGCCGGGCTCGGCCGGCAGGTGAAGCGCTGCGTACTGGACGATGCACGACCCCGCCGCCGGTAAAACCGACCACTGCGTGGGGACCAGCTTGAGATAGTGCTGGGTGGCGAACGTCAGCGCGAGAAACGCCACCCCGTTGAGCACGAACAGGATGTCGAAGATGAAGTGCCAGTGGCGTGCCACACCGATCGTGTGCCGGCCGCCGGGCAGTCCGAACAGCGGGCTGAGCGTGATCGCGTCATCCTTGGCGGTCCACACCCGGTCGCGCGGCACAGGGCCACGAAACCGCAGCCATTCGCGGCCCGGAGTGCAGTCGATCTTGACGTAGAGGCGGGGGTGGTCGGCGAGGATCTGCCAGCCGGCGCGGATGATCATCACCATGAAGAAGAAGTTGGCCAGGTGCGTAGCCAGCACCCAGATCGAGATCCCGGGCGCGAAGTGCGGCGTGCTCTGCACGCACCGGTGGGCGTTGATGAACGACTTCCCCGCCCCGGTGGCGATGAAGATCTTGAACGCGACGATCATCGCGACGCAGAAGGCGACGAAGGCCGGCAGCAGCCACCAGATCGAGATGAACCGAGATCCCAAGCGGATGTGCACCTGGCTGAGCCGCATCCGCGGATGGACGCCCTGTTCGCGCAGCAGCGCCTCGTGGGCGAATTGACCGCCCCCGTCAGAAGAGGAGTTGCCGTCGTGCTGGCTGCTCACCGTCCGCGCGATACCCGCCGCCGAGCGCCGCTGAACCTGCCCGCCGTCTCAGTCCGACGATGTGTACGCGTCCGAACAAACCCGCTTGACGACCCCCCGGGCGGGGGAATCGGTTTGTGCACCCGTGCCGACAAAACCCAGACATGCACGATGACCTCGCCCCCGTCCAGGAACGACACCCACATGGCTGACGATCAGCACCGGCCGCCGAACCCCCGCGATCAGGATCAGGGACAGGGCGGCCGGCTTGGGGTGGGCCGCCCGGTGACGGGCGCCACCCGCGGCTGGGCGCTGGGCGATCGGGATCGCCGTGGTCTTCGGGCCGACCTCCACCACTCGATCACCTACCAGGGCCATACCGGCACCAGGGTCGCGACGTTCGTGCCGGCATTCGCGAACCCGCCCATGCTGTCGCCCGATCTGGCGGCGCGTCGGTTGCTTGCGTGTGCAGCTTGCTTGCGGCCTGTTATAAGACTTCCCCCGAAACAGTCCGGAGTTGCCGATGTCCACCGTGAAGGTCGTCCGAACGGCGCGCGTGCCGGAGGAGAAGACCGCCTACGTGGCCACCTCTTCGAGCTCTCGCCCCGGCTGGATGTGTGGCAGCAGAAACACACTGCACAGTTGCAGCAGCGCAAAGCCGCCGCCGACGATCAGGAATGTCACCGCGCCCAGGCCACCGATCAGCAACGTCCAGACACCGGATCCGATGATCAAGCCCCCGGTGAACATGGCCCCGAGCCATCCGACGGCGGTGCCCCGCACCCTGGTGGGAAAGCTCTCGGCCCAGTAGGCATAGCCGGTGCCAGACCAGGTGCCGTTCATCGCCTGATAGAGGGCGATGTAGAGCACCCAGACCAGCCATGGCGCGTGGGCAAAGTAGAAGCAGACGTTGAACACCAAAGCGCTGATGGCGCTGGCAACCAGCACCCGCTGGCGTCCAAAGCGCTCCCCGAGGCTGCCGCCGATGACATAGAAGAAGAAGCCGATCGCGGAGGCGACCAGCAGCAGTGCGATTGCCTGGCCGCTGGAGAAGCTCCGGAATGACGTCAGCCAATTGGTGATATAGGTGTTGCTGGCGACGAATCCGGCCGAGTACAGCAGCCACACGATACTCGTCCGGATCAGCTGTCGACGGACCCAGCCCGGCTCTGAGAACAGCTGCTTTACGGTCACGTCCTCGACCTCGTCTACGTCGACCTCGTACTGTCCCAGCAGCTCCTCGACGCGCGCTTCATCGCCCTCACTCTTGGCCTGCTTGATCTCCTGGATCTGCTGGAAGCGCGCAGATGGCCTCACCCAGCGCCGCCCCACGATCACCATCAGCAGTGGTATGACACCGAACAGGAAGATCACATGCCAGCCGAGACCGACCACGTGGCTGAAGAACAGGAACACTCCTGTCGCGAGCATCACTCCCAGCGGCCAGCCGCCTTGCACGATGCTGTACAAGAAGCCGCGTCGGCGAGCCGGTACTTGCTCGTTGACCAGCGTGATCGAGATGGCCAGTTCCGAGTTCGATAGCCCCGATGCGAGCGCGCGCACGACAACCAGCCACAGAAAGCTGTTCACGAAGAACGTCAGGCCCGTAAAGATGGCCGCGCCGATCAGCGCAACCTGCCACATCACCTTGCGGCCGAACTGATCCATCGAATAGCCGACCAGCAAGCTGATCACCAGCATCGCGGCGTAGACGATGAACGCCAACAGCCCAACCTGGGCGTTGGATAACGACAGGCTCTTGGCGATCGCGGGCAGGGCCGCGACCAGCAGGTTGAAGTCATAGGACGCCAGCGCCCATCCGGCGACCGCGATCGAGATCAGGTAAACGATGTAGCGTCGGTCATCGCCCGCGCCTGTGCCAAGGAACCGGTCCAATCGCGACTCGCCAAGTTGCGGAGCCTTGCTTCCGTCAGCCTGCCCAGCGCCAGCGGCCACGGGATGTTCGGCGCGCGCATCGCCACCAGCGCCATTGGTCGCTCGAGCCTGCCGGGACCCGTCGTGCAGCTCTGCGGTGGAATCACGCGCCTGCACCGCCCTGCGCTCAGAGTCGGACATGCGCATCCTCATCCAATGGGGGCCTGTCGTCTGGACATCTTCGTCTGCGAGTAGCGAAAAGCATCTTTGACATTCGCTACGTACCCTGGATCGCTGCGGCGACGCTGATCGGGGTTCGCACGATGACACTCGGCTGGATTCGCACATCGCCCACGCGGCTCTGGCCCGCCTCGCGCAGCTGCTCGACGAAACCACGGCGCGGCCGCGTCACTTACACGACAGGCAACTCGAGTCAGACCAATTCTGGGTAGTGCGATGACCGGTGGTCATTTGCAAGTTTTGAACGGTGGTCGCGGCAGAGCGGTGTACGCGGTGGTCGCATGAACACATCATTGGCGCGCCGTCCCGATGGCCGCGATCCGGAAACGGTTCCTGCGCACAGCGGGAGGGCGTGCGCGCGGCAGAGCGGTATTCCTGCTGGCCTGCGTGCTCGCGCTGGACACGGCCGACATCGCGACAATCGGGGCGATCGGGGGCAAGCTTGAGTCGGCACTGTCGCTGTCGAACACACAGCTGGGCCTGCTGGTGGCGATTCCTGCGCTGGCGGCCGCGGTGGGGACGGTGCCGGTCGGTGTTTTGAGCGACCGCATCAACCGAGTGCGTCTGATCGCGATCAGCGTGGTCGTGTGGGGCGCGACGATGGTGGCCAGCGGCCTCGCCGCGTCGTTCGGGATGCTGCTGCTCACCCGAATAGCGCTCGGGGCGGCCAACGCGACGGCCGGGCCGCCAGTTGCCTCGCTCGTCGGAGACTTCTTCGCGCCCCGAGAGCGCGGGCGGGTTTACGGGCTGATCCTGAGCGGCGAGCTGCTCGGCGCGGGGTTGGGTTTCATGGTCAGCGGTGTGTTGGCCGCCCTCAGCTGGCGGGCGGCGTTCTTCGCGCTCGCGGTGCCGAGCGTGGCATTGGGAGTGGTGCTGTGGCGGTTGCTGCCCGAACCGGTGCGAGGCGGTGGCAGCCGGCTGCCGCAAGGCGCCGCCGAATTCGTGACCGAGGACCAAGCGCAACCGTCGCCGCAGCGTGATTCGCGACAAGCTGCAAACGACGAGAGCGTCGCGCAGCAGCAGGTGCAAAAGCAGCATGTCTCACCAAATGAAGATCTGGTCCTTGACGAAGATCCAGGCCGGATGGGGCTGTGGGCGGCAACCCGATACGTGCTGCGGATCCCGACCAATGTGCTGCTGATCGTCTCCTCGGCGCTCGGCTACTTTTATCTCACCGGAGTCGAGACGTTCGGGGTGGTGTACTTCACCGGCGAGTATGGCCTAGCGCAGTCGGTGGCCTCGCTGCTGCTGGTCCTGGTCGGCGCCGGGGCTCTGGTTGGAGTACTAATCGGCGGTCGGCTAGCCGACCGCTTGGTTGCGCAAGGCGACATCAATGGTCGGGTCGTGGTCGCCGGGGTCAGTGCGATTGCCACCGTGGCCCTGTTCCTACCCGCCTTGCTGGTGGGCTCGCTCGTGGTAGCCATGCCGCTGTTCATGCTGGCCGGAGCGGCGTTCGCGGCTCGCAACCCGGCGCTCGATGCAGCCCGGCTGGACATCATGCACCACCGCCTGTGGGGTCGCGCCGAGGCTGTCCGGACCATACTCAGGCAGCTGATGGTCGCGGTCGCGCCGCTGGTATTCGGTTTCCTGGCCGACACACTGGCTTCTGGTCACGCCGCGAGCTCACGCCAGCACGGCTTTGGCGCCCAGGCCAGCGCAGCGGGATTGAAGATCACCTATTTGCTTCTGCTGGTGACCCTTCTCGTAAGCGGGATCCTCACCTTGAGAGCGCGGGAAACCTACCCATCCGACGTCGCCACCGCGGTGGCGTCCGAGCACGCTTTCACCGCATCCTCGTGAACGTGCCGCTGCTCCTGTGAGGTGATCGCGCAGAGCTCTTCGACCAGGGCCAGGGCTCGCACGTGAGTTGAGTCCGTGTGACGGCCGATTGCTCTCACAGCCAGCCTCGCGACATGCTGCTCCGGAGGCTCGTCGCGGGCCGGCGCCTTGGTCCGCCGCATCCTGCGGACGAGCCAGCTGCGCCGACTGTACATGTCCGCGATCCATGCCACGCAGCGCTCCATCCGGCGCCGTTCGATCGCCAGCGAGTCGCGAGTGCCGTCACCCGGGCGACGTAGTCATACAGATCCTGGCGCCGCTCGTCATCGATCGCGTCGTTATATGCGCGCAGGAACGCCGCAATCATCGGACTGACTGACCGCGGCCGGTCGCTGAAGGGCTCGCCGGCGATCATCGAGGCAAGCTCCATGACACAAGCTCCGTTCTTGGGCGAGATGTGCTTGCCCCTGGCCAACCGTACCGTTTTGTAAGTAATCGGAGAAGGATTCTGCGACATGGCCACACCTCTTCGCTAGGGACTGCGACCGGCATCTGCAAGCCGACCGATTTAGCTGTGTACCCAGGGCTGACACCGAGTTTGCAGTCGATCATCAGCGCGCGAACCTCTCGCTACGCACTAACTGACACTTTCGTCGCGCTGATGTGGCTCGTGTTCCTTACCCGGACTTTGGACCCGTAACCAAAGCCGGTTCGCGTGATTACAGGCTGGCTTGAGGGGGACGTTACGTCGCGCTGGAGCTCGATTGCAGCCGCCGCAGGGCGTCGGGTTCGAGGGGCTTGCCGGCGAGGGTCGCCGCGTACAGAGCCGCGCCGATCACTGGCGGATACAGGGGACGACTCAGGACATACCCATCGCCCAGCGCAGTCAGCTCGCGCTTGAAGGCATCGAGGATGCGGGGGGTCGAGAAACCTCCGCCCGAGTAGGAGACCTTGATCGCCTCGGCTTCCCGATAGTCCAGGCGCGCACGCGCCGTATCCGCCAGCAGCGCCAGCTCGCGGCCGGCATCGGCGAGGATCCCAGCGGCGTGGACGTCACCGAGGTCGGCTGCCGCAACAACATGCCGGCTCAGCCCAGCGATCTCGCGGCGGCTCCCATGCCAACGATGGATGACCACATCGATCAGATCGAGGCTCTGCTGTAGCTGCAGCTGGCCGCGGATCGTCTTCGCCAACGGCCCTTCGGCGAGCCGGCCGTCGCTCATGCGTGAGACTGCGTTGAGGGCACGGATCGCGATCCAATACGCGGATCCCTCGTCACCGAACAGCTCTCCCCACCCGCCCACGCGCACGCCGCGCCCCGAGCGCCGACCATAGGCGATGGACCCGGTGCCGCTGACGACGTTGATGCCGTCAGCGCCCCCCAGTGAGCCCGCCCAGGCGCAGACGCTGTCGTTGTCGCAGGCGCAGCGGTCATGACCGAGAACAGCTCGCGGTGCCGCATCCAGAGCGGGCACGTCGCCGCTCACTTCGCCGTAGCTGGGCAGACCGAAGAACGCGTAGTCGATCCCCGCAGAAGAAATTCCGGCCTGGTCACAGACATCCGCGATGCCGGTTGCGAGCACCCGATCGACGAGCTCGATCCCGTCGGCGAGGTAGTAGATCCCGGCGGCCCGGGCTCGGCCCGCCAGCGTGCCATCGGAGCGCAAGAGGCACAGCGCGGTCTTCGTGCCTCCACCATCGACGCCCAGGAACATGGTCTCAACCGGGAAACGGGTGAACGGTCACACCGTGAACCACTCGGTTGACTTCGCCTGAAGGAAATGGGTTGTCGGGCGTGCATCCAAGCGCAAATGAGAGCTGCACGGCGATCAGCTGTGCATGGATCACGGCAGGCAGTGCCAGCTCAGAGTCGTCGACGTTTTCGAGCCCGGGCAGCTGCCAGGCTCGCTCACCAGGCGACGTGTCCGTGCCGGCGGCGATCATGACGAGGTCACCTAATGGCAGAGACTGTCGCAGCTCCGCGACGACGTCGAGGTCGTATCGCCGCGTGTATGGGTCGTTCGAGACATAGACCACGACGAGCGTCCGCTCATCCAATACTGCCTTGGGTCCGTGGCGGAACCCGAGCGTGGAGTCCGAGACCGCGACGACTCCGCCGGCGGTCAGCTCGACAGCCTTCAGTGCTGACTCGTTGGCCAGCCCTTTGAGCGCGCCGCTGCCAAGGTAGACAATCCTGGTGTAGCCACGCGCGGCGAGCGAGGCGGCGTCGGACATGCGGGTATCAAGGACATGCTCGGCGGCGGCGGCGAGCCGGTTCACCACGTGGTCGCCAAACGCGTGGTCCAACGCGACTCTGGCGGCAAGCATCATCCCCGTGAAGCTCGAGGTCATCGCAAAGCCCCGGTCGTTGGCGGCGGCCGGCAGCAAGAGCACGCCGGAACGCGAGCGGGTCCCGTGGTGACGGGCGAGCTCACCGTTGCGATTGCACGTCACCACCAGGTGAAAGCACTCCGACAGCCGCCGATCGGCGAGTTCGGTGGCGGCGATGCTTTCCGGACTGTCTCCGGACCGTGCGAATGAGACCAACAGGGACGGCACGTCCTCGGCGAGGTACTCGCGCGGGTTTGACACGATGTCAGTGGTCGCGATTGCATCCACTCTGCGGCCCAGCTCCCGGGCAAGGACGGGCGCCAGTACCTGGCCGGCGAATGACGACGAGCCCGCCCCGGCGAGCACAATCCGCAGCTCTGGGCGCTCCAGCAGGTGGTCGAGAAGAGCTGTGTCGTAGCCATGTGAGCCGGGAGCGAGAGCCGCGATCTCGCGCCACAGCGCCGGTTGCTGGGCAATTTCGCGAGCGGTGTGCCCGGCTCCACGGGCGACCAGATCGGCCAATGGGTATCCCATCGATCGACAGGGCTTCCTCAGGTGAAGGTGACGCAGGTGGGAACGGCACCGAGGCCGATGTCGATCGACTGACGCACCGGCTTGCACTCACCTCGATCTGCGGTGGCCCCGTCAGCGCGCCGGCGCCCCGGTAACCCGGTCGAGGATCAGCGGACGCAGCCGGCGGCGGGCGAAGTCGAACATCGGGTCGATGCGGCTGGCCAAGGCGTCATAGGAGCCGTTCCCCAGCTGCTCGCCGTGCAGCCAGTTGTCCTCGATGAAGCGCAGCACCGAGGTCTGGTCGGTGATCGAGTGATTGACATAGTTGACCCGGCTGTAGGGGGAGATCACCAGCAACGGCAGCCGGGGGCCATAGCCGCAACGGTCCTGATACCCGCCCAGCGGCGTGCCGTGCCCGCACACGCCGGGCCCGTTGAGCGCGTCGAGCGCCGGGTCGGCCGAGGAGTTGACGATCGGCGACATCGCCTGGTCATACCAGCCGTCAGAGTCGTCGTAGGTGACCACCACCGCGGTGCTGCGCCAGAACCGCGAGCGCTGCACTCGGTTCAGGACCTTGACCAGGAAGTGCTGCTCGTCTAGCGGGCCCGACTCATAAGCGTGCCCGCTCTGATAGCTCGGTGGCTTGACGAAGCTGACCGCCGGAAGCGTCCCGTGCCGCAGGACGCGGTAGAAATAACCGACGTCGTAGTTGTGGTTCGCCCGCCCAGCATGGCCCACCTCGGCCAGGCTGCGCGGAGCCAGGTGATGCGGGTTCGCGGTCGCGGCGTAGTACTGAAACGGGTCCCAGTGCGGCGTGTAGTCGAAGGTCACGACCCCGGCGGCGTTGGGGTGCTGTGCCCCACACACGGCCTTGCCCTCCGCGGTCCGCGACGTGGGGGCAAACCCACCCTGAAACCAGCCCCAGCTGACGCGCGCCCGGGACAGCAGCTCACCGACGTTGTTGCCGGTAGCCACGATCTGCGGCGCGCTCGTCGATGAGCAGTCGTCGAACGCCGGATCCTCGTCGCTGTACAGGGTGCCGAGACCCTGCGCGTTGGGGCTCCCGATCTTGGATGGCAGCGGCACACGCGCGCGGGTGGTGGGATCGACGGCGTACACCTGCGCGGTCCGACCGGCCGCGAGGTTGAACGCCCCGATGCTCGACGGCCCGAACTGGGAACCATAGTTGTTGTCGCTCATCGCGAACCGCTGCGCATAGTTCCACAGCGCACTCACCGTGTTGCCGTCGTAGTAGTCCATCACCAGCCCCGGCTCGTAGAAGGCGCGATGGTCAGTGCAGGACTGCTCGGTGTGCTGGACGAACTCGTCCATAAGTCCGCCGTCGAACGCCTCCTGCTCGGGCGTGTATTCGTGGTTCTGGTCGCAGGTCACCGACTGAGCCGGGGTGAGTCGCCGCGGATTGTCCTCGTTGGGATTGTGGTGCAGCAGCGCCGGGGTCAGGCCATTGACCGCGGGCGTGTCGGCCTTGGCGTGAAATGGCGTACCGTCGGTGTTGGCGGCGTCGGGGTAGGTGCCAAAGTAGTGGTCGAAGCTGATGTTCTCGTCAAACACGACCACTAGGTGCCGAATCGGTGTCGTCGACCGGGTGCCGACATCGACAGCAGGCGCTTGGCTTGCTCGCACCTGACGCGAGGGACGGGCCGCAGCGTTGGCACCGAGTCCAACTGTGGTGGTGATGACCGCCACAACGGCGACCACAGAAACGACAATCGCCGGACGGATCAATATACGCACGTCAGTCCTCCCTCTCCCGCGCCAGGGCCACCGCACCTGCCTCGTCGACAACAGAACAGCTCGTCGTGCCCCGAGCCTGCGAGGACCCTAACACCACCCATCAACAGCGCCAAGCAGGTGTTCGCAGCCTGACACCCAGCTCCCGAACGGCAGGGCAGGCTATTCAGCTAGATCAAGCCGGCGAGATAGGGAATTGCCGCGATCACCATGTTTGTGCACAGTCAGTCAGCGACTGGCACGTCGCTTACTGCGTCGGGACCGGCTGGACGGTCCGCCGGGCCGGCGCGTGTGCCGGCGCGCAGCTCGCGAGTGGGTGATGCTCGCGCGCGAGCGTCTTGCGTAGCTTGAGAAACGCGGCGCTGCCGAGCAAGGCGGGCACCCAGAGCGAGATCGCGTGGTAGACAAGGACGGCGGCCGTGGCCGAGATGACCGGCTGGTGGAAGAGCGCGAACGTGCCGACGAGGCCTCCTTCGATGCCCCCCAGCCCGCCGGGGATCGGCAGGTTGCCGCCGAGCTGGCCGATCAGGTAGCCGAGCACGAGCACGCCGATCGGGGGCGAGCCGCCGAAGGCCCGGAAGCACACTCCGAGCACGGCGAGGTCGAAGGCCACGGTCCCTACCGATCCGGCGATCACCCCGAGCGAGCGCTGCCGGAGCAGCATCAGGCCGTCGCGAACGCCCTCTGCCACCGAGTAGCGAAGCAGGCGCAGCAGCGAGGTCAGCCTCCGTGACCGCATGTCCTTTCGCGTTGCCGATCGCAGGCGCGGCAGGACCAGCGGGAGCGCGAGCACGAGCGCGGTTGCGATCAACGCCGCGGCCCCGAACGAGTAGGTGAGCGCGGGGTTGGGGTCATGACCGAGGATCCCGGCCAGGTACAGCGCGGCGAACAGGATCACGCCTACGACGTTGGCCATGCTGGTGAGCAGGAAGAACGCGGCCGTGCGGCGGGCGATGCGCCCGCGGCTCATCCCGAGCCGGTGAAGCGCCCACACGCCGACGGCCAGGCCGCCGGCGCCGCTGGCCGACACCAGCGCGTTGGCCGCCTGCTCGGCCATCCCGATCTGGTAGCTCAACCGCCAGCGCATCCGTCGGCAGAACACCGACCGGAAGATCACCACATAGGAGATCGCGGAGAGCACCTCGAGCGCCGCCCCGGCGGCCACCCATGCCGGCGCGGCGTGCGCAAGCTGAGTGCGGAGCTTGCCCAGCCCGGGGAGCGCGAGGGCCACCGCGACCAGTACGAGCGCAGCGGCGGCGGTTTCGAGCAGCCGCCGGCTGACCCGCCGCCGGCTCAGCGGCTCGACCGTGTCGGGGGTGGTTGAGTGTGGCACGGCAGCCCTCGCACCGAGTGGTCAGTGGGCGGTTGCCGGCGCGGTGCGCTCGTCGATTGTGAGTGCTTTGGTGCCGCGCTCGAACAGGCATGCGGCGATCACTGCGCCGACGGCGAAGATCGCGGCAGCCCAGGCGAACGCGGTGGTGTCGCCGTGCACGGCGGCGTGCGCGAGCAGCAGCCGGGTGGGGTGCGCGTGGGCACTGGCGATGTAGCTGGTGACCGCGCTGCCGGCGATCGTTGTGAGCAGCGCGGTGCCGAGCGAACCGCCGATCTGCTGGGAGGCTGAGACGGTCGCGGACGTGACCCCCGCGTCGGCTGGCTGGACGCCGAGCGTGGCGCTGTTAATCGAGGTCGAGAACACCAGCCCGAGCGCGAGGCCGAGCATGATCAGCGCCGGCAGGATGCGGGCGGCGTAGCTCGAGTCCACCGTCAGCCGGGTGAGGTACAGCATCCCGCCGGCGCCGAGCAGCATTCCGGCGACGGCCAGCGGGCGCGGACCGATCCGGGAGCGGAGCTTGTTGGTGGCGACGATCGCGGAGAGCATTGCCGCGCCGGACATCGGCAAAAACGCGATGCCGGTCCGCAGCGGCGTATAGCCGCGCCCCTGCTGCAGGTAGTACGTCAGAAACAAAAACACCGCGAAGATCGCCGCGCCGGCGATCCCGATCGACAAGAACGACGCGCCGCGGTTGCGGTTGATCACGATCCGAAGCGGCAAGAGTGGGTTGCCGCTGCGGGACTGGATCACCGCGAACACCGCCAGCAGCAGCCCGCCGGTGACCAGGAACCCGATCGTCGTGTGGTCGCTCCAGCTGGTCGTCTGGGCGTGCGAGAAGCCGTACACGAGCGAGAACAGGCCGGCCGACACGCTCAGCACGCCCGAGATATCGAGCTTCGGCTTGATCGCGGGCGCCTGGTTGTGCACCAGTGCGAGCGCGCCACTGATCGCGATCGTCGCAAAGATGAGGTTGACGTACATGCTGTAGCGCCAGCTGAGCGATTGGGTGAGGACCCCGCCGAGGATCAGTCCGATCGTGGCCCCCGAGCCGGCGATCGCGCCCCAGATCCCGAACGCCTTGTTGCGCTCGCGCGGGTCAGTGAAGGTGGTCGTCATCAACGACAGCGCGGCCGGCGCAAGCAGCGCCGCGAATGCGCCCTGGAACGCGCGCGCGGCGGCGAGCATCCCGAACGACTGGGCGGCCCCGCCGACGGCGGACGCGGTCGCGAACCCGGCCAGGCCGGCGATGAACGTCCACTTGCGCCCCAGCAGATCCGAGATCCGGCCGCCGAGCAGCAGCAGGCTGCCGAACGCCAGCGCGTACGCGGTCACGATCCACTGCCGATCCGAGTTGGCGAAATGCAGCGCCCGCTGCGCCGACGGAAGCGCGATATTGACGATCGTCACGTCGAGGACGACCATCAGCTGTGCGATCGCGAGAATCGTCAGGATCGTCCAACGCCTTGAGTGATGTGGGTTGTCGGTAATCATTGCTTTGCTCCGTTCGTCACGAACTGGCGTGACACATCGTTTTCAGTCGCTACTCGTATGACACGACGGAGCGCAGGAATGTGACAGGCGCGCAGTCATTCGTCGCGACGGAGCTCAGCGCGCACCGTCAGCGCTACCGGGGTTCTAACCATGCCGAGCGGGCTCCAGGTCAGTCCGAGCTGGCGCTGGTCAACGCTGGCGGTGGCTTCGATTTGGAGGCGCTTGCCGGTGTCGCGGAGGACCGGTTGAAGCGTGAGCGGTACCCGATAGCCGGCCGCGTGCAGCTCGCCGGTCACGGATAGCCGGTCTTCGGCGGGCGTGCTGACGCTGGTGGCGCGAAAGCGCACTTCGGGGTTTCGCTCGGTGTTGAAGAAGTCGGTCGAGCGCAGGTGCGTGTCGCGTTTGTGGTTGCCGGTGTTCACGCTGGCGGCATCGATGGTGAGCTCAAGCGCGCCGGTGCCGTCAGGGTCGAACTCGAGCCAGCCGTCGAGGTCGTCGAAGTGTCCCTTCACGGTGATCAATCCCCAGAAGTGCGCGACGCGGAACTCGGCGCTCGAGGCGGCCGGGTCCAGGCGCCAGCGGACGGCGGCAGTGGGAGTGACCTGGTGTGAGGTGCTCATGTGTGCTCCTTGGCTTTTGCTTCTGCTGGGGGTGGTCTGAGTACAGCGACAGAGTGCCACCAAGGCACGGGCGTGTCGGTGGCGCGGCCCCGTGTCTGAGCGTTCGGCTCGCCGTACGCCGAGGGTTCGGTTAGCCGTACCAAGTCGGGTTTCGCCAGGGCATAGGTGGGCTGGTCATGTCTGACACCTGTGGCACGGGCCAGCCGCCCGGCGCCGGCACGATCCTGCGAGCGAGACTGCCGATCGACTGATCACAGCGGGGTGACCACACCGGCCTGCTCTGTACCGAGGTACGGCTAACCGCACCGGGGACGCGGGAAGCCCGTATTGGGTCACCGCCCGTCGGCTGCCAGCCTGACTGCCGTTACCGAAACCGACCTCATGCACGGGAGCCATTGAGATGACACAGACCGCAGTGAACGACCGGTCCCGCTGGATCGCCCTTGTGGTGCTCTGCGTCGGGATGCTCATGATCGTCCTCGACGCCACCATCGTGAACGTCGCTCTACCCTCGATCCAGAAGGACCTGGGCTTTTCGCAGTCGAGCCTGGCCTGGGTCGTGAACGCCTACCTGATCACCTTTGGCGGACTGCTCCTGCTCGCCGGACGGCTGGGCGACCTCACCTCCCGGAAAGACATGTTCCTGGCCGGCCTCGGGGTGTTCACGAGCGCGTCGCTTCTGTGCGGGGTTGCGCACAGCCAGGAGTTGCTGATCGGGGCCCGCTTCATTCAGGGCGTTGGCGGGGCGATGACCTCCGCCGTGATCTTGGGCATGATCGTGACGATGTTCCCCGAGCCGCGTGAGCAGGCGAAGGCGATCGGCGTGTACAGCTTCGTCGCGGCCGCGGGCGGATCGGTAGGGCTTCTGGCCGGCGGCGTGCTGACGCAGGCAATCAACTGGCACTGGATCTTCTTCGTCAACATTCCGATCGGCGTCGCGACAGCGGTGCTCGCAACGCGGCTGCTTGACCGGGACAGGGGCGCCGGCTTTGACAACGGAGCCGATTTTCTGGGCGCAGCGCTGATCACCAGTTCGGTGATGCTTCTGGTCTACACGATCGTCAAGCCGGCGGCTGACTACGGCTGGGGCGACGGCCGCACCCTGGCGCTCGGGCTGGCGTCTGCAGTGCTGCTTGGTGGCTTCATCTGGCGAGAGGCGACGGCGGCCAGTCCGCTCATCCCGCTGCGAATCTTCCGCTCACGCAACGTCGCGGGCGCGAACGCGATCCAGGCGCTGTTCGTGGCCGGAATGTTCGGGATGTTCTTCCTCGGCTCCCTCTATATGCAGCGGGTACTCGGCTATGACGCCCTACAGATCGGGACGGCATTCCTGCCCGCAACGGTCGTCATCGGGATACTGTCGCTCGGCTACTCCGATCGTCTCATCCTGCGGTTCGGCGCCCGGGCAACGCTCCTCCCCAGTCTTGTGCTGATCGCGGCTGCGCTCGGGCTGTTCACCCAGGTTCCGGTGCACGCCAGCTATGTGAGCGATCTTCTGCCGACGATGCTCCTGCTCGGGGCGGGCGCAGGGCTCGCCTTTCCGGCCCTGATGGCGTTGGCAATGGGGGACGTCCCCCAAAGCGACGCCGGTCTGGCTTCCGGCCTGGTCAACACCACGCTGCAGGTTGGAGGGGCGCTGGGACTCGCGGTCCTGGCCACATTGTCGACGAGCCGCACCAACCATCTGCTGCACAGCGGGCACCCGCTTTCCTCTGCGTTGACGGATGGCTACCACCTCGCCTTCGTGATCGGGGCCGGGCTCGTGGTCGCCGCCATCGTGGTCGCGCTGACCGTGCTACAGCCAGGTCCCGCGGCAACGGAGGAGATCCGGGCCGAACCCGCCTATTCGGAGGCCGGCTAGGTTGGCTGAGGGGGGCCGCTGCCGATCGCAATGCAACTAGCCCGGGATCCAACAGCCCAACGCCGCCGCCGCATGATCTGCGCCACGGTGCTGGTGCTCGAAGCGCTGTACCTGCTCCTGCTCCTGCCCGCGGTGCCGTCGCTCCTAGGCCGAGACCCTGTGCTGCTGGAGGCGCTGCAGGGCTCGACCGCGGCGATGGTCGCTGGCGGCGCCTTCGCGCGGGTCGGCCAGGCGTCGCTCGCGCTCGCGCTGCTCGCTCCTCTGCCAACGCTGATGATGGCAGACCCCTTCACGTGGTGGGCGGGTCGCCTGTGGGGCCCAGACGTCGTCAAGTACCTCGGCGGGCGCGGCCCCCGCGGCAGCCGGCGAACGGACCGCGCCGTGCGCTGGGCGGAGCGCTATGGCTCGTTAGCGGTGGCGCTTGCCTACTTCCTGCCGGTCCCGAGCGCGCTGATCTACGCAGCAGCGGGCTGGACAGGCATGCGCCTGCGCCGCTTCCTGCTGCTCGACCTCGCGGGAACCACGCTGTGGGTTGCGCTTATCGTCGGGATCGGCTACGCGATCGGGCGCTCGGCGGTCCACGTCGCGCACGAAATCACGCACTACAGCCTCTTGGCTACGGTCGCCCTCGTGCTTGTGGCGTGCGTTGTAGGGGGGCTGCGACAGCGCCAACTCGGGAGGAGAAGCCCGTGTCCTTGACGTCGAAAGCCGCGCTTGGAGAACTCGCCCGCCGGACTAGTGCCCGGACGCCGAGAAGTGCATGTAGTCCTTGGTCGACCCGGTCCAGTCGCCTCCCCACCCCCACCCGATCGACCGGAACGCCTGGACGACGGCCGCGGTCACCATCCCGGGGCGGTGCCGGCGGCGGTTCAGGTACGGCCGGCTGACGCGGTGGCGGGTCTGCCCGCAACCGACGTACGGATTCTCGACCGGGTTGATGTCGACGGCCTCCCCGAAGGCATGCTCTGACCAGGACCCGGTGCCGGTCCCGCCTACACATGGCGACGGGACCGCCTGGCGGCAATCGAACGCCGCGCTCACGTCAGCCGCGTGAGACGCAGCCAACCCGTACGCATCGTCTAGAACCATGTCGCGAATCCGGAAATGCAGCCGGTAGAGCTTTCGGAAAACGCGGGCCAACGGCGCGGCCGCATCCCGATTGACGACCAGCTGACCGGTGTGCGTCTGGCGGTCAAAACCCACGTAGGAAACCGTCAACACGCGCAGCTGCGACAGCGGCACGGGACAGCCCCGATGCCAGGCGTTGTGCTTGACCTCGGCCCGGGTCGGACCCGACAGTGGCTGGATCAGCGAATGAAACGGAGCGAGCGCCGCCCCTGCGAGCGCCACTGCTAGCAGCCGGGTCATGACGGACTCCCGATCGGAGTGAACACAATCACGCGGACCACATTGTTGCGCGCCTGACAGTGGGGCGCCCAGCGCCATTGGCCCGGTCAGTCAGGTGGGCCTCCAGCGGCGCCGGCCGCGCCGCGATGCCGGATGGCCGTCGTTGTTGCGGCCCGCGGCGTCTGGTTGCCGTCGAGGCACTCGGCGTTGACGTACCCCGAGCGAAACGGGCTGACCTCCCCGGTCTGCTCGTCGTAGGTGTGGCGCCACACGCACCCGGTGTCGTTGGCCAGGAGATGGATTGACACCGATGTCTCCTGCGAGGTGGTACGAACGCGGTGGATGTCATCGCGCGGCGGTAACAGGGTGTAGAAGTCGCCCGGATCGAGCGGCCGGCGGCGCACAAGCTCGAGCCGACCGCCCTCGGGCCGGTAAAACTCCTCGTCCTGGTTTCCCCTGTGGATACCGACCAGCCCCCACGCGAGATGGTCGTGCACGGGTGTCATCTCGCCCGGCGGCACGACCAGGCTGAACAGCGACAGCGCTCGATCGGCAGCTCGGAAGATCAGCCACTGGCCGATGCCGCCACCCATCCCGCTCTCGGCCGCCGGAACCTGATAGCGGGCGGGGAGCCAATCGCGGTCAGACAGCAAGTCGGCGAACAACGGACTGATGTCCTGGCAGGCCTGCGCCGGCGAGTCGGCGCCTTTGATCCTGTTTCGCACCTCGGCGATGAAGTCGCGCACCCGGCTCGTGTCCAGCACGTATTCGTCCTCGGGCAGTGGCGGAAGCAGTCCCTGATCGTGGAAGTCGCACATGGATCAACGTTCCTCTCCTGTGAGGTATCCGATGATGACGGAGGCTACGCTGCCGTCGGGAGGAGTCCTCCTCGCTGGCCATGCCGAGGCTGTCACCGCTTCTCTTCGACGCGCGGGATCACCTTGAGCGTGGTGGCGCGAGCGTCAGGGCCCACCATCGGCTCGACGTAGCTGGGGTAGCGGGCGTACTTCGTCCGATAGGCCGCATCCACTGCCTCATCGACGTTCTCGTCCGCCTTGACGAACGTGACGGCCTTCTCGACGCCGCCGGCGCGGATCTCGCCTTCCCCCTGCAACTGCGCGGCGCGAAACCAGCTTCCGCTCGCGCCGCGCCAGCTGCGCACATACAGCTCATCCCCGACGCGCACCACCCAGATCGGCACCCGCCGGCGTGGGGTCCCGTCGGCGCGCAGCGGCGCGATCTCAAGCTCCTGGGCCGTCCCGACGCGGTCGAGCTCCTCGGCGGTCCAGGCGCTCATGACCGCACCATCACCTTGATCGACTCACGCTCGGCCATCGCGCGGTACCCGTCGGGCACGCCGTCGAGGTCCACCGTTCGGTCAAACACCTTGCCCGGCTCGATCCGACCTTCGAGGATGTCAGGCAGCAGCTCCTCGATGTAGGCGCGGACCGGAGCGGGGCCGCCGCCCACCGTGACGTTGTTGTAGAACGCCGGCTGCGAGGCCGGCAGCTTCTCCTCCTGGGGCACCCCGACGCGGCCGACCGCGCCCCCGGGCCGCGCGATGCTGATCGCTGTCAGCTCTGACTGCTCCAGTCCGACGCACTCGAGCACCGAGTGGGCACCAAAGCCGCCGGTGAGCTCTCGTACATGCTCGACGGCCTCCTCGCCGCGTTCGGTGACGACGTCTGTGGCGCCAAACTCGCGCGCGAGCGTGAGCCGATCCTCGTGGCGGCCGAGGATGATGATCTGCTCGGCTCCCAGTCGTTTGGCAGCGATCACGCCACACAGCCCCACCGCGCCGTCGCCGACCACGGCGGCGCTGTTACCGGGCCTGACCCTGGCCACGACCGCGGCGTGATGGCCGGTCCCCATCACGTCTGACAGCGTCAACAGCGAGGGCATCAGCTCATCGTCCTCTGAGACCGGAAGCGGGAACAGCGTTCCGTCCGCATACGGGACGCGCAGCGCCTCGGCCTGGGCGCCATTCATGCCGCTGTTGCCGAAGAACCCCACGTGAACGCACGCGGTGTGAAGGCCCTCGTGGCAGAACGCGCAGGTCCCGTCCGAGAACGCGAACGGCATCACCACCAGATCACCGGGCTGGATCGTGCGGACCTCGGCGCCGACCTCGTCGACCACGCCGATCGCCTCATGGCCCATCGACTGGCCCGTCTCGCTCGGCTGCATCGATGCGTACGGCCACAGGTCGCTGCCGCAGATGCAGGCCCTGGTGACGCGGACGATCGCGTCGGTCGGATCGACGATCGAGGGATCCGGCACGTCCTCGATACGGACATCGCCGGCACTGTGCATCACAGTCGCTCGCATGTTCTGGCTCCTTGCTCCTTCGTTTGTCACCAAGAAAGCACAGATCCAGGAGCGTGAGAGACCCTGTTGAGAGGGGTACTCACAGGGTCTCCCTTGGGACTGCGCCGGCACTACGCTGTGTCGGGAGTGGAGACGCGCAGCGAGATACGCGAGTTCCTGATCTCCCGCCGGGCGAGGATCACCCCCGAGCAGGCCGGATTGACCTCCTACGGCAGCCGGCGGGTCCCAGGGCTGCGTCGCGAAGAGGTTGCCGTGCTGGCCGGCGTCGGCGTTCCCTACTACACGCGGATCGAGCGCGGAGACATGCGCGGCGTGTCCGACAGCGTGCTCCATGCGCTATCGCGCGCGCTTGAACTGGACGACGCCGAGCACGCCCACCTGTTCGACCTCGCGCGCATGGCCCAGCCGAGCGCGAGGCCGCGACGCCGTCGCCCCGTCAAGCAGCCCATCCGACCGAGCGTGCAACACACCCTCGACGCGATCACCGGCGCCGCCGCCTTCGTGCGCAACGAGCGCCTTGACGTGCTCGCCGCCAACGCCCTCGGCTACCCGCTCTTCGAGCTGTTCGCGGGCCCGTGGCGACCTGCGAACGCTGCCCGGTTCATCTTCCTCGATCCCCGCGCTCGAGAGTTCTATCCCGATTGGGACAAGGCCGCCAACGACTCGGTCGCCGTGCTACGCGCCGCCGCTGGCCGCGATCCATACGACCCCTGCCTCTCAGACCTCGTCGGAGAACTCTCGATGCAAAGCGAGGAGTTCCGAACCCGCTGGGCAGCCCACAACGTCCGCCAGCACATCACCGGCGTCAAGCACTTCCACCATCCGGTCGTCGGCGACCTCACTCTCACCTACGACCGCCTCGATCTGGTGGCCGATTTCGGGCTCACGATGTACACCTACACCGCCGAGCCAGGCTCCCGCGACGAAGAAGCACTGCGACTCCTCGGCAGCTGGGCCGCGACCCACGACGGAGACGTCACGCACGCGACTGAGGTGACTTAATCCACGGTGCGCGGCGGCGATGTGTCCAATCGCGCGACCGGAGCCAAACGGGAACGGCCGATGCGAGACCGCTCTTATTAGGATCGCCGCATGATCGACGAGTCGAGCGAGTTCGGCGCGCGCGTGGCGCGGCACCTGCGCGAGGAGATGATCGTGCGGCTGACGACCGTGACGCCTCCGGTGCGCCGCTCCCGCGCCCGTGGGTTTCTCTGGGAGGTGGACGAATCCCGTCCGAGCGCCGTCGAGGACGCGGCGTATGCCGCCAAGTACGCCACCGAGTTCGAGCGCTTCGGGATGACCGCGGACTCGTACACGCAGCGCTTCAGCGTCCCTGTGCGGATCCGCATCACCGCCGTCGACGGCCGCTGAGCGCTCGAGTAGGCCGGAGGTCATCGGCCGGGGATGGTAGGGTCGATCCACTCGAGGAAGGGACGCACCATGATCAAGGCAGTCGTGCTCTACGGTCCCCCGGAGGACCCCGACGCGTTCGAGCGCTACTACGCGGACACGCACACCGGACTGGCAAAGGCGATCCCCGGGCTGCAGCGATTCGAGGCGGCGCGAGCCTCCGCGACGCCCGACGGGAGCGCCGTTCCCTATCAGCGCATCGCCGAGCTCACGTTCGAGGACATGGACGCGCTGCAGGCGGCACTGGACTCCAAGGAGGGCCAGGCGGCCGTCAATGACATCCCCAACTTCGCGACCGGCGGCGTCACGATCTTCTTCGCCGAGATCGACTGACGCATTCTTTCCACTGGCGGGCCGATCACATCTTCACTGCGATTCGCGCTGCGTGATCGAGCCGCGCTAGCAGCACCGGCGCGTCGGCGAAGAACTCGTCGACCGCCTTGCGGACGCCGGGGAAGAAGCCGTAGTCGTCCACCAACAGCACGCCGCCTGGTGCCAGGCGGGGGTAGAGGTGGACCAGCTCGTGATGGGTCGACTCATACCAGTCGGTGTCCAGTCGTAGGAGGGCGAGCTGCGCTGGGGCCGTGCGCGGGAGTGTTTCCTCAACGAGTCCCTCGACGTAGGTCACTCGCTCCGGCGGGTAGCCGGTCGACTCCATTGCACGGCGCACCTCGGGCAGTGTCAGTCCGGACGTGCTCGTGGAGTTGTTGATCTGGTCGAGGGGCTCGGGCGGGATCCCGCCGTCATGCACGCTGGGCGGCGGCATTCGGCCGAAGGTGTCATAAAGCCACAGCTGACGGTCACACACGCTGAAACGCTGCAATACCAGAGCGACGGCCATCGAGCTACCACCCCGCCATACCCCGCACTCGACGAAGTCACCGGGAATACCGCGCCGGAGCACGTACTCGACGGCATCGCCCAGCGCGGCAACGCGCTCGGGCGGCGTCTGCGTGTACTTGTGCACCCGGCGCCACAGCTCCCAGTCGTCGACCGACAGATCATTGTGCCGCCACGGGTCGCGACGGCGGATCTCGTACCCGCGCGTGGCGAGCGCACGCTGGACGGCAGACTTGAGCAGGAAGGTATCCACGCGGTTAGCGTTCGGGAGTCTGTCAGCTCTGGTGAGCCGCCCGGGCTTGTCCGGCCAGCGCTCGTGCGAGTTCCTCCCGTGAGTGGATGTCGAGCTTCAGGTAGACGTGGCGAAGGTGGTATTCGATCGTCTTGGGAGAGAGGAACATCGCGGCCGCGGCCTCGCGGGTCGTCTTGCCGCGCGAGAGCAGCAGCGCGATCTGCAGCTCCTGCGGAGTTAGCTCGTCGATCGTGGCGGGGACCGGTCGCCGGAGCGTCTCGCCCGTCGCCGCGAGCTCCGTGCGGGCCCGCTCGGTCCAGGGGCGAGCACCGAGGGTCTCGAACTTTTCGAGCGCGGCGCGGAGCTGCTCGCGCGCGAGTTTGCGATTGCGCGTGCGTCGCAGGCGCTCCCCGTAGGCAAGCTGCGTGCGCGCTTCCTCGAACGCGTCGGGCGTGTTGGCATGCTGTTCGAGAGCCTGCTCAAACAGCTGAGCGAAGCGATCGTCCTCCACGACGCGGCCGTGCCCGCGGAGCGCGCGTGCGATCGACCACGGCTGACCCTTCGCCTCTGCCGCGGCGCTGAACTCGGCGGCAAGAGCCCGGGCCTTCTCGACTCGTCCAAGCCGGCAGTGCGCCTCGATCAGCTCCGGCGCCGGCGACAGGTCGGGATCGGTGATTCCGAGCGCTCCGAGCAGCCGCTGCTGGTGCTCGAAGTGCTCGGCCGCCAGCTTGGCGTCACCCACCCCCAGCTCGAGCATGCCAAGGGCCTCGATCGCCCACACCTCGTGTAGGCGCGTTCCGAGGCGCTCACAGAGCTCGAGTGCCTCTGCGACGTTCGCGCGGCACTCGGGGTCGCGCCCGCGGCGCGCCTGCAGCCGCGCGAGCCCCGAGAGCCCGAACACGAGATCGGTCTGCTGGCCGGTCTCGCGGGCGAGCCCAATCGCCTCCAGGTAGGTCGCCTCCGAGACCGCCCAGCGGTCGGTGGTGGCGTAGTCGATTGCGATCAGGTTGAGCACGGGCGGCAGCGCCCCGATTGCGGAGCGCTCTCGCGCGATCTCAAGCGCCCGGTCCAGCAGCGCCCGCCCGGTGCCGGCTTCGCGCAGGAAGATCGGCGCGATCGCCAGCCATGGAAGCAGTCGCAGGTCGTCGCGGAGCTCCGGTGAGCGATTGGCAAGGCCGATCGCCTCCTGGATCGCTTCTGATCCGACGGCGGCGTCGCCGCCGGCGACGCGCGCGATTCCAATCGCGATCGAGGCCAGGAAGCGAGCGCGTACCGAGGCGCCGTTCGTCAGGAGGCTGCGCGCTCGCTCGGCGACCGCGAGCATCTCGGCTGGGTCGCCGGCGTAGAAGCAGGCGGCGGTGGCCTCGGCAAGCATCGCGACCGCGCGCTCGGGATCGGCGTGCTCGGCCGCCGCAGTCAGGATCGCGTGACCTCGCATCACGGGCCCCTGGCGGGTCGCGACGTGGCCGGCCAGCTCGTCGATCTGCAGCAGGCTCGCTCGCTCCCGGGTGGATGCGCGGGCTTCGTCCAGCAGCGCAACAGCCCGTGGTACGTGCCCGGCGTTCCAGCTCTCCTCGGCAGCGGCGAACACGAGCCGCGCGCGGCGCTCGCTATCAGACGTCAGCCTGCCGGCCCGCTCGAACGCGAGCGCGGCGGTTGCGTACGCGCTTCGCTCGCGAGCCCGGACCCCGGCCTGCTCGAGCGCTGCCGATGCCTGCTCGTCGGCGCCCGCGGCGGCCGCCGCCAAGTGCCACGCGCGGCGGTCGACATCGCGGTCCGGCAGCGCGGACGCGAGTGCGCGGTGCATCGACCGGCGCTCCTCGGGCAGGGCGTCGGCGTAGATCGCAGAGCGGGCCAACGGGTGGCGAAACTCGACCGACCCTGCCCGTACCGACACCAGACCGCTCCGCTCGGCGGCCGACAGCGCGGCGAGCTCGACGCCCAGCCCGCTCGCCACGCGGTCCAGCAGCGCGAGGTCGCGGCTGTCGCTCGTCGCCGCGAGCAGCAGTGCCCGCCGCTCGGCCTCGTCGAGGTCGCCGATCCGGCGCACGAAGGCGCGCGAGACCCGGGCTGAGACCAGCAGCGGTGCGCCTTCCGGGGCGAGCGCGAACTCGTCCGCGTCGCGGCTGAGCTCGAGCAGCCCGAGGGGATTGCCGGCGGTGGCCTGGTGCAGCCGGGCGGCGGCGTCGGGTGCGAGTCCGTTCAGCAGCGCCGCCGCCTCGTCGCGGCTGAGACCACCGATCCGCACAGTCGGCAGGTCGGCGCCGTCGAGCAGCGACGGCTCGCCCTCCCGAACCGCCACCACGACCGCGATCGGGTCGGCCACCAGCCGCCTGACGGCGAACAGCAGCGCCTCCGCGCTGGGGCCGTCGAGCCAGTGGGCGTCATCGACCAGCAGCGCGGCCGGGCGCTCTTCGGCGTAGCTGGCGAGCAGGCTGAGCGTCGCCGCGCCGACCGCAAACCGCTCTTGGGCCTGGGCAGGCCGGAGCGCCAGCGCGCCCTCGAGTGCAATCGCCTGTGGTTCCGAGATGCGGTCGAGCATCCCCAGCGCCGGGCGCAGCAGCTCGAGCAGCGACGCGAACGGAATCTGAGCCTCCGATTCGACGCCGCGCGCCCGCAGCAGCCGCATTCCGCGCGCCCTCTCGGCGGCGTGATCGAGCAGTGCCGTCTTGCCGATGCCCGGCTCGCCAACCAGCGCCAGCGTCGCGCTTTCGCCCGATCGCGCGCGCTGAAGCACACGCTGAATGTCTGCTCGTTCGCGCTCGCGCCCCACCAGCATGGCGCGATTCTGGCACCGGGTGCCCCTAGCGAAAAGACTAGGTGCCCCCCGGAAGCGACCCGGAGCTACCACGCCGTACGGTCGCACTCGTCAACCAACCCAGGAGGACTTCAAATGGGCGCAACAACCGAGACCGTCGCTGTTGACGGCGACAAGCTGATGCAGTTCGTGTTCCGGGCGGTCGACGAGGTCGGCGCGACGCTCAACGCCGCACTGGTCGTGATGGGCGACAAGCTCGGGCTCTACCGGGCGCTAGCTGGGAGCGGCGGGCTCTCGCCGGCGGAACTCTCCGAGCGCACCGACACCGGCGAGCGCTACGTGCGCGAGTGGCTGAACGCGCAAGCTGCCGGCGGGTTCATCGAATATGACCCGGACAGCGGGCGCTACGCGCTCCTGCCAGAGCAGACAGTCGCGCTGACCGACGAATCGAGCCCCGCCTATCTGCCGGGGTTCTTCCAGCTCGCGCTCGGCTCGGTGATCGACTCGCCGCGGATCGTGGAGAAGGTGCGTGGCGGCGGCGGGCTCGGCTGGCACGAGCACGCCCACGACGTGCACGAGGGTTGCGAGCGATTCTTCCGGCCGGGCTACAACGCCCACCTGGCGGCCGACTGGCTGCCCGCGCTCGACGGCGTCGTGGAGCGGCTCGAGCAAGGCGCGCTGGTCGCCGACGTCGGCTGCGGCCACGGCGCCTCGACGATCCTGATGGCTCAGGCGTTCCCCAACTCTACGTTCGTGGGCTCCGACTATCACCAGGGTTCGATCGAGACCGCGCGCCAGCGAGCCGAGGAAGCCGGGGTCGCAGACCGCGTGAGCTTCCAGCTCTCCCCCGCGGCGGGGTACAGTGGTACCGGCTACGACCTCGTGACGATGTTCGACTGCCTGCACGACATGGGCGATCCGGTCGGTGCCGCACGCCACGTGCGCTCCACACTCAAGCCGGACGGGACCTGGATGATCGTCGAACCGAACGCGGGTGACCGGGTCGAAGACAACCTCAACCCGGTCGGACGCGCGTACTACGGGTTCTCGACGCTCCTGTGCACGCCCGCGTCGCTCTCGCAGGAGGTCGGGCTGGCGCTCGGCGCGCAGGCGGGCGAAGCGCGGATCCGCGACGTCGTGGAGACCGGCGGCTTCACCCGCTTCCGCCGCGCGGCCGAGACCCCGTTCAACCTCGTGCTCGAGGCGCGTCCGTGACGACCGCTTCCCGCGAGACCGTGGCGCCCGCGAGCTTCGCGGGCGCGCGGCCGCGGGAGCAGACGCGCGCGCGGTATCCGGATCAGAGTGGCGACGTCGAACGCGATGGCGTGCGCGTGTTCTACGAGGTGTATGGGTCAGGTGATCCGACGGTGCTGCTGCTGCCGACCTGGTCGATCATCCATTCGCGCTTCTGGAAGGCGCAGATCCCGTATCTGGCGCGTCACTTCCGGGTCGTGACATTCGACGGACGCGGCAACGGTCGCTCCGACCGGCCTGGTGGCGCAGCGGCGTACACCCCGGATGAGTTCGCCGCGGACACGCTCGCCGTCATGGACACAACCGCGACCGAGCGGGCGGCGGTGGTTGCGCTTTCCTGCGGCGCGCTGTGGGCCACGATCCTCGCGGCTGAGCACCCGGAGCGCGTCGACAGCATCGTCTACCTCGCTCCCGCGGTCGGGCTGGCGCCCGGTCACCCGGAGCGTGACGTGCATCCGTTCGACGAGTCGCTGGCGATCGACGAGGACTGGGCCAAGTACAACAGCCACTACTGGCAGCGGGACTACCTGGGGTTCCTCGAGTTCTTTTTCGCGAAGTGCTTCAACGAGCCGCACTCGAGCAAGCAGATCGAGGACTGCATCGGCTGGGCGCTCGACACCGATCCCGAAACCCTCGCCGACACCACCCGTGGCATCGGGCTCCGCTGCGGGACGGAGAGCTTCAGGGACACCTGCGCTCGCGTGCGCTGCCCAACGCTCGTGATCCACGGCGATCAGGACCTCGTCCGCCCGCACGCGCAGGGCGCGGCGCTCGCCGACGCGACCGGCGGCCAGCTGGTCACGCTGCACGGCTCGGGCCACATTCCGTGCGCGCGTGATCCGGTCAAGGTCAACCTGCTGCTGCGCGAGTTTGTGGAGGGTCGCAAGCGGCCGACCTCCGCCTGGGCGCGCGCCCGTGGCCGCGGGCGGCGGGCGCTGTACATCTCCTCGCCGATCGGCCTCGGCCACGCGCAGCGAGACGTCGCGATCGCCGACGAGCTGCGCAAGCTGCACCCCGACCTCGACATCGACTGGCTCGCCCAGCACCCGGTCACGACAATGCTCGAGGCGCGCGGCGAGCGGATCCACCCCGCAAGCGCGGAGCTCGCGAGCGAGTCGGGCCACATCGAGTCCGAGTCGGCCGAGCACGACCTGCACGCCTTCCAGGCGATCCGGCGGATGGACGAGATCCTCGTTAGCAACTTCATGGTGTTCCACGACCTCGTGACTGCCGAGCAGTACGACCTGTGGATCGGCGATGAGGCGTGGGAGCTCGACTACTTCCTGCACGAGAATCCGGAGCTGAAGTCAGCCGCGTACGTGTGGCTGACCGACTTCGTCGGCTGGCTGCCGATGGAAGACGGCGGCACGCGCGAGGAGTTCTTGACCGCCGATTACAACGCGGAGATGATCGAGCAGATCGCGCGCTACCCGCGCGTCCGGGACCGGGCGGTTTTCGTCGGCGATCCCGACGACATCGTTGACGAGCAATTCGGCTCGGAGTTACCTGCGATCCGCGACTGGACCGCGCAGCACTACAGCTTCGCGGGGTATGTCACCGGCTTCGACCCCGCGGCCTTCGCCGACCGCGACGCCTTGCGGGCCGAGCTCGGCTACCGCCCCGACGAGCGCGTGTGCATCGTGACTGTGGGCGGCTCGGGCGTGGGCACCGATCTGCTGCGGCGGGTAATCGCAAGCTTCCCGCAAGCCAAGCACCTCGTCCCGGAGCTGCGGATGATCGCCGTTGCCGGACCCCGCATCGATCCGGAACCGCTGCGCGGACACGACGGCCTCGAGATCCGCGCGTACGTGCCCGACCTCTACCGCCACCTGGCGGCCTGCGACCTCGCGGTCGTCCAGGGTGGCCTCACGACCGCGATGGAGCTGACCGCCAACCAGCGACCGTTCATCTACTTCCCACTCAAGCACCACTTCGAGCAGAACTTCCACGTCCACCACCGCCTGTGCCGGTACGGCGCCGGGCGGCGGATGGAGTTCGACTCCTCGCCCCCGGACGCGATCGCAGCGGCGATCGCATCCGAGATGGCCCGCGAAGTTGACTACCGCCCGGTCGCTTCGGACGGCGCTGCGCGGGCGGCTACGATGATCGCCGAGGTGCTCTGATAAGCAGACGCCGCGGTGGGCCGAGGCGGCGTGGTCGAGCAGGACGAGCAGGATTCAGCACCGCCGCGATCACGGGCGCCCACAGGTTGCGAAGGTTCGGGCCTATCCCGCACGTACCTCGGGATCCCGCAGTGGTCGCTTCCGCAACCGCCCAACTCGCAGTGTCGTTTAGCGACGCGAGCGTGCAAACCCGAACCTCCGGCCGTCGGTCCCGACCGGACAGACGATGTGGCCCGGGGCGCTCACGGCATAGCGACGGCGGGGCTGGGGAGGCCGGCCTTCCTGGCTTCTGTCTGGCGGGTGTCGATGAGCGGCGAGGATGTCTTGAAGCCTTTGGCGATGAGGTAGATGCCGAGCGACAGCTCCCAGGCAGCCTCGGGGACGGTCAGGATGCCCGATATCCCAGCGGTTTGTTTGTAGGCGCCGAACAGGATGGCGATGTCCGATGCGAGGAGCAGCGGGCCGCCGATGAGGCCAAGCAGGGCCAGGCGCCGTGGCACGAGCTCGGAGCGGTACATCAGGTAGCCGCGCAGGAGCCCGTTTCCGACGGCGGCGCAGACGCCGGGCCCGAGGAGAAACGTCCACTTGTGGATGGCGACCAACGACTTGCCGGTGATGAGCAGCGAGGAGGTGTCTGCGCCTGCCGCTCCGGGTCCTTGCGCAACGTGACGACTGCGAGCACGCTGACGATGCCGATCGCGATGATCGTGGATTCGACGACGCGCGTGGCGACATAGCCAAGCGCCATGTGCATCGCGCACGATCCGGGCGTTCGCTTGCGCGAGATTGCGGCGCTGCTGGGCGTCACCGAGCGCACGGCGTTTGGGATCGTCAATGACCTGACCGAAGCCGGATACGTGGTCAAAGAGAAGGACGGGCGCCGCAACCGCTATCGAGTCCAGCACCACCTGCCCCTGCCACTGCGATTCCCGCGAGAGCCGACGATCGGCGAAGTGCTCGCGGTCCTTGTGGACACCGGGGCAACCGATGGCGCACAGACCGCAGACGGTGATGGCCGGTCGCGCTCGCGAAGCCGAGGGGCCACCGCGCAGAGGAGTAAATCGGCGAAGCGCGGGTGACCGCCCGACGCCCGACGCGGTCACGCCTATTCCGCTTGATGCCACGCGCGTTCGAGCGTCATCGCTGGGCCGCCGCGGCGCCGCGGGGTCGCCGGCCTGGTTCGCAAGGAGATGGAAGAACGCGCGGGCTATCGGAACAGCTGCGCGCTCGCGAGCCTCGCGCCCTCCACGAGCGACTGCAGCTTTGCCCATGCGACCTGCGGATGCACCCGTCCGCCGAGGCCGCAGTCGGTGGAGGCGATCACGCTCTCGGCTCCGACGCCCACCGCGAAATGGCCGATCCGATCCGCCACCAGCTGTGGGTGCTCGACGACGTTGGTCGAGTGGCTGACGACGCCAGGCAGGATCCGCTTACCCTCTGGCAGCTCGACCTCGCGCCACACTCTCCACTCGTGCTCGTGACGCACGTTGGCAGCCTCGAACGAGTACGCCCCAGCGTTGATCTGCAGCAGCACCTCGACGATGTCTGCCATCGGGATGTCGGTTACGTGCGGGCCGTGCCAGCTGCCCCAGCAGAGGTGAAACCGAATTCGGTCCGGCGGCAGATCACGAATCGCATAGTTGAGCGCCTCGACCCTGATCATCGTGAAGCGTCTGTAGTCCTCCACGGTCGGCTCGGGGACAATCTGGTCCCAGTTCTCGGCGATCGCCGGGTCATCCAGCTGCAGGGTCAGGCCCGCGTCGATGATCGCCTGGTACTCCTCGCGCATCGCGTCCGCGCAGGCGTAGATCAGCTCCTCGTCGTTGTCGTAATGCTCATTGCCGAAGCGCGCACAGCTACCCGGAGCCACCGAGTTGAGAAACCCGGTGTCAAGTCCCTGTGAAGCCAGTGCCGTCTTGAAGTTGGCAATGTCGTGCTGAATCGCCTCCTCGCCGATGTACGTGATCGGGCCCCGGCAGACGGGCGCGATCTCCGGCGGGGTCGGCAACGCGCAGCCCGAGCTGGGGTCGCGGTAGGCGTCGGCGAACTCATTCCAGTCCCGGCGCTCGGCGAAACTCGCCAGCGCGAGCTGTCCGGGCTTCGGCCGCGCCTGGGCGATCTCGAGTGCCGGGGTGTGGACCAGCTCGAGCCCACCCAGGCGCTGAAACACATACGTCCACCACGAGCCGTAGTCGTAGCGATGGCCCATTGAGTGGCCGTACTCGCCGTCGTTGACGAGGTCGATCCCGATCTCGCGCTGGCGCTCGACGACCTCCTCGACCGCCTGCGCAAGCTTCCGCTGGTAGGTGTCCTCGTCACCGAACCGGCCCTCGATGCGCTCGAAGTTGAGCGCTACGAGCTCCTCGGGACGGGGCAGGCTCCCCGCATGACTGGTCAGGATGCGGTCGGACATCTCCTCCTCCTACGGCTCTATGGATGGCTCGCTTCGTCCTGGTCGCAACCAGCCGCGCGATCCTACCGGCCCCGCCGATTAGGCCCGGGCCTGGTTTGGTGGACGCAAGCCGATCCGGCGGCGTCATCCGGTGACAGCCCGCGGCCTTTGCCAGCCCCCGGCGGCCCGCGGTCACGCCGAAGCCCGCGCGAGTGTGAGAGCCTTGCTCCCCCTGAGCCCGAGAGGAGTCTTCGTGGCTGCGTACATCGTCGTCGAGACCGACATCCAGGATCCTGAACAGTACGAGCTCTACAAGCAGGCCTCGCCCGCCGCCGTGGCAGCCGGCGGAGGTCGCTTCATCGCGCGCGGCGGCGAGCTCGCGGTGCTGGAGGGCGATTGGCAACCCACGCGCCTCGTGCTCCTCGAGTTCCCGGACCTCCAGGCGGCGAAGCGGTTCTACGAGTCGTTTCAGTATCAGGAAGCCAAGCGGCTGCGCGAGGGCGCGGCGCGTCTCAACATGGTCGCAGTCCAGGGACTCGACTGAATCGGACCGGACAGGGACGCACGGACTCCTTGGGTTCGAAATCCAACCCCTACAGCCCGCCCCCGAGCTCGCGACCGCAACATGACAGTGAACGCACGAACCCGAGGTCCGCGCAGGGCTTCGGGGCGCGCCGGTGGTCTAGATTGCAGACCGTCATCGTGGCGAGGATACGAGCGAACAGGGAGACATCGTGGATGTAGGAATAGGGTTGCCCAACGCTGTTTCAAACACGACCAGGCAACAGCTGCTCGACTGGGCGCGTGCCGCCGAGGACGCGGGCTTCTCAAGCCTCGGGACGATCGACCGGATCGTCTACCCCAACTACGAGCCGATCGTCGCGCTGACCGCCGCGGCGGCGGTAACCGACCGCATCCGGTTAGCGACCTCCGTGCTGCTTGGTCCGCTGCGGATGAACCCCGCGATCGTCGCCAAGCAGATGTTGTCGCTCGATGCGATCGCAGGTGGCGGGCGCGCGGTGCTCGGAATTGGATTGGGCGGCCGCGAGGACGATTATCGGGTGAGCGGCGCCGTGATGTCGGATCGAGGCGAATGGCAGGATCGAGCTGTAGCCCAGATCCGACGTATCTTCGACGGCGCTGACGGCGACGAGGGCAAGATCGGGCCACGACCGCGTGGACCCGGCCCGTCCCTGATCGTCGGTGGTTCGGTCGCGGCGTCGTTTCGGCGCGCAGCCCGCTACGGGGACGGCTGGATCATGGGCGGTGGCACCCCGGACCAGTTTGCCGACGCCGCACAGCAACTGCAGGCCCTCTGGTCGGAGCACGGCCGAGACGGTCAACCTCGCAAGATGGCGCTGGCGTACTTCTCGCTGGGCGATGACGCCGAGCACCACGCCAACCACTATCTGCTGGACTATTACGCATTCTTGGGCGAGGAGCTGAGCGGGATGATCGCGCGTAGCGCGGCGACGGATGCCGACACCGCCAAGGCGTACGTCGTGGGGTTTGAAAATGCAGGCTGCGACGAGCTGATCCTGTTTCCTGTCTCCGCGGACTCCGCGCAGGTCGAGCGGCTCGCCGCAGCGCTCGCGCGTTAGCGCCGGCCACCGCAAGGCAACGCTGTTCTTTGATGGGGTGATCCCGCTGGGGGAAGCGTTGCGGGAGCCGGCCGCGGCGCATCTGTAGGAGCCAGGGCTGCGCGCGAAACGGGGAAGGTCATAGGGCTGGAGTGCCTCCTCGCCGAGTTCGCGCTGCCGGCCACCAAAAAGCACCACCACGACGACCGCCCAGCGGCGCTGGTTAAGGATGTCGAAGGACCTTGCACGACGTTGGATGCCGCAGGCGATCCGGCCCGCGCCGCGCGAACGACAGGTGTAACTACGGACGCCGGGTCGGCTCTGGGCGCACTGCTCAGCGCGACGCGGCGCGGTAGTGCTCGCGCCAGATCAGGCGGTAGAGAGGGATCCAGCGGGGGAGATCGCGTACCCCCGGAATGAACGGGATCAGGATCAGCGCCAGGCTGAGCGCGCCCATCACCGCCATCACCAGGATGTCGGCGTTGGCCGAGGTCGAGAACGGCTTGATCTGATACCAGAACGTGTACAGCCACAGCCACACCTGACCGGGGTAGCTGCCGGTCTCGTTCATCATTCCCCACTGGTTGCCGAGCAGGTGCTCGGCCTGAGCGCGGTCAGAGAGCACCGACCCGTCGGCCATGAACAGAAGCGGCTTGGTGTAGTCAGTCTGGTAGAACTGGCGGCTGGTCAGCAGCGCACCGTCAAGGCCGCCGGCCTGCGCGAAGCTGAGCAGCCCGGCCATCATCGTCGGCAGCGGTCCCGAGCCGCTGCCCGACACGGTGATCGAGCCGCTCGCGGTCGTCGAGGCCTTGCTCAGGGCCTTCTCATAGGCGCGCGTCCACGCCGCCTGCTGCTTGGCTGCCGCGGACTCATAGCTGCTGACCGCCGCTTGGAGCCTCGGCTGGCCCGGGATCGAGCGCAGCGGCGCCAGCACGAAGTCCTGCGCAGTGTTGACCGGGTGGCTGACCCCCAGCCACTTTTGCAGGTAGATGAACGCGATGTGCTGGCCGGGCGAGGCGTGGTTGTAGGGCGGCCCGTAGCCCCCGGTGCCGCTTGAGCCGTCCAGCTCCGTAGTCGCGGTGGTGACAAAGTCGACCGGATCGGCGCGCGCCCAGCTCTTGACCATGCTCGGTTTCTCATCCGGCGATGAGAACAGGATCGTCAAGACCACACACAGCGCCAGCACCACCCCGAGCGCGATCGATGCCTCCTTGACGATGTCGTAGGAGCGATGGCCGCCGTTCCACTCACGGTAGCGCTCGCGCGTCAAGCGCGCGACGCTGCCGCCGGGTCATGCCCGGGTCTCCTGCTGAGCCTCGCGGGGTGCTGGCTCCGCCACCGGCTTGGTCGCTATCTCCCGTCGCTCAAACGGCGGCACCACCCCGTGCCTGCGCACCAGCAAGATGTGCGCGATCACGATCGCCACCACCGCCGCCGGCAACAGCAGCACGTGGTAGCTGTACATCTGGCCGAAGTTCAACAGGTTAAAGAACGCGCCAATCCCGACCGAGTTCATCGCGTCCTTGGCCTGGGTGGAAATCCACTGAGCGTCGAAGTTCTGCTGCGAGACATAGCCAGTCAGCGCACACGGGATCGCCACCAGGAACGCCACCGCGCCGGTGATCCACACCCGTCCCCGCCCGCCACGCCAGGCCGCCATCCAGTACTTGCCCCACAAATGAACGACCATGAAGAAGAAGAACAACTCGACTGACCACAAATGGATCGAATTGAAGAAATGCCCCACACCGGTGAAATGCCACCAGCCCGGCCCCTTGAGCGCCAGGATCGTGCCCGAGGCGATGATCACCGCCAGCGAGGTCAGCGAAAGCACCCCGAACACGTAGATCCACGAGCACACATACGACGGCTGGCTGATCGGGCAGCAGCTTCTCCGGTGGCAGCGCGCCGACCGCCCGTCGGCGCAGCCGGCCGGTCCAGGAACGGTCCTCGGACACGCTCACGAAGAGCCTCCGCGCGCCCCCCCACGAGGGAACGGAGCGAAGATCGCCACGAAGAACACGACCAGCATCGCGAGGATCACCAGGACGTTCGACACCGACATCTGAAAAAAGTGCCAGTGCACGTACGACGCGTGGTGGTTGAGGTTGAACACAGCCGCCATGACAGCGCACGATACGCCGGGCACGCGCGAGGCCCATCGCGATTTTCACCCCCACTTACTGCCGGAAACTACGTATCCCTCACCGCGGCAAATCCCTGCTCGCTTAGCGGGACAGGCCCTTCGGCGCGGCGCCGACTGCGCTCTAGCGTGCGCTCGGCTGGAGCAGCGATACCGGATGACCGCCGGCTGGTCATCTCCACCACGCGCACCCGGCAGCGCAATCTTGGGCGGCAAGAGATACCCCGGCGGGGTCAGCCGCACGACCCACGATCCAACGCCAGCGAATCCTCTCACCCGGGGAGGTAGCCAACATTCCAGCCGGCAAATCGCTGCACCTCGACGGGCTCGCCTACGAGCTGCTCGCGCTCATCCAAGCCAACCGCGACGAGCCGGCGCTCATGGCGACCGGTACCTGCGGATCTCCTATGCCAATTCGCAAGCACAGCGCGAGCTCGCGCCGACCGGATTCGGACTTCTTCGGCCGGTAACGGCGATCAGGCGAGAGGGGCGCCGACGCGGTTTTTGAGGGCGTCCATTGTGGCAGTGGCCTCGCTGACCAGCTGTCGACGGTCAAGTCCGATCAGGTCGCCGTCCCGCTTGCGCAGCTCACCGTCGATGAAGACGGTGTCGACGTTTGCCGGTTGGGCACACAGGACTACTTGGCCGTCGGGAACGTTGAGCGGGGCCATGTTGAGGTCGGTCGCTCGGATCAGGATAACGTCGGCAAGCGCGCCCTTGCGCAGCACGCCCGTCGTCTCGCCTAATCCCAGATAGGCGGCACCTGCGGCCGTCGCTTGGTGCAGCACTTCCCAGGGCTGGAATGCTGAGCCATCATCCGCCTTGGCACGCTCGATCCCGAGCGTGACGCGCATCGTCGCAAACATGTCGGAGTTGTCGCTGGCGCCCATCGTGTCCATTGACAGCGCGACTGCGACGCCTGCGCGGGTCATCGCCAGCACCGGAGGCAACCCCATGCCGCAGCGCAGATTGGAGAGGATCGAGATCGATACGTGCGTGCCGGACTCGGCCAGCCACCCGATTTCTTCCTCGTTGACGCGAATGCAGTGCACCAGCTGGAGATCCGGGCCGAGCGCGCCGTTTTCGTGATAGACATGCACCGCTCGATGCTGCTCAACGTCGTGGGCAGTCATCATCGAGTGCACGGTAATCGGTAGGCCGTGCTCGCGCGCGAACGCGAACTCCGCCTTCCACACCTCCGCGCGGGAGAACTCCACGCCCCGCGCGGCGATCCCGAGGTCAAACCGCCCAGGCTCTGAGAACTCCTCATCGCGCAAGCGAAGGATGTCCTCGAAGTCGATCGTGTCGCTCCCGACTGCGAACGAGCGCGGGGACTCCGGATCGGCGGAGGGTCCGTAGGAGAAGCGTCCACGCATCCCCGACTCCTGCAGCGCCTGCAGAGACGCCCGGGCGTGCTGCGGGCTCTGGATGTTGTGCTCCCAGGCGTGAACCGCGGTGATCCCACTGTCAACCGCTTCGGCCATCCCGAAGCGAACGCTCGTGTAGTTGTCCTCGGGCGTAAACGCCGCTCCGTAGGTGAATACGTTCGTGGCAAAGTACGCGGCCAGGTTGCCATAGCACGCACCGCCGCGCAGAATCGAACCCCAGCAATGTCGGTGCGTGTCGACCAGGCCCGGCATCGCGATCATGCCGGCCGCGTCGATCACCTCAGCGCCCTCGCTCGCTAGCGCCGAGCCGATGTCGGAAATGTGCCGACTCTCGATCCGCACATCGCCCACCACCAACTCGCCGTTGTCGCGATCCAGCGTTAGCAGGTGAGCCCCGCGAATGAGATATGAACCCATCAATCTCTCCCCTTCTCGGCGATCCAGCGTCTCCACAGGGCGCCCCCCAAACTCCCGAACAACCGCGATGATGCCGGATCGCGTAGTTGAAGGCGAGCGTCCGAGCGGCGCGAGCCAGAACGGCTGGACATCCGCGCAGGTGCAGGCCAGCGGCAGCACCTCGTCGCGGATGTTCACGCCGAGCGTGCCACGCAGGTCGTCCTGGCGCGCTCGGATGCGCGCCCAGAGATCGGGATGCCGCACCTCGGCTTCGCCACGAAGCTTCTCGGTCCGCGCCTCCTACGGCAACAGGGCCACGACGACACCACCGGCCGCGCCGCTGAGATCTGGGTCCAGGTCGCACACATTGCCTGACGACGGTGTGGGTTTCCAGGGGCGGCGGCGCGAACGGACCACGTCATTGGACGGCGGGCCACCCGCGATCTACTCCGTCCTCCGCTGTTGGCGGCATCCGTTGGAAGTCGGCGTGTAAGCAAATGATAGTGTCGAATGCCCGGCTCGCGCGGTGTGTTGCGAGTCCGTTCGGGGTAGGCGTCTAAGAGCGGGATCGTCGGAACGAGGAGAAGCAGCGGTGACGTGCGACCGCGAGATCGCGAGCGACAACCACGGCGGCGGGCAGTCTCGCCGTGATCGGTGCGCGAGTGATCGGCGCCTACCTGGCACCGGCGATCGAGCGCCTGCCGAAGCTCGAGAACGTGGTCCTCGAGAACCGTCCACCGAGGTCCGTTCGACGCCAAGGCGGTCGGCGCGGTGGCCAGCAACGCACGACCGCCGGCGATTGCGGCGATCGTCCACGACGCCGTTGTGGTCTGGGTCGCGCAGTCCCCGCCCACCCTCCGAGCGAGTGCTGTGTGCGAACAAGGCCGAGGCACAACTACGTCGCAACGGCGAGCGCGTGGTCTATGGCGAGGAGATCCTCGCTGGATCCGTCTCGCGCAATGGCGGCGCGGGCTTTGAACACCCTGACCGTGATCAACGACCACAGTGAAGGAGAGACGATATGGGTCTTGAAGTAAAGGTGCTTGACCTCGGCGACATCGAGCTGGACACGAGCTTTCTCGTGCTCGCGCAGGATCCCGGCCGGCGCCAGGAGGTGCCAACGTTCGGTTTTCTGATCATCGGCGGTGAGGCGCCGGTGATCGTCGATACGGGCTTCAGCCGGCCCGAGATCATGGGCAATCTCGGGATGAAGGGATGGTGGCGCGACGGCCAGGGGATGGAGAAGCAGCTAGCGAGGTATGACCTGGAGATGCGCGACGTGCGCTATGTCCTGCACACGCACCTGCACATCGATCACGCCGGCTATGACTCCATGTTCCCGATCGACGGCACGACCGTGGTGATCAACCGCCGAGAGCTCGAGTACTCGGCCTCGGGATTGATGGGGGAGCAGTACCCGGCGGAGTACATCAAGCATCTGATCGACCGCCTGCACCATCCCAATGCGCTTCGGCTGCTGGACCTGGAGGTGGTCGAGTACGAGGAGATCATCCCGGGCGTGCGCTGCCAGGTCGCTGGCGGCCACACCGAGGGATCTATGAACGTGCTCGTCGACACCGATGAAGGAGTCGGCTGCATCTGCGGCGATGTCGTGTACGACGTCGTTTATCAGCTGCACGCGCCTCACCTGCAGGTGATGGAGCTCGATCCCGCTGTGACTGGCAATCACGGCGGCTCCAAGCGCGCCGAGAAGGCGGCGATCCGCAAGGCGGTCAACGGCTCGCGGTTCCTGCTTCCCGCCCATGACCGGCCAGCGGTACTCGAGCGCGGCCGTCCGGTGGGACGGTTGTTCGACGGCGTCCCCGGCGCCGTGATCCCGATGGACAAGTTCCCCGGGAAGCTGACCCGGGACCACAACACCGCCACCGTCTAGGCGGGATCGCGGCAGGCAGCGGCGCGGCGAACGGGACCACTTAGGGGCACCGCGCGAGAGCTGCGTAGTTGCTCGCCTACTCGACCATCCGTCGAGCCGCCTCTACCTGCGTCGGTGTCGGACCCGTGTCTCGAGTGCTCGGAACGCTTCCAAAACCGCCTCGGATCCCGGGCGTGCCGCTTGGCCGCTATCGTCAACGGTTCGTGAAACGTGCCGCCGCACTGGGCGCAGCCCAGTTCAGATCGCGACATGAGCCGAGCGCCGCGCCCGTCCCGGTAACGCTTGAGCAGCTCGATGCTCGTGGCCGATCCGGGGATTTCACTGCCGGCGCCATACCGCCAACGTACCGTCAGATTTGGCTCAGGCGTGCGGCTTGCCGCCCGTCCCCCACTGCTTGCGGGGAATGCCCTCCACGACCACCCAGGTCTCGTTGCGAATCTCCTCGCTGGTGCACTCGACCACGGCGTCGGTGATCTTCGCGATCAGTTTCGGCACCGTCTCGTCGTTGATCCGTGTGTCGTACAGCTTGACTTCGACTAGGGGCATGAACCGTCCTTTCGTTCCGAACCAGAAACCACCAACCAGTGTCGTGAGTCAAAAACTTGATGGCATTCGAGCGGCCACCGAGTCTCTGACTCGCGACACTATCGCTCGACGTGCAACCGACCCTCGTCGGCCCCAAGCACCAGGTCGCCAGCACGATCGGCGACGTGGTCGAGGGGGACAGGGGAAAGGGCCTCCAGGAACGCGCACCCGTTCTCCGAGCGCAACGAGTGCTCGACGCCGCGGTTGACCACGACGACGTGGCCCGCCCGCACCAGCCGAGTCTCGGAGCCGACCGTCATCTCGAGCGACCCCTCGAGCATCCACATCAGCTGCTCGGTGTGCTCATGTGAGTGCGGCGGCACGACCGCGCCGGCCTCATACCGCACCCGGCACAGCAGCACCTGGTCGCCGCCGACCGACTGCAACGTTACGCGAGGGAACAGCGGGAGCTCGGACCGTCCCTCCCAGCTCTGAAACGGCGGCGCGCTCAATCTGAGTCGACCCCCCAGAAGGCCTCGCCGCCGCTGCTCGACACGGCGGCCAGCGAGATCGGCTCGTCGTAGATCACCCGTTTGCCCTCCCGCCGCGGCTCCCGACGAGCCTGCAAGGCCCGCAGCACCCGCTCGGGACTGGCCGGGTACTCGGTCACCCACACACCGACTGCGTCGTGGATGGCTGCCGCGATCGCGGGGGGCTGGGCGTTGTTGGCCATCTCGCCGATCGCCTTCGCCCCGAACGGGCCGTCGACCGACGGGTTTTCGAGGATTACGTTGTCCAGCTCGGGCAGGTCGGACATCGCCGGCGCCAGGTAGGCGCCGAACTGGCCGCCTCGGTGCTCGGCCGACGGGTAGTGGGGATAGCACTCCTCGAGCAGCCCCAGGCCCAGCCCCATCATCGCGCCGCCCTCGATCTGGCCCTCCACCAGCACCGGGTTGATCGCCCGGCCCACGTCGTACACCTGCACGAGCCGCCTCACGACGACCTCGCCGGTCTCGTCGTCGACCTCGACGTCGGCCACGCACGCCGCGTAGGACACCGCCGAGTGCGGCTGAACGTTGACCGAGCCGTTGTCGTCGTTGACCTCGGCGAACGGCTTCAGCGCGGTGCCCTGTCCGGAGATCAGCTCGCCGTGGTTGTAGGTGGCAGCGCCGGCGACCTCGGCGACCGAGATCTTGCGGTCCGGCGCGCCCTTGGCCACAACCTCGCCGTCTGCGATCTCGAGGTCACCCGGATCGATCTCGAGCTCGCGCGAGGCGATCTCGAGGATCCGTTCACGCACCCGCTCGGCAGCGAAACGAACCGCGTTGCCGCCGATGAACGTCCCGCGTGAGGCGAACGTGCCGGTGCAGACGGCCGAGGAGTCGGTGTTGGTGTTGTCCATCGTCACCCAGTCGTACGGCACCCCGAGTGTGTCGGCCACGATCTGGGTGTGCACGGTCTTCGAGCCCTGCCCGATGTCGACCGTGCCCGAGAAGACATCGACTCGCCCATCCGGCTTGAGCTTGATCCACGCCTGGCTCGGGTCCCCGTTCTGGTTCATCCCGGTGGGGTACTCGATCGTCGCGAAGCCGCGACCGCGATGCCTGGCCATCAGGAAGCACCTCCTCCGTCGGTGAGCACGTGGACGCCCTCGGGCGCCTGCTGGGCGACCAGGTGCTCCGGGAGCAGGTCGCCGGTCCGCCGCTCCGGCGTCATCGACCGGTACTCAGGACCGAGCCGCTCGCCGACCCGCTCGGCCGCCGCGAGCGTGACCGGCACCGTCGAGGGATCTTGCATGGCCACGCGGTTGGCGGTGGTGTCGCCGATCCGGTTGGCGTTCTTAAGCCGCAGCTCCCACGGGCTCATGCCAAGCTGCTCGGCGATCCGCGCCATGTGCAGCTCGACCGCCATCGACACCGACGTGACCCCGAACCCCCGCATCGCGGTGGTCGGGACCCGATTGGTGAACACCACGAATCCATCGAACCGGACATTGGGAATCGTATATGCGCCGGTGTGGTGAAACGCGTGCTTGGTCAGCCCGTAGGGCGAGAACCGCGCGTAGGCGCCCGCGTCGTGCAGCGTCAGCATCCGCCGTCCGAGCAGCCAGCCGTCGCTCGAGACGGCGTCTTGGATCTCGATGTGCCACGGGGCGCGGGTCGACGAGGCGAGGAACTCCTCGGCCCGAGTCCACCGCCACTTGACCGGGCGGTGCGCCTTTAGCGCCAGCAGGCAGCTGATCGTCTCCGCCGCCGTGTCGACCTTGCCGCCGAAGCCGCCACCTACAGTGCCGCCAACGAGCTTGATCTTGTTCAGCGGCACCTCGAGGTGCGCCGCGATCACGCCGAGCGAGAAGTACATCGCCTGGGTACAGGTGTAGACGGTCAGGCGGCCGTTCGCCTCCGGCACCACGAGGGCGGTCTGGGTCTCGAGCGGGCAGTGCTCGATCGCCGCCGGCCGGTACGTGCCCTCGACGATCAGGTCGGCTTGGTTCATCGCCCAGTCGATGTCGCCCTTGCGGACCCGGCGGTGGTTGTACGGGCCGAAGTGGGGATACACCGGTCCCCACTGGTGGAACTGCGGCGCGTCGGGATCAAGCGCGGTGCGGAGGTCGAACACCGCCGGACGCTCCTCGTAATCGACCTCGATCGCCGCGAGCGCCTCGTGCGCGGCGTCGAGATCCTCGGCTGCGACGGCCGCGATCGGCTGGCCGCGGTAGCGGACGTCGCCGTCGGCGAGCAGCGGCTCGTCGGCCGGGACCCCGAGCGCCTCGAGGTGCCCGTAGACGTTCTTGGGCACGTCCTTGCACGTGGCGACCGCCCGGACGCCGGGCAGCTGCTCGGCGCGACTCGTGTCAAGCCGCGTGATTGCGGCGTGGTGGTGGGGCGAGCGCAGCGCCTTGGCGACCAGGGTCCCGGGTACGCGCACGTCGTCGACGTACACGGTCCGGCCGGTCACGTGCGCGAGCCCGTCGTAGCGGGGAAGCCTTGCGCCAACCGCTTTCATGCTGGTGCTCCCTTTGGTTCGACCTCTGGCTCGCCCGGTTGCGAAGCCAGGACTTCATCCGCGGCGACCAGATCGACATCGCCCCGCGAGGCGGCGATCACGGCGTCGACGATCTTGACGTAACCGGTGCACCGGCAGAGGTGACCGCTCAGGGCCTTGGTGACCTGCTCGCGGCTGAGCTCACCCCCCGCCCGCTCGATCAGCGCGTGCGCGGCCATCATCATGCCCGAGGTGCAGAACCCGCACTGGGCGGCGTACTTCTGATGGAAGGCGGCCTGGACGGGCGAGAGATCGCCGGGCGCGCCGAGCCCCTCGACGGTGGTGATCCGCGCGCCGTCGACCGCCGCCATCGGCACCAGGCACGCCCGTCGCGGCTCGCCGTCGATCAGCACCGTGCATGCCCCGCAGCCTCCCTGCTGGCAGCCGGCCTTCGGGCTCAGCACGTCCAGTTCCTCGCGGAGCACGTCCAGCAGCGAACTGAGCGGCGGGCTAGAGATGGCCCGCGGGACGCCGTTGACGTTGCACTCCATCATCAGCCTCCTTGGAGCTGCTCGAGGGCCCTGCGCACCAACGTGGGCAGGACCTGTTTGCGATACCAGGACGAGGCGAGCGCGTCGTCGGGGGGCTCGAGCCCGTCGGCCGCGTGTTGCGCGGCCTCCTGCGCCGCCGCTTCCCGGGCGAGTGCCCTCTCGACGCCGCCCAGTCGCACCGCGCGCGGCGCCACGCCCGCGGCGGCCACGCGGACGCCGTCGCCGGTCTGCGCACACGCCACCGCCATTACCGCGTAGGAGTGCGCGTGCGGACGGCGCTGCGACAGGTAGGCCGCATGCCGCGGTCGCTCGAACTCCACGGCCAGGACCAATCGCGGCTCGTCGCGCCCGAGGAACTCATCGATCGACTCCGTCCGCTCACCGCCCGAACCGGCAAAGTGCACCGTGGCGTCCACCGCCAGCAGCGCGGCCTGTAGGTCGCCGCGCGGAGCCTCCCACGCGGGCGAGGCGCATAGGTTCCCGCCGAGAGTCGCCTGCGCGCGAATCTCCTGGTCGGCGACGTCACCCGCCGCGGCGGCCAGCGGCTCGAGCCCGGACTGCGCCAGCGTGGCCAACGTGCTCATCGCTCCGACCCGAGTGCGACCGTCGCCGCTGATCCCTTCGAGCCCGGCGCGCCCGAGCATCACCGTGCGACCACCCTTGGGATAGCGACCGTGCGCAAGCTCCGGCATCAGGATCGTGCCGCCGGCAAAGACGGTGACGCCGCGCCCGTCGCCGAACGCCTCCACCGCCTCCGCGGCCGAGCGCGGGATGGACAACTCCGTGTCACTTGCCAGCAAAACCTCTCCTCTCTCTCGAGCCACGGAGCCCGGTCCCGGCGGCACTGTAACGCCGACGACCAGGTCTCTCAAGACTAGAGTGCAGGTCCAGTGGAGGAGTTTCGAGACATCCGCCAATTGGAGGAGGGGCTGCTGAGCGCCTCCTACCTGCCCGACCGCGGTCTGGCCACCGCGCTGTTCCTGGCGCTGAAGGTCCGCAAGCCGCTGCTGCTCGAAGGGGAGGCGGGAGTCGGCAAGACCGAGGCCGCCAAGGCGGTCGCCGCGGTGCTTGGCTCGCGGCTGATCCGGCTTCAGTGCTACGAGGGACTTGACGTCGCCCACGCCGTGTACGAGTGGAACTACACCCGCCAGCTTCTGCACATCCGCGCCGTGCAGGAGAGCGCCGCCGTGCAGGAGGACGAGCTGTTCGGCGCGAAGTTCCTGATTCGCCGGCCGCTTCTCGAGGCGATCTCCTCGCGTGACCCGGTCGTGCTGCTGATCGACGAGATCGACCGTGCCGACGACGAGTTCGAAGCGTTCCTCCTCGAGCTGTTGTCGGACTTCCAGATCACGATCCCGGAGATCGGCACCGTCTCCGCGCACACCCGGCCGGTCGTGATCCTCACCTCGAACCGCACCCGCGAGCTCCACGACGCGCTCAAGCGGCGCTGCCTGTTCCACTGGATCGGCCACCCGTCGCTCGAGCGCGAGGTCGAGATCGTGCGTCTGCGCGTACCGGAGGTGGCCGAGCGGCTGGCCGCCGAGGCGGTCCGGTTCGTGCAGGGACTGCGCCGGCTCGATCTGGCCAAGCCGCCGGGCGTTGCCGAGACCGTCGACTGGACGCAGGCGCTGGCCGCGCTCGGCCGTCGGGAGCTTGACGCCGAGCTCGTGCAGTCGACGCTCGGCGCGGTGCTCAAGTACTACGAGGACCTTGAGCTCGTGCGGGACGAGACGCTGGCCGGCCTGCTCGAGGAGGCGCGCGCTGGGCGCTGACGCGCTTGTCCGCCACGTGGTGACGTTCGGCCGCGTGCTGCGCGAGGCCGGACTCGAGGTGGGACCGGGCCGGGTGGCCGATGCGCTGACCGCGCTCGACGCGGTCGACCTCGGTCGCCAGGACGACGTCTACTGGTCGTTGCGCGCGACCATGGTCACCCGGTTCGAGGAGATCGAGCCGTTCGACCGCGCCTTCAACGCCTGGTTCCTCAGAGCACCCGTTCTGCCAAAAGCGCGCGTGGCCGTGACGCAGCCGCCGCGGCGCGGGACGGTCGCGCGCGGAGATCCGATCCGCGGCGCTGACCGCCGCGACGATCCCGACCCGCTCGAAATTGGCTCCAGCGCCGTTGAGGTGCTGCGCCGCCGTGACTTCGCGACGATGACCCCAGAGGAGTTCGCCCAGGCGCGCGCCCTGATGCGCAAGCTGGCGGTCGCGCGGCCGCGCCGGCGCTCTCGGCGGATGCGACCGCATAGCCGCGGCGCTGCGCTCGATCTGCGCCGGCTGGTCCGCCGCTCGTTGGCCAGCGGCGGTGAGCCGTTCCCGCGCAGCTACCGCCGCCGGCTCGAGGTCTCCCGCCGCGTTGTCGCGCTGTGCGACATCTCGGGCTCGATGGAGGCCTACACCCGAGCGCTGCTGCTGTTCATGCATGCGGTCGTCGAGGCCGGACGCGTCGAGGTGTTCGCGTTCGGGACGCGTCTGACCCGGCTGACCGTGGCGCTGCGCACCCGCGACCCCGAACAGGCCCTCGAGGCCGCGGCCGCCACCGTGGTCGACTGGGCGAGCGGGACTCGGATCGGCACGTCGTTGAAGACGTTCAACGACCACTGGGGCCGGCGGGGGCTCTCGCGTGGCGCGGTCGTGCTGATCGTCTCCGACGGCTGGGAGCGGCAGGACCCCGAGTTGTTGCGCCGTGAGATGATCAGGCTGTCCCGCACCGCCTACGCGGTGGTATGGGTGAACCCGCTCAAAGGCCACGTCGACTATGAGCCGCTCGGCGCCGGCATGCGCGCGGCACTTCCGTACGTGGATCGCTTCCTGCCTGGCCACAACATCGCGAGCCTCGAGCAGCTGGCGGATAGCCTGGCCTCGATCGAGCGCCGGCACGATCTTTAGGGCTTCTGTGAGGCCGGCGCAACTCGACGGGGCCGGTGCCCGCGGTTAGTATCGCGGCCGCGGTCATCGGGGCCGAGAAAGGAGAGAGGTTACTTTGGGGATCAATGTCAAGTCGGAGGCGCTCGGAGCGCTGATCGACACCGCTGCGGAGGTCGAGCGGTTGGCGACGGGCTTCACCTTCACCGAGGGGCCGATCTGGAATCAGGAGGGCGAGTACCTACTGTTCAGCGACATGCCCGGCGACGTGCGGCGACGGTGGAGCGAGCGCGACGGCGTCGAGGAGGTTATGCGGCCGAGCAACAAGTGCAACGGCATGGTCTACGACGCGGAGGGCAACCTGCTGGTCTGCGAGCACGTCACCTCCTCGCTGGTACGCGAGCGCCCCGACGGCACGCGCGAAACGGTGGCGAGGCACTACCGCGGCAAGTACCTGAACAGCCCCAACGACGTGGTCACGCGCTCGGACGGGACGATCTACTTCAGCGATCCCAGCTTCGGGCGGATGCCGGGATTCGGCATCGAGCGCGAGCAGGACCTGAGCTTTCAGGGCGTCTACCGGATCGCGGCCGACGGCGGCGACCCCGAGCTCGTCGTAGGCGAGCACGAGTTCGGGCAGCCGAACGGGCTGTGCTTCACGCCGGACGAGTCGCTGATGTACATCAACGACACTCCCCGGGCGCTGATTCGCGTGTACGAAGTGCAGCCCGATGGTGCGCTGACGGGCGGGCGGCTGTTCTTCGAGGGGATCGGCAGCGGCGTGATCGACGAGGGCGTCCCCGACGGGATGAAGTGCGATGAGCGTGGCAACATCTGGGTCACCGGCCCCGGCGGGGTTTGGGTGATCTCCCCTGAGGCCGAGCACCTCGGCGTCGTCGAGGTGCCCGAGAACGTCGGCAACCTCGGCTGGGGCGGCGCCGACTGGAAGGACTTGTACATGCCGAGCTCGACGTCGCTGTACCGCGTCCGGACGAAGGTCGCATCGGCCAGGCTTCCCTACCACTAGAGAGAGGAGAGACGTGAACGAAGAACCGTTGCGCCTGGACCCCCAGCGCTCGGCGCTGATCATCCAGGACCTGCAGAACGACGTGATCAGCGAAGGCGGAGCGTTCGCCGACTCGGGCGCGCCGGTCCATGCCAAGAGCCAGAACGTGGTCGAGAACGTCAGCCGGATCGCCGAGGCGGCCCGCGCGGCGGGCACGCCGGTGATTCACATCCACTACATCGTCGAGGAGGGCGCCGTCGGGCTGAAGCAGAACGCGCCGCTGTTCCAGGGCGTCAAAGAGGCAGGCGCGCTCGTCCGGGGATCCTGGGGCGCGGCGCCGGCCGACGGGCTGGAGCCACAGCCCGGCGACCACGTCGTCGAGAAGATGAGGATGAACGGGTTCTATGACACGCGCCTGGACATCCTGCTGCGCGGGCTCGGCACCGAGACGCTCCTGATCACCGGCGCCTGGACGAACATGTCGATTGAGCACACCGCGCGTCACGGCGCGGACGCCGGTTATGAGGTCATGATCGTCTCCGACGGCACCTCCACCACGGGCGACGAGTGGCAGCACGCGGCGCTGAACTACGCAGTGACTAATGTCGGGCGCGTGGTCAGCACCGAGGACCTTGTGCAGGCACTGGGCGCCCGCGCTGCCGCCTAGCCGCCGGCGGCGCGCTCGCCGAACAGCGGTTTGGCGGCGGCGCCCGCGGCCAAGTTGAAGCTCGGCAGGCGCTCGAACGATGTGAACTGAGGTTCGATAGCGGGAGTATGGGCTCAGGGAAAGACAATCGCGCGCGCAGGCCGACCGGGACGGTGGGCGGCGGCGGCCGCATCGGCGAACGCCGCCGCGGCGGGGGAGAACTGCGTGCGGGTGTAGGCCGCGAGCCGGCGGACGATCGGCTGGCGAAGGTGGCGGGTGCTCGGCGCAAGGTGCTCGGGGACGAGGTTCACCGGGACGAGCGCGACGCCGAGACCCGAGGCGGCCAGGCGAACCGCCGCTTCGGCCTGCCCTGTGCGCAGGCTCGGGCGCGGAGTGAAGCCCGCCTGTGCGCAGGCGAACTTGACGACATCGTCGAGTCCGTGGCCGAACTCGTACAGCACCCATTCGCGGTCGGCGAGCTGGCGCAGGTTGACCTGTTCGCCGTCCTGCGCGAGCGGGTCCGACCGCGGCAGCACCACGACGAACTCCTCCCAGCCGAGCGGCAGCAGCTGGCCTTGCCAATCGCCTGGGCGCGGGCCCACGGCGATGTCCGAGAGTCCCGAGAGCACCGCTTCGTTCATCCGCTCGCGGTGGGCGAACTCCCGCAACCAGATCCGGACGCCGGGATGCCGACGCCGAAACTCGCCGATCACCGCCGGCAGCACCCCCACGGCCAGCGACCGCACGGTGGCGATCTCGAGCTCGCCGCCCGCGAGCGCATTGATCTGGCGGACCGCGAGTCGGCCGCGCTGTGAGGCGGCGAGCATCGCGCGGGCCTCGGGCAGAAACTCGCGGCCGGCGGCGGTCAGCCGCGCCCCTCGGGCCGAGCGCTCGAAGAGGCCGGCGCCGAGATCGCGCTCGAGCGCTCGCACCTGCTGGGAAAGTGAGGGCTGGGAGATCCGCAGCCGGTTGGCGGCGAGCGTGAACGAGCCCTCCTCGGCCACCGCAACGAAGTAGGAGACCTGGCGCAGAGTGATTCAGTCACTCTATAGGCAAGACCCTATGGGAACAATGGACAGCCTCTATTTGCCCTAACTCCGGTGAGGCGCTAGGTTCCGCGGGCGAAGAGCAGAAAGATGGGTCCAACACCAGAGTGGGGATGGCGAGCGCGGTGTCGGTGGGCCGGCGCACCCGCGAGTTAGAAGCGTGCGGAGGGAATACCGTGTTCCGGGGCTGCCAGAGCCGATCAGCCATTACACCGACGCCGTCGAGGCGAACGGCCTGCTGTTCGTTTCCGGCTGCATACCCGTCGACGGTGACGGCCGGCTCGTCGGCGGCGACGACGTCGTCGCCCAAACGCGCCAGGTGTTCGCCAACATCGGCGCCGTGCTCGGCGCCGCCGGCGCGGGGTTCGCCGACGTGGTCAAGGTGACCGTGTATCTGCTGGACATCGACGATCGGCCGCGGATCAACGCCGTCCGCCAGGAGGTGTTCGGCGCCGCGCGCCCGGCCAGCACGCTTGTCGAGGTGAGCCGCCTGACGCTGCCCGGGGCGCGGCTGGAGATCGAGGCGGTCGCGCATGTGGCGGAGCGCTGAGCATGCGCGCCACTGCCATCAACCACGTCAGCATCAGCGCCCCGGACCTTGAGGCTTCGGTGCGGTTCTACACCGAGGTGTTCGGGATGGAGCGCGTCGCTACCCCCAGGTTCGCCGGCGGGAGGGTTGCCTGGTTGCGCGTCGGCGAGCAGCAGCTGCATCTGCTCCAGCGCGATGAGCCGCCGCGTCATCAGCACTTCGGAGTCGACGTCGACGACTTCGAGGCGGCCTACGTGAGGCTCAAGGAGCTCGAGATCCGAGACCAGACGACGTTCCTGAGCGGCGTGGTCGAGCTCCCCGGCGGCGAGGCGCAAATGTACCTCCGTGACCCCGGGGGAAACCTGGTGGAGGTCGACTGTCCAGATGCGTCGCGCCTGGACCGCACAGTGGTCACTGACCTGGTCCGCCTCGACGATCTGGTGCCGCAGGACGCCGAAGGCATGGCGGCCCGCCTGTACAGGGGCGCCGCACGGCAACCGTTAGCTGAGCGTTAGGAAGCTATTGCATGCCGAGCCGAGCGTCGGTTATGTTCGGAGGTCAACCGCGTACACGGAGGAGCGAGGGAGAGTGAGCGTCACCATCGCGCGGCCATCGTCGCGGGGTCGACGCGGTGCGTCGGCGCCGCGCATAATCCTCGGCGCGCTGAGCGTCGCCGTCGTCGCGTGGCTGGCCGTCAAGGCGATCGAGGGCGGCACGACGTTCATCCAGGTGACCCTCGACGGGATCACCAGCGCGGCGCTCTACTTCGTGGTGGCGGCCGGCTTCACGCTGATCTTCGGGCTGATGCGCGTCGTCAACATGGCCCACGGCTCGCTGTATCTGTTCGGTGGGTATGTCGCCTACGTGGCGCAGACCCATTGGTACGCGAGCGGCTCCTCGCAGTTCCAGCTCGGCGGCTCGACTAGCACGAGTGTCGCGGGTTTCTTCATTCCACTGGCGTTCGCGACGCTGGTGATCGGGCTCGTCGGCCTGGCCATCCAACAGCTACTGCTCCGCTGGAACCAGGGACAGGACCTGCGCCAAGCCCTGATCACGATCGCTGTCTCGGTGATCTTCGCCGACCAGATGGTCGCCCACTACGGCGGCATCGTGCAGACCATCCAGCAGCCGACGAGCTGGCCGAACAGCATCACGATCGGAGCCCTGCACTACGGGTTCTTCCGCCTTACCGTGGTGCTCGGCTCGGCCATTGTCATCGGCATCCTGCTGTGGCTGCTGTTCAAGCGCACGCGGTTCGGGATGACGATCAGGGCCGGTGTCGACGACCGGACGATGCTGTCGGCGCTCGGCGTCAACGTGCAGCTGGTGTTCGCCGGAGCGTTCTTCCTCGGCGCTATGCTGGCCGGGTTCGGCGGTGTGCTCGGCGGGACGATGATCTCGGTCGGTCCCGGGCTCGACACCCAGTTCCTGCTCGACGCGCTGATCGTCGTGATCATTGGCGGGATGGGGAGCCTGGTCGGCGCCGCGATCGGGGCGCTGCTGCTTGGCCTGGTGCAGGCCTACTCCGCGATCTACCTCCACTTCGGTTCGCTCGACCTCAGTAACTACGCCGTTCTGGCCTCGTTCATCCTCGTCATCGCCGTCCTGGCGGTGCGGCCGCTCGGGTTGTTCGGACGGCCAACATGAGCACCGTCGCGACGACGCCCACGGCCAGGTCTTCGCGTCCGCGCCCGATCGCCGTCGGCGGCTGGGCGGTGCTGGCCGCGGTGGCGATCGTCTTGCTGCTGGCGCCGCAGATCTTCGACGAGTTCTGGCTCAGCCAGATTCTCACCCAGACCCTGTGGCTTGGCATCGCTGCCGTCAGCCTCACGTTCCTGTACCGCTTCGGCGGGATGACCTCGCTCGGCCAAGTAGCGATCTACGGGATTGCCGGCTTTGCCATGGGCAACGTCGTCCACACGATCAACAGCGAGGGCGGGCTGAATCTCGGCTGGACCCCTTGGGCCGGGGTCGTGTTCGGGATCGCGGTGGGGGTGCTGGTGGGGTTGTTGTTCGGAGCGGTCGCGTCCCGGAGCTACGGCATTTATTTTTTGATGATCACCCTGGCGCTGTCGCTGTTCGTGTTCTATTTCTTCGGACAGGTGACCCAGCTGAGCGGGTTCGGCGGCATCCGCAGCGTCTCGCATCCCGGGTATCTCGGCGACCCGATCACCGACCCGACGCCGCTCTACTACACGTGCCTGGGCTGCTCGGTGGCGGTGTATCTCTTATTGCGCTATGTGGTCCGGACGCCGTTCGGGCTGGCGATGCAGGGGGTCCGCGACGATGCCGGGCGGATGAGATCGCTCGGGTACAACGTGGCGCTGCACCGGACGCTTGCGTTCGGGCTTGGTGCCTTCGTGGCGTCGATCGCGGGGATCCTCTCGGTGTGGTTCAACACCCAGATCTCGCCTGGCTCGATCAACGTCGCCCAGACGATCGACGTGCTCATCATTGCCGTGATCGGCGGCCTGTCGCGGCTCGAAGGGGCATGGATCGGCGCGCTCGCCTTCTCGCTGATCGACTACTACGCCCGGCAGGACACGCCGACGCTCGGCCTTTGGCTGGGTCCGGGACGGTTTGCCACGATCATCGGACTCGTCTTCCTGGTGATCGTGCTCCTCTCGCCGGATGGGCTGATCGGCATCGGTCGGAGGGCATGGGCGCTCGTCCCTGGGGCCGGGGAACAGAAGATTCCGGAGGCCGCGACGGCATCGACAGCATCGACGGCAGCGAGCGGCGGAACCGGAGAAGGCAGGAACTACGGCGGACGGCGGGTCGCCGGGGTCAGGACGGCAAGAGGTCTGAGCGGAATGCGAAGACAGACCTTGCAGTCCCTAAACACGCAAAACGTCGCTGAGGAGGTGACGAGGTTGGAGAGAGGTCTCAGGCGATTTCCGCGCGTTCGGCTCGCCCTAATACCGATGGTTGCCCTTTGCGTGCTATGGATCGCAGCGTGCGGTGGCAAGAGCAGTAGCAGTAGCAGCCCTAGTGCTGCCGCCAGCAGTAAAAGTACATCGGGGTCGAAGAGCGCGCCGTCTAACGCGCTCAAGATCGGCATCCTGTCAGACTGCGCCGGCGACTTCGGCGCCTGGTACAACGCGGACATCGGCGGAGCCCAGGCGTACTTCATCGCCCACGACGGCGCCAAGCCCAATGGTTCCGTGCCGAGCGCGGGCATCCACGGCGGCACGATCGCCGGACACCCAATCGACATCGTCGGCTACGGGTGTGCGGATGACACCGCCGCGAAAGCCCTCTCTGAGGTCCGCCGCCTGGTCGAGCAAGACGGTGCCCAAGTCGTGATCGGGCCGCTATCCGGTGACGAGGGCATCGCGGTGGCGAACTACTCGAAGACGCAGCCCGGGCTGACGTTCATCAACGGCACGTCGGGCGCTCAGGACGCCACGCTCAAGGTGCGCTCGCCGAACTTCTTCCGCTTCAACGGCGACGGTGCGCAGTGGAGCGCCGGCGTGGGCGACTACGCGTATCGTAAACTCGGCTGGCGGAACGCGGTCGTGGTGATGGACGACTACGCCTTCGGCTGGACGTCGGCGGCCGGCTTCATCGCCGATTTCTGCGCCGACGGGGGAACCGTGACCCGGATCTACCCGCCGCTGGGCACGACCGACTACTCGTCGTACATCGCGCAGATCCCGCAAAAGTTCGACGGCCTGTTCAGCGCCGTCGGCGGCGCCGGCCTGCTCGACTTCCTCAAGCAATACGTTCAGGCTCGGGGCAACTTCAAGAAGAACACCCTTGCGGGGAACATCTTCCTAGGTGACCCGGCCACGATCGCGGCGGTGCACGCGAGCGATGCTGGAGCAATTGAAGGCACCTCGACCAACGAGGACACGACCTCGCCCAACGCGTCGGCTTACATCTCCGCGCTGAAGCAGGCGTACCCGGCGAAGACCAACTCGCTGCCCGCGCCTGGCACGCTGGCCGGCCTGGCTTCCAGCGTGTTCACGGTCAACTACTACGTCGCGGCGTGGGCGCTCGACAAGGCGCTCAAGGCGGTCCACGGCAACCTGTCCAATGGCCAGGCGGCGCTGCACGCAGCGCTGGCCAAGACGACGCTGCCCGACGCGCCGTACGGCCCGATCAGGCTGGATCAGAACCGCCAGGCGATCATAACCAACTACATCGCCCAGGTCAGCGGGACCGGCGTCCACACGATCTACAAGGTGCCGGGCGTGACCGAGTCGTTCGGTGGCCTGTTCACCCCGAAGACGCCGTCGCCGGGGCGTGGGCAACCGCCGTGCGTCAAGAAGTCCCTGCCGTGGCAGGGCAAGGAGCAGCCGGTCAGCTTCCACTGACCGCCGTCCGGAAGTGGCAGTAGCAGCCCACACCGATAGCGCCGAGCCGATCCTCCTCCTCCGGGGGGTCGGCCGGCACTTCGGGGGGCTCCGCGCCGTCGACGGCGTGGACCTCGAGATCCGGCGGGGGGCCCGGAGGGCCATCCTCGGCCCCAACGGCGCCGGCAAGACCACACTGTTCAATGTCATTGCGGGCGAATTCCCGCCCACCGAGGGGACGATCGAGCTGTTCGGTGCCGATGTGACACGCTCGCCGGCGCGGCACCGGGCGAAGATGGGGCTGGCCCGCACCTATCAGCAATCGCGCGTGTTGCAGGGCCTGTCGGTCGAGGACAACATCTACCTCGCCGCGCTCGGTGCGCGCACCGGGCACACGTTCCCCTTCCGCTCGAGCAGGCGTGACAGGCCGCTGCGCGCCAAGGCCCGCGAGGCCGCGCGCGACGTCGGGATGGAGCGGCGCCTCGACACGATGGTCTCAGAGCTGTCCCACGGCGAGCGGCGCCAGCTGGCAATCGGCATGGCGCGCGTCGCCCAGCCGCGGCTGATGATGCTCGACGAGCCTGCCGCCGGGCTCTCCCGGGCAGAGCGGGTGACGCTCACCGAGCTGCTGCTCGGCCTGCCTGCGGACGTCACTCTGCTGGTGATCGAGCACGACATGGACGTCGCGCTGCGGGTGGCGAGCTACGTGACGATGATGCACGACGGCCGCGTGATCGTCGAAGGCACGCCGGCCGAAATCCGCGCCAACGAGACCGTTCACGAGCTGTACCTGGGGAAGCGCTATTACACTGAATAACGGGGAACTGCTCGAAGTCCGGGGACTGCACGCCTACTACGGGCCCGCCCACGTGCTGCACGGGCTCGACTTCACGGTAGGCGAGGAGCCCGTCTCGATCATCGGCCGCAACGGCATGGGCAAGACGACCATGTGCCACGCGATCATGGGCATGCACCCGAGCACGGTCAGCGGCTCGGTCCGCTTCGGCGGGCTCGAGTTGCTCGGTAGGCCGTCTTACAGGATCTCGCGCGTCGGCCTCGCGCTGGTGCCCCAGGGGCGACGCCTGTTCGGTTCGCTCACCGTCGACGAGCACCTGCGGATCGTGGTCGGCCGCAGGCGCGGGGGGCAATGGAATGCCGACCGCGTCTATGACCTGTTCCCGCGTCTGGCCGACCGCCGGCGCAACGACGCCACCCAGCTGTCCGGGGGCGAGCAGCAGATGCTCGCCATCGGCCGCGCGCTGCTGGTCGACCCGAAGCTGCTGATCATGGACGAGCCGTCGGAGGGGCTGGCGCCCCGGCTCGTCGAAGAGCTGGTCGAGACGATCCTGCGGCTGGCCGAGGGCGGCGCCCGCATCCTGCTGGTCGAGCAGAACCTCGGAGTAGCGACCGCGGTGGCCGAGCGTCACCTCGTGATGATCGGGGGCGAGATTGCGACTGAGCTGAGTTCCGAGCAACTGACATCCGACCCCGGGATACAGCGCCGCTACCTCGGAGTCGAGCCGCTCAGCGAGTAGTCGCCTGGGGAGTCAAGGATCACGCCGGGGGTCCGTAGCTTCGCTCCCACGCCAGCGCCGCGGCGAACAGCGCACCGGGCTCCCGCGCCGCGATCTGGACACCGCCGATCGCGATCGCCGGCCAGCCGAGGAAGCTGAACACGCGCGCATAGGCCGATAACGGGACCCTGACCTCGAGTTCGTCCACGTCTGCGGGAGGTATCGAGAGTACCCCGAGCGTCGGGGAGATCAACACGTCGACCGCGGGCTCTGTCAGGGCCCGGTGACGCCAGGCCGCGAGCGCCCGGTGGGCGGCGGCAAGCGCGTCGGGATCGACGCGCTGGGCGTCGTCAAGCTTCGCCCTGATCGTCGGCCCGTATTCCTCCCGCCGGGCCGCGAAGGTGTCCCGGTGCGACGCCGCCGCCTCGGCGTAGAACACCGGCCACAGGTTGGCGTCGGGCACCGGCAGGGCCACCTCCTCGCACTGGATCCCGAGTGCCTCGGCGCGCGCCACGAACTCGAGCGCACGTTCGTCGCGCCGGTCGGTCGGTGAATCCGGCGCCAGCGGCGGCTGCCCGGTGAGCACGCCGGCACGTAGTCCGGCCGGATCGCCCGCCATCGGCGGCCGCCCCTCCAGCACGGCGTAGGCGAGCGCGCAGTCGGCAACCGTTCGTGCCATCGGGCCGGGGGTGTCGAAGCTGGGGCACAACGGGAACATGCCGGCGGTCGACAGCACACCTGCGGCCGGCTTCATGCCCACCACTCCACAGCAGGCGGCGGGCATCCGCACCGAGCCGCCGGTATCGCTGCCGAGCGCCAGCGGCGTCATGCCGGCGGCCAGCCCGGCCGCGTTGCCGCTGCTTGAGCCGCCCGCGATCCGTCCGGGCCGCCGTGGGTTGCGGCAGTCGCCATAGAAGTGGTTCTGACCAGTGGCCCCCCAGGCGAACTCGTCGCAGTTCGTCTTGGCCACGATGATCGCGCCGGCCGCCTCGAGCCTCACCACCGCCGCCGCCGATCGGCTCGGCACGCGGTCGGCGTAGATCTGCGAGCCCGCGGTCGTCCGCACTCCAGCGGTGTCGAACACGTCCTTGACCAGCAGTGGCACGCCGGCCAGCGGTCCCGCGACGCCGTTCCGCGCGCGCGACAGCGCCTCCTCGGCGCAGACGGTGATGGTGGCGCCTAGATCGTGGTGGCGCTCGATCGCGCTCAGCGCCTGCTCGACCGCCTCGACCGGTTGCAGCTCGCCGGCGCGGATCGCGTGCGCGAGCTCGCTCGCCCCCGCGGGCACGTCAGTGCGTCGCCTTCGCGCGCGCGCGCGTTTCGGCCAGCGACGCCGCCGGCGTGAGCGCCTCCGGATCGGTGAGCAGTTCGATCAGCGCCGGACCGCCGGCGGCCCGGGCGCGGGCGAAGGCGTCCGGGAAATCTTCGGTGCGCCGGACGCGCTCGCCGTGGGCCCCGTACGCGCGGGCCAGCGCGGCGAAGTCGGGATTGACCAGATCGGTGGCGATCACGCGCTCGGGGAACCGCCGCTCCTGGTGCATCCGGATCGTGCCGAGCATCCCGTTGTTGACCACCAGCACGAGCACCGGCAGGCGCTCCTGCACCATCGTGGCCAGCTCCTGTCCGCACATCTGAAAGTCGCCGTCGCCGGCGAACGCGATCACCGGCGACCGCGGGTGCCGCAGCTGGGCGGCCAGCGCCGCCGGGATCCCGTAGCCCATCGCGCCGCTCTGCGGGGCCAGCTGCGTGCCCCAGCGCCGGTACCGGAAGAAGCGATGGACCCAAACGGTGTAGTTGCCGGCGCCATTGCACACGATTGCGTCGTCGGGAAGCTCCCGGCGCAGAACGCCGATGATCGCGCGGAGGTCGACGTCGGTGCCGGTTCGAGGCTCCGGATCCGACCAGGCCTCAAAATCGGCGCGGGCCTGCGCCGTCCAGACGGCCCAGCGAGCGCCGTTTACCCGTCCGATCACGTCGGCCGCGGCCACGAACGGCCGCATGCCGCTGAGGATCCCGAGCCGCGGTTGATAGACGCGCCCAAGCTCGTCGGGATCGGGGTGGATGTGGACCAGCGCCTGGCTGGGCTGCGGCGGTGCCGGCGCCGTGTATCCCTGGGTCTCGATCTCGGTCAGCCGAGGCCCGAGCGCGATCAACAGGTCGGCGTCGGCGATCCGTCGCGCGAGCCGCGGGTTGATCCCGAGCCCGACGTCGCCCACGTAACAGCGGTGGTCGTTGTCGAGGACGTCCTGGCGGCGAAACGACGCGCCAACCGGCAGGCCGGACGACTCGACCCAATCGGTCAGCTGCGCGCATGACATCCGGTCCCACGGGCCGCCTCCGACGAGCACGAACGGACGCTGGGCCGTCGCGAGCAGCCTCGACAGGTCGGCCATCTCACGTGGGTCGGCGGCCGGCTCCCGCGCGAGGTACGGCTCGACATCCGGCGCGTCGCTGGCGGCTGAGAGCACGTCCTCCGGCAGCGACACGACGACCGGCCCGGCCCGTCCGCCGGTGGCGATCGTGAAGGCGGCCGCGACCAGCTCAGGAATCCGGTCGGCATCGTCGATTTCGATGACCGCCTTGGCCAGCGGGCCAAACATCCGCTGGAAGTCGACCTCCTGAAACGCCTCCCGACCTCGGTGCCCGCGCGCCACCTGGCCGACGAGCAGGATGAGCGGGGTCGAATCCTGGCGCGCGGTGTGCACGCCGACCGACGCCTGCGTGGCTCCTGGGCCGCGGGTCACCATGCACACTCCGGGTCGGCCGGTCAGCTTGCCGGTCGCCTCGGCCGCGTTGGCGGCTGACGCCTCGTGGCGGCACGTCACCACGCGAACCGTGTTCCGGTGGTCGAACAGCCCGTCGAGCAGCGGCAGGTAACTCTCGCCCGGGACACAGAAGGCGAGCTCGCAGCCGTGCAGTACCAGCTGGTCGGCGAGGAGCCTTCCGCCGGTCCTCACCGCGTGCCCGCGGTCAGCTCGAGCGGCTCGTCGACGAACACGGTGTAGCTCTGCGGCTTGGGCTTGCCGGCGTCCTCGTCGCGCACGTAGCGGATCGAGCTCTTGCCGCGGAGGGTGACCGGAAGGACCATGCAGCGGACGAACGCCGTCGGCTCGGTCTCCGATGCCGCCGCGAACACCGGCTCGGGCCCGGGCTCGTACCAGGCCTCGAGCGGCCCGTAACTGTGGGACCGTCCCTGCGTGTCGATGCGGATCGAGCCGTGCAGCAGGACGCGCATGCCAGGTCCCTGGTGGGTGTGCAGATAGGCGACACCGCCAGGCGGGAAGTCGACCCGGTCGCACCTGATCAGCCACCGATGGCCCGGGGTCAGCTCGACCGGCGCGCTCAGTAGGGCACCCGGAGCCGGCGCGGCCGTCAGCTCGAACGACAGCGCCCGCGTTGGCCCGCGCAGCCGGCAAGGCCCGGTCGAGTGCTGGGCCCGGTTTTCGTCAAGGTGGTAGATGACCCGCGGGACAGCTTCGAGCTCGGCTGGTTCACCGTTGCCCAAGCGGTGGTGGATGACTTGGAGGAGCACTAGTTGAAGTACGCGCCGCCATCGACGACAAGCGACTGTCCGGTGATGAAGGAGGACCGGTCGGAGGCGAAGAACAGGACGGCGCCGACGATGTCCTCCGGGTACTGGTCGCGGACCAACACCCGCGCCTGAGCCGAGACCTCCTGCAACTGCTCGACCTGGGTCTGGTTCTCCATCACGCCGTCGGACAGCGTGAACCCCGGGGCGATCGTGTTAACGAGGATGTTGTCGCCGCCGAGCTCCTTCGCCATCACCCGACTCATTGCGATCACCGCCCCCTTGCTGGCCACGTAGTGCATGAACAGCGGGACGCCCTTGTACGGGGTACCGGAGGCGATGTTGATGATCCGCCCGCGCTTCGCCCTGCGCATGTGGGGCGCGACCGCGCGCGTGGCCAGGTACATGCCGAGCACGTTGACATCGAACACGCGGCGCCACTCCTGCACCGACAGCTGCTCGAACGGCGTGGGGACCAGCGAGCTCCAGAGGCCGGCGTTGTTGACCAGCACGTCGATTCGGCCGTAGGCGTCGACCGCAGTCTGCGCCATCCCCTCGCACGCCGCCTGATCAGAGACGTCGACATCGACCGCCAACCCGCCGAGGGCGGCTGCCGCCTCCTCTGCGCCACGCAGGTCGGCCACCACCACCTTGGCGCCTTCGCCGGCCAGGCCCTCGGCGAACTTGCGGCCGATGCCCTGGGCCGCCCCAGTGACGATCGCCACCTGACCGTCGAGGGAACTCACCGGCGCAGCTCCGGCTCGAAGAACGGGGCCGGGTTCATGATCCGGTTGCTCTGCTCGCGGAACATCGGTCGGACCTTCTTCAAATACGCCTTCCAGTCTGGATCCGCGGCCAGGCGCCGGCGGCGCTCGGCCCGATCCTCGAAGCTCTCGTAAGCCCACAGGTGGACGACCTGGTGAACGGCGGGCCCCACCTCAGTCGAGTAGTAGCCGACCAGGTGGCCGAGGATGTCCCGCTGAACCTCGAGCCCCTCCTCCTCGTAGATGCGCAGGTACTCGGACACGCTGCCGGATTCGAGCGTGTACTCGCGCATCTCCACGATCATCGGCTCGATCCTATTCGAGTAACGCCGCCGCCGCGAGCGCCCGCACGCCGCTCGGGCCCGTGGCCACGCCTCAGGCGGTGGCGAGGGTCGTGGCCTTCGTTGCCTCCGACGCCGTCTCGTACATCACCGCCGGGCACGTTCTTGTCGACGGTGGCTTCGTTGGGGTACGGTGGGTGCTTGGCGTCCCTGGTAACTACCAGCACCGACGGACCCCCGCCGACGCAGATCCTCAGGCCCGAGGGGACGGTTCCCGAGGGGTACCGGCCGCCGCTGCCCGATGCCGAGCTGCTCGCCGCATACCGGTTGATGTTGCTTTCGCGGCGGGTCGACGAGCGCGCCTTCAACCTCCAACGTCAGGGAAGACTGGGGGTGTTCTCGCCGATCAACGGCCAGGAGGCATCGGTGATCGGCTCCGCGTTCGCACTCGACCCGGCGCGGGACTGGGTAGTGCCCCAGTACCGCGAGCTGCCGGCGATGCTCCGTCAGGGCTACACGCTCGAGCGCTTCCTCCTGTACTGCATGGGCAATCCCGAGGGCAACCGGATGCCGGACGGGGTCAACCTGCTGCCGATTCAGATCTCGCTCGCGACTCAGCTCCCCCACGCGGTGGGGCTGGCCTGGGGGCTGCGTTACCAGGGACTCGACAGCGTGGTGTGCGTGTACTTCGGCGACGGTGCCTCCTCCGAAGGTGATTTTCACGAGGCCTGCAACCTGGCCGGCCTACGGCGCGCGCCGGTCATCTTCTTCCTTCAGAACAACGGCTGGGCGATCTCCACCCCGGTCTCCAAGCAGACTCTGGGCAGCTTCGCAGCCCGCGCGGCCGGCTACGGCTTCCCGAGCGAGCTCGTCGACGGCAACGACTTCTTTGCCGTCCACGAGGCGACCGCGCGTGCGGTGGCACGCGCGCGCGCCGGCGACGGCCCGACGCTGATCGAGTCGCGCACTTACCGCATGGGCCCCCACAACACCGCCGACGATCCGATGCGCTACGTCGATCCCGAGGAGCTCGAGGCCTACCGAGCCCTCGATCCGGTCGCCCGCCTCCGCGGCTTCCTGGTCGATGACGATCTACTCTCGCCCGAGCTCGAGCAGGGGATGCGGACCGATATCGAGGAGGAGCTTGCCGCGGCGGTGGCCGCAGCCGAGGCTCGCGGCGCGGGACGGGCCGAGCAGATCTTCGATCACGTCTACGGCGATCCACCATCGCGGCTGCTCGACCAACGCCGCGCCCTCACCGGCGAAGAGCAGTAGATGGCCACGCTTAACATGGTGCAGGCGATCCGCGGCACGCTCGAGCGCGAGATGGAGCGCGACCAGCGGATCATCCTGTTGGGCCAGGACATCGGGCGCAACGGCGGCATGTTCCGCGCCACCGATGGCCTCCAGAAGCGCTTCGGCGAGGCACGCGTGGTCGACATGCCGCTGGCCGAGGGAGTGATCGTCGGGTCGGCGGTCGGCCTGGCCTGCAGTGGACTGCGCCCGATCCCGGAGCTTCAGTTCCTCGGCTTCGGCTCGCAGGCCTTCCATCAGCTCGAGGGCCAGGTGGCGCGCATGCGCTTTCGCTCACAGGGCCGCTATCCGATGCCGATCGTGATCCGGGCCCCGTTCGGCGGCAACGTCCGCACCCCGGAGATGCACTCGGACGCCCACGAGGCCAAGTACGCGAACTCGCCCGGCCTGAAGGTGGTGATGCCGGCCTGCGCCCACGATGCCAAGGGGCTGCTGACCGAGGCGATCCGCGGGGAGGACCCGGTGCTGTTTTGCGAGCCGCTTCGCGGCTACCGCCTGATCAAGGACGAGGTTCCCGACGAGGACTACGCCGTTCCGCTCGGGCGCCTGCGTGTGGTGCGCGAGGGGACCGACGTCTCGCTGGTGGCCTGGAGCGCCGCGGTTGTCGTGGCCGAGCAGGCAGCCGACCTGGCCGCCGAGGAGGGGATCTCCTGCCAGGTGCTCGACCTGCGGACGCTCGTGCCGCTTGATGTCGACGGTCTCGGGGGAGCGGTCTCCAAAACCGGCCGCGCGGTCGTAATCCATGAGGCGCCCCTGACCGCCGGCTTCGGCGCCGAGGTGGTGGCCACGATCGTCGAGGAGGCGTTCTCGTCGCTCACCGCGCCGGTGCTGCGCGTCGCCGCACCTGATGCCCCGTACCCGATCGCCTCGCTCGAGCGCGAGTACCTGCCGAGTGCCGAGCGTGCCCTCGGCGCGATCCGGCGCGTGATGGGCGCCGGCTGACCGGAGTTGTCGCGTGCCGCTCGAGTTCAAGTTCCCCGACATCGGCGAGGGCACAGACTCGGGGGAGCTGCTCGAATGGCACGTCGTCGAGGGTCAGGAGGTTCGCGAGGACGACCCGCTAGCCGAGGTGGAGACCGACAAGGCGACGGTGACGATCCCGTGCCCGACCACAGGGCGCGTCCTCGAGCTGCGCGTGAACGTCGGCGATCGCCTGCCTGTGGGCGAGGTGATGGCGGTGTTCGAGCCGGCGACGGTGCGTGGTCAAGCCCCAGGAGCCCAACCAGCAGCGTCCACGCCCCCGGCAAAGGCGCCCTCGGCGGCAAGTCGAAACGAGCGAGAAATCATTCCCCTGCGCGGAACCCGGCGAACCATCGCGCGGATGATGACCGAGGCGTGGCAGACGATCCCCCACATCATCGACTATCGCGAAGCGGATGCCACCGCGCTCCTGGCCTGGCGCGACCGCTTGCGCGAACGAGCCGACGACGAGCACCTGACGATCACGCCGCTGCTGCTGCGCATCGCCGCCGAAGCCCTGCGCCGGCACCCCTACGTCAACGCATCGATCGACCTCGAGCGGGAGGAGATCACGCTGCACTCCGCATACAACATCGGCATCGCCACCGCAGCGCCGGACGGCCTGGTCGTCCCGGTCGTGCACGGCGCCGACGCCAAGAGCGTGCCCGAGCTCTCACGCGAGATCGCCGAGCTGACACGCGCCGCGCGCGAGCGGCGTCTCCGTCCCGACCAGCTCGCCGGCGGCACCTTCACGCTGAACAACTACGGCAGCCTCGGCGTGTGGCTCGGCACGCCGATCATCAAGCCGGGTGAGGTCGCCAACCTCGGCGTCGGGCGCGTGCAGGAGCGTCCGGTTGCGCGCGACGGGCAGGTCGTGGTCAGGACGATCGTCGCACTCGCGGTGTCCGGCGATCACCGGGTGCTTGACGGACACACGCTGGGGGCGTTCGTCTCCGACGTGGTGGCGCTGATCGAGGACCCGGCGCCCGCGGCGGGCGAGCCCTCCAACTAGAAGTCCCGGTTCAGGCGGCCTTGCGCACTGAGGCCCAGGGCTCCTCGCCCGAGACGTCGACCAGGCCGTAGCCGCTGCCCTCTCCCAGCGAGGGCGCGATGACCACCTGCAGGTCAGCCGTCTCATCGCCCTCGTTGAACGACGCGTGCACGACGTCGGCCGCGATGAACACGGAGTCCTCCGGACCCAGCTCGGTCGACTCGCGCTCCAGGTACTGGCTGATCCGGCCGCGCTTGACGATGATCATCTCCTCCTGGCCCGGGTGGCGGTGGAAGTCGTGTCCTTCGCCCGGCTCCAGCTTCACGTCCATGACCACGATCTGCTTCGCGCCGGTGGCCGGAACACACCGCCAGCCGATCACGCCCCAGTCGAACTGCTCCTCCTCGACGTTGCTCTTCTTCACAAACCTGCTCATCTCGCTCCTTACTCTGTTTGGCTCCAGATCGCCTTGAAGCGGCGCATGTTCTCGGTTAGGGCGACCTCCGTCGGCAGGCGCTCCATGCTCGACGCGCCGAAGAAGCCGACCACGCCGTGTGTCTGCTCCAGCACGTAGGCGACGTCCTCGGGTTCGGCGATTGGACCGCCGTGGCATAGCACGATCACCTCGGGGTTGAGCGCGTTGGCGGCATCGTGCATCTCCTGGATGGCCGTCACGCATTGGTCGAGCGTGCGCGCGGTGTGCGCCCCGATCGTGCCCTTGGTGGTCAGCCCCATGTGTGGCACCAGCACGTCGGCGCCGGCTTCGGTCATCGCACGCGCATCGTCGACGTCGAACACGTAGGGCGCCGTCAGCAGACCCCGCTCGGCGGCCAGGCGGATCATCTCCACCTCGAGCCCGTAACCCATGCCAGTCTCCTCGAGGTTGGCGCGGAAGATCCCGTCGATCAGTCCCACCGTCGGGAAGTTCTGAACGCCGGCGAACCCGGCCTGCTCGATCTTGTCCAGGAAGCGATCCATCAGGCGGAACGGGTCGGTGCCGCACACCCCCGCCAGCACCGGCGTCTCCCTGGCGACGGGCAGCACCTCGTCGCCCATCTCGAGCACGATCGCGTTGGCGTCGCCGTAGGGCATCATCCCGGCGAGCGAGCCGCGCCCGGCCATGCGGTAGCGCCCAGAGTTGTAGATGATGATCAGGTCTGCCCCGCCGTCCTGGGCGCACTTGGCCGACAGCCCCGTGCCCGCGCCCGCGCCGATGATCACTTCGCCGGTTGCGAGCGTGACGCGCAGGCGCTCCCGCGCCTCGGCGCCGGTCACGCGCCGCGCTCCTCGACGTACTCGATTAGCTTGTCGACCATCGCCTGCGCGAACTCGGGGTCGTTGATGTTGTGCTCGAGCTCGTGCAATTCCACGTTGTCGGAGAGATTCGCGCGCAGCGCTTCGAACAGCGCCTCGTCGGCGGCCGCGTCGTAGAACGGCCCGCCTTCGACGTCGATCGCCGACACCCCTTTGAGCGGGACGAACAACGACACCGGTCCGCGCGCGCCGGACAGCTTGCCCACGATGATCCGCCCGAGCTCGGCGCACTCCTCGGGCGTCGTGCGCATCAGGGTCACCGACGGGTTGTGCACGTACAGGTTGCGCTCCTCGAACTGAGGCGGAACCGTGTCGCGCGCGCCGAAGTTGACCATGTCGAGCGCGCCGAGCGAGACGACCTGGGGCAGCCCGTTGCGCCCCGCGACCTCGAGGCGCTCCGGGCCCGCGGCGAGCACCCCGCCGACGAGCCGGTCGCACAGCTCGGTGGTGGTGATGTCGAGCACCGCGGTCATGAACCCCGAGTCGATCAGACCCTCCATCGCGTCGCCGCCGGTCCCGGTGGCGTGGAACACCAGCACCTCGTAGCCGCGCTGCTCGAGTGACTCGCGCGCCGCCGTCACGCACGGCGTGGTCACCCCGAACATGCTCGCCGCGATCAGCGGCCGCTGCCCGGGCAGCTCAACCGGCGGGGCCTGCACCATCCCCGCCATCGCGGCCGCGGCATTGGCGAGGATCCGGCCCGAGATCGAGTTGATCCCGGCCACGTCGGTGACCGATGCCATCATCGCCACGTCGCTCGCGCCAACGTAGTCGCGCGTGTCGCCCGCGGCGACGGTCGAGACCATCAGCTTTGGGACGCCGACCGGCAGAGCCTGCATGGCTGCGGTCGCGATCGCGGTGTTGCCCGAGCCGCCCGCAGCGAGCACACCGTCGCAGCGGCCCTCCTCGTACAACCGCCGCACGAGTGCGGCCGCGGCCTTCGCCATGGCGCTCACCGCTCGCCCCCGGTCGCGCGCGCTGGCGAGCTCGTCGACGTCGACTCCGCCCGCGGCCCCGACGTCGTGGCGGTCGATGTCCGGCTCGGTGCGCGGCGGCTCGAGCGTGCCGGCATCGACCAGCAGGGTGTTGACGCCGTGCAGCCGCAGGCGGTCTCGCAGGTAGGCGTACTCGTCGCCCTTCGTGTCCAGCGTCCCGACGAGGACGACGGTCCGGTCGCTCACGTCGCGACCCCGGCCGCGGCCGAGCTCAGCAGCTCGATGGTTTCCCGAACCCCCTGCGCCAGCGGCGTGCTCACCGGCCGCTCGGCCCCCATGTGTTCGGGCAGGGCCAGCAGCACGTCCTCTTTGAAGGTGATCGTTCCGGCCGCCTTGGGCAGGACGGCCTCGATCGCGGCGATCACGTCGGCGACGTGCTCGGACGGGCCGCCCAGGTTGCGCACGGTGGCGCCGTCGCCCGGCGAGCGCGCGGCCTCGATGAACATGGCTGCTGCCTCGGGCGCGTACTGGAACTGCGCGCGTCCTCCGAACGGGATCTCGTAGCGCTCGCCGTGCACGGCGGCGGCCATCGCCAGCGTCGGACCGGCGGTCATTCCATGATCGCGTCCCGGCCCGTAGACGATGTGGGGTCTCAGCCCGACGCTGCGGACGCCGTCGTCCTGCCAGTAGATCCGCGCCGTTCCCTCATTCGCGAGCTTGTGGATGCCGTAGTGGGTGACGGGATGGCCGTCAGCGTCTTCGGCCACGCTTAGGCCGTCGGCGCGGTCGTACACGGCGGCCGAGCTGGCGTAGGCGAGGCCGGGGAGGCCGCGGCGCTTGACCGCCTCGAACACGTTGACCGTGCCCACGACGTTGACGAGCGCGCCGCGCGGTGGGTCGGCGGCGACGAGCGGCACGAGCATCGCCGCCAGATGCACGATGTGGTCGATCTCCCACTCCGTGAGCAAACGCTCGACTGTTGCGAGGTCCGTGATGTCGACGCGCACGTACTCAACCGAAGCGAGCTCGTCAGGGGACATGACGAGCTCTGCCCGCCGGCGGCCCTCGCCGAGGTCGAGGCCGACCACGAGATGCCCTTCGCGCACCAGTTGGCGGCAGCACCACGTGCCGATGCAGCCGAGCGCCCCGGTGACCAGCCAGCGCTCCTCAGACATCCCGGTACACCGTGATCTCCTCGGTGTAGCACTCGCTCGCGGCACCGCCGTCGAGCTCGGCGGGCCTGACATCCAGGGGCGCAACGCGGCCAGCGGCGGCCATGATCCGGCGTGCCAGCGCAGCACCGATGTCTCCGGCTTCGCCGGTGATCAGCGCCGTGCGCGCCTCGAAGTCGTAGCTGACGGCCACCGGGGCAGGAGTGTAGTGTCGCGTCCTGGGCGAGGACGCGAGCGCCACGCCCTGGGCGAGCGGTGAGAGGAAGGTGAGATGGCAAGACCTGTGACGTTGTTCACTGGCCAGTGGGCCGACCTGCAGCTCGAGGAGTTGGCTGCCAAGGCGGCTGGCTGGGGCTTCGACGGCCTCGAACTGGCCTGCTGGGGCGACCACTTCGAGGTCGACCTTGCCGTGGCTGAGCCCGACTACATCCGGGACAAGCGCGCGCTCCTCGAGCGCCATGGCCTCGGCTGCTGGGCGCTCGGAGCTCACCTCGTAGGTCAGGCAGTGTGCGACCCGATCGACAGTCGCCACGAGGGCGTGCTGCCGCCCGAGGTCTGGGGCGACGGAGATCCCGAGGGAGTGCGCCGGCGGGCCGCGGCGCGGATGCAGGACACCGCCAGGGCGGCGGCCGCATTCGGTGTCACACAGGTCAACGGGTTCACGGGCTCGTCGATCTGGCACATGCTGTACTCCTTCCCGCCGAACGACTTTGCCGAGATAGATCGCGGCTACAGCGACTTCGCCGAACGTTGGGGACCTATCGTCGACACGTTCGAGCACGAGGGCGTGCGCTTCGGCCTGGAGGTGCATCCGACCGAGATCGCCTATGACTTCGTAACCACCCGCCGGACGCTCGACGCGATCGGGCATCGCGCGGCCTTCGGTGTCAACTTCGACCCCAGCCACTTCGCCCACCAGTTCCTCGACTCTGCGGCGTTCGTGGAGGACTTCGCCGACCGCATCTACCACGTGCACGTCAAGGACTCGCGCAAGACGCTCGACGGCCGCCGGTCGATCCTCGGCGGTCATCTCAACTTCGGCGAGCCGGAGCGCGGCTGGGACTTCGTATCGCCCGGGCACGGCGATGTCGACTTCGAGTCGTTGCTGCGCGCGCTCAACCGGATTGGCTACGACGGCCCGCTGTCGATCGAGTGGGAGGACGCCGGCATGGACCGCGAGTGGGGTGCCCAGGACGCGCTCGCGTTCGTGCGACGGATCGACTTCCAGCCGTCGTCGTTCGTGTTCGACACGGCGATGCAGCGGAGCGGCCGATGAGCGATCCGCAGGTCGGTTTCGTCACACAAGCCTCCGCGACCGAGGCGGCCGGGGTGGCCGAGATCGGCGTCGGCATGCTCGGCTACGCGTTCATGGGCAAGGCGCATTCGAATGCCTACCGAACGCTTGAGTACATGACCTGGCCCCCGCCGCTGCGCCCGGTGCTGGTCGCGATCGCCGGACGCAACGAAGCCGCGGTGGGCGAGGCGGCTCGCCGATTCGGCTTCGCCTCGCACGTCACGGACTGGCGCGAGCTGATCGCCGACGATCGGGTGGCGCTGTTCGACAACGCCGGGCCCAACAACCTCCACGCCGAGCCGACCATCGCCGCGGCCCAGAGCGGCAAGCACGTGCTGTGCGAGAAGCCGCTCGGTCGGACCGCCGCGGAGAGCCACGACATGTGGCTGGCTGCCGCGCACGCCGGCGTCAAGCACATGTGCGCGTTCAACTACAGGTTCGTGCCCGCGGTGCGGCTCGCGCGCGAGATGCTTGAGTCCGGCGAGCTCGGCGACATCTACCACTTCCGCGGCCGCTACCTGCAGGAGTGGATCATCGACCCGCAGTTCGAGCGCGTCTGGCGGCTTCAGCGCAGCATTGCCGGTTCGGGCGCGCTGGGCGACCTCGGGGCGCACGTGATCGACCTTGCCCGCTTCCTCGTCGGCGAGATCGGCTCCGTGTCCGCCGTTACGCGGACGTTCATTCCGGACCGGCCCGGCGGGACAGTCGACGTCGACGACGCGTTCGAGGCGACGGTTGAGTTCGAGAGCGGGGCGATCGGGACGATCGAGGCGTCGCGCTTCTGCCGCGGGCGCAAGAACGCGCTGACCTTCGAGATCAACGGATCGAAGGGCTCGATGGTGTTCGAGCTCGAGCGGCTCAACGAGCTCCAGGTCCACCTGGTCGACTCCCGCCCCGGAGCCGTCGCCCAGGGATTCCGGCAGGTGCTGGTGAGCGAAGCCGACCATCCGTTCTGGCAGTGGTGGTGGCCGCACGGCCACATCATCGGCTGGGAGCACACGTTCGTGCACGAGATCCACTATTTCCTACAGGCGATCGCCACCGGCGGCGACGTGCGCCCGTACGGAGCGGACTTCGAGGACGGCTATCGAGCGGCCGAGGTGTGTGACGCGATCCTCCGCTCGAGCGAGAGTGGAAGACGTGAAGCGGTCACGTACCGCTGAGGCCGCCGCTCGCGCCGCGTCTGTTCTGATTCGCTGCCGTGCGAGATGACAGCGTGCGCAGCGCTGCGGCAGCTCGTGCGTGACCTCGGCGCGCCTCGGGAATCGGCGTTTGCTGTCTTGGCCACACTGGATCGTTCGCCGGTATTTCGGCAGGTTCAACAAGCCAGACAAGACCGCTGGGTGTTCGGCGACCGCATCAAGCGGCGCGTTCATGCACCGGTTCTGCTGGACCAACATCGTCCGCCACCAGATCGTCCGCCACCGGGGCCGACTCTTTTGCTTACATCGTTATGCTACCAAGAGAGCCGGACGGATCCGCGTAACGATGTAAGCTGGGACGATGGTCCGCGTCGACACCAATGACCTGATCGACACGCAAGGCGTGGCCGAAATCCTCGGTCTGGCCTACCGCAACACGGTGCTCCAGTACCAGCAGCGCTACAGCGACATGCCGAGACCCGTTTTCGACCTCGGCAAAGGACGCGTGAAACTCTGGCTGCGGCCCGACGTCCTGCGGTGGGCCGCGGAGCAAGCGGCTCGTGGCCGAGCGCGTCGTCCCCGTCGTTCTTCTCGTTGATGTTGGGAGGTTGAGCGGGCGGGGTTTTTGGCGTTGATGCGGGGCCGCGGGCCGGTGGATCGAAGCGTGCTTCGAGCGATGGGGCCTCCTCGACAGTGGCGGCGCTTGATCTGACGTTCTCGGCACCCAAGAGCGTGTCGGTGCTGTTCGCCGTCGCCGACGATGGCGTGGCGGCGGCATTGCTTGACGCGGACACGAGCGGGCAGTCGATCAGGCTCTCTCCTATCTCGAGGGCGAGGCATGCTTTGCCCGCCGGGGACACGCTGGCAACCAGCGGGTGGCCGCCGAGGGGTTTGTTGCGGCCTCATACCGGCATCGGATGTCTCGGGCAGGGGATCCCCAGCTGCACACCCATGTGGTAGTGGCGAACCTCACCCGGGCTGAGGGTCGCTACACCGGCTTGACCCCACGCCATCTATAAGCACAAGTCCGCAGCCGGCGCGGTGTACCGGGCGGTGTTGCGTTCACAGGTTTGTGAGCGTCTGCCCTTCGTGCGGTGGCGAGCCAGCGGCCGTGGCCTGTTTTAGAGCGACGGGGTTCCCGAGCGGGTGCTGCGCCACTTCTCTCAGCGGCGGGTGCAGATCGAGCAGCGCCCCGAGGAGCTGGTGGGGGCGGCGGCCGGAGAGCTCTAAAGGGAGCGGATGCGGCGAATAGAGCTCGCCACCAGGCGCCCCAAGCACTATGGGTGCAAGCCGAGTGCTGGCGTGACCGGGCTCGAGCAAGGCCGCGGAGCGCGGCTTCGGGCACGCCGAGATTGACGAGGTGAGGCGGCGCGGGCGCCTCACGCCCCGCACAACCGGACGGGGATGCTTCTTTTTAGAGCCTGTCGGGCCCACAGGGTCTGACCGCAGCTTACGCTCTAGCGGAAATTGCGTCCGAACCGCGCGTCCCCGGAGGACTCGAGGACGTTTCTTCGAAGCGGGAAGCGTTGCAGAACCTGTAACCACGAGTGATGATGACAAAAAGTGAAAGTCCACGAGAAACTGTGACCCGTGGGTAAGGCTATGCTGGAAACAATAATAAAACTCATGACACTTCGCGGACTAGGCATCAAGACGCTTCTGACCTTATGTCAGGCCTCTAACCGACTAGGTTGACTCAACGCGTCACGGGGAGTAGACGATGGGCTAGCTCATTGGCGCACCACCAAAGCGCGCAGTCATATTCGAGCGGGAGGCTAGTGCAAAGCGTTAGCGCGTTGCCAGAGGAGAGGTGCGCATATGAGACACCGTAGGATCAGTCACCTCGGATCGTCGCGCCCACGGTGGTTGCGGCGGCGGTGGTGGCCGCCGCGCCGATTGTGGCGGCCACGGCGCAACAAACCCGTTTCCCCGCCACGATGTGCCCGGACCCTGCAATGGCTGCGCGACGACGCTGGCGCACAACCGGGTCCAAGAGATCAAGCAGCTCGACGTCACGGGGTACGCCGACCCGTGGGAGGTGCAGCCGGGCCAGACCGTCAGGTACCTCCGCAGCGATGCCGGGCCGGTCCGACATCGTGCGCGTGTTCAATCTTGACAACAACCCGAAGGGCCCGGGCATCAAAGTGAAGGTGATGCCGAGCCCGTCCAACGGCGTGCATACGGGCACGCACTACGACCTGCCCCTGGGCTCATATCTTGACGTCCCAAGCTCCCGCGCCGTGCAGCTGAGCCCGAGCTTTACCATCACCACCTGGATCGCCCCGCCGACGATCCCCGGCACCGACTACAACCAGCTGGCCACGGCAAGGTCGCCGGCCTTCGCGCCACGCGCGCAGGGGATCGTCTCGCTCGGCTCTACCACTTCTACGAGCTCGCACCGTGCCTCGTTGAGCCCGTTCACCTCCACGCCAGTGGGATGCTCGAGATCACGATGCGTACGCGCGTGAACCAGCCTGAATACCACCAGGACGGCAAGATCCACTGGGGGTCTGAGTGATGAGCACCACGACGCCATTTCGTCCTGTACGCAAGGTCATCGTAGATTCTGGCGACCCCGGATGCATCAACCGACTCTTCCTCGGTACGCCGACGAGAGGTCTGGTGCGTATCGCGTGGTATGCCGGATTGCGTTCGCTAATGACGCCGGCCAACTATTCGCCCGTGGCGATGACACAGGGGATGAACGAATACTTTCCCGGTCAATTCGCTGTCACTGACGCGCAGACCTCATCGTCAAGGCAGCCATCGAGAAGGACTTTCAGTGGCTGCTATTGAGCGAAGGCGACGTCATCCCGCCACCAGACCCGTTCCTCAAGATGGACCAGTACATGCGGAAGGGGCCGCCGGTCGGCAGCGGTCTGTACGTTCTCAAGGCCGAGCCGGCGGAGCCGCCGGTGTACCGCCGCCGTGGCAATGGCGCCGTTTGAGATTGGACGGCCGGCGACAGGTCTGGCGTGATGTTGTGCCTACCGGCTGTCCTTTGTTTCACTGCTCATTTTGTGCGCCATGTGGGCCGCTGCCGGCGATTACCACATCTACGGTCACCTTACGCGCATTATGTGCTCGACACCGACACGGATGTGGGTGAACCTGGAAACGGGAGACGTCAACACGATCGGCCGACCAAGCGATCTTGATTGGTGCTCCAAGATCATGGAAGGCGACTAGCTCAGGAAGGCTGGATGGCAAGAGGTCGCGGATGTGGTTAGCCGTTTCTGCTTGACCCATCAATCCTTCACCTGCATGTCGCGCCAGATGGGACGGTGTATCCACGATGACACTACGTAATGCATTAGTTGTGATTGGGCTCATATTTTGCTGTGGTGTGACATCACCTACAGCAATTGCGCTTGCGGATGGCGCTAATCCGTCGTTTGCGTTTTCGAGCGATGAGTCCGGCGCAACGTTCCAGTGTTCACTGGATGGCGCGGCTCCGTCTAACTGTACAAGACCTCAGAGCTATACCACTCTGAGCGCCGGGCATCATACCGTCGCGCGCACCAGCACTTTCACAGTGCCAACATCGTCGCCTCCTTCTACGCTAGCGGCGAACACGACCGCGCCGACGAACCCGACCGCGACCTCCGCCACCGTCGAGATGCAAGGTACCTGCCCTGCGGGCGACACCTGCAACGTCGGCTTCCCGCAGCGGAAGGTCCGCACGACTGCCTGGACGACCGATACGAGTCTTCCGCCAGAGGTTTGCCGTACTGGGTCGGGTGATTGTCTTTACGGCATCGGCGCGAAGGCGAGCGGGCTCACGGCAAGCACTCGGTATGAGTATCAGGTGCTCGCATCCGACCCGACGCACCCTCAGTCTGCATATGGTCCGGATGCTAGGTCAGCCACCACGCAACAGTTTACGACTGCTGCGCCGGCCGGCTTCAGCGGTAACGTCATCTACACCGTTAGTCGGGCTAACTCTAACAACCTCAAAGCCTATCAATCCGGAACGTGGACGTTGCTCGGTCAATGGACGGTCCCGGCCCTCGAACAACAGGCCTATTCGCAAGGCTTCATGACCACGGTGCGGGGAATTGCGTACGATAACGGCACACTGTTCGTGTCGGCCGGAAACTACAACAAGCAGAGCAGCGGCAATTCTGGTCAGCTGGTGGCCTGGGACCTGGTCAACAACAGGCAACTCTGGGCTAAGACATACGCTGACGCCGTCGATCAGCCAGGGGCGTGCAACGGATACGTGTACATGCCTACCGGCGAGGGCTCCACATCTACCGCTTGGCATGTCATTTCCGAGAGTACCGGCGCGGTGGTTGGGACCATCAATGGTCCCAGCGCGGGTGCGCACAATACTATTTGCAACAAGGACTCGTCGGGCAAGTACCACGTTTTCCTGGGGGGTCGCTGCCTCAAGGGTGGCAGGGGCTGCGCTCCCTGGTATTTGGGTCAGAAGGTGTGCAACGGCGCTTTGTGTACAGCCGGTCCGAACGTCGGACCCGGTCTTGGCTCCAAGGGCGTCCGTCCATTTACGGTGGGCAAGGATGACACGCGAGCCTGGATCACATGGACAAACTATCGCGGCTTCTCAGTCGGCGATCTGTCGACTGGGAAGATTCTGTCGAGTGTGAAGTTCGGGAGCGTCAGCGCCTGCGGTGGAATCTCAGCGGTATCGCACGGAATCTCGGTGAGCCCTGATAACACTGAGGTTTACGTGCTAGATGCTGGACAAAATCAGGTGCGTGTCTACTCGGCGGCCGACTCACCAGGGTCGTCGCCACTGGCAATCATCAACATCGACGGATTCTGCGGCGCGACAGAGAGCAGCACATACTGCGGTGGTCCGGACTGCACGCCGGACGGTTGGTTGCAGCACACGCTCGACGGCCAGTACGTGCTGGTCGGTAGTTCGGGAGATGTGATCAATACCTCGACTCGCCAACTCGCTGTCTCGAAGACTTCGACGGGCAGTGCGCTTCAGCTGTACACCGACATGCGCGGGGCGGAGCACGGCTTTATTGTCGTCAACTGGGCGAGCGGTATACCAGTTGCAGGCAGCCATTATGGCGTGGGCAACTAGCCTCTTTTGAAACGTTTACTGTCGCGAGCGAATGGTGGGGTCGGAGAGGTCAGCCGGTGCTGCTCGCTGATCCTCTGCATTTCGTCGATGAGCAGCAAGCTCACGACTTCCTGCGTGTAGGCGTGGGCGACGACCGGGATGTCGAAGCGTCGGCGATCGGTCTCGTCGAGGACCTGTTTCGCAACGAGCGTGCCCACCTGGTCGCGGCACTGATGCGGACGCTCGGCCCTCGAACCTTCCGCTGGCCGAGGACGTCGTCCAAGACGTCCTGGTGAACGCGATGCACGCTTGGCGGTTCGGGCCTCCCCGCGACCCCAAGTGGATTGTCCGGGCAGCGCGCAACCGGGCCATCGACATCAGCCGCCGCGAGCGGCACGGCGCGTCGCTGCTGCCGGAACTGGCGACGTGGCCGCGGGACAGACACGATCGACGCCGCGCTCGTCCCGGAGGGCGACAGGAAAACCAGCTGGCGATGATGTTCTCTGTCTGCGACCCCGCCCCTCACGCCCACACGCACGTCACGATGATCCTGCGCTGGCTTTGCGGCCTCTCCCCCAAGGAGATCGGGCAGGCGTTCCTCGTCATCACGCAGACCATCGATAGGCGGCTGCACCGCGGCAAGGGCCGCCTACGCGAGCTGCCGCAGCTCGCCGACGTCGATCGCCTGCCCGACATCGAGGAGCGGCGGGGTTCGCTGCTGCAAGCGCTCTACCTGCTGTTCAACGAGGGCTACCACGGCAGCAACCCCCGCGAACCTGTCCCTCCCTTCCTGTGCACCGACGCGTTGCGCCTCACCGAGTTGCTGCGTGACACGCCCGCGACCGCACATCCGGACGTGTCGGCTCTGGCCGCGTTGTTCTGCTTCGACATCGCCCGCCTCCCGACCCCGGCTGGGCGCGGATGGTGCGTTCGTTCCGTTGGAGGAGCAGGACCGGGCCCAATGGGGACCGGCGGCTGATCGAGCGGGGGCTCGCCCATCTGGCTGTGTCTGCCACGGGCGATCGCATGTCGCCGTGGCACCTCGAGGCCGGCATCGCGTGCGAGCACGCAGTGGCGCCGTCGGTCCGCGAGACCGCGTGGGGCCGGATCGTGGCCTTCTATGACCTGCTCATGGGGCAGTCGCCCGGCCCGATCGTTGCGCTCAATCGGGCGCTCGCTGTGGCTGAGCGCGATGGGGTCGAGGAAGGCCAGGGCCAGCTCGTCGCCGTTGCGGGCGAACGGAAGCTGGCGCGCTACCCCTTTTACTGGGCGGCCCTGGCCGACCTGCAGCGTCGGGCCGACAAGCACGGCCAGGCGCGGTCGAGCTACGAGCGTGCGATGGAGCTGAGCGGTAAGACCCGGCGTGGCCACGAGCCCGCCGGGTCTCAACGACATCCCCGCACGGGTAGCACCGCGGACACCACGGCCACGAGCTCCGCACTCCCGACCACCAAGACGATCTGCGGCACTCCCGCTGCCCGGACGGCACCGCGTTGACCGGAAGAAGAAGCGTCACGCCGTCATCGACGCGCGCGCCAGAGATCTCGGCATTCGTGGGAGCGGCGGTCTGCGTTTGGTCGGTAGCCGGACGATCGTAAGTCGCGCACCTCGATCGTTCCGGATTGCGAAGGCGCGGCGATTGCGTTTGTCCCCAAGCACTCATCCGACGCCAGGGACCGGAGTGATCCAGATGTCGCCGAAGGACTCGTCGGCACCGCCACTCTCGAGACGACCGCTCTCGACGAAGGCACTCGTCGTCAGGCGAGCGCTTACCTCTCGGCATCGGCCTGCCCGGTAGACCAGGGGGCTGCTACGTCCATGGCGCTCGTTCGTTGGACGACGATGTCGTCCGTGCCGTCGGTGGTGAAGATTTGGATCATGTCGCTGTCCGGATAGACGACGGCACCGACCGCTGTGATCGAAGAGAACATTGCGACGCGCACGGATGAGTCGCCGCTGTTCCGCACGAGGTGTGCTCCGGCGGGGCCCGATGGAAAGAAGATGATGTCCCACGGTTCGAGCTGGTCTTCGCCGCCCGGATGTCGAAGGGTTGGACTGCCTGAGACGACCAGGAGCCACTCCTCTTCAGGGTCTTCGTAGTGGTAAGGGCCGATAGCCTGGCCGGGAGGTAGCTCGTAGACACTAAGCCCGGTGCGGGCCGCGCCGAGCGACGTCCCAACTCGCGTGCTGTTCCGCCGGAAGCCGTCAGGCAGGTGTGGACGGGGGTCGCACGCGATCGCGGCGAGGTTGGCTCGCCGAACCCGTTCAGTGCTCATTGCGGACTCCTTTTGGTAGAGGTTCACCTCGGCAGACTGCGCCGGCGCCCGAACATCATCGCGGAGCCCCGACCGGCCGCTCAGGCGTCACTCGCGAAGACTGACCCTGCCCGACGTGGTTTCCACGGAATCTGCCCGCTGCTCCCAGCCAATCCAGCAGCGCAGTTATGCGGAACCGCGCCACCCGCGCGACGACCGCATTCCTGAGGAGCGATCGTTTCGAGCGACGGAGGTTGACAAAGCACTTTTCCTCCGCAGCGCCGAAAAAGGCAACGAACGCTTCGATGACCACCTTATCGCCGCCGCTCAGCGCGTACTCCATGTTCATCGCGGCGTTAGTGAACGGAGCCGGGTTCGACTGGTTGCACCATCGGGGGGCCGGAGCCGTCGGCGTTCAAGTGTCGCGCCAACCGCTTCGACAAACCAGCCGAGAACTTTTGGCGAGCTTCCATATCGAGCGCTGAGGCTGATCAGCGCTGTTTGAATGCCTAGGTCACCGTCGCGCCAGCAGGCCTACCTTGATTGGCGCTCGGTTGTCTCGGGTTTATTGTCTGCCCTGCGGGCCCAGGCTCAACCGGTCCTCGCAACGGTGCCTGTTGACGTGACTGTACCTCTCGGAGGTGATGAACTCAGGGGGTGGCCTGGTGGTGGCGACTGGGCTGGAGGGAGTGACGCGGCTGTCGTCGCGAAGGCCGAGCCCCGAGGGGCGAGGTATGAGTGGCGATAGCCGCGTGCGCGCCGATCAGCGGGTGCCGCGAGCTGCGCCCGCTCGCTGTCACCGGTCACTACCTACCCGTCGACATCTCAGGCCGGGCGAAGCCTGCGCTTGAGCCACTCGTCACCCGCCGATCGCGCGTGGTGGGTTCAGACGGATGTTGTCAGGCACTCGTTGAGTGCCTCGGCGGGTGTCTTCCAGCCGAGGGTCTTCCGCGGTCGCCCGTTCAGCGTGGCGGCGACCGCCGCCAGGTCTTCCGCACTGTGGCGGGAGAGATCGGTGCCTTTGGGGAAGTACTGGCGCAGCAGCCCGTTGGTGTTCTCGTTGGTGCCGCGCTGCCACGGGCTGTGTGGATCGCAGAAGTACACCGGCAGGCCGGTCTGGATGCGCAGCTGCGCATGTTGGGCCATTTCGGTGCCTTGATCGCAGGTCAGCGACCGGCGCAGCTGCTCAGGCAGCGTCGTGATCGTGGCGGCGATCGCGTCGCGGACCGCCTCGGCGCCGTGCCCAGCGAGCGCGGGACCGTTCTTCACTCGCGATCCCTGACCGGCCATCGGCGAGAGGTAAAGCAGCATCGTGAACCGGGTAGCGCGCTCGACCAGCGTGCCGATCGCAGAGCTCCCCAAGCCGAGGATGAGATCGCCCTCCCAGTGTCCGGGCACGGCACGGTCCTCGACCTCGGCCGGACGCTCGCTGATCAGAACCTGGTCGGTCACGAAGTGCTTGCCGCGCCGCGCCCGGCCCCTGGGTACCCGCAGCGCCCGGCCGGTCCGCAGGCAAGCGGTCAGCTCGCGTCTAAGCGCGCCGCGCCCCTGCACAAACAGCGACTGGTAGATCGCCTCGTGCGAGATCCGCATCGACTCATCATCCGGGAACTCCAGACGCAGCCGCTGAGAGATCTGCTCCGGGCTCCAGGACTTCGCCCAGCGCCGGTCCTGGCGACGACCGTGACGCCTGCCCTTCCACGTCACCTCAGGACCACCGAGCCCAACACCGTCGGGACGCCGCACAGCGCCGGACAGGCGGTCCTGCACATACCGCCGCAGCTCCGCGTTCACGGCCAGCTTCGCCGGCTTCGGACGGCGTGCCCGTCGGTCCGCGTGCCACTGCGCCGTACTCGCCCGGTACGTGAGCCGGCCAGTGCTCCTCCCGGCGTTCCGCCGCAGCTCGCGAGAGATCGTCGACGGCGAGCGACCAAGCTGGCGCGCGATCTCCCGCACCCCACAGCCGCCGGCGCGCAGCAGCGCGATCTCCTCCCGCTCAGAGAAAGACAGGTACCGTCCCGACAGCGGCGCGAGAGAGACCGACGCCATCCCGCCACCCTCGCGAAACCACCGGACGCCAACCGCCGCCGACACGCCAGCCTCGACCGCCGCGTCCTCGCTCGACAAGCCGCGCGCGATCGCCGCCCAGAACCGAACGCGATGCTCTCTGCGTCCGGCCGGCGGGCGACCCGGCGACCGCATCGCCGGCCGCCCCGTCCGCTCCGACGCCCATCCCTTCCGCCTGCCCATCGCAACTCCTCTCGAATCGAGTGTTGCGACGACCGCTTGACTCCGCCGAAGACGTTCCGGCAGATGTGGTGCACGGAGATCGCGGCCAACTCGCCGAAAGGGTTCTTAGACAACGGCTGGTACGTCGGTCACGACGAGCCCGACCTCGGCTTCTTCTCGTTCAAGCACGGCTCCGCGAACCACATGACCTACAAGACGGTGCTGCCGGTCGACCCGAGCACACCGCCGTCAGTGACTTTCGGCGGATCGACACACGAGTTCGAGCTCACGCCGGCGATCTGGTTCGGACTCACCATGTGCGACACCCAGAGCTACCCCGAGGGAACCAGGGTCTGCAAGCGCGACAGCGACTCCAACGTCCAGGTTCCACCGCGTCCGAACCATGCGG
>CAVWOK010000012.1:0-35914 GCA_963756585.1 uncultured Solirubrobacterales bacterium | reverse complement strand
GGGTGGTGGACCGGCGCAACGGATACTGAGACCGGTTGCCGTCCTACGGCGTGCGCTCGAGGCAGGACTATCCGATGTCTGGACCTCGCCTCGCGCGCGCCCGGGAGATCGGCTATAAGCTCGCGATTCGTGCCCCCGATCAGCTGCCCGACCTGCCGAGCTGGACATTACCCCACGCCGAGTGAAGGAGCTGGACAGCAGCGGGCCGTGGCGCTGGCGAACGTACGAAAGGCACTGAACTGACGATGGCGAAGGCGAGGAAGATACGGCTGCTGGACAGCGGATCGCTCGTGATCGACCAGTCACACATCACCTGGAACATCGGGTGCGGCACCCCGGTGCGCTTCCCGGTCTACAGCGTCCTGATCGAGCACTCCGACGGGCTGTTCATGTTCGACAGTGGCTATGACCTGGATCTGGTCAACGAGATGCTGCCGTTTGAGCTCCCAGAGCAGACGGCCGCGCAGAGCCTTGCCTCCCAGCTGGACAAGTGTGGGCTCAAGCCTGGAGACATCGACGCCGTGATCAACTCGCATCTCCATTTCGATCATTGCGGTGGTAACAAGCAGCTCGTAAACGCCGTGACGTACCTGCATCGCGACGAGCTCCGCCAGGCCCGCTCGCCGGAGCCCTTCGAGCGTCTGGGATATGCGGACAAGGGATACGACCATCCGGGCGCGCGCTTTGAGCTGCTCGACGGCGATGTCTCGTTCGCCGACGGGATTCACTTGTTCCACACACCGGGTCACACAGTGGGCCACTATTCGATGCTGGTCGAACTCGGAGGCAGCCATCCGCTGCTGTTCATGGCCGACGTCGCCTATACCAAGGCGGCGTTTGAAAAGGACCAGCAGGCCGGCTTCCACAACAACCCGGTCGATGGCGTCCGCTCGATCGCCCGGATCAAGCGCCTAGCCAAGGAGTGGGCCGCCGAGGTCGTCTTCACCCACGACATGGAGGCCTTTGAGTACTACGCGCTCGCGCCCGAGCCGTTTACCGGCAGCCAGGCGCTCTCTACCGCAGGAGGTGGCGCGTGAAGCTCGAGCGACGAGTGGCGACCGGAGCAGTGCCGACTTGATGGAGCGTTGTGCGCTGGTGACAGGTGCTTCGAGTGGAATCGGGCTTGCCCTGGCGCGGATGCTTGCCACCGAGGGATACGGGGTGACGATCTCGGCGCGGCGCGCCGAGCGCCTGCGTGAGATCGCCGACGCCGGCGAGGGGCGGCTGTTTGCCGTTGCTGCCGACGTGGCCCGGGAGGAGGACGTGGTGAGGCTCGTGCAGGCCCACGCCGAACGGTTCGGACGGCTCGATGTGTTGGTCAACGCCGCCGGGATCGCCGGGGCGAAGCCCTCGGACGCGGCCGACACGGCGGAGGTCGATCGCCAGGTCGCGGTCAATCTGCGGGCCCCGCTGCTCGTCACCCGGGAGGCGCTCCCCTGGTTACGCAAGGCCGGCGCCGAGCACGGCAAGGCACTGGTCGTCAACATGTCCTCGGTGGCCGGAAAGGAGGGCCAGCCGGGCAACACGATCTACTCGGCCACCAAGGCCGGCCTGATCTCGCTCACGCAATCGCTTCAGCGCGAGACGGCCGCCGACGGAATCCAGGCCACCGCCGTGTGCCCGGGGCTGGTGGCCACGCCGATGACCGCTGACTCGTCCGTCCCCCAGGGAGAAATGGTCTCCCCCGATGACGTGGCCGAGGCGATGCGCTTCCTGCTGCGCACGTCAACCTGGTGCCTGGTCCCCGAGATCGTGCTCAATCGGCGAGGTGCCGTCGGGTGACCCGCGATCGTCCCGACGTGCTGATCATCGGCGCCGGCCCCTCGGGCGCCGTTACCGCGCGCCACCTGGCCGAGCACGGGTTCTCGGTGGTCTGCCTCGAGCAGGGCCGCTGGATCAACAACACCGACTTTCCCGGTGACAAGTTCGACTTCGAGCTGCAGGCGCTGAAACGGTGGAGTCACGACCCCAACGTCCGCCAGCTCGACGAGGACTACCCGTGTGAGGTGAGCAAGGCCGAAGTTCACCCGGTCATGTACAACGCCGTCGGCGGCGGGAGCATCCACTACGGGGCCCAGTGGCCGCGTCACCTGCCATCCGATTTCCGCGTTCGCACGCTCGACGGGGTGGCCGACGACTGGCCGCTCACCTACGAGGATCTGGTCCCGTTCTACGAACAGAATGACATCGATCTCGGGGTATCGGGGATGGCGGGTGACCCCGCCTATCCCGACGGCGCCCCGCCGCCGCTGCCGGCCCTGCCGATCAACAGGTACGGACGAAAGTTCGCCCAGGGGCTCAACGCCCTGGGCTGGCATTGGTGGCCGGCGCCGAACGCGATCGCCTCACGCGACTATCGAAACCTGGGAGCCTGCGCACGCTACGGCACCTGTGAGAACGGCTGCCCCAACGGCTCCAAGGCGTCAGTCGACATGACGCACTGGCCCGAGGCTCAGCGCCACGGCGCGCGGGTGATCACCGGCGCGCGGGTACGAGAGATCACCACCGACGAGCGTGGCCTGGCCACCGGGGCCATCTACATCGATCGCCACCACGTCGAGCACCATCAGCCGGCCAGCACGGTGGTGTTGGCCGCCAACGGCGTGGGAACACCGCGGCTGCTGCTGCTGTCGCGCAGCGCACGCTTCCCCGAGGGGCTGGCGAACGGGTCGGGATTGGTCGGTAAACGGCTGATGCTGCACCCGACGAGCCTGCTCGTCGGTGTCTTTGACGAGGCACTCGACAGCTGGCTCGGGCCGGCCGGGCAGAACGTGCACTCGATGGAGTTCTACGAGAGCGATCCCGCGCGGGGCTTCGTCCGCGGTGCCGACTGGAAGACGATGCCCACCGGCGGCCCGCTGATGGCGCTCCTGTTCGGCGTGCTCGACGGTTCACCGGCCTGGGGCGAGGGGATGTATGACGTGATCCGCAGGACGCTCGGCCATTCGGTCGCGGTGGCCATCGTCAGCGAAGACCTGCCATCGGTCGCCAATCAGGTCTCGCTGGATCCGAACCTGGCCGACTCCGACGGGGTACCGGCGCCGCACATCGAATACCGGCGCGAGCAGAACAACCTCGAGCTGCTCGCTTGGCACATCGACCGCACCCGTGAGGCGCTCGAGGCGGCAGGCGCGACACGTGTGCTCGTGGAGCCGATCATGCCCGAGCAGCCGGGTCACCTGCTGGGCACGGCGCGGATGGGAGACGATCGTTCCTGCTCTGTTGTGGATCCATTCGGGCGCAGCCACGAGGTGCCCAACCTGTTCATCGTCGACGGGTCGATCTTCGTGACCAGCGGCGGCGTCAACCCCACCAACACGATCGGTGCGCTGGCGCTCCGCTGCGCCGCCCATATCGTCAGCACGGCCCGTCTGCAGGCGGTCCCGGCATGAGTGCGGCCGCGCTTCCGTCAGATCAGCAGGTGGCGATGTTGCGTCGCCTCGGTGACACGCTGGTCCCGGCCGTGGACGGAATGCCGTCGTTTTCGGAGGCCGACAAGTCGGGGCGCTTTCTGAGCAGGGCCTTCGAAGCGCTGCCACACTTCGCTGTGCTGGTGCTGGCCGCCGCCGACGGGCTGGGGGCGCAGGCGCCGTTGGACTACCTGCGACGGCTGGAGGCCGAACAGCCTGACACCTTCGCGGCGCTCCACCTCACGCTGGTCGGCGCATACCTGGTCAATCGCCGGGTTTGGAGGCGGCTCGGCTATCCGGGACGAAAGCCCACGCCGGTGCTCGACGATGAGGCAGAGTTCTTTCTCGAGGGTGGCCTGCTCGAGCCGGTTATCGCCCGAGGTCCGATCTACCGGCCTACGCCTCGCAGTCGAGCCGCCGCCGCCGAGTGATCCTTACCGTCACGCTGAACCTGGCGCTCGACGTCACCTATCACGTGGCTGACTTTGAGCCCGGAAGCGCGGTACGCGTCGAGGACGTGGCTCGGCGGGCCGGCGGCAAGGGGGTAAACGTTGCCCGGGTGTTGCAGGCGCTCCGACATGAGGTCACCGTCTCGGGGATGGTCGGTGGATTCACCGGACAGGTCGCGCGCCGAGCTGAAATCTGCCGGCTTGCGGGACGAGCTGGTCGAGATCGAGGGAGAATCGCGGCTGACGGTTGTCGTCGTCGATGGCGAAGGGTTGGCCACGGCACGACGTGTTACGAGCGGCGCCGCCCGAGGTTCTCACCGGTAACCCAACCGGTGCCGGAGATGCAGCCTCAGCCGCCATCAGCCCGGTCATCTCCGGCGGGGCGCACCTCATATCTCAGAGTCGTGGGCGCCGTTCTGTTGCGGCTCCTCCTCTGTTTCGTCTGGCCCGACAAAGAAGATCTCCTCGCAGATTGCATGGGTCACGTCGCCGACGAGCCTGCAGGCAACCGTGATGTCTCTCTTTGAGTACCGCTTTCCCGCATCGCCGATGACGCTCCGGATCAGAAACCGAGCGACCTCGGGAATGGGTGCGGCGTCAGGCGAGGATCTACCCGACCGCTCGGAGGCAACCATGTGGCTGACGATCTGGCTCAGGACGCCGCCGCAGAGCAGTAGCTCGTTGACGAGCTCGTCGAGTGGATCTGAGGGTGGGGAAGCAGTGATCTGGTCGCTCATACGAGCATGGAGGCGCTGGGGACACGAGAATCACCCCCTGGTCGGCGGGCATGACCCGAGTCGACGAGCCATCATGGTCAGCGATCGCCGCAGACTGGCGCAACGGCATGCGCCTCTTGAGTGCGGCGATCCTCTATCCCTCCGACCCCACGCGCTCAAAGGCCGCCAGTGCCCGGTCGATGACCGACTCGTCCATCGCCGTCGAGGTGGCGGCAAGGCCATTGGGTGCGATCATCACGCCCTCGGCGTAGAGGCGCCACCACAGCGCCGCGGGATCTTGCCCGTGGATCCTCAACAGCGATCCGCGGCCGGTGACCCTCCAGCCCTGCTTTCCCAGCTCCCGCCGTAGGCGGTCGCCGTAACCGTTGATGCGCTCGATCTCCTCGGCCGTGAGAAGCCTGAGCGAGGCCAGCCCGGCGCGCATGCTCACCGGATTGGCCGAAAACGTTCCCCCGTGGGCGAGGTGGTCGGGCGCGCGCGGATCAAATCCACTCATCACCTCGGCGCGACCGCCGATGGCGCCGATCGGCAAGCCGCCCCCGATCAGCTTGCCCAGCGTGGTTATGTCGGGGCGCAGTCCGTACAGGCTCTGGATCCCGCCCGGAGCGATCCGGAAGGTGATGACCTCGTCGAGGAGCAGCAGAATCCCGCGCCGCTCTGTCTCCTGGCGCAGCCACCGCACGAATTCCGGGCTCGCCGGAACGAGCCCGGCCCGGTTGGGCATGGCATCAAAGAGCACGCAGGCGATGCGCGCGCCGTGCTCCTCGAACGCCGTGGCGACGGCATCGGCGTCACCGACGGGCACGCTCAGTACCTGCTCGCTGACTGCGGGGGGCACACCCGGCGCGCCGGGCATCAGCGCCCCGTCGTAGGTGCCGTGGTAGCAGCCGTCGAAGCGCAGGATCAGGGGCCGGCCGGTATGGAACCGCGCCAGCCGAAGCGCCATCATCACGGCCTCGCTGCCGGAGTTGGCAAAGCGCCAGCGCTCGGCGCTCGGAACGCGTTCGCTCAACTCCTGGGCAAGCTCGACCTCGTCGGCCGTGGGAAGACCAAAGCAGGAACCATCGCGAAGTGCCGAGCTCGCGGCCTCCACGATCTCGCGGCGCCCATGCCCGTGCACGAGGACGGTGTAGTTGCCCTGCAGATCGAGCAGCTCATGCCCGTCGGCGTCGGTGAGCACGCACCCCTGGCCGCGGGCGGCATACGGAGGGTGCGGTGAGACGAACACGGTCGTGCGCGAGTTGCCGCCGGGGAGGCAGGCCAGCGCCCGGGCGTAGAGCTCGTCAGATTTAAGCCGCGGGCCGGTCACCGGCGGGCCGCCCTGAGACCAGATAGCGCGGCCACGACCAGCTCCCCGATCGCGGCCAGGTCGTAGCCGCCTTCCTGGACCACGACCGCGGGCCCGAGCCCGCCGATCCGTTTGGCCGCCTGCCGGTACCCATCCGCGCTCACGCGTAGCGGGCTTTCCGGATCCGAGGCGGCCGCATCCAGACCGAGCGAGACGACGAGCGCGTCGGCACCGTGAGCGCGGACGTCGGCGCAGAGCACGTCCACGGCCGCCAACCAATCGGAGTCTGTGGTGCCGGGGGCCAGCGGAATGTTGCGGTTAGCGCCCCGCCCGTCCCCGCTCCCGCGCTCGCCGGCATACCCCACATAGTGCGGGAACCACCCGGTGCCGGGATCGACGTGCAGGCTGCCCACGTACACGTCGCCGCGACCATAGAAGATCGCCTGGCTGCCGTTGCCATGGTGGGCGTCCAGGTCGACGACGGCCACCCGGGCGGCACCCGCCTGGCGCAGCGCCTGCGCGGCGATCGCTGCGTTGTTGAGGTAGCACGACCCTCCATGGGCGGCGGGTCCGGCGTGGTGGCCCGGCGGCCGGCACAGCGCGTAGGCGGCGGGCGCTCCGCCGGCAACCAGGTCTGCCGCGGTCAGGGCGGCGTCGGCGGCGGCCCGGACCGCCGGCCAGGTGCCAGGCCCGATCAGGGTCATCGTGTCGTAGCAGAACCTCCCGACCCGCCCGTGGAGGGCGGTCGGTGACCGCGGTGGCAGCCCCGACAGCAACCCGGTCGTGGGAAACACGTACGGCACCACCCGACGGCGGCCGTGGTCAGCCGGATAGCCGTCCGCCTCCCAGTCGGTCCAGACGGTGGCCAGGTGATCGACGAGCGCCGCCTCGTGGACCGCCAGGATGGCGGCATCGTCATGCTCGGTTGCCTCGGTTACCTTCGCTCCCGCCGACGTGAGCGCGTCGAGCAGCACGGTGGCCCGCTCCGGGACCTCGGTGCCAGCCTCCCACACGCCCAGCCATACCTCGCCGCCGGGCTCGTGCAGGAGGCAGTCGGGGTGCCAGACGACCGGCAAGCCCGTCAGCGACGCGTGTGCGTAATGATCAGTTCGTGACACGTGCAGCTGACCTGGGGATCACGATCGGCTTCTGGCCCAGCGGTTCGACGGCGTCGATCGTCGACGTGCCTGGGGTCGGCGTGGGCCACGCCACCGTGTGGCGCGACGAGCCGCCCCCGCCGGCCGGCCGCGGGGTGGCCAGGACCGGGGTTACCGTCGTCGACCTGGGCGGGAACCTGTTCCGCAGCCGGGTCCCAGCGGGCGGCGCCGTCCTCAACGGCGCCGGGGAGTGCACCGGGTTCCTGGCCGCCAGCGAGTGGGGCGTGGCGGAGACGCCGGTGTTCCTGACCTCGACCATGCAGCTGGGCCGGGTATACGACGCGGCCTGCGAGCTGCTGATGGCGGAGGACCCGGGGATCGGCTCCGACGAGGTCATCATCCCGATCGTGGCCGAGTGCGACGACAGTTTCCTCAACGATGCGCGGTGCATGCAGGTAACCGCCGCGGATGTCAGCGCCGCCCTTGAGGCCGCCCGGGCGGGGGCCGGCGGGGCCGCGCCGGCCGAAGGCGCCGTCGGTGCCGGGACGGGAATGAGCTGCCTCGGGTTCAAGGGCGGCATCGGAACCGCGTCACGGGTGACTCCGTCCGGACACGTCGTCGGCGTGCTGCTGCTGTCCAACTTCGGCGAGGGTCGGAGGCTGACCGTTGCCGGGGTTCCCGTCGGGCGCCTGCTGCCGCCGCCCGGCGAGTCGCCCGTCCGCCCGTCGCCCGCGGGCTCGTGCATCGTGATCGTCGTCACCGATGCGCCGCTCGACTCGGCCGCGTGCGCGCGGCTGGCCCGGCGCGCCGGGCTCGGCCTGGCCAGGACCGGGTCCACCGCCAGTCACGGCAGCGGCGAGATCTTCCTGGCCATGGCCACCGGCCTGCGCGACCCCGCGACCGACACACGCCGAGCGCGGCCCACCCCCGCCGAGGCTTGGCCCGCCCCTCTGACCGGGACGGCGCTGGACCCGTTCTTCGCCGCGGTCGTGGAGGCCACCGAGGAAGCCGTCCTCAACAGCATGCTGGCCGCGCCCACGGTCACCGGCCGGGACGGGAACACCTCCTACGGCCTGCCTGCGGAGCGGGTGGGTGAGCTGCTGCGGGCGGCTGGCCATGCGTAAAGAGCCTACGCAACCGGGCGATCGATCCCGAGCCGATCAGGAGCCACTACTTAGTCATCGGTACACGACGATTTCCCCCAGAGCAGGTCCTGAGCGAGCTCACCGGCCTTGACCGAGCCGACTTCACGACACATCAGGCGAGGCGAACGCTCGTCCGCCTCGGCTTCTCGGTCGGTCGGCGGCCCGCCAAGACCTCAGCTCCACGCAGTGACCACCGATAAACGGTCGATGCACCTTTGGCCGAGCGACTGCAACCCCTGTCTGGTAAATGGGTCGCAATCAAGCATGACGACGTACTCCACGCGACCGGATCCCCGCAGGAGCTTGTCGGCTGGCTGAGCCGGCACGGCCAAAGGCTGACAGCATGTTTTCGAGTGGCCGAGCGTGAGCTTGCCACGACTGGCCTAGCGCCCTGTGCGGTTCAACTTCCGAGAAGCACTACCGGCACTGACTTTTTGGCGAGGGTGGGTGAGGGAAACTGCGTGACACGACGGCACGAGACCGAGGGACAGCCGAGGGTAGTTAAGTTAGATCCGCCCTCGTGGCACCGCTCGCGCGGGCGCTGACCACTTGGTGTCACCCAGTGGGCTGCCGAGCCGTCGCTCGAGCTCGGTGAAGGCATCGATGAGTTCGCTCGCCTCGAAAGCACGATTCCGGCGACCCATTGTGGTCTGCGTGAGGATGCCTGCTTCGACCAGCCGACGGACGGCCTCGTTGACGGCTTGCTCGCTGCGTCCAATGAGCGATGCGGCGCTCTGGACGTTTATGACGGGCGCACCTGGTAGGCCGCCGATGAGCAGGTCTAGGGCCGAGCCCGCTCGGACCTTTCCAAGCCGCGTTCGCCACGAATCCTGCAGTTCAAGGGTGCTTACCTCATACAGCTCCGCGTCGGATACAGCGCGGGTTGTGGCCGAGGCGAACAATCCGATCCAGCTGTCGAGGCCGGTCCGCGCTGCGGGCAAGTCGGAACGCCCGCGATAGCGAGTCTCCATCAGCGCGTTGACGTAGTCGGTGGACCATGTCGCGAGCACGAGCGAAACCGGGGGCAGCACGTTTGTGGCCAAGCCACGGCGGCGCAGGATGACATGGATTAGCGCACGTCCCGTCCGTCCGTTGCCATCCACAAATGGGTGAATGGTTTCGAATTGAGCGTGGGCAATCGCGGCCTGCACGATCGCCGGCAGAGAGTCCAGGCCGCAAAAGGCGCTGAGGTCGTCGAGAAGCTGCTCAACACGCTCGGGCGGCGGGGGCACGAACGCAGCACTGCATGGGTTGTAGCTGCTACCACCGATCCAGTTCTGCTCTGCACGTACCTTGCCGGCGTACTCATCAAGCCGCGTGCCAGCAAGAAGCTGCCGGTGGATATCGAGAAGGTCGGTGGTGGTGATCTTCTTCTTCGGGTCGCTGACGTGCTCGATGGCCCAGTTCATGGCCGCGACGTTGTTGAGCACCTCGAGCGCAGTGAGGTCGGACGACTGTTCACCGATGAGCTGCTCTGTCTGAGCGTGAAGGAGGCGACGCGCTCCCACTTCCAGGCCCTCTATCCGGGAAGAGGCGACAGCCTCGGCGCGCAGCAGGAGGCGAGCCATGGCCTCAGAGTTGATGAGGCTTCGTGACTGCAGGTTGAGGCGGACAACGGCGGCCTCGGCGTCCGCGACGTCGGCAGCTGTGTCCCCCATGAGGGTGATCGACCTGCCAATGAGAGGATCGGGCACGTACGCTTCATACGTGCAGCCCTGGCGGTCCCGCCGACGAAGGCCCGGCGAAAGGTTCGACGTCCAGCGTCGACGCAATACAGAAGCCACGTAATCCAGGCTAGCATACAACCTTGATTATAATGTGAATATAATCAAGCGTAGCTAGTAGGCTTGATTATGGAGTACCCTCAGCGCCAGGTTAGGGCGGCATCGCCCCACCGAGAGTGAGCGCCGGCTGGGTGCATTGATTTTGGGACGTTCTTGCCGAAGCTGGCGGACCCCATTGTTCCGTCCGGCCCGCGCGTCATCCTCACCACAATGGGTGAGAAGTCGGATCGGCGGCCTCCGGGGGACTGGGAAGGCTTCGCCAGCCGCTGGCTTGCCTGCCTGCTCGTCGTTTTGGTGCGCTGCGTTCGCCGCCCCGCGCTCGCGTACGACCTCGCAACCGAGACGCTGTCCGCGGCGCGGCTCTGGTGGCAGTCGGTGCCCGACGACGACGATGCTGCCGGGGTCTGGCTGCTCGAGCACGCCGCGCGCGTGCTGCAGACGTCGGTCGAGCGCAAGCGCGTCCCGGCGATCGAGCGTCGCCGCGGCCACCAGCCTGCCCCCTACGGTCTCAGTGCCGCCGAGCAGCAGGAGATCGCGCGGCTCGCCGAGGCGCAGCTCGAGCTATCGCCATCGGTCCAGGACGCGGTGGACGCGCTCGTCCGCACCGCGCCCCCGCCGCACCTGCTGGCCGAGCTGAGGCTCTCGGGCCTCGTCGACGCCGAGCCGCTGCCCAACTCCGACCGGCATCACCATGGCGCCTGAGCTGTCCCCGGCCCTGGTTCGCTCGGCGCTCGAGCTCGCGGGTAGCCCGGAGCCGGCAGCGACTCCGTCTCCGCGCGTCGAGCGCCTCGGTGCCCACCAGGTCCTGCGCTACGCCACCGCCGAGGAGGCCGAGACCTACCGCCGGATCATGCGCGTGCTCTACCTCGAGCATCAGTCGTTCGGCCTCCGCTTGCGGCCGGCGCAGGTCGCCGACCGGCTGCGTCACCGCTACGCGCGCGACATCGATCTCGAGTGGCTCGAGGAGCGCCTCGCGCAGCTCGACCACTGGGGCGCTCTCGAACGCGACCACGACGCGAGCCTCGCCTCGACGGCGGCCGAATGGCGGCGCAACCGCTACACCTATGACGTCACCCCGGCCGGCAGGCTGACCGAGGAGCTGCTGGCGCGGCTCGACGCGCTCGGCGAGGAGATCGGCCGGCTCGACACGGCGCGTCTGCCGGCGATCCGCGACGCGCTCGCGCAGCTCGCCGCCGAGCTCGAGCGGGCCGAGCCGGACGGCACGCAGCTGAGGGCGCTGTTCGAACGGCTGCTGGCCGAGGTGGAGGCGCTGCACGCCGGAGCCCTGACCTTCATGCGCTCGCTCGGCGACCTGATGCGAACGGTCGAGCACGTCGGTGAGGACGAGTTCGAGCGCGGCAAGGGAGCCTTGCTCGAGCACCTGCAGGGGTTTCGCAAGAGCCGCATGCGACACTCGGCCGAGATCCTGGCGCTGATCGAGCGGATCGAGGAACGCGGCCCTCACCACCTCGTCGACTTGATCGTCGGCGCGGAGGCGTTCGTCGCCCTGCCCGGGGGCACGACCGTCGAGGAGCAGCGCGCACGGCGGCACGCCGAGCTGCTCGGTCGCTGGCAGGGCCTTCGCGGATGGTTCGTCGGCGATCAGGACAGCGGCTCGCCGTGGCGCACGCTCAACGATCAGGTCGTGGACGCGATTCGCGCCGTGCTCGCGATCGCCGAACGGCTGATCGAACGCCGTTCCCAGCGGATCGATCGCACCGGCGCACTGCTGCACCTCGCCGCCCGCGTGGCGGCCGCGCCCGCCGGGGAGGCGACCGCGTGGTTGCGAGCGGCATTCGGTGTCCGAACGCCTCGTCACGTCTCCGTGCCGCACGCCGACGACGAGCAACTCGCCGATCGTGGTCGCGTCTCCTGGCTGCAGGCGCCGCCGGCCCCGGTGGTCGCCCACCTGCGAACTCCGGGAGCCCGCACACCCGGAACCGGGAGGGGGGCGCAGGTCGTGGACCTGTCGGACGGGCGCGAGCAGTTCGAACAGCGGCGGCAGGCTGAGCGCCGCGAGCTGGCGAAGCTGCTGGCACGGTTGGCCGACAGCGCTCCAATCAAGCTTTCCTCACTCGGGCGGGTCAACGCGTACGAGTTCCGGCACCTGCTCGCCTGGATCGGCCGTGCCTACGAGTCTCCGCCGGGCCGCGACGGCATGCGGCGGGCGAGCTCGACCGACGGCCGCGCCACGATCGCGCTGCGCCAGCCCCGCGACCCCCTGCGCGAGCGCGCGCGCTTGCACGCACCCCACGGCAGGCTGGATCTGCCGGACTTCGAGATCGAGGTGTTGACCAGGTGACGCTGCGCGAGGTCGATGACCGCGACGAGCGCACCCAGGCGTTGAGGGCGCTGCTCAGCTCTCCGTTCGTCGGCTCCGGCGACCCCGCCTATGCATTGATCCGCCGCCACGAGCGCGAGCTCGCCGCCACAGTGCAGTCCACGTACGGCTACCAGCTCGAGGTGGTCAGCACCGCGGCCCGCGCGTCGGGGCCGCCCACGCCGGCCGGACTGCGGCGGCCGCTGCGAGTGCGGCCGGCGTCGATCAGCGGACGCAAGCGACCCCCCGACGAATGGCCGGCGCTCAGCGACCGGGGATGCGTGATCCTCCTGTTGACGCTGGTCGCGCTCGAACGCAGCGGCGCCCAGACCGCAATCGCCGAACTCGCCCGGGACGTCGAGCGCGCCGGCAGCGACGTCGAGCCGCAGGTCAGAATCGACTTCCGAGATCGCTCCGAGCGAGTGGCGTTCGCCGACGGGCTCGACCTGCTGTGCTCGTGGGGGGTGCTCGAGCATACGGCGGGCTCGCACGACAGCTACCTGCGCCGCGAGCAGGGCGACGACGAGGCGCTGTTCACGGTCGACCACCGGCGGCTCGCGCTGCTGCTGCGCGACCCGGCCGCGGCGCTCGAGGCAGCCACGCTCGAGCAGCTCGTCGATGACAGCCGGTGCCATCCCCCGACCCCGGAGGGCGCGAACCGCGCCCGCGCCGAGCGGCTGGCGCGCGCGCTGACCGAGGATCCGGCCCTACTGCTGGCCGATCTCGACGAGGACGACCGCGCCTATTTCCTCGGCCAGCGCGCGCGGATCGAGGGCGCGGTCGCTGCCGCAACCGGCTATCAGGTCGAGCGCCGCGCCGAGGGCAGCTCGCTGGTCGTGGACGACCGCTCGTTCACCGATGTGCCCTTCCCGACCAACTCGACCGTCAAGCAGCTCGCGCTGCTGCTGTGCGACGCGCTGGCCGCCGCCGGGCCGGACGGAGAGCTCACCACCGAGGCGATCCGCGACTCGGTCGCGGCCCTAGTCCAGGCTCACGGCCGCCACTGGGAGCGAAGCGCCGACGATCCGGCGCAGGTGACCGCGCTGACCGAGGCCGCCACCGACGTGCTGCTCGCGTGCGATCTCGCCCGCCGTTCGGGACCGTCGAGCCTCCGGGCACGTCCGCTCGCCGCCCGCTTTCGCGCTCCCGAGGTCCGCACCAGCGAGAGTCGCGCATGAGCCCGAGCTCCGGCCGGTGGCGACCGCGGCGCGCCGGGATCATCAACCTGTACGAGTACGCCAACCAGGTGTTCGACTTCGCCGGCGGACGGCTGCTGCTTCGCGGCCACAACACGTCGGGCAAGACCAAGGCGCTGGAGCTGCTGCTGCCGTTCTGTCTCGACGGCGACATCAACCCGCGCAAGCTCGATCCCTTCGGGGCCGGATACAAGGACATGAAGTGGAACCTCGTCGGGTGCACCGGTGACGTCAAGCGCATCGGGTACGCGTGGCTTGAGTTCGAGCGTCTCGACGAATCGGGCGCGAGGCAGCGCTTCACGGCCGGGGTCGGGATGCGCGCGCACCAGGACGTGACCGACGTCACCCGCTGGTACTTCGTGGCTCGCAACCGCACTGTCGGCGCCGACCTGTCGCTGCTCAGCGGCCGCGACCCGCTGAGCAAGGCCGAGCTGGTCGCGGTGCTCGGCGACGACGGCGAGGTGGTCGACACCCAGCGCGACTACCGCGGCCGCCTCAACGACGTGCTGTTCGGGTTCGGCGGCGAGGAGCAGTACCAGACGATGCTCCGGTTGATGCGGGATCTGCGACGGCCGCACCTGTCGAAGACGCTCGATCCCGAGCGGGTCGCCGCGCAGCTGACGGTCGGACTCCCGGAGGTCGACGAAGCGCTGATGCGGCGCCTGGCCGGTGGCCTCGAGCAACTCGAGACGCTCGAGCGCGGCCTGGGGCGCCTGCGGGACGTGCGCGAGCGCGTGCGGCGCTTCCACCAGCGGACCTACAGCGCCTACGCCCGCGCTGTCGTGCGCGAGCGCGCCGACTCGCTGCGCCAGGCCCAGACGGCGGTCGACGGCGCCGCCGAGCGGTTGCGGGCGACGCGCGCCGAGCTCGAAGCAGAGCGCGAGCGGGCCGCGCGAGCCAGCGACGCGAGCGATGCGGCCGAGGCCGCGCTCGAGCGCCTGAACGCCGAGCAGCACGCGCTCGTCAGCGAGGCGGCGTGGTCGTCGGTAACCGAGGTCGAGACGCTTCGCGAGCTTGCCCAGACGCAGGCACGAGCCGCCGCGGCGGCGCGCCAGCACGCCGACGACGCCGGCGCCGCGGCCAGCTCGCTCGAGGCCGAGCTGATCACCGCGCGGGCGGCGGCCGCCGAGCAGCGCGAGCGTGCGGGCGGCGAGCTCGACGCCCTGATCGCGCTCGCCATGGAGGCGGGGCTCGAGCGGCGTGCGACGGTGCTAACGGACCAGCTGCGCGCCGGCTCGCTCGACGCGGACACGTGGGGGCCGCTGCTGCGCGAGCTCACGGGCGATTGGCTCGACGTGCTGCACCGCCACCGCGAGCTGTTGCGCGAGCAGGCCGGCGCCGCGGCGGTCGCCGAGCGCGCCCGCGCCGAGGAGCGCACGGCCGCCGCGCGGGTCGAGCAGGTCGCAGCCCGGCGAGCGGCCTGCGAGCAGCAGCTCGAACAGGCTTGCTCGGCGCTCACCGCCGCGGTTGCGAGCTGGCGCTCCGGGCTCGCGCAGCTCGAGCTCGACGACGACACCGCGGCGGCGGTGCTGGAGCTCGGGCACGCGGGCAAATCGCCGCTGCCGGCGCTGTCTGAAGTGGTCGACGGTGCGCGGATGACGTTCGCCGAGGAGCGCTCGGCGCTCGCGAGCGCGCGGGACGTCGCGGTCGCGGCGGTGAACGAGACCGAAGCCGAGATCGACCGGCTGGCGACCGCCCGCGACGACGGCCCGCGGCTGCCCGACTGGTCGCGGTCGGACCGGGCCACGCGCGCCGGAGCGCCGCTCTGGAAGCTGATCGACTTCCCGGCGGACCTACCGGCCGCCCGTCGGCCGGCGATCGAGGCGGCGCTCGAGGCGTCCGGGCTCCTCGACGCGTGGGTGACGCCGAGCGGCTCGGTCGAGGATCCCGCGCTCGCCGACGTCGTGTTCACGGGCGCCCGGGCCGCCGACGGCGAGTCGCTGCTCGGCGTGCTCGAGCCGGTTCCCGATCAACCCGTCGCCGCCGACGTCGTGCGCCGGCTGCTCGCCAGCATCGGGCTCGGGAAGCGCGAGGCCGGACCATGGATCGACGTCGACGGTCGGTTCGCGCTCGGCCCGCTCCGCGGCCGCGGCGCCAAGCAGCAGGCAGAGCACGTCGGAGCCGCCGCCCGCGAGGCCCGCCGCGCCGCGCGGGTCGCCGCGCTGCGTGAGCAGATCGGTTCACTCGAATCGAAGATCGCACGCTGCGACGCCGCACTCGCCGAGGTCGACCGGCGCCGCGAGGCGCTTACGGCCGACCTGGACGCGCTGCCCGGGGCCGACGCGGTCGCGTCGGCGCTCGAAGCAGTGCGAGTGTGCGCCGCCCTCGAGTCCGACGCCGAGCGCACCCACGAGCAGGCGTCAGCCACGGCTCGCTCGGCCGCCGACGCCGAGCTGGCCGCGGACGCGGCGCGCCGCGAGCACGGGGTCGCGCATGGCCTGGTGGCCGCCCTCGATGAGCCCGGGCTCGACCGGCTCCGCGACGCAACCGCCGAGCTGGCGGCCTCGGGTGCCACCGTCGGCCGATCGTGGGCGCTGGCCGAGCGCGAGGGGCAGGCCGCGGACGCGCTGGCGGGGCGGCTGTCGGAGGCCCAGGAGGCGGCGACCGAGCGCCAGCGACGAGCGCGTGACGAGCAGGCCGAGGCCAGCCGTCTCGCCGCCGAGCACGCGGCGCGCGAGCAGGCGCTGGGCACAACCGGTGCCGAGCTGCGCCGCCGGCACGAGCAGGTCGTGACCGAGCTGAAGGCCACACGCGAGTCGCACCGGGGGGCCGGGGAGGCGGCGCGGGACGCGCTGGTCGCGGTCGCCGGGCTGGAGCGCGATGACCGCTCGCGTGCCGATGACCACGAGGCCGCGCGCGAGCAGCGAGAGCGCGCGAGCGTCGCCTTCCGGCAGCTCGCGCAGGCGAAGATCCTGCAGCTGGTGATGGCAGACGGCGCGCCCGCCGACGCCGGCCAGGCCGCCGCCTGGACGTTCACGCGAACGCTCGAGGTCGCGCGGGCGCTGCCGCCGGAGCTTGTGTCGGTGCGCAGCGGCTCCGGTGAGCTCGGGATCGAGGTGCAGCGCGGCGTGCAACTTTTGGACCGGGAGCTGGCCGAGGCCGACATGGGAGCCTACGCGCGCCGGGGCGAGGACGGGCTGCTGCTGGTGCAGGTCACCGAGGGCGGCGGCGAGCAGCCACTCGGGCAGATCCTCGACACCCTCGCGACGGAGATCGCCGATCGCGAGCAAATCCTGACCGCCGAGGAGCGCCGGGTGTTCAACGACGCGCTCGTGGAGGAGATCGCCGACCACATGCGACACCGCATCCACGAGGTGCGAGGCCGCGTCGAGCGGATGACCGAGGTGCTCCGTCGCAGCCCCACCGCCGCTGGCAAGACCGTCGAGCTCGAATGGCGTCCGGTCGAGGACGACCAGGGAACCCAACGTGCGGCGCTGGCGCTGTTGCGGCGCGACGTGCGCCATCTCGGCGAGGACTCGCGTGCCGAGCTGGTGGCGTTCTTCAGGGCCAGGATCGAATCGGCGCGCCGCGAGCACGCCTTCGGCGCGGAGCCGAGGCCGATGGCGGACACGCTGATTGAGGCGTTCGACTACCGCAAGTGGTTCGCGTTCGAGCTGCACGAGCGCAGCGACGCGGGGCGGATGAGGCTGACCAAGCGCCGGCACGCGGTCGGGTCAGGTGGGGAGCAGTCGGTGCTGATCCACCTGCCCCTGTTCGCCGCCGCCGCCGCGCTGTACGCGGACTCGCAGGCGCCGCGCTTGATCATGCTCGACGAGGCGCTGTCGGGCATCGACGACGAGACCCGGGAGCGCGTGCTCGAGGCGACGGTCGCGTTCGACCTCGACCTGGTGATGACCTCGCACGAGCTGTGGGGCACGTATCGCTCCGTGCCGCAGCTCGCGATCTACCAGCTGCACCGCGAGAACGGCGCCTTCGGCGTGCACGCGATCCCGTTTTTGTGGGATGGCGACGTGCTGCGCGAGCTGGAGCAGGACGAGCTGCTGGTTTGAGCCAGGCGCAGCTCGACCCAGCTCTTGACCGAGCCCTGCTGGCCGCGCGCGACAAGCGCGAACAGCGCGGCGCGGCGGGCGACGGGCGGATCGTCGTCGGCGATTTGACGGCGGAGGAGGCGCTCGCCCTCGACGGGCTGCTGTCGCCGTCGCGCCGCAAGCCGGTGCTCGCCGGCGCGACGGTGAGAGTGGCGCTGTCGCAGTTCGAGGCGGCGCTGCGGTCGTGCGGGATCGATCCTGGGCGCGAGTACGAGCGCGCCGCCGGCAGGCCGCTGCGTGACCTTCCCGCCGAGCGCGCCGCGCAGAAGGTGCGCCGGGGCGAGTTCCGCTCCTGGCTGGCCTCGAATCCCGTGGTTGTGTCGCGGCCGGGTTTGGCGCAATGGTTTGACCAGTCGGTCCGCCAGGGCCGGGTGCACGAAGGGATGCGCAGGCTGGTTTCGCAGGCGCTCTCGGTCCTTGCCGCGCTTCCCGCATTGGAGCCGATCCAGCGCCCGGTGCTGGCGGCGAGGCTGCTCGACGGAGACCCGCACGCGCTCGATGTCGGCACGCCGCTGCACGGCCTGACGGTGTCGCTGCTCGCGGCCGCCGCCGGTCTCGATCCCGACTTGGGTGCCCGTGACGTCTGGGCGGCGTGGAACGTGATCGTCGACCCGATCTCGTCGAACGTGGCGGTGCTCAACCTGCCGTTGCTCGGAGACGGTCCAGCCGTGGCTGCCGTCCGCACGACGCGCGGGACGCACACGATCCTGACCTACGGTCAGCTGGCCGCCAGCGATCTGGCCTGGCCGCCCGGGGTGGCTTGCTTGAGCTGTGAGAACCCGTCGGTTCTGGTGGCGGCGGAGCGACAGCTCGGTGCCGCCTGCCCGCCGCTGATCTGCACCGGCGGGCGCCCGTCGGACGCGGTGCGGTTGCTGCTGTCAGTTGTTTGGCGTGCGGGCGTGCGGGTGCGCCACCACGGCGACTTCGACGAGGCCGGCGTTCAGATCTTTCGCGACCTTGAGGAGCGTTACGGCGCGTTGCCGTGGCGGTTCGATGTGCCGTCGTTGTCTGACGCACTCGAGCGGATCGGACGGCGTGTGCCGGCGTCGCGGCCCGCGACGCTCGAGGAGTGCGTGCGGCGGCTTGACCGGTTGGTGGCGGAGGAGCTGGTGATCGATCAGCTGATCGCCGACTTGGGTCGGGCGGGCCGTCGGTGACGTTGACTGTGCAGCCGTGGGACAGAGCGGAATCCCGCGCTCTCACCCATCCTGCCGTGACGCTCTCACCCACCCTGCCGGTCTGGCTCGTGGAGCAGGGTCACGCTCTCGTCTTCGAACACGGCGAGCACTTCGATGTGCCCTCCGAGCTCGGCGACGTAGCGCGCGATAGTCGCCAGATACAGGTCGTCCTGGGGCTCGATCACTGATCCGTCCCCCTCGATCGCGTCGAGCGCGTCGGCGATCGCCGTCTCGGAGAGCCCTCGACGCCGACGCACCTCGTCGAGGCGCACCTCAGCGTCCATCAGGCGCTGGTAGGTGTCCATCCGCTGCTCGCTCAGCGCCCCGCGCCCGCGGATCGATCGCCAGCTCTTCTCGCTGTTGCTGCCCATGCTCCCTCCTTTCCAAGCGAGCGTAGATGCTTCTCGTAGAGCTTGTCCGCGATCGGGATGTTCCGCTCGTACCAACCCCTCCAGTTGCCCGTCTTATCCCCGCCGACGAGCAGGACCGCGTGTTTGTTCCGGTCGAACGCGAACAGCACGCGCATGTGGCCGCCGACCGACCGCAGCTCCTTCATGTTGTGATGGCTCGAGCTTTTGATCAGTTTCGCGCGGCCCTTGCCGAGGGTGGGTCCCTCACGCTCGAGCTGCCTAATCGCGGCGCCGATCCGATTCGCGTCCTTCTCGCTGAGGGTTCTGAGCCATTTAGCGACCTGCTGCGTGTAATCGATCTTCCATGGGCCGGGATCCTTTCCGGTGGCTGGCGGGGGACCTGCGGCGGGCCTCTGCGGGGTGGTTCCCATGTGCGGTGAGGCGGGCATCTGCGGGGCTGATCCCATCCTGGACAGGATCAGCTGAATGCCTGTCATGGAACAAGACGCGGTTGTGGCAGCACTGCAACATTTCTGTGAACTCCCGGGCTCAGCTGGGCACTGGCACCCCGCAGCACCCGAGCCACATCGTCGCGGCGCCCTCCGGTGCGATGTCGAAGTACCCATGGGAACGGGCAGTTGTGCCGGTTTCGGCTCCGCGCCGAGCCGTCGCAGCCGGAACGCGCGGGACCGCTCACCGTCCCGCCGATGCCAGTAAGCCAATAACCTGCCCGCCGTCGGCGTGGATGATGTTGCCAGTGATCCAGCGTGACGCGGGCGCGACCAGGAACCAAACCCAGGCGGCGACGTCCTCGACAGTTCCCATACGCCCGAGCGGGATGCGGCGTGCGAGATCCGCGTAGGTCTGATCGAGGTCGTCAGAGTAGGTGGCGTGGACCGGTGTCTCACGGGCCGGGGCGATGCAGTTGACGCGGATCCGGGCTTCTGCAAGGTTCGAACGCCCACGCGCGGGTCAGGTACTCGAGGGCTGCCCTTCGCCGTGGCGCTCAAGCCACTCCCAGTTCGCTGTCGATAGGCACAATGTCCATGGGTCCGTTCACGACCGTCGCGTCGCGAGCAGCCGCGTCTCAGCCGTACCCGTCTTCCACCGAGCCCGCCGCCAAGGTGCTTATCACTTTGAAGCAGCGGATCGCTTCGACCATCGTCGGCAGCGTAAACGACACCGCTCGTTCGTCGACCTGCTCCACGCCGGGGATCGCGGTGGTGGCATTTACGGGCTGTGTTGCGTCGAAGATGACCTCGTAGGTGAATGGTCCCGCCAGCGCGGGCGGCGGAACGATCTGCTCAAGCGAGCGGATCGCCGCGTCGCGGATCAGCTCCCTGGTGCGCGCCGGCGCAAGGCACTGAGCGGTATAGCGGTCAACGCAGCGCTTGACGGCTACCTTGCTGGCCTCGGGGGCCCAGCGCTCGCCGTCCTGGCAGGTCAGGTCATCGCCGGTGAGCAGCACCACCGGCACGCCGACCTCGTTTGCGAGCAGCGCGTTCATACGTCCCTCGCCTGCCGGCTCACCGTTGATCAGAACCTCGAGGATCGTCATGCCGATGTAGGTGTGCGACAGGACCCCTTGGCGCCCGGCGCCGGTGTGGTAGCCGATGAACGCGACGGCGTCGACACCGGCGTCGATGCCCTCCATCATTCCAAGGCGCTTATGCGTGCCGATGATGATCGAGGCGCGCTCGTCCAGGAGCTCGAGCGGGAGGTTGCGCTTGCTCGCGTGCGCCTCGTTGACGATCACCTCGGTCGCTCCTGCCGTAAAGAATCCCTCGACCGCGGCGTTGACGTCTGCGGCGAGCAGCGTACGGAAGTATTGCCAACGAGGGCTACCAGGCTCGACGTCGGCTGGGCAGGTCACTCCGGTGACGCCCTCCATGTCGGCCGAGATCAGGATCTTGGTCATCGCCGCAGCGCCTGCGCGGGCGCAGTTCTCTTTGACTTCATCCGGTGAGCGTCGATTCGGCTTGTGGCGCCCGATCGGCTGCGCGAACTTGAGCGTGCTCCCGCCGGGCAGGCGCGAACGCTCCTGCACCGTGCCGCCGCTCGCTCATGCTGATCTCGCGACCCGTTGTCTGGCCCGCGGCGATCCCGAACACGACCCCGGTCAATTGGTGCGGTGCGTTGGCTGCGATGACGATCCCGCCGTTGCGGGCGTATCGGCCACAGAGGGCGTTTTGATCTAGGGTCCCCGGCGTCGCCAGCGAAAGCGCACGGATCGAGGGCGGGATCGTCGCGCCGGGCGTCGGGATCGTCGCGCCGGGCGTCGGGAGTGTCGCTCACTCGAACATTGCGCCGACGACGGTCGACGCGAACGGATGGGCTGATTGAGTTGGGGGTCACCGCTCGAGTGTCTCGCGCTCTCGCGCGAAGTGGCAGGCTGCGAGGTGCTGGCTGTGCGCCTGTCCGTCGACGCCGATCAGCTCCGGCTCGTGAAGCTCACATCGCTCGACTGCGAGCGGGCAGCGCGAGCGGAAGCGGCAGCCGCTAGGCAGCCTTGTGATGCTCGGGGGCTCTCCGCGCACTGCGGTCGTGGCGCTGAGCGGAGCGGAGCGGACATGGGGGATCGCTCGCAGGAGCCCGCGCGTGTACGGGTGACGCGGATCTGCGAACACGTTCTCGGTGTCGCCGCGCTCAACGATTCGTCCCATGTACATGACCGCGACGCGGTCGCAAAGGTGCCGCACGACCGCTAGGTCGTGTGCGATGAACAGGATCGCGAGCCCGAGCTCTCCCCGCAGCTCTGCGAACAGGGAGATGATTCCTGCCTGGACGGAGACATCCAGCGCGGAGACCGGCTCGTCGGCGACCAACAGATCGGGCTCGAGCGCGAGCGCGCGTGCGATCGCGACGCGCTGGCGCTGTCCGCCTGACATGCTGCGGGGACGCGCATCGAGCAGCCCAGCCGGCAGGTGCACCATCTCGAGCAGCTCCTCGCAGCGCGCGCCGATCCGCTCGCGCGGCACAAGACGGTGCACCCGAAGCAGCTCCGCCAGGTGCTGGCGCACGCTCATCCGTGGATTCAACGAGGAGAACGGGTCCTGGAAGACCATCTGGATGCGCCGTCGCAGCTCGGACGGTCGCCCCGTCACCTGCAGCGGCGCCCCATCGAAGCGCATTGATCCCCCTGCCGGCTCGTTGATCCCGACGATCAACCGAGCGAGCGTCGACTTGCCGGAACCCGACTCGCCGACCAGGCCCACGATCTCTCCGGTCCCCACCCCGAGGGTGACGCGGTCGACGGCGTGGATCTCAGGGGCGCCTCGTCGGCGGCGGAACACCACCGAGATCTCTGACATCTCGAGCAGGCTCTGGCCCATCAGCCCACCGAGTACGCCTCGCTCTTGACGTCGCAGAGTTCGGGATGAATGCAGGCTGTGGCGTGGTCCTCACCCACGGTTCGCAGCGGGAAATCGCCTGACCGGCAGTCGGCCTGGGCGATCGGGCAGCGGGGGTGAAACGGGCAGCCAGCGGGACGCTCGAAAACATTCGGTGCAGAGCCCGGGATCGCCTGTAGCTGCTCGCGGCTATCCATGTCAGGCGTGGCATGCAGCAGCCCGAGCGTGTAAGGGTGGCGGGGCGCGCGAAAGATCGACTCGGCGCGCCCACGCTCGAGGATCTTGCCCGAGTACATCACCTCGACGCGCCGGCAAAGCTGCGCGACGACCGCCAGATCGTGGGTCACGTACAGCACGCTCATCGCAAGCTCGTCACGCAGTTGTGCTAGCAGCTTGATGATCTGATCCTGGATCGTGACGTCGAGCGCCGTCGTCGGCTCGTCGCACAGCAGCAGCCGCGGGTGGTTCGCCAACGCGGCGGCGATCATGACGCGCTGCCGCAGCCCTCCCGAGAGCTCGTGGGGGTAGAGGTCGAGCACCGCCTGAGCGTCGGGGATCCCCATCTCACGCGCCAGGCGAAACATTTCCTCACGCGCTCGGGACGGGCTCCAACCCTGCCGGTGGCGGGCGCCATCGACAATTTGCGTGCCGACGCGCACGACCGGGTTCAGCGCCGTCATCGGCTCCTGAAAGATCATCGAGATTGCGCCACCGCGCACCTGCCTAAGCACTCTCGCGCCGGCCCCAGCGAGGTCCGTTCCCTCGAAGCGCACGCTCCCGCCGGAGATCCTGACAGCCGGCGGCAGCAGGCCCAGGATCGCGCGCAGCGTCAGGCTCTTGCCGCTGCCCGACTCGCCAACCAGTCCGACGGCCTCGCCAGCGCCGACCTGGAAGGACACGCCGTCGACAGCATCCACACGCCCGCTAGGGCCCCTTACCGAGACGCGAAGATCCTCGACCTCGAGCAACGGCGTCGCCATCGCGCTCACTCGGGCCTCAGCGCGTCGGCCAGGCCGTCGCCAAGCAGCGACAACCCGAGGCCGGTGAGGACCACCGCGATCCCGGGGATCGTGGTGAGCATCCAGTGGGTTGATAGGAACTGCTGGCCGGTAGCCATCATGTCCCCCCAATCGGGTGCCGGGGGCGCGATCCCGAGCCCAAGATAGCCGAGCGTGACGATCGCCAGCAGGTCGAGCACGATGTCGGACATGGCGAAGACGATCGCCTGCGTGACGACGTTGGGCAGGATGTGGCGGCCGATTACGCGCCGGTCGCTTAGGCCTTCGACCTTGGCGGCGAGCACGTACTCCTGGCTTTTGGCCACAAGCGTCTCGCCGCGCACGATCCTCGTATAGGACACCCAGCTGACGGCGGTGATCGCGATGATGATGCTACGTGTTCCCGGGCCCAGGACGAACACCAGCAGCAAAACCAACACGTAGAACGGAAACGCGACCACCACGTCCGCAATCCGCATGATTACGGCGTCCAGCCAGCCGCCGAAGTACCCAGCGAGCGCCCCGATGACGGTGCCGATCGTAAACGGCGCCAGAACCGCTAGGAACGCGACCCGAAGGTCGACGCGCGCCCCATAGAGCAACCGCGACCACACGTCGCGGCCGAGCTGATCGGTGCCCAGCGGATGCCGCGAGCTCGGTCCCGCGAGGATCTGGCCGGTGATCTCCGTTGGGCTGTAAGAGGTCAGCAGCGGCGCAGCCAGCGCCAGCCCGATGATGATCCCGAGGATGATCATGCCCGCGATCAGGCTCGGCGGCAACCGCCGGCGTCGGGCGGCGCCGGTCGCGGGTGCGACCGGAACCAGGTCAATCGTCGGCGTGCTCACGTGAGCCTGACCCTGGGGTCAAGAAGCGCGTAGGCGACATCGGTCAGCAGGTACACGAGCACGACGATCAGCGCGAACACGAGCGTGATCCCCTGCACGACCGGGAAGTCGCGACTGAGAATCGACTGCACCATCAGGGTCCCAAGCCCCGGCAGCGCAAACACGTTCTCCACCACGAGTGTTCCACCGACCAGGAACCCGATGTTCACGCCGAGGACGCTCACCGCCGGGATCGCCGCGTTGCGCAGGCCGTAGCGGAGCAGCACCGTCGCACCGCTCGCGCCTTTCGCTCGCGCGAACGCGACGTAGTCGGAGTTGAGCGCCTCGATCATCCCCTGGCGCACGCTGCGAACGAGCATCGGCGCGATCGACAGTGCCACCGTCAGTCCCGGCAACACAAGCGATTTCAGGTGCTGGCCGAGCGTCTGGCCATAGCCGGCGACCGGGAAGACGCTGAGATCGAGGGCGAAGAGCAGGATCAACATCGTGCCCACCCAGAAGCTAGGCATCCCGATCCCAACGACCCCGACCGCGCGGACCAGTTGATCAGCGATCCCGTCGGGGCGGAGTGCCGCCAGCACGGCGAGCGGCAGTGCGATCAGCACCGCACCCACCGCGCCGTAAAGCAGCAAAAGCAAAGTGACCGGCAGGTGGCTTGCCAGCAGGCTGGTCGTTGACGCCTGGTAGAACAGCGACTGGCCCAAGTTCCCGTGGAACAGGCGCTTGAGAAACAGCCAGTACTGCACCGGGATCGGCTTGTCCAGCCCCCACTCGCGGTGCAGGGCCGCGACGGCGGTCGGCGTGGCCCGATCGCCCAAAAACGTCCGGGCCGGATCGCCCGGGACCAAGTGGATGCTAAAGAACACCAGCAGTGTCACGCCGAGCACGACCGGCACCAGCAGCACAAGCCGTCGTCCCACGTACCGGGTGAGCACTACGCGCGCCTTTCTTCGAGATCGCGACCCGAATGTGGACTCAGTGCGACAGCCAGACGTTCTCCAGGTGATAGTTGCCGGTCGGATAGATCTGCAGCCCGCCAACCTTCGACGAGTAGGCGTAGGCAAAAGGCGAGTAGTAGAGCGGCACCAGTGGCACGTCGGACACCATCTTCGCTTGAATCTTGTCGTACAGAGCCTGGCGCGCGCTCTGGCTGAAATTCCGCTCGGCCTGCTCCGCCCAAGTGTCGATCTGGGGGTCGTTGTAGTTGGTGAAGAGAGCACGCGTCTTCTGGCCGGTAGTCCCGCCCATCGCCGAGAAGCTCACCAACTCATCGGGGTCGATGATATCCGTGGTGTCGTAGTTGAAGGCCATGTCATACTGACCGTTCTGGATGTCGGTGTACTCGCTGTTGGGATCGACAGGGCGCAGGGTTACCTTGATTCCGAGCGGCGCCAGGTCGGACTGAACGAGCGCCCCCAGGGACTCCTCATTCGAGACACCCGAGCCCACCAGGAGCGTCGTGGAGAAGCCGTGAGGGACCTGCGATTTGGCCAGCTCAGCCTTGGCCTGCGCGAGATCGTAGTTCGGCACCGAAACTTTGGGATCCCATGCCCAGAGCGCGGGGCTGAGGAACGAGTTGGCGGCCTTGCCGTTGCCAAATAGCACCGTCTTGACCATCTGATCGCGGTTGAGCGCGAACGCGATCGCCCGACGAACGTGCACGTTCGCAAACGGCGCGTGGGATTCGTTGAACTCGAGGAAGTCGGTGCGGCTCGACGGAAACAGCGAGACTGTGGTCCCCGTGGTCGAGCGCAGCTGCGAGATCGACGAAAACGGCGGGAACTCGTTGACGTCCGCCTGACCGCCGCGGAGCTGCAGCCCCCGGGTGTTGTCGTTGGGCACGTCGGTGAAGGTGACCTGGTTCAAATAGGGCTTGCCCTTCTGCCAGTAGTATGGATTGCGCACCAGCACGATCTGATTGCCCTTCTGCCAGGACTGGAGTCGGAAGGGTCCGGTGCCGACCGGGTGCTGAAAGAAGGTGTGCTCGCTGACACCGCCGTAGTTGTTGGGGATGATCGAGTTGGCGAACAGCGCCACGTCCGCCAGCAGCGGCGCCCACGGATACTTGGTGGTGATGACAACTGTGTAGGGGTTGGGCGTCTGGATCGATTTGATCGCCGCATCGATGAACGCAAACGGGTTCGAGGCCTTGGCTGACACCCGTGCGATCGAGAACTTCACGTCCCCGGAAGTCATCGGCTTTCCGTTCTGGAAGCGCACCCCATGGCGCAGATGGAACGTCCAGACCAGGTGGTTGGGCGACAGTGTGTAACCCGTGGCCAGCCACGGCTTGAGGTGCTTGCCATCCGGCGTGGCCGCGTACAGCGTCTCGTAAATCGTCTCCGCCGTCCAGATGCTCTCGTTGTCGGTCATATTCGTCGGATCGAGCGAGAGGATGTCAGCCGTACGCGCGAACACAAGATCACCCCCTTTCGTCGGCGACCCAGCGTTCGATGTCGTACTCGGACTCGAACTCGATGAGCCTCCGCAGGCCGCCACTGCGAGCGCCGAGATGATCGCGGCGGTCAGGCTCCTGATCCACTTGCTGTGCACTTCTCTCTCCCTCCTGATCGGGCCTGCGCCCGCGTATCTCGTTTTCTGGCCTGGCCTCCGCGACTGCGCTCGGTGGCTTTAGGGCCGATTGGCTTCGCCGCGACGCCACTTCTTTGAGCCGAGGCGAACGGCAGCCTCACGGGGCGCGCGGTCTCAAGTAGCGCCGCAAAGCGGCTGGCATCGACGTTGCCTCCCGACAGGACAATCCCGATGCGCGCGCCGGGTGCCTGCATCCGCCCCGCTAGGAGGGCCGCGATCGCGACTGCGCCGCTCGGCTCGACGACAACCTTCAAGCGCTCGAAACAGAAGTGCATCGCCTCCACGATTGCGTCATCGTCGACCGTCACGACGCGCTCGAGCAGCCCAACGTTGACCGGGAAGGTGAGGGTGCCCGGCTCCTGCGTGCGCAGCCCGTCGGCGATCGTCTCAGGCGGCGCCTCCAGGCGCACGCGCCGACCCGCGGCCAGCGAACGCGCGGTGTCATCGCCGGCGACCGGCTCGACGCCGATCAAGCGGACCTCTGGGCACAGCGCCCGCGCGATCGTGCCGACGCCCGCGAGGAGCCCGCCCCCGCCAATCGGCACCAAGAGAACATCGAGCGTGCCAGCGTCCTCGATCAGCTCGAGTGCAAGCGTTCCCTGCCCCGCCATCACCTCGTGATCGTCGTAGGGCGCGATCAGCGTCAAGCCCCGCTCGGCTGCGAGCCGCGCCGCCACTGCGGCACGATCCTCACGCGCAGGGTCATACCAGCGCAGCTCCGCGCCAAGCGCACTGATCTGCTCGAGCTTGAGTTCGGGTGCAGACCGCGGTACGACAATCACAGCGGGAATGTCGAGATCGGCAGCCGCCAGGGCGACAGCGGCGCCGTGGTTACCCGACGAGTAGGCGACGACCCCCTCCCGCCGCTGGCCCTCGCCGAGCTGCAGCAGCCGGTTAAACGCGCCGCGGGCCTTGAACGAGCCGCTTCGTTGGAGTGGCTCGACCTTGACGAACACGCGCGCACGGGCCAGCTCGTCGAGCGTTGCGTTGGTGACAACCGGAGTGCGGTTGATGCGGCCGGAGATCCTCCTCGCCGCTTGTGTGACGGCAGCCGCGTTTACCGCGACCGATGCGGCCAGAGACGCGTGCGGTACCTCGGCAGCGTGCACAGACGGATCCAACTCTGACAGGGGGCATCCTTCCTGGCGGTCTAGACCAGCCATCGGCGAGCATACAGCGCCGATCGTCGACGCGCAACCGCAACCTCGCGCGGACAGCATCTCACTCGGTGACGAGCAACAGCCCGCCCACGCCAGCCCTCGGCACCAGCTGGTGAATGCTAAAAGCCGTCCGGTCCCCGCGATAGACATCGCGCGCGAACTCGAAGCAGCGTCCTCGCTGATCATAGGTCCAGCGGCTCAGGAGAAAGGCGGCCGACCCGACGCTGACCCCGAGCCGCTCACTCGATCGCTGATCAAGCTCGATTGTCTCGAGCTTGGCCTCAACACGCGTAGCCAACAGCCCGTATCGCTCGCGGGCAAGTGTCCACAGCGAGCCCTCCGTGAGATTCTCGAACAGGCCCGGCATCAGCGCCTGTGACCAATAGCTGGTTTCGATCGCCAACGGCTGACGGTCGGCATAGCGGAGCCGCACAGTGGTGAGAACCTCCTCGTCGGCCTCGAGACCTAGCGCCTGCGCCACAAGCGACGTCGGCTGAGACCGCTCCACGCGCAAGAGCCGAGCACCGGGCTGTCCCCCGGCGCTCGACAGCTCACCGGACACGCTGCCGATACTCACGCCAATGCGCGGCTCGGACACGAACGTGCCCATCCCAGGGCGTGTATACACGAGGCCCTCGCGCTCGAGCTCCGCGAGCGCCTGGCGCACCGTCATGCGCGCGACGCCATAGTTGCGGCTCAGCTCGCGCTCTGAAGGCAGCCGTTCGTGCGCGGCCAGCTCGCCCGCCCCGATGCGGTCGCGTAGCTCAGCGGCGATTCGACCAAACCGCGGACCAGACAACCGCGCTGCACGCGGCTTAGATGTCAGAGTGGATCGAGCCGTGAGTGCTCTATATCATCAAGACCAACGTCGGTCTAGACCGGACAGGTTCGATCATCCTTGGTCCGATGCGCCCGAGGACTTGACTCCACCCTCCCGGTTTCGAGCTCTGGCGGCCGACTCTGGCGCTGCCTCGCCGACATGCGGTCACGGTACGGTGCAGCAGCCGTTCGTTGCGCTGCGCGTCGCTGGTCGCCGAAGCGGCTACGGCGCGTTCGGCAGGTGGCGTTCTTGCTGCGTGGCGTCTCGATCAGCTGTCGCGGACGCGCGGTGCAGTTGGTACCGCAGCCGGCTCGCGGTTGGTCCGGTTCGCCGCCCTACGCTGCGCCGGGCCTCCCCGCAGCCGCGGCTGGGTGCTCCTTTTTGCGGCAAGACCCGCGTCGGGCGGACCCTCGTGGTCACGGGCCGATGCCGCAGGCTCGAACGAGAAGCCGAGTTTCCGGGGCCGCGGTCAGCCTGCCCCGCCGTGGAGAGCCCGCGCTGACGGTGACGGTGACTCCGCTAGCGAGGATGCGAAATGCCTAGCTGACGGCCTCCAGGCGGACGCCGGTCGTCAGGCCGCGGCGTGCGAAGAAGTCGGCTTCGGCCTTCCCCAGCGGCGTCGTGGGTGGCTCCTCGTGCAGGTACTCACCGGCGATGGCACCCCAGTCGGCGCCTGCCCGGAGTTGCTCCAGAACGACGGCGACGATGCCGTGCATCCGCCGGATCAGGATCGATTCTGGCGGCAGGGTGAACCGGTTGACCTGCGTCCTCGCAGCGGCCCGCTGCTCGCTGTCTGAACGCTCACGATCTCGGCCGCGGCGGGCGTGCTCGGGTGAGAAGCGGCGCTGTCCCGGCACGGCGTACCACTTGATCGCCATTCGCATCAGCCTTAGCACGAAGTCGACGTCGACCGCGTCGGCCCGGCTGGCGGGAAGATAGCCGGCTGCGAGCAGGGCCGCCTTCAGCGCCTCCGCATCCCGGTCGCGGACGGCGAGCGCGATCGCCCGCTCGCCTGCGACGCGGGGGGCGTCGACGTCGCGCAATAGGCCGAAGTCCAGGAAGCAGACCCGGCCATCGGGGCAGAGCAGGTAGTTACCCGGGTGAGGGTCTCCGAGCGCGATCCGATCGCGATACAGGAGGCCGAAGTAGAACCGGAAGACGATCTCGCCGTAGCGGTCGCGTTGCGCCTCGTCCGCCCGGCGGACGGCCTCGAAGCGTTCCCCCTCGACGTACTCGGACACGAGCACGCGCCGGGTCGAGAGGTCCGTGCGGATCCGGGGCACGCGCAGGAACGGATGTCTCCCCACCAGCCGCTCGATCCGGCGCTGGTTCTGAGCCTCGAGCTCGTAATCGAGCTCCTCTCCGATCCGCTCGCGCATCTCCGCGGCGAGCGCCTTCGCGTCCAGCCCCGGGGCGAGCCGCTTGACGAGCGGCAGCAGCAGCGTCGCGTTGCGCAGGTCGGTCTCGACCGCCTCCGCGACTCCCGGGTACTGGATCTTCACCGCGACCTCGTCGCCGTCGGTGGTGACCGCGCGATGGACCTGGCCGATCGAGGCCGCCGCGAACGCACGCTCGTCGAAGTCGGAGAACGCGTCCTTGAGCGGCCCGCCGGACTCGTGGCGCATCAGCTTTTCGAGGCGCGCGAACGGCATGGGCGGGACGTCGTCGCGGAGCCCGGCGAGGCTGCGTTGCAGCTCGTCCTGCTGGTCCTCGGGGAGGCCGTCGAACTCGACCATCGAGATCATCTGGCCAACCTTCATCGCCGCCCCGCGCATCTGCCCAAGCTGGTCAACGAGCTGCTGGACCAGCGCCGCGGTCCGCTCGCCTTGCGCGGCGGCGGCCCGCTCGGGCGTCCGGACCCGATTAGCGGTTCGCATCCCGGCCCACCGCAGCCCCTGCCCCGTCACCAGGCCACCGACCCGCGCTGTCCGCGCGAGCCGTCCGGTAGGCACCTTTCCCGCCTCCGACTGCTGTTCGTCGGGCTTCGTACTCATCAACCGAGCCTAGCGGGGCGACGAGAGTGCCAGCTTCGGACAGATCCGCGGCCGCCACCTGGTGGAACCGTTCGTTGCACCACCCCGACGGTTTCGGTTTCGAGGCCTGCGAACGGCCCCCCTGAGTCCTCGGCGCGGTTATGAGGAGCCGCGAAGCAGTAGCTCCCGCATGTGCTCGAAGTCGGTATCGGTGAACTCCATCTGCGTCGGCTCGCTCGATTCGATGAAGTCGATCAGCGTGTGGGCGAAGCGCACCGGGTCATGCAGCTGGGGAAAGTGACCTGCGTCCTCGAAGACCTCGAGGCGGCTGTTGGGGAGCCCGCGGTTCGCTACGGTGGCGTGCTCGACTGGGATCAAGGGATCTTGGCCACCCCAAATGATCAGGGAGGGAAGCAGTGCCGCGAGGTACAGCCGGTCGGTCGCGCTTACGCGCTGCCCGCCGATGTCGAGCACCGCGCGCAGGCTGTGGATGAACGCTTGCCGAGCGCCGGCGTCTGCCAGCGACCCATAGCCGCGCGCCATCTCCGCCAGGTCGGTGCCAGCCTGCAACCCCAATCTGCCAAGCAGGCCGCCAAGCGCGCCGGCGACTCCGTGGAGACGCTCGTGGGCGATCAGTGGGAGCACGACCTCCGAGCCGGGCAGCGTCGCGGCCCGGAGCATTAGATGGACCTCGCGACCGAGGCCACCGCTCGAGACCAGCACCAGCCGCTCGGCGAACGGGGGGTACTCGTACGCGAACTGCATCGCCACCCCGCCGCCCAGCGAATGCCCGACCACGGTGGCGCGCCGGTGCCCGAGCGCAACGAGCAGGTCGCGCACGCTGGCGGCGTACGCGCCGAGCGAGTAGTCGGCCTCGCGGCTTCGCGGAGTGCCCGTGTCCCAGTAGGTCGGGGGCGACGACCGTGTACCGCTCGGCCAGCAGCGGAACCACTTGGTCCCACTGCTTGGCACACCCCACGATTCCGTGAATCAGCAACACCACGGGACCGCCGTCTCCGGCCGTCCGGTAGCTGACCCGGTGGCCATGGAGCACGATCTCGTGCTGGGTTGGCTTCAGCTCAGAAAGGGTGGGGCGCCGGCGCTGGCCGGAGGCTGGGCTGCTCGTTGCGGCGATGATCACTACTACCCGATCGGCTACCTGTGGTCACGCGAAAGGATCCTGGCCGTGTCTATCGTCACTAACCGATGGCCACGCGTAATGACATCCGCAACATCGGAATCATCGCCCACGTCGATCATGGCAAGACGACCCTGGTCGATGCTCTGCTGTGGCAGTCCGGGGCGTTTCGGGCTGGCCAGGATGTCGCGGACCGGGTGCTTGACTCGATGGATCTGGAGCGAGAGAAGGGGATCACGATCCTCGCCAAGAACACGGCCGTTTACTACGGCGGGGTCAAGCTGAACATCGTCGATACGCCAGGGCACGCCGACTTCGGGGGAGAGGTGGAGCGCGGTTTGACGATGGTCGACGGCGTGCTGCTGCTGGTCGACGCGAGTGAGGGACCGCTGCCGCAGACGCGGTTCGTGCTCCGTAAGGCGCTCGAGGCCCGGCTGCCGGTGATCCTCGTCGTCAACAAGGTGGACCGGCTCGACGCGCGCATCGCCGAGGTCGTCGACGAGGTCTATGAGCTTTTCCTGGACCTCGACGCTGATGAGACGCAGATCGAGTTCCCGATCGTCTACACCAACGCAAAGAAAGGTCAGGCCTCGCTTGACCCGTCGACTCCGGGGACCGACCTCGGGCCGCTGCTGGACCTGCTGCTCTCGCATATTCCCGCTCCCGAGTACGACCCGGCCCATCCGCTCCAGGCGCACGTCACCAACCTCGACGCCTCCCCGTACGTCGGGCGGCTCGCGATCTGTCGCGTGCGCCACGGCAAGATCCGCCGGGGCGAGATGGTCGCCTGGTGCCGCACGGACGGGCAGATCGAGCCCGTGAAGGTCGGCCAGCTGTACGTGACCGAGGCGCTTGATCTCGTCGAGGCCGAGGAGGCCGCAGCCGGTGAGATCATCTGGGTCGCCGGGATCCCAGAGATTATGATCGGCGAGACGCTGGCCGCCGCAGATGATCCGCGACCGCTGCCGGTGATCACCGTGGACGAGCCGTCGCTGTCGGTCACGGTCGGGATCAACACCTCTCCTTTGGCCGGGCAGGACGGCGACAGGCTGACCGCCAGCCAGGTCAAGGACCGCCTCGTTCGCGAGCTCGTCGGGAACGTCTCGCTCCGGGTCCTCGAGACCGACCGCTCCGAGGCATGGGAGGTCCAGGGCCGCGGCGAGCTGGCGCTCTCGGTGTTGGTCGAGCTGATGCGCCGCGAGGGGTTCGAACTGACGGTCGGCAATCCCCAGGTCGTCACCCGGCAGGTGGACGGGAAGCTGTGCGAGCCGATCGAGCGGATGAGCGTCGACGTACCCGAGGACTACGTGGGTGTGATCACGCAGATGCTCGCGATGCGCAAGGGACGTATGGAGCAGATGGTCAACCACGGAACCGGCTGGGTACGGATGGAGTACCTGGTCCCCGCGCGGGGGCTGATCGGGTTCCGCACAGAGTTCCTCACCGAGACCCGGGGCACCGGCCTCGTGCACCACGTGTTCGACCGCTGGGAGCCGTGGCAGGGTGAGCTGCGCACCCGACCGACCGGTTCGCTGGTCGCCGACAGGCGCGGCACCGTCGCGGCGTTCGCCCTGTTCAAGCTCCAGGAGCGAGGAACGCTGTTCGTCGCGCCCGGCGACGAGGTCTACGAGGGGATGATCATCGGCGAGAGCTCGCGCGCGGAGGATCTCGACGTCAACGCGACTAAGGAAAAGCATCTGACCAACATGCGTTCCTCGACCGCGGACGAGCTCGTGAGGCTGGTGCCCAAGCGCGAGCTCTCACTCGACCAGGCGCTCGAGTTCCTCCGCGTCGACGAGGCCGTCGAAGTCACGCCACACGCGGTCAGGCTGCGCAAGGTGGTGCTGGATGGGATCGCCCGGCGCAAGCAGGCGCGGTCGGCGCGGCAGCCGGCTGCTGCCCGGTAGGTCGGGTCGGTCTGGCGCGGGGGGACGAGCGCGCCACCGCGTGACAGGCGTGCAACAAATTGGTCTAGCTGTCCACGCAGGCGCCTACGCTGGCACCGGATGAGCGACTTCTGCACCCGGGCGCGCTCGCTGGTAGAGCAGATCGAGTCCAACCCGAGCGACCCGGGGCTGGAGGAGGAGCTCGACGCGCTGCGGGCGCTGTGGCGCTCACTCCCGGATGGGGAGCGCTCCGAGGCGGCCGGTGCGGCGCGTGCGGTGGCATCCGCCCGGGCGGCCCTCGCACCACGGGCGAGCGTCAGTGATGACAGCGCCGCCCAGCTCGCGCTCCAGGGCTTGGACCGGATTGACGTCGACGCTCCGCCGGAGCGCCGCTACGAAGGGCCGCGAGATCCGGACGCGCTGCTCGCCTGGTTTGGTCTGGATGAGTTCCGCCCCGGACAGCGCGAGACGGTCGGGGCGGCGCTCGCCGGTCGCGACAGCCTCGTGGTGATGCCCACGGGCGGTGGCAAGAGCCTCTGCTATCAGCTGCCCGGCATCGCCTCGGATGCGCTGACAGTCGTGGTCTCACCGCTGATCGCGCTGATGGCAGACCAGTACCGGCGGCTGGTGCTCGGTGGACACCCGGCCGCGATGATCGCCTCGGGGATGGAGGCCGGCGCCGCCGCTCGCGCAGTGGCGGACGTGCGTGGCGGCCGCGCGCGCATCGTTTTGTGCTCCCCCGAACGGTTCGCCTCACCCCAGTTCCTGGAGGCGCTGGCGCAACGGGATGTGGACCTGTTTGCAGTGGATGAGGCCCATTGCGTCTCGGAGTGGGGCCATGACTTCCGGCCTGACTATCTGCGCCTCCGCGGCGTGATCGAGCGGCTGGGTGCCTCCGCCGTGATGGCTTGCACCGCGACCGCGACCGAGCAGGTGGCGGAGGAGATCCGCGCCCGACTCGGCCTTCGCGACCCGCACGTGATGCGCGCCGGCTTCGACCGGCCGAACCTGTCGTTTGACGTGATCGCGCTCGAAGGGACGGGGTCCAAGGCGCGCAAGCACATGCTGCTCTCGCTCGCGCTGTCGGACCCGGCCAATCGGCCGGCAATCGTCTACTGCGGCACCCGCCGTGACGTGGAGGAGGTGACCGAGCGACTGCGGTCTGAGGGATTACTGGCCGTCGGCTACCACGCCGGGATGCCGGCGGACGAGCGCGCCTCGGCCCAGCACCGCTTCATGGAGGGCGACGCCGAGATCGTGGTCGCCACCAACGCATTCGGGATGGGCGTGGACAAGGCCGACGTCCGCGCGGTCGTCCACTGGGCGATCCCCAAGAGCGTCGAGGCCTACTACCAGGAGGTAGGCCGAGGCGGCCGCGACGGCGAGCCCGCGCGCGCGATCCTGCTGGCGAGCCGTGCCGACTTGGGCCGGCTGATCAACTTCATCACGGGCGACGCTGTCGAGCCCGACGATGTGCTCGCCTACGTACGGAGCCTGAAGGCCTCGTCGGAGGGCGCGACCGCGGTCATCGAAACGCCCCGCTCCGATCGCGACCGGATCATGCTTGGGGTCGCCGAGCGCGCGCGGCTATGCGCGCTCGAGCCCGCTTGGGGAGGTCGGCTGCAGGTGACGTTCACCGGCTCACCAGGTGCTCGCGCAGTTGACTCGATCTGCCGAGCGGCGCGCGATCGCGCCTGGCGTGCGTTCCGGGCGGTCGAGTCGTTCAGCTCGGCCTCAGGCGAGTGCCGGCGCCGCACGCTGCTCGACCACTTCGGCGACGGCCGACCGGGTGCGCCCGCGGGACGCTGCTGCGACGTGTGTGATCCGGACACGATCGGTCTCCCCGACCCCATGACGCTCACACCCGCGAAACGCGCCGAGCGCACCCGGACCGAAGCGTCCGCGGAGCTCGATCAGGCGGGGATAGCGCTGTTTGAGGCCCTGCGGGAGTGGCGCGCTCGCACCAGCAACGGCAAGCCCGCCTACACCGTCGCGCACAACAGCACGCTCGAGTCGATCGCCGCCCTGCGGCCGAGCTCATTGGACCAACTCGCGACGATCAAGGGGGTGGGCCCCGCTTTCGTCGAGCGGCACGGCGAAGCGGTGCTTGGGCTTGTGGCGGGGAGTTAAGCCTGTCGTGACGGCCTGG
>CAVWOK010000011.1:0-259741 GCA_963756585.1 uncultured Solirubrobacterales bacterium | reverse complement strand
TGGGAGGCGATGCGGCGGTCTGGTTGGCTCGTCTGGGGTGTTGTCATCGAGAATGGTCGACTTCCAGCTCCTGCCTTTGAGCCGGGACGTTTGAGGAGGTTGGGCGCACGCCTTCCGCGCTGTGTCCCGGCGAAACGGCGATGTCGGTGTGAGCCCGTTCACCGCACCACGATCGAGAAGCGTCCGACGAGATATGTGCCCGGGCCGGGCTCTGGCAGGCCCGCGCCTGCTTGGCCGCCCGGGCCGAGGCTGGGCTCGTAGACGACCGCGCCCCGATAGGTGCCGGCGCAGCGGCTTGGAACCTCGACGTCGCGGATGATCCGGGTGCCGGCACGGATCAGGCTCTGTGTGCTGCTGTTGCCCTGTTCGCCGCCGCCGCATCGGCGCGGGTTGGTGACCTGGATTGAGTAGGTGCTGTTGTTTCCGTTGGTGACCGGCTGTCGCGCGATCCAGCTGATGTAGACCATCAGCTGCGACCCGCCGCCGGCGATCCGGACGTAACCGTGCGGGACGCGGCCGTCGCAGGGGATGCGCAGCACGTTTGGCCGATAGATCCCCTTGTGGGTGCAGTAGTGGCGCGCCGGTATCGGCTGGACGCGGACGGGCGAGGCGACGTCGGCCTCGGTCACCTTGGGATGGTGCGGGGCGACGTAGCCGACGTCGCGGCAGTGGTCGAAGCGCAGCAGTGTCGCGCCGTTATTGGTCAGCGGCGGGCCGTGACAGGTGGGTGCGTCGCGGTAGGTGATCGTCTGAATCAGGCCGATCGGGAGGCGCATCGCGGTGCTACCGCCGCCGCCGGAGTATCCGCACTGGGTGCCGCAGATCGCCGGGTTCACCGGTTCGACGATCAGGTACGCGCCGTCCGGGCCGTGGGTCGGTGTGGTGGCGGTGCCGTGGGCGGTGCGGTAGGTGACCGAGGTGGCGTCGGGTCCGAGCAGCCCGAAGGCAACCAGTCGCTGGTTGCGCGGCTCGCAGTCGGCGGCGTGGCGCTGCGCGCTCAGCCTCGCCTTGAGGCTCGCGGGCATGTGCGGGGGAAAGCCCCGGGCGAAGGTCGGGCACGGCTCGCCGGAGGCGCTCGCGGGGGCGTTGGCGTAGGCGACATTGTCAAACGCGTGCTGATGAGCATCGTTGGGCACGCAGGTCCCAAAGCCAACGTCAGAGAACGTAAACGGATGAAAGCGGCCGTCGTTGCCAAACGAGCCGTAGGCGCCGACCGCCCCGATCCGTCCAGACTGCTCGCGCCCGACCTGAAAGCAGGTCATGTCACCCTTCACGCGGTAGGTCTTCATCCCCCACGCAGGACCACTGCCCTCAGGGTCAGAGACGACGACCGCAAGCCGGACGCTTGAGGCAATCACGCCGGTCGGGCCCGACGGGTTCAGGCTGTTCCCGAACGGCAGCACGTTGGGCACCGCCGCGCTGCTCGAGGCGCGGTGTCCGCCATTGCGCAGCACGACGGCGACCACCACCAGCGTCACGGCCACGGTCAGGGCGACTGCCAGCAGGCCAGACCAGCGGCCATTGCCGCCCAGGCGCACAGACCCGCGGCGGCGGCGGCGCCCGCCGGCACTGGGCGACTCGACGTGGATCGCGCCGATCAGCAGTGGCCGGGCCTGCTCGGCCGCGCGCGCTGCGGCCGCGTCAAGACCGTCGTCGAGCTCGTTGCCAAGGCGCCCGAGCAGTTCGTCGAGCTCGTTCATGGTTCGTTCACCTCTGTCGTGATCGGCGTCGTGCCCAACCCGGCCGCGAGCTGGCTGCGGGCGCGGCTCAGGCGGGTGCGTACGGCCGCGCTCGAGCAGCCCAGCGCCTGCGCGATCTCCTCGTGCGAGAGCTCGGCCCAGGCGTGCAGCACCAGCACCTCACGCAGGGCCGGCGAGAGGCCGGACAGCGCCAGCGCCAGCGCCGGCCCGAGCGCCTGGGCATCGAGCCGGTCCTCGACGGCGATCGTGGGCTCATATCCGCTCAGGCCCGCCGCGGCCCGGGCGTAGGCCCGCAGCCGCCGCTCCTCGGTGCGGTGATTCATCCGCACCAGATTGGTGGCGATCCCATACAGCCACGCGAGCACCGACGCCCCGTCACCGATAAAGCGCCGCCGCGAGCGGAAGGCCTGCAAAAACGTCTCCGCCGCCAGCTCGCCCGCCAGCTCATCACCCAGCCGGCGGCGCAAATACCGGTGCACCCGGGCGAAATGGCGGTCAAACAGCAGCGCAAAGCAATCCGGCTCATCAATCGAGCGCCTCAACACACTTGCGTCGGGCTCTGAGCTCATCCACTGCATACGTTGCCGCTCCCAGCGGAGCGTTACCACCACAGCATCAACCGATGAGAGCTTCCCTCAGGAAGGACTCGTTCAGGTCCGGCGATGTCGACAGCCCGCCGCCAGACATCCCGACTTCTGCTTCAGCCAGGCCGCGGCGTGAGGCGGCACCCAGCCTCACGCGGCTGCTGAGGCGACACAGCCGAAGTCTGAATCGCTTGTCTCGCTGGGTCTGAAGACCCGGGACGCCAAGCGAGGGCGGTTACTTCATGACGAGGATGGTTGGCTCGCCGGACGGCAGCTCGGCGACCTGGTAGCGATTGCTGCGGACCGTCGGCTCCGGCGCCCCGGCGGTACACGCTCGCGCACTGGTCGACCTTCGCCTTGGCAGCGTAGAGTCAGCCAGGCGGCAGCTTGACGACGGTTGGCTGCCAGCTTCGGCCGGCATCGGTGGTGCGGTAGAGAACGAGATTGGTCGAGTGCGGTACCTGGTCGCGCGAGATCGGCCCGTGGGTCAGCTGCACCAGGACCGACGCGTCGTCGCCTGTCTGGGCCGACAGGACGGGGCTGAAACCGGGGGTGGATCGTCCGTGCGGCCCGCCTGTGTGCCAGACCGGCTGCCAGCTGGCACCGCCGTTCCCGGTCCGGTAGATCGTCCCGTGGACATCCGCTGCCCACGCGACCTCGGTGCTGACCGGTTCGAACCAGTACGCCAGGACGAACGGGAGCCGCACACGGCTCCAGCTTCCACCATCGTTGGTCGTGCGCAGGACGACGGCGCTGTTGCCGCGACTGCAGACCTGCCACAGCGCGCCGGCGCCGGTGACCGTGGCTCCGAGCGTGGTGCTCCCATCCCCGCACTGGGCTGGAATGCGCCGCCACTCGCGGCCGCCGTCGTCCGTTACGTAGATGTCGCTGCCACGGCGGGCGGGTGCGGTTACGTAGGCGGTGGTCGGCGACGCGGCGCTGATCGTCGTGTCGTTTTGGTTGGTTGGTGGTAGCGGCTGGCTCGCGGTCGCGGGGAGCCGGTCGCCGGACGCCGGTCCGCGCATCACGACCCACTTGCAGCGGCTGCCCGCGCAGCCGCCGGTCCCGACCGCCCAGACAGTGCCGTCCGCGACCGAGACAGCGCCACGCGTCCCCTCGGTTGCGGCCGCGCTCTGTGCCGGTGCCCAACTGCGACCGCCGTCATGGGTCGCGTAAAAACGCAAGGCTCCGCTGGCGTCAACGGCCGAGGTCCAGCCATCGCGCGATCCGTCAAACACCGGGCTTGTGCTCAGCGAGAAACTTCGACGTTGCACATTCCACGAACGGCCCCCGTCGGCCGTTGTCGCCCGCCACGCGGCTGGATGCACCGTGCCTGGGTTCCGATATTGCGTCCACGCGATCACCCCCGTGCCGCCCGGACCGAACGTGAGCACCGACGTATGCAGCGCGCCGCGCATCGCCTCGCCCGCGAGGGACCTAACGACAAGCGGCGTCGTGTGCGTGGACGTGGCTGTGTGCCCCTTCGAGTGACCGGCTGATACGACAGCGTGGCGGCTGCCGCCGATCGAGACGAGCGCGAGCACCGCGACCGCGGCGGCGACCACGACCGCCAGTGATGGCATGATCCAGCCGGGCCAGCGTGACGTGGACGGTCGTTCGCCCGCCGCGATCCGGGCAAGCACATCGTCGATCGGGGGTGGGGGCAGCGGCGCCGGCGCTGGGTTGCGGGCACGCAGCTGGTCGATGAGATCATCGGTCATGAACGTGCCTCCTGAGGCGCGGTGACGGTCGGGGCATGGTGAGACAGCGCGGCCGCAAGCCTGTTGCGGGCCCGGTGCAGTCGGACGGCGACCGTTCCCGGTCGCACCCCCAAAAACCGGGCGATCTCGCTGGGCTCGAGCCCCTCCCAGGCGACGAGCATCAGCAGCTCGCGGTCGGGCTCGGGCAATGTCGCAAGCGCATCGAGCAGCTGGTCGCCGGTCTCCGCGGTGACGGAACCAGGTCGGCGCAGGCTTATGAGTCGATCAGTCAGCGCAGCCGCACGGTGCTCGGAGCGCCGGCGGTTTGCCAGCGCACGACGGGCGATCGACAGCAGCCACGGAACCGGACGCTCGGGAACGTCATCCAGTCGGCGCCAGACGACGAGAAACACGTCAGAGACGATGTCGTCGGCGATCGCGTCTGACAGCGCGCGACGGACGGCGTACGCGCGGACGGCGCCCGCATGGGCGCGGTACACCTGCTCGAACCGAGCGTGTCTGTCCACTGTTCGTTAAATGTCCGCCATCGCCCCGTGGATTACGACTCCAGCATCACGACCAGCTCCGAGCGCCCTCACCCGAACGCCCGCCCGGGGAGACGCTGCATCGGTTGGCCAAACCGCGCTTGCAAAGCTCCGGCGGCGCAGCTAACCGCGAACTGGGAGCAAATCGCCGAAGTAATACTTAAACTGTTGGCTGCAACGCGGACCGATGAGAGCGCGATCGTAGCCCTCTTATGACCGCGACGAGCCGGCTACTCCTCTGCGCCGGCGACCGACTGAAGCGAAGTCCGGACCTCCATGCCCGCAGCGGCGACATTGCAGCAGCCTGTCGATGCGAGGACGACGCCGGCCAAGCGGGCCGGCTGGTCAGCCGACGAGGAGGTTCTCGGACGCAACACGAAGACATACTGTGATCGAGATCGACTTCGAGATCGACCACGTGAGCGCAGTCGTTCACGTAGTCATAAGCAGAGATGAATGGAGCACCGAAGCAACACTCTTTGCTGTCAGCGCGGATGGCAGCCGGATCACGGCGACGCCCAGCCACATGGGCGCGGGCGGCCCGCGCCGCGGGATCGCGGCGATCACGAAGCGCTACGCCGGATCGCCGCTCCCGGAGGATCCCGACCCACGCCGACGTGTCCTGGACGCCTACCGCGTTCAGCGCCACGACGTCGAGGATGCGATGAACCAGCTGCTTGGTCACGATCCGGAGATGCATCGCCCGCCTCGGCTGAGCTGGGATCCTCTCATCGAGCTTCTCGCAGAGCTCGGCAAGGTCGTGTCTGAGGAGCAGTTGATCGCGATGCAATTCCGCTTCGAGTTTTCTGCCGAAGCGCTCGCGGCTCTCGAGGAGGGATAACCGCGCAGCCGCGATTCTCAGCGGGAGCGCCTCACGCCCGCCCACCCAGCGGCAACAGCTTCTGCGAACGACGAGACGTCTCGATGCCCCGCCCGGTTGTGTTCTGAGCTTCCGCTTTCGCGGAGCGGAGCACCGAAGGCAACAGCCGCTCCGGCGCTGCTCGCACGGCGACTGAGCAGAAGTCACGCAAGTGGTGGCTCGCCCTCCAGGGCGGCGGGTCCTAGGCGGGTCCTAGCCTTAGCGTGTTGTCGGCGGCGAGCGGCGCGGTCATACTTGCCGGGGTGACCGTTGCGGATGATCGTCTCGCGGAGGTAGGAGCAGATCTTGACGACTGGTCTGGTCAGTCGGCGCGCGATCTGCTGGCTTCTGTCGCAAGCTCACCACCACACGAGCGCGAAGCACTGCTGTTGCGCCGGGCATCAGATCCGATCATGTCCTCGGTCTTACGGCTGGCCGTCGGGCCGCCACCGGGATGGAACCACGCGGACGACGCCGAGTGGGCAGCGTCGGTGGCGCTGGCTCGGCGGGAGGTGCTGGCAAACCGTTCAGCCGGTCTGGATGCCGGGATGACCGATCGCAGCCTGCGCTTGTTGGACTGGTTGGAAGCGCGGATCCGCGCGTGGCCAGAGCCGGAGTGGCACGCTGACGTGCGCCATCGTGTCGAGGAGTTGGTCGAGGCAGCCCGTCGCGGGCGCCGACGCGGACAACAAGCGGGTCGCAAGGGGGCACCCGTGACCGAGGCTGGTTGGATGCTTCGACACCCAGCAGATCACTACTTCTGTCAGGCGCGCGCGAGGACAACTAACCCGAGTCTGTGCGAGCAACTGGACGAGTGGATCACGGCGTTCGCGCCGAGCTACCAGACCCTGGCCGAGCAGGACTGGACGGCCGAGGAGAACCGCGCGGATCTCGTCGTCGAACTGCAGCTAGGCGACGACGTGCCGCTGAGCTGGACAGAGCCCGCGCCGGCAGTCGTGCTCGCGGTCCACCGAGGCAAGGCGACAACCGGTTCAGAGCTCCGCTTGCGCCAAGTTGAAGACCCCGATGCCACGATCTTCAACGGAACGCTCGTCTCGCTCGTCGAAGGCGAGTCCTGGCTCGTCTGCGCGCGCTACAGCCCCGACGGTACGGTCATCCCCGTAGACGGGACCCGCCGCTTGACACCAAGCCTGGTCGGGCTTGAAGTCATGTCCTGAACAACTCTGCTCATCACGCACTGGAACCGCCACGTGACCCGCTGTCGGTTCCGCAAGCGCGACACTCGAGACGGTTTTGACGCCGCGCGGCGACTCTCAGCTTCCGCTTCGATCAGCGTAAGGCCAAAGCAGCAGACAGGCCGAGCCTCCTCGAATGGCGACGAGGCGGAAGCGGTTATTTGAGAACCTTGTCCTGGTCCTGAGCGCTTCGCACATCGCTCACGCCGGTCTGGCGTTCGCAAACCCCCTGTCGGAGGCGGCGGTCAACGCGGCCATCGCGGCTCTGCCTCTGCGGTCAAAGCCGCTGATCTTAGACATCGGCTGTGGCCGCGGTGAGATGCTGCTGCGCGCGTTGCGGGTTCACCAGGGGGCGCGCGGGCTTGGCGTTGATCTTGACGCAGATGCGATCGCCGAGGCGCGTGATCGAGCGAATGGTCTGCCGGTGCGCTTTGAGGTCCGGGATGCCACAACGGTCGAAGGTTCGTTTGATGCGGTGATCAATGTCGGTTCATCGCACGCGCACGGTGGCTTTCCGGCAGCGCTGAAGGCGTTGCGAGCCCTGGGCCGGGTCGCTCTGTATGGCGAGGGGTTCTGGCAGCGACCACCGTCTGAGGAGTTTCTCACCGCTTTGGGCGGGGCGACCGTCGATGAGTTGTCAGACCTCGACGGTCTGCGCGCCGCGATCAGGGATGGGGGCTTTGAGATCGTGCGCGAAGCATTAGCCAGGAAGGATGATTGGGCACGCTATGAGGAGACGCTCGCTGTGAACGCCGAACGCCATGGCACCGCTGAAACCCTCGCCTACGCGCGCCGGATCCGACATCGGCGCGCGCTGCCGCACGGCGCCGACACCCTCGGCTTTGCGCTCGTGGTTCTGCGCGCCTGAATCTTGTGGGGTCCGTGCAAAGTCTCACTGTCGCCTGGACGAGCCACGAGACATGAGACGACCGTGCCTCGGTCAAGCCGCCGCTGCTTCAGGTCAGACGAGCCCTGAAGGGGAAGCGTGCCGCTCGTGGCTGCCCGGGCGACGATGCAGCAGCGAGCAGGGAGGTATGAACCTGGGGTTGGGTTTGCGCGTCCGCGCTTCCTTGAGCTCACAGGGCGTTCGTGTGATGCAGCCGCGGCGGTGCGGTTGCGCAGTCAGCGTGTGCGCGGTCCAGGCGTGCTCAGCTCCGCGATCAGGCTATTCCGGCCAGACGTCTGCGCCTGCCGGCCTGGGGCCGAGGAGGCGGGCGACGGGGTCCGGGATCGGCTCGATGGTGAGCGGGGTGGGGTCAAGATCGCGAGCGGCGATCGTGATCACGAGGTCGTTGTGGCGGCGGACCGCGACCCAGTGACCGGTCGCGGCGGTCAGAGCCAGGAAGGGTGTGGGTGTTCCGTCGATGCTGATCAGCTGCTCGGAGCGGACGGCGGCGAGCACCTTGCCGCGCGTGGTGCGATCGCGGGCGGCCAGCCATAGGGTGAGGGCAGCGGGCGAGGCCTCGGGCCACGACGAGCGAACATCGTCGTCGTTGTTCTGAAGCCAGCTGTGAAGCGTCCAGCGAGCTTGATGTAGCTCGTCGCTCACGGGCGGGTCCTCGCGCGAGGTGGTGATCTCAAACCGGGGTCGGTCCCCGGCGTCGGGGTCGGCGTCTGGCGTATCGTGGTGGCCGATCGTGACGCTGGTGAGCCGGTCACCGTGAGAGCCGCTACCGCCGATCACCGCTGGCCAGCCCTCCGCGGCATAGACCGGGAACGTGAGCGCCCGCAGCAGCATCGTCTTGGAATACCACCGCCCTACCCGTGCATGCTCGCGCGCGCGAGCAACCCGGGCCTCACGTGCCGCCTCGTCCTCATCATCCTCACAGGCAGCGCCGACAGCGAAGAATGTGCCCTCAGGCTCTTCGTGCCCACACTGCCGGCAGACGACAATCGGATTCGGGATCACCGTGTCGTCGGGCCCAGGTCGACCGCCGCGCCAGCACTCGGTCGGAACTCGCTCCTCATAGTCGATCGCGCCACACGCCGGGCACGGGACATCGGAATCCTCAACCGGCGTGCTCGGATAGTCGGCCGGGAGCGGGCGCCGGACCGCAGCTCCGGTCGCGTCACGGCAGCAGACGACCGGCTCGTGACCATCGTTGGGCTGCTCAAGCACCGCAGCGTATGCGCCGCCATCGACCCCGGCCGCGACCCGCTCCCCACGGTCATCCACCGCCTCGGCGCTGACCGAACCCGGCGGCAGAATCCCCGCCACAAGCGAACGGTCATCGGGCAGCCACGTCTTAACCGGGCGGTAGATGTCATCAGCCCGCAGCGGCAGTCCGCGATACGCGTGGACGTCCTCAGTCACCACGACCACCCCGTCGCCGCGCCGCACGACGCCCTCACCCCCCGGCAGCTCGATCAACACAGTGGACACCTGCCCAGCCCTTAGCGGCGGCAAGAGGTCGTTCCAGGCCATGTTCGCCGCGCGCTCGGCCACCCTGAAACCCATCTCGCCGTCGCCCGAAACCACATCGCCCTGCTCAATTTCCCTCCCGCCCCCGGCAACCCACAGCGCCACCCCAAGGTCGGAGTCGGGCTCCACCTCGCAGAGCTCGTGGTGCCACGGCGGCGCGTAACCGTCGTACAGGATGACCGCGTCGACGCGCGCCCGGCCATCCTGGACGCTGAAAATAATTCGCGCATACACCGCGCCCCTGCGCTCGAGCTCGCGCCACATATCGTCGCGGCCGCCCATCAGCGGCTCTCGCCGTTCCATTGTCGACGCGCGCGACCTCGCTGGGAGAGGTCGAAGAGGGTTTGGCGGTACACCAACGCCGAGCGAGATCCTACCGTGCAGAGGGCTGTCGATTAGAGCAACGCCTGATCGACAGGATCGCCCAGACGATGGCACTCGTGGTCTGCACTGCTGGATCCACGCAAGCTGAGCTGTCATTAGCGGCGCCGCCGGTGCAGTCGGAGCTTCCGCTTCAGTCTCCTGAACACCCCAAGCAGAAGTCAGGACACGTCGCGCCAGCGGAGCCGTCGACCGGGCAGTCGTCGCTACTCTCGCGCCCATGCCCGCCGCATACGAGATCAGCCCAGGAACCGTGGCTGACATTCCGGAGCTAAAGACAGCGTTTTTGTCGCTGCACGACCATCATCGTGCACTGTCCGCCGTCAAGTTGACTGAGCCCGACGATCGTGCCTGGACCGAGCGTATGCGCACCTACGAGCAGTACTTCGCCGAGGACCGTGCGCTCCTGCACCTCGCGCGCATCGGGGGCAAGTGCGTGGGCTACGCATTCACCGTGGTTTACGCTGGCAGCGACGACACGTTCCCGCTCGCTGCCGGATACGCCGAGCTCTACACGCTCGCCGTCGTCTCGCGGCTGCGCCGCTCGGGCATCGGGACCGCATTGCTCGACGTGGTCGACGCGGCTCTGAACGACGCAGCAATCCCGAACCTCACCGTCGCGGTCATGGCCCAGAACGACGCGGCGATCCGGCTCTACCGCCGCCGCGGGCTCGTCCCCGGAGAGCTCATCATGTACAGGATCGGTGCCGGGACCGCCTCGCCGCACCACAGCTAAAGCACCACCGTCTCGCACCACGGCTGCCGCTGCCACGAACCCTGAGCTGCTTGACGGGGGCGTCGACGTGGCGCTGCGCGGCTTTTCCTTTTGGCTCACAGGGATCCCCTCTGCAGAAGTCGCTTGATCGTGGCTGCGTGGGGCGACATTGCAGCCGTGAAGCCGAGCTAGCTGTTCTTGGGCCGGCCTCGGCGCAAAAGCAGCTGGTGACCTCGATGTCGGCATCGCCGAAGTTCGGCGGGTCGTTGCAGAGTCGCCTGGGTCGGCGCGCGCCTGCTGAACGAAGTGATGCCGTCGATCTCCGCCGTGAGGGCCGGGCTGCGGATCGAGGCGAGCTAGTTTTAATTGGTTCTACGAAGAGCCTTCGGCTGACAGATCCAGGACGTGATGAACCGCTGCCACAATACGATCCAGAGCCGATGGACATCGCCCAAGCCCGGGATCCCGCGTTCGGCGATCCGGAGATGTGGTCGGCCTGTTTTAGAACGCCTGGGCCAGGCCGGTCCTTCGGTCCGGGCGGCCGCGAGCGCCGGATACCTGGCAGTGGCTTCCGGGCCGCCCGAAACATCGAAACAGAGGTGCCCGCGGTGACCAGCGCATGAGGCCAGTCCGTGGAACGTGCGTGCTGCGCGGCACGGTCGCATTCATGCTCGCCGCGGCGCTCGCGTCGTGTAGCTCGACGGCCGCGGCGCCAGCTCCAGTCCCCCCGAGGCCGACGCTGAGGTTCCACGTGATCACGAAGACGACGCAGAAGTTGGACAGCGTCGTCTGGACTGGAAAGCAGTTCCTGTACGTCCAGAACACAAAAAACACGGTCTGGACCGCGCCGCCGGCAGGACGGCCTCTTCAGCGGTTCGCGACGATGCCAAAACTAGTGGAGGAGACCCGCTGCATCCTCTCGCCTGGCAGTCGGGGTTTCCCGCGCGGCGCGATCTTCTGCCACTCACCAGACAACAAAATCTATGAGATCAGCCCAGACGGCTCGAAGGTGACCGTGTTCGCGACCCTTCCCGCGCCCTACCCGCCTGCGGCGGACGGGGCGCTGGCATTCGACAGCGTCGGCCGCTTCGGTTACCGGCTGCTCGCGGCGACTGGGCGCTCTGGCGGCGCTGAACCGGCCGGCGGCCGGGTGTATGCGATAGACGCGCGCGGGGACGTTCGGCGCGTCGGCGGCTACGCCGGACCGGGTGGCGCCGACGAGCTCGTGATCGCGCCGCGTCGGTTCGGTTCGGTAGCCGGGGACGCGCTCCTCACGGTCGACGCCGGTGCCCGCGGCGGCGCCGTTGTCGCGTTGGACCCCAGCGGGAGGACGCGAACGATCGCGACCCTGCCCATCGGTGTGAATCCGATCGCTCCGATCCCGAAGCTCCCGAGGCCGACCGAGAGAACTCGCGCTCCTTTTCCGGGCCTGTACCTCAACGACGACAAGACGGGCTACACCTACATGGCCCCGGCGGCATCCCTGGCCAGATACGCGGTCGATGTGATCGTCGGCACCGAATCCCCCCGCGCCCACTTCTGGGTCCTCAAGCCGAAGGGCAACCGTTTCGCCGAGATACCGCTGCGAGACAACCTGCCCGCCGGGACCAGCCTCGAGCAGGCGATCTTCGTGAGCTAAAGGCCGCGCCGTCCTCGGACGCGACCGCACCGGCTGCCGCCTCGAGGACTGACTGCGGTTGTTCCATTGTTTACCGGGCCGCCGGAAACCCCTCTCGGCCCTCGGTAAAGCGGGTTGGGAGAGCCCGGGCCGTCACGCTCGACGAAGCTGCCGGGCGGCGGTAGGGCGGCGCTAAGCGGCGAAACTCGTCGCGCAGGACGGGCAGCGCTCGTCTGCGTGTACGACTTTGCCTGACGAGCTTGGCCCCGGTGCGTCCTCAGCGCGGATGCGCCAGCCGAATGCACGAGGTGCGACCCCGCTAGCCCCGAGCACGATGATCACGAGGGTGGCAGGTGTGCCCGGGCCCTAACCAACCCTGACCCGCCTAGCCGAGAACTGCCGCCACCGACGCCGAACAGATCCAGCGCGACGCCCGTGGGGCCGCCGCCGACCACGCCGCACACAGTTCTGCATTCACCGAAGCCTGAGTCATGTGATGGGCTCGCCGGCGTCGTCATGAGGCTTCTGCTCCTGATCAGCCGGGAGCCGATGCAGAAGAGTCTCTCCCTCACGGCCCTGTCGGCGAGAAGCAGAGGCGTGTCGAGGTCGCCGGGCGCCTAGGGCAAAGGGACGCCCGGTTGGTGACCGGAGCAAAGCCGCGACCTCAGGGGGTACTACTGGGACTGGATTTCATCTATCTGCCACGAAGGAGCCACCTTGACCGAGCGTGACGGGTACGAGCACGGCGTTCCCTGCTGGGTCGACACCTGGCAGGAAGACCCCGACACGGCGGCGAGGTTCTATGCCGGCGTGTTCGGCTGGGAGGTGGAGACGGGCACCCCGCCCGGTACCGACACGCGGTACTACATGTGCCGGCTGCGGGGGAGAGACGTGGCCGCGATCGGCTCGCCCCCACCCGCCGGTTTGCCGCCCGCGTGGACCACATACGTGTGGGTCGACGACGCCGATGCGGTCGCCGCGAACGCGGTGAAGACCGGCGGCAGCCTCCTAGCCGAGCCGTGCGGCAGCTTCGACGGCGGGCGGATGGCGATCGTCGCCGATCCCTCCGGCGCCGTGTTCGGCGTGTGGACGCCCGGCGCCCATCGCGGCGCGCAGCGCGTCAACGAGCCGAGCGCCTACGCGATGAGTTTCCTGCGCACGCGGGACCCCGAGGGCGCCAAGGCGTTCTACGGGGCGGTGCTCGGCTGGACGACGGAGGCGTTCGGCCCGATGCTGCTGTGGCGCCTGGCCGGTTACGTGGGCGGGGTACCCGAGCAGCCGGTGTCGCGCGAGGTCGTGGCGGTGATGGCGCGTGCCGGTGAGGGCGAGGCGGCGCACTGGAGGGCCGACTTCTGGATCGCCGACGCCGACGCGGCCGCCGCGCGCGCGACCCAGCTCGGCGGCTCGGTCCCCGCCAGCCCCGAGGACGCAGGGCCGTTCCGCGAAGCGGTGCTCGCCGACCCGGCGGGCGCGACCTTCTCGGTGAGCCAGCTGACCGCGGGCCCTTAGCGGCGGCTAGGCCCCGCCAAGTCGCTCTCGGGCTCGTTCAGCGCGGCCTTCGCCTGCCCAGTTCACCCCTCAGAAGCGACCGCCGAAGAATCTGCAGCTGGAGTCAAGCGACACTCCTGCTTCCAACCACCGGCATCGTGATCGGGCGCTGGGCGCCGAACTAGGACTCCTCCTCCGGCGTGCCGGACGGCAAGAGCAGAAGCGTTTGCTGCGTGGCCGCTCGGGCGATGAAGCGGCAGCTTCATGAAGGCGCGGCTTAGTGACTCGAACTTGAGCGCGCGTCACTGCTGATGTCTTGGTCGAGCGTTCCTTGGGTGTCGTATTGGCCGACGTGGACGTAGGTGACCTTTCCTGTCGGGTCGATAAAGATGGTTGTGGGGAGTCCTTCGATCGCGGCGAGTGACGCTAGGTCGGTGGTGGTGGTCTGGTAGCTGGGGTAGCCGACGGGGTGTTGGGCGAGGAACGTGTGGGCGTCGCCGGGTGAGTCGTTGGTGTCGGCGCCGAGGAACGCGACGCGGCGGCCGTACCGTTCGGAGGCTGATGCGAACAGGTTGAATTCTGATTTGCATGGCGCGCACCACGAGGCCCATGCGTTGATTACGACGGGGTGGCCGCGCAGGGAGTGCAACCGCGCGATGAGCGCTTTGGATCCGCCGAGCAGCTGATCCGCCTGGCGATGCAGCGACGCCAGGGGCGGTGGCGAGCCCGCTAGCTGCTGTTGGGCCGTTGCTGTGCTGGGAATCTTGGGTGCGCGAGCGAGTGCTGCTCGGACGTAACGGGCCAGGACGCGGGTCGTGGGCCAACCTGCGACGGAGAGTTCTTGGTAGTAGAGGATTTGACCGGTCCGTGATGTGAGTACGAACCACGGTAAGCCTTGGACCTGGTAGCCGTCGGCGATCTTGCCGCTGCGGTCGATCGCGACTGGGTAGGACAGCGGGTGCTTGAGGGCGTGAACGAACTTGGTCAGGGTGTGCGAGCTGGGCTCGACGCTGGCCTCGTCGACCGCGGTGAGTTTCGGCAGGCCGGTCTGGGCGGCGAGCTTCTGGTAGCGGTTGAGTGCGTCGAGTTGGCCGGCGAGCCCGCTTGTCTCTTGGTCCCAGGTGGCGAAGAACAGGTAGAGACGAGCGGTCTTGCCGGGGCCGAACTGAACCGTTCCGCCTCGGGCTTGCGGGAGGGCCGTGCGGGTGAGAGGCGTGGTCGGCTGTACGCGCGCGTAGGCCAGGTCGGCGTGCACCGCCGGATGGCCAGGGAGCAGCGCAGATGCGCTCTTGGCGAGCAGCTGGCCGAGTTGGGGGACGGCGGTGTAGGACATCTGGGTCATGTAGAGCCGGGAGAGCCTGCCGCGTGGGTCGATCACGAACAGGGCTGGCGTGTGGGTGATCTGTCCGCGCTGGATCGCCGCCTCGATCCCGTAGTGCTTCCAGACTTGTTTGAGCTGACTGAGGGATCCGGTAAGGAAATGCCAGACGTGGAGCATCCCGTGTAGCTCGGAGTAAGACCAGACGTCTTCGACCGAGGTGGCGGCGGGATTGGCGTCCACGCCCAGCAGCTGTACGCGCGACCCGGCTCTGCCGAGCATCGCTTTGGCGTCCATCATTGCGCTGGTCGTCAGCGGGCAGACGGTCGTGCACTCGGAGTCGTTGAACGCGAGGATCGTGACCTTGCCTCGAAACGAGCGCAGAGAGACGGGCTGGCCGAACTGGTCTGACAGCGTGAAGTCGGCGGCGATCCCGTGGATCGGCGTCCCTGGATCCAGTTCCGGGTTGGCCGCCAGCGCCGTCGCCTGCGAGGAAGCCGATGAGCCCTTGTGCACAACCAGCAGCGTGATTGGGATCAGGGCCAGCACCAGCGCGAGCGCCGCCCCGGGTATCAGCACGAGGCGACGCGTTGGCAGCCGTAGCCGGTCTCGTGCTGCCAGCCATGGGAAGCGGGCGCCCCGGCGACCAAGCACGCGGCGAACCGCGACGATTAGGATGGCGATCGCCGCCGACGCCAGGGCGACGATCCCGACCATCTTGTCGGTCGAGCTCCCGGTCGTCGGCACAGTGCCGCCGGAACCATTCGTGCCGACGGCCGGCGCCGAGCCAGTGGGCGCTGTCGCTGCGGATGGGAGCTTGACGCGATTGGCGGCCGCCAATCTCGTGACCGCGGCCGAGGCAGCGCTGAACAGGCCCCCGCCGCCGGCACGGATCGGAACGCGTGCGAGCAGGCGATAGGACGCGCTGGCCGAATGTCCGGGCCAGTTGAACCCAAAGCCGTCAGGCATCACCACCAGGAGCCGCTGCTTGTAGGCCAGCGACAGCTCGATCCCCAGAAATCGTGCGTACGAGCGCGGCTTGCGCCATAAGGCGGTTACCGCACCGAGGTCCTGCGGACCGGCGATGATCGCCACCCGAACCGGAAAACCTTCTCGCGCAGCCGCCTTCAGCGTCCTGCCGAGCGCAAGCTGCTGCTGCACCGACAGTCCAGCATCAGAGCCCGCGAACAAATCCTGGTAGGCCAGCACGTCGCTGCCCGGGTCGCCATCTGCGCGCGCGACCGCGGGAAGCTCGATCGCAAGCAAGCACGCGACGAAGAGCGCCACCGCCGCCCAGGACAGCAGTCGCACGAAAGAGCTGCGGTGAAGAAGACCCCTGTGCTCTGCCGCTCGGGGTTGGAAGGGCGGCTGGCGCGGCCCGGCGTGGAAGAAGACGCCATGCCTGTGCCGGTTGATCGGCGCACGCTGGCTCAGCGAGGCGGGTGCGGGATCGTGGATCACAGTGCCGAGCCCGCCCGAACCAGGCGCCGTCGATCCGTTTGCGAGTCGCCGGCCGTGGGAACCGGTCCCGTTCTGCCGCAGCCGGCGGGGCCAGTGCATGGCAGCGGGAGCGTCATCAGCACGGCTATCGCGCTTGTCATTGTCATCGGTTCTCCTTGGTCGCGGCGGCTAGGCCGCCAGGACGTTGCGGACGAGCAGGATGGCGACTAGCAGCGCGCCAGCCCCGGCCGCGAGCGCGATCGCCGCGCCGAGCAGGCGCAGGCGGATTGCGCGCGGCGCGAGTGTCGAGGACGGTCTTGGCGCGTCGGGTGGTTGCGGGTCACTCATGGCTGTCCGTTTCGCTTTGCGGTTAGTCCGTTGGGAGGCGAGACGACGGCTCATCCGTCGGCTTGGTCGACGATCAGTGCCGTGACCGGCGGGCCGGTCCTGGGCGTGATCTGAAATGAGAGACCCCATTTTCCGACCATCACCAGCGCCGGAGCGGCGCGCGTGTAGAGGCCGGGCTGGGTCTCTTTGAGCTGATATTCCTGCTGAGGCATCTCCATCTCGAGGTGGTTGAAGGTGAGGGTTACGTTCGCGCCGCGGACGGGCTTGCCGCCCTTGATGATCCGGACCTCGAATGAATCGGGCGCGGCGGCCTTGTTCGGGGTCACGAGCACCTGTAACTCGTAGCCGGCGCGGTGCAGGGTCTCGGCGACACGGCCGGGGCCGACTCTTGCCAAGGCTGAGTTCTCGAGCGCGAACGCCGGCGGTGGCGGCGCGAGGCTCGACAGCAGCGCGGCGGCGAACACGGCCCCCGCGACCACGGCGACTTCACCGCTGACCAGCCGCCGCAGGAGTGATGCTGCGGGGTCGCCGAGCGCTGGACGCCCTCGCGCCGCGACGAGGCGTGGCTTGGCGCGCAACAGGTTGCCCGAAGCGATCAGCATCGCCGCGCCGAGCAGCCCGGTCTTGACGAGGATCGTCTGGCCGAAGCCGGTCTCCCACAGCGCGTTGACCGCGGGCATGTGGATGATCGCTTCGCCGATCCCGGTCGCGCCCAGCAGCAGCACTGACACGAGCGCGACGTTTGAGAAGCGCGGCACCACGACCGACAGCGCCGCCACTCGTTGGCCGGCGCCGACCGTGGCCCACAGCACGAGCAAGCCGATCAGGCCGCCGAGCCAGATCGAACCTGTGCCGAGGTGAAGCCAGTCAAGCGCGAGCGTGAGCCCGCGCGGAGATGTTTGCGCCGCGTGGCCCGCGGCTCCTGGAACGATCAGCACCGCCGCCGCCGCGAGCACCGCTCCGCACAGCGCGGCGAGTTCCGCGATCGAGCGATGTTTGCGCTCGGGATGGTCGACCCACAATGCGACCCAGCCGGCGACGCAGAACAGCGCGAAGCAGATCTCGAGATCGACGATCGCGCGGCCGAATGCCGTTACTCGGAACAGCGGCACGAGCGCTGAGAGGTCGAACGCCGACCGCAACGAATCGTTCGCGGTCGAGAAGTCCAGGTACGCGGGGATCGCTATCAGCCCGACGACCGATACGACCACGAACGCGACCGACAGCGCCCGCAGGCTCGTCCCCCGCGCGCGCGTAACCATTGGCCGGGCGATCAGGAGCCGGAAGGCGAGCAGCCCGATCGAGCCCATCACCGCTAGGAACATCACCCAGCGAGCGATCAGCAGCTGCGGCGTGGTCGCTGTGGCGGAGATGTTTGGCACCCGAAACTGCGGCGCCGGGCCCGGGTTTGGTCCGACCGCGTACGTGAACGCGCCCGAGACCGGGTGACCGTCGACCGAGATCGCGCGCCAGTAGATCAAATACCAGCCCTGCGGCAGGCCGTGACGGACCGGGACGACCAGCGTGGCCGGGTTCGCCGGCGAGCGGTGCACCGGACCGGTCGTCTCCTGGCGGCCGGCGGCGTTGGTGACCGAGATGAGCGCGAAGCGCGGCTCGACCGCCTCGTCGTAAGTGAGCTGGATGTTCGGCGGCGGCCTGGGGAGCACGACGCTCGCTGCAGGCACTGTCTTGACCAAGTACGCGTGCGCCGACGCCCCGCTTGGCAGCGCGAGCGCGGCCACGACCGCCACGAGCGGGACCGCGACGTGGCGCCGGAGGCTCATGCAAGCGTCCGATCTCGCGAACCGCCGAGCAGCGCGAAGCCCCCGGCGAGCAGGCCGAGCAGCCCGACGATCAGCGCGATGATCGTCAACGCCGAGACGCCGCCGCCGCCGAGCGAGTCCGCGACATCGATCGTCGGCGCGGGCGCCGCCGATGACTCAGAACCTGCCCAGTTGACGATTGACCCGTCCGAGTAGGTCTGCTGCACCTGAAACGTGTAGGTCTTGGCCGACGCCGGCTGCGCCAAGAACTGAAACAGCGAGTCCTCACCTGTCGGCGTGCGCCCGCCGCTCCAGGTGACCTTGGTGACGACCGCGGTGTCGCCCGAGCCGGTCTGCTGCTCGTGCATTCGCCATCCGGGTGGGGGCGGCACGAACGAGTCGATCCCGAACCCGCTCGGGACCGTCATCACGATCTTGGTCGTCGTCAGCCCGCTCTTCTCGGTCGGCACCGCGAGGCTGTACAGCTGAAGCCTGCCTGCCAGCGACACGGCCGGGCTGACGCGCGCGTGCGCTGAGGCGGCCGCGGGCACGATCGTCGCAAACGCCATCGCGACGGCGACCGCGATCAACGGCCGCGTCCACTGAAACCTGATCGTCACTTCGCTGGATCTCCTCTGAGTAGTTGGATCGGATTACTCGTCAGCGGCCCGGGACCGAGCCCGGCGAGCCGGGTACCCCAAGCGCGCAGGCGGACGTCGAGCTCAGGTCCTCGCGACACGGCCGACCGCCCGCGGCGTCAACCGCGGGCGAGCCCGGCGCAACCATCCGATTCGAAGCTGACGAGTCAGCGCGGCCAGGCGGCGCGCGGTGCAACCAGGCCCGGAGGGCCACGACCCGACCAACCCTCGGCCAGCGGGCTCAGCCGCGGCAGCAAAACGGCGCGCGGACACGACCGCCTCGGAAGCCGCGAGGCTCGAGCGCGGCGCCCGACACTCCTGAGGGAAACCTCGTCAAGGACCCAGTGCGCGCCACGGAAAATCGCGGTCAGCACCAAGCCCACGCATACCGCGGCCGGGATCGACCACGCGCCCCCGTAGCCGAAGATCCCGACCCACCCTCCGGGATGGCCGGTCGCGAATAGCCCCTCGAGAAGCTCCTGCGCGCAATAGATCGCTACCAGGCACGCAGAGCAAACGACCCAAAGCGCCGCGAACGAGAGCGTGAACCGCGGCGCCGACGTATGGCCCGCCATCGCCCGACCCAGCGCCGCCAAGAAACCGCCCACCGCCAAGCCGATCGACAGCACGATCCACGGCACAGCCGAGTGCAGATACGAGTGACCCTGCCGCGCCAGCTCGACGCTCGCGCCCCCACCAAACGCCAGCAGATACCGCAACTGGTGCACCGCGAAGGCCGCCGCGGGAACCAGGCCCGCGCGGGTAATCCAGCGAATCACCGTCCGGTGATCGGCGCGACCGATCATGCTCCCGGGAAGATACCCCCGAACGTGTGTAGCCGCGCGCGTGCATCGCCGGACCGATCCTCCCGATCGCGTCCGGCTACTGGCCAGGACGGAGCGATGAGCAGGATCGTCGATCAGTCTCGCGCGGGCGTGGCGATCACGGCGTGATCCGCGCAGCCGAGCGCCGCCGCGCTCAGACCGGCGCCGATCGCCGCCACGACGAGCAGCCGAATGATCGTGCCGGGAAGGATCGCGAGCACGACCGGGTGAAGAAAAACCGCGCCGTTCAGAAGTCCGACAGCGACGGCCACCAGCCCAACCCCGATCGCCGCGCCGACGTTCGGATTCTCGGGCCCGCAGCAGCACCCCGACCCCGACCGCGAGAACGCGATCGCATCGAACCCCACGATCCACGTACCCGGCGACGCGTAGGAGTCGAGTGCGAACGCGAACACAATCACCACCGACGCACCGGCGGCGACAAGCGCGAAGGCCGTTGCCTCGGCACGCGCGAGATCGCGCCGACGCACGAGCAGCGGCGCAGCGCCCCCGGCGAGCAGGCACGCGAGCGCCCCGAGCCATAGCCACAGCGATGGGGCGGGAAAACGCCGAAGCTCGCCGTCCAGCCGCGCGCGATGCCCGTCGACGATCAGCGGCACGCTCCAGACAGCTAGGAGCCGTTGCGTGCGCGCGTCGTGCCACACGACCGAGCGTCGCCCGCGAGCTCACCGCGTTCCTCTGGGAGGCCGCGACGCTTGACTAACCACACCCCCATCATCGCGCCCGGGACGCTGCCGGGGCGAGCACGAGCAACCAGAAGGCCCACGACCATCGCGCGAGGCTCGCGAAACGACTATGGGCAGCCGGCCCCCGACCGGTCGCGCCCGTCTTTAGACAGCGAGCCGCGACGAATACCGGGTCTTGAAATGACAGCCCTCGAATATCAGTCCCGGTGTTGAAATCCCGGCTTGTCTTGCGCGGGCGACGGCTCGCGTTAGGGTCGAAAGCCGGACCGGGGCCTGACCCAATATGAGTCTTGACCCGCTGGTGTCTTTGGTCAGAAGTGTCGGCCTCGGTCCGTGCTTTCGAGAACCGGTCTGACCTGATAGGAGCGTCGATCTTGCAAAGCGCCGATCCCCACCGGGACGTTGTCGACCGGTTCGTGTTCACGGTAGCGCGCGTACGCAAGCGCGCAGGAGGTGATCGATCCTATGAGCAGGCAGGCACGCCGCGGGCCGGGATCGTCGAGCACGTTGATCACGCCCGACTCGGCGGGCAATGTGGTCGGCATCGACCCGCACAAGCAGACGTTGACCGCGACGGTGATCGATCCCCGCGGCGGGGTGATCGCCTCAGAGCACTTCCGCATCTCAGGCGATGGGCATCGCGCGCTTGACGCGTGGGCGCGGCAGTTCGGGCCGATCGTGCGGTTCGGGGTCGAGGGCGCCTCGGCGTTCGGGCGCCACACGGCGATCTTTCTGATCGGCCGTGGGTATGACGTGCGCGACGTATGCCCGAACCGCACCGCGCAGCACGACCGTGCCCGCCAGCGCGGCAAGTCCGATGAGCTCGACTCTGAGCGGATCGCGCGCGAGACGCTCGCCCACCCCTTGTTGCCCAGGGCGTTCAAGCGCGCGGGCGACGACGCCGGCCCGGATCAGCAGCACGAGCTGCTGTCGGTGTGGTGGAGGGCGCGCTGCTCGACGCTCAAGCGCCGCCAGCATCTGCTGACCGAGACCGAAACGCTGCTGCGCGAGCTACCGCTCGAGCTGCTCGAGCGACTGCCGGCCACAAGCAAGGTGCGCCCGCGGCTGGCCGCGCTCGAGCGCGTGACCCGCCGCCGGCGCTTTGGCCCACCACTCGCGGCGAGGGTGCACATCCTGGACGGCTATCGCGACCAGCTGGCCCGGCTCGACGCCGAGGAACGCCAGATCAACCGCCAGCTGGCACAGCTCATCGCCGCCAGCGGCTCCACACTGCAGCAGCTGTGCGGCCTGTCGACCGTGTCGGTCTCAGAGCTGCTAGTCGAGGTCGGAGACCCGCGCCGATTCACGATCGGCGGCTTCGCGCGCTTTAACGCCAGTGCACCGCTGGCTGCCTCGACCGCCGAAGGACCCGGCGAGCCGGTCCGCCACCGCTACAACCCCGGCGGCAACCGGCGCGTCAACGCGATCCTCTACCGGATGGCGGTCACCCAGCTGCGCTGCGAGCCACGCGCCCAAAAGATCTACACCGAGGCGCGCGCCAACGGACACACCAAGAAGGAGGCCCGCCGGATACTCAAACGCCATCTCTCAGACGTCGTCTACCGGCGCATGACCCGCGACCAGGCCGCCCGCGCCCTGCTCGCTGCCTAGCCGCGCCGCCCCCGTCCGAGGCCGGTCAAGGTGCAGCGCCCCACCGGACGAACGACCTTGACGGCCCGGCCGGCGGCGCCACACTCGGCAGCCCAGAGCGCGGACCCCTTCCTGCCCCTCGGCCGCGAGTCAGTGACGACCACTCAGCGGCCCCCTCCCCTGAAGGCCTCCGCGGCACGCGACCAATATGTCGCGGGCCGCCCTCGCGCGCCCGCAAAAGCCCACACAACCCGTCGGTACGCAACGGGTTGGTTGCACAATAGCCGTTCCTTCCGGCTCCGAGGCCTTCAGAGCAACCTTCCCGTCACCGAGTCAAAACGTCCTTCGGACCTAACTTTGACTCCTCGACTTGACATAGATGTCATGAGCAGTACCGGCGCGACGGCCGACACAGGTGGCCGGCCCTCCGCGTCGAACGACATACGTTGAAGGCGCGCGCGGGTAACAGCCGCGCGGCCGGTTCATTCGAATACGAAGGGCCGACCGGCGATCCACGGTATGCGATGGGTCGGGCTGAACGCTGCCGGTGCGGGAGTTCGACGTGAGGGAGCGATGACGCAATGACGATCGTGGTGGGACTTGACCAGCATCGAGCGCAGATCACCGCCGAGTGGCTTGACACTGACACCGGCGAGATCTCGCGCGCCCGGGTGGCGCCGGCGGATCGCGCCGGGGTGCGCCGGTTCCTTTCCCTTTTCCGCGGACAGGCGCTCGAGGTCGCGCTTGAAGCAACGACTGGCTGGCGGTTCGTGGTCGAGGAGCTGCGCGTGATCGGCGCCCGCGTGCACCTGGCCGAACCGGCGGAGACCGCGGCGTTGCGCGGCAACAAGAAGCGCGCCAAGAACGACCGGGCCGACGCCCGCCATCTGCGAGTGCTGCTGATGGCCGGCAGGCTGCCGGAGTCCTGGATCCCGCCCGATCACATCCTCGACCTCCGCGCCCGGGTCAGATTGCGCCACGCGCTGTCAGAACAGCGCGCCGAGTACCAGCAGCGAATCCAGTCGGTCCTCTATCACCACGGCTGCCCCAAGCGCGGCGACCTGATCAACGCTGCCGGCCTGGCGTGGCTGACTGACCAGCCGCTGACAGCATGCGCACGCGAGCAGGTCACGATCGCGCTTGCGATGATCGACGCGCTCGACCGCCAGCTCGCGCCGGTAGACAAGCAGCTGCGGGACTACGCGCGCCGCCAGCCGGGATGCCAGGCGCTGATCGCCGCCCACTACGGGATCGGCCCACTCGTCGCGGTCACGATCCTCGCCGAGCTCGGCGACTGCCGGCGATTCTCCTCCTCGCGCGAGGCCGTCCGCTACGCCGGCATCGACATCACCGTGCACGCCTCCGATCGCCGGCGCGCGCCCGGGCGGCTATCGCGACAAGGACCCCCGGCGCTTCGCTGGGCGCTGTTCGAGGCCGCCCAATGCGCGCGGCGGCGCAGCTCACCAGACCATCCCTACTACCTCGAGACCGCCGAACGCCTCGGTGGCAACCGCGCCTGCCTGGCGATCTCGCGCAAACTGCTCAAGCGCAGCTACCACACACTGCGCGAGCTCGGCGAGGAGGCACTGCAAGCCGCATGACCTCGCCGGCGCGCGCCAAGCCCTTCGTCACCCAGATGCGCCACGGCCAGCTCCCGGCAAGCTCCTGCCGCCACCAGCCGGTGGACGGCCTTCATAGACAGAGCGGCCGTAACGCCTTCCCCAGCCGGGATCACCCCCATCAAACATCATGTCGCCGGCCCCCAAAGCCAAACCCGAGGGTCGTGGACCGAGATAAGGCTGGGCGCCCGCGCGCACAAGACAGACACCGGATTCCGTCGGCATGGCCGGCGGGGCAACGAACCTCTCGCAGAACACCTTCGGCTCCGCCACAAGCACGAGCCGCCTTGGTGGTGCTAGCCGAGGAACCCAACAAACCTCAACGCAAACGGTGGCTTGACAGGACGCGACTGCACAGATAAGGAGCTTCTGACCCCGCAGTCGACCGACTGGACCTTACCCCGTGCCGCCCCGCCAGCGCCCCGCCAACACAGACATCACCCCAACACACCGAAGACCCCTGCTCTCACTCATCCACCGACCCCCATATCAGTCGTTGGATCAGGAGCTTCACGCGTGACCACAGCGAGGCTCGGTTCCCGCCCAGCGACATCCCGGGCCAGCCTCCCCAGCAGTCATATTCACCACGACGAGACCATGAAGCCAGCCCGCAACCAAGGTCAACGCCACGCCGTCTCATCTTCCCAGTCCGCCTCGGGCTCGACTCGCCGGCGACCGTTGGCCGATGTACGCCGTCCTGGCTCGGCTAGCCGGAAGATGACCGGCACCAGCGCCACCCCCGCTGCGAGGCAGATGACGACCGCGGTCCGTGCCACGAATGCGGGCAGCGCGATCAGCACGAATCCGTGCACCAGCACACCGATCAGCGTCGCACCCTCAAACACGGCGGCGAGCGCGATCAAAAAGAAACCAAACCAACCGTGGCGGCCGAGCACTAACCCGTGCAGCGCCCAGGCCGCGAACGCGAGAAGGAACGCGAGCACCACCAGCTGGCTGATCGACACGTTCGGGCGGCCATGCAACTGTTCCCCGAGCGCTGCGATCACGAACCCGGTTACGGCCGCGAACCCCAGTCCGCGGGCCATGTATGTGTCCAGCGGCCGCCTCCGCACGCGCAGGCCAGCGAACACGCACGCGACTGCGACAACAATCGGCCAAAACCAGATGATTGACGGGTTCGGGGCGTACCTGAGGCCGCCGGCGATCACCTCGCGTTGGCCGTTGATGCGGACCGGAATGCTCCACCGGCCCACATAGGTTGTCCCGGGAGCAAGCGCGGTGGCCGCAAGCGCGTGCAGCCGACCGTCGTGCCACTCGTAGGAGTGCCCGCCGGAGACCCGCGACCAGCGAGGCGGCGTCCGCGGGCTGAGCCCGGATGGCACGAGCTCGGCGGGGACCTGGTTTAGGTAATACATCGATGAGTTGTGGTTCACCTCGACCCCGCTCGCCGAGAAGCGCAGATACGGCGCCCCGCGGTAGTCGAGCACGACGACCGTCTCAGCCGGCTCGGCCTGCAGCCACATCCGCTGGTCGCCATCGACGACCTTGGCATCGAGGCCGGGAGGAGCCTTGGTCACCGTCGCGAGATAGCTGGTCGCGGCGGGATTGACCGGCCCATGCGCCACCGCCGCCGACGGCGCGAGCAGCGCCATGAGCAGCGTCCCGATCAGCACAAAGCCGGCACTCAACGGCCGCACGAGGGACCTAGACTTCCGGGCAGCCACGGTCGCGACTCCATGCCGGCACAGCTTGCGTTCCGGGCTCATCTCAGGTGGCGGACTCTACGCACACTCACCCCAAGACCCGGCGGTGGCGAACGCTGCCGGCACTGCTCGGAGCTCTCGCGATCGCGTCGCTCGCGAGCGGTTCGTTCCCCGCCCCCACGCTTGCCGACGGAGATCCCGCCAGCGACGTGCTCGTGGCTCAACCCTTGTTCTTGCCCCAGGATGCCGGTCTCACCGCCGACCAGCAGGCTCAGCTCGGGGCGTTATTGAGCGCCGCTCGCCGAAGCGGCTATCCGCTGCGGGTGGCGATCATCGCGAGCCCGGCGGACCTGGGATCGATTACCGAACTCTGGCGCCAGCCTGAGAGCTACGCGCGCTTCTTAGGACAGGAGCTGGCGCTCGTCTATCACGGCACACTGCTTGTCGTGATGCCCAACGGGTACGGGCTCTACGGGCCCGGGTCACGCGCCCAAACGCAGCGCCCCGCACTTGCGCAGCCCGGCTCTGCAACAGTCGGTCCCGGCCTGGGAACAAGCGCCATCTCGGCCGTGACGCGGCTCGCTGCGGCCGCCGGGCATCCCTTGCACGTAAGCACGGTATCCGCTGCGGCGGCTGCTACACAGACGGACTATGTCGCAGTTGCCGCGTTCGCCGTGGGAGCGGTGCTGATCGCGCTAGCATGGACCGCCAGCCTGCGGGCTCGCCCACTCGGGTCACGGCCCGAGCCACTGCAGTAGCGAGCACGCTCAGCGCGTACTCCAGAGCGGTTTGGTCAGGACCAGATGTTTCAGCAAGGCAATGACCTGTCTGCCAGATCGGCCTAGCTGCTTCCTCGCGCCGGGGTCGTGATGGGTCACGGTGAACGGGCATGCTCTGCTACGGCCTGCAACAGCCAAGACGAGGACCACAACGCAACACGCTGACTACCGCTCTCACGCAAAAGGGGAAGCTTCGAGGCCCGGAATCGGACTTGTCCAGACTGCTGCAATCGGCGGGATCGGGTAGTCGTGACCGAGTCCGCCGTCTGGCTGCTCGACACACGAGGAGGCTGCTGCCAGCGAGCGGCGGAGCGAGCCGAAGCAGAACCGTTCGACGACCTCGGGCAGACTTTGTGGATGCGGACAAGGGACGGCGGCTTGTCCTCGCTGTTCGGGAATGAGGACGCGACAGGACGCCTCCCGACCTCGAGCAGATGCGCGATCTGAGCCTCGTGGACCAGCGTGTGTGGCTGTGGCCGACGCGGGGGGTGGGAGTCCGCCGGGCAGCTCACTCCGCGGCTTCGGGGAGCATGAGTTGCGCGCGCGTCGGACTGGTCGGCTGGTTCGCGTCTTGTGTCCGGCTGGCGCGCCGCCCGGTCTTGCGCCAGTGGGTGGTGATTTCGCGTGCTTTTGCGTGTCGCCAGCCGGCGCCGGGGCAGATCGGTCGGAAGTAGACCACACCGTCGTTGACCTCGGTCACGCGGCCGACGATCCGTCGTCCCTTGATTAGGGCCTCGACTACGTCATCGGTGTGGATGTGGCTGATCTTCAGTGCAGGCCTCCAAGCGGAGTCATCGCGGCTGACGGTATCCGTGATCGCGGACGGCGGGCACCGATCCGTGCTGGGCGGCGGTGGCCAGAGAACCGCGCGGGAATGGTGTGCTGATCATGCTGCCTTGGGTCTGGCGCCCGAGAGCTGGTCGGCGCGCAGGCGCAGTAGTGCTGCGAGGCCCGCCCGCTGCCTCGCAGTCAAAGCGCCGATCGTGAACGTCTCAGCGATCTCGGCGCAATCGAGGATTCGCTGGGCCTGCGCGGGCCCGACCTGCCGGACGCGCTGCAAGAGCTCGATCACGGGCATCGTGTGCAGTGCCGGATCGGGCTCCAGGATCAGCTCGGCGGCCTTGGCGTGCGACTGCGGGCTTGACTGGCCGTAGAGCCAGCGCATCAGCGACGCGCGCCGCAGGCGAACGCGGTTCGCCTGGGCGAGCGCGGCCATCGCTTGGTCTTGGTGCCTGGTCGCGAACGGCGGTAGCAGGGTGGTTCCCATCTTCACTTCCTCCTGATCGTTGCTGGGGGATTACTGCGAGTTGGTGGACGTTGGCGTCGCGGGCCTGCTGCTCGGACCAGCCAGCGGCGATCAGCGAGTCCACGAAGTGCGCGATCAGCTCGCCGGTATCGGCGGCGAGCTGGCGGCGTTGCTCGGCGGCGGTCTGGTAGTCGATGAAGGCGCGGTGGATGCGCCAGTGGACCTGCTGGACTGCGGCGAGCGGGTCGGGCGCGCCAAGCACCTCGGAGCGGTGGTGGGCGAACGCGACCTCGACCGCCGCGGGCTCCTCGCCGTACACGTCGGCAAAGCCGTCGGGATGAAGACCCCACCACAAGCGATCGTTCGCGTGATCAAGCCGGCCTTGGGTCTCGGTGAGCTGTTTGGCGAGCGCGGCGTACCGCTCGAACAGGGCATCGAGCTGTGCCGCCAGCTCGCGCGCGAGATCTGGAACCGGGCGGCTCATCGCGTGCTCTCCTTCGGTTGCGTCCACGACTCGCGGGCGGCCGGCGAGCGCGAGCGGCCGGCTCGCGCTCGTTTGGCTGGCAGCGGTCCTGGGTGGTCACGAAGACCGTGGACAGGGCAACGCCGGTCGTATGGCCACAGGACCCTCAGCCCATCGGGTCCGGCGAGCACGACCAGCCGGCCGCGCAGACCGCAGGTGCAGTCCTGCAGCCCGATGACGGGCAGGCCGGCCTGGCGGCAAGCCCGGATCGCTCGCCTGCCCCACGCTTGGTCGGCGTTCATGACCGCACCGCCCACGGGACCCCGGTGCCGTAGCGCCGCGGCGGTCGGTAGTCGTCGGGCAGCCGAGCGTGGCCCGCCTGGGTGAGCCGGAAGTGCAGCGCGCTCTCGATCAGCCCGTGGCGCTCGAGCTCGCTCAGCACGTCGAGTAGCGAGCCGTGCCTGTGCTCGTCCCAGCCGAGCTTGTAGCGAAGCTCGGCCTCGCAGATGTGAAGGCCGGCCCGGTCGATCCGCGCCAGGATCTCCTGCTCCAGCTCCACGGGAAGCCCGAGCTCGGTGGTGGCGAGGGCTACCACGGTCATCGCCGTTCACGCAGGTCGCGGACCAGGGCAAACGCGCGGCGAGCGCTGCCGCCATATTGCGGGCGGCTGGTCTTCCGCACGTCGATGCGCTCGTGCGCGCAGACCGCGCACCCGACCGGCGTGTAGCGGGCGCGGACCGGGCGATCGACGAGCGCCCGGTGGGCGCAGCTTCGGTTACGGTGGGCTTGCATCGATTGGTCACCTCCTTCGGTGTCGGCCCCGGCCGCTGCAACCGGTGCGGGGCCACCTTTTGTTGAGAACCCAGGCCAGCTCACTGCTCGGCCCGGTTGGTTGTGCGACGTCTTGTGCGCCTGCGTCCCTGGATGCGGGCGTCATCGGCACGGTCAACGAGCGCCACAATCGCGTCCGGCGACTGGTCCAGGAGCTGCGCGATCGCGGCGGTCACGAGCATCCCGACAGGAAGCTGCAGCTCGCGGGCGGCTTCGCCCAGCTCTGCCAGCAGCTCGTGCGGCAGGCGGAAGCTCCCAACGCCGGTGGGGCCAGTCCACTGGCGCCACACCTCGCCGCGCGCCTGCAGCTCATCCGCGCGGCTGGCCCTCTCATGACGCGACAGGGCAGGAGCGCGCGAGGCATCAGGAGCCGAGGTTGGTGGCGGGGCCTTCCGTGCCGCTCTGGTGGGCGCGGGTGGATTTGTCGCCGTGCGTCTTTCCGGCTCGCTCGGTGCCGGCCGAGGTCCATTGGTGCTGGGACGCTCGTGAGGCGGCTGGCTGTCCTCGGCCGCTCGACTCGGAGCGAGCGGGTCGTCGAGTGCAAGGCCGCGTCTTCGCAGCTTGTTCATGCGATCACCCACCGGGAGTCGAGGTGCTCGACGAGCTTGTGATAGGCGAGCGCGACCGCGCTGTCGGGCGCACTGATCGAGATCGGCGTCCTTGTGACGTCGGCCTGCTCGACCGCGGTGCGGTCCGGGACGCGAGCGACGACGTCGAGCCCGAGCGTGGTCAGCGCGTCGTCAATCACCTCGCTCATCACGCGGAGCGGCTTGGCCTTGGTGACGATCACGGCCAGCTCGGGCTGGCTCTGGCGGAGTCGACCGAGCTTTGCGATCGTTGCGCAAAGCTCCGCGACGCCCTGGGCCGCGCCCTCATCATCGGCTGCTACCGGCGCCACGACGATGTCGGCCGCCACCAGCGCATTGACCGTCAGGAGCCCGAGGTTCGACGGCGTGTCGATGACGAACGCGTCGTAGCCCAGACCGTCGAGCGCGTCCCGCAGGACGAGCTCGCGACCGTCCTCCCCTGCCAGCGCCAGCTCCACGCCGGCCAGCTCGCGCGTGGCCGGAAGCACGTCAAAGCCATGAACCGCCAGAACAATCGCGTCACGGGCGTCAACCCACCGGGCGAGCACGTCGACCACAGTGCTGCCGAGCGAGTCAAGCTCGATCCCCAGCCGCCGGGTGAGCGCGAACTGGGGATCAACATCGACCGCCAACACCCGACGTCCAGCCCGCGCGAGCAGCGCGGCCAAGTTGATCGCTGACGTTGTCTTACCCACACCGCCTTTTTGCTGTGCGCAAACGCAGACCATCGCTACACCTCCTTCTCTTGGTTGCAAACATGCGTGTCAGACGACCTGTAAGCCAGCGTGTAAGACGGCACGTCAGACGACACGGTCGTCTGCCAGTCATCGGACGACTCAGCACACGAGCCAGATGGTCCAAGCCCGCGCCGTGCTGACTGGCGCGAGCGACGGAAACTGCGTGCAACCGTTGCGACCCTGTGACACCACGCGGCGATGCCGTCACCCCACCCGGGACCAAACCTTGCGCGGCGTTCCCGCGCGGCGTTGCGTGCTCCCGCGCCCGCCGAAGCCGCTAAATGCGTGCTCCACGCCAGGTGTGGGCCGGTCATCGTCACCACCGCGCCAGTCGGCCGCGCTGCCGCTCCTGACCCAGAGGGAAAGATCACAACGACGCCTCCCTCCTCTGGTCGTAAACATGCGTGTAAGCCGACCCGCAAGGCGCCAGGGCAGATGCCCGGATGGGGGACCTGTCGGGTGCCGAGCACGACGGCGCGCTTGGTGGCGCGTCAGTTGATGCGCGTCCAAGTCGCCCCTGCGACATCGACGCCGCACTCTGAGTCCCGAGCGCCGTGGCAGCAACGGCCAGCTCGCGGTGACCCTCCTCACCGGGAGCTGCGGGACCTGCCGGTCGCCGATTGACGGCCGCGCACTCATACTGCTCTGCGAATCGAACCGCGCGACCGGCCCGGGCGGCACAGCGCTCAAGGAGGGGACCGAACCGCTCGCGCACCCACGCGCTCGTCACCTCCGGCGCTGCAATCACCAGGCGCCGGTCGTAATCAACGGCGATCAGCTCGAGCCGCGCCAGCCAGATCTCGAACGTGCCCTTGCCGACTGCCTCAAGCAGCAGCATCCGCACCTGATCCCAAGCCGCGCGATCCGCTGCCTCCACCGCCGCCAGCCGTGCGCGCACCGCCTCCAGATCGACCGTGACCAAGCGCTTGCGCCGGCGACCGCGCTCAGTGACGTAGGTCTCCTCAACGACCACTTGGCCAGCAGCGCTCCCCCCTGCAGGGGGGCTGGGGGGGTCAAGGATTCTGGGGTTCTGGGGTTCCCTACCCGCGCGTGCGATACGCGCCCGGGTTTCTGCCGGGGTTTGTGCCGGGGTTTCACCAGAAACTCCGGCGCTGGCCGGACCGTTCCGCCTCGAAAGTGTCCGCTCGGGGCCGCGCTTTGCACTAGAAACTCCGGCGGTGAGCGGACGGTTCTGCTCGACGATCGTCCGATCCTGACCCTGTTTTGGCGCAGTGACGAGGTCCTGTGCGACGTCGCTTGCGGCTGTTTCAGCTTCGTCATCCCTCGCTCCTGGCGGGGAGGCCACAACGGTCACTAGCGGTCGAGCGCCGGACGGCGGCACGGCTCGCCGCCGCGCCACCGGCTCACCGGCAGCACCGTGCGACTGCAGGTCCACGATCTCCCAGACGTTCGTGTTGCCCCTGCCGCCGGCCCCGGCACGAAGGATCACCTGGCCCGACGCCAGCAGCGAAGCTCGCGCCCGCCGGTACGTCCTGTCCGTGACCCCCGCCGCCGCGCACAGGCGTCCCGTCGCGAGACCCTGCACCACCCGGTGCTCGTCCGCGAGCGCGGCCATCGCTGCCAACAGCAAGCGCGACGCACCCTGTGACCGGCTGTAGGCGAGCACCGTCTCGAACAACTCGGCGTTGATCTCGCCCTCCCACCACGGACCCTCAGCTGTGAACGGCAACGCCAAGACACTTGCTCGGCCGCGGCCGCTGGCCTGCAGCTCAACAGCGACGAGCCCGCGGCGAACCAGCCGATCGCGCGCCTCGAGGTACCAGCTCCGGCGCAGCCCGGCTCGCGTCGCCGCGGCCGGAGTGCCGGGCCGCGCCCGCCCATCCCGGTCGGCGAAGCTCGCCAGCGAGAACGCCACGAGCCGCTCGCCGAACACAAGGTCCTCGCGCGCAAGCGCCGCCGCGATCGCGGTCCTACTCATCGTCGCGCTCCTCCGAACGACCGCTCGCCGGAGCGATCCCGGCGACAGCACGAAGGTGGGTGTCGGTCTGGCTGAAGGCCATCGCCAGCCCCGGGCAGCGGACGCCGGAGCTCGCGGTGGCACTCAGCCACCAAGCGGCGCAGACCAACCCGTCCGCGCGAGGTTCCGTCCTCGACGCGGTTAGACTGCTGCGTAGATCTTGTGCAGCGCCAGCAGGCGCCTATGAGTTGAAACCAAAGACCGGGCCTGTCCGCCCGGTCTTTCTCCTTAATGGCCGGACCAGGGCGGGCCGCGGATCGCAACCGGAGCGCCGACCAATACCGCTCGGCCGCACCGTCGCAGACGGAATAGCCGCCAGTGACTTCGGGCGACAAGCTGCTCGGCCGCTCTCATCGGCTTGCCTCCGGCTGCAGAAGCCCTCCGGGGGAATGCTCGGGGGAATGGCGGGGGGAATGACGAGGCCTAGATTGGCCTGAATTGACCCGGCGACACGTGCCGGCCTTCCGGCCTGTTGCACGCTCTAAACAAGCGCGATACCAGGAAAAACCAGGAGCGACGCGGCGAAGGAATCGAACCTTCCAAGCGGGGGGCTGCCCCGCCCTGCCGGTTTTGAAGACCGGATGGGCCACCAGGCCCCTGCCGCGCCGAGGGGGATCCTACGCGCGGTTTGCAGCCGAGCGGGACGCTCAGTGACCCCATCAGGCAGGGCGCAGCATCCAGGTAGCAGTCAATCACCGATGCCGTGCTCGAGCGCGCCCTTGACTGTGGCGTCGAGAGCGTTGAGCCGGTGCAGCGCCAGCGCCTCCGGTGAGGCGAACTTGCCCCCGGGGGCCGACGCCGGTCCGTGGTGGCAGAGCACGCAATGCAGCAGCGCCAGTCGCCGCTGCTCGTCGAGCCCGCCCACGTGCTCGGAGAGCAGCCGCTCGCCGATCACCAGGTGCCCGAGCAGCCGGCCCTCGTCGGTCAGGCCGATCTCGGCGCCGTAGGTGAACTCTCGCGTCCGTCCCAGATCGTGGGTGATGGCCGCGGTCAGGAGCAGGTCGGAGTTCAGGCGTGGGTGTAGCTGACAGGTCTCATGCGCAAGCGTGGCCACCGCGACGGTGTGCTCGAGCAGCCCGCCCAGATACGCGTGGTGTCCGCCGCGGCTGCAGGGCGCCCGGCGCCAGGCTGCACGCAGCTCGCGGTCGCAGAGCAGGCGCTGCAGCAGCGACTGGTAGCGGCGGTCATAGACCTCGCCGGCGAGGTGCTCGAGAAAGCCATCGAGCTCGTCGAGGTCCCGGTAAGCCGACGGCAGAAAGCGCGCCGGATCGAGCTCGTCGGCGTCCTGCACCCGGGCGATCTCTGACACCTCGAGCACGAGCTCGTCGCGAAAGCGCTGCACCTGCCCCCCGACCCGGCATATGTCCCCGCGCTCAAAGCGTCCCGCGAGCGCGTCGGCGTTGGCAAATGCGCGGGCCTGGATCGTGCCGCTGCGGTCGCGGAGCTCGAGCGCCAGGTAGGGCGACCCCGACCGGGTCAGCAGGCGATCCTTGCGCGTGCACGCGAACAGCCCGTCGACGCGCTCTCCGGGCCGCAAGGCGCTGATGGCGAGCGTCGCCTGACCGTCGGGCAGCATCCTTTCATCATGTACGGTGAGTCGGATGCAGCCTTTGCAATGGGAGCATCGTCCGGATGGTCTGCGCGCCCCGGCGCTCGTGTGCGCTTTCAAGGGCTGGAACGATGCGGCCGATGCGGCTTCGAGCGCGATTCAGTTCGTCGGCTCGGGCCTGGGCGCGCGCCGCTTTGCGACGATCGACCCCGAAGAGTTCTACGACTTTCAGGCCACCCGTCCGCGGGTCAAGATGGTCGACGGGCAGGCGCGCGAGATCGTCTGGCCCGCGGTCGAGCTCTACGAGGCTCGGGTGCCGCGCGCGCCGCGCGATCTGATCCTGCTGGCGGGCAGTGAGCCCTCGTTCAGGTGGCGGACGTTCTCAAAGCTCGTGATCGAGCTCGCCGAGGCGCTGGGGACCCAGCTCGTGGTGACGCTCGGCGCGCTGCTCGCCGACGTCCCCCACACCCGCCCGGTGTCGGTTACCGGGCTGACCTCAGATCCCGCGCTCGTCGCCCGGCTCGGGCTGGCGCCCTCCTCATACGAGGGGCCCACGGGCATCGTGGGGATCCTGCATGCCGCATGCCAGCAGGCCGGTCTGCCCTCGGCCAGCCTGTGGGCCGCGGTTCCGCACTACATCGCCGCCACCCCCAACCCCAAGGCGGCGCTGGCCCTGGTGCGCAAGCTCGAGGGGCTGGTGGGAGTCGCGGTTGATGCATCCGAGCTCGAGAGCGCGGCCGCCGACTACGAGCGCCAGGTCAACGTCGCCGTTCAGAGCGACCCCGACGTGCAGGCATTCGTGGAGCGCCTCGAGCAGGCTGCCGGCGAGACCGACGAGGAGCCGACGTCGCTTCCCTCCGGGGAGACGATCGCCCGTGACCTGCAGCGCTTCCTGCGCCAGCGCGGCGAGGACGGTCCCGCCTCCTCGTAGCAGGGGGGCGGCAGCGGTCAGTCAGCTGGCTTCTCGGGATCGTGCAGCTGCGTCCCGAGGTCGCGGATTCTCTGCACCGTGTGGTCGAGCCGCTCGTCGACGAGCGATCCGTCCTCGACCAGCGTGTAGGTCGTCCGCCCGAGTTCGCTGTAGGCCTGGGCGAGCTCACGCCTGACCTGCGCCTCCTGGACGGTCTCGCGTGCTCGGGTGGTGGCCTCTCCGGCCCCCTCTTTGAGCTCTTCGGCTCCGGCCTTGAGCTTGTCCATGAACCCCATCCCGTTCCTCCTTCGTCGCCGACCCCGTGGTCGCAGCGCAATCGTAGAGCACGATTCCGGACCTTCTACGGGCTGCGCGAGCCCGCCAGCCGCCGCGCCGCCTCCTCGATCACCTCGTGCCGCTTGCAGAACGCGAACCGCACCAGGGTGCGAGCGGCGTCCTTGTCGTCGTAGAAGACGCTCGTGGGGATCGCCACGATCCCGCACCGCGCGGGCAGCTCCGAGCAGAACGCCACCGCGTCTGAGCCGACGTCGGCGTTGACGAAGTAGGTCCCGGCGCTCGCCAGCGGCGTCAGGCCGGCCCCGGCCAGCCCCGTGCGAAGGAGGTCACGCTTGGCGCGCAGGTCGTCGCGCAGCCGGGCCAGCACCTCGCCCGGCAGCCGCAGCGCCGCGGCGGCCGCGTGCTGCAGCGGGGTCCCCCCGGCGAACGTCAAGAACTGCTTGACGGTGCGCGCGGCGGCGACCAGCTGCGCCGGGCCCGAGCACCAACCGATCTTCCAGCCGGTGACCGAGAACGACTTGCCTACGCTCGAGATCGTCAGCGTCCGCTCGGCCATCCCCTCGAGCGTCGCCAGCGGGATGTGCTCGCCGTCGTAGACGAGGTGCTCGTAGACCTCGTCGGTGATGCACAGCAGATCGTGTTCGACGCAGGCCGCCGCGATCGTCTCGAGCTCTGACCGGTTGAGCACGCGACCGGTGGGGTTGTGAGGAGAATTAATCAGCATCACCCGAGCGTGGGGGCCGATCGCAGCCTGCAGCTCGTCGAAGTCGAGCGCGAAGTCCGGAGGGCGCAGCGTGACCGGGCTGCGCGTCGCACCGGCGAACGCGATACAGGCCGAGTAGGAGTCGTAATAGGGCTCCAGCACGACCACCTGATCGCCGGGATCGCACAGGGCGAGCAAGGCCGAGGCGATCGCCTCGGTGGCGCCGAAGGTCACCAGCACGTCCTCGGGCTCGAGCCCGTAGTAGCGGTGTTGATGCTCGAGCACGGCCTCGCGCAGGACCGGCACCCCGGGCAGCGGGGCGTATTGGTTCTCACCCGATCGCAGCGCCTGCACCGCCGCCTCGATCACCGCCGACGGCCCATCCTCGTCCGGAAAGCCCTGCCCGAGGTTGATCGCGCCGGTTCGCTGGGCGAGCGCGGTCATCTCGGTGAAGATCGTCGTTCCCAGACCTTCCAGCCTTGCCGCGCCGGCCACCATGCTGGCGGGACACGATAGCCGCGCCTGTATGGCGGACTGCCGCTAGCGTTCCGCAGCGGGGCAGACCAGACGGTAGTCACAGACCGAGCACGCCTGAAACGACGGCGTCGGCTCAAAGCCCTGCGACTGGATTCCTTCGGCGACCTCGGTGGCGACGTCGCGCACCCACTCTCCGCGGTCGCCTTCGTAGCTGGGCACGGCGACCTTGCGGTCGTCGAGCAGGTAGTAGTAGGCCTGCCGGGATGCCTCCAGGCGCCAGGCCTCGCGGGCGCCCACCGCGTACAGCGACAGCTGCACGTCGTCGGCGAGTTGCTCGGGGCTCTTTGGCCGGCCGGTCTTGTAGTCGATCAGCTCGTACTCGCCGCCCGGGAGCCGGTCGACCCGATCCACGCGCCCGCGAAGCAGATGCTTGCCGAGCTTGAAGGTGAACTGGCGCTCAAACCAGATCGGTTCGGACTCCTCGGACTGGAAGCGCTCGTGGTAGCGCGTCAGCGACGCGGTCGCCTTGCCCCGCAGCTGGCGCTCCTCCTCGGAGTCGCCAAAGCCGCCGCGGCGCCAGCCGGCGTCCAGCAGGCCCAGCAGCTCGGCCAGGGTGGCGCCCTCGCAGGCATGGAAGCGCTCGAGGACCTGGTGGATCAGGATCCCGAAGCGCTGGTGCAGGGTGGGTTCCTGGGGGATCCGGAAGACGCGGGCGAACTTGTACTTCAGTGGACAGGTGCGGTAGGTGTCGATGTCGGAGGCCGACAGCATCACCCCCTCGCCGCGGCGGGGCAGGAAGGGCTCCAGCGACGGCTCGTCGCGGGCCACGATCGCCTGGGCCCGGCGGCGCGCATCGCGCTCGGCGTCGAGCAGGTAGTCGTCGAGCGCCGATGAGACGAATATCTCACGCTGCTCGGAGGTGATCGCCTGCAGGATGCGCGAGTTGACGTCGCGCAGAGACTCGGCGACGCTCTGCCCCTCGGGCCGGGCCATCAACGCCGCCAGCTTGAGCAGCTCGAGGTAGCGCACGACCGCGTGCGAGACGTCGAGGTCGGTATCGAAGCGCAGCTCCGAAAGGCGGCTGCCGGCGCGCCCGGTGCCTGCCAGCAGCTCGTCGCGCATCAGGCGATAGGTCGAATGCAGCGCCTCGTCGGGCCCGAACAGCTCCTCCTCCCGGTCCTCCCAGGCGCCGCCGAGCGCATGCCGGACCGCATCCAGAAACGGCGACGGCCGCAGCTCGGCGCCGCGCTCGTCAGTCCGGGGATAGGCCAGCACCAGCCGCTTGCGAGCGCGGCTGAAGACGACGTACAGCGTCTGGCCGAGCGCCACCCGGCGGCTCTGCTCGCCCTCGGGGGCAGAGCTCCTCGTGCAACAGCGAATCGGCGATCGGCTGCGCGGCGGCGGCGGCCAGCCCGGCGTGCAGCCCGATCACGTAGACGTGATCGACCTCCAGCCCGCCGGCAGCGTCGAATGGCAGGATCTGGACGGCGGCCGCCCGGACGAGCTGGGGCTCCTCCTGCTCGCGTAGTCCGTAATCCGCCACGGCGGCGATCGAGCGCGCGAACTCTCGCGGGGTCATCTGTGGGTCGCGCCGGACGTAGGACCCCGCAAGCTCGCCGAAGCTCGCCAGCGCTCGCAGTCGCTCCACCACGTCGGCCTGGGCGGCGAACAGCTGATGGCGGCGGAGTCCCAGGCGATCGATCAGGCGATGGACGTACAGATCGGGGCGGCTGGTGTCGAGCGTCGTCAGGCTCGACCGGTACAGCTTGAGGAACACGCGAATTCGCTCGCGCGCCTCCGGCGGGACCTGCGGAGACTCGGTGGCGGCGGCGAGGGCCGCGACCATGTCGAGCTTGCGGCGGCGCGCGATCTGGGTGCATCTGGCGATGTCCAGCGAGCGCAGCTCGATCGGGGGGCGAGCCAGGGCCCGCACGACCGCGCCGGCATCGGTGGGGTCCGCGAGCAGCCGCAGCCAGGCGAGCACGTCGCGGATCTCGGCCCGCTGGAAGAACGCCGCCTCACCCACCAGCCGGTGGGCGATCGCTCGCTCCTCGAGGGCGACCGCGACCGCCTGCCCTTCCTGGGTGATCTCGGGCACGAGCACGGCGATCGGCGGCTGACGCGCCCGATTGCGCGTCAGCAGGCGCTCGATGTCGACCGCCACCGCCTGCGCCTGCGAGCGTTCGCTTGCGCAGCGCCACAGCTCGACCTCGCCTCCGGGCGCGCTGGCCTCAAGCGCCCCACCGGCCGTCCCGCCGGCCGCCCCCAGCGCAGCCGACGCCGCTCGCCAGATCCGCTCCGGACAACGCCGGCTGCCGACCAGCTCGATCGTGTCCGCGTCCCCGGCTTGCAGGCTCCGCATCCGCGCCATGCCCGCGGCGCGAAACCGCCGCAGCCCCGCGTGCGGGTCACCGGCTGCGGTCAGCCGGGGGTCTGCGATCTCGAGCAACAGCCGGGCCGGAGCCAGGTCGAGCTCCTGGACGTCGTCGGCGAGCACGTGGTCGAATCGGCGCACCAGCTCGGGCTGCTGGCAAGCCAGCGAGATCGCGTCGATGATCAGATCCCCGATGTCTCGGGCGCCGCTGCGCTCGAGCATTCGCTCGTGAGCCCAGTAGATCTGGGCGAACTCGCGCTCCAGGGCTGATTCTGGCGAATCGGGCGCCAGCGACTCCGCCCACCGGACGTACTCGTCAGGACCCACGAGCTCGGCCTTGAGCCGGTCAATCCGGCGCACGAAGCCTCCCACCAGGGCGTTGGGCCGCCCACCGAAGTCGTGGTGCTCGAGCGAGAGCTCATCGATCCGCTCGACGAGCATCGCCAGGCGGTCGCCGGTGCTCAGCGTGGTCGCCAGGGGATCCACTCTGGCGCCGGCTCGGCTCAGCACCAGCGCCGCGAGCTGGGCGGGCGTCAGGACGTGGAGCTGCTCGTAGCCGAAGGACAGCGCGGTCTCGAGCCGCTCGAGCAAGGCCACCGCGCGCGCCGCGCTCGGCACCACCAGGCACACCCGCTCCGGAGCGCAGCCCTGCTCGATCAGCCACCTGAAGCGGGTCTCGATCACCCGCGTCTTGCCGGTCCCGGCAGCTCCGAGCACGACCAGGCGGCGGGGACCGCGATGCGTTACGGCCGCCCGCTGGTCGGCGGTCAGTCCATCCAGCAGTCGCTCTGCGCCGGCCGCGCTGAAGAGCAGCTCCGGCTCAGCGTTGCGCTGACTGCGTTCGTGGCTCTCACTCACCGTCTGACAGCATAGGTCGGGGATGACCTACACCCGAACGGCACTAGACGCTGACTGGCTCGGGGCATCCCGCCGCGCCGTCGCCGGTCTGGAGGAGCTCCTCGCCGCGACGCCTCACAGGGTGGACCGGGTCAGAGAGACGGGCACCCGGGGCAGCGGCGGGGACCGGACGCTGGTGCTCGACCGAGACGCCGAAGACGTGGTGCTCGCCGAGCTGGAGGCGATCTCGGCACAGGGCTACAGGTTCTGCGCCGTGTCCGAGGAACGGGGCGAGATCGACTACGGCGACGCCCGCATCAGGGTGACGATCGACCCCATCGACGGCTCGCTGAACGCCAAGCGCGACGCCTGCCATTACGCGCTCTCGATCGCGGTCGCCGACGGCGAGCAGGCATCAGATGTGGAGTTCGGGTTCGTGCACGATTTCGGATCGGGCGAGCAGTGGTGGGCCTACCGGGGCGGCGGCGCCTTCCGCGACGGCGAGGCGCTCGATCCGTCGCTGACCGAGCGGCGCACGCGCGACGGACGCCTGGAATTGCTGGGAATCGAGTCCGCGGACCCACGCTGGGTGGCGGCCAGCATCGACGGGCTATTGGCATCGGCGCACAGGCTGCGCGCGCTGGGAACGATCGCCGGCACCCTGTGCCAGGTGGCGGCCGCGCGCTTTGATGGCATGGTCACGCTTCGTCGCTGTCGCGGCGTCGACGCGGCGGCCGGGCAGCTGATCGTCCGCGAGGCGGGCGGCCTGGTCCGCTTCACCGATTGTGCGGACCCGCTCGGCGCCCCCATGGACGCGACCGCGAGCTCGCACCTGGTCGCGGCCCGATCGGCCCAGGCACTGCAGGAGCTCGAACGGATACCGGAATGATCGACTGGATCCTTGCCGAGAAGATCGCCGCCTACGTCGCCGGCCACGGGGGCGGCACGCCGCCGCGGACTGACCTCCCCGCACTGGCGCTCGAATCCGAGCGCCGGGTGACCGCCTACACGGGCCTGGAGCCGTCGCGGCCACTGCCCCCGCCCGAGGGGATCGAGCGTCGCGAGTGGATCCGGACCAACATCGAGGCGATGCGAAAGCTGCTCGATCCGGTCCTCGAACGCAGCAGCGACACACTCGGGCCGCTGCGCCCGGCCGTGCAGCTGGCGCTCGGCTTCATGGTCACCACCGAGGTCGCGATCGTGCTTGGCTACCTCGCCCAGCACGTCCTCGGCCAGTACGAGCTGGTGCTGCTCGACGAGGGGGCCGACGCCAGTCCGCCGCGGCTGTTGTTCGTGTTGCCCAACCTTGGTCAGGCGATGCACAGCTTCGGCGCACGAGAGGATGAGTTCATGACCTGGGTCACCCTGCACGAGGTGACCCACGCGGTGCAGTTCGCCGGCGTTCCGTGGCTGCACGGCCACGTCGCCGGGCTCGTGCGCGAGCTGCTGGAGAAGGCCGAGCTGAGGATCGAGAGCCCCCGCAAGCTGCGGATGCCCACCAGCGCGCAGATCCGGCGCGTGGCCGGTGCGCTGCGAAGGGGGGATCTGATCGCGATCTTCGCCAACAGCACCGAGCGCGAGACGCTCGATCGAGTCCAGGCGGTGATGGCGGTGATCGAGGGTCACGCCGAGCACGTGATGGATGCCGTGGCCCCAGACCTGTTGCCCTCGCTGCCGAGGCTGAGGCTGGCGCTCGACCGACGGCGCAGATCGCAATCAGGCCTTTCGCGCCTGCTCGCGAGGCTGCTGGGGCTCGAGCTCAAGCTGCGCCAGTACGAGCAGGGAAAGTTCTTCTGTGACATGGTCGTGCGCCAGGCCGGGACCCCCGCGCTGCGCCACGTCTTCTCAGCGCCCGAGGCGCTGCCGACGTTGCCCGAGCTTCGCGACCCGCCGAGCTGGCTCAGACGGGTCGGATTCGACAGCGCGCTTGCTCAGCGCTCGAGCGCGTAGCTCGGCGAGGCCGCCAGAGGATGTAACCAGCCGTGCTCTATGGTTTACAAACACATGTTCGATCAAACAGCGGGGACCAGATAGAATTCCCCCTAGAGGCCAAAACCGGAGCAAGCACCCAGAGAATGGCTAACAGCAACGAAATCCGCGGCCAGAAGGCAGCCGCGACAAGAAAACGAAACGCGACCCGCAAGTCGGTAACGACGACAAAGACAAGCGCCGCTCGGACCGTCACCGGCGCGAAGACGTCGGCCGCGCAGGCTTCGACGGCCACGACCGCGGAGTCCAAGGTCCGGCTCACCCAGGCACAGCAGATCGCCGAGCGCGCGGTGCTGGTGCCGGTTGGCGCCAGCCTCGTGGCCCGCGACAACCTGGTTTCGACAGTGAAGGGTTTTGCCACCAAGTACCGGACGCGGGCATCGGCCGAGCGCGAGCTCCGGCGCTACGAGCGTCGGGGGGCGACCGCCCGCAACCGCTTCGAGCGCCAGGTGCGCCGCACGCGCACGAGGTTCGAGCGCGAGCTGCGCCAGCGCCGTAACAACGTCGAGAAGACCGTCAGGCAGAATCGTCGTCGCTTCGAGCGTGAGGTACGCTCGGTTCGTAAGGACCTGGAAAAGCAGTCCGGTACCCTCGCCCAGCGAGTCGAGAAGCTGGTGTCGGACGCTTCGGGCCGCAGTTCGGCGTAAGAGCTTCCCCCGCCCGGCGCCCAGGAGAGCGCCGTGAGCGGGACAGGTTCGCCGGCCTCATAACCTCGCCGGCGAATGCAGCACCCTCTCCTCCCTCAACCGCCGGGGCGTCACGTGAGTGGCGCCCCGTCGGTCTTTCAGGGCCGTGAGCGGTAGTCGGAGAGCAACTCCGAGTACCGTGAGCGCCCCGTCCGCGTCTCAGGAGGTCCTGCGTGCAGCTGTGTCTGATGATCGAAGGCCAGGAGGGCGTGAGCTGGCCGCAGTGGGTGGCGCTGGCAGAGGCCTGCGAGCGCCATGGCATCCCGGCGCTGTTCAGATCCGACCACTACATGAACCTCGACGGGGAGCACCCCGAGCGGGGCTCGCTCGACGCCTGGGGAACGATCTGCGCGCTGGCGGCCATCACGTCCACGCTCCGGCTCGGCACGCTCGTCTCGCCGGCGACGTTTCGCCACCCGTCGGTCCTGGCCAGGCTGGTCGTCACCGCCGACCACATCAGCGGCGGCAGGGTCACGCTCGGCCTCGGGGCGGGCTGGCACGAACGTGAGCACGAAGCCCACGGCTTCCCGTTTGCGCCGATGCGGACTCGCATGGACGTCCTCGAGGAACAGCTTCAGATCGTGCTCGGCAGCTGGAACGATGAGCGATTCTCGTGGCAGGGACCGCACTACTCGCTGCGAGATCTCGACGCCCGGCCCAAGCCCGTCCAGCGCCCGCACCCACCGCTGATCATCGGCGGCACCGGCGGCCCTCGCAGCGCCGCGCTGGCCGCCCGCTACGCCGATGAGTACAACAGCCCGTTCCCCACCCGCGATCAGGTCGTGGAGCGGCGCGACAGCGTCAGCCGCGCCTGCGAACGGGCGGGGCGTGACCCGATCCCGTTCTCGATCATGACCGGGGTCGTGGTCGGCGCCGATGAGCACGAGCTGCGCGATCGAGCCGCGCGTGTGGCCGAGAAAATCGGCGCCGACGCCGCGCAGCTGCTGCGTGAGCCGCCGGCCGGCTGGGTGGTGGGTACGGTCGACCAGGCGACCGAGCAGCTGCTGGCGCTGCGCGAGGCAGGCGCCGCGCGGGTGATGTGCCAGCACCTGGTGCACGAAGATCTCGATGCGGTGGCGCTGATCGGCGAGCAGCTCGCGCCGCGGCTGACTTAGCGCTGTGACGCTCTCACTGCTGGCACGGCTTTCAATGCCGGCAGCGGAGGGGTCGTGACCCCACTGACGCGCAGGGGGACGCCATACCCGGGACGGCACCGGAACGGGCGCTGCCGCTGGGATGGGAGCCTGCGCTGGACCTGCGGCAGGATGAGCACGGCCCTGCCCGTCTCGGCCGCGACCGCTGGTGACAGCTGTTGCTGCGGTGGCCCGGCGAACTCAACGCACGGCGTGCGCGAGCAGTTGGGGATGCTCACATAGCACGTGGTCGGGCCTGCTTGTGGCACCAGCAGCGTGCGTGGGCGATTCAGGTGACCAAGCGGCGCCCGAACGTGACTCCCCGAGCCACACGCTGCGAGCCCGAGGACGACAACCACGAGCGATACGGCACAGACGATCAGACGACGCACGGCAACGGCCAGTATCCGCCTTTGGCCCATGGCTCGCAAGCAGCTTCGGCGTCCAACGGCCGATCGGCGGACAATCGCGCAGGGCCCCCGAATCGCGTCTGCTTGAATGAGACACATGCCGACTAAAGACCAAGTGACCGACGCGCTGCGCGCCGTTATCGATCCTGAGCTGCGGCGAGACATCGTCGAGCTCGAGATGGTGCGCTCGATTGACATCCATCCCACCGGGGTCGTCGACGTGACGGTCTCGCTGACCACACCGGGCTGCCCGATCCGGAATCATTTTCAGACCGCGGTGGGGCAGGCGATCCGCGAGCTCGACGGCGTCAGCGCCGTCAACATCAGCTTCGACGTGCTGTCCGAGGGCGAGAAGGCCGCGCTGGGACGCAAGCTGGGGCGCGGGGCGCTCCCCGAGGGTGCGCTCGCCCAGGTCAGCAACGTGATCTGCATCGGGTCGGGCAAGGGCGGCGTCGGCAAGTCCAGCGTGACCGCCAATCTGGCCGCGGCCCTGGCCGGCGAAGGTAAGCGGGTAGGGGTGCTCGACGCCGACGTGTGGGGCTACTCGCAGCCCCGGATGCTCGGCGTTGGCGGCCAGCGACCGCGCGTGAACGGCGAGCGCAAGCTGCTCCCGATCTCGGCTCACGATGGGATCTCGGTGATGTCGATCGGCTTCTTCGTCGAGCAGGACGCCGCCGTCGTGTGGCGCGGACCGATGCTCCACAAGGCGCTTCAGCAGTTCCTCGAGGACGTGGAGTGGGGCGAGCTCGACTACCTGCTGATCGATCTACCGCCCGGCACCGGCGACGTGTCGATGACGCTGGCCCAGCTGCTCCCGCAGGCCAAGTTCCTGATCGTGACCACGCCCCAGCCGGTGGCCCAGAAGGTCGCGGCCCGCTCGGCCGAGATGGCCGCCAAGCTCAAGCTCGAGATCGCCGGGGTGATCGAGAACATGTCGGGGTTTGTGACTCCGGGCGGGGAGCGCTTCCAGATCTTCGGCGAGGGCGGCGGTCAGCTGCTCGCCGAGCAGCTCGGGGTGCCGCTGCTGGCCAAGGTGCCGCTGACGATGCCGCTTCGCGAGCAGTCGGACTCGGGCCTGCCGCTGGTTCTCTCAGACCCCGACGACCCCGCCGCCCAGGCCCTGGAGTACGCCGCGCGCGGTCTGATCGCGCTCTCGCCGGTGGAGCTGCCCGTGATGCAGGCGCCGGCGCCGGCCGCGGCGCCCAAGCCGGCTGGGATGTCGCTCCCGATGGCCTAGAAGATGCTGTTCGGGGCGGCGCCTCCAGCAGCCGCCCGCTCGGCATCCTGCCTCGCCTGATTGGGCGGCGCTGGAGTCATCCGGCTGCCGCCCCGCGGGTGGGTGCATGCACCCACCCGGACCGGCGTGCATGCACGCCGGTCTCCCCAGTTATTACTTGGCGTAGTAGTCGGCGTTCAGCTGGATGTACTTCTGCCACTCGTCGGGCAGCTGGTCCTCGGCGAAACAGGCATCGACCGGGCAGGCTTCGACGCAGGCATCGCAGTCGATGCACTCTTCCGGATCGATGTAGAGCATCTCGACGTTGTCGTAGTCGGGCTCGTCGGGGGTCGGATGGATGCAATCGACCGGGCAGACCTCGACGCACGAGTTGTCCTTCGTGCCGATGCATGGCTCGGCGATCACGTAGGCCATGGGTGTCGGATCCTCGTTGGTTTGCTTTCCGGGGGCCGGCGGACGTGAGAATTCTAGGCGTTAGGCTCTTGCCGGTGCTGCTGTTGACTGGCGCCACGGGGACGGTGGGAAGAGCGATCCTGCGCCGACTGACCGCCACCGAGACGCCCGTGCGCTGCCTGGTGCGCGACCCGCGCCGCCTGGGACCAGAGCGGGTGCGGGTCCAGATCGCGCTCGGCGACCTCGGAGACCACCTCTCGTTTCGCCATGCGCTGCGGGGGATCGACACCGTCGTTCACCTGGCGTCAGTGATTCGCGATCAACCGGGAGGCTCGATCGAGGAGCTTGCCGGTGTGGCCACCTGGCGATTGGTGCAGGCAGCCGAGCGCGCGGGCGTGCAGCGGTTTGTGTTCTTCTCCACGCTCGGGGCATCTACCCGCAGCCGCGCCCGGCTGATGCGGGCCAAGGCGATCGCCGAGCGGGCGGTGGTGGAGTCGACGCTCGAGCACACCGTGTTTGCGCCCTCGATCGTGTACTCCCCCGGTGACCCGTACCTGACGCTGCTCGCGAGGATGTCGTGGCTGCCGGTGATGCCGATCCCGGGCTCGGGGAAGGCCGCCTTTGAGCCGATCTGGGCGCAGGACGTGGCCGACTGCACGCTCGCGGCGCTCCCCGGCGGCCGGGCGGCGGCGCAGTCGGTGGGAGCGCGGTATGAGCTGGCCGGGCCTGAGACCTTGACCCATCACGAGATCGTGGAGATCGCCCTGCGTTCCTTTCACCGCCGACGGGCGATCGTCAAGGTCCCGATCGGGATCACGCGCCGGCTGCTGAAGCTGGTCGAGCTGCTCGGGGGCCCCACGGCCTTCGCCACCTGGGACGAGGCCGAGCTGCTCGAGGTGCCGCTGGTCTCGCGCGGGGGGACCACGGACGCGCAGCGCCTCGGCGTGGTCCCCAGGCCGATGCGGACCGTGCTTGGCGTGGATTGACGCGGCTACGCGCCGGTATTCAGCCGCAGGCCCAGGGCGGCCTCGAGCTGGTGCACCAGCGAAGGACGCACTCGCCGCCCCGAGCCGGGGAAGGCCAGGCTCGTCAGCGGATGCCGGGGTCGGCCGGCGATCGTCAGTGACACGCCCTCGCAGCCGGCGGGGTCCACCAGCGCCACCGCCACCGGTTCCTGGCCGCCCCGGCGGTAGAACGCCAGGCGGACCCGGATGCCGAAGTCCTCCGGACACGAAGCGGCGCCCGGCTGGGAGGCGGGGAGCCCGTCGATCACTGACCTGGCCCTGCGCACCCGCCCGACCGCGCTGATCGTGAACGGGCCCTGCACGACCCGCTTTGCGCTGATGACGCTGACCTTCACGCGGGCGACGGCGGCGGGGATGCGCTCGCTAGCGGGCCGCGGGGTGATCCACACCACGGCGGCGTCGGCACGCAGCGCGGTCGATCCGTCGCGCAGCGAGACGACCTGTAGCACCAGCCAGCGGGTCGACAGCACGTGCACTCGTGCGGGCCAGCCGTAGGCCACCACCCGGTATCCGGGGGCGATGTCGCCCGATCCGGACTGGACCAGCCTGGAGCCCGCAGGTGGGTGCCGCCTGATGAACGAGAGCACGGCCACAGGCGTTCCGGGCACCACCCACCAGGCATGGTCATCGACCAGGTTCGGGGTCGCGGGGTGCTCGCCGGGCCTCGCCAGGGCCGCCCCTGCGCCGGCCGGCTCAGTCGCGGATCTGCTTGCACCGCCGGGGAGCCTCAAGCGCGCCAGCAGCGCGGCGGCGTCCACCGCGGCGGCGTGCTGGTTGGCGCCTGCTTCGGGCAGCCCCACGAGCCGCGACTGACCCGGTGCCGGCGAGCGCCGCGTAGCCAACGGCCGCCGCCACCACCATTGCCACCACGCCGATCCTCCACTTCGAGCTCACCGCTCGATTATCGGCACCCTGTCTGCCCACGGCGCCGCTTGCTCGAGCCGGGCGGCCAGGGCCAGCAGCACATCCTCGCGCGCGGGGGGACCGACCAGCTGGACCGCGGTCGGCAGCCCGTCGTCGCCGTGGTAGAGCGGCACCGAGATCGCGGGCTGCCCGGTGATGTTGAAGATCGCGGTGAAGGGCGTGAAGGAGGCCGAGCGCTGGTAGTTGGGCCAGGGGTCGGGGCCCCGTCCATGGATCTCACCGATCGCCACGGGTCGTTGCGCCAGCGCGGGCGTCAGCAGCGCATCGTAGGGGGCCAGGAACGCGATCAGCGAGCGCGCGACGGCCTCGAGCCGGTTGTGTGTGCTCAGCAGCGTCACCGCGTCCTGGTCGCGCGCCCGGCGCCATACCAGCCACGTGAGCGGCTCGACGTCATCCTCGGTCGGCTCGCGGCCCGCCAGACGGCCGCCGATCAGCGTGGTGATCGAGACGTGGGGACCGAACACGCGCGTGAAGTCGGGCAGCAGGTCGAGGCCCGACCACGGTGGCGTGACCTCGTCGACCTCGTGCCCGAGCGAGACGAGCAGCTCAGCGGCATCGCGCGCGGCCGCTTCGCATGCCGGGTCCAGCGTCACCCCGTCCAGTGGCGGGGTGAGCGCCAGGGCGATCCTCAGCCGCCCGGGATCGCGCGCGGCCAGCTCGGCGTAGGCGCCGGGGGGTGGCGGCGCCCAGGTGGCGTCCCCGGGCTCGTACCCGGCCAGCAGGTCGAGCACCGCCGCGGTGTCCGCAACGGTGCGCGTCAGCACCCCATCGCTCACCAGGAAGCTCTGGCCGGCGTCGGGCCCCAGCGAGACCCTTCCGCGGGCCGGTTTGAGGCCGACCAGCCCGCAGCACGCAGCGGGGATCCGGATCGATCCGCCCCCGTCGTTGCCGTGGGCGATCGGGACCATGCCGGCGGCGACGGCCGCCGCCGAGCCGCCGCTCGAGCCGCCGGGGGTGCGGCCGAGGTCCCAGGGATTGTGCGTTGCCCCGAAGCGCCTGGTCTCGGTGGTCGGCAGGAGCCCCATCTCGGGCAGCGTGGTCTTGCCCACGATCACGAAGCCCGCCTCGCGCAGCCGCCGGACCAGGAAGGCGTCGTGGCCGGCCACGTGATCGCCGAACAGGTCGCTGCACATGGTGATCGGCATCCCCGCGACCGGCCGGTTGTCCTTGATCGCGATCGGAACGCCCGCAAACGGCCGCGGATCCCCGGGCGCTATCGCATCGGCGGCCGCCAGCGCCGGTTCGTGGGCGACATGCGTAAACGCGTTGATCCGGGGCTCGAGCTCGTCGATCCGGCGCAGCGAGGCCTCGACCAGCTCGCGGGCGCTCAGCTCACGGCTGCGGATCAGCTGCGCGAGCTCGACCGCCGATCGCCGCAGTAGCTCAGACACGGCGCGCAAGCCTATCCGGACGGGTCAGGCCCGATATGGGCCGTCCAGGTATTGCGCCAGCATCCGGCTCGCGCAGAACGCCGGTCCGAGCGTCTGCAGCGAGGCGCGGATCAGCTCGATCCAGCGGAGCGGAATCCCGGACTCGTCGCGGTCGTAGAAGGCGGGGATCACCTCCCCCTCGATCAGGCGGTGCAGCGCGGCCGCGTCGCGCTCGTCCTGTGCGTAGTGGTTTGAGTCGACCTCTCCCGGAATCGCCCAGCCGTTTGAGCCGTCGAACGCCTCGGCCCACCAGCCGTCCAGCACGCTCAGCTGCAGCCCGCCGTTGAAGACCGACTTCATCCCGCTCGTGCCGCTGGCCTCCAGCGGAGGCCGCGGCAGGTTCAGCCACACGTCGCAACCACGAACCAGCCAGGCGGCCGAATTGAGGTCGTAGTCATCCAGGAACACCACCCGCTCGCCGACGATCCGCGCCGCCTTGAGCCCGAACAGGCTCTGCAGCGCCCGCTTGGCCTCGGTGTCGCGGGGATGCGCCTTGCCGGCCAGAACCACCTGCACCGGGCGGTCCCCGGCCAGCAGCGAGAGCGTCCATTCCGGATCCCGGGTGAGCAGGTCAAGGCGCTTGTAGGTGGCGACCCGGCGGGCGAACCCGATCGTCAGCACGTCGGGGTCAAACGCCCGCGCCGCCGCATCGACGTACTCGCGCATGTCGCCGCGCAGCAGCCGGTCGGCGATGCTGCGCCGAGCTACGAACCCCACCAGCCCGGCCCGCTGCCGACCGCGGACCGACCACAGCTCGTGGGCGGGAATCGACTCGACCGCCGCCCAGGTGGCCGGCTCGGCCGCCCGTGCCTGCCAGTCGGCGCCCAGGTGGCGATCGAGCAGCTCACGCATCGGCTGTCCGATCCAGGTGGGCACGTGGACGCCGTTGGTGACGTAGTTGATCGGGATGGCTACGCCGTTGCGGTCCGGCCACAGCCACTGCCACATGTCCCGCGCGACTTCGCCATGGCGCCGGCTGACGGCGTTGGCGGCGCGGCTCATCCGCAGTGCGGCCTGGGTGACGCCGAACGGCGACCAGGGATCATCGACCTGACCCCGGCCGAGGGCAACCAGTTCCTGCGCCGAGCATCCCAGCTGCACGGCGAGCCGCCCGACCACCGCCTCGACCTGGTCGGGCGGGTATGAGTCGTTGCCGGCCGGCACCGGCGTGTGGGTCGTGAACACGGTGCGCTCGCGCGCCCGGGCCAGCGCATGCTCGAGGGCGTCGCCATTGCCGTCGCGCGCGAGCTCCAGGGGCGCCAGCGCGGCGTGGCCCTCGTTGAGGTGGATCACCCCTGGCTCATAGCCCAGCGCGCGGAGCGCGCGGACGCCACCCACGCCGAGCAGCGCGTACTGAGCCAACCGGGTCGCGGGGTCTCCGTCGTACAGGCGGCCGGTGATCCAGCGATCCAGCGCGGTGTTGTCGGGGCAATCGCTGTCGAGCAGGAACAGGGGGATGCGTCCCACCTCGACGCGCCAGATCCGGGCGGTCACGTCGGTCTCGCCAATCGGAACCTTGACCTCCAGCGGGGTCCCGTCGGAGCCGGTCACCAGCGCCGCGGGAAGGCGCTCGGGGTCGGTCTCGACCCAGTACTCGTGCTGCCAGCCCGAGCCGTCGACCAGCTGGCGGAAGTAGCCCTTGCGGTACATCAGCCCGACGGCGACCATGGGCACGGCGCGGTCCGAGGCCTCCTTGAGGAGATCGCCGGCCAGCGCCCCCAGGCCCCCGGAATAGACGGGCAGCGAGACGTGGATCGCGTACTCGGCGCACAGGAACGCGACCGGATGCGACGCGTCAAACGAGGAGCGCAGCGGTGGCCGGCGCAGGTCGGCGTCGACCAGCGCCTCGAGCTGGCTTGCCCGCCGCAACAGCTCCTCGTCCTGCGCCGCGGCCCGCAGGATGGCGGCGGGCGCCTCCTGGAGCAGGCGGACGGGGTTCTGCTGGCAGAGCTCAAAGCGCCGTGGGTCAATCGAGGCGAACAGGTCTGTACCGCCCGGCAGCCAGGCCCAGCGGTAGTTGAAGGCAAGCCGAGCCAGCGGCGCCAGGGCGGGCGGCAGTCGCCCTACGAGGTCGTCGGTGGCGCGCTGAACGTCGCCCCGTCCGTCGGTGTGCTTGACGCTTGCATGTTCCAAGCGCCGGGATTATCGACTAGTGGGCTCCATCGAGACGTTTTGCCGGCTAGGGCGAGTCCCGGGGGCCGTCAGGCACGGACGCAGGATCCGAGGTGCAGCAGCGCTGCACGAGGATCCGAGGACACAGCCTGGCGGTCATCCGGGGCCGCCATAACCGGTGAAATGTTCGGTGGGGTCCACGGGTTGACCGGCTCGGGGGGAGCGCTAGGCTGCGGCGCCTTGCACCCGCCGCGCCCAGATGCCCCCGAGTGCCGCCTGGGCGTCCTGGCCTTCGGGGACTCGATCACCAACGGCGGTGGCGAGCTGCAGTGGGGCGTGGCGCTGCACTCCTGGGCTCTGTGGGTGGCGCGGGGGCTCGGTCTGCCGTTTACGAGCTACGCGGTCGACGGTGCCACGGTCGCCGACGTCGTGCGTGAGCAGATCCCCGCCTTCCGTCGCCATGCCGCCCAACCCGCAGCCCGCTATGACGTCGGCTGCCTCTACATCGGTGTCAACGATGTTCGTCTTGCGGGCTGGAACCCCGATTCGTTCGCTCGCGACCACCGCGCCGCGCTCGAATTCCTGTGCGCGGGCTGCGACCGGACGCTCGCCCTGACCGCGCCAGTTGGGCTGGGGCTCCCACCCGCCGGTATCAAGGTGCGCGAGCTCAACGAGGCGGTGCAGCGCGCGGCGCGCGAGCTCGGCGCCCTGATCGTCGACCTGAGCAGCTTCGGGGCGCGCAACCATGTGATGGCCGACCGGGTGCATCCCACCGCCTTCGGACAGGTGGCGATCGCCGAGCGTGCCCTGGCGGTGCTGGCGCGCGACGGGCTGCCGACGCGCGATCCAGCCGCGCGGCGTTGATCGCCTTCCAGACCACTCGCCGGGGTCGGTTGCGCGGCGACTGGACCTACGTCTATCGCTTCGCCAAGCATCGCGTACGCGCCAGCGTGCAATCGCGACTCGGAGTCAAATAGTGCACGCCACGTGCGTTAAACGACCCCGAGTCGCCCCGCCTCGTCGGTGACCGCGCGCAACCGCTCGGCCAGGGCCGCGGTCAGCGCGCCGCGTCGAATCTGCCAGCGCCAGCTCCCGCGGGCCCGGGTGGGCTGGTTCATGCGGGCCTCGCTGCCGAGCCCCAGCACGTCCTGGGCCTGGACGATCGCCAGCCGCGCCGGCGACGACCAGGCCAGCCGGATCACCCCCCACCACGGCTCGCGCTCGGCGAACCCCAGCCGCGCCAGCTCGGAGTCCACGAACGCGCGCCGAGTCAGACGGCAGCGAGTCAAGCCAGCCGCGCGTCGTGTCCTGGTCGTGCGTACTGGCGTAGACCACCCGATGCTCGACGTGATTCTCGAATCGGTGCGGGCTGCGTGGCCGGCGCGGGTCAAACCCGAACTGGACCACGAGCATGCCCGGCAGACCGAGCTCGTCGCGGAGCCGCGCCACGGCCGGCGTGATCACCCCGAGATCCTCGGCGACCAGCGGCAGGTCGCTCCCCAGCGAACGCGCGAGCGCGGTGAACAGCGCCCTGCCCGGTCCCCGGCGCCAGGTTCCGGCGATCGCCGTGCGCGCGCCGGCCGGCACCGCCCAGTAGGCGACAAAGCCGCGGAAGTGGTCGATCCGGGCGAGGTCGAACAGCTCCAGGGTGCGGTGCACGCGCTGCACCCACCAGCGGTATCCGCGGCGCTGCAGCGCGGGCCAGTCGTAGAGCGGGTTGCCCCACAGCTGGCCGTGGGCGGCGTAGTCGTCGGGCGGTGCTCCCGCGACGTATCCGTTCAAAAACAGCTGCGGGTTGGCCCGCTGGTCGGCGCTCCCCGGCGAGACGTAGATCGCCACGTCGCCCATGATCCGCACGCCGCGCTCGATCCCGTAGGTGCGCAGCGCCGCCCACTCGCGATCGAAACGGACCTGGTCGGCGATCGCGCCACGGCCCGCGAACCGCTCCCACTCCCCGATCCAGAAACGCTGGCGCTCGCGGAACTCCGAGATCTCCGCAGCCGACACCGGCGCCCGTGGTGAGGCCAGCAAACCTCGCCACGCCGCGAAGGCCGAACTGGACTTGTACGGCGAGCCGTAGCGATCCGGCGGGCCCAGCGGCAGGACCTGCCACCAGGATTGGCCGGCGGCCGCGAGCCAGTCGATGAACTTGTACGCCTCGCGGCCGAGGCGACCGCCCGGGAGCGAGGTGATATGGAGCTGGACACCGCTCCCGCGGGTGGGCATGTGCACCGGCGAGTGTTTACCCGATGCGCACAGATGGATACCTTGCGAGTCATGAGCACGCGCACGAGCGCCCCATGAGCACGCGCACGACCGAGACCCCGGCCGCGACCTCGCCGCCCGATCCGACGCGCAATCCGGCGCACCGGATCGTGATCCAGTACCCCTCCCCGTCGGTCGACGACGGCCGCTACCCGGCCAAGCGCTGCGCCGGCGACCGGGTGACGGTCGAAGCCGACGTGTTCCGCGACGGTCACGAGCTGATCCGTGCGACGGTCCGCTACCGCGGGCCTGGCGACCAGGATTGGCGAGAGGCGGAGATGCACCGGATCGACGCACATCTCGGCGGCGTGCGCTGGGCCGGGGAGTTCGTCGTCGACCGCCCCGGGCGCTGGCGCTACACGATCGAGGCCTGGACGGATCTGTTCGGCACCTGGCGCGACGAGCTGCAGCGCAAGGTGCAGGCCCGCCAGCACGATTTGACCGGTGAGCTCTCAGAGGGGATCGTGCTCCTCGAGCAGGCGGCCCAGAACGCGCACTCCACCGAGTCAAGGCAACTGATCGAGCACGCCTGCCGCGAGCTCGAGGATCCCGCCGTGCCCGAGAGCGCCAAGCACGACGTGGCGCTCGGCGAGGAGCTGTTCGCCGCCGTCGAGCGCGACCAGCACCGCCATGGCCGGGTCTCGCTCGACGAGCCCCAGACGATCGAGGTGGACCGCCTGCGGGCGCGATTCGGCGCCTGGTATGAGATGTTTCCGCGCTCCTGGGGAGGGCTCAAAGGCGTGCAGCGCCAGCTGCCGCGGCTCGCCGAGCTGGGATTCGACGTCGTCTACCTGCCGCCGATCCACCCGATCGGGCTGACCAACCGCAAGGGCGCCAACAACTCCCTGATCGCCACCCCCCAAGACCCCGGCTCGCCGTGGGCGATCGGCGACGCCACCGGCGGCCACGACGCGATCCACCCTGACCTGGGTACCACGGAGGACCTCAGAGCGCTGACCAAAACCGCGAACGAGCACGAGATCGACATCGCGCTGGACTTCGCGATCCAGTGCTCGGCCGACCACCCCTGGCTCACCGAGCACCCGGAGTGGTTTCACCACCGCCCCGACGGGACCCTGAAGTACGCCGAGAACCCGCCCAAGCGCTACCAGGACATCTACAACGTCAACTGGGAATCCCCGGAGTGGCGCGCGCTGTGGGCGGCGCTGCGCGACGTCGTGCTCCATTGGGTCGACTGCGGCGTGAAGGTGTTCCGCGTCGACAACCCCCACACCAAGCCGTTTGAGTTCTGGTCCTGGCTGATCGAGGAAGTGCACGCCCGCGATCGCGATGTGATCTTCCTCGCCGAGGCGTTCACCAAGCGCGCGGTGATGCGTCACCTGGGCAAGCTCGGCTTCACCCAGTCCTACACCTACTTCACCTGGAAGAACTCGCGCCACGAGCTGACCGAGTACGTCTCAGAGCTCGCCTACTCCGGCGAGCAGGAGTACTTCCGCCCCAACTTCTTCGCCAACACCCCGGACATCCTGCACGCCTACCTCCAGCACGGCGGCCGCCCGGCGTTCGAGGCTCGGCTGGTGCTGGCCGCCACGCTCAGCCCGAGCTACGGGATCTACTCCGGCTACGAGAAGATCGAGAACATCCCCGTGCGGGAGGGCTCGGAGGAGTACCTCAACTCGGAGAAGTACGAGCTCAAGGCGCGCTCGCTAGACGGGCCCCTGCTGCCGTTGATCGGGCGGCTCAACCGGATCCGGCGCGAGCACCCCGCGCTGCAGCGCTTCTCCAATGTCGTTTTCCTGGATACCGCCAACGAGGCCCTGATCGCCTACGCCAAGCAGTCCGACGGCGACACCCTGATCTGCGCGGTCAACCTGGATCCCCACCAGCCCCAGCAGGGCCTCGCGTTGATCCCCGCGAGCCTCGGGCTGCCGCCGAGCTTCACCGTCCACGACCTGCTCTCAGACGACCGCTACCAGTGGCGGATCGGTCCCAACTACGTCGCCCTGGCCCCCGGGCGCCCGCCAGGCCCACGTCCTCCGGGTCGAGCACTGATGGGTGTCGGACCGCCAACCCTCACCCACCTGCTGGCGCGCGAGCCGCGCCCGAGCCCTGACGGCACGCAGACCCAGGCCCAGGAGGCCCTGGCGCGACAGTGGTTCGAGGCCGAGCCGCTGTGGTTCAAGCGCGCCGTCTTCTACGAGATCCACATCCGCGGCTTCTTTGACGCCAACGGCGACGGGTCGGGCGACTTCCGTGGCCTGACCGAGAAGCTCGACTACCTGCAGTGGCTCGGGATCGACTGCATCTGGCTGCTGCCGTTCTACGAGTCGCCGCTGCGCGACGGCGGCTACGACATCTCGGACTTCACCAAGGTGCACCCCGACTACGGCACCGTCGATGACGTGCAGGAGCTGATCGAGGCCGCGCACGCGCGCCGGATCAGGGTGATCGCCGACCTGGTCATGAACCACACCTCGAACGAGCACTCGTGGTTTCAGGAGTCGCGCGCGAGCCCGGAGTCCCCCAAGCGCGACTGGTACGTGTGGTCCGATACCGACGAGCGCTATCGAGACGCGCGGATCATCTTCACCGACACCGAGGTCTCCAACTGGACCTATGACCCGGTCGCCGGCGCCTATTACTGGCACCGCTTCTTCTCCCACCAGCCCGACCTCAACTACGACAACCCCGACGTCGGCGACGCGATGATCGGCGTGCTGCGCTTCTGGCTCGACCTCGGCCTCGACGGGCTGCGGCTCGACGCGGTCCCCTACCTGTTCGAGCGCGAGGGCACCAACTGCGAGAACCTGCCCGAGACGCACGCCTATCTCAGGCGGGTCCGCAAGGAGATCGAGGAGAACTATCCCGACCGGGTGCTGCTCGCCGAGGCCAACCAGTGGCCCGCCGACGTGGTCCAGTACTTCGGCGACGGCGACGAGTGCCAGATGGCGTTCCACTTCCCGGTCATGCCGCGGATGTTCATGGCCGTGCGCCGCGAGCAGGCCGCGCCGATCTACGAGATCCTCGAGCGGACCCCGCCGATTCCTGACAGCTGCCAGTGGGGGTTGTTCCTTCGCAACCACGACGAGCTGACGCTCGAGATGGTGACCGACGACGAGCGCGACTACATGTACGCCGAGTACGCGAAGGACCCCCGGATGAAGCTGAATCTCGGGATTCGCAGGCGCTTGGCGCCGCTGCTGGACAACGGCCGCGACGAGATCGAGCTGATGACCGCGATCCTGTTCTCGCTGCCGGGCTCGCCGGTTCTCTATTACGGTGACGAGATCGCGATGGGAGACAACATCTTCCTCGGCGACCGCGACGGCGTGCGAACGCCGATGCAGTGGACCCAGGACCGCAACGGCGGCTTTTCGCGTGCCGACTTCGCCCAGCTCTACGCGCCGCCGCTGATGGATCCGGTGTTCGGCTTTCAGGCGGTCAACGTCGAGGCGCAGCTGCGCACCCCGACCTCGCTGTTGCGCTGGATGCACCGGTTCATCGCCCTGCGCAAGGAGCACCCGGTGTTCGGCTTTGGCACCTACGAGCCGATCGAGACCTCCAACCCGCGCATCTTTGCCGCGCTGCGGCACTTCGAAGACGACCTGGTCCTGTGCGTGCACAACCTTGCCCGCTCGGCCCAGGCCGTCGAGCTCGATCTCAGCCCGCATGCGGGCCGCTATCCGGTCGAGCTGTTCGGCCGCTCGCGCTTTCCGCAGATCGGGGAGCTGTCGTATCTGCTGACGCTCGCGCCCCGCGGCTTCTACTGGTTTCAGCTGGTGCAGGCGGGCGAGGAGGCGATCGGATGAGCAAGCCCGCCCAGAGCGCCGCCGGCTCATACATCGACGTGCTCGACCTCGAAGCGCTCGCCGAGTGGCTCGAGCAGCGCCGCTGGTACGCGTCCAAGTCCCGTCACGTGACCGGGATCGAGATCGAGGAGCGCGCCCAGCTTGTCGAGGAGCCGCCGCTGCTGCTGGCGATCGTGCAGACGCGGTTTGCGAGCGGCAGCCACGACCTCTACCAGCTTCCGCTGACGTTCCGCCCGCTCGGCGAGGCCCCCGACGCGATCGCGCAGGCGGGCGACATGGCCGCGATCGACTCGGTCGCCGAGCCCGAGTACGGGCAGGAGCTGCTGCGCCGGCTGGAGTCCGAATCCGAGCTCGAGACCGATGACGGGGTGTTCCGCTTCCACCGCGTGCAGGGGCCGCTGTCACCGCAGGCGCCGGTTCGCCCGATCGGGGTCGAGCAGTCCAACTCGTCGATCGTGATCGGCGAGGAGACCGTGCTGAAGGTGTTCCGCAAGCTCGAGCCGGGCATCAACCCAGAGCTCGAGCTGCTGCAGTTCCTCACCGACCACGGGTTTGCCAACATCGCGCCGCTGCAGGGCTGGTACGACTACGAGGGGCGTTCGTTCGCGGCGACGCTCGGCGTCGCCCAGCGCTTCTTGCCCGACGCGATCGGCGGCTGGGAGATGGCGCTCGATCAGGTGGCCACCGATCCGGCGGCGCTGCTGGCAGAGCTCGGCAGCCTCGGACGGGTCACGGCACAGCTTCACAACGTCCTGGCCTCCGATGCGGGGGATCCGGCCTTCAGCCCCGAGGAGCCCAGCAGCGAGTCATTGTCGCTGCTGACCGCGACGATCGACGAGGACATCGAGCGGGTCTTCATTCGCCTGCCTGACGATGAGCGCGTGGCACCGATCGCGGGACGCGGCCAGGACGTGCGCGAGCGGGTCGCGGCCCGCAGCCAGGTAGGTCTCGGAGGCCGCGCGATCCGCACCCACGGCGACTTCCATCTCGGACAGACGCTCCACACCCCTCGGGAGTGGGTGATCATCGACTTCGAGGGCGAGCCGGCGCGGCCGCTGTTCGAGCGCCGCCAGAAGCGCTCGCCGCTGCGCGACGTGGCCTCGATGCTGCGGTCGTTTGCCTACCTCACCTCGGCCAGTGAGATCCTGCGCAGCCGGCGGGCCCCGGGGGAGTTCGAGGAGCGCGCCCGCCGCACCTTCCTGGAGCACTACTTCTCGACGATCGAGCCGGCGCTGCTGCCCGCCGGCGAAGCGGCGATCATCAACTTGCTGTCGATCTTCGAGCTCGAGAAGGCGCTCTACGAGCTCCAGTACGAGCTCGACAACCGGCCCGACTGGCTTCCGATCCCGGTCGCGGGCATCGGGCGCCTGCTGGAGTCCGAATGAGCGCCACACGGGTTGCGCCCAACGAGCTCGATGCGCTCGCTCGCCGCGAGCACGCCCAGCCCCACTCCGTCCTCGGCGCCCACCAGGTCAACGGCGGCGTGGTGATCCGCACGCTGCGCCCGGCCGCTCAGACGGTGAGCGTCAAACCGGCCAAGGGCAAGTCCGTGGAGCTCGAGCAGATCCACCCGGCGGGCATCTTCGAGGGCACGATCAAGGGCGCGGAGCTGCCGTTGCGCTACAAGCTCAAAGTCGACTACGGCACCGCCGGGAAGTTCACGCTCGAGGATCCCTACGCGTTCGCACCCACCCTCGGCGAGCTCGACCTGCACCTGATCGCCGAAGGTCGTCACGAGCAGCTATACGACAAGCTCGGCGCGCACCCGCGCACCCACGAGGATGTGGCCGGTACCGCGTTCGCCGTCTGGGCCCCGGCCGCCCGGGCGGTCAGCGTCGTCGGTGACTTCAACTCCTGGGACGGGCGCCTGCACGCGATGCGCTCGCTCGGCTCAACCGGCATCTGGGAGCTGTTCCTTCCCGACGTCGGCACCGGCGCCCGCTACAAGTACGAGATCCTGACCGCCGACGGCGAGCTGACGCTGAAGGCTGATCCCTTTGCCCAGGAGACCGAGGTGCCGCCGCGGACCGCGTCGGTGGTGACGCGCAGCGCCCACGCGTGGAGCGAGGAGGATGCCGAATTCCTAGAGCAGCGCCGCGAGCGGGTGCCGCTCGACCACCCCCTGTCGATCTATGAGGTGCATGTCGGCTCCTGGCGGCTGAACACGCTGCAGGACAACCGTTCGCTGACCTATTTAGAGCTGGCCGACGAGCTGTCGGCCTACGTGACCGACATGGGGTTCACGCACGTCGAGCTGCTGCCGGTGATGGCCCACCCGTTCACCGGCTCGTGGGGCTACCAGGTCACGGGGTACTTCGCCCCCACGCCGCGCTACGGCTCGCCCGACGACCTGCGCCAGTTCGTCGACCGGATGCACCAGCGGGGCATCGGGGTGATCATCGACTGGGTGCCCGCGCACTTCCCCCGCGACGAGTTCGCGCTGGCACGCTTCGACGGCACCGCGCTGTACGAGCACGCCGACCCGCGGCGCGGCGCGCACCCCGACTGGGGCACGCTGGTGTTCAACTACGGCCGCCACGAGGTCCGCAACTTCCTGATCTCAAACGCGCTCTTCTGGCTGCGCGAGTACCACGTCGACGGGATTCGAGTCGACGCAGTCGCCTCGATGCTGTACCTGGACTACTCGCGGCGCGAGGGCGAGTGGGTCCCCAACCAGTTTGGCGGCCGCGAGGACCTCGACGCGGTCGATTTCCTCAAGGAGCTCAACGAGGTGATCCACGCTCAGGAGCCGGGAATCATCTCCGCCGCTGAGGAGTCCACCGCCTGGCCCGGCGTCTCTCGCCCCACCTACCTGGGCGGATTGGGCTTTGGCTTCAAGTGGAACATGGGCTGGATGCACGACACGCTGCGCTACTTCGAGCAGGACCCGATCTATCGCCGCTACCACCATCACGAGCTGACCTTCAGCCTCATGTACGCCTTTTCGGAGAACTTCGTGCTGCCGCTGTCGCACGACGAGGTCGTGCACGGCAAGGGCTCGCTATACAGCAAGATGGCCGGCGCCGACGAGTGGCAGAAGCTCGCCAACCTGCGCACGCTGTATGCCTACATGTGGGCGCATCCGGGCAAGAAGCTGCTGTTCATGGGCTCAGAGCTCGCCCAGCAGGCCGAGTGGAGCCACGACAGCTCACTGCACTGGCACCTGCTCGAGCGCCCCCAGAACGCCGGCGTCCAGTCGCTGGTGCGTGATCTGAACCGCCTGTACCGCGACGAGCCGGCTCTGTGGGAGCTCGACTCCGACCCGGCCGGCTTCTGGTGGCTTGAGCCCAATGACGCCGACAGCAACGTGATCGCCTTCGCGCGCCGCTCGCGCGCCGACGCCAGCGGCGAAACACGACTTGTTGTGTTCGTCGCGAATTTCTCGCCGATCCCGCGTTACAAGTACCGCCTGGGCCTGCCTCGCGCGACGCGCTGGCGCGAGGCGATCAACACCGACTCCTCCTTTTACGGCGGCGGCGACGTCGGCAACCTCGGCGGGGTGGCGCCCGAGCCGATCCCCTGGCACGACCAGCCGGTCTCCGCCGAGCTGACGCTGCCCCCGCTCGCGGCTGTGTGGCTCGTGCCGGATGAGTGACTCGATGCCGTGGGAGCGGCCGCTTGGCTCCCGCGTGCTCGACGAACGGCAGACCGAGTTCCGCGTCTGGGCCCCGTCTGCCTCGACGGTCGCCCTGTCGGTGGGAGGGCGGGTAGTCGAGCTCGAGGAGGCTGGCTATGGGGTTTATGAGGTAGTCGCCCCGGCTCGCGCCGGGGACGACTACCTGTTTTTGGTCGACGGCCACCAGCTTCCCGATCCCTGCTCGCGCTGGCAGCCACAGGGTCTGCGGGGACCGTCGCGAGTGGTCGATCCCACTCCGCCGAGCGCGTTGTCTCAACGCCCGCCGCCCGAAAAGCTGCTGATCTACGAGCTGCACATCGGGACGTTCACCGCCGAGGGGACGTTTGCCGCCGCGCAGCAGCACCTGGCCGAGCTCGCCCGGCTCGGCGTCACGGCGATCGAGATCATGCCGGTGGCCGAGTTCCCGGGCGCCCGCGGCTGGGGCTATGACGGTGTCTACCTCAGCGCCGCGCAGTCCTCCTACGGCGGCCCCGAGGGGCTGCTGTCGCTGGTCGCGGCGGCCCACCGCGAAGGCCTGGCGGTGATCCTCGACGTCGTCTACAACCACCTGGGCGCCTCGGGGGTGGCCGCGATCGAGGCGTTTGGGCCGTACTTCACGGGTAGGTACGAGACTCCGTGGGGAAAGGCCATCAACTACGACGATGCCGACTGCGATCCGGTCCGCGAGTGGGTCTGTCAGAGCGCCGAGGGCTGGATCCGCGACTTCGGCATCGACGGCCTGCGCTTGGACGCGATCCACGCGATCTTCGACTCCAGCGCCGAGCACATCGTCGCCGCCGTCGCTCGGCGCGTGCACGCGCTGCACCGGGGCGCGTATGTGATCGCGGAGTCGGGCCTCAACGACCCGGTTGTGATGCGTCCCCGTGATCGCGGCGGCCACGACTGCGACGCGGCGTGGTCAGACGACTTCCACCACTCCCTCCACGCGCTGCTTACCGGCGAGCGCGACGGCTATTACGTGGACTTCGGTCGCCTGGGTCAGCTCGCCAAGGCGCTGCACCGGCCCCACGTCTACGACGGCGTCTTCTCCCGTTTTCGTCGCCGCCGGTTCGGTGCCCCGGCGCACGACGTCCCGGTGAACCGCTTCGTCGTCTACTCGCAGAACCACGACCAGGTCGGCAATCGGGCTTTCGGCGACCGGCTCGCACCCGAGCTCCAGCCACTGGCGGCGTTCTGCGCGCTGCTGGCGCCGTTCACCCCGCTGCTGTTCATGGGCGAGGAGTACGGCGAGCGCGCCCCGTTTCAGTTCTTCTCAAACCACATCGACGAGGAGATCGCGATCGCCACTCGCGAGGGCAGGCGGCGCGAGTTCGCGGCGTTTGCCTCGTTTGATCAGCAGGTGCCCGATCCCGAGGACCCCATGACGTTTGCGCACTCCAAGCTGACCCGGGCGCGCGATCCGAAGATCGCGCTGCTCTACGAGCGGCTGATCGAGGCCCGCGCGCGGCTGGCTTCACACGAAGCCGAGGCGATCGAGTTCGACGAACAAGCTCGCTGGCTGCGGTTTCACCGGGGCGCCTACGAGCTGGTGTGTAACTTCGCGACCGACTGGTCTGAGCAGGACTGCAGCGGGACCGCGATCGAGCTGGCAACCGACGAGCGAGCGGTTCTCGCCGGGGCATCCCTCAAACTCCCGCCGATGTCAGGAGCCCTGATCAGGTGAGAGAAGTCTGGCCGGGGCGCCCATTCCCGCTGGGTGCGTCCTGGGACGGGGAGGGAACGAACTTCTCGCTGTTCTCCGAACACGCCGAAGGTGTTGACCTGTGCCTGTTCGACGACCGCGGCGAGGAGACCCAGATCCCGATAACCGTCCGGCGTGCGCTCACCTGGCACTGCTATCTGCCGGGCATCGGTCCCGGGCAGCGCTACGGATATCGCGTCAAGGGCCGCTACGCGCCCGACGAAGGTCACCGCTTCAATCCCCAGAAGTTGCTCATCGACCCCTACGCCAAGGCGATCGAGGGTGTCGTCGACTGGGCCCACGACGCCAACGTGCTCCCCTACGTGCCCAACGGCACCGAGGACGATGACTACGAGCCCGACGACGAGGACGACGCCGGGGCGGTTCCGAAATCGATCGTGGTCGACACGCGCTTTGACTGGCAGGGCGACGTCCCGCCCCGGATTCCGTTCGCCGACACGATCATCTGTGAGACCCACGTCAAGGGTTTCACGATGCGCCACCCCGACGTTCGCGACGACCTGCGGGGGACCTACGCGGGGCTCGCCTCGGAGCCGGCGATCGCCTATTTGAAGGACCTGGGCGTGACCGCCGTGGAGCTGTTGCCGGTGCACCACATCTCCGATGAGTCTTTTCTCCACGACCGCGGCCTGTCGAACTACTGGGGTTACAGCACGATCGGCTACTTCGCTCCGCATTCGGAGTACGCGGCCACCGGGCGCCGGGGCGAGCAGGTGTCGGAGTTCAAGGGAATGGTCAAGGCACTTCACCAGGCGGGGATCGAGGTGATCCTCGACGTGGTCTACAACCACACCGCCGAGGGCAACCACCTCGGCCCGATGCTGTCATTCAAGGGGATTGACAACTCCGCCTACTACCGGCTGATGCCCGACGACCCCCGCCACTACATGGACTTCACCGGTACCGGTAATTCGCTGAACCCGGTTCACCCGAGTGTCCTGCGGCTGATCATGGACTCGCTGCGCTACTGGGTGGTCGAGTGCCATGTCGACGGCTTTCGCTTTGACCTCGCCTCGGCGCTGGCCCGCGAGTTCTTCGACGTCGACCGCCTGTCGGCGTTCTTCGACACCATCCACCAGGACCCGGTCGTGTCACAGGTGAAGCTGATCGCCGAGCCGTGGGACGTGGGTCCCGGTGGCTATCAGGTGGGTAACTTCCCGATTTTGTGGTCGGAGTGGAACGGCGTGTACCGCGACACGATGCGCGACTTCTGGCGCGCGTCGGCGAGCGTAGGTGATTTTGCCTCGCGGCTGGCCGGCTCCTCTGACCTGTACGAGTCAGACGGCCGTGATCCCTTCGCCTCGATCAACTTCATCACCGCCCACGACGGCTTCACCCTGCGCGACCTCGTCTCATATGAGCACAAGTACAACGAAGCCAACATGGAGGAAAACCACGACGGCACTGACGACAACCGCTCGTGGAACTGCGGTGTTGAAGGTGAGACAGACGATCCGACGATCCGCGAGCTGCGGGCCCGTCAGCAGCGCAATTTTGTGACAACGCTGCTCGTCTCCCAGGGCACGCCGATGCTGCTCGGTGGCGACGAGCGCGGCCGCACGCAGAAGGGCAACAACAACTGTTGGTGCCAGGACTCCGAGCTCTCCTGGTATGACTGGCGCGAGGAACCGGAGGCGGAGCGGATGCGCGAGTTCACCCGGCGCCTGATCCGCCTGCGTCGCGAGCACTGCACCTTCCGGCGCGACACCTTCCTGCGCGGCGAGCTCGTCAATGGCTTCGGACTACCCGACGTGTGGTGGTTTCGCCCCGACGGACGCAAGATGACCAGACGCGACTGGCAGCACGGTGAGGCGGTGCTGGGGATGTTTCTCAACGGTAGAGCGATCCTCACGCCCGGTCCTCACGGCGAGGAGATCTCAGATGATTCCTTTGTGCTGCTGTTCAACGCGCACGCCGAGGACCGGGTGTTCAAGCTGCCGCGCCGGCGGATGGGGGCTCGCTGGGAGCTCGAGCTGTGTACCGCCGACCCGACGCTCGAGGCGGGCAGCGCCGCATACGACGCGCAGGCGCAGGTCAACGTCACCGCGCACTCGATCACGATCCTCAAGCGCGTGTCTTGAGCCGAGCTCCCTTTCGGGCGGCGTACCGCCTGCAGCTCAATTCGACCCTCAGATTCGCCGACGCGCGCGCGCTGATCCCCTACCTGCGCGACCTCGGGGTCTCGCATCTGTATCTGTCTCCGGCGATGCAGGCGCGAGCGGGCTCGACGCACGGATACGACGTGACTGACCCGACCCGGGTGTCGCAGGAGCTCGGTGGCGAAGCGGAGCTGCGGGCCCTGGCCGGTGCCGCGGCCAACGCGGGAATGAGAATCGTTCTCGATCTCGTTCCCAACCACATGGCGATCGACGATGCCAACCGCTTCTGGACTGACCCGGGCCTGCGCGAGCGCTTCTTCGACATCGACCCCGAGACCGGCCGTCATCGCCGCTTCTTCGACATCGACGATCTCGCCGGGGTGCGCCAGGAGGATCCCGAGGTGTTCGCGCAGACCCATCGGCTCGTTTTGCGGCTCGTCCGCGAGGGCGTCGTGCAGGGGCTGCGGATCGACCACCCCGACGGGCTCGCCGATCCCGCGCAGTACTTCGAGCGCCTGCGCGCCCGCGGCGCCGCGGTGGTCTGGATCGAGAAGATCCTCGAGCCCCGGGAGCGGCTGCGCGACTGGCCCGTGACCGGCACCGTGGGCTACGAGTTCCTCAACGACGTGTGTGCGCTGTTCGTCGACGCGCGCGCCGAGCCGGCGTTCACCGCGCTGTGGGAGGAGGTGTCGAGCGACCCGCGCACCTTCGATCAGGTCGCTGCAGAGGCCAAGCTCGAGCAGGCCACGACGACGTTTACGCCCGAGGTGCAGCGCCTCGCGCGCCTGCTCGGCGAGGACTCGGACGGGATCGCGGAGGCGGTGGCCTCGATGCCCGTCTACCGCAGCTACGTCGACCCTCACAACGGCCGCGTCACTGACGAGGACCGCCGCTGGGTGTCCGAGGCCGCGATGCCCACGGCGATCGCCTCGCGGCTGCTGCTCGAGCGTGACGCGCCGCCCGAGTTCGTGACCCGTTTTCAGCAGACCACTCCCCCAGTGGTCGCCAAGGGCGTCGAGGACACCGCCTTCTACCGCTACGCGCGGCTGCTCGCGCTGTGCGAGGTCGGTGGAGATCCGGGCCGGTTCGGGATCTCCGCAGACACTTTTCACGCGGGCAACGCCGAGCGCCAGCGGCGCTTTCCAGACAGCATGCTGACGACCTGTACGCATGACACCAAGCGCACGGCCGACGTGCGCGCTCGGATCGCGGCGCTGACCTGGATGCCGGACGCCTGGGAGGAGCATGTGCGCCGCTGGCTGGCGCTGACCGAGCCGCTGCGCTCACACGACGGCGCCCCCGACGACGCCGAGCGCTACTTCCTGTTCCAGACGCTGCTTGGGGCGTGGCCGATCGAGCCCCAGCGGATCGAGGGCTACATGGAGAAGGCGCTGCGCGAGGCCAAGCGCAACAGCAACTGGATCGATCCCGATCGCGGCTGGGAGGAGGGGGTCGCGGCGTTCTGCCGGGCGCTCTACTCCGATCGGCGGTTCCTGGATGATTTTGAACCGTTCGTGGACGAGGTGGCCGCGTACGGGGATCGGATCGCCCTGGGCACGGTGACGCTCAAGCTGACCGCACCGGGCTTTCCCGACATCTACCAGGGCGACGAGCTCCCGTTCCGCGCCCTGGTCGATCCCGACAACCGGCGGGCCGTCGACTGGGACTGGAGCCAGGCGATGCTGGCGCGGCTGCAGGGCGGCTCGCCCCCCAACCGGGGGACGTTCAAGCTGTGGCTCACCAGGCGGCTGCTGGCACTGCGGATCCGTCACGCGGACGCATTCGAGGGCGGCTACGAACCGCTCGAGGCGGGCGACGAGTGCGTCGCCTACGTGCGCGGGGGCGAGGTCCTCGTGGCGGTCGCGACGCGTCCCACCGGCGGCACCGGTCACCTCCGTGGCGCGCAGGGACGCTGGCGCGACGTCCTGCAGGGCGGCGAGCGTTCGCTGATCGGGCCGGTGCTCCTATCCGAGCTGCTGGACGATCACGGAATTGCGGTTCTCGTGCGCGGATGAGACTCGCGCAGGCCCGACCGGTAGGGTCTGGCGCCGCTAGATGCGCGTCCTGCTGATCTCCTGGGAATACCCCCCGATCATCGAGGGCGGCCTCGCGCGCCATGTCCGCAAGCTGTCCGAGCATCTGGCGGCGGAGGGTGTGGAAATGCATGTGCTGACCCGGGGGGGCGGCCGCCTGGCCGCGACCGAGGAACGTCATGGCGTCGTCGTTCACCGCCTCCAGGAGCCGCCGTTCCCTAAGGAGGTGACGGCGTTCGTGCGCTGGGTGCAGACCATGAACGCCGACATGTGCCGGCTTGGAGCCCAGCTCGCCGACAGCCTCGGCTTCGATCTCGTCCACTCACACGACTGGCTCGTGGCCGCCGCTGCGCAGCGGATCGCGCGGCAGATCGGGAGGCCGTGGCTGGTGACCGTCCACGCCACCGAGTACGGCCGCCACCAGGGCTGGGTCGATAAGTACCCGCAGTCGCATATCCACGCCGCCGAGCGGGACATGGCCCGTGCCGCCGACCACGTGATCACCTGCTCGCGATACATGCGAACCCACGTGTCGAATGTGTTCGGGGTGCGTCCTGCGCGGATCACCGCGATCCAGAACGGCATTGACCGCGGCGACGTCGAGCCGGTCGTGTCCGATCTCGTCGAGCTCCGTACTCGCTACGCCAGGCCCGAGGAACGCCTGGTGCTCCTGGTTGGCCGCCTGGTCTACGAGAAGGGCTTTCACATCGCGCTTGACGCCCTCGAGCCGGTGATCGCCAACCTCGGAGGGGTCAGGTTCGTGGTCGCCGGCACCGGGACCGCCGAAGCCGAGCTGCGGCGTCAGGCCCGGCGCCTGGGCCTGGATCGCAAGGGTGTGTTCCTGGGCTGGATCGGCGACGACATGCTGCACTCGCTGTATCGGATCTCGGACCTGTGCATCGTCCCCTCGATCTATGAGCCATTCGGACTCGTGGCGCTCGAGGCGATGGCTTGTGGCTGCCTGTGCGTGGTCGCCGACACGGGCGGGCTGCGGGAGGTGGTGCCCAACGACGGGACGGTCGGGCTGCGGTTTCCATCGCGCGACACCGCGGCCCTGCAACAGATACTGGAACGGGTGCTCACCGACGACGACTTCCGCTCCCAGCTGGTCGCCGAGGCCCGCGAGCACGTGCTGCGCTTCGACTGGACCGAGGTCGCCCGCCAGACGCTCGCGATCTACGGTGAGCTGGCCCGCCCACGGCTGACGCCCAGCGGCAGATAACGGAGACTGTCTCGCTGTGCGGAGGGAGCGCGGTTTTCCGGTGGGCTGACGAGCGCCGTCCGCGGCCGAGCCGGTGCGCGCGGTTCTCGCGGCCAGGCCACCCGGGACAAAACGTAGAAAAACCGCAGCGGCTGAACGGATCCTCCACGAACTGCAGCGTGGGCGGGACGGACGTGGAAGATCCCATAGCCGAGATCCGGATTCTCCACGCCAGTCCCGCCACGGCGGCAACTCGTGGAAGATCCCGGCGGCGAGCGGAGATTTTCCACGCGCTGGGCCGGGGAAGCCGGTCGCACCGGCAAAAAACGAGGGCCCGGCGTGCACCGGGCCCTCGCAAGGCAACTCGCCTCTCGGGCTTGCGGTCCGCTCGGCATCCAGCCTCGCCAATCGGACCGCGCCCGAGTCATCCGGCTGACGGATTACATCATTCCCGACATGTCGGGCATGCCGCCGCCACCCGGACCGCCTGTCTCCTTCTCGGGCACCTCGGCGACGATCGCCTCGGTGGTGAGGATGTTCTTGGCGATCGAGGCGGCGTTCTGAAGCGCCGAGCGCGTGACCATCGCCGGGTCGATGATCCCGGCGGCGACCAGGTCGACGATCTCGCCGCTGGACGCGTCGAGCCCGTGGCCCTTCTTGGCCTTGCGGACGTCGTTGACGACGACCGAGCCCTCGAGCCCCGAGTTCTCGGCGATCTGACGCAGCGGCTCCTCGAGCGCCCGGACGACGATGTTCGCCCCGGTCCGCTCGTCGAGGTCGGAGATCAGGTCGACGTTGAGCGCCTTCTGGGCCGCGATCAGCGCGATCCCACCGCCCGGGACGATGCCCTCCTCGAGGGCGGCGCGGGTGGCCTGCAGCGCGTCCTCGACGCGGTGCTTCTTCTCCTTCATCTCGGTCTCGGTGGCAGCACCCACCTTCACGACGGCAACGCCGCCCGACAGCTTCGCGAGGCGCTCCTGGAGCTTCTCGCGATCGAAGTCAGAGTCGGTGTTGTCGATCTCGGACTTGATCTGGTTGATCCGGCCCTTGATGTCGTCGCTGGAGCCGTTGCCGTCGACGATCGTCGTCGTGTCCTTGGCGACGACCACGCGACGGGCGCGGCCGAGCTGCGAGAGCTGGGTGTTCTCCAGCTTGAGGCCCATCTCCTCGGTGATCACCTCGCCACCGGTGAGGATCGCGATGTCCTCGAGCATCCGCTTGCGGCGGTCACCAAAGCCCGGCGCCTTGACCGCGACGCCGGTGAACGTGCCACGGAGCTTGTTGACGACCAGCGTCGCCAGCGACTCGCCCTCGACGTCCTCGGCGATGATCAGCAGCGGCTTGCCCGACTGGATCACCTGCTCGAGCACCGGGAGCACGTCCCGGACCGAGCCGATCTTCTGGTTGGCGATCAGGATGAACGGGTCCTCGAGGGTCGCCTCCATGCGCTCCTGGTCGGTGACCATGTAGGGCGAGATGTAGCCCTTGTCGAACTGCATTCCCTCGGTGAACTCGAGGTCCATGCCGAACGTCTGGCCCTCCTCGACGTTGACCACGCCGTCCTTGCCGACCTTGTCGATCGCGTCGGCGATCACGTCGCCGATCTCGTCATCGGCGGCAGAGATCGAGGCCACCCGGGCGATCTGATCCTTGCCCGAGATCTCCTTGGACTGCGACTCGATGTTCTTGACTACGTCCTCGACGGCCCGCTCGATGCCGCGCTTGAGCCCCAGCGGGTTGGCGCCGGCTGCGACGTTGCGCAGGCCCTGGCGGACGATCGCCTGGGCGAGCACGGTGGCCGTGGTGGTGCCGTCGCCGGCCACGTCGTTGGTCGCCGTCGCGACCTCGCGGACGAGCTGGGCGCCCTGATTCTGGAAGACGTCCTCGATCTCTATTTCCCTCGCGATCGTCACGCCGTCGTTGGTGATCGTCGGGGCGCCGAACTTCTTGTCGAGGACCACGTAACGGCCACGCGGGCCGAGCGTGACCTTAACTGCGTTGGCTACCGCGTCGACGCCCTGCTCCAGCGCCTTGCGGGCCTCCGCCTCGTACTTCAGTTCCTTGTGTGCCATCTATTGGTTACCTCCGCGGGCCATCACGGCCCGCGATCAGATTTCTGAGAGCTCCCTTCGGTCGCTCCTCGATCGGAACGATCGCGGTCGGGCTTCGCCCTCCCTCTTACTGGACTTTGGCCAGCACGTCTGACTCGCGGAGGACGAGCAGCTCCTCGCCGTCCACCTTGATCTCGGTGCCGCCGTACTTGCTGTAGAGGACCTCGTCGCCCTCGGCGACGTCCAGCGGCGTGCGCTTGCCGGTGTCCTCGTTGACCTTGCCGTCGCCGACGGCCAGGACCTTGCCCTTCTGGGGCTTCTCCTTGGCGGTATCGGGCAGGACGATCCCACTGGCCGTGGTCTCCTCCTCCTCGATGGCCCGTACGATCAGGCGATCGCCGAGGGGCTTGAGCTTCATCTGATCAGACCTCCGGTTGAAGTGTGCGACATTCGACTCATGCCTGGCACTCGACTACTCAGAGTGCCAGCATGCCCCGCACTATAGCTCGCCGCCCGCGCTAATCAAGGCCAAATTGGCACTCTCATGTTAAGAGTGCCAGCGTCGCGCGGGAAGGCTGGCCTGGCGACGCCGGTTGCTAGTTCCGAGCCCCACCGAGGCCGTGAATCCGGTCCCGCAGCTGCTCGGGGGGGTTTTCGATGATCTGCGAGAAGCGTACGACCGTGACCGTGTCGTCCCTCGAGACCTTGCGACCGTAGATCTGCTCGAGGAAGTGGATCATCTCGTCGACGCGCCGGAACTCGGGATTGTCGTGCTCGATCTCCCGCGGCGACAGATCGCGGACCCGCTTGACCTCGACCTGGTCGATCACCGCGTGGAAGATCTTCTCGCGGGGTGAGTGCTGGTAGCCGATCGTCACCAGTACGCACTCGTTCTTGCGGTACTTGTGCGACTTGTCTCCCAGCCGAATCGTCGCGGTCTTGCGCCCGCGCCGCAGCTGATCGCCAAACACCGACGAATAGAAGTTCAGGACCCGCATGACACCTTGCTCGTTGGGGAGATCATGGCTGTGGCAGCCTACCGGTCCAGTGTTGATCGCGACATGGCGCGACGGACCATCTCCCGCTCGCCTGCGTAGGTGAGCTCGCGCAACGCCTGCTCGAACGCCATCCAGCGAGCGTCTTCGATCTCGTGGTCGTGGTCGGCGACGTCCCCGGAGCGGTAGTCGAACAGGTAGAACCGGACCCGTTTGTCGACCCTCCGACCCCCGCGCTCGTAGCTGTAGCGCACCTCGCCCAGTTCGCCGAGCAGCTCGCCGGTCACGCCGGCCTCTTCCCCAACCTCCCGGCGGGCCGCCTCCTCGGGCGTCTCGTCGCCGTCGAGATGGCCCTTGGGCAGCCCCAGCACGCGGCGACCGTCGGCGGCGCGCTTGACCGGGACCACCACGGCGACGCGATCGCCGTCGACCACCACGCCACCAGCGGAGAAATCCTCGACCCGGCTGGAACCGTCAGAAGACATAGCGCTCGAGCGCGCCTGGGTCGTGCACGGTCAGCCTGCCGCGGCCCTGGGTGATGATCCCGGCCCGCTCGAGCACCGCCAGAAAGCGGCTCGCGGATTCACGCGAAGAGCCGGCGAGCTGGGCCAGATCGCTCTGGGTGGCGGTGATCAGAACGTCGTGGTCGACCCCGCCCTCCGAGCGAGTCGAGGCGACGAGCTCGGCCAGCACCGCCGCCACCCGGCTCTGAACCGTCTGGAACGACTGACGCGTGAGCCGCTCATTGGTCTCCCGCAACCGGCGACTGAGCGCCCCCAGGAGCTTGAGGGCGATGTCGGGATGCTCGCGCAGCATCCTGCGCATGTCGCCCGCGAGAATCGCCACCACCTCGGTCTCGTCAAGCGCCTCGACCGTCGCCGAACGCTCCTCCTCATCGAAGATCGCGAGCTCACCGAAGATCTCGCCCGGTCCCAACGTGGCGAGGGTGATCGCCCGTCCGTCGGTGTGCTCGCGGACCGCGCGCACATGGCCCGAGCGAACCACGTAGCAGGTGTCGCTGCGATCCCCCTCGCGAAACACCAATTCGCCGCCCCTGAACGTTCGCGGGACAGTGACCTCGGCAACCCGCGCCAGGTCCTCCTCGCCGAGTGCCGAGAACGCCGGCACACCGTGCAGGAGGGCGATCGTCTCCTCACTGGTAGCCACCATCACGTGCAGGGATATCACACGCGCCCGCGCGCGGCAGGCGCTGAGACAGCCCGCGCGCTAGAGGAGGTCCAGAGCCAGGCTTGTCAGACGAGGTCCAGGGCCTGCTCGCGCCGCCGCCGCCGGATCGCCATTGCGACCCACAGCACGACGGCCACGACCATCCCCACCGGCACCAGGACGGCGAGCGTGATCAGCGCCACGCCGGCGGCTACCACGAGCACGCGGCCGGCGTCATGGAGCGCCTTCCCGAGCGTGAACGAGCTTCCGCTCGAGACCGGATGGCCGGGCACCATCGAGGCGTTGATCGTCAACGAGATCGCGCTGAAGTCGACCTGGTGATGCAGCGAGCGCAGCGTCGCCCGGTCGCTGGAGATCGAAGCGTCCACGTCGCGGATCTGGATCTTGAGGCTCTCGATCTCGGTCGTGGTCGTTGCGGTGGCGAGCTTGCGCAGCAGGGCGGTCCGCAGCGCGCGCGCATCCGCCAGGCGCATCCCGACACCGCCGAGGCGTTGGGTGATGTCCTGGGTCGAGTCGGTTCGGGAAACCACCGACGCCCCGTGTAGCTGCGAGAGCAACGACATCGTGCGGCTGAGGTTCGAGCTGGGGACACTGAGCTCGAACTGGGCGTAACCGTTGGCATTGTTGCTCGCGGTGACCTGGGAGCTCTTGACGACCCCGTTCTGAGCAGCGATTACGTCAAAGACCTGCTGCGCGACGCTGTCGACGTTGCTGGGGCGGGTGGACAGCGAGAGTTGGGCCGACTGGACGATCTGGCGGCCGCTGGTCTGCGGGTTGAGCGCCGGGCTCCCCGCGAACGACCCCGACGAGGTGGCTGCACTGTTTGACTTCGCGCTCGGGGTCAGATGCGCCGCGGCTTTGGGAGCTGGCGCGGCCAGCTGATGCACACTCCGGTTCGGGACGGACGCGCCCGCCGAGGCGGTGGTCGACGACGAGGACGAGGGCCCGCCGGAGCCGCCTGCCAGTACAACCACCGCGACCACGGCGGCGACCGCGGCGATCGCCGCGCCGGGAGCGAACAGCCACCGCCGGCGCACGCGCCGCTCGCGTGGCGGCTGGCGCTCCGCGAACCGGCGCGCCACCCGGTCGTCGAGCGCCGCGCTGAACGCCGCGCTCGGGACCGGCCGCTGGCCGGCGAGGATCAACGTCAACTCCGCGAGCTCCGCGTACTCGGGTTCGACCGCCTCGCCGGCCAGGGTCGCGTCGATGACTTGCAGCGAGGTCTCCTCGGGGTCATCAAAGTGATGCATCGCAGGCCTTCCTGAGCTTCTCCATGGTTCGGTACAGCAGCGTCCCGGCGGCCGACTCGCTGATGCCCAGCACGCGTGCGAGCTCGGCGTTGCGCATTCCGGCGTGGAACTTGAGCGCGACGATCTCCCGCTCGCGGGCGGGCAGCTGGCAAAGCGCCTCGTGGACGACCGTCCGGCGCAGCGCCACCTCGGCGCCGTCCTCGGACACCGCGGAGGTCTCCTCGGGCTCGCTCGCAAGCTTTGCGAACCGCTTGCGGCGCCTGAGCTCGTCGAGAGCAGCATTGCGCGCGATCCCGAACACCCAGGCGCGCTCCTCGCCGCGGCGGCGGTCAAAGGTGCGGCGCCGCCGGTACGCGCGTTCGAACGCCAGCGCGGTCACATCCTCGGCCGCGGCGCGATCGCCCAGCAACGTCGCGACATACGCGAACACGTCGTCGCGGCTCGAGCGGTACAGTGCCTCGAATCGCTCCCAAGCGCTCTGGGATTCGGGCGATCCGGTGAGCGTCTGAGACTCGATCACACCTTTACTACGAACCAGAACTCGATTCGTCACCAGGTCGATATGGTGATTACGATTCAGATGCGCGTTGCGCTGTGGACAACGGTACTCGCGCTTGGGCTCGCCGCGCTGCCCACAGGCGCCGGCGCGAGCACTTCCGCCAAGCCCAAGCCCAAGCCCCCCACGAGGGCTCAGATCAGATCTGCGGTCAGGCGCGCAGAGCGCTCGACCTCGCTTTGGGCGACGGTCAACATCTGCGACAGCAAAACCCACCCCGACCAGCTCGGAATCCGCGGCCAGATGCCCACGCTCGGGTTCGCGGCCTGGCTCTCGATGAAGATCCAGCTCAACTACTTCTCAAACACCAAGCAGCGCTTCGTCCCCGATTCGGGCGCCGCTCAGAAGCTGATCAGGCTGGGTCGTCTGTCGACCGGTCTGCAGCAGGACGGGGCGGTGTTTTCCTTCGAGCCGCACGCCGGCTTGTTCAACGCCACGGTGCAGTTCATCTGGCGGCGCTCGGGCAAGCTGATTGGACAGACAACCAAGACCACGACCGCCGGGCACCCCAGCGCCGATTTCGGCAGTCCGCCGCACTACAGCGCGCAGCAGTGCCGGATCCCGTGAGATCCGTCGAGCGAGACGCTTGGAACCTAATGCACGGATAGCGTGCATTGCGTTCCAAGGCTCACCCCGTCAGCCGTCGAACAGGCGCGGATCGTTGCTGATCACGCCGGTCACGCCCATCGCCTGCAGCGATTGGATCCGGGGTAGCTCATCGACGGTCCACGCGTAGAGCTCCCCGCCCGCGTCCCGGACGCTTCGCACCAGCCGCGGGGTGATCAGCCGCCAATGCGCCATCAGCGCATCGCAGCGACCCGACCGGATCGCGCGAGCCGCTCGCCCGGGAAGCACCTCCCGCCAGGCGACCATCACGCCGGTCGCGGGAATCACCGTCAGGCGGGAGCGAAACGGGTCCCGGCGAAGCCTCGGAACCGACCATCCCAGCCGCACGTCGTCTTGCACGGCTCGAACCTTCGCCAGGCTCTCGGTGAACTGGCTCGAGATCAGCGAGCGACCGAGCATGCCGTGCTCGGCCAGTGCCTCGACGACCTCGAGCTCGTAGCCGGGCAGCTTGAGATCGACGTCGAATTCGGTCGCCGAGAAGGAGCTCGAGGCGAGATGCTCGAGGCCCTCCTGGAGCGTCAGCGGTCGGCGGGTACCGAGATCGTGGTAGTCGTGGGCCAGGACCAGCCGGCCGTCGGCAGGATCGCGCAGCACGTCGAACTCGATCATGTCCACTCCCGCCGCGAGCGCGGCGTCGAAGCTGGCACGGGTGTTTCCGGGGGCGATCAGGTCCGCGCCCTTGTGCCCCACTCGCTTGACCGCGCTCACCGTTGACATCCCGGACACCAGAATGTAGTGCGACCGTCATCGCCCTGTATCTGAGCGCGGATCGTGCTCCCGCAGCGCTGACAGGGCCGCCCCGCCTTGCGGAACACCCGGGCGGGACGTGACATGTGCCCCACGCGCGCCGCCTCCAGCATCCCGGCGCGGACATGCTCGAGGATCGCCACCGCCTCCTCGTTCGAGACCTGCGACACGGGTCGCCAGGGATCGACCGCCGCCGCCCAGCAGCCCTCGGACTTCCAGACGTTCCCGATCCCGGCGACGTTGTGCTGGTCCAGCAGCGCGTCGCCGATGCCGCGCGTCTGGTCATCGGAGCGGAGCCGCCCCAGGAAGCGCTCGAGATCGAACTCCGGCGCCAGCACGTCGGGGCCCAGTCCCGCCAGATGCCGGTCAGACCGGCTGCGCCCCTCGGTCATCAGTTCGAGCACGGGCCCGTCGAACTGGACCACGTCGTGGCCTCGGCTGCGCAGGATCAGCCAGGCACGCCGCGGCGAGCGGCGCCAGCGGCGGCCGCGGGGATACACGCCCCACGCGCCGGTCATCCGCAGGTGTGAGTGGATCACCAGATCTCCCTGGAAGGCGATGAATAGGTGCTTGCCGTGTGTGCGAACCTCGGTCACAGCGCGGCCCTGGAGCCGCTGCGGCCAGCGATCCAGCCGATGGCGCGGGTGCGGAGTGAGAATCTCGTCCGGCACCGCGCCCTCGAGCACGGGGCGCATCCGTGCGGCGGCGTACGCGATCGTGTCGCCCTCCGGCATCGAGACGTCAGGCGCTGAGCGTCAACCGGCGCGGTCCCTCCTGGAAGCCGAGCGCTACCAGCGCCGGCGCCAGACCCGAGCCCATCGCCCGCTCACCGTCGACCTTCTCCAGCGCGAGCCGCCTGATCGTGCCGCCGCGGACCTGCTCGACGAGCGCTGCCAGCGCCGGCTGCAGCCGGGCGTCGTCGCTTTCGACGAGCGTCTGCAGCGCACGCCCGCCGCGCTCCAGGTACAGGATCGGCTCGCCACCTGCCAGCACCACGTAGGCGCCAGCGGTCCGCGCCGGCCTGCGCCCCTCCAATTTGGGCCACGGAAGCGCGGCGCCGTAGGGCTGTGCGGGATCCACCGCGGCCAGCACCAGCGGCTCTGAGTCCTGCTCGACCGACCGCCCCCGCAGCCGCTCGACCGCCCCCGGCAGAGCGAACTGTGCCCCGCCCAGCCCCTCGAGGAAGTACCCGCGACGCGCGATGCCGAGCGTCTCGAGCTGTGAGAGCTCGGGGTAGATCGTGGAGAAACCGCCCAGGATCCCCTCGGCCAGCACCTGCTCGCGGGTGAGGATCCCGTAGCGCTCGAGCAGCAGCTCGCTCAGGGCCCGCCGGCGGGAGACGGGATCGACCTCAGCGCTCAGCAGCGGCGCCGTCAGCGACCAGCGGCCCTGGACCTGGGCGGCCGCGCCGCCGCGGCGGCGCGCGGCCCCGAAGCGCCCGCGCCGCGCGGTCGCGCGCCGGGTGTGCTCACGCTGGGCGCGGGCGAGCGTCAGACGCGGTGCGCGCAGCGGCGCAAAGGCATCGTTGGTGACCGCGCCGGCCCAGGCGAGACCCCACAGCGCCTCCTGGATCTCCTCGGGGGAGAGCGGCACGTCGATCAGCAGGTCAGTGAAGAAGCACGCGCCGGCCGCCAGCCGCGCGCGAACGGCCTCGTGCTGCTCGGCCGATGGCACCTCGCCGCGGTACGGCGGCGGGCCGAGCACGTCCAGGTCTTCGCGGTAGTAGAGGGCCACGCGTCCGGAGTTGCGTCCCAGCGCGCCGGCGCCGATCCAGACCAGCTCGCCACTGGCGCACAGCTGGTCCATCCACACCGGCGAATAGGCGCCCGTGCGGCGTGGCAGGACGTCGCGCTCCCAGACTTCGGCCGCAAGCGCCAGCCCCTGCAGCGGCACCAGGACCTCGCGCAGGCGATCGATGCCGGCGCCCGAGGGTCCGTGGCGATCGACGCCCTGCCAAGCAGGGAGAAAGCGCGCCAGCTCGCGCTGCTCGGCGGGCTCGATCTCCTTGCGCAGCACCGCCAGCGAGGCTCGGCGCAACCTGCGCAGCACATCGGGGTCACACCACTCGCGCGCCGACCCGCCGGGGCGTAGCTCGCCGCGGACCAGCGCGCCGTCGCGCTCCAGCTCGCGCAGCGCCGCTGAGGCGTCGATCCCGTAGCGGTCCCGGACATCGCCGGTCGTGAATGGACCGTGGGTGGCGGCGAAGCGCCTGACCAGCCGCAGGAGGGCATCGGGCACGTCGTCCAGGAACGCCTCGGGGAGGCCGCCGGGCGGAGCCGCCCCCAGCGCGTCGCGGTAAAGGCCGGCATCGGCGGCGTCGATCCAGCGCTCCTCGCCGTTGATCCGCATCCGGGCCACACGCCGCTCCCGCGCCAGTTCCTCCACCATCCGATCGGGAACCAGACCGGGCAGTACTCGTGCGTGGAGCTCCTCGAGCGTGAGATCGCCGACCCGGCGCAGGACGTCCAGCAGACCGTCGCGGCTCGTGGCCCGCGTCTGGTCAGAGATGCACTGCAGGTCGGCCTCGACCTGCGCCAGCGCGGCCGGGTCGATCAGGTCGCGCAGCTCCTCCTGGCCGAGCAGCTCGCGCAGCAGGTCGCGATCCAGGGACAGCGCCGCGGCGCGCCGCTCGGCGTTGGGGGTGTCGCCCTCGTACATGTAGGTGGCGACGTAGTCGAACAGCAGCGAGGAGGCAAACGGGGACGCGGTCGCCGTCTCGACCTCGATCAGCGAGATCTCGCGCCGCGCCAGCGCGGTCAGCAGCCACACCAGGCCGGGGACGTCGAGCACGTCGCGCAGGCACTCCCGGTAGGTCTCGAGCACGATCGGAAACTCGCCGTACTGCTTGGCCACCTCGAGCAGCGACTGGGACTTCAGCCGCTGTTGCCACAGCGGCGTGCGCTTGCCTGGCCGGGCGCGCGGGATCAGCAGGGCGCGGGCGGCGTTCTCGCGAAAGCGCGCCCCGAACAATGCTGACCCGCCAAGCTCCGCCACCACCAGGTCCTCGATCTCGTCGGGCTCGAGCATCACCAGCTCGGCGCCGGGGGGCTCCTCGGCGTCGGGCAGGTGGATGATGATCCCGTCGTCGGAGTAGATCGCGTCCGATTCGAGACCGAACTCGTCGCGGATCCTCGCGCTCAGCGCCAGCGACCATGCCGCATGCACCCGACCCCCGAACGGACTGAGCACGCACAGGCGCCAGTCGCCGATCTCGTCGCGGAATCGCTCCACGACGATCGCCTGGTCCGAGGGGATCACGCGTGTCGCCTGCTCCTGCTCGGACAGGAACGCGTTTAGGTTGTTGGCGGCGCGACGGTCCAGGTCGTAGTCGCGGGCCAGCGTCTCCGGTGGCTGGTCGACGGCCCAGCGCGCGAAGGCGCCGATCGCCTCGCCGAGCTCGCGCGGGCGACCGATGCCGTCGCCCTTCCAGAACGGGATCGCTCCGGGCAGCCCGGGCGCCGGGGTGACGATCACCCGGTCGCGACCCACCTCCTCGATCCGCCAGGTGGTCGCGCCGAGCAGGAAGGTCTGGCCCGGGCGGGCCTCGTAGACCATCTCCTCGTCGAGCTCGCCGACCCGGCGGCCGTCGGGAAGCGTCACCGTGTAGAGGCCGCGGTCGGGGATCGTGCCGGCGTTGGTGACCGCCAGCTGGCGCGCCCCCGGACGCGCCCGGATCGTCCCCGCGACGCGGTCCCACACGATCCGAGGCCGAAGCTCCGCAAACTCCGATGAGGGGTAGCGGCCATCGAGCATGTCGAGCACGTTCTCGAGCTGGGTGCGTGGCAGCTCGGAGTAGCTGTGCGTGTGCGTGACGAGCTCGTGGAGCTCGTCGACGCTCACCGGCTCCTCGTCGGGCGCGGCGGCGGCGATGGCCACGATCTGCTGGGCGAGCACGTCGAGGGCGTTGCGCGGCACGACCGTCGTCTCGATCGCTCCTTCGCGCATGCGCCTGGCGACCACCGCACACTCGAGCAGGTCGCCGCGGAACTTGGGGAAGATCCGCCCGCGGCTGACGTCGCCGACCGAATGCCCCGAGCGGCCGATCCGCTGCAGCCCGCGGGCGACCGACTTGGGCGACTCGACCTGGATCACCAGATCCACCGCGCCCATGTCGATCCCCAGCTCGAGGCTCGAGGTGGCGACCAGGCACGGCAGCTCGCCGGCCTTGAGCTGCTCTTCGACGACCGTACGCTCCTCGCGCGACAGCGAGCCGTGATGCGAGCGGGCCAGCTCACGGTCGGCCAGGTCATTGAGGCGAAGCGCGATCCGCTCGGCGCTGCGGCGGTTGTTGACGAACAGGATCGTCGACTTGTGGGCCTCGATCAGCTTCAGCAGCTCGGGGTAAATGGCCGGCCAGATCGAGCGCCGGGTTGCCTCCGAGCCGCCCGCCAGGGGATCGAGTTCCGGTGCCGGCGTCTCATCTGGCTCCACCATCGACTCGACCGGAACCTGGATCTCGATGTCGAGCTCCTTGCGCACACCGGTGTCGACCACCCGGCAGCTGCGGCGGGGCCCGACCATGAACCGCCCGACCTCCTCCAGCGGCTTTTGCGTGGCCGATAGCCCGATCCGCTGCACGTCTGTGCCCGCCGCTTTCGTAAGACGCTCGAGCGTCAGGGCCAGGTGGGCGCCGCGCTTGGTCGACGCCACGGCGTGGATCTCGTCGATGATGCACCAGCGCGTGCCCTCGAACGTCTGCTGGGCGCGCCCGGTCAGCATCAGGTAGAGCGACTCGGGCGTGGTGATCAGGATGTCGGGCGGCTCGCGCAGCATCCGCTGGCGGTCGCGCTGGGGCGTGTCGCCGGTCCGGACGGCCACCTGGAGGTCTGCTCCGATGCCCCGCAGCGGCGTGCGCAGGTTGCGATCGATGTCGTAGGACAGCGCCTTCAGCGGGGAGACGTATACGAGGCTGATCCGCCTGTCGCGGGCTTGGTTGGGGCCTGGGGCGACGGGCCTTTCGTGGGGCTGCTCGCCGACCCCCTCGCTGGCCAGCCGGTCGATTGCGTACAGAAACGCCGCCAGCGTCTTGCCCGAGCCCGTGGGCGCCGAGATCAGGACGTGCTCGCCCGAGGCGATCGCCGGCCAGGCCTGCTCCTGGGCGGCCGTGGGCGCCGCGAACGCGCTCGTGAACCACTCCCGCGTGCGGGGACTGAAGGCGTCAAGGGACACCCAGCCGAGGCTACCTGACGAGCAACACGAGCTTGCCGCGCACGTGACCGCCTTCGCTGATGCGGTGGGCCTCGGCGATCTGGTCCAGGGGGAAGGTCTGCGCCACCGGGAGCGAGAAGCGCCCGGCCTCGATCAGCTCGGCGATGTCCGTCAGAGCATGCACCGCGCGCTTGGTTCCGGGGCCGCCGGTGACCCTCACGCCGGTCTCTGGGGCGCCTGCGAAGTCGGCGATCGTGAGCACGTGCTCGGGGGCTCCCGCCAGCTCGACGAGGGCGGGCAGCGCGCCGCCGCCGGCGACGTCGAACGCGGCGTCGATGCCGCCGGGCGCGATCGCGCGGACCCGCTCCACCAGTCCCTCTCCGTAGGTGGTCGGTTCGGCGCCGAGCGAGCGCAGGTAGTCGTGGTTATTCGGGCTGGCGGTACCGATCACCCGCGCGCCGCGAGCCCTGGCGATCTGCACGGCGGCGCTCCCCGCCCCGCCTGCGGCGCCGTTGATCAGCACGGTGGTGCCGTCGCGCACCCCCAGCAGGTCGAGCGCACGCACCGAGGTCTCGACCGCGATCGGCAGCCCCGCGGCAGCGGTGAAATCGAGCGACGGAGGGATCGGAGCGTAGTTCGACAGCACCGCCAGCTCGGCGGCGCCACCGCCGATGGCGAACCCGAACACCTCGTCTCCGACCGCCACGTCGCTGACCCCCTCGCCGAGCTCGTCGACGACCCCCGCGACCTCGCGGCCCGTGGTCTGCGGAAGATCGCCGCCCAACATGCCGCGGCGCATCTTCCAGTCCACCGGGTTGATGCCCACGGCGCGAACGGCGACCCGGATCTGACCAGGCCCCGGATGGGGATCGGGCAGCTCCACCAGCTCGAGCACCTCCGGCCCCCCGAACTCGCTGTACTGAACCGCTTTCATGCTCACCTCCCGTCTCGAAGTTCTCCCCCAGCTTGCCATCCCACCCCCGGCCATCGCGTGGAAATTCCGCAGTGCTGCGGCGGATCTTCCACGTTTGTCCCGCCCTGCGCGCGGTTCGTGGAGGATCCAGGCGGGGGGTGCGGCTTTTCCACGCTTGTCACGGGGCCCGGGGCCCGGGGCGCGGGCTCGGGTCAGGGGCGCGGGGGCGGGCGACGCGGGAGTCAGCGCGCGCGGAGCGGGGTCAGGTCAGCGCCCGGGCGCGCGCGAATACATTATCCATCATCGGCTCGGTCAGCTTGCCGGTGAACGTGTTCTGCTGGCTGGGGTGAAAGCAGCCGAGCAGCGTGTAGTGCCCGACTGGCGTCTCGGCGCCATGGCCGAACCGCGGGCGCGGCCGGGGCAGCAAAGCGCCGCGGGACGCAAGCGCGCGCAGGGCAGCGTCCCAGGCAAACGCGCCCAGGCACACGATCACTCGCGCGCCGGCAAGCAATGCCAGCTCGCGCGCGAAATACGGCAGGCACGTGTCGCGCTCGGTGGGGGTGGGTTTGTTGGCCGGAGGTGCGCAGCGAACCGCCGCCGCGATCCAACAGCCGGACAGCCGCAGACCGTCGTCGCGGGCGCGCGAAGTCGGCTGGTTGGCGAACCCGGCCCGCCACAGCGCCGCGAACAACCAGTCGCCGGAGCGATCCCCGGTGAATATCCGCCCGGTCCGGTTTCCGCCGTGGGCGGCGGGGGCGAGCCCGAGCACGACCACGCGCGCGGTCGGGTCGCCGAACCCCGGAAGCGGCCGGGCCCAGTACTGCTCGCCGGCGAACGCGGCGCGCTTGACCCGCGCGACCTCCTCGCGCCACGCCACGAGCCGGGGGCAGAGGCGGCACGAGACGATCTCGCGCTCGAGCGCAACCAGGTCGCTCACCTCAGGACTTCAGCGCGCGCCCGTAATGGCGCTCGTAGTACTCCCGGTAGGCCCCTGAGCGGATCGGCTCCCACCACCAGGCGTTGCGACGGTACCACTCGACCGTCAGCTCCAGGCCGGCCTCGAACCGTGTCCGCGCGCGCCAGCCGAGGGCCTCGAGCTTCGACGAGGACAGCGAGTAGCGACGGTCGTGGCCGGGCCGGTCAGTGACGTACTCGATCAGCGATTCGTCGGCGCCGGTGAGCGCCAGGATGCGCTTGACCACCTCGAGGTTCTCGCACTCGTCGGGGCCGCCGCAGTTGTACGCCTCGCCGGGCTGACCGTGCGCCAGCACGTGGCCGATGCCGCGACCGAAGTCCTCGACGAACAGCCAGTTGCGCACGTTGCGACCGTCGCCGTACACCGGCAACTGGTCGCCGGAGAGCGCGTTGAGGATCATCAGCGGAATCAGCTTCTCGGGATACTGGCGCGGCCCGTAGTTGTTGGAGCCCCGGCAGACCAGGGTCTCCAAACCGTAGGTGTGGAAGTAGCTGCACACGAGCAGGTCGGCCCCCGCCTTGGTCGCGCTGTACGGGCTGGACGGCGCAAGCGGCGAGGACTCGGTGAACGAACCGGACTCGATCGAGCCATAGACCTCGTCGGTTGAGACCTGGACATAGCGCAGGTCGCGCTCTCGGGCCGCCTCCAGCAGCACGTGCGTTCCCTGGCCGTTTGTGATGCTGAAGCCAAACGGCTCGGCGATCGAGCGGTCGACGTGCGTCTCGGCGGCGAAGTTGACGATCGCCTCAGCGCCGGCGACCGCCTCGGCCACCGCTCCGGGGTCCTCGATCGCCCCCTGCACAAAGCGAATCTCATCCTCGATCTCCCTGAGGTTCTCGAGCCGCCCCGCGTAGGTGAGCTTGTCGAGCACGGTCACCTCGTCGCCGTGCTCGCGGACCCGCAACGAGACAAACGTCGAGCCGATGAAGCCCGCGCCGCCGCAGACCAGCAGCTTCATGCGGGGACCGTCGCGATCTGGGACATGAACTCGCGCAGCCCCTCCATCCACGTGGGCAGCTGCGGGGCATCGCGCTCGCTGCGCAAGACGCTGTACGCGGGACGCGGGGCGGCGACCGGGTATTGGTCGGTGGCGATGGGTTTGACCTCGCACTCCAGGCCGGCGCTCGCGACGATCTCGCGCGCGAACTCAAACCACGAGCAGTGGCCGGAGCTGGCCACGTGCAGCACGCCGAAGCGGGCGCTCGGAGCAGAGCTTCACCAACGCCGGGGCGAGGTGGCCGGTGTACGTCGGACAACCGACCTGGTCGCACACCACGCTGACCTGCTCACGCTCGCCGGCAAGGCGAAGGATCGTCTTGGGAAAGCACGGCCCGCCGCTGCCGAACAGCCACGAGGAGCGGACGATCGTGTGGCTCTCCGGAGCGGCGCGGGCCAGCTCGCGCTCGCCCTCGAGCTTCGAGCTTCCATAAAAGGAGAGCGGACCCACGGGGTCAGATTCGACATACGGCGTCGACTTACGCCCGTCGAACACGTAGTCCGAGGAGATGTGGATGGTCCAGGCCCCCCGGCGGGCGGCCGCCCGCGCCACGTGCCCCGCGCCGGCCGCGTTGACCGCCAGCGCCTGCTCGTAGCTGGCTTGCGCCCCGTCGACGTTCGTCCACGCGGCGCAGTTGATGACCGCCTGCGGATGGGCCCGTTCGATCGCCGACTCGACGGCCGCCTCGTTGGTGATGTCGAGCGCCGCGCGCGCCAACGCAATCGGCTCGTGGCCGGCCTTCTCACAGGCGGCGCGGACGTCCTGGCCAAGCATCCCGGCCGCCCCTGTGATCAAGATGCGCATCGGCGGTCAAGGGTAGACGGACGCTCCCGAAGACCGGGCAGTGGGGGCGGAAGACTGGCCCGACGGGAGGCGAGAGACTGGCCTTCGAGGGGGGAAGACTGGCCCCCGTTGAAGGACTGTTTCGAACAAGGGTGCCAACAATTACGCTCTCGTTTTGCCGTCCTCAGCAGCCGTTTTGACGCGCTCGAGGCGGGGTTTACTTACGAACATCGACGCTCGAGTCCGTTTCTTGACTGTTCGACAATCGGCCGCTCTCGCGGTCGGCGCACTGGCGATCGAAGCGATCGTCTCGGGCCTGGCGCGCGACGGCGGACGCCACCATCCGCTGCTCGGCCGGCTGACGCCACCAGACCTGCCCTCGGAGGCGCACTTGCTGTCGGTGGTCGCCGGTCTGGCACTGCTGGCCGTCGTTCCACGGCTGTGGCGCGGGACCCGGACGGCGGCATCCCTGGCGATCCTGGGACTGGCGATGCTGGCCGCGCTGAGCCTGCTGAAGGGTCGCTACGAGCAGGCTGCGCTCGAGCTCGCCATGAGCGCGATGCTCGCGGCCGCCCGGAGCTCGTTTCCGCTCGGGTGTCGCAACCGGCCGCGACTGTCAATCGTATGCGCCGCGCTGGGAGCCTGGGGGCTTGCCTACTGCGCGGTTGTCGTCGCACCGTTGGTGCCATCGCATCCCGACCACGTGATCGAGCGAGCCCTGCGCCACGCGGTCGCCCATGCGCTGCGACTCTCGACGGCCTCTCACATGAGCGATGCGTGGACCTCTCTGGTCGACGCGCTGATCGGCTGCGCCGTGGTGATCTCGGTGCTCGCGATGCGCTCGCTGCTGCGCCCGGTCCCAGCCGACAACCGTCATGTCGAGCACGAGTACCGCGAAGCCCGGGCGATCGTCGAGCGCCACGGCGAAGACTCGCTGTCGCCGTTCATCCTGCGACCCGACAAGGCGCTGGCGTTCGCCGCCGGTGGGGTGCTCTCCTACCGGGTGATCCGCGGCACGGCGATCGTGTCCTCCGATCCGGTCGCGCCCGGAGACGCCGCGCCTCAGGTGCTGGCCAGTCTGCTCGAGCTTGCCCACAAGCGCGGCTGGCAGGTCGCCGTGTGGGGCGCGTCGGGACGCTACCTGGACGCCTACCAGCAGCTCGGCCTGCGCGCCGTCCGCGCCGGGGAGGAGGCGTTCGTCGATCCGAGGCGCTTCACGCTCGAGGGCCGCTCGGTCCGCAAGCTGCGTCAATCCGTCCACCGCGTCGCAGCGCCGCGGCTGGGAGATCACCGTCTGCGAGGGACGGACGATCGACACTGCGCTGGAGCTCGAGATCTCCCGGCTGGAGTCGGCCTGGCGCGCACGGCAGCGTCGGGTGCTGGGGTTTGCGATGGGGATGGGGGTGTTCGAGCCAGATGTCCGGCCCGACGACCTCTACGTGCTCGGGCGCGCGCCCGACGGCCAGCTCGGCGCGGTGATGCGGTTCGTCAGCCACTGCGGCAAGCTGTCGCTCGACGCGATGCGCCGGGTCGGCGACACGCCGAACGGGCTCAACGAGGCACTCGTGTGCGCGGCGCTGCAGGCGGCGCAGGAGCGCGGTGTGCGTGAGGTGAGCCTGAACTACGCCGGGCTCGCGCACCTCGTGCGCGGGCGCCAGAGCGGAAATCGGCTCGAGCGCCTGCTCTCCGGCGCGATCATGATGGCGCTCGGACGCCGCTTCCAGATGGAGCGGCTGGTCCGCTTCAACGACAAATTCGCCCCTGAGTGGCGCCCGCGCTATCTGGTCTACGAGACGCCTGTGGCGCTTCCCCGGGCCGTCGTTGCCGTACTGCAAGCCGAGGGCTACGTACCCGAGCTGCGCCGGCCCCGCCTGCCACGCGGCCCTCTGCGTGTGCCCCGTGCCCCGGCGCGCCGGCCTCACGCCAGAGGCGTGAGCTGAGCGTGGGCGGTCTCAGGGCGCGGGGGTGGGCGCTGGGCCGCATCACCGCATCCGTGGTCGCGCTTGGGCTGGTGGTGACCGGTCTGGCCGGGGCCTACAGCTACTGGGAGGCCTACTACCAGCATCGTGGCTTCAAGACGGTGGCGCTGATCGCCGGCGCCCGGCGGGGGCATCTGGTGGCCGTCAACTTCTACTCGCCGGCGCTCGGGCGCGACGCCGACTACCTGGCCTATCTGCCTCCCGGCTATGACCCGGCCCATCGGCGCCACCCCGTGTACTACCTGCTGCACGGAAGCCCCGGACGTCCCGAGGTGTACGCGACGATCGCGGACATGGGGCTGCGGATGGACAACCTGATCGCCGAGCACCGGATGCGGCCGATGATCCTCGTCTACCCCGACGGGCGAATCGGTGGCAGCACGTACTCGGACTCCGAGTGGGCCAACACGCCATCGGGTAACTATATGAGCTACGTGCTCGAGGTCGTACGCGACGTCGACCACCGCTTCTCGACGATCAGCACGCGCAGCGCGCGAGTGATCGCCGGGTTCTCGGCGGGTGCGTATGGCGCCACCAACATCGCCCTGCACAACCTGAATGTGTTCGGAGGCCTGCAGTCCTGGTCGGGCTACTACCTGCAGACCCGCACCGGGGTGTTCGCACACGACGAGCCCCGCGGTGCTCGCCTACAACAGTCCGCTCGACTACGTTCACCGGCTCGGGCACGCGCTGGCGATCGATCCGCTGCGGGCGTTCTTGTTCGTCGGTCGCGACGACGATGTGAGCCCGCAGACGGAGCCGATGGCGCGCGCGCTCGCGGTCCGTGGGGCCAGCGTCAGCTACGCCCTGTATCCCGGCGGTCACGACTGGGAGCTGTGGCATGCCCACCTCGACCAGATGCTGACGCTCGCTTCGCGCGACGTGAGCAAGCCGCTGCGTGCCGGGAGCGGACGGGCGCGGACGCTGACCCCGGGCGTGATCCCCATCCCCCATGGCGCCGGGCGTCGGCATTACCACCGCCGGCGTAGAGCCGGTGGTGGCACGTCCGGGGGCGTTCCGCGGGGGCCGGGCACCTCGCATAGGAGCGTCCGCGCGGCCCGCGGCCGAGGGGGTTTGCTCCTCGCCGGGCTGATCCTGGCGCTGGTCTCCGCGGCGTTGATCAACCTCGGCTTCCTGCTCCAGCACCGTGGGCTGGCGGAAGACGGCATCGAGAGCGGCACGCTGGCGGCCACGCTGCGCCGCGCGGTGCGCAACCCCGTCTGGTTGAGCGGGCAGGCCCTGGGATGGGTGGGCTTTGGGGCGCAGATCGCTGCCGTGGCGATCGCACCGCTGGCCCTTGTGCAGGCATTCGCAGCCGGCGGGCTCGCGCTCTCGGTGCCGCTCGCCGCGTGCTTCTTCGCGCAGCGGATCACCCGCTCACAGCTGGCCGCCGTATTGCTGATCGCGGCCTCTCTGGCGGCTTTGCCGATCGGCTTCTCGACGGCCCGTGATCACTTGCACACCGGCACGCTGGTGATCGCCGGCACGGCAGCGACGCTGGGTGGACTCGCGCTATGTGCGGTGCGCACGGCGGCCGCGCGGGCGATCGCGGCGGGACTGTTCTATGGCCTGGCCGACGCGGCGATCAAGGCGGTGGCCAGCGGCTGGCACAGCCACGGGAGCAGCGCCCTGGTATCGATCTGGACCGCCGTCGCGGCGCTCGGAACGTTCGCGGGCTTCCTGGCCTTCCAATCGTCTCTGCGCGACGGCCGAGCGGTCAGCGCGATCTCGCTGATGACCGCGTTTGCGGCTCTGGTGGCGCTGGCGTGCGGAGTGATCGCGTTCGGTGAGTCGCTAGGCGCGGATGCTGCCACGGTCGTCGTGCACTTGACCGCGATTGCCGTCGTCCTCGGTTGCGTGCCGATCCTGGCCGCCGCCCAGGCGCAGCTGGCGAGCGTTGCCGAGCACTCCGGTGCCCCGGAGCCCTCCTATCCGCCCCCGCTGCGCCCTGGCTACGGCTCGTCTGGGTAGGGCGCATCCGAGCCCGAACAGGAACGCCTGCACCCAGGGTCCCGGGCCCGGGGAACGGTGCAGCATCACGTCTCCGAACGGCAGGTTGCGCGCCAGCGCATAAGACGCCTGCGAGGCCAGCAACAGCAGAACGAGGCCGAGCGCCCCCGCGAGCACGGCACGGCGGGAGGGGGCCACGCAGATCAGCGCGATGCCGGTGAGCACCCCGGCCAGCAGCCAGGCGACGGCCACGCGAGTCACTGGCTGGCCGTCGAATCCGGCCAGCTGGAGCAGCGGCAGCGCATCACCGATCTTCGGGCCGGAGCGCAGCCAGCCTGCACCGCGCAGCACATAGAGCCAGCCGTAGCCCGCGAGCAGTCCGAGAACCACCGCCGCGGTGAACGCCATCCCGCCGCCGGTCGTCGCCACGGCGCGCGGCACGCGCCGGGACCGCACGACGTCCGGGTTGCTCAACTGGGACTCCCGTTGCGTAGCACCCAATCGAGATTACGCCGCTGAAGGGCTGCGCGGCGACGGCGCCCGCGATGTAACAATCGCTCAATGGGCGTGACGCAGTGAGGCGCCGTCGACTGCGCGTGGCGGCGGTGTTGGTCATCGTCGGTCTGGTGTTCGCAGGCGGTGCAGCGGTGGTGGTTGCGAGCAAGAGATCGCACCGGAGCGCGGGCGCACGCTCGCCTGCACAGACGGTGGCGATCACCTGCAGCTCGCCCTCGCTCGGGGGGACGCTGCCTGCGCTCGTCTACCTTCCCGCCGGCTACCGCAGCAGCTCGAGGCGCTACCGGGTCATCTACTTCCTGCATGGGTTGCCTGCCGGCCCGAGCTCGTACACGGCGAACTCGTTCGTCGCGGCCGCGCTTGCCGGCAGCGGCCGCCGGGCGATCGTCGTCGCGCCACAGGGAGCCCGCGATCGGGACGACGACCGAGAGTACCTCGACTGGGATGTCTACGAGGACTGGCCGTCGGCGATCTCTCAGGATCTCACGCACTGCATCGACAGGCGCTTTGCACGGTTTCGACCCGCTTCGGGCGCGCTCTGGTCGGGCTGTCGGCAGGCGGCTATGGCGCATTGAACATCGGCCTGCGCGCGCTGCGGGAGTTCGGTGCGGTGGAGTCATGGAGCGGCTACACCGCGGCCACCGACCCTTCCGGCCACCACGTCCTCAACCTCGGCTCCTCCAAGGCCAACGCGGCCGCGCGGGTCCCGAGCGGACCCGGCCTGCGAGCCGAGGTGGCGGCGTGGCCGTCGCTGATCGCGTTCTACGTCGGCGCGCAGGACTCGCGCTTCGTCGCGATGAACAGGCAGCTGGATGCTTCGCTGACGCGCAACGGCATCAAGCACGTGTTCAGGATCTATCCCGGCGGCCACTCCGCCGCGCTGTGGCACTCGCAGGCGCCGCACTGGCTGGGGATGGCGCTCGATGCGCTCAGCGCCGAGGCGAATCGCCGCCCGGTGGCGCATCGATCATGACCCCGAGCCCGCGCAACCGCACTTTTCCCAGCTCGGGGTAGTAGACGCTGTCGCCCGCCGCGCGCGTGCCGTAGACCAGGTAGGTGAGGCCGTGCTCGCCGGCGGTGATCGAATGAGCCACGCCGGTGGCCGGCGGCCGGGCGACAACGTCTCCGGCTCTCAGCGGGTGCCGCTCGTCGCCCAGCAGCAGCGTGCCGGATCCCTCGAGCACATAGAACAGCTCCTCCTCGAGCGCGTGGCAGTGCGGCGGCGCGCCGCCGCCGCCGGCTCCGAGGATCACGTGGTTGAGCCCCGCCCTGACCGAGCCCGCCGCGCTGCCGAGCGCGCGCACCTGTCCCTCGCCGCGACGGACCGGCTCCACGGTCTCCGTGGCCACCACGTTGGGCGGCCGTTCGCCGGGCTCCGGGCGCTCCAGCGGACCTGCCTGGGCCTCGGCGATGAACGGGTGTGGCCCATCCACCGGCACCCAGCGAGGACCGCACCACATGACCTTCGCGCGCGGGAGGTAGGTGATGCCGGTATCGGACCCGCTGGCGAACGCCAGCAGCTCGAGGCCCTCGTCGCCGGCCAGGAACGTGTGCCGCTCTCGCTGCTCGCGATGGACGATCACGTCGCCCGGTTGCACCGAGCATGCGCTCTCGTCCTGCCAGCTGAGCCCGCCTCCGCCGAGCACGTAGAAGATCTCCTCCTCGTCGCCGTGCTGGTGCACGGGCATCTGGCGCGCACCCGCGGGAACGCTGAACAGGCTGCAGCCGATCCTGGCCGCGCCGGCCGCGGCGCCCAGCCGCCGGCGCTCGAATCTGATCTCGCCCGCCGACCCCTCGCGCGGAGCGATGTCGTCACGGTTGATCAGGAGTCCCAGAGATCCTCGACCATCTCGCCGTCGCCCCCTTCCGGCCGGTCATTGCCGACGGCGATGTAGACGAGCCCCTCGGGGCCGCCTTCGAAGGCTCGGGCGACATGCGGCGCAACGCGGATCACGTCCCACTGCTTGACGTCGATGAGTTCATCCTCGAGGCGCAGACGACCTGAGCCTTGCACGATGACGTAGGCCTCCTCCTGCTCACGGTGGCGGTGGCCGGGCGCACGGAAGTTGGGGGGACAGCGGAAATAGCTCACCCCAAGGTGGTCAGAATCGATGTGCTTGCGGGCGAACCGGGCGTCGAAACCCGGCGCCCGATCGGCGGCGGCGTTGTCAATCTCCATCAGGTTCTTGCGGGTGAAGTCGGTCATTGCGGGAAGTCTACGGGGGGCTTGTCGGCGCCCCCCGGGGTGGTGTAGCTTCGCGGCATGGGAGAACGAACGAAGTACACACCTGGGACGTTCAGCTGGACCGATCTGAACACCACTGACCAGGACGCGGCAAAGACCTTCTACGCCGCCCTGTTCGGCTGGAGCTACGACGATGCGCCCGTAGGTGATGATGTCTACTACTCGATGGCGAGCATCGACGGCAAGGCGGTGGGAGCCATCTCCCCGCAGCCGCAGCAACAGCGCGACGCGGGTGCTCCGCCGGCGTGGAACTCCTACATCACGGTTCAGGACGCCGACGCGACGCTGGCCCGGGCGAAGGAGCTCGGGGCGACCGTCCACGCCAACGCGTTCGACGTCATGGAGGCCGGCCGGATGGGGGTGGTCCAGGATCCGCAGGGCGCCTACTTCCTGGCCTGGCAGCCCAAGCGACACATCGGCGCCGGCCTGGTGAACGCGCCGGGAGCGCTGTCGTGGAACGAGCTCGGCTCTCCTGATCTGGAGGGATCGGCGAAGTTCTACGGCGATCTGTTGGGCTGGACGACGAGCCCGATGGAGGGCCTCGACAATCCCTACCTGGTGATCAGAACCGCCGCCGGCGGCACCAACGGCGGGATCAGGCCTCCGATGCCTCCAGGTACGCCGCCGTTCTGGATGGTCTACTTCGCCACCGAAGACATCGACGCGTCGGGGGCCAAGATCACAGACAACGGCGGCAATGTGCTCTGGGGCCCCGCCGACATCGGCATCGCGAAGATCGCCGTCGCCCAGGATCCGCAGGGAGCGGTGTTCGCGCTCTACGCCGGACACCTGGACGATTAGGCGATCGCGCCCAGCGGTCAGGCTCGCCCGTACACCGGGACCAGCGCGCCGCTGGTGGGAAGCGCGTCGTCGGACAGCAGGTGCGCGATCACCCCCGCGATCTCGGCCGGCTTGACCCACCGGTCGTGATCTGCGTTGGGCATCGAGGCGCGGTTGGCGGGCGTGTCGATGACGCTGGGGAGGACCGCGTTGCAACGGATCCCCTCGTCTCGGTACTCCACCGCGACGGCGCGAACGAACGCGAGCACTGCCGCCTTGGAGGACACGTAACCGGCGGCGCCGGCGAACGGCTGCAGCGCCGCGCGGGTTCCCATGCAGACGATCGAGCCGCCGCCCGAGGCCGACAGGTGCGGCAGCGCCGCTCCAACCACCAGATAGGTGGGCCGGAGGTTGAGCCGGAACTGGGCCTCGAACACCTCGATCGGGGTCTCGTGCACGCGCTTGCCGGCGTGAAAGCCGCCCACCAGGTTGACCACCCCACGGAGCGGCGCGTCGGGGTCGGCCGCGGCTCGATTGACCACCTCGCTCACCTCGTCGGGCTCGAACAGGTCGGCCCGGACCAGCTCGAGGTGGTCGTGGGAACGAACGCGCTCGAGCTCGTGCTCGACGATCCAGGGCACCACCACACGCCAGCCATCGTCGAGCAGCCTCGCCGTGACAGCGGCGCCGAGGCCTCCCGTTCCCCCTGTAATGAGAGCCGTTTTGGGCATCTGGCAAACCGTCCGAACGCCACTCTATCTTCGCTGGCATGCAGCGCGAATACGACAGCTCCAAGCGCAGCGGCGGCCCCGCCCGCTCGGCCTCGCAGATGGAAGCCGATCTGCGCGAGCTGATCGCCACGATCCAGGATCCCCACCTGCAGCGGCTGCTGGCGCTCGTGTTCGGCGAGGATTCCACAACCTGGGCTCGGTACTGCCAGGCGCCCGCCGCCAAGCACTATCACCAGGCCTACCGCCACGGGCTGCTCGAGCACTCGCTGACGGTCGCTCAGGCGGTCAGCGCGATATCGGCCACCTTTCCGGGGATCGACCGCGACGTCGCGGTCACCGGAGCGCTGCTGCACGACATCGGCAAGCTCGACACCTACGACACCCGAGGCGAGGCGATCGAGATGTCGCACCTGGGGCGGCTGTATGGGGAAATTCCGCTCGGTTACTACCGAGTGCGCCGGGCGATCGAGGACCTCGACGGCTTCCCGGCCGAGACCGCTCAGGCCGTGCTTCACATCATCCTCAGCCACCACGGTACGCTCGCGCATGGCAGTCCGGTCGTCCCCTGCACGCGGGAGGCGACGCTGGTGCACATGATTGACAACCTCGGGGGGCGGCTGGGCAGCTTCGACCGGCTCGAGAAGGATCTGCCGGACGGCGAGCAATGGTCGGCCTACGACAAGGGGATCGGCGGCGGCGCGTTTTTCGCGGGGGCCGCCGAGCAGGAGCGCCAGGCAGCCTGAGCCCCAGGCGCCGGGGCCGCCGAGCAGGAGCGCCAGGCAGCCTGAGCCCCAGGCGCCGGGGCCGCCGAGCAGGAGCGCCAGGCAGCCTGACCCGCCCGCGCAGGGCCATCGCGGTTCTGTAACGCCCGGCCCCAAATGTGCGCAAATTGCGCAGCTGCGGCTGTGCCCTGGTTCGCTGCCATCGGTCCATCTCTAGAGTTGGAATCAGATGGCCAAGGACACCGAGAAGCTGATCCGCCAGCTGTCGCTGATCTCCTATCTGATGGCCGAGCGCCGGCCAGTGACGGCACCCGAGATCCGCCGCGACGTCGAGGGCTACAGCGTCATGAACGAAGACGCGTTCGCTCGCCGCTTCTACGCCGACCGCTCCGAGCTCGAGGCGCTGGGGATCGTCTTGTCGGTCGAGAAGCCGATCGACGGGCTGGTCGAGCAGGAGAACTATTCGCTGCCGCCCGAGAACTTCCACCTGCCTCCGATCGCCTTCACTGACAAGGAGCTCGCCGCGTTGCGAACCGCCCTGCAGCTGCTCGACGGCGAGTTTGCCTACGCCGAGCCGCTGCGGCTCGCGCTGCAGCAGATCTCCTGGGGACGCCCCAGCCCCCTGGCGACCCCGGAGCAGAGCACGGTGGCCCTGGGGATCACCGGATCAGCCGGCGGCCACGAGGTCTCACAGCGGCTGGCGAAGATCGAGACGGCGATCTTCCGCCGCAAGACGATCGTGTTCGACTACCACACGATGGAGCGCGACGAGGTGGCAACGCGCCGCGTAGATCCCTATCAGCTCCTGTTTCAGGGCGGACAGTTCTACGTCGTGGGGCGTTCGCACGAGCGCAGCGCGATCAGGGTGTTCCGGCTGTCGCGGATCCGCGGCAAGGTCGGCTACGCCACCAAGGCCGAGCACGACTTCCAGCGCCCCGCGAACTTCGACCCGCGCGCGTACGCCAACCGGATCCACTGGCAGTTCGGCGAACCCGTGGGAACCGCCGAGGTCTGGATCAGCGAGCGGATCGCCTGGCAGATCGAGCGCCACTTCGGTCGCTACGGCGAGATACACCAGCCGGATGACTCGGGCGCGGCCCAATCCGGCGAGGCGGGAGGCCGAGAGCTGGATGACTCGGGCGCCGGCCGATCAAGCGAGGCTGGAGGCCGAGCGGCCGGCAAGCCCGAGCGCTGGCCCGAGGAGGACGCAGCGGCGGGCGATCGCCTGTTCGTGACCCAGTACGCAAACGCCCGCCAGCTGATCGCCTGGGTGCTCGGGCTCGGAGACAACGCTCGAATTGTGGGTCCTCCCGAGCTCGCGGCAGAGCTTCGCGAGCGGGTCGAGCTGCTGGTGCAGCGGCACACCGGCGAGCCACAGATCGCCGATGTGGTCAAGTCGACACCCGCATCGCCCGCGACGGCCCCCCCAACGCACGATGATCAAAAGGGCGAGCTCGACGAAGGCAACGGCAGCCGACCCGATGCCGCGATCCGCCCCGAACGCTTCGCGCGCCTGGTGACGCTGGCGAGCATCCTGATCGACGCCGGTCGCGCCGGCCGGCTGCTGAGCTGCGCCGAGATCTGCGCCGCGCTGAAGATCTCAGAGCAGGAGTTGCGCGAGGACATCTCGGTGCTCAACGTGGTCAACTTCGGCGCCGGGACATACGTGCTCTACGCCGAGATCCACGGCGACGGCACGATCGAGGTGGACCCCGAACCCTACGGCGACTCATTCGCACGCCCCGCGAGGCTCCTGCCGGTCGAGGCCAAGGCCCTGATCGCGGCGATCGACCTGATCGGCGAGCACATCCCGGAAGGGTCGTTGTCGTCGGTTCGCGACAAGATCGTCGCCGCGCTGGGCGAGGACCCGGTCCACGAGGGACTTCAGTTCGCGCCTCCCGGCGGCGAGGACGCCGAGATCGCGGCCGAGGTGTCGCGGGCGATCGCCGGGCGCCGGATGCTCTCGTTCGAGTACTACAAGGAGAACGAGGACGAGTTCTCAACTCGGCTGGTGGAGCCCTATGCGCTGATCAACGGCCTCGAAGGGTGGTATCTGGCGAGCTTTGATCCGGCTCGCGCCAGCGTTCGCCACTTCAGGCTCGACCGGATCAAATCCGCCAGCGTGACATCCGAGACCTTCGACCCGCGGCCCGATGTCGATCCGGCCGCAGACGTCGACAGCTGGCCCCGGACCGGAGAGGTCCCGGCCTCGCGGCGGGCCCAGGTCTGGGTGTCGCCCGAGCGGGCCCGGTGGGCGCGTGAGGAACGCGGGGCGATCGCCGAGCTGAAGGACGGGTCAGTGATCGTCGAGCTCGGCTTCGCGGGCGTCGACTGGCTCGTGCGAGAGACGCTCAAGGAGGCAGGCGACGCGGTGGTGCTCGAGCCCGAAGATGCCCGCGCGGCGGTGCGCGCAGCCGCCGAGGCGATCGCCGCCGGCAGCGAGCTGGTCTCCCGCTGAGCGAGGCGGGATGGTCAGCCTGTCCGCGAGCACCCGAGACATGAACCGCCGCGCGCAGATCAAGCTGACCGCAGCCGAGCTCGATGACTTCCTGCACCAGCAGCGGGTGGTGATCTGCGCGACCAACGGGACCCGTGGCTGGCCACATCTGATGCCGCTCTGGTATGTCCTGCGCGACGGCCAGCTCTGGGCCTGGACGTATGCCAAGTCTCAGAAGGTGCGAAACCTCGAGCGCGACCCGCGTGCGACCCTGCAGATCGAGGACGGCGACACCTATGACCAGCTGCGCGGGGTGATGATCGAGGCCCGGACCGAGGTTCACCGCGACTATGACATCGTCGCCGGGCTCGGCGCCGAGCTGCTCGCCCGCTACGGCGGTGGCCAGATAACCCCCGAGATCGAGGCCGCGGTCGCGGGCCAGGCCGCCAAGCGCGTGGCGCTGCAGTTCATCGCCCAGCGGACCACGAGCTGGGATCACCGCAAGCTCGCGGGCGGCCGCTAGAACGCGCGATCACCGCTCGCCCGGCAACTCGCCGATCTGTACGCTCCGGCCGTTATGCGAGAGCTGAAGGGCCTCATCCTCTCCGGCGGGAAGGGCACCCGGCTGCGGCCGATCACCCACACCAGCGCCAAGCAGCTCGTGCCCGTGGCCAACAAGCCCGTGCTGTTCTACGGGATCGAGGCGATGGCGCAGGCCGGAATCGCCGAGGTGGGGATCATCATCGCGCCCGAAACCGGCGACGAGATCCGGTCGGCCGCCGGTGACGGGGAGCGCTTCGGCGTCAGGCTGACCTACATCGTCCAGGACCAGCCGGCTGGCCTCGCCCACGCGGTGCTGACCGCCGAGCCGTTCCTCGGCGACTCACCGTTCGTGATGTATCTCGGCGACAACCTGCTCCAGGGCGGGATCAAGGACCTGGTGGCCGCGTTCAGAGCCGGTCAGCCCGACGCGCTGATCCTGTTGACCCCGGTGCCAGACCCCGACCAGTACGGCGTCGCCGAGCTCCAGGACGGCGCCGTCGTGCGGCTGGTCGAAAAGCCGGCTCAGCCGAAGACCAACCTGGCGCTGGTCGGCGTCTACATGTTCACGCCTGCGGTCCACCGGGCCGCGCAGGCGATCGAGCCGTCGGCCCGTGGCGAGCTCGAGATAACTGACGCCATCCAGCACCTCGTCGACGACGGGATGCGGGTCGAGCCGCACATCGTCAAGGGCTGGTGGAAGGACACCGGGCGGCTCGACGACATCCTGGCGGCCAACCGACTGGTGCTAGACACGGTCGAAGGGCGCGTCGAGGGACAGCTGATCGACTCGCAGGTCGAAGGGCGAGTGGTCATCGAGCCCGGGGCGACGCTCGAGCGCTCGGCGATCCGCGGGCCCGCGATCATCGGGCCGGGGGCCCACCTGATCGACTGCTACGTGGGTCCCTATACGGCGGTCGGCGAGGGGTGCGTGATCGAGAACGCCGAAGTCGAGCACTCGATTCTCTTGTCCTGCTCACAGGTTCGCAACCTCGCCGGGCGGATGGAGTCCTCACTGCTGGGGCGAAACGTCAGGATCGGACGCGACCAGCGCCAACCACGCGCATACCGGTTCCTGGTCGGCGACAACTCCGAGATCGGGATCCTGTAGAGGAGAACCGCGGGCGGCCCCGCCACTCGGTCGCGGAAAAGCGCCGTCAGCCGGTGCGCAGCTGGTCGAGTGCGGCGCGCAGTAGCCGGACCTCTGCCTCGAGGGCCGACACCCGAGCCTCGAGCGCGGCCTGTGAGACCGGGCGCGGCCCGCCGCCGTCGCCGGGCGACTCGTCGAGAACCGCCGCCACCGCGGGGGCCGGCTCCACAATCTGCGCAGCATCGTCGGCCGGCGCGGATGCGCCCTCCTCCTCCTCGGATCCGTCACCCCCCAGCAGGTGCTCGAAGCGGTCCTCCTTCTGTCCCGGGCGCCGCGGCAGCCGGCGGGCGTACCCGCGCTCGGCGAGCTCGCCGAGCACTTGCTCGACCTCGGCCAGCGATGCGATCGATGCCATCCGCTCGCTGCGGGACTTGAGCTCGCCGGGGGTCTGTGGCCCCCGCAGAAGCAGCACGCACAGGATCGCCAGCGGCTGACGACCGAGCCCCAGCGCCTCCTCGGCGAGGTGGCGGTACTTGATCGCCCGGGAGCTGTGACCACTGGCGAGTCGGATGAGCCCGTAGCGCGACAGTCGCTGCGCGGCCTCACGTACGGTGGCCTCGTCATAGTCGGTCACCGGGTCGCGGTTGGTCGACTGATTGCAGGCCAGGCGCAGGGCGTTCAACGACAGCGGATATTGGTCAGGCGTCGTCCAGCGCTTCTCGATCAGGCATCCGAGCACTCGCTGCTCGGGGGCTGTCAGCCGCGCGAAGTGCACGGCGCGAGGATAGACCTCCCCGCTGGTGTGGGGTCGACCGACCGCCGCGGTCGCTGGCTACTGGAAGATCTCGGTCGTGCAATCTCCGCCGGGGAGGTGGATCTCGTGCGGCCGCGCGCCGTCGGTCTGCTCGTGGAAGTCGACGAAGAAGTCCTCGTCGAGCGCGTAGCTGCCGTCCGGCTGGCGGTTGAGCTTGGTGATCCACCCGCGCAGTTCGGGATAGAACTGGTTGTCCCAGGTCGAGTACAGGGAGTTGGACACGTACACGCGCTCGCCGTCGAGGGAGTTCTGCAGCATCTGGGGCCCGCCGTTGAGCGCGCCGGGAGCCTTCGGATGACCGCCGTCGCGTCCGAGCAACCCGCCGAGCCACACCTGTGAGCGCAGCTGGGGGCTGCGGGGGTCCGAGACGTCGTAGTGGCGCAGGTCCCCGTGGAGCCAGTTGGAGAAGAACAGGTTGTTGTCGTCGAGTGACAGCACGATGTCGGTGATCAGCCCGGGCACGCCGCCCTCGAGCGGCCAGCCCTCGAGCGGCTCGTTGGCCACGTCGATCACGGTCTCCGCGTCCCAGGAGCCGTTCGAGCGATAGAAGCGCTTGACGTTGCTCGACAGCGTCACACCGACGAATCCCTGAGCGGAGTCAGGATCGTGCTGCCAGCGCAGCTCGAGCGGGATCCAGCCGTCGTCGCCGAGGTCGAGCGTCTGCACCAGCGCGCGGCGCTCGAGGTCCCAGAAGTGCAGCTTGCGCCCGTACTTGCCCTCGCCCACGTCGGCCGGGTTGAAGCCGTCCTGGAAGGTGTTCGGCGCCCCCCACTCGCTCGAGATCAGGGTGTTCTGGCGCGGCTGGTACCAGAAGTCGTACATGAACTCGAGGTCGGGCGGCTCGTTCTCCCAGCGGCCGGCGATCGAGAAGTCGCGCGCGTCGAGGATCGCGAACCCGCCGGGGCTGTTGCCGTCGGCGTCGCCGAGCATCGAGATCGTGATGATGTCGCCGGGCATGCAGTGGACCGTGTGCGGCGCGCTCAATCCGAGCTTCTCCCGGATCTCCTCGCCCTCGATCACGTTCTTGATCGAAGGTGAGCGCGGGTCGGAGACATCGAGCATGTGGATCCGCGAGGAGCGAAAGCCGGGCACCACCAGGGTGTCGCGCCGCAGCTGGGAGTGGCACGCCGATGAGCACGCGTTCCAGCCGAAGTGGTGCAGCTCGTCGCCGACGTTTGGCATCTCGGTCCGGCCGACGACCTGCCCGTAGCTCGAAGACGACGGATCCACGTCGACCACCGCGATGAAGTCGGGCTTGTCGATTCCCGTGCCCTCGTACAAGGCCGCGACGTAGATCAGCTGCTCTGGCGGCTGCTGGCGCGCCACCTCCGGCGACGCGTAGCCGGGACCGCCGTGACCGTTGCCTTGCTCGCTCATTTGCTCCCTCCTAGCTTGACACTCCGCACCCTAGCAACGGCGGTCAAGCCCCCGGACGGCCACGGCGACGAGGATCGGACGGCCGCCCGCCGAACCCCGCCGCTATGGGCACCAACCGGGTGGAGTCGTTCTCCGACGGAGTGATCGCAGTGGCGATCACGCTGCTGGTGCTCGGAATCAAGGTCCCGCCGGCGGGCGGTGGCAGCCTCGGCGCAGAGCTCGGCCACCAGTGGCCCGAGTACGTGGCCTATGCCGTCTCGTTCATGACGATCGGGATCATCTGGATCAACCACCACGTGATGATCAACCGCCTGCGTGACGTCGACCACCCGATCCTGATGCTCAACCTGCTGCTGTTGATGAGCATCGGGCTGCTGCCGTTCGCCACCGAGCTGATGGCCACCTACCTGCGCCACCCCCACGGCCAGACCCTCGCCGCGGCCGTCTACGGGGGCGCGTTTTTGCTGATGGCGGTGTGCTTCGCCACCCTCAACCGCCACATCCTGATCGTCAAGGCGCACATGCTGTCGACCGAGCTGTCGCTCGACAGCCGCCGCCGGATCCTGTCGCGCTCGATCCGCGGCCTGATCCCGTACGCGGTCGCCATCGGGCTAGCCTTCGTGTCCGCCTACGCGACGCTGGCGATCTGTGGGGCGCTGGCGATCTACTACGCGCTGCCGATCGCCAGCGGCGGCCCGCAGCCTCAGTAGCCGACGTGCGTCAACTGACTCCCGCATATCGGGAGCTAGACGACACACGTCCCGCCCGGGCCCGTGCCCGGCCCGCGGGCAGCACCCGTTTGCGCAAGTCGTACTCATATACGTAGTAGTCAAGTTCGATCGTGTGACGTGCGCGGGGGAGCCAGTGGCCGTGGCGGCGCTCGTCGCGGGCGATCTCGGCCTCCATCTCGTGCACGCTGGGCAGCGCCCAGTCGCCCGCCAGCCAGCGGGCGGCCAGCTTGGCCTGACACTCGGCGAACGGGAAGATCGTGGGGATCGCCTGGCCCAGCCCGATGAACGCCAGGTCGTCGATCCCGGGCTTGAACATCCGCTTGTAGAGCGGCAGCACGTTTCCGGGCGCGGAGATGAACTCGGGGTCGAAGAACGGAAACGTGATCTTGTAGCCGGTGGCGTAGATGATCGCGTCGACCTGCTCGACGCTGCCGTCGACGAACCGGACCCGATCGCCCTGCAGCTCGGCGACGTTGGGCTTGGCGACCGCGTCGCCGGAGCCGAGGCGCAGCAGCAGCTCGCTGGAGACGGTGGGATGGGCCTCGAGGAAGCGGTGGTTGGGGGTCGGCAGCCCGAAGCTCTCCATCCGCCCGCACACGATCCGCGGCAGAGCCTGGGCCACCCGGCGTTGCAGGCCCACCGGCAGCCAGGGAATCGTCTTGACCACCTGGTCGACGGGCTTTCCGAAGGCGTACTTGGGGATCACCCACGCGCCGCTGCGGGTCGAGATGAAGACCTGCTCGGCGACCCCCTTGCGCGACAGCTCGGAGACGATGTCCACTCCGCTGTTGCCGATTCCCACCACGACCACCCTTTTGCCGTACAGATCGAGCGGCTCGCTGGGGTCGATGTAGTAATGCGAGTGCAGCGTTTCGCCGTCGAAGCTGCCCGGGAACTGCGGCACCGACGGATCCCAATGGTGCCCGTTGCACACCAGCAGCGCCTCGAACTCGTGCTCCTCCCCGTCGGAGGTCCGGATCAGCCAGCCGCCCGCTTCCCTCCGCGTAACCTGCTCGACAACGGTCTGGAAGCGGATCCGCTCGCGCAGCCCGAAGCGGTCGGCGTACTCGCGCAGGAACTGGTGGATCTCGGTGTGGTGGGGGAAGTCCGGATAACGCCCGTCCATCGGGAAGTCCGCGAAGCTGATCGCGTTCTTGGAGGTATCGATGTGCAGCGAGCGATAGGCAGACGACCGTCCGTTGGGATTGCGGAAGTACCAGTTGCCGCCGATGTCGTCGCTGGCCTCGAAGCACGTGTACGGCACGCCCCAGTCCCGCAGCGCTTTGCCCGCCGTCAAGCCGCTGACCCCGGCCCCGATTACGCATGCCCGCTGTCGCATCTGCTCGCGTAGCTTATGTTGAGGCAAGCGACCGCTGCGCCGTCCCCGCGAAAAACCACATCCGGCACGCCTTTCAGGCCAGGTGCTGACGATAGGCGATCGCCGCCGCCTCGGTGCGTCCCTGCACGCCCATCTTGGAAAGGATTCGCGACACATGGACGCTGGCGGTCTTCTCGGCCATGAACAGCGCCGCGCCGATCTGGCGGTTGGTCGCTCCCTGCGCCACCAGCGCCAGCACCTGGCGCTCGCGCGGGGTGAGCCCGAACGGATCGCTCTCCGGCTCTCCGCCGTCGGCGCTCGCAGCTCCGTTGGTGGCGGACCCCCCGTCGAGCCCGAGCCGCGCTCGCTCGGCCAGCGCGGTGATCTCTGCGCACAGCCACCGTGAGCCAAGCTCGGAAGCGGTCTGCAGCGCGGCGCTCGCCACCGACGCGGCGGCGGCGCGATCGCCGGCCACGACATGCGCCTCGGCCTGCCGCCAGCGGGCCAGGGCCACCGAGTAGGGCCGCTGGACTGCTTCCCACGCCGACGCGGCCTTGGCCCACTCGGCGGGGGCGGTCTTGGCACCGCGCGCGCGGGCGAGCTCGGCTCGTCCCTGGGCCAGCCGGGCAAACTCGACTGGGCCGCCCTCCTGGGCGGCGGCGGCCAGTCGTTGCACGTGAAGCCGGACCCGGGCGAGCGCGTCGCGGCACTCGGCCGGCTCGCGCAGGTCACGGGCGCGCTGCGCACGATCGGCCTCCACGCAGGCGGCCACGGCGCTCACCCGAGAGATCCGCATCACGTCGTCGGTGCACAGCTCCATGCGGTCAAGCGCTTCCTCGACGGCGGCCCGAGCCTCGTCGAACTCCCCCCGCCTGCCTCGGAGCTCGCCCTCGAGCGAGCCGAACAGGCCGATCCACTGGGGCTCGGCCGACACACCGACCAGCTCCGACACGGACTCCAGGCAGGCCTCGGCGACCTCGTCGTCGCCGGTCGCGAGCGTCAGCTCGGCCTCGCGCAGCTGACGGAAGATCAGCATGATGCCCACCAGCCGCGATGGCTCGGGCGTCAGGTTTTCGCGCGCGCTCTCCCAATCGCCGGCGTGCTGCGACATCTCCGACAAGGTCAGCTTCATCCAATCGCGGGTGCGGGAGTGGCGCTTGGGCGTGCGTCTGATGCCCTCCTGGGCCGTGGCCAGCCCGTCCGCGGTGCGGCCGGCAAGGCTGAGCGTCTCGGCGAGGTTGGAGTAGGCGGTGGCCAGGCTGTCGGCATCGTCGCGCTCGCGCGCGAGCTCGATTGCCCTGCGCAGCAGCCGGACCCCCTCGTCGACGTCGCCGAGCGCGACCCGCGCCATGCCCAGCGTGTTGAGGACCTCGGTCTCGGCCATCCTGTCGCCCGCTTGCACCGCCGCCTCCAGCGCCAGCTCGCCGTCCTGCACCGCGGTGCGGAAACGGCCCCGCAAATACCGCGTGCGAGCGAGCCAGGCCAGGATCAGCGGCCTCACTCCGCCAGGGTCGTCGTCGGGCAGCATCTCGAGCGCGCGCTCGGCGGTCTCCACCGCCTCGGCGCCGCGGTTGAGCGTCCAGATCGTGCGCGACAGCCGCGCCAGCAGCGCCGCGTACCGCGCGGGGTCGCGCTCGGGGTCGAGCTCCGCCAGCGCGTGGTTGAGCAGCATCTCGGCGCGGGTTCGGTCGTCGACGAGGCCGCGCGCACGGGCGGCGCGAGCCAGCAGCTCGACATGGTCGATGCCGGCCACCTGCTCGGCATCGTCCACGCGCGGCCACAGCTCCATGGCCCGTTCAGTCAGGTCGGCCGCCTCGCCGTAGGCCCGCGCCCGCTGCGCGGCCGCCGCGGCCAGGACCGTGCTTCGCAGCGCCGCCGGCTGGTCGCCGGCAGCGGCGTAATGACCGGCGATCGCCGCGATCCGCTCGAGCTCGCGCTCCTCCCCGGCGCCACACTCCTGCTCCAGGTGGCGCGCGAACGCGATGTGAAGCTCGACCCGCTCGCCGGGCAAAAGATCGTCGTATAGCGCCTCGCGCAGCAGCGCATGGCGAAAGCAGAACCGCTCCCCGTCGCCGGTCACCAAGAGCTGCTCGGAGACCGCCTCGCGCAGTGCGGACTGCAGCGCGTCGCGCTCGAAACCGGTCGTGGCGGTGAGCGCCGGCTCGTCGACGGCTCGTCCGACCGCCACTGTGCGGCACACCAGCTGCGCGTCCGGGGTGAGCCGCTCGATCCGCACCAGGAACGCGTCACGCAGGCTCTGGGGCGCGGCCCCGCGTCCGTCCAGCCCGGCGGCGAGCAGCTCTTCTGTGTACAGCGGGTTGCCCTCGCTGCGATCATAGAGGCGGCGCACCAGCGTCGCGTCGGGCTCGGCGCCGAGGATGTCGGCCAGCGCCTCGCTGAGCTCGTCGCGGTCGAATGGCTCGAGCTCGATCCGGTGCGCGCGTTCGAGGCGCTCGAGCTCGGCGAGCAGCGGGCGCAGGGCGTGACGACGATGGAGCTCATCGCTGCGGAAGGTCAACAGCAGGACCACCCGCTCCTGGCGCAAGGAAGCGCGACAGAAAGGCCACGAAGCTGCGCGTCGAGCGGTCGGCCCAGTGCATGTCCTCGAGGATCAGGACCACGGGGCCTGGCTCTGAGAGCACGTCGAGCAGCTCGAGGATCGCCTCGAACAGGCGCAGCTGCCCGGTGGGGTCAGGACGCTCGTCCCCCAGGCCCGCGTCGTCGAGACCGGGAAGGATTGTGGCCAGTTGCGCGCGGCTTGCGGCGCGAATCTCGTCCAGCGCCGGGTGGTGCTCCCGGACCAGCGGCCGCAGCGCGCTCAGCAGTGGGGCGTAGGGAAGCTCGCCGTCTGACTGCTGTACGCCTTCGCCGCGCAGCACCAGCGTCGGCTCGTCCTCCTGCGCGGCGAGTCGCTGCTCGAGCTCGCCGACCAGGCGCGTCTTGCCGACCCCCGAGTCACCGCCGAGCAGGACGAGCGTCGATCTGCCGGCGCTGGCCTCCCGGACGGCGAGCAGCAACTCGGCCAACTCGCCGACCCGGCCTACGAAGTGCGTGCTGGTCATCCTCGGTCGCATGACCGAAGTATCGCCTGATCGTGCCGGTGACTCCGTGCGGGGCGTCGATTTGAGATGTGCGGGCGTTCTGGGAGCTGTGGATGAGTTCCTCGGTTCGGGCCGAGGCGATGTATGCGGAGATCTGGGGGTGCATTCTCGATTCCTTTTCAGATCGCTTTGCAACGTGATCTCAGGATGAGCTAAGACCAGCCGGCGCACATCGGGAGAACGCAGCCGAGTGCAGCCACGGGGGCCTTACTTTCGCCCCGCGGACCCCTTACCGCCGCTCAGGAGCCGTGAACCCGTCCGCCGGGTATGAACGGCCGGGGGCTGATCACCTCGAGCTCGCGCATGCGCAGGCGAAGCGGCTCGTCCGGCACGACCGGGCCCTCATCGACGTCCAGTGTCCTGGTGGCGTGCGCTCGCGCGAGCTCGTCGAATTCGAGCAGCTGGTTGTCGGCTGCGTCAATCCCCGAGGCTTGGGGATCGCTGCGGACATACCAGAGGTCGGCCGGCTCGTATTGCGCACGTAGCGCGCGGGCGAGCGGGTACTGAGCCGGGTGATAGAGGACCAGTAGTGCGGGCCGGCCGGGAAGCCGCAGCTTGCGGGCCTGACGCGCGCTGACCGCGTCGACCATGAACCGAGGCGTGCGCACGCGGGAGGGCTCAAGGGCGATCACGCGCGGAATCGACAGCAGCTCGCGCGCGTGCGCTTCGAGCGCGAAGCCCTCGAGCGTGCCCGGCAGCAACAGAACGCCCAGCGGCTCCTGCACATCCGCCGACCCCAACCGAGGACGCTCGGTGCGCATGCGTCAGGACGGCGGCGCGCCGGGGTTGGGCCCGCGCGGAGCGATGGCCAGCGTGGCCTTGGCGACGGTCCGCGCCAGCTGCACTCTCGCGTGCGCGGGAAGCGAGCTGTGGGTGACCTTGACCGTCAGATAGCAGCCGCCGCGCGACTGGGTGCCGTTGGTTGCGATCAGCTCGTTCTGCGCGGGGATCCACGACGCCAGGCCGCCCACGCCGTAGACATTGCGCGGGATCTGGGATGGTACGTGCACGCTGCCCGTGCCGAACGCCTGCACCTGGTGAACGGTCGCGGTGTCGTACTCGGTCCACGCCACCGAGGTGGCCTGCGCGACCACGTCAAGGTGCGCTCGCTTGCCAGACATCCGGCACTCCACGTTGGTGGGATCAGAATCGGCGATGTGCAGGCGCGTAGGACCCGCCGAGCCGAGCATCGGCGGCGCGCTGTGCGGCTCCCGCAGACGCGCACCGCAACCGGCACATGCCGTGTCCGCGCGCTCGATGCGTGCGTCGACCCTCCCGACCCGCCGCCACACCCCGCGGCCAGCATGCAGCACAGCGCCGCACCGCCGGCCACTCTTACACCTCGAAGCGAGGATGACAGCGGCCTACGCCCGCACACGCCCGCGTGCACGGCGAGTCCAGCGATCCGCCGCGCTCACGTCTCCCCCGCCGCGGGCTTGGCGGACACCTCGGTCGCGGTCGGGCATCCGGTCACCTGCGCTGAGCGGGCTCAACGGCGAGCGAGTTGCGGCCTCGATCTCGCTCGCGTCGACGTTGAGCGGATGGTGGCAGGCGGCCAGGTGGCCCCCTGGGTACTCGGCCAGGGGTGGCTCGACCTCGCCGCAGACCTCGGTCGCGCGCGGGCAGCGGGTATGGAAGCGACAGCCCGAAGGTGGCCGGATCGGGTTGGGCGGCTCACCGCCGATCACCATCCGTTCGCGCTGGCGGTTCTCTCTGGGATCGGGGATCGGGATCGCCGACAGAAGCGCGTCGGTGTAGGGATGAATCGGCTTGCTGTAGAGCTCCTTGGCGGGGGAGAGCTCCATCAGCTTGCCCAGGTACATGACCGCGATCTGATCTGAGACGTGGCGGACGACCGACAGGTCGTGGGCGATGAACACGTACGAGAGGCCGAACTCGTCCTGCAGATCGTCGAGCAGGTTGATCACCTGCGCCTGGATCGAGACGTCGAGCGCCGAGACCGGCTCGTCGAGCACCAGCAGGCGAGGGTTGACCGCCAGAGCGCGCGCAACGCCGATCCGTTGCCGCTGGCCGCCGGAGAACTCATGCGGGAACCGGTTGACGTGCTCGGGGTTCAGCCCCACCCGGTCAAGCAGCTCCCGCACCCGGGCCTGCGCCTTGTTGCGGTCCATTCCGTGCAGGCGCATCGGTGTTCCGACGATCTGGCCGACACGCTTGCGCGGGTTCAGCGAAGAGACAGGGTCCTGGAAGACGAGCTGGACCTCCCGGCGCACGGGGTTCAGTTGCCGGCGCCCGAGATGGGTGATGTCGCGCCCGCGAAAGCGCAGCGTGCCCGCGGTGGGCTCCAGCAGGCGCACGATGCAGCGCGCGAAGGTGCTCTTGCCGCAACCCGACTCGCCCACCACACCCAGCGTCTGCCCTTCGCGCAGGTGGAGCGAGACATCGTCGACCGCGTGCACGGTGGCGATCGTGCGATCCACCAGCACGCCCTGCTTGACCGGGAAGTACAGCTGTACGTGCTCTGCCTCGAGCAGCGGCTGGCCGTTGCTCTGCGCCGCCCGGTCACCGTCGCCGAGCTGCTCCGCGGCCTGCGGCTCCTCGGGCTGCTGCTCCTCGGGCTCCCCGGACTGCGGTTCGCGGGGCGCGTCCTCCATGTCCCCGCCCGTGCTCACGCGGCCACCTCGGCCTTGGCGAGCCCGATCCGCCCGTCGACCTCCCGGCGCGTGCGCTTCTCGGAGACCTCGAGCCAGCATCGATCCTTGTGACCGGGAGCATCGGGCACGCGCGCCTCGAGCGCCGGTACCTCGACGCAGCGATCGAACGCGTGCGGGCAGCGCGGCCGAAAGTGACAGCCCTCGGGCGCCATTGACCAGCGACGGCGGCTGACCCGGAATCGCAGGCAGGCGGCGAGGGGGCTCGCGATCCATGCGCGTGACCGAACCCAGCAGGCCCCAGGTGTAGGGGTGCTGGGGGTCGTAGAAGATCTCGTCCAGGGTGCCCTGCTCGACGACCCGCCCGGCGTACATCACCAGCACGCGGTCGGCGATGTCCGCCACCACGCCCAGGTCGTGGGTGACGAAGATGACGCCGCTGTTGCTCTCCTCGCGCAGCTGTATGACCTCCTGCAGGATCTGAGCCTGGATGGTCACGTCAAGCGCGGTAGTCGGCTCGTCGGCGATCAGGACGCTCGGCGAGAGCGAGAGCGCCATGGCGATCATCGCGCGCTGGCGCATGCCCCCGGAGAACTCGTGCGGATAGGCGCGGGCTCGGTCGCGCGCTCGGGGGATCCCCACTCGCTCCATCAGGTCGACCGCGCGATCGAGCGCAGCCGCCTTGGAGATCTTCTCGTGGGCTCGAATCTGCTCGACGATCTGGTCGCCGATCCGGTGCACGGGACTGAGCGAGGAGATCGGATCCTGGAAGATCATCGCGATCTCCTGCCCCCCGGATGTGCTGGAGCTGCTCGTCGGAGGCGGTCACCAGCTCGGTGTCACCGAGCCGCGCCGACCCGTCGAAACGGGAATTGGGTGAGCGGGTCAGGCCCATGAGCGTCATCACCGTCACCGACTTCCCCGACCCCGATTCGCCCACGATCGCCACTACCTCGCCGCGGTCGAGCGTGAACGAGACTCCGTCCACGGCGCGCACGAGGCCGTCCTCGGTGGCGAAGGAGACATGCAGGTCCTCGACCTCGAGCAGCCGCTCGGCCATCAGCCGGTGAGCCGGATCCGGGGGTCGAGCACGGCGTACATGACGTCGGAGAAGGCCCCGAACAGCACCACGAAGAAAGCGGTGAACATCGAGCCCACCATGATCGGCGGGACGTCGAGGTTGCCGATCGCCTGGGCCTCGTACTGGCCCACACCGGGAAGGTTGAAGATCGTCTCGGTGACCAGCGCGGCGCCGCCCAGCAGCGTCGCGAAGTCAAGCCCGAACATCGTGATGATCGGCATCAGCGAGTTGCGCAGCACGTGGCGCCTGAACACGGTGCTCTGCGGCAGGCCCTTGGCGCGCGCCGTCCGCACGAAGTCCTGGTTGACCATGTCCAGCAGGTTCGAGCGCAGCACGCGGGAGTAGAAGCCGATCGACAGAACCGCGATCGAGATCCATGGCAGGACCAGATGGTAGGCCCACTGGGCGGGGCTGTCGGCGAACTTGGTGTAGCCCGTATTGGGAAACCAGGTCAGCTTGAACGCGAACACGTACAGCAGCACGGCCGCCAGCAGGAACACGGGTATCGAGACGCCGAGGATCGCCGCGACCATCAATCCGCGGTCCGCTAATCGACCAACCCTCAGCGCGCTGATCGAACCCAGGATGATCGCGGCAACGAGCCACAGGATCCCGGCCGGGATCACCAGCGAAAGGGTGACGGGGAACTTCTGTTTGAACTGGTCGACGACGTTGAGGTCGTATTGGTAGTCGATGATCTGGCCGGTGAAGATCAGCCTCATCGTGTTCACGTACTGGATGTAGAATGGCTTGTCGAAGCCGAACTTGCGGCTCACCTGGTTGACGGTCGTCTGCGTCGCGTTGCGTCCCGCGATCGCTCGCGCCGGGTTGTAGCTGGGGATGATCTCGAAGATCCCGAACACCACCACCGAGACCGCGAACAGCAGCGCGATCGCCGACAGCGTGCGGCGGACGATGAAGCGGGCCATCAGGTCTTGATCCGCACCTGCGCGCGGGGGTCGAGCGCGTCGCGGATCCCGTCACCCACCACGTTGATGCTGAGCACGGTCAGCACGAGCATCGCGCCCGGGATCAGCGCGTAGCTGGGATCCGTCTGGATGTAGGTGATCCCTTCGGAGATCAGGCTGCCCCACGACGCGTTGGGCGGCTGGACCCCGGCGCCCAGGAACGACAGGTACGCCTCCAGCAGGATCGCGTAGGCGAGCATCATCGGCACGAACACGATGATCGTCGATGCCGCGTTGGGCAGGATCTCAGACAGCATGATCCGCCAAGGCCCCATTCCCTGCACCCGAGCCGCGTCTACGAAATCCTGCTCGCGCAATCGCAGCACCTCTCCCCGGATCGGCTTGCCCAGGTAGGGGATGTAGATCACCCCGATGATGAACGCCGGAATCATGATCGAGTTGCCCTTGATCGGCCCGATGCCTCCGAGCGCCAGCGCCGTGCCCACCGCGACCCCCAGGATCACCGGCGGAAATGACCAGATCAGCTCCATCAGCGGCCTCAGGATCGCGTCCACGGGGCCGCGGAAGTAGCCGCACAAAAGCCCCACGAGCGTGCCGAAGACGATGATGATCGCGGTCGCGATCGCGCCGATCTCCAGCGACGTGCGCCCGCCGTAGAGCAGCCGCACGGCCAGATCGCGACCGTTGGTGTCGGCGCCGAAGAAGTAGTGGCGGGTGAACGTCGGACCGATCGGCACCCCGTCGGGAGAGACCACATCCTTGGCCTTTCCGCCCACGTTGACGGTCCCGGTGATGTTGTTGGTGTTCGGCCCGATGTGGGCGATGTGCTTGGAGTAGACCGGCGCCAGCAGGCACATCGCCACCAGCACGATGAACAGTCCCAGGAACGCCAGCGCGATCTTGTTGCGCGACAGCCGGCGCGCCGCCAGCCGCCACGGGCCCGATCGCCGGAGCGTGCTCACCTTCGCTCCAGGCGTCCCCTCCTTGCTGGCCTAGGACTACGCCAGCGCCTTCGCCGACCGCGGACTCAGCCATGGGACCGGAGATACGGGACTAATGCCATCGCGCGGACATCAGCTTATCGCTGCGAACAAGCAGCGGGGGCGGAAGGACGCCGACAGACGCCCTCCCGCCCCCCGCCGACTGACTACTTGAGCTGCAGGCTGGTCATGTCGGTCTGGTACTCGACCGACATCACGCCCTTGTTGAAGTCCAGCTTGTTCGAGTAGAACTTCGGGAACTCCTCGTGGCCATAGGCCGCCCAGAAGCCATGGGTGACGCCGTACTGGTCGAGCGCCGCCCACTGGCTCGCCACCTTCTGCGGCGGCTGCTGGTACAGCTTGACCAGCTCCGAGTTGTAGTGAGGATCGTTTACGTAGCCGTAGTTGAGCGATGATCCGGCATTACCCGCGAACAGCTGCATGAAGTCCCAGGGGTTGGGGAAGTCCTGCACCCAGTCGCCGAATCCCGTCTGGGGCTTGGTCTTGGGAGCCCCGATCGTCGTGAAGTAGACGTCGGAGTTGATGATCTTCTCGGTGGCCTTGAACCCGAGCGAGTTCAACACCGAGGTGTAGTAGTCCACGTACTGCCGGCGCGGGCTGCGCTCCTCGCCCCACACCGTGACCGGCTGGCCCTTCATGCCCGACTTGGCCATCAGCTGCTTGGCCAGGGTCATGTTGGGCGGCCCGGTCGGGTTGTGGTACGGGCAGCTCGACGGGGTCGAGTGGCCGATGATCCCGGGCGGGATCAGGTGACAGTCCTCCTGCAAGAAGCCGCTGTCCAACCGCGACAGGGCGCGCAGGTCGAGCGCGGCCAGCACCGCCTGACGGGCGTAGATGTTGTTGAACGGCTTCTGGTTGACGGCCATGAAGAAGTAGAACGTCGAGTTGGTCGGGATCGGCTGGTAGCGGTCAGATGCCTGCGATTTCACCTGCTGCAGGATCGTCGCCGGCAGGGTGTCGCCGGGGTCGAACACGTCGGCCTGGTTTGAGAGCACCTGCTCGGCGTTCGCCAGCACGTTGCTGTTGACGTTGTAGACGATCTTGTCGGCGTGGCCGGCGGGAACCGTCGGAACGCCATTGAACTTCGTGTTCTTGATCAGCGTGTACGTGCGGCCGGGAGCTGATCGGGCCCCACTTGTACGGACCATCGCCGATCGTGCCGGTCGACGCCAGGTTCTTCATCGGCGTGTTCGGGGGGACCGGAGCGGTACCGGCGAGGGCGAAGATGTCGACGATCGGCGCGAACGGCTGCACCAGGTTGATGGTGATCTTTCCGGTCGCGTTGTCGGTGGTGATGCCCGAGATCGTCTTCGCCTTGCCGTTGGCGTATGCGGTGCCACCCTTGATGTAGGCGCTCACGAACGAGGCTGCCTGCCAGGGGATCTTGATGTCCCGTTCGAGCGCGTAGGGCACGTCTGAGGCCTTGATCGGCATCCCGTTGGAGTACTTCAGGCCCTTGCGCAGGTGGAAGATGTACGTCTTGCCACCGTTGGTGACGCCGCCGTTGGCGACCGTGGGGACGGCCGTGGCCAGCGCCGGCAGGATCTGGGCCCCAGCGGTTCCCTGAACGCCGCGCTTGAAGGTCAGCAGGGGCGTGTTCACCACTGAATAGAGCTCGGTGCCCTGGGTGGTGAAGTCAAGCCCCTGGTCGGCCGACAGTGGCGCCGTGCCCGAGGCAATCGTGATCGTGCCGCCCTGCTTGCCGGCGCCGCTCGCGCTGGCCGACGTGGTGGCTGACGACGTGCTCGACGAGCTGCCGCCGCAGGCCGCCAGGGCCACCGCTCCTATGACCGAAAGCAGCATCGCTGCTACCGGTCTGGTGTGTCTCTTCACAGATCCTCCTCCTCAGAGGTCGAGTTCCCAGAGGGAAACAATCTATTGCCAAGTCGCGTTCGATGCGAGGGTTCTCCGGGCCCGCGGGACAACCCCTAATCAATCCTCAACACAGACAACATATGCGTTCAGCGGCGCCGGAGGCCTACACCTATTATCAGAGTAATGCGGAATTTTCGGCTGTTACGAGGGCCCGCGGCCCGCCGCCGATCAAGCGCTGCGGGATCCGCCGCTGGGCGCGTTGTTGCAAGCAGGTTTCGCTTCGAGATTGTTAGCAGGCGAACACGTCTAATCGACGGTCAGGACCGCCTTGCCCGCCACCCGCCGGCCGAGGAGCGCCTCGATCGCCTGGTCCGCCTGAGTCCACGAGCTCACCAGATCGATTTGCGGATCGAGCCGGCCCGAGGCGACCAGGTCGGCGAGGCGGCGCAGATCGGTGCTGCCGCTTCTGGTGTGCATGAGCTCGCCGAACAGATACAGCCCGTACAGCCTCGCTCCGGGGGCGCGCGCGAACAGCTCCCGGGTGGGGTAGCTGACCGGCTCGGTGATCGTCGATGCGAAGCTGACCACCGTTCCCCAGGGCGCGACGCGCTGTAGCGCCACCCCGAGCACCGGCCCGCCGATGGCCTCGACGATCACATCGAACGTGGGGCCGCCGGGCTCAAGCTCCTCCTGGACCTCGTCGGCGCCGAGCTCCCGCAGCCCGGCGGTTCTTCTCGCCACTGCGGTCACGTGCGCACCGGCGAGCTTTGCCAGCTGGATCGCAAACCGCCCCACGCCGCCGCTGGCGCCGGTGACCAGCACCCGCTTGCCCAGCACGAATCCTCCGATCTCGAGGCTCCGCAGTGCCGTCAGACCCGCGACCGGCAGCGTCGACGCCTGCTCGAAGGAGATCCCCTCGGGCAGCTCGGCCAGCAGCTCGGTGTCGACCGCCGCGAGCTGTGCCCAGGCGCTGCCCGCGGTCAGACCCACCACCCGCGCCCCGGCAGCGGGCCCGCTTCCGTCGGCGGCCGGCGCTGAAACCACGCCTGCCAGATCCCAGCCTGTAACCGACCCGGGGGGCATCGATTCCAATCTCCTGGTCTCGCCGCGGTTGAGGCTTACGGCCCTGACCTCGACCAGCGCCTGACCGGGCAGCGGCTGGGGATCGGGTACTTCGGCGAGCGCGGCGTACGGGGCGGCGGTGGCGGTTACGAGCGCGCGCATCGAGGCGGTTGTGAATACTACGCGCCGTGCGTCGCGCCCTAAAGCTGCTGTTCGCCGCCGTCGCTGCGGTGTCGCTCGTGTTCTGCGCGAGCGCGCCCGCGGCCGTGCACGTCGATTGGATGAAGGGTGCGGCGGCGCCTGGGACCCCGGCCCGTTACGACAAGGTCGGGGTGCTCAAGATCGGCCCCGCGCGGGCCAGGAACGTGCTGGTGCTCGAACCCGGCACGTCGGGAGGGTCGTCGTACTTCGTCCCGCTCGCGCGGTGGATCGTGGCCAAGGAGAAGGGGTGGCAGGTGTGGAGTGTGGAACGTAGGGAGAACCTGCTCGAGGATCAGTCGGTGCTCAACCTGGCCAAGCGGGGCAAGGCCAGTCCTGCGCAGGTGTTCGACTACTACCTCGGGTACTCGATCGACAAGAGCATCACCAACCACTTCGTTGCGGTCCCCGATTCGAGCGTCGAGTTCGCCAAGCAGTGGGGCATGAAGGTCGCCGTCGGAGATCTCCATCACGTGATCGCGGCGGCCCGCAAGCTCGGCGGCAAGGTCGTGCTCGGCGGCCATTCGCTCGGGGGCGACGTGGTGACCGCGTATGCCACGTGGAACTTCGGCGGACATCCCGGCGCCGATCAACTGTCCGGCCTGGTCTACATCGACGGCGGCTCGTTCGGTGCCGAGAGCGCCGCCGCCGCCAGAGCGGCGCTGGCGAGCCTCGACGCCCCGACCGCGTCCCCGTGGCTGAACTTCGGCGGCATTCCGGCCCCCAACGCGGGAATCTTCAGCTCGACCGGGTCGCTGGCCGCGCTCCTGTCTCCAAACCAGCCGTCGCTGGGGCAGTCGTCGGGGTTGCTGACCCCGTTTCACCTCTCCCCGCAGGTCCCGGTCACCAACCTCGCGCAGTACGGCTATGCGCTCAACGTCCCTACCTCGCCGCCGAGCCTGATCGCGGCCCAGGCTCACCTCGGCACGGGGGTGGCCACCACCGGCGGGCCCCCCTTCGGCTGGAACGGCAAAGGCGCGCTGACTCCGATCAAGCGCTTTGCGCAGATGTTCTCGGGCGCGGGAATTGCCAGCATTGACGGGACCGAGTGGTATTTCCCGCAGCGCCTGACGCTCGACACCGAGGCCGTCAACAACGGGCTCCCCAGCCCCGCGCAGCGGGTGCTGGGCCTCAAGACGACGATGGGCCGCCGCCTGCCCCGCAAGCTGCTGATCTATGCGTTCGGCGCCGCCCTCACCGGTCCCGGCCACGTGCTTCTCTCAGTGACTCGCCGGCTCGCGGGGAACTCGCACATTCCCGCCCGCAACCTGATGTTGGTCAACCGCCCCGGCTACGCGCACAACGATCCGGCCGGGGCCTTCCCGCACAACGTCTTCTTCTCGCACCTGATCCGCTTTTTGTCGAGGGTCGCGGCTTCACGGCACCGGGAGCGTGTCGATCGGCCCGTTGGGCGGGACGTTGACGTGGTCGCCGGTGCTCGCCAAGCACACGCTCGCCTACCGGGATCTGGTCAGCAGCGGCCCCGCGCAACGCCGAGAGCATCGATGGGCTCCCGGCGCTGCGCTTGGGCTCAGCTCAGGGCGTGTAGACCGACGTCCGGCAGGGCTGGCCGCCGCACACGTTGATCACGGCGCCGTCCGGCTCTAGGAACGCGGACTTCTGCTCGCGGGCGAGCGGCGTGTCGCGCACGTCCTCGTGTGGATCGTGGTTGGTGCTCGTGTCCGCGGGGGGCAGGTTCCCCAGCGGCGGTGGCTGCGTACGGCCCGGGCCGCTGTCCCAGATCTCGATCGCCGAGCCGTGGAACGGGAACTTCTTGATCGCCGGAATCCCGTAGAACAGGCTCCGGTCGCGAGCACGGTCGGTGCTCAGGTAGAGCGCCGGCTGGTACGCCGAGGCGCCGACGGTGCGCGCCTCCAGAGCCGCCGCATACATGCTGACCTGGTGATCGCCGTAGGCGATCTGCATCAGCACCTGGTGCGACGGCGTATCCGGTAGCGGATGCGAGGTCATCTGCTCGGCGTAGCCGTCGGGGTCGCCGCGGTCCCAAAGCTGCTGGACCAGATCGAGGATCCACGGATGCAGCGACGGGTCCGGATATGCCGGATACAGGATCGCGCCGAACGGAGCGAAGTCCGTGCTGCGCTGGACGAGCACGTTTCCGTAGTCCATCCCGGTCACACCCAGCACCGCGTGGCGGAAGTCAGGCGCGACCGCGGTCGCCATCCCGCCTTCGATCCCGCCCTGGCTGTTGCCGTCGTAGTACAGGTTCGAGCTGTCGATCAGCGGGTGTCCGCCGGCCTGGAAGGCCAGATTCGAGGCAAACCCCTTGGCGTTGCGCATCAGGCGCCCGAGGAACAGCGTGTTGAGCACGCCCTGCTGGAGCCGGTCGATGACGGGTCCGAACAGGTTCAGGTTGGCCAGCGCAGCGGCGTCGTTAGCCGTGTCGCCCTCCGCAAGTCCCCACCAGTCGGTCGCGCAGAAGACCATGTTGTGCTCTGAGGCCATGTCCTGCACGTTGGTCGCCTCGACCTCGCTGTGGGAACCGAGCAGGCCGTGGCCGTAGAGCGAGATCCGCGCGGGATTCGTGGGGCTGGCACTGCTGGGGATGATGCACTCAAAGGCCGCCGTGGCCACATTGCCCGGGATCTGGGTGGGCAGAGCGCCGACCTTGTGCGAGCTGTAGTGAAAGCCGGCCGTCGCGCTCGGACCGCACACGACCAGATAGCAAGGGACCTGGAAGGTCCCGCTGACGCTCTTCATCGTCCCAGTCACGCCGGCCGCCGGCGGCAGGGTCGTCGTGCCGGTGATCTCATAGGAGGGCGCGTTGCCCGCGACCACGTCGTCGGCGAGATTGCGGTCACCGAGTTGTGCGAAGGCGTTGTTGCGGATCGCCAGCAGCCTGCCGGTCAGATCCTGCCGCGAGGCGACCGTAAAGTCCCAGGCCTCGTACAGACTCGAGCGCGCGATATGGGCGCGCTTGAGCGCCTTGAAGATGCGCGCATACCGCCGGCGCTGGGAGCGCTCGGCGCGGGGGAGCCGCCCGCCGGCGCGCAGCCGGGCAAACCAGCGCGGGGCGCGGATCACCCTGCCGTTGGCGGTGCGCAGGTTGCGCAGGGCCACGACGTAGGTGTGACCCTCGGTGAAGGCCTTGCCCGGCTGGATCATCAGATCCCGCTCGGCGTTGTTGGGAGCCAGCGCATCGAGCTCGACCCAGATCAGCTGCCGCTTGCCGGTCGCCTCGTCGATCACGACGATTGGCTGACGCCTGGCGAAGGTTCGGGCCATGTTGGTGATCGGCACCGCTCCGGTCCGCGTCAGCGCGGCCTGATTGTCCAGGCCCCGGATGTGGAGCACGATCGCTGAGCCGGGGCTGAAGCCGTCGTTGCGGTCATACGGCCCGACGGCGATCCGCTGACCCTTGACGTTGGCCGGCATCGCGGCCGCGGGCAGATGGAGCCGCAGGCCGGTGACGCTGTGCTTGTCGGTGCGGGTAAAGCGGTTGTCGGGAAACGGGAACAGACACGGCTTGCCCGAGAACGGCTGACAGTCGGCCGCCGGCGCAGCCGCCGCTGCCGGACCGGCGCCAACGGTTGCCTGTGCGGCCGCAGCTGCGGTACCGGCGCCAACGGTTGCCTGTGCGGCCGCAGCTGCGGTACCGGCGCCAACGATTGCCAGCGCCCCCGCAGCCACTGCCAACGCGCCCATCAACGACAACGCGTAGTGGTTGATCTTGCACGCCATGCGGCGCTCCTCTCTGAATCTCTGGTTCCCCAGCCGCCGGCCCGGCTCGCTCCTGCACTTCGGACAGGACGGGGCATGCGGGAACTCGCGGCTGAGTGTCGCGACGGTCTTGGTAAACACGCGTCCGCTGCCGAAGTCGCGCTGGCGGTGTGGGCGGTCACGGCGCTCGACCAGCGCCAGCGCGAACGGTCCGGCTGAGACCGCCGAGCGACTGGGCCTATGATCATCGGCGTGCAAGCCGTGAGCGCGTCGTGACGGCCCCCGACGTGGCGGCGACCCCGGCCCAGCGGGGCGTATTGGTCGCCTTCACCGGGCTGATGCTCGTGCTGCTGATGGCGGCGCTGGACCAGACGATCGTCTCCACCGCGCTGCCGACGATCGTCGGCGACCTCGGCGGTCTCAGCCACATCTCCTGGGTGGTCACCGCCTATCTGCTCGCGCAGACCGCGGTCACCCCGGTCTACGGCAAGCTCGGCGACCTCTACGGGCGCAAGATCATGCTCCAGATCGCGCTGGTCATCTTCCTGGCCGGCTCGGCCCTGTGCGGAGCGGCGCAGAGCCTGACGATGCTGATCGTCTTCCGAGCGATCCAGGGGCTGGGCGGCGGGGGCCTGATGGTGGGGACCATGGCCGCGATCGGCGATGTGGTGCCGCCGCGCGACCGGGGCCGCTATCAAGGCCTGTTCGGCGCCGTGTACGGACTCGCGAGCGTGATCGGCCCGCTACTGGGCGGGTTCTTCACCTCCACCCTGTCGTGGCGCTGGATCTTCTACGTCAACCTCCCGATCGGCGTGATCGCGTTCGGGGTGCTGGCGGTCACCCTGCCTTCCCGAACCGACGAGATCCGCCACAAGGTCGACTATCTCGGCGCGGCTCTGCTCGCCGCGGCGCTCAGCGCGATCGTGCTGATGTGCACCCTGGGTGGAACCGACTACGCCTGGGCCTCCCCCCAGATCATCGGTCTCGGGCTGGTGGCGATCCTGCTGGTGGTGATGTTCGTCGTCACCGAGCACCGCGCGGCCGAGCCCGTCCTCCCCCCGCACCTGTTCTCAAATCGGGTCTTCACCGTGACCAGCGCGATCGGCCTGATCGTCGGCTTTGCGCTGTTTGGATCAGTCACTTACCTGCCGCTGTTCCTGCAGGTCGTCAACGGGGCCAGTCCTACCGGCTCGGGGCTGCAGATCCTGCCGTTGATGGGTGGCCTGCTGCTCACCTCGATCGTCTCCGGGCAGATCATCAGCAACACCGGCCGCTACAAGCCATTCCCGATCGCTGGGACCGCGGTGATGGTCACCGGGCTCGCGCTGCTGTCGACGATGGGTGCGCACACCAGTCGCCTGGAGGCGTCGGCGTTCATGTTCGTGCTCGGGCTGGGACTCGGTTCGGTGATGCAGGTGCTCGTGCTTGCGGTCCAGAACGCGGTCGACTACCAGGATCTCGGCGTGGCCACCTCGGGGGCGACCCTGTTTCGCTCGATCGGCGGGTCGGTGGGGACGGCGGTGCTCGGCTCGATCTTCTCGAACCGGCTGAGCTCCGAGCTCGCCTCCTCGCTGCCCGCCGCCGCGAAAGGCTCGCTCGGCGGCGGTGGGAGTGTGAGCCTGAACCCGTCCGCGCTGGCCAAGCTCCCTGCGCCCACTCACACGATCTACATCACTGCCTTCACGGACGCGCTGAGCACGGTGTTCGTGGTCGCGGCGGTGATCGCCGGGGCCGCGTTCGTGCTCAGCTGGCTCCTGCCGCAGCTGAAGCTGCGCGAGACGGTCTCCGCCGGCAGCGGGATCGGCGAGAGCTTCGCGATCCCCAAGCACACCGCGTCACTTGCCGAGGCCGCCCGGGCGCTGACCGCGCTGATCGGCCGCGACGAACGGCGGCGGCTGGTGGAGCGGCTGGCCGAGCGCGCCGGGGTCGAGCTATCCGCCGCAGCGTGCTGGCTGATCGTCCGGCTGCACGAGGATCCGGCTGCCGACATCCCCGCGCTGTGCGGGGATTTCGAGATCCCGGTGCAGATCGGCGAACGGGCGCTCGATGAGCTGGTGGGTGCCGGGCTGGTGACAGACGTGGAGATCGCGGACGGTGCGCCCGAGCACCTGGTCACCGCCGAGGGCGAGGAGGTCGTGCAGCGTCTGGTCGCCGAGCGCAGGGCGAGCCTCGCGCGGCGCTGCGATGGGTGGTCTCCGGAGCAGAACCCCGAGCTCAACGAGCTGCTGCTCACCCTGGCCCGAGACCTCGCGCGCGAGCCCTCGCGCGAGGTCGCCACTCCAGCCTGACGGCGGTCCTGCTAGGGCGGCGGCTGGGTTGGCGCGGCGCCGCGGGCGCGACGCAGATCGTCCTCGATCGCGGCGGCCGTCTTGAGGGCCAGCGGCAGGAAGTCGCGGCGCATCGCCGCCATCGTCGACCGGCTTGCGTGCACCGACACGTTGAGCGCCGCAACCACCGTGCCGGTGGCGTCGTGGATGGGCACCGCGAGCGAGCGCAGGCCCTCTTCGAGCTCCTGGTCGACGGCGGCGTAGCCCTGCCGGCGGACCCGCGCGAGCACCTCTCGCAGCTCGTCTGGGTCAGTGATCGTGTGCGCCGACAGCGGGCGCAGCTCCATCCGCGCCAGCCGTCGCTCGAGCTCATCGTCGGGCAGGCCCGCGAGCAGGACGCGACCCATCGAGGTCGCGTACGCCGGGAGCCTGGTGCCCACCGACAGGGTGATGCTCATGATCCGCCGCGTCGGCACCCGCACCACGTAGACGATGTCAGTGTCGTCGAGCACGCAGATCGACGAGGACTCGTTGACGCTCGCGACCAGCTCCTCCATGTGGGGCTCGGCGACCTCGGTCAGCGTCAGCCCCGAGAGATAGGCGTACCCGAGCTCGAGGACCCGCGGGCTGAGCGCGAAGCGTCCTTCGGCGGACGTGACGTAGCCGAGCTCGATCAGCGTCAGGAGAAAGCGGCGCGCGGCGGCGCGGGTCAGCCCGGCCTCCCGGGCGACCTCGCTCAGAGAAAGCTCACGATGCTCGGCGTCGAACGCACGGATGACCGCTAGTCCCCGCTCGAGCGACTGCACGAAGTTTGCGTTGCGCGGACGTTCCCCGCTCACCATCGTCGGCCCGGCCGCGGGCTCTTCCTCCTCCGTTCGACATGCGCACAGTACCTGAGAGGGTGGCGCCGGACGCCGCAAGGCGCCGGCGGGACTGCCCGCGCGGCCGCGCGCGGTGGCAGGATGGATGCGACGGCCGCGGCCGGCGCCGTTCACCGGCGGTGGCAAGATGACACCGATGCTTGCCGTCGTCGTCTTTGGCTCGCGGCCGTAGCCATGCTCGTGTCCCGGCGCACTGGCCGTCTGGCGCTCGTGACCCAGCCCGACCATGCCGCACTCGCCGGCTGGTTCGCCGAGCATTGGGGCAACGAGCAATTCGCGATTCCCGTTCCGCGCGCGGCGCTGCTGTGTGCGGCCACCCACCACGACGACGGATGGCACGAGCTCGACGGCCGACCCACCTACAACGCCCAACAGCAGCGGCCCGCTCATTTCACCGAGCTGCCGCTGACCGAGAGCGTGGGTCCGTACGGGCGCGGGGTGGAATCGGTCTACGCGCGCGACCGGCACGCGGGCGCGCTCGTCTCGATGCACTTCAGCGGCTTTTACACCAGCCGCTGGGGCGCCGGCGGCGGTGCGCCGTCTGACGATCCGGTGGCGCGCGAGGTGGTGGCGGCGCAGGAAGTGCGGTGGATGCCGGCGCTGCGCGAGGCGTGGGGGTACCGGGGGCGGCGCAGCGAGTTCGACGCCCACACCTGGCACGCCTACGAGGTGCTCCAGGCGGTCGACCTGCTGTCGCTGGTGCACGGGCTGATGGACTTCGAGCATCCGGCCGACGGCGGCGAGCCGATCGACGCCACCAGCACGCTGACGCAGGTGGACCTGGTCTCGGGGCCGCGGTTTGTGACCAGCGTGCCGCTGCAGGCCGGCGGCCCATACGTGGCGATCAACGTCGTCTGCAGGCAGCCCGGACGGGTGCAGCTCGACCCCTACCCGCTGGATGAACCCGAGCTCGAGGTCTCGCTGCCGCTGCGCGAGCTCGAGGATCGTCCGTACCCCAGCGCCGATGCGGCTGCGCAGGCGTTTCACGCCGCGCCGGTGCGCGAACTGCGCCTGACGATCACGCGCTCGAGCGCAGGCGCCTGACGATCACCCGCTCGGGCGCAGCAGCGGGCTCAGGAGCCCGACCACGAGCACCACGCCGATCGAGATCGCCAGCGCCACGTGAAATCCCGGAATGAACTGCGAGGCGATCAGCGATCCGAACAGCGCCACGCCGATCGAGCTGCCGGCCTGGCGCAGCGTGTTGAGCGTTCCCGCGGCGACACCCGAGCGCGAGCGCTCCACGCTGCCCAGCATCTCGGAGGTGATGATCGGGATGATCAGGCCGCCGCCGAGGCCGATCGCGAACATCTGCGCCACCATCGCCGCGTAGCTCGTCGATGCGCCGACGCCAAGGAGCGCGGCGCAGGCACAGCCGGTGAGCAGCGCGCCGATCGCAATCGTCCGCCGCGGCCCCACGCGCTCGCTCACCCAACCGACGCCCAGGTTGGAAACCGTGATCGCGAGCATGACCGGGACCAGCGCCAGGCCCGTCTGCAAGGGAGAGAGGTGCTGTTCGCGCTGGAACAGGAGGCTGAAGACGAATATCAGGCCGTAGAAGACGGTGTTGATCAACAGCCCGATCAGCGCGCATGAGCTGAACGTGCGGGAGCCAAACAGCTGCAGCGGCAGCATCGGACTGCGCGAGAACCGCTCGATGGCGACAAAGCCCGCTCCCGCCAGGACGGACACGGCAAACCCGGCCAACACGAGGGGGTCGCCGAATCCCCTGACGCCGCCCTCGATCGTGGCCCCCACCAGCGCCACGAGCGCGATCACGGCCGTTACCTGGCCCGGTATGTCGAGGCCAAGCTCACGCGCGCTGGGCGTCTCGCGCGCCCATCCGAGCGTCAGATAGACACCCACGATCGCGACCGGCACGTTGATGAAGAAGATCGCTCTCCAGCCGACCGTGCTGATCAGCACGCCGCCGACGAGCGGGCCACCCGCCAGCGCCACGCTGGCGCCCGCGAGATACAGGCCGACCGCCCTTGCCCGTTCCGCGGGCTCGCGGAACGTGTGGTTCAAGAGGCTCAGCGACGACGGGAGCAGGACCGCGGCCCCCACTCCCTGAATGGCGCGCGCGGCGATCAGCACCGCCAGATCGGGCGCCAGGCCGCAGACCACCGAGGCGAGCGTGAACAGCACGAACCCGCCGATGAACACCCGCTTGGCGCCGATCCGATCGCCGAGCGCTCCGGCGGTGAGGATGAACGCCGCGAACGCCACCGTGTACGCGCTGACCACTTGCTGCAGCGAGCTCACGCCGCCGCCCAGCGAAGCGCCGATCGACTTGACCGCGACGTTGACGACGCTCACGTCGAGCTGCACGACGCAGAAGCCGAGGCTCATGGCGATCAGCGTCAGGCGGCGCGCACGCCGGATGTCCTCGCCGCCCTGGGTTGAGCTGGATGTGCGGATGGCTGCCATCGGGGACACCCCGAAGCTAGCCGCAGAACAATTCGATCGCGAACGAAACGTGTAGCTGGTGGCTACGGCTCGATCGGAGGGTCACACGATCTCATGAACCACAGCGACCTGCGCGACGACCACGATCGGCTTCTACGATGGAGATGCCATCCCGATGTGTCGATTCGTTCCGGGAGCCCACGCGCTCACTTTCAGCGGCCGCTGTACGTCTCGATTTTCAGCGGTTGTCGGGCGTCGCCTCGCGGCGGCGCTGGTGCTCGTCGTGTGCGTGGCCGCGTGTGGAGACTCGGCGCCGTCGCCGGTTGACACCGCCGTCCAGCACTACCTCAACGCGCTGGCGGAGGGCAATTACTCGAGCGCCTGCGCCCTGCTCGATCGCCGGACGCGGGATTCGCTGTTGAAGTCCAAGGGATCCCGGACCACCTGCTCTTCCGTCTACACCCGGTGTCTGCCCGACGACGCGCAGCGGCTCAACCAGGATCAATCGCAGCTGCTGTTTGCGAACGTCCAGGTCAGCATCGACGGCTCCAAGGCGGCCGCCGTGGTGAGCGGCACCGCGGTCGCCAGAGCGATCAAGAAGGTAACCCTGGCCAAGGAGCACGGCCGCTGGAAGCTGACCTCCTATGGAAAGGGATTGCACCGCTGCCGGCGGCTGCACCACGCAGCGCACTCGCACCACAACCGCAAGGTGTGATCGGCCCGGGCGAGCCGTCGAGTTGCTTGTCGGCCGCCGGCGGGGGTGAAGAATCAGGCCGCGTGCTCGGTCCTCACACCTGCGATCCGCTCGTAGTTGAGGCGCATCAGCTCGATCACGTCCCGGACATCGGACTGGCCCTCGATCCGGCGCGCCGCGGGACCGACCCGCCCCGGGAACACCGGATGATCGACGATCCGCCCCTCCTGCGCCAGTCGCGCCCAGACCTGCTTGGGGAACACGAAGTGCGCCGCGTGGTCGCCGTGAAGATGGCCGATCTCGCGCGTGCCGACCTTGAATGCCCACTCACCGCGGCGACCGGTGCCCGCCTGGACGCCAGGCCACGAGGTCACCTCGTCGGTGATCTGCTCGCTCGCTGACTTGGTCATGTGATTACTCCTCTCATGGGTCGTGCAATCACCGTAGGTCGGCGGGCGCCCGGTTGCCATCGGTAATTGGTCTTAGGGCTGGGGGGCGCGCTGCGCTCGCGTGACCCGCGCGGCGCATGTGATCCAATGCCGCTGATGCTCGTGTCCGAGGCGCGCCCGCTGTTCAAGCCCGCCGGCGTGTACTGCAACACCGCCAGCTTCGGGATCCCGCCCCAGCCCGCATGGGACGCGTTGCAGACGGCGCTTACCGACTGGTACGGCGGGCGCACGAGCTGGGAGCAATGGGGCCAGAGCACCGAGGACGCCCGGGAGACGTTCGCGCGGCTCGTCGGCGTAGATGCGCGGCACGTTGCGGTCGGCTCGACGGTGTCGGAGCTGATCGGCTCGGTGGTCACCGCGCTGGGGGCCGACGCCCGTGTCGTGGTCCCCGAGATCGAGTTCACCTCGACGCTGTTTCCGCTGCTCGTCCAGCAGCGCCTCGACGTTCGTACGGTCCCGCTGGCGGGCCTGATCGAGGCCATCGGCGAGGGTGTCGACGCGGTCGCCTTCAGCGCCGTGCAGATGAGCACCGGCGAGGTCGCCGACCTCGAGGGGATTCGCGCAGCGGCGGCGAGCGTGGGTGCGATCACGATCTGTGACGCCACGCAGGCGATCGGCTGGCTACCGCTTGACGCGGGGCAGTTCGACGCCGTCACCTGCACCGCCTACAAGTGGCTCATGTCGCCGCGCGGGAGCGCGTTCCTGGTCGTCGCCGATCACCTGCTCGAGCGCGTGGTTCCTCACAGCGCCGGCTGGTATGCCGGCGAGGATGTGCACTCCAGCTACTTCGGGCCGCCCTTGCGGCTGGCGCGCAGCGCGCGCCGGCTCGATCTGTCTCCGGCCTGGTTCTCCTGGGTCGCCACCGTTCCCGCGCTGGAGCTGATCGAGCGAATCGGTGTGCCCGCGATCCACGACCATGACGTCGCCCTCGCCAACCGGTTCCGGGCCGGCGCAGGGCTTGAGCCGGGCAACAGCGCGATCGTGTGCGCCGATCTGCCGGGGGCGGCGCAGCGCCTGGCGCAGGCCGGCATCGTGGCGGCCGTCCGCGGCGGTCTGCTGCGCACCTCGTGGCACATCTACAACGACGAGCGCGACGTGGACCGGGTGCTCGACGTGGTCATGGGATAGTGCGCCTCATGAGACGATCGACGCAGCTGTGGTAGCGCCCAGCCCGCAAGAGCTGCTGGCATTGATGCCATTCGCAGCGACGGTCGGGATCGCGCTCGACAGCGCCGAGCCGAACGAGGTGCGGGGTCGGCTGCCCTGGTCACCGCAGCGCTGCACCACGGCGGGGCTGTTGCACGGCGGAGCGCTGATGTCGCTCGCCGACACGCTCGGCGGAGTGTGTGCCTACCTCAACCTGCCATCGGGAGCGCAGACCGCGACGATGACCTCGAACACGTCGTTTCTGCGCGGCGCGCGCGGCGACGTCAGCGGGGTCGCGCGTCCACTGCACGCGGGCCGCACGGTGATCGTGATCCAGACCGACCTAAAAAACGACGAGGGCCGCATGGTCGCCCAGGTGACTCAGACCCAGGCGGTTCTGATGCCAGAGGGAGGCCAACGATGACCGGCACCGATCAGGCCGTGGGCGTGCGCCGGCTGCGCCCGGACGACGTCGAGCGATGGCGAGAGCTGTGGGACGGATATCTGGCCTTCTACCGCGCCGACGTTCCCGAGGACGTGACTGAGCTGACGTTCGGGAGGTTGTGTGATGAGGAGCCGGGAATGGTCGGTCTGGTCGCGGTCGACGCAGACGACGAGCCGATCGGGATCGCGCACCTGATCTTTCATCTGGCGACGTGGAGCGGGGCGAGCTCCTGCTATCTGGAAGACCTGTTCGTCGACCGCCGGCGGCGCGGCGGACAGGTGGCACGCGCCTTGTTCGATGCCGTGTACGACTACGCGCGGGTGGCCGGCGCCGATCGCGTCTACTGGCACACGCAGCAGTACAACGGCTCGGCCCGGTCGCTCTACGACACCGTCGGCCATCTGACCTCGTTCGTCGTCTACGAGCACGACCTCGAGTAACCGCGGATGATCGGAGACGTCCTCTGGACACCGCCGGCCGACCTGCGGCAGACGACCGAGGTCGGCCGGTTCATGGGCTGGGTCGAGGATCGGCGCGGGCTTTCGTTTCGGTCCTACGCCGAGCTCCAGCGGTGGTCGGTCGACGACCTCGAGGGATTCTGGGGCGCGATCTGGGACTTCTACGAGATCCGTGCCCACTCCCCGTACAGGCGCGTGCTCGGCAGGCGGACGATGCCGGGCGCGCAGTGGTTTGAGGGCGCCCGGGTCAACTACGCCGAGCATCTGGTGGGCCGCGAAGAGGACCGCGACCGCATCGCGCTGCTCGCCCAGTCCCAGACTCGCCCGCCGCTCCAGCTGACCTTCGGCGAGCTGCGCGAGCTGGCCGGACGTGCGCGGGCCGGGTTGCAGCGGCTCGGCGTTGGTCGGCGCGACCGGGTCGTGGCCTACCTGCCCAACATCCCCGAGACGCTGGCGGCGTTCATCGCCACCGCGAGCCTGGGCGCGATCTGGGCCACGTGCGCACCCGAGTTCGGCGCTCGCAGCGTCGTCGACCGCTTCGCCCAGATCGAGCCCCGGGTGCTGTTGACCGTCGCCGGCTACGGGTACCGCGATCGCTACGTGGACCGGCGCAACGAGGTGGCCACGATCCGCGCGCGGCTGCCTACGCTCGAGCACGTGGTCTGGGTGCCCTACGGCGACGCCACAGTGCCCGACGCGACCAGCTGGGTGCAGCTGGTGGCCGAACCGGCGGCGCTCGAGTTCGACCCGGTGGCCTTCGATCATCCGCTGTACGTGCTGTTCTCCTCGGGCACCACGGGACTGCCCAAGGCGATCGTCCACGGTCACGGGGGCCAGCTGGTCGAGCACCACAAGAACCAGGGGCTGGGATGGGACCTCAAGCCCGGGGGCCGGCTGCAGTGGTTCTCGACCACCGCGTGGATGATGTGGAACGCGCTCGTCTCGGCGCTTTTGCTCCGCTCGTCGATCGTGATGCTCGACGGTGATCCGGCATGGCCGGACCTGCTCGCGCAGTGGCGGCTGGCGGAGCGCAACCAGCCGACGGTGATGGGCGTCGCACCGCCCTACCTGATGGCGTGCCGCAAGGCCGGGCTGCAGCCGGGGCGCGAGTGCGACCTGAGCTCGCTGCGGGCCCTGTGCACGGCCGGCTCACCGCTGCCGGCGGAGGGCTACACCTACGTCTACGAGCAGCTGCCCGCAGAGGTGGTTTTGATCAACGGCTCGGGCGGCACCGACGTGTGCACCGGGATCGTGTCGGGCTCGTTCGCGCAGCCCGTCTACGAGGGCGAGATCTCCGGTCGCTGCCTGGGCGTCGACGCGCACGCGTTCGACGAGTCAGGCAACGAGGTCGTGGGCGAGCTGGGCGAGCTGGTGATCACCAAGCCGATGCCCTCGATGCCGATCGCGCTGTGGGGAGATCGCGACGGCGAGCTCTACCGCTCCTCCTACTTCGACCGGTACCCGGGCGTGTGGCGCCAGGGAGACTGGATCAGGTTCACCGAGCGAGGCACCTGCGTCCTGACCGGGCGCTCGGACGCGACGCTCAACCGCGGCGGGGTGCGGCTCGGGACCGGCGAGTTCTACGCGCTGGTCGAAGAGCTCCCCGAGGTCGCCGACTCGCTGGTCGTGCATCTCGAGGATCCGGGCGGGGGGATCGGCGAGCTGTTGCTGTTCGTGGTCCCCGCGCCCGGCACGGTGATCGACGCAACCGTGCAGAACCGGATCGCCACCGCGCTGCGCACCGAGCTCTCGCCGCGCCACGTCCCCGATGCGATCGTGGAGGTGCCCTCGATTCCCCGGACGCTCACCGGCAAGAAGCTCGAGGCGCCGGTCAAGCGGATCCTGCGCGGCGAGCTGCCCGACAGGGTGGCCAGCCGCGGCTCGCTCGCCGACCCCGCTGCGCTCGATGCGTTCGTGGCGCTCGCCGGCGAGCGCTCGCCGGGCGTGAGCTCCAATAGGATTACTGCCCGCTAGGAGAGGGATGAAAGCGATGGCCCCAGCGCAAGCGCAGTCGCTGCACGAGCAGTGGCGCGTCGGCGGCGGCGACGGCGCCGCCCGCCTGCGCTGCTGGTCCGACATCCTGGCCGCCACCCATCTCGCCTTCGACGTCCGCCCCACTTACCGGACCCCCGCGCGCTTCCAGGCGGCGGTGACCCGCCGCGCGATCGGCGATTTGATGCTGCTCGACTGCGCCGCGTCGCCGTTTGTGGGCCATCGCAGCCTCGCCGTGATGGGGCCGCCGCACCAGGCCGCCACCAACGAGGAGGTGTTCGGCTTTCAGTTCGTCCGCAAGGGCGTCGAGCTTGTTCGCGAAGGGGGGCGCCAGCTGGCGCTCGAGACCGGCGACGTGGTGCTGTGGGACGGGCTGCAGCCCACCGAGGTGGAGATCGTCGAGGCGTTCTACAAGCGGACGCTGCTGTTTCCCCGCGATCGGGTGGTCGCGGTCTGCCCGCGGCTCGCCGATGTCAGCGCGCTGCCGTCGCTGTCGGGCAGCGGGCCCGCCCGGCTGCTCGTGCGCTACATGAATGCGCTGGCGCTCGAGCTCGAAGCGCTCGAGCCGGCAGCCGGCGCGGCGGCCGCAAACGCGGCGCTCGAGCTGCTGCGCGCCGCCGTCGAGCCCCAGCTGCCCACCAGCCGCGCCGCCACCCGGGCGGCGATCCGCGCCGAGATCCGCCGCTACGTGCGCAGCCACCTGCACGATCCAGAGCTGGGGCCCGCGTCGATCGCGCGCGCCTACACGATGTCGGTGCGGGCCTTGCACGCGCTGTTCGAGGACGCCGACGAATCGGTCGCAGGGCTCGTCCGCAGCGAGCGGCTGGCGCGTTGCATGGAGGATCTGCAGCGACCCAACGGCGGCTCGGTGACCGACATCGCGTTTCGCTGGGGGTTCTGCGATGCCGCCCACTTCTCGCGCGTGTTCAAGCGCGAGTTCGGGGTGACCCCGAGCGAGGTCCGCCACGGCGCGCTGGGCCAGGAGGGGTTACCCGGCCACTGAGTGCCGGTCCGGGTGCGCCGCCTACCCGCGCTCTGAGCGCCGGTCCACCACCCGCACCGCCTTTCCCTCGCTGCGCGGGAGCGCACCCGGATCGAGCACCGAGACCGAGATCCGCAACCCGGTCTGCTCGCGCAGCAGCCGTCCGATCTGCGCCCGCAGCGATTCGCGGTCGGCGCCACCGGCGGCCTCGAACTCCAGCGTCAGCTCGTCCATCGCGCCGGGGCGCTCGACGATCAGCCGGTAGTGAGGAGCCACGCCATCGACGCCCAGCAGCGCATGCTCGATCTGCGACGGGTACAGGTTCACGCCCCGCACGACCAGCATGTCGTCCACGCGGCCCCGCAGACCGGTCAAGCGCACGGTGGTGCGCCCGCACTCACACCGATCTTCGATCAGGCTGCCGATGTCGCCGGTGCGGTAGCGGATCAGGGGCATGGCCTCCTTGGTGAGGGTGGTGAACACGATCTCGCCCTCCTCGCCGGGCGCCAGCGCTCCGCCAGTGGCCGGATCGACGACCTCGACCAGGAAGTGATCCTCGTTGACGTGCAGCCCGGCCCGCGCGGTGAGGCACTCGGTGGCCACGCCCGGGCCGCACATCTCCGACAGGCCGTAGAAGTTGATCGCGGTCAGGTCGAGCGCGCGCTCGATCTCGGCCGCGCATCGGCTCGCTCCAGGGCTCGCCGCCGAACAGGCCGAGCGCCAGCGGCAGCCCGAGGGGGTCAACGCCGCTGTCGTGCAGAGCCTGGGCGATCACCAGCGCATAGGACGGCGTGGCCACCAGCACCTCGGCGCCGAGGTCGGCCAGCAGCATCGCCTGCCGGGTGGTGAAGCCGCCGGAGACCGGGACCACAGTCGCTCCGAGGCGCTCGCCTCCCTGGTGAAAGCCCAGCCCGCCGGTGAACAGCCCGTAGCCGTTGGCGTTGTGCACCGTCATCCCGGGCCGGACGCCCGCCATCGCCATGCTCCGGGCCATCAGCTCGGTCCAGTTCTCCAGATCGGTGCGCGTGTAGGCGACCACGGTGGGCTTGCCGTGGGTGCCACTGGAGGCATGGACCCGCACCACCTCGCAGCGCGGTACCGCGAGCAGCCCGAACGGATAGGCGTCCCGCAGGTCGGTCTTGCCGGTGAACGGCACGTGCTCCAGGTCGGCGAGCGACCGTACGTCCGCGGCGGCGGTGATCCCGGCCTCGGTCAGGCGTCGGGCGCCAGGCGGCTGGGCGCGCAGCACCCTGGCGATCGTCTCGTGCAGCCGCCGCAGCTGGAGCTCGAGCAGCTGCTCGCGCGCCAGCGTCTCGGCGTCGTCTCGGATCTGCGCCTCAGACGGTGCGCTCGGCGGCATCCCAGTGCTGCTCGAGGTTTGAGACGAGCGCGGGGCTGAGATGGCAGTAGGCCTGCTCGCGCGCGTAGGTGGCCATGTACTCCCGGAACATGTCAAGCGGCTCCTGTCCGATGCGCAGCGCGCGGCGGTTGGCCGCCGCGTTGATCAGTCCGGAGCTGGTCAGCTGGGCGACCCGCGACTCGATCGCCCGATCCATCTCGCCGGGCTCGACCACCTCGTCGACCAGCAGCTCGGCGTCGGGGTCGCCCGCTCGCCACTCGCGACCGGAGATGATCGCCTGGCGCGCGGCGCGGTCGCCGACGGCCCGCGGGAGCCGCAGGTTGGAGGCGCCGGGGATGATCCCCTCCTTGCGCGCCGGCAGATAGAGCCGCGAGCCCGCGCGTGGCGATCACGTGGTCGACGACGTGCAGCAGCTGGCAGGCGCCGCCGATCGCATACCGCTCCACCGCCGCCACCCACAGCTTCTCCACTCCGCCGGCCGGCGTCATCAGCCCGCGGTAGAGCTTGTTCACATACCCCAGGTCGCGCACCAGATAGAACAGGAAGTCGATCCGCCCCTGGTACAGATACGTGAGGTTGATGCCTGCGCCGAAGATCCGCTCGCCCGCGTACTTCGGGTGATCCACCACGGCGCCGCGCAGCACCCCGACCTCGCTCTCGGGGTCGAGCAGGATCAGGTCGACTGCGGCCTCGGTGGGCCCGAGCGTCGAGCCATCCTCGGCGTTGAGATGCCGCTGGTTGCAGATCTCGAGCACCGCCGCACGCCCCTGCCGGGTGACCCGCGCCCGGCCCAGGTCCACCTGTCCGCGGCTGCGGAACTCATCCAGGCGCTCGAGCGCCTCGGGCGTCGGAGCGAGCATCGACTCCACCAGGTGCCGGCCGGCGTCGGGGAGCGCCAGGACGTGCTCGATCAGCAGCCCTTGGGCCAGCTCCAGCCCGCGCTTGTCGGCCAGGGGCAACGCCCGCTCGGCCTCCATCTCGGCGTGGCCCGGCACCAGGCCGGGCACCATCGTCCCGGCATCGTTGACCAGCCACTCGACGCGGATCGGCTTGCAGCGCCGGTCGGTGAGCTCGTCGTAGAGCTGGTCGGCGTGGGCGTCGAGGAACGCGACGCGAGCGGCGGTGAGCGCGGCCGCCAGACCTTCGGCGGCAGCCTGCTCCACCTCCGAGCGCCGGGACGGCAGCGGCAGGCGCTCCTGCAGTGCTGACCCGCGGGTGAGAAACTCACTCACCGCTTGCGCTGCCGGTGAGAACGCGTCCATCTCCCGGGGTGCCGACAGCGCCCAATCGTCGATCTCGCTGCGCGACAGCCCCGCTCCCTGGAGCGCCTGGGTGGGTAGATCGATGATCGTCATCCTCGTGGAGAAGGTTGACGCACTGGGCGGGCTAATGGAAGCCGAGCCTGGGCGGGGCGCACGTGATTAGATTCCGCCCGCGCTGGCGCACCCGCTGCAGGCCGGCACGCACGGCAACCGTCGATGGAGGTCTGGGAGATCGCATGGCAAACGTAGTCGGACAGAGGGTTCGCCGTCGCGAGGATCCGCGCTTCTTGACCGGCAGAGGTATGTACGTCGACGACGTCAGGCTGCCGGACACGCTCCACGTCCAGTTCGTGCGCTCCTATCACGCTCATGCGCGCATCCTGGGAATCGACACCGAGGCCGCCCGGGCGCTTCCCGGAACCCAGGTGTTCACCGCCGCCGATGTCGATCTGACGGTCAACCCGCCGCCGCCGTTCATCCAGGTCGACTCGCGCATGTACCGGCCCTTCATCGCCTCCGATCGCGTGCGCTTTGTCGGCGAGATCGTCGCCGTAGTGCTGAGCGAGACGCGCGAGGGCGCGGTCGACGCAGCCGAGCTGGTCGCGGTCGACTACGAACCCCTTCCGGTGGTGACCGACCTCCGCGCGGCGGCTCGCGACGAGGTGCTGCTGTACGAGGACATCGGCACCAACGCCTGCATCCGGGTCCCGCCGCAGGATCCCGATCCGCAGCTGCTCGACGCCTGCGAGGTCGTAGTCTCCGGCTCGATCGAGAGCCAGCGGATCGCGGCCTGCTCGATCGAGCCGCGCGCCACGATCGCGCAGTTTCGAGGACGGGCGGCTGACCATGTGGCTCTCGACGCAGACCCCGCACCAGGACAGGGGAATCCTCGCCGAGTCGCTCGGGCTCGAGCCCGACGACGTGCGCGTGATCGCCCCCGACGTCGGAGGCGGCTTCGGCGGCAAGGGCCTGAACATCATCGAAGACGTGATCCTCGGCTGGCTCGCCCGCGCCATCTCCCGCCCGCTGCAGTGGACCGAGACGCGCAGCGAGAACCTGGTCGCGATGCACCAGGGCCGGGCGCAGCTGATCGACTTCGAGCTGGGCGGCAGCCGCGAGGGCAAGGTGCAGGCGCTGCGGCTCAAGATCCTCCAGGACGCCGGCGCCTACCCGGGCCTCGGCGCGTTTTTGGCCAATCTGACCGCGATGATGTCCAGCGGCGTGTACGCGATCCCGAGGATCGAGATCGATATCACGGCGCTGGTGACCAACACCACACCCACCGGGCCGGTGCGCGGAGCCGGCAGGCCCGAGGCGACCCAGATGCTCGAACGGGCGATGGACCTGTTCGCCTCCGAGCTGTCGCTCGATCCCGCCGAGGTCCGGCGGCGCAACTTCATCCCCACCGACGCGTTTCCGATCACGACCGCGTCGGGCGCGAGCTACGACATCGGTGACTACGAGCGCGCGCTCGACCTCGCGCTGGAGAAGGTGGGCTATGAGGAGCTGCGCCGCGAGCAGTCCGAGCGGCGCGAGCGGGGCGACGTGCTGCAGCTCGGGATCGGCGTCAGCGCGTACGTCGAGATCACCAACGGGATCAACGAGTCGGAGTTCGCCGCGGTGGAGATAACCGCCGACGGAGAGGCGATCGTCCGCACCGGCTCGTTCTCCCAGGGCCAGGGTCATGAGACCACCTTCGCCCAGATCGCCTCCGAGCGAACCGGCCTGCCGCTGGAGAAGATCACGGTCATCAAGGGCGATACCGACACCATCCCGCGCGGGACCGGCACATACGGTTCCAAGTCGACCCAGATCGGCGGTGTGGCGGCCGGTCAGGCGTCCGAGGTGCTCGTGGAGCGGGCCAAGGAGCTCGCCGCCAGCGAGCTCGAGGCCAGCGCCGAGGACATGGTCCTCGACCTCGAGCGGGGACGCTTCCACGTCACCGGGACGCCCGAGCCCGCGCTGGATTGGGGTGAGCTGGCCGCGCGCCTGGAGCAGGACGACCGGCTCGCCGAGCTCAGCGCCGAGGCCGACTTCGAGCCCGCCCAGCCGACGTTCCCGTTCGGGGCCCACGTCGCCGTGGTCGAGGTGGACACCGAGACCGGCGCCGTTCACCTGCGGCGCCTGGTCGCCGTCGACGACGCCGGCACGATCATCAACCCGCTGGTCGCCGAGGGTCAGGTCCACGGAGGCGTGGCGGCGGGGATCGCCCAGGCGCTGTTCGAGGAGCTGCGCTACGACGAGGACGGCAACCCGCAGAACGCGAACCTGGTCACCTACTGCATGCCGGCGGCGCCCGAGCTGCCGTCGTTCGAGCTCGCCGAGATGGAGACGCCCACGCCGATCAACCCACTCGGGGCCAAGGGGATCGGCGAGTCGGGCACGATCGGCGCCACGCCCGCGGTGCAGAGCGCGGTGATCGACGCGCTGGCGCCGTTCGGCGTGCGCCACGTTGAGATGCCCGCCAACGGTCAACGGGTCTGGGAGGCGCTCCGCGACGCGACGACGTGATGGCAAGTTACTCCCGTATATCGGGAGTCAGTTGACACACGTCTGTCTACAGCCAGCCGAGCAGGTCACCCACACCGTCGATCACCGCGTCGGGGCGCCGGCGCTCCGGGACGCCGGGAGAGGTCGATCCCACTGCTGATTCCGCTGCGCACCAACACCGTCCTCGATCCCCCCAATGCGCCCCAGCGCCACGTCCATTCCCAGGTCATCCCCGATCACCGCGAGCTCGCGCGTGGCGATTCCCAGCCGTGCCCCGAGCTCGGCAACCGCAGCGCGTGAGGGCTTGCCGAGCACCCGCGGCCGCACCCCGGTGACCTTGGCGATCGCCGCGGTGATCATCGCGCCGCGGCTGAAGATCATCCCGTTGGCGCCCGCGTAGCCCCGGACATAGCTGCCGGTGAACAGCGGCGCGCCGGCCACCACCGCCCGGGCCGCCCGCTCGAGCATGGCCATCTCCACCTCGTTGAGGTGAGCGACGAACACGACCCGCGCCTCCTCCCCGACCGCCAAACGGATCCCCCGCTGCGCCATGTGCGCGCGAACCGGCTCCGACGCGAACACCAACGCTGGCTCTCCGGGGTGACGGCGCAACAGGTAGCTGGTGGCGCTGTCGACCGGGGTCAGGAGCTCGTCGTCTAAAACCGGCAGGCCGTCGTCACGCAGCCCCTGGGCAATCTGAGCCGAGGGGACATGGCTGCCGTTGGTGAACAGCGCCAGCTTGCGCCCGCCGGCGCGGATCGCCTCGAGCACCTCCACGGCGCCCGGCTGGGGCCGGCCGCGCCCATCGGCGCCGCGGTGTAGCAGGGTCCCATCGATGTCGAACACAAAGCCGCGGACATCGCCGAGGTCCAACCGGTCAGGCACGGCGCCAGACCACCCGGTCGCTGCCGGCGGCGATCGAGACGCTGGTGAGCGACGGGCGGCGCTGGAGCTCGGTCAGCAGGGTCACGAGCGGCGAGCGGTCCCCGTCGGCGGCGGGCGCCAACGACGGCGGCGGCGCGGCGGCGGCGCCACGGTCCCGCGCCGCGACCATCGCGTCGACCTGCTCGGCGGGCATCGTCAGGCGCAGCAGCAGCTCCTCGTCGGAGATGCGTTCCCCGAAGCGCTGGCGCGCCCCCTCGAGGCTGAGCGGCTGAAGCTCGCCGAGCGCGCGAGCCTGCGGTCGCGAGAAGACCCGGTCGGCGATCTGCGGATCCACCGGCGCCGGCGGCTCGCCGTAGTGGCCGAGGAAGTAGCGCACGGTCTCGTCTGAGACGTTCACCCACCGCTCGCCATCGATCACGTTGCGAGCCGCCTGGCTGGCGATGAACTGCGACACCGGCGTGACGATGATCGGGTAGCCCATCTCGGCTCGCACCCGGGTGACCTCGTCGAGCACGGCATCGAACAGCTCCGGCCGGCGGAGCTCGTCGAGCATCCGCCGGGTGGTGGTGACCATGCCGCCGGGGAGCTGGTGGCGGTAGTAGACGGCGTCGAACTCCCTCGGCGCGCCCGAGGGCAGCCCCTTGGTTCGCGCCAGCTCGTCGAAGTAGTCCGACACGACCTGCTGGTGGTCGAGGTCCAGCGCGTGCCCGTGGCCCATCGCCTCGAGGTTGCGGACCGTCGCCAGCACGTCGGGCTGCGAGGTTCCGCGCGACAGCGCCCCCGACGCGGTGTGCAGCACGCCGAACCCCGCCCGCAGCCCCTCCATGTACACCAGCGGCGCCAGGCCGATCGTGCAGTGGCTGTGCAGCTCGAGCTCGCGCTCGCCCGCCGCGGCCAGCAGCGGCGGGGCCAGCTCGCGGACCGCGTCGGGCGTCAGCAGACCGCCGGGATCCTTGAGGTACAGGCGGTCCATGTCCGGACAGTCGGCGAGTGCGGCCGCCCGCTGGGCGTAGTACTGGTGTGTGTGGACCTCGCTGATCGAGTAGGTGAGCCCGATCACCACCTCCTGCACTCCCTCCGCCCGCGCGATCGCGGCCAGGTGGCGCAGGCGCGCCGGTTCGTTTGACGGATCGACGATCTGCAGGCGCCGGATCCCGTTGCGAACCACGAGCCGGAATGAGAGTCGCATCACCTCCTCATCGGCCGGCACCCAGGAGATGAAGCGCATCCCGGTGGTGATCATCCCCAGTGGCGTGCCCGGCATGGCCTCGCTGACGAGCCTGATCCGCTCCCACGGATCCTCGCGGTGAAACCGCACCGAGACCGCCATGTGGGTGCTCGAGGTGAAGTCCAGCGCGTCGTAACCCACCTGCTCGACGGCCGGCGCGATCCTCAGAACGTCGGGCGTGGTCAGTCCGGTCGCGCTCCACAGGCTCTGGTTGCCGTCGCGCATGGTGGTGTCGATGAACTGGATCGGTGCGCTCATCGGATCGCTCGCTGGAGCCAGTCGGTGGTGATCGAAACCGAGCGGAAGTCGGGGTGACCCAACACGCTCACCAGCAGCGCGCGGTTCGTCTCCACGCCCTCGACATCGAGCTCCTCGAGCGCGTCGAGCAGGAGATCGATCGCCTGGTCGCGATCGTCGCCGTGCGCGATCAGCTTCGCCAGCAGCGAGTCGTAGTAGGGCGGCACGAGCGCGCCCGGGAAGCAGTGCGTGTCCACCCGCAGCCCGGGGAGCTCGGGCACGGCGAAGATCGACAGCGTGCCCGGACTTGGCAGGAAGTCCCTGGTGACGTCCTCGGCGTTGAGCCGGCACTCGACCGCGTGCCCGGTCAGCGCGACCTCCTGCTGGGCAAAGCCCAGCGGCTCACCGCCCGCGATCGTGAGCTGGAGCGCGACCAGGTCGCGGCCGGTCACGGCCTCGGTGACCGGGTGCTCGACCTGGATCCGGCAGTTGACTTCGAGGAAGAAGAACTCGTCGCTGTCGGCATCGACCACGAACTCCACCGTTCCCAGGTTCGTGTAGCCGATCGCCCGGGCCAGCGATACCGCTGCCTCGCGCAGCTGCTCCCGGGTGGAGTCCGGCAGCGCGGGCGCCGGAGCCTCCTCGATCAGCTTCTGAAAGCGGCGCTGCACCGTGCAGTCGCGCTCGCCGAGGTGCACGACGGCGCCCTGGTCGTCGGCGGCGATCTGCACCTCGACGTGGCGCGCTCGGGGCACCAGCCGCTCCACGTAGACGCGCTCGTCGCCGAATGCGGCCGCCGCCTCGCCGCCGGCCAGCCCGATGATCGCCTCGAGCTGATCGCCGTCGCTTGCGTGCTTGATCCCGCGGCCGCCACCGCCGGCGGCCGCCTTGACCAGCACCGGGTAACCGATCTGGTCGGCCAGCCGGCGGCCCTCCTGCGCGCCGCGGACCTCGCCGCCGGGCAGCACGGGGACGCCGGCCTGCTGCGCCTGAGCGCGCGCGGCGAGCTTGTCGCCCGCCAGCGCGATCGCCTCGGTACCCGGCCCGACGAACACCAGGCCGTGCTCTCGCGCGCGGGCCGCCAGGCGCGGGCTCTCGGCCAGAAAGCCGTACCCGGGGTGGATCGCGTCGCAGCCCGTGCCGAGCGCCGCCTGGACGACGACGTCGTCGCGCAGATAGCTCTCACCCGCGGGCCCCGGTCCGAGCACCACGACCCGGTCCGCGCGGCGGGCGGCGAGCCCGTCGCGGTCGGGCTCGGAGGCGCCGACCACGGATTCGAGGCCCAGCTCGCGGCAGGCGCGCACGATCCGCAGCGCGATCTCCCCCCGGTTGGGGATCAGCACCCTTTTCACTGCGCACGCACCCGGAACAGCGGCGCGCCGTACTCGACCAGCTCACCGTTGCGTGGACAGATCTCCACCACCGTCCCGCTGACTCCCGCGGGCACCGAATTCATCATCTTCATCACCTCGATGATGCACACGGTGGTGTCGGGCTCCACCGACGCACCCACCTCCACGAACGGGGCCGCTCCCGGCGATTCAGCGCGGTAGAAGGTGCCGAGCATCGGCGAGGGGATCGTGACCAGCCCGTCTGCCTCGGCCGGGCCGGTCGTCCGCCGCTGTGTCGCCCGCCGGCGCGCCCCCGCCCTGCTTACGCACGTGCAGCGTGAACCCCTCGGTCTCGACGCGCAGCTCCTCCAGATCGGACTCGTCGATGATCCGCAGGATCTCCCGCACGTCCTCGTGGCTCAGGGCCACGGCTAGCGCTCCTCGCCGGCCGGGGGCGGCCGGACCCCGAACGTGCCCATGACCATCGCCAGCGCCGACTGGGGACGCTCCGGCGAGTGCTCGCGCTGGGCCAGCCCGGTGACCGGACGCGACTGCAGCACGACCGTCTCCCCGGACTGCGCGATCGCCCACTCGATGTCCTGATGGCAGCCGAAGTGACGCTCGACGCGGCGCGCCAGCCCGATCAGCTCGGTCAGCGCCGGCGGCTCGAGACACGCTAGCTCGCGCCGCTGCTCGGGAACCGGCACCAGCTCGGTCCCGCGGCCGTCGGCGCGCGCGACGCACTGAACCTGCTTTGAGCCGATGTGCTCGCGCACCACCTCGCCGGTCACCTTGCTGACCAGGTAATCGTCGGGCGTGACCTCACCCCCCACGACCGCCTCACCCAGGCCCCAGCTGGCGTTGATCGCCACCATGCTGGGGTCGCCGCTGACCGGGTTGCAGGTGAACATGACCCCCGAGATCGCCGCGTCGACCATCAGCTGCACGGCCACCCCCATGGCCGGCCGCACCCGATCGCCGAGCCGGGCGCGGTAGGCGATCGCCTCGGGGCTGTAGAGGCTCGCCCAGCAGTCGTGCACCGCCTCGGAGAGCTCCTGCTCGCCGCGGACCCAGAGGCGCGTCAGCTGCTGGCCGGCGAACGTCGCCTCGGCGCTGTCCTCGCCGACCGCGCTCGAGCGAACGGCCACCGGCGGCGCGTCGCCGAGCTCGCGGTACCGCTGCGCCAGCTCGTCGCTGATCGCGCCCGGCAGCGGCGCCGCGCGGATCGCGTCACCGATCGTGGGCGAGGCGGTGTCGAGCTCCGCTGCGGCGATCACCTCGTCGAGCGCGGCGGTGCTCAGCGCGAAGCCCGGCGGCACCGGGATCCCCGCGCCCAGCAGCTCGCCAAGGCCCGAGCTCTTGCCCCCGAACGACGGTTCGTCGGAGCTGCGCAGGCTCTCCAGCGGGCGCGTATGGCTCGCCGTCATCGCTGCTCGTCGAGCAGGGTCACCACGCCCGCGGAGCCGTCGACCCGGATCGTCTGTCCGGTGTGGATCTGTGCCGTGGCCCGGCCGGTGCCCACGACCGCGGGCAGGCCGTACTCGCGGCACACGATCGCCGCATGCGACATCACCCCGCCTACGTCGGTGACCGTGGCCTTGATCTTGGTGAAGATCGGCGCCCACGCCGGCGATGTGCTGCCGCAGACGAGGATCTCGCCGTCGCGTACATCGGCGATCTCGCTGACCTGCCGCACCACGCGGGCGACGCCTTCGATCACGCCCGGCGAGGCCGGCGCCCCGTTGAGCTCGCGCCCTCCGTCCTGCTGGCGGGCCCACTCGCGGACCCGGTCGGTGGTGACGCCCCAGAGCATGATGGTCATCGGGTCAGTGACGGTCTCGGGCGCGATCCCCAGCGCCGGCGGAGGGGTCCAGTCGGCGAGCCGCTCGAGGATCTGCTTGCGGCGAGCGACGATCGGCGGCCAGTGCTTGGGCCCCAGCGGGACACCACCGGTGGCCCAGGTGAGCGTGAGCTCGTCCAGTGCCATGGCCACCTCGTGGCGCGAGAGCTGAAAGATGTCCTCGCCCTCCTCCAGGAACCCGTGCCGGGCGAGCAGCGCCCCGAACTCCCTGACCTTGTTCCACCACCTGGTCAAGAACCAGTAATCGCAGAAGAACTTGTGCTCCTCGACGTAGGGGAACACGGTCCGCGACAGCGCCAGCAGGTCGTCCCATGGCTTGCGGGTCTCCTCGTCGAGCAGCGAGCCGTACTCCTGCGCCAGCCGCTCGCGCTCGCGTTCGATCTCCTCGGTCGGCCGCTCGATGTGCTCGCCCGCTCGCAAGGCGCTCATGTGTCCGATCAGCGCGGCGTAGGGGATGCTCGGATCGTCGAGCCAGCTGCGGTAGTAGTGGTACAGGCCGTCGCCGGTGGCCATGTTGAACCAGGGGTCCTTGACCCGCTCGAGCTCGGCCAGCCAGCTGCGCCCGGCTTCGCTCTGGCGAAGCTCGGCATCGATCTCCGCCGGCGTGCGCCCCTCGACGAACGCCCCGTCGACCCCGGTGTCGATCGCCAGCCGGGCCAGGCGGCGCAGCTCCGCGTCGGGCTTGAACAGCAGCACGTCGATCCCGGCGACCATCTGCGCGATGTGCTGGTCAGGGATGTCGGGCAGGTTGCTCTTGCACAGCTCGGCGAACGTGGCGTAGGCGCCGTAGCCGAGGAGCAGGAACTCGAAGTGGTGCTGCCACATCAGATCGCACAGGCGCAGGCAGCGCCCGTAGGCGTTCAGGACCTCGTAGAAGGCGGTGTTGCGGTCCTCGGAGAAGGCCACCTCGTCGGGTTCGTACTCGGGCAGTCCGGGTACCTCGAGCGCGGCGAGCTCGGCGATCAGCGCCTCCATCTTGGCCTTCCACTTTTCGTACAGCTCGGCCCAGTTCTCGTAGTAGTAGCCGGCCCGCTGCTGGAAGAAACCCGCGCGCTCGGCGATCTTCGCCGGATCGGTGACCGGGTTGCCCGAGATGTAGATGTAGCCGTTGACCGCGCGGTAATCGATCCCCATCGCCGGCGGCACGGCGAACACGCGGTTCTGCCAGGACCCCACCGCCTGGTACGGGGAGTCGATGCAGATCACGTCGAAGGCGGGCATCGGAACCGGGAAGTGCATCGAGTTCCAGAACCAGAAGCGGTTCTCGTCGGTGTCACGGCGCCGCTCGTCGAACAGCGCGTAGTAGGGGTACATCTCCTCCCAGCCCTCGCAGCCCGGGGGCGTCTGCACCGAGTAGGGACTGGGGAACGCGCCGAGCGCGGGTTCCGTGCTGCTCATTGAAACCTCCCTGGGCTTATACGGGACCGCCCGCGCGCAAGTCAATCGACCACCGAGCGACTCCGAGTCACATTGTGGCCGCTGCGTGCATGATTTGACTCCGAGTCGGCGGGGGCGCGCTGATCGACAACAACGGCTGCGCCCGATGGCTGGACTGCCGCCCAGGCCGGCGCTAGCGTGGACCGACGATGATGCCCGACGTTGAGCTGCTGGACCTCTACTGGACCAGCGCCGGGCCGGCGGACGTGCACGTCGGGCGCGAGTGGAGCACGTTTGACTGGAACGATCGCTGCGCGCAGGCGGCGCGCGTCGGCTTCAGCGGGCTCGGGCTGTGGCACGCCGACATCGAGCACCAGCTGGAGACCCGCACGCTCCAGGAGATGAAGCGGATCTTCGACGACGCCGGCCTGACCTACCTGCAGGTCGAGTTCCTGGCCGACTTCTTCGCCGACGGCGGGCACGCCGGAACGCAGAGCCTCCGACGAGCGGCGCAAGCTCCTGTTCCAGACCGCCGCCACGTTCCGCGCCCACCACATCAAGGTCGGCAACATCCCGGGAACGCCGTGCGAGCTGCGCCGGCTGACCGAGGAGTTCGCGGCCCTGTGTGACGACGCCGCCAACCACACCGACGCCGCGGTCGTCTATGAGTTCATGCCCTTCGACGTCAACGTCAATACTCTCGACGCCGCGCTCGAGCTGGTGCAGGGTGCCGGGCGCGCGAACGGGGGTCTGGCGATCGACACCTGGCACATGGCCAAGCTCGGGATCAAGCCCGGCGACCTGCGCCGGATTCCGGCGGAGTACCTGTCCTGGGTGGAGCTCTCCGACGGGCAGTACCAGGACATGGAGGACCGCGTGCAGGAGACCGTCGACCACCGCCGGCTGCCGGGCGAGGGCGAGTTCGACATCTCCGGCTACGTCGAGGTATGCCGGCAGATCGGATACTCGGGACCGTGGGGCGTCGAGGTGCTCTCCGAGGAGTTGCGCAGCCTGCCGATCGAGCAGCAGTTCGAGCGAGCGTATGAGACGACCCTGGCGCAGTTTCACGCGGGAGTCGCGTGAGAGAGGAGTGATGCAGATGAGGCAGACGCCAGCCCCGCTCGACGACGAGCGGCTGATCTGGATGTTCACCCAGATGCTGCGGATCCGGGAGTTCGAGGAACGGGTCAAGCGCAGCTTCGAGGAGCACCCCGGGGTGATTCGCGGCCACACGCACCTGGCCGACGGCGCCGAGGCCTCGATCGTCGGTTCGCTCGCCGCGCTGCAAACCGGCGACCAGCTGATGACCACCTATCGCTGCCATGGCTATCCGCTGGTCCTGGGCACGGATTCGAAAGCGATCATGGCCGAGATCTACGGGCGCCGGGACGGCCTGTGCGGGGGCTACGGCGGGTCGATGCACCTGGTCGATCAGGAGCGTGGCTTCATGGGAACCTCGGGGATCGTGGGCCAGGGGATCCCCCAGGCCACCGGCGTCGCTTACGCCGCCCAGATCAGAAAGCAGGGCCAGGTGGTCCTGTGCTTCTTCGGCGATGGCGCTTCCAAGCAGGGAGCGTTTCACGAGTCACTCAACCTCGCCTCGCTGTGGAAGCTGCCGGTCGTCTACATCATGGAGAACAACAATTACAACGTCGCCACCCGGGTCGAGCAGGAAGATGCCAACGCTGCCGCCGGCGAGCCGCTGTCGGTCAAGGCGCAGGCCTACTCGATGCCGGGCGTGACCGTCGACGGCGGCGACCCGATCGCGGTCTACGAGACGGTCGCCGCGGCGGTGCAGCGCGCCCGCGCCGGCGACGGGCCCACGCTGGTGGAGTCCAAGGTCTACCGCCTGTCGGCGCACGGCAACCTGATCGCGCCGCCCGGGGTACCGCTCCACTACCCCGAGCACGAGGCGATCACGGTGTTCGGCAACCGCGACGAGTACGAGGCCGCGCTGCGCGGCGACCCCGTGCCCCGGTTTCGCAGGCGCCTCGTGGAGCAGGGCACGCTGAGCGCCGACCGCGCCGACCAGATCGCCGAGGATGCCCGCGCCGAGATGGACGCGGTGGTGCAGTTCGCGCTCGACAGCCCGCTTCCCGAGCCCGAAGCGGCCCGGAACCACGTCTACGCCTAGGAGAAGCGCGCATGGCACGAGAGATTCCCTACATCGCCGCCGTCAACGAGGCGATCGGGCTCGAGATGGCCCGCGACGACACGGTCGTCTTCTACGGCCAGGACGTGGCTCCCTCAGACGAGGACCCGCTGGTCAAGTCGTTCGGTCGTGATCGCGTCCGCGTGTCGCCGATCTCCGAGACCGCCGAGATCGGGATGGCGGTCGGCCTGGCCCTGGCCGGCTACCGCCCGATCGTCGAGCTGCTGATGGCCGAGTTCATGCTGGTCGCGATGAACCAGGTGACCAACGAGGCGCCGCGCCTGCGGTACATGAGCGGCGGCCGGGTCAAGGTGCCGCTGGTCTTGAAGGCCGGCTACGGGTTCACGGCCGGCTGGGCCGGCCAGCACACCGGCTCGATCTACACGATGTTCACCGGCATCCCGGGGCTGAAGGTCGTGCTGCCCTCGACGCCCGCCGACGCCAAGGGACTGATGGCCTCGGCCGTCCGTGACGACAATCCCGTCGTGTACCTGATGCACTACCTGCTCGTGCTCGAGCACGGCGACGTGCCGGAGGGCGAGTACCTGGTCCCGATCGGCGAGGCAGCGATCTGCCGCGCCGGCTCCGACGTCACGATCGTGGCGACCGGCTGGACGGTCGGCAAGGCGCTGGCGGCGGCCGACACCCTGGCCGGCGAGGGGATCGAGGCCGAGGTGATCGACCCGCGCTCGCTACAGCCGCTGGACGTGCCGGCGATCCTGACCTCGGTGCAGAAGACCGGGCACCTGGTGCTGGCCGACCAGGCGACCAGGCACGCGTCGGCCGCGTCGATCATCGCGGCCGAGGTCGCCGAGCACGGGTTCTCGTCGCTGAAGGCACCGATCAAGCTCGTGACCGCGCTCGACGCGACGATCCCCTACAGCGAGCCGATGGAGGCGTTCGTGCTCCCTGACGAGGCCAAGATCGCCGACGCCGCGCGGCAGGTCCTGGGCAGCGCTCCCGTCACCGTCTGACCGCGCATCACGCCCGCGACCTTCAGACAGGCTCGGGCGCCGGCTTGGCGGGCAGCGCGATCAGCGACCCGCCCGGCAACCGCTCGAGCATGTCGCGCTGCTCGACGACGATCTCGAGATTGGTGAGCGCCAGCCTGGCGTGCTCGCGGGCCAGGCTCTCGGCGCGGCCGCTCTGGCGCCGTTCGATCGCCTCGATCAGCCCGCTGTGGTGGCGGTGGGCGATGATCAGGATCTCGCGCGAGGCGGGAAGCTCGGCCTCGGCGAGCACGAACGCGCTCGGCCCCGCAAACGGCAGCGAGACGATCCCGTCGAGCGCCCGCTCGAGCACCGGGCTGCGGGCCAGCTTCAACATCCGCGCGTGGAAGCTCTCGTTGAGGTCCAGGTAGCGCTCGAACGATTCGTAGTCGGCCCTGTGCACGAGCGTATGGATCGTCTCGTTTATCTCGCGCAGACCACGCAGCTCGCGAGCGGGCGCCCCTCGCTCGGCGGCGAAGCGTGCCGCGGTCCCCTCCAGTACGCCCCGGAGCTCGATCGCATCGCGGACGTCTCCTTGCGTGAACTCGACGCACCACATAGCCGCCGCCGGGAAGCCCTCGCAACAGCCCCTCGTGCTCGAGCTCTGCCAGCGCCAGGCGCAAGGGAGTGCGCGAAACGCCCAAGCGCTGCACGAGGCCCAGCTCGGCCATCCGCTCGCCCGGCGCGAAAGCTCCGTTGAAGATCAGCTCGCGCAACTGCAGCAAAGCGCTCGTGATCTGGGTTTTATTCTCTGCCCGGGGCAATTCGATCGGCCGGGGCATTCACGTGCCGGACGCGCTCGCCCGGGCCGCCGCCTCGGCGCGGCGCAGTCTACTCTCGGGCCCGCTTCTGCATGCAGAAACTGCTCGGGGGTGCTCCTGCAATCGATTGATTGAGACCAGGTTAGTTACAAGTTGCATGCAGTCCGCGGCGGAATTAGTATCCGCCGACCTCCGGCGAGCCCGGGTTCACACACTGAGGAGAGGAGACAGTCGGTGAGCACCAACCACGTCGCGCCGCGGATGCGGATCGGCCTCGCATTGCTCGCGGCATTTGCGCTGATCGCGCTGGCGGCATGCGGGAGCAGCAGCAGTAGTTCGAAGACCACCGCAGCTTCCGGGTCCGCAAGCACCTCGAGTGCGGCAGCCAGCGGCGGCAGCTCGAGTACCGTCAACACGTCGCAGTGCGGAACCAAGCCCGGCACAGCAGCCACGGGCACACCGATCACGCTCGGCGCCATCAACACCAAGCAGCCGGGGACCGACTTCACTGACATCGAGAACATGGAGGGTGCGTACTTCGCGTGCGTAAACGCCAACGGCGGAGTCAACGGCCATCCGATCAAGCTCTTCAAGCTGACCGAGGCCACCCAGCCGGCACAGATCGCGGCCGACGCGTCCAAGCTGGTCCAGACCGATCACGTGCTGGGGGTCTCGGGCAGCTCCAGCATCCTCGAGTGCACGATCAACCACGCCTACTGGGAGAAGCACCACTATTACGTGATCGCCGCGGGGATCGCGCCCGAGTGCTACTCGACGCCGAACATCGCCGACGTCAACATGGGGCCGCGCTATAGCTCCGACGGGGCCGTGCAGTACGTGCTGTCACTGCACCCGAGCAAGGTCGTGTTCGACCAGTCCAACGTCCCCGGCACCGGTTACATCGCCGCCGGCCCGGCGGCCCTCGCGAAGGCCGCCAACGTGCCGATCACGCAGCTGACCGAGAACGTGCCGATCAGCGATGCCTCGACCGTGGCCCTCAAGGAAGTGGACGATGCGGGCCCCAACGGCGCTGTGGTGCTCAACTTCACGCCGCCGGAGGCGCTGGTGATCCTGCAGGCCGCCCAGAAGCTGGGGCTCGAGAACCGGGTCAAGGCGTGGGCCTGCTCGACTCCCTGCGACACGGACTTCCTGGCCTCATCGCTGGGTGCCAAGTGGAATCACAAGCTGTTCGTCAACGCCGAGCTGACGCCCCCGGATCCAACCAATACGCCGACGATGAACCTCTACAAGGCGATTCTCAAGAAATACGGCTCAGATGTCTCGGGCGGTGTGGGGAGCTTCAGCCAGATGGGGTTCACGATGGGCGAGATAGCCACCCATGCGCTTGCAGTCGATCAAGGGGCCCTACACCCAGGCGAACGTCAACAAGGCGTTCGTCAACGTCAAGAACGTCAACACCGGCATGCTCTGTGAGCCGTGGACGTTTGGCCACTATCCGTTGCACATCGCCAACAACACCGACTACACGGTGACGCCCGAGAACGGCAAGATGGTGATTGCCCAGGGGTGCACGAAGATCTCGTCGGTCGACCCGCAGATTGCGGCGTATCATAAGGCGGCCGGCGAGGCCGTCGTAGGAGGTAGCGAGAATCCAGCAAGCGATCAGGGCGTGCTGAGGCATGATGGTCTCGTCGCCGGAATACTGGGCCTGCCCCCGTGGCCGGACTTTCAGCCGTTCATCGTGCTGGGCCTCTCGCTGGGCGGCGTGTACGCCTTGTCCGGGGTGGGGATGGTGGTCCTGTACCGGGCCACGGGGTGCTGTACCTCGCCTTCGGTGCGGTGGGCGCGATGGGCGCCCTGATCGCATGGCAGCTGATCGAGAAGTGCGGTCTGGAACCAATGGCTCGCGTTCTTGGCCTGCATCGTGTTCAGTGGGGTGGTCACGCTGGCCTATGGGATGGTCTTCGGCCCGGCCCTGGCCAGACGCGACCCGCTGGTCAAGGCCGTGGCCACGCTCGGCTTGGCGTTGATCTTGCTCGGAGTGATGGACCTGCTGTGGACCTCGAGCGGCGGCGCCTCGCGCTCGATCACGCTGCCGACCGACGGCGACACGTTCATGATCAGCGGGATCCTCGTCGAGTGGACGAACGTGATCGCGCTGGCCCTGGGACTCGCGATCGTGGTTGGGGTCGGGGCCTTTCTGCGCTTTACCAAGCTCGGCACGGCGATGCGAGCAATGGCCAACGACCGCGAGATCACCGCCACCCTGGGCGTACCGGTGCGGCGGGTCGAGGCGGCCGCGTGGTTCGGCTGCGGCCTTCTGTCCGGACTCGCCGGCTTGCTGCTCGCCGACCTCGTGGCCCTTGACGCGACCACGCTCACATTCCTGGTGATCTCTGCGCTGGCGGCGGCGCTGATCGCCCGGCTGCGCTCGATCGTGGTCACCTTCCTGGCGGCGATCGTGATCGGCCTGGTCGACGCGATGATCACCCCGATCCTGTCGATCAGCAATTACCGCGATATGACGCCCTTCGTGCTGGCAGCGGCGGCGCTCTTGGTGCTCAACCGACGCCGTGTGATCTCGCTCTCGAGGGAAGGCATCTAGGCGGTGGATGCGGCGGGTGTTCAGGCCGCCCGACGGTCATCGCTGCAGCGCTCGCTGAACCCTCGGGCCCTGGCGCGCCCTGTGGTGATCGCCGCGCTGCTGGCGTTCTGCCTGTTCGCGCTGCCGTCTTTGCTCAGCCTCTACTACATCGACGCCTCGACCCAGACAGCGATCTATGCCATCGTCGCCCTCGGCCTCGGGCTGCTCGTCGGAAGGGTGGGCCTGGTGTCGCTCGGGCAGGCAGCGGTGCTGGCCCTCGGCGCCTGGGTGGCGGCCCGGCTGCTGTTCGCCACGTCGCTGCCGTTTCCGATCGTGCTGCTGGCCTCCGGCCTGATCACGATGGTGCTGGGAACGCTGGTCGGCCTGCCCGCGCTGCGGCTCAGCGGGCTGTATCTGGCTCTGATCACGCTGATGCTCGCGGGCGCGATCACCGTGGTGCTCGCCTCGACGAACTTCCCCAATGGCGGCCATGGCTTCCTCGGCTACAACGGCAGCACGGTTCACATCCCCGCGATCCGCCGACCGTCGATCGCCACCTCGGATCCGGGCTTCTTCCGCTACTCGGTGATCGTCGCCGCCCTGATGTTCCTGCTCGCGCTGGCACACGTGCGCTCGCGGCCGGGCCGTGCCTGGGCCGCGATCCGCCAGAGCGAGTCCGCCGCGCTGGCCTCGGGCATCAACACCACGCTCTACAAGCTGTGGGCCTTCGCCCTGGCTTCGTTTGTGACCGGCGTCGCCGGCGGGCTGCTGGCCGGCAGCTCCCGGTACCTGTACTCGATCGACTTTCAGACTCAGGACTCGATCACGCTCCTGGCGGTGGTCCTGATGGGCGGCATCTACAGCCTGTGGGGGGCGATCATCGCCGCGTTCCTGCTGCAGTTCGTGCCCCAGCTCTTCAACAGCTGGGGCATCTCGCCCGACTGGCTGACGATCCTGTTCGGGGTCGGTGTCCTGCAGGTGCTGACCACCGCTCCGGCCGGGCTGATCGACCAGGTGCCCAAGGACCTTGCCCGGCTGGGCAGGCTGCTGCGGCGGCTGGCGGGCGTCGGGCGCCGACCTGCCCCCGGCCGAGCGGCCACCGCGGGCCCTGACGAACCCGAACCGCCTGCCAGCCCGAGCGCTGAGGAAGCCCCCGCGGCAGCGACGCCCAGCAGATCGCCGTCCGCCGGCGATGGTCCGGAGGGAGACGGTCCATGATCGAGGTCTCTGAGCTCACGGTCCGCTTCGGCGGAGTCACGCCCCTGGACCGCATGAGCGTCCGTTTCGACGCGGGCACCTGCGGGCTGATCGGGCCCAACGGCGCGGGCAAGACAACGTTCTTCAACGTGCTGAGCGGCTTCGTCCGCCCGGCCGCCGGCAGCGTCCGCGTGTTTGGCGAGGACCTGCTGCGGATGGTGCATTTCCGGCGGGCGCGCTGGGGCTTGCGGCGAACCTTTCAGACAGAGCAGGCGATCGAGCAGCTGTCGGTGTACGACAACGTCGCCATGGCCCAGGAGCACTCCAAGCTCGGATCGGCGACCAAGCGCGGCGATGTGCTCGAGGCGATCTCGTTCGTCGGGCTCGAAGTCGACCCGCAGACCAAGGTCGCGACCCTGGGCGCCCGGGACCGCCGCCTGGTCGAGGTGGCACGCGCGGTCGTGGGGCGGCCCCGACTGGTGCTGCTCGACGAGCCGGCCGCGGGTCTGCCGGATCAGGAGACCGAGCACCTGGGTGGCGTGATACGGCAGATCCCCGAGCACACCGACGCCCTCACGATCCTCGTCGATCACGACATGAGCCTCGTGTCGTCCTGCTGCGAGGTCACCGCGGTACTCGACTTCGGCAAGTTGATCGCGTCGGGGCCGACGGCAGAGGTGTTGCGCGACGAACGTGTCGTGCGCGCCTATCTGGGGACCGAGGCCGTGCTATGAGCGACGTCCTGAGCCTTCGCCAGCTGGTCGTCGGGCGTGGCGGTCGGGATGTGGTTCGCGACGTGTCGATCGAGATACCCGGCGGCGAGATCACCGCTCTCCTGGGCCCCAACGGCGCGGGCAAGTCGAGCATGGTGCTGGCGGTTGCCGGCGTGCTGGCGCTGAAGGCCGGGGCGGTGATGCTCGGCGAGCGTGACCTGGCCAACCGGCGCCCCGAGTACATCCGTCGGGCGGGACTTGCGGTCGTTCCCGAGGGACGCCGATTGCTGGCGGACCTCACGGTGCAGGACAACCTGCGGGTGGCCACATATGCACTATCCGACGAGCAGGCGAAGTCCGGCCGGGCCCATGCCCTCGAGCTGTTCCCGGAGCTCGACAAGCGGCTGGGGAACCAGGCACGATCACTTTCCGGAGGCGAGCAGCAGATGCTCGTGCTCGCCCAGGCGCTCGTCTCCCGCCCCCGCTACGTGATCATCGACGAGCTTTCGCTGGGCCTGGCGCCGGTGATCGTGCAACGGCTGATCCCCACGATCCGCGGCGTGGCCGAGTCCGGTATCGGCGTGCTCCTGATCGAGCAGTTCGCCACCCTCGCCCTCGGTCTGGCCAACCGCGCCTACGTGATGGAGGGCGGCCGCATCCAGTACTCGGGCCACGCCCAGGAGCTGCGCGAGAATCCCGACCTGCTGCACTCGGCCTACCTGCTGCGGGGACGTGGCAACGGGGCCTCCTCGTCCACAGAGCAGCCCCTCCCGACTACCAAGCAATGAGCGTCCCGTCCACCCAGACGGCCGGCGCCCGGCGCACCAGGCCCCCGTTCCGCGCCGATCACGTCGGCAGCCTGCTGCGGCCGCAGAAGCTGCTTGACGCGCGCGAGGAGTTCGCCGCTGGGCGGATCTCCGCCGCAGCAGCTGCGCGCGTCGAGGACGAGGCGATCCGCGAGATCGTGGCGATGCAGCGCGAGGTCGGGCTGCAGAGCGCGACCGATGGGGAGTTCCGGCGCGGTTCGTGGCACATGGATTTCATCTACCAGCTCGGCGGCGTCGAAAAGGTCGCTGGCGACATCACCGTGCATTTCCGCAACGCCGATGGCGAGGTGGATTTCACACCGGCGGCGATCGCCGTCACCGACAAGGTGCGCCTCAACCACACGATCTTCGCCGAGGACTTCGAGTTCCTCAAAGGCGTCGTCGGCGAGGGCGTGACCCCCAAGCTGACGATCCCCTCGCCGAACATGGTCCACTACCGCGGCGGGCGGGCGGCCCTGGATCCCAGCGTGTATCCCGACGTGGACCAGTTCTGGGCCGATCTCGCCGCCGCATATGCCGACCAGGTGAGGGCGATCGCGCAGCTCGGATGCACCTACCTTCAGTTCGACGACACCAGCCTGGCGTATCTCAACGATCCCGCCCAGCGCGAGGCGATGGCCAAGCGCGGCGAGGATTCGGCGCACCTGCACGAGACCTACGTGCGCAACATCAACAACGCCCTCGCCGACCGGCCCGAAGGGCTGGCCATCACCACCCACCTGTGCCGCGGCAACTTCCGCTCGTCGTGGGCGGCCGAGGGGGGCTACGACTTCGTCGCCGAGGCGCTGTTCGGCGAGCTCGACGTCGACGGCTTCTTTCTCGAGTACGACGACGCCCGCTCGGGCGGCTTTGAGCCGCTGCGGTTCGTGGCGCCCGGGAAGCTGGTGGTGCTCGGGCTGGTGACCACCAAGCGCGGCGAGCTCGAGAGCAAGGACGAGCTCAAGCGCAGGATCGAGGACGCCTCGCGGTTCGTCGAGATCGAGCGGCTGTGCCTGTCTCCCCAGTGCGGCTTCTCCTCGACCGTCGAGGGCAACGTCCTGACACATGACCAGCAGGCCGCCAAGCTCGAGCTGATCGTGGAGACCGCGGCGGAGGTATGGGGCTGAGTCTTGCGCGCCGCGGTCACCGAGCGGGTCGGGCGGATGAGCGTGGTAGGGCGGCCCGAGCCGGCGCAGCCCGGACCGGGCGAGGTGCTGGTGCGCCCGGAGGCGATCGGGATCTGCGGCTCGGACTATCACTTCTTCGCCGGCGAGCTCTCCGACGCGGCGGGTGGCTCGCAGTTCCCACGCGTCCAGGGTCATGAGGTCGCCGCGACAATCGCCGCGCTCGGGCCCGACTGCCGGTCCGGCCTCGAGATCGGCCAGCGGGTGGCGCTGTGGCCGCTGCGAGCCTGCGGCGACTGCTACCCGTGCAGGGTGGGGCGCCCCAACGCCTGCGACGCACTTCGAGCTGATCGGGATCCATACCGACGGGGGCCTGCAGGAACTGCTGTCGATCGACCAGCAGCAGGTGTTTCCGATCGAGTCCCCAGACGGCGCGGTGGCGGCGATGGCCGAGCCGGTGTCAGTCGCGGTGCGGGCGGTGCGACGGGCCCGGATCGAGCGCGGAGAGCGGGTCGTCGTGCTCGGCGCCGGCCCGATCGGTCAGTGCGCGTTGCTGGTCGCACGCGAGCGGGGAGCCGAGGTGCTGATGATCGACCTCCAACAGAGCCGGCTGCAATGCGCCCGCGAGCTGGGGGCCGAGACATTGCCCTGGACCAGCGCCGACGAGGTGGTTGCCCGGGCCCGCGACTGGGCCGGCCCGGGTGGCCCGCCGGTGGCCGTCGACGCCACCGGGGCACCCGCCGCGGTGCGAGCCATGGTCGACATGGTCGCCTCTGCCGGCCGTGCGGTTCAGGTCGGGATGTCGGCCGACGAGGTCCCGCTGCGAATCGGCAGCCTGACCGAGAAGGAGATCGACCTGCTCGGGGTCAGCTGCTGTGATGCCGGCGACTTCGCCGAGGCGGTCGCGGTCGTGGAGCGCAACGGCGACTCGATCGCGCGCCTGATCAGCCACGAGTTCCCGCTCGCGCAGGCGCCGGATGCGCTGAGCTTCGCGATGGGCCACCCGACCGAGGTGATGAAGGTGGTGATCCGGGGTGGATAATGTATTCGATTATGTGATTGTCGGCGCGGGCTCCGCCGGCTGCGTGCTCGCTGCCCGCCTGACCGAGGACCCCGACGTACGCGTGGCGCTGCTGGAGGCCGGAGGCGAGGACACCCAGCCCGAGATCCACGTCCCCGCTGCCTTCCCGGCGCTGTTCAAGTCCAGCCTCGACTGGGACCTGCTGGGCGAGCTCGAGCCCGGCCTCGGCAACCGCCGGCTGTACCTGCCACGCGGGAAGATGCTCGGCGGCTGCAGCTCGATCAACGCGATGATCTACATCCGCGGCAACCGCGCCGACTACGAGGGTTGGGCGGCGGCCGGCTGCGACGGCTGGAGCTACGACCACGTGCTGCCGTACTTCAAGCGCTCGGAGGACAACGAGCGCGGCGAGGATGCCTACCACGGCGCCGGCGGCCCGATGGCGGTCTCCGAGAGCCGCTCGATGCACCCGCTGGTCGACACGATGCTCGAGGCTGCCCGCGCCGCCGGGCACGAGCACAATCCCGACTTCAACGGTGCTCGTCAGGAGGGCGTGGGGCGGTTCCAGCTCACCCAGCGCAACGGGTTGCGCTGCAGCACGGCCGATGCCTTCCTGCGGCCGGCCCTCGAGCGATCGCGTCTGCACGTGATCACGCGCGCGCTCGCGTTGCGAATCCTGTTCGAGGGCGACCGCGCGGTCGGGGTGGAGATCGCGCGCGACGGCAACGTGCAGGAGATCCATGCCGAGCGCGAGGTGCTGGTCGCCGCCGGCGCCTACCAGTCGCCGGTGCTCCTGATGCTCTCGGGAATCGGTCCCGAGGACCAGCTGGGGCCGCTGGGGATCGAGATGCGCTCCGATCTCCCGGTCGGCTACGGCCTGCAGGACCACTGCATGGCGCAGGTCAACTACCTGACCGATGAGCCGTCGCTGTTTCTGGCCACCACACCCGAGAACTTCGCGCTGCTCCAGGCCGAGGGCCGCGGTCCCCTCAGCTCGAACATCCCGGAGGCGGCGGGCTTCTTCCGCGCCCGATCGGGCGTCGACGCGCCCGACGTCGAATTTCACTTCGCTCCCTCGCTGTTCTTCGACGAGGGCCTGACCGCGCCGGCCGATCACGGGTACTGCTTCGGCCCGGTGGTGATCCACCCCACCAGCCGCGGGCGGGTGATGCTCCGCACCCCGCTGCCCGATTCCAAGCCCCGCGTGCTGTGCAACTTCCTGACCACCGAGGAGGACCGCCAGAGCATGCTCGCGGGGATGCGGATCGCCCTGGAGATCGCCGCGCAGGCGCCCCTGCGCGCCGTGGAGCGTGAGCCCTTCAGCGTCCCGGAGTCAGACTCCGACGAGGACCTGATGGCGTTCGTCAGACGCGCCGGGCAGAGCGTCTATCACCCCAGCTGCACCTGCGCGATGGGGTCGGTCGTCGACTCCGAGCTGCGCGTGTACGGGTTCGAGGGCCTGCGGGTGGTCGATGCGTCGGTGATGCCGCAGATCACCCGCGGCAATACCAACGCGCCGGTGATCATGATCGCCGAGCGGGCTGCGGACCTGATCCGCAGGCGGCTGAAGGGGAAGCCTGGGGGATTTTGGGCGTATAGCGCCTAAGATCCCCCAACCTCGAGCCACTCCGCTCCCGCGCGCGTACAGCTCCCGCACGGCGTCGCCCGTCAGCCCCGGCATGTCGCGCTTGACGTTGAAGCCGAGCTCGGTCTGGACGTAGGCAAGGTGTCGGTAGCCGTCGGGAAAGCGCGCCAGCTGCTCGCGGTCTAGCTCGAGCCGCGCCGCCGGATCCACCGGGTCCAGCCGGTCGCGCTCGTAGATCGGCTGGCGCAGCACGATCCCCCAGTGCCCGCCGCGCCGCTCGAGGAAGTCGTAGAAGCGGCCGGTGCAGACCACGTCGCAGGGCACCCCGTGCACCTCGGCGCGCTGGTGGATGGTCATCTTGGTCTGGGCGATCGCCCGGTCGCCGGACACGTCGACCGAGCAGCCTCCCTGGAAGTGCCAGATGTTCACCCCACGCTCGAAGCCCTCGCGGCTGACGCGGATGAAATCGGCCGCCGGGCCCTGGAACCAGGTGGCCATCATCACCCCGTCGTCGTGCCACACGGTGGCGAAGCGCTCCCAGTCGCCGGCGTCGCGCCACACGATCCAGTTCTCGACCAGCTCGCGGATCAGCTGGCGGTCGAGCGCCGCGTTCACGACAGCGTGGGCACGCGGCTGGTCGGCGGGATTGGCGGGCCGGTGGCGGTGCCGCTCACGTCCGGAGTGCCGTAGGTGTGAAACGTGTCGATCGTCTTGACCCCCCAGGCCTGTCCCCGGGCCCGCTCGGCCTCCGTCCAGGCCACCGGCTCGTAGGTGGGGTCATAGATGAAATGCGTTCCGGTCGTCACCTCGACGCGGTTTCCGCCCGGCTCATACACGTACAGGAACATCCCCTGGGCGACCGCGTGCTTGGAGGGCGCGGCCTCGATCGGCACCTCGGCGTCGAGCATCAGGTCGGCCGCGCGCAGCACCTCCTCGCGGGTGTCCACGAAGAACGCCAGGTGGTGCAGGCGCCCGCTCATGCCCGCGTTGTCGGCGACATAGATCAGCTCGTGGGCGGCGATCGTGAGGCTCATCCAGGCGCCGGATTCGCTGCCGTCATCGAGCACGATCTGCTCGTAGAGCCTGAAGCCGAGCTGCTCGGAGGCAAAGCGGCGGTTGGCAGCGACGTCGCCGGCCAGCACGTTGACGTGATCCAGGCGCTTGACCGCCGCACCCCGCCCCACGTAGCGCTGGGGGAGGTTCTTGAGCGCCGGCGTCAGCTCCGGCGGCGGCCGGTAGCGCTCTGCCTCGTAGTAGAGCTCCATCACGTGGCCGTCGGGATCGGTGAACCGGTACGCCGGTCCGTGGCCGACGTCGCCGTCGATCCACCCGATCCCCAGCCCGGTGCGCTCGATCGCCGCCACCCGCCGCGCCAGCGCCTCCGGGCTCCAGGCGCGGATGGCCATGTGCCCGAGACCGGGCAGATCGGAGGCGGTCAGCTTGAGGCCATAGCGCTGATACTCGCCCCAGCCGCGCAGGTACACAGAGTCGCCCTCGCGGGCCTCGATCTCCATCCCGAACAGATCGACGAAGAAGCGCAGGCTCGCGTCGGGGTACGGCGTCAGCAGCTCGGCGTGCCCGATGTGGGCCAGGTCGTGGATCGGCTCGCTCAGCGCAGCTTCTCCCGTAGCCCATCGAGGTTGAGCGAAAGCTTGCCGGCCGCGAACTTGATCCGCTTGACCCGCTCGGACTCGGCGCGCTTTCGCGACGCTTCCAGAACCTCGTCCACTCGCTCATGCTCCACCACCGCCACCCCGTCGGCGTCGAGCACGACGACGTCCCCCTGGCGGATCAGCGCCCCGCCGACCCGCACCGGCTCGCCGATCGAGCCGGCCGACTCCTTCACGGCCCCCTGGACCCTGATCCACCGCGCCCAGATCGGCAATCCCACCTCGGCCAGCTCGTCGACGTCGCGGACCGACGCATCGACGAGCAGCGCCGCCGCCCCGTGCGCCTTGGCCTGGGTCGCCAGCAGCTCTCCCACGAGCGCGATCGGGCGCGGCTCGGGCATCGTCAGCACCAGCACCTCGCCGAGCTGCACCTCGGCCATCGCGGCGTGCACCATGAGGTTGTCGTCCTGGGCGCAGCGCACGGTGCGGGCGGGCCCCGCGACCCGCACTCCGGGGAGGATCTGGACCAGGTCGGCATCGACGAACGCACCCCGACCGCCGGCCTCGTAAACGGTCGCCGAGCCGAGGTCGGCCAGCTCGTCGTAGACGCTCGCGTCAGTCATCGGCCGCTCAGCGTCAGTCATAGCGCGCTCACCACCTGAGGGGTGACCCGCTGGAACGCCTCCGCCTGGCGGATCTCGCTGTTGCCCGAGGAGCGGCGGGCATGATTGCCGCGATGGTCGGCTCGCTCGGTGTAGTAGGTCTTCAGATACCGCTGCGCCTTCATCTCCTCCATCGCCGCGAGCTTTTGCTCCATCACCGCAGTGATGTCGACGAACGTGTTCGGGGTGAAGTTGCACAGCTCCGGCTGATGGGGCTCGAACAGGAACAGCTCCGGGGGCTTGACGGTCTCAAACGCGCTGGCCACGCCGGCGCCCGCAGCCAGATTGCGCGCGCGCGTCACCGCGGCGAAGGCGACCGGATGGTCGGGGTTGAACGGATCGGTGTCAGTGTGAGTGATCAGCACGTCGGGAGCAAACTCCCTGATCCGGTCGGATATCAGGCGCAGCGCGTCGGCGTCGATGTCGAGCGGGTAGTCGCCAAGATCCAGGCATGTGAACTCCGCCCCGAGCGCGGCTGCGGCCCGCTCGGCCTCGCCGTGACGGATCTCCTTGACTTTCTCGAGCGTCTGGCCCTCCTCCTTCCACAGCTCGCCGGACTCGCCACGCTCGCCATAGGACAGCGCGATCACGCGCGCCGCGCCGCCGTTGGCCACGGTCACCGCCACCGCGCCGCCCGCGCGCCACACGAAATCCGCCGAGTGCGCGCCGATCACCAGCATCCTGTGCGCGCTCACAGCGGCTCCGCCCCTGCCACCCGGCGCGTGTTGACGACCGCCATCGTGTGTACCTCCTGCTCGTCGAAGCCTGCGTTCAGCAGCCTGTCCACCATCAGCGCCAGCCCGTCGGCCACCGGCGGATTGAACACCTGTCCGAGGTCTGTCGAGAGCACACTGTGCTGCGCGCCGGTGGCCCGGATGTTCTCGATCCAGCGCTCCCATTCGATCTTGCCGGTGTGCGGCGTGGTGAAGCAGCGCTCGAGCAACGCGCCTTGGGCCGCGAGCGCGCGCTGATCCTCCACGCCCAGGTTCTGGGACGGGAACTCGGGATGCGTGATCACGATCTCCTGCACCCCCTGCTCGCGTGCCGCCGCGACCACCGCGAAGATCTCGTCGCGCCCGAGATGGCCGGTCGCCAGCACCAGCTGATGATGCGCGACCCGCTCGAGCACCGCTCGTGTCTCTGGGAGTACGGCGCCGTTCCCATCGACGACCGGCACCGGCTCGATCTCCAGTCCCTGCTCGCGCAGCTCGAGCTGGAGCTTGACCCACACGGGGACCTTGGCGCCCGGGGGAGCCTCGCGCTCGTGGGACTCGTTGACCGAGTCGACGGTCGGGAGCCAGACCGTGCGGGCCCCCTCCCGTGCGGCCACCTCGACCGCCAGGGGGTTCATCCCCCCGACGGCGCGGTTGAGCGAGATGGCGCCGAGCACCCGGACCTCCGGAACCGCCGCACTGACCACCTTCGCTCGCTCGGCGGTGGAGGTGTAGTGGGACTTGAGCTGGAATCCCGCCATTCCCAGCTCCGCGAACCGGCGCGCCAGCGAGATGTCGTCGGTCTCGCGCGGCACCACATCCGGCGCGATGTGGATGTGGGTGTCGTATGCGCCGCGCAGCAGCTCACGGGCGCGCTGCGAAGGCGCCGAGCTCATCGGTCGCTCTCCCTGGCCAGCGCGTCGGCGACGTGCGAGAGGTGGGCGCGCATGGCCGCCTCGGCTGCTTGCGGATCGTGCCTGGCGACCGCGTCGACGATCTCGGAGTGCTCCTCAAATGACGCGTCGCTGCGGCCGGGAAGCAGGATCGTCCGGTACTGGAAGCGGACCAGCTGCGACTTGAGCGTCGAGATCAGCCGCCGGGCGGTGTCATGCCCGGCGATCTCCAGCAGCCGCCGATGCAGCACGGCGTTCTGGTCAGAGGCACCGAGCAGGTCACCGGCGTGCAGCCGGCGACGCATTTCAGCCAGGATCGCGCGCAGCTGCTCGACGTCCTCGTCGCTCGCCCGGCTCGCCGCGTAGCGCGCCGTCAGCCCCTCGAGGGCGGCCCGCGCTTCGAGGATCTCGACCGCTTCGTGGGCGTCGACCAGCCGCACGCGCGCGCCCCGGTTGCGCTCGTGCAAAACGAGCCCCTCCTGTTCGAGGCGGGCCAGCGCGGTCCGGATGGCCGATCGTCCCACCCCGAGCATGCGCTTGAGGTCGGCTTCGACCAGGCGCTGGTTCGGCTGCAGCTCGCCGCGCACGATCGCTTCTCGAAGCACCGCCGCCGGCGCATGATTGTCGACAATCTTGTCGGCCATCAAACGCATGATAACTCTGCTCCCGGGGGCGCGGCTGTGTCCGTGTGCAGACTGGCCGTGCCAGAAGTGCACGCGGGGATAGCCGGGCTTGCCCCACCGGGTGATCCGGTGTATCACGGCGGGTGTGCTCGTGCTCGATCAGCGCAGATCAGAAGCGGTCGCAACGATTTGCGAGCTGATCGTGCCCGGCTGTGCACGCGTCGGTGCCGAGGTCTACATCGACGCGCTGCTGGCCCGCATGCCCGAGGATGCGCGCAACGGAACGCTGGCCGCGTTCGACGCCCTGCAGCCGCCGGCGGCTCAGGGCCCCGCGGCGTTGGGCGAGCTCTGCCTCACGCCGGAGTTCCAGCTCGTCCGAGCGCTCGCCTGTGAGGCCTTCTACAGCGACTTTGTCGCCCCCGGCGCTTCCGGCCCCGGCGCCTGGGAGGAGATCGACTTCAAACCCCCGCTCGCCGCCCGTCTGCGCAAAGACTGGTCATACCTGGGAATAACCGGATGAGCGCCCGGTTCGACGTGATCGTCGTGGGCTCCGGAGCGGGTGGCGGCGTGGTCGCGGGCGAGCTCGCCGACGCCGGAATCGGGGTGCTGCTGTTCGAGTCCGGGCCGCACAGGACCGCCGCCGACTTCATGCGCTGGGAGGCGCATGCAAACCACGAGCTCTGGTGGCCGCCGGTGTTCGCGGAGCCTCCAACGGCGCAGGAACCGCCGCTGATCGTGTTCCGAGGACATTGCGTCGGGGGCACGACGACGATCAACACCAAGGTGGCCCTGCGCCCGTCGGCTCAGGACTACGAGAAGTGGCATGCCGCCACCGGCCTGGCGGGAGATCGCGGTGAGCCGTTCGGCGAGCACGATCTGCTGGCGCACATCGAGCGGGTGGAGCGGCGGCTCGGCGTCCGCGAACGCAGCGACTGGCAGCAGTGCATCCACACCGTCGCGCCGGGCTTCAGGGCGCTCGGAGCCGAGCTCGAGCCGGTGATGTCCTACACCGACGCCAATTGCATGCTCTGCGGTTCGTGCCTGCAGGGCTGCCCCACAAACGCCGGCAAGTCGACCCAGAACACCTATATCCAGCCGGCACTGGCCGCCGGGTCACTCGAGCTGCGCGCGGGCTGCCGGGTGAGCCGAGTGCTGATCGAGGACCGCGGCGAGGGCCCACACGCCGTGGGCGTGGAGTACCTGAGACCCGATGGCGAGCGGCACGAGGCCAGGGCTGGCGCCGTCGTCGTCGCGGGCGGCGCGCTGGCCACGCCGCAGCTGCTGATCCGATCCGGGATCCGAGGTGAGCTGGTCGGCCGCCACCTCGGCTTTCATCCGGCGCGGCTGGTGCAGGGGCTGTTCGACGACCTCCAGGACGCCCACATGGTCTACCCGATCAGCTCGCACTGCATGGACTTCCAGCGCGACGAGGACGGTGGCTTCGTCGTCGAGGCGGCCACGATTCAGGACCCGATCGGGTTCGCGACCGCGCTCTGCGACGAGCGCGGAATCCCGCTCTGGGGAGAGGAGCTGTCACAGGCGTTGCGCAAGTACCGCTACTACAGCGGGCTGCTGACGATGGTCAACGACGAGAATCACGGGACCGCGTGGGTGGACGAGGACGGTCGCGATCGCTACTCGTTTGCGTGGAGCGAGACCGAACGCCAGCGGATCGAGCGCTCGCTCCAGTTCGCGCGCGAGGTGCTGCTGGCCTCGGGAGCAAAGCGCGTCTATCAGACCGGCGTGCTCAGCACCCACGTGCAGGGCGGCTGCCGGATGGGCAGTGATCCGGAGCGCTCGGTGGTCGATGCCCACGGCGAGTGCCACGACGTGCGCCGGCTGTTCGTAGGTGATGGGTCGGTCATCCCGCGGACGCTGTCAGTCAACCCGTCGCTGACGATCATGTCGCTGGCGAGCCGGCTCGCCGACTACCTGGCCGGCGGTGAGCACGGCTACTTCGCCGGGGTCGCGACCCGGACGGCCGTCTAATCCGGTTCGCCGCGGCCGAGGTCGACCTCGACCAGCAGCGGCTCGCGACGTCCCGCCAGGCTCGGCAGCACCTCGTCGAAGGTGTCCAGCAGCTGCTCGTGGGTGCCGACGTTGATCGCCGGACAGCCCAGGCAGCGGGCGATCCCGGCGATGTCGATCGAACCGAACGCGGGCCACGGGCCGGCCGCGTTGCGGGCCCGGGCGAGTCCGTCCATGACCGCATAACGGCCGTTGGCCATGACGATCAGCAGGACTCCGACCTCGTAGTGAGCGGCGCTCCACAGCGCCTGGATCGAGTACATCGAGGAGCCATCGCCGATCACACCCACCACCGGCCGCTCGGGACGTCGCCATCCGCAAGCCGATCGAGCCCGCGATCCCGAACCCGAGACCACCGTTGCCGCAGGCTATGAATCCGCCGGGCGAGCGAACCGGTATCCGCCGGTAGAGCTCGGGCTGACTCGACGGAGTCTCTTCGACCAGCACCGCGTCGCGCGGGAGTCGCTGCGCGAGCGCCGAGAAAACGTGCGCGGCCGTCAGGGGCTCACCCGCGGCCGGAGGGGGTGGAGCGGGTGGACGCTGCAACGGCGGCGGTGGTTCGACGACCCGCTGTCGCACCTGCTCGGCGAGCGCTGCGCAGGCCGGCGCCACCGGTGCCACGAGCGCCAGGTCGCACGGGCTTCGGTGAGCCTCGGCGGGATCGTCGGTCAGGACCGCGACCCGGGTGTCGGAGGCGACCATCGGTCCAGGGTCGTCGAATAGGTACAGCCGGAACGCACTCGTGCCCACCGCGACCACGAGGTCATGCGGGGCGAGCGTCTGGCGCATCAGCTCGCGGCGCCAGGGCAAATGGCCGGCGAACAGATGATGGTCCTGCGGAAAGCCCGCGCGGCGCGTAAACGACTCCTGCCAGACGGGGCAGCAGAGCCGCTCGGCAAGCGCCGTGATTGCCTCCCAGCCGTCGCCGGAGTCAGTGCCGTGGCCCACGACGAGCGCGGGCGATGCGGCCCGATCGATCATCTCCGCCAGCTCGCCGACTTCCGCCGGAGTCACCGAGGCCGCTCGCAGCGTGCGGTCGGGCCAGCCGGCCGCCAGCTCGTCGGCGGGTTGCAGCCAGTCACCCATGGGCACGACGACCAGCGCCGGGCCGCGTCGGGCCTGCGCCTCGTTGTAGGCGCGGGCGATCGCACCGGGCACGTCCTGGGCCTGCGACGGCAGGCTCGACCACACGGGGTAATCGCCGGCCAGTCGCTCCAGTGACCTACCGGTCAAGAACGGCTCGTACGCCAGTTGCCGGCGATCCTGCTGTCCGACCAGGACGATCAGCGGCGCCCGGCAGTCGCGGGCGTTGGCGATCGCGTTGACCGCGTTGCCCAGGCCCGCGGCCGTGTGCAGGTTCACCAGTGCCGGCCTGTCTCGGGCGATCGCCCAGCCGGTCGCCATTCCCACCACCGCACCCTCGTGAAGTCCGAGCACGAACTGGACGTCAGAGGGCAGATCGACCAGAAAGGGGATTTCGGTCGATCCCGGATTGCCGAAGATCGTGCGCAGGCCCAACCGGCGCAGAACGTCGAAGACTGCGTCGCGCACGGTGTCGATCGCCGCTGCCGGCGCGTCGCGATCGGGCACGGCAGACACGGAGGTGTTGTGCGCTTGTTCGGTGATGCGTTCAGTCCGCTTCGAAGCGCTCAACCTGGCGCCCACGCTATCACCTACGCTTTGAGAACAATCGGGCACATCGCGTACGCGGCCGCATGACTGATCCTGCCGATCTCGGGATCCTCGAAGCTCACGCCCTGCTTCGCGCTCGCAAGCTGTCGGCGGTCGAGCTGACCGCCGCCTGCCTGCGGCGGATCGAGGATCGCAATGGCGGGCCGCCAACCCACGACGGCGCGCCTGACGCGATCAACGCCTGGGCCCGGCTGTATCCCGAGCGCGCACACCGGGATGCCCGTGCTGCCGACGAGCGCCTGCAAAGCGAGGGCCAGGCGGCGCCGCTTCTGTGCGGCATCCCGATCGGGCTCAAGGATCTCTACGAGGTCGCCGGGCTACCGCTGACCGCGTCCAGCCGCGTGCTTGCGGAGAACCTCGCCACCACCGACGCGACCGCCTGGGCACGGCTGCGCGACCGCGGCATGGTGCTCCTCGGGCACACCCACACGCATGAGTTCGCGGCCGGAGGCACCACTGACCAGGTCGGCAATCCATGGGCGCTGGACCGGGTCGTCGGCGGCTCCAGCGGCGGCAACGCCGCCGCGCTCGCGGCGCGGATGACCCCGGCCGCGCTGGGCAGCGACACGTGCGGGTCGTTGCGGATCCCATCGGCCTGCTGCGGCACCAGCGCGATCAAGCCCACGCATGGCCGCATCCCGCTCGACGGGCTCATCCCGCTCGCGCCGACGCTCGATCATCCCGGGCCGATGGCGCGCACGATCGCCGACTGCGCCGCGCTGCTGGCGGCGATCGTCGCCGACGGACCGCCGGTGGACCCGACAGCGCCGCCGCCCGCACCGCTGGGCGAACTGCCGCTGGCGCCGCGAGCGGGTCCGCGCCCGCTTGCCGGCCTGACGATCGCGATCACTGACCGCACCGAGGGGCTCGAGATCGACCCGGCGGTCGCGGCCGGATTGGAAACGGCCAGAATCGGGTGCGAACGCCTGGGAGCAAGGGTGATCGAGGCGCCGGCGCCGTGGACGGTTGACTGGGACGACCTCACGACCGTGCTGCTGACCGAGGTCTGGGCCTACCACGCCCGGCATGCCGAGCTTCACGACCGGTATCGGCCGGCGATCGCCGAGTTCGTCGAGGCCGCTCGCGACTTCACGGTGGCGGTGCCCTACCTGGCCGCGCAGCGCCGCAGGACGCAGGGCACGGCGGTCTGGGAACGGTGGTTCGCCGATCGCGGCGTGGACCTGGTGCTCGAACCGACCTTGCCGATCGTTCCCTATGCCCGCGGCCCCGGATACGACCGCGGCCATGCCGGGGGCGCCGGAGACCCGATGATCGCGCTCACCGCGCTGTGGGACATGACCGGGATGCCGGTCGCGGCGCTGCCGGTCAGCTGGGAGGTCGGTGTCTCCCTGATCGCGCCGCGCGGTGGCGAGGTCCAGCTCACGCAGGCGGCGATCGACCTGCAGGAGCAGGCGCTGGGCACCCCAGCGTGGACGCCCGAAGAGGCTCTCAGCTCTGCTGGTTGATCCAGGCCAGGATCGCGCGCGAGGGGGTGATCACGGTCCCGTCGGGCAACTTGAGCACGGGCAGCTTGTCCGAGCCGGTCGCCTCGCGCAACTGGTCACGGGAGCCCTTGCGCAGAAACGGGATCGGGCTGCCGTGGCCGGCGATCACCTTCTCGTACTCGATCCCTTTGGCCCGCAGCGCCTCCTGCACACGGCGACAGGGATGGATCCGGGGGCCGCCGTCATCGCCATGGCACACGTACAGCGTGGGGATGTCGGCCGGCGTGGTCTCCGGTGTCGACGTCTCGGGTGAGGACGCCTCGGATGTTGGTGTCTCGGGTGTGGGTGTCTCGGCCATTTCTCCTCCTTGCCCGGTGACGCCTTGAGGCTAGCGCCACCGAAAGCCGGTCGCTGCCGGGATGGCGGGCTGCGGTCACCGGTTGGCTCGTTCGCGGGAGACTACGCATGCCCGATGTTGCGAGCACGGCAAGGCCCGGCGGAACGGGCGGCGATCGAGCGCGCCTGGCGGCGGATCGAGCCGCTGAGGCTCTATCCGCGCCCGCTCGATCTGCAGCGTGTCCGGATCCTCAGCGCGCCGTGGCTGTTTGTGCTTCCGTGGTTTCGGCGCTTCGACGGCTACACGATCTGGAGCAGGGTTTTTCTGCGCCGGCCTCTGGACGAGGTCGACGACGACCTGATCACCCACGAGCTGGTGCACGTCTGGCAGGGTCAGCACGAGTGGGTGCGGCTGTGGATCTCCTACGTGAAGCCGTCTACGTTCTGGGGTGATCGGTCGGGGTACTGGGAGAACCGTACGAGCTCGAGGCACGAGCGGCGGTGACTCGGACCGCCCCACCCCCCGAGGTGACTGGGTGGTCACCCAGATTGGTCGGCGAACACCGTGGACCAGTCGTTCTTGATGCTGACCACGGTCCAGCCGTCGCTTTGAGCCCGCTGCAGCGACTGCTCCGCGCCGGCCGTGTAGTCGAACTCGCGCTCGGGATCGTCGTGGAGCAGCAGCAGGCGCAGGCCGGCCCGGGACGGCCCACCGGTGTAGTGCAGCATCGGAATGTCTCCATTCGAGTTGCCGCCGGCCACCACCGGGCGCCGCCCGATCCGGCTCCAGATCCGCACGGGCTTGGTGGGACCGTCGTCGAACACGTCGGGTTTCTCCAGGTACACGAGGCTGCCCCCGTGTTCGTCCTCCTGATAGCTGAGGGCGTTGGAGCTGCCGATCACGCGCTCGGACGGGATCCCGTAGATCTCCTCGGTGATCGGGCGCATGAAGTCCCGGTCGCCCCCCGAGGCGATGAACGAGGTGAACCCGTTGCGCCTCGAGGTAGCGCAGCAACTCGATCATCGGCAGGTACCCGCAGTCGCGGAACGGGCGGTCGATTGTCGGATGCTTTCCGCGTAGGAACTGGTCCGCGGCAGCTTGGTACTCCTCGACGGTCATCCCCGCGAACGCGCGGAGAATCCCGCCCATCAGCACCTTCACGTCGGTGTCGTCGCCGTGGTAGTGCTTGGTGATCACGTTTCCCAGCCAGGCGTGATCGCGCTGGTACGCGGCCTTCCATGGCTGGCGCTCGCGCAGCGAGGTGTCGGCTTCGCACATCTCCGCGAGCCGGTGCAGGATGAACCCGAGCTCGATCGGCATCGGCTTCTCGCACCACAGAGTCCCGTCGTTGTCGAACACCGCGATCCGCTCGGGCGGCGGGATGTACGTCGGGTCGCCCTCGCGGCTCGCGGCCTGCACGAACTCGATGATCTGCTGCCGGACCGGGGTGTCGTTCCAGGAGGGCAGTTGGTCCATCGGTCCCTCAATCACGCGCGAAAGCCATCCGCGCCTCCTGGGCCAGGTCGACGAACGGCTGGCCGCTGACGTCGATGGCCGCGCGCTCGATCGTGCCCCCGACGAACGCCCACGGGTACTCGCCGGGGTAGTCGTCGGTGACGGGCTCGGCGCCCTCGGTGCCGATGTTCAGCCCCTCGCCGGCGATCGAGAACTTGCCCGGCTGGGTCTTGATCCTGCCCTCGCCGACCGCCTGGTCGCGGATGTGCAGGGTGAGGGTGCCCTCGGCCGGGATCGAGTCGCCCTCGCGCTCGAACGATGCCGACAGCACCACGTGGCCGGTCGGGACCTCCTCGGTGGACTCGACGATCTGTTCGTCCAGACCGACGAAGTTGTACACGTACTTGAGCTTGCGGTCCTTGATGTACAGAGCGTGACCGCCGAACCGCGACCCGTGCGAGAACAGGACGCCGCCCGCCTCCTGGGTGTCGATCGTCGACCTCGACCGCGATCGTGTACGAACGGCCCCGGATGTTCGGGGCGACCGACTCGGGGATCTCCGAGCCACCCGGGTAGTACATGTAGCGAGTGCGCGGCTTGGACAGCTGCGGGCGCTCGGTGGTCAGGATCTCCACCGCGTTGCGATTCTCCAGCGGCAGCGCCTGGTAGCGCCCGGCCTCAGACCACCACAGCCCGATCAGCTCCTGCAGCTTCTCGGGTTGTTCGGCGGCGAGGTCGTGGCACTCGGTCGGATCGCTCTCGGTGTCGAACAGCTCCCAGCGCTGGGTCGCGTAGTGGGCCCACATGTCCGGCGCGGACGGTGACACGGCCGCCGCCTTCCAACCCTGGTGCCAGATCGCCCGCGTGCCGCCCATCGAGTAGAACTGCGTCTGCTTGTCGGTCTTGGCCTCGGCGTCGTCGAACGTGGCGGCGAAGCTGACGCCCTCGATCGGGTACTGGGTGTAGCCCTTGACGACCTCGGGCGGCTCCACGCCGAGGCACTCGTACAGCGTCGGGACGATGTCGACCGCGTGCACGTACTGGCGCCGGATCCCCGGCTGCTTGATCTTCTCTGGCCACGAGACGATCATCGGGTCGGCCGTCCCGCCCTCCCAGTTGCCGTAGCGCTTCCACAGCTTGAAGGGCGTGTTGAACGCGCACGCCCAGCCGGTCGGGTAGTGGTTGTAGGTCCGCGGGCTGCCGAGGACGTCGAGGTACTTGAGGTTGTTCTCGATGTCGTCCGGGATCCCGTTGAAGTAGGCGTTTTCGTTCACCGATCCGTTTGGACCGCCCTCGCCTGAGGCGCCGTTGTCGGACACCAGCACGATCGATCGTGTTGTCGAGCTGCCCGCTGTGCTCCAGATAATCGAGCAGCCGCCCGATCTCGTGGTCGGCGTGGCTGAGGAAGCCGGCGTACACCTCCGCCATACGCGCGAACAGGCGGTGCTCGTCCTCGGACAGCGAGTCCCACGGACGGACCGTGTCGGCCTCCGGCCATGCCTTGCTCCCGTCCGCGCTCTGCTCGTCGGCGTACGGGTTGATCGGCGACAGCTCGGCCTGCTCGGTGACGATCCCGAGCTTCTTCTGGCGCTCGAACACCTGCTCGCGGTACGCCTCGTACCCCATGTCGAACTTGCCCTTGTACTTGTCGGCCCATTCCTTGGGCGCGTGGTGGGGCGCGTGGCAGGCGCCGGGGCAGAAGTAGAGGAAGAACGGCTTGTCGGGAGCGATCGCCTTGGCGTCGCGGATGAATCCCAGCGCGCGATCGGTCAGGTCGGTCGTGAGGTGGTATCCCTCCTCGGGGAGCTTTGGCTGCTGGACCGGGTGGTTGTCGTAGACGAGGTCGGGATACCACTGGTTGGTCTCGGCCCCCAGGAAGCCGTAGAAGCGCTCGAATCCCCGCCCGACCGGCCACTGGCTCTTGACCGAGGCGAGGTTCATCTCGTCCTCGGGGGTGAGGTGCCACTTGCCGGTCATGTAGGTGTTCCAGCCCCGCTCGCCGAGCACCTCGGCGATCGTCCCGCACTCGAACGGGATGTGGCCGTTGGAGCTCGGAAAGCCCGAGGCGGCCTCGGTGATCGTCCCCATCCCGTTGGTCGTGTGGTTGCGACCGGTCATCAGGCACGAGCGCGTAGGTGAGCACAGCGCGGTCGTATGGAAGTTGGTGTAGGTGAGCCCACGTTCGGCGATCCGGTTGATGTTCGGAGTCTCGATCAGACCACCGAACGGCTCCATCGCCGAGAAGCCCACGTCGTCGAGCACGATGTACAGAATGCTCGGCGTCCCCTCTGGCGCGATCGGCTGCGTGTAGGGCCCCCAGTCCGGAACCGATTCCGTCACGTCCACGTTGACAACGCCCTTGAACGGCTTGGCCATCAGTTCACGCTCCCGTCCGCTGATTCTCGAGGTGGCCGGGAACATACGCGATGCTGGCGTGACGGGCCGCGCCGCTCCGGGCTTCAGCGTGGTTGGCGCGTCTGCGGGCGGAGCGGAGCTTTGTTACAAGGCGCGGGTCTGTTGTCTGTCAAGGATTCCGCACCGTGCCGGGGGAGCGAGACGACAAAACGTGGAAATCCCCGGGGCCGCGCGCTGATCCTCCACGAAATGCGCCGCCAGCGGGACAACCGTGGACGATCCGAGCAGGTGGTGCGGATCCTCCACGAAACGCGCCCGGACCTGGCTGCTCGAATGGCTTACCGCGAGCGGGGCAGCATGCTCTCGTCGAAGGGCGGCAGCGGCTTGATGTAGGGATCGAGCAGCTCAGCGGCTTGCTCGGTGGTGAGGACCTCGTTGGGGTCGAGCTTGATCAGGTCATGCTCGGAGGGGTCGTATTCCCACACGTTCTCGCCGACGAGGCGGCCGCGCTCGTCATAGGGCCAGATCATCGCCACCCTGCCGCGGAGCAGGTACATGGCGTCGGGGTCGACTTCCTGGCCGCCGGCGGCTAGGTCGGAGCCCATTAGCTGCTGGTAGCCGACCATCGTGCTGACCACCATCCAGTCCCCGACCGCCACGGTCTCAGCCTCGTTATAGAACACCGACTGGTTGGTCTGCGCCCAGTAGACGTAAAGCGGCTCTACCTGCTCGCGGCCCTCGAGGTGCATCGGCGGCTGACCAATCAGGTTGAAGCGATACACCGGGTGCTCGACCGTCATCTCCGGCGCGAAGATCTCCTCGTAGCGGCCTGCGTGCTCCAGGTTGCGGTGGCGATCGTAGGCCTGCAGGAGATATCGGTGGCGCGGGTTCTCGGTGACCTCGATCAGCTCCTGCACTGCGATGTTCGTCTTGGTGATGTCCAGTTGCCTCACGTCGACGGTTGCCATGCCTACGCTCCTTGTTCGGTGGTTGCTCGCTCCGTGTGAGCTATCGCAGCGGCTCGCCCCATTCGGTGTCCTCTCGCAGCTGTCCTTTGAGCACCTTGCCTCCCGCGTTGCGCGGCAGCGGCTCCTCGCGCACGACCACGTACTGCGGAACCTTGAAATCCGCGATTCGCTCGCGCACGTGGGCAATCACGGCGTCACGGTCGAACTCGGGGCCCGGCACGATCACCGCGCCGACCTTCTCGCCCATCATCTCGTCCGGCACGGGCAGGACGGCCGTCTCGAGCACCCCCGGCGCTCCCGCCAGCGCCGACTCCACCTCGATCGAGTAGACGTTTTCGCCGCCGCGGTTGATCATGTCCTTGGCCCGGTCGACGACGTAGAGCAGGCCCTCTTCATCGATCCGCGCGAGATCGCCGGTGTGAAGCCAGCCCTCCACGAAAGTCTCGGCGGTGGCGCCGGGCTTGTTCCAGTAGCCCTGCACGACGTTCTGCCCGCGCACGAGCAGCTCGCCCACCCCACTCGCAGGGTCGGGCTCATGCAGCGCCAGGTCGACCACCGGCATCGCAAAGCCGACGGAGTCGGCGTGCGCGGCGGCGTCGTCGTGGGGCAAGAATGAAGTCAACGACGAGGTCTCGGTCAAGCCGAACCCGTTACCGACCCGCGCTCCAGGGAAGGCCTTCATGATCGCGTGCACCGCGCTGGCGGCAATCGGCGCGCCGCCGTAGGAGACCCAGCGGACGTGACCCAAGTCGGTCTGGGCGAAGCGCGGATGCCGGATGAGGGCGTGGTAGATCGCCGGAACTGAGGTGAGCATCTGGATCCGCTCCCGGGTCACCGTCTCCAGGAATCCCTCGATGTCGAGGGCATTTGCCAGGATGAACGCGCGACCGCCGAGCGCAGCCATCACCAGCAGCTGGCTGTTGCAGCCGGTGACGTGGAACAGCGGCACGTTGATCAGCGTCGCCAGCTCGGAGCCCTCGGCGCGGTCGATGCCCACGCATCGCAGGGCGTTCTCGACGTTGGCCAGGAAGTTGGCGTGCGAGGTCATCGCGCCCTTGGGGAAACCGGTCGTGCCGCTGGTGTAGAAGAGCGCGGCCAGGTCGTCCGGCTGCAGGTCCTCGACGGTCACCGGCTCGCCGTCCGGCAGCGCCTCGCGGTGCCGGAACACGTGCCGCGCGCCGGAGTCCGAAATCACGTACTCAACCTCGGGCTCCTTGAAGCGGGTGTTGACCGGCACGGCGATGATGCCGGCCAGCTGCACTCCCCAGAACGCCAGCACCCACTCGACGCCGTTGGGCAGCAGGATCGCCGCCCGGTCACCCGGCTGAAGTCCAGCAGCCCTGAGGCCGCCCGCCACGCGTGCCGCCCGCTCCCACAGCTCCCCGTAGGTGAGAGTCTCTCCGCCGACCTCCGAAATCGCCCTGGCGCTCGGATCCCGTTCGACGCTGGCGCGGAGCATCTGAACGAGCGAGTCGGGCAGATCCGTATAGCGCGAAATCCCGTCACGGCCGAGCACCACCCGGCTTTGGTCGAACGGGTTGCGTCCGCGGGCGGCCGCAATGACGGTGGCGGATGTCTGAGCTTCGGTCATTTCGAAACCCCCACCGGCGCCGTAGGCAAGGTGGCGCTGCTCTGTGGATCGATCAGGATCTTGGCGTGCTCGTTGGGGCTAGCCAGAGCATCGAAGGCTGCAGCGACGCCAGGAAGACCGACCACTCCGGTGACGAGCGGCGCCGCATCGATCTTGCCCTCGGCGAGCATGTGCAGCGTGTCGCGGAACTCCAGCGGCGTGTACCCGACGACGAACCGCAGGTCGATCTCCTTGTTGATCGCCATCGACGGGCGGATGCGGTCCTCCCCCATGCACACGCCGACCCCGATCACGCGTGAGAACAGCGGCGCCGAGGCGATCACACCGTCGAGAATCCCCGGCACCCCGACGCACTCGAAGATCACCGGTCGCTTGGGCTTGATCCCGAGCGTGTCGATCGCGCGCCACGTGTGCTGCCATGGAATGGGCAGGCGCCGGAGATTCTCCGTGGTCGAGATCGCCAGCTCGACGGCCTCGGGAAGCGTGTTCAAGTGGCCACGATCGCCAGCTTGGTACGGTGACTGCTGCTCGGGGTCGACGACGACATGCGCGCCGCAGCGCGAGGCCAAGTCACGCCGCGCGGCGGAGAGGTCGCTCGCCACGATCGCGCGGACTCCGCGGGCCTTCAGCACGCAGACGATGGCCAGGCCAATCGGACCGCAGCCGATCACGATCGCCACGTCGCGCTTGGATATCTCACTGCGGCGGACTGCGTGCCAGCCGATCGCCATCGGCTCGCTGAGCGCGCTGAACTCGGGACCCAGGCCGTTTGGGACGGGCATCATCAGCGACTCCTCCACCAGCACCTGCTCGGCGTAGGCGCCCGGGGCGGCAGCCGAGAGGCCGGTGGCGTGGGGCTTGCCCGCGCGCCTGAGTATTGGCAGCGCCACCACGTGAGCTCCCGTTGGAACGCGCCTGCGGCAGCCGGGGCCGTACTCCGCCACTTCGCCGCAGAACTCGTGCCCCAACACGACGTTCTGGTCAGAGCGCATGAAGTCGTGGTAGCCGATCTCGGCCAGCACGGGGGCTAGGTCGTCGCAGTGCTGGCGGGCATGAAGGTCGGACCCACAGATCCCGCAGCGCAGGACCCGCAGCGCGACCTGCCCCTTCTCAGGCTCCTGCGGAGGAATGTCGGTCACCTCCAGCTGAGCCGCGCGGCACGCGACGACTTTCATCGCATCACTCTCCACATCCTCGATCTACTGACGGCTCCGTAAGTTACGGACGCGTCAGTACGATAGGCTATCTCGACGTGCGCGTGCAACCCAAACGGGGCGCTCGACTGACCGCCGCCGGGCGGCGAGAGCAGCTGCTCGATGTGACGGCACGGCTGCTCGGCGAGCGCGGCTTCCATGGCATCTCGATCGAAGCCATCTCCGCCGCGGCTGGAGTCACACGGGCCACCGTCTACCTGCACTTCAAGGATCTCCAGGAGCTGCTGGAGGCGGTGATCGAACGCGAGACCGCCCGCGCGCTAGCGCAGTTCTCCGAGACTGCACTGGCGCCGCTGGACCAGGGCGAGCCGCGCGAGCTGATGCTTGAGGCGCTCGACGCCTATCTGCACGCCGTCGTCAGCCAGCCGACTACCTGGAGGCTGATGCTGATGCCGGCCAAGGGTGCGCCGCCAGCGCTGCGCCGGACCCTGGCCGCCGGACGCGCCACTGCGCTTGCGCGGCTCGCGCAGGCGGTTCAGCCGCTGGTAGACCTCAGCCCCGAAATGCCAGATGCGGAGCTGAGCGCCCGCATCTTGTCCACGATGTCCGACGAGTACGCCCGGCTGCTCCTCGCCGATCCCGACCGCTACCCGATTGAGCGCCTGCTGGACCACGCGCGCTGGTGGCTCCGCCGCGGGCCATTCGAGCGGGCAGCTACGGAGCTTGATGCCTGAAGTTCAAGCAAGAGAGCAGGACGCAATGGCCATCGTCGAGACCCGCTCCGGCTCCAGCGGCAACGACGCCACCGTGATTGCCGAGCTGCACGAGATGGTCGCGCGCCAGCGTGAGGCGTTCTGGGCTGATGCGCCCAGGGGTAGGGGCCTCACGAAGAAGCCCCTCAGGAGCTGATGCTCGAAGCGTTCAATGCCTACCTGCACGGCTTCGCGCCACCAACCCCCACGTCGTTGCAGACGCCCGCCCGGTGGTGGATCGGGTCCACTCAGCTCGTGAATCCGGATCGCACCACCCACCGATAGAGCGGAAGCGATGCCTACGCCCGTGCTGTTTCGTGACCGTTCCCGCCCCGCCCAGATACTGTTGGGAGGGGTTGTGCCGGCGCTACTCGGGGCACTCGCAGGAATTCTGCTCGGCGTCTCCAGCGGCGCCTACTGGGCGGTCGGAGCGGTGGCGGCGATCGGTGGCTTCCTCGCCGGCTTCGAGCACCGCGACGGCTGGGGCGGCGCCGATCGCGGCTTCTTCGGCGGCGCGATCTACGGGACCGCACTGCTCGTCGTCCACGCGCTCGCCGGGACCCACGCCACGGTCTCGCTCGGCAGCTTCCCACCATTCGTTGCGGTGATCACCGCGATCATCGGGATGCTGCTGAGCGCCGCCGGCGGACGACTCGCGCGCGCCCAGCGAGAGCGGCGCGGCGATTCAACCACACAGAGCTAAGGGCTCCGTCGAATTGCCAAAGACACAAGCGATGGCGAGACCCAGAATCGAACTGGGGACACCACGATTTTCAGGGTTGTGCCCTCACGTCCGGCAGCCGCCGGCGCGGGGGCGTTCTACGTGAAGCGCGAACCTATCCACTCGACGCCGCGGTACGGCGGATCAATATCCTTGTCTGTGATGCCCGAGATCGCTGACCACCCTGGCCTGCAGGCCGCGCACCCGCATGCTCTGAACGTTCGGTACGAGACCAACCCGGACGGTTGGGTCACGGCTCAGTTCGCTGAGATGCCCGAGGCGATCTCGCAGGGACGAGACGAGTCCGAGGCGTTCTGGAATCTCGTCGACGCGGCCCACGACCTGGCGCACATGCCCACTGGTGCCGAGCGCGTCGCGCTTACGCTGCAGGCGCGGGTGATCGAGCCGCTGTTCGCATTGCTTCACCGTTAGGTTGAAGCGCCGCGCGCTCGAGCGCTGGCTGCGCCAGCACGGCGCCGTGTTCCACCATCACGGCCGCTCGCATGATGTGTGGCTGGCGAGTCCGAGCGGCGGCACAATCGCTTCGGTCCCGCGGCACCGCGAGATCAGGCCAGGCACGGCGCGGGCAATCTGTGACCAGCTGGGTCCCGCGTCCTCCGAGTCTGTAGTCAGCCGCGGTGCTGGTTAGAGACCAGATGCGCGGCTTTGTTGTTGGCGAGGTCGTTCGCCGCCGCCATCACGCTCGCGGATCACGTGGTCTCCGGAGTCGGCACCCGGGAGTCCGCAGATCCAGCAGATGCCACGGTCGCGCTCGATCGCTCGGGCTCGCTGCCGGCGCCACTGTCGCGTCGAGCCCGGCCGTTGTTTCGGGCGCTGGTGCTCGCGGCAGCGGCCGTCGCGGACAACGTCGCGCGGGCAGCCGGGGACGGTGCGCATCGTCGTCATCACGATCATGATCGCGCCGGTGCTGACATGGCTGCTGACATGCGCCACTCTGCGGTTGCGCCCACCGCTTGTCCTGAACGACGAAACCCCCGTGTTTACGGAAGTTTCAGCCGATGGCAAGACCCAGAATCGAACTGTCCGGACGATGTCCCCAGTCACGCACGGATGCCAAAGAGGCAAGCGATGGCGAGACCCAGAATCGAACTGTCCGGACGATGTCCCCAGTCACGGCACGGATGCCAAAGAGGCAAGCAATGGCGAGACCCAGAATCGAACTGTCCGGACGATGTCCCCAGTCACGGCACGGATGCCAAAGAGGCAAGCGATGGCGAGACCCAGAATCGAACTGGGGACACCACGATTTTCAGTCGTGTGCTCTACCAACTGAGCTATCTCGCCTTGGCCGGGCGATGCTACCGGTCCGCGTCCGGCAGGCCAAGGCGGGTCGCAGACAGCGCGAGCGTTCAGGTAGCCGCGGCCGTCATCCGGTACAGCAGTTCGAGTGCGCCTCGCTTGGAAAGGGGCTCATTGAGGTTGCCGCACTTGGGCGACTGGACACATGAGGGGCAGCCGTCGCGGCACTGGCATTCGCCGATCAGCCGCTGCGCATCGGTCACGAGCCGCTCGAACTGGTCATAGCCCCGGCGGGTGATCCCCACTCCGCCGGCATGGCCTTCGTAGATGAAGATCGTCGGGCCGGCGGTCTGCGGGTGCGCGTTGGTCGAGAGGCCGCCAATGTCCCAGCGGTCGCACATCGCGATCAGCGGCAGGACCGCGATCTGCCCGTGTTCGAGCGCGTGCAGAGAGCCGAGCAGCCGCGCGGGCGGGAACGGCTCTGCGCCGATCAGCTCGTCGAGCTCGTACCACAGCGCCTTGGTGGGGAACTCAACGGTCGGCAGGTCGAGCGTCTGGAAGTCGATCACCTCGTGGTCCTGAAGGCGCTTGCGCTGGTAACCGAGCACCACCTCCGAGTACACGACCGAGCCAAACGACAGCGTCACCCCCCTGGTCTGGCGCCGCTCGATCAGGCGCTCGATGTAGGTCATGCTCTCGCGCTTGGTCTGGGTGAAGTAATCGCCGTCGAACGGCTCCAGCAACGCACGGCGAGCGCCGAGGTCGAGGTCAAGCACGCTGTAGGAGCGGCCGAGATGGAGGTAGACGGCGCCTTCGTGGACGGTCGAATAGGCGCGGCCGGCCTCGATCGTGCCCAGCACCTCGCCGGAGGCCGCATCGATCAGGACAAAGCTGTCAGCCGACGCCGAGCGCAGCGCCACGCGCGCCGCGGGGTAGTCGTCGGCGCGCTTGGGCACAAAGCCGGTTGCGCGCTCGCGCAGCAACCCCGCCTCGGCCAGCGCCTGCGCGTGCGCATGCCACTGTGGCCCCAGGATCGCCTCATCGGCGCTTGTCAGCGGCGCTTCATGGGCTGCGCACAGCAGGTGCTCGGCGTATATCTCGCTGCTGTCGGGGTCGAGAATGGCCGCCTCCACCGGGCGGCCGAGAAAGTCGTCTGGGTGGCGGCAGAAGAACTGGTCGAGCGCATCCTCGCCGGCGATGTAGACCGCCAGACCGCGTCCGCGGCGGCCTGCCCGCCCCCACATCTGGCGCAGGCTGGCGACCGTCCCGGGAAACGTCACGCACACCGCCGCGTCGAGCTCACCGATGTCGATCCCCAGCTCCAACGCGTCCGTCGCGACCACTCCCAACAGCTCGCCTGCCGCCAGACGGCGCTCGATCTCGTGGCGCTGGGCCGACGTGTAGCCCGCGCGGTAGGGCGAGATGCGATCAGCGAGCTCGGGCTCGAGGCGGGCCGTGGCGTGGCGCAGGATCAGCTCGACGCCCTTGCGCGACTTCATGAAGCAGATCGTCCGCGCGCCGCTCGAGACGAGCTCTGAGAACACCTCAGCGGCCTCGTACAACGCCGATGCGCGCACGCCGAGTTGCTCATCGAGCAGCGGTGGATTCCACATGGCCACCCGACGGGTCGCCTTCGGCGCCGAGTCGCGATCGACAAGGTGAAAGCCGTCGAGGCCCGTGAGCCGCTCGGCAAGCTCGACGGGGTTGGCGATCGTCGCGCTGGCGAGCAGGAACCGCGGCGCGGTCCCGTGAATCGCGGCGGCCCGGCGCAGCCGACGCAGCACGTTGCCCACGTGCGAGCCGAATACGCCCCTGTAGACGTGCGCCTCGTCGACGACCACGAATGCCAGGTTTGACAGCAGGTCGTCCCAGGCGGCGTGGTGCGGAAGGATCCCCACGTGCAGCATGTCCGGATTGGTGAGGACAAGATTGCTGCGCTTGCGAATCGCGGCCCGCTCGGCGCGTGGGGTGTCTCCGTCATAGATCGCCGGCCGGATCGCCTTTTGCAATCCGAATCGGTGCAGGGCCCGGGCCTGATCCTGCGCCAGCGCCTTGGTGGGATAGAGATACAGGGCGCGCGCGGTGGGGTCCGAGCACAGGACCTCGAGGGTCGGTAGCTGAAAGCAGAGCGATTTGCCCGAGGCTGTTCCCGTGGTGATGATCGTCGGTCCGTCGAAGGCGAGCGCAAGCGCCTGCGCCTGGTGCTCGTAGAGCCGCTCGATGCCGGCGTCGTGCAGTGCTCCGGTTACGCGCCAGTCGAGGTCGTCGGGGATCGAGACGGTGCGCGCCGGGCGCGCTCCGTAGACGTCGTCGTGAACGAGCCGCTCGTCCTCGTGGCCGCTGCGCAGCAGCTTTTCCCAGGGCTCAGTTTCACGGACGGCGGCCACGTCAGGTCTCAGTATGGCGGCGGTTCTCCTCTGCGACCCGTGTTGGGTGGGACCCGCTGCTACGGTCGCCCGCGCAATGCGCTGCCTGTACGTAGACCTCGACGGCACGCTGTTGGGGCCGGATGCCTCACTGGTGACAGGCGCCGACGGCGGCTTCAGCCTGCTGGGCGTACGCGCGCTGGAGGCATGTGCCCGGGTGAGCGCCGAAGTCGTGATCTACTCGGGCCGCAAGCAAACGAGCGTCTTCGAAGCGGCGCGGATCATCGGATCATCGTCGTTCATCTTCGAGCTCGGCTGTGGCCTGGTGCTCGACGGCGAGCTCGAATGGCTCACCGATGGGCTGGTCCCGTCTGCTGAGGCGGGCTCGATCTTTGACCAGATCGAGGCGTCGGGCGCACCGGCCCTACTGCTGGAGCATTACGCCGGCCACCTCGAGTACCACACGCCGTGGGCGATCGATCGTGATGTCTCGCACCTGTTCCGCGGCAATGTCGATCTGGTGCAGGCCAACGCGATGCTCTCGGACGATGGGTTTGCCTGGCTGCGTCTCGTCGACAACGGCGTGGTGCGGGCGGCCAGCGAGCAGATGCCCGGACTGCCGGTCGTGCACGCCTACCACCTGATCCCGGCAGGCGCCTCCAAGGCGCGCGGGATCGCCCGGCACATGCAGGCGCGCGGCTATGTGCCTGAGGACTGCATCGCCGTGGGCGACTCGCGCGAGGACATGGACGCGGCATCGGTCGTCGGCAACTTCTGGCTGGTGGCAAACGCGCTCGAGCGCGACCTGACGCTCGAGGCCGATGCATCCGGGCGCGCGCGGGTGCGGGTAGCCGAGGAGCGCTACGGGGCCGGGGTCTACGAGGCCGTGGTCACGACGCTCGCCGAGCGGTAGCCCGACTACGTCGCTGCTCGTGGACGAAGGCTCGCGTCCGCTCGCTGCTCGTAGACTATGGGGCGCCGTCACGCTGCTCCTCGGGCGCGGGCTGGCTCGGCCGCGGCATCCTCTCGTGCGACGGCGTCCGCCAGCGCCCCGGCCGCCTCTGCCATCTCGCCGAAGGCGTCGGCGACCCTGGCTGCGTCAGACCCCGTGATCGCCTGATTTAGTCCCGCGACCGCCGCGTCGAAGCGCACCCATAGCTCGCCAGGCCCGCGCCGGCCTGTGTCGGGCCGCAGCTCGTAAGGCGGCGCCGCGTGCTCTGCGCCCGGCACCGGGCGCCACAGCAGCCCGGCCGCGTGGGCGTGCTCCCACGCGACCTGCTCGGCGGCGGCAGCCTCAGATAGTGCGCGCAAGCGGCCGGCAAACCCCGCATCCGGGGGAGCGAGCTTGTGAGCCCGCATCGCGTTGGCCCAGCCCTCGCTCGCGTGTCGCACGGCGCGCATGATCTGAGCGCGCTGACGGTCCAGCTCGTCGCCAAAGCTCACCAGTTACCGTCCTTGGGCTCAGTGGGGGCGTTGATTGCGTCGGTCGCGGGCGCCATCTGAGCCGGCTCGGCAAGCCCAACGGGCTCTCCGCCCCAGAAGTCATCGGCACTGGGCCCTGTGCTGCCGGACGCCGAGGCGCTCCCGCTGTAGCTCTGCTTGAGGATGCGTTCGAAGTCAGAGCGCTTGATTCGCACGCGACGCCCGACCCGCAGCGCCGGCAGGGAACCCTGATCGATCCAATTTCGGACGGTCTGCTGGTTGAGCTTGAGCGTCGCTGCAACCTCGGCGACCGTCAGATACGACTCCTCAGGATCGCTCTGAGCCACAATTTCCTTTTCTAATTGAGACAAACTGGTACCAATTCAGGCGTATAATAGCGCGGAGAGAGGACGCGTTCGCGTCGAGTCACAAGAAAAGGTCTGCAAACCGCGTGGATACGACGGACGGCGGCACCAGGGAAGGTCTTCTCGACGACAATGTCGTCCGGCTGCCGCGAGATTGGCTGGGCCCCCGCGAGGAGCTGATCCCCTTCGGAAGGTCAGAGGACGGACCGGCGAGCGCGACCGCCCTCCCACCGACCGCCGACGATTTCTGGGGAGAGAGCTCGGCGTCGGTCCAGGACGCAGTGCAAGCGCCTCCACCGGATCGGAGTTCACGTACGCCCGAACCGAGGCGCCCGCGGCTGTTGAAGCAGCGCCGTGTGGTCTCGATAGGCGGCGCTGGCTGCCACTGTGGTTGTCGTCCTAGTGCTGCTGCTCGTAGCCGGAGGGCAGAGATCGTCAGGGCGCGGGTCACCCGCAGCGCGCACCGGGCGAAGCCGGGTCGCCTCGTCGAGCTTTATTGAACCCGCGTTGTATGCCCGAGCCGCGGCCGGTGACCGCGTACTCAAGCGTGCTCTCCGTGGTCAGCGGCGTGAGGCTGCGCAGCGCCGACGGGTCCGTCTTGCCCGACGCGACCGGGCCCGCGCAGCGGCTCGCCAACGGCGACAAGCGCAGTCGTCAGCCGCGATCGCACAACCTGCGCAGTCGACGAGTCCGGTGGAATCCGCCAGCTCGCCGGAATCCACGAGCGCGGTCACTTCCACGACCCCTGTCGAACCAACAAATCCAGCGCAGTCCTCCATTTCGGAATCGTCTTCGTCAGCGCCTACCTCGGCCGGGTCAAGCGCCAATCACAACGCAGCGCCTCAACCCCAGCCAGCTTTTGGCGCCAAAGGCGCCTTGGGCCCTGGGCATGGAGTGGGCACAAGCTAGCGACGCAAGGAGAACCATGACCCGACTCGTAAACTTCGCCCGGCACAACGCGATCGCACTTGCGGCGCTGTTCATTGCCCTGGGCGGGACCAGCTACGCCGCGATCAGTTTGCCGGCGAACAGCGTCGGCGCTCGCCAGATCAAGCCTCATTCGATCTCGCCAAATAAGTTTCAGCGCAATTCGATCGCTGGTTATGTGCGCGATTGGGCGAAGATCAGCGGGATCGGGACGGTGATCGCGTCGCGGCCGCGGGCCCACACCGTGAACTGGAACATCTAGGGCCAGCGCCAGGTGGGATCGGTCAGTTGGGGCCGGCAGATGCCGCGCTCGTGTTTTGCGCTTGCCACTGTCCAGTACGGGTCGACGCTGACTTCGGATGCGAGCGCGATGGTTCTCCCCACAGGCAGTCGCCCTGCGGGTGTGCTGGTCTTGCTGTCGGCCCCGGGCACGCCGGTCAATGTCGCGGTGATCTGTCCGCAGCCGTGAGAAGGGCATGACGCACGGCGATCGCTTAGGCCGAAGCCGGCGTCGCGGGCGCGTGCTGCGTGGCTTTGGTTCTGCTGGTGGTTTCCCTGCTGGTCGCCCTGGGCTTCCCGAGCGGCGGCGCTCGCAGACGAGACGGTCACTTCGTGTGGCCCACAGCCAAACCTCGTTTTTCAGCTCTCCACCGCCGACCAGTTCAACCTGGTGGACCAATGCCCCGGGGGTGCTCTTCAAATCAACACCGATTCGAGTCTGGAACTCGCAGGGCCAGGGCGGGATCTGGCAGGCGGTCGCTCCCGCGGATATGGTGATTGTTGGCGCGACGGTTCAGCTTCAGACATATGGCGTAAACGCCGCAGCGGCGGTCAGTACGGAGGCGACTTCTACTGGCAGGGAGGAAGCTGGAACATCCCCTACAACGTGAACAGGCAGTATTCGTTTGGGCCGTTCTCGTCCAGCGATTTCGGGTTTCTGGTGGTGTGCGGCAAGCCGACGTGCAGCCCCAGCGGCCAGCAGGCTCTCGTAGATGCCGGGCCGATCGTGCTGTCGGTCCATGAGACGTCGGGACCGTGGCTGTCGGCGCCGGGCGGGCTTTGGCAGGCGCAAGGGTGGATCCGGGGGACCTGGAACCTGGGGTTCTACGGCGACTCGCCGTCGGGGCTGTGCGGGCTGGTAGCGGACTTCGGTGCCCAGTCGCTGCCGGGAACGACCTCGGCGCAGGAATCCGGCGACCTGGCATCAGTGCGCGGCGGCCCCGGTCAGCGATCCGGTGGCCACGCAGGGCTTTGCCGACGGCCCGGAGCAGATTCACATCGGCGCCTGGGATGCGGCCGGGGAGACCGTCGACTACTACCAGACGGTCTATGTCGATAACCAGCAGCCCACCGTCTCGCTGTCGGGACCGGCTGACGCGCCATCGACCGCGGGCACGCAGTATGTGACCGCCACCGCGAGCGCCGGCCCGTCGGGCGTGGAGGGGATCTCCTGCTCGGTCGACGGTGCGCCTGACCAGTGGTATACGGCCAGTAGCGCCCAGGTGCCGGTCAGCGGCATCGGCGAGCACCAGGTTCAGTGCTCGGCGGCCAACAACGCCGTCGATCCGGCGGGCAACCACGGCTGGTCTGCCCCCGCCACGTGGAGCATGAAGATCGGCGATCCCACCGTGAGCGCGATCACCTTTGGTCATATCGTCGATGCGCTGCGCTGCAAGCACGTCAAAGAGCGGGTCAAGCTCCCCGTGCGGTGGGTCACGGTGCGCCGCCACCACAAGCCGGTGAAGATCAAGCGACCCGCGCGCGTAAAGACCAAGACCGTCACCCGCTGTCATCCCCGCACCAAGCTAAAGCGTGTGGCCGAGCGCGTCGCCGTGCACCGCCAGGGCAAGACGGTCTGGATCACCCGGCATAAGCGCGAACGCGTCGTCCTGCTCCCGCATGTCAAGAACTCCGCCAAGCTGCGCGTCAAACACGGCCACACCGCGACCGTCAGCGGCTGGCTGGGGACCTACACCGGTGACGCGCTCGCCGATCAGACCGTGCAGGTGCGCACCGCACCCGACAACGGACTGGAGCGCTTCAGGACCGCCGCGCGGGTAACGACCGCCGCCAACGGGACCTGGAGCGCCACCCTGCCCGCCGGGCCCTCGCGCCTGGTCGAAGCCGTCTACGGCGGCGGGCCCACAACCCTGGCCTCGATCTCCGCCCAGGTCAACCTGATCGTCCCCGCAAAGATAAAGCTGCTCAGCGTCTCGCCCCGCAGGGTGCCCTGGGGCGGCACCGTGCGGCTGGTCGGCAAGCTAAAGGGAGGCTACCTCCCGGCCGGCGGCGCGCTCGTGCGCCTGCGGATCGGAGAGGGCTCTGCGAAGACCACCTACGGCGTCGAAGAGCACGTCGGCGGCAACGGCCGCTTTACAACCACCTACACGTTTGGCCTCGGCGACCCCAGCGTGCACCGCGTGTTCTGGTTTCAAATCGCGTCGCTGCCGACCGGCGACTACCCCTACGCGCCCGCCAGCAGCCGCCGGCTGTCGGTGATGGTAGGCGGGCATCCCGCCCAGCGGCCGCGACACGGCACTCGATTGCGATGACCGCCCGTTGGGAAATACAGCCAATTAGCTGGCCGATCGGGCGCGTTCGAGCTACCCTCAGCAACAGTGATCGGCGACATCCTGCAGCCCACCCACCTGCTGTTCGTGCTGGTAGTAGCGCTGCTCGTGCTCGGCCCCAAGCGATTGCCGGAGATGGCCCGCACGCTGGGCAGCGGTCTACGTGATTTCCGGGCCGCCATCAATGGCGAACACGATGACCGCGACGACACGCCAAAGCCCGACCGGCAGATCGCTTCTGACGACGAGCCTGCCTTTGAGGAGACCGGCGCGCACACGGGTCTCGCGGACGACCACGCTCCGCCTGTGCCCACGCCCACCGAAGCCCAGGTCAACACGGCTCCCGAGCCCGACACCGACCACACGGTCCACGAGATCCCAGCCGAGCCCGAGCGCCAAAGCTGAGCGTTCTCGCGGCAATCGCGGGATGACAGAGCCCGAGACCGCCGCAGTCGTCGCGCTGCTGCGAGTCGGTCGGCGGCCGGGGCCGGTCTATTCAGAGATGGTCGAGAACTGCGGCAGCGCCATCCCCGCGCTCGAGCGCGAGCTGATGCAGACCGACCACCATCAGACGAGACTCCTGCCCCCACACGACCAGGATGAGCTGATCGAGCAAGCCGCAACGGATATCGCGGCCTGGCAGGCGGACGGGATCAAGACGCTGACCGTGCTCGATCCCGCATATCCGCAGCACCTGCGCGCGGTTCACGACCGCCCGCCGGTGCTGTTTCTCGCAGGCCGGCTCGAGCGCCGCGACCAGCGCGCGCTCGCCGTAATCGGCAGTCGAAATCCGTCGTCGGACGGTGTCGCACGAGCCGAGGCGATCGCAGACCACCTTGCGGGCAACGCATACACGGTCGTGTCAGGGCTGGCAGCCGGGATAGACGCCGCAGCTCACATCACAACGCTCGCCAAGAACAAGCGAACGGTAGCGGTGATCGGCACCGGCCTCTGCCACAGCTATCCGCTCCAGAACGCCGAGCTGCAGGAGACGATCGCAGCCACCGGGGCGGTCATATCGCAGTTCTGGCCGCAGACGCGCCCGAGCCGGAACAACTTCCCCATGCGCAACGCGGTCATGTCTGGCCTGACGCTTGGGACCGTGATCGTCGAGGCCTCTCACACGAGCGGCGCTCGGGTCCAGGCCCGTCTTGCGCTGGCGCATGGCCGCCCGGTGTTCCTCGCCGAGCCTCTGCTCACGCAGACGTGGGCCCAGACGCTGGCCAGCCGGCCAGGGGTACGGGTGTTTCGGGAACCGGTCGAGATCACCTCGATGATCGAACACCTCAGGTCGACGGACGAGCTTCTGGCTTAGTGGACCCCACCAAAACATTTCACCGGTTATGGCGGCCCCGGATGACCGCCAGGCTGTGTCCTCGGATCCTCGTGCAGCGCTGCTGCCTCGGGGACGGCCCGCTCGGCATCCAGCCTCGCCGACGGCCGGGACGTCCCCGAGTCATCCGGCTGGATCCTGCGTCCGTGCCTGACGGCCCCCGGGACTCGCCCTTCCCGGCAAAACGTTTCGGGGGAGCCCACTAGACCCGCCCGATGCCGCAGGTCGCCGAGCTCACCGCCCTGTATGGGAACTTCATGCTCGGCCCCCAGCCGGGTCCGGCCGTCTGCGAGATCTGCTTCGACCTGACTGCAGGGCACCGTCGCTGCTACGGGTGTGCCCATGCCGATGACTGGCTTGATGCTGTAGCACCGATCTCATACAGCGTCGCCCACGAGCAGCTTCACCATGCACTGGCGGGTTACAAGCGCCCGCCGACGGTCGTAGCGCGGCGCTTCGAAATCGAGCTCGCGGCCGTGCTCTGGCGATATCTTGCAGTCCACGAGCGATGCGTCGCGCTTGCGGCCGGAACGGAGGGCCTCGAGCTGGTGACCACGGTCCCATCGAGCACCCGCGAGCGTGACCGCTCCCATCCATTGCACCGGATCGTCGGCGAACTCACCGGCCCAACGTGCGATCGCCATGAACGACTTTTGCGTCGTTCGACGGCAACGGTCGGGCCGCGACGGTTCAGTGCGCGCAAGTTCGAGGCCGTGCGGGATCTGAGCGGCGCGACTGTGCTGCTGATCGACGACACGTGGACCACCGGCGCCAACGCCCGAAGTGCGGCGGCCGCGTTGAAGGCGGCAGGTGCCCAAGTCGTGGCGGCAGTCGTCATCGGCCGGCACCTCAATCGCGACTACCTCGACAACGACCGCCGCCTTCGAACGCTTTTGTCCCCATTTGACTGGGACAGTTGTGCACTTCATCGCCCACTCTGACGCTTAGACACCCCTCCCGTTGGGCCCTTGAAGATCGCGTTTTGGGCAGGCGAGTCGCTGGGTAAACACAGATAGCCGTGACGAGGATGCTCGAACTGCGGTGGATGCGTGAGTAGGGGAGCCCGGACCGGTCTCGCTGCCGTCGCGACGGCGTTGGTGCTTTCCGCATGCGGCGGCTCTTCCGGGAGCGGGCCGGTGACGCTCAACTGGTACGTGTTCCCCGAGCCCTCGGGCTCATTCGCGACCGCTGCCGCGAACTGCTCCAAGGCCTCGGGTGGCAAATACCAGATCAAGATCAACTTCCTCTCGACCTCCTCTGACCAGCAGCGAATTTCGCTCGTTCGTCGCCTTGCCGCCGGAGACTCCTCGATTGACATCCTCGCGATGGATGTCGACTGGACGGCCGAGTTCGCGACCGCCAAGTGGATCCGACCCTGGACCGGCGCCAACGCGGCCGCCGTCAGCAGAGGCGTGCTCCCCGGCCCGCTGAAAACGGCGACCTGGGACGGCAAGCTCTACGCCGCGCCGCTCAACTCCAACACCGAGTTGCTCTGGTACCGCAAGGACCTGGTTCCGAGCCCGCCCAAGACCTGGGATCAGATGATCAATGACGCGATCCAACTGGCCAAGAAGGGTAAGCCGCACTACATCGAGGAACAGGGCTCCAAGTACGAAGGGCTGACCGTCTGGTTCAACTCGCTCGTCAACTCAGCCGGCGGCGGCATTCTCGGTCCCAACGACACGATCATCGTCAATCACACGTCCGCTACCGCGGCGCGGATCATGCGGCGGCTGGCTGACTCGCCCGCCGCGGATCCGGGACTCAACGTGGCGCAGGAAGGAACCTCTGAGACCGCCTGGGAGCACGGAGGCGCCGCCTTCCAAATCAACTATCCGTTCGTCTGGTCGGCGGCCCAAGCCGACAGCCCGAGCATCTTCAAGCACATGGGCTACGCCCCGTTCCCGAGCGTTATCCCCGGTATGTCGCCGAGGGTATCGATCGGCGGCTACAACCTTGGCGTCTCGACGCATTCCCTCCACCCACAGCTTGCCTTCCAGGCGGTCCGCTGTCTGGTGCAGCCCGTGAACCAGAGACGGGACGCGATCAAGGGCGGGCTGGCGCCCGTGCTGGGCAGCATCTATGGCGAGTCCTCGTTCATCAAGGCCTACCCGTTCGCCGCGCTGATCAAGGCCCAGCTCGAGCACTACGGACTGCGGCCGCAGACAGCCGCCTACGCGGACGTCACGCTCGCGATCCAGGACACGTTGTCACCGACCTCGAGCATCGACCCGAGCACCGTCGTGAGCACGCTCCGTGGTGAGATCAAGAACGCCCTGTCCTCGAAGGCGCTGCTGTGACTAGCGGAACCGTTGCCGCCCCCGGAGCCGCGCCCGCGAAACCGCGCCGTGCGCATCTGAGTGACCGCGCCCGCGCCGAGCGCAAGCTCGCCTTCATGCTCGTAGGCCCGGCGTTGATCGTGATGGTCGCGGTCACCGCATACCCGCTGATCACGACGATCGTACTGTCGCTGCAGCGGGCCGACCTGCGCTTCCCCGGCGCGAACAAGTTCATCGGACTGTCGAATTACGGCGCGGTTCTGAGTGCGCCGGTGTGGTGGCAGGTCGTGTGGCACACGGTGATCATCACCGTGGTCAGCGTCTCGATCCAGTTCGTGCTCGGAATGCTGCTGGCGCTGGCGATGCACCGCGTGATCTTCGCGCGCGGCACGCTGCGCGCGATCGCGATGGTCCCGTATGCGATCGTGGCCGTGGTTGCGGCGTACTCGTGGAACTACGCCTGGTCGCTGACGAGCGGCTGGATCCCGCATGTGCTCGGCCTCAGCAGCGATCCGCTGAGTCACCCCTTCGGAACCTACGTCGCGATCATCATCACCGAGGTGTGGAAGAACACGCCGTTCATGGCGCTGCTGCTGCTCGCCGGGCTCGCGCTGGTCCCTGACGAGCTACTGGAGGCGGCCAAGGTCGACGGCGCCAGCGCCTGGCAGCGGTTCATCAGGATCACCGTCCCGCTGATGAAGCCGGCAATCCTGGTCGCGCTGCTGTTCCGGACGCTCGACGCGTTCCGGATCTTCGACACGATCTACATCTTCAACCAGGGCGCAAACGGCACCGAGTCGATCTCGATGCTCAACTACAGCACCCTGCTCGATCGCCTCAACCTCGGGCTCGGGTCGGCCGTCTCGGTGCTGTTGTTCGTGTTCGTGGGGATCATCGCGTTCGTGTTCATCAAGGGATTCGGGGCCGGCAGCGGGCCGATCGGAGAGTCGTCGTGAGGAGCAACGCATCGCAGAAGGCCTGGTGGAGCGCGGCATTCGTCGTGATCGCTGTCTGCTCGCTGGTGCCGGTCGTGTGGATCATCATGCTGTCCCTCAAGACGCCCGAGACCGCGACCGATGGCAGCTTCATCCCTCACCAGTGGACGCTGCACAATTACCGGGACATTTTCAATCAGAGCGTGTTCACGAGCGCGCTGCGGAACTCGATCGGGATCGGTCTGATCGCGACCACGCTGGCGGTGATGCTCGCCTGTGCCGCGGCTTATGCGATTGCGCGCCTGAGCTTCCCCGGCAAGCAGGCGATTCTCGCCGTATCGCTCGCGGTCGTGATGTTCCCGCAGATCTCGCTCGTCGGCCCGCTGTACAACCTATGGCGCCAGATCGGGCTCTACGACACGTGGCCCGGGCTGATCATCCCGTACATGACCTTCGCTTTGCCGCTCTCGATCTACACACTGTCGGCGTTCTTCAGGGAGATTCCGTGGGAGCTTGAGCAGGCGGCCCAGGTCGATGGCGCGACGCCATTTCAAGCATTCCGCAAGGTGATCGCCCCGCTGGCCACACCCGGCATCGTCACCACCTACATCATCGTCTTCATCATCTGCTGGAACGACTTCATCTTCGCGATCTCGTTGACATCAACCAATGCCGCGCAGACCGTTCCCGCCGCGATCGCCCAGTTCCCGGGCGTGTCCCAGTTCACCCAACCGATCGGTGACATTGCCGCCGCAGCGGTCGTTGTCACAATTCCCGTGATGATTCTCGTGCTCCTGTTCCAGCGTCGGATCGTGTCCGGGCTGACCGCGGGCGCAGTCAAGGGATAAGGAGAAGCCACATGGCCGAGATCGCACTCGAGCACATCACGAAGCGCTATGGCGACGGCTTCGAAGCCGTCAAGGACATGAACCTCGATGTCGGAGATGGGGAGTTCATGATTCTCGTCGGCCCATCGGGATGCGGTAAGTCAACCGCACTTCGAATGGTCGCCGGGCTCGAGGACATCACCGACGGCGAGCTCAAGATCGGCGGTCGGGTCGTCAACGACAGCACGCCCAAGGAGCGCGACATCGCGATGGTGTTCCAGAACTACGCGCTCTACCCGCACATGACAGTGCGCGACAACATGGGCTTCGCGCTCAAGCTCGCCAAGGTGCCCCAGGAAGAGATAAACCAGAAGGTCAACGAGGCGGCGCGGATCCTCGACCTCGAGCCTCACCTCGAGCGCAAGCCAGCGAATCTGTCCGGCGGTCAGCGCCAACGCGTCGCGATGGGTCGAGCGATCGTGCGCAACCCAAGCGTGTTCCTGATGGACGAGCCGCTCTCGAACCTCGACGCCAAGCTGCGCGTGCAGATGCGGACCGAGATCTCGCGGATTCAGCAGCGGCTCGAGACGACCACGATCTATGTCACCCACGACCAGACCGAGGCCCTGACGCTAGGCGACCGGATCGCGGTCATGCGTGCCGGGGTGCTGCAACAGGTCGGACCCCCGCAGGACCTGTACGGACACCCGACGAACCTGTTCGTCGCCGGCTTCATCGGCTCGCCGTCGATGAACTTCCTGCCCGCCGAGATCGACGGCGACAGCATCAAGCTCCCGATCGGGACGATGCAGATTCCGCAAGCACTGCGCAGCCGGCTGCAAGCCGGTCCCGGCGGCGGCAGGGGCGGCGTGATCGCGGGGCTTCGTCCGGAGGATTTCGAGGACGCTGCGTTGGTCGCAGACCACTCGCGCGGGCTCACGTTCAGGGCCAAGATCGACGTGCTCGAATCGATGGGCTCAGAGTTCTATGCGTACTTCGTGGTCGAGTCCGAGCGGGTGTCCTCGCAGGAGCTCGAGGAACTGGCGCACGACACCGGATCCGCAGACCTCCCTCAGCAGGAGGGAAGCCAGGTTGTGGCGCGTCTGGAGGCCGCAAGTCGAGTGCGGCAGGGCGAGGAGGCCGAGCTGTGGTTCAACACCGAGCACCTACATCTGTTTGATCCCGAGAGCGGCAAGGCATTGCTCGGATCAGGTGATGGCGACGGAGCCAGCGCGTCTCAGAGTCCGAGCACGCAGAGCATCCAACCTCAGAGCGCTGAGGCCCAGAGCACGACCGAGCACGGAACGCCCAAGCAGGCGGGATAACGCTCCCAACGGCGGCTAACCTCGGCGCCGATGTCAGGTCAGCGGCGCTCAACCGGGATGCCCAGCGTCGATGCGCAGCACGATTTCCTGCGCGCACGGCGGCGGGCCGGGCTTTCCAAACTCGCCGCTCGCCTGCGCGGAGAACCCGACGATGTCCGCGTGATCCTGCCCTACGCGGAGGTGATCGAGGCGCTCGGGTTCATAAGCGAGCGATCGGCGGGGCCCGCCGTTGTGTCACTTGACGCGATTGTCGGCACGGTTGACCGAGGGCGCGAGTTCGACCGCAGGTTCAGGCCGATCTCGGGCAGCGTACGGTCGCGCTGGGAGCACATCGCGGCCGCCATGCGGAGGGGCGAAGCGATGCCACCTGTCGACCTGCTGCGGATCGGGGAGATCTACTTCGTCCGTGACGGTCACCATCGGGTGTCTGTCGCGCGAGCACTTGGCTGGAATGACATAAATGCGTTCGTGACAGAGGTCGTCACGCGTGTCGGTGCGAAGCGAACGATCACATACGCCGACCTTCCGACCAAGAGCCACGAGCGTGAGTTCTTCGAGCGCGTGCCGATCCCCGACGAGGCGCGAGCCGAGATCACGCTCTCTGACCCGTGGTACTACGCGACACTTGCGGAGAGCGTGGAGGCGTGGGGCTTTCGCACCAGCCAAGAGCGTGGTGAGGCGATCGGGCGCCGCGAAGCCGCCTTCCTGTGGCTCGAGAACGAGTATCGGCCCGTGGTTCAAATGCTGCGCGATGCGGACCTGATCGGTGGACAGACCGAGACCGAGGCATACATGCGCGTTACCGCCGAGCGTTACTGGCTGCTGCGAACGGACCGCTGGGACGAGGAGGTCATCCGCCGCGCGACCGAGGGCGGCGAATGGCGCAACTGGGGCCGACGCTGACGACGAGCGCTCTGACGACGAGCACTATTTCCACCAGGCGTCGAGCACGCGACGCCAGTTGCCCCACGCGATCGCCTCGAGCTCGCCGTCGCTGAAGCCCACTTCGGCGAGCGCGTGCAGGACCTTTGGGATCCCGGCGACGTCGCCGATCTCGGCCGGAATCGTTGCCCCGTCGAAGTCCGACCCCAGACCCACGTGCTCGGCTCCGATCCGCTCCGCAACATAAGCGGCATGGCGGGCGATCAGCTCAAGCGGCGTATCGGGGTCGTCGGCAAAGTCCGGACGCAGGAACGGGCATGCGAACACGATCCCCACAAGGCCGCCAGAAGCACCGATTGCGTCCAACTGCCGGTCGGTCAGATTCCGTGAAGCGGGACATAGAGCGTGGGCGCCTGAGTGCGAGGCGACGAGCGGACCGAGCTCGGCCCGCTCCACGTCCCAGAACCCCGCCTCGTTGAGGTGGCTGAGATCGACCACGATCCCCAGCTCTGCGCAGCGCCTGACGAGCGCGTGACCTGCGTCGGTCAGGCCGGGTCCGGTGTCCGGCGAAGACGGCCACACGAAGGGGACTCCATGCCCAAAATCGTTTGGCCTGCTCCAGACCGGGCCCAATGACCGCAGCCCTGCCGCGTACCAGAGCTCGAGCGACTCCAGGCCCGGGTCGATCGCCTCGGCGCCCTCGAGATGGAGCACCGCGGTTGGAGCTCCGCTGTCCGCGTGGGCTGCGTCGAGGTCGGCGATCGAACGTGCGAGTCGCACGTGGCCCTCACGCTCGAGGCGCGCCAGGCGACCGGCAGCCGATACCGCGACCGCCGCCGCTTCAAGGTGGCTGACCGGGTCGGCGAGCTTGACCCCGAGCACCCCGTCATCGCGCTGCACAGCGTCCAGCCCGGCCCCGGGAGAATCCGTGAACACGGCGAAGATGGCGCCCCGCACGCCTCCCTCCCGCATCCGCGGCAGATCGAGGTGCGTGCCTTCGCGGCGCACCGCCAGCGTCTCGTAGCCCTCCTTGGTCAGCGCGTCGTTGTGTCCGTCGAAAACCGCGAGCATTCGGCCGAGAACCTATCGTCCTTTTGTGCACGACGAAGCCGCAGCGAGGTAGGTCTCGTGCGGGCGCGTGCGCCTGCCGTCGTCGCCTCGCGCTCGGACAGGGGCTTAAATACGGCGGGGACCCGCTTCCAGGGGTCCCCGCCGCCGATCCTCGCTAGGCAACACCCACGGCCGGGTTGAGTGCTGACCCAGGAGCACCGCTTGCGAGGACTCAAACCCGCACGACGGGCAAAAGTTCCGGATGACAGCCAAAAGTTGCGACCGTCGATCGCGAATCAGATCCGTGTTGTCATACTGGGAGGCCCCGTGAGGGGGCGTAGCTCAGTTGGTTAGAGCGCCGGCCTGTCACGCCGGAGGTCGCGGGTTCGAGTCCCGTCGCTCCCGCTTCTTGAAATGCCTGCGGATACGGCGTTTTCGTAGGTCATGAGTGCTGTTCCGCCCTTGCGCCCTCCCGAGCGGGCAACCGTGCCGGGCAACTGATTGCGCCCTTCGGCTGTTCAGAAGTTGATGTCTTGTTCCGGTGCTTCGTCTCGTACCGGGGATCATCCACCTCCGATTTGGTGACGGGTCCGGACGCCCGTCGCCGAATCGGAGGTACCGCGACCGCGACCCTCATTCGCGAGCTGAGCTCCCGTCGCGTAGCCCTCGCTCTCAGGTCGCTGCCCTAACGCGCCGGACGAGAAGGACGACGCGCCCACACGGGAGGCGATCTCGGCGGCAAGTCGCGCGAGCGGTCCTGCTGCCAGACGACCGGTCGGCACCGTCGCCATCCCCTTGTCGCCAAACCGGTCGCGTGCCGACGGTCGCGCAGGACGACGAACGCGATCGTCCGCGACACGCTCGGTTTCCGCGCGGAGTGGGGGAGCCGGCGGCGGCGTCGAGATGCTCGTCCGGCCACAAGAGAGGTCGTCTGGAATGGGCGTGTGGGGACTGAGGAGGCTCGCGGCCTCTTCTGGATTCGCATAGAGTCCGCGCGCAATGCAGGCGGTAGTGATCACCGAGCACGGGGGGCCCGGGGTCCTCCAAGTCCAGGAGCGGCCGGACCCGCCGGTGGGCCCGGGTGATGTTCGAATCGCGGTGAAGGCGGCGGGGATCAGCTTTGCCGACACGCTTGCCCGAACCGGGCTGTACCCGGATGCGCCGAAGGTGCCCTGCGTGGTCGGCTACGAGGTGGCGGGCAGCGTTGAGTCGGTGGGAGACGGGGTCGAGTCGGTCAAGCCGGGCGATCGGGTGCTCGCGGGGACGCGCTTCAACGGCCAGGCGGAACTGGTAACAGTGCCCGAGAACATGGTCTACGCGTTGCCCGAGCAGCTTTCTTTTGAGGAGGGCGCCGCTTTCCCGGTCAACTACGCGACTGCCCAGGCGGGTCTGGTCGTGATGGGAGGGCTAAAGGAAGGTGAGCGGGTCCTGATCCACGCAGCGGCCGGGGGCGTGGGCATCTCGGCAACGCAGCTCGCCAAGAGGATTGGCGCCGAGGTGTTCGGCACCGCGTCGGCCTCAAAGCACGCCGCGATCCGCGAGCAGGGAGTCGACCATGCGATCGACTACCGCAGTCATGACTTCGCCGAGGAGGTGCGCCGGATCACCGGCGGCGAGGGGATCGACGTGGCCTTCGACGCCCTTGGCCCGTCGAGCTTCCGCAAGGATTACCAGTTGCTCCGCCCAGGGGGGCGGCTGATCATGTACGGCGCCTCGGAGGTGCAGACCGGGGAGGGGCGCAGCCTCTCGACCGCGCTCCGGACCCTTGCCAAGAGCCCATTCTCGTCGATGCCCTGGTGGAAGGGGCTAGGGGTGATGAATGAGAACAAGGGCGTCTTCGGCCTGAACATGCTCTCCTGGTGGGAGACCGAGGGGAGCCTTGACCGGGTGATTGAGCCGTTGATACCTGCGCTCCAAAAGGGGGAGCTGAAGCCAGTCGTCGCACAGGCGTTCCCGTTCGCCCGGGCGTCCGACGCGCACCGCTTCATCGCCGAGCGGCGCAACATCGGCAAGGTCGTTCTGGTCCCCTAACGCCCAGGGACTCGCACGATCATTCTGCCCGCAAGCGCGGAGGCCAATATTCCGAGAGGTGCTCGCGCGACCGTAAACGCTTAGCTTCTTGGGCCGGCTGGATCGTGTGGCGTCGAGGGCGCTTGGGGATTTAGTCGCCTTTGAACCTGGGCGTCTGTGATCGGCCCTCGTATGACTTCGTTGAAGTGTTGGAAGCTGAGCCCGATTCCCCAGCCGATGAGCGGGAACGCTGGCCAAAAGAAGCCTCTGCCGCGCTTGGCCCATAACGCGATGAATATCGTGTTCACGACGACGTAAGCGGTCACATGGCTGAGAAAGTCGCGCCACCGTTGCAGCTGGGTTGCGGTAGTCAGGTAATGGTCGTAGTTCGGGTTTCGCCTCATCGCTCGTCCGGTTGCTCTGCCAACGCCAGGATGTTCTGCTCAGCAGGCGGAGGGCCACTGCTCACCGACGGCTGCGGACTGCCGAGGTATGTGTGAATCAGCTGGACGGCCATTGCGCCGTCGCCGACCGCAGAAGCGACCCGCTTGATCGACCCATGGCGCACGTCGCCGGCGATGAAGACCCCGGGTTGGCTCGACTCGAGAGGATACGGATCGCGCTCCAGCGGCCACCAGGTTCGCTCGTCCGCCTCGAGTATGTCGCGACCGGTCATGAGGAACCCGTTTGAATCGCGGCGGAGCCATCCCGCCACTCCCGCAGTCAGCGGTAGTCCGCCGATGAGCACGAACAGAGCGTCTACTTCCAAGTGCGTCTCGGTTCCGGCCGCGGAGTCGGCGACGATCAGCGTCTCGAGGTGGTCGGTGCCTTCCGCGCGAACGACGCGCGCGTTGAGGAGGACGTCGATGGCATTGCACGCGTAGATGCGGTCGACGAGATAGCGGGACATGCTCTTCTCAAGCGACGACCCCCGAACTAGAAGTGTGACCTTGCGGGCGTGCTCTGCGAGGTGAAGAGCGGCCTGGCCTGCCGAGTTCGCGGCGCCGACCATGGCGACGTCGCGACCCTGGTAGCGGAGAGCCTCGGCCGGAGCGGAGCCGTAGTGGACGCCGCGACCGATCAGCTCCTCGACGCCGGGCGCATCGAGCCGCCGGTATGTGACGCCAGGAGCGACCACCGCGGTCCGGCATCGCAGGCGCGAGCCGTTGATCAGCTCGACGAGCGCCGTTCCCGTCTCCAGCTCCGGAGCGACGCGCATGAGCTCTACGCCGATGAGGACCTCCGCGCCAAAACGCACCGCCTGCTCGTACGCCCCGGCGGCCAGCTCAGCGCCCGTTATCCCCTGTGGAAAGCCGGGATAGTTCTCGATCCGCGCGCTCGTGCCTGCCTGTCCGCCGGGCGCCATCCGCTCGAGCACGAGCGTGCTGAGGCCTTCCGAGGCGGCGTAAACCGCCGCAGTCAGGCCCGCCGGACCGGCACCAACAATCAGTACGTCATATTCATCTTGCCGAGGCCTCGTAGAGAGCCCGAACCCGGCGGCCACCTCGGCCCGCCAACGCGAAGCCAGCTGGTAGCGGCGTGCGCCCCTCTCGTCGAGGCCCGAACGCGCGTCCTGATACTCGGCAGGCGGCTCGATCTGGGAGCCGTCGGGCAGCACCACCAACGGAAGCGGACGCGCCAGCCTTTCCCTCGCGTCCAGCATCTCAACGAGCGGATCCACATCAGGGTCCAGCCAGCGGTGCTCGAGCGCGTTCCGCGACAGCAGCTGGCGCAACTCCGGCGCACCTGGAGAGGACGCGCGCGCGATAACCCACGCCTCCCGATCGCGCGGGCGGCTTGGTGCTTGCATCTCCTCGCGCTTCACGGAGCCTTGCCCCATATCCGGGTCGCCACTAGGTCTGCCACAGCCTCGCCGACGACGATTCCGACGACCAGTGCCACTATCGCCCCCGCGCCGGGGAGCCACCCTGTCGCGCGAGCAATGACGATCGCCCCAACGATACCCGCCGCCGTAACCGCCTGACCGATGACAACGACTGCCCCCGCCTCGCGCCGGCGAGCCCAGTCACCCGGACAGGCCCGTGGCAAAAACAGAGGCCCAGCGCGACCGCTCCCGCGGCGAGCCACCTCAGCGCCTCACGATCTCATACAGCATGGGGTGGGCCTTGTATGGCATCGCGCTGCCAGGAAACTCGGGATGCGAGATCGCCTGACCAAACTCCTCGGCTGTTGCGAACGCGCCCCGGTTTACGTAGCGGAACTCGGCGGGCGAGTACAGGTTGCGATGCAGGCGGGTCCCAAGATAGCCGGGCTGCTCGCGAAGGAAATCACGGGCGCGCTCCCATGCCGCCAGGAACTCTTCGTCGTCGCTGTCGGACACCTCGAATGGGTTGATCAAGATCACGCCCTCGGCGCCCTCGGGCATTGGATCCTCGCGGACTGCCTCGTAGAGGCCGGGGTGGGCGGCACCCGGAAGGTCGCGGGGAAACCCCGGATCCATGACGCCCATCTGCCACGCCTCCAGGGATCGGATCTCCGCGACGTTGACATAGCGGAACTCCGCCTGCGGTTGAAGGCTGCGGTGCAGCGCCGTCCACTGAAAGCCGCCCCGGGCGTCGATTATGTCTCGCGCGTGCTCCCAGCCGAGGAGGAACGGCTCATCCGCATCTTCGGGCACTTCGAAGAAGTTGAAGAGAGTGAGGGTCTCCGTCGCCTGGCTCAGGCGCCGATTTTCTCACGAAACAATGGCGCAATCGCCGTGCTCTGATCTCATCTACCCCACGGCCCCAAACCCCGCCGCCCACGGCCGTAAGGCCGGACTCAGGTAATGCGGTTCCGAGCCAGATGCGGCGGGTTCCGCAGCGTCACGCGCCGAACCGCAGGCGCGGGCACGCAGGTCCGAGTTCGCACCGAGAGCGCGCTATGTGCCCCCCACGCGTCGAGGACCGCCTGGGCTCTTGCCGCATCCCTTGAAAATCGCGCCGGGGCGCGGTTCGTCTCAATGCGAGGCCGGATCTGACGCAGTTAGGGAGCGGAGCAGCTGTCCGCAAGTGAGTCGCTTCAGGCATCGAGTCGCAAGCGATCGGCGGTTCGATCGGTTGACGTTCGTGCTGAGCACCAGGAGGCGTCCTAGCAATCGTCTGCTTTGACCGAACTCCAACGCACAAACGGCAGCGACTCTCCTTCATCTAATGGAGCGCTCCCCAGGTGCATGCTCGCGTCGCAAAGCATGCGAGGCTGGCGCCAGGTACGAGAACAAAGCGAGCATCCCACTTTCCGCGCACATCGCGGACGATCGCGTCCTCCTGCGCGGCCGTCGGCGCGCGACCGGTTTGGCGACGATCGGATGGCCGGCTCGCCGGGAGTTTCGGATTGGCGCTGCGAGTCTAGAGATTGGCGATTTGCGAGACCAACTACGCCGCCACCACTCTGCCCTGCCTTGGCCAGGCGACAGACATGTCCGACTTCCGCTCGTGCCGCGAGCAACACTCAGACCGGCGCTGGATGTGGCGCTCACGTCTCGTCCATTGCGACAGCGTTGCCACCGCGTCCGGGGCGCCCGCTTGCCCACGGTTGCGACACCGCGGCCCAGGGCAGCCGAGAGTGGCGCCTCGCATGGAGAGGGGACAGCCGGGGGCAGCGGGTGTGTCGATGTCCCCGACGTGGGGGTTTTCGCCTATGTCGCTGGCTGTCCGGAAAGAACCGGAGAAGCTCTGAAACCGTTCACGATCAGGTAGATCGCAAACGAGGCTTCGAAGACGAACACAGGAATCGCGAAGATTCCGGCCGTCGAGCTGGTTATGCCCCAGGCACCGAACACAACGATGATCTTCGAAACGAAGATCAGCGGGCCGCCGATCACGCCGATCATCGCGAGGCGCGGCGGCATTAGGCCGGTGCTGTACATCAGATAGCCCAGCAGGACGTCGTTGACGCCGACACAGAATCCCGGTCCCATCAGGAACGTCCAATTATGAATCGCGACGAGCGTTCGACCGGCGATCGCAAGCGATCCGGCGTTGGCGCCAACGGATGCCGCCAGATCCCCACGCAGCGTCAGGACCGATAGGAGGCTGATGATGCCAACGCCAATCATCGTCGATTCGACGATCCGCGACGCGACGTAGCCAAGCGCGAGGCGCTCGCTCTCGCGCCTGAGGATCGGGAACATGACGACCGCCACGCCGATGCCCGAGATCATCAAGAAAACCTCGAGAACAGCCGCAAACTCGATACGCGTATCGTGGCCCGCCCCCAAGATGTAGTTGTGGTCATGCAGGACCGGGTGGTACAGGAGCAGCGCCGGGATCGATGTGACGAATGTGATTGCCATGAACCATCCGGCCCAAGACGCAGCCCTCTTCTCGCCGGGCGTCGGAAGCGCTGCGCCAGCGGCGTGTTTGCCCCGATCTTGATCAGCCATTGTTCCTGCCTCCCCGTTCCTCCTCTGCCAGGCCGCGCGCACGAGGGAGGAACGAACACATCGGACGGCGGGCGTACTGCCACGGGCGTGGCTCGGTAGACACTATCCCGATGCTTCGATCGTTTGCAGGTGGTTCATCAACCACCTGGCCGAGTCACTTCAGTGGCGCAATTCCGCTCTGGACGAGACGGAGAGCACGCGCGGGTCAGCAGTGAGCTTGCGAATCCTCATGAAGATGCAGAAGGCGGGTCCCACCGATCAGCCGTCCGCCCGCGCCGGTGGCCGGGAGCTGCTTCGATGTTCGTGCGGTACTCGGCGGGCGATTACCCGGTGGCCCTGCAACGCGCGGGATGCGCGCATCTCGCCAACGATCGCTTTCGCCTGTCCGCAAGGCAGTCAAGATGCGACGGGTTTGGCGACCAGACGCAACTACGCCATCACGTAGTGCTTGCTCGCAGCGAGCAAGCAGAGGCTCGGAGGCGGAGGTTGTCCCGTTAGTCGTGGAAGTTTGCGTGACGGCGGTTCTCCTAGTGTGATGGTTACACAGTGACGGTGTGAGTGGTCTTTTGGGTTGACGTGTAAGTGTCAAGGTGACGGTTACGGAGTAGGTCGCGTTCGATCGCGATCGCTAGATTCGCTAGGCCTCGGTAGCCCTCGACCTTGCGGAAGCGAGTCTCGGCCTCGAGCATCCCGGCGGCGGTCCACCGCAGGCACATCTCGCCTGAGCTCCAGTTCTTGACGTTGCGCTGGATGACCCGGACGGTGGAAATCATCGACTCGCAGGGGTTGGTCGACTGGAGCGTGAGCTTGAGCTTGCCGGTGATCCCCAGGCGGGTCACGGTCAGCGTCTCCTCCATCCCCTCGCGGAGTGAGGCCGCCGCCCCGGGATGCGCGTGGTCGAGCTCTAGCGCGAGCGTGTTGAGCTGCTCGAGCGCGCGGTCGTGGTCGGTCTCCTGCCACGCCCGGCGCAGCCGCGCCTTGACCGCCTGGCGGTCGCGCTCGGGGAGATGGTCAAGCACGTTGCGTTGCTTGTGCTGCGTACAGCGTTGAACGGGCACGTCGTTGCCGAACACCTGGCGGATGGCTTTCCGCAGTCCCTTTGACCCGTCGATCACGAACAACAGCCCCTGCTCGACATCCAGGCCCCGGTCGACCAGGTCTGAGAGCAGCGCGGCCGCGACCGTCGCGTTCTCACTCGACCCGTCCCACAGCCCCAGCGCCAGCTTGTCGCCCTCGGTCGAGATCCCCAGCGCGACGATGTTGGTGCGGCCGTGCAGCTCGATCCCGTCGAGCATGATCACCGCCAGGCGCAGATCGGACAGCGGACGGTTCATCAGCCTGCAGAGCTGATCGCGCGTCCGCTGCGTGAACATCCGCGACACCGCCGACTTCGACGTCGACCGGGCATCGGTCTCGACCTGCTCGCCGACCGGCTCCTGCGCGCGGCGGTACTGGCGGGTCGACACACCAGCCAGCATCCGCTCCAGCACCACCTCGCCGAGCCGATCGCGATCGGCGAAATGCTCATAGGTCTCAAGCGGCACCTCTGACTCGCCGTCCGCGGTCCGCGCCCGCGGCCGCCTAACCGGCACGCGCCGGCCACCAAGCGTCACCTCCCCATCCTCATGGCCATGCCTGACCGCGGTCCGCTCAGGATTCCACTTGCCCTTCGGGCCGACCAGCTCATCGACCTCCCGCTCCAGCAGCTCTCTGAGCACACCGAGCCCAACCTCCACGCTCAGCGCGAGCAGCCCCTCCCTCGCAGCCCCAACCAACTGCCCCAACGCCTCCTGCACGCGCTCCGGGAGCACGGCCTCATCGCTTATCGCCTCCGCGACCGGTACGTTGCACTTCACGGCGGTTCCTCCTTCGATCTTTGAGCGGATCGCCCATCACGCTCCCACCAGGAGCAGACGGGCCGGAGGGACCGCCGTCACCTCAAAGTTCTACGAGTCCCGGGACAACCTCCGGAGGCGCGACGTCCGCGAGCTTCTCCTTGGTCGCCCAGGCGGGTCTGGTCGCGGCGCTGCCGCTCTCGCTGTCCGCCAGGCCGAAGCAGAAGCCTGATCGCCGGCGCCACGAAGCTCGACGCGGCCGGTCGTTCTTGGGTGCGGAAGCGTGATGCCGCGGCGCTGTTGAACGTGGCGGTCTAGGGTTGCCCCGTGAACGAGCGAGAGCCTGGAGCGTTTGCGCCCGGGGTCGGCGCCTGGATACGGGGCGTCGGCTCGGTCCGAGATGCGGTCCGTCAGGCTTTGGTGTCTCGCCAGTTGGCCGCCCACCTCCCGGGCGAGGGGAGCGCACTTGAGGTGCTGGACGCCGGCTGTGGGCAGGGCACCCAGGCCGTCTTGCTGGCTCGTCTGGGACATCGGGTGACCGGAGTCGATCTGTCCGATCAGCTGTTGGCAGAGGCCGAGCGATCCCGGGAAAACGAGCCCGAGGATGTGGCTCGACGTCTGGTGTTCGAGCGCGGCGACGTGCTGGACTTGGGTGAGCGTCGCCGAGGGCGCTACGACGTCGTGTGCTGTCACGGTGTCGCGATGTATCTACCCTCGCTCGGTGAGCTCGTGACCGAGCTGGTGGCTGCGGCACGGTCTGGTGGGGTGGTGTCACTGTTGACCCGCAATCGGGCTGGGATCGCGATGCGCGCTGGCATGACCGGAGACTGGCGGGCGGCGCTGGATGGGTTCGATGCGACCTACTACACCAATCGCCTCGGGATCAAGCGGGCAAGAGCTGATAACCCCGCCGACGTTCAAGCAGTACTGGAGAGCGCTGGCGCCCGGGTCATCGCGTGGTACGGCGTCAGGCTCTTCACCGACCACTGGGATCGAGCCGTCGCTGTCGCGGATATCGAGTCTGTGATCGCCGCCGAAGAGCAAGCCGGCCAGCGCGATCCTTATCGGACGGTTGCGGCGCTGACACACACCCTCGCAACGATCGGATGAGAGACCGCCGCGCGTTACGGCCTCCCGACCCAGCAGCCGAGCGCTGCCTTGTCGCCGCACCAGCGGCGCCGCCGGGACTACTGCTTGAGCTGGCCGCCGGCGCAGAGCAGAAGCCAGGGTGCCGCTTGTCTCGGCCGCGACGCGGCTGCTGGTTCGTGGATCCGGTAGTGCGGCAGGCATCGGGGAGACTGCTGCAACGACCCGATCGTTGATATGGAGGTGCGTTTGTCGAGCCGCAGCGTTGTTGGGCTGGTTGTCCGCGGGGTAGGGGGGCTCGGCTGAGGGGGCGGCGGTCCTGGCGGGTGCGCGACGCGCGGTCAGGCTGATATGCGCGGGTTGGGTACCGCAGGACCGGGTTTCGTCGTGAGAGCCCGCTGTCTAGCATCGAGCGTGGCCGCTGGGGCGGTTGCTCATAACGATCTCGCGGATGCTCTCGCGCGTGGTGGCCAGGCGCGTTCCGCCGCCTCCTCAGCCGAGGGTTGTGGGTGGGGTGGTGCACGGGTTGGGTCAGGTGGTGGGGTGCTGGTTGGTGTCGGTGTTGACGATCGCCCAGCAGAACCCGACGAGGTGTCGGGCGACGGCGGCCGCGACGAGCGTTTTGCGCTTGCTGCGCTGGCTGTCGAGCCGCCGCCAGATGTGGTGCAGGCGTTGCTGTGCTTTCCAGGCGGTCGCGATCACGGCGGTGGGCTGGTCTTGTTGGCGGGTCTTGAGCGGCGGGCCGATTCTTGGCGGCCGGCGGTAGTGCCAGGCGGCTTCGACCAGGAGCCGGCGGGCGTGACCGGAGCCCGACTTGGTGATCGCGCCTTGGCGGCGCGACTGGCCGGAGCTCTTCTCCGAGGGCACCAGCCCGACGTAGCTCATCAGCTGCTTTGGGTGCTCGAACCGTCCGAAGTCTTGAATCTCGGCGCACAGTCCGACTGCGGTCAGCGTGTCGATCCCGCGCAGGCACCGCAGCTTGGCGATGTCCCGCGCCCAGGGCGATGTCGGGACGAGCTCTGCGATCGCCGCTTCGAGCGTGTCGCGGCGGATCGCAAGCGCATCGATCGCGCCGAGATAGTCAAGGAACGTCGTCTGGGCGCCGCGCTCGGCCAGCTGGACCTTCGAGAGCCATTGGCGGTGGCGCCAGGTCCAGTTATCGCCGGTGCCGTCGTAGCGGACGTCGTGGCGCAGCAGGAGCTTCCCAAGCCGGTGCCGGGCGCGCATCAAGTCGCCGCGGATGTCCTCGCGCGCGCGAACCAGGTCGCGCAGCGCCTCCTCCTCGCTGCTGGGAACACGGACTGGGTGCAGAGCGCTGATCATCAAAAGGCGCACCAGTCGCTCGGCGTCGCGCTGGTCGGTCTTGACCTTGTCCTGCGCGGGGCGCTCGATCTTTCCCGGGGCCGCGATTACGCAGTCGACCCCGGCCGCCAGCAGCGCGCGGGCGAGCCCGAACCCAGTCGGGCCGGCCTCGTATGCGACGCGCGTAGGACCGCGCAGCGCGGCGCAGAACCGCACCACCTCGCTCGTGTCCCCTAAAAGACGCTGCACGATCATCTCCCCGGACTCGGCGTCGACCACACACGCCACCACCGTCGCGGCGTGCACGTCCAAGCCGACCCAGGTGCGAACCTTGGTCATGGTCGGTTCCTCCTATGCGGTTGTGGGGCCGCCGCGCAGGTTCCAGCTGCGCGGCTACAAATCTCCCCCACGATCGCGTGGGGGACCGGCCAGCTTCTACCAGGCCGGCCGGACGTCAGCCTCCATATGGTCCCGGTGTTGAAATGAGCTCGCCTTGCGCGGGCGGCGGCTCGCGTTAGGGTCGAAAGCCGGACCGGGGCCTGACCCAAATATGGTCTGGACCCTGGCGGTGTCCTTCTTTAGAAGTGTCGGCCTCGGTCCGTGCTTTCGAGAACCGGTCTGACCTGATAGGAGCGTCGATCTTGAAGCGCGATCCCAACCGGGACGTTGTCGACCGGTTCCTGTTCAACGGTAGCGCGGAGCACAACCGCGATGGAGGTTTGTGATGAGCAGGCAGGTCAGGCGTGGTCCGGGACCGTCCAGCACACTGATGACGCCCGATCGGGCGGGCAACGTGGTCGGGGTCGACCCGCACAAGCGGACGCTGACCGCGACGGTCGTCGATCCGCGCGGCGGGATCGTCGCCAGCGAGCACTTCCGCGTCTCGGGCGACGGTCACCGCGCGCTTGAGGCGTGGGCGCAACAGTTCGGGCCGATCGTGCGCTTCGGGATCGAAGGAGCCTCGGCCTGGGGGCGGCACACGGCGATCTTCCTGATCGGCCGCGGCTATGACGTGCGCGATGTGTGCCCGAACCGCACCGCGCAGCACGACCGCGCGCGCCAACGCGGCAAGTCCGACACGCTCGACTCCGAGCGGGTCGCCCGCGAGACGCTCGCCCACCCGCTGCTGCCCAAGGCTTTCAAGCGCGCGGGGCAGGACGCCGGCCCGGATCAGCAGACAGAGTTGCTGGCGGTGTGGTGGACGGCGCGCTGTTCGGTGATCAAGCGCCGCCAGCACCTCCTGACCGAATCCGAGGCGCTGCTGCGCGAACTGCCGCTCGAGCTGATCGAACGGCTACCCGATGCAAAGCGCGTGCGCCCGCGGCTAGCTGCGCTTCCCCGGGTGACGGCTCGCCGGCGACTCGCGCCGCTGACCGCAGTGAGGGTGCGCATCTTGGCGGGCTACCGCCACGAAATCGCCAACCTCGACGCGGAGGAGAGGCAGATCACCCGCCAGCTCGCCGAACTCGTCTCGCAAAGCGGCTCGACGGAGGTTGTCCCGTTCGCCGTGGAAGTTTGGTGACGACGATCCGGGTATGGATGGTTACACAGTTACTGCTGTGGCGGCCTCCTCGGCTGGGGTTGGAGTGACACTTTGACGGCGACGAAGGAGGTCGTGTTCGATCGCGATCGCGATGTTCGCGAGGCCGCGATAGCCGGCGACTTTGCGAAACCGGGTTTCGGCTTCGAGCATCCCGGCGGCGGTCCATCGCAGGCACATCTCGCCAGAGTTCCAGTGCTTGACGTTGCGGTGGATGACTCGTACCGTGGAGATCATCGACTCGATCGGGTTGGTGGATTGCAGCGTGAGCTTGAGCTTTCCGGTGATCCCGATCCGGGTCACTGTCAGCGTCTCCTCGAGCCCCTCTCGCAGTGAAGCGGCGGCGCCGGGATGAGCGCGATCAAGCTCGGTCGCGAGCCGGGTCAGCTGCTCGAGCGCTCGGTCGTGGTCGTCATCCGCCCAGGCGCGGCGCAGGCGCTTCTTGACGGCCTCGCGGTCACGCTCAGGCAGATGCTCGAGCACGTTGCGCTCCTTGTGCCGCACGCAGCGTTGGACAGGCACGTCGTCGCCGAACACCTGGCGGATCGCCTTGCGGAGCGCCTTGGACCCGTCGATGATGAACAGCATCCCCTGCTCGACATCGAGCCCCCGGTCCACGAGGTCAGACAGCAGCGCGGCCGCGACCGTCGCGTTCTCGGTTGATCCTTCCCACAGCCCGAGCGCGAGCTTGTCGCCCTCGGTCGTGATCCCGAGCGCGACGATGTTCGTCCGGCCGTGCAGCTCGATCCCGTCGAGCATCATCACCGCCAGGCGCATGTCGCGCAACGGGCGGGACATCAACGCCCACAGCGCTGCCCGGGTGCGCACCACGAACGCTCGCGAGACCGACGACTTCGAGGTCGACCGCTCGCTGGCTGCGATCTCCTCGCCAACCGGCTCCTGCGCGCGCCGGTACTTGCGAGTCGAGACGCCGGCGAGCATCCGCTCAAGCACCACCGCCTCCAGCTGGTCACGACTGGCGAAGTGATCGTAGCTCGACAGCGGCACCTCTGACTCACCGTCTGCGGTCCGCGCCCGCGGCCGCTTCACCTGGACGCGCCGCCCGCCGAGCGTCACCTCACCGTCCTCGTGGCCGTGGCGGACCGCGGTCCGCTCACGGTTCCAGCGTCCCTTCGGACCGACGAGCTCATCGACCTCCTCTTCCAGCAGCTCGCTCAACACCCCCAGCCCGACGCTCACGCTGAGCGCCAACAGCCCCTCCTTCGCTGCTCCTACCAGCTGTCCGAGCGCCTCTTGCACGCGCTCCGGCAGCACGGCCTCATCGCTAGTCGCCTGCGCGACCGATACGGTCTCACTCACGGCGGTTCCTCCTTCGATCTTTGCCTGATCACCCACCACGCTCCCACCAGGAGCGGACAGGGCGGAGGACCGCCGTCACCTCAAAGTTCTACGAACCCCGGGACAACCTCGCTCGACGCTCGATGAGCTGTGCGGGCTGGCGACCGTGTCGGTCGCCGAGCTGCTGGTCGAGGTCGGCGACCCCCGCCGCTTCACGATCGGCGGCTTCGGCCGCTTCAACGGCTCTGCGCCGCTGGCCGCCTCGACCGCCGAGGGCCCCGGCGAGCCGATCCGGCACCGCTACAACCCGGGCGGCAACCGGCGGGTCAACGCGGTCCTTCACCGCATGGCGGTCACGCAGCTGCGCTGCGAGCCACGCGCGCAGAAGATCTACGCCGACGCGCGCGCGAACGGACACACCAAGAAGGAAGCTCGTCGGATCCTCAAACGCCATCTGTCCGACGTCGTCTACCGGCGCATGATCCGCGACCTCACCGCGTATCCCGCCCAGCCCCTCCTCGCAGCAGAACCCCGCGCGGCCGCCGCGCGGTCAAGGATGGCCCGACAGGGCCGAGCCCAGCGAGCCGCCTAGCGGCATTCTTGACGACGATCGGTGGCCACGCGCCACCATCTCGCAAGGAGGCGCTTGACATAGATGGCATGTGCGATGGCCGTCCGATCCGGTTTCCGTCCTGGCCGGCGTGTAGGGACCTCCTCAGCTCAAGCGCGGCGCTGGGCTGCGCAGGCTTGCAAACCATGGAGCTTGAGGAGGCCCCTGATGACGATCCTAATGGGATGCGATCAGCATCGAGCGCAGCTGACGACCGAGTGGGTCGACACGTCGACCGGCGAGATCTCGCGCGCGCGGGTGTCGCCGGCGGACCGCGCCGGCGTGCGCCGGTTCTTTAGCCGCTTCCGGGGCCAGGAGCTCGAGGTGGCGCTGGAGGCGACGACTGGCTGGCGGTTCGTTGTCGAGGAGCTACTCCGGATCGGAGCGGGGGTGCATCTCGCCGACCCGGCGGAGACTGCGGCGCTGCGCGGGAACAAGAAGCGCGCCAAGAATGACCGCGCGGATGCCAGGCATCTGTGTCAGCTGTTGATGGCCGGCCGGCTGCCAGAGTCGTGGATTCCGCCCAACCACATCCTCGATCTGCGCGCCCGGGTGCGCACGCGGCACACGCTGTCTGAGCAGCGCGGCGAGTGGCAGCAGCGGATCCAGTCGGTCCTCTATCACCACGGCTGCCCGCAGCGAGGCGACCTGATCAACGGTCAGGGGCTCGAGTGGCTTGCCGCGCAGCCGCTGTCGGCGTGCGCGCGCGAGCAGGTGACGATCGCGCTGGCGATGATCGACGCGCTCGACATCCAGCTCGCGCCGCTGGATAAGGAGCTGCGCGCATACGCTCGCCGCCAGCCCGGATGCAGGGCGCTCACTCGCCACTACGGGATCGGCCCACTGACGGCGGTCACGATCCTTGCCGAGCTCGGCGACGTCGGGCGGTTCTCCTCCTCCCGCGAGGCCGTTCGGTACGCCGGGATCGACATCACCGTCCATGCCTCCGATCAGCGGCGCGCACCGGGCCGCCTCTCCCGGCAAGGACCACCGGCGTTGCGCTGGGCGTTGTTCGAAGCCGCCCAGTGCGCCCGACGTCGCGGCTCTCCGGACCACGCCTACTACCTCGAAGCCGCGGAGCGGCTTGGTGGCAACCGCGCGTGCCTGTCGGTCGCGCGCAAACTGCTCAAGCGCAGCTACCACACGCTTCGCGAACTCGGCGAGGAGGCGCTCCAGCCCGCATGACGCTCAGTTTGCGCGCGTTGCCCTCACTCACGCCGATGCACCGCGGCCAGCTCCCGGCACGCTCCTGCCGCCACGCACGCGTGGACGGCCTTCATAGACCGAGCGGCCGCAACGCTTCCCCCAGCGGGATCACCCCATCAACCATCATGTCGCCGACCCGGAACCAACCCGAGTCGTGGACCGAGATAAGGCTGGGCGCCCGCGCGCACACCACCAGCACCGCAACCGCGCACACGCCCCACCCCCCGCCAAACCGTTCACCCCTTCAATCCCAGACCCGAACTTGACAGCAGGTCTGTGCACAGATAAGGAGCTTCTAGCAGCGAGCGTGCAAGCACCTGATGGGCGGAAATGGCGACGAGCGGGTCGCTCGGCTCTCTGGCCGAGAGACCTGCCTTGCCGTGGTTGCGGTACTGGCGATCCGCGGCGTCCCCGCGAGGAATCGAAACTTGCTTGCCGTCGACTCCGCGGGAGTGCTGGCGCTCGTGGCGCCTGTGATTGGCTGGCACGGTTCGGTCTTCGATTTGCTGTTGGATAACGTGCGCTCTCCAGCACGGAGCGAAAGCCGCAGCAAAAACTCGAAGCTCTCGGCGAGCGGCAGGCGCTGCCTGGATATTCGGCGATTGACCCTTGTGGGAGAAGGTGACCGTGATCGGCAGTTCCAGTCGGGAGCGGGTCGTGGGGAGAGTTGCGCGCTGCTGCTGGTGGGCGATGGTCTCGCCGCTGCCGGGGAGTTGGGAAGGCGAGCGTCGCTGAGGTGAGGCCTGTGTCGCAGCGGCCGAGACAGATAACGCGTAGGCTTCAACAAACCCAACGAGCGCGTCGCGGAGCGACGGCTGCAACGGCTCGAATCCGCTCCGGGTTGTGTCGACGGGGACCACGTGGGGGCTCAGGTGCAAGCCCGGCAGCGAAGGGCTGGCAGCAATCCGTTGCCGCGAGGAGCCCGCGCTCGCGCCACGAGCTAGGAGGTCCTAGATGAAGTCCCGTTCAACGCGGTGGTCCGCCCCGATGGTGATCAGCGTCGTCGCGCTGTTCATCGTGCTTGGCGGTAGCGCCGCTGCAGTCGTCTCGACGGTGAAAAACAGCAAACATCTGGGGGGCAAGCCCCCGAGCTTCTTTCTGCAGTACCGGCATTTCGCCTACTCGCACGGCGAGAAATTCTTCAACGCGGGCCGCACGGTCGTGCTCGGCCGAAACGGGCACTTCACGTTCACGTCGACCTGCTCGAAGGACAAGAATGGCCAGAATCAGGTCACGTTCGACGTCACCGCGAACACAACCGCGGACCTCGACGGGACCGGGCCGGCACCAGCCGGGACGAAGGTCAACATCCATACCAACAGCGACGCGCTGGACAGCACGACGAGTACTCCGCTGAAGCCCGGGGACTTCGACCAGGTCGGGAGCGCGAGCAGCTCGACCGAGATCGCTGCCGACGGGCAGGAGGCGGATATTTTCTACAACGACGGGGTCAACTGGCCTGCGGGCAACGGCTCGAAGGCTCACGACTGCTTCGCCGGTTACACGGGGCTGATCCACGGGCTCCCGGGCATCCCCGGGATCCCGGGCTAATCGCTCTTACCTCAGCAGCTCGCGCCCGTGCGGCCATCCCGCGCGGGCGCCAGCGCCGCTCCGCCACGGGATTGATCCTCCCCAAGTGCGAGACCGTCCTCGGCGCCCGACGCTCGAGTAATGGGTGCCGGTGCTGCGCACGCCAGCGGGTGCTCGTACGTTCGTCTGTCAAGAACTCCGATCGCGAAAGCGTCATCGCAGGAAGACGCGGACTACTTCTTGGCCCCCGACAAGGGCCTTAGGCCCACATCCACGGCACGCGCGTCGAGGTATCAGGAGCGTCAGACGGCGTTCACAAGGGCCTCGACCTGAGCATCCTGGTCCTCGCGAAACGGCCAGAGCCATTGCTCTCACGGCGCTGGAACGTAACCGTAAGGCACGGTGCCGGCGATCGCGCACCCTGCGAGCAGACGGGTGTAATAGTGCATCGATCCGTCCTTGTACGGAGTGAGGAACTCGAGCGCATGCCCATCGAAGGCCGCCACCCAGCCGTGACCGGCCGTCGGGAAGGCGCCGAGCGTGTCCGGCCTCGTCGCCATCGTGGCTCGCGCCTACTGAGCCCGACTGCGAACAGCGCGCAGGGTCGTTCCCCCGAGCCGCAAAGCTTCACGCGAAGAACCCATAGTCCACTTCCGCTCCCGAACGACACTGCTGGTTTGTCGCCGATCCGGTGGTGCCGCCTCCACTTCCGCTCCCGGCGTTGCCGGGCCTGAAGCGGAAGCCTCCGACCAGGAGGATCAGCCGCACCCTCGAGATGGCCCAGGCTTCCTGGAAGCAGTCGCCTCGCTAGCCACCCTCTGACTGCCGCGTCGCGTGGAAAGCGGCCGCGGCGGTCGCGCTCGTGGCGCGGGCGTCCGGTGTCCTCGCCAGACGTGTCATTCTCCTGCAGATGGTCGTCGTGTGGCAGCGATCAGCTTCGAAGCAGGGTTCGCGCACGGGTCGCTGACATGGCGGTGAAGGCTTGCTTGAACGGTGGACGCACCCGCAGCGAGCACCCCGCCGTACCGCAGACCTCGAGCGAGCTAGCCGCCGACGCGATCGCGGTTCGACGCGCGGGCGCGTTCGCCGTGCACGTCCATCCCCGCACTGCCGGCGGCGCCCAGACAATGAACGCCGCCGCGTGTGATGCCGCGGTCGGGGCGATCCGCGCTGCGGTGCCCGGCATGCCGGTCGGGCTCTCGACTAGCGAGGCGATCGCGCGCGACCCGTTCGCACGCGCCGCCGCGGTGAAGACCTGGCGGCAACCGCCGGACTTCGTCTCAGTGAATTTTTCAGAGCTCGGTTGGGCTGGGATCGTCCGCGCCGCGTTGCACGCCGGCATCGGTGTCGACGCAGGGCTCTCGACACCGGCTGACGCCGAGGAACTCGCGCGTAGCCCGTTCGCGCATCAGCTCGTCGGGCGCTTGTGGAGGTCGACGGCGGCGTCGCGGAAGCACGCGCGGTCGCGCAGCTCGTTCCAGGAGGTGTGCCACAGCTGTGGCACGGTTACGGCCACCGAACATGGCAGGTAATGGCAGCCGGGGGGGCGGCCGGGCACGACGTTCGCGTGGGACTCGAGGACGTGCTGACACTGCCGAACGGCGAGGTTGCCGCAAGGAACGCCGAGCTCGTCGCCACCGCGGTCCGGCTGATCGTCCCTGAGGAATACCTCGCTCAGTAGCGTCCGGCTCGCGTAACACCGACACTCAACGCGCTCGGCGAACTCCATCTCAGTTCGCCCGCTGCCCTTCGATCGGAGACCGCTGAAAAAGTCTGCTCTCTGCTGGGGGTAATCCGTCCGGCCTGATCCGTAGTTTTTCCCTGGAATTTGTGGTCTTTGGCTTTTCGGGAGGTGACGATGCTGACGGTGGCGGATCGGCAGCAGGGGTTTTTTGATGCGGCGTGGCGCTCGGCACTTTTGCCGGAGGACTCGGTTTATGCGTTGCTTGCTGAGCATGGCGAGCGGATCGTGCGCGATGAGGACTTCGCTGACTGTTACTCAGAGCGTCACGGCCGTCCGTCGATCCCGCCGAGCCTGTTGGCCAAGGTGCTGTTGTTGGCATACCGTGACGGGCTGTCTGACGAGCGGGCGATGGAGGCGGTGCGGTTTGATCTGCGCTGGAAGATTGCACTGGATCTCCCGATCGATCACCCGGGGTTTCACTGCACGAGTCTGCTTCGCTTCCGTGCGCGGCTTTTGCTGCATGGCAAGGAGCGGTTGGTGTTCGAGCGCTCGCTTGAGCTGGCCACCGAGCTGGGGCTGCTGTCTGGGCCGGCGGAGCAGATCCTTGATTCGACGCCGATGCTGGGCGCGGCCGCGGTGCAGGACACAGCGGTGCTGGTGCGCGCCGCGGTGCGCAAGCTGATCGACGCGGTCGACGCGGTTGACAGTGAAGCCGCCGGCGCGTTGTGCCGGGGTCTTCGCTTTGACTACTCCAAGCCGCGGGTGAAGCCGGAGGGTGACTGGCAGGACCCGGACGCGCGCATGGAGCTGCTGACCCAGGTGGCGCTTGATGCCGAGCGGGCGCTGCGTGCGGTCGAGGCGTGCGAGGAGCTGATCGCGGTGGAGGCAGTCGCGGAGGCGGCGGGGCTGTTGCGGGAGATCATCGGGCAGGAGTTCGAGGTCAAGGACGCCGATGTCCCGCGGGTGCGCCGGGGGCGTGGGGTGCGCCAGATCGTCTCCGCGCATGACCCGGAGATGCGCCATGGTCGCAAGACCCCCGCCAAGCAGTTCACCGGTTACAAGGTCCACGCTGCCGCCGACGCGCAGGTACCGATCGTGACGGCGATCTCGCTCTCGCCGGGCAACGAGCACGACGGGCACCACGCCGGGGAGCTGATCGACCAGCAGCCCGAGGACACTCGTCCGAAGCGGGTTATCGGCGATACTGCCTACGGCAACGTCGAGGTTCGCGAGGAGCTCGAGCAGCGCCAGGTCGAGGTGCTAGCTCCGGTGCACAGCAGCTCGCCCAAGGACGGGGCGCTTCCCAAGGAGCGGTTTCAGATCGATCTTGAGAGTGACACTGTCACCTGCCCGGAGGGCAAGTCCACGCCGATTTACAAGCCCAGAGCAAATCGCAAGACCACCAGCGGTGAGCGCGTCGCCCGCTTCGCGCGAGAGGACTGCGAGCCCTGCCCGCTGCGGCAGCGTTGCGCGCCCGGCGGGCAGCGGGACATCCGCATTCGACGCCGCGAGGACCTGCGCCAAGCCGCTCTGCGAGCGTTATCCGATCCCGCCGAGCGCGAGCACCTATACCGCACCAGACCGCGGATCGAGCGGCTGCTCGGACTCATCGTCCACCGCTACCAAGGGCGCCAAAGCCGCTACCTCGGAGCTCGAAAATCCGCCTTCCAAGCCGTCTGGACCGCCGTTCTTGTCAACCTCCACCCGATCGCAGCCGCCCTGCGCGCCCAGACCGCATAAACCAAGCCAGGCCAAGCTAAACGCTACAAACCGACTCGCCCGACCGGCGGAAAGCGCTATACGCCACGCGGCACCTTTTCAGCGGTCACATCGAGAGGCAGCACTCCGGCTCGGGGTTGAGAGGAAGCTGCATCTCCGGCGCTGTCGCGTTGTCATTTTGGACGACCGATGAGCAGCGGCTACGCGCACGAGACTTCCGCGACGTCGCCGGCCGAGAACTCGAGCGGCGGACTGCCGCTCCGGCCGGCAACGGGATGCTCCTGAGATCGCTGACAGGTCCACCGCATGGTTGTCGTAGCTCGACCGCCCATCCGAGGCACAGCGCCGCGCCGATGGGACGTGCCCGCCGACAGCCACGGATCACCCGCGCTCGCCCGGCCGCCGCCTCGACCGCGGTGAGCGTCGCGAAGCTGGGGTGCGTGTCGAGCTCGACGTGCACGGTCGCGACTGTGTAGAGCGCGACGAGCGGCGCCAGCAGCGCCGGCCTCAGAGCGCTTTGATGCAACAGCCAGCGCGATAAGGAGAAGCGGCAGGGTTCTGACGGGCGCTGTTGGCTGAGCCGTGATTACTCGGGATACCATCCCTAGCAGCACATCCCGCACTTGCGCACTTCGCGTGCAAGGGCGACGTCATGTTGAGCGCGCGTTGACGTACCACGTACACAGCACGTCTCGGGGTCCATCCTGAGTAGATCCCTTCGACGAAGGAGCAGCACTTGTCCCGCATTCAGCAAGTGATCGACACGCTCGAAGCCGAGCGCGCGGAACTCCAGGAGCGTCTCGCCTGGCTCGAAGAGCAGATCAAGGAGTTCCATACGCACCACGACGGGGCAGCGCCTGCAGCGCCAGCTCGCTCGGGGCGCCGCGCCACCGCTCGGCGAGCGAGCACTCGTCGTGCAACCGCCCGCACCCGCCAGGTTGACACCAAGACGAGCATCGTCGAGTTCCTGGGCAAGCATCCCGGGAGCACAGCTGGCCAGGTGGCCAAGGGCCTGAACCTCAATCGAGGAAGCGTCTCCACTCGTCTGACCCAGCTTGCGAAGTCGGGGGAGATTAAGAAAGCCGCTCGCGGCTACACGGCCACCTAGCAAGCCAGCGGGCGCGCGGCGCCAAACCGCCAATCGGACCGGGCCCGGATTGGCGCAGAGCTGGACCCGCTCAACTCCACGAACCCGGAGCCGCAGTAGCGACCACCGATGCTTGTCTTGTGAAGAGGCTGCTGAGAACGCCGTCCGGGAGCTTCTAGGCGACCAGCCGACCCATGATCCGCGGGTGGCCGTCGACCTCGACATCGACGAGCGACTCGACGCGGGAGAAGCCGGCAATCTGGGCAATCCGCTGCAGCCCGGCGTCCCCGAATCCCCAGTAGACGAACTCGTCGCGCGCGTAAACCTCCCCGGGCTCGGAGACGCGGATCGCCGGGCCGTTTCGATCTTCGGGGCCGACGCCGTAGGTCTCGAGCAGCACCGTGCCGCCACTCGCGGTCCGCCCACGCAGCACGCGCAGCAGCCCGAGTGGATTCTCGACCCTGTGCAGGATGCCGAAGCAGTAGACGAGGTCAAAGCGCTCCTCCAACTGGTTGAGCGCGAACGCGTCCATCCGTCGATACTCGACGCCCGAGCCGAGCAATCGATGAATGACTCGGAAGCCCTGCCCGCCCTCCAGCTCGACGCCCCATCGGGAGGCGACCCACAGCCGATACTGCTCGTTGTCGACCGCCACGACCCTCTCGGCCCCCCGCCGCTCCGCGAGGAAGGCGTAAAAGCCGTCGAAGCAGCCGACGTCGAGCACGCTCATCCCGGCGAAGTCCTCGGGAAGCGCGGAGACGCGATAGCGATGATCGCGCGCGGCGCCGGGCGTGTAGATGCCCTCAGCGCGGTTCAGCGCGAACGTGTGAAACCAGAACGGCACCATCTCGACCGTGGCCCGCGCGAGAGCCGGGGCGACCTCGATCGGCATCAGGTCAGCCACCTGCCGCTCGGCCTCCGTAACGACGAACCGCTCCCGCGCGCCACCCTGCGCCGACCCTGTCGTTCCCATCTAGATACCTCCTCTCGGCGCGTTCCTCTTGGGTCCCCCGACCCTTCCGCGGGACGTTGCTCGAGGCATGTTCTGTTGTCAGCGCTTGGGCCTGCCCACCGGTGACGGTCGGCAGGCGAGCGGGATCGCTAGACCAGCTCGACGTTGACGGCCTTGGGACCCTTGTCGCCGGCCTCAGCCTCGTAAGAAACCTTCGCGCCCTCGGCGAGCGAGCGATAGCCCCCGCCGACGATCGCCGAGTGGTGGACGAACAGATCCTTGGACTGGTCGTCGGGAGTAATGAACCCGAAGCCCTTCTCGTCGCTAAACCACTTCACAGTTCCAGTGGCCATCGTGCTTCCTCCCGCGTCGTTGCGTGCTGCGAACGCCGAGATTACTCAAAGCAACGCTACGACCGTTCGCTTCGCAAGCGTCGGCAAACCATCCAACCTGACCGAACGACCCTAGCAGCCACCGGCCCGGCGATCAGCTGCTCCTACCGGATCATTGCGCAGCCTGCCGGCTCCCGCGCGCCGCTGACTGCTCCTCAGCAAACGAGACCAGCAGCACGCCGACCGCGAGGGGGTCGAGGTGGTTACCGTGGTCGGCGACATTGGTCGTCCGTGGCTCTCGGTCCCCGCGCTCCGGTAACCCCACGGTGTGCCTCACACCATTCATGAGCAGCTCGCAACAGACGTCACGCTCGACAAGCTCGCAGCGCAGACCCGAGACGACGCTGGAGCAACTCCCACGCAACTGACGCGTCGTCGTCGGCAACCCGCCTTTCGCGCTGATCAGCGGGCACTGGCGTCGCCCGTCTGAAGCCGGCCCGGCGGCGACCGCCCCAGCCACCGCGCCCACCGGCAGCTCCTGCCCCCTTCGAGGCTCTCCGGCCCGAGCCTCGGTTCTTACGATGCCCCGGTCAGAGCAGCACAGCCGTATAGGTGCTCGCGCAGTTGATCACAGCTCTCCACTGACCACCGCTTACTGGTCTGCAAGTCCTCGATCAGAACCTCGGCCCAGCGGACCGTCTGCTCGCTGTCAGGCTCGCCGAACAGCAAGACATCCGCGGCCTCCAGGAGCTGCTCCCGCTCCCTGGCGTGCAGTTTGGTGGCTCTCTGGTGATCGATCGTGTCGAGCAGCGCCGTGTAGTGGGCGCCACGAGCAATCATTGGCTCTGCGGTCATCATCGTGGTGGTACTCACGTTAGCGACCCTCGGACGCGCGGACAGTCGATCTCGTCGATCAACAACAGGCTCGCGTCAACGGTGCCGCGCCACGGCTCAGATCCCAGCTGCGAAACCCCTAGCCCGAATCTTGCAGCAAGGTGAGCGCCCCGACCGGGGCAGCACGCTCAGCAGGCGATCATCGTTCTTCTCCTTCTCACGAATGCGGGAGTCTTCCCGGGGCGGGGCCGCGTCTGCCCAGTTGGACGACGACCAGGAGTCGGTGATTGCGTCCCTCGACGCGCCGCTCGCGCAGGCGTAGCCACAGCGGAAGCACGCTTGCCCGGCGCCACGCAACCGCGTTCGGTGAGCGGTTGGCGGGTTCTCGGATTGAGACGCGCTCGCCGCCTGCGCTGGCCGTCCCGCCAAACACGCTGAGCGTGCGGCTGGCGATCCCGTGCGAGATGCCCACCTTCCCGAGCCCGCCTGAGCTTCGCCGCGACGCCAAGATCGTGTTCGCATCGCACCAGAAGCAGCCGTGAACTCCCTCGCTGGTTGCGCCCTCCTTAGCGCGAAAACCACGGACTGCAGGCCCGGCAGGTTCGATGGACTGATACCTAGGCAGACACCCGAACCAGACCAGAACGACGGCGGCCCTGCTCCGGGTGAAATCGAACGCCACCGGCGACTTCGGCCAGTTGCTCTCCACTTCTGCATCGTCGCCGACGGGGAGTCGGATCACGGCCTGCCGCTCCGGCTAGCTGAAGATCCAAAGCAGAAAGTGCGGACAGGTCAGACCCCGTCCGGTCCGACGGCTCAAGCTGGCGCTTCCCTGCAAGGCGCGCAAGGGAGGCGCGACGTTGCTACTCCTCGCCCGCCCGCCGGGCGATGCCTGGGTAGTCGACCACGAACTCGTTTTCGTCGAATTGGATGTCGGCGGTGAAGCTCCGGTTCAGCGGGCTGCCCTCGACGCTACAGGCCTCTATCAAGCAGCGCAGCCTACGATCCGCCGTCGTTTACGTTTACGACACAACACGTGCTGTCGGCACGCTTCTACCGCCATGCCGGCCGGCGTTCGGGCGGGGCGTGGTCGTCCACCTCGCGATTTCGATCCTGTGCGGTGAGACGCTGGCACGGACGCTTCCCCACAATCAATCCGCCAGATGGGGCGCCGCTGCCGGCTTTCTGATCGGTGTCATCAACGTCGGCGTGATCGGACGGTCGTTCCCGGCGATCAGCCGTCTACCGCTGGTGCCCCAGCTTGCGGACAACGTGATGTTCGGGACGGTGTTCGCGTTGGTGCTCGATCGATCGGATGGTCAGCGCGGCGACCGCGGAGGAATCGGCACCTCGTGACGGTTGCGATCCACCCCCCGAGAGCTGGAATGATCTGCCGAGATGCTGACCGGCCACGCCACGGTACTGCTCGTCGAGAACATGCAGCAAGCGGCCGACTATTACCGCGACCGCCTCGGATTTGAGGTCGTCCTTTTCGAAGAGGACGGCTACGGCACTCCCGAGCGAAACGACTGCCACGTCCATTCGCCCACGGCGAGGGCGTCAAGGCGAGGCCGAACCACGAAGTCATCCCGCCCGACATGTTCGACGTCCTGTTCTGGCCCGACGACGTCGACGCGATGCACACCGAGCTCCAACAGCGTGGTGCCACAGTTATTCAACCGCCGACCGATCAGCCCTACGACCTCCGGGAGTTCCGCGTCAAAGATCCTGACGGCCACATACTCGCCTTCGGCAGGCGGATCACGCGGCCGTCGTGACACCGGGAGGCTTCTGCAACGTGATTTTGGAGGAGGCGGTCGTCACCCGCAGCCACTTCTGGTTTGTCGCCCGAGCAGCACTGCGTAGGACCTCGCCACTAGCGGGTCCTGCCTAGGCAAGTGGCCACCGACGGGCGGCCACCCTGGGCGAGTGCGTTGCGCGAAAAGGGATCACCCTCCGGCGGTGCGGCTGGCCGGTGGCTGGTACGGCGAGACGATCGGCTGGTCTACCATCGTCTGAGGGGAGGACCTCATGCAATCCACCATCCAGGTGGACGTCACTGGCCGCCGCCGCTCACCAGCCACCACGGCGGAGTGTCACCGCGGCCGGCCACCGCGGAACAGGGGTCTGCGGTATCCGGCTGACCCGCCGAGCGTTGAGGAGATCATCGCCGTGATGCGCGCCGCCGGTGATTACGCCGACGGGATCAGACTCCGGGATCTGATCGTTGTGCTATGGCGCGCCGGCCTTCGAATCAGCGAGGCACTCGCGCTGACCGAGACCGACCTGGACCCGGTTCGCGGCGCGATCGTGGTCAGGCATGGGAAAGGCGGCAAGCGCCGCGAGGTTGGAATGGACCGCTGGGCCTGGGAACAACTCGCACCGTGGCTCACCGTGCGTTCCCCGCTTCCGGTCGGCGCGTTGTTCTGCATCCTGCGCGGCCCCACGCGGGGTCCGCCGTGGGCGCCGGCTGGTGTGCGAATGCAGCTTCATCACGCTGCCGCTCGTGCCGAGGTACGGCGGCGGTTCGCGCCGCATCAGCTCCGCCATGCGTCGCGCGAGGGCATCCCGTTGCTGGTCATCCAACGCCAGCTCGGGCATGCCGATCTCGCGATGACATCGGTCTATCTACGGGGCATCGACAACACCGAGATCGTCCACGCTGTCCACGAGCGGCCAGCCCCGATGATCCCTGCGCACAACGGCCTCAACCCATCGATCTGAGACACCAGTGTTGGGTCGCCCGCCGGCGACCCGACACTTGGCCGGGCAGCCGCTGCCGCCCTCGCGTCAGGCGATGCCCGTGTCGCCGATGTGATAGCGCGCCCTGCGCAGGGTGCCATCACGAATAGGAATCGTCTGACCACAGACGACAGCGATCCCGCCCGGTGTTGGGAAAGGTCAAGGGCGGTCGGCGCTACCCGTTAGCCGAGGTGCTGATGAATCACGCGGTCGCCTAGAACATCGGTGGCGGGCTCGTACGGCCCGGCCGGAAGCCCCCGCTCGTACGGCCGCAGCCCGATGTCATCCTGGATCTCCGGGTGCATCTCGATGAACGCAGCCAACCGCTCGACTGCATCTTCGCGCGACGTGTATATCCCCACCACGTCGCCATTCTCGGCGTAGACCATCGCGTACGTCATGCCTCCTCCAATGTACCTGGGTCGGCGTATGTGTCTACCCGCTCGGCGTTCGCGAGCAGGCTGTCTGGGTCGCCCCAGATCGTGTAGTGGCCGAGGATCTGCGGATAGGTGCGGGCGATGCTGAAGCCCTCGCTTTGTGGCAGCAATATTCGCGCCACATGCTTCGGCCACCGGACTGCATTCGCTACAGCCAGTTCGGGATCTGAGAACACCGAGACTCCCAGGTAGTCGGCATACGTTTCGTCGGGGGCTTGGGGCCTCCCCTTCTCCCGGTTGGACTCGAAGTCTCGGCGCCGAGATGCTGTCCTGCCGACAAGCCGGAAGACGATCTGGTGTCTGGCGGGCACGACGATGAAGGCGTCTTCGGGGAGTCCGTGCTCCCCTGACGGCGGCGGATAGCCGTACCCGGCCCAGTACGGCGGTGGCACGAGGCCCGCCCGTTCGGCCGCCTTGAGAAGCCGCCTCCTAAAGATCGTGTCGAATGCCTGACGAACCCGCCGTCGAACCACGCCCACGCGGCCAGAAGCTACCCGGAGGTCCGGCTGTCCTCTCCGCTCAGCCCTTATAACGGTGGTTCGGTTGTTCTAGCCGTAGATGCTGGGTGACTCGAGCCGTCTCGCTGTGGTCGGTGAAACGCCCACGCCGTCGAGATTCACCGTGACGCAACCGCCGACTGCGCCGAACCGCCCAAGAGGAGACGCCATCGGCTGTCTCACAGGCGATCGCTTGGTCGGTGAAACGCCCAAGCCGTCGAGATTCACCGTGACGCAACCGCCGACTGCTCCGAACCGCCCAAGAGGAGACGCCATCGGCTGTCTCACAGGCGATCGCTTCGGTTCGGAGGCCATCGCCTAAGCGGACGATCCGTATGGCGACAAGGGGATGGCGACGGTGCCGACCGGTCGTCTGGCAGCAGGACCGCTCGCGCAACTTGCCGCCGAGATCGCCTCCCGTGTGGGCGCGTCGTCCTTCTCGTCCGGCGCGTTAGGGCAGCGACCTGAGAGCGAGGGCTACGCGACGGGAGCTCAGCTCGCGAATGAGGGTCGCGGTCGCGGTACCTCCGATTCGGCGACGGGCGTCCGGACCCGTCACCAAATCGGAGGTGGATGATCCCCGGTACGAGACGAAGCACCGGAACAAGACAATGGACTTCCTCCCACCCGGAGCGAAGCGGATCAGGTCGTCGTGCGGATTCGGCGTCGGACACGACCAGCGGCTTGCTGCTTCTGGGCCCAGCGCTCGATCTCCGGGCGGAGCCAAAGCTTGGCTCTGCGATCGCCGAACTCGCGCACGGGACGTGGCATGTCCTCGTACCGGCGCTGATAGACGCTGACGGTGTTGCGGTGGGCGAGATTTAAGAGCTCCGCCACTCCGTTCGCATCGAGCAAATCGTCGACATCTACTTTTCGCCCCATCGACCAAAGATTACTGTAGTAGTCGGATCCGTCCGAGCCGACCGCTAGATTGCAGTAGTAATCAAGTCGGCCCCGGTGGTGCTTGCGACACCCCGGGGCCAAGCCGAACCTGTTTGGAGGTCCGACCGTGTCAGCCTACGCTAACCCAATGCCGGAAGTTCTCGAGCAGCCTGGGTCGCTCACACCCTTGCCCAGTACCCGACGCAACACGCTCACCCGAGACGAGGTGATGACCGCGCGAGAGGTCTCGGATCTGCTGAAGATGCCCGTCTCCACCGTTTACGAGCTCGCGCGACGCGGGGAGATCCCGGCGCGGCGGCTCGGGCGGACGTGGCGGTTTCTTCGTCCGCGGCTTGAGGAACTGCTAGCGGCGTGAAGTCGCGGATCAGGCCGCCGGCGCCAGGACGGCGGCGCCGGGGTCGTGGCTGACATGCCCATCCGGCCACGTGATCCGCAGCTCGCCGTCACGTTCGATCAGCCACTTGACGTTGACCAACGTCAACGCAATCACACGCCAGTCCTCGTCCCATTCGATGCCGTGACCTTCGGGCGACGCGTCGGCGTGAGGAGGAAGGCCACCGGCGCTGTAGCCGGCAACTGCCAAATAGAGAACGTCGTCACGAGAGTCGTATTCGTGGTGCTCGAACTCGATGCCATCAAGGGTGATGCTCATGGTCTCGTCAGTCGAGGGTCGCTGTCCAATGCGAAGGCTGTCACTACTGGCGCTGGAACTTGATTGAAGTCTACGACGACCCGAAGCCACCGCCCGGCGGCAGGGAAGTCCGCCCGGTAGAACCGCTCCCGCCCAGGCAGCGGATCGTCCTCGTGAAAGTCAGGGTCTGCGACCGCACCAAGCACGATCTCTATCTGCTCCAGGAGGTCGTGTCTCAGCCGATCGAAGAGGTGGAGATGCGATCCTGCATCGAATACGACGACCCGGCCGGCCGGGTCGAGAGTGCGCGGAGGCCACTCCTCGCTCACGCGGCGGCCGCCGACGGGAACCCGCCAAGCGCCTGCGTGAAGCGGTCGGCAAGCTCTCCAGCTGGACGGGCGTGGAGATAGCGCTCCGTGGTCGTGATCCTGGCGTGGCCCATCGCAGCCTTCACGCTCACGAGGTCGATGCCGCCGGCGACGAGGAGCGAGCCGTAGGTATGTCGGAGGTCGTGAAAACGGAGCGACTCAAGGCCGGCAGCATCCCGAGCGCGCTCAAACCGGCGACGCATCGCTGATGGGTCGAGCCGCCGGCCGAGCCGGCTGCAGAAGACGTAGTCGTCGGCACCCGTGAACTCCCCCCGCTGACTGATGCGGTCGAGAGCTGAAGAGGCTTGAGCGGGCAGAGGCACCTCACGCGCTGGGCGACTTTTTGTCGAGCGGACTTCGGTTTCCCCCGAGAGCGACCGGCGGACGATGATCTTGCGACCAGCGAAGTCAACGTCGCGCCAGCGCAGGGCTACCAGCTCGCCACGGCGCAGACCGGCATAAGCCGCGACGCGGACGAGCTCGGCATCCTGCGCGTCTTCCAGCGCGCGTGCGAGAACCTCGTCGTCGCCGACGGCCGGCCGGGAAGGGTCGCGATGGGCGCCAGCGGCGAGCGAGCGGGCAAGCTCCTCGATCTGCTCGGGCGAGTAGAAGGCAAGCGGCCCGCGCTGAGGCTCCGCCCGCCGGTCGGCGAATGCCACCGGATTCGACGCCAGCCCGTATGTGCTTGGGCGCATCCCGTAGTTGAAGATCGCGCAGACGAGCTGCCGGGTCTTGTTCACGGTTCGTGCCGCGACGCCGGTCGCGGCGACCGAGCGGAGGAGATCCTCGACGTCGCGCGTGGTGACCTCACGCGCAGGCCGATTGCCCAGGGCGCTCATCACGAGACCGCGTGACCGCCCGTGCCCTCGCCGGTACGCACTTCCCGGCTCGGCCAGCAACAACCGGTGATCCCGCAGAGTCGAAGGCTTCGCGCCCTTGATGTGCTCGAGCCAGTCGAGGTACTCGCCGGCGAGCTCTCGGAACGTGATGCCATGCCGCCGTCGTTCATCGGCGTCCTGCTCGAGCAGAGTCTGCTCGGCATCGTGGTCGCGGACCAGCGCCAGCATCCGCGCGGCAGCTTCGGCCTCCGTCAAAACGCCCTCGGGCGCGCGGCCACGCCGGAGACGCCAGCCACCATTCCCGTCTGGCTCGGCCCAGGCACGACCCAGCGCGCGGATGACCGGTTGACCGTTCCGGGACCACTTGGCGTACCAGAACGGCCCGGTCGAACGCTGACGAATGAACGGCCTGGAGGTCGGGTTCGGACTCATCGCAAGGTCCAAAGTACACCGGGCTTCGGACGGAATCCCGACCGGGCAACCGCCCGGGCAACCGTCTCGCCGGGCAACGGTTCCGGGCAACCTTCTCGGCCAGGAACCCCCTGATTACGGGCTATTCGACCGACCGAATCATCAATAACTACGGGCTTCGGATAGCCGTCTCCGGCCTGTCACGCCGGAGGTCGCGGGTCCGAGGTCGAGTCGGTCCCGCTTCGAGATGTCTGCAAAGGCCGCCGTGACCGCGCGTGCAGGTTGCCCCGCTCAAGGCTTATTACATCTAGGCCGTTAGGATTTCATGTCCTTACAGTGCCTTTGTAATGACCCAAGCTTCGGGCAAGAATCCCTATCGACCGGGCGTGGGCGTGCGGCCGCTGTACCTCGCTGGGCGCGACGCGCCGTTGCGACGCTTTGGCGCGATGCTGCGTGCAGCACCAGAGCAGCCGGCGAACATGCGTGTGACGGGCTTGCGAGGCGTGGGGAAAACGGTGCTGCTCGAGGAGTTCGCCGATCATGCGCAGCAGCTGGAGTGGGAACCAGGCTCATGGAGCTTCAGCCCGTTCACAACACGGACGAGAGATCCGAGCCGCACTGGGATCTTTGCTTGACCGCACCCGGCAGCGGCTCTCGCGCTTGGCGAGGCTGCGGTCTGTCGCGGGTCGCGCGGTTCGCGGGGTAAGCCTGTCGCTCAGCTGGGAGGACGTCTCGCTGTCGGTGTCGTTCGGCTCCCCGCGCGAGGAGGATCTGGCACGCGAGCTGTTTGGCACGGTCCAGCTCGCGCTCGCCAAGGGTCGCGGCGGCGTCGTGCTCCTGTTGGACGAGGCGCAATTGGTTCGCGACGAGCGCGATCGTCACGGCGAGCACCCGTTGTCGCTGCTCGTCGCACCGGTCGTTGCGTTGCAGCGACGCGAGCTGCCACTCGGACTCGTTGTCTGCGGCCTTCCAACCTTGACCAGCAGCCTGCAGAAAGCGCGCTCCTACAGCGAGCGGCTGTTCCGGGGCGAGGAGATCGGCTCGCTTGCGCCAGAGGAAGCTCTGGCGGCGTTCACCCGCCCGCTCGAGCAGACCAGCCGGACCGCCGACGGCAAGCTCGCCGCGTCGCTGGTCGAGGAGGTCGAGGGCTACCCGTACTTCATCCAGCTCTGGGGATCTGAGCTTTGGGATGCCGCCGATCTGGCGGGGGTCGACCGCCTCAGCATCGGTCTGCTCGATGCGACCCGGCCCGAGATCTTCGGCCGGCTCGACCGCGACTTCTACGAGCCGCGGATCGCGACGCTCACGCCCGCTGAGCAGGATCTCCTCGCCGCGTCGGCCTCTTGCCTGTACCCGCCTCTGCGGTCCGCCGACCTGATTCAGGCCTCCCACAAGAGCCCGGGTAACGTCAACGTCCTGCTTGGTCGACTCGTGGACGGAGGCGCGCTCTACCGCATCCGCAAGGGGGAATACGCCTACACGGCGCCGAGGTTCCGCGACTACCTGCTCAGAAGAGCCGTCGGCTGACGAAGCCCTCGGGCGGGTTTGGGCGTGGGCCGCGCCACTCGGAGTGGGTCGGGCGCTGCCTCAAAGCCGCGGCTCAGATGCCAATAGAGGCTCGGCGGGTTTTGCCCCGGGCAGCACTGGCGAGCTCTGCCGCGACGCGGGGCGCCACCAGGTTCGCCGACCCTGGCGGCAACGCGGTGGCCACCCCGCTCGCGGGCCTCGCAGCGCACGAGCCACTCCGGCGACGTGATGCACGTACGGCGGCTGGATTCTCGAACCTGCGATACGGATCCTCCTCACCCAGACGTCGCTCACAGCTTGGCGACCTGCCGCCACAGCGGCGACGGTCGAGTGTCCCGACTCGACCCATGCTCAAAGGCTGGCTAGACCGTGCATCCGTGGGCCGGGTGAATGGCAGCGGCCACGGACGATGCGAGCGCCAGATCTCGCCAGGACCATCTTGTACCTCCGGTCCGCGTGCGCGTGCAGCGGCGAAAGCCGGCAGGCGGAAAGGGAAAACCCACGATGGAGGTGCTTCTGCGGGGTCCCTACAGTCTGCTCCTCCGGCTCATCGGCGCTCAGGGGGACTCGGCGACAACCAGCTGCACGCCTCCGGCGTACGGATCGTACGAGCCGTCGTAGCCGCACAGGCCAGCGCGCGGAGAGTTGCACAGGGGCAGCAACATTTCCCGCTCGTCCTCATCCAGACCGCGCCAGCAGGTTGCGCACAGGACGCGCTCCCAGTCCGCCCAGTGGGCCGCCGCGCCGCAAACCTGGCATCCGACCTCCGGCGCTAGGTTTCGCGCCAGGAGCTGGATGGGCGCGCCGTCGGGGGCCCGGACTGACTGCCCGTGGCGGCAGATGTCAAGCGTCGACGTGGTCCCGAAGTCATATTCGTAGACGGCGGTTGTCAGCGGCGGGAGGGCAGTGGCCACCAGCTCGTCGAAGCCCTGGGGTTGTTGATAATCGTCCCAGTCGAACTCGTCATAGCTGTGAGACTCGTAGCGAAGGCCGCCCCGCCCGCCGACTTCAAACATGCTGAGGTGCCCGCAGCACTCCAGCCACACGGCACGCAGCACCGCGTCGAGATCCCCCAACGTCGCGTCGGGCGCCGCGGACACGTACAGCCAATAGCTCTTCGGCGAGCCGGCGTTCGTGACCTCGAGCAGCATTCCGTTGCCGTCGCCCGGACACTGGCGCAGGTGCCGGCGTATCTGATTCCGCCGCACCGCCTGAAAACACGTGGCACACGTTCCGCTCGTCACTGCTCCTCCGGTTAGAACGTCGATGGGTCAACACGAACGCTACGAGCGGGCGCGGACGGATCAAGGTCAGTTCGCGCGATCCGCTCTCCGCGTCCCGGGCAAGCGCGCTGCCGATCCCTCGGGGTACCGCAAACCGACGGCGGGCGCCGTCAGCTCGCACCGCGGCGGCGTACGGTGGATCAGCTAGAAAACGTGACGAGTGCGGCCTTCACGGGCGCCGTGGTATCGGCTCGAGCCGCGCCCGCAAGGCCGCTCCACTCTTGCGCGACACGACATCGACACGTCACGCATCCGCAGACCGATTGGCGATGCAATGCGCTACGTCGTACAGGCGGCGCCCGCGAGCGTCATATTGCGACGGTCGTAAGGCCGCTTCCACGGAATAGTTGCATTCGGCCCATGTGCCGATATAGGCTGCGCGGATCGTCCGACGACAGATCCTGTTCGCGCTCCTCGGAGACGAGCAGGACACGATGGGTCCCGGCCGACGCAAGCCGACCGTGTGCTGGCGGATCGCCTACACGAGTGACGGTCTCACCCCCGCGGCGATTCTCCGTGTCGTGCAGGATGCGGGCCGCTACGAATGCGTGATCGTGGGCCCGCGAATCCTGCGTGCCGCGCCGTCAGTCCGCCCTCCGCATGCGACCCGATGCAGGCAGCGAACGACACCGGGAATACGGGAACCTCACCCCGCGAGCAGTTCCTTGAAGGCGGGGTCCTCGCGGATTGGATCGAGGTCGGAATCGCCCTCAAGGAACGAGCGGGTCCGCTCTGAGAGTTCGATCGCGCGTCGAAGGTGCGCGATGGCCTGGTCCTTTTGACCGGCGAGGCTTTCGCAGCAGGCGACGTTGTAGAACAGGTCGGCGTACGGTGGATTCTCCGCCAGCAGCTCGCGTCCTCGATCCGCCGCCGCGGCGTAGTCGCCCGCCTCATAAAGCGGCCGCAGTGGCGCAAACAGCTCCCAGCCGCCAGGCTCGTACGGCTTTCCAGGAACACCCCCGACGGCAATGATCGTGGTGCCGGGCTCCTCGCCGACCGCTGTGCGTTTGACGCCGGGGCGCACAAACACAAACGTCCCCGCGGGCGCGTCGAACTGCGCACCGTCGAGCTCGAAGGATGCGCGCCCACCTAATACGAGATACAGCTCCTCCTGGGCATCGGGCTCGGACTCGTCGTGCTCATTGATGATCCGAGCTCCCGCCTCACGGGCTGTCCAAGCGTTGACACCGAATGACGTGATGCCGAACTGGTGTCGCACGGCGCGCATTGGCGCACGGCCGTCGTCTATCTCCTCGATCTCGTCGACATGTGCCACCGCGTAACCATCCATACACATCCCTTTCGCTTCGTTTGCGCCACCGCGCACGGCCTGGCGAGTCTAGTCCGAGGACGACGCGCTCCCCCAGGCGGGCGGCGCTGGCGCAGTATTCTCCGGTCATAAGCCGGGTGGCTCGTCCCTTCCGACGGCCTGCACCCACCCGGTGCGAAACGCCGAAATGATCCCGTATTTCCGAACCGACCAGCGCGGACGGGGATACGCACCGCAGCACGGACGCGATCGTGACCACATCCGATACGAGGAGGACCCGTGCCGACAGTTGAGAGGATCGAAACCTGGCGGGGGCAGGACGTTCTGGACAGCGCCCGCGAGAAGGCCGGCCGCCTGGAGGAGGTGTACTACGACGCCGGGGGGCAGGAGCCGACGCTGATCTCGATCAAACAGGGAAGGCTCGGCCATCAGGTCAAGCTGGCGCCGCTAGTCGACCCCGTGGTGAGCCACGACTACACTCGCCATCCGTTCAGCGGCCAACAGCTCGGCGGATCGCCCGACGTGACGGTGGGAGACGAGCTCACCGCCGAGCAGTGCGCCGCGGTGTGTGCCCTGTTCGCGGTGCCGTGCCGGTCGAGCGGCCCACTGGTAAGCGCGAGCCTGCTGGCGCGCCGAACCGACGAGGCCGAGCAGGCTCGGCGCCGCGCAGATGAGTTACAGCTCACGGCCGAGGAGCGCAAGCGGGAAGCCGAGGAGGCGCGCGGGCGTGCGGGCGCCGCAGCCGAGGAGGCTCATGCCGCTCAGCGCGCGCGTGAGCAGGCCGAGGCGGACGCGAGCGGCCGGACGCAAGACTCGCACTAGCGCGCCGGGTCCGAGGCCGCGGCGGAGACCTTGTCGTTTTTGAACTGGCGTTCTTGGCGCTATGGGTGACCGGCGGGATGCCCGTGATCGTGTAGGTGCTTGTGTGCAGCCAGCAGCCCGGATTGGAGTTCCGTCACACTTTGCGTCGTTGCCTTGCGCAGCACCCCGGCTGGATCCTCGAGCAGCCGTCGGGCGCGCGCGCCCTGTTCATTCGCGAACAAGTTCACGAGGGCGCTGCGGTCTGGCGCGGGCCGCGGCTCGCTGAGGGTCAGGACCTCCCCGAGGTCGGCGGCGCCGGCGATCCGTCTGCTCAGGTGATACCGATCGAGCTTTCCGCGCCCGATGCGGATCACCGCTCGGGTCCGAACTCGCCTCGAGTTCGGCCCGGCAAAAGCCTTGCAGGATCGTCTTAGGGATGGTGGCGTGGTCAAACAGCGTGTGGCAGACCGAGCGCGGCTTCACCCATGGCGACACTACGAACGCTGGAACCCGCACTCCGTAGCTTGTGAACGTTGTCGGGTCGTCGTCGGGCGGCCCCTCAGGCGGCGCGACGTCGTCAAAGAACCCCCCGTGTTCGTCGTAGAACACGAGCAGTAGGGTCCTGTCCCATAATGGACCGGTGGCGAGCGCGTTGTACACGAGCAGTGCGAGCTCTTGCCCGTGAGTGACATCTGACGGTGGGTGGTCATCGTTCGGTGGAGACCCGATCAGGTTGAAGTCCTTGAAATTCGGGTCGATCCAGGAGACGGCCGGCAGTTGGCCATACACGGCATCCTCGAGGAAGCTCGCAGCATCCTCATTGAGGTAAAGCAGTCCTCGGCCACGAGTCTTGAACACCAGCTTGAGCTTCTGCACATACGCAAAGTGCTCGCGGTGTCCCACTCGGTACCTCGCATCGGCTAGCCGCAGCGTGGCGACATCGTGGGAATACCAGCGCCACGATACATCGGCTGCGTCAAGGCGGCGGACAAACGAGCGCTGGTGGTAGATCGGCACCTTGAGATCGTCGCGGCTGCCGGCGCCGTTCCCGGCCAACGCGTAGAGCCGGTTCGGCCACGTCGCTCCAGCGACCGAGCTATGCCAGTGGTCACAGACACAGAACTGTTCTGCGAAATGATCAAACACGGGCAGATCGGATGCGTTGTAGTAGCCCATCACGACGCCTGGGTCGCCATCCTCGACACCACGAGCGCCGAGCGTCTCCGCGTAGCTCGCCGAGAAGCCATCCATCGCGCCACCGTTGATCTGCCGGTCGGTCGCTGCCGCGGTGTGCTCAGGGTCCCAAAGCTCGTTCGGGAAGTACGTGGCTGGGAGATGGTGGATGGGGTAGCACCGACCTTCGTGGTCGTTGGTCATCCCCGGCGCCAGCCCGTCGACGTCGTCCCGGCCGCCCTCGAGTGACAGGTACCCGAGCATGTGATCAAACGAGCGGTTCTCCAACATGAGCACGACGATGTGCTCGATGCGCTCAAGACCGTTCATTTCGGCGACAGTCACAGATCGCCCGTTCGGTCGATCACCTGGCGCCGAGTGGACCGATCAGGCCTCCGGCGACACCGGAGCTGGCGCTTCGGGCAGCGGCACGGTCTTCAAAGTCCCTTGGGCGCGTAGCGCTTCTACTCTACTGCGACGCGCCCGCTTCGCTTGACCCAATCCCGATCCCTCCGAGTCGTTGAGCTCTTCAGCTCGTTCTTGATCTGCTTGGCCGCGCTGGTCGCCTCGGCGCCGATGTAGGCGATCTGCGCGGGCCTCGGCTGGAAGCCGATGAACCGGAGTCCCGGGGCTGCTGCGGCGCCGCCGTGGATCAGCGGGACACCGCGCTCGTCGAGGACGCCTAGGTGTCCGACTAACGGCCCGAGTCCCGTCGTGTAGCCGGTCGCCGCGATCACCACGTGAGGTTCAAGCCGAGTTCGATCTGCGAGCACGACGCCGATCGCGTCGAACGAGTCGACCGCGGCGACGATCTCGATGCGTCCTTGCTTGATCGCGTCGATGACGGGCTTGTCGAGAATCGCCGGTGCCTTGCCTTCACGGTGCACCCGACTCATGATCCCCTCCTTCGGCGGCACGAGACCGTGCGCGCTGAGATCTCCAATCGTCAGGCGCCGAATCAGCCGTGTCTGACGGTCGCCAATCTGAGGCGGCAACCGGTACATGAGCATGGCGGGCACATCTCCCGGCAGGGGTCCCGCTTGCCGCAGGATGATGTTCGGCTGCGTGCGGATGGCCACACGGACGCGGCTGGCGCCGCCTTCCGCCAGGTCGTAGGCGATCTCCATCCCTGAGCAGCCGGGCCCGACGACCAGGACGTCTGCCCCGTGAAACTCACGCGGGTTGCGGTACTCGGCGGAATGGAGCAGGCGCCCCCTGCACTGCTCGCGGCCCGTCCAGGCGGGAATCAAGGGCGTGTGCTGGTGGCCGGTCGCGATGACCAGGTGAACGGCCGTCATCTGTCCTGCCGAGGTTGTGAGCCTCCAGTGGTGATCGTCGCGGTCGGCTCGCTCGACGATCGTGCCGGCACGAATCTCGATGCGGTTGCCGGCGGCGTAGTCCTCGAGATAGCCGACGACGTGGTCGCGTGAAGGGAACATGCCTGCTGACCTGGGGTAGCGAGCGCGGGGCAGGTTCGACGTCCAGCGCGACGTGTTGAGCCGCAGACGGTCATATCGTCGGCGCCATGACGTCGCCACGGACTCACCTCGCTCGAGGACGAGCGCGGAGATCCCTCGGCGTCCGAGCTCCCCGGCCGCAGCCAGCCCCGCCGGGCCGGCCCCAACGATCAGGACATCCGGAGCCGTGTCCTGTTTTGGGCCGGTGCGTGACGCGAGGGGGGTCGGCTGGTCTGAGTTTGAGCTCGGCATGGGATGGAGCTGTGCAGTCGGTGCGGCCATGGCGTCGCCTTTCGTCTCCAGGATCCGCTTTGCGACCAGCGCCGTGATGCCGGTGGCGACGAGCCCGAGCTCGTCCGAAGCGGCCAGTCGGTTTTGTGGATCGAGTGGGTTTTGCATGCCCCACAGGATCTGCCGGCGGTCGTCGCGCGGCATCGCGTGAAGCGGCCATCTTCGGCCGGCCATTCATGTGGCCGGAACCGGCCAGCGCCGGTCAGAGCGCGCCTGCCGCGGCCGCGCGCTTGACGGCGGCGGCTCGCGAGGAGCAGGAAAGCTTGATCAGGATGTTCGAGACGTGGCGGTGGACCGTGTGCTCGCTGATCACGAGCCGCTGCGCGATCTGGGGGTCAGTGAGACCGTCCGCGACTAGAGCGAGCACCTCGAGCTCGCGAGCGGTCAACCCGAGCGATTTGCTGTTGGCCGGCGGTCCTTTCGAGACGACGCCCAGCTGTTCGAGCGTCTCGGTCGCCCGCGCAGTCTCTTTGTCGGCGTCAGGGTTCCGGCCCGAGGCGGCGAGAACCTGGGCGAGCTCGATACGGGTGAAGGCGCACTCATATGGCATGCCGCTCCGCGCAAAGAGCGTCACTGCGTCCTCTAGTGCATGCCGCGCCCGCGACAGGTCGCCGGCCGCCGCGGCGGTGACACCTTCCGCGGCGAGCGCGGAAGCCCTCAGCGGCTCGGTATCCACATCGCTAGCGATCAGCGCGAGTTCGTCCAGCGCGTGCTGCGCTCGATCAGCGTCGCGAAGCGCGGCGAGAGCGCGAACCTGGATCTCGAGTCCCGCGACTCGCCGTGCCTTTGCCTCGTTGCCGACCTGGCGCAGGTACTGCTCGGCGTGGTCAGCCGCCGTGCGGTACTCGCCGTGATCGAGCGCCAATCTCGCGCATCCGAGTCGGCCGTCGGGGCGATGCTCGACCTCGGCGAACATTCTCTGAGCCTCATCGGTCCGTCCCTGACGGCGGCGGAGCTCGGCCAACCCGACAAATGCCTCGCCGGCCATGCCGGCAACGTTGGTCTCGAGCTCGGGGGCGGCGAGCCGCAACTCCTCCTCAGCCTGCGGCCACAGTCCGCGGAACATCAGGACGCCGGCATAGTGGGTCCGGCAGACGGAGAACAAGGGCTTTGAGCCGTAGCGCTCGCAGAACTCGGCCAGGCGCTCGCACCACTGTCCGGCCCGGTCGAAATCGCGCACGCGCTCGCAGGCGAAGATCAGATAACAGCACGAGTGCGAGATCGCGGACAGATCCTGGAGGTCTCCCCCGACGATCGCCGCCGCCGAACCGTCGAGACGCCGCATCCCCTCCGCGACCTTTCCTTCGTTGACGAGCACCAGCCCATCGAGGGCCAGCGCGGTCATCTCGAGATCAACGTCGGCGAGCGAGCGCCCGAGTTCGACCGCGTTGCTGGTCAGCTCGCGCGCGGCTGCGAGCTGACCGTTGGCGACGAAGACCGACGCCTCGCGCAAGGCAAGCCAGCCCTGCTCCGATGACGGTTCCTCGTCGCGCAGGAGGTCGTGAGCGCGCTGCAGCCAGCCGGTCGCGATGGCCGCCTCGCCTCGGAAGATGCGGTAGTCCCAGGCGAGCTGGATAGCGACGCGAGCGGCGTCGCGTGGTGATTGGCGTTCGCGATACAGCCGGTATGCGCGTTCCCGAGCGACGAACACCGTCTCCCGGTCGACCAGCCATTGCGCGGCCATGCCTAGCCCCTCCAGCGCCTGTGGCGTTTCGCGCTCCTGAAGGGCCGCCTCGAAGTGCTCGCGGGCCTGCGCCCAGGCACCGCGGCGTAGTGCCTCGCCACCGTCGAGCAGTAGATCACGCTGTGCCGGCCCCGCCTCAGTCATTGCTGACAACCTTCCTTCGGGGAGCGTACTCCAGCGCAGAAGCCGGCTGGGGGCGTAGATATTCCTTGACCGGCAGGCGTTGCGGTTGCGCAGGGAGCTCAAACGTCGCGCAGCCTGAGGAGAAGCCCGCCGGCGATCAGACCAGCGGCGGCCCACGCGGCGAGCACGCCGAGTCCTGCCCAGGGGGCGATCGGAAGATGGCTGAGGTGGGTTGTGTCCTGGATGGCCAGCCCGGCGGTCATGGGTCCGATCTGCTCGAGGTGGCGCTGGAGGTGGGGCCCGCCGACGAGATGGGCGAAGATCGGGAACAGGTACAGCAGGCCGAGCACGACTCCGATGGCGATCGCGGAATTCCGCACGGCAGTGGCGATCCCGAGGCTGAGCAGCGCGATCAGCGCCAGATACAGCACCGAACCGGCCGCCGCTCGCAGCGTGGGAGCGTGGTCGAGGGACAGGAGCTGGTAACCATGGGCGGCGGTGAACCCGCCCGCCGGCAGGATCATGCGTCCCGCCAGCATGCAACCGAGCACGGCTACCGCTCCCGCCGCGAGCACCAGCGCGCTGAGGACGGCGGCCTTTGCGGCCAGCATGGTTGGTCGGCGCGGGATTGCGCTCAGGGTGAGGTGGATCATGCTGCTGCTGTACTCGCCGCTGATCGTCAGCACTGCGAGGATCGCCACCATCGCCTGGCCGAGGTAGATGCCCGTGAGGCTGAGCTTGGCGAGATCCTGGCCAGCGCCCGCCGACGCATAGGTAGTCGCCAGGGTTACGACGACGCTGAGTGCGACGGTCAGGGCAATCGCACCGAGTAGCAGCCATCCAGTGCCGGCGATCGTTCGCTGCTTGGTCCACTCGGCGTGTAGGGCGCCGCTCATGCGTCCGCACCGTTCAGGCGTCCCGGGTGCGAAGGAGGCGGTGTGCCACCAGGAGAGCGACCAACGCGTACGCACCGAGCACGGCCAGACCGACCCCCGGCGCCAACGGGTAGAAACCTTCAGAGGGCGTGTACAGGTAGGAGACCTGGTGGTAGTGGGGCAGCGTCTGCTGCACCGCGAAGCCGGCGGCAGGCGTGATTCGCATCAGCCATTGCGACACGCCTGTAGGCAGGCCGGAGGCGAACGCGAGGATGTACGGCAGCACGATCAACACGATCACTGCGGTGACCGCTCCCGCGCCCCGTCGCAGAGCGGTCCCGAGCGCCAGTGCAAACACCGCAGCGAGCGCGACCAAGGCTCCCGTACCCAGGATCACGCGCAGTTGGGTCAGCGCGCTCGTCGGATATACGTAGTTGCCGTTTGCGCGCAGGAGGTGGTTTCCGAGCGGGATCGAGACCGCGGCCGCGGCAGCACCGACGATGAACGCGACGGCCGCGATGACGACCGCCTTGGCGAACAGCACCCGTCCGCGGCGGGGGCTGGCGGCGAGCGTGGTGTGGATCAGGCCCCGGCGGTACTCGGCGGTGATGAACATCGCGCCGAGCACGATCAGCACGATCAGTCCGACGAAGACGCCTGTCAGGGCGGGCTGATCGGTGTACGCCGCGGGCAGGCCGATCGCCGGCGCGATATCCCCGGACCCGGTGACGGTGAAGCCGGTCCCCGATCGCTGGTAGCCGACCGAGTTCAGGGTCGGCAGCGACCCGGTTTGGCCCATGTTGTGAGCGCGCCACCCGCCCGGCGACCACCGACCCTGAAGACCGACCCGATCAAACGTGGCGGTCGCGCCGGTGGCCTTGCTGGTACCACCTGGCACGAGGGCCTGCGGCGTCGGCGCGGTCGGCGGCGAGGTGACGAACAGACCGGCCTGCACGGTCTGCGGCACCCTCGCAAGATGGGCGGCGCCGACTCTGGTCCACGTCGTCCCGTCGGCTGACTCATAGCCGGTCACGGTCGCGCCTGACCGGGTCAGGCGCAGCCAGCGTGGTGAGTCGGCTGACGCGGCTGGGCCGGCGGTGTCGTGGGTGTAGTCGTACTGCATCCGCACTCCATGGGCGCCGGTGAGCATCACCGCGGCGTAGGCGGAGCCCGGTTTGGTGCTCGTGCGGACGATCAGGCCAGCCTTCGCCCAGGGCTGCAGCGGGCCATGCACCCCCCCGAGGTCACCGACGCTGACGGCATGGCCGTTGCCGGCCTGCATGCGGCCGTTCAGCGCGCTCACGCGCGCGGTGATGGTGCCGTCCCCGGTCAGCGTCCGGTGCACGAAGTAGTAGGTGTCGCTGACTGCCTCGCCGCCCGGACCCACCGGGACCTGCGGGTGGGCAGCCTGGCAAGAACCCGTACCGATTCCAGTGCAGACGCCGTTCTGGTGGCGGAACGTGCCCAGGTAGGCGAACAAGACGATCAGCAGCCCGGCGATCGCCGTCCAGATCAGCCAGCCGCGGACGGTGCGGAACTTCGTCCATTCGGAGTGCAGCAGCCGCGCGAACCCGTCGCGCGCCGCCGGCAGCTGCGAGCGGTACGCGGTCGCACTCATCGCGCCGCCTCGGTGGGGCGCGCACGAGGCTCGGCGGGCCGGAACTCGACCGCGTCGCGAGTCAGCTCCATGTAGGCCTCTTCCAGCGTCGAGCGATGCATCGACACCTCGGAGAACGCCACGCCGCGCTCGCCCAGCAGTTCGATGATCTGCTCCGAGGCAAGGCCGGAGACCGTGAGCGTGCCGGGGCCTGTGGCTGCCACCGTCGCGCCCGCTCTCGCGAGGGCGTCCATCGCTTCACTCCTTGAATTGGTGCGAAGCGTGACGCGGCCGGCCGAGGCGGCTGCGACCAGATCGGCGACGCTCGTATCTGCTACCAGCCTGCCGCGACCGATCACCACCAGATGGGTGGCGGCGTCCTCGAGCTCGCTCATCAAATGGCTTGAGACCAGGACCGCGCGGCCTTCAGCCGCCAGCGCGCGCAGAAGCTCACGCATCCACACGATCCCCTCGGGATCCATGCCGTTGAACGGCTCATCGAGGATCAGCACGGGCGGGTCGCCGATCATCGCGGCGGCGAGCCCGAGCCGCTGGCGCATGCCTAGCGAGAACCCGCCCGCCTTGCGTCTGGCCACTGACTCTAACCCGGCCTGCTCGATCACCCGATCCACGCGGCTGGCCGTCAGGCCCTGGGAATGGGCCAGCCACAGCAGATGGTTGCGCGCGCTGCGGCCCGGTTGCAGAGCGCCGGCGTCGAGGAGCGAACCCACCTGGCGCAGGGGGTGGCGCAAGCTCGCATACGGGCGCCCGCCGATCAGTGCGCTGCCCTCATCTGCGCGGTCGAGCCCGAGAATGACCCGCAGCGTCGTGGACTTGCCCGCGCCATTGGGGCCCACGAACCCGGTCACGCTGCCTGCCGCCACCAAGAACGAGAGGCCGTCAAGCGCGACCGTCTGGCCAAACCGCTTGCATATCGAGTTGACTTCGATCGTCGCTTCCATGTCCGGAAAGCTAGGCGGCATGGGCCGTCTTGTCGTCGCGCAAGAGAGCCATCTTCGCCGTCGCTCGGACGAGCTACATCCGGCTCGAAGGTCCCTCTTGAGAGCTACTGGCGGATGGCTGGCAAGAGGGACGCTGAGACCTCGGGCAGCGGCGACAATGACGGGCGTGGTCGGAGCACACAGCTGGGAGCGACGGCGAACGGCGTGGGAGCGGGCGGTGGCCGCAGCCGTGACCACACCCGCTATCGCGGTTGCGGCGCTCGGGGTACTCGCGCTCGTCGAAGCACTCGTTCGCACCGCGGTCCCCGGGATCGGCGCACAACGCGCGCTCGTGCTCTGCGTCGTCGCTCTGGCGACGACGCTGCCACTGGCGTTCACGTCCTGGCAGCCGGCCGCCGTCATGGTCGTGGTGGCCAGCGTGCTGTCGATCGCGTTGTTCCACCACCTGACCGTCGCGGCGCTGGTGGTGCAGCTGATTGCCGTGTACCGCCTCGCCCGCGAAGGCTCCCCGACGAAACGAGCACAGGCGATCGCCGTTTGTCTTGCCGCCGTGTTCCTGGTGCTGGCGCTCATCCACCCGGTTCCCAGTGGTTCCGAGGCCGGCGTGCTCACGATCCTGCTCGCCTCGCTCGCCCCCGCAGCGGCGCTCGCCGGAGTGGCGCGACGTGCTCGTGGCGAGGCGCGGCGGCACGACGCCGCCCGACAGGCCGCTGCCGGTGACCTGCTCGAGCACGTCGCGCGCGGGGAACGAGCACGGATCGCGCGCGAGCTGCACGACGTCGTGGCCCACCACATCTCGATGATCGCCGTGCAGGCCGAGACCGCGCGGATGACCACACCAGGGCTGCCGGCCGCCGGCGCCAGACGATTCTCGGCGATCGGCGACACCGCGCGGGCGGCCCTGACCGAGATGCGGCGGCTGCTCGGTGTGCTACGCGAAGACGCGGGGGACGACAGCCCCGCGCTGCGACCCCAGCCGAGCCTCCAGCAGCTCAACGAGCTGCTCGACGAGGCCCGGGACGCATCCGGATCGGCTGCCCGTCTGATCCTCACCGGCACGCCGGTCCCGCTCGACCCCGGCGTCGAGCTCGCCGCCTACCGAATCGTCCAGGAAGCGCTCACCAACGCCCGCCGTCACGCCCCGGGGGCCGGCGTCGACGTTGAGCTGCGCTACCACGGCCGCGCCCTCACCCTGCGGATCCGTGACGACCGGTCCAGGGCCGGCCGCCCACCCGCCACACGACGGACACGGGCTGGCAGGCATGCGCGAACGCGCCACGGCAGTCGGGGGGCAATTGCACACCGGCCCGGCAGTCGGCGGCGGATTTCTCGTCGAGGCGCAGCTGCCCGCCGACACCGCCGTCGAGGTCAGCGCGTGAGTGAGAACGCGCCCGTGGTGCGGATCGTTGTCGCCGATGACCACGAGGTCGTGCGATCGGGCTTCGCGGAGATGCTCGACGCCCAGCCCGACTTCGCAGTCGTCGGCACCGCCTCAAACGGACTGGAAGCTGTCCAGATGAGCCGCGACCTTCAACCGGACGTCGTGCTGATGGACATCCGCATGCCCGGCATGGACGGGATCGAGGCCACCCGACAGATCGCCCACCAGGGATCCGACCGCCCCCGCATCCTCGTGCTCACCACTTTCGACCTCGACGAGTACGTCTACGACGCGCTCCGCGTCGGCGCCAGCGGATTCCTGCTCAAAGACGTCACCGCCGAGCGGCTGGTTGACGCCGTCCGAATCATCGCCGCCGGCGAGGCGCTGCTCGCCCCGGCCATCACTCGCCGGCTGATCAGCGAGTTGGCGCAGCGCCCCACAACCAGGCCGCAACCGACACCCGCATTTGACGAGCTGACCCCGCGCGAAACGCAGGTCCTGCAACTCATCGCCGCCGGCCGATCCAACTCCGAGATCGCTCAAGAGCTGGTGGTCACCGAGGAGACAGTCAAGACGCACGTCAGCCACATCCTGAGCAAGCTCGGTCTCCGGGACCGCACGCAGGCGGTCGTCGTCGCGTATGAGTCGGGACTCGTCGTGCCGGGCGCGCGTCCGGCCGACGCCGAGACACATCGTTAGCTGCTAGCTCCCTGACGATTACCCGCTCGACGGCGGGCGGCCCACTTCAGTGACGCGGACCATCCATTGACGAGCAGCGCGCGGTGAACGGAGGCGTGCCACTGCGAGATGGCTGTTCGCGGGCTGGGCGAACATACGCGGGTATTCGCGGCGTTGGCCCCGGTGTGACCTGAGCGCTGTGAGCACTCCTCTCGCGGCAGCGAGCATCTGCCTGGGCAGTGCGCTCCTTGACCCGGTGTCAGCGGCCTGCGCGCTCAGCGATGAGGTGCGCGTGCGGGCGCGCTTGGCCAGCCGCCACAAGCTCACGTAGAAGGGGTAGTCGAGCCAGATGATCGTGTCGGCCCGGGGCCAGACTAGGTCGCGCACGGCGCGCTTGTTGCCGTCGGTGACCCAGCGATCGCCTGCGATCGCCGCGCTAGTCCTCTCCCGTAGCAAGGACACGGGGAGCCGTGCTGAGGTCCGGTCCGAAGTACAGCGAGTCCAGCTCAACGTGAGGCACACCGAGCGCAGCCGCAAGCTCTCGTGCCAGCGTGGTCTTACCGGATCCGGTCCGCCCAAGGATCAGAATCCGCTCGCATCCTCTCAGGGTGTTCAGGGGGTCGCGCTGCCGGTGTTGCTTGGCGGTCACGTCCGCTAATTCTTGCGGCCCAACGAGGCTAAGCAAGTCGTTTGCGGCTGGCGCCGCGTCGAGCTCGAGCCGCGTTCTGGTCATCCACCGAGTGCCAGAAGCCAGGCTTGCGCCTGCTCGGCCCGCGGGCGGTCGCCCTTGCGGTGGTAAATGTCAAGCGCGGCACGCGCTGCGTCCGCCGCCGCCGCGGCCTGTCCGCGCTCCGCCATGACGTGGCTGAGCTGCAGGTTGGCTTCTCCACGACATGCGTACAGGTCACTTTGGTAGGCGAAGTCAAGCGCGCTCCGTGCCCAACGCTCGGCGGCGTCGACGTCGCCGTCTGCGAGCGCCAGGATCGAGCGCGTCCGATGCGTGTAGATGTAGTTGAGGACGTCCTCGACTGCGCTGAGCTGCTCGGCCAAGTCAACGGCCGCGATTGCACGCTCCCGGTCACCGCGGAGCGCGTTTGCGCACGCGAGCATCGACAGCACGGTCGAACGGTACACCTGCTCGTTCAGGTCCTCGAGGAGCCGGTCGCCACGTTCAAACACTGTGACGGCGGCGTCGGGGTCCCCGGCCACCACCTCGATCTCCCCGAGGTCCTGGTAGGACGCACCTGCGAGCGTGGGTGCCCCCATCTCCATGTATGAGTCGATCGCACGCTGCACACACGCGCGCGCCCGCTGGAACTCTCCCTCGGCCAGAGCTAGCCACCCTCGGCCAAGATCCAAACCGCCCGCCAGGTACGCATGGTCGGCTTCGCGGTCGACCATCTCGATCCCGCACCGGACGATTTCCGCACTCTGCTCACCGTGGTACAGCGCGCTGACGTACCAGCTCAGCGCCCGGTGCCGAAGGCCCTCGTCACCGGCCCGGCGTGCGTAATCGGCGGCCAACGCTGCGTGTTGGCCCCACGGCGTCGCCCGGCCTGCCAGAACGTGTGCGCGGCTCCAGGTGAAGTGGCCCTTGGCTAATCCCCAGGCGTCGTCGGCGCGCTCGAACTCCTCGATGATCCGGGGGAGCCGCGACTCGATCATGCCCATCGCATCGCGCGGGCGCACGCGAAGTAGCCACTCGAACCGGATCAGCGCGGCGAGCGCGGCCCGTCCCGGATCGCGCTCAGCCGCCGCCAGCAGTGCTTCGATCCGGTCGATCTCGCCACTCCCGGCGAGTTGATCGGCCAGCTCGACGGCGATGCCCGTGTACTGATGGTCACCTTTGGGAGCGAGCATCAGCGCGCGCTCGAGCAGGCTGACCGCGGCCGACCTGTCGCCCCGCTGGCCGGCACGCCGGCCGGCCCCGTAGAGGCGCTCGGCGGCGCCCCGGACGATCGCGACATCGATCACTTGGCCAAGCTCGCGGCGGTAATGCGCTGTCTGCTCGAGGTGCCAGCCAATGATCTCGTCAAGTTCGGGCAGCCCCGCGTCGGCCTGCTCGAGCCACCGCGCGTAACGCTCGTGCAGCTCGGCGCGCTTGGCCTTCGGCAGCGCGTCATAGGCTGCGTCGCGGATCAGCAAGTGACGGAAGCGGAACGCCTCATCGTGTCCGAGCACCGGAGGGTGCGGGCGGATCAGCTCGCGGCGCACCAGGCCGGTCAGTAGTGCATCGACGCGACCGAGCAGCGGCTCGCCGGCGAGGGCTTCGATGGCCCGGCGGTGAAAGACCTCACCTTCGACCGCACCGCGCTCGAGCAGCTCCCGCTCCTCGGCTCCCAGCCGCTCGAGCCGAGCAGCCAGCAGCGCTTGAATTGTGGACGGGACCTGGACCGTCCCGCTCTCCTGGGCGAGTCCCACCATCTCTTCAAGGAACAGTGGGTTGCCCTCACTGATGGCGACGATTTGCTCTCGCGCGCCGACGTCGAGCCCGTCACCGAGCTGCTCGAGCAGGGTCAGCGACTCATCCACGCCAAGCGGCTCGAGCAGCACCGTCTGGGCGTTGAATTTGCCGCCACCCCAGCCGCGGCGCTCCTCCAACAGCTCGGGCCGCGCGGTGCATAGAACGAGGATCGGCGCGCCGCGCGAGAGGTCGACGACGTGGTCCATCAGGTCGAGCAGCATCGTCTCGGCCCACTGAAGATCATCTATGTGCAGCATGGTAGGGCGCGTCGACGCCAGCGACTCAAGCAACCGCCGCACCTGCCAGAACAGTTCCTCGGGTATGGCGGCACCACCCCGGCGCAGCCGATCCACCACCGCCAGCGCCGGCTCGCCAACTGCAGTCAACGCCTCGATCAGCGGCCAGAACGTGATGCCCTCGCCGTAGGCCAGACAGCGACCGCGTAGGACTAGCGCCTCGTCGCCGATCACAGCCAGAAGCTCGGCCACCAGCCTCGACTTGCCTACTCCAGCCATCCCGAGCAGCGTGAGCAGGTGGCAACCCGATTCACGCACCGCCCGCTCCCAAGACTCCCGCAGCAGCCGCAGCTCCCGCTCGCGGCCGACCAGGGCGGAGTCCATGTGACGCGCCATCCCCGGCGCCACCGGGTCGACGGACAGCAGCCTGAACGCGGCTATCGGCGCGGCCTTGCCCTTCACTTCGAGAGGCTCGAGCGGCTCAACCACGACCGCGTCGCGCACGAGCTGCAGCGTCTCTTCGCCGAGCAAGATCTCCTCCGGCGCCGCCACCTGCTCGAGCCTCGCGGCAACGTTCACGGCATCTCCGGTCGCGTAGTTCTCGCCCTCGCTCATCAGTACCGGACCTGTGTTCACCCCGGTTCTAAACCGCACCGGCACCCCGACCTCCGCCACGACCGCGGGCAGCCGCTCCCGGATCTCCGCGGCCGCCCGCACCGCCCGGAGCGCGTCGTCCTCGCGCACCACCGGGATCCCGAACACAGCCATGACCGCGTCGCCGATGAACTTCTCGACCGTTCCCCCGTGGCGCTCGATCGTAGTGCGCATCATCGCGAAGTAGCGATTCATTACCTGGCGCAGCACTTCGGGATCGAGCTCTTCGCCCAGCGCCGTCGAGCCAGTCACGTCGCAGAACAACGCGGTGACGATCTTGCGGGTCTGTCGTAGTGTGCCCGGTGCGTGCGGCAGGGGCGCACCACAACCGCCGCAGAATCGAAAGCCACTCGGACTCTCCACCCCACAGTGCTCGCATGCCGCCATCCGTCGCCTCAGTTCACGCGGAGAATTCTTCGACCCCTCTCCCCTAGCGGTAGTTTAGGTTCACGGCACGACAGGCACCACGCGGGCCACTATTTCCCTCCGCTTTGACCGCTCGTGAGCGGCTACAGAGTCAGCCCCACCCCGCCCGTGCCAAGGTTTGCCGTGTGGTTGCTAAGTTCGGTGCCGTCCAGCCACACCTCAACCGTTGACCGTGGAGAAGAAGTTCCAGATCGCTTCTGTTGCGGAGGGCCCCCGTGGGTCGGTGTAGGAGCCGCCGGGTGTCCCGCCCGACCAGGCGTGCCCAAGTCCATCGATTTGGATCAGTTGGTGCATGAGCGCCCCTCGTGAGTCGATCCACCGTGACTCGGTATAGGGCCGCTGGCCTTGGACATGGTTGCGGCGCGATGTGGTCGGTCGTGAGATGTCGTGGTTGCAGGTGTCGGGTGCGACGAGGTGGTTGGCGTGCATTGACTGGCGGAGTACTTGAACTGCGTTGGCGGGAGTCACGGTGCGATCGGCACTGCCGTGAATGATGAGGCTGGGAATCGGCCGGGCGTATTTGCCCATCGCCGAGCGGGCCGCATGCCCCCGGGCGTCGCCGTTTGGCCGCTCGCGTGCCATTTCCCGATAAGCCGAACCCAGGTCGGTGGCGGAGGCGTAGGCCAGGCCCGAGTGGACCGCGACCGCAGCGATCAGGTCGGGATAGCAGACCGCCAGGATCATGGCCATCGCTGCGCCCGAGGACAGCCCGGCCACGAATACCCGCGCGGGATCGATGGTGCAGCGTTCCTCGCGCTCGATCAGGTCGCGCAGGATCGTGGCGATTGCCTCAGGCTCCCCCGTGCCACGTCGCTGGTGTTCGGGCGCAAACCAGTTCCAACACCCCTGTGGGTTGCGGGCGCGCTCCTGGCCGGGGTAGACGACCACGAACCCGTGTCGGTCGGCGGCATCGTTCATGGCCGTCGCGGCGGCGAATGTAGCCGGGTCCTGGGTGCAGCCATGAAGCATGCAGACAATCGCGGTGGGCACCCGCCGATCCAGGCCTGCCGGGACGTGCACCAGGGCCTGACGGTCGCTCCCCTGCCCGCCCGGGAGACGGCGAGACGGTAGGCCCGCGATCGGCAGGCGACTTGCAAGGGGCATGGACGGCGGAGGCCCAGGCGCGTGCGGACGGTCATTTGCAAGCGTGATGGACGGCGGAGGCTCCGCCGCGCCGCTCATGGGAGCGCCAGACCGCGCGATCGTTGCTCGATTTGCGGCGTAGAGTTCCCGCCAGTCGATACCGCTCATGCGATCAATATATCAATCGCTGATTGGTTTATCAATCAGGGCAGCGCTCGTGTGTGCATGAAGCTTCGATAGATGCTCAAGAGCGCCATACGCTGCGCCTCGCTGAGCGCGGGGTCCTGGGCAATCGCCGCTTCTGTGTCCGCCACCATGATTGTGCCAGCCCCGGCGCCGCGGTCGCCGAGCAATCCAGCCCGTTCGAGGAGCGGTCCAAGCGGGGTGTCAAGCGCCGAGGTGATCGCACGCAGCACGCTGAGGGAGGGTTCGTGCAGCCCACGCTCCAGCTCGCTGAGGTACGCGTTGGAGACTTTCGTGCGCGCGGAGAGCTCGCGCAGCGATAAGCCGCTCGCCCGACGCTGTGCCCGCAGCAACACCCCGAGCACCTCCAGGGGACTCTTCGCCACGCCGTTGCTCACGACCACATCTTCCCGCCTGGTACGTGAGCAGGCTCTGGCGTCGGCATCCCCTGCGCGGTTAGTAGATTCCGGCGCACCCCCACGCGAGAGGAGCAGACATGGCGAACGGCCGAGTAGCGCAGAGCCGGATTGGCGTGCTGGGAAGCGGCGAGGTCGGGCAGCGCCTGGCGGAAGGCTTTCGAAGCCGCGGCCACGAGGTGATGATCGGCTCACGCGACCCGGGCAAGGCCGAGCTGCGCGAGTGGCTGTCCGGCGATGGAGCGGGGATCGAAGCTGGCACGTTTGCGCAGACCGCCGCACATGGGGAGTTGCTCGCGCTGGCGGTGCTGGGGAATGCAGCGGAGCAGGCGATCGCCGACGCCGGCCCGGACAACTTCAGCGGCAAGGTGGTGATCGACGCGATGAACCCGCTCGATTTCTCCGGCGGCTTCCCGCCCAAGCTCTCGATTGCCGGTGAGGACTCGCTCGGCGAGCGCATCCAGCGCGCGCTGCCCCACGCCAAGGTGGTCAAGGCCTTCAACACGATCGGCAACCCGTACTTCGTCGACCCGCGCTTCAGCGAGGGGCAGCCGACGATGCTGATCGCTGGAGACGACGAGGGCGCCAAGCGCACGGTCACCGACGTGCTGTCGGACTTCGGCTGGTCGGACACGGTCGATATCGGCGGCATCGAAGGCTCGCGCGAGCTCGAGGCGATCTGCATCGCCTGGGTCAAGGTCGGTGGCGCGCGGGGCGCCTGGGACCACGGGTTCAAGCTGCTCGTCGGCTAGGCATCGCCACTCGCCTCGGCCAGCGTGCGCTCGGCGAGCTGCGATCGCCTGGGTCTGCGCAGCGTCGTCGCCGGGCCCACACCCCACGGATCGCGGGGCGTGCCGCTATTAATCAGGTGGGACCTGATTCAGACGACCGACGAAAGCAGGAAGTCATGTCGAGTTCCCGGACCGGCCTCGGCGTAATCGCCGACGATGGGCTTCGCGGAGGCGGTGATGACAGCGTCGCGGAGTCGATTATCGAGCTCCTGCGGTCCGAGGGGGCGGTCCGGCTACGGCATGCGGGGGGCCGCACGCTGCTCGACCACCTCGTCGAGGCCTACGCCATCGTGCGCCGCTGGAAGCAGCCCGTTTGGCTGCAGCACGCCGCGCTGATTCACAGCATCTACGGAACCGATGCGTTTCACCAGCGGCTGCTGCCGCTGTCCCGGCGGCGCGATGTGGCCAGAGTCGCGGGCGCTGGAGCCGAGCGCCTCGCGTACCTGTTCTGCGTGACAGCTCGCGCCCCGCTGCTCGCCGGCACCCATCGGTGGGCGCGGGGCATGCCTTCGTCCACCTCGGGCTCAGCGCCCGATGCGCCTGACGAGACTGCCGCCACCCGTGCTGAGCTCGACGCGCTGGTGCTCCTGCACATGGCGAATCTCGCCGAGCAGGCTCAAGCCCAAGACGGATCGCCTGGCCGCTGGCTGGTGAGAGTGCGCGAGGTCGCCGAGCTGTTGATCGACAGCGACGAGGTCAGTCTTCCGCTGTTCATCGCCGGACTGGCGGCGTTCTCGGCGGCGGATGAGTCGCTGACCCGCCGCACGTATTTGGATGCGGTCAAGCGCGCCGACGACCTCGAGGCCAGGGCAAGCCGGCTGGCGTTGGCGGCCGCGCTCTGCCCGGTCGTGGCGGAGCCCTGTGTCTGGCAGGCGCACCTCTCGTTGGTCCGGCACGACGTCCAGTCGGCCCGATGGTGGGCCGGGTGCGCTCGACAACGTCTGCTGGAGCTCGGGACGGTCTGGGACAAGCGTCTGACGTTCGATGAATGGCTGAAGCTCACAGAGACGCTCGCGGGATCAGCCGGCCATGACCGCCCAGCGGCCATTGACACGGTCACAGATCCACGCCAGCTGTATGAGACGACGGTGAATGCCCTCGCCGGCGCCGAGTCCTCGCGTTTGTGCACCGAAGCGGCCGTCGCGAGGCCGCAGCCGCACCAGGGCACGAACCGGTTCATCCGCTACGTCGAAGGATTCACTGACGACGACAGCACCGCACCAGGTGCTATCTATCCAGACCTGCCGAGCCAGCCGTGGTATGACCCGCAGAGCTTTCCACTTGTGACATACCTCGAGTCTCACTATCCGGCAATCAGGGATGAGATCTTGGCGCTAGATCCCGCTCGGTTTCACCGGGAGAGCGAGCGCATCAAGCGCTCCGGAGAGTGGGACGTCGTGTTTCTGTACGAACGCGGACTCCGTCACGATGAGGTGTGTGAAGCCTGCCCGGTGACAACCCGTGGAATCGAGGCTTACCCCACGATCCGAACGATCGCCGGATTGATCTACGTCTCCCGCATGCGAGGCTCCACCCACATCCGCCCTCACCGCGGCCCGACCAACCTCAGGGTCCGCTGCCATCTGGGGATCCGCGTGCCAGACGGAGATTGTGCGATCCGGGTGGGAGAGCAAACCCGGCAGTGGCAGGAAGGAAAGTGTCTGGTGTTCGACGACTATTTCGAGCACGAGGCTTGGAACGCCACCGGTGAGGATCGCCTCGTCCTGATCGTCGACCTCTGGCATCCCGGCCTGTCACGTACTGAAGTGGCCCTGCTCGAGGGGCTGCACAGGTACACCTACACCCATGCCCGCAGGCTCAACCGCTACTGGTCAGCCAACGCGGCGGCGGCAGCCGAAGCCGGCGCCTAAAAGTCACCGCCATCGCCGCCGAAGTCACCACCATCGCCGCCGAAGTCTCCGCCATCGCCACCATCACCCCAGTCACCATCCCCGCCGTCGCCACCGTCCCCGCCGTCCCCGCCGTCCCCGTCCCCGCCGTCGCCACCGAACAGGCCGCCAACCACTTCCTCACCCAGGCCCAGACCGGCACCGAGAGCGGAGCCCATCAGCAGTGTCGAGAGCAGCCCCCCTCCACCGAATCCACCGAAGTAGCCGCCTGCCCACGGACCGTAATGGCGCGGCGCGTTCCAGTAGTCGGTAGGACGACCGTCCACCGTGACCTGACGTCCGTGGGGCTGAAAGCCCTCTTTGATCCGCAAGGCGTCAGCCGCGCACGCGGGAACCGGCCGCAGGGATCCCCCCTGACGGGGCCCACTGGACATCTTCGGTCGACGGTCCATGCCGGGGATCGAAGAAGCACGGCGGCCGTCGCTCCGGCGGGGGCCGACCCTCGAGCAACGCCTTGGCATAAGCCATCGCGTAGCGCCCCTCCTCGAGCGTCTCGCTGACCGGAGCGAGATCTTCGGGCCGCTTTGCCTTGTCAAAGAGCTCGCTTGCCCGCTGGTAAGCCTCGAGCGACTGCTCATAGCGTTGCTTGGCGGCGTCGGACACGCCTGGCATCTCGATGTCGACGTCAAGCGAGCGGATGTCCTCGCCGAGCGCGACGAGATCGTCCTGCGCCGAGCCCCGAACCTCTTCCCATTCACGTTCACGACGCGATTTGTGTCCAAAGAAAGGCACCTCGGGCGAACCATACTTGCCCGGCCCACCCCGCGGGATCGCCGCTCGCTTGACGGAACAGAACGCACGCTCATAACAGCGGCATAACGGCGCTACATCGCTGTTATCGACGGCCGCGTATAAGTCGCGAGGCCGTCCGGACGTGAACGGCGACTGCAGGCGAGATGCGGCACGCGACGGCTACTCAAACATCTGGATGTCACCGGCATTGGCTGTCGCTCACGCTCGCTGTGCTGGGCTGCGTGGTGACGGTCGCAGCGTGCGGCTCCTCGGGCAACTCGAGCCACCCAGCCGCTTCGACAAGCCACACGCAGTTTCTCAAGTTCTCGCAGTGCATGCGCGCGCACGGCGTGCCGAAGTTCCCCGATCCGAGCGCCGGCGGCGGCATCGAGTTCAATGCTGGCTCGGGGATCAACCCATTCTCGCCCGCGTTCAAGGCCGCCCAAACGGCTTGCCATGAGCTGCTGCCCGGAGGCGGGCCGGCCGGCCATGGGCCGCCGTCGGCTCACGTGATGAAACAGATGCTGGCGACCTCCGAGTGCATGCGCGCCCACGGGGTGACGGGGTTTCCGGATCCCACCACGTCGCCCCCCACCAGCCCCAGCGGCTACAGCCAGATTATCGGCCACGACGGAGCCGTCATCGCCGTTCCGGACACAATCGACCCGGCCTCCCCCGTGTATCGGAGGGCGGCGGCCGCATGCCGGTTCGGCTGATCGAGCAAGGCGTTTGACGCGCCCTACGGGCAGCTCGATCTACTGGCGGCTGGGTCGCAATCCCATGTAGGCGGCCACGGCACTGATGATCAACACCAGAATCCCGGCAAGCCGGTTGTGCGGCGACCCCAGCCAGCCCGAGGTGAATACCAGGATCACGCCGAATGCGGCAATCAGCAGGTATGCCAGTCTGAATTGCATGGCCAGTCGCGGTGTCGGGCAAGTCTATTCGCTGGGGCCTCGGCGCCTGCCATCAGATGTCAGAGGCGCCGCGGCGGCTTCGCTGCCTGAGACCTGGGTCTGGGCGGCAAGCCCGGACATCAGCCATGGCCGGCATCAGAGTGACGTGAACATTGTCGGGGTTCCGGTGGGGCATCATGTGCTGCAAACCCCCGTGATTGAAAGCAGATGATTCGAACCGCAACTCTCGGCCGCTCGGGGGCGACGTTCACGCGCCTCGGCCTCGGGACGTGGGCGATCGGTGGGCCGTGGCGGTTCGGCTGGGGTCCCGTCGACGATGCCGAGTCGGTGGCGGCGGTCCGGCGCGCCGTCGAGGCCGGCATCAACTGGATCGACACCGCTCCGGTCTACGGCGGCGGGCACGCCGAGGAGGTTGTCGGGCGCGCGCTGAAGGGTTACCCGACAGGAGAAGAGGTGCTCGTGTGCACCAAGTGCGGTCGGCATACCCTGCCGGATGGAAGCCCATATGGCGACCTGCGCCCGGAATCGATCCGCGCCGAGTGCGACGCCAGCCTGCGCCGTCTCGGCGTGGACCGGCTCGACCTCTACCAGATCCATTGGCCCGATGTCGATACCGGGGCGCCGCTCGAGGACTCCTGGGCCACGATGGCAGAGCTGGCCGATGCGGGCAAAGTGCGCTGGATCGGGGTGTCGAACTTCGACGTCGATCAGCTGGAGCGCTGCGAGACGATCCGCCACGTCGACTCGCTCCAGCCGCCGCTGTCGATGCTTCAGCGCGGAGCGTTGCGGACGGTGATTCCCTGGGCTGCCGCCCATCAGACCGGGGTCATCGCGTACTCCCCGATGGCCTCCGGGTTGCTCAGCGGAAGCTTTGATCGCCACCGACTAAAAAACCTGGCCCCGGATGACATGCGTCTGCGGCGGCCCGAGTTCACCGAGCCGGAGCTGTCGAAGAACCTGGCCCTCGTGGAGCGGCTGCGGGCAATCGCGGATGACATCGGTTGTGCGGTGGCCGAGCTTGCGATCGCGTGGGCGCTCGCCCAAGAGGGCGTGACCGGCGCGATCGTCGGCGCCCGCCGGCCGGATCAACTCGATCAGTGGATCGGTGCCGCCGGCGTGGAGCTCTCAGAACAGCAGCTTCGCGCGATCGACGATGCGATCGCCGAGACCGGTGCGGGAACCGAGGAGCTTCCAACGCCGCCACGGCCCGCCAGCGACCCGAGTCGGCGCGCCAGGTCATGAGCGGTCGGGCGATGGCCAGTCTGGCGATGGCGGGTGCGGGAGTCGCGGCGGTCGTCGTCGGTACGCTCGCCAGCGCTCCCCGGGGTCGATCCGGCAGCCTCGCAGGGCATCGGCCGCGGGCAACGACGGCAGCCACGGTTGCGGCGGCATACCGGTATCCGTCGCACTGCCTGAGCGTGACGATTGCGCCCGGCGACCCCGCGTACGCCAGGGCGTGGCTTGATCGGGCGAGCCCGTGCTGGCGGTACGGCGCGTATGTGACAGCGGTCTTCCACCGGGTCGGTGGGTTCTGGCGCCAGGTGCTGGACGCGAGCGTCTACGCGTGCCCGGTTCGCTGGCTTCCCCGCGTCGTGCAGAGGCAACTGTCGGTCTGCCCGCCGGCTGCCAACCCGCCCTAGCCCCGTGTCCCGGCCGGTGGGTGAGAGGAGGGCGATCTGGGACTAGGTGGTGCTGCCTGCGCCACGAAGGCGGCCCGCCATCACGCTCATCACCAGATGGGCGAAGGAGGGCGTCTCCTGCACCAGCACCCAGAAGTGGCGCGCGGTGATCTCGACCAGCTCGACGTCGGTGTCGGCGACCGCACTGAGCGACCGCGGCTCGTCGTCGATCAGGGCCATTTCTCCAAACAGCCCCGGGGCCACCTCGGTGTCAACAACCTGGTCGCCGTTCTTGAGGGCCACCGAGCCATCACGAACGACGTACATCTTGTCGCCGCGCTCGCCCTTCTCGAAGATCACCTCGCCGGCGGAGACACTCACCGGATCCCCGGCTCGTGCGAGCAGCGCGTAGAGCTGGTCGCGGCTGACACCCGATGACATCGCGTCTCCTGTCGTGGTGTTTGCGGTACCGCGATGCATCATAAGGCGATCGGCTGAGGCGCATGAGATCGCGAATGACTCATCGGTCTGCCTACAGAGCGAAGCGCGCTAGGAAACGCCGCATGCCACGCACAGCCGCTGCAGTTGCTCCATCGCCTCGGCCGAGCGCGTAGGTAGCGCGTCGAGCGCAGCGGCGGCGGCGCGCAGGTCACGGATCGTGACCGCTCGTGCTTCGAGCGCGAAGCGGCCGAGCCAGCGGACGGCAGCGCGGTCGTACCGGGCGGGGTCCCCGTCGCGAAGCACGAGGCAGATGCGCAATGCGTCCTCCAGCGCGATCTGCGGGAGCTCGCGCGCCGCGCCCAGAACGAGCAGTTCGTTGCCCGTCTCGAGGGCTCGGCGGAACCGAGCGTAGGGGTTGCCGTCGCTGGTCATACGAACACATGTCCTTACTCGATTTGAGTGGATACGTCCGCTCGCAGGGTTAGCTTGGCGGGGCGATGGAGATTCCGGAGTGCCCGATCGTTGAGCATGCGGGGTCGAGCGTGGTGCGGGGCGGGTGGTATGGCAGGCCGCCGCATCGGCGGCAGCGGTGGTGGTGCAGGCCGGCGAACGGGGATCCGAAGCACCGGTTCACACCGGTCCTGACTCGGCAGGGCGACCCGCACGCGTATTGCGTGGAGTGCTCGGCGGCGTTGGAGCCGTGGGAGGGGCAGGCGGGCGCTCGGGAGTATCGGTTCGCCGCGCGTGAGGTCGGCGAGGCGCTGGTGTTGGTAGCGAAGGGCACCAGTTATCGGGTGGCGGCCGAGATCGCGCGCCAGAAGGCGGGTCGAGTGCCGCCGGGTCGGCGGAGTCGGCGCTCGCCGGCTAACGAGGGGCAGCTGGTCGCCAACTGGGTCGATGTCTGCAGCGAGTTCGTATGTGCGGATCAGCTGCCGGAGCGCTGGCCGCACACGATCGCTGTCGACAGCCAGAACTTCCGTGTCAATAGTGGCCCCAACGCCGGCCGTGGGTTTCATGTCTTCGCGGCTGTTGGTCGCGACCAGGCCGAGCCCGGGAAGTGGGCACCGGTCCCGCGGGTCTGGCGCCTTGAGCCCTTTGCTCGCAAGGATGTGCCGTCCTGGCGGGCTTTCTTCGGAGGCCTGGAGGGAGCGCCGCGGGTGATCGTCAGCGACGCCGACAACGCACTGGCTCTGGCGATCCACAGCCTGTACGGCGACACGATCGAGCACCGCCAGTGCGAGTGGCACCTGGGGCGCAAGCTGCGCCAGCAGCTCCCGGATGAGCTCTTGTCCGACCGCAGCCATCCGATCACCCGCGCGCTCCTCGAGCCCTTCCGCAGCCTCGAAGCCTGGGATCGCCTCGAGCACGCGATTCGCGCCGAGCACACCGACGGCGAGTACCGCCCGCTCGGGCTCGCGATCAAGTGGTTGGACACCTACGGCAAGATCGCCCGTGCGCAGATCCCCAGCCGCGACCCCAGCGGCCTGAACTCGACCGGCCCAGCCGAGCCGATCCTGCGCGAGATCGACCGCCGGATCGGCGACCGCGTCGGCTCCTTCACCAACCGCGCCCGCCTCGCCAAGCTGCTCGACCTCATAACGCTCGACCTGCTCGGCAGAGCCGACGGCCGCGACTGGGCCGACCGACTCAGAGAGCGCCTCTACCTCGCCCGCGGACGCCCAGAGAAGCAGCGACCTCACGACGACCCCAAGGGCGTCCACTCGCTGTTTCTCTGAGGGCAAAACGTATCCATCCGAATCGAGTAGGAACACATGTTCGCACTCCCGTCAAGCCACGAGCCGGCCAGGCCCGGTGACGCCCGGCGGCGCGGCGTCGAGCGCCGGCGGTGCCCTCAAACAACCAGGCGGAGCTTGACCCTGTAGTTGACCCGATGCTTGCTGTGCGGACGAGCGGACTGAGCGAACACTCGCAGCGGATGGTGTGGCGGCCAGTGGAGAGGCCTTCTCACTTTCCCAACGCGGCAGTGCGCGCGCCTCAGCGATGCGCGAGCCCGGACCAGGGTCAGGTTCCTGAGACGGGGCACCACGCACCTGGCAGCCATTTCCGTAAACGGCGTGACGTTGCCCAGGAGCTCGGCGAACGCTGCCAGCCCCTGGTCGTCGACCCCGACTGCGGCGGCATTGGCCCGCGCGGGTGTGCGCGTCCCGCCGTTGAAGGACCAGAAGGTCTGGGACGGCAGGCCTTCGACGATGGTCCCGTTGAGCGGCTCGGCGCGCAGGTGCGCGAGCGGGTTTGAGATGTTCTGCAGGTCCCACTCATCTACGATCACCGATGGCTGCACAGCGCCGAACAGGGCCCAGTCTGTGACCAGGATGGGTGCCCCTCCGGCGATCCGATAGACCAGTCCGGTGGTGGTCGTGAGGAACGTCCCGTTGGCGGGATACCGCGGCAGCTGCGAGAAACTCCGGGGGCTCAGCAGGTCCACCGGCTGGGGTCCGCCGAATGGCGACCAGCTGCTGACGTACAGCGGCGCGCCACCCGCGATCCGATAGACATTCGGCGATCCCGCTACCTGGACAAACGTGTTGTCTGGGATCGGGCTGGAGGTGTCGGCCGTGGCACCGCCGAGGTAGTCGTTGTCGATATTGATCCGAACGCCGCCGTAGGTCTCGTCATGGCCGCCGCGATATTGGTGCAGCCGGTGCATGTTGGGCCAGTCAAAGGCGGGTACGAAGGGATCCTGGGTTGTCCTCAGGCCGTTCCAGTTTGCGATCCAGATGTCGTCGGGCTCGGCGTAGGCGGTCGCAGCCGCCCGTACCAGCGTGCCGATCCCGGACGCGGCACTGCTGTAAATCCCCGACAGGTATCCCTCGGCATGCAGCTGCGTCGTCCAACCTGACAGGAACGCCAGCACAGCCGCCGAATTGGCGGCCGTGGCGCTGTAGGCCTCCATGTCGTTATAGATCGGGTTGCCGGCCGGGATGCCCAGCGCCTGCGCTTGATCGACTGCGTCTCGAGCAGCCGCCGCACCCTGTGACGAGGCGGTGCCCGGATTGATCGTGGCGCACCTGCCGCCGCACGATCCCCTGCCCTGCAGACCGACATAGGTGGGAATCAGGTGCCAGCCCGCGCTGACTTCGCCGCTCACCCAGCCCGCCGTCAGATTTGGCTGTGAGCAGGCTGAATTCACACCGCCGAGATAGATCCCCACTGCTCGGTAGGGCGAGGACAGCCAAGCCGACATCGCTCTGCTCGACGGCGCGGAGCACGCATCGAAGCCGAGCCCGCTGTAGACGGCCTCCGCCGAGTGGGCCAGGGCTCGGCCGGGATGGGCGGGCGCTGCGCCGCGGGTGCGCGCTGCGGCCACGGCGGGCCGCGCGGGCGGCACGGCCGTTTTGCGGGGGCTCACGCGCGTACCGAGGATTCTCGAGAGCAGGCGCCGCTGCCGCGACCAGGTGGCAGTGGCGACCAGCCCGGCGGAGCGGATCGAAACGCTCGTCACCGAGCTGTTTCCGCGGATGAGCGGTGCGCGGTTGGCGGCGGCGGCGGCGCGGATTGGTTGCACCAGAATCGCTTCGATGCGGCCGACGGAGTGCGCGGGGCAACTCTGTTCAGCGCTCGGGACGCCGAGATACAGCGCGTGGCGATTGAAGCGCACACAGGTGTGGGGGGCTCGGGCGAGCTCGATCACCTGCCATGCGGCGGGCACCCGCAGCGCGTAGCCGTAAAAGCGCACCTCGTGTCCGGCCCCACGCCCCAGGGCCGGGCCAACGCCAAGCGTCATCAGCGCTGCCACGGTCAGACCGATCGTGATCGCGCGTGCCCCTACATGGTGCCGGTTCAGAGAACCATGCCCCGTCACTGGGGGCAGTGTAACCCGTCACTGTTCCAGGTGCAGCGCCCTGTGTAGGGAGTGCAGTGCCTGGAGTATGTGACAGCGATGCGCGCGCCGTCACAGGGACAGGCGCGCGCACACCGTCATGCAGAGATGGGCTACGCCTTCAGGCCCTGATACGAGCCGTACGGGCGCAGGCGTGTGGCCCGCCGAGCAACGCGCCGGCTTGCGGTGCGTGCGACCGGCTGTGGACGCGAGGTCCAGATGGCCCCGGCCAGCAGTCCGACGATGGCCACGACGATGGATGTCATCAGGATTATGTTTGCGATCAATGCGAAGGTCATCTCCACTCCTTTGTTGCACGTGGGGAAGCCTTCCAATCGCGTCGAAGACAAACGTGGCATCAGCGTAGGACCGATGTAAGAGAGCAAGTAGCAGTTGTCACTTGGCTCGTGACAACTGCCACTAGGCGTGGCGAGCGGGTGCGGTGTCAGTCCTTGGGGTGTGCCGCTTCCCGATCGGCGCGCTCGCGTTCCTGCAACTTCTCGCGTAGGTAGCGCGCCTTGTCGGCCCGCCGCTTCTGGGTCTCGGCCTCGGCACGGCTATCCGCCTGCTCAAGTGCTTCGCGGGCTGCCTGCTCCTGGGCTAGCTGTCGCCGCTTGAGCTCCTCGACATCGGCGTCTTTAGACGTCATGCCAGGACGCTACTACGACGTCCGGCCGCCGGAAAGCCCTCGTAGAGCGATCTTCACGCTATAATTTCGATCGATTTAGTGCGCTTACCCCTGTCCTGCCTTTGCGCTGCTCCGATATCGACCCGATTCTCAACCTCCGGAGGTGGAGCTGATGACCGATCTGACCCGCGGCGCTGGAGCCGCGGCATGAGCCTCAGCGTCCAGGAGCTACGGCGTTTCGCGGACGGGCTCGCGGCTGCCCCGGAGCGCTGGGGCCATCTCGTTCGCCACGCCGACGATGTCCGCGTCTATGAGCAGATCTGGGATGACGATGACGTCAACGCGTGGGTGATCTGCTGGAGCGAGGACCAGGACACGGGGTTTCACGACCACGACGACTCGGCGGCGGCGATCGCGGTCGTCTCCGGGAGAGTCCGCGAAGATCGCTTGACGCTCGGCTCGGAGCCGAATTCGCGCGAGCTGGGACCAGGCACCACGTTCATCGTGGCGCCGGAGGCGATCCATCGTGTGCTGCACGCCGGCGGCGGACCGGCGGTCACGATCCACGCCTACTCCCCCCCGCTGCGACGCACGGGCGCCTACCGGATCGGCCCCGGCGGCGAGCTGCAGCGCGAGGCGCAGCCGTTCGAGGTCGAGTTGCACGCTGCTGCCGCGCTCGTCTGATTGGGTTGGCGGAAGAGCCCGTCGCGGGACCCGCGGACCCGGCGGACGACGCGCTCGCGTACGGTTTGAGGCGTCGATGTACACGACGATCGAACACGACGGCGTCGACGACCAGGTCGCAGTCGAGGAACCCCTGGAGATCCGCGTGGACGGCACGCCGCTGGTGGTCACGATGCGCACGCCGGGCCATGATGAGGAGCTGGCGCTCGGCTTTCTGTACGGCGAAGCCCTGATCGATGGCGTCCGCCCGGCGGGTCCAACCGCCGACTTCGCGGGCAACATCGTCGAGGTTGCGGGTCCGCTCACACGCGATCCCGGGGCCCGCCGTTTTTACACGACCTCCTCGTGCGGCGTCTGTGGCAAGGGCGCGCTCGAGGAGGTGGCGGTCACCAGCGCCCCGCTCCCGGCAGGACCGGTGATCGCCCGCTCGCTGGCCGCCGAGCTTCCGTCCCGGCTCGAGCAGCCGGGTTTCACGCGCACCGGGGGCCTGCACGCGACCGGCCTGTTCACCGCCTCGGGAGAGCTTCTGATCACGCGCGAGGACGTCGGTCGCCACAACGCCATGGACAAGGTCGTGGGGCGCGCGCTGCTGGACGGCATGGTGCCGCTCGGTCAGCGCGTGATGTGCGTCAGCGGGCGGCTGTCGTTCGAGCTCGTGCAGAAGGCCGCCGTCGCCGGGGCGCCGATCCTGATCGGCGTTGGGGCGCCGAGCTCGTTGGCGATCGAGCTCGCCGCCGACCGAGGGATGACCCTGTGCGGCTTTGCGCGACGTGGCAGCGTCAACGTCTACACCTGCCCGGAGCGAATCACCGAGTGACCCGGCACGCGATCAGGCGGCGATCCGGACCAGCTCGTCGAGCTCGTCTTCTGAAGACCATGCGCCGACCGACGCGCGCAGATAGCCGTGCGTGGGGATGCTGCGGACCGCGAACCCGGCATCGGCGAGCCGGGCGACCTCGGCGTCAGCGTCGTGCGCCTTCCACGAGACCAGCGTGGAGCGACCCCGAGGCCCGACCTCGAGCCCCCGTTCGGCCAGCCCGCTCGCCAGTCCGGCAGCGAGATCCGCGGCCCGGGTGTGAACCCATTCCCAACCGGCCGACTCCAGCACACCGATCGACGCCAGAGCCCAGACGCTCCGCATCCCCGGCGGGAAGCCGTGATCAAAGCGGGCGGCGTGCTCGGCGGGCGGCGAGGCGAGCGCATCGTGGGCATCTGCGAGCGAGCCGTAGCCCGGCCAGGGGACGGTCAGCTCGTCGAGCTGGTCAGGGCGGACGTACAGGCAGCCGCTGCCCTCCGGACCGCACAGCCACTTCTGGCCCGACGCGGCATAGAACGCACACCCCAAGCTCCTGACGTCGACCGGCACTGCGCCGATGCCCTGCGCCGCGTCAAGCAGCACCGGCACGCCGGTCTGGGCCAGCGCTTCGTGGTCTACGACTCGTCCGCTGACCCAGGACACGTGCGAGCACGCGATCAGCCTGGTGTTCGGGGTCACTTCGCCGGGGAGTTCGGCGAACGGGACGATCTTGACGTCGATGCCGTGGACCCGCTTGGCGCGTCCGAGCGGAGCCAGCAGCCCCGGATGCTCCTCGTCGCTGGTGACGATCTGATCGCCCGCGTGGAGGTTGAGTCCCGCCAGCACCGTGTTGACGCCGTCAGTCGTCGAGCCCGTGAGTGCGACGCTGGTCGGATCGCATCCGAGCACGCGGGCATACGCGGCGCGCAGCTCCGCGGCCAGCGCCTGGACCGAAGTCATGTATGACCTGCCACAACGGCCGTTGGTGAGCTCGACCTGCATCCGCTTGCTGACGGCCTCGGCCGCCTGGCTCGGCAGAGGACCCTCGGTGCCGGCGTTGAGGTAGGCGGTCCGTTGCAGGACCGGGAACTGAGCTCGGAACTGGCTGGCGTCAGTCACGGCTGGCATCTTAGGCCGCCGCCTCGCGCGCCCGCTGTCTGAGCCCGCCGCGCCGCCGGCGCTCTAGGACCCCACCGGCAGGCCGGCCTTGCGGCAAGCGGCCGTCAGCGCGCGAGCGGTTGCCCCCACGCTGCCACCGGGCTGGTTGACGTCTGCGCACATCTCGCGCGCCGAGGCGCCACAGCGATAGATCTGGGTGCCGCCCACCGAGTACGCGAGCGAGACCGAGATGCAGCCATGACCGGACTTGTGTCCGGAGGAGGCGAACGAGATCACCAGCGCGACCGCCAGCGCCGCGAGCAGACCGGCGACGCCACCGAGCAGCACCTTCTCGCGCCTTCGCAGAGGATGCACCTGAGCTGCCTTCATCCCTCCTCACCCATCTGCAGCAGGTCCCGCTTGAGCACCTTGCCGGTCGGGTTGCGCGGCAGCTGATCGAGGAACACGACCTCGCGTGGGATCTTGTAGTTGGCGAGGTTGTCGCGGACGAGGCTCTTGACTTCGTCTTCGGTGAGCTGCTTGCCCTGGCGGAGCACCACGAACGCCTTCAGGCGCTGCCCGAACGTCTCGTCGTCGACTCCAATCGCCGCGACCTCCGCCACCGCCTCGTGCCCGGCGAGCAGCTCCTCAATTTCTCCGGGAAACACGTTCTCGCCGCCGGAGACAATCATCTCGTCGTCGCGCCCGTCGATGAACAGGCGACCCCGGTCGTCGAAATGGCCCAGGTCGCCGGAGGATATGAGCCCCTTGATGTGCTGTTTGGTCTCACCGCTGGTGTAGCCCTCGAACTGACTCGCGTTACCCACGAAGATCCGGCCCGTCGTGCCGGGCGCCACCTCCTCGCCTTGATCGTCGAGGATCTTCACGACCGCCCCGCGCACAACGCCACCCACGCAGGCCGGCTCTTCCTGCAGATCGCCCGGCGTGGCGATCGTCGCGTAAGACACCTCGGTGGAGCCATACAGGTTGTAGACCACCGATCCAAATACTTCCAGCGCTCGCTTGCAGAGCTCTGCCCCGAGCTGCGAGCCGCCCACAAAGATGATCTTCAGCGCCGAGGTGTCGTAGCCGGAGACCACCCCTTCGCCAAGGTCGAGGATCCGCTGCAGCATCACCGGCACGACGATCAGCGCGTCGGCCTTGTTGCGCTCCAGGCTCTCGAGCGTCGGCTGGGGCTCGAAGCGCCGCCGGACGACCAGCGTTGAGCCCAGCGCCAGCCCCAGCACCATGTGCGCGAAGCCGAGCGCGTGGAACATCGGCACGCAAAGCTCGGTGATCCCGCGGGCACGAAACGGCACCTTGTCGAGCAGGCCGCCGATCACCGACAGCGACCGCGGGTCGCTGCGGGGAGCCCCCTTCGGCGCCCCCGTGGTCCCACTTGTGAGGATCACTACCTTCGGGCCGGTACGCGGTTTGGGTGGCGCCTTGGTGAGACCACGCGCGATCAGAGCCTCGATCGTGTCCTCGGCCGTCTCCCAGCCGGTGTCCACCCATGCGCGCCAGCGCCCGCGGGGTGGCTCGATCCCCTCGAGCATGTGCGAGTACTCGTCGTCGTAGACGAGCAGGTCGGTTCCCTCGCGCCCCGCCACCTCGCGGATCTGGGGACCGGCGAAGGACGTGTTCAAGAGCACGATCCGGGCACCGCACTTCGCCGCGGCGAACACCGACTCGGCAAAGCCCCGATGGTTACGGACCAGGATCGCGACCCCCTCGCCCGGTTGCAGCCCCTGCTCACGCCAGGCGTTGGCGAGTGCGTTGGAACGCTGGTCAAGCTCTCTGTAGGTCAACTCGCCGCGCTCGTCGCGCACCGCCACACGATCGCCGCTGCGGATCGCCCCGACCGTGACGACGCCGGCGAACATCCCGTAACGCTCGAACGCGCGCGCGATCTGCGCGATCCGGTGAGGAGGCTCGGGCCGCACGATCCCGCTGCGCGCGCACAGAGCGACGTAATAGGCCTCGTCGCCGACACACTCGGCGAGCTTGATCCCGCCGCCGAGCAGAGCCTTGACGTCCAACTCTACGATCGTTTTCTCCTCACACCGGACCCGGACACTAATGCGATCCGGGATCCGGTGTGGGAGATACCCGCCGCAGGCCAGACTTCACCCGCAGCGGGCGCCGATCATCCGACCAGGACGACGCCGACGCCGGGCACGACGATGGCCCAGCCACCGCCGCCATAGCCGCCGTCGCCGTAGGGGTTGCTGCCCCCGCCGCCGTAAGGATCGCCACCGCCATACCCGTACGGGTACCCGGAGCCCGACCCGACGCTCGTCGGCGAGGTCCCGGTAGACGACGACTGATCAGACCACGCCACCGAGAACGAAGAACCGTCGGACGACAGGCTGGAGGGCGTCGCCCCGCCCGTGCTGTCCGTCGACGTCGATGCGAACTGGGTACCAAATCCGTCCCCGGAAGCCCCGGGGCTGAGCGTCACTGCCGCGGCGCTCCACTCCGGATCCGAGATCGGGCCGGTATGACCATCTGTCGAGGTCGCGGTGGCGTCCGAGAACTGCACCGTGCCGAAGTCGGTCAACGGCAACGGGGTGCAACCGGACGCTCCCTGACCGCACTGCGAGGGCGCCTCGGCGATCCACTCGGCACTCGAAGTGTCGGTCTGGTTTGGCATCTGGAGTGTCTTGTCATACGACTGCCCGGTCGTCTCGTTGGAGAGGTGCATCGTCACCTGCTGGCCGCTGACGCTGACCGTGCTCGAGATCCGGTCGCCCGGATGAATCGCCAGGTCGACCTTCACCGGCGCGGCGGGGACGAGCTCGTACCAGGCGAAGTAGCTCGGGGTCCCGTTCGCCGAGCAGTCGGCCTCGGTCCCGTCCTGCTCGAGAGCCTCCGTCTGGCTCTGGCCCGAGCCGCCAAGCCCGATCCAGAAAGCCGAATACTGGCCCGAGTTCGACGCGGTGCACTTTGCAGCCGGCTGAACCCAGCTGCCGGACACGCTTGAGAAGTTCTGCGAGCCTGACGAGCTGCCGACGACGTAGCCAGACCAGTTCGCGCTTGTCGCCTGCTGTACATCAGTGGTGGCCGCCGAAGCGGCAGGCACGGCGGCGAGCGCACACGCACACGCTGCCGTGACGAATAAGGGAATCATGCGTATTGGTTTCATGCACTCGAATCTGGGACTCCCAGCGAAGAGCGCTCTACGAACTGTCGAAGAAAATCCAGCAGCGCTGGGGTACGACCGGCGGACGGGGCAGCCGATCGCTTACGCGCTCAGCACGGCGCGCGCCTTTGCCAGGCGAACGGCCTGGGAAAGCGTGTCGATGTCGTAGGCGTCCTGGTGACGGTGGCCGTTGATGAAGAACGTCGGCGTGCCCGAGACGCCGCTGAGATCGGCTGACTCGACGTCCTCGGCGATGCGGCCGGCCGCCTTGTTCTTGCGGATGTATTCGCGAAACGCGTCGACGTCGAGACCGAGCGACTTGGCGTCGTCGATCAGGTCGCGCACGTTGAGGCGATCCTGGTGCGACAGCAACGAGTCGTGCATCTCCCAGAACTTTCCCTGGGCCGCCGCCGCTTCGGCCGCCTCGGCGGCAAGCTGGGCGTGGGGGTGCACATCGTTGAGCGGCAGATGGCGCCACACGTAGCGCAGCTCGCCGAAGTCCGACAGCAGCTCCCGGATCACCGTCTCCGCCTGCCCGCAGTAGGGGCACTCGAGGTCGCCGTACTCGACCAGCGTCACCGAAGCGTGATCGGGTCCCCGGATGTGGTCGCGCTCGGGGTCGACCGGCACGGCGAGATCGACGATCAGCTCCGACTGACCCACGATCGCCCGCAGCCGCCGCTCGCGGGGCAGCTTCTTGGTCGCTCGCAGCACGATCGAGCTCACGATCGGAGCGCCGACCAGCGTGGTCAGCACGCCGAGCTTGGCCTCGGCAAGCTCCTGACCGTGGAAGGCAAGCGTGGCGATCAGGATCGAGACGGTGAAGCCAATCCCGGCGATCGCGGCGCCGCCGATCACCGAGCCCCAACCAACCGGTGGCCGGATTCGCCCGCCGCTGAGCCGGGTCACCAGACCGGCCGCGCCGGAGATTCCGATCGGCTTGCCAACCAGGTAGGCGACCAGGATGCCGAGCGTGATCGGCGAGCCGTACGCGTGGCTCAGAAATGAGCCGTTGATCACAATTCCCGCGTTGGCGAGCGCGAACAGCGGCACGATCACGTAGCTGGTGAACGGGTGATAGAGCTGCTGGTAGCGCTCGTTCGGGGAAATCGCCGACCGCAGGCCCGCGCGGGCCGATTGGGCGAGCTCGGGCGTCGGCTGCTCGCGGAACACGCGAAACAGGTCAGTCGCTTCCTCGAGGTCCCCGCGCGACGCTGGGTAGGCGATCGTCAGCAGGCCCATCGCCAGACCGACCACCACCGGATCGATCCCGGACCGCTGCATCGCCACCCATGCGGTCACTCCCAGCAGCCCGAACACGGCGCCGTTGTGGATCCGGCTGAGCCGACCGACGAGTATGACGGCGAATGCCGCCAGTGCCACGACCAGTGCGACAACGTCGACCGAGCTTGTGAAGGCGACCGCGATCACGATCAGCGCGACCAGATCATCGACCACCGCGACGGTAAGGATGAAGGCCCGCAGGCTGTCCGGGAACCGGCGACCGACGATCGCCAGCATCCCCAGCGCGAACGCCGTATCGGTCGACATTGCCGCCCCCCAGCCCCCGCGCGAGGACTGGCCGGCGTTGATCGCGAGGTAGATCACGACCGGAACCAGCATCCCGCCCAGCCCGGCGAGCATCGGAAGCGCCAGGCGGCGCCGGTCGCGTAGCTCCCCGAGGTCGAACTCGCGCCGGGCCTCCAGGCCCACCACGAAGAAGAACAGTGTCATCAGGCCGCTGTTGACCCAGTTGCGCAGATCCATGGCGATCCCCGTGCCCCCGATCCGGATCGACAGGGTGGTGCTCCAGACGCGCTCGTAGGAAGACGCGTCCACGTTGATCCACACCAGCGCGGCAATCGCACCCGCGAGCAGGATCGCTGCGCTTCCGGACTGGGTAACCAGGAACTGGCGCAGCGGCGCCTCGAGGTTGCGGGCCCAGGCAGTCCGGCCCGAGCTGGACTCGGCGGCGGCCTCGGCCTCCTCGCCCTGCCCTGGAAATTCGATCGGGATGTCGCCGGCGGTCACCGGCAATCAGCTTAGAACGGAGGACCACCAGCTCCCGGGTGGCCGGGCTGTGGCGGCGCGGAGCACTAGTATCAGTTACTGACCCTTCGAACACTTGTGCGTGCTTTGAGAACGCGAGGAGCAGACCATGCCAGCCACTGAACCGCTTGTATTCGACGCGATCCGTACGCCGCGCGGGAAAGGCAAGGTGAACGGGTCGCTGCACACCACCGAGCCGGTGGATCTGGTCGTGGGGTTGATGCACGAGATGCTGGGCCGGCACCCCGATCTGGACCCGCAGCGGGTCGACGACGTGGTGCTCGGCTGCGTGTCGCCGCTCGGCGACCAGGGTGGCGACATCGCCAAGACCGCGGCGATCAAGGCCGGCCTGCCGAACACCGTTTCCGGCGTGCAGCTGAACCGGTTCTGCGCGTCGGGGCTGGAGGCGGTGAACATCGCCGCGCAGAAGGTGGCCTCGGGCTGGGAGGATCTCGTACTGGCGGGCGGAGTGGAGTCGATGTCGCGGGTGCCGATGGGCTCAGACGGCGGCGCCTGGGCCATGGATCCCGAGACCAACTACGAGACGTCGTTCATCCCTCAGGGGATCAGCGCCGACTTGATCGCCACGATCGAGGAGTTCAGCCGCGACGACGTCGACACGTACGCCGCGCGCTCGCAGGAGCGGGCCGCGACGGCGCGGGCGCAAGGGCGGTTCTCCAGTCAGTGATCCCGGTGCTCGACATCAACGACCACGTGGTCTTAGAGCAGGATGAGCACATCCGCCCCGACACGACGGTGCAGACGCTCAGCCAGCTCAAGCCGTCATTTGCGGCGATCGGGGAGATGGGCGGCTTCGACCGGTCGCGCTGCAGAAGTCTCACTGGGTCGAGAAGATCGATCATGTCCACACGCCGGGTAATTCGTCCGGGATCGTCGACGGCGCCGCACTGGTGGCGATCGGCAACGAGCAGACCGGGGCCGAGCTCGGCCTTCGCGCGCGTGCCAAGATCCTGGCCACTGCCGTCTCGGGCGCCGACCCGACGATCATGCTTACCGGGCCGGCGCCCGCCAGCCGCAAGGCATTGGCCAAGGCCGGGTCCACGGTCGACGATCTGTATCTGGTGGAGATCAATGAGGCGTTCGCCGCCGTGGTGCTGCGCTTCGTTCGTGACATGGGCCTCGACATGGACAAGGTCAACGTCAACGGCGGCGCGATCGCCATGGGCCACCCGCTCGGAGCGACCGGTGCCATGATCCTCGGCACGCTCG
>CAVWOK010000010.1:0-64607 GCA_963756585.1 uncultured Solirubrobacterales bacterium | reverse complement strand
CAACTGCGCGAGCACCTGGTGAGCCGGTGAACGTCACCTGCAGCCGACCTCCCCAAGCGGGCTCGAGCGCGCATAGCCGCGCGCGCTCGGCGACCCCAAGCATGATCCGGTCGCGATCGGAGCGGGGCGTTTCGATGACCGCGGTCGCGCCCTCCGACGAGGCCTTCAGGCTCCGTACGTAGGCGAGCACATCGTCGGGCTCGACAGCGTCGCCCGTGATGAAGTTGATCAGCCGGCCCAAGTCGGCACGGCTCGCCAGCAGGATCGCGCGCGCGGGCTCGCCGTCGCGGCCGCCTCGGCCTACCTCCTGGTAGTAGGCCTCGACGCTCTTGGGGATCGCCCAGTGGACGACCGCGCGGACGTCGGCCTTGTCCACGCCCATCCCGAATGCGTTGGTGGCGACCACGATCTCGGCGTCGCCCTCCATGAAGCGGTGCTGGGCCGAGGCGCGCTCGTCCGCCGGCATCCCGGCGTGGTAGCCGACGGCCAGTAATCCCTCAGACCGCAGTCGCTCGGTCACCTCCTCCACGTCACGGCGGGTGCCGCAGTAGACGATTGCCGGCCGATTGGCCGGGTCCGACAGCGCGAGCGAGAGCAGCATGTGCTTGCGCGCCTTGGACCCCGTCCCTTCGAGCGCGATCACGTCAAACGACAGGTTCGGCCGGTCGAAGCCGGCGCGCATCACGTGCGGGTCGCGAAGGCCGAGTCGGGCGCGGATCTCCTCCGCCACCTGCTCGGTCGCGGTCGCGGTGCAAGCCATCACGGCGGAGGCACCCAGCCGCTCGATCACGCCGCGGAGGCGCAGATAGTCAGGCCGGAAGTCATGGCCCCACTCCGAGACGCAATGGGCCTCATCCACTGCAAACAGGTCCACATCCCGTTGCGCCAGCGCCTCCAGGAACTGGGGTGAGGCGAACCGTTCGGGGGAGCACAAAACGATGCGCGCGCGGCCGCCACGCACGTCCGCCACTGCGCGAGCGGCGGCGCCGGCCTCCATCCCCGAGGCGATCATCGCGGCCGGGTGTCCACCGAGCACCAGCCGCCGGTACTGGTCTGCCATCAGCGCGATCAGCGGTGAGACCACGACTGTCAGCGCATCCGAGGCGATGCCGGGCAGCTGATAGCAGAGGCTCTTGCCACCGCCCGTGGGCATCACCACGAGGCTGTCGCGACCGGCGAGCGCCGCCCCGACCGTCTCGCGCTGTCCGGGGCGGAACTCATCCAGACCAAACCAGGCGAGCAGCGCGTCCGGATCTCGCGGCCCTTCGTAGCGGCGCTCCGGCGGAGCGTCGACGTCAATCCGGTCCAAGCCCTGGAGCGCGAGCTGGGCGGCGCTGTCATCACTGACGCTCGCCCGTGGTGCGAGGGCCGCCCGGGCGGATGCCACCGCACGCGCCGCACCGGCCGCCTCGGAGCGCTCCCCATCCGGGAGTGAGCGCCACAGCGCCCGCATCGCGTCGAGCTCCTCCTCCAGCCCCGGGTCGCTCGGGTTGGACTCGATCTGCTCTACCAGCGAGCGCGCCCGGGTGCAGAAGTCGCTCATCCGGTGCCAGCGTAGGCGCCTGCGTGGACAGCTAGACCAATTTGTTGCACGCCTGTCACGCGGTGGCGCGCTCGTCCCCCCGCGCCAGACCGACCCGACCTACCGGGCAGCAGCCGGCTGTCGCGCCGACCGCGCCTGCTTGCGCCGGGCGATCCCATCCAGCACCACCTTGCGCAGCCTGACCGCGTGTGGCGTGACTTCGACGGCCTCGTCGACGCGGAGGAACTCGAGCGCCTGGTCGAGTGAGAGCTCGCGCTTGGGCACCAGCCTCACGAGCTCGTCCGCGGTCGAGGAACGCATGTTGGTCAGATGCTTTTCCTTAGTCGCGTTGACGTCGAGATCCTCCGCGCGCGAGCTCTCGCCGATGATCATCCCCTCGTAGACCTCGTCGCCGGGCGCGACGAACAGCGTTCCTCGCTCCTGGAGCTTGAACAGGGCGAACGCCGCGACGGTGCCGCGCCTGTCGGCGACCAGCGAACCGGTCGGTCGGGTGCGCAGCTCACCCTGCCACGGCTCCCAGCGGTCGAACACGTGGTGCACGAGGCCGGTGCCCCGGGTCTCGGTGAGGAACTCTGTGCGGAACCCGATCAGCCCCCGCGCGGGGACCAGGTACTCCATCCGTACCCAGCCGGTTCCGTGGTTGACCATCTGCTCCATACGTCCCTTGCGCATCGCGAGCATCTGCGTGATCACACCCACGTAGTCCTCGGGTACGTCGACGCTCATCCGCTCGATCGGCTCGCACAGCTTCCCGTCCACCTGCCGGGTGACGACCTGGGGATTGCCGACCGTCAGTTCGAACCCCTCGCGGCGCATCAGCTCGACCAACACCGAGAGCGCCAGCTCGCCGCGGCCCTGGACCTCCCATGCCTCGGAGCGGTCGGTCTCGAGGACCCGGAGCGAGACGTTCCCGACGAGCTCGCGAACGAGGCGGTCCTTGACCTGGCTGGCGGTCAGCCTGTCGCCGTCCTGCCCGGCCAAAGGAGAGGTGTTGATCCCGACCGTGACCGACAGCGACGGCTCGTCCACGGTGATCACCGGCAGCGGTCGCGGATCATCTGCGGCGGCCAGCGTCTCGCCGATCATAATCTCTGGGATCCCGGCGACCCAGATGATCTCACCGGCTGCGGCCTCCTCGGCCTCGACGAGATCAAGCGCCTCGGTCACGTACAGCTGGCCGACCTTCACGGGCTCGATCTGCCCGTCCGTGCGGCACCAGGCGACCATCTCGCCCCGGCGGATCTTGCCGTGGCGCACGCGACAGATCGCGAGCCGCCCGACGTACGGGGAGGCGTCGAGGTTGGTGACGTGCGCCTGGAGCGGATGGGCCGGGTCGTACTCGGGAGCGGGAATATGCGAGAGCAGCAGGTCCAGCAGCGGCCCGAGGTCGGTCCCCGGAGTCGACGGGTCAAGCGAGGCCTGACCTTTCTTTGCGTTGGTGTAGACGATCGGGAACTCGATCTGCGTCTCATCAGCGTCGAGGTCCAGGAAAAGCTCATAGACCTCGTCGACGACCTCGGCGATGCGCGCGTCGAGCCGGTCCACCTTGTTGACGACGAGGATCACCGGCAGCCGGGCCTCGAGCGCCTTACGGAGCACGAACCGCGTCTGCGGCAGCGGTCCCTCACTCGCGTCGACCAGCAGCAGCACGCCGTCGACCATCGTCAAACCGCGCTCCACCTCTCCCCCGAAGTCGGCGTGCCCTGGCGTATCGACGATGTTCAGCTTGACCCCGCCGTAGTAAACGGCCGTGTTCTTGGCGAGGATCGTGATCCCCTTCTCTCGCTCCAGATCCATCGAGTCAAGCACCCGGTCCGCGACATCCTGGCCAGCCCGAAACGCCCCGGACTGCCACAGCAGAGCATCGACCAGGGTCGTCTTGCCATGATCGACGTGGGCGATGATTCCGATGTTGCGGATGTCATTACGCGTGGCCATCGGTTAGTGACGATAGACACGGCCAGGATCCTTTCGCGTGACCACAGGTAGCCGATCGGGTAGTAGTGATCATCGCCGCAACGAGCAGCCCAGCCTCCGGCCAGCGCCGGCGCCCCACCCTTTCTGAGCTGAAGCCAACCCAGCACGAGATCGTGCTCCATGGCCACCGGGTCAGCTACCGGACGGCCGGAGACGGCGGTCCCGTGGTGTTGCTGATTCACGGAATCGTGGGGTGTGCCAAGCAGTGGGACCAAGTGGTTCCGCTGCTGGCCGAGCGGTACACGGTCGTCGCCCCCGACCTACTGGGACACGGGCACTCCGCGAAGCCGCGGGCCGACTACTCGCTCGGCGCGTACGCCGCCAGCGTGCGCGACCTGCTCGTTGCGCTCGGGCACCGGCGCGCCACCGTGGTCGGGCATTCGCTGGGCGGCGGGGTGGCGATGCAGTTCGCGTACGAGTACCCCCCGTTCGCCGAGCGGCTGGTGCTGGTCTCGAGCGGTGGCCTCGGTCGCGAGGTCCATCTAATGCTCCGGGCCGCGACGCTGCCCGGCTCGGAGGTCGTGCTCCCACTGATCGCCCACGAGCGTCTCCACGGAGTCGCCGGCGCGCTTGGCGGCCTGCTTGGCAGATTGGGGTTGCAGGCTGGCACCGACCTGGCGGAGATGGCGCGCGGCTATGGGTCGCTGGCAGACGCCGGCGCTCGGCAAGCGTTCATCCACAGCCTGCGCGCGGTGCTCGACATCGGCGGGCAGCGCGTAAGCGCGACCGACCGGCTGTACCTCGCGGCACTGCTTCCCTCCCTGATCATTTGGGGTGGCCAAGATCCCTTGATCCCAGTCGAGCACGCCACCGTAGCGAACCGCGGGCTCCCCAACAGCCGCCTCGAGGTCTTCGAGGACGCAGGTCACTTTCCCCAGCTGCATGACCCGGTGCGCTTCGCCCACACGCTGATCGACTTCGTCGAATCGAGCGACCCGACGCAGATGGAGTTCACCGATACCGACTTCGAGCACATGCGGGAGCTACTGCTTCGCGGCTCCTCATAACCGCGCCGAGGACTCACGCGGGCCGTTCGCAGGCCTCGAAACCGAAACCGTCGGGGTGGTGCAACGAACGGTTCCACCAGGTGGCGGCCGCGGATCTGTCCGAAGCTGGCACTCTCGTCGCCCCGCTAGGCTCGGTTGATGAGTACGAAGCCCGACGAACAGCAGTCGGAGGCGGGAAAGGTGCCTACCGGACGGCTCGCGCGGACAGCGCGGGTCGGTGGCCTGGTGACGGGGCAGGGGCTGCGGTGGGCCGGGATGCGAACCGCTAATCGGGTCCGGACGCCCGAGCGGGCCGCCGCCGCGCAAGGCGAGCGGACCGCGGCGCTGGTCCAGGAGCTCGTTGAGCAGCTCGGGCAGATGCGCGGGGCGGCGATGAAGGTTGGCCAGATGATCTCGATGGTCGAGTTCGACGGCCTCCCCGAGGACCAGCAGGACGAGCTGCAACGCAGCCTCGCCGGGCTCCGCGACGACGTCCCGCCCATGCCGTTCGCGCGCCTCGAAAAGCTGATGCGCCACGAGTCCGGCGGGCCGCTCAAGGACGCGTTCTCCGACTTCGACGAACGTGCGTTCGCGGCGGCCTCGATCGGCCAGGTCCATCGCGCGGTCACCACCGACGGCGACGAGGTCGCGGTGAAGATCCAGTACCCGGGAGTCGCGGAGGCGGTCGAGACCGACCTGCGCAACGCGACGCTGCTGCTGCCGCTCGTCAAGCGGCTCGCCCCGGGGCTGGACGCGAAGGCGCTCGCCGCGGAGATGCGCGAGCGGATCGGAGAGGAGCTCGATTACGAGCTCGAGGCTCAGAACCAGCGCCGGATCGAGCGGCTGGTGGGGAGACATCCGTTCCTGCGCGTGCCCCGGATCCGCACGGACCTCTCGACCCGGCGCGTGCTCGTGTCCGAGTACGTCGAGGGGGAACGCTTCGAGGCCGTCCGCCGGGCGGACGAGGCGCAACGCGACCGCTACGGCGAGATCGTCTTCCGGTTCTACTTCGGCCTCCTGTATCGCGATCGGATCGCGCTCGGAGACCCTCACCCGGGTAACTACCTGCTCTGCCCCGATGGCCGGGTCTGCTTCCTGGACTTCGGCCTATTGCGCGACGTCGACGCCCCCCGCGTCGCAGGCGAGCGGGCGATCGCGCTCGCCGTCCGCGACCGGGATGCGGAGGCGCTGAAGGCGGCCCTGCTCGCAGCCGGCTATCTTCCCGCCAGCCGGGCCGACGCGGTCGACGTCGACTTCGTGCTAAGGCTGATGCGAATGGCGATCAAGTGGTACGCCGTGCCGGGACAGCGCCGCTTCTCACCCGAGCACGCCCGCCGCGGCCGAGATCGTGAGCGTTCAGACAGCGAGCAGCGGGCCGCTGCGAGGACGCAGGTCAACCGGTTCACCCTGCCGCCAGAATCGATCCTGATCCGGCGGATGCACGGCATCGTCGCCGTCGTTCTGGAGCAACTCCGGGCAGGCGCCGACTGGGGTGCCATCGCCGGTGAGTACCTGCACGAGGAGCCACCCACGACGCCGCTGGGGAAGGCCGAAGCCGACTTCTTCGCACGCCGCGGCCTGACGACCGGCGTCCGCCTGGAGGCCGTCAGCTAGGCATTTCGCATCCTCGCTAGCCGAGCCACCGCTGTGCCCGGAGCCTTCGAAACCCACCGTGCTTGGTACTGCGGCGCTCGCGCCTCCGCTCCGTGATCTGGAGCGTCCGGCGCGACCTGCGCGAGCGACTGCTCGTGGGCGAAACCGATCGTGCGGCGCCGGCCCCGCGGCTGGGTGTGTCTGGACGACTCCTCCGTCGCGAGGCTGTCGGAATATCGGTGCTGTCTGGCCGGTTTAAGACACTTGCGGTATGGCTCTTGAATTCGCTGGGGTTGATCGTGGTCAGTTGTTGTTGATGCCGCCGTCGTTGGGGGAGTGGCTGCCGGAGGATCATCTGGTGTGGTCGGTGCTGGGCGCGGTTGACCAGATGAACCTGGATCGGTTCCGGCAGGCGTATCGGCTGGGTGCTGCGGGTCGCGCGCCGTTTGACCCGCAGGTGATGGTGGCGTTACTGCTCTACGCGTATGCCCGCGGGATCAGGTCTTCGCGGGGGATCGAGCGGGCGTGCCTCGAGGATGTGGCGTTCAAAGTAATCACGGGGATGCGGTGCCCGGATCACTCGACGATCGCGGAGTTCCGCCGTCGGCATGAGGTGGAGATCGGGGAGCTGTTTGACGAGATCCTCGGTCTGTGCCGGGAGGCCGGGTTGGTGTCGGTGGGGGTGATCACGATCGATGGGACGAAGATCAAGGCGAACGCGTCGATGGATCAGAACCGCGACTATCGGGAGCTGGTTACCGAGATCCTGCGCGAAGCCGAGGAGGTCGACCGGCGCGAGGACGAGCTCTATGGCGAGGATCGCGGTGATGAGTTGCCTGAGCAGCTGCGGACGGCCGCGGGTCGTCGGCAGGCGCTGGCGGACGCGAAGCGTCGTCTTGCTGAGCGCAAGGGCCGCCCGCCGGGTGATGAGACAAAGCCCGAGCCTGAGAAGCTCGAGATGGACCTAGCGTCGTTGGTCCTCGGTCGTCGGGTGCTCAAGCGCGGCGGTCGGATCGAGTGGCTGCGGGTCGCCCGGCGCGAGCTGGAAGCCCACCGCACACGCCAAGGCGCCGCGGTTGCGCGCGATCGTGACGACCGGATGATCGGTGCGCTTGAGCGCCTGGAGGAGAACCACCGGGTTGATCTCGCCGCCGTTGAGAGTTATGAGCGGTGGCGGGCGACGGCGCGCGACACGAAGGGTCGGGTGCTCAAGGGCAACAGCAAACCGTTCGTCGCCCCGGAGCTGCCGGAGGGCAAGATCAACCTGTCAGACCCGGACTCGCGGGTGATGCGCACGCAGGGGACCCCGCCCCGCCAGGCCTACAACGCCCAAGCCACCGTCAACGACCGGCAGGTGATCCTGGCCGCAGAGATCACCAACGCCGCCCCGGACTTCGGACAGCTCGCGCCGATGTTCGACGCGACGATGCGCCAGCTCTCCGCACAGGGCCTGACCGACACGCCGGAGGTGGTGATCGCCGACGCCGGCTACTGGCATCACCCGCAGATGCAGGCCATCAGCGAGCACGGGATCGAGGTGCTCGTTCCGCCCGACGGGAACCTGCGCGAGGGCAAACGCCGCGGCTGGGAAGACGGCGTCTATGAGCAGATGCGCGAGAAGCTGAGCACCGACCGCGGGCGCAAGCTCTACGCGCAGCGCAAGATCACGATCGAGCCGGTGTTCGGCCAGATCAAATACAACCGCCACATCGACCGGTTCATGCGAAGAGGCAGATCCGCCGCGCAGTCAGAGTGGCGGCTCGTCACCGCCACCCACAATCTCTTGAAGCTCCACAGCCACTGGATCGCCACACCGGCCTGACACGCCGGGTCGGCGATCTACACCCTGCCGGCTTCGCCTCCGTCGGTGACACGCCGACGAGTCAACTTTCTCGCTCGTTGCGCATTTTCCGACGGCCTCTCGCCATTGCGATCGCGCGCTCGTGCCGGCGCCAGATGACGAATGCGATCGTCCGCGGGATTCCCGCTTGCCGCGCAACTCAGGTCCGCGGTTCGGAGGGCCGCCATTACCGCGGCCGAACACAGGGGGGTCTTTGGCGCAGCCAGCTTCCGCATCGTCCCGAGGTTGCAGGAGCCTGCGTCGGCGTCGGCGCGCACTCGCGTTTCGTCCGGAGCGAGAGCGGCGCGAAGCTGCGTGGGACGTCTGCTTCCGCCGCGAGAACGGGAGCGCCGGGTGTCCCGGTTGACGCCCGGTCATTGCGACACATCACCGGGCGGGTCTTATGGGACACCGGAGCCGAGGCCGCCGCGAAAGGCTCACCCGCACGTAGGCCGAGTGCCCGCAAGGGGTTCCCTTCCGTACGCAGTATCGGCTTGGCGCGGTGGTCAGCCGGTCCTCGGTGTGGTCTGACCGATGAATTTTCCGCGCCGTGTTGGTCTGTACGCCGAATACCGGCTCACGGGAGGCTGACGCCATGCGGAAACTGACCTTTGGCATGAACCTGAGCCTGGACGGCTACATCGCCGCGCCCGGCGACGACCTCGGCTGGAGCGTGCCGAGCGACGAGCTGTTCCAGTGGTGGTCCGACCGGGTGGGGGCGACGGGCCTGGCGCTGTACGGGCGCAAACTGTGGGAGACGATGAGCTCCCACTGGCCGACCGTCGACCAGCAGCCTGGCGCCACACCGGCGCAGATCGAGTTCGCCCGCCGCTGGCGGGACATGCCGAAGGTGGTGTTCTCCTCGACGACCGGCGCGGTCGACTGGAACGCTCGCCTGGTCACCGGCGACGCGGTCACCGAGATCACCCGGCTCAAGACTGAGGATGGCGGTCCCATGGACGTCGGCGGCGCCACCCTCGCCGCGGCGGCCATACGGGCCGGGCTGATCGACGAGTACGCGATCGTCACCCACCCGGTCCTGGTGGGCGGCGGCACGCCGTTCTTCACGGCCCTGGACAACTGGGTGAACCTGAACCTGGTGGAGACCCGGACGTTTCCCGACGGCGTGCTCCTGACCAGGTACGAGACCAGGCGCTGAATACCCGACCTCGGATCGGCGCGGGCTCGGGCCACCCAGGATCTCGTGGCCGTTAGGGGATCCCCAAACGGGACACAGGTCGCCTCTTCCGCTCAGATACACCAAGCGAGCGCCCGGCTCGCCGCCTCTCGCGCGCCTGGTTTGGACGAAACGCGAGAGCTCGGGCCTGATGCCGGCCCCCCGATCCTCTCGCAGGAAGCAGAAGAATTGCTGTCCAGTGAGCAGCGCGATGCCGCGTGCTGACACCGAAGCGGGTCTCGAGCGTCCGGCGGCGCACCTCGTATTCTCTAGACGCAGGTCCCCGCGCGGCTGTTCGGTCGCCGATCCGATCGCGGCGGGGGGCTGAGCAGGTGATCGCATTCAGAGATTGCGATCGTCCGCCGATGCCGGCGCCGAGTGCTGCTGTCACGCGGGAGCAACTCTGTGGCGCAAGCGTCGCTGACTGTTGCTTGGCGGAGGTGGCCGTCCTGAGGAGGTCTGCTGCTTTGGGTGGCAGAGCGGGGCTCTGCTGAACGGCGGCGCGCACGAGGTCTGGCTGCCGCTGGTGTCGACTGCTGAATTACCGGGGAGATCCAGCGCTGTCACACGCACCCCGACGACGATGCTGCCAGCCCAACTCACTAGGTAGGCTCACACGGGGCTGGCTGCTGGGTTCGCGCTAAGCAGCCGAGAGCAGCAGCACACCTAAATCATCACCTCGGTCGGGTTGGCGGTAAGGATCAACGCGCATCGGGCGTCAGCGGCCAGAGCGGTGAGTCACCGGGGAAGCGCTTCGATCTCTTTTGGTGAGGTCAACCCGGATCTCGTTCTCCACACGATTGGCAGCCCCGATCGGGATCGCGACCTGCTTGCGGCCCCACAGGTGGCCCTCCTGCAGGATCAGGTGCGTGACCTGATCGCTGGCCGGGTCGATCACGAGACCGTCCACCGCACCGATCCAACCATCCTTGGCATGCACGGCAGCGCCGCGACGGACCGCAACCTCGCCCATCGGCACAACATCGCTGAACCTCGGCTTAGAGTGGTGGCCGAGCGGCAGGGCGACCCCGATGCCCGATTGCGTCGAGACCAAATCGGCCGAGGAAAGAAGCTCGATGTCCTCGGCGGCGTCGAGTTGCGCGAACTGCTTCGTGGTGCAGCTGAGCCGGATCACCTCGTCCTCGACGCCCGCCACGAGATCGACCGGGACGAGTCGCGCACGCTCCGCGTGGCGCCCGGGCTGAACGGCAAGATGCGTGAGCGACTCGGTCGTTGGATCGACGATCACACGGATCAGGCTCCCGCAACGCCCGTCGGTGGCGTCCACGTCAGCACCGATCGTGAACCTTTCCCCCTTCGCCGCCGGAACTCATCCCCGTGGGCCTGAGAACCGCAAAGCGTCGGGGCGGCGCCATCGCTTCGGCGACGCGTCGATCACCGGGGAGTGCGGGCGCTGGGGCGATCGTTTGTGGCGAGAGCGCTCGCGCGACGGGCGGACGTGGAGCGCGATCAGAGTCTTGATGTGAGCGGGTACCGCTCGGGGTTCTCGATTGAGCCAAGCGCGAGATCGACATCGAGCTCAGGCCAGTACAGATGTCCTGGTGTGGGGCGCTCGAGCCGCAGAATCGCTTCAACGGTGGCCTGTTTGAACCACGGGAACTCTTCGAAGGGAAGGAAGAGCTCGCGACCGTCGATGAGCATCCAGAAGCCATGCTTGGAAATGTTGGTGACTTCAGCGGCCGAAATGGCGCTGCCAGGCATCCCTGATCTTCTGCTCGTGGTCGACGACTAACCGTAGGACGCGGCTCAAGTCCTGAGCGCTGAGCTGATAGTTGCGTGCGAGTTCGATGTTCGGCTCGATCCAGAACTTCGCCTCGCCTTCAGGCGACTGGACGTGGATGTGGAGTGCGTCGCAGCGAGCTAACTGCCAGAGAGGCACCACACAGCACCCTTGGGTCGCCTTTGCACTCGTCCGCACCCGTCGGCTGCGGGCGACTGCCTTCGTGGCGTTGCAGGCCCCGTGTTGGGCCGGCGGACGCCTGCTTTGAGATTGCATCGGCGCGGCGTGGCAGCCTTGACTGTTGCTCCGATACTCCGCCCGCGGCGCGCGATGTGTGTGCGGCGCTGCTTGCTCCCGGTCATCCGCGCGAAGGTGGGCAAGCACTGGATCGCTCGACGCGGCTGATGCTTTGCCTGTGAAAACAGCGCTGCTGCACCTCGACACCGACTTCGAGCCGCACCGACTGACGCACGGCCCCGGCGATGCAGCGGTCTCGCGCCCGACGACGAGACGAGTGGTCGTCGTCCGGAGCGGTCACGAGGTCAGCGACATCGCCGACTACTGCTCGTGGAGGCAAAGCAGGCGCCGAGGCCCCCTCCCTTCCGCGCGGAAGGCGGGGTGCCGGCGTGGCCCTCGGCGAGATGTCTGTCGGAACGGACGAGCCGGTGCTGGGCCGCGGCCGGGAAGACCACGCGAGCGCGGTTTGGAGCCAGCTGGCTTCGCGTGTTGGAGTCGGTGGCCAGACGGGCCAGCGCGCGGGTGCGGCGGGTGCCGAGCACGATCACCACTATCCTGCGTCGATGGAGCAGCGCGAGCACGAGCCGTCGCCGCCGGGACGGCGGGGGAACGGCCGAGCGGCGCCCGCGTCGGCTCCGGTTCCCATCAGTGGGGGAGGCCAAGTGGCGGCGCGCCGCACGCGGCCAAGGCCTGCTTGTAGGCGGGCGCCTGCATGTTGATCGTGGTCGGGAACAGAAGGATCGCGTTGTCGTAATCGGTTATCTCTTGGATGCCGGCCGGTGGGCGGCACGGCATGGTCGTCCTGGGGTCGGGGAACTGGGGGACGCCGTGCCGGCGCATGCAGGTCGCGATCCTGAGCAGCATCGTCAGCGTCTGTGCGGTCGGGTGCGTTGACTGGCCGGGGCCAGTGGGAGGGCCGCTGCCGGGGACGAGGTGTCCGCACTTGGTCGCCGCCGAGTTGAACGCGGGCGCGGCGGGGGTTGTTGCCGATCGGTATGCGGCCGGGACCTCCGCCGGTGGTCGGGTCTGAGTAGCTGGGCACGCCGTTGGCGCGCATGCACCTGGCGAACGCGAGCGGCCCCGACCCGTCGGCACCCGGCGCGGTCGCGCGCGTGCTTTTGGCACGGCCGCGGGTTGCGGCGCTCGATCCAGTGGTGGTCGCCGTGCCGGCTGCGGGGGTCGACGCCCGGGTGCTCGCGCCGCCGCCCGTCGCTGCGGTCTGGCTGGGAGACTTGCGCCGCACCCGGCGACTGGGACCCCGCTCGCGAGTGCTGCGCCGGCGCGCATCCGCGCTCGCCGGGAGCGGGCCGACCGGTCCGTATGAGGGTTCTCTGGCATCTGGTCTCCTTCGACTCCGGGGCGATCAGTGGGGGTGGGGACCGGTGCCGAGGAAGCCGGCGCCGCACGCGGCCGCGGCCTGCTCGTACGCGGGCGACTGCATGTCGAGCGTGGCCGGGAACAGAAGGATCGCTCCTTTGTAATTGGTGATCAGCCTGTACGCGCCAAGTAGGCTGAGGCCGGACCGGGATGGGGGCGTGATCCTGGGGTCGGGGAACTGCGGGACGCCGTGCTGGCGCATGCATGCAGCGATCCTCACGAGCTGCGCCATCGTCTGGGCGGAGGGGGGCGGCCCGGGGCTGAGCGGACCGCCGCCTGGCATCAACTTCGCGCACTGCGCCTGCGCGGCCCTGAACGCAGGCGACGAGATGACCGCAGCGCTCGCGTGGAAGTCGAAGCCCCCGCCTCCGGGTTGAGGGTCTGGGAAGTTGGGCGCGCCGTTGGCGCGCATGCACCTGGCGAACGTGAGCAGCCCCGATCCGTACGCGCCTGGCGCCGTCGAGCTCGAGGTCGTCGCGCCGCCGGTTGCGCTTGTCAACCCGGCGCCGGTCGCGTGGCCCGCCGTGGCCGGGTGCGGCGAGCTTCCCCCACAGCCCGCGACCAGAACCCCGATCACGAGTGTTGCGAAGGCGAGCAAGCGTGCCCGCCGTGAGCGGGCCGGCCGCACTGATGGCGTCGTGACTGGCATTTGCTCTTCTCCCGCGGTCGCGCGGGGGTCAACGGCGGTGTAGGCGATCGGCGGTTTCAGCACGGTTTCGCTCCCTCGGGATCGAGCGATCTGCCGGCCGCCACCGCCCGACGAACGCGACCCCCCGCTGTGCCAGCCTCCGGGCCACGATCTGCTTCGCCCGGTCGTGCCGGCGGTCTGTGCGCCGCGGCGGGTGCGCGGGCCGAGAACTCATCCGCACCTGTGCCCAGGACCACGCGGCTTGCGTGGTCCTGGGCGTCGTCGGCGTCGGCCGCATCACGGCCGGGCAGGACAGGAACCGCGGTGTCAGGAGACTGGTCTCGGCGAGGTCGCGACCAGCTTGAGCGCGCCCGGCCGCGCCGCCGGTAGGTGGCCTGGTAGGGGGCTGTTGGGGTTCGTGCCGGCGGGGTAGACGTCGACGCTTCCGGGGGGTCCCCAGTTGTTGATCCACCAGGCAGGTGCGCCGATCTGCTTGCCGCAGGTCTGGTTGGCGTTCCCGTTCAGGAACGCCGGGCTGTTCGGGTCGATGCCGGTGCCGTTGAAATCGGTGCTCTCATTCCCGTCCGGTTCGATTCCGGACGGGTAGGGGAAGGTGGGGTACCCGTCGGCGCGCATACAGTTGGCGTACCGCACGTACAAGGCGTTGTTCCCCCATCCCTTGACGGGCGGGCCGCCCGCCACCGCGCTGCGGGCCGCGGCCAGGTACCCGCCGCATGCGGCGGTCGCATCGTCCGGATTCCAGTTCCCCAGCATCCCCATCTGGACCGCGATGTAGATCACCTGGTGCTCGACGGTCGGGTCGGCCTGGGTTGAATCGCCGCTTCCACGCTCGCAGACCGCCCACTGCTCCAGCGGCCCGGTCGAGCTGTCGTTCGCTGGCGTGCCCGTCGAGTGCGCGCGCTCGTGATTGGCGTTGGAGCGCCTGGCGCTGTTGCGGCGGCCGGTGTGCTTTGCGAGGCTGGCGGCGTGCGAGGAGCCGGCTCCGCCGAGCGCGGCCAGCGTGACCGCGGCAGCCGCAAGTAGCAACGCCAGTCCGCCCGTTCGTCGGCATGTCGAGATCCATTTCATCTGGTCTGCTCCTTGGTCGATGGGAAGGGGCTCGAGCGCAGTTCTACAGCCCGCCGGGTCACAGCCCCGTCATAGCCGTGACCTGGCTGTGACCTGCGACTGGCATCGTGTTGCCCGACCTCGAACCGCGGGCGAGACGGCCCGACCGGCCGCGACGGCTGCCAGGCTTCTGATCAAGAAAACGATGAGGGTGCTTGTAGTAGAAGACCACGAGCCGTTGGCCAGGGCTCTGCTGGCGGGGCTGCGCCGCCGCGGGATGCTCGTGGATCTGGTGCTGGACGGCGACGCCGCGCTGGCGCGTCTGCGCGCGAACCGCTACGACGTGGTGGTGCTCGACCGGGACCTCCCGGGCACACACGGCGATGAGATCTGTCGCAGGCTTACTGCGGAGCGAAGTGAGAGCCGAGTGCTGATGCTGACCGCGGCCAGTTCGGTGCGCGATCGGGTCGAAGGCCTCGGCCTGGGTGCTGACGACTATCTCCCCAAGCCGTTCGACTTCAGCGAGCTGCTCGCCCGGGTCCAGGCGCTGGGCCGCCGACCCGGTGCGCCGAAGCCCGAACGCTTGGGCTATCGCGACCTGACATTAGACCCCGAACAATGTGTCGCGGCGCGCGCCGGACACCGGCTGGCGCTCAGCCCGAAGGAGTTCGCCGTGTTGGAATGCTTGCTCGCTGCCGAAGGAAGGCCGGTGTCAGCTGAGGAATTGCTCGAACGGGTGTGGGACGAGGAGACGGACCCGTTCACCACGACCGTCAAAGCCACGATCAACCGGCTGCGGACCAAGCTCGGTGACCCGCCGATGATCGAAACCGTCCGCGAGCGCGGCTATCGCATCGGCGGACACTGATGGCGATCGCGCGCCCCCGGCTCACACGATCCACTTGGCAGCGATTGCCTCGCCGCACCGCTCGGCTCCGGCTCACCGCTCTCTACGGCGGTCTCTTCCTCCTCTCCGGCGTCGCGCTCCTAGCAAGCACCTACATCCTGTTCCAACGGGCGACGCAATACAAGACCCCGCACCTACCGAAGGTCCCTCACGCCCCCGCGATCAAGGATCTCGAACCTCTGGCTTCGTTTAAGCCGCCTCTACCTCAGCTGGCGACAGTCGAGCGAGCCGAGCGTCAGCTGGCGCAGGCCCAGCATCCGTTCCCGCCGGGTCGGCTTGCCCTCAATCAGCAGCATCAGCTGACCAAAGACCAACATCAGCTGGCACAAGCGGTGCACCAGCTCGCACAGGCCGTGCACCAGCTCGCACAGACCGGGCCCGCCGAAGCTGCGCAGCGCGCCGCCGACTCGCACCAGCTGCTCGTCAACTCGGCGATCGCGCTGGCCGTCGTGGCGGTACTCGCGATCCTCGCAGGCTGGCTCGTTGCCGGCAGAATGCTGCGACCGATCCGAACGATCACCCGCACCGCCCGCAGAATCTCCTCCACAAACCTGCACGAACGCCTCGCGCTCGACGGCCCCAACGACGAGCTCAAGGAACTCGGGGACACCCTCGACAGCCTCTTCACCCGCCTCCAGGACGCCTTCGAGGCCCAACGGCAGTTCGTCGCCAACGCCTCCCACGAGCTGCGCACCCCCCTGACCGCCGAGCGCACCCTGCTCCAGGTTGCGCTCGACGACCCCGAGACCGCCAACACGGCTTGGCGTTCCACCGCCCAGCAGGTGCTCGCCTCCAACGACGAGCATGCGCGCCTGATCGAAGCCCTCCTCACCCTCGCCAGCAGCCAAAGCGAGCCGAACGGACACGAACCCGTCGACCTCGCCGCCACCGTCGCCGCGACCCTCACCGACCTCGAACCGGAGATCGACCGACTCGGGATCCACATCGACACGACGACGACACCGGCACCCCTCGGTGGCGACCCGCTGCTCGTGCAGCGGCTCGTCGCCAACCTGCTCACCAACGCCGTCCGCCACAACATTGTCGACGGCCGTGTCGGGGTCGTCACCGGGGTCAAGGACGGCAGGGCGTTCCTGTCGGTGACCAATACCGGAGCGCTGATCCCACCGGCCGAAGTCGAACGCCTCTTCCAGCCCTTCCAACGACTCGATCCCCGCCGGACACACCACACGTACGGGCACGGGCTCGGACTCTCCATCGTCCAAGCAATCGCCACTGCGCACCACGCCGAACTCAACGCGCGCGCGCGACCAAACGGCGGCCTCACAATCGAAGTCTCATTCCCGCCGGCAACCAGCGCCCACTCCGCAGCGACATTCGCAACTGCCCACACGAACCGGGGCAGCCCGCCCGCCAGCCGAAACCGATCCCTCGGGAGAGGCTGAACAGCCCGTCGGCGTGGCGGCGAGAAGCACGGCGCCGGCACGAAGCAGGCCTCCGACCCTGACCCGGGTCGCGAACCCCCTTTTCGCCTCAGGCGGGGTCCCGCGCCTGCTTTGCCTCTACGAGCAGTAGTCGGCGATGTCGCTGACCTCGTGACCGCTCCGGACGAGGAGGAGCGACGTCGCCCGACGGCTGCTTTCCGGGGAGTGGCGGCCCTTCGACGCCGCCGCGGACGTCGCAGCTCGCCCGTCTCCAGACGGCACCCGAGTGCTGCTGCATCCAGGCGAGGGTGTCGCACAAAGGGGTTCCGTCCGCCACGTTTAACACAATTGTGGTATGCCGCAGAACTTCATTGAGAGTCGTCGTGAGCAGGGGTTTTTGTTGCCGCCGGACGTGCGGGAGTGGTTGCCGGAGGATCATTTGGCGTGGTTCGTGATCGACGTCGTGGGCCGGATGGATCTGTCGGCGTTCTATGGCGCGTATCGGGCGGATGGTCACGGCCGGGCGGCGTATGAGCCGTCGGTGATGGTGACGCTGATCTTGTTCGCGTTCGCGACCAACGGGCAGTCCTCGCGAGCGATCGAGCGTCACTGTCGCCAGGACGTGGCTTACCGTGTGATTACCGGTAATTTGATTTCGGATCACGCGACGATCGCGAGATTTATCTGCCGCCATGAGCAGACGCTGGGTGAACTGTTCTCCCAGGTGTTAGGGCTGTGCGATGAGGCTGGGTTGGTGGGGTCCGGGGTGGTCGCGATCGACGGCACGAAGCTGCACGCCAACGCGAGCCGTGACTCCAACGTTGACTATGACGGGATCGCCCGGGAGATCATCGCGGAGACGATCGCCACCGATGAGGCGGAGGATGAGTGTCATGGCGATGCGCGCGGGGATGAACTTCCGCCCGAGCTGCGGAGCGAGGAGGGTCGGCGACAGTGGCTGGCTCGCCACCTGGAGCCGCAGGCCGCTGAGCGCGAGCTGGACGCCGAGGCGGAGGAGGCCAAGGGCGAGGCGGCGGCCGGTCATGAGTTCGATGCCGAGCGGATCGTGGCGCGGGTACAGGGCCGCGAGGGGTGGTTGCGGGAGGCCAAGCGCCAGCTTGACCAGGATCGGTGGCGTGAGGCTGAGCCGGTCCCGCGGTCGCGGTCTGAGCGGTTGCTCCAGGCGGGCCGGCGGCTTGAGCAGGATCTTGGGGCTGAGCGGCGTGGGAACGAGGCGTATCAGGGGTATCGCGCGCAGGGGCAGATGAAGGACGGCCGCCGGTTCGGGGGCCCACCGAAGCCCTATCAGCCGCCGTCAAGCCCGCAGGGCGAGGTCAACCTGACCGATCCCGACGCGCGGGTGATGAAGGCGTTCCGCGGCTACGTGCAGGGCTACAACGTGCAGGCGGCAGTCAACGAGCAGCACATCGTCCTAGCCGCTGAGATCACCGTCGAGTCGGTCGACTTCTCGCAGCTCAAGCCGATGGTCGACGCCACGCTGCGGGAGCTCGAGCAGGCCGGAATCCGCGAGAAGCCGCGGGCCGCGGTGGCTGACGCGGGGTACTGGAACGAGCAGCACATGGACGAGGTCATCGGCGAGCACGGCATCCAGGTGCTCATCCCACCTGACTCAAGCCGGCGCAAGGGCGAACGACCCGGCTGGACCGGCGGCCGTTACACCTTCATGCGCCGCGTGCTCGAGACCGAACTTGGTCAAGCGCTCTACCGATTACGCAAACAGACCGTGGAGCCAGTGATCGGTCACACCAAACACAACCGAAAGTTCAATCGCTTCCACCGACGAGGCCGCAAAGCGGTGCGCACCGAGTGGCGCCTACAGATGATGACCCACAACCTCACCAAGCTCCACAATCACCAGATAGCCACTCTGGCGGCCTGAACCGCCCCCCACGAGATCACACCGCCCCACACAACGGGCCCAGCACCACCGACGCCCCCACCGCCGGCCTGTCCCAGCCCGACCCACGAACCTTTCCGCGACACCCTCAGGCAAAAGGAGCTACCAAGCATCGCCGCTGCTCCTCGTCCCACGCGACAACGCGGACACCGGCGAGCAGCGTGCTCGCAAACCTGGCAGAGCATCAGCGTTCTCTGCGTCGTCGGCCGGTGCCTCCTTTCTGGTTTAAGAGCGGAAGTCCCGCCCTTACTGCCGCCGCGGCGACCAAGCAGGTGCCCGGGCCCTCGGCTGAACGATTCTTCCGCTTTTCGCGCTTGCGGGTGCGCGGGCCGCGACGCCCAGATGCTCGTCGCGACGGCTAGGAGATTCGGCGTGCTCGAGCTGCTGGTGCTCATCAAGGATGTGCTTGGTGCATGCTCCCGCTCCGTAGCGAACCTCGTCCTCGGGGTCGCGCGGTTCGGCGTGCGTCAAGAGCGGGGGGCCACGGCCGGACGCGCAGGCGTGGCTGGGTGTGGCTGTTGCGCTCGTTATCCCGCCGAGGGCTGGAAGCGCTCGCGCTGTTACGCGGCGGCTCGGCGAATGCGCGCGGCAGCCCTGAAAGCCGCGCACTCGCCGAGCCGTGGGGGGTGTCAGCCGGCGGCGGCTGCGGGAGCCGGGTCGCCGCTGCGGGCGGTCACCGAGTGCTCGTGGCTGTCGCGCGACGAGATCAGCACGGCGGCGAGGATCGCTCCGGCGACGGCGAGGGCGGCGCCGACGAGGAACGCCCGGTCAAAGCTGTTTGGCGAACGTACGTTCCAATGGCAACCACGCTAGCCGCGACGCGGTCAGAAAGCGGGCTCAGGGCCCGGCCGCGCCCCCGGACTTCACAGAAATGTTGCAGTGCTGCCACAACCGCGTCTTGTTCCATGACAGGCGTTCAGCTGATCCTGTCCAGGATGGGATCAGCCCCGCAGGTGCCCGCCTCACCGCACATGGGAACCACCCCGCAGAGGCCCGCCGCAGGTCCCCCGCCAGCCACCGGAAAGGATCCCGGCCCATGGAAGATCGATTACACGCAGCAGGTCGCTAAATGGCTCAGAACCCTCAGCGAGAAGGACGCGAATCGGATCGGCGCCGCGATTAGGCAGCTCGAGCGTGAGGGACCCACCCTCGGCAAGGGCCGCGCGAAACTGATCAAAAGCTCGAGCCATCACAACATGAAGGAGCTGCGGTCGGTCGGCGGCCACATGCGCGTGCTGTTCGCGTTCGACCGGAACAAACACGCGGTCCTGCTCGTCGGCGGGGATAAGACGGGCAACTGGAGGGGTTGGTACGAGCGGAACATCCCGATCGCGGACAAGCTCTACGAGAAGCATCTACGCTCGCTTGGAAAGGAGGGAGCATGGGCAGCAACAGCGAGAAGAGCTGGCGATCGATCCGCGGGCGCGGGGCGCTGAGCGAGCAGCGGATGGACACCTACCAGCGCCTGATGGACGCTGAGGTGCGCCTCGACGAGGTGCGTCGGCGTCGAGGGCTCTCCGAGACGGCGATCGCCGACGCGCTCGACGCAATGGAGGGGGACGGATCAGTGATCGAGCCCCAGGACGACCTGTATCTGGCGACGATCGCGCGCTACGTCGCCGAGCTCGGAGGGCACATCGAAGTGCTCGCCGTGTTCGAAGACGAGAGCGTGACCCTGCTCCACGAGCCAGACCGGCAGGGTGGATGAGAGCGTCACGGCAGGGCGGATGAGAGCGTCACGGCAGGGTGGGTGAGAGCGTCACGACGGCCGGCCTGAGCCAAATCGGCGATCAGCTGATCGATCACCAGCTCCTCCGCCACCAACCGGTCAAGCCGCCGCACGCACTCCTCGAGCGTCACGGGCCGCGGCGCCGGCACAAGCCCTCCGATCCGCTCGAGTGCGTCGGACAACGACGGCACATCGAACCGCCACGGCAACGCGCCGTAACGCTCCTCAAGGTCGCGAAAGATCTGAACGCCGGCCTCGTCGAAGTCGCCGTGGTGGCGCACCCGCACGCCCGCACGCCAAACAACTGACAGCAGCAACCGCACCGCGTCCGACGGGCGCCCGCCGGTGCAGATCAGCGGCGGGCAGGCGGCACCGAGCTGTCGCTCCGCCGCCACCAGAACCGACGGGTTCTCACAGCTCAAGCAAGCCACCCCGGGCGGCCAGGCCAGATCGCTGGCGGCCAGCTGACCGTAGGTCAGGATCGTGTGCGTCCCGCGCGTCGTGCGGACGGCAGCCACGGCTGGACCGTCTCCGAGCAACGGCAGGTTGAGCACCGCCACGTTCGACGAGATCGGGTCGACGATCACGTTCCACGCCGCCCAGACGTCACGGGCACCCAAGTCGGGATCGAGACCGGCGGCGGCCGCGAGCAGCGACACCGTCAGGCCGTGCAGCGGCGTGCCGACATCGAGCGCGTGCGGGTCTCCGTCGAGCAGCCTCGCCGCCAGCACCGGGCGCTGGATCGGCTCCAATGCGGGAAGCGCGGCAAGGACCGAGAGCGCCTGCGAAACCAGCCTGCGCATCCCTTCGTGCACCCGGCCCTGGCGGACCGACTGGTCAAACCATTGCGCCAAACCCGGCCGCGACACAACCACGGGATTCGAGGCCAGCCAGGAGCGGAACTCGCCCCGGCGCACCTTCTGCGCGGCGCGCTCGGCGGGAAGGTCACGCAGCGGCCTGCCGGCGGCGCGCTCGTACTCGCGCCCAGGATCGATCCCGCACGACCGCAGCGCCGCCTCGAACTGCGACAGCGCCACTCTCACCGTCGCGCCGGCGAGCACCGGCTTGCGGCGCGACGGCGACAGCAGCCCGTCGAGGGCGAGCGCCTCCTCCGCCGTCAAATCGCCGACGACGATCCGCCCGTCGCCCGCCGCGCCGCGCTGTTCGCGCTTGTCGCGCGCGGCCAGCAGGGCTCGGTCAAGAGCTGGGTCGAGCTGCGCCTGGCTCAAACCAGCAGCTCGTCCTGCTCCAGCTCGCGCAGCACGTCGCCATCCCACAAAAACGGGATCGCGTGCACGCCGAAGGCGCCGTTCTCGCGGTGCAGCTGGTAGATCGCGAGCTGCGGCACGGAGCGATACGTGCCCCACAGCTCGTGCGAGGTCATCACCAGGTCGAGGTCGAACGCGACCGTCGCCTCGAGCACGCGCTCCCGGGTCTCGTCGTCGATGCCCGACAGCGCCTCGTCGAGCATGATCAAGCGCGGCGCCTGCGAGTCCGCGTACAGCGCGGCGGCGGCGGCGAACAGGGGCAGGTGGATCAGCACCGACTGCTCCCCACCTGACCCGACCGCGTGCCGGCGCTTGGTCAGCCTCATCCGCCCCGCGTCGCTGCGCTCGTGCAGCTCGAACGCGAACCACTTGCGGTAGTCGAACGCCTCAATCAGCGTGTCCGCCATCGGCCTCGGCTCCGCGCCGAAGGCGTGCTCGCGGCGCGCCGATTCGATCCTGGCCCTGAAGAACGCCACCAGCTCGGCACGCGAGTCCTCGCCGAGATGGCGCACGTCGCGCCGCAACAGCGCCAGCGCCGCACGTTGGGTTCCCTGGTCGTCCTCGACCGGACGCCATTCGAGCTCGACGGTCTTGCCAGCGGCGGTGGGGCTGCGACGGAGCACCTCGGTCATCCGCTCGACGCGGCCTCGCACCTCGTGGATGCGGTGTCGCATGTGGTCGGCGATCTCCTCCACGAGCGCGTCGTTGAACACCCGGCGCTCCTCGGCGGTCAGGATTTGCTCGCGATCGGCGATCTCCGTCGCGAGGGTGTCGAGGATCTGCCCGAGTGGCTGCTCGCCGCCGCCCTCGGTGACCTGCACCAGCAGCAGCCCGTCCTCGCCCCGGCGCGCGTAGGCTCCCATGTCGGCCTCGGCCAGCTCCCGGTCCAAAAGTTGCACGCCGCGCTGCACCTCGATCCCGAGCTCACCGGAGCCGCTGCGCACCGACACAAGCTCCGGCGGCAGCGCCCGCGCGACCTCGAGCGTTCGCGTGAACGTCCAGGCGGCGGCCTGGCCGGCGTCGGCGGGCGCGCCGTCTGCCATCACCAGCTGCAGGATCTTCGCCTGCGCGAGCTGCCGGAAGGCGACGCTCGCGCGCTCTCGCTGCTCGCGCGCGGCCTCGTGGTCATCGGCACGCGAGCGGTCATCGCGCTCCAGCCCGGCGACCGCGACCAGCGCGTCCCGCGCCGCCTCCCCGGCCCCCCGGTGCGACTCGCGTGTGGCCTTCAGCTCGGTCACGACCTGCTCGTGCCGGCGGCGCAGCTCGGCACCGGTTGTGCCCAGCGCCTGCTCGCGCGCCGCGTGCTCGGCGGCGAGACGGCTGGCCTCGGCCTGCTCGTCACGCGCTCGTCGCTGGCGCTCGGTCGCCGCCTCCTGGGCCTCCGACAGCCGCCCCGCCAGCGCGTCCGCGGCCTGCCCCTCGCGCTCGGCCAGCGCCCACGATCGGCCGACGGTGGCACCCGAGGCCGCCAGCTCGGCGGTTGCGTCGCGGAGCCGGTCGAGCCCGGGCTCATCGAGGGCGGCCACCAGGCCATGCGCGACCCCGTGCTCACGGCGCGCCGCGTCCGCGGCCAGCTCGGCGTCGGCGGCCGAGCGAGCCGTGGCTGACGCCTGCTCGTGGGTGCGCTCGGCGTCGGACTCGAGGGCGGCGCACACTCGCACTGCTTCGAGCGCCGACGCGACCGCGTCGGCCCCGGGCAGCGCGTCCAGGTCGGCCGTAAGCGCCTCGCGGCGCCGGTCGACCTCGGAGAGTGCGGCGTCGCAGCGTGCGATCTTCGATTCGAGTGAACCGATCTGCTCACGCAGCGCGGCGACCCGCGCGGCGCGGCGGGCCTCGCGGGCGGCGGCTCCGACGTGCTCTGCCTGCTGCTTGGCGCCGCGGCCGCGGAGCGGGCCGAGCGCGAACCGACCCTCGACGTCGATCCATGGTCCGGCCTCGCGCTTCCCGAGCCCGATGCTGGCGAGCAGCCGGCGCACGACGTCGGCGGCGACGGGTTGATCGGGAACCGGCTCGAGCACGCCGAGCAGCGACTCGCCGTCGGCGGCCCGGGCGCCCGTGAACACGACGTCGGCGAGCGCGGGATCCTCGACCGAGCCGCTCGGCGTCACCCACGCGTCGAGGAGCCCGGACGCCTCGAGCGCCGCCTCGATCGCCGGCCGACGGGCGGCCGGTAGGTCCGCCGGGAAGTCGATCAGCTTCCAGAGCGGCGCTCCGGCGCGCGTGGCCCGGTCCGACCGCGACCAGTCGGGCAGCCGCGGGCCGTCGTCGCGGGCGGTCGCCAGCCCGTCGATCTCGGCTTCGGTCTCGTTCACCGCCGCGACCGCGACGTCCCGCGCGCTCGCGAGCGCCGAGCGCTCCTCGGCGAACGTCATCCGCGCACCGTCGACCACTTCAGACAGCGCCGGCAGCGGCGATTTGCCCGCGTGCCCGAGCTCCAGCACCGCCGCCGCGGTGTCGTCGTCGAGCTCGAGCTGCGCGAGCCCGGAGCGCCAGCTGGTAACCGCGGCGGTGAGCGCCGAGCAAGCCTGTTCGAGCTGCTGCTCGCAGGCCGCTCGCCGGGCTGCGACCTGCTCGACCCGCGCGGCGGCCGTGCGCTCCTCGGCGCGGGCGCGCTCGGCGACCGCCGCGGCGCCGGCCTGCTCGCGCAACAGCTCGCGGTGGCGGTGCAGCACGTCGAGCCAATCGCCCGTGAGCTCGCGCAGCAGCGGCCCCCACGTGTCCGCGTCGAGCGAGCCGACGCGCAGCTGGTCCGTTAGCACCGTCGCACGCCGCTCGAGCCCCGCCTCCATGGCGAGCGCGATCAGGGCGTCGAGCTCGCCGCCCGCACGCTCGCGCTGCTCGGCGGCCGCCGCCCGCGCGGTGATCAGCTCGGCCTCGAGCGAGCTGGCCGCGGCGCCGGCGTCGTCGGCGTGCTGGCGCGCCGCCGCGGCGGCTCGTGCCTGCGTCTGGGCAAGCTCGCGAAGCGTCTCGACCTCGGTCACCGACGACCACGCCGCCTCGCTGACGAGCGCGTGCTGCTCGGCGTTCAGGCGCTCGAGCGCGGCCTCGGCCGCATCGCTCGCGTCGCTGGCTCGCGCGGCCCGCTCGCGCTCTGCTTCGAGCTCGGCGCGCGTCGCCCGCAACCGCTCGGCGGCGCCGTCGACCGCCGTCTGGGCCTGGCGCAGCGAGTCGGCGCGCTCGCGCACGACAGCGCGGGCGTAGGCGCTGTAGGTCCGCTGGTGGAAGCGCCGCACGCGCTCGCGCACGTCCCGCAGGCGCCCCAGGCCGCGCTCGAGCGTCTCGAGTTGCTCGAGGCCACCGGCCAGGCGCCGCATCAGCGCTTCGTCGACCTCCGGGAGTCCGACCGTCAGCTGCGCGGCGACCCGCTCGGGATCGAGCGTCTTCGACAGGTGCGGCCGTCGCAGATCCCGCATCAACCGGAGCATCGTCTGGTACTGCTCCTCGCCGCCGAACCCGAACAGCACGTCGTTGAGGCGGCCGCGGTAGTCGCGCTGGGTGTCGACCACCTCGCCGTCGTCGCCGAGCACCGCGACCAGCTCGGCCTTGCTCAGCGGGTCGCGGCCGCTGAGCAGCGACAGGTCGGCGCCGACAGTGCGGTTGCGAGCCACGAAGTACCAGCGGGTGACGTCGGTCACGTCCTGGTGCGCGCGCATCCCGACCCCGGCCGTGAAGCGCTGCCTCGCGCCCGATTCGTCGAGACGCTCGAACTCAAGCCACGCGTACCCGATGCGCTTGACGTCACCGGTGCACCCGACGAGGTTCCACTTCATGTCCTTGTATCCGGCCCCGAAGGGATCGAGCTTGCGCGGGTTGATGTCGCCGTCGAGACAGAACGGCAGCAGCAGCTCCAGCGCCTTGGTCTTGCCCGACGTGTTGTGGCCGCGAAGCAGCAGCCGTCCGCCGGCGAAGTCGAACACCTGGTTGGCGTACTCGTACAGGTTGATGATCCCGGCGCGCCGCGGTCGCCACCGGCCGGAGCTCGGGCTCATGCGCGACTCTCGCTGGTGCGGACCTCGGGAGCGCGAAAGCGGGCGGCGAGCGGACGTGCCCGGAGGCTCGACGGTCCCGAACGGCGGGCGAGATCGCACGCGAGCAGCACGTCGGTGGCGGCCTCGGTCAGCGCGGTCACCTGCGCCGGATCGTCGGCGCTTCGCTCCCAGTGGCGGCCGTGAGCCTGGACTAGGGCCGCGACCGAGTCGCGGATCGCCTCGGTGGTGAGCTCTCCGTCCGGCCCGGCGGCGGCCAGCGCGTCGCACAGCAGCAGCGCGAGCTGCTTGACGGTCGAGTTGGTCGGGAAGGGCACATCGGTGAACGAGCGGTCGTCCACGACCAGCGAGCTGCCCTCGGCGCGGCGCTCGACCTGATAGCCGGTTGCGGCAGCGACCGCGCCCTCGATCCGCGCGCGCTGGCCGAGGAAATAGGCGCGGTCGTCCTCGTCGAGATCGGCCAGCAGTAGGGCCGGATCCTCGGTCAGCGCGCGCGCCAGCCGCTCGGCGCGGGCGCGGTTCGCGCCCTCCGGGGTCGGGGGATGGCACCGGCTGTCATCGACGAGCTGCTCGAGCGTGGCTGCCTCGAGCGCCGCGGCCGGGTCGCGCAGCAGCAGCGCGAGCCGCCGGTGGTCGACCGTGAACAGCGCCTCGTCGTCGCCCTGCTCGTGGCGCAGGTAGCTGTCGTGCGAGCCCGCCGTATGCTCGAGCACCCCCCACGAGCACAGCAGGTCGAGCCCGTCGGCGAACGCCACTCGCTCGGAGCGATCTCGGAAGTCGATTCTGACCTGCGGCTCGACGTCGCTGCCGGCGCGCTCGACGTCCCGGGCGAGTTCGGCGATTGCGGTCTGGGCGCCGCTGCGTTCGAGCGCGACCAGCGTCAACAGGAGGATCACGCATCCCCGGTCGCTGAGCGCCGGCCATTCGTCGGGGGGTCGCTTGCGTCCGCTGATCGACGCCGGCCGCACTCGCAGCGGCCGCCGCAGTCCGGCCGGCGTGGGCGGCCCCGACGCGCGGGCCGCGGTGCTGACCACCTCGAGCTGGTAGCCGTACGTGGACTGCACTGTGGCGGCGAGCTCGCGCTCGTGGCGGCGGATCAATGCATAGGCGGGGTCGCCGGAGCCGACGAACGGAGAGCTGAGCAGCGCCCTCAACGCCTGGGTGCGCTCGTCGCGGTCATCGACCTCGCGCAGCGTCACCTGGTCAACACCTCGATCTCGAAGTCCGGCAGATCCAGCCTGCCGTGGGGTGCGTGCAAGCGCGCGCGCTCGCGCAGGGGGTCGCGGGGCTGGCGCAGCGCGATCGTGGCGCGGCCGTCGGTCGAGCTCGCCCGCCGCATGCCGTCGCGGCCCGGCGGAGACTCGTAGGCACGGCCGATCCAGGCGAGCAGGTGCCGGAACTCGTACGCGTTGACCCGCCCGAGTGAGGAAAGCTTGATTGGAGCGCTGTCGGCCAACCGTGCCAGCAGCTTCGCCAGCTCGCGGCGCTCAGCCTGCCGCCGCTGTTCGAACTGCTCGCGCCCGTCCGACAGGTCCACGACCTGCGCCCCCCTCCCGGTTCCGGGTGTGCGGGCTCCCGGAGTTCGCAGGTGGGCGACCACCGGGGCCGGCGGCGCCTGCAGCCAGGAGACGCGACCACGATCGGCGAGTTGCTCGTCGTCGGCGTGCGGCACGGAGACGTGACGAGGCGTTCGGACACCGAATGCCGCTCGCAACCACGCGGTCGCCTCCCCGGCGGGCGCGGCCGCCACGCGGGCGGCGAGGTGCAGCAGTGCGCCGGTGCGATCGATCCGCTGGGAACGGCGTTCGATCAGCCGTTCGGCGATCGCGAGCACGGCGCGAATCGCGTCCACGACCTGATCGTTGAGCGTGCGCCACGGCGAGCCGCTGTCCTGATCGCCGACGAACCATCCGCGAAGGCCCTGCCAGCGACCGAGCAGCTCGGCGTGCCGCCGTGCGCGCTGCTCCTCGACGGTCGTGCCCCCGGGCAGGGCGACGAACGCCTCCGCGCCGACGATCAAGTCGACGAGGTGGTGAGGGCCGCGTTCCTCGATCCGCTCGATCAGCGCCAGGATCTCGGCCGAGTGTCGCATGCGGCTCTTGCGAAACCCCTGCAGGTGCTCGAGCAAGGCTCCCTTGCCGCGCTCGAACTCGTCCTCACCGACGTGCTCGACCGTTCGCATCAGGTCGCCGAGCGAGCGCATGAAGGTCAGGGCTCCGGCGTGCAGCGCCTCCACCTCGGCCAGCAGCCGTTCGAACAGCGCCCTCAGCTGCGTGCCGTCCGGCTCGGCCCGCTCGAGCTCGGCGGCGAGCTGCGCGAGCGCGTCGCGGATCGCCGGCAGACGCGCCGTGTCGAGCCGGCCGATCTCCTCGCCGAGCGCGTCGAGCCGCGCCAGCAGCTCCTCGGTCAGCCTGCCGGCCGGGGTGACGTCATAGGTGTAGCGGTTGCGCCGCCATTCGGCCGCCGTCGAGGCGAGGCTCGCGTCGTGGTCGCGTTCGAGAGCGCCCCAGTGGTCGAGCTGCGCGAGGCGCTCCTCGAGCCACTCGAGATCGATGTCGCGCGCGTAGCGGTGACGCAGCCGGTCGGCGACCTGCGCCGGCCGCAAGCGGAGGCCGAACGACTGATGCTCGAGGTAGAGCACGCGCATGATCCGGCGGTAGGTCTCGGCCTCCTCGGCGGTGGCGTAGCGCAGGACCTGGTGGGCACCGAGGCGCTCGACGCGCGGAGACGGAGTCGCTGCCGGCTCCGGGCTACCCGCGAGCTCGAGCGCCGAGCGAACCAGGGCCGGGGACAGCTCAGGCGCCATGGTGATGCCGGTCGGAGTTGGGCAGCGGCTCGGCGTCGACGAGGCCCGAGAGCCTCAGCTCGGCCAGCAGGTGCGGCGGGGGCGCGGTGCGGACGAGCGCGTCCACCGCGTCCTGGACCGATGGCGATAGCTCGAGCTGCGCCTCGGCGAGCCGCGCGATCTCCTGCTGCTCGGCGGCACTGAGACCGTAGGGGGCAGGCTGGTGGCCGCGGCGACGCTCGATCGCCGGGACGCGCTTGCGCTCGACCGACGTCTGCAGCACGCGCGCGGCGTGCTCGAGCAGCCAGACCCCGGCAGCATCGTCGTCGTCGGGCACCGACTGCCACCAGAGCCGCGCCGCGGACAGCGTCTCGGTTGCGAGGTCGTACGCGAGCGCGGGGCGGCGAACGCAGCGCACCAAAACGACGAGCAGGCAGGCAAGCCAGCGGCTGGCGAAGCCTTCCCAGTCCCCCGGAGGCCGCCGATCCGACTTCTCACCCATTGTGGTGAGGATGACGCGCGGGCCGGACGGAACAATGGGGTCCGCCAGCTTCGGCAAGAACGTCCCAAAATCAATGCACCCAGCCGGCGCTCACTCTCGGTGGGGCGATGCCGCCCTAACCTGGCGCTGAGGGTACTCCATAATCAAGCCTACTAGCTACGCTTGATTATATTCACATTATAATCAAGGTTGTATGCTAGCCTGGATTACGTGGCTTCTGTATTGCGTCGACGCTGGACGTCGAACCTTTCGCCGGGCCTTCGTCGGCGGGACCGCCAGGGCTGCACGTATGAAGCGTACGTGCCCGATCCTCTCATTGGCAGGTCGATCACCCTCATGGGGGACACAGCTGCCGACGTCGCGGACGCCGAGGCCGCCGTTGTCCGCCTCAACCTGCAGTCACGAAGCCTCATCAACTCTGAGGCCATGGCTCGCCTCCTGCTGCGCGCCGAGGCTGTCGCCTCTTCCCGGATAGAGGGCCTGGAAGTGGGAGCGCGTCGCCTCCTTCACGCTCAGACAGAGCAGCTCATCGGTGAACAGTCGTCCGACCTCACTGCGCTCGAGGTGCTCAACAACGTCGCGGCCATGAACTGGGCCATCGAGCACGTCAGCGACCCGAAGAAGAAGATCACCACCACCGACCTTCTCGATATCCACCGGCAGCTTCTTGCTGGCACGCGGCTTGATGAGTACGCCGGCAAGGTACGTGCAGAGCAGAACTGGATCGGTGGTAGCAGCTACAACCCATGCAGTGCTGCGTTCGTGCCCCCGCCGCCCGAGCGTGTTGAGCAGCTTCTCGACGACCTCAGCGCCTTTTGCGGCCTGGACTCTCTGCCGGCGATCGTGCAGGCCGCGATTGCCCACGCTCAATTCGAAACCATTCACCCATTTGTGGATGGCAACGGACGGACGGGACGTGCGCTAATCCATGTCATCCTGCGCCGCCGTGGCTTGGCCACAAACGTGCTGCCCCCGGTTTCGCTCGTGCTCGCGACATGGTCCACCGACTACGTCAACGCGCTGATGGAGACTCGCTATCGCGGGCGTTCCGACTTGCCCGCAGCGCGGACCGGCCTCGACAGCTGGATCGGATTGTTCGCCTCGGCCACAACCCGCGCTGTATCCGACGCGGAGCTGTATGAGGTAAGCACCCTTGAACTGCAGGATTCGTGGCGAACGCGGCTTGGAAAGGTCCGAGCGGGCTCGGCCCTAGACCTGCTCATCGGCGGCCTACCAGGTGCGCCCGTCATAAACGTCCAGAGCGCCGCATCGCTCATTGGACGCAGCGAGCAAGCCGTCAACGAGGCCGTCCGTCGGCTGGTCGAAGCAGGCATCCTCACGCAGACCACAATGGGTCGCCGGAATCGTGCTTTCGAGGCGAGCGAACTCATCGATGCCTTCACCGAGCTCGAGCGACGGCTCGGCAGCCCACTGGGTGACACCAAGTGGTCAGCGCCCGCGCGAGCGGTGCCACGAGGGCGGATCTAACTTAACTACCCTCGGCTGTCCCTCGGTCTCGTGCCGTCGTGTCACGCAGTTTCCCTCACCCACCCTCGCCAAAAAGTCAGTGCCGGTAGTGCTTCTCGGAAGTTGAACCGCACAGGGCGCTAGGCCAGTCGTGGCAAGCTCACGCTCGGCCACTCGAAAACATGCTGTCAGCCTTTGGCCGTGCCGGCTCAGCCAGCCGACAAGCTCCTGCGGGGATCCGGTCGCGTGGAGTACGTCGTCATGCTTGATTGCGACCCATTTACCAGACAGGGGTTGCAGTCGCTCGGCCAAAGGTGCATCGACCGTTTATCGGTGGTCACTGCGTGGAGCTGAGGTCTTGGCGGGCCGCCGACCGACCGAGAAGCCGAGGCGGACGAGCGTTCGCCTCGCCTGATGTGTCGTGAAGTCGGCTCGGTCAAGGCCGGTGAGCTCGCTCAGGACCTGCTCTGGGGGAAATCGTCGTGTACCGATGACTAAGTAGTGGCTCCTGATCGGCTCGGGATCGATCGCCCGGTTGCGTAGGCTCTTTACGCATGGCCAGCCGCCCGCAGCAGCTCACCCACCCGCTCCGCAGGCAGGCCGTAGGAGGTGTTCCCGTCCCGGCCGGTGACCGTGGGCGCGGCCAGCATGCTGTTGAGGACGGCTTCCTCGGTGGCCTCCACGACCGCGGCGAAGAACGGGTCCAGCGCCGTCCCGGTCAGAGGGGCGGGCCAAGCCTCGGCGGGGGTGGGCCGCGCTCGGCGTGTGTCGGTCGCGGGGTCGCGCAGGCCGGTGGCCATGGCCAGGAAGATCTCGCCGCTGCCGTGACTGGCGGTGGACCCGGTCCTGGCCAGGCCGAGCCCGGCGCGCCGGGCCAGCCGCGCGCACGCGGCCGAGTCGAGCGGCGCATCGGTGACGACGATCACGATGCACGAGCCCGCGGGCGACGGGCGGACGGGCGACTCGCCGGGCGGCGGCAGCAGGCGCCCGACGGGAACCCCGGCAACGGTCAGCCTCCGACCCTCGCCGAAGTTGGACAGCAGCAGCACGCCGACGACGTGTCCGGACGGAGTCACCCGTGACGCGGTTCCGATGCCGCCCTTGAACCCGAGGCAGCTCATTCCCGTCCCGGCACCGACGGCGCCTTCGGCCGGCGCGGCCCCGCCGGCCCCCGCCCGGGCGGCCTCAAGGGCGGCGCTGACATCCGCGGCGGTTACCTGCATGCACCGCGCATCGTTGAGGAAACTGTCGTCGCACTCGGCCACGATCGGGATGATGACCTCGTCGGAGCCGATCCCCGGGTCCTCCGCCATCAGCAGCTCGCAGGCCGCGTCGTATACCCGGCCCAGCTGCATGGTCGAGGTCAGGAACACCGGCGTCTCCGCCACGCCCCACTCGCTGGCGGCCAGGAACCCGGTGCACTCCCCGGCGCCGTTGAGGACGGCGCCGCCCGCTGGGACCCGGCTGCGGAACAGGTTCCCGCCCAGGTCGACGACGGTAACCCCGGTCCTGGCCACCCCGCGGCCGGCCGGCGGGGGCGGCTCGTCGCGCCACACGGTGGCGTGGCCCACGCCGACCCCAGGCACGTCGACGATCGACGCCGTCGAACCGCTGGGCCAGAAGCCGATCGTGATCCCCAGGTCAGCTGCACGTGTCACGAACTGATCATTACGCACACGCGTCGCTGACGGGCTTGCCGGTCGTCTGGCACCCCGACTGCCTCCTGCACGAGCCCGGCGGCGAGGTATGGCTGGGCGTGTGGGAGGCTGGCACCGAGGTCCCGGAGCGGGCCACCGTGCTGCTCGACGCGCTCACGTCGGCGGGAGCGAAGGTAACCGAGGCAACCGAGCATGACGATGCCGCCATCCTGGCGGTCCACGAGGCGGCGCTCGTCGATCACCTGGCCACCGTCTGGACCGACTGGGAGGCGGACGGCTATCCGGCTGACCACGGCCGCCGTCGGGTGGTGCCGTACGTGTTTCCCACGACCGGGTTGCTGTCGGGGCTGCCACCGCGGTCACCGACCGCCCTCCACGGGCGGGTCGGGAGGTTCTGCTACGACACGATGACCCTGATCGGGCCTGGCACCTGGCCGGCGGTCCGGGCCGCCGCCGACGCCGCCCTGACCGCGGCAGACCTGGTTGCCGGCGGAGCGCCCGCCGCCTACGCGCTGTGCCGGCCGCCGGGCCACCACGCCGGACCCGCCGCCCATGGAGGGTCGTGCTACCTCAACAACGCAGCGATCGCCGCGCAGGCGCTGCGCCAGGCGGGTGCCGCCCGGGTGGCCGTCGTCGACCTGGACGCCCACCATGGCAACGGCAGCCAGGCGATCTTCTATGGTCGCGGCGACGTGTACGTGGGCAGCCTGCACGTCGATCCCGGCACCGGGTGGTTCCCGCACTATGTGGGGTATGCCGGCGAGCGCGGGAGCGGGGACGGGCGGGGCGCTAACCGCAACATTCCGCTGGCCCCCGGCACCACAGACTCCGATTGGTTGGCGGCCGTGGACGTGCTCTGCGCCGACGTCCGCGCTCACGGTGCCGACGCGCTCGTCGTCTCGCTCGGTCTGGATGCGGCCGCCTCGGATCCGGAAAGCCCGCTACGCGTGAGCGCGGATGGGTACCGGCAGGCGGCCAAACGGATCGGCGGGCTCGGGCCCGCGGTCGTGGTCCAGGAAGGCGGCTACGACCTGGCCGCGATCGGGGAGCTGGTCGTGGCCGCGCTATCTGGTCTCAGGGCGGCCCGCCGGTGACCGGCCCGCGGCTTAAATCTGACGAGCTCTACGCCCGGGCGCTGGCCTGCCTCCCCGGCGGCAACTCGCGCACGACCGTGTTCGTCTCACCGCACCCTCCGTATGCCGCCCGCGGCCAGGGGTGCGTGCTCACCGACGCCGACGGGCATGAGCTGCTCGATCTGCAGGGCAACTACACCGTCCTCGTGCACGGGCATGGGCGCCGCGAGATCGTGGAGGCCGCGAGCTCGGCACTTCGCGATGGTTCCTGCTTTGGTCTTCCCACGGCCGACGAGGTCGAGCTTGCCCAGGAGTTGAGCGAACGCGTTCCGAGCGCCGAGCGCTGGCGCTTTGCCAACTCCGGCAGCGAGGCCGTGATGATGGCGCTTCGGCTGGCGCGGTTCCATACCGGCCGGCCCCTGATCCTGCGCTTCGACGGCTGCTACCACGGCACCTACGACGGGGCGCTGATGCCCGGCGCGCCGGGTGTGCCCCCCGCAGTCAGCGAGCAGGTACTGAGCGTGCCCGTCGGTGACGCCGATGCCGTCGCCACGGCGTTCGAGGAGCACGGCGCGCGCATCGCCTGCGTGCTCTTTGATGCCATGCCCAACCGGGCCGGGCTCGTTCCGGCGAGCCCGGAATTCGTGCGGTGGCTGCGCCAGGAGACAGAGCGGCGCGGGATTCTGCTGCTCCTCGACGAGGTCATCACCTTCCGGATCGCTCCGGGCGGGATCCAGAGCCTGTACGGACTGCGCCCCGACATAACCACGCTGGGCAAGCTGATCGGGGGCGGCTTGCCGATCGGCGCCATCGGCGGTCGCGCCGAGGTGATGAGTGGATTTGATCCGCGCGCGCCCGACCACCTCGCCCACGGGGGAACGTTTTCGGCCAATCCGGTGAGCATGCGCGCCGGGCTGGCCTCGCTCAGGCTTCTCACGGCCGAGGAGATCGAGCGCATCAACGGTTACGGCGACCGCCTACGGCGGGAGCTGGGAAAGCAGGGCTGGAGGGTCACCGGCCGCGGATCGCTGTTGAGGATCCACGGGCAAGATCCCGCGGCGCTGTGGTGGCGCCTCTACGCCGAGGGCGTGATGATCGCACCCAATGGCCTTGCCGCCACCTCGACGGCGATGGACGAGTCGGTCATCGACCGGGCACTGGCGGCCTTTGAGCGCGTGGGGTCGGAGGGATAGAGGATCGCCGCACTCAAGAGGCGCATGCCGTTGCGCCAGTCTGCGGCGATCGCTGACCATGATGGCTCGTCGACTCGGGTCATGCCCGCCGACCAGGGGGTGATTCTCGTGTCCCCAGCGCCTCCATGCTCGTATGAGCGACCAGATCACTGCTTCCCCACCCTCAGATCCACTCGACGAGCTCGTCAACGAGCTACTGCTCTGCGGCGGCGTCCTGAGCCAGATCGTCAGCCACATGGTTGCCTCCGAGCGGTCGGGTAGATCCTCGCCTGACGCCGCACCCATTCCCGAGGTCGCTCGGTTTCTGATCCGGAGCGTCATCGGCGATGCGGGAAAGCGGTACTCAAAGAGAGACATCAAGGTTGCCTGCAGGCTCGTCGGCGACGTGACCCATGCAATCTGCGAGGAGATCTTCTTTGTCGGGCCAGACGAAACAGAGGAGGAGCCGCAACAGAACGGCGCCCACGACTCTGAGATATGAGGTGCGCCCCGCCGGAGATGACCGGGCTGATGGCGGCTGAGGCTGCATCTCCGGCACCGGTTGGGTTACCGGTGAGAACCTCGGGCGGCGCCGCTCGTAACACGTCGTGCCGTGGCCAACCCTTCGCCATCGACGACGACAACCGTCAGCCGCGATTCTCCCTCGATCTCGACCAGCTCGTCCCGCAAGCCGGCAGATTTCAGCTCGGCGCGCGACCTGTCCGGTGAATCCACCGACCATCCCCGAGACGGTGACCTCATGTCGGAGCGCCTGCAACACCCGGGCAACGTTTACCCCCTTGCCGCCGGCCCGCCGAGCCACGTCCTCGACGCGTACCGCGCTTCCGGGCTCAAAGTCAGCCACGTGATAGGTGACGTCGAGCGCCAGGTTCAGCGTGACGGTAAGGATCACTCGGCGGCGGCGGCTCGACTGCGAGGCGTAGGCCGGTAGATCGGACCTCGGGCGATAACCGGCTCGAGCAGGCCACCCTCGAGAAAGAACTCTGCCTCATCGTCGAGCACCGGCGTGGGCTTTCGTCCCGGATAGCCGAGCCGCCTCCAAACCCGGCGATTGACCAGGTATGCGCCGACCAGCGTGAGGTGGAGCGCCGCGAAGGTGTCAGGCTGTTCGGCCTCCAGCCGTCGCAGGTAGTCCAACGGCGCCTGCGCCCCCAGCCCGTCGGCGGCGGCCAGCACCAGCACAGCGAAGTGTGGCAGCGCTTCGAAGGCCCTGCTCAGAAAGCGCCCCGACTTGTCGGCCTCCGAAAACGACGGCATTCCGTCCACGGCCGGGACCAGCGTGTCACCGAGGCGACGCAACATCGCCACCTGCTGATCTGACGGAAGCGCGGCCGCACTCATGCCGGGACCGCCTGCAGACGGGCCGTGCTGACGATATGGGCGGCGCAGCGGAGCGCCAGCGCACCGATCGTGTTGGTGGGGTTGACGCCGCCGCTGGTCACGAAGATCGACCCGTCGACGATGAACAGGTTGGGCACCTCGTGGCTGCGCCCGAACTGGATCCACAACAGAGCAGGAACGATCGTCTCCCATCCGCGCCGTGCCCAGCAGGTGACCCGGCTGCTCGGGCATGATCGGCTCCACGAGCACACGTGTCGCGCCTGCCGCCTCGAGCGCCTCACGGGTGCGGTCGATGTGCCAAGCGAGCAGCTCGAGGTTGTTCTGCTCGCGCCGGTATTCGATGTGCGGCGCCGGTACCCCGTCGGAGTCGGCCAGGTTCGGATCCAGCGAGACCTGATTGGCGACCGATGGCAGGTCTTCGCTGACGATGGCCACCGCGACCGAATGGCCGAGCGTCCTGCGGATCACGTCATACATCCCCTCGCCCCAGGCCGGTGAACCGTCGAGCACGCCGAACAGGAGCGCCATCAGCGGGCCGCCGGTGGGCATCGTCTTCCAGTCGGCACCGCGGACGAAGCCCCGCGCGGGATCGCTCTCGTAGAACTCCATCGAGTGCACGTTCTGCCCGGCCGGCCCGAGCCAGCTGTCGAGTGCCTCGTCAAAGACACCGACGAGCAGGCTCGTCGGGTGCAGCATCAGCCGTTTACCGACCAATCCCGACCCGTTCGCCAGCCCCTCGGGGAAGCGTGCGCTGCGCGACAGCAGCAGCAGCCGCGGTGTTCCCACGCCGTTGGCGGCCAACACCACCGTGCTGGCCGGCTGATGGTGCTCGACGTGGTGGCGATCGATGTAGATGGCCCCGGTGGCCAGGCCACGCTCGTCGGTGGTGATCTCTCGTACCCGCGCGCCGGTGATCACCCGCGTCGCCGTGGCGCTGAGCCTCGGGCCAGTGCGTCATGTCGACTGACGCCTTGGAGCCGTTGGGGCAGCCGTTCTCACAGGTGCCGTAGCGTGCGCAGGCTCCCAGGTTTCGATAGTCGCGTGAGGCGATCGCGTTCGGCGCCGGCCACCAATGCCAGCCCAGGGCGTTGAGCCCCTGGGCGAACTTTCGTCCGTACCTGTTGATCGGCAGGGCCGGCAGCGGCGGCGGGGCGCCGTCGGGATAGGCGGGGTCACCCGCCATCCCCGATACCCCGAGATCGATGTCATTCTGTTCGTAGAACGGGACCAGATCCTCGTAGGTGAGCGGCCAGTCGTCGGCCACCCCGTCGAGCGTGCGAACGCGGAAATCGGATGGCAGGTGACGCGGCCACTGGGCCCCGTAGTGGATGCTCCCGCCGCCGACGGCGTTGTACATGACCGGGTGAACTTCGGCCTTGCTCACCTCACACGGGTAGTCCTCGTCGAGCTGGCGGACGTTGGGGTCGTGACTCCACCGTTTCAGCGCCTGCAGCTCGAAGTCGAACTTGTCACCGGGAAAGTCGGTGTTGTTGATCCAGCGGCCCTGCTCGAGGCAGACCACCGAGAACCCGTGCTCGGCCAGGTGGCGCGCGGTGACGGCGCCCGAGGGGCCGGCGCCGATGATCAGCACGTCGGGACGATCGCGGGTCACCCGACGGCACCTCGCCGATTGAGCACGATCTCGGGGACCAGGCACCAGGTTGACGTGCGCAGCAGGAAGCGCATCGCCTCGGCCACGTCATCGGGGGAGACCATTTCTCCCTGGGGGACGGACGAGTCAGCGGTCATCGGCGTGGCCACCAGCCCCGGGCACACGGCGGTGGCCTGGATTCCGTCGGCGGCCGTCTCGCGCTGAAGCGATTGCGTGAGCGAGATCAGGCCGGCCTTGGTGGCCGAGTAGATCGTGTTGCCCGGCTGGCCCTCCTTTCCGGCCACCGAGGACATGTTGACGACCAGTGCCTTGCCGTGCTCGGCGCCGGCCTTGCGTAACCAGGGGAGCGCCTCCCGGGTGACGAGCAGCGGGGCCCGCAGATTGACCGCGACCTGGCGATCGACCTCCGCCGTGTCGGCCGCGTCCGAGGGCTTCGCCCCGGCGATCCCGGCGGCGTTGACCAACACATCGAGCCGTCCGAACCGTTCGGCGTGGGCCTGCACGAGCCTCACCACGTCCTCCTCCCGGGCCACGTCGGCAGCAACGGCAAACAGCCGCCCCTCGCCGGCGTCGGCGATCTCACGCAGGCGCTCGGCGCGCCGCGCCGAGATCGTCACCCCGTATCCCTCGGTGGCAAGCATCCGCGCCAGGGCAAGCCCGATTCCACTCGAGGCGCCCGTCACCAGAGCACAACGTTTCATCACGTCCTCAACTGCCGGCTATCCCGACGTTGTCAAAACGACCTTTGTCGCCTCGCGCGCGTCGAAGGCCCGGTATCCGTCCCGCGCGTCCTGGAGCCCCATCGTGTCGCTGATCACCGCCGAGGGCCGCAAGGCGCCTTCCTGGATCATCGCGAGCAGCCGCTCCCGGTCGCGGCCCGGATTGCCAATCGCGAAGGCCAGCGTGATCTCCTTTTCGAACATCAGGCCGTTGTTGAGGGGGAAATCTGGCTCGAAGTGGGCCCCGACGACGGAGATCACGCCCTGCGGCCGCACCAGGTCCAGGGCCGCGCTCAACGCCGCCGGCGCGCCCGAGGCCTCGATCACGGCATCGGCACCGAGGCCTCCGGTCGAAGCCAGAACCGCTTCCGGAGCGCCCGAAGGATCAACCGCCAGAGCACCCAGCGCGTCCGCCAGCTTGCGCCGGGCGGGAATCCCGTCCACCGCGATCACCCGCCGCGCGTTCCCGACCGCGCAGATCAACGCCATCAGCCCCACGGGGCCGCAGCCGAGCACAACGGCCACGTCCCCCGCGGCCACGCCGGCCCGCTGAACGGCGAGCAAGCCGGTGGGGAGGATGTCGGCGACGAACACCGCGTCCTCCGAGGCGACATCGTCGGGAACCGGCCACAGACAACGGTCGGCCTGGGGAACGCGTACCAAGTCCGCCTGGCCTCCCTCCAGGCGCGGATACACCCCGGAGTACCCGAACATCGCTCGGGATGCGCACTGCGTCGGCCGCCCGGCGCGGCAGTGGGCACAGGTGCCATCGGAGGTCATGCTGGTATTGACGACACGCTGACCGGAGGCCCAATCCCCCAGGGCATCACCCGCATCCTGCACCACCCCGACGAACTCGTGGCCGAGGGTCGTCCCCAGCTCGAATCCGGGCGTGTAGCCGTGGTACGGGAGCAGGTCCGCGCCGCAGATCGCCGTGTGGGTGACGCGAACGATCGCGTCGGTGTCGCTTTCAAGCCGAGGGTCGGCCACGTCCCGGACCTCGATGGCTTCGATGCCGACCAGCTTGACCGCTCTCACGCCGGCTCCTCGAGTTCGATCAGGTTGCGGTCCGGATCGATAGCAAAGCAACGGTGGCCTCCCCACGGTGGTGAGTAGGGGTCGGCCAGAAACGGCACGCCGACCGCGCTGAGCTCGCGAAAACTGCGCAGACAGTCGCTCACCTCGAGTACCAGGATCGCGGGCAACCGCGACGGGTCCGAGGGAGCCACCATCTCCACCCCCGGCCGGTCCTCGGCCGGGTGGCCCTGCTCGGCCAGCGAGAGACGCATGCCGGCTCTGTCCAGCGTCGCATACGGCGGATCGTCGTACTCCGCCTCGACTTCAAAGCCGAGCTGGTCGCGGTAGAAGGCCACCGAGCGCGCGAAGTCGGACACCGCCAGGATCACGCCGGCGCGGGCGACGTCCACCGCCATCAGTCGCGGATGTGCCCGGCGTCGGCGACCAGGACCTGGCCCGTGACCCAGCCTGACTCCTCGGAGGCCAAAAAAGCGACGGCCGGCGCTATGTCCTCTGGGAGTCCGTGGCGCGGAATCGCCTGCAGCGCTTGCACAAAGTCGAATGAATCCTTGTGCGGCGTGGCCAGCGCCCCCTCGGTCCTGGTGATGCCCGGTGCCACCGCATTGGCGGTGATGCCGTACTTGCCCAGCTCGGTCGCCAGCGCCCGGGTGAGCCCCACCACCCCGCCCTTGGAGGCCAGGTAAGGCCCCATGTTCGGCGTCCCGGCCAGAAACGCGTTGGAGGCGATCTGCACGATCCGGCCGTAGCCCGCCTCGCGCATCGGCGGTTCGACGGCGCGGGAAACGAGATATGCACCGTCGAGATTGACCGACAGCAATTTCCGCCAGTAGGCGAAGTCGACCTCGTCCCAGGGGATGAAGGGCACGATCGCCGCAGCGTTGACGAGCACGTCGATCTTGCCATAGCGATCGAGCGTTTCCTGCGCCATGCGCTCGGCATCGGTCTCGCTGGAGATGTCCGCCTGGATCGCCAGGCCGTTGAGCCCCGACGCCACAGCCTCCGCGCCCTCGCCGTTCAGATCGACGATGGCTACGCGCGCGCCTTCGGCGTGCAGCTTGTCGGCGATCGCTTTGCCGATTCCCTGCGCCGCTCCGGTGACGATGGCCACTCTTCCCTCGAGCTTCATGCGCCGCCTCCCGCAGCCGAGAGTGCACGGCTGCCGGTAAACGGCTCGGGCGCCAGCGCATAGGACCTAAACGCATCCATGTCGTGGGTGAAGATGACCTCGGCGCCCCACTCCTTAGCCAGGCGCTTGATCCGGGCGATGGAGCGAACGCCATCGACGGGATTGTTGTGAAAGCCAGCCTGCTGGTCGTGCTCAAACGCCGTCTTGGTATAGGAGACATCGGCCATGAACAGCAGGGGATGGCTGCCTTCGAGCTCGATGAGCATCGAGTAGTGGCCCACCGTGTGGCCCGGGGTGTGGAACAGATGAACGCCGTCGGCGAACAACACGTCGCCGTCGAGCAGCTCAAACCTCGAATCGGGATGGTCGTACCCCTTATCCGCATACCCCAGCCGCTCAAACGGCTCCGGTGAGCGCGCCTCGCGGAGCTCTTCGCGATGCAGGTAGGTCACCGCGTTGGCGAGCTGTTTGTTACCGCCGCAGTGATCGAAATGGAGATGCGAGTTGATCAGCGCGCCGACGTCCGCGGGCTTGAAGCCACACTTGTCCAGCTGGGAGGCAACGGTCTGGTCCGGCGTCTGCTCGGGCAACTCAAACGGCAGCATCGCGTTGACCAGATCGAGGTCATAGCCACTGTCAAACATGAACAGCCCGTCAGGGTGCTCGATGAGCACGCTGTACACCGGAAAGCGCACCGGCGTGCCGCAGCCGATGTTCCAGGTGATATGTGACTGGTCGATCACCAGCGTTCCGCTGTCGAGCAGCCGTACCTTCGTTGCCTTTGCCATCGTTCAGTCCAGTGCCTTTCGTACGGCCACCAGGGCCGCAGCCCGTTGTTGTCCAAGCTCCTTGACTCGCTCTGGCGTGTAGTCGAAGAAGCCCCCGCCGGTCTTGATCCCCAGCCGCCCGTCCTCCTTGAGTCCGGTCGCCGTGCTGGACACCCCGGTCTCGTTTGAGAGCGACTGGTTGAGATAGCTGGCCACGCTGGTGTAGATGTCCAGCCCGGCCATGTCGAGCAGCTGGATCGGCGGCACCACCGCGAGCTTGTAGCCGATCCCCCATTTCACGCACAGGTCGAGGCCTTCGACGTCGATCACGCCCTCATCCACGAGCGCCAGGCACTCGCGCATGATCGCGTACAGCACCCGATTCTCTACGAATCCCGGGGCCTCCTTCTTCAGCGTCACCGGGTGATAGCCGATCCGCCGGGTGAGGGCCTCGATCGCGCTCGTGACCTCGGGAGCGGTCTGCTCGCCGGGGATCACCTCGTTCATGGGGATCAGATGCGGCGGGTTCGACCAGTGCCAGCCGATCACCCGTTCGGGATGCTTCAGTCCCTCGGCGAGCTTGGTCACCGGGATGCCTGACGTGTTGGAGGCGATGATCGCCTCGGCAGAGATCTGATCCTCGATCTCTGCGAACACCTGACGCTTGAGCTCGATCTGCTCGGGGATCGCCTCGACCACGATCTCGGCCCCATCGAGTGCCGACGGCTGATCGGTTTCGTAGGCAAGGCCGCCGCCGTCACGCACTGGGACCTCGAGCCGGTCGAGCACTCCCTCGACCATGCCCACCGTGACTTTGGCGCGGTCGAGCGCTTCGGAGTTGACGTCGAACAGTGTCACCGGCATACCGGCCCGGGCGAGGACAGCGCCCATGCCTGGGCCCATCGTGCCCGTTCCGAGAATTGTGGCCCGGCTCGGTTCGCTCACGCTCATAGTCGCTTCCTTGTTCAGGGGGTTGGCACCTTCGACAGCTCTTGGATCCGGCGCCACACGCGCTCGGGGGTCAGCGGCAACTCATTCATCGGCACCCCCGCGTCGGCCAGCGCGCAGACGATGGCCGCGGGCACCGCCGCAAATGCACCCTCGCCGCATCCCTTGGCGCCGTACGGTCCAGGGCCGTCTTCATTCTCGACGATGATCGAGGTCATCTCGCGAGGCAGGTCGGCGATCCGCGGGACCCGATACTCGAGCAGGCTGTCGTTGACGACCTGGCCACCGTCGAACCGCATCTCCTCAAACAGCGCGTTGCCGATGCCCTGGAGGGTCGCGCCCTCGTCCTGGCGCTCGACAAGCTGCGGGTTGATCGCCTTGCCGACGTCGGCGACGGTCGACGTGCGCAAAACCGTAACCACGCCTGTGTTCGGGTCCACCTCGACCTCAGCGCCCGCGACGCAAACTTCCCAGAAATGCGGGCCCTCCGCGTATGACCCGGTGTCGCCTCCGGTGGGCCTGACCTCGCCGCCTTCGATGATCTCCCCGCCGCGGAACCCAAACCGTCGAAAGATCAGGTCCTCGAATGAGATCTCCTCGCCGGCGAACTCAGCCCGCCCGCCCGTAAGTTCGACCACTTCGGGCTCGACGTCCCACGCCTCGGCCGCCGTCTCGCGCAGACGGTCGGCCACGGCATTGGCGGCGCGCTTGACCGCCAGGCCGGCAATCGTCGTCGAACGGCTGGCGCCGGTCGAGCGGTCGTACGGAGTGAACCGGGTGTCGGCGCCGTGGACGCGCACGAGGTCGCTGGTGATTCCGATCTCCTCGGCGGCAATCTGAGCCATGACCGTGCGGGGCCCCTGTCCAAGCTCGGTGGTCCCCACGTACACGTCGGCCGACCCATCCGAGCACAGACGGACCGAGGCCCGCGAGACCGGGTGGGCCCCGGCGGCCAGCAACCCTACGCTGACCCCGCGACCCACCCATGGTCGTCTGGGCTCATCCCAGCCGACCCCCAAGGCCGCTCGCTCGACGTCGCCGATCAGGTCTGCGTCGAGCGGCTTGCCGCTGCCGTCGGGCCGGACCGGATCACCGGTCACCACCAGATTGCGCTGGCGCAGCTCCAACGGGTCGAGGCCCGCCCGTCGCGCCACCTCGTCGAGCTGCGACTCGCCGATCCATTGCAGATGGGTGGCACCGAATGCGCGGTAGGAGCCCGACGGGGGGGTGTTGCAGTACACGCAGTTGCCGTCCACCTCGACAGCTGTGAAGCGGTACGGGCCGGGCGCGGCGTCCGCGGCCGTGGCCGTCACCCGCGGCCCATTGTCGGCATAAGCTCCGGTGTCCATCCAAAAGTTCACCTCGCGCGCCAGCAACCTTCCGTCGGCCGCAGCGCTGGTGCGCATCCAGCAGCGCATTCCGTGGCGGCGCGAAGTCACCATCGACTCCTCGACCCGGTTGACGATCCTCACCGGCCGTCCCGCCTTGCGCGCCAGGGCGACGGTCAGCGGTTCGATCTTCGTGTAGGACTTCGAGCCGAAGCCGCCGCCCAGGTAGGAGACGATGATCCGGACCTGTCCGATCTCCAGACCGAACAGGTCCGCGATCTCGGCCTGGACAAGGAATGGGTGCTGGCAGTTGGCCCACAGGGTCACTCCGTCGCCGTGGTAATGGGCGATCGTGGCGTGGGTCTCCATCGCGTACTGGTAAACGGCGGGGAATAGGTACTCCCCCTCCACCGTGATCGACGCCTCCGCACGGGCTTGATCGATGTCCCCGGCGGAGATCAGGTGGCGGTAGCAGATGTTGCCCTGCTCCTCGCCGAGCTCTCCGAGGCCGTGAAACAGGCCGATTTGCGGGCGGCGGTCGTGCAGCCGCGGAGCTCCAGGCGACAGGGCCAGATCGAGGGTGTCCAGCACCGGCAGCGGCTCGTAGTCGACCTCGATCGCGCGCACCGCCGCCTCGGCGGTCGCTTCGTCGACCGCCGCTACAGCGGCGACGGGCTCACCGGCGAATCGAACCCGGTCCAGCGCCACGATCGGCCGGTCCTTGATGGCGTGGCCGTAATAGGGCTCGATGTCCTGGAGGTCGGCGCTGGTCAGCACGGCAACGACTCCGTCGCGCTCGAGGGCTGCGCTTGAGTCGATGCCGCGAATCAGGGCGTGGGCATACGGGCTGCGCACGACGCTGCCGTGCAGCATCCCGGCGACCTCCATGTCGCCCACGAACTGAGCCTCGCCCGATAGCTTTTCGCGCGCGTCCTTGCGCGGTCGCGAAGTTCCGACCTCGCGCAGCGCGGGCCGCTCGATGACCGTCACCGGGCGATCTCCCGGGCGGCTTCAAGTATGGATCGATACCCGGTGCAGCGACACAGGTTGCCGTCGAGCCCGTGGCGAATGTCATCCTCGGTGGCAAGCTCGCCGGTGTCGCGCAGGCTCTTGAGGGTCAACAGCAGCCCCGGAGTGCAGTACCCGCACTGGAGCGCCGCGTGGCGCACGAACGCCGCCTCGAACTGCGCGAACTCGAGCGTCTGGGCAAACCCCTCCACAGTCAGCACCTCACGTCCTTGGGCCTCGACCGCCAGATAGTTACAGGCGCTCACCGGCCCGCCGTCGACGAGCACGGTGCAGGCCCCGCAGACCTGGACGTCACACGAACGCTTGGCCCCGGTCAGCCGCAGCCGCTCGCGCAGGAAGTCGAGCAGCAGCTCTTGGGGCTCGATACTTTCGCGGACCTCTCGGCCGTTGACGGTCAGGCACAGATCCATCAGCTCTATTGCGCCATCTCGAACGCTCGCCCGCGTCGGCGAAGCTCCCGGATCCAGGCGTCCCAGTACTCAACGGCGAAGTCGTGCTGGTACTTGGAGGCGTGTATGCCCTCCAGCATCGGCTCCGGGATCGGGTGCAGCGGACCGAACGAGGTAGCCAGCAGCTGCATCTGAGTGGCACGTTCGAGCAGAGCGCTGGCCAGCACCGCCCAGCGGACGTCACGCTCGGCCACCAGCACGCCGTGGTTGCGCAACAGCAGCGCCGTGCCGTCTCCGAGGGCCTCCGCCACGAGCGCTCCCTGGCGCTGATCCATGATCAGATCAGGCACCCCGTCATAGGTCGAGATGCCCTTTATGAACAGCACGCTGTCATGGGTCAGAAACGAGAACTCGGCGTCGGTGGCGCCGAACGCGGTCGCGTACACCGGATGACCATGAACTACGCTGCGCACGTCCGGGCGGCGCTTGTAGACCTCGGTATGGAGCACGGTCTCCAGGTGCATCCCGTTGCCGCCCCCGGAGGTGTTATCGCCGAGATCTACTGCCAGCACATCGGCCGGCGTCACCTCGCCAAGTGCGATGCCCTTGCGTTTGATGTAGACCGTGCGGTCATCGGAGCCGCGCGCGCTGACATGACCGAGCGTCAGGTCCTCATAGCCGACCATGGCCAGGATCCGGCACGCCCAGGCCACGTCGTGGACCAGGCGTCGGTCCTCGCCGGTGAGGCGCCCTCCCGCTGTTGCCGACAAGCTCACGCCGCGGTGTCCTTGCGCTCGGTCGGCGGGTAATCGGGATACGGGAACCCGAACACCATGATCACGTCCTGCTCGCCGGTGTTGGCCACCGCGTGCCAAGTCCGGGCGGGGATGAACAGCCCCTGTCCGGCCGCGAACGGCACGCATTCAGCTTCGAGACGTAGTTCACCGGACCCCGAGACCACATATGCCACCTCTTCGGTCTCGTGCGACACCATCGCAGTGACACATCCAGGGGTGAACACCGAATAGCCCAGCGACGACCCATTTCCGCGCAGCGACTTGTTGTTGAGTACCATCCGGCTCCAGCTCCCGCCCGGCAGCGGGATCGGCTCGATGTCCTCGAGCGTGACGGTCTTGACCGCTTCTCGGTCTACAGCACCCATTGGCCGTCCTTGAGGATCCAGCGGCCGTTGTCGACGATCTGCATCGAGGCATCGAGCACCACCCCGTCGAGGTGCAGTGTGCACACGTTCTGGCCGCCTGGATAGGCGTTGTGGTTGTCGCCCAGCGCGCAGTGCACGGTTCCGACGCGGCCCTTTTCCGACGGCGTCCCGAACGGAGCCACCTCGCTGACGCCGAAGGCGAACTCGCCAATCACGGTCGAGTTCTCGACTCCTTCCACCACCTCGCGCAGCCGGCGCGCCTCTTCGCCGCCCTCGATCTTGTCCGCTTTACCGTTCTCGATCGTCCATGTGATCGGCTCCTTGACCTGGCCGGGCAGCCCGATTCCCAGCATCACGCCGTCGACGACCATCCTGCCCACGGTCTTGTCCTCGACGGCCGCGAAAGCAACCTCGGCCCACAGCGGCAGTGGCCCCATCATCTGGCCGCGCTTCTTGATCGAGGCGACCTCGAGCGCGGGGCGGTCCTTGATCGTGACGGTGAAGTCGGTCCCCCTGGCCGAGGTGACGCGCACCTTCTCAACGCCCTCCAGCGCCGCCATCGCGTCCCAGGCACGCCGCTGGGCTCGCAGCAGCGCCTCTTCGGTCAGCCCCCAGGAGCCCATCCCGGGCTCGACCGAGGCGATCTTGGCGTTGGCCCCGCACGACTCCTTGACCGCCGACACGTGGGCGAAGCGGTTGGCCCACTCGAGGTTGGTGATGATGATGATCTCGTCCGAGCTCACCATCGCCTGGTGCAGGTTGCGAGGCGGGGCCATCGGAAACAGCGTGTCGGCCAACCCCCGGCGGACCTGGGTCTCGTTGTTCATGACCACGGGCCAGGCACCGCGGTCGACGCATACGTCGGCCACCATACGCGCCTGGTCGGTGTGGTCGTCGTCGGTGATGATCGTCACCACGTCGTCGGCCTCGACTGACATGCAGACATCGACGACCAGCTCGGCGTCTGCCCGAATCGCGTCGTCGGTCGGTGTCTGCGCTGCTTCGGTCACGCTCATGTTTCAGCTCACCTCCTGGGTCTGAAATGCCGGCAACACTTCGCGTGCGAAGCGCTGCACCTGCCCGAACTGATCGATCGCTCCAAAGCGGCAGATGAAATGGGTCACGCCTCGTTCGCGGAACTCCCGCAGCCACTCGGCGATGTCCTCCGGAGTTCCCACCGGTCCCCAGTTGGAGAGATCCATCGCCCTCGAGAGCTCGGGGTAGTACTTGGAGATGTAATCGTCGAAGTCCGCGCGCGCCTGCTCCTTTGACTCCCCGATGTTCATCGTCACCTGGTAGGCGACCGTGTAGTCGTCGAACTCGCGGTCGTGGCGGTCTGCCGCCTGGCGCAGATAGCCGATCTGCTCGGTGAGCTCCTCGGGATGCTCGGCCCGGCAGCAGGTCATCCAGCCGTCGCCGAGCCGGATGATCCTGTCGCAAGCGCGCTCCATGATGGCTCGCATCTTCTCGGTCGGCTTGTCACCCACCAACCGAGGATTGGAAACGATCCAGATCGGCGGGGGAGTCTGCAACGGGCCCAGCGGCGCCATCTCCGTACCGGAGTGAAACGCCACCTCGTCGTAGCGGTAGTACTTGCCCTTGAAGCTGGTCTTGCCCGTCCGGAACAGCTCGTTGATTACCTCAAGCCCCTCCTCGAAGACCGTCGCGCGGTCGGAGAACGGCAGGCCCAGCGCCTCGAACTCGCGCCGCACACCCTGCTCGGGGTTACCCATGCAAGGGCCGAGGATCGTGCGACCTGAGGAGATCGTGTCCAGGGTCGCCCACTCCAGCGCCAGGTACAAGGGGTTGCGCGTCGAGCTGACCAGGCAGGCTGTGCCCAGCGACACCTGCCGGGTCCGCTGCGAGATCGCCGCGAGCAGCGTCATCGCTTCGTAGCGAGGTTTGGAGAACAGGCTGTCGCCCACCCACACCGAATCAAAGCCGAGCTCCTCCACGGTCTCGGAAAGCGCCAGCAGTGCCTGCAGGTCATAGTCCGGAGCGATAAGCGGTTCCCGGTTGTTGAGGTTGACTCCGAACTGGAGCGGCTTGGACTCAGCCATCGGCGCGCGACTCCTCGTCTTGTGGGTGTGCATCGTCGGCCTCGAACAGCGAACCCGCTGCGCTTGCGCGCAGGACCCTTTGGGGGACCTCGATGTGCTCCTCGAGCAAGCGAGACGCTTCCGCGGGGTCTCCCGCGTCGACCGCGGCCAGGATCTCTCGATGCTCGGCCGCCGACTGCTGCACGCCGCCGCGGAGCTCGACTGATTTTTTGAGCAGGCGCCCCATCTGAGCGATCAGTTGCGCGTGCATCTCTTCGAGCTTCTGGTTGCCTGACGCCTGGACCAGCAGCGCGTGGAAGTCGTGGTTGATCTCGAAGAACCGCTCGGTGTTGCCTGCCGCCGCCTCGGCCTCCATCTCTCGGCACATGCGGCGCAGCTCTCCGCGCTGGCTTTTGCTCAGGCGCGGGACGGCGAGCTTGATGGCCAGAGATTCGAGCGCCTCGCGGACCTGATAAGCGTCCAGGAACTCCTGCCGGGTGAGGGTCTTCACAACCGCGCCGCGCCGGGGAACGATCGTCACTAGCCCTTCGGCGGCGAGCTGGCCCAGCGCCTCGCGCAGCGGCCCCCGGCTGATCCCGAGCGACTGGGCCAGCATCACTTCTCCGAGCTCGGTCCCCGGCGCCAGGCGGCTGGCCAGGATCTCCTCGCGGAGGTGATCCGCGACCTGCTCGCGCAGTGTGCGGTTCTCCAACGGTATGTCGGTGGCGGGACGAGCTGCGCTCATTTGGCTCCGCGTACGTAGGGAATGCAGAGCGCCGGCGGGAGGTAGGACTTGCGGGCGAAGACCACCAGCGACACGATGATCGCGATGAACGGAAGCATGTTGACCAGATCAGTGGAAATGTTCACCCCAGCGAGCTGCAACGCGGTCGCGATCGAGAGGCAGATTCCAAACAGGAACGACCCCAGTACCACCCATAGCGGCTTGCCGCGCGCCAGCATGGCGATCACGATTGCCATAAAGCCCTGACCCTGGGTCATGAAGGGTGTGAACACGCCTGCGCTCACGATCGCCAGATACGCGCCTCCCAGACCCGCGAGGGCCCCGGTGCTGAGCGCCGCCCAGCTCCGGGTGGCGAGCACACTGACCCCGGCGGCGTCGAGCGCTTCGGGCTTCTCACCGGCAGCGCGCAGGTTCAGCCCCAGGTTGGTGGCCCGAAATATCCACACCAGGAAACCCGCGAAGGCAAATCCCAGGTACACCAGCAGAGACTGATTGAAGAGGCTGGGGCCCAGCACCGGGATCTTGTCCAGGATCGGGATCGATACGGTTGACGGCGCGCCCAGCCGTGGATAGCTGGTGCCGAACTGTGCGCCTTGGAGCACGCTGGTGATCCCCTCACCGGCAAGCGTAATGGCGATCCCGACGACGATCTGATCGAGCCCCAGCCATACGCACAGGATCACCATCAGCGAGGCGCCGATCATGCCGCCGGCGATCCCGAACAGGAAACCGACCATCTCCGAATGCACGTAGTAGGCGCCAATGAAGCCGATATAGGCGCCCAGGAGCATCATTCCCTCGAGCCCCAGGTTGAGAACCCCGGCGCGCTCGGAGATGGTCTCGCCCAGCGCCGTGAACATCAGCGGCACGCCCGCGACCAGACCGCCGGCGATCAGCGAGGTCAGCACCGCCTGGCTGAAGATGTTGCTCGCCGCAGCGAATTGAAGTGTGATCACGCGCTCGCCTCCCGGCTTGACTTGCGACCGAGCAACGGCCAACGCAGCGCCTGTCTGAGCCCCGGGGTCAGATAGCTGCGACCCATTTCCCGCTGACGACCGAGGTATTCGATGATCGTCATGAACAGCAGGATCAGCGCCACCAGTACGAGCAGGAAGTCGGTCGGCAGGTTGGCGTTGGAGGCGGCGATGTCGCCACCGGTCGTCAGAACCGCGAAGAACGCGATGAACGGGATCACTGCGATCGGGTTCAGCCGGGCCAGGAACACGAACGGGATCACGGTGTCCCCGTAGGCGGGATTCCAGTTCGCCCTCATGTAGCCCCACACGCCCAGAATGTCGACGGCGGCCGCGCATCCGACCAGCGCTCCGCTGACCAGAAACGCGTTGATGATCAAGCGCTTGACGTTGACGCCGACGTGCGCGGCAGCGCGCGGGTTGGCCCCGAGCACGTGCAGGCGCAGCCCAAAGGACGTGCGGGTCAACACGTAGTAGGCGATAAGTGCCGCCGCCAGGGCCACGAGCACCCCCACGTGCACCCTCGTCCCCGGGATCGACGGAAGCATCCGGTTCAGCGGGATCACGCGCGTCTGCGGAATGTTGACCGTGGGATCCTGAAACGGCCCCTTGACCAGGATGTTCGCGACGCCCACCCCGATGAACGACATCATTAGCGTGGTGATGATCTCGTTGGTCTCATAGCGCGCCTTCAGCAGCGCGGGTATGAGCGTCCAGGCCGCGCCCGCGGCCACCGAGACGGCAAACAGGATCAACATCGCCACTACCAGAGGCTCGTGCTGCAGGTGGGGCGCCAGCCCGGTGATCAGGACCGCCCCCAGGAGGTACTGGCCGTCGTAGCCCAGGTTCCAGATGTTGGCGCGAAAGATGACGATTAGGCCAACCGCGATGAGCAGCAGCGGCGCGGCCAGCATCGCGCTGTCGGCCCAGGACCCCTGCTGGATTCCGTTCTGCCAGATGTCGCTGTAGAAGGTGACGGGGTCGCGCCCGAGGATCGCCAGGAGCAGCGCACCTGCGAGCAGGGCCAGGATCACCGGCACGATCGAGCGGATCAACGCTTCGTTGAACTTGGCCACGCGGCGCGAGCGCGGCGGCGCGGGACCCTCGTCAGTGCGCGGCGGCGCAACCTCGACGACATCGGTCGGATGCGCGCGAAACGAGAGCGGTTCGGTCATACAACCGCCTCCACGCCGAGCGTCACGTCACCGATCATCAGCCTGCCGACCTGCTCGCCCGCGCCCGGTCCGTTGTCGACGATCCCCACGATCCGCCCCCGGGACAGGACCGCGATCCGATCAGACACTTCGAGGAGCTCGTCGAGGTCAGTCGAGATCAGCAGCGCGGCTCCCCGCTCACGAAGGCCTCCGATGATGCCGCGAACGGCGCGGGTCGTCTTCAGGTCCAAACCGTAGGTGGGCTTGTGGAACACCACGACCTTGGCATCGAAGGACAGCTCGCGGGCGAGCAGCAGCTTCTGGACATTGCCGCCGGACAGGGTCCCGGCTCGAGTGTGGACGCTGGGCGTGCGGATGTCGAAGCGATCCACCAGCGCCTCGGCCTGGCGATCGATGACGTCCCGACGGATCGTGCCGCGGCGCCAGTACGGGCTGTGGCCGATTCGCTTGAGCACGAGGTTGATCGACACCGGTAGCCCGGCGACGATCCCCTCGCCGAGGCGATCGTCGGTGACATGGCGAAGACCGAGCTTCTCGCGCTGGGCGACGCTGAGCGACGCGATCGGCGCGCCGAGAAAGCGCACCTCGCCATGCGTCAGGCGCCGCTGGCCACTGATCACCTCGGCCAGAGCGCGCTGTCCATTGCCATCGACGCCGGCCACACCCAGTACCTCGCCAAGCCTCAGGGTCAGCGACACGTCCTCGATCCCGGGCTGCGCGCCTTCGCCGCGCGCGGAGGCGTGGCTGAGCTCGAGCGCTACCTGATCATCGTTGCGCGAGATCGTCTCGGGTCTATGACCCTCGGCCTCCAACTGCAGCTCGGGCAGCTCGGCGACGGCCTCGGACTCGCCGAACATCAGCCGCACGATCTCGGCCTCGAGCTCCTCCGGTGAACTCGAGCGAACACGCTCGTGATCGATGGTGCCGGTCACCCGGCCCTGCCGAAGGACGGAGATTCGGTCGCCAAGGGCTACTGCCTCGTGCAGCTTATGGGTAATGAACACGATCGCCAGGCCGGTCGGCTTGAGCCGCTGAAGCACGTTCTGGAGCTCGGCCACGGCCTGTGGGGTGAGCATCGATGTCGGCTCGTCGAGGATCAGCACCCGCGAGCCCCGCCACAGGGCCTTGATGATCTCGACCTGTTGCTGACGTCCGAGCGCGAGGTCCCCCGCGCGCGCGTCGGGATCGATCTCGACTCCGAGCATCGAGCCGAACTCCTCGAGCCGTTTACGCGCTCGCGCAACGTCCAGGCGCAGGGCCCGGCTGTCGCCGAGCATCAGGTTCTCGATCACCGACAACGCACCGATCAGCGTCGAGTGCTGATAGACCGTGCCGATACCGAGCTTCAGCGCGACCCGGGGGGAAGAGATCCGGACCTCGTCGCCGGCGACCCGGATGCACCCGGCATCGGGCTGTTGCATCCCCGCCAGAATCGCCATCAGCGTGGATTTGCCGGCCCCGTTCTCGCCCAGCAGGCAATGCACCTCGCCTCGGCGCAGCGCCAACGAGACATCGTCGTTGGCAACCACGCCGGGGAATGTCTTGGTGATCCCGAGCAGCTCGACCGCGGAGGTCTCATCGGACCGGGCGGGCACGGTCGGATCTGGCTCGGCGAGCGGCGACGCGGACTCCGACGTGACTCAGCCCTTCAGTTCCGCCTGGGCCTGTGCCGCCTTGGTCGTTTGCGGCACTTTGATCGCGCCCGACTCGATCTTCTTCTGAGCGGCGACGATCTTTGCCCAGACGCTCGCCGGGATGTACTTGCTGTGCAGCAGCGAGATCCCGCCGTTTGCCAGCGTCAGGTTGTAACCATGCGTCCCGAACGTGCCCGCCTTGATGTCCTGGAGCGCCTGCTTGTAGACGCCGGCGAAGTTCCACAACACCGAGGACAACAGCACGTGGTTGGTGTCGATCGGTGTCATGTTGCCGATGTCACCGATGTACCAGACCTTGTGACCAGGGTGAGCGCTGCCGATTGCCTGCAGGTAGCCGAACGAGGCGTCATCGCCCATCGCGAAGATCACGTCGGCTCCGGAGGCGATCATGCTTGTAGCGACTCGCTTGCCACCCGCCGCGTCGTCGTAGGATGCGGGGCCGATCTGGCCGAACACGATCTGGATCTTCGGGTTGACGCTGTGCACGCCCGCGGCGTAGCCACCGGTCATCTCGTACCAGTTCGTGTCAGATGCGGAGATGATCACGCCGACCTTGTTGGTCTTGGTTGTATGCGCCGCGAGAATTCCCGCCAGGTAGGCGCCCTGCTGACTGGACGTGGTGATGTTCGACAGCGTTCCCTTGGACAGCAGCGACGGGATGTCATAGGTGATCATCGGCACGTGGTATTGCTGCGCGACCCGCTGGGCGTTGGTGTCAAAGCCACTCGCGTGCGCGACGATCAGTCCGGGGTGGCTCAGGGCCAGCTGACGCAGTACCGCGGTGGTGTTGTCATAGCCGATGTCCTGGACCACTTTGACGTTCAGCCCGTACGGTGTTGCCGCCTCCTTGATGCCGTTGACGCCCTGCGCGTTCCAGCCGTAGTCGTTGGTCTTCGCCGGGGTCGCGATGGCCACGCTGCTGAAGGGCAGTTTCTTCGAGCTCGATGCGTTCGAAGCACCCCCGCTGCTTGCGGGCGTGCTCGTAGAGCTGCTAGAACCGCAGGCCGCCACGCCGCCCATGAGCGCAAGCCCAACCAGGGCCGCTCCGAGTCCCTTAAAGCTGATGTGCATCCCAACTCCTCCTGGGTGGAAACTCACGCAGCGCATCGCTGGCTAGCGTCGGCTGTGTGCTGTGGACTGTCAACAGGACCATATAGTTGGCTCGATGACGACGTCAAGCAAGCTCCATCCAGTCTTAATGAACGATGCGCTGGGCGCTCGGAGCGCTCGGGGGCCACGCGCCGGTCCGGTCAAGCGTCGGCTGTGAACTGTCAACAAGAGTATTATCAGCGATGATGAATACGCAAGCTGCCCGGGCACCTGCGGCTCGCCGGTGGTCCTTGGCGTTGATCGTTGGCGCGTGTCTGGCGGCCGCCGGGATTGTGCTCGCCAGCTCAGGGGGCGGTGCCGCGGGAAAGCCTGCCGGGCCCGGCCGAGCCAGCACCGGCAGCCCAACTGGCGTCCACACCGGCAATGCTCCCAGCGTCCACACCGGCAGCGCCGCCGGCCTCCACACCGGCAGCCCGGCCGTGGTCCGCGCGGCCATCATCCACCGCCTCCGCGCCCAGCATCTCAACTACCAGTGGGTGGCCTGCGTGCGCAGCGGTCGCCGCTTCCAGCGCGTCCGGATTGTTCGATGCAACGTCGATTTCGGCATCGATCCGCACGTCGAGGCCTATTGCTCGGTCCTGCAGGGTGAGCGGCTCTTGACAAGCGAGGATGACCCGGCGATCCCATGTGGCCCGGACAACGCAGGCCGCATCCCCAAGCTCATCACCTACGGTTGATGCGCACAGACCCGAAGAGGCTCACGAACACCTAGGAGGACCGCCGTGCGCCCACCAGATTTCACCCTCACTGCCGGACCGACGATGGCCTCCCCGCGCGTGCTCGCAGCCCTGGGATCGCCGATCCTGTTCGATTACGACCCGGTCTTTTTGGAGCACTTCCGGGACACCGAGCGGATGCTGGCCGAGGTCTATAACACGACCAACGACGTAGTGCTGATGCAGGGCGAGGCCGTGCTCGGACTGGAGGCCGCCGCCCGGGCGCTGGTGAAGCCCGGAACCCGCTGCCTTAATCTGGTCTCCGGCGTGTACGCCTCCTGGTTCGGCGACTGGCTGCGTGATTATGGGGCCGAGGTTCACGAGGTGCGGGTTTCATACGACGAGGCGATCGACCCCGCGGTGGTCAAGCAGGCGCTGGACGCCCAGGGTCCGTTTGAGCTGGTGTCGGTTGTGCACTCAGAGACGCCGTCCGGGGTCGAGAACCCGCTGTCGGAGATCGGACCGCTCGCGTACGAGCACGGGGCGCTGGTCCTCGCCGACGTGGTTTCATCGCTCGGTGGGGCGCGGTTGCTGATCGACGAATGGCACGTCGATCTCGCCGTGGCGGGTCCCCAGAAATGCCTGGCCGGTCCGCCCGGAGTGTCGCTGATCACTGCTAGCCCGCGTGCCTGGGAGGCGATGGAGGCAAACCCAAGCGCCCCGCGAGGCTCCTTCTTGTCGCTGCTCGACTGGAAGCATCGCTGGATCGACGGCGGCCGCGTTGCCTTTCCCTACACGCCATCGGTCAGCGACCTCAACGGCGTCCACGCCGCGCTTCAGGAGGCGCTGGACGAGGGCCTCGATGCCGTGATCGCAGCTCACGCGCGGGCCGCTCGGGCATGCCGTGCCGGGATCCGGGCGCTGGGCCTCGAACTGTGGCCGCGAAACGAGGCTTACGCCGCCAGCTGCGTGACCGCCGTGCGTGTTCCCGCCGGAGTCACCGTAGGTGACGTGCTCGGGCACGTGCGCGAGCGCTACGGGGTCATGTTGTCGGGCGGCTACGGAGATCTGAAGGAGAAGCTGATTCGCCTCGGCCACATGGGTCCCGCGAGCCGCTCGCTCTATCCCCTGGTCGCGGTATCAGCGCTGGGGCGGGGGTTGTCTGACCTTGGCGTCTCGGTCGATATCGGCGGGGGAGCCCAGGCGGTGATGGAAGTGCTCGCGCAGGATCCAGCCACGCTGCTCGCGGGTTTGCCGTCGTGAGACTGGCGCCGTTTCGGTTGCATTGTCCCCAGACACTGGAGCAAGCCAGCGAGCTGCTGGCCGAGTTAGATTCCGCCGCGGTGCCGTATTGCGGCGGCACCGAGCTGCTTCTGGTGGCAAAGCTTGGATTGACTGACTTCACCGACCTGATCGACGTCAAGCACATCGAGGAGCTGACCGGGATCGAGGTGGACGGTGAGCTTCGCATCGGTGCGACCACGACCCATCGCGAGCTCGAGCGCGCACCCGCGGTCCGCGAGCGCTGGCCGTCGCTGGCGGCGATGGAGCGGCACGTCGGCAACATCCGGGTACGCAACGTGGGGACGCTCGGCGGCAACCTCTGCTTCGCCGATCCACATTCCGATCCGGCGACGTACTTGATCGCGGCTGGTGGATGGGTCACGGCCCGGCGCGCCGGAGGCACGCCAAGGCAGATATCGGTCGAGGGATTCACGCGTGGCCCCTACCAGAACGCACTCGCTCCCGACGAGCTGCTCGTCAGTGTGCACGTCCCGGAGCCGGCCCCCGGATCGGCGCTCGTTCACCGCAAGATGTCGTTCCGCGAGCGGCCGGCGATCACCGTCGCGGCCAACGTGAAGGTGCGGGATGAACGCCTCGAGCAGGCTCGACTGGTGGTCGGCTCGGTCGGCGTGGCGGCACGGCGCTGCCCAGGCGCCGAACAGGCGCTCGTGGGACTCGCGGCCGGCGCATCGAGCGAGGAGCTTTCAGCCTGCGCGGAGGTCGCCGCCACCGAAACCGAGCCGATGGCCGACTCGAACGGGTCGGTCGAGTACAAGCGTCAACTCGTGCGTGTGCTCACCGCCCGCTGCATCCGCGAGGCCATCGCTCAGGCGCGGCTGGAGATCTCCGGCTAAGGAGCGCCGATTGCTACAGCCAATGTTGACAACCCCGACGAAACCGTCGCGCGGATCAGCGACAGTCTTTATTCTCTTCCTCTCAGCCGCACCTTCTCACCCAGGAGGACCGAGAGCCAGACGAGCATGCTTAGCGTCAGCATCTCCTTTATGCGGATAGCTGCTTCTCGATCGTGTCACTAGTGTGGAGTCCTGGCCAAAGCGAACGCCAATACACGATCATCGCTGCTGGTGCGTGGTCGGGGTCTACGAGGGTCTGGAGCGAGAGGAGCACTACGATTTGGTCGGATCCCGGGGGAAGGTGTCTCGCGGCGACCGGTGGCTCGTTGCCTACGCCCGGCAGCACCTCGATTCTGGTGCCTCCCAACCAGGATATTCACCAGGTCACAAATGTAGGTCGTTCGCTCGTCATCTCGCTCCACGTCTACGGAGCTGATCTAAGCAGTGAGTGCACAAGCATCAACAACGTCTACGACAAGAACCAGCGGTATTAGGCCGTGCCGCACCGCGCGCGGGACGCTGGTCGACCGATCGCTCGAGGCGGACGACGTTAAGCGGACGCCTGCCCATTCAGTGTTTACGAGTTGGCTTGGCCAACGCAAAGAAGGAGAGGCATAATGCCGACCGGTTCACCCGCTGGCTCACCGTTTCTGCCGGACGCGTCCGGGACATCAATGAACGCTCCCGAGATCAGCCGCCGGTCGTTCCTGCGATGGTCGACGGGCGGCGCGATGGTTCTGATGTCGGCGCCGGTGCTTGCAGCATGCGGGGGCTCCTCCAGCTCAACGACGGCTGGGGCGAGCTCGGCTCCCAAGAAGGGTGGAACTCTGAAGTTTGCTCGCAGCGTTGAGCCCACGACGCTCGACCCCGCGAATACGATCATCGCCGGTGACATATACACGCTGGACAAGATCTTTGAGCCGCTGTACATCACCGATGTCGCCGGGAAGCTGCAGCCTTGGCTCTCGTCCGGTCACACGGTGAGCTCGGATCAGCTGACGTGGACCTTCCGGCTGCGGCCAGGCGTGAAGTTCTCAGATGGCACGCCGATGACGTCCAAGGACGTGGCCTTCTCGATCAATCGAGCTCGCCACAACTCCGCTGGGCCGCTGACGTTCCTCGACGAGGCGATCAAGTCGGTCTCGACGCCCGATCAGGGGACGGTGGTGTTCAAGCTCAGTCAGCCATGGGCTCCATTTCTGTCGGACATCTCGGTGTTCGCGAACGCGATCATCCCCGCCAAGTTCGGGGGGAAGAGCGAGAAGGCTTTCTTCGCCGCGCCGGTTGGGACTGGGCCGTTCCTCCTCCCCGCGTTCTCGCAAGGCGCGACCCTGAACCTCAAGGCGAACCCTGGCTACTGGCGGACCGGCCGGCCGTACGTCAAGGAGGTCGTCATCACCTATGTCACAGATGACAACCAGCGGATTCTCGAGATCAAGGGCGGACAGGTCCACGTCATCGACGCGGTGCCGCCCGCGGAGTATGCCAGTCTCAAGGCGGCCTCGGGCGTGCAAGCGTCGTCGTGGCCCGCATGGGAGGTCGACGTGCTCGTCTTCAACGAGAAGGTCCCGAAGTTTGCCGACATGCACGTGCGCCGCGCGATCTACCAGGCGATAAATCTGAAGAAACTGACACAAGCATCCACGTTCGGCACCGCCACGACGGCGACCTCCTTTCTGCCATCGAGCTTGGAGTTCTTCGATCCCAAAACACCCGTCCTTCCGTACAGCGTTGCCGCGGCAAAGGCGGAGCTGGCGAAATCGAAGTATCCGCACGGCTTTGACACGACCCTGCTGGTGTCGGCCGGCGATGCGAAATATGCGACGATCGCTCAGATCATCCAGGCGGATCTCAAGCAGATCGGGATCAACGTATCGATCAACTCGCTAGACCACGCCTCCTTCGAGACCACCTTTCAAAAGTTTGATTACGAGATGTTCATCGACTACGCGATCAACGACATCAGCGATCCGGACGAGATGGCGAACTTCAACCTGAACTACAAGAACGGTGGATCCTCGTCGTACTGGTCGAGCTACAACAATCCGGCGGTGACGCGGCTGATCGTCCAGGCCGAAGGGGCCTCGAGCGATGCGGAACGGGCCAAGCTGTACGCACAGATCCAGGGCATCGTGGCGGCCGAGGTGCCGTACGTGCCGCTCGATTACCAGCCATATTTGTTTGCGACGAGTTCGAGCGTGCACGGGTTCGCGGTGAATCCCGGGGGCGCCTACCGGCTCGAGGACGTCTGGCTGGACTGACCGCGGGTGGTGCGTTACGCGTCTCGGCGCCTGGTCGGTAGCGTCGGCGTCATCCTCGGCGTCTGCGTCGCGACGTTTCTGCTCCTACACCTCCTGCCCGGCAATCCAGCGCGCGCGGTGCTGGGGGAGCACGCCACACCGGAGGCGGTGGCTACCCTGCAGCGGAGGTGGGGGCTGTCGGAGTCGCTGCCGACTCAGCTGGTGCACTTTCTTGACGGACTCGCCCATGGGAACCTGAGCCACTCTCTCTTCTACGGCGTCTCGACCGCTGAGCTGATCCGGCAGCGGATCGTGGTAACCGCCTCGTTGGTCGCCGTGGCAGCGCTGTTTGCGGTACTGATTACCGTGCCGTTGGCGTCAATCGCCGCGAGCCGGCATGGCCGCGCGAGTGACCACGTGATCCGCACGGTGCCGCTGATTGGCCTCGGGATGCCGTCATTCTGGATCGGAATCGTGGCGATCGAGATCTTCGCCGTCCGCCTGCATCTAGTGCCAGTGGGCGGCTGGGGCACGGGCTTTGTCGGCCACGTTCGCTCGCTGATCCTGCCGGGGCTAACCGCCGCGTTGGCGATCACGCCGATACTCGTGCGCAGCTTGCGCTCCGGGATGCTCGACATCCTGGACGCGGACTTCGTCGCAGTCGCGCGCGGGAAGGGTCTGGGGAGGCTGAGGGTACTGCTGGTCCATGTGGTGCGCAACGCCGCGATTCCAACCGTGACGCTGCTCGGCGTGAACATCGCCTACCTGATCGGGAGCACGGTGGTGATCGAGCAGGTGTTCGCGCTCAACGGGCTCGGTCAGCTGATGCTCACCGGGATCTCGAATCGGGACTTTCCGGTCGTACAGGGCGTGACGCTCGTGTTCGCGGTCGCGGTCGTCGTGGTCACCCTGGTGACCGATCTGGTCGTCGCCTCGCTGGATCCGAGGGCCCGGCTCGCATGAGCACCGCACTGCCGCCACTCGCCGGGCTTCACGATGAGTCCGACGCCGAGGGCCGCGACGCTGGACGTGACGCCAGGTTCGTGGCCCGCGCCCGCCGGTCGCGGGTGCTGATCGCGGGACTGGTGATCACAAGCGTAATCGTCCTCCTTGCGCTGCTCGCGCCAGTGATCAGTCCGTATCCTCCCGATCAGCAAGATCTCTCGCACATCCTCGCAGGCCCGTCCTCAGCCCACCTACTCGGCACCGATGACCTCGGCCGAGATGTGCTGAGTAGATTACTGTACGCGGCCCGCATCGATTTGGCGGTGGGCTTCGGTGCAGTGGTTGTGCCCTTTTTCGCGGGCAGTCTGATCGGACTGATCGCCGGCTCGGTTGGAGGTCGGCTCGACTGGCTTACGATGCGGGTAGTCGATGTTGTCTTGGCCTTCCCGTTCTACGTTCTGGTGATCGCGCTGGTGTTCGTGTTCGGGCCCGGAGTCACTGGCGTCTTTGTAGCGGTTGCCCTCGTCGACTGGGTGGTCTATGCCCGGCTGGTCCGGAGCGCGACCCTGACCGTGTCGCAGCTTGACTATGTCGCAGCGGCGCGTGGCGGAGGTCTGCCGGAAAGGAGCGTCCTCCTGCGCCACGTGCTGCCGAACGTTGTCGCGCAGGGTCTGGTATATGCGATGTCAGACATAGTGCTGATCATTGTCGCGGTCGTAACGCTCGGTTATTTGGGCTTGGGAGTGCAGCCGCCTACGCCCGATTGGGGAACGATGATCTCCGATGGTCAGCAGTTCATAACCACGCACTGGGCACTGGCGACGATTCCGGGTTTGGCCGTGGTCGTGACTGGGCTCGGCCTGTCGCTGATCGGCGATGGCCTCGCCGACGTGTTGCGGCCCTGATGAGACCAGCCGCGACGATTGTTGAAGCAAACGGCGAGGCTGCGCTTTCGGCTTTGGTGAGGGTCTCGACGAAGAGCGCGCCCTCCGTCGACCTGGTGCGGCGAGTGCACGTAGAGGTCGCGCCCGGACGGTCGTTGGGCATCGTCGGTGAGTCGGGATCGGGGAAGACTCTGCTGCTGCGGGCGATCATGGGAATCCTGCCGTCCGGCCTTGAGGCCAGTGGTGAGATCACCTTCTCTGGAGAAGCGCTGCCGCTTCGGGGTAACCGGCTCGGAAAGGCTCGCCGCGGCCGGCTTGCGATGATCTTCCAAGATCCGCTCGCCGCGCTCGATCCGGTGATGACGATCGGCGATCAGGTTGCCGAGGTGCCCCGGCGGATCGAGGGTCTATCGCGCGCGACGGCGCGGCAGCGCACGATCGAGCTCCTCCGGATGGTCCGGCTACCTGATCCGGAAGACCGCCTCGGAGCCTATCCTCACCAGCTCTCGGGAGGGCTGCGCCAGCGAGTCATGATCGCCGTCGCGCTGGCGTCGCGTCCCCGCGTGCTGTTGTGCGATGAGCCGACGACTGCGCTGGACGTGACCATCCAGGCCGAGATCCTGGCGCTCCTGGACGAACTGCGTGAGACCCTCGGTGTCGCGATCGTGCTGGTGAGCCACGACCTGGCTGTGATCGGGGACGTATGCGATTCTGTCGTCGTGATGTACAGCGGAGACGTCGTCGAGCGGGGGTCGGTCGACGCGATTCTCCATCGCCCGAGGCACCCTTATACAGTCGGCCTGCTTCACGCCACGCCCGACGTCGCCGGCCCGGTCGTCATGCCAGAGTCGATCCCGGGGAGACTGCCGGATCCAGCGCGCCGTGGACACGGCTGTCCGTTCGCTCCTCGATGCTACCTGGCCGAACTCGCCTGCACGACCGGGCCCGTACCGCTCGTTGAGCTCCAAACCGAGGGCAGTCCGCACGCCACCGCCTGCCGCCGGCATGCACTGGTGACGCTTTGACCGCCGTGGATAGTCGGCTTGGAGCTCCCTCGACCAAGGGCGCCCCACTGCTGGGGGCGACGGGACTGCGGGTCGTGTTCCGGGCCCGCAGGCGCCGCGACGTTGTCGCGGTCGATGGCGTCGACCTCGACCTCGGTACCGGCGAGGCTCTCGGCCTGGTGGGGGAATCGGGGTGCGGCAAGACGACGGTCGCCCGGGTGTTGGCGGGCCTGCAGCCTGCGTCGGAGGGCGTTGTGCAACTGCACGGACAATCGCTGCCGACCAAGCGCACGGCGAGTCAGCGCCGGGCTGTGCAGATGGTGTTTCAAGATCCGACCTCGTCGCTAAACCCGAGGATGACAATCGGAACGATGCTGCGCCAGCTGCTGTTCGCGCACTTTGGTCGGCGCGGCGAAAAAGCGAGCGATCGCAGCGGCGAGTTACTCTCCCTGGTCGGATTACCGCCATCGACGCTGCAGCGGTACCCTCGCGAGCTGTCCGGCGGACAGCGGCAGCGAGTGGCTATCGCAAGGGCGCTCGCGGTCGAACCCCAAGTGATCGTGGCGGACGAGCCGACGTCTGCTCTCGACGTGTCAGTGCAGGCCACGATACTGCGCTTGTTCGCCGAGCTTCGCGCGACGCTGGGTATTGGAGTGATCCTGATATCGCACAATTTGGCGGCCACGAGAGCGCTGTGCGACCAAATCGATGTGATGTATCTGGGACGGATAGTTGAGCGTGGAGCGCGCGATGAAGTGTTCCAGCACCCTTCTCATCCGTACACACGGGCCCTGCTGGCCTCGGCACCGAGCCTTGTAAACGCCGGGTGGGCGCGACGCGACCCGGCGGCCCGCGGCGACTGGGTCCCCACGCGGCGAGAGTCGACATTGGAGAGCAGGCTGCTCGATCCGGATGCTCCGGATGCTGCTCGGTTGGCATTGCATGGAGAGCCTCCGAGCCCGTCCGCGATCCCGGATGGATGCCGCCTGCATCCACGATGCCCGCTCGCGGAGAGGATTTGCAGCACGGATGATCCGGAACTCGGACCGGTCCACGGAGATGCGCGGCATCTATCGGCCTGCCACTTCCGCGATCAGCTGGCAATGCCGGCGCTGAGCGCGAACAGCGCGGCCGAATGAGCTCTCTGCTGCTCGACCCTCCGCCGCTCACCGCTGCCGAGGTGGTCCGACTGGAGCGCTCGATTTCGGAACTGCTCGCGACCGGCCAGGACGTGGTGCTCGTCCCCGCGGAGGCGACATTGGCGCTGGAGGCGGCGGCCGCTGGTCTGGGGCGCCCGGGGGGACGCGCGCTCAACATCGTGACCGGTCCATACGGACGGCTGTTTGGTGAATGGCTGAGCCGAGCCGGTTGTGACGTGGTCGAGGTTGCCGTGGAGTTCGATCGAGGCGTTTTGACCGGAGAGGTCACTCAAGCGTTGGCGGCAGGGTCATTTGACCTCGTATGCGTCGTGCATGCCGAGGCAGCGACCGGGGTGGTCAATGGTCTGCAGGCGATATCCGAGGCAGCTCGTCGACATGGCGCTCTGGTAGTTGTTGACGCCGTGGCATCGGTCGGGGCGGAGCGGCTGGAGCTCGACACGTGGGGCATCGACGTGTGCGCGGTTGGAGCTCACAAGGCCCTTGCCGGACCGTGTGGCCTGTCTGCCGTCACGGTGAGCAGTCAAGCTTGGGATGTGTTTCGGTCCCGGTCCCCCGCGATACGACGATCGTCATTGTCGTTGCTCGACTGGAAGGAGGCGTGGATCGACTCCAAGCGGTCGGCGATCCCGGGTTATCTGCCCATACTGGAGACACGTGCCCTGGCGGCGGCGGTGAATCGAGCGTTGGGGGAGGGTTTGGCCGCGGTGGTGCGAAGACACCAGCGCGCGGCAGCCGCGAGCCAGGCCGGCGCGGAGGAGCTCGGTCTCCGGCCCTGGGTACCGATCGCTGCTGACAGGGCCGCAGTAGCCACACTGGTGCACGCGCCGGATGGGATCACGGCCGCCTCGCTGGTTCAGGCCGCTGACGATGCGCACTCAAGCATCGTCGAGCGAGCCCCCAGCGTGCTTGACGCGGATGCCGTCCGGATCAGTCACACCGGCCGCCAGGCTGCGTTGGCTGATGTGCTGATCGCGCTGATCGCGCTGGCCGAGGCCCTCGAGGCGCTCGGGTCTGGGAACGCCGGCAAGCTGGACTCTGCATTACGTGCTGCGCGTGCGGCGTGGCACGCCAGCTGAGCGGGTTCTGCTGTCGGGGACCGCCGTCGCGGCGCGGCAGGGGACGACCTTGGCGCGAGCAGGTCAATACGGGCGGCGTCATGGCGATGCACACACACCTCTGGACTCTCTGCTCAGGATCTCCTCCATGTGTCGTGCGATGGCAGGTCCGTGCTTGAACACACTCCCGCTGCCATCGCCAAGTATCCACATATTAGGGTGCTCGGGGTGTCGCATCATGCGCTGGCCAGCGTGGGTGGGGATCTCGTCGTCCACGGCTGTGCTGAGGACTGTCGTCTGGCAAGTCTCGGTGCCGATCAACGGAGCGTCTGCGATCGCCGGAAAGCGCTTTGCCAGGTAGGCGCGGGCTTGCGCCTCCTGCCTGGGGTCAGGTATTCGCTGCCCGGTGTCTGGATCGAACTCCGGCCCGGGGCAGTCTGCGCCCAGCTTGAACCCGCGCCCCAACAGGTCTCCGAGGCCGGTGACGCGCTCGCCGTACTGTCCCCACGCCGGCACGGCCGGGCATTGCCAACCGAGGGGCACGCCAAAGTAGTACAGGTCCTGCTGGATAACCGTCCCGCGGACCAGCTCCGGGAAGAGCTTGACAGTCCAGGCGCCGCACGCCCAAACGATTCGGTCTGCGGTCATCAGACGGCCCTCTATCTCGATCCCGCCTTTCACCGGCCGTGCCCGCCCGCCGACGAAGCGCGCCCCGCCGACCAGCGCGTGCTCACAGAGCGCGCGCACCGCACGCCGTGCGTGTAACGCGCAGGCGTCGGGCTCGAACAGCACGTACTTGAGATCGTTCACGCTGAGATCGGGGAACAGACCCGCAGCATCCTGCGCGTCAAGGCGCTCGAAAGGAATACGTTCTTGCTCGAGCACGAGCTGGCTGTCGGCTTCCCAGCTGTCATCGTCGGGCGCGAACCACGCCATACCGGGATGAAGCATCAGCTCGGCCCCGGTATCTTCCTCGATTTCGCGCCAGAGCGAGCGGGCCTCCCATGCGGAGCGCGTATCTGCCACGGAACTTCCATGCGAGTAGCGGATGATGCGTGAGTTGCTTGCCGAGGCGGCGCGGGCGTGGCCGAACGGGTATTGGTCTACGAGTGTCACGCTCCACCCGCGCTTGGCTAGGCGCTGCCCCAGTCCAGCCCCGAGGACCCCGAGACCGACGATGATAATGCTCGCACGGTCACCGTTTGCCGTGGCTGTTGAGCGACCTGACCGGTGTGACATTTGTTGACCAAGCTCGAACTGCGCCAGCGGCGGCCACGCTACCACACGCTCCCCGCGCCCTTTCAGTAGCCGCTGCGCCGGTCCACCACCC
>CAVWOK010000009.1:0-91445 GCA_963756585.1 uncultured Solirubrobacterales bacterium | reverse complement strand
CCAGCCTCGAGATCGCTTGGGGCCGCTGACCGCCGCCAACGCCACTTCCCCATTGTCGCCGTGCGCCGGGACTGCTCTTGCGCCATGAGGAAAAAGAGGACCACATGGGTCATGGCGCAGGTAGAGGAGGTCCCGGGCGCGATCGGCCAGGGTCGCACGCGAAAAGAGGCGCGCGAGAACGTGATCGATGCGTTGCGGCTGATGCTCAAGCCCGAGCCCGGCGAGACGATCGACCCCGATCGCGAGTCGGTCGATCTTTTGCTCGCCTCTTGAGGGGTCGCGACCTGGAGCGGCACTTGCATCGTCACGACGCTGAGATAGCTGATGAAGGTGCCAAGCACACCAAGTGGCGTGGTCCGGAGGGCGGCCGGTCGGTCGTCCCGAGGCACGCCGAGATCGCCCCCGGCGTCGTCATCGCGATCTGCAAGCAATCGGTAGCCTCGTAGCGCTGATGCGCCGGCGACTTCTCTGGCCTCTGGTGATCGCGGCCGTGGTCGGCATCCAGGCCCTGGCCGCGGCCTATGCCCAGGCCGCCGCTCCGGCGTGGACGACGTATCGTCACGATGCCGCGCGGAGCGGGATCGACCCAGACAGCACGGTGCCGGTGATCCCGGCGCCGGCGTGGCAGACGCCGGCGCTGGACGGCGAGGAGTACGGGCAGCCGCTCGTGTACGGCGCATACGTCTACGTGGCAACCGAGAACGACACCGTCTACAAGCTCGACGCCGCGACGGGCGGGGTCGTGTGGTCGATGCACCTCGCGACACCGGAGCCCTCGTCGGCGGCGCCGTGTGGTGACATCTCGCCTTCGATTGGGATCACGAGCACGCCGGTGATCGACACCGCCGCGAATCGCATCTACGCCGTCGGCGCGGTCTCAACGTCTGGCGCGATCCGTCACGAACTGTTCGCGCTCGACCTGAGCTCGGGACTGCCGGTTGCGGGCTTCCCGGTCAATGTCGACCCGCCCTTCCCGAGCGGCGGTACCCCGGTCAACCAGCTACAACGGCCTGGGCTTGCGCTCGATGCTGGGCGGCTCTTGATCGGCTACGGCGGCAATGACGGCGACTGCAACACCTACTGGGGATGGCTCGTGTCCGCACCGACCAACCCCGGAGCGAGCATTAACGCCTTCCAGGTGGATGGACAGCCGGGCCACACGGAGGGCGCAATCTGGGGTGGCGGCAACGCTCCACCCGTCGATGCCGCCGGCAACGTCTACCTCGCGACTGGGAACGGCAGGGGCGCGATCTCCGCTCCGGACTTCGGCGACTCGGTCGTGAAGCTGAATGCCCTCGCGTCGCCCCTCGACTGGTGGGCACCAACAAACTGGCAGACGCTGGACTCCACCGACGCCGATCTGGGATCGAGCATGCCCGCGCTCCTGCCCGGGAGCTTCTTGTTCCAGTCCGGCAAGGACACCAACGGCTACCTGCTCCACGGCGCCGCCCTTGGCCACGTGTCGTCGCCCGTCGCGCAGGCATCGGGCTTCTGCTCGGGCGGGAGCTTCGGCGGGGCCGTTTATGACCCCGGGAACTCCACCATCTACGCATCGTGTAACAGCGGTCTGAAGGCACTCTCGTTCGCTGCGGGGCCAACACCATCGATTACCGCCAAGACAGGCTTCTCGGCGCCAGCGGGCGCAACCGGGCCTCCGATGATCGCCGGCGGCCTGGTGTGGGTGACCAACCACTCGGCGGGCACCCTTTTCGGGCTAGACCCGATGTCGGGCAGGACGAGAAGTCAATTCTCGATCCCGGAGAACACGAGCAGAAGTCACGCAACGCCGGACCAGGCGTCCTCATACGATCGCGTGGGAACGATCTCAGCGGTCGCATCGGACCACGTCGCGCTCGTGCCCAGAACACTTCCAGGTGCTGTCTTGAATAACAACATCCGCGGAAGGGACATCGCGACCCGCATCAGGCGGTGGGACTCACACTTGCGCTTTCTTCACTGGGTTGGCCTGGCGTGGATTGTGCGGCGGTGGTTTGCCCGGCGCAGGGGCACGGGTATCTCTGTTGGCGCCACTGCATACGGTCGGGAGGAGAACTCATGTCCACAGGGACGCTCGGGTCCGGGGCGATTCGGCGACGGCTTATCGGAGTGAGCGGCATCTGCGCGGTGATGGTCCTGGCCTGGCTCGCGGCGCCGGTCCTAGCGTCAGCACGCGCCGCCACACCGTCAGGCCAGGCGCCGGGTGGTCCGGGCGCCACCTCCTACCTGGGCACGGCCCGCAAGGACTGTTTTGGGACGGCGCGAAACACCGCGTCGAAGGTGTGGTTCACGGTGGCCGGCGGCGTGCTGTCGGACGTGTTTAGCCCGACGATCGAGAACACCAACGTCAGCACCGTTCAGTACATCGTCACCGACGGACGCACGTTCGCCGATCTGCAGCAGCGGGACATGACGTACTCGGTCAGCTCGCCGGATCCGAGCGGCATGGTCTGCCGGGTGACGAGCACCGACGGCGCCCACCGCTTCCGCCTGGTCAGCGACTACGTGACCGATCCGGCGCGCGACAGCGTCGTCATCCACACGAGGCTGGTGCCGATGGGCGGGGATGCGCGCTCGGTCCGGAACCTCAAGGTCTACGTCCGCTACGACGCCACGATCGACAACACAGGCGGCGGCGGCGCGGCCAACGGCGGTCCTAACGACGCCACCATCGCTCCGGCGACGACGGCCCTGGTCTCCTCCGACACTATCGCTCCGACCGGTCCGTTCTCGGCGCAGGTCGTCGGCGCGCTCCTGGCTAATCACCCCTTCCTGGCGGAGTCCAGCGGGTTCGTCGGTAGCGCCAGCGACGGCCTGAGCCAGCTCGATGCCCACCACCGCCTCGTCCACGATTACCGCTCGGCGACCGACGGGAACGTGGTGCAGACCGCGCGGGTCGACATGACGCCGGGCCGGCCGTTCACGCTAGCGCTGGGATTCGCGCCGGACGCCCGTGGGGCGATAGCCGCCGCTCGAGGCAGTGCCGGCCAGCGGTTTGCGCGGACGCTGGGGCAGTACTCAGCCGGCTGGCGCAGCTACGACGCGGCGCTGCGCCGCCCACCGAGGCGTCTGGCCGGGCTCACCAATGCCCAGGATGTCGCGATGCGGCGCACCTACTGGGTTTCGGCCAACGTCATCAAGGCCGCTGAGGACAAGACGAACATCGGCGCGTTCGTGGCCTCGCCGACCGACCCATGGGGCCAGTCGGTTCCGGCCGCCACCACGCATGCCGGCTGGACCTACCGGGAAGTGTTTGCCCGTGACAGCTACGAGACCTTCACCGGCCTGCTCGCCGACGGCGACACGGCCAGCGCCCGGGACATGACGCTGTTTTTGTTTGACCGCACCCAGCAGCCTGACGGCAGCTTCCCCCGCGACTCCGAGCTCGACGGCACGGTCGCCCCCGACACGTTCGGGCTGTCGGAGATCGACGAGGTCGCCTATCCGCTGCTGATGGCGTGGGAGGCGGGCTTGGCCGGGAACAAGTCCTTCTACCAGGACCACATCCGCCCGGCGGCGGACTACATCATCGACCACGGCCCGAGCACGGGCGCCGAGCGCTGGGAGGAGCATCCCGGGTTCTCGCCGTCGACGATCGCGGCGGAGATAGCGGGCCTGGTGGCCGCGGGCAAGCTGGCCGCGGCGGCCGGCGACACCGCGCGTGCCGACTTGTACCTCGCCACCGCCGACGACTACCAACGCAACGTCAAGCGGTGGACGGTGACCACGACCGGCCCCGACGGGCCTCGGTACTTCATCCGCGAGTCGGTCGACGGCGACCCCAACACGGCGCAGACCTACGACCTCGGCAACGGCAGCCTCAGCCACGTCGACCAGCGCTCGATCATCGACGCCGGTTTTCTTGAGCTGACACGGCTGGGCGAGCTGTCCGCCCGCGATCCCGATGTCCGAGCATCGCTGCACGTCGTCGACTCCGTGCTGAAGCGCCAGACCCGATCTGGTCCCGGCTGGCACCGCTACGGGATCAAGGCCGACGGCGCCACCGACGGCTACGGAGACTGCTACGTGCCCGATCCGACCACCTGCTCGCCGACCGGCGAGCCGTGGTTCACACACGCGGTCGGCTCCGGTCACCTGTGGCCGCTGCTCACAGGCGAGCGCGCCGAGCAGGATCTGCAGTCGGGCGACAAGGCTGCTGCCTCCGGCCTCGCGGTCGATTTGCAGCACATGACCTGGGGCTTGGGCTACGTGCCCGAGCAGGTGTGGGAGGACCCTGACACGCCCGCGTCGCCATTCGGCGCAGACCCCACCACCGCCTCCATCGGCTTTAGCAACGGCAAGGCCGCCGGCTCCGCCGCCCCGCTGATCTGGGGCCAGGCGCAGTACCTGAGGCTGGTGCTCGACCTCCACGCCGGCACCCTGATCGACCAGCCCCAGATCACCCGCTCGCGGTACCTGGGTCCGGCGGCGCCTGCAGACGTCCCGGTGACGATCGCCTCGCCGGCCAATGGCGCGATCCTGACCGGCGCCCACACGGTCGTGACCGGGACGACGACACCAGGGGCGCGGGTCGACGTCGCCGCCGGTCAGCCGGGATCTCCGGCCAACACCAGCACCGTGGTGGCGACCGTCGCCGACTCCCACGGCGGGTACTCGGCCACCATCCCGACGCCCTCCGGGATGACGATCATCACCGTGGCGGCCACGGTCGGCGCTCACGCCACGGGCTGGGCCCAGGAGCCGGTGACAGGCCGAGGGTGAGGGCGCTTGTCGCAGGCGGCGCCGGCGCGATCACCGAGCCGGCCCTCGCCGAGCGGCGGCCCCCCAGCCTTCACCTTCGACGGCCCGCCGGCGGACTACGCCGGAGGCGTGCCCCAGTCGGGCGAGAGATCCACCAGACGCCCGTGAGTCTCCTGGCGCAGCTTCTTGCCATCGGCCCCGATCGACCAGATGTGGGGCAGCCGGGCTCCAGATGGACAGGTAGAAGAAATGCGACCGGGTCGGCCGGCGTGCCAGCCGACCCGACGCCACACCCCTGTGGCGACCAGCGGGTCGTTGAGCTGTGGAGGGAGTCAGCCCGGCTCTGCATATTCCACGGGTACGGCGCACGATGCTGCTTGAGCCTTTGCTAAGGCGGCCCGTTATCCGGCCTGGCTGTTCCGTTCGCGGAGGGGGAAGCGGGTGCGGCGATCGAGTGTGTGGTTAGTGCTCGGCCCGCTGACAGTCAGCGCCAGCTCTACCACTCCCACACCGTCGCGCCCGACCGAGGCAAGCCGGGGTCGGGCGTAATCGAGACGGTGCGGGGGCGGTTGTCGGTGAACCAGCGCTCTTGGCGCCACGTCAGCGGGACACGGCTCGCTGACGCCTTTGCCGCCCTCTGACCTCCGCGTGGCGGGTCTTGTGTCAGCGTGACGTGTTGACGGTGGTCGCGGGATCCACTGCTGGTCTCGGAGCCAGCCGGCTCGAAGGGGCAGCCACGAACCACGCCGGCTACGTCTTCGAGGCGCCCGGGGTTTCGTGTACGCAGAAGTCCAGCTCGGCGCCGGCTGCTGCGGGCGTGCGATGGCGGCCGCGTGGGCAGGCATGGATGAGCACGACTGTCGGGAATCGGGTAAACCTTCGCGACATGGCGACGATTGCCGTGACCGGAGGTAGCGGCAAGGCCGGGCGCGTGGTTGTTCGCGATCTGCAACAGCGAGGGCATCGGGTACTCAACATCGATCTCGTGCCCTCGCCGGAATCGCCGCATCCGGAGGCCGAGATCCCGTTCCTGCGAGCCGATGTGACCGATTTTGGGCAGACACTCGAGGCATTGAGTGGCGGCGACACGTTGCGCGGAATCGAGGCGGTTGTTCACCTCGCGGCGATCCCCTCGCCCGCGCATGCCACGCCGGATCGGGTGTTCCGCACCAACATCACGAGCACGTACACAGTGTTCTCGGCGGCGGCGCGGCTCGGTCTAGCGCGGGTGGTGTGGGCTTCGAGCGAAACGACCCTCGGCCTGCCGTTCGACCGTCCGCCTGACTACGTGCCGGTCGACGAAGGGCACGTGTATCCGGAGACCAGCTACGCGCTGTCCAAGGTCCTCGGGGAGGAGATGGCGCGGCAGTCGCACCGCTGGCATGGAACCACGATCGTCGGGCTGCGGTTTTCCAACATCATGGTCCGCTCCGACTACCAACAGTTCCCCACGTATTGGGACGACCCCCATCGCCGGAAATGGAACCTTTGGGGCTACGTCGACGAGAGCCACGTCGCAGAGAGCGTGCGGCTCGCGCTTGAGGTCGACATTGACGCAGCCGACAACTTCATCATCGCCGCCGCCGACACGGTGATGAAGCGCACGAGCCGCGAACTGATCAGTGAGGTGTTCCCCGGTGCCCGAGTAGCCGACCACCTCAGCGGACACGACACACTCCTCGACATCAGCAAGGCTCGCAGGATTCTCGGCTATTCACCGACCTTCAGCTGGCGCGAACTGTTCTGAGCCGAGACGACTCCTGCGTCACCGAACGAGCCCTCAGGCCTGCTTTGGCGAATGCGGCGTGTGCGGCTACGCGGCTGCGAAGGCCTGGCGGGCCCGGGCGGCGATCCTGTTTGCCAGCTCGAGGTTCGCATCCATCCGCTCAACGGTCTCAGCCAGCGACCGGCGGCCGTGGCAAAACGACCAGCAATCGAGCATGAGCGGCCGGCCGACGATCGCGCCCTCGAGGCGGCCCAACTCCTCGGGCTCGAGTGACACGCGTTTCCGGTAGCGCGAGACCGCGAGTTCGATCAGACGGGGATGGACCGCACCCGCCGCCCACAGCAGGAAGCCGAGCGACCACAGCCGCGGGCCCCGGCCAGCACCGGTCCAGTCGACCAGCACCAAGCGCTCGTCCGGCGTCGGGATGGCGTTAGCGGGCACGAAGTCGGGATGGACAAGCGCGTGCGGCAGGTCATCGCAGTCATCGGACCGGTCGACTGCCTCGCGGAGCTGGTCAAACATCGCCAGCTGCCGGGCCGGCAGCTGGCCGACCGCGTCATCGAGCAGCTCTCCGGCGGCGGCGATCTCCTCGCGCGGACCGCCGCTGAATGAGAGGTGGTGCCAGGCCCCGCCGGACCGCAACCGGGTTGCCGGGCGCGCGTGCAATGCTCCCAATATCCCGCCGAGCAGCGCCGCCGACCGGCCGGGCTTGAGCGGCGCGGCCGGCACCACGAACTCAGTCACCAGCACGCCCTGACCGCCCAAGGCCGAAACTGGTTCGTCGTGCGCGCAGCGCTCCGTGGGAAAGCCGCTCTTCTCCAAGGCCTCCAACAGCTCCGCCTCGGCCTCGACGTCGGCGACCGGTCGGTCGACGGGAAACACGCGCGCGACCCAGGGCGGCCCATCGCGCCGATCGACACGTAACACCCCGACATCGAGCGCGGCCACGGCCGCCACCTCGATCCCATACCTCTCCTGGAGGTGCGTGGCGAGCGACGTTTCGGTGGCGGGGCTCCGCGCGGAATGACTGTCGGGCAAGAGCACGGGGCCCCGAGGGGTCAAGCTCGAGCCGCCAAACGCCCACGCCACCATCAGCGGGAACTCGTCTCTCCAGAATGCCTCGCCGTGCGACCCGACCCGCTCTGTCATAACAACATCCGCACCTGTGCCGCGCAGCGCGACAGCCCAGCGCCTCGCGTTCTCGAGAAAGAACGGCTCCAGCGTGCCGGCGACGAGGTACGCACGCGGAAGCGAATTCGGCATCACGGCAGGCGGCCGGAAACCTCCGCCCGGCGACGCGCAGAAGACTGCATCGTAGACGTCGGGATGGCGAAGCCCCATAGCTAACGCGAGCTCTCCACTCGCGGAGACACCAAACACCGCTGTGCGCTCGGCGGGCAGCGCGACCCCAAAACGTAACCGCGCCCACTGGCGGACGTCTTCGACGAAGAACTTCTCGTGTGCCGCGAACCGGTGCGCGTCAAAGACCGGCGAGTACTCATGGAGGCGCAGCATCTCGTCGTCCAGCCGGTGGGTACCGACAATCATGGTCGGCGCTGCGTCGGCGGACTCAAGGACATGGCCCCACTGCGAGATCAACTGGCCGTCACCGGCAAACACGACTGCCTCGGGCGGAACTGGAGGGATGTACGCCGTCACAGGCCGACCACCGTCGTAGTCGAGCGTCTCGGTAACGAGCTCCCCCGTGATCGACGACGACACTGTCACTAACCGGCGGTCCGGTCGGTGCCTGGCAACGACTCGCTCTCCATGCGATCGCGGATGTCGCATAAGGCGACGAGACCGGCCCGGAGTTGCTCAAGGCCGGTGACGCCAAGCAGCTCGGCCAGCTCTCGGTCTACCGCCATCACTCCGGCAAGGACGGCATCGGCCGCCTCGTGGCCGCGATCGGTGAGGGTGACGTTCACGCGGCGACGATCATCCGGGTCTGTCGTCCGCGACAGGTAACCGCGCAGCACGAGGATATCGATCAACTCGCTTGCCGCCTGCTTGGTGACACGGAGCTGTTGGACGAGTGCACCTAGCGGTTGGCTCTGGTTGCCGATGCCGCCGATCACGAACGGGCCATTGGGAGGCATGTCATCGATTCCGCGATCGCCAAGCGCCCGCCGTATGGCCTGTCCGTAGGCACCGCGCGCGGCTCGAAGAAGCGCCGGGGTCGGGACGTCGTCCAGGCCGGGTTCCTGATGGCTTGACACGCCTATCGCTATATACCTCGGCCCGCGATCAATGTCAAGACTCCTGACCGTCAGGGCTCCTGTCGTTCGTGGATCCAGTAGCCACGGCAGATCCGGGTGAACTGCCGCCTTGATCAGGCTGCTTGCTGGAAGGTTGCAATCAGATCAGTCACCGCAGACGCCGTATCCGTGCAAAGGGGCACTCGGCTAGCCCGGCCCAGGAGGACCGCCGCGGCATGAACGCAGGTCGCGGCTGCGGCCTTTATGTGCGACGCGTCGAGGCTCATGAAGTGCGGCGGCAGGCCGCAGCGCGAGACGCGGCCGCGGGGTTTGACGTGACGGCGCGGCCGGCGTAGTCTCATATCGATAATCGATATGAAAGGTGTCTAGATGATGCGCTCCAAAAACCAGACGCGAGCCGCCGCGATCGCGATCGGGGTGATTTGGTGGGTGTCGCTGGCGGTGGTCGTGGTCGTGGGCGGTCTGCTGATCCTGGTTGCGGCTCACGCGGTCCGGGGCGGAGCGCTGAAGCTCGACTCATTCTTTGAGCTTCCCTCGACGGCCTATCGAATCTCAGCCCATAAGCTGAGTGGTTCGACGGCCACATTGGGCTTGAGCGCGAGCTCGCTTAGCTTCGCCCGTCCACGACTGGGGTTTGTGCTCGTTTGCGCGGTCGTGCTGGCGGTGGCAGCGGGTGTCTGGCTGTATATCGTGCATCAGCTGCGCGCACTGCTCGCGGCGTTGCGCGCGGGTGCCACGTTTGCCTCGCAGAACGAGCTTCGCCTGCGGCGGGTCGGAGTGGCGGTGATCGCGTTTGAGTTGGGCCACGCGCTGGCTGTCTGGGGGGGCGGCATGTATCTCGAGCACGCGCTGGTCGCGCGCGGTGTCGTCCTGCGCTCGCATTTTGCCGTCAATGTGACCGTGATCCTGCTCGGGCTGCTGTTGCTCGCACTCGCCGCGGCGTTCCGGGTTGGCTCTGAACTGGCCGAGGATCAGGCGCTGACGGTCTGAGAGGGGGTCTTGGATGCCGATCGTCGTGCAACTGGATCGCCTGCTCTACGAGCGCGAGCTGACCCTGACCGAGCTTTCTAACCGCATTGGTCTGACCGTCGCGAATCTCTCGATCCTCAAGACCGGGAAGGCCAGGGCGGTCCGCTTCTCCACGCTTGACGCGCTCTGCCGTGAGCTTCAGTGCCAGCCAGGTGACCTGCTGCTGCACGTCGATCCCGAACAGCCGCGCTCCACGGCCGAAGGCCCGGACGGCGGTCTTGTGACCGTCGAGGCCGACGCCGATTTCGACTCGGACGGATGACATGACCTCTGCGCTGTTAGAACTCGTGCTGTTTAGCCTGCCATCGCTCATCTGGACGCGCCGGCTCAGGCGCGCCGGCAGCTCTCGGGTTGAGGCGCTGAGTGCGGTCGGATTGCGCCCGGCCGCTTCTTCGGACTATCTGCTGGCGATCGCGCTGGGGATCGTGGGGGCCGCGCTCGGCGCGCTGCTGTTGAGCGTGATCCCCAGCCACGTCTTGCACGGCGGCTCGAGGAACATCGTCGGCGCCCCGAGCGGCGTTGGCGGTTATGTCGCGATCGTGCTGCTCGCGCTTGCCGAGGAGATGCTCTTTCGCGGCTTCCTCGCGGGCTGGCTCTTCAGGCGCCTGGGGTTTCGCACCGGCAACATTCTGCAGGCGCTCATCTTCCTTGCCCCGCACACACTCTTACTACTGGTGAACGTGTCCTTCTGGCCGATTCTGCCCCTGCAGTTGATCGCCGGCTGGGCACTTGGGTGGCTGCGCGACCACACGGGGAGCATCGGCCCATGTTGGCTCGCGCACGCGCTCACCAATCTCTTGCCCGCGCTCTTGTTTGGCCTCTGAGTGCAGAGGCGCGGAGGTTGTCCCGTTAGTCGTGGAAGTTTGCGTGACGGCGGTTCTCCTAGTGTGATGGTTACACAGTGACGGTGTGAGTGGTCTTTTGGGTTGACGTGTAAGTGTCAAGGTGACGGTTACGGAGTAGGTCGCGTTCGATCGCGATCGCTAGATTCGCTAGGCCTCGGTAGCCCTCGACCTTGCGGAAGCGAGTCTCGGCCTCGAGCATCCCGGCGGCGGTCCACCGCAGGCACATCTCGCCTGAGCTCCAGTTCTTGACGTTGCGCTGGATGACCCGGACGGTGGAAATCATCGACTCGCAGGGGTTGGTCGACTGGAGCGTGAGCTTGAGCTTGCCGGTGATCCCCAGGCGGGTCACGGTCAGCGTCTCCTCCATCCCCTCGCGGAGTGAGGCCGCCGCCCCGGGATGCGCGTGGTCGAGCTCTAGCGCGAGCGTGTTGAGCTGCTCGAGCGCGCGGTCGTGGTCGGTCTCCTGCCACGCCCGGCGCAGCCGCGCCTTGACCGCCTGGCGGTCGCGCTCGGGGAGATGGTCAAGCACGTTGCGTTGCTTGTGCTGCGTACAGCGTTGAACGGGCACGTCGTTGCCGAACACCTGGCGGATGGCTTTCCGCAGTCCCTTTGACCCGTCGATCACGAACAACAGCCCCTGCTCGACATCCAGGCCCCGGTCGACCAGGTCTGAGAGCAGCGCGGCCGCGACCGTCGCGTTCTCACTCGACCCGTCCCACAGCCCCAGCGCCAGCTTGTCGCCCTCGGTCGAGATCCCCAGCGCGACGATGTTGGTGCGGCCGTGCAGCTTGATCCCGTCGAGCATGATCACCGCCAGGCGCAGATCGGACAGCGGACGGTTCATCAGCCTCCAGAGCTGATCGCGCGTCCGCTGCGTGAACATCCGCGACACCGCCGACTTCGACGTCGACCGGGCATCGGTCTCGACCTGCTCGCCGACCGGCTCCTGCGCGCGGCGGTACTGGCGGGTCGACACACCAGCCAGCATCCGCTCCAGCACCACCTCGCCGAGCCGATCGCGATCGGCGAAATGCTCATAGGTCTCAAGCGGCACCTCTGACTCGCCGTCCGCGGTCCGCGCCCGCGGCCGCCTAACCGGCACGCGCCGGCCACCAAGCGTCACCTCCCCATCCTCATGGCCATGCCGGACCGCGGTCCGCTCAGGATTCCACTTGCCCTTCGGGCCGACCAGCTCATCGACCTCCCGCTCCAGCAGCTCTCTGAGCACACCGAGCCCAACCTCCACGCTCAGCGCGAGCAGCCCCTCCCTCGCAGCCCCAACCAACTGCCCCAACGCCTCCTGCACGCGCTCCGGGAGCACGGCCTCATCGCTTATCGCCTCCGCGACCGGTACGTTGCACTTCACGGCGGTTCCTCCTTCGATCTTTGAGCGGATCGCCCATCACGCTCCCACCAGGAGCAGACGGGCCGGAGGGACCGCCGTCACCTCAAAGTTCTACGAGTCCCGGGACAACCTCGGAGGCGCGCCTCTGGTGCTTGCAGCCTTCCAGCAAACGTCAGCCTCTAAGCAGGAGTCACGCCGTGGACCAACAGCGCAAGTCGACGTCTGGCTTTCCCGGCGGCGACGCAGCGGAAGGCGGGCTGGCGATTAGATCACAGGTTCTCGATCCCAGCGGGAGTCCTCGGGATCAAAGATGTCGAGCGTCCATTCCGCTCCGAAGTCCCCGAACGTGACCGACATCTCTTCATGGCCCCCAAGCTGAACGCTCGTAGGCTCGTGCCAGGCTGCGTTAGCCAGTCCGTGCTGGCGCCGGACCTGCTCGAATTCAGCTTCTCGCTGACCCGCGCAGTACTCCCAGCGCAGCCGCGCCAGCCGCAACCGCCCGGCGGGAATCGACCCACGCGTGTTTCGCCGACGGGCGATGACGCTGGAGCGCTGCCCTATGGTTCCGGGGCGGGCAGGAACTCGACGTCGTGCTCGGCGGAAACGCGGACCACCTCGTCGGTGTCGGTCATCTCGTGGAGCTGGTCGAATAGCTCCTTGAGACGGCCGGCGGGGGAGACCCAGAAGAGGCAGCGCGTGGGCTCCTGGGTGGTGTTGAAGTAGCCGTGCGGGATGCCGCGCGGCATCTTGACCAGCGAGCCCGTCGGCGCCTTGTGGCGCCGCCCGTCGAGTTCAACCTCAAGCTCGCCCTCGAGGATCGCGATGAACTCGTCCTGCGTGCGATGGACGTGGGGCGGCACGAACGTGCCGGGCGGATCTAGCGTTTCGAACGCGAACGTGGACTCGCACCACGCCCGGTTCCAGTAGGTGTGGCCGAGAATGTGCCACTCGCCGCCCTCTTGTGGGGGTGAGATCCCGCCCTCGAGTTGCCCGCCTTCGACACTCACCGCTGTCCTCCTTGCTCGCACAAACCGATTGGACCAACCGATCGCGGTCCACTGGGGGTGGAGGCCTAGCACCTTGCGCGGCTGCTGGCAAGCGGCCGAGAGGCCGGCTCTTAACGGGATGAGTGGCCGCAGCGCGAACGGTTGCGCGCTCCGTTGGAACCGCGGATACTCGCGAGATGGGCACCGGGGTGAGGGCACGAATCGTTGACTCGGCCGCGGCGTGCGCGGTCAATCTGCACAGTCCGAATCTGAGGCGTGCTCAGGCGTCTTTCGCGGCCATGTGGGCCGGGGAGTGGGCCGCTACGGTCGCCGTCGGAGTAATCGCTTTCCGTCACGGTGGGGCCGCCGCGGTCGGGCTGGTCGGCGTTGCCCGGATGATTCCGGCGGCGCTTGTCGCTCCGTTTGCGGCATCGATCGCCGATAAAGCGCGCCGGGAGTGGGTCCTTGCGTGGGTCGGAGTCGTGCGCGGGTTGAGCCTCGGTGTGGCCGCCGCGGTTAGTGCCGCTGCCGGCCCCATCGTGCTGGTGTATGTCGCGCTCGTCGCCGCGACCGTGGCGCAGACGCTGTTTCGCCCAGCGCACTCGGCGCTGTTACCGACGCTGTGTGCTACGCCGGCCGAGCTCACCAGCGCGAATGTGGTGCGCGGGCTGCTCGACTCGACCGCGACGCTGATCGGGCCGCTCATCGCCGCGGTCCTGCTTAGCGTCAGCGGACCGCCGGCGGTGTTGGTCGCGGCTGCGGCAGCGTCGGCTCTGGCGGCGATCCTTGCCACGACTGTGCGCTACGAAGCGCCGCCGCGTCTGACCCGAGCGCCGACCGCGGCCCGGTCGGTCCAGGCGATCGAGGGGATCCGTGCAATCGCGGCGGATCGCGCGCTGGCGCTGCTCACGGCGCTCACCACGCTGCAGACGTTTTGCCGAGGTGCGCTGACCGTGTTCTCGGTAGTGGTCGCGATCAAGCTGCTTGGTAGCGGTGCCGCTGGCGTCGGGGTGCTCACTGCGGCGGTCGGCGCGGGGGCGATCGTCGGCTCGTTGTCGGCGGCTTTGCTCGTCGGGCGCGGCGGCCTCGCCCGGTGGTTCGGGATCGGGGTCGCGCTTTGGGGCGCGCCGCTGGCCGTCATCAGCGTGCTAACGCACTTGGGGACGGCGATCGCAATGCTCGCGATCGTTGGGATCGGCAACGCGCTGGTCGACGTCGGCGTATTCACGCTGATCGCTCGCCTCGCGGATGACGCCCTCCTCGCTCGCGTGTTCGCCGCCTTTGAGGGCATCATCACGCTCGGTGTTGCCGTCGGTGCGCTCGCCGCACCCGTGCTGATTTCTGCCCTGGGTATCCATGCGGCACTGGTGGTGGTTGGCGTGATCGCGCCCGCCGGCGTGCTCGCGTGTTGGCCCGCACTGCGGGCCCTCGACCGTCGCGTGCGAGTCCGGGACGTTGACGTGGCGCTGTTGCAAGGCATCCCGATGCTCCGCGCGCTTCCCGAGGCGACGATCGAGCAGCTCGCAGCGAGGTTGACTCGCGCGGAGTTGCCGGCGGGTGCCACGGTGTTCGAGCAGGGCGACGAGGGGGACGGCTTCTACGTGATCGAGCGAGGTCGCGCGGACGTGGTCCTCGATGGTCAGTCAATCAGTGCGCTCGAGTCGGGCGACTGCTTCGGCGAAATCGCGCTGATTCGCGATTGTCGGCGTACGGCATCCGTGCGTGCAACGACGGCACTGGCGCTCCGGTCGCTTAACCGGACGGTCTTCGTCGCGGCCGTTGCGGGCTACTCGCAAAGCGCAGAAGTTGCCGACCGTGTGATCACTCGCCATCTCAGCGGCATTGAGTCGGAGCGCGAGTCGCAGTCGACAACCTCGGTTGCTCACTCTGAGTAAAGCCGGGAGGCGACCGCTCGCGAGACTGACCGGCATCTCGTCGCTTAGGCCGCGGGTCAGTCGGCGACAAGGCGCATAGGCTCTGCCAGCTAGCTGACCTCTTGTGAAGGTCGGGTTATGGCTAGCGGCCGTCCTCGGGGCTCGGGGGCGTTGGCGGTAGGCTGATACTGCGATGGAATCGCGGGCATTGTTGGTTGCTGGGTCACTGGCTGGTGCGGGCGAGGTGCTCGGCTGGGGTGGCTCTGAGTTGGTTGTGTGTGTGGGGCAGCGTTTGGCCTGGGTGCCCGATTGCTTGTCGGCTACTGCGCTATGCGCGTGAAGATGTTCGCGGGATCACCCTTCCCAGCGCGCCGTGGGACGCTGGTCGGCCTGGTTGGTGCTGGGCTGGCTGTCGTTGTCATTGGAGGGATCATCTGGCTGTTCTGGCTGAGCGGTGAGAGCGACGCTCGCGCGAAGGCGTGCCTTCCCTACCATGTCCGACAGGTTGAGCTGGCTGCCTCTTCGGCGGGGGTTGCCGCCCGCGTACCTGACCTGTCTCACATCGTTGTGATCATGATGGAGAACAAGGAGTGCTCGCAGGTGGTGGACAGTCGGCTTGCGCCTTACCTTAACAGCCTCGGACGGCAGTACTCGGTGTTGCGCGACCTGTACGCGACGACGCACCCGTCGTTTCCAAACTACCTGGCGTTGACCTCGGGTTCAACGCTGGGGGCGACCTCCGATTGTCCCTATTGCCGCTATCACCACCGAAATCTCATCGACCAGCTTGAGGCTGCGCACATCAGCTGGAGGGTCTATGCGGAGGGTATGCCGTCGCCGTGTTACCGCTACTCACGCTCGGGAAATTACGCCAAACGTCACGTCCCGTTTCTGTCGTATGTCGACATCCTCAGTGATCCGCGACGGTGCGACAACGTTGTTCCCCTGACCCAGCTACAGGTCGACATCGAGCACAACGCCCTCCCCCGTTTTGCGTGGATCACGCCGAACCTCTGTGACGACATGCACAACTGCGGAGTGGCTTCCGGTGACGCGTTTCTGAGACGCACGTTGCCGCGGCTTCTCAGAGCGGTGGGGCCTCGCGGAGCGATCATTGTCACCTGGGATGAGGGAACCACTAAGCGTGGCTGTTGCGGCGGTCTTGCGAAGGGCGGAAACATTCCAACCTTCATCGTCGGCGGCGCCGTGCGACACCATGTTGCACCCATCGCTGCCTACGACAGCTACTCGATCTTGCGCACGATCGAAGAGGCCTGGAGGCTCCCGCTTCTCGGTCACGCAGGTTGCCCCTGCACGCCAACGATTGACAGCGTGTGGCGTCCGGGCGTGCTTCATCCGCGCCGGTGACACGCTCGGACACTGAGAGCGATCGCGGTCAGATACGGACTGCCGAGGGTGGTCACGCGCGAACGCCCCAAACGATCGAACCCCGGAGTCTCCCGCGCGCCGACCAGACTTCCCCTATGTGCCGCGGCGCCACTCGGGCGCAGGCTTCCGCTTCGACCGGCGAGCAAGCGCGGCGACGATCCGCTGCGGCACTTTTTTTGGGGTGCAACCGGACATCAGCTTGGAGGAGCGGCGCTAGCTCCATCGCGAGCGACTGACGCTGGCGCGGTCTCGAAGAGCGATCTGCGTGGGGAGGAGGCTTCCGAGCAGGGCGAGACCGGCGGCGCCGGCGACGATCCCGCCGAACAGGGTCGGGGGGACGACGATGTGCCAGCCGGGTCGGCCGTCGGCGATGCGCGCGACGGCGAGGCGGGCAGCGAGCGCGCCCGCGCCGGCGCCGACGAGAGTGGTGATGGCGGCTTCGGCGGCGATCACGCGCGCCGCCTGCCCGCGGGTTGCGCCGATCAGGCGAATCAGCGCCAGCTCGGGCCGGCGGTCGGCCAGGGCCATGACGCTGGTGTTGACGATCGCCATCCCGGCGAAGGCGCCGATCAGGCCGATCAGCAGCCAGACGATCCACGCGCTGGTCTGGTCGGCGATTCGGAGCCCGTCGAGGTACTGGCGGCGGGTGAGCAGCCGGGCGGTGGGGATAGTGTTGGTGAGCGCGGCCAAGCCGGCGCGGATCGTCGCGGGTCCGGCCACGAACACGGCGCTGTCGAGCGCGGCGGGAGCGTGAGCGGCGGCCAGGGGCAGCGGGAGCAGGACGTCACCCAGGCCGAGCGCGCGGTCGTAGATCGCGCCCACGCGCAGCAGGGTCTGGGTCGTGTCGGCGAGCCGGGCGTGGAGGATGGCGCCGACGCCCAGGTTGCGCTTGCGGGCCAGCTCGCTGCTGATCGCGACCGTCGTGCCATGGAGGCCGTTCAGCGATCCGCTCCGAACCCCCAGGTCGAGAGCACCGGCCCTGAGCGCGCCGGCCCGGACGCCGGCCGCGTCCCATGGGCTGCCGAAATTGCCCAAACCAGCGTCAAGGAGGAAGATCTGGGTGGGGAGCACGCCGACGGCTGCGGTCACGCGGGGTACGCGGGCGGCGAGCTGCTCAGCCGCGACGGGCAGCCCGCCACTGGAGGACGGTACGAGCACGAACGGCGCGCGCACGCGCAGCGCGGTTGTGTCCTGGACGGCGGCGCGGTTGCTCGCGGTGGTGATCGCGTAGGTGCCGGCGAGCGCGACGACGAGGACGACCGCGCCGGCGATCGCGCCGACCCGACGGCGGTGCGTGGCCATCGCGGTGCTGGCCAGCAACCCGGCCGCGCCGGCGCGCAGCGGCCTCGAAAGCGCGGCGGCGGGCGCTGCGAGCAGCAGCGGCGCGAGGAGCACGAGCGCGGTGGCGAGCAGCAGGACGGTGACCTCGGAGAAGGCGTATGCGTTCTCGCCCGAGAACAGCGCGAGCATCGCGCCCGCCCCGGCGAGCGCTGCGAGCCCGAGCAGTGATCGGCCGAGCCCCAGGCTGCGGGGCTGCACCGCCGCCTCGAGCAGCGCCTCGGAGGGCGCGATGCGGGCGGCTCGCCGCGCTGCCGTTAGCACCGCGACCTCGGCGATCAGCAACCCGGTCGCCCCCGCGATGAGCAGCGCGATCAGGTTCGGCCCGGTGTGAAAGCCCTGCGGCGCCACGCCGTGATCCACCAGCCCGCGGCCGACCGCGCCGGCCAGGGGGAGCCCGACCGCGCATCCCAGCACGCCGCCCACCAGGGCGAGCACCAACGCCTCGCCGGCGATCAGCCAGCGCACCTGCCGCGGGGTGGCGCCGATCGCGCGCAGCAGCGCGAGCTCTCGCCGGCGTTGGTCGATGGCCAGCGCGAACGTCCCGCCGACCACGAACAGGGCGATCACCGCGCCCAGGGCCCCCAGCGTGCCCAGGAAGCCAATCGCGTCCTCGCGCTGGGCCGCGCGCGGATCGCCGGCGTCGGCATCCGCAGCGTGGGAGCGGGCGAGCACCTTCACCCCCGGCCCCAGCGCCCGACGCAGCCGGGTCTGCAACGCCGACGCGCTGACGCCCGGGCGACCGAACACCGCGACCGCGTTGACCTGACCGGGAGCTCCGGCGAGCTGCGGCGCCGCGGGGTCGGAGAAGAACACCGCCGACTGGCCGCGGTCGCCTCGGCCACCGGACGTGGCGATGCCGCTGACCTGAAACTCGCGGCCGCCGGCTGGCGTGACGATCCGAACGCGCTCCCCGACGCGGAGGCGGTCGCGATCAGCGAGCCGCGCGTCGAGGACCACCTGCTCGGCGTTGAGCGGCGGGTGCCCCGCGACCAGGAAATACGGCGTCAGCGCGGCGCTCGACCAGCTGTGCGCTTCGGTTCGGTCCGCACCACGAGCCGACAGCATCCTCCCCTTCAGGTCAAACGCGGTCGCCGGGAACGCGATGTCGCCGACCGCACGCGCAACCCCGGAGACCGCGGCGACGCGCGGCACGATCCGCTCGGGCAGTCGCGGCGGCGGATGCACCGTGACGATATCCGCGCTGTTGCCCTGACCGACCCTGATCGTCGCGTTCGACTGGACAACCGCATCGACCGCGGTAAACCGCCCGGCCCCGGACACGGCGAGGATCCCGGCCATCAGGGTCGCGGCCGCGCACACCACGCCGACGCCTAGCGCGATCGCGACCAGCGAGCAGGTAAACGAGACCCGACGCGCCCTGACCGGGCCCAACACGAGCGAGAACACTCAGCCCCCCAGTCCCGCCAGGCGCTCGGCCACCTGCGCGGCCGACGGCGCGTCCAACCCATCGACCAGCTTCCCATCCGCCATGAACAGGACGCGGTCGGCGCGGGCCGCCGCGACCGGATCGTGCGTGACCATCACCACGGTCTGTCCCAGCGAATCGACCGCCGCCCGCAGCGCGTCGAGCACGCTGGCGCCGGAGTGGATGTCGAGCGCGCCGGTCGGCTCATCAGCGAACAGCACGTCAGGCTCGCTCACCAGCGCCCGAGCGATCGCGACCCGCTGCTGCTGCCCACCCGACAGCTCCGCCGGACGGTGGCGCGCCCGCTCGGCCAGCCCCACCCGTCCGAGCGCCTCGAGCACCGACCCGCGCCTCGGCCGCCGGCCATCCAGCCGCAACGGCAGCGCGACATTCTGCTCCGCGCTCAACGAGGCCACCAGATTGAACGACTGAAACACGAACCCCACCCGCCGGCGGCGCAACACGGCACGCTGGCGCTCGGACAGCCGACCGAGCTCGGTCTCGCCGATCCGCACGGTGCCCGCTGTCGGGCGGTCGAGCCCCGCCGCGCACTGCAACAGCGTCGTCTTGCCCGACCCCGACGGTCCCATCACGGCCGTGTACCCACCCGCCGGGAACGCGATCGTGACCTCGTCAAGCGCCCTCACCGCGCCCGGCCCCCTGCCGTACACCTTGCTCACCCGCTCCAGCGCAACCGCCGCCACGGTCTCGGTTGCTGCACGAGCGACCAGCGGGCCGCGTTGCATGGTCCTTCCTCCTCTTGATCGAACTGACCTAAGGTGAACAGACTCCCAACCGCCGCCGCGCCTTCCCATGCGGCCCGCTGGCCTCTTGCCCCACCGCTTCCCCGACACGCGACGGTAGGGATAGCCTCACCTCAACCGCCGGCGACAAACGACCTGCCGCCGTCGTTGCGCCAGCTAGTCCAGATGACCGATTCCGTTTCACGGCTCCACTGGTCGTGGTTGACGAAGTGGCGGCCGGGTGCGCCGATCATGCCGTGCTCCCAAGAGTCCGCCAGCGGTCCCAGACGCCAGCGGCAACAACGAGGAGGAGACCAGCGATCAGCGCGGCACGGTGCGAGGAACCCAGGCGGCGCTCTTGCTCAGACTGCTCCTCTCTGTCCGCCAGAGGCTTCTGCTGCGTCACGGGGCCAGGCGAGAAGACCCTGCCCGGTTCTAACTCGGCTGCCGGTGACCCCGCTCCCTATCGGCGCACGCGACAGATTTGAGCGACGTCAACCGTCGCAACCGCACTGAGATGTCCGTATCGATCGCAAAAGCCCCGCATGGGCATCGCGCGCGTCACCGACGTGTTCACTACCGCAGCTCGCGCAGGAAGGCGACGATCGCCCGCTGGCTGCGCTTCGAGAGGCTTTTGAACGACGGCATCGGCGCCGCGGGGTTGATGAGCGCGGACTTGAGCGCGCGCGAGGTCAGGACGCTGCCGATGTGGGTGAGATCGGCGCCGGGGCCGTTGTTGCCTTGATCGCCGATCTGATGGCAGGCCAGGCAGCCCGCGCGTCCCACTTCGGCGCGGCCGGTGTTGTACTGGGCGCGCGCGGGAGCTGACAGCCCGGCCGGGGGCGCGATTCGCGGCGTTGCTGGCCCCGCACCCTGCTGTGGGGTCTGCAGCAGCTGACCAGGCGCGCACGAGCGCGTGAACTTGCCGGTCATGGCCAGCGTTGTTTGGCTGGCGCCGACGATTGTGGCGCGTTCTGGCGCGGCCACCGCCACTGTGCGGTACGCGCACGCCGACGCGGGAAGGGCACGCACGAATAGTGTCGCGTCGGGCACCTTCCGCGTCGTCGCCGGGTACTTGTCTGCGGACACCGGGTTGGCGGCGGTGCCATGCGCGGTCGTGGCCTCGACGACGATCGGGGGGCGGTAGGGCCGCGCGGCGAGGCCGTAGACGACCCCATGCGGCCCCGCGTTGACGAGCTCTAGGTCGAGTCCGGTCTCGCAGAACCCGTACGGATGTCCGCCCAGCACGAACCGCCCAGCCTGGACGCTGCGCAGACCGTGCCGGGCGCCGTCGACCTCCAGCGTCCAGCGCTGGCCGCCGACTGTGCCGTGGGCGGTCGGGACCAGCTGGCCCTTGGTGCGTAGGATCTCATGCGCCGCGCAGTCGTACTGGGTGGCGGGCAGCGCGCTCCCGGGTGAGCTGCTGCCCGAGGTCCCGCGGTGGCCGATCAGCACGACCCCGGCCACCGCCACCGCAACGGCGACCGCGACGGCGCTGGTGAGGACGAGAAACAGCCGCGCGCCCTGCCCGCCGTGGGACGGCGTCGCGCTCACAGCGGCGGGATTGCCGGCCAGCCGCCGCGCCGCGACGCGCAACTGTCGCTCGTACTCGGGCATCAACAGGCTCATCGCGTCGCTCCCAACCTCGTGCGTAGGGCGGCCAGCCCCCGGCTGACCCGCTTGCGAATCACGCTCTCCGAGCACTGCAGCTCGGCGGCAATCTCGTCATAGCGGCGCTCGTCTACCACCCGCGCCTGGAGCGCCTGCCGCTGGGCCTCGGGCAGCCGGGCCAGGAGTGTGAGCGCCCGTTGCTCACCTGCCGCCGCCTCGATCCTCTCGATCAGCTCGTCATCAAGCGCCAGCGGCGGCAGCCCCAGCCGAACCCGGGCCTGGTTTTCCACCCGCCCGCGCTCGCGACTGCGGGCCAGCAGATGACGCGCGATCCCAAACAGCCACGCATCCGCATCGCCACGGGCGGGGTCAAACCGACCGGCCGAGCTGAGCGCCTCCGCGAACGCCTCCGCGGTCAGGTCGGCCGCCAGTTCGCCGCGACCGACGGCACGCATGAAGAACGCCGCCACCTGACGCTCCCAGCGCCGGTAGAACTCGGCGAACGCGTATTCGTCGTTGTGTGCGCGCGTCAGCAGCGCCTCATCACTGTCGTTGGCGTACGTGCGCGCCATCAGTCACCAGTTGCGAAATGATCGCGTTTTGTGACGGGTGCTCACCCAGACCGACCACGATCATCGGCCGGCGCCTGTCGCCTGCCGGCGCCCGTCATCGATCCGGTCGTTGTACGCCCTCATAAACGCGCCGATCACCGGGCCCACCGACTGCGGGCGATCGCTCGTCTGGGTCGAGGCGATGCCTGAAGTTCCGCACGGCGACGCAGAAATGTGAATGAGACGTGAAAATGCGGTGCGATGGATTGGTCGATCGTTCATTCGCTGAACGGGTTCCTCTATCACCACGACGCGGTCGAGGATCCGGTACTGGCCTATGTTGGGGTGGCGGAGGCGCTGTACTTCCTGCTGCTCGTGGTCTTGTGCGTCTTTGCCCGCCACGAGCGCTTCGCGCTGGTGCGTCGTGCTGCGGTCGCCGCTGGGCTGAGCGCCGGGCTGGGACTGCTCGTCGGCAAGATCATCACCGAGTTCTACGATCGTGCCCGGCCGTTCGTCGCCCACCCCGGCGCTGTCCACCTGTTCGCCAAACATGCCGCCGACGCGAGCTTCCCAAGTGACCATGCCACCGCGTCGATGGCGATTGCGGTCGCGTTCCTGCTGCGCAGAAGGTTCGCTTTGGGAGCGCTGACCCTCGTCTTTGCGGCGATTCTCGACTTCGGCCGGGTTGCGGTCGGCTTCCACTACCCGACCGACGTGCTCGGCGGCGCCGCCATCGGCGCACTGGCGGCGCTCGTGCTGTGGGCACCGCCGCTGCGCAGAAGGATTGACGCGCTGTCTGACTTCATCGGCGGGCTGTGGGACCGGACGCTTGACGCCGTGCTCGAGCGCATTCGCCCAGCAGGCGTCGCCCGCTCACGCTGAAGCGGCTCAAATCGGGCCGATCTATGCGCGGGGTGCCGGTGTTACACCGGTGCTACGCGCCTACCCATGCCAACGACTCGTCGCCGACACGCGATGACCGAAACACCGCCGGTCCAGGCCGCGCTGGATGAGCTGCGTCACGAGTTGGGAACCGATCGGGTCGAGCTCAGAGAGCTTGTTGTTCTAGGCGCGCACGTCAAGCTCGAGAACGTCCGGAGCTGCTCTCGCTGCCGTTGGTTGCGGTCGATATCGGGATCCTCCACTACGACGCCTACTACGACCTGGTCGGCGAGAAAACCGATCTCGTCTTCGACAGCGTCTGGCTCATCGCGCGTGGCGAGCTTTGAGTCCGGCTGCCTTCTAGTTGAGCCTGGAGCACAACCGACTCGCCTCGTTGCTTACCCTCTCGTGATGCGGAGGGTCTTGCTGACCGGCATGTCCGGCACCGGGAAGTCCAGCGCGCTGGCCGAGCTGCAGAGGCTCGGCTTCCAAGCAGTTGACACCGATGCACCAGGCTGGACTGAATGGTCTGAGCGTGAAGACGGATACCTGTGGCGCGAGGATCGGATAGCCGAGCTTCTAGCGTGCGAAGACGGACCGACACTGTACGTCTCCGGGACGGTGTCAAATCAAGGCCGGTTCTACGACCGCTTCGACGCCGTGGTGCTCTTGAGCGCCCCCGCCGAGGTGCTCCTGAGCCGGATCGAAGCCCGGACCGAGAACCCGTACGGCAAGACGGCCGAGCAGCGCGAGCTGATACTCCGCCACCTGCTCGAGGTCGAACCGCTACTGCGGAGAAGCTGCACCCACGAGATTGACGCTGCACAGCCTCTCGCCGACGTTGTCGAGCAGCTCGTGGAGCTCGGCAAGGACCCTGCCGCTTAGAGGAGGCCTGTCCGCACCGGTGTCTGCGATCAGATGGGGGAGCTGTAGCCTGTCGGTGTGGATGACCGCGTAGGGCTGCTGGTTCGCTATGGGGGGACGTTCGTTTTTTATAATATTATTATGTGGCTCTTTCTGTTGGCGTTCGTGAGGACTGCGGAGCGTTGACAGGGGTACGTGTTGGCTGGTGATTGGCCGCGATATACTCGATTTGGTGCTGACGCTCTCACTGGAGGCCATGTCTGCATCGCGTTATCGCGAGTCGTCGGGACTCTGGTCAGAGAACTGGCAGGCGAACTCATGCGCGGAACGGGAGATCGGGTCTCCCGTGTCGATATATGCCTCTTCCTATATGGTTCTCGGGTAGTGTCGGCATCGGCCGTGAGAGGACGCTGTTCGGTAATCCTCGATGAACTGTGGGAATCCGGTCCCGTAGTACCTACGGCCGCTAAACAGCCCGCTGTGGTGGCGGGGGCGGAGGTGGTAGGGGAAGGACCGGCCGATAGACACGGGCAGCGATCACTCCGGACTCGGTGCGGGGCTGTGAGTGTCTGATGTGTGCACCAGGTAGCGAGACAAGACGTGCGGTTCACTGCGCCTCATCACGTGAGCGTCGATCGTTTGCGGGAGGCGTATCGAGTGCCTGTCGCGCCCCAGGGGTCGATAGTCACTTGGCGGTACTACGGTGTGTATCTCGAAGTGACCTCGGATCTGCATGCTGGTCAGCGGGGTGCGTATCGGGCGGGCCGACTCGGAGGGTGTTCATACCGAAATCAACGGGCGGCTGCGGCCGCTCGGTGCGGCGTTGGAGGACAGTCCTTCAGCGCAGTGGTCGAGGTGCTGAACGCTGTCTATGAGAGGACTTTCTCGGGTTCTCGTATGGGTTTCGACCGGGGCGCTCTCAGCATGATGCGTTGGACGCGCTGTCGGTCGTGGCGTAAGAGGTGACTTCGTGCTCGCGCTGACATCATTACCCGGCTCGATCAGGGCTAGGTGGAGCGGTTTCTCGAGCATCGGATCGCGGACAAGAGGGTCCTACGACTGATCCAGAAATGGCTCAGGGCAGGAGTCATCGAGGACGGAGATGGTCGAGCACGAGGAGGGGACGGCGCAGGGGGCATCGGTTTCGCCGCTGCTCTCAAACGTCTATCTGCACTATGTGTTCGACCTGTGGGCCGACCAGTTGGGCGGCGTCACGCGCGAGGAGATGTCGTTCTCTCGCGGTTCGCCGACGACTACGTGTCTTTCTTTGAGCACGTGAGGACGCTGAGCGGTTCCTGTCCTATCTGCGCGAGCAGTTGCGGAGTTCGGGTTGGAGCTGCATCCGGAGAAGACGCGGCTGATCTAGTTCTGGCGGTAGCCGCCGAGATCGAGCCAGACGCGGGACCGGAAGCCTGAGACGTTCGAGTTTCTCGGCTTCACGCACATATGCGCGAAGAGCAGGAACGGGCGGTTCAAGCTCAAGCGGGTCACGAGCAAGAAGAAGAGCGAGCCAAACTGAGAGCGGTCAAGCCGAGATCCGGCGACGCTGGCATCACTCGATCCCCGAACAAGGACGCTGGCTTCACAGCGTTCTGGCCTAGCACTACCGCTATTACGCGGTGCCCGACAACATCCGGGCGTTGCAAGCGTTCCGCGAAGCGATCATCCGGCTCTGGCTTAAGCGCTACGGCGTCGCAGCCAGCGGTCCGGGATGACGTGAGAGCGGATCGGTCGCTTCGCCGAGCGGTGGCGACCCACCGCCCGCATCCACCATCCTTGGCCTACGACGCGCTTTGACGCCAGAACCCTTGGCAGTAGCCCAGTGTGTTAGACGCGCACGCGGGGATCGCGCGGGGGGCGTCGGGCAACCGGCGTCGGTTCGACGGGGTGGTGAGCCGCGCGTCCGGTTCGTTTGTGGAGACCGTCGATGGGCAGCGCGTGCTGGATTTCACCGCGGGGCAGATCTGCGCGACGGTCGGTCACAACCACCCACGCGTGGTTGAGGCGATTGAGGCTGCCTGCCGCGAAGTGGTGCACCTGAACTCGTGGATGCTGTCTGAGCCGGTGCTGGCGCTGGCGCAGCGACTGGTGAGCACGCTCCCGGATCCGTTACGTCGGGTGATGTTGCTCTCCACGGGGGGAGAGGGGGTCGAAGCCGGCCTGCGGATGGCGAAGCTCGCGACGGGGCGCTTTGAGGTGGCTTCTCTGACGCGGAGCTGGCATGGGGTCACGGGAGGCGCGGCGGCGGTCACTTATGCCGCCGGCCGGCATGGGTACGGGCCGGCCGTCCCTGGCGTGTTCGCGTTGCCGGCACCGTACGCATATCGGTGTCCAATCCGTCACTGCGATCAGGCATGTGACTGCACTTGCCTGGAGACGGGGTTTGACCTCTTTGACCAGGTCTCGGTTGGCTCGCTGGCCGCGGTGGTCACAGAGCCAGTGCTGTCTGCGGGAGGCGTCATCGTCCCCCCGCCTGGCTACTTCGTGCGGCTGGTGGAGTTGGCACACGAGCGGGGGATGCTGGTCATCTTCGATGAATGCCAGACGGGGCTGGGCCGGCTCGGCGCGATGTACGGCTTTGAGGTCTACGGGGTCGTGCCCGACCTGCTCGTGCTCTCAAAGACGCTCGGCGGTGGCGTGCCGATCAGCGCGCTGATCACCAGCCCCGCGATCGAGCAGGAATGCCATGCGCGGGGCTTTACCCACGTCACCTCTCATGTGTCAGATCCTCTACCGGCGGCGGCAGCGCTGGCGGTAATCGACGTGGTGCAAGACGAGCACCTGGCCGAGCGCGCCCACTGCCGCGGGGACTACCTGCTCTGCCGGCTCGGCGAGCTGCAGCAGCGCCATGAGCAGATCGGTGATGTGCGTGGTCTGGGCCTGCTGTGCGGGCTGGAGCTCGTTGAGAGTCGCGAGAGCCGCAAGCCAGCCGATGCCCTGGGTTCGGCGCTTACCGACGAGTGTCAACGACGTGGGCTGTCGATCAACCTCGTCCGCGGCGACACCGGCGGCCAGGCCAGCTGTCTGCGCATGGCGCCTCCACTGACGGTCAGCGAAGACGAGATCGACCTCGCGGTGACGATCATCGACGAGGCGCTCCAGACCGTAGTGGACCGCGAGGCGACGGCGACGGCGAGCTCACGCACCGCCGTCTAAGGCGAGACACATAACCCGCACGCGCCCCGCGCGACAACATCGACAGGTCTAGGAGGCAAGGCCGCTGATGGCGTCGCCGATCAGCTTGACGCCGATGATCAGGCAGATCACGGCCATGATCGTCGTGTTCTCGCGAGCCATCCAACTGCGCAGGCTTCCGAGGATCCTGCTCGCCCGGTCGGCCATCAGGAGGTAGATGACGATCGGCGCAGCGACCCCGACGCTTGCGATCAGGGTGAACACGGCCAGCGCGACTGCTTGGCTTCCCGCGCCGGCTCCGGTCTGGGCGATCGCCGCCGCGGCGCCGATGACCAGCAGCAGGTTCTTGGGATTGATTGACGAGAGCGCAACTCCAATCGCCGCGGACCTGGCCGGGCTGAACCGATCGATCGCCTTCATCCAGCTTGGTAGCTCCGCGCTCTCGTGGCCTCGCGGTCGGCCACGCCATTGTTTGGCGGCCAGCATCACCAAGAGCAGGCCCAGGACGATCTTGAGGATGCTGACCCAGGTCGCCGGAGCGCCTTGCTTGCTCGCCTGCGCGCCACCGGCGATCAGGAGCACGACGGTGCCCAGCACGGCGATGCCGCCGATCCATCCGCCGAGGAAGGCAAGGCCGTTGGCGCGGCCTCTCGGTGTGGCGAGCATCAGGACGACGGCGATGATCGGCACCGGGCTGAGCGCGACGCCCACCCCCAGGGAAAGGACCTGTCCGATCGCCTGGCCCATCAGCGTCCCGCCAGGCTCTCTGTGCCTGGTGAGGCCGTCGCACCGATTGACTGCACGGCCTGGTCGATCGTGTAAAAGATGCGCTCCTCACCCAGTTGCTCGAGCAGGCCGGAGCGGCGCGCCATCTCGGTCACCGGCTCGCGCACGTCGGCCAGCGCGACGTCGACTCCGGCCGCGTGCATCGTGTCAACGAGGGTGGTCAGCATCTCGGCGCTGGTGATGTCGAGGCGGTCATTGGCGCCGATGTCGACGATCAGCGCCCGGGGCGGTGGATCGGTGGCACCGACAAGTTTCTTGATGCGGTCTCGAACCGGCGTGGCGTTAGCGTAGAACAGCGGCGACTCGAGCCGCAGCACGAGCAGCCCGGGAATCGGTTCAACGCCTGGGTGTCGGTGCACGTCTCCGTAGGCGCCGCGCTCACCGGGAACGCGGCCGAGCGACCCGATGTGGGGTCGGCTCGCGCGGTAGATGACCAGCAGGAGCATTGCGCAGACCCCGATCACCAAGCCGGGCAGCACATCGATCGTGATCACGCCGAGCAATGTGGCCAGCGCCAGCCAGAACTCGAGCTGGCGCAGCTTGTAGTAGCGGCGCAGCTCGGCGATCTTCCACAAGTGAGAGACGGCATGGATGATCAGCGCCGCCAGCACCGCCTCGGGCAGATCCTTGAACACAGGCGTGAGGACCAGCACCGTGATCAGGATCAGCACCGCCGCAACCAGCGGCGAGAGCTCCGAGCGCGCGCCGGCGCCCTCGTTGACCGCCGACTGCGACAGGCTGCCGCCGCCCGCCAAGCCGCCCACCAGGCCCGAGCCGGCATTGGCGACCCCGAGCGCGATCAGCTCCTGGTCAGGGTCGATCTCGTAGCCATACTTGGTCGCGAAGTTGTCGGCAGCGCCGAGCGACTCGCTGAAGATCACCAGCAGCAACCCGGCGGCCGCGGCCAGCAGCGGGGCGATGTCAGAGGACGGCACATCCGGAACGCCGGGCGTCGGCAGCCCGCTGGGCACGTGCCCGACGATCTCGACGCCATGGGCGGAGAGCGCAAGGATTGCGCTGACGGCGATCCCGAGCACCAGCGCCAACAGTCCGCCCGGCACGCGCGGCGCGAGGCGCTCGACTACGAACAGCAGCGCGAGCGCGCCGGCACCGACCACCAATGTGGCGGCGCTCGTGTCGCCCAGGTGCCCGACCAGGTGCACGAACTGGGCGATCGTGTCGCCCGAGCCCTTCTTGATCCCGAACAGCTTGGGCAGCTGGCTGACCGTCACGAAGATGGCCAGCCCGAACACGAACCCCTCCATCACCGGCCGCGACAGAAACTGCGCCACGAACCCCAGCCGCAGCACACCCGCGACCAGGAACAGCCCGCCGCAGAAGATCACCAGCGCCGCGCCGTCGGTCGCGTAGTGAGCGGCGTCGCCGTGCGCGAGGGGACCGACCGAGGAGGCGAGCAGCACGGCCGCGGCCGACGTCGCCGCGGCGACCAGATGCCGGCTGGTCCCGAACACGGCGTAGGCAGCCAGCGTGACCAGCAGCGTGTACAGCCCCGCCTGCGGCGCGAGCCCCGCCAGCCCCGCGTAAGCGATCGACTCCGGCACCAGAAGACCCCAGACGGTCGCCCCGGCGACGACATCGAAGCGCAGCAGCCGCCGATCGTACGCCGGCAGCCAGCGCAGGATCGGGACGTACCGTCGAAGCCCAGACGGCTTCGCGGCCGCCCAGGCTCGCGGGTCCGTGGTCGTGTCGGCGCTCCCCATCCTGTTCGTCAAGTGTCCCGGGTTTGCGCGTCAAGCTACCGTTTGCTCCCCGCACGGGCTCGGCGGTCGGCATGCGCCTCACCGGCTCTCGCGGACAGGCTCATAGATCGTGATCAGCGTCTCCCCGGCCTGACGCGACTCGATCAGCCGCAGCGGATGAGGACCCTCGCCGTCTGGAAATAGACGCCGGCCCCCACTGATGATGGTCGGGAACACCATCAAGCGCAGCTCGTCCACGAGGTCGCGATCGATCAGCTCGGCGACCAACTGGACGCTGCCGTTGACCAGGATGTCGCCCTCGACCTCCCCCTTGATGCGCTCGACCGCGGCCGCCACGTCGGTTCCGACGACCGTCGTGTTGTTCCAGGGGGGACTCTCGAGCGTCGACGAGACGACGTACTTCGGCATTTGGTTGAACTTGTCGGCGAACTCACCCTCGCGCGACGGCCAGGCCTCGGCGAAGCCCTCGTAGGTGCGACGGCCCAGCAGCAGCGCCTGGGCCGCCATCACCTCGTCGAGCTTGAACTGGTCGCCCTCGGCGCCGCGATCGAACTGAAACGCCCAGCCGCCCCACGGCGACTGCTCGGATCCGCCCGGATCCTCGACAACGCCATCAACGGTGATGAACTGCGATACGACTACCTTGCCCATCGGTTCTCCTCCTCGTCGCTTTATAGCCTCAGACCGTAAGCGCTGGCCGGACTCATCGGGGCTGGCCATAGACGATGGGCGCCTTTCAAGGCTCGTATCGTCCAGGTGAGCGAGGGACCTCTGGCAAGGCTGGCTGCGTAGCAGGAACGTGCGCCGGCTTGCGATTGTCCTGGTGACCGCCGTCGCGTTGCTCAGCGCGGCAGCGGTCGCCGCGTCGGTGAGCGGTGGGCGACGCCCGAGCCCCGCGCGCATGTCCGCCGGTGGAGGCGTCAGCCTCCGCGTGCCGGCTAGCTGGCATCTGCTCCGCAGGGTGGTCGTGACCAGCGCACGGCCTCGTCGGGGGGCCCAGGCGGGGCTGGTGGCGTCATTCCCGGTGGCTTTCGCCCGCCACCCATGTCCGTGTGCGAAGCCGAACTACCGCAACTGCGGGGTGTGGTGCGAGGAGCCGGACATCCGCAACTTCCCGCGGGCGGGGGCGCTGGTGTTCGTGTGGGAGTTCCCGCTGCCTGAGAACCCCGCGGACCAGGGGCGTGGGGTCCTGCCGCACCGTCCGGCCAGGTTCTACGTCGGGCAGGAAGATCCCCGCTTCGCCACGACGCTCGCACACGAGTTGGGCCGCCTCCACCGCCAGGCCGGGCACGCGTGCGTCGAGGGTCCAGGGCGGCCCAGCTGGTGGAGTGACTTCGACGAGGGCGGATCGATGTTCCAGCTCGAGGTGTACCTCGGACCGGCTGCCGGCCATGCGGTTCGAGCTGGTATGGATGCGCTGCTCGACAGCTTCCAGGTGGCGGTCACTCGCCGGCGGGCAGTGGGGTAAGGGAGCGTGCCGTCACGTCTTCTCGAGCACGAGCCGATAGTGGTCTAGCAGCTCGCGCTCGAAGCAAACGCTGTTGGAGCTGACACCCGAGGTGTAGGCGAAGCGGAAGTCGGGGCTCGTGAGCCAGCGGGGGAGCAGTCGAAGCTTGAGCAACGCCATCCTGGGATTCCACGACTCGGTCCGCATGTCCCACTGGCGGATTGTTTCGATGTAATCGAGGCGGCCGCTCTCGGCGGACACCAGGCGGAAGTAGGGGTCGGCGCAGCGCTTGATCTGCTCCTTGCCGAAGGGAAGGAAGGAGCCCGGGAACGCCGCCCCCATGATCGCGAGATACCACGCATCGGACTCCCGCGGGGCATCGCGATCGATCTCATCCACGTCAATCATGTTGCGCCCGAACACCATCGTCTGCAGGTAGAACCTGCCCTTTTCGGGCAGCATGTCGGCGACGTGGGCAAAGAGGCGGCGATAGATCTCCTCCTGGCGCCCCTCCCGGTAATCGTCCGGAGAGCAGAAGTGCTCAAAGGCCCCGAGGCTCGCGACCGCATCGAACGGGCCGAAGCTCTCGCGGACCACTTCGCGCGCGTCATAGAGATGGACGTCGAGGCCGTGGCGACGGCAGGCGGCAACCTGTGCCGAGGACAGGGTCACGCCGACTCCTTTTGCGCCGACGCTGCGGACGAAGTTGAGCAGCCCACCCCAGCCGCAGCCCAGATCGAGGATCCGTCGTCCTGGCTCGATCCCGATCTGCTCGGCCACGTAGTGGTGCTTGCGTCGCTGAGCCTGTTCGAGGGTCAGCGAGAAGTCGCCGTCGTACTTGGCTCCGCTGAAGTCCGCGAGCTCCCCCAAGGCGAGGCGGATCACGCGATCGGTCAACGAGTAGCTGAAATCGAGCTCCTTGCGTCCAGCCATGGCTCCGGATCCTAATGGCGGAGCTGGCGCGAGATCAGGCCCGCGCGCCGTCGGCCGGACAATGCCGCGAGATCAGGGTCTCCTGCGGTGCAGAGTGAAAGGGAGTAGAGTCGCCGGAGTTGGACGCTGGGTGCGATTGCCCTGCTGCGGCAGCGTGCCTGGGGTCCATCAGATCAAGACGCACATGGCGCGCGTCCGCGGCGGCCTTACGGCGGCACACGGGGGCGTTGCAGCAGGCAACGTATTCCCGTTAGGAGTGGCCGTGCTACAGGCATCGCGAAGTGATGTGGACCAAATTGACGCGCTCGGGCCGTCGTTCTGGCGAGAGCGTCTGGCGCCGTACGCCGAACCCCGCATCGGGCGCGGTGTGCTGGATATCGCCACCTCCGTCGTTTCGTACCTCGCGCTGACCGCAGCGACATACGCGCTGCTCCCGGTCTCCTATCTGTTCGTGCTGGTGTTCGCGTTGCCGTCCGCCGGCTTTTTGCTGCGCACCTTCATCGTCTTTCACGACTGCACGCACGGCTCATTCTTCCCCAGCCGCAGCGCGAACAAGTGGGTCGGCGTGGCGTGCGGCGTGATCGTGTTTACCCCGTTTCACTTGTGGCGGCACGAGCACGCCATCCACCACGCCACGGCCGGCGATCTCGACCATCGCGGCATGGGTGATGTCGACACCCTAACGGTGGCGGAGTACCGTGGGCTCTCCCGGTCGGGTCGGCTCGGCTATCGGCTGATGCGCAACCCGTTCGTGATGCTCGTCATTGGTCCGTTGTGGGCCATGATGCTGGAACCCCGGCTCGTGCCGGGATGGGCGCGCCGGCGTTTCTGGCGCAAGATCGTCGCCACCGATGTTGCGCTGGTCGTCCTGATCGGCGCGCTGTGCGCGCTGTTCGGCTGGAGGGCGGTGCTGCTCGTGCAATTGCCGCCTGCCATGCTCGCCGGCGCGGCGGGCATCTGGCTCTTCTACGTGCAACACCAGTTCGAGGATGTCTACTGGGAGCGTCACGACACCTGGAACTACCCGGCGTCCGCCCTTCGCGGCAGTTCGTACCTGAAACTGCCGAAGGTGCTTCAGTTCTTCACCGGCAACATCGGACTGCACCATGTGCATCATCTGAGCCCGCGCATCCCCAACTACAACCTCCAGCGCGCGCACGACGATAATCCGCTGTTCCACGACGTCCCGACCCTGAGCTTGTGGGACGGAATTCGCACGCTGCGCCTCAAGCTCTATGACGAGCAGCGGGGCCGGCTGGTGGGTTTCTCGGCAGCGAAGAGTGGCCCGCAGACGAGGGCCGGATCAAACGGCGCGCCGACGAGGGCTGAATCAAGCCTCTAGCGCGAGCAGCCGCGCGAGCCAGCTCCACGGCGCTCCTCAGTCGGCGGCGCTGGGCTGGCTGACCGCCTGCATTCGGTTGTTGAGGAAGGCGATCTCGGCGGCGTTGCTGGTGCGCTCGATTGCGGCTTGGTAAGCGGCGGCGGCTCGGTCTGCCTGGCCCAGGCGGCGAAGGAGGTCGGCACGGATCGCGTGGAAGAGGTAATAGCGCTGCAGCGGCAGCTCGGCTATCAGCTCAAGCGCTCTTTCTGGGCCGTGTACCTCGGCCACGGCCACGGCGCGGTTCAGCGCCACGATCGTGGTCGGGGTCACTGACAGGAGCTGGTCGTAGAGGGCAAGGATCTGGCGCCAGTCGGTCTCGGCTGAGGTGGAGGCGTCGCTGTGGACCGCGTTGATCGCGGCCTGGATCTGGTAGGGGCCGGGCTGGTTTCGCCGCAGGCAGCGCCTCGTGAGTGCCTGTCCCTCTTCGATCAGGTCGCGGTCCCAGAGGCGGCGGTCCTGTTCGGGGAGCGGCACGAGCTCACCATCGCCCGTTGTCCGCGCGGCGCTGCGCGAGTGTTCGAGCAGCATCAGGGCCAGCAGCCCCAGCGCCTCGGGCTCGTCGGGCATGAGCTCGGCGAGGAGGCGCCCAAGGCGGATCGCTTCCTTCGCGAGTTCCTCGCGGATCAGCCGGTCGCCTGAGCTGGCGGCGTAGCCTTCGTTGAAGATCAGGTAGACGACCGCCAGCACGGATGCAAGGCGCTCGGGCAGGTCCGCCTCGCTCGGAACGCGGTAGGGGATCCCGGCGTCGCGGATCTTGGCCTTGGCGCGAACCAGTCGTTGCGCCATGGTTGACTCGGGCACCAGGAAGGCGCGTGCGATCTCCGGCGTGCTCAGGCCGCCCAGCAAGCGGAGCGTCAGCGCGACCTGGGCGCCTCTGCTCAGCGACGGGTGACAGCAGGTGAAGATCAGCCGCAGACGATCGTCTTGCACAGCACCCTCCTCGGCTGGCTCGTTGCGCGCGTGCACCAGCGCCGCCTGGGCGTGACGGTCGTCGCGCCATGATTCGCGTCGCAGGCGATCGATCGCGCGATTGCGAGCGGTGGTGATGATCCAGCCCGCCGGCGCCGCAGGCATGCCCCGCTCGGGCCAGCGCGCAACCGCCGTGGCGAACGCGTCCTGAACCGCTTCCTCGGCGATGTCGAGATCGCCGAACACGCGAGCCAGGACCGCAACCGCCCGCCCGTACTGCTCGCGAAAGACGGACTCGATCTCCGTATGGGTGACGGCCGGCACGGGCCGTCACTCCTCGGGCTCGCCCTGAAATGGCCGCACCTCGATCGGCAGCGTCGTTGCCTGGGCGAGCTTTCGCCCCCAGGCGAGCGCATCGTCGAGGCCGCTCGTCTTGATGATCGTCAGGCCGCCGATGTGCTCCTTGCCCTCGACGTAGGGCCCGTCAGTCATGGGGATCGTCTCCTCGCGGGGATTGATCACCGTCGCGGTGCTTGGCGCGTGCAGCCCGCCCGAGAACACCCACGCGCCCGCGGCACGCATCTCGTTCCTCACCGCCCGCACGTTACGCATCACTTCCTCGAGCTCGTCGGGCGGCGGCGGATCGACGTCTGGTTGATAGATGCTCAGCAGGTACTGCTTCATGGTCGCTCCTACTCCTTTCGCTCCCGGCAGATCAGCACATGCTGCCCGGGGGTGCTTGCCGGACCGCCCCAGTGACGGCCTCTCACCCTCTACACGAACGCACCGGGCCGAAATCGACATCACGGCAAATCGTCGGACGTCGGGCAGCCCTTCGGGCTTGCGCCGGCCTTGGCCGAGCCGCATACCTCACGGGCTCTGAGGCCAGAGGCAGGCGAGGACTCGCCGCGCCCAGTCGGTTCGGATCGGATCACCGCTGATGTAGCGGGCGTAGAAGGAGCCGATCAGCATGTTGGCGGCGGCGTCGACATCGAGGGGGGCGGGGAGCTGTCCCGCGTCGATCCCCGCGGCCAGAGCCTCACGCAGCATCGCGCGCCGTGGTTGCACCAGGTGCGTCCGAAACCGTGCCAGTAGGGCAGGGTTACGGTGCTCCTCTGAGAGCATCGACCCTAGTGTGGCCATCGCATGCGGCCGCCGGAGGTTGCGCTGAAAGTTCTCCAGGATCGCCAGCGCGTCGTCGCGTGGGCTGGCGGTGGGATCAGGCCACTGCTGCATCCGCAGCGAATCGATGACTGCCGCGGCTAACGCTGCCTTGCTGGGGTACCTGCGACGGAGGCTGGGAACGGTAGTGCCGGCAGCGGCCGCCACTGACTCTAACGACATCCCCGCGTAACCCCTCTCTTCCAGTTGCCGCTCGGCCGCCTCGACGATGGCTGCGTCGAGCCGGGCATCGCGGGGCCGGCCCGGCCGTCGGGCTGCTGTTTGCGGGGCCGGTGAGCCCGACGCCGGCCGTTTCCTGCTTCCCCGGCCGGGCTTAGCTGCGGCTCTTGGCATATGGCACCAACGTTCAATTACATTACGATTCCGTATCGAAATATATTATACTCGTCGGCGTTCATTCAAACCCGACACACGAACTGGAGGAAACATTGGCTGCAACATCGATCCCCCACGGCGCCGTGATCCGAGTCTCGCGCGGAAACTTCGACCGCGTCCGGTTCGCCGAGGTCGAGCAGATGACGCGTGACACCGGCGCTTACCTGATTCCGGCAATCAGGCAGCTCGACGGCCTGATCAGCTACTACGCCGGCGCCTCAGACGAGGGATCGATGGTCCACGTGAGCGTCTGGCAGAGCAACGACCACGCCGAGCAGATGAGCACGCTCAAGGAGATGATCGTCGACGCTCGTCGCGACGCCGACGCCGTTGGCGTGAGTTTCATCCCGATCGTCAACTATCCGATCGCCTGGCACATCGAGGGCATCACCGGCACCGGCGGCGCTGCCCGGTAGCTGCAGCGGGTGGGTGTCGCGGTTGCGCTTCCTGTAGGCCCAGACCCGTTCGATCCACACCTGCGCACCGGGCCCCCGCTGCAGCAGGAAATTGACTGTGCGCGCCGAAAGCCGGGCAATGGAAGGCTCAGGGGAGATGCCAGGACCGGGCGCGGGCGGTGCATATCCACCGGCTGGTCGCCACAACTACCCGCTCACGTTCTCGGTTGACTATCCCGACCGCAGCCTGGACCGCCTGAGCACGGCGCTGCGGATCATCACCATCATCCCGATCGCGATCCTGCTGGCGACGATCGAGGGCGGCAGCTTTGAGAGCAATGCCGGAGGCACCGGCGTCAGCTACGCCGGCGGTGGCATCGGGATCCTGTTCATCCCAGTGCTGCTGATGCTGCTGTTCCGCAAGAAATACCCGCGCTGGTGGTATGACTGGAACCTGCAGCTGGCTCGCTTCAGCAACCGGGTCGTGGCCTACTTTGCGCTGATGGACGACCGCTATCCCTCGACGGACGAGGAGCAGGCAGTCCGCCTGGACTTCCCCTATCCCGACGCCCAGCGCGACCTCGGCCGCGGCATGCCGCTCGTCAAGTGGCTGCTGGCGATCCCCCATTACATCGTGCTGTTCTTCCTCGAGATCGGGGCGGTGATCGCGGCCATCCTCGCCTGGTTTGCGATTCTGTTTTCCGGCCGCTATCCCCGTTCCCTGTTTGAGTTCATCGAAGGCGTGCTGCGCTGGCACAACCGTGTCGCGGCGTACATGTTTCTTTTGATCACCGACCGCTATCCGCCCTTCAGCCTGCAGGCCTGAGGTTCGGTAGGGGCGGCGCACGGCGCCGGGTACGCTTCGCCTCATGGGACTCGTGGGTCCAACGCCGATGTCCTTCAATCCGGTGCGGCGCCTGTCGAACGACCTGCTCTCCGAGCGGCGTGTCGAGGTTCCCTTTCCGCCCGGGGAGAAGAGGTTCAGCATCGGGCGCACACGCGCCTTCGCACACCATCCGCTGCCCGCATTGCTGGACGCCTACGAGCGCTTTGGCCCGGTGTTCACGATGCGCGTCTTTCACGGCAACAGCGTGTTCATGATCGGCCCCGAGGCAAATCACTACATGCTCGTCTCGCACGCGGCCAACTTCACCTACCGCGAGGGGCACATGGGCGACCTGACGGCGCTGCTGGGAGACGGGCTGTTGACGATCGACGGGGAGTTTCACCACCGCTCGCGGCGAATCATGCTGCCCGCGTTCCACCACGAGACGATCGCCGCCGCGCTTGCCACGATGAACACGGAGATCGACCGTGCCCTGGACCGCTGGGGCGACGGCGCGCGAATCGACATCTATCGCTGGACGCGGCGGCTCGCCTTGCGGATCGCCATGCGGGCGCTGTTCGGATTTGATCCCGACGCCGCCGACGCGCGGCTGGACGTCGCGCGCAACTTCGAGCAGGGGCTCGGCTTCTGGGCCCACGCCTACTGGCTGCAGGTGCTGCGGGGCCCACGAAGTCCGTTCTCCCAGATGCAGAAGGCCCGGCGCGCGCTCGACGGCGTCATCTTCGAGGAGATCGGGCGTCGCCGGCGAAGCGGCGAGCGCGGCGAGGACGTGCTCAGCCTGCTGATCGACGCGACCGACGAGGATGGCAACCGCCTCAACGACGAGCAGATCCGCGACGAAGTGATGACCCTGTTGTTCGCCGGTCATGACACGACGACATCGACGATCGGCTTTATGTTCTATGAGCTGGCGCGCCACCCCGAGATCGCCGCCGCGCTGCGCGACGAGCAGGACCGCGTGCTCGGCGGCGAGCGCCCCGACGCCGAGGTCCTGATGAGCGGGAAGCTCGAGCTGCTCGAGATGGTCCAGGACGAGACGCTGCGGATGTATCCGCCCGCCTGGATCGGCGCGCGCAAATCGATCAGGACCTACGAGTTCGCGGGCCAGATGGTCCCGGGCAGCGCCTACGTCAACTACAGCTCTTGGGTCTCGCATCATCTGCCGCACGTGTTCGCAGAGCCCGAGGAATTCCGGCCAGAGCGCTTCACGCCGGCGGCGAAGGCGGCGCTGCCCAGGGGCGCCTACGTGCCGTTCGGCGCCGGCTCGCGGATCTGCATCGGCATGCGGTTCGGCAAGCTCGAGGTGAAGGCGATCGCGAGCGCTCTTTTGCGGCAGTTTGACTTCGAGCTCGAGCCCAGCTACAGGCTTCAGACCCGCCAGATGCCGACGATCGGACCGCGCAACGGCGTCCCGCTGATCGTTCGCCGGCGCGACCGGGCCCGCGGCGTCGGAATGCCGAGCGACGCGCGCCGAGCGCCGCGCGGTGCGCCCCCGGCGTATGCGCCTCAGGCGTAGGCGGCCGGATGGCGGTCTGACCAGGGCATCGCCAACTCCAGCTGCGCGGCCACCCGCAGCAGGACCGCTTCGTCGGGCGCCAGCAACTGCACGCCCACCGGCAGTCCCTCGACCTCGCCGAGTGGCAGCGAGATCGCCGCCCAACCGGTGGCGTTGGCCACCGCGGTCCAGCCCGTCGCGGCGAACTCGACGTCGAAGAACGCATCGACGCTGCCCCGCGACACCGACAGCGATCCCGGGGGCGGTGGCAGCGCGTTGAGCGTCGGGCACAGCAGCAGGTCGCCGGACTCAAAGGCAACCGCCGCTCGACGCGTCTGAGCGTGGAGATCGTCGATCGCTGACGCGTGAGCGACGGCAGCGAGCTCGAGCCCCTCGCGCAGCATGTCCCACGTGACCGGTTCGAGCTCATCGGGCTCGGGAGGGCGTCCAAGTTCCTGGGTCAGCCATCCGAAGGTCCCGGCGTTATCAACGGCGTGGATCACGGAGATCGCATGGCGCACGACTTCTGCGTCGAGCTGCGGAGCTCCAGGTGAGACGTCGTGGCCGAGCGCCTCCAGCGCTCGGGCGGCGCGGTCGGCCACTTCCTGAACCCGCGCGTCGACCCGGCCCGGGAACGGCGGCCGCTCAGCGTGCATCACGCGCAATCTGCCCGGATCGGCGCCGACCTCGCTGACGAATGGACGCGGTGGCGAAGGCGCCGTATAGGGGTCGCCCGGCGCCGATCCGGCCGTCACGTCCAGCAGCAGCGCGGTGTCACGCACGGTCCGCGTGAGCGCGTGCTTGTTCACCAGCCCATCGAGCATCTGCCCTGCCGACGGTGCGAACGAGCTGCGGCCACGGCGCGGTTTGAGCCCCACCAACCCACAGCACGAGGACGGCATCCGGATCGAGCCGGTGCCGTCACCGCCCGAGGCCGCGCCGATCAGTCCGGCGGCGACCGCGGCCGCCGAGCCGCCACTCGACCCGCCCGGCGAGACATCTGGGTTCCACGGGTTCAGAGTCGGTCCAGACAGCGCCGGCTCGGTGGCACAGTGATTGCCGAACTCCGGCGTGTTCGTGCGGCCGCAGATGATCAGCCCCGCGGCGAGATACCGCTCAACGGTCCAGGCGGTCTCCGTCGCCACATGGTCACGCAGCGCGCGCGAACCCATTCGCTCCGGCAGCCCCTTCTGGGGCTCGGCAAGATCCTTGAGCAGGAACGGGACGCCCGCCAGTGGACCCTCGCCGAGCGGGCCAGCAGCGGCCTCGCGCGCGGCATCAAACTCGCGGTGGACGAGCACGTTGAGCTCGGGCGCCCCCTCCAATGCAGCGATCGCGGCGTCCACCAGCTCCAGCGCCGACACCTCCCCGTTGCGGACCAGGGCAGCCTGCTCGGTCAGGTCCTTTCGCATCAGCTCAGCAGACACGGAGGCTCACTCTAATGCCCGTACGCGGACCCGCGGGCGGGCGTTGTTGACGTAGCCCTTCGGGTTCCAGAGCGCGGCCTCGTCCTCGGGCTGGGTGGCCGCCGAGGAGTCCCAGGCCCGGACGACGATCTCGTGCTCTCCCGGAGCGAGCTGGAGCGTGATCCGCCAGTGGCGCCAGGCCCAGCGGCCGAGATCCTCCAGCAGCTCGGCCTGCGACCAGTTCGCGCCGCCGTCCAGGGAGACGTCGACGCGCGTGACGTGTCGGTCCCCGCCGGCGAACGCGTAGCCGCGTACCTCGAGCGGCCCTGCCGGGACGGTCGCGCCATCGACCGGTGACAAAACGTCGGAGTTGAGCGCCACCAGCCCGAGCGGCATTCCTGCGCCCGGACTGGGGGTGTCCCCGTCAGGGAGCAGTCGATAGAGGACGTCCTGAAAGTGTCCTCGCCACGGCTCTGACCGGACCTCGATTTGCTGCAGCCATTTCACCGAGCGCGCTCCGATGTACCCGGGAACGACCGTGCGCACGGGCGCGCCGTGAACGAGCGGCAGTGCCTCCCCGTTCATCGCCCAGGCCAGCAGGACCTCGGGCCGGTGGGCCTTGTAGAGCGGGATCGAACCGCCGAAGCGCTGGGGCGGACTGGCCTCAGAGCAGAGATCGGCGCCTTCAAAAGCGACGTGTGAGGCCTCGGGCAGCGGGTCGGCGAGCGCGAGCACGTCGGCGAGCGCGACACCCGTCCACACCGCGGTGCCCGTCGCGCCCGGACCCCACGGCGCCTCACCGGGAATGTCGCGGATTGCCATCAGCCCGGCTCGTCGATTGCCTGCGCACTGCAGCGTCGCGGTGACCTCCTGCTCTGCAAACGCCTCGCGCAGGGCAGTCAGCGAAAGCAGCAGCTCTCGTTGCACCAGCCCGTGCACGCGCAACCGCCAGGCCGCGGGATCGATCTCCGGCACCGGGCCATGCCCACGCACATAGAACGCGTCAGTAGCGGTCAGCGAACTTCGACCCAGGGCCTCGGGTCCGGTTTCCGCGTTGAACGGCTGATCGACATGGACGATCATGTCCCCGCGCTTTCCATATCTGTCCCCACCGCTAGGCACGCCGGTCTGATCCGCTCCCGGCGTCGATCGCGCCGCCCAGCTCGTCGTCGATGTACACGCGGACGATCTCGTCGAAATCCTCCTCGGCACGGAATCCCAGCGCCTGCGCACGGCGGGCATCGAACGCCCGTGGCCAGGAGGCAACCATGCGGGCGATCGTCTCGTCGTCTTGGCGTGTGATCAGCGACACGGCGCGATCACCGGCGGCGCGCCGCAAGGCTTCGATCTCCATCGCCACGGTCGCCGATACACCGGGCATCGTCAGGCATCGGGGCTCGCCGATCAGCCGGCTCTCGATGCTCGCCGCGTGAACGAGGAACCCCACCGCCGCCCGGGGAGACGCAAACCAATGGCGTACGTCCTCCGATACGGGAAGCACGGCGGGGTGGCCGTTCAAGGGCTCGCGAATGATGCTCGAAAAGAAGCCCGACGCTGCCAGATTCGGCCCACCCGGCCGTACGCAGATCGTCGGCAGGCGAATGGCTACGCCGTCCAGGAACCCACGACGGGTGTAGTCGCAAAGCAGTAGCTCGGCGATCGCTTTCTGGGTCCCGTAGCTCGTCGCGGGCGCGGCGAGGTGGTCATCGCCGATGACATCTGGAAACGGCGGCCCGAAGACCGCGATCGAAGAGCTGAACACCAGACGGGGCCGGTAGCCGCCACCCACGGCGCGCACGGCCTCCAGCAGCGAGCGGGTGGCGTCGAGATTCACGCGATAGCCCTTGTCGAAGTCGGTCTCGGCTTCGCCGGAGACGACGGCAGCCAGGTCGAAGATCACCTCGGGTCGTTCGGACAGCGCATCCTGTGCGACCCCGGGCCGGGCGATGTCAGCCACCACCGTCTGGACTTCGAAGGTGGGCGCTTGTGCAGGCTCGGCCGGCACGAGGTCGAGCAGCAGCAGCTTCGAGATCGGCTCAGAGCCGAGCACTGCATCGTGCGCCAGTCGCGCGACGAGCTTTCTTCCGAGCATTCCCGCGGCGCCAATTACGAGTACTCGCATCCGATCACGCGGTCGCACGGTTGCGAGCGGTCGCGCTTGCCGCGTGATAATGACACGACCGTGGAGTCAGGTGCTGGCAAGCCACCGGTCGCCCGCCTGTTGACGGCCGGCGCGAAGGGTGCTGAGCGGGTTGCACGCGCGACCGGTGTGGACCGCGCGCTCGACGAGGCCGTTGAAGAAGCGATCGTGCGTGCGCTGCAAAGTCCCGCCATCGGCCGGGCGATCGAGCGAGCGATGGAGAGTCAGAAGGTGACCGCGGAGCTCGACGGCGAGGAGGTCGTTCAGCTGGTGCGGCGAGCGCTCGACTCCGAGGTCGCCGAGCAGGTGTGGGCCGAGGTTCTCGAGAGCGAGCAGGTCCAGATGCTGGTGGAGCGGATCGCGGGCGCTCCCGAGCTTCGGGATGCGATCGCGGCGCAGAGCGCCGGCCTGATCACCGACATCGGGGTTCGCCTCACCAGGCTCACCGAGGCTCTGGACGACGCGCTGGAGCGGATCGTGCGCCACCGCGAGCCCGACTCGGAGACCAACCAGGCCGGGCTGGCCACCCGGCTGTTGTCGGCGGGGATCGATTTCGGCCTGTTGTTCTTGGCCTATTCGATCGCTTCGACCGTGGTCGCATCGGTGATCCCGTTTGCCTTCGGGGGACAGCTGTCGCTCGCCGCGGGGATCGTGCTCGGGACGCTTGGGTTCATCGCCGCCGGCGGGATCCTGGCCACCTTCTGGGCCTTGGCCGGCCAGACCCCGGGGATGCGTTTCCTCTCCATCCGCCTGACTCAGAACGGCTCGCACGATGTCACGCTGGGCTGCGCCACTCGGCGCGTGCTCGCGCTGATTCTGAGCGTCGTGCCGTTGGGGCTGGGAGAGTTCGCGATTCTGCGAAACCCTTCTCGCCGAGCCTGGCACGATCGTCTGGCGGGGACCGAGGTGATCTACGACCCCGTCGCTCGCGTCGCGCCCCACGCCGGCTCGCGGGCGAGTTCCGCCGCTGCGCGCGCGGCGTAGTCCAAGCACGCGCGACGTCACCCAAACCAAGCGCAGCAGCCCCTTGGCCCGCGGGACCTACGTCCCGGCCACTGCCGCACGGAACCCCGCCACGTCGGTCAGCAGCGCCTCACCGAGGAAGCGCAGCGTCTGCAGCGAGCGAGCTCCGGCGGCGGCGTCACCGGGCGCACAGGCATCGGTTATCACCACCGGCACAAAGCCCAGATCCCCGGCGTGCCGGACGGTGGGCTCGATCCCGATCTCGGTCGCCACGCCGACGACGGCCACGGCGTTGATCTCGCAGCCGCGCAGCGCGAGCTCGAGCGGAGTGCCGGCAAACGCCGACAGCGTGAGCTTGTCGAGCACCGCCTCGCGCTCGGTGGGGGCGAGCTCGGGAATGATCTGGGTCTGGGGCGCGCTGGGCGGAAATGGCGAGCGCACATCCTCGAGACGCTCGACGCGCTGCCACGCACGCCACATTCGCAGCTGGGCCGTGCCCATCAACTCCACGGGCAACGTGATGTGCCGCGTAAAGAACGTCCGCACGCCGGCAGCACGGGCTGTTTCGAGCACCTGGCGGACGTTCTCGATCACCTGCTCGCGATCGCTGATCTGCTGCAGGATCCCCACCTGCATGTCGTAGACGAGGAGTGCGAGGCGCGCCGGGCGGCACACCTCAGGGAGCGTTTCGGGAACCTGTAACCCACCGAGCTGGTCCACGCAGAGCACCGTAGCGGTAGCGCAGCTTGGGCGTCCGGACGCCGGTGTCTCGGCCCGCTCTCGTTGGTCAACGTCGATGCTCTCCGGGTGGCAGCTCGCGCTGGCGGCCCTCCAGCCGACGGAAGATCTCCCCGTACCCACCGGTCAGGTCCGCCGGGACCCGCCACACATCGACGGTGCCAAACAGAGAGATAGCTCGCACGGAGAGGTCCGGTGAGGAGGCTCGCTCGACGTCCTGGCCCCACTCGCGCCGATGGCCGCCCAGGGTTAGACCGCTCACTGTGACGTTGATGCTCTCGGGCACGTACACGTCGACGTTGCCGAACGCGACGAGAACCGCGACGGTGGTTCGGGGGCCGTGTATCTCGGCTTGGCGAAGATCGAGATCCACATCGCAGAACGCTCCGCCGGCGAGGGTCCAGCGGCGCAGCTGGAGTCGTCCGCGCTTGACCACGCGAGCGAGCAGGGCGCCCGTGAGGCGCGTGGGACGGCGCCGAGACCCGACCGCCGGCTGGTCGCGAGCTGACGGCAGGCCGGAGCGAATCTGGTCGAGGTCAGCTTGGACTCGGGCGGAGTAGGCCTGCTCGACGCGCTCTGAAAACTCCTCCAGGGTCAGCCGCCCTGCGAGCAGATGGTCTTGCAACCACGCCACCGTCTGCTCGCGCTCGGCATCTGAGAGTCGGTCTTCTGGATCCCCCATCCGCTGGGCTCCCCCACTCAAGACTTCGTTGCAGTCAAGATCGGGAGCACGAGGCGAGACGCTCGGAGCGCGTCGTGGTGCAACACGTTGTGCGCGATGATCCCTTCGGTGGCCTGGGCCTCGTCCCCGCCGGTACCCAGGTTGGGAGCGAACTTGGGGTACGCCGAGGAGGCGACTTCCAGCCGTATCCGGTGGCCCGGCAAAAACCGCTGCGCGGTATCCCACATCACCACCTCGACCTCGTACACGGTGCCCGGTTGCACCAGCACGGCGCGCTCGTGTCCCTCGCGGTAACGCAGCCGCACCACCCCGTCGCAGAGCCGTTGCGCGAAGCCGTTTGGGTGCACGTCGAGCAGCTTTGCGGCGACGTCGGTGTCGTTGGCCGAGGTGGCCACGTGCGCGACGAGACGGACCGGTCCGATCACATCCAACGGTTCGGTCAGCACTTCGCCGGTGTACACCAGCACGTCACCACGAGTCTCCACGCCGGCGTAGTCGTCGGGACCACCGATCTGCGCCGACGACGCAGCGGTGATGAACGGCACCGGCCGCCCGGGATCGTGGACCCATCCGGGCCATCGTTGCGGTACGGCTCAAACATTCCGTCTGAGTCACCGCGGCCCCGCACGTCGACCCACACCGCCGCGTAGCCGGCGTTCGCGAATGTGTCGGCGCGGGTCGTGGCGAGCTCGCCGCCGCGGCCATAGGGGGTACGCATCACGACCGCGGGCGCCGGGCGCTGCGCCGGCAACACCAGATCGGCGGCCAGGGTGATCCCACCCCGCACCGGGACCCTGACATTGAACCGGCGGGTGAGGGGCGGATTGGCAGTGAGCGGCACCGGCGGCAACGCTACCGCTCGGTGTCGAGCGGATGCCACGTACTCAGAGCTCGACCGCGATCGGTCAGCTGAGCTCGTTGTTCGTCGAGGTCAGCGCACCGGAGGACAACACCAGGATCCACGCGATCGACGCGAGGATGCTGAGCACGATGATCCACACGCCGTGCTTCGAGATCGCCTTTGCCGGACGCATGACCACCACGATCCCCACGATCAATCCGATCACCGGCAACGCAATCGCTGTGATGTAGCCCAGGGCGACCAGTCGGCGGGCCTTCTCGGTCCAGACACCGGCCGAGGCGCCGTTGCTCGATACGTACTTGGCGGGCCAACGCTCGCCGTCATAGGGGGACCTTGCTGGGCTCGTCCCCTGATCGTAGACACAACCCGCAGCAGCGCACGTACACCGCATGAAGGGGTGCGTGGAGAGCGTTCCCGGCGCCGGGATCGCAGGTCGTTGACGCGTTAGGCTGGCGCGCACGGCAACTTGCGAACGGAGGCGGTATGGGCGCGCTCGAGCTCGATCGGATGACCTGGCCCGAGGTGAAGGCAGAGCAGGATGCGGGGCGTGACCAGGTGATCGTCGCGTTTGGCGCCACCGAGCAGCACGGGCCGCACATGCCGCTGGCCACCGACGCGCTGATCGGTGATCACCTCGCATGGCTCGTGGCAGACCGCCTCGGCGCGTTCGTCGCTCCGACCGTCAGGATCGGCTGCTCAGAGCACCACCTCGGGTTTGCCGGCACGCTGTCGCTGTCGGAGGAGACATTTCACGGGATCGTCGCCGACGTCGTGAGGTCAGCCGCCCGCAGCGGCTTTCGTCGCATCGTGTTGCTGCCGACTCACGGCGGAAACTTCCACCCGCTCGCGGCCGCGCTCGAGAAGCTCGGACCGGTACAGGGAATCGAGATCCGGGCTCTGACGGATCTCGCTGCATTGCTGGCGATCGCGCAGCTCGGCACCGACGAGTACGACATCCCGCTGGCTGACGGCGGTCTTCACGCGGGCGAATGGGAGACCTCGATGCTTCAGGCGATCCACCCCGAGCTGGTCCACCCCGAACGAGCGCAGGCCGGCTATACCGGCGATCCGCAGGCGGCGCTGGCGACGATCTTCGACCGGGGCGTGCAGGCGATCGCCGGCAACGGAGTGATCGGTAACCCGGCCAAGGCAAGCGCCGAGCACGGCGCCCGCTACTGGGACAAGGCGTTGGCGATCGCGCTCGACACGCTCGAGCAGGACTGACCGCTCTCCAGGCGCTCTACCATCAGCTGATGGCGATCATCGACTGCCCCACGTGCGGCGCTCGCAACCGCGTCGGTCCGATCGCTCACGGCGTGCCGCGATGCCCGCGCTGTAAGTCTGAGCTCCCGTGGGTGGTCGACGCCGACGCCGGCACGTTTGCGGAGGAGACGACCGCCTCGGTGCCGGTGGTGGTCGATTTCTGGGCGGCATGGTGCGGTCCTTGCCGGATGATCTCCCCAGTGCTGGCCGATCTCGCCAAGAGCCACGCCGGGCACCTCAAGGTGGTAAAGGTCGACGTCGACGCCAATCCCGGACTTGCCACCCGGTTTGGAGCGCAGTCGATTCCGTTGCTGGTCGTGATCCGGGATGGACACGAGGTCGATCGCATCGTCGGTGCACTGCCGCGCGCCGCCTTGGAGCAGCGGCTGGGACCAGTGCTCGCTGTCTGACCCCGATCCCAGGCGGCCGGACTTACGCCGTGACCGCGGGCAGCCCTATCCCGATCACCGTCAGCCGTCGCGACAGCGCGCGGTAGGCGAACTCATTTCGTTCTTGCGCCGTGGCCCCCAGATACTCGTACTCCTCGTCTTCGTCGAAGCCGGGGGGCACGATTACGCCGGCAGCGGCCGGCAGGGTCTGCACGAGCTTTTCCTGCACACGCTTGGCGAGCTCGGGATCGCGTGCACGACGCTGGAGGTACCAGGTCCCATAGGCGACGTGCCGGTGCTCGTCGCGGGCGATCCGCTTAAACGCCTCCAGGTGACCCGGAAGGATCCCGCGGCGCTCCAGCCGCATGGTCTGAAAGTGCTGGCCAGTCAACGCCAGCGTGCCCTCGATCACCATGTGATAAGTGGTGATGAAGTCGAGCTTGGCTTCAACACTGCTGGGATCGGCGAGCAGCCTGCGGTGGTCCTCGACCAGGTGGCCATCGAAGAGCTCGAAGTAGGCGTCGGTGAGGTACGTGCGCGCCCGGGCAACGCGGTCCTCGAACCCGCCGTCGAAGTCCAGGACCTCCTCGTACAGGCGGTTGAAGTGCTGGGCGTGACGGGCCTCGTCTACCTGCTGAGTGAGCAGAAACGCCTCCTCGTGCTTGTCCTCCGCCGCCAGCACGAGCCCCGAAAACTGATTGGTGACCCGTTCCTCACCGACGAAGAAGGCTGACAGCCCGTACAGCATCTGCTCACGCTCGCGTTCGCTCAGCGCCTGCCAGTGACGCCGATCGGTGCTCAGGTCGATCTGGTGTGAGACCCAGTGCTGTCGCTCCCACAGCCGATACAGCTCAAGCGGCGTCATCAGCTTGATCTGCGGCAGCTTTGACTCGTCGGTGATCGTCCCGACGTCACCCTGGACGGTCAGATCCAGCAGGCTCGCCATCTTGCCCTCCTCATTCGCGGACCTGGTGCCGGGACTCTACTGCGCCGGTTGACGGTGATCTGCCTGCTGACAGGGGCGACACAGCTGCTCGGCTGACTTGTCCTACCCGGACGGGCGCCACAACTGCCCGAGCGGCCCGCCGCCCCCCTGAACCGGATCGGTTCGGGGGAGAGGGACGGCTCGAATGTTCGCCAGCACCTCGTCGTGCTCGTCGGGGTCGCCACGCCTCAGGTCCCAGGACATCCCATCGGGATAGGCCCCGACGACCAGGAGGTCGCCACTGGAGCCCATGTTGCGATGCCCGGTGCCGGCCGGCAGGACCAGGACATCACCACGGCGCACCTCCACGATCTCCCCACACGGGCCGCCCAGCGCTACCGATGCCGAGCCGGCGACGATCCCGAGCACCTCGTGAGCGGTCGAGTGGAAGTGGTGAAACGAGAAGATCCCGTTGCGCCACGCACCGAGCCACTGGTTTTGCGCAAACAGGCTTTCGCACGAGGCCGCGTCGGAGGCGGCGGGGACGTCGTGATAGACCAGCACCGGGAGCGGCGAGTTGGGGATCGCGCCGTCATCGTCGAAGTTGTAGGTCTCGATCGCCATGCGGTGAGGCTACGGGACGGCCGTCCTCAAACGGCGCCGGATGCTCGGTCATCAAGGTCGCGGGTGCTGTGGGGAGGGGCGGAGCGATAGCGTGCGTGTCGCAACTCGTCTGACTGGAGATCGATGCTCACGCGTGAGGTGCTCCGCGAGCTGGCCACCGCCGACCCCAAGCGACTTGTCATCAGCGTTCATGCGCGGACCGATCCACGAGATCCGGCCAACATCGGCGGCAGTCCGGCATGGCTGATCGCGCTGCGTAATGGTCTCGGTGCGGTCGCGAAGCGGTTGGAGGCAGGCGAGGACCGCGACAATCGGCTCGCGTTTCGTGCTCTTCGCAGGCGCATCGAGCAGGAGTTGGGCGACCTCAGCCCGATCGGACGCGCCCGCAGCGTCGCATGGATCCTCGACCGCGACGAATACTCGGAGCGCTTCAGCCTCCAGCTTCCGCTCCGTGGCGACAAGGTGGTGGCCGATACCAAGCCGTTTGTCTCGCCGCTGGTTGACATCGCCGATCGAGGGGCGCGGACCGGAGTGATCCTGGTCGCCGGCGATCTGGTGCGCCTCGTGCAGATCGAGCAGGCCGAGGCAACCGAGCCGCAGCCGTCGACCTACGAGTTGAGCCTCGGGGATTGGCGGCCGTTCGGGGGCACGGCGGGCGGGAGTCCCGCTCGGGGCCTGCTGACCACCTCACACGAGGAGCGCTACCGGGCTCGGGTGCAGGCGCAGCGAGACCAGCTGTTTGAAACCGCCGCCGCCCAGACGGCCAAGCGGCTCGAGACGCTCGGCTGGGAGCGCATCGTGCTCGTGTCCGAGACCCAAGTGGCCTCGCGCTTCCGTGAGACGCTGCCCGCAGAGGTCAGCCAGCGCATGATCGCCGAGGCGGACCTCAACCTCGCCGGCGAGGAGCCGACGGTGATCGCGGACGCGATCGAGCCGCTGATCGAGGACGCCTGGCGCAAGCGGACCACGGCGTTGATAGAGCTCGCCTGCGAACGCGCCAAGGCAGGTGGCCTGGCAACGATCGGAGCCCAGGAGACCTTCGGCGCACTCGTGGAGGGCCGAGTCGAGCATCTCGTCCTCGACCCCGACCACGACTTCTCATCCAGTGCGGGAATGATGCCGCCCTCGATTGTGGGTCCCCCTGACATGCTTGGCGAGCGCGCAGTCGAGACGGCGATCGCCACTTCGGCACAAGTCACCACGATTCCGACCGCCTCCTCGCAAACGCTGGGCGACGCCGGAGGCATGGTGGCGCTGATGCGCTACTGAGGAGCTGGCGATGGCAAGCCGCGCGGGCGCGCCCCAGGAGCGCCGGATCGGAAACGAGCCATGCTGACGTTCGCGGTGGACTGGGGCGAGGTAACGGCGATCGCAACCTCGTTTTTGGCGTTGGGCCTGTTGGGGGGCATTGGGGCTGCGGTGTTTGCGGCCCAGCAGGTGCGGGAGGCTCGCCGCAGCCGCGAGGCGCAGATGGCCGCCGAGTTCTTTCGCCGCTGGAACGAGGACGGCATGGTGCAGGCGCGCCGCCTCGCGGGACGGTTTCGGTCGGCCGATGAACTGCGTGATGCGTTCACCGCCTGGGTGACCGACGACGCCCCAGAGGCGTACGTGTGCTACCGCGAGCTCGACTACTTCGAGCAACTGGCCGCACTCGAGAGCCTGGGGGCTTTCGACCTCGAGCTGATCAAGTTGCTGCTGGGACCCACGCTGATCGAACGGTGGGAGATGTGGAAGCCCGCGATTCGCGACGCGCACGGGCCGGGCGTGTATCCGTTGTTCGAGCGGCTCGCCGGCAAGCTGAGGCTCGAGCTCGACTATCCGCCTCGCTCGACGGACATCGCACCGCCTCGAGACTCATAACGCTCGCGCCCAGAGCCACGGCCAATCGCTGCCCATGCTGCGCGAAATCTCCGAATTTGCTGCAATCAGACGAGCGGTGACGGCTCGCGTGGCACCCATACCCGGGCCGCGCCGGTCGCAGAAGTCTCTCTGCGGACACCGGAGAGCACCACGAATATCCTGCAGCTACTCGGCAAGGCGCGGCTGAAGTCAAGCGGTCTCTGGCAGCGCGTGCGGCTGTATTCGGATGCGCAACGCGGACATCCTCAGGCTCGCGAAGCTGATGCCCGTCGGCACACCGGTAGTCGTCCGGTGAGGCCCAGGCGACGGCGCAGCGTGGGGGTGATCCCGGTCGGGGCGGTCGCGCTCGGGCTGGTGGTGGCGGCGGCGGTATCCGGCATGCCGGCGGTTGCGGGCGCAACGGGGACCAATGAGCAAGTGCCCACCCAGCTCATCCAGCAGTTCCCCCTCAACCCGCTCACGATGCAAACGGCAAATCCACAGACAACGTCAACCGCGCCAGCGCCGACCACCACTGCGAAAGCGCCGGCTCCGGCATTGAGTCCGACAACGCCGCGGTCCCGCGAGGACGCCGACGGGGGCTCTCCGTTCGTCTGGCTGCTGGTGTTGGCGGCGGCGGCACTCGCCGCGTTGGGTCTACGGCTCGTGCAGCTGTCGCCCAGCACGCTGGCTCGGGCCTTTCAAGGTCCACCCCAGCCCGCCGGCCCCAAGAGACCAAGCCCTCCAGCGATGCCCGACAAAACCACCCGCCCAGCCGCATCCACGAACGCCACGCAATCCACCCCGGCCAATCCGCCGCACACTGGCCGGCAAGATTCGGCACGCAGCGGGGAGCGCCGAACACCCGCCCCTGCGGCGGGAGAGGATCGTCGCGCGCCCGTGGGCGACGCCGGGGCGACCGCGTTCGCACTCGCCACGAAGCTAGAACAAGAGGGTGATCTGAACGCCGCGGTAACGGCGTACCGTCGCGCTGATCGGCGTGGCCATGCCGCAGCCGCGTCGAGGCTCGGGGTCCTGCTCGAGGAGCGGGGTGACATCGCCGGCGCTACGCGGGCCTATCGTCGTGCGGCCGAGCGCGGGGACATCACCGCCGCCTTCAATCTCGGCGTACTGCTCGACGAGCAGGGCGATCTGGACGGTGCCAAGGCCGCCTACCGCAGCGCTGACGAGCATGGCCACGCCGCCGCCGCCTCCAATCTGGGGCTGGTGCTCGAGAGCGACGGAGATATCTCGGGCGCGGAGGCGGCGTACCGTCGCGCCGCCCAGCGCGGCGACCTCACCGGGACGTTCAACCTCGGCCTGCTGCTCGACGAGCGTGCGGACGTAGCCGGGGCCGAAGCCGCCTACCGCAGCGCCGACGAGCGCGGTCACCCCGCCGCCGCGTCCAATCTCGGGTGGTTACTCGAGGAGCGCGGCGAATACGAGCGCGCAGAGGAGGCTTACCGTCGCGCGGCTCAACGCGGCGAGGCCGCCGGCATGTTTAACCTCGGCGCCCTACTCGAGGAGCGCGGTGACCTGGACAGTGCCGAGGCGGCATACCGTCTCGCCGGTGAGCTTGGCGATACCGACGTGGTCGAAATGGCACACAAGGCTCTGCTCAAGCTCGGCTGCACCGCGTAGGGCTCTGCTCAAGTTCGGCTGCACCGCGTAGGGCTCTGCCCAAGCTCGGCGGCGCCGCGTAGCTAATCGGTCACCTCGCAGCCCCGTGAACCACGCGGTGCCAGGCTCGCTTCGGCACGGTAGGTATGGTACCTACCTATGGCCAAGCCATCCGCTCTCCCAGTGCTGTTCGTCCTCGATCAGGACCGGAGCTCACTGGAGGCGCTGCTCGCCGGCCTTCTCGGCGGTTTGGCAACGACTTCAGTGTGCGCGGCGACACCTCCTCAGAAGCGGCGCTGCAGGCGCTGCGAGAGATTGCGGCCGCAAGCGGGTCGGTCGCGCTGCTGCTCGTCGACGACTCTGCGCCTGACTTCCTCGCCCGCTCGCACGAGCTTCACCCCGGAGCCAAGCGGGTGCTGCTGGTAGATCGCGACTACTCGTCGTCGAGTCCCGCCGTGCAGGCGATGGCGCTCGGCCGCGCCGACTACCACATCGTCCGGCCCTGGGCCGATGACGAGGTCATGTGCGGCGCGATGAGCTCCTACCTCTCCTCCTGGACCAGGGAGCACGAGCCAAGCTTCGAGCTGTTTCGCGTCGCCGCCGCCAGTGGCGACTCCAGGCTGGCGCAGCTGCGCGACGTGCTCACGCGCTTCAGCCTGCCGTTCACGTTCTACCCGATCGAGAGCGAGGCCGGACGGCGGTTGCTCGACGAGGCCGGTCTCGACGAGACCCAGCTCCCAGCGGTGATCCGTTACGACGGTCACGTGATCATCGATCCGAACATGCTCGACCTCGCGCGCGCGATCGGAGTCAATGTCAGGAACACGGTGCAGAGTTGCGATGTGGCGATCGTCGGTGCCGGGCCCGCGGGTCTGACAACGGCCGTGTATACGGCTTCGGAGGGGCTAGAGACGGTTCTGCTCGAGCGGACGGTGTCAGGCGGGCAGGCAGGGAGCAGCCCGCTGATCAGAAACTATCCCGGCTTTCCCCACGGCGTCAGCGGCGGCCTGTTGATGGAGCGGACCTGCGAGCAGGCGTGGCTGATGGGAGCGCACATCGTCTTTGCCCAGAAGGCGGTCGCGCTGCGGCGGCAGGGCGAGTCGCGCATCGTGGTGCTCGGCGACGGCAGCGAGGTGTCCGCGCGGACGGTGGTGATCGCCACCGGAATCGAGTGGCGACGCCTCGGCGTGCCACGGCTGGAGGCGCTGGTGGGGGCGGGCGTGTTCTACGGCGCGGCCGTGGGGGAGAGCCGGGCGATGCGGGGCCAGGACGTGTTCATCGTCGGGGCGGGGAACTCGGCCGGACAGGCGGCACTTCATCTGGCCAGCCACGCTCGTGCGGTCACCCTGCTCGTCCGGGGGAACAGCTTCTCGAAATCGATGTCGAGCTATCTCGTGCGCGCGATCGAGTGCACCGCGAATGTCTGCGTTCGCCATTGCACGGAGGTGATCGACGGCACCGGTGACGTGTCGCTGCAATCTCTGACGCTCGTCGACCGCGCCAACGACACCGTCGACGAGGTGCCGGCGGACGCGCTGTTTGTGATGATCGGTGGAGAACCGCACACTGGCTGGCTCGGCGATCAGATCGCACGCGACGAGCAGGGCTATCTGATCACCGGTCGCGATCTGCTCGAATACGCGCAGCTGCAGTGGGAGCTGGAGCGCGAGCCGCTGCCGCAGGAGACGAGCATCCCCGGCGTATTCGCGGCCGGGGACGTGCGGCAGGGATCGATCAAGCGCGTGGGATCGGCGGTCGGCGAAGGTGCGACCGTTGCCCGCCTGGTTTACGACCACCTGCGCGAACACGAGCAGCAGCCTGCCGTGACCTAGGATCTTCTGGGATGCAGCAATCTGCGGGCAGCTCGAAATGGTCCCTCTGGTCGCAGGACTCGCTGCTGTCGATCGGGTGCAAGCGTTCGGTGCTGTCGATCGGATCGGTCGGGTCGGTCCTTTGCATCGGCTCGATCGGATCCGCTGGCTCCGCGCTCTCGATCGCCTCATGTCTGTCACTCGCCTCGATCATGTCGTTTCGGGCCATACGAGGGGTGATGGAATCAGGGACACGCCGGGGCCGTCGTCCGAACCGGGGCGTGTAACGGGACATATCGTCCCGTTGTGCGCCCAGGTTCGTTGGGTCGTACGATTCCGCCCTGAGTCTGTGACGACGACGCCACCGGATAACTCGAGTTCGCTGCGCGCGGCGCTCACACCCGCGGCTCTGAGAGCTGCGATGAGACCGAGTCGCCCCGTGTTCGGGAATCCCTGGGATTCCGAGTCCGACATGTTCGCCTGCTACGTGGCGGTCAGCTTCGTCGATCCGCTGCTGTTGTGGCTCGGCGGCGATCTGATGGGAGCGATCTTCGGCTTCAGCTCGCGGTGGCCGCTCGGGGTGTTCATGGTCGCGGCGCTGGTGGGCGCCGCGGGCTTCATGACGATCGTGGGGCGCGAGCGGACCCGTCTCTCGGTCGATTTCCTGGCGATTGCCGCGTGGCTGCTCCTCGGCCTGGTGGTCGCGCCGGTTGTTGGGCTGGCCCCACCGCCCGCGGTCGCGATCGCGCTCTACGCGGTCCTGTTGCTGGGCATCTTCGTTTACGTGCTGTTCATCGGTCACTGGGAGACAGCGTTTCTGCGCACCGTGAGCTGGCCGGTGACCTGGACGGTGCTGGCGCTGTTCTTCGCATTCACCGCCCACCGGCTGATCCTGTACCCGTCGTCGCAGATTGCGCTCAACGGAGCGCGGGTTACCTGCGGGCGATCTGAACTTAGCTCGGGGGCGACAGCGCGAGCTGGTCCGTGGCCGGTCCGAGAAGTCGCGAGTCCTCGTGCGGAGGGGGCTGTAGCTCGGCCTCGCCTACGCGCGGAAAGCGCACCTCGATCCGCAGTCCCCCGTTTCTCCCCGGGCGGACATCGAGCGTAGCCTCGTGAGCGCGCGCGATCGCCGACACGATCGAAAGCCCGAGGCCGAATCCGTCGCCCTGGCCGGTCCGGTCGGGTGTGAGGCGCTGAAACGGTTGCAGGAGCCGGCTGATCTGGTCAGTGCGGATCGGGGGACCGGTGTTGGCGATCGCCAGCGTCGCCTCCCCCGCGTGAGTTCTCGACCCAGACCCGCACGGACCCGCCGGGAGTGTTGTACCGGATCGCGTTCTGGACGAGGTTGCACGCGAGGCGCTCGATCAACCGCCGGTCGCCGGATACCGGGGCCGCTTTGAGCGCGGCGTCGAGCTCCAGCCCGCGCGCCACGGCATCGGGCTGCTGTGTCTGCAGCACCTCGCCGACGATCGCTTCGAGGTCTAGGCGCTCGCGATGTTCGATCCCGCGCTGGCCTTGCGCGAGCGCCAGCAGGGCATCGATCAGCTGCTCTTGCTGTTCTCCTTCCTCGAGCACCTGCCGGCAGGTGGCGCGGAATGTGTGCACCGTCGCATGGGGGTCGGTGAGGATCATTTCGAGCAGCGCCCTGGCCGCGGTCAGCGGCGTGCGCAGCTCGTGCGAGGCGTTGGCGACAAAACGCCGCTGCGCATCGAACGCCCCCTCGAGCCGTTCGAGCAGCCCGTCGATCGTGTCGGCGAGCTCCCGGAGCTCGTCGCGCGGTCCCTGCAGCGCCAGCCGCCGGTTGAGGTTGGCTTCGGAGATCTGCTGCGTCGCGGCCGTCATTGTGCGCAGCGGGCGCAGCACCCGTCCCGCCACCAGCCAGCCCAGGAGGCCGGAGATCAGCGCCATGATCGCCAAGGCGATGCTCGACTCGACGATCAGCTGGTGGAGGTCTGACAGTCGCTGCTGAGAACCGACGATCAGGATCGCTTTGCGTCCCTTCTCGGAGCCCAGCAGCGCCTTGATCGGCGGAGGGACCGCTGCGCTCTGGCGGATGCCGGGCGGCTGCTGCACATGCTGGTTGGCAAAGGCATGGCTTCTGCTGGAAGGCGTTGCCGGGAACCCTTGGCCGGACGCCGCGCGGACGAATGTTGAGTTGCCGGTAAGCGTGTCGTGCTCGACGAGCGTGTAAGTGATTGCCAGCAGAGCAGCCCCGCAGACGAGGAACAGGCCGCCGTAAAGGAGCGTGAGTCGCCAACGGACGGTGGTCTGTGGGTGACGCAGCCGGGATGCCAGGCTGGCGTGCTTCTTGGAAGCGGTCACGGCGGTGTTCCGATCCGGTAACCGACCGGGGTGACGGTTTGGATCACCGGTGGGTCGCCCAGCTTAGCCCGCAGCCTGCTGACTGTCATCCGCACCGCGTTCGTGAACGGGTCAGTGGCATCGTCCCAGGCCCGCTCGAGGATCTCTTCAGTTGACACAACAGCGCCTTCGGCGCCGAGCAGGAGCTCGAGCACCGCGAACTCCTTCGGGCTGAGCGCGAGCGGCGCTCCCCCTCGGGTCACCAGCCGGCGCGAGGAGTCGAGCCTCAGATCCCTGTAGACGAGAGTCGGGGGCAGAGCAGGACGCGAGCGGCGGGCGAGCGCACGAACGCGCGCGACCAGCTCGGCGAGGTGAAACGGCTTGGGGAGATAGTCGTCGGCGCCGATGCTCAGGCCCTGCACGCGATCCTCGAGCGTCGCGGCCGCGGTCAACATCAGGACCCCGGTGCAACCACCATCGGCGACCAGTCTTCGACAGACCTCGTCTCCGTGGACGCCGGGGAGGTCGCGATCTAACACGACCACGTCGTAGGTGGTGAGGGTCGTGCGGGCAAGTGCCTCGCGCCCATCGAAAGCGATGTCGACGGCCATGCCCTCGCGGCGCAAGACCGTCGCCACGGTCGCCGCGAGCCTTGGATGATCCTCGACCACCAGCACTCTCATCCTGTACTCCTCGACCCGTGCCGTTCGCTTACCGACGCGGCGCGAAACGGGTGCCCGCCCAGGCCGCGCATTGGCACTCCAGGATGCCCGAAATCTCATAACAGCGGCGTAACAGCGTTACGTCGGTGTTAGAGCGCGAGTCGTACAACCTGCACCGGCTCACGATCCCGCCAGCCAAGGAGAGCTACGACGTGGCGACGATGCAGATCACCCGTGCGGGCGCGGCCGGCGCGCTGGCACTGCTGGTCGCGGCCGGCGTGGTGATCGGCGTCGTGCTGAGCAACGGGTCATCGTCTCCGCCGAAGGCAGCCAGCAGCAGCGGACAGCCCGCGGGCTCAGCCAGCGTTGCGCGCCGAGACCTGGTGCAGACCGACACCGAAGCTGGAACGCTCAGCTACAAGAATCCCCAGACGGTCTACAACCGCCTCAGCGGGACGATCACCTGGCTGCCCCGGGTGGGGCAAAAGATCGAGCCCGGAGGCACGCTCTACAAGGTCGATGGCGAGCCTGTGATCCTGATGAACGGGCGCACTCCCTCGTACCGGGCCCTGGGCCCCACAGACACCGCCGGCCCCGATGTGCTGCAGCTCAACCGCAACCTCGTGGCCCTTGGCTTCAACTCCGACGGGATCGCGATCAACGACACCTGGCAGGCCGCGACGACCGACGGCGTGGAGCTGTTTCAGGAATCGCTGGGCGAAGCCCCCACCGGGACCCTGTCACTGGGCCAGATCGTGTTCCTTCCGGGTGCGCAGTTGGTTGCGGCCGTGGACGGCGCGCTGGGGGCGGACGGCGGAGGTGGAGCGAGCGGCGGAGGCGGCGCGAGCGGCGGAGGCGGCGCGAGCGGCGGGACCACGGCGAGCACGCGCCGCGCTGAGGCGCGTCCCGAATTCGTCAGCCTGACGACCCACGCAAACGCGCCGCCGCGCAACACGCCGCAACCAACGACCACCCCTACCACGAGCACCGCTCCGAGCGCGCCCGCGACGACGACTCCTACCACGACCACCACCCCGGCGAAGACGAGCCCGGTGGCGCCGGCGCCCAAGCGGAAGCGGTCCCGAGCAGAGCCCCCGAGACGTTCCAGCGCCGCCTCCAACAGGGAGCTCGCGGCGCTGATCGCGCTGTTGAAGGCGCAGCTCGCACAGCTCAAGGCGCAGCACAGCTCGTCATCCCGTCACGGGCATGGAGGCAGGGCGGGCTCCAAAGCCCGCGCGCACCACGCAAGTAGTACCGGCTCGGGAGCGTCGGGCAGTGGCGGCGGGGGTTCGTCATCGGCGATTCTTCAGACGACCTCGACCCAGCTGATCGTGACAGTCGATCTCGACGCCAGTCTCCAGAGCGAGGCCACGGTCGGCGAGCACGTGACCGTCGAGATGCCGGCCGGCAACACGGTCAACGGGAAGATCACCGCGGTCAGTCCGGTCGCCCAGAGTTCGAGCAACTCAGACAACGGAGGCTCGGGTAGTACTCCCGGCGGCTCAACCGGCTCGAGCGGCTCGAGCGGCTCGTCGACGATCCCGGTGACGATCGCGCTCAGCGGCCATCAATCCGGGGCCGGCCTCGACCAGGCCGCGGTGAGCGTCAACTTCGAGAAGGCCAAGGCGAGAAACGTGCTGTCGGTGCCGGTGACCGCGCTGCTGGCAACCTCCGGCGGCAACTACGCAGTTCAAGAAGCGGCCGCGCCTTACCGCCTGATCCCGGTCAGGACGGGCCTGTTCGCGGCCGGCTACGTGCAGATCTCCGGCGCTGGTATTTACCCCGGGCTGCGGGTCACCGATTCCCAGGGATGAGGGGCACGAATGCCAGGGATGACGGGCAGGATTGCCAGCGATAACGGGCAGGATTGCGTGGTGCTTGCGCTCGACCAGGTCGCCAAGCAGTACCCCGGCGACGTCTGGGCGCTGCGTGATGTCAGCGTCGAGGTCGCAAGCGGAGACAGGGTGGCGGTGATCGGACCATCGGGGTCGGGCAAGACCACCCTGCTGACGATCCTAGGGACGCTGGAGCGGGCTACCAGCGGTGAGGTCCGGGTCGCCGGGCGCGACGTTGTGAAGTCCACTGACAGCGAGCTGGCGGGTCTGCGGGCACACGAGATCGGCTTCGTGTTTCAGACCTTTCACCTGCAGGACTCGATGACCGCGCTGGACAACGTCGCGACCGGGATGCTGTACACGGGCGCTGGCGGGCGCGAGCGGCGACAGGCCGCGCGGTCGGCGCTCGAGCGGGTGGGTCTCGGCCACCGGTTGACTCATCGGCCGCCGCAGCTGTCGGGCGGCGAGCGCCAGCGGGTGGCGATCGCCCGCGCGCTGGTCAAGCGGCCGGTGATCATCCTTGCCGACGAGCCGACCGGCAACCTCGATTCGAAGTCAGGCGGCGAAGTCGTGAACCTGCTGCACCAGCTTGCGTCAGACGGCGCCACGCTGGTGCTGATCACCCACGACCCGAATATCGCCGCCACGTTCGGACGGCGGATCCAGATGCGCGACGGCGAGATCGTCGGGGACGAGCGCGTATGAGCGCTGCAGCAGACGCAGTGCCCAGCGCCGACCGGATCGGCGCCGCGCGGCTGCCGCCCCGCGAGCTGCTCGGTGTGGCAGTGCAGGGGCTACGGACGCGCCGGCTGCGCGCGGCGCTATCGGCGCTGGGGATCGCGATCGGCATCGGTGCGATGGTCGCCGTCGTCGGCGTCTCGTCATCGAGTCAGGCAAAGCTCCTGGCGACGATTGACGCGCTCGGGACGAACCTGCTGACCGTCTCGCCGGGCACGACCTTCCTGGGCGCCAACGAGGTGCTGCCCGACACCGCGGTGCCGATGATCGCGCACATGAGAGAACGTGGACAGCGACGCGGCCGTCTATCAAATCTCGAGCGCGATCGTCCTGCGGACGCCGTTTGTACCCTCGGAGCAGACGGGAGGCATCGGCGTCGACGCGGCCGGCGACAACCTGCCCCAGGTGGTGGGGACGACGGTCGCGTCAGGACACTTCCTGGACGCCGTCAGCAATCGCTATCCAGAGGTAGTGCTCGGTGCGACGGCCGCGAGCATCCTGCAGATCAACCGGGTCGGCGGCCACGTGATGGTGTACCTGGGCGACACGTGGTTCAGCGTGGTCGGAATCCTGAAGCCCGTGATCCTCGATTCGACCCTCGATTCGACGGTGTTCATCTCGCTGCCCGTGGCTGAGCGGATGTTCAAAGCCCAGCCCAACCCCACGGAGATCTACGTGCGCGCAAACCAGAACGACGTGACGCCAGTGTCGAACCTGCTGGCCGCCACGGCCGACCCACAGAACTCGAGCGGCGTCGATGTGGCCCGCCCCTCGAACATCCTCAAAGCCCGGGCCGCCGCGAAGGGACAGTTCACAACCCTGCTGCTGGGACTGGGCGCGGTGGCGCTGCTGGTGGGTGCGATCGGGATTGCGAACATCATGGTGATCTCGGTATTCGAACGCCGCGCCGAGATCGGATTGCGCCGTGCGCTGGGGGCGACGAAACGGCACATCACCGCGCAGTTCTTGACCGAATCGGCGCTGCTGGCCGCGATCGGCGGAATCGCCGGTCTGCTGTTCGGCGCAATTGCCACCTGGATCTATGCGCTGACCAAGAGCCAGCCGTTCGTGGTGCCGACCTGGGCCCTGATAGCCGCGCCCACCGCGGGCTTTGTGATCGGTGCCGTTGCAGGGCTCTACCCGGCTACGAAGGCCGCGCGCTTGAGCCCGACCGAGGCGCTTCGTACCTAGCCACGCCACCCCTGCGCGACTCGCATCGCAGCCGCCGTCGTGCGTCATCTCGTTCGGATGATGCGCGATCGCTGCGTGTCAGCCAACGTCCGCGCAGTGCCTGAGGGGTTGTCCCCAGCTGAGGTCGGCAAGGAGATCGCCCACCACAAAGAGGAGGCGGCGGCCGAACACGGCCGGCCACATCACGACCGGCGCCACCGGTTGATCTCCATCGGTGAGGCGGTGCTGCTGTCAATCGTGGCGCTGATGGCGGCATGGTCGGGGTACGCGGCGGCCAAGTGGGGCACGGAGTCGTCGCTCTCGCTCGCGAAAGCCGGCGCGACGCGCGGGAAGGCGAACCTAGCCTCGGTGCAGGCTACCCAGATCCGCACGTTGGACTGAGTGTCGTTCAACGCCGCGGTGACGGCCTACGAATCGCACAACGCCAAGCTATTTGCGCTCACGCTCAAGCGGCTGCGCCCTGGCTACAAGCCCGCGGTTGATGCGTGGCTGGCTCTGCACCCGCTGAGGAACCCCAACGCCCCGCCCGACCCATCGTATATGCCCCAGTACAAGATTCCACAGGAGGCGCAAGCGCGGACGCTCGACGCCCAGGCCACGGCTCTGTTCAATCAAGGCGAGTCGGCGGCTGGCACCGCTGACCGGTACGTCCGTCTCACGGTCCTCTTGGCGGCGGTCTTATTCCTCGTCGGGATCAGCAGCCACTTCCCGGTTCTCGGCGGACGTTACGGGCTCCTTGCGCTCGCCGGCGCGTTGCTGGTGTTCTCGGTCGTCGAGTTGCTCGGACTGCCCGGCCCACCTTCCTGACCTGGGCGGAGATCAGGGCTGAGCGGGCGTCATGCTCACGCCGCCGCTCGATGGAGGATGACGTTGCGGTCCCAGCGCGTGCCGATGAACCCCTGGGGCCGCCCGCCCTGTGCATCCAGGTAGGCAAGTTGGCGTGAGATCGTTCCGAGCCTGCCGGGGAGCACGTGGTCGAGCATCCACGTCTGGATCGCGACCCCTCCGCCGGCGGTGGCGAGAACTCGCAGCGCCCGGGCCTGCTGGGGATAGTCGATCAGCGACGCGGTGCTGATCAGCCAGTAGCCCCCAGCTGCAGTCGGCCGGGGGGTGATCCGGTTGCGGTGCACGTGGCCGCAGATGGCCGCGATCACCCGGGGGTGGCGGTCAAGCAGCTCGAGAATCTGCTCGCCGCCATCGGAATCCGGCAGGGGCTGGTGCGAGACGACGAGCACCCACCGCCTGCCCGCCGCCGCGAGCTCGCCGGCCAGCCAGTCCGCCTGACCTCGATGGACGAGGCCGCCCGAACCCCCGCCGCGGCGGGCGAGGTCGAGGACCACGACTCGTACGTGGCGGCCGATGTCGACGCTGTAGTCCAGCAGCTTTCCGGTGCCCTTGTGCCCCGAGGCGGACCGCAGCCGCGCCAGCGCCTCGTGGGGAGCGAGTTCGCGGCGCGAGAGATCGCGCGGGACCCGGACCTTGGGTCCGCTGAGCGCCTGCGCGAGGAAGCGCTGAACGAGCCCCGCATTCGGCGGACCGTCGGGCGAGAAGCCTGCTGCCCCGCTCCCGCCGCGCACCGCCGCCAGGTCAGGCGAGGTGGTCAGCCCGGGCGGGAGGTCCCACACCGCCTGGTCGCCGACCGCAAGTGCGCGCGTCTCAGGCGTCGGCGCGATCTCTCCAGCGACGAGGATGTCGTGGTCGCCCAGCACGGGATGCCAGGCGCCGCCGACGCCGGGGCTGGTGAACGTGCGTGTGGCCGCCTCGAGCAGACCCGGGTGGCGCGGCGCGTCGAGGTCCGGCCGGTAGTAGAACGGGTCGGCATCGAACGGAGACTGGACTCCGAAGTAGCCCCGAGCACCGCTTCCCGGACTCACGGTCCCACCACGAAACACAGCCAGCGCGTGCTCGAGCTCGTTCGCCTGGTCATTGTCGATCAGGTCGCCGCCTTCGATCACCGCGTCTGGGGCCAGCGCCCGGATCGCCTGCAGCGCTCCGGCCAGCACCTGCGCCGTCAGCGTCTCCTGCGGGCGAAATGTCGACTCAAACGGTGAACCGAGGCGGTCCAGGAACGTCACGCGCGCGGGAGACTGGGCATCCAGGACGTGGGCGTCCGTGACGTGGGCGAGCGTGGCCAGGAGCCCGACGCTCCGGACCGCGGGGCCGAGCTCCGTGCGCGCTCGCAGGGGCTCGCCACGCGCGGGGACCAGCACACCCGTCCCGCGCGGATCGCGGTAGGTCGTGCGCAGCGTGGAGCCGTCGGGGGCGGCTCGCAGCGAGCCTGTGCCGGCGCAGCCGGCGGTAACCAAAGCGCCCGCAAGCAGCTCACCGAGCACCTGGCGGCGGGTGATCGCTCTGGTCATGCGCCGCTCAGCCCTTCGACAACCGTCTCCCGGGTGGCCTGGCGGGTGACCCACAGGACCGCGACACCCCCGGCCAGGAGCAGCCCGGCCACGACGGCGGCGATCTGCGGATATCCGGCGTCCAGCTCGAGCGCCGCATAGCTCACCGCCAGGTTGGACAGCGCGGGACCCAGCAAGAGCCGCTCGACGAGGATGCCGAGCACGGCCGCGGGAATCACCAGCGCGAGCACGACGCCGGTCAGCAACCGGCACACCGCGCTCGACCCCGCTCCGGTCGCGCGCAGCACGGCGACCGTCCCGCGACGCTCGGCGACGGTCAGCGCGCAGGTCTGGACGAGCGCGTACAGGCACACCAGCCCATCGACGATCGCCACCAGCCGCAGAATCGTCCGCAACGTGGCGACCAGCGGCACGCCGCGAGCCGTGGCCCCGCTGGCCGGAGTCGGAAACGCGCCGAGCCTGGTCAGCGCAGCGCTCACCGCCGCCGAGTCGGCGCCGGGATCCAGACGGACCGCGATCTCCTCGGGTGCCCCGGGGTCGGCCTTGAGCAGCGCCGCCGCCGGGATGTAAGCCACGCGGCCGTCGTGATCGAGCGAGCTGACGACGCCGGCGACGCGCAGCCTAAGCTCGGCGCCGGTGGGCAGCGCGATGGCGAGTGTCGATCCGGGACCCACGCCCAGCGCATCGGCGAGCCCGGCGCCGACCTCGGCCTGGTGAGCGCCCTTCAGCCGGTGGCCGGCGGTAAGCGGTGGCGCCTCAAAGACGGTGTGGTCGCCCGGGTAGGCGATCACGTCGATCGTCTCGCCGAGCGAGAACGAGTCCAGCGCCTGCACCTCATAGCGCGGCGCGGCGGCCTGCACGCCCGCCACGGCGCGGATCTGGGCGACGCTCGTCGCGGGCAGCGACGCAGTCAGCTGATAGCGCTTGCCGAGCGCCTGCGGGTCGGTTTCCAGGGCGCTGAGCGCGGACGCCAGTGCCAGCAGCAGCAGCACGAACGCAGTCGAGGCGCCCAGCGTGAGCACGGTCGCGGCCAGCCGGCTGCGGCGAGCGGCCACCAGCCTTGCCCCGAGTGCCGCCAGGCCGGCGCCCGGCGTGGCATGCACGCGAGGCCGCCGGCGGTACCGACGCCGCGCGTCGAGCCCCGCGCCCTGCAGCAGCGCTACCGGGGGCCGACCGGCGGCGCGCCAGGCCGGCCAGGCGGTTGCGAGTACGGGGATCAACACGCTGACCGCCCAGCCGGCGGCGAGCGGCGCGATCAACCCCGAACCGGCGGGAAGCTCGTTGAGCATGATCAGCAGGCGGTCGGTGGGGCCCACCGTGGCCAGCACACCCCCCACCAGACCGATCGTTGCCGCCGGGACGGCCACCGCGGCCGCCTCCAAAGCCTGCACGAACACCAGATAGCCCCGCGATGCACCCACCGCCCGGCTGATCCCGATCGTCCGCAGCCGTCGCTGCACCTCGGCGCGCGCTGACGCGGCGAGCATCACGCCGGCCGTGGCCAGCGCGAACAGCGACAGGGCCACGAGCAGGTCGATCACGATTCCCGCTGCCTGATCGAGCAGCACGCGGACGCCGGAGCGAGTGATGATGCGCAGCCCCTGCAGCCCGTAGCTGGTCGTTCGCGCCTGCACCAGCACCCGATCGAGGTACCGGGGATCTCGCAGCCAGATCTCGGCGACGTCGACGCGAGGATCAGGCGCGCGGCCGAACCTGGAGGCAAGCGCCGCCTGTGAGACGTAGAACCGCGGCACCCCCAACGGGTACCCGACATCGTCAGGAGCCTCGGCGAACCCGACCACGCGCAACGAGCCGAGCCCGTTGACGTGAAGCATGGCGCCCAGCCGGAGGTTCCAGGCCTGGGCGAGGCCGCGCTCGATCACCACCTCGCCAAACCGAGGCGACAGGTCACGTCCGGCGACCAGCGCGTAGCCCCGGCGACCGGAGCCCACCACCTCGCCCGATGCATCCCCGTCGTTGTGGCTGCCTGCGGTGATGCCCACGCCCGTGAACTCCGCTCGCGTCGAGAACGCGGCGATGTCCGGTAGGGCACGGATCCGCGCGGCCACCCGCGACAGCGGCTGCGGATCGAAGCGGACGATCAGATCCGGGAGGTCGGCGGCCCGGGCCGAGCGGGCAAAGCCGCCGCCGAGTCCCACGGCCAGCACCAGCGCGCTTGACAACATCGCCGCCGCGAGCGCGATTCCGATCGCGGTCAGCGCCACCCGCCGCCGTCGTCTGCCCGATCCGCGGCCGAGCCGGGCCACCCCGCTGGTCATCTTCGGGTGCTTGGGATCGACCCCTCGCTCGCTGCCTGGCCGATCACCGAGGGGGCGACCAGCTCGGCGTCGGCGCCGAGCTTGCCGTCTGCCAGGCGGAGCACGCGATCGGCGATCGCGGCCGCCTCGGGCTCGTGGGTGACGATCACCACCGCCCGCCCGGTCAGCTTGCGCAGCAACGAAAGCACGCCGGCACCGCTTTCCGCGTCGAGGTTGCCGGTCGGCTCGTCTGCCAGCACGAGCTCCGGATCGTTCACGAGCGCTCGCGCGATCGCAAACCGCTGCTGCTCGCCGCCGGAGAGCTCGTGCGGAAGGTGGTCGGCCACTTCCCCAAGGCCGAGCTCTGCGATCAGCTGCTGCGCCCGCCGCGCCCCACCGGCCGGGGCTCCTGGAAGGCGGGCGGGGAGCATGACGTTGTCGGCTCCGCTGAGCTCCTCGACGAGGTGAAACGCCTGGAACACGAACCCCACGTGACGCAGCCTCGTGCGGGCCAGCTCCCGCGGACCCTGTGCGGTCAGCCGCTGTCCCGCGAGGACGATCTCGCCGGCGTCGGGCCGATCGAGCCCACCGAGCAGATGCAGCAGCGTCGACTTGCCGCTGCCCGAGCGCCCCAGTACCGCGACGACCTCGTCAGCCTCCACCGCTGAGTGCGACTCCGTCGAGCACGCGACGGCGGGCTCGGCCGACACCGACCGATTTTTTAATCCCGCGGGCCTCGAGAACGGCCACAACGTCACCGTACCGACATAAAGCGAGCGAGCCGCCGAGTGCTCGCGCCGACCCAGGGCTTTACCGCCACAGCTAGAAGCGCCAAAATTGCGCACGATGGAGCACCGCAGAAAGAACCTGGTGCTGGCGGCGATGGTGTTCGCGGTGGCGATGACATTCATCGACCAGACGATCGTCGCGATCGCGATCCCGAACATCCAGCGCCAGCTGTCGCTGTCGGCGACCGGCTCGCAGTGGGTCATCAACGGGTATCTGCTGGCGCTGTCGGCGCTGTTCGCGTTCGGGGGCCGGCTCGGCGACATGCTCGGTCGGCGGCGAATGGTGGTTCTCGGCGTGATCGGGTTCGCGATCGCGTCGGCCTGCTGCGGGCTGACCCCCAAGGGCTCGATCGCAGAGGCGTGGATCATCCTCTTCCGCGTGCTCCAAGGTGCCACGGCGGCGCTGCTGTTCCCCGCGTCGGTGGCCATCGTGGTGGCCTCGTTCCCGCTTCGCGAGCGCGGTAAGGCGATGGCGATCTTCTTTGGGGTGACCGGGGGTCTGACCGCGATCGGGCCGATCGCCGGCGGCTTTCTGACCCAGTGGACGTGGCGGGCGATCTTCTGGGTCAACATTCCTGTGGCACTCATCGCCCTGTATCTGATCTGGCGTTCGCAGCCCGACGACGAGCGGCGACCGGCCAGGCTCGACTATCGCGGCACGCTGCTGATAACCGGAGCGATGGGGCTGATCGTGCTGGCGTTGGAGCAGTCCAGCGTCTGGGGCTGGGGCAGCGCTCAGACGTGGGGGTGCCTGATCGTGGGCCTGGTGCTGATGGTCGCCTTCTTGGCCTGGGAGCTGCGTTGTCCCGAGCCGCTGTTGCGGCTGCAGATCTTCAACGATCAAGGGTTTGCGGCCGAGACGACCGTGCTCGGGATGATGTCGATCGTGTTCGTGCCGTTCTTCTTCTTCGCCAGCGTGTACTCGCAGGTGTCGCTGGGATTGAGCTCGTCCAAGGCCGGCGAGTATCTGTTGTATTTCTTCCTGGGGTTCGTGATCCTGGCCCAGATCGGCGGGCGGATCCTCGATCGCCGGGGAGCCAGGCCCTCGGTGGTCATCGGGAGCGCGATCGCAGCGGTGGGCTTCTTTCTGCTGGCCGGCAAGCTCACCGACCTGTCACTGAACGCGCAGTGGCCGCTGATCATGCTCGCCGGGGGCGGGGTGGGCTTGATGCTCGGGCCGGCCAGCACCGATGCGGTCAACCGCGCGCCCAGCACGAGCTACAGCGAGGTGACGGGCATCACCCAGACGGCTCGCAACTTCGGCGCCAGTCTTGGACTGGCCGTGCTGGGCGCGATCCTGATCAGTCGGAACACCGTCAACGTGACCAACGCGCTGACCAGGCACGGAGTCCCAAGCGGAGTCGCGCACAGGGTCGCCGCGGCGTTCTCGAGCCACGCCGGCGGCGCTCGGGCCGGCTCCGGGCAACCGCACGCGCTCGTGCACGACGTGCAGCTCGCCTACGCGCACTCGACCCAAACCGTGTTCTACATCATGGCCGGGGTGATGGCCGCGACGTTCCTGGTGTCGGTGCGCTGGCTTCCGAAGGGGCGTGTGGAAACGGTGGACGAGGCCCAGGAAGCGCACGAGCCGGGCACGACGCCCGCCGAGGTCAGGTCCGGGGCGCAGCTGCCCTGACGCTCAGCGCCGCCGTGCGGCTCGAGCCCTGGGCGCCGACGCCGAGCAGGCAAGGCACAGAACCCCGTCGGGCAAGGCGCGCATGCGGCCCGGCGAAATAGGTTTGGCGCACGTGTCACAGATCCCGTAGGTTCCTTCGTCGAGCTTGGCCAACGCTCGCTCGGTACGCGCCAGCGTTCGCTCTAGCGAGTCGCCCACGCCGATGTCAGTGAGCCGGCTGACCGCCTCGGTGGTGCCGTCGCCGATCCGCTTGCCGAACCCCAGCGCGCTGCCCCGCTCGGGACGCTTGGCCAGCGCCCCGATGCGATCGCGCATCTGATCGCGCCGCGCCTCCAGCTCCGCGCGGATCGCCTCGAGGTCGAATTCGGGCGCCGGCTCGGTCATCTGAAGTGGTTTATCACCGACTGTCTACGGCACCCAGCGCTCGCCCGCCGGCGTCACCACCAGCTCGTGGGTCAGCGAGCGGTCCCCCTGGTTGACCAGGAACGCCACCGCGCTTGCCACCTGCGCCATGTCCGCGAGCGCCTCACGCGGCTGATCGCCCGTGAAGGCGGCGGTCTTCGGAGACTCGATCGTCGCGTCGACGGCCAACAGCGCGGCGTGGATGCCTTTGCCGCGCAGCTCCTGAGCGGCTGCCTGGACGAGTGCCCGAGTGGCAAATGCGCCGGCCGCCCACAGTCCCTTGCCCGGCATCGCACGGCGGGAGGAGCCGCCGGTGATCTGAACGAGCGCACCTCCTTGGCCTTCCAGGAGTGCGGCGGCGCCCGCGGACAGAAACACGAACGCCTGCTCGGCGACCGCGACCGTCCACCCGCGAAAGCCCTCGAGATCGGCCTCGGCCAGCTCCCCACCGCCAAATGGCCCACTCGTGGGCCTGCTGGCGCTGACCGCGTTGACCACCGCGTCGAGCGACCCCAGCTGTCCGCGGGCGGTCGCCAGGGCATCGCTCAGCGCGGCGTGATCGGAGGCGTCCGCCTGCAGGGCCAGTGCGCCGCGCTCTCGCACCCGCTGCAGCGATTCCTCGCTGCGCGCCACTGCGGCTGCGTTCCAGCCGAGATCGAGGAAGTGCTCGACGATCGCACCCCCGAGGTTTCGCGCTCCCAGCACTACGATCGTCTTCGCCATCCTGTCGCTCCTTACGTATAGGCTCGCGCACTACGGCTTGAGCACGATCTTGCCGCGCGTGTGGTGTTGCTCGAGCTCTCGATACGCCTCGCGCACCTGCTCGAGCGGATAGACGCGGGCGATGGGGACCTCGAGCTCGCCCTGCTCGATCAAGCCCGCGAGCTCGGCGAGGACCTCGGCGCTGGCCGCCGCGGCGGTCCCGTCGGTCTTGACGCCGTACTTCTGACCTGCCCCGAAGTCGACGATCGTGTCGATGCGCTCGGGCGCCACACCCAGGTCGAGCGCCAGCTCGACATAGTTACCGGCGGTGTCAATGAAGGCATTGATCTTCCCCGCGGCCGCAGCGCGGAGACGGTCGGCCACGCCCTCGCCGTAGCTGACACCGATCACACCGTGCTCCTTCAGCCATCCGTGGTTGTGCTCGCTGGCGAGGCCCAGCACGGTCGCGCCGGTGCGCTTGGCGAGCTGGATGGCCAGCGAGCCCACACCGCCGGCGGCGCCGGCGACGACGACCGTGTCGCCAGGCCCCGGGGAAACCGCGCGAACCGCTGCGTAAGCCGTCGTTCCGGCTACGAACAGCGACCCGGCGGCCTCCCAGGAGACGCCCGGCGGTCGCCGGGTGACGTTCCGCGCCTCGACCAGCACGAGCTCGGCCTGGCTGGCGCGAGCGTGGGTGAAGCCCAGCACCTCGTCGCCGACGGCGAACGCGTCAGTGTGGTCGCCGAGCTGCTGCACGATCCCCGCCAGGTCGCTGCCTTGACCGGATGGAAACGTCGCCGGCCAGCGGTCGTGCAGGGCGCCTTCGCGGATCTTTGCTTCGCCGGGATTGATGCCGGCCGCCTTGACTGCCACGACCAGCTGTCCGGGCCCGGGGACCGGAGGGTCGACGTCCACGACCTCGAGGACGTCGATTCCGCCGTACCGATCAAATCTCACTGCGCGCGGCATCGCTATCTCTGAGCTTAGTCTTAGTCGCCTCAGCCTCCCGCGCGCGAGGCCGCGACGACTGCCTCTGCGGCAGTGTGAGCTGTCGCCGGTGGGTTGCGAAATGCGCGCGAGGAGGTGGCGAACGCCGCCAGGATCAACCCCCAGCCGCTGAGCGTCAGAACGGCAACCGTCGAGCCCGCATGCTCGAGCAGGAGTCCGATCAGCAGCGGACCGAGCCAGGCAGCCGAAAACGAGATCAGCGTTGAAGCGGCCTGTACTCGCCCCTGCAACCGATCGGGCGCAAGCGCGACCCGGTAGCTGACGACAAACGCATTCGTGACCGGCGTGATCAGCTCCGCCGCCGCAATGATCGCGCCGAGCACCAATGCGTTGTGCGCCACCAGCAGCCAGGGCATTGACAGCGCGATCATCCAGTTCTCGCCGATCAGCACCAATCGTGGGGACAGCCGGCGCACCAGCGTCGGCGCCAGCAGGGCGCCGGCCAGCCCGCCGGCGGCGGCGATCCCGAGCATCGCTCCGACCAGCGCCGACGACGCCCCGTGCTGTTTGGCGAGCACCACCGCGACGAGATACAGGCCGGTGAAGATCGGGTTGCTGGCGGCGAACAGCAGCGAGCAGACGCGAAAGAACGGCCGCTCCCAGAGCCAGCGGATTCCCTCTCTGATCTGCCCTGGAGCGGTGTCGCCCCGCGGCTCTTGAAACTGGGACTTGATCGCCAGCATGCTCGCCGTGGAGGCCGCGTAGGAGAGCGCGTCAAACACGAACGGGACCGCGCGTCCGAGGCCAAACAGCAACCCCCCCAGCGGCGGCCCTACGACCATCGCCCCGAACGTTCGCGACTCGTTTGCCGCGACCGCGTCACGCAGCTGCTCGGGGGGCACGAGCTGGCGCATCGCGCCGCGCTCGGCGACGTAGGAGACAACGAACCCGCACCCGTCGATGAACGCGACGGCCACGATCAGCGCGTAGGGCGCAGCACCGCTCATCAGCACGATCGCGAACGTCGCGAGCGTCAATGCGCGGACGCAGTCGCACGTGACCATCAGCCGCTTGCGGTTCACGCGATCGGCGATCGCGCCCGCTGGCAGGGCGAATAACGCGATCGGCAGCGACTTTGCGAACCCCACCACGCCGGCCTTCGCCGGGGAACCGGTCACCGCGAGCACGAGCAGCGGGTAGGCGACAAGCGAGACCTGCGAGCCAAGCGCGGACAGCGTCTGCCCGCTCCACAGCAACGCGAATTCGCGGTTGCGACTGAGCCGGGACACGGCCATTGTCTCTCGACTATACGCAACTGTTTGGTTGCATGTTCTGGGACCCGCGCGGCAGCGTGTGAGGCGTGTGCGCCGGCGCTCCCCGGCATAGACTCCCGCCGTGCTGTCTTGCACCGCCGTGCCCCTGCGTGACGACAGATCATCGAGGTAGTCATGACCGATTGGCCATCGGCCGCTATGCGACTGCTAGCCGACCCGCTCGCCAACCGGGGCACCGCGTTCACCGAGCTCGAGCGCACTCGACTCGGGCTTCGTGGCCTGTTGCCCGCGGCGGTGGAGACACTCGAGCAACAGGTGGCGCGTGCTTATGCCGCGTTCGACGAGCAGCCCACCGACATTGCCAAGCACATCAACCTCCGTGCTCTGCAGGACGTCAACGAGACGCTCTTCTACGAGCTGCTCGAAGCCCACATCGAAGAGATGCTGCCGATCGTCTACACCCCGACTGTGGGTGTCGCGTGTCAGCGGTTCAGCGAGATCTACCGCCGTCCACGCGGACTGTTCATCTCCTACCCCGACCGTGACCGGGTTTCCGAGGTGCTGCGCAACCGCCCGCACCGCGAGGTCGACGTGATCGTGGTGACAGATGGCCAGCGGGTTCTCGGTCTGGGCGACCAGGGGTTCGGCGGGATGGGGATCCCGATCGGCAAGCTGTCGCTCTACACCGCGCTGGGCGGGATCGATCCCGCGCGGGCGCTGCCGGTCATGCTCGACGTCGGCACAGACAACGCCGAGCTCCTCGATGACCCGGTGTACCTGGGCTGGCGCCACCGGCGCATCGACGGCACCGACTACGACGAATTCATCGACCGCTTCGTGGATGCGGTCATCGCCGAGCTGCCCGAGGTGCTGCTGCACTGGGAGGACTTCGCCACGCCGCACGCGCTGCCGATCCTCGAGCGCTTCCGAGACCGCCTGCTGACGTTCAACGACGACATTCAGGGGACCGCGGCGGTCGTGCTCGGGGCGCTCTCGGCCGCCGCCACCGCCGCCGGTTCACGGATGCGCGAGCAGACGGTGATCATGCTCGGCGCGGGCTCGGCGGGCGTTGGTGTCGCCGAGCAGATCGTGCGGGCCATGATCGCCGACGGCCTCAGCGAGGCCGACGCCCGCGCGCACGTGTACGTGGTTGATGTGAATGGTCTGCTGACCAGCGACCGCCGCGACCTCGACGAGGCCCAGCGGCGTCTGGCCCAGCCGCCCGGGGCGATACCCGTCGCGACTGACGCGGCGCCGCACCTGCTCGATGTCGTTGCGGCCACCCGTCCGACGGCGCTGCTGGGGCTGTCGAGCGCCGCGGGCGCCTTCACCGAGGAGATCGTTCGCGCCATGGCCGCGCACGTTCGCCGTCCGATCATCATGCCGCTCTCCAACCCCACGAGCCGCAGCGAGGCGCGGCCCCAGGACCTGGCCGACTGGACCGAGGGTCGCGTGCTGGTTGCCACCGGATCGCCGTTTCCGCCGATGACGATCGGTGGGGCGACGCTTCCCGTTGCGCAGTGCAACAACGTGTACGCCTTTCCGGGCATCGGTCTGGCCGTGATCGCCGTTCGCGCGCGGCGCATCACCGACGCAATGCTCACGGCGGCGGCCACCGCCGTCGGAGCTGCCGCCCCGATCCACGCCGACCCGACCGCGCCGCTGCTGGCGCCCCGAGCGAAACTGGTCGAGACCGCCGGCATCGTCGCCCGCGCGGTGGCCCACGCAGCCGTCGCAGACGGCGTGGCCGCTGAGCTCAGCTCGGACGAGATCGACGATGCGATCGAGGCGGCCCGCTGGGTCCCGAGCTATCCGGAGCCATTCGTAGATCCCTAGGTGGCGCGCCCGTGAATGCCGGCCAGACGCCCGGCGACCTCGTCTGCGGGCATCCGTCGATCCGGGGTGTGGATGCGAAGCAGGTGCGCTCCGGCGGCCGCGTAGCTGCGATCGATCAGTTGCTGGAGCGCCTCGAGGTTGCCCGGTGATTCGTGCATCCGTAGAGCAATCAGGCGCCCGCGACCATCTGCGCATGCCCCTCCCAGTGGGGCGCGCGCAGCTCGCGCTTGAGGATCTTGCCGGCCCCCGATTTCGGCAGCGGCTCCTGGCGCAGCTCGACCCGTTTTGGAACCTTGTAATCGGCGATCAAGGTCCGGCAATGGCGCAGCAGCTCGGCCTCGTCGACCGAGGCGCGCGGCACCACCACCGCGTGGACGGCCTCGCCCCAGCGGGCGTCGGGGATCCCGAACACCGCCGCCTCGAGCACGGCCTCGTGGCGGTAGAGCGCTTCCTCGACCTCGGTGCTGTACACGTTCTCGCCGCCGGAGACGATCATGTCCCTGGCCCGGTCGACCAGGTAGATGAAGCCATGCTCGTCCATGTAGCCCAGGTCGCCGGTCCGGTACCAGCCGTCGCTGAGCGCCTCGGCGGTGGCCTCGGGCTTGTTCCAGTAGCCGGCCATCACGTTCTCGCCGCGGACCGCCAGCTCACCGACCTCCCCCGTGGGCATCGGCATCCGGTCCTGATCCACCACCGCCACCTCGACGCCCACGGCCGGCTGTCCACAGGAGCGGGCCTGCGGAGCGTCCAGCACTCGTTCCTCATGCGGCAGCACGGTCGCGATCGGTGCCGTCTCGGTGGTCCCGTAGAGATGCATCAGCTCGGCATCCGGGAACGCGGCATGTGCTCGGCGCAACGTCTCGGTGGCCACGGGCGCTCCGCCGTGGCTGAGCAGGCTGAGGCTCGATACGTCGCGCGGACGCGCCAGCTGCTCGTCGCTCATGGCCGCCATCATTGTCGGCACCACCAGCGTGGCGGTCACCCGTTCGGCCTCGATCAGATCGAGCGCCGCGCCGGGATCGAACGTGGGCAGGACGACGTGGCGGCCACCGTGCCAAACGGTCGCCAGCACCGCCAGCGAGCCGGCCGCGTGAAACAGCGGCGCCACGATCAGCCAGCAGGTGTCGGCCCGGAATGCGGTGACGGCCTGGAAGTGCAGCGCGTTCGCGACCAGGTTGCGGTGGGTCAGCATCACCCCCTTGGCAGCTCCGGTCGTTCCGCCGGTGTAGAAGAGCCCGGCCACCGCATCGGGCTGCGTGAGGTCGGGTAGCTCCTCGGCCGGCGCGCCGGCGAGCAGCGCCTCATAGCCGTCATCGAGGTCAAATGCGTGCTCGACGCAATCAGTGCTGTACTCGATTCCAGCGTCGGCGAACACCACCTTGGCACCGGAATCCTCGAGTGCGTAGCTCAGCTCGGCGGCCGTGTGCCGCTGGTTGAGGGGCACGAGCACCATCCCCGCGCCCGGCACCGCCTGGTAGACCTCGAGGTAGCGGTGACAGTTGCGACCGACTATGGCCACCCGGTCGCCGTCTTCGACACCGAGTGCATGGAGCGCCCCCACCAGACGCCTCACTCGCTCCCAGGTCTCAGCGTAGGTGAGTGAAAGCTCGCCACAGCGAACGGCGGGCCGCTCTGCCGCCACCTGGATAGCGCGCCGCAGTGGACCGATCATCGTGGTCATCGCGAACTCCTCTCCGCAGCCGCCCGGCCTGCGGCTCTCCAAGCCAGACTACTCGATCGCTGGGGGTGATCCCGCGGGCACGCCGACCTCGAACGGTGTAGGTTCGCGCTATGACGCAGGATCTCTCACTGGGTGAGGCGGCGTCTGCGCTCGGGGTGAGCGTCGACACGCTCAGGCGCTGGGATCGCAAGGGGCAACTTCAGACCAAGCGCGACGCTCGCAACCGCCGCCTGGTCCCCGCTTCGGAGGTGCGCCGGCTCAGCGAGCGGCCGCAGCGCCACCGGACCGGGACCGAGCGCTCGGCTCGCAACCGTTTCGAGGGCGTGGTGCGCTCGGTGGAAGCCGACGGGGTGATGGCGCTGGTGGAGGTCGAGGCGGGGCCGTTTCTGGTCACCGCGGCCATCACCCGCGACTCGATCGACGAACTTGGCTTGGCCCCGGGCGTGGCCGCGACGGCGGTCGTCAAGGCCACCTCGGTGATGATCGAGCGCAGCGGACGGCGGCGCGGAGCCGAGCCGACCGCTTAGCGCTGTCCGTCCAGGGCGGCGGCGATCGCGGTCACCGCGCGCTCGACCGCGAGCTGGTCTACGTCCATGTGCGTCACCGCTCGCACGTGACGGGCGTCGACGACGTTCAGCTCGACGCTGTCGGCGAGGCTGCGGACCAGCGCCCGCGCGTCCGGGACCGCGAAGACCACGATGTTCGTCTGCACCGTCTCGGGGTCGAGCTCGACTTCCGGTAAGGCGCCGAGGCCGTCGGCGAGCAGCCGCGCGTTGCGGTGGTCGTCAGCCAGCCGTTCCACGTGGTGCTCGAGCGCATGCAGACAGGCGGCGGCCACGATCCCTGACTGGCGCAACGCTCCGCCGAGCATCTGCTTCCAGCGCCAGGCCTCGTCGATCAGCTCGCGGGAGCCCGCCAGCGCCGCGCCCACCGGCGCACCGAGTCCCTTGGTGAAGTCGATCCAGGCGGTGTCGAACCCAGCTGCGAAGTCTCTCGCCGGCACTCCGGAGGCGACCGCCGCATTCATGAGCCGGGCTCCGTCGAGGTGAGCGCGCAGCCGGTGACGGCGCGCGACGTCGAGCACCGCCCGGATCGTCTGAAGCGGCCACACCCGGCCGCCGCCGAGATTGGTGGTCTGCTCCACAGATACCAGCCGCGAGCGCGGCTCGTGCCGGCCGCCGTCGACCCGGATCGCCGCCTCGAGCTGGTCAGGCGTGAACATTCCCCCCTCGCCGTCGAGCGTCCTGATCATGGCTCCGGCCAGCTGCGCGGGTCCACCCGCCTCGAAGTTGACCGGGTGCGAGCTGCGGTGAAGGATCACCTCATCTCCGCCGGGGCGGATGTGCAGGCGAAACGCGATCTGGTTGCACATCGTCCCGCTCGGCAGAAACAGCGCCGCCTCGTGGCCCAGCAGCTCGGCCACCCGCCGCTCCAGGGTGCAGGTGGTGGGATCCAGGCCGCGCTGCTCGTCGCCGACCTCCGCCTCGGCGATCGCCTTGCGCATCGCGGCGGTGGGCCGCGTCTGAGTATCGCTATAGAGATTGACCCGCTCTGGCATGGCTAGCTCGGGCGGGTCTGGCTAGTCCTGATGGGCTTCCTCCCATCGCAGCGCCGCTGCCGCAGCGCTCGCCGAAGGCGGCCTGCCCCAATGCCAGCCGAGCTTCGCGGTTCCCGTCCGCTCGATGTGAGCGTCCTCGGGCACGTCGATCTCGATTCGCTCCGCCTCGATCGGACTTAGCGACTCCGCGATGTAGCGCTTACGCACGGGATGGGCCAGATAGCTCGCCAGCGCGTCGTCTGAGAGCTTGACGATGATCGCGTGCGTGTAGCCATGGTCGTCCTGGCCGCGATTGCGCCCCAGCGTGACCCGATCCACCCCGTCGATCTCGTCGACCAGTTGCTGCGCCTCGCCGAACGCAGCGTCGATTTGCTCGTCGGTCGTGCCGGGCTTCCACTTGAGCAACACGATGTGCTGGATCACGTCGCCGCCTCCTCTCGGATCTTTAGCTTCCCTCGCCTCACATGCTATTCCCGCCCCGCTGGTCGGGGTGCTTGCCGATCGCGCTGACCATGCGGCTTGCGCGCAGGAGCCTCGTGCGCCTGCACCTACAATGGCTGCCCCTGGGCCCCCATGGTCTAGCGGTCAGGACGCCTGCCTTTCACGCAGGAGATCACCGGTTCGAATCCGGTTGGGGGTATCAGTCAGCTCAGCGAAATACCTGCAAAAGAAGCCCGTTTGTGGAACCGTCTGCTCGGGGGCGAATCGCAGGCAGCCGGGCGGGCAACTGTGACGGGCAACATCAGCGAAGATTCAGCTCCGCGTTTGCAGCAGGAGGTCACCGGTTCGATCCCAGGTGGCTCCACTCGCGGTGTGCATCGTTTGCCGGGTGACTTGTGCGATGCGCGTGAGCTCGGCCGTCGACAGCTCGGGCCTGGTCTCGAAGACGCTGAGGCTTCTGTAGTCCTGCGCGGATAGCTCGAGATCGCGCAACGCATCGTCGAGGGTTTGGCGAAATCCCTGGTACCCGAGCCGGACGAGGTAGCCGAGATTCGCGTCTGGCGGCGGCGGTGCGTCTGGCTTTGCCAGAGCGGCTGACATGTGTATGGAAGAATGGTCCCCTCGCGGGTGTCAGTATATCTGACAACTCTACAGCCATCCGATTCAGGAGAACGCCATCGTGAGCCTCACACAGCGAATCCACCAGGCCGAAGCCGAGCTCTTTGACAGCGTCGGCGTGAGCGTCGATGAGTCGTTCTTGCCGCTGCGCAGGACGAAGCTGGATCTGCGCGTGCTCGCGTGCGGCAGCGGCCCGCCACTGATCCTGCTTCACGGTGGCGCACTGAGCGCGGCGGTCTGGGCTCCTCTTCTCAGGCGGCTTCCCGGCTGGCGCTTGCTCTCAGTGGACCTCCCCGGTCACGGCCTGTCTGACCCGGTGGTCTATCGCCGGGGCGCTGTCCGGGCGCACGCCTGGCATCTGATCGACGACCTCTTCGATGCGCTCGAGCTCGAGCAGGCGCCGATCGTCGCCAATTCGCTCGGCGCGATGTTCGCGCTCTGGTACGCGGCCACAGGCACCGAACGGATCTCGAGCCTGGTCGCAATCGGTGATCCTGCGGTCGCGCTTCCGGGCGTCCGCGTGCGCATGCCACTTTCGCTGCTGACGGTGCGTGGGCTCGGTTTCGCCGTGCTGGGGTCACCAAGTCCCCCTTCCGTCCATCGACACCTGCTTGCTCAGGGCCTCGGCCGCGCCGAGGTTGCCTCGGCGCCCGCTCCGCTTTTGACTGCCCTCCGTCTCTCTGCCCGTCGCCGCCAGAATGCAAAAACTGTCGCCTCGCTGATGCACGCGATCGACCGCTTGCGCCGGCCACAGCCCGAGAGCGTTCTGACGAAGCCGGAGCTCGCGGCGATCTCGACCCCGACGATGTTCATCTGGGGAACAGACGATCCCTACCTCTCACCCCAGGGGGCCCGCCCCTCAATCGATGTGATGCCGGCGGCCACACTCCACGAAATGCCCGCCGGGCACGGGCCGTGGCTCGTGGACGCCGAACGCGTTGCCGACCTCATCCACACGCACGTGCCGCTCTCGACGCGTCATTGACCGTCTCGGGCCTGGGCGACAACGCCCAGCGCTCGTTGACGCCCGAGGCCCTGCTCGGACTCGCTCCCAAGCATCGCGCCCGCGACTTTTTGCGTGAACAGCTAGCCAGAACGGGCGCACCGCCCGCCTCCGATAAGTACCTCGCTCTCACCTACACCACACACGGCGGAGGGAGCGCCGGTGGCCGGCGGTTTGACTCGATGTGGGCTTCCCCTGAATTCACCCTCAACGACTTTGCCGTCCACTACGAGGACGCTCTTGCCGCCGGGACTGATCACGCACTCCTCGTCGCAGACCTCACGCTTCCCCTTCAGCCCTGAATCAGGACCCTGCCGGATCGGCAGCAGATCACCCGACCCGTAGCGTCATCGCTCCAAGACCGCCTGGTCGCCCCGCGGCTCCTCTCAATGCGAAGTCGGGCAGGCGCGCGCGAGTCTCGCAATCGTCAAAGCAGGAGTGTCGGCGCCGCAAAGCGCTGTGTCCCTCTCGACGAGGAAACGCGCATCGCGCCGACAACTGCTTTCGGCATCTGCTCGCCAGCGGGGCGAACGACTCCCATGGCGTGGCCGGGACCCGGAGTGCGGCCGACGATTGGAATCGCCCACAACCACAAAGGTCGGGCCCGACGCGAGCGAGCGAGAGATGTCGCCCGATGCGATAGCGCCGCGGCCGCGCTAGGAGGATCAAAGCAATAGTGTCGGAACCGTCGAGGCGCTACTCCCGGCCGGGCGTCATGCGGACCATCGGGTTCACGCGAAGGCGATCGCAACGCGTCCGCGGCCCGGTGCCGCCGCCCGCGCCGTGCTGCGTAGGCATCCGAGTGTGCGGTCGACGATTGCGCCGTCTCTCCCTTCCGCGCATTCCGAGACTCCCGCCATCAGCTCACACATGCTCGTGCTGCCACGGATGCAGGGCTCGGCGTGCGCTCGGTCACGCGCTCCTGCACCACGCCGATAGGGGCCATGGTGGGGTTGAGGCCCGTGTTGTCGGCGAGGGGAAGTCCCTGACGAGACTGCCCTGTTGGCGATACGGCGGTCATTTGGTGGCGGTCACGAGGCGTATGCGAGTTCCATCGGCGCTGGCGGCTGATCGTCGGCAGTGTCGCGGCGGGTCTCCGTGTCATCGAGCTAGCCGTGGCGCGGCGGGTGGACTTCCCCAGCGCCGCCGTTCTCCGCCCGGGGTCACGCGTGCTCTCCGGCCAGCGCGAGTCGATGTTCGGTCTCTGTCGGCGCCACTCTGCCGTTGCGTCCGGGGGACATCGCAGCCGCGATCACGCCGAACGCGGTCAGGCCGACGGCGACCCACAGCGCCGATTTGAAGCCGTTGATGAACACGTGCGGCGATCGGTACACACCGTGCCTGGCGAATACCGCTGCCAGGATCGCGACGCCGAGTACACCGCCAAGCTCTCGCATCATGCTGTTGGTGCCTGACGCGACGCCCGCTTCTTCGAGCGGGACGGCGGCGAGCACCGCGTTGGCGACCGTCGGGAATACCAGGCCGATCCCGATCCCGGCCAGCCCGAGCGCGATCCCCAGCTGGAGATAGCTCATGTCGGTGCTGGCGGCGGCGGCGATCCAGCCGAAGCCGACGGCCTGAAACGCGAGCCCGACCGTCATGAACCACCGGTTGCCGAACCGGTCTGCGAGCCTCCCGGCGATCGGCGACACCACGCCGGGTGCTGCCGTCCACGCAAGCATCCGCAGCCCCGTGTCGAACGGCGAGTGGCCCTGCGCGGTCTGCAGCAACTGGGTCATCAAAAACAGCGCTCCGAACAACCCCGCGTTCATGAAGAAGCTGACGACGTTCGCGGTCACAAACCCGCCGCTGCGGAACAACTCGAGCGGCAGCACAGGGTTCGAAGCGGCCCGCTGCCACGCGACGAATGCCCCGGCGAGCACGACACCGGCGATTAGGGTCCCGAGCACCTCGGCGCTGCCCCAACCGACGTCGTTGGCCCGGACCAGCGCCCACGTGATGCCCAACGCCGCGGCCGCCGCCAGCGCGACACCCGGCCCGTCGATCTGCGGCCGCGGCCCGAAGCTCTCGCTCAGCCGCCGCGGCGCCTGTGTGACCAGCAGGATGCCGACCGGGACGTTGATCCAGAAGATCCAGTGCCAGCTGATCCCGCTGACGATCGCGCCGCCGATCACCGGCCCGAACGCCACCGCCATCCCGCCGAGCGCGCCCCACAATCCGATCGCCGCCCCGCGCTTCTCGACCGGGAATGCCTCACTGATCAAGGTCAACGTCAGCGGGAATGCGACCGCGGCGCCGGCCCCCTGGATCAGCCGCGCGGCGATCAGTACACAGCGCTTGGCGACACCGCGCACGCGGCCGATGCTGCGGTGAACAGCCCGATCCCGACCGTGAATATCCGACGCCGGCCGAACTTATCGCCGAGCGCCGCCCGGTCAGCAGCAGGCAGGCGAACGCAAGCAGGTACGCGTTGACCGTCCACTCCAGGCTCGCGAGACTCGCGTGCAGGCTCACGCGCAGAACCGGCAGCGCGGTCGCGACAACCATGTTGTCGAGCGCCGTCATGAAGATCCCCAGGCCCGCCAGCACGAGCGTCCACCCCTTCGGTGATCCCGGCGCGGCCGCCATGCCCGCCGCGCCGCCATTCAGTTGTGTCGATTTCAATGTCATGTCGGTGCAGACGCCGAAACCAGCCCAAAGGGGTCGCCCCGCGTTCCGCGTCCGCGCACGCAGCCGGGCGCACCGCGACCCGTTTGCCGCGGCGCCGGCGTCATAACGGCCGATGACAGCGAAAGGAACCCGATGCGAGGATCATGTGGTGAGCGAACATCTGGTTGTGCGGGCAGTGCAGGGCGACGAGGCCGCGTTTCGCGAGCTCACCGAGCCGCACCGGCGAGAACTGCACGTCCACTGCTATCGGATCCTCGGATCGATGCAGGACGCTGAGGACGCGGTGCAGGAGACGATGCTGCGCGCCTGGCGAGGCCTGCCCAGCTTCGAGGGGCGCGCGTCGCTGCGGTCGTGGCTGTATCGCATCGCGAGCAACCGCTGCCTCGACACGCTCCGCCACGCCCGCCGTCGACCGCAGGTGCCGGACACGCAGTTCCAGCCTCCGGCGCCGACTCGTCTGACCGAGCACACGTGGCTCGAGCCGTATCCCGACTTCCTGCTCGAGGGCCTCGCCGACCTGGCGCCGGGGCCAGACGCCCGTTACGAGACACGCGAGGCGATCGAGCTTGCGTTCATCTCGGCGCTACAGGCTCTGCCGCCTCGGCAGCGCGCGGCGCTCATCCTCCGCGATGTGCTCGGCTTCCAGACGCGCGAGGTTGCGGACATGCTCGACTCGACCGAGGACTCCGTCAAGGGCATCCTCAAGCGGGCCCGGGCGACCCTTGAGCAGGGCCTTCCGAGCGATGGCCGCCAGCCCGCGCCGCATCCGGGTTCGGCTGACGAGCACGCCCTCGTACAACGGTTTGCGGACGCGTGGGAAGCCGACGACATCGACAGGATCGTGTCTTTGCTGACCGACCACGCGCGCCTCAGCATGCCGCCGTCGCCCCTTGAATATGACGGCCGCGAGGCGATCGCCGGCTTCCTGTCGCAGCTGGCCAACTGGCGGGCCGGCCGCCGCTACCGGCTCGTACCGACGCGCGCGAACATGCAGCCCGCGTTCGGCGTGTATTACATCGACCCACACTCGGTGGCCCACAGCTCAGGTGTGCTGGTGCTGACGCTCGAGGGCGCCGAGGTCGCCGCGATCACGGTCTTCCTTGACAGCAGCGTCGCCCGTCGTTTCGGGCTGCCTCGCACGCTCCCGAATTGAACGGCGCTCCGGCGACCCGTCTGCGGCGTACTTGGCGTCCAAACAGGTAGCAACCCGAACGGCCGGCGACGCCGGCACGACCAAGGAGAACCGCATGGCCAACTATCTACTCTGCCTGCACGCGTCTGCGAACTATCAGCAGACCGACGTCGCCCCGGACGCGTGGGCCAAGTTCTACGGAGCCCTGAGCTCGAGGATCGAGGATCTCGGCGCTCCCATCTGGAGCCGCGAGACGGTGGGCGAGACGGCCGCCGACACCGTCCTCTCGGGCTACAGCATCATCACCGCGGACTCGCTTGGGGAAGCGGTGTCGCTCGCCGGCGGCTGTCCGCTGGTCTCCGTTGGCGGCGGCGTCACCGTCGGCGAGATCACCCCGGTCGACCCCGAGACCCTCGCGGCACTTTCGGGCGACCAGGCCACGGCCTGAAGCTCGCGAACGCCTCAACACACTCAACACCCACAAGTCCAAGCAAGGAGATTCAAGATGGGAAAGATTGTGGTTAGCGAGAACGTCTCGCTCGACGGCGTCGTCGAGGACCCCAGCGGCGAGCAAGGGTTCAGGCACGGCGGCTGGTTTCTGCAGTTCATCGGCCAGGACTGGGAGGCCTGGGCTGAGGTCGAGCTCGCCGAGGCACAAGGCGCCGAGGCGCTGCTGTTGGGTCGCCGAAGCGACGAGTACTTCGCCACACGGTCGCAATCCCAGAGCGGCGACTGGCTGGACAGGTTGAACAGCCTGCCGAAGTACGTCGTGTCCGCGACCCTCAAAGAGCCCAAATGGACCAATGCGACAGTTCTGAGGGGCGATGTAGTCAGCGAGGTGTCGAAGCTCAAGCAGCAGACAGAGGGCGAGATCGTCGTGTACGCCAGCCGCCCGCTCGTGCGCACGCTGATGGAGCACGACCTGGTCGCCGAGCTGCGGCTGACCGTCTTCCCCGTTGCGCTCGGCGCGGGTGAGCGTCTGTTCGGCGAGACCAGCGACAAGCGACCACTGCGCATGATCGACACCAAGACCATCGGGAACGGACTCGCCCACCTAACCTACGAGCGCGCCCGCGAGGCCGACTGGTTGACAAGCACGCGCTGACTCCGGCGAGAGCGATGGACGGGCGGTTTGAGGAGTGCGCACCATCCGGGAGCACTCGTCGACCGCCGAAGGTACGGGTATAGGTGCCGCCCGACCGCTGGCGATTCCTCTTACGCGAGGGCTCCGCGTCGACGCGCGATCGCGGCGACGCAGCGATGGCCCGACCAGGGCTCGCGGCGTGATGGCTTTGCCACGAAAGCGGTCAGGGCACGCTCGTCGCTCTCGTGGCTGGAGTTGTCCGCCACCGGCACCGCGGGGTGGGGCTGGCGGCGTCGAAATCGTGGCGGCTCTGCGCTTCAAGCGATAGTGACGCCGCGGACCTGTCGCTTGAGCCGTCTTGCATGCAAGGTGCGAGTTTTTGGCTAGCTCGGTCTGCTCTGTTGCGTCGATGCCGGCCAGCTCCGGCGTCGGGGTGGGCTGGCTGGCCCACCCCGATGCTTAGGCGTCAGTGCCTGGCGCTGCTGCTGGCGCCCATTTGAACTGTCGACCGTCCAGTGCCGTGCGCGGACCCGGACCTAAAGCCGTAGCCGCTTGCGCAGTGGGCGCCCGTCGGACACGCCGGGCTGGGGTGGTCTGGAGCAGTAGTCGGGAAGGATTGCGTGCGGGTTGTGCTCGCGCTCGTCACTTCGGCCGTCACGGCGCGCTCGGTGCCGGGCCACCAGGCCAGGTACCAGCCATTCTTGACGGTCGCCTGGACCGAGCTTCCGTCGCTGCGGGTGATGGTCACGCCCGTCACGCGAGCGCCGATCGGGCCGTCGACCATCGTCAGCGCGTGCCCGTCGGAGTCAGACTCGCCGGCACCGTTGAGCTCGATCGTTCCGGCTGGGATGCTGGATTTCGCTGCCTTCGCGCTGCCGGAGTTGATCCTGGTGCCGTTGCCCTGCAAGCACGTGGAGCCGTCGGCAAAGATGGAGGCGGTGTACGGGCCGCGGGTGTCAGTCAGAATTGGGGTGCCGGCACCCGCGCCGCAGTGCTGTTTAGCAGCGGTGAGCTGGCCGGGCAGCGGCGTCGTGGGGCTCGCGGTCCATCCGGCGAATGCGGGCGTGGCGCTGGATCCGAGCAGGATGGCTGCGGCCGCGGCAGCGGCGGCGGCGGCGCCGCTCAGCCCTAGAGCCCCCAGCGCGGGGCGCGAGGGGAGCCAGCCCGAGCGGGGGTGATAGTCGACCGCCCGCAGCCGGGTGCTCGCCTCCGAGGTGATGAGCGCGGCCCGGTCAAACAGGGCTTCGCGCAGGTCGTGTTCGAGCAGATCACTCATGCTTTGGTGCTCCTGGGTTGGATTGGAACTGGCTTTAGCGCCTCACGCAGCCGCGCGAGTCCGCGTGAGGCGCTGCTCTTGACCGTCCCCGGCGGACAGCCGAGTACCTCGGCGACCTGGGACTCGGTCAAGTCGTTGAAATAGCGCAGGACGAGCACGGCGCGTTGGCGTGCTGGCAACTGGCCCAGCGCCTGAAGAAGCTCGGCACGCGTGTCGAGCGCGGGCAGCGGGTCTAACGCGATTGAGCTTGTCGCCGCTCCCGGCTCAAGTTCGCTGCGGCGCCGCGCTCGTCCGCGAGCTCCGTCGAGCGCCAGGTTGACCAGAATCCGCCGGGCGTACGCTCGCGGCTGCTCCATCCGGCGGATGCGTGGCCAGCGGCGCGCGACTTTCAGCAGGCACTCCTGGACGAGGTCCTCGGCTTCGGCCTCGTCCCAAACGATCAGGTAGGCGGTGCGAAGCAGGTCATCGACGTGCGTGGCCACGAACTGGTCAAAGTCGCTCATCACCCCGTTAACGGCCAAGGGCCGCCCGAAGGTTCCCTTCGCGCCGGCCCCCCGCGCGCCCAGAGTCGCGCGATCTCCGGCGGGCTCCTGATCGCGCTCGCTGCAACCCTTGCCGCGAGTCCCGCCTCAGTTCCTGGATTCACAGTTCCGGCAACCGCACACGGCCACAACATGGCCTCCATGAGCAAAATGCCCGGCTAAGTTGATTCGAGCCTACTGCTGCAAAGGCACGTGCGAACCGCCCGATCCGCCGCGTGAGCCTTCGATGCATGAGACACAGCCGCCGAGCTAGCGCCTTGGCAGTGGCCAAATTTGTCTCCCGCTTTCCGTCTGCGTCGCGCATCTCGGCGCGGTCCGGTGGTGTCCCGCTTGGCGCGGCAAGCGCGGCCCAGCTCCGGCTCGACTGGGGTTCGACGCGAATGGTTGTGCTCGTGGCGAATACGAGGGGTCAGCGAGACATCGCCAAGACACCTGCATCGCTGTTATCGCGGTACTCAGCGATGCCGAAGCGTGCGTCGTCACCCTGTGGCTCGCTCACGTGGCTCGGAGACGGTCCGACTCTGCATCGGCGATGAGATGCAACCAGCTATCCGGTCTTAACTGTCGGCTCGTTAGCCCTGTGACCGAAGGAGAACCGTGAGCACCATTTGTCATCACACGATCTCTTTGGATGGCTACATCGCCGGTCGCAACGACTCGATGGATTGGGCCTTCGCACATGGCAGACCGACCGCGGTCGCGGCTGAGACCATGAAGCGGCTCGGCGCGATTCTCGCCGGCCGCCGCTGGTACGAGCTGGCAAACGAGCGCTGGGATGGAGTTGATGGCATCTACGGTGGGGCGTATGCCGGGCCTGTCTTCGTGCTCACCCACCGCCCGCCTGACGACGGCGTGGACCCCCGAGTCAGATTCATGTCGGACGGGATTGAGGCGGCGGTGACGATCGCCCAGTCCGCCGCCGGAGAGAAGGACGTGGGGATCTTCGGGGCCAGCCTCAGCCAGCAGTGCCTCAACGCTCGGCTACTCGACGAGATCGTGCTTCACGTGGCGCCGGTGTTGCTCGGCGCCGGAGTCAGACTGTTCGGCGACGGGAGCGACGAGCACGTCGAACTGGAGCGCGTGTCGGTCGGCACGGCGGACAGACTTACCGACCTGCGCTTCCGCGTCGTGAAGCAGCGCAAGGAGTGAATCCCCACGATGCGCGGCGATCCCGAGCTCAACGCGATGGCGCGGCGGGTGATAGACGCAAATCACTACATGACGCTGGCGACGCTGGATCCCGACGGTCGCCCCCGAGTGTCGCCCGTGTACTACACCGCTGCCCGGTACACGGACTTCTACTGGGTTTCCTCGCCGGAAGCGCATCATTCCCGCAATCTGACCGAGCATCCTGAGGTTCAGATCGTCATCTTCGATTCCACCGCTCCCGTCGGTCAAGGCGAGGCGGTCTACCTTCGCGGGGTCGCCAACCAGATGGCCGACGAGGAGCTGGAGCTTGTCCTCCCTGAGGCGTTTAGGACCACGGCCGGGGCACGGCGGTTCGATGCGGATGAGCTTCGCGGCGCCGCGCCGTTTCGCCTTTACCTGGCTACCGCAACCGCATGCGAGGTACATGTGGCCGGCGGTCACCCGGTCCACGGCCGAGGAGTCGACACCCGCCAGGAAGCTGACCCAGCCTCGACCTGAGAAGACGCGGCCGACTCAGCTGATCACCTGACCCTTCCCTTCTCCGGCAGCGCGATCGCCCGGCCCCCGCATCCACGCTGACGAGATTGAGCAAACGAAGCCTCCGCCGACTCCCGCTTCGATACGCGCCGAGTATCGCGACCCTGTCTGCGGCGCCCTACCTCCTTCGCGCGGCCAGCAGGGAAGTGACGCACTACGCGACGTCGGGGCCGGCCGCCCCCGCTTGTCGCCCGTTGCGAGGAGTCCGGTTTCTGCGGCCATGAGACCTGCACTGGGGTCGGCCCGGTATTACGGACGTCGGTGGTGGTGCACGAATGCGCGCCCCGGCGGCGTAGCCGCGGCCGCAGCGGGTTTAGGGTGGTTGTCGATTTTCGCCTCGCTCGCTCGACGCAGTGGTAGAAGCTATTCAATCGATTGGAGGTATGGCGGATGCGAGTGATGGTGTTGATCAAGGCGACGGAGCAGAGCGAGGCGGGCGAGATGCCAAGCCAGCAGCTGCTTGAGCAGATGACGGCCTTTAACGAGGAGCTTGTCAGGTCTGGGGTGATGCTGGCCGGGGAGGGTCTTCATCCCAGCTCAGAGGGCGTGCGGGTCGAGTTCTCGGGCTCGGAGCGCAAGGTGATCGACGGTCCGTTTGCTGAGACCAAGGAGCTGCTTGCCGGCTATTGGGTGTGGCAGGTTAGGTCGATGGAGGAGGCGGTGCAGTGGGCGAGGCGGATCCCCAATCCGACGGGTGAGCAGGGCGTGGTGGAGATCCGTCCGGTGTTCGAGGCCGACGAGTTCGGAGAGGAGCTCACGCCTGAGCTGCGCGAGCGGGAGCAGCGGCTGCGCGCGCAGACCGAAGCGGGCGCGTAGCCTGGCCGTGGCGGGGCACGACGTCACGCGCACCATCGAGGCGGTGTGGCGGATCGAGTCCGCGCGGCTGATCGCGGGCATTGCCCGCCTGGTGCGCGACGTCGCGCTTGCCGAGGATCTTGCCCAGGAGGCGCTCGTCGCCGCGCTGGAGCAGTGGCCAAAGTCAGGCGTCCCGGAGAACCCGGGCGCCTGGCTTATGGCCACCGCCAAGCATCGCGGCGTCGACAGGCTGCGCCGCGCGGAGGTCCACCAGCGCAAGACCGAGGAGCTCGGCCGCGAGTCAGAACTGCGCTCGGGCGTTGATGAGGAGGACCTTGCGGCCGCGGCTGACGACCCGTTTGACGACGACCTGCTGCGGCTCATCTTTACCGCCTGCCATCCGGTGCTCTCCCCCGATGCGCGGGTGGCGCTGACCCTGCGTCTGCTGTGCGGGCTAACGACGCGGGAGATCGCGCGGGCCTACTTGGCGTCAGAGTCGGCGCTGGCGCAGCGCATCGTGCGAGCCAAGCGCACGCTGTCGGCCGCGCATGTCCCGTTCGTGGTACCGGGCCGCGACGAGCTGCGCGAGCGCCTGGCGTCGGTGCTCGAGGTCGTCTATCTGATCTTTAACGAGGGCTATTACCCCACCGCGGGCGAGCGGTTGATCCGACCCGCACTGATCGAAGAGGCGCTGCGGCTGGGACGGGTCCTGGCCGAGCTGCTCCCGCGCGAGTCCGAGGTCCACGGGCTCGTCGCGCTGATGGAACTGCAGGCGTCCCGCACGCGGGCGCGGATCTCGCCTTCAGGTGATCAGGTGCTGCTCCTCGAGCAGGACCGGTCACACTGGGACTGGCTCCTCGTGGGCCGGGGCCTGGCGGCGCTCGAGCGCGCGTATGCGACCCGCGGTCCGATCGGGCCCTACACGCTGCAGGCCGGCATCGCCGCCTGCCACGCCCGCGCCCGCGCGGCCAAGGACACCGACTGGGAGCGGATCGTGGCCCTCTACGACGGGCTGGCCCAAATGATGCCCTCGCCCGTGGTCGAACTCAACCGCGCCGTGGCCGTCGCGATGGCGTTCGGTCCGCAGGCCGCCCTTGAGATCGTGGACCGCCTTCAAGAGGAGCCCGCCCTCGATAGCTACCACCTGCTGGCCAGCGTGCGCGGCGACCTGCTCGACAAACTGGGCCGACCCGATGAGGCCCGGGCCGAGTTCGAGCAGGCCGCGCAGCGCACCGCGAACACGCGGCAGCGGGCCGCGCTGCTCGCACGAGCGGCCGCCTGCGCGTCCCAGGATTGACGCCACCGATCCTGATTTCCTCGCGCCGCGCGAACCTCGCAGTCCCTAGCCACGCTCCTGAGTTGCGCGGAATGCGCGTCAGGCTCCCCGTCGCTTTCGTCGCGGGCGATCCTGGGCGCTGGCGAGCCCTATGGCGACATAGCGGCCTGTGCTCAGCGAGGGTCCCGCTGTCCCTGTTCTCGGGAGCAGAGCCGGTCGACTGCCCGTGGGACCGACCAGGCACGACCTCGTGACGTGCGAGGTGCACTAGGGCGGGTCCTGCTGGTAGGGGGCTCGGTGCGTCGGAGTCGTCACCGCTTTGCGCCTGCCGGCGGGCTCGCGGGCATACTGAGCCGATGGATGGCGTCGTGACGGGCCGGCTTGGTGAGCTTGTTGGTCGCGGCGGTGTGTGCGTGCTGTCGGGCGCGGGCCTGTCGACTGAGTCGGGAATTCCGGACTATCGCGGTCCGAGCGGCGCGCTGCGCGCCCGGCTGCCGATGACGATCGCTGAGTTCCGCGGCTCGCCGGAGGCTCGTCAGCGCTACTGGGCCCGCGCTCACATCGGCTGGCGGCGGATCGTCGCCGCGCGGCCCAACGCCGGGCACCGGGCGGTGGCCGCGCTTCAGCAGGCGGGCGTGCTGCGCGGGATCATCACGCAGAACGTCGACGGGCTGCATCAGGCTGCCGGCGCCCGAGACGTCGTGGAATTGCATGGAGCGCTTGACCGTGTCGTGTGCCTGGAGTGCGGCGCGCGCAGCACCCGGGAGGCGCTTGATCAGCGGGTGCGTGCCGAGAACCCAGATCTGGACTGGGACGAGGTCGCCGCCAGCAACCCTGACGGAGACGCTGAACTCGCCGAAGAGCAGGTCGCGCGATTCGGGCTCGTTGGCTGTGAGCGCTGCGGGGCCGACATGCTCAAGCCCGACGTTGTGTTCTTCGGCGAGAACGTGCCGCGGCCCCGGGTGCAGGGGTGCTTTGAGCTCCTCGACGGCTCGGCCTCTCTGCTCGTGCTCGGGTCCTCGCTAATGGTGATGTCAGGGCTGCGGTTCGTGCACCGGGCTCAGCAGGCGCGGATCCCGGTGGCGATCGTCAACCGGGGCGCGACTCGTGGCGACTCGCTCGCCGACATCAAAGTCGACGCTGCGCTGGGCGAGGTACTGCCCACGCTGGCCGGCGCCCCCGAATAGGCCGGGCCAGGCCGGGCGGTGTCGGCCTAGGCCGCCGGTCACCAGCGCGACAGCGAACGAGCCCGCCGCGCGACTGCTTTCACCTCAGACCACAGCTGACTGGGGCCACCGCTTCGGCGACCTTTCGCATCCGCGGCTTGAGCGGGCTCAGCGTTGCCGCCCTCCGCGCAGAGCAGTCAGGCGGGCGTAGGACGGTCGCGTCGCTGAGGCTGTCCGGAAGGTGAAGTCAGCCGGAGAGCGCACTGGTGGCTGCTTTGAGGGCGAGCGGGAACGCGGTGGCCGCCTGCGAGCGCTGCTGAGATTCGTCCCTTGCGGCTACCACCCGGGATCACTGCCGAAGATCGTCCCTGCCGGCACAGAATCGAACCTCGACAAGCGTGGCTGCTCGGCCACGCGAGCGACAGCCAGGTGTGCTTACAGGTCGTCGCGGATCATGCCGCCAGCAAGCACATCGGTGACTCCCGAAACTGCCCCAAGGAGGCCGCTGACCTGGCCGATCACGGCACCGGACCATCGACGGCGTGGCGCGCGCGCCCACTCAAGCGCCTCCTCCAGCGACCTCACCTGCCACAGCCCGTAGCCGGCGATGAGATCCTTGGTGTCGGCGAACGGCCTCGATTGTTGCGCTCGCGGCGCCGGAGAACGCGATCCGCGGTCCCCTTCGACCTTCGCCGCATCTCGCGTTTCAGTATCGTTGTTATTGCCGGGCCGTTCTCCGCAGGCGAGAGGAGAGGGTGGGAAGTTGGCGAGCGCGAACATTTCGGCCCCTCAGTCTGCCGTCAGCATCGGTGACGACGGGCGCTTGGCGCGCGGGGTTCTGAATGACTTCGACATCGCCGCGGTGACGCTGGCCGACATGGCGCCGGCGATGAGCTTCTTCTTCGGCTTCGCGACGATCGTCGCTACTGCCGGGGTCGCCGCGCCGCTGACCGTGGTCGCGGGGGCGATCGCGATCGGGCTGCTTGGCAACACGCTCAGTCAGTTCTCGCGCTCGCGACCGTCGACGGGCTCATTCGTGACATACGTCGGCAGCGCGTTCGGTGGCTACACGGCGGTCGTGACCGCGGTCGTGCTGTGCGCCGGGTACATCATCGCGGTTTCCTCGGTCGTCGCGATCTCCGGGGGCTTCGCCGAGACGATCCTCCAGCACTACCTGAGCATCACGATCCCATGGCAGGTGATCAGCGCCGTGGTCGTGCTCGCCGTGCTCGCGCTGATCGTCTCAGGCGCCAAGCCGTCGACGAAGGTCGTGGGCGTGCTGTTTCTGTTTCAGATGGCGCTGCTCATGATCGTCGCAATAGCGCTGCTGGTGGAGCACTCCGGCCACATCAACGCCATCCCGTTTGACCCGTCGCATCTGCATCGCGGCTTCTCCGGTCTGTCGCTCGGCTTCCCGCTGGCGATCTACCTGTTCGTGGGCTGGGAGAACTCCGCGGCGATGGCCGAGGAGCACAGGGACCCGCGCAAGGGCGTCACGCGCGCGGTGTTTTCGGCGATCGTGCTGGTGGGCGCCGTGTACCTGTTCCTGTCCTACGCGACCGTGGTCGGATTCAACGACAACGCGACCGCGTTGACCGCCGCCAGCGTGCCGTTCGTCACGGCGGCCGGCGGCGTCGCCAGCAGCCTGATGTTCATCGCCTACCTCGCGGGGATCACGTCGATTTGCACGTGTCTGATCGCGGCCAGCAACTCGCAGGCGCGGATCCTGTTCAACAGCGGCCGCGAGGGACTGCTGCCGTCGATCGTCGCGCGGCTGACACGGCACCGTAGGACACCGTATGTCGCGTTCTCGGTGTATCTGGCATGCGCGCTCGGCCTGGCCTACGTGTTCGGCTGGAACACCAACCCGGTCACGTTCTTCGGCGAGTCCGCGACCCTCGGCACGATCCTGATCGCGCTGACCTACCTCGCGGCGAACCTGGCGCTGCCGGTCTACTACCGTCGCTACGAGCGCCCGAAGTTCTCGGTCGTCAAGCACCTGGTGCTGCCGCTGCTCGGCGCCGCGGCGATCGGCTATCCGCTTTACCAGCTGATCAAGCCTGGCCAGCCGGCGCCGTTTAGCCAGTACCCGGCGATCGCGGGAGGCGTGATCGTGGTGGCGCTCATCTGGGCGGCGATCGCCTACAGCCGCGACCGGACACTGGGCGAGCGGGTCGGCTCGATCGTCGCCGACGCCGACTGACGGCTATTACACGCTATCGATTCGA
>CAVWOK010000008.1:0-565274 GCA_963756585.1 uncultured Solirubrobacterales bacterium | reverse complement strand
TGGAGACGGCGGGAATTGAACCCGCGTCCGCAGTCGCGCAAGAGGTGGCGTCTACGAGCGTATCCGGCGCTCTGATCTCATCTCCCGCTCGCCTCGCCGGCGGGGTTGCGGGAGACCAGCTCCAAAAGAAGTCCTCGGATCGGCCGGAGCGAGCCTAACCGAGCGAGCCTGCTAGTTGATCCCGGCTAGCTCCGCCGCAGGCGAGCTGGAGGCCAGGAGCGCTCACGGCTTAGTTACTAAGCGGCGAGCGCGAACTCGTGTGAGTCCGCACTTATTGTTTTCCCGGGTGTTTTACGAGGCCTCCCGGGACCTCGACTCGCAACCACCCCCACGAACCGACCACGTCGAAGCCTGTCGTCCCCGGGGGTTATGTATGTCGCCTTCCAGTATAGGACCGGCCGAGTTGCCGCCGGCCGAAACTAAGTGGACGCTAAGAGCTGGCGTTCAAACAACAGGGCGCCTGCGAGAATTGAAGGCAACCAATGGCGCCCACCACCCCGACACTCCCCGGGTCTGACCCGCCCCGCTATGAGCCGGTGCGATACGAACCCGATCCAGACTACGAGCAGGGCTGGCAACAACCGCCGCGGGACCCCCACTCACGGCAGTCGTTCATAAAGCGCCGCCTGGCCCCGATCGGCGCGGCGATCATCGCGTTTCTGGCGAAGATCAAGTCGATCGTCCTGCTGGCGCCGAAGGTGAAGCTGCTGGTCACCGCCGGCTCGATGCTCGTCTCGATCGCGGCCTACGCGACGATCTGGGGCTTCTCGTTCGCTCTGGGGTTCGTCGTGCTGCTGCTGGTGCACGAGATGGGCCACGTGATCGCGCTGCGCCGCGAGGGGATCAAGGCCAGCGCCCCAATGTTCATCCCCTTCCTCGGCGCGCTGATTAGCGCGCGGTCACTGGGCGACAACGCTGCAGCCGAGGCGCGGGTAGGACTCGGAGGGCCGATCCTCGGCACGATCGGCGCGGCCGCCTGCCTGGTGGTGTGGCAGCTGACCGGAGATGACTTCTGGCGCGCGCTCGCGTTCACCGGATTCTTCTTGAACCTCTTCAACCTGCTGCCCGTGGTGCCGCTCGACGGAGGCCGCGCGATGGCGGCGATGGCGCCCTGGATGTGGGGTCTCGGGCTCGCCGCCATGGTGGTACTGGCGATCGTGTTTCCCAACCCGATCATCTTCATCATCGTGGTGCTGGCCGCGTTTGAGACCTACAAGCGCTGGAAGCTGCGCCGAAGCGGCGGCCTGCAGCAGCTGGCCTACTACAGTGTCAGAGCCCAGGACCGCTGGCTGATCGCGGCGACCTACCTGGCGCTCGTGGCGCTGCTGGTGGTGGGCATGGACGCCACGCACCTCCCGCGCACGCTCTAGTAACGAGGGTCCCGGTCATACCGAGGGTCCCGCTCGTAGCGCTCGTCATCCACGCGAGCCGCCGACGAGTGTTCCCGCGACCAGTAGAACGTGTACACGACCGCCAGCACGAAACCGACGATGCCGAGCACGAACAGCACCGTCCCGGCGGTCTGGAGGTTGATCCAGCTGACGTTCGCAGTCACAGCCCACTTGAGGATCGCGCCGACGGCGATCAGGACTATGGATGTGCCAATGGTCATGTCCGGGCTCTGCGTGCGCTTGCGCCGCCAGACTCACTGTACAGGCCACCGCCGTGCTTGTCGCCAACCCAGTCGACGGCGCAGCTCAGCGCCCGACCTCGCGCAGCTCCCGCTGCACGTCGCGCGCCATCTCGCGCTTGCGAATCGTCTCGCGCTTGTCGTACAGGTCCTTGCCCTTGGCGAGCGCGAGCTCGACCTTGGCCCGCGATCGCGGGCCGGAGAAGTAGATCCGTGTCGGCACCAGCGTCAGCCCCCGCTCCTGGGTGCGACCGACCAGGCGCTCGATCTCCTTGCGGTGCAAGAGCAGCTTGCGGGGTCGCTCGGGGTCGTGGTTGTCACGCGCGGCGGGCCCGTAGGGCGCGATATAGACGCCCATCAACCACACCTCGCCGTCGCGCACGAGCGCATAGGAATCCTTCAGCTGGGCGTTTCCCTCGCGCAGCGACTTGACCTCCGTGCCGGTGAGCACGATGCCGCACTCGAAGCGCTCGATCAAGTTGTAGCGGTATGAAGCCTGGCGATTGGTGGCGATATCACCGGCCGCTGCTTTGCGTTTACGTCCCTTGGCCATCTAGGTCTCCTGACACAGCACCCGCCGCGGCGGGTAGGAGATCCACCCTACCTCGGGGCGCGTCGATCCGGTCAACCTGCACGCTGATCGGGTCTCCGAGACGGATCATCCCGCCCCCTCGCGTTCCCACGAGCATCGTCGCCTCCTCGTTGAGCTCCCACCAGTCACCGCCGAGGCGCCGGACCGGGAGCATCCCCTCGTACTGCAGTCGGTCTCCGAACGCCACGAACGCCCCCGCACCGATCAGCCCGACCACCTCCCCGTCGAACTGCCCCCCACGGTCCCCACTCGCAAACAGCTCACGCTCGAGCAAAAAGCAGGTGGCGACGTCGTCGGCAGTGCGCTCGATCAACATCGCCTCGCGTTCGCGCGAAGACGTCCACGGGCCCGCCGAGGCGACCCAGGAGGCGTCCGGCGCCGGCTCGCCGGCGACCGCGGACATGAGTGCGCGATGGCAGATCAGATCCGGATAGCGGCGGATCGGCGAGGTGAAATGGCAGTAGCGCGGCGAGGCGAGCCCTGCGTGACCGAGGTTGCGGTGGTCGTAGTGGGCCTGCTTGAGCGAGCGCAGCACGAGGCTGGTCAGCGCGCGTCCGCCCCGACCGGTGCGCGCGACCCAGTCGCTCACCATTGCCGAGGCCTCACCGGCGACATCGGCCGCCTGCTGCGGGGTCATGTGCCCCCGGGGGGCCGGGGGCGTCGGGACCCCCAGGGAGGCCAGCTGATCGATCAGGCGCAGCACCGCGGTCCCGTCGGGCCGCTCGTGGACGCGGTACAGGGTGGGGATCTTGCGCCGCTCCAGAAAGTCCGCGACCTGCTCGTTGGCGGCGATCATCAACTGCTCGATCAGACGGTGTGACTCGGTCTGGGCTACGAGCTCAGAGCCGGTGACATTTCCTTGCGAGTCGAAGCTGAAGTCCGGCTCGGGCGAGTTGAGCACCACGCCGCCGTGGCCCGCCCGTCGTCGTCCCAGCGCGGTGGCCGCCGCCCGCGCCGCCGCCAGCGCGCCGGCCCAGGGCTCGGAGGCCCGCTCCGCGCCGGCGAAGATCCGGTCGACCCGGTCGTAGTCGAGGCGCTCCACCGAGCGGACCAGCGAGCGGTACATCGACGCGCCAGCCACCGACCTGTCGCCGGACACCCTCATCTCCACCGTCACCGCGAGGCGGTCCTGTGCGGGCACCAGCGAGCAGACGTCGTTCGACAACGTCGCCGGCAGCATCGGTTCGACCGCTCCCGGCACATAGACGCTGGTCGCCCGCCGGTAGGCCTCCCGGTCGACCAGGGAGCGCGGCGCGACATACGCCGAGACGTCGGCGATGTGGACCCACACGCGCCATGACCCGTCGCCGTGTGCCTGCGCCGAGATTGCGTCGTCGAAGTCGCGGGCGCTGGCCGGGTCGATCGTGAAGGTGGTCAGATCGCGCAGGTCACGGCGCCGCCCGTCGTGTGCCGGCGTGGCTGCGGCCGCGGTGCGGGCCTCGCGCTGCACGGCAGGGTCAAACGAGCGCTGTAAGCCGCGATCGAGCATCAGCGCCTCGATCACGTCGCGAGCGACATCGGGGCGTCCGAGGCGCTGGCTGATCGCCACCCGCCGCGCGCCGCGCCGGTTGGGGGCCGCGCTCGTGGAAACGGTCACCAGATCGCCTACGTCGGCCTTGCGGTCGCGACTTACGACCAGTTGCGGGCCCGGCTCGAAGAACGGCTCGGCGACCAGGAACTTGCCCTTGCGCCGCAGGACTGCGACCCGCGCCGGCGGGCGCGCGTCGCGGACCGCCGAGCTCACTGGGTCTGCGCGGCGACCGTCCGCTCCGCCTCGCGGAGGGCCGTGTCGACCTTCGATCGCAGACTGGTGTTCGCGTACACGTTGGGAGTGATTCCCGCGCCGCGGCGAACGCCGCCGCCCCCGAGGTTGTGGCCGTTGGGCGTGAAGTACTCACCGACGGTGAAATCGAGCGCGCCGCCATTGGGCAGCGGCTGGATCTCCTGGAAAACGCCCTTGCCGTAGGTGTGGGTCCCAACGACCTTGGCACGCCCGCGGTCCTGGAGCGCTCCGGTCACGATCTCGGCCGCCGAGGCGGTTCCGTGGTCCACCAGCACGACGAGCGGGATCTTCGGCGCGATCGCGTCACCCTTGGCCAGGTAGACCTGGCGAGGCTCGTTGCGTCCCTTGGTGGAGACGATCGTGCCATCGGAGATGAAGATGCTGGCGACATCGACGGCCTGGTCGAGAAGCCCGCCTCCGTTCGCGCGCAGGTCGAGAATCAGGGCCTGCGCCCCCTGGTGGAGCACCTTCTCGCACCTGCTCTCGGACTTCGGCACCCGAGCCTGCCGTGAAGCTCGTCAGCGACACATAGCCGATCTTGCGGCCGTGGAAATCGAGCATCCGGCTGCTCGCCACCGGCACCGTGAGATCGGCCCGCACCATCGTGACCTCCCGCGTGTGATCGCCCGACCGCACCGTCACCGTGACCTTCGTTCCCGCGCGCCCCTTGATCAGCGAAGCCGAGAAGTCCGCAGACCGGTTGGCGAGCGAGGTCGAGCCGACATGGGTGATCAGATCGCCGCGGCGCAGCCCCGCTCTGGCCGCCGGGGAGCCCGGGAACACGTCGACGATCCGCAGACCCTGGGGTTCGGTGTCCACATCGATGCCGACCCCGCTCAGGTGCGGGTTGGACTGGTTCTGGAACGCGTGGTAGTCGGCTGGGTCGAAGTAGTGGGAGTAGGGGTCGTGGAGGCTCGCGACCGCGGCCGCCAGACCCTTGTTGACCAGCTCGCTGCGCGTGACCGGCCGGTAGTAGTCGCGCTGCAGGAGGCCGAGCACATCGTCGACGATCTGGTCGTTGCCGTTTGTCTGGACAAACGCGCTGCGCAGCGGCGCCGGGAGCCAGCTCGGGTGGCCTCCAAACCACAGCCCTACGACAAGCGCCACAACCGCGACCCCGACCAGGATCGCGCGGCGCGGACCGCGTGGTTGATTGGCGAACATCCTGTCCTGAGGGTAGCCACCGAGCAAAGGCCCCCGCCGCGCACAGCGGCTACAGCTGCGGGGCTTCAGACCCGCAGCAAGCACCAGACAGGGGCTACAACTACAACGCGCTCAGACCCGCAAGAAGCGCCGCAGCGATATGCCCGAGCCGATCGCCGACACCAGCACCCCGGCTCCCATCAGAACCACCACCAGGGCGGTGAACGAGATCGTCTTGGGGGCCGCGATCAGCGTCCAGTTGTTGGCCAGTGGATCGAGCAGCACCACCTTTGCGATCCCCAGGACCGCGATCGCCAGCAGCGCCCCGAGCGCACCCACCACCACCCCCTCGATCACGAACGGCCAGCGGATGAACCAGTCAGTGGCCCCCACCAGCTTCATCACCTCGACCTCTCGCCGGCGGGCGTACAGCGACAGGCGGATCGTGTTGCCGATCAGCAGGATCGAGGCGATCGTCAGCAGGACGGTCAGCGCAGCGGCGGTGATCGTCACCAGGTTGGTGACCTCGAGGATCTTCTTGGTGTCGTTCTTCTTGTTGGAGACCGTCTGGATCGAGGGGTCGATCGTCCCCGGCTGGCCGTTGGCACCCGGCGGGGTGAGCGCGTTGTGCACAGCGAGCACATTGCCGGGGTTGTCCGGAATCACGTGAAAGGTGTCCGGAAGCGGGTTTGAGCCGAGCAGTTGATAGGCGGCCGGATCGATCTTTGACTGCTGGGCGTAGGCCTGCTGCTTGGAGACGAACTGCACGCGCTTGACGTGCGGGACCGCCAGCAGCTCCTTACGCACCCGCACCTCATCGGCAGGGGTGGCGTTCGTCTTCATGTAGACGTCGACGAGCACCCGGCTGCGGACGCTGTTGGCGGCGCCGTTGGTGGCCTGCACGATCGGGATGAAGACGCCCAGCACGAGCATCGTCACCAGCACCGTGGCGAGCGCCGCAAACGTCGGGGCGGCGTTGCGGCGCGTCGCGCGCACGGCCTCCCGCAGGAAGAAGCCGACCCGCATTGCCGCTTACAGACCGGGGGGACGCGTGGCGGGAGCGCGCATCCGGTGGGCGAACTCGCGTGTGCTCTCGTCCCGGGTGTAGAGGCCGGCGGCCTCGTCGCGGACGATCCGGCCGTGGTCGAGCTCGAGCACGCGGCGACGCATCTTGTCGACCATCGCCTGGTCGTGCGTGGCCACCAGCACGGTCGTTCCGGTGCGGTTGATCCGGTACAGCAGGCGCATGATGTCGATGCTGGTCTCCGGATCCAGGTTCCCGGTCGGCTCGTCGGCCAACAGCAGCGGCGGGTGGTTGACGAACGCGCGGGCGATCGAAATTCGCTGCTGCTCGCCGCCCGAGAGCTGGTCCGGGTAGTGGTGGAGCTTGGTGGAGAGGCCGGTCAGGCGCAGGATGTCGGGGACCTTGGCGCGGATCTCCTTGCGGGTGCCGCCGGTTACCTGAAGCGCGTAGGCCACGTTCGCATACACGGTCCGGTTGGGCAGCAGCTTGTAGTCCTGGAACACGACTCCGATGTTGCGGCGGTAGAACGGCACCTGTTTGCGGCTGATGTCTCGCAGGTCCCGGCCCGCGACGCGGATCGTGCCGCCCGTGGGTTCGATCTCCTTGATCAGCAGCCGCATCAGCGTGGACTTCCCCGATCCGGTCGACCCGACGAGGAATACGAACTCCTCGCGGTCGACGGAGAACGTCGCATGGTCGAGGCCGACATCGCCGGCGTAGAGCTTGGAGACGTCGCGAAATTCGATCACGCGCCGACGGGCCGTCGGCTTGCCTGCGGGCTGATGCGGATGCGGGATCGGAGCGTCGGCGCCGCGGCGCCGTTTGGCGGTGAGGTTTGTGGTTGAAGTAGCCATTTGGGTGCGCGCCAGCCTAGCGTCCGCCCCCCGGGGTTGTCCCTCCCAAGGACCCCTTGCAACGGGATTTGCAGGGACGTTCCTCTAAAGAGAGGCTTAACGGGTTTAGACGGCCGGTGCGCCCGGTCAGCGGGCGCTAGCCAGCCGCGCCACGCACCATGACCTGCGCGCTCGCTACCGTTGTCCACCTGTGTCGTCGATCGCCCTGTCCACGCTGGAGAACGGGATGCCGCTGTACCGGATCGCGGTCGACGGCACACGGGCGCTGACGATTCTCGTTGCCTTCGACGCGGGCGCCCGCACCGAGCGCGCCGACGAGAACGGGATGGCCCACTTTCTCGAGCACCTGGTGTTCAAGGGGGGCGAGAAGTACCCCACGTATCGAGCCGTCAACGAGGCCGCGGAGGGGATCGGGGCGGTGCTCAACGCCTACACGAGCCACGACCTGGTTGCCTTTCACATCACCGCGCGAGCCCAGCGAGGACTCGAGGCCGCCGATCTGCTGACCGATTTCGTCGCCCGCCCCCGGATCGACGCCAGCGAGATGGACCGCGAGCGCGGCGTCGTGGTGCAGGAGATCGCGCGCTCGGAGGATCAGCCATCGATCATGGCCGAGCACCTGATCGACGAGGCCGTGTTCGGCGATCATCCGCTGGGGCGCCCGGTGCTCGGTCCCGCTGAGCACATCCGCGACACGTTCACCCGCGATGCGATCGTGGCCTTTCGTGCGCGTCGCTGGTCGCCGGCGAGCGGGGCGGCGTTCGCGGTCGGAAATCTCGAGTCGGTTGCGCAGGACGGCCAGCTCGAGGAACTGTTCGGTCGCTTCCAGACCCGGCCGGAGCCCGAGTCATATGACCGCGCGCCCGAGCTCACTCCTCGGGTGCTGGTCCGCGAGCGAGATTCCAACCAATCCCATCTGCGGCTCTCCTACCGTCCGTCGATCGACGTGAGCTCGCCGCGCGAGCGGGCCGCGCTGGCGATCTACTCGACGCTGCTCGGCGGTTCGATGGGCTCGCGGCTGTTCGACGAGATCCGCGAGCAGCGCGGCCTGGCGTATTCCGTCAGCGCCTTTCCCCACGCTTACGCCGATGTCGGGGTGCTGCAGCTGTCGGCCGGGCTGGAGTCGGCGAAATGCGTCGAGGCGTACCGGCGGATGAGCGACATCGTCACCGAGCTGCGCGAGGACGGACCTACCGAGGGCGAGGTCGAGCGGGCGCGCGCGTTCGCCTCGGGCGCCCGCGCGATCGCGCTCGAGAACAGCGGCGCGGTCGCGCGCTACGCGGCGCAGCAGACAGTGGTCTACGGGGAGGACGTCGACCCTGACAAGACCATCGCCCTGCTCGACGAGGTCACCTTCGACGAGGTCCGGACGGTCGCTGCGGGAGTCGCCGACGAGCACGCGGTGGCGTGCGTCGGACCACACACGGTGCAGGAGCTGGAGCGCGCCTGAGACACTGGCTGGCAGTCGGCCTGCTGTGCGCCATCGCGGTCGCTGCGATAACTCTCGCCGGGTTCGGGTCACTGAGTCAGACGAGCGATCACGACGACCAGCTCGTAGCCGGCGTGCCGGTCGCTGCTCGTGTGCAAACCACCAAGCCTCACCATCCGCGCCGGCCGCAGACGATCGACGCGATCCTCGCCGGCCATCCTGCCCCGCCCACCGCCGGTGAGCGGCGGCTGCGGGAGGCGCTGAACCGGGCGCTCAGCGCAGGAGGACGGCAGAGTGGGGCGCTGGTCTACGACCTGCGCTCGGATACCGTGCTGTTCGCGGTGCGACCCAAGGTGGGACGGCCCCCGGCATCGGTGGAGAAGCTGTACACGACCGTCGCTCTGATGCGGATCCTGGGCCCCAGCGCCCGGCTTCACACGGAGGTGCTGGGGACCGGCAAGCTTCGCGCACGGTGTCTGGCATGGCAACCTCTACCTCCGCGGCGGCGGGGACCCGACCTTCGGCGAAGCCAGCTTCATCCACGCCTACGAGGACGGTCACGGGGCAACCGCGAGCCAGCTCGTGGGCCAGCTCGTGCACAAGAAGATCAAGCGGGTGAGCGGTTGGGTTTATGGCGACGAGTCGATGTTCGACCGCCGCCGCGGCGGGCTGATTACCCACTACGCGCCCGATACCCCGGACTTCGAAGGACAGCTGAGCGCGCTCACCTACGACCACGGTTCGGCGCTGGCCCATCTGGGCCCGGCCCAATTCGCCGCCCGGGAGTTCGTGTACACGATGCGCGGCTCGGGGATAACCGCGCGGGCCTCCAAGCACACCGGCACGGCGCCGGCGCGGGCACAGCTGCTGGCGATCGTCAGCTCGCCGCCGATGTTGGTCATGACCAGGCTCATGGACGTGCCCTCCGACGACCTGTTCGCCGAGATGTTCACCAAGCAGCTCGGAGCTCTGTTCGGCAGCGGGGGCACGATCTCGGCCGGAGCGAAGGTCATCCGGCGCACGATCGCCGCCGCCTACGGGATTCACCCCAAGATCCTCGACGGCTCCGGTCTCTCGCGCGACGACCGCTCCTCGCCGATCGAGCTCGTCGACATGCTGCGCGAGCTGTGGCACACCACCGTCGGCCACGAGCTATCCGCCTCGCTGCCGATCGTCGGCAAGCAGGGCACCGTACAGACGATCGGGCTCAAGACCGCCGCCGTGGGCAGATGCATCGCTAAGACCGGCACGCTCGACTACGTCACCAACCTGGCCGGATATTGCCGGAGCCGGGGTGGCGATCCGCTCGCCTTCGCCCTGTTGATCGACGGCCCGCCGAACTGGACCGCGCTCGCGCTCGAGAGCCAGATGATCGGAGCGATCGCGCGGTACTGACCGGGCTCGCGGTCCGGTGTTGACGGGCGTTTGGACCCTGGGCCACAATCGAGCTGTGGAGGCCACCACGGTCCTCAACATGAGCGAGCTGCAGCGCTACCTGAGCCGGGCTAGCGACCGCTGGCCACTGGAGACGGCGCTGCTAGGCGGGGCGCGCGTCGATGACGCCCGGGGCGCCCTGCCCCAGCGCGAGCGCGGTCCGGAGTACGTGGTGGTGTTGGTCTCCGACGCCTTTGACGGAATGCCCTGGCTGGAGCGCGTCTACCAGGCGAGTTCGCTGTGGGACGCGATGGAGATGGGCGCCCCCGCCAACGTCCACTGCTACACGCGCGACGAATTTCAGCGCAGGCGCAGCACGATGCCCGCGGTGCGGGATGTCGTGGAGCGGGGGATGCTGCTGTTCGAGGACCAGGTCCTCAGCTGAGCCAGGCCATCCGCTCGATCCAGATCCTCAGCTGAGCCAGGCCATCCGCTCGATCCAGATCCTCAGCTGATCGAGACCATCCGCTCGATCGCCAGCCGCGCTCGATCGGCGATCTCCGCGGGCACCTTGACCTCGTGGACCCCGTCGGCGAGCGAATCGCGCAGCTTCGGCAGCGTGATCATCTTCATGAACCGGCAGTGAGCGGCTTCGTTGGCGGCCACGAACTCGACGCCGGGGGCGGCCTGGCGCAGCGGATGCAGCATCCCCGTTTCGGTTGCGACGATCGCCGTGCCGCCGCCGTCAGCGGATCCGCGCTCCCGCGCGTAGGCCACCATGCCGCTGGTGGACAGCATCCGCACCCCGGCCGCCTCCACATCGCCGGCGGCGACGTACTCCATCACGCTCGTCGAGCAGCCGCACTCGGGATGGATCAGGAAGTCGGCCCCGGGATGGGCGGCCCGCACGGCCGCGATGTCGTCTGGCTTGATGCCCGCGTGCACGTGGCACTCGCCGTCCCACACGTGCAGCGCGCGCCCCAGCGTCTTCTCCACGTAGGCCCCCAGGAACATGTCGGGCCCGAACAGGATCTCGGTGTCCTGGCCGTGCTCGCGGAGGATGTGCTCCACCACCGCGACGGCGTTGGCCGACGTGCAGCAGTAGTCGGTCAGGGCCTTGACCTCAGCGGTCGTGTTGACGTACATGACCACGATCGCCCCCGGATGGGCGGCCTTCCAGTCGCGCAGCTGCTCCGGGGTAATCGAGTCGGCCAGCGAACAGCCGGCGTCGAGGTCGGGAATCAGCACCCGCTTGTCCGGGCACAGGACCGACGCGGTCTCGGCCATGAAGTGCACGCCACAGAAGACGATCGTGTCCGCGTCGCTGGCGGCCGCGCGTTGTGACAGTCCCAGCGAGTCGCCGACGTAGTCGGCCACGTCCTGGATCTCGGGCAGCTGATAGTTGTGGGCCAGGATCACCGCGCCGCGCTCGGCGGCCAGCGCCCGCACCTCCTCCTGGAGCGCAGGGATGTTCTCGAGCATCAGCGGCGCCCCGGGGGCGCCCAGCATTGGAAGGTTCATGACAGCGGCGTGAGGATCAGAGACAGGTCCAACGCCGGAGCGCTGTGGGTTAGCGCACCGACCGAAATGAAGTCTACGCCGGTCGCCGCCACTTCCCTCAGCGTCTCGAGCGCCACGCCGCCGCTGGCCTCGAGCGTGGCGCGCCCGGCGACTCGCTGGACTGCCGCCCGCAGCTGATCGGGGGTCATGTTGTCGAGCAGGATCATCGGCGCACCGGCCCGCAGCGCCTCGTCGACCTCATCCAGCGTCCGGCACTCGACCTCGAGCGCCAGCCCGGGGGCTTGCTCGCGGGCGAGTCGGACCGCCGCCCCCACGCCGCCGGCGATCGTGGCGTGGTTCTCCTTGATCAGGATCGCGTCGTACAGTCCCGCGCGGTGATTGGTGGCGCCGCCGGCCGCGACCGCGGCCTTCTCGAGCGCCCGCAGGCCGGGGGTGGTCTTGCGCGTGTCCAGGATCCGAGCCCCCGTCCCCTGCACCTCCGCCACGCAGCGGGCGGCCATGGTGGCGACGCCAGACAGCCGCTGCAGGAAGTTGAGCGCCGTGCGCTCGGCGCTGAGCAGCGCCCGCGCCTGCCCGTCGAGCACCATCACCTCGCCGCGCTCGCGCCACCGGCCCTCATCCGCCAGCCGCTGCACAGACACGCACGGGTCCAGGGCCCGGAACGTCTGCTCGGCGGCGTCGAGTCCGAACACCACGCCGGGCGCCTTCTGGGTTATCACCGCCCGCGCCCGCGCCTGCGCGGGAACCGTGACCGCGGTGGTCACGTCGCCGTCGCCGAGGTCCTCGGCGAGCGCACGGGCGACCGTGTCGGCGATCGTGGCGGCGGCAGTCATCTCCAAGCCAGCATAGGAACGACGACGAATCCGTTGCATTTGCGCATGCCTGCGGTTATGCTGCCGCCAGCGTTCGAAAGGGGACATGGATGAGACGCTCGATCGGGGTTTCTGTTGTTGCTGCCTGTGCGGCGGTTTTGGTGCTTTCGGCGACCGCCAGCGCGGCCACGAGGGTTGTCTACGCGGGGTCGCCGAGCAAGCTGACCCGGCGGATCGCCAGCAAGCTGATACCGAACGTCAAGGGGTTCGTCGGCAAGTACAACCCGGACATCAACAGCTTCTTCACCCAGCGGGTCACGGTCAATGCGGGCGACACCGTTTCGTTCCGCCTGAACGGATTTCACACGATCGATCTTCCGGGCAAGAGCAAGACCGACCTACCGCTGATCCTACCCCAGTCCACCACTGCGACCGGCAACGATGCTGCCGGGACTCCGTTCTGGTGGAGCGGAAAACTGCCGAACGTCGGCATCAATCCGGCGCTGTTCGCGCGCAGCGGTCCCAAGACCTACAACGGCACCAAGCGCATCGACTCGGACCTGCCCGCCGGCAACGGGCCGCCCAAGCCGCTGAACGTCAAGTTCAACAAGCCAGGCGTCTACAAGTACTTCTGTGACGTGCACCCGGGCATGGTCGGCTTTGTCGTCGTCAAGCCCAAGGGCAAGAGTATCCCATCGGCGAAGCAGGTTCAAACCTCGCTCGTCAGGCAGATCACCGGGGATGTCAAGACGGCAAAGAAGCTCACCAAGGCCACGCAGCCAGCCAACACCGTCGATCTCGGCGTCTCGGCCCGCGACGGCGTCGAGCTCTACACGATGTTCCCGCAGACCTTGACGGTGCCGGCCAACACCGTGGTCACGTTCATGATGTCGCGCAATTCGCGCGAGACGCACACGGCGACGTTCGGTCCCGCGAGTGTCCTGAAGACACTCTCGGACGGCTTCCAGGCCGCGAACTTCCCGGCGCAGGGCGTGTATCCGAGCGATCCGTCGTCGATCGTCGTCAGCCCAACCTCACACGGAGACGGGTTCGGCAATACGGGCGCGCTTGACAACGACGCGGGCACACCGCAGATCAAGCCGTCGAACAGGATCGACTTCACGACGCCGGGCACCTACCACTACCAGTGCCTGATCCATCCGTTCATGCACGGGACGATCGTCGTCCAGTAGCGCGAACGGCTTTCCGCAACGACCGGCGGCGCCCGCTCAAAGCGGTGCGCCGCCGGCGTCTGACGCCAGCACCCTGACCCTCTGAGACCGCCGCATCGGCGGCGCCGTGCAGCCGCGCCCAGGCGCGTCTGAGCCAGCCGCTTGCGGCCACCAGGCGCGTTTGCGCGAATTTGTCTAAGATGCCCAGCTTCGCAATCGTCGCGACTGAATGTCGCGGCCAGGGGCAACTCCGAGGAGGAAAACCAGATGTATGCACGTTTGACCATGTGCCTGTCGGCCTTGCTTGCCGTCGGCGCGATCCTGGCTCCCGCCGCCGTGGCGGCAGGGCCACCGTCAGGCCCACCGCCACCGCCGACCGCGCCGGGAGGCCAGAAGGTCACCCAGGTGGCAGCCAACTTGATGACTCCGACTTCGTTTGCCTTCGGCCGAGGCATGGTGTTCGAAGGCGACGGCGGTTCCGAGCAATCGAGCGGGCCGCCCAACGGCGGCGTGTACCTGCTCAAGGGCGGCACCGGCATCAAGCTCGCGGGCTCACCGCAGTTCGTGGCCGGGCTGGCCTGGCACAAGGGCGCGCTGTACGTCAGCGGCGGCTTTCTCACCGCCAAGGGGGCGAAGTTCCAGCTGCTGAAGTGGAGCGGTTGGAACGGCACCAAGTTCACCCAGCAGAAGGCGATCTACACCGCGCCGAAGCGCTTCGACGGCTTCAACGGGATCGCCTTCGGCCCCGATGGGCGGCTGTACGTGGGGGTCGACGTGGGGCTGACCAACGGCAACGACCACGGTCCCGCCAAGACCCCCTACCTGTACGACATCCTGTCGATCAAGCGCAACGGCAAGGACCTGAAGGTGTACGCCACCGGGATGCGCCAGCCCTGGCAGATGGCGTTCGCCAAGGGCGACCGCTCCCCATTGGTCTCGAACCTCGGTCAGGACAAGGGGGCCAAGAATCCCTCCCGACTTCGTGCTCAAGGTTCGCCAGGGAGACAACTACGGCTTCCCGAAGTGCAACTGGACCAAGAAGAGCAAGTGCAAGGGCTACACCAAGCCGTTTAGGTTCTTCGGTCCTCACACGGACATCATGGGCATGGCGATCGTCGGCAAGCGGCTGTACATGACCTCGTTCGTGGGCACGAGCGGCAAGGGCCCCGGCGGCGAGGTCGTCTCGATGCCACTGTCCGGCAAGGGCAAGCTGAAGCCGCTGCTGACGGGCTTCGTGGCGCCGACCGTTGGCCTCGGCGTCAACGGCAAGACGCTCTACGTCGGCGAGCTCACCGGGCAGGTGTTCAAGATCACGCCGTAGCTGCTCCGGGCGACTCGGTGGGCCCCCCGGCCCGCCGAGTCCCCGCCAGCACGCGGATCGTGGCGAAGCTGGGGTCGGCTGCTCCGTGCAGCCGGGCCCCGGCCGCCTTCAGGTCACGCAGGTAGGTGACCACCTCGGAGGTGACCCGCTCGCCGGGCAGCAGCGCCGGGACACCCGGCGGATAGCCGGCGATCGACTCACAGGAGATGCGACCGATCGCCTCGTCGACCGGGACAGGCTCGGCCTCCCCCAGGAACGCGTCACGAATCGGGACCACCGTGTCGTGCTCGAGCGCCGCCGGCGGACGGGCGATCACCGGACCGTCGCCGGGCCTGGAGATGCGGCGCACGGTCTCGGCGAAGTCGTGGGTGAAGCGCTCCAGCGGCTCGACCGGCTGGCCCAGGCCGAGCACCAGCACCAGCGTCGCGTGCGAGGCGAGCTCGACATGGATGTCGTAGCTGGCGCGCAACTCTGCGGCGATCTCGTACCCGGTGCAGCCTGTGCCGCGGACGTCGATCACGATCCGCAGCGGGTCCCAGCCCGCGATCCCGGGCCGACCGACCATATCCTCACCAACAACCGAGCACCCCGGGATCTCCTCGATCTCCATTCGCGCGCGCGCCGATGCGGCCAGAGTCCGATCGAGCAGCGCCTCGCCGTGGGCGGCGAGCTGGCGGCGGGCGCTGTCCAGTGACGCGAGCAGCAGCGAGTTGGGACTCGTCGAGCGCACCAGGCGCACGCAGCGAGCGACCTCGTCGGGATCGATCAGTCCGTCGGCGGCGACGTGCAGCATCGCCGACTGGGTCAGGCTGCCGACGATCTTGTGCGTCGAGGACAGCACGGCGTCCGCGCCGAGCTGCAGCGGCGACTCGGGGAGCGCCGGATGAAATCCGAAGTGCGACCCCCACGCGCAATCGACGACCAGCGCGACGCCCGCGGCGTGGGCGACCTCGGCGCAGCCACCGACGTCCGCGGCCATCCCGTAGTAGGTCGGCGAGACGATGAACGCGGCCCGCATCTCAGGCGAGCGCCGCAGCGCGCTGGCGAGCGCCTCGGGCGTGACCCCGTGGGCCATCCCCAGCTTCTCGTCGTACTCGGGCGCCACGAAGCTCGCCCTCCCGCCGCTGATCACCAGCCCGTCGACGACGCTGGCGTGCGAGTTGCGCTGGACGAGCACCTGGTCGCGGGGCTTGGCCAGCGCCACGCACAGGGCGTGATTGCCCTGGGAGGCACCATTGGTGAGAAACCAGGTCCGCCCCGCGCCGTACGCCGTCGCCGCCAGCTGCTCGGCTCGCTCGTAGGGGGTCGGCGATGGCCCGAGGTCGATCCCCTCGATGTCCTGGCAGATGTCGAGCGCCAGCGCGCGCTCCCCGATCGCCGTGCGCAGACCCGGGTCGGCGCCCGGGCCGCCCTTGTGGCCGGGAACGTGGAAGCGCACCGATCCCCGGAAGCCGTAGGAGACGATCGCCTCCAGATACGGCGCCGTCGGCAGCTCCCGGGTGGTCGGCACGGCGCTCAGCCGGTCCTCGCGAGCCACGCTCACTGGGCCGTCGTCGCGGGCCATGCTCACTGGGCCGTCGTCGTCGGCCACGCTTACTTGGCTGCCTTCTCTAGGTAGGCCCGTACGAACCCGTCGAGATCCCCGTCGAGGACCCTGTTGGTGTCGCCGATCTCATAGTCGGTGCGGTGGTCCTTGACCATCGTGTAGGGGTGCAGCACGTAGGAGCGGATCTGGGAGCCGAAATTGACGTCCTGCGCCTCGCCCTTCTCCCTGGCGATCTCCTCGCGGCGCTTGCGCTCCTCGAGCTCGAGCAGTCTGGAGCGCAGCATCGCCATCGCCTCGGCCTTGTTCGACGACTGCGAGCGCTCGTTCTGGCACTGCACGACGATCCCGGTGGGCTTGTGGGTGATGCGCACGGCTGAGTCGGTCTTGTTGACGTGCTGGCCCCCGGCGCCGCTTGCGCGGTAGGTGTCGATCTGCAGGTCGTCATCGTCGATCTGCAGCTCGGCCGCCTCCTCGACGACCGGCGACACCTCGACCCCGGCAAAGCTCGTGTGGCGGCGGTTGGCCGAGTCAAACGGAGACAGCCGCACCAGCCGGTGAACGCCCTTCTCCGAGCCGTACAGGCCGTAGGCGTTCTCCCCCTTGACCCTGAACGTGGCCGACTTGATCCCCGCCTCCTCGCCCGGGGAGACCTCGAGCAGCTCGACGCCGAAGCCCCGCTTCTCGGCCCACCGCATCTCCATTCGCAACACCATCTCCGCCCAGTCCTGGGCATCGTTGCCCCCGGCGCCGGCGTTGACGGTCACCAGCGCGTCGCCGGAGTCATAGCGGCCCGAGAACAGCCGCTCCTCCTCCAGGGCGGCCAGGCGGTCCTGCACCGAGCTGATCTGGTCCTCGAGCTCGGACGCGAGCTCAGGATCGTCCTCGGCGAGCTCGGCCAGCGGCTCCAGGTCCTCGACGTCACGCTCGAGCTCCCGGAAAACTCCGAGCTTGCGGCTGATCCGTGCGTGCTCGGCGCTGACGCGAGCTGCGCGCTCCTGGTCGTCCCAGAAACCGGCCGCCCCCATCTCGTCCTCGAGCTCGCCGGCTCGCTGCGACAGCCCGGCGGGGTCAAAGATAGTCCGCAAGCAGCTTGAGCTGCTCGCGGATCGCCGCGAGGCGCTGGGGGAGCGGCTCTGAGCGAGCGGTGGTCATCGGCGACTACCCTAGCAACCCCCCAATTGCGGCTCCCGCCGCGCCCGCTTACTCCAGGTATGCGTAGGCCGGCAGGGTCAGAAACTCGACCAGCTCCTCAGACAGGCACACGCTCTCGAAGATCTCACGGGTTTCTTCGGGACGGCCCTTGGCCCACGTTTCCTCCCCCACCTGACGGCGGATCTTCGCCGTCTCCTCGTCGAGAATCTGGCGCACCAGCTCGGGCGTGACGGTCCGGCCATCGTCGAGCTTGGCCCGGTGGTGGACCCACTGCCAGATCTGAGAGCGTGAGATCTCCGCGGTGGCCGCATCCTCCATCAACGAGTTGATACCCGCCGCCCCCCGGCCCCCCAGCCAGAAGGACACGTACTGAAAGCCGACGTCGACGTTGGTCCGCAGGCCGTCCTCGGTGATCTGTCCAGGGGTGGCGGGCAGAGCGAGCAGCTCCGCAGCGCTCACGTAAACGTCGTCGCGGTGGCGCTCGAGCTGGTTGGGGGCGCGGTTCAGCGCCAGCTCGAACACCTCCCGCGCCACGGGCACCAGGTCGGGGTGCGCGACCCAGGTGCCGTCATAGCCTTGCCTGACCTCCCGCTCCTTGTCGTCGCGGACGGCGGACAGCGCCTTCTCGTTGGCCTCCTCGTCGGTGCGGGACGGGATCAGGGCGGCCATTCCGCCGATCGCGTGGGCACCGCGGCGATGGCAGGTGGCCACCAGCAGCTCGGTGTAGGCGCGCATGAAGGGGACGGTCATGGTCACGTCGCCGCGGTCGGGGAGAACCATCTCCGGTCGTTCGCGAAAGCACTTGATGGCGCTGAAGATGTAGTCCCAGCGGCCCGCGTTCAACCCCGCCGAATGCTCGCGCAGCTCGTAGAGGATCTCGTCCATCTCAAACGCCGCCGGCAACGTCTCGATCAGCACGGTCGCCTTGATCGTCCCGGGGTCGATTCCCACGGCCTGTTCGGCGAACGAGAACACGTCGTTCCACAGCCGGGCTTCGCGATGGGATTCCATCTTGGGCAAATAGAGGTAGGGGGCGGTACCGTGCGCGAGCAGCCGCGAGCCGCAGTGAAAGAGGTACAAGCCGAAGTCGAACAGCGCCCCGGACACCGGTTCACCCCCGACCAGCATGTGCCGCTCGGGCAGATGCCAGCCGCGGGGCCGAACCAACAGCGTGGCCGGATTGCGGTGCAGCTCGTAATGGCGGCCATCGGACCCCTCGTAGGTGATCGTGCCCTCGATGGCGTCGCGCAGGTTGATGTGGCCCTGCACCATGTTTCGCCACGTGGGCGAGTTGGCGTCCTCGAAGTCGGCCATGAAGCCGTCGGCGCCGGAGTTGAGCGCGTTGATGACCATCTTTCGCTCGGTCGGGCCGGTGATCTCGACCCAGCGCTGCTGCAGATCGTCGGGCACTGGCGCGACCGTCCAGTCGCCCGTGCGCACGGACTCCGTCTCGCTCAGAAAGTCAAGCGTTTCGCCGGCAGCCAGACGCGCACGGCGCTGCTCGCGCGCGCGGAGCAGCTCCTGGCGGCGATCGCCGAATTCCTGCTGCAGCGCGGCCACGAACCCGAGCGCATCCGGAGTGAGGATCGGATCAAAAGCGGGATCTTCGGGCCCTTGCAGCTCGATCCGTGCCAGCGCCACGACGCTACGCGCTACGCGCCATGACACTTCTTGAACTTCTTGCCCGAGCCGCACCAGCACGGGTCGTTGCGGCCGATCTGCTCGCTCTGGTCGACACGGCGCTGCTCGACGACCGGCATCAGCGGCATCTCCTGCTCCTCGGCGTACGCCTCGCCGGCGCTGGCGGCGGCCATCGCCAGCGCGCTCGATCCCGCCGCGCTGCCACCGGAGTAGCTGACCTGCCCCGCGCGGGTGGATGAGCTGCTGGCCGGGCTTGGCCGCATGGGCTGCTGCGGGGGCCCGCCGTTCTCCTCCTGAAGCGTGACCTCGACGTGGAAGATGAGCCGCGCGAAGTCGGCCCACACGCTGTTCATCAGATCGCGGAAGAGATCGAACGCCTCGTTCTTGTAGGCGACCAGGGGCTCGATCTGGGCAAACCCGCGCAGGTGGATCCCCTGCTGCAGGTAATCCATGTCGTACAGGTGCTCCTGCCAGCGCTGGTCGATGATCTCCAGCAGCAGGATGCGCTCGAGCACCCGCATCAGCTCCTCGCCCAGCTCCTGCTCGCGCCGATCGTAATGGGCCAGCGCCTCCTCCTGCAGGCGCAGCGTGAGGTCCTCGCGGTCCATCTGCGCATGGTCGGCCGCCGCTAGCTCGTCACTGGGGGTGAAGATCTCCTCTATGCGCCGCATCAGACCCTCGACGTCCCAGTCCTCGACGAACTCGCCGACGGTGTACTCGCTCACCAGCCGTTCGATCAGGTTGGAGATCTCTTCGCGCGCGGCCGCCGACATGTCGCGCCCTTCGAGCACTTTGTCGCGGTAGGTGTAGATCACGTCGCGCTGCTGGTTGAGCACGTCGTCGTATTCGAGCGTGTGCTTGCGCGACAAGAAGTGCTGCTCCTCGACCTTCTTCTGGGCCTTCTCGATCTGCTTTGACAGCATCCCGGCCTCGATCGGCTCCTCGTGGCCCTCGTCGTCGACGCTGCCTAGCCGGTCGAGGATCTTGTAGATCCGCTCCCCGGCGAACAGCCGCACCAGGTCGTCCTGGGCCGAGAGGAAGAAGCGCGACTCGCCGGGATCTCCCTGGCGGCCGGAACGCCCCCGAAGCTGGTTATCGATGCGGCGCGACTCGTGGCGCTCGGTCCCGAGGATGAACAACCCGCCTGCCTCGAGCACCTGCTCGCGGAGCTCCTCGACGCGCTCGTTGACCGAGGGGAGCACGCGGGCGAAGTGCTCCTCGTAGTCCGGCGTCTCCGGCTGCAGCCCCAGTTTCGCCAGCTCCAGCCGGGTCAGGTGCTCCTCGTTGCCGCCGAGCTTGATGTCCACGCCGCGGCCGGCCATGTTGGTGGCGATCGTGACCGCGCCAGGCGCGCCGGCCTCGGCGATCGTCTCGCCCTCGCGCTCGGCGTGCTCGGGCTTGGCGTTCAGAACCGAGTGCTTGATCCCCAGCGTGCTGAGGCGCGATGACAGCAGTTCGGAGACCTCGACCGAGATCGTCCCCACGAGCACCGGCTGTCCAGCCTCATGACGGGCCTCGATCTCCCTGAGCACCGCGTCCCACTTGCCGTCCTTGGTCTTGTAGACCTGGTCGTTGAGGTCCTTGCGGATCATCGGCTCGTTGGTGGGGACCTGGACCACCGGCAGCTCGTAGATCTTCATGAACTCGGTGGCCTCGGTCAGCGCCGTGCCGGTCATGCCCGCGAGCTTGTCGTAGAGCCGGAAGTAGTTCTGCAGCGTGATCGTGGCCAGCGTCTGGTTCTCTTCCTTGACGCTCACGCCCTCCTTGGCCTCGACGGCCTGGTGCAGGCCCTCAGACCAGCGGCGCCCTTCGAGGATCCGCCCGGTGAACTCGTCGATGATCTTGACCTCGCCGTCGATCACGGCGTAGTCCTGGTCGCGGTGGTAGAGCGCCTGCGCCTTCAGCGCCTGCTGCAGGTGGTTGACGAGATGGCCGTTCTCGGCCCGGTACAGGTGATCGATGCGCAAAAAGCGCTCGGCCTTGGCCACGCCGCGCTCGGTGATCGACACGGTCTTGTACTTCTCGTCGACCTCGTAGTCGAAGTCGGCGACGAACTCCTTCTTCATCCGCGGGTCCATCCCCAGCGGCGTCTTGCCGAGCGTCAGCTGGGGCGCCAGCTTGGCGAACTTGGCGTACAGATCGGCCGCCTGCTCGGGTGCCCCGGAGATGATCAGCGGCGTGCGGGCCTCGTCGATCAGGATGTTGTCGACCTCGTCGACGATCGCGAACGTGTGGTACGGCGATTTGCCCTGCTCGGGCTTCGGCCGGCCGCCGTGCTGGACCTTCTCCTCCAGCGACTTGGCCATGTTGTCGCGCAGGTAGTCGAAGCCGAACTCGGAGTTCGTGCCGTACGTCACATCAGCGGCGTAGGCGGCGCGCTTCTCCTCGTAGGGCTGCATGTTCTGCAGCACCCCGACCGTCACGCCGAGCATGTCGTAGACCGGCTTCATCCACATCGCGTCGCGCCGCGCGAGGTAGTCGTTGACGGTCACCAGGTGCACTCCGCGCCCGCCCAATGAGTTCAGAACGACCGCCAGGGTGGCCGTCAGCGTCTTGCCCTCGCCGGTCTTCATCTCGGCGATCGCCCCGTCGTGCAGGACCATGCCGCCGATCAGCTGGACGTCGAAATGCCGCATCCCCAGCGCGCGCTTGCCGGCCTCGCGCACCAGCGCAAAGCACTCGAACAGCAGATCGTCGAGCGATTCGCCGTTGCGCGCGCGCTCGCGCAGCCCGTCGGCGGCCTCTCGGAGCTCCTCGTCGGTGTAGTGCTCGAGCTCGGGCTCAAACGCGCTGATTCGCGAGACCCGCTGCTCGTAGGTCTTGAACTTCTTCGCCTCGCCCATGCGAAGCGCGCGGTCCAGGAACGACATAAGGCTAGGGTAGCGCGGGTGCCCGCCCCGGCGACCGGGCCGGCAGGCCGGTTTTCCGCCTCACGCGGCCGGCGAGACGTCCTCCCGCGGCGCGGCCGCGCGGGCCTCCCGGCGGCGCCGGCGTTTGTCCCGATGCCGCTTGACCTGCACCGACAGCTCGTCTGAGACCTTGTTGATCGAATGGATCATTTCCCGAGAGGAGTTTCGGGCGCGCAGGGTCACCCCCTTGAGGTGCAGCGTCGCTTCGGCCACCTGTGAGTCGGCGATCGCGGGATTGCGCTCCTCGAACAGCTCCACCTCGAGTTCGGCCAGCTCGGAGACCTGTCTGGCGACCTTCCGGAAGCGCTTGACGACGTGCTCTCGGGTGTCGTCTGAGACGGGCAGGTTTCGCCCCTTGACCTCGATCCGCATCGGCCAACCTCCTGGCTTTCAAGCGTTGATCTATGTCAACCCGAGCTTAATCCCGGCGCGGGACTTTGTCGAGCGGTCAAAATGACCAGGTTGGCATCGAACGTCGCACCGAAGATCGCCTGGTCGCTGGAGCCCAGCGTCCTGATCGGAGTGGCCGCGCTGGCGATTCTCTACATGCTCGCCTGGCGCCGGGCACGAGCCACGGGCGAAACGCACCGCCCCGGCTTCGGCCGCCTGGCGCTGTTCGCCGCCGGCCTGGTGGCGATCCTCGCGGCGCTCGTCTCGCCGATCGACGGCCTCGGCGATCAACTGCTGGTGATGCACATGATCCAGCACATCCTGCTGCTCGACATCGTCCCGATCCTGCTGATCCTCGGCCTTACCAAGGTGCTGCTGCGGCCGGTGACCCGGCGGCTGCACATCGTCGAGCAGCGGGCCGGATACCTCGCCCATCCCGCGTTCGCGGTGATCCTGTACGCGGGCTTCATGTGGGCATGGCACATCCCCGCCATGTACGACGCCGCGCTGCGCAACAGCGGCGTGCACGCCTTCGAGCACCTCTGCTTCGCGGCCGCGGGAACGCTCTACTGGTGGCACATCCTGTCGCCGATCCGCAGCCGGATGCGGCTCGGCGGCCTGGGCCCGGTGGCGTACATGACCTCGACCAAGCTGCTGGTGGGTCTGCTGGGGATCGCGCTGGCGTTCGCGCCGGCCTCGTTCTACCCCTTCTATGAGCACCATCCCCACTATTGGGGGTTGTCGCCCAGCGAGGATCAGTCGATGGCCGGGCTGACGATGGCGCTCGAGCAGTCGATCGTGATGGGGATCGCGCTGGTGGTCGTGTTCGTGCAGATGCTCACCGAGTCCGAGCGCGAAGCGCAGCGCGAGGAGCGTTTCGAGATCGTCTGACGCGGCCGCGCGGAGGCCGCTGGGGCCTCCGCGCGATGCGCCGCGAGGTCAGACGGCTATGGGCACTTGGCCGAGCCCGAGACGGTCTGGGTCTCGTTGGTGCCCGTCGTCGGCAGCGTGGCCGAGAACGTCGTCGAGTAGGGCCGCTTTCCCTTCTTGCAGCCAACCGACGAGATCGCCGCCACGGTCTTCTTCTTGCCCTTGACCTTGACCTTGGTGGTGTGCTTGAACCACACCAGGTGCTCGGTCACCAGCGACCCGGCGAGCGCGGTCGGGCTCTTGCCCAGGGGGAAGTCGATGTAGTCGGGGATCGGGACGTTGGTCACCAGGTACTTGCCCTGCACCTTGTAGGTGGCCGGGTACGGCCCGGTCGAGCCGGTGTGCAGAGCACCGCCAAGGCAGACGTGCGTGGGTGTATCGACGAAGAAGAACGTCAACTTACCCTGTCCGCTGTTCCACACGTCGAGCTCCGGGTCGCAGTTCGCCACCCCCACGGCATGGAGCGCGAAGTTGTTCGAAGGCCCGAGCAGCGCGGTGATGGCGCCGGCGGCCACCTTCGCCCCCTTCGGACAGACGTTGTCGTTCTTGGCCGCGGCGATCTTGCTCAGGCTGCAGGTGGGGAAGTGCTTGCCGTCGACCCGCAACCCGTAGATCTTGGTCCTGATGTTCTGCAGGACAGCGGTCCGATTGCCGTTGGTCCCGGACGCCGTGATGTTCAACGTAAAGCCGAGGGGCGCGGGCTTCTTTGCCGTCCCGGCTTTCTTTGAGCTGAACTTGATCGGGGCCGTGTAGGTGTTGATCGCGGCGTACGCGCTCGACGCCGCCACCAGCGCAGCCACGGTCATGACTACGAAAACGATCCTGCGCAAGTGAGTCCTCCTCGGGTGATTGATGGTGTTTGAAGGTGGGACCCTTTCGGCCATCGAGCCGTCCTCATGGAAGCGGTTGGAGATGGGGAAAGGTCTGGATTTGACCGGTCGTCAGGGTGCCGAGCGGGCTCTGGCCCTGGCATGGCGGACCGGAGGGATCAGACGTGAAGTAGTACTTCTGCAAAAGCTGCGCAATGGTTAACACGGTTCCGGCGACCGAAGTTGTGGTATCCGACAGCGACGGCGCCAGCCCCGGCAACGGATGGCTCGTGCACAGATAGCTGCCGAACACCTGCAGACCCTTCAGCAGCCTCCCGTAGCCTCCCGGCGCCATATAGGGATTGCCGCGGTTGGTCGACGGACGCGTCTGATACGGCGTCAGGGTCTCGGGATTGATCGGGTTCGAGATCCGGACGTAATGCCGGTTGCCACCGTAGGCCGAACCGAGCGTGCCCTCGGTGGTGGCGGTGCTGTTGGCGAAGAAGCCCGCGATCTCGCGGCGGTAGGTATTGATGTAGTCGACCACGGGCACCACGCCGCCGAGGTAGGGCGCCAGGCGGGCAAAGAACGGCACGCTGTCATCCAGGAATCGTTCCAGTGCTGGGAAGCCCGCCTTCGAGGCCTGGGTCAGCGGGCCGATATCCACCAGCAGATTGCGCAGCTCGGGGGCCAGCACGACCGTTTTCTCGAGCACCGGATTGAGCTGCACCGCCGCGGGCCTGAGCTCGTCCACCAATGGCCTGGTCGCCCGCGCAAAGCGCGTCAGCGTGTCGATCGTCGAGCGGGTCTCGGTGAGGAACGGCGGGAATGCCTTGATGGTCGCTGCCAGCGCCACGTCGCGGGCGGTCGTGGCGGCGAACACCGCGTTGCTGTTGCGGATGAATCCCTGCAGCGCAGACGGTGAGCGGCTGAGGGCCGAGAACACCTGGCCGCCGTCGTGCAGCAGCGTGCTCGTCGCCGCTCCCTGGCGGCGCAGAACCGTCAGCACCCGCTCGACGTTGGTCGCAAACGGGTACAGGTCGGCCAGCGCAGCGTTGAACTGCTCCCCGCGGTTGGTCAGCGCGATCGCGCCCTGCTGCATCCAGGTCTGAAACGCTCGCCGGGTGGCCGGGTCAAAGGTCGAGAAGATCTGATCCAGCTGCACGGTCGGCGATACCTGTGCCTGCGGCAGCGTTCCGTTGTCGGGCAATTTGGGACCGCTTGGGTTGCCGGCCGAGAGCTCGACGAAGGTCTCCCCCAGCAGCGTCTTCTGGCGCAGGATCGCTCGCGTGTCGGCCGGACGCGGCGCGAACTGCTTGTCGATTCCGATCACGGCCCGCGACAAGCCGGTTCGATGGTCCAGTCCGACGCTGACCACGTGCCCGACGGTCACCCCCGAGATCTCCACCTGGGCCTCGGTCGCCAGCTCGACGGCCTGGGGGAACTCGACGCTGAACCGGTAGCCCTCGGGCGCCAGCGGTATCGAGCCGCCGAACGAGAGCCATAAGAACAGCAGCAGCCCGATGCACGAGGCGGTGAACGCCGCCATCGTGAGAATCGCTGTGGTGCTTGGGCGTTTCTTGCTCATCTAGCTCGGGCAGGAGAACTGGTTGGTGCCGGTTATCGGGGTGGCCCCTGGCACCTGCGCGATCGGGGGCGGGTTGAGCAGGTCGAGAATCACGCCCAAGGGCTCGCTGGTGGGCTCCAGCGATGCCTCGAAGAAGTTGAGCTCCGCGCAGGTGCCCATGAAGATCCCCTGCAGAACCGGTCCATCCGCGTCCTGGGCGTCGGCCAGGCTGTCGGCGATGTGCGCCAGCCACGAGCCCCAGAACAGGTATCCCTGCGCGCCGCCCTTGGGCTGGTAGGCGAGCGTGTTGAAGAGGTCATTGAGCACGCCGATCGAACGCGACAGCGGCGGGATCGTGTGCGACAGCGTGGCGGAGGCGGGCGCCAGCGTGCGAGCCAGCGGCTGCACCGCGACCGAGAACGGTCGCAGCTGGTTGCGGATCACCGGCGTGGTGTCGCGGAACAGCGGCCGTGCGGCCCGCAGCGCCGGTCCCAGGTTGTGCGCGAAGGGCTCAAGGCGGTGCAGTGCGGTGGTGCTCGCCTGCGAGAACGTCTTGACCTTGCCGACCGTTTGCGTGGTCTGGCGCAGCGTGCCCGGGAACAGCGACAGGGTCGATTCGCAGCTGGGCGTCGTTGGCGGAGATCGCCGAGAAGTTCGTATCCGACGAGGAGATCAGCGACGCAAGCTGGGTGTCGACGTCGCCGAGCGAGTTGGCGACCAGGTTGAGGTTGTGGATCGAGCGGCGAAGGTTGCTCTGGCGGGCGGCGATCAGATGGGTGAGCGTGAGGGTGTCGCGGTTCAGCGGCTCAAACCGTTTGAATGTCCCCCGCAGGTCCGCCACCGCGTTCCGGCTCGGCGCCGGTCCGGTCGCGCCGTGATCGTGAAAGGCCTGGGCGCCGCTTGCCAGCAGGAGGATCAGGTAGTTGCGCGTATCGGCGTCGAGCGAGGAGAGGATCTGCGACACGTCGATGTCGGGGTTGGTCTGGGCCGCGGTCAGGCTGCCGCCGTTGGGGACCGCCCCGGCGCTCTTGGTGCCGGGATCCAGCGCCAGGTACATGTCCTTGAGCGGGGTCCGGGGGCGCAGGAGCACGGTCGCGTTGCGGTAGATCGGGGCGTACTTCTTGTAGATGTGCATCGTCACGACGGCCTGCCCGTTGCTCAGCGACACGCCGCCCACCTGGCCCACCTGCACGCCGGCGATCGTCACCGCCTGGCCCTGTCCTGCGGTGACCGCGGCGGCGGTCGCGAACGGCGCCTTGACCGTGTAGTAGCTCTGGCCGAACACGAACGCGGGCTGGTGCTTGAGGATGTAGCCGCTGACGGCGATCGCCCCCACGATCAGCGCCGCGATCGCGGCGAAGTCGACCCGGTGGGTGAGGATCGCGCGCTTCACGGCCCCGCTCCGGTTTTTGCGGCGTTGAGGTTCGGCTCCGGGTTCTTGTAGCAGGGAACGTCGCGGCGGATCGGCGGCGCCTTGCCCGGGAAGGCGGGGCGGGTGCCCAGCGGCGCCAGAACCGCGTTGCCGAACAGCGGTCCGGCCGACCCCAGGGACCCGGTGGCTACACGGTCGTCGCCGCCTCCGGCGGCGGCGCGCACGTAGCGACCATTGCCGTCGAAGTTCTGCGCGGTGCCCGCGAGTCCGACCGCCGACTGGAACAGCTCCTGATAGACCTTCAGCCCGGTTGTCAGAGGCGGGTCCTGGATCTGCTGGTTGCCGGTGGGGATCACGTTGTGGACCAGGCAGCGGGCCAGCGTGCCGGAGCCGCTCAGCAGCGCCTTGCTGGCGGTCAGGGTCGAGGACGTTCCCTGGACGGCGGGGGTCAGCGAGGAGAGCAGCCCCCGCAGCTCTGCCGGCGAGAACAGCGCCGTCGACTGGGCGATCCAGGGAAAGCCGGCCACGATCGTCGGGTTGAGCTGCTTGATGCTGGGCAGCAAGGCGCGCGCGAACGCCCGCGTGGGGCCAAACGACGCCTGGATCGGACCGAGCGCGCTGTTGGTCGCACGCAGCAACGGCGGCAGCAGGGAGATCGTCTCGCTCAGATCCTGCTGGCGCGCGGCGAGCGCTCGCATGGTGGCGTTGAACGAGACGACCAGATGCGCCAGATGGGCCTGTGACGCCCCCAGCCCTCGGAAGGTGTGGGCGCTGCCTCGCACGACTCCCGACAGGTCGTGCGGCTGGCGACCGAGCAGCGCCTCGTTGACGATCGACGAGGCCTGGAACGCCCTGGCGGCGTAGTTGAGCGACTGGTTGAGCGACTGGCCCGCGGTCAGCCCGCGCTGGGTTGGATCCTGCGAGGCATCCTGCGCCGCCGTGGGCCGTCCGTTGAGCGCCGCGCCGAAGCCGCGCAGCAGAGTCTGGAGATTGGTGCGGGTGTTGGAGTTCAGCGCCGACAGCACCCGGTCGAGCTGGACCGGCCCGCTGGTGTTGGGTGCCGGCAGGGTGGCGCCGCTGGACAGGGTTGGTGCGCTGGGCGTGCCCGGTTGCAGATCGATGTAGTAGCTGCCTTCGAGGAACAGGCGCGGTCGGATATCCGCGGTTGCGTTGGCGTGGATCGGCAGTCCGTTGGAGTTGATCGTCATCGTCACGACCGCCGCGCCCGTGGAGCCGGGGACGCGGTTGATCGCGGTCACCTGACCTACGTCGACGCCGGCGATTCGGACCGGCGAGGAGAGGTGCAGCTCGGTCTGGCTGGTGAACGCCGCCTTGAGCACATACGGCGAAGAGGTGAACGGAATCGAACCGCCGAACACGAGGTAGCAGGCGGCGCCGATCACCACCGCGGCGATCAGCCCCGCGGCCAGGTTCGAGACCCGAGGGCGGTGGCGCCTCATCCGCTGCTCCGTTTGGTCTTCTCGGTGGCCAGTGGGAGCTTTCCGGGCGGGTTGCCGATCACCGCGTGGCTCTTTACGTACGGCTCGTTGCCGGCGGCACAGGCGGCGGGCTGGCCGGGCGAGTTCGGTGTACGGGTAGGGGTTGACGTGCAGCGGGCCCGAGGACGAGCTGGCCGGGCCGGTGTACACCTTGCTGGACGGCTCTGACTCGGCGCCGGGGATGTCGTCGATGGCGATCTGCACGAAACGCAGCAGCCCGCCCTGGCTGACGCGCTCGGACAGCAGGCTCGAGATGTTGCGCAAAAACAGGGTCACGTAGTTGCACGACGCCTGGACCGGGGTGAGGAACGCCAGCGGCGAGCGCAGGCTCGAGGCCGTCAGCGTCAGGCGGTCGAGCCCCTGCTGGACTGAGGGGTTGGCGCTGTAGCTGCCGAGCTTCTTGGACAGCGCGACGGTTCGCCTGTCGAGTCCCGCGGTGGCCGGGAGGTTGCGCGTGCCCGCCGCGAACGCCGACGCCAGCACCGGGGCGCTCTGCTGCAGCGTCGCCGCTCCGGGCCGGAACTCGTGCAGGAGCTTGGCGGTGTCGAGCAGGAACGGGCGGATCACCGGGCTGCCGGCGATCGTGGCCTCGAACATCGGCGGCGTGCGCGAGATCGTCTGTTGCAGAGACGGAACCGCGACCCTGGCCAGCGCCCTGAACGTTGTCGCCAGGTTGCCGAACAGCGTCGCCTGCGTCTGGGCCACGGGAACCAGCGCCGCGCTGTAGCGCTCCAGGCCGTGGAAGAAGCCGCCGAGGTCGGTGCGGCTCGACGCGAGGTTGCGTGCCACCGGGCCCAGATCGGTCAGCAGCGGCACGAAGGCCCCGATCGCGCTGTTGAGATCCGGGCCGCGCCCCGCCAGCGCCTCGCCGAAGCCGATCGTCGACTTCGCCACCCCGGCTCGCGTGGGCGGGGTGAACATCGACAGCACCTTGTCGAAGTCGACCTCAGTCCCCGACTGGCTGATCGGCACCGTGGCGCCGTTCGCGAAGCCCCGTTTCGACGTACCGGGCGTGATCTGCAGGTATTTGAGCCCGATCGCCCCCTTCAGGCGGACGGTGAAGGTGGAGTTGACCGGCAGCGGTTTGACGCTCTGATACAGCTTCAGGTTCAGATCGGCGATCGCCCGGCCGTCCGGAAGGCGGGTGGGCGTGACGGTGTCGACGACGCCGACCAGCGCCCCGCCGATCCTGACATCAGTGCCGTGGGTCAGCTCGCTGGCGTTGGCCACCTGGACGTGCAGGTTGTAACGGGGGACGAACGGCAGGCCGTTGGTGGCGTTGTAGGCCAGCGTCACCGCGACGATCGTCACCAGCACGGTCAGGGCACCGATCAGGATCGGGCTGCTGGTGATTCCTCCGTTGTGCGAGCGGCGCCTCATCGGCGACCCCCGATCAGATATCCGAGCAGGCCCTTGAGATCTGCGGCGCGATGCGCAGGCTGAGGGGCCTGGCGCACGGCCTGGCTGACGATCGCACCGGAGGCGCGACGCCGTTGCCGACGCGCGGCCCGCCGCGGCGTCGGACGCGCGCGCCGTGGCCGCCGAGGCGAGCGCGGTGAACTTGGCCGAGCAGCCAGGGACCGCAGTCGTGGCGTAGTTGGTGCAGCTGGAGACCAGCGGCTCGTCACGCACATAGTGGCCCAGGCTGTCGAACCCGTTGCCGGCCACGGCGCCGCTGAACAGCACGTTCATCAGCTGCTCGATCCCACCGGTGTTGTTAAGGCTGGAAGTGAGCCGATCGAGTGACTTCGCCGTCGGCTGACCGGCGGCGCCGAGCTTCTTCAAGCGCTGGGCAAGCGGCAGCGAGGCGACCAGCGACGGCTGGGACTCCTGCGAGGCCTTACCGAGCTCGATCAGCGCCGTCCGCGCCTTGGCGGCGAACGGCGTCAGGTTGGCGAACTGCCGGCCGAGCGCCGATGCGCTGCGCCCGAGCTCGTTCATCAGCGGCGTGCCCTGGTCGGCGAGCACGCTCAGGTCGGCCATCAGAGGCCGCAGCTGGCGCAGGTAGGAAGGGAACAGCTTGAAAGTGCGGGAGATGTCGGCCGCCCGCTGGGCGCTGGCGACCGACGTCGTGTTGGCCTGGGTGATGAACGTCGAGATCTGCCGGCGCTCGCGCGCCAGCGGCGCCAGCACGGTGTCGGAGTCGCTCGCCAGCTGCGCCAGCTGGCGGTTCTGGCGGGCCAGGATCTGGATGACCTTGTCGGTCTCGCCGAGCGAGGGGTTGGCACGGTGGATCACCGCGTTCAGATCCGATCCGCGCGCCGCCAGGCCGGTGCCGAACTCGTTGATGATCACCGCCAGCGACTGCCGCACCGGCTCCTGGGAGATGTCCTGGACGATGTCGGTGTCGATCGGGGAGCTGGTACGGGTGACCGGCAGGTAATGGCTGCCGGTTCCCGGGCCGCGCCTGATCTCGGGCAGCGGCTGCGCGCCGGAGGTGCCGGGATCGCAGTCGACGTACTCCTCGCCGATCAGCGACTGCGGGCGGATCGCGCAATGTGCGTTGGCGTAAAACGGCGCGAAGTCCGGGTTGGAGATCGAGATCGTGACCGCCGCGCGGTTGTCTTTGGTGACGCCCAGCGCCTGGATGCTGCCGACGTTGGCGCCGGCGATCCGGACGTCCTCTCCCTGCACCGCGAACGACGCGTCATCGAAGATCGCCCGGACCAGATATGTCTTGTTCGAGGTGCCCGAAAACCCGGTGGCGACCACGAACGCGACGCCGACCGCGATCAGGACGCCCGCTATCTTCGCCAGCCGCCTCATGGTCCTGGCGGCACCGAGGCGGTCGAACAGCCGGGGACCTGCTCGGGCGCCGACCCGTCCGGGGTGGGCTGCACGGCGCTGCCCGGGCAGCGGGTGAGAGCCGCGTGCAGGCCCTGGTAGCGAAGCGAGGGGAACTGCATGGTGAGCTGGTTGGCGCCGTTGAGGACGAACGGGAACAGCATCGGCTCGGTGCGGACGTAGTGGCCGTTGGCGTCGTAGTACGCCCCGGCCTGGCCGAGGTTGGTCAGCGCGCCGACGACGTCGGGCGTGTACTCGCGCAGGTAATCGAGCTGCGGCTGGGAATCGTTCATCTCCCGGATCAGGCGCGGGAAGGCGGCCTGTGCGATCCGCGCCAGCGACGGTGTCTCGAGCGCCAGCTGGGTCAGATCGCCGGTGCCCGCCGGGTTGTGGATCAGATCGACCAGCTGGCCGATCGTCGGAATCGACACGTCCACGAGCGTGTGCAGCTTGGCCAGGAACTGCGGCAATCGGCGGACCGCCGGCTTGGACGCAGCGACCAGCGGATTGAGGTCGTCAAGCGTCGTCTGCAGGCCCCGGAAGGTCCTCGTGGCTCTGGTCAGAGTTCCCGGCAGCAGCGTCAGGGCTTGCTCGAGCGCGTTGCTCTGGCGTGCGATTGCCCCCGTTGTGGTGCTGGTGTTCGAAATCAGCTGCGTGAGCTCCTGGCTGCGTGACGCCAGCGCCTGCATGGCCCTGGCGCCCTTGACGATCAGCCCGTCGAACGTCGGCTCGTCACGGGTCAGCTCGGCGGTTACCTGGCTGGTGCTCTGAAGCCCCGGCGCCAGGTACTCCAGCGCCCGGTTTGCCAGCGCGCCCTTGTTCTTCAGCGAGGCGGCCTCGCCGCGGATGACTCCGCGGAGCCCGAGGCGCGTCAGCGGGTCCAGCGTGTCGAACACCTCGTCGAGGTTCACCATCGAATAGGTGTGGTTCTGGCCGATCACCCCCCCGTCCTGGATCGGTGGCGCGCTGGTGGGGCCGGGCTCGAGCTCGACGTACTTGCTGGCGATCCCCGACAGCGAGTCCTCGTAGATCCGGGCCACGGTTCCTCTATGCAGCGGGCCGACGCCGGAGTTCACCGACATCTTCACGTCCGCGGCGCCCGCTGGGGTCAGTCCGATCGAGCTGACCGTGCCCACCTTCGAGGGGCCCATCATCACCAGGTCTCCGGTCACCAGCCCGCTGGCGTCCTGGAAGTCGGCGTGCAGCGAGTAGCTGGGGCTATTGCCCAGCACGATCAGCGCCACCACGACCACCGCCGCGAACAGCGACAGCGTGGCCAGCCCGCGCGTGGCCTGGCTGATGCGGTCCGAGCCGGCACGGCGGCGTACGCCGGGCCCTCCTCCTTGGCTTCCGTTCGTGCTGCCCGGCGCGTTGATGTGGCTCTCCTCCTCTAATTCCGCGCCATCCCCATCCAAAATGCGGGGCATGATCCTGCCAGAGCGCGACGCTGCGCGCCAATGGGAACCGTTCGCGGGGTGGGCGCTGCGGGCGGCTAACTGGCGGCGCGGCGACGGCCGGTGCCGGCGACCATCAGGGCTGCGCCGATCGCGCCACCCTGGTCGCCGAGCCCGGCGACCCGGACGGCCGGCGGTCGCTCGTCGTTGAACAGGTGTGGCTGCATGGCCGTCGAGATCCGCTCGGCCATCGGCGCCCCGAAGCGGACGCCGAGTCCGCCGCCGATGATCACCGCCTCAACGTCGAGCAGGTTGACAGCCGACGCGATTCCCGCACCGAGCGCAGCTACCGCACGGTCGATCAGCTCGGTCGCAAGCTTGTCGTTCTCCTCGAGGGCACGCGCCCACACCGCGCTCGTCATCCGCGTTCGCCCGCGGTCCTTCATCAGCTCGAGCAGGTTGGACTTGGCACCCTTGTCGATCTTGCGCCGTGCCCGCGCCTCCATTGCCGCTCGGCCGGCATAGGCCTCCATGCACCCGCGCCGCCCACAGGGGCAATGGGCTCCGTTTCGCTTTACGACCATGTGCCCGATCTCTCCCGCCCCGCCGCGACCAAGCCACGGCTTGCCGTCGAGGATCAGGCCCCCACCGACCCCGGTCCCCCAGAACACGCCCAGCACCGACCGGTAGGGCTTGCCCGCACCGAGCTTGAACTCGGCCTGGGTTGCCACCTGAACGTCGTTACCCACCACTACCCTGGTCCCGAGCTTCTCGCGCAACGTCTTGCCGAGCTCGAACGGAGCCAGCCAGTTGGGCAGATTGCGGGCGTTGGCGACGACGCCGGTGCGCTCGTCGACGTCACCTGGCGAGCCCACACCGACGCCCTGCAACGAGGCCGACTCGACCCCGGCCTTCTCCGCCGCGCCTCGCGCGGCCGCCGCCATCTGTTCGGCCACGTCGGCCGGGCCACCAGTGGTGGGCGTAGGTTGGCGCGACTGCCCGAGGACCTGGTGGCGGCCGTCGATCACGATCGCCTCGATCTTGGTCCCGCCGAGGTCGATCCCGCCACGGAGCTTTCTGGCCGCATGCGCGCCTGCCATACACGCGAGCCTACCTCAGCAGATCGGTTAAGCCCAAGACTCTCGGTAGTGCTCCTGCTCTGCGGTGGGCTCGTCGATCGCCACCCCGAGCGCCTCGAGCTTCAGCCTCCCCACCTCGCGGTCGATTGCGGCGGGCACGGGGTGCACGCCGGGCTCGAGCTCGCCCCGGCGCCGGACCAGCTCCTCGACGGCGAGCGCTTGAAGCGCGAACGACACGTCCATCACCGCCGCCGGATGGCCTTCGGCCGCCGCCAGGTTCACGACCCGCCCGCGCGCGAGCAGGTTCAGCCGCCGCCCGCCGGCGAGCATGTACTCCTCGACCAGTCGCTTGACCTCGCGAACGCCACCGGCCGCCAGCTCGCGCAGCTCCTCGAGATCGAGCTCGACGTCGAAGTGGCCCGCGTTGGCCAGCAGCGCGCCATCCTTCATCCGCTCGAAGTGCTCGCCTCGCAGCACGCGGCGCGAGCCGGTCACGGTGATGAACAGATCCCCGCGCTCGGCCGCCTGCAGCGAGGGCATCACCTCGTAGCCCGCCATCCGGGCCTCCAGCGCGCGCAGCGGGTCGACCTCGCACACGATCACCGCGGCGCCGGCGCCGCGCGCGCGCTCGGCGACCCCCTGGCCCGCCCACCCATAACCGACCACCACAACCGTATTGCCCGCCAGCAGCACGCCGGACGCGCGCACCACTCCGTCCAGCGCGGACTGCCCGGTGCCGTGGCGATCGTTGAGCGCCCGCTCGGTCCGGGCCTCGTTGACGGCGAGCACCGGGCAGCGGAGCTTGCCCTCCTCCTCGAGCCGCCGCAGCCGCACCAGGCCCGTGGTGGTCTCCTCGGTTCCACCGATCAGCCCTTCAACGAGCTTGCCGCCCTTGGCGTGCGCGGTCACCAGCAGGTCGGCGCCGTCGTCGAGCGTGATCTGAGGATGCCCGCCGAGCAGCGCGACCACATGCTCGACGTAGGTATCGAGGTCTTCGCCGCGCAGCGCGCGAACTTCGATCCCGTCGTCGAGCACCAGCGCAGCCGCCACATCGTCCTGCGTCGACAGCGGGTTGGCAGAGCAAAGGGCGACCGTGGCGCCGCCGGCCTTCAGGGCGCGGACCAGATTTGCGGTCTCGGCCGTCACGTGCAGGCAGGCCGCGATCCTGATGCCCTCGAGCGGTTGTTCGGCGGCGAAGCGCTCGCCGATCCTGGCCAGCACCGGCATCTGACCCGCGGCCCAGCCGATCCGCGCCTGGCCGTCGCCGGCGAGCGCCAGATCGGCTACGTCATGCGGAGCGACCGCCGCTCGCGCCATCGCTCGGGACCTGGTCAGCGCCGATGGCTCTGGCGATCAACGCCCTCCTAGTAGCGGTAGTGGTCGGACTTGTAAGGCCCTTGCACCGGCACCCCTAGATATGCCGCCTGGGCGGGGGTCAAATCGGTAAGCCGGGCGCCGAGCGCGTCGAGATGCAGGCGCGCGACCTTCTCATCCAGATGCTTCGGGAGCGTGTAGACGCGCTTTTCGTAGCGCTCGGCGCTGCCGAACAGCTCGATCTGGGCGATCACCTGGTTGGTGAACGAGTTGCTCATCACGAAGCTCGGATGGCCGGTCGCGTTGCCGAGGTTCAACAGCCGGCCTTCGGACAGGACGATGATCGTCCGCCCGCCGGGGAACCGCCACTCGTCGACCTGGGGCTTGATGTTGATCTTCTCGATCCCCTCGATCCGCTCCAGGCCGGCGATGTCGATCTCGTTGTCGAAGTGGCCGATGTTGCCGACGATCGCCTGGTGCTTCATCTGCGCCATATGCGCGGCGGTGATCACGTCACGGTTACCGGTCGCGGTGATGAAGATGTCAGCGGTGCCGATCACGTCCTCCAGGCGCGCCACCTGGTAGCCGTCCATGGCCGCCTGCAGGGCGCAGATCGGATCAATTTCTGTAATCACCACTCGTGCCCCCTGCCCCCGCAGCGACTCCGCGCAGCCCTTGCCCACGTCGCCGTAGCCGCACACGACCGCGACCTTGCCGCCGATCAGCACGTCGGTCGCGCGGTTGATCCCGTCGATCAGCGAGTGCCGGCAGCCGTACTTGTTGTCGAACTTGGACTTCGTAACCGAGTCGTTGACGTTGATCGCCGCGAACAGCAGCTTGCCCTCCTGCGCGAACTGATACAGCCGGTGAACGCCGGTCGTCGTCTCCTCGGTGACCCCTTTGACCTGCGCGGCCATTTTGGTGAAGCGCCGCGGATCCTCGCGGAGCGAGCGCTCCAGCAGCGACAGCACGACCCGGAACTCCTCAGACTCGGCGCTCGCGGGATCGGGGACCGCGCCGGCGGTCTCGAACTCGACACCCTTGTGCACCAGCAGCGTCGCGTCGCCGCCGTCGTCGAGGATCATGTTCGGTCCCTCAGAATCGGGCCAGCTCAGGGCCTGCTCGGTGCACCACCAGTACTCCTGAAGCGTCTCGCCCTTCCAGGCGAACACCGAGACCCCCTGTGGATCGTCGGGCGTCCCCTCTGGACCGACCACCACCGCCGCCGCCGCGTGATCCTGGGTGGAGAAGATGTTGCAGCTGGCCCAGCGCACCTCGGCCCCCAGCGCCACCAGGGTCTCGATCAGAACCGCGGTCTGGATGGTCATGTGCAGCGACCCGGTGATCCGTGCCCCCTTCAGCGGCTGGCGCTCGGCGAACTCACGCCGGGTGGCCATCAGGCCGGGCATCTCGTGCTCGGCGAGCCGTATCTCCTTGCGCCCGAAGGTCGCCAACCCCAGGTCTGCGACCTTGAAGTCTGTCTGCGGAACGGTCGTCGTGGTCATGCTTTCTCCAGGTTCGCTTTTTCTCTTCGTTGTCCGGGCGCGGATGCGCGGCCTGTGGCCGCGCTCACGCCACCGCGGCCAGCAGCTTCTGATGCTTGTCCTGCTCGAAGCGCAGCCAGTCCTCGGCGTCGACGTCGTCGGGCCGCCGGGCCTCTGACTCCAGCCAGCCCGCGACCGCCGCGCGGAGCTCGGGGTCACTGGCCATGCGAGCGGCGAAGGCCACGTCCGAGAGGCCGATCTCAAAGCGCGACAGCAGCTCCTTGAGCGTCCGCAGGCGCTGCAGCTGGGCGGCGCCGTAGAGGCGGTAGCCCGACGTCGATCTCGCCGGAGCCACCAGCCCAGCCTGCTCGACGTAGCGCAGCATCCGCGGCGACCATCCGGTCGTGGTTGCCGCCTCGTTGATCGTCAGCATCTCCATCCGAACCCAAACCCTACCACGATCGTGTCAAGGTTTGGGGAGACGCTAGGGTTCTCGGGGCCCGGCCGGCGGGCGCTCAGGTCTCGGCGAGCGCTCTCTTGAGGCGCTCCAGCGATTCGATCGAAGCGGGATCGACGCCTCGCAGGACAGCCAGGTAGATCGACACCAGATCGCCGAGCAGCACCAGCGAGACAAGCCGCTCGATCCGCGTCTGACCGACCGTCTCCACGCGCTCTGCGACCGCCGCTTGACTTTCGATCAGAGCGCGAGTCAGCTCGATCCGGGCCCGCACCCGCGGGTGCAGATCGCAGTCGTCGAGCAGCAGCGCGCTGAACCGGCCGAGCTCCGGGGCACCTTCCCAGCCCACGATCTCGTTGTGATCGAACTCCGGCAGCTCGGATGCGAAGCAGGGGACCTTGGCGTTTTCGTTGATCTGCGTCTTCCAGCGATAGGCGATCGGCGTCGTCAGACCGGCACCGACGATCTGCGGAATCGTCCTCTGCAGCGCCCGCGCCAGCCGCTTAGCGAGCGAGTCCTCCGGTGCGTCGGGGCCCCAGTCCGCCACCAGCTGCTCGGCGTGCGCGGCGGCCACATCGATCTCGGTGTGCAGTTGCTCGGCGACCCCTGACAGTGCGGCGACCTCGAGCGCCACCACGAGCATGTAGCCCACCGTCGCGCGGGGCTGATAGCCGCCGGGAAGCGGCACCACCGCAACCCCGTCGGCGCGCGCGGCCTGCGCCAGCTGGCCACCGGTCGTGCAGACGATGCGCCGCGCCCCCAGGGCGCCCCCGGCCTCGTAGGCAGCGAGCGTCTCCTCGGTGTTGCCCGAGTAGCTGCAGCACAGGATCGTCGTATCGGGCGTGGTCCAAGCCGGCAGGGCATAGCCGCGCGCACATGTGATGCGTCGCGAAGCGCGGTCGCCGAGCGCTGCGAGCGCCAGCTCGCCTCCGATGCTCGAGCCGCCCATTCCGGCGATCACCAGGCCGCCGGGCGAGTCCTGGGGCGTGAGCCCGGCCGACTCCACGCGCCACAGCGCGTCTCGCAGATGCTCGGGAAGATCGAGGGCATCGGCCAGCTGGCCGCTGGGATCCGTGGAGGCGATCGCCTCGCGGTTCAGCTCGCGCAGTTCGCTCGGGACAGGCTCCTCTTCTGCCAGCTCGCTCAAAACGCCACCGCTCCCTCTGGCAGCTCCACCCCGGGGAAGATACGCATGCCGGACGTCAGTGTATTGCCCGCCCCCACCTTCACGTTCTCGCCCAGCACCACGCCGCGATCGATCCGGCAGTGCTCGCCGACCGTGACCCCCGGTCCGAGGATCGCCGCGCTCACACGCGAGTCCGAGCCGACGCTGCAGCGGTGCAGCAGCACGGAGCCGTCGATGTGAGCGCCCGACTCGATCCGCACGCCCGTACCGAGCACCGTGCGCCCGCCAACCGTCGCTCCCTCGGCGACCAGGCAGTCCGGGCCGATCAAAGCCGGGGCATGCACTTTCCCGGCAATGCCGCTGCCGTTGCCCTCGTGCAGCGTGCCTCCCGACTGCACCAGGCGCCGGCCGACTTCGGTTCGGACGTCGCCTTCGAGGATGTCGAACGTGGCCTGCAGGTATCGATCTGGGGTCCCGATGTCCAGCCAGTAGCCGGCCGATTCGTGGCCGTAGAGCCCGTTACCCACGAGCTCGGGGAACACGTCGCGCTCGATCGACACCTTGGTCCCGGAGGGTGGGAGCTCATCGAGCACCTCGCGCTCGATTATGTAGGCGCCGGCATTGATCAGATTCGTGTCGATCTCGTCCGGGCTGGGCTTCTCCACGAACTCGGTGACCTCGCCGCCCTGGCCCCGCCGCACGAGGCCGTATGCGGACGGATCCTCGACCCCGATCAACGCGAGCGTCACCCGGGCGCCGGTACGCTCGTGTTGTTCGATTTGGGCGGTCAGGTCGATGTCAGTGAGGACGTCGCCGTTGAGCATCAAAAAGCGCTCTCGCAGGAGCCCCTGTGCGAACTTCAGCGCGCCTCCGGTGCCCAGGGGCCGCGGCTCCTCCACGTACTGGAGGTGCAACCCCTACCGCTTCGCCGTCGCCGAGCACCTGGCGCACCCCTTCGGCCATGAAGCCGCACGAGAGAATCGCCTCGTCCACACCGTGGCGTGCCAGCCACTCGATCATGTAGGAGATGAACGGACGCCCGGCCAGGGGCACCACCGGCTTGGGGATCGTCGAGGTGAGAGGACGTAGCCGGGTCCCCTCACCGCCGGCGAGGATCAGCGCCTGCACCTGATCAGACCGGGCCCCTCATCGCCCGATCCCCTCGTAGATGAAGCCGGCACCTTGCACCACGTCGCCATCGACGCAGTTGCGACCGTCGATCACCAGTCGCCCGGCCATTTGCTCGCGAACCTCCTCCCAGTTCAGCTCGGCGAACTCGGGCCATTCCGTGACCAGGATGCACGCGTCAGTCCCCTCGAGCGCCTCGAGCGCCGAGGGCGCGAACTGCACCCCGGTCATCAGCTTGCGGGCCTGGCCTTCAGCGATCGGGTCATACGCGCTGACGTGCGCCCCGGCGGCCTGCAGCCGCGCCGCCAGCACCAGCGATGAGGCCTCGCGCATGTCGTCGGTCTGGGCCTTGAAGGCCAGCCCCAGCAGCGCGATCCGCTTGCCCACGAGCGTACCCAGATGCTTCTCGAGCTTGCCCACGACCCGTCGCTTCTGCAGCTCGTTGACCTCGATCACCGCGGTCAGCAGCTGGAAGTGATAGCCCGAGTTGCCGGCAAGCTGCTTGAGTGCCGAGACATCTTTTGGGAAACAGACTGCCGCCGAACCCGATCCCCGGTCGCAGGAAATGACTCCCGATCCGGTGGTCGAGACCCATTCCCCGGGCGACCTCGAGCACGTCGGCGCCGGTCTCCTCGCAGACGTTCGCGATCTCGTTGATGAACGAGATCTTGGTCGCCAAAAAGGCGTTGGCCGCGAGCTTGACCATCTCGGCGCTGGCCACGTCGGTACGGACCAGGGGCGCGTCGAGCGGTCTGTACAGCTCCACGACCGCATCGCCGGCCCAATTCCCGTCATCGCCGATCACCACCCGGTCCGGCGCGCGAAAGTCCTGGAGCGCCGAGCCCTCCTTGAGGAACTCCGGACACGAGACGTAGGCAAAGCCCTGCTTGCCCTGCGCCGCGAGGACGCGCTGGATCGCGGCCCCGGTCCCCACCGGGACAGTGGACTTCATCACCAGTGCATGGCGATCGGAAGCCGGCATCTCGTCGACGACCGCGTTGACCGCGGATAAGTCCGCATCGCCTGAGTAAGTGGGAGGCGTACCGACTGCTACGAACAGCAGCCGGGCATGCTCGAGCGCCGGCGCGACGTCAGTCGAGAAGTGAAGGCGGTCGCGATTGCGCGCCACGGTCTCCTCGAGACCGGGCTCGTAGATCGGCATCTCTCCAGCTTGCAGACGGGCGATCTTGTCGGCGTCGACGTCGACGCACCACACGTCGCTGCCGAGCTCGGCGAAGCCGACCGCTGTGACCAGCCCGACGTAGCCCGTGCCGATCACCGCAATCGGTTCGCGTGCTGAGGGCATCGGGCCGAGAGTACCGGGGCGCGCCGGCGAACGGTCGATAGCGCGGCGCCGAGCGGTCGATCAGCGCCGCTGCGCTACGCCCCCGCGTGTGTCAGCGAGGCGGCGATCGCGATCATCTTCTGATTTGAGATGTCGGTGGTCAGCGTGTTGGAGATCCAGTACACGCCCTGCGGCGTGTGCCACGCGACGTTGGTGATGCTCCCGCCCTGCGCGTAGAGGAACAGCTTCTTGCCATCGACGGTGCGCGTCCCGCTGGGGCTGGCCAGCAACGGCGGATCCTGCCAGGTGGTGCCCTGCACCCCGTAGTACAAGGGGACACCGCCCATGTACAGCACGAGCGTCATCCGGTAGGCAGGATGGAGATGCCCGTGCTGATCGCGGAGCTGATAGGCGCGCGGGTAGGAGTCGGCGTATTCGGCGGCCGGTTCGTCGCTCTCGTCGCAGTTCGCGGTCACGGTCGAGCAGTACGAGGATCCCGACACGATCAGCCGCGGGTAGTACACCGGCATCTTCACGCCGTGGAGCGCCTGCGCTTGGCTGCGCCCGTCGGACACGTCGGAGATCAGCCCGGCGGTCGAGACCCGGTTGGGCTGCCGGGAATGGCTCGCCAGCTTCAGGTGCTTGGTCTGCGGAGCCGCCTGCGTGGGGCGCATGAAGTCATGAAAGGCACTCTGCTCGGCGGCCGTACTGGTCGGCGCCACGTAACACGACGTGGCCGTACAGGGAAGGTATTGAACCGGGAATTTGACCTGCTTGATCGTGTGACCAGCCAGGTTGAGCACCAGATCAAACAGATTGATCAGCCCGTCGGTGGTGTGCAGGTTGTGGTCGGTCTGGGTGTTCTTGCCGAAGATCCGCAGCAGCCTGTCGCGGTTCGAGATCAGGCTGCCGAACGCGTACTGATCCTTGGCCCAGCGGATGAAGTCCTGCTGGCGCGCGTTGCGCACCAGGTCGGAGTCGGTGTGACGGAAGCGCACGAACTCCAGCGCCAGCGTGCCGCACAGCTTCTGATAACCGGGCTGGATGTTGATGCTCGAGTAGTCAGTCAGCGCGGTGTTGTTGTAGTAGCGGTGGTCGATATCGGCATACACGCAGCCGATCGCGTTGACGAGATCCACGAATCCGCCGAAGTTGATGTCCACGATGTGGTTGACCTGCAACCCATGGAACACCTGCTGCCTCAGCGTCTTGACCAGCAGGTTGGGCCCGCCGTCGGCGTAGGCGGCGTTGATCTTGGTCGTGCCGACACCGGGGATGTCCACCTCCAGGTCGCGCGGGACCGAGATCACGTTGATCGTCTTGGAGGCCGCGTTCAGCCGTACCAGCAGCATCGTGTCCGTGTTCGCCTCCCGGTACGGCGACCCGGCGCGGTGGTCGGAGCCGATGATCAGGATCGTCTGCGGCTGGCCGGGGTTGGGCAGCGTGACGTTGGCGTGCGGGAGTGCCGGGGTGAGCGAGATGTCCGCCGCCAGTTGCTTGAACTGCAGCAGTCCGGCCACCGCCGTGGTCGCTGCCGTGGCGCCGATGACCAGCAGTGCTCCGAGGAAGAAACGCCACAGCGCGCCACCACGGGTGCGGGGGATCAGCCTCATGCCCGCCCGCTCTCAGGGGTGCAGCCTGCCACCCCGAGCCTCATGCCAGACCGCCTTCGATCGCGGTCAACCCGCCACCGGGCTCGTCCTGCGCCAGCCCGGCACCGCCGGCCTCGCGAAGCGCGGTGGTGGGGAGCGCGCGGACGAAATCGCCCAGCGCCCGGCGATAATGCGCCAGCGAGGAGATCGAGACCCACTCCTCCGGGCCGTGGTGGCCGCCCCCCGAGGGGCCGAACTCGACCGCCGGAATCCCCGCCTCGATGAATGACGCCGCGTCGGAGGCACCGTCACGCCCCACGCTCAGCGTCTCCATGTCGGGCAGCGAGCGCGACACCGCGTCGCGCAGCGCGCGCACGTATGGATCGGCCGCCGAGACCGTGACCGGGGGATGGATGAACGTCCGCTTGACGTCGATCCCCGAGATCGCCCGCACCTGAGCCAGGATCTCGCCCGGATCCTGGCCTGGCAGGTAGCGCACGTCGACGGCCATCTCACAGCGGTCGGGAACCTTGTTGAGCGCGTCGCCGCCCTCGATCCGGCCGAGGTTGATCGACGGCCGGTCGAACATGTCCGAGGATTCGCGCGAGAACGGCAGCGTCTCGATCTGGCGGAACACGTCGACCGCCTTGAGCACGGCGTTGTCGCCCAGCCACGGCGTCGAGCTGTGCGCGGCACGGCCGTGGACCACGATCCGCATCACCAGCACGCCTTTGGCCTGGATACCGATGTGCATGTTGGTGGGTTCACCGGTGATCGCGAAGGCCCCGCCCAGCCCGCGCGCGACGATGGCGTCGGTGGACCGCTCGTCGATCTCCTCGGACTCCTCGTCGGGGACGCAGATCAGCCTCACCTTGACCTGGTCCTGATCTTCGTTGTCCTTGAGCGCGCACATCATCCCCGCCAGCCCGCCCTTCATGTCATAGGCGCCCCGCCCCATCAGGCGGTCGCCCTCGATCCGCGGCTCGAACTGCCCGGGCCGCCCCGGAACGACGTCGAGATGGCCGTGCAGCACGACACACGGTGCGTCGCGATCGCGCGCGCCTACCTCGGCCACCAGAACTGGACGGCCGTTGTGATCGTGGTCGTGCACCTCTATGTCGCGGGATTCGAGCCAACCCTTGACGAATCCTGCGGCCGCCACGAGATCCTCGGGGCGCGACGTGTCGTAGCGGATCAGCCGCTCGGCGAGGATGCGCTCGTCAACCATGCGCGGCGGCTAGGTTAAGCGCCCGACCTGACGCCCGGATAAGGCTCGCTGCCGACCCCCATCCGCATTCAGGCGCCCTCGGCGACCGTGATGAACATCTCCCAGCGGCGGATGTCGCGCTGGGCCACCCGCTGGCGCTCGGTGTCATCGCCGGCCTGCTCGAGCTCGTGCTCGGCCTCCTGCAGGCGCGACCGGAGCTCACCGACGTCGAGCGCACCGGGCTCGTGCGCCTCCTCCACCAGCAGCAGCGCTCGATTGTTGGCCACCTGCATGTAGCCCTCGGCCTGGGCGAAGCGGACCACGTCGGACTCCGACTTGTACAGCCGCAGCTCGGTCGGGTCGAGGATGGCCAGCAGCGGCGCGTGGTTGGCGAGCACGCCAATCGACCCGACCACGGTCCTGGTCGAGACCATCTCGACCTCGTCGGCGAACACCTCGCCTTCGGGCGTGAGAACCTCGACCGGGAATTTGGTGTGCGCCATGGGCTACTCCGCGTCGGACTCGGAGCGGGCCTCGGTGTCTGAGCCCTCACGCTCGCGCTGCTTGTCGTCGGAATTCGGCTCCTCCCGCTCGGAGCCCTTCGCCTCCGAGGAACCCTCCTTCGCCTCCGAGGAACCCTCCTCCGCCTCCGGGGAACCTTCCTCCGCCTCCGGGGAGCCCTCCGCCTCCTGTGACGAGCCGCCCTCCTCCTCGCGCTCGCCGCTGAAGTCCGCCACCACCTGATCGATCGACCCCTTCATGAAGAAGGCGCGCTCGGGCAAATCGTCGTGCTTGCCCTCGAGGATCTCCTTGAAGCCGCGGATCGACTCGGCCACCGGCACGTACACGCCCGGCGTGCCGGTGAACTGCTCGGCGACGTGGAACGGCTGCGACAGAAAGCGCTCCATCTTGCGCGCCCGGTTGACTGTCAGCCGGTCCTCGTCGGAGAGCTCGTCGATGCCCAGGATCGCGATGATGTCCTGCAGTTCCTTGTAGCGCTGGAGCACCTGCTTGACCTCGTTGGCGACCCTGAAGTGCTCGTCGCCGAGGATCTCGGGCTTGAGGATCGTGGAGGTCGAGTCCAGCGGATCGACGGCCGGATAGATGCCCTTCTCGGCGATCGACCGCGACAGCGTCGTGGTCGCGTTGAGGTGCGCGAACGCCGACGCGGGCGCGGGATCGGTGAGGTCGTCGGCCGGCACGTAGATCGCCTGGATCGACGTCACCGACCCTTTCCTTGTCGACGTGATCCGCTCCTGCAGCTGCCCCATCTCGGACTCGAGCGTCGGCTGGTAGCCGACTTGGGAGGGCATCCGCCCCAGCAGCGCCGAGACCTCAGAGCCGGCCTGCACGAAGCGGAAGATGTTGTCGATGAACAGCAGCACGTCCTGGCCCTCCTGATCGCGGAAGTACTCCGCCATCGTCAGGCCCGACAGCGCCACCCGCATGCGGGCGCCGGGCGGCTCGTTCATCTGCCCGAAGACCAGCATCGTCTTGTCGAGCACGCCCGACTCCTTCATCTCCAGCCACAGGTCGTTGCCCTCGCGCGAGCGCTCGCCCACGCCGCAGAACGCCGACAACCCGCCGTGCTCCTGGGCCAGGTTGTGGATCAGCTCCTGGATGATCACGGTCTTGCCCACCCCGGCGCCGCCGAACAGACCCACCTTGCCGCCACGGGCGTAGGGGGCGAGCAGGTCGATCACCTTGATCCCGGTCTCGAACAACTCGGTCGTGGGGCACCAGCGCCTCGACGCTCGGCGCCTCGCGGTGGATCGGCCACCATTCGACGTCCTCGTCGACGGGGTCGCCGAAGTCGATCGGCTCACCGAGCAGGTTGAAGATCCGACCCGAGCGTGGCCGGGCCCACCGGGACCTTGATCGGGGACGCCGGTGTCGATCACCTCGGCGCCGCGGGCCAGGCCGTCGGTGGTGTCCATCGCCACCGCGCGAACGCGATCGTCGCCGAGGTGCTGCTGGACCTCGCACACGAGCACCTCCTCCTCGCCTGCGGCGATGTCCTCGTCCTCCTCGGCGCGCGCGGCCTCGGGCCGCTTGACGGTGATCGCGTGGTAGATCTCGGGCAGCTTGTCGGGGAATACGGCTTCGATCACCACCCCCTGGATCTCTTCGATCGTGCCGGTGTTCTGCTTGGTCTCGGTCTGGGTCGTTTCTTGCGTTGTGGCAGCCATTCGTTCTCCTGTTCAGCGCCCGGTGGCACTAGTGTGGCGCATCACGAGCCGAGGCCTTCGGCGCCGGCGACGACTTCCATGATCTCCTGGGTGATCTCCGCCTGGCGTGCGCGGTTCATCTCCAGCGTGTAGTCCTCGATCAGCGCGCTCGCGTTCTCGGAGGCGTTGCGCATCGCGGTCATCCTCGCCCCGTGCTCGGAGGCGGTGGATTCGAGTAGCGCACGATAGATCGAGATCTCGACGTAGTCGGGTACCAGGCGCTTGAGGATCTCGTCGGGGTCGGGTTCGTACTCGACCGGCGTCCGGGGGCGAGCGGAATCACCGTCTCGGCCGGATCTGCGCTCGCGCTCGTCCTCGCCCTCCTCCTCGTCCTCGCCCTCCTCGAGCACCGTCGCCCGCTGCAGGGGCAGCAGGGTCTCGCCGCGCACGACCTGGGACAGAGGCGAGATGTAGCCGTTGTAGAAGATCTCGACCTGGTCCACCTCGTCATCGACGTAGGCGGCGACCAGGCGCTCGGCGATCCGGCGCGCATCCGCGTAGGAGGGCCGATCCGAGAACCCGGTGAAGCTCTGCAGCGGTTCAAAGCCCCGGAACGCCAGCGACGAGGCGGGGCGGCGGCCCGAGGCGAAGAATGCCGGCCGGCGCCCTTCGGCGCTGTGAGCGTTGGCCGCGGCGACACCCGCACGAACGACGTTTGAATTGAACGCTCCCGCCAGCCCGCGGTCGCCGGCGACCACCAGCAGACCGACGGTGTTGACCTGCTCGTGCTCGGACAGGATCGGCAGCTTGGGGAAGCTGCCTCCGGCCTGCGACGCCTGGCGGGTCATCCTGCGGATCGCGTCCGCATACGGCCGCAGCGCCTCGATCCGCTGCTCGGCGCGCCGCAGGCGCGCGGCGGCGACCATCTCCATCGCGCGAGTGATCTTCTGGATGTTCTTGACCGCGCTGATGCGGTTTCGAACGTCTCGCTGAGAGGTCGCCATGCAGCCGTCCTAAGCCGGTTGGGGCTCGCGCTCGCGTTCCTCGTCCTCGCTCGCGCCGCTCGCACCGGTATCGGACTCTTCCTCGGACTCCTCCCGCCGGGCGGGCGGCGGCTCTTCGCCCTCTTCGAGCGGGAGCCCCTCTTCGTCGAGGTCGAACCCGAAGTCCTCGGCGAACCGGGCGACGAACTTGTCCACCTGCGACTGGGTCTCGTCGCTCCAGTCGCTGCCGGCGATCTTCTTGAGCAGCTCGGGCTCGTTGCCCCGGATCGAGTCGGTCAGGTTGGCCAGGAACTCGGGGACCCTGTCGACCTTGATCCGGTCGACGTAGCCGTTGGTGGCCGCGTAGATCTGCACGACCTGGTCCTCGATCGGCATCGGGTTGCGCTCGGCCTGGTTGAGCGTGGCCACCAGGCGCTCGCCGCGGGCCAGCGCGCGCTTGGTGTCGGCGTCCAGATCGGAGCCGAACTGCGCGAAGGCCTCGAGGTCGCGGTACTGGGACAGCTCGAGCTTCATGCGCCCGGCGACTCGTCGCATCGGCGTGATCTGGGCGTTGCCGCCGACGCGCGAGACCGAGATTCCGACGTTGATCGCGGGCCGCACGCCGGAGTAGAACAGCTTCGGCTCCAGGAAGATCTGCCCGTCGGTGATCGAGATCACGTTGGTCGGGATGTACGCCGACACGTCGCCGGCCTGCGTCTCGATCACCGGCAGCGCCGTCAGCGAGCCGCCCCCGAGATCGTCGTTGAGCTTGACCGCGCGCTCGAGCAGCCGCGAGTGCAGGTAGAACACGTCGCCGGGGTAGGCCTCGCGTCCCGGCGGCCGGCGCAGCAGCAGCGACATCTGCCGGTAGGCGTAGGCGTGCTTGGTCAAGTCGTCGTAAATGGCCAGTGCGGCCTTGCCGTTGTAGAGGAAGTACTCACCCATCGCGCAGCCTGCATACGGCGCCAGGAACTTGATCGGTGCCGCCTCGTCGGCGGCGGCCATCACGATGATCGTGTTCTCGAGCGCCCCCGCCTCCTCGAGGACGTTGGCGAGTTGGACGACCGTCGCCTTGCGCTGGCCGATCGCGATGTAGACGCAGATCAGGTCGCGGTCCTTGTTGTTGATGATCGTGTCGATCGGCGATCGAGGTCTTGCCCGGTCTGACGGTCGCCGATGATCAGCTCGCGCTGTCCGCGTCCGATCGGGATCATCGAGTCGATCGCCTTCAGCCCGGTGAGCATCGGCTCCACTACCGGCTGGCGCTGGACCACGCCCGGCGCCTTGTGCTCGGTCGGCCGCGTCTCGTTCGTTTCGATCTCGCCCTTGCCGTCGAGCGGGTTGCCGAGCGGATCCACGATCCGCCCCAGGAGCGCCTCGCCGACCGGGATCTCGAGCAGCCGTCCGGTGCGCCTCACCGTGTCGCCCTCGGAGATGTGCTCCCATTCGCCGAACAGCACGGCGCCGACGTTGTCTGACTCGAGGTTCAGAGCCAGCCCGGTGACGTCGTGCGGGAGGTCGAGCATCTCGAACGACATGCAGTTGTCCAGGCCGTGGACGCGGCAGATGCCGTCCGCCACCGAGAGCACGGTCCCCACCTCGGTCAGCTCTGCACTGGAGCTGTCTAGGCCCTCGATCCGGCTCTTGAGGATCGAGGTGATCTCATCGGGCTTGATCTGCATGTTCTGGTTTCTCCCCTTGGCGCGGCACCTAGGTGTGCGCGACTTGCTTTCGAAGTTGTTCTAACCGGTTGCGGATCGACGCGTCGAGGACCAGGTTGCCCACCCGCAGGACGATCCCACCGAGGATGTCGGGATCGACCTCGCTGGACAGCTCGATCTTGCGTTCGACCTGCTCGCCGATCCGATCTCCAAGGCTCTTCACGGTCTCCTCGTCGAGCTCCACGGCGCTGACGATCTGGACCGGGAGCAGCTTACGGGCCTCGTCCCACAGCGCCGTGAACTCGGTCCGGATGCGGAAGATCGCGGGCATCCGGTGGCGCTCGATCAGCGCCTCCAAAAAATTTTGAAACTCGGGATTGGCGCCCTTGACGGCGCGCTCGAGGCCGTCCTTCTTCTCCGCCACCGAGAAGTACGGAGAGAAGAAGAACACGGCCAGATCCCGGTTCTCGTGCATCGCATCGGCGAACGCATCGAGCTGCTCGCGGATCTCGTCGAGTGAGTCGCGCTCGGATGCGACCTCGAACAGGGCGCGCGCATATACCTGGGCGATCTCTTCCACTTATCGCTGTCCTTCGGGGGCCCCAAGCGTGCTGAAGTCAAGCTCCGACATGGCGTCGTCGATCAATCGGCGCTGGTCCTCCTCGGTGAGCGTTTTGCGCGTCACCTTCTCGGTGGCCATCACGGTCAGGTCGGCGACTTCCTTGCGGATCTCCTGGATCGCGCGGCGGGTCTCGGCCTCGATGTCGCGCCGGGTCTGCTCCATGGCCTGCTCGCGCTTGGCCTTGGCTTCCTCCTGGGCGTAGCGCTCGTGGCTCTCGGCGGCCTGCCGGGCGCGGGCGATGATCTCGTCGGCCTGCCCGCGCGCCTCGTTGAGCCGCTCGCGGTAGTCGGCCAGCAGTTGCTCGGCTTCGGCTCGGGTCCTCTCGGCGGCGTCGATTGACTCGTCGATCGCGCTCGCCCGGGCGTCCAGCGCCGAGCGGATCCGCGGGAAGACCGCCTTGGTGAGGATCCACAGCGAGATCCCGAACACCGCCAGCGTCCAGACCATCAGCCCCACGTTCGGGGTGATCAAGAACGAGCCGCTGGAAGAGGCGACCGGCAGGGTGGTGATGGCGGCGAGCGGATCCATGGCGGTCTAGAGGAAGAAGGCGATGAACCCGCCGACGAGGCCGTAGAAGAATGTCGCCTCGGTGAGGGCGAAGCCCAGCCATTGGATCGACGTGATCTCGTCACGCATCTCGGGCTGGCGGGTGACCGACTCGATCACCTTGCCGAACAGCATGCCGATGCCGGCGCCGGCACCCGCCGCCCCGCCGCCGGCGCCTACGCCGAGCGCGATCGCCCGACCGGCCTTGGTGACGTCGCCGGTGGCCGCTGCGAGAGTCAGTAGTGGATGCAACAGTGACAACAACATTGGCTCGATAGCTCCTTAGATGACTAGTGGCTTTGGACCGCGCCACCGAGATAGATGGCAGTCAGGATCGCAAAGATGAAGGCCTGCAGGCCGGCGATCAGCACCGCCTCGAACAGGTAGATGGCGACGCCCAATGGAAGCAGGGCCCAGGAGATGACCGTCTGGCCCACCAGAATGCCGAGCTCACCGGCCATGAACGCGATCAACAAATGGCCGGCGAGCAGGTTGGCCCACAGCCGGATGGTCAACGAAATTAGTCGCAAGAAGATCGACAGAACCTCGATCACGGCGATCAGCGGCAGAAGGCCCTTGCCGATTCCTGCTGGGATCAGACTCTTGAAGTAGCCGACGAAGCCGTGGTATTTGACCCCCTCGTAGTTGAACAAGAAGAACACGCCGAGGGCGAGGATCAGCGGGAAGGCGACGTTGGTGTCGGCGGCGTAGATCTGAAACGACGGGATGTGCACGCCGGCGATCGTGAACTTCTCGCCCGAGTTGACCGGCAGGGGGATGTAGCCGATCAGGTTCGTGACCAGGATGAACACGAACAAGGTGGCGACCAACGGGAAGTACTTGCGCTCCATCTCCCGGCCCATGTTGTCGCTCGACATCCCCCGGCTGAGGTTGTAGAACCACTCGACCGCGACCTGGAGCCGGCCCGGTCGGGCCCTCAGGTGGTCGGCGGTGTAGATCATGATCCCGACCGTTATGGCAGTCGTGAGCAGCACGTACAGAACGGCCTTGTTGAACGCGATCGGACCGAGGCTGAACCAGGTGTCGAGCTTGAACTCGTCAGTCGGCGAGTAGGCGCCGCTGGCCACCGACGGGCGCCTTGTGGGGCGTGACGCCATAGATGATCGCGAAGAACACGATCCCCGCCAGCCAGATCGCCAGAACCAGATAGGCGATCTTCCTGCCGGTGCTCAAGTTCTCCAGACGGCTCATCGCGATCCGTCCCGCTTGCCCGGCGGGCCGCTGAAGACCTTGATCACGAACGCCACCGAGTAGGCGCCGAAGATCACCAGCGCCGCGGTCAGACCATCCCGGCGTCCTGCGGCCACGCCGGCGATCACGATCGCTCCGGCCAGCAGCCAGATGCGCGCGAAACCTGCCAGCAGGGTGGCGGCGAGCCGGTTGCGCGGCTCCTGCAGTTTGAGCGTCCAGCGCCCTTCATGGGCGGCGATGATCCGCTGCAGGATCCATGCCCCGCCCCCGATCGCGTAGCCCAGGCGCCGGGGCGCCGAGCGCGAGCGCGATCGGCGCGACGATCACGACGAGCACGACGTCCAGGTACCGAACGAAAAGCATCCGCGAAGCGGTCATCCGGCGCTGCCCAGCGCCGACGGCGGCGCCTACGGCCAACGCGGCCTCTCCGGACCGTCTTCGAACTGCACCCGTTCGGCAGCGGGCGCAGCCGCAGGCGATCTCGATGAGTGCAGAAAAGCTAATCAAGTCCTGGAATTGGTGGCGCTGCTACGGACGGGCGGGCAATCGTACCCAATGCAGTCGGCGCTTCCCTACCCGCCGACGGAGAACGATCAACACGATCTCAATATAGCGCGTGGCGCGCGTATTTGTAACACGCTTGTAACACTCTGGCGGCCGGCGCGGTTCGCTTTCAGTGGCCGCCGGTTTCCGGCGTCCGGGCCGGCAACGGCGCTCTCCGATGGTCCGGCTGAGCCGCCCCCGCCGCGCCGCTTTCGAGGTCTGCCGCGCCCACCTCGTATGGCTGGGCAACGGGCGAACGCACGGGAAGCAGCTGCGCGAGCGCCAGCGCGAGCACCGGGAACACGACCAGCAGCTCGAACACCGCGCGCAGCCCGTGCGCGTCGGCGACCAACCCGAGCAACGGGGCGCCGATGCCACCGAGCCCGATCGACAGTCCGATCGTCACTCCCGAGGCGACCCCGAGCCGGCCCGGCAGGTACTCCTGACCCATGACGATCGTGACCGCGAAGGTGGCGATCGTGACCGCGCCGGTGAGCGCGGCGAACACGATCGCCAGCGCCGGCCCGGAGACCAAAAAGCAGACGATCAGCGGTGGCAGCAGCGCCATCGAGCCGCGCAGCACCGCGCGGCGGCCGAAGCGATCCGCGAGCGGCCCACCGATCAGCGTCCCGGCCGCCCCACCCACGAGCATCGCGGTCAGCGCGCCGCTGGCCAGCGCATGGCTCGTGTGCAGGTCATGCAGGAAGTAGAGCCCGATGAAGGTCACGAACCCGAAGTACACGAACGACCGCAGCGCGATCACCCCACCCAGCAGGATGAACGGGCCCCAGGCGTCGCGGGCGCCGGTGCGCTGGACGCGGCCGCCTTTCAGGTCGGCGCGGAAGCTCTTCAGCCGCGGCAGCTCGTGCACGAGCATCGCCGCCATCAGCCAGGTGGGTATGAGCACGAACAACGTCCCGTGCAGCCCGAACGCCAGCACCAGCGGCGTGATCAGCACCGGGCCGAGGGCGAACCCGATGTTGCCGCCGACGCTGAACAGGCTCATGCCGCTCGAGCGCCGCGCCCCCGAGACGTAGTTGGCAAACCGCGACCCCTCGGGGTGAAATGCCGCCACCCCGACGCCGCCCACCAGCACCGCGGCGAACGTGAGCCCGTAGCTCGGCGCGATTCCCACCAGCGCGACTCCCAGGCCGCCGAGCACGGGCCCGAGCGGCATCAGCCAGGGCAGCGAGCGCCGGTCCGAGACGTGGCCGAACAGCGGCTGGATCACCGAGCTCGAGATCGTCGCCGCCAGGATCAGCGCCGACGCGCTGGCGTAGTTGAGGTGATCGCGGACGATCAGGAACGGCAGCAGCGCGGGAATCGCTCCCTGGCTGACATCGGTGAACAGATGCCCGGCCGACAGCACGGCCATCGCCCGCCGATCCACCCCGGCTGGCCGGTCTGACGCCGGGCGGCCGCGGGACTTGTGGACCGGCTCGGGCGGCGTCGAGACGGCGCCCATTACGAGTTTTCGCGGATCCGCTGCTTGACCAGCTTCTGCTTGCTCTCGAGTTCGTCGGCGAGCTCGGAAAGCTCTCTGATCCGGCCGCGGACGAGCTCGAGCTGGGTCCCGATGTGCTCCAGCGAGCGCTCGAGGATCCGTCGGCGCTGCCCCGGGGATTCGGTCTGGTGGTACTCGCGGCGAAGGTCGGCGCGCGCGCTTTCGGCCTCGAGCAGTTGCGAAAGCTGCTCGAGCGACAGGCCGAGCAGGTCCCGCAGACGGATGATCTCCCTGACCCGCTCGACGTCGGCCTCCGTATAGGAGCGGTGCTTGCCCAGGCTGCGCTCCGCCGCGCCCCCGAGCAGGCCGATCTCCTCGTAGTAGCGGATCGTCCGCGGCGTCGTCCCGGTGAGCTCGGCGAGCTCGCCGATGCGCAGCGTCCGCTGCGCCGTGGCGCTCACGACATCGCCCCCTCTGGCTCGACCGCGGTCGTACTGACGATCTCCTTGGGACGTGCGGCCGAGATGACCGCCCCGACTATCGACACGGCGGCCAGGCACCACAGCGCGGTGTGCATGTTGGCGATGAACGGCGTCAGCTGAGCTGTCGAGAGGTGCCTGGCAAGGCCGGAGAAGACCTTGAACAGGACCTCCTTGGGGACCGCCGAGGTGACCACCGCGAGCACGAACGCGATCGAGATCACCGCGCCGGTGTTCTGCACCAGCACCCGCGCCCCGGCGGCAATCCCCCTCCGGTGCGGTGCCACCGTGCCCATCATCGCGGCGGTGTTGGGCGAGTTGAACATGCCCGAGCCGATACCGACGATGAACATGTACAGGCACGGCCACACGTAGCTGGTGTCGCGCTGCAGGGTGGTCATCAGCGCCAGCCCGGCCGCCGTCACGAGCATCCCCAGGACGGCCAGCGTGCGTGACCCGCGGCGGTCGGCCCAGATGCCGGCCAGCGGCGAGGAGATCAGCATCCCGACCGCCAGCGGGGCGAGCTTGATCCCGGCCAGGATCGGCGAGTTGCCCTGCACGCCCTGGAAGTAGAAGACGAACACGAACATCAGCGCAAACCGCGCCAGCCCGTTGACGAACGCGGCGCCGGCGGCGGTCGAGAACAGCCGGTTGCGGAAGATCGTGAGGTCGAGCATCGGCGCCTTGCTGCGGTGCTCGATCAGGACGAAGGTCGGCAACAGCAGCGCCGACAGCGCCAGCCCGCCGATCACCAGCGGCGAGTCCCAGCCCGAGATCCCGCCCTTGGAGATCCCGTAGACCAGGCCGGTAAGACCAACCAGAAAGGTGGCCGTGCCGAGCACGTCAAACGAGCGGTCCTCGGAGCGACCGGTCACCTCGCGCAGGACCAGCGCCGCCCACAGACTTCCGGCGAGACCGAACGGGACGTTGAACCAGAACACCCAGTGCCAGCTGATCGCCACCAACGCGCCGCCGAGAACGGGGCCGATCACCAGACCGATCGCGGCCACCATCGTGTTTGTTCCCATCGCCAGGCCCAGCTGTTCGCGTGGAAATGCGTCGGTTACGATCGCGGCGGCGTTTGCGAACAGGAACGCGCCGCCGATGCCCTGCAGGATCCGCCACAGGATCAGCTCGGTGCCGCCGCCGGCGAACCCCGCTCCCAGCGAGGCGATCGCGAACACCACGAACCCGCCGATGTAGGCGCGCTTGCGCCCGAATTGATCAGACAGCCGCCCGGCGCTGAGGACCAGCACGGTCGAGGCGATCATGTAGACGAGGATCACCCACACCAGCTCCAGCAGGCTGGTGTGCAGGCTGCGCTCGAGGTCGGGCAGGGCGATGATCAGCGTGCCCGAGTTGATCGTCGCCAGCAGCATTCCCAGCGAGGTGCACGAGAGCGCCCACCACTTGTATGAGTCGTGCTCGGCGTGGACGCCGATCCGGCGGGTCCCCCGCTGCTGCTTGGCTCGCGCTGTGTCGACGATCGACAGTGTGGTCACCTCTCTTGGGCGGAATCTGATTCTTACGTAAACGTCAGAATAGCAGGTCGCCGCGAGCTGTGCGCTGAGGCTTGCTCGTGCAGCAAGCCAGCCCCAAGGCCCGGTGCGCCCTCAGCCTTCGAACGCCGCCACGATCGCCAGGATCACGAACGCCGCCACCAGCGCCGAGCCCTCGAACGGCGTGGCTTCCCCGTCGCCGGTGATCTGCCAGATGATCACCGCGGTGCCCAGCAGCGCGCCGATGTACACCGAGGGAAACGCGAACGTCAGCGAGGTGGTGGTCAGCAGCGAGGCGAGCACGAGCACGGGCAGCAGGAACGCGGCCACCTGTCCGATCGAGTTCTTGACCACCGACATCGCCAGCTCCACCTGGCCTTTGGCCGCGAGCACCACGCCGACGGCGTGTTCGACCGCGTTGCCCGCGGTGGCCACGATCACCAGCCCGGCGAACGCCTGGGAGATCCCGAGCGTGTGGATCGTCGGCTCCAGGGCGTCGATGAACCACTCCGACACGAACGCCGACGCCACCCCCGCCGCGACCAGCAGCGTCATGCTCAGGGCCGTCGACATTCGCGGCGTTTCGCGACGGCTCATGTCCGCCTCTCCGGAACGCCCCATCTTCAGCGACTGGCGTACCCAGAAGCAGTACACGGCCAGGATCGCCACCGCGCTGACGATCGAGATCGTCTTGATGTGGTGGCTGGCGGGGTCGTGGGCCGAATCGGCCAGCCCCACGAGCAACACGATGAAGCTGGTGATCATCAGCAGGGTCGCGGTGTCGTTGGGCAGCCGCGGCGCGAACCGCATCACGTGATCGGGCGCCCGCCAGGCTCCGGCCACGATCACCATGCCCAGCACGAGCAGCGCGTTGACGAGGATCGAGCCGAGGATCGAGGTTTGGGCGACGACCAGCTGACCCGCGTTGAGCGCGAACAGGACGACGAAGAACTCGGGCAGGTTGCCGAGCGTCGCCTGCAGAAGGCCGGTCACCGAGGTGCCGAACCGCTGGCCGACCTGCTCGGTGGCGGCCGACACGATCCATGCCACGCCCGCCAGCGCCAGGCCCGCCAGCACGAACGCGATCACGTGGGAGAACCCGCTCACAAACCGCGCCACCCCCGCCAGCGCGGTGAGCACGGCGACCGCAACGATCCCTGTCCGCTCGATCCGTGAGAGGCCGCGCAGCTGCCCTTACCCGCCAGTCATGACCGTGTCATCGTCAGAGTAGGCCGGCGCACAGCAACACAACAGAACGAGCTTCTGCGCCCCGGTGTTGAACAGCTTGTGCTTGGTTCCGGGGGCGATCACCACGCAGTCGCCGGCGCGGATCGGCGCCTCCTCCTCGCCAAGGCGCATCCTCCCTTCGCCGGCGACGAAGTAGTAGAGCTCCTCGGTGCGCGGGTGGTAGTGCTCTGCGGTCTCGCCGCCGGGCTCGACGGTGGCCTCGGCCAGGCTCTGGTTGCGCGCCGCGGTCCACGCCGGCCCGGCGAGCTCGCGGATCGAGCTCCCATCGGCGGTGATGAACGACGTCAGCTGCTCGAGGTTGGCCTTCTCCATCGGGTCACTATTTCACGCTTTCGAACTCGCCGGTCTCGATGTCGCGGCGGACGTGCTCCTCGATCTCGTGCTCGCTGGTGTCGGGATCCGCGCGCCGCAGCTCGGTGGCCCGAATGCCCCTGAACTTGAAGATCTCGAGCACGTACACCAGATAGACGCTGGCCGCCAGGCACAGCACCGCGAGCGCGATCAGGAGCGCGATCCACCCCGCCTTGTGACGCTCGTGGTGCGAGATCAGCCCCAGCGCGACCGCGAGCCCGGCCATCAGCGAGGTCCATACGTACAGATAGGCGACGGTCTTGCCCTGCGAGAAGCCGATCCTGGCCATCCGGTGGTGGAAATGGTTGGCGTCGGCCGACCACGGCTTGCGCCGGTACTTGAGGCGCTTGGCGATCACAAACCCGGTGTCCAGGAAGGGGATCGCCAGGATCGCCAGCGGCACGACCAGCGCGACGACCGCGCCGGTCTTCAGCGAACCCACGACTGCCGTGACGCCGAGCAGATACCCGAGCAGGTTCGCCCCCGCATCGCCCATGAACACCGAGGCGGGGTGCCAGTTGTGAAACAGGAATCCGAGCGCGGCGCCGGCGGTCAGCGCCGCCAGCACGGCCGCGCCGTTGACCCCCAGGTCAAAGGCGATGATCGCGAACGCGATGCCGTCGATCGTGCAGACCCCGGCCGCGAGCCCGTCGACACCGTCTGAGAAGTTGACCACGTTCATCAGTCCCACCAGCCACACGACGGTCAGAACTCCACCCGCGTTGGGGAACTGCAGGGCCCCGATGAACGGAATCGTCACGTCGGTAACCACCGCGCCGGCCTCCACGGCGATGAACGCAGCCGCGATCTGGCCGATCAGCTTCACCGCCGGCCGCAGCGGGCGGGCGTCGTCGATCGCGCCCACGAGCGCGATCAGGCACGCGCCGGCCATGACCCCCCACATGTCGACGGTGCCCCCGGGGCCGGGCTTGCCGTGCGCGGTGTGGGGCAGGTTGACCTGGCTCGGCACCCAGATCGCCGCGGCCACCAGCACCGCGACCAGGATCGCCAGCCCGCCCAGCAGCGGGGTTTCGCGAAGCGCCAGGCCCCGTTCGCGCGGTATGTCGACCGCCCCGACTCGTCGCGCCAAGCGGGCGGCGAGCGGCGTCAACGCCGCCGAGATCGCCAGCGCGACCACGAACGAGAGCACGGCATCCCAGTACCGCATGCCTGCGAAGCATGCCATTCGCAGCCGACTGCAGGTCCCGGCCCCTCATGCGGCTGCCTACGGACGAGCGCAGGTCACGGCCCCTTATGCCGCTGCCTGCAGCGCTCCGGCGATCCGCGCCAGGATCGCCAGCGGCTCGCGCTCGAGCTGGCGCCAGGTCACCCGGATCACCCGATAGCCGGCCGCGACCAGCGCCTGGTCGCGCGCGCGGTCGCGTTCAAACGCCGTCCGATGGGCGTGGAAGGCGTGCCCATCGACTTCGACCACCAGCCGCTCGGCCCGCCACAGGAGATCGACTTCGTAGCCGAGCAGGCGCACGTTGGTCTCGGGCGGTTTGAGCTGGGCCTGCCCGATCAGCGCCAGCAGGCGGCGCTCGGCTTCCGAGCGTGTCAGGCTGCCCGTTCGCTCCCCGCGAAGCGCTGCTCGCACCGGGGCGGCGCCGGCCCGCGTCGGGCATCGCCCCAGTGCAGCGTCGAGCTCGCGGTCCGACACGAGCTCGAGCACCCGAGCCTCCGCGTGAGCCCGCTCGAAGGCGGCGCCGCCGTCGCGTCCGGCCACGTCGATCAGCGTCCGCGCCGGCGCGGTCACCGGGATCCCGTGGCGTAGGCGGACATCGCGCGCGTCGAGCTCCTGCACGCGGTATGTCGTCACCCTCGGGTGCCGGCGCGCGCCTCGCCCGATCAGCGTCATCTCGACCTGCTCGCCCGGCGGCGGCGGCGTCAAGCCCCAGATCGCCGCCGCCGAGCGGTGGCTGATCACGCCGTCATGGCCGGACCACAGGACCGCCGCCAGCTCCAGCGCGAGCGGCGCCAGCGTGTCGTGCCCCACTGCGAACACCCGCGGCAGGACCACGTAGAGCGTGCCCCTGTCCAGGAGCCGGGCGACAACGCTGCGCCCAAACCCGGCCCCGCGCAGCTGCTCGAGGTGAACCATCCCCCGCTGCGCCCCCGCGGCGCGCCCGATCGCCCGCTCCCCGGTGCCCTCCACCCGCAGCTCGTGGAGAATCCGCACCGGTCGGTTGGATCCTCCACGAACTGCCGTGTCAGCGGGACATATGTGGAAGATCTGCGGGACAGGTGCGGAATTTCCACGAACTGCACGGGAGCGGGTGCGTGGCATCCCGGCAGCATGGAGGGCACGGCGAGGCGCGAGCGTACAGGCCCGGGTTTGTCACACCCTTAAAGCCGGATTGGCACGCGCCGCAACACCCGCGGCGCCCGGGGGCCGACCAGCCCGGGTCACCAGGCAAAAAAGCGGCGCCCCTCGGCGCCGACTCAGACCGCAGCCGCGGTCTGCAGCCCCGCGTACAGCGGGTACCGCTGCGCGATTGCAGCGACCCGCTCGGCCAGCTCGGCCTGGCGCGCCTCGAACGGCTCCCCGGGATTGAGGGTCGCGGCGATGATCCGCCCCACCTCGACGAAGTCCTCGACCTGCAGCCCGCGGGTGGCAAGCGCCGGCGAGCCGATCCGCAACCCGGACGAGACGGCCGGGGGACGGGGATCGAACGGGACCGCGTTGCGGTTGACGGTGATCCCGATCGTGTGCAGCCGGTCCTCGGCCTGCTTGCCGTCGAGCTCTGACTCGCGCAGGTCGCACAGCACCAGGTGCACGTCGGTGCCGCCGGTGAGGACCGAAACGCCGCCGCCCGCGCCGAGCAGCTGCTCCCCCACCGCCCGGGCGCCGGCCAGCGTCCGCTCCTGGCGCTCGCGGAACGCTTCCGAAGCGGCGATCCGCAGCGCCACCGCCTTGCCGGCGATGTTGTGCTCGAGCGGACCGCCCTGCTGACCCGGGAACACCGCCGAGTCGATCTTCTTGGCGTACTCCTCCTTGCACAGGATCATCCCGCCGCGGCCCCCGCCGATCGTCTTGTGGATCGTGGTCGTGACCACGTCGGCCAGCGGCACCGGCGAGGGATGCAGCCCGGCCGCCACGAGACCGGCGAAGTGGGCCATGTCGACCATCAGCACCGCGCCCACCGAGTCGGCGATCGCCCGGAAGCGCTCGAAGTCCAGCTGGCGCGGGTAGGCCGACCAGCCGGCGACGATCATCTTCGGCCGGCGCTCGTGAGCCAGCTGCTCGACCTCGTCCATGTCGATCAGGCTGGTCTCGCGGTCGACGTGGTAGGCGACGATGTTGTAGAGGCGTCCGGAGACGTTGATCTTCATCCCGTGGGTGAGGTGGCCGCCGTGGGACAGCTCGAGCCCCATGAGCACGTCACCCGGCTGCAGGAACGCGTGGTAGACGGCTGCGTTGGCCTGCGCCCCGGCGTGCGGCTGCACGTTGGCGTGCTCGGCGCCGAACAGCGCCTTGGCGCGATCGATCGCGAGCTGCTCGCCCATGTCCACGTACTCGCAACCGCCGTAGTAACGCCGGCCCGGGTAACCCTCGGCGTACTTGTTGTTCAACACCGACCCCTGACACTCCAGGACGGCGGCCGGCGCGAAGTTCTCCGAGGCGATCATCTCCAGCGTCCGCTGCTGGCGCTCGAGCTCCAGCGCGAGCACCTCGGCGATCTCGGGATCGACTTCGGACAGCGGGCGGTTGAAGAAATCCGGCGGCAGCTCTGCGCTCACGTGGCCGCGTATGGTAACTGCGTCCCCGGCCGGCACCTATAGCTTTTTTGCGACGAGCACCGCGAGATCGCAATGCTTCCAGGCCACGCTCGCCCGAAAGCCCGTCAGCTGCAGCCATTCGAGCTGTTCGTCGAGTGTGCTCGGATTATCAAAGCCGGGCGTTAGCGAGACCGTCGCCTCCTCGCCTGGCGCGGGGACCACCACGTCGGCCAGCACGAAGCGCCCCCCGGGTTCGAGCACGTCGTGTACTCGCCCGAACAAATCCCGCTTCTCGTGCGCGAGCAGGTGGTGGACGCAGAGCGCGCTGGCCACGAGATCGAATGGCCCCGCGGGCAGAGGGTCCTGGAGCCGCGCGACGTGAAGCGCCACCTGCCCATCAGGCAGCCGCGAGCGCGCCACGTCGAGCATCGCGCTGCTCTCGTCGATTCCCACCAGGTGCGCATCGGGGTGGCGCTCCAGCAGGCGAGCCGCCGTCTCGCCCGTCCCGGTGCCGAGCTCGAGCATCCGCCGGACAGCGCCGCCAGAGGCCTCGACGAGCTCGTCCTGGAAGTGATCGTATTCGGGGATGTCGGCGGTGATCATCGCCAGGTATGTGTCGGGGTCGAAGTGGAACTGCCATTGCAGCCCCGCGGCGACATCGGTCTCGCTCACCGCCCCTTGCCTGACGATGCTCCAGGCGCCCTCAGTCTCGTACTCGCGCAGGTCGACGACCGTCGAGGGGGTCCCAGGAAGCTCACCCCCGTCGATCACCATGTCGGCCGCCCGCCGGATCTCCTCCGGTACCTCGTCAAGTCGGCGCGCCTCGGGGCCGTCGGCCAGGTTGGCGCTCGACTGCAGGACCGGCCAGCGCACACCCGCGAGACGCTCCACCACCGGAACCCGCAGGCCCAGCGTCGATCTGTCGGCGCCGCACGCGAGCGGATATCGGCTGCCGCGGTTGGGGAGCAGGACGCTCACCGCGCCCGGCAGCAGTCGCACAAGCGCCTCCCGCGTCCGCGGCCCCAGGTCGGGCAGCGCCGCCAACGCCAGCTCGAGATCGAAGAACATCACTGCCGATGGCTTGTCGAGCGGCCGTCGCTTGACCGCGTAGAGCCGCTTCACGGCGGTCGCGTTTTCCGGGTCGCACGCCAGGCCGTAGACCGTGTCGGACGGGAACACAGCGACTCCCCCCACTGACATGCAGCGCTCGAAGGCCGCGGCGTGGGGCGACGTCACCGCGAGCCGACCACCGCGCGTCCGTGCCCCGCCAGGTCGCGCCTGACGTCCACGCCATCAAATCCAGCCCGGCGTAGCAGCGAGGCCACAACGCTGGCCTGCTGGGGACCGATCTCGAGCGCCAGCAGCGCGGGCCCCGGATCGAGCGCCGCGACGGCCGCGATCAGCCTGCGCACGACCGCGAGCCCATCCGGCCCCCCGAACAGCGCACCGGCCGGTTCATAACGAGCGATCTCGGGAGCGAGCTCGGTCCGGTCGGCCACATAGGGAAGGTTGGCCAGCACCGCATCGTAGACGCGGTCGTCGAGCAGGTCGGCGCACACGAACTCCACCTCGATCCCCAGCCGCTGCGCGTTTAGACGCGCGACCGCGAGCGCGCCCGGATCGATCTCCAACCCGCGCACGGCCAGATCGCCACGCTCGCTCTTGAGCGCCAGCGCGACCGCCCCGCTCCCGGTACCCACGTCGGCCACGCGCGCGCCAAACGGCAGCTCGAGCCCGATCTCGACCAGCAGCTCGGTCTCCGGGCGGGGGATCAGGACGCGCCGATCGACGGTCAGCGTGATCCGCCGAAACTCCTTGCGACCGAGGATGTAGGCGACGGGCTCGCGCGCCCGGCGTCGAGCCAGCAGCCGCTGGAATCGCCCGCCGGCGTCCGGCGGCAGCATCGCCTGCCGGTCGATCACCAGCCGCTCCCGGCCCACCCCCAGGACCTCGGCGAGCAGCAGCTGGGCGTCGAGCGCCGGCGTTTCGCAGCCAGCGGCGGCCAACATCTCCCGGCCTTGCGCGACCGCCAGGTCGATCGGCCCCCGACGCGCCGCGAGGGCCTCAGCCACCGGCCGCGTCCTCCAGCCTCCGGCGCTTTTCGTCGTCCTGCAGCGCCCCCGTCAGCTCGTCGAGCTCGCCCATCAGGATCGCGTCGAGGTTGTGAAGCAGCAGGTTGATGCGGTGGTCCTTGACCCGCCGTTCGCCGTAGTTGTAGGTGCGGATCTTCTCCGCACGCTCCCCGGTACCCACCTGCGCCGAGCGGCTGGCATCGATCGACGCTCGCTGCTCGGCGAGCGCCCGATCGTAGAGGCGCGCTCGCAGCACCCGCATGGCGCGCTCGCGGTTTTGCAGCTGGGATTTCTCGTCCTGCATGGAGACGACGATCCCGGTGGGCTTGTGGGTGATGCGAACCGCAGAGTCGGTCGTGTTCACCGACTGGCCTCCCGGCCCAGAGCTGCGGTACACGTCGATCTGCAGATCGCTCTCGTCGAGCTGCACCTCGACCTCCTCGGCTTCCGGGAGGACCGCCACCGTCGCGGTCGAGGTATGGATCCGGCCCTGGGACTCGGTCTCGGGCACGCGCTGGACGCGGTGCGTGCCGCCTTCGAACTTGAACACCGAGTAGGCGCCGTCGCCCTTGACCGCGAACGTGTAGTCGCCGTCTCCGATCGACAGCGGCTCGACCTTGAAGCCCAGGCGCTCCGCGTACCGGGTCAGCATCCGATACAGATCGCCCGCCCACAGGGAGGCCTCGTCGCCCCCGGCGCCGGGACGGATCTCGACGATCACGTTCTTGTCGTCGTTGGGATCGCGCTCGACCATCGCCAGGCGGATCTGCTCCTCGAGCTCCTGCCGGCGATTGGAGGAGGACTCGAGCAGCGCGCGCAGCTCCGGATCGTCCCCGTCCTCGGCCAGCAGCTCGCGAGCCCCCTCGAGGTCGTCGCAGACGCGGCGGTACTCCGTGGCCAGCCGGGCAGCCGGTTCGAGCTCGCGGTAGGCACGGCTGGCGGCCGCGAACCGGTCGCGGTCGGCGATCACCTCGGGGTCTGAAAGCTCGCTTTCGAGCTCCCCGAAGCGGGTCTGAATCTGGGCGACGAGGTCGTCGATCATGCACGCGAGTGTAGGAGCCCGCGGCCCGGCGGCTGGCCGGGGCGGGCCACTACCTCGCGCGAGCGTCAGCGGTCGCGGTGCAGAACCTCCTGCACCTTGTCAGCCGCCTGGTCGATCTTGTCCTTGGCCTCGCCCTCGGCCCGGTCGACCCGGCCTTCGTTCTTCAGGCTCTGGTCGTCGCTCAGGTCCCCGGCGGCCTCCTTGACGCGGCCTTTGGCCTTGTCGAGCTTGCCGTCATCAGCCATAGCGCCTCCTTTGTTGGCTTTAGGAGGAAGCTACCCCGGCCACGCGATGTCAACCGCCGGGGTCAGGCGACGACTTCGACACCGACCATGTCCTCGGCCGTCGCCTCGCCCGGCTTCTCGACCTCGAGCACCGCCTGCAGGGCCGCGATCGAGACCGCGAGCTGGGCGAGGTCGGGCTCGCGGGTCGTCAGGCGCTGGAGCTGCATGCCGGGATACATGACCGCCTGGACCCAGCGCCGGGCGCGGTTGCGGCCGGCCCATTTGATCACCTCGAACGAGAGTCCGGCGATCAACGGTACGCCCAGGATCCGCGTCAGCACGAGGATCCACCAGCTCGGAAGCCCGATCGGCGCGAACACGAAGATGGCCATGATCATCACCACCAGCAGAAAGCTCGTGCCGCAACGAGGGTGCAGCCGCGAGTAGAGCTTCGCCCGCACCGGCGTGAGCTCGTCCTGCGCCTCATAGCAGGAGATGACCTTGTGCTCGGCGCCGTGGTACTCGAACACCCGGCGCAGATCCGGGATCCGTGACAGCAGCACCAGGTAGCCGAGGAAGATCGCGGTGCGCAGCAGCCCCTCGACCAGCCAGAACAGCAGCGAGGACCCGAGCTGGTCCTTGATCAGGCTGGTGAGACCTACCGGGACGACGAAGAACAATCCGACCGCGAACGCGATCGACACCAGCACCGTGCCAAACCATGCGCCGCCCGAGATCTCCTGCTCTCCCTCGGGAAGTTGGGCGCTGGCTGAGATGCTGAGCGCGCGCAGACCGATTCCCAGCGACTCGATCAGCGCCACCACTCCCCGGATCACCGGCAGGCGGTAGACGCGGTGCCGTCTGGTCCAGGAGGTCAGGGGAAAGCGCCTGACCGCGATCTCGCCCAGCGAGCCCTCGGCCGGTGGAGGCTCTCGCACCGCGACCGCCCAGTGGCGGACGCCGCGCATCATCACGCCCTCGAGCACCGCCTGACCGCCCAGGGGAGCGTCACGAACGGCGGTCAGACGTGGATCGCCGCCCGCGCTCATCCGAGGGTTCGTCGATGAACGGATTGTGGGAATGGGGGGTCCGAGGAGCGAGCGGGGCAAGGACACAGGATCGACGGTGTAGCAGCGCTACACCGAGATCCGAGGACGCAGCATCCGCGACGCTCATCGGGCCCCTCAGACCGCAAGTCGTTCATCGACGGGCCTGAGTCGTGAGTCGCTCAGCCTGTCGCGGCGCGAGCGGTGCGCCGGCCCCGCGCGACGCGGCGCTGGAAGCGCTCCACGCGTCCGCCGGTGTCGACCAGCTTCTGACGACCGGTGTAGAAGGGGTGGCACGCGGAGCAGATCTCCACGTGGATCTCGGGCTGCGTAGAGCGGGTCATGAACTCGTTGCCGCATGTGCAGCGAACGTGAGCGTCTATGTACTGGGGGTGGATTTCGGCTTTCATCGCTATATGAAGTGTAGCGGCGCGCCGCGGATGCTCAGCCTGACGGGGAGGCGGGGCAAGTGGCCGTCAGCGCGTTGTTGTCGGGGTTGAGGTCGTCCACCTCGCTGGTCGAGTCCGCGGTTATCGTCGGGTCGTTGTCGGCGGTGCAGACCGGACCCGCGAAGCTCTGAGTGATGCTCGAATGCGCCCGCAGCAGGGCCACCGTTTGCGTCTCGGTGGCCGAGCCGTCGGCGGGGGCGAACAGGACCACGAACGGGCCGGCGGGCGAGTTGCCGCGGTTGGCGATCACCGCCGTGTAGATGTCGTAGTTGGGGTTGTTCGCGCTCGGGGCGACCGCGATCGAGCGCACCAGCAGGTCGGGACGGAGCTCACGCTGGCGGCACCTGGGGCTGTAGCGGCTCGTCGTGCCCAGCCAGTGACCGCCCGAGCCCGTCCACCGGAACATCACCCTGAACCGGTAGACGGCCGGTGCCGCGAGGTTGACGACTGACTTCTGCACGTTCCACACGTCGCCCGGCAGCCGTCCGAGGGTCGGGTTCCTGGGCCTGATCCAGACCCCCAGGTCGCCGGCGTGCACGGGCGTTGGGCTACCCGTCGTGCCCCCCGAGGACATCAACAGATCGAACTTCATCGCCATGTGCCTGGTGCCGGCGAGCGGGCGCATCACCGCGGTCAGCGAGACAGATCTGTCAGGTGGGTCGAGCGCGCGGTGGCAGCTGAAAGCGCGCAGGAGCGTGCGCGGCTGGAGGCCGGCGGTGGCGGTTGTGGCCGTCGTGGCGACGAAGCACGGCGCTGAGCGCCAGCGTCGCCGCCCCTGCGAGTAGACGCGTGATCACGTTGCTTAAAACAGGCCTCGAAGACGGAAGTTGCCGCACTGTGCGGGACTTTGTAAAGCGCGCCTAGGTGATCTGGTACAGGGGACCGTCGCCGCCCTCGGGCGGGGTCAGGCGCCCTCCCTTGGCCGTGATCGCTCCGCACTGCACGCAGTTGGTGTAGTTGACCGTCACGTCCACGGGCCCTGTGGGGGGAGCTTCCTCGGGGATCTCATAGACCCCGGCCGGACACATGTACCGCCATGCCTCTGCGATCTCGCGCGGCACCTTGCGGTGAACGCGGATGTGATTGGGAGCGTCGTCGCGGGTCGCATTGCCGCTGATATAGACCGACGACAGCTTGTCGAAGATGTACTTGTTGTCGGGCTTCGGGTAGCCATCGCGCGTGTCACCGACGAACAGCGGCTCGGCGTCGTCGCGCTGCCACGGCTGGCGCCCCGGCGGGAGCTTGCCCTTGGACATGATCGACGGGCCCGCCAACAGGCTGCCCACGATGAAGCCTCGCTGAAAGGCCTGGCGGGTGTTGCGGACCTGGTAGAGCTCCTTCCCGATCGAGGACTCCTCGACCGCGCGCTCATAGCTCGCCAACGACTCGCCGTTCTTCAGCGATGCATATATGGCCTCGGCGGCGAGGATTCCCGACTTGATGCAGTGGTGCACACCCTTGAGCGCCGCGGTATCGACCATGCCGCCGGCGTCACCCACCAGGATCGCGCCGGGCATCGAGAGCTTGGGCATCGACCAGTAGCCGCCCCCTGGGAGCGCTTTGGCCCCCCAGGCCACCCGCTCGCCACCCTCCAGGATCCCCCTGACCAGGGGATGCAGCTTGAACTGCTGGAGCAGGTCGTGAGGGGAGGTGGTGGCGTCGCGGTAGTTGAGATCGACGACCAGACCGATCGAAACCAGGTGGTCGCCGGTGGTCTCGTCGGTCATCGGATAGATCCAGGTGCCGCCGAGCTGCCCGTACTTGCGTCCCACCTTCATCGGCCACGGCTGGGTGAAGGTGTGAATCAGGCGGTCAAGCGGCTTGGGGACCTTCCAAACCTCCTTGACGCCGAGCTCCCAGACCTGCGGCTCGCGCGCGTCGCCGAGCGCGAACTCCTTGATCGCCGCGCCGGTGAGATGGCCCCAACAGCCTTCGGCCAGAACCGTGAACTGCGCCTTGATGTCGGTGCCCGGTTCGAAGTTCGACAGCGGCTCGCCGTCCTTGCCACGACCCTTGTCGCCCGAGCGTGCGCCCACGACCCGGCCCTCCTCCACGATCAGCTGCGTCGCTGCCGTCTCGGTGAGTATGTAGGCGCCGCCCTCCTCGGCCTGCTCCTGCTGATAGCGGGCCAGGGCCGATACCGACACGACCTCGTTGCCGTGGTTGCGGAAATTGGGAACCATCGGGATCGGGACCCGGAGCTTGGTCTTGGCGCTGGTGAGCACGTAGACCGCTTCCTTTGTCACCTCGCCGAACGCGAAGCGCTTCGCGCGCCAGTCCTCGCGCGACAACTCCGGGAACAGCTCCTGCAGCGGGCCGGGGCGCATGACCGCGCCCGACAGGTTGTGGCCCCCGCAGGTCTTGGCCTTCTCGATCACCGCTACCGGAACCTCCCCCAGCCGCTCCATCATCGCCTCGTCTTCGCCGAGCAGCTGCAGCAGACGGTTGGCACAGGCCAGGCCCGCGGTTCCCCCGCCGACGATCGCCACCCCGACGTCGATCCGCTCGTCCTCGTCGTCGAGCTCGCGCTTGATGAACTCCCGGACCGAGTCGACCGGCGGCGGGAACTCGATCGGCGCGGGGTGGGCGCTGTTGACGCTCACTTGGCTAGCCGCCCTTCTTGGCCCTTATCGCCTCGGTCAGCTTGGGCATGATCTTGTTGAGGTCGCCGACGACCCCCAGGTCTGAGAACTCGAAGATCGGCGCGTTGGCGTCCTTGTTGATCGCCACGATGTTCTCCGAGGCCTGCATGCCCACCTTGTGCTGGATGGCCCCGGAGATGCCCGCCGCGAAGTAGAGCTTCGGCGAGACCGTCTTGCCCGTCTGGCCGATCTGGGCCGCGTAGGGGTACCAGCCGGCGTCCACCACGGCGCGCGTGGCGGCCACCGCCGCGTTGCCGCCGAATGCCTTCGCGAGCTCCTCGGCGAGCTCGAAGCCTTCGGCCTTGCCCAGGCCGCGGCCGCCGGCCACCAGGATGTCGGCGCCCTCTATGTCCACGTCGGCACCGCGCTGCTCGCCGCGCTGGACCATCGTGGCCTTCGTGGACCAGGGCGAGTAATCGACGTCGATCTCCACGACCTCCGCCGGCCCGCCGTCGCGCTCCACGATCTCGAACGCGTTGATGCGCCCGATGATGATCCCCAGGTCGCCTCTGTAGTGCGACACCGAGACCTGGGAGTCCTGCAGGATCGGCCGCTCCGCGACGAGCTTTCCGTCTTGCGACCTGACAGCGGTCACCTCCATGGTCACCCCGGCGTGCTTGCGCGCTGCCAGTCCGGCGCCGATCTCAAACCCCAGCAGGCCGCCCCCGAACAGGGCGTAGGAGTGGCCGCCCTCGTCGATCACCTTGGCCATCGCATCGACGACCGGCTGCGCGAGGCCCTCGGGTCCCTTGGCGCGAAACACCTTGGTGGCGCCGTAGGCGCCAAGCGACTGGCACAGCTCCTGAGACAGCCCTTCCTCTCCGCCCACCACGACCGCGTGGCATTCGCCGCCGATCTCCGCTGCCCGGGACGCGCCCTCGGACACCGCGCCGAGCGAGTTCTTGTTGAACGCGCCTTCGTAGTGAAGGACGTAGGTCAGAACATCTGCCATCAGATCAGCTTCCTTTCGTCGAGCCACGCGACGATCTTCTCCACCGTCTGAGTGGTGTCCTCGTCCTCGATGATCTGGCCGGCCGCCTTCGCCGGCGGATCATGAAAATCTCCGCACTGCACGCGAGAGCCGTCCTCGCCCACGAGCGAGGAGTCGATGCCGATATCCGAGGCGGTGACCGCCTCCAGCGGCTTCTTCTTGGCGCCCATGATCGCCTTCAGCGACGGGTAGCGCGGCTCGTTGATCGCATCGCCGACGGAGATCACCGCAGGCAGCTGCACCTGCACCGTGTCATAGCCGTACTCGGCCTGGCGCTCGCAGCGCAGCGCGCCATCCTCCAGGTCCATCTTGATCACCTGCGTCAGCGAGGGCATCTTCAGATGGTCGGCGACGACGGCGCCGATCGTGTAGCACTCGCCGTCATCGGACTGCTGGCCGAGCAGGACCAGATCGGGCGACTCCTTTTGCAGCGCTTTTGACAGCGCGTAGCCGGTGGCGGCCACGTCGGAGCCGGCGAGGGCGTCGTCGCAGAGATGCACTGAGCGGTCGGCACCGAGGGACACGGCCTTGTGCAGCGCGCGCACGGCGGTGTCAGGACCCATGGTCACGGCCACGATCTCCTCCACCTCGGCAGCCCCGCCCTCGCGGATCTGCATCGCGGCCTCGATCGCGTGCGTGTCGTAGGGGTTGAGGTTCCGTTCCCCGGATCGGTCCATGCGGCCCGTCGAGGGGTTGATGCGCTTCTCTACCGCGGCGTCCGGAACCTCTTTGACCAGGACGCAAATCTTCAAGTGTGGCCTCCTATCGGGTGTCCTGCGCGGGGCGTCGCACCCCGCTGGGTGGGCTCCTCCCGGCTGTCCGGCGCGAGGCGTCGCATCCCGCTGGATGGGCTGCTCCCACGCATGTGGTGGAAATATAGTGGTTGACTGACCAGTCAATCGGCCCGCGGACCCACCCCCTCAGGCCCGGACGGCACCGCGAATGAAGTCGATCGCCTGTTGGGTGGGCGCTCCCGGCGTGAATACCTCCGCGACCCCGAGGCTCTTGAGCTCCTCGATGTCGTCGGCGGGGATCGTTCCTCCCACGGTCACCACCACGTCGTCGACGCCCTGCTCGGCCAGTAGCTCCATGATCCGCGGCACGAGCGTCATGTGGGCGCCGGAGAGGATCGACAGACCTACCGCGTCGGCGTCCTCCTGGATCACGGTTTCGACGATCTGCTCAGGCGTCTGATGCAGGCCGGTGTAGATGACCTCCATGCCGGCATCGCGCAGCGCCCGGGCGATGATCTTGGCCCCCCGGTCGTGCCCGTCCAGCCCGGGCTTGGCGACCACGACGCGGATCTTCTTCTCTGGCGAGGACATCGGTTCGGGCGGCGCCTGCGCTCCGGGCAGCGCCGGGCGCCGGAATTGTAGTCCCGGCGCCGTGCCGCTACGTCCTAGATGATGATCAGGGCCCGCGTCAGCGGACGACGATCGTCATCTTCATGAACGGATGGACCGTGCAGTACAGGTGGTAGGTCCCACGCTTGCCGAAGATGTGGCTGAACGTGCCGCGCACCTGCGTCTTTGACTTGAACTTCGACGGCCCGCTCTTGACCTTGACGCTGTGGCGCAGGACACCGGTCCACTTCCACACGACCTTCGTTCCGCGGGCGACCTTGAGCGACTTGGGCGTGTAGAGGTCATCACGCACCTTGACGGTCACGGTCGAGGCACCAAACGCAGACGCGGAGGAGAAAGCGATCAGCGCGATAGCGAGCGCAAGCAGCACGAGAAGGCGCCGCTCGCGCAGGATGTGCTTGAGCATCGCGCGCAGTCTATGACCATCGGGGCCAGCGATGCGCCAGTCGCCACCGCAGCCCGCGCGGCCGGGTCCGGCCGATCAGCGCCGCGCTGCCCGCGCCCCCTGCGGCCGCGGCGACGCCCAGCACCGCGGCCACCCGCAGCCGGCGGCGCAGACGGTCGAAGCGCAGCACCTCCCAGCCCTCCTCCCGAGCGACCCGCGCCAGCCTGCTGTCGGGATTGACGGCCACCGGATGTCCGACGGCGCGCAGCATCGGCAGATCGGACTCGGAGTCCGAGTAGGCGTAAGAGGCAGCGAGATCGAACCCCTCGCGGTCCGCCATCTCCTTGATCGCCTGGGCCTTGGCCGCCCGGTAGATGAACAGCCCCGCGGGCTGGCCCGTGTAGACGCCGTCCTCGATCTCCGACATCTGCGAGCCGATCGCGCCATCGAGTGCCAGCACCCGGGCGAGGATCTCGGCCAGCTCCTGCGAGGCGGCGGTGACGATGAACACCCGCCGACCGGCGTCCTGATGCTCGTGGGCCAGCGCCAGCGTCTTGGGATAGACCCGCGGCAGGATCCCGGCCAGCACGGCGGCGCCGAGGCGTTCAAGGTCAGTCACCCGGGTGCCCTGCAGCGATGAGGCGATCCGCTGCCGCAGCGCCAGCGAATCCTCGTCGGTGGCGCCGCGCAGACGGAATTGGGCGTTGGCGATCGCGTCGGACAGCAGCTGCCGGCGGCCGAGCAGCCCGGCCCGGTAGGCGGCGCGTCCGAACTGGAACGCCGACGAACCCTCGATCAGCGTCTTGTCGAGATCAAAGAAGGCGCATGCCGGCCGTTCGTCAGCCGCCATTGACCTCGACGATGACCGCGTCGCCCTGCCCGCCACCGGAGCAGATCGCGGCGCAGCCAAGGCCGCCGCCGCGGCGCCGCAGCTCGTATACGAGCGTACCCAGGATCCGAGCCCCGGAGGCCCCGATCGGGTGTCCGAGCGCGACCGCGCCGCCGTTGACGTTGACCTTGTCCTCGTCGATCTCGAGCATCCGCATCGAGTTGAGCGTCACCGATGCGAAGGCCTCGTTGATCTCCCACAGATCGATGTCCTGGGCTGATAGCCCAGCCTTGTCGAGCGCCTTCTTGGCCGCCTTGGCGGGCGTGCGCGCCAGATACGGGAAGTCGTCGGCCACCGCCGCCTGGGCGATGATCGTCGCCAGCGCCCGCTTGCCGTGCGCCTTCGCCCACTCGTCGCTTGACACCACCAGCGCGCCACCGCCGTCGTTGACGCCGGGGGAGTTGCCCGCCGTGTGGGAGCCGTCCTTGAGGAAGATCGGCGGCAGCTTGGCCAGCGCCTCCAGGCTCGCGTCGCGGCGCGGGGCCTCGTCGACCTCGACCACGGTGTCGCCCTTGCGGCCCTTGACCGTGACCGGCACGATCTCCTCGGGCAGCCGACCCTCGTCGGTCGCCTTGACGGCCAGCTGGTGGGAGCGCAGCGCCCAGCGATCCATGTCCGCCCGGGTCATCTCGAGCTCCTGCGCCACCTCGCTGGCCTCTTGTGCCATGTGCTTGCCGGAGAAGGGATTCGTGAGGCCGTCGTTGACCATCGCGTCGATCGCCTTGCCGTCGCCCATCCGGAACCCGAACCGAGCCTCCTTGAGCATGTAAGGAGCCTTGGACATCGACTCCATGCCGCCGCCGACGCCCAGTTCGAGATCGCCGGCGCGGATCGCCTGGTCGAGCAGCCCGGTCGCCCGAATCCCCGAGGCGCAGACCTTGTTGATCGTCTCAGACGAGATCTCCTTCGGAATCCCCGCCTTGACCTGCGCCTGGCGCGAGGGAATCTGTCCCTGACCGGCCTGGAGCACCTGGCCCATGATCACGTGCTGCACCTCGTCCGGTTGCACCTCGGCCCGCTCCAGGGCGGCCCGGATCGCCGTGGCGCCGAGCTCGGTGGCATCAAGGGACGCAAGTCCGCCGCCGAGCTTTCCGACTGGCGTGCGGGCGGCCGAGAGGATCACTGTCTTGGGCATCGATCGCTCCTTCCGGAGTGAGGTGGCGGGCCTTGAATCCTACGTCGTTGTCGGAGTCTGCCCCAGTGCGGTCGCTTGGTAACGTGACCGGCCGTGCACGTCGAGGCGAGCACCGACAGTCCGCTCGCCACCGGCGCCGACACGATCGTCATCGCCGTATTCGAAGACGAGGGCGTCGCGCACGACCTGCCCGGGGGTGAGCTGCAAGCGCTGCTTGACTCCGGCGAGGCCGGCCGCTCGTTCAAGCGGCTCGCGCTGACCCACCACGACGGCCGCCGCGTGCTCCTGGTCGGGCTCGGTGCGCGGGCGGCGTTCGACGCCGAGCGCGCGCGGATAGCGGCGGCGGTGGCCCACGATCGGGCGCGAGAGTGCCGCGCCCGCACGCTCTGCTGGGAGCTGCCCCACCACGTCGGCGACGAGATCGTCGAGGCGGTCGTCACCGGCACGCTGCTCTCGGCCTACCGCTTCACCCGCTACAAGCCCGGCCCGACCGACGAGACCCCCATCGCCCGCCTGATCGTCAGCGCCCACCACGACGTCGCGGCGCCCGTGCACCGCGCAACGGTAATGGCCAACGCGCAGAACCGCGCCCGCGATCTCGGCAACACACCGGCCAACGAGCTCACTCCGGAGGCGCTGGCTCAATACGCCTGCGAAAGCGCGGAACGCGATCCGGCGCTGACCGCGGCGGTGCTCGACGAGCAGGCCATCCGGGCGCTGGGGATGGGCGCGTTTGCCGGCGTCGCGCAGGGGTCCGAACAGGAGGCCCGCCTGATCCGCCTGGACTATGTGGGACCGGGCGCAGACGACGCGAGCCCACTCGCGCTGATCGGCAAGGCCGTGACCTTCGACACCGGTGGACTGGCCCTCAAGCCTCGTGCCGGGCTCGAGGAGATGAAGTTCGACATGTGCGGCGGGGCGGCGGTGATCGAGGCGATCGCCGCGCTGGCCGAGCTCAAGGCGCCGGTGCGGATCCTCGGCCTCATCGGTGCGACCGAGAACCTCCCGGGACCGAGCGCGATCAAGCCCGGAGACATCGTCCGGGCGCTCGACGGCACCACGATCGAGGTCAACAACCCCGACGCCGAGGGCAGGCTGGTGCTGGCCGACTGCATCTGCTTCGCCCGCCGCGAAGGCTGCCGGCGGCTGGTCGACATCGCGACCCTGACGGGAATCAACGTCGCGCTCGGCTCCACCTACGCCGCGCTGATGAGCAACGACGACCCTCTGGCCGCGGCCGTCGTGCAGGCCGCAGCCGACACCGGCGAGCTGGCGTGGCGGATGCCGCTGCACCCCGAATACGCGTCGATGATCGAGGGCCGCTACGCACAGCTGACAAACCGGACTCAGCGGCGCGTGGCGATGCCGATCACCGCAGCCGAGTTCCTGCACCACTTCGCGGGCACGGTGCCGTGGGCGCACCTGGACATAGCGGGCACCGCCTGGGACGGGCACAAGCCCTACCTCGACAAGGGAGCAACCGGCTTCGGGGTACGGCTGCTGGTGGCGCTGGTTCAGGCCCTCGCGGATGCATAAAGTCAGCGCGGCACGGCCGGGGTCACGTGCTCACTCCCGGCGACCACGCACCGGGACCCGGTCGAGGATCGTCTCGGCGGCGCTGGCGGGATCGAGCTCGCGCGACACGACCTGATCGAGCAGCTCCCCCACCTCGGCGTCATCGCGCACCGAAGCCTCGAGCTCCCGGCGCATCCGCGCGGTCGCAATCGCGAGCACCTCGTTCATCAGATTTCGTCGCCGGCGCTCCGATAGCGCGCCCTCGGCCTCGATGTAGTCGCGGTGCTCGGCCAGCTTGCTGGCCAGCTCCTCGATGCCCTCGCCACGGACGGCCTCGGTGCGGACGATCGGCACCTGCCAATCCTCGCGCGGTCCAAGGGCCAGCACGCCTTTGATCTCGCGCACCATCGTGTCGGCGAGCGGGTGGTCGGCCTTGTTGACGACGATCACGTCCGGGATCTCCATCACGCCGGCCTTCAGGGCCTGAATCGAGTCACCAGAGCCAGGCATCAGCACCAGGACCACCGTGTCGGCGTGATCGATGATGTCCACATCGGCCTGTCCCACCCCCACGGTCTCCAGCAGCACCACGTCACGCCCGGAGGCGTCCATCAGCAGCGCAGCCTGTAGCGCTGCCTCGCTGAGGCCACCCAGCGCACCCCGGCTGGCCATCGAGCGGATGAACACCCCGGGATCCAGGAAATGCTCCGACAGGCGAATCCGGTCGCCGAGCAGCGCTCCCCTGGTAAACGGCGACGACGGGTCGATCGAAAGCACCGCAACCGACCGGTCGTGCTGGCGCTCGAGCTTGGTGAGCGACGCGAGCAGGGTCGACTTTCCGACCCCCGGGGGTCCGGTGAAGCCGATCATCGCCGCCTGACCGGTCCGTGGGAAGACCTCGCGGACCAGCTCCCAGCCCTGGGGATCGTCGTTCTCGATCAGCGAGATGGCCCGGGCGAGCGCCCGTTTGTCGCCGGCGAGAAGGCGCTGGGCCAAAGTCTGGTTCGATCTGCTCATTCGGTCGCGGATAATCGCAGGGACCTGCGCAGGTGTAGAGCTCGCGGGTTTGTGGGAAAGTGGTAGGTCATGCGAGAACAGGTGTTGAGCAAGCTCGACACGGTGCTCGGCGACGGCATCGAAGCCGCCGTCTCGTTCAAGCACCGGCGAAGGCTGACCCGGCTCGGCTGGGAGTACGCGTTCGAGCCCTCCGAGCCGGGGGTCTGGGCGCGGGGTGAGCCGCCGCCGCGCCCCGGCTGCGAGCTCGAAGTGCTGATCGACGGCGCCAACGCGCTGCCCGAGATGGCCCGCCGGCTGTCGGAGGCCCAGCACTACGTGCACATCACCGGCTGGCATCTGGCGCCCTCGTTCGAGCTCATCAAGGGCAGCCCCCGCGATGCGATCGGGGTGCTGCTGGCCGAGCTGGCCGAGCGGGTGGACGTCAGGGTGCTGGTCTGGTCGGGAGCCCCGATTCCCGCCTTTCACCCCACCCGGAAAGAGGTTTCGCAGACGCTCGAGAACCTGGTCAAGATGACCAACATCAAGGCTCACGGCGACCCCCGCGAGCACCCCTTCCACTGCCATCACGAGAAGACGATCGTGATCGACGGCGAGCTGGCGTTCGTCGGCGGCATCGACCTGACTGACGCGGCCGGCGACCGTTACGACAGCCAGCAGCACCACGCGCGGCGGCGGATCGGCTGGCACGACGTGGCCACGCGGTTGCGCGGGCCCGCGGTCGCCGACGTCGGCAACCACTTCCGGATGCGCTGGCATGAGCTGACCGGGGAGACGCTGCCCGAGCTGTCGCCGCCCGCTCCCTGCGGCGAAACCACCGTCCAGGTCCTGCGGACGGTGGCCGAGGACATGTACAAGTCGCTCCCCAAGGGGGAGTTCCGGATCTTTGAGAGCTATATGCGAGCGATCCGCTCGGCCCAGGAGCTGATCTACATCGAGAATCAGTTCCTGTGGTCGCCCGAGCTCGTCTCGGAGATCGTCGACAAGCTGCGCCATCCACCAACGCCCGACTTCCGGGTGGTGATCCTGCTGCCGGCCAAGGCCAACAACGGGGCCGAGGACACCCAGGGGCAGATCGGGGTGCTGATCGACGCCGACAACGGAGCGCAGCGCGTGCTGGCGGTGACCACCCGCTCGCTGTCGGCCACTCGTGACCGCGCCGACCCGCTGTACGTGCATGCCAAGGTCGCGGTGGTCGACGATCGCTGGTTGATCGTCGGGTCGGCGAACATCAACGCGCACTCGTTCTTCAACGACACCGAGATGTGCGTCGCCACCGACGACGCCGACCTGGCGCGGCACACCCGGGTGCGGCTGTGGGCCGAGCACCTGGAGCTCGACGAGGCCACGGTCGCCGGCACGCCCGCGACCGAGCTGGTGGACTCGCAGTGGCGTCCGATCGCCGGCGAGCAGCTGCAGCGGCTGCAAACGGAGCAGCCGCCCACACATCGTCTGCTCGAGCTCCCGGGCGTGTCGCGCCGCTCGCGCCGCCTGCTCGGTCCGCTCGCGGGACTTCTCGACGACGGCTAAGCCCAGCGCTTACGATCCTCCGGTGGGCTCGGCGGGCACACAGCAGACAGGGCGCCGGCGCAGATCGACGGGCCCCGCCGAAGTTCCGCCGCCTGCACGGCCCGGGCCGCGGCCGCTGCACGGCGGCCTGCTTGCGTTCTGGCGCTTCGCGCGGTCACACAACATGGTCAGCCGCGGGTACGCCGTGCTGATCGTGCGCTGGCTGTGGCTGAGGCTCCGCTGGCGCGGGCGCCTGCAGACCGACGGCCTGTGCTTCGTGGGCCCCGGTGTCAAGTTCGAGATCGGACGCGACGCGCGGGTGACGCTCGGGCGCTGGTCATGGATCGGGCACCGCTGCAAGCTGCGGGTGCACGAGGGCGAGCTGATCATCGGGGCCAAGAGCGTGCTCGGCCAGGAGTGCACGATCTCCGCCTACCAGCACATCTCGATCGGTCGCGAGTGCATCATCGCCGACCGGGTGATGATGATCGACTTCGACCACGGGATGGTCGAGGTCGAGCGCCCGATCCGCGAGCAGGGGATCTACAAGCGCGACGTCAACATCGGTCACAACGTGTGGATCGGGTACGGCGCCTGCGTGTTGCGGGGGGTGGAGGTCGGCGACAACTCGGTGATCGGCACGAGCTCGGTGGTCACTTGCGACGTGCCCGCCAACGCGGTGGTGGGTGGGATTCCGGCCAAGGTGATCCGGATGCGGCAGCCGCCGCGGACGTTTCGCTGGGGTTGAACGCTCAGGGGAGGTCGGGCGCCAGGCCCCGCAGCTCCGGCTCGAGGTCCGGATCGCCGGCGAGCGCGCGTTCGAACGCCTGCCGGTGAGCCCGCGCCCGCGCCACCGGGTAGTCGCCCGCCGTGTGGCGCGAGGCCATGAATGCCCAGTCGCTTGCCTGCAGGGCCAACAGCTCGCGCAGCGCACGCGGCGGAGCCCTGTCGGCCAGTCGGGCGACGCGCAGCTCGGCCGTGCGTGCCGCCCACGCGAGCTCGGCGGTTGCCGGACAGCTCCAGGTGCGCAGGTCACCGCCCTGACCCCAGCTGCTCACCGGGAGCTCGGGGGGCGCGGCGGCCGGCTCGTGACGTTCGAGCGCGTGATCGAGCGTGGTCAACGGCAACCGCTGGCGCGCTGACTCCTCGATCACCGCCTCCAGCCACCAGACGCCCTCGTACCACCAGTGTCCGAGCAACTCGGTGTCCAGCGCGAACACGCAGATCCCTCCGTCGCGGACGCGCTCGCGCACACGGGCGACGAAGTCCCGCGCGTCGGATCGGGCCTGCGCGCGCGCGGCGAGGTGGTCGTAGGCGGCGCCGTCGTTGCGCCACGCGAGGTGGCTGTAGGTGGTGAGACGGTGGCGGTCGCGGTAGGCCCCCCGCGCCGGGTAGCCGCGCTCGCTCCACACCAGCGCGATCGTCTGCCGGTCGATCGGCCACAGGACCGGTCCGTCGTCGCTGACCACCGGCCGCAGGTGGCGGGGGTCGCCGAGGCCGTACAGGTGGGTCAGCTCGATGCAGGTGCAGCGGATCCCGGCCTGCGCCAGCAGCGGGTCAAGCCACCGGGCATGAGCGCATTCGGGCAGCCAGAACCCTCCATCCCAACCGCCGAACCGGCGGCGATGCGACGGCAAGCGCCGTCTCCACTTGCAGCGCCACGCCGCCGTCGGTGGCCAGCAGCGGCAGGACCGCGTGAGTGGCGGCCGAGGTCCAGCTCGCGTGGACCCCGAGTGCCTCGAGCAGGCCGCCTGAGCCCAGCTGCTGCAGGGCCTGGGCCGCGCGTGCGTAATCGGCGGCCGAGCGCTCGATCGCCTTGGCCAGCTCCCGCTCCCCCTCGGCCGCGAATTCGGCCGCATCGCGCCGATGGGTCTCGGGGCGAATCTCGGTCAGGAACTCGACGCAGCGAGCGATCGCGTCAGGGCGCTCGAGCTGGTCGCACAGCACCGGCGTCAGCGACAGCGTCAGCGGCGCGCGCCCGAGCACGGCGAGCAGCGGCAGGTAGCTGGTGGCGATCGCCTCCCACAGCCATTCCTCGCCAAACGGCCACGTGCCAAAGCCCTCCACGTACGGCATGTGCGTATGCAGCACGATCGCCAGCTCCCCGCGCTCCGAACCGGCGTGTGTCAACTGAGTACCCCTATAGGGTCACCCAGACTGCACACGTCACCGGCAGACCGCCAGGAAGTCGAGTGCGCGGTCGAGATCGGCGGTCCGGCGGAGCGCGAAGTCCCGGGTGGAGATCGCTGACGTGAAACGGTTATAGAAGCGCTTCGTAAGACCGAGCCGCCTGTGAACGGCGTCCCAGCCGCAGGCAAGCGCCAGCTCGTGGGCTCGCAGCTTGCGGGCGTGGAACAGGCCCAGCACCTGCACCTCGGCGAATGCGCTGCGGCATAGGTCCTCGAACTCGCGGGCGCGGTACTCCCGCAGATGCCATGGGTTGTCGGACTTGGCGGCGCCCGGCGGGGCGAGCGTCAGCAGGTTCGGGGTCGACACGTAGGCGACGCCGCCGCCGTCCAGGAGCGAGCGCAGGTGCCCGAGCACCGCGATCGGGTCGCTCACATGCTCGATCGTCTGCAGGAGGACGACCGCATCGAACGTGCCGGGCTGGCCATGGGTCTCCACCAGCCCGCGCTCGAAGCTGAGGTTCTGGCGGCGGTAGCGCAGCCGCGCGTGCTCGTGCGCCTCGGGGTTGGCGTCGACGCCGACGACACTCGCCGCGCCCCGTGAGAGGACCTCCGACCCGTAGCCCTCGCCGCACGCAAGGTCGAGCACGCGGCGTCCGATGACCCGCGCGCCGATCCATTCGTAGACCACGAGGTGGCGCCGGAACCAGTAGTTCTCGGCCGGAACGTCGGGCAGCGTGCGCTCGCCGGTCAGCTGCAAGGGCGGCACGCCGGGCGGCTGATCGCGCTGAACGAGGGCGTTCGACGGCACCGGCGAGAGAGTAATCTGCGCCACCCCATGGAGGCACTCCGCAGCGCGGACGAGATCCGCGAGGTCAACACGCGCTATCACGACGTCGCGGCCGACAGCTATGACTCCAAGTGGGGGATCGATTTCGGCGACGTGGGTCGAGCCCAGGTGCTCGGCAAGCTGCGCAAGCTGCTCGGGCCCGAGCTCGACGACGGCTATGACCGCTCGCTCGAGATCGGCGCGGGAACCGGCTACTTCAGCCTCAATCTGCTGCAGGCGGGGATCGTCGAGCAGGCCACCTGCACCGACATCTCCCCCGGCATGATCGCCACCCTGGGCCGCAACGCACGGCGGCTGGGGCTCGACGTGCGCACGGCGCGCGCCGATGCCGAGGCGCTGCCGTTCGCCGACCAGAGCTTCGACCTGGTGCTCGGCCACGCGGTCCTGCATCACCTGCCCAACCTCCGACGTGCGTTCGCCGAGTTTCATCGGGTCCTGCGCCCCGGCGGTCGGATCGCCTTCGCCGGCGAGCCGTCGCGGGTCGGGGACCGGGTCGCGACGTTGCCCAAGCAGGGCGCGACGGCGATCGCGCCGCTGTGGCGGCGGCTGATGCGGGCGCGCCCGGCGCCGCCACCCGCGCCTCCCAGCCCCGCGGATGGCAACGACCACGAGCTCGAGCCGTGGGTGGACATCCACGCGTTCGCGCCGAGCGACCTGGAGCGCCACGCGCGGCGGGCGGGCTTTTTGGACATCGTGGTACGCGGAGAGGAGCTGACCGCCAACTGGTTTGGGTGGTTCAACCGCGGGTTGGAGGTCAGCGCCGACCCCGACCAGGTGCCGATGCTGTGGCGCCAGTACGCGTTCCACGGCTACCTGCTGCTGCAGCGACTCGACGAGAAGGTGCTCGAGCCGCTGCTGCCCGCGTCGATCTTCTACAACCTGCTGCTCACCGCCCGCCGCGCTTAGACCTGCGGCGCGAGCAGACCGTCTCTAGACTTTCTCCATGCCCCCAGCGGTGTCGCGCGAATTCCCGCTGTTCCCGCTCGAGCTGGTGGCGTTGCCAGGCGAGCTGGTCCCGCTGCACATCTTCGAGGAGCGCTACAAGACGATGATGAGCAGCTGCCTGGAGGACGAGAGCGAGTTCGGAATCGTGTGGCTGGCCGACGATGGTCTCCGCGAGATTGGGTGCGCGATGGCCATCGAGGAGGTTCTGGAGCGGATGGACGACGGTCGCATGAATCTGCTCACCCGGGGCACCCGGCCGTTCCGCGTGCTGGAGCGCCAGGGACATCTGCCCTATCCCGCCGGGGTGATCGAGTTCGTGCAGGACGAAGACGACGATCCCGACCCCGAGCTGGCCGACAACGCGCGCGCCGCATACGCCGAGCTGGTCAAACGCGCGACCGACCGGGAGCCCACCAGCGAGGAGCTCGACGAGATGAGCGCCTATGACATGGCCGCCACGGTCGACTTCGGGCTCGACGCCAAGCAGGGGTTGCTCGATCTGCGCTCCGAGAACGCCCGTCTGCGGCTCGTCGCGCGGCTGTTCCGCGCCGCGACCAAGCGGCTGGACTTCGTCGATCGCGTCCAGGCCCGGGCGCGCTCCAACGGCAAGGTCCGCTTCAGCTAAAGCACGGTCGGCGGGACGCGTCGCACGACCACGCCGTGTCCGCGCTACGGCGGGCCGACGACGACCGTGAACAGCACCATGAAGGCGCCGAACAGCAGGCAGTAGATCCCGAACGGGGTCAGCGTCTTGGTCTTGAAGTAGTTGGTCAAGAAGTGCACGGTCCCGATCGCGGTCACCGCGGCCGCCACCGCCGCGATCACCGCGGCCTGCCGGATGCCGCCGTTGCCGAGTGGACCGGTGAGGTCGCCGAACTTCAGCAGCCCCGCGGCGAGGATCGGCGGCGTCGCCAGCAAGAACGCGAACCGGGCGGAATCGGAGTGATCGAGCCCGCGCCCGAGGCCCACGGTCATGCACACGCCGTCGCGGCTGATTCCGGCGATCAGGGCGCTGGCCTGAGCGGTCCCGATCACCGCTGACTCGCTGAAGTCCAGCGTGTCCAGGCGCCGCCCGCCCTCGGTGTTGAGGCCCTCGCGGGCCGCGAGCTCGCGCACCTCCGCGCGGCGGCGCCACCGCTCGCCCCACAGCAGGATGCAGCCGTTGACCATCAAGAAGATCGCTGCCGCCAGCGGCTTGGCCAGCGCGACCCGGACCGTGTGCTCCAGCACCAGGCCGAGGATCCCCACCGGGATCGTCGCGCAGATGATCAGCCACGCCAGCCGCTCGGTGGGCGTGTCAATCCTGCGCTTGACCAGCGTGGCGAAGAAGCCCCGGATGATCGCGATCCAGTCGCGCCAGAAGTAGATCAGCAGACCGATGGCGCTGCCCACGTGCAACATCACCACGAACGCCAGCCACGGCGACTCTGGCTGGGACTGCCAGGCGACGACGTTGTGCCAGCGAAAAAGCGTGGGGAACAGCACGGTGTGGCCGAGGCTGGAGACCGGGAACAGCTCCGTGGCTCCCTGCAGCACGCCAAGCACGATCGCCTGGAACGTGGTGATCAGCTGTTGGGAGGCGATGGCTAGCACGAGGCCGCAAACGCTACCCGCACCACCGGCAAGCGGCTGGGAGTGACGGCGATCGTGTGAGAACCCTCACCCAGACAGCCCGCAGACCCGCTGTGCGGCTTGAGTGGCGAATAGCTCTGCCTGCGCGAGCGTCTTGTGATGCGCCGCGTCGCGATCCGAGAATCGGACCGTTCCCTGCTGGAGCTTGATCTTGTAGCTGAAAACCGTACCCGGGCCGGCCGGTAGGTCGAGGTTGCGCTTTGCGTCATTGTTCAGGGCGTCGGCAAGATCACGTGCCTGGATTAGCAACGCACTGGGCAGCATCTTTTGTTTGCCGCCGTTGCACCGAATCGCGCCGCTGTCGTTGACCAGCAGCGTCAGCTTCGTGCCCTGACCGGTGCGGGTCAAAAGAAACAGGTCCGGGAGCTCGACGTCCAGCCCGCAGCCGCCCACAGCTCCGGCGGACACGGCGATCACCGCGAGGGTCGCGAGCCGCCGGCGCCTCACTGCGCCAAGACCACGATCGAGGCGCCGCCTCGCCGCGGGTCCCCGCCGCCCGAGAAGATCCCGTCGCGGTCGCGCGCCGCCGCCTGCGCTCCGCCGAAGAACAGGTTGCGCTGACGGAAACGCCCCAGCGTGAGCCCTTCTGCTTCGAGCTCTCGCGCGTCGATCCCCGGCTCGACGTAGACGACGTCGTCCTCCCAGTGCACTCGCGGGGCATCGACCGCGTCCTGGGCCCGCATGCCGTCGTCGATCGAGCGGATGATCGTCTGCAGGATCGCGGAGCGGATCCGGTTTGAGCCCGCGCTGCCGACCGCCAGCTCCGGCTGGCCATTGCGCAGCACGACCGTCGGCGACATCATGCTGGGCATCCGGCGACCGGGCGGGTGGCGATGGAAGCCAAGGGGGTTGAGGTCCTGCTCGCCGAGCATGTTGTTGAGATGCACGCCGGTGCCGGGCACGACGACGCCCGATGCCGATCCGTTCGAGCATGTCACCGAGCAGGCCCACCCGTCGCAGTCGAGCACCGAGACGTGCGTGGTGGCCCCGAGGCGGCCGCTCGCGCCGGACAGGAAGGTGCGCATGAACTCCGGATCGCTCAGCCCGGCCAGAAACTCCGGCGTGCGCTCGCGCTGGGTGCGCTCCATCACATCGATCAGCTGACTGGTCGATGGTGGACCCGGCTCGGCGCCGAGCATGGCCAGCGCGCGGGCGATCAGGATCCCACCCGCCGACGGCGGGGGGTTGGTGAGCACCTCGCGGTCGCGGTAGCTGACACGGACCGGCTCGCGGTCGACGACTTCGTAGGCCTGCAGGTCAAGCGCGGTCAGCAGCCCGCCGCGCTCGGTGACCCAGGCGCTGATCGCGGCGCCGATGTCGCCCTCGTAGAACGGCCGCTCGCCTTCGGCTCCCAGGCGCTCCAGGGTGTCGGCCATCTCGGGCTGGCGCAGCAGGTCCCCGGCCCGCAGCAGCGATCCGCGGGGGGCGAACAGCGCCGCGCACTCGGGCGTCGAGGTGACGATCGCGCCCAGGATCTCGACGATGTAAGCCTGCTGGAGATTGAGCGCGACCCCCTCGCGCGCGAGCGCCGCCGCCGGCTCGACCAGCCGCTGCAGCGGCGTGCGCCCAAAGCGCCTGGCGGCCTCACACACGCCCGCCGCCATCCCGTAGCACCCCACCGACGCAGCCCCGATGTTGAACACCTGGATCGCGTCGCCGAACGAGACCCGCACCGGGATCAGCTCGGCGCGCGCGCTCACCTCGGCACCCCGGCCCGGCGCCTCGACGAAGAAGTCGAGCAGGGTGGGTTCCCGGTCGGGCGCGACGACGAGCATGTAGCCCCCGGCACCGAACCCGGTCAGCAGCGGCTCGCAGGCAAACGAGGCCAGCATCGCGGCCAGCGCGGCATCGACCGCGTTACCTCCGTCGCGCAGCGCATCCGCTCCGGCACGGGCGCTCACCGGATGACCGGCGGCGACCACTCCAAGCTGCCGACGGTCTCGCCTTGCACCGCTGGTGGACCTGGGCACAGCTCAGAGTTTGCCGAGCGGCCCACTCGTGCAGCGTTTCGCACCCCCACGTGCACTTTCGCTACACGAGTGGGGGCTCGCCCCCCGCGCCGTCAGCGGCGGGGGATGAACTCCGGCACGTCGAGCTCGCGCGCCGACGAGGACCGCCCCCGGACCCGGGTCACGCGCGGCTCGCCCTCCGGCTCGCGGAAGCCGCGGTCGCGGTCGGTGCGGCCGGACCGAGACTGCTCGTCGCGCCAGCGCGAACGCGACTCGCCGTAGCCCGTGGCCACCACCGTGACCCACACCTGGTCCTCGAGCTTGCTGTCGACCATCGCCCCGAAGATGATGTTGGCATCGGGGTGCGCGGCCTCGGCAACGGCCTTGGCCGCCTCGTTGACCTCCCACAGAGAGACGTCGTTTCCGCCGGTGATCGAGAGCAGAATCGAGCGTGCACCGTCCATGCTGGTCTCGAGCAGCGGCGAGGCCACGGCCTGCTCTGCGGCATCGACCGCGCGACGCTCGCCGGTTCCCATCCCGATCCCCAGCAGCGCGTTGCCGGCATTGGACATGATCGTCCGCACGTCGGCGAAGTCGAGGTTGATCAGTCCCGGCAGCGTCACCAGGTCGGAGATGCCCTGCACGCCCTGGCGCAGGACGTCGTCCGCGACACGGAACGCCTCGAGCATCGAGACGTTCCGGTCGAGCACCGACAGCAGGCGGTTGTTGGGGACCACGATCAGCGTGTCGACCACTTCTCCCAGTGCGGCGATCCCGGCTTCCGCCTGGGCGCGCCTGCGCGAGCCCTCGAACCCAAACGGCCGGGTGACGATTCCCACGGTCAGGGCGCCGAGCTCGCGCGCGATCTGGGCCACGATCGGCGCCGCCCCGGTCCCGGTGCCGCCGCCGGCGCCGGCGGCGATGAACACCATGTCGGAACCGCGCAACATCGCCTTGATCTGGTCATGCTGGTCGTGCGCGGCGCGGCGGCCGAGCTCCGGGTCAGAGCCCGAGCCGAGCCCGCGCGTGACCCCGTCTCCGATGTGCAGGGTCACGTGCGCGGCTGACTGCTGCAGCGACTGCAGGTCGGTGTTGATCGCCACGAACTCGACGCCCGCCACCTCGGCTTCGACCATCCGGTTGACCGCGTTGACGCCTCCTCCGCCCACCCCGACCACCCGCAGGACCGGGCCTCCGGTCGGGGCCGGCGCGGGGACCTCCTCCATGCGCCCCGAGCGGGCATAGACGTCCGCCGGCGGCTCGTCGGGAGGCGTCGGCGCGCCGGTCTCGGGCGCCGGGGCGTCCAGCACGTTGTCAGGGATGTCAGCCGAGAACGCCTGGCGCAGGCGCTCCTGAGCGGACGGGATGTGGGGCGGCTCCTCCGCTTCGGGCTCCGGTGGTGCATCGAATGCCGGATGGAATGAGCGGCGCCGGGGCTGGTCGGCGCGCGGGGCCGGCTCGGGTGGGGCTGCCTCGGGCGCGGTTGGCTCGGGTGGGGCTGCCTCGGGGGCGGTTGGCTCGGGCGCGGCTGGCTCGGCGGGCGCTGCTGGCTGGGGCGCTGCTGGCTCGGAGGGCGCTGCTGCCTCGGGCGGCGCTGGCTCGGAGGGCGCGTGGCTGGCCGGCGGCGTGTCGGCAGACGTCTCCGAGGCCTCCGCGGCGGTCTTGCGGAACAGGTCTGCGAGCGGCCCTTCGCGCATGCTCGCGCGCTTACCGGTTGCCATGTGAGAGGACCTCCTTGGCGAGCTGCCTGTAGGCGTGTGCGGCCAAACCGTCCGGATCGTATTTCAACACGGACATGCCTTTCACAGGGGCTTCGGCAAAGCGAACCGTCTTGCGAATCCTCGACGCGTACACCTTGTCACCGAAGTTCTCCTCGAGCAACTCGATCGCCTCCTTGGCGTGCAATGTGCGGAGATCGACAAGCGTCGGAAGGATCCCCTCGATCTCGACATCCGGGTTCAGGTTCTCGCGGATCATCGCCAGCGTGTTCTGAAGCTGGATCAAGCCCCGCATCGACAGATACTCGCACTGGACGGGGACGATCACCTTGTCCGATGCGGTCAGCGCGTTGATCGTCAGCAGTCCCAGGCTCGGTGGGGTGTCGATGAAGATGAAGTCGTAGTCGTCCTTGATGTCCCTGAAGGCCTTCTCCAGCGAGCGCTCGCGCCCGATCATCGTCGACATCGCAATCTCGGCTCCGGCCAGATCGATCGAGGCGCAGGCGATGTCCACCTCGCGCTTGCGAATCACCTCGCGGATCGACATGTGATGTACGAGCACGTCGTACATCGACTTCTCGAGCGTGTCAGGATCGATGCCCTGCGACATGGTCAGGTTCCCCTGCGGGTCCATGTCACAAGCGAGCACGCGGTGTCCCTCCTCCACAAACGCCACCGCGAGGTTGAGCGTGGTCGTGGTCTTGGCGACGCCGCCTTTCTGGTTGGCGAGCGTGATCACCCTGCAGGTGGACATCAGCGAGCACTCCGATGGGTCGCTGGACTCATACGCGCCTGTATTCGCACGCGGTAGGGGAAATCCTTTGCGAGGCGCCGCCACGCCAGGTCAGGCTAAATTCCGACCGCCGTGCCTGGACTGCTGCAGCGACGCCTGATCTTCGTCACCGGCAAGGGCGGCGTGGGCAAGTCGACGGTGTCGATCGCGCTTGGCCTGCTCGCCGCCCGCCGCGGCCTGCGAACGATCGTCGCCGAGCTCGCCAGCCAGAACCGCGTCCGGGAGACGTTCGCGCACGCGGGCGACACGTTCGAGGAGGTGGAGCTCGCCCCCCGGCTGTACACGATCTCGATCGACCCTCAATACGCGATGGAGGAGTACCTGAGGGTCAAGACCGGCGCCGTGGGGCAGGCGCTGGGCTCCAGCCGCGTGTTCGGGGCGTTCGCGATGGCCACGCCGGGGATGCGCGAGCTGCTGAGCGTGGGCAAGGCCTGGGAGCTGGCCCAGTACCAGCGCCGCACCAGCGGCGCCGACGCCTACGACCTGGTGATCGTCGACTCGCCCGCCGCCGGTCATGGCGTCGGGATCCTGCGCACCCCGCGGACGTTCGCCGAGATCGCCCGGGTGGGCCCGATCGCCCACCAGGGCCGCAGGATCGCGGCGACGATCGCCGATCGGGACTTCACCGCCGTCGTGGCCGTGGCCACCGCCGAGGAGATGCCTGTCAACGAGACGCTGTGGCTTCGCGACCAGCTCGCCGCCGACAAGCTGCCGCTCGATGCGGTGATCGTCAACGCTCGCTATCCGGAGCGCTTTACGGACGCCGAGCGAGCGCAGTTGACAGCCGCCCGCGAGCGGGTGGACTCGGTGCTGGCGGGCGCCGCGCTCGGTGCGGCCCTGTCCGAGCAGGCCCGCGCGGCCGGTCAGAGCGAGCAGCTGCGCCGGCTCCGAGATGGGCTCGGGATGCCGCTGATCGAGCTTCCCTACGTGTTCGCGGAGCAGCTCGCTCCCGAGCAGCTGGAGCTGCTGGCGGACGCGCTGGAGGCCGCGCTGGCGGAGCCCGCGCCAGCGCAGCTCAACCGCTGAGCTCGGCGGCCCGCGCCAGCGCAGCTCAACCGCTGAGCTCACCGGCCCGCGCCGGCGCAGCTCAACCGCTGAGCTCGGCGGCCTGCCGGCCGGCGCGCAACCCACTCTCGATTGCGCCGTCGATGAAGCCGGCCCATCCGTCGGCGAGGTCAGAGCCGGCGAGCAGAACGGTGCCCTCGGGCCGGCGCATCGCGGCGTGATGATTCTCGTACCAGCCCGGACGGTGGATCGCCCAGGTGCCGCGCGAGAACTCGTCATGCAGCCAGTCGTGTGCGGTGGCCTGCAGCGCCTGGTAGCCGGGCAGGATCTCCTCCAAGCGGGTCTGGACGCTGTCCAGGCTGCCGGCGTCGCACCGCTCGGCGTCGGGCCCGAAACCGATCAGCAGCTGCGTTCCGTCGTCGAACAGCTCGTCGCTGTGGAGGTAGCCGAACGGATGGCCGGGCCGGATCGCGTTCTGCATCGCCGCCTCACCGCGCGCGTGGATCATCAGCTTGATCCCACGCGAGGCCTGGCCCAGCTCGATCGCGGCGCGCTTGTCCTCGGGCAGCTGGGGCGTGAACTGGATCGCTCCGAGCGCGTTCAGCGGCACCGCCATCACTACCGCCCCCGCCACGTATTCCTCGCCGGCGCGAGTCGTCACTTCCACGCGGCCGTTGCGGCGCGCGACCTCGGCGACCGGCGAACCGAGCCGGACCTCGAACGGCACCGCGGTGGCGATCGCGTTCAGCAGTGCCACCGTGCCACCGACGATCGTGACCCGTCCGCCGGTCTCCTGGGTCAGCTTGAGGCTGTAGCCCGACAGGGCGTGCCAGCGCAGCACCGCGACCGCTCCGGCTTGATCCAGGGGCCCGTTCGCCAGTGACTCCAGCTCGGCGCACAGCACCGCCCGCTCGTCGTCGGTGAGCTCGAGCTGATCGACACGCTCGGCGATCGTGAGCCGATCAAACCTGGCCAGCTCGGGCAGGGCCTGCAGCGGCGCGTGCGGCAACGGCAGCGCCTCCCCCACTCCCTCCACGAACGCGTCCCATCCGCGGCGCGCGAGCTCGTCGCGCTCCTCCATCGTGCCGCTGCGCCGCTCCTGACCCACGTACCAGCCGGCCTGCTGGGAGTCAGGTCCGAACCGAACCGGCAGCCCGGCCCGGGTCAGCTCGGAGAACGTGTGCGGCTGATGCCAGTGGACCCAGGCGCCGCCGAGCTCGATCTGGGTCCCGGCCCACTCCTTGCTCCAGGTCCGTCCGCCGAGACGCTCGCGGCCCTCGAGCACCAGCGCGCTTCGCCCCCGCAGCGCGCACTCGCGCGCCGCGGTAACCCCCGCAAACCCGCCACCGACGATCACCACGTCGTACATCAGCCGCCGGCCTCCCGCAGCCGGATCGCCGCGTCAACCGCGACGGCACCGTGTCCGGGAGCACCCACGAGCACCGGATTGCACTCGATCTCGGCCAGCGAGCGCTCGAGGAGCAGGCCGGCCATCTGTTCCACCAGCCGGGCGGCAGCGTCGAGGTCGACGCTCGGTCGACCGCGGCCGCCGAGCAGCATGGGCGCTCCCCTCAGGGAGCGCAGGGCGAGCTCGATCCGCGCCGCAGCCGCGGGCAGCGGCACGATGGCGACGTCGTCGAGCAGCTCGGTCCAGATCCCGCCCAGCCCCAGCACCAGCGCCGGCACGATCGCGTCAGTGCGGACGGCGATCATCAGCTCGAGGCCTGGCGCCGCCATCTGTTCGGCGAGAACGCAGCCGCCGTGGGCAGCCGCGAGCTCGGACAGGCGGTGATAGGCCGCGCGGACTTCGTCGCCGGAGCGCAACCCCAGCGCCACTGCGCCGAGATCGGACTTGTGCTGCACGGACGCCGCGCTCAGCTTCAGAACCACGTTTCCGCCCTGCTCATCCAGCGCCGCGACCGCGTCGTCTGGGCTGGAGACCACCCGGCCGAGAGGGACCGGCACGCCGTGCGCCCGGAGCATCGCCTTGGCCTCGTGCTCGGCCAACCACGCGCCGGCGCGACGCGCCCCGCCATCGGTGCGCAGCGACCTGGCGACGCTGGCGATTTCGCGCAGGCGCGCCGGGTCGGCGATCTGCGCCCAGGCGCCGGCAGCCGCGGCGCAGCGAAGTCCCGTGCGCAGCCCCGCCGCCGGGGCCACGCCGGCGCGCGCGAACTCCCACGCGGCGTCGTCGTCGAGCAGCTCCGGCAGCGTCGAGGAGACAAGCGTCGCAACCGGGCTCGCGACGGCGCCGGCGATCACTGCCTCGCGGACCGCTCGCCAGGACTCCTCCGATGCTCCGGTCAGTCCGTGGGGCTGGTCGTAGAAGACGAGCACCTGTCCGACCGCCGGATCCTCGCCGAGCGTCTGGACAAGCCCGGCCAGCGCCCCTCGATCCCCCCACAGCATCGCCGTGTAGTCGAGTGGATTGGCGACCGTCGCCGCCGTCGGAAGGATGTCCCGCAGCCGCTGCTCGGTCGCGGGGGCAAGCGCGGCAAGCTCGAGCCCGATCCGCTGCGCTTCGTCGGCAGCCTGGGCGGAGTCACCGCCCGAGCAGGTCATGATCGCGATCCCGCTGCCATTGTCGCCCGCGCTGCGGGCAGGCCGGCGGCTCGAGACCGCGATCGTCTTGGCGAGCTCGAGCAGGTCATGGACGTCGTCGGCCCAGACGCCGCCCGCTTCCTCCACCAGGCTGCGAAAGACCCGCTGATCGCCAGCGAGCGCGGCGCTGTGTGCGGCGGCCGCCTGGGCCCCGGCCCGCGACTGTCCCACCTTCAGCACGATCACCGGAACGTTTGCCTGCGCACACGCGACCAGTCCGTCGCAGAACCTCGGTCCCCCGTCGTCCTCCAGGTACAGGGCAATCGCGCCCAGTCCCTCCTCTGCAGCGAGGAACTCGAGATAGTCGGCGGCCGACAGAACGGCTTGGTTGCCGCTGGCGACGACCGTGTGAAAGCGCAGCCCCCGCCGCGTGGCGAGCGCGTTGACCGCCACGTTTCCGCTCTGGGAGACAAGTGCCACCGAACCTGCCTCCGAGGGCGCCAGCGCGTCACCCCAGAGAGAGATCCGCTTTGCCGGGGAGACGATCCCGTTGCAGTTGGGACCGCAGACCGGGAGCCCGTAACGAGCAGCGGCGGCAACAAGCTCCTCGTTGCGGGCGACGCCCTCCTCGACCTCCTTAAAGCCGGCGCTGATCACGACCGCTCCCCCGCATCCCCGGGCGCCGGCCTCGTCGATGACCGGCGGTACGGCGGCGGCCGGGATTGCCACCACGACCGCGTCGACCGCCACCGGGAGCTCGGCGATACTCGGCACGCAAGGGTGGCCCATGACCTCGTCGCGGCTCGGGTTCACACCCCAGATCTCGCCCTGAAAGCCGATCGTCTCGCAGTTCAGCAGCACCTGCGCGGCATAGGTGCTGGGCCTGTCAGATGCGCCTACGACAGCGATTGAGGCTGGATGCATGAGGCGCCGCAGGTCCGTGGCGGCGCCGGTCTCGACGGCGGTCAATGGATCGTGGCCTCGACCCCGCGGCGCTCCAGAGCGCGGGAGATGATCAGCCGCTGGACCTCGCTGGTTCCCTCCCAGATGCGGTCCACGCGAAGCTCGCGCAAAAAGCGCTCGGCGACGTTTGAGCGCATGTAGCCGCGCCCGCCGAACGCCTGCACCGCGCGGTCGGCGCAGCGGCCGGCCGCCTCGGACACGAACAGCTTGGCCATCGCGGCCTTGGCGTGGATCAGCTTGGGGTCGGCGCCCGAGTCGACCATCGCGCAGACCTGCAGGGCGAGCAGGCGTCCCAGCGCGGCGTCGGTCGCGGAGTCCGCAAGCGGGAACGAGATCCCCTGGTAGTCCATGATCCGCTGCCCGCCCTGAACCCTGGTCAGCGCCCAGCTGGTGGTCTCCTCGAGCAGACGCCACATCGCCCCCAGGCCATGGGTGGCGATTCCCAGCCGCTCCTCGGTAAACCAGCGGCGCTGCAGCTCCTCGCCGTTGCCGATGCCGCCGATCACGGCGTCGGGACCTACCTCCACGTCGGTGAAGCGGATCGTCGGATGGCCGTGGGGGTAGTTGTGGGTGAACTTCGGGTCGTCGACAAAGTCGACGCCGGGGGCGTCGGGGGCGACCAGGAACAGCGTCGGTAGACGCTTCGAGCCCTCGACCACGTTCGCCATCACGATCAGAACTCGGGCCACGTCGCCGGATGTCACGAACCACTTCTCACCGTTGATCCGCCAGCCGCCGTCGCTGGCCACCGCGGTCGAGGAGATCCCGCCGGGATCCGAGCCGGCGTCGGCCTCGGTGACCGCGTAGGCGTCGCCGCCCTCGCCGCGCAGAGCCGGGACGATGTAGCGCTCGATCTGCTCCGGGGTGCCCTCGAGCAGCACGTTGTAGACGTTCGGCACGTGCCAGTGCAGGCCGTTGGTCACCCGGCCGAACTGCTCGTTGACGAGGAACCATTCGATCATCGACCAGCCCTGCCCGCCGTGCTCGACGGGGACCCGCCCACCATGCAGGCGCGAGGCGATCGCGGCCCGCTTGATCTCCCGCACCGTCTCCTCGGGGAGCGCGCCGGCGCGTTGTTCGGCTTCGTTCTCGAGCGGGATCAGGACCTGCTCGACAAAATCGCGCGCGCGGTCTGAAAGCTCGAGCTGCTCGTCGGTCAGCTCGGGTGCGGGAGTGGTGGTGGTGCTCATTCGGTTCCTTTGTCGTTGTGTCCTATGGGGACGTTTCGGTGTCCTGTTCGAGGCGCTGCAGAGCGACGCGGTCGCCGGCGGTGCGGGCCGCGCCACGCCCGGGCAGCGCGAGCAACAGATTGTGGTGGTTGGCGATCACGGCGGTCGCGCGCGAGCGGGCACGGGCGACATCGGGGTCGTCAACGCCGGCGCTGGCGTCGATCAGCTGCACGACCTCGTGCAGGTATTGCAGCCACCGCCGTTGGCTGCCGCTCAGCACGAGCCGCTCGACCCGGTGGCGCTCGCGGGCGACTGCCTCGCACGGGCGCGCGGTGTCTGGCGGTCAGCGTGGCGACCGCCGCCGGGAGCTCGCGCTCGGGTTCGGGTGTGATCGACAGCCAGGACGCGCGCTTGACCATGGCGGTAAAGTATAACTGATCACAAAGTCAGGATGAGGTCCGATATGGAATCTGCTGCACCGCCTGCCGTCCCCACCACCAACGTTTCGAGCGCGGCCGGCACCGCCCTCGAGCCCCGGCTCTACACCGACCCCGGCCTGCTCGAGCCCGAGCAGGAGCTGATCTTCGAGCGCACCTGGCAGCTCGCCGGGCACATCGCTTCGCTGCCGCAGCCCGGCAGCTATCTGACCGCCCAGGCGGGAGCCCAGCCCGTGCTCGTCGTGCGCGACGACGAGAACCAGCTGCGGGCGTTCAAGAACGTCTGCCGTCACCGGGGGTCGCGCCTGCTGAGCGGGTCCGGTCAATGCAAGGCGGCGATCCGCTGTCGTTATCACGGTTGGACCTACAAGCTCGACGGCTCGCTGATCGGGATTCCCGAGGGCATGGCATTCGAGGAGAAGGTCAACAAGCGCAGGTTCGGGCTGATGCCGGCCCGCGTCGAGGAGCTGTGCGGGCTGGTATTCGTCAACCTCGACCCCGACGCGACGCCACTCAGCGAGCTCGTCGGTGACCTTCCCCAGCGCCTGGCGCCCTACCGGATCGAGTCGCTGCAGCCGTTCGCGCCGAGCGGCGGAACCCAGCCGGCCAACTGGAAGGTGGTGGCCGACAACTACCTCGAGGGCTACCACATCCCGATCGCCCACCCGGGACTGATGCGACTGCTCGACTACAAGCGCTACGAGGTCGAGATCCACGACCACTACGTGTGGTTCGACGCCCCGCTGCGCGACAAGCCGAGCAGCAACCGGCTCGAGCGCATGTACGCAAAGCTCGTTACCCCGATGCCCGGGCTCGGCGACGAACACCGCTTCGTCTGGCGCTACGCGTTCATCTATCCGAACACGACAATCGACCTGTACCCAGATCAGGTCAACACCTGGCAGATGCTTCCCGATGGCGTCGGCCGCACCAGCGACGTGTTCGCCTGCTATCGCCCGGCGCGCACCGACCCGCGCACGAAGTTCGTGCAGTGGGCCAACCAGCGGCTCAACACGTTGGTGCTCGACGAGGACATCGACCTGGTGGACAACGTCCAGCGGGGCCTGGCCACGCGCGGCTACCGCTGCGGCCCGCTGTCGCGTCGCGAGCGCGGCGTGGCCTGGTTTGCCGACCGCATCCGGGCTGACCTGGCGCCCGCGCTGTCAGGCGACGGCGTCAGGTGAGCCCGCGCCGGATCAGGGCCGGCGCGCGGGAGCGGATCCTCGCGGCGGCGGTTCGGCGGATCGCCAGCGAAGGGATCGACGGCGTGCGGATCGCTCGCATCGCCATGGACGCGGGCGTCTCGCCGTCGCTGGTGCACTACCACTTCGCCAGCCGCGAGGCGCTTCTGGCCGAGGCGCTGGACTGGTCCTACGCGCGCGCCGGCGACGCGCGCATCTCGGACGGTCAGCCGGCGGGGGCGTCGCACGCCGAGCGCCTGGCATCGATGATCGACCAGTGCCTGCCGACCACGCCGCCCCTGCAGGAGGACTGGGTGCTGTGGGTCGAGCTCTGGCTCCGCGCCGTCCGTCACCCCGAGCTACGGCCTGTCGCCGAGGAGCTGTATGCCCGGCTGCACGCGTGGTTCGCCGACGAGATCGCCGCCGGCGTGGCGGACGGCGAGTTCGCCCGCTGTGACCCCGACGAGGTCGCCGACCGCGCGCTGGCGCTGATCGACGGCCTGGGGATCCGCACCCTGCTCGGCGACTCCGCGATTCCTCTCCAGCGTGCCCGGGCCACGGCGAAATCGGCGCTGGCTCGCGAGCTCGGGGTCGGAGAGCGGCTGGTGCCCGCACAGCATCGCGACCAGGATGCCGTGACGGCGCGTCAGGCCGAAGGCTAGGCCGGCGAGGGCGCGCCCAGGGCGGCCGCGGCCGCCGCGCGACCGGTCTTGACCGCGCCCTCCATGTAGCCCGCGACCCAGTGATCAGACCCCGCCACGTAGAACGGCGGCTCGTGGGTCCCGAGCAGCGGACCCACCCGGCTCAGGTCCCCCGGCGCCCAGGAGGCGATGTAGCCCAGGGTGTAGGGGTCCGAGCCCCAGGCGCGCTCGAGCATCGCCGCCGGCACCCGCGCCCGCTCTCCGTAGAGCCGCTGCAGCCCGTCCAGGATCGTCTGCCGGCGGGCATCCGCGGGCGCGGCGACGAACGCGGAAAAGCGCTCGGGCGGGACCAGCAGCGACAGCACCCCGCGACCCTGTGACCACGTCGAGCCAAACAGCCACTCGGTCTCGGCGAGCCCGTTCTGTCCCCGCCGCTGCCAGAAGGGCTCGTCGTAGGCGACCACGACCTTGGCGGCGAGCGCGTTTCGCTGCGCCCGCAGCGACGCCAGCCGCGCTTCGCTCAGACCGGTGATGGCGACCGAGCGCAGCGGCCCGGCTCCAATTGCGCACACGACCGCCTCGGCCTCGATCCGCTCGCCGTCGGCGAGCCTCACGACAACGCCGCCGGGAGCGATATCAACCCCGGTCACCACCGCTCCCAGCCGCAGCCGCGAGCCCAGCTCGGAGGCCATTCGCAGCGCCACCGCGGCGGATCCCTCGGCGACCCGCAGGCCCTCCCACTGCTCGAGGTCGTAAAAGCCGTTGCCGGCGAGCGTGGCGTGCTTGCGCAACTCCGCGAGCATCGAGGTCCGCTCCGGTCCGTCGCAAGAGAGCGACAGCGAGGCCAGCTCGTGGCGCCGGAGCACTGCTGCAAGCGCACCCTGCTCGCGCAGCCACGCGCCGACGCTCAGCCGGTCCAAGCGGGCGGCGTCGGGATGGCCCCACGGGTCATCGGGGTCGACGGTCGCCGCCAGATCGTGGAACTCCCGGTCCAGGCGCTCCGCGTCGGCCCGTTCGCGCCCGCTCATCCAGGGCGCGTCGTCGCCCACGTAGACGCCCTCGTTCAGGCCCCAGCTGATCTCGCCGGGTTCGGCGACGTAGCTTTCCTCGATCTGCAAGCCGAGCTCGGTCACCAGCTCGCGGTAGGACGTGTGCTCGTAGCCGAAGACCTCGCCGCCGGCCTGCACGGTCCGGCCATCGGGCAGCGCCACCGCTTCCACGCGGCCACCGGGACGCTCGCGCGCCTCGAGCACCAACACGTCGGCGCCCGCGCGATCGAGGTCGCGCGCAGCCGCCAATCCGGCCAGCCCGGCTCCGAGCACTGCCACATCCACCATTGCAAACTTCCTCCTAACGGGTTCACGCTTGACAGCCCCGAGCGTGCCGGATAAGTTTCCTGAACGGAGATTCAGGATACAGGCTAGGGCAAGCCGAGACCGGAAGAGGAGAGATGAGTCCCCGCCCCAAGGTGGACCATTTGCGCAAACCGCAGATCGTTGCCGCCGCCGCCGAAGTTCTCTACGAGCGGGGTCTGTTCGACACGAGGATCGGCGACATCGCCGAGCGGGCGGGAACCAGCTCGCCGACGATCCTGTACTACTTCGAATCCAAGGATCGTCTGCTCGAGGAGGCGGTCGCGTACGCCGACCGCGAGTTCTACGAGCGGGTGCTGGACGGCCAGGGCCAGATCGAGCGGCCCGGTGACAAGCTCGTGCACCTGATCGAGGAGACGAGCCTCGGCCCCGGCGGTCTCAACGACTACACGCTGTGGATGGAGATCTGGGTTCGGGCGCGGCGGGACTCCACCGTGCGGCGCTCCTACTTCCGCCTCGACCGCCGCCAGCGGGCGCTGATCGCGGACATTGTGCGCGAGGGCCAGCAGAGCGGCGAGTTCGGCGCGGACGTCGACCCCGATGAGTTCGCGCTCCTGCTGAGCGGCCTGCTCGACGGGCTCGGAGTGCAGGTCACCCTGGGCCAGCCCGACGTGACACCGGCGCGGATGGTCGACCGCTGTCTCACGCTCGCCTCCAACGAGCTCGGGTGCGATCTTCGTCGGGCCAGGAGCGAGAATGGGCGCGCCCGCACGCAGTATGCAAAAGGAGTGAAGAGGTGAGTGGGTATGCACCCACGTGAGGGATGGTCTGAAGACGGGATCCGCCGTCGACCCGTGCCGGACCCCACTGCGATCTCGCGGCGCCAGCTGCTTGTGGCGGGTGCCGGGCTCGCGCTGGGGGGAGCGCTGGCCGGCTGCAGTACCACGAACCCCGCCGGTGCCAGCAGCGGCCCCCCGCTGCCACGTAAGGACAAACCGGTCAAGTGGCCGGTGTACTCCGACAACAAGCCGATCGCCTCGGGCCTTGCCCCCGAGAAGGGCGCCACCCTGGAGATCTACAACTGGGTCGCGTACATCAACGAGGCAGTGATCAAGAGCTTCTGCAAGAAGCACAAGTGCAACTACTCGCTGACGACGTTCAACACGATGGAAGAAGCGCTGTCCAAGCTCGGCAGCGGGCAGCTCAAGTTCGACATCCTGTTCCCGACCGTCGATGTGCTCGGTCAGCTGATCGCGGCCAAGCTGATCCGGCCGCTCAACCACAGCTACATCCCGAACATCTCAAACGTCTGGCCCGACTATCGCAATCCGTTCTACGACCAGGGTTGGCAGTACACAGCGCCGTACTCGATCTACACCACCGGGATGGCCTGGCGCAAGGACAAGGTGAATCTCTCTCCCTCGTGGAACATGCCGTGGCAGGGTGCGCCGTACAAGGGCAAGGTCGCTGTCCTCGACGATTATCGGGAGACGATCAGCCTGGCGCTGCTGCGAGCCGGCAACCTGGACACCAATACCACCAACACGGCCCAGATCCACGCTGCCGGCAAGGCGCTGCAGCAGCTCTGCCAACGCTGACCAACGTGCGGATCGACAACAACGATTACACCGACGTCCCCACCGGGAAGACCTGGATTCATCACTCCTGGTCGGGCGACATGGCCTCCTCTTACCAGTACCTGCCCAAGGGCACCTCGGTCGACACGCTCGGCTACTGGTTCCCGGCCAACCGGAAGGGCCCGGTCGCCAATGATCTGATGGTCAACCTCACCGGCGGCGCAAACCCTGTCCTCGCCCATAAGTTCATCGACTTCATGCTTGACGTGAACAATGCGCTGGAGAATTACAGCTACGTCGGTTACATGCAGCCGCTCAACGAAGTCACCCCGAAGCGGCTGATCGCCGAGAAGCTGTTGCCTCCGCAGTTGACCTCCACCGTCGTGCTACCGCAATACTTCCGCCAGGGCCTGTTCCAGCTCGAACTGCCCCCGGCCGCCAACGCGGTCTGGGAGGCAACCTGGAACTCGTTCTCGCAAGGGCTGTAGGGTGACGGCGATGGCTCGGCGGCAGGACACCTACGACCGGCGAAACCGCTGGCTGTGGATGGGGTTTGCGGCGCCGGGAGCGATCTGGCTGCTGATTCTGTTCGTGGCCCCGTTCTACGTGATGCTGTCGGTGGCCGGCGGCGGCGTCAACGAGTTCTTCCAGACGGTGGTCCCGGTCTGGAACCCAGTGCACTGGTCGAGCTGGAACTTGAGCGCGGTCTGGCACGACATCGTCGGCAGTGGCGCGTTCATCGGCCCGCCTGCGCTGCGGACATTCGTCTATACCGCGATCGCCACGGTGATCTCGCTGGCGATCGCCTATCCGGTGGCCTATTTCGTCTCCCGCTACGCCGGCAGGCGCAAGACGTTGTTCCTGGTCCTCTTGATCGCGCCGTTCTGGGTCAGCTACATGATGCGCATGCTGGCCTGGATCGATCTGCTCCAGCAGAACGGCTTCGTCAACAGCAGCTTGTCGTTCGTGGGCCTGCCAGGTAACACCAACTGGCTTGGGGGCAAGTCCGTGACGGTCATCATGAGCCTCGTGTACGGGTACATCCCGTACCTGATCCTGGTGCTGTACGCCTTCCTGGACCGCATCGATCCAAGCTTGCTCGAGGCCTCACGCGATCTCGGGCTCACCAAGTGGCGAACCTTCTGGCATGTGACGATTCCCTTGAGCAAGCCGGCGATCATCGCCGGGACGTTCATCACCGCGCTGCCGATGCTGGGCGACTACTTCACCAACCAGCTGATGTCCGGCGCACCCGGCACGACGATGATCGGTAATGCGATCGAAGGCCAACTCAACTCGCCCGGCCAGACCGGACAGGGCGCCGTGCTGGCGCTGATGCTACTCGTCGTCCTGCTGATTCCGATGCTCTATTACACGATCAGCACCGCCCGAGCCTCCACGCAGGCCGCCTGATGGCCAGCACGGTTGACAAAACGGTCACCGCTCCCTCACGGCCGGAGATGCTCACCTCGCGCGGCCGCCCCCGGGGAAACCCGTGGCGACGGCCGTGGGCGATGGAGGGCTTCACCTGGCTGTACATCGTGTGGTCGATCGTGCCGATCGGGATCGCGGTGCTGTTCTCGTTCAACAAGGGAGCGTCGCAGGCGACCTGGCAGGGCTTCTCCACCAAGTGGTACGTCGGCAGCCAGGTCACCTCCGTGCTCCACAACCCCAGCCTGCATCATGCCGTGATCCAGACGCTGGTGCTTGCGGCCCTGACCACGCTGATCTGCGTCCCGATCGGGGTCGGGTTTGCGATCGGCATCGACCGTTGGCGTAGCCGTACCGCCAATGGGCTGAGCTTCGTGATGATCTTCTCGTTCGTGATCCCGGAGCTCCTGCTGGCAGTGGCGCTGTTCCTCCTCGTCACGCAGGCGCTGACATTCATCCGCCTGGGCACGCCGGCGGAGGTGGCGGGCCTGGTGGTGTGGAACCTGAGCTGGCCCGCGATCATCGTCCGAGCGCGGTTGATCACCATCGGGCCGTCCTACGAAGAAGCGGCCGCCGATCTCGGAGCATCGCGATTCGAGGCCATCCGCAGGGTGCTGCTGCCAATGCTGATGCCGGCCATCTTCGCCAGCGCGGTGCTCGTATTCGCCAGCACCGTGGACGACTTCGTGATCGTGGAACAGCTGTCGTCGACCGCGAACACGCAGCCGATGTCAGTGCTGATCTATTCCAACGTGCACGGCGGGCTGAGCGGGCCGGCGCTCAACGCTCTGGCCACGATCATGCTGGTGGTCTCGCTCCTCGCCGCGCTGATCGGCTTCTTCGCCTACCGGTGGATGACCCGAGGCGAGCGCACGAAGGGCGGCACCGAGGTGCTTACCGGCATCACCGGCATCTGACTGAGAGGACTAAAGAATGGATGGAGGCAACGTCAAGCTCGAGTCACTGACCAAGCGGTTTGACGATTTCACCGCGGTCGACGACATCTCGCTCGACATCCAGGCGGCCGAGTTCTTCTCGCTGCTCGGGCCGAGCGGCTGCGGAAAGACCACCACACTGCGCATGATCGCGGGCTTCGAGCCGCCGACGAACGGGCAGATCCTGCTCGACGGCGTCGACGTCGGAAACTGGGGGCCCCATCGCCGCAACGTCAACACGGTCTTCCAGAGCTATGCGCTGTTTCCCTTCCTGACCGTCGCCGAGAACGTCGCCTTCGGCATGAAGTACAAGTCCGTGCCCAAGTCCGAGCGCAACGATCGGGTGGCAGAGGCGCTGGCGATGGTCCAGCTGTCCGGGTACGAGCAGCGACGTCCCAACCAGCTTTCGGGCGGTCAGCAGCAGCGCGTGGCGCTGGCCCGGGCACTGGTGCTGCGCCCCTCGGTCCTGTTGCTGGACGAGCCGCTGGGAGCGCTGGATGCCAAGCTGCGCCGCACGCTCCAGGTCGAGCTGGGCGCGCTGCAAAAGCAGGTGGGAATCACCTTCGTGTACGTGACCCACGACCAGGAAGAGGCGCTCACGATGTCCGATCGCCTGGCCGTCATGAACCACGGCCGCATCGTCCAGCTCGGCACCCCGGAAGAGGTCTACAACGAGCCCACCGATGCCTACGTGGCCGACTTCCTGGGCGTGTCGAACCTGATGGACGCTCGCGTTGAGCCAGGCGGCAACGGGCGCGAGCCCTGCCGCGTGCGCCTGGGCGACTTCGTTCTCGAGGCGCAGGAAGGCAGGCTCGACGCCACGGGCGCCGTCAAGGTGGCGATCCGTCCGGAGCGCATCCACCTGCACCCATACGAGAAGGGGGGTGTCAACTGCGTGCCGGGGATGGTCGAGCGGCTCGTCTTTCTCGGCTCGACCACGCACATCTACCTTCGCCTGGCCACCGGCTCGGCGCTTCAGACGCTGGTGCGCAACGAGGGGGCGGCGCTGCCCTATACCCAGGGAACGCCCGTCAGCGTCGGCCTTCCGGCTGAGGCGCTGCGCGTGTTGCCGGATCCCGGCGTCAGCGTGGCCGAGATTCGCGACGAGACGACCGGCGAGCAACTGCTCGACCTGACCCACACGACTTCGAGCTGAGCCCAGACGGCGAGCCGCGGCGGCGCTCCTAGACTCCCCGCCCATGGGCGTTCAGGACCTGCTGGAGGGCAAGCGCGTGTGCGTGTGCGGCGGCTCGGGCGGGGTGGGCAAGACGACCACCTCGGCGGCGATCGCGCTGGGGATGGCCGCCCGCGGGGCCAAGGTCGCGGTGGTCACGATCGATCCGGCCAAGCGGCTGGCGAACGCGCTCGGGCTGCAGGAGCTCGAGAACGAGCCGCGGCGGGTGGAGCCCGAGCGGCTGTGCAAGATCGACGTCGAGGGCGAGCTGTGGGCGATGATGCTCGACCCCAAGCGAACCTTCGACGAGCTGATCGACAGGGTCGCGCCGACCCCGACGCGGGCCGCGGAGATCAAGTCAAACCGCGTCTATCGAGAGCTCTCGACGGCCGTCTCGGGATCGCAGGAGTTCACCGCGGTGGCGAAGCTCTACGAGCTTGACCGTGACGGCGACTTCGACCTGCTCGTGCTCGACACGCCGCCGTCGCGCAACGCGCTTGACTTCCTCGAGGCTCCCCGCAGGCTGACCTCGTTTCTCGACGGCCGGGCGCTGAAGGCGTTCGTCCGCCCCACGGGACTCGGCATGCGGGTGCTGGGGCGCGGCGCCGCCCCGTTCCTCGGAGCGTTGCGCAGGGTCACCGGAATCGATCTGATCAGCGACCTGTCGACGTTCTTCGGCCTGCTCGGCGGCATGACTGACGACTTCCGCGAGCGCGCCGCAGAGGTCGAGCGGATGCTCAGAGCGCAGACCACCGCGTTCGTGCTGGTGACCTCCGCTCAGCCGAACGCGATCGAGGAGGCGGTTTGGTTTCAACGCACGCTGGCCGACAGCGGGCTTCCGTTTGCCGGCGTGATCGTCAATCGCGTCCATCACGATGTCCTCGGCGATGCCGACGCCACAAACCTCATCGACGCTCTCGGTGACGGCCTGCCGCCCGACCTCGCCGCTCGCGTCGCTGCGACCTTCGAGGACTACCACGTGCTCGCCCGGCGCGATCGGGCCGGCGTCCAGCGGCTCGGTGCCGAGCTCGGCGATCGTCCCCTGCTGCTCGTCCCCCACCTCGATGACGACATCCATGACATCGACGGGCTGCTGCGCGTGCACCGCTTCCTGTTTGCCTCAGACGCTCAGCGCGAGCGCCTGATCGCCGACGTCATCGCCTGAGGGTAGAGCGGTCGCTCTGACCCACTCACCCGGCCGATTCGAGCACCGGTGCGTCCGAGCCCGTCTGCACCCACGTCGACCAGCTGATCACGATCGACTGCCAGCGCTCCTGCTCGATCGGGCCATCGAGGCCGCTGAGCGTCAGCCTGCCTTGATGCAGAAGCTCCCAGACGGCCTGCTCGGCGAGCGCGAGGCGCTCGCTGGCCCGCCACAGCGGATACTCGGCGACCGCCAGCTCGACGACCTCCGGGAACGTGATCGGGGTGGCGGCGGCGGTGCGGATCTCGGCCTTGAAGGTCTCGATCGAGGAGCGCGACTGGGCGCCGCGCTGGGCCTGGGCGAGCACGGTCTCGGTCACCTCGTGCGAGGTCTTGCCGACCGTCGCCCACCCCCGCCCCATGCCGATCTCATCCAGTCGCAGCTGCGGCCCCTCGAAGATCGTCATCCGCGCCTTGTCAGGCGACCAGCGCCGGTCCTCGTGCTCCACCGCGAGCCCGCTGACCCAGGGCTTGGCAAAGCGCTCGTCGAGCTGTTCGCGGGTCAGGTTGAACGCCCGCGCGACATGCGGGAACTGGCGCAGCTCGAGGTGAAACACCGGCGTAGATTCGCACGCTCGACGCAGAACGAGCGGGCACTGAGCCCGCTCGCTCTGCAGGTCGCGCTCCCCCTGACTACTTACGAGCCCCAGGACTTATGTGTTGTGCCTGGCGGGCAAAACACTCCCGGCCTCCGGACGGAGACCGAGTAGGGAGCGGCCGCCCCTCAGCCTACCGGGCTCTTGCCAAGCGTGCCCTCGACCGGCGACGTTGCGGCCGCAGCCTCGGCCAGCAGCCGATCGGCGAGCGCGCACAGGTCGGCATCGAGATGACCGCAAAGCGCATCGCGGAGGATCGCCCGGAGGTTCTCGGCCAGCTCCTCGACGAGCGCGTCGACGCCGGGGCCGGCGGCCGCAAGTCCGGTGATCACCGCGCGCTCGAGCGAGATCGCACGCGCCGTGCGCTCGGCCAGCGCCGTGCGTTCCTGTGGCCCGGCGCAGATCACCGCCAGACGCTGCGCCAGGCGCCCACTCGACGGCCCCTCGGGCTCGAGCAGAGCTCGCAGCGCCAGGAGGTAGTCGGTCAACGCCTCAAACGGCGCCAGACGCTCGCAGCCCATCTCAAAGCGCGCCAGTGCCCAGGCAAGCTCGCCCCCGCCGGGGAGCTTGCGGGACACGAGGTCGCAGAAGGCCCGCAGCTCCTCCTCCTGGGCTGCGGGCACGATCGTCAGCATGCGCGGCCGGCCGCTGGCGCCGATCGCCGCCGGTCTCCAGCTCCCGGCATCGGTCCGGGTCCAGGCCACGGGTCCGATCGCGTAGCCGCCCCGCTCGAACAGCCGCAGCGCGGTCAGGACCCGCCTGAACCGAACTCGCGCCGCCGACAATGCGGGCCGCGCCGAGCGCTCCTGATCGACCGCGAGCACCGCCAGCACGTTCGGCTCGTCGCCGTCGCCCCAGACCGCCTCCGCGGGGGTGTCGCGGAGCGCGTCGCCCCGAATCAGCGACAGCCCGTGGCCCAGCGACACGTCAGTCGTGCTGGCATCGAGTGCTACGCCGAGCACGGGCGCGATGATGGTCGCGGTGCAGTGCCCCTCATACAGGGCCTGCTCGAGTTCGCTGTAGGAGGCCTCGAAGTGCACCGGCTCAAACCCGAACTCGGACCGATCGGTGAATACGGCCGCGAGAAACGCGGCGATCGTGGCCTCGGCGCGTCCGCGGCGGTCGGCCGGCACCGGCACCACCCCCTGCTCCTGCAAATAGACGTCGATCCCGTCGCAGCCCGCGACAGCGTCGGCAGCGGGCTCAAACGTCCCCAGCGTCTTTAGGCCCGCGAGCCGGCTGTGGATGAATTTCCCGGTCAGCGGGCGATAGCAGTACAGCGCGGCCGTTCCGCCGCGCTCCTCGACGATCTCGAACGGGAGCTCCGCCCCGCTGGCGAGCTCCGCCGCGAGCTTGCCGCTCGCCTCGACGGTGAACGCCTCCAGGACATGGTGCAGCGCGGCATTGCGCACCCGGGCGGATTCTTCGCCGGGGGCAGGGATCCTCCGCCGGCAGGTCTGCTTGCACGGCGCGCGGGTGGCGCGCAGCAGCGGTCAGTTGGGGCGCTTCGGCTTCCCGCGCGAGCGCGGCTCAGGCTACGGCGACTGCCGGCTCGGCCGGCTCGCCCATAGCCTCGCAGTCAGTGCCCAGCCACTCGCGGCCGTAGGCGCGCATGTCCTCGATCAGCGGCACCAGCGCGCGCCCCTTCTCCGTCAGCACGTACTCGACGCGCGGCGGCACCTCGGGGAACGTCTGACGCTCGACGATGCCCTCTTCCTCGAGGGCGCGCAACCGCAGCGACAACGTCCGCGGGCTGATCCCGACCAGCGAGCGCTCGAGCTCGCAGAACCGCGAGCGACCCTCGGCGAGGTCACGGATCACCAGCAGCGTCCATTTGCCACACACGATCTCGGCCGTTCGACAGACCGGGCATGTATCTCTGTCAACCATCTCAAACCCCAGTCTAGCGCAATGCTTCACGAACTGAAGCGAGAGCTTGTGCGCAATGCCACCCGGGAGCTCGGGTACGGTCGCGAGCCGGGGTCAGGCTACGTCGCGGAGCTTCTGTGCCTCGGCCAGCGACTGCAGCTTCTTCAGCGACTGGTTCTCGATCTGGCGGATGCGCTCGCGAGTGACGTTGAACGTCCGCCCCACCTCGTCCAGGGTCCGGGGATGCTCGCCGCCGAGCCCATAGCGCAGCTCGAGCACGCGCCGCTCGCGATAAGACAGGTTCTCGAGCGCCTCGCGCAGCGCCTCCTTGGTCAGGATCTCGGCGGCCCGCTCGTAGGGCGACTCGGCGCGCTCGTCGGCGATGAACTGGCCGAACTCGGACTCCTCCTCGTCACCGACGGGCTTCTCCAGCGAGACCGGGGCCTGCGCCGAGCGCTTGATCGACTCGACCTCCTCGGGCTCGATCCCGGTCACCTCGGCGATCTCCTCGGCGGTCGGCTCGCGGCCGAGCTCGGTCACCAGCTTGCGCTCGGCGCGGCCGATCTTGTTGAGCTTCTCGACCACGTGCACGGGGATCCGGATCGTGCGCGCCTTGTCGGCAAGCGCGCGGGCGATCGCCTGGCGGATCCACCAGGTCGCGTAGGTGGAGAACTTGAAGCCCTTGCGGTAGTCGAACTTCTCGGCCGCACGGACCAGGCCGAGCGTGCCCTCCTGGATCAGATCGAGGAACGGCAGCCCCTGATTGCGGTAGTTCTTGGCGATCGAGACGACCAGGCGCAGGTTTGACTCGACCATCTTCTGCTTGGCGTCGAGGTCACCGCGCTCGATCCGCTTGGCGAGATCGACCTCCTCCTGGGCAGTCAGCAGGCGCACCTTGCCGATGTCCTTGAGGAACAGCTGCAGCGAGTCGGTCGTCATGTCCGGCTTGAGATCCAGGGCCGTCTTGGCCTTGCGGCGCCCACGCTTGTCCGGCGCACGCTCGACCTCGGCGGCTGCCAGCGCGGGATCCACTTCCTCGACGAGCTCGATTTCCGCCCGCTCGAGGAACCCGTGCAGCTCTTCGACGTCCGCCTCGTCGAGATCGAGCTCGGATACCGCGCCCGCAATCTCGGAGTACGTGAGCACGCCGAGCTGCTGCCCACGATTGACGAGTCCCTTGATCTCCTCGAGTTCCTGCAAGTCCGCTACTGACATCTGGTTCCGTTCAGTCCTTGCGCCGGGGCATGGCGCTGAGTAAAAGCGACTCGGCCGCGCTCACCGAGGGCGCACGACCGCTAGTGAAACATACCCGATTGTAGTTACTACACTTTATGAAGTCAACGCGCAGGGCGTGCCCTCCCATTCCCGGCCGCGCGCTCGCTGCCGGGGGGCCACACCGCAGACGCGGCGCCGTATATCTCTTATACGTAGAACAGCCTCGTCTGTTTCAAATTTACGCCAATTTCTCAAGAATGTCTGAGGATCGGCGTCCGCTGGGCGCACCGGAGGGCGTGCGCGCGATCTTGCAAGGATCCGCTTGCGAGTTTCGTATACTGCCGCGCCACCAGCCGAGCGACCGTCCGTCTGCGGGCGGTCGGCGGGGGACCCACTTGCGGGCCTTGTGCTCGTGTGGGGCGAATCGGTCCCGCAAAGGACCGTAGCGCCGGTTAGGCGCGAGCCCGTCAGCTCACCCCGTAGGCACACCAAAACCTCAGGTGAATTGATTGATCGGGACTCGACGTGTAAACGCCCACGCCCTGCTCGTGCTCGTGGGCTGTCTGCTCGCGGTCCCCGCGTCCGCCTGGGGAGCCAGCGGAGGCTCGGCGCTGGCCCCGCCAAGCGCAGCTAGCGGCTCGTCCGCGTCCCTGGGCAGCGGGTCTTCGGCGACCGTCGCCGCGGGCAACGTGACTGTCTCGGCGACGGGCGAGGGGATCACGCTTTTGACCAGCGCGTCGACGATGCTGCGCCGGGGAATCGCCTTCTCCGGGACCACGTCGCCAAACGCAGCCGGTAAGACCGTCGAGATCCAGCGGCTCGGACACCAGACCAACTGGCAGTGGGCAACGACGGCCACGGCCACGGTTGCGGCCGACGGGTCGTTCAGCGCCGTCTGGACGACCAATCACATCGGCCGTTTCGCGATCCGAGCGTTGATCGTGCGGGGCAACGGATCGAGCGCGGCCGCGGCAGCCCCGACGGTCACGATCACCGTCTACCGGCCGTCGATCGCCAGCTGGTATGGCGGCAAAAACGAGTGGGGCCGGCGCACCGCCTGCGGGGTGATCCTGCGGCCGACCACGGTCGGCGTGGCAAACCGAACCCTGAAATGCGGCACCAAGGTCGCGTTCTATTACCGCGGGCGCACGATGATCGTGCCCGTGGTCGACCGCGGTCCGTACGCCAACGGGGCCGACTGGGACCTGACCCAGGCCGCCGGCAAATCCCTGGGGATGTTGACCGCCGGAGTGATCAAGCTCGGCGCCGTATCGCTGCCGCCTCAGCCGCCGCTGTCGTGAACAGCCGCTGATAGCCAGCTCAGAGGGCCACGGGGGGCGCCGGGGCGAGCGCCCAACCTCATGTCGACCCGCTGGCCGAGGCAACGAACCGGGCTTGCTCAGCGGCCTCGATCAGCTCCGCCGCGGCGGTTCCGTCCTCCCCCAGGACCGCGACGCCGATGCTCGCGACCATCGGCGCGCCCCGCCACGGCTCGCGCTGGGCCACGGCGGCGGAAATCCGGGCGCCCAGCGCCCGTGCGCCGGCCCGGCCGGTTTGGGGAGCGACGATCCAGGTCCGCGAGTCGGTCTCGAACACGACGGTGTCGCCTACGCCCACGGCGCCGCGCACGGCCTCGCCGTACGCCGCGAAGGCGCTCGCCGCGCCCGCTTCCGTCTCGACCGCGAGCATCTTGTCCGCGTCCTCGAGCTCGGCGAGCACGATCGCCAGCGGCGAGCCGCTGCGGTCGATCTCCTGCTCGACTTGCTCGATCCAGGCCGCCTCGGTCTCTTCGCCCGACCGCTGGAGGCCTAGCCAGGCCCGCCGGGCCACCGGCACAGCGGCCGCCGGACGGAGCGATCCCTCGTCGTGCGCGCGCAGCGCCGCCGCACGCGCCAGGCCGGTCACCTGAGCGAGCCGCTCGGCCAGCTCACCCACCAGATCCGCGTGCGGGTCGTCAAGTTCCGCGCGCAGCGCCACCCACACCACCGCGTGCAACGCATCGACCGCGGCCGAAACCTCTTCGGCGCTGCGGGCGCCGGCAAGCTCCCCGATCCGCGCCGCCAGCGGCGCCAGTTGCAGCTGCTGATCGTCGTCGCCGAGCGCGCCGACGATCGCCTCGCACAGGCGCGGGCCGTCGCGGGTCAGCTCCGCCACCACGATCCTCGGCGCCTCCTGCAGCGGTACGTCCTCGAGCAACGCTAAGAGCCACCCCTTGGCGAGGTCCTCTGACCGCGCCAGGAGTGCGTCGATCGGCGCGTCGGGGACCGCTCTCGTCCGGCGCCGGCGGGGTGGGCCTGACGGCATCACCGACTTCTACCACGCGCCCCGGCGATCCCAGCGCGGCATATGCTGAACCTCGAACCGACCATGGCCAGCCCCCTGATCTCCGTCGCCCACGCGCGCGAGCTTGTTCTACAGGCGATCGCGCCCCTGCCCTCGCAGCCGGTGCGGATCGACGATGCCCTGCACCGGGTGCTGGCCGCAGATCTTCGAGCCGGGGGCGATGTGCCGCCGTTCCCATGCTCGGCGATGGACGGCTATGCGGTGCTCGCCGGTGACGCCGGCCGCCTCCTGGAGATCGTGGGCGAGTCGCGGGCCGGTGTCCCCGCCGAGCGCGGGCCGCGCGACGGCGAAGCGATCCGGATCTCCACCGGCGCCGCCGTGCCCGAAGGCGCCACCGCCGTGATCCCCCAGGAGAACGTGACGACCAATGGCGCGACGATCGAGACGACGGCCGCGGTCACCGACGGCGAGAACATCCGCGGCCCTGGCGAGGACATCCGCGCCGGCGCGCTCGTGCTGGAGGCCGGCACGCGACTGGGCGCCGTCGAGCTCGGCGCGGCCACGGCGGCCGGTACCGCTACGGTCACTGCGGCCCAGATGCCGCGGGTCGCGGTTCTCTGCACCGGGGATGAGCTCAGGGCGCCGGGTGAGCCGCTGGGCCCGGGGGAGATCCACAACTCCAACGCGCCGATGCTCTCGGGGCTCGCTCGCACCGCCGGCGCCCGCACGGCCCCTGCGCAGCGCCTTGCCGACGACCATGCCGCAACCGAAGCCGGCATCTCGCAGGCCTTGGAGTCCTCGGACGTGGTGATCATCTCCGGCGGCGTGTCGGTGGGACCGCACGACCACGTCAAGCCCGTGCTGGCCGAGCTCGGCGTCCGCGAGGTGTTCTGGAGCGTGTCGCTGCAGCCGGGCAAGCCGACCTGGTTCGGGGTCGCTCACGGTGACAAGCTGGTGTTCGGCCTGCCGGGCAATCCGGTCTCCGCGGTGGTCACCTTCTCGCTGTTCGTGGCGCCGGCGCTGGCTGCGCTGCAGGGCGCCCAACGCAGCCGGACGCTCGAGCCGCAGGCTGTCCTCGGTGTCGATGTCAGGCGCAATCCGCGGCGCGAGCAGGCCGTTCGCGTGCGCCTGGCGCGCGGCGAGGGAAGACCCGTGGCCACCCCCAACGGCGCCCAGGGCTCTCACATCCTGAGCTCGCTGATCGGAGCCGACGCACTGGCGATGATCCCGGCCGGCGAGGGCACGGCGCCGGCGGGGTCGGTCGTGGCCCTCGAAGAGCTCGCCCGTTGAGCCGCCCGGCGGCGCAGCCCGGCACAATCCCGCCATGATCGCGCCGCTGGTGATCCTGGGGCTCGCGCTCTCGGCGCTGGTGGCGCTTCTTCGCCGGGCCCTGAGGCAGCTGCCGGCGCGCGCGGTGATCATCTCGCCGCCGAAGTCGACGGTCATCGCCCGCGACGGAGCGGTGCGCTCGGCGCAGCGGGTGCAGCTGACGCTGGAGCGGGCCGACCTTGAGCGGATCTGGACCACCGCCCATCTCGAAAACCTGGCCCGGACCTATTGGCGCTTTCTGTCGCGCGTCACGCTCGGGCTGGTCAGGGTGGTCTACAGCGCCGACAGCCGTTCGGTGGTGCTGCTCGCCAAGCCGCTCACGCTGCTGCGCTTCGAGGCCCCGGAGTACACGATCGAGCACGATCACCGGGCGGTGCGCTGGCGGATCCGCGACGGGCTGCTGGTGACCCGCAGCGGGCGGGGGTGCGGCTTTCTGGCGCTCGATGTGCGGCGCCTGCGAGACGACCCGGACGGGCGAGCGCGGCTGGTGATCGAGGTTGAGGTGGCGAACTTCTACCCGTCGATCTCCGCCCGTTTCAGCACTCCGGTCTACGAGATGACCCAATCGGTCGTCCACGTGGCGGTGACGCACGCGTTCCTGCGCTCGCTGGCGAAGCTCGACCTGGCCAAGTCGAAGATCGGACAGCTCGCCGATCAGCCGTAGCGGCTGATGCCGATCGCGCGCATCTTCGCCCGGTCGTGTCGCGCGTAGATGCGCCGCACGGTGCCCGAACGCGAGCGCATCACCAGTGACTCGGTGGTCGCGCCGCGGTCTCCCCGGTAGCGCACGCCCTGGAGCACGTCGCCGTCGGTGACGCCGGTGGCGGAGAAGAACGCGTCGTCCCCCGCGACCAGGTCGTCGCAGGTCAGGATCCGGTCCAGATCGTATCCGGCCTCCACTGCGGCTTTGCGCTCGGAATCGTCGCGGGGCCACAGCCGTCCCAGGAGCTGGCCGCCGATGCACTTGATCGCCGCCGCGGAGATCACCCCCTCCGGGGTTCCCCCGATTCCCCACAGCAGATCGACCGGCGAATCCTCGCTCACCGCCAGCAGCGACGCCGACACGTCCCCGTCGGTGATCAGGCGCACCCGGGCGCCGGCCTCCCGGACGTCTCGCATGGCGTCCTGATGGCGCTCGCGATCGAGCATCACCACCATCACGTCGCGGACATCGCGGCCCTTGCGCTCGGCGATCAGCGCCAGGGTGTCGGCCAGCGGCCGGTCGAGGTCGAGCAGGTCGGCGATCTCGGGCCCGCCGGCGATCTTCTCCATGTACACACAGGGGCCGGGGTCGAACATCGAGCCGCGCTCGGACAGCGCGATCACCGCCAGCGCGCTGGGCATCCCTAGCGCGGTCAGGCGGGTGCCCTCGAGCGGATCGACCGCGATGTCGACCTGCGGCGGGGTGCCGTCCCCGATCTGCTCGCCGTTGAAGAGCATCGGCGCCTCGTCCTTCTCACCCTCCCCGATCACCACCACGCCGTCCATCGAGACCGAGTCGAGCACGTAGCGCATCGCGTCGACCGCCGCCTGATCGGCGCCTTCCTTGTCGCCGCGACCGACCATCCGTGCGGCCGCCAGCGCTGCCGCCTCGGTGACTCGCACCAGCTCCAGCGCGAGGTTGCGGTCCGGCCTGGAGCTCGTCGATTCGTTCACAGCACTCCCGGTGGCTTTCCGTGTTGGGAGTCCATCTCGGCGCAGCGTAACCGCTTCCCGGACACCGTTTCAGACACACTCCCGCGGATGCAGCTCTCCCAGCTCTGGCCCGACCAGCGCTCGGTGGAGATCGAGCGGTATGTCGAAGAACTCCAGTTGACCAAACGCGCTGCACAGCAGCGTCCGTTCACGATCGTCAACTTCATCGCCAGCATCGACGGTCGTGCCAGCGTCAACGGGCACTCCGGCCCCCTCGGCGACGAGGCCGACAGGGAGCTGTTCAGAGCCCTGCGGGCGCAGGTCGACGCGGTCCTGGTGGGGACAGGCACGCTGGCCACCGAGCGCTATGGCCGGATGATCCGCGATCCGGCCGTCCGGGAGCGCCGCCGGCGACGGGGCATGCGGCCCGAGCCCCTGGCCTGCACGGTGACCCGGCGGGGCTCGCTGCCGCTCGACATTCCCCTGTTCTTCGAGCCCGAGGCGGAGGTGGTGGTGTTCACGGGCGCCGACATGGACGCCGGGGAGGTCCGAGCCCAGCTGGACGTGGTCAGGATGCAGCAGGACGAGCTGACCTTCACCGCCGCGCTGGACTATCTGCGGGCCGAGCACGGAGTCCGCGCGCTGCTGTGCGAGGGCGGTCCACGGGTGTTTGGCGCGCTGGTCGCCGAAGGCCTCCTAGACCAGCTGTTTTTGACGATCTCGCACATGTTCGTGGGGGGCGGCGACGCGCCCGCGATCTCCAGCGGAGTCGAGCTGGTGGCGCCCGCGACGATGCTCCTGGAGGGTGTGCTCGAGCGTCAGGGAACGCTGTTTTTGCGCTACGCGACGTCGGGTTGAGAACCAGCCTGCGACAATTGGCCCGATGGGCGGCTTGCCGCAGGAGGCACCGGTCGGGCTGACCGACGCGCAGGCCGTCGAGGCTCTCAACGAGGCGCGCGAGCGGACCCTGGCGCTGGTGGCGTCGGTGTCTGACGAAGACCTCGAGCGGGTCCACTCCGAGCTGATGAGCCCGCTGGCCTGGGACCTCGGCCACATCGCGGCCTTCGAGGATCTGTGGATCGTTCATCGCTACGGCGGCCGGCCGCTGCTGCGAGAGGACCTGGCCGACACCTATGACGCGTTCGAGACGCCGCGAGCGAGCCGCGGCGAGCTGGACTTCCTGCGAGCTGCACAGGCGCGCGAGTACATGACCGAGGTCCGCGAGCGGGCCCTGGAGGTCACCGCGCAGCGCGGCGTCGGCGACGGCGTGATCCACGAGCTGATCGTCCGCCACGAGCACCAGCACAACGAGACGATGCTGCAGACGCTGCAGCTGGCGCAGCTCGCCGGCTACGAGCTGCCCGGCGGCGCCGCCATCGACCCGCCACCGACCGGCCGCCACACCACCGAAACGGGGCTTGAGCTGGTCGAGGTCCCCGCGGGGGAGTGCACGGTCGGTGCTCCTGGAGATGGCTTTGCCTACGACAACGAACGCCCCCGCCACCGGACCGATGTGCGCGGGTACCTGATCGGCCGCACGCCGATCACCAACGCCAGCTATCTGACGTTCGTGGAAGGTGGTGGTTACGAGCGACGTGAGTGGTGGTCCGATGAAGGCTGGGCCTGGAAGGAGGACTACGACATCACCCGACCAGGCGGCTGGACGGCCGACCTCAGGGCCGAGTGGCGCCTTCGCGGTCTGGAGCCACTCGTGCCGGAGGCGCCGGTCGTCCACATCTCCTGGTTCGAGGCCGACGCCTTCGCTGCAGCGCACGACCTCCGCCTCCCGACCGAAGCCGAGTGGGAGAAGGCGGCGACCTGGGACCAGGAGCTTGGGTTCGCCAGGCCCCAGCCGTGGGGCGATCAGCCCCCGGTGCCGGGCGTGCACGCCAACGTGGATCAGCTCGGCGGCGGCCCGGTGACGGCCCAAGCCTGCCCCGCCGGCGCATCTCCGTACGGATGCCTGGGGATGATCGGAGACGTGTGGGAATGGACGGCCAGTGACTTCGGCGGCTATCCCGGGTTCTGCGCCTACCCCTACCCGGAGTACTCGGAGGTGTTCTTCGGGCCGGAGTACAAAGTGCTCAGAGGCGGTTCCTGGGCCACCCGAGCGCGCGTCAGCACGCCGACGTTCCGCAATTGGGACTTCCCCCAGCGACGCCAGATCTTCGCCGGCGTGCGAGTCGCCTCAGACCTTTAGGCGCTGGCCTCGCGAGCCGCGCGCAGAGCCGGTCGCTGCACCGCCCGCAGCCGTCGGCGCAGCCGCCACGCTGCGCCCGAGAACGCCAGGTTGGCGACCGTCGCGAAATCGCGCTCGTCGCAGCGCAGCGCGAGCAGCAGGTGGGCAATCCGGTCAGACGCCGGCAGATCTGCAGCCGACGCCTTCACGCAGTAGCAGTAGACCCGGCGTCCGCCGTTGCGCACGAGCACGGCGCCCGCCTCCCCGACGATCCAGGTTCCGAGCTGGCCGGGCTCGAGCACCAGCCCGGTGGCCGCGTGCAGAGCCCGGGCCCGATCGTCGATCAGATCCCCGAGCAGCAGCAGGGCGCGGCGCTCGGGCTCCGGGCCGGCGCGGGCCCGCGGCCGGAGCACGCCGGCGCCCCGAGCGGCGTACAGCTCGGGGATCGCCCAGGCGTGCGCCAGCAGGGCCAGCGCGACCGGGATCGTCACCGGCTCCAGCACGCCCAGCAGGGTCGCGGCGACGATGAACGGCACCGTATGCGCCACCGCGGTCAGCGTCCACCACCGTCCGACCCGGCGCAGAGAGCGGTCGTCGACGCGCCGGCGCCAGTGGACCAAGGCCCGCTCGGGCAGACCCTCGAGCGGGGCGGCATCCACATGTGCCGCGGTGGTCACGGGCTCAGCCGCCGGCGATCGGGGTCGTCACGGGCTCAGCCGCCGGCGATCGGGCGCCGCATGATCACCGTCGGCGCGTCGAGCGGCAGCTCCCGGATCTGCTCGGCGCGGCCGTCGGGCAGCGACGCGATGCCAAAGTACCCACGGTCGAGCTCGGCCCGGAACGCCACCACGGCGTCCTCGAACGCGGCGGGGTCGTCGACGCTCCACTCCGCGAGCGTCGTATGACCGGTCTCGTCAAGTCGGATCAGCCTCGACATGACACCTCCTAGTTGAGATCGAAGACAAATCGTACGCTCGCGCCCACGCGACCCACGCGGTCAGCGCAGGCGCTCGATCAGCATCGCCTGACCCATCCCGCCCGCGACGCACATCGACTCGATCCCGTAGGTCCCGTCGAGCTTGCGCAGGCCGTTGATCAGTGTCGTCATGATTCGTGCCCCGGTCATCCCGAACGGGTGCCCCAGAGCGATCGCGCCGCCGAACGGATTGAGCTTCTCCTCGGAGATCTTCAGCTCGTCGCGGCACGGCACGATCTGCGCCGCGAACGCCTCGTTGATCTCCACGATGTCCGCGTCGTCGATCGTCATCTTGGTCTGCGCGAGCAGGGCCCGGATCGCCGGGATCGGACCGAGGCCCATGATCTCGGGGCGGATCGCGGCGACGGTCGAGGCCACGATCCGTGCGAGCGGCTTGCACCCCAGGCTGGCCGCCTTCTCCTCGGACATCACCACCACGGCGGCGGCGCCGTCGTTGAGGGGGCAGGCGTTGCCAGCGGTCACGGTCCCGTCGGGCCTGAACGCGGGCCGCAACTGCGCCAGCACCTCCATTGTCGTTCCGGGGCGGGGGCCGTCATCGCGGCTGACGACGACCTCGGGGACGCTGGTCTCGTTGCCGTCCTGGTCGGTGTCAATATGGGCGGGCACCGTCACGGGGACGATCTCGGAGTCGAAGTGCCCCGAGTCGCGGGCCTCCACGGCTCGGTTCTGGGAAAGGACCGCCCACTCGTCCTGCTGCTCACGGGTCACATGGCAGCGCTCGGCGACGTTCTCGGCGGTCATCCCCATGGGGATGTAAACGTCGTACAGAGAGCCCGGGGAGCCGTCGAGCTTGTGGTTCTTGGCCTCGTCCATCATCCCGGCACCGACGCCGGCCCGGGACACCGCCTCCACGCCCGCGGCGATGTACTGATCTCCCTCGCCGGCCTTGATCGCGTGCGAGGCCATCCGGATCGTCATCAGCGACGAGGCGCAGAAGCGGTTGACCGTACAGGCCGGGACGTGATGGTCGAGCCCGGCCAGCAGGGCGGCGTTGCGGCCGACGTTATAGCCCTGCTCGCCGACTCCGGAAGCGGCCCCCATCAGCACGTCGCTGGTCTGGGCGAAGTCGACCTCCGGGTTGCGGTGCATCAGCTCGCGGATGGGAATCGCCGCCAGCTCGTCGGCCCGCACGTTCCTCAGCGACCCCTTCATGGCGCGCCCGATCGGCGTGCGAATCGCGTCGACTATCACTGCCTCTGGCATCTGCGAGCTCGTTCTTCTACAGGCCCAGGCCGCGCACGCCCTTCTCGCCCCAGCCGAGATGGTGAGCGAGCTCGTGTCGCACGGTGCGCGTGACCTGGGCCTTGAGCAGCTCGGGGTCGTGGCCGAAGTCGCGCAGCAGCGTGTCCTTGAAGATCACGATCCGGTCGTGGAAGAAGTCGCGGGCCACCGTGTCGCCCTGATACAGCCCGTACGCCCGATGGCGTCCGCCGCCGTCGGACACCACGATCGCTACGTGCTCGAGCGCGCGGTGGAACTCGAGCGGAAGATCGTCGATCGCCGAGCGCACCAGTGCCTTGAAGTCCTCGTCCTCGCTGACCGGGAGCGACTCGTCCTCATCGGCCTCCTCGGGGTCCTCATCGTCGTCGTCCCACAGACCCTGCTCGGCGAGCCGCTCGGCGCGCACCACCAGTCGTTCGAAATCCTCCTCTGACTCCGGGTCGCGCCAGCCGCCGAAGTGGACCACCGCAAGCACCACGGCGCCGCCGATCAGCGCAGCCCCAGCGGCGAACACCGCGATCCCCTGCAGCAGCCGCACCGGGAAGTAGTCGCTGAATCCGACCACCACGCTCGCGACCCCCAGCCCGATCGTCAGCGCGGCGACCGCCGACAACAGGACGCGGCTGGTGGTGGGTGGCCGGCCGAACATCGCTTACCTCATCGTGCGCGCGATCACCAGGCGCTGGATCTCGTTCGTGCCCTCGTAGATCTGGGTGATCTTCGCATCGCGGAGCATCCGCTCGACCGGATAGTCCTTGACGTAGCCGTAGCCGCCCAGCACCTGGACCGCCTCGACCGTGACGTTCATCGCCACATCGGAGCAGAACAGCTTGGCCATCGCCGAGTACTTGCCGATGTCCGAGTCAGCCGGGTGAGCCTGAGATGCCGAGCGGGCCGCGTCGGCCCGATCGACCTTCGCGCACGCCTTGTAGAGCAGCTCGCGCCCGGCCGCGCACTGGGTCTCCATGTCGGCGAGCTTGAACTGGATCGCCTGAAAGGAGTTGATCGCCTGGCCGAACTGCCTGCGCTCGCGAGCGTATGCGGCCGCATAGTCGGTGGCGCCCTGGGCGATTCCCAGCGCCTGGGCGGCGACCCCGAGGCGGGAGCGGTCAAGCGTGGCCATCGCCACCTTGAATCCCTCGTTTACCTGGCCGACCACGTTCTCCTGGGGGACGCGCACTCCGTCGAAGATCGGCTGCCCGGTCGGCGAGCCCCTGATCCCGAGCTTGTGCTCGAGCTTGCCGACGCTGAATCCGGGACGGTCGGCCTCGACCACGAATGCGGTGATCCCGTGGGAGTGTCCGGCCTCGGGGTCGGTGACCGCAAAGCAGATGTAGAAATCGGCGATCCCGAGGTTCGTGATCCAGTTCTTGGTGCCGTCGATCACCCATTCGTCGCCGGCTTGGCTGAGGACCGCGCGCGTGCGCATCCCGCCGGGATCCGACCCCGCATCGGGCTCTGAGAGCGCAAACGCCGGCGTCCACTCGCCGGTGGCGCACCTGGGCAGCAAGCGGTCCTTGAGCTCTTCGGAGCCGAACATCCTGATCGGCAGCGTGCCGAGCGCCTGAATCATGAGGATCAGTGCAGTCGAGGCGCACGCCTTGGCGATCTCCTCGACCGCCATGTTGAGCATCAGCGTCCCGGTGCCGGTGCCGCCATACTCGGTCTCGAGCGGCAGGCCCAGGATGTCGTGCTCGGCGAGCAGCTCGCGCAGGTCGTACGGATACGCCGCCTGCTCGTCGATCTCGGCCGCCCGCGGCGCAATCCGCTGCTGGGCGATCTCGCGGATCGTGTCGCGAAAATCGAGGTGCTCCTGCGGAACCGTGTACAGCTCTGACAGCGCGGACATGCTTGTCTGGATCCTACGTCACCGCCGCCGCAAGGTTCGCGGCAGATGGAGCCCTACGCGCGGTCGCCCGCAGACGGCGGCCCCTGCCCGCGGCCCGGCTGCGGATGGAGGCCCCAACGCGCGGCCGCCCGCAGACGGCGGCCGCACGTGCTCGGCGGGGGCCCCAGCGTGCGGCCGCCCGCTACGGCTGCCGCACAAACTCAGAAGGCGGACCACGCAGGGCCGGTGAAGTGGACGTGAGCCGACCACGGGGGCCGGCGGGCCGGACGGCGGCCGCCCAGAGGAAAACGGCCGCCCGAGCTCGCCCACGCTGTCGCCCGCAGACCGCGACAGCGGGACGCCAGCGGCTCCGCGAGCGTCGCACCACGTCGAATCCCACCGCCGGCAATGTTGCCGCCCGGATTGGTGCGCCAGCTCGGAGCGCCGGCCGCTCGAATTGTCCGGCCCGCCGAAGTCGAGCAAATCAACCCTTCTCTTTCGCGTGCCTTCGGGGTTAGCTGACGGGCTCGCGCTGAAAGAGTTGCGCTACGCCGAGATTCGGCGATTCGCCCCAGGGTCCGGTGTGAACCGATCCCATCGGGTCCCCCGATCGCCACAGCTGGAAGCCGAGGCGATTAGGCTGGGTGAATATCAATCGCCACACTACCGTACTGTCAAAGCATGTGGGAAAAACCTTCAAGAGGGTCGCGCTGATGGGCGCCGACTATTCCCCCCAGCAAGTCTCTGACCTGCTCGCCCGCGGGGAGATACAGCTGATCGACGTACGCACGCCGCACGAGCACGAGGCGGGACGGATCGCCGGCGACCGGCTGGTCGAGTTGAGCCGGCTGGCCGCCGAGGTAGACACCCTCGACCAATCGCGGCCCGTGGTCTTCTACTGTCGCAGCGGCGCCCGCTCGGGAATGGCCAGCGAGGCGTTCTCGCAGGCCGGCTTCGACGCCCACAACATGACCGGTGGCCTGCTCGAGTGGGACGCGGCGGGGTTGCCGATCGAGCCCGAGGGCGGCTACGTCGCGGACTCCTGAGCCGCGGGTGCAGTCCTTGAGCCAGGCTCAGGCCGGCTCTACCGCCGCCATTTGATCGAGCAGCCGACCGGTCTGGTCTCCGCCAGAGCGGGCTCCTCGCCCGCCAGAACCGCGTCGAGCGCATCCCGTAGCCAGGCCGCGCGCTGAGTCGGGTCGCCGTAGTCGGAGTCGGGCGCTCCTCGGTAGCGGAGCGTGCCCTGCGAGTCAAACACGAACACGTCCGGAGTCACCTTGGCGTCGTAGGCGCGCGCGACCTCCTGCGTGGCGTCGTGCAGGTACGGCATCGGCCAGTCCTCGTCGGCGACGCGGCGGCGCATCTCCTGCAGTGAGTCTCGTGGGTAGCGCTCGGCGTCATTTGAGTTGATTGCCAGAAACAGCACCTCACGGTCGTCATAGTCGCGCGCCGCGTCGGCGATCCTGTCGTGCCAGGCGAGCGCGTACGGGCAGTGGTTGCAGGTGAACACGACCACGGTCGCCGGCGCCCCAGGCCTCGTGTGAGACCAGCTGGCGCCGTTCGTATCGGGCAGCTCGAAGCCGGGAACTTGCTCGCCGATCGCCGCCATCAGCCGTGGACCTCCTCGCGCTCCGCGGCAGCCCGTAGCGCGCTGCGCAGATCATCGGGGTCTGGCGTCGGCGAGATCCTGCCGTCTCGCCGGCGGTAGATGCGACAGGTCAGTCCGAGCGCTTCGGGCTCCCCATCGCCCGAGGCGTGCGCGCAGTCGACCCCGTCGATCAGGATCGTCGGTGAGCCCGGGAAGGCCGCCTCGCGCGCCTCCTCGTCGGTGCGGATCTCGCACAGCCTGACCTCTGCCCCCTCCAGGCCCAGCTCTGCCAGCGCCTCGCGCAGCTCGGTCAGCGCACGCTCGGTCGACGGGCAGCCCTCCCACCAGTGCAGCTCGATTTCCGGCGTTCGCATCTTCTGCGAGCCTAGTACGCGACGCCAACCTTCGGAACGCTTTAGTCCACTACGGACTCAAGCGTTCTGAAACCCGCCTACTCGATGATCCAGGTGTCGCCGGCGTTCAGCAGATCTGCCAGCTGCTCTTCGGATGCGGGCTCGGCTGCCGAGCTACGCGAGTAGACGGGGCGCTGCACGTCACGAAAGATCCCGAACGGGGTCGGCCCCTCGGGCGCATCGACGAGCTTCGCCAGCGAGAAGGCAAGTCCAGGATCTGATCGAGCCGGATCGTGCACCAGCAATGCCCCCTCGGACACCTCATCCACGTCGACCAGCTTCAGACAGCCGTCGGTGCCCTGCACCACGCCACGCTCGAACTTGGGTCCGAAGCGAATCGGCTTGCCCGTCTCCAACCGGATCTGGTTGACGTCCCGGAGCTCCTTGTCAGTCACCGCGGCGAACGCGCCGTCGTTGAACACCGGGCAGTTCTGGTAGATCTCCACCAGCGCCGCACCCTCGTGCTGAGCGGCGGCTCGGAGCACCTCGGTCAGATGGTGGCGATCGCGGTCGATTGTCCGGGCGACGAACGTGGCCTCGGCCCCGAGCGCCAGCGCGATCGGGTTGAAGGGATGGTCGGCGACCCCGAACGGGGTCGACTTGGTGATCTTGCCGATCTCCGAAGTGGGCGATGCCTGTCCCTTGGTGAGCCCGTAGATCTGGTTGTTGAACAGCAGGATCTTGAGCGGAACGTTGCGCCGCAGCGCGTGGATCAGGTGGTTGCCCCCGATCGACAGCGAGTCGCCGTCGCCAGTGACCACCCAGATCGAGAGATCCTCGCGTGCGCTCGCGAGCCCGGTGGCCAGCGCCGGGGCGCGGCCGTGGATGCCGTGCATCCCGTAGGTGTCCATGTAGTAGGCGAACCGTCCCGCGCAGCCGATCCCGGTGATGAACACGATCCGCTCGGGCGGAATGCCCAGCTCGGGCATGAACTGCTGCACCGCCGACAGCACCGCGTAGTCACCGCAGCCCGGGCACCAGCGGGTCTCCTGGTCGGACTGGAAGTCGGCCTTGCTCAGCGTGGCACTCATGGGCGCTCCCAGGCTCCGGGTATCGCACTCACTGGCGCTCCCACGCTCCGGGTGTCTGGCTCACTGGCGTTCCTCGATCTCCCGCACAACCTCGGCGGCGAACAGCGGCTGGCCCTGCACCTTGCAGAACGACTCGACGTCGACCAGATACTCCGCCCGCAGGATCTGGGCCAGCTGGCCGGTGTTGAGCTCGGGGACCAGCACTCGCTCAAACGAGCGCAGCACGTCTCTGGTGTTGCTCGGAAGCGGATTGAGATGGCGCAGCTGGGCGCACGCGACCTTGCAGCCGGCTTCCCGGGCGCGGCTCACCCCGGCCCGGATCGCCCCCTCGGTCGAGCCCCAGCCGAGCACCAGCAGGTTCGCACCAGGCTCGGACTCGACCGTCAGCGGCGGGATCTCGTCCGCGATCCCCGCGACCTTCTGCGCCCGAAGCTGTGTCATCCGCTCGTGATTGGTGCCGTCGTAGGAGATGTTGCCCGTGCGGTCGGCCTTCTCGAGCCCGCCGATCCGGTGCTGAAGACCGGGAGTACCGGGGATCGCCCAGGGCCGCGCCAGCCGATCGTCGCGTTGGTAGGGCATGAACTCGTGGCCATCGTCGGCAGGCGACGAGAACGCGGGATCGATCGCCGGCAGCGCCGACACGTCCGGAATCCGCCACGGCTCCGAGGAGGAGGCCAGGAACGTATCCGACAGCACGATCACCGGCGTGCGGTAGCGGATCGCGATCTGGGCGGCTTCAAACGCGGCGTCGAAGCACCCGCCGGCCGTCGTCGGAGCGAGCACCGGCAGCGGCGACTCGCCGTGGCGGCCGTGAAGCGCCATCAGCAAGTCTGACTGCTCGGTCTTCGTCGGCATCCCGGTGGAGGGCCCTGCCCGCTGTACGTCGATCACGATCATCGGCAGCTCGAGCGCCACCGCCAGCCCGATCGTCTCGGCCTTGAGGTCCATCCCCGGACCGCTCGTGGCGGTCACGCCGAGCCGGCCGCCAAAGGCGGCGCCGAGCGCCATCCCGGCGGCGGCGATCTCATCCTCGGCCTGGATCGTGGCCACGCCGATCTTGGCGTGCCGGGAGAGCTCGTGCAGCAGCTCGGACGCTGGGGTGATGGGGTAGCTGGCGAGCACCAGCGGCAGGCCGCTGCGGACGCTCGCGGCGATCAGCCCGAGCGCCAGCGCCGTGGTCCCGTTGACGTTGCGGTACACGCCGGGGGCCACGTCGGTCGCGGGGGCCACGTGGTACTGGACGTCGAGCAGCTCGGTGGTCTCGCCGAACGACCAGCCGGCGTTGAACGCTGCAAGGTTGGCCTCGGCGACCACCGGGGTGCGCGCGAACTTCTTCTCGATCCACCGCTTGGTGACGTCAGTGGGGCGGCCGTACATCCACGACAGCACGCCGAGCGCGAACAGGTTCTTGGCTCGGCTCGCGTCGCGCGTACCGGCGCCTTCCACCTCCTCGACCGCGCGGGTGGTCAGCGCGCTCATCGGGATCCTGTGCACCCGGTAGGCATCGAGCGAGCCGTCCTCGAGCGGGTTTGCCGCGTAGCCGGCCTTGTCCAGGTTTCGCTTGGTGAACGCGTCCTCGTTGACGATGATCGTCGCGCCGCGGCCGAGCTCGGCGATGTTCGCCTTCAGGGCAGCCGGATTCATCGCCACCAACACGTTTGGCTCGTCGCCGGGGGTGAGGATGTCGCGCGACGCGAAATGGATCTGGAACGCCGAGACGCCAGCCAGCGTCCCCGCGGGAGCACGAATCTCGGCCGGGAAGTTCGGAAGCGTCGCGAGGTCGTTACCGATCACGGCAGTCGCGTCGGTGAACCGGCCGCCGGTCAGCTGGATCCCGTCGCCTGAGTCGCCGGCAAAGCGAATGATGACCCGCTCGCGTTCCTCGATGGCCTTCGTCATCTGGGAACTTCCCTATCCATGCGCTTCACCTGCTTACCACCCCTTATGTAACCGATACTACCCCTCACAGATGTCGTATCGGTTTGATCCTTGCTCACAACGGTGAAACTCAAACCAATGGCGCCACAAGAAGACCACGAACGGCTGTCGCGCAAGCTCGGCAAGGAGATCGACGACCTGAGTCGCGAGACCGAGCGGGTCGAGGATGAGATCAAATCGGTTCGCGCCGACTGGCGGGCAAAGCAGCACGATGAGTCGGTGCCCGGTGCGGTCGTGCCCGGGGAGGACCGGGAAGCCGACGAGGCGGAGGGCGACGAGGGCCGCGAAGCACGTGGCGAGGAGGAGGGCGCCAAGGACCGCGCCAGCGACGACGAGGACGTCAGCGGGGATCGTCCCGATCGACGTTCCAGTACCTGATCACGTACGCCCGTCGCCCCACGACTTGCTGGTCCTCCGGCCAGGGCGCCAGCACGAACCGAGCGATCGTGCGCTGTCCGCCCTCGTAGTCGCCGTACAACAGATCGAGATGCAATAGCTCGCCGGCGTTTTCGGCCCGGCGGACCGCGTCGAAGGCGGGCTCGCTCGGGTCGCGCATCGCGCCCAGCCAGTAGCCGCTGTCACCGGCCGGTATGTAGAGGTCGAGCTGCTGGCGGTGAAACTCGTCGAGGCCGGGGCGCTCGTTGGAAGACAATCGCGGCTGCACGCGCCAGCCGTGCAGCACCGCCAGCCCGGATCCTCCGTTGCGCAGCGCGAGCGCGAAGTAGATCACGCGGGTGTCGACGACGACCGCGCCTCCGTGGCCGGGGACCGTGACGACCTGCCCGTCGCCGAAGTTCAATCGCTCCATAGGATCGTCCTCGCGCGATGGAATCAGCACCGGCTGCACACCGGCCAGCAGCGAACGCTCGGCGACTCGCGCGGAGCGATTGGCCGACTTCACCGAGCTGAACGTGGCCACCGCGAGCACCAGCGTGCCGCCGGCGGTCGCCAGCGACGAGATCGTGACCCAGTCAGCCATCGCGGCCGATCTCCGGCCGAATCGATACCGGTGGCGGGCTCAGAACGGGCTCCGCAGCCCGGCCGGCGCCCGCTGGCGTCTAGAGCTTCTGGACGTTGATCGCCTTCGGACCCTTGGGCCCGGCTTCCTCCTCGTAGGACACCTTCGCGCCCTCCGCGAGCGAGCGATAGCCGTCGGACTGGATGTTCGAATGGTGGACGAACAGGTCCCGGCTGCCCTCATCGGGCGTGATGAAGCCAAAGCCCTTTTCGTCGCTGAACCACTTGACTGTTCCGGTAGCCATGGGAGTCTCCCCTCCGTAGCTTCGAAGTGCTGCTCGCGGAGGTTCTAACTACCCCGAGACCTGCACCCTGCTTGTCCCCGCTTGACGCTCCAAGCGGCCTGTCGCGCGGCACGGTAGCACGACCGACGGCATCGTCCACTCTCGGCGGCCGGGGTGCAAGAGCCGTGCCCGAGCGCCGTCGGACGCTCGGCGCGGCTGCGCGGTCATCATCTGGCGTCCAATGGACGATCCAATGCCTCTGCGCGGGACGACCGCGATTCCGCTCGCAGAGGTCGAGGTTCGCGCTTCGCGCTCCTCGGGCCCCGGCGGGCAGCACGCCAACACGACCGAAAGCCGGATCGAGGCGTCGTTTGACGTGACCGCCTCAAACGCGCTCACTGACGAGCAGAAAGACCAGATAATCGCCCGGCTCGGCCCGCGGGTGGTAGCGATCGCGCAGGATGCCCGCAGCCAGACCCGCAACCGGGAGCTGGCGCTGGAGCGCCTGGCAAGCCGCCTGTCGGCGGCGCTCACACCCACCCGGCCGCGGCGCCCGACCCGGCCTACGGGCGAATCGGTGGATCGGCGGCTGGCCGGCAAGCGCCGCCAGGCGCAGCGAAAGCGTGAGCGCCGCCCACCACGCGAGGAGGAGTGATGCGCTGGCTGATCGACGGGATGAACGTGATCGGATCGCGCCCCGACGGATGGTGGAAGGACCGCGACGCGGCGATGCTCAGGCTCGTGGATCTGCTCGAGCGGTGGGCGGCTGCCGAGGGCGAGGACGTGGTGGTGGTGTTCGAGCGCAAGCCCTCGCCCCCGATTCGCTCGACGGTGATCGAGATTGCCCACGCCCCGCGGGCCAAGCGCGACGCCGCCGATGACGAGATCATGCGCCGTCTGCGCAACGAGCCACGCCCGGACCTGGTGCGGGTGGTCACCTCGGATCGCTGGCTGGCCGCGCGCGCTGGCGCCGTCGGCGCGGGGGTCCACGGCGCCGAGATGTTCAGGTCGTTACTCGATTCGATCTAAGTCTTTGTGACGAAACAGCCACGCCGGGTGCATACCCTTGCCACAATCAGTCGATGGCCGATCAGCCCACACGGCGAGCACCGCCGCCACGAGATCGCCCGCCGCCGACTCCGCCCCAGCGGACGCCCGGCTGGCGAGTCACGCCCGCCCCCGATGGCCGCGGCGCTCAAGGCGGCGGCCGTCCTCCGGGGCCCTCACGGTCGCGTTGGTGGATCGCGGCGTTCGTCGTTGTCCTGCTGGGGCTCAACCTGTGGATCTCCTCGCAGGCACTGAAGCCCAACGCTCCGATCCGGATTCCCTACAGCCCCACCTTCCTGACCCAGGTCAAGGACGGCAACGTCAAGGAGATCTCCTCCACCGGCGATGCCATCCAGGGCACGTTCAAGAAGGCCATCAAGTACCCCGCCAACGACAAGAGCGCGCAGCAGTCGACCAACTTCGCCACCCAGGTCCCCTCGTTTGCCAACAACCAGGAGCTCTCGAAGCTGCTCCAGAACGAGGGCGTGACGATCGAAGCCCAGAACCCCAGCAGCGGCCCGTCGTTGCTGGAGAGCCTGATCTTCGGCTTCGGCCCGACGATATTCCTGATCGCGCTGATCGTGTTCTTCATGCGCCGCGCCGCCGGCGGGGCCGGCGCCGGTGGGTTGATGTCGTTCGGGCGTTCGCGCGCCCGTCGGGTCGAGGCGTCTGACCAGCACGTCACCTTCGAGGACGTGGCCGGGATCGACGAGGCCAAGGACGAGCTGACCGAGATCGTGGACTTCCTCAGGACCCCGGACAAGTATCTGAAGCTGGGCGCCCGGATCCCCCGCGGCGTCCTGCTCAGCGGACAGCCTGGGACGGGGAAGACGCTGCTGGCGCGCGCGGTCGCGGGCGAGGCCGGCGTCCCGTTCTTTCAGATGTCGGCCTCGGAGTTCGTCGAGATGATCGTGGGCGTCGGCGCCTCGCGCGTGCGTGATCTTTTCGCCCAGGCCAAGCAGGCCGCGCCCGCGATCATCTTCATCGACGAGCTCGATGCCGTGGGGCGCTCCCGCGCGGCCGGAGGTCCCAACATCTCCGGTGGTCACGACGAGCGCGAGCAGACGCTCAACCAGATCCTCACCGAGATGGACGGTTTCAGCCCCCGCGAGAGCGTCATCGTGCTCGGCGCCACAAACCGGCCCGAGGTGCTCGACCCGGCGCTGCTGCGACCGGGCCGCTTCGATCGCCGCGTCGTCGTCTCGCCACCTGACCGAGCCGGGCGGGAGGCGATCCTCAAGGTTCACACGCGCTCGGTCCCGCTCGCCGATGACGTCGACCTCGGTGCGATCGCGGCGTCGACGCCGGGCATGGTCGGTGCCGATCTGGCCAATGTGGCCAACGAGGCGGCGCTGCTGGCGGCCAAGCGCGGCCACGAAAAGGTCGCCCGCCAGGACTTCACTGACGCGCTCGAACGGATCGTGCTGGGCGCGGCGCGCAAGGTGATGCTCACCGAGGAGGACCGCCGCCGCACCGCCTACCACGAGGCCGGACACGCGATCATGGGCATGCTCACACCCGGCGCGGATCCTGTCCGCAAGGTCTCGATCATCCCCCGCGGTCAGGCGCTGGGGGTCACCTTCTCGGCCCCGGACGCCGACCGATTCAACTTCGACGAGCGCCATCTGATCGCGCAGATCAAGGTCGCGCTCGGAGGGCGCGTGGCCGAAGAAGTGGTGTTCGGCGATGTCACCACCGGCGCCGAGTCCGACATCCAGCAGCTGACCAGGATCGCCCGCCACATGGTCGGACGGTGGGGCATGAGCCGCGCGATCGGCCCGGTGGCGGTGATCCCCGCCGACGGCACCTCGCCGCTGCTACCGGGAGCCAGCGAGACCTCCGAACAGACCCAGCGGCTCGTCGACGAGGAGGTGCGGCGGATCATCGAGTCCGCGCACGAGGAGGCGACCGAGACGCTCTCCGAGCACCGGTCAAACCTCGACGCGCTGGTCGCGGCGCTGCTCGAGCACGAGACGCTCGACCAGGTGGAGGCCTACGAGGCGGCCGGACTGCCGCAGAACACGGAGGCGGTCCCCGAGGAAGAGGCGCCCCCGGTCATCCCCTGATCGGCTACCGCGGCGGCGGCGCGCGAATTCCGCCTACAGCGGGCGGCGCCCGGCGAACCCCGCCTCTGGCTCGTGCCAGAACCCGATCGTGTCCTCCTCGTCGACCAGCCAGCACAGGTAGACCTCGTCACCGTCTCGAATCGCCGGGAAGTCCACCAGCCCGCGCTCGAAGTCGCGCAGCACGATGTCGACCGCTTCCAGCTCGCCGACCGCTCGGCTGAGCTCGACGAGCGCATGCGCCACCTCCCGGCCCGGGTACGAGCCGCCGGAGTTCACGTCGAGCGCCTCGATTGCCTCCCGGGCGCGGGAGCCCAGCTCCACCAGCTGCGCGTGTGCGTGACGGACCCATCCGACGCGCTCCGCGACCCACCCCATCGCGGCGTGTGCCTCCGACACTGTGTAGTGGCGTTGGTGGCGCATCGGCGGCAACCGTGCGGCCCGCCCCACTCAGTCGCCGAGGCGGGTCATCCGCGCCAGCGCCTCGTGGCACTCGACAACGCGCTGCTTGACGGGATCGTCATCGGCTCGATCGTGCACGAGATCCCAGGTCCGGTCGGCGACCTCACGGGCGTTCTCGGGCGTGGCGCTCTCCCACAGGCGATCCACCAGCTGCAGCTCGAAGGCCTCGATCTGATCGGCCGGGTCGCCGGGCGCGAGGCGCGGCAGAGGCTCACCGGTTGCCTCCTTCCACATCCCGGTGGCGACCAACAGCCTGTTGCGAAGCGTGATTGGGTCCATCTCTCGAGGTCAATCCTAAATATCTTCAAGATCGCGACTCGTCGTCAATCCCCTTTGGCTTCACGATTCGTTTACATGCGCGCTCGAGAGGCCGAGCGAGGCCGTTCCATCACCCGAGCGCGGGCAGCCGCTGCTTGAGGCTCAGCAGCGGCGCAAACAGGTCGCCGTGGCGGTCCTGGCGCGCGAGCATCTGCGCGGTGTCGAACGTCAGCAGCTCCGGGTCGGCGGCGTCGCGACAGGCCGAGACCTCGTCCCATGAGACCGGGGCCGAGACCGTGGGCCGCTCGCGCGCGCGAACCGAGTAGACGGTCACGGTTGTCTTGTGGTCGTCGTTCTGGCTCCAATCGACGAGCACCCTGCCCTTCCGCAGCCGCTTGGTCATCCGGGACACGACGAGCTCGGGCATCCGCTGCTCGAGCACCTCGGCGACCCGGCGCGCGAACGGCTTGGTCTGCTCATAGGTGACCGGTCCGTTGAGCGGCACGTACATCTGCATCCCCTTCGAGCCCGAAGTCTTGACCACGCTCTCCAATCCGAGCTGGCCGAACATGCCGCGCAGCACCAGGGCGACCTCACAGCACTGCACCACCCCGGCCGGCGCGCCCGGGTCGAGGTCGAACACGAGCATCGTCGGCCGGTCCGGCCGCTGGGCCAACGACAGCGAGGTATGGAGCTCGACGTCGGCGAGGTTGGCGAGCCAGATCAGCGTGGGGCGATCCTGAGCCAGGGTGTAGTTGATCGAACCGATCTTCGCCGTCTGGACCCACTCGGGGCGATGCGAGGGGGACTGCTTCTCGTAGAAGTGGGGTTCGTCGACGCCGTTGGGATAGCGCTTGAGCGTCAGCGGGCGGTCGCGTAGGTGCGGCAGCACCGACGGGGCGATGCGGGCGTAGTAGGCGATCAGGTCGCCCTTGGTAAAGCCGGTCTGCGGGAACAGGGCCTTGTCCCAGTTGGACACCTTCAGCCGGCGACCGTCCGCGAGCACCGCGATTGACCCGTCCGGGAGCCGCTGCACCTCGTCAAACAGCGACTCCGGCGTCGCGTCCTGCGCTGGATCGTCGACCTCGGGATCCTCGTGCGCAGCCACCCGTTCCCCATCGGCTTCGCGGGTGACCTCGATCGCCGGCCGGTCGTCGCGCAGTCCCTTGTAGGAGGGCGCCCGCATCACCCCCTCCGAAGTCCATTCACGAAACTCGATCTCGGCCACCAACCTGGGCTCAACGAACACCGCGTTGCGCGGCAGCTTCGGCGACGGATCGAAGGGCGAACCGTCACGCCGCAGCGGCCCGAGCCTGGCGGCCAGCTCGTCGAGCGTCCGGTCGGTGAAGCCGGTGCCGACGCGTCCGGCGCAGCGCAGCTTGCGCTCGCCGTCGACATCCTCGTAATAGCCCATCAACAGCGCCCCGATCCGTCTGGTGCGCCTCCCCTCACCCGGCAGCCAGCCGGCGATCACCAGTTCCTGACGGCGGGTGTGCTTGATCTTCACCCACGCCCCGGTGCGGCGACCAGGCTCATAGCGGGAGTTCAGCCGCTTGGCGACCAGGCCCTCGAGGCCCTGGGCCCGGGTTGCCTCCAGGAGGCGGACTCCCTGTCCCGGATGGGCCGCGGGGACGCGCCAGGCGGGGCCGCTCAAGCCCAGTTGCTCGAGGCGCTCACGCCGCTGCTCGTAGGGCAGCTCCATCAGATCGCGCCCGTCGAGGTAGAGGAGGTCGAAGATCGCGTACACGACGGGGGTGCTCGTCGCCAGCCGCTTGACCGCGCCAGGAGCGGTCACGTGCATCCGGCGCTGGAGGCGCTCGAAGCTCGGGCGCCCGGCGCCGTCGAACGCCACCAGCTCGCCGTCGAACACGGCTTCGCGCATGCCGAGGTCGCGCAGGAGCCCGCGGACCTCGGGATACCCGTTGGTGATCTCGCGCAGGTTGCGGCTCTCGAGCCGCAACCGCCCGGGCTGCGCGTAGGCGATCGCCCGCACCCCGTCCCACTTGACCTCGAATGACCATTGCCGGTGCGGCTTGGGCAGCGTGTCGAGCGTGCCGGCCCCGGCGAGCATCGGCAGGATCCGCTCGGGCATCGGCGCGCGCTGGGGATCCGCGGGCGGATCCATGCGATGGATCATCCAGTCCTTGGCCGTCTCCGGATCGCGGCCGATCGGGAACAGCCCATAGCGTCCGCGGAGTCGCTCGCCGTGGAAGGTGACCTCGACCTTGTGCTCGTCGAACAGGTGGGTCTCGTACGTCCCGCTGTCCCAGATTCGCATCGTCCCCGCGCCGTACTCGCCGGCGGGGATGTCTCCCTCGAAATCGAGATACTCGAGCGGGTGGTCCTCGGTGTGGACCGCGAGGCGGTTCTCGGCCGGGTCGGGCGGGATCCCGTTGGGGATCGCCCACGACGCCAGCACTCCGTCGTGCTCGAGCCGCAGGTCCCAGTGAAGCCGGGTCGCGTGGTGCTCCTGCACGACGAACCGTCCGCCGTCTACGTCGGTCGCCGCTGTGCGATCGCCCGCCGGTTCGGAGGTGCTGGCGAAATCGCGTTTTCGTTTGTAGGTGCGAAGCTTGTCCTGGGGCACGGGTTGATTGTGCCGATGCCCGGGCGCAGCCCGCCTGCAGGCCCTTCTTCACCAACATTTACGCGCGCGCGGCATCATCTGCGCATGGCACGCGTATTGGTGGTCGACGACGAGCCTGCCGTTCGGCGGGCCCTCGAGCGCGCGCTGCGGCTCGAGAACCACGAGGTTACGCTTGCCGCCGACGGCGAGCAGGCGCTGGACGCGCTCGCACATCAGCCGGCGGATGCGGTGATCCTCGACATCCTGATGCCCAAGCTCGACGGCCTCGAGGTCTGTCGCAGGCTTCGCAAGGCGGGCGATCGGACCCCGGTCCTGATGCTGACCGCGCGGGACGCGATCGACGACCGGGTCGAAGGACTCGACGTCGGCGCCGACGACTACCTGGTCAAGCCGTTCGCGCTCCGCGAGCTGCAAGCGCGGCTGCGCGCCCTGCTGCGGCGGTCGGGCGACGGCGCCGGTGAGGGCGAGACGCTGCGCTACGCCGACCTGGTGCTCGACCCGGTCGCACACGAGGTCTACCGCGGTGACCGCCTGGTCGAGCTGTCGCGCACCGAGTTCCTTCTGCTCGAGCTGTTCCTGCGCCACCCCCGGCAGGTGCTGACCCGATCGACGATCTTCGAGAACGTGTGGGGCTATGACTTCGGACCCACTTCGAACGCGCTCGGCGTCTACATGGGCTACCTGCGTCGCAAGACCGAAGCGGGCGGCGAGCCGCGGCTGCTGCATACGGTCCGAGGAGTCGGCTACGTGCTTCGAGACTGACCCGGAGGCCCTGGCGTGCCGTTGCGCCGCAGAATCGCCCTGATCGCGGCGGCTTCGGTCGCGGCGGCGATCCTGATCGCGGTGCTCGTCTCGTATCTGGTCGTCCGGGATCAGCTGCGCGGTCAGGTCGACAGCGCTCTGCGCGCGCAGCAGCAGGTGATCGAGCAGACCCAGACGCTCCCTTCGCGGCTGCCCAGCATCCCCGCGAGCGCGGGGGGCCCCACTCCGTACGTGGACATCGTGACCGCGAACGGCCAGTCCTACTCCGACGTCGGCGACCTCGCCCTCCCCACGAGCGCGCAGACGCTCGAGATCGCCCGCGACCAGCGCGGCTCGTTCTACAGCGACGTGCATGTGGGCAACAGCCACCTCCGGGTGCTGACCTTCCCGAGCTACGTGTCGCTTGGTGGCCAGACCGTGGCCGCGGCGATCCAGCTCGCGCGTCCACTCAACGCCGTCGACAACACCCTTTCCCACATGCGCCTGGTGCTCCTGATCGTGTTCCTGGGCGGGATCGCACTGGCGGCGGCACTTGGCCGGCTGGCCGGCCGTCGCGTGCTCGCGCCGCTGGCCGAAGTGGCCCAGGCGGCGCAGCACATCAGCGAGACCGACGATCTCTCGAGCCGCATCCGAGTCCACGCCGACGACGAGGTGGGTCAGCTGGCGACACGTTTCAACTCGATGCTCGATCGCCTCGAGGGCTCGCGCGCCGAGCTTGACGACTCCGTGCGGGCCCAGCGCCAGCTGGTGGCCGACGCCTCGCACGAGCTGCGCACCCCGGTGACCAGCCTGCGGACCAACATCGAAGTCCTGCTCGAAGGCGGCGAGCTGGACCCCGAGGACCGCCGGCGCCTGCTGGCCGACGTGGTCGAACAGAGCGAGGAGCTGAGCGCGCTGGTCGCAGACCTGATCGAGCTGGCCCGCGGCGACGAGCCCGGCTTCGCCGCTGAGGATCTGCGACTCGACGGGATCGCCGCCGAGTCGATCGCGCGCTCGCGACGCAACGCCCCGGAGATCGAGATCCAGGCCAACCTGCAGCCGGTGACCATCGACGGCGTGCCCGCACGCCTGGGCCGGGCGATCAACAACCTGCTGGACAACGCCGCGCGTCATTCGCCGCCCGGCGCAACGATCGAGGTAACCGTCGACAGCGAAGGCCTCCGGGTCCGCGACCACGGGCCGGGTGTCGACGAGCAGGACCTCCCGTATGTATTCGACCGTTTCTTCCGCGGCACCAACTCGCGCGGAAAGCAGGGCAGCGGCCTGGGGTTGGCGATCGTCCGGCAGGTCACCGAGCAGCACGGCGGGAGCGCCACTGTCGCCAATGCGCCCGACGGCGGCGCGGTGTTCACACTCCGTTTGCCGGTGACCGCGGCGCCCGTATCCGACGCCGAAAGCCCCCAGGGCACGCCCGCGCGGATCGGCCACTGACCCCGCGCGCTTGCGCGGGACGGTATGTTCCGGCGCCCGATGCCCCGCCTGCGCCCGATCGTGATCCCGACCCTCGTCGCTCTCGCGGCGGCCGCACCCGCTTCGGCGGCAGCGCGGCACGTGTCCGCCCACCTGCTCGTCAACGGCGCCGGGCGCGCTGGTGCCGTGTCGGTGCAGGGCTGGGACAGCGTCACGATCCCCGGCTGGCAGGTGCGCGCGGGCCTGCCGACGGTAGTCGGGCACGGCACCGCGCGCTTTGCGAGCAATCGTGCCTTCCGCGGCAGGCTGTTCGCGGGTGGCCCCGGCGGGACGGCGCTCCTGCGCCAACGCGTGTCTCTGCGCTCACCCTCGCTGCGCCGCGGAGCGCGCTATCGCCTGTCCGGCTGGCTGGGCGGGACCGCCACCAGCGCAGCGTCGGTGACCGCCACGTTCCTCTCGGCAAGGGGCACAACGCTCGCTCACGCGATCATCGGGCCGGTTGGACGCACGCGCAAGCCCGCCCTCGCGCGCAGGACGGTTTCCGGCACCATCCCGCACAACGCGGTCGCAGCGCGGATCGTCGTCCGCCTGGTGACGTCGCTCAGGAACTTCGACGGCCCCAACGCTCCGATCACCGGATACAACCGAGCGGTCGCCGGCGGGCTGCGCTTCACGGTCGGCGCGCCGGTGAAGGCGCCGCCGCGGCTGACGCCACCCGCCGCGCACATCCCGCGGTTTGACCACGTGTTCATGTTCATGTTCGAGAACCAGGGCCTGCGCGCGGTGATCGGCAACCGGCGGCAGGCCCCGTATCTGAACAGCCTCCTGCCGCACGCCAGCCTTCTGTCGAATCTGTTCGCCGAGGAGCACCCCAGCGACGGCAACTACCTCGCGCTGTCGGCCGGCGGGGTGTTCGGGATCCCACTCACCGATCCCCTGGAGATCAATCCGCGCTTCACGGTCAGGGCCCGCCAGATCGGAGACCTGATCGACGCCGCCCACGAGAAGTGGAAGGCCTACCTGGAGAACGCTGCCGGACCGTGTGACGACACCGTCCACGGCTACTACTGGAACGACGATCTGCCGTTCCTGTACTTCCCCCAGGTGCGCGACCGCCCCGCGTACTGCGCGGCCCACGACGTCCCGCTTGAGGAAATGCAGGCAGACCTGGCCAGCACCGCGACCACGCCCAACTTCGCCTGGGTGGGGGCCGACGACTGCGACGACATGGAGGGATGCGGGATCAGGGCCGGCGATCGCTTCCTCGCGCGGACGCTTGGCAGCATCCTGGTCTCGCCCGCCTGGCGCACGCAGCGGTCGCTGGCGATCATCACCTTCGACGAGGATGCCTATGACCACGAGCACCCGCCGCAGCTGGTGCCCACGATCGTCCTCGGGTCCACCGGAGTCCGCGCCGGGTTCGTCTCCCACGTCCGCTACACGCACTACAGCCTGCTCCGAACGATCGAGGCGGCGCTCGGGCTTCCCACGCTGACCAAGAACGACCGCTACGCCCAGCCGCTCAACGACGTGTTCGGCGGCCGACCCCGGGCGCGTCTCGCGGCCTGGCGGCCATACCTCACGCACTCAGCGCCGCGCAGGCGGCGCCCCGCGCGCCGCAACCCGCGCACCGGCGCGACAGCCTTCGTCGCCAACTCCGCCTCCGCCAGCGTCACCCCGATTTCACTTACGACCGCCAAGGCGGGATCGGCGATCCGGGTCGGCTCGCACCCGGCGGCGATCGCCACCACGCCCAACGGCCGCACCGCCTACGTGGTCGACAGCGGCTCGAACGCCGTCACCCCGATCGACGCCCACACCCGCAAGGCGGGCAAACCGATCCCGGTCGGCTCAGACCCGCGGGCGATCGCCATCACCCCCGACGGCCGCACCGCCTACGTCGTCAACAGCGGGTCCGATTCGGTGACCCCGATCGACACCGCCACCAACCATCCCGGTGCCCCGATCGCGGTCGGGTCGGATCCCAGGTCGATCGCGCTGACGCCGGATGGCAGGACCGCCTACGTGCTCGACTGGGGCGGCGCGGCGGTGACGCCGATCGACGTCGCCTCACAGCGCGCGCGAGCGCCGATACCGGTCGGTTCCTATCCCTCGGCGATCGCCATCGCCCCGGGCGGCGCCACCGCCTACGTGGCCAGCTACGCGGCCAGCACCGTGACCCCGATCGACAGCGCCGACGCCCAACCGGGGCGCCCGATCCGCGTCGGCCAGGCGCCCAATGCGCTGGCGATCACACCCGATGGCGCGAGGATCGAGGTGGTCAGCGGCGACCGAGACTCGGTCACTCCGATCGACACCGCGACTCGACGAGCGGGGGCGGCAATCCCGGTCGGATACTCGCCCTCGGCGGTGCTGATCCCCACCGACAAGACCGCCTGGGTGGCGAACACGATCTCCGGAAACGTCACCCCGGTCGACGTTCGCCGCGGACGGGCAGGACGCCCGGTGTCGGTAGGCGCGTACTCCTACCCGACGGCGATTTCGCGCGTCCCGGGTACGACGACGGCGCTCGTGGTGGGCACATACGGCGGCAAGGTCGCGCTGCTGAACACCCGCACGGGACGGGTGCGGGCACGGATCAAGGTGGGCAGCTACCCGGTGGCGGTGGCCGTCTCCCGCTGAGCCCGGCCGGTCTACGGGGTCGGCGGGCGTGCCACTCGCGCCTGCCTGGCGGCCAGGAACCTCCGGCGCAGCAACCAGAACAGCAGCGCGTACAGCGGCACCACGACCACCAGCAGCAGGAGCCGGTGGCTGGGCGCGCCGAAGATCGCGACGATCGCGGTTTCGGCCCCCAGCGAGGGAATCGCGGCCAGCAGAGATCGTGTGCGAGCGGTAGCCGGAGAAATGCTCGCGACCGCAGATCTCGAGCACGCCGAGCGCGCACACGACGAGCGCCACGATCACCACCGGGCCGCCCCCCTGGATGAACCCGATCACCGCGCCCACGATCCCGATCAGGATCGCGATCTCCGAGACCGGCAGGCCCCCGAAGGGGCTCTCGGGACGGCTCCCCTCACGACCCAGCTGGCGCCGTCCGCGCCGGAGCTCCCGGGCTGCGTCCGCGCGCCGCTCGGCGCGCTCGTCGCGCCTGGTGGAGACCGCCGCGCGCGGCACCGAAGTGCGGTTGCGGCGCTTGCGCGAGCTGCGCTTGGACTTCTGCGGGGCCACGACACGCTGAGGATAATGTCCCGATGGGGACCCGCTTGTGGCGCATCCTGCCCGCCGTGCTGCTCTTGAGCCTGCTCATCCCAGCGGGCGCGTTCGCCGATGGGGACCCCGCCAGCGACACGCTGCTGGGGCAGAACGTCTTCTATCCCTATGCACCGACCGCGACCGCGGCTCAGCGGACCCTCAACGCAGAGACCGCGGCGACCAAGCGGGCTGGCTTTCCGATCAAGGTCGCGTTGATCCAGGCACCCACCGATCTGGGCGTGATCCCGTCGCTGTTCGGCAAGCCCCAGCAGTACGCCGATTTCCTGGACCAGGAGATCAGCTTCAACGGAAAGCAGCCGCTGCTGGTGGTGATGCACAACGGCTACGGAACCCAGGGGCTCGCTGCGCCGGCCAAGCAGGCCGTCGGCGCGCTGCACCCGCCGGCGGGGAAGTCGAGCACGGACCTCGCCCAGGCTGCGATCGTCGCGGTGGCCAAGCTGGCCTCGGCTTCCGGGCGCCCCATCGAGGGCGTTCCCGGCGTGCCCGGGGCGTCCAGCTCGGGCGGCGGCAGCTCGAACACCCCGCTCCTGATCGGGCTCGTGGCGGCCGCGGTGGCGGTCGCCACGGCGCTCGTGGTCCTGCACCGGCGCCAGCCGGTGGGTCCGGCGGGCTGAGCGCGGGTCTAGGTCGCGTGCGCGGTGTCGCTGGGCGTCGACGCGTCGTGGAACTCGCGGAACAGCCCGGTGACGATGAATACCACCTGTTCGGCGATATCCACCGTGTTGTCGCCGATCCGCTCCAGGCAGCGGGCGACCAGAATCATGAACATCCCCCACTCGCGGACGTCGGGATCGTCTCCGATCTCCACCGCGCGCCTGAAGATCGCCCGATTGAGCCGGTTGATCTCGGCGTCCTGCCGCCCGAGGTCCTGTGCCAGGTCGACGTTGCGGGAGCTCAGCGCCTCCTTGGCCTCGGCGACCTGGGAGCGGGCGCACTGGCCCATCCGCTCGAGCGCGTCGAGCAGGTCCTTGTCCTTGGGCGACTCGTAGCCCGAGAGCGGCACCAGCTTGGCGATGTTGACGCACTGGTCGCCCATTCGCTCGATGCAGCGGATCACGTGCAACAGCGCGGCCACGATCCGCAGGTCGCCGGCAACCGGGGCCTGCCGGGCCAGCAGCGACAAGATTCCCTGGTGGACCTCGAGATAGCGGCCGTCGATCCGGTCGTCATTGGCGATCACGATCGTCGCCAGCTCGATGTCCTGAAAGCTGACTGACTCGAGCGCCCGATCGAGCTGCTGGGTCACCAGATCGAGCCCGCCCAGCACCTGCTGCTCGAGCTCTCTGAGATCCTCGCGAAACTGGTGTCTTGTCTCTTGCACCGGCATCGATCAGCTACCCAAATTTTCCGGTCACATAGCGCTCTGTGCGTTCGTCGGAGGGATGCGTGAACACGTCGTTGGTGGGAGCGTGTTCCACGACCTCACCGTCGAGCATGAACACGGTGGTGTTCGCCACACGCGCGGCCTGCTGCATGTTGTGGGTGACGATCACGATCGTATAGCGGTCCTTGAGCTCGTCGACCAGCTCCTCCACCCTGAGTGTGGCAATGGGATCCAGCGCCGAACAGGGCTCGTCCATCAGGATCACCTCTGGCTCGACGGCGATCGTGCGGGCGATGCACAGACGCTGCTGTTGGCCGCCGGAGAGCCCGGTGCCCGGCTCGCCGAGGCGGTTCTTGACCTCTTCCCAGAGCCCTACCGCCCGCAGCGCGCGATCAACCCGCTCCCGAAGGTTGTCCGACCTGGTTCCGGTGAGCCGCAGCCCGGCTGCGACGTTGTCGAAGATTGACATCGTCGGGAACGGGTTTGGCTTCTGAAACACCATCCCGATCATCCGTCGCACCGAGGTCACGTCGACTCCGCCGCCGTACACGTTGGTGCCGTCGAGCGTCACGCTGCCCTGGGCCCGCGCGCCCGGAATCTCTTCGTGCATCCGGTTGATGCACCGGATCAGCGTCGACTTGCCGCACCCCGACGGCCCGATGATGGCGCTCACCTCGTTGGCGGGGAAATCGATGTCGATCCCCTTCAGCGCCTCCTGCTGGCCGTAGTAGGCGCGCAGCCCTTGCACCCTGACCGCGTGGCCAATGCCCTCCTTGACGCCGAGCGCCGACAGGTCCGGCGCTTGCAGCGCTGGCTGCTGTGCCCCTCCGGAGCTTGTCATGTTCGACGATTCCTTGATATTCGTTTCTGGGGGGATCATGTCACGCGGCTCCTTCGCGCGATCAGTCGCGCAATCACGTTGAGGATCAGGACCAGCGCCACCAGCGTCAGCGCCGCTCCCCAGGCGCGATCGATGACCGCTGTCCGCGGGTTGGTGATGTCGTTGAAGATCTGCACCGGCAGCGTGTTCATCTGGGCGCCGAGGTTGCCCGTCAATCCGAATGCGATCGACACCGTGAACAGCAACGGCGCGGTCTCACCCATGCCCCGGGCCACGGCCAGCAGCGATCCGGTCACCAGCCCGGGCAGCGCCGTGGGCAGCACGACCCGGGTGACCACCCGCCAGCGCGGGGCTCCCAGCGCCAGCGCGGCCTCCCGCAGGCTGCTGGGAACCAGCAGCAACACGACCTCGGCCGAGCGGACCACGATCGGCAGCATCAACAGCGCCAGCGCGAGCGCCCCCTTCCAACCCGCAAAACCGCTGCCGCCGGCGTGCGAGACCACCAGCACGATGTAGATGAATAGCCCGAACATGATCGAGGGAACGCCGGTCATCACATCGACGAAGTAGCGCACGACGTCGGCGAACCGCGAGTCGCGGCCGTACTCGGTCAGATACAGCGCCACCCCGATCCCGATCGAGATCGAGATCACGCTCGCGAATCCGACGACCTCCAGCGTGCCGAAGATCGCACTGCGAATCCCGCCCGGATCGCCGAAGAAGTTGCCGTTCGGGTCAGTGCTGAAGAAGCTCCCGCTCCAGGCGTGCAGCCCCCGGTGGAGCAGGTAGTAGATGATCAGCACCAGGGGCACGAGCGCCACGCCGGTCGCTGCCATCAGCAGGCCGCGCATCAGCCTGTCAGTCCGGCGCCGACCCGCGCTGACCTGGGGAAACGACGGTGTGCTCATGCCGCTTCTGGCGATGCCACGGCGCGATGCGGGTTCCGATTTCCACGCGTCCCGCGTCTGACGAACCAGCGGGCGATCACGTTGACGATCAGCGTCAGCACGAACAGGACCAGCCCGGCGGCGAACAGGGCGGACTTGTGGATCGGCGTGTTGGCCGCCTCGCCGAACTCGTTCGCGATCACCGCCGCCAGCGAGTAGCCCTGACTGAAGATGTGCCGACCGATCGTGGGCGCGTTGCCGATCACCAGCACGACCGCGATCGTCTCTCCCAGCGCCCGCCCCAGGCCGAGCATCGCCCCGCCGGTGATCCCCGGCCGGGCGTGGGGGAGGACCGCCATGCGGATCATCTCCCACCGGGTGGCCCCCAGCGCGAGCGCGGCCTCCTTGTTCTCGTCCGGCACCGTCGCCAGGACCTCCCGCGAGATCGCCGACACGATCGGCAGGATCATGATCGCCAGGATCAGGCCGGCGATGAAGTAGTTGCCGGCGGCATTGACGGTTTGCGGCGAGCCGCCGATGAACGGGATGAACGAGAACGTGCTCGCAAACCATTTCTCGGCCGGCACGAGCTTGGGGCCGAGTACGAAGAAGCCCCACAGCCCGTACACCACTGAGGGGACCGCAGCGAGCAAATCGACCAGCATCGACAGCGGTGCGCGGGCCCGGCGGGGGCACAGTTCGGTCACATACAGCGCCGTCGCGACCGCCACGGGAACTCCGATCACCAGCGCGATCGCCGAGGTGATAAGCGTGCCGACGACCAGCGGCAGGCCGTGGTAGATGTTGCGCGAGACGTCCCAGTCGTTGCCGAACACGAAGCTCAGACCGAACGAGCTAAGCGCCTTCTCGGACTCTCCGATCAGGCGGATGAAGAAGTAGGCCAGCAGCGCCAGGATCGCGGCTGCCAGTGCCGTCAGCCCCCACCGCAGGACGCGGTCCGGAAGACGATGCAGCGGCGACCGCTCGAACACCGAGCGGCCGCCGGGAGCCGCTAATGCGCTGCCTTGCACCCGCGTCGCCTCAGGAGATCGGCGAGCCGTTGCAGACCATCTTGGCCAGCTGTGCGTCGTTCTTGTTCGCCAGCGATGCTGGCAGTGGCGCGTACGGGAGCTGATTGCCGCTCGAGCCGAGCGTCTGCTGTCCCGCACCGAACGCATAGGTGAGGAACTTCTTGAGGCCGTTCGCCGTGGCGCGGCTCGCGCCGCCGTCCTTGCACGGATCCTTGTATGCCATCAGGAACGTCTGGGAGACGATCGGGTAGGCGGCCGGATTGGGCGAGTCGATCGTGGAGATCCCCAGGTCCGGCGGAACCTTGATCCCCGAGGCGGCCGCTGAGGTATTGGCGATCGTCGGCAGCACGTACTTGCCGCCGGAGTTCTTGACCGACGCGTAGGTGAAGCCGTTCTCCAGCGCGTAGGCCTGCTCCACGTAGCCCACGGCGCCCGTTGTCTGCTTGACCGCCGCCGCGACGCCGGAGTTCTTGGCCGCGCCGGTGCCCACCGGCCACTTGACGTCCTCGCCGGCCCCGATCGACGACTTCCACGCGGGACTGACATCAGACAGGAAGGTCGTGAAGCCGGCAGTCGTGCCCGAGGAATCCGAGCGGTGCACGATCGTGATCGCCGTGCCGGGGAGATTCAGCCCCGGATTGAGCGCTCTGATCGCCGGATCGTTCCAGGTCTTGATCTTGCCCATGAAGATGTTGGCCAGCGTCGGTCCATCGAGCTTGAGCCCGCTCTTGACACCGGGCAGGTTGTAGGACACGGTGATCGCGCCGAAGGCGACCGGGAACTGGAGCACCGGACCCTTCATCGCCTTGGTGTCCGTCGGTGTCAGCGAGGGATCGCTGCCGGCGAAGACGACGGTTGCCGTCTGCAGGTCAGTGACCCCGGTGCCGGATCCGACCGGGTTGTAGTTGACGGTCAATCCCTGGCTCTTGAGATTGGAGCCCCACTGCTGGTAGATGGGCGCCGCGAGCGTCGAGCCGGCGCCGTTGAGCGTCGCGGCCGCGTTGGTCGTAGCTGCGTTCGAGCCCGCGGCGGTTGACGAGCTGCTGCTGCTCGAACCACAGGCGGCGATCGCCAGTGCGGCGCCCACAGCCACCGCCATTGCACTGATGCCCTTGATATTCACGTTTGTCTCCTTGCTCATCGAATTGGCTGCAGTGTCAGTGCCGACGGGCAGGACCGTGTTATCCGCTTGTGAACCGGTTGTTGAAGTGTCGTGACCGGTCGGTTTTGTGCTCGGCAGTGAGCCGGTACCCCAGTCCGAAGTGCGTGTGGATGAAACACCAATCCGGCAGCGCCGCGTCGAGCTTGACGCGCAGCTTGCGGACGTACACGTCGACCGAACGTTCGCCCGGGCGCATCGCGCGCGCCCACACCAACCCGCACAGCTCCTCGCGCGACACGATCAGATCGGTTCGTCGAGCAAGCTCGGTGAGCAACCGCAGCTCACAGAGCGAGAGCATCAGCACCCGCCCCTCGACACGAGCCAGATGCTGGTCGGGCATGATCTGCAGCGGTCCGACCTGCAGCACCTGACCACGGGTGTCGGATAAGGTGGCCATCCACGATGCATGTTGCTCGAGGAGACCGCGCCAGAGGTTATCGGCCGGTGACGAACATGTGAACGAGTTGTGACCTCGTCTGGGTTACCGCGCGTGAGCCACAACGCCCAGCGCGGTACACGGAATGCGGATCCTCCACGGAATGCATCGTCAAGTGGATAGGACGCGCACGCATCACCTTTCCCGTGTTACCGGGAGTGACTCCCCCACCGGCGCGCCGTCGCGGGTGCGCCGCGGCGTCGAGACTCAGCTCGTCAAGGCCGGGTCGATGCCCGGATCTGAGCTCGGCAACGCCGGGTCGATCGCGGGACCGGAGCTGTCCAACACCGGCTCGATCGCCGGATCGGCGACGTCGGCCACCAGATCGAGGTCGCGCTGTACCCCGCCGTCGCGCTCGGGCGCAAACCGATACCCGACGCCGAAATGCGTGTGGATGTAGCTCCAGCCCGGCGAGGCGGTGCGGAGCTTCTGGCGCAGCTTGCGGACGAACACGTCGACCGAGCGGTCGCCATGGGCCATCGCATAGCCCCACACCCGCTCGTAGATCTCCTCGCGGCGCAGCACGCGATCCGCGCCGGTCAGCAGGTTCAGGATCTCGAACTCGCGCGCGGTCAGCTCGAGGCTGGCCTCTCCGGCGTAGGCCTGATAGAGATCGGGGCGTACGGTGATCTCCCCGTACTGAGCGGTGTCCTCGAGCACCGGCATCTCGGTCCGGCGGTGACGCCTGACAGCGGCCTCGATCACGCAGATCAGCTCCTCTGCGTGGCAGGGCTTGGACACCCACGCATCGGCGCCGAGCCGCAGTCCGCGGACCCGCTGCGCTACCGACGACGGCCCCGTGCATACGACCACCGCCAGACCTGGCAGACGCGCGCAGACCGCCTCCAGGTAGTCCCACCCCGGGCGCCCGAGCACCGCGAGGTCGAGCACCAATGCGTTGAGGCGCAGCGTCACCAAGGCGTCGACAGTGGGCGGCGCGCTCAAAGCCCGGTACTCGAAACCGAGCGCGTCGAGCCGGTTCGAGAGCACCTTCATGAACCCCGGGTCGTGATCCACCACGGCGAGCCGGAGGCGGTTGCTGGCGCGCTGCGCGATTGTGGTCGAAACCGCTTGCGCGTCGGTCTGCCCCAAAGACATGCTTAGCACTGTATTGCACACCATGGACGGGGTTAAGTCCAGTCGCCCCGCGAGTCACAGGATCTTCACATCTCGCACGATCTTTACATGCACCGAGCGGCGATACGTCAACCGGCACCGTCTGCGGGGCTTGCCGGTAGCCTCATTCGCCGGGGAGGCAGACCACCGGCCGCGCCAGCGCAGACGTGGTGCGGCGCCTGAGCAACAGCGCAATGATCACCCAAAAATGAGACTTCCTTACGCATGCCTCCTCGTGGCCGTCGGCGCACTGGCGATCGGCGGCTGCGGCTCGTCTTCCTCCTCCTCGTCGGCTGCCTCGCATCCGAGCTCGAGCGCAGCAGCCGCGGGGACGGCTTCGTCGGTCTCGACGGCGTCGACCGTCGGGCTCCCGCCCGCAGTCAACGAGCTGCCGGCCGCCGAGCACCCCGCCGCCGGCCAGTTCCCGCCCGCCAAGGGTCGCTCGCTGCGGCAGCTGGGCGCGCTGGTGAAGTCCAGCGCTCAGCTCGGCGCCGCCACGGGCACGTTCACGCCCGGTACGCGCAGGCTGGCCTTCGGTCTCACAACACGGTCGGGAGCATTCATCTACGCACCTACTGCTATCTACATCGCCAAGACGCCGAGCACGCCCGCCAAGGGACCGTTCCTTGCGCCAGCCGATCCGATGAGTGTCCAGCCGCAGTTCCGCTCTGAGCAGAATTCCGGCCCCGGTGGCATCAAGGCGATCTACGCCGCCCAGCTTCCGATCCCCAGCGCCGGCACGTTCACGGTGCTGTCACTGACCCGCAGCAGCCAGGGGCTGATCGGTGCCCCCGGGGAGATCGCGGTGACCAAGTCTTCCCCAATCCCGAACGTGGGGCAGCGACCGCCAGACATCAGCACCGATACGGCGGCCACGGTGGGTTCGAACACGGCACTGCTGACGACCCGACGGCCGCCCGAGCAGATGCACTCGGTGTCGTTGCGCAAGGTGCTCGGCAAACGCCCGATCGCGCTCCTGTTCTCGACGCCCCAGTTCTGCATCTCGCGCGTCTGCGGACCGGTGACCGACGTGGCCGTCCAGCTCCAGCATCAGTTCGGTAACAAGATCACCTTCATCCACGAGGAGGTGTACGTGGACAATCAGCCGAGTAAGGGCCTGCGCCCGCAGCTGAAGGCGTTCCACCTGCGGACCGAGCCGTGGCTGTTCACGATCAACCGCCACGGGATCATCGCCGCCCGGCTCGAGGGTGCGTTCGGGACGACCGAGCTCACACAGGCGATCAAGGCTGCGTTGCAGTGACGCCCGCAGTGCCCCGGGCAGCGTTCGCGATCGCGCTCGTTGCCCTCGCCGCGGTTCCTGACCGGCTGCGGATCGAGCTCCAGCGGTGCGGTGACCGTGCCGCCGGTCGCCCCGGCGCGGGTCTTCACACTGGGAGATTTCGCCCCCACCGGGCCGATCGTCGCGGGACGACCCACCAAGATGACATTCGCCGTCAAGCTCCCCAACGGCAAGACGCTGACCAGCTACAAGACCGGCGCCGGCCCCCACACCGGCGTGCACCTCATCATCGTCCGCAAAGATCTCGCATACATTATCCACGACCATCCACCGGTCCCGCTCGAGCGGGATCCTGCACCAGTCAGTGACATTCCCGGCGCCGGGTCCCTACCGGGTGCTGGTTGACGTGTACCCCGACATACCCGGGGGCCAGCCGAACTTCCAGCTGTTTCGCAACGTCCGCGTCGCAGGCCCGTATCACCCGCGCCCGCTGCCGCCGTTCAAGGCCGACCAGGTGATCGACGGCTATCACTTCGACATGCGCGGCGACCCCAAGATCCACGCGATCCAGGCGATGTTCGTGCACGTCGACGTCACTGACCCGCACGGCAAGCCGGTCAAGTTCGTTCCCTGGTTCGGCGCGCTGGCGCACGCGATCTTCTTCCATGAAGGCTCACTTGACTATTTCCACACCCACGTCTGCGCCCCCAGCGCACCAAACTGCGCGAGCATCCTCGGGCCCACGAAGATCACCGGCCGCTCCACCGCGCCGGGCAAGATCACCCTCGGGGTGCTGCTTCCGGTCGCCGGCACGTGGCGGCTGTTTTTGCAGATGAAGCTCGGCGGCAAGGTGGTGACCGCGCCCTACACGCTCAAGGTGACCTCGTGATCAAGCGCATCTGCGCGGCATCGGGGGCCACGCTGGTGATCTTGCTGACACTGGCCACGAGCGCCTCGGCCCACGCGCGGGTCAGCCCAGCCGTCTCGCTTGCCGGCGAGCTGCAGCTCTACAGCCTGGCCGTCCCCACCGAGAAGAGCGGTGCGACTACGACCAAGATCGTGTTGACCGTGCCCAAGAACTTCTCGATCGACTCGTTCGTCCCCAATCCCGGCTGGCACCGGGTCCTGCAGCAGACCGGTGCCGGCGGGGACGCCGTCGTCCAGAAGGTGACCTGGACCGGCGGGCATGTCCCCACCGGTGAGGACTCCATGTTCCAGTTCCTGGCGCAGCCCGCATCGCCCGGGACCTACACCTTCGCCGTCCAGCAGACCTATTCGGATGGGTCGATCGTCGACTGGAACGGCTCGGAGTCCTCCGAGGCACCGGCGCCGACGATCGATGCCGTCCGCTCGCTCAACGGAGACTCGAGCGGCGGCGGCGTATCCGTGTTGTCGATCGTGGCGATCGTGCTGGCCGCCCTGGCGCTGCTGGCCAGCGTGGCGGCGCTCGTGGTGCGCGGGGACGGGGGACGCCCGCTGGCGTGAGCGCGCGGGGGCGGATCGGGCGCGGCGTGCTCGCGGCTATTGCGGTGGCCGCGCTGGCGCTGTTGCTGCCGGCCGCGGCATCCGCGCACGCGTACCTGATCAGGACCTCGCCGGTCGCCAGCGGCGTGCTCGACTCGCCCCCCAAGAACGTCTCGCTGACCTTCGACGAGGCCGTCGAACCGCGGTTCGCGATCATCTCGGTCACCAACGTCCACGGCACCGAGGAGACGACCGCACCGGTCAGCCGCTCGCCCGCCAACCCCGACACGCTCGTGGTCCCCGTCCGTCGCGGGCTGCCCGAAGGGTGGTATCTGATCTACTGGCGGGCGATCTCGGTCGACGGGCACCCGGTGCAGGGCGCGTTTACCTACGCGGTCGGCCCCAACCCGGGGCCGGCACCGCAATTTCGGGTCCCCAGCGTCTCCGCGACCGCGGTCACGCCGCAGCTGCTGATCGCCCGCTGGGTGATGTTCCTGAGCGTCATGATCGCCATCGGCCTGCTGGCGTTGCGCCTCGCGATCGCGCGCGTGGCCGTCCGCCGCACTCCGGGCACGAGCCTGCGCGCGCTGACGGTGGCGTTCGTGATCGCCTCGGTGGTCGGGCTGATCGCGATCCCCGTCTATCTGGACTTCGCGGTCGCCAACGACTCGCTGCGCTCGGTATTCGACCTCGGCGCGCTGGTGCCGCTCTACCGCGTGACCGCGTTCGGTCGCGGCCTGGTCGACATGGAGATCTGTTTTGCGATGTTCTGCGTCGCGGCCTGGATCGCGCTCTGGATTGACCGCCCCGAGCGTCCCCTGCGCTCGGTCGCCGAGCTCGCCGCGGGGACCGGGGCGGCGATCGCCGCCGTCGCCGTGCTGTTCATCCCGGGCGCCATCGGACACGCGGGGCAGACGTCGCCCCGGGGTCTGTCGATCCCCTTCGACGGCCTGCACCTGATCTCGGGCTCGCTGTGGCTCGGTGGACTGGTCGGGCTGCTCGTGCTGTGGTTCAGCGTCGGCGACCGGCGCCGCGTGGCGGTCCTGAGCATCGTCGTTCCCCGCTTCTCGCTGGTCGCCCTGGCCAGCGTCCTCGTGCTGCTCGGCACCGGAGTGGGAGCGACGATCATCCACATGCCGGCGGTGAACGCGCTCTGGCAGACGAGTTACGGGGTGGCGATCCTGGTCAAGATCGGTCTGCTGGCGACCGCGATCGTGCTCGCCTCGGGCAACCTGCTGCGCAGCAAGCCGGGCCTGGTGGCAGCCCCCACCCGGCCCGAGCTGGGCGTGCCCTCGGCGCGGCTCTTGCGCAGGCTGATCACCGGCGAGGCGATCATCGTCGCCGGCGCCGTTTTCACGGCCGCCGTCCTCTCGAGTCTCGCGCCCCCGCCGCCGGCATTCGCGCTGCAGAACTCGGCGCTGGCGCAGGTGGGTCCGGGGCGGGTGGCGGCGACCGTCAACCGGGCCGGTTACCGCCTTCAGGTGATCGTGACCCCTAACAAGGCCGCCGCGCCCGATACGTTTGCGCTGCGGATCACCAAGGGCGGAGCACCGGTCCGCGGCGCGACCGTGACGCTGCTGTTCAATCACCTCGAGATGCAGATGCCCCAGCAGCAGTATTCGCTGCGCGAGGTCCGTCCCGGCGTCTACGCGCGCGCCGCGCCCGCGTTGATCATGGTCGGTAAGTGGGGCCTCACATTCCAGGTCGCCCCGCGCGGCGCACCCCCGTTCACGGTGCTGATCGTCGACCAGGCGCAAGGATGACCAGGCGCCCCCGGATCACCCGCGACGTGGCCCTCCGGCTGGCCGCCTCGGCGGTGGCGGTTGGACTGGGAGTTTGTGCGCTGGTCATCGCTATCCTCCTTGTCAGGGGTGTCCTGACGTGACCGGCCCCCTCTGCATCTGACATGGCCTCCCGGACCAAGCAAAAGGAAGAAGCCCGTGCGCGCCGGCTGGCGGAGGAACGCGCCCGCGCCGAGCGGGCTCGCCGCGAGCGGCGGCTGCGGATGGTCGGCGGAACCGTGGTGGTCGCGCTGGCGATCGTCGCCGTGCTGATCGCCGTCTCCAGCGGCAGCGGCAAGAAGGAGACCGGCCTGCAGACGGGCAAGGCCAAGGCCACGACGGTCGCGGCGGTGGAGAGCCTGTTTCAGGGGATCCAGCAGTCGGGCACCACGCTCGGCAATCCCAACGCGCCGGTCACCATGACCTACTTCGGCGACCTCGAGTGCCCGACCTGCCAGGCGTTCACGCTCAGCGGTGGGTTCCCGCAGCTCGTCTCAAACGACGTTCGCCAGGGGAAGGTCAAGATCGTCTACAAGTCGTTTGAGACCGCGACCCGCGACCCGAACGTCTTCAAGACCCAGCAGGTGGCGGCGCTGGCGGCGGGTGAGCAGCAGAAGTTCTGGAACTACGCCGACCTCTTCTACCGCGAGCAGGGCGCCGAGGACTCGGGCTACGTCAACGAGGCCTTCCTTCAGGGTCTGGCCAAGCAGGTTCCGGGGCTGAACCTCGTCAAGTGGCAGTCTGACCGCAACAACCCCGCGCTGGCCAACCAGGTGGCCGCCGACGTGGCGGCGGGCAACAAGATCGGAGTCTCGGGAACGCCGACGCTGGTGTTCTCGGGTCCCAAGGGTCAAGCCGTCGCTTCGCAGGCGGTGCCCAGCTACTCAGACCTCCAGACGGTGATCAAGAAGGTTCAATGAGCACCACAGTCAGGGCCGGGCAGTCGGTTCGCGGCGGCGCCTCCACCGATCGCCGTCTGGCGATCGCGATCCTCGTGCTGGCGCTGATTGGGGTCGGGGTCGCCGGCTATCTGACCTACGTCCACTACGAGGGCCTCAAGGTGCTGTGCACCAACAGCGGCTGCGGAACGGTTCAATCGTCGCGTTACGCGGAGCTCGCCGGGGTCCCGGTGGCGGTGCTGGGACTGGCGGGTTACCTGGGGATCCTCGGTTCGCTGGCGATCCCGGGCGAAATGGGACGGTTCGCGGGCTTTGCCATCGCGCTGGTCGGTTTTCTGTTCAGCATGTATCTGACCTACCGGGAGCTGTTCACGATCCACGCGGTCTGTGAGTGGTGCGTGTCCAGCGCCGTCCTGATGACGCTGCTGCTGATCCTCACCGCCGTCCGCGTTGTGCGCTACGAGCCCGCGGCCGCGTAGCCCGACCGCGACCGTTAGCGTCCGCTCCACACCGCATCATTGAGCCGTGAGCTGGCGAACGACCCGCGCCGGGCCCGCCAGCCGGCAGGTGGCGGTGATCGATCTGGGATCGAACTCGTGGCGCCTGGTCGTGTTCTCCTACGCCCCGGGCGCCTGGTGGAAGCGCACCGACGAGCTCTATGAGACCGTCAGGATCGGCGCCGGCCTGGCCGCGTCGGGGCGGCTGAGCGAGGAGGCGATTGCCCGCGGGCTCGAGACCCTGACCGTGTTCGAGCGCTTCTGCCGCGCCAACTGTCTTGCTCAGGAGGATGTCCACGTGGTGGCCACCAGCGCGATCCGCGACGCCTCAAACGGTGAGCAGTTCCTCGCGCAGGCGCAGTGCGCCACGGGGCTGACGATCGAGACCCTGTCGGCGCACGACGAGGCGTACTTCGGCTACGTCGCGGCGATCAACACCACCACCTTGGTCGACGGGGTCGTGCTCGATATCGGGGGCGGCAGCTTGCAGCTGATCGAGGTGCACGACCGTCATGCGGGCAGGATCGCCTCGTTTCCGCTCGGCGCGGTGCGGATGACCGAGCAGTTCCTCCCGAACGCCGGGCCCGCCAAGAAGAAGGAGCTTGCGAAGCTGCGCTCTCACGCCCGCAGCATGCTCGCCTCGCTCGATTGGCTCTCGAGCTCCGGTCCGCGACTGGCGGCGATCGGCGGCGCGGTCCGCAACCTGGCCGCGGCCGCACAGTCGGCCGATGGGACGATCGACCTCGGTGTTCAGGGATTCGTGATCAAGCCCGCCACGCTGCGTGAGCTGACAGCCGAGCTGGCGGCGCTCCCGACCAGCGAGCGCGGGACCGTGCCGGGCATCAAGCCAGGACGGGGGGACATCATCCTCGCCGCGGCGGTCGTGCTCGAGGCGCTGCTCAAGACCGGCCGGTTCGACGGGATCGAGGTCACCGAGGCCGGCCTGCGCGAAGGGGTCTTTCTGGCGCGCACCCTGCTCGACGAGTCAGAGCCACTGTTCGAGAATGTCCGCGAGGCCGCGGTTCGCAATCTGGCGATCCTCTATGAATCAGACATGCAGCACGTCGAGCACGTGGCCCGGCTGTCACTGCAGATGTTCGACTCACTCGTGCGCGGTGGGTTGTTCGAGCCGATCGACGGCGAACGGGAGCTGCTGTGGGCCGCTTCGATGCTCCACGACGTGGGGATGACGATCTCCTACGACGACCACCACAAGCACTCCCGTTACCTGATCGAGAGCGCCGAGCTGCCGGGCTTTGATCCTCGCGAGCGGGCGCTGATCGCCCAGATCAGCCGCTACCACCGCAAGGGCGTGCCCAAGCTCGGCGAGATCGAGGCGCTGACGTGTCCCGGTGACGAGCAACTGCTCGAGCGCTGCGCGGTGATCCTGCGCCTGTCGGAGCACCTCGAGCGCGGCCGCGACCAGTCGGTGACCGAGGCGCGCCTGCGCGCCAACGGCGACGGTATCGACCTCCATCTGGAGGCCGCCGGAGATCTGACCCTGCCCCGCTGGAGCGTCGAGCGCTACGGCGACGGGGAAGCGTTCGAGCGCGTGTTCGACCGGCGGTTGCTGATCGGCTGAACAAAACTGGCATAACCCCCACCGCAACTTCGATGCGGCGTAGAGTTTGGGCATGCTCTGGCTGCTGCGTCACGCCGATGCCGCCGACGGCGTTCCCGATGACGACCGCCCGCTCACCGAACGCGGCGTACGCCAGGCGCAGGACGCCGGTCGCGCGCTCGAGCGCCTCGGGGCCAACGTCGACGCGTGCCTGTCGAGTCCGAAGCTGCGGGCGATCCAGACCGCCCAGCTGGCCTGCGCGCCGCTCGGCGTCGAGGTGACGCCCGAACCTCGGCTGTCGGGCGAGCCGTTTGACGCCAACGATCTGATCGCCGGCCTGGGAGACGTGCTGCTGGTCGGTCATGATCCGTCCTTCTCGCTGACCCTGCACCAGCTGACCGGAGTGCAGGCCCGGATGCCCAAAGGTGGTCTCGCTGCAGTCAACAAGGGCGAGCTGATCGTGTTGATGAGGCCGAAAGAACTGTCGGCGATCGCCGCCGCCGAGAGGGTCGCATGAGCGACGAAATCACCGATACCACGCTGGAGCCAGTGCAGGAGGAATCCGCCGAGGCCCGGACAAGCGTGGCCTCGGTGACCGGGCCGAGGGCCGCCGTCGACGGCGCCGCGATTGACCTGCGCGACAGCTCGCTGTACGTCAACCGCGAGCTCTCCTGGCTGGATTTCAACGACCGGGTGCTGCAGCTCGCCGAGGACGGGTCGCTGCCGTTGATCGAGCGCGTCAAGTTCCTGGCGATCTTCGTCACCAACCTGGACGAGTTCTTCATGGTCCGCGTCGCCGGAGTCCACGACCAGCTCGACGCGAGGATCGATGCGCGTGGCCCCGACGGCCTGTCTCCCTCCGAGGTGCTCCAGGGCATCGCCGGCCAGGTCCGCGAGCAGGACCGCCGCCACGCGCGCCAGTGGTCGAACACGATCTGCCCGGCGCTCGCCGCGGAGGGCATCCGGGTCACCACCTGCGAGGACTCCGGGGCGCCCGCAAGCGCGATCGAGCGCCACTTCCGCGAGCAGATATTCCCGGTCCTCACTCCGCTCGCGGTCGGCCCCGGCCGGCCCTTCCCCTACATCTCAAATTTGTCTCTGAGCCTGATCGTGCGCCTCCACGATCCCGACCTCGACCACGAGGCGTTCGCGCGCGTCAAGGTCCCCAAGGAGGTCCTGCCCCGGTTCGTGGAGATCAGCAAGGACACCTTCATCCCGCTCGAGGACATCATCGCCCGGCACCTCGACTCCCTGTTTCCGGGGATGGACATCCTCAGCTATGACCTGTTCCGGGTCACCCGGGACGCCGACTTCGAGGTCTCCGACGAGGCCGACGACCTGCTGCAGGCAGTCGAGGACGAGCTCCGCCGTCGCCGCTTCGGCGAGGTCGTGCGGCTGGAGGTCGGCGCGGGCATGGACCCGGCGCTGCGCACCCGGCTGATCGAGTGGCTGGGGGTCGAGGAGGTGCAGGTGTACGACGTCGAGGGCCTGTTGGACCTCGGCGACCTGTGGCAGATCGCCTCGATCGAGGGCCACTCCGGGCTGCGTTACTCGCCTTGGACCCCGGTCGTCCAGACGGGGCTCAACGTGGAGGGGGGCGAGGGCGACCCCGCGGACATGTTCCGGGCGATGCGAGCCGGCGACGTGCTTGTTCATTACCCCTATCAGTCGTTCTCCTCCAGCGCCGAGCGGTTTGTCAAGCAGGCCGTCGACGATCCCAACGTGCTGGCGATCAAGATGACCGTCTATCGGACCTCCGACGACTCGGCGCTGGTCCCGTCGCTGATCGAGGCGGCCGAGAAGGGCAAGCAGGCCGTCTGCCTGGTGGAGCTCAAGGCGCGTTTTGACGAGCGCCTGAACATCCACTGGTCCAGGGCCCTGGAGGAAGTCGGCGCCCACGTCGTCCACGGCATCCCCGGGCTCAAGACGCACGCCAAGGCGATCCTGATCGTGCGCCGCGAGCGCGGAGGTGTGCGCCACTACGTGATGATCGGTACTGGCAACTTCCATGCCAAGAATGCCCGGCTGTATGAGGATTTCGGGTTGTTCACCACAGACCGCGAGATCGGCGAGGAGGTGGCCAGCCTGTTCAACACCCTGACCGGGTATGGCCATCCCGAGCCGCAGCGCAAGTCGCTCGTGGCCCCGACCTGGATGCGCGAGCCGCTGCTGACGGAGATCGAGAAGACGGTCGCCGCCCACCAGGCCGGCGAGCCCAGCCGGATCGTCATGAAGATGAACTCGCTCGTCGACCAGCAGGTGATCGAAGCCCTGTATGCCGCCTCGCGCACCGGGCTGCCGATCGACCTCAACGTCCGGGGGATCTGCTGCCTGATTCCCGGTCTGCCCGGGATCAGCGAGACGATCAACGTCGTGTCGGTCGTCGGGCGGTTCCTCGAGCATTCCCGGATCTACTCGTTCCGGCGCGGCGACGAGCGCGTCTACTACATCGGCTCGGCGGACATGATGCCCCGCAATCTCGACACGCGCGTGGAGCTGCTGGTCCCGATCGATCAGCCCGAGCTGCAGGCCGAGCTCGATGACACGCTCGAGCGTTGCCTGGAGGATGACTCGAACGCCTGGATCCTCAACAGCGACGGCTCGTGGACGCGCCGCAGAGGCGGCACCCGCAGCGTCCATCGCGAGCTCATGGCGCGCACCCTGAGCTGGGCTGCGAGCTTCGCCACCTGATCCACAGAGGCGGTTGGCGCCCGGCTACGGCGAGCGCCATGCCGTCGATCGGCTGCCGTAGGGTGTGCGGCGGTGCATAGCTTTCTCCTGCTCGTGATCGTCGTCGCCGGCGCGCTGACGTTCGACTTCACAAACGGCTTTCATGACACCGCCAACGTGGTGGCCTCGGCGATCTCGACCCGAGCGCTCGCGCCGCGGGCCGCGATCACGCTTGCGTCGCTGCTGAACTTTGCCGGCGCGTTCCTCTCGCTCAAGGTCGCCGCGACGATCGCCACCGGGATCATCGACCCCGCGCAGGTGACCGAGATGATCGCCTTCGCCGGCCTGCTCGGGGCGATCACCTGGAATCTGATCACCTGGGCCTACGGGCTTCCGTCGAGCTCGTCGCACGCGCTGATCGGGGGCATGGTCGGGGCGATGCTGGCGGCGGTCGGTGGTGCCGGTGTCAACGGCAGCGGGCTGATCACCAAGGTGGTGATCCCCGGGATCGTCGCGCCGCTGGTCGCGTTCGCCGCCGCGGGCTTGACGATCGTCGCCATCTACGTGCTGTTGGGGCGCCGCCGCCCGGGACCGGTCACCCGGGCCTGCCGGGTGGGTCAGCTGTTCACCACCGCGGCCCTGGCGCTGGCCCACGGGACCAACGACGCGCAGAAGACGATGGGCGTGATCACGCTGGCCCTGGTGGCGCACGGCTCGCTCAGCGCCAACCACGCCACGGTGCCCGATTGGGTGGTGGTGGCCAGCGCCACGGCGATCTCGCTCGGGACCTACGCGGGCGGCTGGCGGATCATCCGCACGGTCGGCACCCGGATCATCAAGATGGACACCGCCCAGGGTTTGGCCGCCCAGGCCTCGGGTGCGGCCGTGATCCTGATCTCCTCCCACCTCGGTTACCCGCTCTCATCGACGCACGTGATCACCGGTGGGGTGATGGGGGCCGGGGCCGCCAAGCGCGTTTCGGCCGTGCGTTGGGGGGTGGCGGGCAACATCGCCGCCGCCTGGATCGTGACGCTTCCGGCCGCCGGGCTGTTCGGCGCGATCGCTTACGCGCTCGCCAGCGTGTTCGGCAGCGGGCCGCTGGGGCCGTTGCTGCTGTCGATCGCCGGTCTCGCGTTGCTGATGAGGGGGCTTGCGGCACGCCGCCGCCGGTTGGCCGAAGCCGCCAGCGTCTGACCCCGACGACAGAGCGGCCCCCTCGAAAGGGAGCCGCTCGGTCGTCGATTGGGGTGGTTGAGAGAGAGTGGCTGGTCAGCCGCCGTTGGGATTGGAGGCCGGCCGGGTTCCGAGCTTGACCTTGACGGTGTGTGTCTGGCCATCGCGCTTGACGGTCATCGTCACGGTCTGCCCGGGTGTGTACTTGTCGATCACGGTGATGAACTGATCCGTGGAGGTGACAGCCTTGCCGTTGATCGCGGTGATCAGGTCGTGAGCCTTGAGCCCTGCGGCGGCGCCGGGGGTTCCGGGCTGGACCTGGGCGATCTCCGCTCCGCCGGACAACGTGCCCGACAGCAGGACGCCGACGAAGGCGTGCTTGACGGTCTTGCCGGCGAGGATCTGGTTGGCGATCTGCGTCACGGTGTTGGACGGGATCGCAAACCCGACACCGGAGCTCGAGCCCTCGCCTGACGGGGTCGTGTTGTTGGTCTCGATCTGGTCGTTGAGGCCAAGCACGTGGCCGTTGGCGTCGAGCAGCGGGCCGCCGGAGTTGCCGGGGTTGATCGCCGCGTCGGTCTGGATCGCGTTCGGGATCGTGAAGTTGTTGGGAGCCCTGATGCTCCGGCCGGTCTGGCTCACGATGCCGGTGGTGGTGGTCTCGGGAAGGCTGAACGGGCTGCCGATCGCGACCACGGGGTCGCCAACCTCGGCCTGGGAGGAGTCGGCGAACGGGATCGGATGCAGCTCGGAAGCCGGCGCATCGACGTGGATCACCGCGACGTCGGTCGAAGGGTCGGTCCCTACGACCTTGGCCGGATAGCTATGGCCGTTGTGGAAGTTGACCCGCACCGAGCTTTCCCCGGACACAACGTGCTCGTCGGTGAGGATGTCGCCTTTCTTGTCGTAGACGACTCCGGCGCCCTCACCCTGGGTCGTCTGGCCGCCGCCACCGCCGAAGAACCCAAAGCCGGGATTCTGGCTCTGGGAGGTGACGATGATGTCGACCACGCCCGGGCTTGCCGCGCGGTAGATCTGGTTGACGCTCTTCCCACCGGCCTTGCTGAAGGACGCGGGCAGAGCTGGTTGCTGGCTCGGCCGTACGACGGTCGTGGTCACAGAGTGGGTCGAGGTTTGACCGCTGGCGATCACGACGGCGATCAACCCACCCGCGACAGCGCCGGCGACGACCGGCATCAATCGGCTGAGGCTCTTCATGACTTAGGTTCTCATCTCCTGAAGGACATTTGGGGGCAATCTCAGTAGACCACTCCTCCGTGAGGACCCTTTCAGAGTTCGACAAGAAGTCCGTAAGAGGACGGTTCCCGGCTCGGGCAGGGCCAAACCGGGACCGGCCGGCGCTACGACGCTGACTCCTCGCGCGCCAGCTCGACGAAATAGTCAAGCGCCTGGGGATTTGCCAGCGACTCCCGGCTGGCGGCCTGGTCGACCGGGGTCCCGGTCAGGATCCGCTTCACGGGGACTTCGAGCACCTTGCCCGACAGCGTCCGCGGCACCTCCTGGACCTGGCGGATCTCGTTGGGGACATGGCGTGGCGAGCAGTCCTCGCGCACCCGCCGGCGAATCTCGGCGGCGAGCTCGTCGTCGAGTTGCTCTCCTTCGCGCAGCACCACGAACAGCGGCATCCACCCAGAATCCGATCCTTTCCGTGGCAGATCAACCACCAGCGCGTCGACAACCTCGGGCACGTCGAGCACCGCCCGGTAGATCTCGCTGGTCCCCATCCGCACCCCGCCACGGTTGATCGTCGCGTCAGAGCGCCCGGAGATCACCGCCGTGCCGCGCGAGGTGATCGTGATCCAGTCGCCGTGGCGCCAGATGCCCGGGTACATCGAGAAATACGCCTCGCGCAGGCGCTCGCCATCGGAGTCGCCCCAGAAGCAGATCGGCATCGAGGGCATCGGCTCGGTGATCACCAGCTCGCCGACCTCGTCGATCAGCGGCTTTCCGTCAGGATCCCAGGCCTCCACGCTCGCGCCCAGCGAGCGCGCCTGCAGCTCGCCCAGATACACGGGCAGCACCGGCACGCCACCGACAAACGCCGTGCACAGATCGGTCCCGCCCGAGGTCGAGAACAGCCACGTCTCGGCGCCCAGCTGGTCATAGATCCACTCAAAGCCCTCCGGCGACAATGGCGAGCCGGTCGAGCCGACCGCTTGCAGGGCGCTCAAGTCGCGCCCCTTTGCCGGAACGACCTCGGCCTTCATGCACGAGGCGATGAACGCCGCGCTGGTCCCGAAGGTCGTGATCCCGGCATCGGCCGCCAGATCCCAGAGCCTGTCGAGTGACGGGTGGCCGGGGTTGCCGTCGAACAACACGATCGAGGCGTCGGTCAGCAGCACGCCGACGAGGAAGTTCCACATCATCCAGCCGGTGGTCGAGAACCAGAACACCCGGTCGCCGGCCTGGGCGTCGACGTGCAGGTTCATCTTCTTGACCTGCTCGATCAGGATTCCCCCCTGGCTGTGGACGATCGGCTTGGGCAGCCCGGTCGTGCCCGAGCTGTAAAGGACCCAAAGCGGGTGGTCGAACGGCAGTTGCGCGAACGTCAGCTCGCCGCCGCGTGTGAAGCTCTCATCCCACCCGCTGCCGTCCACGTACCCGAACCGCACCACCCGCTCCAGCGACGGGATCTCAGCCGCGATCGCGTCGACGATTCCGCCCCGGTCGAAGTCCTTGCCGCCGTAGCGGTAGCCGTCCACCGCCAGCAGCACCTTCGGCTCCACCTGGGCGAACCGGTCGATCACGCTGCGGGCGCCGAACTCCGGCGCCGCCGAGGACCACACCGCGCCGATGCAGGCGCACGCCAGAAACGCGGCGACGGTCTCGGGGATGTTCGGCATGTAGGCCACAACGCGATCGCCCTCGCCGACCCCGAGCGCGCGCAATCCCGCGGCGATCTGCGCCGTCTGCGACCGTAGCTCCCCCCAGGTCCAGGAGTCGAGCTCGCGCAGCTCCGAGGCGTGGCGAATCGCCACCTCCTCGTCGCGCCTGTCACGGAACACGTGCTCGGCGAACGAGAGCCGCGCGCCCGGGAACCACTCCGCGCCCGGCATCTCCCGCCTGCCCAGCACTCGATCGGCGGGCGCCGAGAACCGCACGTCGAAGAACTCGACGATCGTCTCCCAGAAGGCCTCGAGCTCCCCCACCGACCATGCCCACAGCGCCCCATAATCCTCGAACCGCAGCCCGCGCTCGCGCTCCAGCCACGCCTGGTAGCGCGTGATCGTCGCCCGCTCGATCCGTTCAGGGGATGGCTCCCACAGCAGCTTGGGGGGCTCTTCGCTCATTGGTCATCCCCAACAATAGACTCGCCGGCGAGCGGTGGTCAGTCGCAGCGGCCGCAGGCGCCGCGGAGCGTCACCTCGTGGCTCTCCACCCGCACCCCGAGCCGATCCGACAGCCGGCTGATCGCCCGCTCGAGGCCGGGGTCGGCGAACGCCACGAGCTCGCCGCACTGGTCGCAGACCAGGTGATGGTGGTGCTGACCGCTGGGCTCCAGGCGCTCGAACCGCGCCTGGCCCTCGCCGACCACCACCCGCTCGGCGAGCCCGAGCTCGACCAGCAGGTCGAGCACCCGATAGATGGTCCCTTTGGCGGTCGGCTCCCCGCGCCTGCGCAGCATGGTCTCGATCTCGCTCGCCGTCAGCGCGCACGACTGGTCGGCCAGCACCTCGATGATCCGATCGCGCGCGGCGCCGCGGTTGAGCCCGGCGATGGCTAGCGAGTCATAGACGTAGCTGATCCACGCGGTCGGCATCGCCCCAGCTTACAACTCCCGACCCGAGAATGAGAATAGGACTCATTCCTATTCTGGTGTATGCTGGGCCCGTGTTCCGCCTCCTGTGCGCAGCCCTGACGCTGGCCGCGTTGGCCACCTGCACGGGGGGCTGTGGGGCGTTGCCGGCGTCGGCCACCGCGCATGGCGTGCGGGTCGTGGCGGCCGAGAACTTCTGGGGGAGCATCGCTAGCCAGCTCGGCGGCGCCGACGCCACAGTCAGCAGCATCATCACCAACCCGGCCCAGGATCCGCACTCCTACGAACCGACCCCGGCCGACGCGCGCACGATGGCGACCGCGCAGCTGGCGATCGTCAACGGGATCGGCTATGACCCGTGGGCGTCGCAGCTGCTGGCCGCCGACCCGGCCGACGGCCGCGACGAGCTGACGGTCGGATCGCTGCTGCACCTTCATACCGGCGACAACCCCCACCGCTGGTATGACCCCCGCGACGTGGAGCGGGTCGCCGCCGCGATCACGGCCGCGCTGGCACGGCTGGACCCAAACCATTCGGGCTACTACGCCGCCCGCCTGCGGCACTTCAACACCAGCGCGCTGGCCGGCTATCACGCCCTGATCGCAGCGATCAGACGGCGCTACGCGGGCGTGCCGGTGGGCGCGTCGGAGAGCATCTTCGCGCTCCAGGCCCCGGCGCTCGGGCTGCGCCTGATCACCCCGCCGAGCTTCATGAAAGCGACCGGCGAGGGGACCGAGGTCACCGCCCAGAACACCGCCACCACCGAGCAGCAGATCACCAGCCACGCGATCAGGGTCTGGGTGTTCAACGCACAGAACCAGACGCCCGAGATCAAGCACCTCACCGGGCTCGCCCGCGACGCCGGGATCCCCACCGCAACGGTGACCGAGACGCTCTCCCCCTCCACAGACAGCTTCCAGCAATGGCAGGTGCATCAGCTTCGCGTGCTCCAGGCGGCGCTTCATCGCGCCACCGGCCGATGACCGACGCGACCACGATTGCGCCGCAGCGGCCGGCCACCGACCCAGCCGTTGAGCTGGCCGGCGCCGAGGTCCGCCTCGGCGGCCGGTGCATCCTGCGTGACGTGTCGTTGACGATCCGGCGCGGAGAGTTCGTCGCCGTGCTCGGGCCCAACGGCGCCGGCAAGTCCACGCTGATGAAGGCGATCCTCGGGCTCGTCCCGCTGGCGGCTGGTTCGGTCTCGGTGCTGGGCGCCGCACCCGCGCAGTCGCGTTCGCGGGTCGGCTATCTCCCCCAGCGCCGGGCGTTGCACGCCGCCACCAGGGTGCGGGGCGTGGACCTGGTCGCGCTCGGGCTCGACGGCGCACGCTGGGGGGTGCCGCTTGCGGTCAGCGGCCGCGGCCGCGCGCGGCGACGTATCGAGCGTGCACGTGTGCACGAGGTGATCGAGCTGGTCGGTGCCGGTGCCTATGCGACCCGGCCGCTGGGGGAGCTCTCGGGCGGGGAGCAGCAGCGGCTGTTGATCGCCGCCGCGCTCGTCCGGGCGCCCGAGCTGCTGATCCTCGACGAGCCGCTGGATAGCCTCGACCTCTCAAACCAGGCCGCCGTCGCGGGCCTGGTGCGGCGGATCTCCATCAACGAAAAGGTCGCGGTGCTGCTGGTGGCCCACGACGTCAACCCGTTGCTTGGCTATCTCGATCGGGTCGCCTACCTCGCCGGCGGCCACGCGCTCACCGGAGCCGTGCAGGAGGTGATCACCTCGGCCCAGCTGAGCGCGCTCTACGGAGTGCCGATCGAGGTGCTGCGAGCCTCCGATGGGCGGCTGGTCGTAGTCGGTCAACCCGAGGCTCCCCACATCCACGGCGATCGCCACGAGCACTGACGTGAACCCGTCGCTGTCGCCCGACCTGATCACCGATCTGCGCGAGCTGACCCAGTTTCAGTTCATGATCAACGCGCTCGCCGCCGGCACGATCGTCGCCGTGCTCGCGGCCGTGGTCGGGTGGTATGTGGTGCTCAGGCGGCAGACGTTTACCTCGCACACGCTCTCGGTGATGGCCTTTCCGGGTGCCGCGGGGGCATCCTTCGCCGGACTGCCAATTGCGCTGGGCTACTACGTAGCCTGCATGCTCGCGGCGCTGGCCATCGGCCGCGGGGGGACTTCGCCCACGGGCGGCCGGGGCGGCGAAACGGCCACGATCGGGACCGTGCAGACGGTCGGGTTGGCGGCCGGATTTCTCTTCTTGTCACTCAATCAGGCGGTCCTCAGCGAGCCCCAGTCACTGCTGTTCGGGACGTTTCTGGGAATCACCCACACCCAGGTTCTGGTGCTGCTCGGGGTCGCCGTGGTCGCCGTCGCGCTGCTTGGGGTGATCGCTCGTCCGCTGCTGTTCGCAACCGTCGATCGGGATGTGGCCCAGGCAAGCGGGGTCCCGGTGGCGGTGATCGACGGGGCCTTCTTGCTGATCCTTGCGCTGGCGATCGCCGCCACCAGCCAGATCACCGGCGCGTTGCTGGTGTTCGCGCTGCTCGTCGCACCTCCCGCGTGCGCGGAGGTGCTAACCAGCGCTCCGCTGGCAGGCCTGGCGTTGAGCATCGGCTTCGGACTGGCAATCGTGTGGCTCGGACTGGGGATCGCCTACTTCTCGATCTACCCCGTGGGCTTCTACGTGACCTCGCTGGCGTTCGGGCTCTACGTCGCGTTGCGGATGGCGGACTGGATACGACGGCGGCGGCGCTGATGTTCGCGCACGAGTTCGTCCGCAACGCGTATCTGGCCGGGACGTTCATCGCGCTCGCCTGCGGGACGATCGGCTGGTTCGTGGTCCTGCGCGCGCAGGTGTTCGCCGGCGACGCGCTGAGCCATGTCGCGTTCGTGGGCGCGATCGGCGCGGCCGTCGTCGGAGTCGACGAGCGCGTGGGACTGTTCGTGGCGACGCTCGCGCTGGCCGGGGCGATGGGAGCGCTCGGTTCCCGGGCCCAGGTCGACGATGTGGCGATTGGAACCGCGTTCGCCTGGATCCTGGGGATCGGCGTGCTGCTGCTCGCGGTCCTGGCCTCGAGCCCCGGCGGTGCCAGCGGGATCATCACCGCGAACACGCTGTTCGGCTCGATCTACTCGCTGACCGCCGGCGGCTCGGTACTTGCCGCGGCGGTCGCGCTGGGGGTCACCGCGGTCGTGCTGTTGTCAGCCAGGCCACTGCTGCTGGCCACGCTCGAGCCAGAGCTCGCGCTGCTGCGAGGGGTGCCGGTGCGGCTGCTCGGGCTCGGCTTCCTGGCCGCGCTGGCGATCGTCACCGCGCAGAGCACGCAAGCCGTGGGCGCATTGCTGCTGCTCGGGCTGATCGCGGCGCCGGCAGGAGCGGCGCGGGCGATGACGGCGCAGCCGTACGCCGGTCTGGCCCTGTCGGGGGCGCTGGCGGTCGGATCGATGTGGGGCGGGCTCGCGCTCAGCTACGCGATCGGCCCGCTGCCACCGAGCAGCGCGATCATCGGTCTGGCCGCCGGCTGCTATGCGCTATGCACGGTCGTCGCGCGGACGCGCCGGCGCCTGTCGTAGCCGAGCAGGAGGTCCGAGGTCCGGCGGGCTAGCGCGAGCGGGAGTCGTGGCCCGCGCCGCCGCCGGTACCCCAGATCGCGGGGAGGTTGCTCACCCGCGGGCGACGAGGCGCACTTTCGTCGCCGTCGGCTTGCGCCGCCAGGTGACGGTGAGCGAGACAGGGCGCGGGGATGCCTGCGTCTCGCGTTCCGACCCCTCCGTTTCGGCGGCGCCAGCTCGACATGGGGTTCAGCGTAAGCCGCCCTCTGTCAGCTTTCCGTAAGAAGAGGCTTAGAGTTCAGCCTCGGGCCGCCGCTCGGTCGGCCCGTGCTGCGCGCGTCGGGGGCAACGACACGAGCACCGGCAGCGCCACCTGCACGTCCAGTCCGCCCTGCGGCGGCGCGCCCACGGTCACCGAGCCACCGTGGGCCTCGGCCACCGACCTGACGATTGACAACCCCAGGCCGAACCCGCCGACGGAGCGGTCCAGCCGACGGAAGGGCTCCACAAGCTGCTCGGCGTCGGAGGGGTCGATCCGGGGGCCACCGTTGCGCACCCGCAGCCCGACGCGGCCGGCGCGCACGCGGGTGCTGACCTCCAGGAAGCCACCGGGCTCGTTGTGATGGATCCCGTTGTCGAGCAGGTTTGCCACCAGGCGCTCGATCAAAGCCGGTTCGCCGAGCGTCCACGCCGGCTCGAGCTGGTCGCGGACCTCGACTCGGGCCTCCTGGGCCCGGGCGCGCAGGTCCGTGATGCAGTCGCCGGCCAGCGCCGCGATGTCGACCGGCTCGCCGCGACCGGTCGCAGCCTCGCTGCGAGCGAGCATCAGCAGCCCGGCGATCAGGCGCTCACAGCGGTCGACGGTCTCGCGGACGGCCTCTCCCATCGCGCGCAGCTCGTCGATGCTGGCGTCGGTGTCGGCGAGCGTCACGTCGATCTCGGTTCGCATGATCGCCAGCGGCGTGCGGAGCTCGTGCGAGGCATTGGCGACGAAGTGCTGCTGGCTGGCGAACGCCCCGTCGAGGCGGGCCAGCATCCCGTCAAACGTGTCGGCCAGCTCGCGCAGCTCGTCAGCCGGCCCGTCGAGCGCGATCCGCTCGCCGAGGTTCTCGCCCGACACCCGGCGGGCGGTGGCAGTAATGGCACGTAGCGGACGCAGCGCCCGCCCCGCCAGCAGATAACCCGTCGCCACGGATGCCATCGTCATCGCCAGCAGCGCGGCCAGGTACTCGACCAGCAGCTGGTCAAGCGCATCGGAGGTCACCTGATTGGCGACCGCGTGCGCCAGCTTGGCGTCCCGCGATCCGGGTGCGATGCCCAGAGCCTTGTTGATGATGTGATCGCCCGAGTCCGGCCTGCGCCCCAGCCGTTTGAGGATCTCGTGCAGCTGATAATGGTGCTCGAGGTTGTTGCGAACCAGCAGGTAGCCGATCGTCAGCAGCACCGCGCCGGTTATCAGAAACACCGTGCCGTACAGCAGCGTCAGCCGCAGACGGATCGTCGGGGCAGGCCAGGGCCAGCGTTTACGCGCGGACGGCAGGCGACCGGCGCCCATCACGCGATCCGGCGGCGACGGCGCCGATCGGGGGCGAAAGCACCCATCACGCGATCCGGCGGCGACGGCGCCGATCGGGGGCGAAAGCACCCATCACGCCATCCGGCGGCGACGGCGCCGATCGGGAGCGAGAGCACCCATCACGCCATCCGGTAGCCCACTCCGATCACGGTCTCGACGAGCGGCGGATCGCCGAGCTTGCGGCGCAGGGTCATGATCGTCATGCGAACAACGTTAGTGAATGGGTCAGTGTGCTCGTCCCACACCCGCTCGAGCAATTGCTCGGCCGAGACGGTGGCGCCGTCGGCAGCCATCAGCACCTCCAGCACCGCAAACTCCTTACGGGCGAGCTCGATCTCCTGACCTGCTCGGGTCAACCGCCGCCTGGCCGGATCGAGCTCGAGCTCGCCGCGGCGCAGCACCGGTGGCCGGCTCGGTGATGAGCGCCGGGCGAGCGCGTGGATCCGGGCCACCAGCTCAGCGAACCGGAACGGCTTGGGCAGATAGTCGTCGGCGCCGAGCGACAGTCCATTGACGAGGTCCTCGAGCGTCCCCGCGGCGGTCAGCATCAGGATCCCGGTCTCCGGTCGCTCGCCCCGCACCGCCCGGCAGACGTCGTCGCCGTGGACGCCGGGAAGCTCGCGATCGAGCACCAGCACGTCGTAGCCAACCACCCGCGCCTTGATCAGCGCCTGTTCGCCATCGGGCGCCAGGTCCACGGCCATCCCCTGCTTACGCAGTCCCCGGGCGATCGCCTCGGCGAGTCGCACTTCGTCCTCCGCGATCAGCACGCGCACGCAGTCAGGATGACCCGCGGCACATAAGAACTCCATAAGAGCGTTGTGCGAGCGCTGACGTTAGCCGGCCGGGCAGCGCCCGTTGATCATTACACTGAACGACGTTACACGATACGGTGACATCAATGGCTCTTAACCAAAGCCTTGCCGAGCGCAGCGTCACGGTTGGCCTCCGGGCGCTCAACATGGTCGCCTCGTCGAGCGCGATCGACCGGCTCGGGCTGCGCGACCCAACCCTGCGCCTCCTTCACCAGGCGTCCAAGACGACCGGCCGGACCGCTGCGCGCGCCGGCCGCACGTTCGCGGCGGCTCGGCGCCTCTCGCAGCCGGTGCGTCAAGCGCGCGGACCCCGCGCGGACCTGTTCGACCTCGAGCCCACCGACGAGCAGCTGCTGCTGCGCGATTCGGTGCGCGAGTTCGCGCTGGCCGAGATCCGCGGCGCCGCCGCTGCCGCGGACGAGCGCTGCGCCGCCCCCGCCGAGCTGCTCGCGCAGGCCAACGAGCTCGGACTGACGATGGTCGGCGTCCCCGACGAGCTCGGGGGCGCCGTCCACGAGCGCGCCGCCACGACCACGGTCTTGATGAGCGAGGCGCTGGCCCACGGAGACATGGGGATCGCCGTCGCCTGCCTGGCTCCGGCCGCGGTCTCCACCGCGCTGAGCCTGTGGGGCGACGCCCAGCAGCAGGCCACCTACCTGCCCGCGTTCGTGGGTGAGGACATTGCGGCCGCGGCGCTGGCGGTGATGGAGCCCCAGCCACTGTTCGATCCCTTCGCGCTGAAGACCAAGGCCCGCCCCTCCCGGGGCGGCTACGAGCTGGCCGGCGTCAAGGCGCTGGTGCCCCGGGCGCGCGAGGGGGAGCTGTTCGTGATCGCCGCGGACCTGCAGGGTCAGGGCCCATCGCTGTTCATCGTCGAGCCGCGGCGCGGCGGCATCACCGTCGAGTCCGATCCCGCGATGGGGATTCGCGCGGCCGGCACCGGCAGGCTGATCCTCGACAACGTCCAGGTTCCGGCGACAGCGCTGCTCGGCCGCGGCGACCGCTCGGTGTACACCGAATGCATCCAGCTGGCCCGGCTCGGATGGTGCGCGCTCGCGGTGGGGACCGGCCACGCGGTGCTCGAGTACGTGACCGGCTATGTCAAGGACCGCAAGGCGTTCGGCGAGCCGATCGCCAACCGCCAGGCGGTGGCGTTCACCGTCGCCAACATCGCGATCGAGCTCGATGGGCTGCGCTTGGCCACGTATCGGGCCGCGGCGCGCGCCGACCAGGGCCTGTCGTTCTCGCGCGAGGCCGCGCTGGCGCGGCAGCTGTGCGCCAAATACGGAAGCACGATCGGCTCAGACGGCGTTCAGCTGCTCGGCGGCCACGGTTATGTCAAGGAGCATCCGGTCGAGCGCTGGTATCGCGACCTGCGGGCCGCGGGGCTGATGGAGGGTGCGCTGCTCGTCTAGAGGCGCTGCGCGGAGACCATGATCAACCTGGAGATCCCCGAGAAGTTCAACACCCTGGTGAGCCAGTCCCACCAGGTCGCGGCCGAGATCTTTCGCGCCCACTCGCGCAAGTACGACACCGCCGAGCACGCCTATCCCAAGGAGCTCGACGTGCTGGCGGCGGTGCTCGACGGCATGAGCGAGAGCGGCACGCTCGCCGGCGCCGGCGCGAGCGCGGTGGGCGCGAGCTCCAATGGCGCTGAGAAGCGCAACCGCAACGGCAGCAACATGGCCAGCCTGCTCGGGCTGATCGAGCTCTGCTGGGGCGACGTCGGCCTGATGCTCGCGCTGCCGCGCCAGGGTCTCGGCCAGGCCGCAATCGCCGCGGTCGCCAACGCGGAGCAGCTGCGGCGGTTCGGCGGCAAGTGGGCGGCGATGGCGATCACCGAGCCCGAGGCCGGTTCGGATTCGGCGGCCATCCGCACCACCGCCAGGCTGGACGGCGACCACTACGTGCTCAACGGCGAGAAGATCTTCGTCACCTCCGGCGACCGCGCGGATCTGGTCGTGGTGTGGGCGTCGCTGGATCGCAGCCAGGGCCGCGCGGCGATCAAGTCGTTCGTCGTCGAGCGCGACAATCCGGGCCTGAAGCTCGACCGGCTCGAGCACAAGCTCGGGATCCGCGCCTCCGACACCGCCAATTTCGTGCTCGAGGACTGCCGGGTCCCCAAGGAGAACCTGCTCGGCAGCCCGGACATCGAGCCCCGCAAGGGCTTTGCGGGCGTGATGCAGACGTTTGACAACACGCGCCCGTTCATCGCCGGGATGGCCGTCGGTCTGGCCCGGGCCTGCCTGGAGCTAACGCGTGAGCACTTGACCGAGGCGGGGGTCAAGATCGACTACGACCTGCCGCCCCATGCGCAGAGCGCCGCCGCGGCCGAGTTCATAGCCATGGAAGCCGAGTGGGAGGCCGCGCGGCTGCTGACCATGCAGGCCGCATGGATGGCCGACAACCGCAAGCCGAACTCGCTCCAGGCCTCGATGGCGAAGGCCAAAGCGGGCCGGATGGGCACCGACGTCGCGCTGCGATGCGTGGCGCTGTGCGGCGCCACCGGCTACGGCGAGGGCGAGCTGCTCGAGAAGTGGGCTCGCGACGCGAAGATCCTTGATCTGTTCGAGGGCACCCAGGAGATCCAGCTGCTGATCGTCGCGCGACTGCTGCTGGGCAAGACCTCGGCCGAGCTCAAGTAGTCAGGCCGCTCGTCAGGCTTCGCAGGTCGTCGAGGATCCCCTGCTGGTCCAGGGTGAACCGCAGCTCGGTGATCCGCATGGTCCGGATCCGCTTGCGCAGCAGCCGGGCGTCCTTGAGCTTGTCCTTCTCCATGTCCCGGACCGCGGTGTGGTAGGCACGCCCGTCGAGCTCGACCGCGAGGCGCACCTGGGGCCAGTAGCAGTCGATCTCCCATCCATCGATGATCACGTTGCGCTGCGGGGGCGGGATGTCGGTGCCCGCGATCAGCTTGTCGAATGCCCGCTCCAGGTCCGAGCGCCGGTCGGGGCGCGGCCGGTAGTCGCGCAGCGCGCGCTTGAGGTTGGTGAGGCCTGGCCGGCGGGCGTGGCGGGCGAGCGCGGCCTCGACCTCGTTGAAGTCCAGGATGCGCTTGCGCACGGCCTGGGTGATGAGCCGGTCGAGCTCGGCCTGGGACTCGTGCGGGGCCAGCTCGATCAGCATGCGCGCGACCGAGCTGACTCTGAGGCCGTTGCGTACCGTCAGGTCGGCGGGATCGGGTGGCCGTACGCGGTGAATCACGAGGCCCCGCCGTGGCTTGAGGTTCGCCCGCGGCACGCTCACCTCGATTCGCCTGGTGGAGACCTCCCGCAGCCCCCAGACGGCAGCCGCGCTGCGATGGCTTAGGAAGGAGGCGGGTCCGCACGTGAGCAATGCCGCCGTCAGGTAGGCATAGGGCACGAGCCTGACGTGGCCAACAGCAAACACCCCGGGATACAGAGGGTGCAGCAGCCCCCGCTTGACTCGCCCCCGGACTTCGGCCCGGCTAAAGCCAAGCGCTAGCAGTTGCTCGATCGAGATCACGCCGAACTGCTTGGCCGCGATCCTCGCCACCGCCCAGTCTCGACTCGTGCAGCGTTTCTGCTCCCCACGTGCACTTTTGCTGCTCGAGTCGCGCATGCGCCCACGGTGACACGGATAACGTCACGCGTGGGTCACGAAATGCAACAAATCAGTGCAAATGGTCGGCGGTGCTCTGGAGCACGTCCCACGCCAGGCGGACGTCGGCCTCCGTGGTGCTCATCTGGCCGATAGCAAGCCGGAGCACGTACCTGCCACCTAGGACTGCGTGCGACAGGAACACCTCCCCGCTGGCGTTGACCTGCTCGAGCAGCGCCCGGTTGCGCTCGTCGGGCCCCTCCAGACGGAAGCAGACGACCGAGAACGGCCGCGGCGCGCACAGCTCCCATCCGGGCTTCTCGGAAATCCAGCGCTCGAACTGGGCCGCAAGCGCCACGCCTCGGCGGACGTGCTCCTGCAGGCCACGGCGCCCGTAGCAGCGCAGCACCGCCCACAGCTTCAGCGAGCGAAAGCGGCGCCCGAGCGCCGGCCCGTACTCGCTCAGCGACAGCGCGTCCTCGGCGTCCGGGGTCCGCAGGTACTCGGGGATCACGCTGAACGCGGCCCGGAGATCGGATGGCCGCCGGGACCACAACAGCGAGCAGTCCATCGGCGTGAGCATCCACTTGTGGGCGTTTACGACCAGCGAGTCGGCGCGATCGACTCCCTCAAATGCCCACCGGAACTCCGGACACACCATCGCCGTGCCCGCATACGCGGCATCGACGTGCAACCACGCGCCGGCGGCGGCGCACGCGTCGGCCACCCTCGAAACCGGATCGACCGAGGTAGTCGCGGTGGTGCCGACGGTGGCCACGACCGCAGCGGCCTCCCCGAGATCACCCAGCTCATCCACGCGCATGCGGAACACCTCGTCGACACCGACCTTCCGCAAGCGCATCCCCAGCATCCGCGCCGCCTTGTCGACCGAGGAGTGGGCCTGCTCGGAGCAGACCACGAGGTCGCGACCGGTGGCCTCGCGGGCGGCGATGATCGCGGCCATCGTCGAGGTCGAAGCGGTGTCCTCGATGTGGCCGTGCCACCCATCGGGAAGCCCGAGCAGCTTGGCGATCCAGTCGAGCACCACACCCTCGAGCTCGGTCGAGGCCGGCGAGGTGCGCCACAGAAACGACGCCGAGTTGAGCGTGGCGCACAGCAGCTCGGCGAGAATCGCCGGCTCGCAGGCGCTGATCGAGAAGTAGGCAAAAAAACGGGGGTGCTGCCAATGGGTGATCCCGGGCAGCAGGATCTCGTCGAGGTCGCGCAGCACCGCGGAGAATGGCTCACCCTCCTCGGGCGCCTGCGAAGGCAGGCGCGCGCGCACGTCGCCCGGCGCCACCTGCGCCAGCACCGGCAGCTCGCCGACGCGCTCGAGATACGAGGCGGCCCACTCGAGCGCCGCGGCGCCGTCGGTGCGCAGGTCGATCGGGACCTGACGGGTTTGCGGGCGAAGGTCGGTCACGCCGCCGCAGCCTGCGGGAACTCGTAGTGCACACCGGTCAGCCGCTCGGATGCCTCCCACAGCCGCCGCCAGGCGATCTGGTCGTAGGCCTTGCTGGCGGCGGTGACCACCTTGGGATAGCCGTTCTGCTGCATGAATCCGTCGGGCCCGATGAACGCGCCGCCCGGCAGATCATCAACCGTGGCCGCGTACAGCGTCGGTAGGGCGCCCATGTCGGCACTCTGGGCGAACAGCTTGTTGCCGATCGCCATCAACCACCGCTCGTAGGCATAGGCGGGAGCCGCGAACTGCAGGTTGGTCGCCGCGTAGCCGGGGTGCGCGGCGAGGCTCAGCAGGGGGCTGCCGGCGAGGCTGGCGCGGCGCTGCAGCTCGAAGCAGAACATCAGGTTGGCCAGCTTGGACTGACCATAGGCGAGCCAGTTGTTGTAGCCGCGCTCGCGCTGGAGATCGTCAAATTTGATCGTCCCGATCCGGTGCGCGGGGCTGGAAACGGTCACCACCCGAGGCGCCGGCGCCGCCGACAGCAACCCGAGCAGCTGCCCGGTCAAGGCGAAGTGCCCGAGGTGGTTGGTCCCCAACTGGCTTTCGAAGCCGTCCTTGGTCAGGCGCCGCGGGGGCGCCATGATGCCGGCGTTGTTGATCAGCAAATCGAGGCGATCCTGCTGGCCGGCGAGCCGCTTCGCGAACTCGCTCACGGACGCCAGATCGGCGAGGTCCAGCCGCTCCACCCGGGTGCCGGCATCCGCGCCCGCCGCCGATCCCTCCATCCGGGCCCCGACAGCCGGGACCGCCTCCCGCAGCTGCGCCAGCGCCCGCTCGCCCTTGGCGGTGTCGCGGCAGGCGAGCACGACGCTGCAGCCGGCGCGGGCGAGCTCGCGCGCGGTCACCAGCCCGATGCCGCTGTTGGCGCCGGTGACCACGACCGCGCGGCCGCTCTGATCGGGGATCTGGTCCGGGGTCCAACCCACCATCAGCCGGTCTTCCTCCGTTGCACCGGATCAGCGTACGCGCGGGGACATAAGCGAAGCTCCACCCTATAGAACCTTGAACCGGATCCCCGCGGCCTGCAGGCGGCCGATCAGCGCCTCGCCCATGGCCACCGCCGGGGTCAGCTGCCCGGAGAGCGCCGGCAGCTCGTCGCGCGCGAGGCACAATGCTGACTCCGCGAGCATCTTCGAGGTCTCGCCATACCCGGGATCGCCGCCTGAGACCTCGGTCATCAGCTTATTTCCGTCGGCAGCCGGATGACGCAGGCCCGACCCGGAAGAGCGAGGCTGGATGCCGAGCGGGTCGCCGGCCTGCGCGATGAACTTCACCGAGAACCAGCCCTTCTCGCGCTGCTCGGGCGTCGGTCCCTCGCCGGGATCCTTGAGCTTGAGCAGCAGGTCGCGGGTCGGCGCCAGTTGCGCCAGGGCGATCAGCACCCCGGCGCCGAGCGCAACGCCACCGACCATCGGCAGGTGCTTGACGACGAGGTAGTGCTCGTAGGTGAAGTCGGGGCCGTAGCGATCCAGCGCGCGCGCCGAACGCAGAACCGTCTGCGGGTCGATCGTCGGAAGCGGGACCACCCAGCCGCCGGCGGCCGGCTCGTCGTGGGGCCGGCCGGCGACGCCGTGGACGCGACGGCCCGCCGGCTTTTCCTCGAGGCGGCGGCGCTCTTTGGCCACGGCCGCTCCCTGCCGGAGCCGAGCCATGACGTTCACGGTGGAGTGAAACGTTCCCCCCGAGACGGTGCCGCTCGCGCGCAGGAATCCCTGCACGCGCAGCGGGACGCCCTCGGGCAGCTGCGAGACCGTGTACAGGACGCCGAGGTCGTAGGGAAGCGAGTCAAACCCGCACGAATGCACAAGCCGAGCGCCTGTCTTCTGTGCCTGCGCGTGGTAGCGCAGCCACATCCGATCGACGAACTCGGGCTCCCCGGTGAGGTCGACATAGTCGGTTCCGGCGGCGGCGCAGGCCGCGACCAGCGGCTCGCCGTAATGGATGTACGGTCCGACGGTGCTGATCACCACCTGCGTCGATTCGGCCAGGGCGCGCAGCGATCCGGGGTCACGCGCGTCGGCATGGATGATCGGCATCTCGGCCAGCGCCGGGTCGATCTGGGCCAGCCGGGCACGGGTCTGCTCGAGCTTTAGCCGGTTGCGCCCGGCCAGGGCCCAGCGAGCGCCGGGCGCGGCGCGCGCCAGGTACTCCGCCGTCAGCCCGCCGGTGAAGCCGGTGGCGCCGTAGACGGCGAGCTCATGCTCCCGGTCGCTCATCGGTGCCCACTCCCTGCGCCAGCGACAACGCCCGCTCTAGGTCAACTTCCGCCTTCGCCGCCAGCCAGCACGCCACTGGCGCGGCGATGCGCTCGGAGGAGTGCGCGGCCTCGGCGGCCAGATCGAGCACCGCCTTGAGCTCGTCCTTGGTCGGCGCGGGAATGCCCAGCCGGTCGGCGTACAGAGCAAGCCATTCGTTTGCGTTCATGATCGATGCACCCTACCCGGATTGGGCCCATGCCTCGCGCTGATCCGCACGCCGGCGCCTCGCGCTCATTGGGGTGCTGGCAAGATTCCGCGCCGGTTATCACCGAAACCCAAGCAAAGGCGGTCAACAGATGGCAGTCCTCGACGGAAAGGTGGCGATCGTCACCGGCTCGGCACGTGGGATCGGACGGGCAGCAGCGGAGTTGCTGGTACAGCACGGCGCCAGGGTGCTGATCAACGACCTCGATGGAGATGTCGCGCAGCAGACGTCCACCGAGATCGACGGCGACACGATCGTGTTCGCGGGCGACCTGACGGCGCCGGGCGTGCCCGATCAGCTGGTGGCGAAGGTGATCGACGAGTGGGGCAAGGTCGACATCCTCGTCAACAACGCCGGCTACACGCTCGACGCCCCCATTCACAAGATGAGCGATGAGTGGTTTCAGCGGATGCTCGACATCCATTCGGTGGTGCCGTTTCGCATGTGCCGGGCGGTCGCTCCCCACATGCGCGAGCCGGCCAAGAAGGAGCGCGAGGAGGGCCGCGAGGTGTTTCGCAAGATCGTCAACGTCTCCTCGATCTCCGGCACGATGGGCAACGCCGGGCAGGCGAACTACTCGTCGGGGAAGTCGGCGGTCGTGGGCATGACCAAGACGCTGGCCAAGGAGTGGGGCCAGTTCAAGATCAACGTCAACGCGGTCGCGTTTGGCTACATAGAGACCCGGCTGACGGCCTCCAAGGAAGAGTCCAACACGATGGAGATCGGCGGGCAGACGGTCCAGCTCGGAATCCCCGACCAGCTGCGCGGGATGGCCCCGATGATGATTCCGCTCGGCCGGCCGGGCAGCACTCAGGACGCCGCCGGACCGATCTTCTTTTTGTGCTCGCCGTGGGCCAACTTCGTGCACGGCCAGGTGCTCAACGTCACCGGCGGACAGTTCGGGGGGATGACCAGCTAAGGGCGCCGCCCGGTGCGCCGCTACGGCCCCTCAAGGGCGCGGCCGGGTCGGTCAGGGCTCCTCCAGGCGCGCCCGGCGCTGCAACTCGTACATGTCCTCGCGCCCGCGGATGTACTGAGTCGCGGCGTCGACGCGCGGCTGAAAGTCCCACGACGTATCCCGGCCCTGGGCCAGCGCCCGGGCGACCAGCGCGCGCTCGCGTTGTGAGGCGCGCACCCGCCGGTCGATGTCGGCGAAATCCAGACGGGCGAAGAGCTGCTCTCGAAGGCGCCGGCGCGTTTGCGCGTATTCCGGGTCGCTTGCCAGGTTGTGCAGCTCCAGCGGGTCGTCGTGCAGGTCGTAGAGCAGATCGGGGTCCTCGCCGGAGACGATCAGCTTGTGGCGGCCCGCGCGGATCATGGCCGCGGGCGCCTGTACACCCTCGGCGTGGTACTCGGCCACCACCGGCTCAGCCGGCACCGGTCCCGAACCGTTGACCGCAGCGGCAAGCGAAACGCCATCCCCCTCCAGGGCAGGCAGGCCCGCCAGCTGCAAAATCGTCGGCGCCAGGTCGAGCAGCGACACCGGCTCGGCCACCCGCCGCCCTGCGCTCTGACCCGGGACCCGGACGATCAGCGGCACCCGCACCGAGGGCTCGAAGAACGACATCTTGTACCACAGGCCCCGTTCGCCGAGTTGCTCTCCATGGTCGGCGGTGAACACCACCGTGGTGCGCTCCTCCAGGCCCGACTCCCGCAGCGCGCCGAGCACCTCGCCCACGCGCTCGTCGAGGTAGCTGATCGCGGCGTAGTAGCCGTGGCGGGCATGGCGGATCTGGTCGCCGGTGAGCGCCGCCCGATCGACCCCGGACATGGCCCGCAGCCTGCGACTGTGGGGATCGGCCTCCTGCAGGGCGATCGCCGGCACTGCCGGGTCGTCGATCTCCTCGCGCCGGTAGCGCTCCCAGAAACGCGCCGGGATCTCCCAGGGATCATGCGGACTGGAGAACGAGACGAACAGCAGGAAGGGACCACCGTCGCGCCGCCGGCCGAGCTCGTGCAGCTTGCGTACGGCGTGGAACGAGACCTCTTCGTCGTAGTCGGTCTGCATGCTGGCCGCGCACACGCCTGGGTGCAGCACGCTCTCCATCGTGTGGTACCAGGGCAGCGGCTGGTCGAGGGGACGGTCCCAGTCGGGGGTCCAGCCGAGGTCGGCCGGATAGATGTCGGTCGTCAGGCGCTGCTCGAAGCCGTGCAGCTGATCGGGGCCGATGAAGTGCATCTTGCCGGCCACCGCCGTCTCAAAGCCGGCTGCCCGGAGCGCGTGAACGACCGTCGGGGTGGCCGCCGGCAGCTCGGCGGCGTTGTCGAACACGCCAAGGCGCGACGCGTAGCGCCCGGTGAGGATCGCCGCCCGCGACGGCGCGCACAGCGGATACGGGCAGTACGCGGCGTCGAACACGGTCGCGCCGCGTGCCAGCGCGTCGAGATGGGGCGTCTGGACCAGCGGGTGGCCGTAGGCCGGCAACCAGGCGGCGGCGAGCTGGTCGGCCATCAGGATCAGAAAGCTGTCGGGCATCGGCGCCGGAGGATAAGCGTGTGGCGCCGCCGGCACTCGGCGCGCGAGACGGGTGGCGCCGCCAGTACTCGGCGCGCGAGACGAGTGGCGCCCCGGGTACTCTGCCCGCGATGCCGCCGCGCGACAGCGCCGGTCCACTGGTGGTCGCCCATCGGGGCGCGTGGGGAGAGGCACCGCAGAACTCGTTGCAGTCGCTCTCGGACGCGATCGCGATCGGGTGCGAGATGGTCGAGCTCGACGTCCGCGCCACCCGCGATCGGCGGCTGGTGGCGGTCCACGACGCGCGCGTGGGGGGCGTCCCGGTGGCGGCACTCGATCTCCCCGAGCTCCGAGCGCGCCTCAGGCCGGGGCAGGCGCCGCTGCTCGAGGAGATCGCCGAGCTCGCCGCCGGGCAGATCGCGCTCGACGTCGAGCTCAAGGCCGGCCACGCCGAGCGCGCCCTGGCCACGCTCGCCGGCAGGCTGGAGCCCGAGAGCTATGTGCTGACCTCGTTCATGGACGACACGCTGGCAGCCGTCAGAAGCGCCGCGCCCAACACAAAAACCGGCCTGCTGCTGCGTCCCGGCCGCCGCCCGCGCAGGCTCGAGGCCCGTCTGCAGTACACCGGGGCCTCGTTTCTGGCGCTTCCGGTCAGCCTGGCCAGGACCGGCCACCTGGCATGGGCCGCCGACCGGGGGCGCACGAGCTTCGTATGGACCGTCAACGACCGCCGGCTGCTGCGCTCCATGCTCGCCGACGCCCGTGTGGCGGCGGTGATAACGGACCGGCCCGCGGTGGCGCTCGAGATCCGCCGCGATCTGGCAGCCAGATCAGATTGATCGCTCGATCCGATCATTGACATCGCCGACTGTCGGGAGTAGTTTGTCGACCAGAGGGAGAGTGAGCGTGTGAGTGCATCGTGGGGATTGGGCAGCGTGGAGCGGCGGTCGACCACCGACCAGGTCCTTCACGAGCTGCGCGCCGCGATCCTCGCCGGCCGGATCAAGCCCAGCGAGCAGCTGCCCGAGGCGGCGCTCGCGGACATGTTCGGGACCGGCCGCAGCGCGATCCGAGAGGCGCTGCGGCACCTCGTTCAAGAGGGTCTGGTGGTATCGGAGCTCAATCGCGGTGCCCACGTGCGCCCGGTTTCCATCGACGACGTGATCGACGTGTACTTCGCTCGCGAGGCCATCGAGGTCGCCGCCGTCGAGCACGCGATCGGGTGTGAGGATCGGCTCGATCTCAGCGAGCTGCACGCCGCCCAGGAGCGGATCGACGCCGCCTCACCGCCGGACAGCACCACCCAGCCGTCGCCCGAGCTGATCGCCGCCGACCTGGACTTTCATCGTGCGTTGGTGGCGCTGGCGGGCAGTCCGCGGCTCAGCCGCGCGTTCGAGGCGCTGGCCGCCGAGTCGCAGATCCTGCTCAACTGGCATCCCGTCTATCCCGGTGGCGACTACGCGGGCGAGCACCGCCTGCTGCTGGACGCGGTGCAGTCGCGGGACCTCAGCGCCACTGACCTGGCCCGCATGCACCTGCGGCTGACGACGGACCTGATCGTAGAAGAGGCCCGGAGCTACGCGCGACGGCTCCAGACGGCCGACAGCCTTGTCACTAACACGAGGGGAGCATCGCGTGACTGACCGAGATCGACACGAGCTGGACGCCGGAGTCACCCGGCGCCAGGTCATGCAGGGTGCGCTCGCCGGGGGCGCGGTGCTGGGGGCCGGCGGGCTGCTGGCCGCCTGCGGGGGCAGCAGCAGCGGCGGCACGACCGCCGCCGGCGGCAGCCAGCCGACGACCGGCTCGATCAAGCCCGGCGGCAGCCTCAAGGTAGGCGCCACCGGCGGCGGTTCCAAGGACACGATCGACGCCCATCTGCCGACCGTCGACCCCGACATCATGCGGGTCTGGAATTTGTATGAGCCGGTCGCGGTCCGTCCGCCGGACTTCGGCGCACAGGAGATGCTGGTCGCCGAGTCGCTGGAGCCCGAGCACGGCAAGGCCAACTCCTGGATCGTCAAGGTCCGTCCCGGGATCGAATTTCATAACGGCAAGACCGTGACCGCGCAGGATGTGGTGTTCTCGCTGAATCGGATCCTCGACCCCAAGGACCCCAAGACAGGCGCGGCCTCGATCGGCTACATCGACCTCAAGGGTGTCAAGGCGATCAACAAGACGACCGTCCGGATCCCGCTGAAGATCTCGAACTCGGCCTTTCCCGACGACATCGGCCAGTACTTCAACGGGATTGTCCCGGTCGGCTATGACCCCAAGAAGCCGGTGGGGACGGGGCCGTTCATGTACGAGAGCTTCACCCCCGGGCAGCAGAGCGTGTTCAAGAAGTTCCCCAACTACTGGCAGAGCGGCAAGCCGCACGTCGACTCGCTGACGATCATCGATTTCACCGACGACACCGCCAGGACCAACGCGCTGCTCGGCGGCCAGGTTGACGCGATCGACAACCTGCCGAGCGGTCAGATCGCCCAGGTGCAGGGCAACTCCGCGCTCAAGGTGCTGATCGCCCACACCGGCGAGTGGCAGCCGTTCACGATGCGCGTCGACCAGGCGCCGTTCTCGGACGTTCGTGTCCGCCAGGCGTTCCGGCTGATCGTCGACCGGCCGCAGATGGTCACCCAGGTCCTGAGTGGGCAGGGGCGGATCGCCAACGACATGTACGCGCCGTTTGACCCCGCCTATAACTCGAGCCTGCCCCAGCGCAGCCAGGACCTGGAGCAGGCCAAGTCGCTGCTCAAGCAGGCGGGCCACTCCGGGCTCTCGGTGCAGCTGGTGACCGCGCCGGTGTTCCAGGGCGTCGTCCAGGCGGCCGAGGTGTTCGCCCAGCAGGCCAGCGGCGCGGGCGTCAACGTCCAGCTGCGAAAGCTCGACACGGGCACCTTCTACGGCCCCAACTACCTCAAGTGGACCTTCGCCCAGGACTTCTGGGCCACCCGCATGTACCTGCCGCAGGTCGCCCAAGGCAGTCTTCCCAACTCCCCCTACAACGAGACCCACTGGAACAACCCGACGTTCATCAAGCTGATCAATGAGGCCCGCGCGGAACTCGATCAGACAAAGCGCACCCAGCTGTTGCACCAGGCCCAGGCGCTCGAGTACAACACCGGCGGCTACATCATCCCCTACTTCTCCAATCAGATCGACGCCTACAGCGCCAAGCTGACCGGCTTCATCCCCCCGCGGTCGGGATTCCCGCTGGGCAACTACTGGTTCAAGAATGTGGGATTCCTGACCTAAGGTCGCGGCGATGAGGATGACCCGATTCCTCGGTCGGCGGGTCCTGTTCGGGCTGCTGACGCTGCTGCTGGTCTCGATCGTGGTGTTCGCCGCGACCCAGGCGCTGCCGGGCAACGCCGCGCGGGCGATTCTCGGTCGCGACGCGACGCCCGCGCGCCTGGCCGCATTGACCCAGCAGCTGCACCTGAACCAGGGGGTGGTGTCGCAGTACCTGCACTGGCTGGGCGGGGTGATCCACGGCGACTTTGGAACCTCGGCCGCGACGCAGGAGCCCGTCACCCAGTTGCTCTCCGATCGGCTCGACAACTCGGCCTTCCTGGTCCTGGTGTCGGCGCTGATCGCGCTGCCGCTGTCGATCTTCCTCGGCGTGCTCATGGCCGTGCGCCGCGACCGTCCGACCGACCACGCCCTGTCGCTGGCGACGCTGACGCTGGCGGCGCTGCCGGAGTTCGTGATCGGGATCGCGCTGGTGCTGCTGTTCGCCACCAACCTGTCTCACATACTGCCGGCGGTCTCGATCATCCCGCCCGGCGAGCACGCCTGGAACGTGCCCAACACGGTGATCCTCCCGGCGGCGACGTTGATCCTGGCGGTGACCCCGTACATCAGCCGGATCATGCGGGGATCGATGGTGGAGGTGCTCGAGTCCGAGTACGTGACGATGGCGCGCCTGAAGGGGTTATCGAACCGGACCGTGATCTGGCGCCACGCCGTGCCCAACGCGATCGTCCCGGCGATCCAGGTCTCGGCGCTGCAGCTGGCGTATATGGCCGGCGGCGTCGTCGTGGTCGAGTTCGTGTTCTCCTATCCGGGCATCGGGGCCCAACTGGTCGACTCGGTCGGCAACCGTGACGTGCCGGTGGTGCAGGCGCTGACGTTGATCATCGCCGCCGTCTACGTGGTGGTGAACCTGGCCGCCGACCTGATCACGATCATGGTCACGCCCCGGCTGAGGACAGCCGGACGATGAGGGCACGGCGATGAGCGTCTCCCCCTCGATGACCATCGACCAGGTCGCCAGCGAAGTCCCCGCGCTGCGCCAGCGCCAGTGGACGCAGCTGCTGCGGACCGTGCTGGGGATGTGGCGGGCCCGGATCGGGCTGGTGATCGTCGCCGTGCTGGTGCTGATCGCTCTGCTGGGGCCGGTGTTCGCGCCCCATTCACCGACGGCCTTCGTCGGTGCACCGAATGCCTCGCACCCCGGGCTGTTCGGCACCGACAGCATCGGCCGCGACGTGTGGAGCCGCTTTCTGTACGGTGGTCGTAGCGTGCTCGGCCTGGCGGTGGCCTCGACGATCGTAGGTGTCGGACTGGGGCTGATCGTGGGGCTGAGCGCGGCCTACGCGGGCGGCGCGGTCGACGAGGCGCTGATGCGGGTCGCCGACGTGTTCATGGCCTTCCCGCAGATCGTGCTGGCGCTGCTGCTGGTCACCGCCTTCGGCCCCAAGGTGTGGCTGATCGTGCTGACCGTGGGCATCTCCCACGCGCCGCGGGTCGCGCGGGTAATCCGAGGTGCCGCCCAGCAGGTGGTGGAGAAGGACTTCGTCAAGGCGGCCGAGGCCGTCGGCGAATCTCGCCGGCGGATCATCTTCGGCGAGCTGCTGCCCAACGTAACCAGCCCGCTGCTGGTGGAGTTCGGCCTGCGCTTGACTTATTCGATCGGATTGATCGCCGCGATCAACTTCCTCGGTCTGGGGCTCCAGCCGCCGACCGCCGACTGGGGGCTGATGATCAACGAGAATCGGCTCGCGGTGACGGTCCAGCCGTGGGGCGTGCTGCTGCCGGTGCTGGCGATCGCGCTGCTGACTGTCGGAACCAACCTCGTGACCGACGCCGTGGCCCGGGCTGCGATCGGGATCGACCGAGGGGAGTGAGATGAGCGCGACCAACGAGATGACCGCAACGAACGGCGCCAGCGCGGTCGACGTCCGCAACCTGCGGATCGAGCTGATCTCCAGCGGCGTCGACGTCGTCGATCAGGTGCTGATCGAGGTCCGCGCCGGCGAGGTGCTGGGCCTGGTGGGCGAGTCGGGGTCGGGCAAGACGACCGTGGGGATGGCGCTGATGGGCTACTGCCGGCCCGGTGGCCAGGTCGCCGGGGGCGAGGTCATGATCGACGGACGCTCGCTGGCCGAGCTGAAGGACGACGAGCTGCGCCGGTTGCGCGGCGGCACGGTCTCCTACATCCCCCAGGATCCGGGCACGTCGCTCAATCCGGCGTTGCGGATCAGCCGGCAGCTGTTCGAGACGCTCGAAGCGCACTCCGCGGACAGCACCGAGGAGATGCGCCGGGCTCGGGTCAAGGAGGCGCTCGAGGAGGTGGCGCTGCCATCCGACGACGACTTTTTGCGCCGCTACCCGCACCAGCTCTCGGGCGGCCAGCAGCAGCGTGTGGCGATCGCCATGGCCTTCGCCTGCCGCCCGCACGTGATCGTCTGCGACGAGCCCACGACGGGACTCGACGTGACCACCCAGGCGCGGGTGCTGCAGACCGTGCGCGAGCTCTGCCAGAGCCACAACGTCGCCGCGCTGTACGTCAGCCACGACCTAGCGGTCGTCGCCGAGCTCGCCGATCATGTGGCGGTCATGTACGCGGGGCGGATCGTCGAGCGCGGCCCTCGCGACGTGATCTTCTCCAAGCCGCGCCACCCGTACACGCGCAAGCTGCTGCGAGCGGTGCCCGACCTCGAAGGCAAGCGAGCGGTGGTGGGGATCCCGGGTCGCGCTCCCTTGCCCGGCCACCGCCCGACGGGCTGCTTCTTCGAGCCCCGCTGCGACCTCTCGATCGACGCCTGCCGGGAGCGCTTCCCCGAGGCCACCACGTTCGAGGGCGGGCATCTGGTCCACTGCTACCGGGCCGCCGACGCCCCCAGCGAGCTTCCCACCACCGGTGGGGACGCCGAGCCCACCGAGGCGGGCGACGTCGTGCTCGCGGTAAATGGCGTCGATGCCAGCTACGGGTCACGCCACACGCTGTTCGACATCGACCTGGTCGTCAAGCGCAATGAGTGCGTGGCCCTGGTGGGTGAGTCGGGGAGCGGCAAGACAACCCTGGCGCGCTGCATCGCGGGCCTGCACAGCAACTACACCGGCGAGATCCTGCTCGACGACAAGCGCCTGCCCGAGAGCGCCCGCAAGCGCTCGAGCCAGGCCCGCAAGGAGATCCAGTACGTATTCCAGAACCCTTATGCCTCGCTGAACCCCAGGCGCACCGTGGGTCAGACGATCGCGCGCCAGCTGCAGCTGTTTTTCCCCAGGGCTCGGAGCGACACCGGACGACGGGTCGCCGAGTGCCTGGAGCGGGTGGCGCTGTCGGCTGACGCCGCCAACCGCTTCCCCGACCAGCTGTCCGGCGGTGAGCGCCAGCGGGTGGCGATCGCCCGCGCACTGGCCGCCGAGCCCGCGCTGCTGGTCTGCGACGAGATCACCTCGGCACTCGACGTCTCCGTCCAGGCGGCGATCGTCGACCTGCTGCGCGAGCTGCGCGCCGAGACGGGGCTCAGCATGCTGTTCATCACCCACAACCTGGCGCTGATTCGCACGATCGCGGATCGCGTGGTGGTGATGACCGAAGGACGGATCGTGGAGACCGGGGCGACCATCGACGTGTTCACATCACCCAAGGCGCAGTACACCGGCAAGCTGCTCGCCAACACGCCGACGGTCGAAGACGCGCTCCGTCGATGAACACCGAGGCCTTCATCACCTGCGCCGTGACCGGCGCAGGTGACACCACGGCGCGCAGCCCGCACGTGCCGGTGGCGCCCGAGCAGATCGCCGCGGCGGCGATCGAGGCCGCCGAGCGCGGTGCCGCGATCGTGCACATCCACGTCCGCGATCCGCATACCGGGCAGGGCTCGCGCGAGGTGTCGCTGTATCGCCGCGTGGTGGAGCTGATCCGCGAGTCCGACGTCGACGTGGTCCTCAACCTCACCGCCGGGATGGGCGGTGACCTCGTGCTCGGCGGCCCGGACGGGCCATTGCCGCTCAACGACGAGGGAACTGACCTGGCGGGTGCCGTCGAGCGCCTGGCGCACGTGGAGGAGTTGCAGCCGGAGATCTGCACGCTCGACTGCGGAACGATGAACTTCGCCGCCGGCGGCGACTACGTGATGACCAACACGCCCGACATGCTGCGGGCGATGGCCGTGCGGATCCGCGAGCTCGGCGTACGTCCCGAGCTCGAGGTGTTCGACACCGGCCAGCTGGTGATGGTCAAGGACCTGATCACCGAGGGGCTGATCGAGGAGCCGGTGCTGATCCAGCTGTGCATGGGCATCCGCTACGGAGCCCCCGACGATCCGGGCACGCTGCTGGCGCTGGTCAACGCGCTGCCGCCGGGTGCGATCTTCTCGGCGTTCTCGATCGGTCGGATGCAGCTTCCGTACGTGGCCATGGCGGTCCTGGTGGGGGGCAACGTACGCGTGGGCCTGGAGGACAACCTGTACGCCGGTCCGGGCGAGAAGGCCACCAACGGCGTATTGGTGGAGCGCGCACACACGATCCTGAGCGCGATGAACGTGCGCGTGTTGGGCCCCGACGAGGTTCGCGAGCGGCTGCACCTGCGCACGCATGCTCGAGCCTGAGCACACTCCCAAGAGCGCCGCGCTGCTCGGAGCCGGGGTGATCGGCGGCGGCTGGGCGGCGCGGCTGGTGCTGGCCGGCGTCGATGTGCGGCTGTTCGATCCCGCACCCAACGCCGAGGCGGGTGCTCGCGCGCAGATCGAGCGCGCTCGCCGCGCCTGGCGGCGGCTGACCACGGCGCCGCTGCCGCCAGAGGGCACCTTGACGATGGCCGACAGCGTCGAGCGCGCCGTCGAGGGGGCCGAGCTGATCCAGGAGAGCGCGCCCGAGCGCGAGCAGCTAAAGCGCGAGCTGCTGGCGGCCGCGAGCCGGGCGGCGCGACCCGAGGCGATCATCGCCACATCGACTTCGGGGCTGCTGCCCTCGCGACTGTGCGCGGACATGGAAGGGCCAGAGCGCCTCGTGGTCGGCCATCCCTTCAACCCGGTCTACCTGCTGCCGCTGGTGGAGATCTGCGGCGCCCCCCAGACGTCGCAGGACACCGTGCGCCGCGTGGCCGCGATCTACCGGGCGCTGGGCATGCGGCCGCTGGTGCTCCGCCACGAGATCGACGGCTTCATCGCCGACCGCCTGCTGGAAGCGCTGTGGCGCGAGGCGCTGTGGCTGGTCGCCGACAACGTGGCCACCGCCGAGGAGATCGACGACGCGATCCGCTACGGGCCGGGGCTTCGCTGGTCGTCGATGGGCACGTTCCTCACCTACCGCCTGGCCGGCGGCCAGGACGGCATGCGCCACTTCATGGCCCAGTTCGGCCCCACGCTCGAGCTCCCCTGGACCCGGCTGACCGACGTGCCCGCACTCGACGAGCGCCTGATCGACAAGGTCGTCGCGCAGTCAGACGCCCAGGCCGACGGCCGCTCGATCGAGGAGCTGGTGGCGATCCGCGACGACTGCCTGGTCTCGGTTTTGCTGGGGCTCAAGGGGGAGCGGTTCGCCGCCGGCGAGGAGATCGCCCGCAGCGAGCAGCGCCTGCTTGACCTCGCCGCGGCCCGGGAACCGCTGTGGAGCGACGGGTGGCTGGTTCTTCATCAGCCCACGATCGTCGACGAATGGATCGACTACAACGGCCACATGACCGAGTTTCGCTATCTCCAGGTGCTCGCCGACGGGACCGACGCGCTCCTGCGCCTGATCGGGATCGACTCCGACTACATCGCCGGGCGGGGCTCGTACTTCACGGTCGAGACCCACGTCCGCCACGTCGCCGAGGGACACGCTGGCGAGCGCCTTGACGTGGCCACCCAACTGCTCGGGCACGACGCCAAGCGCCTGCACCTGTTCCACGAGGTGCGCCGACCCGCCGACGGCGCGCTGGTCGCGACCGGCGAGCACATGCTGCTGCACATCGACGCCGACAGCGGCCGGGTGGCGCCGGCGCCGGCCGATGTGCTGCAAGCGCTGGAGCAGATCGCCGAGCGCCAGCGGGATCTCGAGTGGCCGGAGGCGGCGGGCGGACGGATCGATGCCGAGCGCGTGCGCGCGGCCTGAGCCTAGGTCACCGCCCCGAGCACGACCACACCGACAATCACGCAGCCGACCCCCACCCACTGCGCGCCCGTGGGTCGCTCCTTGAACAGCGAGACCCCCATCACGATCGGGACCACCGCGTACGGCGCCGACGCCGCCGCCACGATCGCCGCCGAGGCGTGACCGACGCCGAGGTTGAAGAACACGTAGCCGCCGGTGTCCAGCAGCGCCAGCAGCGCCAGCAGCCCGAACAGGTAGCGCGTGGAAAGCGCGCTGTGGGGCACCGCCACCGCGCCGGCCGCGAGCGGTCCCGCGCCGGCCGCGACCGCATCGATCTCGGGCACCGGGGCCTGCACCCGCGCAGAGCGCACGCCCCCGCCGGCCAGCACGTGGCCGAGCAGGAACACGGTCGCGAACACGCGCCCTAAAAAGATCGGCGCCAGCCAGCCGAGCTTTGCGCGGTAGTAGGAGACCCCGAACACGAAGGCGCCCAGCAGGGCCATCGCGCACAGGGCGAGCACGAATCCCAGCACCGCCCGTCGCTGGAGCTTGGTGTGGACGATCGCCCGGACATCGGCCGAGGCGAGCACCGCGCCGGCGATCGTGATCCCCACCGCGAGCGCTTGCAGACCGGACAGGCTGTTGCCGGCGATCAAGACCGCGAGCAGCACGGTGACCGCGGCGTAGCCCGAGACGATCGGGCTCAGCACCGAGATCGGCCCGATCGCCAGCGCGCCGTAGAACGCCAGGTAGGAGACCCAGCCGACGGCCCCCATCCCCAAGAAGAACCCCACCTGGGCGCCGGTGACCTTTGCCAGCCCGTCGGTCGCCAGCACCAGCACCGTCAGCGGGATCAGCGCGAACAGATGGAATCCGAGCACCACGCGCAGTGCGCCGATGCCTCGGGAGGCCAGCGCGGCGAAGTAGTCGGCCAGTCCCCAGGCCAGCGCGGCGCCGAGGCCGAGTAGCACCCCCACTATCCGCTCCGTCTGCAGTCGCGCATGATCGCAGCAGGTTAGGGTGCGATATAACTGCGCCGCACTCTTGGACAAATTCATCAAAATGAGGGGTGAGTAGATGTCGACCACAGAACTGCGCCGCACTGCGTTCGACACGGTTCAGCGGGAGGCAGGCGCCACGTGGACCGATTGGGAGGGCTGGGCCTGGGCCGCGGACTTCGGTGACCCTGTCGCCGAACACCAGGCGACCCGGACGGCGTGCAACATGTGGGACGAGTCGCCGCTTCGCAAGTGGATCTTGCGCGGCCCCGACGCGGTGGCGTTGGCCGATGCCCTGTTCACCAACGACATGGCCGCCCTGGAGATCGGGCAGGTCCGCTACGGGGCGCTGTGCGACGAGCAGGGCAAGATGGTCATGGACGGCACGGTGTTCAAGCTGGCCGACGACCACTGCATGTCGATCACCAGCTATGACTCCGACCTGGACTGGTTCAAGCAGGTGGCCTCAGAGCGCGGGCTCGACGTGCAGGTCGAGGATCGCACCGCGGAGATGCCCCATCTGCAGGTCCAGGGCCCCAAGTCGCGCGAGGTGCTGGGTCCGATCACCGAAGGCACCGACATAAACACGCTGCGCTACTTCCGCTTCATCCCCGAGGGCGTGACCGTCGGCGGCGTCCCGGTGTGGCTCTCGCGCACCGGATATTCCGGCGAGCTCGGGTTCGAGCTCTACTGCTCGGTCGACGACGCTCCGAAGCTGTGGAATGCGGTGCTGGAGGCCGGCAGGCCCCACGGGTGCAGGCCGATCGGGCTGTCGGCGATCGAGACGCTGCGGATCGAATCGGGGCTGCTGTTCCCCGACATCGACTACTTCCCCCACGACACCGATCCGTTCGAGGTTCGCCTCGACAACGTGATCAAGCTCGACAAGACCGGCGATTTCGTCGGTCGCGAGGCGCTGCGCGAGATCGCTGACAAGGGCACGCCGAGGCTGCTGACCACCCTGCGGATCGAGGGTGACGAGGTGCCCGAGTACGGCGCCCCGGTGACTCGCGACGGCAACGACGTGGGGATCGTGCGCAGCCCCTGTCAGAGCCCCACGTTCGACATGCAGGTGATCGCCATGGCCGCGATCGACCGCGAGCTCGTCCAGGACGGTCAACATGTCGAGGTGGCGGTCGGCGACGGCACCACGAGCGCGACCGTGGCGCCGTTTCCGCTCTACGACACTGACAAGCGCCGGCCGCGCAGCTGAGCCGCAGCGGCGGCAGCCGACACGAACCAGTCGAACACGCCCATAAAGCGAGCGTCGATCTTCCACTCCTCCTGGAGCTCGCACTGCAGCCCCAGGGCGGGATAGCCGTCGAGCTCGATCGCCTCGATCACCCCGTCGGGGGCCGTGGCGGTGGCCCGCAGTCCGTCCCCGAGCCGGTCCACGGCCTGATGGTGAAACGAGTTCACGGTCGCCTGCGCGCAACCGAGCGCCGAGTGCAGGATGCTGGGCTCCTCGATCGCGATCGGATGGCGCGGGTGGGCCGGCATCGGCTCCCCGTTCAGCGACGCCTTCTCGGCCTCCTTCCAGCGCTTCCAGCCCGGATCGGAGGGGTGCTCGCGGGAGTACTCGGCGAGGCGCAGGTCCTGGAGCAGCGTCCCGCCGCAGGCCACATTGAGCACCTGCATCCCGCGGCAGGAGCCGAGCAGCGGCAGTCCCCGCTCCAGCGCCGCGGGCACCAGCGCGAGCTCGAACTCGTCGCGGCGGGGCTCGGTCGCAGCCAGCAGCGGGTCGGGCTCCTGCCCGTAGCAGCGCGGGTCCATGTCGCGCCCGGGCGCGAGCACCACCCCGGCCACCTGATCGAGCGCATCGTCGATCGCCTCGGGGATCTGCGCCAGCGTCACGGGAACCGCTCCCGCGGCCACCAGCGGGCGCTGGACACCGACGCCCCCGTAGTCGCCGAAGTCGTGCAGGCTGGCCGAGACGGCGATCAGCACCCCGGACGTCACGCCGGCACCAGCTCGCGATCTTGGACCAGCGCCTCCTCGATCAGCTCGGTGAGCTCGCGCAGCTCGAGCTTGTCGGCGTTGCCGGAGGTCTTGATCGCGTCTTCGTACATGGTCACGTCCTTGGGGCAGGAGACCACGAACAGCTCCACGTCGGGCAGGCTCACGGCCTCCCGGATCCGATTCTCGGAGGGACGCTCCTGACCGGGCTCATCAGCGATCCAGATCCGCCCGCCGCCGGCCCCGCAGCAGAACGAGTTGTCGCGGTTGCGGGGCATCTCGACGAGCGTGCAGCCGAGCAGCTCGAGGATCCGCCGGGGCGCGTCGTATTCGCCCTGGAAGCGGCCCAGGTGACAGGGGTCGTGATAGGTGACGCGGTACTTCAGGCGCGCCGAGACGTCCAGGCGGCCGGACTGGATCAGCTCGAGCAACAGCGCGGTGTGATGGATCACGCTCCAGCTGCCGCCGAGGTCGGGGTACTCGTTGCGCAGCGTGTTGAGCGAGTGCGGGTCGGTGGTCACGATGCGCTGGAACTCGCAGCCCGAGATCGTGGCGATGTTCTGCTCGGCCAGGGACTCGAACAGTCCCTCCTCGCCGATCCGCCGGACGTCGTTGCCCGAGTTGCGCTCGCCGTCATAGAGGATCCCGAAGTCGAGCTGCGCGGCGTGAAACAGCCGCGCCAGCGACCGGGTGACCTTTTGGGAGCGCGGGTCAAACGACGCGTAATCGCCTACGAACCACAGCACGTCGACGGGCTGCTTGCGGGCGTCGGGGACGTCGAAGTCGAGCTCCTGGGTCCACCGCCCCCGCCGGCGCTTGTTCTCGCCGAACGAGTTGCCTGACTTGTGGATCACTTCGAGCGTCGACTGCAGGTTGGGGTCCAGCTCCCCCTCCTCCACCAGCCGCCGCCGCAGCTGGTTGATGATCGGCGCCTGCTCGATCCCCACCGGGCAGATCTCCACGCACGCGTTGCACTGCATGCACGACCACAGGGTCTCGGTGCGCACGCCATCCTCGCCGATCACGCTGGCGCTGAAGCCGTCGCCGTCGGCGTTGCCGTCGACGAGCTGGCCGAGCACGCCGCCGATCCCCGAGGCGCCGCCCGGGTGCCGTGCCTGCTCGCGCAGCTCGAGGATCACATCGCGCGGCGACAGCGGGCGCCCGGTGGCGTTGGCCGGACAGGCCACGTGGCACTTGCCGCACTTGGTGCAGGCGTCCAGCTGCAGCAAGTGGAGCGGGCTGAAGTCGGCCAGCGCCCCGTAGCCCGCCGGTTCTGAGGCCCGCTCGGGCGGGATCGGGCGCAACCGCTTGCCCGCCAGCGGGTCGCGCAGCGACAACGACATGAAGCTCGACAGCATGTGGGCGGCCTTGGTGTAGGGGATGCTGGCCACGAACACGATCGCCAGAAGACCGTGAAACCACCACAGGCCGTGGCGCAGACCGGCCAGCGTCGACTGGCTCACGCCGGTGAAGGCCTGGGCCACGATCCAGCCGCCGAACTGCGTGCCGCCGTAGCCGGGACTGGACATGGCGATCCGCACGCCCTCGAGCACGAACCCGGTCACGGCGATGACCAGCAGCGCACCGACGAACACCCAGTCGCCGATCTCGTACACCCGCCGGTCGTACTGGGGATCGCCGTGAGCACGGTCGGGTCGCGAGTAGTCGAGCTTGCGGGGGCGCACGATCGCGCGGCGGATCATCATCACCAGCAGGCCGGCGATCAGGGCCGTGCCGAACAGGTTCAGGATCTCCTTGTAGATCAGATAGAAGTTGCCGTGGAAGTAGCTCCAGCCGAACACCGGCGAGGTGAAGTCGGTGTCGAAGCCGAGCACCACGGTGCCCGCGAACAGCACGATGAAGCCGTAGAAGATCGCGGCGTGCCCCAAGCCTGCGGTGTGGTCGCGGCGCTCGATCGTCGCGTGCGAGAGCAGGAGCCGCAAACCGCCGGCCAGGCGCCCGGGGAGCTCTCGCCAGGGGCACGGCGGCCAGGGTCCCCCCTTGCCGCGCCGGTAGCGCCCGATCGGTCGCCACACACCGTAGAAGAAGACGATGACGGAGATCACCGCCAGCACGTACCACAGCACCTTCAGCCAGGGCACGAAGTGCCAGAAGACCGGGCGCGTCTTTGTCGCCGCGAGCAGGAGCGGGAGCGACATTCGCTCTATTGAAGCGCCTGCTCCAGCTCGTCGGCGACGTCGAACAGGTCAGCGACGGCGCCGTAGTGGGCGACGCCGAAGATCGGCGCCTCCGGATCGGTGTTGACGGCGATGATCGTCTCCGCCGTGCGCATGCCGGCCAGGTGCTGGACGGCACCGGAGATGCCCAGCGCCAGGTACACGCGGGGCTTGACCGTCTTGCCCGACTGGCCGACCTGGCGGGCGCTCGGCATCCAGCCCGCATCGACCAGCGGCCGCGAGACGCTCAGGGTCGCGCCGAAGCGCTCGGCCAATGCCTCAAAGCGCGGGATCTCGTCCTTGTCCTCCACGCCGCGGCCGATCGAGACCAAGAACGGCGCCTTGGTGATGTCCACCCCGGTGTCGGCGACCTCTTCGAAGCCGAGGTGCTCGGTCACGGCGACGCCGTCGAGCGGGATCTGCACCTCGCGCGTGGGCACCGACTCCGTCCCGGCCGATGGCCGGCTCGACCATCCCCGGCCGCAGCATCACCAGCGTGCACTCCTTGCCGGGAAACTCGAGCTCGGCGACCAGCTTGTCGCCATAGGCGCCGCGGCTGACCACCGGGCCATCGGCCCACGACAGCGCGGTCGCGTCGCTGGCGAACCCCAGGCCACGCCGGGCCGCCACCGCCGGGCCGAACCCCAGCGCGTCGATCGTAAAGCCCAGCAGCACCACGCTGGGCTGCTCTGATTCGATCAGCTCCTCCAGCGCGCGCTGGGCCACATGGGTTTCGAAGTGCTCTGAGGGCGTGGTCACCAGCAGCACCTCGTCGACCCCCTGAGCCGACACGGCCCGGGCAAAGCGCTGGGGGTCGTGGTCGAGCACGGCGACCTTGAGCGCCCCGCCGGAGGCGCCCTTGACGGCGAGGGCGGCGGCGATGAGCTCGAGCGTCACCTCGCGCAGCTCGCCGCGGCGGGTCTCGGCGACGACCAGGAGGTCCCCAGCGCTCATCTCGACTCCGCCGCCGTCCGCGATCCAATCATCCGCTCATCCGATCCCGCACGATCTCCACGATCCGCGCGGCGACCTCGGCCGGCGAGCCGTCAATCATCTCGGCGCCCTCACCGCGCTCGGGATGCCGCAGCTCCCGTCGGCGCGAGCCGGCTGCTGCCGCGACCGCGCCCGCATCCACCCCCAGCTCGTCCGGGGTGGTCACCTCCAACGGCTTCTCGCGAGCCTGCTTGATCGCCCGCAGGTTCGCGTAGCGAGGCTCGTTGATCCCGGTCTGGATCGTCAACAGCGCCGGCGTGCGGATCCGCAGGATCTCGATCAGCCCGCCCTCGAGCTCGCGCTTGACGGTCGCGCTCGATTGAGATGCGTCGTAGTCGAGCTGCTTGACCACCGCCACGTGCGGCATATCGAGGTAGCCCGCTAAGGCCACCCCGGTAGCCCCGTTGACGGCATCGGAGGACTGCACCCCACACAAGACGAGATCGGGCTCCTCACGCCCCACGGCCGCCGCGAGCACCTTGGCCACCGCCAGCGGATCGGCGTCGGCGAGCGACTGATCCCAGATCCGCAGCCCCCGATCGGCGCCCCGGGCCAGGCAGCCGAGCAGGGCATCGTCGGCCTCCTCGTCGCCGACCGTGACCACCACGACCTCCCCGTCCCCCCCGGTGCTCTCGCGCAACTGCAGCGCCGCCTCGAGCGAGAACGCGTCCCACTCGTTGAGGTCGAGCTCGATGAAGTCGGGATCCACGCCCGCGCCGTCGTCGAGCAGCTCGAACTCGTCGTCGAGCGCTGCCACCTGCTTGACCGGGACGACGATCTTCACACGGACCCCGCGCTACCCGACATCCACGGTGTTGAGCAGCTGAGCGCGGTAGTCCTCGTTGGTGCTCTCGCCCCATAGGCGACGCTCACGGATGAACGGGAGCGGCATCTCGGGATGCGGCGAGTCGATCTCCCGGGCCAGCCGGTGGCCATCGAAGATCGAGTCGACGATCATCCGCGGCGCCGACGCGTCGCCGATCACGTAGACGGCCTCGATGCCCTCCTGCTGGAGGCGGTCCGGGTCTGACTTGAGCTGGCGGTAGAGCTCGTCGTCGGAGATTCGCGCCGTGCACAGCACGACCGTGTCGACTTCGAACTGCTCCTTGTGCGCGGGGTTCCAGACGTTGTAGGCATGGCACACGCCGGGCTCGATCTTGTCGAGCATCGTGTAGGTGTGGATCCCCACGTTGAGGCGGTGCAGGTCGCGGTGCAGCATCGGCGCTTCGAGCGTGTACTCCATGTAGTTGGCGATGTCGCCGGCCTGGGTCACCAGCTGTACCTCATGGCCCTCGCCGGCCAGCTTCTGAGCCACCGACGCGCCCATGAAGTAGGCCTCGTTCTCGAGCACCAGCACCCGCTTGCCGATCTCCTTGGCGCCAGAGACCACCTGGTCGGGGGTCAGCTGCCAGTCAAGCGACGCGTCGGCACCCTCGATCGGCTCGTGGGTCGCCGCGTTGAGCCCGTCAGTGGCGTAGTGACAGCCGGTGGCGATGATCACGATCTCGGCGCCGTAGTCGAGCACCTCCTCGGCGCTGAGCCTGGAGTTGAGGTGCACCTCGACGTTTGAGAGCTTGTCGAGCTGGATCTGGCGGTAGTTGACGATCCGGCTCCACTCGCCCAGGCCCCGCGCGGTGCCGCGGAACAGGTTCTCCTTGCCGTCGGAGTGCCCGAGCTTCGAGATCCAGTTGACAGAGCCGCCGATCTCCTTGGCGGCCTCAACCAGGTGCACGGCCGACATGTCGCGCTTGCCGAGCACCATCGCGCACTCCATTCCCGCGGGGCCGGCCCCCACCACGAGCACGCCCTTGTCGCGGTTGGCAGCCGGGTGGAACTTCTCGGGATGCCAGCCGCGGCGGTACTCCTCGCCGGCGGTCGCGTTCTGGGTGCAGACCATCGGCGGGCCGCCGATCTCCCAGCGCGAGATGCACTGGTTGCAGCCGATGCACTCGCGGATGTCCTCGAGCCGACCCTCCTCGATCTTCTTGGGCAAAAACGGATCGGAGATCGAGGGGCGCGCGGCGCCGATGATGTCGAACTGGCCCGAGCTGATGATCGCCACCATGGTGTCGGGGTTGGTGACTCGCCCCACACCCACGACCGGCTTGTTGGTGTGGTCACCGGCCTTGACCTGACCGGTGAACGGCTTCTCGTGGTTCTCCTCGAAGAAGCGCGAGGGGCCGGCGTTCTGGCCCCACTCGGCGATGTCGCCGACGGTGAGGTCCCAGAGGTCGACGAGGTCGTCGCAGTACTCCACGAACCTGACCCCGTCCTCGCCGACCTGGATCGAGGTCGGGCCCAGCAGGTGGTCGACCGCGAACCGAGAGGCGATCGCGCAGTCGTCGCCGACGGCCTCGCGGACCTTCTCCAGCGACTCGCGCCAGAAGCGGGCGCGGTTCTCGAACGAGCCGCCGTACTTGTCAGTGCGGCGGTTGTAGAACGGCGACAGAAACTGAAACGGCAGGTAGGCGTGCGCGCCGTAGACGTAGACGATGTCGAAGCCGGCTTCGCGGGCCCGGACGGCCGCGTCGACGTACATCTGCTGGACGGTGTCGATGTCGTCCTGGTCCATGTAGCGCGGGAAGATGTTGAGCTCGAAGTCCGAGGCGATCTGAGAGGGTCCGCGCGGGGTGGCCCGGGTCTCCATGCACGGCGCGTGAGGCCCGCCGTACCAGAGCTCGATCCCCGCCAGGGCGTCGAACTGGTGCAGGCGGTCGCACATCGCCGCCAGGTTGCGCACGTCTCCCTCGTCCCAGATCCGGGCCGAGACGCGGGAGGTGTCGTCGGACTCCGGATGGATCGAGCAGTACTCGGTGCAGCAGGCGCCCCAGCCACCTTCGGCCTTTATGCCCCGGTGGTAGGCCTGCATCCCGGGCTTCTCGGACCCGGCGCCGATGCAGTGAGGGACCTGGTAGAAGCGATTCTTGAGCGTCTTGGGTCCGAGCTGGATCGGCTCAAAGAGGATGTCGTACTTGGGATCGCGCGCCACGGATCTCTCCTCACGTCGATTCGGACAAATTCGTCCAGCCTGCGTGTTCTACAACTTTTGATCGGGCCTGTCCACCGGCATGATGGCGCTTTGCGCTCGAGTTCGCATTCAGCCGTCCGGCGCTACCCACACCAGGCACGGGGCGCGCTTGCGGACCATCCGAGCGGCGTACCGAAAGCGCCACCGCGAGGTCCGCTTGAGGTCGGGTCCGAACACCAGCAGCCCCGCCTCGCGCTCTGAGACCAGCTCGAGCAGGGCCCCTACCGGATGCCGGCTGGACACGCGCAACAGCTCGGTGACGATCCCCCGCTGTGCAGCGCGGGCGGCGGTCTCGCGCACGGCGTCCAGGTCCTCCTCGTGAGGGAGCGTGGTGTACTGCGGCGCGAGGATCATCGTCATCGGGTACGCCGGCAGCGCGATCATGTTGGCGATGATCAGCGGCACCCCGGCCTCGGCGGCGCTCTCCAGCGCGACTCGCTCGGCGTTGGGATGCACGCGCACCGACAGCGTGCCCAGCACCACCGGACGAGCGCGGCCGCCGAGAGCGCTCCGGAGCCCCTCAGTTCCGCGCGGGCGATCGAGTACGTCTGCCATCGCCGGGGCCAGATTCTACGCCCAGACTTCGCGGTAGATGGGCGAATGTTCAAAATTGACCGCCGTTGTACAAAATGGTATAACGCTCCGCACTCGCCGTATGCGGGTCGAAAAGCGACACGCCCTGACCGGGATTGACTCAACGTAGGAGAGGATTGGGCTATGGCCACAGCAGTCGTTGAGGAGCGCCAGCTTCTGAAGACGTTGCGCTGGTGGGATGGGTTCACGATCGCTCTGTGCAACCCTGGGTTCCTCCTGGGATCGCTGCTGGGCGCGTACGGGAGCCTCGGCGTCACGGGGGCGACGGTGCTCTGGGGGATCTCCGCCGCCGTCTCGCTGATGAACGTCTGGGTCTACTCGGAGCTCGCGATGATGTTCCCCGGCCGGTCGGGCGGGATCTCCCTGTACGCCAACGAGGGCTGGCGCAAGTACACGACGCTTGTCGGACCCGTCGCCACCTTCGGCTACTGGATCGGCTGGTCGGTGGTGCTCGCGATCTTCGGCAACCTCATCGGCTCGCTGATCCAGGCGCAATGGTTCTCCAGCACGAACTGGAACGTGTACGACGGCGTCGTCCACCTGAACCTCTTCAACTTCATCGGGATCGGATGCATCGTGCTGGTGTGGCTGTTCAACATCTTCGGCATCAGGCCGTTCGCGTGGTTCACGTACGTCACCGGAGTGCTGATGATGATCCCGCTATGCGTCCTGATGTTCGGCGGCTACATCTCGGGTGACTGGCACTCCTCCAACGTGCACTGGGCGCTGGCCAGCAACCAGTGGGGCGGCGTGAAAATTGCGCTGGTGTGGCTGTTCATCATGCTCTGGTCTTCTAACGGAGTCGAGGTCTGTGCGACGTTCACCCCGGAATACAAGTCAAAGCGGGACAGCACGATTGCGCTGCGCAGCGCCGGCACGTTCTCGCTGCTCGTCTACATCCTGCTGCCGCTCGGGCTCGGAGGCGTCACCGGAATTCCGTCAACTTCGGCGATCCTGGCGAGCTCGTCGTACGTGACCGCGATGAACACGATCGTGGGCAAGGGCGTGACCGACGTCCTGCTCGTGTTCCTGATCCTCTCGTTCCTACTCTCGATGTCCAGCTCGACCGCCGACGCCGGACGGGCCCTCTACGGGATCTCCAAGTCCGGCCTGACGATCAAGTGGCTCGGCCACCTCAATCGTTTTCACGTCCCCGGGAATGCCATGACGGTCGACCTGGTCGTCAACACGTGCCTGATCCTGTTCATCTCGAGCAACCTGGCGATCCTCTACATGAGCAATATCGGCTACGTGCTGTGCAATGTGTTCGCGCTCAGCGCTTTCCTGCTGCTGCGCAAGGACCGGCCGAACTGGCCGCGACCCCTCAGGGTCAGCGGTGTCTGGGTGGCAATTTCGGTTTTCCTGTTGAGCTACTGCATCGCGATCCTGGTAGTCGGGGCGGGGTCACCGAGCCTCAACGGCTACGGCACCTGGACTGACTTCTTCATCGGCATCGGAATCCTTCTTGCATCCGTGCTGCTGTTCTTCTACCGCCGAATCGTTGAGGACAGGGAGCGGGTGCACTGGAAGGAGAAGACGCCGACGATGCCTGAGGGCGCAGACAGGGACGCGCTGATACAGGCGGGCTGGACGCCCGAGGCCGCGCCGGCCACCGCCCCTGTGGCCAGCTAACCCGACATCGAGGCTTGGACTATTGACTTAGGCCAAGCGCCAACACGAGAATCGTGGTCGTGCCCCATACCGGGGCGCGACGGCGTCCCGTCCGGAGGGGAGAGATGAAACGAATTGTTCTCGGCTATGACGAATCCGATTCGGCCAAGCGCGCACTCGAGCGCGCCGCCCAGCTGGCGAAGGCATTCGATTCGGATCTGGTCGTCACCAGCGTCGCGCCGATCCTGACCAACATCGGACGCTCGGCGGGCCCGATCGACCCCACTGACACGCCCGCCGACCACGTCGAGGAGCTCAGGCATGCCCGGAGCTACCTCGAAAGCGAGGGCGTACACGCGCACTACGTCCCGGCGATCGGTCATCCGGCCGAGACGATCGCGCAGCTGGCGCGCGACCGCAATGCCGACCTGATCGTGCTCGGAACGCACGAGCCCGGCGCGGTCGGACGGCTGCTCGGGCAGAGCGTCAGCGACTCCGTCGCGCACAAGGTCCACTGCGACGTGCTGATCGTGCACTGACCGGACGCGCCGGCTGCTGGATCAGTCGGCCTTGATGTTCCAGGTCGGGAGGTTCTTGCTCAGCGCCTTGCGGTACTTCGAGCGAAAGAACGGGCGGCCGAACATGCTCCACGAGGCCACCACGAACGCGACCGCGACCAGCGCGGCGAACACCCCGCCGGCGATGAAGAACGCGATCATCGCCGCCAGCAGAAACAGTCCCGAGAGCAGCGGAACCAGCCGGTAGCGCATCTGCGTGCGCCGGATCGCCGCGTACTCCTCCATCGGGATCTTGCGCGTGTCGTATCTGCGCCCGCAACCCTCGCACCGCCATTGCTCGCCGTATGGCAGGTCACGTTTCTGGCCGCACTCACAGGTGACCGTGATCGGCGGACCCTTGCGGATTGATCGAGGGAGCTCAGCTTGTTGCTCCGCCATCGCCGCCCAGTCTACCGGCGGCCCTTCGCCCTCAGATCACGGTCCGCCCGCCGTCCACCAGCAGGTTGTGGCCGGCGACCATGTCCGACGCCCGCGAGGCCAGAAACAGAACGGCACCGACTATCTCCTCCGGCTGTCCCACCCGCCCCGCGGGGATCGCGTCCAGGATCCACTCGCGGTACTCCTGGGTATCGAGAAACGGGGCGATCATCGGCGTGGCGAAGTCGCACGGGGCCACCGCGTTGACGTTGACGCCATGGCGGATCCACTCCGCGCCCAGGGTCCGGGTCAGCTGCACGATCGCCCCCTTGGAGACGTTGTAGGCGAGCTGCTCGGGAACGCCGAGAAAGCCGTCCGTGGACGAGAAGTTGACGATCTTGCCGCGGCCGCGCTGCAGCATCGGCCGCCCGAAGCGCTGGCACAGGAGAAAGGTGCTGGTGACGTTGGTGCGGGTCAGCGCCTCCCAGTCCTCGAGCGCCAGCTCGGTCGCGTCGCCGCGGGCGAACACCCCCGCGGCGTTGACGAGGATGTCCACGGGCCCGTGGGCCTGCAGCACCCGATCGGCCATCGCCACGGCCTGCGCGGCATCGGAGACGTCGGCCAGCTCGACGGCGGCGCTCGCACCGGCGGAAGCGATCTCGGCGACCACTCGCTCGCCCCGCTCGCGGTCGCGGCCGCAGACGATCACCTTGGCCCCGGCCCGGGAGAGCGCGACCGCGCTCGCGGCGCCCAGGCCGCTGGTGGCGCCGGTCACCACCGCGGTGCAGCCGTCGAGTCCGAACAGCGAGTCCAGATAGCTCATGCCACCGCCGGGAACATCCGCTCGGCGGCCAGGCGCAGCTGGTCTGGGATCGAGGGGACTCCTTGCACCTCCTGACCGGAGAAGAACTGCACCAGGTGGGCGTCGGCGAGCGCCAGGATCACGTGGTTGATGCCCGCCGGCACGATGTCGCGCCTGATCTGCTCGGCGCACTCCTCCGGCGTGCCCGCGACCGACAGCTTCTCGGCCATCTCGGGTGAGAACATCTCGATCGCCTTGGCCACGTCGCCGGCGGCGAAGGCGTCGAACATCGGCTGCAGCTCGGCCTGGTCGATGCCGTGGCGGGCCAGCTGCTCGGGCGGCATCGACGGGATGTAGAACGCGACCAGGATCCGCGCCGCGCGCTTGGCCGCGGCGGAGTCCTCGGACACCACTGACACGATCCAGGCCCCGAGGTCGAGGTCCTGCCAATTGCGACCGCCCCGCTGCGCGCCGACCTTGACGTGATCGACGACGTAGTCATACGCCGGGCGCGAATACGACAGCGCGTGGTGCAGGCCATCGGCGATCTCGCCGGCGACCTCGAACGACCGCGGGCCCTTCATGCCGCCCATCAGCAACGGGATCCGCTCCTGCACCGGGCGTGCCGCGGTGAACAACCCCGTGTACTGGAAGAAGTCGCCCTCGAAGTCGATCTTGCCCTCGTCGAGGAACGTACGCACTTGTCGGCCGCCGCCGAGAACAGGCACCAGAGGTCTTTGTGCCAGGTCTCGTCGACGGAATAGCAAGCGTGGTAGCCGAGCTCGTCGGCGACCTTGATCATCTCGATCGAGTCGGCCAGCGGGTAGTCGGGCAGCATGCAGTAGCTGAACCTGATCGCCCCGTCTCCGTCTGCCATCGGTCCCTCCTATCGGTGCTATTGCTGGTGTGTCTGCGCTGCGGACGCCTCGGGGTCCTGGCTGGGCGGGTCCTTGGTCTCGCCGGGGAAGCCGGTCTCGGACTCCAGCCCGGCCAGCAGCACTTCGTCGGCGAAGTGGTTGTGCATCCAGTCCAGGTGCTCCCAGCGGCTGTCGACGATCCGCCTGGTGTCCCAGGCGGGCACATCCTGCTGGGGGAAGTGCTGCATCAGGTCGGGCCGCACCTCGTAGACGTGGTCGAAGCGCATCACCACGTCTTCGGTGATCTGACGCGGCTGCGGCGGCTTTTGATCTCCGAGTCTCCAGATGCTCATGCGCGCAACGCCTCCTCGTAGGCCTGATCCAGACTCTGCTTGCCCGGGTTCATGATGTTGTTGGGATCCAGCGTGCGCTTGATCGCCTTGACCACCTGCCAGGCGGAGCCCATCTCGGTGGGGACCAGCTCGGCATCTCCGGCGCGGGTGGCGCCGTGGCAGGCGGTGATCGAGCCGCCGTGTTTGATCGAGACCTCGGCGATCTCGCGCTTGAGGTTGACCCAGGCGGCCCAGTTCTCGTCGTTGAGCTGCTGCTCCCAGATCCCCACGTCGATCTCGACCAGGTAGTCCCCCCACGGTTTGAACGAGCCGTTGGTGTAGGCGAACATCCCCCAGTCGTCGAAGATGTCGTAGCGCTCCATGTAGGAGGCCACGAGCGCATGCCACTCCTCGCGCACCTTCGGCAGCGCCGAGTAGGGGATCGCGGCGTCCTCGCAGTGCCAGCACATCGGCACGACCTGGCCGTCGCGCCGGCGACCGTGCAGCGGCGTCGCATAGCGATCGTGGCGCGAGGCCCAGTCGCCGGCGGAGATCTCGTCGCCGAGATAGCGGCCCCCTTCGCTTCGCCCGAGCTCCATCACCAGCTCGCTGGCCGGCTGCACCTCGGCCCGCCTGCCGTACAGGGCGACCGCGACCACCGCCCTGACGTCCTGCGGTTGCTCGATGTAGGCCTCGTCGTCGCGGCGCAGGTAGCGCAGCTTCCACTCGTCGAACAGCACCACCCCCGCCAGCGTGGCCACCCCCGAGCGGGCCAGCCTGGCGACCGTCCGGTAGGCCTTCATGTATTCGTCGTAGGCGAAGAAGGCCGCAAATTCAGTTTCGGGCCGGGTGACCAGCTCCAGCGTGGCCTCGGTGGCGATCCCCAGCGTGCCCTGGTGGCCCATGAACAGCTGCTTGAGCATGAAACCGGTCGAGGACTTGCGCAGCTTGCGCCCCCCGCCGTCGCCGACCTCGATGATCTCCCCGGTGGGGAGCACGAACTCCATCGAGATCACCAGATCGCGCGTGTGACCAAAGCGCCCGCCGAGCAGCGACCAGCCGCCGGTCCCGATCCGCCCGCCGACGATCGAGCACGGATACGAAGCGGGGTCGTCGGGATAAAAGACGCCGTGCGGCCGCAGCTCCTCGTTGAGCTTGAGCATGTTGATCCCCGTCCCCACGGTCACCGTGCGGTCGGTCAGGTCGATCTCCTTGATCTGGTTCATCAGCTTGACATCGACCAGGATCCCGCCGTGCAGGGGCACGGCGCCGTCGGCGAGCCCGGTTCCGCCGGCACGCGGGACGACCGGGATGCGCAGCCGGTTGGCCAGCTTGAGCACGCCGGAGACCTGCTGGGCGCTGGTCGGCAGCACCGCCACATCGGGCAGGAACTCCCGCCAGCGGTGGACCGGAAACGGAGCCGGGGTCCGCGTGCGGTTCACGCGCGAGCTGATGTTCGGCAGCACCCGCTCGGAGTCACCGATTATTTGTTTAAGCTCGGCGATCACCCCGTCGTCGATCGCGGCCTTTGTGGCGACGCTCATCGTGCCCCCTCCCGCGCTGGCGCGGATGTCGTGCCGGCGCCGTCACCAGCCGCCGCCTGCGCGACTGCGGCGGCCGCGCCGGTCGAGCCGCCGACGTCGATCCCGGCCGCCTCGGCAATCAGCTCGAACAGGTCCATGACCGCGATCCCCTGGTCGCCCCCGGCCGCCGACAGCGGTCGCTCGGACCAGGGGCAGGCGCTGATCAGCGTGTCGACCTCGAGCTCGGCGGCGCGGGCCACGCGCCGGCGGCTGATCTCCGCCGTCAGCTCGGGCTTCTCGACCGCGAGCCCGCCCCCGGCCCCCGAGCAGTACGACCACTGGGTGACGTGATCGACGTCGACGAAGTCCAGCCCCGGCACCGCGCGCAACAGCTCCCGCGGCGCCGCGTGCACCCCCTTGCGTTTGTTCAGCCGGCAGGGGTCGTGGTAGGTGACCGTTCTGCGCACCGGCTGCTCGAGCTTGAGCCTGCGGTCGCGCACCATTTCGGCGACCAGGTCGATCGCCAGCACGATCTCGAACTCGTACTCGCCTGGGAAGTAGCTCGGGTAGTCCTCGGTGAAGGCGATGTAATCGTGGGGATCGGCGGCGATGATCCGTCGCGCCCCCACCGCGCGCCAGTCGGCGACATTGTGCTCGGCAAACGAGCGCGCCTGCTCGACGTAGCCCATCTCTGCGGCCGGACCGCCGCAGCACCACTGCTCGCGCATCAGCCCGAACTCGACCCCGCCGGCCTTCAGCAGCTGGGCGATCGCCCGCGCATACGAGGTCCGATAGAAGGCGGCCTCGCAGTCGACGAACAGCACCGTCTCGCCCCCGACCGGCAGATCCAGACCCGCGGCCCAGTCGGCGACGTGCTCCTGCTGCACCGGTATCTCCCCCAGCACCGGCTCGCTGCGATCGTCGACCAGGCGCTCGATCCAGCGCTTCCACCCCGGCTGCTCGTTTGCGGACTGCACCATCAGCGCCCGCATCGCCTTGACCACCTCCACCGTGCGCGTCCGGTAGCGGTAGAAGTCACCGGTGAACAGCGTGTTGGGGCAGCGCAGCTCACACGCGCCGCACTGGGTGCAGTGGACATAGTCCTCGGCGACGTCTGAGACGTCCAGCAGCCCCTGCTCCATGGCCACCACGTTGGCGTGAAACGCCGTCGGGCTGTGGTTCTCGTTGCGGGTGACCTGGGTGACCGGGCAAACCTCGCGACAGAACTTGTGCCCCGAGGAGTAGCAGCTATAGGCCGCATCCCGCCAGCGCTCCACGAACTCCGCACTGGCCTGGCCGTTGCCGTTCGACGACTTCTGACCGGCGCCGTCACCGAGATTCTCTGCCATGTCGAGTCCTCTCTCCGTTGGGACCCCCATTCTCGCCCAAAGCCGCGCCGTGCGGGTTCTTCCTGCCGATCCGCCCGCGTTATGCTGCCGCCCGCCGCCGGCACCGCCCGGAAGAGCGTTCAACGGCACGATCGAAGGAGAGCGATGAGGCGGATCAAGGCAATCGTGTACGGCGTCGGAGCGATGAACTCGGTCGCCACCCGGCTGATGCTCGAGAAGGGCGTGGACATCGTGGGGGCGCTGGCGCGCAGTCCCCACAAGGTGGGGCGCGACCTCGGCGACGTCGCCGAGCTGGGCTATCAAACCGGCGTGCTCGTCGAGGACGACCCCGAGCGGGTGCTGTCAACGCGCGAGGCCGACGTCGCCGTGATCGCGGTTGCCAGCTACATGACCGACATGTACGAGCACCTGTACCGCTGCGCCGAACACAGCATCAACGCGATCACGATCTCCGAGGAGGCCCTGTATCCGTGGAACACGTCGCCGATGCAGAGCGCCGAGCTCGATCTGCTCGCGCGCCGCAACGGCGTCACGATTACCGGCACCGGCCACCAGGACGTCTACTGGGTCAACCTGGTCAGCATGGTGCTGGCGACGGCGCACCGGATCGAGAGCGTCACCGGCCGGGCAAGCTGGAACGTCGACGACTTCGGCCCCGAGGTGGTGCGCGATCAGCGCGTCGACACCACCGTCGAGGATTTCGACACGTGGCTGGCTGAGACTGCCCGCCCACCGAGCTTCGGCCGCAACACGCTGGGCGCGCTGGTCGAGGACCTCGGCCTGACGGTCGCCGAGCAGTCGACCACCACCCGCCCCGAGATCGCGACCCAGCCGGTGGAGTGCAAGTCGCTTGGGGTGACCGTGCAACCAGGCAAGGTGATCGGCTTCACCGACGTCGACACGGTCGCCACCGATCAGGGGATCACGCTTACCTTCGAGATGACCGGCCGCCTGTACATGGCTGGCGAGGCCGACATCAACGACTGGAGGGTCACCGGCGAGCCCGAGCTCCATCTCTCAAATCCCGCCGTGCCCACCGGGATGACCACGGTGACGCAGCTGGTCAACAGGATCCCCGACGTGATCAACGCCCCGCCGGGGCTGGTCACGATCGAGAAGCTGCCCCGCCCGCGCTACCGGACCTACCCGCTCGGGGCCTACGTGCGCTGAGCTCAGTAGCCCTCGGCGGGCCATCAATCCAGGGGCACCAGCCCCGCCGGTGCCAACCCGGCGAGCTTGCGGTCGAGCGCCGCGACCGGTCGACCGTCGTCCTCGGCGCGCTCCTTGCGGGCGACCGCGTTGCGAACCACGTTGCCGCCGATGAACCGAGCGGGCTCCGGGGGCATGCCCGCCGGCGACCGCCGCACCAGCCCGCACCCAGACCACTCGTCGTCGAGACCCAGCGCCAGCGACGCCAGGATCCGCCCCCCGAGCACCGAGGGACAGACGCCGTTGCCCGAGTAGCCGGCGCCACAGACGAGGCCGGGCCGCCCGAGCGCCGTGAAGAACGGCAGCCCATCCAGCGTCCGGTCGATCGGCCCGATCCAGCTGGCGGCGATCGGGACCTTGGCCAGGAACGGGTAAAGCAGCCGCATCCGGGCGGCGAGCTGGGGCGCCAGCGGCGAGCTGCCCGTAAACGACGCGTCGATCCGGGCGCCGTAGGCCAGCCGGCCGCCACCTTTGCCCAGCGCAACTCTGCCGTCGGGCGTGGTCCGGTAGTAATGGACCATCAGGCGCGAGTCAGAGATGCACGATCCGTCGCGCCAGCCGCTGCCCTGGAGCGCCTCGGGGGCGGGCTCGGTGATCGCGATGTCGCTGGAGACGACCGCGAACGCGCGGCGCAGCTCGCGCACCTGAGCGGCCCAGGCGCCGGTGGCCAGCACCACCTTGTCGGCGCTGACCTGGCCGCGAGCCGTTCGCACCACCAGCGGCGCCGAGCGCTCCAAGGCGACCATCGGCGAGCCCTCGAACACGGTGACCCCGCGCTCGTGAGCGACCCGCATCAGCCCGCGAGCGAGCAGCGCGGGCTGGAGGGAGGCGCAGGTCGGCTCGAACACGCCGCCGATGTGCACCGACGAGCCCGTGCGGTGCACGAGCTCTGAGGGATCGAGGGCCACGAACGGATGCTCGCCGTGGCGGGCGATCGCCTCCACGGTGCTCGACCAGGCGCCGCATTGCGACGCGTTGGTCGCGGTCCAGAACCAGCCGTCGTGGCGATACTGGGCGTCGATGCCGTGCTGCTCGCAGAAGCTGCCGATCTCGGCGATCGCCTCGCAGGAGGCGTGCGCGAGCCGGAGCGCCTCGACGCTGCCGCAGGCGCGCTCGAGCGCTATGAACTGATGCCACAAGCTCATCGCAAAGCCCCCGTTGCGCCCGCTCGGGCCGCCGCCGCAGATGTCGGCCTCGACGATCACCACGTGGGCGTCGGGGGCGTGCTCCTTGATCCGCAGCGCGGTCCACAACCCCGTGAAGCCGCCGCCGACGATGCAGACGTCGGCCGTGTGGTCGCCCTGCAGCGTGCCCTCGGGGCGGGGCTCCTGGCCGCCCCCCGCCTCCGTCAACCACCAGCTGCGCATGGCCTCCCCACCTCAGACCAGGGTCAGTGAGCCGGCGGCTCCCACCCTTCGAGCACCGAGGGCTGGTAGTCGGTGCCCACGGTGTCCGAACCTTCGACCCACGACCCCAGCTGGGGCTGAGGGAACTTGCAGTGGCGCTCCTTGAGCTGGATTCCGTACGAGTTGCCCGACTGCAGGTGCTTGATCAGCACCTTGCGCGCGATCTCGTCCTCGCGACCCTTGGGAATCTCGAAGTAGAGCTTGATGAACGAGTTCGAGTAGCGGTCGAATACCGCGGGGACGCCTTCCTCCTCCAGGAGCGTGATGTCCTCGAGCCAGTTGATGTCCTCACCCGGCGTGGCCGCGACAAGGTCGACGTCCTCCACCAGGCTGATGTCCTCCTGGTAGGGGAATCGCTTGCCCGAGAGATACTCGGCGTCGATCGCGACGACCTTCTGGGGCTCGCCGGGAACCCTGCGCACTTCGGCTGCGGTGTCACTCATGCGCTGTCACTCCCTCGGGCCTTTCGATGTAGTCGATCGGGTTCTCGATGTGGCGCTCGAGCAGCCGCTCGATCCGGGCCAGCGCGCGCTCCTCCGAGACGCCGGGGATGTAGTCGGTGCCGGCGAGGGGCACCCGGGCCATGGCCGCGGCCTCGACCGTCAACGCGCACAGGTCCTCGGGCTCGAGGCTGTGGACATTGGTCTTGCCGCAGGCCCGCGCCAGCATCTGGCACTCGAGCGTCAGTGTGTGCAGGAAGTTGTACACGCGGTTGGCGGCGTCGTCGACGTGCAGGCGCTTGCGCAGCTCGGGGTCCTGGGTGGTGATCCCCACCGGGCAGCGGCCCGTGTGGCAGTGGTAGCACTGCCCCGCGGGAACCCCGATCGTCCCTTCGTAGTCGGTGACCCCGGGGATCTCCTTGTTGCAGTTGAGCGCCATCAGCGCCGAGTGGCCGAGCGCGCACGCGTTGGCCCCCAGCGCCAGGCACTTGGCGACGTCGCCGCCGTTGCGGATCCCGCCGGCGACGACCAGGTCGATCTCGTCCTCGAGCCCCACGTCCACGAGCGCCCGGCGGGCCTCGGGGATCGCCGCCATCAGCGGGATCCCGGTCTCCTCGGTCGCCGTGTGCGGCCCGGCTCCGGTGCCGCCCTCGGCGCCGTCGAGGTAGATGATGTCCGGCCCGCACTTGGCGGCCATGCGCACGTCGTCGTAGACCCGCGCGGCCCCCAGCTTGAGCTGGATCGGGACCTCGTAGTTGGTTGCCTCACGAACCTCCTGGATCTTCAGCGACAGATCGTCGGGACCGAGCCAGTCGGGGTGCCGGGCGGGCGAGCGCTGGTCGATCCCTGCCGGCAGCGAGCGCATCTCGGCGACCTGCTCGGTCACCTTCTGGCCCATCAGGTGGCCGCCGAGTCCGACCTTGCACCCCTGACCAATGAAGAACTCGACCCCGTCGGCGAGCATCAGGTGGTGGGGGTTGAAGCCGTAGCGGCTCTGGATCACCTGGTAGTACCACTTGGTCGACAGGTCGCGTTCGGGCGGGATCATTCCTCCCTCGCCCGAGCAGGTGGCGGTGCCGGCCATCGACGCGCCCTTGGCCAGCGCCATCTTCGCCTCCAGCGACAGGGCGCCGAACGACATGCCGGTGATGTAGATCGGGATGTCCAGCTCGAGCGGCTTGGCGGCAAAGCGCGCCCCGAGCACGGTCTTGGTCAGGCACTTCTCGCGATAGCCCTCGATCACGAACCGCGTCAGCGTGCCGGGCATGAACATCAGCTCGTCCCAGTGCGGGATCTTCTTGAACATCGAAAAGCCGCGCATCCGGTAGCGGCCGAGCTCGGACTTGACGTGGATGTCGTCGATCACTTCGGGCGTGAAGATGTGCGAGCGCCCGAGCCGGTTGTGGGGCGAAGGTGCGGTCTCGTCAGCCATGCCTGTCGTCACCTCCTGTCTAGAGAACGAGCTTGCGCTCGGACGGCTCGAGCGAGTCGTAGTTGTAGAGCTTCTTACCGCACACGAACTTCTGAAAAGCTGGTGGCGAGCCGAGTCCGTAAATCCTGAACTTCCTCTCGATCAGCTCGGTGTCGGCGTCGGCCCACTCACCTTCGACGCAGTCGATCCCCAGCGACTTGATCTTGCCGCCGACGTAGATCACCCCGTCGTACATGGAGTCGCCCAGGCCCGGACCCACGTTGCCACAGATGATCTGGCGGCCGCGCTGCATCATGAAGCCGGTCATCGAGCCCGAGTCGCCGAGCGCGATGATCGTGCCGCCCTTCTGGTCGATCCCGGTGCGTGCGCCGACTCGCCCCTTGACCACCAGGTCGCCGCCGCGGATCGCCGCGCCGGTGAGCGAGCCGGCGTTGGACTCGATCACCACCACCCCGGACATCATGTTCTCGCACGCCGACCAGCCCACGCGGCCGGCGATGTGCACCTCGGGCCCGTCGATCATCCCCAGCGCGAAATATCCCAAGCTGCCGTCGAAGTTGATCTTGCAGCGGGTTAGCAAGCCGGCGCCGAGCGAGTGACGGGCGCCCGGGTTGCGAACCGTGACCTCCTTGACGCCCTGCTCGTAAAGCAGCCAGCGCAGCTCGAGGTTGATCCTCCGGGTGGTCATGTGGCGCGCGTCGAAGGTCGCCGTATCGCCGTCGATCTCCGACACCCGCGGGATGCGGGCATCGAGCTCGACCAGTCCGCGCGGGTCGAACAGGGGCTGCTCCTGCTGGCCGGCAGTCACCGCGTCCATACCATCACCGTCGATTCATAGGGATCGTAGGTTTCTATTTCTCTGTCGATCACCGCCCGGATGGCCATCTCCTCGGAGGCCAGCGCGACCATGTCCTCGCCCTCGTAGAGCACCAGCGGCTTTGCCGCGAGCTCGTCCTTGGCCACCCCGAGCGAGTCCTCGGAGACGCAGATGTAGGTGAACACGCCGTCGAGATCCTCGAGGCTGCGGTGCATGGCGTCCTCGAGCGAGTCGCCGTTGGCCATCCGGTCGGCCAGATAGACCGCGATGATCTCCGAGTCACACGCCGACGCGAACCGGTGGCCGGCCGCCTCCAGCCGCCGGCGCCATTGGTGGTAGTTGGTCAGCTGGCCGTTGTGCACCACCGCCACGTCAGAGAACGGGTAGGCCCAATAGGGGTGCGCATTGGCGATGTCCACGTCTGACTCGGTGGCCATCCGCACGTGGCCGATTCCGTGCGAGCCGAAGTAGTCGTCGAGCCCATAGGCCTGCGCGACGCCGCGCGCGTCGCCGAGGTCCTTGATGATCTCCAGCGAGTGGCCCAGCGACAGCACCTCGGTGTGGGGCACCGACTCGACGTAGTCGGCCAGCCGCTTGAGGTCGCCGTGGTAATCGAGCGTGGCGCTGAGCGTGTACTCGTTGACGTCCTCGGTGGACTTCACGGTCGCGCCGGCGGCCTGCAGGCGACCCTGCGCCTCCCGGCGCCGGCGGCGGACGTCGTCGGCGAACTCCAGGTCCCGCGGGGTGGTCGAGTCGGCCAGCTTGATGCGGACGGTCAGCTCGTGACTGGGGGTGTGATACAGCGCGTAGCCGGTCGAGTCCGGGCCCCGGTGCTTCATCGATTGCAACATGCTGGTGAGGTCGCGCCCGATGCGATGGGCCCCGTTGCCGTTCCTGTAGATGATTCCCGCGATTCCACACATACGCAGTTCTCCTTTGCAGCTGCGCCGGCCGCCCGCCCTGACTAGGGCAGGACCTCCAGGTACTCGTCACGTTCCCAGTCGGTAACCGCGGCGAGGTAGCGCTCCCACTCGTCGCGCTTGTAGTGGTTGAAGACCTTGTACAGGCGCCCGGGCATGGCGCTGCGGACCACCTCGTCCTGCGCCAGCGCATCGAGCGCCGCGCCGAGGCTGTCGGGCACCTTCTCGATCTCCTGCCCCTCCTGCAGCAGGTCATACGTGTTGCCCTGCTGAGGCGGCCCCGGATCGAGCTCGCGACGGACGCCGTCGAGGCCCGCGCGCAACAGCGTCGCGGTCGTCATGTAGGGGTTGCAGGACGAGTCGACGCCGCGGTACTCGAACCGCCCGCCGGCGGCCACGCGCACGGTCGTGGTCCGATTCTGCCAGCCCCAGTTCTTGTAGATCGGCGCCCAGAACCCGGTGTCCCACATGCGGCAGTAGGAGTTCACGGTCGGGTTGCCGACGCACATCAGCGCCGGGAAGTGCTCGAGCATCCCGCCCAGGAAGTAACGCGCGAACTGCGACAGCTGCGCGGGCCCGTCGGGATCGTGGAACACGTTGTTGCCGGCCTCGTCGACGAGCGTGAAGTGGTGGTGGTGGCCGTTGGCCGACACGCCCGTGAACGGCTTGGGCATCCACGTCGGAAGCACGTCGTGCTTGCGACCCACGGCGGCGCAGATCTGGCGGTAGGTGGTGATGTTGTCGGCGGTCCGCACCGGCCGGTCAAAGCGGAAGTTCAGCTCCAGCTGCCCGGGGGCGTCCTCGTGGTCGCCGTAGCTCATGTCCAGGCCCAGCGCCTGCCCGTACGCGACCACGTCGAGCAGCACCGGGCGCAGCTCCTCGAACTGGTGGATGTGGTAGCAGTAGGGCTTGGTCAGGCCCTCCGGCATCTGCCCGTCCTGCGGCTTCTTGAGCCACATCGTCTCGGGTTCGATCCCGATCATGAACTGATACCCGAGCTCCTGCTCGAAATCGTGCGCGATCCGCTTGAGGTTCTGGCGACAGTCGGCGTCGAGCAGCTCGCCGGTCTCGGTGTCGTAGCAGTCGCAGTAGACCCGGGCGACGCGCGAATCCCAGGGCAGCACGGCGAACGTGTCCAAATCGGCGATCGCCGCGAGCTCTGACTCCTCGGGGCCGAAGCCGATGTAGTTGCCGTAGCGGTCGGTGAACAGGTTGGCGGTCGCGCCGTAGACCAGCTGGTAACCGCGCTCGGCGACCTGCGGGAAGAATGTCGCGACCACGCCCTTGCCCATCACCCGGCCGGTGACCGAGACCTGCTGGAAGAACACGTACTTGATGCCCTCGGACTCGATCCGGCGGGTCACCTCCTCGATCCTGGCGGCGCGCCCCGGAGCGTTGCGGGCCTCCTCGAGAGTCGCCGGCGGCGGCTCGATGCGCGGCGACGAGAGCACGGTCTCGACTGTCCCGCCCAGCGCGGCCCTACCGTCCACTGTTGTCGCCATCTTCACTCTCCTCTCGTGCTGCCGCCACCGCGGACAGCGATGATGCTTGGTGCGTGGGCCAGGAAGTTACTTATCCACTCGCCGCGGGGGTAGTGCCCCTTGCTCGGAGGTCTCGCCAGTCCAGCCGCTCGCGGACGCCGGCGCCCTCGATGACTGGACAAATTGGTACACCCGTGCGTTATACCAAGTGGCTGGCGCCGCCGCAAGCCGCCCGCCTTGACGGGTGCTCGTTCATGACACTATAGTGCGTTGCGTTATTTTCAACTCTATTGCGCTGTAGGCAATAGCATTGCTGAGCGCGCTCCCCACACCCAATTTAGGAGCCAGATCTTTCGATGAACGACCGTCTTCCCTCCTCCGTCTCGACGCTGGTCATCGGCGCCGGCGTGCACGGTCTCTCCACCGCATGGCACCTGGCGCGCAGCGGGCAGCCGGCGCTGGTGCTCGACAAGACTGACGTCGCCGCGGGCGCGTCGGGGATCGCCTGCGGAGTCGTGCGAAACAACTACTTCCAGCCGGCGATGCAGGAGCTGATGGCAGCGTCGGTTGAGGTGTGGGAGTCAGATCCCGACGCGTTTCACTACCACCCGGCGGGCTACATCGCCGTGGGGCCGCCGGCGCAGGAGAGCGACCTGACCGAGGTCCACGAGCGCCAGCAGCGGATCGGCTACCCGTCCGAGCTGCACGTCGGCGAGGAGCAGGTCACCCGCCACATGCGCTCGCTGTACCACGACTGGCGCGCCCCGGGGCTGACCGTCTGCCTGCACGAGCACGCCGGCGGCTATGCCTTCAACCGCGAGTCGATGCTCGGCCTCGCCGACAAGGCGCGCGCGGCGGGCGCGCAGATCGTTACCGGGGTCGAGGTCACCGGCTTTGAGTTCGACGGCTCGGGGGCCGTGACCAACGTGCAGACCAGCGTCGGGGCGGTCGCCGTCGACCAGGTGGTAGTCGCCGTCGGTCCCTGGATCGCCTCGCTGTGGGCGATGCTCGGGCTCCCGGACCGGCTCGACGTCCGCCAGCCCGACGGCTCGCTGGTCGCCGACCAACCAATGTGGACCTACTGGTATCTCCAGGAAGGCGAGGTCGACTTCGACCCGGGCATGTTCGTCACCGACGAGGGCAAGTCCTCGCCCGTGCTCCACGTCGACTCAGACCAGCCGCTGCGCGCCGACGACGGGGAGCTGATCACCTCAGAGCCCTGGGGCGTGTACTTCAAGCCCGACCGCGAGTCCGTTCAGGGCGGGGCCCAGCCGCTCAAGCTCGGCCACACGTTCGAGATCGACCCCTACCCGACCGGGACCGTGGAGCCCGAGTTCCCGGGGCTGTGGTCGGCCGCCCTGTCGCACTGCCTGGAGCGCTTCGCAGGGGCCCGCGGGCGCTATCGCCAGGCGCGCTCGGGCGGGGTGGGCGCGTTCACCGTCGACAACTTCCCGGTGTTCGACTACATGCGCCCCAACGTGTTCGTGGCCGCCGACTCCAACCACGGCTACAAGATGATCGCCGTGGGGCGGGAGATCGCCCAGGTTCTCGGGGGCCAACACTCCACGCTCCTGCGCCCATTCCGCTATGAGCGGTTCGCCTCGGGCGACCTCCACCCGGTTTCGCACAGCCCCTACCCCTGGTCCTGACCGACCTCGGCGTCTAACCGGACATATGGTCCTCGTCAGACACCGAGGTCAGGCGCCCAGCAGGCAGCCCAGCTCTCGGGCGGCGTCCAACAGCGGGATGCGTAACCCCCTACGCGTCGCTGCGGGAAAGCGCGCAACCGGGCCCTGGATCCCCAGGACCGCCACCAACTCGTGGGCCCGCCCGAACACCGGCGCCGCCACCGCGCCCAAATCCGGCTCGCGCTCGCCGATCGCCTCCGCGTAGCCCCGCTCGCGAACGGCGTCGAGCTCGGCGCTCAGCGCGGGCCGGTCGGTGATCGTCCGCTCGGTGTAGGCGGACAAAGGGTCGGGCACCTCGGCGGCTCCGAAGGCGAGCACGACCTTGCCCACGGCCGTCGCGTGCAGGATGCTGGGGCGTCCCAGGTGCGCCAGGCTGACCACGCTCGAGCCCGAGGGGACGAAATCGACGGTCACCGCCTCGCCGCCGCTGGGGACCGACAGGGTGGCGGTCTCGCCGGTCTGCTGAGCCAGTCCGACCAGCAGCGGCCGGGCCCGCTGGCGCACGTCGAGCCGGCCCAGCACCCGGTCAGACAGCGCGACCAGCCTCAGTCCCAGCCGGTACGGGCCACCGCCGGAAGAGCGCTCGATCAGCCCGGCGTCCTCGAGCGTGGCCGCCAGCCGCGATGCGGTGCTGGCGTTGACGCCGATCCGCCTGGCGAGCTCGTTGACCCCCAGCCCCGACTCGCTATCGGCGAGCGCGTCGAGCACGGCGATCGCCCGGGCGACCGAGCCCACCGGCCGCCTCGAGGTGGAGCCGCCGTCGGGGTTCACGCCGCGTCAGGGCTTCGCGCGCCGTTAGGACTTGGCGCGGCTGGGCTTCGCGCGGCGCGCTGACGCGGGTCGGCCGCCGTTGCCGGCATTCGCTGCGCGCCTGCCCCGCTTGCCGACCACGCGCGCGGGCGTGGGCGAGTCCAGCGAACGCATGACCATCACCTCGATCCCGCCCGGGGCGAACAGATCGCGCGAGTAGGCCACGCGGTCGTCGCGCCCGGCGAAGATCAGCTCCTCGAGCTCGATCCCCGCGGTCGTGCGCCTGATCCCCAGCAGCTTGCCCGCCCGCTCGCGAGGCGTCAGCAGCGCCGGGATCACCCGCGTGCGCGCGAACGTGACCGGCACGCCGGCCGCGATCAGCACGTCGAGAACCATCCGCCCGTCCTGCAGCGCCGAGCGCAGCCGCATCTCAGAGCCCAGCTCGATCAGAGGGTGAACGACGTCGAACATCACCGCCACCGGCGAGCCGTCCGCCAGCAGCGTGCGCGAGACCGTCGTGGCGTGCTCGTCGGGCTCCAGCCCCAGCGCCTCGGCGGCCTCGCCGCCCACCGCCCGGTGCTCGATCTTGAGGTCGGTCGCCGCCAGCTGCACCCCGCGCCGCTGGGCCACCGACGAGTACGGCTCCAGCCGCTCGAGCCGCTCCCCGAACGCGGTGGGTACCGCCATCCGCCCCACGAACGTGCCACTGCCCTGGCGGCGCACGATTTCGCCGCTCTCCTCCAGCCGCTGCAGCGCGCTGCGCAGCGTGCCGCGTGAGACGCCGAGCATCGAGGCGACCTCGTGCTCGGGCGGCAGCCGGTCCCCCTGCCGGTAGCGGCCCGGCGCCAGCCAGTTACGCAGCGCGCGCTCGGCGCCGTCGACTAGCGAGGGCCGGTTGTTTGTGGCGACCGCTGGTTGCCCTGTATCGACACCGGGCCGCTCTGACGCTCCGCGTGGCATCTAAGCTCGTCCTTACCGCTTGCGCGGCACATCGTATTGGTACGAGCGGCTTGTGCGCCAGCGTCAGCCGCTGTCGGCACCGCTGCCGGCGCCGGGCGCGGCCGATGTCGCGGGCTCGCGTTCGCGCGGCTGTACGTGCTCGAACCCGAAGCGCCCCTTGATGCACAGGTTGCCCAGCGTCACGTCGTGGTCGGCGGGAGAGCTTACCTTCACGATCCGGTCATCCTGGACATGCAGGGTCAGCGTGCAGCCCACGCCGCAGAAAGCGCAGATCGTGTCGGTCTGCGTCTGGCGGGACTCGTCCCACTCGCCGGCTTCGCGCAGCTCGTACTCGGTGTTTGGCATCAGCGCCCCGGTCGGGCACACCGCGATGCAGTTGCCGCAGTAGACGCAAGCCGAGTCGGGCAGCTCCTTGACGTACTCGGTCGAGATGTGGGCGTCGAAGCCACGCCCGGCGACGGTGATCGCGAACGTGTTCTGGTGCTGGTCGCCGCAGGCGTCGACGCACTTGTAACAGAGGATGCACTTGGAGTAGTCGCGCATGTAGAGGTCGTTGTCGATCTTCGGTGGCACGGCCACGGTCGCGGCCGTCTGGCCGTCGGGGACCTTGTGGTGGCCGGGGCGCCGGTGCTCGCGTTCGGGATCCGGCGGCGCCGGCGGGCCGTAGCGGTCGGGCTTGACCTCATAGCGCGACAGGTAGACCTCGAATCCCGGCGTCGTGGAGAGATCGACTGACGAGGCCAGGAGCTCGATCACCATCCGCCGGTTGAGCCGCACCCGTTCGGAGTCGGTCTTGATCACCATCCCGTCCTCGGCCTTGCGCGAGCAGGCCGGCACCAGCGTGCGGGCGCCTTGGAGCTCGACCATGCACACGCGGCACGCGTTGGCGGGCTGCAGGGTCTCGCCGTAGCACAGCGTCGGTGTGTCGATCTGCAGCGCCCGGCATGCGTCCAGCAGGGTGGCGCCCTCGGGCACCGTCACGCTCTGACCGTCCACCGTCAGCTCCACCGTCCGCTGGCTCGGAGGGCGGTCCACCTTCAGCTCAATCGTGTGGCTGCTCACGGCATCGTCTCCTGCCCTCCAAATGTACCCAGCTTGGCGACGGCAGACGTGATCGCCGTCGACGCGGTCTGCCCCAGCCCGCAGATCGAGGAGTCGCGCATGCACACGTCGAGCTCTGACAGCAGCGCCAGCTCGTCGTGAACGCTGCCGCGGGTGCGGCCGGAGATCAGGCGCGCGAGCGCCTCCTCCTGGCGTACCGTCCCCACCCGGCAGGGCGTGCACTGCCCGCACGACTCGTCGCGGAAGAAGCCCGCGATCCGCATCAGGATCGTGCCCATGTCGACGGTCTCGTCGAAGGCCACAATGGCGCCGGAACCGAGCGTCGCCTTGGCCGCGCGCGCGTCCTCCAAGGTCAGCGGCAGGTCAAGCTCGTCCGGACCCACGAACACGCCGGCGGCGCCGCCCAGCAGCACCGCCTGCAGCTGCTTGCCGCCCGGCACCCCGCCGGCGCGCGCAAGCAGCGCGCCGAGCGTCTCGCCGAACGGAACCTCATACACCCCGGGCCTCTCCACGTGACCCGAGACGCAGAACAGCTTGGGCCCGGTCGATCGGCTGGCGCCGATCTCGCGCGGCTCGAGCGCCAGCGTCAGATAAAACAGCGAGCTCTCGGCATACGCGGGGCCTCCCTGCGCGAGCACCGGAAAGATATTGATCAGCGTCTCGACGTTGTTGACCACCGTCGGCTTGCCGAACAGGCCTTTCTGCACCGGGAACGGCGGCTTGGCGCGCGGCTCTCCGCGGAATCCCTCGATCGAGTTGAAGATCGACGTCTCCTCGCCGCAGATGTAGGCCCCCGCGCCGCTGCGGATCTCGATCTCGAACGAGAAGCCCTGGTCGAGGATGTTCGATCCCAGATAGCCGTGGTGGCGAGCGGTCTCGATCGCGCTGCGCAGCACCTGATGGGCCACCGGGTACTCGCCACGCAGGTAGATGTAACCGAGCTCGCAGTTGGTGGCATACGCGGCGATCGTCATCGACTCGATCAGCGCGAAGGGGTCGCCTTCCATGATCACCCGGTCCTTGAACGTCCCCGGCTCGGACTCGTCGGCGTTGCAGATCAGGTAGTGGGGGCGAACGGGCTGCTGGGCCACGGCCTCCCATTTGACGCCGGTCGGGAACGCGGCTCCCCCGCGACCCACCAGGCCCGAGTCCTTGAGCTCGCGGATCACTCCCTGCGGGCCCAGGTCCATCGCCCGGCGCAGGGTCTCGTAGCCGCCGGTGGCCCGGTAGTCGTGCAGGCTGAGTGGATCCACGACCCCGATCCGCTGCAGCAGTCGAAGGCCCGGCTCCCCCTGCTGGGGAACCGACGGCAGCCGCTGCTCCACGGCCCCCTCGCCACGCAAGGCGCCAAGCGCCTCAGACGCGCTGACCGGGGCCAGTACGCGCTCCACCGGCTCGTCGCCCGCCTCGATCAGCAGCGCGGCGGTGCCGCTCTCGCACTGGCCCAGGCAGGGGCTGCGCAGCCAGGTGGCGCCGTCGCGATCCTGGTGCTCGGGACCGAACCGTTCCTCGATCTCGGCGATCAGCTCCTGCGCGCCGTGGCAGCGGCAGGCAACGTCGTCGCACACGTGCAGCACCCGTGGCGGCATCTCGTCCACCGACAGCAGGCCATAGAAGGTGGCCACGCCGTAGGCGTCGGCCGGGGGCACGGTCAGCCGTTCGCAGATGTAGTTCAGCGCACCGGGGCTGACCCAGCCGACGCGGGCCTGCGCGGCCTCGAGCGCCGGCAGCAGCAGATGGCGCAGCCCGCGAGCGTCGTGACCACCGTGCGCGACGTGCCCGTCGACGTGCTCGTCGTGCTCGCCGCCATGCCACCCCGACGGCGGCCGGCCCACCACCTCGTCGACTGCGGCCTTCTCGGCGTCGGTGGGGACGGCGAGCAGCAGCCGCAGATCCATTAGAGCCGCTCCGCCTCGTCATCCGGCAACCGGGCGCCCATCAGATCACGGGCTCCCGCACTCTGCGCCGGGCCGCGCCGTTGCCGGCGCCGTCAGAGCCGACCTTCTCCACCCGGATCGCCGTGGCCTTGAACTCGGCCGTGCCGGACTTCGGGTCGGTGGCGTCGATCGTGAGGATGTTGGTCTCGACCTGCTCGGGGAAGTGGAAGCTCATGAACGCCAATCCCCGGCGCAGCGAACGCTCGATCCGCACCGGCGCGGTGACCGAACCCCGCCGCGAGCTCACCAGCGCCGTCTCGCCCTCGGCCAGCTCCAGCTCGGCCGCGTCCTCGGGAGACAGCTCGAGCGCCTCGCCGCGATGCAGCGGGGAGTTGTAGAGGTTGGACTGGGCGCCGGTGTTGTAGGACTCCAGCCTGCGGCCGGTCGTCAGCCGGATCGGATACTCGTCGTCGAGCTCGTCGACGGGCGGGCTGTGCGGGGTGATGCTGAACGGCGCCGCGCGGCCCCTCGATCGGGTCCTTCCACAGGCGTCCGTGCAGGAACTGTGCGCCGGGATCCTCGAGCGAGCGGCAGGGCCACTGCAGCCCGTTGTTGGCCGCCAGCCGTTCATAGCTCATGCCGGCGTGGATCGGGCTCAGCGAGCGCAGCTCGTCCCAGATCTGCTCGGCGTCGGGCGGGCCCCATTCATAGCCCAGGCGGTGGGCCAGCTCGCGGATGATCCAGTTGTCGTCACGCGCGTCGCCGGGCGGATCGAGCGCCTTGCGGACCAGCTGCACCCGGCGCTCGGAATTGGTCACCGTCCCATTGGCCTCGACCCAGGACGCAGACCCGGGAAAGACCACGTCGGCGAGCTCGGCGGTCTTGGTCAGATACAGGTCCTGGACGATCAGGCAGTCGAGCCCGGACAGCAGCTTGCGGGCCTTGGTCTGGTCGGCCTCGGACTGGGCCGGGTTCTCCCCGATCACGTACAGCGTGCGCAGCTCGCCGTGCTCCATGCCCTCGAACATCTCCGTCAGGTGCCAGCCGTAGTGCGGGTCGATCTTGACTCCATAGGCCTCCTCGAAGCGCGCCCTGGCCTCGTGATCGTCCTCGACGTCCTGAAAACCAGGAAACTTGTTGGGGATCGCGCCCATGTCGCCGCCGCCCTGGACGTTGTTCTGGCCCCGCAGCGGGTTCAACCCCGAGCCGTACTTGCCGACGTGACCGGTCAGCAGGGCCAGGTTGATCAGCGCCAGGACGTTGTCGACCGCGTTGTGGTGTTCGGTGATCCCCAGCGTCCAGCAGATCACCGCGCGGTCGGCGCGGCCGTAGGAGTGGGCGAGGTCGCGGATGGCGTCGGCGGGCACGCCGGTCAGCCGCTCGCCTTCCTGCAGCGTGAACGCCTCCACCGAGGCCTGGAACTCGGCATAGCCGGTGGTCGCGCGCTCAATGAAGCGCCGGTCGATCAGCCCGGAGACGATCAGCTCGCGGGCAACGGTGCACGCCAGCGCCACGTCGCTGCCGACATCGATCCCCAGCCACAGGTCTGCCCACTGCGCCGATGACGTGCGGCGGGGATCGACGACGATCAGCTTCGCTCCGGCGTGGATCGCCTTGAGGACGTGGTGGAAGAAGATCGGATGCGTCTCGCGGGCATTTGAGCCCCAGAGCACGATCAGATCGGTCTCCTCCACCTCTTTGTAGGACGTCGTTCCGCCGCCCGCACCGAATACCGTCGCCAGACCGACGACGCTAGGAGCGTGTCAAGTTCGGTTGCAGGAGTCGATGTTGTTGGAGCCCATCACCTGGCGCGCAAACTTCTGCGCCAGGTAGTTCATCTCGTTGGTCGACTTCGAGCACGAGAAGATCCCGAACGAGCGCGTTGTGTCGCTGCTCTCGCGGGCGCGCCGCAGGCCCGCGACCGCGCAATCCAGCGCCTCGTCCCAGGAGGCCGGTTCGAGGCTCCCGTTGCGGCGTACGAGGGGTGTTGTCAAGCGGGTGTCAGCGCGCATCTCGTTCCTCCTCTAAACCAAAAATAGGTGCAGCCGTGATTTTACTTCAGTCAGTTTTCGTCCCCGGACCGCCTGCTCAGCGCCTGTTCGCGAGCTGACGCAGCCTCGCGGGCGAGCTCTCGGGCTTGCTGGACGCGCCCGTCGCCGGCGGCGTCGGCAAGGTTGAGCTCCACCAGTCGCGCGGCCGCCCGACAAGCCCCTTCGGCCAGCAGGGCGGCCGCGGTCGCGTCTCCCTCCAGGTGTCGATTGGGCTGCTCGGGCGGCCAGTGCGGCAAGACCCGCGAGCTCGGAACCGAGCTCGCGCGATCTCCAGCGGCACCTCAGTGGCATCGGAGTTCGCCTGGGCCAGCCGCTGCTTGCGTCGAGGGATCCGAGCGCGGCAGGCGCAGCGCCTCGAGCACCGGCTGCATACGACGTGAGGTCGCGCTCGGCCAGCTCCAGGGCTCGCTTGCGCAGCGCCGCCGCGCGACTGGCGGGTGTCCTCGAACTCCGTCGCCCCCGAAGCCCGCCGACATCTCCACCAGCCCTGCCGCCAGCGCGCAAGCCATCGCGCTCGCGCTGCCGCCACCGGGGGCAGGCGTGACCGCGGCGAACCGGCTCAGCAGCTCGCGCAGCGGCAGCTCGGCTAGACCCTCGGGAGCGTCGGCCGGCCTCAGAACAGCCCTACCGTCCTGCCCTCTTCGTCGATGTCGATGTTCAGCGCGGCGGGCGTCTTGCCGAGCCCCGGCATCTGGGTGATGGCGCCGCACAGCGGCACCAGCCAGCCGGCGCCGGTGTAGGCCCGGATATCGCGCACCGGAAGCGTGAAGTTCTCGGGGGCGTTGAGCAGTGCCGGGTCCGACGACAGCGACAGGTGCGTCTTGGCCATGCAGACGGGGAAGTGGCCCAGCCCCTCGCGCGTGAACTGACCGATCTTGGCCTCGGCCTCGGGATAGAAGTACACGTCCTTGGCGCCGTAGACCTTGGTGGCGATCGCCTCGATCTTGTCCTGGATCGGCTCGTCGTCCTGATAGAGCTGGTGGAAGGTGTTGGGCTGCTCGCAGGCCTCGACGACGGCCTCGGCGAAATCGGCCGCGCCGGCGCCGCCCTTGGTGAAGCCCTCGTTGGCCTCGGCGGCGAACGCGCCGGACTGCAGCGCCAGCCGCTTGACCAGCTCGATCTCCTCGTTGGTGTCGCCGGGCATCCGATTTACCGCCACCACCGCGGGAACCCCGAACGTCTTGATCGTCTCCAGGTGGCGGCGCACGTTGGCAAACCCGCCCTCGAGCGCGTGCAGGCTGGCGGCGCGGTCGACGCGGGGGTCGTCCTGCACCCCGCTGTGATGCTTGATCGCGCGCACGGTGGTAACGAGTACTGCCGCCGAGGGGGTCAGCTTGCCGAACCGGCACACGATGTCGAAGAACTTCTCCATCCCCATGTCGGATCCGAAGCCCGACTCGGTGACCACGTAGTCGCCGAGCTTCATCCCGATCAGGTCGGCGATCAGCGAGTTGTTGCCGTGCGCGATGTTCGCGAACGGGCCGCAGTGCATGAGCACCGGCTGGCCCTCGAGCGTCTGCACCAGGTTGGGCTTGATCGCGTCCTTGAGCAGCACGGTCATCGCCCCGGCGGCGCCGAGGTCCTCGGCCTTGATCGGCTTGGCGCCGTCGTAGGAGTAGGCGGCGGTGATGTTGGCGATCCGGCGGCGCAGGTCGTGCAGGTCGCGGGACACCGCCAGGATCGCCATCACCTCCGAGGCGGCGGTGATGTCGAACCCGGTCTCACGCGGGTAGCCGTTGGCGCGGCCGCCGAGCCCGACCGCGATCTGCCGCAGGGCGCGATCGTTCATGTCCACCGCGCGGCGCCAGCCGATCCGCAGCGCGTCGATCTTGTGGGGGTTGCCGTGCAGGATCGAGGCGTCGATCATCGCCGCGAGCAGGTTGTTGGCGGCGCCGATCGCGTGGATGTCGCCGGTGAAGTGCAGGTTGAGGTCCTCCATCGGGACGACCTGGGTCAGGCCGCCGCCCGCGGCGCCGCCCTTGATCCCGAACACCGGCCCCACCGACGCCTCGCGCAGACAGGCCACCGGGTTGCGGCCGATCACGCCCAGCCCCTGGGTGAGCCCCACGAGCGTGGTCGTCTTGCCCTCGCCGGCCTTGGTCGGGGTCATTCCGGTGACGCAGATCAGCTTGCCGTCGGGGCGATCCTTGAGGCGCTCGAGCACCGACAGCGAGATCTTGGCCTTGTAGCGGCCGTAGGGCTCGATCTCCTCGGGCTCCAGTCCGGCCGCGGCGGCGATCGACTCGATCGGCTCGAGCACTGCGTCCTGGGCGATCTCCAAGCTGCTCTTCATCTGCTTCCCTCTCTTGATTTCAGTGGCTGACGGCTGCCGCGGCGAGCTCGGAGACGAGCTTGTCCTCGTAGAAGCGCTCGAGCGTAAACGGCTCGATCAGCGCCGGCGTGCGCCCGGTGGCGACCAGCTCGGCGAGCGTCTTGCCGACGATCGGCGCGGCCTTGAAGCCATACGTGCCCCACCCGGTGCTGATGTGGAAGTTGTCGACCTCGGTCTTGCCGAGGATCGGGCTGTAGTCGGGGCTGAGGTCGCACAGCCCGGCCCAGCTGCGCAGCAGTCGTGCCCGCTCGAGCTGGGGGAACAGCTCGATCGCGTGACGGCAGACGTCCTGCAGGAAGTTGAGCGTGCCCTGCATCCGGTACGTGGTCCAGGGCTCGATCTCGGCGCCCATCAGGAATTCGCCCCGGTCAGTCTGGCTGATGTAGATGTGCATCTGCGAGGAGACGATCACCACGTCGAGCAGCGGCTTCATGGCCTCGGTCACGCACGCCTGCAGGATGTGGGTGGTGATCGGCAGCGGGACGCCGGCCATGTCTGAGATCAGTGTGCTCCACCCGGCGGTGCAGTTGAGCACCTGCCCGGCGTTGATCGTGCCCCGATTGGTCTTCACGCGCGTGATGCGCCCGTTGGAGCGCTCCAGGCCGAGCACCTTGGTGTAGGGGTGGATCTCCGCACCGCCCTGATCGGCGCTGCGGGCCAGCCCCCAGACCACCGCGTCGTGGCGGATGATCCCGCCCGGCGGGTGATACAGCGCTCCCATGATCGGGAAGATCGCGTTGCCGTTGTCGACCTGCATCGCCGGCGCCAGCCGCTTGATCTCGTCGGGGTAGATGAGCCGCGAGTCGATCCCGTTCAGGCGGTTGACCTCGGCTCGGTTGGCCATCACGAACATGGCCCGATCGGAATGGGCCAGCGTCAGGTGCCCGCACTGAGAGAACAGCAGGTTGAAGTTGAGGTCCTCTGATAGGCGTTCGTAGAGCTTGACGCTGGCGTCGTAGAACCGCGCCCCTTCTGGAGTCTTGTAGTTCGAGCGCAGGATCGTGGTGTTGCGACCCGAGGCGCCCGAACCGATGTAGCTCTGCTCGAGGATCGCCACGTTCCTGATCCCGTGGTCTTTGAGGTAGTGCGCGGTGGCCAGGCCGTGCGAGCCGCCACCGATGATCACCACGTCGTAGGAGCTCTTGAGCTCCTGTTGGCGTCGCCACATGCGCCGCCTGCGGAAGATGTCAAGCACGCGATGCCTCCGGCTCATAGACCGGCCCGGGGAGCGAGGCCAGCGCGTCGATCCCCATCGGCCGCCCTGAGAGATGGTGCCCGGCGTCCGCCACCACCGACCACACATACTCGCCGGTCGCCCACCCGAACAGATACAGATAGCGATCCTCGGCCTCGCAGATCACGATGCCCGGCTGGCGGGCCACCGATCCCGGCCGCAGGGCCCCGACTGGGGTGACCTTCGGGCGCAGGTCGATCGCGCTGAAGCGGGCGAACACTTCCCGCGCCAGCGGCCCGGCGATCGTCAGCGCCGCGTAGCTGGTGGTTACGTCGAGGCCGCTCGGCGCCACGGCACCGATCACGAGCGCACGGGTCGGCGTCAGCCGGCACCACCAGGCGCCGTCGCGGCGCTCGGCCACACCGAACTCACCGTGCTGCGCCTCGGATCCCTGGAGCTCGAACTTCGGCAGCTGCGAGACGTCCGCCCAGCCCACCGTCTGCGCCGCCGCCCGCGCCTCGTCGTCGGGCGAGCGCCCGAAGTCCACGGCCACGTTCCAGCCATCCCGGACCTCGAACCGCGCGCCCTCGGCCGCGGCGCTGGCCTCCATCGGCGAGCGCGCGACGGCGTCGACGCCGGTCACCGACAAAAAGTCGAGGCTCACGAGCGCAGCACCTCGCCATCGGGGTCGTAGAAGGGCTTGGTCTGGATCTCGGCCTGGAGTTGCCGGCCCTCGTCGGAGATCGTGATCTTGGCGCCGTCTTTTGCCACCGCGTTGGGGACCCAGGCCATGCCGATCGTGCGCCCGAGCACCGGTGAGTGGCGTGAGCTGGTCACCTGCCCCGCCGGCAGGCCCTGCCCATCGACCACCACCGCGCCCTCGGTGGGGACATGGCCGTTGGCGAGCGTGAAGCCCACCAGCTCGGTGCTCGGGGTCATCTCCTGGTAGTGCTCGAGCGCCCACTTGCCGATCCAGTCCTGGTCCTTGTCGAGCTTGACGATCCAGGACATTGCCGCGCCGAACGGCGTTGACTCCGAGTCGGTGTCCTGACCGACCAGGATGTGCATCTTCTGCAGGCGCAGGATTCGCTGGGGCTCGAGCCCGAAGGGCCGCAGGCCGTGCGGCTGGCCGGCCTCCATCAGCGCGTCCCAGAGGTGCTCGCCGTAGGCGGCCGGGAAGTGGATCTCGTACCCCACCTCGCCCACGAACCCGATCCGCAAGATCAGGCACGGCACGCCGGCGATCAGGCCCTGCTTGCCGTCGAGGTAGCTGAACGCCTCGTTGGAGCAGTCCAGGTCGGTCACCAGCCCCATGATCTCGCGGGCCCTGGGACCGGCGAGGTTGACCGCCGACAGGCCCTGGGTCAGATCGGTGAGGTGCACGTCGAGGCCCCAGTCGGCCAGCCACCAGGAGAACCACTCCTCGACCGCCCCTGCGCCGCTCGAGGTGGTGGTCACGTAGAAGGTCTCCTCGTCGATCCGGCAGACCGTGCCGTCGTCGACGATCCGCCCGGCGTCGGAGCTGATCACCCCGTAGCGGATCCGTCCCGGCTTGAGGTTCGAGAACCGGTTGGGGTACAGCCGGTCCAGGAAATCGCCGGCGTCGGGGCCACGCACCAGCAGCTTGCCCAGCGTGGAGACGTCGATCAGGCCGGCGGCCCGGTTGACCGCCAGCGCCTCGCCCTCGGGATCGCCGTAGTCATAGGCGCGGCGCCAGTCACCGGCCCACTTGACGCTCGCCCCCAGCTGGCGGTGACGGCCGTGGATCGACGAGCGCTTGGCCGGCTCGACGGGCCTGCCGCCGAGGATTCCCATCGGCACCGACACCCAGGGCGGGCGCGCGGTCGTGGTACCCACCGCTTCGAGGCTCTGCCCGGTCTCCTGAGCCATCAGGCGGACCGACGGCAGCTGACACATGCGGCCCTGGCAGGGGCCCATGGTCACCGTCGTGTAACGCTTTGACAGCTCGATCGAGTCGTATCCCTCCTCGATCGAGAGGTGGACGTCCTTGTTGGTGACGTCCTCGCACAGGCAGGCAAAGCACTTGCCGCGACCGCTGCCCGAAACCGGCGGCGCGGGCGCGACGTCGGGGATGCGGGAGCGAGCCGCGGCGACCCGGTCGCTGCAGCTCCGCTCGGCCCCGTGGGACTCGTCGCTTCCCAGTCCTAGCGCGTGCGCGGCGCGCAGGCCGGCGAGCTGGCCGGAGTCGGCGACCGCGTCATCACTCTCGACGCCGGTCACCTCGCCCGCCGCGTATACGCCGCGGGGCACGTGGGCGATCCCGAAGTGCGCGCGTGCCGGGTCATAGGCGCTGCGGGCGCCGGCCTGCAACAGCAACGAGGTGGCCGGGATCGCGCCTCCGGAGACCACCAGCAGGTCGCACTCGAAGCTGTGGTCATCGCCGCCCTGGACGGGCGCGATCACCGCCTGCTGCACCGCCTTGCGGCCTTTGGCCTCGACCACGGTGTGGCCGGCGAACACCGGCACGCCGTCGCGCCGCAGCGCGCTCGCCGCCTGGCTTGACTTGGGGCGCGCATCGGCCACCGCGACGATCTCCACGCCGGCGTCGCGCAGCGCGGCGGCCGCCTTCAGCCCGCGGTCCGAGGTGGTGGCGATCACCGCCCGCCGGCCCGGGCTGACCGCGTACAGCGACGCCAGCCGCCGGGCGCCGCCCGCGAGCATCACGCCCGGCAGGTCGTTGCCGGCGAACACCAGCGGCTGCTCGATCGTGCCGGTCGCATAGACGTGCTGCGCCGCCCGCACCTGGTGCAGGGTGTCCTCCTGCCAGATGGGGACCAGGCCGTCGAAGTAGCCCAGCGCCGATGCGCGCTCGAGGATCTCGACGCCCGCGTCGCGCACCCGCGCCGCGAGTTGCGCGATCCGTTCGCTCGCGGGCTCGATCAGCTGCTGGCCGCCGAGCTCGGGCCCCTCGTCGGCGAGCACCACGTCGGCCCCGAGCTCGGCCGCGGCGGCGGCGGCGGCGAGGCCCGCGATCCCCCCGCCGACGACCAGCACGTCGACGTGGCGGCGGCGGTACTCGGTCCGCCACTCGCGCTCGGGCTGTTCATGGATCAGCTTGCCGAGCCCGGCGGCGTTGCGCAGCAGCTTCTCGTACACGGGCCACCAGCGCCGCGGGCGGATGAACGTTTTGTAGTAGAAGCCGGGCGGCGTGAACGGCCCGCCGAAGACGTCAGTCGCGCGCATCGGATCGAACTCGAGCGATGCGGCGTTGAGGTGCTGCACCTTGATCCCCTCGCGCACCGGCTCGATGCAGGCGCGCGCGCCGGGCGCGCCGTCGACGGCCACGATGCAGTTGGGGCACTGCCCCGAGCAGCACATCAGCCCACGCCGGCGGTGGTACTTGAAGCTGCGCGAGAAGGTTCGCTGGCCGGCGGCGTACAGCGCCGAGCCGATCGTGTCGCCCTCGTAGGCCTGCACCCGCTTGCCGTCGAAGGTGAACGACAGCGTGCGCTGGCGATCGATGCGCTCGCCGGGCTGGTTGGGGAGCCTGCTCATGCCGGCCTCTGCTTGGTGCCCCGGTCTTCCGCGCGCGGCGGAGCCTCGTCCGGCCGGGCCGTCCACAGCACCTCGTTGGTGGTGGTGTCGCGCTCGGCGACGAACCAGGCGCGGCACCCGGAGCGGTGAAACCACCATTCGCGCTGAACGCCGGCGACGTTGCGGCGAAAGTAGTTGTAGGTGTTGAGCTCGCGGAAGCTGGGGCGCGCTTTGGGGCGGGGGGAGATCTCGCCCCCGAAGCCGAAGTCGGTCACCTCGCGCACGCCACAGTTCGGACATTCGAGCACGAATGACACGGGCATGAAGCTACGACCAGGTCTTGATCTTGTCCAATATCTTGTTTGGAATTATTGATTTGCATTTCGAATCAGGAGTTTGGACGTGGAACTGCGCCAGCTGCGCTACTTCATCGCGGTCGCCGAGGAGCTTCACTTCCGCCGCGCCGCGGCCCGGCTGCACATCTCCCAGCCACCGCTGAGCCAGCAGATCGCCAGGCTCGAGGAGGAGCTCGGCTGCCGGCTCTTGAGCCGCACCCGCCGCCGGGTGGAGCTGACCGCGGCGGGCGAAGCCTTCCTGCGCGACGCGCGGGCGATGCTCGACGAGCTCGATGTGGCGGTGGCCACCGCGCGGCGCATCGAGGCCGGCCAGGCCGGCCTGCTGCGCGTCAACTTCGTCGGCTCGGCGCTGCTGTCGATCGTCCCCGGGATCATCCAGCGCTTCCGCCGCGGGCGCCCGAACGTCGAGATCGAGCTGCGCGAGCGCTCGACGCTCGAGCAGTTGCGGGCACTGAGCGGGGGGTTGGTCGATGTGGGCCTCGTTCGCCCTCCGATCGACACCGACGACGTGCTCGCGGCCGAGGTCGTGATGCGCGAGCGCACGGTCGCCGCGATCCCCTCCGGCCACCCGCTCGCCCGCCGCGCCCGGATCTCGCTGCGCAGCCTGGCGGCCGAGCCGCTGGTCCTGTTCCCCCGCGAGCAGGCCCCCGGCTTTCACGACCTGTTGACCGGCCGCCTGGCCGCCACCGGCACCTCGCCGCACGTCGTCCAGTACGCCCCGGAGATGACCACGATCATCGGCCTGGTCGCCGCCGGCATCGGCGTGTCGCCGGTTCCCGCCTCCGTGGCCCGGCTGGGGCTCGACGGCGTCACCTACCGGCCGCTCACCGGCGCGCCCGACACCGAGCTGCTCGCGGTCACCCGCGCGAGCGACGACTCGCCGCTGGTGGCTGCGTTCGTCGCCGAGGCGCGAGCATAGGCTGGGGCGCCGCGAGGCCTCTCGCGGTGCGCGGCTGAGCCGGTGCCCCGCGGTGCACCGTCAGCCGGTCCCGCGCAACCCGGTGGCGATCGCCGCGACGCTCGCGAGCAGCGGTTCCCGCGCTCCGGGATCGCCGCCCCGGTGGCGGGCCAGCAACTCGATCTGCAAGAACGCCAGCACGTCCAGCCAGGAGGTTCGGTCGGGGTCGTCAGCCCGGTCGGACTCGGTCACGTGTGCGGGTCCCGATCGCCGGATTTCGGCCACCCGCCGCACCGCCAGCGCATGCTCGGCCACGATCGCCCGCCACACCCGCGCCGCCGCTTCGGGCTCCGGCGCGAGCGCCAGGTAGCGCTCGCCGATCGTCAGATCGCTGTTGTCAAGCGCCGTGTGAAGCGTCTCGATCAGGTTGTTGAAGAACGGCCAGCGCTCGAACATCTCTCGCTGCAGCGCCAGCTCGCCGCCGCTCAGCGCCGCGCCGGCGCCATACCAGGCGGGCAGGCCGATCCTCGTCTGGGCCCACGAGAACACCCACGGAATCGCCCGCAGGCTCTGGACCATCGCGCCCCCGCCCCGGCTCGCGGGGCGCGAGCCGATGTTGAGCTCGCCGAGGATGTCGACCGGGGTGCAGCTCGAGAACACCGCCGGCAGGTCGGGGTCTTCGCGGACGAGCGCCTGATAGGTGTGCCCAGCGACGGCGCCGGCGCGCTCGATCTCCGCCCGCCAGGCGGCCTCGGGCTGCGGGCCGGGCGTGTCAGTGGCGCGGGCCACCGCCCGGGCGGTCTCTCTGAGCGCCTCGACGGCGAGGCGCCGGTCACTGAACTTCGCGCTCACCACCTCGCCCTGCTCGGTGATCTTGATCGCCCCGGCCACGCTCCCGGGCGGTTGCGCACCGATCGATCGCTGGGCCGGGCCGCCGCCGCGCGGGCTCGACCCGCCGCGGCCGTGGAACAGGCGCAGCGTGAGCCCGCGTTCGCGGGCCTGGCTGACCAGCCGCTCCTGAGCGTGGTACAGCGACCACTGGCTGGCGACGTAGCCCATCTCCTTGCCCGCGTCGGAGTAGCCGAGCATCACCTCCTGGCGCCGTCCGCGCGCCCACAGGTGTTCGGCATAGGCGGCGTTTGCGTACAGCGCCCCCATCGTCTGGGTGGCTCGCTCGAGCGCCACGCGCCGCTCGAACAGGGGCACGAGCTCGAGCTGCGAGGTCGCCCGGGGACGGCGCGAGGGGACGCCGAGCGGGGGTACGAACAGGCCGCTTCGGCGTGCCAGCCAGAGCGCGCAGAGGATGTCCGAGGGCTGCTCGGCGTTGGAGACGATGAACGTGTCGATCGCTTCTGGACCGTGGGTGGAGATCGCCCGGGCCACCGCGTCGAGCGCGGTGGCGGCCTTCGGCGTGGGACCCGGATCGCGCTCGGGCAGCTCGAGACTGAGACACGCCCGCGTCAACAACCCGACGCGCTCGGTCTCGCTGCGCGTCGCCGCATAGCCGGGCAGCAGCGCCCGGCACGCCGTGTGCAGCTCGGGCGCGTTCTCGCGCACCTCGAGCGTGGCCAGGTGAAAGCCGAACACGCGCGCCTGCCAGATCAGCCGCTCGATCCGCCCGCGCATCACCGCGCGCGATCCGGCGCTGCGGCGAATCTCCTCGAGGTCTTCGCAGAGCTCGGCGCTGCTTGCATAGCCGACCGCCGTCTCGCTTTCACCCATGGTCTGCGCGAGCGTTCCGCGCAGCCGCGCGAGCACAAAGGCAAGCTTGCGCCGCAGCGGCTCGCGCGCCTCGTGGGGATAGCGGGCGGCGAGCTCGGCGGCGGTTTCGGGCAGTTCGCGCTCGTCGCGCGCCAGCGACTGGCGCAGGCCGTCAGTGACCTGGAGCTCGCGCTCGGCCTGGGAGAACTGGCTGCGCAGCGGGATCACGCGCTCGATCAGCAGGTTCAGCGCCAGGACCCGATGCGCCTTGAGCGTCTCGGAGATGGTGCTCGGGGTGACGTGTGGATTGCCGTCCATGTCGGCGCCGGCCCAGCTCCCGAACCGCAACCGGATCCTCGCCTCGCTGCCCTCGCCGTGCGAGCGGGCGAACTCCCCGGTGGCGTCATACAGCGCCGACTCGAAGAAGAACAGCAGCCGCCGGACCTCGTCCTGGACCCGGGGTCGTAGGCACCGGACCTCGTCGGTCTCGTGCCAGATCGCCAGCGCCTCGCTGATCTCGGCCTCGAGCGCGAGCCGGTCACACACCGCCAGCCGGGGATCGTCGAGCTGCTCCAGGCAGGCGGCCACCGTGCGGTGCTTGCTCAGTACCGACCGCCGCGCGACGTCAGTGGGATGCGCGGTCAGGACCAGGCGGATGTCGAGCTCGGAATGGTCGCCTCGGGGCTGCCGCGGCGCAAGCGCCCCGTTGACCGCCAGCGCCCGGTGATCGCGCAACCGCTCCACGTCGGCCGCCAGGTTGCTCACCGCCAGCCGCATGCTGCAGGCGTGCACGATCGCGCGGGCGCATGCGTTGTCCAATGCCTGCGCGGCGGCCTGCAGCTCCGCGGCGCTGCCGCCGCGCCGCCAGCGCTGGGCCGCTGACTCGAGGCGGCCGAGCGCCGTGATCACCTCCGGCCCGGACTCTTCTGAGAGCACCTCGTCGAGCAGGCGCTGCGCCGCCTGCAGCGGAGCTTCGTATTCGGGCAGCGGCAGGGACCGCAGCTCGGGGGAGGTGACAACCATCGGCTTTCCTATCCGCCCATCAGGGCATCGGAGGGCTACCCGACGAGGGCGGGCTCGCGCGGCTCGTCCGGCTCCCCGGATCGGCTCTGTTCGCGGGCTTCGATCTGCTCGAGCTTGGCGAGCAGGTTCTCGGCCATCCTGATCGAGGCGGCGTCGATCAGCCGGCCGTCGAGCGAGACCGCGCCCTTGCCCTGCGCCGCTGCCTCCTGCATCGCGGCGAGGATCCGGTGGGTCTTCTCGACCGTCCGCTCGCTGGGGGTGAAGACCTCGTTGGCGAGCTCGATCTGCGACGGGTGGATCGCCCATTTGCCCTCGTAGCCGAGCACCGCCGCGCGGCGCGCGGAGGCCAGGTAGCCCTCGGGGTCGGTGAAGTCGCCGAACGGCCCGTCGATCGGGCGCAGCCCGTAGGCACGGCAGGTGACCGCGATCCGTGACAGCGCGTAGTGCCACTGGTCGCCGAGGTGAGAGTCACGCACCCCCTCGTCGTCGGGGTCGGTGAGCATTCCGTAATCGGGGTTGGTGCCCCCGATCGAGGTGGTGTGACTCTGCAGGGAGGCGGCATAGTCGGCGACCCCGAAGACCATCGCCTCCATCCGGTCCGGACAGGCGCGGGCGATCTCCTCGCAGTTGACCATCCCCAGCGCCGTCTCGATCAGCACGCAGATGGCGATCTTGCGTCCCAGCTGCATGGCCTCCTCGATCTGGGTCAACAGCGTCGCCACCAGGTGCACGTCGGCGCCCGATCCGGCCTTGGGGATCATGATCGAGTCCAGTTGCTGGCCGGCCTGCTCGACCACATCGACGATGTCCCGATAGCAGAAGTGCGTGTCCAGGCCGTTGATCCGCAGCGAGACCGAGCAACCGGACCAGTCCAGCTCACGCAGCGCGTCGATCACGTTCTGGCGTGCCTGGGGCTTGTCGTCGGGCGCGACCGCGTCCTCGAGGTCGAGCATCACGATGTCGGCACCCAGCTCGGGTGCTTTCTCCAACATCCGGACGTTGCTGCCGGGAACTGCCAGTTCGCTGCGGTGCAGTCGAGTGCGTGTCGGGCTCATGGCGTGAGCAGTAGAGCGGCTCTGGCACAGAAACGCAAGCACGCTTAGATGAATTTGTACGGGCGATTAGGCTGGACTCAATGTATTGACTCCAGTCTTTGAGTCGATGCGAAATTCCTCGCTTTTCCAAAACGGTTCCAGGGGTTAGCCTGCCTCGGATGACACCCACGCGCTCTCCACTCGACCCATCTCAGCCCTCTTCAGTCGACCCGTCCCCGCCCGCCCCACGCGACCGATCCCAGCCGTCTGGAATGCAGCGACCGCAGCCCGCTCCACTTGACCCACCGCAGCGGCTGCTCTGTGGCCCCGGCCCCAGCAATCCCCTCCCCGCCTCGGTGACCGCGATGCAGCGGCCGCTGATCGGCCATCTCGACCCGGACCTCCCCGGACTTGCTGACCGAGGTGGTCTCGCTGCTGCGACTCGCTTACCAGGCCAGCGGTGGGCTGGTGCTTCCGCTACAGGCGACGGGCACCTCCGGGATGGAGTGCGGGCTGAACCACCTGCTCGAACCGGGTGACACGGCGATCGTCGCCGTCAGCGGCTTCTTCGGCCGGCGGATCGTGGAGATCGCCGAGCGACTGGGCGCAAACGTCGTGCCGGTGGAGGCCGATTGGGGCGAGCACGTCTCCAACGACAGCCTGCTCGACGCCCTGCAGGAGCACCCCGACGCGCGCCTGATCGCGGTGGTGCACGCCGAGACCTCGACCGGCGTCGAGCATCCGCTCGCCGAGCTGGGGCGGCAGCTGCGCGGCCACGACGTGCTGCTGATGGCCGACTGCGTCACGTCGCTCGGCGGGGTGCCCCTCGATTTCGACGCCTGGGGCATCGACTTCGCCTACTCGTGCACGCAGAAGTGCCTCGGCGCACCCCCCGGCATGTCACCGGTGGCGGTGTCCGATCGCGCGATGGAGCGGATCAGGGCGCGCAAGCAGCCGGTCTCCTACTCGCTCGACCTGCAGCTGCTCGAGCGCTATTGGGTGCAGCGTCCGGTCGTCTACCACCACACGGTCCCGGTGCTGCACATCTACGCGCTGTACGAGGCGCTGCGAGAGATCGCCGCCGAGGGGCTTCAGGAGCGCTGGGAGCGTCACGCGCGCGTCGGCGCGCTCCTCCAGGACCAGCTCCGTGAGCGCGGCCTGGAGCTGCTGGCCGAGCCCGAGTACCAGCTGGCCCCTCTGACCGCGGTGCGGATCCCGGAGGGCGTCGACGCCAAGCGCGTCCAGACGCGACTGTTGCGCGAGCATGGCATCGAGGTCGGAGGCGGGCTGGGCCCGGCAGCGCCCGCGATGTGGCGGATCGGGCTGATGGGCTACAACGCCCGCACCGACGTTGCCGGCCGCGTGCTGGCGGCGCTCGACGCGGTGCTCGCCGACGAGCCGGTCCTGTCAGCGGCGTAGGCGCCTGGGCTCACTAGCGCGGCCGCCGCCTGGCGAGCGCGCCGCGCGCGCTGGGCCGCCGCCCGGGTGCGGCCCACGCCGCGCGCTAAGCCGGCGCGGCCGCCGCCTGCGCGCGGGCGGCCTGCAGCGTGTTGGCCAGGAGCATCGCGATCGTCATCGGCCCTACCCCGCCGGGCACCGGTGTGATCAGGCTCGCGACCTCGGCCGCGGAGGCGAACTCCACGTCGCCCACGAGCCCGGCTTCTGTGCGGTTGATGCCGACGTCGATCACCGTGGCGCCGGGCTTGACCCAGCTCCCCTTGACCATCTCCGCGCGCCCCACGGCGGCGATCAGGACGTCCGCGCGGCGGCACACCTCGTCCAGCTCGCGCGTGCGCGAATGGCAGGTGGTGACGGTGGCGTTCTCGGCCAGCAGCAGCGCCGCGACCGGCTTGCCCACCAGGTCCGAGCGCCCCACGATCACCGCCTCGGCGCCTTCCAGTGCGACGTCGTGGCGACGCAGTAGCTCGATCACGCCGGCGGGGGTGCACGGCCGCAGCCCCGGGAGTCCCTTTCGCCAGCAGGCCGGCGGAAATCGGGGTCAGGCCGTCGACGTCCTTGCTCGCGTCGATCAGGGTCGTCAGGTGCGAGCCGTCGATGTGTTCGGGCGTCGGTAGCTGCAAGAGGATCCCCGAAACCCTCGGATCGGCGTTGAGCTCGTGGATCAGGGCCTCGACGTCGGCCTGCGTGCTGTCGCCCGGGAGGTCGTGCGCGAAGCCCTCGATCCCCACCTCCGTGCAGGCGCGCTGCTTGCCGGACACGTACACCGCCGAGGCCGGGTCTTCGCCGACGAGTATCGTGGCCAAACCGGGTCGCTGCCCGCCGCCGGCGCACCACTGCTCGATCTGATCGCCCACCTCGGACCGCACCTGCTGGGCGACGGCCTTGCCGTCTATCAATCTTGCGCTCATAGAACGAATTGGTACATGATTCTCGAGATACCTGCCAACTCCGCGCTCGTTTCGGCCGCCGCCGAGCCGGCAACGCTCGAGCGCGTGCCGCTGCGCTGCGGGTTCACACCTGCGCAGATGCTCGCCGCGCTCGCCGATCGCCCGCTGCCGTTCGCCCTGACCGGGAGCTGGGCCGGCGGCGGCGCGATCGCAGGTTCAGAGCCGGTGGCGGTGGCCGGCGAGGACGCCGATCCGTTCGCCACGCTCGACGTTCTACCGCCGCTCTGCGCTCGTGATCATGGCCACCCGGACGCGGTCGGCGGCGGGTGGTTCGGCTGGCTCGGCTACCGGCTCGGCCACCGGATCGAGCGCCTCCCTCCCGACCCGCCGCGCCCGGTGGCGCTGCCCGAGTTCCAGCTCGCCTACTACGACAACGTGCTGCGGCTGGACCCCGCCGGCCGGTGGTGGTTCGAAGCGTTGGTGACCGAAGGCAGGCGCGCGGCGCTGCAGGCGCGCCTGCGCTGGATGCGAAAGGTGTTCGAGGGCACGGCGCCGCCGACACCGCGCCCCTACACGCCGCCCGAGCCGCTGCGGCTGTCCGAAGCTGCCGCCGAGCACCATCTCGACGCCGTGCGCGACTGCTGCCAGCGGATCGCCGCTGGCGAGATCTTCCAGGCCAACATCTGCCTGCGCCTTGACTCGCGCTGGGAAGGGTCGGCGCTCGATCTGCTCGGCCGCGCGCTTGAGACGATCTCTCCCCCGCGGGCGGCCGCGTTCAGCACGCCGCATGGAGCGGTCGCGAGCCTGTCGCCCGAGCTCTTCCTGTGCCGCCGCGGCGCGCGCGTCACCACCGCGCCGATCAAGGGCACGATCGCCCGCGACCTCGACGCCTCGGCGGCCGCAGCGGCGCGCGCCCGGCTGCGGCGCTCGGCCAAGGACGCCGCCGAGCACGTGATGATCGTCGATCTGATGCGCAACGACCTGGGCCGGGTGTGCTTGTATGGCTCGATCGTCGCGCCCGCCGAGCCGACCGCCGAACCGCACCCGGGGCTCTGGCACCTGGTCTCGCGCGTGCACGGCGAGCTGCGCCCGGGGGTCGGCAACGGCGACCTGCTGCGCGCGACCTTCCCGCCTGGCTCGGTCACCGGTGCCCCCAAGGTCCAGGCGCTCAAGGTCATCGCCGCGCTCGAACCGGTGGCCCGCGAGGTGTACACCGGCGCGATCGGTTTCGCCAGCCCGGTCGCCGGGCTCGAGCTCAACGTCGCGATCCGGACGCTCGAGCTGCGCGACGGCCACCTCTGGCTGGGCGCCGGCGGCGGCATCGTTGCCGACTCGGACCCGCGCTCAGAGCTCGAGGAGGCGTTGGCCAAGGCGCGCCCGATTGCCGCCGCGATCGGTACGTCGGTCGTCGTCGGTAAGCGCAGTCGCAGGTTGGATGGCGCCCGCACAGCCTGACCAGTCGCGCGGCGTGTTCGAGACCATGCTGGTGCGCGACGGGCGCGTGCACGCGCGCGAGGCGCACTTGCGGCGCCTGGCGAACTCGGTCGGGGAGCTGTATGGACTGGGGCTGCCCGCCGATCTGCCGGTCTCGCTCGCACAGCACGCCTCGGCGCTGGTCGGAGCACACCGCCTACGCGTCGACGCGAGCCCCGATCGCGGTGCTCTGCGGATCGAGCTGCAGACCACGCCCCTCGCTGCCGGTGACCCGAGCCCCGTGGCCCTGACGCCGGTCGAGGTCTCAGGCGGCGTGGGGGGGCACAAGTGGTCGTGACCGGCGGCTGCTCGAGTCGCTCACCGGTCCCGGGGGCGTCCCGCTGCTGGTGGATCGCGACGGCGACGTGCTCGAGGCAGCGTGGGCCAACGTCTGGCTCATCGAGAGGCCGCATGCTCGTCACCCCGCCCGCCGACGGCCGCCTCCTGCCCGGCGTGACCAGGAGGCTGCTGCTCGAGCTGGCGCCGCGAGCGGGCTACGACGTGCGCGTCGAGCCGATCTCGATGGAGCGCGTCCAATCCGCTCCGGCGATCTTCTTGACCTCGGCGTTGCGCCTGGCGGTCTTCGCGACGCTGCCGACGGGGGACGTGGCCCCGGCCAGCGCCGCCGAGCCTCCGGCGGTAGCCGCAATCCGGGCGCTGCTGAGCCGCAGCTGCTGGGCGTAAGTGCCGCGGACGCCTCGCTCGCCCGCGATCATTTCCAGCGTGCCCTCCCAAGACGGGGCGATCATCGACGAGGTCCGCGCCCACCGACTGCTGGTCGGCCCAGACTCCGTGTGCTGGCAGTTCGCCAGCGACGTCCGCCTCAACCTCGTGATGCTGTATCCGCTGCTGCTGCAGGTGGCGCATCCCACGGTCGCCGCCGGAGTCCGCGACTTTCGCATTTCGAGCGCCGCCCGTATGAGCGGCTGCTGCGCACGGTCGACTACGTCACTCTGCTCGTCTACGCGGGCGAGGAGGCGATCGCAGCCGGCCAGCGCCTGCGCGAGCTGCACAAGCGTTTCAGGGGCGTGCGCGAGGATGGCCGGCGCTATTCGGCGCTCGAGCCGGGTGCGTATGCCTGGGTGCACGCGACCCTGCTGCGCTGCTACGTCGACGGACACGCCCAGTTCGGCCGCCCCATGCGCCCGGAGCAGATCGAGCGCTTCTACCGCCGAGTACCGTGGGCTCGGCCGGTTGATCGGGGTCCGTCCGCGCGACCTGCCGGACAGCGTGGTCGGGATTCTGTGAGTACTTCGAGCGCGTTTCCCAGACCGAGCTCGGTCCCAACGATTCCGTGCGGCGGGTGCTGCGAGCGGTCGACCTCGTCGGTCCGCCGGTGCTGCCGATGCCTGGGCCGCTCTGGAGTGTGATCCGCATCCCCGCCAGCCAGGCGATCTGGCTGGGCGGCGTGGGCCTGCTCGCGCCCGAGCTCCGACGGCGTCTGGAGATCTCCTGGAACATCGCCGACGCGCTCGCGTTCCGGACGCTCGGACAGCTGACGCGGGCGATGACCCCGGTGATGCCGGACCGGCTGAATGGCCGGCCCGGCCCAGCTCGAGGCTCGGCGGACCGCGATCGCACACGGACCGTTCGGGCCCGCGGCCGCCGCACGGAGACCGCTGGCGCATTCCCCCTGAGACGCGGTTCGGCCGCGCGGCCATATCCCGGCGGACGGCGCGGCTTCTACATTGGCGGACGTGCTGATCCGCCACGCCGACCCCCTCCGCGACGCCCATCCGTGCGCCCGCGTCTATGCCCCGGCGGTGATCGATGGGGTCGCCTCGCTCGAGCAGTGCGCTCCGAGCCCCGAGGAGATGCGGTGCAGGATCGAGCATGTCAGCGCCCACTATCCGTGGCTCGTCGCAGAGATCGACGATGAGGTTGTCGGCTATGCGTATGCGACCCTGCACAACGAGCGCTGGGCCTATCGTTGGGCCACGAACACGAGCGTGTACGTCGCTCCGAGCCACCACCGCCGCGGCGTCGGTCGCGCGCTGTACGGTGCGCTGCTGCCGCTGCTGGTGCGCCAGGGGTTCTACGTTGCCTGCGCGGGGATCACTCTTCCTAATCCCGCGAGCGTCGGCCTGCACGAATCGTTTGGATACGAGCTCGTCGGGACCTACCCGCGCGTGGGCTTCAAGAACGGTCGCTGGTGGGGTGTTGGCTGGTGGCTTGCGCAGCTTCGCAATCAGCCCGACGAGGAGATCCCGGCTGAGCCTGGGCCTCCTGCGCGGCTGGAGCGGCCTCCTGCGTGCCTGGACGACTGACGAATTCCGCGACCAGGTCGGCGAGCCGGTTGGGCTGATCCAGGGGGACGAATGCCCGGCTGTCGGCGATCCGTTCGAGGCGAGCGCCAGGAATCTTCGTCTGCAGCCGCGTCGCGAACTTGATCGGGAAGATCCGGTCGTCGGGCGCCCACGCGAGGAGCAGCGGCAGGGGGCGCTCACTCAGGACGTCGGCGGCGCGCAGCGTGTCGCGGCGGTCAATCGCCCTCAGGGTCGCTGTCATGTCCGCGCATATCTCCGGCCTGCGGATCGGGGCAAGCCAGCTCCCGGTTAGCTCGTCGGCAAATCGGGCGGTGGGTGAGCATCCCGTAGCCGAGCGCAGAGCGGCGCATGCGCGCGGACTGGCCTCCGGCGGCAATCAACCGATATGCGCCCGGCACGTGCGCGAGCCACTGCAGCGGCCGCAGCACCGGCGGCAGGAAGTTCTCCAGACAGTCGCAGTTGGTCAGCACGAGCGCCCCGATCCTCTCCGGCGCTCGCTGGCGAGGATCTGCGAGATCGCGCCGCCGGTGTCGTTGCCGACGATCGTGACGTTTTCGAGCTCGAGCTCTTGCAGGAAATCCGCGATCAGGTGGGCGATCCCGCGCGGGGTGCGGTCGGCTCCGGGGGCGAGCGCCGCCCGGTGCGACCCCAGCGGCCAGTCCGGGACGATGCACCGGTAGCGCTCCGCTAGGTGCGGCGCGACGTCCCTCCACAGGCGCCCATCGACGAGCAGGCCGTGGACGAAGACGATCGGCTCGCCCGTGCCCTGCTCGCGGTAGGCGATCCTGCCCTGCGGCAGCTCGACGGTCTTCTCCTCCGTGCCCCGCGCCGATGGTCCCTGCATGTCTGCGGCCTCCTCTACTCTTCCCGTCATTGTGATTCAGACAGCCTGTATCTAAACTACATACAGACTGCATGTCTGTCAATCGTCAGGCGGCGCGGTCCGCGGCAACTCGGGCAAAGCTCATCCGGGCGGCGCGGGCCCTTTTCGCCCGCCATGGCTACGCGGCCGTGGGCACCGAGCAGATCGTCCGTCGGGCCGGCGTCACCCGGGGCGCGCTCTACCACCAGTTCCCGGCCAAGAAGGACCTGTTCCTCGCCGTCTACCAGCAGATCGATCAGGAGCTCACCGGCCGGATCGGCGCCCTGCTCTCCGACGCGTCAAGTCCGATCGAGGCAATGCGCGCGGGGGTCCGCGCGTTCCTCGAGGCCTGCCGAGCGCCCGAGGTGCAGCGGATCATGCTCATCGACGGGCCGGCCGTGCTCGGCTGGGAGCGGTTGCGCGAAATGGCTGCAGGACCACGCCCTGGGAATGGTCGAGGCGGTGCTCGCCGCTGCCGTGCAGGCCGGCGAGATCGACCCGGCAGTCGAGGTCGGACCACTCGCCCACCTGCTGATGGGCGCCCTCGACGAGGCAGCCCTGCTGGTGGTCAGCGACCCCGATCAGACCGAGGCGGTCACCGCCACCCTCGAGCGGATGCTCGACGGCCTGCGGCCAGCCTGACCGCGGTCAGCCGTTTCCGACAGCGGGAGACCCAGCGACGATTCGCACCCTCGCCCGGGCGTGCACACCGCTGGCGTTGCGTGCGGTTTCGGTGGCCGTGTCGGTGACCCGCGACGGCGCGCGCCCCCGCTCGCCGTAAAGCTCACCGTCTTGCCCTTCACCGGCTTGAGAGTTCCGCCCTCGTGCACACCTCCCGCTTGTGCGCCTGAATCCAGACGCCGATGAGACGGTCAGGCCGTGCGGCCGTGTCTCGCACACCCGGACCTGACCGCAGAAACCTCGGTGAGGTTCCTCACGTGCAGGGTGAACTTCACAGTCGAACCCTTCGTGACGACCGGGAGAACCGCGTGCTTCTGCAGGGAGAGACGGCCACTAAGGCCGAAGCTGAGCGAGCCGACGACCAGCTGCTCCCTGCACGATTTGTTGCGTCAATCGCTGCGTAGGACTCCGACAGACACGGAGATAAGCCGGCATTTTCTTGCGGCCGATTGAACCCCTCCGAGCGGTACGCCTGCTCTACACAGGAACCCTTTCACCATCGGCACCAGTGGCACGTTCAGCGTCGAGGAGCTTGAATCGAGCTGTCCGCTCGATCGACATTGACATACAGGATGTTTTTCTAGTGATTGTTGGTTTTGCACGCCGAGCGCCCTGGGATCCACGAACGAGTAGGACGGTGCCTCGCGCGCCGAGACCCTCTACGCGCAGGTGAGGACGGTGTATCCCGCGACCGCACGCATGCCAGCTCGACCCTCCTCATGCGCCGCTGCTAGACCTGGAGCAACGCTCAGCCGCGCACATCGGCCGCCGTAGTTCCGGGGCTCCGCCGGCGGCCCATCGTTGGTTTTCCGCCTGCAACCCCTTGTAATCCGCCAGACGCCGGGTTAGGGTGCGGCCATCCGGTGCCGCACGTCGCATCGCGGTTGGGTGAGAGCGAGGATCTGGTGGATCTGGCTCGCTGTCGTCGTGTGCTGGCTCGCACAGTCGGCGTTGCCGGCAGACACGAGCGCGCAGCAGAGCGCGCCACTTACTTGCCCGATCGGCACGATCTACCAGATCCAGCGCGCGAGTAGCGGTAGCACCACCGGCAGGCTCAACGTGGTGAATGTCAGCGCGATGAGCGGCACGAACCCGGTGACCGCCACGCAGGTGACCCCGAGCCTGATTCCGGCGACGAGTCCAGGTGCGAACGCGCTCGGGATCAGCGCCGGGGGCGTAGCCGCGTGGGCACTCGCGCCCCAGTCGCCCGGCGGGACCGGGGACACGCTGACCTTCACGCTCCGGAAGTTCGACCCGGCCACAGATGCATGGACGTCGCACACGGTGGACATCAACACCGCCGGCAGGCTGCCGTCCGGAGTGACCGCGGCCGGCATCAGGTCCCAGGGCATCGTCGCCGGTGCCATCGATCCGCACAGCGGCGACTTCTTCTGGGCGTACCTCGCCAGCGCCCCCGTCAACAGAATGGTCGTTTTTGGGTTCAACACCACGACGAACCAACCGATCGGTGTCGTCGCCAACTCCACCCTGCCACAGGAGACCCCGGCGAGCGGCGGATCCAACGGCGACATCGCGTTCGACGGCGCCGGCAACCTGTTCGTCGTCAGCAACACCGGGACGAACGCGGCCGTCGGAGTCATCCAGGGCCCGCTGCCGACGAGCGAAAGCCAGACGCCGACTCTAGTCAACACAAGGCTCACGACGTTCGCCAATCCACAGAGCAATTCCTACAACGGCATCGCGTTCAACAGCATCGGCGAGCTGTTCATCCAGTGGTCGGCCGGCGACAGCACCTTCATCCGGAAGATCTCCCCGCAGAATGGCGCCTCCATCGCCGGACCCGCGGAGGTCGACTTCACCTCCCCGGGCGGAGGGATCGGCGTCGACCTCGGCTGTAACGCCGCGCCGCCGACCATGCAGCTGCGCAAGAGCGTCGACGCCCGACGAACGGACACAGACCAGTTCCACCTGTCGATCACCGGCGGCGACCTCACCGAGGGGAACACCGCCACGACGAGCGGTACGGAGACCGGTGTGCAGGCCGAAACCGCCGGACCCGTGGTGGCCCGTGCCGGCACCACGTACACCTTCACCGAGACCGGCGCCGGCACGACGAACCTGGACAACTACGGGACCGAATGGCGATGCGTGAATCAGGCCGCGGGCAATGGGGAGGTCGCGGCGGGCACCGGGACGACGTTCACCCTCGCCCCGGGGGCGGGGGAGGCGATCCTCTGCACGTTCACGAACCACTACCACGCGGTCCCCAACATCGCCGTCGTCAAGACAGGCGTGCTCGCCACCGGCGCCAACGGTGTGGCCAACCCCGGCGACACCATCCACTACACGATCACGGTACGCAACACCGGCACCGTGACCCTGCGCAACGTGACGGTGACCGAGCGGGACCTCGCCGGGCTCTCCGCGATCGACTGCGGCGGCGGGACCCACGTCATCGCCACCCTCGGGGTGGGCGATGAGAGGGAGTGCACCGCGACCTATCAGATCACCCAGGCCGACATCGACCTCGGGTACGTGCCCAACTTCGCGACCGCCACCGGCACGCCCCCGCAGGGGCCCGACGTCACGGACGGCGACGGCGAGCAGGTGCCGATCCCTGCCGCCCCCGGGATCAACGTCGACAAGACCGGGGTGCTCGACACCGGCGCCGACGGTGTGGCCAACGCCGGCGACACCATCCACTACACGATCACGGTACACAACACCGGCAACGTGACCCTGCGCAACGTGACGGTGACCGAGCGGGACCTCCACGGGCTCTCCGCGATCGTCTGCCCCGGCGGCACCCACGTCATCGCCACCCTCGCGGTGGGCGAATCTGTGAATTGCACCGCGACCTATGCGGTCACCCCGGCCGACGTCGACCATGGGTACGTGCCCAACTTCGCCACCGCCACCGGCACGCCCCCGCACGGGCCCGACGTCACCGACGGCGACGACGCGGTGGTGCCGATCACTCCCGCCCCCGGGATCAACGTCGTCAAGACCGGCGTGCTGAACACCGGCGCCAACGGTGTGGCCAACCCCGGCGACACCATCAACTACACGATCACGGTACACAACACCGGCAACGTGACCTTGAGCAACGTGACGGTGACCGACACTCTGCTCTCCGCGATCGACTGCGGCGGCGGCACCCACGTCATCGCCACCCTCGCGGTGGGCAACTCTGTGGATTGCACCGCAACCTATGCGGTCACCCCGGCCGACATCGACGCCGGGTTCGTGCCCAACTTCGCCACCGCCACCGGCACGCCCCCGCACGGGCCCGACGTCACCGACGGCGACGAAGAGACGGTGCCCATCACTGCCCACCCCGCGCTGAACGTCGTGAAGACCGGCGTGCTGCACACCGGTGCCAACGGTGTGGCCAACGTTGGCGACACGATCCACTACACGATCGCGGTGCGCAACACCGGCAACGTGACCTTGAGCAACGTGACGGTGACCGACACTCTGCTCTCCGCGATCGACTGCGGCGGGGGCAACCACGTCATCGCCACCCTCCGGGTGGGCGAATCGGTGCACTGCACCGCAACCTATGCGGTCACCCCGGCCGACATCGACGCCGGGTTCGTGCCCAACTTCGCCACCGCCACCGGCACGCCCCCGCACGGGCCCGACGTCACCGACGGCGACGAAGAGACGGTGCCGATCAGGGCCGTCCCCGGGCTGAACGTCGTGAAGACCGGCGTGCTGCACACCGGTGCCAACGGTGTGGCCAACGTTGGCGACACGATCCACTACACGATCGCGGTGCGCAACACCGGCAACGTTACCCTGAGCAGCGTGACGGTGACCGAGCGGGACCTCCACGGGCTCTCCGCGATCGACTGCGGCGGGGGCAACCACGTCATCGCCACCCTCCGGGTGGGCGAATCGGTGCACTGCACCGCAACCTATAAGGTCACCCAGGCCGACATCGACGCCGGGTTCGTACCCAACTTCGCCACCGCCACCGGCACGCCCCCGCACGGGCCCGACGTCACCGACGGCGACGACGCGGTGGTACCGGTCACTGCCGTCCCCGGGCTGGACGTCGTCAAGACCGGCGTGCTGAATAACGGCGCCAACGGTGTGGCCGGGGTCGGCGACACCATCCACTACACGATCACGGTGCGCAACAGCGGCAACGTGACCCTGCACAACGTGAGAGTGACCGAGCACAACCTCGCCGGGCTCTCCGCGATCCACTGCGGCGGCGGCACCAACGTCATCGACGACTCTCAGGGTGGGAGAATCGGTGCAGTGCACCGCGAGCTATAAGGTCAGCCAGGCCGACGTCCACGTCGGGTTCGTGCCCAACTTCGCCACCGCCACCGGCACGCCCCCGCACGGGCCCGACGTCACGAACGGCGACAACAACGTTCAGCCGATCGGCGGGCTCGTCCTGCACAAGACCGCGAGGCCTTCGGTCGTTACCAGGGGGTCGACGGTGAGGTTCAGCTTGCGGGTGACCAACACGTCCGGGCTCGCTGCACACGAGGTGCGGGTGTGCGATACAGGGCCTCGCGGCTTCACGGTCGTCTCCGCGCCGGGCTTCCGGGTGCACGGCCGGACGGTGTGCAAGGACATCGGCACCCTCAAGCCAGGCCACAGCAAGACCGTGGGGTTCACCGCGCGCGCTAGGGCCCGTGCGCCGTCGCGCGTGACCAACACCGCCACCGCCACCTCCCGCAACGCCCAGAGGGTGCACGCCCGGGCGCGCGTAAGAATCGTCCCGCGCCGGCATCGCCCGAGGCCTCCGGCGGTTACCGGCTGACCCGATCCGATCGCCACCTGCCCCGTTCAACAGGCGCGGGTGGCGATCGGCGAGCCGGCCGAAGTCGCTGCGCACGGGATCTCCACCACGCGAGTGACCGTGGGCCTAACGGTCGACCTGATCAACCACGAGCCGGTCAAGATCAGGCTGCGCGCGGTGTCGCGGAACTGATCGCCGGTCAGCTCACTTCAACCGGCGTGCCGGGCAGCTCGCGCGTGCCGATCTTGTGCACGAGCCAGTCGATCGAGTTGTTGGACATTCGGATGCATCCGTGGCTGCGAGCAGAGCCGAGCGGATCCAGGAGGCTCGCGCCCCCCCGCCCATGGATGCCAATGGTTCCGTCTCCGCCCTCGAACTCTCGCAGCACGTCACTGTGAGCGGTCAATTCGAGAACCCAGCTGCCGAGGAAATCGGTCGGATGCCACCGTATCGCCCACACGATCCCGAACAAGCCGACCGGCGTCGGCGTACTCGGTTTCCCGACCACGACCCGAAAGGTGTGGACCCGCGCCCCCGCCCTGAACAAGGTCAGCGTCCGGCGGGCCCGCGAGACGACGATGCGCCACGGGGTCTTCTCAAGCACAACGTTATCGGCGTTGAGCCACCCTGCCGCGGCGTTGGGGCGCCAGGGAAGCCGGATGTGCAGCCAGCATCGCCCGTCGGCGTCGCGTGCGGGGCCGACGACCAGCACCCATGGCGCGTCCGACGGGGGCAGCCAGCGCAACCGGGGCAGCCAGTTCGACGGAGGGAGGCTCTTGCCGGGTAGCCGGTAGAAGACCGGGGTCCGGGCTTCGATCCCCGCCCGCCAGGCAACGGTATGCGTGGGCCCCGCGACCGACGCCTTGGCGCACGCGGAGGTTGCAGCCTCCGCGTTTCCGACGGGCAGCACAGCCGCGGACGCGATCACAGCGCACCCCACGAGCAACGTCCGCCCTATAGCCCACATCACTGACCTGAACGTTAACTGACCGGACACACCCGGCCGCCGGGTCCCGTAACCCCGAAGCCGACGCCGGCGGCACTATTCCTCGTCGAGGATCAGCGCCAGCGTCGGGCAGGCGTCGGCGGCCCGGCGCGCCAGATCCAGCAGCTCGGGCGGGACCTCGGACTGGTCGATGATCGGGTAACCCCAGTCGTCGAGCCGGATCAGCTCTGGGAGCAGCTCTGCGCATAGGCCGTGTGCCTCGCACATGATCGGGTTGACCCGCAGACGAGCAGTCATCGCGGCGCACCAACGAGGACGCCGCCGAGCGGGAAACCGGCGGGCCGCGCCACGCACCGCCGGCCCTGGTGGGCCTCGACGTCCGCACCGAACACGTCGAGCGCGCTCTGCACAAAGCGCACGGCCCCGTCTGGGTGATGACAGGCACCCCTCCCGCGGACCTCGCCGATCCAGCGGCGCAGCTGCTCGAGCTCTGAGAGATGCGCGACCCCGTCGGCCAGCGCCCAGACCGAGTCTGCGATCGCCGCCAGGCCATGCACGCAGGGGCCGCACTGACCGGCGGACTCGTTGGCGAGATAGCTGATCACGCGCGCGCTCTCGTGCAGGCCGCAGGCGCTCGTGCCGAGCGCGATCAGCACGCCGGAGCCGAGCGCGCAACCCACCGACCGTAGATCCTCGCGTGAGAGCCGCAGCGCCAGAGCGCGCGATGAGTCGACCCAGGTTCCGTAGTAGCCGCCGACAAGCAGCGCCTGCAACGGCTCGCTGGCGCCGCCGGCGGCCGCCAGAAGGTCGGTCATCGGCGTGCCGAAGGCGAGCTCGTAGACGCCGGGGTCGCGGACCGCGCCGGAGATCGTGACCAGCGCCGAGCCCGGATCGGCGTGGCTGCCGAGCTCGCGGAACCAGTCCGAGCCGAAGCGAGCGATCAGCGCCAGCTGGCAGAGCGTCTCGGGGTTCTGGACCAGCGTCGGGCGGCCGCCCAGCCCACGCTCATATGGCCGCGGGGGCACGAATGTCGGCTTGGCCACCCCGCGGGCCAGGTGGTGGATCACCGCGGTCTCCTCGCCGGTCACATAACCCTCCGGGCCGGCCACCACCCGCAGCGCGACGTCCTGGTGGTCGCGAGCCGCGATCGCACCCTGCAGCGCCCGCGCGGTCGCCGGCGTGCCGTCACCGACTCTCACGATCGCTTCCCGTGCGCCCACCGTGCGCGCGGCGAGCACCGCACCGTCGAGCACGAGGTGCGGCAGGCGCGTGAGCAGCAGGCGGTCCTTGGCGCTCGCCGGCTCGGTCTCGGCGCCGTTGACCACCAGCGTCGCCCGGCGCCGCCCCCGGGCGACCGCCCGCAGTTTGATCGCTGTCGGAAAGTCGGCCCCGCCGCGGCCGCGCAGCCCGCTGCGCTCGACGAGGTCGATCAGCTCCGGCCCGGGGATCGCCGGCAGCGGCCCGTGGACGGCCCGGTGCGTGGCCAGGCTCACGGTCTCGCCGGCAGCGTCCAGCCCCGCCAGCAGCCTCGGCAGTCCCACCGGACCATGCCCTGCGCTCATCGCCGCATCAGCGGCGACGCATGCAGCAGGCCGGTCACGGCGTGGGTCGCCGTGTTGACGTGCAGGCGCACGTCGAGGGTCAGCCCATCACCCGAGCTGCCGCGCACCCGGGCAACGAAGTGCTGGCCCTGGAGCCCGCTGACCGTGCCCTGGAGCACCGAGGGGATCCCGTCGGTGATCAGGTCAACCTGGCTGCCGGCCAGTGACAGCCCCCCGCCGGGGATCGGGGCTCCACCCAGGCGCACCCGTAGCTGCCCGCGGGCTCCACCGCTGAGCCGCATCCGGAGATCGACGATCGAGCCGAACGGCAGCTGCGCCTGCCGTGATCGAGCCGGCCAGGGCAGCCGAGAAGGGCCTGGGCTTTTGGTCCGGCACGGCAGCGACGGGCGAGGAAGCGAGCAGGTTCGAGGGCGTTCCCGACCGCCGGGCCCACCCCTTCTGCAGCGGGCCGAGGAGCTGTGAAAGCCAGCAGCGCGACCGTCGCTGCGAGGCTGAGCGCGATCACGGGCCCGCGCAGCTCAGCCCGCCCGGGCTGCGCCCGGGCCACCCGGACACAGACCGCGACCACGACCGCGGCGACGCATGCCGCGCGTCAGCACCAGCATCCACCAGACCTTCGTATCCGTCCCGGTCCCCAGCCCGTGCAGAACCGCGATGGGCCAGCACGCGTAGGCCAGCCAATGCACCGCTCGCCAGCGCCCGTAGCCCAGGCGCCGCCTGACCAGGCTGGTGATCGCCAGCGCCAGCAGCAGGTCAAACGACACGGCGCCCAGCCCGAGCCAGAAGGGCCGATAGCTGGAGACGAACGGGATCACCGAAGCGGTCAACGAGATCGGCGCGAAGCTGTCAAGCACGCTGGTGGCGATGTGCACCACCAGCACGGCGATCGCCAGCAGCGAGACATCCCGGTGCACTGTGTCGATCGCAAACCGCGGCCAGAGCTGAGCCGAGACCCGCAGCGATCCGACGATCCCCAGCACCACGCTGACCGTCAGCAACACCAGCGAGACCGCGCCCGTGCCGCGCGTCAGATACCAGTAGGCGCTCGGGCCCACCGCCGCGACACTCACACCGGCGCTCCGAGATCGTCGCCGTCCACCGGCCAGCCGCCCACATGCAGCGAGCCTCCCTCGTCGCTGACCAGCCGGCTCGGAAGCCCCATCTGCTGCAGCCACGCCGCAGCGCGGGGCCCGCGCACGATCGCCGCGGTGCTGGCGATGTTCGCGTCCAGGCAGGTCGCGGCGGCCACGCTGACGGTGCGCCAGCCGCCTGCCACCGGCAGCCCGGTCGCCGGGTCCAGCAGGTGATGCGCGTCACCACCGTCAGCGCTGCGCCAGCGGCGCACGCTCGTGCTCGAGGTCGCCAGCCCGCCGCAATCAAGCGTGATCCACTGGCCGGGCGCGCCGGGGCCGGCCCGATGATCGTCGGTCACCCGCACGCGCCAGCCGCCCGCCGGCGCTGGGCCGGCCGTGGCGATGTCGCCCCCGAGGCTGACGAGCACCCCGCAGCCAGCGGCGTCGCGTGCGGCGGCGGCGCAGTGGTCGCTGGCGAGCGCCTTGGCGGTCGCCCCGAGGTCCAGGTTCACGCCAGCGCCGATTCCCACCGTGCCGGCCTCGACATCGACGCGAATCGTGCGCCAGCCCGCGACCGAGGCAAACGACAGCGAGCCTCGGGGCACCCGGTCGCCACCCGCGCCCCGGCTCGCAAAGGCGCCCCGGCCACCCAAATCCAATGAAAAATCTCTGTCGTAACCGAGCGCCACGAGCTCTCTGCCGAGCGTCGGATCGACGTCGCCGTCGGTCAACGCAGCAGCGCGGACACCGGCCAGCGTCGCCTCGATCATCAGCGGCGAGACGCGGATCGCGCGACCCGCGGCGCGGTTGACTTCAGATAGCTCGGAGTCGGCACGAAAGCGCGAGCAGGCGCGGTCAAATGCGTCGACGACTCGCTGCACGGACTCCACGACCGGCGCCAGCGCGTCATCCTCGGACGCCGCCACCACCGCCGTGCTCCCGAGCGCCGGAAAGCTGGCGGAAGCGGTCAAGAGCCTCCCGACACGGGGGCAGGCTGTGGCTGGGGCGCGGCCGGCGGCGGCGTCTGGGTCTGGGGCGGCGAGGCCGGCTGGGGCGCGCTCTGGGGAGGACGCAGTCCGAGCTGTCGCGGGGTCGCCGGCGCCGGCATTGTGGGTGACATCGGGCGCCTGGCGCTGGTCCTGGCGGCCGCCTTGGCCCCGAGCGTTCGCCCGGGCACAGCGGCGCTGACCGCGACCGCGATCGCCGCCGTCAGCGCGCCCGCGCCGGCGATCGTCCAGCCGCGGACTCGCCCGATCCGCCTCAAGGCGGCATCGCGCTGCCTAACGGCTGCGGCTCGATCGCGTCTGGTCACACCCTGAACCTGACCGGAGTCGATCAGCTTTTGCTAAGAGAAATATGAGAATTCAGCCACCGCCTGCGTTCGCCGACGGCAGCCGGACGGTGAACTCCGCCCCGTCGACCGAGATCGCACCCCGGTGATGATCGACGATCGCGGCGACGATCGACAGCCCCAATCCGGCACCGGGCCGCCCTGCCGCCTGCGGCCCACGCCAGAAGCGCTCGAACAGGTGCTCGCGCTCAGCGGGGTCGGGTCCCGGGCCGGTGTCGCGCACGCTCAACAGCACTGACCCGTCCGCGGTGGTCACGCTGACTGTCACCGGCCCGCCGGACGGGCCGTGGACGAGCCCGTTGTCGACCAAATTGGTCACCACCCTGCGCAACGCTTCCCGGTCGCCGGCGATCACCGTCGGCTCGACAGCCCCCAGCCGCACGCGCCCGTCGTCGTGCTCTGCGGCCACCGAGCGCACCAGCTCGTCGAGCTGCACCCGCTCGCTGGGCGCAGCGCCGCGGTCGCCGGCTCGCTCGAGCACCAGCAGCGCGTCGACGAGCTGCGCCAGACGGGTGGCGTCATCACGGAGATCGCGCAGGACATCGGGGTCGGCCCCGTGACGGACGGCATATTCGACGTTGCCGAGCAGCGCCGTGACCGGCGTGCGCAGCTCGTGTGAGGCGTCGGCCAGAAAGCGCCGCTCGCTGGCTCGCGCTTGCTCGAGCGAAGCCAGCATCCGGTTGAGCACGCCGGTCAGCTGACCGATCTCGTCGAGCGTCGCGGGCTCGGGCAGGCGGCGCGCCGGATCGGCGGTGCGCTCTATCTCTTCACCGGCCACGGCCAGCTGGCTCAGCGGCCGCAGCCCCCGGCGGGTGAGCAGCGCCGCTCCCAACGATGCCAGCAACACGATCGCGGCGCCGCTGAGGGCGACGACGACGCCGAGGTTGCCCAGCGTGTGGGAGATGTCGCTGGTGTCTGAGGCGACCAGCACCGCGCCGCCCGACGCGGGACCGCCGGCGGCGGCGATCGGAGCGGCGTACATCCTGAACGGCCGCCCGTCGAGCGTGATGTCCTGCACTCCCGTGCGTCCCTGGTGCAGGGCCGCCTGCACGATCGAGTCCTGCGGCAGGACCTTGGCTCCCAGCGTCAGCGACCGTGCCAGGATCCGGCCGTGGGCGTCGATCACCTCAACCGCGAGCTGGCGCCCCGAGTCGGGGCTCTCGAACGCACCCGGATCGCGTAGCACCGCCGGTGCGGTCACGGCCAGCTCGGCGACCTCCTGTGCGCGCCGGCGCAGCGCCGTGTCCAGCGAACCCCGCAGCTCATCACCCACCACGATCACGGTGACGATCGCGAACACCACCACGGCGGCGAGGATCGAGGCCGCCGTCGCGAGCGCCAGCCTGACGCGCAGGGTGCGGGGAAATCTCACGCGCGCAGCACGAACCCCGATCCTCGCAACGTCCTGATCAGCGGCGGCTTGCCGAGCTTGCGCCGCAGCCTGGTGATGTAGCGATCGACCACGTTGGGTTCGGCGGCGCCGCTCCAGATCTCGTCGATGGCGCGCTCGCGGGTGACCGTGCGCCCGGGCTCTGAGAGCAACAGCGCCAATAGCGCGGACTCGCGTCCGGTGAGCTCGATCGTCTTGGTGCCGCGGGTCGCGCAGCGCGCCGCCGTGTCGAGCACCAGGTCGGCGTAGGAGAGCAGCTCGTCGGTGCGCTTGCCACGCCGCGTCAGCGCCCGTAGCCGCGCGATCAGCTCCTGCATCGCAAACGGCTTGACCAGGTAGTCGTCGGCTCCGGCCTGCAGCCCCGCCACCCGGTCGGCGACGGCGTCGCGCGCCGTCAGCATCAAGATCGGCGTGGGCAGGCCGCGACTGCGCAGCCGCCGGCAGACCGAGAGGCCGTCGATCGCAGGCATCGCCACGTCGAGCACGATCACGTCGGGCGCCGAGCGCTCGGCGGCCACCAGGGCGGCGCCCCCGTCGGGGGCAACCGTCACCTCGAACCCCTCCGCGTCCAGCGAGCGGGCGAGCATTCGCAGCAGCGGCGGGTCGTCGTCGACCACGAGCACGCGCTCGCGCAGCTCTGCGGATTCAGCCACCAGCGACGTCGCGGCGGATGAAGACCAGGAACGCCCCCGCCAGCGCGGGCACCCCGTACAGCGCGCAGACCCAGGCCGCGCGGACGATCGGTGTCCAGTCGATCGGCGTCCGCAGCAGGCCCTGCCAGGCGTTGAACTGAGTGCTCAGCAGGTACGGCTGCAGGGCCCCGAGGCCCGGCAGGATGCCGATCAGCTGGATCAGCAGCGACACCATCAGCGTGCCGACGACCGCGGCGGCGCTGTTGCGGGTGATCGTCGAGAGCAGCAGCCCGATGCACACGATCGCCGCGATCGGGATCAGGTAGACCAGCAGGCTTACGTACACCAGCTCCAGCGCCTTGGGGGCCGAGACGATCGTCCCCGACAGGCTCTGCAGCGAGTTGAAGCCCGACTGCAAGCTGCCCGCGATCACCGCCACCGTACCGCACAGCAGGATCGCGGCGACGGCGTAGGTGGTGGCCGCCAGCGCCTTGCCGGCGAACAGCTGCCAGCGCTCCAGCGAGCGGGTGAGGATCGTCTTCAGCGTCCCGTTGTGGTCCTCGGAGGCGAAGATGTCGCCGGCGACCAGCGCGGTGATCAGCGGGAACATCCACACCGCGCCGAACAGCAGGATCACCAGCGGCACTGCGAGGCCGCTGCGAGTCAGATACGTGGAGAAGGCAAAGTCGCCGTGACCTCGGTCGTGGCGGAAGTGGATCGCGAGCACGAACAGGATCGGCACGATCGCCGCGGCGCCGAGCCCCAGGTAGGTGCGCTTCTGAAAGCGCAGCTTGAACAGCTCCCAGCGGTAGACGGTGGCGACGCTGGGCATCAGCTCTGAGTCGCGGGGGCGGGCTCGCGGGGGGGCGGCTCGGGCTCGCGGCCGTCGCCCTCGGTGAACGAGAAGAACAGATCCTCGAGCGTGACCGTCTGCGGGGTCAGCGCCTTGATCAGCGCGCCGGCTTCGACCAGCGCCTGGGATAGCTCGGCGGTGGTGGCTTCGTCGGCGGTGAAGGTGACCTTCCCGTGCTCACTGATCCGAGCTTCACCGACCCCCGGCTGGGCGCGGCAGATCTCGAGTGCCAGCTCGTCGTCGGTGGTCTCCAGGCGGTACGAGGTGCCGGCGCCCCGCTTGAGCGCGGCGATCTCTCCTTCGTAGACGATCTTCCCCGAGCGCACGATCGCCACCCGGTTGCAGACCTCCTCTACCTCGGTCAGCAGGTGGCTGGAGAGCAGCACGGTCATCCCCTGATCGGCCAGCCGGCGGACCAGCACGCGCATGTCGCGCATGCCGGCCGGGTCCAGCCCGGTGGCGGGCTCGTCGAGCAGCATCAGCTTCGGATCGCGCAGCAGCGCGGCCGCGATCCCCAGGCGCTGGCGCATCCCGTGCGAATAGCCGCCGACCTTGTCTTTGGCGCGGTCGGTGAGCTCCACGGTCTCGAGCGCGCTCGCGACCCGGCGCTTGGCGTCGTTGCCGTCGTAGGCGGCCAGCAGCTCGAGGTTGCGCTGAGCGCTGAGGTAGGGATAGAACGTGGGCGCCTCGACGAACCCCGCGACCCCCTGCAGCGCGGCGACGGTCTCCATCGGGTCGCGGCCGAACAGGCGCACGGTCCCCTCGGTGGGGCGGATCAGCCCGAGCATCATCCGCAGCGAGGTCGTCTTGCCGGCGCCGTTGGGCCCCAGATAGCCGTACACGTCACCCGGGTTGACCGTCACATCCACCCCGTCGACCGCGGTCAGATCGCCGTAACGCTTGACGAGCCCGCGCACCTCAACGGGCGGCGGGCTCGCCTCCGACATCGACTCTCGCGTCACCGAGCCGGGCGCCGCCCGGCTCGCCTCCGGCGCCGAGCCTGAGCTCACAGCGCCCGCGCGGCCATGTCGGCCGCGGCCGAGGGCACCGAACCGAGCACCGTGTAGTCAACGCCGCCACGGTCAAACGTGACCACGGTCCCGAGCGGAGTGTCGAGCTCGTGCCCGGTGGCGCCGTTGATCGACACGCTCGGCAGGCTGAGCGAGCCCAGCCCGCCGGCCTGGCTCTGGTTTGCGGACGCGCTCGCCGCTTGCGCATGCTCGATCACCGCGATCCCGCCGAGGCCCCGACCGTAGGTCACCAGCGCCGCCGACTTGCCGCCCATGTCGAGCAGGTGCACGCCGTTGCGCGGCAGACCGACCAGGGACTTCGGCGCGACCAGCTTGAACGGCACCCGGCTGGCCACGGCCGCGACGCCGCTGACGTGCATCGCGCGGGTGTGTCCCTTGGCCAGGCTGGGCATCGGGGCGGTCGGGTTCGTGCCCGCGCCCTGGCCCAGGCCGGCGAGCTTGACCACCTTGGATCCCGCCGGCGGCGAGATGTTGAACACGCTCGAGGAGATCGTGCCGTAGCTGATGTTCGTGGCCTTGAGCTCGAGCACGGGGGTCGAGCTGTCCCGCGCGTAGATCGCAAACCGCAGCGGCACGCCGTGAACGGCGTCCCAGGCAAGCTGCAGCGAGCCGAGCAGCCCACCGTCGTGCTTGGGCGAGACGCGGACGGTGTAGGCGGGCTGCCCTGCGATGTCGCCGGGGATCGCGCCGGACACATCGACGTGCCTGGCGAGCTTGTTCAGGTCTGACTGGATCTGGGCGATCGTGGGGATGCCCTGATTGGCGTGGGACTTCCCGTTGTGCGAGAAGCGGGCCGGCAGCGTGCCCTCGTACACAGTCTGCTGGGCCGGATCGGAGATCCAGAACGAGCTGCGGTTGACGACCACCTGAGCGTCGCCGTTATTGGACTGCAGCTCGAGCCTCAGGCGATGGTCGTTTGAGAGCCACAGACGGCCGGTCGCGCCCTGCAGCAGCGGATCGGTCGGGCCGCCCTGGAAGTCGGACGCGCCGATCAGGTTGTTGGTGAAGCTGATATCCGCCGAGATCCCCTTTACCGGCGCCGCGCTGGCCGCGCCGTGGAGCGCGCTGGCGAGCGATTCGGGCTTCGGGACGGGACCGGATCCGGCTGCCGCGACGGCGATCGCCGTGCCGCCACCGACGGCGACCACGAAGCCGGCGATCATGGCCAGCAGCCGGCGGGTTGAAGCTGTGCGCAGGAATTTCATTTCAAGACACCTTCTTTCTCGGAACGATCTTCAAGATCGCAGAGAAGCTTGAAATTACTCTGACAGATGGGGCACGTGAGCTGGTCGTGCCTGGTTTGCCGCTTTGCACGGTGGACGCCGGTAGGTTGCGGGCTGCATGTGCCGCCTGTTTGGCATGAGCGCAGGACAGAAGCCGGTCCAGGCGACGTTCTGGCTGCTCGAGGCGCCTGACTCGCTCGCCGTGCAGAGCCGCCGCGAGCCCGACGGAACCGGCCTCGGCGCATTTACGGCGGACGGCACGCCGCAGGTGCTCAAGCAGCCGCTGGCCGCCTACGAGGATCAGGCATTTGCGCGCGAGGCGCGTTCGGTCACCTCGCGAACGTTCGTGGCCCATGTCCGTTACGCCTCCACGGGAGGGCTGCGGCTGCGCAACACGCATCCGTTTGCGCAGCGCGGCCGGATCTTCGCCCACAACGGCGTGATCGCGGACCTCGGCAAGCTCGAGCAGGAGCTCGGCGAGGAGATGATGTCGTTGGTGGGTGGAGACACCGACTCCGAGCGCTACTTCGCGCTGATCACGCGGGAGATTGAACGCACAGGCGATGTTGGGGAGGGGATCGCCAGCGCGGCCCGCTGGGTCGCCGCCAACCTGCCCCTGTTTGCGATCAACTGCGTCCTGGTCACCCGCTCGGATCTATGGGCCCTGCGCTACCCCGACGTGCACGAGCTGTATGTGCTCGAGCGCGCGGCGGGCGGTCCCACCGGTTCGCGGCATCTGGAGCACGCGAGCGCCCGCGGCGCCATCCGGGTCCGCTCGGGCGCGGCGGCCAGCCGCCCGGTGGTGGTCGTGGCCACCGAGCGGATGGACGAGGATGCCGGCTGGCGGGAGATGCAGTCAGGCGAGCTGCTGCACGTCGACGGGTCGCTGCAGGTGAGCAGCCGGCGCGTGCTCACCAAGCCCCCGTCGCACCAGCTCACGCTGGCCGACCTTGATCCGAAGGCGGCCGCGTCGCAGAGGGCATCCGGCGGCGTTGCGGCTGCGCAGCCGCGTTGACCAAGCAGCAGGGCAGCTACGATCGGCGGCGATGACCTCCACGCGTGAGCGCAGCTCGCCGGACGCGCTGCCCGCATCGCCGCCTGGTTCGACGGGTTCGCGCCTGCCCCCCGGCCCGCGCCTGCCGCGCGTGGTCCAGACCGCCGGCTTCATGCTCGGCGGCGTGCGCTTCCTCGAGGCCTGCCGCCGTCGCTACGGCAACGCGGTCACGTTCAGCACCCTGTTCGACGAACGCTTCGTGATGGTCTTCGATCCCGAGCTCGTCAAGCAGGTGTTCCAGGGCTCAAACGACCAGCTTCACGCCGGCGAGGCCAACGCGCTCCTGGGTCCGATCGTCGGCACGCGCTCGGTGCTGCTGCTCGACGGCGCCGAGCACCTTCGCCATCGCAAGCTGCTGCTCCCGGCCTTCCACGGCCGCCAGATGCTCGCCCACACTGACACGATGCGATCGTGCGCGGACCTCGAGATCGACTCGTGGCCGGTCGGTGAGCCGTTCGCGCTGCTGAGCAGCCTGCAGTCGCTGACCCTGCGGGTGATCCTGCGAGCGGTGTTCGGGTATGAGCCCGGCCCCGCCGAGGCCGAGCTGCGCGGCCGGCTGCGAGCGATGGTTGAGCCGCTGGCGCGGCCGCGGGGACTGATGGTGGCGGCCGCGATCGTCCGCCGGCGCCAGGACCCTAGCGCCGCGGCGCGGGCGTTCGAGCGCCGCAAGCAGGCGGTCGACGAGCTCGTCTACGCGGAGATCGCTCGCCGTCGCAAGGAGCCAGATCTCGAGCAACGCGACGATGTCTTCTCGGCGCTGTTGCTCGCCCGGGACGAGCAGGGCCAGCCGCTGACCGATCGCGAGGTGCGCGACGAGCTGCTCACGCTGCTGCTGGCCGGCCACGAGACGACCGCCACCGGATTGGCGTGGACCCTCGATCTGCTGCTGCACGATCAGCGCGCGCTGGCGATCGCGCGCCGGCGCGAGGACCGGTATCTCGACGCGGTGATCAAGGAGGCGCTGCGGTTTCGCCCGGTGATCCCGGCCGTGGGGCGGGTCGTCCGCCAGGCGCCGTTTGAACTCAACGGCTACGAGGTGCCGCCGGGCATCGAGATCAACCCCTCGATCCGCACGATCCATCGCCGCGCCGACCTCTATCCGAGTCCTGGCATGTTCTGGCCCGAGCGGTTCCTGGGACCCGACGCCCCCGACACCTATACCTGGGTGCCGTTCGGCGGTGGCACCCGCCGCTGCCTGGGCGCCAGCTTCGCGCTGACCGAGATGCGGATCGTGCTCGAGCGCGTGCTGGCCCGCGCGCAGCTGAAGGCGGCCGACGCGCAGACCGCCAAGCCCCAGTTGCGCGCGATCACCCTCTCGCCAAAGGGGGGCGTGCGGGTGCTGCAGGAGCGCCCGCCCCAGCCGGCCACGGCCCCGTAGCCTGCGGTCCCGATGCTGCTCTACAACTCGGCCGTGTCAGGCAACTGCTACAAGGTGCGGCTGCTGTTCGCCAAGCTCGGCATCGAGTACGAGCGGCGCGAGGTCGACGTGTTCGAGCGATCCGACCGTCCCGAACTGCTGGGCGACCTCAACCCCGCCCTGCGGGTCCCGACGCTGGTGCTCGACGACGGGCGTACGCTCGCCGAGTCCGGGGCGATCCTGTTCTATTTCGGCGAGGGCACCGACTATCTCCCCGCCGATCCATTCGAGCGCTCTCAGGTGCTCCAGTGGATGTTCTTCGAGCAGTACGACCACGAGCCGAACATCGCCGTCGCGCGCTTCTGGGAGCTGGCCGGTATCCACCCACCGCAAGCCGAGCTCGAGGCCAAGCGCGAGCGGGGTCGGGCCGCCCTGAACGCACTCGAGCGTCATCTGGCCGACCATCAGTTCCTCGTCGGCGAGCGCTACTCGATCGCGGACATCGCGCTGTTCGCCTACACGCACGTGGCCCCGGAGGGCGGTTTCGAGCTCGAGCCATACCCGGCTGTGCGGGCGTGGCTGACGCGCGTTGCCTCACATCCGGGCCACATCGCAATCGGCGACTGATGACCTGAGACCACTAAGCTGCCGATCGCCATGCGTGATGCGCTGATCTGCGAGCCGCTTCGGACCCCGGTCGGCCGCTTCGGCGGCGTCTTTAGAGACGTCACCGTGACGACGCTGGCGACCACGGTGATCGAGGCGCTGATCGCGCGGACCGGGCTCCCCCGCGACCAGGTGGACGACGTGCTGCTCGGCCAGGCCTATCCCAATGGGGAGGCGCCGGCGCTCGGGCGGGTCGCGGCGCTCGACGCCGGGTTACCGGTCGAGGTACCCGGGCTCCAGATCGATCGCCGCTGCGGCTCGGGGCTCCAGGCCATCATCGAGGCGAGCATGCAGGTGCAGACCGGCGCCGCCGACCTGGTGATCGCCGGCGGGGCGGAGAGCATGAGCCAGACCGAGCTCTACTCGACCACGCTGCGGTGGGGCGCGCGCTCGGGCGGCGCGATGCTCGAGGACCGGCTGATCCGGGGGCGGGTGACCGCCGGCGGCGCCAACTATCCCGTACCGGGCGGGATGATCGAGACCGCCGAGAACCTGCGCCGCGAATACGCGATCCCGCGCCACGAGCAGGACGAGCTGGCCCTGCGCTCACACCAGCGCGCGGTCGCCGCGCATGAGAGCGGCGCCTTCTCGGAGGAGATCGTCCCCGTGGAGGTGACTGATCGCAAGAGCGGCACCCGGGCGATCGACCGCGACGAGCACCCGCGGCCCGATGCCTCGCTCGAGAGCCTTGGTTCGCTGCGACCGATGATGCTCCGCAAGGACAAGGACGCGACGGTCACCGCGGGCAACGCGAGTGGCCAGAACGACGGCGCGGCGGTGTGCATCGTCACCCACGCGCAGCGCGCTTCCGAGCTGGGCCTGCAGCCGCTGGCCAGGCTGGTGAGCTGGGCGGCCGCGGGCGTGGCACCGCGCACGATGGGAATCGGTCCTGTGCCCGCGACGGCCCGGGCGCTCACCCGCGCGGGGATGGAGCTTGACCAGATGGACCTGATCGAGCTCAACGAGGCATTTGCCGCCCAGGCGCTCGCGGTGCTGCGTGAGTGGAACCTCAGCGACGGGCTGCAGCGCGTCAACGTCAACGGCTCGGGGATCTCACTCGGTCACCCGATCGGCGCTACCGGCGCCAGGATCCTCACCACGCTGCTGCGCGAGATGCGTCGCCGCGGCGCCCGCTACGGACTCGAGACCATGTGCATCGGCGGCGGCCAGGGCCTGGCGGCGATCTTCGAGAACGCGCAGGTCGACTGAGGTCCGGCTGCGCTGTGCGCGGGCCTGGTGCCTGAGGTAAGGCCATGACGCTCGTCTCCGAGCTCCAGCTTCCCTTCTTCGACCACACCGACGCGACTCTGGGCGGCGAGCGCTACCGCCAGGCGATGGCGGCGCTGCATGGTTACCAGGGCTGGCTGGCCTCGTGCCCGTTCGGGTTCATGGTCCTCGACCGCGAGGCCGGCGAGTTCTTCTTGCGTACCAAGGACGCGGTGTTCCCGGGGCTGACGATCGCCGAGTTGTTCCAGATCACCGACGGACCGCTGCACGAGGAGATCGTCGGCAACATCATCAACGTCAACGGAAGCGACCATCGCCGGCTGCGCAGCCTGGTCAACCCGGCGCTCGCACCGCGCGCGGTGGACCGCTACCGCCCGGCGATGCGCAAGTTTCTCCAGCAGTTGCTGGGGGCCCTGCCCGCGCGACGGGGGATGCGAGTTCATCTCGGCGTTCGCGAAGCCCTACCCGTCGCTGGTGATCGCCGCGGTGATGGGCGCGCCGCTGAGCGACGCGCCGAAGCTGTATGAGTGGTCGAACTGGATCCAGCGCCAGTTCGACGCCAACAGCCTGATCTCCCAACGCGACCGGATCGAGCGCGCGGTGGCGGAGTTCTATGTGTGGGCCGACGCACTGATCGCGCAGCGCCGTCGCTCACCGGGCGAGGATCTGATCACCGACCTGATCGCCGCGGAGACCGAGGGCGAGCGGCTCGGACACGACGAGCTGCGCAACCTGGTGCTGAACATCCTGGTCGGTGGCGTCGACACCAGTCAGAGCCAGCTCGCTCACGCGATCAGGCTGCTCGCCGAGCATCCCGACCAATGGGAGCTCCTGCGGGGCGAGCCCCGGGGACTGGCGCTGGCCGCGGTCGACGAGGCGCTTCGCTACGAGCCGATCACGCCGTTCACCGCGCGGATCACAACCGCCGAGCTCGAGCACCGGGAAGTCGCGTTCCCAGCCGGCACGATCGTGCTGGTGTCGGCGTGGCACGCCAATCGCGACGGGATCTCGCCCGACGAGTTCGACATCACCGCCGATCGCAGTGGCCTGCGCACGCTGACCTTCGGCGCCGGGATCCACTACTGCGTCGGCGCCAACCTCGCCCGGGCCGAGATGCAGGAGGGGCTGGCGGCGATCGCCGAGCGGATGCGGACGGTGACGCTCGACGGCGAGCCGCAGTTCGGAACGCCGTCGGGGATCTACGGGCTGGAGGCGCTGCCGGTCAGGTTCTCGCCGTCGTGAGGGCGCTTCTGACGGGCTGGATTGAGGCTCTCACGTGCGCGGGCTTCCAGAGCGCGTCGTCGCCGAGCGGCTCGCGCCTCGCGCTGCCGTCGGCGAGCAGCTCGAGCAGCGCCGCCTCGGCGGCCTTGCGGTCCGGCGCGTCATTGCCGCCCGTCATCAGCGCCGCCACCTCCTGGGTGGTCAGGCCGTGCTCGAAGTAGTCCAGCAGCGGGGCAGGCGTCTCGGGTGGCGGCTCGCGGTGAAGCGTCGGATCGAGGTTGGCGATCAGCACGTCGTAGGCCTCGACCGGCTGAAAGCCGCCCGCGACGAGCTCGGTGCCGTTTGAGCGCAACACGATCGACGGCGCTGTGAAGCGGACCGGGCCATCGGTGGTGGCGGTCTTGCCCTGAAGCTCGGCGGCCGAGCCGGCCGCGGAGCGCGTACGGGCCCGGTCACCGCTCGTAGGCCGCGGTCACCTCGGGCGAGTCCAGCTCGGCGATCACCTGATCGGCGTCGACGCCGGGTACGTCGGCGAGCACCGCGCGGAGCTGCTCGTCGTCCTCGAGCACCAGCGGGGTCGTGAAGTTCGCGAGCTGAATCGCGCGATACACCTGCCACTCGCTGCCAGGGTGGGCGAGCCGGGCCGCCACGATCGCCCGGCAGGCTCGGGCGGTCGCGCTGATGCGCGGCTTCGGCGCGGGCGAGAAGGGCATCCCGTAGCGCCTGAAGCGCAGCTGGCCGAGGGCGCCGCGCAGGGGGGTGTAGCCGCGGGCGATGTACTGGGAGGCGTCCTCGGTGAGCCCGATGACGACCAGCTCCCAGCGCAGCTGTTCGCGGTATCGCCATTCGATCACCCGGATCGCGGGGCTTTCGGAATAGGCCCAGGGGCAGGCCGGGTCACTGTAAAGGGTGGCTTCGATCATCAGCGCTCCCGCTGGTCGGTGCACGTGCAGACTAAACGTTGATGCCTCAAGTATATGCGCGAGCTGTGCTCCGGTTGCCAGTGTCTCGGTGTAGGTGATCCGCTCGCGATCGCGTTGGACAAAAGCGCCACCCCAAGCCGGCCCTCGGCCGTGGTCAGCGCAGGATGCGAGAGCCCGTGGCGGTCACTTGGCTGCTGCCTCCACGAGGCGGTCGAGCAGTGCGGCCTGCGCCGGGTTGATCTTCTCGCGCGCCTCCACCAGGCCGAACCACTGCGCACGGTCGACCTCGGGGAACTCGCGCATGCGCCCCGAGCGCGGGGGCCACTCGAGCTCGAAGGTGTTGCTCACGATGGCATCCGGGTCGAGGTCGCCGGCCAGCGCCCAGGCGCGGACGTACTTGCCGGACTTCTGGCGCACCTCGCCGAGATCTGCGAGCTCTCCGGGCGGGGGCGCCACCCCGAGCTCCTCGGCGAACTCGCGCCGCGCAGCGTCCACCGGATCCTCGTCGGGCTCGTACTCACCCTTGGGAATCGACCAGGCTCCGGCATCGCGCCGCGCCCAGAACGGTCCCCCGGGGTGCACGAGCAGCACCTCGAGCCCGCCGCCGACGTCGCGGTGCAGGAGGATCCCGGCGCTGCGCCGCTGGGTGGAAGTGCGGGGGCCCATCGCTATGCACGATGGTGCCAGCCGCGCCGCTTCGGTGGCACGGCGCCCGCCGACCTACGCCACCAGCGCCTCCGGCTCGTGCACCTCGGCCCGGTCCACGAGCTCGGACGGATCGGGCAGCTGGACCGCTTCGCTGCCGGCCTGAGAGCGCAGGCGAGTCGCCGCCACCACGATCGCCACAGCGCACAAGGCGGCCGCAACCAGGAAGGCGAGGTCGAAGCCGTCGGTGAGCGCCCGCGCGGCGCCGACGCCGGTCTCGCTGCCGGTCTGGGTGCTGGCCACTGTGCTCAGGATCGCCAGGCCCAGGGCCCCGCCCATCAGCCGTGAGGTGTTCAGCACCCCCGAGCCGAGCCCGCTCTGCGGACCGGTCACATCCTGCATCGCGACGATCGTCGCCGGGACCAGGGTGAAGCCCATTCCCAGCGCTGTCAGAAGCGCACCGCCGAGCACCGTGCCCAGGTAGTTGCCGCCCGGACCGATGCGGGTCAACCACAGCATCCCGAGCAGCATCGCGAGCATCCCGAAGCTGATCACCCGCCGGGCCCCAAAGCGGGCCACGACCCGCGGCGCCAGTGTGGAGCCGACAAAGATCGAGAGCGTCATCGGCAAAAAGCTCAGGCCCGCCTCGATCGCGTCGTAGTGCAGCACCTGCTGCAGGTAGAGGGTGATGAAGAACCAGGCCGGGAAATTGGCCGCGTACATGAGCAGCACGACGATGTTCGCGGTGCGCAGCTGGGGCAGGCGGAAGATCGACAGCGGCACCAGCGGGGCCTGCGCGACCTTCGCCTCGACGAACACGAACGCCCCCAGCAGCAGCACACCCGCCGCCAGCGGACCGAGCACTCCCAGCGATCCCCAGCCGAGAGTGTCCGTGCGGACGATCCCGAACGTGATCCCGATCAGCCCCGCGGTGATCAGCGTGGCGCCGAGCGCGTCGAAGTGGCGCGGTCCGTCGATCGGCTTGATCGCGGGGATGGCGATCAGCCCGAGCGCGACCACGAATGCCCCCAGCGGGACGTTGACGGCGAAGATCGCCTGCCAGCCCAGGGTCTGGGTGAGCACGCCGCCGAGCAGTGCTCCGGAGGAGGCGCCCAGCGCGCCCATCGCACCCCACAGCCCCAGTCCCCGGTTGCGCTCGGGCCCTTCGGGCAACGTGCTGGTGATGATCGCCAGCGTGGCGGGCGAGGTCACGGCCCCGGCGATGCCCTGAACGGCCCGGGCGCTGATCATCAGGCCGCGCGAGCTAGCGAGCGCGCAGGCCAGCGAACTGAGCGCGAACATGGCGGTTCCGACCAGGAACACGCGGCGGCGTCCGAGCAGGTCAGCCAAGCGCCCGCCCAGCATCAGCAGTCCGGCAAACGTGAGCGTGTAGGCGTTTACGACCCACTGCAACCCGGTGGTCGAGAACCCCAGCCCGTTGCGGATCGAAGGCAGCGCGACATTGACGATCGCGACATCGAGGATGACCATGAATTGGGCCAGGCAGACGACCAGCAAAAGGGCGTTCGAGCTGCACAGCCGTCGAGTCAGAAAGTTCTTGCTTGAGTTCATGCGAGTATGATGCGGTTACGCTTATCCAGGTACAAGAGAAGGAGTTATCCTGGTAGTAGAAGCACCCCCCATCGAACTCGAGGTTCCGTCCACGGCGACGCCGCACGTCCTGGGAGCAAACGGAGAGCGCCGCCGGGCCGAGCTCGCCGACTTCCTGCGCAAGCGTCGCGCCAGCTTGAAACCCGATGACGTCGGGCTTCCCAACGGCGGGCGCCGCCGCACCCCGGGGCTGCGGCGGGAGGAGGTTGCCCATCTGGCCGGGGTCGGTACGACGTGGTACACGTGGCTCGAGCAGGGACGCGATGTCCGCGCCTCGCTCGACGTGCTCGAGGCGATCTGCCGCGCGCTGCGGCTGACCCCCGCCGAGCGCACCCACGTGATCCTGCTGGGCCGGGGTGAGGAGCCGCCGCCGTGCACGACCGCCGAGCGGGTCTCGCCGACCGTCAAGCGCCTGATCGAGAACCTCGGTCCCAACCCGGCCTACGTGCTGGGCCGGCGCTGGGATTATCTGGCCTGGAACGACGCCGCGACCGCCCTGTTCGGCGACCTGGGAGCAGTGCCAAAGGCGGCGCGCAACCACGTCTGGATGCACTTCATGGACGAGCGCCGGCGTGAGATGTTCTCCGACTGGGAGCGCAGTTCGAGGCTGCTGGTGGCCAAGTTCCGCGCCGACAGCGCGCGCCATATCGGCGACCCGCAGTTCGAGCAGCTGATCACCGCGCTGCGCAAGAGCAGCCCGGAGTTCTGCAGGGCGTGGAAGAAGCACGAGGTCGCCCGCAGCGGCGAGGGCCGCAAGCTGATCCACCATCCGGTCGTGGGCACGATGTTGTTCGAGCACGCGGTGTTCAACCCCCAGGAGGCGCCCCAGCAGCGCCTGATCCTGTACTCACCGCTCCCGGATGAGGGCACCCCCTCGAAGCTGGCTCAACTCCTCGCGTCATAACCCCCCGCCGGCGCCCCATCCGGACGTGGTGCGTGTGGGTGACCCTATGCGGAACTAACTTGCACAACGTCCCGATCGGTACATTTGTACCAGCGTGTCTGGTACATTTGTACCAATCATGCCTGCAGTCGCACCCCGCAAAGCAGCTCCACGCCAGACAGCTCCACGCCAGACAGCTCCACGCCAGACAGCTCCACGCCAAGCAGCTCGACGCCAGACAGCTCCACGCCCGCGCGGGCCCGCCCGGCGCGAGGCGCTGCTCGAGGCCGTCCTGAAGATCGTCGCCGAGGTCGGCGCCGACGCCGTCACCCATCGGCGCGTGGCCGAGGTTGCGGGGCTTCCACTGGCCTCGACCACGTATTGGTTCGACTCCAAGGAGCACTTGCTGACCGCGGCGCTGGAGCTCGCCGCGCAGCGCGACATCGCGCGCCTGAACGAGTTCGCCGCCGAGCCGATCAATCCTGACGACGACCCGATCACGCTGGCCGTCGACGCGATCCTCGACCCAGTCGACGAGCAACTGCAGGGGACGCGTGGCTCGCTGATCGCCACCTACGCGCTGATGCTCGAAGCGGCCCGCCGCCCGCGGCTGCAGGCGGTAACGCGCCGCTGGAGCGGCGCTTACATCGTGGCGCTCAGCCGCCTGCTCACAGCGGCCGGCTCCCAACACCCCGACACCGACGCGGCGCTGCTGATCGCCGCCGCCGATGGCCTTCTTATCGAGCAGCTCGCCTCGGGCGCCAGCGGGGACGTCGGTCCCCGCCTGCACCGCCTTGCCAGCGCCCTGGTGACGAGCCGATGAGCGCGCTGCACAACAGTTGGGCGGCGCTCGCCGAGCGCGCGCGAAGCGCCGAGGGACGGATCGTGATCCTGATCGGCGTGCTGCTCGGTTTCGAGGCCATGCTGTACTCGGCCGTCACGCCGGTGCTGCCGCATTACGCGCACGAGTTCGGCGCCTCCAAGCCGGCGATCGGGGTGCTCACCGCGGCCTACCCAGCGGGCATGGTCCCCGGATCGCTGCTCGGGGCATGGATCGCCACCCGGGCCGGCGTGCGCCGCACGGTGATCGTCGGGCTGCTCATATTCACGGTCTCGATTACGGCCTTCGGGTTCGCCTCGGACATCGCGATGCTCGACGCGCTGCGGTTCGTGCAGGGCGCCGCCTGCGGATGCATCTGGAGCGGCGGGCTCGCCTGGGTGATCGCCATCGCTCCGCGCGAGCGCCGGGGCGAGGTCCTGGGCTCGGTCCTGGCGGCGGCGATCTTCGGCACGCTGTTGGGCCCGGTGCTGGGGACGCTGGCGGTGGCGGTCGGAACCGAGTTCGTGTTCTCATGCGTCGGTGCAGTCTCGGTTGGGCTGGCGGCGTGGACGCTCAGGCACCGCGAGCCGCCGCTCCCGGAGGCCGGTACCGGGGCACCCTTGCTCGCGCTGGCCCGCAGCCCGCGGCTGATGCTCGCCCTGTGGCTGGTGGTGCTCGAGGCGGGCACGATCGGGGCCACCTCGACGCTGCTGCCGCTGCGCCTGTCCGCCTTTGGAGCCTCGGGGATCGCGATCGGCATCGCGTTTCTGCTCGCATCGCTCCTGAGTACCTTGATCTCGCCGTTCGTGGGACGCCTCGTCGACCGCCGCGGCCCCGGCTTTCCGCTGTGCTGGGGGCTTGCCCTGACCGCGGTGCTGGTGGCCCTGCTGCCGGTGCCCCAGTCGGCGTGGGGGCTGGGCGTGCTGACGGTGGTCGCGCTTGGCGGACCGATGACCGCCAACATGACCCCGGCGACGTCGATCATCACTGACCTCTCAGAGCGGGCCGGGTTCGCGCTCGTGTTTGCCACGATGATGCTCAACCTCGGCTGGGCGGCGGGCGAGACGCTGGGCGCGCCGCTGGCCGCCAAGCTCGCCCAGCTCACATCGGATGCAGTGCCGCTGCTGATCCTGGGGGCGCTGATGGCGATCAGCCTCGCGCTGGTGATCGCCATGCGGCTGACCGCTCCCCTCGGCGACGAGCCATCGACCCACGAGGCGCCCGCCCGCGCATCCCGCGAAGAGCCTGAGCGCGTCCCGATTGTGGATACGCTCAGCTGAGGCAGCCGCTTCCCGATGACCGCCTCGGGCCCGTTTCCCACTCTGCTCACGCCGGTGTCGGCTGGTCCGCTGCAGTTGCGCAACCGGCTGGTCTCCACGTCGCATCAGACCGGCCTGGTCCACGATTACCTGCCGACCGACGACCTGCTCGCCTACCACGAGGCGCGAGCCCGTGGCGGCGTCGGTGCGATCTTCGTCGAAGCCACCGCGGTCCACCCGACCGGGCTGCTGACCGCGCACACGATCGGCGGCTACCTGCCCGAGATCGTGCCCGCCTACCGCCGCCTCGCGGAGGCGGTTCATGCCCACGGCTCCCGCCTGCTCGTGCAGCTGTTCCACGGCGGCCGCGAGCAGATCGCCAGCGCTCCCAAGCCCCCGGCCGTCGCTCCGTCGGCCGTGCCCAGCCTGCGCTTCAAGTCAGAGCCTCGAGCGCTGACGCTGACCGAGATCCGCGAGCTGATCGAGGGATACGGAACCGCGGCGCGCCACGCCCGCGAGGGTGGGCTCGACGGGGTCGAGGTCTCGATGGCGCACGGCTACCTGCCGGCGCAGTTCCTCTCGCCGCTCAGCAACCACCGCGGTGACGCTTATGGCGGCTCGGTGGACGGCAGGCTGCGCTTTGCTCAGGAGCTGCTGGAGGCGGTCCGCGCCGGCGCCGGACCACAGCTCGCGGTCGGGGCACGCCTGGCGGCAGACGAGCTGGTGGCCGGTGGGCTCGGCGTGCAGGAGTGCATCGAGACCGCTCGAGCGCTCCGCGGCGAGGGGCTGGTCGACTTCGTCTCGCTCGCGCTCGGGCACTCCGCCCACCCCGCTGCGTCGACCTGGATCGCGCCGCCGCCGCCGGCCGCGCGCAACGCGATCGCCGGCCCGGCGGCCGAGATCCGCGCCGCAGTCCCCGAGCTGACGCTGATCGCGACGACCCGCGTGGTCGACCTCGCCGACGCCGAGCGGATAGTCGCGCAAGGCGCGGCCGACCTCGTCGGAATGACGCGAGCGCTGATCGCCGACCCCGATCTGCTGGCCAAGTCGACCGCCGGACGCAGCCGGGAGGTGATCGCCTGCGTTGGCTGCAACCAGGCCTGCATCGGTCACTATCACGCGGGCGTGCCGATCGGATGCGCCGTCAACCCGCGGACGGGACGCGAGCTGCGGCTGGCGGTCGCCAGACCGCGCCGCCGTGGCCGCAGAGTGCTGGTGATCGGGGCCGGACCTGCAGGAGCAGCCGCCGCGCTCGAAGCGGCGAATGCGTCCGACGACGTCACGGTGGTCGAGCGCGAGCATGAGATCGGCGGGCAGCTGCGGCTCGCTGGACTGGCACCCGCCCACGAGGAGCTGTGGGACAGATACCGCTCCTCCACGCTCGATCGCCTGCGGGCCGCGGGGGTGTCGATCGAGCACGGCGTCCAGGCCGACGCCGAGCTGGCGGCCGGCTTCGACGTCGTGGTTCTGGCCAGCGGCGCGCGACCGTACGATCCGGTGCTGCCCGTGGAGCTGCCGTTCGCCGTGTGCCAGGCATGGGACGCAATCGCCGACCCCGCGCGGGTCTCGGGGCCGGCGCTGGTCGCCGACTGGGGCGGCGGCTGGGATGGCCTCGACGCGGCCGAGCGGCTGGCGCACGCAGGCGTGCAGGTCACGCTCGCGTGTGCGGCGTCGGTCCCCGGCGAGACGCTGCACCAGTACCAGCGCAACCTGTACCTCGCGCGGCTCGACCAGCTGGGGGTGCCGATCCTGCACCACATGACGCTTTCCCGCGACGGCGGCGACGTGGTCCTGGCGCACGTGTTCTCCGATCGACCGCAGGCCCTCCCCGCGACGGCGACGCTCGTGCTCGCCCAGGGCCGAGTGCCCGCCGACGAGCTCTGGTCGGCACTCGAGGGCCATCCGGGAGCCACGCGCGCCGGGGACGTGCTCGCCCCGCGGACGCTCGAGGAAGCGGTGCTCGAGGGTACGTTGGCGGTGCGCGAGCCCACGCGCGCGGTGCGCGGAAGCGACACGGCCGAAACCACCGGGCAGGCGCAGCGATGACCACGACTCAGCGCGTCGGCAACGTCGTGCTGGTGGACACGGTCGGGACGCGCGAGCCCGTGGCCGGCGCGCTCGCCGGCCTTCCGGGAGTGGAGGTCGTTCAAGCAGAGGCGCTTCCGCGGGGCAGGGGAATCATCGCCTTGCTGGTGGCTAAGGAGCTTGTCGGCGCAGACCAGATGCGTGAGCTGCCGGACCTCCGGATCGTGGCCGCCACATCGGCCGGCTATGACCACCTGGACCTCGAAGCGATCGCCGCGGCGGGCGCCTGGGCCACGCACTGCCCCGGCTACTGTGACCAGGAGGTGGCCGAGCACGCGATCGCCTTTGCGCTTGACCTGCTGCGCGGGGTCACGCTGCTCGACCGCTCGGTGCGCGGATGGCGCCTGGGACTACGCAAGCGCAGCGCCGCCGCGGCGGGTTGCGGGAGCGGTCCTCGGAGTCGTCGGTCTGGGACGGATCGGGCGCGAGGTGGCGTGGCGTGGCGTGGCGCTGGGGATGCGCGTGCTCGCCACCGACCCCGCCGTGAGCACGTCGGACTTGCCCGGCGTGACGCTCACGTCCTTGCCGGAGCTATTGCGCGCGGCCGACGTGGTCACCCTCCATGCGCTTCTCAACAACCACACCCGCGGCCTGATCGGCGCCGCGCAGTTGGCCGCGATGCGCGCCGACAGCTACCTGGTCAACTGCGCCCGGGCCGGGCTCGTGGATCACCAGGCGCTCGGCGAGGCGCTGCGCGCCGGACGCCTCGCCGGCTGCGCGCTCGACGTGCTTCCCCAGGAGCCGCCGGCCCCCGATCAGCCGGAGCTGCGCTGGCCGCGGACGCTGATCAATCCCCACGCCGCATGGTTCTCGCCGCAGGCGGCGACGGCCCCGTACAGGCTGGCGGGCGAGGCGGTCGCGGCGGTGCTCGCGGGGCGCGAGCCAGCGAACGCGCTGGCCCGCCCGGGCTGAGCTTGCGGATGAGTGAGCCCCCGATCATCATCGTGGGGGCCGGGTTCGCCGGGCTGGCGGCCGCCGTCGCGCTGCACGATCTCGGCTTCGAGGTGGAAATCGTCGAGGCTCGCGATCGGCTCGGGGGACGGACCTGGACGCGGCCGTTCGGCGAGCACGGACCGCAGGTCGAATACGGAGGCACGTGGTTTATGCCCGAGCATCAGCGCGTCCGCCGGGAGCTGCAGCGTGCCGGCAGCGAGGTACGCGAGAACCTTCCGACCGTCTGGCGCTGGCGCACCGACGAGCAGATCCGACATGGCCTCCCGGTGCCGCGCAGCGAGTGGCCCCAGCTCGAGGCGGCGCTGCGCCGGCTTGCGGCAGACGCATCCTCGCTTGCCGACGGGGCCACAGGCGTGGGCGCGCTTTCGTTTTCCGACTACCTGCGAGGCCTGCGCACGGCCCGCTCGGTGCAGGACTTCCTGCTCGGCTGGTGGGCGGTCACCGGCGGCAGCCACCCGTCCGACGGGGCCGCGATCGACGGACTGGCAGCGATCGCCGAGCATGGTGGTCTGCTCGGGGTTCCCGAGACGCTGCGCCGCTCACCGGCGCTGGGATGGGCGGCGATCGCCGCAGGAGATGCTCGCCTACGCGCAGGCGACCGTGCGTTTCGGCCAGGAGCTGGTGCAGGTCGAGTGGGGCCAGACGGTCACGCTGCACTTCGCCGGCGGTGAGCGACGCGCCGCCGACGCGGTAATCCTCGCGCTGCCGCTCAACGTCCTGGAGCGGATCGCCTTTGCGCCGGATCTCCCGGACCGGTTCGCTCGTCGCTGGGCAAGAACCGTGGCCGGGCGGTGAAGGTGTGGCTTCCTGGCGCGCGGGGTTCCGCCTGGGTCGCTGGCCGCCGGACGCGGCCGCGGGCTCAACCTGCTGCTGGCAGATCGCGCCGTCGCCGACCAGAGCTGGTGGTCGGCTTCGGTCCGGCGAGCGAGGACTTCGACCCGAGCAATGGAGGCCACGTTGAGGCGGCTCTGCAGGCGTTCTACCCCGACGCCGAGCTGACCGCCTTCGACAGCCACGATTGGAACGCAGACCCGTTTTCTCGGGGCACCTGGGCCACGGCACCGGTCGGCGACGTGGGTGCACTCGATCATTCTCGCTTTGCGCCGGTGGGCAGGGTGGCGTTTGCGAGCGCTGACTTTGCCCTCGAGGCGCCGGGGTGGATCGAGGGCGCGATGGCGTGCGGCGAGGCAGCCGCAGCGGCGATCGCCGGTCTGCCAACGCCGGCCGAGCGGCGGTCGAGCAAGGCGGGGCGGCGCCGACCACGGCCAGTCCGCGGGCGCCTCGCAGCCGCGAGGCTGACCGTCGCCGGCTAGCATGTGAACAGCGAGTCAAAATGGCCGTTCAAACCCGAGGCCCGCACCTCTCGGGTTCTCCGCGCGGGGGACGGCGCCCCCCGCCGACGGCGCGCCGCTGCCTGCGCCCACCGCCGAAGTTAGGATAGGGCGCGTATCCCCCGAAACCGCGCGGAAGGAGAGCCACGTGAATCAGGTCTTGCCGCATGCGCCAGCACTGCAGGCGCGCGATCCCAGTGGCGGTTCGCCGAGGTCTGATCGGTGGGGCGTCGACTCGGAGTACGGACGACTGCGCGATGTCCTGTTGGGTAACCCGGAGTCCTTTCGCTGGCTGGGCGAGGAAAACGCGTCGTACAGCGCGCTCGTGCGCGAGACTCTCCGGCGCGGTTACCGGTTCAACCGTGAGCTTGCGCTGCAACAGCACGCGGAGATGGTTGAGGCCTATCGTCAAGCGGGGGTGAGCGTGCATTTCCTCGACGCGCGCGACGAGCTGCCCTATGCGGTCTACGCGCGTGACTCGAACTTCATGACGCCATTTGGCGCGGTCGTCACGCAACTCGCCAATCCCCGCCGACGAGGCGAGTACGCAAACGTGCTGCGTTTCTACCTCGAGCAAGATATCCCGATCTACGACCTTGTCAGCGCCGGCAATTTCGAGGGTGGGGACTTCAACATGATCGAGCCCGGATCTGTGATCATCGGCTACACGGGATTGCGGGGAGAGGAGGTAGCCGCTCGTCAGGTCGGAGGTTGGATGGAGTCCGAGGGGCTGGAAGTCCTCTACGCGCCGATCGACGAGTACTACGTGCACATCGACCTGATGGTATGCATGCTGGCGGAGAAGCTTTGCGCAGTATGTCTCGAGACAACCGCCCCGGACGTCGTCGCCTGGCTCCGGGCGCGAAAGATCGAGCTCGTGCCGGTCGGATTCCAGGAGACCATGGCGCTCGGCTGCAACGTGGTGGCGCTCGGCAGCGACCGGGTTCTCTCCACGACGGCGGCGCCAGAACTCAATCGCAAGCTGCGTGCCCTCGGGTTCACTGTCTTTGATCCGGACATTAGCCAGTTCCAGCTTGCCGGTGGGGGAGTGCACTGCATGTGTCAACCCCTGCGCCGCGACCCTGCGTAGCCGCTTCGCGGCCACGCTCATCAGCCGGCCTGGCGATCGCGGAGCGATACCTCAGCCGTGGATGGCGGCAGCCGTCTTCACGCGAGCCACATGTGCTCGAAGTCCCAGCTGTTCAGTGATGCACCGAGCTTCGACTTCACGATCCCGCTCACGTTCGGCGCGTAGCCATCGATCACCGCCGGGAAGAAGGGGATGATGTAGCCCCCCTCGTTGTAGTCAATCATCTGCATCTCGTGGGCGATCTCGGTCTGCTTGCTGACGTCGAGCGTCGCCAGGGCCTGTGCATACAGGCTCTGGTATCGCGTGTTGTTGAAGTGGGTCTCGTTGTACGGCGAGCCGGGCAAGGTGGCCTGGTTAACCTGGGCGAAGTACGGCTGGTAATACCAGAAGTCTTGTGCGAACACCCACTTGAGGTAGTTGGGGCCGTAGAAGTCCGTGACCGTCACCTGGCGCAACTTGACGTTGATCCCCGCGGCGGCGGCCTGGGGGACGAAGTCCTCTGCCATGTTGATCACTCCCTGCGCGATGTCGCCTGTGACCAGCTGGATCGTGAGATTCGACTGGCCGGCGGCCTCGAGCAGCGACTTGGCGTGCTCGGGGTCATACGTGCGCTGCGGGATGCTGTGGTCATACTCCGGCGCCCAGATCGCGAAGATGTCGTTGCCGATCGTGCCGTGGCCGCCGAACACGGTCTGCAGCATCTTCGGCCGGTCGACCGCCAGCCGGAAGGCCTGCCTGACGCGAACGTCATTGAACGGCGGGCTATCCACCCGCATCGTGAACGGGTTCCAACCGCCGCCGGGCGAGATCACGACCTTCTTGCCCGAGCCCGTGACGGTCCCCAGCGTGCTCTGAGACAGAAGGTTGACGACGTCCACCTGACCTGAGAGCAGCGCGTTGACCTGGCTGGTCTCGTCGGCGTAGTCAGTCATGATCACCTGGTCCAGGTAGGGCAGCGGCGCGTTCCAGTAGTGCTCGTTGCGGGCGAGGATGGTCTGCTGGCCGGGGGTGAAGCTGGCCAGCTTAAATGGGCCCGTTCCGATCGGCTTCTGAGGGTCGAATCCCACCGGCATGATGAACACCGTCGTGCTATTCGCCAGGGTCTGCACCAAGGTCGAATAAGGTTTCGCGAACGGGACCGACGCCGTATAGCGATCGAGCTTCTTGATCCCCCCTATGTCGATTCCCAACAACGCGTTAGCGGCCACGCCCGGGGGTTTGGCGTTGACGGTGCGATTTAACGAGAAGATCAGGTCGTCGGCTGTGCACTCCTTGCCGTTGTGGAAGGTCACGCCTTTGCGCAGGCGGATTGTCCACACGGTTGCGTTCTTGTTGGGCGCCATCTCCTCGGCAAGTCTGTAGTACGGCCGAGCGTCGGCGGTGAGCCAGACGAGCGGGTCGAAGATGTTCTGCACCCGCGCGTAGTCGGTGTTGTTGACTAAGCGGTTGGGATCTGCCGTATCCGAGCTAGATCCGCCGGTGAGCCCAGCGTGAAGTGTGCCGCCGTGCTTGGGTGTGCCAGCAGCCGCGGTGCTCGTCGAGGCGGCTGAGGACGAGGGCGACGATGAGCCACAGGCGGCGATCAGCCCGCCAGCGCTGAGGGCCGCACCGCCCTTGATCGTGTTCTCCAACAGCGTACGGCGCGATATCTGGGTCATGACGTCACGTCTCTCCACAGGTGTCAACGGGTGGTGTAACTGAAATGGGCGGTTTGACCATCGGACGTGCGTGCGCCGAATCTGCAGCGAGCGATAGGATCTCGAACATCGCCGCGGCGGCGACCATCGCGGTTATGCCGTTCGGAGCATCCTTGGTTGGGATGAGGCACACGACGTCTCCGCCGACCACGTTGAGGTCGCGCAGCCCGCGAAGCAGTCCGAACGCCTCGTCCACGGTCCAGCCCGTGTAGGCAGGTTCGAGGTTGGCGGCGGCCGGCGCGACGGTCGCGTCCAGGCAGTCGAGATCGAACGTGACGTAGATCGGGCGGTCCCCTGCCCTGCAGCGAATCAGCTCGAGACAGCGCTGGGGTCCGAGCTCCCGATAACGGCTCATCGGGACGACCTCATAGCCAAGCTCATAGCTTGGATCAAGCCAGGATGAGGTTCGCGGATTGCCGCGGATTCCAATCTGAACGCTCGCGGCGGGGTCGACCCGCCCCTCGCGCGCGAGATAAGAGGCCCAGTGAGCAGCGCTGTCGCGAGCGCCGTACCAATGCGAAAGCGACTCGTAGGCATCGATGTGCGCATCTAGATGCACCAGCGCCACCGGTCCGCCGCCGGTCAAAACTGACGTTTCGCTGGCCAGGCCCCGGAGGATCCCGCCGGTAATCGAATGATCGCCGCCAATGCTGATCGCCCGTGTTCCCGCGACGCCCAGGCGCTCAAAGAAGCACGCGATGCGCTCGATGCACCGCTCGTTGTCATTGGCCTCCGGCAGGGCTACGTCGCCGAGGTCCCGAATGCGGCACACCGACCATGGCGAGAAGCCAGATCCGGCATGCATTCGACGCTGCGATGCTGACACATGGCGGACCGCCCGCGGTCCCAGGTGCTGATCGCGCTCGGTGGACCCGTTCCCCGAGCTGTGAGGTACACCCACCAGCGCCAGATCGCAGGCGGCCGGGTCGGTCTCGAGCTCACAGCGAAACAATGTCGCCGGCCCCCACCAATAGGCGCCTTCGAGCAGAACACGATCATCGTCGTTCAGTGCTGCATCCATCCGATCCACGTCTCCTCGCTCTGCCTGGCGCAGGTTGTGATCCTACAGCCCGCCGGTACGATGCGTCGCAGCGCGCTAAGCGTGACCAAGGCCTGCGCATCTGGGTGTCCGCACGGGTTTCGCGTTCTCTAAGGCGACACACCCGCCGGGATAGTCAACCGACTAGCAAGGAGCCACGAGGATCTCGCGGGGAACTGAGCTAAGTCGCTCGGCGCCACCCGCCCCGATGACAAACGTGTCAATTAGCACGAGGCCCACGACGCTCTCGAAGTTCGTGACCAATCCCTCCTCGAAGACGTCATCGGAGTCCACGTCATCGACGGAGAACATCCATTCGCCGACCCAGTCTGGCGGGAACGCGATTCCGAATTCGTAGCCGCCAAGCCAGCCACGACGCTCCCATACCCCGGAGTCTTGATAGAAGGCCCGGAGGGCCCGTTGGACCTCGCCGACGGTCACGCCGGGAGCAGCGGACTGCTCGAACAGGCTCTCGGCTTGGGCGAGCACGTCCATCAGGTCCAGCGCCGCCGGCTCCGGTTCGCCGATCGAGAATGTGCGCGCGGCATTCGCGTGATAACGGTGCACCACGCCACAAGGATCGGCACAGACGATCTCGCCGGCCGCAATCTGTCGCCGTGAGCTGAGCGCGTGAATGAGAAGGCTTGTCCCCGCCCACACGTTATTTTCAAGCGCAGGCGGCTCCCCTCCCGCTGCGATCATCGCTCGCATCATGATTTCCCGGGCCTCGAGCTCGGTGACGCCAGGCGCGAGACCGGCCTGGAGGGCGCGCAGCCCGGCATCGCACACCTCAGCGGCGCGGCGCACTACGTCGAGCTCCGCCGGAGACTTCAACCGCCTCACACGCCGGGTCACCAGACTGCCGTCGACGACTGTGCATCCCCGGCCGCGCAAGGCGGCCTCAATGATCTCGCTCGTGGCACGATTGGGCACCGAGCTCCATTTCTCGATTCCGACCGAGCCGCCGAGCCACCCCTCGGCCTGAAGCTCGCCGAGGAAGAAGTCAAGCCACTCATCGACTGTGTTAGCGGACTTGAGCCGCAGGTCGGCTACGATCGAAGTGCGGGGAATGAGGTGCCGATGGCGCTCCATGTCGAAGTGGAGTAGCCGGTCATCGCCTAGATGCACCACCGTGCAATGGAATGGGGGCCAAGCTGTCGTGGAGTGGCTCTTGTACCACCGCGCCTGGTAACCGTGCAGCCAGCACATCGCGTCGGGAGCGCTGACGATTAACGTATCCAGCTTTGCGTCCTCCATGGCGGACTGCAGCCGCCGCAATCGGCCGACGTACTCCTGGGGCTCAAAGGCCAGATCCGGCGCGCGAGAGGCGATCAGCGCCGTATGCTTGTCCAGAAACGCACCAATTTGCTGTGGGTCCATTCGGCTCCATCCTCTCTGGAGGTCTCAATGCCATGTGTCCACCGAGAAGACCCGCGGCCAGTAGCGCCTGAGGGCATCTATGACCTAAAGCACCTCTGGCTCACCTGAGCCCGACGAGCAGTACCGTTGGCCGGGGCTAGTCACCGTTCAACGCAGCCGAGAACGACTCGAACACCATCCGGTGAAAGCGTGAGATCGCGCTCTCGCTGGCGGGCATCAGCCGCCCGTTGGGCACCATCTGCGAGCGCAGGCCTGGCTGCTGGAGCAACACCACCTCGGCGTCCTCCTCCAGCGTGGCGTTCCACATCTCGAGGCGATCGGCGAGCTGATCGGCCGCGTAGTCGGGATGGACGTACATGTCGGCGACGAAGCGGCAGCTCTCGGGCCCGGTCGGCACGATCGTCCCCGGGAAGGCCGCGTAGTCGTCCTGCACCAGCGTCGTCACCGGCCACGCGAAGATGTAGCGGAACTGGATCGACTCGTCGCGCGGGGTTGCCCGGTAGCGCTTGGCGCGCTCGTTGTAAGGAGTGAACTGCCCCAGCACTCGATCCCCGTCGACATACTCGTACACGTCGGCGTCGTCGACGAACGCGTCGCTGAAGCTGTGCTTGTGCACGGTCGGGCAGTGGTAGCACTCGCTCGCGTTCTCCACCCATACCTTCCAGTTGGCGGGGATCTCGTAGGTGTTGCGGGAGTGGTAGCGGTAGCCGCTGAAGTCAAGACCACGTTCATGCGCGAGCGGCTCGAGCTCGGGAATCGCTTCACGCAGCGGTGCGGCATCGGGGTCGGGGTTGACGAACACGAACTCGTTGAACGTGTCTACCGACACGGGCAGCAGGCAAAACTCCGACTTGTCGAACACTGCTTCGCGTTCGCTGCGCGGCGCCTTGTGCAGAGAGCCGTCGAGGTTGTAGGTCCAGGCGTGATAGCGACACTGCAGCAGCTTGCGGTTGCAGTCCTCGGTCACGACCGGGAACGCCCGATGCCGGCAGACGTTGACGAACCCGTGCAACTCGCCGTCAGCGCCACGGGTCACGACGATCGGGACCGGGCCGGCCTGGCAGACGATGCAGTCGCCGTGCTCGGTCAGCCGCTGGAGCGGCCCCGCATACTGCCACGAGCGCTTGAAGATGTGCTCGAGCTCGAACGCGTAGATGTCCGGGTCGGAGTACCAGCGGGCGGGAAACGTCAAATCCTGGGCCAGCGCCTGCTCGACCCGATCCAGGTCTAGCTCCAACGAATCAATCGCTTTTATCGACATTGTCCCTCGCTTTCCGCAGTCCAGAACGTCTTTAGAGACGCGAATAGCCGTCTAGTGCCGGTAGTATTGCGCAAACCATAGCTGAGCCGCGGGAAACATCGATGAACTCTCGTGCCCTGGCCGTCGACAGCGAGGCCAACGGCTCGCCGCCGCTCGCCCAGCTCGACGAGCTCGATCGGGCGATCGTCGCACAACTCCAGTTCGACGGCCGCCGGCCGTACCGGGCGATCGCCCGCTCGCTGGGCGTCGCCGAAGGCACGGTGCGGACGCGGGCCAGCCGGCTACAGGAGGAGGGCGTTCTGCGGATCCTGGCGCTCGCGAACCCTTTCCGGCTCGGCTATGCGGTGCAGGCATCGGTCCTGATCAAGGTCACCCCGGCGGCGCACGAGCGGGCCGCCGACACCCTCGCCGCGTGGCCGGAGGTGATGTACCTGAGCTCGTGTGCGGGCTCGGCAGACCTGTACATGCACGTCGTGTGCCGGGACCACGACGACCTCTGGCGGCTGCTCGGCGAGCGTCTGGGCGCCATCGACGGGGTGCTCGGCTCAGAGACGCTGATGGAGCTGCGCGTGCACAAGGCCAGGTACGTGTACCCCAGCCTCGGCGAGGGCTTTGCGCCGGAGCGGGTAGCCGCCCGTCAACCCGGCAGCGATCGCCCGATCGAGCCTCGTTCCGGCACCGGCGCACGCTCACTCAGCCGCCCCGCCCGCGCGCGCCGGTAGGCCCCGTACGCCTCGCGCGCCAAGCGCGTCCCGGGCCGCCGCGAGAGAGCCAGCGACCGAAGTTGCAGGCCGGAGATTCGCGGAACCGGCCTGCCGGCCGCCCGCATCCCGACCAGCCGAGGCCAGACTGCTGCTTTTTTTCAACCTGGTGGGGCTGGAAGCGATCATGTCCCGAAAGCCGATCTCCCGGGTGACGGTCACCACCTCTGCCCGCACGGCTGCGTCGAACAGCTCCACGCCTCGCCGCGTCCGCACCAGGATCGCGTTGAAGCCCTCGTCCTCGCCCGCCGGCGAGCCGCCCTCCCAGCAATCCGCCGCCACCAGATCGGCGCCCTCGCCAAGCGCGTCCGGGCAGATCCTGCACCGCGCCTGGATCCGCCACGTGTCATCGTCATCCCACCTCTCGTAGGTCAGCTCGCGCACCTCGCCGCCGATCGTCTTCACATGGGTCGCGCCCGGATTGCCATGCCCGCGATAGCGAAACACCGCCAGGTCGCGCTCCTGCACGCGCAAGCGCGACAGCAGCTGCCGTGATTTGATCAGGTCCGAGGCGCCGCCGCAGACCATCGTCAGCGCGTATCGCAGCTGCGCCTGCACCCGCGGGTCACGGCGGGCGAGGGCGCGCACGGCGGTGATATCGCACGGCTTGGCGACCAGCGCAAACGGCCGTTCCTGCTCGAGCAGCTCGGAGAACCCGACCAGTGGTGCAGCGCGTCCTTAGCGGGACCCGGCCGCCGCCAGCAGCTGCTCGCGGTCGACGCTCACGTGCGCCGCCGAGCGCATCGGGCGCTGGGTTAAGAGTTCGCAAACCCACTTGACACAAGGCATGTGCGACTGTATCTGACAGCCATATCGGATCGAACGGGCGTTTAGAACGGTCATGCAATCCAGGGCGGAGATGCAAGCATCGACTTCACGCAAGGAGCCGAGGCGTCCATTGGGGCCGATCCGCCGACCGCAAATTCTCGCGGCGACGATCGAGCTCCTGCGCGAGCAAGGGCTGTGGACCGTGCGCGTCTCGGATGTCGCTCGACGGGCCGGCACCAGCCCGAGCAGCGTCATCTACTACTTCGGGACTAAAGACCAGCTGTTCGGGCAGGCGATCGCCGATGCCGACGCCGAGTTCTACGCACGTCTGTGGTCGGAACTCGACCGTGTCGCGAGCGGAGTCGAGCGCCTGGCGCTCTTGATCCAGCGGTCGAGCAGGGCGGACTGGATCCTGTGGATGGACCTCTGGTGCTACGCGCGTCGGCATGAGCAGATGCTCGAGGCGGAGCTCTCCTTCCACCGGCGCTGGTGCACGACGATGGCAGACGTGATCCGGTACGGCCAGCGGCACGGGGAATTTACGGCTGTGGATGCGGACGCGGTCGCATTGCGGCTGGCAACCCTGACCGACGGGCTTGCGATTCGGATGGTGCTCGATGAGTCCAGCGGCACGCGTGCGCAGTATCTCGCGATGTCAACGCAGGCTGCTGCGCTCGAGCTCGGCTGCGATGTCGACGAGCTGCGTCGCGAGCTCGCCGCCGTAGCCGACGACAGTCGGACCGCAGCGGCCGGCAGTGAGAGCGAGGAGGCCGCGTGACGTAGCTGGCGACGCCCCTTGAGACCCACCGGCGCATTGCGTTGGGGGCACCAATTTCCGACAGAGATCCATGGCACCTTGGAGAGGAAGCTGACGTAATGAGCCTGATGTCTCGCCGTACCTTGCTGGAGAACACTGCCAGAGGTGGGTTAGCGCTTGGCGCCGGAGGGCTGCTGGCGTCATGTGGCTCGTCGAAGTCAAGCTCTGCGGCCAAGAGTGGGCAGACGAGCTCGTCGGCGGGCACCCCTAAGCACGGCGGCATGCTGCACGCTGGGCTGACGGGCGGCTCGAGTTCTGACACCACCGATCCCAACACGATCGTCAACAACACCGACTACGCGCGGGCGGCAAACCTGTACGAAGGGCTCGTATGGCTCGACCCCCAGGCGCGGCAGTACAACCGGCTCGCGCAGGAGATGACGCCGAACAAGGACGCTACGGTGTGGACGATTCGCCTGCGCTCTGGCGTCACCTTCCACAATGGCAAGGACGTCACCGCGGACGACCTGATCTACTCGATCAACCGCGTCATCAACCCCAAGAAGCCAGGCGAAGCCGCGAACGCGCTGCACGGAATCATCGCCTCGGGGATGAAGAAGCTCGACAACCGCACAATCACGGTCCCGTTCGCGAAGCCGTATTCGACCCTCCCCGCGAGCCTGGCCAACAACATCACGGTCTACGTGCTGCCGACTGACTTCAACCCGTCCAAGCCGATCGGTACCGGTCCGTTCAAGCTCGCGAGCTTCACCCCCGGTCAACAGACGATCCTGGCCCGCAACGAGAACTATTGGGACTCGCCGCTGCCCTACCTGGATCAGGTGATCATGACCGACTACGCCGACGAGACCAGCCAGCTCAATGCCCTGCTCAGCGGCCAGGTGGACGTGATTAACCTGCTCTCACAGGACGTGCTCGGCACCGTCACGGGGTCAGGCAAGAAGGCGGTCATCTCCCCGGGGGGCGGTTGGAACCCGTTCACGATGCGGGTGGATAGCCCGCCGTTCAATGACGTTCGCGTCAGGCAGGCGTTCAGGCTGGCGGTCGACCGCCCGAAGATGCTGCAGACCGTGTTCGGCGGGCACGGCACGATCGGCAACGACATTTTCGCGATCTGGGCGCCGGAGTATGACCACAGCGTCCCGCAGCGCACGTATGACCCCGAGCACGCCAAGTCGCTGCTTAAGGCCGCGGGCCACGAGAACCTCTCGGAGACGCTCGTCACCGGCGACATCGCGCAGGGGGTGATCAACATGGCCCAGGTCTATTCACAGCAGGCGGCCGCCGCCGGGATCAACGCGAAGCTACGCCAGGTGACCGTCACCGACTTCTACGGCCCCAACTACCTGAAGTGGATCTTCGCCCAGGACTACTGGTACTACTCCTCCTACTTCCCGCAGGTCAACCAGGCCACCCTCCCTGGATCACCATTCAACGAGACGCATTTCAACAACGCCAAATACAACAACCTCTACGCGCAGGCGCTGGCGACGCTCGACGTGAGCAAGCGGACCGAGCTCGCGCACGAGATGCAGATGATCGACTACAACGAGGGCGGCTACATCATCCCCTTCTTCCCGGCCGTGATCGACGGTTACGCTCCACACGTGAACGGCATCGTGGAGTCCAAGACCGGAGCGTCGTTCAATAACTGGGACTTCGAGCACATCTGGATGTCGTGATGCGTGGTTGCTCGCGTAGCCCTTTCATCGCCGGGCGCCCCACCGAAGCTGGCAGCCGGTGAGCGCCGCTGCGCGAACACCGGCCACTGCGCCTAGGCCGCGCGCCGCGCCTCGTTCCTGGCGCAGGTGGAGCCGGCGCCATCCGGTCGCTTCGATGATCATGGCTCGCGTCGCGCTGGGCCTGTTGACGATCTTCGCGGTCTCGATCGTGATCTTTTTGGCGACGCAGGCACTGCCGGGAAATGCGGCGTATGCGGTGCTCGGGCACAGCGCCACGCCGCAGCGTCTGCACGCCTTGGAGGCACAACTGCACCTGAACCGGTCGTTGGCGAGCCAGTACGGTAGTTGGATCGGCGGCGTGTTGCACGGCGACTTCGGCACCTCGCTGGCCAACGGCGAGAAGGTTTCGTCGCTGATTGGGCCGCGGCTGGTGAACTCGGTCGTGCTCGTGATCGGCGCCGGCCTGGTCGGCACCCTGCTCGCCGGCGTCCTGGGGCTGATCGCTGCTGCGCGTCGTGACAAGGCGCTTGATCACATCGCTTCGGTGATCGCGCTGACCATCACCGCGCTGCCCGAGTTCGTCGTCGCGATCGCGCTGGTGATCATCTTCGCCGTCAACGCGCTTCACATCCTTCCGGCGGTGTCGGCGATCCCACCGGGTACCTCGCCACTGTCGAATCTCAAACTGCTGATCCTGCCGATCGCGACGCTCGCACTTGTGATCGCTCCGTACATCTTCCGAATGATGCGTGGCGCGATGATCGAGGCGCTCGAGTCAGATTACGTCGAGATGGCAGAGCTCAAAGGAATCTCACGTAAACGGGTGCTGCTGGTACACGCGCTGCCCAATTCGTTGCCGCCGGTGATCCAGGTGATTGGCCTGAACCTCTTGTACCTGGCGGGCGGAATCGTGGTGGTCGAGTACGTGTTCAACTACCCGGGGATCGGCGCGGGATTGGTCGACGCGGTCTCCAATCGCGACATCCCGACGATCCAGTTTATCGTCCTGATCCTCGCAGCGTTCTACGTGTTTGTGAACATCACGACCGACGTCGTAGCGCTGTTGGCCAGCCCCCGCCGAAGGGCGACGCGATGATAAGCACGCAGTCCGAGATCGGCGCGATCACTGCTCCGACGAGGGGCGCGTCGATGGGCTCGCGGAGAGAGTGGCTGGTGATCCTCAAGCGCGCCGCGCGAAGCCGGCGCGGGGCGATCGGCCTGTCGGTGGCCGGCGTCGTGATCCTGATTGCGATCGTGGGTCCGCTGCTGGCGCCGCACTCGGCCACCGCCCCGGTCACGAGCACATTCGCGACGCCATCTTCGGCGGCGCCGCTCGGAGGTGACGTGCTCGGGCGCGACGTGCTCAGCAGGGTCCTGGACGGAGGGTTGGTGTTGCTCGGGATCGCCGCCGCCGCGACCGCGCTCGGCGTCGCCGTCGGCCTGATTCTGGGGATCGCTGCGGCCTATTACGGCCGCTGGACTGACGGGATCATCATGCGCACCGTCGACGTGTTCCTGGCCTTTCCACAACTGGTGTTCGCGCTGCTGCTGGTGAGCGTCGTCGGACCCAAGCTGTGGCTGATCGTGGTCGCGGTCGGGATCTCGCACGCGCCTCAGGTGGCGCGGGTGATTCGCTCGGTCGCGCTCGACGTCTGCGAGCGCGACTACGTCAAAGCCGTCGAGCTCATGGACACGCCGGGGCCCAAGGTGATGTTCGGCGAGATCCTGCCCAATCTCCTCTCGGTCGTGATGGTCGAGGTGGGTCTGCGCTTCACCTACTCGATCCTGATCATCGCCGGCCTGAGCTTTTTGGGCTTCGGGATCCAACCTCCCGCGGCCAACTGGGGGCTGATGATCAACGAGAATCGCATCGGCCTGGTGGTCAACCCCTGGGCGGTGATCGTCCCGGCTGCCTTGATCGCGCTCCTGACGATCGGCCTGAACACGTTCACGGACGCGATCGCGCGCGCCTCGCTCGGGGTCGACCGGCCGGCCGAGGAGATGGTGGTGGCCACGGGGCTGATCCTCGACCGGAGCGCATGATGGACCGCGAACTCGAGCGGGCGTCCAGGTCCGGCCGGCTGCTCGCCGTGGATCGACTGCGGGTCGTGGTCACCGGCTCGCAGACGGACGTGATCGACGACGTCTCGTTCACCGTCAGAGCCGGCGAGGTGCTCGGGCTGGTGGGTGAGTCGGGATCGGGCAAGACGACCGTCGCGCTGGCGTTGATGGGCTACGCGCGCCGCGGGCTGACGATCGACTCAGGCAGCGTCAAGCTCGACGGTCAGGAACTGATCGGACGCGACCGCGCCGAGCTGCGCCGCATGCGCGGCGCAACGGTGGCCTACGTCGCGCAGGATCCGACTAGCGCGCTCAACCCTGCGCTGAAGGTCGGCACCCAGCTGCGCGAGATCTTCGCCGCCCATCCCCGCAGCCAGCAGAGCAACGGCGCCTCGGTGAACGAGCGGATCGGAGAGCTGCTCGCCGAGGTCCGCCTCGACGGAGTTGCGAGGGCGCTGGAGTCATACCCGCATCAGCTGTCGGGCGGCCAGCAACAGCGAGTGATGCTCGCGATGGCGTTCGCGTGCCGGCCGCAGCTGATCATCCTCGATGAGCCGACCACCGGGCTCGACGTGACGACCCAGCGCCATGTGCTCGATTCGGTCCGCGGGCTGTGCCGGATCTACCACGTCGGCGCGGTGTACGTGAGCCACGATCTCGCCGTCGTCGCAGACATCGCCAACACGATCGGCGTGATGTACGCCGGCCGGCTGATCGAACTCGGCCCTGCCGAGCAGGCGTTCCGGGCACCCGGCCATCCCTACACCCGCGGGCTGCTGAGGGCAATCCCGTCGCCGACCCGCGCCCACGTGCTCGAAGGGATGGAGGGACAGCCGCCACGTCCGGGGGCGAGGCCAAACGGTTGCTTCTTTGCCGCGCGCTGCGAGTTCGCGCGCGAGCAGTGCACGACCGGATTCCCACCCGCATACGAGCTCGCCGGCTTGGGACATTGGGCACGGTGCCTGCGAGCCGACGAGGTCAGTCAGTTGCCAGCGCTCGGTGAGCTGCCGCTGCGCGAGCACGCGCGGCCCGTGGGAGCAGAGCAACCGGTGCTGCGGATTGACGCGCTCGGTGCGATGTATGGCGAGACGCCTGTGCTCGAGGACGTTTCGCTCGCTGTCAACGCGCAGCGCTGTCTCGCGGTCGTGGGAGAGTCCGGCGCGGGCAAGACGACGCTCGCCCGCTGCATCGTCGGCTTGCACAGCAACTGGTCGGGCACGCTCGAGTTCGACGGCAAGCCCCTCGCTCATGATCACCGTAAACGGCCGCGGACGTGGTCCGCTCGCTGCAATACGTATTCCAGAACCCGTACACGTCGCTGAACCCGCGCAAGACCGTGGGCCGGTTAATCGAGCAGCCGCTGCGCCAGCTGTTCAAGTTGTCTGCGTCGGAGCGCGAACAGCGCGTCGTTACCGCGCTGCGCGACTCGGCCCTGAGCGAGGACTACGTCAACCGATACCCCGACCAACTGTCGGGCGGCGAGCGGCAACGCGTCGCGATCGCTCGCGCGCTGGTGGTCGAGCCCAGCCTGCTCGTCTGTGACGAGGTCACCTCGGCGCTCGACGTCTCTGTGCAGGCGGCAATCGTCGAGCTTTTGCACCGGCTCAAGATCGAACGCGGACTGACACTGGTGCTGATCACACACAATCTCGCGCTCGTTCGCAGCCTGGCCGACGACGTGGTTATCCTCCGCGACGGCCATGTCATCGAGCAGGGACAGGAAGTGCTCGACAGCCCCAAATCCGAGTACGCGCTGCAGCTGCTGGCCGACGTCCCAAGCCTCTCGCTGGTCTAGACCCGAGTGAGCGGCCCACGCGATCTCAGACCGCTGTTTGACCCGCGCTCGATCGCGGTGGTCGGTGCCTCCGATGACTCGCGCAAGTGGGGCCACTGGCTGGCGCTGCGGGCGCTCCGCGGCGAGCACCGCCGCCAGGTCCATCTCGTCAATCGCGGCGGCGGCGAGGTGCTGAGACGGCCGGCGTGCCGGTCGTTGGCGGAGCTGCCCGGCGAGGCGGAGCTGGTGGTGGTGGCCGTCCCGGCGCCCGCGCTGGAGGCGACGGTCGAGGAGGCGCTGCTGGCGGGCGCGCGAGCGATCGTGGCGATCACCGCGGGCACGGCCGGCGATCCGCGCGAGGCGGCGCTCGCCGCCGCAGTCCGCGAGGCGGGCGCGGTGCTGCTCGGGCCCAACTGCCTGGGAGTGTTCGACGCGGCCGCCGAGCTCGAGCTGGTCTCAAACGACTTCCCGGCCGGGACGGTGGGGCTGGTGTCGCAGAGCGGAAACCTGGCGCTCGAGATCGGTCTGCTCGCGCGCGAGGCCGACCTGGGCTTCTCGCGGTTTGTGTCGCTCGGCAACCAGGCCGATCTCGAAGCGGCGGATCTGATCGAGGCGCTGGCCAGGCACGAGGCCACCGAGGCGATCATGCTCTACATCGAGGACTTCCGAGACGGGCGCGCGTTCGCCCGCGCCGCGGCCGCCGCGCGGGACCGGGGCAAGCCGGTCGTGCTGCTGAGCCTGGACCGCACCGAGGCCACGGCCCGAGCGGCGAGCTCGCACACCGGCGCGCTGGCCAGCGACAGCGCCGCTGTGCGGGCCGCCTGCGCCGCAGCCGGGATCCAGCTCGTCCGAACGCCCCAAGAGCTGGTCGACCTCGTGCAGGGGGTGATCCGCGGCGCCGCCCCCCGCGGCCGGCGCCTGGCCGTGCTGTCCGACGGCGGCGGGCACGGCGCGATCGCCGCATCGCTGGCCGCGAGCCGCGGCCTGCGGGTGCCGGAATTGGGCGCGGCGACGGTCGCCGCGCTGCAGGCGGAGCTGCCGGTGGTGGCCGCCTGCTCTAACCCGATCGATCTGGCCGGCGGCGCCGAGCAGGACATCGCCACCTTTGAGCGTGCCGCCGCGCTGGTGCTGCGCTGCACCGAAGTGGACGCCCTGCTGATGACCGGGTACTTCGGTGGCTATGCCGAGTACGGCGGCGCGGCCGGCGAGGCCGAGGTGGCCGTCGCAGACGCGCTCGCGCGCACCGCTGCCCAGACCACGACGACGCTGATCGTCCAGACCATGTTCCCCAACACCCCGGCAGCCGAGGCGCTGCGGCGCGGCGGCGTCGCCACGTACAAGACGATCGAGCAGGCGATCGCGGTGCTGGCACGACTCGCAGCCGACGAACAGCACGCGCCGCGGCCGATCCCCGAGCTGCCCGCTCCCGCGGCGCCGCTCGCCGACGGTTACGACGGCGTGCGGGGGCTGCTGGCCGATGCCGGCCTTCCCTTCGCCGCCCAGGAGACCGTCTGCACGCTTCCCGAGGCGCGCCTCGCGGCGCAGCGAATCGGCTACCCGGTCGTGCTCAAAGCGCTCGGGATGCTGCACAAGTCAGACGCCGGCGGCGTGGCGCTCGACCTGCGAGACGAGCGAGCGCTGAGCGACGCGTTCGCCGCGATCGAGGAGCGGCTGGCACCGAGCGCGTTCTCGGTCGAGCAGATGGCCCCGCTCGGCGAGGGCATCGAGCTTCTGCTGGGCGTGCGCTGGGACGAGCGCTTTGGGCCTGTGGCGCTGGCCGGGATCGGCGGCATCTACACCGAGGTGCTGCGCGACTTCGCGATGGCGCTGGCGCCGGTGGCGGTGCCGGAGGCCGTCACGATGCTGACCGAGCTGCGCGGATGGCCGCTGCTTCAGGGCATCCGCGGCCGGCCGGCGCTCGATGTGCAGGCCGCCGCCCACGCGCTCGCCACCCTCTCGGCGGTGGCCGCTACGCACCCCGAGATCGCCGAGCTGGAGGTCAACCCGTTGCTGGTGCTGCCTCGCGGCGTGCTCGCGCTCGACGCCCGAGCGGTGAGCGCCCCGATGGCCGAGGAGGTGATCGCCTGATGGACGCGCTGGTGCAGCTGACCGACGAGCAGGTGGAAATCCAGAAGCTGTGCCGGGAGTTCGCGGCACGAGAGATCCGCCCGATCTCGCTGGCGGTCGACGAGGCCGACGTCGAGGTCCCGTGGGAGCTGTGGCGCAAGGCCGCCGGCCTCGGGCTGACCTCGTTCATGCTCCCCTCCGAGTACGGCGGCTGCGGGCATGACCGATTGTTTGACGTCGTGCATCGTGCAGGAGGAGCTCTCCCATGGGTGCGCGGGGATCGGCAACCTGATCACGTCCAACGGCTTCTTTGCCGAGCCGGTGCTGGCGCTCGGCGACGAGCAGCAGAAGGCGCGCTGGCTCACGCCCCTCGCCGGCGAGGACCCACCGATGACCGCGCTGGCGATCACCGAGCCCCAGAGCGGCTCGGACGCCGCGTCGATCCGCACCCGGGCGCGGCGCGTCGACGGGAGCTACGTGCTGTCGGGGCAGAAGGCCTGGATCTCAAACGGCGGCGTGGCCCGCTACTACGTGGTGTTCGCGACCGTGGAGCCCGGCAGCGGCCATCGCGGGATCACCGCGTTTTTGTTGCAGGACGACGACCCGGGACTGCGCTGCGGCCCGACGATCCGCAAGATGGGCCAGCGGGCGATCCCCAACGCCGAGGTGTTCCTCGACGATGTGCAGGTCTCAGACGACCGCCGGCTTGGCGACGAGGGCCAGGGGTTCGTGGGCCTGATGCACACCTTCGACCGCTCACGGGTAACGCTCGCCGCCTCGGCCACCGGCCTGGCCCGCGCGGCGCTCGAGTTCGCCGTGCAGTACGCCAAGGAGCGGGTCCAGTTCGGCAAGCCGATCGCCGAACACCAGGCTGTCGCCTTCAGGCTCGCGGACATGGCGCTGCGCGTCGATGCCTCGCGGCTTTTGACCTGGCGGGCGGCGCGGCTGGTCGACGCCGGCCAGCGCGCCACGACCGAGGCGGCGATGGCCAAGCTGCACGCCTCCGAGACCGCCATGTGGTGCACCTGGGCCGCGGTCCAGACGCTCGGCGGCTGGGGCTACTCGCGCGAGTACCCGGTCGAGAAGTGGATGCGCGACGCCAAGCTCGAGGAGATCGAGGAGGGGACGTCGGATATCCAGCGCTTGGTCATCTCGCGGGGGCTGTTGCGCTGACTGGTTGGGGGATTTTGCGCGCTATAAGCCGAAGATCCCCCAAGCTCAGCCTTCGACCGCCTCCTCGGTGACGTCTCGGGCCACGAGCGCGGCGTATAGTCCCCGCGCGCTCCAACAGCTCCTCGTGGGTGCCGCGCTCCACCACCCGCCCCTTGTCCAGCACCACGATCTGATCGGCGTCGCGGACCGTCGACAGCCGGTGGGCGATCGTGATCGTCGTGCGACCCTCGGCGAGCCGCTCGAGCTCGCCCTGCACCGCATACTCGGTCTGCGTATCGAGCGAGCTGGTGGCCTCGTCGAGGACCAGCACAGGGGGGTTTCGCAACACCGTGCGGGCGATTGCCATCCGCTGCTTCTCGCCGCCCGAGAAGCGGTAGCCGCGCTCGCCGACGATCGTGTCATAGCCGTCGGGCAGCGACGCGATCAGGTCGTGGATCCGGGCGGTGCGAGCGGCGTCCTCGATTTCATCATCGGTCGCGTCAGGGCAGGCGAAGCGCAGGTTCTCGCGCACGCTGGCGTGGAACAGGTAGGTCTCCTGGGAGACCACGCCGACCGTCGCCGCCAGCGACGCCAGCGAAGCGTCCCGCACGTCGACACCGTCGATCGTCACCCGCCCCTCCTGCGGCTCATACAGCCGCGCGACCAGGTACCCAAGCGTGGTCTTGCCCGCCCCGGTCTCCCCCACGATCGCCGTGCGCGTGCCGGCCGGCACCACCAGGTCGACGTCGCGCAGCGTCCAGCTCGAGTCCCCGTTGGCGCCGTAGCGGAACGAGACGCCCTCGAAGCGCACCTCGCCCAGCAGCTCCTCCGGGCGCAGCGCAACCGGGTGCTCAGCTTCGACGATCTCGACCGGCAGGTCGAGGTACTCGAAGATGCGATCGAACAGCGCCAGCGAGGCCTCCATGTCGGCGCCCACGCCGAGCAGCGACTGGATCGGGAACAGCAGTCGCGTCGACAGGGTGGCGAACGCGACCGCGGTGCCCAGCGAGATCGTGTGGCCGGTGAAGCTCTCGCCAGCAAGCCAGTAGATCAGCGCCGGCTGGATCGCGAACGTCATCTGGATCGTCGACATCACCCAGCGGCCGGCCATCCGCGAGCGGACCTCCAGGTCGGCGATCTCCTTGGACTCGCCCGTGAAGCGCTCGGCGAGATCGCCGCCGCGCCCCATGGTCTTGCCGAGCATGATCCCCGACACCGACAGCGATTCGGCGACCAGCGCCGAGAGGTCCGCCAGCCGGCGCTGCTGCACCGTGGTGATCCGCCGCCGGACCTTGCCCACCCGGCGCGTCAGCCACACGAAGAAGGGGACGAACACGAGCGAGATCGCGGCCAGGCGCCAGTCGAGCAGGCACATCGCCACCACTGCGGCGATCACCGTGGTGGCGTTCTGCGCGATCGTGGTCGCCGTCGTTGTGACCACGCTGTCCAGCGCGCCGATGTCATTGGCGATCCGCGACTGGACCTCGCCGGTGCGCGTGCGGGTGAAGAACGCCAGCGACATCCGCTGCAGGTGGCGGTACACCGCCGCGCGCAGGTCGTGCATGACCCGCTGACCGACGATGTTCGAGTGGTAGGTCTGCCACACGCTGAAAGCGCTGGTGGCGATCGCGATCGCGATCATCGCGGCCGTCAGCCAGGTCAGCAGCGTCGTGTTGTGCTGGCCGATGCCCTCGTCGAGCACGTCGCGCAGCAGGAACGGGTTGAGCATGCTGAGCCCGGCCGAGAACACGATCAGCACCAGCACCGAGCCCAGCCGGACCCGGTAGGGCTTGAACAGCGCCAGGATCCGGCGCTTGTCGCGCTGGCGCGTGGGGTCCATCAGCGGCGGCGGCTTGCGGTCACCCGAGCTCATCCGACCGCCCATGATGGCGGACGCACGAGTCATAACCTATATTTCGTTCTGAGCCGAAGTGTCATCTCGGTAGCCTTCAATGTTATGAAGGGCGACGCGGACATCGCGAAGGTCGGGGCGCTGGTGGCCGATCCGGCGCGGGCGCGGATCCTGCTCGCGCTCGGAGACGGGCGCGCGCTGCCCGCCAGCGTGCTGGCCGACGAGGCCGGCGTCGCCGCCTCGACTGCCAGCGCTCACCTGGGCAAGCTCGTGGACGGAAAGCTTTTGACCGTCGAGCGGCACGGCCGCCATCGCTACTTCGCGCTCGGCGGCCCCGACGTCGCCGAGCTGATCGAGGTGCTGGCCAAAGTGGCGCCGCCCGCCCCGGTGCGCTCGTTGCGCGAGGGAACCCGGGCCAACGCGTTGCGCTCCGCCCGCACGTGCTATGACCATCTCGCCGGGATCCTCGGAACCCAGCTGATGGCGGCGCTGCTGGAGCGGGGCATGCTCACCGGCGGCGACGGGATCTTCGATAACGCAAAAGCGCGCAAGGACCGGCTGTCGGCTCCCGGGTGGGATTACGACTACCGCCTGACCGAGCATGGCCGCGACGAGCTCGAGCGGTTCGGGATCGATTTCGCCGCCCTGCGCGCGCGGCCCCGGCCGCTGATCCGCTATTGCGTGGACTGGAGCGAGCAGCGCCACCACCTCGCGGGGTCACTGGGGGCCGCGCTGGCCGCGCGGATGTTCGAGCTGCGGTGGGTCAAGCGGGCCCGGCGCGGACGCGCGGTGCATGTCAGTCAAGCGGGCGTGGAGGGGTTGCGCGAACGGTTCGGGCTCGAACTGGCCTGACGGTCGGGCTCAGAGAGGGACCCTAACTGGCCCGGTAGAGTCCCCGCTGTGAACGACGACTGGCGACTGCGGATCGAGTGCGACGAAGACCGCCATGCCCGCGAGCTGGCGCGCGCGCTGGAGGAGCACACGCCCGAGGCGCCCGCGGCCAGCAGGTCGATCGAGGACCGGGTGATCGTGACCCACGACGGCGCCGAGGTGTTCTGCTACTCGGGCACCCGCGAGCAGGCCGAGCACACCCGCCAGGAGGTCCAGGCGCTGGTTGACCGGCACGGCTGGCAGGCCCGCTTCGAGCTGCGCCACTGGCACCCCACCGCCGAGCAGTGGGAGGACCCCGACAAGCCGCTGCCCGATAACGATGCCCGGCTGGCGCAGGAGCGGCGCGAACGGATCGCCCAGGAGCAGGCCGACTCGGCGGCCGACGGATATCCCGACTTCGAGGTCAGGGTCCAGTGCGCCTCGCACCGCGACGCCAATGCGCTGGCCAAGAAGCTCGAGGACGAGGGCATCCCGTTCACGCACCGCTGGACGACAGTGCTCGTCGGCGCGACCGACGAGGACAGCGCCAACGCACTCGCCTCGCGCCTGCAGGCCGAGGCGCCCGAGGGCAGCACAGTCACCACCGAGGGGAACCTGAGGGCGGTCTACGACGAGCGCCCCGGACGGCGGTTCTGGTTGCTCGGCGGCCTGGGCGGCTGACCAGAGGTCGCGCCCCTCGGCTTGCCGGCCCCGCCCGGGCGTGACCGGCACAATGCAGAAGTGGACACCGGGCCACAGAACGGGATACTGCGCCCTTGCGCGATGACGCTGGCAGCCTGAATTCGGAACTGCATCCGCCGCTCACCCCGGCTCCGGCGGCACCGGTGCGCCAGATCGAGCCCGATTCGGGTGTCCGCAGCTCGTATCCCCCGATCGCCGAGTACGCGTTTTTGTCGGATTGCGAGACCGTGGGGTTGGTGGCCCCCAGCGGCGCGATCGAATGGCTGTGCCTGCCCCGGGTCGACTCGCCGAGCGTGTTCGGCGCGATGCTGGACCGCGACGCTGGTGCGTTCAGGCTGGCCCCGGACGGGATGACGGTTCCGGCGTCGAGGCGTTACCTGCCCGGGACGATGGTCATGGAGACCAGCTGGGGCGCCGGAAGCGGCTGGATCATCGTCCGCGACGTGCTGCTGATTGGTCCCTGGCACCACCAGGCCGAACGCTCCCACACGCACCGCCGCGCCCCCACCGACTACGACGCCGACCATGTCCTGCTCCGCACCGTCCGCTGCGTCAACGGCGAAGTTCAGCTCGTCCTCCAGTGCGAGCCGAAGTTCGACTATGGCCGCGATCCGGCACAGTGGCGCTACAGCGGCCCCGACTACCACGAGGGAATCGCGGTCAGCTCCGACGGCAGCGTCGAGTTGAAGCTGACCACCGACCTGCTGCTCGGGTTCGAGGGCTCGTGCGCCAACGCGCGCCACCTGATCAAGGAGGGCGAGTCGGTGTACTGCGCGCTCTCCTGGAGCGAGCACAAGCCGCCCGCCGACTTCGATGAGGCCTACAGGCGCCTGGTGTGGACCGCGCATCACTGGCAGCACTGGCTCGACCGCGGCAACTTTCCCGATCACCCCTGGCGCACGTTTCTGCAGCGCAGCGCGCTGACGCTGAAGGGGCTGACCTTCTCCCCCAGCGGCGCCCTGATCGCGGCCTCCACCACCTCGTTGCCCGAGACCCCGCAGGGCGAGCGCAATTGGGATTACCGCTACAGCTGGATCCGGGACTCGACCTTCATGCTCTGGGCGCTGCTGTCGCTCGGCTTCGAATGGGAGGCCAACGACTTCTACTACTTCATCGCCGACGTCGCGGCCTGCGAGGAGAGCCTGCAGGTGATGTACAGCGTCGACGGCGAGCGTGACCTCGAGGAGCATGTGCTCGAACACCTGCATGGCTACGAGGGGGCACGGCCGGTGCGGATCGGCAACGCGGCCTACAAGCAGCGCCAGCACGATGTGTGGGGAGCCCTGCTCGATTCCGTCTACCTGCACACGCGCTCGCGCGACTCGCTCGACGACCGCGAATGGCAGATCCTCACCCGCCAGGTCGAGCAGGCGATCGCGCACTGGCGCGAGCCCGACCGGGGCATCTGGGAGGTCCGCGGCGAGCCCAAGCACTTCACCTCCTCGAAGGTGTTCTGCTGGGTCGCCTGCGACCGCGGCTCCCGGCTGGCGGTGCTGCGCGAGGACTGGGAGCGAGCCCAGCGCTGGCGCGACGAGGCCGACGCGATCCATGCCGACGTGCTCGAGCACGGCGTCGACGAGCGCGGCGTGTTCGTCCAGCACTACGACACCGACGCGCTCGATGCGGCGCTGTTGCTGCTGCCGCTGATGCGCTTTCTGCCTCCCAGCGACAGCCGGATTCGGGCGACCGTGTTTGCGATCGCCGACGAGCTCACCGAGCACGGGCTCGTGCTGCGCTACCGCACCGACGAGACCGACGACGGCCTGCACGGCAAGGAGGGCACGTTCTTCATCTGCTCGTTCTGGCTGGTGTCCGCGTTCTGCGAGATCGGCGAGTTCGACCGCGGCCGCACCCTGTGCGAGCGGCTGCTGGGCCTGGCCAGCCCGCTCGGCCTGTACGCGGAGGAGGTCGATCCCCACAGCGGCCGTCATCTGGGCAACTTCCCGCAGGCCTTCACGCACCTGGCGCTGATCAACGCGGTCCTGCACGTGGTCGCCGCCGACGAGCAGGCCGAGAAGAACATGTCCCCCTGGGCTGCGTGGCGCTAGCGGTTAAGCGGCGCGGGCGCCGAGTGCGACCGGCAGCGACTTGAGCTGGTTGATGAACCCAGACTCGACGCACGTGGGACGGCCGGCGATCTCCATCGCCGGATAGCGGGCCAGCGTCTCCTCGAACATCACCTTCAGCTCCAGCCGCGCCAGCGCCGCGCCGAGGCAGAAGTGCCGCCCGCCGGCGCCGAACGCCTGGTGCTCGGGACTGCGTCGCACCTCGAAGCGATCGGGGTCCTCGTAGCGGCTCTCGTCGCGGTTGGAGGACACGTACCACATCACGACCTTGTCGCCTTCGCGGATCGGCTGGCCGGCGAGCTCGGTGTCGCAGGTCGCCGTGCGGCGGAAGTGCGCAAACGCCGGGAACATGCGCAGCGACTCCTCGACGGCGCTGGGGATCAGGCTGGGGTCGTCGAGCAGCAGCTGGCGCTGGTGGGGATGCTCCATCAGGGCCCGCATGCCGCTGCAGAAGGTCGCCTTGGTGCTGTCGTTGCCCGCCGCGACCAGCAGGAAGAAGCCCATCACGATCTCGTGCTCTTCGAGCTTGTGGCCGTCGATCTCGGCGTCCACGAGCACGCTTGTGAGGTCGTCGGTCGGATGCTCGCGCCGCTGGGCGATCATCTGGGTGCAGCGAGCGAAGATCTCCGGGATCTCATGCTCCATGATGCTCTGCATGCCGTCGGGGGCGAGGTCGGGGTCGCCGGCGCCCAGCGACGTGTTCATCAGCCGGGCCCAGATCGCGTCGTCTTGCTCGGGGATGCCCATGAAGCTCCCGATCACCCGCGAGACGATCGGCTGCGCGACATCGCTGACCAGGTCACAGTGGTCACGCCCATCGAGGCGGTCGAGCACCGAGGTGACGATCTGCCTGATCGCGGGCTCGTGCGCGGCGATCCGCCGGGGTGTAAACCCGGCCTGGAACAGCATCTTGAGCCGGTCGTGCTTGGGCGGGTCCATCCCGATGAACATCGCTCGCATCAGCTCGAGTGGGAACACGTCGATCACCGCCGTGATGCCGCCGCGCTCCGATGAATAGGTCCGCCAATCGCGGCTCACGGTATGGATGTCGTCGGCCCGGGTCACTGACCAGAAGCCGGCCTCGGCGGGGTACTCGGTTATGCCCGCGGTCCAGTGGACCGGGCATTGGCTGCGCAGACGCGCGAACACCTCGTGCGGAGGCCCCTCCAGCCAGTGCTCGCGATCGGCTACCCGCAGCTGATCGAGGTCGTGCTGGTACTCGATCGAGGTCACCCGAGTCCTCCTCCTCCTGCTGGGCCGGCGCTGGCGCCGCCATGTTACTGGCTGGCTGGCCACCACGGGACGGCTAAGGCGGCCCCGCCTGCGCGTGCAGCTAACCTTGCGGAATGACCATTCCGCCTTCGGGCGCGGCGGACGGCCCAAATGCACGGGACGACTGGACGGCAGACGGCTCCGACCTACCCAGGGACGGCTGGACGGCGCTGGCGCCCGACGCCAAGGGCGAGCGGCTTCTGCAGGCTGCCGCGGAGGTGTTTGCGCGCCGGGGGCTCGACGCGCCGATGAGCGAGATCGCGCAGGCTGCGGGGACCGGGGTCGCCAGCGTCTATCGCCGCTTTCCTTCCAAGCGCGACCTGCTGGCGGCGCTGGTCGTGCGACGCATGGATGAGATCGCCACCGCAGCCCGGGCGGCTGAGGCGAGCGACGGCGATCGCTGGACGGCGCTGACCGCAATGCTGCGCACGCTGGTCGAGCATCAGGGGGCCGACGTCCTGCTCGGCGAGGCTCGGGCCGCGGTGCAGGGCCACGTGCGGGTCGCGGTGGCCACCGAGCGCGCGACCGCGGCGCTCGACGGGCTGCTGGCTGCGGCTCGAGCGGAGGGTCGCCTGCGAAGCGACGCCACCACCCTCGATGTGCGACTGCTGTTTGCGGCCACGCGGGCAGCCAGACAGATCGAGCCCGACCGGTGGAGGCGGGTGCTCGAGCTTCTGCTCGACGCGCTCGACGCGCGCCCGAGCCCGCGCGCCCGCGGTGACGACGGGTGAAACGCGACTCGTGCAGCGAAAGTGCTCCTGAGGTGCAGAAACGCTGCACGAGTCGCTGTCACCCCGGCGGGGCGAGCGGTCACATGCCGGGGCAGTGATGCGAGCTACGGCCCCGTTGCGCGGGCACGGGATGCGGCGCGCCTCTGTGGTGCGCGCTGGCGGCGGGAGCGCTCGAGCTCGTAGAGCTGGCGCTCGACGAGGTGGCCGCGTTCGCGATCGCGGCACCGCCGCCCACGACCGCCCCGGTGACGGCGAGTGCCGCGAGAACAGGCTTGATTCGGTGGCTCAATTTCTTTCACCTCCTTTGCGTGGCGTGCGCCAACGATCGCCGGCCAACGTCTTAAGTGCGTAGGAGACGGGTAAGAAACGGCTACCTGCTGCGTCGGCTGGCGACGGCGGCGAGCTTGCCTTCTTCAGCACCATCACCACGTTGGGGACGGCCGCCGACGTGACCGTCTCAGAGCTGTCAGTCGAGGCCTTCTTCCCGGCGAATCCGGAGACCGCCGAGCGCCTTCGGGGCTGAAGCCGGTCGGGACCTGTCCGACGGCGGCGCACGTAGTGCGGGTATGCGCAAGCTCGCGCTCGCTGTGCTGCTGGCGACGGCCTCGGTGGTCGCGGCGGCCTCTGCCGCAAGCAGTCCCAGCCGCGCATACGCTCAGCGAGTCGACGTCGGCGGCGGGGTCAGCATCCGCGTGCCGCCCGGCTGGCACGTCCGCCGGGGCTGGCTGAGCGACGTTGTCGACCCCATCCCCCGGTTGGCGGTGGCCAACTTCGAAGTCAAGCTGTCGCGTCACACGTGCGCGTGCGGGTTCCCGAACGTCGAGCGCTTCCCTCGCGACGGTGCGTTTCTGTTCGTGTGGGAGTACTCCTGGGTACGGCGCACCCCGCGGCGCCCGGCACGCTTCGCGATCAGATCGTTCAGACCGACCCGCCACACCTGCATGGGTCCCAGCGATGAGTTCGACTTCCGAGACGCGGGACGGGGGTTCCAGATCGAGGTCTACCTCGGACCCGCGGCGAGCCGCCGCACGCGTGCCCGGCTGGCCTCGATCCTCGACAGCCTCCGGGTCACCGCCGCCGGGCCGCGGCGATCTCCGCATCCGGAGGCGCTGCGAAGGGGGTCTTGACAATCGCGCCCGGCGGCCTATTTAGGTGGGCAGAGAGGTAAGCGACATATCAGAAAGGCGGCTCCTTCGTTTAGGCGGAGCCGGGGCCTGCGGTTTCGGGGTAGACGGGTTCGCTACCCACAGCCTCCAGTAGAGGTGACCGGTCCCGGCTCCGCCCCTGTGTCTGGCGGGGGCGTCGCGTCGGCGCGTTGGATCACGGAGTTTGGAAAGGAGGGTCGGAATGGCAGCTGCTGGTCGTCGGTGGCGGATCGGCTGGGTACGCTGGCCCACGGGTTCACGGCGAGTCGTTGTCCTTCGGCGGGCGAAATTCGGTAGCTGAGCCACGCGGCCGGGGCCTTCACGCCTCGAGACAGCCAGCGAGCGCCATGCTTATGGATCGTGAAGCTGTGTCGGCGGCGCTGGCCGCCGTCGATACCGGCGCCGCGATCGAGATCGATGCCGAGCTGGCGATGAGCACCGACAGGGACGTGATCACTCAGGTTGAGAGCGAGGCTCTGGAATCCGAGTCGCAGCAGGCTCGAGACCTCGATACACAGCTCGCGCACGAGCTGAGGCGTGAGCTTCCTGGCGGTGCGACGAGCTCGGCCAGCTACCTGCGCGGGCTCAGCGACGGTCCACGGCTGCCGCCGGCGGTCGAGCGCCGGCTGGTGCGGGCCGCCAAAGACGGCGATCGGCGGGCGCGGGAGGAGCTGGTGGAGGCGTTTTTGCCGCTGATCGCCGGAGTTGCGCGGGTGTACCGCGGCTCTCAGAGCATCACCCGCGTCGAGCTTTTGCAGGAAGGCGTGGTCGGCTTGCTGCGGGCGCTGGAGCGCTATGACCCCGAGCTCGAGGTGCCGTTCTGGGGGTATGCGTCGTGGTGGGTGCGCCAGGCGATGCAGCAGCTGGTCTCCGAGCTGACGCGCCCGCTGGTGCTCTCCGACCGCACGCTGCGCCAGCTCGCGCAGCTCAAGCGCGCCCATAATGAATTTGTCCAGCGCCACGGCCATGAGCCGACCGGCGGGCAGCTGGCCGCCGATACGGGGCTGAGCCGCGAGCAGGTGAGCGACCTGCTCTCGGCGGAGCGGATCCCGCAGTCGCTGGATGAGCCGATGCCCGGACCCGATGGGGAGCTGGGCACCTTCGGCGAGCTGCTGGTCGACCCGCTGGCCGCCGACGCGTATGAGCAGTTGCTGGACCACAGCGAGATCGAGCAGGTGAGGGCTCTGATGGCCAGCCTGAACGAGCGCGAGCGCGGCTTGCTGCGCAGCCGCTACGGCCTCGACGGGCCCGAGCAATCCTTGCGCGAGGTCGGCGATCGCCTGGGCTTGAGCGCCGAACGAGTGCGCCAGATCGAGCAGCGAGCGCTGGCAAAGCTCCGCGCGGCCGCCGGAACGACCGCAAAGTGATGGAGATGCATTCGCCGGACGGGTAAATGAGGGGAAACTCACCATGGTCGCCGCGGTGCGCGAAGCCGCCCGGAGGCGGTCACGCGCGGCAGGGGATCGCCGATTCCAGTCCCCGCCCTGAGAGGATCCTGCGTTGAGCGAGCCGCGACGGATCGTCATCGGCGCTGATTACTACCGCGTGCTCGGCGTCCCCCGCAATGCCAGCGCGCAGGAGATCCACCGCGCCTATCGCCGCCTGGCGCGCGAGCACCACCCCGACATCAGCGGACAGAGCGCCGCCGCGGATCGCTTCAGAGCGGTGTCAGAGGCCTACGAGGTACTGCACGACCCCGAGCGTCGCGCCAACTACGACCATCGCCTGGCCAGCCCCACGCGCGCCAGACGCGGCCGCCCCGACACGACCAGCCGCACAAGCGCCGCGCGCGAGCGCCGCGACAGGGCCAGCCCATCCTCTGCCGGCACACGCCGAGGCGATCCTCGAGCTCTCCCCGCAGGAGGCCGCGCTCGCCGCAAGCGTGCCGCTGAGACTGAGTGACGCACGAGGGAACTGGATCGAGTTGCCCGCCGGCACCCACCACGGTCAGCGGCTCCGGATTCCCCGGGCCAACCGGCGGCCCGGGCGTCCTCCCGGCGACCTGATCCTCACGATCCAGGTGCGCGGTGCCACTATTCCATACTTGACATACAGCGACTGAGATTTCATAATGCTCATGGCATACCATCGTGTGGCAAACCTTGAAGGAGGTGGCGTCCATGGCAATGATCCGCTGGGAGCCGATCGGTGAACTGAACACGATCCAGAACGAGATGAACCGGCTCTTCAACACGCTGTTCGACTCCCCGGGGCAATCCACCCGCGGAAGCGCTACGAGATGGATTCCGCCGATGGATCTGGTCGAGACCGCCGACAGCTACGTGCTGCGTGCCGATCTTCCCGGCCTCTCAGACGCCGACGTCAACATCGAGTTTCAGGACAACGTGCTCACGGTCTCGGGCGAGCGCAAGACCGAGCACGACACCCGCAGCGAGGGCTACTACCGAATCGAGCGCGCCTTCGGCGCATTCTCACGCTCGCTCACCCTGCCCGAAGGCGTCGATCCGGAGGGCGTCAAGGCCAACTTCGACCGCGGCGTGCTCGAGATCCGGATCCCCAAGCCCGAGCAGCGCAAGCCGCGCAAGGTCGCGATCAGCGTCGGCGGTGGCGCCTCCGAGCCCAAGACCATCGAAGGCTCCGAGTCGCCCACGTCGGGCAAGACAAACGCCGGCGACCCAGTCGCGGCCGGCTCCTAAGTAAGCCTGGCCGCGCGCGGACAAGCTCAGATCCGCCCCCCAAAGACCCCGACGGACCGCGGCATCGGCTGCGGTCCGTCCCTTCTCGGGCCCGGCCGCAGGCGCGCTACGGTCCCACGATGAGCTCATCTGACAGACATTTCGGCGTCACCGGTCTGGCGACCATGGGCGCAAACCTCGCTCGCAACGTCGCCCATCACCAGATCCCGGTCGCGGTTCACAACCGCACCGCCAGCCGCACTGACCGGTTCATGGACCAGCACGGCTCCGAGGGACCGCTGAGCGGGTACGAGTCGGTGAGCGACTGGGTCGATGCGCTGACACCGCCTCGCGTGCTGATGAGCATGGTCCAGGCCGGCGCGGCGACCGACGCGGTGATCGACGACATCGTCCCCAACCTCGATCCCGGCGACATCGTGATCGACGGCGGCAACGCCAACTTCCGAGACACCCAGCGCCGCCACGCCAAGCTGGCGCAGGAGAGGATCCACTTCCTCGGCGTGGGCGTGTCGGGCGGCGAGGAGGGCGCGCTGAACGGGCCGAGCATCATGCCCGGCGGCGACCGCGAGCCCTACGACGAATCGGTCAAGCCGATCTTCGAGGCGATCGCCGCGCAGGTCGAGGGCACCCCGTGCTGCACCTATGTCGGTCCCGACGGCGCCGGCCACTACGTGAAGATGGTTCACAACGGCATCGAGTACGCCGACATGCAGCTGATCGCCGAGAGCTACGACCTGCTGCGCCACGGCGCCGGCCTCGAGGTCGAGCAGACAGCCGAGCAGTTCCGCCGCTGGAACGACGGTGAGCTCGAGTCGTTTCTGATCGAGATCACCGCACGGGTGCTGTCAAAGACTGACCAGTCCACCGGCAAGCCGCTCGTCGACGTGATCCTCGATGCCGCCGAGCAGAAGGGCACCGGACGCTGGACCGCGCAGAACGCGCTCGAGCTCGGCGTGCCGCTGACCGGGATCACCGAAGCCGTGTTCGCCCGCACGCTCAGCGCGCTCAAGGAGCAGCGCACCGCCGCCGCCGAGCGCCTGGCCGGCCCGACTGCCGACGGCGCAACCGACGCCAGCCTCGTCGACGACCTCGGGCACGCGCTGTACGCGTCAAAGATCGTCTCCTACGCGCAGGGCTTCGCGCAGATGGCTGCCGCCGCCGAGGCCGAGGGATGGAAGATCGACCTCGGCGCGATGGCCACGATCTGGCGCGGCGGCTGCATCATCCGGGCCCGCTTTCTGGATCGCATCCGCGAGGCCTACGACGAGCAGCCGGCGCTGTCGAACCTGATGCTGGCCGAGTTCTTCGCCAGCGCGCTGGCCGAGGCCCAGGACCCCTGGCGGCGGATCGTCGCCCGAGCCGCGGAGCTGGGAATCCCCACCCCCGCGTTCTCCTCGTCGCTGGCCTACTACGACGGCTACCGCCGCGCCCGGGGACCGGCGAGCCTGATCCAGGGCCTGCGCGACCTGTTCGGCGCGCACACCTACCATCGCGCCGACCGCGCCGGGACGTTCCACGTCATGTGGGGCGAGGACGGGCGGGAGGTCGAGACCTAGCCGAGCTAGCTCGAGCCCGACAGGCCCGGAATCCAGCTCGTCCCGGCCAGCGGCACACGGGCCATGGCCGCGGCCTCGATCGTCAGTGCGACCAGATCCTCGGGCTCCAGGTTGAGCAGGTGCGACTTGCCGCAGGCGCGCGCCAGCGTCTGCGCCTCCAAGGTCAGCGTCCGCAGGTAGTTGGCCAGCCGCCGGCCGCCCTCGACCGGATCCAGGCGGGCGGCCAGTTCGGGCTCCTGGGTGGAGATCCCGGCCGGATCGAGGCCGGCCTGGTAGTCGTCGTAGTAGCCGGCGGCCGAGCCGATCCTGGCGTACTCCGCATCGTGCTCGGGCGCGTTGTCGCCCAGCGCGATCAGCGCCGCCACCCCGATCGAGACGGCGTCTGCGCCCAGCGCCAGGGCCTTGGCCACGTCGGCGCCGGTGCGAATCCCGCCCGACACGATCAGCTGTACCTGACGGTGCATCCCCAGCTCCACGAGCGACTCCACGGCCTGGGGGATCGCGGCCAGGATGGGGATCCCGACCTGCTCGATGAACACCTCCTGGGTGGCGGCCGTGCCGCCCTGCATCCCGTCGAGCACGATCGCGTCGGCCCCGGCTTTGACCGCCAGGGCGACGTCGAAGAACGTGCGGGTGGCCCCGACCTTGACGTAGATCGGGACCCGCCAGTCGGTGATCTCGCGCAGCTCCTCGATCTTGATCTCCAGGTCGTCGGGCCCGGTCCAGTCGGGGTGCCGGCAGGCGCTGCGCTGGTCGATGCCCTTGGGCAGGTCGCGCATCTCGGCGACGCGGTCTGAGATCTTGTGGCCGAGCAGCATCCCGCCGCCGCCGGGCTTGGCCCCCTGACCCACCACGACCTCGATCGCATCGGCGCGGCGCAGATCGTCGGGGTTCATGCCATAGCGCGAGGGCAGCAGCTGGTAGACGAGCTTGCTCGAGTGGCCGCGCTCCTCCTCGGTCATCCCGCCGTCGCCGGTCGTGGTCGAGGTGCCCACCTCGGTCGCGCCGCGCCCGAGCGCCTCTTTGGCGTTGCCCGACAGGGCCCCGAAGCTCATGCCCGCGATGGTGATCGGGATGTCGAGCTCGATCGGCTCCCGGGCGAACCGGGTGCCGATCGTCACGTCGGTCCCGCAGCGCTCCCGGTAGCCCTCGAGCGGATACCGCGAGACGCTGGCGCCGAGGAACAAAAGGTCGTCGAAGTGCGGCACGCGGCGCTTGGCGCCGAAGCCGCGGATGTCGTACATGCCCTCGCGGGCGGCCCGCTGGATCTCGGCGATCACGTTGCGGTCGAAGGTCGCCGACTCGCGCAGGCCGGGATGCCAGCCGCCGGCGACGCGGGCGCCGTTTTCGGAGCCGTCCGCCACTTTAATAAGCCCCCAGGTTGTCGACCTTGAAGTTGTAGAGCTGGCGTGCGGAGCCGTAGCGGCGAAATTCCGACACGTCCTCGTCGATCTGGGCTCGCGCGAGGAGGCCGCGCAGCTCCTCGGCGTGCTCGTCGCGGAGCTCCTTCTCGATGCAGTCGGCGCCCAGGCTGGCCACCGAGCCGCGGATGTAGAGATGCGCCTCATACAGCGAATCGCCCAGCGCGTCGCCGGCGTCGCCGCACACCACCAGGCACCCCTTCTGGGCCATGAACGCGCTCATGTGGCCGACCGAGCCGCGGACCACGACATCGGCGCCCTTGAGCGAGATCCCGCACCGGGCCGAGGCGTCGCCGTTGATCACCAGCAGCCCGCCCCGGGCCGTGGCCCCGGCGGACTGGGAGGCGCTGCCCTCCACGATCACCGTCCCCGACATCATGTTCTCGGCCACGCCGACGCCGCAGTTGCCCGCGATCCGGACCGTGGCGAGCTTGTTCATCCCCGAGCAGTAGTAGCCGACGTGGCCCTCGATCTCGACCTCGTAGGGCGCGTCGAGGCCGACCGCGATGCTGTGCTTGCCGCCGGGGTTGAGCACACGTACGCGCCCCACCGTGTCCGCGAGGTGCAGGCGGCGGTTGAGCTCGCGCACGCTTTCGTTTTTCAGATCAAAACACAGCACCGCACCGGGGAGAACCTCGGGCGTCGCCATCAGGCCACTCCGACGGTGCCCCAGCTGTAGACGTGGCCCGGCTCGGGCTCCCAGTTGACCGCGTCGTCGGCGCCCGGCAGCACCGCGATCGCGCGGTACTCGGAGGCGATCGCCACCCAGTCGTCGGTCTCGGCCATCACCGCCGGCTTGCAGGCGATCGGATCACGCAGGACCGCGAACCCGTCCGCGGTGCCCACGGCGAACGTGTAGAAGCCGTCGAGGTCGTCCATGCAGCCCTCGAGCGCCTGCTCGAGCGTGGCGCCTTCGCGCATCCGCCAGGTCAGATACCCGGCAGCGACCTCGCTGTCGTTGTCAGTGCGGAAGTGCATCCCCTCGCGCTGCAGCGTGCGCCGCAGGCGGTTGTGGTTCGACAACGACCCGTTGTGGACCAGGCATAGGTCAAGGCCGGTGGAGAACGGGTGCGAGTGCTCGGTCGTGACCCTGCTCTCGGTCGCCATCCGGGTGTGGCCCAGCGCGTGGCTGCCGCCGATCTGGCGCAGCGAGAAGTGCGCGACGAAGTCGCTGGGAAGACCGATCTGCTTGTAGATCTCGATCGTGGCGCCGGCGCTCATCAACGTGAACTCAGGGTGCGCGACGCTCAACCACGCCTCCACCTCATCGGCGTCGGCGGCGACCACGAACACCGCGTGGGTGGCGCGCACCCCGGCCAACGACGCGTCCTCGAAGTGCTGCTCGAGCTCACCCGCCAGCGCCTTCCAGGCGGGGTCGGGAGCCGGCGAATGCAGCGACACCTTGCACCAGCCGCTCGGCACCGGGTTGCGGTAGAAGGCCACGCCGGCGCTGTCGGGACCACGAGACTCGAGCTGGATGAGCATGTCCGCCAGGCACGCCCCCAGCTCGGGCTCGAGCGCCTCGTTCTTTATGTAAAGCCCTGCGATACCACACATGCTCTTCAATGTAGATCGTCGTGGGCGGCGCGAACATGGCGTCTACGCGCACACTTTGGGGCGCCAATATGGAGGCCCGCACTACTTCATTCGGGTGCTAGCGGCGCCGCTCAGCGGGCGATCGGGGCCGACGCATTGACCCGTTTCTGAGCCCGTTTGACCACGTTCAGCGCTTCGCGCAGGTCAGTGCGGGCGATCGGGGCCAGCTGACCTGGATCGATCAGGTTGTCCGCCGGCGAGCCGGCGGCGATCAGGTCCGCGTGGTGGGCGAAGCGCACCCGGGTTATCACCTCGAATGCTTCTCTGAGCGCGTCGCCATCCTCGCGCCCGAGACCGCCGGCGCTGGTGATCGCCTCGAGCCGGTCAAGTGTCGGCGAGATCGTCACCCCGGTCGCCAGGGCGTAATAGCGGACCAGGTTGACGAGCGGGATGATCGCGTGCTGTTTGACGTCGATGCGGCCCGCGTGGTCCCCCCCGCGCTCGGTCGCGAGCTGGCCCCGGAAATTGAGCGCGAGCTGAAAGCCGGTCGCCGAACGGGCCAGCAGGCGCATGAACTGGGGGTAGTCGCGCGCGGCCCGCACCCGCGCGGTGAGCTCGGCGCCGAGGTCGAGCCCGCCGGCGGTCGGCCGCAGGTCGAACGCGACCGTGGCACGGATCAGGTGCGATTCGTCGGGCTCGCGAAAGCACTCGTCGAACGTCTGCAGCCAGGCCGCCTTTGACATCCGCCACAGCCGCCTGCCCGCCAGCACGCCGTTGTTGTCGACGCCGATCCCGCACCTGGCGAGGCCATCGTTGACGTCGGACCCCAGACGCTCGAAGTAATGGTCCACGGCGCCGCCTTGATCGGGCTCGGGATTGCCGTAGGCAAGTGCGTTGTCCTGGTCGGAGGCCAGCGTGAACTCGCGCCTGGCGGCGCTGCCCAGATCGAGCCAGGCCCACGGCAGCGGCGCCGGCCCGTGCGTCCAGATCGAGAAGTCCACCAGCCGGGCCACCACCGCGTCGTGCTGGAGGCTGAGCACCCGGCCGAGATCGCGCGACGGCACGCCGGCGCGCGAGAGCGCCAGAAACAGCGCGGGCAGCTGGGATACCGCGCCCACCAGCGCCTGTTCGTTTCGGGCTTCGAGAATCGTGTGCCGCAGCGCGATCGGGCTGTGCGCGTCGAGCCCCAGCAGGTCGGCGGCCGACAGGATCCCGCACACGCGACCGCCGTCGCGCACCACCATGTGCTCCACGCCGGCCGCCAGCATGTCGACGGTGGCCTCGATCGCCAGCTGCCCTGCGGGGACCGCTGGGACCGGGGCCCGGGCGATCGTGCTCACCGGGGCGTCGCCGGACAGGCCGTCGCTGGCCACCTTGTTGCGCACCTCGGCATCGGTCACGATCCCCAGCTCGCCGTCCTGCGAGCTCCACGAGCAGTGCCGAGACGCCGCCTTTGCCCAGCCGCTCCACCGCTTCGCGCACCGGCGCGTCGGGGTCGCAGAAGTTCGCCGGGCGCATGATCGCCGCGACCGGCGTGGTGCCCACCTCGTGCAGGCCGTGGACCGTATGCCCGGCGCCGGTCATGCGCTTGCGCATCGACTGCGCGACGTAGGCCACGCCGGCCTCGGTGCCCAGCAGGCGGCGCGCGGCGGCCGGTTCGAACAGCGCGCACGTCGACGGCTCGCGGGAGCGGACCGTGAACGCCGGCGCCATCCCGGTCAGCAGCGAGGGATGGCCGAAGCACTCGCCCGGTTCGAGCACCTGGATCAGCTCCCCCTCGTGGACCAGCCCCATCGAGCCGGTCACCACGACCCACAGCCCGGAGGTCGGCGCGCCGTCCTCCACGAGCACGTCCTCGCCGGTCGCAAAGGCGTGTTCGGTCGCCTGGGATGAGAGCTTTTTCAGCTCCTCGGGGTCGAGCGCGTTGAACGGGGGATGCTTGGCGAGGAATGTGTCCAAGTCGTCCATGTCGTGCGCTTCAATTGTGTTCGCATCGCGCCTTGCAGGCGAGACCCGACGTGTCAGGGTAATGCCAGGGAACTCAGCAGCGGAGGTGGAGGACTAATGCCGGACGAAGTCGCAGCGCCCGGAGAGTACGAAGACGAGCTCAAGTATGTGGGCGGTGGTCTTCCGAAGACCACGAACTGGTGGGGAGCCTTCGTAATCGGGCTCGCCGGCACGATCCTGGTGACCGGGATCGCGCCGGTGATGGTGACCTCGCTGGGAGCTTCCTCGATCCCGGTGATCATCGTGATCACGATCACCGGCTACCTGCTGTGCCTGTTCCTGGCCGAGCTGTCGGCGATGATGCCCGACCGCTCTGGCGGCTCGCCCTCGTACGCCTACCCGGCCTACCGGGACAGGTGGCCCCGCTTCGCCGAGCACGTAAACGGCTTCACCGCGTGGGCGTACTGGCTCGGGTGGTTCCCGGTCGCGCCGCTGAACATGATCCTGGCCTCGTTCTACATCGTCGACCGCTTCCACCTCTCGACGGCCGGGTTCACGCCGATCCACACGCCGATCGCGTGGTGGACGCTGATCATCTCGATCGTCGGGATCCTGGCGCTGTTCATTCCCGCCTACATGGGGCTTCGCTTCGGGACAGTGTTCGCGACGACGCTGGCGATGCTGTCGATGATCCCGCTGACGTTTCTGGCGATCTCGTGGATCTTCAATCCCTCGGCGGTCGACTTCAACAACCTGGCGGGCTTCCACCACGTCAACGGCTCGGGCTTCTTCGCGCCCGCCTTCGGGCACGGGTGGCTGACGCTGTACATCGCGTTCTCGTTCCTCTTGACCTGGAACGTGATCGCCATGGAGGCGGCGGCGTGCTACATCGGCGAGACGCGCGACCCCGACCGCGACGCGAAGATCGCGATGAACCTCGAGGGCGGCTACGGCCTGTTCATCTACACGATGATCCCGCTGGCGTTCGTGATCGTGCTTGGCAACGCCGCGCTCGGCAACGCGGCGCTGGTCGACCCGAAGACGATCTTCGTCCACTTCAGCGCGAAGGTGTTCGGCACCGGCGCGGGCTCCAACCTGCTCAACTGGCTGATCGCGCTCATGCTGATCCTGGCGCTGATCCTGTCGGCGCTCAATGCGATCACCGGGACGGCGCGGTCGCTGCACCAGATGTCGACCGACGGCCAGTTCCCGCGCTTCTTCCAGCACACCAACAAGCACGGGGTGCCGGACCGCTCGATGATGTTCAACGTCGCCTGCTCGATCGCGGTCGTGTTCATGGGCGGCGCGGTCGAGATCTACACGTTCTCCAACGTCGGCTACCTGGCCTCGTTCCTCCCGGTGCTGGTCGGCTACTACCTGCTGCGCAAGCACCGGCCGAACCTGCGCAGGCCGTTCAGGCTTCCCGAGTGGATGAAGTACGTGGCGCTGGCGATCGCCGGGTTCTACGCGATCATCTACTTCTACGGCGGTCCGGTATATGCGTCCTGCACGTGCAATGCGGCCGGGACGCAAGACGCTCGTCTACTACTTCATCGGCTGGGCGGTGCTGCTCACCTACCTGCCGCTGTACTGGTGGCGCAAGAAACGCGAGGACAGGCGAGAACGGGCGCCGGAGACGCCGACGGTGTCGGCGGCGGAAGGCGCGCGCGCCAGTCCGTAGCTGCGGCGCCGGCCCTAGCTGTTCCTGGCAGCTCTTAGCTGCATGCGCCAGCCCGCGGCTTTGACAACAATTGCTGTCATGCCGGAGCAGCAGGAATTCGAGCGGATCCTGCTCGCCACCGAAGGGCGGCCGATCCCGCGCGCGGCGATCGACCGGGTGCTCGAGCTGGCGACGCCGTCAGGCGCCAGCGTGCGGGTCTTCTCGATCGCCCGCGTCCACGGGGTCTCGTTCGGAATGCCGGTTCCCGGGCCTGTTACCGACCAAGCGCGAATGGGCGGAGCAGCGCGAGATCGTGCGCAAGGCGGTCGCCCGGCTGCGACGCAAGGGCATCGACGCCGATGGTCACGTGTTCGGAACCCGCAAGGCGACCAAGCGGATCTGCGAAGAGGCGCTGATCGCGGGCTGCGACGCGATCGTGATGGCCGCCGACCCGGACCGCAACCGAGCGCTCGGCGACTTCATGTGGTCCCAGGAGCCCCAGCGGGTCCGCCGGCGGGCGAAGGTGCCGGTGTTCCTGGTGGTCGATGAGGGGGAAGGTGCCGGTGTTCCTCGCGGTCGACGAGGATGACGGTCCGCGGGGCTAGCCGGCGTCCGGGCGGCCGTGGAGCCGCGCCAGCTTGATCGCCAGCTCCAACGACAGCAGATCGTCCTCGTCGAGCTTTAGGCCGGTCAGCTGCTCGATCCGCCCCAGGCGCTGGCGCAGCGTGTTCGGATGCACGAACAGCGCGCGCGCGCTCTCGATCACGCTGCGGCGCTCCGACAGGTAGCGCTCGAGCGTGTCAAGCAGGGCTGTGCGGCGCTTGCGGTCGTAGTCGATCAGCAGGTCGACCGCCGCGCGCATACGGTCGCGCGGTGCGTCGTCGGGACCGATCTGGACCAGGTAGCGGTACGCGCCCACCTGGGAGTAGGCGATCGCGCCGCCGTCGCGCAGCAGTGCCCGAGCGATCGAGGCCGCGTCTCGCGCCTCCCGGTAGGCACGCGAAGCGTCGGCGGGCGACTCCCGCGGCTCGCTGACGCCGATCGCCGCGCCGGTCTGCTGGCCCAGCTCGCGACACTCGCGCAGCAGCCCGTCGATCGTCGGACGTTGTCCCTGCCCGAAGGTCAGCAGCGCCCTGACCGGTCCGGGTCCGGCCTCGATCGCCGACCGGGGCACGAGCTCGGCGAGCCCCCGCCCGAGCGCCTCCGCCGTGATCCGCCATTCCCCCGAGGCCTGCTCGCGCGCGCCCGCCGGCTCGGCGCACACCATCAGGTAGGGAGCCGTCAGATCGCAGCGGACCTCTGCCGCCTTGGCGGCGGCGAGCGTGGTCGCGCCCGCGGCGAGCAACTCGAACAGGTCCTTGATGATGTTGGCGTTGGTGAGGTCCTCGATCAGCTCAGCGCGCTTGATCGCCACCGCCGCGAGGTTGGCGATCGCCCGGGCGATCTCGGCGGCCTCTTCGCCGAACGCCGGCTGCGAATAGGAAGCGGCGCACAGAAGCCCCACCCGCTCCCCGCCGGCGGCGAGCGGCGTCACCAGCAGGTCGCCCACCCGTACTGACGGCCACATTGCCTTCGCGTTGGGACGGCGACCGCGGCCATCGAGCCCGGCGAGCATCAGGTCCGAGACCGAGCTCATCGATGGCGGGGGCAGCGCCTCGGGGATCGACGCCAGCAGCTGCATCGAATCGCCGTTGGGCGCCAGACGGAACAGCTGGCAGACGTCGGCCCCCAACAGCCTCACCGAGCCGCCGGCCACGATCGCACCCAGCTCCACGGCATCGGTCGCGTCGGCGACCTGTTGAGCCAGCTCGGACAGGCCGGTCAACGCGCCCACACGCCGGCGCTCCTGGTCATAGAGCTGCGCGTTCTCGATCGCGCCCGACACCAGCGAGGCGATGTGGACGAGCAGCTTCAGCGTGCCCTCGGCGAACTCGTGCGGGGCCTCGGTATGGAGCACGATCACGCCGATCGTCTCCCCGGCACGGGACAGGATCGGGACCGCCACCATCGACTGGAAGCGCTGCTCCTGCAGGAGCGGGATGAACTTCATCCGCGGGTCCTCCATGGCCCGGTCGCGGATGAACTCCGGCGTGCGGTGGCGCGCGACCCAGCCGGTCAGGCCTTCGTTGACCGAGAACTGGACGTTGCCGACCGCTTCACCGAACACCGGCGAGGCCGCCCGAATCGTCAGCCGCGAGCCCTCGAGCAGGTATATGAAGCAGGCGTGGCAGCCGGTCGCTTCGGTCGCCAGGTCGACGACTCCCTGGAGCATCGGCGCCAGCTCCAGCGGCGAGGAGACCAGCTTGATGACGCCGTACAGCGTGCGGTTCTCTTCGCGAAGGTCGTGAAGCTCGGCATCTGCCGATGCCGCCGGATCTGCCCTGATTGCCATTGCGATTGGATCTGGTATGTGCGCGGCGCACATTTCCGATACCCCTAACTCGGTGCCTGCATCCATTGTGCCTGACCTGTCCGGGCGGATATACCTGCACCCATGCCCAAACCACCAAAAAATGAAGACGACGTCCGCAAGATCGTCAAAGACGCAAAAATCGAGTTTCTGTTCGCGCAGTTCGTCGACATGCACGGCAAGCCCAGCGCCAAGCTGGTCCCTGCGCACCACCTTGACGACCTGATGACCGAAGGAGCGGGGTTTGCCGGGTTCGCCGCCGGCGACCTGGGTCAGGGCCCCCACGACCCCGACATGATCGCCATGCCCGACCTGACCACGCTGACGATCCTCCCCTGGCGCCCCACGGTAGCGCGGTTTGCCTGCAACGTCACCGTCGAGGGGGAAGAGTGGCCTTACTGCCCGCGGACGATCCTGCGCCACGCCCTGGAGCGCGCCAAGGAGATGGGCTACGAGCTGCGGATCGGAGCCGAGCTCGAGTACTTCCTCGTGCGCCGCACCGACGACGGCAAGATCGAAATCGCCGACCCGCTCGACACCCTCGACCTGCCCTGCTACGACATGCGGGCGCTGACCCGGAGCCTGGACTTCGTCTCCGAGGTCTCCAAGGCGGTGACCGAGATGGGGTGGGACAACTACGCCACCGACCACGAGGACGCCAACGGTCAGTTCGAGCAGAACTTCCAGTTCACCGATGCGCTGACCACTTGCGATCGAGCGATCTTCTTCCGCTACATGGTCGAGTCGCTCGCCCAGCAGCGGGGCCTGATCGCCACCTTCATGCCCAAGCCGTTCGCGCATCTGACCGGTAACGGCGCCCATTTCCACGTCAGCCTGTGGAAGGGCAACCAGAACCTGTTCGACCGCGCGCCGGGCAAGGATCCGCGCGGGCTGGGGCTCTCCGACCTCGCCTACAACTTCATCGGTGGGCTGAAGGAGCACGCCAAGGCGTATATCGCGATCACCGCACCGACGGTCAACTCCTATAAGCGGCTGGTCGTGGGCGCGCCGACCAGCGGCGCGACCTGGGCGCCGGCGTATATCACCTACGGCTACAACAACCGCACCCAGATGCTCCGCGTTCCGGCCCCCGGCCGGATCGAGGACCGCACGGTCGACGGTTCGTGCAACCCGTACCTGGCCGCCACGGCGATGCTGGTCGCGGGGCTTGACGGGATCGAGCGCGGCCTGGACCCCGGCGAGCCCAACTCGGCCAACCTGTACACGCTCAGCGCCGCCGAGCGCCAGGCACAGGGGATCGAGCTGCTACCGGCGAACCTGCTCGATGCGACCCGCGAGCTGGCCAAGGACGACGCCCTGCGGGCCGGCTTTGGCAAGACCCGCAGCGGCGACTACATCGATTACTTCATCGAGTGCAAGGAGCGCGAGGCCCAGGCGGCCCACGAGCAGATCACCCAGTGGGAGCTCGACCGCTACCTGCAGCTGTACTGAGCGCCTGCGCTAACCGGGCCCGAATCGCCGGGCCCCGCCCCGCACCACCGGTTCGATCTCCTGCAGCGAGCGGACCGTCTGCGGCCGGACCACGTCGAGGTGCGTCGCCAGCGCGATGAACGCCTTGGCGGTCGTCAGCGCGTCGCCGAGCGCGTGGTGCGGGGGCTCGGCCGGCTGGCCGAGCAGCGAAGCGAGCCGCGTCAGCGAGAGCCCGGACGGCGCCGCCCCGTCGCGCTCGCGCAGCCAGGCGCGCCCGAGCGCCTCGGTATCGGCGTCGCGTGGCAGCGAAACGCCCCGGCGGCGCAGCTCGCGACCGAGGAAGGTCTGTTCCACGAGCGCGGTGTGGAAGACCGGCACCCGCCCGGCGAGCACTTCGAGCAGCCGGTTGATGGCCTCGGTCAGCGGTGGGGCGGTGGCCAGGTCCACCGAGCGCAGCTTGTGGATCAGCACGGCCGGGGTCTTCGGCGGCCGGTCCGGGCGCGCCAGGGTATAGAACGCCTCGCCGAGGATCAGCTGCCCGTCGCTGATCGGCACCGCCCCGATCGCCACGATCTCGTCGCTGCGAGGATCGAGCCCGGTCAACTCGAGGTCGACCGCGCACCACAGGGCCTCGCCGCCACGGGGTGTCGGCCGCGGGCTGCCCCGCGTTGGCGAAGCGCTCGGCGACGCGTCGCGACTGCCGCGCCGCCTCACAGGAGCCCGCAGCCTCACGGGGCGAGCTCTCGGGTCACGGTTCCCACGGCCCGGAAGACATCGCGCAGATAACCGCGGGTGAGCGGGCTGAGCGCGGCCGGATCGAGCAGATCGTCGGGCGGCTGCGAGGCGGCGAGCTGTTCGAGCTGGTGGACGATCCGGAGCTCGAGCGCGAGCTCGAAGGCTTCGGCGAGCGTCGAGGCTTGGGCCTCGCCAGCACTCCCTCGGCGGCCGCCGCCCGCAGGCGCTCGGGGGTCGAGACCTCCTCGCTGCCGGCGACCGCCGCCGCCCAGCGCCCGATCGCGGCGATCGGGATGATCGCCGCATGCCGGATGTCGAGCTTGTCGCTGCGCCGGCCGTCGAGACGCAGGACCGAGTCGGCGTCGAAGCCGGTCGGTAGGCCGTGGGTGAAGGCGTGGGCGGCGAGGGCCTCCAGCAACCGCTCCCTGTGCGGCGCCGTCGGCGACCGGGAGCGGCTCCACCGGCGTCCCCCACAGCGCGCGCCGGTCGGCGAGCACCGAGAGCGCGAGCTCGTCGTCTTCGGCCGCCGCGCGGGTCCAGCCCTCGGCGTCGTGGGCGATCACCGGCCCGTGCACGCCGAAGCGCTCGAGCGCGGGCGCGAGCGCCTGGAGCCACTCATCCCGCGGAGGCTCCTCCGTGCTGTGCACCAGCGCGCCGCGGCGGTCGGAGGCGAGCGTGAGCTCGCGCCGCGCCTGGCTGCCGACGGCGACCCACACCAGCCCCTCCTCGGGGAGCTCGGCATCCTTGAGGGCCAGCTCGACGGCGCGGCAGGTGAGCGCATCGACCAGTGCCGACAGCACCCGCGCGAGCTCGATCGCCGGGATGCTCGAGCGGTGCAGGTCGAGCATCAAGCCGGGAAATCCCTGCGCCACCGCGTCGAGCTGATCGAGGTTCTTCGCGCGGGCGATCGCCCGGCGCGTCCCGAACCAGGAGCGGGGCTGGGCGGCGAACAGGTCGGCCGCTTCCAGCACCCCGACCAGCCGCCCCCGCTCTGAGACCACCGGGGCGTGGCGGATCCCGCGTTCGAGCATCTCGTACAGCACCTCGGCGCCAAGCCGGTCGGGCGAGACAGCGTAGGCCGGAGCGGTCATCGCCGAGTCGATCCGCGCCCCGCGGGTGCGCCCCGCGGCGAGCACCCGGGTGCGAAGGTCGCGGTCGGTGACGATCCCGATCTCCCCGTTGTCGAGCTCGACGATCGCCGAGTTGGCGCCCACCGCGGTCATCCGCTCGGCGACGATCCCGATGCTCTCAGACGGCTTGCAGGTGACGGTCGGGCTGCGGATCAGCTTCGACACCGGCTGGCCCCCCTCCGAGGTGCCCATGGCCAGCTCGCGCCGCCGGGCGCGGTCCAGCAGCGGCCGGGCGACCGCGACCGGGATCCGGTAGCAGAGCGTGTCCTCCGACGCTCGGGCCTCGAATCCCGGCGGCAGCCCGGACAGCATCGCCGACTGCCCGAAGGTGTCTCCGGGACCGAGCAGGTCGAGCAGGTGGCCGTCGTGGGCGATGTCCACGCCGCCGCTGTGGACCACGCGCAGAAACGTGACCGGCCCGCCGTCCTCGGACAGGATCACCGAGCCGGCCAGGTAAAACTCGATCGTCGACTGTGCCGCGACCTCGGCCAGCTCCTCGGGGGCCAGCGAGTCAAATGGCGGGCGCTGCGCGAGGAACCGTGCGATCTCGCTTAGACCGGCATCCATTGGTCAAATAGGTTCATACCGGAACGGTAGTGGCAATGCGGTTCACCGCAGCAGTCCGAGGCGCTGCGCCCGCTGCACGGCTTCGGTGCGGTTGCGCACCCCCAGCTTGCGATACAGGGCGCTCGAGTGCTCCTTGACGGTGTGCCGCGACAGGTGAAGCGCCTCACCGATCTCGGGATTCGTGGCCCCCGAGGCCATCAGCTCGAGCACCGCGCGCTCGCGGTCGGACAGCCCCAGCGCTCCCTGACGCTCGTGGCGCTCGAACACCGTCCCGCCGAGGCCCACGTGCCGCACGGCGCCGGCGATCCGTCGCGCCGGCCAATCCTTGTAGGCAAAACCCGAGGCGCCGGCGGCCCGGGCGGCACGGGGCGAGATCTCGCCCGCGCCGGAGAACAGCAGCACGCGCGTCGAAGGCTGCGCGGCACGAATCCGCTCGCACACCTCTGCTCCGGACTCCTCGCCGATGAACAGGTCCACCAAGGCGACGTGGGGCCGGTAGCGCACCGCCAGCTCGAGCGCCTCGCTGCCCGAATGCGCGCTCAGGCAGCGCTCGACCCAGGGCTGCTGGGTGAGCATCAGCCGAAAGCCCCAGTGAACGACGTCGTGGTCGTCGACGACCAGCACGCTCAGGCGCTCGGGACTGCGCTCCTCCTCAGCCATCACCATCGCGATCTTCATCTGGCGGCACCACCAGCCGCACCTGCCAGATGCCCGCGTCGCGCTCGCCGAACTCCACCACCCCCCCGCTCTGCAAGGCCTCGAGCGCCGCCAGCCGCAGCCCCATGCCGGTCTTCGCCGCCGTCCGGGTGACGCCATCGTTGACCACCTCGAGCACGAACGCGCCGTCGGCATCGCGCACCCGCACCGTCACGTGAGACGGTTTGGCGTGCTTGGATGCGTTGCGCACGGCCTCTCGCAGGACTGACTGAGCCAGCGGCTCGAGGCTCGCCGGCACCGGCGTCGAGGCCTCCAGCCCGAGCCCCAGTTCCGGGTGGGCATGCGAGAGGCGCTCGACCTCGGCCGTCAGCGTGGTTTGCGTGGCCCGCGGAGCCCGGCCGAGCGGGCGCTGCAGCGCGGCCCGCAGCTCGCTCAGCGCCGCCTGGGTCTCGCTCGCGCACCGCTGCCGGGCTGGCGCTGGGAGCTCGCCGTCGCCATCGAGCGCCATGGAGACTCCGAACAGGCGCTGAATCACACCCTCGTGGATCTCCCGGGCGAGGTCGATCCGGTGTTCGAGCTGGCGGGCGGTCTCGAACTGGACCGAGAAGATCCGCGCCACCGACGCCAGCGCGGCGGCCTTGCCGAGCGTCCACAGCAGACTGCGGTCGGCGTCGTCGAGCGGCGGGCTGGTCATCAGCCTGTCGGTCAAGATAACCCCGATCGCCCGGCCGGCCGCGGTCATCGGAGCACACACCAGCCGGACCGGCTCGGCGACCAGGGCCGAGTACTCGTCGGGCACCTGCCCGCTGACGTCACCCACCGCTTCGACGACCTTGTCCTCGCGCAGCGCGCGGGCGGCGATCGGCGCCGACTCCACGGTCACGTGCGCGCTGGCGAACTGCTGCACGTCCATCCCGTGCGCCCCCGCGGCGCGCACCCGCCGTAGCGTGCTGTCGTAGCGGAAGATGATCGCCCGGCGCATCCGCGCCAGCCGGCAGACCGCTTCGCACAGCCGGTCGTAGAACGAGTCCGAGCTCGCCGATCCGGGATCCGCTTGCGACAGAACCTCGATGAACAGCTCGAGCGCCTCGATGCCGACGCCGGTCCGCTCGCCCGCAGACGCTCCCGAGCTCACGACCGGCTCCGGGTTATGCCGCGTGCGCGTGGTGCATCAGCGCCAGCCGCAGCGCCTGGTCGGGCGTCAGGTAGACCCGCCACCGAGCGTCGCATGAGGGGCACCGACATTGCACCGAAGGATCGTAGCCCCGCAGCACCGCGTGGCACCGTACGTCCTCGCCGCACAGGCAGATCGGGCACGCAAGCGACGCTGCGACAACGGCATCAGGATCGGTGGGCGCAAAACGCGCGGTGTCGGCAAGCCCGTCGATCGCCTCAGCTTGCCCCTGCCGCGCGGAGCGGGCAACCGCGGGGCGGGGACAACCCCCCGGGTGGGGGCCCTGGATCAGACTGGCGCGAAAACGCCTCAGTGGGCCAGGGCGTCGACGCGCGTCATCGGCCGCTTGCCCCAGCGCGTCAGGGTGGCGAAATCCAGCAGCCGGTCCAGGTAGTCGCGCAACGGCGAGGCCACGATCCCCTCGGGCTCCAGGCGAGCCCGGGTCTCGCTGTCCTCGAACAAGGTGTCGATCGAGAAGTACGGAAAGTAGGCGCGCCCCGCGGCGAGCGCCGAATCCTTGCCCGCGCTGCCGGGCGGCAGCGCGTCGAATTCCTCCGGTGCGATCACCTTGGGCTCCGGGCGGCGGAAGTAGCGGCTGGCGCGCCCGAGGATCTCCGCAATCGTGATCGCGTTCGCGCCCGCGGTCAGGTGGTATGTCTCGCCGATGCCACCCCGGCGCTCACACAGCGCGTACACGGCGTCGGCGACGTAATCGCTCGAGACCACGTCCACCGGCGCCGAGGGATAGGCGGGAATCGCGGCGAACAGGCCCCGCGACAGCGCCCGCAGCGGCCAGTAGAGCACGTTGAAGGCCGCCGTCCAGCCGCTGTTGCGATCCCCGACGACGATGCTCGGACGCAGGATCTTGGTGGGGAGCCGGTGGGAGCGGACCAGCCGCTCGGCTTCGAACTTGGAGCGCTCGTAGGAGTTGCGAAACGACTGGCCGAGGTCGAAATCGCGTTCGGCGAAGCGGCCGGCATGGGTCCCTGCCACGTAGGCGGTCGAAATGTGGCCGTAGCACTCCAGGCCGCCGCACTCCTGGGCGAGCTCGGCGAGCTCCAGCATCCGCCGCGTGCCGGCGACGTTGATCTCCCGTGCCTCGGGCAGCGGAAGCGTGAACGACACCGACGCGGCGCTGTGGATGATCGTCGACGCCCGGCAGGCCAGCCGCTGGCGCAGCCCGCGGTCGATCCCCAGCCCGGGCGCCGTGATGTCGGCGGCGAACGTGTCGACCCGATCCCGGTAGCCCCGAGCGCGAGAGCCGAACAGGTTCTCGAGCACCGCGTCGACGCGGGCCCGTGCCGCCCCGTCATCGGCGGCGCGGACGAGCGTGACCACCCGGCGGTCGCTGCGCTCCAGATAGCGGGCCAGCACCTCCATGCCCACAAAACCGGTCGCCCCGCTCAGCAGGACATCTCCGCCGTTGAGCGGGCTCATCGGAGACCTCCCAGCGAGGCGAACGCCCAGGCGAGCCGCGGACGCGTGTCCGACGGGCTGATCAGCTCGTCGATGTGGCCGGCGCTGGCGGCGAGTTGCGGTCGCAGCTGCTGTTGGGCGTACTCCCACGCCAGCCGATCGCGCTCGGCGTCGGGGTCCGGCGCGGCGGCCAGCTCGCGGCGATGGATCACGCCGACCGCCGGCCTGGCGCCCATCACACCGATCTCCGCATCGGGCCACGCAAACACGTAATCGGCGCCCAGGTCCTTGGAGTTCATAGTGATGTAGGCGCCGCCGAACGCCTTGCGCAGGATCACCGTGACCCGGGGCACGGTCGCCTCCGCGAACGCGTGCACCAGCGAGGCGCCGTGACGGATCACCCCGGCGGACTCCTGCCGGACGCCGGGCATGTAGCCGGGGGTGTCGACGAGCACCAGCAGTGGGATGCCGAACGAGTTGCACTTGGAGACAAAGCGCGCGCCCTTCTCCGAGCTTGCGGCATCGAGCACGCCGCCCAGGCAGCGCGGTTGATTGGCGATCACACCGACCGGCCGGCCCTCGAGCCGCGCCATCGCGGTGACCAGGTTGCGGGCCCACCCGGCGGAGAGCTCGAGCAGATCGCCGTCGTCGACGAGTTCACGGATCACCGCACGCACGTCATAGACCTTACGCGGCTCGCGCGGCACGAGCGCGCCCGGGTCATAGCCGCCCGGCGGCGCCGGCTCGATCGTGGGCAGCGGCAGGTCGCGGTGACTGGGCAGGTAGGAGAGCAGCTCGCGGGCGAGCTGCGTGGAGTGCAGGTCGTCCTGGGCGACCAGGTGGCAGACGCCGTTGCGCTGGTGCACGCGCGTCCCGCCCAGCTGTTCGGCATCGACCTCCTCGCCGAGCGCCTCACGGACAACTCCCGGACCGGTCAGGAACATGCTCGCCTGGGCGGTCATCACCACCCAGTCGGTGAGCGCGGGCGAATAGGCCCCGCCGCCGGCCGACAGGCCGCTGACCACCGAGATCTGCGGCACGCGCCCGGACAGCGCCACCGTGCGGTGAAACACCCGCCCGTAGCCGCCGAGCGCAGCCACCCCCTCCTGCATCCGGGCGCCGCCCGAGGAGACGAACCCGACCACCGGAGCGCGGCCCCGCTCGGCCAGCTCGAGCACGCGGACGATCGTCCCGGCGTGTGCCTCGCCCAGGGAGCCGCCCGCAAAGGACGGATCCTGGGCGTAGCAGAACACCGGACGGCTGTCCACCTGGCCGCTGCCGCCGAGTACGCCGTCGCCGCTGCGCGCGCGATCCCCCATCGCCGGCGAGGTCACCTCAGAACGGATCAGCTGCAGGGTGCCGGGATCGCACAGCAGCTCCAGCCGCTCGAGCGCACTGAGCCGGGTTTCTGTCCCCGGCAGGACAGCGACGCTCACCGCCTGCCCCACTCGATCGCCGTCGCCCGCAGGGCAGCGACGCTCACGGCCTGCCCCACTCGATCACCGTGGCCCCCCAGGTGAAACCGGCGCCGAAGGCCCCCAGCAGGACGCGATCGCCGACCTCCAGCAGGCCCTCACGCTCGCTGAAGGCGAGCGCCAGCGGCAGCGTCGCGGCGGACGTGTTTCCGTACTCGGCGATGCAGTCGACGACCCGGGACGGCGGCAGGCCGAGCCGTTCGCCGACCGCCGACAGGATCCGCCCGTTGGCCTGGTGATAGACGAACAGGTCGATTTCGCCGAGCTTGACGTGGGCGGCCTTGGCGGCCTGCAGCGTGGCCAGCGTCAGCCGCGCCACAGCCTCGCGGAAGGTCTCGTGGCCGCTCATCCGGATCACTCCATCGGACCGGCTGGCATAGATGTGCTCCGCCCCGGCGCCGTCGGCGCCGAGCACGATCGGACCGATCCGGCCCGTGTGAGGGCTCTCCTCGAGCACGACCGCACCCGCTCCGTCGGCGAACACCGCAGCCGTGGAGCGGTCCTCGGGATCGGTGATCCGCGACATCAGGTCGGCACCGATGGCGATGGCGACTCCGGCCCGCCCCGCCTCGATCTGCGCCGTGGCCACCGCCAGTGCCGATAGAAAGCCAGTGCAGGCCGAACCGACGTCGAACGCGCCGGCACGAGTGGCGCCGATCGCATGCGCGACGAGCGGCGCCGCGGCGGGCATCAACTCGTCGGCCGTGGTGGTGGCGACGATCACCAGGTCCACGTCGAGCGGATCCACCCCCGCGCGCGCCAGCGCCTGGCGCGCGGCACGCGCGGCATGGTCGTCGAGGCGCTCATGGGGCTCGGCGATCCGCCGCGAGTGGATCCCGGTGCGGCGAACGATCCAGTCGCCCTGCACTCCCAGCCGGGCACCGACTTCGGCGCTGGAGACGGCATGCTCGGGCACGCTGATTCCCACCGATGCAGCTACCGCGCCCCGCCGGGGAGCGGTCACGAATCTCGGTTCTGGCGTGGGCTGTGCTTTGAGCGCGGACATGGGCGCGGAGATCACCACTGTCAAAGCTGCGCCACTGAGACCGCCGGTGCTACGTGAGCGCCTTCAATTCCAGACAGCCGGGGGGGTTGCCGAGGGCCAGCGACGTCAGCTCAGCAGGGGCCGGCGGCGAGCTCGTCGATCAGTGCTGCGAGGCGGACCAGCAGATCGGGTGCGAGTTCGCGCTCGACCTCCGGCAGGCCCTCGAAGAACGCGCGCTGCCGGCCGCGCAGCCAGGCGTGCTGGCCGCCCAGCTGCTCGCGGCCCAGCGCGGTAAGCCTGACGGTCACTCCGCGCCGGTCGTCCTTGGAGCGCGAGCGGCTGACGATCGCCCGGCGCTCCAGCGCGTCGAGGATCCGGGTCGCGGTCGAAGGCGTGATCCCAGCCTCGGCCGCGAGCTCGCGGACGCGCGCGGTCTCGCGGCTCGCCAGCGCCTGCAGCAGCGCGTACTGCGACAGCGTCAGGGTCTCGTCGCGGCTCTGCGCCTGAACGCCGCGTGCGCGGCGGACCGCCTGCGCGAACGCATCGAACGAGACCAGGAAATCGTCCGCGCGCTGTTGGTCGCTCCCGCGCAGGTGGTCATTCTCCACGGCCATAACCCCTAGCGTAGCAACGATTGGCATGCTAATGTTTGGCATGCCAACTGAATCGAAACGGGGTGAACTCCCATGTTTCACAACATCCTTGTTTGCGTGGACGGCTCGGCCCACGCCGAGCGTGCCCTGGATGAAGCAATCGACCTGGCCGCCGCGGGCAACGGGCGCCTCACGATCCTGACCTCGATCCCGCGGCCACCCGCGTGGGCCTGCACGCCAATCACCGCACCGGCGGTGCAGCCGCTCGCCGGCGAGCTACACCACGAAGCCCAGATCACCCTCGACGCGGCGGTCGCCCGCGTTCCCGACTCCATCCCGGTGACCAAGATCCTCACCGAGAAGCCGATCCGAGAGGCGTTGATGGAGCGGCTGGGGACCGGCGAGCACGACCTGCTGGTGATGGGATCGCGCGGGCGCGGCGCGCTCAGCTCCTCAGTGCTCGGCAGCGTCAGCCACTTCGCGCTCAATCACAGCGGCGTCCCGGTGCTGATCATCCACAGCGACGATCCCCACCCACACCTGGCCAGCGCCCACAAGCCCCAATCACCCATGGAGGTGCCGGCGGAGGCGGCTCCCGCGCCCGTCTGACGAGCTCTGTGTTCCCGCGGGCGCAACTCCGGCGGCGTCAAACGCCGCCGCACACTCCTGTGAGCACAAGTAGACGGCGTCACCGCCGACGGTTCGCGTCACCGCCGTGGCGCGATCGACGGTCATCCCGCAGATCGGGTCGGTGGCGCCGCGGCGGTGTGTCAGCCACAACAGGGTGAGGAAGATCGCCGTTGCCAGCACGTTGAGAGCGAACTTGTAGTCGAGCGCCACCGAGCCGAAGATCCCCGCCCTGGAAGGCCGCGGACCGGACGGGATCAGGCCCGCGAGGTCCATCGCGCCGGCAACCAGCAGCGCCGCGGCGACCATCGTGACGAACATCAGGACGGTGATCCTCAGCGCGAAGCGGCCGCCGTAGTACTTGCGGTAGATGACGATGATCGGGAGCACGATCAGGTCCGCATACAGAAACGAGAGCACGCCGGCGAAGCTGATCCCGCCCGACCACAGCACCGCCGCCAGCGGCACGTTGCCGACCGAGCAGACGAAGCTGAGGATCGCGATCACCGGCCCCACGATCGCGCTCTCGATCGCCGGGAGGGGCGCCGGCGCATTGCTCACGAACAAACCATTGAAGAAGTGGTTTGGCAGCTGAGCGGCAAAGCCGGCGAGCACGAACCCGGCCGAGATCTCCTTCCACAGCATCTGCCAGTCGCCGCGGAAGTTGTGCGCGACATCCGACCACGCGGCGACCGATCGCAGGCGCGCCCGCCAGCCGCGCTCGCCGCCTGCGGCGTGGTGCTGGTGACCGCTCTCGGTGGCGCGGGCGTGGGTCCGCGCCCGCTGCTCGAGCTCGCGACTGACAAACAGGCGCAGCAGGACGGTCATCAGCACGATCATCACGATCCCGCCGAGATACTCGGCGAGCGTGAACTGCCAGCCGATCAGCACCCACAGCACGAGCCCCAGCTCCCACACCAGGTTCGTGGAGGCGAATTGGAATGCGAGCGCGCTGGCGGCCGAAGCCGCCTTCTCGAACAGCGACTTGGCGATCGCCACCGCCGCATAGGAGCACGACGACGACGCTGCCCCGAGCAGGGTGGCCCGAGCCACAGGGCTGGCGCCCGAGCCGCCGAGGCTGTTCTCGACGCGCTGGCGCGGAATCCAGGCCTGCACGATCGCCGAGATCGCAAACCCGAGCACCAGCGCCCACCACACCTGCCACGCCATCAGGAGCGCGTCCCTGATGCCGTGCCAGATCACGTCCAGTACGCCCGCCATGCTCTTGACTATACCCCCACGGGGTAGTGGTATGCTTGAGGGACATGCCCTCCCCACCCCACCCCAGCCGCGGCTACACGGCCACCAAGGACGAGCTGCTCACGCGCCTACGACGGATCGAGGGGCAGATCCGCGGGATCGAGGGCATGGTGATCGAGGACCGCTACTGCATCGACGTGCTGACCCAGATTTCGGCGGCCCGGGCCGCGCTGGACAAGGTGGCTCTGGGTCTGCTCGATGACCACGCCCATCATTGCGTGATGGGTGCGGAGACCCCGCAGGAGCGTGACGAGAAGACAGCCGAGCTGATGGGCGCGGTGGGCCGGCTGATGCGGCGCGGCTGACCGAGTCTGAGGCGCCCCGGTTGACCGAGGTCTGAGGCGCCCCGCTGGACGGCCCCATGCGTCGCGGCTGACCCAGGTGCGCGGCTTTCTACCATCATCGGCGTGCTTCTCTCGGTCCTCGACCAGTCCCCGATCGCCGAAGGCTCCACCGGCGCACAGGCGCTTCGCAACACGCTCGACCTGGCGCAGCTGACCGACGCGCTCGGCTACCACCGCTACTGGGTCGCCGAGCACCACGGCGGGCCGATGCTGGCCGGTCCCAGCCCGGAGGTGCTGATCGGGCCGATCGCCAGCGCAACCGAGGGGCTTCGGGTCGGCAGCGGCGGCGTGATGCTGCCCCACTACAGCCCGCTCAAGGTGGCCGAGTCGTTCACGATCCTGGCGGCGCTGTATCCCGGGCGCATCGACCTCGGACTGGGGCGCGCCGCGGGAACCGATCCGCTGACCACGTTCGCCCTGCAGCGCGACCGGCGCCAGGGCGCTCCGGACGACTTTCCCCAGCAGCTGGTCGAGCTGCTGGCATATCTCGAGGATGACCTTCCCGCCGATCACCCCTTTCGCCACCTCGCCGCAACCCTCCCGGGGCGGCCGGAGCTGCCGGTGCCGTGGCTGCTCGGCTCCTCGCCGCAGAGCGCGATCTGGGCCGGAGAGCTCGGCCTGCGCTACGCGTTCGCGGACTTCATCAACCCGAACGGCAGCGAGATCACGCGGCTCTATCGCGACCGTTTTACCCCTCTTCGCGACCTCCAGGCGCCTCGCACGGCGGTCGCCGCATGGGTTCTGTGCGCTGCGACCGACGAGGAAGCCCAGGAGCTCGCCTCCAGCAGCCGGATGACCTTCACGCTGCTGCGCCGGGGCCGGCTGATCCCGGTGCCGCCACCGGAGAAGGCACTGGCGTTCCTCGCTTCAGAGGGCAAATCTCCCGCCGACGATGCACCCGGGCGCCGCGCGATCATCGGCTCGCCCGAGAAGGTGCGCGCCCGCATCGAGACGCTCGCCGGCGAGTACGGCGCCGACGAGGTGATCGTGGTGACGATCACCCATGACCACGCCGCGCGGCGACGCTCATACGAGCTGCTGGCAGAGGTGATGGACCTGGCGCCACGCGAGCTGTCCACCACCGCGGCCTAGAGCCCGCGCGGCGGATTGGCCGTGCGGCCCGACGGGTAGGCGGTAGGCATGGCGTACCGCTTCGAAGTTGACGAGTCTGTGCCCACGAGCGTCCGGCGGTGCGCTACAGAGCAGCTCCAGGGCGCGGTCGATCGTCTCGAGCAAGGCGTCGACACCGACCCCGTTGGCGCCGTGCACGGCGCCCGCAAGGCGATCAAGAAGCAGCGCTCGCTGCTGCGGGTTGCGGCGCCCGGCCTGGCCCCGGACGATCGGCGACGGGAGAACGCGAGCCTGCGGTCGATGGCGCACGAGCTCGGTGGCGCCCGCGAGGCAGACGCGCTGCTGAGCGCTCTCGACGCGCTCGCGCAGCGCTTCGCCGGTCAGATCCCCGAGGCGACGATCGACCTGGTGCGTGAGCGGCTGAGCAAAGAGCGCGAGCGGGCCCGCGACGCCCTGCTCGAGGCCGAGGTGCCGGCCCGGGTCTCCGAGGAGCTTCAGGCGACGATGCTGCGCATCGAGAACCTGAGCCTGCAGCGCGGTGGTTGGAAAGCGATCGCCGGCGGGCTTGGCCGCAGCTACGGCCGCGGCCGGCGAGCGATGCGCAAGGCCCGCAAGGCGCCGACCCCGGAGTTGATGCATGAGTGGCGCAAGCGCAGCAAAGACCTGTGGTACGAGCTGCGTCTGCTCAAGCTGACCTCCCCGGGCGCCGTGGGCGGGGCCGCGAAGGACGCCCACCGGCTTGCCGACGTGCTCGGCGACCTGCACGACCTGGCGCTGCTCGACAAAGCCGTGCACCGCATCAAGGATGAGCTCCCGGACGACCTCGACCCGCTGCACGGCCTGATCGAGCACCGCATTGGCGCAGCTCGAGAGCGAAGCGTTCAGCATCGGCGAGCGCGTGTACGCCGAAAGCCCCAAGGCGTTCGTCAAGCGCATGCATCGCTACTGGAAGGCGTGGCGCGCGGCGTTTACCGCCGACTCCGAGCAGCACCCAGCCGAGCTCGCCGACGCGACCCGGCACCCGTCCGCGGCCTAGCCCAAAGGCTTAGCCCGAGGCCACGAACCGCGCTCCGAGCGCGTCGCGCAGCGCGGCCCCCGCCGATTCGCCGAGATCGCGCATCATGCGCAGCGTCCAGAACATCGACTCCGCGGCCTTTCCCTCGAGCGGCAGCGGACCGTCGAGATTGCCCACGAGCGCCTCTTCGGTGAATTCGGCGAGCGCGAGCGCTCCGTCAGTCCAGTCGGGATTGCCGCTCATCCGCGAGCCCAGGGCCACATCGCGGGGGCAGGTCCCTTTCGCGTAATTGCGGAGATTCTGGGCCACGAGCGTGGCCTGCTCGTCTGTCAGCCGGTAGACGTTCGATCCAAACTCGAACGCGATCACCGGCTCAGTATCCGTCGTCGTTCGGACGGCATCGGCGGCGCCGGTGCCATGGCTCAGTTCGCGGTGACCGTCTCCAGCGAACGACTCGTTGCCTTGATCCCGAACAGGATCAGGATTCCGGCCACGAAGCCCGAGATCGCCATCACCAGAAAAGAGCTCGAGAAGCCCCAGGCGGAGTTGGCGCCGAGCACGATCAGCGGCGCAATGGCACCTCCGATGTGCCCAAGTCCGTCGGTCAGCGCGACGCCGGTGGCCCGGGCGTTGGTGGAGAAGTGCTCGGCCGTGTAGGTGTAGAGCATCGGCACCAGCAGGCCGATCGTCAGCGAAGCGATGAAACCGAACACGATGATGATCGCGGGCGAGACGAAGTAACCGATCACCAGCAGTGACACTCCCCATACGGCGGCGATCGATGCGGTGGTGTACTTGCGCTCGAGCCGGTCCGTGAAATGCGTGGTGGCGTAAGCGCCCACCAGGAACCCGATGCCGGACACGATCAGGTAGGTGGTGCTGTCGGCGAGGCTGTAGCCCTTGTCGGTGAACAGCGTCGGGGCCAGCGTCAGCCAGCCGTAGTTGCCGATGTAGTACACGAACCAGATCCCCACGAACAGCATCAGTCGACCTACCAGTGGCGGGCGCAGCAGGGGCCCCACCGGGAAGCGCTCGGCCGGGGCCTCGTCGGGGACCGGTTCGGGGGGCGGAAGCTCGCCGTCGACCTCCTCGCGGGCCGTCTGCTCGGCCTCCTCGATCACCTCGCGGGCCTCGTCGGTGCGGCCCTGGGTCATCAGCCAGCGCGGCGAGGGTGGCATACCACGGCGCATGAACAGGATCGTCACGCCGCCGAGCGCTCCGATCCCGAACAGCACCCGCCAGCCGGAGGCGAACGTGGGCACCAGCGCACGGGCGATGAACGGCACGGCCGCAAAGCCGGCGTAGGCGCAGGTCGTGGCCCAGCTCGTGTACCGGCCTCGCAGGCGGGCCGGCGAGAGCTCGCCGATGTAGGTGGTCACGGCAGCGATCTCGGCGCCGATCCCCAGCCCGGAGATAAAGCGGAAGATGATCAGCTCGGTGACGTTCGTGCTGATCGCCGCCAGCACCGTGCCGATCGAGAACAGCGCCACCGAGATCATCAGGCTGAGCCTTCGACCCCACTTGTCGGCGACCGTGCTGTCGGCGAACGCACCGATGATGTAGCCGATCAGGCTGCTGGTCACCGACAGGGTGACCGTCGACTCGGAGACGTGGAATTGCTTGGCGATCACCGGGACCGCGAACGAGATCGTGACGATGTCGAAGAAGGCAAAGAAGTAGCCCGCTCCGACCACCCACAGAAGCTTGCGCTCGTAGGGCCACACCGGGATACGGTCCAGCCGTGCCAGCGGGCCTGCATCGCGTTGCTCCGAGCCCCTTCTGGACGGCGATTGCGAAGGTCCCACTCGTTGCTGCGGCACGCTTACAACCTCCTCTGAGGTTGTCTACCCGGCGTGGTGGGCGTAAAACGCCCGCCCTGGAGGCACCCGGGACACGCGCGGACGGGACGCGCCCTGATCCGCAGAGCCCCGCAACCAGGAGATGCGCGGCTCGGCGCGGCCGGGGATGCGATCCCGATCGCGTTAGGTTTGCGGCCGTACGGCGGCAGGGAAACGCGCCCTGATCCCGGGTACGATCGCAATGTGATGTCGAGGTGGGTCTACGACTTCGCCGACGGCTCCATGGAGATGAGGGAGCTATTGGGTGGCAAGGGTGCAAACGTCGCCGAGATGACCCGCGTCCTGGGCCCCGACCGGGTCCCGGCCGGATTCACGATCACCACCGAGGCGTGCGTGGAGTACATGCGCGCCGGCCGTCGCGAGCCCGAAGGCATGTCCGAGCAGGTCGCGGAGGCGCTGGCACGGCTCGAGGAGCGGTCGGGCAAGCGGCTCGGTGACCGCGACGACCCGCTGCTCGTGTCAGTCAGATCGGGCGCCCGCGAGTCGATGCCGGGCATGCTGGACACGGTCCTCAATCTCGGCCTCAACGACCAGTCCGTGCTCGGACTGGCGCGCGCCACCGACAACGAGCGCTTCGCCTGGGACTCCTACCGGCGCTTTGTGCAGATGTTCGGCAACGTCTCCCGGGGCATCCCGGGGGAGCGATTCGAGGAGGCCATCCAGAACGCCAAGGCCCAGCGCGGGGTCACGCAGGACACCGAGCTGGACGTCGAGGCCCTCCAGCAATTGACTGATCAGTTCAAGGCGGTCTATCGCGAGCACACCGGCGAGGACTTCCCCCAGGACCCCTCCGAGCAGCTGCGCCTGGCGATCAGGGCCGTATTCGACTCCTGGGTAGGGGAGCGCGCGGTCTCCTACCGGCGGCTTCACCGGATCCCCGACGACTGGGGCACGGCGGTCAACGTGCAGCAGATGGTGTTCGGCAACAAGGGCGACACCTCCGGGTCCGGGGTGGCCTTCTCCCGCGACGAGGTGACCGGCGCTCCGCAGCCCAGCGGCGACTTCCTCCCCAACGCCCAGGGCGAGGACGTGGTCTCGGGCGTGCGCACGCCCCGTGACATCGCCGAGATCAAGCAGTGGCTGCCCGACGTTCACGCCCAGCTGATGGACATCCTGCGCACGCTCGAGCGTCACTACGGGGACATGCAGGACACCGAGTTCACGGTGCAGGAGGGGCGGCTGTACATGCTCCAGACGCGCAACGCCAAGCGCCCCGCCCAGGCCGCGGTGCGGTTCGCGGTCGACGCCGTGGCTGAGGGCCTGCTGACGCGCGAGCAGGCCCTCAATACGATCGACCCGGGCTCGCTCGACGCGCTTTTGCACCCCACCTTCGACCCCAACGCGGACTTCGACGTGCTCGCGACCGGTGTGAATGCCTCGCCCGGCGCCGCCAAGGGAACGGTCGTGTTCACCGCCGCCGACGCGGTGGCGGCGGCCGAACAGGGACACGACGTGATCCTCGTGCGCCCGTTCACGGACGCCGAGGACGTCGCCGGCTTTCATGCCGCGAAGGGAATCCTGACCTCCGAGGGCGGCAAGGCCTCGCACGCCGCGCTGGTGGCCCGCGGGATGGGCCGCCCTGCCGTCGTCGGCGCCGACGCGGTGGCGATCGACCTCAACAACAAGACGATCACCGTCAACGGGACCGAGCTTCACGAGGGCGACTGGATCGCGATCGACGGGACCAAGGGTTGCGTGACCGTCGACGACGTCCCGCTGGTCGAGGCGCAGGTCGACGAGAACTTCGAGCAGGTGCTCTCCTGGGCCGACGAGCTGCGCAGGCTTGGCGTGCGCGCCAACGCCGACACGCCCGAGGACGCGCGGCGGGCGCGGACGCTGGGGCGCAGGGAATCGGGCTCTGCAGGACCGAGCACATGTTCATGGCCGAGGATCGCCAGCCGAAGATGCGGGCGATGATCATGGCCGGCACCCGGGAAGCGCGCCAGAAGGCGCTGGCCGAGCTGCTCCCCCTCCAGCAGCAGGATTTCGTGGGTTTGTTCGAGGCGATGGCCGGGCTCCCGGTGACCATCCGCCTGCTGGACCCGCCGCTACACGAGTTCTTGCCCAACCTCCCGGATCTGGCCGCGCACCTCGAGCACGCCCGGATCGAGCAGTCCGACGACCTGCAAGAGCTCGAGCAGCTGATGAGCCGCGTGCAGGAGATCTCCGAGGAGAACCCGATGCTGGGCACGCGCGGCTGCCGGCTGGGGATCCTGTACCCGGAGATCTATGAGATGCAGGTGCACGCGATCCTCCGCGCTGCCAAGCAGGCGGCCCAGGCGCCCCACCCCGAGATCATGATCCCGCTCGTGGACTACGAGCATGAGCTCGAGCTGATGCGCGAGCTGGTGGTCCGGGTCGGCGAGCAGGAGGGTCTGGCGGCCGGCACCGACTACACCGTCGGAACGATGATCGAGCTCCCGCGGGCCTGCTTCGTGGCCGATCGGATCGCGCGCTTTGCCGACTTCTTCTCGTTTGGGACCAACGACCTCACGCAGACCGCGCTTGGTTTTTCGCGCGATGACGTCGAGTCGAAGTTCGTGCCCGCCTATCTGGAGCGCCGGATCATCGACCGCAGCCCGTTTGAGACGATTGACAAGCCCGGCGTCGGATGGCTCGTGCGGCTGGCGGCGTGGGTGGGGCGCGAGGCTCATCCAGGACTGAAGCTGGGCATCTGCGGCGAACACGGCGGCGATCCCGAGTCGATCGCGTTCTTCCACGACGCCGGGCTCGACTACGTCTCCTGCTCACCGTTCCGGGTCCCGATCGCGCGGATCGCCGCGGCGCAGGCGGCGATCGCCAGCCCCGCCGGGAGCTGGGGGTAGCGCCCGGCGGGGAGACCGCGTTTGCGTCAGGCGGCGAGCGCGGGCTCTGGTCGCTGTGGCGCCGCTACCTGAGGATCGTCTTGCGCGGGCTGAGCGCCCAGCCCGACCAGGTGGCGCCGCTTCCGCCGGGACCGGTGCGATTGCAGGACGTCGACCGGGTCATGTCCGCGCTGCGGCCGGCTCGCGGCTGACACTGGCCGCGCCCAGCAGGTACCGTGCCGAGCGTGCTCGCCGTGTTCGCAGACGCCATCAAGCGCGAGGACCCGCTCGCCGGGTTGAGGATCGGCGAGCGCCCCGAGCCCGAGGCCGCCGACGGCTGGACGACCGTGACCGTCAAGAGCGCGGCGCTGAACCACCACGACCTGTGGTCGCTGCGGGGTGTGGGCCTCAGCGAGGAGCGCCTGCCGATGATCCTCGGCTGCGACGCCGCCGGAACCGACGAGGACGGCAACGAGGTCGTACTGCACTCCGTGATCACCAGCGACTCCTGGCGCGGCGACGAGACCTTCGATCCGCGTCGCTCGCTGCTCTCTGAGCAATATCAGGGCGCGTTTGCCGAGCGCGTGGCCGTGCCCAGGCGAAACGTCCTGCCCAAGCCGCCGGAGCTGTCATTCGAACACGCAGCCTGCCTGCCGACGGCATGGCTGACGGCCTACCGAATGCTGTTTACGCGCGGTGGCGTGGCTCCCGGGATGACCGTGCTGGTGCAGGGTGCCGCGGGCGGCGTGGCCACCGCGCTGACCGTGCTGGGCAGCGCCGCCGGAGCACGGATATGGGTCACCAGCCGCTCGGAGAGCAAGCGCGAACAGGCGCTGGCGCTCGGGGCCGCGCAGGCGTTCGAGTCCGGTGCGCGGTTGCCTGAGCGCGTCGACGCGGTGATGGAGACAGTGGGTGAGGCGACCTGGGCTCACTCGGTGCGCTCGCTCAAGCCCGGCGGCACGCTGGTGGTCAGCGGCGCCACTTCGGGGGACGCGCCGGCGGCCGAGCTGACCCGCGTCTTCTTCTTGCAGCTCTCGGTCGTCGGTTCGACGATGGGAACCCGCGACGAGCTCGAGCGCTTGATCCGCTTCTGCCTGGAGCGCGACATCCGCCCGGCGGTCCACGCGACGATGCCGCTGACCGAGGCGCGCGCGGGCTTTCAGGCGATGCTCGAAGGCGACATCGTCGGCAAGATCGTGTTCACGGTCTAGCCGGTCTGGGCGGCGTACAGCTCCAGGTCGAGCTCGGTCGACACCCCGAGCGCCGCCAGCGCGGCGTTTGCCTCGCTCAGGCTGGCGGCGCCGGCGACCGCTTGAGCCAGGCGACCGGCGATCTCGAACGTGACCTCGACGTCGAGGTAGAAGGTGAGCGCCGCGAACGTGCTCAGCTGCAAGCGGCGGGCGCCGGCACGGATCGCGACCTCGCCGCGGGCCCCGCGAAACGCGCGGACAGCCTGGGCGCTGGCTTCGGTGGGAACCATCTCGATGCACTGCTCCAGGCGCTCGGCGACGGCGTCGGTCAACCCGCGCGCGCCTCCGAGCCCTCCCGCCTCGGCCACCTCGGCCATCCTGGTCAGCACCTGATCGGCGGTCAGCTCGGCGTCGCAACCGATGCCGAAGATCCCCAACAGCACCGGGTGCCCGGCGGCCACCAACGCCGATGCCGCGGCGAGCATGATCGCGTCACACAACGGGCTGCGCAATCCAGGCTCGTCGCCGTAGGCGAGCACATCGCCGCCGACGTCGATCAGCACCAGCAGGTCCCTGTCGAGTCGCGCCAGCACGCGCCCGAGACCGGCGGCGACCGCGGCCGGGCCATCGTCGATCGTGACCAGGACCGTCGGCCGGTCCAGGAACGCCGCCATCCGGGACTCCGCAAAGTACATCTCGCGCCCCCGCGCGCGGGTGCAGGGACCGGCGAGCAGGATCCCGGGGGCGAGGAGCTCGCCTCCCTCGATCTCGTCGGGCCGCCGCGGTCCTGGGACCGGATCGATCGGTCGCCGCTCCCAGCTCACGCCTCCGACCAGCGGCTCGGCGCCATCGTAGAGGCGCGCATACTCCGCGCTCGCCAGCGCCCCGACCACGTCGCCGCCGCCGCCCATCCCGATCACCAGCGGGCGTCGCGAAGCGCGCAGGATCGCCTCGGCGTCAGCCATCGAGCCCGTTCCGGACCAGCATCGACGCGTGCAGCTCGCCGTCGGCGCCGACGATCCAGCGCCGGTCGCCGTCGCTGAGCACGCGTTTGGTCCCCGCCTGGGAGGGGGTGCGGTACTCGACCTCGACGTCGATCCGTTCGGGATCGGGTTCGGGGCCGGCGAGCAGCTCCTCCTCGAGGGGTTCGAAGTAGACGGCGTTGTTGACGTGATCGGCGAGGTCGCAGTCGGTCAGACGGAACATCCACGGCCGACCGCCGTCGGCGGCGCGGGGCGCGGGGTGACGAAGCTTGGCGCTGACCCGGCGGTGGGGCGGCGGCCCTGCGTAGACCGCGATCTCGTGCTCGCTGAAAACCTTCGGCCGCCAGCTGTCGGGGTCCAGGTGCACCCACAGCGTGACGGCCTCGGCGGCCGGCTCGTGCTCACCGACCGCCACGATGTCGGTGCGGCGCTCGGCCCACATTCGTCCAAGACCACTGCAGAAGGTGGTCAGCTCAAAGCGCTGACGGAACCACGGGAAACGGTTGACGCGAATTCTGATGCGGCGCACCACCCATGCCGCCACCCGGTCCAGCCCGGCGTCGGCCACGTCGGCGTAGGCGATGTCCTGCAGCCAGCAGGCGAGCGCGTCGAGTCGCACCCGGCCCGACGGCGCGCAGTCGGCGAAACCCGGATCGCGGACATTGGTGAACGCTCGCACATGGGGGCGGCGGCGAACGAACTCGACGAGCTGCTGCTCCATGGGCAAGCAGGCTACGGGGATTCGCCCTCGGCGCGCGCGAACGGCGTCCGGCAGCAGACAGAGAATAAGGCGATGCCAACCAGCCTCGCGGGCCTGATCTACGGCACGATCTCGGTCGCGGCGCTGCTGGCGGCCGAGAGCGCGCGTAGCGAGACGTACCCGAAGACCGTGGGCGCGGTGGGGATCCTGACGATCCTTTACTGGATCGCGCACTCCTATGCCGAGTTCACGGCTGAGCGGATCCAGGAGCACGAGCCGTTCACCTACCGCGGGCTGCTGGTCAACGCGACGCGGGAGCTGACCGTGCTTATCGGTGCCGCGATCCCGTTCTTCGAGATCCTGGTCTTCTGGGCCGTGGGCGCCTCGCTGACCACCGCCATCGCGTCTGCCAGCTGGACCTCGGCGGGGATCGTGGCCGCGATCGAGATCGTGATCGGCGTTCGCGCCGATCTGAAGGGCCGCGAGCTGGTCCGCCAGACGACCGTCGGCGCTGTCCTCGGGCTGTTGATCGTCGCGCTGCGGGTGCTGCTGCACTGAGCGCTGGCGCCGTCCAGCGGCCTACTGGTTCAGCCGCCCAGCGTGACCTGCAACTCGTGTGGCTCGGCGCCGCGTAGCACCTTGAGCTCGAGCGAGCCGTCCGCGGCGCGAACCGCGCGCTCCAGATCGCCCACTGAGCGCACCGGCGTCGAGCCGGCCTGCGTGATCAGATCGCCGCGCGAGACTCCGGCCGCCTGCGCCGCGGTGTCGCGGCCCACGCGCAGTACCAGCACGCCGTGCTCGTCGGGCAGGCCGACCGCACGCCGCATCCGCGTGGCCACGGCCGCCGTGGCGACGGCGACCCCGAGCCGCGGTGCGGTCCGCTCGTCGGGCTCGAAGAAGGCCAGCCACGCGTTCAGCTGCTCGGCGAGCGCGGGCGCCGCGTCCTTCGGTATCCCCTCGGCGAGGCGCTGGGCTCGCTCGGCGTAAGCGGGCCGGGCGGCCTGCACCAGCGCCCGCCCGCGCTCGGTGAGCGTGACCGTGACGCTGCGGCGATTATCGGGGTCCGGCTCGCGCTCGATCATGCGCGCTCGCTCGAGGCGCCCGAGCCGAACCGAGACCGTCCCTGACGTGCGCCGCACGCGGGTCACCAGCTCGCGCTGGTTGAGCTTCTGCCCCTCGGCGCGCTCGAGCGCGTCGAGCACCAGAAAGCTCGGTCGCGTGAGGCGATGCTCGGCCAGAGCCTCCTCGAGTTCGGCCTCGAGGTGGGCGGCCACGCTGATCGTCGTGTCGGCCAGCTGGCCGTAGTTCAAATCTGCTGTCATCTGGGCACTCCAAATGCTTGAGTCGAAACGTTCTTGTACAATTATTGCATGCAGAACGAAAATGGCTCTACCCGCAGCGGTGTCGGGGCCGTGGCGCCCGCGCCCGAGCCCACCCCGTCCGCCCTCCCCGACCGGGCCCTTGACGCCTACTCCAGAACGGTGATCGCGGTCGCCGACGCGCTCACCCCGAGCGTCGCCAACCTTCAGGTGACCCGGCGGACCCGGCGGGGGCCGGCCGAGGGAGCCGGCAGCGGCGTGGTGATCTCACCCGACGGCTTTCTGATCACCTCGGCGCACGTCGTCGAGCGCTCGCGGCGCGGCGTGGCCAGCTTCAGTGACGGGGGCGAGATCAAGGTGTCGCTGATCGGCGCCGACCCGCTGTCGGACCTGGCGGTGCTGCGGGCCGACGGCGGCGACTTCGCCGCGGCATCGCTGGGCGACGCCGACGGGCTCCGCGTGGGTCAGCTGGTGGTGGCGATCGGCAATCCGCAGGGGTTTGCCGGCTCGGTCACCGCCGGGGTGGTGAGCGGCCTGGGGCGCTCGCTTCCGGTGGGTGCCCGGGGCGGACCGCGCCGGCTGGTCGAGAACGTGATCCAGACCGACGCTGCGCTGAATCCCGGCAACTCCGGCGGCGTGCTCGCCGATGGCTACGCGCGCGTGATTGGGATCAACACCGCCGTGGCCGGGATCGGCCTCGGGCTGGCGGTGCCGATCAACGGCGCCACCCGGGCGATCATCTCGACGCTGATTCGCGACGGTCGAGTCCGCCGCGCCCACCTGGGGACTGCCGTGGCGCCGCGTCCGCTGCCGCCGTCGGCCGCGGAGCGCCTGGGGCAGCGCGGCGGCGTCCAGATCCTCCAGGTGCTCGAGGACAGCCCCGCCGAGCGCGCCGGCATGCGGCGCGGGGATCTGCTGGTCGAGCTCGACGGGGAGCCTGTCCCCGACGCCACCGCGCTGCAACGGCTGATGGTGCACGAGCGGATCGGGCGCTCGGTGCGCGCCCGCGTGCTGCGCGAGGGTCGCGAGCTGACGCTCGACGTGGTGCTCGATGAACTAGATGATCAGTAGTAGTCCTGCACCCACACCTGCCAGCGTGCGCTGTCATCCCCCGGGGAAACCGTCAGGTCATAGACGCCGGCGCCGGTGTTGAACGTCCGCGTCTGGCGGCCGCCGTCGCTGAGCCCGAACGAGTCCACCGTCGAGCCGCTGGCGGCGTTGTCGACCTCGGCATCGGGTCCCGAGCAGAAGAAGATGAACGTGCAGGTTCCCTGAAAGGCCATCGTGTAGACGATCCGCCAGTGCGTCCCTCGGACCCGGAACTGGGCGCTGGTCGACTGACCGCTTCCGGTCAGCGTGGTGATCGGTCGCCAGCGTGGTACCTCAGCGACGGTGAGCTCCACCTTTCCCGGTGGCGCCAGCTTGCTGCCGGGCGCGGGTGACTGGCTGGTCACCGTGCCGGCGGGGCACGCCGGGCGCGGGGATCACGCGTCGTATGCGCTCTGAGCCCGCTTTGCTCCAGTTTCGCCTGGGCGTCGCTGACCTGTTCGCCTGCGAGCTCGGGGACCCTGACCGGCCGCGGGCCGGCACTGAGCACGACGCGGACGGTGGAGTTCTCCGCGACCCTGGTTCGTGCCCGGGGGCGCTGGCCGATCGCGGTGCCCTTGCTGGCGCTGCTGAAGCGCGATCTGAAGCTGGTCTGCAGCCCCAGCCGGCCGGCCCTGGCCTGCGCGCGCGAGCGCGTCATGCCCAGCACGCTCGGCACCCGCACGTGAGCGGTGGCGCCGACCACCAGCGCGGCGACGATCATCGCGCCGAGCAGCATGAAAGCGAGCGTCAGCGCCGCGATGCTGCGCCGGCGCGCGGAGGGATTGAGGTTCCGGCGCGGATTGAGCCTGGGCGCGCGACGGGTCGGCGCCTCGCGGTAGCCGCTCGGAGATGGCCGCGGTGGCGACGGGGGGCGTCTCGCCGGGGGTTCGTCGGGCGTGGTGGGTGTCGTGCCACCGCCGGTGCTGACAAGCGCGGGCGCGGCGGGGACAAACGGGCGTCGGGGCGTGCGTGCGCCGGGGCGGGCGCGCCGTAAGGTTCCGGCGCGCCTCCCGGCATGCCGGGGGCCCGGCGCCTTGGCCAGCGCGCGGGCGAGCGCGTTGGCCATCGCCGCCCCGTCGGCGTAGCGCCTGCCCGGGTCCTTGGTCAGAGCCTGGCCGACGATCTCGCACAGCGCCTTGGGCGTGCCCTTTGGCAGCGGCGCCGGGCGGTCGTGGAGATGGCGCAGCGCGAGCTCCACCGCGCTGCGCTCGGTGAACGGCGGATGCCCGGCGAGCATCTCGTAGAGAACGATGCCGACGCTGTAGATGTCGGTGGCGGGCGTGGCGCGGCGGCCTCGGGCCTGCTCGGGCGCCATGTAGCGCGGGGTGCCGACGATCGTCGCACTGGCGCCGTCCGTGCTGCCCTCGGCGAGCCGGGCGACGCCGAAGTCGCCCACCTTGACCCGTCCGTCGGAGGAGATCAGGATGTTGGCGGGCTTGACGTCACGGTGGATCACGCGCTCGGCGTGAGCCCGGGCCAGCGCGGTGCAGAGCTGCTCGGCGATCGCCGCGGCCTGCCACGGCGCGGGCGGCCCGCGCTGCAGCCGTGTCGCGAGGCTTTCACCATCGACCAGCTCTGAGACGTAATACAGCCCTTCCTCGGCGTGGCCGACGTCGAAGATCTCGACGATGCCGGGGTGACTGATGCGCGCCAGCAGCCGTGCCTCGCGCTCGAAATTACCCGCCCAATCGGGATCCTCGGCCCACCAGGGCTTGATCAGCTTGATCGCGACCGCGCGCTCGAGGCGGCGGTCCCAGCCGCGGTACACCCGTCCGAAAGCTCCCTCGCCGATCACGGCGTGAAGCTCGTAGCGGTCGTCGAGGGCGCGGCCTGAAAGGTCGGGGGCGATGGGCATCAGCTTGTTGCGTCGCGCCGTCGTGGCGCCAACGTCGATCTCGATCGACCGCCGGAGCCGCCTCAGCGGACGATCAGAATGATCACAAGGATAATCACCAGGACCGTCAGTCCGGCGAATGCGAACGGCCAGGGACGCCGCCAGTGCTCTGGTTTGGCCCGGTCTCGGGTGTAGCGACCCTCCGGCGGGGTCCCCACCCAGTCGTCATCATCCCAGGGTGCCACGGGGTATTGATACCCGGAAATGAGCTCTCCCCACAAGGGCGCTGAGCGGCGGGGCGGGTGACGGACCGGGAGCGGGTGGAGGGAGTGCCTTCCGGGTTCAACCTCGCCCACGAGGCAAGCTTCGCCTCTGCGGTCACTCTCCTCCACCCGCGCTTTCAGCGCTCCTGCGTTCCATCGCCGAACACCGGCCACGTCGTCCGGACCTTGGCGCGCAGCGCCCTGGCCCTGGCGATCCGTCGTCTGGTCATGCGCAGTGGGCGCGGCAACCGCCTCGGGCGGTCGCGCGGCACCCGCGTCTGCGGACCGGCGCGGCTAGTGCGGGGCACGTGCCCCGTACGGCTCAGCAGCGCCAACTCGTGCAGCGCCAGCTGATCTCGAGCGAACTGCATGGTGGATCCTCCCTTCGAGGATGGGTTTTGGGTGTCAGCTTGAAGTCACCCGCCAGCCCGAAATTGCATCGGGCGATCACACACCTGTTACACAGGTGTCACGATCTGCAGGTGACGAGATGTACTTCGCGGTGGATGAGGTATCAGTGTGCAGTCATGTGTTGGAACACCTTCAAAATCAAGTTCGGGCACAAAAAAGGCGACCCATCTGGGTCGCCCTCGCGTCCAGTTATGCGGCGCGTTTCTCTAGCGCGCATACCTCACAGCGAGGGCGGAGTCGCTCACAGCCTGGAGATCGGAGCCGAAACCGCGCATCCACGCGGCCGCAGGCCGATTACCGGCGGCGAGCTTGTTGTGGATGTCGATCGTGGTGAGCATGAAAAATGACACTCCTTGACGCATGAGCAGGGTAACTGGCGCAGCCGACAATTTCAAGGGCAACGCCCTAATAAATCTCAATACCGCGATCAGCGAGGCACGAATCGCAAAGGTGCACCGCCTCGGAAGACCATGATCGAGCAGCAATTTCAGCCAAACGAATCCGCCGCGCAAGCTGGGAGAATTTATGAGGAACGTGCTGCACATTCACCGAGCCGAACGCGCCGATGGCCTCGCCGATGCCCTCGCCGCGCTGTGTGCGCAACCGCTCGATGATCCGTTCACGGCCGAGGTGGTCGCGGTGCCCACGCGGGGCATGGAACGCTGGCTGACGCAGCGAATGTCGGGGGTGCTGGGCGCCTCTCCCGGAGCGACCGACGGGATCTGCGCCGGGGTCCTGTTCCCCTCCCCGCGCGCACTCATCTCCGAGGCCGTCGCGTCTGCGTCGGGCATCGATCCGCTGCGCGACCCCTGGCAGCCGGAGCGCGCGGCGTGGCCACTGCTCGAGATCGTCGAGGAATGCATCGACCAGCCATGGCTTGCGACGCTGGCGGCCTACCTGGGGCGGGCCGCCGGTTCGCAGGACTCGGTCCGTCACAGCCGACGGCTGAGCGTGGTGCGCCATTTGGCGCGACTGTTTGACCGCTATGCACTTCACCGCCCGCAGATGCTGAAGTCGTGGGCCGCCGGGCACGACACCGATTCGGCCGGTGACCAGCTGGCTTGCGCGGCGGTATGGCAGGCGGAGCTGTGGCGACGACTGCGCGTGCGAATCGCCTTGCCGGGGCCTGCCGAGCGCCGCCGGCTCGCGTGTGAGCGGCTGGCGCAGGATCGCTCGCTGGCGCAGCTGCCCGACCGCTTTTCGCTGTTCGGGCTCACCCGGCTGCCGGCCGGTCACCTCCAGGTCCTGCGCGCGCTCGCCAGGCAGCGCGAGGTACATCTGTTTCTGCTGCACCCGTCGGCTGCGCTGTGGAACCGGATCGCGAGCGCGCCAGAGGTGGCCGGGGTGCCACCGAGCAACGGCGGACGCGTCAACGGCACACCGCTGCTTCGCCGAGCCCACGACCGGACGGCTGGGCTCGCGCGCAATCAGCTGCTGGCCTCCTGGGGCCGTGACTCGCGCGAGATCCAGCTCGTGCTCGCCAACGGGACCGACGGCGAGCCGGTGGTCGACGTCCATCACGGAACTGTCGGTCCAAGGCGAACGCTTCTCGGACGAATTCAGGACGGCGTCCGCAGCGACATGGCACCCCCGGGGGCCCCGCTTCCCAGCCAGCGCGACAAGCGCCCGGCGCTGGACCCCGACGACCGGTCGATCGAGATCCATTCCTGCCACGGCAGGGCCCGGCAGGTCGAAGTGATGCGCGACGCGATCCTGCACGCGCTGGCCGAGGACGAGAGCCTCGAGCCACGCGATGTGATCGTGATGTGCCCCGACATCGAGGCCTTCGCGCCGCTGATCCAGGCCACGTTCGGCGCCGGCGAGGCACCGCAAGACACGGACACCAAAGACAGCCCGCCGACCAGCCAACGGATCGACCTGCGCGTCAGGCTTGCCGACCGCTCGCTGCGGCAGACCAATCCGGTTCTCAGCGTCGTCTCGGAGTTGCTCGAACTGGCCCACCAGCGGCTGACCGCCTCTCAGGTGCTCGACCTCGCCGACCGTGCCCCCGTCCGCCGGCGCTTTGACTTTGACGACGATGACCTGGCGCGCATTCAGGGGTGGATCTCCCAGGCCGGGATCCGGTGGGGGCTCGACGCCGAGCGCCGCGCCGCCTTCAAGCTGCAACAAGTCGACAGCGGGACCTGGCAGGCCGGGCTGAAGCGTGTGCTGCTCGGCGTGGCGATGACCGAGGATGGCCAGCGGCTGTTCGAGGGCGTGCTCCCGCTCGACGACGTCGACAGCCGCTCAATTGACCTCGCGGGACGGCTCGCCGAGCTGATCGCGCGGCTCGGCGATGCGGTCATAGCGCTCGCGCAGCCCAAGCCGCTCACCCAGTGGGCCGGCGCAATCGCCGAGGCGGCGGATTCGCTGACCGCCACGGCTGCGCGCGACGGGTGGCAGCGCGCCGAGCTCCAGCGGGTGCTGGACGAGATCGTCGCCGAGGCCGACCAGGATGCCCACCGAGAGCTGGCCCCGGCGGAGGTGCGGGCGTATCTGTTCGAGCGGCTGCAGGGCCGGCCCACGCGCGCGAACTTTCGCACCGGCCATTTGACGGTTTGCACCTTGATGCCGATGCGCTCGGTCCCCCATCGGATCGTTTGCCTGCTGGGGCTCGACGACGCCGCGTTTCCCCGCAAAGCGCCCCGCGACGGCGACGATCTGATGCTCGACGAGCCCCAGATCGGCGAGCGCGACCCCCGCAGCGAGGATCGACAGCTGTTGCTCGACGCGCTGCTGGCCGCGACCGAGCGGCTGATCGTCACCTACACCGGCAACGACGAGCGGACCAACATGCCCCGTCCCCCGGCGGTGCCGGTCGGTGAGCTGCTCGACGCGATCGACGCCACTGTGCGCTGGCAGCCCGGTCCCGCGCGCACCCAGGTTCTGATCCGCCATCCCCTGCAGCCGTTTGATCCGCGCAATTTCGACCACGGCGCGCTCGTGCGCGGACGGACCTGGAGCTTTGATCCGGTGACGCTCGCGGGCGCCCGGGCGCTGAGCGGTAGGCGCGTCCCCCCACCGCCGTTTCTGACCCACCCGCTGCCCTCCCGGAGCGAGCGGGTAATCGAGCTGGCTGACCTGGTCCGCTTCGTCGAGCATCCCGTTCGGGCCTTCCTGCGCCAACGGCTGGGGATCAGCCTGCGCGGCGGCGTCGACGAGATCGAAGACGCCATGGCCGTCGAACTGGATCCGTTGGGGCGCTGGGGCGTCGGTCAGCGGCTGCTCGAGGCCCTGCTCGCCGGAAGCGACGGCAAGACGGCGATCAAGGCCGAGATCGCCCGCGGCACGCTGCCGCCCGAACTGCTCGCCAAGCCCGTCATCGATGCCGTGTATCCGATCGCCAACGCGATCGTGGCGCAGGCCACCGCGCTTGCCCCAGCCGGCCCCAGCGGCGATCCCCTGGACGTGCGGGTCGCCCTGCGCGACGGCCGGCTTCTCAACGGCACCGTGCCCGGCGTCAGCGGCGACGTGCTGCTGACCACTACCTACTCGCGCGTCGCGGCCAAGCACCGGCTCGCGGCCTGGGTGCGGCTGCTCGCGGTGGCCGCCACCCATCCCCAACGCGCGCTGTCGGCCGCTACGGTCGGTCGGGCGGGGGGCCGCGACGATGTGCGCGTGGCCCGGGTGGGGCCGCTGGGCGACGATCCGCGGGAGCGCCGGGAGGCGGCCGTCTCCCTGCTGGAGACGGTGATCGACCTCTACGACCGCGGCATGCGCGAGCCGCTGCCGATCTTCTGTGCCACCTCGGCCGCCTACGCCGCGGCGGCGGCGGCCGGGCGCGATCCACTGGAGGCCGCGGGGCGCGAGTGGACGACCGACTGGAAGTTCGACCGCGAGGACTGCGAGCTCGAGCATCTGCTCGTGCTCGGGGGACGACGATCGCTCGCCGAACTGCTCGAGACCGCGCCGCGCGCCGACGAGGCCGGCGAGGGGTGGGCGGCGACCGAGGCGGGCCGCGTCGGCCGCCTGGCACGGCGACTGTGGGACCCGCTGCTCGCTCGCGAGGAGATCACCGCGCGATGAGCATCGAGCTTGCTCCCGCGGAGTTCGATATCTGCGGCGCACTTCCGAGCGGGGTGACGGTGCTCGAGGCCAGCGCGGGGACCGGCAAGACCTACACGATCGCGGCGCTGGCGGCGCGCTACGTCGCCGAGGGGATCCCGCTCGAACGGCTGTTGCTGGTGACCTTTACCCGGATCGCGACCGGCGAGCTGCGCGAGCGCGTACGCGACCGGCTGGTCAGTGCCGAGCAGGGCCTCCGCGCCGCCCTCGCCGGGGTGCTCACCGAACAGGATCCGCTCGTCGTGTTGCTTGCCCAGGGATCGGACGAAACCGTCGTGCGGCGCCGCGAGCGGCTGGCGCTGGCGGTCGCCAGCTTCGACGCGGCGACGATCGCCACGACCCATGGCTTCTGCCAGGAGGTGCTCGGCGGCCTGGGGATCGCCGGCGACCTCGAGCCGGATGTCACCTTCGTCGAGGATCTGTCAGACCTCGTCTCCGAGGTGGTCGATGACCTGTACGTGCGCCGCTTCAGCCACGGAGAGCCGCCTCCGTTTGACCGCCAGCAGGCCGCCGCGATCGCGCACGCGGCGATCGACAACTTCGCGGCGACGATCGTCTCCGGAGAGTCCGCTACGGCGCAGATGCGCGGCCGGCTGGCCGAGGCTGCCCGCCAGGAGTTCGAGGCACGCAAGCGGGCGATGGCGGTGATGACCTACGACGACCTCGTCACCAGGCTCGGCGCGACGCTCGCGGGCGACGGTGGCACCGCTGCGGCAGCGCAGCTGAAGGCTCGCTTCGAGGTCGTGCTGGTGGATGAGTTTCAAGACACTGACCCGGCGCAGTGGGAGATCGTGCGCCGCGCGTTCGCCGACAACGGGGTCACGCTGGTGTTGATCGCCGACCCCAAGCAGGCGATCTACGCCTTCCGCGGCGCCGACGTATACGCCTATCTCGAGGCCGCGCGCGCGGCCCACCGGCGGGCCACGCTACAGATCAACTGGCGCAGCGATCAGGGCCTGATCGACGCGCACGACGCGCTGCTCTCGGGTATCAAGCTCGGGCACGAGGAGATCGCCTACCGTCAGGTCCGCGCCGCCGCGGCGCACCAGGAGTCTGGGCTGAGCGGCGCGCCGGTCACCGCTCCGATGCGGTTCCGGATCGCGATGCGCGACGATCCGACGCTGTCGCTGACCCAGTACGACTTCGCGCAGAAGGCCAGCGCGAACGAGCACGTGGCGCGCGACCTGGCCACCGACGTGGTGGCGTTGCTGGCATCGGGGGCGCGCGTACCCGAGCCGGGCGCCGGGCACGGCAGCAGCGAGGTAAGGCCCGATCACCTGGCGGTGCTCGTGCGCACCAACCGCCAGGCGGCGATGATCCGCGACGCGCTGCAGGAGGTCGGGGTTCCGGCGGTCATCAACGGTGCCGGGAGCGTGTTCGCCACCGAGTCCGCGCGCGACTGGCTGGCGCTGCTGGAGGCGCTCGAGCGTCCCGCTTCGATGCTTCGTGCCCACGCGGCGGCGCTGGCGCCGTTCATCGGCTGGCCGGCCGAGCGCCTGGCCATCGCCGACGACGACGATGTGGAGGAGATCCACCGCCGCCTCCACGACTGGTCGCGAGTGCTGCGCGGTCAGGGGGTGGCGTCGCTGCTGGAGACGATCACCGCCGCCGAGGACCTGCCGGCGCGGATGCTGGCCACCGACAACGGCGAACGCCGGCTGACCGACCTGCGCCACATCGGCCAGCTGCTCCACGCGGCCGCTTCGCAGGAGCAGCTCGGCGCGACCGCGCTCACGGCGTGGCTACGCAGCCGGATCGCCGAGGCGGCGCAGGACACCGCCGACGAGGAGCGCAGCCGCCGGCTGGAATCCGACGCCGATGCGCTCCAGGTGCTGACGATCCACCGCAGCAAGGGGCTCGAGTTCCCGATCGTCTACCTGCCGTTCTTGTGGGAGCCGGGCTGGATCCCGGACCGCCCCCAGCCGCCGGTGTTCTTCCACGATCCGCAGGCCGACGACGCGCGCACGATCGACGTCTCGCTGGAGGGAGCGGAGTTCGACCGCCATCGCGACCAGTACCTCAGCGAGCAGCGGGGAGAGGATCTGCGGCTCACCTACGTGGCGTTGACCCGCGCGCGTCACCAGGTGGTGATCTGGTGGGCCGGATCATGGGACAGCCGAAACTCGCCGCTGGGCCGGTTGCTGTTCTGCCGCGATGAGCACGGCAACGTAGCCGCCAGCGGCTCGTTCACTCCCAGTGACCAGGCGCTCGCGGCCCGCCTGCACAAGCTCTCCGAACGCTGCCCGGGGTGCATCAGCGTCGAGCGGACCGGGCGGGGGCAGCCCGCCGGCTGGGGGCCACCAGCCCCGCCGTCGGCATCGCTGAGTGCGTCGGTCTTCGACCGCGGGCTGGACCTGCGCTGGCGGCGCACCTCGTACACAGACATCACTGCCGCCGTCCACGAAGCCTGGGTCACCAGCGAGCCCGAGGAGCCGTTGATCGCCGACGAGCCATCCTCGCCGGTGCCGGGCGTTGCGCTTGCCGACGAATCCGGCGAACCGGGGCAAGCGCAGCCGCCGCCGCTGGCGGCCATGCCCGTGGGCGTCGAGGTGGGGACGTTCGTGCACCGCGTGCTGGAGGCGACCGACTTCACCGCCCCCGACCTGGCCGGCGAGCTGCGCACCCGGATCGAGGCGGTGCAGGCACGGCGCGCCGTCGAGGCGGGCGATCTCGCCCTGGTCACCGAGGGGCTGGCGGCGGCGATCGAGACGCCGCTCGGTCCCGTGCTCGACGGGCTGCGGCTGAGGGACGTCGGGCGCGCCGATCGGCTCGACGAGCTCGGCTTCGAGCTGCCGTTGGCGGGGGGCGAGCGGCCGCACGGCGCGGCTGAGCTGTCACGCATCGCCGCCCTGCTCAGCGACTTTTTGCCCGCAGGCGATCCGCTGGCCGGATACGCCCGCCGCCTCGACGATGCGGAGCTGCGCCAGAGCGTTCGCGGCTATCTGACCGGCAGTCTGGACCTCGTGATCCGGCTTGCGGGAGCGGATCGCCCACGCTTTGCGGTCCTGGACTACAAGACCAACTGGCTCGGCGACCTCGATGCGCCGCTGACCCCGCTTCACTACCGCCCGTCGCTGTTGGCCGCCGAGATGCAGCGCCATCACTACGCGCTGCAGGCGCTCCTGTATCTGGTCGCGCTGCACCGCTATCTGCGCTGGCGGGTCCCGGGGCATGACCTCGACACTCAGGTCGCCGGGGTGGTGTACCTGTTCCTGCGGGGGATGACCGGGGCGCAGGTCCCGGTCATCGATGGCGCGCCGTGCGGCGTGTTTGGCTGGCGGCCGCCGCCGGGACTGGTCGCGGCGCTCAGTGACGCGCTCGATGCCAACGGGAGCTCGCGGTGAGCGGGCTCGCGGTGAGCGTGACCGAGCTGGACCTCCTGCAGCCGCGCTACGCCCGTCATGCGTCGGGCCTGCTGCGTGAGTTCAACCTCGCCGGGGTGCTGTCGGCCGCCGACGTCCACGTCGCCCGTCAGCTCGGCTCGATCGCCGGCGAGAACGACGAGACGATCCTGCTGGCGACCGCGCTGGCCGTCCGCGCCCCCCGGCTCGGCCACGTGCTCGTGGATCTGGCGCGGATCCGCGAGACCGCCGCTGTCGACGCCGACGAGCCGGTCGATCTGGGTTCGTTGCCGTGGCCGGATCCGGAGAGCTGGGTGCGCACCGTGGCCGCCTCGAAGCTGGTCGCCGCCGGGACGTCGGGCGCCGCCGGGACGTCAGCCGTCGCCCCCGCGCGCCCCCTGCGACTGCTGGGCTCGTGGTTGTATCTGGATCGCTATTGGGCCGAGGAGGTGCAGGTCGCCGAGGCGCTGCTGGCGATGGGTGAGGCTCCGGCCGAAGGGGTTGACCTCGACGTTCTGCACGACGGTCTGGGGCGCCTGTTCGGCGAGGATCGCGGTGGCCGTCAGAGCCTGGCGGCGGCCTCGGCGGCGTTGCAGCGGTTCGCCGTGGTGGCCGGTGGTCCGGGGACCGGCAAGACGACCACGGTCGCCCGAATCCTCGCCCTGCTGTGCGACCAGGCGCTGGCCCGCGGGCGCGTGCTGCCGCTGATCGCCCTGGCGGCGCCGACCGGCAAGGCGGCGGCGCGGCTGCAGGAGGCGGTCCACAGCGAGGCCGCGAAGCTCGACATCGACGAGCGCGTTCGTGTCCAGCTGCTCGAGCTCCGGGCCACCACCCTGCACCGGCTGCTGGGCTGGCGGCCCGGGAGCAACAGCCGCTTCCGCCACGACCGCAACCAGCGTCTCCCGCACGACGTGGTGGTCGTCGACGAGACCTCGATGGTGTCGCTGTCGCTGATGGCGCGGCTGATCGAAGCGCTGCGCGGGGCCGCGCGGCTGGTGCTGGTGGGCGACCCGGGACAGCTGGCGTCGATCGAGGCCGGAGCCGTGCTCGGCGACATCGTCGGACCGGCCGGGGATCGCCCGCAGCTGGGCGTGCAGGCCGCTCGCCGGCTGACGCTGGCCACCGGTGTGCAGGTGGACGGGGACGCCCCGCGCCCGCCCACCGACGGATTCGCCGACGGGATCGTGGTCCTCGAGCATGTGCATCGGTTCGGCGGTGGGCTCGCCGAGCTGGCGATCGCGATCAGGCACGGCGACGCCGACGAGGTGCTGAAGCTGCTCCGCGATCCCCCCGCCGGGGTGCGCTGGATCGAGACCGACCTCCTCGACGACGCCCAGCTGGCGCCGGTCCGCGACGGCGCGCTGCGCTCCGCGCGCCAGGCGATCGAGGCCGCTCTGGCGGGCGACGCCCGGCGAGCGCTCGACGCGCTCGGCGGCTATCGGATCCTGTGCGCCCACCGGCGCGGTCCCCACGGCGTCGCGAGCTGGACCGCGCGCCTGGAAGGCTGGCTGCAGGACGAGATCGACGGGTTCTCCACCGAGGAGCGCTGGTACGTCGGCCGGCCGCTGCTGGTGACCGAGAACGACTACGAGCTGCGGCTCAACAACGGCGACACGGGGGTCATCGTCCACACCCGCGACCGGGCGCTGGCGGCATTCGACCGCGGCGCCGAGGTGATCGAATACAGCCCGAGCCGGCTGGGCGCGGTCGAGACCGTCTACGCGATGACCATCCACAAGAGCCAGGGATCGCAGTTCGACGCGGCCGCCGTGCTGCTGCCGGAAGCCGGCTCCCGGATCCTCACCCGCGAGCTGCTCTACACGGCCGCCACCCGGGCGCGCCAGCAGCTGATCCTCGTCGGCACCGAGGAGGCGCTGCGGGCGGCGGTCGACCGCCCCGTGGCGCGCGCCTCCGGGCTGCGCTGGCGGCTATGGGAAAGCGCCGACCGGGCTGGCGGTTAGCGCCTAACCCGCGCTAAGCAGAACCCGCCAGCTCGCTCGCCAGCGCGGTCCCGTCGGGCGAGCCCAACCCCGTGCACGCGTCCCAGCCCGGCCCGGCGCTGTAGGCACCGTTGCTGCCACTGGTGATGTCATGGAAGGCAGCGGTGCCCAGCAAGGGGTAGAGCCGCGGCTGTACGAAGCCCACCGGGGCGCCCAGCTGCTGGTTGAGCCTGGCGATCAGGGCCGCCCACAGCGGCGCCACGGCGCTGGTGCCGCCGACCGTCTCATCTGCGCCGTCGACGCGGATCGTGTAGCCGGTGTTGGGATCGGCGTCGCCGCACACGTCTGGGACCCCACGTCCGGGCGCGTCGGTGTCGACGTTCTTGGGGACGCCCGCATCGGTCTGATAGCTGGGCAGGGCGAACTGGCGGCTGACGCCGCCCCCGGTTGCACCATCGCTGGGGTCGTTCCAGACCGTCTCGCTGCTGATCGTGGAACTCGAGGCCTGCAGCGTGGTGCCCCCGCAGGCAAGCGCGTGCGGCGCCGAAGCTGGGAAGTCCACGTGCTGTTGCCCGTCGGTGACGCTGTCGGACGACCCGTTGTCGCCCGCGGCCACGGTGACGGTCACACCGAGTCCGGCCCCCTCGGTCATGATCTGCTCCATCTGGGTCCTCGCCTGAGCGCTCCAGGCGTCCTCGGACTGACCCCAGCTGATCGAGATCACCGACGGATTGTGGGTGGTGTCGTGGACCGCGGTCGACAGAGCGTCGATGAAGCCCTGATCGGTGTTGGGCGCGAAGTAGACCGCGATCGAGGCGCCGGTGGCGATCGCGCCGACGACCTCTATGTCGAGCATAACCTCGGCGTCGGCATTGGGATCCTGCCCGGGTTGGTTCTGGCCACCGTCGACGCTCACCGCCGTCACCGATGGAACTGACAGCCCCAGGCCCCCGAAGTACGTCGACAGGTCACTCGTCGAGAACCCTCCGCCGAGCTCGACGATCCCCACCGTCTGGCCCTGTCCGGTGGCGCCTGGGAAGGCGTAGGCCTGCGCGACCTGGATCGGCGTGTAGGAGTTGGGGTCGAGCGCTTTGCGGCGCACATGCGCGCGCGCCTGGGGGCGGTCGTCGAGGCCGAACACCCCCACGACGACGCCGCCGAGCGTGGCCGGCACGGTCAATGGCCCGCTCCGGGCACGATATGCCACCCCGCCGGGCGCAATCTCGAACATGCCAACCATCTGCGCCTGGAACGCCTCGGCGATGTTCTGCACGGTTCCCCGCAGGCACACCACGCGCCTGGAGGCGTCGGCCTCCGTCACCGTCAGGCCCGCACCGGCGGCGAACGACCTGACCGCGTCGATGTCTTGCGGGTCGGCGCCGTGCTCCTGCTCGAAATCAGCGCGGCTCAACCGCCGGCGCTCTGCCGGCGGGCGCTGGGCCTCCTGATCTACCCATTCAAGCCCACTGCGCGCACGGACGTAGACGCTGACCTCGATCTCGGCGTGCGGATCGATATTGCCGACGCGCTGGTGGCGGTGATCGACAGTCTGCTCGCTGCCGGGAACCTCTGCTCGGCCTGACCCCGCTCCCGTGGTCATTGCACCTCCTTTACCCGCGCGCGGAGTGGGAGTCTACGCCTCGGTCGCGGCCACGGCCGGCGACGAGGAGTCGGGCTGATCGAGCTCGTCGGCGCCGCTCTGCATCCGCTCGCGGACGGTCTCCGCCGGCAACCGGCGGCTGAGCGCGAAGAAGTAGATCACCAGGCTGAAGACGATCGTGACTCCCATGTCGATTCCGAAGTGCAGGACGTTCTTGCCGCCTTCGAAGCTGCTCAGCAGGCTCAGCACCATCAGACCGAGCAGCCATGGCCACAGCCAGATCGATGATCGCCAGTCAAGCGTCACCCGCTCCGCGCGGGGGCGGGTGATCTGGGCCACGCCGAACAGCACCAGGCCGAGGCCGATCGCCACGAACAGCTTCCAGTCGATCGTCCAGCCGGCGAACAAGACGATCAGGTTGGAGATCACGAACCCGACGGGAGCGAGGACTCCCACCGCCCGCAACCTGAACGGCCGCGGGTGGTCTGGAAGCTGGCGGCGCATCGCGGCCAGGCTGAGGCACTGGGCCGCGTAGATGATCACCGAGGCCGAGGTGATGAACGCGACCAGCTTCTGCCATCCCGGAAACGGCAGGAACACGATCATCCCCACCGCGAATGCGAACAGCACGCTGATCCACGGCACGCCGCGCTTGTCGAGCTTGCCGAACGCCTTGGGGATGTAGCCGTTGCGCCCGAGCGCGTATGCCACCCGCGCGCTCGACCCCGAGTAGATCAACCCGGTGCCCGCCGGCGACAGGAATGCGTCGATATACAGCAGGACCGCCAGCCACCCCAACCCGAGCCCGCTGGCCAGTGCCGCGTAGGGCCCGAACTGGTTGGTGAAGCTGAGGTTCGCCCAGCCGTGGGCCGCGTCCTGGGGCTTCAGCGCCCCCACGAACGCCAGCTCGAGCGCGATGTAGACGATCGTGCCGACCACCATCGCGCCGACCACCGCAAACGGGATGTTGCGTTGCGGATTGCGCGACTCACCGCCGAACTGGATCGCCTGCTCGAAGCCGAGGTAGGCAAAGACCACGCCGCCGGAGGCCATCGCGGTGAAGATGCCCTTCACGCCAGCGGGCGCGAAGCCGTCGCCGGCCGAGAAGTTGGAGGCGCTGAACGCGGTCACGATCAGCACGATGATCGTGAGCACGGGAATCGCGATCTTCCACCACACGATGGTGGTGTTGCTGTCACTGAGGCGCCGCACGCCCCACAGGTTGATCAACGTGAAGATCAGCATCAGGGCGGCGGCGACCGCGTAGCCGGGGCCGGTCAGCACGACCTGGCCGGCGGAGGTGTGAACGAGGTGAAAGCCCACCGCGTCGTTGACCCATTTGTTGCCGTATTGCAGCGCGGCCTCGGTCTCCACCGGGGCGAGCGTGACCGAGCCCAGCCAGTAGATCCAGCCGGTCCCGAAGCCGACCAGGGTGCCGAACGCGTAGTGGGGAAAGCGGGCGATCCCGCCGTTGACCGCGTGCATGCCGCCGAGCTCGGCGTGGATCAGCGCCAGCAGCATGATCGCCGCGGCACCCACGACCCAGGAGATGATCGCCGCCGGTCCGGCGACCGTGGTCGCATTGAGCGCGCCGAGTAACCAGCCGGAGCCGATCACCGAGCCGACCGAGGTGAACAGCAGCGCGATTCGCCCTACGTCGCGCCGTCAGCCCGCTCTGCGAGCCGCCCGTCTGGGTACCAGCCTTGGCCTCTGCGCCTGTCCTGCCTGCGACCACCGACATGTCTCTGCGACCTCCCGCGTGCAGTTGACGTGTATGGGTGCCTACCCGGGTGGCCAGGACTGAAATCGCCCGGATCTGGCCCTCCGCAGCACAGGCGCGAGCAAGAGCGGAGAATCCTCGCGATGAGCTTGCAGCCCGAGGCCACCCGCCGATGAGCGCCCAGCCCCAGACCACCCGCCGATGAGCGCCCAGACCGTTACCGCCCGCAAGCGCCATGCGCTGACCCTGTTTGAAGGGCTGCCCGCCGGCTATGACCGGATGGGCGCGGTGCTCAGCTTCGGCCAGGATCCGCGCTGGCGCCGTGCGCTGGTGCGGGCGATCGATCCGCAGCCGGGTCAGCGGGTGCTCGATGTTGCCACCGGCACCGGCCTGGTGACCGAGGCCCTGGCGCGCCGCGCGCAGTGCGAGATCGTGGCCCTGGATCAAAGCCAGCCGATGCTGGCCGCCGCCCGCGCGCGCCTGGACCGCGACCCGGAGCTGGCCGCACGGGTGACGCTCGTCCAGGGCGAGGCCGAGCGGCTTCCGTTTGCCGACGCCGAGTTCGACGCGCTGGCGTTCACCTACCTGCTGCGCTACGTCGACGATCGCGCGGCCACGATGCGCGAGCTGGCCCGCGTCGTCAAGCCCGGCGGGCGGATCGGGATGGTCGAGTTCGGGGTGCCCCCCAGGGCTCGCCTGCGCGCGCTGTGGCGTGTACACACCCGGATCGGCTTACCGCTGGTGGGCCACCTGGTGTCCCCCGCGTGGGTGGAGGTGGGGGAGTTCCTGGGGCCGAACATCGAACAGTTGCACCGCGACGAGCCTGACCTGGCCGGCCTGTGGCGGCGGGCCGGGATCGCGGACGTGACGCTGCGCAGGATGAGCTTCGGCGCCGGCTTATTGATGTACGGCGTCAGGGATGGCAAGCGAGCGTCGTGAGCGATGGCCAGTCAGCGCCCTGAGCTCGAGCGCCCAGCGTTCTATGCGCTGCAGAGCGGTGGCTGGCGCGACCTGGTCACGCTGCTGCACCCGCCTTACACGGTCTGGCATCTGAGCTTCGTGGCCCTGGGAGCCGCCGCGGCGCCGACCGTATACGGCAATCGGCTGCTGGCGACGCTGGGGGCGTTTCTGCTGGCGGTCGGACTCAGCGCTCACGCACTCGACGAGCTGAACGGCCGTCCGCTGGCCACCAAGCTGTCGCGCGCGACGCTGATCGGCCTGGCGGCCGTGGGGCTCGCCGGGGCGGTGGCGATCGGGGTGGCCGGCGCGATCATCGTCTCGCCGTTGCTCATACCGCTTGTCCTGGCGGGTGCCTTCCTCGTGCCCGCTTACAACCTGGAGCTTGCCGGTGGGCGCTTTCATAACGACCTGTGGTTTGCGCTCGCCTGGGGTGGCTTTCCGGCATTCACGGGCTACTTCGCCCAGACGCTGTCGATCACGCCCGCCGGCGTGCTCGTGGCGGCGGGCTGCTGCTTGCTGAGCGCGGCACAGCGACGGTTGAGCACGCCGGTGCGCGAGCTGCGGCGGCGCACGGCGACGGTCACCGGCGAGCAGACGCTCGACGATGGCCGCACGCTGGAGTTGACCAAGGCGAGCATCGCGGCGCCGCTGGAGGGCGCGCTCTCCTCGCTGTGGCTCGCCGTCGCGCTGCTCGCCGCCGGGCTGCTGGCGGTCAAGCTGTGAGCTGCACTTCACCGCCAGCTGTCAGTTTCGGCTACAGGTTGACCGAGGCCATCCCCGCTTCGTCGTAGCGCTCGCCGACCACGCGTGGGAGCTCGGCGTCGATCCGCTGCAGGTCGTCGGCGGTCAGCTCGACGTCGACCGCGGCGGCGTTCTGCTCGAGGTAGGTGCGCCGCTTGGTACCCGGGATCGGTACCAGATCGTCGCCTTGGGCCAGCACCCAGGCGAGCGCGAGCTGCGCCGGGGTGATCCCTTTCTCATCGGCGATCTCGGCCACTTTGCCCGCAAGCTTCAGGTTCGCGTCCAGGTTCTCGCCGGTGAACCGGGGCCCGTTGCGGCGAAAGTCGTTGGGGTCGAGCTCGTCGGGGGACTTGAAGCGGCCCGAGAGAAAGCCGCGACCGAGCGGCGAGTAGGGCACGAACCCGATCCCCAGCTCGCGGCACGTCGGCAGCACCTCGGCCTCGGGATCGCGCGTCCACAGCGAGTACTCGGTCTGCACGGCGCTGATCGGATGTACGGCCTGGGCCCGGCGAATCGTGGCCGGCGCGGCCTCGCTGAGCCCGATGTGGCGCACCTTGCCCTGTTGCACGAGCTCGGCCATCGCGCCGACGGTCTCTTCGATCTCCACGTTGGGATCGACCCGATGCTGGTAGAAGAGGTCCACGTGGTCGGTTCCCAGGCGCTTGAGCGAGCCGTCGATCGATCTGCGGACATGGTCGGCTGAGCCGTCCAGCGGACCGGTGGTGGACATGTCGCCGGGCCTGGCGTTGTCCATCCGGCGGGCGAACTTGGTGGCCAGCACGTACTCGTCACGATGGCCCTTGATCGCGCGGCCGACCAGCTCCTCGTTGGTCAGCGGCCCGTAGAGCTGCGCGGTGTCCAAGAAGTTAATTTCCAGCTCCAGCGCGCGTTGGATCGTGGCGATCGCTTCGCGCTCGTCGGTCGAGCCGTAGAAGGCCGACATTCCCATGCATCCCAGCCCCAGGGCCGACACCTCCAGGGTTCCGAGCTTGCGCTTCTGCATGCTGCTCTCCAATCTCTGCTAATGGAAGTCCAATCCTCCGTCTAGTTGACGCTGCACCGAGATCGAGCGGCGCAACCGCCTACTCTCACCGATAGCAGGTTCTGACCGGACTGCGATCGCTTTCCTGGCCGCCGGGTCCGGTCAGTCGATGACCTATGCTGCGCGGTCCCATGCGAGCAGCGGGGGCAGATCCGCCGGACGCAGTCGACCGGGAAGCCTGATGGCAGAGTCGGTGGCCAGCGACGAGCCTCGCCGGGTGCTGCTGGTCGAGGACGATGACGCCGACGCGATGATCGTCTCCGACCTGCTCGTCGAGGCGTGGCCCGTGCTCACGATCGACCGGGCGATCGAGCTCAAGGAGGCCGAACGGCGGCTCCGAGATGACGTCGATTGCGTGCTGCTGGATCTCGGCCTCCCCGATTCGCTGGGGATCGATGCCGTGCGCCGCGTCCGCGAAGTCGACCCCGAGATGCCGGTCGTCGTGCTCACCGGAGACGCCGATGAGCAACGCGGCATCCAGGCGCTTAGCGCCGGGGCGCAGGACTACCTGATCAAGGGCACGATCAACGGCGCCAGCCTGGCCCGCGCGATCCGCCATTCGGTGCAGCGCAAGCTCGCGGAGCGATTCGAGCGCGAGCTGGCGGTGCTGCGCGCCCAGAGCACCGAGCACGCGCGCGTCCAGCGAGGCCTGATCCCGCAGCCGCTGGTCGAGGACCCGCGCGTCTCGATCGTCAGCGCATTCCGGCCGGGCAACAGACGCCTGGTGCTGGGCGGCGACTTCTTCGATGCGGTGCAGAGCTCGGACTCACTGCATGTCGTCCTCGGCGACGTCTGCGGCCACGGCCCCGACGAGGCCGCGCTGGGCGTCCAGCTGCGCATCGCCTGGCGCACGTTGATCCTCGCCGGGGTTGCGCAGCTACCGCTGCTGAAAACGCTCTCGCGCCTGATCCTGCAAGAGCGACACGACGACCACATCTTCGCCACCGTGGCCAGCCTCAGCATCGACCTGGCGCGCGGTACCGCGGCGGTGGTGCTGGCCGGCCATCCGGCGCCCATTGTGCTGAGCGGAGAGCGGCCGCGGCTGTTGACCGACAGTCCGGCGAGTCCGCCGCTGGGCCTCGACGTGACGCCCTCGCTCACCGCCAGCGAGGTGCAGATCGGCGACAACTGGACCCTGCTTCTGTACACGGATGGCATCTATGAAGGACGAGTCACCGGCCAGCAAGAGCGACTGGGGATCGACGGCTTCCTCGGGGTGCTGCGCAGCGATAGGGTCGGGGACCCGGCCCGGGGGGTCGACCCCGAGCAGCTGATCGATCGCGTCGAGCAGCTCAACGAAGGCCCGCTGGACGACGACGTCGCGCTGCTCGCACTCAAGCGCGATGCCCGTGGCCCCTGAGCAGGCAAGCAGCCCGACCGGCCTGGCGCGCTTCCGCGTCGCGCAGGTGCTGGGTTTCGTGACCGTGTTGCCGCTGGTGATCGTGGTGATCGCGATCGTGGTGGGGATCCTCACGCTCTCAAATCAGTCCTCGGTCCGCGAAGAGCTGACCGGCCGCGTGCAGCCGGCGACCGTGGCGGCGGTCGGCCTGGAAACGGCGCTCGTCGACCAGGAAACCGGGGTTCGAGGCTACGAGCTGTCGGCGATGCGGAGCTTCCTGGCACCCTACTTCGTCGGCCGCGGACAGGAGCAGCGGGCGCTCGCTCAGCTGCGCCGATCGGCGGTCAGGGGCAGCCAGGCCGCGATGGCCACGGCGATCGCCCGGATAGAGGCCTGGCAGAACCAGATCGCGTCTCCGGCGATCGCGCACGTGAGACCGGGGCATCCGCGCGCCACCGCGACCGTCGACGCGCTGCGCGGCAAGAACATGTTCGACCAGGTCCGCGTGGCGCTCACCGCCCTCCAGCGCCAGATCTCGGCCCGGGCATCGGAAGTCAAGCGTGAGCTGAGCAATACCGCGCGCACCTCGGTGATCACCTTCATCGCCATCGGCGTGGCGCTGCTGCTCAGCGTGATTGCAGCGGCGCTGACGCTCAGACGCACGGTCAGCCGGCCGCTGCAGCGGTTGACGGACTCCTCACGGCGCGTCGCCGGCGGAGAGCTGTCGCGCTCCCTGCTCGTCGACGGCCCGCTCGAGATCTCCCAGACCGGCAAAGACGTCGACACGATGCGCCAGCGTCTGGTCCAGGAGCTCGGGGCCTCCCAGCAAGCTCGCGCCGAGCTCGCGGCGACCGCCGTCGAGCTCGAACGTTCCAACTCCGAGCTCGAGCAGTTCGCCTACGTCGCCTCCCACGACCTCCAGGAGCCGCTGCGGAAGATCACCAGCTTCTGTCAGATGCTCGCGACGCGCTACGAAGGAAAGCTCGACGAGCGCGCCGACCAGTACATCGCGTTTGTGGTCGACGGGGCCAAGCGCATGCAGGAGCTGATCAACGATCTGCTCGCGTTCTCCCGCGTCGGACGGGTACGGCAGGAGCCGGAGCTCGTCGACCTCAACACGGTCGCCGGCGCCGTGCTGACCGATCTCGGGGAGACCGTCGAGGCGACCGGCGCCGAGGTGGTGATCGGCGACCTACCGAGCCTGTTCGTCGAAGCGCCGTTGATGCGGACCGTATTCGCGAACCTGATCGGGAACGCGCTGAAGTTCCACGACCAGGCCCCGCCGCGAATCCGCATCGACGCGCAGCGGCACGAGGAGGAGTGGCTGTTTGAGTGCACCGACAACGGGATCGGTATCGATCCCGAGTACGCCGAGCGCATCTTCGTCATCTTCCAGCGCCTGCACACGCGCGACCGGTACGAGGGCACCGGCATCGGCCTGGCCATGTGCCGCAAGATCGTCGAGTACCACGGCGGCCGGATCTGGCTCGACACCGACTATTCCGGCGGCGCGCGGATCTGCTTCACGCTCCCCGCAGACGGCTCTGACACCACGCCCCAGGCCGCAGGCTCTGACACGATGGTCGCGTGATCGCGCTCAGTCCAATCGTGATCCTGCTCGTCGAGGACGACCCCGGGGACGTCGTGCTCGTGCGCGAGGCCTTCGATCACGACAAGGTCAGCAACGAGCTGCGGGTCGCCAGCGACGGCGTGTACGCGCTCGAGCAGCTCCGCGACCCGGAGCTGTCGCTCCCCGACCTGATCCTGCTCGATCTCAATCTGCCGCGGATGGACGGCCGCGAGCTGCTCGCCGAGATCAGAGCCGATCCGAAGCTGACCCGGATCCCGGTGGTGGTGCTCACGACCTCGGAGGCCGAGACCGACATCGTGCGCAGCTACGAGCTGCACGCCAACGCCTACGTCACAAAACCGGTAGATCTGCAGCGGTTCATGCACGTCGTGCGCGAGATCGACAACTTCTTCGTCGCGGTCGTCAAGCTGCCGGGCCGGCAGGAGAGCGGCTGAGGGGCGCCCCGGGAGTGGCGGATGCGGTGGAGCTCGAGGTGGGCGAGCGGCAGGTGCGGATCTCCAGCCCCGACCGTGTCTATTTCTCCGCCCGCGGGGAGACGAAGCTCGATCTCGCCCGCTACTACGTCAGCGTCGGGGAAGGGATCGTGCGAGCGCTTTGGGAGCGTCCGTGCATGCTGCACCGGTTCCCGAGTGGGGTCGACGGGCCCAAGGTGCACCAGAAGCGGATCCCCTCCGGAGCGCCGGATTGGGTGCAGACGGTCCGGGTCGACTTCCCGCGCTTCGGGCGCCACGCGGATGAGCTGTGCGTGACCGAGCTGGCCAGCGTCATCTGGGCGGTGCAGATGTCGACGGTCGAGTTTCACCCGTGGAACTCGCGCCGCCCCGACGTCGAGCGGCCAGACGAGTGGCGGATCGACATCGACCCGATGCCCAAGTGCCCGTTTGCGGCGGTGCGCCGCGTCGCCGGGGTGGCGCAGGAGGTGCTCGATGAGCTGGGCATCGTCGGTTGGCCCAAGACGTCGGGCGGATCGGGGATCCACATCTACGTGCGGATCGAGCCTCGCTGGGGCTTTGCCGACGTGCGACGGGCCGCGCTGGCGTTCGCCCGCGAGGTCGAGCGCCGCGCTCCGGCGGATGCGACCACGACCTGGTGGCGCAAGGACCGCGAGCCCGACAAGGCCTTCGTCGACTACAACCAGAACGCCCGGGACCACACCATCGCCAGCGCCTACTCGGTCCGCGGGGTCGTCGAGGGGACGGTGTCGACTCCGATCGCCTGGGACGAGCTCGACGAGGTGGATCCGCGCGAGCTGACGATCGCCACCGTCCCCGAGCGCTTCGCCCGGCTCGGCGACCTGCACCGGGGGATCGACGATCAGGCGTTCTCGCTGCAGCCGCTGCTCGAATGGGCGCAGCGCGACGAGCTGGCCGATCCCGGCGGTGATTAGGGTTCAGCCGCTCGTCGCCGCCCAGCCGCTCCAGCGGTCCACGTCGACGGCGAGCACCGCGCCGGTCGCCCGCTGCTGGGGGTAGCGGGCCTGCAGCTGGGCGATCGCCCGGACCGCCTCGGGCTGGTCGGGCTCGAGCACCCGCCCCCGGCCGTCGGCCCGCACCCACCAGAGCTCGTTCCAGTCCTCGTCGTAGTGGTCGACGAGCAGTGCCACCGCGGGGTTCTGGCGCACGTTCGCCAGCCGCTTGAGCGCGGTGGTGCGCTTGGGCTTGGCGTCAGTGACCGTGTAGATGCGGTCGCCGTCTACCGCAAACGTGACCGGGACCAGATGCGGAGTGCCTTTGACGTCCGCGGTAGCCAGCCGCGCCACGCGAGCGCGCGTGAAACGCTCCCGCGCCTCGGCCGCGGTCATCGGGGTTTGGAACCTTTTGCACGCATAGGGTGCAAAGCGTTCCAAACCCCCTCAGCTTTCGCCGGTGAACTCCGCGATCGCCCCCTCCCAGCGCGCCAATGCGGCCTCCACGACCGAGAGCGCGCCCGAGGGCAGCCAGTGAACCACCCGCCGGGCGCCGGCCTCGTGCATGGCCTGCAACGCGCCGGGGTCCGGCCGGCACGCCCATGATCTGCAGCTCGATCGGCCGCTCGGCCCGTGACCGCAGCTCGGCCGCCCGCTCCGCGATCTTCCCGCCCGGCCGGTAGTTGGGAAACCAGGCGTCGCCGAAGGCCAGCACGCGGTCGAGCACGGTGGCGCCGGCGCCGCCCACGAGCACCGGCGGATGCGGGCGCTGCGACGGCTTGGGCCACGACCAGATCCGCTCGAACTGCACGAACTCCCCGGAGTAGCTGGCCTCGTCCTCGGTCCAGATCGCCTTCATCGCTTCGACGCGCTCGCGCAGGAGGCGCATCCGGGTCCGGGGGTCAGTCCCGTGGTTGCGCATCTCCTCGCGGTTCCAGCCCGCGCCGATCCCGAACTCGAACCGCCCGCCGGACAGATGGTCGATCGACGCGACCTCCTTGGCAGTGATGATCGGATCGCGCTCGACCACCAGGCAGATGCCGCTGCCGATCCGCAGCGTCGAGGTCGCCTGCGCCGCGGCGGTCAGCGCGACGAACAGGTCGTAGGTGTGGCTGTACTTGCGCGGCAGCTCGCCGCCGCCCGGGTACGGGCTCTCGCGGCTGGCGGGGATGTGGGTGTGCTCGGCGAAGAACAGCGACTCGTGGCCGTGCTCCTGGACCAGGCGGGCGATCGCCCCGGGGGCGACCGCGTCGGGCGTGGGGAAGTATCCGATTCCGAATTCCATCCGTCGAGCCTACCTGCGGGACGGGACCGTGATCTCCTCGCCCCAGACCGCAACCCCTTGACAGTCGCCCACCCGGTGCATAGCTTCGACGCCAGGATGCCGGCTCACAGCAAAGGCGGCCGGCGGCGGCATGCAGATCGGTAGTCCCGGGCCACCCGTCACCCACATCAGCCAGGCCCACCCCGACCGGGTCGAGGTCCGTGGCCGGGACCTGACCGGCGATCTGATGGGCCGGCTCACCTTCACCGAGTATTTCCACCTGCTGCTTACGGGCACCGAACCCACCGATGACCAGCGCTTCTTCCTCGACGTGCTGCTGGTGGCGATCGCCGAGCACGGGATGATGCCCACCAACGTCGCCGCCCGGATGACCCTGGCCGCCGACCCGAGCTCGCTCCAGGGCGCGGTCGCCGCCGGGATCCTCGGCTGTGGCCCGGTGATCCTGGGCACCGCCGACGAGTGCGCCCGGCTGCTGGCGAGCGCGCAGGCGGAGGTGGAGTCGACGGGCCACGAGCCCGACGCCGTCGCCCAGCGGCTGGCGACCGCGATCGCCTCGTCGGGGGAGAAGATGCCGGGCTTCGGCCATCCGATCCATCGCCCGCTCGACCCCCGCGCCGAACGGATCCTCGAGCTCGCCGACGTCCACAACGTGAGCGGCCCGCACGTCCTTCTGGCGCGCTGTCTGCGCGAGGCGGTCTCCGGCGCCTGGGGCCGGCCGCTGACGATGAACGTCTCGATGCCGATCGCCGCGGTGATGCTCGATCTCGGCTTCGCGGCGGCGGCGGTCAAAGCGGTGCCGATTCTCGCCCGGACCGCCGGTCTGCTGGCGCACCTGGCCGAGGAGCAGGAGCTGCCGGTCGGCTTTTCGATGGCCGCCGCGGCCGAACAGGCGGTGCAATACGAGGCCGCGCCATGACCATGCTCGAGCCCGACGTCGAGAGCCGCCCCTGGTCCGCGCAGCTCGAGCTCGACGACGCCGCCTACCGCACGCAGCTCGCCTACCTGTTCGAACGCTCGCCGTTCTACCGCCAGAAGCTGACTGCGGCAGGTCACACCTCGGCGCAGGCGGTCGGCGGCCTGGCGGACATCGGCCAGCTCCCGCTGACCACCAAGCGCGAGCTCAAGGCCAGGTGCACGGCCGAGAACCCGATCGGCGCCCACCTGTGCGCCCGCCCGGAGGAGATCGTGCGGATCTACTGCACCAGCGGCACGACCGGAGAGCCCAGCTACGTGCCGCTGACCGCCGCCGATCTCGAAAACTGGGTCACGGCCTCGGCGCGCAGCTATGCCGCCTCGGGCATCAGCGCCGGTCAGAGAATCGTCTCTACCTACAACGCCGGGCCGTTCGTGGCCGGCGCCGCGCTGGCCTCGTTCGAGCGACTGGGGCTGTGCCACATACCGATCGGGACCGGCAACACCGAGCGCCTGCTTGCCGCGATCGACCGGCTCAAGCCCCAGGCCGCCGTGCTCACCCCGTCATATGCCGCCTACCTGATCGAAGCCGCGGCGCAGCGCGGCATCGGCCTGCGCGACTGCAGCGTCGAGCGCGTGCTCGTCGCCGGCGAGCCGGGCGGCGGCGAGCCCACGTTCCGCGAGGCGCTGCAGCAGGGCTGGGGAGCGCAGGTGACCGAGGCGATGGGAATTGGCGACATCGGCGTCTCGCTGTGGGGCGAATGCGAGCAGCGCGCCGGGATGCATCTCGGCGCCCGCGGCATCGTCCACGCCGAGCTGGTGGACCCCCGGACCGGCGCGCCGATCGCGCTCGACGACGGCGCCAGCGGCGAGCTCGTACTGACGCATCTGCGACACCGGGCGGCACCGCTGCTGCGCTTTGCGACCGGCGACCACGTCGTGGTCGCGGCGGGACCGTGTCCGTGCGGGCGCACCAGCCCGCGCATCCGCTGCATCGGGCGCACCGACGACATGCTGATCGTGCGCGGTGTCAACGTATTCCCGTCCGCGGTCAGGGAGGTCGTGACCTCGTTTGCGCCCGACGTCAGCGGCAACATCCTGGTCCGGCCGCGGGCACCCGGCGTCAAGCAGGATCCGCCGCTGCCGGTCAGCGTCGAGCTCGCCCAGGGGGCCGCCGGCACGCCGACGCTCGCCGACGCGATCCGCGAGCGTCTGCGAAACAGGCTCGTGGTGCAGGCGCGCGTAGAGCTCGTCCCCTGGGGGAGCCTGCGCCGCAGCCAGTACAAATCGAAATTGATCGAGAGGTAGGCCCGTGCAAAAGCTCCAGAGCCAAGGCGTTCATCACATAACGATCGTCGGCGCCGACCGCCAGACATCGATCGACTTCTGGGAGGGCGTGCTGGGGATGCCGTTCGTGTTCGAGCAGCCCAACCTCGACAACCCGTCCGAGAGCCACCTCTACTTCGATCCCGGCGACGGGCGGCTGATCACGGTGTTCACCAACGAAGAGCGTGCAGCCGACCCGGACCGCACCCCCACCGATCCGGGCTGCGTGCATCACCTCGCGTTCGCGGTCTCGCAGGCAACCTTCACGCAGGCCGTCGAGCGCCTCGACGAGCGCAAGATCCGCCACAGCGGGGTCAAGGACCGGGGGTTCATGGACTCGATCTACTTCGAGGACCCGCTGGGGCTGCTGATCGAGCTGGCCTCGTATCGTTTCGAGCCGCCGCACGGATTCACCCACAGCGAGGTGCTGCTGCAAGCCCACCATCTCCGCGTGGAGCGCGGCGACTACAACATCGCCCCCGTCCACCTCGCCGACGCGATCGAAGCGCTGGTCAGGCGCTCGCGCCAGTCGCTGTCGGACGACCGCTCCCCCAAGCAGCCCTACAAACAACACGTCTCATAATCGATACCGGAGGATCAAATGGCCGCAAACACGCTGAGCATTCTCAAACCGAGCGTCAACAACCTGACCGCGAGGATCTTCGTGCGAGCCGCCGGGCTCGACTTCGAGGAGATCGATGTGTGGGGCAAGAAGGGCACGCCGGAGTTCCTGGCCAAGGATCCGGCCGACCTCACGCCGCTGCTCGAGGAGGAGGGGCTGGAGCGGGGCTCGCTGTGGGAGAGCTGCGCGATCATGCAGTACCTGTGCAACAAGCACGGTCTTGATCAGCTTTACCCCACCGACCCGGCCCGGCGCGCCACCGTAGACAGCGCGATGTTCTACCTGATCGGCACCATGTATCCGCTCGTCGCCCGCGCGACCTACCCCACGCTCGGCTTCCCCCAATACGCGGGCGAGGTGGGTTCCTCGAACGCCGACGAGGAGCTCAAGGCGCAGGCCCAAGCCGACGCCGCCGCTGCGTTGGCCACGCCGCTGAACGCCTACCACGAGTTCTTCCTGGCGGGCCAGCGGTTCATCGGCGGCGATCACCCCTCGATCGCCGACATCCGCCTGGCCGCGACGCTCGAGTTCCTGCACTCGATCGACTACGACTTCCCGGGCTGGGTAACTGAGTACATGGAGGCGATGGAGTCAGAGCTAGGAGATGCGTACTCGGAGCCGGCGGCGGACGTCCGCGGATATGTGGCCTCGATGAAGGCGCCGGCGACGTAGGGCGCGAATGGGTGCCGCAACCAATCACACCGCTGCGCCGGCCGCCACGGCGCGGCGCAAGTTCTGGGGCTGGGGAGCCGAGAACGAGGGCCTCACCCGCGACGAGATAACCGAGCTGGGCAGGAGGTTCGCGCAGCACCTGCCCAGCAGCCACGACCTCCGCATCCAGGAGCCCCCGAGCGTTTCCGACCTCGATCTGCGCAAGCCCCGCCTGGCGCCGCCGTCCACGCTGGCGCAAGCGTTCAGCGACGACCCCTACGAGCGCGCCGCCCACACGTACGGCAAGTCGTATCGGGACCTGGTGCGAGCGTTTCGCCGCGATTTCGAGCACGCCCCCGACCTCGTGGCCTTCCCCGCCGACGAGCGCGAGCTGCTCGCCATCCTGCAGTGGTGCAGCGACAGCGGCGCGGCCGCGATCCCGTTCGGCGGCGGCTCGAGCGTCGTGGGCGGGGTCGAGGCCAATGTCGGCGACGGCTACCGGGGCGCGGTCAGCATTGATCTGCGCAACCTCCAAGGCGTGCTCGAGATCGACCAGACCTCGCGTGCCGCGCGCATCGTGGGCGGGACCTACGGACCGGCGCTCGAGGCGCAGCTGCGCCCGCACGAGCTGACGCTGCGGCACTTTCCCCAGTCGTTTGAGTACTCGACCCTCGGCGGCTGGATCGCCACCCGGTCCGGCGGCCACTTCGCCACCCTTCACACCCGCATCGACGAGTTCGTGGAGCAGCTGCGGGTGGCCACACCGGACGGCGTGCTCGAGACCCGCAGACTGCCGGCGTCGGGCGCGGGCCCGTCCGTGGAGCGGGTGTTCTGCGGCTCTGAGGGCACCCTGGGGGTGATCACCGAGGCCTGGATGCGCCTGCAACCACGGCCCCGGTTTCGCGCCGGAGCGTCGGTGTACTTCACCAGCCTCGCCGACGCCGTCGCGGCGACGCGCGAAATCGCCCAATCGGGCCTTCACCCCAGCAACTGCCGGCTGCTGGGCCACGACGAAGCGCTCCTGTCTGGCAGCGGCGACGGGTCACACGCGATCCTGGTGGTCGGGTTCGAATCCGGCGATCACGAGCTCGGGCCGTGGATCTCCCGAGCGCTCGAGATAACCGCAAGCCACGGCGGCGCGGCGCAGGAAGACGATGACGCCGCCGCGCGATGGCGCACAGCCTTTTTGCGTGGTCCGCACCTGCGCGATGGCTTCACCCGGCTGGGGCTGATCCACGAGACGTTCGAGACCGCCGTCACCTGGGACCGCTTCTGGGACTTCCATCAGAGCATCCTGCAAGGCGTGGGGCAGGCGCTCGACGACGCCTGCGGCGGCGGCGCGATCTCGTGCCGGTTCGCGTACGTGTATCCCGACGGCCCCGCCCCCTACTACTCGGTCTATGCGCCGGGTCGTCCCGGCTCCGAGCTCGAGCAGTGGGACCAGATCAAGCTCGCCGCGTCGGAGGCGATCATCTCCAATGGGGGCACGATCACACACCACCATGCGGTCGGGCGCGATCATCGCGACTGGTACCTGCGCGAGGTGCCGGAGCTGTTCGCCAGCGCGCTGACAGCCGCCAAGGCCGACCTTGACCCGGGCGGGATCATGAACCCGGGGGTGCTGCTCGAGCCGACCGGCGCTGCGAACTACAACCGGCAAGGGGAATGACGATGACCGATTCGCTGTCGCAGACTAAGGTGTTCCGCTCTGAGCTGAACCCGGTCGACCTCCTGGTCAGAGCGGCATACATGTACCCCGAGCGCCTGGCGGTCGTCGACGGCGACCGGCGCCTGAACTACCGCCAGCTTGCCGAGCGCGCCTGGCGGCTGGCCAACGCGCTGCGCTCGGCGGGCCTGCACAAGGGCGATCGGGTGGCCACGCTGCTGTTCAACTCATCGCCGATGCTCGAGGCGCACTTCGCGGTCCCCGCAGCCGGCGGCATCCTGGTCGCGATCAACAACCGGCTGTCCGGGACCGAGGTCGGCTACATCCTGCGCCACTGCGGCGCTCGCTATCTGCTGCTCGACACCAGGCTCGAGCCGCTGGTCGCCGACCTCGAGCTCGAAGGGGTGACCGTGGTGCGCTCGGCGGCCGACGGCGGGCCCGGCGACGAGTACGAGCAGCTGCTGGCGGCCGCGTCGCCGGAGCGCCCGCCAAGCGAGCTCGAGCACGAGGAGGAGACGATCTCGATCAACTACACCTCGGGCACGACCGGACGGCCCAAGGGGGTGCAGTACACCTACCGCGGCGCCTATCTCAACGCCCTGAACGAGGTGATCCTCACCGGCATGGGCACCGACTCGGTGTACCTGTGGACGCTGCCGATGTTCCACTGCAACGGCTGGTGCTTCCCGTGGGCGGTGACCGCGGTGGCGGCCTGTCACGTGGCCCTGCCGGCGATCGACGCGCAGCGGATCTGGGAGCTGATCGACTCCGAAGGGGTCACGCATTTCAACGGCGCCCCCACCGTCCAGCTGATGGTCATCAACCATCCCTCAGCGCACCGCCTCGACAGGCAGGTCACGGTCATGGTCGCTGCCGCGCCCCCCTCGCCGACGCTGTTTGCCCGCATGAGCGAGCTCAACTTCCGGATCGTGCACGTCTACGGCCTGACCGAGACCTACGGCCCGATCACGGTCAGCCCGGACCAGCCGGCCTGGAAAGAGCTCGGCGCCGAGGAGCGCGCAACGCTGCTGGCCCGCCAGGGCCAGGCGTACATCTCATCGGACCTGGTCCGGGTGGTCGACGAGCAGATGAACGACATCGCGTCCGACGGCCAGGCCATGGGCGAGGTCGTGATGCGCGGCAACAACGTGATGAGCGGCTACTTCGACGACCAGGAGGCGACCCGCAAGGCGTTCGCCGGCGGGTGGTTTCACTCCGGAGACCTGGCCGTGTGGCACCCGGACGGCAACATCGAGCTGCGCGACCGCGGCAAGGACATCATCATCTCGGGCGGCGAGAACATCTCCAGCATCGAGGTCGAGCAGACCATCTCGGCCCATCCGGCAGTGCTCGAATGCGCCGTGGTCGGGGTGCCGCACGAGCATTGGGGCGAGCGCCCGAAGGCGTTCGTGACGCTCAACGAGGGAGCCCGAGCCGACCCCCAGGAGATCATCGACTTCTGCCGCGAGCGCCTGGCGCACTTCAAATGCCCTGACGCGATCGAGTTTGGCCCGCTGCCCAAGACCTCGACCGGCAAGGTGCAGAAATTCGTCCTGCGCGAGCACGAGTGGGCCGGGCGCGACACGCGCATCGGCGCGGCCTGACGACTACTGACGCCGTCCCATCAGCCGCTCCAGCGTCTGCTCGATATCGACCTCGGTAGTGCGCGGGTTGATCGTGCACAGACGCAGGACGTGGCGGCCCTGGAGGCTCGTGCTGGTGGCGGTCGCGTAGCCCTCGGCGGTGAGCGCGGCCGACCGGGCGCTGTGATCCGCCGGACTCCATCCGGGGTGGGTGAAGGTGACGATCGCCAGCTGGGCCGGCGTCACCACCTCCCAGAATGGATCCGCCTCGAGAACCTGCTGGGCGTACTCGGCGACCGCGAGCGTCCGCTCGATCGCCGCCCGCAGGCGCTGCGCGCCGTACACCCGCAGCATCATCCACAGCTTGATCGCCCGCGAGCGCCGGGTGAGCTCGGGGCCGCGGTCGCCGAAGTTGACGTCGGTCGTGGCCTGCACGTCGGCGAGGTACTCGGGTCGCATGCTGAAGGCCGCGGCCAGCGCTCCGGGCCGGCGCACGAACAGACAGCCGATGTCGTAGGGCAAAAACAGCCACTTGTGGGGATCGAGCACCAGCGAGTCAGCGCGCTCCATGCCGGCCAGCGCCTCCCGTCCCGCGGGACACAGGGCGGCCGGCGCTCCGTAGGCGCCGTCCACGTGCAGCCACATGTCGTGCGCCGCGGCCAGCTCGGCGAGACCCTCGAGGTCGTCGACCGCGCCGGTATTGGTCGTCCCGGCGGTGGCGATGATGAAGCACGGCCGCCGCCCGTGCCCGCGGTCCTCCTCGAGCGCCTCGCTGACCGCGGTGGTGGTCATGCGCAGGCGCTCGTCGGTGGGCACGACGTGCACCTCGTCGGGTGCAAAGCCCAGCGTCCGCAGCGCCCGGACGATCGAGGTGTGGGTCTGGTCGGTGATGTACGCGACGCCCGGACCGAGGGCGTGGCGCGCGGCTGCCAGCCCGGTCAGGCTCGACAGCGAGCCGCCGCTCATCAGGATCCCCTCGGTCCCGGTCGGCAGCCCGAGCAGCTCGCGCAGCCAGTCGAGCGCCACCAGCTCGACCGTGGCCGGCCCGGTGGCTCCCTCCCAGGTGGCGCAGATCGTGTTAAAGCCGGTCCCCAGCCACTCTCCCAGCACTCCGGCATAGGACGAGGGACCGGGCACCCGCGCGAGGTGGCGGGGGTGATCGCCGTGCTGCATGTTCCTCAGCACCACGTCGACGAGCGTCTGCATCGACTCCAGGGGATCTCCGGGGTCCTGAGGCACGGGGCCGCCAAGCAGCTCGTGCAGCTCGGATGAGGGCGCGGTTTTGATCGCGGGCCCCTCGGCGCCGTGCTCGAAGTGCTCGACCACGCGGTCCACGACCCAGTAGCCGAGCCGTCGCATCTCCGCGGTGTCGAGCCCGAGCGCGTCGGTCGGCGCGTGCGTATTGATCGGCGCGTCGCTGATCGGATCGTCGTGTGCGGTCGTCGGGCTGGGGTCCATCGCGGGATCTCGCGGCCAGCCTAGCGCCGCGACCGGCTCCGAACGCGCCCCGTCAGCGCGGCCTAGCGCCGCGACCGCCGCCGGCGCGCGCTGTCAGCGCAGGCGCAGGACCTTCTTGGCTTTGATCGTCGCCCGCGTGACGACCATCCTGACCGTGTAGCTGCCGGGAGTGATCCGCCGCAGCACCTTCATCGTGAGCGTCGCCTTGCCGCGCGTCAGGCGGCCGTGTCCGACCGCCATCGTCAGATTCCCGCGCGTGATCCGCATGGACACCGAACCGCTGATTCCGGCTCCACCCCTGAGCGTCATCGTGCAGCGCATCAAGTGCCGGCCGGTGCGCTTGCAGGCGACCCTTGCCGACATCGAGCCGGCCGCCGGGCTCTTGCTCGGTTGCGCGCCCGACGCCGGCGCCACCACCGCGGCCAGGGCTGCGCAGGCCGCCACGACGGACAAGGCACGCCTGTAAGCCACTGTCCCGACTCCCTCCTTCTCCGGGGCCTCGATCCCCGCGCTGGTGTCGCCATGATAACGCGGCGCCCACCGGCTTGAGACCGCCTCGCCGGGTGCTAGGTTTGGCGCCACCTTCGCTGCATCTGCAGGCAATGACCAGGTTGGAGGGAGATCGTGGCCGAGTCGTCCGTTGAGCCGTCTGCCGCTGCCGCAACCACGACGCCGAAGTTGTTCGTGCGCCAGTCCTCGGGGCTCGTGCGCAACGTCAGCGTCACCAACGCGCTGTTCTTCAACGTCGCCGCGTTCGTCGGCGTCGGGCTGACCCTGTACCCGATCTTCTACTCGCTCGCCGACGTCCCAACCTGGCGCCTGGGCCCGTTCTCGGCATACGGCTGGGCCTCAATCATCGCCGGGCTGTTCTGCATCCTGCTGGCGCTGATCTTCTCGTCGCTGACATCGGTCATGCCCCGGTCGGGAGGCGACTACGTGTTCTCGAGCCGGATCCTGCACCCGTTCCTGGGCTGGCTCGAATCATGGACGCTGGTGATCGCGTCGGTCCTGATCATCGCGTTCGAGGTCCCGCTGGTGCTGCGCAACCTGCAGATCGCGGCGCGGATCATCGGCATCGGGGCCGGCGGACACTTCTTCAACCACGCCAACACGTGGTTCACAGACTCGACCGGCACGATCACCGGCACGCCCGGGTTCATCGCATCGATCATCGTGCTGCTGCTGATCGCGGTCGTGGCCCTGCTGCCGACGCGCACCTTCCACAAGGTCGTCACGACGCTGGCCGGGTACGGCGTGGCGTGCTTCATCGCGATGTTCGTATTCGGCCTGATCTTCACCCACCGCGGCAGCTTCATCCACAACCTCCCGCACTACACCGGCGGCGTCACCGCCGCCCACATCGCCGCCAGCGGCCATGCCGCGGGCCTGCTCCCCGCGACCAACGGCAGCTTCTTCTCGAACATCTTCTCGACCACGGTCTTCCCGCTGTTCTTGTCGGTGCTGCTGTTCCAGTTCATCGGCTTTCAGTACTCCGCCTATATCGCGGGTGAGGTGCGCGGCAACGTACGCCGCGGCGTGCTGATCGCGCTGATTGGCGCGCTGGCGATCGGCGTGCTGGCCAACTCTGTGTACGTAGACGCGATCTCGAGTCACTTCGGCTTCAACACCAACGTCGCCTGGGGCGGCAGCTACTGGGGCTTCAACACGAGCCTGTCAGCGCTGCCGCTCGGCCAGCCGAACTCGATGCCGCTGCTGGCGGTGGTGGCGAACAACAGCCTGTGGCCGCTGTGGTTTTTGATCAGCCTAGGCGGGGTGGTGTTCCCGTTCCTGCTGTGTCCGGTGTACATCAACTTCATCAGCCGCATGCAGTTGGCGTGGAGCCTGGACCGCCAGATGCCCGTGTGGTTCGGCGAGGTGTCAGAGCGCCTTCGCGCCCCGCTGAACGCGATCATCGCGACGCTCGCGCTGACGGCGCTGTTTTTGTTCTTCCAGAGCTATAAGGCGTTGCCGACGTTCCTCGCGACGACCGGGCACAAGCTCAACCTCGCCGGGACCGCGTGGTTCTCGATCGTGATGGCGATCCTGACCTGGACGCTGCCCGGAGTCAACGCGACGCTCGTGCGCTGGCGGCGACCCGACCTGGTGCGCAATGCACCGTTCAATAAGGCGCTGCCGTGGATCGGCGTCGCGTGGCTCGTGTTCCCCGTCTGGATCTACATCTTCGCGGTGGTCAAGCCGATCGTGAACGCGCTCAACGCCGGGGGCGCGCTGACCTACCTGGAGACCAACGGGATCATCGACGCCGGGATCTTCTATCTGATCGGGATCGTGATCTACTTCATCATGCGATACCGAGCGGTCAAGGCCGGGGTCGACGAGAAGATGCTGTTCACCGAGCTGCCGCCCGACTAACGGGCGAGGAGGCAGCGCCATCGCCACCAGGGTCTACGTCGCAAGCGACTTCCACGCCGCCGAGAAGGCGTGGCGGAAGTTCCTCAACGCGATCACGATGAACGTCTACAAGGCGGACGTCGCGCTGCTCGCCGGCGACCTGACCGGCAAAGCGATCGTGCCGATCCTCCAGCGCGACGGCCGCTACGAGACCGAGCTGTTCGGGGTGCATCGCACCGCGCGCGGCGACGATGAGCTCGCCACCCTCCAGCGCGACATCGCCGACGTCGGCTACTACTCGTTCGTCACCAGCAGCGAGGAGGCCGAGCGTCTCGCCGGTGACGAGGCTGACCGCGACGAGCTGCTGCACCGGCTGATGAACGAGCGGGTCGAGTCCTGGCTGCAGCTCGCCAACGAGCGCCTGAACGACGACACCGCGCCGCTGTACCTGATCCCTGGAAATGACGACGACTTCGCGATCGACCAGGTCCTCGACCGGCCCGGGTGGACGCCTGTCAACGCCGAAGGCAAGGTGCTCGACATCCCCGGCGGCCTGCAGCTGCTGGCGTCCGGGTGGTCGAACCACACGCCTTGGCAGACTCCGCGCGAGGAGTCAGAGGAGGACCTCTACGCGCGCCTGCAGGCGCTCACCGAACAGGTCAGAGACCCGCGCCACGCGATCTTCATGATCCACGTGCCGCCGCACGACTCCGGGCTCGACACCGCGCCGCTGCTCGACGAGAACCTGCGGCCGACCATCTCCGCGGGCGATGTCCTGCGCGGTCCGGTGGGCTCCACGGCGGTGCGGCGGATCATCGAGGACTACCAGCCGCTGCTCTCCATCCATGGCCACATCCACGAGTCCGGCGGTGAGCGCAAGATCGGCAAGACACTGTGCATCAACCCGGGCAGCGAGGCCAACGAGGGGATCCTGCGCGGTTATCTGATCGACGTCGGCCGCAAGGGAATCGAGCTGGCCCAGCGCGTCGAGGGTTAAGCAAAGGCCACGCTGCAGAAGCGCATCGCCGAGACAGCAACCCCCTGGGCGCAGCCGACCAGGCCGTCGACCGGGACGTACTCGTCGACCATGTGCGCGACGCTGACCCCGGAGGGGTCAAACCCCGGGGGCCCGTAGCCGATGCACGGGGTGCCGCCGAGCTCGGTCAGCGTGGCGCCGTCATACCACGAGTCAAGCCCCGACAGCGACCCCGGCAGCCCCGCGTCGGCGGTGGCTTGAAGGACCGTTGAGACGATCGGCTCCGAGGCGGGGATCTCGAACGGCATCACGGCGTTCGGCCACCACTCGATCACCGGCGGATGCGCGGCCAGCCAGTCGTCCGCGGCACACTCGCGGGTGATCCACTGCTCCACCTCGCGCCGCACGTCTGAGCCCCAACCGCGCTCGTCGGCCTGGGCGGGCAGGTACATGACCGCGATCGTCAGCTCGCACTGCGCCGGATAGGTGACGGGCCACTCGCCGCTGCGGGCCATCGTCGGCAGCAGCGCCGGGCGGGACAGAAACGGGTGCTCCAGACCATCACGCCCAGCCCACTCCCCGCGCAGCGAGGCGATCGCCTGCAGCACCACGGCGGCCTTCTCGATCGCGTTGACCGCCCCGCCCTGGCGCCAGTCGGGCTGTGTGACCTCGGCATGCCCGGGCCTGCCGGGGACCCTGACCACGCCGTACTCCGATCCGCGGCAGGCCACCCACACCTGAAAGCCGGTCGGTTCGGTGACGATCCCGGCATCAGCCCGCAGGCCCCGCTCCACGAGCGCCGTGCCCCCGGCGCCCGAGGACTCCTCATCGGTGTTGGTGGCGACCAGCAGATCGCCAGCGAGCTCGATTCCCAGCGAGGCCAGCACCTCGACCGCGAACACCATCGCCGCGACCCCGCCCTTCATGTCGCACGCGCCGCGGCCGTACAGCCTGCCGTCGCGCACCTGACCGGCAAACGGCTCGCTGGTCCACGCCTGGCGCGGCTCGGCCGAGACCACATCGATGTGGCCGTTGAACAGCAGCGAGCGCCCGTGGCCCGTCGCGCCGGGGCGCTTGGCGATCAGCTGGGGTCGCCCGGCGAAGTCCAGTCCCGGCGGGACCAGCGGCTTGCCCTGGAGTGCGTCGCCGTCGGGCTCGAACAGATCGACTTCGGCGCCGGCCGCCTGCAGCCGGCGCGCCAGGTACTCCTGCAGCGCGACCTCGTCGCGCGGCGGGTCGCCGACCTCGCGGGCGGTGGTGTCAAATCCGATCAGGTCTGAGGCGAGTGCGACCAGCTGCTGGCCCTGTGACTCGATCGCCTCGCAGACGCTGCGCTCGGCGTCAGACAAGCTCATGCGGCGGACCCTAACAGCCGCTACCGTACCCACACGATGACCGAGGCAGTCGACGAGACCAGCCTGCTCGAGGTCGCGCAGGCGCTCGTCGATCTGGCGACCGAGCGCGGGATCGCGCTGCGGTTGCTCGGCGGCCTGGCGATCCGCCTGCTGACCCCGGAGCTCCCGCCGCGGACCCGGACCGGGCAGGACCTCGACTTTGGCGCCCGCGGCTCAGAGCGCCGGGCGCTGACTGACCTGCTCGGCGAGCAGGGGTATGCCCCCGACCGCAACTTCAACGCCCTGTACGGCAACAAGCAGCTGTACTTCGCAAACCCCGACACGAGCCTGGCGGTCGACGTCCTAATCGACAAGATCGCCATGTGTCACACGTTCTCGTTCGCAGATCGGCTGACGCGGATGCCCTACACCCTGGACCCGCTCGACCTGCTGCTGTCAAAGCTGCAGATCATCGAGCTCAACGAGAAGGACGCCGACGACTGCCTGCGCCTGCTGGTCAGCTTCCCGCTGGCCGACTCCGACGAGCCCGGGACCATGGACCTGCGCGTCTTGCGCTCGCTGGTCGGCGACGACTGGGGGTGGTGGAAGACCGTCACGCTCAACCTCGACCGGCTGCAAGCGCTCCTGGACGGCGGCGCTCGGCCGGCGATCGAGGGTGGACAGCTCGATCCCCGTGCCCAGCTGGCGACCCTGGCGCAGGCAGCCCAGGACGCCCCCAAGAGCCGGCGCTGGAAGCTGCGCTCGCGGGTCGGCGAACGCAAGCGCTGGTACGAGCTGCCCGAAGAGACCCCGCACCACGACTGAAGCGATGCGAGCTCGCGAGCATGGGATCACGATCGGCCAGGGAGTGCCCGGACCCGCCAACGCGATCACCGATGTTGCCGGCGTCCGCGTGGGTCATGCGACCCTGATCGAGGGCGAGGGACCCTTGGAGATCGGGCGAGGCCCGGTTCGCACCGGCGTGACGGTGATCCTGCCCCCGGACCCGATCTGGGACCAGCCGCTGTTCGCGGGCTGCCATCGCCTGAACGGCAACGGCGAGCTGACCGGACTGGAGTGGGTGCGCGAGTCGGGCCTTCTGACCACGCCGATCGCGCTCACCAACACCCACAGCGTCGGCGTGGTTCGAGACGCGCTGATCGCCCACGAGGCCCGCCGGCGTCAGCCACAGGAGGGCTTGTTCTGGTCGCTGCCGGTGGTGGGGGAAACCTGGGACGGAATGCTCAACGACATCAACGGCTTCCACGTCGCTGCCGAGCACGTGGATCAGGCGCTGGCGGCCGCCTCCGACGGTCCGGTCGCCGAGGGCGCCGTGGGCAGTGGGACCGGGATGATCTGCCATGACTTCAAGGGCGGGATCGGAACCGCCTCGCGCGGGCTGCTGCCAGACCGCGGCGGCTTCACGGTCGGTGTGCTGGTGCAGGCCAACCACGGGCGCCGCGATCGGTTCGCGGTCAACGGCGCCCCGGTCGGGCGCGAGATCGGCTTAGAAGAAATCCCGCCGCCGGCCGACCCCGGGGCGATGCCCGCCGGCTCTGGCTCGATCATCATCATCGTCGCCACCGACGCGCCACTGCTACCGATGCAGTGCAGCCGGCTGGCCCAGCGCGCCGGCCTCGGCGTGGCGCGGACAGGAGGCGTGGGCGAGCACACCAGCGGCGACATCTTCCTGTGCTTTGCGACCGGCAACCGGGGGATGGTGGCCGGCGACCTGGGTCAGCAGTCTCCGTTCAGCGTCCCCGTGCAGATGCTCTCCGACGTCTACATCACGGACCTGTTCGACGCAGTCGTCGAAGCGACCGAGGAGGCGATCGTCAACGCGATCCTGGGCGCGCAGACGATGAGCGGGCGCGACGGAGTAACCGCCCATGCGCTCCCGGGCGAGCGACTCGTCGCGGTGCTGAGCAAGTACGGGCTGACCGATGCGGCCGTAGTTACCTGAAGCTCGAGAGCACGATCTGCGCGTGCTCGGTGCTCGCACCGGCAGTGATCGTGGTGCGCGCGTCGAGTTGGTTTCCGCGCACCCTGGCCAGCAGCGTCCGGCCGGCCGGGCTCAGCTTGAAGCTCAGATAGCGAGCTTCGTTGGCGCCGATCGTCTCAACCCCGGTGCTGGCGATCGTCCGGCGGCCGACGGTGATCCTGGTCCTGGCGGGACAGGGGGCGGAGCCCGCGCAGCCGGCCAGGATTCCGCCAAGGCCCCGGTTCGAGACAAGCGCGCGAGCGGCGACGACCCGCACTGCCTGCGGCGGATCGGCGCTGCGGCGCGGCCCGGGGCCGCTGATCGAGAACGGAACCATGGTCATGCTCGCCGACGCCGTTGCGCCCGACACATCGCGCGCCTGGACCTTGACCGCGAGCCGGTGACCGGGGGCCCGCGCCAGCAGCGACCGGCCGGCGGTCGTGAGCTGGAAGTAGACCAGCCCGGCGGTTGAGCCCAGGCGCTCGCGCCCGGTGCGGGCCAGCACCCTGCGACCGCTGGTGATCGTCAGCGAGACCCGGCACGTGGTGCCCGTAAAGCAGCCCGCGGGGACGGCGATCAGCCCGCGCGGGGGCACGAAGATGCTCTTCCCCCACAGGGCCAGATGCGGTCCGGTGGCCACGGTGGGAGTGCTGGCCAGCAAGGCGCCGCCGGGACCGAGCGCCTGGACCGCGTAGAACGGGAACGCGTTGTGCTCGGAGATCGTGGTGCTCGAGCCGCCGCCGCGATGCTGGCCCACGGTGATCAGCGCGGTCTGGGTGTTGCCGCCCAAGACGCGCCAGGTGGTCACCGGACCGCCGCCGGGCCAGCTGGCGGCGAGCCTGATCGTCCCGTCGCTGGACGTGGTCACGTGCAGGGCCGGCGTTCCCACGGCCGGCGTGACGGCGGCCCCGAACGCGGTCGCGCCGTCGAGATAGTCGTTGTCGATGTTGAGGGTCACCCCGCCGTAGGTCTCGTTGTGACCGCCTCGATACTGGTGCAGGCGCTGGTGGTCGGACCAATCGATGCTCGGGGCGGCGCCGTCGAGGGTGCTCTGCGCCCCATTCCAGTTGGCGATCCAGATGTCGTCGGGTTCGGGGTAGCCGGTTCCGTACTGCGCGGCCAGGTCCACGATCCCTGAGGCGGAGCTGCTGTAGACGCCCGAGCCGTAGCCCTCCGCGTGCAGCTGATTGGTCCACCCCGACAGGAACGCGAGCACCGCCGAGGTCACCGTCACGCCGGGCGAGTAGGCCTCCATGTCGTCGTAGATCGGGTTCCCCGGCCCGATCCCCAGCGCCTGCGCGTGAGCGACCGCATCCGTCGCCGCCGCGGCCCCTTCGGCGGCGGCCTGGCTGGCGACGATCGCCGAACAGCCACAGCTGTTCCCGGGCGCCTGGAGCCCGACGTAGGTAAGGATCAGATGCCACCCCGCCGCCCACTCCCCGGCCACCCACGCCGGGGTCAGATTCACCTGGGAGCAGGCCATGTTGGTGCCGCCGATGTAGACGCCGATCGCGCGGTAGGGAGACGCGCCCCAGGCGGTCATCTGGGAGGCGGTCGGGGCCGAGCAGGGGTCAAACCCGAGGCCAGTGAAGGGCGTGCCGGTGGCGCGCGGGGCCGAGCTGGCTTTGGCCCAGGGCGCCGCATTGGCTTTGGTCCGCGGCGCCGCGCTGGCCTTGGCTGAGGGCCGCAAAGCGCTATGGCTCAGCTTGACGCCCAGCGCACGCCGCACGACCGCCGGGTGGCGCTGCCAGGTGGCGGTCAGCTGCAGGCCGTGCGCCGGAACCGTGACCCGGGTCTCCGACCCACCGGCGGGTTGCGCGCCGGCGACGGTGACCGGCGCCAGCGCGGAGCCGGCCCCGCCCTGCCTGGTGGCCATCGCGGCCCGCAGCGGCGCAGCCAGGATCGCCTCCGTGCGGCCTGCGGGCTTGGTCGGACAGCGCTGGCGGGCACCCGGCGACCCCAGATAGAGCGCGTGGCGGTTGAAGCGCACGCAGACCGTCGAGCGCGGCGTCAGGCGATAGACCGGCCAGTTTGCGGGGACGCGCATGGTGTAGCCCCGGTAGGTGACGGCCTTGGTGGCCGGCGCGGCGCTCGCCCTGGCCGCCAGCGCCGTCACCAGCAAAACCACCATGAGCGCGCTCGCGGCAAGCACCCCACCGGTCCGGGCGAAGTTCTGACTGTAGTGCTGGCCCCTGCGCGTCAGACTCACGTGCACTTCACGTCCTAACCCGCCACGCCGCTAGGAGTAGCGGTCAGGTGCAAAAGCCTGTTCGACACCTGGCGCGGACGGCCTGCTCGGCCGCCAGATCCCGTAGCGAGGGAGTCTAAGCGCCTGCCTTAAGCTGGCGTGTGCGTCGCCACCTCGTCGCGGTCGGCCTGCTCGCCTTGCTGGCCTGCGGCCGTGGCCGCATGTCCCTCGATCCGGATTCGCGGCAGCCGCGAGTCCAGCCACGGCGGAAGCCACCAGGTGACCGGTCCGAGCAGCTCGAGCACCGCGGGCAGCAGCACGCAGCGGACGATCAGGGCATCGAGGAACACCGCCGCGGCCAGCCCGAAGCCGAACTCCTTCACCGCGCGCTCGTCACCGAGCATGAACGACAAAAACACGCAGATCATGATCGCCGCGGCCGCGGTGATCACCCGGCCGGTGTAGGCGATCCCGTCCACGACCGCACGGCGGGCATCGCGTTGGCGCACCCATTCCTCGCGTATCCGGGAGATCAGGAAAACCTCGTAGTCCATCGACAGGCCGAACACGACCGCAAACATCAGCACCGGGATCCACGGCTCGATCGGCCCTGGCGAGACCCCGAACAGGCCCGAAAGCCAGCCGTTCTGGAATACCGCCACGGTCGCGCCCAGGGCACCACCGATGCTGAGCAGGTTCATAAGCCCGGCCTGGACGGGGATCACCAGCGAGCGGAAGATCACGAACAGCAGCAGCGCTGACAGGATCACCACGATCCCGATGAACAGCGGCAGCTTGCTCGCGAGCACGTTCGAGAAGTCGATCGAGCCGGCCGTGAAGCCTCCCACCAGCGCGTTGACCCCGAGCCTGCGGTTCAGCGGCGGCAGCACGTCGTTGCGGAGGTGGTTGACGAGATCGGTGGTCGCCTGCGCCTGGGGGGCGGAGGCCGGGTAGGCCTCCATCACCGCGACCGTCCGCGTCGGGGCCAGGCGCGGCGTCGTGACCGCGACCACATCCGGCGTGCGGGCTACGGCCGCGCGCACCGGCGCCAGCGCCCTGACGGGGTTGGCGCCGTGGAGCTCGACGGCGACCAGCAGCGGCCCGTTGAACCCGGGGCCAAAGCCCCGCGAGAGCAGGTTGAAGGCCTGATGGGTGCTGGTGTTGGCCGGGTCGTTGCCGGCGTCGCTGGTGTCGAGGCGCAGTGACAGCGCCGGCACCAGGAACAGGAGCATCACGACCAGTGCGACCGTCGCCAGCGACCAGGGATGGGATTGGACCATCACGCTCCAGCGCCGCCACTGAGACTCGCGCGGCGGCTCTCCGCGGGCTTCCCGCCGGCGCGCCGAGCGGCTCGGGCGCACCAGCCGGGGGCCAAAGCGCGACAGCAGCGCGGGCAGCACGGTCAACGACGCGAACATCGTCATCACCACCGCGAGCACGGAGGCGATCGCGAGCCCGTACATGAAGCTCACGCCGGTGGCGAACATACCCAGCAGCGCGATCACCACGGTCGTGCCGGCGAGCAGGATCGCCCGACCGGAGGTGTCCATCGCGTCGATCACTGACTGGGACACGTCGCCGATCCGGGCGTAGTTCTCCCTGAAGCGCGTCACGATGAACAGCGCGTAGTCGATTCCAACCCCCAGTCCGATCATCAGCGCGAGCTCGGGGGCGACGTTGGACATGTCGGTCACGTGGGTGGCGAGCCCCACCAAGGCGAGCCCGGTGATCAGCCCCAGACCGGCGGTGATCAGCGGCATCCCGGCGGCGATCAGCGAGCCGAAGGTCAGCAGCAGGATCACCAGCGCGGCGATCACCCCGACGATCGTGGCGGGACCGATGCTGAAGCCCTCGGCCTGCTCGATCACCTGGCCCCCGGCGGCGATCTGCAGGCCGGGCACACTGATCCTGTCGATCGCATTGAGCACCGGTTTGCCGGTGTTATTGGGCAGCAGGTTGGCGCGCTTGTCGTAGTTGACAATCGCGAATCCCGTCCTGCGGTCGCGCGAGACCTGCACCCTGCCCGAGGGGGTGTAGGGGCTGACCACGCTCACCACGTGCGGCATCCGGCTGACCTTGGCCAGCAGCGGCGTGATCTCCCCGCGCACGTCCCGGGCGTAGATCGTCCCGCGGGAGTTGTGGAACACGATCGTGTCGACGTCGCCGCTCTGGGCCTTGAACTGGCTGTTCAACAGGTCCGTCACCCGCTGGGCCTCGGTTCCCGGCAGCGTGAAGTTGGTCGCGTAATGGCGGCCGACGCTCGACGCGATCGCCGTGGTCACGACGGCGATCGCGATCCATCCCAAAACCACCCACCTGCGGTGGGTGATGCACCACCTGCTCAATCTGATCATCGGCCCCACTGTAGCTAGTGACGCCTTATGACTCGGTGACCTTCCAGGAACGGCCGCAGCCGCTCGTCACGGAGCAGCGGCCGCGCGCGTCGCCACCCACCGCTTGATCAAGAACCACGCCACTGACACCGGCGGCGGGAGCTGGAGCTCGGGATTGTGGCCCCGCAGGGCGTCATCCACCTCGTCGAGCGGGAACCAGCCAACCTCCTCGAGCTCGCCGTCGCGGGCCTGAGGCCGGCCGCCGTCAGACTGGGCTTCGAAGCCCAGCATCAGCGAAGACGGAAACGGCCACGGCTGCGAGGTCACGAACCTGGGATCCCGGGCGACGATGCCCGATTCCTCGTGCACTTCGCGGATCACTGCCTCCTCGGCCGATTCGCCCGGTGAGACGAACCCGGCCAGGACCGAGTAGCGCCGCGAGGGGGCGCTTGCTCGCCGTCCCAGCAGGAGCCGGCCCTGGTGCTCGACGGCCATGATCACCACCGGATCGGTGCGCGGGAAGTGCGCCGCGCCGCAGCGAGGGCAGCGCCGCGAGTACCCGGCCTCCTCGATCACCGTGCTCGAGCCGCAGTTGGCGCAGAAGCGGTGTCGACGGTGCCAGTTCATCAGCGCCGCCGCGTAGGCGGCGAGCCCGGCCTCGGCATGCGCGAGCACCGCCCCCGCATCGCGCAGCGAGACCACCTCCCCGGTCTCGCGCAGGGCGGCTCGCTCGTGCGGCTCTAGCGCGTCGAGGTCGAGCGCGAACAGCGCCTGTCCGTGGTCGAGGCCGAGCAAGACCGGATCGCGGGTCACTTCCGGAGTGAGCTCCGTGCGTATCAGCGCCGGCTGTGGGCCGTCGGTCATCAGCACGCCGTCATGGCCGGCCACGACCGCGCGGGTGGCCGGGTCTGCGAGCAGCTGCTGCACGCGCGCGGGGTCCTTGCGCTCGCTGCTCGCCCGGTCCAGGGCCATGCCGGTGAAGGGGCGCCTCACCGACGGATCCTCTGACAAGGACATCGTCGGCAAAGCGTAGGCCCCCGCCCGCGCCGCGCTGCTAGGTTGAGGCGATGGCCGCGGTAGGTGTCTCCACCCCCCGCCGAGATTCTGAGCCCAAGGTGCGCGGCACCACTCCGTTCGCGGCCGATCTGCCCGTGCCCGGGCTTCTGCATGCCCGGCTCGTGCTGGCCCACGAGGCGCACGCCTCGATCGTGGCGATTCGCACGCAGGCGGCGCTGGCGCTCGAGGGCGTGGTGGCGGTGCTGACGGCCGCCGACCTGCCGCTGGTCGGGTCGGGCCCGGGACGCACGTATGAGCCGCTGGCGCGCGAGGAGGTCATCTACGCCGGCCAGCCGGTGGCGCTCGTGGTCGCCGACAGCGAGGCACGCGCGCAGGACGCGGCAGAGCTGGTCGAGGTCGAGCTCGACGCGCTCGAGGCCGTGCTCGACCTCGAGCAGGCCGCCCGGCCCGGCGCTCCTCGTGCGCGCGTGAAGACGCCGGTCGCCACCGGCGGGGCCGACCTTGGCGATGCGCACGCGACGGTCGCGGCCGGCGGAGTCGGCGAGGAGGAGGAGCTGTCCGACAACGTGCTCGATTCGGCAAAGCTCGAGCAGGGCGACGTCGAGGCGGCGCTGGCCGGCAGCCACGTGGTGGTCCAGGGGCGGTTTGAGACCCCGTGGATGTATCAGGGATACCTCGAGCCCCAGGCCGGGATCGCCTGGCTGCAGCCCGACGGGGAGCTGATGGTCAGCTCGGCGACCCAGGCTCCCTTTGCGACCCGCGACTCACTGGCGAAGCTGCTCGGTCTGCCCGTCGATCGCATCCGCGTCCGCGGCACGCCCCTGGGCGGCGCATTCGGCGGCAAGATGATGATCGTCGAGCCGCTGGTCGCCTCGGCCGCGCTCGTCCTGCGGGCGCCCGTGCGCCTGGTGATGACCCGCAGCGAGGACATGGCCGCGACCAACCCCGCGGGCGCCGAGGTGCTGACGCTCGAGCTCGGCGCCGACGCCGAGGGACGGCTCACCGGGATCCGCTCACGAGTGCTCGTCGACCGCGGCGCCACTGACGACTTCGGCGTCGAGTCGATCGCGGCGATGCTGACCGCCGGGCCGTACCGCTGGCGCGCGCACCACCTGACGGCGCTGGGCGTGGCCACCAACCGGATGACGTTCGGCGCCTATCGCGGACCGACCGCGCCGCCGGCGGCGTTCGCGGTCGAGTCGCTGATCGACGAGCTCGCCGGACAGCTCGAGCTCGACCCGGTGCAACTGCGTCTGCGAAACGTCGCGGTGGAGGGCGACCCGGCGCCATCGGGCCAGCCGTTCCCCGTGTTCGGCGCCCGCGAATGCCTGCAGCGCATTCACGACCATCCGCTGTGGGCCCGGCGCCACGAGCTCCCCGAAGGCGAGGGCATCGGCGCCGCGGTCGGATGGTGGCCGGGCGGCTATGAGCCGGCCGCCGCCCTCTGCCGGCTGGACGCCGACGGCAACTTGACGGTGATCACCGGTGCCGCCGACATGACCGGCGTCGAGACCGCCTTCGCCACGATCGCGGCCGATGCGTTCGGCGTCGACCCGGCACGCGTGCGGGTAGTGCACGCGGACACGGCCAGCGCGCCGTACGCCGGGGTGAGCGGCGGCAGCAAGGTCACGTACACCGTCGGTCGCGCGGTGGAGCAGGCAGCGAGCCAGGCGCGCGAGCGTCTGCTCGAGGTGGCCGCCGAGGAACTCGAGATCGCGCCCGAGGATCTGGAGATCGTCGATGGCACCGTGCAACCCCAGGGCGTCCCGGCGCGGGCGATGGGGATCGACGAGCTGGCCGCGAAGATCTTGACCTTCGGCAGCCCACATCCGCCGGTCGAAGGTCACGGACGCGTGTCGCTGTCACAGGCGCCGCAGTCGGCCGCCCACCTTTCCCATGTCCGCGTCGACCCCGACACCGGCGCGGTGCAGGTGCTCGGGCACGTGATCGCCCAGGACGTGGGGCGCGCGCTGAACCCGGCGCTGGTCGAGGGCCAGATGTGCGGCGGCACCGCACAGGGGCTTGGTTGGGCACTGCTGGAGGAGCTCGCTCACGACAGCCACGGACAGCTGACCACCGGCACGTTCGTCGACTATGCGCTGCCGACGGCGGAGTTCACGCCGTTGATCGACACACAGATCGTGGAGGTGCCCGCACCGGAAGGGCCATTCGGCGCCAAGGGCGTGGGTGAGGCACCCGTGGTCGGCGTCGCGGGTGCGGTGGCAAACGCGATCGCGGCCGCCACCGGCGGCGTCAGGCTGCGCCGGCTGCCGATGACCCCCGAGCGGGTGTGGCGCGCGGTCAGCGAGGTTGTCGCCCCCGCGCGCGCGGGCTGACCGGCCCGGGCGGGCGCCCTCGGGCCCGCGGGCTGACCGGCCCGGGCGGGGCGCCCCCGCGCGCGCGGGCTGACCGGCCCGGGCGGGCGGCGCGGCGCTCCCGGAGGACCGGCCCGCCAGGGTATGCTCGCGCCGTGGCGGCCACCGACGTCTATGCGCTGCTCGCCGAGCTCGACCAGTGGGCATCGGCCAACGGCGGCGCCGTGCAGACGCACCGCTACGGTCCGGACCCAGAGCACGAGGCCGACCTGCGACTCCCCGCCGGCGAGGGGCCCCATCGGGTCGCAGTGCTGCTCCATGGTGGCTTCTGGCGTGCCCCTTTCAGGCGCTCGATTCTGTCCGCACTCGCGGTCGATTTGACCAACCGCGGATGGGCCACCTGGAATGTCGAATACCGGCGGATCGACAGCGGCGGCGGAGCGGCTGAGACGCTGGCCGACGTCCGCCGCGCGATCGATGAGCTACAGGAGGTGCAGGCGCCACTCAGATCCCGCAGTGCGCTGGTGATCGGCCACTCCGCCGGCGGGCAGCTGGCGCTGTGCGCGGCCTCGCTTCCGACGATCGCCGCGGCGGTTTCGCTCGGAGGCGTCTGTGACATGACCTCCGCGGCCGACCAGGGCATCGGCGAGCACGCCGTGCTCGAGTTCATCGGCGCCACTCCGCGCGAGCGCCCCGACGCCTACGACCTGGCAGACCCGATGCGGCGACTGCCGACCAGGACCCGGACGCTGCTCGTGCACGGCGACGCCGACAACCGGGTGCCGGTGCAGCTCAGCCGCAACTACGCGGCGGCGGCGCGGGCCGCCGGCGACGACTGCGAGCTGCTCGAGCTCGAAGGGGTCGATCATTTCATGCCCATCGACCCGCGGACCGGCGTGTGGGCCGACGTGGCCGACCGTCTCGCGGCGCTGCTGGACTGAGGCGGAGCCGATCGTGCGCGCCGACTCGGGACCGATCATCGTCGTCGGCGGAGGAATCGGCGGCCTGGCCACGGCGCTGACCCTGCACCGGCGCGGGCTGCCATGCCGGGTCTACGAGCAGTCGCCGCAGATCCGCGAGCTCGGCGTGGGCATCAACACCCTCCCCCACGCGATCGGTGAGCTGGCCCGGCTGGGCCTGCTCGACGCGCTCGACACGGCCGGGCTGCGCACCTACGAGCTGATCTACATGAACCGCTTCGGCCAGGAGGTCTGGCGCGAGCTGCGGGGGATCGACGCCGGCCACCCGGTGCCGCAGTTCTCGATCCACCGCGGCGCACTGCAGGGCGTGCTGCGCGATGCGGTGGTGCAACGGCTCGGCGGCGAGGCGATCCGCACGGGTCACCGGCTGCTGGACTTCGACCAGGATGACGAGGGCGTCACGGCCCACTTCGGCGACCACTCCGGCGCGCCGATCGAGTCCGTGCGCGGGGCGGCGCTGATCGGCGCCGACGGGATCCACTCGACGGTGCGCGACGCCCTGAACCCCGGGGAGGGACCACCGCGGTGGAACGGGACGATGCTCTGGCGAGGCGCCGCACAGTGGCCGTCGTTCTTGACCGGGCGCTCGATGATCATCGCCGGCGGGATGGAGGCCAAGGTGGTGCTGTACCCGATCGCCGCCGGCTCCAGCGAAGACCGGCGGCTGACCAACTGGGCGGTGATGGCGCGCATCGGCGAGGCGGGGACACCGCCGCCAAGACGCGAGGACTGGTCGCGCCCGGGCCGTCTCGACGAGCTGATGCCCCACGTGCAGCGATTTGCGATCGCGGAGGTGGATGTGCCGGCGCTGATTCGGTCCACACCGATGTTCTGGGAGTACCCGGTCTGCGACCGCGAGCCGATCCCCCGCTGGTCGTACGGGCGGGTGACGCTGCTGGGGGACGCGGCGCACGCCATGTATCCGGTCGGTTCCAATGGCGCCAGCCAGGCGATCCTGGACGCCTGCGTGCTCGCCGATGTGCTCGCCGAGACCGCCAACGTGAGCGAGGCGCTGCGCAGCTACGAACGCCAGCGTCTCCCCCCGACATCTGAGATCGTGTACTCGAATCGCAGCGGCGGCCCCGAGGGGGTGATCGACGCCGTGCAAGCGCTTGCCCCTGACGGCTTTGACGACATCGAGCAGGTCCTGCCTTACACCGAGCGCGAGGCGATCGTCCGCGGTTATGCCAAGAAGGCCGGCTTCGCAGTGCCCAGTCCAGATCCGACGACACAGTCCCCTCCAGACCCGACGACAAGGAGCACAGACATGACTGACAGCGTCCCCGACGTGATCGCCGCGGAGGCCTCGCTCGATGGCATCGAGTGGAACATCCTCGGTCAGGTCTACCGGCCCAAGCAGCTCACCGAGCGCTCGTTCGCCTGGCACGCCACGCTCCCGCCCGACACATTCGTGCCTCCCCACGTGCACCCGACCCAGGACGAGTACGTCTACATGATCGACGGAACCCTGACGCTGGTGACCGGAGAAGACGATCACACGGCCGCCGCCGGGGACCTGGTGCGCCTGCCGATGGGGCAAGCGCACGGGCTCTACAACCGCTCGGGCGAAACACTCACCTGCCTGTTCTGGGTGACCCCGACCGCGCGGCTCTACGACCTGTTCGTGGCCATCGATGCGCTGCCCGAACAGACCCCGGAGGCGGTCGTCGAGCTGTCGGCGCGCCACGACGTGCAGTTCCTCCCGCCTCCGGACTGAGGCGCACGGCAGGCCGTCAGAGGGACATGCGCTCGATTCCGTCAGAGGGACATGCGCTCGATTGACAGGTACAGGTGCGCGGCCCAGGAAATCGGATCGCGCGCGAACCGCCGCTGCAGCGCGCCACCGTGGAGCGCGTCGTCGAGCGCCGCCATGATCATCGACTGATCGAGGACCAGGCGGCGGTGGCCCACCGAGCCGCTGATCGGATTGACCGCGTCATAAAAGCCGCCGTCGGTGGTGTAGATCCCGGGATACAGGGTGCGCAGCGCCTGGAGGTTCGCGTACGCCTGCCGGGGCAGGACCGGCAGCGCGATCGCCGACGTGTGGGGGCTGACCGTCGTCTCCGACGCACACGTGGTGCACTGGGCAAGTCCTTCGCCGGGCGGGAAGGCCAGTCCCTCGACGCCGAAGCCGCCGTAGTTGCCGCTGTCGTCGGCCGTGCTCGATGGGGAAATGCCCCACACCGGGTAACCCAGCACCTGCGTCGCGTACTTGATCTGGACCTCAGTCCAGCGCAGGTCGTCGAGTCCGCAGCTGTGCGGTCCCCAGGTGGTCTCGGGAACGACCAGGTTGGCCATCAGCCCCTCGAACATGCCGCCGGCGAACGTGGGCACGAACTTCAACGAGGTGCCCGGATAGACGTAGTGACCCTCCCAGACGGGGAATTGCTTGCCCGACTGCGGGTCGGTGTAGGTCTGCCAGTAGCCAGGGGTGGGCCACTGACCCTGCCATGAGAAGTCCGGGTCAGCGGAGCACCGCATCGGCGGCAGTGTCCGCCAGGTCCGCCACCACACGTCGCCGGGCATCTGGTGGCGCCCCATCCCGATGTAGATCGAGATCCGAGGATCGCTGTACAGGGCGCCGTTGTGGTAGCCGGCAGGGCCCTGATCGACGTAGTAGCCACCGTACTGCTGACCGGTGGGCGGATTACCGGGCAACGAGGCATTGGTGTTGCAATCGGTCTGAGCCCGCCCGTCATAGAAGATCGAGAAGTCCATTGGTGAAAGCAGCCGGTTGGCCAGACCGGCGAGCTCGGGCAGCGCCTGGCGAACCTCGATCAACCCCGACGCATACCACCCGTTGTCGACCGCCGACACAAACCAGCAGTTGTCCTGTGCCGGAGTCGTCTCGGTGCAGTCGCCCTGGCCCGGGTTGAGCAGGACGTTGCCGTTGTTGGTGTCATACCACTGGTACAGGAAGCCGTCGAAGCGCTTGAGCGTGGCGACCTCGTTCAGCGTCGCGCCGACCAGCGAATCGGCCTGTTGGCGGGTGATCAGCTTGAGGTCGTGGGCGGCGATCACCGCCCACAGGTAGACCCCGATGTTCGCCGCCGAGGTGTAGCTGCCGCGTGTATCACCGGGACCGAGGTTGTCAAGCGGCAGGTGCGTGTTGGGATCCACGTCTGCCGCGTAGAACCGCCAGGTGTCCGCGGCGATGGTTTGTAGCACCGACCGCTGGTGTGCGTTCAGGCCGCCGCCGGGACCCGGGTCCGCGGTGGCCTGCCCGGGCAGGCTCACCGCGAACGCCAGCGCACAGATGGCGATCGGTAGTAGCTGACGAGTGCGCAGCCGCATGGTCTTCTCCTAGCCCAGGTTGAATGTCCCGTGCAACCCGCCGACGGAGCTGTCACCCACCCACACGTCGAACGGTCCGGGCTCGACCACGAATTGACCCTGTTCGTTGTAGAACCCGAAGTTGCGGCGGCCGAGCTTGAAGGTGACCGTCTTGGTCTGTCCCGGGGACAGGGTCACGCGGTCAAACCCCTCGAGCTTGCGCACCGGCTGCAGGATGCTCGTGTAGTTCTCGTGGAGATACAGCTGCACGACGTCAGCACCGGCAACCGATCCCGTGTTGCGGATGTCCGCGGTCACTGTCAGCGGCCCCTTCGCGGACACGCTGCTCGATGACAGGTGCAGGTTCGACAGCGAGAACGTGGTGTAGGAGAGCCCGTAGCCGAATGGATACAACGGCGTGTTGGGCGCGTCCAGGTACTTGGAGGTGTACTTGTTGTTGGGGTCAAACGGCCTGCCGGTGGGCAGCTCGTTGTAGGAGATCGGGATCTGTCCGACGTTGACCGGGAACGACATCGGCAGCTTGCCGCCGGGGTCGTTTTTGCCAAACAGCGTGTCGGCCACCGCGTTGCCGCCCTCGGTGCCGGGATACCAGGCCTCGAGCAGCGCCGGGGCGTGGGCCGCCAGCCAGTCGATCGTCAACGGCCGCCCGTTCATCAGCACCACGACGTACGGCTTGCCGGTGTTGGCGATCGCCTGCACCAGCGCCAGCTGCTGGCCGGGCAGGTCGAGCATCGTTCGCGACGAGGCCTCGCCGCTGTACGAGGAGGGCTCGCCGACGACCACCACGGTGACCGCCGCAGACGATGCCGCGCTGACCGCCGCGCCGAAGCCCGAGGTGTCAGTGCAGCTGGTGTCGCAGCCCTGCGCATAGCTCACGGTGGCGTTTGGCACCGCGGCCTTGATCCCGTCCAGCACGGACACGACCTTGCCCTGACTGAGGTCATAGCCGATCGGCACATCGGGCCCGAGCTGATCGCTGGGGTCGTCGGCCAGCGGACCGACCACCGCAATCGACGGCGTGCTCGTGCTCAGCGGCAGCGCGTTGTTGTGGTTCTCGAGCAGGACCATCGACTCGTTGGCCGACTTGCGCGCCGCGGCCAGGTTGGCCGGCGTGAGCTCGGCGGTCTGCACGCGCCGGGGATCGGTGAACGGATGGGTGAACATCCCCGCCAGGTACTTGAGCGTCAGCACGTGGCGGACCGCGGTGTTGAGCTGCCTCATGGTGATCTTCCCCGACGCCAGCAGCTGCGGCCCGTAGTTGGCAAACGTCGAATACGGGCTCGAGCTGCCGACCTGCACCGCCATCTCGATGTCCAGGCCGGCGGTCAACGCCAGCCGCGCCGCGTCGGCGCCGTTGGCGGCATAGCCGAAGGCCTCGAGCTCCTGCACGGCCTGATAGTCGCTGACCACGGTGCCGCCGAAGCCCCACTCGTCGCGCAGAATCGTCCGCAGGAGGTAAGGATTGGCGGTGTTGGGGACGCCGTTGAGCGAGTTAAACGAGCTCATCACGGAAGCCACGCCGGCGTCGACCGCCGCCTTGTAGGGCGGCAGGTAGTCGTTGAACAGCTGCTGAATCGACATGTCGACCGTGTTGTATTCGCGGCCGGCCACCGGAGCGCCGTAGGCCGCGAAATGCTTGACGGTCGCGGCCATCTTGTTGGGAGCGGCGAAGTTTGAGCCCTGATAGCCCCGCACCTTGGCCGCGGCGATCGCCGAGCCCAGGAAGGGATCCTCGCCGGCGCCTTCCACCACCCGGCCCCAGCGCGGGTCACGGCTGATGTCGACCATCGGGTTGAACGTCCACTTGATCCCGTCCGCCGTGGCCTCCGAAGCGGACACCGCCTCGTCGTTGCGCACCAGCGCGGGATCCCAGCTGCTGGCCTCCCCGATCGGCACCGGGAACATCGTCTTGTAACCGTGGATCACGTCCAGCGCGAAGATCAGCGGGATGTGAAGCCGCGACTGCAGCGCCGCGCGCTGGACCTGGTTGATGTTCTTTACCCCGACCAGATCGAGCACCGAACCGATCTGCCCGTTGCGGGCCTCGCTGATCAGGTCACCGGGAGTGCCGTTGGGGCCGTTCGGCCCGGCCATCTCCAGCTGACCGAATTTCTCGGCGACGGTCATCCTCGAGATCAGCGCGTTGACCCTGGCGTTGATCTGCGCAGGACTCAGCTGCGGTGTTGCAGGCGGCGTGGCCTGCCGGGCCGCGACCTGTTTGTTGCGAGCGACCGTCCGCGCCGCCGGCGCGGAGGTGAACACCCCGCCGGCCAGCATCACCGCCAACGCGACGAGCAATGTCACGCTCGCGCCCAATCCGATCCGACGCCGCGGCCCTTCGCCGACCGCCCGAGCTACCCGATCTGCCATCTGGACACCTCCCGGTTATCGGTCCCGCGCGCACGCGGTACCCGGATCGGGGCGGCCCAAACCGCGAATTCGTACGGCGCAGCGGTTTTGAGTTAGCTCGACACCCAGTGGGGATATATTCGAGACGGTTTTCTGCAATCGCGGTTGGTGCCTCGCCGGCCAGGGGACGAGGCAGGACGTGGAGGTGCTCGTGAAACGCCGGGTTGTGATCGTTGTGGTGGCCGTCGCCGCACTCGCGGTGGGTCTGTTCGTCTACTCCGGCGCTGCCGCGGGCGCGACGGTGGCGCCCGGATCGCCCGGGGCCGAGAGCTACTTCGACCTGGCCCGCAAGGACTGCGTGGGGACGGCTCGCAACACCACCTCGAAGGTGTGGTTCACGGTCGCCGACGGCGTCCTGTCCGACGTCTACTGGCCCACGGTCGACGCCACCAACGTTCACACGCTCCAGTACGTGGTCACCGACGGCCACAGCTTCACCGACCTGCAGACTCGTGACATGACCTACCGGGTGCTGTCCGACCCCACGGGGATGGCCTGCACGGTGATCGCCACCAGCGCCCCACATCACTACGCGATCAGGACCACGTATCTGACTGACCCGTCCCGCGATGCGGTCCTTATGCGCACGCGCTTTCAGGGACCGGCCGCAGACAAGCTGTACGTGCGCCTGGATCCGCTGGCCGGCGGAACCGGCGGCGGCGGATCGCAGAACGCCGGGCCCAACACCGCCAGCCTGGCGACCGTCAATGGCCACCCCGTCCCCGTGGCATCCAACACCAACACCACCACCAACGCCGTCAATCGCGACTACGCGGTGCCCACGTTCGAGGCGCTCGAGGCCTCGCGCGGATTTTCGCGCGCGAGCGTCGGCTTCGCCGGGAGCGCCAGCGACGGGCTGACGATGCTCGACGCCACCCACCAGCTCGCCTCTTACACCTCGGCGCCCGACGGGCACGTCGCGCTCACCGCGCGTCTGCGCCTGCGGCGGGGCCGCAGCGTCGAGCTTGCGCTCGGCTTCGGCACCACCCAGGCCAAGGCGCTCGCGGTGGCCGGCAGCTCGGTGGCCCAGCGCTTTGCCCGTGTGCGTTCGAAGTACCAGGCGCAGTGGCGGCGCTACGACGCCGGACTGCGGCGCCCGTCGGCGAGCCTGGGTCGGGCCGCCGTGCACGAGTACTACGAGTCGGTGAACGTGGTCAAGGCCAGCGAGGACAAGACCTTCCCGGGCGCGATCGCGGCTGGACTGGCATCGCCCTGGGGTCAGTCGGTGCCGGCCGGCAACCTGACCAACGGCAAGCCCACCTACTTCGGCTCCTACCGGGAGGTGTTCGCCCGCGACCTCTACGAGGCGTTCACCGGGCTGCTGGTCGCCGGCGACGTGCAAACCGCCCGCGCCGCGACCCTGTTCCTGTTCGATCGCCAGCAGCAGGCCGATGGCTCGATGCCCCGCAATTCGCTGACCAACGGCAAGCCTGCCCCCGACACGGGCGGTTTGCAGCTCGACGAAACCTCCTATCCGATCCTGATGGCCTGGCAGTCGGGGCTGGCCCACGACTCGGCGCTGTATCGCAAGCATGTGATCCCCGCGGCGGACTTCCTGGTCGCCCATGGTCCCTCGGACGGGGTCGAACGATGGGAGGAGCAGTCGGGCTACTCCCCATCGACGATCGCGGCCGAGATCGCCGGCCTCACGGCGGCGGCGCACATCGCCGCGGTCAACGGTGATGCGGCCCACGCGCGGGTCTATCAGGCCACCGCCGACGACTTCGCACGCAACATCAAGAGCTGGACGGTGACGACCACCGGCCCGTACGGGCCCAAGTACTTCATCCGCGTGTCCAAGACCGGGGATCCCAACGCGGCGATCTCCTACGGCCTTGGCAACGGCAGCGGCACCTACGACCAGCGCAGCGTCGTCGACGCCGGCTTCCTCGAACTGGTGCGCCTCGGAATACTTCCGGCGAGCGACTCCGACGTGACGGCCACGCTGCCGATCATCGACAAGTACATCGAGGTGTCGACCCCGAGCGGGCCTGGCTTCTACCGCTACGGCACCAGCGATCCGGGAACCGAGGACGGCTACGGCGACTGCTATGAGCCCGACCCCACCAACTGCTCGCCGACGGGGGCGCCGTGGCCGCCGACCGACACCGGCTCCGGTCACCTGTGGCCGGTGCTCGGCGGTGAGCGGGGCGAGTACGACGTTGCCGCCGGCAATCGCGCCGGCGCCCGGACGCTTCTGCGTGCGATGCGGAACATGACCTCGGGCCAGGGTCTGGAGCCCGAGCAGGTCTGGGAGGATCCGCCCGTCCCACCGTCGCCGTTCGGAACCGATCCCGCGGTCGCCTCGATCGGTTTTGCCCCCGGCCATCCCGCCGGGTCGGCCAGCCCCCTCACCTGGGCCCAGGCGCAATACGCCCGCCTGGCGCTCGATCTGAGCGCGGGCCGCAACCTCGAAACGCCGGCGATCGTCACCGCCCGCTACGTGACGCGGGGCATGCCCGCCTCGCTGCCACTGTCGGTCACCTCACCGGCATCGGGCTCTGAGATCAGCACCGCGATGTTCACGGTGACCGGCACCACCGCGCCCGGCGCCAGGGTCGATGCCGAGGGCGTGGGCGCGATCGGCGGAGCGGCGGCGATCGCCTCAACCAGAGCCGATTCGTCGGGCAAGTGGTCACTGCAGCTGCCGTCGAGCTTCGGTTCCACGACGGTCACGGTGACCGCGACGCTGGGCCGTCGCACCGGTTACACGCAGCTGTCGGTAACCAATGTGACCCTTCCCGGCACCACCGTCCTATCGGTCACAGACCCAGCTGGTGACGACAACGGCCCCGGAACCTACGCCTACCCGACGTCGCCCGACTTTCAGCCGGGCGCCTTCGACCTCACTGGGCTGAGGGTCTCAGAGACCTCCAGCGACGTCTACATCCAGGTCTCGATCGCGAACCTGGCTCCCACTTTCGGCGTGCAGTTCGGTGCCCAGCTGCTGGACGTATACGTCCGCAACCCCAGCGCCGCCAGCTTCTCGACCACGGCCGCGTTCCCCTCGCGCAACTACACGATCGCCCCCGCCGATGCGTGGAGCGAGCGGCTCGAGGCCCAGGGCTTTGCGCCCGTGGTGTGGGTCGATCCGTCCGGCGCCTCGCTGGGCTCCGGCCAGCTGGTCGTCGATCAGGGCAGCAAGACGGCGACGCTGGTGGTGCCAATCGGGGCGTTCGGCAAGGTCGGTTCCGGGTGGGTGTTCACGGTCACGCTGACCGGTCAGGACGGCTTCAGCTCCGACCAGGCACGCGCGTTCACCGCCACGCCCGGCGCGTTCACGTTCGGCGTGTGCGCTGTGGGCGAAACGAGCCCCATCTGCTCGGTGGATCCCAACACCGTGCCCAAGGTGCTGGACACGATCCCGCCGCCCGGGGTCTCCCAGGACACCGAGCTCGACCCCACGCTGGGGCCGGTGGTGATCCAGGGCGTCACGGTGCCCTGACGATCTTCGAGGGCGTTACGGTGCCCTGACGATCTTCGCGAGACGGCGGAGCGTGACACGGCTACACCCAGACCACCGGCTCCGCCCCGGCGACCCACGCGCCGCGCGGCATGGCCTCGGCATCGAACGGCATCGCGTAGTTGCCGCGCGCGTCCAGGGCGATCAGCCCGCCACTGCCGCCCAGGCCTGACACATCCCTGATTACCTGCTCGGCCGCGGTGGCCAGCGGGACGCCATCGGCGACCAGGGACGCCAGATGGCGGGCGGCCCCGGTGCGGATGAACGCCTCCCCGTCGCCGGTGCAGGAGATCGCCACGCTCTGATCGGCCCACGTTCCCGCGCCAAGCAGCGGCGAGTCCCCCACCCTCCCGGGCAGCTGGCCGCGCCTGCCGCCGGTCGACGTTGCCGCCGCCAGCACTCCGCGGGTGTCGATGCACACCGCACCCACGGTGCCGTGATCGAAGCTCGACGGCTCGACCTGCAGACGTCGTCGCTGGCGCTCGGTGACGAAGTACGAGGAATCCCGCTGCTCGGCGCCCGCGGCGGCGGCGTAGTCGTCAGCCGCGCGCCCCACCAGCAGGACGTGCGGGCTGCGCTCGAGCACCGCGCGTGCGGCCACGATCGGATGCCTGATCCGCGTCACCCCCGCGACCGCCCCGGCGGCGCGATCTGCCCCGCGCATCAGCGCCGCCGACATCTCCACTGACCCGTCGCGGCACAGTGCCGACCCCCGCCCGGCGTTGAAGAAGTCCACCTCGTCCTCCATGAACATCACCGCCGCCTGAGCCGCGTCCACGGCGCCTCCGCCGGCCGCGAGGATCGCTCGCGCGCGCCCCAAGCTCGCCGCCAGCGCGCGACGATACTCCTGTCGACGCTGCTCGAGCTCGGGTGAGCGCGCGCCGGCACCGGCGTGGACGACAGCCACGGGACGCAGCGCTGAATCCGCCGGCTCGCTCACCGCCGGCCAGCGTATTGCGCCGGCGGTCAGCTGATCGTCTCGGTGCGCGTCTGGACGCCGAGATCGTTGCGGTAGCGGACCTCGATGCGGTCGCTCGCCAGATCGAACACGGCGAACCCGAACCGCTGCCAGTGGTCGCCGTCCTGCTCGAGGTAGTCCCGCTCTTCCCATGCCCCCGGCGCAGGGACCGGGTCGTCGACGGCGTGCTGCATGAGGACCGGGACGCCGCCGTGGCCGATGCAGCGGGCACATTTGACACCTGAGACCGGCTCAAAGCCCATGCAGCGGTGCTCGTGCCCCCACAGCCAGGCAGTCACCTGGCCGCTGTCGAGCACCGGCTTGAGCTTGCTCGGCAGCACGGTCCCCAGATCGGCCCGATCGTATACCGACACGAACTGGTGATGGCTCAGCAGCACCAGCTTTCGCCCCGCCTCGTGGGCCTCGGCAGCGACCCTGGCCGTGAACTCGGCCTGCGGATCCTCGAGAACGCCCGAGCGTCCGTCAGAGAGCACGTCCGGGTCCCACGCCGTGTCGAGCCCCACGAACTCCCACGATGGAGCCACCAGCGCGAAGAAGCTCGTGGTGCGACCATCGGGCGAGCGCTGCGCGGCAAAGCGTGGGTCCTGCAACAACCGGTTGAAGTACCCATAGCCGCCCCCGTACATCTCGTGGTTGCCGTTCAGCGACCACGAGGTGACACCGCCATGCGCCTGCTCATTTGTCACCGGCCACAAACCGGCGCCCAGAACGTGACGGTCCACCTCGTCGAAGGTGCCTGAGTAATAGACGTCGCCGAGGTGCACCGCGTGTGCCTGGCGGCCCTCCGCGAGCGCGCCGGCGACCTCATCGGCCATGAACCTGGCCACGGCCTGCGCGCGCGGGATGCCCGTCCCCCAGTCACCGACGACGACGATGCGTGCGGTGTCAGCTATCTGGTGCCTGGCCGGCAACCGGTTGAACGGATGGTTGCCATCCGCGAGCCGGTCGAGCAACGATCTGGCGATGTCGATTACCCAGCCCGGATCATCGGGCCCGTACGGCAACGGGTGAAGCAGCCGCTCGATGGTGTGGACGATCCTGCCCCAGAGGTTGCGGTGCACGGGAGTGTCATCCCGAACTCCCTGGGCTCTGAGCTTTTCCTCGATCGTGCTCTGCAGAAGGCTGTTGATGGGGTCACGGGAGAGGTACGGAACCTGGCTTGCCTGGTGGCCGCCCGACGACGCAAGCTGCTTGGTGGCGTCGGGGATCCTGGAGGCAAGCGCCGCTGCCGGGTCCCCCTCGGCACCCACCGCGTCAGCGGCCCTGGCCACTGACTCCTGCAGTGGCGGCGCGTCGAGCGTGTTACGCACAGCGCCCACGTACTGCTGCAAGTGCTGCCGATCAAAAGCCTGCTCGAGCACTGCGTCACCCCCTGGCTGGTCCCACCGCAACCCGCAGAGCGACCCATGCTAACGAGTCGCGTTCAGGCAACCTCAGGCGTTCTCGAGCGCCGGCAGATCGACCCAGCAGCGTTCGGCGCTGCTGCGGATCACCGCATCGATCAGCCGCATCAGCCCCAGGCCCTCCGGCAGGGTGGCCACGCATTCATCCCCGGGCAGCGGGCGACCCAGTATCCGTCTGTAGACCGAGGCGAACAGGTTCACGAAGGTGGTGTTCCAGCCCTCGATTTCGCCCGCGGGAAGGTGGGCCTGGAGCCTGGCGCGCTCGTGCAGCTGGTTTTGTGACTTGTGATGCAGCTCGGTCGGCCGGTCGTGACGGCCCAGCCACAGCTCCTCGGGGTGCTCCTGATCCCAGTACAGCGATCCGTCCGATCCGTCGAAGCGGATCCGGAAGCTGTTCTTTGCGCCCGGCGAGACCTGCGAGGCGATCACAGTCCCAAGGGCGCCGCCCTCGAAGCGCAGCAGAACACCACCGTGGTCGTCTGCCGGGCGCCCGTGGCGGCTCGCCGTCGAAGCGCAAACGGACTGCACACGCTCGCCAAGGAGGTGCATCGCGAGGTCGCACCAGTGCGTGCCGATGTCGGCGAAGGTCGTGGATGGGCCGCTCTGTTCAGGGCTCAGACGCCAGTTGCGGGCGCTGACATCGGACAGCCAGTCCTGCAGGTAGACGCCGTGAACCGCAAACACCTCGCCGATCGCACCTTCTGCGATCAATTCACGGGCCTCGGCGACCATCGCGTAGTGGCGGTAGTTGTGACACAGCGCGCTGATCGTCGAGCTGTCGGCGCAGGCACGGACCAAAGCCACTCCCTCCTGCAGCGTGGCCGCCAGCGGCTTCTCGGTGATCAGGTGCTTTCCGGCCGCCAGCGCCGCGGACGCCACCTGCTCATGGACGTGGTTCGGAGTGCAGTTGTGCACAACGTCGATCGCCGGGTCGTCGACCAGCGCCCGCCAATCGGCGTAAACCGTCGGCACACCATGACGTTCCGCGGCCCGCTGGGCGGACGCGGGCGAACTTGCGGCCACGGCGGCGACCTGGCCGAGCCCGGTTCTGGCGATCGCCTCGATGTGCGGCGACCCTACGAGGCCGACGCCGACCACGCCCGCCTGCAGTGCGCGCGTCATGCGCCTCAATCTATTGCCTGGGCGCCGCTGCCGGCACGCGCCTGCGCTCGCACATATATTGGGCGCTTGACCGGTCTGAGCGCAGCGTCTCGAAGCCTCAGCGTCAGCGAGTGGACGCTCGCAGCGGCGACCACCGCCGCGGCGATCGAGCGTGTCGCCGCGGCCGGCTATCCCGCGATCGAGCTGGCCGCCGACGAGGGCCTCGACGTCGGCGACGCGCGTGAGCATCTGGACGTCCACGGCCTGGCGGTCTCGTCGCTGTGCTGGATCGGGCTGGGGTACCCCGAGCGCGATTGCGCGCACAGCAGCGAGCTCGTCAGACGGCGAGCGGGCGAGTATCTGCGCCGCTCGCTCGAGCAGGCCCACGCTCTGGGCGCTCCGGTGCTGGTGCTCGTGCCCACTTTTCGCGTCGAACCTGATCCCACCGGTCGCGAGGCGGAGCTGGATCGGGCCGCGCAGACGATCGCCGGTGCGGCTCGGGCCGGCGGTCCGGTGATCGCGCTCGAGGCGCTCAACCGTTACGAGACCCATTTGCTGAGAACGCTCGACGACGCCGAGCAGCTGCGACAGCGGATCGATCTGCCACAGGTGCAACTGATGGCCGACCTGTTTCACATGAACATCGAGGAGGACTCGATCCCCGACGCGCTGCGCGCCCACGCGCAGCACATCGTCCACGTGCATCTCGCCGACAGCCAGCGTCGGGAACCGGGAACCGGGCACCTCGACTTCGCCGGGGCGTTTGGGGCGCTCGCCGACGGCGGCTACGCCGGGGCACTGACGATGGAGTTCATCCCAGCCACCGACGCCGCGATGCGCGCCGGCCGCGAGTGGGTGCAGGCCCGCCTCCAGAGGTCGATCTAAAACGTGCCGTAGCGCTCGTACGCCTGCAGCGGCAGGGCTCCGTCGCGCACGGCGTCGCGGATCTCGTTCTCGGTGGCGACCTTCTGCTCGGCCTCCTCGAGGATCTCCTGCAGCGGCTCGCCGGGCACGACCACCAGCCCGTCCCGGTCTCCGACGATCCAATCGCCGGGTGACACCGGCACCCCGCCTACCACGATCGTGACCTCCCCGTGCGCCTGCAGCTCCCACCGCGGCACGCAGTCCTGCGGCGTCACGTAGCGCGAGAAGACCGGGAAGTCTTCGCGCAGGATGTAGTCAGCGTCGCGGGTGCCGCCATCCAGCACCGCGCCCGCGCAACCCCGGGATGCCAGGGAGGTGGCCGACAGCTCGCCGAAGTGGGCGGCCGACCGATCGTTGGTCTCATACACGGCGACGTACTCGGCCGGCACCGAGCCGAGCATCTCCAGCACCCGCCGGATCGAGGTGTCGTAGTCGTGGCCGGGGTGCGGGCGGCCGAGCACCGGGTAGACCGGACCGGCCAGTCGCATCCCCTGGCGCAGCGCAACGATGTCGGCCGGCAGCGTCTGCTGGAGATAGCCGTGCCGGTCGAGCACATCGGTCAGGGCGCCGGTGTACAGCGAGGAGAATCGGCGCGCGAGATCGCCGGTCGCGCTCACCGCTCTTAGAATAATCGCGCGATGAAGGCGGTCGTCGTCGAGCGGCCCAATCGGGTCTTTTACCGGGACGTCGACGCGCCGGCCGTCGGCCCCGAGGACGTGCTCGTAAAGAGCAGCGAAGCGGGGCTCTGCCGGACCGACATCGAGGTGATGACCGGCGCTTTCACTGACCCTCGCTGGGTGCAGTTTCCGGTCATCCCAGGACACGAGTGGGCCGGCACCGTGGTCCAGACCGGAGCCGATGTGGAGTCCGTGCGGGTCGGCGATCGGGTCGTGTGCGAGGGCCTGATCTCCTGCAATCGCTGCCGCCAGTGCCGCAGCGGCGAGACGCACTGGTGCGAGCGGATCGAGGCGCTGGGGTTCACCCGCCCTGGGGGATACGGCGAGCTCGTGGCGGTGCCGGCGCGGGTCGTGCACCGGCTGCCCGACCACGTCTCGTTTGACGCCGGCGTGCTCGTGGAGCCGGCCTCGGTTGTTCTCCACGGCCTCGACAAGGCGCGGCCGCAGCCCGGCGAAGCGGTGGGGGTAATCGGCGTCGGCACGCTCGGGTCGCTGGCGATCTCGCTGCTGAAGCTGTACGCGCCGTCGCGGATCGTCGCCTACGGGGTGCGGCAGCCGGAGCTCGAGCTGGCCACCAGGCTCGGCGCCGATCAGGTCGTGCTGGCAGGCGACGGCGCCGCGCCGGCCGCTGAGCTCGATCTGGTCGTGGAGACGGCAGGCGCCCCGGCGGCGATCGAGCTCGCCACCCAGCTTTGCCGTCCCGGCGGCCGCGCCGTGCTGCTGGGGATCGCCGGCCAGGGCCGCACGCTGACCCTGGCATCCGATCTGCTCACCGGCAAGGACATGGCCTTGATCGGCAGCCTGGCCTACCCGGCATCGGCGTGGTCGCGGATCGTCGCGCTGGTGTCCGATCACGTGCTCGAGCTCGATCCGATCGTCACCCATCGCTTTCCGATCGGCGAATTCGAGCAGGCGGTCGCGCTGATGGACGATCGCCGGGGGATCGTCGCCAAGATCGTGCTGGAGCACGTATGACACTCACCCACCGGAGAAAGGACTTGCCGACAATGCGCAACGGTGGCTATGACCACACTGACGGACGCCGCAGCACAGAGTGGTTTGAGCGCCGCGACCTCGACGGATTCCTGCACCGCTCGTGGCTGAAGTCCACCGGCGTCACTGACGACAGCTTCCGCGGCCGCCCGGTGATCGGCATCTGCAACTCGTGGTCTGAGCTGGTCAACTGCAACATCCACCTGCGCGGGCTCGCGGAAGCGGTCAAGCGCGGGGTGCTGCAAGCGGGTGGCTTTCCGCGCGAGTTCCCGGTGATGTCACTCGGTGAGTCGCTGATGAAACCGACCACGATGCTGTACCGCAACCTGATGTCGATGGACGTCGAGGAATCGATCCGTTCCTATCCACTTGACGGCGTCGTGCTGCTGACCGGGTGTGACAAGACCAACCCGGCGTCTGTGCTGGGGGCCTGCTCGGCGAACATCCCCACGATCGTGGTCACCGGCGGTCCGATGCTCAACGGTCACTGGCGCGGGCGGGAGCTCGGGTCGTGCTCTGACTGCTGGCACTACCACGAGGAGCTGCGCGCCGGACGGATCACCGAGGCTGACTTCACCGAGATCGAGAACTCGATGTCACGCTCCAACGGCCACTGCATGACGATGGGGACCGCGTCGACGATGGCCTGCATGACCGAGGCCCTGGGGCTCACCCTCCCCGGCGCGGCCGCGATCCCCGCGGTCGACTCGCGCCGGGCCCACGTCGCCGAAGCCGCGGGCCGGCAGATCGTCGAGCTCGTCGCACAGGACATCCGCCCCACGGACATCCTCACCCGCGAGGCGTTCGAGAACGCGATCCGCGCGCTGCACGCGATCTCCGGCTCGACCAACGCGATCATCCATCTGATCGCCTACGCGGGCCGCCTGGGGATCGATGTGCCGCTGTCGCTGTTCGATCAGCTGTCGGAGACCACGCCCTGGCTGGTCAACCTCAAGCCGGCCGGCGATCACCTGATGGAGGACTTCTACTACGCCGGCGGCCTCCCGGCGGCGCTCGAGCAGATCCGCGACCTGCTGCATCCCGACGCGCTGACGGTCACCGGGCGGTCTCTGGGTGAGAACCTCGACTCCGCTACGACTGAGATCATCGACCAGCGCGTGATCCGCCCGCGCTCGGAGGCGCTCGACGAGGGAGGCTCGCTGATCGTCTTGCGCGGCAACCTCTGCCCCGACGGCGCGGTGATGAAGATCACCGCCGCCCAGCGCAGGCTGCTTCACCACGAGGGCCGGGCGATCGTGTTCGACGGCATCCACGATCTCGCCGCACGGGTCGACGATCCCCAGCTCGACGTCGATGCCGACTCGGTGATGTTGCTGCGCAACGCGGGTCCGGTGGGAGCTCCGGGGATGCCCGAGTGGGGCCATCTGCCGATCCCCGCCAAGCTCCTGCGCCAGGGGGTCTCGGATCTGCTGCGGATCTCCGACGCGCGCATGAGCGGCACCTCGTACGGAGCGGTGGTGCTGCACGTGGCTCCCGAATCCGCGGTCGGCGGACCGCTGGCGCTGGTGCAGACCGGCGACCGGGTGCGGCTGGACGTCGGGCAGCGGACGCTCGACGTCGTGCTCGACGACTCAGAGCTCGAGCGCCGGCGCGCGGCCTGGACGCCGCCGGAGCGCAAGGACGAGCGCGGCTACCGCAGGCTCTACGAGGATCATGTGCTGCAGGCAAACGAGGGCTGCGACCTGGACTTCCTGCGCGGCCGCGCTCCGGTGGTCGCCGACGCCGTGACCTATCTGTAGTTGCGCAATGCCCGCCAGTTACGACTTCACCGGACGTACCGCGCTGATAACCGGCGGAGCGGGTGACATCGGCGCGGCCGCCGCGCGGCTGCTGCAGGGCGCCGGGGCGGGCGTGGCCACGCTTGACCTTCGCGGCGCCGCGCTCGACGGCGTGCTGACGATCGAGGGTGACGTGACCCGCTCGCAGGATGTCGACGCGGCGGTGGCGCGGACCGAGTCCGAGCTCGGGCCGCTGGACATCGCCGTCTGCTGTGCCGGCGTCAGCGGCCAGTCGTTGAGCACGGTCGACGTCGACGATCAGGAGTGGCGCCGGGTGTTCTCGATCAACTGCGACGGCGTGTTCTTCACCAACCGCGCGGCCGCGCGCACGATGGTCCCGCGCGGCTACGGGCGGATCGTCAACATCGCCTCGATCGCCGGCAAGGAGGGCAACCCGATGGCCGCCGCCTATTCGGCGTCGAAGGCCGCGGTTATCGCCATGACCAAGTCGATCGGCAAGGACCTCGCCGAGACCGGGGTGCTGGTCAACTGCATCACGCCGGCGGTGATCCAGACGCGGATGCTCGAGGACGTCAGTGAGGAGCACGTGGCCTACATGGTGCAGCGGATCCCGATGAGGCGCGTTGGCAACCCCCAGGAGGTCGCGGCGCTGATCGCATTTCTGGCCTCCGAGGAATGCAGCTTCTCCACCGGCGCGGTGTTCGACCTGTCCGGCGGCCGAGCCACGTACTGACGCCCAGCGACCCGCTCTACGTGAACGCGAACGCCTGGTCCTGCGCCAGCCAGAACGGCCGCAGGTACGCCGCGGTGCACGACAGCGGCAGGACCTCGTCGCGCAGCTGCACCCCCAGCGTGCCGCGCACGTAGTCCTGGCGGGCGCGAATCCGCGACCACAGCTGAGGATGGCGTGCCTGCAGCTCGGCGCGCAACCCGCCGTCGGCGATCGCCACCGTGTCCTCGCAGTTGGTCGTCCACCCGGCCCTGATGCCGGTGGGGATGATGTCACTCTGCAGGACCATGCCGCTGGCGATCGGATCATCCGACCCCGCGCGGATCGGCGAGTCAAGCCACTCCTCGTAATGGATCAGGTGGCCGGGGTTCAGCGACGAGCCGAACTCCTCGCCGGCGAGTAGACCGGTGATCGCCTCAAACAGCTCGCCGCCGGCGAGGCCCACCGCGAGCGTCTCATACCAGGTGGCGATCGCCTGCCAGTAGGGCGTGGCCAGCCGCTCCAGATAGCCCTCGCTGGCGCCGGTGAGGTCCCCCGTTGAAGCGGCGATCAGTCCGCCGCGGGCGCAGTTGCCACCCCACAGCCCGACCGCGCAGACGGCGGCGTCGCCGAGCGCCAGTCGCCGCGACGACGGGCTGCGTAGACCCACGGCGACGTCGGGACCCGAGGCGAACACCGGGTGGTAGCTGACCGGCTCGCCCGACCAGGAGGCGGCGGCGAATGCCTCGCGCTCGCTGACCCCTGGCGCAGCCGCGTCGATGATCGCGTCCACCCACGCCGAGCACCGTGCCGCGCCCCATTCGAACACGGCGATCTGGTCGGCGGTGGCGAACGTCCGCAGCCCGGAGCGCGGGCTGGTGAGCGCTGCGGTCGCGTCGGTGACCAGCTCCGGCGCGCCGCATATATCGCGCAAGGTGTCTACGAAGAACGCCGGCGCGAAGATCGCCGTCTCGGGACCGCTGGACTCGCCGGCCGCCAGCGCCTTCCAGCCGATCACGCCGACTCGATCGCCGCGCTTTATACCTGCGTCGCGCAGCGCGTCTCCGAGCGTGGGGCCGCCGCGGCGATCGATGCCCATCAAGCTGAACGTCGGACAGCACACCACCTCGACGTCGATCGGGACGATCGGCGCGTAGCCCACGTCCTCCTTGCCGAGGATCAGCGTGCGCCGCTGGCCGCAGAGGACCAGCAGCGCCTCCTCGAAGCGCGGGTCGAGATTGGTCAGGTAGATGAGGTTGGCCGCGTGCTCGCGATCGCCGTACACCACGATGCCGTCGGCGTCGACAGCCGCTCGCAAAGCCGCGATCCGGGCGTCGAGCTCATCGGCGCCGATCGCGGGCAGCTCGTCAGCCAGCTGCAGCGGCGGCGGGCGCACATGCGCGACCTCGATCGCCCGCGTCACCTGCATGACCTCCTGCACGCGCTTGACAGCCTCCGCCAGGCGGAGCTATCTTCCGCACGAGTCACATGGTCACCATACAACTTGGGCCATGAGGGTGCAGTCGGAAGATGCGTCGATCCGTTCGGTCACGCTGAGCGACCAGGTGACTCGCGCGCTCGCTCGCCGGATCGCCAACGGCGAGATCGGCGACCACACGCCGCCCCCGACCGAACAGGAGATCTGCGACGAGTTCGGGGTCTCCAAGACCACCGCGCGCGAGGTGATCCGATCGCTCGCGGCCCGCGGGTTCGTGGAGGTGCGCCACGGTCGGCGGATGCAGGTGCGCAGGCCAAGCGACTGGAACCATCTCGACCCGCTGATGCTCGAGCTGATCGACGACCCGGCGGTGCTGCGGCGCTACCTGGCCGACGTCCACGACGTGCGGACGCTGATCGAGCCCGAGGCCGCGGCGCGCGCCGCGGTCAGCGCCAGCGACGAGCAGATCGCGCGGATGCGCGAGCTGGTGGCGGAGATGGCGGCGCGGGAGCACGATCCCGACGGATATCTCGAAGTCGATCTGGTCTTTCACCGCGAGCTGGTGGCGGCGACCGGCAGTGTCATCCTCGCATTTGTGCTCGACTCGCTCGGAGGGTTACAGCGAGTCAGCCAGCAGGTCACGGTCCGCATCCCCGGACGCCTGCTGGAACAGGCCACCGCCGAGCATCGAGAGATCGTCGAGGCGGTCGCTGCCCGGGAGCCCGAGCAGGCGCGAGAGGCGATGCGTGCGCACCTGGTGGCGGTTGCGCACGTGTGGATCCCCGGCGACGCGGACGCCGAATTCAAAGCCCTCGTCAGAGGTGCACGTTAGAGAAGGAGAGGAGTCATGGCGGATGTCATAACGGCGCCGGATGGCCCTGCGGCCGACGTGAACTACGTCGCCGCAGACACCGAGCTGAAGGCCGGCGCGCTCGGATTTTGGGGCGGTATGGTGCAGGCGGTCACCCACATCGCCCCCGGCCTGAACGTCCTGCTCGGGTTGACGTTCATCGTCAGCTTTGCGGGAGTTGCGGCGCCGATCGCGTATATCTGCGGAGGAATCATCTGCCTCGGTGTCGCTGTGGTTTTGACACAGTTGGCAAAGCAGTTCACCGGGGCCGGCGGCTACTTTCTCTATGTCAGCCGGACGATCGGGCCGCGCACCGGGTGGATCACCACCTGGTTGTACTTCCTGTATGACCCGATCGCGGTGTCCTCGGTGTGCGCCTTCACCGGCCTGCTCGTCCAGCAGACACTCCAGGCGCAGTACGGAGTGGACATCTCGTGGTACTTCTGGTTCTTCGCCTTCCTCCTGATCGTGACCGGGTTCACCCTGTTCGGGATCTCGCTGTCGGCGAAGGCGATGCTTGTCCTCGGCGGTTTTGAGGTGCTGATCTTCCTCGTGCTGGCGATCTCCGGCCTGGCCTCGCCCGGTCCCGGCGGCTTCAACGCCGACTCGTTCAACCCGAGCAACCTGCCGAGCCTCAACGGCCTCTACCTCGGGATTGTGTTCACGATCCTCGCCCTGTCGGGCTTCGAGGCGGTGGCGCCGCTCGCCGAGGAGACCGAGAATCCGAAACGCAACCTCCCAGTCGTGATCGTCCTGTCGGTGATCGGCGTCGCGATCTTCTACGCGTTCGTGAACTGGGGCGTGCTGGTCGGCCACGGAACGACCAGCGTCGCCGCCGGCAACTTCACCGTGTCGGATCAGATCTTCGACCTCGCCCGCCGGCTGTGGAGCGGCGCGTGGATCCTGGTTCTGATCGCGACGGTCAACTCGGCGCTGGCGGTGTCGATCGCGATCCAGAACGCGTCGACGCGCGTGTTCTTCGGCATGGGCAGGATCGGCGCGCTGCCGCGCTGGTTGGGCTACGCGCACCCGCGCTGGAAGACGCCGTGGAACGCGATCATCGCGATGACCGTCCTGACGGTCACCGTGGCCATGTGTCTCGGCTCGACGATCGGTCCTGTCAACCAGTTCGGGATGATCGGGATCGTGCAGACGCTGGGGCTGATCATCGTCTACTCGATGGGCAACATCGGCGTGTTGTGGTTCTACTACCGCGAGAAGCGGCCGCAGTTCAACTGGCTCCTGCACGGAGTGATTCCGCTGGCGACATCGGCGGCGTTGTTGTGGGTGGGCTGGAAGACGGTCCAGGGACTGCACATCTTCGGCCTGCCGACGCCGCTTGACTACGCGCCGTGGATCGCGATCGCCTGGTTTATCGCCGGACTGATCATCCTCTTCTACGCCAGCCGGACTGGCAAGGAGCGCTGGCTGTTCAAAGCGGGGGAGTCGACGATCGAGCGCCCGGAGACGGCCGCCGAGGCCGCCCACCGGCCCGCAATCTAGACCGGGGGTCTCGCGCCGCCGGGGATCGGATTCCCCGGCGGCGCGCAGCGCTGCGATCTGTGCCTAACTCCGATTCAAGAGACCTCCGCGGCCTGGGCGTCGCGATCACCGGCGCCGCGGGCGACATCGGCCACGCGATGGCACTCGAGCTCGCCCGGCGCGGCGCGTTTGTGACGATGATCGATCGTGTTTCAGAGGCCACCGCAGCGCCGCGGATCGAGGCCGTATCGGAGGTGGCGCAGTGCGCCTACGTCCACGCCGATGTCACCGACCGGTTCGCGCTGGAGCAGGCCTTGCGCGCGATCGATCCCCTCGACGTGGCGATCGGAAACGCAGGGATCGTCGACCCGGCGCCGTTCCTGGAAGTGACGATGGAGCAGTGGCGGGCGCATCTCGACGTGAACCTGACCGGCTGCTTCAACCTCGGTCAGGCCGCCGCCGCACTGATGGTGGCCCGCGACCGGCCGGGGCTGGTGCTGTTCACCGGCTCGTGGGTCGGCGAGATCCCCTGGCCGGAGATCGCCCCTTACTGCGTGACCAAGGCCGGCGTCAGGATGCTGGCCCGCTCGATGGCCCGCGAGCTCGCCGGGCACAGGATCCGGGTCAACGTGGTCGCGCCGGGGATCGTGTTCGCGGGGATGGCCCGGCGCCAGTATGAGACCGATCCGGCCTACGCCCGGCGCGCCTCGATGGTCGTTCCGCTCGGAGAGCTGGGGACCGCCGAGCAGGTCGCCCAGGCGACGGCCTTTCTCTGTTCACCGGAGGCTGCCTACATGACCGGCTCGGTGCTGCTGGTCGACGGCGGCGCCTCACTGTTTCAGTTCGACGCATGAGCCCCGCGGAGCTCGTACCGGGGGTGCACCGGATCGATGCCGAGGTCGGCGGCCGGCCGCTGTATCTGTTTGTGTTCCTCGGCGAGCGACGGCTGCTCCTGGACGCCGGCTGTGCCAGCACCGTCGACGAGTTCATCGTCCCCGGCCTTCAGAAGCTCGGACTGGGGGTAACCGATCTGGACCTGCTGCTGATAACCCATTCAGACCTCGATCACCAGGGCGGAGTGCACGCGCTCAAGCGCGCCAACCCCGCGCTGTGGGTCGCTTGCGGAGCGCTCGACATGCCGCTGGTCTGCGACCCCGACGCGCTCGTCGCGCAGCGCTATGAGGCCTATCGGGCCGACCACCGGCTCGGACCCGACGACGAGACGCTGGCCTGGATGCGCGCGGAGTCCGGGGGGCCCGTGCGGATCGATGTCGGTCTCACCGGCGGCGAGGGGCTGCTGCTCGCCGAGGGATGGAACCTGCGCGTGCTGCACGTCCCCGGCCACTCGCCCGGCCATCTGGCGCTGCTCGACGAGCGCTCGGGAGCGCTGTTCGGCGGGGACTGCCTGCAGGGCTCGGTCTATCTCGGGCTCGACGGGACCCCCAAGCTGTGCCCCACCTACACGCACGTCGAGGAGTACCTGGCGACCGCGGCGCTGGTGCAGTCTCTTGAGCCGCGCGAGCTGCACGGCTGCCACTGGCCGGTCCAACGCGGCGCAGAGGTGCCGGCCTTCATCGGCGAGACGCGGGACTACGTGCAGCGCGTTGACGAGCTCGTGCGAGCGAGCCTTGCCGAGCCGCTGACCCTGCGGGCGTTGATCGCGCGCGTCAACGAACAACTGGAGCCGCCGTGGCCCGATGAAGGAGCGCAGGAGCTCGTCTACAGCGTTCACGGTCACGCGGAGCGGCTGGTCGCGCTTGGTCTGGCGACCCGCACCCAGGACGCCGACGGAATCGCCGTCTACGAGCTACGTCAATGAGGATCACCGGCATCGACACGGTCCGGACCGACGAGTTCCCCAACCTCGTCCACGTCCTGGTGCACACCAGCGAGGGGCTTACCGGCCTCGGCGAGACCTTCTTCTTCGCCGACGCCGTCGAAGCCCACCTTCACCACGCGGTCGCCGACTACCTGCTCGGCGAGGATCCGGCCGAGATCGAGCGCCACTGCAGCGCCCTGCGCGGCTACGTGGGTACGGCCTCCAGCGGCGCCGAGACGCGGGCCGCCTCGGCGGTTGACATCGCGCTGTGGGATCTGCGGGGCAAGGCGCTCGGGCAGCCGCTCTACGACCTGCTCGGAGGCCGCTCGCGCGATCGCATCCGGACCTACAACACCTGTGCCGGTGCGCGGTATGTCCGCGGGCGCCAAACCCAGGCGGTCGCCAACTGGGGTCTCTACGAGGAGCACGCCGAAGGGCGCCACGAGGACCTCGAGGCGTTCCTGCACCATCCCGATGAGCTTGCCCGCAGCCTGCTCGACGAAGGCACCACGGGCATGAAGATCTGGCCCTTTGATCCCTATGCCGAGGCCTCCGCGGGCCACGACATATCCGCCGCCGATCTCGACCGCGGGCTTGAGCCGATCCGGCGGATCCGAGCGGCGGTCGGGTCGGAGATCGACGTGATGATCGAGCTGCACGCCCTCTGGGATGTCCCGGCGGCGTGCCGGATCGTGGCCGCGCTCGACGAATTTGAACCGTTCTGGATCGAGGATCCGGTCAGGGTCACCAGCGCCGACGCGCTGGCCGAGGTGCAGCGCACCACGCACGCGCCGATCGCGGCCGGCGAGACGCTCACCGACCTGCCCGATTTCCGCGACCTGCTGGTGCGCGACGGAGCGCGGATCCTGATCTTCGACGTCGCGTGGGTGGGCGGGATCACCACCGCGCGCAAGGTGGCGGCGCTGGCGGAAGCCCACGAGCGGCCGGTGGCGCCGCACGACTGCACCGGGCCGGTGGTGTATGCGGCCGCCACCCACATGTCGCTGCACCTGCCAAACGCGATTCTCCAGGAGAGCGTGCGGGCCTTCTGGGACGGCGGCTGGTATCAGGAGCTGGTCACCGCCCTACCGCTCATCGAGGGCGGCATGGTGTCGGCGCCCGCCGGACCCGGCCTCGGGCTCGAGCTCCGCCCCGAGGTGTTCGAGCGATCCGACGTCCACATCCGGTCCACGACCGAGCAGGAGAGGCGATGGGCACCACCGTTCGCGTGATGCAGGAGGACTGGGGCGTGTTCTCAAACCTCCCCGCCACCGCGAAGCGCTTCACCGCGCAGACCGGAATCGAGGTCGAGGTCACGCTGACCGTGATCCCCGAGATGTGGGAGCTGATGGAGCGCAGCTTCTCTGGTGAGGATCCCCCGTTTGACCTCGTCGGGGTCGACGACCTGCTGTTGATCCAGGCGGCCCGCAGCGGCCATGTCGAGCCGCTCGACGATCTGATCGCCGCCGATGGCTACTCGCTCGACGATTTCCCGCAGGCGGCCATCGACGCGTTGTCCGACCGCGGTCGGATCTGGGGCCTTCCGTACTGCTTTGTCTCAAACGTGCTCATCTACCGCGCCGATTTGTTCGAGCAGCACCGGATCGCGGTCCCGCAGACGCTCGACGAGCTGACCGCGGCGGCGGTCGCCGTGCAGGAGGCGCAGCGCGCCGATGGTCACGATGATTTCTATGGGATCGCGATCCGGGGCGCGCCCAACTGCGGACTGAACTTCTGGATCATCGGCTCCACCTGGGGGCCGTCGTTCGGGGCGCGCTGGTACGACAAGTCCGGTCGGCCCACGCTGGCCACGCCGGAGCTGATCGGTGCCGTGGAGCACTACATCGACCTGGTGCGCCGCGCCGGGCCCCCGGAGTCACCGACGATGGACTTCATGGACTGCATGGAGTGCTATAGCGCCGGCCGCGCGGCGATCACCATCGAGCCCGCCAACGAGGCCTCGATCCTGTATGACCAGGGCAGTGCCGTGGCGGAGGCCACGCGCACGGCGCTGATGCCCGCGGGGCCGCTGGGCACCCGTCACGTTGGCCTGTACACCCCGCCCTACGCGATCCCCTCGCGGTCGGCGTCCAAAGATGCCGCCTGGGAGCTGGCCAAGTTCCTCTGCGACCCTGCTCAGGTGCTCGACGACGTGCGCCGCAGCGGTTTCGTCGAGGTGGCGCGAGAGTCGCTTTTGCACGACCCGGCGTTTGTCTCACGGTTCCGCCCGGATCTGCTGGAAACGGCGCGGGCGACGCGTCCGTTCGCACGAGGCGAGCGGCCGGTGACCAACCACGGGATGGAGGTCGGCAACCGGATCGGCGACGAGATCGTGCGCGTGCTGAAGGGCGAGCTGGAGGCCGCCGAGGCGATGGCCAACGCCGAGCGTGCGGTCGCTGCGCTCGGACCGCCGGGCTGAGGGGCCGTCTCCCGCCGATAGCGGATGCCGGCTTACCGGCGTCCGGCCGCGGGTACCCTGTCGATGGACATGCCACGGTTGGGCTCGAGGTTGATACTGGGGGCGACGCTGTTCTCCACTCCGGGAATGAAGGGCGGCGAGCACGCACCCGACGCGGTCATCCTCGTCGCCGTGGTACTTGCGATCCTCGTCGCGGTGGCGCTGTATCGGATCTGCCGCTCGAGGCCGGAGCCGCCGAACTCCGACGGGGACGACGGGTGGCGCAAGCGCCGACCCGAACCACCGAGCGGACCTCCTGACCGCCCCACCGGCGGCATTCCGCTCGACGACGCCACCCGGGCGCGGGTCAGGTTGCGCGAGCCCGGCAGGCTGGCCGACCGGCTGCCGGCGCGGGCGCGCCGGCCGGCGCACGAGCCCGGTCGCGCGCCGGTGCGCAAGACGGCGCCGCGCTAGCGCTGCCGCTGACTCTCCATCCCGCCGACTCGGAGTCAAATAATGCACGTGGCGTCCACAATCTGACTCCGAGGCGATCGGCTGGGAGGACAGCCGGTTGCCGCGGCACACTGACCCCCAGCCGTGGACAACCCCGCGATCGCCGACAGGCTCGACGCGTTTGCGACCTTGCTCGAGCTCGCCGAGGCCAACCCGTACACCGCGCGGGCCTACCGACGGGCCGCCGAGACGATCCGGGGCGCGGCACTGCCGGTCGCCGAGCTGGTCCGGGCCGGGCGGGCGCGCGATTTGCGGGGGATCGGCCCGGGGATCGAGGCCCGCCTGCGCGAGCTGATCGAGACCGGGCAGATCGCCGAGCTGGCAGAGCTCGAACGCGAGCTGGCGCCCGATCTCATAGGTCTCGGCCGCTACCTCGGGCTCAGCGCAAAGCGCTCGGTGCAGCTCGCCCGGTCGCTCGACGTCCACACCGCGCCGGAGCTGCGCGAGGCGCTGATCGCGGGCCGCGTGCGCAGCGTGCCGGGGTTCGGGCCCAAGACCGAGGCGCGCCTGCGCCAGGCGCTGGACCGAGAGCAGGACCCCCAGCCGCAGACGGGCCTGCTGCTCAACCGCGCCCGCGAGCTCGTCGGCGGGATCGCGGCGGCGCTTGACGGCGAGGTCGCCGGTGACGTGCGCCGGTGGCGCGACTCCTGCGAGCGCCTGGCGGTGGTCTGCGCCGCGCCTGACCCGGAGCCGGTGGTCCAGCGCTTCGCCGCGCTGCCCCAGATCGTCGCGGTGATCGAGCGCGACGAGCGCGGGGCGGTCGGGGTCACCGTCGAGGGCGTGCCGGTGCAACTGGTCGTCGCGGAGCCGGCCGCGTTCGGTACCGCGATGGTGCGCGCGACGGGCTCGCCGGCCTACGTCTCGGCGCTCGAGCTGCTGCCCGACGCGCCCGACGAGGAGTCCGTGTACAGGGCGCTGAAGCTCCCCTGGTGCCCGCCGGAGCTGCGCGAGCAGCCGTTTGACGGCCGCCCCCCGGCGCTGGTTGCGACGCAGGACATCCGCGGCGACCTGCACTGTCATACCACCTGGTCGGACGGAAGGTTCAGCGTGCAGGAGATGGGCCTCGCCGCTCGCGAGCGCGGCTATCAGTACCTGGCGATCTGCGACCACACGCCCGCCGTTGGCGCCGTGCCAGGCCTCACTCCCGACGACGTCCGCCGCCAGGGTGAGGAGATCGCCGCGGCCAACGAAACTCTGGCGCCGTTTCGCGTGCTGCGGGGGATCGAGTGCGACATCCTGCCCGACGGCCGGCTCGACCTTCCCGACGACGTCCTGCGCGAGCTCGAATGGGTCCAGGCCAGCGTGCACGGCGGGCAGCGCATGCCCCGAGCGCAGATGACCAGGCGCGTCGAGGAGGCGCTGCGAAACCCGTACGTGCGGTGCCTCAGCCACCCCACCGGGCGCTACATCAACCGCCGGCCCGAGAACGCGCTCGACCTCGAGCACATCTTCGAGGTGGGGCGGCAAGAGCGAGTCGCGGTCGAGGTCAATGGGCTCCCCGACCGGCTCGACCTGCGCGGCGAGCACGTCCGGGCCGCGCTAAACGCCGGGGTGCAGGTGGTGTGCTCCACTGACGCGCACTCGGTGCGCGGGCTGGCCAACATGACCCTGTCGGTGGCGACCGCGCGCCGCGGCTGGGCGACCGCGTCGGATGTGGTCAACACGCAGCCACTGGAGGCGATCCTGGCGGGGCGCCGGGCGCCCTGAGCCGGGCGCGCTGGATCCGCACCGTTCCCATTCTTTGACTTTGACTGACGCGTCAGTTAAGGTCGAGCGCAACATGCCGACCGCCGCTTCGACAGAGCCGAGACGGTCGTACGGAGCGTTGCGGTATCCCGCCCGGCCCGACGAGATCCTGGCCGCTGCCTGCCGCGCGATCGTCGAGCGCGGCTTCGCCGACACCCGCGTCGGGGACATCGCCCGCGAGGCCGGCACCTCCACCGGAACCATCCACTACTACTTCGACTCCAAGCAGGAGGTTCTGGTGGCGGCACTGCGCTTTGCCAGCGATCGCCTGTTCGCGCGGCTGCAGAGCGCCGACGGGCCGAACGCCACCGCCCGACTCGCCCGCCTGCTCGAGCTCGCCATCCCCTACCCCCACCCCAAGGCACAGCGCGACGAGTACGTGCTGTGGATCGAGATGTGGACGCTCGTGCTGCGATCCCCCGAGCGCCTGCCCGCGCTCGAGCACCTGTCCCAGCGGTGGCGCTCGTTCTTCTTCGATGTCGTTCGTCAGGGCGCGGCCGATGGAGAATTTAGGCCGGTGGTGGCGCCCGACCTGGTCGCAGAGCGCCTGATCGCGCTGGTCGACGGGCTCGGATTCGAGACCGTGGTCGGCTACAGCTGGAGCACCGCCGAGCGCATGCGCTCGCTGCTGGTGTCGTTTGCCTCCGAGCAGCTCGGACTCGATCCGGCGGTGCTGGAGTCGCTGATGGAGCACGAATGACCGCCCACGATCTGACCACGTCGAGGATCGGCGGCCACCTGGTCGCCGAAAGCCTTGCCGCGCTCGGCGCCGAGGTTGCTTTCGGGGTCCCGGGGGTCCACTCGCTGGCGATCTGGGAGGCGCTGCGGACCAGGCCGATCACCGCCTATGGAACCCGCACCGAGCTGTGCGCCGGGTTCGCCGCCGACGGCTACGCGCGCAGCTGCGGCCGTCCGGCGCCGCTGCTGCTGTCCACCGGGCCGGGAGCGCTCAACTCCCTGACCGCGCTGATGGAGGCGGCGAGCTCGCACGTCCCGGTGGTGGCGATCTCGAGCCAGATCCCCAGCGACCTGCTCGGTCGCGGCCGGGGATACCTGCACGAGCTGCCCGACCAGCTGGCCTCGTTTCGCCCGCTGGTAAAGCACGCCGCCCGCGCCCAGTCGGCCGACGCGATCCCCGAGCTGCTGGCACAGGCGTGGCGGATCGCGCTCACCCCGCCGAGCGGGCCGGTGTACGTCGAGATACCCGTAGATCTGCTTCGCGAGCCTGCCGACGGTCCTGCGGTCACCGAGCTCGACGCGTCTCCTCAGGTCCACGCCGCCGCCCCCGAGGCGGTGACCGCCGCGGCCGAGCTCCTCGAGCAGGCCGCAGCGTCCCGCTGATCTGGGCCGGCGGCGGGCTGCTTCGGTCCGGCGCCCAGCCCGAGCTGCGGCGCCTGGCCGAGCTGCTCGACGCACCCGTGGCGACGACCTACATGGGCAAGGGCGCCCTGCCCGACGAGCACCCGCTGACGGCCGGCTGCGGCTGCGACGAGGCCGCCCTGCAGGAGCTGCTAGCCGATGCCGACGTGCTCCTGTGCGTCGGCACCGAGCTCGGCGCCGAGACCACCGGCCAGTATGCGCTGCGCCCGCGCGGACGTGTCGTCCAGCTCGATGCCGCGCCCGAGCGGGTGGGGGCGACGTATCCGGCGCTGCCGTTGGTCGGTGATGCCAAGCTGACCCTGCAGGCGCTGATCGCCCAGCTCTCGCCGCGACGGCCTGGCGATGCCGCGGCCCGCGTCGCGGCGCTGCGAAGCCGGATCAGGACCGGGCTCGAGAGCCAGGGACGGGAGATCGAGCTGGGCCTGCTGGCCGACGTGGAGCGGGCGCTCGCACCGGACGCGATCACCGCCTGGGATATGACGATCCTCGCCTACTGGGCCGCCCCCCACCTCCACCTCGGCGCCGAGCAGCAGTTTCTGTACCCCCTGGGATCGGGGACGCTCGGCTACGCCTGGCCCGCGGCGATCGGCGCGAGCCTCGCTCATCCCGGCCGCAGCGTGCTGGCGGTAGTCGGCGACGGCGGCCTGCAATATGCGCTCGGGGAGCTGGGGACCGCCTCGCAGTACAGCATCGACGCCAAGCTGCTGGTGGTCGACGACGGGGGCTACGGCATCCTGCGCGAGTACCAGCGCGACGCCTTCGGCGAGACGACATCGGTCGAGCTGCCCGCCGGCGACGTGGCCGCGATCGCCTCGGCGTTCGGCGTTCCGGTCCGGACAGCCGTCCCGGAGGACCTCCACGAGCAGCTGCACTGGGCGCTTGCGCAGCCCGGTCCGGCCGCGGTCGTCCTGCGGACCGAGATCGCGGCCGCGCTGCCAACGGCATGAGCGCGACCGCGTATGACCGGCTGCTGCGCCCTTCGGTTGTGGGCGTAGGCGCCTATGTACCGGGAATGAGCGCGGCCAAGATGAAGGCCCGCTTCGGCCGCCAGGAGATGATCCGCCTGAACTGGAACGAGAACCTGTTCGGGCCGCTGCCCGGCGTCCTGTCGGAGACCGCTGCCGAGCTCGACACGGTGTGGGCCTATCCCGAGGAGAGCTACGAGGAGTTTCGCCACGCCGCGGCGCGCTGGGCCGGCGCCGAGCCCGAGCAGGTGATTCCCGGCCACGGGATCCAGGCGCTGACGCTGGCACTGATCAGCGCGTTCGTCGACCCCGGCGACGCGGTGGTCATACCCCGCCCCACCTACGGGCTCTACGCCCAGGCCTGCGCCAGCGCCGGCGCGATCGTCCATCGGGTCGACCGCACCGCTTCGCTGGTGCTCGACCTCGAGGCCGTGGCTGCCGTGGCCACCGAGCACCGGGCCAAGCTGGCGTGGATCTGCGATCCCAACAACCCCACCGGATTGCGCTTGGGTGCCGGCGACTGGGAGGCGTTTCTCGCCCTGCTCCCGGATGGCTGCATCGCGGTGGCCGACGAGGCCTACGCCGACTACATCGATCCCGACCAGCGCATCGACCGGCTGGCCGACATCCGCGCCGGCCGGCCGGTGATCGTACTGCGGACGTTCTCGAAGATCTTCGGGCTTGCCGGCCTGCGACTCGGGTACCTGCTGGTCGACGGCGCCCTCTCCCCTCACCTGAATTCGGTCCTGGAGCCGTTCAACGTCAACCGGGCGGCGCTGGCGGCGGGCATCGCCAGCCTGCGCCGCACCGAGCTGCTCCCCGCCCGCCGCGACCAGGTCCGCCGTGCACGGCAGAGGCTCATCCAGCCGCTGGACGGCAGCGGCATCCGGGCGCTCGAGTCCGATGCCAACTTCGTCCTGCTCGAGCTCGGCGCCGACGACATCCGCGTCGCCGATGTGCTTGCCCGCGACGGGGTGCTGGTGCGAGCCGGTACGGAGTTCGGCCTGCCCGGCTACGTGCGCGTGACCACCGGCGCCGAGGCGCTGATGGAAACGGTCGGCACCCGGATCGCCGCGACGGTGCTGGAGTAGGCGGCGCCGCTACGGGGCGAGCTCACCGGCGTGCCGCGTGTGGCCCAAGGGTTACGAGAAGGCCCGCGCTCGCGGACCTTCTCGCTGACAGCAGCGGCTTCGGGGCGGTTACGCCCCTACGAGCTCGCGCGTCTTGTGGACAACTACCGGTCCGCTCGTGATCTTCGGGGGATTCGGGAGTGCCGTCTCGAAGTTCTCCTCACGCACCCAGTTGGACGCGACGCGGATCGACTCCTCGGCATGCTCAGCGCTGTCGAAGAAACCGACGGAGCTGATCACCCCGTTGCCGGCCTCGATCAGGTAGTAGCCGTTGAAGCCCGGCAGCTCGCTCAAGCGCGGAAGGAGGCTGTCCTCGGCCTTCTTGACCAGCTCGCTGGTGCGGGTCTCGTCGATCGCCTCGTAGCGTCGAATGGTGGCATGCATGGTGATGCTCTCTCTCTTTGAGGCTGGGAACGACTCGGTTGAGTCATCCCCGTGCAGCCCGAGCCCAAGGTGACGTCGATGGAGCTTGTAAGGCGCGACCGCGTCGGCGGGGGCTCGAACCGCACGACGTATCGTACCACACTTCTTGACGACGCGTTCTTACGTTGCTACGTCTATGTACGTATTGACGTAGGCACTCCCTCCGCCCGTTCTCCGTCACCGTGCAATACACGTTCCCGATCGGGAGCTCGGCCCTCTGCTGACGCAGCTCTCGAGGACCGGCTTCGACAGCCCGATCATCACGCTTCTGGGCGCTGGTGAAGCGTCCGAGAGCGTGCGCGCACCGGCTCCCGGGCCCAGCCCCGACCTCCCGAATGATGGCACGCTGCGCGCCGAGGGCGGGTTCAAACCGGGTTCGGGGAGACCATTGGCAATAACAAATGGGGACGCGACCGGAAGTACGTCGTCGCCTTCCTGAGCGGCGGATCGCCGCAGCAAGCCGCTCGTAGAGTTCGTCGCGGCGGATGATGATCAACAGACCCGCGAGCGCGTCGCGGTCATCCGGGGCAGCGGCGGCGGACGGCGCATGTACGGCGCCGGCGACGCCCTCCGGAGGCCGTACAGAGAACGCTTTCGAACCCTAGCCGAGACCTTTCGGCCCCCCCTCCCTCCGCACGCGAAGCCGCTTACGCTCGGCGGGGGCCGATCTCATACGAGGCCATTTCACCGCTCCTGTGATGCGATTCCGCGCGGAGCACTGCCGGCTGACGCCGAACCGCGAGCTCACGGACGGTGTCGGAGCGGTGTGCTCCGTCACTCTCCACGGCATGTTGGGGATGTGCGCAGCGCGTTAGCGGAGGATATTCACCGCCCGCGCGGCCACCAAAAGCACGGTCGTCGCGGAGATCGCGGACTCCGCCAGCATCATCATCTTCGCGCGCCGGGTCAGCGGCATCGCATCCGTCGGGCTGAAGGCGATTGCGTTGGTGAACGAGATGTACACATAGTCGGCGAGCCGGGGGTGCCAGCCTGGCTCGGCGAGTGTCGGGTTCTCGTCCTGTGGGAACTGGAAGTCGCGCGACCGCGAATGCGGCGCGAGCCGGCGCATCGGGCCGCCGCGGTCGAACTCCCAGAACAGCAGCCCGAATGTGATCACGTTCGTGCTCCAGATCGTGGCGCCCTTCAGCAGCAGCTCGCCGCCGCTCTTCTCCTCCGCACTCAGCAGCGACGCGATCAGAGCGAGGAGCGCAAGCGCGTTTGCCGCGGTGATCACGCCGACGAGCGCGAGCGCGGCCGTGCGGCGATGGCCCATCTGCTCGAGCCGATGCCGGGGTGCCGACCACGCCAGCGCCAGCATCAGCGCTGCCTCGGGAACGGCGGGGATCATCCATACCCATCCCTGGAGCCCGATCAGCTTCCAGCCACCGGCAAGGCTCACCAGCGCGAGCGTCACCTGCAGCCCGATCACGAGCCCAACGGCAAACGTTGCCTCGTACCTCGACTCGACCTCCTCCTCACGCTCATCCGCCTTGCTCACCTCACGATTGTCAAGCATCGCGGGCGCCCAGGGACGTGCCACGGCAGTCCCAACCCGGCTCCACCTGGTGGACATGGGCTTGAGTGCCGAGGGGGGCGGCGCTAACGGTTTGTGGTGGCGATGACGCGTCAGCGGCGGGCGAGTCGGCGTCCGCTCTCGGTGTTGGGCGGTGTGTAGTTGAGCTCGTAGTGGTGGTAGAGGGCCGACTCGTCGCCCTGGGAGAGCTCCTCGCCGTGCCGCTCGATGTTCGGCGCCGATTTGATCTGCTCCCTGGTCACCGGTACCTGCAGATCATCGGGACCTATCTTGATCCCGCCCAGCGGCACAAAGGTCAGATGGCGGCCGATGAACCCCTCCTTGACGGTGGCGAACTGCGGCTCGTCGTTCTCGACATCGACGTAGACGTCCTGCAGCTTGCCGATCTTCTCACCGTCACGATCGACCAGCATCTTGCCGTGCCACTCGCCGATGTTCCAATTTGCGTCTTGCTGGTGCTCTGTCATCGTCGAAGCCTCCGCTTTTTCCTCTTGGTCCGGCAGCTAACCATCTTAGAACCGGGCGACGCGGTCCCGGTGGTCACCGAGTTCCGCTGGTGACATCTGGTCGCGTTGCGCGCTTCAGCCCGCGGAGCCTCAAACGCGCCCACGTCACTGTGCGGCCTGCGGTGAAGGCACCGTGCGAACTTTCGTCTGGAGTGCCATTCACACCTACGCCACCCCGCGTCGACGCGCGGGCACTCGTGGCGACGCAGCCGAGGTGGGAGCGCGGCGGCGTCTCACGGGCGGTCCCCTGGCCCTGTGCGATGCGCAGCCGCGGTGCCTCGATTGCGCGGTACCCGAAGATTTCACACAAGTCGCCGAGTCGCTCCAAAGCGAGCCGCAGGCGGGGCACGGATCCCCAGTCGGATCCGCTTCGCTTTCAGTGCTGTTTAGACGCGTTTCACACGCCTGACCCTCACAATGGGGCCATCGGCAAGCGTACTAGTCGCGCGATCGCGTCAGGTAGGCGTGGCTCGGATCGCTCGGACCGGCCGGGTGTGCCTTGGTCCGGGTGCCGTCGGCTCGCCGGCTGTTCAGGCGTCGTCGGGCATCGATTGCCGGCGAGAGCCGCAGCGATCCGCTGTCGCGAGTCAACTCGCCTCGCCTACGCACCGCCGACATGTTTCCTGTGTGCCTCATGGTCTTCAAGCCTTCTCGTCCCTCTATCGGGTCGTGCGCAAGGAAGAGGGCGAGAACCCCCGCGCGGTCAATCACATTTGGGACGCGTCCACCGGGCCGGTGTGGTAACGCCATAGGGCACTACACCGGCCCTGCAGTCAAAACCAGTAACCCACGCCTCTCGCCTTGTGGCGCGGTTGCGCCGTCGGTGGCATCCGGGCTTGGGGGGAGGATCCTGGCCGCAGGGCCAGCTCGTGTTCGACTGTACTCCTATTCGAGCGTTTATGTGAACGATGCGCGAATAAGTTCGCTTGGACTTGGCTCGTCGGCGGGGCGGCGGCATCGGCTGATTCCTAGCCACCGAGCTTCGGTCGCTCCGTCGGATCGCTTCGGCCGCGTCAGCTCCATGACGTTCCCGCCCGGGTCGACGACCTGCGGCGCTCGCCCCGTGACCGGTCGGTCGGCGAAGCGAGCACCGCGACGCCGGCCGCTCGGAGCCGTGCGTGCTCCGCGTCAACGTCCTCGATGCAGAACGCGACCTCGCCCTGCGGCCGCGGCGCCGGATTCGGGGCGCGTGGCGACCGATCAACGCCGCCACCACCTCCCAGGCGGCGCTCGACGTGGCCGTGGTGCAGCTGCGGCACTCCTTCCGGAACGGGCTCGGCGATCGGGCGGTTGGATATGCCCCACCGATCGATCCAAACGGATGCGCCTGCGGTCCTCTGCCCGCTAGGGTTGCGGGGCGATGGCTGCTGTTGGACCTTCCTTGATCGAGTTTCCCGCCGACGATCCGGACCGCGCTCGTCGCTTTTGGTCCGGTGTGCTGGGCGCCGAGCTGGAGGCGCGTCGAGGGATCGAAGGCGAGGGGTGGCAGACGCACGCGGGCGTACCGGAGGTCGGCGTGCACGCCCGCGGCCGCGGCCCGGGTGACACGTTCTCGTTGCCCTATTTCACCGTTGACGACCTGCCCACGGCACTCGAGCGCGTGACCGCGTTCGGGGGCACCGTGGTCCATCCCGGCGCGGTGTGGGCGATCTGCCGCGACTCCGAGGGCAGCCCATTCGGCCTAGCGTCGGCGACCGGCAGCGTGTAAGCGCGAGACCGTGCGCCGCATGTAGGCCGATCACCACCCGGCCTACCCCGTCAAGACTGCTCAAATGGTGCCCAACGGGAGGTGTGCGAGGAGTCATACGACGGTCCGGAGTTCGGTAGCTCGAGGATGATGTCGCGCAGCTCGGCCACACGTGATCTCGCGGCGCGACTATGGTGTGAAGAATGGACGACGCTACGATCCTCGCTCTGGTGACGCGACTGGCCCGTCCTCACGCCTCCGGCGGTCTGGTCATCGAGCGCGCCGCGCTCCTCGCCGAGGGGGCCGACTTCCCGGCCGTCATGGCGTGGATCACGGCCCACGACGGGCAGCCCGAGTCAACTGTTGTTGCAGCCTCCACGCGCGGCCTACACGCCTCACGGCTCACCGACCCCGGTGCAGACCAACCCCGGTCGCCGCTTCGCTTTGTGCTACCGGCCGGCACCCTGACCTGAGCCAGGCCGCCGCGCGCACGCCGTGGGAGCCCTGAGCCTGCCCCGCCGCCTAACGGCGTAAGCCGGGAATCCTTGCTGTCGCGTTGATCGGGAGGAGCGCTCCCCGGCGCATGGGAGCCGGGACGCGTTTCCTGGGAGCGGGTTCACGGCGACAGCGCGGCGTCGCCCCCGCCAGACCCCCCGGAAACGAAATTAGGGCGAGACGGTTGTCAGTTGCGCGGCGTTCGCTCGTCCGCCGGGTCGATTTAATGCAGCGAGCAGACTCGCTTGCGCGGGCTGTTCGCCCGCGGCAGCGGCTTCGAGGCGTTACGCCTCTACGAGCTCGCGTGTCTACGACGTATGCGTACCATACTTCTGGACGACCTACTCTTAAGTTGCTACGTTTGTATACGTTAGGGCTGTAGAGGCCCGCGATGGGGCCGTTCTCCGGCTCGAGGTCCGACCGCGAGCGGAGGCCTCCTGCTCAGCCCTCCGCGGATTGCTGGTCGGACCAGTCCTTCAACTCCCGCTCGATGTCTTGGTCTCGCTCTTGAACCTCTCGCTTGGCTTCAGCGACTGCTGCGTCTAAGCGCTGTCGCTCCTCTGCAGCGGTCTGATTGGCCCGCGGGATAGCCGACTCGATCATGTCGAGGTAGTTCGGCAGCAACGTCGCGCTGCCGACGAAACGGAACTTGATCTCCGTGGGATTGATCGTCAGCGACTTTTCGAAGAACTCGGCCCCGGGGACGTCGGGCTGCCCCCGGACCTCCTCGGCGAGGTGCGCGTGGAAGGCGCGCTGCCAGATGCCGTCCGCCTCACCCTCGATCGGGATTCCGAACCGCGTCCGGTCCTCAAGGCGCCGTGGCGTGCCGGTCCGTCGTACGTCTGTCATCTCGATCTCCTCGGCTTGGTAGGGGTAGTCGCTGAAACTCCTGCCCCATCGAGCCAGCGTTGCTCGGCGATCCGATCCTGTGCGTCTCTCCCAGCTATGCGATCCGTCGTCTGGTTCGCCCGACGCGCGCTCGATGCACAGCCTGTATAAGGCAGACATTCAAGCACCGCGCCCTGCGAGCAAGGCCGGCATCGCGCCCGGCCCGCACATCCACGGGCCAGAGCCACCTGTGGACAGGAGCGCGTCTCAGGCAACACGGCCTCGCATTATCCCTGACCTGATTACTCGAGCGCTTGAGCTCTTCCCATCGCCGCGACAGCCAAACAGAGGGGGGCTGCCACGGCCTGCCCTCTAATTGAAGCTGTTGACCGAACGTGCCGCGACGAGCACGACCGTGATCGCCGAGACAGCCCCCGTAGCACTACCTGAGTTCGAGATGCTTTTCACGCCCGAGCAGCGTCGATGACCGGACCGCCGACATGGAGGGCGGGGCAGGTCGCGGGTGTATCGTGACCTTGAGGTCATGCCCTGGCTCGCGGATATCGACGTCGCCGCGGCGCGCGGGTTCGCGCGGGCGCTGTCTGGAGCGCGGACGGTGGCCGAGCTGCGACGCCGGGCGCTGGCGGGCCTCGCGGAGCTCGTGCCGGCGGACGTGCTGATGTGGGATCGGGTCGAACTCACCATGGGGGCTGTGCGACATGAGGCGATCCCTGCTGATGCCGAGCCGCCCGGTGCGTTCGCGGCAATCGTGGGCGACTTGACGGGTCATCCGCTGCTGTCGGCGCATGCCGCCCGAAGGCGTCCGGCGCTGCGGCTGTCCGAGGCCCTTGAGCCCCGCCACCTGTTCCGCAGCGAGCTGTACGGCGATCTGCTCCACCCGTCGGGCGTCGAGTACTCCATCACCATCGGCGTTCGCGCGGAGCGTGGTGAGATGGTGGTCGCGGGGCTCGGCCGCAGCGAGCGCCAGTTCTCAGAGCGCGATCGCGACGTGCTCGATCTCGTGCAGCCTGTCCTCGAGGCCGCGCTGCAGGATGCCGGGGCGCGCGAGCGGCTCGTCCGCGCGCTCGCCAGCAACCCGCCACCGGGCACCGCCGTCGCGCTGCTTGACCGCTACGGCGAGATCGAGCAGTCGAGCCTCGACGCCGAGCGCTGGCTCGCGGAGCACTTCGGGGCGGCCGAGCACGCGGGCTGGCTGCCGGAGGCCGTCGCCGCGTGGCTCGCTTTGCCGCCGCGCCCGCCGCTGGTCAGCGTCCGGGACGGGCGGCGTCTCACAGTCCACCTGGTGCCCGGCGATCCGCACGCGCTGCTGCTCGAGGAGGAAGTCGCCAGCTTCCGCCCCGAGGCACTCGATCGCCTCGGGCTGACCCCGCGCGAGGCTGAGGTGCTCTGCGCCGCCGCCGCGATCGAGGAAGAGGCGAACATCGCGTGGGAGCTGTGCCTCAGCCTGCACGCAGTCCGAGACCGGCTCGCGCACCTGGAGGCCAAACTCGGCGTATTCACGGCCGCCGACGCCGTCACCCGGGCGCTCCGCGAGAGCAGCTAGACAGCCGGCCTGCAGGCCGCACGCTCCCAGCGGCCGCCGAGCGGTGCCGGAGTGCCCGATATTCGTGGCGCTGAGATCGGTTTCGTAGTTGGCCACGAGGCGCTCGCCGTCGAGCGACTCGCCCAGGAACAGCTGGCGGCTAAACGCGTCTGGCTGACACGCACTCGGGGCGATGGCTTGACGCTCGCGGTCGTCGCATTGGCTTGACGCTCGTGGTCGTCGCGTCGCTCGAGTCGCCCTTTCGAGGGGACGCCCCTCCTGGCGGCGGCGAGGGCGTTGCATTTGACCACGTGGCGTATCCTACTTCTTGACGATTTAGTCTTACAGAGCTACGTTTGCGTACGTTAGGGATATAGAGGCAGCGATGTCCCCGTTCTCCGTCACCGTGCAAAACGTTCCCGACCGAGAGCTCGGTCCGCTGCTGACGCAGCTCTCGCAGGCCGGCTTCGAGAGCCCGATCATCAGATCTCTGGCCGCGGATCGCGTGTCCGGTAGCGTGGGCGCGCTCGCTCGCGGGCGCACTGATCTCCCCGATGATTGGCGCGTAATCAGAGAGCGGGAGGGAGAGTCGTATCGATGGCCGAGTGGTCGCGATCGCTATTCGCCTTATCGCGTGTTCATTGGCACGACCCGCGCCGAGGGCGCCGTCCAGATCGGGCTTGGGGAGACGATTCGCAACAACAGGTGGGGGCGAGACCGAAAGTACATCGTCGCCTTCTTGACGGGCGGATCCCCGCAGCAGCCGCTGGTCGAGTTCGTCGCGGCCGACGATTATGAGCAGACCCGCGAGCTCGTCGCGGTCATCCGGGGCAGCGACGGCGGACGGCGCATGTACGGCGCCGGCGACGCCCTTCCCGCGCTTTACACAGAACGCTTTCGAACCCAGACCTACAACGAGCGTGTCGAACATCCCGGCGCCTGGAACAAGCTCGCCGTGGTCGCCCATGAAGACGACGACCAGGCGATCCTCAACCACGCGCTGATCCAAAGCCGACGACGCCACCGGCCCTAGCGAAACGGACTGACAGCAGCCTAACCACGGCGCAGAGCGGCCGGCGCCGGTCACGGCTACCTGCCGAGGTGCGCCTGAATCCGTCCGGCCTCAGCCTAAGCGCCGGCCGTATTCCAACACAACGCCGCTCGTGCCGACCGGCGTTGCGACGGTCGTTTGCGGCACGCCTCGCATGACCGGTGCAGCCCGTCCGCGTTACCAACCCTTGGACAACACGCCACCGGTTAGGACGGACGTGGCCCGCCCGTGCGCCAGCGGAAGAGGGATGTGATCAGGATCCCCAGCAGCCAGCTGAGGATCGCGGTGAAAAGGGCGAGCAGACGAGCGGCACAGATGAGTGGCCGAAACCCAGTCGACCTTCACGTGGCGGGTGTTCGCAGCGGCGAGCGGACCACGTAGACGAGCAGTGCGACCGCGCCAAAGGCGTAGACGTGCAGACGCCCGCGGTAGGCCTTGTGGCGGAAGCGCCCGGTGCGCGGCTCTCGGCCGAGAACGGTCTGCGCGCGAGCCTGCTGTTCGAGGAGTGCTGGCGTCCTGTGTGGCTCTCGTCGAGAGTGGCTCCCTCCGGCTGACGAAATTGTCCGCGTAGTTTGCCGAGGGCGATTGGCCAATCATCGGAGACGGCCTTTGTCTGTGGTGCTCGCTGGGTGCGCGGCGGCGTTGTGCCGGGCATTTGCCTTCTCCTCCAGTGACATCGCCCCGGGGTGGCCGATTCCCGGCCAGGGCGTGAGCAATAGCAACAGTCGGGCGTCCGAGCACGCGTGTAGAGCATGCCGCTCGGATGGGGCAAATGCGACGAACAGGCCGCACCCGCCGCGCACGCTCTCACCGGCCGCGGTCGTGATCTCGACCTCGCCGTCGAGCACCATGACCCACGCGCGCTCGTGCACCTGATGATCGTCCAGGCTCTCTCCTGCTGGAATCAAGAGGACGATCGCCCGTGCCTCGTCGGTCGAGGCGAGGATCTCGGGTGAGTGTGGTCTCAGCTCAAGGTTCGTGATCGTCCAGCTGTTCATCTGATCTCTGCGTGTCTCATATTGCGGCGGAGTGGATTCGAGACGCTCTGGGCGCCGACGGAGCCGTCGAGTCGTTAAGCCTCTGGCCGTGACGAATGGCTGTGCTCGACAGCCGGTGTCTTTGTCGCGCACGAACGCGATGCGTCAGCCCGAGACGGTGCTCGCGCAGATGCGCATCCAGTGGCCTGTGTGGCGATCGGCGGGTCGGCCGTTCAGATTCCGCAGCACCGATGGCGGCGCCGCGCGGTTGGGGATCGGCCGTCTCGGCCATGCTAGGCGCCGTCCGCTCCCTGGGTTCGGTAGTGGTCGCGCCAGATCAGCTTGTAGATCGGGACTCTGCGCGGAAGGTCCCGGACGCCCGGGATAAACGGGATCAGGATGAAGGCGAGGCTCAGCACCCCCATCACCGCCATCACGAGGATGTCGGCGTTCGCCGAGGTCGAGAACGGCTTGATCTGATACCAGAATGTGTAGAGCCACAGCCACACCTGCCCCGGGTAGCTGCCGGTCTCGTTCATCATCCCCCATTGAGTGCCGAGCAGACCCTGCTGCTGGGCGCGGTTGTCGAGCACCCCGCCGTCGGACAGGAACAGCAGCGACTTGGTGTAGTCGGTCTGGTAGAACTGCTTGCTGGTCAGCAGCGCTCCGTCGAGGCCGCCGCTCTGCGCGAACGTGAGCAGCGAGCCCATCATCGTCGGCAGGGGCCCGTATTTGCCGGGCTTGACCGAGATCGAGCCGTCCGGGTTGGCCGTTGCATTGCCAAGCGCCTTCTCGTACGCGCTCGTCCAACCCGTCTGAGTGCTCGCGGGTGCGGCCTGATAGGCGGAGACCGCGGCCTGCAGCGCGGGCTGCCCGGTGATCGAGCGCAGTGGCGCCAGCACGAAGTCCTGGGCGGTGTTGATCGGATGGCTTACGCCGAACCACTTCGCAAGGTAGATGAACGCGATGTGCTGACCGTCGGAGGCATGGTTGTAGGGCGGGCCGTAGCCGCCGGTCCCGCTCGAGCCGTCAAGTTCGGTCGTAGCGGTGGTCACGAAGTCGACCGGGTCGCTGCGCGCCCATGACCGGACCGTGCTCGGCTTGAGGTCGGGCGAGGAGAACAGGATCGTCAGCACGATCGCGAGCACAAGCACCACGCCGAGGGCGATCGAGGCCTCTCTGAGGATGTCGTAGGGGCGGTAGGTGTCCTTCCACTCGCGATAGGACTCGTCCTCGCGGCGGCGCTCGCGCCTGCGCCCGGCTCGGCCTCCAGCCTCGCCTGCATCGGCCGCGCGCGAGTCATCCTGCTCGCGGCTCACGGCGGCGCGCGAGTCATCCGGGCCACGACTCACGACCCACCCGCCCCCGGAACGGAGTCGGCGTCCGGGACAACCTCGTTTCCACCGGAGGGCTCCCGCTTGGGCACGGGCTCGGGATCAGCTCCGGGCGGCGAGGCCGGCAGCGCCCCACGACTGGCCAGCTGGAACGGCGGCACGATGCCGTGCTTGCGTACCAGCAGGACGTGCGCGATCACGATCGCGACAACCGCGAGTGGCAGCAGGAAGACGTGGTAGCTGTACATCTGGCCGAAGTTCGTGACGTTGAAGAACGAGCCGACCCCGGCGGCGTTCAGGCCGTCCTTCGCTTGCGTCGAGATCCACTGCGCATCGAAGTTCTGCTGCGAGACGTAACCGGTCAGCGCAGCCGGGACCGCGACCACGAACGCGACCGCACCGGTCATCCAGACACGGGCGCGCCCACCCCGCCAGGCGGCCATCCAGTATTTGCCCCACAGGTGGATGACCATGAAGAAAAAGAACAGCTCTACCGCCCAGAGGTGGATGCTGTTGAAGAAGTGCCCGATGCCGGTGAAGTGCCACCACCCCGGGCCCTTCAAGGCCAGAATCGAGCCCGAGGCGATGACCACGATCAGTGCCGCGAGCGTCAGCACCCCGAACACGTAGATCCACGACGACATGTACGACGGCTGGCTGTCGGGCAGCAGCTTCTCGGGCGGCAACGCGGCGACGGCGCGCACCCGCGCCTTCTCGGTCCACGACCGTTTCGCCGTTGAGCTCATCGCGCGCGGTCCTTATCGCGGTGGCCGGGAAACGGTATGAGGATCGCAAGCGCGAAGACGATCAACATCAGCACGATCACGACAACGTTTGACACCGACATCAGGAAGAAGTGCCAATGCACGGTGTTCGCGGGATGGTTGAGGTTGAAGATCGCAGCGTTCATTTCGTGCTCACCACGAGGCGGTCGCGCCCCTCGCCACCCACGATCAGGGCGCTGAACGGCGCATTCGAGGAGCTCCTGAAAGTCACCGCGACGACGTCCAAGCCGAGTCGGACCGACGGCGAGCGAGGCGAGTCGGCGACCGAGCAACCGGCGACGACCGAGATCGTCCTAGCCTGCGGCCGACGACCGAATAATGGACAATCAGCACTTCGGGCATCCGGACCTCTGCGGTTAGTTGAACCTCAGAAGTCAGGTCGTGCTGCCCGCCCAGGGGGCCGACGTCACAATGGATGCCCTCCAAGACGAACATTACTCCCACGGTCAACCTTCAGGAGCCGACGGGCGGGGCCGCCGCCTCGGATCTCGTTGACCGCGATGTGATCACACGGCGCGAGGACGCGGATCACCACGGTGTTCTGGCGACTGCGCGGCGAATGCCTCGTTGAGCTCGAACAGGTCGATGTCGGTCAGCTCAAGCCCGGCCCTTGTGATTGCCTTGCGCACGGCGGGCACCGGGCCGATCCCCATGATCTTCGGCTCGACCCCGAATAAGGCGGAGCTCTCGACCGTCCCAAACGTCCGCCGGCCGCGCTCGTTGGCCTGGCTGGCCGACATCACGACGATCGCCGACGCGCCGTGTTGACCCCCGAGTCGTTGCCGGCGGTGACGGTGCCGCCGTCGCGGCGGAACGCTGCACGCAACTTCGCGAGCGCGTTGGCGGTCGTCCCCGCCCGCGGATGCTCGTCGCTGTCAACCACGCGTGTGCCGCCCTTGACCGGTACCTCGATCGGCACTGTCTCGTCTCTGAAGATCACCTCGGCGACGGCCCGCTCGGCCCTCTGCTGGCTGCCGGCTACGTGCCACCTTTGGCCTTGCCGCGAGTGGCGCGGATCGCGTTCACGCGTTCGAAGGGAGCTCGCCGCCGCTTGGGGAGTAGGCGGTGGCGTCGACGCCCGCGGTGGGGAGGTCGAGGAGTTTGCGGCTACGACGCCGACGCCGTCGACGTCGGTCTCGCGCGCGATCACCCTCGGGTTGTCGACACTGTTGCGTCCGGGTGTATGGTAGGTATCCGCTCTGCCCTGAACCTCGGTGGGCGATGCTTTTCCCGGCTCCAGCTCTCGGCCGGCGTGGCGTATTGGCCCGACATCGGTCAGGCGCCGAACGCAAACGTCAGGAGCTGAGTATGTCTACCACCACCCCTAACCGCCCGACCAATGGGGCCGACACGCCGCAAGCTTCCGCGGGCACTCCCGCCGGCTTGCCTCAGTACGTCCAGGACTTCGTTCGCAAGCCGGGCCGCCTGCTGATCGACGGTGAATGGGTGGAGGCGGCGAGCGGAAAGACATTTGAGACGCTCAACCCGGCGACTGAGGAGAGTCTCGGGCGGGTGGCGCACGGGGCGGCGCAAGACATTGAGCTCGCCGTGGGTGCGGCTCGTAGGTGCTTTGACGACGAGCGCTCGGATTGGCGCCGGATGACGCCGTCGGAGCGCGGCAAGGTGATCCATCGGATCGGCGATCTGATCGAGCAGCATGCCGATGAACTGGCGATGCTGGAGACGCTCGACAACGGCAAGCCGCTGGCGATTGCCAAGGCGGCGGACGTCGCCCTGTCCGCCGACCTGTTCCATTACATGTCGGGTTGGGCGACGAAGATCGAGGGCAACACGATCCCGATCTCCGCCGTCACATCGCCCGGCTCTGAGTTCCTGGCCTATACCCGCAAGGAGCCGGTGGGCGTCGTCGGGCAGATCATCCCGTGGAACTTCCCGCTGCTGATGGCGGCCTGGAAGCTCGGCCCGGCGCTGGCGGCGGGCGTGACGGTCGTGCTCAAGCCCGCCGAGCAAACGCCGCTCTCGGCAGTGCGACTCGGCGAGCTGATGCTGGAGGCCGGCCTGCCCGGCGGGCGTGGTCAACATCGTGACCGGGTTCGGGGACGCGGGGGCCGCGCTCGCAGCCCACGACGGCGTCGACAAGGTCGCCTTCACGGGCTCGACCGAGGTCGGCCGGCTGATCGTGCAGGCGGCGGTGGGCAATCTCAAGAAGGTCACGCTCGAGCTGGGTGGCAAGAGCCCGCAAGTGCTCTACAAGGATGCCGACATGGACGTGGCGATCCCTGGCGCGGCGAACGGCATCTTCTTCAACCAGGGCCAGTGCTGCAACGCCGGCTCGCGCCTGTACATCGAGCGCGACGTCTATGACGAGGTCGTCCAGGGAGTCTCGGACGAGGCCAAGAAGATCAAGGTCGGCCCGGGGGTTGACTCCGAGACTCAGATGGGGCCGCTCACCTCCGCGGAGCAGCACGAGAAGGTGCTCGGCTACTTGTCTTCGGGCCTCGGCGCCGGCGCGCGTGCGCCGGCCGGCGGCGGCCGGGTCGGCGACCGCGGGTATTTCGTGCAGCCGACCGTTCTGACTGACACCACGCCCGACATGAACGTGGTGCGCGAGGAGATCTTCGGCCCGGTGGTGTGCGCGATTCCCTTCGGCTCCGAGGACGACGACGTCATCCAGAGCGGGAACGACACGAACTACGGTCTCGCGTCGGGGATCTGGACGCGGGACATCAACAAGGCGTACCGGACTGCCCATCGTCTGCGCGCCGGAACCGTGTGGATCAACTGCTACAGCGTGTTTGACGCCGCGATGCCGTTCGGCGGTTACAAGGAGTCAGGCTGGGGCCGCGAGATGGGCCACAACGCGCTCGAGAATTACCTCGAAACCAAGTCCGTAGTCACCCAGCTCGCATAACTGAAAGACCGTGCGATGGCGGGACCCCGTCCCGCCATCAGCGATCGAAGGAAGGTGCGACGTCACGACCCTTCGCGACCAGACGGTGATGACCGCGCTCGAACAGAAGGTCGCCTCTGCCCAGGCGCAGGAGGAGTAAGCGTTGTGAGACAAGGAGAGAACATGTCAGTCACCACCAGCCCAACCGAGTCGATGGTCAGGCGTCCCCGTTTGCACGGTCACGTCGCGTTCGTGACCGGCGGCACCCGAGGGATCGGTGCGGCGATCTCCCACAGCCTCGCCGAGCAGGGGGCCGACGTCGCGGCCGGCTATAGCCGCGACCTCGAAACGGCCGAGGCGTTCGTCGGCAAGCTCACCCAGGAACGCCTAAAGGGCACCATTCACCAGGGGAATATCGGGTCGGCGGAGGACTGTCGGCGAACCGTGGGCGAGGTCATCGAGCAGCACGGGCGCTTGGACATCCTCATCAACAACGCCGGAATCACCATTGACAAGACTGTCCTCAAGATGACCGACGAGGACTGGTACAAGGTGATCGCGGTCAACCTATCCGGGGCGTTCTTCATGAGCCAGGCGGTGCTGCCTCACATGATCGAGCGTGGCTCCGGGCGGATCGTGAACATCTCCTCGATCATCGGTGAGATGGGCAACATCGGCCAGGCGAACTACGCGGCCTCGAAGTCGGGACTGTTCGGGCTGACCAAGACGCTCGCCCGCGAGGCTTCGGACCAGCTCAAACGGGCCGGGAAGCTCGAGGAGCACGGCATCGGGATCACTGTCAACACGGTCTCCCCCGGGTTCATTGCGACCGAGATGCTCGAGAGCGTCCCCGAGAAGGTGCTGGAGGGGATCAAGGCCAAGATCCCGGTGGGACGACTCGGAAGGCCGGACGAGATCGCGCGCGTCGTCCACTTCCTGGTCGCGGATCAGTCCTCGTTCATCACCGGGGCGGTTTGGGGGGTTAACGGAGGGATGGACATGTGAGCGGCACGGTTTGAAGAGTGGGCTACGAACGTAGCGACGGGTCGACTTCGACGCCGGAGAGCGTCCCGGTGGCTTGGCCTCGGATGATCGCGTCGAGTTGAGCTCCGAACAGGAACGCGGTCGTCGAGATGTAGAGATAGGCCATCACCACGATCACCGAGGCGAGGCTTCCAAACACCGAGCTGTACGAAGCCAGGCCCGTCAGGTAAAAGTAGAAGCCGACCGAAACGATCACCCACCACACGGTGACGATCGTCGTGCCGAGACTGACCCAGGGCAGCGGCTGGTGTGTCGCTGGCGCGACATGAACCAACAGGCCGACCGCGAGCGACAGAAATCCCACCGCCAGCACCCACCGTGCGAGGAACGCGAACACATCCCAGACCGCGCCCGGATTGCGCATCGTGAAGAACGGCGCGAGCGCCAGGCACACGACGGCAAGGATGAAGCACCCTCCCGTCGCGATCGCGAGCACGAACGAAATCAGGTAGCGCCTGAAGAACGGATGGCCTCACGGGGGACCGATTAGGCTCGCGGTGGGAAGCCAACCCGATCGTAGCGCGAAGCTGAGGTAGATCGCACGTCGGGTCTTCGCCCTTCGCCTCGCGCGCGAACCCCACCGGAGGACGAGAGAGAAGGCCGCCATGTCGGCCACCAACACCCCTCTGAACGATGATGCGCTGCTCATTGCCGTCACCGACGCAATGATCGCGCTGCACGAGCGCTACCACCACCGCGCACCAGTCACAGCCAAGACCCTGCTGCTCGGCGGCGACCTGCTTGCGTGCGTGCTCGGAGGCGTCTACACCGACGTCGAGAAGACGATGATCGAACTCCAGCGCGGCACCATCGTCCAGGAAACCCGCAGCGCTTTCCAGAGCGCCGTGCAACACAAGTTCATTGCCGCCGTCGAGCGCCTGTCGGGCCGCGAGGTGCTCGCGTTCAGCTCACACCACCATGTCGGCCCGGACATGGAGGTCGAGCTGTTCATGCTCGAACCGAACTCCACCGCGACCGCCGACCCGTCGCCCGCCTCGATCTGATCGCTGCTCGGCCCACGGCGCGAACGCTTACCCTCGGGAGAGGCCACCGCGCCGGCGTCAAGAGGAGGTTGTGGCGATGAGCGAACTGAACCTGGACGAGCCGCTTGAGATCGCTCAGGGCGAGTTCAAGCGGTTGGGTGACTGCACGGGACCGGAGATTGAGGCCGCGATACGTCTCATTGCTCGTGGCCGGATCGATCGAGCGTGGGCCCAAGAGCGAGCGGGCGGAGGCAGCCCCGACGGGCGGGTCATCGCTCGGCGTTTCTTTAGGCACTCCACGGAATTTGAGCGGAATCTGATGGCCTACTGGCAGTTGGTCAAGCTCATCGAGGAAGAGCGTCTCCTAGACGACTGCGGCTGATGCCCGCTCCGCTCGTGAAGACCGAGACGCTGGATTTTCAAGCGCGGCCGGGTGGCCGGTGCCTATCGCCGACAGGCAGGTGTTCACCTCTGAAACCGATCCCGCGAGTGGGCCGCTCGCGCAGCTCGTTCAACGGGCTAGGTGGAACGGCACGGTGGTGATGATGATTCCCGGGTACGTGATCAGCGATGCACGCAGGCGTGCGGCGATTCGGTTGTGAAGGATCCGCTGCCACGGCTTGGCGACGACGATCTCGGGCACGACGAGCGTAAGGGTCACGTCAGGGCGTTGGCGGTGCAGCGCGGCGATGTAGTTGGCTAGCGGCGCAACTGTCGCGCGATAGGGGGAGACGACCACTTCCAGCGGCAGGTGATCACCCCACGCCTGCCATGAGCGCTGGAAGCGTTCGGCCTCCTGCTCGGTGGGGCTCACGTGGACCGCGAGCACTGGTTGGCCAAGCGAGACGGCGTACGCGAGCGCGTGCAGGGCAGCCAGGTCCAGTGCAGCGATCGGGACGACGGCGAAGCTGTGGACGTCTGAGGGGTTGTCCTGTGCCTCGGCTAGGCGCTCGGAGACCACCGACGCGAGTCGGGGGGGCGCCACGCGAACGGGCGACGTCTGCTCCCGGGTCTCGGGTCCTGGCGTGAGCGCCTCGTGGGCGCGCTGATAGTGATCGTGGACGCGCCTGCACGCCAGCACGATCAAGGGGACCAGTACGACCACGACCCAGGCGCCCTGGGTGAGCTTGGTGATCGCGGCGATCACCACGACCACGGCCGAGAGGACGGCGCCGAGGAGGTTCGTCGCGAGGGCGGCGCGCCACCCGTGCTCGCGTCGGCGCCACCAGTGCGCGACCATCCCGCTCTGAGCGAGCGTGAAGGCGAGAAACACTCCGATCGCGAACAGCGGGATCAGCGGGGCGGTCTGACCACCGAACGCCGCGTAGATCAATGCCGCCGGGACGGCGAGCACGAGGACGCCGTTGGTGAACGCGAGGCGATCTCCCATGCGCAGGAACACACGCGGGGCGAAGCCGTCGCGGGCCATGAAGTACAGCAGCCGTGGAAAGCCGTTGAACGCCGAGTTGGCCGCCACCAGCAGCACGAGCGTGGTCGCCACCTGCACGAACGCGTACGGAACGCCGGCCCCGACGCTGCGGTGCGCGATCTGGGACAGGACCGTCTCGCCGCCGCCGGGGGAGGCGCCGTCGAAGTGAGCGACGAGCACGACGCCTACGAACATCGAGATCAGCAGCCCCACCATGACGCCGAGGGTCTGGCGGGCATGCACAGCCTCCGGCGGGCGGAACACCGAGACGGCGTTAGAGATCACTTCGATCCCGGTCATCGCCGTCGCCCCGGACGCGAACGCCCGCAGCACAAGTAGTACGCCGAGCGCCTCGGTGGCACGGTGAGGCGCTGGGGGCACGGGATGAAAGCCGTGCGAGCCGGCCTTGATCAGACCGGCGATCACGACTGACGCGATCGCTGCCACGAACAGGTAGGTGGGGGCGGCGAACGCCGCGCCGGCCTCGCGCACCCCGCGCAGATTGCCCGCGACCAGCAGCGCGATCATCACCAGGCCGATCGGGACGGTCGCGGAAGCGACCGAAGGTATCGCCGAGGTCACCGCGGCCACGCCAGCGGCGATTGAGACGGCGACCGTGAGGATGTAGTCGACGATCAGCCCCGCTCCCGCGAGCAGACCCCATTGCCGCCCGAGGCTGTCGCTCGCGACGATGTAAGAGCCACCGCCATGCGGGTAGGCTCGGACGACCTGGCGGTAGCCCAGGCCGACCGAGAGCATCAGCACCGCCAGCGCGGCTCCGATCGGCAGCGAGAGCTTCAGCTCCCCGGCTCCGGCGAGCACGAGGATCGCCATCATCGCCTCGGGGCCGTATGCAACCGACGAGAGCGCGTCGGGGGACAGGACGGCGAGCGCGAGCAGCCTCCCCATGCGCTCCTCGGCGATCGCCGTGCTGCGCAGCGCCGGACCGATCAGCACCCGGCGCAACGCGTACGCCACTCGCCCTGTCCGCGAATCGCTCTGCCCCGCCTGCACTGTCGCTTCGAGCTCGTCGTCTTCGTCTGTCTGCGCCCCTGCGCTCCGGATGTGGACAAAGCGCCCCGCGCGTGAGCGTCGCGGATCGGCGAAGTCGAGCCCTGGATCGACGGGCAGCGCGCGCTCCCATAGCTCCCGCGGGGGCATGCACCCATCCCAGCGGCGCCCCACGTCAGCAAGCGCGACGAGCGAGCTCTGATCAAGCGTTGGCAGCTGCGCGCTCGCCGTGACAGTCGCGTCGGGGGCGCCGTTCCCGTCATCGGCCGAGCCAGACACACCGCGAGACGGGTCCGGATCGTCGTCCTGCACAGGGAAGCGATCTCCCCGACCCCCGACTGGTGGCTTGCCCATCTCGGCCATCACCTCGCGGAAGACCGCGGCCAGCACGGCGCCCGAGACCGCGGTCCGTCCCCGTCACGCTGGCATCGAAGACGGAGCACGACCCGCACCGGAGACATCATAGGTCCGGCTGCTTAGGGCCCGAGCAGCGGCGCCAAGACAATCACGCACGTGGAGCCCCGCAACGCGGAAGCAACGGGTACGCTGGTGGGTAATCTCCGCGCGAAGGGAGGCACACGAGATGACCCTCGATGAGATCCGCAGCATCGTCGCGGATTCCACGGCAACTCATTGGCATGTCCTTAGCGGCGATGTGCCCACCCATCTGAACCGCTTTGGGGAGGTTCGCGCCGCTGATGAGCACCGGCTGCAGCGCTCGGAGCACCAAGGACGCGCGGTTCTGCGCCGCAACCTGGACGTCGGACTTGCGTGGGGTAGGGAAGACCGCTCAAGCGCAGGGGAAGCACTTGAGCCAGATTGGACGTCGACCACGCTCGCTCGCCGCGCCACTGCGAGCGTGGTCGAGGTCCTCTACCGGGGACAGCCTGTTGATCGAGAGCTTTACGCGGTCATAGACAACGCTCATGGCCTCGTACCGTGGCCGCGCGCTCGCCTTGCTCAAGGCGCCGCTCTTGCTGATGTTGAGCGCGACGCGCTGGAGGTCTCGCGCTGGCAGCGGGATTTGGTTGTGCTGCTTCGCGATCTTGGCGTGGTCGTCGGAGCGGGGTCGGTCGAGGACTACATGCGCCGCTGCGGCATCACGGTCGTGGACTGATCGCCGGTTCGATCGTCAAGGCCTCGACCGGGGCATTTTCGAGCGCGGCGGCCGCTAGCGTGCTCGTCGGCGAGCATAGTCCATCATCCACATCTCACGCCCGGGGATACATCTGGGAGCTCGTCCGAGGCGATGCCGATCAGGCAAATTGGTCGGTTAGGCGCCTTGAGAAGGAGTATTGTCGGGGTAGGGCCGTTATCGGCCGCTGCTGCTCGATTCTCTCGCGCAGGCCCCCGGCGGGCAAGATCTGCCTCTCGCTGACCTCACGGGCCGTTTCGTCCAAAGCGACAGAAACGCCGTTCACACCCTTGACCCAGCCCTGATTCGCGGGGGTCTTGGTAGGAGGTCAGTCATGACGATCCTGCAAAAGCTGCTACCGCGCGGCGCCGGGCGCTGGCGTAGGCTCGGCCGTGCCGAGCAAGCTGTGCGCCACACCGAGGTATGGGAACACGAGACGTTTGCCGAAGAACAAGCTCGATGGGAACGAAACGATCCTGAGTACGCCCGGATCTGTGAACAGGTCCGACAAGCAAGGCAAACCGATGGCGAAGCTTTACGGCGCGCTCATGAAGCCAAGGCCGAATGGGACGCTCGCCAATCCATGCAGCGTCAGGCGACGGATGCTGTCGAGAGAGCGCACCATCTGATCGGCACCCACGAAGCTCACCGCAACGAGCCAGCCAAAGTGGAGGTGGAGTAATGGCTACGGCCGAGGCAACCATCCTGACCGAAAACGAGCAGCTCGCGAGCATCAATGCCGACTACGAGCAGCGCTACGGATTCCACGACGCCGAGCATTACCTCTACAAAGCGCCCAAGGGGCTGAACCGCGAGATCGTTCAGAAGATCTCGGAGTTCAAGTCCGAGCCACAGTGGATGCGCGACTTCCGACTGAAGGCGCTCGATCATTTCTTGGCCCGCAAACAGCCCACATGGGGATCCCCGATGCTGGCCGAGCTCGACTACGACAACATTCGATACTTCGTGCGCGCCTCCGAGACACCCAGCCGGTCTTGGGAGGACGTGCCCGAGGACGTCAAGCGGACCTTTGATCGTTTGGGTATTCCCGAGGCGGAGCGGAAGTTCCTGTCCGGCGTCGGCGCCCAGTACGAGTCAGAGGTCGTTTACCACCAGATTCACGAGGACCTCGAGAAGCAGGGCGTGATCTTTACGGACATGGACACGGCGCTGCGCGAGCACGAGGATATCGTGCGTCAGTACTTCGCGACGGTCATCCCGCCGAACGACAACAAGCTCGCGGCGCTGAACTCTGCGGTGTGGTCGGGCGGATCGTTCGTGTATGTGCCCGCAGGGGTCCACGTCGATATGCCGCTGCAGGCGTACTTCCGGATCAACACCGAGAATATGGGGCAGTTCGAGCGGACGCTGATCATCGCCGAGCCGGGCTCGTATGTTCACTACGTGGAGGGTTGTACTGCTCCCACGTACAGCTCTGACTCACTTCACTCGGCGGTGGTGGAGCTGATCGCCCACCCAGGTGCACGCATCCGTTACACGACTGTCCAGAACTGGTCGACCAACGTCTACAACCTGGTCACCAAGCGCGCGGTCGCCTATGCCGATGCCACGGTCGAGTGGGTGGATTGCAACCTTGGGTCCAAGCTGACGATGAAATACCCGAGCATCTACCTGCTCGGCGAGCGAGCCCATGGCGAGGTCCTGTCAATCGCGTTCGCAGGTGCCGGCCAGCACCAGGACGCGGGCGCCAAGATCATCCACGCCGCGCCGAACACGACCTCGAACATCTTCGCCAAGTCGATCTGCAAGGACGGCGGCCGCGGCTCCTACCGGGGCCTGCTCGAGATCGCCAAGGGCGCCCACGGCTCCAGGTCCAAGGTCGTCTGCGACGCGTTGCTGCTCGACGAGCGATCGCGCTCAGACACCTACCCCACGATTCGGATCGGCGACGACGACGTCAACGTCGGTCACGAGGCGACCGTCTCCAAGGTCGGCGACGACCAGCTGTTCTATCTGATGTCGCACGGCATCTCCGAGGAGGAGGCGTCAAAGCTGATCGTCAACGGCTTCGTCGAGCCGATCATCAAGGAGCTTCCGATGGAGTACGCGGTCGAGATGAACCGGCTGATCGAGCTGCAGATGGAGGGCTCGATCGGCTAGCGCGGCTACTACCGAGCCCCACTTCCTGGCGGCGGTGAGCGTTGCTGCTCGTAGGGTGGCGTCAGACCCGGGCGCGGGTCGGAGGCTTCGGCGGCCTCTTGTCACCAACGACCAAGGACGTCCCGGCGTCCGTGGCGCGGGGCGGCATCTGCGCTGCCGCGTAGGCGTCGAGTTCGTCGAGCGTCTCGTCCTTGAGCAGTGCGTGCGCGAGTGTCTCGAGTCGGTCCCGGTGCTGGGTCAGCAAGGCCGTCACGTCCCGGTGGGCAGTGTCGATCAGCTGGTGCACCTCGTCATCGAGCACGCGCTGGGTGGCCTCGGAGCTTTCGCCGGAGCTGCCGAGGAATGATCCGCCCCCGTCGGGGGGTAGGACCCTGACGAATCCGATCGCCTCGCTCATCCCCCAGCGGCCGACCATCTGGCGCGCGATCGTGGTGACCTGGTCGATGTCGGACTCGGCTCCGGTGGTGATCGTCCCAAAGATGATTTCCTCCGCCGCCCGACCACCCAGCGCCGCCTTGATCTTGGCGAGCAGGTCGTCCCGGGTGTAGGAGACCTGGTCGTCATCGGGCGCGGCGAGGGTGACGCCGAGAGCGGCGCCGCGGGGGATGATCGAGACCTTGCGCACGGGATCGGCGCCTGGGGTGAGCATGCCGATCAACGCGTGCCCGGCCTCGTGGTAGGCGGTCCGCTCGCGGTCGGCGGCCGACAGCACGATCCCGCGTGGAGCGCCGAGCAGGATCTTCTCCAGCGAGTCGGTGAAGTCAGACGTCTGGACGGTGTGGTGGTTGCGCCGGGCGGCGAGCAGGGCCGCCTCGTTGGCGAGGTTGGCCAGGTCTGCGCCGACCATGCCGGGGGTCGTGGCCGCGAGCGCTTCCAGGTCGACGCCACGAGCCAGTGGGATCGACCGCGTGTGCACCTCGAGGATCTGGCGCCGTCCGACTCGATCCGGGGGTTGGACGGCGACGCGGCGATCAAAACGTCCCGGTCTCAGCAGCGCCGGATCGAGGATCTCGCCCCGGTTGGTCGCGGCCAGCACCACGACCGCCTCCACGGACTCGAATCCGTCCATCTCGGTGAGGATCTGGTTGAGCGTCTGCTCGCGCTCGTCATTGGAGCCAGCGATCGACACCGACCCCTGGCGGGAGCGTCCGATCGCGTCGAGCTCGTCGATGAAGATGATCGACGGCGCGGCCTCCTTGGCCTTGGCAAACAGGTCCCGCACCCTCGATGCCCCCACCCCGACGATCGCCTCGATGAACTCCGAGGCCGAGATCGAGAAGAACGCCGCGTGCGCCTCGCCGGCGACCGCGCGCGCCAGCAGCGTCTTGCCGGTCCCCGGCGCGCCTGACAGCAGCACGCCATGGGGCATGCGCCCACCGAGGCGGCCGTAGCGCGCGGGGTTGCGCAGGAAGTCGACGATCTCCGTCAACTGCTCCTTGGCCTCGTCGATCCCGGCCACGTCGGCGAACGTGATCCTGATCGTCGCCGGGTCGATCCGGCGTGCCTTGGAGCGCCCGAAGTTGCCCAGGGCGCCCATCCCCCCGCTCTTGGCGGCCCGGCGGGCGAACAGCACGAATAATCCGACGATCAGCAGCGTCGGCCCGAAGCCGAGCAGCACCGAGACGATCAGCGGAGTGCTCTGGGTCGTCGACTGCGCGTTGACCTGGACTCCCTCGGAGCGGAGCAGGGCGGTCAGCTGATCGTTGTTCCAGAAGCTCGGGACTTCAGTAGCAAACAAGGTGGTCGGCGTGGCCTTCGCGTCAGTGGGCGGGTAGCGCTCTTGCGACTTGAACGTTCCCTGGATCGTGTCGCCCTTGGAAGCGATCGAGGCCACCTGGCCGGCCTGCACCTCGGACAGGAAATACGGGCTGAACGGCACCTTGACCCGCTGCTGGCCTCCATGCGAGAACAGGAACACCGACGCCAGGTTGAACGCCAGCAGCCCCACCACAAACCAGACAAAGCGGCGCGACCGATGCGGCGCCGGTGTCTTCGACGGGTCGGGCGCCCCCCTCCCGTCCGGAGCGGGCGCGACCCGCCAGCCCCGGTGATCACGCGGCATCGGCTTTCGAGGGTCAGGGCGTGGTGGTGAGTTCCCGAACATCACTCCTTGGCGACCGAGCCGGCGCTGTCCGGGGCGGCAGCATCCTCGCGCTCGGCTGGCTGGGTAGGCATCGACCATGTACTTGTCGCCGCGAAGGGCGCTCATCACCTTGGCGGCGGCGAGCTTCACTGGATTTCGTCGCCCGAGCTTCCGCCCCGCCGACTTCTCGGTTGCCGCAGTCGGCACGTCCTCGGCGTAGACGTCAGCTGGCTCAGTGATGATCCCGGGCGCCGGCGCTCGATCAGACTGGTTGGTGGCGGTCATGAGGCACCAGCTCTCCGTTTGTGGACGCTGTCGGTATGTCCGGGGTGGCGGGAAGCTCGCCGGCGGCTTTGCTCTCGCGTTCCAGGAACGCCCCCAGCTCCGCGATCGTGCTCATCAACGGCGCCGGGAAGACGACGGTGGAGTTCTTGTCGACCGCGACCTCGACCAGCGTCTGGAGGTTGCGCAGCTGCAGCGCCAGCGGGTGGGCCATCATCACATCGGAGGCGTGCGCGAGCTCGCCGGCGGCGAGCGCTTCGCCCTGAGCGGCGATGATCTTGGCGCGCTTCTCGCGCTCGGCCTCGGCCTGGCGAGCCATCGCGCGCTGCATGCTCTCGGGCAGCTGAATGTCGCGGAGCTCGACGACCGTGACCTCAATACCCCATTCCTCGGTCTGCACGTCGAGGATCTCCTTGATGTTCTCGTTGATCTTGTCGGTCTCAGACAGCGTCTCATCCAGGGTGTGGCGCCCCACCACCGAACGCAGCGTCGTCTGGGCGATCTGGTTGATCGCCGCTTGCACGTTCTCGATCGCGATCACCGAACGGACCGGGTCTTTAACCCGGTAGTAGGCCACCGCAGACACATCGATGCTGACGTTGTCCTTGGTAATGATCCCCTGGGACTGGATCGGCATCGTGATGATCCGCAACGACACGCGATGAATCCGCTGCGCGAACGGCACGATGAAAATCAGCCCCGGTCCGCGCGCTGGGCCCTCGACCTTCCCGAGCTTGAACACCACCGCGCGCTCATACTGCTTGATGACGTAGACAGCGATCATGGTCCTGCCTTTCTGACGGCGGCAGGTAGCGGAGCATCGGGCGGATAGGGCGCCTCGGCTGACGAGCCGATAAAGCAATACCGGCCGACCTGATCGGGCGCTCGCATACAACGATGCATGGACTGGCTCCTGACGCGTTTCTTGTCGTGTTGACCGTGGAGATCGACACGTTCACGCCGGCCGATGGCTGGAGCCGGAAAAGCGTGGCCGCCGAGGGTTGAGGCGAACCTGGTACCCATAGTACTCCGCGCAACGAAGCGGCGATGACGGTTGTGTTAGGTCGAGCGAGATTTAGAATCGGCTCGTGGAGCAGCCCACCGACGAAACCGACCATCTCCGCGTCCTGATCGCCAACGAGCGCAAGGACCGACTCGCGCTCGTCGCCCCGATCGTCGTCGCCCTGGGCCACGAGGTGATCGCGCGCGAGATCGAAGTCGAAGACGTCGGCACCGTGACCGCCCGGGAGCGACCCGACGTCGCGCTGGTCGGGCTCGGGGAGAGCTCAGAGCACGCGCTCGAACTGATCGACAAGATCGTCCGCGAGGCCGCCTGCCCAGTGATCGCGCTGCTCCACGCACCCGATCCCGCGTTCGTCAAGGAAGCCTCCAAACGAGGCGTATTCGCCCACATCTCAGACGACGACGTTCAGGACTGGCAGAGCTCGATCGACATCGTGCTGCGCCGGTTCGCGGAATACCACGATCTCCAGGGAGCCTTCGGACGCCGCGCGCTGACCGAGCGAGCCAAGGGCATCCTGATGGAACGCCACTCCATCGACGAGGACAGCGCATTTGAGATGCTGCGCGAACGCTCACGCAACGACAACCGCAAGCTGATCGACCTCGCCGCCGCCGTCGTCGACGGCCACCGCCTGCTCCCGAAGCAACCGCACGCCCCCGAGAAGCCGTGACCTCAATCCCGAGCACTCGCGGACCGTAGTCACGCGCGGCGGTTGCCAGAGCAGGACCTCGGCACCGAAACAGGGGCGCGACACTCACTCCGGCAGCCCTCCGGGCGGATCGCTCGGTACGCCTATCCAGCGTCCGGAGTCCCGACGAGAGAACGGCGGCCCTGCGTGGACTCGTGGGTTGCGGTCAGGACCGCGAGCAGCTCCCCGATGTTCTGCTCGCGCGCGATCGGGTCAGGGAGCGGGAAGTGCGCGTTGATCGTGTAGTGGTTGCGGCGTCCGTTTCGCTCGCGGGTGATGTAGCCGGCGTCGGCGAGCTCGACCACGATCCGGTGCGCGGCGCGCTCGGTGATCCCGACACGCTCGCCGATGTCGCGCAAGCGGATCCCGGGGTCGTGAGCGATACACACCAGCACCTGAGCGTGGTTAGTCAAAAACGTCCAGCCGGCCTCCGTGTTCGCCGTCATCGCATTTTAGTCTAACATGTCTAGACTTCTTTTTCATGCTATGATGATCTACCATTACGAGAGGACCGAAGATCCCCTCGCCCCACCCTGAGGAGGTCCTCAAATGCTCTCTAAGACACGCAACACGCGGGTCCAGTCGCCCGCGCCGGGAGTGATCCCCGCCACCGTGACAGGCCCCGTCAGCGACGGTGGACCTGTCGTCGGCGGCCCGGGCGGCGCTCCCGCGCGGTCAACCGCTCAGGCGCCGACCGGCAGGGAGACTCGCGGCGGCCAGGGGACGACAGGCGGGGAGACTCGCGGTGGGCGCTTTCGCCGCAAGGCCCACCGGGGGCGACTTCATGGCTACGCGATCGCGACCGTCGCGCTCGTCGCCTACCTGATCGCGCTCGCGGCCTCGAACACCGCTCACGTCACGGTCAACTGGGTATTCGGCAGCTCGCACGTGTCGCTCGTGTGGCTGGTGCTGTTCGCCGCGATCGTCGGCTGGCTGCTCGGACTCGCCACCAGCGCAAGGTTCCATTGGCGCACCCGAGCTCCACGCGCTCGTCGCAGCGGCTCATGACTCTCCAGCCTGGGTTTCCGTGTAGAGGAGGCGACAGATGAGCGTCACGACCAAGCCGACAGCATCGAAGCACCGCCCCGACTCAGGCAGTTACGTGGCGCCCCGGCCGTCGCCGAGCGTCGAGCCCACGCCACTTGCCGCGCCCATCTCCGGTCCGCCGGCACGCGGCGCGGTCATCCTGTTCGAGGTCCCGTTCGTCAGCGTTATGAACGACTGCGACCTCGCGCTACTCGCGGGAATGTTGGCCCTCTCGATGCGCATGCACCCGACGATCGGTCCCCGCCACGACACCCCAGGCTTCACGCGCCTTGACCACTACTCTGGCTTGTTCCTGAAGCGGGGCGTGAGCGAGGGAGACTGGATCCTCCAAGCGCGAACCTGGGGTCATCCGGCAGCCCAGAGCGTCCACGAATGGCACGTGCTGGCCGCTGGCGCCGCGCACCAGCTCGACCCGGCAGTGAGCTTTCCCGAGCGGGTGGACGGCGGTCGGCCTGAGGCCCCGGACCGACCCGTGGGACGAGCCGCGAACAAGCGTCTTGCGCGGATTCGCCGCCGTCTGGTGGGCCTTCCATAGCGTGCAAGCGTGCGCGTGCATCGGCTGGTGATAGCTCTGCCGCGGTCCTCGTGTGTTCGCTCGGAAGCCGATCACGGCACAGGCCGCTACGGGGCGCGCGCGATCAGTGCCGTCAGCCGTGAGCGCGTCGCGCCGGGCCCGTTGATCTCCAGCCAGGTGACGGTCCGGCCGTGCGCCACGAGCGCCAGCAGCGCGGGATTGGCGAGATGGCACTGGCATTCCTGGCCGGTGGCGAGGATCCCCCGGCGGGCGCCGGGTGCGAACGTCCTGACCTTGGGAAACGACCCCAGGATGGCGCCCAGGTGGGTGCGCATGTAGGCCACGTAGGCGGCGGCGCCCGCGGCGGCGCGGAAGCGCAGCGTGCGCGAGTCGACCAGCTGCAGGCGGCGAGACTCGCCCTGGAAGTAACGGTCCGCGCCCGCCTGAAAGCCCCATGCGTCAAGCCGACCCACCAGACTCGGGGCCTGTGCCTCGCGGGCCAGAAACGCAGGGGTCAGCGGCTTCTGGGTACTGGGGAGATAGGGGACCGCTGCGCTGGGCAGCGTCGGTACGGTCAGCGAGGCCGCCGGGCTCGAGGCGCTCGTGTGCGAACCGGATGAGGTCCCGCACGCGCTGAGCAGCACCGCCGCGAGCACTATCAGTGTTGCCCGAGTGCGCACTCTCACTCCCAGACGGCGGTAGTCAGCGGCGGCGCTTGCGAGAGCGCCTCCATCCGCCGTTCGGCATAGCGTCTGACGGCTTCGGCGAGCACCACGATCGCCAGCGAGATCGCGATCACGATCGAGCCGATCGCGATCACCTCGGGAAGCAACGCCGGGGTGCGGCTACTGGAGTAGAGCACGACCGGGTAGGTGGGAGAGCCCGGCGGGGCCAGGAACGAGGCGATCGCGAACTCGTCGAAGCTGATCGTAAACGCGATCAGAAAACTCGAGAACAGGGCCGGGGCGAGCAGCGGCAGCGTGACCAGTGCAAACGCCCGCAGCTCCGAGGCGCCCAGGTCGCACGCGGCTTCGGAGACCGCGGGATCCAGGGTCCGCAACCGGGGCAGGATCACCAGCACGCTGTAGGGAAGCGAGATCACGATGTGCCCGGCGAGCACGGCGAACAGGCTGGTGGCGATCCCGAACTCGTGCAGCAGCACGACGAGCCCCACCGCGAGCACGATGTAGGGGATCACCAGCGGGATCAGGATCAGGATGATCATCACCCGCCTCAGCGCCAGCTGCTTGCGGGCCAGGCTGACCGCGGCCATCACCCCGAGCAGGGTCGCGGCGATCCCATCGAGCACCGCGATCAGCAGGCTGCGCAGCAGCGCCGAGGTGAGCGTGGTGTCCGAGAACGCGGCCGAGAACCACTTGGTCGAGAAGCTCTTGATCGGCAGCGAGGGAATGTTTCCGGCGTTGAACGCGAAGATCACCAGCACGAGCAGCGGGGCGTACAAAAACAGCAGCAGCAGCCCGAAGTAGCTCGACAGCGCGGCTTGACCAAAGCGTCCCACGGCTCTCATGTGGACTCCTGGGTGAGGTCAGTGCTGATGAAGCGGCCGAACATCGCGAGCAGGACCAACACCACCGCGACCAGGGTGAGCGCGAGCACCGAACCGTAGTTCCAGTCCGGAGTGTCAGAGAAGAAGGCCTGGATCGAGTTTCCAAACATCTGACTCGATGGTCCACCCACCAGCAGCGGGGCGATGAACTCTCCGGTGGTGGGGATCAGCACGAACACGAACCCCGCCGCCACTCCCGGCAGGCTCATCGGGAAGGTGACTCGCCAGAACGTCGAGAATCGGCTCGCCCCGAGGTCGTGGGAGGCGTCGATCAGCCGGCGGTCGAGGTTGTCCAAGACCACGAAGATCGGCAGCGCGACGAACGGCACCCAGGCGTAGAACAGCACCAGCCCGACGGAGAACTTGGAGTAGATCAGCCAGGTGATCGCATTACCGTGCGCGCGCAGCCCCAGCTGCCACAGCAGCGAGTTGATCACCCCGTTGTTTGACAGGATCACCTGCCAGGCGATCACCCGCAGCAGATAGCTGGTGAAGAACGGCGCCAGGATCGCCAGCAGAATCGTGTACCGGTGGCGCCCGGCGACGAATGCCAAAAAGTAAGCCAGCGGATAGGCGCCGACCACCGCCGCCGTGGACACCACCAGCGTCACCACCATCGACCTGAAGAACAGGTTGCGGAATGGATTGGACGCTCCGGTGAGGAAGTCCTTCCAGTCCGCGGTCGAGAACGCGCCGTGCACGCCGACCACGTTGCTGAGCAGGCCGAAGCTGTAGAGCCCGATCAAGACGATCGGTCCGATCAGCACCAGCACCACGTACACCGACGGGGTGACCGCGGTGAGCATGCGCGCAAACGAGCGCGAGCTGAACCGGCTCGGCCGGCGCCGCACCGGGCGGATCGCGGGTGTGGAGGTGGTGGTGGCCACGCGCTTGCGGCTAGTGATCCACTAGGAGGCCAGTACCTCCTGCCAGGCCAGCTCGTACTTCGGGCGGTTGGGCTGCCAGCTCTGCAGGTGGACATCGGAGGCCTCGATCGCGGTCGGGTTGCCGATGTTCAACTGCTTGGCGAGCTTCGGATCTTGGATCTCCGACGGCTTGATCGTCTTGTCCGACGTGCCGTAGTAGAACAGGTTGGTCATCTGCACACAGGCGCGGTGGTTGATGAACGACTCCACGTACTTATGGGCGTGGAAGAAGTTCTTGGTCTGGCTGCCCAGGACGAAGCCACAGAACCAGCTCAGCTTGCCCTGACTGGGGTTGAGGTAGGCAACCTTCAGCCCGGCCTTGGACATCGACACGTAGGCGTCCTGCCAGGCGTAGGTGATCCAGATGTTGCCGGCCTTGAACGCCGGCTGCATCTGCCCGTACTCGCTCGACCAGTAGAACTTGTTCAGCGGCTTTTGCTGGATCAGGGCCTGCTTGGCGTTGTTGATCTGACTGTCATCCATGCTGTCCATGTTGTGGTAGCCGAGCTTGAGCGCCGCGACCTCCATGTTGGAGCCACTGCCGTTCCACAGTGAGATGCGATCCTTGTACTTCGGGTTCCAGGCCAGCTCCCAGCCGGTGGCGTCGGCGGGGTCGATCTTGTCCGAGCGATACAGCAGGCTGGCGTATCCCCAGTCCCAGGGGATCATGTACTGCTTGCCGTTGATCTGGCCCTTGTTGACCAGGAACGGGTTCAGATTCTTGAAGCTCGGCAGCAGACTGGTGTCCCACGGCTGCACCAGGCCCTGTGACACGAAGCTCGGGAGCATCTCGTTACAGGGATGCATGATGTCGAACGGCCCGCTGGTCGCGGACTTGTTCAGTGACTGGTCGTCGTTGACGATGTAGGTGTACACCACCGAGTGCTTGCCGAACTCCTTGGTGTACGGCGTGCCCGCCCACAGCCCGGAGGTCTGCGCCGGCGTCCCGCCTGCCTCGTAGCCGCCCCACTCGAGAATCGAGAGCTTGCCGGGCTCCTTGCCGATCGGCGGGCGCTTGTTGACCGCGACCTCCTTGGCCGCCGAGCTGCTCGAGCTGCTCGATCCGCACGCTCCGAGCAGGGCCGCGCCGCCAAGCGCCGCACCCGCCGCCAGGAAGTCGCGTCGATTGATGTTTTGCATGTTGGCTCTCCTCCTAAGGTTCCTACGTACTGACGAAGTCTCTGGACCCCTCGCTTTGCGTTGCATCGCCTGCGCCCGGTGCTCCGGTGTCGGTGAGCACCCGCAGCGCCGGCTCGGGCAAGAACAGGCGCACCGCGTCGCCTGTCTCGTAGCGCCGGTCGCCGCCGACGTTCTGCACCAGCGCCTGCACCTCATCTCCGCCCGCCATCCGGATGAACACCTGGTCGGCGTTGCCGCGATACACGACCCGCTCGACGATCCCCGGGATCCGGTTCTCGCCAGCGGACTCATGCGGCTCGATCCGCACGCGCTCGGGCCGGATCATCAGCTTGGTGGGACCCTGGGTCATCGCGTCTGCGCCGGTGGCGCGCAACTCGAACTCGCCCACGGCCACCGAGCAGCGGTTGCCGGCGATCGGCGCCGCGGTGCCGGCGATCATGTTCGAGATCCCCAGAAACGCGGCCACGAAGGTCGTCTCCGGCTCCTCGTAGACCTCCTGCGGCACTCCCAGCTGCTCGATCCGCCCGGCGTTCATCACCGCCAGGCGGTCGCTCATCGTCAGCGCCTCCTCCTGGTCGTGCGTGACATAGATGAACGTCAGGCCGACGTCCTCCTGCAGCTTCTTGAGCTCGACCTGAAGCGCGCGGCGGATCTGGGCATCGAGGGCCCCCAGTGGCTCGTCGAGCAAAACGACCGCCGGCCGCAGAACCAGCGCCCGAGCCAGCGCCACCCGCTGCTGCTGACCGCCGGAGAGCTGCGCGGGCTTGCGCCGCTCAAGGCCGGTCAGCTCCACCTGCGCCACAGCATCGGCGACCCTTCGGCGAACCTCGTGCTTGTCGACGCCGCTGCGCCGCAGGCCGAAGGCGACGTTGTCGAACACCCGCAGATGGGGAAACAGCGCGTAGCTCTGAAACACCGTGTTGACGTTGCGCTTGTACGGCGGGCGGTCGGCGACGTCGACGCCGTCGAGCAGGATCTGGCCCTCAGTGGGCTCCTCGAACCCGGCGATCATCCGCAGGGTCGTGGTCTTCCCGCACCCCGAAGGGCCCAGCAGCGAGAAGAACTCACCGCTTGCCACGTGCAGATCGATGGAGTCGACGGCGACCACATCGTCAAAGCGCTTCGTGAGCGAAACCAGTGTCACTTCACCCTTTGGCACTCTGCGGCTCCATTTTCTTGGTGTGCCGGTCGGCTCCGGGCTCGGGCTTGCGGTAGGCCGTCTCGGCGATGAAATTCGCCGCCTCCTCCTGCGCGCGCTCCAGAAACAGCCGACCCTTGTCCGCGGTGGCCACGGTGGCGTCGCCCATCACCCCGGAGCGGGTGAGTCCGCTCCAGTGCGGCATGTACGAAAGTGGCCCTGCGTCCGGCCAGTCGCTGAACACGTTTTCGGTCCAATCCGGGATCTCGCATACCGCCTTGCCCATCTGAACCAGCTCGGGCTCGAGGGCCAGATACAGGGAGGTCTCGAGCTCGCAGGCATGGGACATGCCCCCGGGCTCGCTGTCGCGCTCGCGGGCCAGCAGCTCGGTCGACTCGGCCGTCGTGAGGTAGAGCGTCGAGGCCATGCACACCGCTCCGCGGCACTCCACGTTGATGAGCCGCGCGGCGATGTCGACCAGGGGCGCGTTTGAGCCATGGCCGTTGAGCAGCAGGATGCGGTCAAAGCCGTGACGGCAGAGACTGCGCCCGCAATCCAGCAGCGACTCCACGAACACGTTCCAGCGCAATGTGACAGTGCCGGGAAAGTCCAGGTGGTGGGGCGTGTAACCGTGCACCGCCGTCGGGAACAGCATCGCCCGTCCTGAGCCACGCTGGTTGAAACGCTCCACCGCCCCGCGGGCGATGGCCTCGATCAGGCGCACGTCAGTGTCGATCGGGAGGTGATAGCCGTGATCCTCGAGCGTCGCCGTGGGGATCACGATCACGATGTCATCGCGCCGGGCCAGCTCACGCAGCTCGAGCCAGGTGTGCTCTCCGTACGCCGTGCGCGGGAGGCCCTCCAGGGTGGGGACGGGCTCGCTCATGCTGACGTCACTCCGAATGCTTCGCGCAGCACCGGCGTGGTGCGGAGCAGGTTCAGGGCGTACTCGCCGCGGTCGTCGGTGAGCCCACAGGGGATCAGCAGCCGCGGTTGACTGCCGACCGCGTCGGCGCCGAGCGCCGCGGCGGAGAACCGGGTGGCGGTCGAGAAGAACACGATCGTTCCGCGCGACGCGGTGGCCAGGATCGCCGCCCCCTCCGCGCCGGCGACACTCGTGCACAGCAGCGTGAGGTCGGCGCGCGGCACTCCCTCGTCTGACAGGCCGCGGGCAACCGCCAGCGGATCGCTCACATCGGCCTGCAGCGTCCGCATCGTCGGATCCAACGAGCGGGCCCGTTCGATCGCGCCGGCCGCGTGGTCGACCGCGGTCACGGTTCCCCGGGCACCCACCGCCTCGCGCGCCGCCGCGGCGGCCAGCAGGCCTGCGCGGCCGGCGCCGAGCACCAGCACGTGCGCGCCGGCGGTGGCCAGGTCGCGCGTGTGAGACGCCGCCGGGTACACATCGAGCACGGCCAGGACCGCCGTCGGCGGCAGGTCGTCCGGGACTCGCTGGCAGAGCATGCTGCCGGTGACGATCGCCCGTCCGCGGACGGGAACCTGTGGGCTGTGGGGGTCCACCGGTCCGACTGCTTCTAACGCGAGTGGGATCGCGATCAGCGAAGCCAGCGGTACGACCAGCTCGCCCGCGACGAGGTCCGCGGTGGTGTGGCTTGGCCCGGCCGTGACCACGCGCCCCATCAGGACTCCGCCCGAGCCCGTCCACGGGTTCTGGAGCTTGCCGTGCTCGGCGACGATCGTCGCGATCGCGGCCGCCATGCGCTCCGGATCGTCCTCGCTGCGCGCGCGGATCACGGCGAAGCTGGTGGCGTCGACGGCCAGCAGCTCGACGTCGAGCTCGGCCTCGTACTCGTTCGGCGGGCCGCTCGGATCCAGCACGCGGGCGATGTGGGGCAGCGCCCCGGGCGGATCGATCGAGCGGTGGATGCCAACGCGCTCGGCATCGACGCTCCAGGTGTCCAGGACCAGCGAGCTCATCGATTTTCGTCCCCTACCGGGCAGCGGGCGGCGGCCTTGCGCAGCGCGGCCAGCTCGCAGCCGAGCTCGAGCGAGGCGGCGATCAGCGACATGTCCACATAGCGCTCGCGCGTGTGGTCGGAGTCGCCGAGCACCATGTGCACCGCGAGCCCGTCGGTGAGCGCCGACAGCCGCTGGGCGACGTCGTGGGCGTTGTCGACCTCCCATTCGCCGGTCTTCTCGCCGTACAGGATCACGTCTTCGATCGCCTGGCGCCAGCGCCTGTGAAAGCCGCGCTGGGTCACACCCGTCTCGGGGTGGTGGCGCGTATAGACCCACAGATCCATCCACAGCAGCCAATCGCTGGTGCTGGAGCGAACGATCAGCCAGGCCAGCCGATCGGCGGCGCGATCGAGGCCCTCGAGCAGCGGCTGCAGCGGCGCGTAGAAGGCGTCGTCGGCGCCGGTGATCGCCTCGGCGAACAGCTGGTCCTTGCTCCCGAAGTAGTAGACCACGCTCGCCGGGCTCATCCCGGCCCGCTTGGCGACATCGGAGATCCTGACGCTCCACAGCCCCTTCTCCCGCACCAGTTCGACCGCGGTGGCCAGGATCTGCGGCCGGCGCACCGCGTCGAGCCTGCGCCGGGGGCGAATGTGCGCTCCGCTCGTCAAAAGCTCCTCCGCCGGGGGCGAGTGCAGGCTCCGCTCGTCAAAAGCTGCGACCAATCATCAAACGGCCACTCCAAACGAAGAGTTCAACTCGCCGTTATATTCACGCTCGCAATGAAAGTCAACCTCGGGGAAAGTGCGACCCGCAGCCGCGCCCTCTCCGCTTCGAGCTGACGCAAACAGCGGCCGCGTGGCGCTGGTCACCGGCGGGGGTACGGGGATCGGGCGCGCCACCGCCGTGCAGCTCGCGGCCACCGGCGCGCGGGTGGTCATCTGCGGGCGGCGCGAGGCGCCGCTGCGCGAGGCCGCGGCCGAGATCGAGCGTGCCGGCGGCGCGTGCCTGGCGGTCGCGGCCGACGTGCGGGAACCCGATCAGGTCGATCGGGTGGTGCAGGCCGGAATCGACCGTTTCGACGCGATCAATGTGCTCGTCAACTGCGCCGGCGGACAGTTCTCGGCGCCGGCCGAACAGATCTCCGACGGAGGCTGGCGCGCCGTCCAGCGGCTCGCCGTCGACGCCGCCTGGACGGTCACCCGGACTGTGGCGACACGGTCGATGATTCCCCGCCGCGAGGGCTTGATCGTGTTCATCGGCTTCAGCCCGCTGCGCGGGATGCCGGGCTTCGCCCATGCCTGCGCGGCGCGGGCGGCGGTGGGCAACCTCGCGTCCGGGCTAGGGCTCGAGTGGAGCCGGCACGGGATCCGCAGCGTGTGCCTGGCGGTGGGGACGGTGGTCACCGAGGGTCTTGCCCAGTACGGCGAGCAGGAGATCGAGCGCTGGCGCCGCGCCGTGCCGCTCGGGCGGCTGGGGGCCCCGGAGGAGGTGGCAAGCCTGATCGCCTTCCTCGCCAGTCCGGCCGGGGGCTACATCACCGCCACGACGATCGCCGTCGACGGTGGCAGCGACGCCTGGGGGCTCGCCGAGGCACCCCCTCCCCCGATGGTTGAACGAGCCCCCCGCGACCCAGGAGCACAGACAGAGTGACACCCCAATCCACCCCTGATCTCGTACAGCTCGACGTGCGGGAGCACGCCTGCGTGGTGACGCTGACGCGCGAGGCCAAGCTCAACGCGATCTCGGGCGAGATGGAGCGGGCGCTGTGTGCGGCGCTCGAGCGCCCCGAGCTGCGCGAGTCACCGTGCGTGATCTTCACCGGCGGGCCGCGCGTGTTCTCCGCCGGCGCCGACGTCAACGAGATGCGCGGCCTCGATTCCGCTGCGGTCGTGGCCCACTACCGCGCCACGGGCGACTTCGCCGAGCGCGTGGCCGACCTGCCGCAACCCACCCTGAGCGCGATCTCCGGCTACTGCATCGGCGGCGGCCTGGAGCTGGCGCTGGCGTGCGACTTTCGGATCGCCGGGCCCGACGCGGTGTTCGGGCTGCCCGAGGTGGAGCTGGGAATCCTTCCCAGCTGGGGCGGCACGGTGCGACTGGTCCGGCTGCTGGGAACGGCCCGGGCCAAGGAGCTGACCCTGCTGCGAACCCGCTTTGACGTGCACGAGGCGTTCGCGCTCGGGCTGGTGACCGAGATCGTCCCCGATGGCGCGCCGCTCGAGCGCGCGCTCGAGCTTGCCGCCCGGTTGGCGGCGCTTCCGCCGCTGGCGGTGCAGGTGACCCGCGAGGTGATCGACTCGATCCCCGAGACCTCGCGGCGCTCGGGGCTGGCGCTCGAGCGCCTCGCCTACGGGCTGCTCGCCCAGACCTCCGAGCACGACAGCGCGGCCGCCACCAGGCTGGCGCGCTGAGCGCGACTCAGCGTTACCAGAGAACATCGATGCCGTAGACGCTCAGACGCTGATCGGCGGTGACCAACACATGGCGCTCGACGGCCGCCTGCGTTATGAGCAAGCGATCAAAAGGATCGCGATGGTGCCACGGGAGACGCTCGACCGCTGCCGCATGAATTGCGGTCACGGGCATCGGATCAAACCCCAGCCGGCCAAGCGCCGCCGCCCAGCCCTCGCCGATCTTGAGCTTCCCCAGTGACCGCTTGATGGCGATCTCCCAGACGCTGGCTGCGCTGAGCGCAACAGCGTTTCGCTGCTCCTCGAGCGCCTCGATGGCGACGGTCGAAACCCGCTCACGGTCGCCCAACAGCAGCCATACCACGACGTTGGTATCGAGCAGGAAGCGCTTCACGAGTAGACGTCGAAGTCGCCCGGGATCTCGTCGAAGTCAGGCGACATCGAGCCCTCCAGGTCGCCCCAGATTTCGCGCTTACCGGCGTCGGCGCGAACGCGGACCAGCATCGCCACAGGCTCGCGTCCTCGACGAATGATGACCTCTTCACCGGCCTCGACGCGTCGCAAGAGCTGCGACAGCTGAGTCTTGGCCTCTTGCACGGTGACCTCCACCCTCCACACCATAGCGCTTGGTCGACCACGTTGACCTGGTCAGCACAGGGCAATCAACCTTCGGCGGCCGGGCCGTCACGGCCGGTCGGCGCCCTGCAAGCCGGCCAGCGCGGCGACGACCAGCGATCCGATCGCGGTCAGGTCGTATCCGCCCTCCTGGATCACGACGGTGGGGCCAAGCGCGGCGATCCGCTGGGCGGCCCGGTGGTATCCGTCCGCGGTGACCTGCAGCGGACTTTCCGGGTCGGAGGCCGCGGCGTCCAGGCCCAGGGAGAGCACCACCGCCTCGGCGCCGAAGGCACGCACGTCATCGCAGAGCAGCTCCACTGCGGCCAGCCAGCCGGTATCCCCGGTGCCCGGGGGGAGCGGAAGGTTGCGGTTGGCGCCGAGCCCGTCCGCGGTCCCCCGCTCGTCGGCGTACCCCACGTAGTGCGGGAACCACCCGGCGCCGGGATCGACGTGCAGACTGCCGACATAGACGTCGCCACGCCCGTAGAAGATTGCCTGCGTGCCGTTGCCGTGGTGGGCATCCACGTCGACCACGGCGACCCGCGCGGCGCCTGACCCGCGCAGGGCTTGCGCCGCGATCGCCGCGTTGTTCAGATAACACGACCCCCCGTAGGCGCTTGGCCCGACATGGTGGCCAGGCGGGCGACACAGCGCGTACGCGGCCCGCGCGCCGCCGGCCACCCGGTCCGCGGCGGTCAACGCGGCGTCGGCCGCCGCCCGGACCGCCTCCCAGGTGCCAGGGCCGATCAGGGTCATCGTGTCGTAGCAGAACTCTCCGACCCGGCCATGTACGGCGGACGGTGAGCGCAGCGGCACGCCGGACAGCAGTCCTGCGGTGGGAAACACGTAGGGCACCACCCGGCGACGGCCGTGCTCGGACGGGTAGCCGGCTGCCTCCCATTGCGCCCACACCGTTGCCAGGTGGTCGATCAGCGCCGGGTCGTGGACGGCCAGCAGCGCGGCGTCGTCGTGCGGGCGGGCCGCGGTCACCTCGGCCCCGGCGGACCTGAGCGCCGCGAGCAGCACGACCGCACGCTCGGCAACCTCGGTGCCGGTCTCCCACATGCCCAGCCAGACCTCGCCGGCCGGGTCGTGCAGCAGGCAGTCCTCGTGCCACACGACCGGCAGGCGCGCCACGTCGGCAGCCCAGCTGTCGGCGCCGCGGGTGGTCATCGGTTCGCCCCCCGGTGGGGACCCGGGACGGGCTTGCATGGCGGCCTCCCCAGACTGTGCGTATTCAGCATCCTTTCCAGTAGGTTGGCAAGACGATGGGACGTGAGCGTGAAGCGTTGACAACCGGTGAGGCGTCCGGCCCGCTGCCCACACCGCCAGTGGCCCCTCGCGTGCCGACCGTCCGCGAGCTGCACGGCGAGACGGTCACCGACGAGTACGCGTGGATGCGCGACCCCGACCAGCCGATGCTCGGCCAATACCTCACAGCCGAGCGCGCGTACTACGCCGCCCACAGCCGGCACCTGGACGGTTTTGCTCGAGCGCTGGCAGCCGAGGCAGCCGGGCGGTTCCCAGCCGGAGCCGAGTACTCGGTCCGCTGGCCCCTGCGCGGCTTCACGTATCGCACGCGACTGCCGGAGCACAGCGACAACGTGCAGCTCCTGCGCTCGCGAGATGGAGAGGACTCCGAGCAGGTCCTATTGGATGAGAACGTTCTTGCCGCGCAGACCGGATTCGTCGACGTCGGGGTCCGCGAGCCCAGCCCCGATGAGGCGCTGCTCGCCTGGTCTGCCGACACGAGCGGAGCGGAGATCTACGAGCTGCGCATCCGAGACCTGTCAACGGGAGAGGACCTACCGGAGGTCATCCCACGCAGTTTTCCCGGCGTCGCCTGGGGCGCCGCCTCCCGCCACCTCTTCTACCTCGTCGCCGACGAACGGTTCCGGCCGTTTCAGGTGTGGCGGCATGAGGTGGGGACGGCGGCCAGCGCGGACGTGCTGGTGTTCGAGGAGCAAGATCAGAGGTTTGAGCTGACGCTGCACTGCTCGCGCAGCAGCGAGCTGGCGATCATCACCGCGGCCTCGCGGAACACCACCGAGGTGTGGGTGATCGCCCTGGAGCGACCGCTCGAAGGGCCGGTGCTGATCGAGCCGCGAGACCAAGGCACCGAGTACCGAATCGACCATGCGCGAGCCGCGTCGGAGGGCCAGGGCGGCCTCTACATCGTCACCGATCTCGGGGCCACGGAGTTCACGCTGATGCAGGTCGCGCTCGCCGCGCCGGCCCGCGCCGGCTGGACCCCCGTCAGATGCCCGGCGATCGCGCCCGCGCGGGACGACACGCGCCTGCTGAGCTGCGACGTGCTGGCCGATCACCTGGTGCTGACCGTGCGCCGGGACGGCGGACCGCTGCTGGTGGTCACAGACCACGATGGGGGCAACGTGCGGGAGATACCGCCCAGCCTGACCGCCGGCTCGATACGGGTAGAGCACGCCGAGGACTACGACCGGGGCTCGGTGATCGTCATCGAGGAGTCGCTGGTGCAGCCGCCCGCCTGGTATCAGCTCGACCTCCCCAGCGCCACCAGGCAGCTGCTCAAGCGGATGGAGGTTCCCGGCTACGACCCGGCGCAGTACGTGACCGAGCGCCTTGCGGCCTCGGCGCCGGATGGCACGCAGATCCCGGTCACGCTCGCGCGACACAACGACACCCCCTTGGACGGGACTGCCGCGTGCCTGCTGTACGGCTACGGCGCCTACGAGGCCTGCTCGGACCCGGAGTTCGACCGCAGCCTGCCGTCGCTGCTGGACCGCGGCGTGGTCTACGCGATTGCCCACATCCGCGGCGGGGGCGAGGGCGGGCGAACGTGGTGGCACCAGGGCATGCTGCAGGCGAAACCGACGACGTTCAGCGACTACCTGGCGGTGGCCGACTGGCTGGCGGGCGTCGGCGGGCCTGCCCTGGTTGACGGCAGCCGGATCGTCTCCCGAGGCCTGTCCGCCGGGGGGCTGCTCCAGGGAGCCGTGTACTCGATGCGGCCGGACCGGTGGCGAGCGGTGGTCGCCGAAGTTCCGTTCGTCGACTGCGTCAACACGATGCTCGATGCCTCCATCCCACTGACCGCGACCGAATGGGAGGAGTGGGGCGATCCGCGCGATCCCGACGACTATGCCTGCATGCGGTCATACACGCCCTACGACAATACGCCGGCCGGCCGCCGGCCGGCGCTGCTGGTGACCGGTGCGGTGCACGACGCGCGGGTGGGGATCCACGAACCGGCAAAGTGGGTGGCGAGGCTGCGAGCCACGGACACCGCGGACTGCCGGCTGCTGTTCCGGCCGGAGCTCGGCGTCGGGGCCCACGGCGGGCCATCGGGCCGCAGCGCCCGGCTGCGCTACGAGGCGGAGGTCCAGGCGTTCATCCTGGACGCGATGGAGCTCGCTCCCGGATAGGGCGCTGTCCGCGCAGCTCAAGCGTCGGCCACGACGGCGCCCGCGGCCGCGGCTTCATCCGGTTCGCGCAGCGGGAAGTGGCAGGCCGCCTGCTGCGTAGGTCCAAATGGGCGCAGCAGCGGCTCCTTTTCGGCACACAGGGCTTGGGCCCGTGGGCAGCGTGTTCTGAAGCGGCAGCCGGACGGAGGATAGATGGGGCTGGGCAGCTCGCCGCGGATCCCCACGTCACTCTTCGCTCGTTCGGCGGCGGGCTCGGGCACGGGGATCGTCTTGATCAGCGCGCTCGTGTAGGGGTGTGCCGGCCGGCGATAGATGTCATCCCCCGTCCCCAGCTCGACGACTTTGCCGAGATACATCACCGCGATCCGGTCGGCGAGGTACTTGACGACCGCCAGATCGTGGGAGATCACCACAGAGGCGCGCTGATGTTCGGCCTGCAGGCGCTTCATCAGGTTGAGCACCTGTGAGCGGATCGAGACGTCCAGCGCGCTGACCGGCTCGTCGGCGACGATCACCTTGGGCTCGAGCATCAGCACTCGCGCCAGCGCGATCCGCTGGCGCTGGCCACCCGAGAACTCATGTGGATATCGCTCGAGCGCGTTCTGGGGAAGCCCTACCTCGTCGAGCAGCTGGCGGATCTTCTGGTCCTGCTCCTTGCGAGAGCCCACGCTCTGGATGACCAGCGGCTCGCGGAGGATCGCCTGCACCCGCATCCGCGGGTCCAGCGAGGCGTAGGGATCCTGGAACATCATCTGCAGGTCGCGGCGAGCGCGCCGCAAGCCCCTCCCCCGCATCCGAAACACCTCGCGCCCGGCCAGTGCGATCCTGCCGGTGTCGGGCTTCTCGACACCGACGATCAGCTTGCCCAGCGTGGTCTTACCGCAGCCGGACTCGCCTACCAGTCCCAGCGCCTCGCCTCTACCGACGTGCAGCGTGACGCCGGAGACGGCCTTCACCGAGTTCACCTTGCGCTGGAGAATGGCGCCGGCCGTGACCGGATACTCGCGCACCACGTTGTCGATCTCCAGCAGATGGCCATTTACGCGCGCTGCCTCGGGAACATCGGATGGCCCTGGCACGAAGACCTTCGGCCTCGCGATCGGACCGTCGACCGGATGCCAGCACGCGAACCGGTGGTCGGGGCGCTCGCCGGTGAGCGGTGGCTCCTGCTGGCGGCACTGATCGGTTGCCCGCGGGCAGCGGGGAGCAAAGCGGCAACCCGGGGGCGGGTCGGCGAGGTCGGGCGGCAGGCCGCGGATGCTGACCAGCGCCTCGCGATTGTCCTGATCGAGCCGCGGGATCGAGCCCAGCAGCGCCTGGGTGTAGGGATGGCGCATGCCGCCGAAGATCCGCTCGGTCGCCGCCGTCTCGACGATCCGTCCGGCATACATGACGCTGATCCGGTTGGTTCTCCCCGCGACGACGCCCATGTCATGCGTGACCAGCAGCGTCGCCATGCCCAGGCGCGCCTCCAGGTCGTCGAGCAGCGCCAGGATCTGCGCCTGGATGGTCACGTCGAGGGCCGTGGTCGGCTCGTCGGCGAGCAGCACCTTCGGCTCGCAGGCGAGCGCGACGGCGATCATCACCCGCTGTCGCAGGCCGCCCGAGAGCTGGTGCGGATACTGCTCCAGGCGCTCGGCGGGCCTGGGCAGCCCGACGAGCTCCAGCACCTCGAGCGCGCGGTCGCGCGCCTCTTGGCGCGATGCCCCGCGGTGCAGCCGCACCGGCTCGGCCACCTGCTCGCCGATCTTCTTGGTCGGGTTGAGCGACGACTGGGAGTCCTGGAAGATCATCGCCACGTCGTTGCCGCGAAGCTTGCGGAGCGCCGAGTCGGGCAGGCCGACGAGCTCGCGCCCTGAGAGCTTGACCGACCCCTCGACGATCCTGCCGCCGTGCGGGAGCAGCCCGAGGATCGAGAGCCCGAGCATCGACTTGCCACAGCCCGATTCGCCGACCAGGCCGAGTGTTTCGCCGCGGTCAATGGCAAGGTCGACATTTCCGACCGCCTGAACGGTGCTGCGGCTGAGCTTGATGTGGGTGCTGAGGTTGGTCACCTCGAGCGCGCGGGCGCCGTTCTCCCCTGACATCGCTAGCGCCGCCTCAGCCGCACGTCGAGGGCGTCACGCAGCCCGTCACCGACCAGATTGCAGGCCATGACCACGGCCACCAGGCAGAACCCCACCGGATAGACCAGCCACCACTGGCCGTTGGAGATGTAGGTATCGGCATTGCCCAGCATGTCTCCCCACGACGCCGCCGGGTACTGCAATCCGAAGCCGAGAAAGCCGAGATAGGCCAGCGCGAGGATCGAATCGGCGACCAGGAACGTGACGTTGACGATCACCACCGAGAGCGCATTGGGGATCAGGTGCCGATAGACCAGGCGCGAACGGCGGCTGCCCATCACTCGCGCCGCCCACACAAAATCACGCTCGCGCAGCGTCAGCACCTCGCCACGCATCAGCCGCGCCGGCACCAGCCACGAGAAGAAGCCGAGCAGCAGGCTCTCCTCGAGCACGGTGGCGCTGAACTTGGTCGCCAGCACGAGCACGATGAACAGAAACGGGATCGAATACACGATGTCCACGAAGCGCATCATGACCCCGTCGATCAGGCGGTTCGACAGGCCCGAGAGGGCGCCGTACAGCGTCCCGATCACGATCGAGATGAGCGCGGCGAAGAAGCCGATCTTGAGCGCCGTCTGACCACCGAGCATGATCCGCCCGAGCTCGTCGAACCCATGCTCGTCGGTCCCGAGGATCCCCGCGTGGCCGCCCAGCGCGCTGGCCGCCCCCGGCGCCAGCCCGGCGTTCAGCGGCTGGGTGAGCGACTGGTTGGTGTGGTAGAAGAGCGGCCCGAGGAAGCAGAACAGCACGAAGAAGACGAGGATTGCGACTCCCAGCACGGCGACCCGGTTGTCGGCGAACTCGCGCACGGCCAGCCGCCAGCCGCTGGCGATCGCCTGCACATCGCCGCCCTCGGCGACCGTCGAGAACAGGTCGGGATGGCTGAGCGGCGCCTCGGCCTCGCCCAGCGGTTTGACACGGCCCTCGGTCAAATTCGCACCCTTGGGTCGGCTACGGTCACGGCTACATCCGCCATCAGGTTGCCGAGCACGGTCAGGATGCCGCCGAGGATCGTGTACGCCAAGAGGATCGGGTAGTCGCCGTTCTGGAGCGCGTTGAAGAACAAAAGGCCCAGGCCCTGGATGTTGAACAGGACCTCGACCAGCAGGTTGCCGGCGAGCAGGTCGGGGATCGAGAGGCCGACGAGCGTGATCATCGGCAGGCACGCGTTGCGCAGCAGGTGGCGGTAGAGCACCGCCCGATTCGACAGCCCCTTGGCGCGCGCCAGGCGGATGTAGTCCTGGGCCAGGTTGTCCAGCGCCGAGGAACGCATGTAGCGGCTGAACGACGCGATGTTGACCGCGGTCAGGGTGACGATCGGGAGCACGTAGTTGCGCGGGTGGGTGAGCGCGGCGCCGGTCGACGTCTGGTTGGAGGGCACCAGCGGCGGGAAGATGTGCAGGTGCAGCGCGAAGACGTCGATCAGGATGATTCCCAAAAAGAACGGCGGCATCGCGTAGAGCACGAACGTCAACGTGGTCATCGTGTAGTCGCCGAGGCTGTTGCGCTTGACGGCCTGGGCGATACCCAGCGGCATCGCGATCAGTAGTGACAGGATCAGCGCGGATCCCGAGAGGTAGATGCTGCGTCCGGCGTTCTCCTTGAACAGCTGAGCGACGCTCTGTCCCTGCTTGTAGGAGTAGCCGAAATTGAGGTGGGCGAGGTTGCCGAGGTAGGTGAGAAACTGCGCGACCAGCGGCCGGTCGTAGCCGTGCTGCTTGTTCCACGCCGCGATCGCAGCCGGCTTCGCACCGCGGCCGAGCACCGCGTGGACCGGGCTGCCGGAGATCAGGTGCAGCAGCTCAAACGTGATCGCCGCGATCCCGATCGTGATCACGATCGCGATCAGGATCCGGCGGATGATGTACCCGAGCATCGCTGCAGCCGGCTATCTGGCGGGGGTTCCTACTTCTTGTTGACCCACCAGAACTGGGGCCAGAGTCCGTACTGCGTCAGGGCCAGGTACGAGGGCGGCGCGCCGCCGACCCGCTTTGAGACCGCGTAGATGAGGTCGTAGTTGGGCAAGAAAAGAGCCGGGAGTGCCTGCGTCTCGTACGACGCTTCCTTGGTCACCGCGTTGGGGTCTGACCCGAACACAGAGTTGTGGATCAGCTGGTCCATCTTCGGGTCGGTGTAGGCGCCGCTGTTGAACGAGCCGCCGGTGTTGAAGATCGCGTTCTGGGTCGGATAGGGAAGGTTCGCGTAGCCGCCGAAGTTCTCCACCGCCCAGTCGTTGATGTACTTGGCCACCGACGGGTCGGGGTCGTTGTAGTTCGAGGCGATGAAGTTGAACGTCTTCTGAGACAGCTGGACGTTGATTCCCGCGGCCTGCTTGGCCTCAGAGGTGACGGCCTCGTCGGTGAGCGGGATGTACGGCCCGGCGGCGGCCGTCTCGGTGGCCCACGGGAAGGAGATCGGCGTTCCCTTGGGGATCCCGGCGCCGCATTGGTTGGGGCCGGTGCCCGGGTTGGCGCAGGTGGTCTGCCCGTTGGGGACCACGTGCCAGCCGTGGGCCTTGAGGATCGACACCGCCTTCTTGGGGTTGTAGGGGTAGGGCGGCTTGACCGCGTTGGTCGGCACGTAGGCCGTCTTGGGGACCGTCGGGATCGGGCCGTAAGCGAGCCCCGCGGCGCCGTGGTAGATCCCTGCGATGATCGCCGGCTCGTTGACCAGCATCGCCATCACCTGGCGGAAGTAGAGCTGCTTGATGATCTTGTCGAAATGGTTGACGGTGTTCTTGAAGTTCCAGATCACCCCGGCCCAGCCGAAGTCGGGCAAGCCGAACACGCTGTAGCCCTGGCTCTTGAGGCTGGAGACGTCGGTGAGCTGGGAGAAGTCGACCGTTCCGACGTCGAGGCTGCCGGTGCGCATCGCGTTCAGCATCGGGGTGATCCCGGTATAGGTGACACCCTGGAGCGTGTCGATGCGCGGCTTGGGAGTCCCTCCGAAATTCGGGTTTGCCTTCAGCGTCCATGAGTCCGTCACGGGGCTGAAGCTCGAGAGCACGAACGGCCCGTCGGCGATCTTCCACAGCGGGTTTGAGGAGAACGTCCCCACCTGGCCGCCGGCCTTGCCCAGGTAGTCGTAGATCTTCTTGGCGTTCGCGGGGACATTCCAGTTCAGGTGCGGCCCGCCGGCTGAGGCGACGTTCCAGTCGCGGCTCGGCAGCGCGAAGACTTCGGACGCAAGCTGGTTGTTGAGAAAGAAGCCCGGGTTGAAGGCGCGCTTGAGGTGCATGACGACCGTGTAGGGGCCGGTCGCGGTAACGCTGGCGAGGCTCTGAGGGAAGTAGCCCGGTGTGAACGCCGTCCAGTTGGCAGCGCTCTCCTGCACGGCGGCCTTGAGCAGCGCGATGTCGAACAGCAGGTCCTGGGCGTCGACGGGCTTGCCGTCACTCCACTTGTAGCCCTGGTTGAGCTGGATCGTGACGGTCTTGTCGCCGTCGCTGAACACCGGTTTTTTGCCCACGCTGAGCTTGTAGTTGACTCCCGGGGAGCTCCCGTAGGCGAAGTTGTTGTAGAGCGGCAGCCACATGATCTGCTGCCACTGCTCGGTGTAGGTGCTCGCGTTACCAGAGGGGACGATCGGGAAGATGTAGTTCGGCGTCAGGCCGTTGAGCTGCCCGTAGGTGATCGTGCCGCCGTGCGTCGGCGTGCCGGGCGGAGGCAACTTGCCGTACTGGCCCGGGGAGGTCAGCGAGCCCGTTACGCCGCCGCCGCTGCTGCCGCCGGAGCCTCCGCAGGCGCTCAGCGCCAGCACGGCTATGACCACCAGAACCAGAGCTGTGAGCGCCCGTCGTCCGGTGCTGGCGAGACTGACATAGGTCCAGGTGCTTCGCCGATCCTTGGCGGAGGCGACACTGCGGCAATGATTCATTTCAATCCTCTTCCCCAGGAATATGAGCTGGGCAATCTAGAAGCGGGAGCGTCATGGTGTCAAGCGAGAGGTGCACTGCTGGTGGGTTCATCGGCCACGTCCGACCCGGCCTGGCCTTCCATCCCGAGCAACGAACGACACAGCTCGATGTGAAACAGCGTCGCGTAGCCGAGGTCGTCGACGTGGATGCGCTCGTCGTGACCATGAACCCCGGCCGCCGTCACCTCGTAGGGAGTGCTCCGGACCGGCCAGAATCCGTACGCGATCGAGCCGAATGCCGCCCTCAGGTAGTGAGAGTCGGTGAAGCCGGTGGAGATCGTGGGCAACAGGATTGCGCCGGGGTCGTGAGCGGTGAGGAAGGCGCGGCAGGCGTCGAGCAGCGGTGTGTCGACCGGCGAGATCGTGCCGCCGGTCGGGGGTTCGAGCAGCTCGAGCTCGTACGGAAGATCGTCGCCCAGCGCCTCGGCGAGCTCGGCGAGTAGTTGCGCTTCGGTGGTGCCGGGCAGGATGCGGCAGTCGCAATCGACGCTGGCTCGGCCGGGAAGCACGTTGAGGGCGGTGGAACCGCGCAGCCGGGTCGGCGCGATCGTGGTGCTGAACAGCGGCGCCACGAGCTCGCCCAGGGCCGGATGCAGTGCCACCGCGCGGGCGATGGCATCATCGAGGTCGCCGCCGACCGGCCCCACGAGGCTTTCCAGCAACGCCTCGGTGGCGGGTAGCACACGGCGCCGCGGACGATAGGCGGCGAGCCGGCAGATCAGCTCGCCCAGCACCGGGATGGCATGCGGCGTGTCGTAGGGGGCCGCCGCGTGACCGGGCGTCCCCAGGGCCGTGACCCGCACCGCCGCGGCCGCCTTCTCGCCGATGTTGATCGTCACCACGGTCCGCCCGTCGGTGAGCTCCAGCCGCTCGGCGGCGCCCTCGTTGAGCACGTAATCGGTAGCCAGGTCGGGCCGCTCGTTGACCAGCCAGGACATGCCCACCTGGGCGGTGCCGTTCTCCTCGTCGGCGACCGCGACGAACACCAGGTCGCCGTCCAGCGCGATGCCCGAGCGAGCGATCGCCGCGAACGCCACGGCACGCGTGGCGACCTCGTTCTTCATGTCGCAGGCGCCCCGTCCCCAGATGTAGCCATCGTCGTCACGGACTCCGGCGAACGGAGGATGGCGCCATTGGTCGGCGTCGGCCGGAACCACGTCGGTGTGGCCGAGCAGCATCAGCGACGGCCCGCCTCCGCCGGGAAGCCGGGCCACCACGTTGGCGCGCGCCGGGTCGCGCGCCACCAGTTCGCACGGCACCCCGTTGTCGGCGAGGTAGGCGGCCAGCAGCTCGGCGGCCGGCGTTTCGTTCCCGGGCGGATTCGAGGTATCGATCCGCAGCAGGGCGCTCAGGACATCCGCGGCTTGCGCCGTGAGCGAGTCAGCGAGTGCCAGGTCCTCGCCAACGCTCATGGTTGATCAGCCCCGAGCCGTTCGCGCAGGTAATCCTGGAAGTAGCCGATGAGTGCCTCCGCCCCGCCGAGCACCCAGCCGCGCTCGATGATCCCCGCCGAGGTGCCTGTCTGCGCGGCCTCAACCAGCGCGGTGTCCTCTGCCCCGATCTGGGTGTCGAGCGTGAACACCTCGTCGATCCACTCCTCGTCGACGCCGTCGCCGAACCAGTAGTCGAGATAGCCCGCGCAGGTTTCCGGTCCGGTTGGCCACAGGGGGCCGATCGACAGGTTCGGGTGGCCGGGAAGCACGTTGAACTTCAGCGTCGGAAACCACAGATGGTTCTGGGCCGCGCCCACCTCACCGCGGGCGTCGATCGGGCCGCGACCGTCCAGGGAACGCGGATGGATCGGGCGCGAACTGGCTGGTGCGCAGACCGTGGGTGCGCAGCTCCAGCCGGCGCTCGTCGATCACGTCGACGAGACCGGGTGGTTGACCTGGCAGTGGTAGCACTCGAGGTAGTTCTCGAGCGCGATCTTCCAGTTGGCTTGGAGTTGGTAGTGCACTCGACGGTGGAAGCGCAGCGCGTCGATGTCGAGCTCGTGCTCGGCGACGATCTCCGGCAGGTCGTCGAGCGCGTCGGGCAGCGGCGGCGCCTGGGGATCGGGGTTGGCGAACACGAACGGCCCCCAGGTGTCCACCGATATTGGCGCCAGCCCCCGGCAATCCGAGTTCAGCGCGGGATCATCGCCACTCCGCGGCACTGCGCGCAGGCGGCCATCCAGGCCATAGGTCCAGGCGTGGTAGGGGCACTGCAGGGTCGCCCGCCGCCGGGCCTCGGGGGCCACGATCGCACCGCGGTGGCGGCAGATGTTGATAAAGCCCCGCAACACGCCCTCGCGGTCGAGCGTGATCACGATCGGCACCGGCCCGGTGGCCGAGGGGAAGTAGCTGCCGGGGCCCTGGAGCTCTCCGAGATGGCCGGCGTACTGCCACGAGCAGCGGAAGACCCGATCCATCTCGAGGGCCAGGATCGCGGGATCCGAGTACCAGGACCAGGGCACGGTCTCGCGTCCGGGGGTCTGCGTGGGTGGCTCGGTGAGTGTCATCGTCAGACTCCGTCGCGGGGAAAGCGATGTGTCTGGGTGCGGCTGTGGACCCGGACGTTGTCCTCGAAGGCGTCGAGCGTCGTGGTCACGGTGAAGCTTTCGGCGTCACCGGTCATTGTGCTGGTGGCCTGCGTCCGCGTGTTCTGACCCGGACGCGTGAGCGAGGTCATCACGCGGCAGATCACGGTGGCCGACAGGGGCTCTCCTTCGACGATGCGGTAGGTGGTGACGTTCTCCTCGCCCATCTCGGTATCGGTGGCGACGATCTTGGTCCGCGAGCCATGCCAGTCGAACTCAACCTCGACCTCCCCGTTTGACAGGTTGCGGCGCAGGCGTCGGCCGCCGTCGCGCAGCATCGTGGTCTCGCTGGCCAGCGGGGTGCCGCGTTCGGGCGGCCCGAAGGGTGCAAGCTCGGCGTCGAGCTCGGTCGGCCGCCGGCGGGGGAGCGACAGCGTGCTGTCCGGTCCCGCAGTGCACGGTCAGCGTGGCCGGCTCGGGGGACGGCCAGGCCCACGGCCAGTAGGTGTTGGACACCGCGAGCCGGAGCCGGTGCCCGGCGGGGATCGCGTAGGCGGTCGACTGCAAGGGGACCCTGACGTTGGTTGGCTGGTTGATGGGCATGGGGACGCTGCGGTCATGCCCCTCCCGGCGGCTCAGGTTCAGCAGGCCACGCGCCACCAACGTGGACCGCCCGTCGGGCGCCACGTCGCAGACTCGCACCGCGATCAGCGCCTGCGGCTTATCGACGCTTATCCGCAGCCGGGCCTCGCCGGGGCCCAGCAGCTCGACGCGCTCGGTCAGCGGCGCGCTGTCCCAGCACAGCGACGCGCCGTCGTCGGGACGCTGGTCGAGCGCGAAGTCCGCGGGGCTGCCGTCGCCGCACCAGACGCCGCCGTCGACGCCGGTGGCCTGCAGCCCGCGCAGGCTCCTCGTCTGGGTGTTACCTGGGCGGTCTTGTGGATCGTGTAAGGCGTATGCGCCCACCACATGCGTCCAGCGGGCGACGGCCGGAGACGGCCACGAGGGGTCGGCCACCCAGCGCCCCGCTCGCTGGGCATACGAGCCGGCCGGAGCCACCGGCTCCTGCATGTAGCTGATCAGGCGCGGCTCGTCGAAGAAGCCATTGTCGGCCCCGTCGAGGCTGGCGGCGAAGAAGCGCATGCACTCCTGCAGAAAGCCGATCGCCGGACCCGGCTTCCCGTCCTCGGGACAGGTGTGCCCCCAGGGGCCGATCAGCCCGCGCACCGGCGCCGACACGTGCGCGACGACGCGGAAGACCATGTCGCGGTAGCCGTCGCTCCAGCCACCTACCGCAAACACCGGGCAGCGGATCGCGCCGTAGTCCTCGCACGCCGAGCCCTGGCGCCAGTAGGCGTCGCGGCGCTGATGGCAAAGCCACGGCTCGATGAACGGCCTGGCCTTCTCCAGCCGCTCGCGCCAGGCCTCCCGCCAGCCGGGCCCGACCACCGCCGGGTCGGGCGGCTGGTTGAGGTAGGCCAGCATCGACGTCGCCCACTGGCTCATGTCCATCGCCGACACGCACCCGCCGATGTAGTGGACGTCGTCTGAGTAACGGTCGTCGCTGGCATGGATGGGCACCACCCCGCGCAGCTGCTCGGGGTGGCGGGCGGCCATCTGGAGCGCCGCGAACCCGCCCCAGGAGACGCCGATCATGCCCACCGCCCCCGTGCACCAGGGACGATCGGCGAGCCAGGCGATCACCTGCTCGACGTCGCGTTGCTCCTGTTCTGAGTATTCGTCCTCGAGGATCCCCGAGGAGTCGCCGCTGCCGCGCAGATCCACGCGCGCGTAGGCGAACCCGTGCGCGGCGAAGTAGGTCCCCCAGGCCGCGTCTCCGATCGCCGTCCCGTCGCCCTTGCGGTAGGGCACCGAATCGAGGATCGCCGAGACGGGCCGGGCGGGGGCATCCTCCGGCAGCCAGACACGGATCGCCAGCCGGATGCCGTCGGGCAGCTCGATCCAGTCGTTTTCGATCACCCGCACCGGGCGCGCGCTCTCCTGCTCCAAAGCCGCGTGGGATTGACGGGGGCTCATCGAGACGGCTAGAGTAATGCTATCGATATGCGAAAGCAAGTTTCAACTGGAGAAAATTCAGTTGGCACCCTGGCCCGCGGACTCGACGTGCTCGAATTGTTTGCCGGCTCGGCCCCAGAGCTCTCGCAAAAGGAGATTTCCCAGGCCCTAGGACTGCCCATGCCGACCGTCCACCGTCTGACCGCGCTGCTCACCGAGCGCGGCTGGCTGGATCGCGACCCGGCTACGCGGCGGCTGCGGCTGGGCCTGGAGATGGCTCACCTGGTGCCGGCGCTGATGGCCGGCATGCGACTGCCCGAGCTGGCTCGCCCCCACCTTCTGCGGCTGGCCTCCGACGTGCACGAGACCGTGAACGTGGCCATCCTCCAGGGCCCCGAGATCGTCTATCTGCTGAGCCAGTCGGGCGATCGGCTGCTGACCTCCCAGGTGATGGTCGGTATGCGGCTGCCCGCCCACTGCACCGCGCTGGGCAAGTGCCTGCTGGCCCAGCTGCCCGAGGATGTGGCCCGTGCCGCGCTCGGCGATGAGCCCTATGAGCGGCGCACCGAGCGGACGCTGACGAGGTGGAAGCAGCTCGCCCCCGATCTGGCGGCGATCCGCGAGGCGGGAGTGTCGATCTCCGAGGAGGAGTTCGAGATCGGACTGGTCTCGATCGCCGTCCCGGTGCGCTGGTTCGACGGGCCCGGCACCGGAGCGATCAACGTGTCGCTGCCCTCCGGACGGGCCACGCCGGAGTTTCGCGATCAGCTGACGCGCGGCCTGCGGCAAGCGGCGCGGGAGATCGACCGGGAGATGAGCGTCGCCCGAGGCCCACCGGTGACCCTTGACGCAGCGGTGGGGACGGACGCGAGCGTTGAGGCGCTGTCCGAGGCCGCGGATGCCTTCGCCGTTCGCTCTCGGACGTGGTCGCCGGCGAGCCGCAGCTGCGCTATCAGGGGATGCCCTCCGACGGCGACTCGCCGGCCGGTGTACCGAGCCCTGGGGGCCGAATGGGTGGATCGGGTTCCACTGGCCGCGCGAGCTCGGAGGCCGCGGCCTGAGCTCTCTGCACACGCTGGCCTGCGAGGAGCGCTTCGGCTATCGGTGGCTGCCGCTGTCCGGCTATCTGCTGTCGGTCAAGACGATCGGCAATGCACTGCTCGCGGTTCGCAGATCGCTCGTTGCAGAGCGACTGATCCCGGAAGTCGCCGCCGGACGGATGCTGTTCTGCCAGGGCTTCTCTGAGCCCGATGCCGGCTCGGATCTGGCTAGCCTGCGCACCCGCGCCCGTCGCGACGGCGATAGGTTCGTGGTCAGCGGCCGCAAGATCTGGACCTCGAGCGCCGAGTACGCCGACTGGGTCTATCTGGCCGTCCGTACCGACCCCGACCGCGAGCGACATCGCGGCATCTCGGTGCTGGTGGCCGACATCGGCACCCCCGGGATCACGGTCAGCACCCACCGCACGCTCGGCGGAGGCACGATCGGCGAGCTCGAGCTCGACGATGTCGAGATCCCTTGTGATCAACTGGTGGGTGAGCTGCACGGGGGCTGGCGGGTGCTGATGGGCACGCTCGACTACGAGCGGGTGACCAGCGAGAAGGTGGGCACCGTGTTCTGGCTGCTCGATGCCCTGGCTCCGCTGGCGCAGGACCGGCACTCGCGGCGGACGCTGAGCCGCTTGCGCGGAGCCGCGACGGCGGCGCGGCTGCATGGCAGGCGGGCGGCGGAGCTGCTGCAAGCAGGTCGCCCCGCCAGCGCTCAAAGCTCGATGGCCAAGCTGTCGGTCGCCGAGCTCATGCAGCACGTCGCCGCCTTCGCTGTCGAGCTGCTGGGTCCCGAGGGGTTGCTCGAGGAGGGTGTGGGCACCCTTCGCGGCCGGGTGGCCGCTTTTCAGCGGGCCGCGCTGGCCACCACGATCTCTGGCGGCGCCGCGGAGATCCAGCGCGCGGTGATCGCCAGACGCGAGCTGGGGTTTCCGCCGCGATGACCCCTGGAGCCGCACTTCCCCTGGAAGGGTTTCCGCCCCGATGAGCGCCACACTTCCCCTGGACGGGATCCGGGTGCTCGAGTACGCCCAGTACGTGGCCGGCCCGTTCGCCGGCATGCTGCTCGCCGACCTCGGTGCGGACGTGATCAAGGTCGAGCCACCCGCCGGCGATGCCTGGCGTCGCTATGAGCCGTTCGCCGATGGCGAGAGCCGCTACTTCTACTCGCTGAACCGCAACAAGCGCTCGGTCGTGCTCGACCTCAAGGACGAGGAAGGCCGGCGGGCCAGCCGGGCGCTCCTGCGGACCGCCGACGTCGTGCTGCACAACATGCCCCCGGCGCGCGCGCGGCTGTTCGGGCTCGACCGCGAAACCGTGCGCGAGGTAAATCCGGCCGCGGTCTGGTGCTGTGTGTCGGCGCTGGGCAGTGACGGACCGGAGGCGGAGCTGACCGCGTTTGACCTCGTCGCCCAGGCGCTTTCCGGGTTGCTGCTGGCCAACGCCGAGGGGTCCGACTCGGTTCCCCAGCGCGCCGGAGGGATCGCCATGGCCGACTTCACGGCCGGGCTGCTGGCGACGGTCGCTGTTCTGAGCGGGCTCGTGGGACGCTCGCGCGATGGCGCCGCGGGCGGTCTCGAGGTATCGCTGCTCGGCGCCGCGCTGGCGGTTCAGGCGCAGCGCTTCGTGTCGGTCGAGCAACTCGATCGGGGTGCACGGGAGCTGCGCTCCGCGGGGCCGCCGTTGGCCACCCCCGATGATCTCGAGCGCCATGCCCGGGCCCAGCGCGCCGAGAACGAGCTCGAGCCCTACTACCGCGCCTACGCGGCGGCCGACGGGTTCTTCGTGCTGGCCTGCCTGCACGAGCGCCAACGCCTGGCCGCCGCCGCGGTGCTGGGACTCGCGGATCCCTGGGCGGCCAACCCGCAGGCCCCTGCGGCCAGCGCGGCCGAGCGCGAGCAGCGCCTGGCGCTGGTGTCGCAGTTCGAGCGGCGCGTGGCGGCGGAGCCCGCCGCCGTGTGGGTGCAGCGCTTTCGCTGCGCGGGCGCGCCGGCGGCCGAGGTCCGCCTCCTGGATCAGCTCTACGAACACGACCAGGTGCGGGCCAACGGCCTGGTGCAGACCATCGAGCACGAGCCCGCAGGTCAGGTGAAGCTGCTCGGCTCGCTGTTCAAGCTCGATGGCCTCGTGACCCCGCCCCGGCGCGCGGTCCCCGCGCTTGGCGAGCACACTGAGGAGGTGCTGGCGCAGTGCCGCCAACCACAGGCGTGAGCGATGACCGGTCCGAGGCGCGGGCGTTTGCCGAGAGCGTCGCCGGGGTGCTGGGGCGGTTTGAGACGGACGATGCACGTGGCTGGACGCCGGGGGAGGTCGGTATTGGCGCCTGGCCCAAGCTCACCGCTTCGCTGGACGAGCTTGGCTGGGAGACGCTCGCCGAGGACGAGGACCTTGCGCCGTGCGCAGGCCTGGGCGCGGTGGAGCTCGGCCGGGAGCTCGCGCCGGTGCATGAGATCGACCGCCTGCTGGGCGGTAGCGTGCTGGTCGGCGACCTGGTTCGCTCGGTCAGCGGTTCCGAGCGCCTGGCCGTCGTGGTGGTGGACGGCGCGGTGGTGCGCCGCCCGGTTTTGCGGTCGGAGCAGTGTCCTTCTGCCGAAGGGCTCGACGTACACCGGGTGCTGGCGTTGGGCGAGGCGGTCCCGGTGGCTTTGGAGACGTGGCGCCCTGCGCTGGGCGCGTGGCTTTCGGCCGGCGTGGGGTACCTGGCCGGCCTCGGACAGGGAGCGCTCGACCTGACCGTTGACTACGTGCGCCAGCGCCGGGCCTTCGGGGGCACCCTGGCTGGACTGGCGCCGGTCCAGCAGCTACTGGCCGGCGCGGCGACCGCGGTGCGCGGGGTGCGGCTGCTTGCCGAGTTGTGCGAGACCCCGGACGGTGATGCGCTCAGTCATGCCGGGGTCGCGGTGGCTGAGGCGTGTGCCGCCTGCCAGCAGGTGACCGGCGCGATCGGGTTCACGCTCGAGTACCCGCTTCACCCCTACACGCAGCGGGCGCGGGCGCTGGCCACCTGGAACGACGCGCTGCTCGATCAGCTGCTCGGCTGGCCCACGACGACCTGAACCGGGCGCGCTTCGCGCGGCTCGCCTTCCAGCGGGCGCGCTTCGCGCGGCTCGGCTTCCAGCGGGAAATGACAGGCCACCAGCCGGCCCTCGTGGCTCTCGAGGAGCGGCTCGTTTGTGAGACAGCTGTCGCGCCTTAACAAAGGCGGGCTCAGGCGGTCTGCGCCGGCTTGCGCGGTTTGCCCACCCCGGTCAGTCCGTGGAAAACTCGGGCGCTCTCCTCGGATCCTCCACGGGATGCACCGCTGGCGGGACGAACGTGGAAGATCCCAACGGCGCCTGCGGATCCTCCACGCTTTGCAGGTCGGTGCTCTGTGCGTCGCCGTTGTCTCGCGTGGACTTGGCCCGCGCGTCTGTCGCGCCCCGCGTCTGCGCTCAGCCCGCACCGCGTCCGCGCGCACCAGGTGGTGCGCACGTCGGCGATCGGTAAGGCCCTGGCGCGCCGATGTAAGGGGTTTGGGTCCTTAGCTCGCTCCGTTTGCCCGATGTGCGCAGCCCGGCTTAGGCGCATGATGCTTGCTGTCGAACGAGAGGAGAAGATCATGATTTCGATCAATGCCATAGCCGCAACCGAGCACCAGGCCGATCTGCGCCGAGCCGCCGATGAGTGGCGCCGTGGCCACGTCAGTGAGCCGGAGGTGGACGTGGTGCCGGCGCAGACCTTGCCGGCGCAGACGGTGCCCGCGCGGGCTCCCACAATTGCTCTGCGCCTCGCCCAGCCCGACGAGGCACACCGCGTGCGGCGTCTCGCCGCCCTGGACGACGCACCGCCGCTCGAGGGCGAGGTGCTCCTCGCGCTGCGCGACGGCGAGGCCATCGCCGCGCTCTCGCTGCAGGACGGGCGCGTCGTGGCCGACCCGTTCGTCTCCACGGCGGACGCGGTCGAGCTGCTTCGCGCGCGGGAGAATCATCTGCTGGGAGCCCGGCGCGCAGGCGCGTGGCGGGTGCGCCGGTTGCGCGAGATCCTGCGCCCACGCTTCGCGTAGCCTGCAGCTCCGGCGCCTGCAGCTCCGGCGCCGACGTCAGACGGCGGAAGCGGCGCGGCCTCCCGCCATCATGCGTACATTCGTGCCGGGGATGGCGCAGCTTCCCGATCACATTGCCGCCCGCCGCGCCAGGAGCAGGGCCCGACTGCACCGGCAGCGAACGAGGGCTCTCTCCGCGCTGCTGGCGGCGCTGGTGGTGGCGATCGTGGTTGTGATCGTGACCGGCAGCACAAACCACGGGACACGTGCGCCGGAGCCGGTCGCCAGGAGGAAAACCTCGTCGCCGAAGAGGGTGGCGTTCTCCGGCCCCGTGGCTCGCCGCCAGCGGCTGAACGCTCTCTATGCCCGGGGCAACGCGACCATCCATAGGCTGGCGAGGCTCGCGCTGCCCGTGTACTGCGGGGGCCATCGCGGCCGCGACCTGGCGTTCACGTTCGATGACGGGCCCGGCGTGTACACCCATTACGCGGTCAAGAAGCTCGCTGCGGCGCACGAGCGCGCGACCTTCTTCGTCGTCGGCAGAGCCATCGAGGCGTGGCCTGGCTGGCTAAAGCGGGAGCTGAGGGTCGGAACGCTCGGTGACCACACGTTCACTCACCCGGATCTGGCCGAGCTTCCTCCGGCTCAGGTGAGCTCCGAGCTCGAGACCAACAAGCGGCTGATCGAGCGCGAGTCAGGTCAGCAGGTCGACCTTTTCCGGCCGCCCTATGGCGCGCAGGATGTCACCGTCAATCACATCGCCCGGCACCTGGGACTGCTGGACATCATGTGGTCGATGGACTCCCGCGACTCGCTAGGCGCCAACTGGGCCGGGATCGTCAAGAACGTCGAGTCAGACCTCCGGCCCGGCGCGATCATCCTCATGCACGAGAACCGCGGGCAGACGATCCGGGCGCTGACCACGCTCCTGCCGGTGCTGCATAGGCGTCATCTGCAGTCGGTCAGCCTGCCGCAGCTGTTCGCCACCGACCCTCCGTCTCCGGCACAGGTCCACAAGGGCCTGACCGCATGCCTCGGTCACCCGGCGACCTTGAGCAGCCTCGCCGGCGCTGCGTGACGGCGGCTGCAAGCGCCTCGTAACAGCGCTTGCGGCACCGTCGTAACGGCGCCTGCGGCCGCGTCGTTAACCGCTGTCAGCTCTACCCGATCGCCCGGGGAAACTTGAAGTAATGGTGCGGGTCGACGCGCTTGCGAGTCGCCACCAGGCGGTTCCAGTTTTGCGCGTAGTAAGCCTTCTTCCAGCTCTTCAGGTTCGGGTCCATGTAGTTCTGATACGCCTGCCCTGACACATACGGGCGCATCTTGTGCCACGCCTGGTTGATCCAGGCCGCAGTGGAGCCGCTCCCGTAGTACTGGATGCAGAACAGTTGGTCGCGGTGTACGAACGCGGTCGCGGTCGGAGAGACGCGATTCGGCGCGCCGCCATAGGAGTCACACAAAAGCGCGCCGGCGCCCAATGTCTCGGCCGCAGCGATCATCGCAGCTCGCCCCGCCTTCGAGAGCGGCTTGGCGACGTAGTCGGATTTGGCGTTGAACACATTGCGGGGCAGAGTTCCGTGCGGCGCGGCACCGACCGTGTGGCACAGCTCCACAGACTTGTTCGAGCAGCCAGCCAGCAGGAGCTGAAGCTCCAGATACTTCATGGACAGATTCGTGACCAGCCGCGCGCCGCGCACGTTGAGCAGTGGCTTCAGCAGCGCCGGCAGCGCCGACGACGACCCCAAATACTGGCCGTTGGCGTTGATCGTCGGAGGGCGCCCAGAGCCCACGTGCAGGATCGAGGTGATCTTATCCGTCGTATGTGGCGCCCACGCCTGCCATGCGGCGATCGCCTCGCTCGCCGACGACCACGGGAACGTGACATTGAAGTACACGGCGCTGGCGGGCAAGGGATAGACCTTGAACGTGAATTCCGTAACGACGCCGAAGTTGCCGCCGCCGCCGCCCTTCAACGCCCACAGCAGATCGGCATCCGTATTTTTGTTGACGGTCCGCAGGCGGCCGTCGGCAGTCACGATCTTTACACCGAGAAGGTTGTCCGCGGTGAGCCCGAAACGGCGTCCTGCCAGGCCAAACCCGCCACCCAACGTCACGCCCGACATCCCGACCGAAGGGCAGGAGCCGGCCGGCATTGTGGCTCCCTGGTTCGCCAGCCCCGCGTAAATGTCGATGAGCTGGGCGCCCGCACCGATGGTCGCGGTTCCCGCCCGCTTGTTGACCTTGACCTGGTTCAAGCGGCGCAGATCCAGCACCACGCCGTTGGACAGCGTCGAATAACCGGCGTAGCTGTGACCGCCCGAGCGCGCGCGTACCGGCGTGTTGTGAGCGACCAGGAACTTGATCGCGTTCTGCACGTCCACCGAGTCGATCGGACGCGCGACCGCCTTCGGCAGGATGTTGTCAAAGCGCGGGTTATAGACGTGAGCTGCACCTTTGAACCCCGGCTTGCCGGGCAGGAACACATGCCCGCGGATCGCCTGCTGGAGCGTCCGTGGCGTCTTCGCGGCAACCTCCACCGCCTTGGTGGTCTTGCGCGCGGCGGACTTGCCGGCGCTCGTGGTGGCGCCCGAGGCGCCACAGCCCGAGACCAACCCGACTCCCAGGCCGCCGAGCCCGATCAAAAAGCCACGACGATCCAGACTATTCCTCTCACGCCCATCCGGCATCTGCTGCCCCAATCTGCTCGCGTTCACATGCGCCATCGACCGGTCGACGCCCAGCCCGACGACCGACCGCGCACATCATCCCCCTAAACCACCCCCGTGTCCAGCGGAAGCGGAGTGTGACGGTCAGCGCCTGAAATCAGATCTCCGCGGGCGTGGGCTGCGCCGGTCCACGTGCCCAGTAGCTTGCAAGTGGCTCATGTCAGGGTGCCGGAGCGCGCACCGTGTCTCGCTGCTGTGTCAATTCACCATCGGTCCTGTGTCAAAGATGATTAACCGTTGATAGCTGCGACTACGGTGCGTCGATGGCTGTCGCCCGCTCATCTGCGCGCCGCCTGCTCGACGCCGACCACCGCGCCCAGGAGGAGCTCATACGCCGCTATGAGCCTCTGGTGCACCGGGTCGTGCGACGGCTGCAGCTGCCACCGTGCTGCCAGTTCGAGGATCTCGCACAGGAAGCCCGAATCGGCCTGCTCGCCGCGGTGCGCGAGTGGGAGCCCGAGCGGGGCCCGTTCGCCCCGTTCGCTGATCGCTGCATGACCAACCAGGCTCTGCGCGCCCTCGAGACCGCGTGCAGCCAAAAGCACCAGGCGCTCAACCGTGCGCTGCCGATCGAAGGCGTCGAGACCGGGTCAAGCTCGTTCAATGCGCGCATCAGCTCCTCCGCTGCCCGCATGAGCTCGCCCGCGGCGCGCACATGCTCGCCCGCGGCGCCGATGGGCTCGTTCGCGCCGCGCATCAGCCCGTCCAATGCGTGCACCGATCCCGAGTATCGCCTGCTCGTGCGCGAAGAGCTCCAGTGCCTGGTGAGCGCCCTCCCCACCCTTACCCGGAGCGAGCGGGCAGCGCTGGCAGGCACGCTCAACGGTCACAGCCACACGCTGCTCGGAAAGCAGCTCGGAGGCACTCCGAAGGCCGCTGCGCAAGCTATCTACCGCGCACGACGAAAGCTCGCCGCGGCGCTCTCGCGCGCGGCTTGACTCGCATACCGGCATGAGCCTTCCGTGTACATCGCTCCGGGGTAGGACATCGCGCAACCGGCAGTCAGCATGAGCCTCCGGCGTACATCGGTCCGGGCCCGGGATCCTGCTCGGTCCTCGCCCCCAGGCTGCGAAGAAAACGCGCGAATGCCCGCCCGCCAGGGTTGACGTTGTCCTCCTCCGTGCACCCGCATTGCGACCAGGTCACCGCCGGGGTGTCGAGCGCTTTCGCCCAGCCCCACTCGGTCCAATCGGGACCGGGGTAGGCGATCGCGAGCGTGTCTCCGGCATTGAACTGCGTCCCCGGCGCAAGGATGCTCCCGATGTGCTCGGCCACATAGATGCACCTGCCCGCCAATGGACCGGCGGCCAGCTTGTAGTCAAACCACGGCCCGTAGCTTCCCCACGAGCCGATCCCCACGATCGTGCCGGCGCCGATCGCCCTGATCGGCTCGACCCGCAGCGGGTCATAGTCGACACCCTGGTCGTTTCGTGACAGCCCCCAGGCCTCGCCCGCGAAGGGGTTGATGTAAGCGCCGGACGCGGCGGTGAGCTCACCCGGAGCGCCAACGCACCCACCCACTGAGGTGCCGGCGCCCGCAGCGACCAGTGTCATGCCCGCGCCCTCATACGCGTGCGCGTCGGCCAGCACCCTGGCGGCATATGCCTCCGCCAGTGGACCTGACCCGTTGTAGGCCCGCACGTAATCGCCGTAGGCATCGATCGGCTTGCCCACCGGCGCCCCTTTGTCCTTGACCAAGACCAACGCCGCGAGCTCCACCGCCGTGGTCGGATCGTGAGGCCCCAGCGCCGGATCGGGCAGGAGGCGGCGCAGCGGGTCGTACTCGTCGCCGGCCGCTCCACCGACTCCGATCTGCATCGGCCCAGAGGCCCCAGCGAAGTTCGCCACCCCGCGACCGGTCGCCCCGGGCTGGGGCGTGCACGAAGCGTCGGGATCGAGACCTTGATCGCACTCCTCTTTGCCAATTCCAGCCAGGATCTCCCACGGGAGTCTGTACGCGGCCCCGACCCGCTGGTAGATCGCAAGCAAGCGGGGCGGAATCTCGTGCTCCGCCACCCCCGACGGAGTGTCGGTGGTGCTCGGCCCGCCCGAGCAACCCTGACGAGCGAGCAGGGATATGAACAGCGCTCCACCGGCGAGCAGCAGCGGGAATCCCGTGGCGCCCGCGAACAGGAGCGCCACGGTCCACTTGCGCGCCCCGCCGACCACCCGGAATCAACCCGCCGCGACGTCATCGACCACCCAACGCCCGGCCTGCTTTATGAGCGTGAAGCGAAGCGGGTAGACGGTGATCCCGCCGTCCTCGATCGTCGCGGTCGCGATCGCCACTCCCGGCCGTCTGGCGCTGAGCTGCACCGCCCCGACCTTTGGACGACGCCGACGGTCGACCGGCGTGACCTCGGGGCCGTCGCACCTCAGCTGATGCCGCAACTGCGGCGCAACAGCGCTCGCCGCGAATGCCGAATGGTGGCCATAGGCGCAGCGCAGGTAGCTGTCCAAGAACTGCTGGGCCGCGGGGCGGGCGCCTGCGGGCTGGCCGCGCACGACCGGCGGGCCTGATCGCCGGCCCTTCTCGCCCGTCATCGGCGGCCGGTCTGAAGCCGGCACTCGCTCGGACTCAAACCGAACGCGAGTGCCCACGTGAGCCGGTTCCGACTGAGACCGGCCGCGAGCGCCCACGTGAGCCGGTGCTCGCGCAGACCGAGCCCCAACGCGAGCCGACCGTCTCTCGGATCCAGGCCCGACCCCAGACGGCCCCACCCTCGCCACTGCGGCGACCGCCCCGGCGACCAACACGACAGTCGTCCACCAAACCCATCGGGGCACGCAGTGGAGGACTGCCCGCAATCTCGTGATGTTCGACTCTTCACCCACTGAGGAGTAGGTATCGCCTGCGCCCGCCGATTCCCCGCCGCGGGTGTCACGATTGTGTGTCGATTTCGTCGCTAGCGGCGGTGAACCCCAGGCGACAGCGAGTTCGGCCCCGCGGGGCAGAGCGCGCTAGCCGGCGCTGCCTCATCTGTTGCGGCCTGGCGCTCCAGAAACTCAATCACCGAGGCGCGGAAGACCGTGACCACGTGGGCGACCGCTTCGCGGCGCACCGGCTACGCCAGTCCTGCACGATGCCTGGGATGACCTACACCATCATTGACGCCGCCTCGATCACGCCGGCTCCAGGCCCGCATCCAGCGGCGAGTCAGTACGACAAGGGCGTCGGAGAGGCGCTCGGCGTTCGCGCATTCGGGATCTACCAGGTTGAGCTTCCGCCCGGTGCGGAGACCGTCCGGCACGACCACCTCAAAGACGGAGCCGAGGACGTGTATGCCGTGATCAAAGGCACAGGCACCGTCATCGTCGCTGGCCGAGAGATCCCGGTCGGGCCGGGGCAATTCATCGCAGTGACGGCCGAGTCGGCGCGGCACGTTCGCGCGGGCGATGGCGGACTCGTCTTTATCGCCGTGTGCGCGACACCTACCTGATTCGCTGTCGCGGCGTTTTGTGAGCGGGCGCGAGCGCCGGGATAATCAGTCGACATGAGCGTCGAGACGATGACCACTGCCGATGGACGCACGTTGGCCTATGAGCAGGTTGGTGATCTGGCGGGCGCAGCGGTCTTTGTGCTTCATGGCACCCCTGGGTGTCGGCTGAGCGGCCGGCACCCCGACCTGTCGCGAGTGAGCGCTGCCGGATTACGACTCGTTACCTATGACCGGCCCGGGTATGGCCGCTCCAGCCGCCACCGAGGCCGCCGCGTGGTCGACTGCGTCAGTGATGTTGCAGCGATCGCCGACGAGCTCGAGATCGAGCGCTTCGCGGTCAAGGGCGGGTCGGGCGGGGCCCCCCACGCGCTCGCGGTCGGCGCTCGGCTGCCCGAGCGCGTCACTCGCGTTGCCTGTGAAGTGGCACCCGCACCATATGACGCCTCCGGGCTTGACTGGGGCGCGGGCATGGATCCCGCCAACGTCCAGGAGCTGCAGTGGGCGCTGGCGGGGGAAGGCACGCTCGTTGGCGAGCTCGCGCAGCTTGCCCAACACGTCCTTGAGCGCATCGACGATGATCCCGACGCGCTGCTCACCGACTTCGATCTTTCGGACTCTGATCGTGAGGTCCTCGACGACCCCAGCGCTCGCGAGGTGCGCCGAGCGTCAACTCGTGAGAGCCTCGCGCAGGGCGTCTGGGGCTGGGTCGACGACGATCTCGCCGTGATCAAACCTTGGGGATTCGACGTCGCAGAGCTGACAGTGCCGGTCGAAATTCGCTACGGCGCCACCGACGTGCTCGTGCCGCCCTCCCATTCACAATGGCTGGCGTCTCACATCCCGCACGCGACTGTCACCATCGACGAGCACGGCGGCCATCTGAGCACCCCCGACCAGCACCTTGAAAGGCTACGGGCGCTTGCGGCGAGATGACACGCCGAGACGAGCCTGAGATCATCGGCCGTGACCCTCGCGGCAGGAGGTGAAATCGAGGCGCGTCACCGTCTGGCTCTCATAGTTGGCGATCCACGCGTTCTTGTGGCCGGCTGTGATCGCGATCGGCTGTAGGGCGGACAGGCGGATCGGCTTGCCGACAACCCGGTTGCTGCTCGGATCTACCTCCCACACCGCTGCGGTGTGCTTGATCGGGTCAAACGTATTCGGCGAGCTCGACTTCGGATAAGCGAGCGCCCACACCTCGCCGGCGCCGAGCGCGAGCGCCACGACGCGAGGTGCGTGAACGGCCGCGATCACCTTGGCGGTGCTGGGGTCCAGTCGCGTCAGCGAGCCATTGGCAGCCGACCACAACGAGCCATAACCGACGGCGATCGAGCCGGAGCTAGGTGAGCCCGCGGCCACGGGGCCATTGCCAATCACGGTCGAGACCCGTGTGCTCACCGGGTTGACGCGCATCAGCGAAGCCGGCGAGGTGTTCTGCACCCACAAGGCGTGCTGCCCGTAGATGACCTGCCCCGGACCGGGACCTAGCCTGAGCCGGGCGGTCACCCGATCGTTGCGCGTGTCGATCTTGAGCAGCTGCCCCGGTCCTTGGGTCGGGCGGGTGACCCAGACTGCGCCCCTGCCGACCGCGACTCCGACAGGAGCTCCGCCGAGGTGAACGGTTGCGCTCACCCGCTTGGTGCGTGGATCGATCCGATACACAGCGCCTGCGGCAGTGGCCGTGACCCACACGGCTCGCTTGGTGACCACGATATGGCTGTAGTCGCCGGTGCCGGGAGTTTTGATGCTGCTGAGCAGGCGGCCGGTCGTGGGGTCCAGCCGGCTGACCGTGTCGAAACCGGAGACCCAGAGCGCCCGGTCACCCATCGCGAGCGCAGCCACTCCGGAAGGGACGCGAACGCTGGGGCCAAGCACGGGTCTGATGCAGCCCGCGAGACGAGCATGCCTGTGACCCACCCGGTGAAGATCGCTGCTGGCAGACGACCGGGCGCCACTCGCACCGTGCTCGGCGGCGCCGCCGCACCCTGCGACCGCGGAAACGACAAGCGCACAAGCCAGCATCGGTGCCCGCACGTCAGCGATGGCGCTGCCAAGAGGTGACTTTCCCCAAGCGGGCACGGCAAACGTTTCGGCTCTTCATTTCGTTTCGTTCTACGAGTGGGAGCACGCAGGAAGTCCATCGTGGACAGAGCCTCTCCGAGTTTCCACGCGAGCGGTACGAGCAGCAGGAACAACAGCGGAGTCCGGGATATAGAGTTGCCCGCCCGATGCAGACCGCGCCGCCCGACCGTTCAGCGCCGGTATGAGCGTCGTCCTGATCGGCTCCAACGCCAGCGAGGATTGGCGGACGGCGCTTGCTGAAGCCCTCGCAGAACCCGTGTTGGCATTCGATCAGCTCGGCGCGGCGGGCTCCGCGACGATCGCCGTGCTCGCCGGTGCACTCAACGACTCCCTTTCCCGGTTCGGTGAGCTCGAGCTGCTCATCTCCATGCAGGCCGGTGTCGAATCGCTCCTGGATCCGGAGTTGGTTCCGAGCCACGTGCAAATCGCCCGCGCAAAGGACCCTTCACTGCGCGAGCAGATGGTTCAGTGCGTACTGCTGCACGTGCTCAGTGCACACCGTCACGCGATCGATTACCGCAACCAGCAGCGCCAACACAGGTGGCGGCAACTGTGGCAGCCACGGGCACAGGACCGTCAGGTTGGCATCCTGGGGGCGGGCGAGCTCGGTGCCGCGGCCGGGCGTGCGCTTGCCGCGCTCGGCTTCCCGGTGACAGGCTGGAGCCGCACGCCGAAGGAGGTTCCCGGGATACGGTGTCTCTGGGGCGACGACACCCTGGCCCAGATGCTCAGCGTGAGCGACATCCTCGTGTGCCTGCTTCCGCTGACGACTGCCACCCGCGGCCTGATCGACGCCAGCCGGCTCGCACAGCTGCCGCGCGGCGCGACTGTCGTGAGCCTCGGCCGGGGCGGCCAGATCGATGAGCCCGCTCTGCTCGACGCGCTCGAGCGCGGCCACCTGGGCGGCGCGATTCTCGACGTGTTTTCGGTCGAGCCGCTGCCGCCGACGCACCCCTTCTGGGACCACGAGCGGGTGATCGTCTACCCGCACGTCGCCGCCGAGCCGGACCCGCGAACGGGGGCCGCGGCGGCGGCGGACCTGATTCGCCGCCATCGTGCCGGTCAACCGCTCGATGGGGTCGTCGACCGGCGCCAGGGATACTGAACGCGACTGGCTCTTGAACGATTCACGGAAAAGCATGGAGCGGTGCGCGCTGGTGACCGGCGCTTCGAGCGGGATCGGACTCGCGCTGGCGCAGATGCTCGCGGCCGAGGGGTACGGGGTGACGATCTCGGCGCGGCGCGCCGAGCGCCTTCGTGAGATCGCCGATGCGTCACGGGGGTTGCTGTCACCCGTTGCTGCCGACGTGGCCAGCGAGGAGGAGGTGGTGAGGCTCGTGCGGGCGCACGCCGAGCGCTTTGGACGGCTCGACGTGCTCGTCAATGCGGCCGGGATCGCCGGGGCACAGCCCTCGGACGCCGCCGACGCGGCCGAGATCGACCTCCAGGTCGCGGTCAATCTGCGCGCCCCGCTGCTCGTCACCCGCGAGGCGCTCCCCCTGCTGCGGCAGGCCGGGGCCGAGCACGGCAAGGCATTGGTCGTCAACATCTCCTCGGTCGCTGGCAAGGAGGGTCAGCCGGGCAACACGATCTACTCGGCGACCAAGGCCGGCCTGATCTCGCTCACGCAATCGCTGCAGCGCGAGACTGCCGGTGACGGGATTCAGGCCACGGCCATCTGCCCGGGCCTTGTGGCCACCCCGATGACCAGTGACTCCGAAACGCCCCAAGAAGAAATGGTGTCTGTAGACGACGTGGCCGAGGCGGTCCGTTTCCTGCTGCGCACGTCGACCTGGTGCCTGGTCCCGGAGATCGTGCTCAATCGGCGAGGTGCCGTCCGGTGAGCCGCGAGCGCCCAGACGTGCTGATTGTCGGGGCCGGCCCCTCGGGCGCGATCGCCGCCCGTCACCTCGCCGAGCACGGGTTCTCGGTGGTCTGCCTCGAGCAGGGCCGCTGGATCAACAACACCGACTTTCCCGGTGACAAGTTCGACTTCGAGCTGCAGGCACTGAAACGGTGGAGTCACGATCCCAACGTGCGCGAGCTCGACGAGGACTACCCGTGTGAGGTCAGCCAGGCCGACATTCACCCGGTCATGTACAACGCCGTCGGGGGAGGAAGCATCCATTACGGCGCGCAGTGGCCGCGCCACCTACCGTCGGACTTCCGGGTTCGCGCGCTCGACGGCGTGGCCGACGACTGGCCGATCACCTACGAGGATCTGGTCCCCTTCTACGAGCGCAACGACATCGATCTCGGCGTGTCGGGAATGGCCGGCGACCCTGCCTATCCCGAGGGCGCCGCCCCGCCGCTGCCGGCCCTACCGATCAACAAGTACGGGCGCAAGTTCGCCGAGGGTCTCAACGCCCTGGGTTGGCACTGGTGGCCCGCGCCCAACGCGATCGCCTCGCGCGACTACCGAAACCTCGGCGCGTGCGCGCGCTATGGCACCTGTGAGAACGGGTGCCCCAACGGCTCCAAGGCCTCGGTTGACATGACCCACTGGCCCGAGGCTCAACGTCACGGGACGCGGGTGATCACCGGCGCCCGCGTGCGAGAGATCACCACCGACGAACGCGGCCTGGCCACCGGCGCCATCTACATCGATCGCAACGGCGTCGAGCACCATCAGCCGGCCAGCACGGTGGTCATGGCCGCCAACGGCGTCGGCACCCCACGGCTGCTGCTGCTCTCGCGCAGCGCGCGCTCTCCCGACGGGTTGGCGAACAGCTCGGGACTGGTCGGGCGGCGGCTGATGCTCCATCCCACGAGCCTGGTGGTGGGCGTGTTTGACGAGGAGCTCGACAGCTGGATCGGTCCGGCCGGGCAGAACGTCCACTCGATGGAGTTCTACGAAAGCGATCCCGCGCGGGGCTTTGTGCGCGGCGCCGACTGGAAGACGATGCCCACCGGAGGCCCCCTGATGTCACTCCTGTTCGGAGGGCTCGACGGTTCCCCGATGTGGGGCGCGGGCATGCACGAGGTGATCCGCCGGACCCTCGGGCGCTCGGTCGCCGTGGCGATTGTGAGCGAAGACCTTCCCTCGCAAGACAACCGGGTCTCGGTGGATCCCACCCTGACCGACTCCGACGGCATCCCGGCGCCGCGCATCGAGTACCGGCGCGAGCAGAACAACCTTGACCTGCTCGCCTGGCATATCGAGCGCACACGCGAGGCACTCCAAGCGGCCGGCGCCACCCGGGTGCTGGTGGAACCGATCATGCCCGATCAGCCAGGCCACCTGCTGGGCACCGCGCGGATGGGAGACGATCGGGATTCGTCAGTCGTGGATCAGTTCGGACGGACCCACGACGTGCCGAATCTGTTCATCGTCGATGGGTCGATCTTTGTCACCAGTGGCGGCGTCAACCCCACCAACACGATCTGCGCGCTGGCACTCAGGTGCGCCGCCCACATCGTCAGAACCGCAAACCTGCAAGCGGTACCTGCATGACCGCGCCAGTGCTTCCCTCAGACGAGCAAACAACCATTCTCCGTCGCCTCGGCGACGCGTTGGTCCCGGCGACGGACGGAATGCCCTCCTTCTCCGAGGCCGACAAGTCCGGGCGCTTTCTGACCAGAGCCTTCGAGGCGGCTCCACACTTCGGGCGCCAAGCGCTCGCGGCCGCCGACGGACTCGGCGCCGAAGAACCGTTCAGTTACCTGCAACGCCTTGAAACCGCCCAGCCTCAGACCTTCGCCGCGCTGCACCTGCTGCTGGTCGGGTCTTACCTGATCAACCGCAGGGTGTGGAGGCGGCTCGGCTATCCGGGACGCAAGCCTACGCCGGTGCTCGACGATGAGGCGGAGTTCTATCTCGAGGGTGGCCTGCTCGAGCCGGTTATCGCCAGGGGTCCGATCTACAGACCCACACCCGCTGCAGAAGAGCCCTCGGTCCCGGCACCACCGGGGGCGACGTCCGGCACCACGTCGACTGGACGTCAATGAAAAGCGTGCCGCCGCCTCGGTCTTCCCGGCCGCTCATTCCCGAGCCGTCTCCAGCGCCAGTTCCTCGATGGCCCTGCGCCACCTCCTCGGGCGCCTCGATCATCGAGAAGTGGGTGCGGGCGTCGAGGCGGCGAACCGAGAACCAGTCGTGCTCGGCGGCAAAGCGCTGCTGGACGTCGAGATACTCCGGCGTGGCCGGCTGCCCGTACAGGTGCAGCACGCGCCGACGCGGCTCGAGCGTGGCTAGCGACCGCAACGGGCTGCCGGCGCGCTCGTAGGCGGCTTCGATCTCGCGCCCCGAGCGCATCCACATCTCGGCGTCCTGCCGGTGCATCACCGCGATCGCCGCGGCGATCGGCGCGCTGTCGTCGCCCGCACGCCAGATGTCGAGCAGGGTGTCCCGCGCCTGCGGCCAGCCTGCGGGCGACTGGAGCTGTGAGAGCAGCGCCATGTAGGGGTCAGACGGCTCGACGAGCAGCCAGTCGAGGTGAACGATGGCTCGCACGCGCTGGCCGAGCCGCCGCGCCAACTCGATCGCCACCCAGCCCGAGTGCGAGGCCGAGCAGGGAATGATCGTGCCGAGCTCCGCTGCCTCGATCACCGCCAGCGCATCGTCGACCATCTCGGCGGTGCCGAAGTCGGTTGTGGCGGGGCGTGAGTGTCCGTGCCCGCGCCACTCGAAGCTGACCACCCGGCGGTGGCGCGCGAGCAGCGGCGCGGCGAGTGCCCAGCGTTCCCGGCTCGAGCACCAACCGGTCAACAGCAGCAGCGCGGGCTCGCCGTCTCCGAGGACGTCGCAGCCGAGGCCCAGTTCGGACGCAAGCTCACTCGCGGGGGTCTGCATTGGCGCGCAGGACGAGCATAGGGCGTCTGAATCCGTCATCAAAACGAGGGTCTCTCCCCGACCTGGGCGCCTAACGGGACATAATGTTCCCGTTACACGCCCAGGTCCGTCCAGAGCCCGCAGCACATGCCCTCAAGCCCGCGTTGCACGCCAACCTACGTTCTGATCAAATATATGGCCGACCCGGAATAACACGAGCCAACCAGACCGCTCCGGCTCACAGGGAGAGGGAGTTCGTTTACCAGATGGGTGTTCCGCTGCGGATCGGCGTGATGCAGTTGACGATGGAGCCGCTCGAGGAGATCCTCGGACATGCCCGGGCGCTCGATCGTCACGGTTTCGACACGATCTGGCTCGCGGAGGCCTATCCCTGGTGGCGAAAGCATCAGATGGAGGCGCGTAGCTCGACGGTGCTTTCGGCCCTGATCGCACGCGACACCGAGCAGCTGACGATCGGGTGGGGGATCATCTCGCCGTTCACCCGTCATCCGATTCAGGTGGCGATGGACGCGCGGGTCACGCAGGAGCTGGCCCCGGATCGCTTCTTGCTGGGGTTCGGCGCCAGCCGGATCTTCATGAAGGAGATCGGAGCAGATGAGGTCAAGCCGCTGAACCCCACCCGGGATGCGGTCAGGATCGTCCGCGGTGTGCTGGACGGCGGCGACTTCAGCTACGACGGCAAGGCGTTCAGCGCCACCGTCCCAGCGCTGTCCCAGGAGGCCGAATCCCCCCGCGGCAGCGTCCCGATCTACATCGCCGGCACCGGACCGCGCATGCAGACCTATGCCGGCGAGGAGGGCGACGGCCTGCTCACGCCAAGCATCACCACCCCGGGATTCGTTCGCTACTCGCGCCAGAACATGAAAGCCGGAGCCGAGTCCAAGGGGCGCGATCCCGACACCCTCGACCTCGGTTGCACAATCGTGGCCAGCATCGACGAGGATCGCGACAAGGGCCGCGAGGGCGCACGGGAGATCGCCGGCATGTACCTCGCCAACAAGGTTCAGAACATCCAGGCCTCGGCGGATGTCTTGCTCGAGCAGGCGGGACTGAGCCAGCCGGAGATCAGGCCGATCGCCGAGGCGATGGAGTCCGGTGGCCGCCTGGCCGCGGCGGCGGCCGTCACCGACGCCATCCTCGACAAGACGCGTCCCATCGCGGGCACCCCGAGCGACTGCATCGCCGCGATCGAGGAGTATGCGGACGCCGGCTGCACGCACGTCATGCTCGAACTTTGGGGCGAGGACCGCGAGCGCCAGATCGAGCTGTTCGCCGACAAGGTCCTGCCCCACTTCCGCCGATGACGCTCGTCGTCAAATTCCCCACCAAGCACTTGAGCCGATGACGCTCGCCGCCGACCCCGAGCTGACCGAGCGAGTGATCGCCTGCATCGATGAACAGCGCCTCGTCGACACCGCCTGCGCCTACGTGAGCACCCCCAGTCCCACAGGGTCAGAGCAGGCGATGGCCGAGACGGTGCGAAGCGCATTCGAGCAGGCCGGGCTGATCGTCACCTGGCAGGAGGTCGAGGAGGGGCGCCCGAACGTGATCGGCACGCTCGAGGGCGCCGGCGGCGGCCCGACGCTGATGTTCAACGGGCACATGGACACCTCGTACTCGGGCCGCGAGCCCCACCTGCGCGGCATTCCCGGCTTTCAGCCGCAGGCGATAACCAGAGAAGGCCGCATCTATGGGCTCGGGATCTCGAACATGAAGGGTGCGCTGGCCTGCTACCTGGAGGCCGTCCGCGCGCTCCAAGATGCCGGCGCGCGACTGAAGGGCGACCTGCTGGTCGCTTGCGTCGTGGGTGAGATCGAGAAGACCCAGTGGGGCGAGGAGTTCCAGGGCGCGCAGTACCGCGGCTATGCCACCGGCAGCCGCCATCTGCCGACACACGGCGGAATCGCCGACATGTGCATCCTCGGCGAGCCGACCGAGCAGCGCGTGGTGCTCGGGCACTACGGCACGATGTGGGCGCGGATCTCGACCCACGGGCCGTTCATCCACACCGCGTTCTCGGCCGGTCGCCTCCACGAGAACTCGATCCTGCGGATGCGGGCGGTGCTCGACGACGTGCTCGAGTGGATCCCGGAATGGGAGCGAAAAGCGCGCTACCGCGGCCACGACGGGGTCGTCAACATCGGATCGCTCAGAGGCGGGCATCCGTGGCGTGTGAGCCGCACCCCCAACCGCACCGACCTGTTCCTCGACATCCGCGTCCCCCCCACGATGCGCATGCAGGACGCCAAGCGCGAGCTCGCCGAGCTGGTCGGGCGCCTGCGCGCAAAGCATCCCGAGCACGGGATCGAGTACGAGGTGTTCGTGACCGCGCCCGGCGCCGAGATCGACGAGGACCATCCGCTGATCGCGGCCATCGACCACGGCCACGAGCGCGTGTTCGGCGAGCCGCCGGCGCGCGACACCGTTCGCTGGTTCTCCGACGCGTCGGCGCTCACCCGCTACGGCATCGAGACCGTCAACTACGGCACCTCCAGCGGTCTGCCCGGGCCCGACGGCGAGAACCTCGACATCGATGGCCTGGTCAAGGTCGCCACCGTGTATGCGTTGACTGCCGCCGAGATCTGCGGGGTGGCCGGGTGAAGCTGGCGACGTTCACAGACCCCGACGGGCGGACCGGCTGCGGTTCGGTGTCCGACGGTCAGCTCACGGTGATCGACGGGATCGAGACCATGCGCGAGCTATTTGCGTCGGGCGAGGACCCGGCCACGGTCGCGAGCGGGGCCAACGGCGAGCGGGTCGCGCTGCAAGACGTGCGGCTGCGAGCGCCGATCGTCCCCAAGAAGTTCTTCCACACCTCGGGCAACTACCGCGAGCACGAGGAGGAGTCAAAGGTCGTCGGCTGGTCGCACGAGATCGCGCCCTGGATCGTGTTCTTCCAGAACGTCGACGCGATCATCGGGCCCGAGGATCCGATCGTGTATCCGTCGCATCTGACCAGCGAGCTCGACCACGAGCTCGAGCTTGCCCTGGTGATGCGCAAGGACGGCAAGAACTTCGAGGAGCACGAGGCCGAGCAGTACATCGGCGGCTATCTGATCTTCAACGACATCACCGCGCGCGACATCCAGCGGCGCGAGATGCGCTCCGGGGTGTTCTCGTTCTGCAAGGCGATCGACACCTTCTGCCCGCTGGGGCCGTGGATCGTGACCCCGGAGGAGATCCCGGATCCCTACCAGCTCGACATGCGGCTGCGGGTCAACGGCGAACTTCGGCAGCAGTCGGTGTCGGGGAACATGGCCCTCACGCTCCCGCAGGTGATCGCCCACTATTCGCCGCTCGGCTACAGCGCGGGCGATGTGCTGTCGCTGGGAACGGTCGCCGGCGTGGCCGGATTTCGAGAGGACGCCCAGGACTATTACCTCAAGCCGGGAGACGTGATGGAGTGCGAGATCGAGCGGATCGGGGTGCTGCGTAACCCGGTCATCTCCTGGGAGCAGGCACACGGCGTGCCGGCGCCTCCTTTCAAGCGCTGGTAGCGATGAGCTGGCCGTCCGACCAGGACAAGCTCGAGCGCTTTCGGGGGCTGATGGCCGAGCAGGATCTCGATGCGGTCGTGGTCAGGGCCCCGGACAACATCGTCTACCTCGACAACTACTGGTGTATGAAGGGCTACGACGTGCTGGTGATGCCGGCCAGTGGTGAGGCCGTGCTGATCGTGCTCGAACCCCAGCTCGAGCCGGCCGCCCAGACGAGCTGGACGCAGGACGTGCGGCCGTTTGACGGCTACCACCCGAGCGATCCACGGCCGCCCTGGTATCGCTCGCTCGACGTCTGCCTCGAGGTCCTCTCCGAACGGGACCTGACTGGGCGCATCGGGCTCGAGCTCTCGCAGGGCACGCAGGCATCGGACCTCATGGTCGCCGAGCCGACGGTCTTCTCCGCGCCGTGGTTTGACGCGTTCAAACCCGCCTGCCGGGAGGTCGTGGACTGCTCGCCGCTGCTGGCGCAGGCGCGGGCGATCAAGACCACGCAGGAGGTGCAGCGGATGCGGCTGGCGGCCGAGCTGGCCGCCGCGGCGATGGAGCAGGTGCGCGACGCGATCCGCCCGGGAATGAAGACCAGCGAGATCGGAGCCCTGTACGAAGGGCACGTGCACTCCGATGGCGTGGGCTACAAGGGAAAGGTGCGGATGGCCAGGGCGTTCACACTCGTCTGGTCGGGCCCCGGCATCCAGACGTTCACCGCCACCAGCGATGCGCGCATCTGCGAGCGCGAGCCGACATTGCTCGAGATCTGGGTGTGCGCCGACGGTTATTGGTGCGACCTGACGAAGAACGCCTGCCCCGGTGAGCTGACCTCCGCCTACAACGAGCTCACTGACGGCCTGCTCGGCGTTTACCGGTCCGCCGTCGACCATCTCAAGCCAGGAGCAAGCCTGCCCGAGCTCGACCGGCTGATCCGCGCCGGAATCGCCGAGCTCGGCTTTCCCGGCCAGCCGTCACATCCGATCGCGCATGGCGTAGGTACACGCGCGCACGAGCCGCCGTATGCACACCAGGCCGGAGAGGGCGAGCTGAGCGAGGGAATGGTGCTCGCTGTCGAGCCGGGCGTCTACTGGCCCGGCGGCGGGGGATTGCGGGTCGAGGACAACTTCCTGATCACCGCCACCGGCTCCGAGCAGCTGGGTAGCTATCCCGACGATTTTCGGGTCCGAGCATGAATGGCTACAGCGAGCTCGTCGGTGCCGCCTGAGCCTGCGGGCATCAGGCGCGTGTGCGTAATCGGCGCGGGCGCGATCGGCAGCCTCCTGGCGGCTCACCTGAGCACGGTCTGCGAGGTGTGGGTGCTGGCCCGCCGACCGCAGCACGCCCAGCGGCTGCGTGAAAACGGTCTGCGGGTGTCAGGCAAGAGCGAGCTGGTCGGACGGGTCAACCCCACCGCCGACGCCTCGGAGCTGCCGGACTTCGACCTGGGGATCGTGGCGGTCAAGGCGACCGACCTCGAGCACGTGGCACATCGGATCGAAGGGCTGTCGCCGCGAGCGACGATGATGACGATCCAGAACGGCCTCGGCGCCGAGGAGGTGATCGCCCGCCATGGTGACTGGCCGCTGATCTCGGCGGTCACGTTCATGAGCGGCACGCGCCGCTCCGACGTCCACGTCGAGTACGAGCTGGACACCGCCACCTGGCTGGGCCCGTGGGCCGGGACGCAAACTGACCCCACTACGGTGGAGGAGGTCGCGGCGCTGATCAACGCGTCGGGGTTGCGGGCGCAGGCGATGCCCGACCTGGTCCCGGCACAGTGGTCGAAGCTGATCTTCAACTCCGCGGTCAACAGCGTCGCCGCGCTGACCGAGCTTCCCCACGTCGCTCTGTTTGCCCACGAGGACGAGCCCTGGTCGCTCGGTCACGTGGTGCGGGCGCTCGTGGAGGAGGGCAAGGCGGTTGCGGCAGCGGCGGGCATCGAGCTCTACGAGGATCCCTGGGAGATGAACGTGCTCGCGGTCGCTCGCGGTGAGACCGCCTCGAGTGACTACGCGCATCTGCCGTCGATGCTCGACGACGTACTCGCGCACCGGGCGACCGAGGTGGATTTCATCGCCGGGGCGCTTGCACGCGAGGCGGCCAAGCACGGCGTTGCGGTACCGGTGACAGCCGCCGCCTACCAGCTGATCAAGGGCAAGGAGGCTTCGTGGCGCCAGCCCAAGCCCGCCGAGGTGAGGTGAGACATGAGGGTGTGCATCGTCGGCTGCGGCGCGGTCGGAAGCCTGTTCGCCGCCCACCTGGCGCAGGTCGACGGGGTCGAGGTGTGGGCCTACGACCTGATGGAGGCGCACGTCGAGGCGATCAACCGCGACGGCCTGCGGCTGGTGGGCGAGGCGCAGCTGACCGGACGGGTGCGCGCCACGACCGACGCGGCCGAGCTGCCCGCATGCGAGTTCGGGATCGTCGCGACCAAGAGCATGTACACGGGCGCCGCGATCGCCCAGGCTGCCCACGCCTTCAGCAGCGGCGCGGTGGCCTCGGTGCAGAACGGGGTTGGCAACGAGGAGGTGATCGCCGAGCATGTCCAGCGCGTGATCCGGGGGACCACGTTTCCAGCCGGCCGCGTGCTCGAGCCGGGCGTGGTGCAGATGGACACCACTGGAGACACGTGGCTGGGACCGTTTGAACCGCGTCCGGCCGCCATCGAGGAGGTCCGCCGCCTCGCGGAGGCGATCACCGCCGGGGGGATGAACACCCGAGCGCTGCAGGACGCCCGCGGCGCGCAGTGGACGAAGCTGATCTTCAACGCGGCGACCAACCCGATCGGGGCGCTGACGCGACTGACGCACGGGCGCGTGTGTGAGCTACCGCAGACGCGCCGGCTGGTCAGCGAGCTGGTCGCCGAGGGGCGCGCGGTGGCCGACGCGCTCGGGATCACGCTGGATTCCGACCCAGACGAGCTGGTCGACCATGCCGCCATAGTCGCCTACGAGCACCGCGCGAGCATGCTTCAGGACGTGCTCGCGGGACGTCCCACCGAGGTTGACGCGCTCAACGGCGGCATCGTGCGCTTCGGCGCCGAGAACGGGGTCGCGACCCCGCTTAACGAGGCGGTGGCGGCGCTGATCAAGGGCCTCGAGCACTCCTTCGAGCAGCCCCGATGACTGCCCTGCTGCGGTGGCGCTGAGGCGTCCGGTCCCCCGGGTGCCCGGCAGCGCCTCCGCGCGCACGATCCCGCTCGGGCCCCTGCTTGGCGGCTGCATCGTCGGCTTTGCGATCTCCTGGAACATCGCCAACGTGGGACCGGTGGCGACGCTGCTGTCGCGGCGCTACGGAACCAGCCTGGCGGTGATCGGGCTCCTGACGACCGTGCTGTTCTTCTCCGAGCTCGCCGTGATGGTCCCGGGCGGCCGGGGGATCGATCGATACGGCGCAAAGCACGCCGGGCTCGTGGCGGTGGCGATCTCGCTGATCGCCAACCTGGCGTTGATGCTGACGACGGCGCCCGCCGCGGTGCTGGCCTTGCGGGCGTTCGCGGGGCTCGGCGTCGGCCTGGGCTTTCTGGCGGGCGCGATCTACGCGCAGTCGGGCGCCGGGCAGGGCGCCGTACTGGCGGGCGGGATCTACGGGGGCGTGTCGCTCAGCGGCGGCGGCGTGGCGCTCGCGGTCGTGCCGCTGCTGGTGCCGGCGCTGCACTGGCGCGCGCCATACGCGAGCGGCGCCGCCGTGGCGGCGATCGCGATCCCGCTGGTGGCGCTGTGCCCTTCGAGCGGCGGCACCGGGAGCCCAGCGGGCGGCTCGGGCTTCGCCGCCATGCTTGCCGACCGTCGGGTGGTGAGGCTCGGGCTGCTGTCGGCAGTGTCATTCGGCTTCAGCGTGGTCCTCTCAAACTGGGTGGTGACACTGTTGGAGCGCACCGGCGGCCTGGAGCGCGACAAGGCCGGCGCAATCAGCTCGCTGATCCTGATCCTGGGAATCGTGGGGCGTCCCTTCGGCGGCGCGTTGGCTCGCTCACTGCCGCGGTTGACGCGCCCGATGCTGGCGGCCAGCTTCGTCGCCGGCGCGCTTGGCACGGTGCTGCTGGTGCTCTCGCTGGGGAGCGCCGCGGACGCCCTCGGGGCGGGGCTGGCCGGGCTGGCGGCCGGGATTCCGTTCGGGGTGGTCGTCTCCGGTGCCGCGCGTGCGTACCCCGACGCGGCTGGGACGGCGGTCGGTGCGATGAACAGCTACCCCGTGCTGGCGATCGTGTGCGGGACGCCGCTGGTCGGGCTGACCTTCAGCCTGCCGGGCGACGGACGTATCGGCTTCGTCGCGCTGGCGGCGCTGTGGATCAGCGCGATCGGCCTGCTGCCGCGCCTTGACGCTTGATCGAGTCATTTGAAATGTTCTGCGGCCATGGCTGAGACGCGCGATGTGATCGTGATCGGCTCCGGTCACAACGGCCTGGTCGCAGCGGCCTACCTCGCCCGGGCCGGGATGAGCGTCGAGGTGATCGAGCGCAACCCGGTCGCCGGCGGCGCGGTGGCCAGCGAGGAGCTGACCGAGCCCGGGTTCGTGCACGACACCTTCTCCTCGTGGCACCCGCTGTTCAAGCTCTCCGCGGCCTACGCCGAGCTGGGACCCGAGCTGCAGGCGCGCGGCTTGAGCTACTGCGAGACCCCGGAGCTGACGACCGCCAACGTGAGACCGGACGGGGCGGTGACGATCGCCTACCGCGACCCGCAGCGCACCACCGAAAGCTTCGACCCCCGTGATCGCGCCGCCTACCTGGGCCAGGTGGAGAGCTTCGGGGCCACGATCGAGACCGTCGGGGCGCTGCTCGGCACCGAGCTCTACTCGGCGAGCGCGGGGCAGTTGACCGTGAGGCTGGCCCGCACCCTCGGGCGCCGGGGTGGGCTGAGCTTCGCCGGCGACGTTCTGTCTTCCGCGCGCGGGTGGTTTGAGACCCGCTTTGAGGGGCGGGAGGTGTCAGACCTGTACTCGCCCTGGGCGCTTCACACCGGACTGTCCCCTGACGGCGCCGGCAGTGGCTTTCAGGTGCTGGCGATCGCCGGCTCGCTGCATGCGGTCGGGCTGCCGGTGGTACGGGGCGGCGCACGAAACTTCGCGGCCGCGCTCGAGCGACTGATCACCGACCACGGTGGCCGGGTCAGCACCGGCGTCGAGGTCGATCGGATTGTGACCGCCGGCGGCGCGGCGACCGGCGTGCTGGCGGGGGGCACCGAGATCCGCGCGCGACGGGCCGTGATCGCCAACACGACTCCCACGCAGCTCTACGGACGGCTGCTGGAAGGCAGTGATGTGCCCGCTCGGGCAGCGCAGCAGGGCCGCCGCTTTCGCTACAGCCCACGCGCGGGGATGCAGATCCACGTGGCCCTGTCAGAGCCGCTGCGCTGGCGAGACTCGCGCCTTGACGCCGCGGCGATCGTGCACCTGAGCGGCGGCATCGCAAGCGTGTCGCTGGCCTGCGCGCAGGCGGCCGCGGGCCTGCTGCCGGCCGAGCCGACGGTCGTCGTTGGCCAGCCGACGGTCCTCGACCCCAGCCGCGCTCCCGAGGGCGCGGCGGTGATGTGGATCCAGCTCCAGCAGGTTCCCTACGCTCCGGCGGGCGACGCGGCCGGGGAGATCGACGTCGGCGACGGGGAATGGAGCGGCGAGCTCGAGCGCGCGTTCACCGAGCGAGTGCTGGCGCGGCTGCAGCCACACGTCGAGAACTGGCCCGCGGCCCGCGGGCAGAGCGTCGCCCTGAGCCCGGTCGAGCTCGAGCGGCGCAACTGCAACCTCGTCCGCGGCGACATCTACGCCGGCGATTGTGAGCTCGGCCAGTCGTATCTGTGGCGGCCATTGCCGGGGTTTGGCGCCCATGCCACCCCGGTTCGCGGCCTCTATCAGTGCGGCGCCTCCACCTACCCGGGGCCTGGTCTGAACGCGGCCTCGGGACGGATCGTCGCCCAACGGATCATCGCCGGCGAGCGGCCCCTCGGACGAGCCCGGCGGCTGCTGCGCGCAGGCCGCTGAGCGCCAGCCTGGCATCCGAGGCGCGCGTGGGCGGCGGGGCCAGCAGCTTGCGCGCGACGTTGTAGCCCGAGATCGCGTTGACCCCGGCGCCCGGCCAGGTGGCGGCGCCGACGATCAGCAGGCGGTCGATTCCGGTCTCGTAGTCGCTGGCGGCCGGGAAGGGCCGGAACACGAAGTTCTGGCGTAGGTGCATGCTGCCCGCGATCGAGTCGCCTCCAACGAGGTTGGGGTCATGGCGCTCGAGGTCCGCCGGCGTGAGGACAGCGCGCCCCACCACGAGCGCGCCGATTCCCGGGGCATATCGCTCGAGCTTGGCCAGGACCCGGTCGGCGTAGGGCTCCCCCGCCTGCATCCAGTCGCGGGCCTCGATCTCGCCAGCGGCGTCGCCACGGATGCGCCCCGGCACCGCGCGCACCTGGACCCACAGCACGGCCCCCCGCTGCGCGCGCGAGGGGTCGACGGCCGAGCTCTGGCCGACGACCAGTAGCGGCTCGGCGGGGAGCAGGCCCGCGCATGCCTGCGCATAAGTGGCGGCCAGGTCATCGACGTAGGGAGCGACATGGATGTAGGCAAAGCGGGCGAGATCCTCACCCGCTTCCCATGTGGGCGGGGAGGAGAGGGCGAGGTGGACCATCAGCGTGCCCGGTCCGTAGCGGTAGCGCCGGGCGGCGCGGCGCAGCTCGGGCGCCAGCGGCGCCTGCCCGAGCAGGCGCTCGTAGAGGACCTGCGGCGAGACGCCGGCGATCACCGCGCGGCGCGCCTGGATCCGCTGACCGTCGGCAAGCTCGACCCCCGTGGCGCGCCCGGCGCTGAGGCTCACGCCTGCGACCTCTGCGTTCGTGCGTAGCTCGGCGCCGTGCTCTGCGGCCAGCGCCACGAGCGCATCGGTGAGCGTGGAGGCGCCGCCCTGCGCCAGCGCGATCCCGGTGCGCATGTCAGTGAAGGCCTCCAGGAACGGGAACATCGCGCCGCCGGACACGTCGGGGCCGAAGTCCAGGTGCATCCCCCAGCAGGCCAGCAGCGCGTGGGCCTCGGGCGAGTGCAGGTAGGTCTCGGCGAGCTCGCGCGTGGAGCTCGCCAGCAGCCGCACCAGCTCGCGCGCGCCGTCTGCGCCCAGCGCGGGTGCCTGGGCGATCGCCAGCGCGGCCAGGCTGCGGAGGTCGACACGCGAGCCGTAGAGCGCGAACAGAGCCGGGCTGAGGCGCTCGTAGAGCGCGTCGAGCTCGCGCCAACCCTCGGCGTCGCGCGGGTCGTGGCGCTCGAGCTCGGCCAGCGTGTCGCGGGCGCCCTGCTTGACCCTCAGTGCTCGACCGCCGGGGTAGACGTTCGCGAACGGGCTCTGAGACGTGGCGTAATGCAGGCCGTGGCGCTCGAGTTCGCCGCCCAGCTCGGCGGCCACCGGCGAACCCGCGAACAGGTTCATGTTGGTGGCAAATAGGTCGTGGACGTAGCCGGGCTCGGTGAGCTCGCCGCTGATCACAGCGCCGCCCGGTCGCTCGCCACGCTCGAGGACGAGCGTGCTCCAGCCGGCACGCGCCAGATAGATCGCGGTCACCAGCGCGTTGTGGCCCGCGCCGATCAGGACCGCGTCGTAGCTCGCTCGTTGGCCCGCCGTCACTGCGGTAGCCACCGGCCCCGACAGCAACTTGACATTTGATACATGTTGGCCGAGGATCGCCGGTGTGGGAGCGATTTGCAAGCCGCGCTAGGAATGGCGTCCCACGGGTCTCCCGCGAACTTCGTGGTCGGGATCGACATCGGGGGCACGTTTACTGACACGGTCGTGATCGACAGCGATGGCGCGGTCTCGAGCTACAAGGCACCGACCACCCCCGAGGCGCTGCTGCAAGGACTGGAGTCCAACCTGCGCGCTGCCGCCGGCGACGCGGGGCTCGAGCCGTTCCTGGAGCAGGTGCAGCGAGTCGCCCACGGAACGACGGCCGCCACGAACGCATTCCTGGAGCGCCGCGGCGCCCGGACGGCGCTGCTGTGCACGCGGGGCTTCGAGGACACGATCTTCATGCAGCGCCAGCTCGGCATGACCGCCGGCCTGTCGCCCAGCGAACTGACCGACTACTCCCTGCGGCAGGTCCCAGAGCCCCTCGCCCCGCGCGCACTCGTGTTCGGGATCCGCGAGCGGATCGACTACCGCGGCGAGGTGCTCGGCCCGCTCGCCGAGCAGGACGTGCGTCTCGCCGCCGCGGCGATCCGGGAGGCCGCCGTCCAGGCGGTCGCGATCTGTTTTCTGTGGGCCTTCAAGAACCCTGACCATGAGCGCCTCGCGGCGGAGATCCTCCGCGACGAGCTGCCCGGCGTCTACATCTCGGTCTCCAGCGAGGTTGCGCCGCGGCTCGGCGAGTACGAGCGCACCGCGACGACGCTCGTCAACGCCTACCTCGGGCCGGTCATCAGCCGCTACATGGAGGCGCTCGAGACCCGGCTCGGCGCCCGCAACCTGCTGCTGCTCGACTCCAGCGGAAGCGCGATGAGCGCCAACGAGGCCGCGCGCTCGCCGGCCCGGCTCCTGCTGTCGGGCCCGTCGGGCGGGGTGACGGCATCGCAGTTCCTGGGCCAGGCGCTCGGCCACCGCAACGTGATCACGTTCGACATGGGCGGCACCTCGACCGACGTCGGGCTGATCGTCGAGGGTGGCGCCCTGGGGCGGGTCGAAACCGAGATCGGCAAGTACCACCTGCTGCTGCCGATGGTCGACGTCAACGCGATCGGCGCCGGCGGCGGCTCGATCGCCCGGGTCGAGGAGGGTGGCTATCTCCGGGTTGGACCACAGAGCGCCGGCGCGGTCCCCGGACCCGCCTGCTATGGCACCGGCGGCACGCGACCGACGGTGACCGATGCCGACCTGCTGCTCGGGATCCTCGACCCGACCGGCTTTCTCGGGGGCCGGATCAGGCTGGACCCCGAGGCGGCACTCGAGGCGGTACGGGTGCACGTAGGGGAGCCGCTCGGGATCTCGGTCCCGGAGGCTGCCGCCGGGATCAAGGGGATCGTCGACGGGCGGATGGCCGACCTGCTGCGGACCGTGACGCTCGAGCGCGGGCACGATTCCCGGGAATTCATCCTGTATGCGTTCGGCGGGGCCGGTCCCGCGCACGCTCCCGCGTTCGCGCTGGAGCTGGTCGAGGCGATCGTGGTGCCGGCGACGCAGGCGGTGCACTCCGCGCTGGGCGCCGCGACCTCAGATGTCGCCTTGCGATTGGAACGCAGCGCGCCGATGCGCCTGGCGCGCGAGGAGCTCGGCGCCGACGCCGATGCGGACGAGATCGAGCGTATCTTCGCCGAGCTCGAGCGCGAGGTCGGCGAGCGGCTGTCTGCTCAGGGGGTAGCGAGCGCCAGCCGGTCGCTGCGGCGGGTCGTCGAGGTGCGCTTCGTTCGCCAGACAAAGGCGCTCGAGGTTTCATACGACGGCTCCCCGCCGACGCTGCTGCAGGACTTCCTGCGCATCTACGCGCAACGCTACGGCCAGACGGCGGTCCCCGAGCTGGCCGGCTTTGAGCTGGTCACGTTCGTCGTGCTGGCCCGCGGGGCGCTGCGGCGACCCCGGCTCACTGGCACGCGGGAGTCCGCCGGCGACGGCGCCGCCGCCCGCCGGGGGGAGCGCGAGGTCTATGACCCGCTCGCCGGCGCTTTCCTCACCACACCGATCTATGCGGGCGAGGCGCTGGCGGCCGGCAGCGTGCTCGATGGCCCCGCGGTGATCCAGTACGCGAGCAGCACGTTGGCGCTGTGCAGCGGCCAGCGCGCACGGGTCGGCCCGCTGCTGTCGGTCGAGGTCACAAACGGCCCATGAGCCATCCGCCGCCCGTCCCCGACGACTACGTGCTCGGTCCCAGCCCAGCGGACTGGGAGCGGCTCGAGCGTCCCCTGGCGCTCGACGCGGTCACGTTCGAGATCCTGCGCCACAAGCTGGAGGCGGTCAACGAGGAGCAGGCGATCGCGCTCAAGGACGTGTCGGTGTCGCCGATCGTGACCGCCGCGAGCGACTTCAACAACGCGCTCTACACGGCCGACGGCCGGATCGCCTCGATGGGCCCACAGGTCGTCTTTCACTCCGGGGCGATGCCGATCGTCCTGCGCCACGTGATGGAGGCCTTTCCCACCGAGGAGATCGGCGAGGGGGACATGTTCGTCGTCAACGACCCCTACTACGGCGCCGTGCATCATCCCGATGTTTCGCTCGTCGCCCCCGTCCACCACCAGGGCCGCCTGATCGCGTGGGCTGGAGTGGCCGCGCACCAGGTCGATATGGGCGGGATGAGCGTCGGCTCGATCTCCGCGCGCGCGCGCGAGAAACAACAGGAGGGGCTGATGATGCCCCCGATCAAGCTGATCGAGGGTGGCGTCCTGCGCCACGACGTGTGGCGGCTGATCCTCAACATGACGCGCCAGCCGCAGATGGTCGGGCTCGACCTGCGCGGTTTCATCGCCTCCAACTCGGTCGCCCGAGAGCGGCTCTCCGAGCTGATCGCCCGCTATGGCGTGGAGACGATCACGACGGCGATGGAGGAGCTGATTCGCTACTCCGAGCGGAGGATGCGCGAGCGCCTGCGCTCGCTCCCCGACGGCGTCTTTCACACCCGCGGGTTTCTCGACCACGACGGGGTCCGCAACCGGGTCTACCCCGTAGATGTGCGCCTCCACAAGCGCGGCGACGTGCTGACGTTCGACATGCGCGACTCGGCACCACAGGCCGAGACGTACATCAACTGCACCGAGGGAGCGCTGATCGGTGCGATCTTCGGAGGCACCGCGCCGATTCTCGGGGCCGGGATACCCTGGAACCACGGGATCCTCAGGGCACTCGAGGTGATCGCCCCGAAGGGCCTGATCGTCAACGCCAGGCGACCCGCAGCCACCGGGGCGGCGACGATCGGGCAAGGCTGGACGATCATGAGCGTCTCCAGTCACGCGGTCTCCAAGCTGCTCGCGTTCTCCGACGAGCTGCGCCGTCATTCGTGCGCGGTCACCCACGGGACGTTCGCGGCGCTGTTCAGCGGTGACCGCAACCAGCACGGTGAGCCGTACGGCACGCAGCTGATCGACGCCCAGATCGGCGGCGGCGGCGCCTCCGCGGTGTCCGATGGGATCGATCAATCGGGTGCTCTGGTAGCCCCGCGGCCGCACATCGCCAACGTCGAGACCAACGAGCTGCACGGTCCGATGCTGTTTTTGTTCCGCTCGTTCTTCCCCGACACCGGCGGCGACGGGACATTCCGCGGGGGGCGCGCGGCGGGCACCGCCTGGACACCGCACGGCGTGTCTGCGCTGCGCAACTCGCTGACCGCGCACGGTATCGAGGTGCCGGTCTCGTTCGGGCAGTTCGGCGGTTGGCCGGGTGTCTGCAACCGGCAGCTGGTGATCCGCGGAACTCGGGTGCACGAGCTGCTGGCGCGCGGCGAGCTGCCGCTGCGCGATCACGACGTCCTCGCTCCGCTGGACCTCGAGACGCTCGGCGGGGAAGTGGAGCGTCTTGAGGCCAAGGTCCCCGAGTTCGAGCTGGTTCCGGGCGATGTGGTGCTCTACACCTGGCAGGGAGGCGGCGGCTATGGCGATCCCCTGGACCGCGACGAGCGGCTGGTGCAGCGCGACGTCGAGCTGGGAATCATCAGCGAGCAGCGTGCCCGGGAGGTGTACGGGCTCGGAGGTGATCGTCGCGCACTCCGCGGGGCGCGGCTACCGGAGGGTGTCGCGGAGTCGGCGGCGCGCAGCGGAGAGCCTGTGGGGCGAGTGGGCGTGGCGCTCGTGCTCGCCCGCGCGGACGGCCGGTTGCAGATCGAGTGCGCCTGCGGGCACGCTCTGGGCCCCGCCGATGGCGACTGGCGCGTCGGCTGCGCGCGGCGCGCGCTGGGAGACTCGGAGCTCCCGCGCGGGATCGTCGTGCACAGCGCATTGCAGCTCGTGCGGTACCTGTGTCCAGGTTGCGGGCGCCAGCACGGAGTCGAGGTCGCCGAGCGCGACGCGCCGTGTTACGAGGACCTGGCGCTGGACCCAGCGCGATGAGCGGCCGGCTCAGCGGGATGGCAGCGCTGGTCACGGGCGCCGGCCGCGGGCTTGGCAGCGCCCTGGCGCTCGGGCTGGCCAGAGAAGGCGCCAACGTCGCCGTGCACTACAACCGGTCTCGCGCGGGGGCCGAGCGGGTCGCGGCGCAGATCGAGCAGCTCGGACATGAGGCGGTGACGGTGCAGGCCGACATCACCAGGTTGGACGATGTGCAGCGGATGGTCGCGGCCGCCTTTGAGCGCTTCGGAGCGATCGATGTGCTGGTCAACAACGTCGGCGACGCCGCACCCGAACAGCGCTCGTGGCAAGAGCTCGACGAGGCCCTGATCGACCGCGTCCTGATGACTGACGTCAAGGGGACGATGTTTGTCACCCACGAGGTCGGCAGCCGGATGCTGGCCCGGGGCCGAGGGTCGATCGTCAGCGTCTGCTCCAACGTTGTGGTGACCGGCAGCCCGCGCGCTCCCCAGTACGCCGCCTCCAAGTACGGCGTGATCGGACTGACCAAGTCCTATGCCGCGGCGTTCGCTCCTGCGGTCCGGGTCAATGCGCTGGGCCCCGGGTTCATCGAGACCGAGACCACGCTGGCACGCGCCGACTGGAGATCGGGCCGGCGCGAGGAGGTGCTGGAGCGGACGCCGCTGGGCCGGATTCCGGCCCCCGAGGAGCTGGTGGCTCCGGTCGTGTTCCTCGCCTGCTCTGACTCGGCGCATCTGACCGGTGCGTTTTTGGTCTACGACGGCGGCTTCAGCATGCTCGGAGCGTGAGGAGCGCGGACCCGCGCCGCGCGCGCTAGCGATTGTTTTGGTCTTGCTAAGCGTGCCCCTCCAAGAGCTGCATGATGTTTGACATTTGATCTAATCAACGCATAAAGTCGCGGACCGGCACCATGCGAACGAGCCGCGGGCATCGACGCGAGCCAGACCGCGGCGGCAAACGAGGGCAGCGAGGAGGATCATGAGGTTCAGCATCTATTCGGAGATGCAGCACTGGCCGGGGAAGTCGCCCGAACGCCTGTATGCAGAGGTGGCCGAGCAGATCGTCAACGCCGACCGGCTGGGCTACTGCGCCTACGCGATCATCGAGCACCTGTTCTTCCCCCGGTTCTCGGCCTCCCCCGACCCGCTGTCGTTCTTCTGCCAGATGGCGCCCCGCACCAGGCAGATTCACTTCCGCACGATGCTGCACGTGCTCCCCTACCACAACCCGACGATGCTGGCCTCGCGAATCGCCGAGGCCGAGATCCTGCTCGAGGGCCGCTACGAGTTCGGCGTCGGGCGGGGCCACGGCTGGATCCCGCCCAAGGCCGGCGTGCGCTTCGAGGACGTCAAGGAGCTCTACGACGAGTCGTTCGAGCTGTTCTTCAAGGCGCTCGAAAACGAGCGCTTCTCCCACACCGGCCGCTTCTACGAGGTCCACGACAGCCACATCGTGCCGCCGCCGCCGCAGCGCAAGCTGCGCGTGTTCGTCGGCGGCACCAGCGACTACACCTACGAGCTGGCGGGGCGCAAGGGGTTCTCGGTGGCGGTCCCGCCGCTGCTGCCCTACAAGGCACTCGAGGCGCAGCTCAACATCTACCGCGAGAGCTGCGCCGCCCACGGCAACGAGCCCGACATCGTCTGGATCCACGCCTGCTACATGGACGAGGACCGCGAGGTGGCCAAGCGCGACGCCGAACAGGGGATGCGGGGCTTTTTGGTCGGTAACGCTTCGCCGCTGGAGGAGCGCGCCTCAGACGAGGAGCTGGCGAAGGCGGGCTACGGCTTCTACTCGTCGGGGATCATGGAGCAGCTGGCCGAGACGCCCTACGACGAGATGATCGCGGGCGACATCGTGTGGGTCGGGACGCCCGACGACGTAATCGAGCGGATCGAGCAGACCCGCGAGGTGTGCGAGGGACTGACCGAGGTGGCGATCACCGTCAACCCGGGCGGCTTTGAGCACTGGAAGGCGATCAAGACCCAGGAGATGTTCGCCGAGCTGGTTATCCCCCACTTCCAGCCCCAGGCATCCGCGCACGCGGTCGCGGGCGCCACCGACTGAGCTTCGGCTACGACTACGACGAAAGAGGTGAGGAGAGTGAAAGGACTCAGACGTTCGGGGGCGGTGCTCGCCGCATTCGCGATCGCGGCTCTGATCGTTGCCGCATGCGGCTCTAGCAGCTCATCTACGAGCAGCGCCGCTGCATCCAACAGCAGCGGGAAGGCGACCAAGACGCTCCTGATCGGCGCGCCGATCGACTTCACGGCGTTGATGGCGCCGACCGACGATCCCGCGCTGTACGGCGCCGAGATCGAGGCCAAGAAGGTCAACGCCGCAGGCGGCGTCGACGGGTACAAGATCAAGTTCGCCACCGCCAACACCCAGCTCAAGCCCGACCAGACCCGGGCCGACGCGCTCAACCTGGTCAGCAAGGGCGCCAAGATCCTGTGGGTCACCTGCGACGTGGACTTCTCTACCCCGTCGATCGAGGTGGGTCTGGCGGCCAAGCTGCTGACCATCGCGCCGTGCATCGGAACTGACCAGATGGGTCCCAAGCGCTTCGGCAGCGAGGGCGACCTGGCATTCAGCTTCGGCAACGTGGCCCAGGACGAGGGAGCCGCGGACGCCCAGATCGCCATGAAGCAGGGCTGGAAGACCGCCGACGTGGTGACCGACAAGCAGATCGTCTACAACCAGGACGTCTGCAAGGCGTTCACGAGCAAGTTCCAGGCGCTGGGTGGCAAGATCATCTCCCAGCAGACCTGGACCCAGGGCGACCACACCATCGCCAACGTGGCCAGCCGGGTCAACAGCACCCACCCCGCGGTGGTGGAGATCTGCACGACGGCGGCTCCGGACATCTCCACGTTCCTTTCCGACGTGCGCTCCACCGGGAACATGACGCCGATCCTGGCGCCGTGGTCACTGGACGGCACCTACTGGATGCCGAAGAACCCGAAGATCTCGACGAACTTCTGGACTGACTCCTACGCCTCGATCTACGGCGATGACCCGCAGCCGGGGGTGCGGAAGATGATCGCCGAGCTGACCGCGGAGGGCCATCCGCCGACGACCGGTGGATTCGTCACCGGAGCCGCGGCGATCGATGGGATCGTGGCGGCGATCAAGCAGACAGGCGGCTCGATCGACGGCGCCAAGCTCGCGGCGGCGATGCAGAAGTTCCACGATCTGCCCACGCTGTCGGGGAAGGTCAGCTTCTCGCCACAGCTGCACAGCGTCTACGGCCGCGATTATCGCGTCCTGGAGGTCACCAACGACAAGGGTCACTTCAAGTACCTGATCAACGCAAACGGCAAATCCTGACCGCGAGCGGGGTGCTGGCACGATCTCAGCGGCGCGGGGGTCGGTGGTCGGAAGGATCGCTTCGGACCACCGACGTCTCGCGCTCGTTTGAGGGCGTTCATGCCCTCCAGGGGGTGACAATCGAGATCGAGCGCCACGAGGTGGTTGGGCTGATCGGGCCCAATGGGGCCGGCAAGACGACGCTGATCAACCTGATCACGGGCTTCGACCTGCCCAGCTCGGGAGCGATCGCGCTCGGGGACGAAGACGTGACCCGCTGGCAGGTCCGTCGACGCGCCCGGGCGGGCCTGGCCCGCACCTTCCAGCACGGGCATCTGTTCCGCGCGCTGAGCGTGGCGGAGAACATCAAGCTCGGGGCGCTGGGCATCGGGGTGGCTGCCAGAGAGGCCCGCCGGGTGTGCCTCGAGCTGCTCGAGGCGCTCGAGCTGCGCGATCGGGCCGATATGCCCGCCGGCGCCCTTCCGCACGGCGAGCAGCAGAAGGTGAGCGTCGCCCGTGCGCTGGCCTCGCGGCCCCGATACGTGCTGCTCGACGAGCCGGCGGCCGGGCTGTCGGAGTCCGATATCGCCGCGTTGGCAACCCTGGTCCGGACGGTCCGGGATCAGTACGGCGCCGGCGTGCTGCTCGTCGATCACAACATCGCGCTGATCATGGATGTGTGCGACCGCATCCACGTGCTCGACCAGGGACGCACGCTGGCCTCGGGCACGCCGGCCGAGGTCCGCCGCAACATCGACGTCGCGGCCGCGTACCTCGGTTCCTCCGGGGTGCAGGAGGACGCCAGTGGCTGAGCCGACGCTGGAAGTCAACCGGCTGGAGGTGCGCTACGGCCCCGTGCCGGCGCTGCGGGGCGCTTCGCTGAAGGTCGCTGCCGGGGAGATCGTCGGGCTGGTGGGCCCCAACGGCGCCGGCAAGAGCACCATGCTGCAGGCGGTCATGGGCGCGCTGCCGGTGTTCAGCGGCTCGGTCTCGTTCGAGGGGCGGTCGCTGGTGGGCACGCCGACCGAGCGCATCGTGCGCCAGGGGATCGCGCTCGTGCCCGAAGGCCGCCACATCTTCAACGACCTGACGGTGGAGGAGAACCTTCGCCTGGGGCTGGTCGGGCGCGCGTCAGAGGAGGGCTTGGCCGCGGATCGCGAGTGGGTCAACGGCCTGTTCCCGGTCGTGCATGAATTTCGCCACCGGCAGGCGGGGCTGCTGTCCGGCGGCCAGCAACAGCAGCTGGCGATCGCCCGGGCGCTGCTCAGCCGGCCGCGCCTGCTGCTGCTCGACGAGCCGTCTCTGGGGCTCGCGCCATCGGTGGTGCAAACCGTGTGGCGCGCGCTCGGCGAGATCCGCTCAAACGGGGTGACGATCCTGCTCGTCGAACAGCGCGCCCAGATCACGGTCAGCTTCGCCGACCGCACCTACGTGCTCGGCGACGGCAGCGTCAAGATGCAGTTGACGCCCAAGGACGCGGAGGACACCGACCGGATGGTGGAGGCATACTTCGGATCATGAACGTCGGTGAGGTGATCATCGACGGTTTGGCGCTCGGCGCGCTTTACGCGCTGGTCGCCGTGGGGTTGGCGCTGGTGTTCGGCGTGCTGCGGCTGATCAACTTCGCCCAGGGCGAGCTGATCACCGCCGGCGCCTACACGTTGAGCCTGACCGCGAGCTGGCCCGTGGTGCCGCAGATCCTGATCTGCTTCGTGGTCTGCATCGGGCTCTCGGTGCTGCTCGAGCGGTTCGCGTTCAGGCCCCTGCGCGGCGCTGCGCCGGCCACCACGCTGGTGGCCACGTTCGCGGTCGCCCTGACGCTCGAGGCGGTGTGGCTGATCGCCTTCGGCACCAACGGAAAGCCCGCCGATCCGCTGGCGACGCTCAACCAGATCGCGGTCCGTGGAGGGCTCAACTTGCGCTGGATCACGATCGTCGAGGTCGCCGCGGGCCTGGTCCTGCTCGGGGGCACCGCGCTTGTTCTTGGTCGGACGAGCATCGGCCTGCAGATGCGCGCCGCAGCGGCGGACTTCCGCACCGCGCGACTGCTCGGCGTGCGGACCAACGCGGTGATCTCGTTCGCGTTCGTGATCGCCGGGGCGATGGCGGCGGTCGTGGCGCTGCTCTACACCGTTCAGCAGCCGCTGGTGACCACCACCTTCGGGCTCGACATCACGATCATCGCGCTGGTGGGTGCGGTGGTGGGCGGGGTGGATCGCCTGTGGAGCGCGACCGCCGGGGGCTTCTTCATCGGCTTTGCCACCTCGGTGCTCAACGACGTACTCCCCGCCTCGCAGGAGAAGTTCCAGACGGCATTCGTGTTCCTGCTCGTGATCCTGGCGCTGGCGCTGCGCCCCGGTGGCCTGTTCACCGCCTTCGGGCGCACCACCGTGGAGCGGGTGTGAGCCGGCTGCGCACGACCGTGGAGCGAGTGTGAGACGGCTGCGGCCACTCCAGACGCTGGTGGCAAGCATCGCGCTGCTGCTCATAGTGGCGCTGATCGGTGCGGGCACAGCCGCGGCCACGCAGTTGTACTTCGTCACCGCGCTGGTATCGGCGACGATCGTCTACGGCCTGTACGTGTTCATCGGCAACTCCGGCGTGATCTCGTTCGGCCAGATCAGCTTCACGGCGGTGGGCGCGTTCAGCGCCGGCGTCATGACCATCCCCACCGGGCCCAAGCACCTCACGCTGCCGGGCTTGTGGTCGTTCATCGCGCAGCATTCGGTTTCGACCTTCTGGTCGCTGGTGCTCGCCGCCGTGCTCGGCGGCATCTTCGCCTTGCTCGTGGGGCTGCCGCTGATGCGACTGACCGGGATCGCCGCCGGGATCGCCACGTTCGCGGTGCTCGAGATCACCTACAACGTCCTGCAGCAGTGGACGAAGATCGGCCCGGGACCGACCACCCTGGCGCTGGTGCCGATCACCGTGGGAATCTGGCAGGCGCTGCTCGCCGCCGTGTTCGCGGCGATCGTGGCGTTCGCCTATCAGTCCTCGCGCCGTGGCCGCCTGCTGCGCTCAAGCCGCGAGGATCCCTCAGCGGCGCAGGCGATCGGCGTCAACGTGACCCGAGAGCGCCTGATCGCGTTCGGCCTTTCGGGCGCGCTGTGCGGGCTCGGTGGAGGGCTGCTCGTGCACCAGCTCGGCAGCATCACGGTAGATCAGGTGTATCTCGAGCTGACCTTTCTGACGCTGGCGATGCTGGTGATCGGCGGTTCGGCCAGTCTGTGGGGAGCAACCATCGGGGCGCTGGCCATCAGCCTGCTGGACTCGTGGCTGAGCGCCGCCGAGAACACGGTCCACGTCGCGTTCTTCACGATCACGCTTCCCAACGGCGCCTCGGACTTGATCCTCGGGGTGATCATGACCGCGATGCTGCTGTTCCGTCCCCAGGGGATCACCGGCGGAGCCGAGTTCTCGCTGAGCTTTATCGGACGGATCCGGTCAAGGGGTGGTGCATTACGAAAGCCGAGATCGGCGCAAGCCGCGGAGGACCAACAATCAGAGCCACAGCTCGAGCAAGTGCAACAGGTGAAGCCGAACTGATGAAAAGCCGAACCTGCCCGAGGGTCGATGCCCGCTGAGAATCTTGCCGCCCTGCGCGTCCCCGGCGGACATCGCACGCTCGCCGAGCGAGCGTTTGCCACCTTGCACGAGGCGATCGTCACCGGTGTGCTGGCGCCGGGAGAGCGACTCCCGATCGAGGAGCTGGCCGAGATCATCGAGATGAGCCCGATGCCGATCCGGGAGGCCCTGAGGCTGCTGGACTCCGTGGGGTTGGTCGAGAATATTCCGCACCGCGGCGCCCGCGTCACCGAGCTGTCGATTGACGATCTCCATGAGGTCTATGAGGCGCGCCTGGCACTCGAGCCGCTGGCCGTGCGCCACGCCGCGGAGAACTTCTCAGAGCAGGACGCCGAAGTTGCCAGCCGCCGCCTCGCCGAGCACGTCAAGGCCTACAAGCAGTCCGCCCTGGGGCCGCTGTGGTCAACGCACACGGCGTTTCACTTCGCCCTCTACGACGCCGCCAACTCCCGCTGGATGTCGCGCCTGATCCGTCCGCTGTGGGAAACCAGCGAGCGCTATCGCTTCGCGATGCTGCCGGTCAAGTTGAACCTCGACAAGCGTCGCCTCGAGCACGAGCGAATCCTCCAGGCATGCATCGACCACGACGCCGACGCGGCTGCCCGAGAGCTCTACAACCACCTCGCTCAAACCGCCAATCTGATCGCCGCCCAGATGGGAGGCCAGGAGCTGTTCGAGCCGGTGTCGACCGTCCCGGAGCCCGGGCGGGCGCTCGCATGAGCCCGGCGATGGCTCCGGTGCCGGCTTCCGTCAGGTTGACAGGCGCGCCGGTCCCACCTACGTCCCCGCGGCGCACTCCCATTCTTGACGATTGATCAAATATCTGAAATGTTTCGGCGGCCCTTTTTGAGGTCCCCAGAGCCCCGCCGTATTGACCTGTTTTCACCGACAAACCAGCCGACAGAGGGTGAGAAATGCTCCTTGAACAGGTTGCCTACTCGAGGCCTGACACCGTCGCCGGCGCGCTGGAGGCGCTGGCCGGGAACGACGGCGCCGCTCCCCTGGCGGGCGGCCAGAGCCTGGTCAATGTCCTCAAGCATCGTGTCGCCTCGCTCGATCTGCTCGTCGACATCAGCCGCCTGCAGGAGCTGCGGGGGATCGAGCTTCGCGGCGACGGCTCGCTCGAGATTGGCGCCTGCGTGACCTACGACGAGCTCGACCACTCCGAGCAGCTCCGCGCCGTCCATCCGCTGCTGGCAGACGTCGCTGGCCACATCGAGGACCAGCAGATCCGCGACCGCGGCACGATCGGCGGAAACTGCTGCCTCAGCGACCCGACCAACAACCTGCCGCCTCTGCTTGTCGCCCTCGACGCCACCATGGTCATCGAATCCTCGGGCGGCAGTCGCGAAGTCGCTGCCGAGCAGTTCTTCGTTGGCTACTTCGCCACCGCGGTGGGAGAAGGGGAACTGCTGCGTAGCGTACGGATCCCGCCGCTTCGCAGCGACGCCGGCGCCGGGTATGCCACCGTCGCCGTTGGTGCGGACTCCAAGGCGATCGCCCGCGCCGCGGCCCTTATCAGCGGCAACGACACAATCGACGACGCGCGCGTGGTGCTCGCCTGCGTAGCCCCGATCCCCATCCGCCATACCGGGATGGAGGAAGCGCTTCGGGGCGCGGCGGCGAACCCAGACTCAGCCCGCTCCGCTGCGCAGCGCATCGGGGATGACATCGAGCCCTTGGGTGACGCCCACGGCAGCACCGAGTACCGCCGCGCCATGGCGCGGGTGGTGGCAGAGCGGGCCGTCAGCCAGGCAATCGGAAACGGAGGTTCGCAGCGTGGTTGAGCCAGACACAGTGCACGCGATCGAGTTCACCCTCAACGGGGAGCGACACGAGGCCACTGTGTCCTCACGTCAGCTCCTGGTTCACTTTTTGCGTGACACCCTGGGAATGAAGGGCACGCACATCGGCTGTGACACGGGCAGCTGCGGCGCCTGCTCGGTGATCCTCGACGGCAAACTGATCAAGAGCTGCATGATGCTCGCGCCGCAGGCCGACGGCGCCGACATCGAGACGATCGAGGGTGTCGCTACCGACGGCGAGCTGTCGCCGGTGCAGCGGGCCTTTCACGAGCAGCATGGCCTGCAGTGCGGCTACTGCACGCCCGGTCTGGTGATGTCGGCAACCTTCCTGCTGCGCCGCAATCCCGATCCCAGCGAAGAGGAGATCCGTCGCGCGGTGCGCGGGAACATCTGCCGCTGTACCGGCTACGTCAACGTCGTCAGATCGATCCAGTCCGCGGCGCGCACCGGCGCCAGCGTCGACTCGAAGGAGGCAGCATGACCACCCCCTCGGCGGAGACAGCCACCACGGCGGCGCCGACCGAGCTCGAGACCGGGCGCGCGATCGGGGTCAGCGTTCCCCGCCGCGAGGATCGCCGGCTGCTGCAGGGACAGGGCGAATTCGCCGACGACGTCTGGATGCACCGGCAGGGCTATGCCCACTTCGTCCGGTCCCCGCTCGGCCACGCGCGAATCGTGTCACTGGACACGCGCCGCGCGCTCGAGCTCGACGGCGTCTATGCCGTGCTCACGGGCGAGGAGGCCAAGGAGATGTGCGAGGTGCCCTTCTTCCAGATCGCCCCCGAGCCCGCCGGACGGATCGAGGAGTACCCCCTCGCGGTCGACAAGGTTCGCTATCACGGCGATGCGGTCGCGGTGGTGCTCGCCGAGACCCGCGAGATCGCCCGCGATGCCGCCGGGCTCGTGGAGGTGCAGTACGAGCCGCTGCCGGCGGTGGTGGATACCGTCGGTGCGGCCGATCCCGACACACCGCTCCTGCACGAGCAGGTGGGGACCAACGTGGCCTGGCACGGCGTGTTCGACTGGGGAGACATCGATTGGGCGCTGGAGAACGCAGACCACGTCGTCGAGATCGACCGCCTGCATTTCCACCGCTTCTCGTCGACACCGCTGGAGTGCAACGTCGCCGTGGTGCACTGGGACCCGGGTACCGACACGATCCGCGTCAGCTCCAACAACCAGATGCCGATGTTCGCCTCGATGGTCATCGGTCCGACGCTTGGCGTCGCTAGCAACCGCCTGCTGTTCAGCTCCCAGGACATCGGCGGGGCGTTCGGCAACAAGATCGGCAGCTATCCGCAGATCGCCGCGCTCGCGCTGCTCTCCCGCAAGGCCGGGCGTCCCGCGAAGTGGACCGAGTACCGGACTGACCACATGCTGTCCGCCGGACACGGCAACGAGCGCGCGTTCCTGGACACCAAGGTCGCGGTCATGAAGGACGGCACGATCCTCGGCTTCAAGACCCGAGCATTCGACGACGCCGGCGCTTATCTTCACTACGAGCCGCTGGGAGCCGTCATCTGGTCGCAGGTGAGCTGCGGCTGTTACCGGTTCAAGCACATCCAGGTCGATTACACCGAGACGCTCACCAACAAGTGCCCGACGGTGCCCAACCGTGGCTACTCGCGATTGCAGCACCTGTGGCTGATCGAGCGCATCGTCGACATCGTCGCGCACGAGCTGGGGTTCGACCCCGTCGAGCTGCGCAAGCGCAACTACGTCGGGCCCGACGATTATCCGTATGAGACGCCCAACGGCTGTGTGTATGACTCCGGCGACCTGCCGCGCTCGCTGGACATCGCGCTCGAGCTGATCGACGCCGACAAGTGGCGCGCGCGCCAGCGCGAGCTGGGGCATGGCTCGGGAAAGCGGATCGGGATCGGGATCGGCTCGACGCTCGACTCTGGCACCAACAACTTCGGCCAAGCGCGGATCATCAATCCCGAGCTGCCGTTCTCGGGCAACGGGGAGGCGGCATACGTCAAGCTCGACCTCTACGGCGAGGTCACGGTGAACCTCGGTACCACGCCGCAAGGACAGGGCCACGAGACCACCGCGGCCCAGGTGGTCGCCGACGTCCTGGGGATGTCACACGACAACGTCCATGTGACCGCCGGCTTCAACCAGCAGCAGAACACCTACGTGGCGTTCTCGGGCACCTACGCCAGCCAGTTTGCGGTCACCGGTCTGGGCGCGGCCAAAGGTGCCGCCGAGAAGCTCCGCGGCGAGATCGCGGAGATAGCGGCGTTCGCGCTGCAAGCCGAGCCGGACGAGATCGAGCTGCGGGATGGGACCTGCCAGGTCCGCGGCGACGAGCAGCGAGCGATTCCATTCATCGGCGTGGCGAACCTGGTCTACGCCAACAACGCGACGCTGCCCACCGAGCTGCGTGACCGGATCAGCCTCAACTGCCGCCACGTGTACGTTCCTCCCTTCCAGGTGCCCGATCCCGAGCACAAGACCGGGAACCTGACGCTCACCTACGCCTCGCAGATCCACGCCTGCGTGGTCGAGCTCGACGAGGACACCGGAGAAGTGGAGATCCTCGAGTACGCCGCCGTCGATGACTGTGGCACGCGGATCAATCCGAAGATCGTCGAGGGGCAGGTGCACGGCGCGACGATGCTGGGGATCGGTGCCGCGCTCTATGAGGCCTTCGAGTACGACCCCGATGGTCAGCTTCAGCAGGCGTCGTTCTATGACTATCACGCGATCACCGCGCTCGACGCGCCTGACGTCAAGACCGCCGAGATCGAGTCCCCCAGCCCATTCACACCCAACGGCGCCAAGGGCATGGGCGAGGGCGGCGGCGCTCCCCTGCACGCGATCTGCAGCGCGATTCAGGACGCCCTCTCCCGCGACGACGCGATCGTCTCCGATAGCCACAATCCCTGGGAGCGGGTGTGGTGCCTGGTGCACAGCGGCGAGCGCGGCGAGTCGCGCGGCGTGCGTGTCAGCGCGGGCGCGAGCGGTGACCAGGCGGGCGAGGGCGCTGACTCGGCGGGCGAGGGCGCGACGGGCGGCCCCGGGGCATGATCCTCGAGAACCAGTTCACCGTCGGCGCGGACATCGACGCCACCTGGCGCGAGCTGCTCGACATGGAGGGCGTTGCCAGCTGCCTGCCGGGCGCAACGATCACCGCCACCGACCGCGAGGATGTCTACGAAGGCTCGATGCGCTTGAAGATCGGCCCCATGCGCGTGGAGTACCGAGGCACGGCCACGCTGTCGGAGGTCGACGAGCAGAGCCACACCGCGGTCATCGCACTGAGCGCCCGCGAGGCCAAGGGTCAGGGGTCGGCGCTGGCGACGATCCGCAACCGGCTCCAGGCCGCCGACGGCGGCACGCAGGTCACCGCCCAGACCGAGCTACAGATCACGGGGCCGCAGGCGCAGTTCGGCCGCGGGGTGATCGAGGATGTCGGCAAACGCGTTCTCGATCAGTTCGCACAGTGCCTCGAGCAGCGGATCGGCGGGTCGGGAGACGGCTCGCCTTCGGCGTCGGAGGGCGCTGCTGAATCTGTGACCGGCACAGCTCAGCCCAGCGCTGCCGAGCAACGAGCCGCACCGGCCGAGCTCGACGTTGGTGCGCTGGTCACCCGCACCCCCGCGGTGCGCGTGACGGCCGCGCTTGCGTTGGCCGTGCTCGCTTGGTTTGTGCTGCGCCGCCGGCGCTAGCGGCCTTTAGCGGAAAGCCGAGATTCCGGTCAGCGCTCCACCAATGACCAGCGCATGGACGTCGGCGGTCCCTTCGTAGGTGACCACCGACTCGAGGTTGTTCATGTGGCGGATGACCGGATACTCGAGCGTCACGCCGTTTGCTCCCAGCACCTGGCGCGCTGTCCGGGCCACCTCCAACGCGGCGTTCACGTTGCCCAGCTTGCCCATGCTCACCTGCTCGGGACGCAGCCGCCCTTCATCCTTCATGCGGCCGAGGTGCAGCGCCAGCAGCGATGCTCGACCCACCTCCAGCGCCATCGTGGCGAGCTTCTGCTGCTGGATCTGGAACGAGGCGATTGGCCGGTCGAACTGCCGGCGCTCCAGGCTGTAGTCGAGCGCCGCCTCAAAGCACGCGCGCGCCGCACCGACTGCCCCCCACACGATCCCGTAGCGTGCCTCGCTCAGGCAGGACAGCGGTGCCCGCAGCGAGCTGGCCTCAGGCAGCAGGGCATCGCCGGGCAGGCGCACGTCGTCGAGCAACAGCTCCGAGGTCACCGACGCACGCAGGGACAGCTTGCGATGGATGTCCTGGGTGGTGAACCCCTTCGTTCCCTTGGGGACGAGAAAGCCCCGCAGGCCCTCGTCGGTGTGTGCCCACACGACGGCGATGTCGGCGGCCGAGCCGTTGGTGATCCACATCTTCTGGCCGTGCAGGAGCCAGTCGCTGCCGTCCCGGCGTGCGCGGGTGCGCATCGAGGCTGGATCGGAGCCGGCATCCGGTTCGGTCAGGCCAAAGCAGCCGATCGCCTCGCCGGCGGCCATCTGGGGCAACCACCGCTGTTTTTGCTCTTCTGAGCCCCAGCGGTAGATCGCGTACATGGCCAGGGACCCCTGCACCGAGACGAGGCTGCGCACTCCGCTGTCGCCGGCTTCCAGCTCCATGCACGCCAATCCATATGCGGTGGCGCTCGCGCCCGCACAGTCGTAGCCGTGCAGGTGCATGCCGAGCAGGCCTAGCTTGCCGAGCTCGGGCGCCAGCTCCATTGGCAGTCGCGCCTCCTCAAACCACTCGCCCACGTCAGGCAGCACCCGATCGGCGACGAACGCGCGGACAGTGTCACGGATGTCGCGCTCCTCGTCGGACAGGAGCTGATCAATACCGAGGAAGTCCTTGGGTCTTATCTTTGGGACGGGCGTGGTCGCGGTCATCGACGGGCTCCTTTCAAACGCTCAGCGAACGTTAGCGACAGCCTGGGGCGGTGGTCACGTGGCTGCCCGGTCGGCGGCCGCCGCCAGCTCAGGAACGGTCGTCCTGGTCGCGGACGAGCTCGAGCGTGGCGCAGTGCAGCCCGGCGATCGCGAAGCGGTGGCTTTCGGAGAAGTCCACCTGGATGACTTCCACGCCCTCGCGCTCGAGCGCGGCCACCGTCGATGGCGCACCCGCGTTCATCACCACCTTGCCCGGCTCGAGCGTCACCGCATTGACTGCAAGATCCCAATACTCGTCGACGGGTACTTCGATGACCTTGAAGTCTCGGCGCATCAGGTAGCGGACGAACGCATAGTCCACAAGCTGAGGCGCGAGCACCGCGATGCCGTGGTTGGGAACCATCAGGAACATGTCGGCATGGGTAGTACCGATGTTTCCGTGTCCGGTTGTGCCTATCCAGCCCGGGCTGTAAGTGGTGATCAATTCGATCCCCAGGCCGTTGAGGATGAACTCGATCTGACGCAAGCCCTCCTCGTTGGCCACGACGCTGTTGTTGAACACAAACGTCTGGGGATCAAGCCAGCGTCCCGCTCCAGGCTCACCGATCCCGCGGCCGTGAATCGTCAGGTAGATCGGCACTCCGAGCGCCGTCAGGACCTTTGACCAGATCACTTCGCGGCCTCGCTGCCAGGACCCGAGACCCATGCGGTGGATGATCGCTCCACCGCGCACAACCAGCCCGCCGCCTGCGAGCGTCACCAGGTTCTTGAGATACCCGTACGCACCAATTGCCGGCACGGGAGGCTCGATGTAGTTAACCCGAACCCCGTTGTCGCGCAGTACCTGGTAATACTCGTCAAACTGCGCCTGTAGCCGCCCGAGGTCGGCATTGCCCGACGCTGTGGAGTAGTAGTACTGCCACTCCTTCGCATACTCGGAGCGGGTTTCGTTCTCGGTGGGGCGCGATACCAGAACCTCACGCAATTTTCCGATCCCCTCCGCGCCCCAGCGCCGGCCCCAGATCTGCTCGACCTCATCGTAGAAGTCGGTCTCGTGCAGCATCCAGTTGTGCAGCGGCTTGCCTTCCTCGAACCACGGCAGCTCGCTCAGGACGCGCTCTTCGTCGTGGTCCACCGCCGCGCTCGGCGACGAGTAGGTGAGCTCGGTGCAGTGGCCGTCGGCGTCCACGAGCTTGAACGGGACTTGTTCACGCGCTGCGGCGCCGGAGCTCGAGATCGCCATAGGTCTGGTCGCGGCTATAGGCGGCGCTTTACCAGCCGGGGCCCTTGCGGTAGCGCTCTTCGTCGGCCAGCTTCGACGGGTCCTCGGCGCCCTTGCCACCCACCTGCTCCTCGTGGGAGGGATGATCGCTGGTGTCGGGCGGGACCTCCGGAGCCTCGGGCTCGGGATGGTCGGGGTGCTCTGGCTGGGTGCGCTTAGCGGGGTCAGGATGCTCGGGTTCCATGCTCGGGCTCTACCCCGATGCCCGCGTACTCAACCTCTCTGGCAGTCGTCACGCCCGCGCGCGTACCGCACGCGGATCGTAGAAATCGACTGCCGCCTCGCTCAGCGGCACCGCACCATCGTTACAGACGTGCCAGGTGTCCTGGAAGTACAGACAGGTCCGCTCGTCGGCCGAGATCACGTGCGGATGCATCGAACACACCATGTTCTCCCGCAGCTCCACATCGAAGGCCTCGCCGATCCGCGGATGCTCGATCATCGTCATCCCGATCGAATGACCGGTGACGTGTCCGAGCTTCCAGCCGCGCTCGTGGAACGGTTTGGAGACCGCGCGATGCACCTCTCGGGCTGTGGCACCGGCGCGCATCACGTCCCGGCAGATCTCGTGGTACTCCCGGTAGGCCTCGAGCATGCGCTTTGACTCTTGCGAAGGCTCGCCGGCGCACATCGGTCTGGAGAACTCCACCCAATGGCCGCCCGGTCCGGCCACCTCGAGCCCGTAGATCAGCATGTCGTTCTCGCCGACGGTGCGGTTCTCGTCGGGCAGGCGCATCTCGGGCACGGCGGCTCCATCTGGTCCGGTGAGCACCATGTCCATCGTCAGCCGCCGTGTCCCGCGGCTGACGAAGTCGCGCTCGGCGACGGCCATCAACTGGGCTTCGGTGAGCCCTGGCTCCCAGGCCTGCATGACCGCAAATACACCGGCCTCGTTGATCCGCATCGACTCCCGCACAGACTCGAGCTCGAACTCCGATTTCGCCGCTCGCGCAAGGTCAAACTGCTCGTCCCAGCGCACGATCTTCTCCTGCGGCAGCTCGACGAAGTCCCGCACCGGCATCACGAGATCCAGCCCGTAGACCCCGACCCGCTTCCACTTTCGCTCGTTGATTCGCTGAGCGATCCACTTCCCGGGCGTCTCGGCAAACACACGATCCTGCACCCATCCTTCGCCGTGGTCGCCGACCCATCGCCCTTCCCCGGGAAAGATGTTCGTCGGCGGCTCCTGCACCGGCAGCAACACGTAGGCGTAGCGGTGCAGGATGCGAAACCCCGACAGGTAAAACATGGCGCCCTCGAAGCCGGTGTACTCGGTCGCACAGACCAGCACGGCATCGAGCCCGTCGGCCTCAGCCGCCTCACGTACCAGGCGATATCGCCGCTCGACGTCCTCGGCCAATTGGGCTCCCGCGTCTTCGGCCGCTCGACTTTTAGCGTCCTCCGCCGATCGGGCGTCCATTGGTATATCTGATCAAATGCTTGCCGGACCCGTCAACCGCCGGTCAGGGCAGCGAGACCGTCGCCTCGATCTCGATCAACAGGCCCGGAAGCGCCAGCCCCGAGACACCGGCGATCGTCTGCGCGGGATGGTCAGCCGATTTCTGGACCCGCTCGATCGCGGCGGTGATCGTCTCGAATTCAGTCGGCTGCGTCGTGTAGATCGTTCGCCGCACGACGTCCTCGAAGGTTGCACCCACCGCCTTCAGCGCGACCTCGAGGTTGCGCATTGCCGCCTCGGTCTGAGCGCCCAGCTCGTCCCCGCCGATGATCGAGAAATCCGGCCCCAGGGCCACCTGCCCTGCGATGAAGATCAGCCTCGAACCTTTGGCGACAGCAATGTGACTGAAGCCGGGCGCCGAGTGAAGCTCACTTGGATTGAGTAGTTCACGATTGCTGTTCAACTGGTGCTCCTCGGAACATTAGGCTCCTCGCGCAGCGACCCGGGCGATGAGCTCGCGCCGAGCAGTCTCTGCGTAGGACGGCTTGGCAGGCGCAGTCTATGCGTAGGCCCGCTTGGCACGAGGCCGCGCCCGGGCTCCCGCGGCTAGGCTGGCTTCATGCCCGAGCTACCCGAGGCCGAGCGAGCCCGCCAGACGCTTGAGTCCGCCGTCGGGCGCCAGATCGTCGGCGTCGACGACGGGGATTCCTATGTGTGCCGCCCGCACGCGCCCGGCGAGATTGCCGAGGCACTCACCGGCCACACTCCCGTGGCAGCACACCGGCGGGGCAAGTTCATGTGGCTGGACACCGACGAGGGCCCCGCGCTCGGTCTCCATCTAGGGATGGCGGGGCGGATCGTCGTCGATCCTGAAGACAGCTCTCGCTGGGACCGCTTTGCGCTGCAGTTCGCCGACGGCGGGCGCCTGGTCCTCAGAGACAAGCGCCGCCTCGGCCGAGCCGTGCTCAACCCAGATTTCTCCCACGTCGGGCCCGATGCCGCCCAGGTTGGCCGCGAGGCATTCCGCCGCCTGATCGGCTCGGGCCACACCGCGATCAAGGCCCGGCTTCTCAACCAGGGCGCGATCTCGGGCATCGGCAACCTGCTCGCCGACCAGGTGCTGTGGCAGGCGCGACTCTCACCCCAGCGCAACACCGCCGAGCTGTCGCAGGACGACCTCGACCGCCTGCGGCGGGAAATCCGGGCTGCGGTGCGTTCGGCGATCCGCAAGGGCGGCGCCCACACCGGAAACTTCATCCAGTCACGCCGTCGCGATGGCACCTGCCCCCGGGACGGGACGCCGCTGCAGCGAGACACGATCGGCGGCCGGACGACGTTCTGGTGTCCCGTCTGTCAGGTGTGACGGGCTGTGTTTGTCGACACATGATTCTCACCGTCACCTTGAACCTGGCGCTCGACGTCACCTATCACGTGGCTGGCTTTGAGCCCGGAAGCGCAACACGCGTGGAGGACGTGGCACGGCGGGCTGGGGGAAAGGGGGTAAACGTCGCCCGCGTGCTGCACCAGCTCGGGCATCAGGTCGTGGTCTTCGGGATGGCCGGTGGATTCACCGGACAGGCGGCGCGCGCCGAGCTGCAATCCGCCGGCCTGCGTCACGAACTCGTCGAGATCGCGAGCGAATCACGCCTGACCGTTGCCGTTGTGGATCGTGAAGGGTCGGCCACGACATTCAACGAGCCAGGGCCTGCGGTGACCGCCGGGGAATGGGATGCGGCACGCAACCGGCTGACGGGCCTGATCGCGTCATCCTCCGCGGTCGTGCTCTCGGGCAGCCTGCCGCCCGGGATCCCGGCCAATGCATACGCTCAGCTCATCGAAGCAGCCACCCACGCGGGTGTGCCGGGGCTCCTTGACTCCGCCGGTGACGCGCTGAGGCTCGGAGTTGCAGCGCATCCGGAGATTGTGAAGATCAACGCATCCGAGCTGTCAGAGGTCATCGATGAGGATGAGTTCGCGGCAGGCGCTGCGGCACTGCAGCGTGCCGGCGCTCGAGCCGTCGTTGTCACCGAAGGCCCGGCTGGACTGACATGTTTCACGGGTGAGGATGTGTGGCGTGCCGCGCCGCCCGAGGCTCTGACCGGTAACCCGACGGGTGCCGGAGATGCAGCATCGGCCGCACTCGCCGTGGGGATGCTCAACGCGGTCCCCTGGCCGGACCGCCTGGCAGATGCCGCGGCCCTCTCCGCGGCCGCCGTCTGCGCTCCGCTTGCCGGCTCGTTTGATGACCGCGTTTACCGGCGGCTGAAAGACACGATCCGCGCGGTGACAGCTAGGGACAGCTGATGCCCGATCGCGGCGCCCGTCTTGGTGTCGAAGAAGGCGCCGCGACGGTCACATGGAATCTGGCGATGCGAGAAAGATGTTGTCGGCAATGAGCGTGGTCGCCTCATCCACGATCCTCGCTGCGGTCTTGAGCTCATCATCGGTGTGCCGCTGGTTGAGCTCGGCGAGAACGTCCCGGATCAGCGAATGCGCGACCTCGGGTATGGGCGCTGCGTCGGGCGCCGAGCGACCCGACGCGTCCCAAGCAACCATGTGGCTCACGATCTGACTCAAAACTGCGCCACATCCGAGCAGCTGATCGGTGAGCTCGCCCAAGGAGTCGGACTGGGAGTGAGAGTGATTCTTGTTGGTCATGACGCAAAGAGGGCGCGGGCAGTCCAAAATCGCCCCCCAGGACCAACGCGTTTGTCAGGGGGTGAGCACGTCGCACTTGATGCCCGCCGCACGCGCGATCTGTCGATCGAGGGTGATCAAGGGCGCCTTGAGTAGCTCAGCGAGCGCCGCGTAGCTTGCGTTGGACCTGACTCTTGCCCTGCTCGTTCAATCCGTGCAACCACCGGCCGAACTGAGCGGTGAACACGACCTCCCACGGTCCTTTCGAGGACTCCCGATCGGGCGCGGCCTCAGCCACGCAACCGTCGCGGCGGCTCGTCCGCGTCGCCGTGGATCCGACGCGAGAGCTCGAGCGCCAGCTGAAGGTGCTCTAAGACGCGTTCGCGGGCCTCGGCGATCAGCTCGGTGGCGCGCTCGACGTCGCGCTCGTCGGCGGCAGCGAGCACGGTGCGGATCGTCCCGGTGACCATCTCGATGACCACGGCCGCTGGCTCTTCACCCGGGTAGGCGTCGGCAGGCAGTGCCTCCGTGAGGTCCGCCGCGAGATCGAACAGCATGCAGCCAGTGCCCAGCAGCTCTCGGGTGAAGCCGTCAACCCGATCCTCTGTGCTGGCCGAATCCACTGCCGGTAAGAGGCAGTGGCGGCCAGATCTTCCCCCGGCCAGGAGTTACAGGTTCGTCACGCGCGCCGCGGAGGTGTGCCAGCCGCCGATATATCCGGCGGAGGTTCTACGTGATGATGAGCTGTGGGCTAGTGGCCGGGTCTCACCACGAGCGCGCTCCCGCCCCCTAGCCGGACCCGTTCTGCGATCGCTTCGGCCCGTCCGTGGCCGAGCATCTGCAGCGCTGTCGCGTCACCGGGGTAATGGTTCAGCGGCAGGATCGGTCCGGTGGCCAGCGCGAACTTCTCGCCGTATCGGCTTGTCAGCTGGTGCGCCAGCGCGCTGTTGTAGAAGTCGGGCTCGGCGAGTGAGGTGTTGGACGAGGAGTTGGTCTGGCTCACCCGTGGGGCGTCGAGTGCGGCTGGGAGCGACATCCCGAAGTCGACGTGGTTGATGAGCGTCTGGACGACGGTCGTGATGATCGTCGAACCGCCAGCGGCGCCGATCGCGAACACCGGCTTGCCATCGCGGAGTGCGATGACGGGTCCCATGCTCGAGCGCGGCTGCTTGCCGCCGGCCGGGAGGTTCGGGTCATACGCCCCCGGCGACGGCGGCGCGAAATCGAAGTCGGTCATCTCGTCGTTGAGCAGGAAGCCATAGCCCGGCACCACTTCCCCACTGCCACCGAAGAAGTTGATCGTGTTGGTGTAGGCGACGATGTCGCCCCACTTGTCCTCGGTCACGATGTTGTTGGTGTGGTGGGAGTCCGGCGATGCCGAGGCGGGTGCCGAGGCGGGGCCAGAACAGCGACGGTAGGGCGGGAACGGTGAGCCCGGCGCGACCGGGGACGTCAGCGCCGTGTTTCCGATCAGGCAGCGCCGCGTAGCAGCGAACGCTGGATCGAGCAGGCCCTGGAGGGGAACATTGACGTAACGCGGATCACCCACGTAGTGGTTGCGATCGGCATACGCAAGCCGGGAGGCCTCGAGGTAGTGGAACAGCGCGGTCACGCGCGGCTCGGACCCGAGCTTCCAGCCATTGAGGATGTTGAGGATCTCGCCCTCGGTCGAACCGCCGCTCGACGGCGGCGCCATGCCGTAGACCTTCAGCCCGCGATATGTGACCTGCGTGGGGGCGAGGATGCGGGTCCGGTAAGACCGCAGGTCGCTCATCTTCATGATCCCCGGGTTGGTGATGATCGATGTCCCCGGCGCCAGGACGGGATGATCGTCAGCCTGCACGATCGCGCGCCCAATCGGTCCGTCGTAGAGCACCGACGGGCCATCATGGGCGAGCAGCTCGTACGTCCGCGCCAGGTCCGGGTTTCGGAACAGCGTGCCTACGGGCAGCGGGTCGCCCGACGGGGTCAGCAGGAGCGATCGGCTCGCCGGGTAGGCGCGCAGTAAGTCCAGCCCCGATTGCTCGAGCTGATTGAAATCGAAGTTCACGCGGAACCCGCGTCGCGCGACGCGAATCGCCGGCTGTAGATCAGCGCCCAGGCTGCGGCGCCCGTATAGCTGCAGCGCCTTCGCCCACGTGGCCACCATGGAGGGGACGCCGGTCGACAGCGGCTGATCCGATGCCGCCGTGTAGTCCATCGGCTTGCCCGTGGACGGATCGATAAACATCGTGGGGGTGCATGCCGACGGACACGATTCGCGGCCGTCGATCGTGGTCACCTGATGGGTCCGGGCGTTGTAGATCACCATGAAGCCGCCACCGCCCGGCCCGGCCACGAAGGGGATCGTCACGCCCAGGGCGCTAGCAGTCGCAACCGCCGCGTCGACGGCGTTGCCTCCGCGACGCAGCACGTCGATCCCGGCGCGGCTCGCGTTCACGTCCATGGACGCGACTGCGCCACCCGTCCCCACGGCCACCGGCTGCTTTGGGTAGAGAGCGTGACTTGCAGTCGCTGAGGCGACGCTTGTGGACAGCGCTGTGCACGCCGCGACCAAGACTGCGATCAGAGTCCCACTTCCGATACGGCGCATTGGCGCCCTCCTCCACAAATCGGGGACGATCCCAAACACCATGTTTGCCAGCACGACCACATCGGAAACGTCAGCAGTCGTACAGCGCGTGGCGGAGGCCGGCCCCCGACGGAGTCAATCCTGCGGCCGGTAGCGCAGCCCGTCCAGGGCGATCCGGACCATGTGCGCGGTCTGGGCCGGGTCGGCAGTTGGGACCTTGCCGATCCCCATCACCATCTGCAGCGTCTCGCCGAACTCGACGTCAGGACGAACCGCGCCGGCTTCCTGCGCGCGCTTGAGCAGCGGCTCACCGGCGGCGAACATCGAGGCGCGGCAGGCCTGAAACAGCGGCGCGTCTTTGTCCATGTAGTTCATCAGCTCGTCAGCCAGCGCGCGCTTGGTCGCCAGATAGGAGATGAAGCGCTCAAACCACAGGCTCAGCGCCTGCCACGGATCCGCCCCGTCGAGCTCCGCTGCCGAGCGCGATAGCTCCTCGACCTCGTCGGCGTAAAGCGCTTCCAGCAGCGCCTGGCGGTTGGGGAAGTGCCGGTAGAGCGTCCCGATCCCGACGCCTGCCCGGCGGGCGATCGCCTCGAGCGATGTCGCCTCTCCGCCCTCCTGGAAGGCCTCGCGGGCGGCGGTCAGGACCTTCTCGTAGTTACGGCGTGCGTCAGCGCGCTTGGGCCTGACGAGGAGGGTTTGTTCGGGTCCTGTGGTCGTGCTCATCGCAAAAACAGTTTGACAAACGGAGGTAGCCTCCATATAGTATCTGGAGGGTTCCTCCAGATATTTCGGAGGCGTCCTCCATTTTAGCCCACACCCGACTGATTTTTCAACCACAGGAGCCGTATGAATCTCATTCCTCTTGAAGCCGCTGCGCCCGATCGGCGCCGCTGGGCGACCCTCGCCATCGTCTGCTTGGCCCAGCTGATGATCGTCCTCGACGTGACGATCGTGAACGTCGCGCTGCCTTCGATCCAGCGCGAGCTCCACTTCAGCCAGAGCAACTTGACCTGGGTGGTCAACGCGTTCCTGGTCACGTTCGGCAGCCTGCTGCTGCTGGCCGGCCGGCTCGGCGACCTCGTCGGGCGCAAGCGGGTCTTCCTCGCCGGTCTCACCATCTTCACCGCCGCCTCGCTGCTGTGCGGGGTGGCGCCCAGCCAGGGCGTGCTGATCGGCGCCCGCTTCCTGCAGGGGCTCGGCGCAGCCGCGCAGGCCTCGGTGATCCTGGCGATCATCGTCACCGAGTTCCCCGAGGCCGCCGACCGTGCCCGCGCGATGAGCGCCTACGTGTTCGTGTCCGTCGCCGGTGGCTCGCTGGGCCTGCTGGCCGGGGGCGTGCTCACCGAGGCATTGAGCTGGCACTGGGTGTTCTTCGTCAACCTGCCGATCGGGGCGCTGACCTTCGTCCTCGGCCAGGCGCTGATCCGTGCCGACCGGGGTCAGGGCCTTGAGCAAGGAGTCGACTGGCGCGGGTCGCTGCTGGTGACCGCCTCCCTAATGAGCGCCATCTATGCGATCGTCGAGGCGACCAACCATGGCTGGGGCTCGGCCGAGGTGCTCGGGTTCGGCGCGCTGGCAGTGATCCTGATGACCGCGTTCGTGGCACTCGAGCGCCGGGTCGAGAACCCGATCATGCCGATGCGCATCCTCCACACGCGCGGACTGGCCCACGCCAGCCTTGTCCGTGGATTCCTGGTCACGGGCATGTACTCGACGTTCTTCCTCGGCACGCTGTACCTAGAGCACGTCCGCCACTACTCGGCGCTGCAGACCGGGGCGGCGTTCCTGCCCTGGACCATCACCGTGGCCATCTTGTCCCGCGGGATCACCGAGCGGCTGGTCAGGCGCTTCGGGCAGCTGCCCGTGCTGGTGGCGGGCATGGCCAGCGCGGTCATCGGACTGGTGCTGTTCAGCACCGTCGGTCCGCAGACCACCTTCTTCCCGACGGTGTTCCTGGCGTGCTTCGCGATCGGCCTCGGGCTCGGCACCGCCTTCATGCCGCTGCTGACGATCGCGATGGCCGACGTGCCCGCCGCGGATGCCGGACTGGGTTCTGGGATCACCAACGTGTCCCAGCAGATCAGCGGCGCACTCGGGTTGGCGGTGCTGAGCACCGTGGCCGCCAACCACACCAAGGGCCTGATCGCCGCCCACGAGGGTCACATCAGCGCGCTGATCGGCGGATACCACGTGGCCTTCCTTGCCGGCGCGGCCGCGATCACCATCGGCCTCGTGCTGGCTCTGGTCCTGCTGCGCCCGCGCGACGCCCGGGCCGCCCTGCAACTGGCACAGGCCTCAGACGAAGCCGACACATTCACCACCCACGAGTTCGAACGAGAGGCAGCATGACAACCACCCACCTTCAGTACCCGACCCATCCCGTCGAGCGGCGGGGCCGCAGCCGCGGCGAGCATTCTGCGGTTCCCGCGTCGCGGGCGCGGCGCACCGGCATGGTCTCGGAGGCCGTCGTCGCCAGCTACATCCGAGAGCTGGCGGCGTACGGGCGTCGTGTCCATGGCGCAGCCGTGCCTCGTGGCGAGCACGGACAGGAGACTGGACGGTAACCGGACCGCCCGGTCCGCTACGATCCAGGACGTGGCAGAGGCAAGAGCGATGTCGGCAACCGAACCAGAAGCGCTAGATCGCGAGACCCTCGTGGTCGCCGGCGTCGTCCTGCTCGGGGCGATCATGTCGATCCTCGATACGACCGTGGTCAACGTCGCGGTCGACCATCTCGCGGTCGCTTTCAAGGCGTCGCTGACCACGATCCAGTGGGTGATCACGGGCTACACGCTCGCGCTCGCGGCCGTAATCCCGGTCACCGGCTGGGCCGCCGACCGGTTCGGGACCAAGCGGATCTACATGACCTCGCTGGTGCTGTTCACGCTCGGCTCGATCGCGTCGGGCCTGTCGTGGAGCGCTGAGTCGATGATCGTGTTTCGCGTTCTCCAGGGGATCGGCGGCGGCATGATCATGCCGACGGTCATGACGATCATGACCAAGAAGGCCGGCCCGCACCGGATGGGGCGGGTGATGGGCATCCTCGGCGTGCCGATGCTGATCGCGCCGATCATGGGCCCGATCCTCGGTGGCTGGTTGGTCGACGACGTCTCCTGGCGGTGGATCTTCTTCATCAACGTGCCGATCGGCATCGTCGCCTTCATCCTCGCGCTGATCGTGCTCGACCGCGACCAGCCCCAGCCCGCTCACCGGCTCGACTGGCTGGGAATGCTGTTGCTCTCCCCCGGCCTCGCCGTGTTCATCTTCGGCCTCGCCGAGTCATCGACCTACGGCTTCGGAGCGGTGCGCTCGTGGGGTCCGACGGCGCTCGGCGTCCTGCTGATCGCCGCCTGGTTCGTTCATAGCTGGCGCACGCCGACGCCGCTGATCGACGTCCGCACATTCGTGCACACGCGTGCTGGGTACGCCGGCGCATCGTTCCTGCTGTTCGCGATCTCCGTGTTCGGCTCGATGCTGCTGATCCCCCTCTACTACCAGGCGGTCCGCGGCCGTTCCGCGCTCGAGGCCGGGTTGCTGATGGCTCCCGGCGGCTTCGGCGCGATGCTGCTGATGCCGATCTCCGGGAAGCTCACCGACCGGTACGGCCCCACCTGGCTGCCGGCTACGGGGCTGCCCCTGGTCGGGCTGGGGCTGATCCCGTTCGTGTTCGTCGGCGCCAGCACCTCCTACGTGCTGTTGTGCGCCGGCAGCTTCGTGCAGGGGCTCGGCATGGGCTTCTCGATGATGCCCAACATGACCGCGGCGATGCAGGCGGTGCCGCCGGCCGCGATCGCCCGCACGAGCACTGCGATGAACATCATCCGCCAGGCCGGCGCTTCGATCGGCACCGCAATCCTGTCGGTGATCCTCGCCTCGGCGATCACCAGCAACCTCGCGTCGATAGTCGGTGGTCACGCCTCGGGATCGGGCTCCGGCGGGCTGGGCGCGCTCCAGCACCTGCCTCCGAAAGCACACGCCGCCATCGTCACACCGCTTGCCAACGCGTTTGGCTCGACATTCGTGTGGGCGCTCGTGATGATCGTGATCGCGCTGATCCCGGCGGTGGGGATGGCGCTCAGCGGGCGGCGCGCCCGCGTGCAGCGCTCGGTCGGCGACCACGAGCTTGTCGCCGGGTCGACACCCTAGGACGTGGTGTGACCAAGCGTTTGACGGCTCGCGAGCCGTCGACGGGCAGTAAGAACAAGCTATCGGACACTGAGCCGGACCAGCCCTAAGGGTCGCCTCCGTGCCCTTGTTGGCGCCCTCAGCCCGGGCGGGTAGACGCTGACCTGGACGGGGCATAGCCTGAGGGTTGTGAGTCCGGCCGGCTCGGCATCAGCGCGCTATCGCGACCTAAGCTCGCTCAGAGATCATGTCCGGCTGGCGTTATTGCTCGTCGCACTAATCGCCCCCCCGATGGTGTTCAGCGGCGGAAGAGCAGTGCGCGCGGCACACCCGCCCTCCGCTCTCTCTCGCCCGCCCTGGTCCGGTTTCGAGCCGGCTGCCCCGCCCGTTCTTCCGTGGGTCAAAGTCCACCCTCCGTGGCCCCGAGGTCTCCGTCGGCCGACTGGCGGGGCTTTCGGCCCTATGCATAGTCGGCCTGGATAGCGGCTCTCGGCCGATGAATCCGGTCTGGCGGACGGCGTACTGGTTGCCCGCCGGAAGAGCGGCTTTCAGGTCGGCGAGGTCGGCGTTGATCTGGGCGTTGCTGGCGGGGCGCTGGCGCGGCTTCCATGTATGCTCGGCTGCCTTGGGTGCGCGGACGATCAGCGACGAGCGCGAGTTGCGCGAGATCATCGGATCGCCCGCGGACCTGATCGTCGCGAAGATCGCGGACAAGCTGAACGCCCTCACCCGGCAGTTCATCGAGCGCTCGCCGTTCGTCTGCGTCGCGACGGCCAGTCCCGATGGCGGGCTCGACGTATCGCCACGGGGCGACCCGGCGGGCTTCGTCCGGATCCTCGACGAGCGCACGCTGCTGCTGCCCGACCGGCCGGGGAACAAGCTCGCCGACACGCTCACGAACCTGCTCGATGATCCCCGGATCGCGCTGCTATTCCTGATACCCGGCGTCGGTGACACGTTCCGCGTCAACGGCACGGCGGTGATCGTCGATGACCCCGAGCTTCTCGCTCCGAGCGCTGTCGAAGGCAAGCACCCGCGACTCGGGATACTGGTCTCGATCCACGAGGCATATACGCAGTGCTCGAAGGCGCTGATTCGCTCCGATATCTGGAACCCTGAGCGTCATGTCGACCGCTCGGAGCTTCCGAGTTCCGGCAAGATCCTACGCTCGCTCACCGACCCCGCTTTCGACGCCGACCAGTATGACCGCGAGCGAGCCGAGCGCTACGCGCGCCGCCAGGGGCTGTACTAGCTTCGGTACGCACACGACGATGCAGGCGAAGCTGATGCGCGCGGGTAGGCGCCTTGCGGCGAAATGGGATGCGGGAGAGCCAGCGTTCGGCCTGTGGGCGGGAATGTCAAGCTCGCTCACGGCCGAGCTGGCCGCCGACGCCGGATATGACTACGTGTGCGTCGATCAACAGCACGGGATGAGCGACGAGCGCGCGATGGTGTCGATGTTCCAGGCAACCGCCGCCGCCGGGTCGACGCCGCTGGCGAGACTCGCGTGGAACGAGCCGTGGCTGATCATGCGCGCGCTCGATCTCGGTGCCGCGGGCGTGATCGTGCCGCTCGTCGGGAGCAGCGCCGACGCGCTGCGCGCCGTCCAGGCATGCAAGTACCCACCGCACGGGAATCGGTCCTATGGTCCCGTTCGCGCTGCGCTCGCAGTGGGCTCACTCGCGCCGGCGGAGCTCGCCGACTCGGTGCTCTGTTTCGCGATGGTCGAGACGCGCGACGGCCTCGATCACGTCGAAGAGATCGCCGCCACTCCGGGGCTCGACGGGATCTACATCGGCCCGTCGGATCTCTCGCTGGCTCTGGGCAAAACGCCCGGGCAAGGAGGGCATGCGCTTGAGAACGCGATCGCGCAGGTGCGCGACGCATGCCTGGCCCACGGCGTGATCGCCGGCATGCACTGCGGCAGCGGCGCGGCCGCCCACGCCCGCGCAGCGGAGGGGTTCAAGCTGATCACAGTCGGCGTGGACACGTGGATGTTCAAGGCGACGATCTCTCGCGAGCTCGCCGACGCGCGCGCCCCCAACGCCAAGCCGGCGGCCGCGTCGCCGCTCTGAGCGAGCGGAGCTTCCGGCGCTCTGCGCGTGGCGCGCCCCCGGGCAAGCCGGTCGGATCGCGATTTGGAGCTGCGCGCTGGTGAGCGCTTCCAGCCGTTCCGGCTGATCCTGGTTGCCCGACGGGTGCGAAGTGCTGCACTTGTCCGCTGCCGAGCGGCGCCGTGCAGCGAGGGTCGACCGGGACCCCGAGCTGGTCGGCGACGAGCTCGAGCAGGTGGAGCAACGGCTCCTCGTCGACCAGATGTCTCGCCGCAAATCCCGGTCCCCGCGGCTTCTCGTCGCAACAGCCAGCATCAGCGCTCGAAGTGGCAGCGCCAAGACGGCCGATTGCCTAGCGAACGCCACTTGACGAGATGATCGCCTCGGGCGACCAGCAGCAGCCGCCGGTTCGTGGGCGCCGAGGTGCGCCTACATGATGAGCCCCCGAGGTACAACAGGCTCGTATGATTTACGTCACTACGGCTCGCTCTGACGCCTGATCCTGTCCTCGCAGAAAGAGGTGCCGACTGATATGTCGTCGCGGCCACGACTCATCGCCGCCATCGTTGGAGGAATCTTCGCCGGTGTCGCGCTGTTCGCCGTGGCGCTCGTGGTGGTGGCGATTGACGGCGCCGCGCTGGGCGGGCAGATGATGGCGCTCCTCGTCCTGGCGACGATGCTGGGCTTCGTGCTCGTCGCGGCTTGGCTGAGCCTGGCCATGGACCGGCTCTCTAAGTTTGGCCACGGGAGGCAAGACGAGGAGGGCGAGGAAGGATGGGGAAGGCCAGGTCCTGACCCAGAGCGTCCGTTGCCTCCATCCGAGGACCCCGACTGGTGGCCCGCGTTCGAACGCGACCTCGAGGTGTACCGCGAGGCGCGCGAGCGCACGCCGGTCGCGCGCTGAGCCGCGCCACGAACGGCAGGTTCCCGTTGCGCGGACCGCGACGCGCGCTTGTGCCTTGCGCACCGGCGAGCACGCCGCGTCGCTGCGCATCCGCGTGAACGGGCGGTCTCGGGCGACGACCACGACGCCGTCGCGTCGGACGATGCGCGACTGCGCGGGCGATGTGGGCGCAGTCGTGGTCCGCCGCGCGGAGCGCTGGTCAGCGGTCGAGGCTTGCCGCCCAGTTCGCGATCTCGTCCGCGTATTCGCGTCCGGCTCGCGCGACCAGGTCGTTGTGTCCTGACCCGGCGAATACTCGGATTCGCTTTGGCTCGCCGGCGGCCTCGAACAGCGCCTGGCCGTGCGCCAGCGGCACGATGTCGTCACGATCCCCGTGGATCACGAGCAACGGGACCGTGAGCCTGCTGATGCGTCGCAGGCTCGGGTAGGCGTCCGGGATCAGCGGCGTGGGGATGAACGGGTAGTGAGCTCGCGCCGCTTCGCGGATGCTCGTGAATGTCGACTGCAGGATCAGCCCGCGAGGGGGATGCTCGACGCCCAGCGCCAGCGCAACGGCGCCGCCGAGCGACTCGCCGAGATAGAACACCCGATCGCGATCGACTCCCGGCCGCCGGAGCAGACCGGCGAGGGCCGCGTGGGCGTCGCGGTAGGTGCCCTGTTCGTCGGGCCTGCCGGTGCTGTGACCGTAGCCTCGGTAGTCGAACAGCAGCACGTCGAATCCCGCTGCCGCCAGCAGCGCCGCGTTCGGCACGCGGTCGCCGATGTTGCCAGCGTTGCCGTGACAAAACAGCAGATGGCCGAGTGACGGCTCTCGCGCAGCGATCCACCAGCCGTGAAGGCGCTCTCGGTCTCTGGTCGTAAGCTCAAGCTCGTCGAAGGCTAGGCCCGCGTCGGCGGGAGTCTCGAGGATCTTGCGCGAAGGGAAGTACAAGAGCGCGCCGAGAGCGCCTCTGGCCAAACGATCGGGACGCAGATGACGCACTGAACTATCTGGGCGAACTTATCAGCCCCACAACCGCGGCGACCTATTCTCGGCGCTCACCGGCGTTCGTCTTTGACCGGGCTACTTATGGCTCGCTGCGCCCGTCTCGTGAAGTTACAGTTCATGGTTGGAGAAGCCACGAGCGATTGCGGAGAGCCGACTTCACCTGCTGGATGTACCAATTTCGCTTCGGGTTGTTCAACCACGGGACCGGGGCGTTGTACGCGCCGATGCTCTGCCACGGCTCGCCCTTGTGGTAGCCACGGCCACACCAGGCGCACCGGCCGTCGTAGTAGTAGCGAATCGTGGCGGCTGAATAGTCGAGGGCCCAGGCCGTCGATTTCCAGCGCAGCGGGTTGGCACCCGGATTGAGTTTATTGAAGGGCTTCCACTTGATCTGTGAGATGCCGATGCTCTGGAAGACCTGGTAGGGCTTGATACGTGATTGCCTGGGATACCGCCAGTAGTCACGCGCGCTCACGCTGGCCCTGTCGTACTGGAGACCTTGTATGTCGAGCGACTCAAAGTAGATCTGTGCGCGATAAAGGTCGGTAGGAATGCCCCATTTGCGCGCCGCCCACTGAATTAGGTCGTCGGTCGAAGGGTTGTGCAAGTGCGATCGGCCAGTGACGTACCGGTATTCGGGAATCTCCTTGAGGATCGATCGCCCCTGCGCTGTGCGCGCGTGATAAAACGTGTTGAGCTCCGCGTTCGAGGGTACGTAGTTGTTCGCCGCGAAGTTCTCAGGCCGCAGCTCTGGCTGATGGATCACCAGCGCGGCAGCGGCGCGGTCTGACAACGGGGGTCTCCCCGGCCTGGCCCAGGCATTCGGCGGCACTGTGGCGGCGCTCGCCGTTGCGGGAGCCCAGGCGACATACCCACTGAGCGCGGTCGCAATTACTACACATGTCCATAGGGCGCGTCTCATGACCGTCCCTTCTTCAAGCGCCGTTGCCAGTCGGGGGAAGTTGCCTGCTTGCCGTCCTTGCGCGCGCTCCGAGTCCCCCGTCGCGCTTGCCGATGTGGCTACCACTCAGGCCACCTAGCCGTCGTGAGCCGCCGAAGCATCTCATCCACTCGCTCGCAGACTGTTCGCCCACCATGGAATCGGTGCCTCTGGCGATCGCGATTCGACTCGACGCGAGTGCTGGAGCCACTTTGGTTAGCGCTATTTTCATCCCGTGATTCATGGCAGATGTGTCGATCGCGCTGAGACGGGAAGTCGTCAGCTATTCGGCGACATCGATAGCATCGGCTCGACCGACCCGGCGCTTGAATAACTTTTACGACGTTCTCATGAACGCCCAGGTAGTGGTCGTAGCAACATTGACGGTGGGCCGTGCCGCGCCGACCACGTGTAGCTGATCTTCGACGCGATCGCCCCGAAGCAACGTAGAAAACAGACGTCCCCGGATGCTGACCCCGGGGGCCGCCCGGAAGCTGTTCGATCCGGACGACGACAGCGGTTCGATCTGGAGGCCGACCCCTCCTCTGAGAGGCACGTGCGGGAGGTCAACGCTCGTTTGTCGACTTCCGGGAAGTGCGGGACCGTACGGCTCGACGCCACGGCCCTCGCACTCGGCTGATAGGCCCTTACTCAGGATGCGCGGTGCGCGCCCGCAGACTCACTAGCGCTGGCTGCTGACGGCCCGTCGGCGTGCCCTTAGCCGCTTCTTCACTGAGCTGCTCAAGTGACGGCTCACGCCAGCCGATAGGGCTAACAACGAGACGGACCGATCGCCGGATCGCCGATCTCTTACCTACCGACTAACCGCCCGGCCGGGGTCTGTCGCTAGCGCGACGAACCGCCCCCAGCCAAGCTCAAAACTGCAGTTCATGCCCGATGACGACATGACAACCAACAATGCTCAGAAACGACCCGTCCCGCGTACGACGACCCGTCCCGCGTGGACGGATTCAATGCATTCCCGCCGCGATGAAGGCCCAGCGTGATTCGCAACCCGAGTCCGGCATGTCCGAGCGCCGAGTCACTGATCATCTCGCAGCTCTCTTACGCCGTATGCGAGTCCCAGTAGGGCTCAGGGTGGCGGTATGGAACTCAAAGGAGCCACGATGACGAGCGGAAGCGCTCACTCGGGCCAGTCAAGACCTAAGAGCACCTTCGACCGAGCACTGCAATGGTTTGCGGCGCTCTATCTCCTAGCGGTTCTGGGCGGGATCCTCTACTACCGCTTGACAGCTACCCACACGATCAAACATACGGTCTACCTTGCCGTCTACGGCATCGTAGTTGCGATCTACCTGCTGACCCGCTTCACGCTGTCGCTGTTCTACAAGCCCCACCCAGACGCCGGCATGGAGCCACGGATCGCGCTCGTGGCACCTGGCTTCAACGAGGAACATGCGGTGCGTGCCTCCTTGAATTCACTCCTTGACGGTGATTATCCCGAAGACAAGCTAGAGATCGTGGCCATCAACGATGGTTCGACTGATAACACCCTCGAAGAGATGAACAAGGCCCGTGGTGACTCCAACGGTCGCATCCAAGTCATCAACTTCCCTGAAAACCGCGGCAAGCGTGCAGCCATGGCTGCCGGTATCCGGGCCACGACTGCCGAGATCATCGTCGTCGTTGACTCTGACTCCATGCTCGAGCGCGACAGCTTACGCAACATCGTGCAGCCCTTCGCGGATGAACGTATCGGTGCGGTCAGCGGCCACACGGATGTCGATAACGCGGATGACAACTGGCTCTCAAAGATGCAGGCTGTTCGCTATTACATCGCGTTCCGCGTGATGAAGGCTGCCGAGTCTATCTTCGGCTGCGTCACCTGTTGCCCGGGGTGCTTCTCCGCTTACCGGCGTGAGGCCATCATGCCCAAGCTAGCCTGGTGGGAGAACCAGCACTTCCTCGGGGTTCCCTCCACCTTCGGCGACGACCGCTCACTGACCAACTGCGTGCTGCGCCGCTGGCGGGTGACCTACCAGTCCACGGCTCATGCGGTGACGATCGTACCAACGGGCTTCTACAAGTTCCTGCGCCAGCAGGCACGCTGGAAGCGCTCCTGGGCTCGCGAGGCTATCTACCTGCTGCGGCTGATCTGGCGCAAGCCGCTGCCGGCGCAGTTCGCCGTCTACGTCAGCGTGATGTTGCCCCTGCTGGCGCCGATCGTCTGCGGATACGCCCTCATTGTCTCGCCCCTGCTGCTGGGAAGCACGTTCTCACTCCTGTATCCACTCGGCATCTACGCGATGGCGCTCACCTACGGTCTGTACTACGCGGCCTCTCACCAGCAGTTCGGATCCAGGTGGTGGTATGGGATCGTGTTCGTCGGGTTCTATCTCGCCTTCCTCCTCTGGCAGACCTACTGGGCGATTGCCACGCTGCGCACTGCGAAGTGGGGCACGCGTCCGGCGACTGCTGGACTGACGCCTGAGCCGATCGCTGAACCAATCCCACAAGGCGCGGGGGTCTGAGATGCTCGCCAAGGTTCGCCACCTCCTGCACAGAGCCCGGGTTCTATCGCTCCTGCCGCTCTCGATGCTGCCATTCCTGACATTCGTGTTCGTCGCCGCAGGCGTCCACGGTGCCGGAGTGCGTCTGCATGGAGGCGACAAGCCCTGGAAGGCTCCCGCGATCACGCTAACTAGGGCTGATCTGCAGCACAAGCCGCCGCCGGTCTATACCGGCCAGATCCCCATACTTCTGTACCACGGCGTCGATTATCCGTCCAATGCCACCACGCTGACGCCACAGCAGTTCGCCACCCAGCTGGCATTCCTGCAACACCTCGGTTATCACTCGATCAGCATCTATCAGTACATCGCATGGCGCGAAGGCAAGCATCCCAAGCTTCCAGCACGTCCGATCTTGCTGACATTCGATGATGCTCGCTTCGATGCTTACCGCGGCGCCGATCGCATTCTCGCCAAGTATCACATGCAGGCGACTCTGTACGTCATCGTCGGCCAGGTCCAGAAGCACAACGAGTACTACACCACCTGGGATGAGCTGAAGAAGATGCAGGCATCAGGGCGCTGGGATATCCAGTTCCACGCCTACAACGGTCACGTCATGGTTCCCAAGGATGCGCAGGGCGAGCGGTCAGTCTCAGGCGAGACCCCGGGCGTTTGTAGCCCGACCGCAACTAGTTCCACCGAGCAGCACTGCGGTCCGTTCTACGCGACTCGTGAGTACCTTGCATCGAAGGGCCGCATGGAGACCATGGCGGAATATGCGGCACGAGTCACCAACGATATCTCGTCCGGCCTGCAGATCATGCGTAATCATGGCTTCACGGATCTAAAGACGATGGCGATGCCCTTTGGCGAATATGGTCAGAGCACGGAGAGCGATGGCGAATACAACTTGGCCGTCGAACGAGAACTGACCAAGGTCATGCCACGATATTTCGTCTCGATCATGGTCCAGAGCGGCCATGCGTACACGCCCTATTCTGACCCCACTGAAAGGGCAATACGCCTCGAGCCACACCCAGCCACGACGCTGGCCCAGCTGTACCACTTCCTTGACCACGGCGACCCTACGGTGATCGAGAACATGAAGCACACGTGTGGAGAGCAGCGGTTCGAGATCACCGTCTATCAAGGTGCAAGTTGCAAAGGCTAATGCACGTGAGGAGAACCCGAATAGGCATTGTGAGTTGCATAACAACATGCAAGAAGGGTCCAAAAGACAGCGGTTCAGACCGTAGCTGTGCTCGGGCTCGGGCATCTTGGGGTTTGCAGGGCGATCCGCTGGGAGCTGCCCACGGACTCGACACTTCCACCGCTCTACGACTTCGTCTAGCACGCAGTTCCGCCCGTGATCGCCGCCGAGCGCCGCAAGTGCCGGCGCTGTTTCGGCATGACAAGCGAAGGCCCGCTGTGCCGCGGACCGCTGAAGACGGGCCGGCCCGAGGCGAGCGCGACCGGCCGGAGGCGAGGATGAGCCACGCAACGGCGAAACCTCGACACCAGACAGAACACGACCGGCGGAGCCGGGACGAGAAGCGCACGCGGGGCGTCGTGCGCCAGCGTCAAATGACACTGTGGTCATCGCAGCGATCGTGTCCGCGGTCGCTCTCGGGCCGCTGACAATCCTCGCCCCACCGAGGTGAACCATGAGCATCACGTCCGTTCCCGTCGGCAGATCGGCGGTAGAAACCCCTCAGAAGGTCACAACCGTTGCCGTTGTTGGGCTCGGCTACGTCGGGCTGCCGACTGCCATCGCCCTGGCTCACCATAGCTTCAATGTTCTCGGGATCGATGCCTCGGTGCCGCGGCTTGACGCCATCACCTGCGGCAGCGTCGACTTGCTCAAGCATGAGCGCGACCTGCTCGCAGACGCGCTTCACAGCGGCAAACTCAGCGTCAGCGCAGACCCTGCGGAGCTGCGCGAAGCCGACCTCGTGCTGATCTGCGTCCCGACCCCGGTGGATGATCAGCTGAATCCCGACCCCCTGATCCTCCGACGTGCGTGCGAGACCGTCGTCGCACAGGCAAGGCCCGGACAGACGCTGGTTCTGACATCGACCACGTACGTGGGCTGTACCCGCGAACTGCTGGTCGACGCTCTCCACGAGCGCGGCCTGATGGCGGGACTCGACGTGGCCGTCTGCTTTTCCCCCGAACGCATCAATCCGGGCATCGCCGAACACACCCAGGCCACCACGCCGCGGGTCGTAGGCGGCTACACGGAGCGCTGCGCCCAGCGGGCATCAGAAGCCCTCGCCCACACCTGCAAGGAGCTTCACCGCGTCTCCTCGCTTGAGGCCGCCGAGATGACGAAGCTCTACGAGAACACGTTTCGGGCGGTCAATATCGCGCTCTCCTTTGAGATCGCCGATGCCTGCCGCCACTATCGCCTTGACCCGGTCGAGGTCACCGATGCCGCCGCGACCAAGCCCTACGCGTTCATGGCCCACTATCCCTCGGCCGGAGTGGGTGGCCACTGCATCGGCGTGGACCCTTATTACCTGGTCTCGCCCCTGCGCGAAGAGGGCACCCCGGCGCCGATGATCGAGAAGGCGCTCGAGCTAGTTTCGGGCCGCCCGCAGCGCGTCGCGGACCGAGCGCTTGAGGTGCTCCGCGAGGAGCGCGGCGCCGCGGAGGACGCTCGCGTACTCGTCGTCGGCGCCTCATACAAGCCGGGCGTGGCGGATACGCGCGAGGCGCCCGCGATGAAGCTGATAGTGCAACTGGCAAATGCCGGAGCGCACGTTTCATACTTCGATCCACTGATTCCCGCCCTGGAAGTGGACGGCTGCTATTACGAGCACGTCACCTCGCCGGAGGCCCGCGACTACGACCTGGTCGTCCTCGCCACGCTCCATCCGGGCGTCGACTACGACTGGCTCGGAGCCAGCGAAAGCGTCCTCGACTGCACCTACCGCGCGCGGTCTGGGCGAACACGACACGAAATCTGAGAAAGCCAATAACTCTGCGACCCATGATCAGAACCATGTCGGCACTGAACCATCGAATGAGCCGCTGGCTGCTCGGCGGCGGCGCACTCGTGCTGCTGTGGGTGCTGGCAACGCCGGCGCTCGCCCAGGCCGCCCCGACGGTGGTTTCCTTGCAGTGGGATGACGGCACTGCCGACCAATATCAAGTGCAACCGATGCTGCAGTCCCACGGCATGGCCGGGACTTTCTTCATCAACTCCGGACGCATCGGCACGGATGGTTACATGAGCCTGTCGCAGATTCAGTCGCTCGCCGCGACCGGTAACGAGATCGGTGGGCACACGATCAGCCACGCCGATCTGCCGACGCTTTCGACGGACGAGGCCGCCCGGCAAATCTGCAACGACCGGGTGACGCTGCTGGGAGACAGGTTCCAGGTCTCGGACTTCGCCTACCCATACGGCGACTACAACTCGGCCGTCGAGCAGATCGCGGCCGGTTGCGGCTACAACTCGGCTCGCACGATCGGCGGCATCGTCACGCCCGAGAGCTGCAACGGCTGTGACTACGCGGAGAAGATACCTCCCGGCGACCCATACGCGACCCAGACGCCGGACTCGATCAAGGCCACCCAGTCGCTGTCGGAAATCGAGGGACTGGTCACCCAGGCAGAACGGAACGGCGGCGGCTGGGTGCAGCTGGTGATGCACCACGTCTGTGACGGCTGCGACCCGACGTACGCAGTCAGCCCTTCGACGCTCTCGGGACTACTCGACTGGCTGCAAGGGCAGGTCTCGCAAAACGCGATCACCGTCAAGACCGTCAATCAGGTGATCGGCGGGACCGTCAAGCCAGCCGTTCCCGGGCCCACGGTGACCTCGGCGGCGAGCGGCAATCTGTTGCAGAACCCGTCGCTCGAGACGGCCTCGAATGGTTCATTCCCCGACTGTTGGCAGCTCGGTGGCTACGACTCCGTCGGCACCGGCACGGTGACCAGCGACGCGCACTCGGGCTCGAGCGCGGCGCAGGTGTCGATCACGAGCTATTCCGGGGGTGACGAGCGGCTGCTCTCCAAGGAGGACCTCGGAGGCTGCGCGCCCAGCCCGCAGGCCGGGCACAGCTATACGTTCTCCACCTGGTATCACTCGGACTCGCCGGTGCGCCTCGTCGCCTACCTGCGGGGGCAGTCAGGCGCGTGGGACTTCTGGGCGCAGAGCCCGAACTTCTTCCCGGCCAGCTCGGGCTACACCCAGGCCACCTGGACCACGCCCCCCGTGCCAGCATCGGGGACCTTCGGCTCGAACGGCCTCACGTGCCCGTGTGGGGGCATCGCCGTGGCCGTCTCGCTGCGGCAGGTCGGCACCTTCACCGCCGATGATCTGAATCTCAGCGACTCCGACACGACGCCTCCGACCGTGACGCTCAATACACCCGTCGACGGCCAGACCGTGTCCGGCAACGTGACGCTGTCCGCAAGCGCATCCGACGCTCCGCTCCCCTCGGGCCAGCCTGACGAAATCCGACAGGTCGACTTCCTCGTCAACGGGCAGATCATCGGCAGCTCGACCACTGCCCCCTATCAGATCACCTGGAACTCCAGCGGCTACACCGGCGCGACGATAACGGCCCGCGCGACCGACGCTTCGGGCAACATCGCAACCTCGGCGCCGGCCACGGTTAGGGTCGACAACACGGCGCCGCAGAGCAAGGCCTCCGCACCAGCGTCGTCGGCCTCGAACACGATCAACGTCGGCTACACGGCGGCCGATGATCAGGGAGGCTCCGGCCTGGCCGAGGTCGACCTGTACGCCAAGGGACCCGCGGACTCCTCTTACACCAAGGTCGCCTCCGACCCAAGCGGCAACGGCTCAGGCACGTTTACCTACACCGCGTCCGAGGGCAACGGCACCTACGCCTTCTACACGCGCGCCTCGGACAAGGCCGGCAACGTGGAAGCCGCCCACGCTGTACCCGACTCCTCGACAGTTGTCCAGAACGGCCAAGTCGCAACTGCGAAAACGCCCTCACTGACGAGTTCGCAGAGCATCAGTGTGGCGTTCACTGTAGCCGGAAATGGCGACCCGAGCGCACTGGCGCAAGTCGACCTCTACGCCAAGGGTCCCGGCGACTCGACCTACGCCAAGGTCGTGACCGACTCCACAGGTGAGAGCTCCGGGAGCTTCACCTACACGGCTGCGGAGGGCGACGGAACGTACAGCTTCTACGCGCTCGCTACCGACCGCGAGGGCACCGTCCAACCGGCGCCGGCGAGCCCAGACAGCTCGACGAGAGTCGATACAGCGCCCCCGGTCTCGCAGGCTTCCTCGGCGGCGTTGAGCGGCACTACCGCGATCACCGTCAACTACACGGCATTCGATAACACCAACGGCTCGGGCCTCGCGAGCGTCGACCTGTACGCCAAGGGGCCGGACGACTCCTCCTTCAGCAAGGTGGCCACCGACACAAGCGGTTCGGGGTCAGGGACGTTTAGCTACACCGCATCCGCCGGCGACGGCACCTACAGCTTCTACACCGTCGCTGTCGATGGCGCCGGAAACCACGAGGCAGCACCCTCGGTTCCGGACGCGACCACCACGCTCGACACTGGTGGTCCGAGTCAGTTCACGATGACCAATCCCGGCGCCTATCTGCACGGGACCGTCAATTTGTCGCTCGACTCTGGGCCGACCGATGTCGGCTCTGGTGTAAAGGCCGTTGCATACCAGTACCGGCTGAGCGGCACCAGCGGCGGATGGACTACGGCCTGCTCGGCGACGGTCGCGCCTTGGAATTGCACGTGGAACACCAGCAACGCCAAAGACGGGGTGTATGACTTGAGGGCACAGGCAGCCGATGGCGTTTCTAACACCACCGTCGCGTCGAACACGCCGGTGAGCGTCACTGTCGACAACACGCGTTCGACCGCAAAGGCCGTGTCAACGCAGAATGCATCCGGTGGCACCGCCGGCAAGATCGAAGCAGGCGACTCGGTCACGTTCACGTATTCGGAGACAATGAGCCCGAGCTCGATTCTCGCTGGCTGGAACGGGTCGTCAACGGCAGTGCAGGTGAAGGTCTCGGGAAGCACATCGCACCTCTCGGTGTGGAGCGCAGCCGGCACCACGCAGACAGCGCTCGCCATCCCGCTCGCGCTCGGGGGCGCGTACACCGCCAATACCGTCACCTTCAACGCGACGATGGTTCAGAACGGCCCAAGGATCACGGTCACGCTCGGAAACCTCGTCAGCGGTGTGCTCGCCTCCAAGCGGGTGACCGGCGGGACGCTCACCTGGACTCCGAGCACCAACTCGACTGACTTGGCCGGGAACAAGAACACGACGGCACAAGCGTCGACCCGAGGGCCCGCGTTCTGAGATGCGCGTTGCGAATGTGAGCAAGCTAGAGGGAGGCAGCCGGGGCATGAACGCCCCGGTTGCGTCGCGCAGCGCCGCCGGCGCTCGCTCTGCCAGGTTACGGACGCCGGCCGGGCTGGCGATTCTGGCGTTACTTGCGGGCGGAGTTCTGGCGCTCTTGGCGCTCTCACACGATGGGCGACCGGGCTACGACGCCGCGGTCCTGGCCGATCACCCGGTGGCTTTTTGGAATATGAGCGGCAGGGGTTCGGAGGCGGATCTGACCGGCAACAACAACACCGGCAGATACGACGGCGGCCCGCCGCGCAGTGCAAGGCTGCCGGACGGAGCTCGCGCGGTCGACTTCAACGGCCACAGCGAGTACATGACCGTGCCATCGAACCGGTCGTTCTCAATCACCAAGACCGGGCGACTGACCTTCGAGGCATGGATCCGTCCCAGCACCCTGCAGTGGAACTCGACCAGCGATCGCTCCGATGCGGGCTTCGTCAACTTCATGGGAAAGTGCGCGCACTATGCCGGCAGCTGCGAGTGGGCTGCGCGAATGTACGCGAGCGCCAACAGGCAGGGGCGCTGCAATCGCATCAGCGCGTACGCCTTCAATCCAGGCGCCGGTCTCGGTGTCGGCGCCGGCTGGCAACCGGTCTGCGGTCTGCTCAGGCCCGGACAATGGCTGTATGTGGTCGGGGAGTACCAGACCCGCTACACCCCGGGGGCCTGCAATCGAGCTTATCCAGGCTCAATCGCCATCTGGGTGAACGGCGTCAGGCTGGTGAACTACCGCTCCAACGGATGCATGAGCCAGTACGGCGTCCGTCCCGAGGCGGGCGACTCGCCGTTGACCATCGGCACGATGGCGATGGACAGCTGGTTCCCGGGCGCCGTAGGCAAGGTTGCAATCTATGACTCGCTGCTGAGCCAGGCAGAAATCTCGGCGCACTTCAAGGCGATGACCGGCAGGGCGCCGGCGGGCGGCTGCTCACGAGCGGGCTGCACGATTCCCGTCCCCACCACATAGTGGACTACATGCACACTGTCAACCTTGACTCGCGTGGACCTCACGCGGCGCGTCGCGCGACCCCGGTAGCGCGTCTTGATCATGCTCGGTCACCCGGTGATGATCTGCTGACCGTCGATGTCGGTGGCACCCGGATCAAGGCTGCCTTCTGGGGCAACGAGCACCCAAGCCACGTGGTCATGCCCACGGAACGCACACCCCACCGGCTGGTCAGGCAACTCGCGCAGCTTCATGAGGCGTACGGCTCGCCAGAGCGGTGGGCGCTATGCCTGCCCGGACCGGTGCGCGAGGGGGTCTGGTCTGCTCATCAACCGTTTCCGAAAGGCACCGTGCCTATCGAGGAAATGCTCTTAGAGCTGGGGTTGCCGGTGCCGTTCTGCTGCCGTGACTGCGAGGCGGCGGTCGCGGGCGAAGCCGACGGACGGTCGATTGTGCTGATTCAGCTCGGCACCGGAATCGGCTGCGGCGTGACAGTCGACGGCGCAACGCTGGCCGACAGCAGCGGCGACCCTGTGGGACTGTGGATGGCGCACCTGCCGCTGCTCTTCGATGGAGCGCCGTGTGCGCGCTGCGGCGGCCGCGGCTGCGCCTCGACGCACGCTTCGATGAGAGGCATCGCCGATCAACTCGGACACGAGGTGTCGGCTGGCGAGCTTCGCGATCGAGCACGAGCCGGGGAGCAACCGTTCGCGCGCGTGTATGAGCACGCACTCCAAGCGGTGGCCAGGCTCGCCCAGATGGCAGCGATGAACTTCCGCCCGGAGGACGTCCGCCTCGCCGGCGGCTCGACCCGGGCCTGGAGCGCGGAGCTGATACCTCGTGTGCGCCAAGCACTGGCGGCGCTGCCGCAAGCCGCCGTCGGCCACACCAAGGCGACGCTCTCTCTCCGCGGCGAACTGGCGGCTCTGCGAGGGCTGGCGACGCTCGCCAAGCAAGCCGACCCCCTTCGTGGGCGCTGTACGATTCCGGGGCCGACGCAGCCCGAGCGAGGATGGGAGAGCGCTGCTCGCAACAGCAAGAAGGCCCATCGGATTCACGCTGGCAAGGTCTTTGATGAAACGCCGCCTGGCCGCGTCCGCGGCGGGATGCCTTGCGCTGACCATGGCCGCCCCATGCGCGCGCGCAGCCTCACGGTATGACGCTATGGTGACGGCGGCCAATCCTTCGGCGTTCTGGGATATGCGAGCAAGCGGACGGACCGAGCCCGACTTGAGCGGTAGCGGGCATCTCGGAACCTACGTCGGCCGGAGGCCCCGGCGCGCGACTCTTCCAGACGGCGAGCTCGCCGTCGACTTCGACCACGCTGGCGAGCGGCTCAGGGTACCGTCGAGCACCTCGTTCTCGATTACGCGCACGGGACGGCTGAGCTTCGAGGCATGGATTCGCCCTGACACGCTCCGATGGAGTTCGAGCTCCGACCCACATCGATACGGTTACGTGGACTGGATGGGGAAATGTGAGACGTACTCGCCGACCTGCGAATGGGAGGCGCGGATGTACTCCAGCATCAACTCGCAGGGGCGCTGTAGCCGTATCGCTGCGTATGTGTTCAACCCGGAGGCTGGCCTGGGGTCGGGCGCGGACTGGCAGCCCAGGTGCGGGATGCTGATTGCGCGGCGATGGCTATACGTTGTCGGGGAGTATCAGACGCTGCAGACGCCGCCTCACTGCAGGAATTCTTCGCCTGGCACGATCGAGATCTGGGTAGATGGCGTGCCCTGGAATCAGTCGTATCACTCTCCGACCGGATGCATGAGCCAGTACAGCGTCAACCCGAAGGCTTCGAGCTCTCCGCTCGACATCGGCACAATGGCCATGGATACCTGGTTTGCGGGGGCCGTTGGCAAGGTCGCCATCTACGACTACCTACTGACCCAGGCGCAGATCAACGCGCACTACCGCGCGATGACCGGGAAACGAGCGGCCGGCAGCTGCCGGAGGATCTGCACGGTTCCCGTGCCGCCGGGGACCGCTGGATTTGCTGGGCATAACCACAATCGGCACGAGGGCATGGGACTGTATCCCCTCGAAGCCGTAAACCGTTGATCGAGAGGGGGCCACGTGTGCGGAATCATCGCTGTGATGCGCAGGGCGAGTAAGCGGAGACCACCGGCTCCCGGTGACCTGCGAGACAACATGCAGCAGGGCGAGGCGGCGCTGACGCAAGCGGCCGCTGCCGCGCGCTCGATTGTCACTGACCTTCAGCGGGCCCACGAATATCTGGCCGCAGTCGACCGTTCACTGCGCGGGGTTCCCGGTGTTCGGAGCCTGATGGGACATCCCGACCTGATCGACGATCTCGATGCTCGAGCGGGTCGTCTCTCGGATGCCGTCGGGCAGCTCGAACTCCGCATCGACGACGGCTCGCTAGCAGCTGCTCGACGACAACCTAGAGGATGTCAATGCGATATTGCTGAAGCTCAAAGATGCCGTCTGGGCGATCAGGATGGATCGGGTGGCTCATGCTCGGGCGGTCGCAGAGCTCGCGGGATCCGACTCCTCGGTTGCGGCAATTGAGGCCTTCTCGTCGATCGAGCTTGCACTGTCTTCGCTGAACCGGCTCGAAGTCCGAGGCCGCGACTCCGCCGGGCTTCACCTGCTCGTGCGCGATCATGGACTTGCACTGCAGGACCCGGCGCTGTCAGCGGAGCTAAAGAGACGTGCGGATCCGATCTTTCGCAATCATGCTGTGTCCACTCCGTCAGGTCACCTCTGCTTCGTATACAAGGTCGCGAGAGAGGTCGGGGAACTTGGCGACAACACCCGTCACCTGAGGAACGCGATCGGAACCGACGATCTGCTTCGTCTTGCGCTGGAGAGTGAGAACGCCAAGCTGACGGTGCTCGGCCACACACGTTGGGCGAGCATCGGGTTGATAAACGAAGCCAACGCTCACCCGGTCAATCAGGAGACGGCGAGGGGACCGCGGCTGCCTTACGTGGTCGCGGCGCTGAACGGAGACGTGGACAACCATCGCGCGCTCGTCGACGAACACGGACTCGGCCTTCCACCGGAAATCACCACCGACGCAAAGGTGATTCCGTCGCTGGCGGGGCGAGAGCTCGCCACTGGCTGCACACTCCAGGAAGCGTTTCGTCGGACCGTCGATCAGCTTTATGGGTCAGTCGCGATTGCCGCGACCGCCGCGCTCGAGCCGTCCAAGCTGATGCTGGGCCTCCGTGGCAGCGGGCAGACGCTCTGCATCGGCGTCGATGAGGACGTATACATAGTCGCGAGTGAGCCCTATGGGGTGATCGAGGCGACCTCGAGCTATGTCAGGATGGACGGCGAGGCGATCAGCGACGTGGATGGGAGCCAGGGTCAGATCGTCGTACTCGACGCCGACTCGGCGGGTGAGCCGGATCGAATTCACCGTCTCACTTATGGCGGGGCGGAACTGCCCGTCGGCACGGAGGACCTGCTCAGCACCGAGATCACGACCCGCGACATCGATCGTGGCATCCACCGGCACTTCTTTCTGAAGGAGATATCCGAGTCGCCAAGCACGATGCGCAAGACCCTCCGAGGCCGAATCCGCGACGTGGATGGCTGCAAACGCGTCATGCTCGGCGAGGAGACGATCCCAGACGCGCTGCGCGCCCGCCTGAGCTCAGGCGCGATCCGCCGGATCATCGTCGTCGGTCAGGGCACCGCCGCCATTGCCGGCAAGGGCGCAGCGGCCGCGATCGCGTCCGCGACGGAGTCCGCACCGCTCGAAGTGCTGGCACAGCCTGCAAGCGAGTTGTCTGCCTTCGGCCTCAGAGAGGACATGTCCGACACACTGATCGTCGCGGTCAGCCAGTCGGGTACGACGACCGATACAAACCGGACGATCGATCTCGCACGGGGTCGAGGCGCGGCGGTGATCGCGATCGTGAACCGCCGGAACAGCGACATCACGCACAGGGCCGATGGGGTCTTATACACCTCCGACGGGCGTGACATCGAGATGAGCGTCGCCTCCACGAAGGCCTTCTACAGCCAGATTGCGGCAGGCTTTCTCCTTGGATTCGCGCTCGCCGATGCGATCGGCTGTGCTGAATCCTCTAGCCGCGACGCGGTTCTGACGGCCCTCTTGCAGCTGCCTGATGCGATGGACGAAGTGCTGGCGTGCCAGCCGAAGATTCACGCATTGGCGCAAGCGCTCGCGCCACGGAAGCGACATTGGGCCGTCGTCGGAAACGGATCAAACCTGATCGCCGCGCATGAGATTCGGATCAAGTTGTCGGAGCTCTGCTACAAGTCAATCGCACTGGACGTAACGGAGGACAAGAAACACATTGATTTGTCCTCTGAGCCCCTGACGCTGATTTGCGCAACTGGCCTGACTGGTTCAGCTGCGGCGGATGTAGCCAAGGAGATCGCGATCCTGCGCGCACACAAGGGCGCGCCCGTCGTCGTCGCGACCGCCGGCGCCGAGGCGTTTGCAGACGATGAGAACCTTATCCCGGTGCCACCCGTGCACCCGGACCTCGCGTACGTGCTGTCCACCATGGCCGGTCACCTTTTCGGCTACGAGGCCGCGCTCGCCATTGACGCCCAGGCAGATCCTCTCCGGGAGGCGCGCGCGTCGATCGATGCGACGAATCACGTTGCCGCCGACGATGACGATGTCTTGGCCGAACTCAACACCGCACTCACCCCGCACGTCGGTGTGTTTCGCCGCAAACTCTGGGCAGGGCTCTACGACTCGACGGCGACACCCCGAACCATGGCGCGGCTGGCGTCGCTGTTCGGGTACGTCGAGGGAGCAACGCCGCTTGACGTCTACGATCGTGAGTTCGGTCGCTCCGGTACTCCGGGCAATCTGATCGAGGACTTGATCTCCTCCCTGACGCATGCGATCGACGATCTCACGCGCTCGATTGACACGATCCGACACCAAGCGAAGACCGTGACCGTCGGAATCTCAAGATCCGACCAAGAACTGTTCACAATTCCGCTCGTCACGTCCGTGCTCAACGCCGGCGGCGAGCGAGAGCGTCTCAGTTACGTGAACCTCCGCACCCTTGCTGCATTGAATCCCGCCGTGCTCGAGGTCACCGGACACAGCCGGTATGAGATAGAGCGGATCCCGGGTCGCGCAGACGCTGGTATCAGACTCATCGAGCAGGGAGGATCGGTGGAGGGAATGCGGTCGCGTACCGACTCGGACCACACGCTCCGTGGCACAAAGAGGATCGTTGCCGACGAGCGCGAGGTACTGGTGGCACGCGGTCGTGGCGATGGACGGCTGGTCATCTTCGTGCCCGAGGTCGCCGCCGGCGTCACGACGAATATGGTCCTGCTTCACGTCGTTCTCCATGAGCGCTTGGAAGCGGACCGCATGCGTCGTGTGCTCGAAGGCTACAGGCGACGCCTGAGTTCCCTCGCCAGCGCGGTCATTGAGAGTGACAGCACGTTCGACGATCAGCAACTGAGCGAAATCAGCGTCGAAGCACTGCTCACAACGCCGATCGGCGTCCTAGCTGACATGTGGGATGCCACCAAGGGCGAAAGGCTCACCCTAGCCGGCGGGACCGGGCAAGGTGCACAAGCTGTAGCCGGCGATTACGCGCGACGCACGTGAGGAGCTCGCAGCAGTAGCAGAGCAGTGAGCAGTGGGCTTCCGTGAGATTGTGGCCCGGACGGACACCGGTTCGGGGCCTACGCGCACAGCCGTGACCGTCGGCTCGTCGGGTCCTGAACCCGATCCGGTCCTCCGCTGCGGATCGAACAGCCGCGCGTCATGCAAGTGCTGCACCGACTTGGGGACGATCGTCGAACGCTGGACTGGGTCTCGTTCGTCCCGCCTGCAAGGCCCGAAGGCATCCGAGGCCGCCTTACGATTGCGCAACTATGACCCGTGCTGCCTGAGCGGCCGCACGTGGCGGCGCAACATCGGAAGGAGGAACGAATGCCCAACCCGGTCCGTCATGAGTAGTCGCAGCTCGCGCTACGAAGTGTTGTTCGAGCCGGTGCAGCTGGGCCCGGTGATGGCGCGAAACCGTTTCTTCCAAGTGCCCCACTGCAACGGGATGGGGCACCTGCGGCCCGCCGGCCTGGCCGAGATGCGAGCGGTCAAGGCAGAAGGTGGGTGGGCCGTCGTCTGCACTGAGGAGGTCGCTTTCCACTGGTCCAACGACCTGTCGCCGTTCACGGAGGGGCGGCTGGTCGACGACGACGACGTCCCGATGCACGAGCTGATGGTCGAGCGGGTCCACGCGCACGGGGCGCTTGCAGGCTGTGAGCTGGTCCACTCCGGACGCACTGCCGCCAACCTCGAGGTCCGTTCGCCACCGATGGGCACTACCGCACTACCGGTCGAAGGGACCCACCCCGTCCAGGCGCGCGCGATGACGCTCGGGGACATCGCCGATCTCCGCCATTGGCACCAATGCGGAGTCAAGCGTGCACTGAAGGCCGGCTATGACCTGGTGTACGTGTATGCCGGCCACGCGCTGTCGACGCTTCAGACCTTCCTCTCGCGCCGCTTCAACACGCGCACCGACGAGTACGGGGGGTCGCTCGAGAATCGTGCCCGGCTCCTGCGCGAGGTGCTCGAGGACACGCTCGAGATCGCGCACGGCAAGGCGGCGGTGGCGTGCCGCATCTGCGTCGATGAGCTGGTCGGGCGGGGCGGCCTCGAGCGGGCCGAGATCGAGGAGCTGCTCGGAATGCTCGGCGAGCTGCCGGACGTGTGGGACTTCATGGTCGGTGATTGGGACTTCGACTCGCTGACGGCTCGCTTCGGCGACGAGTCCTATCAGGAGCCCTACGTGCGCGGCCTCAAGGCTCTGACCTCGAAGCCGGTCGTGGGGGTCGGAAGGTTCACCTCTGCCGACACGATGGTCCGGATGATTGGGGATGGCGTGCTCGACATGATCGGCTCGGCCCGCCCCTCGATCGCCGATCCGTTTTTGCCAAACAAGATCCGAGACGGGCGGTGGGACGACATCCGCGAGTGCATCGGATGCAACATCTGCGTCGCGAGCGACTGGACGATGACCTCGCTGAGATGTACCCAGAACCCGACCGTTGGAGAGGAGTGGCGGCGGGGCTGGCATCCCGAGCGGATCCGGTCCAAGCAGAGCGATGCGAAGGTCCTCGTGGTGGGCGCAGGCCCGGCTGGGCTCGAGGCGGCGATGTCGCTCGGCCAGCGTGGGTATGAGGTCGTGCTTGCCGAGGCTGCCGCGCGGGAGCTCGGAGGTCGCGTCACGCTCGAGGCGCGCCTGCCGGGCCTCGCGGCATGGATCCGTGTCCTGGACTATCGTCTCGCGCAGTTGCGGCGCCTGCGCAATGTCGAGATCGCTCGCGGAAGCGAGGTGACCGCCGAGGAGGTCCTTCGCTACGACTTTGATCACGTCGCGGTCGCGACCGGCGCTCGCTGGCGGATCGACGGGGTCGGCCGAGCCTCGCTGCATCCGCTGCCGATCGCCGCCGGGTTGGAGGTCCTCACGCCCGACGACATCCTGCGCCGCAGCGCCCCGTCCGGCGAGCGAGTGGTCATCTACGACGACGACCATTACTACATGGGGGGCGCCCTCGCGGAGCTGCTCGCAAACGCCGGCAAACAGGTGACGATCGTGACTCCCGAGCCGCTCGTTTCGGCGTGGACTATCAACACGATGGAGCAGCGCCGGATCCACGCACGGCTCGCCGACGCCGGTGTCACGATCACGCTATCTCACGCCCTGAGCGCCGCCGGCCCAGACGGGATCCGCATCCAGTGCGTGTTCACACAACGCGAGACGAGCGTCGACGCCGACGGCCTGGTGCTGGTCACCGCGCGGCTACCCAACGACGAGCTTGTAACCGAGATGACGAGTGCCGGCCGCGGTCCGGCCGTGCAGGCGATCGGTGACGCCCTCGCTCCGGGCACGATTGCCAACGCGGTCTGGGACGGGCACCGCTATGCCGAGGAACTCGACGATCCGGCCGGCGACGATCGAGACCGGGTGCCGTTCCGTCGCGAGATCATCGCGCTGCCGCGGGACTGACCCCGCGCCAAGCCCCCGCTCCGTGCGCCGCCCGGGACCGACCCGCCGGAGGTCAGGCACGCTCGCAGAGGGCGAGTTGCTGGCGTCGGAGCTTGAGCTCGCCTTCGCGTCCGGTCACGCCACGCCGCGCTCTGCTTTGACCGGCGACGACTCTCGTAGACTCCCGCAGGTGGCCACAATCGCGCATCCGCACCTCGAGCCTTCGGAGTTCCTGGCGCTGCAATCCTCGGCCGGCTGGAACATGGCGGTCGAGCTCATCGATGGCCAGGCCGTCGTGATGCCGCCGTCGGGCGCCGCCGCGTCCTCGGTTCAGGGAGAGCTGTTTTTTGCGCTTCGGAGCTGGCAACAGGCTGCGGAGGACGGAGGTCTCCTGCTGCAGGATGTTTTCGTCGAGCTTCCTGGCCACCAGTTCCTCGCTCCCGACATTGCATGGTGGTCGGAGCCGCGGCGGCCACCGATCGAGCTCGGAGCGATCTCGGTCGTCCCGGAGCTCGTCGTGGAGGTGCTGTCGCCGGCGACGCGGACTAACGACCTCGGCGTCAAACGCGAGCGCTACCTCGCTGTCGGTGTGGGTGAACTATGGCTCGCTGACCCCGCAGCAAAGACGCTGGCGCGTGCCCGTCCGGTCGCCGACGATGAGGAGCTCAGTTCGCAGGAGACGCTCACCACCGAGCTCCTGAACGGCTTCTCACTCGCCTTGTCGCGGGTGTTCAGCACGGTCTAGCACGAACGCGAAAAGGATCGCCAGCGACTAGCGGAAGGCTTGCCTCTCGCGTGGCCGCCAACGGTCGGCCGGAGTCGCGCTCAACGCCCTTCGGGTCTGGAGCCCGACGACCGCTCGCACAGGACTCCCCGCGCCCGGCTCTAGGCGTCAGCTGGCAGCAGCGTGAACACGCCGCCTTGCAGCGGGCGGACAACACGGAAATGACGTTCATCGAACGTCATGATCCGACGGGTACCTAGCTTCCGTGCGATGCCCGCGAGGGACAGATGAGCCAGACCCAGGTTCAGATCCGCGTACCGACGGTCCAGCTCCAGTGCCGCCTCATAGTCGTGAGCGTCCAATCCAGGACTCTCGTACCGCCTGGCTCGGAGGTCCTTGAGGAACGCCCGGCGCGCCGGTGGGCCGAACCGCTGACCTAGCAGATAGTCGATCTCGGCGGTGACCGGCGCCGGAATGAACAGGGTTGCCCTTCTCGGCACGTAGGAGCTCCAGGATCTCCAGTCGCCGTGGCTCCTGCTCATCGGCAAGCGCCACCAGCGGCGCGGCATCGACAACCAGCGTCACCGACCGAAACCGCGGAGCAGCTCGTCGTCAGGGATCTCAGAGATCGGGCGCGGATCATTGTCGATCCGCTCAAACCCGGCCGCAAGGGCAAGATCACCCTCGGCTCTTCCCGCGGGTACATACGCGGTGATCGCCTCGCGAATGATCTCAGCCTGAGAGCGGCCCTCCGAGCGCGCGAGCTCAGCAAGCCACTCCGACTCCCGCTCCGTCAAATACACACTGGTCTTACGCACGAAGTAGGGTAGTACGTAGGGTACGCCTGGGAGGCTTGTCTGCGATGCCGAATTGCGAACCCCCGACCGATGCACCCACGGAAGCCGATCGGCAGGACCCGTCGGCGTGTTTGGTTCGCAGGAACGTGTTATCCGGCGAGGCGTCCCTGGGCTGGCCAGAACCGCGCGCCAGCGGCTAGGCTCCGTGCGTCGAGCCGGGATCATGAAATGGCTGCTCAGCAACATCCGGTCGAGGTGATCATGGCGCGAGGCCTCATGTCGAACCTGACGACCCCTGCGTTTTTGGTCGACAACGGAGGGACCTTGATCTTCTTCAATGAGGCCGCCGGCGAGCTCCTCGGCGTCAGGTTCGAGGAAGCCGGGCCGATGGCTCCTGACGATTGGGGTGGTCGGTTCACCCCGACCACCGTCGACGGCCGGCCGCTGCCGCTCGGAGAGCTGCCGCTCGCAATCGCGATGAACGAAGCCCGGCCCGCGCACCGCCTGATGCGTATCGTGTCGGCCGTCGGCGAGGAGCAGGACATCGAGGTGACCGCGTTTCCGATCGTCGGTCGCACCGGCCAAAGCGCGTCACTCGCGATCTTCTGGGATCGGTCCCGCTGATGCGCGTCAGGATCTGCGGCGCGCGCGGCTCGGTCCCGAGTCCGGGCGCGGACATGGTCAGATACGGAGGGAACACGTCGTGCGTGCACCTCACCCTCGCTGATGGCACGCAGCTGGTACTGGATGCCGGAACGGGCATCCGCAACGTGCCCCAGGAGCCAGACGGCGGCGACCGCCACATCCACCTTCTGCTCACCCACCTCCATCTCGATCACATCCAGGGACTGCTGTTCTTTTCGCCACTATTCCGGGCTGAGTCAAGGGTCACGATCTGGGGTCCGGCGGCTCCCGGCCTAACGCTGCGCAACCGCATTGGGCGCTACCTCTCGGCTCCGCTTACGCCGATCGAGGTCCGGGAGCTACCGTGCCAAATCGATTTCAGGAACTGCCCCGTGAGCGAGTGGCGGATAGGTTCAGCTCGGATCCGAGCCGAGGCCGTCACCCATCGAGGGCCTACGCTCGGGTTCCGGATCGAGGACGCCGGACGCGCGCTCTGCTACCTGCCGGACCACGAACCGGCGATCATCGGTCGGCTCGAGGAGCTGGAGCCCCAGTGGATCTCGGGCTATGCGCTGGCGAACCAGGCAGATCTGCTCCTGCACGACTGCCAGTACACCGACGAGGAGTACCCATCCCATTTCGGTTGGGGACACTCAAGCGTGTCGCACGTGCTGTGCTTCGCCGACCGCTGCGACGTCAATCGGACGATTCTGTTTCACCACGATCCGTACCACACCGATGACCAACTCGATGCGATCGCCGAGTCGGCCCGCCACCAATGGCGACAGCTAAGCCGAGACCGCGGCTCGATCGGGATGGCAGTGGAGGGCTCGGAACTCAGCGTCGACGCGCCATTTGCCGAACTCGACAGCTCAAGGTAGATCTCGCGACGTCCGAGGCCGCCACAGCCCTCCGCGAAGACTGATCAGGCTGACAACGGTGCTCGAGAAGCAGCAGATCGAACCGAATGACGAGCGGGGGCGCTAGGGGTCGTGTTCGGTGGGTTGCCGATCCTTGATGATGCCGGCGCTGACGCCGGTGAGCTGTTTGGCAATTGCCCGTAGCCGGACGCGCGCGCGGTCGTCGTAGGCCTGAGGATGAGCGGTAGCTTCGCGCGTTTGGTCGAAGTAGCGGCCGCTGACCTTCTCCAGCCCAGGATCGGTAATCAGGTGAACGGTCGACCGGACTCCGTCGGCGATCTCACTCTGGGGCGTGAACATGTGGGTGACGATCTTGGTCGGCATGTTGAATGCGGGGTGCACGCAGTTGACCGTCACTCCGGATCCAGAGAGTTCCGCGGCTCGGTCAAACGTCAACATGATCTCGGCCAGCTTCGCCTGGCAGTAAGCCTGCATGCCGTCGTAACTGCGCTCGAGCATGACGTCGCCGAAGTTGATCGCTGCTTGGCCCGCCGAGACTACGTTGACGATTCGGCTTGGCGCAGACTCGATCAGCAAGGGCTCGAGCACGTAGCTCAGGACGTAGGGTGCGAGGTAGTCGACCTGGAAGGTCGCCTCGTGCCCGTCGTGGGTTACCCGCCGCACGGGATCGATCCCTAGGGCCGCATTGTTGACCAGGACGTCGAGCCGTGCCTGCTCGTTTTGGATGCTCTCAGCGAGTCCGCGAACCTCAGACAACGATTCAAAGTCAGCCCGGTAGTAGGCCAGCTTGTCGTTCCCCGTCTGCGCCGTGATCTCGGCCAGCGTCCGCTCCCCCCGCTCCTCGCTGCGGCCGTGAAGCAAAAGCGTCGCACCTTGACCGGCGAGCTCGCTGCCGACGGCGCGCCCGAGCCCATCCGTGGCGCCGGTAACGAGGATGACCTGCTGTTCGATCGGCCGCACCGAACTCAGCGCCATCCGAGCAGACGCTCGCTGTCGCTGATCTCTGCGGACCTGGTACAGGCGAACATATGGATCGGATTCTCCACCGTCCGGTCGCTCACCTCACGCCATCGACCAAATAAGGATCGGACAATGCGTGGCGCGCGACGAACCTGACTCGCAGCGGTTCTATCGCGTTTCGCATTCGCGAGGACCGCGCTGACGTCACGACTAGACTGGCAAGCGCGCCCACGGTCTCAAGGGGAAGAGCGTCCTCCAAATCATTCCGTTGACGATAAGAGAGAGCGCCCACCTCCCCGGTCGATCGTCTCGGCCGCGTTGACGGCGCTACCTCAAGCGCTGCAGATCTACCGTTAGCGGAGGTCCCCAGCTCGGTAGGAATATTGCGCCTTCAGGGCCGCGAGGCTGGCTCCCGTGCGCGTCTTCGTAGTGCCGTGGCTGGTGAACATGACCTTGGTGACGGGTCCGAGGTGGAAGAAGGCCTTGTCGGCGATCAGGTAGCCGGCACGCCGGGCGTTGGCGATAAGGCTGAGATCGCGGAGCGTCACCGGGGCCCGAGCTACCTTGGTCGGAAGTCGAGCTACCAGGAACGCGACGACCTTTGCGGCGCGGGCGGAAGCAAGCGTCCCGTCGTACGCGTGGGGGTACCACGCGCTGTCGGCGATGCCGCGGATCAGCATCCAGGGCACGCCCGCGGCGGCGTTCGCGAACGCGAAGCCGGTGCCCTCGTTCTCTTCGGCGTCGGACTGATAGATCAGGTTCTGCGCCTCGATCCAGCGCAGGGGTGTGGTCCACACGGGCGCCTGCCCGACAGTGCCGACCACGACCTTGTTGTTGACCGACCCGGGTGCGGACGAGTCGCCTGTGGCGTCGGCCTTTGTGATCGAACCCAGCACCGTTCTCGCCGCCGTACGCACCAGTTGCTTTGTCGCAGCCAGCGCATCGAGGTAGACCCAGGTCCTGTCCGTACCGTGGGGCCTGTTCGGGTAGGTCGAGGCGTTTTCGGGGGTCGGATAGGTGTCGCCATACCCGTCGATGATGGCCCCGGCAATGTTCACCGATCCGACGTTGTGGATCTCGGTCCCCTCGTACTTGGTCTGATAGCCGCCCAGGTGATAATGAATGTTGGACTTGTCAACGACGAAGCCGCTCAGCACGACGTCGCCGACGTTGACGGACGCGTTCATCGCGCCGGCCGTACCGGAGAAGATCGTCGCGCGGGGACGGAATGTCCTGTCTAAGATCCAGGTGGCGAGCTCTGCCGTCTCGTCGATCTCGCCCGACGCCACATCGACGACCGGCTGTCCGCCCAGTGTCCCGACGTAGAAGGTATAGCCCGCCATCATGACGCGGCGATCGACGTGCATCTGAGAGAGGATCTCGGCCTGCTCGGTGGCGTCGGCCGAGACGATCCCGACAGGAGCGACACGCGCCCGAGGCCTCGGCGTGCCGGCACTTGCGGACACCGCCGCCATAGCGGCAGCAGCCGCGGCGACAAGAGCCACCACGACCGCCCTCAAGCGGCGAAGCAATAGTTTGCGGCTAGGTGACACTAGTCCGACCCCCTCTCATCAATCGGCATCGGCGCGTTGACGAGCGAGCAGCAGCGCAGCGTGACGCCGCGGGCGTGTCTGGCAGTGGTGTGCGCGGTGATACAGAACCTCCCGTGCGATGATCTCAGCACCGGGCTCCCAAACGGCCCAACCCAACGAGCTGTCCGGTGATCACCGGCAAAACAATCACTCCCCATGCGCTAGAAGAACGGCCCCGGCGCCAAAGCTAGCTGCTACGCGCCGCGCTGTCGAGGCGCGTCCCTCGGCCGATCGCACCTGGCTCGCAGAGACACCAGGACACGTAGATACAGCCACCCTGCGGCTCGTGCTCCTGGTCGCAGAAAGCGGCCGCCCAGGAAGGTGGTGACGTCCGCCTTCCGCGACCTCGAGTCTCCGGCCAACGATGCCTTTCACCCCCGTCCCCGTTTGGGATCGCGCGATCTTCTGGCGACGGCCGGCTCGCGCCGACCGGAACGCCCGGCGACTGCTTTGCGTCAGGCCGTCGAGAAACGTTGTCTTCCTGATCCGTCGTAAAGCGCGGCGGCGCTTGGCCGCCGGTGATCTCGCGCACGCGCTCTGCGACGCTGTCGTAGCCGCTCACCTGATCGGCGCCGGCGCCGCGTGCCAGCGCAGCCTTTCTCCTTGCTTGAAATGGTGGCGATCATGCGCCCGCCGCGGAGCTTCGCGATCTGGGTGAGGAGCAGGCCGTTGATCGCGGGCGACGGCGAACGTAGCTGCGCCGCTCACGCTCGTATACGTCGCGGTAGTTGACACCGTTCCTCTGGGCGTCGACGAGGACCGCGCCCGCGCCGGACGTCGGGTCGGCGGGATCGTCACGGGCCTCGAGGGCCTCGGGCCCGACGTTGCGTTCGAACACGTATTGCGCCTGGCATCACGGCGTAGGTCGAGGCCGCAGGCGACCGAGTGGCAGCGACTGGCCGTGCTATGCACGCTGTTTCGCGGACAGTGCACCGACTGCGTGACCGGTCTCAGCGCGGTCAACGTCGGCGGCCGGCGCCTCGAGGACGTGAGCCGCGATCGCGAGGCTGTTGACCATCCGGTCGGTCTCCTCCGCGAGCGGGACCGCCGGCCCGACCAGCGCCGTGAGCTTTTGCTGGGTCTCGCGCAGCGGCGGCAGACCGGACGGCGCCCGGTGCTCGCGGGCTGCGGCTGCGAGCTCGGCGAGCGTCGCGTCGAGCCTATCGGCCAGCGTCCGAGCCACGGGCGGTATGGGCGGCAGCTCGTCCTCGAAATACGCCTCGAGCGCGAGGGCTCCGTCGGCGAAGCGGCGCATGCTCGTCAGAATCCCGGTCGCCCGATCGGTGCCGAACTGCGCGCGCTTGATCTCGGGCTCGAGCAACGCGCGCTGAACCGAGGCCTCAGTGTTCGTTCGCGCGAGCCGGGCGCGGGCGCGGGCGGCGGCGACCGCGTCGCGGCCCGTGCCGCCGTCAAACCATGAGCCCAGCAGCGCGTGCACATACACACGGTCCGCCTCGATCAGGTCCGCGGTCGTGTCGGGGAGCAGCGCCCGCTCCCAAGTCGGCCACAGCGCATAGATAGCGAGCGTGATCGTTGCCCCGATCGTCGTGTCGAGCAGCCGATCAAGCGCGGTCGCGAACTCGCCGTGTACTCCAGCGTAGGCCACGAAGAAGATGATGAAGGCGGTGATCGACAACGTGAACAGCCCGTAGTTGGCGAACAAAAACGCGCAGAACGCGAACGCGAGCACGGTGATCAGCGCCGCGAGCGCATATGGCCCGGGATGCAGCGCGGCGGTGATGAGCGTTGCGAGAACGACGCCTACTGCCGTGCCGATGTACCGCTGGAGGCCGCGCGTGAAGGTCGAGCCGAAGTCCGGGCGCAGCACGAACAGGACCGTCAGCGGCAGCCAATAGCCCCGCGCCAGCCCGGAGATCTCGGCGATCGCGGCCGCGATGGCGACCGTCAGACTGAGACGGACAGCGTGCCGGAACGCGCTCGAGCGCAACGTCAGGTTGGCGCGCAGGATCGGCCCGGGGCGACGCAGCGCGAGCTCCGCGCGCCGCGGCCGTGTGTGACGCACGGGATCGGGGGGCGGCCCCTCGCCTTGCCAGGACGTGGCGAGATCGACCGCGCCGCGCAGCTCCCCCCGCGCCGCCGCGCCTCGCCGGAGCATCTCCTCGAGTTCCTGGGCCTGGAGGACCTCACCCGCGCCGCGGTCGGCCGCGAGCTCGTCGCGGAGGGCGGCGACGGAGTCCTCCAGACGCGCGCGGATCGAGTCCCCATCAGCGTCCCAGCGCCCGGATTCAAGCGCTTGCGCGACGGCGACAAGCGCCTCGGCCGCGGCGCCTCGGCCGACCCCGACGGCGCGCGCCGACGCGCCGTAGTCCACCGGCTCGAGGCGCTGCCGCGACATCCGGAGCGATACGAGGTCGAGGTACGTTCGGTCGGCCTCGTCGACAAGGACACGGAACGCCTCGACCGATGGGCTCGGCACGGCCGTCGACCCGACCGACGCATCGAGCGCCTGGCGCGCTGCGGTCAGGGCCTCCAGTATCGGCCGCCGGTCGTCGGCGTTCGGGTCGCGGACCCACGCGGCCAGTGCCCGGTACACCCTGGCGATCGCCCGGCGCTCGGGCAGATGAGCGTGCGCGCGCCAGAGCACGAGGACGAGCGTGATCGCGAACAGGCCACCCGCGAACGCCAGCGCGGCGCGCTCAAGCGCATGCCCGGCGTCCGCCGGCGCGCTCGACGCGACGGTGATCGTGAGTGGCGCCATCAGGGCGACGAAATATGTCGGCAGGCCGAGCGCGATGAACATCCCCGCGCCGAAGCTCGCAACCGCCAGCAGCGTGACGAGGACGATGGCGCTGTTGCCGGCGAGCTCGCCGAGGAACGTGCAGACCGCGACGCTCACGCACGTGATCAGCATCGCGCGGACCCTGCCGCGATACGGCCCGCCCGGATCGGTGAGGCCGACCATCAGCGCTCCGCCCGAGACCGCCACCGCCTCGACCAGATCGCCGGTCGCGGCGCCGATGAACAGCGGAACGCCGACACCGAGCGCAAACCGCACACCCCATTGCAGCTTCAGCCCTTCGCGCTCGAAGCGAATCGTGCCCCGGAGGATGCTCCGCGTCGCGCCCACGGTGCCCATGGACGCTACCGAGTCGCGATCCTGCGGACCCGGAGTCGCGACGGACATCCGTCCTGGTTAGTCGACATCGAGAACACCTTCCTCCTCTGCCACGTCCGCGGATCCGAAGGCCTGATCGTCGAACTCGCCGAGCGGCTCGACGCCGCGCCGGACGGAACAGCCAACCTGAACCGCCCCACGTTGGAAAACCACGGATTCCGGGGCTTTTGTAATGTGATGGAGCTAGGGCGGGATTCGTGTGAAAGTTGGCGTCCTCGGCCTGCTTGAGCATCGCGGCCAGCTCGGCGTCTGTCGGCGCGCCGCGAGCTCGAACGTTTGGGATCTGGAATGCGGCGGGGCGTCTGACTTAGGCTGCTCGACTAGGCCGCACTCAGGCTAGTGCGGATAGTGGTTGTGAGCAGGCGCCGGCGGGACGTCAAGGGCCGGGTTACGGTCGAAGAACCCGTTCGGCTTGAGCATTAACCCGGCGCGCTCGACCGGCATCACCGGCCAATCCTCTGGTCGCGAAATGTGGAGCATCCCGAACGCGTACCAGAGCACGATGTCGTCGTCGACTATCGGCCGATCCGCCCGTTGATAGTCCGGCAGCCCGGCACCGCCGGGATGCTGGTTGGGATATTCACCGGCGGGGAAGCGCTCATGTCGGTCGTAGTGAGTTACCCACACGTTTTGGCGCAGGAACGGCGCTCGCCGGATGACGTCGGCGTCATCGGTCGCAAACGGTGGCACCGTGTTACCAGGCACCAGCTTGTAGCCGACCCGGCCCCCCAAGGAGTTACGCGATCGGTCATTCGCAAGCACCCAGTAGCGCCCGCTGGAGGGGTTGACGCTCCCATAAGCCTCCACCTCGCGCTCCAACCGAGTGGCGACCGGGGTAAAGGCATTACCGTAGGGATTGGCTTCACGCCCCTCGATCGCTGCGGTGTTCACCTCGTACACTGAGTTGCGGTCCCCGTCGATCTGCAGATCCAGGCGCGCGCAGAAGAAGTGCTGGTGATGGGGCGCCACCAGGCCTGGCGCGACGGTCACACCGTACGAGTCGCCATTCGCGGCCGGACCACGGGTGAGTACGATGCCGGTGGCCTTGATCTCGCTCTCGATTGTGCCGTCCTGGTAGAGGTACCAGTAGAAGGCGTATTCGTAGTTGCCGAGGGTGACGATGAACGATACGACCAGCCGCCGCATTCGCCGGACCTCGGCGTGGCCGGTGACGAGGTCGTAATGCTTCCACCCCAGCCCGCAGTCCTCCTCGTGCAGGCACACGGCGTTCTTGATCGTGAACGTCTCCCCACGGTCGTCGCAGAGATCGGCGTCGAAGTAATGGACGTGCCCGAGGCAGTCGCACCCCAGCTCGAGCGAGTTGGCAGACGAACCAACACCGTACTCGCCGATGTCGAATGCGTTCTTGCGGTACCCGCTCGGCCCTGGATCCCCGTAGGGCACCACGAGCTCGACGTACGAGGCCCGGTAGATGATCGGCCGAACCCGCCCCTGGTCCTCATAGGTGATCTGATGGAGGACCAGCCCCTCACGCGAGGTGAAGCCGACGCGAAAGCGCCACTTCTGCCAAGCGACCTCCCAACCGTCAACGCGAAAGCTCGGCCCCTGCGGTTGAGATATCTCAAGCGGCATGAGGCCGGTCCTCGGCGGCAGCCCGGTCTCGCCGGGCAGGTATCGGCCTGACGCCTTGGGGATCGGAGCGACACCGTGATCCTCGATTCGAATCACCGCCATCGCGTTGAGGTCGACAATTGCGAACAGTCCGTCGATTGGATGGGCGTACGGATTGTCGCTGGGGTCCTCGCGAACCCAGCAAGGAGTCCAGGCGAGCCGTAGATCACGCTCGTCGGCGCCCGGATGCGTGCCCATGCCCCAGGCCTCGACGGTCACGAGATCGACGTCGGTGATTCCGCGGCGGCGAAGCGCTGCCTGAAACGCTGGATCGCGGCGGGCCACCTGCTCGCACTCCTCGAACTCCCATGGGGTGATCGCAGGTTGAATGCCGCGGAGCTTTCGCTCGCTGACAACTGCGTCGTCGCTCAGCGAAACAACCATTTCGATTGTCGAGCCCCCACCTCGGTCAAGCAGGACCACCCACGCCTCGCGCTTGAGCTTGCGGCTCTCTGTAGTCCAGGCCAGCAGCTCCGACTTATCCGGCTCATGCAGCGAAACATCGATCACTCGCACCATCGGGCGCTCTCGGCAGCGCGCTAGCGCGAGCGCCACCGCGCGGCGTAACTCGGCGGCCGTGAGCGGATCGAGCGGATGCTGGTTGAGGCTCGCCGTGGCAGCTGATTCTCGCCCCACCAGCTCTGACTCGGTCATTGCGTCACCGCTATCCGCTCACGTGGGATAACCGCGGTGACGTCAATCTCGACCAGCCACTCGCGGCGGGCGAGCCCACTGACGACGACCCCGGTTGAGCAGGGGTAGACGTTGCGCAGCCAGCGCCCGATCACCTGGTAGACGGGCTCGCGATAGCGCACGTCTACCACGTATACGACGAGTTTGCAGATGTCATCAAGGCGTGCCCCCGCCTCCCCCAGCAGCATCTCGATGTTCGACATCGCTTGCTCGGTCTGCTCCGTGGCGTCGCCGATTCCCACAGAGTCGTTTGTGTCAAGGTCCATGCCCACCTGGCCGCGTAGGAACACGAGGTTGTCCGCCACGACCACATTGCAGAAATCGTTGTCGAATTGCTGACCGCGATACACCGAGCTGGTGTTGAACTTCCTTATACGCGTGTGGCTCATCTCACCTCCGGGGAGCTGGGGCTGGCGCTGGCGCCAAATCCATGGACTGGGACGCCGGCAATGACCGCACCGGCAATTACCTGCTGACCAACCGAGAGGCAAAGCTCGTCGGGGTGCTCGATCGAGAGGATCGTCAGGTCCCCGCGCTTGCCCACCTCGATCGATCCTCGATCATCGGCCAGACCGAGTGAATACGCCGCATTGAGCGTCGCGCCAACGAGCACCTCAGCCGGAGTCAACCTAAACCACGGCGCCGCGATACCGAGCGTGATCGGTAGCGACGTCGCGTGGATCGACGAGCAGTAGTCGGTCGCAACGGCGACCGCCACTCCCTGCTCGATCAGCAGGCGAGCGTTGGCGCGGCGGTCGGTCATATAAATGAGCTCGGCCTGCGGCAGCAGCACCGCCACAGTGTCGGTGGAGCCAACCTCGCGGATCTCCGCATCGGGTGTGTAGGTGAGGTGCTCGGCCGATACCGCCCCGCCGGCCACCGCTGTCTTCCACCCTTCGGAGGAGGCCCATGCGTCAGCATGAACCTTCGTCGGAAGACTCAGCTCACGCGAGCGTGCCAGCAATGCAAGCGCCTGCTCTGGCGTGAACAGCCCGCGTTCGCAGGTGACGTCGTGGAAGGCGGCGATGCCCCGCTCGAGCACCGCGGGCAGCATCGCCTCGACCTCGGCGGTATAGGCATCGGCGGTGGTCTCCGCCGGCACCACGTGCGCGCCCAGAAATGAGATGACCACGTTCATCGGGGTCCGTTCGCGGCTGGTGTCGAGCAGCTCGAGCTGGTGGAGCTCGTGCTCGGCGGTAAGGCCGTAGCCCGACTTCACCTCGAGCGTCGTGACACCTCCGGCGAGGATCTTGTGGTAGGAGGTCTCAAGTCCCTCCACAAGCTCGGAGTCGGAGGCTTCGCGCGTGGCCCGCACGGTGGCCCAGATGCCCCCACCCTCGCGCGCCACCTCTTCCAGCGACGCACCGCCAAGACGCCTGGCGTACTCGGCATGGCGGCTGCCGGCAAACAGCGGATGCGAGTGGCATTCGATCAGGCCGGGCAGGACCGTCTTACCCGTCAAATCGAACGTCGGGACGGCATCGTCCCACTCCGCCAGAATCCGATCTGTGGCGCCGACTGCGGCTATGCGCCCGTCACGGACGGCGACCGCGCCGTCGGCGACCAGGTCCAGCTCTCCCTGCTCTTTTCCGCGACGCGGAGCGCCACGATCGATCACGCGGGCCAGCTGAGCGGCGTGCAGGAGGTTGAGATCGCTCACGACTGGACAGCAGGCGTCGCGACCGGTGCCTCAGGACGATCCGGGGCCGCGGTGCTCAGTCCGGCATAGCGCCGCACAAGCTCCACGGGCCCGTCGAAGTCGTAATTGTTGTAGACAGCGAGTAGGTGTGCGAATGGCGGCGACTGCGCGAACAGCTGAAACGTGAGCCGGTGGCCGGCGTAATCGGAATTCAGCAGATCGCGGGCGAACGCGAACAAGCGGCGCCGGTCCTCGGCGTCGACCTCCCCGATGGCCAGGTACTTATCCAGCCATTTAGCTGTCTCGGGCTCCGCAAACGAGGCGGCGCTCGGCATAACGCATAGCTGCCCACCGCACAGATCTCGCGCCAAGTGCATCATCGCGGGCAGCTGAGAGGCGGCGAGCACGCGGCCGGTGTACAGCAGCGCGGGATTGGGCTTGAGCAGTCCAGCGGGGCTGACCTCGGCCATCTCGATCGAAGCCGTCAGGTGGGCGTTGATCCCCTCTCTGTAACAAACAAGCTCCGCGAGCTTCTCACGCACACCCTGGTGCATCTTCACCCCAGTCTGGGTGACGTTCGTGTAGGCCACTCCCACCAGCAGATCGGCGAAGCGAAGGTGACGCTGCACAAACGGGAACATGCTGTAGCGGTGCAGCGTCGCCCGGATGAAGGCAGCGGCACGCGTGTGCCGGTAGAAGAACACGTTCTCCCACGGGATCTCGACGTCATCGAAGACGATCATCGTGTCGATCTCGTCAAACCGATTCGACAGCGGGTAATCGGCGTCTGAGCCACGGCCGGCAAACGACGAGCGACAGATGTGCCTGATCCCCGGCGCGGCCATGTCAGCGAGGAACCCGACCGCATAGTCCGACAGCTCGGCGTCTCCCCAGTCGCCGATGGTCGGCTTGATGAACGCCTGGTTGGCGTAGGCGGCCGCCGTCTCGAACTTTGCCCCGCGTACGATGATCCCGTTGCTTGGTCTCGGTCACGACGTGCAGCAACACGTCGGGATCCTGCGCCTGCGGACGAAGGCTGCGATCTCCCTTCGGATCCGTATTCCCCGAGACGTGGAAGGTGTCGGACCGCACGAGGTCGTGCACGTGGTGGCGGATGTGCTCCGAGAACGACGAGTCGATCTCGTTCAGCACGTCCTGGCCGTCGTACAGCGACCACATCTCACCGAACGTCTCGTCGCCAACGCGCGTGATGATCCCGCCGACGTCGTCGAGCACCGTGTCGACCGCGGCGCGCTTGGCATACCAGTCGGCCTTGGTCAGCGGCAGCCTGGCGGCAACCGGGCAGCGCTCGCCGGTGTCGGGATCAACGTAGGACATCACCGCGTTTGTCGCGTCCTCGTGAGCCAGGTCATAGATACGCGCGCGGGCGTCGACGATCGGCTTGAACGCAGGGTGCGTGGGAACATCGTCGACCTTGTGGCCGTCGATCCACACCTCACGGCCGTCGCGGATCGACTCGCGATACTCGTCACCTGTCTTGATCATGAGTTTCCCGCCATGTGGTTATGTTTTCCCGATATTGTACGCGCGGCTCGTGACGTTTCAACCTGCGGTGCCTACGGCCACCCGCGCAGCCGCCTCGATTGCCTCGCGCTGCAGGTCGTTCAGCTCCTGACCGGGCATCTCGACAACAGCCTCCAGATACGGGTCCTCGGCGGCGGTCCGCCGACCCGAGAGCGTCTCGACAACGGCCAGGCCGCAGAACGGCACATAGAACGCGTTGTAGCCGCCCTCGTGGATCACGGCCAGGCGCCCGCCGGTCACCTCCAGCAACATCTCCGTCAGCACGCGGTAGCTGTCTGAGTGCAGGAGCATTCGGCCGAGCGGGTCATACACGCTGGCGTCAAAGCCGCTCGAGACCACCACGAGCTCGGAGGCGAAGCGCCGTAGGGCGGGGACCACGATGCGGCTAAATGCTTCGACGTAAGCCTGGTGCCCCGATCCCGGCGGTAGCGGGACATTGATGTTCGCTCCCGCCCCCGCCCCGGATCCCCGCTCGTCCACCAGCCCGGAGTCAGACGGGAAGCAGCCGTCCTGATGGAGCGAGATAACCAGCACCCGCGGGTCGTCATAGAAGATCGCCTGCGTTCCGTTGCCGTGGTGGACGTCCCAGTCCACGACGGCGATTCGCTCTACGCCGCCCATCGTCTGGATGTGCCGGACTGCGACAGCCACGTTGTTGAAAATGCAGAAGCCCATCCCGTGATCCGGCATCGCGTGGTGGCCGGGTGGCCGGACCAGCGCGTAAACGTTGTCGACGTTGCCGCTTACGATTGCTTCCACCGCGCAGATCGCACCGCCCGCCGCCAGCTGTGCGATCTCAAACCCGCCGCGGCCAAACGGCGTCGTCCTGTCCCCCGCGTCGCCGCCGCGGTCAGCGCTCAGCTCCTCGATCCGGTCGACGTACTCTGGCGTGTGCACGCCCAGCAGCTCCTCCCTCGTCGCCGGACGCGCCGGGACCTCGGTCAACTCCTGCCGCAGACCACTGACCTCAACGAGGTTCTGGAAGCGGCGCTTTGTCGCCACGCTCTCGACGTGTCCCAGTGGCTCGAGCCATCCGCCGGCCTCGAGAAATCCGGCGGCCCTGCCCGTGTCATGCCACAGGTAGCGCTCGTGGGAGATCCATCCGGTCCGCGTCATGCCGCCGTGAGCTGTGCGAAAGCCTGCTCGATGGCAGCCAACTGTTGCCTGTTCCAAGTGGGAATCGGTATGCCGTTGTTCTGGAATGCGGGCGGCGAGTACGCCATCGCGATCTCGTGCGGCGCGGCAACCTTCGCGGCCACGAGCTTGTCCATCGTCAACTCCTTGAGCATCGTCTGATAACCGACGTCGCGAAAGTTGTCGATCGCGCTCTGCAATTCGAGGAAGTGGTTCATGAACAGGTGCCCGAGCACCGGGTTCTTCGCAGACTTCGGAATCACCCAACAATCGTTCAGGATCACCCCATTACCAGCTTTCGGGAAGTAGTAGCTCACGGCGGAAAGCGGCACCGACTTCGGCAGGTAGCTCCCAATCAACGCATAGTCGCCGTTGAATGCGTACGCGAGCTTCTGCACGCCGGTTGCGATCGGCTGGAAGCTTGTGTACTGCCATTTCACTGCCTTGAGCAGTGACAGCTCATGAGCCGCAGCGCTGATGTCGGACTGGCTGACCGACTCGAGATCGCTGCCGTTGCGGATCAACGACATCCCGATCGCGTCATATGCCGAGTCGTTCAGCATGCCCATCGGCGTGCCCTCGGGAACATTCCAGAACACGTTCCACGGGTTGCGCATCGAGGCAGGGTCGATCTTGATCAGGTCGTTGCGCCACCCGATCCCAAATGTGTTGATGAAGTTCGGCGTCGAGTAGCGCGCACCCCTGTCGTACCAAGGATCCCCGGCCGCGGGGATCGCACTGTCCAGGTTTGCGATGTAGCTGTGGTTGATGGGCTGGATCAGCTTGCTCTGAGCGAACTGGTAGATGTGTTCGGAGTCCGGCACCCACACATCTGGGGTGATCGCGCCCGATGCGACCTTGTTTAGCGCCTCGTCGATCGACGCGAACGTCGTCACCTGCACGTCAACGCCATACCTCTGCTTGAAGCTCTTGACGACCGCGGGGCTCAGGTAATACGCCCAGTCATAGATAATCAGTGGCCCCTTCTCGGGTGAACGACCCGACGGGATCGGTTTGTTGTCGGAGTAGATGGGCAGCGTGATCGGGCGTTTCTTGCTCGAGATCGGAAGATCCGAATTGTTCTTGGCATGCCCTGACGCCGCGCCGGAGCTCGAACTTGCGCCGCAGGCTGCCAGCAGCCAGCTTGACCCAGCAATCGTCGCTGCGCCTCCCACCGAGCGGCGGAGCATCGTTCGCCGCGTCACGCCCAGCCCGTCGGCGGACGACTCTGGGAGCTTTGAACCTTCCTGGTGATCAGTCACTCGTCTCTCCCCGAGGATCTACTTCGAGCTACGTCGTTTCCGGCAGCGTCAAGACGATGTGAGCTTCGTGAACTCCTGCTCGATGGCCGTCAGCTGCTGAGTATTCCAAGTCGGGATCGGGATGCCGTTGTTCTGGAAGTCAGGTGGCGAGAACGCCATCTTGATCTCGTGCGGAGCGGCGACCTTCGCGGCGACGAGCTTGTCGACCGTCAGGTCCTTGAGCATCGTCTGGTAACCGACGTCACGGAAATTGTCGATCGCGCTCTCCATCTCCAGGAAGTGGTTCATGAACAGATGCCCGAGCACCGGATTCTGTGCCGATTTTGGGATCACCCAGCAGTCGTTCAAGATGACGCCATTACCGGCCGCCGGAAAGTAATAACTGACCGCCGACAGCGGCACGCCCTTGGACAAATAGTTCCCGATCACGGCATAGTCACCGTTGAATGCGAACGCCAGCTTCTCAACGCCGGTCCCAATTGGCTGGAAGCTTGTGTACTGCCACTTCACCGATTTGAGCTGGGACAGCTCGTTGGCCGCATTGCTGATATCGGCTTGGCTCACGGATTCGAGATCGCTGCCGTGGCGGATCAGCGTCATTCCGATCGCGTCGTACGCAGCCGCGTTCAACATCCCCATGGGGGTGCCCTTTGGGACGTTCCAGAACACGTTCCACGGATTGCTCATCGAGGCAGGGTCGATCTTGACCAGGTCATTGCGCCACCCAATGCCGAATGTGTTGATGTAGTTCGGCGACGTGTAGCGCGCGCCGCTGTCATACCAAGGATCTCCGGCAGCGGGAATGGCAGTGTCTAGGTTTGGGATGTAGCTGTGGTTGATGGGCTGGATCAGCTTGCTGTGGGCGAGCTGGTAGATGTGTTCTGAGTCCGGCACCCAGACGTCGGGCTTGATCGCCCCCGAAGCAATCTTGTTGATCGCCTCGTCGATCGACGCAAACGTCGTCACCTGCGCTTTGACGCCGTACTTCTGCTCGAAGCTCTTGACGACGGCGGGGCTCAGGTAATACGCCCAGTCGTAGATGATCACCGGCCCCTTCTCGGGTGACCGGCCCGAGGGAATCGGCTTGTTGTCGGAGAAGATCGGCAGCTGGATCGGCCGTTTCTTGCTCGAGATGGGAAGATCGGGATTGTTCTTCGCGCTGCCCTTCGCGCTGCTTGCCGTCCCGCCCGAGCTGCTGCTCGAGCCGCACGCCGCCAGCAGCCAGCTTGACCCCGCGAGCGCCGCCGCGCCTCCCACCGAGCGGCGGAGCATCGTCCGTCGTGTCACACCCACCCCCTCGGCGGCCGGCTGTCCCCGGGCTTCCTCGTTAGCGGCCACTCGTCTCTCCTCTCGACTGTTCACTGTCGCTCCCTTCGAACGTTTGTCCCGACGCAACGCGGACCTCCGTCGGTTCGCCGGCCAGCAAATCATCGCTCGCGCTCGACCCCGCTGGCGCCGCTTCCTTCCGGGCTGGGCGCAGCACCCTGACGGCATCCGGCGGCAGGTACACCTGCACGGCGGTTCCCTGCTCGTAGGGCAGCTCCGCACCGTCGCTCTGGATCAGGGATTGGAGCGTTTGGCCCGTCGCGAGGTGCACGACCACGCGGGTCGCGCTGCCAAGGTAGACGAGGCGCTCGACGATCCCGGGCACCCGGCTTTCTCCCGTGCTGTCGTACGGCTCAAGCTTCAGGCGCTCGGGCCGCACGACGCATCTCACGGTTCCGCGCGAGTTCGTCGCCCCGACCTTCGCCATCAGTGTGAACTCACCGACTTGCAGGCGGCAGCCGGAGCTACGGTCGGGCTGCGCTTCAGCGCTGATCATGTTGGAGATGCCTAGAAAGTCGGCTACGAACTCGGTGGTCGGCTCGTCGTAGACCTCTCGCGGAGTTCCCACCTGTTCCACGAGCCCGTTGCTCATCACCGCGATGCGGTCGCTCATCGTGAGGGCCTCCTCCTGATCGTGGGTCACGTAAACGAACGTGATCCCGACCTGCTGCTGGAGCGCCTTCAGCTCCACCTGCAACTGGCGTCGCAGCTTCGCGTCCAGCGCGCCGAGCGGTTCGTCGAGCAGGAGTACGGATGGCTGGAGGACGAGCGCACGCGCGAGTGCGACGCGCTGCTGCTGACCGCCAGACAGCTGCGACGGCTTGCGATGCGCGAGCTGCTCGAGCTGCACGAGCTCAAGCGCGCCGGCCACGCGGTTGCGGACCTCCTCCTTGCCGGCGTGCCGGCGCCGAAGCCCGAAGGCGACGTTGTCGTAGACGTTGAGGTGCGGGAAGATCATGTAGGCCTGAAAGACCGTGTTGACCGGCCGCTTGTGCGGAGGCGTATGGGCCAGGTCGACGCCGTCCAGCAGAATTTGGCCGGACGTGGGGTCCTCAAAGCCGGCGATCAGACGCAGCGTCGTCGTCTTTCCACAGCCTGACGGACCGAGCAGCGAGAAGAACTCACCGGAAGCGATGCTCAGGTCAATGTGGTCTACGGCGATGACGTCGTCGAACTGCTTGCAGAGACTGTTGAGTTCGATATGACCGCCCGCCATCTTTTATGCCGCTCCCTCGACGAGGACTGGGACCGTGGGCACGTCCTCACGAGCAATCGTCGGGATCTGCTCGCTGCGCGCAACGAACCGGTACAGGATGTATCCGAGGCCGGTGACGATGACGGTCGTCACGGCCATCACGGTTGCCATCGCATTGAGCGCCGGCGTGGCCGTGCCACGCGTCGCGGTGTAGATCAGCATCGGCACCGATTGTGTGGATGCCGTCGAGGACATGTACTGCGTGATCACGAAATCGTCGATCGAAACCGCGAAGGCGACTATCGCGCTGGCGAGGATCGCCGGCTGAAGCAGTGGGATCAGCGCGAGCCTGAATGCCTGCATCGGGCTCGCTCCGAGATCCATCGCCGCCTCCTCAAATCCGATCGGGATCGACGCGAGCCGACCGCGGGTGATGACGATCACAAGCGGCAGGATGTACGTGGCCTGACCGGCGACCTGCCCCATCGTGCCGAGTGAGACGAAATGCAGAAGCTTCGTGATGAGGAAGAACATCGCGAGCGCGAGCACAAGTTCCGGGACGACCAACGGAACCGTCGACAGAAACGCGGTCGGCTTGGACGTAACGCCGCGCCAGCGACTGAGGAAGATCGAGAGCGAAACGCCGAGCGGCACCGTGATCAGCACTGCGAGCACGCCAAGTACGAAGCTGTGGCGAATCGCGTCGTAGTACTGCGGGCTGTGAAACACGGAAGCCGGACCTGTCCACCATCGCAACGAGAAGCCCTGCCAGATGCTCCGGGAGTACCCACTGTTGAACGAGAACAGGAACGCCGTGAGCACTGGCGCCAGGGACCATATGAGGTACGCCACAACGATCGCTACGAGGCCGTAACGTGACCATCGCAGCCGTCGCAGACGGCCTAGCGAACCCCCAGATCGAGCCGAAACGCTCGCTGCGCTGGACGCCGTGGGTGACGCCACGCTCACCCAGTCACCTCGCGCGTGGCCCGCGCCGAGCTTCGAAGATACGGAAGCAGCAGGATCGCGAGGAACACCGTCAACCACACCGCTGCTGCTGCTGCGAGCGCTTGTTCGGTCTGGCTCTGGGCGTACGTGTTGATCAGCGTTCCAACCATCGCCGTTGAGCTCACGCCCGAAAGAAGGCCGTTGGTGAAGAAATCACCGAACATCGGCAGCGCGACCACGACCGTGCCGGCAAGGATTCCCTGCTTTGACAGCGGCAGCGTGACGTGAAGAAAGGTCTGGAGGCCCCCCGCGCCGAGGTCCCGCGACGCCTCGAGGTAACGCGTATCAAAGCGTGCGAGTGCCGCGTAGAGGGGAATGATGAAGTACGGGATCCAGCCGTAGATCAGGCCAAAGACGACCGTCACCGGCCGACCCGATAGCCAGTCGAACTGCGAAGGGACGATGTCCAGGGGAACGAGCACGGCGTTTACCCACCCGCCGGGAGCAAGCAGCCCCACCCACGCAAGCATCCGCAGCATGTAGCTGACAACGAGGGGCGCAACCAGCAGCGCGAGGATGAGCCCCTTCGACCGCTTTGCGTATACCGCGGTGTAGTAAGCGACGGGATAGCCGACGAGGATGCAGGCCGCGAGCGCGATCGCGATATAGATGCACGTCCTCTGGAAGACCACCCAGTCGGCCCCGGAAAACGGCTTCAGGTCAGTGCCGACGGAGGTCAGCAAGGAGCTGCTCCAGTGCAGCGGATTCCAAGCCGGGACGGGCGTCAACAGCAGCGGGTCGAGGCCTCCGACCGCAATCGCCACCAAGGCGTAGAGCGCGAGCGTGACGAATAGGCCGACCCAGATGAGTCCGGGCAGACCCAGCGCGATCAGAAAGCGACGGGGATACATGTGCGCGGCTCTACTGGCGAACCCAGGAATTGATTATCCGCATAGCGGGAAACATTCCCGTATGTAGTCTATCTACGCCGATCGCAGGGTGCAACCTGAAACGGCGCCAGCGTATCTTTTGAGCGCAGCCCAAGGGGACTTGGGACCAGAAAGCCGGGAGGGCAGCGTGAGTACCGATCATGAATACGGGACTGAGACAGGCACATGTCGGGTTGCCGTGGTGCAGGCATCGCCGGTGTTCCTCAATCGGGACGCGACGATTGCGAAGGGCATAGAGCTCGTAAAAGCGGCAGCCGGCGAAGGCGCGCGGATCATTGCGTTTCCCGAAGTCTGGGTGCCTGGATATCCGCTTTGGATTTACGGAGCGGCTGGGTGGGGGGACGAGCAGGCAAAACGCGCGTATGCCCAGCTGTTAGCGCAGTCGGTGCGCGTTCCGAGCCCGGCGACTGAGGCGCTCTCGGAGGTGGCCGTCGAGTGCGCCGTTGAGGTGGTCGTGGGGATCAACGAGCTCTCTGGGGGCACGCTGTACAACTCGCTCCTCTACGTGCGGCCCACGGGGGAGATCGCAGTGCACCGCAAGCTCGTCCCGACCCATGCCGAGCGCATCATCTGGGCCCGCAGCGAGGACGGAAGTGGGCTCATCGTCTTGGATACCGCTTACGGCGGCCTCGGAGGGCTCATCTGCTGGGAGCACTGGATGCCCCTCGCGCGGTTTGCGATGCACGCGCAGGACGAGCGGATCCACGTGGCGGTCTGGCCTTGGGGATACGAACTCGCTCACCTTGCCAGCCGACACTATGCGTTCGAGGGTCGATCCTTTGTGCTGGTTGCGGGCGGCTATATGCCCGCTGATGCCGTGCCAACTGGTTTCGAGCTCGTCGAGGCGATGCGGGCCGGCGCAGACCCTACGGGCGGGGAAACAGTGATGCTCACCGGGGGTAGCGGAGTCATCGGTCCGGACGGGCAGTGGATTGTAGGACCCCTCCACAACGAGGAAACAGTCATCTATGCGGACCTGGATCTCGATCACGTCGCTCGCGAGCAGTACGCGATGGACATCGTGGGCCACTACAACCGGCCGGACATATTCAGTCTCACGGTTGATGCTCGCCCCCGCGCGCAGTTGTCTTGGCTCCGCGGAGCCAACCACCCGGCGACGAATTCTTCGGTCGAGGCGACGGTTGGCGTCGAGGTGCCCCCGCCAGTTCCGTTGCGCTAACCCTACGCGAGGTCTGCGTACCCGAGCGTGCGCCGCGCCGTGGTCGACGCCTCGAGGACGACGGTTCTGATCTGGTGCTCCAGCGCCTCTGTGTGTCGCGACACGGGGGCAGCGATGCCTATCGAAGCGAACGCCGTCTCGCCGTCATCACCCAGCAGCGGTGCCGCGATCGCCCAGGCGCCGTCGTAAGTCTCTTCCCAGCTGCGCGCCCAGCCTTGGCTGCGGGCGCGCTCGAGGGACTCGCGCACGACGCTCGGCTCGGTTAGCGTGCCGGCGGCGATCCGGCGTATTGGTCGGGCGAGCACCGCATCGATCACCGCCTGTGGCTGGAAGGCCAGGATCACACGTGCGGTCGCGCCTGCCGTCAGCGGGATCTCGGTGCCGACCTCCGCGGTCACCCGGAGCCGGCTGGTTGACTCGGCCGCCGCGACGTAGCGCGCGATTCCCGCCGAGAAGTCGGGGATGCCCAGCAGCGTCAGCTCGTTTGTGTCCCTCGCCGCTGCCCGGATCTGCGAGCCGAGTACGGCCGCCAGATCGAGCGAATCGCTAGCCCGGTTGCCGAGCCTGATCGCCGCGAGCCCGAGCCGGTAGCGTCCATCCTCGCGCCGCAGCAGGTAGCCGCTTCCCTCGAGGCCCCGGAGGATGCGGTTTAACGTCGTCGACGGGATCCCGAGTTCCTGCCGAAGCGCCGTCTCCGACCACTCGGGAGACCGCTCATCGAAGGCGTCGAGCACGCGTAGCGCCTTCTCCAGCACCTTGGGCGTGTCCGGGTTGGTCTCGGTTCTCGGCCGGGGCAACGCCCCTAGGCTACTTCCCGGTCAGTCGGGGGGCGCGAGCGGTCTGCGACGGAGCGGGCCCGGATCCGGTCGGGTATACAGTGAGCCGCGTGACATCGCGCGGGCCGGCCGACACCGAGGCGCTGCTCGGGCAGCTGGTCGCCTTCCCGACGATCGCCGGAGAGCCCAACCAGCCGCTGATCGAGTTCGCGCAGGAGTGGCTGGAGCGTCACGGCGCACGCGTGACCGTGGCACCGTCGAACTGGCGACCCGATGGCTACAACCTCCACGCGGTGCTCGGCCCTGAGCAGGACGGCGGGATCCTGCTGGCCGCACACACCGATGTTGTGGCGGCGAAGGAACTGGACTGGACCAGCAACCCGTTTGAAGTCAGGCGCGTCGACGGACGCCTGTACGGCCGGGGAACGACTGACATGAAGGGGTTCATCGCCGCGATGCTGGCCGCGGTGGCACACCCCTCGGTACGAGGGCTACGTCAGCCGCTCCAGATCGCACTCTCCTGCGATGAGGAGCTCGGCTGCAAGGGTGTCGGCTCGCTGCTCGAACAGCTCGCCGCCGCGCCGACCCGCCCAGCACTGTGTGTGATTGGGGAGCCGACGCTCATGCGCGTGGCTGACCGCCACAAGGGCAAGGTCGCGCTGCGTGTCGAGGTGCGGGGCCGCCCCGCCCATTCCAGCGTTCCCTCGCGCGGGGTAAACGCGGTCACCTTCGCGGCGCGCATGATCGCAAAGCTCGATGGGCTCTCCCAGAGCCTCTCGAGTGGACCCGGCGATGAGAGCTTCGCGGTCCCTCACGCAACGCTTTCGGTCGGTCCGATTCACGGCGGCGTCGCGCTGAACGTCGTCCCCGACCGTTGCACGTTCGATGTCGAGCTCCGCTACCTGCCCGGTGACGCCCCCGAGCGTCTGCTCGCGCCGATTCGGTCGGACGCCGAAGCGATCGCTGCAGACATGAAAACGGTGGCCCCGGAGGCTGGGATCGAGCTCGTGGAGATCGCGTCGTATCCACCGCTCAGCCCGAGCGTCGAGGGGGTGGCGACGATGGCCTCCCTCGGCATCGGCGGCGGGGCGATCGCAGTTGATTTCGGAACCGAGGCGGGGTATTACAGCGAGCGCCTCGAGACGCCGTGCGTGATCTGTGGTCCCGGCGATATCGGCGTTGCGCATCGCGCAGACGAATACGTCGAACGCGAGCAGCTGCTTGCGGCGGAGCAGTTCGTCTCCCGGGTAATCGCGCGGCTTTCCGAGGAAGCGAGGCCGCGCTGAGCGGCGAGCCGCTTGCAGTCGCGTCTGTCGATCTGATCCGGCGCCTGCTCGACTCTCGCGAGGTCGCCGCTGAGGAGGTGGTTCGCGCCAGCCTCGGGCGGATCGCCGAACTAAATGAGGCGGTCAACGCCG
>CAVWOK010000007.1:0-242984 GCA_963756585.1 uncultured Solirubrobacterales bacterium | reverse complement strand
GCAGGCACTGATGGCCGCAGGGTTGCGCGACGAGGCGGCCGCGCGGGCTCGATGAAGCGCGCGTCGTCGGATCACCGGTAGATGCCAATGTCCTCTACTACATCAACACGAGTTTTGGGGATCTGGCGATCTTGGATGGACGACCGGCGGATGCGCTTGAGCCCTATGCGCTGACGTTGGAGCAGGCTTTGGCGGACGGCAACTTGAACCAGATCGTGATGGACCTACTCGGCGTCGCTGAGGCGCTCGCAGCTCTAGGGCAGGACACCGAATCGCTGGAGGTGGCGGGCATGGCCGAGCCCAAGGCGCGGAGGTCGGCCAGGCCGCCGAACTACTCTTTTATGAGCACCTTCTGGCCCTCGAGCAACGAGTCGGAGCCGTCACAGCGACGGAACTCAAGCAGCGCGCCGGCGTTACAGGCCCAGCCGACGGCGTCGCTCGAGCGTGCCAGCTCGCCCGCTCGCACGCGCCGGCACCCACCGCCGCACCCGAACGAGAACGCAGAACTGCGAGGCAAAGCCCGCTGCAGACGGACCCTCCACCTTCGGCGCCCACGGGGCACTGAGACGCCAACTAGGGCGAGACGCAGGGTCGATGGCGAGGCGCCGATGCCGCGCTTTCGGCCGGTGGTCTAGTCGCAACCGCCCTCCGAAGCGGACTTGCAATCTCTCCGCATCCGGCTCATGCTGCGGCTGGTGCCGCGAGCCCCGGTGGGACCGCCCGGAGGCGCCCGGCCGTACCGGCCATGCTGGGTGCTTCGGGGGGTGCTGCGTTTGACGCCAGGCGGTCGACCAGCTGGTTGGCCGCATACAGCCCCGCGGTGATCAGATTGTCGCCTCGCTGCCCGAGCACCACGCCGATCAGCGATCGGTTGCCGCGCTCGGTGGGCCACACGGACCGGAACATCAAGCAACCCCCTGCCGCGTCGTCTGAGCCGGTCTTCATCCCGACGAAGCCGTCATGGCCGAGCAGGGCGTTGGTGTTGGTCACCTCACCGGCGACCGGTAGCCAGTAGGTGCGGGTGGCCATCATGGCCGCCAGCGGCTTGTCCTTGGCTACCACCTGCGCCAAACGCAGCTGATCGAGGGCTGTCGACACCGTGCCAGCGTCGTATCCGCTTGGATCGGTGTAGGTTGTGTGGGACATCCCCAGCCCGTGTGCGGTGCGGTTCATCTCCGCGACGAAGGAGGGGACGCTGCCGGCGACCTGATGCGCCACGAGCACCGCGATGTTGTTCGCGGACGGCAACAGGATCGCCATGAGCGCTTCCCGCTCGGTGAGCTGCTCACCGGCGCGGACATCGACCACCGACTGGCCCTCCCGGCGCCTCGTTTCGGTGTCCGCGACATCGCCCTGACCAACCACGAATCGCCGGCCGCTGTCGCCCGCGTGCAACGGGTAGCGCTTGAGCACGAGGTAGGCGGTCATCACCTTTGCCACGCTGGCGATCGGGACCGGGTGCTCGTGCGGGCTCACCGCCGGCCTGCCGTTGCCGAGCACGTAAGCCCCCTGTCCCAGCTGCGGCCACCCTTCCGTCGACAGGTAGCTGCGATCCGGGCCGTCGAGCAGGGAGCTGCGGTCCTTGCCGTTGAGCGGGTGGCGCGCTGCCGCGAACGCCGTGGCGGCGAGGAACAGGGCGAGCACCGCGCCGAGCAGCACGCGGCGACGGCGCCGGCCGTACACGGTTATCGCCCCGTGGCGAGGCCGCGGCGTCTTGCTCATGCCGCGCAGGCGAAGCCGACGAGGATGGTCGGTCGGGTACGGCGGGCTGCTGTTCGTGCCGGTTGCCTATCGGTCATGCCTCCATTTCAGGCAGCGCGGTGTTGCCAGCACGTATGCGATTTTCGATACGCCGACGATATGCGCCAGCTCGTAGCATCGGAGCGTGCGTGTGTTGATCGTTGAGGACGAGCCGTATATGGCAGAAGCGATCCGCGATGGCCTACGCCTGGAGGCGATCGCGGCCGACATCGCCGGTGACGGCGACAGCGCTCTGGAGCTGCTGAGCGTCAACGCGTACGACATCGCCGTGCTCGACCGTGACATCCCCGGGCCCTCCGGCGACGAGATCGCCAGACGCGTCGTCGGCTCCGGCAGCGGCATGCCGATCCTCATGCTCACCGCTGCCGACCGCCTCGATGACAAAGCGTCCGGGTTCGAGCTCGGCGCCGACGACTACCTCACGAAGCCGTTCGAACTCCAAGAGCTCGTGCTCCGTCTCAGGGCGCTCGACCGCCGGCGCGCCCACAACAGACCGCCTGTGCGAGAGATCGCCGGCCTGCGGCTGGATCCGTTCCGCCGGGAGGTCTACCGCGACGGGCGCTACGTCGCGCTGACCCGCAAGCAGTTCGCGGTGCTCGAAGTTCTCGTCGCTGCCGAGGGCGGTGTCGTCAGCGCCGAAGAGCTACTGGAGCGGGCGTGGGATCAGAACGCGGACCCGTTCACCAACGCCGTGCGCATCACAGTGTCGGCACTGCGCAAACGCCTCGGCGAACCCTGGATCATCGCCACCGTAGCCGGCGCCGGGTACCGCATCAGCACCCAACCAGACATCGGGGCGTGAGGGAAGCAGATCGTGGATAGAGCCCCCGGTTTGAGCGTTCGCCTCAAGCTCACCCTCAGCTACGCCGGCTTCCTTATGCTCGCCGGCGTCTTGCTCCTCGCTGCCACATGGTTGTACCTGACGCGTGTGCCCCACATCGGGCTCATCCTCGAGCCCAGCTACGAGCACGCCGTCCTGCGCGATTTCGCTCCGACCGCGGCCATGGTGATGGCGTTCCTGCTCGTATTCGGTCTCGTGGGAGGGTGGCTTCTCGCCGGCCGCATGCTCGCCCCCCTGACGCGCATCACCGACGCCACACGCATCGCCGCGACCGGATCGCTCTCCCACCGCATCCGGCTACCGGGCCGCAGAGACGAATTCCGCGAACTCGCCGACGCCTTCGACACCATGCTGACGCGGCTCGAAGGGCACGTCGCCGAACAGCGGCGATTCGCAGCCAACGCCTCTCACGAGCTGCGCACCCCGCTGGCGGTCACGCAGACTCTTCTCGACGTGGCCCGCAACGATCGCAACCGCGACACCGGCGAGCTTGTCGACCGCCTCCAAGCTGTCAACACCCGAGCGATCGACCTCACTGAAGCATTGCTCCTGCTCAGCCGCGCCGACCAACGGTCGTTCACCCGAGAACACATCGACCTGTCCCTGATAGCCGAAGAAGCTACCGAAACGCTCCTTCCCCTTGCCGAAAAACGCGACCTCACCATCGTGCCGTCCGGGGACGTGACCCCGACCATCGGCTCACACGCGCTCCTGCTGCAGTTGACGACGAACCTCGTGCACAACGCCATCGTCCACAATCTGCCTGAACAGGGCACCGTGTGGGTCACCACCAGCGCTCACCCCGAGAGGGTGGTGCTCACCGTCGAGAACACCGGCGACAAGCTCACCCCACAGTCGGTTTCCACGTTTGGCGAGCCGTTTCAGCGCGGCAGCAAACGCATACGCACCGACCACGCGGGCGTCGGCCTTGGCCTGGCAATCGTCAAAAGCATCACCCAAGCACATGGCGGAACCCTTACCCTCACCCCCCGGGGCGCGGGTGGACTCTGCGTCACGGTGCAACTACCCGCCGCGCCACCGCACAATGGCAGATGACTATCAGGAATTGCCGCACGGCCAGGGGCTCGTCAGATCTGATCGCGGATGCCAGTCCGCACCCCGAGTCACCTCTCACCGCTCGACCCACTCGACGGTGCCGCAGCCGGCAGTAATCGCTCGGCGACGGCCCAGCGAGCCGGTGTTTTCGGTGTCAGTCGCGGGCGACGAGCGCGGCCAGGCGTTGTTCGGCGTCTTGGTAGGTCTCGTCGGCGACATCGAAGATGACCTGGATGATCTCGCCGCCGCTGAACTTGAACGTGGGCTTGTACATACGGCTGACAGCGTCGCCAGCGTCGCAGCCGATGCTGAGGCCTTCGCCGCAGAGTGAGTACTGGAGGAACATGATCCCGCATCGGGCCCTCGTCGACAACCTGATCGTTGACGTGCAGCCTGGTGGTCCCTGTGGGCTGGTTGTACTCGTCTGACCCTTCGACGGCGAACTCGGGCGTTCGACCGCACGCCGTTAGGGTGAGCTGCGTCGGGCGATGTTGCGCGCGAGGCGTCAGCGAGGCGCGGTGTGGTTCAGGCCGCGGGCTCTGAGCACGTGGTGGTCCCATAGTTTCTCGGCCGAGCTGGTGCGAGACGCCGCTGGCTACTGCCTGAAGTCCATCTCCTCCAGGCGTGTCTGCACGGTCCGGCCGGTCTCCCAGAAGTTCGCGCCCGCCGCCACCGCGGGGGTCGTGATATCAGCTCGGTTTTGCCGTTTACGCGCCGTGGAGATGCCCAGCCTGCGGTCCCGGTCGTGGATCAGCGCCTCGTTGGCCTGCCCGTCCTCTGTCAGGCCCATCATTAACTGCGGGATCCCGTAAGGAAAGTCGTCGCGATCGTACTGCCAGGTATGAAACGTCTTCCCGTAGGTAGTAACGAGGTCGTTGAAGTAGACATGTTCCGCGAGATCGGGAATTCCGGGGGCGACCAGGATGCCGGACTTCACCTCGTAGTGGTGGCTGTGCCACAGCCGCTTCTCGTCGTCGGGTAGATCGCGGAAGCGTTTTTCACTGATGATGTACTCGATGCCGATCAGGCGGGCGTCGGGCGCATTGCGGTCGAAGATCACGCACTGGTGCAGGTCGTGGCGCAGGTGGATGCAGAAGTGTGTCGCCTCCACCTGCCGGCCCATCTCATCGGCGTACATGTGAAAGCCATTGAGGTAGGTGCTCATCGCGTCCAGCGGATATTTAGGTTGCATCGCGCCGGCGGCCACGTCGAGCACGCGATGCTTGAGGGGATGTCCCTTGCCGATCTTGACGGTCGTCACCGCCTTGCGGCCGAACATCACCCCGGCCGCGGCCGCTGCCCCGGCGGCGACACCTATGCCGATCGACCTGGCCGTCCCCGGCGCGGGCTGCCCGCTCGCGCGCGATCCTCCCGCTCGAGTAAGGACTCGCCGCCCGTCACCTAGGTGCGCCATACGCGCGTTCTACCCGGTGTACTCCGATCCCACCAGGCCCCCCAGCAGGTGGCGCGGCTCACGTCTCGTGATGGACGTGCCTGCCACGGTCGCCTTCGGCCGGGGAGCCGGAGGCATCGCGGATGGTCAGGAGAGACCTATGGCGCGACCCGCCCGAGGTACCAGTCGTCGAACTCGATCACGTTGTACTCGCGCGCCGGGGAGTAGGGCCCGGGGATGAATGCGGGGCTGCGCACGCCGGCGTGGTTTTGCTCGCACAGTGCCCAGTCCTGTTCGTTGGTCATGTTCCAGAACGGCAGCAGCGTGTCCAGTCTGTAGTCGCGTCCCTCGACGGCGTCCTGGTCGACGACCCACGCGGAGTGCACCAGGGTCCGCTCGGGCCCGTGGGGCACCAGTCGGGTGAGCACGGCGTGGTCGGCGCTGGCGTGACACCAGAAGTTGGGGACGGCGCGCAGCCGCAGGGTGCCGACGTCGTAGCTGGGGTGGTCGCCCATCAGCGGCGCAACTGGCTGACCGTCGATCGACTCGGTCACAAAGCCCTCGGTGGTCGGGGTGCGGTTGGCCGACCACCAGCGCCCCGCCGACGGGAACCGGTACAGCCCCGGCTGCTCGTGGGCGTCGGCAGCGGCGTCTGCCCCGGCGAGCGCGGCGGCGTGCTGCGCGGCGCGGGCGGCGGCGCGGGCCCGGTTGCGCTCGGTGTCGCGCTGCGCGTCGAAGTTGGCCTTGACGTACTGGGGGTGCCCGGTGTGGCAGTGCCAGCACTCGCGGTTGTTCTCCCACACCAGCTTCCAGTTGGCCGCGACGGCGTAGTCGATCACGTGCGCGACCTTGCCGCGACCGAGGCCCTGAGCGGCGAGTGCGCGGGAGAGATCGTGAGCGGCTTCGTCGATCGGGTCGGGCTCGGGTCCCAGCCAGACGAACACCAGCCCGTCGATCTCGGCGACCGCCGCCGAGCGCAGCCCGTAGCCGTCGAGGTCGAGCTCGCGCTCCATCCCGCCGGCGCCCAGCAGCCGCCCGTCGAGCCCGTAGCTCCATTGGTGATACGGGCACACCAGCCGCCGCAGCTGCCCGTGCGACTGCGAGCACACCCGCGTTCCGCGATGGCGGCAGGTGTTGTGCAGGGCGTGCAGGGCGCCGTCGTCGGCGCGCACGATCACGACCGAGTCGTCCGCGACGTCAAAGACGAAGAAGTCGCCCGGCCTTCGCACCTGGGCCGAGAGGCCAGCGAACAGCCAGCTTGCGCGCCAGATGCATTCGAGCTCCCACTCGTGGATCGCGGGATCGATCACGAACGCGCGCGGGAGCGCAAAGCCGCTGCGATGGTCGGCGAGCGCGTCGAGCAGGCTCGCCGGCGGCGCCGTGAGGGGTGCGGCGTCGAGCCTCGAGGCGGACCGGTCTTGGGTCTGCATGTGGGTTCCTCCCTTACCCGTGCTCTGGATCGGCGTGGCTGCCATCAGGCCCACGGAAGCGTGTAGAGCTTGGTGAACGTCATCGCTCGGATCGCGTCGCGCACGCCCTCCTTGACGCCTAGGCCGCTATCGCCGACGCCGCCGAACGGGGTCAGCTCGGTCCGCCATCCCGGCACCTCGCGAATGTTGACGGTCCCTGCGCGCAGCTCACGGATGCAGCGCGTGATCGCGCGCCAGTCAAACGTGCACACGCCGCTTGAGAGCGCGTACGGGGTAGCGTTGGCCACCGCGATCGCCTCGTCGAGGTCGCGGACACGGATGATCGGCGCCACCGGGCCGAACGTCTCTGAGGCGACCAGCTCGGCCTCCTGCGGGACGTAGTCGAGGACCGCGGGCGCCAGCTGCGCACGATCGCGCCCGCCGCCGCATAGCAGCCGGGCTCCCGCGCTCACCGCCCCGGTGATGCGCTGCTCGATCGTGGCGGCCGCCGGCTCATCGATCACGGTGCCGACGTCGGTGTCGTGCGCCAGCGGGTCGCCGACCCGCAGCGCCCGCGCGCCGGCGGTAATACGCGCGGCCAGCTCGTCGCCGATCTCCTGCACGGCGATGATTCGCTTCACGGAGGTGCAGCGCTGACCGGAGTTTGAAAACGCGCCGCTGACGGCAAGCCGCGCGGCCTCGTCCAGGTCGGCGTCGGCGAGCACGATCAGCGGGTCGTTGCCACCGAGCTCGAGCACCGCGCGGCGATAGCCCAGCCGCCCGGCGATCAACTTGCCGACGGCCACCCCACCGGTGAACGACACCACATCAACCGCGGGGTGGGCCAGGAACGCGTCGAGGATCTCGCCCGGATCGCCGCACACCACCTGCGCGCGCTCGGCATCGACACCGACCTCGCCCAGCAGCTCAAAGAGCGCCAGCGCCGCCAGGGGCGTGCGCTCGGAGGGCTTGAGCACAATCGGCGCCCCGGCGGCCAGCGCGGGGGCAAGCTTGTGCGCGACCTGGTTGAGCGGATGGTTGAACGGAGTGATGGCGGCGACCGTCCGGACGGGCACGCGCAAGGTGTGGGCGCGACGGTCACGACCGCGCGGCGAGACGTCGCCGGCAAACGTCTCGCCGTCGTCGTGCAGCGCCTCGATCGCGGCGAAGCGAAACACGTCGGCGGCCCGCCCTACCTCGTGTAGGGTGTCTTTCAGGCACAGCCCCGATTCCAGCGAGATCAACCGGGCCAGCTCATCGCGACGAGCACGCAGGCGCTCGGCGATCGCGAACAGGGCGTCGGAGCGTTCGTGGCGGGCGGGGGTCCGGTCTGCTTGTCGGGCGGCGGCGTCCAGCGCGGCGGCGACCCGCTCAGCGCTGGTGACCGGGGCCTCGCCGACGAGCTCGCCGCTGTAGGGGCTATAGACGGGCAGCGTGGCGAGCGCGGTCATCGGGCGCCCACGTGGTTGAGCAGCAGGTCGTGCAAGTCACGGTTATGCAGCTGGCGCCCGTCGATCGCACCGTCGGCCAAAGGCGCGCACACGATCACCGGCACCGTCCGCTCGTGCAGCCCGCCGTGCGAGCGCAGGGTCCCGCGCAAGGCACTCAGGTCGTGCGTAGCGCGAGATTTACCCAGGACAGTGTGGGCGTCGGCGAGCACGATCAGATCGCCGATCCGGTCTTCGGGCAGTTCAAACGCGGCCGCTGCGGCGTCGCGGTCAAGCACGCCCTCCACTCCGGACAGCGCGGCAAGCGCACCGCGCGCCCGGTCAAGCTCGGCGCGATCTGCCAGGTGCACCCACGCCAGCGAGCCCAGCGCGGCATGGTGGGCGACGTAGGGGTCTGTGATCGGGCACAGCGTCCGCGCGCCGCGCACGCCCGCCGCCGCCAGCGCTTCGTCGAGGTAGCGCACGTTCGGGGTCCCGTCGCCGTTGGCCTTGGTCCGCATGCCGTGGTCGGCCGCCAGCCCCACGATCCAACCGGCGTCAAGCGCCGCACCGAGCGCCGCGTCAATGGCGCGGTAGAATCGGTCGGCCAGCGGCTCGCCGGGGGCGGCCGTGTGCTGGACGAAGTCGGTCAACGAGGCATACACCAACCGTGCGTCGAGCGCGCGGGCGAGGGCCAGCGCCAGCTCGATGGTGTACGGGGACAGCTCCCAGTCATAGATCTCGGGATTCTCGCGTCCGACCACCCGGGTGATCGGTGTGCCGTCAGCCAGCGTCTGCTCGTGGGCCAGCTCGGCGCTGAACGCCGGCACGTCGCCGCAGGCCAGCAACCGCCGTAGCTTGTCCTTGGCGGTCACGCACAGCACCGGGATTCCGGCCGCCGCCGCCGCGGCGTAGATCGTGGTCGCGCGCAGGAAGCTGGGATCGGTGACCTGGACCTCCTCGCCCGCCTGATCGAGATAGTGGTTGCCCGCGATCCCGTTGCGCACGGCACTGACCCCGGTCACGATCGCGACGTTGTTGGGGTTAGTGAACGTCGGCACCTGTGCAACGCCGCGCGCGTAGGTCCCTCCGGCGTCCAGAGCCTCCGCCAAGCGCGGCATCAGTCGGCGTTCCAGGGCGTCGTCTACGTACTCGGGGTCCCATCCGTCGGCGCAGACCGCAAGCGTTGGGCGCTCCGGCGCCTGGTACCGGCGCTCGTTGGCGTCAAACGTGATCGCCACAACTTGATTATACATGCTGAGGCGTAGGAGATGCGAGGAAGATGCGGCTAGGAGGCACCCCCAAGGGATATGTGAACCTGTTTCCGATAAACTTGTATCTACAGCATGGCTGAGCGTGAGACGATCCAGTCGGACGTTTGCGTAATCGGAGCCGGGATCTTGGGCCTCGCGCACGCTTTTGAGGCTCGGGCGCGGGGCCTCTCGGTCGTGCTCGTCGAGCGTGGCGAGCGGGCGGCCGGCGCGAGCGTGCGTAACTTCGGGCATCTGATCGTCTCGGCGATGCCCGACGGGGTCGCGCTCACGTGCGCGCTGCGCGCTCGCCAACGGTGGCTGGAGCTCGGCGAGCGCGCCGGGCTGACGGTGCAGCGCTGCGGAACGCTGGTCGTCGCCCGTGCGGCCGACGAGCTCGAGGTGATGGAGGGCGTGGCCGCCGATCCTCGACGCGGGGTGCGGCTGGTCAGCGCCCGGGAGATCGCGCGACTGGTTCCGATTCCCACCGACACGTTGTGCGGAGGCATGTTCTGCGAGCTTGATCTGCGAGTCGATCCGCGCCGGGCGTCGAGCGCGCTGGCCGCCCTGTTGGAGGACGACGCCGGCGCACGGGTGCTGTGGCGCTCGCCAGTGCACGAGCTATCGAGCGGGCGGGTGGAGAGCGCGCGCGCCAGCATCCGTGCCGATCTCGTGATCGCCTGCCCCGGGCCCGACTACGACCTGCTCGGCCCCGAGCTCACGCCTCCGCGTCGCGACCTGACACGCTGCAAGCTCCAGATGCTCCGCGTGGCCGCCCCGGACGGCCGCCGATACACCCCCGGCCTGCTGACCGCGCTGAGCCTGGTGCGCTACCCCGGCTACAGCGCGCACCCAGGGGGCGCGCAACTACGCGCCCGGTTACAAGCGCAACGCCCCGAGCTGCTCGCAGCCGGGGTCAACCTGATCGTGGCCCAAATCGAGAGCGGCGACCTGCTGATCGGGGACACGCACGAGTACGCCGACACCATCTCGCCGTTCGGCGATGAGGCACTTGATCAGCTTCTGTTGGCCGAGGCCGGCGAGCTGCTCGGCGTGCCCCGGTTGACCGTCCGCGAACGCTGGCACGGCATCTACCCATCGGCACCGGGCGAGCCGTTTGACAGCTGGCGCCCGATGGAGGGGGTGGCCGTCGTCGAGGTCGTATCCGGCACCGGGATGACCACGGCATTCGGCCTCGCGCCATTGACGCTCGACGCGCTTACGCAGTCGCCCTCAGCGCTCGCCCGAACTCTCGCGTAACGCCACGCCGGAACGCGGCAGGGCATGCTGGTTGTGGATCGTGATCTCAAACGCGTCGCCGCGGTAGCGATCACACGACCATTCCAGCGCCGTACCGTCGGCCGACAGCGCGCGACGGCGCACCTCGAGCAGCGGCGTTCGGCGAGCGATCCCAAGCAGATCGGCATCCCCGGCGCCGGCGGCGATCGCGACGATCGTCTGATGGATCTCCACGAACTCGACGCCGCGCTCGCCGAGCTGCTCGTACACCGAGCCGCCGTCCATATCGCAGTCCAGCAAGAGCCGCCCGACCGGTTCGATCATCGTCGCGCGCTCGATCATCACCGGCTCGCCGTCCAGCAGCCGCAGCCGCCTGTACTGAAAAACCAGCGTGCCAGGCTCGAGGTCGAGCTGCTCGGCCACCTGGACATCGCACGGGCGGCGCGCCAACTCGAACGTCCGCGCCGACGGCACCCGGCCCAGCCCGCGAGCCCAGGCGGTGAACGACACCATCTGATCAAAACTCTGGACCAGGCCCGCCCGCCGAACCACCGCGACGCGACCCTGACCCCCCACGATCAGGCCCTCCGCCCGCAGCGCTGCCAGCGCCTGTCGCACCGTCCCGCGCGAGACCCCGAAACGCTGCGACAGCCGCGACTCAGACTCCAGCCGCGCCCCTGGCGCCAACTCGCCGCGGCGCACCCGCTCGCGCAGCGCCTGCGCGATCACCGCGTGACGGGGAGGGACATGATTCGTCGTCATCCTCGGGCGCAAGTCTGCCAGGCACGCTCAAGGCCGCAGTCAACATCGGCCACCCAGCACCAACGAACCCAGAGCTACGCCAGGCCAAGCTGGGCTACGCTACCCCCAAGTGCTACAGTGCGTAGCACTTTGGCGGTCCGGTCCATCCCTCAGCGTGAGCTGCGCAACAACGTCAGCGAGATCCTACGCGAGGCGGAGGCGGGCACCGAGTTCACGATCACCGTCCGTGGCCGACCAGTCGCGCGGCTCGGGCCGGCTGATGAGCCTCGCGGCCGCAGCGTTGATGTGGACATGAAAACGGTCAGCGCGATCCTCTTCTCGACGCCGGTCGACGATCGTCTGGGCTCCGACATCCACGAGCTTCGACGGTCGGAGGAACCGGTCGACGACGTGTGGCAGGCCCGCTGACGCGCCTGCTGCTGGACACCTCCGTCGTGGTCGCGGGCCCGTCGGCCATTGAACTGAGCCCCGGTGACACGGCCTCAATCTCGGTAATCACGATCGGCGAGTTGCGCGCCGGAGTCCGGCTCGCCGCTGATCCTGACACACAGGCAACTCGCCAGGCACGATTTGCCGCTGTGCGCGGGGCGTTTGAACCACTGGCTGTCGACGAATCGGTGGCGGAGTGGTACGGCGACATCCTCGCTGCAGCGCGGGCGCAGAAGCGGACCAGCAAAGCGACCGACCTGCTGATCATCGCCACCGCCGCGGCGACAGGCCGCGTCCTTCACACGCTGGACGAGGCTCAGGCCGGGCTCGCGCGCGCTGCTGGAGTGGCCGTTCGAGCCTGATGCAGTCGTCCCCGCTTCCCGCGTGGAGGTAGAAGCCGAGCGCCCAAGCCAGACATTCGGCGAGGAATATCGGACACTCCCGCGGGCTGAACTGCTGGTGTCAGAGCCTGCGCTCGATCGGGAGCGGACCAGGGGGCCGGGGCATCGTTCACGCGCTCGCCTGGGGAATGACCCACCGAGTCATCTATCCGGAGGAAATCGCCTGCGCCGAGTTGCTTGGTGCCGCATGACGGCGGGGATATCTCCGGTGTAGCCGGCCCGCGGACCCGCTGTGCGTAGGCGCCGGGCAGCTGTACAAACGTCTTCGTGGAGGGGTCTCGATAGGCCGTCCCGTCCATATTGGAAACTGTCCCATTTGCAGGGCCGCGCGTAGTGCGGAGCGGCGCCTGGCGCAAGCAAACAAAAGCGGAGGCGAGTGACGTTGGCGGAACGGCAGACTGGGTCGGCGGAGCTGCTGGTGATCTCTGCACTGGGCGACTGGAGCTGTTCGCTGTGTGGCAACCAGGAGGGCGCTTGGCTGACGATGGAGGACTCCGGCCCGGTGTGTATGGCGTGCGCGGACCTCGATCACCTGGTGTTCCTTCCCGCCGGCGACGCGGCCCTGACCCGGCGCGCGAAGGCCGCGAGCAATCTCTGGGCGGTGGTAGTCCGCTTTAGCCGTGCCCGGCGGCGCTATGAGCGGCAGGGGATCCTGGTTGAGGAGGAGGCGCTCGAGCGAGCCGAGCAGGAATGTCTCGCTGACGACGATGTGAGGGCGCGTCGGCGCAAGCGCGACGCCGAGCGGCGCGGCCGAGGGGACGTTGAACTGCAAGCGAAGATGGCGGCGGAGATCATCCGCCTGTTCCCAGGCTGTCCTCGTGATCGGGTACAGACGATCGCCGCTCATGCGTCCCTGCGAGGCTCGGGCAGGGTAGGGCGGTCGGCGGCGGGGCGTGCGCTCGACGCCCATGCGATCGAGCTTGCCGTGATCGCGGCCGTCCGCCATGAAGACACTCCTTACGACGAGCTACTGATGGCAGGCTTCGACCGACAGCTCGCCCGCTCGCGCGTGCAGTCCGAGATCGAAGGCGTCCTCAGTGCATGGCGCCGAGAGTGATCACGGCACGCCCCCGTGGCTAGAAGCTGCCGGTGGCAGGGATCCGGGACCCTGAGCGTGTCGAGCGTCGACCAGATGCGCTCTCGGCATGGGATCCGGGCCGGCCGCGGGGGTGCGCATACAGTGTGGCGGACGGTAGGCGGGGCGCGCCCCGCGGCTCACTACCATCGGCGTGTGAGCAGCCACAGAGTCCCCGGTGGGGTGGTGCATGAACTGCCCCCAGACCTGCGTAAGGCGCTGATCGCCAACGCCACCGCACTCGATGCCTGGAAGGACATCACGCCCTTAGCCCGCAACGAGTTCATCTGCTGGGTCGAGGATGCCAAGCAGGAGACCACCCGAGAGCGCCGCATCCGCCGGACCCAGGAGGAGCTGGAGGAAGGCCAGCGCCGGCCCTGCTGCTGGCCGGGATGCAAGCACCGCGAGCGCACTGGCAGGTAGCGACCTCGCACAGCGACGCGCGCAGCTGGGAGCTGCCGCTGACCGGGTCACCGGGCGTCTGGCGCAGGATCAGCGCGCAGAAGGTCGGCGTCCGCGCTTGTGCCCCCTTGTGGTCCATGACCCTCTGGGCGCAGACTAGCGTCGTTCTCGGCCGAGGTGGGTGGACTTCAAGGTCGTAGGCCGGTAGCGGGGCCCCTCGAGCCAGCTTCGCGCTCGCAGTTGCGGTAGCGTGACCGCCATGGCGTCTGTCGAGCCTGCCTGGGATCGTCCTCCGCTCGTGGGCGACGAGATCGAACCGCGGCAGCTTAATAAGCGAGGCTACGAGAAGGAGCTCGCGCACCTGCAGGTAGAGCTGGTTCGCCTTCAGGAATGGGTCGTCCACAAGGGCCTGAGGGTGGTCGTGGTGTTCGAGGGCCGTGACACTGCTGGCAAGGGCGGAACGATCAAGAGGATCGCCGAGAAGACCAACCCGCGCGTGGTGCGAACCGTCGCCCTTGGCACACCGACCGAGCGCGAGCGTACGCAGTGGTACTTCCAGCGCTATGTCCCTCATCTGCCCGCGGCCGGCGAGATCGTCCTGTTCGATCGCAGTTGGTACAACCGGGCCGGCGTTGAGCGCGTCATGGGCTTCTGCACGCAGAGCGAGTACGAGGAATTTATGCGCACGTGCCCGCAGTTCGAACGAGACCTGTTGCGCTCCGGGATCATCCTCATCAAGTACTGGCTGTCGGTCAGCGACGAGGAGCAGGAGCGCCGCTTCAAGGCACGTCTAGCTGACCCGGCAAAGCAGTGGAAGCTCAGCGAGATGGACCTCGAGGCGCGCAGACGCTGGGTCGACTACGCCGAGGCGAAGGACGACATGTTCGCCTACACCGATACAAAGGAGTCGCCGTGGTATGTGGTCGAGTCCGATGACAAGCGCACGATGCGGCTGAACCTCATCAGCCACCTGCTGAGCTTGATCCCCTACGAGGACGTCCGGCACGAGAAGATCAAGCTCCCCCCGCGACAGAAAAGGGCCTACGTCCGCCCCCCGCAGAGCGACCAGAACTTCATCCCGTCGCGTTACCAAGTCGGTTAGTCAAGCGCCGGCCTCTGTCGGGTCCGTTGCGTCTACGCCGCGGCGCTGCTCTCGCAAATCGGCGAAGCCGTGTTGGACGTCAATGAGATGATCATCCACCGGCCTGCGCATGCCTGAGCTTGAAACGACTACTGGTTCTCCGCCTTCGAGGTTCGTGCCGCGGGTGTTGACCGGCGATCGCCCGACCGGCCAGCTGCACCTCGGTCACCTGTTCGGGTCGCTGCAGAACCGGGTCGCGCTGCAGGAACGGGGGCTGGAACTGTTTGTGCTGATCGCCGATTATCAGACGATCACTGACCGTGACAGCCCGTCCTCGTTACCTGAGGACGTCGAGGAGCTGGTCGCCGACTATCTGGCCGTAGGGATCGATCCGGCCCGCGCGACGATCTTCGTCCACTCGCTCGTGCCCGAGCTCAATCAGCTGTTGCTCCCATTCCTCAGCCTGGTCACGCTGCCGGAGCTGCTTCGCAACCCCACCGTCAAGGACGAGGCCGCGACGTCCGGGATGACGGCGCTCAACGGGCTGATGCTCACCTACCCCGTTCATCAGGCCGCCGACATTCTGTTCTGCCAGGCCACGGTCGTTCCTGTCGGTGGCGATCAGCTGCCTCACGTCGAGCAGACCCGGGTCATTGCACGTCGGTTCAACCAGCGGTACGCGTCCGAGCACCCGGTCTTCCCAGAGCCTGAGGCGCTGCTTAGCGACGCGCCGGTGTTGCTCGGCACCGACGGGCGCAAGATGAGCAAAAGCCGGAATAACTCGATCGCGCTCGCGGCCGACGCCGATAAGACCGCACGTCTGCTGCGCGCGGCCAAGACCGACTCCGACCCGCACATCACCTATGACCCCGAAAATCGTCCCGAGGTGTCAAACCTCGTGCTGCTCACCGCGCTGTGCGAAGGTCTGGACCCATACGTGGTCGCTGAACAGATCGCCAGCCGCGGAGCTGCCGAGCTCAAGCGTCGGGCCACCGAGGCCGTCAACGAACGTCTGCGACCGATCCGCGACCGCCGGGCCGAGCTGATGCGCGACCGCGGCTATCTGAGAGCGATCATCCGCGACGGAAGCGCCACGGCTCGGACGATCGCCCAACACACGCTCGCGCAGGTGGCCGCTGCCATGCACACCACCTACTGAAAAGCGCACACTGGCAGTGCGGTGGCGCCGCTACTCGGCGCCTGAGAGGTGGGTGGCGATGTAGTCCCGTGCCAGGCGCTTGGGGGCTCGCGCCAGCCACGCTTCGATGATCAACTCCCGAAGCTCGTCGAGCGGGATCCGCTCCAGACGGACAAGCACCGCGGCGTAGCCGTCGAAGTGCGGGGTGGTGAAGTAGATGTCGGGGGCATCGGCGATGAGCGCCTCCTTGGCCTGGAGGTGCTCGACCCGGGCACCGAGGATCGGACCCGTTGGGCGCTGTATCGTCCAAGGGCGCGCAGGTCTGCCTTGCGCAGTGGGCGCTCCCACACGAACCCTTTGTTGTGCACATGCCAACCCTGGCTGCCATGCATGAAACGCTCGCCGGTGTCCGGTAGGGAGAGCGCGATTCGTCGGACATCCTCCCAGGTGGCCACGCCCCGAGCGTAGGACTGGCCCACGCAACTTTCAAGCCGGCGGTGCGTCGTTGCTCACCTCCGCGCGGCCTGTCACCTCCGATCTTCCCCCTGACGCCCATTGCAGGGCCTGTTCGATGACTGGGCGGGTGAGCCCTTGGGCTGGGTCGACGCCGATGAGCAGGGTCGGTATGCGGCGTTTGGCAGCCCATGTCTGTGCTTCGGTGGGGAGCGCGTCGTCGATCCAGATCAGGGGGCGGCGCCCGGCGAATCTGATCACCGCCGGCAGCTTGTCCCGGGGGTGAAATGGGACGGGTGGGAACCGGATCACGGGGAGCTCGGGAAGCTCGAGCAGTGGGGCGAGGAGCCGGTTGGCCTCGGCGCCCCAGGCGGTAGCCCACACGATCTCAAAGCGCGTGGCCAGTTCCTGAAGCCATGGTCCGTGCGCCGCGCACAGCCGCACCGGCTCTTCAGCGCCGAAGATCTCGTGTTCGGTATAGCCCGGCGGGCAGGCAGGCGCCGCGAAGGGGTTCAAGACCCCGTCCACGTCGATCAGCAGGAGCGGGAGGCTGGAGGCCATTGCTGGTTGATGGTGCCGCCGCCGGCCCTGGGTTCAGAGACGGCCGTTGTCGCGCAGCCAGGTCATTGCGCGGATGGTGACGTTGCCGCGCCAGTCGGTTGTCTGCGCGGGAGACCAGGCGCGCCAGTCGAACATCCAGCCGCCGTCCTCCAGCTGCTCGGACTCAACGGCGTCCAGGTGTGCGTCTATTGCGGTTGGTCGATGAGCTCGCGCGACCGGCTACCGGGACGAGGTGAGAAGTCGAGCGGACGCAGCATCTCTCCCTCGGTGGCGCCAGCGGGGGTGAGTGCGGTCGGGTGTATGCGGGCGGCCAGCGAGTCGATCGCCGTGCGAGCGCGCTGCTCGTCGTCCACCGTGTCGAGGAAAGCGCAAGCGAACTTCAGCCAGTAGCCGCGCGGGCGCTCGGTGGTGTCGATCGAGCGCCAGCACCAGTCGATCGCGCGGTGCAGCCAGTCGTCCTCTGCCGCGCCGCCGGAGTCGCCCTCGGTCACGCCGCCGGCGCGGAGCGCCGCGACCAGCGCGAGCGTCAGCATCGACCCAGGCTCGGAAACGAACCAGGGCGCGTGCGGGTAGTCCTCGAATCCGGGCAGCGCCGAGGGGATCGCGCCGTCCGGCGCGGCGATCGAGGCGATCCAGGCGCGCGCGCCGCGGGCCAGCTCGCTGTCGGGCGCACCGGCCTCGTTGAGGATCTCGAGCGCGTAGAGCGTGGCCGCCGGCTGGCTGCCTGGGCCGCGCAGGTCAGGCTCGAGGCCGTGGCCGAAGCCGCCGTCGGGATTGCGGTAGCCGCGCAGCGCCTCGACGACCGGCTCGGCCGGGCCGTCGGCGAATAGCCAGGCATAGCGGTGGCGGTCCACGAGGCGAGCGGCGGACCAGATGAAGTTCTCAGCAGCAGTGCGATCAATCGGCATGCGTCGCACGCTACGTGGTAGTGGGCGTACGGTCTTTGAGAAATCGGACAGGCGAGATCCCGGCCAGGCGCGTGACCTCGGCCGTCATGTGCGACTGGTCGGTGTAGCCCGCATCCAGCGCAAGCTCCACAAGCGGCGCGGGCGCAAGCAGCTGCAGCCGGCGAAAGCGCAGCACGCGCGCAAGCATCTTCGGTCCATACCCGACGGCGTCGCTGAGGCGACGCTGCAACTGGCGTGCACTTACCCCCAGCTCAGCGGCGACCGGCGCCACGCGTGCGCGCGGTCGCCCAAGCGCCACGATCGCCGCCTGCACGAGCGAATCGGGCTCGCATGCCCCGCGCGACTGTACGGCCCGCAACAGCAGCGCGTGGGGGTCGGCGCCTGCCGCCAGCTGCTCGAGCAGCGCGGCCGCCGCATCCCGGCCCAGGACGTCGTCAGCGGACGGCGAGACGTCGCATAGCTCCGACGCCGGCAGTCCCAGCACCGCCCCGGCCGCCCCCGGCCGTAGCCGTAGCCCCACCAGCCGCGTGCCCGGCGCCAGCGCCACGACGCGAGCTCTGGTATCAGGCCCCGCGATGCTCAGCCCCTCGCCCGACCAGATCAAATCCACGCAGGCGTCCGGCACCACCCGCTGCTCGTGGCTATTAGCTGTGTCCTGCTCCCAGGTGCAGGCCACCAATCGCGAGGCGGCGAGATACTCGACGTAACTCACAGCCTGCACGCTACTCCGCCAGGCCAGTGATCAGATGGCCCCGCGCCGAGGCGGCGTTCGGCGGCGCCCGGTGCCAGGCGCACAGTCGGCATATCCTGTCGTCGTAGCCGGCGATGACCCGATCTCTGTGATCAAGGTGTTGCGCCGGAGCCGACCATGACAGCCGACCGCGACACCGCCGCAAACGCGATCTCGATCCGGCGCATCGATCATGTCGCGTTGCGTGTGGCCGACCTCGAGGAAGCCGCAACCCGGTGGGCAATTCAGTTCGGTCTCACGAGGGACGCTGACGCCGACGGCCGCGCCCTGCTGCGATGTGACGACGAGCCCTACTCGCTCGAGTTGATCGAGGCTGCCGACCCAGGCCACGATCACACCGCCTTCGAGCTCCGCAGGTCCTGCACGATCGACGCCGCCAAGGCGCACCTGGAAGCGTGCGGCGTCGCATACGACGAACGCGAGAATTCGCTGTTCCTCGCAGACCACGAAGACAACGGCGTGCAGCTGATGCCTTACCGGGAGGGGATCGTCTGGCCGGCGCACGTTCGGCCGACGACCACCTTGCCCGGCGACCACCCGCGCAAGCTGGGGCACGTAAATTTTCTCACCGCCAGGTTCACTGAGGGAGTGGATTTCTACACGCGCGTCCTGGGCATGCGGGTCACCGACTACCTTGACGACGCGGGTGTCTGGTTTCACGTCAACGCCGATCACCACGTCGTGGCGCTCGTCGACAAGGGGTACTCCCACTTTCACCACCTGGCCTTCGATCTGGTGGACATCGGTCAGATGCGGCTGGCGCTCGATCATCTGGGGCGCCATGGGCGCTGGCTGGGATGGGGGCCGGCCCGCCACGGAGTCGGTGGCAACATCGCCAGCTACGTCCGGATCGTTGAGGAGGAGTGCTTCGTCGAGCTCTACGTCGACATGGAGCAGCTCGACGTCGACCACGAGCCGCGCCGCTATCCCGACGACCGCTTCTCGTCAAACACCTGGGGTCCGCTGCCCCCGCGCTCATACTTCCGCTTCGACCAGGCAGCGATCGAGTCCGAGCGCGAGAGCCTCGAGATGCAGGGAGTCCCCCTGCCAGAGCCAGCGATCGACAGCCTATGAGTTCGACCGTTCACAGCGGCCGGACCGAGGTCGAAGGCGTCACGGTGTCCACCGAGCACTACATCGGTGGGGAGCGGGTCGCCAGCGACGAGTGCTTCGAGGACATCTCGCCGATCGACGAACAGGTGATTGCCGAGGTGGCGCGCGGGGGCGCGGCCGCGGCGCAGCGGGCGGCGGTCGCCGCGCACGACGCCTTCCCCGACTGGGCCGCCCTTGGGCCGCTCGGCCGAGCGCCATATCTTCACCGGCTCGCCGACCTCATCGACGAGCGCGTCGAGCAGCTCGCGGCCGTCGAATGTCGCGACATGGCGATGCTCCTGAGGTCATTGCGCGCGCGGGTGATCAATCGGGGCGCTCGTAACTTCCGCGCGTACTCGGATCTCGCCGCGGCCTACGAGGAGCGCGACTGGCGCTCCAATGGAACCTGGAACCGGGTGCAGCGCAGCCCGGCCGGGCCCGCGGTGGTGATCACGCCGTGGAACGCGCCGTTCATGCTCTCCACCTGGAAGGTCGCGCCGGCGCTGGCCGCGGGATGCACGGTGATCCTCAAGCCCGCGGAATGGTCGCCGCTGTCGTGCTCACTGCTGGCCGACCTGGCGCACGAGGCGCAGATCCCGCCTGGGGTGTTCAACGTCGTTCAGGGGATCGGAACCGAGGTGGGCGCGGCGCTGGTGGAGCAGCCGTTGATCCGCCGCGTCGCGCTGACCGGCTCGGTCCGCGCGGCCCGGTCGATCGGCCAGGCCGCGGCGCGCAATATCGTGCCATTCACGGCCGAGCTAGGCGGAAAGAACCCGTTGATCGTGTTCGGCGACGCGGACCTCGACGCCGCCGCCCGCAAGGCCGCCGGCCAATATGACGATGCCGGACAGGTGTGCCTCTCGGGTACCCGGCTGCTGGTCGAGGAGGGGGTCCTGGACGAGTTCCTGGAGCACTTTCATCGCGCGACCGACGAGCACATCCTCGGCGACCCTCGCGACGACGCCACCACGATCTCCCCGCTGATTCATCCAGTTCACCGCGATCGGGTCGACGGGTTTGTGCAGCGCGCTCGAGAGCATGGCGACGTGATCATCCGCGGAGGGCGCCGCGCCGACATCGGCGGGCTCTTCTACGAGCCGACGCTGATCCGCCCGCGCTCCAACGCCTCCGAGGTGGTCCAGAACGAGATCTTCGGCCCGGTGCTGTGTATCCAGACGTTCGGCGATGAGTCCGAGGCAGTGCAACTCGCAAACTCGACCTCGTATGGACTGTCGGGAATCGTCTACACCAGCTCGATGGGGCGCGCGGAGCGGATCGGCCGCGCGATCCGCGCGGGCACCGTGTGGGTGAACACGTTTCTCGTCCGAGACTTGACGGCGCCGTTCGGTGGGATGGGCATCTCGGGTATCGGCCGGGAAGGCGGCGACTACGCGCTGGACTTCTACTCCGACCTGAAGACCCTGCAGATCCTCGAGGGGTCGGTAGGTTGATGTCGAGCCGACGTGCCGCTGCGCTTGCCGACGCCGAGATCTCGGCGGCGGTGGCAGCCCAGTCGGAGTGGATGATCGACCTGCTGGAGCGCGCCGTCGCAGCGCCCACCGTGCTGGGCAACGAGGAGCCCGGGCAGGAGGTGATGGAGGCGGCATTTCGTGAATTGGGTTTGGATCCCGTCGACATCCGCCTCGACGCTGCTGCGCTCCGCAACGACCCGCACTCCTCGCCATTCTCCTGGGACGTGTCGGGCAAGCGCAACGTCGTGGCCACGTGGGATGCCGTTGGCCAGGGAGGGCGCTCGCTGATCCTCAACGGTCACATCGATGTCGTGCCACCCGCGGCACAGGAGCTGTGGAGCAGTCCTCCGTTTGAGCCGCGCCGCGACGGGGATTGGCTGTACGGCCGCGGCGCTGGGGACATGAAGGCCGGGTTGGTGGCGATCGCGGGCGCGATCCGCGCGTTGCGCAGCCTCGACGTCGCGCCGCTGGCCGACATACACCTGCAGTCAGTTGTCGAAGAGGAGTGCACGGGCAACGGCGCACTGCAATGTCTGATCTCCGGTCCGACCGCCGAGGCGTGTGTGATCGCCGAACCGCATCCCGATCACATCACCACCGCTCAGGTCGGCGTGGTGTGGGTTCACGTGGATATCGTCGGGCGCCCCGCGCACGCCGCGCGTGCGAGCGCGCTGGGGGTCAACGCGATCGATGCGGTAGCGACCGTTTCTCGCGCTCTGCGTGAACTGGAGGCCGAGCTCAACGAGGCGCCACCGCCGCCGTTTGACCGCTTCGAGCATCCGATCAACCTCAACCCGGGCACGATCCGGGGTGGCGACTGGACCTCGACGGTGGCTGCGCAGTGCACTGTGTCCTACCGGCTGGCGCTGTATCCCGACCAGCGGCCGCAGTGGCTTGCGCAGCGAATCGAGTCGGCGGTTGCCGCCGCCGCCTCGGCTGATCCCTTCCTATCTGAGAATCCGCCGCGGGTGCGATACGACGGATTCAGCTGCGAAGGCTTCTCGCTTGACCCGGAGGAGCCGGTAGCGGTTGCCCTCTCGGCCGCCTACCGCCGGATCGTCGGGACGCCGGCACCCTTGTATCCGACCACGGCGACAACGGACGCCCGACATTTCGTGCGCCGGGGCATACCGGCGGTGTGCTTCGGACCCCGCGGGGAGGAGATACACGGCGTCGACGAGCGGGTCTCGATCTCGTCGATCGAGCAAGCGGCTCGAGTTCTGGGAGCCTTCGTCCGAGACTGGTGCGGCTTGACAAGCTGAGCAGGCAAGCAAGGAGAGGATGATCGACCGATGACCGATACCAGCGAGCGGGCAGAGCAGCTTCACGGCATCTCCCAGATCCGCGGTTTCCTTCGCACCAACGATCAGCCGATCTACTTCGTCTCTCCCACCGCGTTCAACCTGTTGGGCATCGACCGGTGGGTTCGCTCGTTCTATTACGTCAACTGGTTTGACTCGTTCGACGGCAACCATCCGCGGGTGTTCGTGCCCGCCGACCGGGTCGGTCACGAGTTCAACTGCATGGAGGATGTGTGCAACGCACTGCTGGATCATCGCGAGCTCAAGCAGTGGTCGGGCAGGCACGGGGGCGCGCCCAAGGTCTGCTTTGTCATGTTCGACGAGACCAGCGAGCGGCTGGCGCACGACGCGGGCATGGAGCTCATCCTTCCGTCCGCGAGCCTTCGCCGGCACATCGACTCCAAGATCGTGACCACGCAGCTCGGCAACGAAGCCGGCGTCCCCAGCGTGCCGAATGTTCTCGGTCGCGCGGAGTCACATGACGAGCTGGTGGCCCTCGCCGAGGGTGCGGGGCTGGGCCAGGACCTGGTTGTCCAGACCCCTTACGGTGACTCGGGAAAGACCACGTTCTTCGTGGCCGGCGCCGACGATTGGGACCGGCACGCTGATGCGCTCAAGGGTGAAGAGCTGAAGGTCATGCGGCGGATCAACTGCGCGGCGGCCGCGATGGAAGCGGTGATCACCCGCCACGGAACGGTCGTCGGACCGGTCATGCATGACCTGACCGGGCATCCGGAACTGACCCCCTACCGGGGGGGTTGGTGTGGAAACGACATGTTCCCCGGGGCCATGTCCGAGGAGCATCGCGGCGCCGCACGGGCGGCGACCGCGCGGCTGGGCGACCGCCTGGCCAGGGAAGGGTACCGGGGCTTCTTCGAGGTGGACTATCTGCTGGATCGCGACACAGGTGACCTGTATCTCGGCGAGCTGAATCCCCGGATCAGCGGCGTCACATCGATAACCAATGTCACCGCCGCGGCGTACGCGGACATGCCGCTGTTCGCGTTTCACCTGATCGAGTTCATGGGTGTGGACTACGAGATCGATGTTGACGAGATCAACGACCGGTGGGGACGAGTCGAGTTACTCGATGTATGGACGCAAATGGTGATCAAGGACTGTGAAGAACGCGTCGAGGTGATCACCGAAGCACCTCGGACCGGTGTCTGGCGAATGGACGAAGACGGGTCGGTGGCCTGGGGCCGGTGGGGGCACGACTGGCACTCGATCCAGGACGAATCGGAGGCCTTCTTCTTGCGCGTGTCCGGTCCCGGGGATTACCGCTACAAGGGCGGCGATCTGGGAATCCTCGTCTCGCGCGGCCGCTTCCAGACCGACGACGGGACGCTCACCGAGCGTGCTCGCCGTTGGGTGAACGAGATCAAGGGACGCTATGTCAGCCAGCCGCTCGAGGCCGAGCCCAGCGAGCTGCCGATCGTGCCGCTGGCCATCAAGGGCAGCTAGCCAGAGCTAAAACGCACGCAACGCGCTCTTCGCCGCCGGCGCGGCAGCGCCATACGTCTCGGTGTGCTCCAGCGATCGAAAGTCATCAAAGCTCTGATCCCATTGGTCGTGGGGCCAGCGGAGCTCGACGCGGCCCTCCGCGGGGTAGTAACACGCGTTGTAGAGCGTCCCTGCACCCACCGCGTACGACCGGCTGTACAGCGGGGGCTCAAAGAACGCCTCCCGCAGCGCGGCCGTGGTCATCGCCGGATCGGCGAGAAGCTGTAGCAGCCTCCGTTCCCGCTTCACGCTGGGGACCAGCTGCTCGTATGCCAGCCAGGCAACTGAATCCTGGTGGTTGGTCGTCACCGGGGTGTGTACAAAGCGCGCCGGCCGGTCAGGGGAGATATAGGCGGTGATGAAGTCCCCGGCGGCGTCGACGAGCGTGATGTTCTGGCTGGCGTGCACGGGTACCCGGGCGAGGATCTCGCACCCTTCAGCGACCGAACTGCACACCTCGAGCAGGTAGCGGACGATGAGCGAAACGGCAAAGCCATCGCCGGTCGCGGGCCGTCCGCCGAAGGTCAGCGAGACAGCCAGACCATCATCGTTGACCCCATCCAGCAGGCCCCACAGGCAATCGCTCATTCCGATCACACGCTTGCGGGTCCACTGCGTGTAGAGCAGGAGACCCTCCAGCCGCGTGACCGGGTAGTCGTAGTTGCGGATCAACAGCGGTGAATCTCCCACCCACGCCGCCTGAGAGCAGCCGGTCACGAACGGCGGCGGGTTGTACAGCGACAGCATCCGGGCGTCGAGCTCATCGCCGCCGGCGAGCTCGACCAGTCGCCTGTGCAGGGGCACGAGCTCGGGCATGTGCTCGTCGAGCTTCGCCAAGCAGGTTTTCAGGGACGGACGCGCCGTATCGCTGGTGCCCAGATACCAGGCCCGGTATGCGGGGCCCTGAGCCTTGAATCGCGCCTGCCAACCACTACCGGGGGTGGGCTCCTGGCGGGCGCGAAACGTCAGCTTGGTGGGAAAGGCACGGGCCGTCTGGGGGACACGAGGTACCCCCACGCTGGACCCGCGACGGGTCATGAAGTCGCGAGCTTTTCGGCGTGCTCGGCGGAGGGCCGCCAGCAGACCAGCACCGCCCTCAGCGGGGTCCGGCAAACGCCGAGCGCAAAGGCGAGTTCGCTTGGTCTGGGGGCAGCCATAGCCCCATTCTAGGCAGGGCCCGGCGGTATCCCGACCGGGGGCAAGGGGGCGCCATCTGGCGGCCGGCGACCGCGCGGGCGCAATCGCCTGGACGGGCGCGGGACCACGACGTCAACAGCTGTGCGGCGGCAGCGCCACAGAGCGGCCCGGCGAAGCAGCGCCCCTCGCAGTCCGGCGCCGCGCCCGAGTGCGACGAACACGGCGTCGTGACAATCCTCGCGCAGGAGCTTGAGGATCTCGGCGGTCGCGCAGCCACACCGGACCTGGGTGGTGCACGACACGTCGGCGGGAAGGCTGTCCGCCATCCGCCGAAGGCGGCGCTCGCCATCGGCGATCACTTCGTCGCGAAGGCGGATGGGGGAGACCCCGGCCAGGGCGACAAAGGGCCACGGGGACGGCACGATGAAGATCACCGTTAGCCGCGCGTGCTCGCGGCGTGCTACCTCGGCTGCCTCCAGCAGGGCCCTGTGCGAAGCCTCGCAGTCATCGAGGGCGATGGCAATCCGGCGCCAGTGATCGGCTTTCTCTGGTAGGACCGGCTCCGGCGGCATCGCTGTGTGCTCTCTCGGCAGGCTTGTGGTGAAGAGACAATATACGTTCGTGTTCTACTGGATGGCGGCGATCGCGCCGGATCAGGACCGACTCAGAGCAGGTAGTCGGCGACCGCCCGGGCCAGCTCGCGCACCAGCTTCTTGTTGCTGACCGGGCGCGCCGACTCGAACTTGGGCCCGTGGGTGATGCGCCGCGCGATCGTGCAGTAGATCATCCGGAAGGCGACGTCGACGGCGAGCTCGGGTTCGGGATGGTTGATGTCCTCGCGGCGCTCGAGGATCGCCCGCTCGAACGTCTTGGCCGTCTCGTGGGACTTCTCGGCGCCGCGCTGCCAGATGTCGTGGTTCAGCGGCGCCTGGCGCATGAACACGCGCAGGATGTCTGCATGCCCGAGCATGTCGTTGGCCATATTGCTGACGATTGTCTCGATGCGCTCGCGCGGGCTCAGGTCCTCGTGCAGGGCGGCACGGGCGATCTGGTCCTGCTCCTCGGTCCAGGCCATCGCCCGCTCGTAGATGGCCATGATGAGCGCTTCGCGGCTCTCAACGCGGGCGTAGATCGACCCGATGGAGACGCCCGCCCGGCGACTGACCTCCTGGAGCGTGAACCCCTCGACCCCCTGCTCCTGGAGCACCTCCAGGCCGGCTTGCAGCACCCGCTCCAGTGATTGCTGGCTGCGGCGCTGCAGCGGCGGGCGGATCAGCGGTTGCGGAGTGGCCACGTACTCAGGATAAGTGCCGGTGCGGTCGTCGTCCAGAGAAGAACACGAATTCGCATTTGATGAATAGTAGACAAGAACACAAATTCGTGTTTTACTCTGATGATGCCCATGAGGAGGGAAAGTGGGACGTCGATGCGCCATGGGTCGTTGGCAGGCATGGATGCGGCTCCGCCCCTACGAGGCAGCGCTCAGCCTGACGCCGCTGAGGCGGCGCCCGCGCCATCGACACAAGATGTCGCCGCTTACCTGCGGAGACGCGGGGTCGTGCCCGAGGGCGTAGCCGCACAAGCGCGGGAGCTAGCCGGCGGGATCTCCAACCACGTGTGGCGGGTCGACTGGCCAAGCGGTGCGGTGGTCGTCAAGCAGTCGCTACCGATGCTTCGCGTGACAGAGGTCTGGGAGTTCGACCCGCGTCGGATTCTCGTCGAGTGTGACTGCATGCGGGTGCTGGGTGACCTGCTCCCGCAGGACATGGTGCCGCAAGTGATCGACCTCGATCGAGACCGGCTGACGTTCACGATGAGCTGCGCGCCCCCGGGGGGAGTGGTGTGGAAGGACGCGCTCCTGCGAGGGGACGTGGATGTCATGGTGGCCCGTCGGGCCGGCGAACTGCTCGCCGAAGTGCACCGCAGGAGCGCCGAGGAGCCGCGCTTGGCCGCGCGGTTCGACGATCTGATGCCGCTGATCCAGGGAAGGATCGAGCCCTATCACCGCAGCACGGCTCGTGCTCACCCGGACCTGAGCGACCGGATCGAGGCTGATGTCGAGCGCCTGACCGTCCGGCGCCGCACCCTGGTGTTGGGTGATTACTCCCCGAAGAACCTGATCGTCTACCCGGACCGAGTGCTGGCGCTCGACTTCGAGGTCGCGCACTGGGGCGATCCGGCATTCGACACTGCGTTCATGCTGACGCACCTAATCGCCAAGGCCGTGCATCGCAGCCAGGCCAGCGGCGCCTATCTGACCGCCGCGCGCGAATTCTGGCAGGCCTACAGCGACGGCGCGGGAGAGCTCGGCGCCAGCGAGATGGACACTGTGACCGAACTGGGGGTGCTCCTGCTCTGCCGCGTGGATGGCAAGTCGAAGCTCGAGTACCTGAGCGCTGACCGGCGCGAGCTGATCCGGGCCATCGCGCGGGCACTGATCGGGCGCGGCGAGCGCGATCTCGGTCGTGCGCTCGCCTCTGTCGCGACTCGCCTCCAGGCCGCCAACGGAGCGACAGCGTGACGACGATCGCGGACATCAGAGCCCGGGAGATCCTGGATTCTCGCGGCCGTCCCACGGTGGAAGCGGACATCATCATGAGCGACGGCAGGCGCGCCACCGCCTCGGTGCCGTCCGGCGCGTCGACGGGCCGTCACGAGGCGCTGGAGCTGCGCGACGCCGACGGCGAGCGTTACGGCGGGCTAGGCGTGCGCAAGGCCGTAAGCAACATCCAGGCCGTGATCGCGCCCGCGTTGCGCGGGCAGGTGCCCGAACAGGCGCAGGTCGACGAGGCGCTTGTCGCGCTCGACGGAACGCCCCACCGCTCCCGCCTCGGTGCCAATGCGATGCTGGCTGTGTCGCTGGCTACCGCTCGCGCCGCGGCCGCCTCCGCGGGTATCCCGCTGTGGCGTCACCTCGCCCGCGATCGCTCACCGCTGCTGCCCTTGCCGATGGTCAACATCATCAGTGGCGGTCTGCATGCCCGCCGGCAGATCGAGTTTCAGGACTTCCTGGTGATCCCCGTCGGGGCGGGCAGCTATGGCGAGGCGCTCGAGATGTGCGTCGCTGTCCACCGTGCGACGGCCGGTGTCCTGTCGGCCGCGGGGTACTCGACGCTCAAGGCCGACGAGGGGGGCTTTGGCCCGGCGGTGAGGTCGCACCGCGAGGCGCTCGAGCTCCTCCAGGAGGGGGTGGAGGCGGCGGGACTGACGCCGGGCCTCGACATCGTCTATGCCCTCGATGTGGCGGCCACCCATTTCTGCGACGGCAGCACCGGCGCGTACCGTCTCACCTCAGAGAACCGTGAGTGCAACGCGGCGGAGATGGCGGGGTTGATCGCGGAGCTCGCCGAGGACTTTCCGATCGCGTCGGTCGAGGATGCCCTGGCCGAGGACGACTGGGAGGGCTGGGTGGCGCTCACGCAAACGCTCGGCGACCGCCTCCAGCTCGTCGGCGACGATCTATTCACCACCAACTTGGCGCGCCTGGAGCGGGGGATCGAGCTCGGCGCCGCCAATGCCGTGCTGGTCAAGATGAACCAGATCGGCACGATCAGCGAGACGCTGGCGGTGGTCGAGCGGGCGCGGGAAGCCGGCTACGCGACGGTCATTTCCGCACGTTCCGGCGAGACGGAGGACGCGGCGCTGGCCGACTTGGCGGTGGCGACCGCGGGCGGTCAGATCAAGGTTGGCTCGGTGGCGCAATCTGAGCGCTTGGCCAAGTACAACCAGCTCCTGCGCATAGAGGAGCAGCTGGGTACTGACGCCGTGTTTGCCGGCGCCGACGCGCTGCGGGCCGCCTCGGCGGTCAAGGGGACTTGATGGGCGCGCTCAAGGTCCTGGTCACCGACTACGCCTGGGACTCGCTCGAGCACGAGCGCGCCGAGCTGGCCGCGGTGGGCGCCACCATCGTGGTCGCCGAAGCCGGCGAGGAGGCGGAGCTCGTGCGGCTCGCCCCCGACGCCGATGCGATCCTGACCTGCTTCGCCCGCGTGACGCCTGCGGTAATCCAGGGCCGCGCCGAAGCTGCAGGTCATCGGCCGCTACGGGATCGGCGTCGACAACATCGCAGTCGACGAGGCAACGCGGCGCGGGATCCCCGTCACCAACGTCCCCGCCTACTGCCTCGACGAGGTGGCCGAACACGTGCTCGCCTTGATCTTCTGCCTCGAGCGGGGCATCCACCGCTACGACCGGGCGGTCCGCGCCGGTGACTGGTCGCTGGCAGTGGGGCAGCCTATCCGCCGCATCGCCGGCCGCACGCTCGGTGTCATCGGGTTCGGCAAGATCGGCCGCACCGTCGCGCAACGCGCGCAGGGACTCGGCATGCGCGTGATCGCGTACGATCCTCGCGCGCCTGCCGAGACCGTGGCGGCGACCGGGGCCGAGCCGGTGCGGCTCCGGGAACTTGTGGCGCGCGCGGACTACGTGACCCTGCATGTCCCGGCCAATCCGGAGACCGAGCGGTTGATCGACGCGCGTTTGCTGGCCCTGATGAAGCCCGATGCGTACTTGATCAACGCGGCCCGGGGAGCTGTGGTCGACCAGCAGGCGCTCACCGAAGCGCTGCGCGAGCGACGTATCGCCGGTGCGGCTCTGGACGTGTTCACGCCCGAGCGCCTGGAGCCTGACGACGAGCTCTTGGCTGCACCCGGGCTGATAGCGACACCGCACGTGGCGTTCTATTCAGAGGAGTCGGTGGCGGACCTGGCGAGGCTGGCGGCGCGTAACGTGGCCACTGTGCTGGGCGGAAGCCGTCCGCGGGATACCGTGAACCCAGAGGTGTATGCACCGGTGTGGGCGGAGGTGCGGTCATGAGCGGTGTCCAGCAAGTCCTGGTCGTCGGCGGCGGCATCGGTGGCCTGTCGGCGACGATCGCGCTGCGCCAGGCGGGATTCGACGTCGATGTCGTCGAGAAGAACCCGGCCTGGGACGTGTATGGGGTGGGCATCCTTCAACCCGGCAACGCGCTGCGGGCGCTGAACGAGCTAGGGCTGGCGGGAGAGGCGGTGGCGCAGGGCCATCCGATGTTCGGTGACACGACGTGGACCGCAGATGGCCAGACGCTGATCGCCGACCACGAATGGCCGCCGCTGGTGGAGGGGCTGCCGCCCGGCAACGGCATCACCCGCCCGCGCCTGCACCGCATCTTCCAGTCCCACACGCTGAAGTCCGGCGCCGACGTCCGGACCGGCGTTACGTTCACCGCGTTGAACGACCAAGGCGATCGCGTGGAGGTGCAGTTCACCGATGGCGAGAGGCGCTCCTATGACCTCGTCGTCGGCGCCGATGGTCTTTATTCCCAGGTTCGCCAGACGGTGTTTGGTGCACACCTGAAGGCGAAGTACACGGGGCAGGTGTGTTGGCGATACAACCTGCCGCGGATCGAGGCGTTGGACAAGATCTGGGTCTTCATCGGCGAGACCGGCACCGCCGGCTTCTGCCCGCTGGCGGCGGACCTGATGTACATCCTGACGATTGAGAAGCCACCCGAGGGGATGTCGCTGCGCGTGCCGCACGAGGGGATCGCCGCGGTCTACCGCGATCGCCTCGATCAGTTCGGCGGCTCCGTGGCCGAGCATCGCGACTTGATCGTCGACGACGACGCGGTCGTTTACCGGCCGGTGGAAAACGTGCTCGTGCCCCCGCCGTGGTATCGCGGTCGAACCGTGCTCATCGGTGACGCTGCGCACGCCACCTCGCCGCACTGCGGTCAGGGGGCGGCCCAGGCGATCGAGGATGCGATCGTCCTCACACAGGAGCTTTCGCGCGATCAGCCGCTGGAGGCGGCGCTGGAGGCATTTACGGGGCGCCGCTACGAGCGCTGCAAGATGATCGTCGAAGGCTCGGAGACGATCGGGCGCTGGGAGCAGGACCACTCGTTGCCAGTCAACCCAGACGAGGTTCGCCACGGCGTCACCATGGCGGCGATGGCCCCGATCTAGATAAAGGGCACTGACAGGCATGCCAGATGACGGACAGTTCGCCCTGGGCACGTTCGCGCTCGATGACGGGTCGGCGTTCCCGGGACTGGTCCTCGGGGAAACGGTGCTTGACCTGCGCCGGCACTTCGGCGCCCAGGCGACGACGCTGGCGCTGCTCTCCGACTGGGACCGCAGCCTCCAGGCGCTGACCGAGCTCGCGCGGGCCGGCGACAGCGACGTGCGCGAGCTGGGTTCGCTGCGGCCCCTGCCACCGGTCATGCCGCGCCAGATTCTCTGTGCCGGCGCCAACTACTACCGGCACGTGCGCCAGATCGTGTACTCCACGCTGCGTCTGGAGGGCGACGACCGGCCAGAGGCCGCGTTGCGCGAGGACGCCGAACGTCAGGTGCAGCGGCGCGCCGCCACCGAGCCGTTCATGTTCGCGGGGCTGCCGAGCGCGCTCTGCGGTGCCCGTGACGACGTCGTGCTGTGGGGGCCGGGAACCTGCCACGACTGGGAGCTCGAGCTGGCGGTGATCATCGGGCGCCCGGCGCGCCACATCAGCGAGTCCGACGCCATGAGCTACCTAGCCGGCTACACGATCTCCAACGACATCAGCACGCGCGACGTCATGAACCGCCCGAAGTTCCCGATGACCGACTTTTTGATGTCGAAGTCGCGGCCGACCTTCTTCCCCACCGGCCCCTACATGGTGCCTCGGGAGTTCGTGGCCGACCCCCGGGCGCTACGCATCACCCTCAGCGTCAACGGCGAGGTGATGCAGGACGAGTTGGTCGACGACATCATCTACGGCGTCGCGCGGCTCGTGTCGTATGCCTCCTCGGTGGTGGCGCTCTCCCCAGGTGACCTGCTCCTCACCGGTTCGCCGGCGGGCAACGCTGGGCACCACGGGGATCGGTGGCTGGTGCCCGGCGATGTCATCGAGGGGCGCATCACCGGGCTCGGCGTCCAGCGCAACCGCTGCGTCGCGCCCGGCCAGGCTCAGTAGACGCCTCCGCTCACCTCGGTGCTGACTGCGGCCCCCCGCTCATCTCGCCCGGACCCAGAGGGTCATCGGGCCCCGGAACGAGATGTTGGGGTGAAACGGGATCTCCTGGCCGTCCACCAGCTCCAGCCGCGGATAGCGGCGGACGAGCTCGGCCAGCGCGACCTGGGCCTCGAGCCTCCCCAGGGCGGAACCGATGCAGAAGTGGATGCCGCGGCCGAAGGCCAGCGTGCGGCGGGCGTTGGCGCGGGTCATGTCAAAGCGCTCGGGCTCGGGGAACATCGAGGCGTCGCGTCCGGTGGCGGCAAGCCACAAAAACAGCTTCGCGCCGGCGGGAAGCTCGACGCCGCCGACGGTGACGGCCTGTTTCGCTTGACGGCGCCACACAACGACCGACGGGTCGTAGCGAAGAACCTCGTCAACGGCTCCGGCGATCAGCTCGCGGTTGGTGACCAGACCCTGCCAGCGCCCGCGCTCCTCGAGCAGCCGCCGCACGCAGTTCCCCAGCAGGTTGTTGGTCGTCTCATGGCCGGCGAACGACAGCGAGAACAGGATCGAGGCGATCTCTTCATGGGTGAGCTTGTCGGGATCCTCGTCGTGGATCTCCAGCAGCGCGCTGCCGAAGTCATCGCTGCGCTGCGTCGCCTTGGCGGCCACGAGGTCGCGCAGGTAGCCCCGATAGGCGGCCATGTTGCGAGCGTGGTCGATCTGCTCCTCCGCCGACGGGCGGCCCCACCCCAGCGACAGGCGGTTGGCGCCCCAGGCACGGAGCGTGGGCCAGTCGTCGCGCGGCACCCCCATGAAGCGGAAGATCACGGTCAGCGGCAAGGGCCGGGTCAGCGCGTCAACGATGTCAAATGGCTGCTCGGGGTCCACCGCATCGAGGAGCTCGGTCACTGTCTCTGCGATCTTCGGCTCCATCAAGGCCACCCGCCGCGGGGTGAAGGCCCGCGCGGTGGGTGCGCGCAGGCGTGTGTGCTCGGGCGGGTCGAGGCTGACCATCGACGGCTGGGGCCGGTGCCCGCCCTCGAGCAGGATCTTCATCGCCTCGGGGACGAGCTCGACGAGCGGGAGCTGGGCGGGCGCAGCCGAGAACAGCTCGGGGTGCAGGAACACCCGTTCGACGTCCTCGTAGCGGGATACGACGTAGTAGTCGATCGACGGCGCATAGAACACCCGTGGGCGGTCGGTCATGAACGCGTACGGGTCGGCCAGGAAGTCGCTTGACAGTGGGTCGAAGGCGCGGTCGACGGGACAGCCGAGGGTGGGGGGGTCGACGGGACCGCCGAGCGTTTGCGGCGTCATGCCGGCTGCTCTGCGATCGTCTTGGCGGCCGCGTGACCCCTGGCGCCGCGCCTCTCCTCGACCTTGTCGATCTCGGCCAGCTGGGAGAGGATCTGGCCGGGCGTGGCTTCCCCGATCACCTTCTGCAACAGCGGTGTGTGATCGAACACGACATCGCGCGCCGGCGCCAGCCACGGCGGCAGCCGGTGAAACATGATCCCGTTGATATACGCCATCTGGCTGACCTGGGAGGTGTGCTTCTTGCGCCGCTCCTCGAACGCCTGCAGGGCCCTTTGCACCGCGGCGGTGTCGTGCAGGTCGATCGGTTCTAGCCCGGCCGCCAGGAAGTAGCCGTCCTCGATTGACATGCCCGCACCGTAGGCGGCGTAGGGCGAGGTGGGGTGGGCGGCGTCGCCGAGCAGCGTCACCCGTCCCTTGGACCACTGGCGCAGCGGCTTGCGGTCGCGGATCTCCCAGCGGAACAGGTGCTCGGTCGGCGTCTGCTCAATCAGCGAGGGCAGCGGCTGCGCGAATCCCCGCGCCCGCTCGAGCGCGAACTCCCGCAGGTCGCGGGTGAACGGAACGCGCGGATCGAAAGCCTCGAGCACCCACCATTCGTATCCGGACTGGCCCTCGTGCCGGATTGCCGAGTAACTGCCCTGCGTAGTGCGGTTGTGGGCGACGATTGTGACCGGATCGGGCGCGTCGCAGAACAGGTAGCCGGCGACCAGGTGCAGCTTCTGGTGGCGGATCGGCTGCTCGCCCCACAGCCCGCGCCGGACGACCGAGTTGATCCCGTCGGCACCGACAAGCACGTTCGCCTCCACGGCGTCGCGTCCCTCCAGGTGGAGGATGACGCTGTCGCCGGCGTCGGTGAACGAGCTGACGCGATGCTCGTAGCGGATCGTGCCGTCGGGGAGGGCATCGAGCATGCGCCGGTAGAGCCCCGGGCGCAGCAGGCCTATGAACCCGCCGCCGTACTCGTCCTTGACCGCTTGGGGTAGCCGGACCCGCGCGCGCACGCGTCCGTCGTGGCGGCGGAACTCCGAGTCGGCCGGCGCGCCCAGGTCGCGGATGTCCACGCCGAGGAGACCGAGCACCTTCTGCGGCGGCGGCCACAGGTTGAGGATGTTCCCGGCCGCTCGAATCTCTGCGGACCGTTCGTAGATCGTGACCTCGAAGCCGGCGCGTCGTGACGCCAGCGCCGTGGCCATGCCGGCGGGGCCCGCGCCGACGATCGCGATCCGGCCCTTGCTGCTACTACTGCCCATGGTCTCTTCTCCGAGCGCTTCCGAGTTACTTGCTCAGTGCCTGCGTGAGTCGCGGCGCGAGCGCTGCCGCGTTGTGCGCCTGCACCGCCTCACGCCCCTCGGCACCCAGGACGTCAAGCTCAGGCGCGGGATCGCCGCCGCCAGGCGGTAGCGCTGCATATGGCCAGTCGGTGCCGAACACGATGTGCGCCAGTGCCGTGATCTCACGGGTCGCCGCCAGCGCCGGCGCGTTGTTGGCCAGTCCGGTGTCGTAGTACAGGCGCTGCAGGTAGTCGAGTGCTCCGGCCGGGGCCTGCACGGCCTGCTCGGGCTCGCGGTCGGCGAGCGAGGCCAGCCGGTGTGCGAGAAACGGAGCGGCGCCGCCCAGGTGCGAAAGCTGAATCCGGATCCGGGGATGGCGCTCGAGAGTCCCGCTGTAGATGAGGTTGGCGACCGCGCGCACCGTCTCGAAGGGGAACTCGTATAGCCACACCGGGTGGTGGCTCAGTGGCGCGGGGTGAGGCGGAAAGCCGGGATGGACAAACACGTACGCCTCACGCTCGTTGAGCGCTCCGAACAGCGGCTCGAGTCCAGGGTCACCGAGATAAATGCCGGCGACGTTGCTCAGCAGCATCACGCCGTCCAACGACAGCTCGTCGTAGCAGCGCTCCAGCTCGGTCAGCGCCGCCTCGACGTCGGGCAGCGGCAGCGTTGCCAAACCCGCGAACCGCTCGGGTCGCCCGCGCACGACCTCCGCAATCCCGTCATTGGCCGTCCGCGCCAGCTCGCTAGGGTCCACCGCGTCACCCAGGAACGCTCCTGGGGGCCCCACCGAGACGACCGCGGCGTCGACCTCATAACGCTCCATGTCGGCCTCCAGGCCCTCCAAGGTCGTCGGCGGCAGCGGCAGGCTGCCCAGCGCCGCGTGGTAGGCGGGCGGGTGCACATGCGCGTGGCAGTCGATCCTCATGCCTGCGCTCGCGCTCGCAGGCGACCTGGCCGCGCCTCCGGCAGTGGCACCGGGTCCACGCCCTCAACGACAGTGTTGGTGAGTGTGCCGATCCCCTGCACCGAGAGCGTCACCGCGTCGCCGACGGCGAGCGGCGGGTAGTCATGGCCGCCGTAGCGGCCGCGCAGCTCCAGCAGACAACCTGAGCCGCAGGTGCCCGAGCCGAGCACGTCGCCGGGGCGGATCCAGGTCCCGCGCGAAGCGTATGCGATCAGCTCCTCGAAGCTCCAGGCCATGTTGGCCAGCGTGTCGTCACCGAGCTCGCGGTCGTTGACGTAGGCCCGCAGGTCGAGGTCGAGCCGATCGCCGGAGCGGTATGGCTCGAGCTCGTCGGGGGTCACGATCCACGGTCCCAGCGTGTTGGCGAAGTCCTTGCCCTTGCAGATCCCCAGCCCCAGCTTCATTTCTGCAAACTGCAGGTCGCGAGCCGACCAGTCATTGAAGATCGTGTACCCGGCGATGTGGGCAGCGGCCTCCTCGGGGGTGAGGTTGCGCCCGGCACGGCCGATGATCGCCGCCACCTCGAGCTCCAGATCGAGGTCCCGGCAGCCCGGCGGGATGGGAATCTCCTCGGCGGGACCGGTAACCGCTCCCGGGTTGGAGAAGTAACAGAACGGCGACCGGTACCAGCTGTCGGGCACTGGCGCATCGGGGTCTGACCCTTTGACGATGCCCTCGATGTGCTGCTCGAAGACCGAGAAGTCGCGAATCGAGGGAGGATCGATCGGCGCCAGCAGCCGCACCTCTTCCCGGGGCCGCTCCTTCGCGCCCGCCGCCAGCCGCTCCGGATCATGGGCGCTTAGCACGTCGAGCACCCCGACCTCCGGATCGAGCACCCGCACCGACTCGCCGTCGCCGGAGACGATCGCTGCCCGCGCCCCTCCCTCGAGGTCCACTCTGGCGATGCGCACTGCTTCTCCTCTCGCTAACGCTCGACGAACAGTTGGGTGGACTGGAACCCTTCGGCGGACTCCTGCGCCGCCTCGTCCTTCACGGCTGGCCAGCATTCCATCATCGATTCGGGCATGGCCACGTTCTTCCAGAACGTCGTCCCGCCCTGCGAGGGGTGCCAGTCGGTGGCCTGCCAGTCGGGCATCGTGTTGACCCAGCCGCCGGCGTTGACCTCGATCCGGAACCCGCCCGGCTCGCGCACGTACAAGTAGGTGATCTCGTCCAGGCCATGAATACCGGGGCCGAACTCGATCGGCGTGTCGTTGGCCATGAACACCTCTGCCGCGCGCTCGATGTCGAGCCGCTGGTCGACCCGATAAGCGAGGTGGTTGCCGCGGGCGGTAGCCCCAGAGAAGTCCGGCACCAATCCCAGATCGTGAGTGGAACGGATTGCGTTGCAGGTCATCGTCGAGAACACGTTGAACCCCGGCTCGGGACTGATCTGTGCGGTGTGGCGCTGACCCAGCGTGCGGTAAAAGGCGATGTCCTGCTCGATGCTCGGGGTGGCGATCGTCACGTGATCCAGATACCGCGATGACGCGCCCCGGGCGGAGAACTTCTGCGGGCGGTTCTGGAAGTCCCGTTCGGCCTTCTCCGGCGGCGCCTGGTAGAGCTCGGTCTCCCAGAACACCTCATGCGTGTGGCGGCCAACCGGCGCGTGATAGCGAAAGGCACGGCCGTGACCGACCGAGGAATCGACCCAGCCGATCTCGTTGCCGCTGTCGGCGAGACGCCTGGCAATCGTCTCGGGATCCTCAGGCCCATACGTGCGCCAGGCGATGTGCGCGAGCGCCGGCTCCGGCCCTTCGGTGACGATCAGGCTGGAGTGCAGCCACTCCGCCCATCCGCGCAGATAAACCGACTGGCCCTCCCGCGTGGTCTCCTCCAGGCCCAGCACGTCGATCATCCAGTCAACCGTCTCCGCGGGCTTGGGCGAGATCAGCTCCACGTGGGCGAGCTGCGACAGCAGGATTTCAGACATGACCCTCCCTCGGGAACACACTACGTAGCAGGCATAACTAAAACTATCGTTCTGATTCTTAGAATCGTACGCGAGCGCGCTAGGCGCTGTCAAGCCCGGTCCGGTCGCGCCGTCCGAGCCTCGCTCCGCTGGTGACAGGAGCCAGACCCGAACGGGGGACCTTGGCGAGTCGGGCGACGACTTCGGGAGTGCGGCCGCCGTGAGCCGCGGATCCAGAGCGGCGCCGGCCGGTAGGTTGCGCGCCTCCAAATTAGAATTCGAACACTGGTCTTGACAACCCGGGAATTAGATTTAGAATGGTGCTTCGCATATGCCGCTCGGCGCGGCTGCTGCCGGCGGCGTCCTTGAGGAGTCGGAGAGGGTGAGCCCCGATGCGGTGACCGCCCGTCCCGGAAAAGTTCGATGACACCGCCGGCCGGCGGGAGGAGCGAAGATGGAGAATCATCGCCTTACGGCACGCGGGCGCTTTGCGCGTCCCTTTTGTGGCTCGGCGCCGTGGTTGTGGTGGGGCTGGCGCTGGCAGCCTGCGGTAAGACCTCGGGCGGTGCTAGCTCGACCTCGAGCGGCTCGTCTGCTGCCGCCGCCTCGGCGGCCACCTCTTCGGGGTGCGGTGCCGTGCCGTCGCTTGGCTTCCACGATCAGAGCGGCGTCATCTCGACTTTGGGACCCAGCTATAAGTCTCAGTTCAACGGCTACGCCACGCCGATCTTCAAGAGCGCGTGGGCGCATGTCAAGCCCAAGGGGACGGCGCCGTACACGATCGGCGTCTCGGTGACGCAGCCGATCAGTCCGACCCAGGCGGCTCTGATCCCTCGCGATGCTGGTTGCGGCCTCCTTTCTTGGATTGGCCGGCGCCGGGCAGACAATCGTGGTCCTGGTCGGCGGCATCGACTTCTCGATTCCGGCGTTCATCTCCGGCGGCGCGATCCTCATCTCCCAACTCACCGGCTCTGACCATTGGGCGGTTGTCCCCGCCCTGATCCTCATCATCGTGCTCGGGGTCGCCCTGGGTGCGGTGAATGGATATGTGTCGCACCGGTTCGCCGTCCAGCCGCTGGTGGTGACGCTGGCGATGGCGTCGCTCATCACCGGTGGATTGCTCGTCTGGACCAAGGGTGAGGCCACCGGCACCGCGCCGACGTTCCTGTCGCGACTGACGGCGGTCAACGGCACCACGTTCGGCCTCGGCATCCCGCCGGTCGTATTCATCTGGGCACTGGTTGCGATCGTCCTTGGACTCGGTCTGAGGCGCACCCTCGCGGGGCGCAAGCTCTACGCGACGGGCGCCAATCCGATCGCCGCAGAGCTCTCGCTGGTCAGGACCCGCCGGGTATGGGTCGGTGCCTACGCTCTCTCGGGCCTGCTCGCGGCGTTGCTCGGCGTGCTCCTCGGCGGCTATACCGGCTCGGGCAACGTCACGCTCGGCGATCCGTACCTGTTCGAGGGCCTCGCCGCCGTGATTGTCGGCGGCACCGCGTTCGGCGCCCGTGGCGATTACTGGAAGACCGTCCTGGGGGCGCTCGTGCTGACCGTGCTCTCGACCGTGCTGGTCGGCAAGGGCTACAGCAACGCCGACCAGCAGATCATCTTCGGCTTGCTCATTCTCGCCGTGGTCGCAGGCTACGGCCGTGGGCCCCGGCTCCGCGACCGCCTCTAGCTGCACGGTGCGTCTCGACGGCAAGGTGATCATCGTCACGGGCGCAGCGGGCGGCATCGGCTCCGCGTCGGTGACGTTGCTACGCCAGGCCGGTGCCGACGTTGTCGCCTGCGACATGACTCCCGACGCCGAGCGGCGCCTCGACGCGGCCGACCAGGAGAGCTGGCGAGCGCTGCTCGCGCCACTGAACCGCGTGGATGGGCTGCTCAACGCGGCGGGCGTCACCCACCGGGCCCGGCTGCCCGAGCTCCGCGGCGAGGACTTCGCCCGCGTCATGTCGATCAACGCCCTGGGTCCTTTGTACGGGATGCAGACGGTGGCGCCGGTGATGCCCAGCGGCGGCTCGGTCGTCAACATCTGCTCGCTGGCAGCCCTCACCGGCCACTACACCGCCGCCTACACCGCCAGCAAGTGGGCCCTGCGCGGCCTCTCGCGCATGGCCAGCATGGAGCTCGGGCCTCGTGGAATCCGGGTCAACGCGGTGTTCCCCGGCTACATCGAGACGGCGATGACCGGATCGGCACCGGAGCCGTTCTTGCGCGCCAGCGTCGCGGCGGCGCCGCTGGGCCGGCCCGGCCGTCCGGAGGAGGTGGCCGAGCTGTGCGCCTGGCTTCTGTCCGATGCCTCGTCGTACGTCAACGGCGCCGAGGTCACGATCGACGGCGGCACCTGGGCGCACGGCGGCGCCAAGTTCCTGTCCGACGCGTTGCGCGCATGAGGCTCGAGGATCTGCGCGTACGCCGGATCATCACCGGCCACAACTCCGAAGGGCAGGCGGTGGTCGCAGCCGACGAGGAGCTGACCGGCGTTGGGCTCGCGGAGGACACTGGACGTTCAGACGCCACGTTCTTCCAGCTTTGGGCGACGCACGAGATGCCGGTGGCCCTCAGCGACGACGCCATGGCCCGGCAGCGCGAAGGCAGCACGACCACCATCCTCGGCTCGGGCTCGGGCTCGGTGCTTCGCATCGGGGTGCTCGCCCCGGGGGCCCGCTCGCCCATGCACCGCACCGAGAGCCTCGACTACGGGATCTGCCTGGAGGGCGAGTGCGAGATGGAGCTCGACGGCGGAGCGGCGGTCACCGTTCGCGCCGGCGACATCGTCATCCAGCGCGGCACCAACCACGTCTGGCACAACCGATCCGAGCAGCCCTGCCGCTTTGCCTGGATCCTGCTCGATGCCGAGCCGGTGACGATCGGCGGGAGGCGGCTGGGGACAAGCTGGCGCCAGCAGGAGGAACCGTGAGGATCGTCGACCTGTCGCATACGATCGAGACCCTGCCCGAGGACATCCCGGCGTTCATGCGCGTCGAGGTCACCTACACCGACCACGCCGAGGGGGCGACCGAGATGGAGCAGGCGTTCGACGTGCCCCGTCGGCTACTGCGCAACGAGGAGGGGCCGGCAGGCGACCGGCTGTGCATCGGTACCCACGCCGGCACCCACGTCGACGCGCCGTGGCACTACAACTCCACGATCCAGGGTGCGCGCGCTCCGACCATCGACGAGCTGCCGCTCGAATGGTTCTTTGGCCCGGGCGTGGTCGTCGACGCCCGCCACAAAGCCGACGGCGATGCGGTGACCACCGAGGAGATGCAGGCCGGCGTCGCTGCCGTCAACCACGACCTGCGTCCTGGCGACATCGTCCTGGTCCGCACCGGGCGCGATGCCTTCTACCACGAGCGCGACTACATGCTGCGCGGCTGCGGCGTGACCCCCGAGGCGACGCGCTGGCTGTTTGAGCAGGGAGTACGAGTGATGGGCATCGATGCCTGGGGCTGGGACGCGCCGCTGGACAGGCAGGCCGCTGAGGCGCTGCAGCGTGACAAGCCCGGCATCTTCTGGGCCGCGCACCAGGTCGACCTCCCGTACTCGCAGATCGAGCGCCTGACCAACCTCGGCGCGCTGCCGCCCACCGGCTTCACCGTCGCCTGCTTCCCGCTGAAGATCAAGGGCGCCAGTGCGGGGCTGGCCCGCGTGGTCGCGATCCTGCGCGACTGAGGCCGCTACAAGCGGCCCCGGCCGGCCAACCAGCCTCTCGCGGCCGCTAAGGCCGGGCGCCGACGCCGGTGATCAGCTCTCGCAATCGCGCCGGACCGCTTGACCCGCGCGCCAGCGGCGGAGTCTGATCGTCGCCGCCCCGCCGCATCCCCTCCAGCAGCTCGCACAACGTCTCGATCGCGCCATGCCGGGGAGCCCAACCAAGCTCGGCGCGCGCTCGAGCGGTGTCCATCAGCGGAACCGCCAGGGCCATGTCGAGCCAGCCGGGCTCTGACGGTTGCAGACGCAGCGCAAAGGATGTCGCCGCTGCCAGCCTCAACACCCGGGCGGGAATCCTGATCCTCCTCGCGTGCAGGATCTCGCCGAGCTCTTCGGGGCCCAGCGGCGGCTCGGCGGCGAGGTTGAAGGCGCCGCGCGCTTCACCCACGACAGCCAAACGATAGGCGTCCCCCACATCGTGGGAATGCACGACCTGAAAGCGAAGCCGCTCGACGTCGGGCACGAACGGGATCAAGCGCTGGTCTACCGCGGCGCGAGGCAGCAGTGGCCCGGCGAACAAGCGCCGGATCTCCGTCGCGGCCTGGGCCTTGAAGATCAGCGCCGGACGCATCCGCACCACCTTCAGCTGCGGATGTTCCCGCTCGAGGTCATCCAGCTGGCGCTCCACCGCCACCTTGTGGCGGGCATAGAACGAGCTGTCGATTCCGTCGGTGGGCCACTCTTCACCCACCATCCGGTCTTTGGGCCCAGGGGAATAGGCGCCCACCGACGAGGCATACACGAGCTTTGGCACCTTGCTCTGGACCAGCGCCTCGAACAGCCGGCGGCTGCCGTTCACGTTGACCGCGTAAGTCAGCGACTCATCGCGGCCAGGCTGGATCAACCACGCCAGATGCACGACCGCGTCGGCGCCGCGGACAACCGGCTCCAGCGGGTCGTTGGCGATGTCCACGCTGACGAACGTCGTCCGCGGCCACGTTCGCTCCGGCGCGCGGCGGGCTACAGCGGTGACCTCCTGGACCGCGGACTCGCCGGCAAGCGAATCGAGCACACTCGTGCCGACGTTGCCGGTGGCACCGAAGACGACGACTCGCATGGGGGCCCTGCTACCCGATGTGGGCGTTTCAACGCGGGCGGACGAGCTGGATCTCGACGTCGATGTCGAGCTTGTCCCATGCGCGCTCGGCAGTTACTGCTGGTGCGCCGAGCCGCAGCGCGAGCGCCAGGCAGGCACGATCACCGACCGCCAGGCCCTTACCGGCCGTCTTCGGGTACAGGGCGGCAGCAGCCAGCGCATCGGTGTCGTTGACCGCCTGAGCCCGCCCGGTATAAGTGGGAACAGCCGGGCAGGGGTCGCGAGCTGGCCGGGGCTAAGCCGGGTCGGACCCCTCCCGTTTCTGAACTCTTCGCTAAGCGGCAAGCCGCTTGCGCAGCTGCTCTTTGCCCTGCTCTGCGCCTTTGCGGCTCTCCTTCTGAGCCCGCCGGAAGAAGTCGGCCAGCTCGTTGTCTCCGTCGCGCTCAGCATCCTGGACGTATGCCTCCAAGCGCAGCGTATTGCTCAGGCACTGCTCGGTGAACCAGATCAGGTTGTAGTCCTTGTCCTTGGTGCCGGTGACCTGCCCGGTCTCCTCGGTGCTACTCACGGAACCCTCCTCTCTTTGGGATTTTTCTTGCACTACCCGGTTGCGGGGCGGTGTAGCGCGCTATTTCCCGACGCGCCCAAGTCGTTGAGCGAGGAGCGCTCACGCCGCGAACCAGCAGGACAGAGGAAGGCGGCCGGTCAGCAGAAGGCATCCGCCGCGGTCACAATCGATGCGCGCATGTTCGTCTGCATCATCCTGAGTGCCGCATCGGCCAGATCGGAATGAATGTGCGCCACTGCGTCGCGCGCGATCACGACTTCATAGTGGCGCACGTAGGCGTCGAGGGCGGAGTACAGAATGCACTGTTCGGTGACCTGACCGGCGAGCACCAGACGATCGATCTCGTTCTGACGCAGCAGATAGTCAAGCTGGGTCTGATAGAAGGCCGAGTGCCGGGCCTTGACAACGAACGGCAGATCGCCACCGGGGAGGATCGGCTCTACCAGTGAGGGATCCGCACCGGCCATCGCCCACTCGATCAGCTCCGCCCGCGCGGCGCTCCAGTCACCATGGTTGTCGTTGACATACACGATCAGCACCTCGCGCTCCCGTGCGCCGGCAACGAGCTCGCAGATCCCGGGAAGCGCCGCCCGCACTGACTCCATCAGCGGTTCGGCGTCCTCGTGCTCGTAGCGGTTGAGCATGTCAGTGATGATCAGGGCCAAAGCCACCTCCGGCTTCTACCCCTGATCGGCGGAGATACTCGCCGGGGGGCGGCGTTTGCTCCGGTGGCGAGCGGGTAGCCGCCAACCAGTTCGTTGTGCAGGCCCAAGCGGGAAAAAGCATCGCTCCCCACGTGGCGCTGCAGGCGAGGCGATGACACCTCCGACCAAGCGAGGAGAGATCATGGAGATCCCCAAGGAGCAGATTCTGCAGATGCTGCGCGATCGCGGAAACCACGATCAAGCCCAGCAGGCCGACCAGCAGCTACCCGACAAAGTTGATCCCGACCAGCACGGAGATCTGCTCAAGCAGTTCGGCATCAATCCGAGCGAGCTGCTCGGCGGCCTCGGCGACAAGCTCGGCCTCTGACAGCACCGCCGGGCGTCAGGGCCACGCGACCAGCCGGCACCGCGAACCGAAGACGGGCCGGGCCGGGGCGCCCAGTCAGCCGCTGCGCGTCATTTCGTGGCGGTGATGAGCCGTTCGCGGTCGAATAGCAGCGACACGAGCCGCCAGCCAAGCCTGTTGGCCAGCAGCAGCGCGACCCCAAGGGCTACGGCCAGTCCGAGCGACGCGTGGATGACGTTCAAAGCGGTCAGCGTTGTCAGGGCGATCGTGGGGAGGCTGGCGAGCATGCTGAGCTGCTGCGCGACGCGGATGTCACTCGCTCGCGTGGAGATTGCGATGGCGATCCAGATCGACCAACCCGCGAGCAGCGGTGTGAAGATCACCTGGACGAGGATGTCGGGGACTCGGATGATCGCGGAGGCCACGCCCGGGTGGGCAAACAGCCCGACCAGCGCGAGAAAGATGGCGAAGACGGCGTAGGCAATCCCAATCCCGGGGATCAGCACGGCGAGCGCTTTACCCAGCAGGAGCTCCTTGCGCCGAATCGGCGTGCTGAGCACCGGCTCGAGCGTTCCCTGCTGGCGCTCGCCGACGACCGCGTAGGCCGCGAGCGCGGCCGGCACCAGCGCCGGGATCGCGAGCAGGTACAGGAGTTCATGCCTGTGGCTGAGCTGCGCCGCCTGGGCCGAGCCGACGGCGAACACCGACACCAGCGGTTCGATCACGAAGATCAGCGGGAGGATCGCCATCGTCGCAACGATCGAGGCGTTGCGGCGGTAGGACCGCAGCTCCTTGCGGACGATGGCACGAATGCGCCTACGGCTCAGGCTCATGAGCGGCCTCCTGGTCCTCGGTGATCAGCTCGAGGTAAACATCCTCGAGCGAGTGGTAGGACTCGCTGATCGAGAGCACGTCGGCACCTGCAGCCACCAGCGCACGGGTGATCGCCGGGGCCGCCAGCCGCGCGTCCGCCACCGCGACGACGTAGCCGCCGCCGTCCAGGCGCCAGCCCTCGACGCCCTGAATTCCGCCGAACACGGCTTCCGGATCCGAGAGCGGGGCGACGGTCTTGACCGTGAGTGCCTTGGCGAACAGTTCGTCGCGAAGCTCATCGGGACGCCCGATCGTCCGCAAGGTCGTGTTCAGGATCGCCACCCGGTCGCACAGCCGCTCGGCCTCCTCGAGGCGATGGGTCGTTAGAAAGATCGTCACTCCGCTGCGCCCCAGCCCGGCGATCAACTCATGGACATCTCGGCTGGCGGCAGGATCGAGGCCGGCGGTCGGCTCGTCGAGGAACAGCACCTCGGGGTCGCTCAGCAACGCCCGCGCGAGCGCAACCCGCTGGCGCAGTCCCTTTGACAGCGTGCCGCAGGCATCGCTGGCCCGTTCGGTCAGGTTGACCGCGCGCAGCGCCCGCTCGATGCGAGCGTCCGGTTCGGGCACCTCGTACAGGTCGGCAAAGCATTCGAGATTCTCGGCGACCGTCAGGCGCTCATAGAGACCGGGCGTCTCCGGCATGATCGCGATGCGCCGCCGGATCTCGACTCCGTTCTCGGGCGCAAGTGGGATCCCGGCCACGGTGGCCGCGCCGGCGGTCGGCGCGATCAGCGTGCCCAGCGTCCGCACGGTGCTGGTCTTGCCAGCGCCGTTGGGCCCGAGGAAGCCGAACACCTCGCCATAGGCGATCTCGAACGAGACATCTTCAAACGCCACCCGGTCACCGAACCGCTTGGCCAATCCATGCACTGACAGCGCGGGACCGCCGCTCGCCCTCTCCGAACGTGCCGAGCCCAGGGGTCGAGATCGCTCGCGGTTATCGAGGGTCATCGTCGCGAGGCCTTGGGGCGGCACCGGCTGACGCGGGGACGGCGTCGGCGGCCGGCGGCGAGCTTTCCCCTTCATCCGGAGCGTTGCTGTCCGGGAACTGGGGCCTGGTGCGACGCCGATGAGGTAGACGTCCCGCGCGGCGCGCCTGGTCTGTGAGCAGGTATTCGATCTGGGCGTTGATGCTGCGCAGATCGTCATCGGCCCAGCGGCGGAGCGCCTCGAACAGGCGCGGGTCGAGTCGAAGCAGAAAGCGCTTGCTGTCGGCCATCTCGACTCGCGGTCAGCTGTAGAGCGACCCGGTGTTGATCACCGGCGTGGGTGAATGGTCGCCCGAGAGCACCACCATCAGGTTTGCGACCATCGCCGCCTTGCGCTCGGGGTCAAGCTCCACCAGGTCTGAGTCGGCCAGTTGCGCGAGCGCCGTCTGCACCAGGCCGACCGCGCCCAACACCATCGTCCTGCGCGCTGCGAGAATCGCTTCGGCCTGCTGGCGGCGAAGCATCACCTCGGCGATCTCCGCCGCGTAGGCGAGGTGGGTCAATCGCGTCTCCAGGACCTCGATACCGGCGGTTTGCAGACGCGTCTGCAGCTCGGTCTGCAAGCTGGCGCGGACCTCATCGGCATTGCCGCGCAGCGAGAGCTTGTCCCGGGAGTAGTCGTCGTAGGGGTACTGGTTGGCGAGGTGGCGCAGGGCGGTCTCGCTCTGCACGGTGACGAACTGCTCGAAGTCCTGGACGTCGAACACCGCCTTGGCCGTATCGGTCACGCGCCAGACGACAACCGCAGCGATCTCGATCGGGTTGCCGCTTGCGTCGTTGACCTTGATCCGCTCGCTCTGGAAGTTGCGCACCCGCAGCGAGATCCCCTGGCGTCCGAAGACGGTGAACGGGTTCACCCACCACAACCGGGCCTCGGTCAGCGTTCCCACGTAGCGCCCGAACAAAATCAGCACGCGCGACTCGTTGGGCTTGACGACGACGAAGCCGGGAGCCGCCAGGATCAATGCCACCGCCACCGCTCCTGCCACGATCCTCACGCCCGAACCGAGGCCGCCAGCGCGCAGCGCGATCAGCACGGCGGCTATCCCCAGCACGGCCGCGGCCACCGCCACCGCGGGTGAACACGCGAGAGCCTGCGCGGGGCTCTGCTCATGCGCCTGGCGGGGGGCGAAGCCACCCGAGTCGAGCGGGTCGTTCATGGCTTCGGAGCGGGGCACCACGTTCATAGTGATATCACGAAAATATTACCTCGATAACGGCGGCGGGTCAAATTGGGGTGCTGCGGGCCGAATCGCCGACGCCCGTTTCGCACCCCGACGTCGCGCGCTACCCCTGCAAACCCGTGGAGAATCCGCAGCACTTCGTTGGATCCTCCATGTTCGTCCCGCGTGGCGGGCATTCCGTGGAGAACTCGCGCGACTGGTGCGGATTCTCCACGCTCCGCACGGCTGGATCGTGGACCGGCGGTCAGCGCGGCCGGGAGGTGCGAGTAAGGGGGTCGGATCACGTTGAGGCCCGAACTGGGACTCGAAGCGTGCCGTGGCTTCCTACTCGCTATTGGGTGCGCGGCCGTCCTGGTCTCGCAGGTGCGCCAGCAGGCCTCCGGCAAGAAGAATCTCGCGCTCGTGGTCTGAGAAGTCATGGCCCAGAGTGAGCTGCTCGTCGTGCTCCTCGATCTTCAAGGTGATCGTTTCGGCGCCGTCGGTGAGCTCCTGCCGGATATTTGGCAGCACCCAGGTCTGCCCCACCTCCGCCTTGTCGTAGTCATCCTCGTTGCTGAAGGTCAGCGCGGGGATTCCCTGAGCGATCAGGTTTCGCCGGTGAATCCGGGCGAACGACTTTGCGATCACCGCCTTGATACCGAGCGCCAGCGGCGCCAGCGCCGCGTGCTCGCGGGATGACCCCTGACCGTAGTTGTGGCCCGCGACTATCAGTCCGCTGCCCCACTCTCGTAGACGCTTGCGGAACTTGGGATCACGATGTCGGAAGGTGAATTCGGCGATCGCGGGCACGTTGGAGCGGTAGGCCATCACCTCCACTCCGTCGGGAGCGAGATCGCCGGTCGAGATATCATCGCCCTGCACGGTTGCGACCTTCGCCTCGATCGAGTCGTCGATCGGCGTGTGCTCAGGAGGCCGCTTGATGTTCGGTCCGCGGGGGATCTCTATCTTCTCCGCCTCCTGCTCGTCGACGGGCGCAAAGATGTGCACGTCGTCGACGTATGGGCGCAGCGCAGGCAGCGGCAGCAGCTCCGGCGGCTCTCCATACTCACGCGGGTCTTCGATCTTGCCGCTCAGCAGCGATACGGCGGCGACGGCGGGCGAGCACAGATATACGGAATCCTCGGGCGTCCCCGAGCGGCCGGGGAAGTTGCGATTGAACGTGCGCAGCGAGTTGGCGCCGGAGGGCGGCGCCTGGCCCATGCCCACGCACGGACCGCAGACCGGCTCGAGCATCCGTACGCCTCCATCCGACAGCTGGCCGTAGACGCCCGATTCGGTGATCGCGGTGAGGATCTGCCGCGACCCGGGCGTGGCCGTCGCGCTGATCTCGGGCGCCACGATCTGCCCGCCGCGGTCGGCCAGGACCGCTCCCGCGATCGCCAGATCGTTGTAGCCGGAGTTGACCGACGAGCCGATGCACACCTGCGCCACGGGCGTGCCCGCGACCTCCTCCACCGTTACGACGTTGTCGGGGTTGTGGGGCTTGGCCACCAGTGGCCCGAGCCGGCTCAGGTCGATCTCGATGCGGTCGTCGTACTCGGCGTTCTCGTCTGGCCCCAGCTCGACGAAATCGTCCGCCCGATTCTGGCGCTCGAGCCAGTCCTTGGTGTTCCGGTCGGGCGGGAAGACACCTGCAGTGGCGCCAAGGTCGGCGATCATGTTGGCGATCGTGGCTCGCTCGGGCACGCTCAGATCGGCGGTGCCAGGCCCCGTGAACTCAAACACCTTGTTCCTGCCGCCACTGGCGCTCAGCCTGCGCAAGAGCTCGAGGATGATGTCCTTTGCCTGCACCCAGGGCCGTTGGAGGGCCCCGTCGAGATTCACCTCCACCACCTCCGGACAGGTGATCTCATACGGGTGACCGCCCAGGACTACCGCCACGTCGAGACCACCTGCCCCGATCGCGATCATCCCCAGGCACCCGCCCTGGGTGGTGTGGGAGTCCGCGCCCAGCATCGTCTGGCCGGGCTTGCCGAAGCGTTCCATGTGGATGTAGTGGCTGATGCCGTTCCCCGGCCGGGAGAAATGCAGGCCGTGCTTGCGCGCTAGCGCCTGCAGCATCCGGTGGTCATCGGGGTTCTTGTAGTCGAGCTGGATGACGTTGTGATCGACGTACTGGACCGCCCGGGCCACCTTGACCCGCGGCTCGCCGAGCTGCTCGAACTGCATCAGGGCCATGGTGCCGGTCGCGTCCTGCAACAGCGCCTGGTCGATGCGCAGCGAGATCGGGGTTCCCGGTCTGAGGGCGCCGTCGACCAGATGCTCCTCCAGGATCTGGTGGGTGAGGCTGCGCCGCATCGCCGCTGCCGCGTAGTTACCCCGCGGTGCGCCGACGATAACGGTGGCCTGGAGGACCGGGACTCGCTTCAGGGCAGCCGCGAGCCTCGCCTCTGATTGCGACTGGCCACCGGCATCTCAGCCGCCGCAGCGTGCAATTCTAGGATCATGCGGATCGGGTCCGGGGCCAGGGTCTGGGCGGCAATCGCGGTTGCCGGGGGCCTCGTGGGATGCGGTGGCTCGGGCGGCAACGCCGGTTCGACGGGAGCCCCGCGTTCGGCAGTCAGCGCCGGTTCGGCGGGAGCCTCGCGTGTATTTGTCCTGAGCGACGGTACGCGCGTGCGTTGCCCCCAAGCCTTCGGGCACGTGGTGTCCGGCACCGAGACACTCGAGCTCACCGCCGCCTGCAGACGCTTGCGCCCGCTGGCGATCCCGCTGTCGTGGCGAGTGGTGTTCTCAGCGCTCGCGCGAGCCCGATCGTGCCTGGCGAACGAGGGCTTGAAGGTCGCCGGCGGTCCCAACCTGGGCCTACCCAGTGACAGTCCACAGACGCCGATCGGGGAACTGTCGATCGCAAACGGGGACGCTCCGACGCTGATCGGGTTCTACGTAAACAGCCGCGTAGCCCGCCGGTCTGAGAGCACGGTACTGGGGAAGGTCAAGCGGTTCGGGCAGGTCGCGAGGCGCGACGAAGCGATCATCCTTTGGACTCGCCGTCCAACGAGCGCGCAGCGCGACATCGCGGAGTCCTGCGCGTTTCGCTGGACCGGACGATCCTGATTTCGTCTTCGGGAGCCCCTCGGCGCCCGGAGCCGCGTCGATCCAAGTGCGAACATGCCCGCGGTGCTCCCGTGGGACCTCGAACCGGTCAGGCGGATCCTCGGCGAGGCGCGGCGGGCCCGGTTGCGCCGTCAGCTGGCCGAGGCGCGCTGGGCGGTGCACCTGGTCGCGCTTCCCCCGTCAGTCGCGCTGTTTCAGTTGCGCGCACGGCGTCTGGCATGGCAGACCCACGACTACCTGAGCCTCACATCGGCCACCCGCCCCAAGACCCTGCGCACGTTGCTGAAGCTGGCACGCGGCTCGCAACAGGTGGTGGAGCTGGGTACGGCCACGGGTTGGACCGCCATCTCCTTGGCGCTCGCCTCGCGGGGGCGGCGAGTGATCACCTACGACGTGGTGCAGCGACCAGAACCGCCACGCTACATGGAGCTTGTGGACCCGTCGGTCCGTACCCGCGTGGAGCTGGTCGTCGCGCCCGGCTCGCATGGGCCACGCGACAGGACCCCGGTGGGCATGCTCTACATCGACAGCTCCCACGACCGAGAGCAGACCATCGCCGAGGTCCTCGCCTGGCGGCCGGTTCTGTGCCCTGGCGCGCCGGTCGTCTTCGACGACTACCGGCACCCCCACTATCCCGGCGTGGCCGAGGCGATTGCGGAGCTGGGCCTGACGGGAGAGCAGCGTGGCGTGCTGTTCGTCCACCGGGCGGGGTGACCGCGTCGTCGCGGCGGAGGTGGCAGCGCTATCAGCGCCTGGCCGAGCCCGTCAGCCCGTCCTGGCCCTGACGGTCCGATCACAGGCGAGCCGCCAGATGACCGTCCCCCGACCGAACTGGCCTGGCAACAGCACGGCGCAGCGAGCACTGTCGCCGTCGTGGCGGATCGCGGTGCATGGGCCGAGGTCGAGGCGCTCCTGCATACTCGAACTGAGATTAGTGCCAAGCGAATGAACGCAATCCCAAGTGACCGGCACGTCAAGACGCGACTGCAGTCCGGCACGCTGACATGAGCGGCAGGCGGATAGCATTGCTCGGTGGCGGCTACGTGGGGCTGTACACCGCCCTGGAGCTCGAGCGCCGGCTGGCGCCGGGCGAGGCCGAGGTTGTGCTGGTGAGCCCCGAGAATTTCATGCTCTACTGGCCGTTGCTGGTCGAGGTGGGGTCAGGCAACGTCGACCCACGGCACGTGACCGTGCCGCTGCGCAAGGCGCTCACGCGGACCGAGGTGCTGACCGGTCAGGCGCTCGCCCTCGAGCCGGCCCGCCGGAGCTTTCGCTTGGCGCCTTACGCAGGCCCGGAGTACGAGGTGCAAGCCGACGAGCTGGTCATCGGGCTGGGCTCGCAGACCAAGGTCCCGCCGATTCCCGGCCTCGAGGGCCATGCGATCGGCTTCAAGTCAATGGCCGAGGCAATCCATCTGCGAAACCAGGTGCTCTCGCGGCTGGAGGCGGCGCAGTCGGCGGCCGCCCCGGACGCTCGCCGCCGTGCACTGACGTTCGTATTCGTCGGCGGCGGCTACACCGGCGTGGAGGTGATCGCCGAGCTCGAGGACATGGCCGCGGCGACGCGGCATTTCTTTCCGCGGCTGAGCGAACAGGACTTTCGCTGGGTGCTGCTCGAGGCGACCGACCGGATCCTGCCCGAAGTCTCCGAGCACCTCAGCCGCTACGCGCTGCGCGAGCTGCAGGCGCGAGGCATCGACGTCCGCCTCGAGACCGAGGTGCGGTCGGTGCAGGACGGACGGCTCAAGCTCTCCGACGAGAACGAGCTCGAAGCCGACACGCTCGTGTGGATGGCCGGCGTGGAGCCGCACCCGCTGGTCGCTGAGGGCGGGGCTGCTACCGATGAGCGTGGTCGGTTGGTCGTGGACGAGTTCCTCCGGGTCAGGGACACCGACGGCGTATGGGCGGCCGGCGACTGCGCAGCCGTGCCCGACCTGCTCGGTGGCGGCACGTTTCCCCCTACCGCGCAGCACGCCGTGCGGGAGGCCCGGCACCTGGCGCGCAACCTCGTGGCGACCATACGCGGCGAGGAGCTCGAGCCGTTTCGTTATCGCAGCCTGGGCCAGCTCGTGACCCTGGGGCGCCACAAGGGCGTGGCCGAGATCCGCGGCCGGACGCTGCGCGGGCTGCCGGCCTGGACCGCGCGCCGGGCCTACTACCTCTCCCAGGTGCCGAGCACCGAGCGGCGCGCGCGGATGCTCGCAGACTGGGTGGTGGGGCTCCCATTCCGCCAGGACCCCGCACAACTTGGGTCGGTCGAGCACCCCGACCTGCCACTCGAGGCTGCGGCCCGCTGAGCGGGGCCAGCTGCTTTCGCTCAACGATCGGCCTCAAACAGCAGCAGCTCGAAGCCCGCCGAGGAGACCGCTCCTGCCACGGGCTAGCGTTGCCAGAGCCCATGTTCCACGCCGCCCTGGATCACGATTGCAAAGGTGCCCTGGTTGCCTTGGCGGGTTGGGGGATAGGCAATCGTCGCGCCGGACTCCTCGGCCTTTTTCACTGCTTGTTGGATGTCTTTCGACCGCAAGGTAGGTCCGCATGATCGGCTGCTCATGCGCCGCCAGCGGCTTCCTGATGCCGACCAGAGTTCCGTCCGCGTGGGTCGCAACGCGGGCCTGCCCGAGATCGCGATCCGGGGGACCGAAGGAGAGGTCGTGCAAGCGCTCGTAGAGCCCAGTCAGGGTGTCTACCTCGTTGCTGACGATCTCCAAGTAGTGAACGGCCATTTTGGAACTCCTCTCTATGCGTCTGCGTTCGCCGAGCCTGGTGGTTCGTGAACGTCGAGTGGATATGCAGGACCCGACGGCGAATCTCACCGGCCCGAGCGCGTCTGCTGTGATCATCATGCGGTGCCTCCGCTTGAGGATGTCAGCGCTGCGTGGGAGGCGAACGCCGAGCAATGGCTGGCGTGGGCGAGCACCACGATGTCTGCCACTGGCGACCCTTCCGAGACTGCAACCTGCGTGGGCCCGCCGGCGCGGGAAGCCACCGGCGAAACCCACGCTCGAAGCTGCCGCGAGTAGCTCCGCCTTCGTTTACCCGACGCCGGCCGGCTCGGGCTCGCGCTCTGGTTCGATCGCCGCGGGACGGTCACGAGCCTCGAAGTACTCGGCGCCCTCGATGCTGACCCGCGGCACCAGCCGCTCCATCCACCGTGGCATGTACCAGTTGATCTTGCCCATGACGATCATCAGCGCCGGCACCAGCAGGCAGCGGACCACGGTGGCGTCGAGGATCACCGCCACGGCGAGCCCGACCCCGAACTGCTTGACCGTGGGGTCGCCGTTGAGCACGAAGCTGCCGAACACGAACACCATGATCGCGGCGGCGGCGGTAATCACCCGGGCGCTGGTCACCAGCCCTCCCACCACCGAGGTCTTGTTGTCCTGCCCCGCGTGCACGTGCTCCTCGATCTGGCTGACCAGGAACACCTCGTAGTCCATCGACAGCCCGAACAGGATCGCGAACATGAACAGCGGCACATAGGACACGATCGGGACCGCCCCCGGGAGACCGATCAGGCTGCTCAACCAGCCGAACTGGAAGATCGCCGTGAGCACTCCGTAGGAGGCCCCGATCGAAAGGATGTTCATCAGCGCCGCCTGGGGTGGGATCATCACGGTCCGGAACGCCAGCACCAGCAGCATGAAGCTGAGCGCGATGACGACGAGGATCTGCAACGGCAGCTTGTTGGAGATGTTCGTGGCCAGGTCCTCATAGGCCGCGGTCGTGCCGCCGACGTAGGCGGACATGTCGGTGCCTTTGTCGGCCTTGGGAATGACCGTGTTTCGGAGTGTGTTGACCAGGGTCGTGGTGGCGTCGTCCGCGGGCCCCTTGGTGGGTACCGCGGTGAAGAACGCGGTGGTCCCTGCCTGGTCGATCTGCATCGGGGTAGTCGCCGTAACCCCGGCGGTGGCGGACACGTCCTTCTGCAGCGTTTGCAGACGCGGGTCAGTGGTGCGGGGATCGCTCTGCGAGCTCGACGAGCCGCTCGACGAGCCCGAACCGCTTGATGAGCCCGAGCCGCTCGACGAGCCCGAGCCACTCGACGAGCCCGAGCCACTCGAGGAGCTGCTGCCGGATGACGCCGGCTGCGCAGGCGACCCCAGCGACACCGCGATCAGCAGCGGACCGTTGACTCCCGATCCGAAGTGCTCCGAGATCAGGTCGTAGGCCTGGCGCGCGGTGGTCGACTTCGAGAGCGCCGCGGTGTCCTGCTGGCCCAGCGTGAGCGAGAACACCGGGATCATCAGGGGGATCAGGATCGCCAGCGCTGCGAGGCCGGCGACGATCGGTTGCTTGGCGATGTCATTCGCCCACTTCGCCCACACGCCGCTCTTGGCCTCGGGGTGTATGTCGCGGACCCGCAACGAATTGATCCGCGGGCCCAGCAGCGCCAGTTCGGCCGGCAGCAGGGTCAGCGCGGCGGCTACCGCGACCACGACAGCGACCGCAGCCATCAACCCCATCGTCGTGACCAGCGGAATGTTCGCGATCGCCAACGAGACCAGCGCGATCGTGACCGTGCTGCCGGCGAAGAACACCGCGCCGCCCGAAGTGGCCGCCGCTCTGGCGATTGATTCGTGCATGCCGAGCCCGTCGCGCAGCCCTCGGAAATGACGCGTGACGATGAACAGCGCATAGTCGATTCCGACGCCCAGTCCGATCATCGTTGCCAGGGTCGGCGCCACCGTGGGCACGGTCAGCACGTGGCCCAGGATGCGAATGATCGCCAGCGTCGATACGAGCGCGAAGATCGCGGTGACGATCGGCAGCAGCATGGCGGTGAGCGTCCCGAAGGTGAACGTCAGGATCAGCATCGCAGCGATGATTCCGACCAGCTCACTGGACTCGGTGGCGGGCTTTGACACCTTCTGCCCGAGCTGACCGCCGGTCTGAACCTCAAGTCCAGCGGCCTTGGCCGGTGTGGCGGCAGCGTCGATGATCGACTGCGCGTCCTCCACTGACAGCGAGCCCGGGCTGACCTTGAGTCCGACCGTCAGATACCCCGTGGACTTGTCCTTGCTGAGCGCCGAGGCCCCTTGCGAGGTCAGCGGGTTGATCACCGACGCTACTTCCGGCGCCTTCGCCACGTCCGCTGCGGCCTGGTTGACGGCGTTGGCGTATTTCGAGTCGGTCAGCTTGTCGCTCGGGGCATGAATGACGATCGGGCTTGTGCCGTTGGCCTGGACCGGGAACGGCTTGGTCAGGATGTCAGTGGCGTGCTGGCTATTGGTTCCCGGCAGCGACAGGTTGTCGTTGGTGTTGTCGCCCATCTGGTGAGACACGGCGAACAACGCCACCGCGATTACCAGCCAGACGCCCACGACGACGAACCGCCATCGGACGCACAACCGCGCAATTCGGTACAGCACACCAGTCATGTTTGACCCCTCATCTCGCTGCGTGGACTGAGCGAGCGCGATGCTCCCACCCCGGTGCGCATTGCGCACTAGGGCGATCCCTAGATAAGTCCCTAGGCAGGCACCCAGTCAGCGCGGCGAGCGGCGAATTCGCTCCGGTATCCTCGGACGCTGCGTGATCGACGATCTAGCACCGCGTAGGGGTGTGTTCGTGGGTCGTCAAGCCGAGTTGGAGCGCGTGTCGCAGGCAATGGAGGCTGCCCGCGCCGGACGACCGCAGATCGTGTGGATCGAGGGTGAACCGGGCATCGGCAAGACGGCGTTCGTGCGCCGCTTCCTGGCCACCCTCGAGGACGTGGTGATCCTCGAGGCCAGCGGCGAGGAATCCGAAACCACACTCGATTACGGAGTTGTGCTGCAGCTGGTTGCGCGGGCCAGGCCGGATTCAAGCTGGACGGCACTCGAGGAGCAGATCGGCAGGCGCTCCCCTGCCAGCTCGTTTGCCGTCGGTGCGGATCTGCTCGGAATCCTGGGGCCGCTTCAGGACAGCGCACCGCTGGTGATCGCCGTCGACGATGCGCACTGGCTCGACTCGTCCTCGGCCGAGGCGCTGCTGTTCGCGCTGCGCCGCCTCCACGGCGATCGCGTGCTGGTCCTGATCGTCAGCCGCCCAAACGGGATCGAGCACCTGGGGCCGGGCTGGTCGAGATTGCAGACCGATCCAGATCGCGCTGTGCGGATCAGGCTCTCGGGCTTGACCGCACCCGAGGTCAACCAGCTGTCTGACTCGCTCGGGATCGGGCCATTGACCCGAGCCGCGGGTGAGCGACTCAGGGAGCACACCAGCGGTCATCCCCTGTACGTGAAGGCGCTGCTGAACGAACTTGAAGTAGACCGACTGAACTTCGCCGATGGCGGCCTGCCCGCGCCCCGCTCGTTCTCGGCCACGGTTCTCGCCCGGATGACCAAGGTGTCGGTGGCTGCGCGGAGCCTGGTAGCCGCCGCGGCGGTCGCCGGCGCCCGCTGCCCCGTCGCGTTCGCTGCGTCGGTCGCTGGTCTGAGCGACCCGTGGGTGGCTGTCGAGGAGGCGGTGCAAGCAGAGCTCCTGGTGCTCGAACACGCGCGGGTGCCGGAGGAGCTCGCATTCCCGCATCCACTCGTGCGGGCGGCGGTCTACGACGACCTGTCGCCGACGCGAAGGCGCGCCCTGCACCTGGCCTGCGCGGACCACGCCTCGGGATCGGCCTCGCTGGCGCACAGAGTCGCTGCCAGCCAGGGTGCCGACGACGATCTCGCGGCCGAGCTCCAGGTGAAGGCCGAGGCCGAGATCGCGGCGGGTCATCTGACCGCCGGGGTGGAGCGGCTGCTGTGGGCGCCGCGTATCGCCGGGTCGACGGAGACACGCGAGCTGGCGCTCTTGCGAGCCGTCGAGAGCCTGGTGCTCGCCGGAGAGATTCCCGGCGCCAGCAGCCAGCTCGATGCGGTCCTGGCCTGCTCGGACAGCCCTCGCAGAAGCTTCACGATCGCACTGGTGAGTGCGGCCATGGGACGCCTGCCAGAAGCCGAAGCGGCGTTTCGGGAGGTGATCGCGCGCCCTGACTACGCACAGCATCCAGAGCTCGAGGGGCCGGTTGATGCGACGCTGGCCATCCTCTGCGCGCTATCCGGTCGCGGTCCTGAGGCCCTGCAATGGGCGCAGCGGGTGCTCGCCAACCCGCAAGCCCCAGCGACCGCTCAAACCACAGCCAGACAGGCGCGTGCGTTGGGGCTGCTGATGACCGGACGTGCGGACGAGGGCATCGCCCAGCTGGACGGGCTGTCGCCTTCGCGCATCGAGCCGGAGCCGTTTGAGGCCGAGCTGCTGACCGCGCGCGCCAACATCAAGACCTGGTGGGGAGACTTGCCCGGGGCCGGCGAAGATCTCGCAGCGGTCATCCGCTGGTCTCGCGCGGGGGAACCCTTTCGCGGCCTGCCCAACGCCTATGGTGGGCTGGCCGAAGTCGAATATCGCGTCGGGCGCTGGAACGACGGCCTGTCGCACGCCGAACTCGCGGTTTCACTCGGCGAGGACAGCTACCGCGTCTGGGACCTACCGTTCGTGCACGCAGTGGCGAGCTATCTCAACGCTGCGCGCGGGAACTGGAGCACAGCCAGCAAGCACGTCGAGTCGGGCCGCCGAGCCGCCGAGGCCACGCCCCTTCCGATGTGCGTCTACAACGCGTCTGCGGCAGCGGCGCACCTGGCGTGGGTAAGGGCGGAATGGCATGCCGTACTGGACGCGCTCACGCCGATGGCGTTCCTTTTGGATGGGCGAGCTTCCGCGATGGGCTTCGGGCAGCGGTTCGTGCAGACCATGGCCGCCGAGGCGATGCTGTTCACAGACCGGCTGGATGATGCCGAGGCGTTGCTCGAGCTCGTCGCGGGCACGATCGATGAGTCGCTGCAGGAACCAACGCGGATCGAGTTCTGGCGGCTGCGGGGTCTGCTCGAGCAGGCCCGCGACCGCCCAGCGGAGGCTCGCGCCGCGTTCACGCGAGGCAGGGAGGTGGCCGACTCGTTTGAATCCCCGCTCGCGGCGGGGCTTCTGGAGGTTGCCCAGGGGCAGTTCGAGCGCAAGTCGGGAAGCCGCCGGGCGGCGATCGCAACCTTGCGCGTTGCCCGGGGTCGCTTTGTCACGCTGGGCGCGATCCCGTTTCTGGCGCGCTGTGACGCGGAGCTCACGGCGTACGGTGTGCGATCACGCGACCAGGCGGGAGAGAATCGCTACGGCCTGACGCCAAGAGAGGACGTGGTGGCTCGGCTCGTCGCCTCTGGCAAGTCCAACCGCGAGGTCGCCGACGAGCTCTACCTGTCGACCAAGGCGATCGAATATCACCTCGGCAACGTGTTCGCAAAGGTCAACGTCCGCTCCCGGCACGAGCTGGCCGGCCGGCTGGCGGCCTCGGGCGCCGACGCGTCCTAGGTCGCGCGGGTGGGGGCTTTGCTAGGGGCTCTTCTAGGGATTTATTCAGGGAGCGCCCCAGTGCGCCCGGCCGGGGTGCGTGAAATGCTCGCCCCTCATGTCGCCGACAGTCAGGAGTGGGTGTGACCGTGGATCTCTGGTTACAGGTATCGCGCAGTGCCGACAATCGCCTGAGTGGCACCGTGCGCCGGGAAGGCGGGTACGACGTTCGCGACTTTTCCGGCACGCTCGAGCTGATGCGCGTGTTCGAAGAGCTCGTGCCGATCGGGGCCGGTGCCAGCGAATCGGTGCGCGCTCAACCCGGCAACCTGCCAGCAGGCTGACCCGGGGCAATCTGCTAGTGGCTGAGCCCGGGCAACCTTCCAGCGGCTGAGCGCGAGCAACCTGCGACCGCCGATACCGGCTGACTCGGCCGCCGGCGTCGAGAGCCCCTTCCCCGACGGCGGCGGGCTGGTAGGTTCGCCCGTGCCGCAGGTTGCGCGTGAGGCCGGCGTAAACGGTGGCACGTTGACGTCAACGGTCGGAGGTGCCGAGATGAGTGAGGCCAGGCTGGAGAAGGGCGTCCCGATCACCGGGGGATGGTTTGTGATCAACGCCCGCGATGCCTGTTGGCTGCACGACGAGATGCGCACCGTATGTCGCTTCGGAGGACAGGGAGAGGCTCACTTCGATGACCTCGGCATCGGGTTGTACTGGCTGGCGCCGGGCAAGCCGATGGCGCTCTACCACCACGAGGCCGGTCAGGAGGATTTCCTGGTCTTGCGCGGCAGCTGCACCCTGATCGTCGAGGGCCAGGAGCGCCGGCTGGAGCGCTGGGACTTCGTCCACTGCCCACCGAGAACCGCACATACGATCGTCGCCGCAGGATCCGAGCCCGCCCTGGTGCTGGCGGTTGGTGCGCGCAAGCAGAAGGGGAGCGCCAGATATCCGGTCGAGCCGGCCGCGATCCGTCACGGTGCCGGCGTCCCGGACGACTCGACGTCGGCCGATCAAGCCTACGCCCGCTTCGGGGACCGGCGCCCCGGGCCGTCGCCCGAGATCTTCTCGCCGCGCGCCTGATCTACTGTCCCCTCAGGCTGACCTCGTTCGTCTCAGGAGCAAATGCAAGCTCCCAAAGGAGGGCCGATGAAGTACGCACTGCTGGTCTACGCGACGCCGGGGACCCACGACCTGCCAGAAGATGAGATGGCCACCGTGCTGAGCGAGTACGAAGCGTTGCGCGACGAGCCTGGATACATCGCCAGCGCGCAGCTGCACCCGCCGGAGATGGCGACGACGCTCCGGCGCGGCGACGGCCAGACGCTCACCACCGACGGGCCGTTCGCCGACACCAAAGAGGTGTTCGGCGGCTACTACCTGTTCGATGTCGCCGACGTCGACGCAGCGCTCAGTATCGCCGAGCGCATCCCGGCGGTGCGGCTCGGCGGATCGGTAGAGGTGCGCCCGATCGTGGAGCCGCGGTCCTGATCGAGCGCGTCTTCCGCGACGAGTGGGGCCGTGTCCTCGCCTCCCTGATCGGCTTCCTCGGTGACTTTGACCTCGCTGAGGAAGCCGCCCAGGAGGCCTTTGCGATCGCCGCTGAACGGTGGCCCCGAGAAGGCGAGCCCGCCAACCCGGGCGCCTGGCTCGTGACCACTGCGCGCAACCGGGCGATCGATCGGATCCGCCGAGAGCGCGCGTTTGCCGCCAAAGTGCCCCTGCTCGCAGACCAAGACACCGTCGAGGACGAGATGGATGAGACCTGGATCCCGGATGAGCGCTTGGAGCTTCTGTTCGCCTGCTGCCATCCAGCGCTCGCCACAGACGCTCAGGTGGCGCTCACTCTGCGGGCGCTCGGGGGCCTCAGCACCGAGGACATAGCGCGCGCGTTCATCGTTGCGCCCGAGACGATGAAGCGGCGCCTGTCGCGGGCGAAGGCGAAGATCAAGCTTGCGGGGATCCCGTTCAGCGTCCCGCCCGCGTCGCTGCTGCCCGAACGTCTGGCGGCAGTGCTCGCGGTGGTGTATCTGATCTTCAACGAGGGCTACGGCGGCCGGGTGGACCTGGCGTCGGAGGCGATCCGGCTCGGTCGCGTGCTCGCGGAGCTGATGCCCGACGAGTCCGAAGTCCATGGTCTGCTCGCGCTGATGCTGCTCCATGACTCCCGGCGCAGGGCCCGTGTGGTCGGTGACGAGCTTGTGCTGCTTGCGGACCAGGACCGGTCGCTCTGGGACTACGAGCAGGTCGCCGCCGGGCGGGAGGCGCTCGATCGCGGCGTGGCCTTACGAGGTCGCGGCCAGTACCTCCTGCAGGCGGCGATCGCCTCGCTGCAGGCCGAGGACCGGCCGGACTGGCCACAGATCGTCCTGCTGTACGGCGAACTCGCGGCTCTGACCGGCTCTCCGGTCGTCGAACTAAACCGAGCTGTCGCCATCGCCCAGGCGGGCTCGCCGCAGACCGCACTCGAGATCGTAGACTCGCTCGAGCTCGAGGAGTACCAGTACCTGCATTCCACGCGGGCCGAGCTTCTGCGACGGCTCGGCCGCGACAGCGAAGCGGCCGGCGCCTACCAGGCAGCCCTCGAGCTAACCAGGGACGAGCGAGAGCGGCGCTTCCTCGAGCGCCGGTTGGCCGAGCTCGAAGCCGGGTCAGTCGGGTAACAGCGGCACCCACGGCCCCTCCTCTCGGCCTATCAGCGCGCCCCGGGAGATCGCGCCGCTGCCGAATCGCTCGCGCAGCGTGTCGAGCGTACGGTCGAGCTCCCGCACACGATCGAACGGCAGCGCGAGCTGAATCGCATCCTGGTCACAGAGATTGCTGAGCGCGACTCCGATCAGCGTCAGACCGCGCTGCCGGATCAGGGGCTGCGCGCCTGCGAGCAGGCTTCTCGCGATGCTCAGCAGCGTCGCCGTGCGGGTTGTGGCCTCGGCCACCGTGTGCGAGCGCGTCGCGCGCGAGAAGTCGTCGAAGCGGAGCCGCAGCACGACCGTCCGGCAGGCACGCCGCGCGGCTCTCAGCCTCCGAGCCACCCGGTCGATGAGGGTCATCAGCGTCGCCTGGATCTCCCCCGGCGACCGCGCACGCCGGCCGAGCGCGCGCTGGGCGCCGATCGACCTGCGTCTGACCCGGGCACGCACCGGACGGGGATCGCGGTTGTTGGCCAGCGCAAACAGCTGGCGCCCGACAGCTCGACCGAGCATCCTCACCAGGGCTTCCTCGCCAAGCGCGGCCACCTCGCGCACGGTGGTGATGCCGTTGCTGCGGAGCTTGGCCGAGGTCACGTGGCCCACGCCCCACAGCCGCTCGACAGGCAGCGGGTGCAGAAAGGCCAGCTCCGAGCCCGCCGGGATGACGAGCATCCCGTCGGGCTTTGCCACCCCACTGGCCACCTTGGCCAGGAACTTCGTGCACGCGAGCCCCACGGTGATCGGCAGCCCGACCTCGTCGCGGACCTCGGCTCGCAGACGCGCGGCAATCTGGGTCGGCGTCCCCGAAATGTGCTGAAGGCCTCGAACGTCGAGAAACGCCTCGTCGATTGACAGCCCCTCGACGAGCGGCGAGGTGCGCTCGAAGATCGCGAACACTGCCTTGCTCGCCTCCGAGTACGCGGACATGCGCGGCGGCACGACCACCGCACGCGGGCACAGGGCCCGCGCCCGCGCGCCTCCCATCGCCGTCCTCACCCCGCAGGCCTTGGCCTCGTAGCTTGCCGCGAGCACCACGCCTCCACCTACGATCACCGGCCGTCCGCGCAGCGACGGGTCATCGCGCTGCTCGACCGACGCATAGAACGAGTCGAGGTCCGCATGCAGTATCGTGGGCGCTACGTACACGAACATATGTCCTTACTCGATTTGAGTGGATACGTCCGCTCGCAGGGTTAGCTTGGCGGGGCGATGGAGATTCCGGAGTGCCCGATCGTTGAGCATGCGGGGTCGAGCGTGGTGCGGGGCGGGTGGTATGGCAGGCCGCCGCATCGGCGGTAGCGGTGGTGGTGCAGGCCGGCGAACGGGGATCCGAAGCACCGGTTCACATCGGTCCTGACTCGGCAGGGCGACGCGCACGCGTATTGCGTGGAGTGCTCGACGGCGTTGGAGCCGTGGGAGGGGCAGGCGGGCGCTCGGGAGTATCGGTTCGCCGCGCGTGAGGTCGGCGAGGCGCTGGTGTTGGTAGCGAAGGGCACCAGTTATCGGGTGGCGGCCGAGATCGCGCGCCAGAAGGCGGGTCGAGTGCCGCCGGGTCGGCGGAGTCGGCGCTCGCCGGCTAACGAGGGGCAGCTGGTCGCCAACTGGGTCGATGTCTGCAGCGAGTTCGTATGTGCGGATCAGCTGCCGGAGCGCTGGCCGCACACGATCGCTGTCGACAGCCAGAACTTCCGTGTCAATAGTGGCCCCAACGCCGGCCGTGGGTTTCATGTCTTCGCGGCTGTTGGTCGCGACCAGGCCGAGCCCGGGAAGTGGGCACCGGTCCCGCGGGTCTGGCGCCTTGAGCCCTTTGCTCGCAAGGATGTGCCGTGCTGGCGGGCTTTCTTCGGAGGCCTGGAGGGAGCGCCGCGGGTGATCGTCAGCGACGCCGACAACGCACTGGCTCTGGCGATCCACAGCCTGTACGGCGACACGATCGAGCACCGCCAGTGCGAGTGGCACCTGGGGCGCAAGCTGCGCCAGCAGCTCCCGGATGAGCTCTTGTCCGACCGCAGCCATCCGATCACCCGCGCGCTCCTCGTGCCCTTCCGCAGCCTCGAAGCCTGGGATCGCCTCGAGCACGCGATTCGCGCCGAGCACACCGACGGCGAGTACCGCCCGCTCGGGCTCGCGATCAAGTGGTTGGACACCTACGGCAAGATCGCCCGTGCGCAGATCCCCAGCCGCGACCCCAGCGGCCTGAACTCGACCGGCCCAGCCGAGCCGATCCTGCGCGAGATCGACCGCCGGATCGGCGACCGCGTCGGCTCCTTCACCAACCGCGCCCGCCTCGCCAAGCTGCTCGACCTCATAACGCTCGACCTGCTCGGCAGAGCCGACGGCCGCGACTGGGCCGACCGACTCAGAGAGCGCCTCTACCTCGCCGGCGGACGCCCAGAGAACCAGCGACCTCACGACGACCCCAAGGGCGTCCACTCGCTGTTTCTCTGAGGGCAAAACGTATCCATCCGAATCGAGTAGGAACATATGTTCGAACCTGGCCCGGACGGAAGGCCGCACGCGCCTCGCGTGTAGGGTCAGCACATCAACGCCAGGAAGGGAGAGACGATGACAGCCACACACGAGGTCGTGACCGGGGTCGATTTTGTCGGCGTGCCGACGACTGACCTCGACCGGACGGTCGAGTTCTACGGCACCACGCTCGGCCTACGCCGCTCGGCCTACCGCCCGGACCGCAACTACGCCGAGTTTGAACCTGGCAACGTGACGCTCAGCATCTACAACCCGAAGCTGATGGGGATGGAGCACCACGTCAACCACAACGCGATCGCGCTTCATGTCGACGACATCGAGGACGCTCGGGCCAGGCTCGAGCAGGCCGGCGTTGAGTTCCAGGGGGACACGTTCGACACCGGCGTCTGCCACATGGCCTTCTTCGCCGACCCAGACGGGAACGCGCTGATGTTGCACCATAGGTACGCGCCGCGGACTCCCGAGGGGTGACAGCGCCGCCGGCGGCGCACTCCGCGCTCGAGGCTCTACACACTCCGCGCTCAAGGGTCTGCCCGTTCCGCGGTCCTAAGGTGCCGCCGCGGCGCACCTATCAGGGTCAAGGTTCGCGCCCCTTGTTCGGCGCCAATCCTGGCCGCCTCGAGCATCGGAAGCCCGGCGGCGAGGCCAAACGTCAGTCCCGCGGCGAATGAGTCACCGCAGCCGTAGTCGTCCTGCGGCTCGCCGGGCGGCGGGACCGGCTCCCAGCGACCCTCCGATGCGCCCCACCAGTGCCCTCCGGCGGCGCCCTCGGTGCAGACCATCAGCTTTGTCCTGGGCTCGAGCCGCTTCGCCCAGCGGCGCTCGTCGTCGTCATAGCCACTGAACACGAGCGCGTCGATCGGATCGCGATCTTCCTCCAGGCTCTCTCTTGCGCGCGGCGTGCTGACCAGCACCCGGGCAAGTCGTGCCCGACTCGCCGCCGCTGAGTCACCGGCCGTGAAATACACCCCGTCGGTGTGCTCGAGACGAGCCCAATCGAGGTCATCGGCTCCATCTGGCTCCAGCCGATCGCCGATCGTCACGATCGTGCGCGGACCGTTCAGCTCGAGCATCGTGACCACCCTGCGGGTGGGCTGATCGCGCCATGCCGCGTGCACCGTGACACCACGCTCCGCGAGCTCGGCTGCCGCGGCTCGGCCGTTGGCGTCCCGGCCGAGCGCACAGAAGAAGTCGACATCGGCGCCGAGCTCGGCGAGTACGGCCGCGGCCACAACGCCGCCGCCGCCGGCGTGGGTGAACCCGTCGAGCGCATGTGATACGGCGCCTCGTGCGGGATAGCTCTTTACGCGAACGAAGTCGACCCACTCAACGTGGCCCACCACCGCCACTCTGGTCACAGCGGGTCAGGCTACCCGGAGCGGTGGCCGGGCGGGACTGTCTTTGAGCTGGTGCTCCACCGCGACAGCTATCCAGTCGGCGGTGCTTGAGCCCGCCGCCACCGCGACCGGCACTCCGCTCGCCGGTGCTGGAGCCCGCCGCCACCGCGACCGGCACTCCGCTCGGAGGTGCTTGAGCCCACCGCCACCGCGACCGCCACCCAATGGCGGTGCTTGAGCCCGCCCCACCGCGCCCGCCACCCCGCCGGCACTGCTTGAGATCGCCCGAACCCGGGTATTTGAATGGCAATGGCGGCTTCAGCCCCCACTTTGGCCTCTGGCCGTAAGTCGCCTCGGACCAGAGCGTCGGGTCCGCTCACGCAGCGCGAGACCGAAATGCTCTTTCGGCGCTGGCAGCAACACCACGAGAAGGCTGCCCGCGACGAGCTGGTGGAGCGGTTTCTTCCGCTCGCCCGCAAGCTTGCCCGCCGCTACAACGTCGGCTACGAACCGTTCGACGACCTGGTCCAGGTGGCCAGTTTGGGCCTGGTCAAGGCCGTCGATCGATTTGACCCTAGCCGCGGCAACACTTTCTCCTCCTTCGCCGTGCCGACGATTCTGGGAGAACTCAAGCGCTACTTCCGAGACCACGGGTGGGCGGTGCACGTTCCACGCGGGGCCCAGGAGCGCGCCGTCAAGGTCGAGGACGCCCAGCAGTATCTGAGTGTCAAGTCGGGCCGTGCGCCCACGGTGCCAGAACTTGCCGAGTATCTGGAGCTGGGCATCGACGAGGTGCTCGAGTCGCTCGAGACCGCTCGTGCCCACCACGCCACATCGCTCGACGCGCCGCAAGATGATGGCGACGGCGAGGGGACAAAGCTCGTTGACACGTTTGGCGATGAGGATCCGAGCCTCGAGCTTGCCGACGCCCGGATCACCGTGGGCATGGTCGCCGCCCAGCTCTCGCAATGCGAACGCGAGGTGCTGGCGTTGCGGTTCGTCCACGACATGACACAGACTCAGATCGCTGAGCTGATCGGTGTCTCGCAGATGCAGGTTTCCCGCATTCTCAGACGATCGATCGCGCGGCTAACCGAGTTGACCGAGGCTCAGCCGCCGGCTCACTAACACCCGTGCGGTAGTTTGGGCGGGCACGATGCAGGGCATCTGGTGAACGCCGGAGTGACCACTGATTCGCCCACCGTTCGCCTGGACCTCGAGAGCAAGCCGCAGACCCTGACGATCGTACGGGGAATGCTTGCCGGGGTGGCTGAGCTGCTGGCGATCGATCCAGAGCTGCTCGACGATCTCAAGACCGCCGTCAGCGAGGCCTGTAACAACGTCGTGCTCCACGCCTATGGCGGAGAGCCGGGCCCGATGAGCGTGCGCCTGTTAGTCGATGAGCGATCGATTCGGGTGACGGTCGACGATCGCGGAGTCGGCCTGCCGCCCGAGGCCGCCGATCGTGCCGAGGGAATCGGGCTGTCGGTCATCCGGGCGCTGGCGCAGGAGGTGAGCCTGCTCGAGCGCGAGGGTGGAGGTACGCGGGTGGAGATGACGTTCTCGGCAGAGCGCGCGGGGAAAGCCCTGTTGCAGAGGCCGGCGGTCGCGGGTCCCGATCAGGGCTGGGTGCTGCGGGAGGATGACGACATCGTCGTCTCTCTGTCGCCGGTGGCGCTGCTGACCGGCGTGCTCGGACGGCTGGCGCGGACCCTCGCTGCGACCGCTCACTTCTCGCTCGATCGCTTCTCAGACGTGTATCTGGTCACCGACACGATCGCCGCCCACGCGGCCAAGGCAGCAGCAGGGCTGCGCATCGACGCCCGCATGTCCGCTGCCGAGCGGCGGCTCGAGTTGGCCGTGGGACCGTTTCGCTCGGGTGCCAGCGCGGTCCTGTGCTCCCCGCGAGAGGACCCCTCGCCGTCGCCGCTGGTGCTCCTCAGCGATGAGGTCTCGGTGCTGCCCGACAGTGACGGGGAGCTGCTTCGCGTTGTGGTGATCGATCACCGTCATTAGCTCTCGGGACTCCGCTGCGGCTGCGCCGCGACTAGCCAGACGGCCGCAGCGCCAGCGCCGCCACGTCGTCGCCGGCGGCGCCGGCGCGAAACTCGTCCAGCGCTGCGGCGAGTGCGTCGAGCAGCTGGCTCGGTTCGCCCCTGGCGTGCTCGACGAGCAGGTGGCGCAAGCGCTCTCGCCCGAAGCGCTCCTCGGTCCCCGCGGTCTCGGTGACTCCGTCTGTATAGAACAGGGCCATTCCTTCGGGGTGTACTGACACGACCTCCTCGCGCCAGTGGGCATCGTCGAAGGCGCCCAGCAGCGGCCCCGGGGCAGGCGCCTCGGTCACACTGCCGTCGGGGTCGACGAGCAGGGCCGGCGGGTGCCCCGCGGAGCTCAAGGCCAGCACGCCGGCGCCGAGGCGGGCGCACAGAGCGGTGCACAGCGCTCCGCCCGTACGCTGGCGCAGCTCCTCGTCGAGCCTGTGCAGAATCGCCGCCGGCTGGGGTTCGAGCCGGCTCGCGAACCGCGCACCATGCCGCATCAGTGCGGTCAGAGTGGCCGCTGCCACGCCGTGGCCGGTGACATCGCCAATCAGGGCAATCGCGCCCGAGCCGGCATCGAACACCTCGTAGAAGTCGCCCCCGACCTCGATTCGCTGTTCGCCCCCGGCCGGACGGTACAGCGCGGCCAGCTTCCATCCCGGGACCTCCGGGGGCGCGCTGGGGATCAGGCTCTGCGCAAGCGTCTCCGCGACACCGCTGAGAGTCGTGTGCAGCCGCGCGGTCTCGACCGCAATCGCTGCGCGGCCGGCGAGCTGCTCGGCGAGGTCGAGGTCGTCGTCGGTCAGCTGGCGCTGGGATTCTGCGGTGCAGAAGGTCATCGCCCCGACCGTCCGTGACCGCACCCGCATCGGCACCACGATCACAGACCGGATCTCGAGCGCACGCAGGATTGCCAGATCCTCTGGATCGCGAGCGACTGCGGCCAGCTGCTCACCGCTGATCTCGAAGAAGCGCTCGGGCTTGCCGGAGCGGACCACGCGGCCCAGCGTCGATTCGGGATCGAGGTCGCGCGCTTGAAACTGCTTGAGGCGCGCCACGAGCGCGCGGCGCGCGGGATCACGGTGGGCCATCGCCCGTCGGTCGCGGGTGAGCGTGTGATCGATGAGATCCACAACGCACCAGTCGGCGAACTCCGGGACCGCCAGTTCGGCGACGTTCTGGAGCGTCTGCTGCAGGTCGAGCGTGGAGCCGAGAACCCGTCCGGCCTCAGACAGGATCCGCATCTTCACCTCGGCGGTCTTGACCGCGGTCAGGTCCTCGATCACGGTCACGGCGGCGGTCAGGTTCCCGTCGGCGTCCCGCAGGCCGGCGGTTTTGAGCAGCTCCCAACGCGATTGACCGGTTCGCCGGTTGACCGTATGGATCAGCAGCGGTTCGGCCGACTGGCCGCGCAGCAGCTTCACCGATGGGATGTCGCTCATCGCCAGCGGCCGGCCATGCTCGTCGTGGACGACGTAATCGTTCATGATCGAGTCCAGCGGGACCTGCAGGAGCTCATCCAGCGTCTCGAAGCCCAGGTGCTTGATCGCGGCGCGGTTGGCGTAGATCAGCTTGTCCTGGGGGTCACGGATGGTGATCGCTTCGCCCAGCGTCTCCAACAGCTCGGCGAACTCTGGGCCGCGGCCGCTCAGGATGCGCTCGCCGAGTGCGCTAGCGCCAGCCAGATCAGCCTCCTGTCAGAACTTGTTCCGGTGTGTCGACGAGCTGGAGCCGCTCGGACACCCCGGTCAGATCCAGCAGGCGCTGCACCTGCGGGGGCCCCTTTACGACGCTCAGCTTGCGCCCGGAGTCGCCCAGGCGCTGCTGGGCACCGACGATGATGCTCAGCCCCGTGGAGTCCATGAACTCGAGCTCTCGTAGGTCGATCACGAGCAGCTCGGCATCCGAGGCCCAGACCTCGTCGAGCCGCTGTTCGAGCTTAGGGACTCGACGCGAGATCGAGCTCACCAGTGACGGCGACGATCGCCGCACGCCCCTCCATACGCACGTCCACACGGAAATCGCTCTGCACGTTGGGCGCGAGCCTACTGATAACCGACGCGCTGTGTAGTGCATGAGTCCTCACGCAGACGTCCGGGAGCCGGCACCGCCTCGTTCTGCTCGCAAACGATTGTCGTCTCTGCCAAGAGGCGGGGTGTTTGCTCGCCCGCCGGCTGGGTATGACGCTGCGGTGACCAAGTTGGCCTTCCTGGGCACCGGCACAATGGGCCGGCCGATGGCCCGCAACCTCGTGGCGGCTGGCTTCTCGGTGCAGGCGTGGAATCGGCGGGTGCAGCGGGCCCAGCCGCTGGTGCAGGAGGGCGCTGAGGTGTTCGAGGATCCGGGCGCGGCGACACGCGGTTGCGGCACGGTGATCACCATGCTCAGCGACGCCGACGCGGTACTCGACGTTGCCTCCGAGGCATTGCCCTCATTGGAGCGCTCGGGCACCTGGATTCAGATGAGCACGATCGGGATCAGCGGAATCGAGCGTTGCGCAGAGTTGGCTGACCGTATGGGCGTAACGCTCGTCGATGCGCCTGTTTTGGGCACGCGAGAGCCCGCCGAGAAAGGTCGGCTGGTGATCCTCGCGGCTGGCCCTGACTCCGCGCGCGTCGTATGTGAACCTGTGTTCGAGGCGGTCGGTTCACGGACGATGTGGCTCGGCGCAGCGGGAGCCGCAACACGCTGCAAGGTGGTCGTCAACGGATGGATCGTCGGTGTGGTGGCGGTCCTGGCAGAGACGATTTCGCTGGCCGAGGCGCTCGAGGTCGACCCGGCGCTCTTCTTCGAAGCGGTCAAGGATGGTGCACTCGATCTGCCTTATGCGCGCGTAAAGGGGGCGGCGATGATGGCCAAGGAGTTTGACGACGCTTCGTTTGCACTCTCGCTGTCGCGCAAGGACGGCGATCTCCTGCTCGCGGCGGCCGCCGATGTCGGGCTCGAGCTTCCGGTGATGGATGCCGTGGTGAAGCGCCTGCGGGCGGTCGAGGACGCCGGGCACGGCGACGAGGACATGGCGGCGACCTACTGGGCAAGCGCTCCCGGTGCAGCAGCGACAATCGAGCGAGCACATCGATGACCGAGTCAGATTTCGAACGCCGCCAGGAGGAGGAAGCGGCCGCGGAGGCTGCCGCGATCGGCGGGCAGCCCAGCTCAGAGCCGTCGGTGACCGATGAGGAGCAAGATCCGGCGCTGCAGCCGCTGCGGGAAGCGGGTCAAGGCGAGGCCGAGGGGTTCGAGGAGGCCGAGCGCGAGCTCGTCGAGCATGCGAGCCACGGAGACGTGCACGCCGCCCGGCGGGTGCTCGAGGATGCCCCGTCAGGTGAGGAGGACGAGCGCGCCTCAGAGGCGGGCGAAGCCGACAGCGAGCGCACCAGCGAGCGCCCGGACACGTAGCGCCCCTAGTTGCAGATCTCTCTGAGCTTCTGCAGCGAACGGCGCAGCAAACGCGAGACCTGCATCTGAGAAACGCCGACACGGTCGGCAATTTCGGTCTGGGTCAGGTCCGCGTTGAAGCGCAGGTACAGGATCTGGCGTTCGCGCTTGGGGAGGTGCTGGGCGGCGGCGAAGATCGTCGCCTGCTCGTCGACAAGCCCGAGGCGCTCATCCTCGTCGCCGATCGCATCGAGCTGCGTGCTCGAGAGGTCATGGTCAAGCGGGCGCGGCGCGTCGAGCGACACCGTGTCGAAGGCCTCGCCGGTCTGCAGGCCATCGAGCACCTTCTCGCTGCTGCATTCGAGGTACTCAGCGAGCTCGACGACTGTCGGCGAGCGGCCACGCAACGCTCCGATCTCGCGCCGGGCCTCGGCGATCGTGCGCGCCCGCTCCTGCGCGCTGCGGTCCACGTGCAGCGCCCAAGCGGTGTCGCGGAAATAGCGCTTCAGCTCTCCGACGATCGTCGGCACCGCGAACGAGGTGAACGCGAACCCCCGATCGGGGTCAAACCGCTCCACCGCCTTGACGAGCCCGAGGCTCGCGACCTGGACGAGGTCGTCAACGGGCTCGTTGGACGCCGTATAGCGTCGCGCCAACTTGCGTGCCAGGGGCAGGAACCGTTCGACCAGCATCTCTCGGGCGCGGCGGTCGCGCTTGTCGCGCCAACGCCTGAACAGCTCAGCCGAGCTGACGGTCACTGCCAATGGCTCGGTGGTTTGTATCACCGCCATCGCTGACCTCCCAAAGTTGCAGACACCGCCGTTCTATCACAGGCCGGGGGCCGATCGCCAGCTAGTCGAGAACGTACTTCAAAATCACGTCCGCGTTGGCATTGTCACGTGTTGCACGGCCGGCGAGCTGCGATCGTCGTGCAATAGCTCGAGAACGGCCTTTTCCAGACGCACCCGCTGGCGGTCGTCGGGGCCGTTCAAACTCCCGATCCGGTCCAGCGCGCCGCCGATTGTCCAGCCCGATAGGTAGCGGTCGAAGACTCGCGGGTCGATATAGGCGCGCCGCGCGACCGCGGGCGTATTGCCCAGCACCTCAGCCACGCCTCGCACCGCTCCGTCGATCGCGCGTCGTCGGGCGCGCTGGCTGGCGCACTCCCGGCCATCGGCGGCGAGGGCTACGGCGGCCAGCACGGTCGCGTTCCAGGTCCGGAAGTCCTTGGCGCTGAACTCATCGCCGATCTGAGCCTTGAGATACTCGCTGATCTGCTCTGAGTGAAGCGGGTGCCAATGCCTGCTAAGGCGATACGCGAGCAGTTGGTCGCCGCCTCCGCGGCGGCGTTTGAGCTCGGAGACCACCGCGCGACAGCGCTCGTCGCTCACCGCCTGGACCCGGCGGATTCCGCCCTTGGCCGGGTAGTCGAACACCAGCCCACCGTTCTCGATCCTGACGTGTTGCTTTGCGACCGTGGCCAGGCCCAGGCCGCCGTCCTCGTCGGCGTACTGCTCGCTTCCGATCCGGAACAGACCCACGTCGAGCAGGCGCACCGAGCAGGCCAGCACGCGCCGCTCGTCGAGCTCCTCGCCGGCAAGGTCGGAGAGCAGTCGGCGGCGCAGCCCCGGCAGTGCCTGCGCGAACCTCATCATCCGCTCGAACTTCTGGCGGTCGCGCAGCTCGCGCCAGCGCGGGTGGTAGAGATATTGCTTGCGGCCGGCAGCGTCGATCCCGGTGGCCTGCAGATGACCGAGCGGATCGCTGCAGATCCAAACGTCGTTCCACGCCGGCGGGATCGCCAGTTCCTTGATGCGCAGGATCTCCTCGGGGTCCTTGACCGGGGTCCCGGCGCTGTCGACGTACGAGAATCCTCGTCCACGTCGGAGACGACGCAGACCTCTGCCCGAGCAGTCCGAGCGCCTCAGCCTCGCCTTGCGCGAGACAGCGGCTGCCGCACCATTGCGCGCGCCAGGGGCTGTCGGGCGGGAGGAGCTCATTAGGTTATGAATCCATTTACCCGCTCTCGCTCACAGCAAGTCAGGGCGGCGCGGACTAAAGCCAGGTGAGCTTGAAATACTGAAAGCCGATGCCCGAGAACGGCTATACGTCAGAGCTCGCCGGCTCGCTGGCGGGGGATGTGTTGGAGCGCTTTGTGCGCTACGTGCAGATCGACACCCAATCCAAACGCGACCGTGACGGTTCGCCGAGCACTCCGGGCCAGCTCGAGCTCGGGCGACTGCTCGTCGACGAGCTGCTGGACGCGGGACTCACCGACGCGTCACTGGACGAGAACGGGTATGTGACAGCGACCCTCCCTGGCAGTGACGGCGAGCAGCCCGTGATCGGGCTGATCGCGCACATGGACACCACCCCGGACGCACCGGGCGCCGGAGTGCAGCCGATCGTGCACCGCAACTACGACGGAGGGGTGATCGAGCTTCCACGCGCCGGCACGCGACTCGACCCCGAGACGATGCCCGAGCTTTTCAGCAAGCGTGGCCACGACATCGTCACCTCGAGCGGGGACACGCTGCTGGGCGCCGACGACAAGGCCGGGGTGGCTGAGATCGTCGCCGCAATCGCGTATCTGGCGGCGCATCCGGAGCTCCCGCGCCCCACGCTGCGGGTGGCTTTCACCCCGGACGAGGAGATCGGCGAGGGCGCCACGCTGTTCGACATCGAGCGCTTCGGCGCCTCCTGCGCGTACACGCTGGATGGCTCTGACACCGGCGAGCTTCAGGATGAGACGTTCTCGGCATGCGAGTTGACGGTCACGATCCGCGGGGTCGACGTCCATCCTGGCCAGGCGACCGGCAAGCTCGTCAACGCTGTGCGGATCGTTGCGGAGCTCCTGAGCGCGCTGCCGTCGGATGGTCTGTCCCCCGAGACCACATCCGGACGGGAGGGATTCATCCATCCCTACTCGCTGCAGGCAACTGCGGGCGAGGCTCACCTTCGCGCGATCGTTCGCGACTTCGACGAGCAACGTCTCAATGAACATGTGGAGTTGTTCGAGCGCACGGCACAGCAGGTGCTCGACCGGCATCCGCGGGCTCGCATGGAGATCGATGTCCGCCGGCAGTACCGCAACATGCGTTCATACATCGACGCCGTGCCCCACATCGTGGACGCGGCCGAGGCGGCCATCCGGGCCGAGGGAATCGAGCCGGTCCGCACCCCCATCCGCGGCGGCACGGACGGCTCCCGGCTCAGCGAGATGGGACTTCCGACCCCCAACCTGTTCACCGGCGGGCACGAGTTTCACTCGGTGCGCGAGTGGGCCTCGGTCAATGACATGGCCTCCGCGGCGGCGACGATCGTCCGCTTGGCGGACGTCTGGACCAGGGCGGGCGAGGCCGTCTGGGCGGGGTGAGCGCCCAGGGCGTCAACTCGCTGGCTTCGCTGGACGGCGAGATCATGCCCGTCGCGGAGGCGATGATCCCGGCCACCGACGAGGGGCTGATCCGCGGCGACGGGGTGTTCGAGGTGGTGCGCGTCTACGACGGGCAGCCGTTCGCCCTCGAGGCTCACCTCGCGCGGCTGCGACGCTCGGCTGACAACCTGCGCCTTGCGATCGACGTCGAAGCGGTCCGTGCCGATGCGAACCGACTGCTCGCCCACGCAGGCCCGGGCGAAGACCACGAGGAGTTGCGGATCATGCTCACGCGCGGAGGTCGGCGACTGCTGATGACCGAGCCGCTTACGGAGATTCCGGACCGCCTGCGGCTGAAGTCCGTCACCTACTCACCGACGCGGATCCTCGATGGCGTCAAGTCGCTCTCCTACGCGGCCAACATGCTGGCCGGCCGGCTGGCCCGCGAGCAGGGCTACGACGAGGCGCTGCTGGTGACCCCTCACGGGCGCGTCCTGGAAGCGCCCACGAGCTCGATCTTCTGGGTGCAGGACGGACAGATCCTCACCCCGCCGCTCGACGAGCACATACTTGCCTCGATCACCCGAGCACTGGTGATCGAGGTCGCGGGCGCGCAGGAGCGCGTCTGCCCGCTCGAGCAGCTGCTGGCCGCCGACGAGGTGTTCATCGCCTCCACCACGCGAGAAGTGCAGCCGGTCGTGGCCGTCGACGAGCGATCGTTTGACGGCGACGGGGCGGTGACCGCCGGCGCGGCGGCGGCGGTCAGCGCGCGCATCCGGGCAGAGCTCGCCGGGTGAAGGTCCTCACCGTAATCGGAAACCGTCCGCAGTTCATCAAGGCGGCGGCGGTCTCCCCGACGCTGCGAGAGACCCATCAGGAGCTGTTGGTGCACACCGGTCAGCATTTCGACGATCGGCTGTCGGCGATCTTCTTCGCCGAGCTTGGATTGCCCGCACCCGACGAGCAGCTGGGCGTGGCGCTCGGGACAAACACTTCCCAGACCGCCCGGATGCTGACCGCGCTCGAGCCGGTCCTCGAACGCGAGTCGCCCGACGTCGTGCTCGTCTACGGGGACACGAACTCGACGCTCGCCGGCGCGCTCGCCGCCGCCCAGGCGGCGATTCCCGTCGTCCACGTCGAGGCCGGAATGCGCTCGTTTGACCGCTCGATGCCGGAGGAGCTGAACCGCGTGCTGGTCGACCATGCCAGCGCCCTGCTGCTGTGCTCGAGCGAGGTGGCGATGTCTAACCTGCGCCAGGAGGGAGTCCGCGGTCTCACAGAGCTGGTCGGTGATGTGATGATCGACGTCGCTGTAAAGGCGCAGGCGCGCGCCCGCGACCGCACCGACCTGGTCTCGGCGCGTGGCCTGCACCCCGGCGGCTACGTGCTCGCCACCGCGCACCGGGCCGGCAATGTCGATGATCCTGCGCGGCTGGCGCGGCTGGTGTCATTGCTGTGCGCGCTGCCGCTGCCGGTTCTGGTAGCGCTGCACCCGCGGACCCAGGCGCGGCTGCGCGAGAGGGGGATGTTGTTCGACCGGCTCAGCCAGGCGCCGGGAGTCACGGTGACCGAGCCGCTGGGTTACTTCGAGCTGGCGGCGCTGCTGTGTAACGCCCGGGCGGTGGTGACCGACTCGGGCGGGCTGCAGAAGGAGGCCTATCTGGCCTGCGTTCCCTGCATCACGCTGCGAACGCGCACGGAGTGGACGGAGACCGTGCAACAGGGCTGGAACGTGCTCGTGGACCTCGACCCCGACGCGGCGGTGGCGGCGCTCGAGCGCCGCCCCCCGGCCACCCATCCCCGGCTCTACGGCGACGGCCGGGCCGGGGAACGTGTCGTGACGGCGCTTACACTGCTGTCGCCATGAGGGTCGTGTCGGGGTCGACTGGATGAGCCGGGCGGTGCGTGTCGCCGTCGCCGGCCTGGGTTACTGGGGCCCGAACCTGGCGCGCAACTTCGCCGCGATCGAGGGCTGCGAGCTGGCCTGCTGCTGTGACCCCTCTGAGCTGGCGCGCGCGCGTGTGGGACCGATGTTCCCGGGGGTGCCGATGGTCGCCGACCTCGACGAGCTGCTCGCCGATCCGGCGCTCGACGCGATCGCGCTGGCGACACCGGTGCCCACCCACGCCGAGCTCGCCACCGCAGTGCTTAGAGCCGGCAAGCACTGTTTCGTGGAGAAGCCGCTCGCGCAATCCGTCACCGACGCCGAGCTGGCGGTGGCCGCGGCGCTGGAGGCAGAGCGTGTGTTGATGGTCGGTCATCTGCTCGAGTACCACCCGGGGGTGGCGAAGCTCAAGGAGCTCACAGACTCGGGCGAGCTCGGCGACCAGATCTTCTACATCTACGGCAATCGCCTCAACCTCGGCAAGCTGCGCGCCGACGAGAACGCGCTCTGGAGCCTGGGGGCCCACGACGTGTCAGTCGTGCTGTACCTCGCCGACGAGGAGCCGACCGAGGTTGTGGCCCACGGTGAGGCATACGTCCGCGAAGGCGTCGAGGACGTGGTCTTCTGTTTCATGCGCTTTGCCTCAGGGCTGACCGCTCACCTGCACCTGTCGTGGCTTGACCCGCACAAGGAGCGGCGGTTCACAGTCGTGGGATCGCGCCGGATGGCCACCTTTGACGACATGGAGCTCGAGCGCAAGCTGACCGTGTACGACAAGGGCTTCGACGAGGACGCACGCACCTACGGCGAATACATCACTCGCAGCGGGGACATCTTCTCGCCGCGGATCGCCAACCAGGAGCCGCTGCGGATCGAGTGCGAGCACTTCATCGACTGTTTGTTGAGCGGGACACGACCGCGCTCGGACGGGGTCAGCGGTCTGCGCGTCGTGCGCGTGCTCGAGGCCCTGGAGCGCTCGCTGGAGAGCTCTCGGCGCGGAAGTGAAGTCACCGGTGGCTGAGCCGGCGCCGCCGCTGTTGGCTCACATCTCGCCCAGCGCGACGATCGCCGACGACGTCGCGGTCGCGCCGGGTACGGTGATCTACGAGGGAGTCAGCATCGGGCCGGGGTCGAGCGTCGGTGCCGGGGCGGTGATCCACGCCGGTACGCAGATCGGTTCGGAGTGCGTGGTCGAAGACGGGACCGTGCTCGGCAAGCGGCCGCGGCTGCGCCCCGGGTCAAGCGCTGCCGGTCCCCAGAGCGGTGGCCTGAGCGTCGCCGACGGCGTCACCATCTGCGCCGGTGCGGTGGTCTACGCCTCGGCTGGCATCGGTGCGGGCACGATCATCGGCGACCAGACGCAGATCCGCGAGCGGTCGCTGATCGGAGCGCGGTCAGTCGTGGGGCGGGGTTCGACGATCGACAACGACGTGACGATCGGTGAGCGGGTGCTAATCCAGACGCTGGTGTACGTGACCGGCGGGTCGGTGGTCGAGGACGAGGTGTTCCTCGGCCCGGGCGTGATCACCACCAACGACCACGCGATGGGACGCCACCCTCCCGGCGAGCCGCTGTTGGGGGTGACTCTGCGACGGGCTTGTCGGATCGGCGGCGGCGTAGTCCTGACCCCGGGGGTGGAGATCGGCGAGGAGGCGTTCGTCGCAGCGGGGGCGGTCGTGACCCGTGACGTCGGCGCGCGCGAGGTGGTGATGGGCGTGCCGGCGCGGGTGGTGCGGCGCGTGGCCGACGAGGATCTGATCGAGCACTACGACGTGTAGGGCCGGGACCGGCGGAGCTAACCGCCCTCGGGCCAGATCACCTGCTCGCGACGCCGAGCTAGTCGCCCCCGGTCCAGATCACCTGCTCGCGACCCGGACCCACCCCCACCAGCGCGATCGGCACGCCCACGAACTCCGATATGAAGTGCAGATAGTTGCGCGCGGCGGCGGGCAGGTCAGCTTCGGTCCTGCACTCGCTCAGATCCTCGTCGAAGCCGGGCAGCTCGACATACTCACCCGCCGCATGATGCAGCACGCTCTGGTGGTAGGGAAAGTGCTCGAGCTCGGCGCCCTCGTCGCTGCGGTAGCTCGTGCAGACCGGGATCGGGTCCAGCCCGGACAGCACGTCGAGCTTGGTGATCGCCAGCGCGGTCAGCGAGTTGAGCCGCGCGGCGTAGCGGAGCGCGACCAGGTCCAGCCACCCGACGCGGCGTGACCGGCCGGTGGTGGTCCCGTATTCGCCACCGCGCTCACGGATCTCATCGGCGAGCGAACCGTCGAGCTCGGTGGGAAAGGGTCCGGCGCCGACGCGCGTGAGGTAGGCCTTGGCGACACCCCAGACCTCGTCGATGTCCTTGGGGCCGACGCCGGCGCCGATGCACGCCGCGCCGGCAACAGGGTTGGAGGAGGTGACGAACGGATACGTGCCGTGGTCGATATCGAGCAGTGCCCCCTGGGCCCCTTCGAACACGACCGTCTCGTTGCTGTCGAGCCGTTCGAGCACGAGCCTCGAGGTGTCCGCGATGTAGGGCTCCAGCACGTGGCCATAGGTCATGTACTCGTCAGTCATCGACTGCAGGTCGAGCGCTGGGTCCTTGGCGTACGGGCGCAGCGAGAACCGCTTTGGCTCGAGTGCCGCGACGATCTTCTTCTTGAGGATCTTCTCGTCGAGCAGGTCCTGCATGCGGATCCCCAGGCGCGCCGCCTTGTCGGCATAGCAGGGGCCGATCCCGCGGCGCGTTGTCCCGATCTCGAGCTTGCCGAGCTTTGCCTCGCCCGCGTGGTCGAGCATCAGGTGGTAGGGCATGATCAGGTGGGCGTTGGCGGAGATCCGCAGGGCTTGGATATCGATCCGGCGGCGGCGAAGCTCATCGATTTCGTCGGTCAGGACCTTGGGATCGATCACCACCCCGTTGCCGATCACGCACAGCTTTCCTGGGTGCAGGATGCCCGAGGGCATCAGGTGCAGCTTCCAGGTCTGGCCGTTGCGGACGATCGTATGTCCGGCGTTGTTGCCACCTTGGAAGCGCACGACCGCATTGGCTCGCTCGGCGAGCATGTCAGTCACTTTTCCTTTTCCCTCGTCGCCCCATTGGGCGCCTACGATCACGATTCCTGGCATCGCGGGTTCAGTGTACGTTGGGGGTGGGGGTGTTTCGGTTGGGTGCTGGTTCGGCCCACTCGGGTCCGAGCGTTCCGTGACAAGCTCGGGCGATGGACGGACATCCTGCTCCCGGTTGCATCGACGCCGTCGTGTTCGACATCGGCGGTGTCCTGCTCGACTGGGATCCGCGTTACCTGTATCGCAAGCTGTTCGACGACGAGCGGGAGATGGAGCGCTTTCTGGCCGAGGTGTGCACGCTGCAGTGGCACGCCGCGCACGACCGCGGCGTCCCGGTGGCTCGATCGTGCGCCCAACTGGCCGCCGCCCATCCCGAGCAGCGCGAGCTGATCATGGCCTGGGGTGCGCGCAGCGAGGAGATGATCGCCGGAGAGATCCCGGGGGCGGTGGCGCTCCTGGCCTCGCTGAAGCGCGCCGGGGTTCCCTGTTATGCGCTGACCAACATGGAAGCCGAGACCTATCCGCTGCGGCGCAGCCGATTTGAATTCATGCGGTGGTTCGACGGCACCGTGGTCTCGGCTCACGAGGGCGTGGCAAAACCCGACCCGGAGATCTTCCGTCGCCTGCTGCGCCGCTTCGGACTATGTGCGCGACGGACCGTGATGGTCGACGACTCGGTGCCGAACCTGGACGCCGCCCGCAGCGTCGGGATGCAGGCCGTTCATTTTCGGTGCGCCGCGGAGTTGCGGCGATGGCTGGTCGCCGCGGGTCTGCTGGGGCTCGACGGTGCCGGGGTCAGGCCGTCCTGAGGTCCATCCGGTGATCTTCGCCATCGAGCGGAAGCGGATCGCACATCTCGGCGAGGCGTGAAACCGTGCGCGCGGTGATCTGCTCTCGGAGCTCGTCGTGGGTTGGTGATGTTGGTGGTGATCACGATCGAGCGCTCGTCCTCGTAGCGGCCGTTGACGATCGAGTAGAGCTCTTCGAGCACCCAGTCCGTCGTTCGCTCGGCGCCCACGTCGTCGACGTGCAGCAGGTCGACCTCTGTCAAGCGGTCGAGCAGGTCGACGTGCGAGCGCTCAGAGCGGTGGGTGTCGCGGATCTCGTTCAGCAGTCGCGGCAACGAATAGATCGCGACGGAGCGCCCGGCCTTGAGCGCCGCCTTGGAGACCAGCATCGCGAGCGTGGTCTTGCCGGTTCCGGGCGGCCCGATGAACCACAGCCCGCGTCCGGCGTCGAGCTGATCCTCGATCGTGTTTGCGTAGTCGTCGCGTCGCCGCGACGATCGCCGGCTCGATCTCGCTCACCGGCGGACGGTCGAACGAGACGTCGCGATAGCGGCGAGGAATGACCGCCGACAGGCTCCGCGCCTTTGCGCGCGCCACTCGCTGCGGACGGCACCGGCAGTCATAGGCGGTGTTGGTCTGCTCGTCGTACCGGAACCCGGTTCCGTCGCAGAGCTCAAACGGACACTGCTCGTTCACGGAGCGAATCGCTCCCCGGCGTAGTTCATGAACTTCGGGTACTCCTTCTGGAACGTCAGCACCACATCCCCGATCGGCCCGTTGCGGTGCTTGGCGATGATGATGTCGGCCTCGCCGGGACGCTCGGATTCCTTCTCGTAGTACTCCTCGCGGTAGATGAACATCACCAAATCTGAATCCTGCTCGATTTGACCGGATTCTCGTAAATCGGAAAGGATCGGCTTCTTCTCGCCGCCGCGCTGCTCGACTGCGCGGCTCAATTGAGACAGCGCGATCACCGGTACGTTTAGCTCACGGGCCAGCCCCTTGAGGCCTCGGCTGATCTGCCCCACCTGCTCGACGCGGCTCTCGACGCGCCCTTCATGGCGCATCAGTTGCAGGTAGTCGACGATGATCAGCCCCAGGCCGCCCTCGAGTCGGCCGTGCAGGCGGCGCGACTTGGCTCGCACTTCGAGCACGCCGGTGTCGCTTGAATCGTCGACGTACAGCGGTGCCTGGGACAGACGCTGGCAGGCCTCGAGGATCTTCGGCCAGCGCTGCTCGGCCACCTTGCCGCGGCGCAGATCCTCGCCCTTGATTCGAGCCTGGGAGGCGACGAAGCGCTGCGCGAGCTCGGACTCGGACATCTCGAGCGAGAACAGGACGACCGGATGTCCCGCGAGCACCGCGTGCTCGGCGATGTTGGCCACCAACGCTGACTTGCCCATCGACGGTCGAGCGGCGATCACGATCAGATTGCCGGGCTGAAAGCCACCGGTCTTCTCATCCAGATCCTTGAAGCCCGACGGCGTCCCGGTCAGCGGCGTCTTGGCGATCGAGAGGCGGTGGAGCTTGTCAGTCTCCTCGTGCAGGATGTCGCCGATCGAGCGGATCTTCTTCTGGCGGTCGTCGTGTGCCACCTCGAGCACGGAGCGCTCGGCCCGCTCGACGAGATCGCGGGCGGGCGCCTCGCGTGACAGCACGCTCGCCTGGATCTCGTAGGTCGTTGTCAGCAGTGCTCGCATCTGCGCGTTGTCACGGACGATCCGTCCGTACTCCCGGGCGTGTCCCGCGGCCGGGACCCAGCCCGCGAGCTCGTCGATCGCCTCGACTCCCCCGACCTCGTCGAGCTTGCCGTTCTGCTTCAGCGTCTCGGCAACGGTCAGGTGATCGATCTTGTGGTCCCCCTCATACAGCGACAGCATCGCCGCGAACACGGCGCCGTACTGCTCGCGGTAGAAATGCTCGGGCCGCAGCTGCTCTTCCACCAGCAGCGCGTGCAGGTGGCGCTCGTCGAGCAGCACCGCCCCGAGCACCGACTTCTCGGCCTCGAGGTTGTGGGGCGGGACGGCGATGTTCGGGACGCTGCTCATGGCCGAGGAGCGAGTCTAGGTTTGGGGGCGGCGTGAGCGACGGACTCGTTCCCGCTTGATGCGAAGGGTTTGTTCGGGCGGTTCTGGTCTGGGCCGGGCAAGGCGATCGTCATGCGGCGCGGAGACGCTAGATGTCGGCGCGGAGCGCTGGCTGGGCGCAGGCGACGCGACCGCGCCGATGACGACACCTTCCCCGCCCCCTCCCCGACGCCTTCGTGTGCGTAACGGGCGTGATTTGCTTGGCGGGCTCGTTGCCTTATCCAGACGAGTCGGAGGCCATGGTCAGCTGCGACGCATCTCCTGGGCGAGCAAGGTCGCGGTCACGCGCAGGTCGCTTCGCTCGCGCCATCACGAACACACCGCGCCCCAACGCAATTCCTGCGCGTGCACCGCGCGCCTTGCTCGCTCCAGAACAGCCAGCTAAGCAGCGACGACCATGGTCTTGACCGTCGCCATCACCTCGTCGGCGATCTCGACCACCACCATGTAGGTGCCGACGTGACGGATCGGCTCTTCGAGGTGGATCTTGCGTCGATCCACGCGGATTCCGCGGGCGTCGCGAATCGCATCTGCGATGTCCTGCGTCGTCACCGAGCCGAACAGACGCCCATCCTCGCCGGCCTGCTGGGGGATCGTGAGCACGGTTCGCCCGAGCACGGCTGCGCTCTCTCGGGAGCGTTCCTCGGCCTCACGGATGGCTCGCTCCGCGTCCTCCCGGCGCTTCTGGGCAATCTTGATCGACGAGCTCGTGGCCGGCTCGGCGAGCTTACGCGGCACGAGGTAGTTGCGCAGATAGCCGGCTGAGACGTCGACAACTGTTCCGCGCTCGCCGAGCGGCTCCACGTCTTCGAGCAGGATTGCCTGGGGCATCTCCGACTTCCTCGGCTCAGCGGTCGCGGTCGCCGTCGCCGCGGTCGCGGTCGCCGCGGCCGCCCCGATGATCGCTTCCCTCAGCGACGTACGGGAGCAGGGCGAGCTCGCGGGCACGCTTGACCGCGCGCGCGACCTGGCTCTGATGGCGCCGGCACGCGCCCGTGATCCGCCGGGAGCGGATCTTGCCGCGCTCGGATATGAACCGGCGCAACATCGACACGTCCTTGTAATCCACCTGATCGATCTTGTCGCGGCAGTACGGGCACGACTTGCGGCGGGCCGAAGTCGGCCCACCTTTTCGATCGCGCCGGCGCACCGGTCGTCTGCGTTGCTTCGCCACTTGGATTCAGCCTAGCTCGTTGTTCTCTTGTGCACGCGTCTCGGCTCTAGAACGGGATGTCCTCGTCTGCCCCCGCGCTCACCGGAGTGCGCTCGAAGTCGCCGGTGTCGATCGGGACGTCGCTCTCAGTCGCGCGAACGCTGCTCGAGAACCCGTTCCCGCTGCCAGCGTCCTCACGCCCGCCGAGAAACTGCACGGATTCAGCGATGATATCGACCGCTTGGCGCTTTTGCCCCTCGGGGCTGGTCCACTCGCGCCACCGTAGCCGGCCGTCGATCGCGACCGGGCGTCCCTTGCTCAGGTACTTGGCGCAGTTCTCGCCCTGCGCACCCCAGACGGTGACATCGAAGTAGTTGGGCTGGTCCTCCCACTGGTTGGTCTCGGGGTTCCTGCGCCGGCCGTTGCAAGCGACCCGGAGCGAGCACACCGAGGTGCCGGTCGACGAGACCGAACTCAGATCCGGATCCTTGGTCAGGTTTCCGGTGATGATCACGCGGTTTATGTTGGTGCCTGCCATTGCTCTTGGCTCCTTTCCCGGAACGATGAAAGCTCGCTGCCGAGTCTATGGGGAGGTCAGGCGGCTACCCGCGCCGTGGACGGAAAATGGTCAGAAACGTTTGAGTTGGCGGCGAATTGACGCTGCTCGTCACGGTTTGCTTACACCCGGGGCGCCATGCCCGACTCGTGCAGCAAAAGTGCGCCTAGCGAATAGAAACGCTGCTCGAGTCGCGATCCTCGAGCTATCGCTAGGGCCGGCAGCGGCTAAAGGACTCGCCCTGACGGCGGCTAGGACTCGGCGGCCGCCGGCGCTGGGGCAGCGACCGGGGGTGCCGCGTCAGGCGGGGGCGGAGTGCCCGGCAGGACCTTGATGATCCGGAAGCGCAGCACCGCGTCATCGATCCGCAGGTTGTGCGAGACGGCCTCGATCAGCGTCCCGGCACCGGTGAACTGGATCAGGTGGTACTCGCCCTCGCGCTGATGCCTGATCTCGTATGCCAGCGCTCGCGTGCGCCAGTCGTCATTGCGCTCCACGGTCCCCCCGGCGGCGGTGATCTGGGCCTCGACGTCGGCGAGGATCTTCGCGCGGCGATCGTCCTCGACGGCAGTCGAGAGGACGATCATCAGGTCGTACAGCGGAGTGTGCTCAGGCATAGCGGCAAGCCCGTCGCGGGCGGCGGACGACTATAGCGGGTGCCAACATGGCCTTATCGCAGCCAAGCCTTCAGCTCCGCCCGACGGCGACATCATGCACTGCACCACCCTGACCGACTGGGAGCAGTGGCTGCGAGAGCACCACGCTGATTCGGATGGTGTCTGGCTCAAGCTCGCCAAGAAGGGGTCGAAGCTCCCGACGATCGACTATCAGGACCTGCTCGATACGGCCATCTGCTACGGCTGGATTGACGGGCGCCGCAACGGCTACGACGACTCCTTCTATCTCCAGCGCTTTATGCCCCGCGGGCCCCGAAGCAAGTGGTCGCAGCTCAACCGCGCGAAGGCGACCAAGCTGATCAGTGAGGGACGTATGCGCGCGCCAGGTCTGGCCCAGGTCAGGGCGGCGCAGGCCGACGGGCGCTGGGAGGAGGCCTACGAGCCGCAGAGCCGGGCGACCGTTCCGCCAGACTTTGCGAAGGCCCTCGAGGCCAACCCGGCGGCACGGGAGTTCTTCGCCACGCTCACCGGCAGCCGGCGCTACGCGTTCCTGTACCGCCTGCACAACGTCCGCACGCCCGCCGGCCGGGCCAAGCGGATCGCCCACTACATCACGCTGCTAAGCGAGGGCCGCACCCTCAACTAGAAACTAGACCCGCCGTCCCCGCGCGTGCACAACGTGGAGAATCCGCACCACCTATCCGGATCTTCCACGCATGTCCCGCTGGCGCTGCAGCTTGTGGAGGATCCAACGGGTCGGTGCGGATCCTCCACGAGTTGCACGGGTACAACGGCCCCGATCCCGCCGCGACCTCGCGACCAGCCCAGCCGCGCCTACCCCCGCCCCTTGGCCCGGATATCGGACAGCTGCTCGTCAACCCAGTCGCCCGGATTGCGCGCGGTGACGATCGACTTCAGCCCCTCGTGCCGGCGCCGGCGCTCCCGCATGGGCATCGTCAACGCAGCATGGATCGAGTCGGCCAGCGCCTGGATGTCGAACGGGTTGACCGACAGCGCGTACTCGCCGAGCTCCTCGTGCGCGCCGGTGTTCTCAGACAGCACCGAAACGCCGGCGTGCTCGTTGACCATCGGCCCTTCCTTGGCGACCAGGTTCATCCCATCGAACATGGCGTTGACGATCAGCACGTCGTAGTGCTTGTAGGCAGCGACCGCCTCCTCGAGGTCGTCGCGCAGCTTGAGCTGGATCGGCATCCAGTCAGGCGAGCCGTGGCGGTGGTTGACGACCGCCACCACGGCCTCGATCCGCTCGAGGTACTCCGCGTACTCGGGCACGTCAGTCCGCGACGGCATCAGCTGGGCGATGAAGGTGACCTTCTCGTGGAACTCGGGGTGCTGTTCCAAGAAAACGTCGAAGGCGCTGAAGCCGCGCAGCACGTTCTTGCTCAAGTCGGCGCGATCCACGCGCAGGATCAGATGATCGCGGCGGCGGCGCAGCAGCTCGCCCTCGAACTCGTGCACCCGGGGGCGGTTGGCCACCGCCTGGACCGCGCCGGAGTCGATCGGCAGCGGATAGGCCCGGACCCACACCTCGCGGTCACCGACCCTCACGATGCCGGCCTCGAAGTCCACCGCGCAGTCAGTCAGGTCGCGGCAGCACTGCAGGAAGTTGTGGCGGTAGGAACGGGTGTGAAAGCCGATGATGTCGTTGGACAGGATGCCCTCGTAGATCTCGTTGCGGATCACGGTCGGCAACACGCGCCATGAATCCGACTGGCTCCAAGGGATGTGGACGAAGTGGTGCAGGAAGGCGTCGGGGCGCTGCTGGCGGATCAGCCCCGGAAGCGTGTACAGGTGGTAGTCGTGGACCATCACGATCGGCTTCTCCACGTCATCCACCTCTTCGAGCACCGCGCGGGCCAGGTCCTCGTTGACGGCGTTGTAGCCGAACTCGAACGCCTCGGTCTCGTTGCGGCGGATATCCGGTGCGTTTGAGAGATCCCACAGGTAATGCTGGATGAACCACAGCATCGGGTTGGCGATGATGTTGTAGAAGCCGTCGTAGGCGTGCGCGTCGGAGGCCACCAGCTTGACCCGGTATTCGTCGCCGTCCGGCGAGGTGACCGGAAACGGTCGCCCGTCGTGGAGCTCGGCCGCGGTGACGTCCTCTGCGGTCATCGCCGACGCCACCCAGGTGACGGGGCGGTGCGAGGCCAGCCCGATCAGCGCCGTCACCAGCCCCCCGGTGCCCCGCTTGATGTTGCCGTCGGGCTGGAAGGTGACCGGACCGCGGTTGGAGACCAGCACCAGAGGGGTGTCAGCGGAGGTCACTCGATCACGCCTCGAGGCGCTCGAGCAGCTCGAGCCAGTCACGCAGGAGCCGCGGCGTCAGAAATCGCCGCCGCGCGCTCTCCTTGCCCGCCAGCCCGAGCCTCTTGCCAAGCCTCGGATCGGTGAGAATCTCCAACGAACGCTCCGCGGTCTGCTCCACGTTGGACACCAGAAAGCCGCTCTCGCCGTCTGACACCTGCAGCGGGATTCCCCCGACGGCGCCGCCGACGAACGGCCTGGCCTTCCAGATCGCCTCGGTCACGGTCAGCCCGAATCCTTCGCGCTTGGATTTCTGGATCACGACATCGCAGTGTGACTGGAATGCGTTGACCTCGATCGCCCCGACGTTGTTGAGGTTGTTGAGGATGTGGATGTCGGGGTCCCCGTCGGCGTGGGCGACGGTGGCGTTGAAGTAGTCCCACCCCTCGGGATCGTCGGTGGCCATCGAGCCCACGAGCGCCAGCTGGATCTCGGGCATCTGCTCCTTGACCAGTCGGTAGGCGTCGATCACGCCCAGGGGGTCCTTCCAGGGATCGAAGCGCGACACCTGGCACAGCAGCGGCCGGTCGACGTCGATCCCGAACTGCTGGCAGATGTAGACCGCATCCTCGGGCGAGAAGGCCATGTTCTTGGGAGCCAGCGGGTCGATCGCCGGCGGCACGATGTGCGCCCGCCCATCGACACTCGGCGGGACGTAGTCGGGCATGTGGAAAACCGCTGCCTGATACGGATCCAGGTGGGGGACAAACCGCCCCAGCGTCGCCTCGTTGGGGGTCGAGAGATCGATGTGGCAGCGCCACACCCAGTGGCGGGCGCGATCGCCGACCAGCGACGCGAGCGCTGCCGGCTGGGGATCGTGCACGATGCACACGTCCCAGTCACCGGTCAGCTCCCGGGCGTTGATCTCGTTGTAGCGCATCCAGGTGTCCCAATCCTCGTCGCTGAGCGGCTGGGGGGCGCCCTGGAGCGCGTTGTGCATCAGCTTGGTGGCGTTGAAGAACTCCTCGCGCCCGTAGATCACCTGCCATTCGCACTCCAGGCCGACGTCCATCATCAGCGGAATCAGCGTGTAGAGGATCTCCGATACGCCGCCGCCGAACGCGGTTGCCGACAGGTGCAGGATCCGCTTGCCCGCTAGGCGCTCCGCGCGCTCGCGGATTTCGTCGACCAGCGGACGACCGACGATGCTCGTGTAATCCGAGAGGTGCTTCTGGGCGACGGAGACGGGCTGCAGCATTGCCAGATAGGAGCGTTTGACCGAGAAGATAAACGTCTCGTCAGCCGCGCAGCGTGCGCAGCCGCGCGACGCCGGCGTCGATGGCCTGCACGAGCAACCGGTGCAGTCCGGCGTTTGCGGCCGAGATCGATGACATCTGGTACTCGTGACCCGAGCCCAGCAGCCGGTGGCCGTCCAGCGGTCGTCCCCAGCCGTCGCTGACGATTCCGCCCGCCTCACGCAGGCACAGCCACGGAGCGGCGAGGTCGTACGGGGAGTTGTTGAGCACCTCTCCGCCGCCGATGCGCTCGAACTCCTCGCGCATCCCGGGGATCTCGTCGATCAGGCGCGAACCTACCTCGATCACCGCGTCGAGCTGGCCGGTGACCACCCGGGTCATCGAGAAGGCCTGGGAACCGAGCTCGAACGTGCCACCGCGAACCGAGGAGCCGTCGATCAGCTCGGCCAATACCTCGACTGTCGGGCGGACCGGACGACCGCGGAAGCCGTAGCTCCAGAACATCCGCCGCGGGTCCTCGTTGGCGCTCAGGCGCACCTGCCCGCGCGACCGCGCCACCCCTTCCCCGCGGGCCGCGACGAACCACTCACCCGATTTGATCTCGACCACGCAGGCGGTGCTGACGTCGGCCATCGCCGGCTCGCCGTCTCCGAGCGGCGCCAGCGCCACCGCCACGCAGGCCGACTCGAGCCCGGCCATCGCCGGCCGCGTCCCGTCAATCGGATCGACGACCAGCACCTCGATAGCGTCGCCGCCGGCGACCAGCCCACGATCCTCGGAGTAGTACGCCACCCGCGGCGCGCGCTCAGCCAGGAACTCCACCAATGCCGTTTCGGCGACCTCGTCGACGGCAAACGTGATGTCCCCGCCGGCGCCGCCGGTAGCCCAGGCGCGGCCGGCATGGGAGCCGAGCTCGGGCAGCACCCGCTCGCGCAGCCGCAGCGCCAGATCGAACACCAGCCGCCGCCTGTCGGCTGCAGAGGTCGTCGGCGGGCCGCTCACCGTGAACACCGTAGCTTGAAGGGCATGTAACAGCCGGCCAGCACCCGCCGCGCACCCACCAGCACCCGAGCAGAGGAGCCCCATCCGATGAGCCAGACCGACGATCTTCTCGCCAACAACGAGCGCCACGCGTCGTCGTTTGACCAGCGACACCTGCCGGGCCCGCCCGCCAGGAAGGTCGCGGTCGTCGCGTGCATGGACGCGCGGCTGGACATCTACAGCATGCTCGGATTACAAGCGGGTGATGCGCATGTGATCCGCAACGCCGGTGGCGTGGTGACCGATGACGCGGTTCGCTCGCTGGCTATCTCCCAGAGGCTGCTGGGGACCGAGGAGATCATCCTCATCCACCACACCGAGTGCGGCATGCTCACCTTCACCGACGACGACTTCAAGGCCTCGATCGAGACAGAGACCGGGATCAAGCCGGGGTGGGCGGCCGAGGCGTTCACAGACCTCGATCAGGACGTGCGCCAGTCAATCGCGAGAATCGAGGCCTCGCCGTTCATCCCCCGCAAGGACTCGATCCGGGGCTTCGTCTATGAGGTGCACACCGGGAGGTTGCGCGAAGTGACCTGAGTCCAGGAACCGACGTCGTCTACGGTTCGGGGCGGATGGGTGACCATGATGCGATCGTGATCGGGGCCGGACCCGCCGGCGAGGTGTGTGCCGCACAGCTGGCCGCCGAGGGTCTCGACGTGGCGCTGGTAGAGCGTGAGCTCGTCGGAGGCGAGTGCGCGTTCTGGGCCTGCATGCCGTCGAAGGCCCTGCTGCGCCCGGCCGAGCTGCTGGCCGAGGTGCAGCGCGTTCCCGGGGCTCGTGAGGCCACCACCGGCAAGCTCGACCCAGCGATCGTCTTGAAAAGGCGCGACGAGGTGATCCACGATCTGGATGACTCGGTTCAGCTGCCGTGGATCGAGAAGCGCGGGATCACCCTGGTCCGCGGCCACGCCCGGCTCGAGGGCGAGCGGACCGTGCGCGTCGAGCAGGAGCTGCTCAGAGCGCGGCGGGCGGTGGTGCTTGCGGTCGGCAGCGGGGCGGCGATCCCTCCCATCCCCGGGCTCGAGCAGCTCGGGCCCTGGACCAACCGCGGCGGGACCACGGCCGAGCAGGTTCCCGCGCGATTGACGGTGCTCGGCGGAGGCGTCGTCGGGTGCGAGCTGGCGCAGGCCTGGTCCTCGCTCAACAGCAAGGTCACGCTCGTCGAGGCGGCTCCGCGACTGATCGCCACCGAGGAGCCGTTTGCCTCCGAGCAGCTCGCTGACTCGCTACGCGCGGGGGGCGTCGATCTCCGTCTCAGCACGGAGGTGACAAACGCGAGCCGGGACGGCAACGGCGTCTTCACGCTGACGCTCGGCAACCAACAAGACCAGCTGCACAGCGAGGAGCTGCTGGTGGCCGTAGGCCGCAAGCCCCATACGACCGACCTCGGGCTCGGGACGGTCGGCCTGCCCCCCGGTGAGACGATCGAGGTCGACGACCGGATGCGGGTCCCGGGCCACGACTGGCTGTTCGCGGTCGGAGACGTCAACGGCCGAGCCCTGGTCACGCACGCCGGCAAGTACCAGGCGAGGGTGGCGGTGGCCGCGATCGTGAATCGAGAAGATCTGCGAGCTCGCTGGGATGGCCCGCTCTCGCCCCGGGTGGTGTTCACCGAGCCCCAGATTGCCGCCGTGGGCCTGACCCTGGAGGCGGCGCTGGCGAGAGACCTTCCCGCCCGGGCCGTCGACGCGGGCATCTGCGAGACACCGGGAGCAAGCTTCGTTGGCAAGGGCGCCCCGGCCTCCGCCCGCCTGGTGGTTGACGAAAGCCGCAGCGTGATCGTCGGCGCTACGTTCACCGGACCGCAGATCGCAGACCTTTTGCACGCCGCGACGATCGCGATGGTTGCCGAGGTGCCCTTCGAACGCCTCCAACACGCCATCCCCTCGTTTCCGACTCGCACCGAGGTGTGGCTGAGGCTGCTCGACGCGTGGGGCGCAGAGCGCTGGAGTGCCCCCCGCACGAGGGCTAAGCCAAGCTAAGCCGGGATGTCGAGCATGAACTCGGTCTCACCCGGAACCGACCGCACCGACAGCGCACCCGACATGCGATCGGCCAGCTCGCTGGCGATCGCCAGACCCAGCCCCGAGCCCTGGACGTCGTCGGCGGTGTAGAAGGGCTCGAAGATCCGCTGCTGGAGCTGATCGTCGATGCCTTCGCCGTCGTCGCGGACGACCAGCTGCACGCGGCCGTTGTGGCGCCCGGCGGTGACCACGATCTGGGTCCCCGGCGGGGTGTGGGTGAGGGCGTTGTCGATCAGGATCCGCATGATCTGAGCCACCCGCACCGGATCGCATTGCGCCGCGACCCGCCGGGCAGGCAGACGCAGCTCCAGGCGCGAGTCGTGCTGGGCGAGGGTCGGTTCGAACTCCCCCGAGACCGAGCGGGTGAGCTCGCCGAGATCCACCTCTTCGGGGCGCAGCTCGAGCGAGCCGGCCTCGAGCTTTGAGAGGTCCAGGAGATTGACTGACAGCTTGCCGAGCCGCTGAACCTGGTCGCGCACCTGCTCGAGGAAGCGGCGGCGGGTCTCGGCATCGAGATCCTCGTCCTCGAGCAGCTCGACGAAGCCGCTGAGCGAGAACACCGGTGTGCGGAGCTCGTGCGAGGCGGTGGCGATGAACTTCTTGCGCGCCAGGTCCATCTGCGCGAGCTGATGCTGCATCTCGTTGAACGCCAGCGCCAGCTGGCCGAGCTCGTCGGCGGAGTCGACGGGGATCGGATGGCGGAAATCGCCGGCCGCCACCTGCTTGGCCGCCAGCTCGAGCCGCTTGACCCGTTGGGCCAGCGCGCGGGCGATCAGGTAGCCGGCGATCAGCGCCAGCAGCAGCGCGATCCCGCCTGCGACCAGAATCTCGTGCCTGATCGTCGCTACGTTGCGGGCGATGTCGGACACCTGGGCCGAGTAGACGATCACCGCCGTGACCAGCCCTTCGAAGCTGATCGGGTAGGCCGCCTGCGCGACCAGTCCCGACCGTGTCTGCTCGGTGCCGGTGACGAGCTTGTTCGTGTTGATCGCTTTGTAGGCGACCGGAAACCTCAACCGGCCGGCCGTGGCCGGGCTGCTCGAGTCCGCCTGGGTGTAGAGCTGCACGCCCCCGAGCACCCGGTTGACCGCCAGCAGCGTGACGCGGGTACCGGATATCAGGGCTGCGCGCTGGACCTTTGCCTTGACGACCCGCGCGGGCTTCGCCGTACCGACCGTGCTGCGGATCGGATCCGACTGAAGCTTGGCCGCCTGCGAGAGCTGGGTGAGCTTGTCGCCCAGCAGGCGATTCTGCAGTCCCGGTGCGACGTACAGGTACAGAACGCCGATCGCGAGCAGCGTGATGGCGAAGAACACGAGCGCCAGCCGGTTTCGCAGCGACAGGGTCATCGATTCAGCGCACGCCCAGCTAATCCACTACGGCTCGGTGTCACGGAACCGGTAGCCCACGCCCCGGACCGTGAACAGGTACTCGGGATCCTTGGGGTCATGCTCGACCTTCTCGCGCAGATGACGGATGTGCACGTCAATCGTGCGCGGATCCCGGTAGGCGGAGTCGCCCCAGATCCGGGCCAGCAGCATGTCCCGGGTGAACACCCGCCCCGGCGCCCGCGCCAACGCCGAGAGAATCTCGAACTCCACGTAGGTGAGCTGCACCTCCTGGCCCCGAACCCTGACCGAGCGCTTGGGGAAGTCGACCCGCAGCTCGCGGATCTCCAGCGGCGCCTCGTCGGGCGCGGTCTCCACGGGACGGATCATCTCGGCCCGTCGCAGCGCGGCCTTGATGCGGCTCGAGAATTCCCGCAGCGAGAACGGCTTGGTGATGTAGTCGTCGGCTCCGAGCTCGAGGCCGACGACCTTGTCGATCTCCTCTGACTTGGCGGTCAGGATGATGATCGGCACCGAGCTCTGGCTGCGCAGCCGGCGGCAGACCTCGAGGCCGTCGATCTGCGGCAGCATGAGGTCGAGCACGACCAGATCGAACGCCTGCTCGTCGAAGCGCTCGAGCGCCTGGCGTCCGTCAGTCGCCTGCACCACGTCGTAGCCCTCCTTGCGCAGCGGATAGGAGAGCAGCGTCTGAATCGACTGCTCGTCGTCCACGAGCAGGATGCGCGCTGATCGATCGGCCACGACTTTCTCCTGCAGAGAGAGTAGTCGCCCCCGCCAGCAAGGGCCGCTATAAAGTCGATGGTGTTCGATCCGCGCATCTACCGGAGCGGCTTGGTCGTGGTGGCGGTGGCCGTGCTGGTGCTGGCGTTCTCGCTTGAGAACCAGCAGGGCGCGCTCTCCTCTTCGCTGGCGCCAGACGCCTTCAACGGGCAGAACGTCGCGTCAACGATGACCGGACTCGCCCACGCCTATCCATACCGCGCCCCGGGCACGACGGGTGACCACGACCTCGCGATCTTCGTCAGGCACAAGCTCAGGCAATACGCCTTCGCCCCGACGACGGACACCTTCTCTGCCCGTACCGCCGACGGAACGCGCACGCTGGAGAACGTCATCGGGATCCGGCCCGGGATGGAGAGCGGAAGCGTGGTGATCGTCGCTCACCGCGATGCCCGCAGCTCGCCTGCGACCGCCAGTCTGTCGGGCACCGCGACGCTGATCGAGCTCGCCCGAGACCTCGAAGGGGAGACGCTTCACCGCTCGGTGGTGCTGGCCTCTACCAGCGGCTCGCAGGGCACCGCGGGAGCGATCCGCCTGGCCCGGACGCTCGCTGGACCGATCGACGCGGTGATCGTGCTGGGCGATCTCGCCAGCACCCATATCCGCCAGCCGGTCGTCGTGCCCTGGTCAGACGGCCCGCGGGTGGCGCCGCCGATGCTGCGCAACACGATCTCTGCGACGCTGAACCGGCAGGCCGCGATCAGCTCGAGCGGCACCAGCCTGTTCGGTCAGTTCGTGCACCTGGCGTTCCCGCTCACGCTGTCCGAGCAGGGCCCGTTCGGCGCCCGGGGCATCCCCGCGGTTGCGCTCTCGCTCTCGGGCGAGCGTGGCCCGGCGCCGGACGCGGAGGTCGCCGGACCCGATCAGCTCACGTCGGTCGGGCGGGGCGTGCTGTCGGCGATCTCGGCCCTCGACGGCGGCCCCACAGTTCCCGCCGCATCCGCCTATGTGCTGTTCGACAGCAAGGTCGTCCCCGGCTGGGCGATCTCGGTGTTCGTGCTGTCATTGGTCATTCCGGTGCTGCTGACGACGATCGACGCTGTGGCCCGCGCGTTCCGTCGCGGCTACCGGATGTGGCGGTGGCTGGCGGTTGTGCTGCTGGCCGCGGTCCCGTTCGCGCTCGGGGTGCTGGTGATCCTCGGCGCGAGGCTGCTGGGCACGCTGGCGATCGCCCCGCCGGGCCTGGTGCCGGCTGGGGCGATACCGCTGCATTCCTCGGGCACCGTGGTCTTGCTGCTGGCGGCGGTCGTCGCGAGCGCGTCGCTGTGCGTCCTGTGTCCCCTGGCGATCCGGTTTGCGGCTGGTCCCGCTCGCCTGGGGGATTTCGAGAGCACGCTCGGTGGCGCCAGTGCCGCGCTGCTGCTGGTCATGTGCGCCGTGACGGTCGGGATCTGGTTCTCGAACCCGTTCGCCGCGGCGCTTCTGGTGCCGGCGCTGCATCTGTGGCTGGTGGCGGTGAACCCAGACTTCCGCCTGCGCCTTTCGATCCGGCTGGTGCTCATGCTCGCGGGGCTGGTGCCCGTGGCCGGCCTGGTGGCCTATTACGCGGTGACGCTGGGCTTTGGTCCACTCGATGCGATCTGGGCGGCCACGCTGCTGATCGCCGGCCACGTGATCACCCCGCTGATGGCGTTGCAGTGGAGCGTGTTCTTCGGCTGCGTGGTCACCGCCGCCGGGATCCTCGTCGTGCTCGCGCGCCTGCCACGTCCCGAGGAGGTGCCGGTGACGGTCAGGGGTCCCGTCAATTACGCAGGACCGGGCTCCCTCGGGGGCACCAAGTCGGCGCTGCGCCGCTGAGGCTGAGATGCCCTACAGCGTCCTGAGCACAACCGGCGCGCGACGGCCGCGGCGGCCGTTGCGACGGCTGATGATCGACTTCTCCTCCGTCCTGATCCTGACCGGATTGCTGCTGTTGCTCGATGCGGGAATCACGCTCGTGTGGCAGGAGCCAGTGACCGCGGCGATCGGGCTCGTGGCCCGCAGCCACGTCGACAAGCGCTATCTCAGCTACCGGACCGCGCCCCTGACGGAGGTCGACAGCGACGCGCTCGCCGCGCTTCGCTCCAGAGGTGAGCGGATCGCGTATCTGGCGCGCCGCGAGCAGCGTCAGGTGCGCACCGGTGACGCCGTCGGCCACATCCAGATTCCGAAGATCGGCGCCGGCTACACGATCGTGCAGGGGACCGATACCCAGACGCTCGAGCGCGGCCCGGGCCACTATCCGGCGACCGCGCTGCCGGGAATGGGCCAGACCGTCGCCATAGCGGGCCACCGGACCACCTACCTCGCTCCGTTTCGCCAGATCAACGACCTCGTCAGGGGCGACACGATCGTGATCACGATGCCCTACGGGAGATTCACCTACCGGGTGCAATACCAGCGAGTGGTCGCCCCGACCGCTCTCTGGGTGGTTCGCAATGTCGGCTATGACCGGCTGGTCCTGTCCGCCTGCACCCCGCTCTACAGCGCGGCGCAACGGATCATCGTGTTCGCGCGGCTGAAGTCCGTGCGGCCGCTTGGGCCTGCATGAGCGGGCGCCTGGCCTGCATGAGCGCCGGCGGTGCCATCCTTGTCTTACGGTGTCAAATTCCCTGGAAGAAAAAGCAAGGCATGAGCTCCGATTGAGCCAGATCCAGGAGCAGGTCGGCCGCGGCGAGTACCAGGTCGACGCCCGGGCGGTGGCCGACGCGATCGTTCGCCGGCTGCTCCAGCACCACCGGCTCGTCGAATTCCCAGAGCCCGATCCGGATCCGCCAGATCAGGCGGAGTGTTCGTAACCGGCCAGCGGCCCGCTCGCTCCGGCAATCGACAGCCCCGGCGATCCGTCGAGCACCCGGCCGATCAGGGTGATGCTCGGGACGTGGAAGGCCGCGGCGCGCGCGGCATCCGTGGCGTTTGCGGCGGGCAGGCACACGCACAGCTCATAGTCGTCACCGGCGGAGGCCGCGAAACGCGCCGGATCTTCGCCGAGCTGCCCTGCCACTTCGGCGACCCCGGGGCACAGCGGCAGCCTGGCCAGCTCGAGCTCGATCAGCACGCTGCTGCTCAGCGCGAGGTGACGGGCGTCGGTGGCGATTCCGTCCGAGACGTCGATCATCGCCGTCGCACCGAGCTCGCTCAGCGCGCGACCCTCGGCTAGGCGCGGGCGGGGATCCGCGTAGCGCTCGCGCAGCCGCGTCGCGGCCTGCGCCGGCAGCCCCGCGTCGGTCGCCTGTCCTTGGAGCAGGGCGAGTCCGGCACCGGCACCGCCGAGTGTCCCGGTGACCGCGACCAGGTCCCCGGGCCTTGCCCCGTCGCGACCGACCAGCCGCCCCACGTCGTCCACCCACCCGATGACCGTGACCGAGACCGTGAGCGCGCCGGCCGTGGTGACGTCGCCGCCGGCAATCGCGACGCCGCAGGCGCCCGCCAGCGACTGAGCCCCGCGCGCGAGCGCCAGCGCGTCGTCGAGCTCGGTGCCGGCCGGCAGGCCGAGTGACAGAAACGCCTCGCCCGGGTCGGCCGCCATCGCCGCCAGGTCCGACAGCGCAGCGGCGAGCGCCCGACGGCCGATCTCGGCGTGGCTCAACTGGCCGCTGAGAAAGTGGACGCCGTCGACCATCGTGTCGAGCGAGGTCACCGCATAGCGCCGCGCTCGCACCACGGCCGCGTCGTCGCCGAGCCACCGCAGCACGCGCGGCCCGCCGGGCGCCAGCACTCGGCGCAGTGACTCGATCAGCTCGAGCTCGCGCATCGCGCGCCGCCGCGCCCCGCGATGTCAGCGGTGCCGGTAGACGATGCGAGCCCGGTCCAGGTCGTAGGGCGAGAGCTCGACTCTCACGCGGTCGCCGGGCAGGATCCGGATCCGGAAGCGACGCATCTTGCCGGCCACGTGCCCGAGCACCACCCGGTCCATGTTGTCGAGCTTGACGCGGAACATCGCGTTGGGCAGCGCCTCGACCACCTCTCCTTCGAGCTCGACCTTTTCCTCCTTGGGCATCGCGACAACGCTACCAGCAGGCGGCTATGGCGGGGGCCGGGCCCTCCCGGATCACGCGATCCAAGGAGCGGGCGCGCGCGAGGCCGGGTCCCCGCGCGATCAGGGATGAGTGACGCTGCTGCCGCCCGACGGGGACCCGTGGGGCGGCGGCGCGGACTGGGTCGTCGAACTGGTGGGGCTCGGAGTCGCGCTCGCGGTGGTGGCGCCGGGAATCGTGGTCGACCCTCCGCTGACGGCGAAGTGTCCAAAGAACGGTGTGCCCTGGAAGGGCACCGTCGGCGGCGGGAAGTCGCCGCAGTAGCCACCGCTCGCAGCCGACATGTAGTCATGCCAGATGGGGGCGGCGAGCGCGCCACCGAAACCGTTTGACATGGGAATGTTGCCCTGCGGATAACCGACCCAGACCGCGGTTGACATCCGAGGGGTGTAGCCGACGAACCACGCGTTCTCGAGGTTGTTGGCGGTGCCGGTCTTCCCGGCCGCGGGGCAGCCGTAGTTGGCGGCGGTGCCCGTGCCGCTGGTGATCACCTGCTTGAGCACGTTGGTGGCCGCGGCGGTCTCTCCGTCTGTGAACACTCGCGTGTGACGAGGATCGCCGAAGTTGCGATAGCTGCCGTCCGGGAACCTCACCTTGCCGATGATCGTGGCCGGGATGTGGGTGCCGCCGTTGGCGAGCGTGGCGTAGGCGTCGGCCATCTCCAGCGGCGTGACGCCCACCCGCAGGCCGCCGATCACCTCTGCCGGATTCGCGTCCAGCGGGGAGGTGATGCCCATCGCGTGGGCCGTCTTGTCGAGCTTGGTCCAGCCCAGGTCCGCCGCGAGCTGCGCGAACACCGTGTTGTCGGACAGGACGGTGGCCTTGGTGATGCTGATGTCGCCCTGGTAGCTGTCCTCGGCGGTATGCACCGACCAGGTGGGGTCTGCCGGCAACCAGCCGGCGCCGAGGAAATGGGAGTTGTAGAAGGTGTCGTTCGGATTCCCGTGGTAGTCGTGGATCAGCGTCATCAACGCGAACACCTTGAACGAGGATCCCGGCTGGCGGTGCGCCTGGGTGGCGTAGTCGAACTTGGTCTGGTTGTAGTTGGCTCGAGGTGGCGATCGCCTCGATGTGGCCGTTGGCGGGGTCGATGCTGGCCAGACCGGCGGCGGCGGGACCGGATACTCCAGCAGCGGCACCTTGCCCTTCGCGCAGCGACTCCTCGTTGGCGATCGCCTGGTCGGCGAGCGCCTGCTTGCGCAGGTCGATCGTGGTGTAGATCTTCAGCCCGCCCTTGTTCAGCGTCGGACAGTTGGTGGGCTGCTTCGGACACAGATCCTGGGCGACCTGATCCTCGATGAAGTTGAACACGTACGGCTGCCTGCGGGACAGGTAGGTGTCGTCTTGCTTGAGATGCAGTGGCTGGCGGCTGGCTCGCCTGGCCTGCGCCTGGGTGATGTAGTCGGCCTGCACCATCGCCTGCAGCACCTCGGCGCGCCGGGCGCGCGCGGCGGCTTTGTCGATGAACGGGTTGTATTGCGAGGGCGCCTGCGGCAGCCCCGCGAGCTGGGCCTGCTGGGCAAGCGTCAGCTTCCAGACGGGCTTGTCGAAGAACATCTTCGACGCGGCCTCCACGCCGTAGGCGGTCTGGCCACCGATCGTCCCGTACGGAACATCGTTGAGGTAGCTGGTCAGGATCCAGTTCTTTGAGTGCATGCCCTCCAGCTGCTCGGCGAGCTTGGCCTGGATGATCTTGTAGCGGAGGTCGTGGTTGGCCTTGAGCCTGGCGGGCAGGTAGACGTTGTCGACCAGCTGCATGGTCAATGTCGAAGCTCCCTGCAGGCTGCTACCGCCGTTGAAGGCGTCCTTGATCGCGGCGCGCAGGATGCCCTGGTAATCGAGCGCGCCGTGCTGATAGAAGCGCCGATCCTCGATCGCGATCGTCGCTTGCTTGAGGTGCCTGGGGATCTGGTTCCAGCTCACCGGAGTGCGGATCGTGGGCGAGTAGATGTAGCCCAGCGACTCGCCGTCGGCGGCGAACACCTGCGATGGCGACCCCGGAATCTGAGGCCGCAGCGATTTCAGGTTCGGTGCCGAGTGCGCGACGTTGACCACCCAGCCTGCGACTGCCAGCCCGCCGACCGCCAGCGCGCACACAGCCAGCACCGCGCCCACGCCGACTATCCGAAGGATCGGCGATCCGTGATTGCGCCGGCGGCGCCGCTGTCGTTCGCGTCTGCTCATTCAGTCAGCGTGGCTACCGGGCGTCGCTCGCGTCGCAGGCGTGCGCTAAGGACGCCGGATCTACGCGCCAGTGTAGCCGTCAGGCTCTTTCGTCCCGGCGGTTCTGTGTCCTTCAGGCTGGGAAGATCGCACGCACTGATGCAGCCCCGAGCCTCTGACAGACGCTGTCTGCTGCTCGACGCGATGGGAACTCTGGTTTGCCTGCAGCCGCCGGCGCCGAGACTGCGCGCGCAGCTCGCGCGCCGGTTCGGGATCGAGGTCTCGCTGCAGCAGGCCGAGCAGGCGGTCGCCGCGGAGATCCGCTACTACCGGTCTCACATGCAGGAGGGTCGCGACGACGCGAGCGTGCGGGCGCTGCGCGCGCGGTGCGCGGAGGCGCTGCGGGCGGCGCTTCCGGCTGGCGAGCGGCTGGATGGGGTCGATGGCGCCTCGATGACCGAGACCCTGCTCGCCTCGCTGGAGTTCTCGGTCTTCGGCGACGTTCGTGGGGCGCTGCAAGTTGCGCGAGTGCGGCGCCGGCAGGTGGTGGTGGTCAGCAACTGGGATGTTTCGCTGTCCGAAGTGCTGGGCCGGCTGGGACTGTCGCCGCTGCTGCATCATGTGGTGACCTCGGCCGCGGCCGGCGCCGGCAAGCCCGACCCGGCGATCTTCGAGTTCGCGCTCGAGGCCGCGGGCTGCCGCGCCGGGCAGGCGTTACACGTCGGCGACAGCCTCGAGGAGGACGTGACAGGTGCGCGTGCGGCGGGGATCGAGGTGGTGTGGCTCAACCGCCTCGGTGGCGCCGGCGGGGCCGCGCCGGCGGGCGTTGCCACGATCTCGAGCCTGGACGAGCTGCGCGTCCGTCTGTGACCGTCGGCGCAGCGCCTGGACGAGTCGGCGCACCCTAACCTCCATTCCAGGACGATGCCGACCCCGCCTCCTCCGTCACCCGCTCAGCCACCGGCGCCGGCGCCGGCACCCGAAGCCGGGCCCCCCAGCCGTGCGCCGGTCCCGCGGGGCTCTGGCGACGTTCCCCCGTGGAGCGTGTGGATGGCCCCGGCGGCAGTGGTGATTGGCCTGGCGCTCGGGACGCTGGGCTCGCTCGTGGTCGAGCTCATCGGCGAGGCGGGCGGCTCGACGGTCTCCCATCCGACGCCCGCGGTCAGCATCATCGCCGACATCGTCTTCGATCTGGGCTTCGTGATCGCAGCGCTGTACCTGTGCACGCTGCGCGGGGCCTTGCGCGCGGTCGACTTCGGCTTCAGGCGAGTCCGTCTTGGGACGGCGGTGAAGGCAATGCTGCTCGCGGCGATCGCCTATTACGGGGTGACCACGATCTACGCCTCGCTCTTGCAGCTGCACGGCAGCGACAAGCTCCCGAGCGAGCTCGGCGCCACCCACAGCACCGCGGCGCTGGTGGCGGCCGCGATCTTTGTCTGTGTGATCGCTCCGATCGCCGAGGAGTTCTTCTTCCGCGGCTTCTTCTTCGGTGCCCTGCGCAAGTGGAAGATCGTGATCGGCGGCCACGACATCGGCACCTGGCTGGCGGCCGTCGTGACCGGGTTGCTGTTCGGGCTCGCCCACACCGGCTCGGCCGCCTCCCAGTACCTGATCCCACTCGGGTTCCTGGGGTTCGTCCTCTGCATCGTCCGCTGGAAGACCGGCTCGCTGTACCCCTGCATAGCGCTTCACAGCGCGAACAATGCGCTCGCGCTCGGGTTCAATCAGCTCAACTGGAGCGCGCTCGAGATCATCGGGCTGGTGCTCGCCTCGTGGGTCGTCGTCGCGGCGATCACGGCGCCGCTGGGGGCTCGCTCACCGCGCGCCGCATGACGCTCACGCGGCACGCCGTATAGGGGTTGCGCCGCGCGCAACCCCCTCCGAATGACATTTCTCATATACGCCGATCGTTGAGTGATTTACTTTCCGGCCCATGCGCCGTCATCTCGCTCGATCTGCGGCGACTTTGGCGGCCGCGCTAGTCGCCCTGGCAACGGTTGCCGCCGGGGCGAGCGCCGCCGGTTCATCGGCCACGACGACCACCTCGGCCGTGACCACTACAACCTCCGCGGGGGCCGCGACCAGCACCACGCCAACTGCGACCACCCCGACTACCACCACGACTCCCACGACCACCACCACGCCAACTGCGACCACCCCGACTACCACCACGACTCCCACGACCACCACCCCCAAGCCCGCAACACCGGCCAAGGCCTCGATCACGCTCTCGCTGCCCGACGCATTCGTCGTTCACGGCGATACGGTCACGGTCCCGGGGCGCCTGCTTCACGCCACCGGCGTGGTCAAGCCGTATGTGCCCGGCCAGTGGGTGGTCGTCAGATCATTCCTCGGCCACAAGCAGATCAAGCGGGCCCGCCTGCGTCTCAAGCCTTCCAGCGACCAGCGCAGCGGACAGTTCACTGAGCAGCTGCGCAGCCCCGGCACAGGGATCGTACGGATCCAGGTCACCCACAAGCGCACACCCCAGATGGCCGGGTTCTCCGCTCAGCGGGCAGTGGCTGCGCTCAACGAGCATGCCGGCATCGGCTCGCACTCGACGCTGGTCTCGCTCGTTCAGCAGCGGCTGGCGGATCTGCACTTGTACATCCCCCAGACCGGCATCTACGACCAGAAGACGGGGCTGGCGCTCGACGCCTACCACCGGCTGCTGCGTTGGGGCGTCTCGCAGCAGCTCGACACCCGCACGATCAACGCGCTGCTCGACGGGCGGGGCACGTTCCACGTCCGCTTCCCTCATGACGGCAAGCACGTGGAGGGCGATCTGGGCAACCAGCTGCTGGCGCTGATCTACGGATCGAAGGTCTACCGCATTTACCCGATCAGCTCGGGCAAGCCGTCGACGCCGACGATCCTCGGTCACTTCCACGTGTACCTGCGTACGCCGGGCTACCTGCCGGACGGGATGTACTACTCGGATTTCTTCTACCGGGGTTACGCGATCCACGGCTATGACCCGGCGCCCGACTACCCCGCCAGCCACGGCTGCATGCGCCTGCCGATCGTCGACGCGCTCTCGGTCTGGCACTGGCTGAACTACGGGGTCGTCGTCGACACCTATCTGTGACCGCCGCCGGTCCACGCGAGCCGTGATCGCCGCCGATCCACGCGAGCGCCTGCTCGTCGAGCTGCGCACCCACGCGCTGATGATCGGCGAGGTCGTCCTGACCAGCGGCGCCAGGGCGCAGTATCTGGTCGACGCCAAGCGCGCGATCCTGCGACCGGCGGGCTTTGCGGCGCTGGCGCAGCTGGTGGCCGCCCAGGCGCGGGCGTGGTCGGCGACCGCCGTCGGCGGGATGACCATGGGCGCCGATCCGATTGCCTGCGCCGCGCTTGCCGGTGGCGCCGACGTGAAGGCGTTCTTCGTCCGCAAGGAGGTCAAGCAGCACGGGCTCGCGCGGCGGATCGAGGGGCCGCCGCTCGCTACCGACGACCGCTGCATGCTGGTGGAGGACGTGGTGACTACCGGCGGCTCGACGATCAAAGCGCTCCAGGCGCTGCGTGACGAGGGCCATCAGGTGTGCGGCGTGCTGGCGATCTGCGATCGGCTCGCCGGCGGCGCGGAGGCGATCGAGCGAGCGGCCGGCGCGCCGTATGTGGCGCTGACGACGATCGACGAGGTGTACCCGGAGCGGCCGGATCGCTGAGGGCTGCATCCGGTTGGACCCCGAGCGGCCGGATCGCTGAGTGATGCACCCGCCGGCCCCGCTCGGGGCCAGAATCGCTCTGTCAGTGAGCCTGAGGCAGCGAGCGACAGGCCGGGCTGACCTGGTGCATGGTCTGCACCACCCAGCCGATGCCGCTGGGGACCGGCGTGAACATCACGATCGGATTGCCGTGCGCGATGGCCTGGCCGTACTTGAAGCCGACCTTGCTGACGTTGACCCTCAGGGTGTAGGCGAGCATCGTCTGGTACTCGAGTCGGGTCAGCGGTTCACCGCAGGCGCGCAACCGGTCGACGCCGCCGAGCTGACCGATTACCGTCGTGAGGTCATTGATCTCGGCGGTGCGGGCGTGCTGCTCGACGAGGTCCTTGTGCTCGGCGCGCGCGTGTGACAGCGCGGCCGGCAGGAGACTGACGACCAGTACGGCCACGAGCCCCGCGCCCAGCCACGCGGGCGCCCTGGGCCACAGGGGGCGATCGATCAGCAGCCTCCCGACGGCGACCCCCGCGAGCACCACGACCACCCCGCCGGCCTCGAACATGTAGCGCGCGAGGCCGGGCCAGCCGTGCAGCGCAAAGGCGATCTCCACGAGCACCCACAGCACGACGCCGGCCGCCAACGCCAGCGTCACCCGGTCGCGGCGCAACGCGGCCATGACGACCGCGAGCAGCGCCGCCAGCTGCACGGGAAGCTCGTTGAGGCCCAGAAAGCGCCCCACGGTCCCAAACACCTTGTCGCTGGTCAGCCGCCGGCCGGAGCCGAGCGCGTTGGTGGCCGCCACGAAGGGGCTGCGCGAGGTCAGCGCCGGGATGCCGAACCACAGCAGCGCGAGCGCGACCCAGCCCCCTGCCACCAAAATCCGGGTTTCCGGCAGCCTGATCCACATCCAGATCGAGTAGGCGGCCAGAAACGGCCACACCTCGGGCCGGCCCAGCGCCGCCAGCACTCCCAGCAGGAACGCCGCGCGCGGCCGCCGATAGAGGTGGCAGTCGATCGCACCCAGGCACAGCGAGACGATCATCGGATCCGACTGCGAGCTCAGGATGTAGTGCATGTAGTCCTCGAGCCCCAGCAGAGCGGCGCCCGCGAACACCGCCGCACAGATGCCCGCCCAGTGCCGCTCGGGCGGCGGGTCGACGAGGCGATACGCGATCCGCCCCGCGAACACGACGCCGGCCAGGGCCACCGCCACCGCGGTGATCATCCACAGCCGCAGTTCGTAGTGTCCGGCCAGCGCATAGGGGACCGTGAACAGATATGGCAGCGGCTTCCATGACGGCGCGGCGTTCGTATCCAGCGAGCCGATCAGCGTCTGATGACCCCAGACCAGCCAGCCGTAGGGGTCGAATCCGGGACGGGTGCGGGCCCAGAAGACCAGCAGTACCGACAGCAGCGTGATGCCGATCCCGGTGCTCCACCAGGGGTGACGGCGCATGAACAGCCGCAGCGTCCACGTCTCGGGTGCGGCCTGTACAGAGGCCGTCTGCGGTTGCGCGGTTACGCTCGGCTGCGCTTCTAGCGTGCTCTGGGACACGAGGACGGCCGGACCGTAGCACGGGCATCCGCGGGCAGCCGCATCAGCTTGGCACGCGCAATCCGCGCCGTGGGGGCGCCTGATCCCCACCGGCGCAGACCGCAAACCAACTGCGGCTGCAGCCGCCCGGATCGGATAAGTTGCCCCCGGCAGGAATCGAACCTGCATCCCGCGCTTAGGAGGCGCGTGCTCTATCCATTGAGCTACGAGGGCCAGCGTTTGCAGCGTATCCGGCGATGCGCTTCGTTGAGGAAGCGTTAATGTTGGGTGACAGGCGGACCGCCATATGGTTCGATCTGCGCATGGAGGATGCTGAGGTGCGACTGGGGACGTGCCTATGAGTGTTGGTGCCGAGCTACTCGTCGAGTCAGAACCGACCGTCGAGAGCATCGAGCTGGTACCGGCAGACGTGGCGGCCCGCTCGCCGAGGCAGCTGTTCTGGCGGCGCTTTCGAGCCGATCGGGTCGCGATGGGGTCGGCGATCTTCATCATCTTCCTGATCGTCATCGCGATCTTCGCGCCCCTGGTCGTGCAGGTCCTGGGGCTTCAGAGTCCCTACCAGAACAACCCGAATGCGCTCGACGTGTTCGGCAGTCCCAGCGGGCCTAGCGCAACGCACCCGTTCGGCGTCGACGAACTCGGCCGGGACGTCCTCTCGCGGACGATCTACGGCGCTCGCGTGTCGATGATCGTGGGGATCTTCGGCACCGCGATCGCGGCGGTCATCGGGACGTTCTTCGGTTTGCTGGCGGGCTACTACCGGGGCTGGGCCGACACGCTGATCTCGCGCATGATCGACGTGTTCCTCGCCTTCCCGGTCCTCGTCCTCGGCCTCGGGATCGGCGCGGCGTGCGGCGTGCGCGGCTGCGCCGGCGGCCTGATCCAGCCCGGCCTGGGGACGGTGATCTTCATCATCGTGCTCAGCAACTTCACCTACCTGGCGCGGATCGCGCGCGGGCAGGTGCTGTCAGTGCGTGAGAAGGAGTTCATCGAAGCCGCGCGTTCGCTGGGGGCGTCCAACTCCCGGATCCTGTTCCGGGAGATCCTGCCCAATCTGCTCGCGCCGCTGATCGTCTACTCGAGCCTTCTGATCCCCGTCAACATCCTGTTCGAGGCCGCCTTGTCGTTCCTCGGCGTGGGGATCCGCCCACCCCAGGCCAGCTGGGGGCAGATGATCTCCGACGCTTCGCCGAACTTCACCACCGCTTGGTGGTACATGGTCTTTCCGGGAGTAGCGCTGCTACTCACGGTGCTCGCGTTCAACCTGGTCGGCGACGGCCTGCTGGACGCGCTCAACCCACGCGGGGAGTCGCGATGAACGGGCCGGCTCGCAGCTCCGTGCATCTGTCAATCATCAGAGGAGGAATCTATGAGGAGTAGTCCACGCAACCTGGTCGCGTTCGCGGCCACAGGGTTGCTGGCCGTTGGCGTCGCAGCGTGCGGCGGCAGCAGCTCCAACACCGCGTCCGGGAGCGGAACGAGTTCGTCGGGCGCGCCATCAGTCCCGCTCAAGGCCGGCGAGAATCCGGCCAACCAGGTACTGACCGGGTCGACCAAGAAACGCGGCGGCACCTTGACCGTCTTGTCGTCGGGGGACTTCGCTCACCTCGACCCGGGTGAGTCCTACTACTCCCTGGACTACTCGGTTGACTATGTCACTCAGCGGCCGCTGTTCTCATACATGCCGAACACCGAAGACACGCTCAGCCCGGATATGGCGACTGAGGTGCCTACGACCGCCAACGGTGGCATCACCGACGGCGGTAAGACGATCACCGTCCACCTCCGTAAGGGTGTCTTCTTCAGTCCTCCGGTCAACCGCGAGGTGACCTCCGCCGACGTCGCGTATGCGATCGAGCGCGGCGCGAACCCCAACGTGCTGAACCCGTACTTCCCGGCTTACTTCGGATCCGCGGCGCCGGCCCCGCTCGAGGGTGCGCAGTCGGCCAGCTACAAGGGGGGCCCGATCCCCGGAATCCAGACACCGAACAAGTTCACGATCGTTTTCCACACGATCAAGCCGAGCGGAGCGTTTTTGGTCTCGGCCCTGAGCCTGCCGCTGTCAGCGCCGGTGCCCCAGAGCTTTGCGGCTCCGTTCGACAAGCAGTCACCCACAACCTACGGGACCAAGTACCTGGTCGCCACCGGCCCGTACATGATCAAGTCCAACCTCAAGACCGGCCTGTTCGCGGGGATCGGCTATCAGACCGGCAAGTCGCTGACGCTGGTTCGCAACCCGAGGTGGAACCCGAAGACCGATTACCGGCCCGCCTACCTCAATGGGATCAACATCAAGATCGGCGGCGATGCCACGGTGATCGGGCAGCAGGTGCTCAAGGGCTCGTCCTCGACCCAGCTCGACACCCCCACGCAGTCGACCGTCAAGCTGGCCTATCAGCAATATCCGTCCCAGATCACCTTCACACCCGGGTCGGGCGATCATTATGTGACGCTCAATCACGCGCAGGGCCCGTTCACGAACGTCAACCTGCGTCGTGCCGTCTACGCGAACCTGGATCGCGCAGCGATCATCAAGGTCAGAGGAGGACCGTTGGTCGCCGAGCCGGCCACGCACTTCATCTACCCGGGCGTACAGGGCTTCCAGCAGGCCGGTGGCTACGCCGGACCGCAGGTGCCTTGGAACAAGGACGTCAACGGGAACCTCAAGGTCGCGCAGCAGTACATGAAGAAGGCCGGCTACCCGAGCGGCAAGTACACCGGTAACCAGACCGTGCAGGTCGTCTCGACCAACACCGGTAATGATCCGGCCATCACTCAGCTGGTCAACAGTGACCTGACCCAGCTGGGCTTCAAGACGCACGTCAGCCTGGTCGACCAGTCGGTCATGTACACCAAGTACTGCGGCGTCCCCAAGCAGGAGATCGATGTCTGCCCCGCGGGCGGCTGGATCCGCGACTTTGCTGATCCGCTGACCGTCCTCTGGGTCCCGTTCTACGGACCGAACATCGTCTCGAGCAACAACTCCAATCAGGGTCAGGTCAACGACCCGAAACTCAATGCCGCGATGAAAGCGGCGTCGCTGGTCACGGATCCAACGGCTCGTGCGCAGGCGTGGGCGAACGTCGACAAGATGATCGTCAACAACGCTGACGCGATCCCCGAGGATTTCGACAACCAGCCCAACATCGAGAGCAAGAACGTCGCCGGCGTCAACATGCTCTGGAACGAGGGGACCTGGGACTTCGACTTCACCTCCTTGAAGTAGCAAGCCAGGCGCTGAGGGGCCCCGCTGCACTGGCGGCGGGACCCCGCTCAGTGCATACTTCTACCTGAGTCCTGAGCCATGGGCCGCTACATCATCCGTCGCATCCTCTGGGGGGTCGTGCTGATCATGCTGGTCAGCGCGCTCACGTTCATCCTGTTCAACGTATTGCCCGGGGCCAATCCCGCACAGCTGCGCGCCGGGCGCAACGCGAGTCCGGCGATCATCGCCCGGATCACGCATGAGCTGGGTCTCGACAAGCCCATCTACACCCAGTTTTACCTCTACATGAAGGGGATCATCCTTCACTTCAACTTCGGTTACAGCTATTACTCGGGCGCCTCGGTGCTGAGCCTGATCAAGGACCGGCTTCCGGCGACGCTGTCGCTGACGATTGGCGCCTCGATCCTGTGGCTGCTGGCGGGGATCCCGATCGGGATCATCTCGGCGATCAAGCGCGGCAGCCTGCTCGATCGTACCTCGATGGGAATCGCGCTCGTGTTCGTGTCAATGCCGGTGTTCTGGTTCGGACTCGTGATGCTGTTCCTGTTCGCCAGCGACATCGGCCGCTATCACGTGTTCCCGGGGGCGGGCAGCTACGTCGGGCTGACGACCAACCCAGTCGACTGGTTCACGTCGCTGATCATGCCCTGGATCGTGCTCGCGGCGACGTCGGCCGCGATCTACTCGAGGCTGCTTCGCGGCAGCCTGCTCGAGGTGATGGGCGAGGACTACATTCGCACGGCTCGGGCCAAGGGATTGTCCGAACGTCGCGTGATCTGGCGTCACGGAGTGCGCTCGGCGATCACCCCGATCGTGACCATCTTCGGGCTCGACGTCGGGACCCTGCTGGGCGGCGCCGTGATCACCGAGACGGTGTTCGATATCCCCGGGATCGGGCGACTGAACTACGAGGCGATCGTTCGCTCCGACTTCCCGATCGTCCAGGGGACCGTGCTGCTCGCGGCGTTCTTTATCATCATCGCGAACATACTCGTGGACATCTCCTATGCCTATCTCGATCCGCGGGTGCGATACTCGTGACCTTGGCTGGTCGGGACCGCTTTTAGATGAGCGACCCGCTGCTGAGCGTCGAGGATCTGCGGGTCTCGTTTCGGACCGACGACGGGGTCGTCCACGCCGTCGACGGGATCAGCTACACGGTGCAGCGGGGCAAGACCCTGGGGATCGTCGGCGAGTCCGGATCGGGCAAGACGGTCTCCTCGCTGACGACGCTGGGACTGACCCGCGCGCCTAACTCGCAGATCGACGGCAAGATCATCTTCCAGGGCCAGGACATCGTCGCCATGTCCGACGATCAGCTGCGGCAGATCCGCGGCAACGACGTGGCGATGATCTTCCAGGACCCGCTGTCGTCGCTTCATCCCTTCTACAAGGTGGGAGTCCAGCTCGTCGAGGCGATGCAGACCCACCGCAGGGTGTCGCGCTCGGCCGCGCGTGCACGGGCGGCTGAGCTGCTGGAACTGGTCGGGATCCCGGACCCCAAACGGCGCGTCGACCAGTATCCGCATGAGTTCTCGGGCGGCATGCGCCAGCGCGCGATGATCGCGATGGCGCTCTCCAACGAGCCCACCCTGCTGATCGCCGACGAGCCGACGACCGCGCTCGACGTTACCGTACAGGCGCAGATCCTCGCGCTCCTCAACGACCTCCAGAAGCGGCTCGGCACGGCAATCATCATCATCACCCACGATCTCGGTGTGGTCGCCGAGATCGCCGACGACATCGCGGTCATGTACGCGGGGCGGATCGTCGAGCGCGGCACCACGCAGGAGATCTTCAAGACACCGCAGCACCCGTATACCTGGGGGCTGCTGAAATCGATCCCGCGGCTCGATGTTCCCCGCGGTGATGAGCTGGTGCCGATCGCAGGCCGTCCGCCGAGCCTGATCCACCGCCCACCGGGATGCCACTTCCATCCTCGCTGCCCCTACGTGCGCGAGGCCCACAAGCGCATCGACCCCCGGCTGGAGTCGATCGATGGCAACGGCGGGCACGCTGTGGCCTGCCTGCTGGAGGAGTCGGTTCGCAAGCGCATCTGGGCGGGGCTGCAGGAGGGTCGCGACCCGGACTCGCTGCGACGGATCGCGGTGCCCGGGAACGATGCCTCGGCATCGACAACCCGCGAAGGCGCGGCGGTCCCGGTCAGCGAAAACGACGCAGCGGTCCCGGCGAGCGAGAGCGTCGCACCGGCTCCGGCGAGCGAGAGCGTCGCGCCGGCCCCGATGAGCGAGAACGCGGCCCCGGCGCCGGAAACTCAAACCGCCCAGGAGGCCGATTCGTGAGCGCCCTGGTCGAGGTCAAGGATCTCGTCAAGCACTTCCCGATCAAGCGCGGGATCATCTTTCAAAAGCAGATCGGAGCCGTCAAGGCGGTCGACGGGGTCTCGTTCGATGTCGAACAGGGTGAGACGCTGGGGATCGTGGGTGAGACAGGATGCGGCAAGAGCACGACCGCGCGTCTCTTGTGCCGGCTGATGGATCCGACCTCCGGCTCGATCAAGGTCGGTGGAAACGAGATCGGCGACCGGAAGGGCGATGACCTCAAAGCGCTGCACCGCGACATGCAGATGGTCTTTCAGGATCCCTACTCGTCGCTGAACCCGCGCAAGACCGTGGGCTCGATCATTTCTGATCCGTTCGTGATCCATGGGCTGTACGCGGAGCGTGGCGAGCGCAAGCGCCGGGTCCAGGACCTGATGGACCGCGTGGGTCTCAACCCCGAGCACTACAACCGCTACCCGCATGAGTTCTCCGGCGGCCAGCGGCAGCGGATCGGGGTCGCGCGGGCGATCGCGCTGGAGCCCAAGCTGCTGATCGCCGACGAGCCCGTCTCGGCCCTCGACGTCTCGATCCAGGCCCAGGTCCTCAACCTGCTTCGCGAGCTGCAGCGCGACCTCGGCCTGACGCTGATCTTCATCGCCCACGACCTCTCGGTCGTGCGCCACATGTGCGACCGCGTGGCGGTCATGTACCTGGGCAAGATCGTCGAGCTGGCGCCCGGCGATGTCCTCTATCACACCCCCCGTCACCCTTACACCGGCGCCCTGCTGTCGGCAGTGCCCGTGCCCGATCCCACCGGTGGCAAGCGCGAGCGCCAGCTGCTCACCGGAGACGTTCCCAGCCCGGCCAACCCGCCGCCGGCGTGCCGCTTTCACACCCGCTGCCCGAAGGCTCAACCGCTTTGCTCGCAGGACGAACCGCCGCTGGAGGGCAAGCGCGGAGGCGGGGTAGCCGCCTGTCACTTCCCGTTGACCGATGAGGAGATCGCCACCCGCCTGCCGCTGGCGCTGAGAAGCGGCGGCAATCACTCCTCGCGGGCCGCGTCCTCCTCCTCGTCGGCTCCTTCGCCCTCTCCGTCGTCCTCGACGTAGAGCGACTCCACCGCGAGCTCCCCGCCGCGCCTGTCCCACAGCTTGACCTCGAGGAAGTCCGAGCGGTAGTTGTCGGGCGCCAGCAGCGTGAAGCGCTCTTCCACGAGCTCGCACTGATCGACGGCCAGGTTGGCGAGCTCGGCGGTGACGATCGCGCCGCCGGGGATCAGCGGCATCCCCCAGATGAGGGTCATGTCCGCGGTCTTGCCCTGTTCACCGCGCCACCTGGCCACGACGTCGTCATTGAGGTCGAGCTTCCAGTCCGGGTTGCTCTCGGCGAGCTCGGAGGTGAAGTCGACCCGGGCCTCGAAGTCGCTGGGGCCGCCCGAGCCCTCGGCGAATGATACGAACCCGAACAGCTCAAAGCCGGTCGTCGTTCGTGCCACTGCCGGGACGAACGTGCGACCGCCGAAGCTGCGGTCCGGAAACCAGGCGATCTCCCCCGGTGTGCCGATGTCTTCGCCCTCTGAGTCGATCTCGCGGAAGGCGGCCAGGAAGTACTCGCGCAGCGTGTCGGCCCACCGCCCGTAGGGAAGCGCCTCCTGCGGGGGCTCGGCGGCGAAGCTGATCACGAAGCGGTCGGTCGGGGGCATGCGAGGCGAGAGCCTACAGGCGTTCCCCACCGGCAAGTGACGGGCGAGCGCCGCTGCGGGTCAGAACGCGCCCCGCCTGCTGAGCACCGCGGGGATCGTCTTGAGCAGGATTGAGAGGTCCAAAAACACCGACCAGTGCTCCAGGTACAGGAAGTCCAGGCGCACGAGATCGTCGAAGTCGAGCTCGGCGCGGCCCGACACCTGCCACAGGCCGGTGATCCCGGGCAGCACCAGGTAGCGCTTCTTGTGCCACTCCTCGAGCTGGTTGAAGTCGCGCATCGGCAACGGACGCGGACCGACGAGCGACATCTCGCCACGGACCACGTTGACCAGCTGCGGCAGCTCGTCGAGCGAGAACCTGCGCAGCACGCGGCCGATCGTAGTCAGCCGGGGGTCCCGGCGGATCTTGAACAGCGCGCCCGAGGATTCGTTGAACGGCTCGAGATCGTCCTGGATCTGATCGGCGTGCTCGCGCATCGTGCGGAACTTGAAGCAGTCAAACGGAACGCCGGCCATCCCGGGGCGGACCGAGCGATAGATGATCGGGCCGCGAGAGCTGAGCTTGACCGCCACGGCGATTGCCAGCAGCACCGGCGACAGCACAAACATCAGCACCGACGAGAGCACCAGGTCGAACGTGCGCTTGAGCGCGTAGTCCACGCCCTCGAACACCGGCGGGCGCAGGGTGAACAGGGGCACCGATTCGCCGGCCACGAACTCGGCGCGATCGATCAGGATCTCCATCGTCGAAGGCGCGACGACCACCGCCACACCCCGCTGATGACAGCGGTCGACAAGATCCAGCGCGCGCTCCTGGGGGAAGTCGGGGTCGGCGATGATCACTTCCTGGATCCGTTCGCGGGCGAGGATCTCGGGCAGCTGGTCGAGGTTGCCCAGCGACCGCAGCCCGTTCTCGGGCCGAGGGGACAGGGAAACGAAGCCGATCAGATCGACGCGCTGACGCGGTCCCCCTCCAAGGGCATGCGCCACAGCCTCGATGTGGCTGCCCGAACCCACCAGCATCGCCCGCCGCCGCAGCCCGGCCCGCTCGAGCAGTTCGCCGGTGATGCGCGTGAACAGCGCCCGCAGGCTACCGATGTAGACGATGGCGAAGAACAGCGAGCCATAGAAGATGTAGTAGCTCGTGAAGTGATCGCCGTTAGCCAGCGTGAACACCAGCGCGATCACCGTCACCCAGAACAGCGCCGAGGCGATCTTCGCCAGCCCCGGGCGGCGCGGGCGGTCCGCGTACAGGTCCACGCGCGCGAACATCAGCACCGTCACCAGATAGGCGAACGCGAGCGTGGGGCGGGTGTCGTCCCACGCCGTCTGGAGGCTGAACGAGCCCTGCAGCGCGAGCTTGATCGCCAGCGCGGTGAAGAGAGCGCCGGTGACGCCCAGGAAGTCGAGCGCCAGCAGGAGCACCACCCGGGTGACGCGCCGCAGCGTCTCCACGCGGAGCAGGAAACTCAGCAGCGGCGGGCGCTTGCGCCTGACATCGCGGTCGGGGAAATCACCCGCCGGCGAGTCGCCCTGCGAGCCGTTGGTCCGGCGCTCGATGACCTCGTTTTGGTCGATCACTTCCCGTTCAGGGGCAGACGCATCCCGCCTCCAATTGCTAACGGTATCTGGCACACGAAGTTACGGGTAAGGTTGGGCGCCCCCTTGCCCTTGGGTGTGCGGCTTGGCGTTCGTCGGACCCTCGGGGACCGCCTACCGTGCGTACGGGGCTCAGCGCGCCGGTCCCACCAGACTCTCGGACCCCGACTGCTCGATCGTGCGCCGCAAGCCCTCGGCCAGTCCCACCTCCGGCTCCCAGCCGAGTATCTCGCGGGCCAGCGAGATGTCCGGCTGGCGCACCTGGGGATCGTCGGTTGGCAGCGCCTCGAACACGATTTCCGAGCGCGAGCCGGTGACAGAGATCACCTCCTTGGCCAGTTCCAACAGCGTGAACTCGTTCGGATTACCGATGTTGACCGGGTCGTGATACCCCGATTCCGCCAGCGCGATGATGCCCCGGATCAGATCGTCCACATAGCAGAACGAGCGCGTCTGCGATCCGTCGCCGAACACCGTGATCGGACGATCCTGGAGCGCCTGGCGCAGGAAGGTGGGGATCGCCCGGCCGTCGTAGGGTCTCATTCGAGGACCGTACGTATTTCTCGCGATTACGCCGGTGCCAGCCCAGAAGTTCTCGAGACCGGGAACCGAGAAGTCGTATACGAGCTCGGTCGCCGGCACCTCCTCGATCGCCCGGATCGGCGCCCATACGAGATCACCGGTCGTGCGAGCCGCAAGGCGTTGACCAACGCCCTCGTCCCATTCGAGCGGGCTCCACGGAGACACGCTTCCCAGGCTCAGGGCCCAGAACGGATACCGACGCTCGCCGGTCTTGGGCCTGAATGTCGTCTCGTATCGCCCAACCGAGGGAACGAGCCCAAACCGCGCCAGCGCGACGACGAGGTCGTCCTTGAGCTCGTCGTGCACGGTCGCGAAGTAATGGCTTGGCCCGAGCTTTTTGCCCGAATGCACCCCGTCGCCCTCGCGGTAGCCCTCGATGAACCACTTCAGGCGGCTGAGCGGCAGTCCCAGGATCCAGCCCGGGATCCGCTTACGGTTGCCCTCGAAGCCGAGGAAGTCCATCAGCCTGAGCAGCAGCTTGGAGTGAACGAAAAGTGACGCTGCACGCGCGTTGGACGCCGGAGCGCGCACGACGTGCAATCCGAACGCCCGATCGATGATCGTCGCGGCGCGGTCGAGCGTCGCGTCGTCGCAGCTGAGCGTCAGGAACGCATTGTTTGCACGCTCGTGCGAGGAACCCTCGGCGACCCACAAGCCGAGCAGCCACAGCACGTCGTCGGTGATCTCGACGTGGGCCGGCATGGCGACGCTGCGCCCCGCGATACGCCTGCGAATCTTCGCTTCGTCGGGCATGTCGATCCCCAACCGCCAAAAGCACGGCAGCGGCAGCCGGTCGGACTGGCGCATGCGGATGATCTTCGTCCACGCTCCGTTGCGCCAGTTGGGGCCCGCGTTGCGGCGCTCCGAGATCAGCTTCCCGAACAGGTCGAACCGCCGCTCCCACGCGCGCTCGCCGAGTCCAGGTGCTTCCACCGTCAGCTCCCATGGGTTGCACTCGTGCCAGCGCCACACCTCGAGCATCGAGATCCAGCGGCGGTCGCGCTCGGGCACCTCGAGGCGACGGGCGATCGCAATCCGGTCACCGACCTCGAGCTCGGCGGCAGGCTTGGCAACGGGCTCCCCGTTGGCGCCCTCTGTGAACACCGAGTGGTGTCCGGTCACCCGGACCGAGCGTCCGTAGCGCGTGCGGATCTCATAACAGCGCTCGTCGGTCGGATGGGCGATGAGCGCTTGCGCGGGAGCGGCGACCGTCCGCCCGTCGGCGGTGAAGGCGGGCACGGTGACGTACTCGAGCGGATACTCCATCGCCGGAGAGAAGCCGGCGTCGAGCACGGCCGCACGACCCGCGCGAGGAGGCGATTTCGGCACGTAACCCGCGGCGACCGCGTAGCGCGCCAGCCGCGCGGCGACGTCTGAGACCTTCTCGCGCCGCAGCTCACGACCATCGTCGTAGAGCACCTGCTCGTCGGCCAGGATCGAGTTGAAGATCCGCACGATCGCCGTGTCCACCCCCTGCTGGCGGTGATAGGCCATCGTCAGCGCCTCGGCATAGCGCTTGGCCTCGTCGTAGACACCGCGCGGGCCGATGGGGTTGACGTGGCCCCAGTAGCTCTCTGGCTGCGGGTGGACCTGGGGGTCGCCGTAGACCTCGCTCGTCGAGGCGGTCAGAAAGCGGGCGCGGTGGAGCTTGGCGAGCCCCAGCGTGTGGTGGGTGCCATACGAACCCACCTTCAGCGTGTGCAACGGCAGCCGCAGATAGTCGATCGGAGACGCCGGCGAGGCCAGGTGGTAGACGAAGTCGATCGGCTCGTCGACGTAGTACGGCTCGATGATGTCCAGGTTGCGATGGACGAAGTTCTCGGTCCGGATGTGCTCGATGTTGGCCAGCGAGCCGGTCTCGAAGTTGTCCACGCAGATCACCCGGTTGCCGCGGGCCAGCAACTCGTCGCACAGGTGAGAGCCGAGAAACCCGGCGCCTCCAGTGACCACGCAGGTTGCCATCGGCGCGAAATCTAACGACGCGTGCGTCGGCGCGTGGTGTCGGGCACAACGCGCCGTGCCCCAAACCCAGCCGAGGAGCGCCATGTAGCAACACCCCGTGCCCCGAACCTAGCGAGGAGTGCCATGTAGCATTCCACATTGCACATGAGCAGCCACATCGTCGCGATCAACGCGAGGAGCCTTCGCGAGCAGGTCAGGCGTTCGCTCGAAGCGGCGATGATCGCCGGCGAGCTCATCCCCGGCCAGCTCTACTCCGCGCCGTCGCTCGGCGAGCGCTTCGGGGTCTCGGCCACCCCGGTCCGGGAGGCGATGCTCGATCTCGCCAAGGACGGGTTTGTGGTCGCCGAGCGCAATCGGGGCTTTCGGGTGCTCGAGATGTCCGAGGAAGACCTCGACGATATATGCCAGATCCGCCTGCTGCTCGAGGTGCCGAGCACGGTTACCGTGGCGAAGATCATCGCGCCCGAGGTGCTCGACCGGCTGGCGGTGATTGCCGACGAGATCGTCGCCGCCGCCGCGAGCGGCGATCTGATCGAGTATCTGGACTCCGATCGGCGCTTCCATGTTCTGCTGATCTCGCAGCTCGGCAACGACCGCCTGACCGAGCTGGTCGACCGCCTGCGGCGCCAGACGCGGTTGTTCGGCCTCGAGGCGCTCGCCAGGTCGGGGCGCCTGGTCGAATCGGCACAGGAGCATCACGCGGTGGTCGAGTCGATGCGAGCAAAGAATGGCCCGGCCACCCGGAGGCTGATCGACTCGCACATCAAGCACATCCGCGGCCTCTGGGTTGGCCGGGGCGAAGCCTGAAGCTAGTCTGCACACCGCCCGTGAGGGGGCGGTGCGCCGCATCAGCCTCCGTGCGGCGCGATCGCGATCGTGCGGGTGGAGGAGTAGAACTGCAGAGCGGCCGTACCCTGCTCGCGAAGGCCGTAGCTGGAATCCTTCTCGCCGCCGAACGGGGCGTAGAAGTCGACGCCGGTCGTGGGGGCGTTGACCTTGATCAGTCCGGTATCGAGCCCCTCGGTGGCCGCCAGGAGCCGGTCGAGATCCCGGCCGTGAACGCTGGTCACCAGTCCGTAACGGACGCCATTGGCGATCCGCACGGCGTCTTCGGTGTTGGCGGCGGTCATGATCGTGACCAGCGGCCCGAAGGTCTCCTCCTGAGTCAGCCGATGCTCGGGACCGAGGCCATCGACGAGCGTCGGCTGGATGAACCAGCCGTCGAGCTCCGGGACCTCCCCGCCGGCCAGAATCCGGGCTCCGGCAGAGCGTCCGAGCGATATCGCGCTGACGACGTCCTTGCGGGCGTATTCGGTGATGACCGGGCCTACGGTCGTGTCCGGCGCCTCGGGCGCCGCGGGGTGCAGGTCGCGAATGGTGGCCACAAAGGCCTCGACAAAGTCGTTATGGGAACCGACCACGATCACGCGGCGTGTCGCTGTGCACTTCTGCCCCGCGTACCCCATTGCGGCCCCGGCCACGATCGCCGCGGTCCGCGCGGGATCGGCGTCGTCGAACACGATCGCCGCGTTCTGGCCTCCCATCTCACACTGGGCCGGGATCCCGCGCTGACCGGCGTGCGCCGCCACCGAGCGCCCCACGGCGTCAGAGCCGGTGAACGAGACACCGTCGACGCCGTCCATCAAGGTTCGAGCGACGTCGCCGCCGCCGTACACAACGCTGAACACATGCTCGCCGACGTGGGGGGCGAGGATGCGCTCTAGCAGCGCAGCACAGGCGGGCGCCTCGGACGATGGCTTGAGCAGCACCGCGTTTCCGCACGCGAGCGCCGGCGCGGTCTTCCAGAGCGGGATCGCCAGCGGGAAGTTCCACGGGGTGATCATCGCCACCACTCCCAGCGGCATGCGTTTGGTGAACAGCAGCCCTCCGAGCGACGGCGGATACTGCTCACCTACCGCGGTGAAGCATGCCTGCGCGTAGTAGTCGAGGATCGAGATCGCCCGTGCCACCTCGCCGGCTGCCTCGCCGGCCGGCTTGCCCACCTCGCGCACCACCAGGGCGGTCGCCTCGTCGCGCCTGGAGCGCAGCTCGTTGGCCGCGGCCGCGAGTGCCCCGGCGCGACCTGCGGCGCCCCGGCTCCACCACTCGCGCTGGGCTGACCGCGCCGCCGCCACCGCCTGCTCGGTCTCGGCCGTCGAGGCGATGCCGAACTCGCCGACGAGGTCCCTGGGAGCCTGGGGCGAAAACGACTGCAGCCGCTCAGCGCTGATCGCCGCCATCTCAGCTCAGCCCCTCGGCGATGGCCTGCTCGGTGAGACGGCGGATCTCGGCCTCCTGTGCGGGAGCGAGCGGGAGCCGCGGGGGGCGACAAGGCCCTCCATCACGACCGACTATGTCCATCGAAAGCTTGATCGCCTGCACGAACTCGGTCTGCGAATCCCATCTCAGTAACGAGTGCAGTAAACGATAGAGGGGTAGAGCAGTTTCGATGTCCGCGGCCACCGAGGCTCGGTAGAGCTCAACGCACGAGCGCGGGAAGGCGCTGGTGAAGCCCGAGATCCAGCCCTTGGCCCCGGCCAGCGCGATCTCCAGCACGGTGTCGTCGGAACCGATCAGCACATCGAGCTCGGGCGCCAGCTCGCGCACCGCGTAGGCGCGGCGCGGGTCGCCGGCGAACTCCTTGACGGCCACGATCAGGCCCTCGCCATACAGTCGCGAGAGCAACTCGGGCCCCAGGTCGACCTTGGTATCGAACGGATTGTTGTAGGCCACGACCGGCAGCCCGACGGCGGCGAGCGCGCGGTAGTGCTCTACGACGCTGCGCTCGTCGGCGCGATAGGAGTTTGGCGGCAGTGCCATCACCGCGGGGGCGCCGGCCTCGGCTGCCTGCTCCGCCCAGCGAACCGATTCGCGCGCGCCGTAGGCCCCCACCGCCGGGATCACGTCGAATCCCTCTGGTGCTGCCTGCATGGCGGTGGTTACGACTCGGGCTCGCTCGTCGTCGGTCAGGGTCGGGTATTCGCCGAGCGAGCCGTTGGGGGTCACTCCGTCACAACCCGATGACGCCAGCCAGGCGATGTGCTCGCCATAGCGATCGAAATCGATCTCGAGGTTTTCATCGAGCGTCACCGGGTTGGCGACCAGGACCCCGTGCCAGGGCTTGTCGTTCGTAGCCATCAGAGACAGTAGTATTTCACATGGCACATGCTGGCGCGGATGGGGAGGGCTGGCTCCGCGTTAGGGTGAGCCGATGCGGATCGCGTTACTCGCCGACGTGCACGGGAACCTGCCGGCGCTGCGCGCGGTGCTGGCGGACGTCGATCGTGAGGGGGTCGAGGCGATCGTGAGCGCCGGTGATCTGGTCGCTGGTCCCCTGGTCCGCGAATCGCTCGAGCTGCTGGCGGCACGGCCCGAACCGGTCTGGTGGGTGCGGGGAAACGCCGAGCGCGAGGCGGTCGAGGCCTTCGATGGCAAGCCGGTCACCGATGATGCCCCCGGACGCGCGGCCGCCTGGAGCGCCCGGGCGCTCGACCAGCGGTGGCGCGACGAGCTGGCCACGTGGCCGATCAGCCTCGAGCTCGATGGCGTGGTGTTCTGCCACGGGTCGCCGCGCAGCGAGGACGAGATGATCACTTCCGCTACGCCGGACGAGGTCGTGCTGGATGCTCTTACCGGCGCCGGGGAGCGACTGGTGGTGGGCGGGCACACCCATCGGCAGTTCATTCGTCGGCTACGCGGCGGGCTGGTCTATGCCAACGCCGGCAGTGTCGGACTGCCGTACGAGGGGCGCCGCGGCGCGTTCTGGATGATCGTCGACGCCGGTGTGCCCGAGCTGCGCACGACCGGCTATGACCTCGACGCGGCGATGGGCGAGCTACGAGCATCGGGCTTTCCGGACCTCGACAGTCATCTTGCCGATTCGCTGGTGGAGCCGGTGGATCCCGATTGGGTCGCGGCGTTCTTCGAGCACCGCGTGGGCCGAGGCGAGGATCCGGGGGAGCCGGTTCGGGCCCGCGGCTGAAGCAGGCTCCGCTCCTACTGGTCGACGGCGGCGCAGGCGTCGGGGCTCCGCGGCAGCCCTGTGGCGGGCCTCTGCGGGAGCCATGTGGCGAGCCTCCCGCTCCTGCCCGGCTGCCCCAACGCTGCACAAGGTGGAAAAGTTGCACCTGACGATCGGATCTTCCACGGGATCCACGCTGGGCGGGACAAACGTGGAAGATCTGCGCCCGCTGCCCGGCTTTTCCACGCAGTGCGCGGGGGCGGGGCCGTGATCGCGCCGGCACCGAACTGAGAACCCGGCGAAGGCGAATCCAACCCGGGCACCGATGAGCATCGACACGACGCGAGGTCATCAATCACAACGGACAGCGAGCACGAACCGAGGAGGACCACGATGCGCAAGCTGATCTATTCGATGCAGGTATCCCTGGACGGCTTCATCGCCGGGCCCGGGGGCGAGATCGACTGGGCGGCGCCCGACGAGGAGCTGCATCGATTCCACAACCAGCAGATCCGCGACGTCGGCGTGCACCTCTACGGCCGCCGTCTCTACGAGACGATGGTCTTCTGGGAGACCGCCGACCAGAACCCGGCGGCCACCGACGTGGCGCGCGAGTTCGCCCGCATCTGGAAGGCCCAGCCGAAGCTCGTCTTCTCGCGCACGCTCCAGAGCGTCGAGGGCAACGCCCGCCTGGTCACCGGCGACGCCGCCGAGGAGGTCGCCAAGCTCAAGCAAGAGCAGGGCAAGGACCTGGCCGTTGGCGGCGCCGGACTGGCCTCCACGTTCATGAAGCTCGACCTGATCGACGAGTACCGCCTGTTCGTCTTCCCGGTGATCCTCGGCGGTGGCACTCCCTACTTCGCAACCCTCGACGCACCGCTGAACCTCGAGCTACTCGAAACCCGCACCTTCACCTCCCGCGTCATCTACCTCCGCTACGCCCGCCGCTAAAGCGAGCGAGCGAAAAGCACCTCCGCAAAAGTGCGGACGACACGGCGGGGAGACGTTCGGCACTACCGGGCGGGGGGTGTCGCGAGGTTCGCCAGCACAAGTCGCGTCGCCAGCGCCCAACCTAACGCGCGCACTCCCGATCAGCGCTCCTTGTGCTGGCGCGGCCTCGCGATCACCCGCCGACCGCCCGCCGCACAAAATGCTGATCCCCCCGCCGAATCGTGACGCGCTCCGCGTCGAGGTGCTCGAGCAGAGCCTGGGCGAACTTCCGCGACGTCCCCAGCTCGTCGCGCAGCTCCGCGATCGTGATCGTCCCATCGCGCCGTCCGGCGGACTCGATCACCAGCCGCTTGACCGCCGCGAGCGTATCCGGGTGGTAGTGCAGCGAGCGCGTGACCCGCACCGCCCGCCCCGCCTCACGCAGCGCTGCCAGGTCATCCGCGTCGAGCTCTGAGTCGATTGGCGGTTCGAAGCCCGCCGTGCGCAGCCGCGCTTCGAGCTCGAGCGCGGAGGCGCGCAGCACGGGCGCCTCCCTGGCGGGCGCAGCCCGCACGACCTCGACCTCGGGCGCCGCCGCGGGCTGGGTCTCGCCGGCAGCCAGTTTCACCAGCCGGGCGACCAGATCGCGGCTTGCCCGGTGCTTGCGCGGATGGGGATCCAGCACCCGACCGCCCCCGAGCGTGTCCGGCGGGGCGATCCTGCGGATCACGACACGGTCGCCGGCGGTGGCGATCAGCGGGCGCTCGAGCCGGATCTGCCAGAAGCGCTCGTCCAGCGACGTCAGTCGGGCGGGCGATTCGCGAGTGCCGTGGTGGACCTGGACCCGTGTGCCGGTCTCGACCTCGGCGCCCGCCTCGTACTCCAGCTCGGCGTCGAGCAGGTACGTCTCGGCCAGGTCGCCGTCGGCGCCTACCAGCACGTCCCCGCGCGCGACCTGGTCGACTGACAGTCCACTGAGGTTGACCGCGACTCGCTGGCCGGCGGCGGCCCGCTCGACGTGCCTGTCGTGCACCTGCACCTCTCTGGCCCGCGTGCGCCTTACTCCGGGCAGCACGCTCAGCGCGTCGCCGCGCGCGATCGAACCCGACCACAGGGTCCCCGTGACCACGGTCCCGGCGCCCTTGATCGTAAATACCCGATCGACATGAAGCCGCGCCGCCCCCGGCAGCGCCGCCCGGCTCTCCAGCGTGCAAGCGACTCGATCAAGGGCCGCCCCCAGCTCGTCCAGACCGGTCCCGGTGCGTGCGGAGACGGCAACCACCTCCGCCTCCGGCAGCAGCTCCCCCGCCTCGAGCGTCGCCAGCTCGGGATCGGCGAGATCGCTCTTGGTCACGGCCACGACGCCGCGACGTACGTCGAGCGCGCGCAGCACGGCGGCGTGCTCGCGCGTCTGGGGCATGACGCCGTCGTCGGCTGCGATGACCATCAGATACAGGTCGATGCCGGTGGCGCCGGCGACCATCGTGCGGACGTAGCGCTCATGGCCGGGCACGTCGACGATCGAGAGCCGCACCCCGCTCGCAAGCGACATGCTCGCGTAGCCCAGCTCGATCGAGATTCCGCGCTGGTGCTCCTCGGGCAGGCGGTCGGTGTCGACTCCGGTCAACGCGCCGATCAGCGCGGTCTTGCCGTGATCGATGTGACCTGCCGTGCCGAGCGTCAGCGGCGCGTGCGTCATGTTGGGCGCAGCGCGTCCTGGACCGCGCCCACCACGAGCTCCAGTTCGTCGTCGGTGAGCGTGCGCGGGTCGAGCACCACCCGGCCATCGTGGATCCGCGCGATCACCGGCGGGTCGCAGGCCCGCAGGCGCGCGGCGATCAGCTCCGGGTCCTCCGCGGACACCAGCGCCACGGCCGGGCCCTCGAGCTCTGTCAGCGGTAGCGCGCCGCCCCCGGCTCGAGCCACGGCGCGGATGGGCTCGGCGATCTCCCCGATCCCGTCGTGGAGGCGCTGCGCGCGTGCCGCCAGCACCTGCTCGGACTGGTCGAGCATCGCCAGGACGGGGATCTCGGCCCGGGCGCGCGCCGGATCGCGGTACAGCAGCAGGGTGGCCTCGAGCGCGGCCAGCGACAGCTTGTCGATCCGCAGCGCGCGCGCCAGCGGATGTGCCCGAGCCGCCGCGACTGCGTCATGGGTGCCGAGGACCAGGCCGGCCTGTGGGCCGCCGAGCAGCTTGTCCCCCGAGCAGCAGACCAGGGCGACCCCGGCAGCGAGCGACCGTGCGAGGTCGGGCTCATCGCCAAGCGCGGCAACCGCCTCCCTGGCGGACAGCACCCCAGAGCCGAGGTCGTCGATCACCGGCACACCGAGCTCGCACAGCGCCTCGATCGAGACCTCCGCAACGAACCCCAGGGTCCTGAAATTCGACTGGTGCACGCGCAGGATCGCCCCCACCGGAATACTCGCGTCCACGAGCGCCCGCTTGTAGTCGCGGCGGTTGGTGCGATTGGTCGTCCCCACCTCGATCATCGTCGAGCCTGACTGGGCGATCACCTCGGGGATCCGGAAGCCGCCCCCGATCTCGACCAGCTGGCCCCGGGAAATGATCACCCCGCGACCGGGGCCCGCGAGCGCCGCCGTGGCGAGCAACACCGCGCCCGCGCCGTTGTTGACCACCAGCGCGCCCTGCGCGCCGGTCAGCTCGCTTAACAGCGTCTCGACGTGCGCGTGACGCGAGCCCCTGGCGCCGGACTCGAGATCGAGCTCGAGGTTGCAGTAGCCCTCGGCGGCGCGGGTGACCGCTTCGCGCGCGGACGCCGCTAGCGGCGCCCGGCCGAGATTGGTGTGCACGATCACGCCGGTTGCGTTGATCACCCGCCGCAGAGAGGGGGATGAGAGTGCGGCCAGGTGACTGCGGGCCCGTTGCAAGAGACTCCCCTCCGCGTCGGCGTCGGCGTCGCCCTGAGCAATCATCAAAGACCGTTGCTCCTCGATCGCACGCCTGGCGGCTGCCACGGCGAGCACGTGCGGCGCGTCGAGCTCGGCGGCCAGCTCGTGAACCGCCGGCAGGGTTCTCAGCTCGGCGTCACGCCGTCGACCCACTCGCCCTCTTCCTGCTTCCAGATCGGAGCCTGGGACTTGATCTGGTCGATGATCTCGCGCCCGCCGGCGAACGCCGCATCGCGGTGCGGAGCCGAGACCGCGATCGCCACCGACGGCTCGGACAGCGGCACGACCCCGGTCCGGTGCTCGGCGGCGGCGGCGCACAGGCCGTGGCGCTCGATCGCCGACAGCACGATCTCCTCGATCTTCTTCTCGGCCATGGCGGCGTAGGCCTCGTAGCGCAGCTCCGGCACTTCGCGCGTCACCCCGAGGAACGTCACCACCGCTCCCGCCCGGGGGTCGCGGACGCGCTGCACCAGCGGGTCCAGAGCGAGGGGCTCCGCCGTCACGCGCACGTGGGCGAGGCCGACCGAGCCGCCCGACACGGGAGGAATCAAGGCGAGCTCGTCGCCGGAGCCGAGCCGCTGGTCCACGTCGGCGTACTCGTGATTGACGGCCATGACCACGGGGATGCCTGCGGTCAGGTCGTGCATCCGCGCGAGCGCTTCTCCGACGCTCGCGCCCTCGGGCAACTCGAGCTGCACTTCGTCGGCGCCCGCCCGCTGGCGCAGCCCCGCGAACAGACGTACCCGTACTTGCATCGAACTGAAGGCTATCTGGCCGCTAGGTGACATGTTTACGGAGGATTAAGCATCGTCTGCTTGGCGGCGATGTTGCATATCCTCGCCTGACTCAACCCGGAATTCGATCCAGAAGGAGCGCTATGCGCACACGGAAGAGCTGGCTCTCCGTCGCGGTCTCGCTGCTGGGCGCGGCGGCAATCGTGGGGTGTGGCAGCAGTAGCAGCAGTTCAACGACCTCGGCAGCAACCTCGGCGGCGACTAGCTCGGCCGCCGGCTCGGGCACATCCGGCGCCAACGCGTCCGTGGCAGCGCTCGTGCCGAGCGCGATCAAATCCAAGGGCACGATCACGGTCGCCGCCGACGCCAGTTATCCGCCGAACGAGTTCATCGCTCCCGACGGCCACACGGTGATCGGAATGGACGCCGACCTCAGCAACGCCCTGGCCAAGCTGATGGGACTCAAGGCCAAAGTCGTCAACGTGACCTTCGACGCGATCATTCCCGGGCTGGCGGCCGGGAAGTACGACATGGGCGCGTCCTCCTTCAGTGACACCACGGAGCGGGAAAAGGTCGTGAACTTCGTCGACTACTACCTGGCCGGCGAATCGTTCTTGACCAAGTCGTCGGGGGGGACGTCGATCACCAGCCTCTCGGATCTGTGCGGCAAGAGCGTGGCCGTCGAGAGCACCACCACCGAGCAGGCCGCCGCCGAAGCCCAGAGCAAGAAGTGCAAGGCGGCCGGCAAGCCCGGCGTCAACGTGATCGTGTTCCCGAATCAGAACGCCGCCAACCTGGCTCTCGCCAGCGGGCGCGCGCAGCTCGGCTTCCTGGACTCGCCCCCCGCCCTGTATCAGGTCAAGAAGACCAACGGGGAGCTCAAGATCGTCGGACCGACCATCGCCACCGGACCCTACGGGCTTGCCATCCCCAAGAAGAGCGGCCTGGATAAGGCGGTGCTGGCCGGGATGAAGGTGCTGATCCACGACGGCACCTACGCCGCGATCCTCAAGAAGTGGGGGATCCAAAACGGCGCGATCCCCATCGCCCGGGTCAAAATCAACGGCGTGACTTCATAGCAGTCAAACTACGGCTCTGAGGTGAGCACCTCCGAGCTGTCAACCACGGACGCACCGGAGCGGCCTGAGGACATAAAGGCCGTTCCGGTCCGCCATCCCTGGCGCTGGGTCGCATCCGTGATCGTTCTCGCGATCGCGGCGTCGATCGTCCGCTCGGTCGTCACCGACAAGAACTTTCAGTGGGGCGTCGTAGGGCACTACCTGTTCGACTCCCGCGTCCTTCATGGAATCGTCGGCACGCTGCTGCTGACGGTCATCTCGATGGCGATCGGAATCGTGCTCGGGATCGTGCTCGCGATCATGCGCCAGTCGCCAAACCCGCTGATCTCGGGCTCCAGCTGGCTCTATATCTGGTTCTTCCGCGGCACACCGTTGCTCGTCCAGATCGTGTTCTGGAACTTCATCGCCGCGCTGTATCCGGTGATCGCGCTGGGGATCCCCTTCGGCCCCGCGTTCATCCACGGCAACGCCAACACGATCATCACCACCTTTGATGCCGCGATCCTCGCGCTCGGGCTCAACGAGGCCGCTTACATGGCCGAGATCGTCCGAGCCGGCTTTCTGGCGGTCGAGGAGGGGCAGAGCGAGGCCGCCTCGTCACTGGGGCTGACCCGGCTTCAGATCATGCGCCACATCGTCTTGCCCCAGGCGATGCGCGTAATCATCCCACCCACCGGCAACGAGACGATCTCGATGCTCAAGAACTCGTCGCTGGTGTACTTCATCGGTTACGCGGAGCTGTTCTACGAGGTCTCGCAGATCTACGGCGCGACCTACCAAACGATCCCGCTGCTGATCGTGGCCAGCATCTGGTATCTGGTGATGACCAGCGTGCTGTACGTGGGGCAGTACTTCATCGAGCGCCGCTTCGGGCGCGGGTTCTCTCGAACCCAGGCGGGGATGGGGGGCAATCGCCTGTTGAGCTTCGGGATGGCGCGCCACTGATGAGCGGGCCGAGGCGCCACCGGTGAGCGCAGCGATGGTCAAGGCCGAGGGCGTCCACAAGCGCTTCGGGCGCCTGGAGGTGCTCAAAGGCATCGACCTCGACGTCGCGCGGGGCGAGGTGATGTGCATGCTGGGGCCGTCCGGCTCAGGCAAGTCGACATTCCTGCGGTGCATCAACCATCTGGAGAAGATCAACGCTGGGCGACTGTCAGTCGACGGGGAGCTCGTCGGTTACCGGGAGTCCGGCGGCAAGCTTCACGAGCTGCACGAGAACGAGGTTGCGCGCAAGCGCGCGGAGATCGGGATGGTGTTTCAGAGCTTCAACCTGTTCCCGCACATGACCGCGCTGGAGAACGTGACCCTGGCGCCGACCAAGGTCGGTAGGTTGTCGCGCACCGAAGCCCGCAAACGGGCTCAGGATCTGCTCGCCAGGGTCGGGCTCTCCGACAAGCTCGACGTCTACCCGGTCGCCCTCTCGGGCGGTCAGCAACAGCGGGTGGCCATCGCCCGCGCGCTGGCCATGCAGCCGAAGCTGATGCTGTTCGACGAGCCCACCTCTGCGTTGGATCCCGAGCTGGTCGGTGACGTGCTCGACGCGATGCGCCAGCTGGCGCACGACGGCATGACGATGATCGTCGTCACCCACGAGATCGGCTTCGCACGCGAGGTCGCCGACACGGTCGTGTTCATCGATGAGGGCATCGTGGTCGAGATGGGCAAGCCGCGCGAGGTGCTCGACAACCCCAAGCACCAGCGCACCAAGGAATTCCTCTGGAAAGTGCTCTGAGCGGCCGACCTGCTCACCTAATGTATGAGCATGGTTTTGGAGCGCCGGCTGCAAGTGTTGCTCGACGAGCAGCGCTACCAGCGGCGTGCCGAGGTGGCCCAGGCCGTGGTGTTTCAATAGCGACGGTCGTACGCGAAGCGATCGATCGCGGGCTGGCCAGCTCGCAGACGAGTCGTCGCAACGCCGGGGCACGCATCCTCGAGGCACCGCCGATGCCGGTTGAAGACCTCGCGGGTCTGCGCCGGGAACTTGACGAGCTGCGGTCCCGCCGGGGGTGATCGTCCTCGACACGACCGTCCTGGTGTACGTCGTCGGGGCCGAAGTGACGCTGTTCAGGTGGGCAGCGACTACATTGATCTGCTCGCATCACTGCTCCGGGTCACCGTCGAGATTCTTCGCCACGGCCTTGCAGTGTTGGCGGACATCGAACCGCTGGGTGAGTTCGATGCCGTGGTCGCCGCGGCCGCCGTTGCGGCGGGTGCCGCGGCGATCGTTCCCGCTGACCGGGCGTTCGCGGCAGTCCCTCGATTGGTCCACGTGCTGCCTGACCACGACGGCGTCCAGCGCCTCATCCGTTCCGAGGCGGCCGGTAACCTCCAGGGCGATGGCAACCGCCGACGAGCACCGCACGATCGCGCCGATCGTCGGTCCCGAGGATCGCCGCCGGTTCACCGATTCGGGGATCGAGATCCAGCCGGCATACGACGAGCACGATCTTGCGCCGGATCTCGAGAGCCGGCTCGGCGAGCCCGGCCAATACCCATACACGCGCGGGATCCATCCCGACATGTACCGAAAGCAGCTCTGGACGATGCGCCAGTACGCCGGCTACGCGAGCGCGAAGGAGTCCAACGAGCGCTATCGGTACCTGTTGTCGAAGGGCTCGACCGGGCTCTCGATGGCGTTCGACCTGCCCACCCAGTTGGGCCTGGACTCAGACGACCCTCGCTGCCTGGGGGAGGTGGGCCGGACGGGCGTGGCGATCGACACGATCGACGACATGCGGACCGCGTTTGACCAGATCCCGCTCGATCAGGTCTCGACCTCGATGACGATCAACGCCCCGGCGAGCGTGCTGCTGCTCTTGTACGAGCTGGTGGGGGACGAGCAGGGCGTTCCGTCGGAGCAGCTGCGGGGCACGACGCAGAACGACATCCTCAAGGAGTACATCGCGCGCGGTAACTACATCTATCCGCCCGAAGGCGCGATCCGCCTGACCACTGACCTGTTCGCGTACTGCAACGAGCACGTGCCGAAGTGGAACACCGTCTCGATCAGCGGCTATCACTTCCGCGAGAAGGGATGCTCGGCGGTCCAGGAGGTGGCGTTCACGCTCGCCAACGGGATTGCCTATGTGCAGGCGGCGCTCGATGCGGGGCTGTCAGTCGACCAGTTCGCGCCGCGGCTGGCGTTCTTCTTCAACGGCCACAACAACGTCTTCCAGGAGGTCGCCAAGTTCCGTGCCGCGCGGCGGATGTGGGCGGCGATCATGCGAGACAGATTCGACGCCCAAGACGAGCGCTCGTGGCGGCTGCGCTTCCACACCCAGACCGGCGGCGTCACGCTGACCGCGCAGCAGCCGGAGAACAACATCGTCCGTGTGGCGCTGCAGGGCTTCGCCGCGGTTTGCGGAGGGACGCAGTCGCTGCACACCAACGGGTTCGACGAGGCGCTCGCCCTGCCCACCGAGCGCGCCGCGAAGATCGCGCTGCGCACCCAGCAGATCATCGGCTACGAGTCCGGCGCCGCGGACACGGTCGACCCGTTCGCCGGTTCGTACTTCGTCGAGGCACTGACTGACGAGATCGAGAGCCGGGCCGGCGAGCTGATCGCCAAGATCGACGAGCTCGGCGGCTCGGTGCAGGCGATCGGGTTTATGACCAACGAGATCGAGGAGTCGGCATTCGGCTACCACGAGCGCTACCGGATCAAGCAGGACATCGTCGTCGGGGTCAACAAGTTCGTCGAGGAGTCACTGGAGGTTCCTGACATCCTGCGAGTCGACCCCGAGTCCGAGCGGCTCCAGGTGCAGCGACTGAAGGCGTTCAAGGCAGACCGCGACGCGGCGCTCGTGGAGCGGCGGCTGGAAGAGGTCCGAGAGTGTGCGCGGGGCAGTGACAATCTGCTGCCGGTCCTGCGGGCCGCACTGAAGGATCGCTGCTCGGTAGGGGAGGTCTGCGGCGCGATGCGCGATGTGTTCGGCGACTACCGCCCGCCGTTTTAGATCTTGTTCGTGCTCGCCCCCGCCGCCTCATTCAACGACTTCGTCCTGGGCGTTCACATCCTGGCCGTGGTGATCGGCTTCGGGATCACGTTCACCTATCCGGTGTTCCTGCTGGTGGGCACCAGGCTCGATCCGGCCGCGATCCCCTGGTTTCACCGGATGCAGCAGCAGCTCGGGCGGCGAGTCATCAACCCGGGGCTGCTGGTGGTCGTCGTGGCCGGTTTGTATCTGGCCAGCAGCGAGCACGTCTGGCACCGCCTGTTCATCAAGGTGGGGGTGGGCGCGGCGCTGGTGATCGGGGCGATCGAGGGGACGATCATCATCCCCCGCGAAGGCAAGCTCGCGGAATTGGCGCAGCGAGACCTGGCGGCCGCCGGCGCCGGGGTGGGCGGTGGCGGGAAGGGCTCACGGTTCGTGTGGAGCAGCGAATACGACGCAGTCCTCAGGCAGGTCGCGCTGTTTGGCGGGCTGATCGATGCGATCGTCGTGGTGACCGTGTTCGTGATGGTCGCTCACGCCTGACCGGGCGCAGCGCGTCGCCGAAGATCGCGGCGCTCGACGAGCAGCGAGGACCTTGGCCGGATGTTGGTAGTTGACCCTGACACTCAGGCTTGCGGTCAGGGGGCCGGCGCGCGTCGCCCGGCCCCCTTGTGTCTAGGGCTCGCCACGGCCAGACCGCGTGGCCGCGCCTGCTTGTGTCAATCAGGGACAGAGCACCTCGATGTGGAAGCCACTTCCATCGGTCGCAACGCCAGCGTCATTGCGTTCGCGAACTTCTACGTCATTTGGGAAGTTGGTGAAGTCCCGGCCCTCAACCGTGACGAAAAGGGAACCGGAGCCGGCGTCGTCAGTCACGCCGTATGTGGCAATCCACGTGCAGCCGGCGATCGGGCGGTTGAACGAGACGAAATACACCCCGGGCAAGAGCCGGCCCGCTCCGGTGGCTCCTCTGCCGCGGACTACGGTTGCGCCGGTGGCCGAGGTGGCGACGGTGGCGAACATCAGGCCCCCTGTGGACTGATACGCGCTCGCCGGCTGTCCGCCGAGGTTGGATTCGCATTGGTGGCGTTTGTCGCGTTGGTGGCGTTGGTCGCGGTATTCGCGCTGTTCGCGTGACTGGCGTTCGGAACGGTGACGTTCGTGAGGTTCAGTTGGAGCCATTCACGGCGCCGTTCTTGATCTTGGCTGTGGTGACCGCACCGTTTTTGATCTTGGCTGTGGTGACGGCGTTGTTCTTGAGCTGCTTGCTTCCGACGCTGTTCTTGCCCAGCTTGATGCCGGCATAGGCTGTCCCGCCTAGTGCCATGATCAGTGCGAGCACCGCAATCACGAGCGCTGCGCTGGGCCGATGTGGCCTGAGCCTACTCATACCTCTCCTCCGATCGATGGGAATGTTGCCCCGGTGTATCCCGCGCCCCCGGGTGTCCTGTGGATCGAGAACCTATTCGGTTGTGGCCGGTGAGGTCAAGCCACCCTGGGGTTATTTCTCGCTGTCCAGCTCGGCCATCTGGGCCTCACCGTAACGCGACCCGGCCGCTCCCTCGGGCACTGCGCGCTCGATCGCCGCGAGTTCTTCGTCGGTCAGGTTGAGCGCCAGGCCCGCGAGCGCCTGCTCGAGCTGATCGCGCCGCCGCGCGCCGATCAGGGGCACGATGTCGTCACCGCGCGAGCGCACCCAGGCGATTGCTAGCTGCTGCACAGAGACCCCGCGCGCGGATGCAATTGCTCGCAGGCGCCGCACCAGCTCGGCGTTCCGTTGGGCGTTGTCTGCGCTGAAGCGCGGGAGCCTGCCGCGCATGTCACCCGGTCGAGGCTCGCGCCCGGGATTGAAGCCGTCACTGAGCAGTCCTCGCGAAAGGATCCCGTATGCGGTGATTTCGATCCCCAGCTCGCGACAGGTGGGGAGGATCTCGGCCTCGATTCCACGGGAGACGATCGAGTACTCGATCTGCAGGTCGGCGATCGTGTGGGTCGCCGCCGCTCGGCGGACGGTTTGCGCCCCGACCTCCGAGAGCCCGATCGCCCGTACATAACCCGCCTCGACGAGCTCTCCGATCGCTTTGATCGTCTCCTCGATAGGAACCTCTGCGTCGAGGCGGGCTGGACGGTAGATGTCGATGTAGTCGGTGCCCAGCCGCTGCAGCGAGTATGCGGCGGCTGTCTTGACCGCGGCCGGACTGGCGTCATATCCGAGCCAGCTTCCGTCTGGTCCGCGCCGGGCGCCGAACTTGACGCTCAGCCGGTATGAATCCCGGCGCATCTGTGCCAGCGCGCGGCCGATCAGCATCTCGTTGTGACCCATCCCGTAGAAGTCACCGGTGTCGATCAGGCTGATGCCTGCATCCAGCGCCGCGCGGATGGTCGCGATGCTCTCGGCCTCGTCGGTGGGCCCGTAGGTACCGGACATGGCCATGCAGCCCAGTCCGGCTCGCTCAACGTTCACGGTCTGCCCTCTTTCTCATGGTGTCATTCGGCAACTCAGATCATCGCCGATGCAAGCTCACCAACCGCGGGGAGGAGTCACGCGCAAACCTGCGAAACCCGCAGTCATGACAATTCATACGGCGAGCCGGACGTTGCTGAAGTCACCGCCCGAGCTGTGGGCGGAGTGCAGCGAAGCCCAGTCGCTCAGCCGCCATCTGGATCAGTTCGGGGAGATCAAGATCACGAGGCTCGAGCCCGAGACCTCGGTTGCCTGGGAGGGCGAGCTTGCGAGCGGCACCGTGAGGCTCGAGCCGTCTGGTTGGGGGACGCGGGTGATCCTGACCGCCGAGGAGGCCGGCGCTCCCGCTCCGTCAGCTGCGCCTGTCCCGGCGTCCGGGGTGGTGGCGCCCCGAGCGGTGGCGTCCCCGCCCCTCGCTGTCAAGTCCGTTCCTGTGCCCGAGCCCGTGAAGCTCCCCGCGCCCGCGAAGCCTCCCGAGCTCGCCAAACCACCTGCGCCCGCCAAACCACCTGCGCCCGCCAAACCACCTGCGCCCGCCGAGCCCGTTGCGGCGCAGGAGCCTGAACCCCGGAGGGGCCTGTTCGCGCGCCTGTTCGCCCGCATGCGCAGCGCCGGAGTCGCCCCACCCCCGCGCAGCGCCGAAGTCGCCCCACCTCCGCGCAGCGCCGACGTTACCCCACCTCCGCGGAGCGCCGGAACCGCCCCATCCACGCGCAGCGCCGCAGCCGCCCCCGCCGAGCCAGCCCCACCACCCCCGTCGGAGCGCATACCCGCCGCTCAGCCGCCGAAGCCCAGGCCAGACGCTCAGCCCCCGGAGCCCAGGCCCGCCGCGCGGTCCCCGGAGCCCCAGTCCGCGGCTCAGCCCGAGCAAGCGGCAGTGCCATCAACCGAGACCGCGCTCACCGATGCGCTCGACAGTCTCGGCATGGCCCACCACCGGCCGTTCTCTCGCTCCTGAGCGGCTGCTAGCTCCGGTGGGACGCCTGTGATTGCGCCGGGCTGGTGATCGTGGCAGCGCCTGCTCCGTTGGTGACAAACGCGTATCCCGTTGACCAGTCGGCGTTGGCGATCGCCTGCTTGCCCTCGTTCTGAACGCACATGCCGATGTTCCAGGTGCCGGCTCCGGGCGTCCCGGTCCATGAGCCGGCATACGTAAGGCGCGTGCTCACCACGGTGACGTCCTGAAAGTCCAAGGGGTTGCCGCCGAGCGGTGTGATCGCGCCCCCCGCGGCGGGCTGGATGCAGATGCTCACCCTGACCGCCGTCGAGCTGCTCGTGGTCGCCAGCGCGGCCGACCCGGTAGCGCTGATCAGCTGCCCGGCGGTGAGCGTCATCGTCGCTTGCGGTCCGGCGAACACGAACGTGCTCGAGGGTCCGCCTCCGATGGCGGCGATCTGCCCAGCCCAGCTCGCGATCTGCACGAACCCGCTCGCCCCGGGGGCGCCCGGAGCACCGGGGGCACCAGGAGGACCGGCCGGTCCGCGGGGGCCGGTCTTGCCAGGCGGGCCGGTCTTGACCCAGGTGATCTTTTGTTCGCCCTTCTTGCAGGGTGTCTTGAGCAGCGTCCGGCTGTGCTTCTTCACGCAGGCATCGACCTTGTTCTGGCCACTGGCCAGCGCGTAGCCGCCTCCGGCGATCAGAAGCATGACGATCCCCACCAAAGCCGCGGAAGTCGCTCGCCCCCCAAGCACTCGTTTCATCCTTGTTGTCCTCCATCCAGTTGCGTGCACGCTCCAGGCAGCGTCGCGCTCGCGCACACGTCGCGACGAGAAATTCGCAGCTCGCGATGCCAAGTTTCAAAGCGGTCGATCAGCCCGATCCGTCGGCCGGCGGATCGGTCCCCGCTGTCTGACTTACGTGTGAACGCGGCCCAACTTGCTCTCGCGAGATTCCCTGGTCGTAATTTGGCCTTGGCGGCAAAGTAGCCAACGCCTCTGGGCTCGTCAAATCTGTACGTGCCGCTTAGCCAAAAACGCATAAACTCGCCCGCCATACAGATGCGTGAGAAAGCCCCTGAGACCCACGAGGAAAAGCTCGCCCAGCTTCACGACCTGCGCGAGGAGGCGATTCACTCCGGCTCGGCGGCCGCGGTCTCCAAGCAGCACGAGAAGGGCAAGTACACCGCTCGCGAACGGATCGACAAGCTGCTCGATCCCGGTTCTTTCCAAGAGCTCGATACGTTCGTACGCCACCGCACGGCGGATTTCGACATGCAGAAGAACCGGCCTTGGGGCGACGCGGTGGTCACCGGCCATGGCACGATCGACGGGCGACGGGTATGCGTGTTCAGTCAGGACTTCACGGTCTTCGGCGGCTCGCTGGGAGAAGTCATGGCCGAGAAGATGTGCAAGGTGATGGACCTGGCGGCCAAGATCGGCTGCCCGGTAATTGGCATCAACGACTCGGGCGGGGCTCGGATCCAGGAGGGTGTCGTCTCGCTGGGGGCCTACGGGGACGTGTTCGTGCGCAACGTGATGTGCAGCGGCGTGATCCCCCAGATCAGCCTGATCATGGGCCCCTGCGCGGGCGGAGCCGTCTACTCCCCCGCGATGACCGACTTCATCTTCATGGTCAAGCAGACCTCGCACATGTTCATCACCGGACCCGACGTAGTCAAGACGGTCACCGGCGAGGAGCCCACCTTCGAGGAGCTCGGCGGCGCGATGAGTCACTCGACCAAGTCGGGCGTGGCCCATTTTGCCGCCGACGACGAGGACGTGTGCATCGAGGACACGCGCTACCTGCTCTCGTTCCTGCCCCAGAACAACCTCGAGACGCCGCCGCGCGTTCAGCCCACCGACGATCCCCTGCGCCAGGACCCCGAGCTCGACACGGTGGTTCCCGACAGCCCCAACAAGCCCTATGACATGCGCGAGGTGGTGCGGCGGATCGTCGACGACGGGGAGTTCTTCGAGGTTCACGAGCACTACGCGCGCAACATCGTGTGCGGGTTTGCGCGCCTGGACGGCTATGCCGTCGGTGTGGTGGGCAACCAGCCGTCGCAGCTCGCCGGCGTGCTCGACATCGACTCCTCCTGCAAGGGAGCCCGGTTCGTGCGCACCTGCGACGCGTTCAACATCCCCCTGATCACGTTCACCGACGTACCGGGCTTCCTCCCGGGGACGGCCCAGGAGTGGGGCGGGATCATCCGCCACGGGGCCAAGCTGCTGTTCGCCTACACCGAGGCGACCGTGCCCAAGATCACGATCATCACCCGCAAGGCCTACGGCGGCGCCTACGACGTGATGGCCTCAAAGCACATGCTGGCCGACTTCAACTTTGCCTGGCCGGGCGCCGAGGTGGCGGTGATGGGGCCCGAGGGCGCGGTCAACATCATCTACCGGCGCGACATCGCCTCCTCGCCGACGCCCGACGCGCGCCGCCAGAAGCTGATCGAGGATTACAAGGCGCACTTCGCCAACCCCTACGTGGCAGCCGAGCGTGGCTACATCGACGACGTGATCATCCCGCACGAGACCCGGCCCAGGGTGATCACCGCGCTGCAGACGCTGCAGACCAAGCGCCAGCCGGGCCCGAGGCGCAAGCACGGCAACATCCCGCTCTAGACCAGCCCGACCTGGGCGCGTAGCGGGACAAATAGTCCCGTCAGACGCCCAGGTCCGGTCACAGCGTGATCGTTTGTGCCGAGACGGCCCCGGAGCGCCAGGCGTCGTAAGCGGCGCCGGCCACCGCCAGGTCCTGGATCGCTAACCCCGTGGAGTCGAACATGGTCACGCCGGAGTCGCTTCGGACGCCCCGGCGCGTCGCCCGCCAGCACGGCACCCAACTCCGTGACACGTTCGCGGCCGACCAGTCCAGCGGCAACCGCACCCGTCAGCTCGCCGCCATGGGAGGCCTGCTCCCACTCGTCGCAGAACAGCACGCAGGCCGCGACCGCATCCACCGTCGCCTCGGCCTTGCCCGGCCCGTCGGCCCCGAGCATGTTCAGGTGCAGCCCGGGCCGCAGGTCTCCGGCGTCGACCACCGCCTGCGCCCCGGGAGTCACGCAGCAGACGATCTCACAGCCGACCGCCTCCTCGCGCGAGCCGGCGCGCCAACCGAGCTCGTCGGCGAGCGCCCGCGCCGCACGCTCATCCGGGTCAGCGCAGACCCCTGGGCCATAGCCGGCCGCGGTCAGGCAGCGCGCCGTCCAGCACCCGTGAAGACCACAACCGACCACCCCAACCGTTCGCGCTCCCGCCGCAGCCAGCGCCTGGGTGGCGACCGCGGCCACGGCGCCGGTCCGCAACGCGGTCACCGACCGCGCGTCGAGCAGCATCAGCGGCTGCCCGGTGGTCGCGTCTGAGAGGCAGATTACGCCGGTGACCGTCGGCAGGCCGCGCGCGGGGTTGCCCGGAAACGAGGTGATCCACTTCAGCAACGCGAGCCCGCCGCCGCGGGCAGGCATCGCCCGGAAATCGCCATACGGCGGGCTCTGGAGATACACCTTGGGCGGCATCACCCAGTCGCCGGCTACAAAGCGCAAGAACGCCTCGCGCACGCGCGCGATCGCGGCCGCCGGCGAGACGGCCCGCAGAACCGCGTCGTGGTCGAGCACCGGGAGCTCTGGCACCGGCGGCACGATACCCTCGGCGCAACAGTGAACCGCCGCCCGAAGCTGACGATCGTCGCTCCAGACGCCTCCGCCGAGGAGGCCGCAGCCGTGGTTGCCGCGCTCGAGCGCTTCATGCGCGACACGGCTCCGCCGCGGACAGCGCCGCCGCCGCAGCCCAGCCCCTGGCTGCTCGCCGCGCTGCAGGAGGGAATCACCCGGGAGCCCGCCGTCCCGCGCCCCTGGATGTAGACCGCAGACGGCTGCTCGGGATCGCGGCTACACTCGTCTGCCAGCGGGCGGGGCGCGTCGTGTTCGATGGGCTAACGGATGGCTATGGACCGAGCTAAAGCTGGCGTGATTCGGGGAGCGGCGCTACTGGCGGCGCTGGCGGCGCTGTGCGTGCTCGCCCCCAGCGCCGGCGCGGTCCTGGTTCGCGTGAGCAAGCACCACGTCGCCGGGGTGACCCTGGCCAAGGGTGTGCGGCCGACGTCGGTGACCGGCAGTCTCGCCCAAGGCACGGCGGCGCCCGCTGACGACGGCACCGTCGACTACCACGGTGGGCCGGTGCTGCACGGCTCGACCCCATACCTGATCTTCTGGGACCCCAAGAGCGAGCTGACATCGAGCGATAAGGCGCTGTTCGAGCGCTATTTCGCCGACGTGGCCGGTGACAGCGGCGAGTCGACCAACATCTTCGGGGTCGACCGCCAGTACACCGACTCGACCGGCTTCGCCGACTACACGCAGTCGTGGTCGGCCTCCCACGCGCTCGTCGACAAGCAGCCGTACCCGACGTCGGGCCAGTGCATGGACAACGCCGGCTATACGGAGAACGCCTGCCTGTTCGATAGTCAGCTACAGGCTGAGCTCAGCCGGTTGATCGACGCTGACAACCTGCCTACCGGAACCACCGGCGATGCCCCCATCTACTTCATCGTCACGCCGCCGGACGTGAACAGCTGCATCCCCGCGCTGGGTGTAAACGCCGACGAGTGCGCCGACACCACATTCTGCGCCTATCACTCGTACTACTCCGACGGCGGCAACAACGTCCTGTATGCCGATATTCCGACGGTGCTGGCAAAGAACGATCCCAAGCGGTGCCAGCAGGATGCAAACACGCGGGTGCAGAGTCCAAATTCAAACTCACTTGTGGACGTGGCGCTCAAGTACACCAGTCACGAGGCCAACGAGACGATCACCGATCCGCTTCTATCGGCGTGGTGGGACAGCAGTTCTGGCAACGAGATCGCCGACAACTGCAACGCCAACGGGAATTTCGATCCGCCGGACCAAACCAATCCGAAGGCGTTTACGCCGACCTTGGGAGGATCGGCATCGGCGGGCACGTTATACAACCAGCAGCTCAACAGCCACCACTACTACACCCAGAGCGTGTGGAGCAACGGCGACCAGGACTGCGTGATGCAGCCGACCAGCAGCGCGCTCAGCGCCGCCTTCAGCGCTCCCGCCAGCGGGGCGACCGGCCACTCGGTCGCCTTCAACCCCCTCGGCCAGCTCGAGCGCGGACGGCTACTCGAGCACGACCTGGGATTTCGGCGACGGCACCTCAGCCTTCTCGCTCGGCGCGCCGACCGCGACGAGCCACACCTACACGACGCCGGGCACCTACCAGGTCACGCTCACGCTCGTCGACAGGTACGGCAACCTGTCGACAACCGCAAAGCAGGTAACGATCCTTCCCGCGCCCAGGGCGGCGTTCACGAGCAGTTCGGGGAACCCGCAGATCAACACCGTGGTGTCGTTCGATGGATCGGGGTCGAGCGAGCCCGGTAACCCGCCCCTGTCGTACAGCTGGAACTTCGGCGACGGCTCGAGCGGGTCGGGTCCAACCGTCTCGCACTCCTACGCTTCGCCGGGCGTCTACACCGTCTCCCTGACGGTAAGCGACGGCACCCACGATGACACCGTCTCACAGCTCTTGATGGTGCACGGCTTGCCGTCGGCAGCCGTGGGCGTTCCCACCGTGATCCGGGTAGCCGGCTCCCCGGTTTCCTTCGACGGTTCGGGGTCAAGCGAGCCGTTCGGCTCGATCTCCAGCTACAGCTGGAACTTCGGCGACGGGTCCCCGGCGGCCGGTGGCGCCAAGCCGAGCCACGCCTATGCCAGGGCCGGTACGTATACCGTCAGGCTCACCGTGACCGATCCGTTCGGCAACAGCGCGGTCTCCTCGAGGGCGGTGAGCGTGGCCAGCGTGCCGGGGGCGGCGATCACCGTCGGCAGCGCGCGGCTGGTGTCGGGCGCAGCGCTGTCGTTCAGCGGGGCCGGCTCCACCGACCTGGGGGCGTCGATCTCGTCCTACAGCTGGAGCTTCGGCGATGGCTCGCGGGGGTCGGGGGCATCTGCCTCGCACAGATACTCAAAGCCTGGCAGCTACAAAGTGACGCTGACGATCGCCGACTCCGCCGGCGCGACGTCGACGGCAACCAAGATCCTGAGCGTAAGAAACCCCTCGATCACCGCCGTGTCGGTGAAGAAGGGCAACAAGATCGAGCGGATCAAGCTGACGTTCAGCGGCTCCGGGACGCTGAAGCTGGGCCACAAGAAGTTCAAGATCCGCAAGGCCGGGAACTTCGTCCTGAAGGTCAGGTTGACCGCTGCGCAGGTCGCGGCGCGCCACGCTCATCGGTCGGTGACGATCAGGGTCAAGCTGCGGTTCTCACCGGTGTTCGGCAACCCCTCGCGCCGGAGCGTGACGATCAGGCTGAGGGGGTAGCCGGGCGGTTCGGGCTCGGACCGAACGACGGACCGCGGACGAAATAGCTATATCCGGATTGCCTTTTGGTAGATTTCCGGCGAGGCCCTGATTGTGGGCGCAACCGACCCCTACCGGAAGGACCCCGATGGAGCCCGCATCGCTGGAGACGCAGACGGCAGCACGCGCGGGAACGCTCGACAACCCTGAGGTGATCGAGAACGTTCCGGGGCACGTGATCCCGATCCTCGTCAAAGAATTTGATGACTTCGACACCGAGTCGACCCGGTTCTTGAAGGGCGAGCTCGCCGAGGAAGACTTCATCAAGTTCCGCCTCAAGCAGGGCGTCTACGGGCAGCGCCAGCCTGACGTGCAGATGGTGCGCGTCAAGCTCCCCCTGGGCGGCGTGACCCCCGAACAGCTCGAAGCGTTCGCCGACGGGATCGACCGCCACGTTCCGCTGCGCAAGGGCCACATCACAACCCGGCAGAACATCCAGATGCACCACGTGCCGCTGGCGGCCGCCGCGGAGCTGATCCGCGAGCTCGGCGACGCCGGGCTCTCCTCGCGCGAGGGGTGCGGGAACACGATGCGCAACGTGACCGGGGACCCGCGCGCCGGGGTGCTGGAGGGCGAGCTGTTCGACATCACCCCCTACGCGGGCGCCTACGTGCGCTACTTCGTGCGTCATCCGACCACCCAGTCGATGCCGCGCAAGTTCAAGACCGCGTTCGCCGCCACCGACGAGGACAACGCGATCACCCAGATCCACGACATGGCCTTCCTGCCGCGCATCCGCGACGGTGTGCGCGGAGTCGAGGTGCGTGTCGGCGGCGGCACCTCGATCATGCCCCGGATCGCGCCGACGCTGTACGAGTTCGTCGAGCTCGACAACGGCGACTACCTCAAGGTCACCGAGGCCGTGGTGCGGATCTTCGACCGTCAGGAGTTCCTGCGCGCAAACCGGGCCCGGGCGAGGATCAAGGTGCTGATCGACAAGATCGGGATCGACGCGTTCCGCGAGCAGGTCGAGGACGAGCTGCGGGGAGACTGGGTCTCGCAGCGAGACTTCACGCTGCGCTCGATCCTGTTCGCTCACGACGAGCAGGCCAACGCGCCGGCCCCACAACCTTCGTACGCCAACCCCAACGGCGACGGCAGGGCGTTTGACCGCTTTATGCAGACCAACGTCGCGCCCCAACGTCAGCCGGGCTTCAGCACGGTCGAGGTCAAGGTTCGGCGCGGCGATCTGACCGTCGAGCAGCTGCGGGGACTGGCCGACGTGGTGCGCCGCTACAGCGGCGGCTACGCGCGCACCACCGTGCACCAGAACCTCGTCCTGCGCTGGGTCCGCGACGAGTCCGTCTACGAGGTCTGGCGCGCGCTCAGCGCCCTCGAGCTGGGCGACACCGGCGCCGACGAGATCTCAGATGTGGTCAGCTGCCCCGGCACTGACTCCTGCAAGCTGGGGATCACGAGCTCGATGGGACTCAACCAGGCGATCGAGGAGCGGGTCGTGCAGCTGGACATCGACGATCCACTGACGCGGCGGATCCACATCAAGATGAGCGGCTGCCCCAACGGCTGCGGTCAGCACCACATCGCCGATATCGGCTTCTACGGAGCGTCGATCAAGGTTGGTGAACGCACGATCCCGGCCTACATTCCGCACGTCGGGGGCGTCTACGAAGGCGGCGAAGTTCGCTACGGACAGCGGCTCAAGGCGCGCCTGCCGGCCAAGCGGGTGCCCGATGCCGTCGAGCGGTGGGTACGCTTCTACGAGTCTGCACGAACCGACGGCGAAACCTTCCGCGAGTTCGCCGACCGTGTCGGTGCGCGGGAGTTCGAGCTGCAGGTGAAGGATCTGACGATGCCGATCGAATTCAACCTCGAGAACATGGACCACTTCATCGATCACAACCGCAATCGGCCTTTCGCGGTCGAGCGCGGCGAGGGCGAGTGCGCGGTCTGATGTCGGCCACCCTCCCCGACCTGGAACAGGCGACGGCACAGGAGGTCCTGGCCTATGGCGTCGAGCGCTTCGCGCCCCGGCTGAAGATGGCCTGCTCGTTCCAGAAGGAGGAGTCGGTCCTGCTGCACATGCTGACCGACATCACGCCCGAGGCGCGCGCCTTCACGATCGACACCGGGGTCCTGTTCCCCGAGACGCTTGCGACCTGGAAGGCGTTCGAGGATCGCTTCGGCGTCAAGCTCGAGGTGCTCGACGCGACCAGTCCCGGCGAACCCTGGACCGCCGAGCACTGCTGCAGCGCGGCGAAGATCCAGGCGCTTGCGCTTGCCCTCTCAGACGTCGACGCCTGGGTCACCGGCATCCGCCGCGAGCAGGCGCCCACGCGCCTGGGGGCGCGCAAGCTCGAGCACGACGAACAGCGGGGGATCTTCAAGCTCAACCCGCTCGCCGACTGGAGCGAGAAGGACCTGTGGCGCTACATCTTCGAGCACGATCTTCCCTACCATCCGCTGCACGACCAGGGATACGCCTCGATCGGGTGTGCGCCGTGCACGCAGCCCGGCGGGGGGCGCGAAGGTCGGTGGGCCGGGCAGGACAAGACCGAATGCGGCATTCACCTCTAGCTTGACGGGGATCAGACCCCCCGCCCGCTAGTGTTTTCTTAACAAACTCCCAACACTAGGCCCCACTCCTACATGAACCCGTTCCAATACGAGCTGTCCCACCTCGAGACACTCGAAGCCGAGTCGATCCACATCTTTAGGGAAGTTGCCGCGGAATTAGAGCGGCCGGTGCTGCTGTTCAGCGGCGGCAAGGACTCGATCGTCCTGCTGCGCCTGGCGGAGAAGGCCTTTCGCCCGGGGAGGTTTCCGTTCCCGATCATGCACGTGGACACCGGGCACAACTTCCCCGAGGTGATCGAGTTCCGCGACCGGCTGGTGTCCCAACTTGGCGAACGGCTGATCGTGGCCAGCGTCCAGGATTCGATCGACTCCGGGCGGGTCGTCGAGGAGACCGGTCCGCGGGCGTCTCGCAACCGGCTGCAGACGACCACCCTGCTCGATGCGCTCGAGGAGCACGGCTTCGACGCCGCGTTCGGCGGCGCCCGTCGCGACGAGGAGCGGGCCCGCGCGAAAGAGCGCGTGTTCTCCTTCCGCGACGACTTCGGCCAGTGGGACCCCAAGCGCCAGCGCCCCGAGCTGTGGGCGCTGTACAACGGCCGGATCCGCAAGGGCGAGCACGTGCGCGTGTTCCCGATCTCCAACTGGACCGAGCTCGACGTCTGGCAGTACATCGGCTCCGAGGGTCTGGCCGTTCCCTCGATCTACTTCGCGCACCCACGTCAGGTGTTCGAGCGCGACGGGATGCTCTATGCCCACAACGAGTTCGTCGAGCTGATCGACGGCGAGAGGCCGTTTCAGGAGTCCGTCCGCTACCGCACGGTCGGCGATATGACCTGTACGGGCGCGGTCCGCTCGCTGGCGGTCACGCTCGAGGAGGTGGTGACCGAGATCGCGGCCACCCGGATCACCGAGCGCGGTGAGACGCGCGCCGACGATCGCGTGACCGAAGCGGCGATGGAGGACCGCAAGCGCGAGGGCTACTTCTAGCCTTCGGCTCCAGACCATGACCTCCGCCACCTCCAACAACGGCTACGCCGTTCGCCGCCGCACCAGCGAGCTGCTGCGGATCGCCACCGCCGGCTCGGTCGACGACGGTAAGTCGACGCTGATCGGGCGCCTGCTGCACGATTCAAAGGCGATTCTCGAAGACCAGCTCGAGCACGTGCAGAAGACCTCCGAGCGTCGCGGCGACGGCTACCTCAACCTGGCCCTGCTGACCGACGGCCTGCGGGCCGAGCGCGAGCAGGGGATCACGATCGACGTCGCCTACCGCTACTTCCAGACCCCCCGGCGCAAGTTCATCATCGCCGACACGCCCGGGCACGAGCAGTACACCCGCAACATGGTCACCGGCGCCTCGACGGCCGATCTATCGATCGTGCTCGTTGACGCGCGCAACGGGGTCTCGGAGCAGACCCGGCGGCACGCCTACATCTCCTCGCTGTTGCGAATCCCGCACGTGGTGGTGTGCGTGAACAAGATGGACCTAGTGGGCTATGACGAGGATGTCTTCTACACGATCCTCGAGGAGCTGTCCGACTGGGCCGCGCGCCTGCAGATCCCGGACATGACCTTCATCCCGATCTCGGCGCTGCACGGCGACAACGTTGTCGACCGCTCCCCGGCGATGGGTTGGTACGGCGCTGCCCCGCTGCTCTACCACCTCGAACACGTGGTGATCGCCCCCGACCGCAATCTCGAGGACGTTCGCTTTCCGGTCCAGTGGGTGATCCGGCCGATGACCGACGAGTACCACGACTACCGCGGCTACGCCGGCCAGGTCGCCGGGGGCGTGCTGTGCCCGGGCGGCGAGGTGGTGGTCCTGCCCGGCGGTCAGCGAACCAGGATCGCCGCGGTCGACTCGTTCTCGGGCCAGCTCGAGGCGGCCTTCCCGACGATGTCAGTGGCGCTGCGTCTCGATGACCAGATCGACGTGTCCCGCGGCGACATGATCGTCGAGGCCGACGGGCAGCCGGTCAGCGCGCGCGAGATCGAGGCGACGATCTGCTGGATGAGCGAACAGCCGATGCAGCCCCGCGGCCGCTATGCGATCAAGCACACCACCCGCACTGCCCGTGCGATCGTCGAACAGGTCGACTACCGCGTCGATGTCAACACGCTCGAGCACGTTCCCGCCCCTCAGCTCGCGCTCAACGAGATCGGGCGGGTCCGCCTGCGCTGCAGCTCGCCGCTGGTCGTCGATCCGTACGCGCGCAACCGGACCACCGGTAGCTTCATCCTGATCGACGAGGCGACCAACGACACGGTCGCCGGCGGGATGGTTATCAGCGCGCAGTAGTTCGGGTCGCCCGCCGGTAAAGTGGCCGCCGCATGTTCTCGAAGGTCCTGATCGCCAACCGCGGCGAGATCGCGGTCAGAGTCATCCGCGCCTGCGAGGAGCTGGGGATCGCCACGGTCGCCGTCTACTCCGAGCTCGACCGCGACGCACTGCACGTTAAGCGCGCCGACGAGGCCTACCTGCTGGGTCCCGGCCCGGCGAGCGAGAGCTACCTGGCGATCGAGAAGCTGATCGACGCGGTGCAGCGGTCCGGCGCCGAGGCGGTCCACCCGGGGTACGGCTTTCTGGCCGAGAACGCCGCCTTCGCGCGTGCGCTCGAGGAGCACGGGACGGTGTTCATCGGGCCGCCGGCGAGCGCGATCGAGGCGATGGGCTCAAAGACCCGCGCCCGGGAGCTGATGGAGAAGGCCGGCGTGCCGATCGTCCCGGGAACGACCGAGCCGGTGCACACGGTCGACGATGCCCGCGAGGTGATCGCCGACACGATCGGCTATCCGGTGGCGATCAAGGCCGCGGGCGGAGGCGGCGGCAAGGGGTTCCGCGTGGCGCTGTCGCAGGACGAGTTGCCGGCGGCGTTCGAGGGAGCGTCCCGCGAGGGCGAGAAGTTCTTCTCTGACCCGACCGTGTACCTCGAGCGCTACCTGGCCGACCCACGCCATGTCGAGGTCCAGGTGCTGGCTGACTCGCACGGCAGCGTGATCCATCTCGGAGAGCGGGACTGCTCGCTGCAGCGCCGTCACCAGAAGCTGATCGAGGAGGCGCCGGCGCCCGCCGTCGACTCGCAGTTGCGTGAGCGGATCGGCACCATTGCCACCGAGGCTGCGGCGGCGGTCTCCTACACGGGCGCGGGAACGATCGAGGGACTGCTCCAGGACGGCCAGTACTTCTTTTTGGAGATGAACACCCGCGTGCAGGTCGAGCACTGCGTGACCGAGATGATCACCGGGATCGACATCGTCAAGGAGGGGATCAAGATCGCCGCCGGCGAGCCGCTGTCGATCTCCCAGAGCGACGTCCAGCTTCGCGGGCACGCGATCGAATGCCGGATCAACGCCGAGGACGCCAGCCGCAACTTCGCGCCCGCGCCCGGCGTGATCGGCGCCTACCGCGAGCCCACCGGGCCGGGAGTCCGCGTTGACTCGGGGGTGGGGCCGGGGTCCGAGATCTCGCCGATGTACGACCCGATGGTGGCCAAGCTGATCGTCTGGGACGTCGACCGCGAGCAGGCCACGGCACGAATGCTGCGCGCGCTGTCGGAGTACGAGATCGAGGGGCTGAAGACCCTGATCCCGTTTCACCGGGCGATCCTGGCCACGCAGCCATGGGCCAACGCGGAGACCTGCCGGGACCTGATCGAGGATCGCCACTGGCTCAAGCAGCTCGCGTTCGAGCCGGCGTCCGCGCCGCCGGCCGATGACGAGCCGACCGTCGAGCAGAACTACACCGTCGAGGTCTCGGGCAAACGCTTCGAGGTCAAGGTGATCGGTCCACCCCCGCAGGCGGGCGCGACCCTCAACGGCGCCGGTCCCCTGCCTGTCGCCGCGCCCGGCGCCCGCAAGCCGCCGCGTCGCTCTGAGCGCGCCGCGGGTGGAGGCGGTGGCAGCGGCGACACGCTTTCGTCGCCGATCCAGGGCACGGTCCTCAAGGTGGCCGTGGAGGCCGGGGCCGAGGTGCAGGAGGGTGCGCTCGTGTGCGTGATCGAGGCGATGAAGATGGAGAACGAGATCGCGGCGCACAAGGCGGGGAAGATCGCCGAGCTGCCGATTGCGGTGGGGGCGTCGGTCGCCAGCGGCGACACGATCGCGGTGATCAGCTCGGCGGGCGAGTAGCGGCGGCCAGGCGGCCCAGGTTGGTCTCGTGGATCTGCTTTTGCGCGGGACTGGTGCGCGACCTCGGGATCTCAGCCGCGGCGGCGTCCCCGGCCAGCTGCGCCAGGTAGGCGTCGTCCTGCTCGAGGATCTCGAGCGCTCGCCGGCGGTCCACCGGCGCTCCATGGCCGGGGACCACCCACCGCGCGCTGTCGACCAGCTCGCGCAGGCGCCCCAGCGTCGTTCGGTAGTCGGCCAGCGAACCGCTCTGCGACAGCATCGGGATCTCGACCGGCGACAGGTAATCGCCGCACACCAGCACTTCCAGCCACGCAAGCCGGTAGGCGGCGCCGTCGGCGGTGTGTCCCACGGCCTCGTACAGCTCCAGCTCGCGTGATCGCCCCAGCTCGAGCTTGCCGGGAACGGGCAGCGACTGCACCGCTCCCAGCGACAGTGGCCGCGGACGCTCCACGTAGTGCCTAGCGTCGAACTCGCGTAGCTTGCGCTGCGCCGCGCCGGGCTCCTGCGCCAGGCGCTGCGCGGTCGACTCCGCGCATCCCAATGACGCCTGCTCAAACGCCAGGCGCCCGAGCAGGTGATCCCAGTCTCCGTGCGTGGCCAGCAGGCCCGACACGGGAAAGCCGGCCTGTTGCAGGACGTCGGGGAGGGCGCGCAGCTCCTCGGGGTAGATCGGTGAGTCGATCACGAACCCCTCGTCGCCGGCGCGGACCGCGGTGCACGTCGTCTGCCAGACGTCCGAAACGAACACGATCACGTCGGCGTGCAGCGCGATGGCGCGCACCGCGATCGATCAGCTGACGCCGATCAGCTTCGCCGCTTCGCGCAGGTTCGCGACCTCGGCGTCGGGCTTCTTCTGCCCCGGCTCGAGCTGTTCCTTGTTGCGGTTTACCCAGATCACCGGGATCTTCTTCTTCAGGCACGGCTCGATGTCGTGGTAATAGCTGGCGGCGATGTGGACCCACCCCTTCTTTGAGCCGATCCGGCGCTCACATTCGGTGAAATGCGCGGGGTCGGGCTTGTAGGAGCGGACCTGCTGGGCGGTGACCACGAGGTCGAAGTCCAGCGGGATGTGACGCCGTGTCTGTCCCAGCAGCTTGTCGTCGATGTTGGAGATCAGGCCGACCTTGTGGCCCTTGGCGATCTTCGCCAACACCGGGTTGGTCTCCTTGAAAGGCTGCCAGCGCTGCACCGAGTCGGGCAAAAAGCCTGAGCGCGACGGCTCCAGCGGCCACCCGAGCCGCTTGGCGATCTGGACCGCCGTTCGCCGCAGCACCTCGGCGTAGAGCTCGTAGGAACCGGCCTGGATCTGCTGCTGGATCTCGTGGAACAGCGGGATCAGCTCTTCGCGCTCGATCGTGAAACCGTCCCGCTGCGCCTCCGCGCTGAACGCGTCGAATGCTCCGCTCTCCCAGTCGATCAGCGTGCCGTACACATCGAAGGTGACGAACGTCACTGACTTGGGGATCGTCATTCGGTCGCGCATGATGCCATGGCGACCGAGCGCCCTGCGGTCTGGGCTCAATCAATAGAGTGAAAACGCCGCCATGGATCTGCTCGAGTATCAGGGCAAGCAGCTGTTCGCGCGCCACGACGTGCCGGTCCCCGCCGGCCTGCCGGCGCGCACCGTCGAGGACGCCGTGGCAGCGGCGGAGGAGATCGGTTTTCCGTGTGCGATCAAGGCGCAGGTCCAGATCGGGGGGCGCGGCAAGCTCGGCGGCATCAAGCTCGCCAATGACCGCACCGAGGCCGAGCAGCATGCCCGGGCGATCCTCGGTATGGACATCCGCGGTCTTACCGTTCGCGAGCTGTGGATCGAACGGGCTTCGGAGATCGCCGCCGAGTACTACGCCGCGGTGGTGTTCGACCGGTCGGCCAAGGCGCCGCTGGTGATGCTCTCGACGAGGGGCGGGATGGACATCGAGCAGGTGGCCGACGAAGACCCCGACGCGATTGCCCACCTCCACGTGGACTCGCTACTGGGCTTTCAGGACTTTCACGGGCGGCGACTGGCGTTCGAAGCCGGTGTCGACTCAGACGTGGTGAGGCCGGTGGCGGTGATGCTGGCCAAGCTCTACGAGGTGTTCACCAGCGAGGAGGCCACGCTGGTCGAAGTCAACCCCCTGATCGTGACGCCGGGCTCCGCCGGCGAAGCCGGTGGACGCGAGGTGCGGGCGCTCGACGCGAAGGTGACGCTCGACGGCAACGCGCTCTTTCGCCACAGCGACAACGCCCAGCTGCGAGATCCGTCCGGTGAAGATCCCCAGGAGCAGATGGCCAAGGAGCGCGGCCTCACGTACGTCAAGCTCGACGGCGACATCGGGATCCTTGGCAACGGTGCCGGCCTGGTGATGTCGACGCTCGATGTGGTCGCCCAGGCGGGCGGCGCTCCGGCCAACTTCCTCGACGCGGGTGGCGGCTCGCGCGCGGAGGCGATCACCAGCGCCGTCGAGGTGATCCTGTCCGACTCCAAGGTCAAGGCGGTGCTGTTCAACATCTTCGGCGGCATCACCCGCTGCGACGAGGTCGCCCGGGGCCTGATCGAGGCCTTTGCGCAGATCGAGCCGACGGTCCCGTTCGTGGTGCGTCTCGATGGGACCAACGACATCCAGGGTCGGGAGCTGCTCGCCGAGGCGGCGCTCCCCAACGTCCACACCGAGTCGACGATGGACGGGGCGGCTGAGAAGGTCGTCGAGCTCGCGGCGGACGGCGCGCGATGAGCATCCTCGTCGACTCCGGGACACGGCTGTGCACCTCGGGCATCACCGGCCGCGAGGGCACCTTCCACACGCTTCGCAACCGCGACTACGGCACGCAGGTGGTCGCCGGGGTGACACCCGGCAAAGGCGGGCAGGACGTCGACGGAATCCCGGTCTTCAACACCTTCCACGACGCGGTCCAGAGGGCCGGCGCCAACACCGCGATGGTGTTCGTGCCGCCGCGCTTTGCAGCCGACTCGATCCTCGAGGCCGAAGACGCCGGCATCCAGCTGATCATCGCCATCACCGAGGGAATCCCCGCCCACGACGAGCTGCGGGTCTACAACACGCTGGCCAAGAACGGGCGCGCGCGACTGGTGGGCCCCAACTGCCCGGGCATCCTGTCGCCGGGCAAGGGCAACGTGGGCATCATCCCGGCCGCCTTCTTCCGGGAGGGCAACGTGGGCGTGGTCTCGCGGTCGGGCACCCTCACCTACCAGATCGGGAACGTCGTCGCCCAGAGCGGCTTTGGTAACTCGACGATCGTGGGGATCGGCGGCGACCCCGTGCCCGGCACTGACTTCATCGACGTGCTCGCGATGTTCGAGGACGACCCCGAGACCGAGCTGATCGTGATGTGCGGCGAGATCGGTGGCGACGCCGAGGAGCAGGCAGCCGAGTTCATCGCCGCCCACGTGACCAAGCCCGTGGTGGCCTACATCGCGGGCTTCACCGCGCCGCCCGGCAAGACCATGGGCCACGCCGGCGCAATCGTGTCCGGCTCCCGCGGCACCGCCGCCGCCAAGGCGCAGGCGCTCGAGAGCAAGGGCGTACGCGTTGGGCGGACCCCCACCGAGGTCGCCGAGCTGGCCGTGGCGCTGCTCGGCAGCGCCGCGTAGGGCCTGCGCAAAGCCGGGCCAGGCGGGCGTATTCTCAGCCCGTGGCGTACGAGCACGTGCTCGCGGTGACCGACGGCAGCCGGGAGGCCGACCGCGCCGTCGAGACGGCATCGGAGCTCGCGCGCGAACATCGAGCGCGCCTGACCCTGGCCGCGGTGGTCGAGCTCGAACGCCCGTGGCGCCACTGCGCGTCCTGGAGCAATTCCTGGAACGAGGTGCTCCGGGATGCCGCGCGTGCGGACCTGAGGCGCGCCTGGCGCCGCGTCGAGGTGCCCGCCGACCTGGAGATCCTGTATGGCAAGCCGAGCGAGGCCGTGGCCAAGGGCGCCAGGACGCTCGGCTGCGACCTGATCGTGGTCCCTCGCCACGCTCACCGGATCGGCAGAGTGCTCCATCGGGACCCGACGCCGGCGTTGCGGCGGCTGGTCGAGTGCGAGGTGATCCAGCCCGACTGACGAGACGGGCGCTCTCCGAGGTACGCATCGAGCAGAGGTCGTAGTCTTCGGATCGTGGCCAGCACGATCTCCTTCGCACGCGGCGCGCCGTCGCTCGACATCGTCGACGTCGAGGGTCTGCGCGCGGCCGCCGAGCAGGCGTTCGCGTCCGATCCCGGCGGGATGGCCGCGTATGGGACCGCGGTCGGCTATCTGCCGCTGCGCGAATGGATCGCCGAGCAGCACGGTGTGCGACCGACGCAGGTGCTGGTCACCAACGGGTCGATGCAGGCCGACGCGTTCCTGTTCGACGCGCTGGTGCAAGCCGGTGACGCGGTGGTGGTCGAGCGGCCGACCTACGATCGCACGCTGCTCGCGCTGCGCAATCGGGGCGCCAACGTGCAGATGGTCCAGCTCGAGCCAGACGGGATCGACACCGTTGCGCTGGAGCGCCTCCTGGACGAGGGCGTCCGGCCCAAGCTCGCTCACATCATCCCCAACTTCCAGAATCCGGCCGGGTACACGCTATCGGCGGCCAAGCGCCAGCGGCTGCTCGAGCTCGCTCAGTCCTACGAGTTCACGATCTTCGAGGACGACCCCTACGTGGCGCTGCGGTTCTCGGGCCAGTCGCTGCCGACGATGGCCTCGATGAATCCAGACCTCGTCGTCTACGCCTCCTCGTTCTCGAAGACCGTCTGTCCGGGAATCCGCGTCGGCTATCTGGTCGGTTCCGAGGAGCTGATCGCCAGGATCGTGAAGATCGCCACCAGCACCTACATCTCGCCCAACATGGTGGCGCAGGCGATCGTGAACCAGTTCTGCCGCTCGGGCAGGATCGAGCAGTCGATCGAGACCGTCCGCGAGGCGCTGCGAGAACGCGCCCAGGCCCTGTGCGAGGCGTTGTCCGAGCATCTGCCCGATGCGAGCTTCGTGGCCCCCGAAGGGGGCTACTTCGTGTGGGTCGACCTCCCCGAGGGCAGCGACGTGCCCGCCCTGTTCGAGGTGGCCGCCGAACGCGGCGTGCAGTTCGTCAAGGGCTCGGACTTCCTGCTCGAGGGGGGCGAATCGTCGCTGCGTCTCGCCTATTCGGGGGTCACGCCGGAGGAGATCGAGGAGGGGGTCAGGCGGCTGGCCGACGCATACGTGGAGGCCGGCGCGCCGACGCCCGCGGCGTGAGGAGCTGGCGCGTGCGGCGTGAGCGGGCCGCTCAGCGGCCGTAACGCTCCTTGCCGAGCACCAGTTGCTCGGGCAAGGCGGTGCGCGGGGGCGGCGATGGATCGGCCAGCACCGACACGGTCTCGGCGACACTGGCGGTGACGGTCGCGCTCGTGTCGCCCGCGCTCACCTGCACCTGGTCTCCGTCGTTGGCGACTACCGTCCCCTCCAGGCCCGGTTCGATCCCGGCATCCTTGAGGTAGTGCAGCAGGTCCTCGGCCTCGTTCTCGAGCCGCACGATCGTGACCTTGGCGCCCACGTCACAGTCGGCCAGGGGGACGCCGTCGATCCGCTCGCCGACGCGGATCGGGTGCCCGTGGGGACAGGTGACCGCATCACCGACGGAGGCGCGCACGTAGGCCTCGAAGCGGGGAGTCATCGCGTACTCGAGCTTCTCGGCCTCCTCGTGGACGTCGTCCCAGGGCACCCCCACGACATCGGTCAAGAAGCGCTCGATCATCCGGTGACGACCGACGATTCGCTCGGCGTGCGCGCGGCCCTCCGGCGTGAACTCGATCGCGCGCCCCGAGTTGCGCTCCACGTAGCCGTCGCGCTCGAGCCGGACCATCATCTCGTGCACGGTCGGTGCCGACAATCGCATGGCGCGGGCGAGGTTGGCGCCGGTCATCGGCAGTCCGGCCTCGTACAGCCAGAACAGCGACTCGAGGTACTCCTGCTCGGCGGCGGTTACCGACCCGGCGCTCATGGTCCCGATCGTAGCGGGCTCGCCTCCGCAGGTGGTTCGAGCACGCTCGCAAGCAGGGTCGTAGGTAGGATCGGAGCACGATGGCGCTGCCGCTCAAGCCCCCCATCGAGCCCCAGCTCGCGCGTTCGGGCAAAGAGCTTCCGCTCGGAGAGACGTGGAGCTATGAGCCGAAGTTCGACGGTTTCAGAGCGATCGCGTTCGTCGACGGGGCCGAGCTCTTGCTTCAGTCGCGCGGGGCCAAGCCGCTCGGACGCTACTTCCCCGAGGTTTCGTTTCCGCCCGGGCGCTACGTGGTCGACGGCGAGATCGTGATCGACGCCGCCGACGGCCAGCAGGATTTCGGCGCCCTGCAGCAGCGGATCCACCCGGCCGCGTCCCGGATCGCGATGCTGGCGCAGGAGACCCCCGCGCACTACGTGGCCTTCGACGTGCTCGCGCTCGAGGACCGGCAGCTGATGGAGCTGCCGTTCGGCGAACGACGTTCAATGCTCGAAGAGCTGACCCAGGCGGGAATCCGGCTCACCCCGCTCACGCGCGACCCCGCCGAGACCGAGCCCTGGTTCGCCCACGGCGAGGGCGTGGTGGCCAAGGATCTGAGCGCTCCCTACCGGCCGGGGCAGCGCACGGGCATGGTCAAGGTCAAGCGGGTACGGACGATCGATGCCGTGGTGGTCGGTTACCGTCCCGGCAAGGAGCCCGACACGGTCGGGTCGCTGATCCTCGGTCTATACGACGGGAACGGCCAGCTGCACGTGGTCGGCCACTCGTCGGGCCTGCGCGCGGCCGAGAAACGGGCGCTTGTGGGCAGGCTCGCGCCGTATGAGACCGGCGAGCGCGGTCACGGCGATCCGAGCCGCTGGAAGAGCGAGAAGGAGCTCGAGTGGATCTCGCTGCGACCCGAGCTGGTCGTCGAGGTCACCTTCGACCACGTCAGCGATGGCCGGATCCGGCACGGCACGAAGATCCTGCGCTGGCGCGATGACAAGCAGCCCGCCGAGTGCCGGATCGAACAGATGCAGGCCTAGTCCCGGCTCGGGGCGTGAGCTCGATCCCCGGCGTCCCGCACACGGTGCTCGCAGCGTGAGCTCGATCCCCGGCGTCCCGCACACGGTGCTCGTCGCTCCGGATTCGTTCAAGGGGACGTTCGCCGCGGCCCAGGTGGCCGCCGCAATCGGTGAGGGCCTGCAGCAGGGCGGCCGCCCCGTCGACCTGTGTCCGGTCGCCGACGGCGGCGAAGGTACGCTGGCCGCGCTCGAGGGCCCACTCGGCGCCGAGTCGCGCAGTGCGCTCGTGACCGACCCGCTGGGGCGCGAGATCGAGGCGCGATTTGCCATCAGCGCCTCGGAGGCGATCCTCGAGACGGCCGCGGCCAGCGGCCTGAACCTGGTTAGCTGAAGTTGAGCGCGATCCCTGGGCAGCGAGCACGGCCGGAACGGGCGAGCTGATCCTCGCAGCGGTGCAAGCCGGCGCCAGGCTCGTCTATCTCGGCGTCGGCGGAAGCGCCACCAGCGACGGCGGCGCCGGTGCGATCGGAGCGATCGAGCGCGGCGGCGGGCTGCAGGGCGCCAAGGTCGTCGTGCTCTGCGATGTGCGGACGCCGTTCGAGGAGGCAGCTCGTGTGTTCGGGCCCCAGAAGGGCGCCTCACCCGACGATGTCGAGCGGCTCACCCGGCGGCTCAACGCTCTCGCACGCCGCCTGCTCCGCGACCCACGCGGGATTCCGATGACCGGTGCGGCCGGCGGCCTCTCCGGTGGCCTGTGGGCGGCATTCGGGGCAGAGCTGGTCGCGGGCGCGTCGTTCGTGCTCGACGCGATCGGCTTCGACGCCCGCATGCGCAGCGCTTGTGCGGTCGTCACCGGCGAGGGGAAGCTGGACCGTCAGAGCCTCGCCGGCAAGGCGGTGTCCGAGGTCGCCACCCGCGCCCGCCAGGCCGGGGTTCCCTGCCACGCCGTTGTCGGAGCCAGCGAGCTTGACGCGTTCGGGGCGCGAATGCTCGACATCGAGACGGTGACCGAGGCCGGCACGATCGCCAAGCTGCGCGCGGCGGGGCGCCGGCTCGCGAGCGTGATCTAGCTCGAGCGAGCTGGCCACTACATCGCCGAGGGGGCGTCGGCTGCAATGGTTTGGGCGTGGCCGATGGCCAACTGATACTTACCGCCGGTGCGCTGCTGGCCGCCGGACTTGTGGCGTCGTTCTTGGCTGTGCGGCTGCGCGTCCCAAGCCTGGTGCTGTTTCTCGGGGTTGGGATGCTCCTCGGCTCAGATGCGCTGGGCTGGATCACATTCAACGACTACCGCCTCGCACGCACCATTGGGGTGATCGCGCTCGCGTTGGTCCTGTTCGAGGGCGGGCTGACGAGCGGCCTGTTGCAGATCCGGCCCGTGCTGGGCGGAGCCGTGTCCCTGGCGACGGTCGGTACGTTGATCACGGCCGCCGTCGTCGGGTTCGCCGCTGCGGGGCTGTTTGGACTTTCCGTCAAGGAGGGGCTGCTGCTCGGGGCGATCGTGTCCTCGACTGACGGCGCCGCGATCTTCGCGTTGCTGCGGGACTCCACGCTGTCACGCAAGCTCGCGCGCACGTTGGAGGGCGAGTCCGGCTTCAATGACCCGGTCGCCGTGCTGCTCACCCTCGGGTTCATCGACCTGCTGATCAAGCCCGGCTACGACGCCGCCGATTTCGTCGTGCTGTTTCTACGCGAGGTCGGGATCGGGCTTGCGATTGGAGCGCTGGTCGGCGTGGTCTCGGTGTACGTGTTGCGGCATGTCCGCCTCGCGACGGCCGGGCTGTATCCGGTCGCGTCGCTGACGGTCGCCGCCTTGGCCTACGGCGGTGCCGACACGCTGCACGGGTCGGGCTTTCTCGCCGTTTACCTGGCGGGGCTGATGATCGGCTCCGCGGACGTTCCGGCCGAGCGGACGATCGTCAACTTCCACGAGGGCCTTGGATGGGTCGCGCAGGTGGCGATGTTCCTGACCCTCGGGCTGCTCGTATTCCCGTCTCGACTCCCGACGGTCGCGCTCAAAGGCACCGTGCTCGCGGTCGTGCTGGTGCTCGTGGCACGGCCGCTCGCGGTTGCGGTCGCCACGCTCCCGCTCCGCTATAGCTGGCGCGAGCGTGCGGTCCTCGGCTGGGCCGGACTGCGCGGCGCCGTTCCGGTCGTGTTGGCGACCTTCGCGGTGATCGACCACGTCGAGCACAGTGTCGAGTACTTCGACCTCGTGTTCTTCGCGGTTCTTGTCTCGACTCTCGTCCAGGGCTCGACCTTCGAGGGCCTCGCCCGCCGGCTGGGGGTGACGACGACCGAGCCCGCCCTGCCGCGCCCGATCACTGAGTCGGGAACGATCCAACGGCTGGGCGCCGAGGTACTGGAGTGCCCGATCGCTCCCGGCGACGCGATTGACGGCGCGCACGTACGAGATCTCGGTCTGCCGCGGGATGCCGTGGTCAACGTGGTCGTGCGAGGAGACAAGGCAATCCCGCCGCGCGGCTCAACCCGCCTGCACGCGGGCGATGAGCTTCACCTGCTGATCAGCGAGGAGTCCGCACACCTGGTGCGGGGGCTGCTGAGCCGCTGGCGAACGGGGCCGATCGGACCACCGCCCCGGCCGCCCCGGCCGCTGGCCGGGCGACGGGCGATCTTCTCCGTGTGGTCCTGGAACGAGGATCGCGACGGGGACGTCTCGCGCCCGCACGCGGTCGCCGGTCAGGAGGTGATCGAGCAGCTGCGCATCCGCCGCGATCAGCCCGGCGGCCTATGGGTGCTCGCCGACGGCCGCTACGCGCTGACCGGGCCGCTGGCAGCAGTTGGGTCCCGTCGCGATCTGGCCGCTTGGGCGCGGCGCAGGATGCGCGATGCACCCGAGGATGAGCGAGCGTGGCTGCAGAACGTGATCGGGGCGCTGGCCGCCGACCAGTTCGAACCCGGCCCGCCGCGCACGCGTGGTTCGTCGTCGCCGGAATAGCTGGGACCGGACGGCGCCTCTTCAGTGCGCGAACGCGGCCCGCGGCCCCGACGGCGACCGCGGCAAGGGTGCGGTGAGCGCCTGCAACTCCTCGGTCTGCTCGCCGAGGAACGCCAGCAACTTGTCGACCATCTCGATGTGCATGCCGGAGCGGATGACGATCCGCAGCACGCTCAGGTCCTGACGGTTCTCCGGGAACGTGTAGGCGGGCACCAGCCACCCCCGCTCCCGCAGCCGGTCGGATACGTCGAACACGGTGTAGTTCTCGATCTCTGGGTGCAGCGCGAAAGCGAACACCGGGAGCTCGTCGCCCTTGGAGATCAGGTGGTAAGGACCGAGCTCGGAGATGCCCTTCGAGGTGTATACGGCGATCTCCTGGAGGTTGCGCATCATGTCGGTGTAACCCTGGCGCCCGAGGGCCATGAACATGAAGTACTGCGCCACGACCTCGCTGCCGGGCCTCGAGAAGTTCAGCGAGAAGGTCGGCATGTGCCCGCCCAGGTAGTTGACGTCGAACACCAGATCGCGCGGCAGCGCCGCCTTGTCGCGCCAGATGGCCCAGCCGACGCCCGGGTAGACGAGCCCGTACTTGTGACCAGAGGCGTTGATCGACTGCACGCGCGGGATCCGAAAATCCCATTCGAGCTCGGGGGACAGAAACGGCGCCACGAAGCCGCCCGAGGCCGCGTCCACGTGCAGGGGCACGTTTATCCCGCGATCTGACTCCAGCTGGTCAAGCGCGTCGGCGATCTCCTTGACCGGCTCATAGCTGCCGTCGAACGTGGAGCCGAGGATCGCGACCACGCCGATCGTGTTCTCGTCGCATTGGGCGATCGCCCGGTCGGCGGTCAGGTGAAACGTCTCGCCCTCCATGGGCACGAGCCGCGGCTCCACCTCCCAGTAGCGACAGAACTTCTCCCAGCACACCTGGACGTTGGTGCCCATCACCGTGTTGGGCCTGTCGGTGGGCTTGCCAGCGGCTTGCATGCGCTCCCGCCAGCGCCATTTGAGCGCCATCCCGGCGAGCATCGCGGCCTCGCTGGATCCGGTCGTCGAGCACCCGGTGGCGCTTTCGTGCTCGGGTGAGCTCCAGAGGTCGGCGAGGATGTTGACGCACCGCTCCTCGAGCTCGGCGGTCATCGGATACTCGTCCTTATCGATCATGTTCTTGTCGGCGGTCTCGCCCATCAGCAGCGCGGCGGTCTTGGGCATCCAGGTGGTGACGAACGTGGCCAGGTTCAGACGCGCCTGACCGTCCAGGAGCAGCTCGCTGGTGATCCACTCGTATGCCGTGTCGACGCCTGTGCCGCTGTTGGGCAGCCGGTCGATCGGCATCTCGTGCTCACCCACAGGCTGCGTGACCAGCTTGATGGAATGGTTGTGCTGGCGGTCCTGCTGGCGTGCGCTGAGTGCCATGCCCGTCTCCTTGGTGTCGCCCGGTGGCCCCGTCGCTCGAACACATTACGTGTTATCGCCAGCTGCGGGACAAGCGTGGAAAATCCGCACCTGGCGCGCGGATCCTCCACGAAAGGCGCGCTGGGCGGGACAAACGTGGAGAATCCGAGGGCAGGGTGCGGATCCTCCACGCAGAGCCCGGGATCCGCGGACTCAGTCGGCGGCGACGATCACATCCGAGGCCTTGATGATCGCCGTCACGCTGCTCCCCTCGGAGAGGCCGAGCTCATCGACGGCCTCCACGGTGATCGATGCGACCAGTCGCTGGCCGGAGACATCCATCGTCACGTTGGCAATCGCCTCGCCGCGCTTGATCTCGGACACGGTTCCAACGAGTTTGTTTCGGGCGCTCAACCTCACGTTCGTTCTCCCTCTGTAGTGGATTGCGCCGTAACGCTATTACCAGCGCGTCTCGCTCGTTCTACGACCACACGGCGTCAAGCCGCGGCGGCTTTCGGAACACCAGTCCACGGATCTCGGCGGGCTGCTCGGGATCCAGCCGCAGGCGCGGGAGGCGAGCGAGCAGCGTGGTCAGCGCCGTTCGCGCTTCCAAGCGGGCGAGGTGGACGCCCACACACACGTGCGGTCCTTGCGCAAAGGCCAGGTGACGCCGGTTGGAGCGATTGAGATCGAACGCGTCCGGCGCGGGGAACACGGCCGGATCGCGGTTGGCGCCGGCGAGCGACAAGCGCACGAGGTCACCTCGCTGGATCGGCGCCCCGCCAAGCTGCACGGCTTTGGTCGCATAGCGGTCGATCACCGCCGCGGCCGGCTCGAGCCGCAGCGACTCCTCGATTGCCGCGTCGAGCACGGCCGCATCCCTCGAAGCGACCGCGAGCTGCGCCGGGCGCTGCAGCAGCATCAGGGCGGCGTTGGCGATCATCCCCTCGGTCGTCTCGATCCCGCCGAACAGCAGGACCGCCGCGTTGGAGATGATCTCGGTGTGGGTGAGTGTGGCGCCGGTCGCGGCGGCGGACAGCAGCGAGCTCTGACCACCGCTCGCGATCTCGCTCTCGAGGCGCTCTGCCAAGGCGGTGAACGCGGCCTCGCCTTGCCGCGTCGGACCGCGCCCCGCCGTTATCTCGGTCACCGAAGCGACGATCGCGTCATACCAGCTCAGCACCTGGTCGACCTCGTCCCGGCCCAGACCCAGTGCGCGGGTCACGATCGCGGCCGAGATCGGGCCGGCGAACCCGCGCCGAAGCTCGCCGCGTCCGAACGGCGCGAGCTCGCCAGCCAGCCGCTCGGCCTCCAGCGCGGAGGCGGCGGCGAATCGCTCCTTGACCGCCGCGGGCCTGAACGGTCCCGTGAACGGCGCGCGATGGCGGGCGTGCGGCTGCCCATCGAGGCTCAGCATGCTCGGGCCGATCACCCGCGCGGTCGAAAAGCGCGGATCATCGACGGTGAATGTCTCGTGGTCGCGCATCGCCGCCAGCACCAGGTCGTGGCGCGTCACCAGCCAGCCGTCGAGGCTCGGGAGCCACGACACCGGCTCGTGCTCCCGCAGGCGCGCGAGGGTGGGATGCGGGTCGCGTTCGAGCTCCTCGAGTGTGACCGCCGCGCCGAGCGGGAAGAGTGTCACCCGGTCATTCTGACGGGGACGTTCGGCACCCAGCTCGTCCTGACAGGGACGATTGGCACCTCGCTCACTCTGAGGGTGGGGGCTGGCAGCCGAGCGCGCTCAGGTGGCGCTCGAACGCGCCGCGATCCCGTTCGGGGTGGAACGGATCGAGCCCGTCGCGCAGCAGCGCCGCGACCCGTTCGAGGTCGCACAGCAGCGTCAGCTTGCCCGGCGGGTCATCCCATTCGCCTGAGTCGTAGCGCTGCACCCAGGCGGCGAGCGCCGCGAGCGTCTCCACCTGGACCTCGTCCTCCCACCAGCCCGAGCGGAGCGCGAGCCGGTAGCGCTCGCGCAGGGAGCACACATCGCTCCACAGCCGCTCGAACCACAGCCACCGCTCGCGCGGGTAAAGGCCGCGCCACGTCATCGGCCAGCGAGCACCGTCGTCCTCGTCCCAGCTGTCCTCGCGGTGGCGGTCTTCGGGTGCGCCGGAGTCGTGCCCGTGCCAGCTCATCAGGACGCAGAAGCGAGCTTGCGCAGCCGGCGGTCGGCGAACCACATCCGCAGCCGCACCTGGACCGGGGCCAGCCGGCCGTAGAGCAGCAGCGCATGCCCATCGGGCAGCTGGCGCAAGGCCTCGGGGGCGATCAGCGGCCGGCGGCGCACCGAGCTCGTGCGTGTTCCACCGCCCGAGCCGGCGCCCGTCGTCCGGGTCAGATCCCGCGCCTCCTCCTCGCCCGCCAGGCCGGCGAAGTAGCGCAACGTGTCGAGATCGGCGACCCCCGGGAGCAGCATGCGGGCGCGATGGCTGTTGACGACGGTCTCGGCCTGACGGCCATAGCGGCTGCGAGCCTGCGCGAGGTCGTGGAAGATCGAGACCAGCTGGATGTTGTGGCTCGGCGCGGTCGAGGCGATCTCGGCCAGGTTCGGCAGTGGGGCGACGTTGCCCGCCTCGTCGAGGCACAGCAAGAGCGGCAGCTCCAGCCGGCCGCCCGCGAGCGTCGCGCGCTCGTAGGCCCGATCCACGATCTCCGACACGAGCGCGAGAAAGATCGGCCTCAGCAGCTTCGAGGCCTTTGCGTCACCGATCAGGTACAGGGTGCAGCGCCCGCTGAGCAGCGCGTCCGGCACGATCTGGTCGCCCGGGCGCGTCGAGGAGAGCACGCGGCTGAACCGGTAGGCTCGCAGCAGCCCCTGCGCCGTGGCCTCGATCGAGGTCCTGGTGCGATCCGCCTGTGCCTCGAACGCTCGCAGGGCGTCGTAGGCCGCATGGGCGTCTTCGAGCTGCTCGGGTTCGCGGGCGGACCCCGTCAGCCGGGCGATGGTCTCGTCGAGCTCACGGCTGCCCTGACCGTATGCCCAGCGCACGACTGCGTCCATCCCGAGGCCGCTCGCGGCGGCCACGAACAGCAGTGGCGCGAGCCGCTGTTCGGCGGCTACGGCCCAGAAGTCCCCGCCCTCGACGCTGCGCTGGTCGAGCTCGGCGGCGGCGGCCAGCCTCCACGCGGACTCGAGCGCGCCGTCCCAGGTGTGAGCGGACCGCAGCGGCGACCAACTGTGCGACTCGCCACCGGCGAGACCAAACGGATCGAACACCAGCACCGGACCGAGCGCCCGCCGGCGCTCCACTGTGCACGCGAGCAGGTCAGTCTTGATCGAGGAGGCGATCGCGGGTCCGTCCCATTCGAGCAGCGCCGGAACCGCGAGGCCTGCGGATTTGCCCGATTGCGGCGGGCCGAAGGCCACCAGCGCGTGCCGCTCCTCTGCATACAGCAGCCGTCCGCGATGGCGGCCGAGCGTCAGACGGCCGGTGCCCGGCGAGCCGCGCAGCGCACGCAGCTCCGCGCCCTGTGCCCAGCGGGCGCCGTGTCGCTTGCGAACAGCCTGGGCCATGAGGCCCAGTCGCGCCGTTGCCGCGACCCCGGCTCCGCCGCAGGCCACGAGTATCCCCAGGGCGGCGTAGAACTCGGGTGCCGACGGGAGCCGTGACCGCGCCGCCGCAGGCCAGGCGCCGGCCGGATCCGATAGCCGGCCGGGCAGACGGACGAGCACGGCGAACAGCTGTCCCGCTGCCACCCGGGGCCATCCGCCCCCGAACAGCGCACCCGCCAGCCCTCCCCACAGCCACACCGCCGCTCCCAGCCCCACCACGCCACCGACCACTGCCAGCATCGCGGCATCGGAGATCCCGGGGGTCGCCGGGGCGCGATTCACCGCCGCCCCAACCTCGTCACGGTGGCGTTCATCCCGGTGTCGGTATTGGTCATCTGCGACTCGATTCGGGAGCGGTAGTGCTGGACGACGAACGAACGCGCCCCCACTCGCCACAGCGCCTGGCCGGCGGACAGCATCGCGATCAGCTCCGCCTCGCTGTGGGACAGGCCCAGCAGCGAGCGGGTGAGCGGGATCTGGCTCTCGTCCTGGTGATAGACGACGCGGGTCGAAGCGTCGGCGATTAGTCCTTCGGCGATGCGTGCCGCGCGCGAGCCGGCATCGCCGGCGGCATGGAGATCAGCGAGCTTGTGGAGCACGACCAGGTTCATCACGCCGAACTGGCGTGCGAGCTTGAAGTTCGACTGAAACCACTCCCCGAGCCCGGTGTGCTGAACGATCTTCCAGGACTCGTCGGCGACGTTGATCAGTCGCTCACGGCCGGGCCGCTCGGCGGTGCGTGCCAGCAGGGCACTGATCCAGGCCGTGGCGCAGGCCATCAAAATGCCGACGGCCGGCGAGTCACGAACCGCGTGCAGATCGAGCACCAGCAGCTTGGCGCCGAGGTGCTCGCGCACCGCGGCCGTGGTGGGCCCGTCGAACATCCCGCGTAGCGGCCCTTCGCACAGGTCCTGGATCGCAAGCGCCGCGCGCCGGGCGTCGGCTGCCAGCTGCTGCGGCGTGGTCTGCAGTCGCTGTGCCATTTCGGCGACCGGCGTGAAGAGGATCGCTGCGATCTCGGGCAGAGTCGGTTCGGTGCCGCTGCGCGTACGTACCGTCCGCAGCGCCTCGCGCAGTGCGCCGGCCTCGAGCTGGCTCAGCGGACCCCCGAGCGTGGTCACGGTCACCGCCCGCAGTAGCTCGAGCTGCGCGTGCTCTTCGGGGCGCGAGGCGAGCGGGTTCAGCCTCACGCTCCCGCCAGGCACCAGCGAGATCGGCCTGACTCCGACCGCGGCGCACAGCGGCCCGTACTCGCGCTTGACGTCGAGCACGAACGCCCGGCGCCCGAACAGCAGCATCCGCCACAGCAGCGTCTTGACCAGCGCGCTCTTGCCCTGGCCGAGCTTGCCCAGCACGATCACGTTGGGGTCGTCGAGCACGCCCTCGCCGTACAGGACCCAGGGGTCGTAGCAGAACGCCGCCCCGCTGGCGTCGCGACCTACGAACACGCCCCGGCCGCTGAGGCCGCCGGCGGTGATGAACGGGTACACCGCCTGTGCGTGGCGAGTGGTGCAGCGGTGTCCGGGCCGCTCGCTTGCACGCACGCTCATCTCAGCCGCTCGCTCCCGCGCACGCTCATCTCAGCCCCCGGCACAGCGGCAGCGTGAACGTGAACGCGTCGGCCTGCTGCCCGTACAGCCGTCGCAACTCGAGGTGCGCGCGCGCCGCATGGTCGAGTACCTCGGCGCACGATCGTCTCAGGTCATCAGCGTCGCGGCCGGAGACCGTCACGAAGCCGCTCAGGCGGACCTCGCCGTGACCCGCCGCGAGCTCGGCTTCCCGGCGCGCGGTCGCCTCGCGCGCCTGGCGCTGGCGCGCGGTCTCGGACTGACCGAACCGGGTGCGGAGCTCGCGATCGGCTCTGTCTCGTGTGACCGCCGCCTCGATCTCCCGAATCGAGCGCTCGCTCGGCAACGGCTCGAAGGTGACCGCCACCGAACGCACGGCGCTCGAGCTGCCGAGCAGAGCGCTCATGAACATCGGTGAGACCTCGGTCCGTGGCCAAGCCGAGATCCAGTAGGTCGCGTGCAGGGCGCCGTCGGTCCGGTGGTGGTCCCAGCCCTCGTGCGAGCCGAGCGGCCAGGCGCCGTGCTCGGCGAGGCCGTCGCGCTCAGGGTCGGCGGCGTCGATGGTGGCCAGCTCGGTACGCGCGTATGGGTCGAAGGCGGTTCGCAGCGCCCGCGCGAGCTGTGCGGCGCTGAGCGCGCCGAGAACTGTGACCTCGGCGGCTTCCAGGCCCTTTGCCACCCGCTCGGTCTCCTGCACCAGCGCGTTTGCGACCGCGCTGTGTCCACGATCGCGCACCCGGCGCGAATCGACCTGCACGGCGACCAGGATCTCGTGCTCCTGCGTCACCCGCGCCGTGGTCCCGATCAGCTCGAGGTAGGACTCGATCATCGGCGTGCCGCGCGGCGGGACCGCAGGATCGCGCTCGGCGTGGACCCAGCGAGCGAGCTCGTCGCCCTGCGACGGGGCGGTCCGCTCGATCCACTGCAGGCGCCTGACGGCAGATCCGCCCGCGCCCGAAAGGACCATGCCCCAGCGCGCCAGGCGTCGCTCCTGGGCTTCGGGATCGAGCAGCGAGAAGGCGAGCACGCGGCACGCGAGGACTGCCGTCAGCCGTCGCCCAGCGTGCTCGGAGAGCGCGCCGATCGCGCGCTCCCGGTAGGAGGCCTCGACGATCCGAACACCGCGCAACTGGGCCGGTGCGACCGGGGCCGGGTCGGACAGCTGCGGCTCACGGCTACGTCCGAGCCCGCGTGTGAGGCTGCCGAGTATCGGCGCCGGAGACAAAAAGCGCCGACCGCCGCTCACCGATCGCCCCGCGAATGAACCCACGATCGGTGCCCACTCCTGTGCGGTTCGGCCGCCGAGCGGAGCAAAGCTCACTGCGGCCGCAATCGCGCCGACCAGCAGCGCGATCAGGGCTCCAGCGGCCGTCGGCGAGTGATCGATCAGGACGATCGCAACCAACATGCCGCCGGCAAGCACGGCCGCCTGGCCGGCTCGCACCGGTCCGAGGATCCCGCGGCGCTCGAGCGGGCCGAAGGCGTAGGTGAGGCGGCGCTCGGTCACAGGTGGCCTTTCGGTGGCTCCTGGGCGGGCGGGCGCAGGTCGTGGTCGTCGATCGGAGGTTCGGGATCCGCCTGTGCGGACTGAGGCCAACGTTCTGGGTCATGCGGGGCATCCGGCTGGTCCAACTCGATCACGCCCCGGCTGTCGTTGTCCTGCTGGTAAAAGGGGTCCATCCCTGGCAACCGGGTCTTGGAAGCGGCGGACGCGATGGGTGGGTCGTCCCGGGTGGCCCACCCCGACGGCTCCTGCGGCGGTTCGGGGCCTCGGAGGTCCTCCGGCGACCGCCCGTTGGCGCCGGATCCCGCCAGCGACCGCCCGTTGGCGCCGGACCCCGCCAGCGACCCCCCGTTGGCGCCGGATCCCGCCAGCGACCGCCCGTTTGAGCCGTGACTGATCCGGCGCCCGCGCGGCGGCCCCCGATGGCTCCCCCTCCGAGGGCCGGCCGGCGCCGTCCACCTCCCCCGCCGGACCCGACCCGTTCGCCGCGCGCTCGCCCGCTGCGTTGTCGTCCAGCGAGCGCTTGGCGGCCTCGGCCGGACCAGCGTCCCCGGCCGGTGCGCCGGCATCCGGCGTGCCCGACGGCAGCTGGCGCAGGATGGCCTGCGCGATTTCCGTGGTCTGCTCGGCGCGGGCTTCGGTGGTGGCAAGGGATTGCGGACGGGAGCGAAGCCCGTCGAGTCCGCTGGTCAGCTCGTGCAGCGGCAGCAGCCGCAGGAGCGCCCACGGAGAGAACGCCGCCAGCATCACGAGCGTGGCGCCCCCGAGCATCTCGGCGGCGCTGGGGAAGGCTGTATGTCCCAGCGCCGCGCCGCCCAGCGACAGGACCGCGACGATCGCGAACTTCGACAGGATCAGCGCCACCAGCAACTCCACGGCCCTGACCGCCCAGACCCGCCGGGCGGGCCACACGAGCGCGGCAAAGAACAGCGGCAGCATCAGCACGACGACATACACGGCCGCGGAGCGAATCAGCAGCTCGATCCACAACGTGAGCGTTGCCACGCCCGTCAGCAGCCCCACGAAGAACAACACGAACGTCGACCCGCTGATGTCGCTGAGTCCTGCCGAAACAAAGCTCACGCGTGCCAGAAAGGTTGCGCCGGCACCGCCCGACGCTCCCGAGACGATCGACGACAGCTCGTCCGAACTGGCCAGCAGCAGCATCGTGACCGGCGCAGCGATGCTGACCGCGAGCATGCCAAGCGGCAGGTAGCCGAGCGTCGAGCGAGCGAGCAGGGCCATGTCGGAGTGCAGTACCGCCTGGATCGCAGCGGCGAACAGGAACGGCAGCGTGAGCAGGGCGGAGATCGCGGTCATTCGCCAGTAGGTGGATGAGAACCAGGTGCTCTGAAGCTGCGGGCGAGTGGTCGACGAGATCACCTTCGCGGTCTCGTGGAGCAGCAGCTTCGCGCCTCCCGTGACCCAGGCGACGAGCGAGGCCAGGACCGCGCCCGCTGTCAGTGCCTTGACGGCGGTACTGGCGCCGGTTAGCGCCTTCAGCGCCCCACCCACGTGTCCGCCGAGCAGCTTCTTGCCGGCCTTCAATGCGTTGCTCGCGTGACTGGCCGCCGAGCAGACCTTGCCGGCCACGCCGCTGACCAGTCCCGCGAGCGTGCAGATCGGCTTGGCGACGTTCAACGCGTCGGCGGGGGGCGGCGCAGCCCAGATCCCGGCCGCGAACAGCACCGCGAGCAGCGCAACCGGCTTTGCGACGCGCCCGATCATCGCGCGGTCGTCCCCAGGTGCTGGAAGAAGTTGACCAGGCCCGGCGCCGCACCCACGATCAATGCCGCGGCCGCCGAGATCAGCGCCGCCATCCGCCCACGGGCTGCGTACTGATGGTTGTGCGTGTGTGACGCCACCGCCCACAGCCCGGCGCCGACGAACGCGCCGAGGAGCGCGATCGCCAAAGCCCACGCCTCGGCGCCGTTGACGAGCTGCTGCAGGACGTTGCTCCCGGGGAGGCCGTGCAGGTCGGGGTGGGCCGACACCGCCATCGGCGGCACCGAGGCAGCTTGCGAAAGCCTGAGCAACACAACTTCCTCCTGAGTTTGTTTGAGCCAATTGAGTCTAGTAGACTCTACTGAGTCAAATAGGGCTATACTAGACTTGCTTGTAAATGATTAGTCTCAATTGGACTCAAGGGTGATCGCGATGCAGGAACTGACGGCTCGCGCGAGCGCGTACTCGGATGACCGATCGGCGCGGGAGGAACTCGGCGACCTCTACCGGACGCTCGCCGGACCACTACGTCAGATCGTCCGCTTCTCGGTTCGGGCCCCGGACGCGCTGCTCGATGATGCCTGTCAGATCGCCTGGAGCCGCTTGCTGCGGTGCTGGGGCAGCATCCGGGCCGATGCCGCACTCCCCTGGCTGGTGACGACCGCAAATCGCGAGGCGCTGGGCCTGCTCCGACACTCTCGGCGCGAGCTGCCACTCGACGAGCTGCGCGCCCAGGACCTGGCGTCGGCGAGCCCGGTGTGTCTGCCGGCGGCACCCGAAGAGATCGCGGAGCTTCGGGCCAAGCTGGACGAGCTCCGAGCACTGCCCCCGCGCCAACAGCGGCTGCTCTGGCTGCAGGGGCTCGGTCTCAGCTACGCGGAGATGGCGGGATATACGGGCGCGACCACGCGGACCGTCGAGCGCCAGCTGATGCGCGCCAAGCGCGCGTTGCGAGCGGCGACCGGCTGATCGACGCCGGAGGCCCGCTACCGCCGGGCGCGCCCCCGCTTGCGTCGTCGTCGCTCGGCCGGGCTCAGCTTGCGCGGCTTGGGGGGCGGCTTGGACCCGGCCCGGCTGCGCCCGTCATAGCCGGCGCTCCCAGCCTTGACCGGAGCACGCCGGCGGGCATCGCGCCAGATGAACATCGAGATTCCGCCGAGCACGATCAGCGCACCGATCGCGATCACCAGGGCGCTGTTGCCGCCCAGGCCCGATCCCGACGAGCCCGTCGTGACGGGCGCGACAGTTTGAGTGGGAGTACTTGCCGTGCTGACCTGCGGACTGGGAAAGCCAGACAGGGGGTTGCCTGCGCCCGCAGGATTCGCCGAAGCGCCTGCGGGGGTCACCGCGGAAGGCGGCGTGCCCGCCTGCGAGCCCGCCGAGCTGGCCGTGGCCGTCTGCGAGGACGTGTCCGAGGGGCCCTTCGCAAAGGCCGCCGACGGCGGCGCCGCGACCCCGATCGCGAGCGCGACGCTCAACGCCAGGGCCCGATGAGCACTCGGCATGCTCATCCTCACCGCCATCCCCACCCTCACCGTTCAGATGCGAGCGGCTGCTCCATCGCGGGCGTCGAGGGCGGATTCCGGTACGGGTCCTCGTTCTCGGTGTCCTCCTCGTGGTAGACGCTCTCGACGTTGACCGCCCAGATGTCGTGCTGGGTGCCGAGCAGCAGGTTGTCGACCGCGCGCATCGCCGTGAGCATCGAGTGGTCGGAGTTGTTGTACCGGTGCAGGCCGTTGCGCCCGACCTGGGTCAGGTTGTCGATCCCCTCCAGCCAGCTCCGGATCGTCGCCACGCGCTCGCCGTACTCGACGTCGTAGATCGGATAGGCCTTGTGAACGCGGACGACGAACCCGAACTTGACCGCGTCGGCGCGGGCGAGGCCGAGCTTTTCGAGCTCGAACTTCGCCAGCTCCACGAGCTGGTCGTCGGTCGAGCTCCACAGGTCGTCGCCCTCGAAGCAGAAGTACTCCATCCCGATCGAAGCGTCGGTGTCGTTGGGCACCATCCAGGGGCTCCAGGAGCGGAAGTTCTGGATCCGCAGCACCCGGACGCCGGGCTGGTGGATGTAGATCCAGTTGTCGGGGAACAGGTTGTCGGTCCCCTCGATCACCAGCGAGACGGTCAGAAAGTCGCGGTAGCGCAGGCCGTGCGCCGCGTCGCGGACCTCAACGGGGGCTTCGGGCTCCGAGATCCCCACGGTCGTGCGAAGCGGAAGCGACGAGATCACGTGGGAGGGCTTCAGAGTCTCGCCGCCGGCGACGACCTCGCGCACCTTTCCGCCCTCGATCCGCAGCCGGGTCACCGGAGCGTTCAGACGAACCTCGCCTCCGTGCTCGCGGATATCGGCGGCCATCTGCTCCCACATCTGCCCCGGTCCGTACCGGGGGTAGTTGAACTCCGAGATCAGCGACTTGATCTTGTCGCCCCGGTTGCCGAAGAACGCCGCCTTGGCGGCGCTGAAGAACGACAGGCCCTTGATCCGCTGGGCGGCCCACTCGGCGCGGATCTCGTCTGTCGAGACGCCCCACAGCTTCTCGGTGTAGGTCTTGAAGAAGTGCTGGTAGAGCCGCTTGCCGAAGCGGTTGGAAACCCATTGCTCGAAGGTCTCCTCCCGGCCCTTGGGCTTGATCGCCGCCCACAGATAGGACATCCCGCAGCGAAACAGCTCCACCGGGCCGAGCTTGCGAATCACGTCCATCCCCTGCAGCGGGTACTCGAGGAACTTGTTGTTCCAGTAGATCCGACTCCGGCGTGGCCGGCGCAGGAACTCCTCCTTCATGATCTCGTGCCAGAGGTCGTCGACCTCCTTGACCTTGGTGAAGAAGCGGTGGCCGCCGAGGTCGAAGCGGTAGCCGTCCCGGACCTCGGTGCGGGCGAGGCCGCCGATCTGACCAGTGGACTCGAGCACGATCACGGCCTTGCCCTGCTTGGCCAGCAGGTATCCGGCCGTCAGGCCAGCCGGGCCTGCCCCCAGCACGACTACGGGATGCTCGGCGGTGATCTCGCCGTCGGGAGCGACGGCGTCCTGGGGCTGAATAGTCACTTGGGTTCTAGAGCTTTCTATACAGGACTGCGCTGTCGGCTACGCAGCACGCACCGCGGTAGTTGTGCGGAGCCCACGCGACCGGTTTCAGGCTCGGGTTGGAGGCGAGCAGCGCCCCCCACTGGGCGGAGCGCCTGCGGATCAGCTGGGTCCACGGCGCCTCCCAGTTCTGCGCTCCCTCGGTCAGGGGGCGCACGAACACGACCTGCTGGTTGGGCTTCAGCGTAGCAATCAGTTTCCCCAGCGTACGGCTCGGATTGGCGTGCTTGAGGCGGTCCAGCGCGTGGACCCAGTTCATCGACTGCGGGTCCGAGCTCGGCCCGGTCGTGTCCGCGAATCGCAATCCGGCCGGGAGGTAATACCAGGCCAGCGGGACTGACTCCGGCTGGCCCAAGATCACCAGATCGCCCTTGTGCAGCATCGGGCCGAGCTCACCGGCTATGTCGCGCATGTCGCTCTTGTAGTGCGGCGCGAGCCGTGCCGGGTTGGCCCAGAAGACGACGACCAGGATCAGGGCGATCAGGCCCACTGCCTTGGCCCGCGACATCCCCAACACGGCCAGCAGCAGGAGCGCGCCGAGGATCGGGGCGAAGTAGCGGTAGGCCCACGCCGGCGAGATGTGCGAGACGATCCAGCCAAAGCCGAGGGTGCCGACCGGCAGGATCAGCAGCGTCCACAGCGTCAACTGCTCGCGCGTGCGCCACTTGCGGGTGAACACCGTCGCGAGGCCGAGCGCCGAAGCGAGCACCAGCGCGACCGTCGCCCGGTCGCCGCCCATCAGGTTGCGCGATATCTGGACGGGGGCGCCGAAGTTGGGAGCGCTGTCCCACGGCGAGCCGGTGTGGGTGGCCTGGTAGAGGAACGTCGGCAGCCAGGGCAAGAACAGGACCGCGGCGCCACCGAACGCCAGCAGCCCGTCGCGCAGCACTGCTCGCCGCTCCTCGCTCGCGCGCCACACGACCAGGAAAGCGATCCCCGCCCCGACGCCGAAGAACGCTCCCCAGGCGTGGGTGTAGAGCATCAACGTCTGGCAGATCGCAAACAGGATCAGGTAGCGCCGCCGGCGGTAGATGAAGCCCTTGACGAATCCAAACGTGGCCAGCAGCCCGAGCAGCGCCATCAATGAGTACATCCGCGTTTCCTGGCTGTAGGCGGTGATGAACGGGTTGAGCGCGAACAGCACCAGCGCGATCACGGCAGCCCAGCGACCGAACAGGTTCCAGGCCACCCACGTGCCAACGGGTATGCACAGCAGCCCGAAGACCAGCGACAGGGTGTGGGTCGAGACTTCACTGGACCCGAACACGCTCATCCAGATGTGCAGCAGCAGGTAGTAGAGCGGCGGTGAGCCGTCGTGGCGCAGCACATGGGGGATCGCGGACAGCGAATGTGACGAGATCCCCACTGACAGCCCCTCGTCCATCCAGAACTGCCCGTTCAGATAGCGCGAGCGCAGCCATGCCGAGATCGCCGTGACCAACAGCACCACCGCTCCGGCCACCACCCAGATGGGCACGCCGGCGAGGCGATCCGGGAGCCGCAGATCGAACTCGTCCGTTCTTTGATCGACCGGCTGTGCGCCTGGTGCAGGAGGGGTGACGGTCGCGGTCATCGGTGCTTCGACACTAACCCCGGCAGTGTGTGAACAGGTTAAAGGGGCCTTGACTGCCGACGTAGGTGTAGTGGACGCTCGGCCAGGCGTGGACGATCGGAAGCAGCGTGGCGTGGCGCGTGTCGCGGGTCTGCAAGATCACGTTCGGCGCCGGTCCCGGCGGGACGCCGGCGGGCGGAGGCGCCTGGATCTGCAGCGTATGGACCCCGAGCGTCCAGGCGACCATGGGCACCTGAAAGCCCTCGGTCATCACGGTTCCGCAGCGCAGCATCTTGTCGGCGCCGCCGTATTGAGCGACCAGCCTGGTCAAGCCCTGGCGCAGGTGTGCCTGATAGACGAGCGAGCCATGCGTGCGGGGGATCGAGATCAGGTTGAACCCGACCCACGAGGGCAGCATCGCGAACACTGCTGCCACCGCCGCCAGCGCCGACCACGAGCCCGCCCGGGCGACGGCGGCGCCCGCCTGACGGCCTCGGCTCAGCAGGCGCCCGGCGAAGTTGCCGATCTCCTGCGCCGCCCAGCCCCAGGCCACCGCGCCGCATACCTCCACCAGCGCCGAGCCGATCACCAGATAGCGGTTGTTGCCCGAGAACCCGATCTGGGTCAAGGTGGCGATCACCACGAACCACACCAGCCCGGCAAGACCACACAGCGCGGCGACCAGCTGCGCTCGGCCCTGCGACGTCTGGAGTGCCGCCCGGCCGCTACGGCGCCAGCCGCGCCACAGCACGACCGCCACCACGGCCACCAGCGCCGCGCCGGCGACCTTGATGCGCAGCAGGATCGTGGGCCAGGCAGCGTCGACCAGCTCCGAGATGAACGGGCTCTTGGCGAACGCCAGGCTGTTGGAGCGTGGGTGCTGGGCCCGGTTGACGCCGCGCAGGAAGTGTCCCGAGCCCCAATACTCGGGCAAGAACCAGAACACGGGGATCAGCAGGAACAGCGCGATCACGAGCTTGCGCGCACCGGGGTCCTTCCAGAACAGCCACAGGCCGTAGGGACCCCAGAAGAGCCAGATCTCGGGACGGTCGAGCGCGACGAAGAAGCCGACCGCGAATGCCTGGCGTGGCCGGCCGTCGAGGTGGCGCTCGATCGCCACCAGCATCAGCGCGGTCGCCAGTCCCTCGGAGTAGCCGAGCGCGTTGTCTGAGATGTAGCCGCCCGAGAGCGCCAGACCCACGGCGGCGATCGTCCCGGCCAGCAGCGCGGGCGCCATCCTCGTCAGCCGTCCGGGATCGCCGGGAGCCCGGGTGAAGTAACTGCCGATCTGGCGCGTGAGCCGGAAGGACAACCGGAAGACCATCACCACCGCCGCGACCGCTCCGGCGCGGGCGATGACCAGCCACAGGTTCGGCTCGGCGTTGCCGAACAGCGCGAACGGGACCGTGAAGATCATCGGCAGCGGCTTCCACGACGGGCCGCCGGTGGTCTGGAGGTTGATGTGGACGATCTCGCGGCCCCAGATGATCCAGGCCCACGGGTCGTAGCTGGGTGTGGAGGGGATCAGCAGCGACAGAGCCCCGATCGCCAATGCGACCAGCGCGAGGAGAAGGTAGAAACGGCCCGCTGATAGCGGCCACCAGGCGCCGGATTCGTCGCGACTGCGCGCTCGCGCGGCGGGCGCGCTCGTGGCGGGAAACTCCGTCGTGGAGGCAGAGAGCATGTTGGCGAGCGGTCGGCGGGACACGGTCTGGGGGCGGTGCGAGCCTCTGGCTCGCCTGGCTATGGGTAGCGCCCGGTGAACCGGCACGCCGAGCGCGAGGACGCCGACAAGCGCGCGCGGAGGGCGGGCTTCGCGCGCGAATTGTAGAGGTCGCCAACTCACGAAAGTCCCAGCTTGCGCTTGAGCGCGAGGATGCGTCGATACGAGGAGTCCGCGTTGGCGATGCTCAGCCGCCCGCTGCGCAGCGCCCGTTTCAGCGCGCTCAGCTCGCCCGGGGCGGAGTCTGTGTAGAGCAGGATGTCGCTTCCGGCGCCAGCCGCCAGCACGCCCGCGGCGCGCTCGCTGTGCCCGGTGGGGGCGCCGAGCCCGTCGGTGAGCGTGACCCCGTCGAAGTTCAGCTTGCCGCGCAGGAGGTCCTGGATGATCGGCCGCGACAGCGCGGCCGGGGTGCCGGAGGGGTCATGCGCCGGAAAGCCGGCGATGGCCACCAGGACCGCGTCGAGGCCGCGGGGGATCATCCGCTCGTAGGGCTTGAGCGCCGCGGCGCGCTCGGCGCCCGTGGGCGTCAGCTCCTGGAGCTTGAAATCGGTGTCCACGGCCGCCGAGCCGAGGCCCGGAAAGTGCTTGCCGGTGGCCGCCACGCCGGCCGATTGGAGGCCAAGCGCGAACGCGGTCGCGAAGGCGGCGACCGTGTCGGCGTGCAGCGAGAACGCGCGGCCCTGGTTCCAGATGAACGCGCCGGGGAACGTGGGGACATCCGACACCGGGGCCAGGTCCATGTTGATCCCCCAGCGCTTGAGGAAGCGGCCAGTCGCCCGTCCCTGGAGGGCGGCGACCGCGACGTTGTTGGTGGCCGCCATCTGCGGCGGAGATAAGGTCGGTGGGCCGGAGGGGATCCGCTTGACCTGGCCGCCCTCCTGGTCAACGGCGATCAGCAGCTTCGGATTGCCTCCCGCCCGCGCGGCGCGCTGCAGCGCCCCGGTGAGGGCCAGGGTCTGGTGCCGGGAAACGATGTTCGCAGCGAACAGGATCACCGAACCGACTCGTCCCGCGCGCACCGCCCGCAGCAGCCAACTCGGCGGCGAGCTGCCGGACATGCCGACCATGATCCGCTGGCCGAGCAGCTTGGTCAGCGAGCGCGGGACCGGCGCCGGCGACCGGGGATGCGGGCGTGGGGCCGCCGCGCCCGAAACACGCGCAACTGGCGGCTGGCTGGAGCGGCGGCCACTGCTGGTGAGGCTGAGCACCACGCCGAGCGTGACCCCGGCGACGACGACGAAGACGACGGCGAGCTTCGCTACCCCGTCACTCCCTTGGCGATGCAGTCCTCGACCTTCTGCAGCAGCGCGTCCGACGCCTGGTTGGGGTACAGAAGCGCGCTCCCTATGACCTCGGCGCCCTGCACCTGTCCGTCGATCTGAAGCTCCTGGGCCGCTCCCGGAGTCGCCGCGAAGTGGATCGTCGGTCCGGAGGGCCTGGTGCCTACCTGGAGCCAGGTACGGTCGAACTCCGACACCGCGATGTGCTCCTGGCGCAGGCACTCCACGTGCGTCTTGCGGGCATCGTCGACGGCCTTTCGGCTCACGCTCGCCGCATTCGGCGTGCCGGCTTCCGGCTTGGCTGTGCTGCCACACGCTGAAAGCGAGATCGCGACCACGCCGATCGCCAGCGCGAGCTTCACTGAGGACATGTGGCGCAGGGTAGAGGATGATCTGCCCCAGTGATCGCGCTTGCCGCACTGACCGGTCCCCTGCCCAAGGTTGGCGTGGTGGTCGTGGCGCTGTTCGCCGCCGGCACGCTGCTCGTGCGGGGCCGGCGCAACCGCGCGCTGATGATGCTGGGCGCGCTGGTCCTCTCGCCGGTCCTCCTGCTGACCGAGATCTGGAACTCGCCGCAGCTGCATGTGGTGCACCGCCATCCGCTGTTCGCACTGGTGGGGGCGATCCTGGCGCTCGCGGCGCTGGCCGCCGTGGCGGTGCTGATCGCGCGCCACCCCGGGCTGCTGGCGCCGCTGGCGGTGCTGGCGCTGCCGTTCCGTGTCCCGATCCAGGCCGGCGGCACCACGGCGAATCTGCTGGTGCCCCTGTATCTGGTGGTGGCGGCGGGGGCGCTGGCCTGGATCGTGCCGGCGCTGCGCCAGCCGGCGGCCAGCGACGCCCGGAACAGCGACAACGAGGACGGCTCCGGTGGCTGGGCGATCTGGGTGGAGCGGCTGCTGGCGCTCTACATCGTGCTCTACGGGCTGCAGGCCATCTACTCGCCGTCGTTTGAGACCGCGCTGCAGCAGATGGTGTTCTTCTACGTGCCGTTCACGCTGCTGTACCGCCTGCTGCGCGAGCTGCGCTGGACGCCGGGGAAGATCCGCATCTGCCTGCAGCTGACGATCGCCCTGGCGGTTATCTTCTCAGCGATCGGGTTCGCCGAGTACGCGACCAAGACGATCATCCTCAACTCGAAGCTGGTCGTGGCCAACGACCTGCACACCTACTTCACGGTCAACTCGGTGTTCTTCGACCCCGACATCTTCGGGCGCTACCTGGCGCTGGCGATGATCCTGCTGGCAGTGCTGCTGCTCTACGAACGTCCCCAGCGCGAGCCGATCGTCACCGTGGTGGTGCTCGCGGTTCTCTGGGTGGGGCTGCTGCTGACGCTGTCGCGGTCGAGCCTGGGGGCGCTGCTGGTCGGGCTCGCGGCGCTCGCCGCGCTGCGCTGGAAACCGTCACGCGCGCTGGTCGCAGCGGCCGTGGTGATCGCCTTGGGCGGCCTGGCGGTCGCCGCCACCCCGCGGACGTTCGGCCTCAACCAGGGGCTCAACGGCGCATCGAGCGGCCGCGGTGGCCTGGTCAGCGGCGGCCTGTCGCTGTTCGCCGACCGTCCGGTATGGGGCTGGGGATCGGGCGCGTTCGTAAAGGAGTACCGCAGCCACCATCGGGCCACCGCGACGACGCTGTCGGCCTCGCACACGATTCCGATCACGATCGCCGCCGAGCAGGGCCTGATCGGCGAGGTGGCGTACGTCGCGCTGGTGGTCGCCGCCCTCGGGTGCCTGTTTCGCCGCGCGCGAGGCGATCCCGTGCGCTCGGCGATCGCGGCGACCTTCGCGGCGCTGGTCTTCCACACCCTGCTGTACGCCGACTTCCTCGAGGACCCGGTCACCTGGGCGCTGCTCGGGGTGGGGGTCTCACTTGCCGTCAGGCCGCTGGCGCGCTCCGCGGCCACGGAGCCCGCCCCGGCCGCCGCCGCCGTCAGCGCCGCGCGTTAGCGGCAAACAGCATCCGTCTGCGCCCCTCGCGGAACCGGGGCGTGTAACGGGACAAATGCTCCCGTTAGGCGCCCAGGTCCCCCGGCCGAGGGCGAACGCCCCTACTCGGGGGTGGTGTAGGCGCCACTGATACCTCCGTCGACCAAGAACGCGGTCGCGTTTACGTAGCTGGACTCGTCGCTGGCCAAGAACAGCGCCGCGTTGGCGATCTCCTCGGCGCGCGCAAAGCGCCCCATGGGGACGTGCACCATCCGCCGGACCGCCTGCGCGGGGTCGGCGGCGAACAGCTCGCGCAGCAGCGGCGTGTCGACCGGGCCCGGGCAGAGGGCATTGACGCGCACCCCGCGCCGCGCAAACTCGACGCCGAGCTCGCGCGAGAGCGCCACCACCGCGCCCTTGGAGGCCGTGTAGGAGATCTGCGAGGTCGCCGCGCCCATCACCGCCACGAACGAGGCAGTGTTGATCACCGACCCGCCGCGGCCCTCGAGCAGATACGGGATCCCGTGCTTGCAGCACAGAAAGACGCTTCGCAGGTTGGTCGCCTGCACGCGCTCCCAGGCCTCGAGCGAGGTCTCGAGCACCGAACAGTCATCGAGCGGGGCGATCCCCACGTTGTTGAACAGCACGTCGATGTGCCCCAGCTGCGCGTGCACCTGCGCATACAGCTCGCGGACCGCCGACTCGTCAGTCACGTCGGCGACCAGCGCCAGCTCACCCACCGAGTGCGACACCACGTCCACACCCACCACATGCGCGCCCTCGCGCTCGAACACAGCTGCCGTGGCCCCGCCAAGCGCGCCGGCGGCGCCGGTTATCACGCAGACCTTGTCTGAGAGCCTCACCCGCGCTCGAACATGCGCCGGCGCTCGTAGTCGGTCACCACCTGGTCAAACAGCCGCTGTTCGGTGCGACCGTAGTTCAGATAGTGGCGCCAGACCTGCTCGCCGAACGTGGCCCGCGCGAACTCGCTGCCTTCCCACAGCTCCACCGCCTCCCGCAGCGTGGACGGGAACGGCTCGGCGCCCGCCTCGGCGTAGGCGTTGCCGATCAGCTCGGGACCCGGATCGGTCCCGCGCTCGATCCCGTCAAGCCCGGCCGCGAGCAGCGCGGCGTAACCGAGGTACGGGTTGACGTCGGCGCCGGGGATCCGGCACTCGGCGCGCCGCGACTGCCCGTGGCCGACCACCCGAAAGCCGCACGTGCGGTTGTCGCGGCCCCAGGAGATCGAAGTTGGGGCCCAGCTCTCGGTCGCGTAGCGCTTGTAAGAGTTCACCGACGGGGCCACGAACAGCGCCAGCTCCCTGATCCGAGCGCGCATGCCCCCGAGGTAGTGGCGGAACACGTCGGTCTCCTCCTCGCCGTCGACGAACGCGCTGGCGCCGCCCTGCACGTCCACCAGGCTCGAGTGGATGTGACACGAGCTGCCGATGTCCTTCTCCGACGGCTTGGCCATGAAGGTCGCCGACACGCCGCTCAAGAAGGCGATCTCCTTGACCCCGTTCTTGTAGATCGTGTGCCGGTCGGCGGAGGTGACGGCATCGGCATAGCGCGTATTGACCTCGTGTTGACCGTCCCAGGCCTCGCCTTTGGAGAACTCGATGGGGATCCCGGCGCCGTGCATCCCCCGGCGGATCGGGCCGAGAATCCCCTCATCCATCGTCGTGGCCAGGATGTGGTAGTCGAGGATGTAGGGGATCGTGGGCGTCAGGTCCCGGTAATCCTGCTCATGAGCCTGTGCGTAGCTCTGCTTGTAGAGGTAGAACTCGAGCTCGGAGGCGAACAGGGGCGTGAAGCCCATCTCGTGCGCCCGCTCGTACTGGGCGATCAGGATCTGACGCGGAGACTCCACGACGGGCCCGCCGTCGTGGTGCACGACGTCGCACAGGACCAGCGCGGTGCGGTCCAGCCAAGGGATCCGGCGCAGGGTGGCCATGTCAGGGACGATCCCGAAGTCGCCGTAGCCCTTCTCCCAGTTGGCCAGCTCATAGCCGGGAACCGGGTCCATCTCCATGTCGAGCGCGAGCAGGTAGTTGCAGCCCTCGACCCCGTGGTCGGCGACCTCGTCGATGAAATAGGAGACTTCGATCCGCTTGCCGAACAGCCGGCCCTGCATGTCCGTGAAGGCCGCGACGACCGTGTCGATCGCGCCGGTGTCCGCCTCGGACTGAAGCTCGTCTAGGGACAGCATGCCGGCGCTGCCGCCGGGTCCGCCGGGGCGTGGAGCAGTCATAAAAGGTTTAGTCGGAGCTGCCGGCGATCGCCGAGGTCTGGCCGGGCTCCGGTGGTGGTGGTTCGATCACGTGTCCCAGCTCGTCTGTATCGATCGTGCGCACCGGCCCCTTATACCGGTTCTTGGCGCCGAGCCACCACCAGACGCCCACGACCAGACCTACGACCAGCACCAGCGGCGAGTAGTTGAACGCGGTCCAGGTAAAGCCGCTGTTCCAGGGCGCGCCGACGGCCGTCGTCGGACCGTCCAGCGCGTACACCACCAGCACCACGAACGCGATCGCGCCGATGTTGACCCACTTGTAGCGGCGCCCGAGCGTCCACGGTCCCGGTGCGAACTTGTCACCCTGACGCAGGCGCAGGTAGACCGGAATGATGTAGGCCAGATACAGGCCCACGGTGCAGATCGAGGTGATCGCGAAGTATGCCCAGGGGACGCCGGTCTTGGTGCCGAAGTAGGCGGGGATGGTGATAATCAGCGAGACGATCGAAACCGCCAGCACGGCGTACAGAGGCACCCGCTTGGCGTTCACCCGACGGAACAGCGACCACCCCGGGATTCCCCGATCGCGCGAGAACGCATACCAGGTTCGCGAGGCGCTGGTCAGCCCCGCGGCGCCGCAGAACAGCTGGCCGACGGTGCAGATGATCAGCACGAGCTTCGCCGCCCACGTTGACAGGCCGGTTTCGATGATGGGGATCGAGCCTCCGGCGGCCGCGTTGATTGCCTTGACGTTGGTGGCGGCAAACAGCAGTGCGAGCAGCACCGCCCACCCGGCGATCGCCGAGTAGAACACCGAACGCCACACTCCCTGGGCCGCCGCCTTCGCCGCGCCACGGGTCTCCTCGGCCGTGTGGGCGGAGGCGTCGTAGCCGGTCTGCGTGTACATCGTGAGGATGAACCCGAGCGGGAGGATGTAGAGCCAGAAGAAGGCGCCGCTGGTCCTGCCGCCGTGAAACCCGGTGTTGTTGAGCCGCTGACCGAACACGAAGCTGAGGCTCTGGTGATGGCTGGGGACGAAGGCGACCAGGGCGATGATCACCAGCACGCCGAGCACGTGCCAGCCGACCGAGACGTTGTTGAAGATCGCCAGCAGCCGGTCGGCGAAGATGTTCACAACCGTGTAGCCGACCAGGATGATCAGGAACAGCAGGAAGTTCTGGTGCAGGATCGTCGAGGGGTTGGTCGTCGCGAAGTTGATCCCGAGCACGTTCAGCCCATAGATGCTCAGCACCGCCTGGAGGAAGAACGCTGCGCCGTAACCGACGCCGGCCACGATCCCCACCAGGCCGACGATGTTGAACCAGCCGGTGATCCAGCTCCAGCCGGGGCTAGCCAGCTTGGCCGACCACCAGTACGGACCACCCGCGGTCGGGAACGCCGACGTGAGCTCGGCCATCGAGAACGCGACCAGCAGCACGAAGCCGCAGAGGATCGGCCAGCCGATCGAGATCGCGATCGGTCCGCCGGCGTTCCAGGCGAACCCGAAGTTCGTAAAGCAGCCGGCGAGGACCGAGATGATCGTGAACGAGATCGCGAAGTTGGTGAAGCTGCTCCAGCCTCGCGAGAGCTCCTGCTTGTAACCGAGGTGGGCGAGCTCGCGCTCGTCCTCGGTCAGCGTGTCAGTCGCAGCGGTCCGCCCCGTCAGGTCCTCCGCCATCGGTCACCTCCCCAAGGTCGACGTCTCACAGATGCCGTGCATCATGTGTGAAATCGCACTAAATTCAAGCGCGACGATACGCTTGGCGCCAGACCGTGTCAACAGCTTTCGGGCGAGATGTCGAGGTCGCGGTGATCGGCGCCGGCGTCGTCGGCTGCGCGGTGGCGCTGGCGCTCGCACGCCGCGGGGTGAGGACGGCTCTGCTCGAGGCCGAGCCCGAGCCAGGCCTGGGCGCGAGCGGCACCAACTCGGGGATCCTCCATGCGGCCTTCGACTCGGCTCCGGACGAGCTCGAGACCGAGTTGATCCTCGCGGCGGCGGCCGAGCGAGACGCGGTGATCGACACGCTGGGGATTCCCGTGCTGCGTTGTGGCGCTCTGATGCGCCCCCAGGACGACTCTCAGCGAGATGCCGTGCGGGGGCTGGCCGCCAATGGGCGCCGCAACGGCGTGACGGTGGACCTGCGAGCCGACGGGGCCCTCGAGATTCCGTCCGAGGCGGTGACCGACCCCGTCATCTATACGCTCGCGCTGGCGCACGCGGCGCAGCGCCTGGGTGCGGAAATGCGCACCCACCACCGGGTCGAAGCGATCGAGCGCGCAAGCGAAATGCTCGTCCTCGACACCTCGGGCGGCGCAGCGATAGCGTGCCGCGTGGCGGTCAACTGCGCCGGCCTGGAGGCCGACGCGGTGGCGCGGATGGTCGGCGACGACTCGTTTGAGATCTATCCGCGCAAGGGCGAGTTCATCGTGTTCGAGCCGCCGCCGGGGAAACACCTGCAACGGATCTTGCTGCCCGTCCCGTCTGAGCGCACCAAGGGCGTGCTGGTGTTCCCGACCATCGACGGCAAGGTGATAGCCGGTCCGACCGCGGTCGATCTGCAGGACAAGCACGACTGGTCTGTCAGGCCCGAGGCTCGCGACGAGATCATCCCCAAGGCGACCGCGTTGTATCCGCCGCTGTGCGAGGCACGACCGATCGCCGCCTATGCCGGTCTGCGACCCGCCGGGCGCGAGTCGAACTATTTGATCGGCCCGTCGCGCTCCTGTCCCCGTCTGGTCAACGTCGCGGCGATCCGCTCCACGGGGCTGTCTGCGTCGCTGGGCATCGGCCGACGGGTCACCGAGATCGTGGGCGAGTTGGGGATCGAGCTGCAGCCAGAGCGCGAGCTGGCGCCCGCGCCAGCGCCCGCCGTCGACGGGCCCTGGTGGCAGCGGACCGCTGCGTTCAGGGAGGCCGCGTGACCCTGCTGCTCGGGATCGACGAGGGAACGTCCGCGGTCAAGGCGGTCCTCTACGACAGCGATCTGCGCGCCGTCGCCGAGGCGCGGCGGGAGAAGCCGCTCATACACCCCCGCCCGGGCTGGGTCGAGCAGGATCCAGAGGTGGTTCTCGAGGCGGTCGTCGACGCCGTGGCCGAGATCCTCGACAACGCGCCCGGGGAGATCACTGCCTGCGGTCTCGACCATCAGGGCGAGTCGGTCCTGGCCTGGGAGCCGGAAACCGGCCGGCCGCTGACACCGGTGGTCACCTGGCAGGACAAGCGCTCGCAGGAGATCCTCGATCGGCTCGAGCAAGACGGCCGGGGTGAACAGATCGCAGCGCTCAGCGGGATGCCGCTCGACCCGTACTTCTCGGCGGGCAAGATCGCCTGGCTGCTCGAACACGAGCCGGCGGTGGGCAGGCAGCTCGAGGCGGGCGCGGTGCGGATCGGCACCGTCGACTCGTTCCTGTGTGACCGGCTGGGGACCCGGTTTGCCACCGATCCCTCGACCGCCTCGCGCACCCAGCTTGGGGCGCCCGAATGGGATCCGGCCCTGCTCGAGATCTTCGGAGTCCCGCGCGAGGTGCTGCCGGCGATCGAGGACACGGCCGGCGACCTGGGCGTGCTCCGCCATCCCTCGTGGCGAACTGAGCTTCCGCTGCGGGCGCGGTGCGTCGATCAGCAGGCGGCGCTGGCGGGCGCGGGATGCGTCAGGCCCGGCCTGGTCAAGGCCACCTATGGAACGGGCGTGTTCGTGCTCGCGCACGCGGGCGATGAGCGCCCGCAGCCGACCGGTGGGCTGTTGCCGACGGTGGCCTGGCGCGTCGATGAAAAGGTGCAGTGGGCGATCGACGGCGGGGTGTTCACCGCCGGAGCGCTGCTCGAGTGGCTGAGCCGCGATCTGGGCCTCGCGGCTGATCCTGCCGCACTGACGAAACAAGCCGCCACAGTGCCGGATGCGGGCGGCGTTCGCGTATTGCCTGCGCTTGCCGGCGTGGGTGCGCCGTGGTGGAAGCCCGACGCCCGCGCGGTGATCTCGGGCCTGACGGCGAGCTCGAGCGCCCCGCACATCGCGCGCGCCGCGCTCGAGGCGATCGCGTGGCGCGTCGCCGACGTGGTCAGCGCGGTGCGCCAGAGCGTGCCGGTCGAGGTCCTGCGCGTCGATGGCGGCCTTACGCGCGATCCCACGCTGCTTCGAGCTGCAGGCGGACTGTGCCGGCGTCCGTGTACAGCGTGGCGCGGTGGACGCGACCGCCGCCGGGGCCGCCGCGCTGGCGGCCGTAGGTGCGGGCGTGTGGGCTTCGACGCTTGACATCGCCGACAGGATTCCGATCGGCGATGCGGTCGAGCCCCAGCGCGACCAGCAATGGCGAACCGCGGCCCACGCGCAGTGGCGCACGTTCGTGGAGCGGGCTACGATGCTGTAAGGGTTAGCTTTCGCGCCAATGGACGATCTCACCCGGATCGTGAAGGGGCTGGAAGCGACGCTGGGGCCGCTCAGCAGTCCACCGGTGCCGCTCGAGGGCGGGATCACCAACCGCAACTACAGAGCCCGGTTCGGCGAGCGCGAGTACGTGGTCAGGCTGCCTGGCCGGGACACGTCGTTGCTGGGGATCAGCCGCGAGGCCGAGCGGATGGCGAATCGTGCCGCGGCGCAGCTGGGCATCGCCCCCGCGGTCGCGGCCGCCAGCGACGAATGCCTGGTGACCGAATACCTGCACTGCACCCAGGTGGATGCCGATCGGCTGCGGGCCGACCCGGGCTCGGTGGCGCGGGCATTGCGGGCCTTCCACGACTGCGGTTTGCAGCTGCCGACGCGCTTCTGGGTTCCCGAGCTGCTCGACGACTACGCCCGGATCGTGGCGCAGCGGCGCGGGAGCCTCCCGGACGAGTACGCGCAGGCGCGCGCGCTCGCGCAACGCGTGGCCGCAGCGCTCCCGCTCGCCGACCCGGTTCCGTGTCACGACGACCTGCTGCCCGCGAACGTGCTGGCGATGCGCGCAGACCCCGCCCGTCAGGTCCTGGTCGATTGGGAGTACGCGGGGATGGGGCATCGGATGTTCGATCTCGGCAATCTGGCGGTCAACAACGAGTTCGACGAGCCGGCCGAGAAGCGCCTGCTGGAGGCGTATTTCGGCGAGCCGGCCACCGCCCAGCGCCGCGCCGCGCTGGCGCTGATGCGGATCATGTCCGACGCGCGGGAGGCCGCCTGGGGAGTCGTGCAGGGCGCGGTCTCAGAGCTCGAGTTCGATTTCGGCGACTACGCGGCCCGCCATTTCGCCCGCCTGGCGCAGTCCGCCCGCGACCCTCGATTGCAGCAGTGGCTCGATGACGCGGCCGCGTGAGCTCCCCTCCCGGGCCCGGGTGGTGATCGTGGGCGGCGGCGTGGGGGGAGCGTCGATCGCCTACCACCTCGCCCAGCTGGGCGAGCGCGACGTCGTGCTGCTGGAGCGAAACGAGCTGACGAGCGGGTCCACGTTTCACTCCGCGGGCCTGGTCGGTCAGCTGCGCGGGAGCGTCTCGTTGACGCGGATGATGATGGACTCGGTGGAGCTCTACCGCCGGCTCGACTGCGGCTGGGTGGAGTGCGGCGGGATCCGGCTGGCCTGCAGCGAGGAGCGCGAGCAGGAGGTGCTGCGCCAGGTCGCGTGGTCGCGGACGTTCGGGCTGCCGCTGGAGCTCATCTCCCCGCAGCAGGCCCAGGAGCTGTTCCCGCTGATGGTCACCGGCGGAGTCCGCTGCGCCTCCTATCTTTCCACCGACGGTTACCTGGATCCGTCGCAGCTGACCTACGCGCTGATCGAGGGGGCCCGCGAGGGCGGCCATCAGGTGTTCACCCACACGCGCGTGGACCAGATCGCTGTGGAGAAGGGAAGCGTCCGGGGCGTGGGCACGCAGTGGGGCGAGATCGAGGCCGAGGTGGTGGTGAACGCGGGCGGGATGTTTGCCGCCGAGCTCGGCCGGATGGCGGGCGTGCGGGTACCGGTGATCCCGTTCGCCCACGAGTATCTCGTCACCCAGCCGTTCCGCGAGCGCGGGACGGAAGGGGAGATCGTCCATCTGCCGACGCTGCGCGATCCCGACCTGCTGGTCTACTTCCGCGAAGAGGGCGCCGGGCTGGTGATGGGCGGCTACGAGCGCCACAGCGCGCCATGGTCGCTCGACGAGCACCTCCTGGACCGGATCCCGCTCGACTTCAACGGGCGCCTGCTGGAGGAGGACTGGCCGCGCTTTGAGGAGATCGCCACCAATTCCGTGCGCCGCGTCCCGGCTATGGAGGAGGTCAAGGTCACGCGGTTGATCAACGGGCCGGAGGCGTTCACGCCCGACAACGAGTTCTGCCTCGGCGAGACCGAGGTGCACGGGCTGTTCGTCGCCGCCGGCTTCTGCGCGCACGGGCTGGCCGGCGCTGGCGGGATCGGCAAGCTGATGGCCGAGTGGATCGTGGCCGGCGAGCCGCCGCTCGACGTGTGGGAGATGGATATCCGCCGCTTCGGGGAGCGGGGGTCGCATTACCGCTCGCCCCGCTACACGCTCGCCCGGACCAAGGAGGTGTACGAGACCTACTACGACATCCGCTACCCGGGCCACGAGCGCCAGGGCGGCCGTCCGCTGCGGACGTCCAGCGTGTACCCCTGGCACCGCGAGCACGGCGCGGTTTTCGGGGAGAAGGCCGGCTGGGAGCGGGTGAACTGGTATCAGAGCAATGCCCCGGCGGGGGCCGAGGACCAGCGGCCCCGGGGGTGGGCGGGCAGGCACTGGTCTGCGGCGATCGGCGCCGAGGCGCTGGCCACGCGCGAGCGAGCGGGGCTGTTCGACGAGTCCTCGTTCGCCAAGCTCGAGGTTTCCGGGCCGGGCGCCGCCGAGCTGCTCGAGCGCCTGTGCGACAACCACGTCGCCCGGGAGGTGGGGGCGATCACCTACACACAGATGCTCAATCGCCGGGGCGGGATCGAGTGCGACTTCACGGTCACGCGGGTGGAGGAGGAGCTGTTCCAGATCGTCACCGGGACGGCGTTCGGCAGCCACGACGCCAGCTGGATCCGCCGCCACCTCTCAGACGACGGGCGCGTCCGGCTCAGCGATGTCACCTCGCGGTGGGCGTGCTTTGCCCTCTGGGGCCCCAAGGCGGCCGAGATCCTCGCGCCTTTATCCCCTGATCCGCTTGACTTCGGCTACATGCGGATGCGCGAGCTGGCGGTCGCGGACGCTCCCGTGCGAGCGCTGCGGGTGACCTATGTCGGCGAGCATGGCTGGGAGCTGTACTGCCCGGCCGAGTACGGCGCGGGCCTGTGGCAGGCGCTCTGGGATGCTGGGCAAGAGCACGGCCTGGTGGCCGCCGGATATCGAGCGATCGACTCACTGCGCCTGGAGAAGGGATATCGGGCATGGGCCGTGGACATCACGCCCGACGACACGCCGCTGGAGGCCGGCCTCGAGTTCTGCGTGCGCGAGGACAAGACCTTCGTCGGAGCCGATGCGCTGGCGCAGCCCCGCCGGCGGCTGCGCTGTGTGGTGCTCGAGGACCAGCGCTCGGTGGCGCTCGGCAACGAGCCGGTGCGAATTGGCGATCGGGTCGTCGGCCGGGTCACCAGCGGCGGCTATGGATACTCCGTTCAGCGCTCGATCGCCTACGCCTACCTGCCCGCCGAGCTCGCAGTCGGGACCGAGGTGCAGATTGACATCTTCGGCCGCTGGGTGGGTGGCGAGGTGGCTCGCGAGCCCCTGTTCGACCCCGAGGGCCGCCGTATCCGGCCTGAGCGTGCGGCGCTGTCCGTCGACCAACAGTCTGTGTGACAAGTGACGCAAATCGAGGTAGGATCGACTAAGTGACGTGGGGATTCCTTTGGATCATGCTGGCGCTCAAGTTGCCGCTGGCAGCCCTGATCTACATCGTCTGGTGGGCGATCAAGCAAGAGCCTGACGAGTCCACCTCATCCGACGACGACGGCGGCATCAAGCGCCAGCGCCCGCACCCGCCCAAGCCGTTCCCGCGCCACCCGCGGCGCGGCCCCCACGGCGACCCGGCGCCGCAGCCTCCGGCCCGCGTCCGGACCGTCCGGGCCAAGGCACGCACGCTCGGGCACTGAGTACAGGCTTCCGCTCCCGCTGGCACACTGGGACGCGATGAGCGGTGCTGTGCTCTCCGACGGGACGATCACGCGGCTCGTAGACAAGGGCCGGATCAGAATCGACCCCTGGGATCCGAGCCTGGTGCAGCCGGCCAGCGTGGACCTCAGGCTCGGCGACTCGTTCCGCGTGTTTCACAACCATCGCGCCTCGGCGATCGACCTGCGCCAGCCGCCGGAGAACCTCACCGAGGAGGTGGTGGTTCCCGAGGGCGAGTCGTTCGTGATCCATCCGGGAGAGTTCTGCCTCGGCCGCACGCTGGAGTGGGTCGAGCTGCCCGATGACATCGTGGCCAGGATCGAGGGCAAGGCGCTGGCGGTCGATACGCCGGTGCCCACTCCCGACGGGTGGAAGACGATGGGCGAACTGGCCGGAGGCGATTGGGTGTTTGACCTGCACGGGCATCCGACGCCGGTGATCGCCGCCAGCGACACGCTTATCGGGCGTGCCGTGCCGGATCGTCTCGTTCTCGGATGGCACGAAGATCGTCGCCGATATCGACCATCAGTGGCTCGTGTGGACGCACTATGACCGCCGTCGCGGGGTGCCGCGGATCGCCACCACGGGCGAGGTCCAACGGACGCTGAAGTACAGCCCGACCGAATACAACCATCACGTCGCTCAGGCGCTGCCCGTCCATTATCCGTTTCGAGAGCTGCCGGTCGACCCGTACGTGCTGGGGGCCTGGCTTGGCGACGGGACGAGCGCGAAGGCCGAGATAACGTCGGTCGATAGGCCGATCCTGCGCGAGCTGGTGCTGGCCGGAGAGCCGGTCCATGCGCCATCAGGACCGCTCACCTACCGCGTCGGCGGCGCGGGCCACACGCGGGATCTGGTGACCGGCCGGTACGCGGCCAACGATTCGCTGCAGAGCCGGCTCCGGGAGCTCGGACTGCTCGGCAACAAGCACATCCCGCGCGAGTACCTGCAGTCAAGCGTCGAGCAGCGCCGGGCTCTGCTGGAGGGAATCATGGACACCGACGGCTATGTGGACGTCTACAGCCGCTGCGACGTCACGACGGTCAGCCGTCGACTTGCCGATGATTACCGCGAGTTGATCGCGAGCCTCGGCTACAAGCCGGTCGTGGCCGAGAAGCTCGTAAAGCTGTACGGCAAAGTCTGCGGCACCCGCTACGAGGTTCAGTTCACGCCGCACGAGCGCGTGTTCCGCCTGCCGCGGAAGATCGCGCGCCAGGCGCTTTTGCAGCGGTTCCACATGGGCCGCGCGATCACCGCCGTGACCCCGTGCGAGAGTGTCCCGGTCCGTTGCATCGAGGTGGGCTCACCCGACGGGGTGTTCCTGGTGAGCCGCAGCTTCATCCCCACCCACAACAGCTCGCTGGGCCGGCTGGGGCTGATCGTCCACGCCACCGCGGGTTTCTGCGATCCGGGCTGGAAGGGCACGCTGACGCTGGAGCTCAACAACCTGACGCGGGTGCCGATCAAGCTCTATCCTGGCCTGGAGATCGCCCAGCTGTCGTTCATGATGCTCGACCGCCCGGCCCTGCGCCCCTACGGCAGTCCCGAGCTGGGCAGCCATTACCAGGGGCAGAAGGCGGCCACCGCGAGCCGCTATCGAGCGGCGCCCGCCCCGGAGCAGATCGGGTAGGCTCGGGTCGTGCTGGACGTCGTCTTTGCAGCCTCCGAGCCGTCCAAGGTTCCCTGGTTCATCGCCGGTGGGGTGCTCGCCGTGTACGCGGTCCTGCTGGCCACGATCGGGCTCAAGCGACCGGATTTTCCCTACAGCAGGGGTGGCGAGCGAGCGGTGATCGCGCTCACCGTCGCACTGGTCGGCCTCGCGGTCGCGATGGCGATCGTCACCGGCTAGCGTTACCGGCTAGCGTCACCGGATAGCGGCGCGGCTCCCCGGGGCCTGGCCCACCACGCCCACAACTCAGCCCCGCGCGCTGCCGCCTGTTGCTGGGCATACTCGAAGTAATAGAGTCTTTAAAGGCCGTCCCGCTCGATCGCCTGGTCGGGAGGCCCGGTAACCGACAGGAGTGCCATGACCACCGAGACGCAGCACACAGGGGACGGCAGCGTAGCGACGTCTGCCGAGACCCTCACCGTCACTGACAACCGGACCGGGAAGCAGTACGAGATCCCGATCGAGGCCGGGACGATCCGCGCAACCGAGCTGCGCAACATCAAGACCTCGGACGACGACTTCGGCCTCATGACCTACGACCCGGCGTACATGGCCACCGCGTCGTGCCGGTCGGCGATCACGTTCATCGACGGAGAGCGGGGCGTGCTCGAGTACCGCGGCTACCCGATCGAGCAGCTGGCCGAGAAATCGACCTACCTGGAAGTGGCCTACCTGCTGCTGCACGGAGAGCTGCCCACGCAGTCCGAGCTCGAGAAGTGGGATCAGCAGATCACCCTGCACACGTTCGTGCACGAGAACATCAAGGAGTTCATGCAGGGCTTCCGCTATGACGCGCACCCGATGGGCATGCTGCTCGCGTCGGTCAGCGCGCTGTCGACGTTCTATCCCGAGGCCAACGCGATCAAGAACGACGAGGTCCGGTCTCTGCAGGTGATCCGCCTGCTGGCCAAGATGCCCACGCTGGCCGCCTTCGCCTACCGCCACAACCGCGGGATGCCCTACGTGTATCCCGACAACGACCTCAGCTATCCGGGCAACTTCCTGTCGATGATCTACAAGGTCGCCGAGCTCCAGTACCAGCCCGATCCGCGGCTCGAGCATGCGCTCGACGTGCTGTTCATCCTGCACGCCGATCACGAGCAGAACTGCTCCACCAGCGCGGTGCGCAGCGTCGGTTCCTCCCAGGTGGATCCGTACTCGGCGGTCGCCGCAGGCGTTGCCGCGCTCTACGGGCCGCTGCATGGAGGCGCCAACGAGGCGGTGCTCAGGATGCTGCGGCGAATCGGGGACAAGGAGAAGATTCCCGAGTTCATCGAGGGCGTCAAGAACGGTGACGAGAAGCTGATGGGCTTCGGCCATCGGGTGTACAAGAACTTCGATCCGCGCGCCAAGATCATCAAGAAGGCCTGCGACGAGGTGTTCGAGGTGACGGGCAAGAACCCGCTGCTCGACATCGCTACCGAGCTCGAGAAGATCGCGCTCGAGGACGACTACTTCATCTCGCGCAAGCTGTATCCGAACGTTGACTTCTACTCCGGCTTGATCTACGAGGCGCTGGGAATGCCCGTAGAGATGTTCCCCGTCCTGTTCGCGATCGGAAGAACCAGTGGATGGATCGCCCAGTGGCTGGAGATGATCGACGATCCCGAGCAGAAGATCGCCCGCCCGCGCCAGATCTACACGGGCGCGCGCGGCCTCGAGTACGTGCCGATCAGCGAGCGCTCGTAGAGCATGTGACGGCCGGCACACAGGGTGTCGGCACGCGTCGTAACGTAGTAGGCGTGGTCCGATATTCCCTCACGGACGGAAGGACGGTTGACATCCGCACGATCCAGCCCGACGACGCGCAGCGGCTGCAGAGTGCCCACATGCGTCTGTCGCCCGAATCGCGCTACCGGCGCTTTCTGGGCGTCAAGCCGACCCTCACCGCCGAGGACGCGCGCTACCTGGCAGAGATCGACGGGTGCGATCACTTCGCGCTGGTGGCTACGGCGCCTGACGATGGCGACGATCCGTCGATCATCGCCGTCGCCCGGTTCGTGCGCCTCAGCGACGATCCCGACGTGGCGGAGTTCGCGATCGTCGTCGGCGACAGCTATCAACGCCAGGGGTTGGCGAACGAGCTGCTCGGTCGTCTTGCCGCCGCCGCCACCGCACGGGGGATCTGTCGGTTCCGCGCGACGATCCTGTCCGACAACGAGGCGATCTACAAGCTCATACAGCGGCTTTCTGCGGGACAGCTCGAGGTCAAGCGGCGGGGGTCGATCAGCGATGTCGAGTTCCCGCTGCCCGGCGCCGTGCGCTCCACTCCCCGGCCCGATGCGCCTGCGATCATCGCCGCGTGCGCTGGAAGCTGACCGTCCGCTCCGGGCCCCGAGTCAAGCGCAGCTCGTTCGAGAACCTCGATCTCGCGCTGTCGGCGCTCGAGGATCGGGGGCGCGAGCTGTCCAGGTCGGCTCCGCGCAAGCCCGTTGACGCAAAGATCAGGCGCTTTGAGCCTGCCCAGCAGGTCGTCGCCCGGCTGGAGCTGTCCGGGCCGCAGCGCTTCGTGCCCAGCGTTCGCGCCGGCGTCGACGTCCGCGGTGACGGGAGCACCGAGGCCTATCGCGGTCGGGTGCGGCGAGAGCTGATCGAGGAGCGTCCGGGTGAGTCAACGTATGCGGCGCTGCGCCGCGTGCTCACCTGAGCCGCCTTGGTCGCCTTCCGCCGGCGTCAGAGGACCAGGGTCGCGCCGTGGCGCCGCAGCCACGTCCTGTGCTCGCGATAATCGGGACACCGCGAGACCAGCAGCGCCCAGAATCGTGGCGAGTGGTCCATCACCTCGAGGTGGCAGACCTCATGCCACACGACGTAATCGAGCACCGGCTCGGGCGCGAGCAGCAGGCGCCAGTTGAAGCTCATCGCTCCCTCGGGCGAGCAGCTCGCCCAGCGGGTGTGCTGACCGCGAATCGTCAGCCTGGAGTACGAACTGCCCGCCTGCCAGCAGGCGGTGTCGAGGCGGGGCTCGATTTCAGCGCGTGCGGCGTGGCGGTACCAGCGCTCGAGCGCGGCTGTGCGGGCGTCGCCGGCCGGGACGAGCAGCTCCGCGCCGCGCCGATGCACCCGGGTCCTGCCGGGCTGCACGCGGAGCGCCAGCAGCTCGCCGAGGTAGGGCACGGTGTCGCCGCGGGCAGCGACTGCTGTCCGCGCGCGGTCGAGCTCTCTGACCCGGCGCTCGATCCACGGCGCGAGCTCCTGGATCGCGGCGGCCGCCTCGCGCTCGGGCGCTCGGCGGGGGAGCACGACCTCGACTCCGCGCCGGGCGTCGACCGTGACCCTCACCCGCCGCGCACGCTGCGAGCGCCGGATGCTGTAAGCGATCTCTTCCACGCCGCGACAGAGTACGGTCAGGGTCCGACGATGTATTCGTTCCCTGACCTGGTCAGGCCTCTGCGCTCCGAACGCGTGACTCTCCGTTTCGAGTCAGAGCGGGACATCCCGGAGATCTTGATTGCGCACCAGGACGATCCGACGCTGTATGCCCGGCTGGGCCTGCAGCGCCCCCCGAGCGGCGCCGAGCTCGGCCGTCGCAACGAACGCGGGCCGGCGGAACGTGCCGCCGGCGAAGGCGTCCGGTTCACGATTCTCGAACCCGGATCCGACGTCTGCCGGGGTCAGCTCGACGTCCACCGAGTCGAGTGGGAGGATCTGCGCGCGGAGGCGGGAATCTGGGTCGCCCCGGACTTTCGTCGCCGCGGGCTGGCCACCGGGGCGCTGCGCCTGGCGGGCCGCTGGCTGTTCGATGTCTGCGGTCTCGAGCGTCTCGAGCTGTTGACGGAGCCCGACAATGTGGCCATGATCGCCGCCGCGAAGTCTGCCGGGCTGGTGCAGGAGGGAATCCTGCGGGCGTTTGTCAATGAGCGCGATCGCCGCGTCGACCTGGCGATCCTCTCGCTGCTGCCGATCGATCTGGCGCGCAGATGAAGGAGTGGCGCGTCCCCCTGCCCGAGGGAGTCCGGACCCCGTTTGAGGTGTACGTCAACGGCGTGCGCCAGGAGCTGGGCACCGACTATCGCGTCTCGAGCGGGGAGCTCGTATTCGCGCGCGAGCTGGTCTCGCAGAAGCTGAGTAAGCGCGCGTGGCTGTTGGGCTTCTGGGGGATCGGGACCTACAAGCGCAACGACGAGGTCGACGTTCGCTACGAGGTCGACGGGCGGCCGATGCTCGCCCACGCGCTCAAGATCAGACCGCCAGGTTGACGATCTCGCGCCGGACCCATGGTCGCAGCAGCTTGAGCGCCGACAGGATCGCCCGCGTCGCCGGCGAGCGATTGAGCGTGTAGAAATGAATACCCGGCGCCCCGCGAGCCAGCAGCTCGGCGCACTGGAGTGTGGCGTAGGAGACGCCCAGCTGCCGCACGGCGTCTGGGTCATGCGACCGCCATTCGAGCGCCTCTTGCAGCGCCGGTGGGATGGTGGCGCCGCACATGCCGGTGATCGTCTTGATCTGGCGCAGGTCGGTGATCGGCATCACCCCGGGGATGATCGGGACCTCGATCCCGACCGCGCGCGCCTCCTCGACGAAGCGGAAGTAGAGCTCTGAGTCGAAGAACAGCTGCGTGATCAAGAACGAGACGCCGCGATCGATCTTCTCCTTGAGGAAGCGCAGGTCGTGGGCGAGGTCGGGCGCCTCCGGATGGACTTCGGGAAAGCACGCGCCGCCGATGCAGACGTCGTAGTCGGCGCTGATCAGGCTGGCCAGCTCAGTTGAGTAACGCAGACCGTCCGGGTGTGGCTTGTAGTCGGTCTCGCCGCGTGGCGGATCGCCGCGCAGCGCGAGCACGTTCTCGATCCCGGCGGCGCTCATGTCGTCGAGGATCTTGCGCAGCTCGTCGCGAGAGCAGCCAACGCAGCTGAGATGTGCCATCGCCTCGATCCCCAGTTCCTGCTTGATCCACTTCGTCAGCTCGAGCGTGCGCGTACGAGCGCTTCCGAGGGCGCCGTAGGTGACCGAAACGAAATCCGGATCGAGCTGTCGCAGCGACTCGAGGGCGATCCCGAGCACGCGCTCGCCCTCGTCGGTCTTGGGCGGAAAGAACTCGAAGGAGAACACGGGGCTCCTGTGCCCGGGCCAGGATCTCATCGATCCGCATCCGCGAACCCTATCACGACCTTGACAGACCTGTGTCAAGGTTGTGCGCGGGTCCAGCAGTTACGTCGCAGACCAGCGCTCGGAGCCGCTGTCGGGCTCCTTCTGCGCCTCCCCCCGCCGCTCCAGATGGCGCAGATAACAGAGCGTCTGCGTCAGGAGCCAGGGCCCGTTGTGGATCGAGATCGGCTCCCCGTAGACCTCGGGGGCGATTTCGAGCGCCGTACGCGGGCCTGCGGCGAGCGCCGTCAGCGTGGCCTCGATCCGTTCGCCCACGAGCTTGCGGTTACCTTCGATGTGGCCGTGCACATCGAAGAACGGCTTGCCGTGACCCGACAGCGCCAGCCGCGCGTCGAGCCTGTCCACGCGGTCCAGCGAGGTCAAAAACTCGGCCACCGGATCGGGCGTATAGCCGTAGTCGAAATACAGTGAGATGCGTCCCAGCACGTGATCGCCCGAGATCAGTAGCCGCCGCTGCGCTTCGAACAGGCACACGTGCGAAGGGCTGTGGCCCGGCGTCTCGTGGACGGTCCAGGTGCCGAGGTCGGTTTCGATCTCGATCCGCTGCACCAGCTCACGATCGGGCTCGATCACGCGCGCGATCCCCGACGGCATGTCCTTGATGCGCTCGACGAACTCCTTGATCGCCGCCTGGGGCACGCCGCTCTGCCTGGCGACCTCGATCCTGCGCGCAAGCTGAGAGTCGTGGTCGTCATCGGCACCGGCGGGCCGCGCGTGCATCCAGAACTCGCACCGCGCGCGGTCCCGGATCGGCCCTGCCTGGCCCCAGTGGTCGGAGTGGCTGTGGGTGCAGGCCAGCAGGCGCACGTCCTCGAGGCGGAGGTTGACCTGGTCCATCGCCCGCTCGAGCTGTGCGAGCGATCCCGGCTCGTGCATACCGGTGTCGACCAGCACGACCCCCGAACCGGCCGCGATCGCCCACGCGTTGCAGTGCGGGACCCCCGGCCAGGGCAGCGGCAGCCGAAGCCGCCACAGTCCCGGCAAAACCCGTTCGCCTCGTCCGAGCTCTCGCTGGCGCGCCACGATCGCGACACGATATTCGGCGGGCACGGTGGTCGCTCCAGGAATCGCCCCCCGCTCGGGCGCAGGGCGCATTAGACTGACGCCGCCGATGGCCAGCACAGCCGAGATCGCCAGGCGCTACTTCGCGGCACTGGGCGCGCGCGACCTGGACGCTGCCGTGGCGTGCTGGGCGCCCGGCGCGGTCTGCAGGCTCGTGGGCGCCCAGGAGCTGATCGCTCCAGACGGCATCCGGGAGTACTTCGGTCAGTTGTTCGACGCGTTCCCCGATCTCAAGCTCCAGGTCCTCGAATTGACGACCACCCGCGGCCGCACGGCGGTACGCTGGCGCGCGAGCGGGACCTTCGCGGGGCCGGGCAAGCTCCAGGGCCTGCTGGCCAATGGCGCGCGGATGCGGCTCGAGGGATGCGACGTGATAACCGTCCACGACGACCTGATTGCCCACAACGACGCCTACCTCGACAGCGGCGACGCCGCCCGCCAGCTGGGGCTACTGCCGGCCGCCGGGTCCGCGGCCGAGGCGATCCTGACCAGGCTGGCCAATGCCCGCACCCAGCTGCGCTCCATGGTCCAAGCGGCCGAGCCTGAGCGGATCGCAGACGGCGTCTGGGTTCTCCGCGGCGGCTTTCCGCTGAAGGTCATGAACGTGTACCTGATCGAGGATGACGGCGGGGTGACAGTGTTCGACGCCGGGATCAAGGCCATGGGCCCCGCGCTCAGCGGTGTCTGCGCTCGCTTTGGGGGCGCCAGGCGGATCATCCTCAGCCACGCCGACGCCGATCATCGCGGCGCCGCACCGGCGCTGGATGTGCCGGTCTTCTGCCATCCGGCCGAGCGCGAAGCCGCCGAGTCAGATGATCCCCTCCGTCCCTACTACGACCTCGAAAAGCTCGATCTCTACGGTCGCGTGCTGCTGGGCAAGCTGCTGCCAACGTGGGACGGCGGCGCCCTGGCGATCGAGGGAACGGTGGCCGAGGGCGACGAAATCGCGGGGTTCCGGGTGATCGACCTGCCCGGGCATGCCCCCGGATTGATCGGGCTGTTCCGTGAGTCCGACCGCCTGGCGCTGGTGTCGGACTGCATCTACACGATCGACGTCCAGACCGGCCGCAAGCGCGAGGCCCAGATTCCCCACGCCGCGTTCGATGTCGACTTCGAGCAGGCGCGCGCGTCGATTCGCAAGCTCGCCGCCTTGGAGCCTGCGACCGTATGGGCCGGGCACGGCGACCCGGTGACCGGAGACGTCAGCTCGCAGCTGCGCGAGGCCGCATCCGCGCAGTCGTCGTAGACGTGGGGCGTCGCAATCGTCAACGCTCCAAGCTCGCCGCGCCGGTGGACGAGTACCGCGACGGCGAGGGCAACGTCCTGAGCCTCCGTGGCTCGCTGACTCCGGCCGCGCGGCGCGAATACGCCGACACGCTGGCTTCGGGCCTGCACCGCGAGGACGCCGCGCAGCGCGCCACCGAGCTGCTGTTCGAGCGGCTCGCGGTGTCCTGGACGATCGCCGGCCTGACGATCTCTCGCCAGAAGGAGCTCCTGAGCCGCTACCGGATGGCGACACAGCAGGAGCGCGGATTCGTTCGCCAGTCGCTGCGCGAGCACGTGGGGGAGCACTTCCCCGAGCTCCAGGCGCCGTGACCGGTGCTCCCGCGGGTCTGTGCCTTAGGCCCGCGCCGTGACGGACGCGCCCCGCGGGCCCGTGCCCGACCCCGGGGCGTTCGCGGACCTGGTATGCGGCTGGTGCCTGGAAGTGGGCGCCGGCGCCCGGGTGCTGGTCACCTCGACGACGCTGGCCGAGCCGTTTGCGCTGGCCCTGCACCGGGCGATCCTGGAGCGCGAGGGGTGGCCGTTCGTGTCGCTCGTGCCGCCGTCGAACGAAGGCAGCTTCTATCGCCACGCCCACGAGCGCCACTACGCCGAGCCGCCGCCGATCGAGCTCGCACTGCTGCGCGGAGTCGACGCGCTGGTGCGGATCGACGCTCCCGCAAACACCAACGAGCTGAGCGGGATCGACCCAAGCCTGATCGCCCGCGCGGCGGTCGCCCGTCGTCCGCTGCGCGAGCTCACTCTGTCGCGTCGCTGGTGCGGGACGCTGGTGCCAACCCCGGCCCTCGCCCAGCAGGCCGGCATGAGCGAGCACGACTACGCGGAGTTCGTGAACGGGGCCCTGTTCCTGGACCGCGCCGACCCGGCCGCCGCCTGGCGGGAGCTGAGCACCGCGCAGGCGCAGCTGATCGAGCGGCTGGCGCCCGCGCGGATGATCCGGATCGAAGCCGACGGCACCGACCTGACCCTCGAAGTCAGCGGCCGCACCTGGATCAACTCCGACGGCAAGCGGAATATGCCCAGCGGCGAAGTCTTCACCGGCCCGCTCGAGCGGTCCGCCAACGGGAGGATTCGGTTCACGGTTCCCACCGGCCCCCGCGGGGTGACCGTCACCGGGGTGCAGCTGACGTTCCGCGATGGACAGGTGATCGGCGCCAGCGCAGAGCAAGGTCAGACCTACCTCGACGCCGCTCTGGCGACCGACTCGGGTTCGCGTCTGTTGGGCGAGATCGGGATCGGCACCAATGCCGGGATCGCCCGCCCAACCGGCCACATCCTGCTCGACGAGAAGATGGCCGGCACCGTCCACCTCGCGCTCGGCCGCTCCTACCCGGAGACCGGGGGCAAAAATGCCTCGGGCCTGCACTGGGATCTGATCTGTGATCTGCGCGACGGCGGGCGCCTGAGCGCCGACGGCGAAACCATCGTCGAGCACGGTTCGCCGATCGGTTGATCGCCAGGCCGGGTGGGCTGCGGCGCAGTGCCCGACCCCTTCAGTAGCGTCCATAAGCATGCGCCGCACCAAGATCGTGGCCACGATCGGACCCGCCTCGAGGGACCCCGAGACGCTGCGCGCGATGATCGAGGCGGGGGTCGACGTGGTGCGGTTGAACTTCGCGCACGCCACTCGCGAGCAGCACGCCAAGAATGCGGAGCACATTCGCGCTGCGGCTGCCAGCGTCGGCCGGCAAGTGGCGATCCTGCAGGACCTTCCAGGCCCCAAGCTGCGGATCGGCGCGCTGCGCAACGACATCGCCGAGCTCAAACCAGGGGAGAAGCTGGTCCTGCTGTGCGGCTCCAACGAGGTAGGTTCAGACGAGCGGATGTCGGTCAGCTGGGCCGGGCTTGCCGAAGCGCTCGATCCCGAGGACGTCGTCTATCTCGCCGACGGGGCGATCCGGCTGAGAGTCAAACACGTGCGCGACGGCGAGGTCGATACCTCGGTGGAGATCGGGGGGTCGGTCGCGTCCCGGCAGGGTCTCAACCTGCCTGGCTCGACGCGGGGGTTGGAAGCGGTTCCCGAGGAGGACCTCGACATGCTGCGCTTTGGCGAGCAGATTGGAGTCGACATCGTCGCGCTGTCGTTCGTGCGCACCGCCGAGGACGTCAAGGCAGTGCGCAGGCAGACCCGCCTGCCGCTGATCGCCAAGATCGAAAAGCCGCAGGCGGTCGATGCAGCCGAGGAGATCATCCGCGCCGCGGACACGGTGATGGTCGCGCGCGGCGATCTGGGGATCGAGCTGCCGATCGAGGATGTGCCGATCGTCCAGAAGCAGCTGTTGCGAATCGCGGGGCGGCTGGCGCGTCCGTCGATCACGGCGACGCAGATGCTCGACTCGATGGTGACCTCCCCGCGCCCCACGCGCGCCGAGGTCGCCGACGTCGCAAACGCGATCCTGGACGGCACCGACGCGGTGATGCTCTCGCAGGAGACGGCGATCGGCGCCCACCCTGTCGAGGCGGTGGCGATGATGGCCACGATCGCCGAGCGGACCGAGGAAATCCTGCCCTACCGCGACTGGAACGAGGACCGGGTCCGGCGGGACGCGCGCGACCCCGCCTACACGATTGCCTACGGCGCCTGCGCAGCGGCCCGCGACCTGGGCCTGGCCGCGCTCGTGGTGCCTACGCTTTCCGGCCGCTCGGCTCGGCTGATCTCCGCCCATCGCCCGACAGTCCCCATCTACGCCCTGTCGCCGGGTAAGGAGACGGTCCGCCGCTGCAGCGTCATGTGGGGGGTGCAGGCGGGCCCGATGCGGCGTCACGAGGTCACCGAGGAGCTGATCGCCGACAGCGCCAGGCGGGTCGTCGAGCTCGGGTGGGTGAAGCCCGGCCAGCGCATCGGGATCACCGCGGGGCTGCCCAGCGGCAAGCCCGGCACCACAAGCCTGTTCCAGGTCCAGGCGGTCTGACCCCTGGCGCGGAGCGGGGCCCGGGTGTAGGGTCAGACCTCGGGGCAGGGCCTAAACGACCACCATCGGAGGTTCAAATGGCCGGAGAGGAAAATCTCGAGCGGGCAAAGAAGGCGTACGCCGCTTTTTCGGCCGGTGACGCGGCCGGGGCAATGGCCGACATGTCGGACGACATCGAGTGGATCACGCCCGGCAACAGCGCGATCAGCGGCACCGTGCGCGGCAAGCAGAAGGTCGGGGAGCTGTGGGGAAAGTTCGTCGAGCAGGGCTTTGAGACCAGGCCGCAGTACTGGTTCTCAGACGATGAGCGCGTGGTCGTCTTGACGCAGATCAGGTTGGCCGGCGAACAGGCCGACAGCGCCGACGTGCTCACATTCCGCGACGGGAAGCTGGTGAAGTTCCAGACGGCGGGCGACACCGCGCTCATCGAGCGCGTCTTCGGCAGCAAGTAAGTCGCTTTACGCCGAAGCGCGTGTTCGGCACCAGGTAAGACGACTACGCCGCGACCTGGCGGTAGAACTCGGCCTCCTCGCGGCCGAGCTCGGTGGCCGGAGGGTCGCCGTAGAACCACTCGCGGGCGATCCGGTGGAAGTTGCCCCGCGCGTGCAGCTGGGCGATCACGGCGAGCGTCAGGACCTCCATCCGGCGGCCGAAGATGTGGTCGGGCGGGGCCGACTCGTGGCGCAGGTAGCCGAAGTACTCCGAGCGCGGATCGCTCATGTCGATCAGGACCTGGGTGGCGTACTCCGGAGTCAGCTGAACCTCGCGATCGGCCGTGTACCAGGACGTGGCGGCGCGGAAGTGGGCCAGCACCCGGTCGGGGTTGAACTTCTCGGGCTCGGGGAAGAAGCCCACCTCGGCGCCCAGGCGCATGATCGTGTCAGTGTCGCCCTCGATGATCGCCCGGGCGACGGCGATCTCCAGCTCGACGGACCCGGGCGGCATGCGCTTGAACAACCCGAAGTCGATGAACGCCATGCGACCGTTGTCGAGCAACATCGAGTTGCCCGGATGCGGGTCGCCCGAGAACTGCCCGTGCCGGTACAGACACCCGAAGTAGAAGCGGAACAGCATCTCCCCGATCCGGTCGCGCTGCTCCTGCGGATAGGTCTTGAGCTCCTCGAACCCCGTGCCATGGACGTACTCGGAGACCATCATCCGCTCGTGCGACAGCGAGGTGATCACGTCCGGGATGACGATGAACGGATGCCCGCGGAAGATCCGCGCCAGCGTGCGCTGGTTCTGGGCCTCCAGCTCGTAGTCGAGCTCCTCCTGGATCCGGGAGCGAATCTCCTCGCCGATCGCCTTGGGGTCCATCCCGGGCGCGATCCGTTTGGCGAGACGGAGGATCAGGCCCAGGTTTTGCATGTCGGCGCGGACTGCTGCCGCGACGCCGGGGTACTGAACCTTGACGGCCACCTTCCGGCCGTCGAGCAGGGTTGCGCGGTACACCTGTCCGATCGAGGCTGCGGCGATCGGCTCCTCGTCGAAGTCGTCGAACACGTCGGAGAGGCGCTCGTCGAGCTCCTGCTCGATGACCTTGCGCATGTCCTTGAAGGTCACGGTCGGCGCCGCGTCGCGCAGCGCGGCGAGCTTGCGCTGAAACTCGTCGCGATACTCCTCGGGGACCAGGCCGACGTCGAGGAACGACATCACCTGCCCGACCTTCATCGCCGCGCCCTTCATGGTTCCCAGCGCGGCGACGATCTGCTCGGCGGCCTCGATGTGGCGGCGCTCGAGCGCCGCCTCGCGCCCCTGCGCCGTGCGCGTCACGTTGGCCGCATGCGTTCCGGCCTGGCGAAGCGCCTGTCCGGCTGCAAGGCCCCCGATCTTCGCCGTCCGCCCCACGCGGGAGGTCGGGATCCTGTCCTTCGCCACCGCTAGCGGTCGCCCCGCTGCACCTGGGATCCGGGGACGATGTCGTCTGAGCCATCCGGCCACCGGACCCAGGCCTTGTGGCCGCCGTCGTAGTCGTCGCCGAGCAGGATCAGGGTGGCGTCCTCGCCCAGCGCCCGGCACGGCTCATTGCCCTCGGGGTCGAGCCCGCGCCAGATCCGTACGAATCGGTTGCGCTCGAGCTCGTTGGCGACGGTCGTGGGGTCGGTGTGACCGGGATGAATGCGTGTATGTGGCGGGAGCTTGAGGAGCTTGTCCATGATCGAGGTCTTGAGGTCGGCGTAGGTCGTGTGGCCGGGCGCGCGCACGCCTCCCACCGAGCCCTTGAACAGGGTGTCGCCGGTGAACACGTCACTTCCGTCGCACAGCAGCGAGAGCATCCCGGCGGTGTGGCCCGGGGTGTGAATCGGCTCGATCCGCAGCGCGCCGGTTTCGATCACCTCGCCGGGCTGCATGGTGGCGGTCGCCCCGGCGACCAGATCGCGCTCGAGCTCGTGGATCAGCACCGGCGTGCCGGGATAGCGTTCGAGTACCGCGTCGAGGTCGGCGACGTGGTCGTGGTGGTGGTGGGTCAGTAGCACATGGGTCAGCTGCAGCTGGCCCCGGTGCAGGTATTCGAGCAGCGGCGCTACCGGCCCTCCGGCGTCGATCATCACCGCGTGACCACCGGGTTCGTCGGCCACCACGTAGGTGTTGGAGAGCCACTGGTCGCTCATCGAGCGTTCGACGATCACACCGAGAGCGTATCGGGGTAGCCTGTGCGATACCGATGAGCCTGATCCACACCTGCTACCGGATCTTCGACATCGATCGCTCGGTGGAGTTCTACAAGGCGCTGGGGTTCGAGGAGAAAGGCAGAGTCCCGATCCGCGACGAGGCGATCAACGTGTTCATGGGGCTGCCCGAGGACGGGTCAGAGCCCCGGCTGGAGCTGACTTACAACTTCGGCCGCAGCGAGCCGTATGAGATCGGAACCGGCTACGGGCACATCGCGGTCTCCACTGACGATCTCGACGCCACGCTGCAGCGCCTGGCGGGGCAGGGGATCGAGCCCGAGCGTCCTCCGTACACGATTCGCGACGGGGGCAGCCGCCTGTGCTTCGTGCGCGATCCCGACGGCTACCGCATCGAGCTGCTCGAGCGCGGAGCGTGATGGTCGACACGGCGACGATGGGCAAGCTGTTGGAGCGGTTCGCCCAGGGCGTCGCGGCGCATGATCGCGAAAACCCGGATCACAACAGCTGGGGGATCGGGATGACCCACTTCGACATCGAGCGTCTCGGGTTCGAGGAGGGCGAGGAGCTGCTGCCCGGCATCGTCCTGCAGGCCGACAACGGCGTGACCGGCAACTTCCGCGTCCTTTGCGACGGCGAGCACGACAGCGAGGGCGCCCAGGAAGAGGAGGAGGTCCTCGACGCGGTCGCCTCCGAGGAGATCGGCGAGCCCGTCTACGTCGAAGGGCCGGCGGAGCCGATCCGCCCGCCGCTGTAGACCGCGAGCCCCGCTCGCTGCGCCACCTCCGACGCGAGCCGCTGCACCGTTGGGCAGCACAAGCCGTGTCGGTTTCCGGCGCGCAGCACGGCGCCGGCGATCGCGTCGAGCTCGGGCTCGCGACCGGCGGCGATGTCGCGCTGCATCGAGGACCCCAGCTCGGCGTGGGCGTGGTGGAGCTCGGCGAGCGTCTCACTGGGGTCAATCCGCGCTCCGTCGGCGTTGGCGACTGCGGCGGTCTCTGTGACCGCGCCCTCGAGCGCCGAGCGCCAGCGCGGGTCGGCGCGAACGAATCCGATCGGCCGGTCGCTGGCGCTGGTTGTCAATGCCAGCGCATTCAGCCGTGTGAGCTTTGACCACAGGACCTGCCGCTCCTCGGCACCGGTGCGGACCTCGAGCCCGGCCTGGCGCAGCGCCGCGACCAGGAAGCCCAGTGCCCGATGCCCGGCAGCCAGATCCACCCGGACCGACGGGCTCGTCTGCACGATCTCCCCGGGCGCAGGCCTGTCGGATTCGATCCTGATCACCCCGCCGGCGACCGCGTCGGGGCTGAAGCACGAACGCAGCGTCTCCATGTGCTCGAGCCCGTTGAGCAGCGGGATCACCAGCCCGGGCGTGCAGGCGATCCGGTGCAGCGCGGACTCGAGCCCGGTGGCCTTCGTCGCCACCAGCAGGACATCGGGTTTCCCGGCCAGCGCGGTGACCACCTCCGGTTTGGCGGTGAACGAGCCGAGCACCGCGCTGTGGACCATGATTCCCCGTCGCTCTAGCACCGCTGCGGTCGGCTCGCGGGCCACCACCGCCACCTCGGCGCCCGAGCGCGCAAGCGCGGCTGCGACGAACCCGCCGACGCCGCCGGCTCCGAGCACGGCGATCCTCGGCACTCGCGTCAGGACCTCGAGCGCCCGCGCTCGAGCGCGCGGGCTTCCCTGGCTGCGGCGCGGGCGTCCCGGCCCGCCGACCGGGCCTCGCGGGCAGTGGCCTTGCTCTCCCGGCGGACTTCGGCCCACGCCGCGCGAGCCTGCCGGAGCGCGTTGACCACCTGCGTTCGCGCCTCCTCGGCGGCGCGGGCGGCGTCGAGCGCCTGGTTCTTGGCGCGGGCTCCCCGGGCCAGCACGTTGAATGACCACAGCCCGGTTTCGAGCACGCGGGCAGCGCGCCCGAGGTCGGCGATCACCGCTCGGCGCAGCGTCTGGCCACGCAGGCCCTGCTGGACGTGCCGGATCTGGGATTCGAACACCACATCGACCAGTCCGGCCAGGGCCCGGCCGGCGATCATCGGCTCGGGGTCCTCGGGGTCGACCTCTGCCATGCTGGCCAGCTCGTCGCGAGCCACCGCCGCCAGGCGGTTGTGGACCTCGAGCCACGCGGCGTGCAGAGCGGGAGTCGAGTCGATCATCTCGCCGAAGTGGGGCAGGAAGGCCACCAGCTCGTCGGGGAACTCGTCGTAGTTGGGCAGGCCCTCCTCGAGGGCCCGGACGACTGCCTGGGTCAGGGACTGGTCGCTACGGCGCTCGCGCAGGGCATTCGCCACTCGCTCGATCGTCTCATCGGCGCTGTCGAGGACCAACGACTCCTTGGTGGGGAAGTAGTTGTAGATCGTCTTCTCAGAGACGCCCACCCGATCGGCGACCTCGGCGACCTTGACGTTGTCGAACCCGTGGATCGCGAACAGCACCGTGGCGGCGTCGGAGATCAGCGCGCGCGTCTGCCGTCGCTTGCGCTCGCGCAGCCCCTCGTGGGGATTCGACCGGCGCCGCCAGGCCTCCTGGGCCCGGCGCATCTGCCGCATCAGCTCGGCGATGCTCTCGCCGAGCTCGTCGGAGATGAGCTGGTGCAGGACATCGTCGTCTGGCGGCTCCTGGAGGACATCGGCCGTCTCGGCGGCCCTCGCTCGGGAAACATCGGGCGGCTCGGCGCCCCCCGCCTGCAGAACATCGGCCGGCTCGGCGGCCCCCGCCTGCAGAACATCTGCCGGCTCGGCGTCCCCGCCGGTCCCCACGTCCGGGTCCTCATCGACGACCGCGCTCGGGTCCCGCGGCAACTGCTCGGTCCCCTCGACAGGTGTCTGCTCGTTCATCGGATGAGTTCTGGCTCCGGCGCCGGTCTTAGAGCTACGAAGCTTACCAGCGAACTTTTCACTTGCAGCATTCTTGCAGTCACTGTATATTTACCGACTATGACAACAACCGCTATCCAAACTCAGGGCCTCACCAAGCGCTTCGGCGACTTTGTCGCGGTCGACGACCTGGACCTCCAGGTCGAGGTGGGCACCGTCGTGTCGCTGCTGGGTCCCAACGGAGCCGGCAAGACCACGACGGTGCGCATGCTCGCCACCCTGCTGCGCCCCGATGGCGGCCGTGCGTGGGTCGCGGGTCAGGACGTGGTCCAGGACGCGGCCCGCGTCCGCGAGCTGATCTCGCTGACCGGGCAGTTCGCTGCCCTGGACAAGAACCTCACCGCCCGCGAGAACCTGGTCCTGATGGCCAGGCTGCGCGGCCGCCGTCTGCGCGACGCGCGGAGGGTCGCCGACGAGCTCATCGACCGTTTCGAGATCGACAGCTTCCGCGACCGCCTCGTCAAGCAGTTGTCGGGCGGTGAGCGCCGCCGCGTCGACCTCGCGGCGGGGCTGATCGATCGCCCGCACGTGCTGGTGCTCGACGAGCCGACCACCGGCCTGGACCCGCGCAGCCGCCAGGTGGTGTGGACGACGATCCGCGAGCTCGTGCTCGAAGGCGTAACGCTGCTGCTGACAACGCAGTACCTCGAAGAGGCCGACGCGCTCGCTGACCGCGTGGTCCTGATCGACCACGGCCGCGAGGTCGCGGGCGGGACGCCGGCGGAGCTCAAGGCTCAGGTGGGCCAGCAACGCGTCGACGTGATCGCCGCGGACGCCGCGGCGTTCGATCAGCTGCTGCCGTTGCTCGATGGCCGCTTTGATGTCAATCCCGCTCCCGAGCAGCGCACGATCTCGGTCGCGGCGCCCGAGGAGACCGCAGATCTCGCGCGGGTGGCCGACGTGATCGAGGCTTCCGGGATCGCCGTCGACGAGATCGCGCTGCGGCGCCCAACGCTGGACGACGCGTTCCTCGCACTTACCGGACACCCGGCCGAGGCTCAGGAGCCTGAGCTGGAGGAGGCACTCGTATGAGCGCGATTGCCGCCACGCCACAGTTCGGCCCCCGGCCGATGCGGTTCGTCCGCGACACGTCGCTGTTGACGTGGCGCAGCCTGCGGGCGATCCCGCGTGTGCCCGAGCGGCTGCTCGACGTCACGATCCAGCCAATCGTGTTCATCGTGCTGTTCCTGTACGTGTTCGGCTCGGCGATCCACGTCCCGGGGATCAGTTACAAGGACTACATGCTCCCGGGGATCATCGGCCAGTCGCTGGCCTTCGGGATCATCGGCGCCGGGGTGGCCACCTCCAATGACATGACCGAGGGGGTCATCGATCGCTTTCGCTCGATGCCGATCAGCCGCCTGTCGATCATCTGCGCCCAGGTGGTGGGGCAGTTCTGCGAACAGGTGCTGGGACTGGTGATCGTGGTCGGGCTGGGCCTGGCATTGGGCTGGAACCCGCAGCTGTCGGCGGTCCATGCTGTCGAGCTGGCAGGGCTGATGGCGCTCGGAATGTTCGCCTTCACCTGGTGCGGGGTTCTGCTCGGGATGCTCGTTCGCTCCCCCGACGCGATGCAGGGAATGGGGTTCATCGTGATCTTCCCGCTCGCGTTCCTGGCCGGCACCTTCGTGCCGATCTCGGGCATGGACGCGGTGCCGCGGGCGATCGCCCAATGGGATCCGATCTCGGCGCTGGTCACGAGCGTCCGCAGCCTGACCGAGGGCGTCCACACCGGCGGCTCCTGGCAGCTGGATCATCCTGAGCTGGCGATGGCCTTCTGGTGCCTGCTGTTGATCGCGGTCTGCGTGCCGCTGGCGCTGCGGCGCTTCAACCGGACCCTGGCCGGCTGATCCGGGGCGGGCGGTTATGCTCGCCCCGATCGCCGCTCGATCTCTCACCTCCGTTCGCGCCCGCCCGGGCACCTACTCGATCGTCGCCCGGGACCCTCGCACAGGCGAGCTGGGGACCGCGGTCCAGTCGCACTGGTTCTCCGTGGGTCCGATCGTGCCCTGGGCCCGGGCGGGCGTCGGCGCGGTTGCCACGCAGGCAAACGCCGAGGTCTCCTACGGGCCGCTCGCGCTGGAGCTGCTGGCACACGGCGCGAGCGCGCCCGATGCGCTCGCCCAGCTGGTGGCGGCAGATCCCGGCAGCGCCACGCGGCAGGTCGCGATCGTCGACGCCGCCGGAGCGGTGGCCGCCCACACCGGCTGACGAGTGCATCGCCTTCGCCGGCGACTGCCAGGGCGAGGGCGTCTCCTGTCAGGCGAACATCATGGCCTCCGAGCGCGTCTGGCCGGCGATGCTCGAGGCCTTCGAGGGCCATCAGGGCTCGCTCACGACCCGGCTGCTGGCGGCGTTGCAGGCGGCCGAGCTGGCCGGAGGAGACGTCCGCGGACGCCAGTCGGCGGCGCTGTTGGTGGTGCCCGCGGAGGGCAAGCCGTGGGACACGGTGGTCTCGCTGCGCGTCGAGGACCATCCCGAGCCGCTGGTCGAGCTGGCGCGGCTGAACCGGCTGCACGATGCCTACGTGCTGGCGGGACTCGGTGACGAGCGTGTTGGCGAGGGACACCACGACGAAGCCGCCACGCTCTACCTGCGCGCCTCGGAGCTGGCGCCCGAGTCCCACGAGCTGCGCTTCTGGGCCGGGCTGGGGGCCGCCCAGGCCGGGGACATGGACGCCGCGGTGGCGTACGTCAAGGAGGCGATCGCGGCCCAGCCGGGGTGGAGCGAGCTGCTCGGGCGCCTGACGCCCGCGCAGGCCCCGATGGCGCGGGCGGTGCTCGAGCGGCTGGGCGCCGGCGCGTGAGACGAGGGGCTAGGAACGTAATGCACGCATATCGTGCATTAGGTTCCTAGGGATCGATCAGCACGCCGGGATTCAGGGCCCCCAACGGGTCGAGCTCCCGCTTGGCGGCGGCGAGCGCGGCCGCGAACGGGCCCGGGCGCTGGCGGTCATACCAGCGCCGATGGTCGCGCCCGACCGCGTGATGGTGGGTGATCGTGCCGCCCCCGGCGAGCACCGCGTCGCTGGCGGCGGTCTTGATCGCGGCCCACTGGTCGAGCTCCTCGCCCCGGCGCGCCGGGGCCAGCACGGTGAAGTACAGCGCCGGGCCGTCGGGATAGACGTGCGTGAAGCGGCAGGTCACCGAGCCCGCTCCGCAGACCGCGCGGACGGCGTCTGCCGCCGCTCCGAGCACCTCCCCGTAGAAGCTCTCAAAGCGGTCCCAGGTGATCGCGGTCTCAAACGTCTCCGAGAGCACGCCGATGGCCACCAGCGTGTCGCGCAGGTAGGGCGCGCGCAGGAACGCCTGGCGCCAGCTACCCACCGCGTCTCCCGAGCGTGCCTCCCATGAGCCCCCAAAGTCGCCACAGCAGTCGAGCGCCAGCGCCAGCAACGGCTCGGTGTCATGCGCCGCAGACTCGAAGCCGAGCACGAGCAGCGCGTAGCCGGATGACTCGAGCGCGGCCCGTTGAGGCGAGCCTGGATGGCGAGCGGGCCGCAAGCTCGAGCCGTCACCGGCGCCGGTCAGCGCTGCCTCGGCAGGGTCGATCAGCCGGCAGTTGGAAGGGTTCAGCCCCGATTGCACCAGCGCGCGAACCGCCCGCGCCCCGACCAGGAAGTCCCCGAACCGCACCGCGGCCGACGAGCGATGCCGGGGGCGCTCCCGGACCCGCACCCAGGCCTCGGTGATCACCCCCAGCGTCCCCTCGGAGCCGATCAGCAGCCGGTCGGGAGACACACCGGCGCCCGAGCCGGGCAGCCGCCGCGACTCCCACACGCCCGCCGGGGTCAGCGCCCTAACCGACTCCACGAGATCGTCGATGTGGGTGTACAGCGTTGCGAAATGACCGCCCGCGCGGGTGGCGATCCAGCCGCCCAGGGTCGAGAACTCAAACGACTGCGGAAAATGGCGCAGCGTCAGCCCGTGCTCGCCCAACTGCCGCTCGAGCACCGGCCCGCTTGCGCCGGCCTGGATCCGCGCCGCGAGCGATAGGCGATCGACCTCGAGCACGCGGTCCATAGCGCGAACGTCGATCGTCACCACTCCGGCGAAGCGATCGCGGTCGACGGCGGGCTCGACGCCACCGACGACGCTGGTCCCGCCCCCGAACGGGATCACCGCCGCCCCGGCTTCCAGCGCCCAGTCGAGCACCGACTGCAGCTCGCGCTCGTCACGCGGGCGGGCGACCACGTCCGGCGGGTGATCAAAGCACCCGCGGAAGGCGCGCACGACATCGCGGTAGGAGCGCCCGTAGGCGTGCAGCACACGCTCGTAGTGGTCGCTGGAGCAGATCGCGGCCAACGAGTCGGGCGCCCGCAAAGCCGGGGCGGGCAGCGAGACGTCGCTGAGCGGCACCGCGTGGTCGGGCTCAAGCGACCCAAAGCCGAGGTGCTGGGACAAAAGCGCTGCCTGCGCCCGCAGCTCGTCGGGACCCGGCTGCTCGTCCTCATAGCCCCACCCCCAGTGCTTGAGCCGCCGTCCCACCGCGCGAGCCTACCCCGGTACGGTTTAGCCGTGCCCGTTGACAGTGGTCTGATGGCCCGCGGTCCCTGGAATCCCGCCGATGTCCAGACATCGTGGCTGGCCGATCCATTCGAGCCCGACGTCAGCACCGCACAGGCCGCCGATATCGCGATCGACGAGCTGCGCCGCCGGGGATCGCCCAGCCATGACGGCTGGGCCGCGCGGCTGGTGCGCTTCGATGCGCATCCCGGTCGGCTGGCGCTCGAGCTGCAGCCGGTCCGGTGGGCGCTGCGCCTGCTGCCCGAGGATGCCGCCCAGAGCCTGTCGGCGATCTGCGTGGTCCGGTCGGCCGACGGGCGCTGGTTGGCGGGGCGGCGAGCGGGATGGCTGGCGTCGTGGGCGGGCCGCTGGGCACTGGGCGCCGGTGGCTCGGTGGAGGTGCACGAGAACCCCGCCGACACGATGACCCGGGAGCTGGATGAGGAATGGTCGGTGGCGCCGCAGCGGCTCACGATCGAGGCGCTCGTGGGGCGCCCCAGCGGGGTCGTGCTGATCGTCGGGATGGCCTGGCTTGCGGATGGCGTGCTGGTCACGCCTGATTCCGAGCACGACGAGTACGCCTGGTGGCCGCCGCAGCCGCAGCAATGGCCCCGGGAGGCCGACGCGCCGCTGCGCCTGCTCGCCGGAACGCTCGCGGCCGGTGGTGGGTCGACCGGAAATGTGTGACCGGTTTGACGAGCGAAAACCGAGGATGGCGAGGACGCAGGATTCGACGCGTAGCAGCGCTACGCGAGAATCCGAGGACGAAGTCAGCCGAAGGTTTGCAGCCGTCAAACAGGCCGAACATTTCCGGGAGCCCCACCGATGAGTTGGGACACCTTCCGCCGGTGGTGCACCTTCCGCCGTCTGGAGGTGGTCTCGTTCACCCACTCGTGCGTGTTCCTGGCCTTGCTGCTGTGCGCGTTCGTGTTCGGCAAGCCGGAGCCCGAAACGTTCATCTTCGGGCTGGCGCACGGTCTTTTGTGGATCGCCATGTCGCTGGTGTGCATCGCCGCGGCGCGAGCCCGGGTGATCCCCTTCTGGCTGGCAGTCACCGTGGCCGTGCTGGGCGGACTGGGGCCGTTCTGCGGGTCAGTGGGGTTTGTGATCGCCGACCGCCGGAGGGCCCGGACCGCAGTAGAGTGAGACTCTGAAATGGCGGTTGATAGCAGCACCGTTCAAGTTGTCATGCCCGCAATGGGCGACTCGGTGAGCGAAGGGACGGTGCTCGAATGGCACAAGCAAGAGGGGGACACGGTCGGCGCCGACGAGACGCTGGTCGAGATCTCCACTGACAAGGTCGATGCCGAGGTCCCGGCGCCCGCAGCGGGCACGGTGGCCAAGATTCACGCGCACGAGGGCGACACCGTGGCCGTCGGCGCCGTGCTGGCGGAGATCGCCACCAACGGCGCCACCGCCGAGGCCGACAACCAGGCCGCCGAGACCGATGCCCAGCCCGCCACCGAGACGGCCGAGGAGGCGGCCCCCGGCAAGACGGTGGACATCGTCACCCCGACGGGAGGCGAGTCGGTGACCGAGGGCACGATCCTGCAGTGGGCGGTCAAGGTCGGCGACCAGGTCTCAAACGGCGACACGGTGGTCGAGATCTCCACTGACAAGGTCGACATGGAGCTGCCCGCCCCGGCGTCAGGCACGATCACCGAGATCCTGGCTCAGGAGGGTGAGACAGTCGGTGTGGGGCAGGTGATCGGCCGGATGAGCGCCGGCGCGCCGGCAAAGGGCGGCGAGCCCGAGCCCGAACCCGTTGCCGAGCCCGAGAACCCACTGCCGAGCCCGAACCCGCCCAGGCCCAGCCGACCCCGTCACCCGCGCCCGACGGCGGCGCCCACGCCTCCCCGGTCGCCCGCCGCGTCGCGGCCGCCGAGGGCATCGACCTGGGCAGCGTCACGGGGAGCGCCCGCGGCGGCCGGATCACGAAATCGGACGTCCTCGCGGCCACGAACGGCGGGAGCGCTACCGCGCAATCGGCCGGTCCGCGTCGGGCCGCCCCAACAGAAAAAACCACACCGAGCCCCGCCAGCACCGAGATCAAGGGCAGCGGCGCGGCGCTCGCGCGGTACATGGAGCAGAGCCGCTCGATCCCCACCGCGACCTCGTTTCGCACGCTCACGGTCACCGTGCTCGACCAGCGCCGCCGCCAGCTCAAGGACGCCGGCCACAGGGTCTCCTACACGCATCTGATCGCCTACGCGATCGCCCGGGTGGCCACCGACGAGATGCCCGTGATGGCCCACCACTTCGACGAGATCGACGGCAAGCCCCACCGGATCGACGACGGCGCCGTCAACCTCGGCCTGGCCGTGGACATCGAGCGCAAGGACGGCTCGCGGACGCTGATGGTCCCCGTGATCCGCGATGCCGGCCGGCTGGGCTTTGGCGACTTCGTCGCCGACTACGACGCGCTGGTGCAGAAGGCACGCGAGAACACGCTCACCGCCGACGACCTCACCGGCGGCAACCTGACTCTGACCAATCCCGGCGGGATCGGCACGATCGCCTCGGTCCCCCGCCTGATGGCCGGTCAGGGGACGATCGTCGCCACCGGCTCGATCGGGTATCCGGTCGGGCTCGAGCAGGTGGGGGAGACGATCGGCGCCGAGAAGGTCATGACCATGACCTCCACCTACGACCACCGGGTGATCCAGGGCGCCGAATCGGGCCGCTTCCTGGCGCAGATCGAGGCGCTCCTGCACGGCGAGGATGGCTTCTATGAGCGGGTGTTCGCAGACCTGGGCGTGGAGCTGCCGGCGCTGCCCGCGGCGAAGGCCCCCGCGGCCCCGGCCGCCCCCGCGGCCGCCCCGCCAGCGGCGATCGACGAGCAGCTTCTGAACGCGGTCCAGGCCGCCACCTCGCTGGTGAAGGCCCACCGCACGCACGGCCATCTGGCCGCCCGGCTTGACCCGCTCGGGCGCCAGCCCGAGGGCGACCCGGCGCTGGATCCCGAGCCGCTCGGCCTGACGCCCGAGCTGATGGCGAAGATCCCGGCTCACATCCTGCGCATGTACGTCCCCGGGGCCACGCTGGCCGACGCGCTTCCGCACCTGCGCGAGACCTACTGCGGAACGATCGCCTACGAGATCGAGCACATCGCCTCGCACCGCCAGCGACTGTGGCTGCGCGAGGCGATCGAGTCGGGCACCTTCCGCCACCCGTTGCGGGCAGAGGAGCAGAAAGCGCTGCTCAAGCGGCTGACCGAGGTGGACGCGTTCGAGCGCTTCATGCACAAGGCCTACCTGGGCCAGAAGCAGTTCTCGATCGAGGGGCTGGACATGACCGTCCCGATGCTCGACGAGCTGATCCAGCTGTCGGCCACCCGCGGCGCGCGCGAGGTGGTGATCGGGATGGCCCATCGCGGGCGCCTGAACGTGCTCGCGCACAACCTGGGGCGCCGGTATGAGTCGATCTTCGCCGAGTTCGAGGGCTCCACGACGCTTGAGCCGATCACCACCCTGCCCCAGGGCGGGACGGGCGACGTCAAGTATCACCACGGCGCGCAGGGCTCCTATCAGCTGCCCGGCGGCGAGTCGATCATCGTGCGGCTGGAGTCAAACCCCTCGCACCTGGAGTACGTCGCCCCGGTCGCGGCGGGCGCCACCCGCGCGGCCCAGACCACCCGCCAGGGGCCACACGCCCACCAGGACACCAACGCCGCGATCCCGGTGACCCTGCACGGCGACGCGTCCTTCCCCGGCCAGGGCGTGGTCGCCGAGACGCTGAACCTGCAGGCGCTCGACGGCTACACGGTCGGGGGCACGATCCACCTGATCCAGAACAACCAGGTCGGCTTCACCACTGACTCCGACGACGCTCGCTCGACAACCTGGGCGTCTGACCTGGCCAAGGGCTTCGACGTCCCGATCATCCATGTCAACGCCGACGACGTGGGGGCCTGCATCGCGGCCGTGCGGCTGGCGTTTGCGTTCCGCCAGGAGTTCGGGCACGACGTGCTGATCGATCTGATCGGTTATCGGCGCTTCGGCCACAACGAGGCCGACGAGCCCGCCTACACCCAGCCCGAGATGTACCAGGCGATCAAGAAGCACCCGTCGGTCCGGGAGCTGTTCGCCCACCAGCTGATCGAGCAGGGCGTGGTGTCAGAGCAGGAGTCGACGGAGATGACTGACGCCGTGTGGGCCGTGCTCGCCGATCGCCACCAGGAGCTCAAGGAGAGAATCGCCGCCGCCAAGAGCGTCGATCACTCGACCGGCGAGTACCAGCTCGACCGCACGGCCTCGCCCGAGGTCAACACCGCGGTCCCGCTCGACCGGCTCCAGGTGCTTGGCGAAGAGCTGCTGGCGGTGCCGGACGGCTTCAACGTCCACCCCAAGCTCGTCAAGCAGATGGAGCAACGCCGGGAGGCGCTGGAGTCGTCCGACGGCGCGATCGTCTGGGCGCACGCCGAGTCGCTGGCGTTCGCGTCGCTTTTGACCGAGGGGATCCCGATCCGCCTGACCGGACAGGACACCGAGCGCGGCACCTTCAGCCAGCGCCATCTGGTCCTGCACGACCCCAAGACCGGACAGGAGCACTGCGCGATGCAGCACCTGCCCGGCGCGCTGGCGCCGATGGAGCTGCACAACAGCCCGCTGTCGGAGATGGCCTGTGTGGGCTTCGAGTACGGCTACTCGCAGGAGGGGCCCGAGACGCTGGTGATCTGGGAGGCGCAGTTCGGCGACTTCGTCAACGGCGCCCAGGTGATCATCGACCAGTTCATCGTCTCGGGCCTGGCCAAGTGGGGGCAGACCTCCCGCCTGACGTTGCTGCTCCCGCACGGCTACGAGGGCTCGGGCCCCGAGCACTCCTCGGCGCGGCTCGAGCGCTTCCTGCAGCTCGCGGCCGAGGGCAACATCCGCGTCGCCAACCCCACAACGCCGGCCCAGTATTTCCATCTGCTGCGCCGCCAGGCCCGGATCGCCAAGCAGCGGCCGCTGGTGATCATGACCCCCAAGAGCCTGCTGCGCCTGGCGCAGGCGAGCAGCCACCTGCAGGAGCTGGTGCAGGGCCGCTTCCGTCCGGTGCTCGCCGACCCCGACGCCGACCCAGAGCAGGTCACGCGGCTGGTGCTGTGCACCGGCAAGATCTACTACGACCTCGTCGGGCACCGCGCGCGCGAGCGCAACCCCGCCGTGGCCATCGGCCGCGTCGAGTTGCTGTATCCGTTCCCCCAGACCGAGCTGATGGAGCTCGTCGAGAGCTACCCGCAGCTGCAGGAGGTCGTGTGGGTCCAGGAGGAGCCGCGCAACATGGGCGCGCGCGCGTTCATGTCGCCGCGCCTGCTGCAGGTGCTGCCCGAGCATCTGCAGTTCGGATATATCGGTCGGCCCGAGCGGGCCGCCTCGGGCGAGGGCTACCCGATCGCCCACGCCACCGAGCAGAACCGCATCGTGGCCACCGCCGTGGACCTGCAGATGCCGGTGACGCAGTACCCGCACAAGCCTCCTGGGGATCGCTAGCGTCGGGCGCCCGATGTGCGGCCCGTGCGGCGTCGCCGTTGTGGCACCCTTCTGAGTTATCCGGTTTCGCAGAGACGGCTCCCGTCGCGACAACTCCCGCCGCCACCTCACCCCGAGCCTCGGGGTCCACGACATGGCGATCGACCTGGGCACCGCGAACACGCTGGTGTACGTCGGTGGGCGGGGGATCGTGGTCTCGGAGCCGTCAGTGGTGGCTTCGGATCTGGCCACCGGTGAGGTCCACGCGGTGGGGGTCGAGGCCGAGCGGATGATCGGTCGCACTCCGGCGACGATCTCCGCCACCCGGCCGCTGCGCCACGGGGTGATCGCCGACTTCGAGGTCACCGAGGAGATGCTGCGCTACTTCATCCGCAAGGTGATCGACCGGCGGATGGCGCACCCGCGGCTGATCGTGTGCGCTCCCTCGGGGGTGACCGAGGTCGAGAAGCGCGCCGTGGAGGAGGCGTCGCTGGCGGCCGGCGCCCGGCGCGTGCACCTGATCGAGGAGCCGATCGCGGCCGCGATCGGCGCAGGGCTGGAGATCGAGGAGCCGGTCGGGCGGCTGGTGGTGGACGTGGGCGGCGGCACCAGCGAGATGGCGGTGATCTCGCTCGGGGGGATCGTGATCTCGCGCTCGGTGCGGGTGGGTGGCTATGAGATGGACGAGGCGATCGCGCACTACATCCGCAGCGTCTACCAGCTGGCGGTCGGCTCACGGACCGCGGAGACGATCAAGATCCAGCTCGGCTCGGCGGTGCCGCTGACACCCGAGGACTCGGTCGAGGTCCGCGGGCCGCCACCTGGTCACCGGCCTGCCCACGGCGATCGAGCTTCACTCCGAGGAGGTGCGGGGCGCGATCGCCAGCCCGCTGCGCGAGATCCTGCAGGCGATCCGCGACACGCTCGAGCAGACGCCGCCCGAGCTGGCCTCGGACATCGCCCGCGACGGCATCCTGCTGGCCGGCGGCGGCACGCTGATCCGCGGCTTTGACCAGCTGGTCGCGGCCGAGACCGGCATGCCCGTGCACCTGGCCGAGTCGCCGCTGACCTGCGTGGCGGTGGGTTCCGGGCAGGCGCTGGCCCATCTCGACCAGCTGGGGGTCAAGCGGGGGCCGCGTCGCTCACCGACGACTCCGGACTGGCGCACGGCTCAGTCGTAGAGGTCCTGCGCTACGCGTAGTAGGCGGGCCTGCGCGCGCGCCGCGCCGAGCCGCGGAACAGGCCCAGGCCGCGCAGGGCGGCGTCGACCGCACATCCCGCGAGCAGCAGCAGGAACGGGTCAATCGGTTCGCGGAAGCGGGGCGTCTCGACGTTGACGAACACGACCGTCAGCGCCAGCAGCACCGGGATCGCCCAGATCCAGCGCGGCGCAGCCCGGGCCGCCCGCGTGAAGATCCCCAGCAGCGCCGCCAGGCACAACAGCCAGAAGGCCACCACGCCGACGGCGGCATCGCGCACGTGCAGGCCGATCGCATACGCGGAGGCATGCCAGGCATAGGTCCCCTCGAGCTCGAACATGCGCAGGGTGTTGTGGTAGGCGACCTGTAGCGGCGCGCCCGGGTGCGCGCCGATGTAGTGCAGCGCCTGGGATTCGAGCTTTGACCCCAGGGCGACCTCGGAGTAGCTGCCCACGTGCCGGCGCAGCGCGGAGTCTTCGCCGATCTTCCAGAAGAAGCGCCACTTGTAGGGGACCGGCTTGAAGGCAGCCGAGTCCGGGTTGTAGGTCCCGACGAGCGTGATCCCGGTCTCGTCGGAGACCGGGACGAAGTGGTGCAGCTCGATCGCGTTGCGGATCGTCCATGGGGCGATCGTCAGAGCGGTGGTGGCGGCCAGCAGCGCAACCGCCCTGACCGGGGTCTTCGGCCTCGACGAGCGCTGCGTGGCCGAGCGCCCTGCCGCTCGGGCCGCGGCCACCGCCGCGAACGCCAGCGGAATGACGATCACGATCGCGTTCTGGTGGGTGAGCGTGGCCAGCCCGGTCAGCACCCCCGTGGCCGCGATCCAGGCGTACGGGTGCAGGGAGCGGCGGGCCCGCAGCGCGGTCCAGACCGCCGCCAGCTCGAACACCAACAACAGGTTCTCGGCGACGAGCGTGCCCGAGAGCTCGATGAAGACCGGGTACAGCGCCGCCAACGCCATGCAGATCAGCCCCACCGACTCGCCAAAGGCCTCCAGGGCCACGAGCCCGATCAGCGCCACGACGACGGTGCCGATCGCCGCCTGAGCGATCCGCTCGGGCCCGATCGCGGTCTTGCCGGCCGCCTGGTGGCCGTCGAGCAGGTCGACGGCGGCGAGGAAGTAGGGAAAGCCAGGTGGGAAGTACGCGGTCGGTCCTTTCGCCCCACCCGCACCGGAGCCCGGCTTGCTCCCGGTGTCGTAGTCGCCGGTCCGGGCGATCATCCCGGCGAGCCGGTTGTAGGAGCCCGCGTCGTTGATCGCGCGGTAGGAGGTCCCCTCGACGTAGGCCACGCGCACGACCAGCGCGATCAGCAGGATCGCCCCCACGAGCGCCGGCGTGGCGCGCGATTTGGTCACCCGCGGCAGGTTAGCCCTGCCTGCCGGGTGCGCGGTTAGGCTTGCGCAAAGCGTCGCATTTGCGGGGGCTGTGTCAGTGGATTCCGACGATCGCGGCGCAGTCCCACGCCGAGGCGCCGGCGCTGTCCCAGATCCTGGTGGCGACCGCGTCCTGCTCGGCCTTGCTCGTCAGGTAGGCCGCCGGACCGCTGCCCCCGTACTCGCTCCAGGTGCCGGGAATGATCTGGTAGTAGCCCGATGCCCCGGCGCTGTTGGGGGGCAGGTTCTGCCCGCCCGACTCGCAGTCGACGATCGGCCAGGGGATCGCCCACCCGCCCGACGGACCCAGCGAGCCCGGGGTCGAGGGAGCTGGCGCTGCCTGGGCGGCCGCCGCGGCCGCGGCAGCCGCCTGCTCGGCGCGGATCTGCGCGATGCGGGACCGCAGCCGATTGGCGCGCTCCTCGCTGGCTCGCAGGGCCAGCTGCTGTGCATCCCGGGCGCGTTGCAGAGCCGCCTGCTTGGAGTGCAGGAGCGCGTTCATCGCCTGCAGCGCTCGCGCCTGCAGCGTCGCCGCGTGCGTGATCCGCCGATCCTTGGCCTCGAGCCGGGCGAGCCTCGCGGCGGCGCGGTCGGCCTCCTGTTTGGCCCGGCGGGTGATCGAGATAATCGTCTGCTGCTGGTGCTCGGCGCGCCCAAGAAAGTCGATCTGCTCGAGCAGGTTGTTGAAACCGCTGGAGTCCAAAACCACCGACACCAGATCCGGCCTGTCGCCCTCGTAGCTTGCCACCAGCTGGTGGGAGAGCAGCATTCGCGCGCGGGCCAGACGGCGGCGCAACTTGAGCACCAGCGCCCGCTCGCGCTCGAGCGCGACCCGGACGCGGGCCAGCTCGGCGCGGTCATTGGCCAGCTCCCGTTGCACCTCGGCCTCGCGGCGCTCAACGAGCCGGATCTGGGCGTCCAGCGAGGAGATGAGCCTGCCCAGCGTGGCCAGGCTCGAGTGCAGGCGCTGCTGGCGGGCCTGCTCGGAGCCGAGCTGTGAGTTGAGCTGCCCGAGGGTGTCGGCGCGGGCAGTCGTCTGATGCGCTCCGCCGCTGGTCAGCAGCACCGTCGCCGTGGCCAGCGCGACGGCGATCGCTACGCGCAGGGTGGCGAGACGGCGGCTTGAGCTCATAGGTGTTGCGGGACCCTCTGAGGCCGGGCGACAGTAGCAGCGCCCCGGGGCGTGGCGCCAACGGCGACACATATCCTGCAAGCGTGGACCCACAGCGAGCAGAGGCGATCCTCGCCCGGGTGCGCGCAACCCCGGAGGGCTTCGTGCGTACCTACGGCGACATCTCGCCGGGCGCGCCGCGGGTCGCCGGAGCGGTGCTCAGCGGCTGCGACGATCCGACCGTCCCCTGGCACCGGATCGTGCGCGCCGACGGGTCGCTGGCCAAGGGCCGGCGCCAGCGGCGGCTGCTCGAGCGCGAGGGAGTTCCGTTCCGCGGTCAGCGGGTGGTGATGCGAGTGGCCCGAATCCCGGATATCGCGCTTTGATCTGGATCCAGCGCCAGCTCACGCTGCACCCGCGCCCGCGCGGGTTTCACCTGGTCACGCGCGAGGTGCTCGAGGCGCTGCCCGAGCTCGCGCGAGCTGCGTGTGGGGATGCTGCACCTGCTGATCGCGCACACGTCGGCATCACTGGCGCTGAACGAGAACGCCTCGCCGGATGTGCGTCGTGATTTCGAGACCTGGTTTGACGAGGCCGTTCCCGAGGGTGCGTCGTACTGGACGCACACGCTGGAGGGCGGCGACGACATGCCCGCCCACGTCAAGGCGGCGCTGCTCGGCTCGTCGCTGATGCTCCCGATCCGCGACGGCCGGCCGGCGCTGGGGACCTGGCAGGGCGTCTACCTGTGCGAGCACCGAGACCGGGGCGGCCCGCGAACCGTGGTGGCCACGGCGTGGGGGGAGGGGGATTAGACCGCGCCGCGGGGGTGGCGCTCACCGCGGGGGTGGCGCTCAGCGCGGGGGTGGCGCTCACCGCGGGGGTGGCGCTCAGCGCGGCGGTGGCGCTCAGCGCCCCTTCCACACCGGCGCGCGCTTCTCCGCGAACGCCGTCGCGCCCTCCCGGGCGTCCTCCGAGCTTCTGACGGCTTGCACGATTGGTTCCTGGCGGCCGAAGAACTCGGCCTCGGGCCAATCGACTGACTCCTGCAGGATGCGCTTGCTGCCAGCGAGCGCCAGCGGCGCGTTCTGCGCTATCTGTTGGGCGAGCTCGAGCGCCGCTTGCAGCGCCCCGCGAGGCTCGGTCAGCCGGTTGACCAGCCCCAGCTCGTAGCCGCGCTCGGCAGAGATCGGCTCGCCGGTGAGCGCCATCTCCATGGCGATGTTGCGCGGCAGCGTGCGCGGCAGGCGCAGCAGACCACCGCCGGCCGCGATCAGCGAGCGCTTGACCTCGGGGATGCCCAGCTTGGCGCCCTCTGCCGCGACGATCAGGTCGCAGGCGAGCGCCACTTCGAGACCGCCGGCGAGGGCGAAGCCCTCAATCGCGGCGATCAGCGGCTTGACCGCCGCGCGCCGGGTGATCCCGGCAAAGCCCCGGTCGCCCACATGAGGGAGCTCGCCGGCGACGAATGCCTTGAGGTCCATTCCGGCGCAGAATCCCTTGCCCGCGCCGGTCAGCACGCCGACCGAGAGCTCCGTGTCGGCGTCGAGCTCGTCCAGCGAGGCCGCGATTCCCTGCGCCACGGCGGCATTGATCGCGTTGCGCTGATCGGGGCGGTTGAGCGTGATCACCAGCACGCGCTCGTGGCGTTCGGTGACGACGGCAGCTGATTCGTTCATGCGGCAAAGAGTTTCAAAGGAGGCTCGCGCTCGCCACGCAGAACGCCGAGGTCGGGAACCTCGACCCACTCGATATCGCGCGCCTGGGCCAGCACCCGGGCCTGTGGCTTGATCACCTGTGCGGCGAGCACGCCGCGGCATTCCTCGAACGCGGGGTCGAGGCGGATCCGATCCAGGTAGCGGGTCAGCTGCTCGACCGCGTCGATGCCGGCCACCCGCTTGACCTCCACCGCCACCCACCCGTCACAGGCGTCACGGCACATCAGATCGACCGGGCCGATATCGGTCGGCCACTCGCGGCGCACGAGCCTGAACCCCTCGCCGCACCAGTGCGGCCGCTCGGCGAGCAGCTCCTGCAGATGGGCTTCGACCCCGTCCTTGGCCAGCGCCACGTCGGCGTCAGGCGAACCCATCTCGTGGGTCACATCGGACAGCACCTCGCGCAGCTCGATCTCGAGCCGATCCTCCCCGGCTCCGCCCCGCTTGCGCACCACGATCCGGTCGGGCGACTCCTCGACCACGGTCGGCGGCGCCATCCAGTTCAGCGGCTTGACGCTCTGGCTGCCGTGGTCTGACCAGACCATGAAGGTCCCGTCGGCCTTGAACATGAGCAGCCGGGTGGCGTCCGGCAGGGTCGTCGACAGCCGGCCGGTGTAGCGAACCGAGCAGCGGGCGACGAGCAGGCGCATTGGGCGCCACCTTAGGAACCGCTGCGGACGCTTTATCGTTCTTATCGGGGCTTATCGATCCACGGTAAGACGTGACCAGGCTGAGAGGCAGTCGTGCCAGGGGAGGCCCTGCTGCGGCTGGGTTGCCGCCGAGCGCGACATACACTCTAAGGACCATGCGCAGCCAGCTAAGACCCCTGTTTGACCGGATCGTGATCAAGGAGCTCGACCCCGATCGCGTGCGGCGCTCGGGGCTGCTGGTGCCGGCCGGCTCCGATGAGCCCCCGCCCCAGCAGGGGATCGTGCTCGCGGTCGGGCCGGGGCTCGATTGGTGGGATCACGTGGGTGTGCGGATGCCGGTCAAGCCGGGCGACCACGTGGTGTTCCCGGCCTCGGCCGGAACCTGGGTGGAGGTCGAGGAGGAGCGCCTGCTCGTATGCCGGGTGGGCGAGCTGCTGGGAGTGCTCGAGCAGACCACCGACTGTCCCGCGTGCGGCGGGCGGCCGCTGGCGATGCACGAGTCGTGTCCGGTGTGCGGCCGCGAGGGGTCGGTCGCCTCGCCCTGAGGCGCGCCTCGAGCCCAAGCCTCAGGCGGCGCTGCGCTCGGACAGCCCGCGCGGGCTGGCGTCCTGCACGCGCGCCAGCAGATCGCTGACCTCGGGATCGCTGCCCAGCGCCAGGGCCCGCTGGCAGGCGCGTTCGCATTCGGCCAGACGGTCGGTACGGGCCAGCGCGTGAGCGTACGTCGACCATGCGGGCTGCGAGCGGGGCTCGATCGTGATCGCCGCCTCGGCCGCCGATACCTCGGCGCCGACGTCGCCGGCGAGGTGGTGGGCGAGCGCCAGGTCGAGCAGACCCTCCGCGGTTGGCCCGATCAGCCGCCCACGCTCGAGCGCTCTGATCGCTCCGTCGCGATCCATCAGCCGCAACCGCAGCCGACCGAGGCGCTCCCACGCGGAGGCATCAGCCGGAGCCCGTTCGGCGGCGCGCTGCGCAGCCTCGGCGGCGAGGTCGAAGGCGCCCATGTCCTCATAGATCCTCGATGCGAACCGCTCCGGCGTGGGGCGGTCGGTATCGACGCGGGCCCAGTCGCGCACTGACCGAGCGGCCGCGGGAAGGTTGCGCGCCTGCCAGAAGGCCACGGTCAGCAGCCGCAGCACGACCGGATTCTCCGGCTCTGCGTCGCGCGCGTAGACCAGCCGCTGTGCAGCGAGCTTGGCGTCGCCCTCGCTGAGCGCGTGCTGGGCCGCGGTCATGAACCGCTGCACGCGGTCGGCAGCCGGATCGGGCTTGGAGAAGTCCACGAACTGCAGCGAGCCCGCGGGCACCGTGCGCACGCCGATCGAGAACAGCACCCGGGCCCACTGCTGGACGTCGTCGCCGTCGCCGGAGAAGTAGATCCCGGTCACGGTCCCGACGCCCCATTCCGGGTAGGAAAGGCAGCGGGCATAGCGATGGACGACCGAGTGGTCGGGCACGCGCGAGCCGAACGGGTCGTGGCGGGCGCGGTCCTCGGCGGCGGCGCGTTCGCGCTGCTCGGCCTCGTAGGCACGGCGCCCGGCGTCGGCCCGGGCCCGGCGTGTGGCTGCGGCCGAGACCTTGACCGCGTTGCGCGTCACCTGGCCGCCGCGGGAGGTCTCCGCCAGGCGTTCGAGCTCGTCGGCAGCCTCGTTGATGGCCTGCAGATGGCGCTGGTGCTCGTGGCGCCGGCCCGCGGGGGCGATGTCCGGGTGCCAGCGCTTGGCCATGCGCCGCCGTGCGAGCTGGACGTTGCGCTTGTCAAACGGCGGTTCGAGCTCGAGCAGGAGCAGCGCGCTTTCGACGTCGAGGATTCGGGGCATGACCGTTCAACGTTAGCGGGGGAGCGACAGTCCGGCTGCCTCCTTGGGCCGGGCCAACCCAGCGCAAGCGACAGACGTTCAGTGCGCGAGCACGTTGAGCGCCACCGCGATCCCGAAGCAGACCACCGCTCCGACTCGCAGCCACCACCCCGTCCACGGCCCCTGACGGTTGGTCACCATGCCGGCGATGGCCGCGATCATGAGCACGACCGCCACGGTCGCGAACACCACTGAGGCTGCGCGCAGCATGCGCTCACTCCCGATCCCGACGCGACGCGGCCGCGAGGCTCACGGTGCCCGCATGCCGAGCAGCCGCAGGTAGCGCGACACGGCTTCCGCGCGGTTGGCGACGTGAAGCTTGCGCAGGATGCTGTTGACGTGGAACTTGACGGTCCCGTCGGAGATGACCAGCGCCTCGGCGATCGCCTTGTTGGTCTTGCCGTCGGCCAGCAGCCGCAGCACGTCGAGCTCGCGCCGGGTCAGCAGCCCCTCGAACACGACGCGATCGTCGCGCGCACCGGACGTGGCGGGCGCCTCGAGCGGCGCCAGAGGCGGGCGCGGCGGCCGCTGGACCGTGGCCAGACGGATGGGCGCGTCAGTCAGCTCGCTCGAGCGGGCGCTGAGCCACTCCAGAAACGAGCGCATCTGCTCGCGCTCGGTGCGCAGCGTCCGCACTAGGCTGGCGCTCTCGTAGGCTTGGGCCAGGGCCGTGGTGAACTCCCACAGGACGTCGCGGTCGAGCACGCCCAGTGCCGTCTCGCGACCGCGGTCGGCATGCAGCACGCCGATCACCCGAGGTCCCACGACAAGCGGTGCGGCGGCATAGGAGGCCCAACCCATCAACTCCGCCAGACGGCGGTCGGCGCGCGGCTGGACACGGGCGTCGACGACGATCGTGGCCCGCCGGCGGCGTAGCAGCTCGGTCTCGATCAGCGGGTGCTCGAGCCTGATCGGCTCTGCGCGAAGCTCGGCGAGCACTCGCTCGGCGGCCGCGGGCTGACGATCGAAGTGAGCGGCCTCGGCGACCATCTGCCCGTTGGTGACCAGGCTCAGGATCACGCGCTCGAAATTGGAGGCGCCGCAGAGCGCGGCAGGCGCGCGCGCCAGCATCGTGGCCGGGGAGGTGAGCTCGCGCAGCTGTGATCCCGCGCCGTGGGCCCGTGCCAGCGCCTCAAAGCGCGCGTCAAAGCGCTCGCGCAGTCGCCGCAGCGCAGCCTCGTGCTCCTTGACCGGCTCCGAGCCAGCCGCGCCGCCCGCCGCCTCCAGTCGCCGCGCCAGGCCGACGGCGAGCTCGCGCAGGCGATCGCGGTCCGCTGCTGGCGGCGGCTGGTGCGGCACGCCGAGCAGCTGCTCTGCCTCGGAGCATGCCCGCGCGATCCGCTTCTCGAGCTCGGCTCCGAGCGCGCCGGCGAGAAGCTCGTCGCTCGCGGGCGGTCGACGCCTAGGTGGCGCCGCCGACAGTGCCGCCGCACTGCGAGCGGGGGCCGTAGATGGGCCGGCGCTCATCGGGCCACCGCCGGCGAGGACGAGCGCAAGAAGCGCGACACGGCGTCGGCACGACTGGTGGCCCCGAGCTTTCGCAGGATGTTCTTGACGTGGTACTTCACGGTTCCCTCGCGGACCACGAGCGCGGCGGCGATCTCGAGGTTCGTTTGCCCACGTGCCAGCAGCCTCATGACGTCGAGCTCGCGCGGGGTCAGCGACTGAACCATCCGCTGTCCTGCCTCCGAGCGGGGATCGATGGCTTCGGCCTCCGACAGGCGACTGAGCCTGCCGCCCATCCACTGGACGGCGGATTGCAGCTCGGCCCGGTGCAGCTCGAGCGTGTGCCGGAGCACCGCTCGTTCGAGCACACCGGACAACCCCTCGGCGAATTTCCTCGTGACCTCGGCGTCGAGCTCGTCCAGCCGACGGCCGCCGGGCGCCGCGTCCGCGTGCAGCAGGCCGATCGTCTCGCTCTGGATGACCAGCGCCGCGACGACATAGCTTTCCAGCCCCAGGGCCTCGGCCAGCTCGGCCGGCGCACGGCCGCGACTGCGGCCGACGGACACGACCTCCACGCTGCGCTGACGAGCCACCTCGGCTTCGATCAACGGATACACGAGCCGGATCGGCGTCGTCTGCAGCTGATCGAGCACCTCGGCGGCGGCGGCCTCGTCAGGTCCGTCCCAGAGCGCGAGCGGCTGCAGGCTGTCCCCGACGACCTCGCTGATCAGGACGCGGTGAAACTGAGAACGGTGGCCGAGCTCGGCGGCGGCGCGGGCGAGGATTCCGTCGGCCGACCCCAGCTCGCCCAGTGCCCGTACGGCCTCGCCGGCCCGCTCGAGGGCGTCGGCGCGCCGGACGTACGCGAGCTCGCAGAGCTCGCGCTCGAGCTGCAGCAGCTCCACCAGAACGCGCTCGATCGTGCGCGCGCCGAGCTGCCTGTCGGAACTCGTGTGCACCACTTGCCCTGCTGGATTCTAGGCTCGGAGCAGCGCGCCAGAGCCCGGCGGGGTCAGCCGAGGATGACCCGTGCGCCGCGCTGCTCGAGCAGCGCATAGCGCGCCATCGCATCGTGCCCGACGCAGCAGATGCGCTGCGGGCGACCGCCCTCCTCGATCGCGTGCCAGGCGAGATCGGCCTCGGCGCTTCTCACCAGCACGAGCGCGCTGGTGCTCTGACTGCAGCAGCCACATGGCCTCCACCTCATTAAGAGGCGCATAGTGAAACGGGGGCACCTGGTGGGGGTCGCGCGACGGCCCGAACACGCCGAGCCGCGCGAGCACCGTCGAGGTCGCGGCGCCGAGGATCGTGATCGCCGACCACATCTCGCTGCGGTCGTGGACGACCAGCCCGGGGGTCCGCGCCGCCCAGGCGCCCAACAGGTCGCGCAGGCGCCGACCGACCGCAGGCTCGCACAGCACGATCACCCGCTCGGGCTCGATCACCCGCTCGGCGCCGAAATCGCCCTGACCAGCGGCACCACACCACCAGGCGCCGCCCTCGTGCAGGACGCCACGCGATGCCACCGACGCTGCGGTCGCCTGGCGGACGAGATCTGTCAGCCGAGCGCGCGGCCCGCACAGCTCGAGCTTGGTCAGCTGCGAGGAATCGGCCATCCCGGCGGCGCTGACGCAGGCCGCAAGCTCGCCCGCAGCCGAACCGAAGCTGATCACCACGGGGCGCCCCTCGCGCCGTGCGAACACTGCCCCGGCGCGCGTGAGGACGTCGGTGAGCGCACTCCGTGCTCGCTCTGGGGACGCATCGACCGCCACAGCACAGCCACGGTATCCGTAGTCACGTGCCTCCGCCCCTCCCTTTTGGCAGGAGTTAACCTGCAAATCAGGTGGCTGTGAGACTTGGCCTGCCGCGGATCGACCGTCCAACCTCGGAGAGCTATTGCCTACTCGAAAGTCCAGGTCGTTTAGGAGGTGTGGGAGTGGCATCGGTCACGAGTGGGGTAGAAGCTGTCGCGAACGGAGATCTCAGCGATATGAGCATGCGTCCGAGTTCAGGCCCCGCGGCCGACACTGTGTCTGACGACATCGCCGGGCACGGCAACTACGCCCGGCTGGCGCAGATGATTGCCACCGATAGGTGCGTGATCCTTGACGGCGCGATCGGGACCGAGCTGATCAAGGTCGGCGGCGAGCGTCCCGAGGTCGAGGAGCACGTCTGGGGCCTGACGGCGTTGATCGACTCGCCCGATGCTGTAAAGGCGGTCCATCGCTCGTATATCGACGTCGGCTGCGATGTCGTGTGCACCAATACCTGGGGTCTCCCGACCGCGCTGCGCGACGGCGGGCATAAGCTGTCGGGCTTCTTTGAGCCGGTGCATTGGATGGACATCGTCCGTCGCGCCGTGCGGCTGGCCCGTGAGGCGGCGGCCGAGGCCGGGCGGCAGCCCGAGGTGGCGGTGGCGTTCAGCATCAACGGTGACGTCGACACGCCCGATGGGCGCGAGACGATCAGGCTGCTGGCGCGGGCGTTCGAGGAGGAGCCCCCCGATCTGATCCTGCTCGAGACCCTGGCTCTGGTTCGCAGCTCTACGTATGCGACGGTCGAGGCACTGGTGGGCACGGGGCTTCCCGTGTGGCTGAGCTTTCGGCGTTGCCGTCAGGGGGTGTGCGGGGTCTATGGCGAGCATTGGGGTGGCCCGGAGGGCGATGCGTTTGGCCGCGCGGCGCGGCGCTTTGAGGAGATGGGGGTGGGCGCGCTGGCGATCAACTGCATCCCGCCCGACCACGTCACCGGAATGCTCTCGTGGTTGCGCGACTTCACCGATTTGCCGCTGGGGGTGTACCCCAACCTGGGGTATCTGTCGGTGGCCGGTTGGCGCGCGGATCCCGGCATCGCGGGCCACGAGTACGCCGAACTGGCGCTCCGATGGCGTGCGGAGGGCGCCCAGATAATCGGCGGCTGCTGTGGCGTGCGGCCCGAGCACCTGGCGGCCGCCCGCGCGGCTTTGACCGACACCAAACCCGGCCACGAGCGCCCCGCGGCGCTGCCGTCTGAGAACGGCTCTGCGCGCTTGAGCACCGACGTACCGTCGCTTTGGGAGGACCCCCGGGGACGCAACCTGTTCCCGCTCGACGTGCCCGAGATCGATGTCGAGCCGGGGGTGTTCGAGCCCACCCAGGGCAGCTTCCTGGTCTGGAAGTACCTGTATCGCGAAGGCATCGGCGCCCACCAGCGGTGCCTGGACATCGGGTGCGGGCAGGGGATGCTGACCGTGCAGCTGGCCCGCAACGGCGCCGCCCACGTGCATGCGATTGACATCGACGAGGCGGCGGTCAAGAACACGCTCACGAACGCGTTTCGCAATGGGGTCGCTGACCGCGTGTCGGCGGCGGCGCAGGATCTGTACCCCTGGGTCCCCGAGGAGCGCTACGACGTGATCGTGGCGAGCCTCTATCAGATGCCGGTCGACCCCTTCGAGCAGGCCACCTCGCACCGTCCGCTTGACTACTGGGGCCGCAATCTGCTCGACCACCTGATACACATGCTGCCGGAGGCGCTGGCCGAGGACGGAACCGCTTACATAATGCAGCTGTCGATAATCGGCGCACGGCGCACCGCCGAGCTGCTGGATCGTCACGGTTACCAGGCCCGGGTGGTCGACTTTTCGTTCTTCGAGTTCAGTTCATTGTTTGACGAGAAGAGCGATCAGATCGCTCGCGTGGAGGAGCATTCCGACGCGTATCACCTGACGTTTGGCGAGACCGAGGTGATGGTCGCCTATCTACTGGAAATAAAGCGAAAAGGTTGACAACCGCCCATGAATGCTTTGGAGAACGAGTTTCTGTTCACCTCGGAGTCGGTCACCGAGGGTCACCCCGACAAGATCGCCGATCAGATTTCAGACGGCGTGCTCGACGCCGTGATGCGCGACGATCCCAAGGGGCGGGTGGCGTGCGAGACGCTGGTCAACACGGGGCTGGTGGTGGTCTCGGGCGAGATCACCACGACGACCTACGTCGACATCCAGGAGATCGTGCGGGGCACGATCAAGAGGATCGGCTACACCGATGCGGCGTTCGGGTTCGACTGGAAGACGTGCGCGGTGATCAACACGATCGACAAGCAGTCGCCGGATATCGCCCAGGGCGTCGACGCGGCGTTTGAGACGCGGACGGGTGGCGGCGGCGATCAGCTCGACATGGCCGGCGCCGGCGACCAGGGGATGATGTTCGGCTACGCCTGCAACGAGACGCCCGAGCTGATGCCGCTGCCGATCGCGCTCGCGCACCGGCTGGCGCGGCGGCTGGCCGAGGTCCGCAAGGATGGCTCGCTGCCGTATCTGCGCCCGGACGGCAAGACCCAGGTCAGCGTGCGCTACGTCGACGGGCATCCGGTCGCGGTCGAGAAGGTGCTGATCTCGAGCCAGCACGACGAGGGCGCCGAGTCACGGATCAAGGCCGACCTCTGGGACCACGTCGTGACCCCGGCGATCCCCGGCGACATGTACGACGAGCGCGAGCTGCAGCGCTGCTTCTTGGTCAACCCCACCGGTCGGTTTGTGATCGGGGGGCCGATGGGCGACTGTGGCCTGACCGGCCGCAAGATCATCGTCGACACCTACGGCGGGATGGCCCGCCACGGCGGTGGCGCGTTCTCGGGCAAGGATCCGTCCAAGGTCGACCGCTCGGCCGCCTACGCGACTCGGTACGTGGCCAAGAACGTGGTCGCCGCGGGGCTGGCCGACCGAATCGAGGTGCAGGTGGCCTACGCGATCGGGGTCGCGCACCCCGTGTCGGTCATGGTGGAGACGTTCGGGACCGAGAAGCTCTCACGAACCAGGATCCTGGAGCTGATCTCCGAGCACTTCGACCTGCGCCCGGGAGCGTTTCGCGACTACCTGCGCCTGCACCGCCCGATCTACCAGAAGACCGCCGCCTACGGCCACTTCGGGCGCGAGGATGAGGACTTCACCTGGGAGCGCACCGACAAGGTCGACGAGCTCAAGGCGGCAGCCGGGCTGGCGCTGGGCGCGGCAACATAGCGTCGGCTGTGTCCGCGCAGTACATCTTCACCACGCACCGGCTCTCGCGGCGGTATCCCCCCGACCGCGAGGTGCTGACCGACATCTCGCTCTCGTTCCTGCCCGGCGCGAAGATCGGCGTGCTCGGCTACAACGGCGCCGGCAAGTCGACGCTGCTGCGGATCATGGCCGGCAAAGACACCGAGTTCGACGGGGTCGCCCAGCTGGCTCCGAAAGCCACCGTCGGCATGCTCGAGCAGGAGCCCGAGCTCGATCCGAGCAAGGACGTGCGCGGCAACGTCGAGGACGGCGTCGCCGAGGTGCGCGCGCTGCTTGACCGCTTCAACGAGCTGTCAATGAACTACAGCGAGGAGACCGCCGACGAGTTCGCCCGCGTCCAAGAGCAGATCGACGCCGTCGACGGGTGGAACCTGGACACCACGCTGGAGATCGCGATGGACGCCCTGCGCTGCCCGCCCCCGGATGCCGAGGTCTCGTCGCTCTCGGGGGGAGAGGCCCGGCGGGTCGCGCTCTGCCGGCTGCTGCTGCGCCAGCCCGATCTGCTGTTGCTCGACGAGCCGACCAACCATCTCGACGCCGAGTCGGTCGCCTGGCTCGAGCAGCACCTGCGCGACTACCGCGGGACGATCGTCGCCGTCACCCACGATCGCTACTTCCTCGACAACGTGGCCGGCTGGATCCTCGAGCTCGACCGGGGACGCGGGATCCCGTATCAGGGCAACTACTCGGGCTGGCTGGAGCAGAAGCGCGCCCGGCTCGAGCACGAGGCCCGTCAGGAGACCGCGCGCCGCAAGACGATCGATCAGGAGCTCGAGTGGGTGCGACTCAACGCGAGCGCGCGGCGAAACAAGCCCAAGGCCCGGCTGAACGCCTACGAGGCGCTGCTCGCGCAGGACCGAAACGTCAAGCTCGACCAGGTCCAGATCCACATCCCGGCGGGCCCCCGGCTCGGCGACGTGGTCGTCGAGGCCGACGGCTTGCGCAAGGCCTACGGCGACCGGCTGCTGATCGACGATTTGAATTTCAAGCTGCCGCGCGGCGGAATCGTCGGTGTGATCGGCCCCAACGGAGCCGGCAAGACCACGCTGCTGCGGATGATCACGGGCTCTGAGGCGCCCGACGACGGAGAGCTGCGCATCGGAGAGACCGTGCAGCTGGCCTACGTCGACCAATCGCGCGAGGCGCTGGATGGCGAGAAGACCGTGTGGGAGGAGATCTCCGGCGGCGCGGACCAGATCACGCTCGGGGATCGAACCGTCAACAGCCGCGCCTACGCCGCGGGATTCAACTTCAGAGGCACTGACCAGCAGAAGAAGGTGGCAAAGCTCTCAGGCGGCGAGCGCAACCGACTGCACCTGGCCAAGCTCCTGCGCAGCGGCGGCAACCTGCTGCTGGTCGACGAGCCGACCAACGACCTCGATGTCGACACGCTGCGCGCGCTCGAGGAGGCGCTGCTGTCGTTTGCCGGCTGTGCGGTCGTGGTGTCCCACGATCGGTGGTTCCTGGACCGGATCGCCACCCATGTGCTGGCCTTCGAGGGCGACTCGCAGGTCCGCTGGTTCGAGGGCAACTTCGAGGCCTACGAGAGCTTCCGCCGCGAGCAGCTGGGCGCGGAGGCCGATCGGCCCCATCGGATCACCTACAAGAAGCTTGTCCGCAACTGAGGACCGGCGCACTACTACAGCGCCCTCTCGATGACTCCGCGCAGCTGCCCCGCGTCTGCGGCCACGGCGTCCGCATCGCTTAGCTCCGCGGGCGCGAACGGACCGGTGGCCACCGCGAAGCAGCGCAGGTCGTCGGCTCGGGCGCAGGCGATGTCTCGGGGCGTATCGCCGATCACGATCGTCTTCTTTCGGGGGTAGGAGACACCGTCAGATCCAGCGCGGCGGCGGGCGATCCCGGGCAGCGCCGCCCGATCCTCGGCGTCTGATCCGAAACCCCCCTGATGGGAGGGGAAGTGGCGCCCCAACCCGGCCCGCGCGAGCTTGAGCCGCGCGATCGGCTCGTAGTTTCCGGTGACCAGCGACAGCCGCACGTGGTCGTAGCTCGACAGCCACTGCAGCAGCTCGGGGATGCCCGGTAGCACGCGGTCGGCCAACGACGGCGGGCAGAGCTCGGCGTAGGCACGGCAACACTCCGCGCGCACGGCCGCGGCCCGCTCGTCGATTCGCAGCGCCGAGACGCCGGCCTGCAACAGCAGCGCGCGGGCAATCTCGCCATCGGTACGTCCTGCAGGATGGAGAGTCACGTGCATCGAAGATGCGTCGACGCCGTGGACCTCGAGCAGCGCCGCATACAGCGCGTCGCGGTGCGCGCCGACGGCGCCGCCGAGCAGCGTGCCGTCGATGTCGAACAGGAGCAGCACGGCCACCCGCGCCGGGCGCTCAGCGCTCGAACGACATGCCGTCCTCCAGGCGCTGGGCGAAGGCGGCAATCAGCTTGGCCGCGGTCTCGATGTCCGCCAGCGACACGAGCTCCACCGGCGAGTGCATGTAGCGCAGCGGCACCGACACGACCCCGGTGGGGACACCCACGCGCGACACGTGAACGGCGTCGGCATCGGTGCCGGTCGATCGCCCCAGCGACTCGACCGTGAACGGCAGCTTCTCCTGCTCGGCGGTCTCGTACAGAAGCTCCGAGACGCGCGGGTGAAGCGAGGTACCGCGAGCGATCACCGGACCGGAATCGAGCGCATGCTTGGTGACCGGGCCGAGGTCGACGCCGGGCTGATCGGTGGCGTGCGTGACATCGACGACCACCGCCAGGTCGGGCTCGAGCGCGAAGGCGCTGGTCCGGGCACCGGCGAAGCTCGTCTCCTCCTGCACTACGGCCAGCGCCAGGACATCCCCCGGAGCACCGCCGTCCTGCGCCACCAGTCGCGCCGTCTCGGCGGCGACGAAGCAGCCGATCCGGTTGTCGAGCGCGCGCGAGACCAGCCGGTCGTTGGGCAGCAGCTCCGGCTGAACGTCGATCACCCCGACGTCGCCGATCCGCACCAGCTCGCGGGCGCCGTCGGTGTCCTTGGCGCCGATGTCGATGTGCAGGTCCTTGATCTGGGGAACCTTCTCGCGGTCAGGGCCCTTGAGCAGGTGGATCGGCTTGCGCCCGATCACCCCCGGCACCGACCCCTCCCGGGTGGCGATCCGGACCCGTTGGCCGATCAGGATCACCGGGTCCCAGCCACCGACCTCCCCGAAATGCAGGTAGCCCTCGTCGTCGATATGCGAGATGTGGATCCCGATCTCGTCGATGTGACCGATCACCGCCAGCGTCGGGCCGCCCGCGGTGCCCGGCACGCGCGCCATCGAGGAGCCGACGTGATCGGCGCGCACCTCGGCGGCGAACTTCTCGCAGCTCTCGCGCCACACTCGGGCAGGATCGGTCTCGTGGCCGGACGGACCGGCCGAGGTGAGCAGCTTTTGGAGGAGCTCGGGAGCGGGCACGGCGCGAAGGCTAGTGGTCGGCGGTCGGCGGCGGCGCGAGCTAGGCGGTCGGCGGCGGCGCGAGCTAGGTGCGGAGCAGCTCGCGCAGGACGTACTGGAGGATCCCGCCGTGGCGGAAGTAGCGCTGCTCCTTGGGGGTGTCGATCCGCACGGTGACCTCGAATTCGCGATCGTCGGCCCTGACCGTCAGCCGGCGAGGGACCTCGTCGCGGTCGGCGATCCCGGCGATCGTGAACTTCTCCTTGCCCGACAGCCCCAGCGACTGCACCGAGTCGCCGTCTGAGAACTGCAGCGGCAGCACTCCCATCCCCACCAGATTCGAGCGGTGGATGCGCTCAAAGCTCTGCGCGATCACCGCCCGCACCCCCAGCAGGCGCGTCCCCTTGGCCGCCCAGTCGCGCGAGGATCCCGAGCCGTATTCCTTGCCCGCGAGCACCACCAGCGGCGTGTCCTGTTCGAGGTAGCGCATCGCGGCGTCGTAGATCGTCATCTGCTCGGGGTCTCCGTCGCTGTTCAGGTAGAGCGTCACGCCGCCTTCGGTGCCGGGCGCGAGCTGGTTGCGCAGGCGGATGTTCGCGAACGTCCCGCGCATCATCACTTCGTGGTTGCCGCGCCGCGAGCCGTAGGAGTTGAAGTCCCTGGGCTCGACGCCGTGCTCGATCAGGTACCGGCCGGCGGGGCTGTCGCGCTTGATCGAGCCCGCGGGGGAGATGTGGTCGGTGGTGACGCTGTCGCCCAGGACCGCGAGCACGCGGGCGCCCTCGATGTCCTGCAGCGGCTCGGGCTCGATGGGCAGGTCGTCGAAGAACGGCGGCTTGCGCACGTAGGTCGAGCTCTCGTCCCAGGCGAAGCTCTCCCCGCCGGGGACCTCGAGCGAATTCCAGCGCTCGTCGCCGTCGAAGACCTCGCCGTAGCTCTTGTGGAACATGTCTGACCGGACCGCGTCTTGCACGGTGTGGGCGACCTCGGCGGCTGGGGGCCAGATGTCCTTGAGGTACACCGGCTCGCCGTCGCGCCCCTCGCCCAGCGGCTCGTCGTAGAGGTCGATGTCCATCGTGCCGGCGAGCGCGTAGGCCACGCACAGCGGCGGCGAGGCCAGGTAGTTCATCTTCACGTCCGGGTTGATGCGCCCCTCGAAATTGCGATTACCCGACAGGACCGAGACCACCGCCAGGTCCTCGGCGTTGACGACATCCGAGATCTCCGCCGGCAGCGGGCCGCTGTTGCCGATGCAGGTCGTACAGCCGTAGCCGACCAGGTTGAAGCCGAGCTCGTCGAGGTACTCGGTCAGGCCGGCGCGGTCGAGGTACTGGGAGACCACCTTCGAGCCCGGGGCCAGCGAGGTCTTGACCCACGGCTTGACCTTGAGCCCATGCTGGACCGCGTTGCGGGCGAGGATCCCCGCTCCAACCATGACTGACGGGTTCGAGGTGTTGGTGCAGCTGGTGATCGCGGCGATCACGACGTGGCCGTGGTCGAGCTCGGTCTCAGTGCCGTCTTCGAGGGTGACCGGGGTATTGGCTGTGCGTCGTTCCGCCACCTGTGTCCCCCCGGTCCCTCCGATCGGGGCGTGGCCGTCGCCGTTGGGAACGTGCGTCGAGACGGGATCCGACGCCGGGAAGGACTCCGCGAGCGACTCGTCCTCGCCGTCATCGTCGGGGAGCATCCCCTCGAGCGCCATGCGGAAGGCGGGCTTGGACTCGGTGAGCGAGACGCGGTCCTGGGGGCGCTTGGGGCCGGCGATGCTCGGCACCACATCGCCCAGGTCGAGCTCGATCTGGTCTGAGAAAGTGGGCTCCTCGGATCGCGCGTCGTGCCACAGGCCCTGCTCGCGGGCGTAGGCCTCGACCAGCTCGAGCTGCTCGGTGGGCCGTCCGGTGAACTCCAGGTAGCGGATCGTCTCGGCGTCGAGCGGGAAGATCGCGCAGGTCGAGCCGAACTCCGGCGACATGTTGCCGATCGTGGCCCGGTCGGCGAGCGGCAGGCGCGCCAGCCCCTGGCCGTAGAACTCCACGAACTTGCCGACCACACCGCGCTCGCGCAGCTTCTCGGTCACGGTCAGAACCAGGTCAGTGGCGGTCGCGCCCTCGTGCAGCTCCCCCGTCAGCTTGAAACCGAGCACCTGCGGGATCAGCATCGACATCGGCTGGCCGAGCATCGCGGCTTCGGCCTCGATCCCGCCCACGCCCCAGCCGAGCACGCCGAGCCCGTTGACCATCGTGGTGTGGGAGTCGGTTCCGACGAGCGTGTCCGGGTAGGCGCGCAGCGGCCGGTTCGCGTCATCGCCCCCGTCGACGAACACGACCCGGGACAGATATTCGAGGTTGACCTGGTGCACGATCCCGGTGTCCGGCGGGACGACGCTGAAGTTGTCAAACGCTCCCTGTCCCCAGCGCAAAAACGCATAGCGCTCCTTGTTGCGCTCGAACTCGAGCTCGGCGTTGCGCTGGAAGGCATTCGGCGAGCCGAACACGTCGACCTGGACGGAATGGTCGATGACCAGCTCGGCCGGGACGAGCGGGTTGATCGAGCTCTGCGGGCCGCCGAGGTCGCGCATCGCGTCGCGCATCGCCGCGAGATCGACGACCGCGGGGACGCCGGTGAAGTCCTGCATGACCACCCGCGCCGGCGTCAAGGCGATCTCGGCGCTCGGCTCGGCAGCCGCGTTCCAGGTCGCGAGCGCCTCGATGTCCGGCTTGCGGACCAGGTCCCCGTCTTCGTTGCGGAGCAGGTTCTCGAGCAGGACCTTGAGCGAGAACGGCAGGCGGGCTACGTCGTAGCGCGACTGGAGCGCATCGAGCCGGAAGATCTCGTAGGTGCGATCGCCGACGCGGAGTTCCGCGCGGGCGTCAAAGCTGTTGCTGGTGGCGGACATTTTTCAGAACTCCTGGTTCTCAAGATCGGTCTGACTCTTACTCTAAGGCCGCGTGCACGCCACGTCGTTCGTCGCCGAGCCAGCGATGCGGCCGTGCTGGCTGGGTTGGCGGTGGGCGCCGGTCTGGCTGAATAGGGGGAATGTGGTCGACCTTTACCGCTATGTGATGAAGATCGCCATCGGTGATCCCCTCCTACGCTCGTCTTAGCGACCTCTTGGGCCGCGCTTCGGCGGGGGCCCGATCCTGCTGGCGAAGATGTCAATCCTCACCATCACGCTTGCCGGCCTGGCCGCGGCCGCCGCCGCGGTGATGGCCGCCGGGGCGTACACCGAAGCCCACCGCGCCCCGGATCAATCCTAGGAGTGGTTTTCGAACGATGAGCTCTGAGTCGGCGAGCTACCGGGCGGCGCGCCCGTGGCTGGGGTCGTTGACGCCGGCGGCACAACGGATCCGGTCGCGCCCCGAGCTGCTGGCCCTGGTGGGCATCGCCTCGGTGCTCAACTTCTGGGGGCTGAGCATCAACGGCTGGGCCAACACCTACTACGCCGCGGCGGTGCGCTCGATGAGCACCAGCTGGCACGACTTCCTGTACGCGGCGATGGACCGCAGCGGGCTGATGACGGTTGACAAGCCGCCGCTCAGTCTGTGGATCCAGGCCCTGTCGGTGCGCGTGTTCGGCTTTCACCCGCTCAGCATCCTCGTGCCGCAGGCGCTGATGGGGGTCGCCGCGACGGCGCTCGTCTACGACCTGACACGGCGGCGCTTTGGCCGTGCCGCCGGCCTCGTGGCCGGCCTGGTGCTCGCCACGACGCCGATTGTGGTGGCCGTCTCGCGCCACAACAATCCCGACGAGCTGCTGGTCCTGTGCTGCGTGGCGGCGCTGTGGTGTCTGGTGCGCGCGCTCGAGACAGGCGCGACACGCTGGCTGGTGCTCAGCGGCGTGTGCGTGGGGTTGGGTTTTGAGGCCAAGATGGGGGTCGCGCTGATGGTCGTGCCGGGGATCGCGGCCGCGTACCTGTGGGTCGCCCCTCGGGGCGCGCTGAGGGCGGTACGCCAGCTGCTGGCCGGCGGCGCCGCGCTGGCCGCCGTGGGTCTGGCGTGGCCGGTGTTCGTCGCGCTCACGCCGGCCGCCGACCGGCCCTGGATCTCGGGCACCTCGGACGACAGCATCTGGTCGCTGATCCTCTCCTACAACGGGGTGGGCCGGATCGCCGGCCAGTCCGGCGGGCCGGGCGGGTTCGGCGCCGCCGGCGGGACCTTCGGTGGCCCGACGGGGGTGCTACGGCTGCTGCAGTCAAGCCTCGGCGATCAGGCCGGCTGGCTGCTCGGACTCGCCGTGGTGGCGGGCGTCGGTGTGCTGGTGGCCTCGCGGCTGCGGCGCAGCGACCCTCGAACGGGCTGGCTGATCGCGATCGGTGGCGCGTTCGTGACCACCGCCGTGGTGTTCAGCTTCGCCGACGGGATCTTCCATCCCTATTACGTCTCGTTCCTGGCGCCGTTTACGGCGGCGCTGGTGGGGGCGGGCGTGGGCCAGGCGCTATCGGACGCCCGCCAGGCGCGGATCCTGGCACCGCTTGCGATCGCCGCCGGCGCGATCACCGAGCTGGCGGTACTGGGCACACTCGACGGCGCTCTCGGGTGGGCCAAGCCGCTGGTGATCGGCGCGGCTGTGGTGTGCGCGCTCCTGCTGGCTCTGCGGCTGTCGGCGCGGGCACGGGCGGTGACGCTTGCGGTCGCGCTCGCGGCGCTGCTTGCCGCGCCCGCGACCTGGGCGGCCGAGACCCTTGGCCATCCGGTCAGCGGCACGTTTCCCGCGGGCGGGCCCGCGAGCGCCGAGGGGTTCGGCGGTCCCGGGGGCGCGGGTGGTCCGGGTCCCCGGGGGTTCCCGGGCGGCGTGGGCGGCCGGGGGTTCCAGGCCGGCTCCGCGTTCCCAGGCGGCGGCGGGTTCCCAGGTGGTGGCTCCGGGTTCCAGGGCGGCGGCGCGTTCCCAGGTGGCAGTGGCGGGTTCCCAGGTGGCGGCGGCGGGTTGCCGGGCGGCTCCGGGTTCCCGGGCGGCCCCGGCGGCACGGCCGGCGGGCGCGGCATCTTCGGCGGCGACAGCGCGGCGCTCAACGCGGCGATCGCCTATGCCAAGGCGCACGGCGGCGGGACGATCGGCGTCTCGAGCCAGGGCACGGCGGCGGCGGTGATCGTCTCCTCTGATGCGAACGTTGCCGGTCTGGGCGGATTCTCGGGCCGCGAGAGCTCGGTGACTGCGGCGTGGATCGCGATGGAGGTCCGGGAGGGCCGGTTGCGATGGGTGATAGACGATGCCGGCCAGGCCTTCCGCATGCCTGGGGACACCCGCGCGGGAAGCGAGGCAGCGATGTCGGTCGTCGCCAGAACGTGCAAGGCGCATACGATTCGCGGCTCAAGTACTGCCACGACGGTGACGATGTATGACTGCCAGGGACGAGCGGCAGCGATCCTCGCGGGCGCGGCAAAATCATGAACCTGCCTCTGATGCCGCCAAGAGAACGAAAGTCGCCTCACATCCTGCCGGGGGTCGTGGTCCTGGCCGTGGTCGCGGCCGCGCTGGCGGTTGCGCCGGGTGCCCTGGCCAATACGACGAAGAGCTCGAACTGGGCCGGCTATGCGGTCCACCGCTCGGGGATCAAGTTCAAGCAGGTGAGCGGGACCTGGAAACAGCCCGCGGCGGTATGCACGCCGGGGATCCCGACGTTCGCCTCGGCCTGGGTGGGCCTCGGCGGGTTTCGGGAGAGCGCCAGGGCGCTCGAGCAGATCGGCAGCGAGGTCGACTGCAACGCGCACGGAAAGGTCGTCTCAAGCGTCTGGTTCGAGCTCGTCCCCGCGCCCTCGCACACCATCCGGATCAAGGTCAACCCCGGCGACGAGCTGAGCGCGAGCGTGACCGTAGTCGGCCGCACCGTCGCCTTGTTGCTCCGCGACCTCACCCGACACCGCTCGTTCACCTATACGGCGCATGTCTCGAAGGTCGACGTGTCGTCGGCCGAATGGATCGTCGAGGCGCCGGCGCAGTGCCAGCGAGGCTCCCTGTGCCGACTGCTGCCGCTGGCCGACTTCGGCTCGGCCAGATTCACCCGGGCCGGGGCCGTGTCCAGCACCGGCCACGCCGGGTCGATCTCCGATCGCAAGTGGACCGCGGCCCAGATCACGCTCGCCAGCCGGGCACATCACTTCGTCGACACCACGGGTGCCCAGGCCGTTACGGCGGCCTCCCCCTCGGCGCTGTCTGCAGGCGGTCGCTCGTTCACGGTGACCTACATGGCCGCAGCGGCGACCAGCAGCGTCTCGATCTCCCCGGGCCACACTTCGGCGTCGCTGAGGATCGTCCGCCCCGCCCTCAGCCGGCGCTAAACGCGCCTGTCGGGTTCGCATCTCGCCTCCACAGCGCGGTTCGTATGCAGCTCTTATCCGGCCCCTACGCTCGTCTAGCAGACGCAGGTCATCGTCGATCGCATGGCCACGAACGCGATACCGCACCTGTTCTGGATCACCAGCCGTGCCGCGGGAATCGTCGCGCTCGTCGCGGCCAGCCTGACGGTCTCACTCGGCCTGCTGATGAGCACCAAGCTGCTCAGAAGGCGTGGCCCCGATCTCCTCACCACGCACGAGATCCTCTCGCTGTCGGCAATCGCCGCGATCGCCGTCCATGGGGCGGCGCTGCTGGGCGACGGCTTCCTGCACCCCTCGATCGCCGACATCTCGATCCCGTTCGTGAGCTCCTACAAGACCGCCTGGACGACGCTCGGGATCGTCGCCGGTTGGGGGCTGGCGCTGCTCGGCCTGTCCTACTACGCCCGCAGGTTGATCGGCTCTGCGCGGTGGCGCACGCTCCATCGTCTGACGGCGCTGGTGTGGCTGGCGGGGCTGGTCCACGCGCTCGGCGAGGGCACCGATGCCGGCCAGCTGTGGTTTCTGGCGATGGTCGCGGTGGTCGTCTTGCCGGCGCTGGCGCTGCTCGCCGTGAGGCTGCTCGGAGGTCGGGGGCGATCGCCGGCCAGTGCAGGCTTGACCCGCACGCGATCGCCGGCGAGCGCAGGCTTGACCCGCACTGAGGTTCGCACGGTCCCGGCGCCCGCGGTGCCCACGCCAGTGCCCGCGGTGCCCACGCCGGTGCCCGCGGTGCCCACGCCGCACACCCCGGCGACCCGCTCCTGACCCGGGGTCGCAATTCCGCGGTGCGTCACGCCGCGGCGGTGCTTGCAATACTCGAACGATGCGTCTGCGCTCCGTGTTGGCATGCCTCTGCCTGCTCGCGCTGCTCGCTGCGCCGGCGGCCGCGCTGGCCCAGGGTGGCGGCGGTTCGGCGGGCGATCAGCAGTACACCGACCCGTTCGGCAACACGAACACGGCCACGAACACGCCCACACAGCCGCCGACCCAGGCGGCCACCACCCCGGCGACGAGTCCGGCTCAAACGACCCCGGCGACCACCACCCCCGCGACGACGCCGGGAGCTAGCAGCACCCCTGGATCGCCCACTCCCGGCGTCACCGGGGACACGCCGACCGCCACGATCGCCTCGGGCGACGCCAGCAGCGGGTCATCCAAGACGCTTCCATTCACCGGCATCAACGTTTGGACGCTCGCCGGTCTCGGCCTCACCCTGATCGCCTCCGGGCTGCTGATTCGCATCAGATCACGTGCGTAGGAGCGGCGCCGTTGCACCGATCGCGATCGCGTTGGCGCTCGCCGTCATAGGCCTAGGAGCGCAAGCCTCCGGGGCTGGCGCGCGGACCAATCACCCGCGGGCGCGCCCCGCGGTGAGCCGGGCTCCATCCGGGTTCGTGGGCGTCGACATTGGTGGGCCGATCCTCGATCCGCCGTCAGGATTCGACGTCGGCAAGCAGTTCAGCGCGATGGTCGCCAGCGGGGTCGAGAGCGTCCGCGTGGCGTTCAACTGGGCGCTCGCGCAGCCGTACCCGACCGCTGCCGACGTCCCGGCCGACCAGCAGAGCCAGTTCATAGACATAGGTGGCGTACCGACTGACTTCGGGCCGACGGATCAGGTCGTCGCCCTGGCCGCGCAACACGGGATCTCAGTGTTGCCGACGGTTCTCTACGCACCCGGTTGGGATGCGGTCCGCAACCGGTCGGGCATCGACTCTCCCGCCCGTCCCGGGCCGTATGCGGACTATCTGACGGCGCTGATTCACCGCTATGGACCGCATGGAAGCTTCTGGCGCTCGCATCCCAAGGTCCCGCGGATGCCGATCCGGATGTGGCAGATCTGGAACGAGGAGCAGCTGGCCTACTTCTGGCATCAGCCGTTCGTCACCAGCTACGTGGCGCTGCTGCGCGCGGCGCACAAGGCGATCAAGCGCGCCGACCGCGGGGCGCGGGTCGTGCTGGGCTCGGTGACCAACACCGCCTGGCGGACCCTCGGACAGCTCTACCGCAAAGGCGCACGCAACCTGTTCGACGTGGCGTCAGTCAACGCCTTCACCAGGACCCCAGCGCACGTGGTGCTGTACCTGCGCCTGACGCGGCGCGCGATGGATCGCTTCAAGGACAACAAGAAGCCGCTGATCGCCAGCGAGCTGGCCTGGACCTCGGCGCGCGGGCAGACGGCCTCGCATTTTGACTGGGACACAACCAGGGCCGGCCAGGCTCGCAACATCGCCCGCCTGTTGCCGATGCTCGGCGCCGAGCACACCCAGCTGGGCCTGATCGGCTTCTACTACTACACATGGATCGCAGTCGAGGAGCGCCACGGATCGGACTTCTCGTTCGCCGGGCTGGAGGGCATGACCCCGTCGGGCTCGGTGTTCACCAAGCCCGCGCTGGGGGCGTTTCGACACGCAGCGCTCGCGCTCGAGCGGTGCAAGGTCAAGTCGTCCAACGCCAGGCGCTGCGCCAGGCGCGCCCGGTAGCGGGCGCTGCGTCAAGCGCGCCCGGTAGCCGTCTGAAGTCAAAACGCGCACACCGAGATCGCCGGTCTCGGTGAGCGGGCCGCTCTGAGGCCCGCCACGAATGCCGCCACGTCGGGTGTGGCGGTGCCGTCGACGCCGTTGATCCCATACCGCTCCTGGCCGTCGTCGGGGTTGCGCTCGGGCGATACCCAGGTGTACAGCACCGCCGTCGCGACCCCGCAGTTGAGGTGCCCGAGCGCCGTCAGCCCCAGCGCGGTGATCGTCACCCGGGCCGAGCGGATCCTCGAGAGCGTCACCAGCGGATTGCCGTAGGGATCGATCGCGATCCCGTCGCTGTGCCCGCGCAGCTGCGGGCGGGCGGCCAGCAACTCCGGCAGAAAGCTCGTCGGGCGCATCAGCCCGCCCACGATCACGCGGCGCCATTGTCGGGCTCGTTCCAGATCTCATAGGTCTGCACCGGCTGTGGCGTCAGCTCCGGATGCAAGCGCCAGCGCGCTCGACGCCCCCAGGATCAGCCACCCCCGGGAGAACCTCCGCCTCACCGCATGCCACCGCGGCCCTGAAGCGATCGCAGCGCCTGCAGCTGGCGGCGCTCCCGCTCGGCGGTTAACCCGAGCGCGCGCTTGAGGATCAGCCGCGAGCCGAACGTCACCGCCTGGGCGCGATCGTCCAGGGCCGCTCGCCCGCGCCCCAGTCGGCGCGCCACGACGTCGTGCCGGCCATCGGCCAAGCGCTCAAACGGCTCGCCCCCGAAGGCGATCCGGGCCGCGTGGGCGCGGTGATGAAGGACCCTTGCGGTGGGCCAGAACCATGTTTGGACACCGTCCTGGGCGGCCCGCAGGCCAAGCTCCAGATCCTCGCCGTATAGGAAGATCCGCTCGTCGAACGGGCCCAGCCGGTGCAAGGTGGCGGTGGCGGCGACCAGCGCACATCCCACCGCCCAGCCGACCCGTCGCGGTCCCGGCGAGCGCCACGGCCACATCGACGCGCCGAGCGGCGGCGGGACCAGCGCGGGCGGGACCAGCGACCTGACCAGGTCAGCGGGTGAGACCGGCGCCGGGTGCACCGAATCCTGGCGCGTCCCGTCGTCGTTGAGGACCACGGGCGCGAGCAGGCGCTGCGGCCGATCGTCTCGCAGGGCCTCCCAGGCAAGCTCGAGCAGCGAATCGTCGAGCAGCTCGACGTCGGGGTTGACGAGCGCGGTCGCGGGCGCCCTGACCTCACCCAGCCCGCGATTGCAGGCTCGGCCGAAGCCGATGTTCTCCTCCAGCGCGACCGTGGTGACCTGCGGCCAACCCCGCGCGACCTCCAGGCTGCCGTCAGTCGAGCCGTTGTCGACGACCACCACCTGCGCCTGGGGAAGATTGCGCCCCACCGACGCAAGCAGCGCGGCAAGCACCCGCTCCGAGTTGTGCGAGACGGTTACCAGCGCGAGCTCGCCCGCGACGGCGGGATCTGCGCGCGTGCGTGAAAGCGGGGCCAGGGCCGCGGCAAATTCAGAAACCATCCGCTCACGGTGAAACCGAGTCCGGGCACGCCGGCGACCGGCGGCGCCCATCTGCGCCGCGAGCTCGCTGTCTGTGACCACCTCGACGATCGCTCGTGCGGCGGCGGCGGCGTCGCCGGGCGGATAGCTCCGAGCGCACGTGTCATCGACGATCTCGATCGGACCTCCTGCGCCGGGGACGACCGCGGGGCATCCCGCCGCCAGCGCCTCGACGATCACCAGGCCGAACGGCTCGTTGGGCGCGCAGTGCAGCAGGCAGTTCGCTCGCGCCAGGGCCGGCTCGGGCTCAATCGTCTCTGGGATGATCTCCACCGCGCCCGCGAGGTCCGCGCGGGAAGCTCGCAGCCGCAGCCTTCGCAGCAGCGTCCCCTGATCGTCGAACAGGGGCGCCCCAGCCAGCCGCAGACGCAGCTCGGGCACCGCTCGCCGCGCGTGCGCGCAGGCCTCGAGCGCAAGCTGGGGATGCTTCCAGGCCACCAGGGCGCCCAGCACCAGCACCTCGGGCGGATCGGCCGGGGCTCGAGGCCCTGAAAACCGCTCTGGGTCGACCCCCGGGTGCACGACCCGCAGCCGACTTGCGAGCGCGGGCTCGGGATCGAGGTCGGCCGCGACGGCCTGCGACGGGACGATCACCACGCTCGCCCGGGCCGCCGCGCGGCGGACCGCGGCCGCGGTCAGGCGGCCCGGCAGCATGTCGTGGTGCGCGACCACGCGCGGGCAGCGGGCCGGCAACGCGAGGCAGGCGATCGCCGAGCGCATTCCCCAGCCAACGACTGCATCGGGCTGCAAAGTGCCGATCAGTGCGCGCAGCTCGATCGCGTGGGCCAGCAGACGCGGCGGCGCCAGCAGGCGGTCGCGCATACTGCCGCGCACGTTCGGCCGGTGAGCGCCGATCGTGAGCACGGTCAGTCCCGCATCGCGCGCGCGAGCCGCCAGCGGACCCTCGGGGCAGGCCACCACGGAGGCGCCTGCGACGGCGCTCGCGCAGTCGAGCAGCACCCTTTCGGCGCCACCGAGTGCACCCGAATAGCTCACGAACAACAGCGCCGCCACGGACTCGGCAGGCTAACTCGATGGGCGTTTTGCGACCGAGACGAACTCCTGCATCGATGCATAGACTGCGCGCGTGGAGATTTCGTCCACATCTTCCACCGCGGCCGGGCGGGTCGCGCTGGTGCACGATTTCCTGCTCGATCTGCGGGGCGCCGAGCGGGTGTTCGCGGCGTTGTGCGACATGTGGCCGCAGGCGGACCTGTTCACCGCCGTCTACGACGAGCGCGGAACCGAACGCCGGTTTTCCGGACGTCAGGTGCATACCTCGTTCCTGCAGCGCCTGCGCCCCTCAACGCGCACGTTCCGGGCCCTGTTGCCGCTGTATCCAGCCGCGATCGAGTCACTGGACCTGTCCGGCTACGACCTCGTGGTCTCGAGCTCTTCGGCGTGGGCCCACGCGGTTCTGTGCGACGAGCGCACGGTGCACGTGAGCTACTGTCACAACCCGTTTCGTTACGCCTGGAACGATCGCGATCGGACGCTGGCGCGGCCGCGCGACCCCCTGACGCGGGCCTTTCTGCGCGCGACCTTCAGGCGCTGGCGACAGTGGGACTGGATCGCCGCCCAGCGCACCAACCGCTACGTGGCCAACTCGCAGATCACCCAGGCGCGGATCCGCTCGTACTTCGGGCGCGAGGCGAGCGTCGTGCACCCCCCGGTCGAGACCGAGCGCTTCCAGCCCGGGCACGTCGGCGACCACTACCTGGTCGTCGCCGAGCTGATGCCGCACAAGCAGATCGACGTTGCGATCGAGGCCTTCAACAAGCTCGGGCGGCCGCTGGTGGTGATCGGCGACGGCCCCGACGCCCGTCGCCTCAAGCGGCGGGCAGGACCGACGATCGAGTTCGCCGGTCGCCTCTCTGACCGCGAGGTGGCGGTCGCCCTGGCCGGGGCCAGGGCACTGGTGCTGACCTCGATCGAGGAGTTCGGCATCGCCGCGGTCGAGAGCCAGGCGGCCGGTAGGCCCGTGATCGCCAAACGCGGCGGCGGCGCCCTGGAGACCGTCGTCGAGGGCGTGACCGGCTGCTTCTGGTCAGGCGGCGCGGACGACCTCGCCGCGGCCGTGCGCGGCTTCGACGACCGGGCCGTCGATCCGCAGGCCTGCGTGGCGAACGCCAAGCGCTTTGACGAGGCCACCTTCAGGCGGGGGATGATGAGAGAAATCCGGGCGGCGCAGATCGGCGACTCCCGGCGAGAAGTCCGCGAGCGTCAGCCGCTTGCCTCGACGCGGCTGGTGAGGCGCGCTGCCCGGGATCCGCATCGCTGATCGCATGCGCTTCGCAGCGCTCAGCGCCGCCCGGTTGGCGTTGCTGGGGGGACCGACGGCGCTCTCGTTCTTCAGCGGCGGCTACTTCGTCGAGGCGCGCACGTGGGCGGGGCTGGGCGCCTGGCTGCTGGTGGTGGTCGGCCTCGTGGCCAGCGGCCGTGGACTGCCGCGCAACCGCGGCGCCCGGCTCGCGCTTGGCGGTCTGGCGCTGCTGGCGGCGTGGACGTTGTTGTCGATGCTGTGGGCGCCGATCGTTGGCGACGCCTACCACGCCGGTCAGATCGTTGTGCTGTATCTCGGCGCGCTGCTCGCTGCGGTGCTGCTGTTGGGCGACGCCGGGGTCCGGCGCTGGGTAGAGCCCGCGCTGGCCGCCGGGGCCGTGGTGGTGATCGGCTACGGGCTCTCGGAGCGGCTGCTGCCCGGGATCCTGCACTTCACCCATTCGGTGAGCGCGCAGGGACGCCTGGAACAACCACTCACCTACTGGAACGCGATGGGCGAGCTGGCGGCGCTGGGGTTTGTCCTCTCCGCCCGTATTGCCGGTGACGCAACCCGCCCCGTTTGGCTGCGGGCGACAGCCGCCGCCGGCGCCGCACCGCTCGGCATGGGCCTGTACATCACCTTCTCCCGTGGGGCGCTGTTCGCCTGCGTCGCGGGGCTGGTCGCGCTGATCGCCCTCGCGCCG
>CAVWOK010000006.1:0-129015 GCA_963756585.1 uncultured Solirubrobacterales bacterium | reverse complement strand
CAGCATCCCCGAAGGGAGCGAGCCGAGCAACGTCCCGATCGGATACGCCGCGGTCATCACCCCCGCCGACAGCTTGGAAAGCCGCAGCTCGTGGGTGAGCTCCGGCAGCAACGGCGCGATCACCGCGTAGAACATGGTGTCCACGAACACCACCGCGCCGATGACCAGCACGAGGCGGCGCTCGGCCGTGCGCTCCGTGGTGTGGTCGGTGCGCTGTGCCAGGCGCATGCCCGGCCACACTAGCGGCGAGGTAGCCGAGTAGCCTGGGTCCCGGAGAGCTTGGAGTGCTCTTACCAAACGCTGCGGCGCGCACAGCGCCTGGCTCAGCTCTTTGTGGCGACGAACCTCCCCTGGCAGATCTTGCCCTCGTGCGCCAATTGTTGGATGAACGCCATCTCGGCGCCCAACGTCTGCATCAACTCCATGTCAAAGCCGATCACCTTGAGCGCGTCGTAGGTCAATTGCATGTTGAGCATGTTGAGGTACAAATCGACATAGGAGCCGAAGCGATCGGTGTCGTCGGCCATCTGAACTTGACAGCCGGACTCCTCGAGCAGCACGCGGTAGTCATCGACGTCGAGGATGTTCGGGAACTTCATGAACCGGAGGTAACGCTCAGCTTCGTCGGTGTGGATTGGCTCTGGCCCCGTGAGCCAGTCAGTGAACGCAATCGTGCCCCCAGGGCGAACGATCCGTGCTGCCTCGGCGATCAGTGCCCGCTTGTTAGTGACGTAGCACCAGGCGTCCTCTCCCCAGACGAAGTCGAAGCCGGCGTCCGGCAACCCGGTTTCGGTTGCATCGGCGAGCACGAACTCGATCCGGTCGGCCAGACCCTCCTCGGCGGTGCGATCGCGCCCGCGCAGCACGATCCGCTCGGTCACATCGACTCCCGTCATGTGTTTGACATGGCGAAAGCGCACCAAAAAGCGCATCCCCGCCCCGTTACAGCAACACAGGTCCGCTCCTGTGCTTCCTTCAGTGATGCTTGCTCGCTCGGCGAGATCCATCGACGAGCTGAGCCCACCGATGTGGATCTGCTCTCCCATTACCAACTCCCACAGATCCCCCTCCGCGCCGTCGTAGACGGCCTGAACATCCGCCAACCCGATCCCGGCGGTCTCCTGCATGACTCGGCCTCCTTTGGCTGAAACCCCTGTGACGATCCTCCGCCTAGCGCGCAGGCATGTCAACCAGTTGCTCCTGACTGCCGCGGGCCAGTCGCTCGGCAAGCTTCTTGATCGTCAGCAGCATCTTTCGCTCCATCACCCAGGAGCCCGGCTCGACGAGCGGGTAAACGAGCCGGTCCTTTGTGGTCATCCGCGAGGCGTCAAAGCGGTTGCGGCTGATCAGGCGGGTGTGACCATCAGTCGCGCGCAGCTCAAATGACCAGACCCACGCCAGGTTGCTCGAGCGAAACACGAGCCCGCGTTCGGTTTGGAGGCGCTGCACTTGCATCGTGTAGCCGGACATCGGGATCTCGTCGCCCACCGCGAGGTGCTGCAGCTCGGGGACGATGTGATCGACGTTGTGAATGTCCACGCCGAGGCGGCGCTCGATCCAGGCGTATGTATAGGCGCCGGCCCGGCCGGGTCCCATCTGAACGAGCCAGGGCCACACGGCAGCGGGGGGCGCGTCGATCTCGATCGCACGCGTGGAGACGACATCCGCGTCGGGCATCAGCTCGTCGCCGATGACTGGACCGTGTGCCTCGTCCTCGCGCGCGCCCCAGTGCATGTGCCACCGGCGGATCAAGCCGAAATACGCGACGGCGGCGCCCGCCGTGATCAGGGGCGGCCGGCTCAGGTGCCTGGCCACCGCCGCCTCAGCGCAACTGCGTCGGCAGGCCGAAGCGCTCGAACACCCAGCCGACCTTCTCGGTGTCGACGGGTTCGTCTGGATAGCGCTGGAACACCTCGCGCGCGCGAGGCTCGGCCGAGCGGGCGATGAACGCGGTCACGTCGCTGATCTGATCGCCGCGGAAGGTGAGCACGTTGAGCGCGAATGCCCGGTAGGCCTCCTCCTCGGCATTCCAGGCGTAGAAGCCGAGCGAGTATTGGCCGTTGGCTCGAGCCGGGAGCGTGCGCCAGCGCCACGCGCCCGACATCGGGTAACCGGCCGCCCAGATCGCGATCCCGTCACGGCTCTGATACCAGCTCGCCAGCGGCGGCATCGTAAAGGTCGCGTCCTCGGTCAGCATCGCCGCGAACGCGTCGACGTCGTTGCGCTCCCAGGCATCGACATACCTGGTGACGATGTCCTGCACCCCCCGGTCGCCCAGCGCGCGCAGGGTTGCCTGCTGGCTGCGCTCGGGGATACGCTCCTGGACCGAGGCGCGTGCCCGCTGCAGCGCGCTGTTGACTGACGCGACTGACGTGTCGACTGTCTGCGCAACCTCCTTGGCGGAAAAGCCGAGCACCTCACGCAGGATCAGCACCGCCCGCTGGTTGGCCGGAAGGTGTTGCAGCGCGGCGATGAACGCGAGCTCGACGCTCTCGCGGCGCTCGTAGCTCGCCTCCGGTCCGGCGAAGCCGTCCTGCAGCCCGAGCGTCTCGTCCGGATAGGGCTCGATCCACACCGACTCGACGATTGGCTCGCCAGGGGCGCCGTGCGGGTCGCTGACCGGGCCGTAGTCGATCGGGAGCACGCGTTTGGGCCGCCGCGCAATCGCGTTCAGGCACGTGTTCGTGGCGATCGTGTACAGCCACGAGCGCAACGAGCTGCGGCCCTCGAATCGGCCAAGGCCGCGCCAGGCGCGCAGCAGCACCTCTTGGAGCGCATCCTCGGCATCGTGGACTGAGCCGAGCATTCGATAGCAGTGCGCATGCAGCTCGCCGCGGTAGGTCTCGATCAGCTCGCCGAAGGCGCGCTCGTCGCCGCCGCGGGCGGCTTGCAGAAGCTGCTTCTCTCGCGGCGCCGCGGGTGTGGGAGTCGCCGACATCGGTTACCGAGCTTAGACAGTTCAGTGCCAGATGAGTCACCGCCACCGATTAGTTCTCTGCCTTGCGCAGGTCTATCGAGTAGCACGTGCTCGGACGCTTTCCGCATCCGGTGGTCCATCTGGAGCTACATACCGGCGATCTCGCCGGGGCCAGCGCCTTGTACGCCGAGCTGTGCGGCTGGCGCCAGGAGCAGGTGCAAGCCGAGTCCAAGCGGTATCTGGCGCTCGAGCTGGGTGAAGGCATCGGCGGCGGGATCGTGCAATGTCCGGTCTCGCGCCCGATCTGGCTGCCCTACGTGGAGGTGGGGCAGGTTCAGTGGGCCACCGAGCACGCGCGCCGGCGCGGCGCGGCGGTGCTGCTGGAGCCGCGCGAGGGGCCCGCCGGATGGCGCAGCGTGATCAGCACTCCGGCGGGCGGCGAGCTGGCGTTCTGGCAGCCCAAGCGGTAATGGGCGGTGAGTGGAGCGCCCAGGCGTGCGATTGCGCGAGGTCAGTCGATCAGCCGGCGCTCCAGCCGCCAGATCGCCAGGCGCCACATCAGCAGCGCGAAGGCGATCAGCACCGCCGCGCTGACCAGGTCGCGCGCCGCGAAGATTCCAAACGAGGCGTCGCGCACCAGCGAAACGCAGTGATATAGCGGGTTGAACAGGGCGATCGTGCGCAGCACGGGCGGCAGCTTTGAGATCGGGAAGAACGTGCCGGCGACGAGAAACATCGGCGTCAGAACCGCGCTGGTGACGTAGTTGAAGTTGTCGATCGTCTTGGCGACGGCGGCGATCAGCACGCCAAAGCCGGCGAATCCAAACCCGGTCGCAAATCCGATCAGGGGCACCAGCAGCATCCCCGGCTGTGGCTGAAGTCCGAAGGCGAGGCCCACCACCAGTGGAGCGAGCCCGTAGATGCCGGCGCGAAACGAGATCCACAGGATCTCGGCGGTGACCAGTTCCTCCACGTCGACCGGTGCGGCCAGCAGCGCGTCGTACGTCCGCTGGAACTGCCAGCGGATGAAGGTGTTGAACATGCCCGGGAAGGCGGACGAGAACAGCACCGCGGTGGCCACCACCCCGGTGGCGACGTACTCGACGTATGGCACATGGCCCACGTGCGCCACGAGCGAGCCAAAGCCGAGCCCGAACGCCAGCAGATAGATCGTCGGCTGAACGACCGAGGAGAACGTGGTCGCCTTCCAATAGCGCTTGAACAGCACGATGTCGCGCATCATCACCCCGGCCAGCGCGGCCGGGTCGAGGCGGTGGCTGCGCTGAGAGACGCCGGCTACGCTCATTCGATCTCCTGTCCGGTCAGCGCCACGAACGCGTCCTCGAGGTTCGCCGGCCGTCGGATTCCCTCGGGAGCGTCGCCGTTCAGATCCTCGGCGCCGAGCAGGGCGACCGCCGGACCACTGCGCCGGTGGCGCCAATCCCGTTCGGCGGCCAGCCGCTCGAGCTCCTCGAGCTTGGCGGGTGGGCCGTAGACCTCGATCACCTCGCGCCCCGCATGCGCATTCACCAGCTCCGCAGGCGTCCCCTGGGCGATGATGCGCCCGGCTGACATCACCGCGACGGTGTCGGCGAGGCGCTCGGCCTCCTCGATGTAGTGCGTCGACATCAGCACGGTGACGCCTTGCGCTCGCAGCCCGTCGATAAGCGACCACAGTTCCTGGCGCACCTGCGGGTCCAGACCGACGGTGGGCTCGTCGAGCAGCACCAGGTTGGGACGGTGGATCAAGCCGCGCGCGACCAGCAGCCGTCGCCGCATTCCGCCTGACAGGTTGCGCACGATCGTGTCGGCGCGCGCCTCCAGGTTGGCGATCGCCAGGGCGCGCTCGACCGCCGCTGGGCGCTCGGCGCGCGAGACCCTGTAGAGCCGCGCGAACACACCCAGGATCTGACGGCAGGTGAGCTCGACGTCGAGGTTGTCGAGCTGCGGCACGACGCCCATCGACATGCGAGCCTGCTTGGACTCGCGTGGGAGCTCGTAGCCGAGGACCTGGATGCTTCCCTGATCGGCGAGTGTTTGCGCGGTAAGCATCCGCATCGTGGTCGATTTGCCCGCACCGTTTGGTCCGAGCAGCCCAAAGCAGACGCCGGGCTCGACCACCAGATCCAGGCCGTCGACGGCGGCGATCGCGCCGTAGCGCTTGACCACGCCTGTGAGTTGGATTGCGGGTTGTGTTTGGGGCATTCGACCCAGCATAGGGCGCTCATCGGCATGCGGGGACGCGGAGCGCTGGCCGCTGGTTGGCTGCGGATTGCCGGTCGTGGCCGAGGGTTGAGCGCGGCTCGTCAGTGGCGGCCGTTGTCGCCGCGCCCGTCGGCGGCTCCCCCGCCGGGCATCCGAAACAGGGACGCGAGCTTGGCGGCAACCATCACGTCGCCGGTCAGCTTGATCCGCCCCTTGAAGTAGGCTTTCATCGGATCCGAGTTGCCGCTCACCAGTCGCAGGAACTCGACTCCGTCGATCGTGATCGTAAGCCGCGGGTCGGGACCGGTGTCTCCTCGGATGACTCGGCAGCGCCCGTCGTCCAGCTCGAGCTGGTATGTGTCAATGGCCTCGTCCTCGCGGCCCGTGATGCGCCACCGAATTGACGTCTTCAGGCCCGCCGCCTGCGATGCATCGAGCTGCTTGGGCATCTGCCAGAAGATCCCGTCGAGGATCGGCTTGCGGGCCGGCGAGCGCATCAACTGCTCCAGCCGCTCGGGCGGCGCATCCCGCACGAGGCGACCGAAGCCATCAGCCAGCTGCCCGGGCGCGTCGTTGGCGAGCCGCTTGACCGCATCCAGGGCTCGCTGGGGATCAAAACCAAAATCCTTCACGCGCCTAGACGGTACTAGGCTCGCCCGCTGACCCGATGCCGACACGCCTCGTTTTTCACTGCGACAGGTTTCTGGGGCTTCGGTCGCGTAGCCGGTCCACGGCTACCATCCGGACGCGCGGGCGGTTAGCTCAGCTGGTAGAGCGCCTGCCTTACAAGCAGGAGGTCGCCTGTTCGAGCCAGGCACCGCCCACTCACGAATTGCCTGCATATCACTCACTATTTCTCCAGCGCACGGAGGGTCCAAAGCAGAATGTTCCTCTGTCGTGTCCCCCTGTCCCGCTGGCCCTCCCGGTGAACGCGAGCGTCCCGAGCAATTGAGTGGAATCAGCAAGCGATAGTCCGCCAGGTACAACGAGGGCGGAGCTTGCATATGCGCTTGGTCGCCATTGCGCGCGTCCGATTCGGCGCCAGCTCGAGCAGGAAAGCACTAGCGCCGAGCAGTGGCCGCGGTGCTCCTTTTGCCAGGCGGAGCAGCCGCCACAGCGCGCCGCGGCGCGCTCTCCCAACTTGTCCGGAGCGGCGCTCCGGAACGCATTGATCAGGCCCTTTCTCGGCTCCCGTGTACACGGCGAGCGGAAGTGCGATACGGCCGGCGAGGCTGTCGGATTCGCTGTGCGAGCGATCGTCTCGCTGACGTCTACCGGGAGACGGCTGGTCCTTCGCAGAAGCGGCAACACGCGAACGACCCGACGGCGGCGCCGCACTGCGCGTCGATATCCGTTCACTATCGCACTGCCCTAGCGAGCGTTCCACCATGCGGGAAGGAATCGTCGGGACCCGCTCTAAGCGATCCGAAGACTGCGTTCCGCTTTCTTGGGGCGATGAGCTGCGATGACCGAGTGAGTTCACTGCCCCCGCGCAGTGGGTCCGTCCAGAGGCTCATCCGCCTAGCCGCGCACGGCGTCGTGGTGGCGGCTCCAGGCTGACCACTGGTTGCGCGCCCATGCCCAGCTTTGATGTTGTTGTTCCTCTGGGTCGCGGGCTGCGAGCACATCGCGCACGGTCAGGATGCCCGGCGGTATCGGCGGATCCAGCCTGCCCGCCTGCGTGGATGGTGACCGCTGGTTGGGCGCGTATGTTGGCCAGCCAGTTGGTTCGTCCGCCCCAGCCGGCAGTGATGTAGTAGACGTCGCGCGCGGGGTCGTGCAGGTAGCCGACCGGCGTGGTGCGGGGCAGGCCGCTGTTGCGTCCGGGTCGTCGTGAGTAGGAGCCTGCGCGTTGAGGAGGAACCCGAGGCGCGTCCGGAAGAGCCATATCGGCAGGCGCATCAGCCGGCGTGCGAGCCGGCTGGGCTTGCGCTCGAGGATGAGCATGCAGAGCGCCTCTTGTGCGAAGTATGAGAGTCCTTGGCGCGGCGAACCCCGCGCGCGGGCGGGATGACGATCGCGGTCGTATCAGGCGCTTGCTCCGAGCTGTCGGGCGCGGTCGCCGCCTCGCTCATGGATGCCTGGATGCCGACGGGCTTCTGCGGTGCGAGCGCGAAGGGCGCTGATTGGCCGCGAGCGCGCGGGCGAGGTCCCGGCGGTTGCGGACGCCGACCTTGTCGAAGACGGCCTTGAGGTGATCCTTGACGGTGTAGGGGGCGATGAACAGCAGCTCGGCGATCTCGGCGGTGCTGGCGCCGTCTGCGACCAGCTGGGCGACTTCTCGCTCCCGCGCGGTCAGTCCGTAGGCATGGGCGATGACCGGGGTGAGCTGCTCGCGGCGCGCGGGCTCGATCACGATCGCGACGGTTCGGCCGCGTTCGCCGTCCAGCGCGGTGGCGTGTACGTGTAGCCAATCGCCCGCTCGGCTGCGCACCCGCAGCCGCGGTGGCGCGGGCGCAGGCGATCCGTCACGCCCGCCGAGCGCGATCGTCGCGACGGCGTGCAGGAACGGGGGGAGATTGCCGTGCGTGACGTCGAGCTGGCCGAGCCAGTGCTCGGCGGCGGGATTGCTCGCGATGACCGCCAGTGTCTCATCGAGGACGATCACGCCCGGATCCTCGAGCGAGAGCGCGGTCGCGTCGCCCTCGCTGAGGATGGCGCGCCGTAGCGCGCGGGCGAGCTCCGGCGCGATGGCCTCGGCGATGTCGGCGTCGCGCTGGGTGAAATCCGGTTGCCCTGACCGGCGCAGGAGGCTGAAGAAGCCCCAGCAGGCGCCGTCGCAGACGAGCATGGCACGCAGCGCATGCTCAAAGCCCTGGGGGGCCAGGACGTGGCGATACAGCGGGCTGCGCTCGACGTCGCCGTCGTAGGTCTGGCTGAGGATCTCGACCGGACGCGGCGCGCGGGCCAGCGCGCAGGTTCTCGCGTGAACGGGCGCGCTGAGCGAGATTGAGAATGCTTCAGAGACCGTCATTCCTCCGTCTGGATGGCCGAGCAGCCCGATATCGGTGGGGATCAGAGTGGCTGGGTCGACCGTGCCCGAGCAGACGCCGTCAAAGCCGATCGCGGCGTCGAGTGCGTCGACGAGCTCGTCCGAGAGCGCCGCCGTGTGGATGCCGTCGGCGGCAATGCGGGCGATCCGCTGCCGGTAGCGATCGATCGAGACGGTGCGCACGTGCACATGATGGCGCCCGGCTCACCGATGACAAATCCCACGCGGCGAGGGATTTTCACCGGGCCGGCGGCGCCGTACCTTCGCCGCCATGTTCACGAACCACAACTTCTTCACGATCTCACGAACCCTTGGCTGGCTGAGGGCCGCGGTACTCGCCGCGGCCGCCGCCTTGATGCTCGCGTCGGGCGCCCTGGCTCAGACCTTCACCGTCGATGTGGGGCCTCCGGGCAAGCTCCCCTCCCACCTCGACCTAGGGGCGTTCTTCCCGTCCGCGCTCACCGTGCACGCCGGCGACGCAGTGCGCTTTCAGATCATGGGCTTTCACGATGTCGCCTACCTGCCGCTGGGGATGGCGCCGCCCCCGTTGGCGCTCCCGCAGCCCGGCTCGCACGTCGGCGATGTGCGTGATGCGGCCGGATCTCCGTTCTGGTTTGACGCCGCGCCACGGCTCCAGGTCAACCCGATGGTCGCGCTCCCCGCCGGGGGCGGCACGCTCGATCCGGCTGCATACGCCAACTCGGGGCTGCCCAGCCGCACTAAGCCCACCGGCACCTGGCTGCTGCGCTTCACGCATCCGGGGACGTTCCGCCTGCACTGCCTGGTTCACCGCGGGATGAGCATGGTCGTGCACGTCGTGCCGAGGCGACGCGCGGTTCCGTCTCCCGCGCAGGTCAGGGCCAGGGCGCGCGCTGAGCTGCGCGCAGCGCTCGCGCTGGCGCGGCGCCTCGAGCGGTTCAGGCCGCCGCGCCTGACCGTGCTCGCCGGCCACGACGCCGGGCCGGTGTCGTGGATGCGCTTCTTCCCCGAGCACCTGCGCGTCCGGGTCGGGCAGACGGTCACCTTCCGGGTCGACTCGATGATGGACCCGCACACCATCACCTTCGGCCCTGAGTCCTACACGGGCGAGATCGAACGTACACTCATCGAGCCGCAGCCCGCTGCGGGCGGCCCCCCGGCGTTGGTGTTCAACCCGCTCGGCGTGTATCCGAGCGAGCCGCCCCGATCGCCGCTGATCTACACGGGCGCCAACCACGGCAACGGGTTCTTGAACAGCGGCATGCTCGACACCAACCCGAGCACGCCCAACCCGCCCGAGGTGCGGATCACGTTCACCCGGCCCGGCACTTACCGCTTCGAGTGCGTGATCCACCCCGACATGGACGGGACGATCACCGTCGCCCGCTGACACACGAGGAGGCGAACATGATCACAACGGCGACCGAGCGTGCGCTGGTGGGGGGTGGCATGCGCAGCTGACGTTCACAAGCGGCCCCCGCGAGGGGCAGCAGGAACCGGTCACCCTGACCTTCCTCCCTGGCGGGGTGATCCTGCACGCCGATGAAGTCCCGGCCGCTAGCGGTCAGCTCCCGCGGGGGATCGGCGAGTGGGCCGCAGACCGCGAGCGATTCTCATACTGGTTCAACGTCGTCCTGAACACCGCGACGGGCCGCCCCGTCACGGTTGTGTACGTCCACGGCGAGGGGACGCTCGAACCTGACGGGCGGACGTTCACAGCCAGCGGCGGAAGCGAAGTGTACGGCAGCGCCGGGCAGCTGCTTGCGATCAACCGGGCAGACCTCGTCGTGAGGCGAGCGGAGGGAGCGTGAGCCGGCCAACCGCGTTTCCCGAGCGCGAGTTCAGGATCTGGGAGCGGTGGTGGACCGCCGTGGATGGGCTACCGGGCGAGATCGTCTGGGACGCGCACGAGGCGGACCTGGCGGCGGATCTCGAGGTGTTCGCCGCCGCGTTTGACCCGAGCCTGCCGGTGATCGATCTGGGTTGCGACGACGGGCGCCAGACCCGCTTTCTCGCCTGCCATTTCGAGTCGGTCGTGGGGGTGGACATCTCTCCTGCCGCCGTCGCTTGTGCCCGTGCCGGCGAGAACCCGCCCGATGTGAGCTACCGGGTGCTCGACGCCCGGTTTCCCCAGGCGGCAGCGCGGCTGCACGAAGAGCTCGGCGACGCGAATGTGTACCTCCGCGGGGTGCTCCAGGCGCTGCCCGCCGGCGAGCGGCCTGACGCGGTCAGCAGCATCGCTACTCTGATCGGCAGGACCGGCGCGGTGTTCGCCAAGGAGCTGCCACCCGCGGCGGGAACGTACTTCGCCGGGGTGGTGGAGCGCCACGGGATGTGGCCCGAGCTGAGCGGGTGATGCGCATGATCCCGCCCGGGCAGATCACCGAGGAAGAGCTCCTCGGGCTGTTCTCGCCCGATCGCTTCGAGGTGATCGCCGCCGGCGCGGGCCGCATCGACACGATCAACGTCCTGCCGGACGGCGAGCCAATCCGGGTCCCCGCGATCTACCTGCTGGCCCGAGCGCACCGCGCGGCCCCACCGCCCGGCACGCAGACCGCTCGCCTCGCGGACGCCGGCGAGCGGGATCTCCGCGCGTTCAAGGACGCCGCGCGCATCGTGTGGGCAGCGGGCGACTACCCGACGCTCGCGCGCATGCATGCCGACGCGGGCCTCGCCACCGCCCGGCGCGCCGGCGCGGCCCCCGGGGTGAGGCTGCTCGACGTGGCCTGCGGCGACGGCAACGTCGCGATCCCGGCCGCTCGCGCCGGCGCCCGCGTCACCGCGCTGGACCTCACCCCCGAGCTGCTCGCCGCCGGCCGGGACCGCGCGGCGCGCGAAGGCGTGAGCATCGATTGGGTGCTGGGTGACGCCGAGTAGCTCCCGTTCGACGATGACAGCTTCGACGTGGTCGCCTCGAACTTCGGCGCAGTGTTCGCACCCCGGCACGCGGTCGTGGCGTCCGAGCTGGCCCGCGTCTGTCGCCCCGACGGGACGATCGTGCTCACGACCTGGACGCGGGATAGGTTCAACGAGCGCCTGGCGGAGGTCGGCCAGCCCTACCTGCCGCAGCCGCCCATTCCCGAGCCTTCCGTGCTGTGGGCCGATCCAGAGCATGCGCGAGCCTGCTTTGCGGATACCGGGGTCGAGCTCGCCTTCGAGCGGGATGTTGCCCGCCCCTGGTTTCAGTCGGTGCACGCGGTGGTGGAGGTGATGGGCAGCGCGTTCGGCCCGGTGGTCCTGGCCCGTCAGCGGCTGGTTGAGCAGGGGCGCTGGGACGAGCTCCAGGCAGCCGTCACGCGCGAGTTCGAGCGGTGGGCCAAGCCGGCCGCCGGTGGGATCGAGATCGACATGGACTACGTCGTGATCATCGGCCGCAAACCGGCACGACGCTCGGTGACCGGAGGTGCGCGGTGAGCTCGGTGCGGGTCGAGCACGGCCGCTACGCGCTCGAGAACTCTGCTGAGCAGGCGCCGCAGCGGTTCGCGAGTCTTGAGGCGTGCTTTGACCGGGTGACGATCGGTCAGCTCGAGGAGATCGGGGTGGCGCCCGGCTGGGCGTGTCTGGAGGTCGGCGGGGGCGGTGGGTCGATCGCCCGCTGGCTGGCCGACCGTGTCGGGCCGCGCGGACGCGTGGTGGTCACCGACATCGACACGCAGAGACTGCGCGTCGATAGAGCGAACGTCGAGGAACGGCGACACGACATCACGCGCGATCGGCTCGAGCCCGACACCTTCGATCTCGTGCACGAACGGCTGGTGCTGGTGCACCTGCCCGAGCGAGACCGGGCGCTCGAGCGGATGATCACCGCGCTCAAGCCCGGCGGCTGGCTGCTGATCGAAAACTTCGACATCAGCTGGATGCCGCTGACGCCCGCCTGCGAGCCGGCCGATGCGCCCCTGTTCGGGAGGGTGATCGACGCCTTCCACCGGATCCTCACCGATGCAGGCGTCGACCCATCGTATGGACGGCGCTTTCACACCATGCTGCGCGAGCACGGCCTCGTCGACGTGCACGCCGAGGGTCACATCCCGATCGCCGCCGGCGGATCGCAGCTCTGACGGCTGCACCAAGCCAACCTCGAACAGCTCCGCGACCGGCTGCTCGGCTCCGGCCTGCTGGATCGGGAGGAGATCCAGCGCTTCCGGCGGCTGGTGGCCTCGCCGCAGTTCTGCTCCAACTACCACCCGCTGGTCTCCGCGCGCGGCCGGCGGCCAGATCGCGCGTCTGGTGAGCGTCGCAAAGGAACGGCACGCGGGGTCTCTGAACAGCAAGCAGGAGGAAGATCAATGACCGCGCTGTCGAACTCCCCGGTCGTCGGCCATCGGCTGCTCGGGGGCGAGAGGCCCCCGGAGTCGCGCCTGTTGGAGCTGATCGAGGGCTACAAGGCCTCACAGATCGTCGCGGCGGTCGCGGCGCTCGGCGTGGCCGACGAACTCGCCGCAGCGCCGGCCTCAAATGACGAGCTGGCGCGCGCGTGTGGAGCGGATCCCGGCGCGATGCTCCGGCTACTGCGCTGCGCGGCGACGGTGGAGCTGGTCGAGGAGATCGAAGAACAGCAATTCGCGCTCACCGAGATGGGAGCGTGTCTGCGCAGCGGGGAGCGTTCGCTGCGCGACGCGGCGACCGGGCTCACCGGAGCGACCCATTGGCAGCCGTGGTCGCGGCTCGCGGACGTCGTGCGCACCGGCCGGCCGACCGCCGAGCAGACCCTGGGCGCCGATGTCATGAGCTACGCCGCCGCCCACCCCGAAGAGAGCGCCCGGTTCGCGCGCGCGATGAGCGCCATCACCGCCCGCGTCGCGGCCGAGGTCAGCTCGCGCTACAACGCCTCCGGCTACACGCGGATCGTGGACGTCGGCGGAAGCCGCGGCGAGCTGCTCGCCGCCCTGCTCGCGGGCGCGCCGAACGCGACCGGTGTTCTGCTCGAGCTGCCGCAGGTGATCGCCGGCGCCCGCGACGCACTCGCGGCACGCGGGCTCGACAGGCGCGTCGAGCTGATCGCCGGCAATTTCCTCAAAGCCGTGCCCGCCGGCGGTGACCTGTATGTGCTCAAGTCGATCCTGCACGGACGCGACCACGACCAGGCGCTCCAGATCCTCCACAACTGCCACCAAGCCTCGGCCCCCAACGGCAAGTTGCTGGTGATCGAGGGGCTCCTCCCCACCGACCACCGGCCGTCGCCGGTGAGCTGTTCATGTGTCTTCTCATCCCCCAAGCAAGGAAACAAGTACCTAAGAAAAGGACCACCAGCGTGCGCACCAAGCTGAGCCTCAGCCTCAAAGACGCGGCAGCGATCGTGGCCGCCGCGCAGGAATACGCCCATTCCCAACAGCTCAGGGTCTCGATCGCGGTCGTCGACGAGTCAACCGACCTTCAGCACCTAATCCGAATGGATGGAGCACCGTATATGACCCCGGCGGCCGCGCTCGAGAAGGCCCGCACGGCGGCGGCGAGCGGACATCCCACCACGTACTTCGAGGAACCGCTGAACGCCGGCCGCTATTCACTGCTCAAGATGCCGGTCTGCCCCGTTGAAGGTGGGATCCCCGTCATCGTGAACGGCCAGTGCGTCGGCGCGATTGGCGTGTCAGGCGTGGCGCCGCACCTCGACACCGCAATCGCAGATGCAGGCCTGAAAGCACTTGAACATCCTGGCGCGACCGGTGCGCCAACCACCGACCCAATAGCTGACAGTCGCTTGAACCCGACCGCGGCGCGGTAGATATTCGCGCAGGACCGACGACAGCCAAAGCGTGACTGTCGGGCGATTCTCGCGCCCCGCTGGCGGAACCCGCGCGCCCGCATTCCCGCCAGCCAGGTAGCCGGCCGGGCGCACGGGTCACGCGGGGGCCCCGCGAAGCGGAAGTCCGTCGGTGAGTCTCCGGCACGCCTCCGTAGGCACGGGCGCCGAAGCCGCTGGCGAGCTCATGCTAGCCGCGGACGTCTCGGTCGGCTAGCACCGTGGCTGTCGCTCCCGCGGGGAGCGTGCACTAGCGCGACCGCCCGGCTTACCGTCCAGTTGCACGAGTTGGATCAGCGCGATCACGCCGGATAGCCGACCGCCACCTCGCCTCACACTCAGCTGTGCCTAGCATGAGGCTGCAGTGCAGACGTGGAGCAGCGACCTACTCTTGGCGAAAGGGAGGGCGGCTGGAGGCGTCCGTCCGCGTGCGTGCGCGCCCTGCTGCGAGCACCAAAGCGAGGCGCACCCCAGGCGCGCCGCGCGCCATGCAAAGTCGGGAAAGCAGGTCCGCGCGCTGATCCCGCTGCAGCCGTCGACGGTTGTCGACTACGAGAGTTGCGAGATTGGCGATGAGCACGGCCCGGCTGGTCGTTGGGTCAGAGACCTGCATCGGTGAATTCGCGCGACTGGCGCGGCACACGCTCAGGTTCCCCAGACTGGCTGCGGGCGGTGTCGTCGGTCCGGGGACATCGCAGCGGCCAGCGACGGCCAGGTCGGCGGAACACGGAGCCGGTTCTTGCCGCGCGGGTTATGATCGGTGGGCGCGCAGGTCGCTGCCGGTCCGCGGAAAGGGCAAAGCCCACCTGACCAGCAGTATCAAGGTTGCCGGCCAGTCTCCTTTCCGGCTCGATCAATGCGGACGCCGGGCCAGCACGAAAGGAGGCCTACGTGCCACCCCGCGGACTTCCCGGAAACGCCAACCTCGAGCAGTTGAAGAAGGGCACCAAATCGTTCCAGCGCGCTGTGCGCGCCGGCGATCGGGGTGCCGCCGAGGTCGTCAACGAGTTTCACCCCCGGCTCGCGTCGGCGAGGCCGGGGTCTGCGGAGCTGGCCGGGTTCACGCGCTCCGATGCGCAGCTCGTCATCGCTCGCCAGTTCGGATTCGCGAGCTGGCCCAAGCTCAAGGCGCATTTGGAGCTGGTTGCGCGTTACGCCCGGTCCCCTCACCATGAGCCGGTCGGCGGACCGCTGGCTGACGAGCAGGCGGTGGTCGACGAGTTCCTGCGGTTGGCCTGCCTGACCTACGGCGACGACGACCCCGACCGGCTCCGCCGAGCGCAAGCGCTGCTGGAGCAGCATGAGTGGCTGGAGCGCACGAGCATCCACACGATCGCCGCGTGCGGCTCGGTCGACGCCGCCCGCGAGCTGCTCGCGAGAGACCCGGCCCAGGCGTCGCTGGTCGGTGGCCCGCACCGGTGGGAGCCGCTTCTGTATCTGACCTATTCGCGGGTTCCGCTCGGTCCGGGCCGCAGCGCCGTCGCGGTCGCACGGCTGCTGCTGGAGCATGGAGCGGATCCGAACGCCGGTTACCTGTGGGAGGGGCTGGTCCCGCCGTTCACCGCGTTGACCGGCGCGCTCGGGGGTGGCGGGAGGATGCCGCTGCATCCCCAGCAGCTTGCGCTCGCGCGCGTGCTGTTGGAGGCGGGCGCGGACCCTAATGACGGGCAGGCGCTCTACAACCGTGGTTGGGGAGCCGACCCGCAGGAGGACTGGCTCGAGCTGCTGTTCGAGTTCGGCCTCGGCACCGGTGAGGGCGGGCCGTGGCGGCGATTGCTGGGCGACCGCCAGGAATCGCCTGGGGAGATGGTCGAGGACCTGTTGATGGCCGCGGCCAGTCACGGGCTCACCGAGCGGGTGCGCAGGCTGCTGGCCCGGGGGGTGAGCCCGGACGGCCGTGGCTGCCGGCATCCCGTCTATCAGGGCCGATCGCCGGTGCAGGAGGCGGCGCTCTCAGGGCACATGGACGTCGTGGGACTGCTGGTGGACGCGGGAGCGTCGTGGGAGCACGACCAGGTCGATGAGCTGCTCGCAGCGGCGATGGCTGGCGACCGCGGCACTGTCCACCGGCTGATGGCAGCGGATCCGACGGTGCGCGAGCGTGCGCTCGAGCGCAGGCCGGACCAGTTGGTCCGCGCGGCCGAGCAGGACAGCTACGCGGCGGTGGAGTTGCTGATCGAGCTCGGCTTCGATGTCAACGCGCGGGCGCGGACCGCGCCGTTGCACGAGGCCGCGATGCGCGGAAACATCGCCGTGATCAGGCTGCTGCTCGAGCACGGCGCCGATCCCGACGTGCGCGACACCGGCTATCACGCCACCCCTGCGGGCTGGGCCGAGCACCACAGCGAGCACGAAGCACACCAGCTACTGGCGGCGCTCGAGCAACCCGACCGCCGCGCTCCCTTCAGCGACGACGCACCGACGGCGGCACCGATCTCGGGGAAGGGCGCCGCGCTGCGGACCGTAACGGCCGCGTTCACGGCGGTGTCGGAGGCGCGGTTCGACGACCTCGGCGGGTTGCTGGCGAGCGATATCGACTGGCGCGGGGTCGCCGACGAGGACGGTCAGATCCCCCGCTGCCAGGGACGCGACCAGGCGCTCGAGCGGATGCGCATCGGGCTGCTCGCCAACGCGAAGGTGTCCGTCAGCTCACTGGTCGAGGAAGGCGACCGCGTGATCGCACACGTCCACAGTGCCGCTGATGAGGAGGTCGAACCGCCGGAGCGGTTCGTCGTCGCCGAAGTCCACGACGGACAGATCACGCACCTCTCCGGCTACGCCACCGAACCCGAGGCGCTCGACGCGCTACGCGCGGGCGCGCACCCGGATCCCGGGCCCGAATAGCAGCCCGCGGCCAGAAGAACACACACGACGATCGGATTCAGATGCGCGATTCGAGGATCAGCCTTCGCCCCCTCGCATCCGCCGACCTGCCTCTCATCACATCGTGGTTCGAGGACCCCGATACCGGTCGATTCCTCGGCGGCCCAGTGTGGCCGGCGCAGATGCTCGCGCTCGCGGAGCGATCCGCCGGGACGATGTTCCGCGGAGCCTGGCAGATCAATAGTCATCAGTACCTGGCGCTCGCCGACGGCGCGCCCGCCGGCTACATCGACTGCGGCACGTTTGACCGCTGCACCGTCTACGGCGGGGAAGGCCCGTACGGGCCGATCATCCTCGAGACGATCGACGCGGTGACGGGGGCGATCGCGTTCGTGATCGCCCCCGAGCTACGTGGCCGCGGGCTCGGTCGGGCGATGATCGCCGCGATGATCGCCCGGTCGGAGCTTCGCGACGTGGCGCTGTTCGAAGCGGGCGTCGAACCGCGGAACACCGCGTCGCGACACTGTCTTGAGGCCGCCGGTTTCGAGCCGGGCTCCGCGCGGCCCGATGTCGAGGGGATGCTCTACTACCGCATCTGGCGGCGAGATCTCACGGGGCGCTGGACGAGGTCGCTGTGACGATCCGGATCCCTCCGCAGCTGACCGAGGCGGTCGACGAGGACGACTATCCCGAACGGCTGCGGTGGCTGGCCAGGCTCCCGCGGGTCGTCGAGGAGATCGCGGCCGGGTGGCAGCTCGAGCTCGGCGACCCGTACGTCCCGGGCGGCCAGTGCGCGTGGGTCGCGCCGGCGCGCGACCGGGCCGGCGAGGAGTTGGCGCTGAAGGTCGGGTGGCGTCATCGAGAGGCCGAACACGAGGCCGACGGGCTGCGTCACTGGGCCGGCGATGGCGCCGTGCGGTGCTTTGCGGCGCGGCGACTGGACGACACGACTGCGCTGCTGCTCGAGCGATGCACGCCGGGCCATCAGCTCAAATGCGCCGTCAGCGAGCCGGAGCAGGACGTGATCATCGCCGGGCTGCTGCGCCGGCTGTGGGCACGGCAACCGGCCGAGGGGCATCGGTTCGAAACGCTTGCGGAGATGTGCCGGCTGTGGGCCGAGTGGTTCGAGCACGACTACGCGACCGACAGCCGGGACCTCGATCCCGGTCTCGCGCGCGAGGGCATCGCCGCTTTACGAGAGCTGCCCGCCAGCGCGCAGTCGACCGTGCTGCTGTGCACCGATCTGCACGCGGGCAACGTTCTCGCTGCCGGCCGCGAGCCGTGGCTGATGATCGATCCCAAGCCGTTCGTCGGCGACCCCGCTTTCGATCCGGTGCAGCACATGCTCAACTGCGACGAGCGGCTGGCGACCGACCCGGCCGGACTCGCAGGCCGGATGGCCGACCTGCTCGACCTCGACCGAGACCGCGTACGCCTGTGGCTGTTCGCGCGCTGCGCCCAGGAGTCACTGCACGACCCGACGATGCGCACACCGGCACGGCGGCTCGCGCCCTGACCACATGCGCCGGCGTCAGGGACTCCTTGACAATCCTTGCTCGTCAGGTTAGCCTTGACGCAATGGGTGCGGTACCCGGGATCGATGAGTTGACCGAACAGATCCCCGTCGGCGCGCCGCTCGCCCGGTTGGCGGCCGCGGCGGAGCTGGCCGATCGGCTGCGCGCCCGCGGCGATCAGCTGCTTGACCAGTTCGTCGACGCGGCGCGGTCGGGCGGGGCGAGCTGGGCCGAGATCGGGTGCGCGCTGGGGACGAGCAAGCAGGCCGCGCACGAGCGGTTCGCCGCGCTGGCAGATCCGCCGGTCGGCCAAGCGCCGTTCGGGCTCACCGGAACCGCCGCTTCGGTGCTCAGGAACGCCGGCGAGGAGGCGCTGGCGCTCGGGCATCACTTCATCGCGCCCGAGCACCTCGTGCTCGGCCTGCTGGCCCAGCCCGACGAGCTCGCCGCGCAGGCGCTCGCCGAGCTCGGCGCCACGGCCGACGCGGTCCGCGAACGGGTTGGCGAGCGGCTCGGGATCGGAGCGCCGCGGCCGACGGGATCGTTGGGCGTCTCGCCGCAGGCCAAACGGTTGCTCGAGCTCGCCCGTGCGATCGCGAAGTCGCTCGGGAGCCGGTGCCCCAAGACAGAGCACATCCTGCTCGCCGCGACCTCCCCGAAGCTCCACAGTCCCGCCGCGAGCGTGCTGGCCGAGTGCGGCGCCACGCCCGACAAGGTTCGCGACCAGCTCACCCGCATGCTGCTTCGCGAGGCGCCGGAGCTCGCCGAGCGGCTGCGGAACCGGTCGATGCTCGCCCGCGTGCGAATGCGAAGCATCTAGCCGGTCACGGCGCCGAGCAGCTTCGCAGCAGCACGCCCACGAGCGCGGCACGGAACCGTCGCTCGGCACGCAGTCGCGCACGACCCGCCGCTGTCAGCTCGTACCGCCGGCCCGAGCGAACGCGTTTGCTTGCGAGCAGCCCGCGGCGTTCGCAGCGACGCAGCGCCTCGTGCACGAGCGCATCACCGCCCGGGTCGTGTCTCACGCGCGGCACCCTGTCCGCGGTTTGGCGAGAGCTGAGCACGCCGCGATTGACCGCGTCGATCACCGCGAACTCGACACATCCAAGCGGATCACCACGCTCCATCGGACGAGTCTACGGCCGCTCGATTGGGTGGTCGTTAGGCGGCCATGCCGGCGCCATCCAGCGCTGCGCCGAACCCCGCCGCGTTGGTCCGCTGTCCCAGCCTGAAGCTGTCATCGACCGACACCGTCAACGTGCCGGGATGCTCGGCAGTCGACTTGCGCGCCGCCTGCTCTGAGGCGAAGAAGTGCACGAAATGACAGAAGCTGCGCACCACGTGGGCATCGAACGGCCGCTCCGGGGCGAGGAACGACAGCACCGTTCCCGCCGGGCTCACACGATGGGGGCCGTCCGCGCTGACGGTCAGCGAGATCGCCCTACCGGTGACCGGGCAGCGCGATCCCACCCGCGCTGGGCGACCAAGCAGCCCGGGCAGGAACAGCGTGTCCCACGCGCACCACGCGGTCAGACGGCGCCCGTCGATCTCGATCCGGTGCTCGCCGAACTCGACCACGCTCAAGCCCATGAACCCGATCACCCGGCCGTGATCGTCGCGGAACACGCCCGGCCACCGGTCCAGCGCGTCGCGAACGCCTGGCTCCGCCACACCCGCCGCGACCGCAACCTCGCGATCGGACACGGGCGCTCCGGCGGCCAACGACCGGATGAGCGCCAGCCCGACCCGCTGCTCGTCCTGGCCGAGCTTCGGGACCGCCGCGATCAACCGCTCCGCGAGGCGCTGGACCTTCTCAGTGTCTGCCATCGCTCCTCCTTCTCATCTCGTTGGTCAAACAAGGCATATCAGAAACTTCTTACATCACAATCAACACATGTATCATTTCTCGGCGGTGACGACGATCGCGCTCGAGAACGCCCCGTTCCGGCTGCCCGACGCTCCTGGCGAGCAGGACCTGCTCGCCAAGTACTTCCGCGCGCTCGGCGACCCGACCCGCCTGCGCGTGCTCGAGCTGCTCGCAGACGGTGAGCGCACGGTCGGCGAGCTCGTTGCGGCGCTCGCGCTGCCGCAGCCGAAGGTCTCAAACCACCTCGCTTGCTTGCGCTGGTGCGGATTCGTTCAGACGCGGCGGGCGCACCGCACGATCCACTACCGGCTCGCCGACGCCCGGGTGCGGGAGATCGTCGACCTCGCGCGACAGCTCCTCGCAGAGAACGCCGAGCACGTGGCCGCGTGTACCAGGATCGATACCAACTGCTGACGCCGCGACGGACGAACGACTCGGCAACCGCAGCGATCGCGATCGGCACAGCGGCCGTCGCGATCGCGTGCTGCGCGGGCCTGCCCACGATCGCGGCGCTCATCGGCGGGCTGACACTCGGCGGGATCCTCGGACTGGGGCTCGGCGCCGTGCTCCTCGGCGTGCTCACGTGGACTGCGACAGCGACTCTCGTCCGCAGACGTCAACGCCCGCGCTGCGACGAAAGGATCAGGGACGAATGACGATCGAGGTTCTCTACTTCGACGGCTGCCCCAACCACGAACGGCTGCTCGAGCACCTGCCGCGACTGCTCGAACGCGAAGGCATCCCCGCGTCGATCGCCCTGGTCCACGTCCAAGACGACGACCAGGCGCAGCACGAACGGTTCCTCGGCTCGCCGACGATCCGTGTCAACGGGCGCGACATCGACGCGGCGCCGCCGAACGGACCGACTATGGCCTCAAATGTCGGATCTACCAGACGCCCCGCGGGCTAACCGGCGTGCCGCCTGACGAGTGGATCCTCGATGCCCTGGCCGACCACAAGGAGAACGAAGCGTGAGCACCCGGGTCGAGCTTGCAGACCTCCAGCGCCTCATCGACCACGACGCTCAACTCGTCGAAGTGTTACCAGCGGACGAATACGAAGAGGCGCATCTCCCCGGGGCGATCAACATCCCGCTCAAGCAGCTCGACCAGGCAACCACCGCGGCCCTTGACCGACGCCGGGCGATCGTCGTCTACTGCTACGACTACCTCTGAGACATGAGCCCACGAGCCGCGTGCCGGCTCGACACGCTCGGCTTCGAGCACGTCCACGACTACGTCCCCGGCAAAGCCGACTGGCTCGCCCACAACCTCCCCGTCGAACGGCAACGCGAGCCCGTCACCGCCGGCCAGCCCGCCCGGACCGACATCGTTACGTGTCGGCTGACCGACACGATCGGTGACGTCGCGGCCCGGATCGCGGATTCCGCCTACGGCTTCGCGCTCGTCACCACCAAAACCGGAGTTCTGCTCGGACGCCTCCGCGCCAGCGCGCTGAACATCACGCCCGACAGCCCGACCGAGCAGGCGATGGAGAACGGTCCCTCGACGGTACGCCCCGACACGCCCGCCGACGAACTCGCCAGGCGCCTTCGCGCGCGCGACCTCACGACCGCGATCATCACCACCCCCGAAGGCGAACTCATCGGCATCTCGCGCCGCGCCGATCTCGAACAGCACTGACGGGACGGCTCAGTCCAGCGGCCGGCCACGAAGCAGGTTGAGATGAACGCGAGCAGCCTCACGGAGCTCTGGTGCGCGCTCGGGGGCCACCCAGCACTTCGCAGCCACGCAAACGCTGCGCATACGACGCATCGTCGCGACCAACTCGCGATCTGCGGCGGGAAAGAACGCGAGCGCGTCATCAGGCAGGGCCGACAGTCCCACTCAACCGGGCCACAGCATGCCGTCTCGAAGTCCAACAACCGCGGACCCTTCGCACTGACCAGCCAGTTCGCGGTGTGCGGGCTTCCATGAAGCGCCCGCCACGGGCCGTCCAGCTCTGCGAGCGCCGCGTCGACCTCGCTCACCACGCCCAACAGAAACCGCCGATCTGCGGGCGTCAACGCCACTGAGCGCTCGGGATCCAGACACCGTCTGGCGTCATCCAGCTCGAGCCGGAAGTCAGGCCGTGCTGCGTCGTACTCCGCCAAGGCCCGGTGGACCGTCGCCATCGCCGAAGCCATCTGCGAGGGCACGAGCGTGGCGCCGGCGGCCGGTCGCTCGTACTGCCACAACGTCATCGTCAACCCCCGCAGGTCATGTGGCCCAGCCGCGACATGTCGCGTCGGGGCGATCACGGGTGCGGCGCTCCCGGCCAGATGCGAAGCGACCTGCAACTCCCGCTCAAGAGACTCGAGTGCGGAGTCGCCGAAGTGACTGGTTCCGACCTTCGCCACGATCGAGCTCGGAAGAAGCCGAATGATCGTGTTATTCCAGTCCGCGAGGACCACGGCCCGCTGCGCCCGCACACCGAGTCGGCTGGCGATCGTCAGGGCCGCTCCACAAGCCCGCTGCCGGCGCGCGCTTGCGGCTGAGGATCGCGACCGGGCATCAGACGGCACAGTCGGGACAATGCCACCGTCCGTTCCTGCTTTCACACCGTGAGGAGCATTCGGCCTCCGACGGTGAGCGACCCGCAATGCGCGGAACTCAAGACGTGCGCTTTGAACGCCAGAGCGCGTGGGCGCTTCCGGTGGCCAGCCCGTGCTGTAGCGTGACGGTATGCAGAGAAGGTGGGTCGACGATCAGCGTGGTCACGGCGTCGGCGATGCCGCTCAGCTCATCCCGGGTGCGAAGGAGTTGGTGGCGGGCTTTAGTCAGTCCGACTGGGTGGCCGAACAGCCTGAGGTCCATCTCAGACCGCACGTGGAAGCGTGGTGTCGTCGCGATCAGCGCCTCGCGCTAGTCGAAGAGAACACCAACGACGGCCACGCATACATCCTCGATTTGGAATGGCGCGGCGCGAATCGCAGCGTGGGAGAAGCGCGGGCCGCTGTCTTCTCCCTCATCGGATCCTTCGCCGAGAGTGCGACTTATGTCCGCCAGCGTCGTGTGAACGGCGATGGCTCGATGAAGAATTTGCGGTTCGAGGTCGGCACCGGGGAACTGGCTCCCGATGCCAGGTTCGCGCCTCACGGTCACGTCGTGGTCATTAACGTGGCCGGCGTCCTCTAGGCAACAGCCGACGACGGCAGACCGCTTGCCCGCCGCTGACGGGAGTTCTGCTTTCCCGCGGGCACGCGCATCTGCCTGCTCCGGCCTACCGCGCTCCTAAGCGCGGGAAGCCTGGCGGTAGCGGCTGACATATTCGCCGGATGGCTTCTCCGCAAACGCTGAGCTTGCCTGATCGACGCATCGTGACTGCGTGGGCGGCGGACTGCGCCGAGCATGTGCTGGGGCTGTTTGAGGCGGAGGCCCCCGCGGACGATCGTCCGCGTGACGCACTCGTTCGCACGCGGGCCTTCGCGCGCGGTGAACTGGATGTTGCGGACGAGATCCGGCACCGGTTTAGGGGCACTGGAGCCGCTCATGACCTACGGTCTCCCGTGGCCGTCGCCGCGGCCAAAGCAGCGGGGCAGGCCGCAGCCATTCCTCACATGGGAGCGCATGCCCTTGGTGCGGCTGCGTATGCCGCCAAGGCGGCAGGCCTCGCCGCTGCAGACCAGCCGGGTGCCGTGAGGGCGGAGATCCTCTGGCAGCTTGAGCATATGTCTGCGTCGGTCAGAGCTGCTCTCCAGCAGGTGCCGCCCGTTGGCGAGAATCGGTCAGGTCCGCTCGGTCCAGGTCTCCTTTCGTCCGGGATTCTCGGCACGATCATCCAAGAGTTACAGGCTCGACTGTCCGAGCAGTAGGCGGGGCAATGGCTTCCAACTTCCCGCCGGTCCCACCAGACCGGCAGCCCTGCCATGCTCCCGCGGCGCGCATCCACACCAGCAGTCAACCTACCCGCTTCGCGTGGGCTGCGGGGCTCGGACTTGCTCAGGCGACTGGCGTCAGGCGGCTTGGAGCGCCGCGGCTAGCTCCTCGGCCGTTGCCTCGACCGTCTCGGGTACGGTCACTATGAGTCGTCCGTCGCGCTTCAAGACCTGACGAGCGTTGATGACGGTCAGGCCGACGATCCGCTGGGTGCCTGGTGCGAAGCGAAGGACGTGCCCTTCCACCGTTTCCTCGCCTTCGCCAGGCTCGGGCTGACCTATGTGCAGGTATAGGACGTCGCCGTCGGCGTCATAGTCGGCGTGGTCGAACTCGAGCGGGCCGATACGGATATTCACGGCTTCCATCGCTTGGGATCCTTCCGGTTGGCCAGCGCGGTGATGATTCGCGCCGGTTGCTGCTCATAGCTTACGACCGCCATCAGCCAGCGGCTGGGCCCGACGCTTCGCCGGTAGAACCGGGTGCGGGCCGGAAGCGCGTCCGGCTCGACGTGATCGGGCCTCTCGACCGTCTGGATCACCGCATCCATCTGATCGACGAGTTCGGGATGGTCGCGAGTGATCTTCTCCTGCCAGATACGGGCCAGCAGCACTACCTCGTGGCCATCTGGGTCGGCGACCGTCGCAGCAAGAGGATCGTTGCTCCCCATCCAGCGGAAGGCTGCCGCACTGCTCGGACGAGCAGCGTGGCAGCGGGGGTTGGGTTCGAATAGCAGCGCCGTTCAACCCATCCACCAAGGAGGATTCATGGAATCCATGCTGCTGGACGCCGCAGGTCACCGCCGTTCCCCTGCGACCATGCCGGTCTATCACCGGGGCCGACCCCCACGCAACAAGGGCGAGCGGTATTCGGCCGATCCGCCGACGGTCGAAGAGATCGTTGCCGTCATGCGAACGGTCGGCGACCATCCTCACGGCGAGCGGCTGCGCGCATTGATCGTGCTGCTCTGGCGAGCCGGCCTGAGGATCAGCGAGGCACTTGCCCTCCAGGAGAGCGATCTCGACCGTTCCCGCGGCGCTGTGCTCGTCCGACGCGGAAAGGGCGGCAAGCGCCGCGAGGTCGGGATGGACCGCTGGGCCTGGGAGCAGATCGATCCGTGGCTCGAAACCCGCCGCGAGCTCCCGATTGGCTCCGTGCTGTGCGTGATCCACGGACCGACTGCCGGGCGACGCTGGGAAGCGTCTGCGGCGCGCAAGCAGCTACATCACGCAGCCGCCGAAGCCGGCGTGAGACGTCGGTTCGCGCCCCACCAGCTCCGGCATGCTCACGCGGTCGAGATGGCGCACGAAGGCGTCCCACTCGTGGTCATACAACGCCAGCTCGGACACGCCAACCTCGGCATCACGAGCATCTATCTCCAGGGTATCGACAGCAGCGAGATCATCAGCACCGTCCATGGCCGGCCCTCGCCGACGATCTCGGCGAACGCAGGCCTGCAAATAAGACGGTAGGCAACAGGCGTCGGGCCGGGCGGCGCCCCGCCGACCGGCCCAGCCAACACCTTCGCCTGGCGAGAAGTAGGTGCGTAGAGGAACGCGCGGGCGGTGTGCGAGGCCATGGATCTTCAGTGGTTCGGTGGCGCCTCATCCTCGTCGCTGTTCGTTGGTTGCTGGGAGCGGTCGTGTTCATGCGTCTCGGCGTCGGAGCAGAGCGCCTGCGATTAGGAGGGACGCGGTTGCCCATGCGGCGAGGACGCCGAGTCCGGCCCAGGGGGCGATGGGCAGGTCGTGCAGGTTGGTGGTGGCTTGGATCGCGAGCCCGGCGGTCGTCGGGGCGATCTGCTCGATGTGTCGTCGGAGGGGGCCCGAGACGACTTGGGCGAGGAGCGGTGGCAGGTAGAGCAGCGCGAGCACCGCTCCGATGGACACGGCGGTATCGCGGATGGCGGTGGCGACGCCGAGCGCGAGTAGGGCGATCAGCACGAGGTAGAGCGTGCTGCCGGCCGCGGCGCGCAAGGTCGGACCGTGGCCGATGGACACGAGCGCGTACCCGTGGGCGGGGTCGAACCCGGCCGCGGGGAGGAGCAGTCGCCCGGCGAGCAGGCAGCCAGCGACCCCGGGAACAGCGGCGACGAGCGTGAGACCGGCCACGTTGACTGCCTTCGCTTCGAGTAGGACGAGGCGGCGTGGTATCGCGGCCAGGGTGGTGCGGATCATGCCGGTGCCGTACTCCTCGGAGATGGTCAGAACCGCGATCACGGCGATGACGGCTTGACCGAGGTCGACGCCAGTGAGCGCGAGCTTGGCGGGGTCCTGCCCGCCACCACTGCCCGGGGACTGGTGGGTGGCGGCGGCAACCGCCACGCTGACCCCGACGGTGAGGGCGACCGCGCCGATGAGCAGCCAGGCGGTTGCGGTGAGGGTGCGCAGCTTGGTCCACTCGGCATACAGAGCCGCGGTCATGCGTCTCTCCGACGCAGCAGGAAGGTGGCCGCTGCGAGCGCGACTGCCGAGTAGACACTCAAAATACCCAAACCGGCCCACGCCGCAACCGGGTAGTAGCCGTTGGCCATGGTGTAGGGGAAGCTGACGAATGAGGAGCGCGGGAGTACCCCGAAGATGGAGAACGCAGCGGCGGGGCTGAATCGGTACAGCGCGGTCGTGAAGCCTCCTGTCCCTCCTTGGCCGAGCACTCCCGGCCCGACGAGGTTGGGCAGGATGAACAGGACGATCCCGGCCGTGACCGCTCCGGCGCTCGTGCGCAGGATCGTCCCCAGAGCGAGCACACCGACGGCGGTGATCGCCAGCAGGGCTCCGGTCCCGGCGATGATCCGGATCAGGGTGAGAGCGTTGGTGGGGAAGACGTAGTTGCCGCCGGTCTCGAGGACGTGAACGGCGACGGGGATGGCGATGGCCGCGGCAATGGCGCCGATGATGAACGTGACGATGCCGATGACGACCGCCTTGGCCGCAAGCACCGATCCGCGCTGGGGGATGGCGGTGAAGGTGGTGCGAATCAGACCGCGGCGGTACTCGACGGTGATGAACAGCGTTGCCACGACGATCAGCACGATCAGGGCGACCACGATCCCGAACAGCATCGAGTGCGACGCGGTGTTACCACCGAGCGCCGTCAAGTTGACGGCGGGGGCGATGTCACCGGAGCCGGTCAGCACGACGGCATCGTGCGAGAGCTGGGAGCTGCTGGCTCCAAGCTTGGGGTAGTAGTCGCTGGCGCCGATGCTGAGGCTCTGCCAGCCGTTGGTCACGGTGTGGGCGTTCAGGCTGATGTCATCGAAGGTGGCGGTGGCTTGGGTGGGCACGCCGCCAAGGGAGTCCAGGTAGGTGACAGGTGAGGTGGCGAACAGTCCGACATCCACGGTCGCGGGCAGTCCGGAGAGATGGGTGCTGCCGATCTCATGCCACGAGATTCCGTTGGTTGAGCCGGAGCCGGTGATCGTGTCCCCGCTGCGGGTCAGGCGCAGCCACCGAGGCGAGCTGCCCGAGACAAGTCCGGGTACACCGATCTGGTCGCCCGTGTAGTCGTATTGGAACCGAAGGCCGTGGCTGCCGGTGGCCAGCACCGCAGCATAAGACGAGCCCTGCCTGGTGCTCGTCGTGACGAGGACGCCGGCCTTGGCCCAGGTTGCCCGTCCCGGCCGGGTCGCCGTGATCGAGGGCGCCGCGTCGGGAGGCCGGGTCGAGATCAAGCCGGTCAGCGAAGTGAGTCGCACGGTCAGGGTGCCGTTGCCGGTGAGGTGTTGGTAGTGATACTCGTAGCTGTCGGCGACGGCCTCGCCGGCCGGTCCGGTGGGGACGAACGCGTGACCGCTGGTGCAGGCACCGCTGCCGGTGCAGGTGCCGGTGTGGTTGCCGTTCGCGACGAGATACGTGAACACGACGCAGAGAACGACCGACGTCACGAGAGCCACGGACCAGCCCCGGACGGTGCGGAACTTGACCCACTCAGCCCGCAGCGCGGACCTGAAGCCCCCAAGTGCGACACCGCCGGCCCGGCGCAAACCTGTAATGGTCGCGGTCACTGTTCCTGCTCCCATCCGGCGGCTGCGCGATATTCGGTCTCGCTGCCCGTGAGCTGAAGGTAGACGTCCTCCAGGCTCGCGCGCCGGATCGTGACCTCGGAGAACGCCACCCCGGCCTGGTTGAGGGCTTCAACGACGCGTTGCGCTCCCATCCCGGTCACAGTGAGCGTGCCGCGATCGGTGACTGCAACCTCGGCGCCAGCTTGTTCCAATGCGAATACCGCCTCGCTTGGCTGTGAGGTGTGGAGGAGAACCTGCTCACCTGCGGTGCTGGCCAGCAGTTCATCGACGGTCGCATCGGCTAGGACTCTGCCGCGGCCAACAACGACGACTTGGTCGGCCGTGTCCTGCAGCTCGCCCATCAGATGGCTGGACACCAGTACCGCCCGTCCCTCGGCAGCGAGGGAGCGCAGAAAATAACGTATCCAGATGATCCCCTCGGGGTCCATGCCGTTGAACGGCTCATCCAAGATCAACACGGGGGGGTCGCCCAACAACGCCGCCGCGATCCCGAGCCGCTGGCGCATCCCGAGCGAAAACCCCCCGGCCCTGCGCCGCGCCGCGCTGGTCAGACCGACCAGCTCGATCACTTCATCGACGCGTTGTGCGGGCATAGTTTGGGAGCGGGCGATCCACAGCAGGTGGTTGCGTCCGGTGCGGCTCGGCTGTAGCGCGGCAGCGTCGACCAGGGCTCCGACGTGGCGCAGCGGGCGGCGCAGCTGCTGGTAGGGATGCCCGCCGACCAGCGCGTGGCCCTCGTCGGGAGCATCCAGGCCGAGAATCATCCGGATCGTCGTTGACTTGCCCGCTCCGTTGGGGCCAACGAACCCGGTCACCCGACCCGGCGGGACCGAAAAGGTCATCCCGTCTAGGGCCTGGGTCGAACCGAACCGCTTGCGCAGCCCGGATACTTCGATCGTCGCGTCACTCACCGTGGTCGTCCGTTTCTTGGTCGTGGGGACGGGTCACGGATCGTTTCTATGACCTGGCTGGTCTCAACTCGGTCGCAGGCGCTGATACCCGGTTGCGACCTGGCACCCGCCATGCTTGAGCACATGGCACGTACAACCGCTAGCCGGCAGCCTCGCCGAGCCCCCGCGATAAGAGGCGGTGGTCGCCGATGAGGGTCCTGGTGGTCGAGGACTTCGAGGTCCTGGCCCGCTCGATTGGGATCGGGTTACGCCGGGAGGGCATGGCCGTCGATGTGGTGCTCGACGGCACCGACGCCCTCAGTCACCTCGCGGTCACCCGCTACGACGTGATCGTCCTGGACCGCGACCTGCCCGGCGTCCCCGGCGACGACATCTGCCGCCGCCTCGTCGCCGACGGCGTCGACAGCCGGGTCCTGATGCTCACCGCCTCCAGCACGGTCAAGGACCGGGTGGACGGTCTCGGTCTCGGGGCCGATGACTATCTGCCCAAGCCGTTTGACTTCGCCGAGCTGGTCGCCCGCGTCCGCGCCCTCGGGCGCCGATCGACCCCGCCCGTGCCGCCCACACTCGCCTACCAGGACATCTCCCTCGACCCCGCCCGCCGCGTGGTCTCCCGAGCCGGACGACGCTTGGAGCTCAGCCCCAAGGAGTTCGCGCTGCTCGAATGCCTGCTCGCCTCGCCCGGCGTCGTGCGCTCTACCGAAGAGCTGCTCGAACGAGTCTGGGACGAGGCGGCCGACCCGTTCACCAGCGCGGTCAAGCACACCATGCACCGCCTGCGAGCCAAGCTCGGCGACCCACCCGTCATTCACACCGTCCGCGAGGGCGGCTACCGCATAGGAGACTCACGATGAGCATCCGCACCACCCTGGCGAATCGCCTGCGCCGGGCTACGCTGCGCGCGCAGCTCACCGCGCTCTACGCCGGGCTCTTGGTCGTCATTGTCGCCGTCGTGCTCGTTGCCGCCGCCTTCCTGTTCCGGACCGCCACGGCACCCCCAGGCGTCGAGATAAGCAACGGCCACGGCCGTTGGTTCGAGGTCGGCGCGGGAATTGTCATCGTGCTCGCGGTACTCGTCGGGTTGTGGTTCGCCTGGCAGCTCGCCGGGCTGTACCTACGACCACTCCGAACATTGAACGCAGCCGCGCGAGACATCTCCGCGACGAACCTGCATCGTCGTCTCGGGCTTCAGGGGCCCGACGACGAGATAACTCAACTCGGGAGCACCCTGGACGACCTGTTCGGACGCCTCGAGTCGTCGTTTGAATCCCAGCGACGCTTCGTAGCGAACGCGTCGCACGAGCTACGAACCCCACTCGCCGGCCAGCGCACACTGCTGCAGGTCGCGCTCGCCGATCCTGACGCCAGCACACAGAGCCTCCGCGCTGCATGCGAGGAAGCACTCACCATTGGTGAACGGCAGGCGCGGCTTGTCGACGGGCTCCTCACCCTCGCCAGCAGCGAACGGGGGATCGAAAGCCGGGAACTCCTTGACCTCGCCGAGATCGCCGACCGTGTGCTCGTTCCCCGCCAGCAGGAGGCGGCGCGGCGCGGCATCGAGATACGAGCATCGCTCGACCCCGCGCCCACTACCGGCGATCCAGTCCTCATCGAGAGCATGATCGCCAACCTCCTTGACAACGCCATCCAGCACAACATCCCTAACGGAAGTGTCGACCTCACGACCGGCGGGGTCACGGCAGCATCCCAGCTGTCGGTCCGCAACTCGGGACCCATCGTTCCCACCGCAGAGGTCGAGCGACTTTTTCAGCCCTTCCAGCAGCTAGGGCACAACCGAACCGCCTCCGGAGAGGGACACGGGCTCGGCCTCGCCATCGTCCAAGCCATCGCCCAAGCCCACCATGCCAACATCACAGCACACTCACGCTCCTCCGGTGGGCTCGACATCGAGGTCCGCTTCCACTGGCCACAAAACTCGGAAGTGGCCATCTCGCCGCTGTGACCGCTTGGGCGCCTGAAGCGGCAGCGCCCAGTCAGTCGCGCATGCAAAGCGAGTGATCGGCACGAGAGACCTGGTCTGCGGGTGCCACGAGTATCCCGGGGCGTGATGCCGCCTTCCCTGCCTTGCGCGGATACCGGGGCGCGCCCGGTCTGAGCTCGCGAGGATCATTGGGATGCGATCGATGAATTCCGGGCCCTCGGCCGGTCTACTTGCCGGATGACCCGACCGCCGACAAAGGGCGCCCGGGCGAGAGGAGGATTATGCAACTCACGTTTCCAGGAGAGTCATCGGAGTATCGGGCCGCGCGTGATCGCCTGCTCGCGCAGGAGGTCGAGTTGCGGCGCAGAGTGGAGGCGGTTGCGGCTGCGAGGCGGGAATTGCCCCCGGGCGGGCGGGTGCCGCGCGACTACGTCTTTAAAGGGGCTGGGGCTGACGGAGTGCCGATTGACGTTCGGCTGTCTGAGCTGTTCGCTCCAGGCAAAGACGCGCTCGTGATCTACAACTTCATGTTCCCGCGCGACGCAGACGACGATTCGCCCGGCCCGGCGTCCGGCCAGACCGCTCTGTTGCCGCTCGCGGAAGGCCCGTGCCCGTCGTGCACCGCTCTGCTCGACCAGCTCGATGGAGCGGCCGAGCACGCAGGCCAGCACCTCAACCTCGCGGTCGTGGCCAAGGCCCCGCTTTCACGTGTCGTGACCTTCGTGAACGAGCGCGGCTGGCGGCACCTGCGGGTCCTCTCGTCGGCCAACAACACGTACAACCGGGACTACCACGGCGAGACGGCGGACGGGGTTCAGCGGCCGATGCTGAACGTGTTCCACCACGACCGAGACGGGATCCGCCACTTCTGGGGCTCGGAGCTGCTCTACGCGGCGAGCGACCACGGGCAGGAGCCACGCCACATCGGCACGCTCGAGCCCCTATGGAACCTCTTCGACCTCACCCCCGAAGGGCGACCGGACTGGCACGAGCAGTTCAGCTATGCATGAAACGCCAAGCTGTTGGTAGCACCGCGTGGTCAGGGCGACCAGCCCGTGAGACCTGCTCTCCCCACCACGGGTCGGCAACCGGATCTTGTTACCCACCTGCCTTGCGCGGTCAGCGGGGTAGCCGTACCGGGGTGTCGTCCGAGCGCCGACGCGGACGCGCAAGTAGCGAGGAGGAGAGCGCTCGTCGTCTTGGCCGGTCCTCCCTTTAAGCTCAGCGTTGTGGGCGCGGCGACGTACACGGTCAAGGCTCTCGACGAGTCAACCTGGGCCTCGTTCGCCGCGTTGGTAGAGCGCAACAACGGCGTGTTTGGCGGCTGCTGGTGTATGGGATTCCATCCCGACGACGCCGGCAAGGGAGCCCCGCCGGTCCTCAACCGCGAACGCAAGCTCGCACGCGTTCGAGCCGGGAGGGCTCACGCAGCACTGGTCTTCGACGGCGATGACTGTCTGGGCTGGTGTCAGTTCGGAGCGCCGGAGGAGGTGCCGCGAATCAAGAGCCGCGCGGCATACGAAAAGGGCCGGAGGACTTTCCCTGACTGGCGGATCGCGTGCTGCTTCGTCGGAAAAGGGCATCGCCGTCGGGGTGTTCCCGCGCGGCGCTCGCCGGTGCAATCGATCTAATCGCGACCCTGGGCGGCGGGAGGGTCGAGGGATACCCCGAGAACGCGGACTCGGTTCCCGCCGGCTTTCTGTTCAACGGCGCGCTCTCCACCTACGAGAAACTCGGGTTCGTCCACGAACCGCAAGATCGGCAAGCACCGTTGGGTAGTGACCCGGCTCGTCGAGCCGACGCCATAGCACCGGGCGCGCAGACACCATTTCCCCGGCCCTCGTCGTCGCAACAGTGTCGGCTTGCTCGCGTACCGTGAGCGAGCTAGCGCAGTTCTCAGCCGAGCGCGTGAGCGAGCGCGGCCCGGTCGGTCGGGCCGCCGTGTGTGGCGAGCACGACCTCAACCGGCAGGTCGAGCAGCCCCGCCAAGCCGTTCGCGACCTGCTCGCGCGTCACGCCTTCGGGTAGCCATTCAATGGGGATCTCGAGTCCCCGGCCAAAATCGACGAGCGTATCGCCGGCGATCACCGCACCCCGGCTCTCGACCCACAGCACGACGTCGTTGGGCAACCTTCCGGGAAACGCCTCAACCCCGGGCAGCCGATCGCCGGCCGAGTACAGGTGCGCCTGGCTCCGGGCTGCGTCCAGGAGCCAGGCGACGTCGGGGCTGCCTTCGTCGGGCGCCGGCGTGAACACCGGCGCGTCGAGTCGCTCAACGAGCCTCCGCGCGTCGCGCTCGTGCCACGGCGAGGTCAACACCACCACCGGTTCGCGGCCGGCAGCGAGCTCCTCAATTTCGTGCGGCACGGCCAACGGATCGAACAGCAGGAGGCGCTCGCCGTTATCGATCGCGTAGGAGGAGACAAGGCCGCCCGCGGCCTCGCTCGGTGTCCTGGCCATCGCCGCCAGGCGTTGGCGAAGCACCTCGCTCTCGGGGCCTGCCCAATCCGGGTGTGGCGCCTCCCAGTGCCACACGGCTTTCTGCACCTCTCGCATAGAGCAACTCTACGTGACGGCGCGCGCGACCCGGTTCCGGGACTCGCGACCGAAAACGGTCACAGCACGGTCAAGACCAGCACTACCACCACAGGTGCAGCCCAGCGGCGCACCCCCGCCGTGTGACACCTGACCTGCCTTCATCAGGAACATCTCGGTCGTGATGCCGACATCCCCCGCTTTGCGCGCGGGTTGCGTGCATGTCGAGGCTCGCGCTGCCGGCCTCGACGTCAGAGCTGACCGCCTGAGTAGCGGATCCCGCGCAAACCGGGAGCTGCCGCCCGACGATCAGGAGTCGCGCGGTGCAGCGCAGGCAGGTGTCCCCTTGACGATCCGCTTGCGGCACCCCCTGGCGGATCGGGTAAGCGTGTCGTCAGAGGTGTCAGTCCATGTCATCGCGGGTGCGCCTGTAGCGCTCATAGATCACGCGCGAGGCGAACCTCCTGGTCTCGATCAGCTCCAGCGAGACGCTTTCGGTGACCGGCGGCAGGAACGGCGTGCCGCCACCGAGGACGATCGGATTGCGGAACATACACAGCTCATCGTGTGCCTAACTTCCCGGACCCGAGCGCCGGCGCGATCAATATTTCCGACGCGTTCATGCAGGCGCCCGCGTTCCAATCAGCCGCAAACGTGCCGCAGCAAGCTCCAGCCCGGCGGCGGCCCGCACGGGGGGATATCCGAGAGCACCAGGCTCAGCCTGCTCCACCACGCGCAGTGCATGCGCGCGCATGGCGTCCCCAACTACCCCGACCCGAACATCCCCAGCCACGGCCCCTACGACTTCGGACCGCCACCTGGCATCAATACCGACGCCCCGGCGTTCCAACGGGCGGCAAGCGCGTGCGGCGGCCCATGACCTCAGCGCCGCGCAACGTCCCTACCACGGAGTGTCATGACACGAGTCCGCGTGGGGCGCTCGCCGGAGCTGCAGCGCCGAGCCCGACCCCGAGTCTCCGCCAGGCACCTTTACTGTTACAGTAAAGGTGTGCCGCGCATCTCTGCCAAGAACCAGATCACCATCCCAGTCTCAGCGCTCGAAGAGGCCGGACTACACGCCGGCGATCAAGTATCTATCGAGGCGCTCCAAGACGGCGAGCTTCGGGTCCGCCGGGGGGCGCCCAGATTTGATGAGGCATTCGGAGCGCTGACCGGCGTCTATCCGTCCGAATACCTCGCGCAGCTCGACGCTGAAGACGAGCAGCGTTGAGATACGTGCTGGACGCTGACGTCCTGATCGGCGCCCTGGATGGCAACGACGCTCACCACCAGGCTGCGCGAGGGCTGCTGACGAACTGGCACGCTCAGCGGGACACCGTCCTGATCAGCGTTGTGAATCTGTCTGAGGTGCTTGTGGCGCCCGCCGCCGACGAACACCGCCTGCGCACGGCGAGATCTGCGATCGCCGCGCTCGGCGTGACCGTGCACCAGCCGACCGATGCAATCGCGGTGGACGCGGCCAGGCTTCGCAGCCGTCACCCGATCAGCCTTCCCGATTCCTATCTACTCGCGAGCGCCAGACACCTAGACGCGCGGGTCGTTTCATTCGACGCCAAGATCGGTCGAGCCGCGAAGGCTGAGCGCATCGCGACCCATTCCTAGCCGGCGGGCCCTGCCGGTTTGACATTGGGACCGCCTCATCAGCATGGCACGTCATGCCCAGCGCTGCGGTTTCGGTGGGCGCTCCCGGAGCGGAGATGGGAGGCTCGCGCCGTCATGCAAGCGCCCGGTTCATGGGGCCGCCGCGGGCCGGGCCGACAGATTGGAGGGCATCATGTATGAGCCAAGACTGGTGGATGCCACCGGCCGGCTGCGGTCGCCGGCCGCGACCCCGGGTCATCGGGCTGGGTGCGCGCCGCCGAACAAGGGCCTGCGCTATAGGTTTCTCGTACGCGCCCTGCTTCGTTGGCTTTGCGGGTCTCACGCCCTGTCAGAGCACGAACGGGATCAGCATCTTGGTGTGGGCCCTGTATTCGGGGTACTGCTCGGGGAACACGGCGGTCATGTTCCGCTCCTCGACAGTGGCGCTGAACACGAAATAGCCCGTCAGGACAGCTAGGGCGATCAGGTAGTAGAGGTTGATCGCGAGGGCGGTGCCCAACAGGCCCATTAGGATGCCGGTGTAGATCGGGTGACGGATATAGCGGTACGGGCCGGAGGTGACGAGCTCGGGCTCGGCCCTCTGCGTCATCGGCATGCCCCAGTTGCGGCCGAGGTGGATTCGCGCCCAGACCGCGAACGCGAGCCCGGCCACGAACACGACCGTGCCGATCGCCTCGAGCACCCCGCTGTGAATGGCCAGGCTGCTATGAACCCTCCGAATGACCACGCTGGCCACCACGATGATGATCAGGCTGACGCCTCGGAGCCGCCAGCCCCCTCGCCGGGAGCTCTCCTTGGCGTTGGTGGCGGAGACGAGCCAGTAGATCCAGAACGCGCCCCAGACGACGAAGATAGAGGTTCTCAGACTGGACATGGGAGTTTGCTTGCTCCTGCTGGCTGACGGCGAGCAGGTGGGTCTGGCCGGTCGTCGGCGTCATCGGCCCAGGGCGCTCTCGGGCGGCGAGCAGCGGCGCGTCGCGATCGCGCGCGCGAGCCGAGCGCAGCTTCGAGGCGACGACCGTCCCTACCGGTGGGGAGATTCGCATTCACGGACGTGAGGTCGCTGCTTGCCGTCGCGAGCTTGCGATCATCAAGACCGATCTTCAGATCGGGATCGAGCGCGCGATCGGTCAAATCGGCTGCGATCGTCACCAGCTACACATCCGCACGGCTCCGTGTCCGACGTCACCGTCCGCACCGGCCCGCCTCAGCGACGTCGGGGTCGAACACCGGGCGCCAGTTCGTCCCCAGCACCCGGCCCACGTCGTAACTGACGCCCTTGAGCCTCATCGACCGTCCCGCGCCTTTGGGCCGCCGATGGCTTCACTGAGGCGTGCCCCGACCGCAGCTCGGTCTACGTCGAGCGCATCAAGCAGCGCGGCGCCGGGATCGGGGGCCGCGAGCGCCAGCAGCGCGGCAAGCACTGCGTGGGACGACCAACGACGCTCCGCCCGGCCGCGTCGATGGTCCTTCCCGGACTCCTCTAACACGCGCTTGGCCACCGGCGTCATCGGCAGGCGATCCGTCAAGACCGCCTTCAGGCTGGGCCGCCGCCCGCCGAGCGCCGGCTCGCGGGTTGGCACCGGCGGCGCGCCGAGCGCCCTGTCGATTCCGACCGCCACGAGCGCATCGCGATCCATCGCATCCAGCGCCTCACGCGCCGCGCCTAGATCGCAGCCCAGCACCTGCGCGAGGTCGGGCTCGTGCAACAGCCCGAGCACGAGGTGCTCGGTGCCGACGCGCCTGTCACCACGCCGGCGCGCCTCCTCGCGCGCATACACGTACGTCGTCCACGGGTGATACTCGCCGACCTGGCTCGCTTTCGCGGTCATGGAACCCTCCTTCCGTATTTGGCGTGCACCGATTGCCGAGTGATCCCCAGCGCATCGCCGATCTGCTGCCAGGACCACCCCTGACCGCGGGCGACCGCGACCTGGCGTGCCTCGACGCGCTCCGCGATCCGGTGCAGCGCCAACGCGGCACGCAGTCCCTGGGCCGGGTCCTCAGACCCGATCGCTTCGGTGATCTCATCGACGTCCATCCTGTCAGTCTAGGCTGACAGCGGCCGTCTTGTCAAGCCAAACTGACACGAGAGTCGCCGTCAGGGAGAAACGCCCCGGACGCTCAGGCGTGACGCCGCCGATACTCCAGGGCCACCCGTTGGCAGGTTTGGTGAAGAGAGCCCGGTCTTCAGCAGGGGGTTTGGCGAATCAGTGCTCCTGCATCGTCGCCGACCGGGCCGTCAGCAATCTGGTGCTGCTTCGCAGCCTCGCGAAGCTTAAGGAGAAGAGAGAATGACCCATCGCGGGACTGTCTCGACACGTCGGCGTCCACGTCCGGCCGAGACGACGGTCGTCGAGACCGCCGAGCGCCTGCGTGACCTCGGCCTGTTGGCGAAACGGGGGTCGGGCGGGACGTGGCGTGACGATAGGCTGCGCGGCCCGCCAACCAGATCACAGGAGCAGTCAGCGTGAACGTTTCCTCGCGATTCGACGTGACCGGATTCGGCGCCATCGTCACCGGCGGCGCCAGCGGGTTGGGACTCGCGTATGGCGAGGTGCTGACGGCGCACGGCGCGCGGGTCACGCTGATCGACGTGGACGCCGACGGGGTCGAGACGCAGGCCTCACGGCTTCGCGACGAAGGCTTCGACGCGCGCGCCGCGGTGGCGGATGTGACCGATCACGCCGCTCTCGATCGGGCGGTCGACGAGGCGGCTCAGACGTACGGCCGGCTCGACGTGGCGTTCGCCAACGCCGGGATCGATCCCGGCGTAGGCTTCGTCGGCGCGTGGGCTGGCGACACCCGCCCTCGCGTACCCGAGGGAGCGCTTGAGCGCTATGGCGACGAGCGCTGGAACCGGGTGATCGACATCAACCTGAGCGGCATCTTCGCGACCGTGCGCGCAGCGGCGCGGCTCATGCGCCCGCGTCGGTTCGGGCGGATCATCGTCACCACCTCGCTGGCGGCGACCACGATCGAGGGCGCGATCGGCTCCGCTTACATGGCGGCGAAGGCCGGCGCCAGGCACTTCATGCGCTGCGCCGCGCTGGAACTGGCCGCCGACGGGATCACGGTCAACGCGATCGCCCCGGGCTTCTTCGTTACGAACATCGGCGGTGGCCACGCGCACAACGCAGACGAACAGGCGGCGATGGCGAAAGCCATTCCCATGCACCGCGTCGGGTGGCCGGACGACATCAAGGCGCTAGCTCTGTTTCTGGCTTCGCCGGCATCCGAGTACATCACCGGACAGGAGATCGTGATCGACGGCGGGTGGGGGCTGGGCGTCGCGGACTAAAGCCGGGCGTCACCGCGCTCAGGGGAGTCGCGCTGCGGACAGGCTCCTCCATGTCGCCGAGGGGGCAGCCATGATCTGACTGCCCGTTCGACGCGAAGCGGCAGCCGTGCCGCCATGACCGCTCCAGGCGTCGAGGGTAGCGTCCAAGCAGCAACCGGGGTGCTGTTTCGGTGCTATGGGATCACCGGGAGTGCTCTGATCCGGATGCGGTCCGGTTCGATGACGACGATGCTGCCGTCCACGAGCGGTTGCTCGAGCTGGGGCAGGTTGGTCGTTAGTAGCGCGGCCTGGTCGGCCGGTCGGTGTTGGCTGCCGTGCCGGAAGAGGATGACTGACGGGACGGTCTGCCTGCGAGCCGCGAGAAGCGTTCCGAAGTCGGTGTCGGCCGAGATCACGGTCCGATCCTCGTCGGCGGCACGGTCGAAGATCTCCTGATCTGACGCGGCTTGCAGGCCGAGCTCGCGGACGTGGACTGCGTCGTGACCGGCACGTTTGAGTTCGTCGCCGACGGCCGGCGAGAGCGCGTTATCGATTATGAACCTCACCCAGCGAGCGGCAACTCGCGTTCACGGACCGCTTCGGCGGCGTAGCGAAGCGCTTCTTGCACGTCGGCGAGCTCGAGGTCCGGGTAGGCGTCGAGCACTTCGTCAGCGGTCATGCCCTGGGCGATCATCTCGATGATGGTCGCGACCGGGATCCGCAGGCCACGGATGCACGGGACGCCGCCCATCTGATCGGCGTGGACGGTGATGCGCGTGAACCTCATAGGAGGAGGGTACCTGCCCCCTGGCGCAGTCCGGCGGGCGTGTACGAGACTCGGATTTCATGCAAGCGCCCGGCTTCGTAAGCGCCGCCGTGGGCCCGGGCCGACAGACTGGAGGACATCATGTCCGAGCAAAGACTGGTGGACGTCACCGGCCGGCTGTGCTCACCGGCGGCAACGCCGGGTCATTCGGCGGGGCCGCGCCGCCGAACAAGGGGCTGCGCTTTCCAGCCGATCCGCCGACCGTCGAGGAGATCATCGTCGTGATGCGCGAGGCCGGCGTCGGCCCGTACGCCGACCGGATTCGGGCGCTGATTGCGATCCTGTGGCGGGCTTGCGGATCAGCGAAGACTCGCGGCTCATCGAGTCCGATCTGGACCGGAAGACCGGGTTGGTGCTGGTTTGTACCGGGAAGGGCGGGAAGCAAAGGATGGTCGGAATGGACGAGTGGGGCTGGGAGCACGTCGCTCGCTGGACCGAGCACCGCGTCAAGCTCCCGATCGGCTCGCTGTTCTGCATCCTCGCGGGACCAACCCGCGGCCGCGGCTGGTCGGCGACAGTGGCGTCGATCATCTGTCGGGCGTCAGCGTCTCCAGCGCATTCGGATCCTCCCCTTCGATCCCCGGGCAGCGCTCACCAGTTCGGGATGCAGTGCGCGCCCCATCCGTTCCGCGTCTCCGTCAAACCACCCGATCACGTAACCCTCGACGACCGCACGCACCGCATCTGCCGCAGGCTCGGTATTCATCCTCTCTCGTTCCCTCATCAGCTCGCGCACGCGGAAATCGGCGCCGGTATCCGGGATGCCCCTTGTGCCGCGCAAACCCGAGGGGCAACCGCCACAATGCGCCGATGCGTGTCGAGCGCCTCCGCGACAACGTGTTCAGCCTGACCGCGACAAGCCAGGAGCTGTCGGCGCTGGCGGCGGCCGCCCGGATGGCGCTCGACGCCATGCGCAGGGCGCCGGAGGCGCCGCCCGCTGACGCCGTCGAGTTCCTGCAACGCGTCCTGGACGACTTCGACCGGGCGCGAGTGCATCCGGCGGACGGCCCGGCGGCGGGCGGCCCGGCGGCGGGCGGCTGACCCGGACCCTGAGGGCCGCGCCACCCGCCGCTGGGAGAGCTCAGGCCGGGGCGCCGGCCGCCGCCTGATTGCGGACATGGGCGGTGACCTGGTCGAACTCTGCCGTGAACGCGTCGTAGTCGAACTGGAGCGTGTTCAGGTATGTGCTCCAGCCCATCGTGTTCTTGGCGATCATCGCGGTCTCGGTGATCTCGTCCTCGGTCGCCCCGAACAGCCGTGCCGCTTCGGCGTGGAAGTACGCGCAGTAGCGGCAACGCGTGGCGCCCGAGACCGCCAACCCGATCATCTCCTTGTACTTGTTGGGGATGGCGGTCTGATCAGAGAGAAGCAGTGACTTGAAGCTCGCCCATTCCGTGGGCAGGAGATAGTCGGGAACGCGCTGAAGCCACTCGGGAACCAGCCCGAGCACCTCCTCGATGTCCCGATCCGCCGCGTGGCGATCCTCGACAACCGACATGAGTGACCTCCTGGTTTGTGGTGGTGTCAACTTGAGGGTCTCAGCCGGGCGTGCCGATGGCGCGAATTCTCCGCGAATCCCTCGTGAAAGCGCGTGCGCGCTCCTGTAGCCGGTCGGGTGGGCGCGGGGCGCCGGTCATTACAACATCTCGGCGATTCGTTCCGCTGCGCGCCGCGCTCCGTCGGTCTCGACGGGTAAGTAGTTGACGTCGCGCCCGATTTCCTCGGCGATCGGCGCCGCGAGCACCTCGGGCGCAGAGCGGTCGATGTCCATACAGCGTCCGGCCCGGTAGCGATCGAGTCGATGGCGCACGTGGAACTTCTGCTCGAAGTGGTGCCCGAGGGGGAAATAGATGAACGGGCGGCGGTTGGCGGTCAGCTCCATGGCCGTGGTCAGGCCGCCCTGCACGACCGCCAGGTCGCAGGCCGCGAGGTGACGGTAGAGGTTGTGGACGTAGCCGACGACCTCCAGGCCTTTGTGGCGTGGCAACGAGTCGGGATCGATAGCCCGCGACGACGATCATGCGCAGCCCGGGCACCTGGGCCGCCGCGAGGGGATGGGCTTCTATCACCCGCCGCGTCTGCTCGTGCGGGCGAAGGGAGGTGTTTCGATGGCGGTCAGCTGCGCCATGTCACGAAATTGGAGCTGCCATCCACCCCGGCGGGGCCCAGTGAGTCTCTCATGGCTTGCGTGGCGGCAGCGTGAAAATCAGCGCGCCGGCGTGGGACGGGTTTACCCTTGCGGGGATGCTGAGGGTGTTTGTCCTCGGGGCTCTGAGGATTGAGGTTGACGGAACCGTGATCGACCCGCCGACCAGTAGGAATGGCCGTGCTCTGATTGGCTGGCTGGCACTCGAATCGGGGATGCACCCACGGCCGGGGCTAGCGGCGCGATTTTGGCCCGACGTCCTCGATGAGAGCGCTCGCACCAGCCTACGTAGTGCGCTGTCGGCCTTGCGCAGGATGCTCGGGCCCGGCAGCGAGCGGTATTTGCTCACCCGCCGCGACGAGGTGGGCCTGGCCGGAGCCCCTGAGGTGTGGACCGATGTGGGGGAGTTCGGGCGCTGCGTCGCAGAGGATCGTCTGGACGACGCCCTGGCCCTGTGCCGCGGCGAGCTGCTCGCGGGCCTTCAGGACGATTGGGTGTACGAGCGCCGCGACGAGCATCGCGACCGTGTGGCGGGCGTGCTCGCTCGGCTCGCCCTCCAAGCCGAGGCCGACCAGGACTTGCCGGCCGCGATCGCGTACACGCGACGCCAGGTGGCGCTTGATCCGCTCGCCGAGGAGCCTCATCGGGATTTGATGCGACGGCTGGCGGCGGCTGGTGACCGGACGGGTGCGCTGATGGTCTACGAGCGGCTGAGCCGCCGCCTGCGTGAGGAGTTGCGGCTCGCTCCCTCGCAGGCGACGCGCGATCTGGCCGATGAGGTCCGGCACGCCGGCCCGAGCGCGTCTCGACCCGCCCGTGCCGCGGGCGGCGAGCCGGCCGGCACGCTGGTGACGTTGCTGTTCACCGACCTGGTTGGCTCCACGGCGCGGTTGGGCGAGCTCGGTGATGACGAGGCCGAGCGGCTGCGGCGCGTTCATTTCGGTCTGCTCCGCGACGTCGCGGCCGCGTACGCAGGCCAGGAGGTCAAGAACCTGGGCGACGGGCTTATGGTCGCGTTTGCGAGCGCGGTCAACGGCATCGACTGCGCGATCGCGATCCAGCAGGCGGTGCACCGGCACAACACCCGCGACGGCGAGGACAGCCTGCGGGTGCGCGTGGGGCTCAACGTGGGCGAGCCGGTCCGCGACGAAGGCGACTATTTCGGCACGCCCGTGGTCGTGGCCAAGCGGCTGTGCGACGCCGCCGACGGCGGACAGATCCTCACTTCCGCGCTGGTGCGAGGACTCGTCGGCTCCCGTGGGAGCTTTTACTTCCGGCCCCTCGGCCACAGGAGCCTGAAGGGAATCTCGGAGCCGCTTGAGACCTTCGAGATCAAGTGGGAACCTTCCCAGGAGCGACGGATCACGCTCCCGGACCCGTTGCAGGGCGACGATTCGGCGCCGCTCGTCGGGCGCGGCGCACAACTGGAAGAGCTGGACAGGTGTTGGCAGGACGCCAACGCGGGGCGCCGGCGAGTCGCGATGCTCGTTGGGGAGCCGGGGATCGGCAAGACCCGGGTCGCGGCCGAGTTCTGCCGCAGGGCATACGCGGCAGGAGCGCTGATCCTGCTCGGGCGCTGCTTTGAGGAGTCGCTGGTCCCGTACGAGCCGTTCGTGGAAGCCCTGCGCCACTACGTCTCGCAAAGCCCGCCGGACGAACTGCGGCTTCACATCGGGATCCACCGGGCCGTCCTCGCGCCGCTGCTGCCCGAGCTGGCCGGGGCGGGTCCACAAGCGACCGGCTTTGGCGCCGAGTCGGCCGCGCGCGATCAGTTCCTCCTGTTCGAGGCTGTGACGGCGGTTCTGCGAGCGCTCGCCGATGAGCATTCCCTGATCCTCGTCCTCGACGATCTGCACTGGGCGGACGCGCCGACGCTGACGCTGTTGCGCCACGTGGTGCGGGCAACCGAGCGCGCACCGATCCTGATCCTGGGCACCTACCGCGAGACCGAGGTCAATCAGGCGCACCCGCTAGCGCAGGCCCTCGCCGAGCTGCGCAGGGCGCGCTTGCTGGACAGCATCAGCCTCGCCGGGCTGAGCGAGGACGACGTCGCGGCGTTGATCTCCTCACGTGCCGGGCGCGCGGCATCCGCGGGCCTCACGCGGTCGATCGCGGAGCGTACGGAGGGCAACCCCTTCTTCGTCGAGGAATTGCTGCGAGATGTGAGCGTCGGCGGCGGCGACAACGGTGACGGCGATCGAATCGAGCTCCCACAGAGCATCAGGGATCTGCTGCTGCGGCGGCTGGGTCGCCTCGATGAGGACTGCCGGCGCCTGCTGACCATCGCCGCGGTAGCCGGCCGCGAGTTCACCCTGGAGACGATCCTCCGGCTGGCGGACGCGGGCGCGCCCGACGTGGCGGAGAGCCTCGAGCAGGCGATCGCGGCTCACATCCTCGAAGAGGCCATCCCGGTCGGGCGCTACCGGTTCGCCCACAGCATGATCCGCGAGACGATCTACGACCAGCTCTCCCGCGCCCGCCGCGCGCAGCTGCACCGGATGATCGGCGAGGCGCTCGAGGCCATCGCCGGCGACAGGGCGGACGAGTCCGCAAGCGAGCTTGCCTACCACTTCACGGCCGCGGGAGACGTTCGCAAGGCGTACGGGTACCACGCGACCGCCGCGGGGGCGGCCCAACGCGTGTACGCCGTCGAGTCGGCGCTCGCCCACTACACCGCGGCGCTCGAGGCCGGCGCGGAGCTCGGGATCGACGCCGATCACGATGAGACAATGCGGCGTCTGCTGCTCGGGCGCGGGCGGATGCGCCACCGTACCGGGGATCCCGCCGGTGCCGCCAGTGACTGCCAAGCGGCACTGCAAGCCGCGCAGCGATCGCGAGATCGCGCCGTCGAGATGGAGACCCTCAACGAGCTCGGCATCGTGCAGTTGAGATCGAGCCTCGACGCCGCGGCCCGGACCCACGAGGCGGCGCTCGAGATCGCCCAGGAGCTCGGCGACCCGGAGGCCGAGACGAACGCGCTCAACCGCCTGGCGGTGATCTCCTCGCACGTGCTCGAGTTCGACCGCGCCCTACAGCTCGGGGAGCGCGCGCTCGCGCTGGCCCGCAGCACCGGCGATCCACTCGCTGTGGGTCGCGCTATGGACAGCATCAAGCTCGCCGCGTGGCAGATCGGCGACATCGACCGGCTCAAGGAGCTCACCACGGAGCTCGAACTCCTGTGGGGCGAGCGCGACGATCTCTGGTATCTGCAGTGGACGCTGCTGGAGGCCGCGTTCGTGCCGATCGCCAGAGCGCGCTGGGACGAGGCGGGCGACCGGCTCGCGCGGGCGATCGCGGTCAACCGGCGTGCGCGCGATCCTCTCGCCGAGATGCTGACGCTCGACGCGTCCTGCTGGCTGCACCGCAGCCGCGGCTCCTATGGCGAAGCATTGGGCGCAGGCCGGAAGGCCCTTGGGCTGTCGGCCGACGTGGGGTGGGAGGGCTGGGTTGCCGCCACGCTCGGCTCGGCGCTGCTCGACCTGCGCGTCGCGGAGACCGCCGCCGAGGTGCTGGCCCCGGGGCTGGCCGCAGCCGAGCAGATCGGGGCTCGGAACGAGATTGCGCGATGCCTCGGGCAGCTCGGGTGGGCGCACCTGCTGCTCCGCGACGAGACCGGAGCGAGCGCGCTGGCGGCCAGAGCCGAGCACATCCTTGCGGAGGTGACCGCGCCGCCCGGATCTGCATTCCTGTTCGGGACGCACGCGCACGCCGCCGTCGCCCGAGTGCTGCTCGCCACTGGCGCGCCCGAGCGCGGCGAGGCCTTGATGACCCCGATCCTGGAGGCGGCGTCCCGCTCGGGGTGGCGGGAGGCAGCTGCGATCAGCGAGCTGGTCCTTGGGCTCTGCCTGAGCGCCCGCGGCGAGTCTCCTGGCGCCTTCACCAGGCTCGACCGCGCGCGCCAGCTCGCCCACGACTACGGCATCCCGGCCGTCGAGTGGGAAGCTCACGCTGCCCTCGCTCCGCTGGCAGACGACCCCGACGAGCACCTGACCGCAGCCGAGGCGATCGTCGAGCGCATGACCGCGGGCGTCACCGAGGAGAGGCTCCGCGAGGGACTGCGCAAGCGGGCGCAGCCGCAGCCACGCTAGCGCTAGCAAGCGACCACGTCACCTCGTAGCCGAGCGTCTCGCGATCCCCCAGCGGCCGACCCGAGAGCTCGGCCAAACCCTCGAGCTGCGTGCGGTACGCATGCACCGCCTCGAGCTTGCACGCAAGGGAGCGGGGAGCGAGCGCGTGCACAGTTACGGTCATGTCCTCAGATGAGACCCGGATCGTCGTCAGCAAGCGCTCCCACATCACGGCCGCCAGATCACTTGTCGAGGCCACACGTCGGCCCGTCACCCAGGCCGGCCAGCCGTGGAGATTTGCGTGCGGCAGGTCGGCATACAGGCACACCGCGAAACCCGCCGCTCGCAGCTCGAGCGCCGCCTCGCGCACGAGCACATGGTCGACGTGGTTCGCGAACGCGGCCGGTGCGTAGACCCGAGCGCCGGGCGCGACTAGCCGTTTGAGCCGAGCGGTGACCGGGGCGAGCGGCTGTTCGCCGTGGCGGTACTGATCGTCGAGCAACTCCAGGTTGACCGCGCCGCGGCCCGCGAGGGCGAGGGCCCGCCGATCCTCCTCGACGCGGTCCCGCGCCCGCTGCGCCGAGTCCGTCGCACCCGTGTACCGATCCCACCACGCTGGTCCATCGGCGTTCGCCGGCACGCCCGCGAACACGTTGATGACCGCCACCTCGTTCGGTTGCGTGAGCACATGCCAGCACGAGAGCACCGCGTCGTCGAGGTGCGGGGAGAGAATTACGGTGACCATCGGCCCCGAACCATCCCAACCCGGCGTGGAGCCACCGTGAATCACGCGCGAATGCTGGTGAACCCTTCCCGGTTGGGCTCGCCGGCTGAAATGTCGTGGTGTCGGCGCTAACCCCCGTGAGGCAGTCTCGCGCGGTGCGCTTACCGCCGGAGACGCTTGCGCAAGAACAGCTTCGAATGTCCCTTCGGATAGTCCGCAAGCACGCCCACGACCTCGAAGCCGTGCCGCTCATAGAACGCTGGCGCTTGAAACGTGTGAGTGTCAAGCGCGAGCTGCTCACAACCATGTCGCCGAGCCTCCGCCTCCGCGGCAGCCAGTAGCCGACTGCCAACACCCCGCCGCCGCACGTCCTTGCGGACCCACAGCGCTTCGATCCAACAGGTTCCGCCCCAGCTCCAGCCATAGACGCCCGCGAGCAGGTCACCGTTGTCGTCGTAGTCGGCTCGTAGCAGCTCGTGAAATTCTGCGATGCCCGTCGTCTCGAGGTTGAACCGCCCGATTTCATCGCGCAACCTCTGAGTGACGGCCCGCTCCGCGTCGCTCAAGACATCGCCGGACCGGCGATCGGTCATCGCCCCGTCATTCTTGCTCGGTAGCAATCAGACCGGCACGGCATCAGCTGTCGCATCCATGAGGGTGGTCAGGGATTGATCGCCAGCCCGGTCCGGGAATCGAAGACGTGCACGTCACCAGCATCGATGCCGAGCCGGATCGTGCTCCCCTCGACCGGCCGTTGACGAGGATCGAGCCGCGCCACCGCTTCGATCCCGGTCCCATCCATTGAACCAACCTGTCCATCCGTCGCATCGGTGTCTACCGCGATCAGCTCGGCCGCAAGGGCGCCGTGGACGATTACCTCGTCCCCCAGCGGCTCGACCACATCGACGCGGAAGTCAAGCGCTGGCATTCCATCCACCACCGGTCGCATCGCCTCCGGACGGAGCCCCACGACCACGTCGCCGTCCTGAATCCCCGGCCGCTCGAGCACGAGCTGGCCCGCGGTCACCTGCCCACCCCGGGCTGTGCCGCGCAGGAGGTTCATCGGCGGGCTGCCGATGAACCCTGCCACGAACACGTTCGCCGGGTGGTCATACACGTCCTGGGGCGATCCCAGTTGCTGGAGCTTGCCGTCAGACAGGACGGCGATCCGCTCGCCGAGCGTCATCGCCTCGACCTGGTCGTGGGTGACGTAGACGGTCGTGATCCCGAGGCGGCTATGCAGCCGCTTCAGGCCAGCACGCATCTGCACGCGCAGCTTCGCGTCGAGGTTGGACAGCGGCTCGTCGAGCAGGAACACCTTCGGCTCGCGGACCAATGCGCGCCCCATCGCGACGCGCTGGCGCTGGCCGCCGGAGAGCTGCGCGGGACGCCGCTTGAGGAGGTCCTCGAGGCTCAGCATCTCCGCGACCTCGCTCACCCGCTTGTCGACCTCCCGACGTGGCATCCGCCGCTGCCGCAACGGATAGGCGAGATTGCGGTACACGGTCATGTGCGGGTACAGGGCGTAATTCTGGAAGACCATCGCGATGTCGCGATCCCGCGCCGAGATCTCGTTGACGACGCCGCCGCCGATCCGGATCGCGCCCGAGGTCGGCCTCGCCAGCCCGGCGATCATTCGCAGGGCGGTCGTCTTGCCGCAGCCCGAGGAGCCGACCAGGATCATGAACTCCCCGTCGGCAATTTCCAGCGAGAGGTGATCGACCGCTACCGTGCCGCCCGGGAACACCTTCGTCACGTCCTCGAGGGTCACTCCCGGCATCTCAGAACCTCGCCGTCATTGCGTGATCCCAGTGAACGCAATCGAGCGGATGAACCACCGCTGTGCGAACAGGAATACTGCCAGCATCGGGATTTGGCTCATCACGGTGCCGGCCATCAGCAGGTTCCATTGCGTGCTGTGTGCCCCCTGTAGCATCGACAGTCCGAGCTGGACCGGCGCGTGGTTGGCGGAGTCGATGATGATCAGCGGCCACAGAAAGTCATTCCAGGACCACATGAACTGGATGATCCCGAGCGTTGCCAGGGCAGGCAGTGACAGCGGCAGCACGATCTTGAACAGAATCCCCAGCCGTGAGGTGCCGTCGATCCGCGCCGCCTCCTCGAGCTCGATCGGCAGCGTCCGGAAGAACTGGCGCAGCATGAACACCCCGAACGCGCTGCACAGATTCGGCGCGATCAGGCCGCCCACGCTATCGACCATGCCCAGCTTCTTGACAATCAGGAAGGTCGGGATCAGCAGGACCTGGTAGGGCACCATTAAGGTGGCCAGGAACACGACGAACAGCACGTTGCTGCCGGCGAACCGCAGGCGCGCGAACGCATAGGCGGCCAGGCTGCAGAACAGGAGGTTGCCCGCCACGGTCGCCAGTGCGTAGATCGCACTGTTCAGGAAGAAGTCGCCGAACGGGAGCGCGTTCCAGGCGGCGGGATAGTTGCTGAAGTGCAGCGAGGATGGGAAAAGGACCGGCGGATAGCCGTTGGCTTGCTGCTCGGTCTCGAGCGAAACCACGACCATCCAGACAAGCGGCAGCAGCATGATCGCGGCCATGGGCATCAGGAACAGATGCCATGGGCTGAACGGCAGCCTGCGCGCGCGCTTCTTCGGAGGCGCGTCGAGTGGCAGCAGGCGCTCGGTGGCTATCGGCTGGGTCGCGATCGGACCACCTCAGGAGCTGTAGTAGACACGCCGCCGGCCGATCCACAGCTGAATCAGCGTCACGACCAGGATGCCCAGGAACAGCACGTAGGCGACCGCTGCGCCGTAGCCGCCGTTGAAGAATTGGAACGCCTGCTCGTACAGGTAGTACACGATCACGGTGGTCGATCCGAGCGGACCACCGCGGGTCGTCACATAGATCTCGTCGAACAGCTGCAGCGCGTTGATCGTCGACCAGACGACCAGGAACAGCGTGGCCGGTCCGAGCAGTGGCACGACGACGCTGCGGAATGTCGTCCACTTGCTTGCGCCATCGATCTCGGATGCCTCCAACAGCTCCTCCGGGATTCCCTGCAGGGCCGCCAGGTAGATGATCACGTCGAAGCCCAGCCAACTCCATACCGTCATCGCGACGATGCAGTAGAGGGCCTCGTTGGGGTCCTGGAGGAACTGCTGCTGCGGGAGGCCGAGCACGTGCAGGATGTAGTTGACAAGCCCGAAGGTGGGATCGAGCAGCCACAGAAACACGATCCCGGTTGCAACCGTGGAGGTCACGAGCGGCACGAACACGGCCAGGCGATAAAAGCGGATGCCCCGAATCTTGCGGTTGAGCGCGGCCGCCAGGCCCAGAGCACCCGCCACCGAGATCGGGACGAACAGGACCGTGTACACCAGCGTGTGCCCGACCGCCGAGCGGAACGCCGGATCCTTGACCAACGCCTTGTAGTTCGCGAGCCCGATGTAGTGCCCTGGGGAGAGCAGGTTGTTGTCCTGCAGCGACAGAATCAGCGACCACCCGATCGGGATCAGCGCGAAAATCGCAATCAGGATGAACGCGGGCATTACGAACGCCCACCCTGCCAGATGCTCTGACCACAGGATCCGCCTCCACACAGGCGGACGCTCCAGCCTGACTGTCCGGCTCCGCTTGGCCCGCGCCGTCATAACCGCCTCGCGCGGCCTAGCTCGGCGCCGCGAGGATACCGTTTACCTGCTGGGCGGCCGAGCTCAGTGCCTGCTGTGGCTGCGCCTTGCCCAGCAGCACCGACTGGACCATTTGACCGACGACGCTCGAGATCTTTGGGTAGGTCGTCGTCACCGGACGCGATTGGGTTGCGTTGTTGAGATTCTGGACCCACATTCCAATTCCCGGGTACTTCTTGACGAACTGCTTGTAACCGGCGAGCTTTGTGACCCCGGCGCGGATCGGAAGGTCTCCAGTCATCAGCGACCACTTCAGATCGATCGCCGGCGAGGTGAACCACTTCAGGAACTCGATCGCCGCCTTGACACGGGCGGAGCCGTTGTTGAACACGACCCAGTTGTCAGGTCCAGAGATCGTCTGGTGATTGAGGTCAGCAGGGAGGATTTGCACTCCGTAGGGCTGGTGGCCCTGGATGATCTGGCCAAGGTCCCAAGGGCCGGTGTACAGCATCCCGATGTGACCCGAGGTGAACAAGCCCAAGTAGTTGTCGCTGCCGTTGTCGAGATAGATCGCATTGTGCTGCGCCAGCGTCTGCAGAAACGTGAGCGCCCTCAGTCCCGCTGGGGAGTCGAAGGCTGCCTGCTTCCCGTCGGGGGTCAGGATCGACCCGCCGGCCTGCCATAACAGCGCCCAGTAACGCCACACCGTATCTTCGCTGGCGTCGTTTACGTAAGCCCACCCAAATTGCTTCTTGGATTGGTTGGTCAGCTTGATCGCCGCATTCTCGAAATTGCTCCATGTCCAGTTGGCCGTGGGGGGCGCCAGCCCTGCCTGAGCAAATAGTCGCTTGTTGTAGACGAGCGCGAGGTTGTCAACCAGAGCGGGAATCCCGATCACCTTGCCGTTCACGGTGGCGACGTGCCGCTCCGCCGGCCAGAAGTCGTTCCAACCGAACTGGTTGATGTACGGAGTCAGGTTGACGGTGCTGGGATTGGTGGCGATGTTCGCGGCCCAAGAGCCGTAGAGGTAGGAGATGTCGGGCGGCTTGCCCCCGGCGATCGCCGCCAGCACCTTCTGCAGTGCGTAGTCGGAGTTGCCGTAGAACTGCGGGGTGACGGTGATATTCGGGTGGGTTGCGTTGAACTCGTTGGTGAGGACCTTCATCGCGGTCGACTCGGCCTGCGTGTAGCCGTGCCAGATCACGATGTTGACGTGGCCGCCTTTCGACGAGGGTGAGGATCCGCCACTGCCTCCACAACCTGTGAGCATCAGTGCAATACCAATGACGAACAGGGATACGCGCTTCATGTCATTCCTCCGTCAGTTCATGGCAGCACGACCGACCTGGTCAGATGCTGGGGCCGGTCGGGATCGAGGCCGCGGGCCTCCGCGAGCGTCGCAGCCGCTCGCTGCAGCGTCACGAGCTCGGCCATCGGATCGAGCTCGCTCTGGACGACCGATGCGCCTGTCGAACGCACGTCGGCGACCAGGTCGGGCTGGGCGCCACCCAGCCACCAGACCAGCGTGCCCGGGCCGGCGACGCTGATCGGCCCGTGCCGGTATTCCATTGCCGGGTACGCCTCGGCCCAGGCGCCCGCCGCTTCACGAAACTTCAGCGCCGCCTCCGCTGCCAGGCCGATAGTCCATCCTCGCCCGAGAAACACGAACTGCTCGAACTCGGACAGATCGACCGGTAAAGGCCGGGCTAGAGCTACCTCAGCGTCCGCGATCGGTGCGCCGAGGTCTTCTCCCAGATGAGCTCGCATCAGCGCAAGCACCGTCGTCGCGAACCGCGTCTGAACGATTGACTGCTCGTCTGCGAAGGGAAGGAGGACCGCATCGTCGGCGGCAACGACCACGGGCGTATCGGCGACTGCCGAGATCGCTACCGAACGGACGCCACCCGGGAGCCCAGCCAGCGCGCGCGCGACTTCGGTTGTGGTGCCCGAGCGGGAGATCGCGATCACCGAGTCGTACCGCCTGCTCGCCGGCATCTCCGATGCCACGAAAGCATCGCTCTCTCCGCAGCCGCGCGACTCGCGTGCAGCCGCCACGGCCTGAGCGATGTAGTAAGACGTGCCGCACCCGATGACCGCAATCCGTTGACCCTTGGAGGGCAGCTTCGATGCGATCTCGTGCACGATCCTGCTCGCTCGCTCCCAAACGGCAGGCTGGCTGTCGATCTCGCGCTCGATAACGCTCACTTATGCGCAATATATGCTTGACATGAGCATGATGCAACGTTAAATCTGCGCGAACATGATCGTCATGCCGGACACCACCACAGGCTGGACTCATGCAGCAGCCTGAACGGTTGGGAGCGATTCTCGAGCAGCTGTCTACGAACGGGACGATCAGCGTGGCCGACCTCGCGGCGGCGCTCGCTGTCTCTCCCGCCACAATCCGGCGCGACCTCCGTCTTCTCGACAGCCAACGCTTGCTCGAGCGCACCCACGGAGGTGCGATGTCACAGGGCGTCCTGTACGAGCTTCCGCTCCGCTATAAGGGCGCCCGCCAGCACCAGGAGAAGCTTCGAATCGCCCGCGAGGCGGCGTCGCGCGTGCCGGACGGCTCGGCAATCGGCCTCACGGGCGGGACCACCACGACCGAGGTGGCGCGCGCGCTCGTCGATCGTCAGACGCTCACCGTGGTCACGAACGCCCTCAACATCGCCTCCGAGCTGGCCGTACGCCCGAACCTCAAGCTGGTGGTCACCGGCGGCGTCGCCCGCCCGGAATCCTATGAGCTGGTCGGCCCGATCGCCGAGGCCAGCCTCGAGGGCCTGAACCTCGACATCGTGTTCCTCGCGGTCAACGGGATCTCGACGCGCGCCGGTCTCACCACCCACCACGAGATCGAGGCCGGAACCGACCGCTCCCTGCTCGAGCGCGCTCGGCAGGTGATCGTCGTCGCCGACAGCTCGAAGATCGGCAAGGTCGCCTTCGCGCGCATCTGCCAGCTGGCCGACGTGGATGAGCTGATCACCGACGACGGGGCGGACCCCGAGGCGCTGACCGCGCTTGAGGAGAGCGGTCTCGAGGTCACGGCCGTGTAGCGCCCGTCCTGCGCGGATCCCTTCGGGCAGGAGCTCACCGTGCGCCTCGATCAGCTCATCGACCAGCGCACGGATCGCCTCGATGGTGAGCGTGGCACCGGCGTTGGGATCGAGCATCACCGCTTGGTAGACGTGATCGCGGCGTTGCTCGAGCGCGGCTCTCATCGTCAACTCGGCGACGTTCACAAACGTCCGATTGAGCGCGGCGCACTGCGGCGGCAGCGTACCGATCCTGATCGGGTGAACCCCCTGTGCATCGACCCGACAGGGCACCTCGACGCAGCAGCCTCGGGGCAGGTCGTCAATCAGCCCGTTGTTGCGGACGTTCCCGTACTCGATCCGCGGCTGGCCGGTGACGAGCGAGTGGATGTAGCGAGGTGCGAGCTCGCCTTCCCCCTCGATGGCGAAGCCGCCGCCCTCCGCGAGACTGGTGCGGATCCGCGCATACTCGTCCAGGTTGTCAAGCGAGCGGCGAATGTACTCGTCGACCGGAATCCTGTAGTGCTCGAGCTGATCGTCGTGACGCATGAACCACGGCACGTACTCAGCGCTGTGCTCGCTGGACTCGGTGGGGAAGAACCCGAATTGCCGGTAGAGCTCGATCCGCACGCGCCTGCCGAGGCCGTCTGGATCGCGCTCGATCATGGCGTCGAGCAGCGGATACAGATTCTCCCCATTGCGCTCGAACTGCAACACGAACGCCTGGTGGTTGAGCCCGGCGGTCAGGAAGGTGATCTCCTCTACGGGGACGCCGACGAGCGCCGCCAGCTGGTCGTGTGTGTTCTGAACCGAATGACAGAGGCCGATCGCGTTCGGCAGCCCGACCGCCTCCCACACCGCCCACGGGAGCATCGCCATCGGGTTGGTGTAGTTCAGCAGGTAGGCGTCCGGACACAGTTCCGCGATGTCGGTCGCAACCGCGACCAGCACCGGGATCGTGCGTAGGCCGCGGAACACGCCGCCCACGCCGATCGTGTCTCCGATCGTCTGCCGCAGGCCGTACTTCTTGGGGATCTCGAAGTCGCGCAGCGTTGCCTCGATGCCGCCGACCTGGATCTCGTTGATCACGAACTCAGCCCCGTCGAGTGCAGCACGGCGATCGAGTTCGGTACGCAGATTGAGGTTCGCTCCGGTGGTCTCGATCGTGTAGCGGGAGATCCGCTCGGCGGTGTCCAGGCGCTCTGGATTGATGTCGTGAAGCGTGATCGTCGACCCCGCGAGCTCTGGGAACTCGACCAGGTCAGCGAGCAGGATCCGTGTGAATTCCACGCTGCCGGCGCCGATCAGCGTGATCTGGGTCGCTCGTGAATCGCTCACAGCCGGTTGTCCGCGTTCCAGCACACCCGATAGGGCCTGGGACCGTTCAGGTTGACGTTGAAGAGCGCGCCCCAGATCCCCCAGCGGCGGTCCGCTTGGCAGAACTTGGCCGTCGTCTCACCGTCCTGCGTGTACTCGGCGTTCAGCACCGGCTTGCCGGCCGCGAGATAGCGGTTCCAGTCCCCGTGATGCCCGGCGCACGGGTCGGCGTAGCGGTTGCACTCCTCGGTGATCACTCCATCGAAGCGCGATACGTCAGCACGCTCATGGGCGGGATCGTTCTTCTGGAACACCGCGAGGCCGTCAGCATGCGCCTGATGGGCGATCCAGCGCTCGAACCCCGCCGCGTCGGCCTGGGTGAGCCCCCAGCCACCACCCTTGGCGCCGGTGGCCGTGGCATTCGTGTAGCCGTCCAGGTCATCCGGTTCGACGGCGTCCTGGCCCTCCAACGCGCACCAGCGGAAGCGTTTGCCCAGACCATGGGCGATATCTACTGCCGCACCCGTGAGGGTTGAGGGTTTGCCGGCAACGTAGTGCCTGAAGCCGGCGATGTCGAAGTACCACTCGTTCGGATAACCCTGCAACTGGTAGCGCTTGGCGCGGTGGCCGTAGTCAGCGGGGGCGAAATCGGAGTTGTCGGGATAGCCGGTCTGGAAAGCCCCCACCTCGACGTAACAGATGCTGTAGTGGCCGGCGGCATGGATCGCCCGCACCACGGGAGAAGGCCCAGTGGGAATCCGTAGCCTCCGACCCGAGGAGGTGTTGGAATCCTGGAATAGATCAGTATCCCAGATGTGGGCGCTGCCCGGAGTGGGGTAAGCGCCGTCGGTTGCGGGCAGGCCGGCCAGCCCGGCGCTCGGCGGGTCAAGCTCCCAGTACCACGAGTCGCCTCCCGCGGGTGGTCGCGTATATGAGCGCGAGCGGTGATGATGGTGTTTGTCGCTCGCAGCGAGGGCGGGCACAGCGAGCGCGACTGCGAGGGCGAGGAGCGTCGCGATCGCGCTGACCCCGCAGAAGCGCAGACGCGGGGCGCCCCGGCGGCGTGACGCAGCCTGTCCGGTGAGGAACATGAGACCTCCGTGACGCGCCCCGCCTCGGGTACCTGATTCCCTGGCGCAGAGAAGGCCGGACTGGCTACCGGTTGGGCGCGCCGCAATCGTCCCGATCGGCTGGGATGGTGTCAAGGGGACCCCTTGCGCAGACACGCGCGTGACCGCCGCGGCGAGGCGGCGGTCACGTTTGCGATCAGCGTGGGGCCAGCGAGTGGCGCCGGCGGTAGGCGCTATCCGACGACGCTACTTGATCGTGTACTGGTAGGGCAGCGCCGCCACCTCGTCGGCCTGCGGGTAGTTCACGAGTGCGTCCTGGATCGAGCCGAACTCGAAGTACGCCGTGTCGTCGAGGTACAGCGTTCCCGTCACCGTCGTGCCCGATGCGCCGCTCGGGGTGATCGTGATCGGAATGGTCGCGGTCTGGCCCGGGCCGACGGTGATCGGCTTGAACGAGGCAAGACTCGTCGCCGGGTTCGCGCTGTCTAACTCCAGGTCGCCGGTCGGCGAGCTGACCGCGGTGTCGAACGGGCTCGTGACGACGCTCGCCGATGTGATCGCCGTCTCGCTCGGCGGACCGGTCGTCCCGAACGTTCCGTACTCGACCGGCAGCACGTCCCACTCGCCGGTGGCGATCGGGTTGTCGGCGAACGACAGGGATGCCGTGGTGCCGACCGTCGAAGCCAGGTCCGGATCGCCGCCGACGAACTGGGACTCGAACAGGAGCGGCGTCGGCCCGGTGGTCGTCGCCTGGGCCTGGAACAGCGTCGAGTTGGTCGGCACGAGGTACACGGGCAGGTTGTCGTTGACCGGCAGGTTGTCCGAGGCCCCGCTGACGGCACCGAGCGAGAACGAGGTGCTGCCAGGCAGCCGCGCATCTCCGAAGAACATCTCCGGCGCGGTCCCCGTGTTCTTCACGGTGACGTCGTAGGTGTAGGACTGGCCGGCGGTCAGCTGCGTGGAGGCGGCGTTCGGCAGCCCGCCGCCCGAGGCCGGCACCGCCTGCTCGTTGACGCTCACCTGGAACGGCGAGGAGAGCGAGTTCCCCGACACCACGGGCGCGAACACCACCGCCAGCCGCCATCGGCCGGGAGCGGGATTGAGCGTATGCAGCTGGGCGCCGGCCTGGTTGTCGGGCGGCGAGGACGAAGTCGCCCCCGGCACCATGTTGGTGGCGTAGGCGAGGGCCTCGCCCTGCGGATCGATCAGGTAGGCACCGAACTGGTTGCCGGGATCCTGGACCGTGATCGTGGCGTTGAGCTCCGGCTGCCCGGCGGGCACGTCGAGCTGGTAGAAGAACTCCTGCCCGCTGATCGGCGCGCGTCCGTTGCCGCCGGTCACGGTCCCCGAGAACGTCTGGTTGCCGCTCGGAATGAGGCTGCGCAACGTCACGGGCACGGTGGTCGACGTCGTCGACCCGCCGCCGCGGACGGGACTCGAGCGCACGACGATCGCTCCACTGGCGTCGCCAGGCTGCGCCGGCGTGCGCGTCCTGACCTGGACCGCCACCGAACCGCCCGGAGCCAGCGTCGCGCCGGCGGGGGTGACGGTCCCGAACGACGCGTACCTGGCTGCGCTGACGCCGAACACCACGGGGCCGATATAGCCGCCGGCGGCGGCATCACGGCTGTAGACGTACGCCGTCCACGTGCCGGCGGCCGGGTGCGCGATCTGGAGGTTGCCGTAGTTGCCGAGGCCCTGGGGCCGCGAGTCCCCGACGAACGTGCCGTGGGGGTCGATCAGAGTTATCCGCACCCTCGCGTTGAGCGATGCGGTCGGCGTCGCGCTGTGGAACGCCGCCGACACGTTGAGCCGGTCCTCGCCGGCGGGCACGCGGAACCTCAGCCGCTGGTAGTTGATCGGCACGCCCGCGTAGTCGGGCGTCTGGGGATCGCTGTCTGACAGCGTGAACTGCGTGTTGTACAGCGACCGGTAGGCGCCGAGCGTGCGGCCCGAGAACGTCAGGTGCTGCGTTGAGCCGCTCTCGTTGGTCACGGTGTCAGTCAGGTTCTCGGCCGTGCCAGGCTGGTCGATGGCGTTGAGCTGCGTCGGGTTCGTCGCCAGCACCCCGACGTTCCGGCCCTGGGCGGAGCCGCCGCCCGCGGGCTGGTTGTAGTTCTCGGCTGCGAGCACGGCCTTGTAGGCATCGACGCGACCGGAGCCCTGCTGGTCGGCGGGAGCGCCGATGTCATCGGTGTTGGAGGCGATCAACTGCTTGACCTGGGCCGGCGTGGGCGCCGTCCCATGGTGGGTCTTCTCGTAGGCCTGGATGACGAGCGCCGCGACGCCCGCCGTCAACGGCGAGGACTGGCTCGTACCGCCAAACGACTGGACCGGCGACGGCTTACCGGCCAAGCTGGCGCAGCCAGCGAATTCTTCGAGGTTCGTTGAGCACAGTGCCCAGTCGGACTCGCCCGGTGCCACGACGTCGATCGTGCGTCCGCGCTGGTCGAAGCCCGACGAGCTCAGCGAGCTGATCTCGTCGTTGATCCATCCCTTGACCTCGGGGAACCGAGCCCCGGCGTAGCCGTCCTGGATGTAATTCTGGTTATCGGTCGAGGCGCCTACGGAGACCACGTTGGGGTCGGTCGCCGCCTCGCCGGTCGTGTTCGTCACGCCGGCGTCGCCGCTCGACTCGACGACCGTGATCCCGGCCGCGACCGCCTGATCGTCGGCTTGCGCGATGAGGTCGAGCGACCCGATGTCGTCGGGATAGTTGTTGATCCCGAACGACTCGTTGAGGACGTTTACGTGGGCGGTCGTGATCGCGTAGTCGATCGCCTCGAGGATCGAGGAGTCCGGCGCGATGTTGGAGGCGCCGAAGGCGACGAGACCGACGAGGTTGGCGCCGGGAGCGACGCCCTCGATGCGGATCTTGCACGGACGGTTGAGCGGCAGCGCGCTGTAGTGGCTGACGTCGTAGACCTTGCGGCCCTGCGCGGCGATCGCCGAGGCGTCGCCGAACGCCTCCGCGCCGCTGGTCGGCGCCGACGTGCCGAAGCCGCTGAAGTCCTTGAAATCGACGAACACGTGCCTACCGTCGGGCCGGATGAAATCGGGATTGTTGGGGTCCAGCGCGTCGGCGATCCAGCCGACGGTGACCCCGCTGCCGTTGATCCCCAGCGACCGCGCCGTCTTGGCGTTCGGGTTGTCGGAGGCGACCCTCATCGTCTTCAGCGCCTCGGGCTCGAGCTGGACCTTGCCGGGGGGAGCGCAGGCGCCGGGCAGCGGCGTGGTGCCGGCGCCGGAGGCGCTGCCGGCGGCTCCGGTCGTCGGGGGCGCGAGGTGGACGACTCCGTTGGGAACGACCTCCGCCACAGCGGGATCGGACCTCAGCGACGAGACCTGCGCCGGTGAGACCGTCGCCGACACCGCGTTGAGCGTGGTGTAGCTGTGGACGCTGCGCGCCTTGCTGGCGGCCAACTGATGCAGCACCGGCGCCTGCACGGCGGCGAGCGTGTGGCGGCGCGCCGGGAGCGTCGACCGGGTCGCGGGCTGGGCGCGATCCTGGTTTTTGAACACCACGATCACGCTCTGCGGTGCCCGAGCCGCCGCCGACGCGGACGCCGACAGCACCTGCATCAACGCGAACAGAGACACCGCCCCAGCGGCGATCATCAGCTTCAAGCGCAAGCCCATCCGACTACCTCCATGTCTAGCTCGGTCCCGGGAAACCGTGGCGGGCAACCTATACCGTCATCGTGGCGGTGTCCAGCCAAGATCGTCGCCAAGCGGCAGAAGATCGTCGTCAGGACAGGCCGCCGCTCCCCCGCGGCGGCGTCCGGAGGAGAGGCTCGGCACCGCCGCGGGTCTTAATTAGCAGCCTCGCGGGTGCGCCTGAGGCCTATGGGATTAGACGCTGGTTCTAGTCAGGGGGATGGATGATGTCGTTGACGGTGATATCGATGTGGGTTATCTCGGCGCCGGTGAGAGTGCGAACACGGCGCGGCACGCGAGCGCGTGTGGTCTCCGCGATGTCGGTGATCCTGGGACCGAACGCGATCACGAGGCGTATTGCGACCCCGAGCCGGATGGGGTGCGGGGGATCTTCGGGAAGGGGTTTGGCGGAGGCAAAGACAACGCCGGGGACGGCGGCGGTCAGCCGCGCGCTGACTCTTGCGATCGTGTCGTGAGTGATGCGTGTTTCCCCGCCTCTGTGGCCGAGAAGGATTGAGTCAGCGACATGGCCAGCGAGGACGCGCACCCTGTCCATGATCCTGGCGGTCAGGCCCGGAGGAACCGCTACTGGCTGCTGGCTCAGTGCTCTCACGTCTGCCCAGCGCTGGCGGATGCGACGAAGTGTCGCCTGGCAATAGGGGCAGCTGTTCTGGTGGGCCAGGTCGCTGGGCGCTTGGTCCTCGGCGACCTGGATCAGGAGCGCCTCAAGATCGGTCCCGCATGGCAGCCGCTCGTCGTAGGCGCTCATCACGACGCCGCCGTCTGCGAGATCACCGCCAGCCGAGCGCGATGGATACGTCCTTTGACGGCCGGCACGGTGATACCGAGCACATCGGCAAGCTGTTGATATGAAAGCCCTTCGAACTCGCGCAGGATGAGCGCTGCACGCTGCTCGCCCGGCAGCAGCGCGATCGCACGCGTGACGGCAGCCAGCCGCTCACGTTGCTGCATCGTTTCGTCGGGGTCGCTGTTGGGTCTCTCGAGCTCGAGCTCTTCGAGGTTCTCAATCGGCCGCCGAGCAGCCATCAGGTCTAGGCAGCGGCGGGTAACGATCCGATACAGCCAGGTACTCACCGCGCTGTCGAAGCGGAACTTGTGAAGTCCTCGCCAGGCGCGGACGAACGTGTCCTGGGTGGCGTCCTGGGCATCAGCCGAGGAGCCCAGCAGGCGTAGCGCGATTCGGTACACGGTGGCCTGGTGGCGCCTCACTAGCGCTTCGAATGCATCGAGGTCGCCGTCTTGGGCTGCTTGGACCAGGATCGCGTCGTCGACGTGGGCGATCACGTGCGATGGCTACCCCTGGCGGCGCGGGTGTCTGCGGACCGCCTCGGCTCAGCGCGAGGTGCTCTGCGAGCGCTGGATCCGTGACTGCACCTCCGCGAGGTCAAGCTCGCCTTGCAGTACCGCGCCAATGGCGTAAAAGACGACAGCGCCGACCAGGCACAGGATCGCGTCCCCAAAGTTAAAGCCGATCCAAGCGGCCACGAACAAGAAGCCCAGCAGGGCCAGGTGTTGTTTGATGTTCATCGTTAGTGAAGCTCCCTTCGCTGCCGGCGGTCATAGCCGCTCAGCGTGACGTTTACGGGCATCGTGGGCAGCTCGTGCCGCTCAAGTGCGTCGGCGACTCGCTGCTGCGCGTCTTGTAATGTGTCAGCGAGGCCGCGGGCCCGCCGCACGTCCAGATCGACTGAGAGATCGTCGATGGAGTAGCGTCCTCGAGCGTCGCGGACAGCCGGATCAGCTCGGGCGGCTATCTCTGCCAGGCGCTCGACGGCGCGCGGCTCGACGTTTACCTCCCCGTGCGGATCGCTGGTCAAGGGTAGCTCCTGGCGGGCCAGATAGGGGCGCGGTAGCTGCTTGAGCGCCAAAAAGCCGAACACCAAGAACGCGGCCACCCCCGCGCCGGCGATGATCGCGCGAGTCTGGGCACCGTCAACCTTGGCGGGGGTCAGGCCACTGAGCCAGTTGAAGGCAGTGCGATAGCCGCTCAGTTGATTGACGGTTGTGGGTGAAACCTTGAGCGCCAACAGCAACAGCATCGCTCCATACCAGATCAACGCCAAGGCTAGTAACAGCGGCACGATCCGCCCGATCACCACCCACACCGAGGTTCGCTCTCGAAGCCGCTGACGAGGCATTACTGCACCCGCTCGCCGCGCCGCGCGACCTCGACGCGAGCCCTCAGCGCAAACGGTTCGGTCAACGGTGTGAGTTGGTCACGCACCGCGGTTTGCAGCTCGTGCGGGTCAGCCGGGCGGGTGCGAGAAGCGCGGACCGCCATCCGCCCGCCGGTCGTGCGCCGTGGCCGGACCCGAACCCGGGCCTGCGTAACCCCGCGGACCTGCTCTACCAGCGCGGTGGCGATCTGGGCCAGCGGTCGGCGGCGAGCCGCGAGCGTCCCACGCTCGCCTTTGGTCAGGGTGACCAACCGCTCGCGGCGGGGCACAAGGATCCCGACCAGCAACAACAAACCGAGCAAGATCGCTCCCAGACCACACAGGCCGGCGATCACCGCCACCGACCCCGGCGCTTCAAGCCGCCCCAGCCAATGGCCGACGGTGTCGCGCAAGGTCGCCAGATGCAAAATCTCAGCCAGGCGCCCCAAGCTGGGACCGTTGGTGCCGGTCCCGATGCAGAACACCGCCAGCACGATCCCCGCGATCGCCAGCGCCAACAGCGCCAGGAAACCCACCACCCGGACCAGTAGGCGCGCCAGCACGATCATGAGCGCGGCTCCTGATCCACCGGCGGCACCGGCGGAGGCTCAGGGACCGAAGCAGGCGCCGGCTCGGCCACGGGACTCGGTGCAGGCATCACCGGCCGCGCCTCTTGTTCGCGCGCCGCGGCCGCTTGCTCTGCGATCTCCTCGCGTGTCAGGACCGCAGCGAATTCGACGTTGATCGTTCCTAGCTCCGCCGCCAAACCTGCCAAGGCAACGCGATCACGCACCTTCGTTTTCACCTCCTCGCTCAGCGCCATGAGCGGCACCAGTCCGGCAACCAGACACAGATCCACGCTGTAGCGACCGTCGGCTTGGGCGATCACTGATACGCCACGCAACAATCCGGCTGCCGGATCGGCCGTCACCCACAGTCCCTGCGGACCCGCGTCGGTTCCCACCACCCCTGCTACGGCGCGAGCAGCCTCGAGCGAGACCTGCGCCAAACGCACGCGCGGAGAATCCCCCACCCCGTCAGGATGACCGGCCGGCGGCATCAACGCCACAATCACTGCACCCGAGCGGGCTGATCTGGCTCCTCATCACCCGGGAAAAACAGGTCATTGACCGCGATGTTGACCTCGGTCACCGACAGGCCCGTGATCCCCTCGATCCGCTTGGTCACGTTTTCACGGACAGCCTGGGACACCCGCGGGATCGACTCCCCGTACTCCACCACCAGCGTCAAATCGACCGCGGCCTCGCGCTCTCCGACCTCCACCGATACTCCCTGGCTCCGTTCATCACCAACCCCTACCCGCTGGGTCACACTACCCAACGCCCGGCTGACGCCGCCGCCCAGCTCATGGACCCCACGAACCTCGCGAGCCGCCACACCAGCCACCTTGGTCACCACCGCATCAGCGATCGTGGTTGCTCCCCGCTCGGTCTGCAAGGGCGAATCCGACCGTGTCGCCTCAGCACGACCGCCCCGCGTCGCAACCGAACCCTGCTCGCTGCTCGCGCTTTCCTCTGCCATCTAAACGTCCTCCATCTCAGTTCGAATTGATCTGCGTGCTCTCATAAGCTTGGACCCTGCGCATTCAAAAAAGTTCTGATCCTGGATGTAAGGGCACGTACGAGGACACCGCGGGCCTGCGCGAGCGACAAATTCATCAGCAGTCCCTCGGCGACGGCGATCGCCGCGTGAGCCTGATAGCGCCCCGTGAGTGTGGAGCTGGTACGCCGGGGGGTGAGAGTCAGCCGGCCAGTACGTCGTGTACGAATCGAACGACCATCGTTCCGTCGCCGACCGCGCCGGCCACGCGGTTGGCGGCGCCCGCGCGCACGTCGCCTGCCGCGAACACCCCGGGGCGGGTCGTCTCGAGCAAGTGCGGCTCGCGGTCTGCGACCGGCCAGCGGAGGTGCCCGTCGTAGTTTGCGGCGCCGGCGCCGCAGAGGATGTATCCCGCGCCGTCGACAGGAAGCATGGTTGTGGTCGCTTCCGTGCAGGGGTCGGCGCCGATCATCACGAACAGGGCGGTCGAGGGCAGCTCCTGCCTGCTGCCATCGCGCCGGTCGACAACTGTCACTGATTCCACGGTCGCCGAGCCGTGAACCGCCACGACCTCGGTTTCGGTCATCACCTCGATGCGGGGCGAGCGCTTGAGGCGGTCGACGAGGTAGGTGGACATGGTCGACTTCGGCGTCGCGCCACGGACCACGACGCGTACGCTGCGAGCCTTCGTGGCGAGATGCACCGCCGCCTGTCCCGCGGAATTGCCCCCGCCAACGACGATCACATCTTCGTCGCGGCAACGCTCGGCATCGGTCGCCATGGCCGCGTGGTAGACCCCGGCGCCGCGGAAGCGATCGACACCTTCTGCCCTGAGCTCTCGCCAACGAGCGCCGGTCGCCACTACCACCGAACGAGCAAGTACGTGCTGGCCGTCATCGAGATCCACCCGGAGCAGCCCGTCGGGCCCGTCCGCCAGTTCGACCGCGCGATGAAAGCTCGACAGGACCGCGTCGAAACGCCGGGCCTGCAGCGTCGCGGCGCGCGTAAGCTCCGTCCCCCCGATGCCCGTGGGGAACCCGAGATAGTTCTCGATTCGCGTGCTCGTCCCGGCCTGCCCGCCCGGAGCCCAAGCCTCGGCCACCAGCGTCCGTAAGCCTTCCGAGCCACCGTAGACAGCCGCGGCCAGCCCCGCCGGCCCGGCGCCGAGCACAACCAGATCGAAACGCTCGGCATCGATCTCGGCCCGCAAGCGGAGCGACCGCGCGACCTGTGCCGCCGATGGGTTGCGCATCACCTCGGTGGCGTGGACCAGGACCGGAGTCTCGGAGCGCGGGATATCGAGCCAGTCGAGCAGCGCGGCACTCTCGCTGTCTGTGTCAACGTCGTACCAGCGCACCGGCAACAGATTTCGCTCAAGAAGGTCGCGCACCTCGAACGCGCGCCGCGAGCCGCGCGGCGCGATCAGACGCATGACCCCGTGCCCCTCGGCCTCGTGCCACGCCCGCCGCGCCAGCAGCGTGGCGAACACCTGCTCTCCGAACTCCGGCCAGCGGGCGACCATGCCCCGCAGTCCCGCACGATCGAACACGATCACGTCGGTTGTCTGCACGGCTACACACGCGCTGATCGTCGGCTCTCCGGTAAACGCTGCGATGTCGCCGATGTAGGTTCGGCTGTCCGCCTGCGCGATATAGACATCCTTGCCCGGTTTGCGATCCACGAGCTCGACGAGTCCGCGCTCGATCACGTAGAACGGCGCGTCGCGTTCGCCGTGCTCATAGAGCACCTCTCCGGGCTCAAAACGGCGCCGTTCCCCGCGCTTGGCCAGCCACTTCAGCTTGGCCTCCGAAAGCCGCGGAAACAGGACCTCATCAGCCAGATCGGGGAAGCGCTCGCTCCGGACCACCTGGGTCGTTGCCACCCATCCAGCCTAGCGAGCCCCCAGAATGCTTTGGGATCTGGGCATGGTGTGCGTAGGCTCCGATCAGGCTATCGCCAGAGTCCGAGAACGCATACGAGGAGCACACGCACGGTGACCGAGCACACGTCAGCGATCGACTTCGAGAACCTGCCCACCCCCAGCGAGGGCTTGCTCGTCACGCAGTTCATGACCGTGCGCAGCGTCGCTCGCGCTCGCGCGTTCTACTCCGAGGTCCTCGGCGGCCAGGTCGTGCTGGAGGAGAACCCGTGCATCATCAAGCTCTCTAACTCGTGGCTGATCATGAACCCAGGCGGTGGGCCCACCCCCGACAAGCCCAACATCTCGGTGGTCAACTACGAGCCCGGAAACACGGTCTCCAGCTTCATGAATCTGCGCGTCGCTGACATCCAGGCGTGCTACGAGCGCTGGAGCGCAAAGGGGGCCGAGTTCGTGACGCCGCCGATCGATCGCGGTGCTGAGATTCGTTGCTACATGCGGGACCCCGACGGCTATCTGATCGAAGTCGGCCAGGCCACCGGACTGCTCGACGGCAGGCTCGCCGAGAAGCGGCCCGAAGACCTGCCGGGCTAAAGCGGCGAGCCCGGGCGCTCCGGGGCGCGGCGTTCGCGTCAGCCACCGAGCCGGATGGTCACTCCTGCTTCTCGCTGCGCATCACTGCTCAGATCGGCCGTCGCGTGCACCACCGAGTCGGTCAGCGGAGCCCAGCGCGGCGGTGTCACGATGAACCTGGCGCGCGGCGACTCCGACGGGCTCACGTTGGTGAACACCGTTGGCCCGAGCGGCATGACCGTCCAGCCCTGGGGCACCTGGAGCGCGAGCCGGACCATGGGCAGCGTCTCGTTGCCGGACCGGGTCAGCCGCACGGTGACCGTCGACCCCCGGCCCAACTGCAGCCGGCTCGGGTCATCGATCACGACCTGCCGGGCCGCTGGCGTCTGGGTGATCGCATAGGACCCGCGCAGCGGCAGGTTGGTTAGCGCCGAGGAGTCCCCGACGTAGACCTGATAGGTGCCGGGGCTCTGGGTCCAGCCGTTCGCCGCGTCGCTCCACCACCACGTGTCCCGCGGGGTGATCGTGAAGTGGACCCGAGCGGAGCTGCCGGGCGCCAACGACACCTTCTGGAAGCCCACGAGCTGACGCGGCGGCTCGTGCGCCGGAGCGGGGTCCCCCAGGTAGAGCTGCGCGACGTCTGCGCCGGCGGTGTGCCCGACGTTGGTGATCGTGGCCGAAACACGGACGTCGTAGACGCCGCCGGTGCCGGTGCGCTGAATGCTCAGATGACTGAATGCGAACTTGGTGTAGGAGAGCCCGAAGCCGAACGGGAACAGCGGTGTCAGGCTTTTGGCGTCGTACCAGCGATAGCCGACGTCGAGGCCCTCGGAGTAGAGCACCTGGCCGTTGACGCCGGGGAACTGCGCCGTCGTCGAGGCGGGCACCTGAGAGAGGCTGCTGGGGAACGTCACCGGCAGATGCCCGCTGGGGTCGACCTTGCCGAACAGGACGTCAGCCAGCGAAGCGCCGTTGGACTGGCCCGGATACCAGGCGTCGACGATCGACGCCACCTGGCTGCGCCACGGCATCACGATCGGTGCGCCGGCGTCCACCACGACCACCGTGTGCGGGTTGACCGCCGCCACCTCGGAGATCAGCTCGTCCTGCGCAGAAGGTAGGTTCAGGCTGAGCCGGTCGGTCGCTTCGGACTCGGTGTCGTCGGAGACGACGACCACCGCGGTCGAGGCGGACTTCGCCGCCGCGACCGCCGCATCCAGGCCGGGCGCGAGCGCCGAAGGCGTGCCCCAGCTCAGGTTGCTCGACTCCCCGCCGCCGCTGATCGACAGCGTGTACGTCTGCCCGGCGGTGAGGTGCACCGCCACCGAGTAGGTGCTCACCGGCGGCGTACCTGGGTTGGCGATCAGCTGCTGCCCGTTCAAAGACAGGTACACGGGCGTATAGCAGCCGCACGGGTTGGTGAACGCCAGCACGTACGTGCCGGTCTCCGGGGGCGTCAGCGTGCCGGTGTAGCTGCCCCCGAACCCCGTCCCGCCCGAGGGATATGCCGGCGACAGGTCGCTGGCGGGAATCGCCGGCAACGAGGTGTCGGTCGGCAGTCCCTGCGTGTAGGTGACATGGGTTCCCGTGCCGGCGGCTGCCCGCAGACCTTGCAGCGGCGTGACGGTCGAGGACGGGACCACGTACGCGCTGCCGCCGCCCCCGTTGGTCGGGGAGGGGGAGGCGGACGGTCCGATCACCGCCACGTTGCCGGCGTGGTTGGCGGACAAAGGCAGGGTGCCGCGCCGGTTCTGCAGCAGCACGGTCCCGTTGTCGGCCACCCGGTTGCCGACCGTCCTGTGTGCCGGTGTTGTGACCGTCGCCGTCGGCGTGGCCGGTCGCTGGAGTGTGAACAGGTTGAAGCGGAACATCTCGGTCAAGATCCGCTGCACCATCGTGTTGAGCACCCGCGGCGAGATTGCGCCGGTCTGCACGGCCGTCTCGAGCGGGGTGCCGAAGTAGGTGTTGAACGGTTGTTCCTGGTCGGTTCCGTCGAGCGCAGCCGAGGTGTTGTGAAGGGCGCCGTAATCAGAGGTGACGAACCCGGGGAAGTCCCACAGGTCCCGCAGTGTGGTGATCTCCAGGTACGGGTTCTGGCAGCTGTAGTTGCCGTTGACGGTTGAGTACGCGCACATCACCGAGGAGACCTTGGCGTTCTTGACTGCCGCCTCGAATGCCGGCATGTAGATCTCGTGCAGCACCCGCCGGCTGACGATCACGTTGTCCGCCTCGGTGTTGCGGTTGGTCTCCTGGTTGTAGGCGTCGAAGTGCTTGACCTGCGACATCTCACCCGTGCTCTGGACGCCATCGATCTCGTTTGTGGCCATCGCGGAGTTCAGGAACGGGTCCTCGGTGAATGTCTCGAACGAGCGCCCCCATCGCGGGTCGCGGTCGATGTTGACGGTCGGGCCGAGGTTGACGTCCGCGCCCTTGCCCACCTCCTCAGAACCGATCACCTTCCCGTACTGCGTGGCGAGCGAGTTATCCCAGCTCGCCGCGAGCGCGACGCCGGCGGGCAGCTGGGTCACACCGGTCAAGGCATCGGCGACGCCCGCGGGACCGTCCTCTTCGCCGAGCTTGGGGATGCACAGGCTCGGAATGCCCGGCATCCAGAAAACGTACGGGTTGGGCGACGGATTGGGTCCCTCATTCGTAGTGCCGTGACCCTCGACGAGGAAGTCCTCGTCGGCCACGGTCATGTGGCTCATCAACTGCGCTACTCGCTGGGCAATCGGCGCGGTCGAGTTCACCCACGGACACGACGGCGTCTGGCCGACGGCAACCCCGGGCAGCGCCCGTTCCCGTTATCACCAGCACGGCCACGACAAAGCCGCCCACCAGGGTGCACCGGGCCGCGATTCGAGAGGACGGCCGAACAAAACCAAGCATTCCCATCTCTCCCTGCTAGAGACCACTGGAGCCCGGCCTGGGACGGCTTCTTACCCATTTCCCAACGCTGGTAAACACGAAATCGGCGACATTCGCGACCCGAACGCCATTCCGGCATGCCCTGCCCACGTGGCGCTAGGTTCGGGGCGGCCAGGTCCGCCCTGCATTAGCCCCTCGACGCTGTTAAGAGCTCTGACGGCTCTCGCGGGGAGAAGGTTTGCCGGCAGCTTTTGTCTGAAGCGAAGCGAGCAGCTTGGAGAGGAGCCGATTGAGCTCCTGTTTTTCGGCCACGGTCAAGTAGTCCACCAGTTCGCGCTCCCGCCCGGCGCCAGCTTCGATGTATTCGACGAGTTGGGACTCGCCAGTTTCTGTGAGTTCGAGCAGCACGCCTCGGCGGTCGTGTGGATCGGGAGCGCGTCGGATCAGACCACGACGTTCGAGCTTGTCAAGTCGATTGGTCATCGCCCCCGTCGAGACGTCTAGATCCTGGCAGAGCCAGCCATGCGAACGCACGCTGTGGTGCAGAGCCATGAGCACCTTCCACTCCTCCTTGGTCAGTCCGGCCTCCCCGAGGCTGGCCCGAAATGCTTCCTGGAAGTGGCGGTGGATCTTTTCCACCCGCACGACGATCCCTTCGACCTCGGGATCGATTTGCGGCCAGTTGGCCACGACCCCGCGCACGTGCTCGGTGACCGGGTCGCCCGTAGTGGACCAGGCGTTCGAGTCGAAGGTGGCAGGGCGTGAGGGCTTGCGCTTGCTTATGGCTGGGATTTTAGCTTCAAGAAAAGTAGCTTGACGGATAGCTTTAGAGAAAGTAGTTTGATCCACAGCTACTTTGTCGACAGCTAAGGGAGATCGCGTGTACATCCATCCCGAGTTGGGCCTGCGGCTGGCCCAAGCCAAGAGTAAGCAAGCACGATCCCGGGCACAGCGTGCCTCGGCGGTGCGCGCCGCCTGGCCGAAGGGGCCAGTATCGGGCGTCACCGCAGACCCACGTAGAGACAGATGGGGGGCGCCGATGCTGGCGTCGGTCAGCCGATCGTGGCTCCCGTGGAGAAGCCTGCGAGCAAACGCCCCGCGGACGCGGTACCTCAAAGATGCTCCACCGGGTTCTCTAAGCGTCCGGCGCCTCGTTCATGGCAACCTTCAGGTCAAGGATCGGGGTGCCGTCGATCGCCTCTAAAGCGTCGACGTGGACGCTCGTGGGAGGATCGGTACCGATGACGGTGACGCGATGAAGCCCGATCGGGTTCGGCCGGTCTGAGGAGCGCGTCGCGAACACTCCTGTGAGCGGGATGCGTTCGTCGTCCATGGGGTGGACCTGCAGGACGGTGCGGTCAGCTTGATGGAGCCACGTCACTACGATCAGCTCGGTGCCGGACGTGACTCGATCCAGCGCCGGCGCGAATACAGGGTCGATCTCAAGCGTCGCCTGTGGCGCGCCTTGAGAGGCTTGCCGCGGCGCATCCCGACGCTCGCGAAGGGTCGATCGCACCACCCCGATTGGTGTCACGTCGATCGGCATCGCCACGACGTCATATTCTCACCCTGCGTCTGCTTGGGCAGCGAGCAATACCGGCGCTGTGGCTCAGGGCACGGACGATGCGTCCAATCCGCGCACCTCGATCGTGCAGCCCGCCTGGTCGGGGTCGTGGGGGGTGAAGCTCGAAAGACGGGCCTCGGGGGCGATGACGTCCAGCAGGCCGCGCGTGATCCCCTTGTGCAGCGCGCAGATCGTGGGCTGGTTTTCATAGACCGCGTCGCGGTAGGGGCAATTGCCCAGGCAGAAGGTCGTCCGGTCGCGCTGCTGGCGGATGATACTGGGCTGAAAGCCCAGCGCGGTCAGGGAGGTCTCGAACATCTCAGGTGTCCCGGCCGGGGTATCGGGCGCCAGCTCGCGGCCGATCTGGCGACCGGTCTGCTCGATGCTCTGAAGTCCCCGGGAGCGCGACCGCAGCGCCCGGGCCAGCCAGCGGCCAAGATCGTGATACGCGCGCGGTGCGCTGCCGCCAGGCTGGGCGCCGGGGGCGATCCTCCAGGCATCGGGCGGCCGGCCCCGCTGCTGGCGCACACGCGCGCGCTCGACGAGTCCGGCCTGCTGCATGCGCTCGAGATGGATCCTCACGCCGTTGGGATGAAGGTCCAGCCGCTCCGCGAGCTCATTGGTCCCGCTCGGCCGCTTTAGCTCGCTGAGCAGCGCGAACAGCCGCGCACGCGTGGGCTGCGCGAGCACATCATCAGGATCGATGCCAAAGGGCGAATCCACCTGATGCGATTTTACACAATTAGGCTAGTGAAAAGGACGCCGTTGACGATCGCGGCTTGTCCGGCGCCGCGCGCGTCGTGCCGACGCCGGTCACGGGCGTGCCCGGTGCTCGGCGGCGCGCTGGCGGACCGTGGCCTTATCGCTGAGCGGCATGGTCCCCGGGTGACCGTCGCCGGGCCAGGGGGTCAGCAGCAGCAGCAGTCGTGCCGTGGTGCGCGCGAGGACGGCATGGCGCTCACCGGGTGCGAACTCGACCATCAGGCCGCTCGCGCCCGCCGCCCGCTCCCCACCGGCGGCGGTGATCTCCACCTCCCCGGCGATCACGGTGACCCACGCCCGCTCATGCACCTGGTGATCCTGAAGGCTCTCGCCCGCCGGGATCTCCAGCACGACCGCGCGAGCCTCGTCGGTGCTGGCGAGGATCTTCGGCGCGTGGGGCCGAAGGTCAACGGTGCTCAAATCCCAGCTTTTCACCAGCGGTCCCGGCTGACGACTGCTCGCTACCCATCACTCGTAGCTTTTCACAGATCGGCTCGGAAAAGTAGGCTCGTGGCTGTTTGGGAACGCAGGTTTAGCTTCGCTGCAACCCCTCGACTTCGATCAGGCACCCGCCCAGGTCGGGATCCCCTGGCACGAAGCTCGCTAGCCGCGCGGTCGCATCAAGCCCGTCCAGCATCCCCCTGGTGAGACCGCGGTGCAGCGAGCAGACGACCGGCTGGTTGGCGCGCACTGCTTCGCGGTAGGGGCAGTTGCCGAGCCTGAAGAGCACACGTCCCGGCTTGCTCGCCTGACGCTGGGGAGCAAAGCCCAAGGCGGTCAGCGCCCGGCCCATCGCCTCCTCGGCGAGATCCCCGCCGCCGGTGGATAAAAGCTCGCGGCCCACCTCTCGCCCAGCGCGTTCCACCTCGCGCAGCCGCCCGGGGCGTGGGGGAATACTGCGAGCCAGCCAGAGGGCAAGCCGCGGGTAGGCATCCCGTGGCTCCCCGCCCGCCACCGCGTCGGGGGCAATCGACCAGCTGTCCCGCGGTCGCCCAATCGCCTGCGGCACGCGCTCGCGAGCGATCAACCCCGCGGCGCGCAGGCGCTCGAGATGGACGCGCACACCGCTGGGATGAAGCCCCAGCTCCGCCGCGAGCTCATCCGTTCCGGCCGGGCGGCCAAGACCGGCAAGGTGGGCGAAGAGTCGCGCGCGCGTCGGCTGGGCCAGCACGTCACCCCGACCGTCTGACCCACCAAAAGCCACACCCGGTAGTTTCTCATAGCCACCCTCGCCAAAGTCCGGCGTGGTATTTTTCTAGCCTGGATCGCAAAAACCCTGAGGACGTCGTTCCGTGACATACGTAATCGCCGAACCATGCATCGGGACCAAGGACAACTCGTGCGTCGAGGTCTGTCCGGTCGACTGCATCCATCCCACGCCCGACGAGCCCGACTACGACCGCGTCGAGATGCTCTACATCGATCCCGAGGAGTGCATCGACTGCGACGCCTGCGTGGAAGCGTGCCCCGTCGATGCGATCTTCGCCGAGGATCAGGTGCCCGAGGAATGGCGGCAGTACACCGAGCTAAACGCCGCCTATTACCGCAACCAGGCTGCCTGAGAATGGGCGTCCGGAGCGCGCCCGCTGACCCAGCGGTGAGTCTGCTCTGCGATCCACGCCTCACAGCAGGGCAGCAGCGCGTCTGACGCCTCGCTGGGCGTCGCCGTGACCCGATGGCGGATCGCGAGCGGCGCTGTCTCCGCCGCCCGGGGGTGCGGCCCCCTCACCCGGGGTAGCTCCGCGCGGATCCGGTCGAACAGGCGCTTGACGTCGTGCAGGTGAGGCTCGCCGTCCCCGTGGACGCGCACCACAGTGCGCAGCAGGCCGTCGATCCTGGGAGACGCTTCGCGTAGGCCATCGTGGTGGACGCCGACGATGTGCTCGCAGAGCTCGGACACTCCGGTCGCCAGCCAGTCGGTGCTCTCGACGTCGTCGCCGCGGTCGGCGGCGTCGAGCTCCTGCAGGGCTGCACGCACCTTGTCGAGGTCGAGTCCGCGCTTCGCGCATGCCTGGGCCAGCGTCCGGCGACCGCCACAGCAATAGTCAAGGTGCAGCTGCTCGAACAGCTGCGCCCTCCCTGGCTGCTCGGCGACCAGCGTGCCGAGCGACAGTTCGGGATCACATCAAGGGAAACGATCATCGGGGTCCTCGGATTCTCGCCACCACAGACGGATCGGCTGGATCTCATCACCAGGGCGGCGGTTGGGGTCAAGCTTTGCTCGCAGCTTCCCGCGCGCATCGTGCAGGGCCTTGTAGAGCGCGCCGGGGGTCGAGTCCAGCTGCGGCCAGGATCGCCATCAGCGCGTCGTCGGCCGCCTGCACGGCGAGGTCATCGAGGTCGCGACCGCAGGGGTGAGAGAGCCCGGCCGTCCGTTGTCTGACCTGGTGCCGGGCCTCTGTGAGCAGCAGCGCGTGCAGCCGGTCGATCGCCGCCTCGCGGACAGGACCGCTGGCCATTCGCGCGAGGCAGCGTCGAGCTGCTTGCGCGCAGAGACGATGGCCGGGCTCATGGAAGCCCCACGAGCCGGCGCCGGATGTGTGCCAGACGCCTGTTCGCGGCCGCCCCGACCGCCCGCTCCGCCACAGCGTGCTGCACCGCGGCCACACGCGCGGGCAGCGGGACCTGCGGGTCCAGCTGGCGCGCCGCCTGGGCGGCGAGCAGCTGCCACTCGTGGACGGTTTCGGGCGGCGGCGTACCCCAGGTCCGGGCCTGCAGAACCCACTGGTCCTCGCCGGGCCCGCGCTCGAGGAAGAGCCCCGAATCGTGGTCGAGCCGCGCGACGCCCGGGTTGTTGGGATCCGGGCGGGTCTTCAGGTACATGTGCGTGGAGATGTCCAGCACCTGCGCGAGGCGAGCCAGGTCAAGATCGCGCATCGCGCTGACAAAAGAGATCTCGAACAGGACGAGCCCGCCGCGGTGGTGGGGGTTGACGGTCTCGACGGTCGGCGGTCGGCGTGCTCCGGCGCTGGCTGTCGGCGGGCGGAAGTCGGGGCTCGGCGAGAGCTTCGGTGCCGCAGGGGATGTAGCGGTGGCGCTTACTGCGACCTCTTCTTTTTACACACTCGCAGTGTATAAAAGCGTACCACCGGTGGCAGCGAGCGCAAGGCGCGGCGCTGAGCTGGCACCGGTGGGACTATGGGTTCTACGGCTTGAACACCATGATCACCACGATCGCCACGATCAGGATGAGTGAGAGGTAGTTCGCCGCGCGTGAGACGGGGTCGTCAAGCAGCCGTCGGAGCTCGGCGCTCGTGGGTGCTCGCTGCTCGGCGAGTCTGCTCGCCAGCCTGCGCGCCTCCTTCGGCCGCTGACCACCGAGCCCACCCAGCAGCAGCGCCGCGACGTAGAGGGCGATTGAGGCATCGACCCATCCGGATCCATACCCCCAGCGTCCCAGGTGCACCAGCCACAGCCCGAACCCGCCGGCCAGCAGGGTGCCGACACCGACCAGCAACACGCCGATGCGGGTGATCGACAACAGCAGTGCGATCTCCGCCGGCTCCTGGCGGCGCCGGGCCAGCTCGAACGCGACGCCGGCGAGCACGATCCCGGCGACGAGCATGATCGCGCCCAGAAGATGAAAGAGCAGAGCGAAGTTGTAGGTCGTGGTATCCACGGCAGGAGTTTCGGCGGGCCCTTTTCCATCGCCCTTGTGAAAAAGGATATAAGGTGGTAGATTCTTTTTTACAGCGCAAGTGTAAAAACCAGCCATGACCGATCCTCAGGCAGCTCCTCAAGCCTCAGCCACGCTGGACGACAGCAGCGGCGGCCTGGCCCTGTTCCTCATCTTCACCGCCGCCGTGCTGATCGTTACCGGCGCGGTCGTGCTGGTCGCCTTGGTCGGGGCGTGGTGGATGCTCGGCTTCGCCTTCGCGATCCATATCGTCATGACCACCATCGTCGTGGTGACGATCGTGGCGGTCATGGACGGACGCGCCGGCACGAGCGCCGAACGGGCGCAGGCAGACGGCGGCCGCCGTGACACCCGGACACCCGCGCGCGCCAAGCCGGTCGCGGCGCTGTGAATGAGGACGATTCGTGAAGCGCCATGACGCCCTCGCGGCGCTTTCGCGCGACCATCACCATGCGCTGGTCGTCGCCCAGCGCTTGAAGCGCGCCAGCGAGACAACGGCCGCGGACGCGCGTCAAGCGTTTCTCGAGTACTGGCGCGCCGACGGGCAACGCCACTTCCGAGAGGAGGAAGAGATCCTGCTACCGAGCTACGCCGGGCATGGCGATCCCGACCTGCCGGTCGTCGCCCGCGTGCTCATCGATCACGTCCGCATTCGACGGCTCGCCGACGAGATCGCCACCGACGCGCCGCCGATCGCGGTACTCCACGTCCTCGGAGAGCAACTCGCCGACCACGTGCGCCGCGAGGAGCGCGAGCTCTACCCGCTGATCGAGCGGGCGCTCCCGGAGACGGAAATGGCGCGGCTCCTGCGCTCGCTCACCTGACCCCGCCGCCCCTCCGCTTCATTCGGCGGACGCCTGCATTTAAGGGTGTCAACTAGGGGTGCCTACCTGATGTCGGATCGGGGCGGCGGCGGCAGGCTGGGGGCATGTTCAATTCGCCCGTTTCCCGCCTCGCCGCGTTCTTCGCCGGACTTGCGATTGCTGCCGGAGGGGCCGCCGCGATCGGCGCCACCACCAGCGCCACCCCACCGTTTCAGGACTGCCTCAAGGTCGCCGCCGCCGACGCCGGCTTCGGCAGCCAGACGATGTCCGACGCCGGCCACGGCGCCGACCCCATGATCGAGCCGGTCCCTGGCTCGGACGGCCTTCACTCCAGGCTCGCCGGCCTTCGGCTCGCTCCGCACTCGCGCACGCTCGTCGCCGGCGGCTCGACGATGTGGCAGTTTCAGATCATCGGCTGCAACGGCAGCCCCGTCCGTCAGTTCGAGCGCGAGAACACCAAGCTGCTGCACCTGATCGTCGTCCGCTCGGACCTCAGCAGCTACCAGCACCTGCACCCCGTACTGAGCGCCGACGGGACCTTCACGATCCAGCTGCCCGCCGCCCGCCCCGGCTCCTACCGGGCGATCGCCGACTTCGTCATCGACGGCCGCAAGTACGTGCTCGGGACGAATTTGACCGCGCCCGGCCACGCGGACGACATCCCGCTGCCGGCGCCGGCGCTGCAAGGCTCTGTCGACGGGTACCGCGTCGAGCTGCAGCGCCCCGCCCAGCTCACCGCCGGCGAGCAGGCACAGCTCACCTTCCGCATCACCCGCGAGGGCCGGCCCGTCGGCGACCTTCAGCCGTATCTGGGCTCCTACGGGCACCTGGTCGCGCTGCACACGCCCGAGCTCGCCCACTCGCACGTTCACCCCAACGGCGAGGACCGCGCGAACGGCGCGATCACCTTCGACACCGAGCTTCACGAGCGCGGGACCTACCGCCTGTTCCTGCAGTTCCAGACCCACGGCCAGGTTCACACCGTGGCCTTCACCCAAACCGTCTCCTGAAACCACCACCCACGAAAGGACCACTCAAATGCACACCACCTACTCAGTCCCCGGCATCTCCTGCGGCCACTGCCGCACGGCGATCAGCACCGAGGTCACCAAGGTCGCCGGCGTCAGCGCCGTCGACGTCAACCTCGACAGCAAGACCGTCACCGTCACCGGCGCCGGGTTCAACGACCACGCGATCCGCGACGCGATCGACGAAGCCGGCTACGACATCGCCTGAAGACCAATGAGCGCCATCACCCTCACAGACCGACTCGAGCTCCCGATCACCGGGATGACCTGCGCCTCGTGCGCCAACCGGATCGAGCGCAAGCTCAACAAGCTCGACGGCGTCACCGCCACCGTCAACTACGCCACCGAGACAGCCACCGTCGAACACGCCGACAGCGTCGCCGTGGAGCAGCTGATCGCAGCGGTCGAGGCCGCCGGCTACCAGGCCGCCCTGCCGACCACCGCGGCCGCCGACGAGGAGCCGGTGCAGCAGGATCAGGCCGTGGCCCTGCGCCGTCGCCTGATCATCAGCTCGCTGCTGTCGATCCCGGTGCTGCTGATCGCGATGATCCCGGCGCTGCAGTTCGACAACTGGCAGTGGCTGTCGCTGCAGCTCGCGACGCCGGTGGTTCTGTGGGGGGCGTGGCCGTTTCACCGCGCCGCCTGGGCGAACCTCAAGCACGCCACCGCGACGATGGACACGCTGATCAGCGTGGGCACCCTTTCGGCCTGGCTGTGGTCGCTGTACGCGTTGTTCATCGGCGACGCGGGGGCCAACGGGATGCGGATGGCGTTCACCCTGATCCCGTCCTCGGGCGGTGGCGCGACCGAGATTTACCTCGAGACCGCCTCGATCGTGACCACGTTCATCCTCGCCGGCCGCTATTTCGAGTCCCGCGCCAAGCGTCGCGCCGGTGCCGCGCTGAAGGCGCTGCTCGAGCTCGGGGCCAAGGACGTCTCGATCCTCGACCCCGGCGGCAGCGAGCGGCGAGTGCCGATCGAGCAGCTGCAAGTCGGCCAGCGGTTCATCGTCCGTCCCGGCGAGAAGGTCGCCACCGACGGCACCGTCGAGGACGGGCACTCCGCGATCGACCTGAGCATGCTCACGGGCGAGTCGGTTCCCGTCGAGGTCGGCCCCGGGTTCGAGGTCGCCGGCGCGACGATCGGGCTGCACGAAAAGGCGCACGAACGGCTCATCGCCAGCCTCGAAGATTTGGCGGACGAGGTCTCACCGGAGCGCCTGTCGCTGCTGATCGAGCTCACGCTCGATGGTCTGAACCGCATGGAGTACAAGTCGATGAAGGAGTGGGCGCAGCGCACCGTCGCCGTCGCCGAGCGCATCCAGGACCCGCTGCTACAGACCGCGGGTCTCGCCGCGGCGGCGCGCGGATTCGCGTTCGCCGGCTTCCCGGCTCAGGCGCGGCCGCATCGCGATCGCGCGGCGCAGCTCGTCGATGCTCTCCCCGACGCCGAGCTGGCGAGGCGCCTCGACGCAATCGTCCACCTCGCGGGCGCGGAGCTCTACCTGCATCAGTTCGATCCGGCTCTGGCACATGCGCAGCGGGCGCTGTCCGTCGGTCGTGACACCGGGCAGCACCAGCTGTTCCCCGTGGTGTTCGCGATCCTCGGAGTCACCTGGATGCTCCGCGGACACCTGCAGCCGGCGCTTGACCCGCTCGAGGGCAACGTCGAAGCCGCCCGCCTGTCGGGCAACGCCCAGACGATCTCGTGGAGCCTGTACGGGCTTTCGAAGGTCGCGATCGCCGCCGGCGACATCGAGCGCGGCATGTCCGCCGCGCAGGAGGCCGTCGACGTCGGCGACGATGGCAAGCCCAGCCATCACGTCGCCTACGCGGCGTTCGCCCTCGCCGACGCTCATCTGCTCACCGGCAAGCCCGAGCGCGGGCTTCCCCTGCTGGAACGCGCGGCCGGTGGACCGGACATGCCGCTCGTAGCCGACAGCTGGCGCGCTTACTTCCTGGAGCTTCTCACCCGCTGCCGGCTCGCGCTCGGACAGCGTGACGCCGCACAACGGGCCGCGGCTCTGGCAGATGACAGCGCCGATCAGGTCCAACTTCCACTGGCCAGGGCATGGGCGGACCGCGCTTCCGCGGCCGTCGTCCTCGATGCCGGCGACGCCGGCGCGGCCGCGAATCTGGCACATCGGTCAGCGGCGACCGCAGACGCCGCCGGCGCGCCCCTCGAAGCGGCGCTGTCGCGCACGCTCGCCGGGCAGGCCCTCGCCGCCGCCGGAGAGCGCGAGCGCGCCACACAGGAGCTCGAGCAGGCCGCCGCGGCGCTCGACGCGATCGGAGCGCATCGCTACCGAGACGCCGCCGAACGCGAGCTGCGCCAGCTCGGCCACCACATCCACCGCCGCTCCCAGCCTCCCGTGGGGCAAGGCTCAGGCATCGATGCGCTCACCACGCGCGAGCTCGAGATCGCCCGCCGCATCGTCGACCGCCAAACCAACCGCCAGATCGCCGAGGCGCTGTTCCTCAGTCGCAAGACGGTCGAAACCCACATCCGCAATATCTTCGCCAAGCTCGGCGCCGACTCCCGCGTAGAAGTGGCGCGCATCGTCGAGCGTGCTGACCGCCTGTCGGCAGCGCGGACGTAGGCGAACATGCAACGGGTCCGCGTCACCGCTGTGCGCTGGCCGACACCGGTCCCGATGTCATGCCAAGCGCTTGAAACGCGGGGACAACGTTCGCGGCTCCGGGATCCGTGGCCAGGCACAGCGCGAGCAGCACTCGTGCCTTGAGACCGTCAAGAGCGCCTGCCCGCACCAGCCCCGATTCCAGGAGTTCGATCTCGCTTCCCGGATAGCCATAGCTGTTGCTGAGGACCTCACCGGCTCCAGTGCGCGAGGCGAGCACGACGGGCATCTGGGCCACGAGGCCCTTGATCCGGGGGACCATGGCAGGCGTCACGTGGCCGCCACCGAAGCCCTCGATCACAGCGCCGCGGAAGCCGTGACTCGCCAGCGCTGGAAGGATCCATCCGTCGTCGTCCAGGACCTGACGGACTAAAGCGACCGGCGGAACATCACTGCCGGAGGCGACGTTTAGAGAGAATCGCCCTCGGGGCGCAGCGACGATCACCGGGCGTCCTTCGCTGACCCAGCCGATCGGCCCGGCCGAGGGCGACTGAAACGCAGATGGTCTGGATGTATGGGTCTTGGAGACGAACCGGGCGGCGTGGATCTCATCGTTGAAGGCGACCAGCACGCCCAGTCCTCGCGTCACATCACTCGCGGCGACCTGCACCGCTGCGAGCAGATTGGCTGGTCCGTCGGTGCCCGGAAGCGATGCGTTGCGCATCGCTCCAGTGACCACGATCGGCGCATCGCCGTCCCACAGGAGATCGAGCGCGAACGCGGTCTCCTCGATGGTGTCGGTTCCCTGAGTGATCACGATACCGGTCGCGCCGTCGGCGACCCGGCGGGCGATCTCGTCTCGAAGGCGCAGAAGATCCGGGAACGTGATCGCGGTGGACGGGCGCTGCATGACCTGAGCGGTCCTCAGATCCGCGACAGCATCGATCGCCGGCACCGAGCGTGCGATTGTCTCGGCGGTCAGGATGGGTGTCGCCCCTCGACCGTCGTCGCTGCAGACGCTGGCGATCGTCCCGCCGGTTGCCAGATAATCGACGCGGGGCAAGGAGCGCCGAACCGTCCGCGGGCTCGGCCATCGTCTGGCGCACTCGGCTGAGGCTCGTGACCGGATGCTGTTCTTGGTTGTCATCTGATCCCTGCTGGTCGCTCTCATGAACCGAGCTTGACGGGGTGAGACGCTGATCGGAATGGGTGTGTTTGTGCATCCGGGCGCCAGGTCCAGGGGCGTCAAGTGCCTGGCTGAGCTCCCTGTCGGGAGGCCGCTATCTCACCGCTGCGCCGCGCGCCCAACCGGCGACGCCGGCGATGCCCTCGGGGCCGATGCCGCAGCAGCCGCCGATGACCCGTGCGCCCGCGGCGTACCAGCGGTCCAGCAGGTCGGGCGAGAACTCCACAACACCGGTGCCCTGCACCCACTCGCCGTCCCAGACACGTCCCCAGTTGGGGTAGGCGACGAGCGGCAGGTCAGTCACGGCGCGAGCATCGGTCAGCAGCGACTCGACGTACTGCGGGGGCGTGCAGTTGACTCCGACGGCGGCCACGCGCCCAGTGCGGGTCACCGCTCGCACCGCCGCGTCGATCGGTGTGCCGTCGCTGAGGTGATGCTCGTCGCGGCAGCAGAACGTGACCCATGCCTCCACACCTGGCGGCTGCGTCAGCAGCTCTCCCAGGATCATCGCCTCGCGTCCGCTCGGGATCGTCTCGATTGCGAGCAGATCAGGTCCGGCGTCGGCCAACGCGCGGATGCGGCGACGCTGCTCATGGGCGATGTCGTCGTCGGTCGCCCGACTGTAGTCCCCCGTGTACTCGGTGCCGTTCGCCCACACGACACCGTAGAGACCGACCGAGCCGGCGACGAACGTCGGGCGGTCCGCCGGCTGCGCGCGACGCGCAAGCTCCACCGAGAGCGCGAACAGACGCGTAGCTTCGTCCTCGTCGATCCCGACCTTCGCGAACCCTGGATAGCTGGCGTGGTAGCTGGCGGTGATCGCAACATCAGCGCCCACCGCAAAGAACGCGCGGTGAGCCGCGACTATCTCCTCGGGCGCGTCGCGCAAGAGGCGCGCCGACCACAGACTGTCACGCAGGTCATGCCCCTGCGCCTCGAGCTGCGTGGCCAGGCCGCCGTCGAGGACGAGGACACCCCGGTCGAGCGCGTCCACAAAGCTGGCCACGCCGACAGTATCGCGTACCCCCAATCACGCGAGGCCCTGATCAGTGCCGCATAATCGCCCGCCGGCAGGCCGGAACCACGGAAAATCGAGGAGCGCAATGGGCGGGTTGTTCTCGAAGTATCTGCCGAAAAGGCCGCTATGACCGAGCATGCGGTGGCGATCGCCGGAGGCGGTCCGACAGGGATGATGCTGGCAGCTGAACTGGCGTTAGCGAAAGTCGACGTCGCGATCATCGAGCGGCGCGCGAGCCAGGAGCTCGACGGCTCGCGCTCCGGCGGTCTGCACTCGCGCACCATCGAGATGCTCGATCAGCGCGGCATCGCCTCGGGCTCCCTGAAGCGCTGACCACCTGGTTCGGCTATGACTCTGGCGAGTGAGCATTGCGCATTGCACCGGTGGTGGGCACGACGGTCAGCTTGGTTGGTCGCTCGAGTTTGAGTTCCAGGCGCCCGCGCCCCACGCGTTCGAGCGTGACTCCGCAGTCGAGGTTTGCGAGTCGCCGGCGCAGCACGAGCAGGCGCGCCTCGAGGTTGTCGTGGCCGGCTGGCAGGCCGAGCGACTCGTCCAGGCGCAGCTCGCGGTTTGAGAACTGGGTGCGTCCGGATTCCGCATGCGAGGTGAGCATCGCCCACAGGATGCGTCCTGGAGCGCCTTTGACGATGTACTCCGAGTCGCACAGGACCGTGTCATCGGCTTGGTAATAGACGAGTGCGAGTGGTGGTCTGCCGCTCGATGACGGGATGGCCTGCGCGCTTGGTGCTTGTTTGGCGGCCAGGGCCCCACGCGCTGCCAAGGCGGCGGCCGTGTACGCGCCGATGATATGCAGCAGCCCTTCTGTCGGGCCGCTGAACGCGCCCGGTTCGGAGCTTTCCAGATAGAGGACGCCGAGTAATTCCTCGCCGACGATAAGCGGGACGGCGGCTGCGTTCCGCGCCTCGGGCAGTCCCGGGGGGCGGATCTCGTTTCGCTGGTCACCATCAACGCTCGCAGTGACGGCCATTGCGCGCGAGCGGACGAGGTTCGAGGTCACGATCGGGCGCCGGCGCCTCGCGGCCATGCCGACGAACCCCACCCCGATCTCGACACCGACCCCGACGACGGTTCGCGCGGCCCCGGAACCGGCCGTGGCAACCAGTCGTCCTGTGATGCGTCCAGCGTAAACGGGATCGTGTACGGAAAGCCGAAGATGTCATCGAGGGCATCAAGCGCCTCCTGTGCCGTCTCCTGGTAGCCGGCGCAAGGCTCGAGCCGGCGCGCGAACTGGTTCACCGGGGCCAATGGATCACTGATCGGCGCCGCGGGAACGTGGAGATTGGCGTGGACGCCGAGCTCGAGAGATGAGCCAACGCATCACGGGGTCCCACGTCGCGCATGCCTTGACACGCACGGATGGAGTGAGTAGCCTCACCTATAAGTGAGCGCACCTCACCACTAAGTGAACAGAGCTTAGGAAGGAGCTTCTCATGCACAGAGAACGCCGCTGGCCTGCGGCCGCAGACGTGTTCGTGCGTGAGGAGACCTATGCGGCGACGCGGCGGCCGGTTGAGCTGGCGGAGACGTTGACGCCCGAGGCGTATACCTCGGAGGACTTTTTCGCGGTCGAGCGTGAGCGGGTGTTTGGCTCTTCGTGGGTCGCTGTTGGTTGCGTGGACCAGGTGCGCGAGGCCGGCGACGTGATTGTCGTCGAGGCCGGGGGCGCTTCGGTTTTCGTCGTTCGCAAGGGCGATGGGGAGTTGCGTGCGTTCTTCAACGCCTGTCGCCATCGCGGCACGCGGCTTCTGATCGCCCGATGAACGACGCGTGAAGCGCTTTATTCGTTGTCCGTATCACAGTTGGGCGTACAACCTCGACGGCAGGTGCGTGGGAACGCCGCTGTTCACCGGCTCCGACATACCGCCCGATCAGCAGGCAGTGTTCGACATGGCGGGTGTCAAGGAATTTGACCGGGCCGACTATGGGCTGTTGCCCGTCGCCGTCGACTCATGGGGTCCGCTCGTCTTTGTCAACCTGGACGGCGCGGCCGGTCCCCTTTCTGAGCATGTAGGTGATTTGCCCGAGCGGACGGTGGGCTATCGGCTCTCCGAATGGCAGATCGTCCGTGTCAACCGCTACGACATCGCCGCGAACTACAAGCTCGTGGCGGAGAACTTCATGGAGTACTACCACCTGCCCTGGGTCCATCCCGGGCTGGTCAAGGTCTCGCCGGTGGAGGCTCACCACCGCTGGCAAGGTCGCGGGATGTATTCCGGGTTTTGCACCAGCCCGATCGCGCCCGATACCGATGGCGCCGGGTGGCACAACGGAGTCCCGCCGATCAGCGGCCTAAATCCGTCTGATGCCATCAGCGCACGGTTCGTCTGGCTGTTCCCCAACGTGGCGGTGAACATCCTGCCCAACCATCTATTCGTGATCCTCGCCCACCCCGTCGGCCCACGGTCGACCGTTGAGACCACGTACCTGTTCACCCACCCCGAATCGACGTTCAACGTCGAAGCTGAGCAGGGCATCGACGGCCTGGCGAAGTTCTGGGATGACGTCAATCGCGAGGACATCGGGATCGTCGAGCGTGTGCAGCAGGGGCTTGACACAACGCCGTTCCCGGGCGGACGGCTGTGCTATCGCTTCGAGGAGTCGCTGCATCGCTTTCAGAACATGCTCATCGATCGGATGGTCGGCAAGCGGCGCGTGCCTGCAGGCGATGAGCAGGAGAACATGCCGATGTTCAGCGCGAGCACCGCCAGCTCGGGTAGCTAGCCGCTCAACGACGAGCGCGGTCGGTAGATCGCAGTGCGCCTTCGATTGCGCGGGCTGCGCCCCGCGTGTGTCCGGCGGCGTTGGCACGGCGGATCTCGTCGAGACGCTGGCTGAGGCCGCTGACGTTGATGGTTCCGAGGAGCGCCTTCGCCTGATCGAAGATGCCGACCGACACGCCGGAGAGTCCCTCCTCGAGCTCGTCGACGGTCTCCGCGTACCCCCGCGAGCGCACCTGCTCGAGCTCGTGCCGTAGTTCGCGCTGCGTTGTGATCGTGAACGGCGTGAGCCGCGCCAGCGGCTGACCGAGAAACTGCGCAAGGCGCCCATCGTCGTAGCTGGCGAGCAGCACCTTGCCGCTTGAGCTGGCGTGCAGCGGAAATCGCTGACCGATCCAATGCCGAGGCACGAGGTGCTGGGGTCCGTCTACCTGGTGGACAAGATCGAGGCCCCCGTCAGCTGCCACGACGCTGAGGGTCACCGTCTCGCGCAGCGCTTCGCTCAATTCCGCAAGAGGGCCACGGGCTAGCTCACGCAGCACCATGCTCCCATCTGCCTCGCGCGCGAGCCGGACGAGCTCCGGCCCCAGCAGCACACGATCGGCATCGGGAACCCGGAGCAAGAACCCTTCGCGCTCAAGGGTCTGAATCATGCGCAAAGCGGTAGCCCGCGGCAGCCCGACGGCACGCGAGAGCGCCGAAACGCTGGCCCCACCATCCTGTGCTACCGCGCGCAGCAGGCTGATCGCCTTCGTAACCGATTGGTTGAGCTTCGGGCCTTGCTGAGACATCACCGGCCTCCGATCGTGTGCTCCGCCGCTCGCACCCCGATCGGGTGAGCTTGATCAGTATGACCTGCCGCGGTTTTCACCTTAGACATGCTTCAGGCTGATGCGTCTTCGAGGCGGTGTACAGCGTCGTTCGTGTCATGATGCGCGCCATGACCGATTACTCGGCGAAGTCGATCGACGAGCTGCCAACGCTTTGGGACGGCTTCGCGAAGCTCGTTCGCCCCGGGCTGGACATCACTGCGTTTGGCGCGAACATCATGGACCTGCCACCCGACTACTCGACGAAGTCGCACGACGAGTCCGAGTCAGGGCAACAGGAGCTGTACGTTGCGTTACGAGGTTCGGGCTCGGTGGACGTCGGCGGCAACCGACTGCCGCTCGACCCCGACCATCTGGTGCGCGTCGATGCAGGGACGGCCCGGGTGGTGTCGTCCGGACCGGACGGCCTGCGGGTCCTCTGCATAGGCGGCATACCCGGCGGCGTGTATGACCCCCCGGACTGGAGCTCAGCCGGGGAGTGAGCAGCCAAGTCGCGGCGGGCGGGCCTGCCGCCTGTCTAACGCGGCGCTCAAGCCACACGGTAAGAGCCGGTCGCGATCAGATCTACAGCGTCCAGAAATGCCCGACGTGCGCAGCGACCCGCGATGTCAACAGCGGATCGGGCGCAATCGACTCCGCCTCTCGTGCGCCATCCAGCGCCGTAATCGTCCGGACAACGCACTCCGCCAATGCCTCGAGGTTGTATCCGCCCTCGAGCACTGCGCCGATCGGCGCCTGCACCTCTCGCGCCATGTCTCGGACGTGACACGCCATCTGCTCGAACGATTCGGCATCGAGCATGCAGCCGCCGAGGGGATCATCGCGATGAGCGTCGAAGCCGGCGGAGATGAGCACCAGCTGTGGCTTGAACTGGCGCGCCGCGGGGATGATCACATGCTCGAGTACCGATATCCACAGTTCGCCGTCGGATCCCTTCGGGACCGGGGCGTTGATCGTGTAGCCGAGCCCATCGGCGGAGCCGGCGTCGCTGAGCGCGCCGGTGCCTGGGAACAGGCCGGCCTGGTGGATGCTCGCGAACAGCACGTCGGCGCGGCGCCGAAAGATCTCGGCTGTCCCGTTGCCGTGATGCACGTCCCAGTCGAGGATCAGGGTCCGCTCAACACAGAGACGACGGATCGCCAGCTCGGCGGCGATCGCCACGTTGTTGAACAGACAGAAGCCCATCGCGCGGTCGCCCTGCGCGTGGTGACCGGCAGGCCGCAGAGCGCAGAAGCCCGTGCGCGCAACGCCCCCGACGAGAGCACGCACCATCGAGCACGCGCCTCCGGCGGCGTGCAACGCTGCACTGTACGAGGACCCGTCGACCACCGTGTCATCGTCGATCTCGCCGCCGCCCTGCGCACACAGGGCACGTATCGCTTCGACGTGTCCGGTGCTGTGCACGAGCGCAAGCTCGTCTTCGGTGGCGGCCGGCGCCTCGCATAGCTCGCAGCCAGGCCAGCCAGCCAGCTCCATGGCCGCTTCGATCGCCTCGACCCGCGCCGGCACGTCGGGGTGATCGGGCGCCAGCGCGCTGGGATCGTGCTCGCGTGAGGAGACGTGGCGGTAATACAGCACCGGAGGCCCAGGTTACGTCAGCGCCAAACTCCGGGCGGTCCTGGGCTCCCGGTGCAAGCTTGCGATCGGATCGGCGCAGGGTCTGGAGTGTTCGAGCCTCGGAGCCGACCGGTGCTAGCCTGGCTGTCCCGCATGAATCTCGACGCGGCACCGGACTGGCGCGACCGTCGGGTCTCGGCCACGAAGGCCGTGTCCGTCGTCCGCCCTGGCGACAGGGTGTTCATCGGGAGTGCCTGTGCCACTCCGCGCGCCCTCCTGGAGGCCCTCGAGAAGCTAGCTACGCCGGGGGTGACGCTGGTGCATTTCCTTACCGCCGACACGGGCGCCGGCGATCCACCAAAGACCGCATATCGGCACCGCGTCTTCTATGTCGGAAGCACTGAACGGGCCCTGCGGCAGTCGGGTCAGGTGGAGTACCTGCCGCTCTCGCTGGCCGATGTTCCCCGGCTGTTCGAGAGCGGGCAGCTCCCCCTTGATGTCGCGATGCTGCAAATCGCACCTCCCGATCCGGACGGCACCTGCAGCCTGGGAATATCGGTCGATGTAACCAAGGCCGCAGCCCTGGCCGCTCGGACCGTTATTGCCGAGGTAAACCCCGCGATGCCTCGCACCAGCGGCGACAGCCGGATTGCGGTCGACCGAATCGCCAGTTTCGTATCGGTGGACAGCCCGGTTGTGGAGTACCTCCACGAGCCCACCGGTGAGGTGGCTGAGCAGATCGCCCGGTACGTCGCCAGGCTCATCGAGGACCGGTCTACCCTGCAGGTCGGTCTGGGCCGGGTGCCGAACGAGATGATGGCTCACTTGACCAACCGGCGCGAACTGGCCATCCATTCGGATGTGATCACCGAGCCAATAGCCGATCTGGTCGACACCGGTGTCGTCACCGGCCCAGTCGTGGCGAGCTGGGCGATGGGCTCAAGGCGCTTATATGACCTCGTAGACGATGACCCTCGGTTCGCGTTTCACCCGATCGACTATGTCTGTGATCCGACGGTCATCGCCAGCAGGGAGCGGATGGTGTCAGTCACCCAGGCGTTCACCATCGACCTCACCGGTCAGGTTTCCATGGAAAGCCTCGACGGAGAGCTCTACGGAGGGATATCCACGGGACCGGCTTTTCACCGCGGGGCGCTCGCGTCCCGCGGCGGCATGGCCATCGTGTGCCTCGCCTCACGGACTCCGGCGGGCCGTTCCGCCATCTCCGTCGAACTCACTCCCGGCGAGGCGGTGGCAATCCCCAGAGCTGACGTGCATTGGGTGGTCACCGAGTACGGCACTGCGTACCTGTTTGGCCGCTCACTCGCAGAGCGCGCGGTTGCGCTGATCGATATCGCGCACCCGGACTTCCGGAGCGAGCTGCTGAGCGCGGCGATTGAGCGTCGCCTGGTGGGGCGCAAGCAGCAGCTACGCAGCCGTACCGCGTACCCGGTAGACGAGGTGCGCGTAGTCCGGCTACGCGACGGCCGCGAGGTGCTTTTGCGGCCTACGCGCACGAGCGACGCGAGCGCGATGCAGGAGCTGTTCTACCGGCTCGACGAGGAGGACGTTCAGACCCGGTTTTTCCAGAAGCTGACCTCGCTGACTGACACGGCCGCCCAACACCTGTGCAGCGTCGACTACGAGGAGGAGATGGCCTTCGCTGCAGTAGTCGGGCCACAAGCGCATGAACGGATCGTTGCCGCCAGCTCCTACTACCTCAGCCCGGCAACCGGCCTTGCAGAGGTGGCGTACATGGTGGACCCCGAGTGGCAGGGCGCCGGGCTTGGTCGAATCATGCACGCGGAACTCGTCGACTACGCCCGCCAGCACGGTGCCCGCGGTCTGAGGGCCGACGTTCTACCCGGGAACTCGCGCATGATGCGCGTCTTCGAACACGGCGAGTACTCACTCACGGTGGAGCGAGACGCTGGGGTGGATGAGCTGAAGATGCTGTTCTAGCTGGAGGCGGTGCGGCCAGCGGCTTGGCAACCGCGGCTCGGCACGTTCGTGGGCCGCGCCTTCACTCGCTGCTCACGCCGCGAGCGGCAGCCGGTCCGGGCGCACGACAACGGTGTCCACGACCTCGATGATCTCGTCGGCCGGCAGGCCCGCGCGCGACGCGTGCTCGCGAATCTTCTCCGGGCTGGATGCCTGATAGATACACACAGTGCCAATGCTTCCGTCGGCCTCGGTGACGACGTAGGAGCGAATCCAACGGATGTCAGCCGACATCTGGTTGTCGCCCACCTCCGCCGACCGCCCCGCGGCCACCTGGAGATCCTCGGGCGATCTCCATCCACCGCGCCGCCGAATTACGTACATGCGTAGCTCTCGTGTCGTGCTCATCTTGGATCCTCTCGGTCGTTGGATCGATCGCGCACCGCGTAGTCGTCGAAAGCGCGCTGGCGCACCCGTCTCACGTTCTGCGGGCCGATCCGCCTTTTCAATGGCACTAAGACGCGCGTGTCGAGATGATCCTTCCAGCGCAGCCACGTAGCTCGGCACTGGACTGCCAGTACACCTCGTCACCGGTGGTAACGATCTCGCCTCGTCCGTCACGGATCGGCTATGCCAGAAGCCGGGACGCGCGGCGTTTGGCTTTTACCGCGTCGGCGATGCCTACGGCCCGTGATAAACGGCCTCGATGTTGTTCCCATCTGGATCTAGGACAAAGGCGCCGTAGTAACCGGAGGAATATTCCGGTCTCTCGCCGGGTGCGCCGTTGTCGGTGCCTCCCGCCGCGATTGCGGCGGCATAGAACGCATCGACTTGTTCTTGGTGGTCCGCCGCGAATGCGATGTGCACCTGCGCGCCCGGGGGATACTCGAGCGAGAGCGCGAAATCATCGGCCCCTTCGATGCCGAAACTCGTCTCCCGGACATCTTCACGCCAAGGACCGAGCTCGCGGAATCCAAGCGGCTCGAGGGCGCGCCGGTAAAACTCACAGCTGCGAGCCAGATCGGCAACCCCGATCGTCAGGTGATCGATCACGACCGGCCGCGTCGGCACCTGTCGATATGTATCAGTTCAGCATGACCGGCATCGCTTCGCCAGCTGCCCGCGCCGTCGAGGATCGCCGCATTGGGCTCTCGCGCAAGGGCGCGGCGGTTGAAAATGATCGCCTGGACGACGTAGCCTGCGCGCATGCGCTCGAACAACGCCCGGCCGCAGCGACGGCCTGTGCGAGCCGTGGATGAGGCCACATGGCGACGGATCTGACCATCGTGCTCAACGACGAGCCGGGTCAGCTCGCCACGCTCGGCGGAGCGACCGGCGCCGCGGGCGTGAACATCGAAGGGATGTGCGCCTTCACCGGTGAGGGTCGCGGGATCATCCATCTGCTGATCGCCGACGAGGCGGTGCAACGCGCTGTGGCTGCGTTGACCGACGCCGGCATGGGCATCGCCGATCAGCGAGAGGTGCTGGTAGTCGACGTAGCCGACAGACCGGGCTCGTTGGGTGAGCTGGCCCGCGACCTGGCATCTGCCGGGGTCAACATCGAGCTGCTCTACACCACGTTCGGTGGCATCAAGGTGGTGATCGCCACCGACGATCTGGAAAGCGCCAGAGCCGCCTTGAGCTGAGCTCCTGAGACGAAGCACCCGTCACGCCGGCAACAACGCAGGCTAACCCGCTGACCGACGGCGCCGCACGACGCGCAAGCCGGTCGTCTTCGTCGTTGACGAAGATGTTGCCGCCTCTGAGGGCCACAAAATCGGAGGTGGCGGGTCGGGGGTTGATAGCCGCCCAGCGCCCGGGCAGCCACGCCTCGCAGGCGCGCTACGCTCGTGCCACGAGATGAGCATCGCGGCGACGAAGCACTGGCATCGCCTCGAGGATGGCCGCATCCAGTGCGATGTCTGCCCGCGGGCGTGCAAGCTGCGCGAGGGCCAGCGTGGCCTGTGCTTCGTGCGTGCGCGTGAGGGCGACCAGATCGTTCTGACGACGTACGGGCGCTCGAGCGGGTTCTGTGTGGACCCGATCGAGAAAAAGCCGCTGAACCATTTCCTGCCGGGTAGCTCGGTGCTGTCCTTTGGCACTGCCGGCTGCAATCTGTGCTGCCGGTTCTGCCAGAACTGGGACATCTCGAAGTCTCGCGAGTTTGACACGCTCGCCGACGCTGCCGAGCCGACAGCGATCGCCCAGGCCGCGGAGCGGCTTGGTTGTGCCAGCGTCGCCTTCACCTACAACGACCCGGTGATCTTCATGGAGTATGCGATCGATGTCGCGGATGCCTGCCATGCCCTTGGGATCAAGGCGGTGGCGGTCACCGCCGGCTACATGTGCGCGGCGCCGCGAGCGGAGTTCTACGCGCACATGGACGCAGCCAACGTCGATCTCAAGGGCTTCACCGAGCGGTTCTACGCGCAGACATGCTCGGGTCATCTGCAATCAGTGCTCGACACGCTCATCTACCTGCGCCACGAGACCGATGTCTGGTTTGAGATCACGAACCTGCTGATCCCGGGGCTAAACGACTCCGACGAGGAGCTCGATCGCATGACCAGATGGGTGGTCAAGGAGCTCGGACCAGACGTGCCGATGCACTTCACTGCGTTTCACCCCGACTACAAGCTGCTCGACCGCCCCCCGACGCCGCCCCAGACGCTCGCACGCGCCCGCGCGCTGGCGCGCCACAACGGTGTCCAGTTCGCCTACACCGGCAACGTCCACGATCGCGAGGGCGGCAGCACTTACTGCCCTGAGTGCGGAGCGCTGGTGATCGAGCGCGACTGGTATGCGCTGGGGATCTATACGCTCAGCGACGACGGTTGTTGTCAGGCGTGCGGCGCGAAGCTGCCCGGGATGTTCGCCGGTCCGGCCGGCAGCTGGGGACGTCGTCGCCTCCCGGTGCGGCTGATGCCGACGCCAAGCTGATCCTGCGGCCTCACGAGCGCACGGCCGCGACTCAAGGTCGAGGCGGCCAGAGCCGATAACGATCGTAGGAGCTCTTAGGCCGACCGCTCCGATCCAAGCGGCCGTGTGTTTTCTGTCGTGGGGCCGGGCGCTATGACCTGATGCGCCGGTCCTGCGGTTGTGTACACCTTCGACCACTGCGAGGCTCATGAAACGCTGCCTGTCATTCGTCCTACTGGCCTTCGTGCTGACAGTTCCAGCTACTGCAAGCGCGACAACCTACGGCGCCGAGGTCGGCGGCAATTTCCTTAACCAGGTCCGGGGCCTGTGGTCGGCAGACCGGGTGATGAAGTCTCTCGACGCACTCTATGCGGCCGGCGGCCGGGTGGGACGCACCGATTCCGACTGGGCGGCAACCGAGCCCCACGCCCCGGTCCACGGGCGCCACATCTACCACTGGGCCTATAACGACCTGATCGCCGGCGAGATGGCGCAGGCCCACCTGCGCTGGGAGCCCACCCTGGAGTTCACCCCCAAGTGGGCGCAACAGCACAAGCCGCACGTGCTGCACCTCAAGAAGGGCAGGTTCGTCACGCCGCTGCCCCCGGCCAAGAACTCGAACTTCGGCGCCTACGCCACGGCGTTCATGCGGCGTTACGGCGCCCATGGCTCCTTCTGGGCGACTCACCGTAGCCTGCCCTACGTGCCGGTCAACACCGTGGAGGTGTGGAACGAGCCCGACAACAACCACACCTGGGGGCCGGACGTCAACCTGCAGGATTACGCGAGGCTGTATGAGGTTGTCCGCACCGCCATCCATCGCGTCAACCGGAGCGCCCGCGTCATGACCGGCGGCCTGGCCTGGACCCATAGCTCGCTGCCCCGGCTGCTCAAGGCTTTCGAGGCAAAGCCGATGGATGCGGTGGCGGTCCACCCCTACGGCGCCACCCCGAGCGCCACCATCGCTCTGACCCGCTACGCAATCGCCGAGATGCGCAAGTACGGGCGCGGACGCACGCCGCTGATCGTCAACGAATACGGGTGGACCTCCGAGCGCGACACCTGGGGCTCCACCAATCCCCGGCACGTGAGCACATACGCCTACCAGGCGCTGATCGGCCTCTCGAAGCTGAGGCTCTCACAGATCGTGCCGTTTGAGTGGACTGACCGGTCATGGGGCCTCAGCAACGGCACCTTTGCACGGGCTGTGGCGCGCATAACCCACAAGCGCTGAGATCGGACTGCTGGCACGCGAGCCCGGAGCGTTCGCGTGCCAGTTCTTCTACCGGCTGCCCGGAGCGCTCAAGCTGGGCGGACGAAGCCTCCCAGCATCTTGCCGATTTCGATCCTCGCGGTCCCGGTGGTGACCACGGGATCCTCGGCGGCGAACGCCCGTACCTCCTCCTCGTCCTCGCTCTCGAGCACACCGAGTCCCCACGAGCCGGTGTCGTCGAGCACCGGTCCGAAGATCACCATCTGCCCGGAGTCGATGTACGGTCGCCAGTACGCCGCGTGACGGCCCATGATCTCGCGCTCCTCGTCAGTCATGTTGAGGGCGAAGTCGGGCCGGGGAGCCTGAAGCCTGAATACGAAGGTGCCGATGCGCAAACCCTACCTCCACCGAGGCGCGCTAGATTCGCCGCTCTGAGCGCATGAGCACCTACGAGCCGCCGTACCTCGAGCTTCACCGTCGCGGTGAGCTTGCACTGCGCGCCGGTGAGGCCCTGGGATTGCTGGGCCGTCCGTGTCGCGTGTGCCCGCGCGAGTGCTCGGTCGACCGCCTGGCGAATGAGCGCGGGCTGTGCAAGACCGGCCGCCACGCGGTGGTGGCGTCGCATTTTGCGCATTTCGGCGAGGAGGATTGCCTGCGCGGGTGGCGCGGCTCGGGAACGATCTTCTTTGGCGGCTGCAACCTCCGGTGCGTGTTCTGCCAGAACTTCGAGGTCTCCTGGCAGGTGCAGGGACAGGAGGTCAGCGCCGGCAGGCTGGCGGCGATGATGCTGGAGCTCCAGGAAATCGGCTGCCACAACATCAACTGGGTCACGCCCGAGCACGTCGTGCCGCAGATCCTGGAGGCGCTGCCGCTGGCGGTGGAGGGCGGGCTGCGGCTGCCGATCGTCTACAACACCAGCGCGTATGACAGCGCCGACAGCCTGGCTTTGATGGATGGCGTGGTCGATATCTACATGCCCGATCTCAAGCTCTCCTCGAGCGAGCTGTCGCGCCGTTATCTGGGCAAGCGCGAGTACTTCGCGGTCGCCTCACGCAATGCGCTCGAGATGCGCAGGCAGGTGGGTGAGCTGGTGACCGACGAGCAGGGGCTGGCGCGGCGGGGTCTGATCGTCCGCCATCTGGTGATGCCCGGTGCGGTGGCGGAGACCGAGGCCGTACTCCGGTTCGTCGCGGAGGAGCTGGGCCCGGACACGTACGTGAACCTGATGGCGCAGTACCGCCCAGCGGGGCGCTCTGACCGCTTTGAGGAGATCAACCGCCGGCCGTGCCCGGAGGAGCTGGCCCGCGCGTACGAAATCGCCGACCGGCTGGGGCTGCGCCGGCTCGATCCGCGCAGCAGGCGCGGGGCGCTTGCTCTGGCCTGATGAGCTTTGCGCAGGACATCCGCCCGCTGTTCCGCGCCCAGGACGTCGAGTCGATGTCGTTTGCATTCGACCTGTCCTCCTACGACGAAGTCCGCGAGCACGCGCAGGAGATCTACTCGCGGCTGGCCGATGGGACGATGCCCTGCGATGAGCCCTGGGCGCAGGACGACGTCGAGCTGTTCCGCGCCTGGATCGACGCGGGCATGCCGCCCTGACTCGGCGCCTCACGTTGCTCGTTGAGCCCGTCCAGGGCGAGCCGGCGACGCTGCAGGAACTGCATGTCGCGCTCGAACTGCGAGTGCCAGTCGCGCGAGGCGGTCACCTGGCCTGCGTGGTGGTAGTAGGTGAACGTCGTGAGCGGGACGTAGACGCTGGCCCAGCTTGCGTCTACGCCGAGCATCACCCCGATGTCAGAGCCCCCGACGATGGCGCTCCAGCCACCGGCCGCGAGCACGGCGTCGGTACGCCACATCGCGCCCGCCAGGTGCAGCGGCACCCAGTGTTCCACGCCCCAGATGCGCGAGAGGGTTCCCGCTCCCAGACGGCCGGGTGCAAACCGAGGACGCGGCGTCCAGGGCTCGCGATCGGGCCATCGCTCGACCCAGTCCCCGAACGCCAGACCCACGGTTGGATCTTCGAACGCCGGCGACAGGCCGTCGAGTGCCGCCTCGGTGGGGACATCGTCGCTATCGGCGTTCAGGAGCAGCGGACCGCCGGCGCGTGCCAGGGCTCGATTGCGCGTGGCGGCGATTCCGAGCAGACCACCGTTGCGATCCACGCCCACGCGCCCGTCTCCAAGCACCGCTGCGGGCAACTCGATGCCCACTTCGCCGTCGAGCTGGATCAGCCACTCCCAATCGGTGTGCGCGCGGTCGAGTACCGCATGGATCTCCGACAGCCGATCCCCGGCGCGGTCTGCCACGGCCGTGATGATCGAAACGGTTGGCGCACCCATCTAGCCGCCGCACGATAGAGCCGGCGGCGAGAGCACGTAGTCCTACCGGGTGATCACAAGGGAAGCTTCCCCCGGCCGCGTCGTCCGGTGGACGCGCTCTTGTCAGCAGCACGCTGCGAGCTGCTGAACGGCTTGCGCAGCCAACGGCCGAGGGGGCCAGGAGCCTTCCCGGCGACCTGACCACCAGTCCCCAGCGTCCGGTCGACACCATGTTGCGGCTTGGTCGACAGGCGCGGCGCCAGGAACCCGAGCACCAGGAGCAATATGCAGATGACCACGATTGCGGCGATGATCATGCTGCTCTCCTACCCGCACAAGCCGAAATCCACGCGCGGCGCCGATCAGTGCAGGCAGCCCTACGCTAACCGATCAGAACGTCCGGTAGCGGCCGTTGCCGATCACGAACCCGTGGTTGGCGCCGTTGAAGCACAGCACGGTCGGCTGGCCCATGTGGCAGGTAACCCCGAGCTGGTTCCAGAGCCGACCACGCGCGAGCTTGACCGACCTGCCGGCGACCCACGAGTTCTGGCTGACCCGCAGCACGCGGGGCTTGCCAAGCACACCGATCTCCACGAATCCGCTGTCGCCGATGCCCTTCTTCTTGGGCGCCGGGATGCCCTTGGCCCCGCACAGCACCTCGGTTGCCCGCTTGCTGGGGGCATGGATCTCGATTCCACACCTCACCTTGCCGGTTCTGTTGGTGAACTGGATCGACTTTGAGATCGGCGCCGCCGCTGCCCCTCCCGCGACCATCACGGCAGCGATCACCACGACGGCGAGAACTGTCAATCGGTGGATCATCGGGTGACCCCTCCTCCGGTGGCTGATTTGAGTGCCTACCCTGATGATTCCCCCAGCGGGGATGGTTGAGACGCCGCGGTCCCGATCCTCGACGGCGCCGCTACGGGCAGATATCAAGCTCGCTCTGCACTGCGGATGACAGCGATGCGACCGGACACGAGTAGCTGGTGGTGTCGAGCACCGGTCGCCAGGTGCGATCCACCCGGTGAAAGACCGCCGTCACGTCTCCGTCGTAGCGGCCGCACAGACTCGCGCGATTGAAGTCCGCGCGGGCGTAGGCGTGGTTTGCCGGCGCGATCGTGACGCTCAGGCAGCGAAGCGGGAATCCGTAGGCGGCCGCCACGCCTGCAGGTCCGCCCTCCCGCGCGGCGGCCGGCTCTGCGGGCGCCGCCCGGTCATGTTCTCGCGCCAGGGTGCCGATGAGCAGCGCTCCGATGCCCGCCGCCAGCGCGATCGCCACAAGCGCCCGTGCGCGGATGCCCGCGAGGCGCTCGCGGCGCCCCCGAGCGTCGGCGTCGGGCAGCAGCGTGGCCTCGATCAGCAGCGGCCGGCCGGTAAGCCCCTCGAACTCGTCGGGCGTCTCGTGCTCGGCCACCGATGCAGTATCGCGCCGACCCGGCTACAACTCGATCGCTTTCCACTCCTCGGGGCGGACATCGTCGGGATCGGTGCCGAGCTGCAGCGCGAATGCAAGCGCGATCCGCTGGACGGTAGCGGTGAGCGCGAACACCGACAGCGCCTCGCCGAGCTCGGTCGCCGCGAAGCGGTGCACGCGCGTGCCGCGTCTTTCGACCGTGCCGGCGAGTTCGGCCAGCCGCGCGGCACCGGGACCGCCTCCGTCGAGGCAGACAACGGCATCGCTGCGACCCAGGGCCCACACGGGTCCGTGGAGGACCTGTTCGACCGCGAGTCCCTCGGCGAACACGTGCGCCGCCTCGCGCACCTTCAGGGCTCCCTCGGCTGCGGTCCACCCGTTGGGACCGGCGCCGACGAACTCAAGCCCCCGCTCGGGCAGCGCCACAGGATCGTGGGGACCCTCGAGGGCGGCGGCGACTGCGCCGGGCACCGACGGCAGCTCGCCGAGCTCTGCTCCCAGCTCCACGGCCAGCTGCGCCAGCCGCGCCAGCGCACCGAGGTGGCTGACGGTGTATGTGCCCGCTTTCTCCTGCGCCACCGTCTCGATATCCACCCCCGGAGCCTGCTGGCCGCCGATCGCGATCGTGGGGATGTCCTGCGACCGCGCCCGCTCGAGAACCTGGCTCGTGTAGCGCTTGGTTCCGCGGTGGCTGAGCAGCACGAGTGCGTCTGCGGGAGTCGGTCGGGGACCCCACAGCGCGCACTCCGCCGCCGGGACCGGCCACGCCTCGGCGCCGGCCAGCCGCAGGAAGTAGGCACCCTGATTGGCGGCGTGCCAGCTCGTTCCGGTACCGACCACGAATATGCGTCGCCCCGCAATGCGCTGCGCGCCGGTCTTCACCGGCGCCCAATCGGCGAGGATCCGCTCCAGCTCCTCGGGCTGGCGCGCCATCGCCCTGGCCATCTCGGTCTGAGCCTCAGGCACGGTCACTGTGGTCGCCGGACACGGTGTTCGAGCAATGGGTCACCCGCTCATGCCCCCGTCGATGGAGAAGGTGTGCGAGGTGACCATCGCGCTCTCATCGGCGGCCAGGTAGAGCATTCCCTGTGCGATCTCGTCCGTCGTCGTGTGTCGTCCGAGCGGGATCAGCGAATCGAATGCCCTGGCGGCCTCGTCGCGCGGCAGGCCGGTGGCGCGCATCTCGATCGAGTCCTGGAAGGCGGTCGAGGTCGGACCCGGGTGGATCGTGTTCACCCGGATGCGCCGTGGCGCGAGCTCCTTGGCCGCCGCGCGCATCAGTCCGACCTGAGCGTGCTTTGCGGCGACGTACGCCGATACGCCCGGGGCTCCGATCAGACCTACGACGCTCGAGGTGATGATGATGCTGCCGCCGTCGGTGAGGTGCGGAACCGTGTGCTTGAGGACGTGAAACGCGCCGAGGACGTGGACCGCCAGGGTACGGGCAAAGGCGTCGGATGGGTAGTTCACCAGCTCGCTGACCTCTCCGGTGATGCCCGCGTTGCTGAGCACGATGTCGAGTCGCCCGTAGCGGCTCACCCCCTCGCCGACAGCGCGCGCGACGGCGTCCTCGTCGGTGACGTCGGCCACCGAGCACAGGGCCGTGTCGTCGGTGAACTCGTCTGCGACTGCCGCCAGCTTTGCCTCGTCGATGCCGACGAGCGCAAGCCTCGCCCCTTCCGAGGCGAACAGGCGCGCCGCGGTGAGGCCAATCCCGCTCTCGCCGCCCGTGATCAGCGCGACCTTGTCATCCAGCCGGCCCATCGCCACCTCGTCTGTCGCTCAGCGCACGAGGCTACACTCAAATGGTTGCCCACTCAACTTAGGCTTGGGAGTGAACGCCGTGGACGTCGAGATCTGGTCGGACATCGCCTGTCCCTGGTGCTACGTAGGTAAGCGCCGGTTCGAGGCCGCGCTGGACCGCTTCGAGCATCGCGACGAGGTGCGGGTGACGTGGCGCAGCTTCGAGTTAGATCCGTCCGCCCCGCCGGAGCGCACCGGTGACCGCGCCGCGCGGCTGGCCGAGAAGTACGGAATCAGCCTCGAGGAGGCGCGGGCATCCGAACGCCGGCTGACCGAGATCGCCGCCGGAGAGGGGCTGGAGTTCCGCTTCGACATCGCCCGCAGCGGCTTGACGTTCGATGGCCACCGGATCATCCATCTGGCGGCAGAGCACGGCCTTCAGGACGCCATGAAGGAACGGCTGCTGCGTGCCTATTTCACCGAGGGCGAGCTGGTCGCAGACCACGACACGCTGGTGCGGCTGGCCCGCGAGGTGGGGGTGCCCGAGGCCCAGGCCCGAGCGACGGTATCCGGCGATCGCTTCGCCGATGCGGTACGCGACGATGAGCTCACCGCACAGCGCCTTGGCATCACCGCCGTCCCCACGTTCGTCGTGGATCGCGCGCTGGGCGCGTCCGGGGCCCACCCTCCAGAGCAGCTGCTCGAGCTGTTGCGCCAGGGGTGGTCCAGCCGCAGCCTCAGCCGGAGAAGATCGCCTCGGGGAGCAGCGCGCTGACGATGTACTGGCCGGCGTCGACGATCTCTGAGATCTTGAGGTCGACGGCGAGGCTGCAGAGCAGGTACGCGTCCTCTCGCCCGAGCCTGTAGCTGGTGGCGATGTGATCGACCATCGCCCGCACGGCGTCCTGTGCAGCGATGTAGAGGTCGCCGCCCACCCCGGTGGTGGCATAGAACGGGCCCGAGTCAACGCGCGGGGTCAGTGGCGCAGGAGTGCGGTACTGAGGACCCGGAATCGCCCTTCCCTTCTCCAGCGTGAACCGCAAGGAGGCGAACATCGGCGCCTCCAGCCCGGTCACGCACACCTCGCCGTCACCCTGCGCGCCATGCGCGTCGCCACACGAGAACAGCGCTTGCTCGACCTGTACCGGCAGATACAGCGTGGAGCCGCGAACGAGCTGGCGGATGTCCATGTTGCCGCCGAACGTGCCGGGAGGCATCACCGGCTCGGCTGTGGCGCCGGCCGGGCACACCCCCATCGTCCCGAAGAAGGGCTCGAGCGGGATCGCGATGTCCTCGCGCAGGTAGGCGAGATCGCCGTGTGAGAGGTCGAAGATCCGGAGGTACGGGTCAGGGAAGTCGTCGGGCAGCAGCCCCAGCCCCGGCAGCACCGCGGTCCAGCCCCACCCCTGGGTGTGGATGTCGAGGATCTCGATTGCGAGCGTGTCACCCGGCTGCGCGCCCTGGATCCCGATCGGCCCGCACAGCGGATAGACACGGTCCCAGTCAAGCCCGGCGATCACGCTCGCGTCGGACTCCGGGGTGATCTGATTGTCGCTGACGTCGCGCGTCCAGACCACGACCGTGTCACCGGAATCGACGACGAGCACCGGCTCGTTGCCCGTGTCCCACGTGAAGTGAACCTGTTCGTCTGGCAGGTGATGCGTGCGGGGCATCGAGCGAACCTCCAAGGTGGCTTGTCAGACGCCAACGCTATGGGATCGTGACCAGCGGGGCAATGATGCGACCGCGATCGGGGTATCAAGGACGTGGATGAGCACCGACGTCGATCACAAGCGGCCCCAGCCCGACACTCCCGTGGTGACGCCGACAGATTTCTACCTGCTCGATGAGACCCTGTCTGCGCAGGAGCGAGCGATCCGTGACAAGGTGCGCGCGTTCGGAGAACGCCAGGTGCTGCCGCTGATCAACGACTACTGGGAGCGGGCCGAGTTTCCATTTGAGCTCGTCCCCGCCCTGGCGGAGCTGGGCATTGCCGGGACGACGATCGTGGGACACGAGTGCCCGGCGATGTCTCATCTCGGTGCCGGCATCGTCGCGCGCGAGCTGGCGCGGGCCGACGGGAGCGTGAACACGTTCTTTGGCGTGCACTCCGGACTGGCCATGGGTTGCATCGATCTGCTGGGCAGCGAGGAGCAGAAGGCCAGATGGCTCCCGCCGATGGCAAAGCTCGAGCAGATCGGCGCGTTCGGCCTCACCGAGCCCCACCACGGGTCAGACTCGGTGTCACTGGAGACGTCCGTACGGCGGGTGGGCGACCAGTATGTGCTCAACGGCCGCAAGCGATGGATCGGTAACGCCTCGATCGCCGACGTCACGGTGATCTGGGCTCGCGACGCCGAGGGAGATGTGGGCGCCTATCTGGTGCAGAAGGGCACGCCGGGATTTGACCCCGCGCCGGTGATCACCGGCAAGATTGGCAAGCGCGCGGTGTGGCAGGCGGAGATCTCGATCAACGACGCCTGCGTTCCGCTCGATCACAAGCTGGCGCAGGCGAACACGTTTGCGGATGCGACCCGGGTGCTCACCCAGACCCGCGGCGGCGCCGCCTGGGAGTGTCTGGGCCACGCGATGGCTTGCGTAGACGCGGCCGTGTCCTACGCCATGGACCGTTCACAGTTCGGCCAGCCGATTGCCGGCTTTCAGCTCGTCCAGGGCAGGCTGGCGACGATGGTCGCCGAGACCACGGCCATGCAGCTGGTCTGCTTTCGCCTCGCGCAGCTGCAACAGGCCGGCACGATGACCGCCTCGATGGCGTCGCTGGCCAAGCTGCACAACGTGAGAAAGGCCAAGCTGGTCTGTTCAGAAGCGCGCGACATCCTCGGGGGCAATGGGCTGCTGCTCGAAAACCACGTCGCGCGTCATCTGACCGATATGGAGATCGTCGATACCTACGAGGGCACTGACACGATCCAGTCGCTGATCATCGGACGCGACGTAACCGGGATCTCGGCGTTCACCTGATCAGACCGCGGCCCCTGTCACGCGCGCCTGGGCGCTAGGCTCACCCGTCGGTGGCTGACGACCCCATTGGCCAAATTGATTCATCGGTGGTCCCGCGGTTTGCGGGATTGCGGACGTTTGCCCGCTTAGCGACTCTCGAGCAGGCAGGGCACGCGGACCTGGCGATCCTGGGAGCGCCGTTTGATGGCGGGACCACGTTCAGAGCCGGGGCGCGGTACGGGCCCGGGGCGATTCGCGAGGCATCGCTTCTGCTGCGGCCGTACAACGATGCCCTGGACCTGTCGCCGTTTCGCGAGCGCCAGGTCGTCGACGCCGGCGATGCGGCGCCGAATCCGGTCGACATCGTCGATGCCCACCGGGCGATCGAGACCGACGCCGCGAGGCTGCACCAGGGGGGGACGCGGGTGCTGGGGCTGGGAGGCGATCACTCGGTTTCGCTGCCGCTCCTGCGGGCGACGGCGGCGACCCACGGCCGGCTCTCACTGCTGCAGCTCGACGCCCATACCGATACCTGGGACTCCTACTTCGGATCCAAGCTCACGCACGGCACGATCTTCCGGCGCGCCGCCGAGGAGCAGCTGATCGACGCCGGCAGCTCGGTTCAGATCGGCCTGCGCGGATCGCTGTATTCGTCGGATGATTACGCGGAGAACGCCGAGCTCGGCTTCAGAACGCTGCTGGCGCGAGATCTCGACCGCGTCGGCGTGGACGGGGCCATCCAGCTGGCGCTCGAGTGTCTGCGATCGCCGGTGTACATCACGGTCGACATCGACTGCCTCGATCCGGCGTTCGCTCCCGGCACCGGGACACCCGAGGCCGGCGGGCTGACCAGCCGGGAGCTGCTGAGCATCCTGCGAGGGTTGGCGGCGCAGGTCGACGTGGCCGCCGCCGATGTGGTGGAGGTATCGCCGCCATACGACCCGAGCGGCGCCACCGCCGTGGCGGGCGCCAACGCCGCCTACGAGCTGCTTGGTTTGATCGTGCTCAGCCTTCGCGGCTAGCTGGTCCGACGTTAGAAATCGGGTCCGGCATTGGCGCCGAGGCCGTTCAGCCACGCGCGCATCGATCGGCCGGCCGGGGTTATCTGACCCTCCTCATAGCCGGTGGTCGCCCGCGCGAGCGTCACCCCGTTGAGCGTCGACCAGCCGTACTCGATCCCGGTGCCAGAAGCAGCGAAGGTCGCGATCACCTGACCCGTTTGCAGGATGCTGCCGGGTCGGGCGATGTGGGTGATCTGCTCGGCGACGTATTGCACCTGGCCCGCATAGGGACCGGCCAACAGCTCGAAGTACACGAGTGGCTGCCCGGCGTACCAGTCGGGGATGATGGCCAGGATCTTGACCGCGGAGGGGGCGAGAATCGGCGCCCCGACCGGCATGCTGGCGTCGACACCCTGGTCGGTGCGCTCCCACACCCTGACGTACCGCAACGGGTTGATGTACGCGGCATTGGTCACCGGTGCCGCGATCAACTCCAGTCGCAGCTCGCGTCTTACCACTGACAGTGGCGGTGCGTGAGCGTTGACGTCGCCGACGGGGGTCTCAGGTGTAACCGACCCTCCCGGAAACCCCGCCTGCACTCCGGCCGTGGGCTCGATCGCCTGCGGCCGGGCCTCAGGGATGCCGGCGGCGGCTCCGTCACTGTCGGCGCTCGCGGCCGCGTTGGCGGCGCCAGGCTGTGAATTGTCACCCGCGCTGGACGCTCCGCACCCGCCCAGGCCCAGCGCGGCGATCACCAGCGCCAGGCGGCCGACGGTCAGCGTGCAACGTGGGGCGATGAGTCTCGGCAAGGGCTGCGAAACACGCTAACACGCGGTGACGCTCTGCCAGACGATTAGCCGGTGCCCGCGCCAGTGACGCTCTGACAGACGCTCGCCGGCACGCCCACCCGCTGCAGGGACCCCCCGAAGGCCAGCTGCGCGAGCGAGGAGCTGGTCGCATCGGCGAGCTCTGCGCCGCCCTGGCACGGCGTAAAGCTGTTGAGCAGCACGATCACGGTCGCGCGTCGCTTGGGCAGGTACCACAGCTCCGAGGTGTAGCCGGGTGGAGCGACAACGCCGTTGTGGCCAAGGAGCCCGCCGGCGCTGGCCAGGCGCAGGCCGTAGCCGACCATCAGCCCGGTCTTGAGCCCGGTGCCGGCGAGCGCCTGAAACAGCGACGGCGTCTGTGCAAACGTCAGCCGCAGGCGCTGGGTCGAGGGCTTCAGCAGCGCTCCGGTGCCCAGAGCCCTGGCCCAGACCCGCAGATCGCCGAGCGTCGAGACGAGATTGCCGGCTCCGAACAGGACTGAAGGGCTGAGCACCGGTCCGGGCAGATACTGGGTGATCGCGCCGCTCGCCGTGAGGTCGGGGAAATACCCGACGGTGGCGGGCTGGGGGAGAGTCAGTCTGTGTGTCGGGACCGTGGTGTGCCGCAGGTGCAGCGGGTCGAGGATCAGGTGGCGCACTAACCATGCGAACGACCTATGCGTCACCCGTTGGGCGATGATCGCGAGGATCGTGTAGGTAGGCCTGCCCCTGCTTGATCGCCAGCTCCACCGCGCGCCGCGCCCTGAGCCGGCACACAGAGGATCAGCGACGCCACCAACGTGCAGGCGAGGACGAGAGCTGTGCGGCGCAAAGGCTTACGCGGCTCTGTCATGGCCCGCTTTCGATCGTCTCGCGTACGTCGGCCTCGCGGGGCTGAGAGCCAAACTCGGTCAGCACCCAGGTCGCTCCCGCCCGTTCCCACTCGGCCACATCGTCGCTGGGTGGAATGTCTACGACGAGATCGAATCCCCGATCGTCGCCGGCGCGCATGCTCCGGACCTCGTCGGCCAGGGTCGACAGCGCGTCCGGGTCTGGCAGCTCGATCGGGAACAGGCCGTCCCACCGGGCCGCGCGGCGGACCGGCCGCCGGTTCGGCCACCGCGCTGCCACCCAGACCGGGATCCGGGGTCGCTGTCGCGGACGCGGCTCAAATTCCCCAGCCCAATACCGCTCGAGGCGCTCGAGGCCGCTGTCGAGCAGCTGCGCGCGCTCGCGCGCGTCGACCACTTCCCCGAATGGTTCGAGTTCACCGCTGCGCGTGCTGCCGAGCCCCACCCCGAGCGTCAGACGGCCAGCGCTGAGATGGTCCAGAGTGACGGTCTCGCGCGCCAACTTGTGAACTCGCCGCCGCGACAGCGGAGTGACCATTGGCCCCAGCCGCAGGCGCTCGGTCGCGTACGCGATCGCCGCCAGCGCCACCCAGGGATCGGCCACCGCCTCAACCGGTTCCTGGTATCTGAGGTGGTCCCAGAGAAAGAAGCCGTCCCAGCCGCGGGCTTCGGCGCGTTGCGCCAGCTCGGCCAGTAGGCGCGGCTGCACCAGCTCGTCAAACGGCGCCACATAGATCCCCCGTCTGACGGCCATGGAGCCGACTCTATCCGTGCCGCCGGCCAGGTACCGGACTCAAAGCTCAGACGAGGCCCTGCAGCGGATCGGGTGCCGGCAGGTGGATCCACCCCTTCTTCGGCTGCGAGGCGAGGTCGATCCCGAGGGTCGCGGCATGCAGGTCGCGACCACCCGGGATCTCATCCACCTCGCCGGAGCTCAGCTGGTCTGGACGACCATCAGGCTGTTGCCGTCGGGGTCGCGGAACCAGAACAGCGGCGGAACGGGATCGCCCATCCGGCTGACCTCGGAATCGACGTCGACGCCGCGAGCCTTCAGGTCGGCGTGGTCGGCATCGATGTCGTCGGTATTGAGGCCGATGCCCGTCTCCACGTTCCCGCTCGGCTTGCCGGGCGGGGGTGGGACGATCGCGATCGTCGTCACCGCGTCGGCCGGGGCGACCTCCACCCAGCGGTAGCTGTCGCCGACGGAGATGTCGATGCGCTTCTCGAAGCCGAGCGTCTCGGTGTAGAACTCGATCGCTCGCTCCTGATCGGAGACCGGGACGACCACGACGCCGATCTTGCTGATGTGGGTTTTGGTGCTGGTCACGACATCCTCCTGGGTTGGGTGACGGTTGATATGACCTCCGGGTGCGGCGAAATTCATCGCCGCGCTCGGGGGTCGGCTCAGCCCATCATCGCGCTGACCACGCGCCGATGTTCGCGCATGGTTTCGGTGCCGTCCTCGCCGGGCTGGCGGCCGAACCCGCAGTACATCGCCACGCCGAAGTCGCCGAGGAATTTCGACGCCGTCGCGTGACGGCGCTCGAGGCCCCGCACGCCGTCGATCGGAAGCACGATGCCCAGGTACACCCGCGCGGCTCCTGGGTCCAGGTCCGACAGCGGGCTGAAGAAGCGTTCATCCTCGCTGCGGAGATACCGCGGGCCCGCGAAGTGCAGCCAGTCAACGGTCCGCCCGGAGTGAGCGATGGCGTGGTTGGCCATCGCCACGACCACCCCGAGATCCCGAGCCTCGTACATCGGCCACTCGGGGAATGTTCCGTAACACAGGTGGTAACCCACCAGAACCTCCTCGGGGATCAGTGGCGTCAACCGTGACACCGGCCCCGTGAAGCGCTCCCATGCGCCATCCGAGGTCCAGGCGAGAACGCCTTCGATGTCCTGCACCTCGTATGCGCAGTCCCACTGGATCGCCAGGTCGGCGGGTGGAATCTCCGCCGTCAGCCGTTGCAGCTCGCGTACGACGAGATCCTCGAAGGCGCGCTCGGCCACGGGATAGTCGGCGGCGAAATTGGCCTTGAAGGCGTTGAGCGCGCTGGATGGGAACGGCAGCCCGACCTGAAAACGCAGGTTGGCCGGGATCACACCCTCGTCGCGCAGCGCCCGGAACTGCCGGTAGGAGGCGAGCGCGTCGTCGATGCGAGGCCACGAGTCCCAATGCAGCTCGGTCACCCCGGCGCGGATTCCGAACACCGGCGTCTCGTACGCGTGGCGCGGGTTGCCGGTCGGCGACTCGGTCTCCTCGAGCACCTCGACGTCGGGATTGGGCCGCACCAGGCGCTCGCGCTCATAACCCACCCATGCTGCGCGCGGACCGGTCTCGCCGTCGGGCAGCGCGAACACCATGTCCCCGAAGAACTCTGCGCCCGCTCGTAGCGCCTCGTCGGTGGACTGGGCGGGGAGGCTTCCGACCAGCAACAGATCGCTCATCGCTCGCGAGGTCATCGCTCTTGGCTCCTGTGCAGGCTCGCCACTACGAACGGGCGCCGCCCGGTCAATCCGCGTGCGGTCTCGGCGTCGATTCTCAGACTCACCCTGTCCCCTTTCATCGTGACACTCTATGTGTGCTTGCTTGTGGTCGCCATACGCCTGGTTCCGGCTGATTTGACGTACCCCCTGATCAGCCCCACCTGGACCACCGCATGCGCGAGCTGCGCCCGCCACGCTGGCTCCAGATCCTGACGCTGGTCGGAAGTGTTCAGCTGAAGGTCTTGCGCAGGTCCTTCATCAGGGCAGCGAGGTGCAGCGGATCGCTAGGCGAGCGCACGAACCCGAAGTGCTCATAAAAGCCGGCGGCTCGTTGATCGCGAGCGTGCACGATCAGCGCCCGCGCGCCCACCACCTCGGCGCCCGCCAGCGCTCGCTGCGCGGCGTCGGCGAGCATCACGCTCCCGTAGCCGCGGCCCTGCACCTCGCTGGCGACGGCAAGCCGCGCCAGCAGGATCACCGGGATCCGATGCCGGGGCGTCCCCGCCACGTGTCGGCGCGGCAGATCCTGCCTGCGAACCTCCCCCGCAGCCAGCGCGTAGTAGGCGAGGACGTTCTTACCCTCGACGAGCACGTAGGTGCGGGCGGTTCCGGCAGCCTCCGCGATTAGCGCAAACCGTTGCAGCCAGCGATCGAGCTCGGGAGCGCCGCTTGAGAACCCTTCGGTGTCATGTGCGCGGTTGAGCGGCTCAACGCGCGGCGCGCTCACGATGAGAGCAGTCGCTCGCGGCGCTTGGCGGCCTCGCGCAGCTTGGGTAGTTCGCGCGCGGGCCGGTCCAGCATCCGCACGAACTCCTCCCACCGCTTTGGCTCGAGCACGAACTCGCGGCGGTCAGCCAGCACGTCGTCGGCGGCCGCCCCCGCGGCGCTAGCAACGAACGCGCTGACGCTAACCCCCGCGCTCGCCGCAGCCCGGCGGATCCGCGCATCGGTCTCGGGATCGATTCTCAGGTTCATCCGAGCAGCTTTCATCCTGACAGACATTGTACGTCTCGTTGCTCTGATTGGTCAGCCGATTCCGCGGGTTGGCGTAACCTAGACACGTTGCATGGCCGGCTCGTCCGTCCCGACCCACGAGGCCAGATGACCAGCGAGAAGATCAACCTGGCGGCGAAGCTCGCGCTGTTGGACGAGCCCTACCAGCCCGGCATCGTCGGGCACATGAACGACTACAAGCTGCAGGTCGTAAAGGTCAAGGGCGTTCGTGTGGCACAAGCACGACGACACCGACGACTTCTTTCTGGTGATCAGCGGCCGCCTGACGATCCACTTGAGAGACCGAGACATCGAGCTCGAGCCGGGTGAGCTGTTCGTGGTGCCGCGCGGCGTCGAGCACTGCCCTGACGCGGTGCAGGAGACCGAGGTGCTGCTGATCGAGCCCGATGGCACCGTCAACACCGGCGACGCTGGCGGCGAGATGACCGCCGAGCCCCGGGTTCTCTGACGGGTTTGCGGCGGCCGCAGGGCTATGTGAACAACACCGCGCGCCCCCGGCCCTCTGCCTTGGCGCGGTAGACCGCCGCGTCGGCGTTGGCCAGCAGAGCGTCGGGGTCCGAGTGTCCCAGCGCGATCCCGATGCTCGCAGACAGCTCGTGCCGTGCTCCGGCGACCGTCAGCGGCACCTCGATCGCCGTCAGCAGGCGCCGGCCGAGCGCCAGCGCGACCTGCTCGGTGACCTGCTCGCACACGACGACGAATTCATCGCCTCCGAAGCGGGCGACCGTGTCGGAGGGGCGAACCGCCGTCCGCAGGCGCCGGCCGAACTCCATCAGCACTGCGTCGCCGGTGGCGTGGCCGTGGGCGTCGTTGACCTGCTTGAAGTTATCCAGGTCCACGAACAGCACTCCGGTGGCATGGCCTTCGCGTTCGGACTGCGCGAGTGCGTGCTCGAGGCGGTCACGCAGCAGGGTGCGGTTCGGGAGCCCGGTCAGGGGGTCGTGTACGGCTTCGTGGCGCATGCGGTCCTCGTCGCGTCGCCGCGCCAGTGCCGTGGCCAGGGTGTTGGCCACTGCGCGCACCTGGCTCATCTCCTCGTCGGTCAGTTCGCGGATGCAGGAGAACAGCAGGAAATCGCCGGCGCCGATCAAGAGCCGCGTTCCCTCCTCGGCCCCAGTCCCGAAGCAAGCAAGCGGAGCGAAGCCGTTCAGCCGCACCTGGGCCGCGGAGATCGGCAAGGTGGTCCGCAGCAACTCCACGGCCTCGACCGCGAGATCCTCCAAGCTGGCTCCCGCCAGCGCACGCTCGGCCATCGCGGCGACGGCACGCAGACGGGCCTCATCGGCCCGGCGTTCGGAGATGTCGCGCCCGATCGCCAGCACAAGCGGTCCGTTGTTGGTCTCGACGGTCCCCCAGGTCATCTCGCCCGCGAACTCCGAGCCGTCGCGGCGCAACCCCCACGCCTCGGTGGTGAAGCGCAGCGGATGCCGGGTGGCGAAATAGAGCTCCATGTTGCGGGTGTAGCGCTCGCGCAGGCGCGCCGGCCACAGCGTCTGGACCGGCCGGTCGAGGAGCTCCTCACGGGGGTAGCCGAACAACTCCTCGGCGAGGGCGTTCATGAACACGATCCGTCCGTCGCGGGCAGCCGCGACGACCGCGTCGGGCAGGCCCTCGAGGATCTCGGCAGCCACGAGCAGAAGCTCGTCGGCTGGCTGGTCGCCGCTGGCCGGCGCCATCGTTCGTTCGTCTTCCCCGCGCTTCATGACCCTTCGGTCCGAGCGAGCCTACACGCTGCCGACTTGATGGCTCGGGGAGGAGTAACTCCGTGCGTCCAGAAGAACGATGCTCGGGGTATCGAGAAAGATCTACCGAAGGACTGGAGCATGGGAGTCGAGCTGTACCTGAAGTCGCTGCCCGCGCGCCGGCGCACGATCGTCGCGGCAGCCACGAGTGTGATTTTGCTGCTGGCCACAGGCGCGGCAGCTGCGACTGTCCCCTCCCTGGGGGTGGCCAAGCGAACGGTCAACGGCAAGTCGTCAACGATCGTCGTCGACGGCCATGGCGTCACTGTCTACGCGCTGGGTGGAGAGAGCCTCGCCAATCTGAAATGCATCAATCAGACCTGCTTCAAAGTGTGGACGCCGCTCAAGGTCAGCTCTGCGACCGCTCGTCCGCGCGTGGCTGCCGGCGTGCCCGGCACGGTGTCGATCATGCATCGGGTGAAGGGCCGCTTCTTCCAGGTGATGCTCGACCGCCATCCCCTGTATTACTTCTCGGGCGACAAGGGCAAGCCTGGATCGACCAAGGGCCAGGGCATCAACTCGTTCGGTGGCGCCTGGCATGTGGTGAAGGTCAGCACGACGACAACAGCGGCTGACGTGGCCGGCGGCGCTGCCGCGCCGTGACGGCCGGCGCGGTGACGAACGTCGGCTGGCCACTCCCCCTGACCGGGTGCGCGATGATCCCGGCTGGTGGAATTCTGGCTACATGGATTCTCGGTACCGGGACGAGTGGCCGACCTGGCGCAGCGGGCCGAAGCGTGGGGATTTACCGGCCTGCTGATCGCAGACAGCCAGAACCTGACCGCTGACATCTGGGTGGAGCTGGCCCTGGCGGGGACAGCGACCTCGACGCTGCGGCTTGGCCCGGGCGTGACCAACCCGGTGACGCGACACCTTGCGGTGACCGCGTCGGCCGCGGCCACGTTGCAGGCCGAGACCGGAGGGCGGGCCACGCTGGGGTTCGCCCGCGGGGACTCGGCGCTGAGTCAGGTCGGTCTTGCACCGCAGACCGTGGCTCAGTTCGAGCGCTCGCTGCAGCTGCTTCAAGGCTTGCTGGCGGGCCGGGAGGTGCGACTGGGCTCGACCGTCAGCGAAATCCGGTGGCTCGCCGGCAGCGCGCTCCCCAAGGTGCCGGTGCACGTCGGCGCCACCGGACAGCACGTGATCTCCGCCGCGGCGCGGCATGCCGACGGCGTCGACCTGACCGTCGGAGCGGAGCTCGAGCGGCTGCGCTGGGGGGTCAAGGTGGCTCGCGATTCCGGAGGTGACGAGCTGGTCGTCGGCGCTTACGTGAACGTCGCCGTGGATCGTGATCACGATCGGGCGCGGGCGCTCGTGCGAGGCAGCGCCGCCACCTTCGCCCGCTTCTCGGCGCAGGCGACCCCGGCCGCCGGCGTGTCGGAGGTGACCGGGCGCAGCATCCGGGAGGCGGCTGCCGGCTACGAAGCGGCCCGCCACGGGCAGGCGGCCGCCGCCTTTGCGCGAGGGCTCGACGATACGTTCATCGATCGTTTCGCAGTTGCGGGTCCCGCCGGCGTGGTGCGCGAACGGCTTGCGGAGATCGCCGAAGCTGGGATCGAGCGACTGATCGTGGTGCCCTGCTCGCTGGACACCGACCCCGCAGACATGCTGGCGTCAAACGAGGAGTTCGCGCGTCACGTTCTGTCCCGGCTGTAGGGGCGCTTACGTGGGCATCACCAGCTGCGGGCGAGCCCCGGCTTTGGACGCCTGACGAACACCGGCGGCGAACGTCGAGCGCTACGATCTGGGCGATGCCGGGGAAGACTCAGGTGAGCGGCGTCGACATCCCTGCGCTGCTGAATCTCGTCATCTTGCTGCTGGTGATCTTCTTCCCGCTGATCCTTAGGCGAGGAGGCCCACCACCGGGGTCCTCGGACTCGGATTCCGATGACGGCTGGGGGAAAGGGCCGCGACCGCCGCGCACTCCACCCGACGATCCACGGGGCGGGATCCCACTCGACGACGCGGTGCCCGCGCGGGTACGGCTGCGCAGCCACGCGCGGCTGACAGACCTTCTGCCGGCCCGCGAACGACGTCCCGTGCGCGAGCCTCACCGAAGGCCGATCCGCGAGCCGACACCCGGTTAGCGGCGCGGAAGGTCGCTCGTCACCTGCCACCCTCGGCGAGTCGCGACGAGCGCGAGCGCGCCGGCCAGCGTCATCACGATCGCCTGGACGATCAATGACGCGCTCGTGCTGATCGCCTGCAATGGACCATTGGCCGACGCGGACAGCGGCGAGGCATCGATCGCCAGCGCCACCGCATACACAGCGGTGGCCGCTGCCATCACCAGCATCGCGAAGGTCACGAACGTCGCGCAGGCGAGCGCCCCGCGCAGCCGGCGGCCTGCGACCGGGGTGGCAAACAGAACTGAACGGCATCCCACCACGCAGGCAATCCCGCATCCCAGGCCCGCCAGGCCCCACAAGATGAACGCGACATGTGCCGCCGTGCTCCCCGTCCTGTTGTTGGCCGGCTGCGCGTGGGCCAGGATGACCAGCCATGCGGTGATGCCGACGAACACGAGCAGCGGCAGGACCGGTCCAAGCAGGAGCCGCCAGCCCCCGTCCTGATGGCGCAGGCGACCAAGCGCCGCCGCGATCAGCGGCAGGGCGCCGGCAACGACGGCAGCCGAGGCCGCAATCGCCAGCACCTGCACGGCGACATGGGCGCCGGCGAGCAGCGGGTGCGCGTGGCCTGCGGCCGAGAAGGGATGGTCCTCGGTGGTCTTGTAGAACGCAAAGCCTGCCGCGGCGAATATCACCCAACAGGTGAGCACCCCGCTCGTGCTCGCACGGACTCGATCTTCAGGACTGACATAGGCGGCTGCCGTAGCCGGCGGCCGCAGGTGAGCAACCAGCGCGCCGCGCAGCAGATCGAGCACGGCCAGCGGTCGGGGTGGCGCCTGCTCGAGCAGGGCTGCCATCTCCTCTCCGTAGCGGCGCTGGAAGGCAAGCGGGTACAGCCTCAGCGTCGCGCGAGCGAGCCAGGCCGTCATGTCGCCGCCCCGGTGATTGCAAGCCGATCGAGGCACGCGCTCATGTCGCTGCCTCAGCGACTGCAAGCCGATCGAGTCCCCGACGCGTGATCGCCTCGAGGCTCTTGAGTTGCTCCTCGAGCGCCGCGCTACCGGCGCTCGTCAGCCGGTAGGGGTGACGCCGGTCGTCGGCCGGCAGTGCCTCGATCAGGCCCCGATCCTCGAGTCGCGCCAGCGCTCCATACAGAGTGCCGGGACCCAGACGCAGCCCGGCAAACCGCTTGACGTCGGTGATGATCGCGTATCCGTGCTTGGGACCGTCAGCGAGGCTGGTGAGGACGAGCAGTCCCGGATCCGTAGATCGCTCTCCGATAGATCGCATACCGTAATAGTACCACCGAGGCGCTTGATGATCCAACCGGTGGCTGCGTGCGTAGTCGGTTCACAAAGACCAGGCTCTCAAAAAGGAGACCGCGTATGTCAACAGGGCAGCAGGAGCTGGGAGTCGACCGCCGGCGGTTCCTCGGCAGGACCGCAGCGGCGGGCGCCGGTGCTCTCGCAGGCGCATCGGCCTTGGAGGCGCTGATCCCCTCGTTCGCCGCAGCCGCAAGCAGTGGGCCGACGAGCGGGGATGTGGCGATCGTGGGAGCGGCGCAGATCGCGGAGGCGCTTGCCGTCACCACGTACACGAACATCATCCACAAGGCGCCGTTCTTCAGACACCTGCACTCAGATGACCAGGGTTATCTGAAGGCGGCGCGTCAGGAGGAGATGTCGCACTACGCGCTCGAGCAGAGCGTGACCGGCAAGCCGTCTTCGTTCACCACGTTCTATTACCCGCGCAGGATGTTCCACGATGCTCAGACGACACTGAATGTGCTCGTCACGCTCGAGGATGCGTTCATCGCCGCGTACCTGGTCGGAGTGCGCAACTTCAGCACCGCCGACCTGCGCGTCACCGCGGCGCGGATCATGGGGATCGAAAGTGACCACCGCACCCTCGCGCGTGTGCTCGGCGGGGATGTGGCAAAACGCGATGGCGGTCCGATCGAGAAGATCACCGGCATCCAGGGCCACGCGGAGTCGATCGACCCGCCGAACAACAACGGCTACGAGCGCACCCTGAAGTGGACTGACATCAGCCAGGCGGTGACCGCCTTGACCCCGTTCGCGGACAAGAGCGCGGCCCACAAGGCGGGCTTTGACACCAGCAAGCCGTACAGGTTCAGGCCATTCACCCCGCATCTGCCGAGCTCGTTGGGCGAGTTCCACTCGTTCCTCGGCTGATGGGGTCTTAGCGGCCGGAGAGCCAGAAGTTGGGGGCGGCGGGTCCGGATGCTCGCGGCAAGTTTGGGGGTGCCGCGAGTCCGGGCTCGCCCATTTTTGATGGGCGGCGTAGACTCGACGCCGTTGGGGAAGCTGATCGCAGCGGTGATCGCGAGTGTGGCCGGGTTGTTGCCGGCGTCGGGCGCGCTGGCAGCTCAAGCGGCTCGGGGAGGGCTGGCGGCTCGGGTGGCGCTGTCAGCTCGAGGGGCTCGCGCAGCGCGGATCGGGTCGATCCGCGAGGCACAGCTGGGGCTAAGCGTCCAGGTCTACCTGTTCGGGATTGCGCCGGGGCCCGACGGCAACTTGTGGCTAGCCGATTCCGGCTGCATCGGGTTGGGCAAATGCGCGATCGTCCGGCTCGCTTCGAACGGCGAGCTCACCGAGTTCCTGCACGGCCTGAACCACGGAAGCGTGCCGTTCGCGATCGCGACCGGCCCTGACGGAAACCTTTGGTTTACTGATGAGGGTCGGATCCCGGCCATCGGGCGGATCACGCCGGCCGGCAAGATCACCGAGTTCTCGCGCGGACTCCACCGCGGTAGCGAGCCGTTCGAGATCACCGCGGGACCGGGAGGCGATCTCTGGTTCACCGACCAGGGCCGCACCCCAGCGATCGGCCGGATCACGCCCGCCGGCAGGATCACCGAGTTCTCAAAGGGCTTGCCGCGCGCAAGCGTGCCGTTCGGGATCACCGCGGGCCCCCAAGACCGCATCTGGTTCACCGACCATCGCTGCGGCAACGTCGCCCGCAGCTGCGCGATCGGCCAGGTGACGGCGGGCGGTGCGATCACCGAATCCTCGGCCGGGCTTCGCAAGGGCAGCGAGCCACTGGGTATCGCCGCCGGGCCGGGAGGTGAGGTGTGGTTCGCCGATTTCTCGGGCGCGATCGGCCGGATTTCTTCAAGGGGGCGGATCTCTGAACGCTCTCGCGGTCTGAAGGCCGCCAGCTCGCCGGTCGGGGTCGCCCCCGGGCCGGACGGGAACATGTGGTTCACCGACGAGGGCGCAACCGCCGCGCTCGGCCGGGTCACGCCAAGCCTCCGGATCCGGGAGTTCACCACCGGCCTGGAACCGGGCGCCGAGCCGGCGCTGATCTCACCCGCGCCCGACGGCCAGCTCTGGTTCACCGACGAGGGCTCCAACGCCGCCGTGGGCCGCCTGCGCACCGGCGCCCCGGCGGCGTTGAAAGCAGCCCCGGCAGTGAGGGGCGCCGCGCGAGCCGCGGGCAGGCTGAGCTGCCGGGCAGCGGTGTGGGCCACCTGGGCTCGGCTTACGCCATCGATCGACACGTTTGCCTTCGATGGCTACCGGTGGTTGCGCGACGGCACACGGATTCGAGGCCGGCGCTCGGACGTATACGCGCCCACCGCGGCCGATCGAGGCCACCGGCTGTCGTGCACGGAGACGGTCACCTACCCGGCCCCGTTTGCAGTGACTGCTCAGGCGACCAGCACTGCCGTGCACGCGCGCTAGCGTCAAAGCTTCATGGATGAGGCGAAGCTCCTGGACGAGCAGCAGGCCTACTACCGTGCTCGCGCGCGCGAGTACGACCGCTGGTGGCTGCGGGAGGGCCGCTACGACCACGGCACCGAGGCGAACGCCCGTTGGTTTGAGGAGGTGACGGAGCTGGAGCAGGCGGTGCAGCGCTTCGGTCCCGGCGGCGACGTGCTCGAGCTGGCGTGCGGCACCGGGCTGTGGACGCGCGTGCTCGCTGGCCAGGCCCGGCGGCTGACAGCCGTGGACGCAGCCCCCGAGGTGCAGGAGATCAATCGCGCACGGGTGGGGGACGCCGGGGTGCGGTACGTGCAGGCCGACCTGTTCGAGTGGGACCCTCCGAAGGCCGCGTTCGATGTCTGCTTCTTCTCCTTCTGGCTATCGCATGTCCCCGAGAGCCGGTTTGCGGCCTTCTGGGAGAAGGTTCGCGCCGCCCTGCGGCCGGCGGGTCGTGTGTTTCTCATTGACAGCGCCCGCAGCGAGCAATCCGGCGCCACCGACCACGCCCAGCCCCCCGAGGGACAGGAGACCATGACCAGACGCCTCGACGACGGCAGCGAGTTTCAAATCGTCAAGCGTTACTACGATCCGCGCGGACTCGAGCAGCGGCTTGCCCGGCTCGGCTGGGCAGTGGCCGCGCAAACGACCGGAGAGTTCTTCATCTACGCGGCTGGCTCGCCGGCGCGTTGAAGTCGGCTGATGAGCTGACGACGCTCGGTCGTCTAATAACCGTAGGAAGGCGCCGCTCACCACCACGGGAGACACAAACATGAACATCACCGCGCTCACCGCCTCGCTCACTCAGCTGACCCGCGTTCGCTTCGTCAACGCCTACCTGGTCAAAGAGGCCGACGGCTTCACGCTGGTCGACACGACCCTCCCCCGCGGCGGTGACGCGCTGCTTGCTGCTGCCCGGGCGGCCGGTCAGCCGATCCGCCGGATCGCGCTCACCCATGGCCACGGGGACCACGTAGGGTCGGTGGACGAGCTGAAGGGCAAGCTGGGTGGCAGCGTCGAGATCCTGCTGCCCGAGCTTGACGCGCGCATCCACGCCGGCGAGAAGGTCGTCGATCGAAAGCTCAAGGGCAGCTGGCCGAAGCTGAAGACAGTGCCCGACGTTCGGCTCCAGCCAGGGGACCGGGTGGGAAGCCTCGAGGTGATCCCGAGCCCGGGTCACTCGCCGGGTCACGTCGCGTTCCTTGACACCCGCGACCGGACGCTGATTGCCGGGGACGTGTTCACCTCGTATGGCAAGGTCGCGGTTACAAACCATTTCTACCTGCGCTTCCCGTTCGCCGCGATGGCGACATTTGACAAGGCCCAGGATCTGCAGTCCGCGCGAGAGCTTCGGGCGCTTGCGCCGGAGCTGCTGGTCGTCGGTCACGGTCCCGCGGTCCGCTCCCCCGTCGACGCGATGGATGCGGCGATCGCCCGGGCAGCCCGCTGATCTCCCCGGGGCAGGCGACGTTGGTGACTTTGAGGTGAAGCTCGCTGCCGACCCGCGCCTAGGGGGACGCTCTAGCTAGGATCGGGCTCAGATGATGTCGGAGATCGTGATCGCGGATGCCCCGGACGAGGACCGCTATGTGGTCGACGTGGACGGCACCCGCGCCGGGGTTGTCAGCTACCAGCGCACGGGCGAGCAGATTGCGTTGATGCACGCCGAGGTCGATCCGCCGATGCAGCGGCAGGGCGTCGCCTCGAAGCTGATCGAGTTTGCGCTCGAAGATGCGCGCGGCCGGGGGCTCTCGGTGCTCCCGTTCTGCCCGTTTGTCAGGTACTACATCCAGCGTCACCCGGACTATCTGGAGCTCGTTCCGCCGGACGCACGCGTGCGATTCGGGCTGTGAGGTCGCTCGGGGCCGCGCACGCTCGTGCTTTGGGCTCTGGGCGGGCCGGGTTAAGGAACGCTTCCCGGCATATAGCCGTAAACGGTTCCTAGGCCTAATTCCTAGTCGACGGCTCCGGCACCTGCGGGCAGCGGATCGCAGTCCGCGGCCGCGCGCGGGGCGCCCGCCAGCTGGCCGCCAGCGCAGCCGCGTGCGGCTACGTCGGTGCGCCGTTCGGTGCGCAGCGCCAGCCCGCCCAGTCCGGCGAGCACGAGCAGTCCGCCGCCGATGTCAACCGCGAGATGGAAAGCGTCGCGCGAGGAGGTGGCCGCCGCCGTGGCCGCGAACGCACGCTCGGGGCCGGGGATCGCGCTCGGCTGGATCACCCCGAAAGTCCGCCGCTTGGCCTCCTGCACCGCCGCGCGGCTGGACGCCGGCAGCCTGTCGCCGAGGCGCTGATCGAGCAGCGATGCGTAGTGTGCCGACACGACCGCCCCCACTGCTGCGACGGCGATCAGACCCGCGGTGCGAGCGATCGCGTTGTTGACCGCGGAGGCGATCCCCGCCTGGGACTCCTCCACATCACCCAGCACCGTGGCCGTCAGCGGCGCGACCGTCAGCGCGAGCCCCAGCGAGAACACCAGCAGCGCCGGCAGCACGTCGCCGAACAGCGACACCGACGTTCCATAGCGGAGCATGAGCGCGAAACCGCAGGCCACCGTCAGCGGTCCGACGGTCAGAAAGAACCTCGGTCCGTAGCGATCGGCAAGCCGCCCCATCCGCCGCGACAGCAGGAACATCACGATCGTCGGGACCAGGCCGGTGACGCCCGATTTCAGCGCGCTGTAGCCGGCCACCTGCTGGAGATAGATGGTGACGAAGAAGCCGAGGATCCCGATGCCCCCGTACATCGCGAACGTCTGTGCATTTGCCACCGAGAAGTTGCGCCGCGCGAACAGGTCGAGCGGCAGCATCGGGGTGCGCGCGCGCGATTCGTAGACGACGAAGCCGGCGAACAACAAAAACCCGGCTGCCAGCGCGCCGGTTACCGCAGGGTCAGACCAGCCCAGCACCGGTTGCTCGATCAGACCGAACGAGATGCCGGCCAGCCCGGTGGCGGCAAGGGCAGCACCAACCCAGTCGATCGGGGCATCGCTCACGCTCCGTGCGCGCCCCGGCACGGCGATCCGAGCCAGCGCGAACGCGCCGACCACCAGCGGGAGGTTGATCAAGAAGATCCCGCGCCACGAGAACGAATCGACGATCTGACCGCCGACCACCGGCCCCGCCAGAACCCCGATTCCGCCCCAGGCGGTCCACGTGCCGATCGCCCCGCCGCGCTCGTCCTTGGGAAACACCGCGACGATGATCGCCAGCGCCGACGGCGTCAGCAGGGCGCCCGAGACGCCCTGCAACGCTCGCGCCACGATCAGCACCCCGACCGTCGGTGCGGCGGCGCACAGCAGCGAGCCGATCCCGAAACCCAGGACTCCGGCCTCGAACACCCGCCGTTCACCGAGCTTGTCAGTCAGCGAGCCCGACAGCAGGATCAGCGCGCTCAGCGTCAGCAGATACGAGTTCGAGACCCACTGCTGCGCGGCGAAGCCGCCCCCGAGGTCGCGGCCGATCGCCGGCAGGGCCACGTTGACGGCCGTCGAGTCGACGGCGGCGATCGACGACGCGAGGATGGCGCTGACGAGCGCCAGGCGCTTGACCGTGCCGCCGGGGGCGGGCGGTATCTGTTGGGGCGCGTCGGTCGCGATCAGGACACCATCGGCGACGGCGGGATCCGCGTGGCTTCGGTGACGCTGGCGTGCATTTGCCCCAGGATCGCAAAGTCGTCAAGCGGGGCCGGGTCAGATGCGCGGATGCGCGTGGGTGTGGCTCCGCGGGCGGGCGTATCCGCAGGCGCGTGGGCGTGGCTACGCCGGTGGGGTGTCCGCAGTCGCGCGGGTCTGGCTACGCCGGGATATCCGCAGTCGCGAGGTGCAGCAGCATCGGGTTGCTCACCCCTCGACCTGCGATCACGCACGTGTGGCCGTTGCGCAGCCAGGTCACCATCCGGGCCGATCCCACCTGCTTGAAGGTGAACGGGATTCCGTGACTGGTGACGGTCTTCCCGCCGCTGACGTGAAGCGGTGCGCCGGTGACGATCGTGTAGCCGACGCGATGTCCGGCCGGCCCCGCGTAGAACACCGTCACCGCATGGCGGCCCGAGAGCGAGTCAACCCGAGAGCCCAGGGCGCGCCAGCCGATCGTCTTCTCCCAGTAGGGGAAGCGAATGCCGGCCGCGGACACGTCGAGGGTCATTGCGCCGTCGTTGGATTCAGATGGAGGCGGCATCGTCGAGGCGGCCAGCGACGCCCGTGTGGCTTGCGTGAGACTCGGGCTCGTGCTGCCGCCGCTGAGTGCGAGCACGATCGCTGCGGCCACCGCCGCCACTGCCACCGCCGCCGCTGCCGGGAAGGCGAATCGCGGACGCAGCCGCAGCCGTCGGCGCGGCGCCCGTCTCTCGCTGGTCTGCTCCTGCAGCCACTGGCGCAGCGAATCCGGCGCCGGGACGTCAGCAGCGCGAAGCATGCTTACCGCCTGCTCTTGCTCGGCTAGGGCCCGAGCGAGGGCAGGCGAGCGCTGGAGCTCCTCACGGAGCTCTGCCTGGCGCGCGGCGGGCAGCGACCCGTCGGCCAGGCGTGCCATCTCGGCCTCGAGGAACTCCGGGTCGTCGTCGATCATCTTTTTGTCCATCTAGGCAAGACTCCGATCGGGCCCCGTTCCTTCCCGTACCGCCGGGGCTTTCGGCTCGTCGCTCAACTCGCGCACGATCCGCTGGCGCGCGCGGTAGATGCGCGTGGTGATGGTCGCCTCCGGCGTATCCAGCGCGGCGGCGGCCTCTCCGTAGGATAGGCCGAGGATGTCGACTGCCGCGATCGCGAGCCGGAACTCGTCAGGGAGCCGGTCGATCGCCGCGAAGATCTCACTGACCTCCGCCGCGCGCTCGGGTTGGACTGCGACTCGCGGCTCCACCGCCGCGACGTCCTCGAGCGTCTGTGTTGCGCGCGGTCGCCGCGAGTTGCTGCGCAGCCGGGAGTAGAACGTGTTGCGCAACGCGCTCATCAGATAGGCGCGATCGCCGCCCGGCTTGACGTTGCGGGGCCGGGCCAGGACCCGCGCAAAGGTCTCCTGGACGAGATCCTCGGCGTCCTCGCGCGATCCGCACAGCGCCCAGGCAGCGCGGTACAGCGCGTCGAGGTGCTCGCCAAGTGAGGTCGGGTCCAGGCGCGGCAATGCACGGCCAATGCTACGCGCGATCCGGCGTGGAGTCTGCGGGAAGGAATCTCGAGCGATGCCGTCTGTACCCGTTGAGCGCACGCTCATCAGGCCGGAGCTCCTATCCAACCGGCTCTACCAGGAGGTAAACATGTCCCGAAATCGGACCGCGCTGGTGTCGGCGATCGTCGCCGTCAGCCTGGGCGCGTCGGCGGTCGTTCCCGCGGCCGGGTCGATGGCGGCCACCACGCACAGGGCGTCCGCGGGGCGCGCACAGGCCCACGCCGCAGCGGGCGGGGCCATGATCGAGCTGCGCAAGACCAGGCTCGGAACGCTCCTCGTCAACTCCCGCGGATTCACGCTGTACGCCTTCAGCACGGATCGGGCGCGCAAGGACACGTGCGTCGCCAGGAAAGGCTGCACCGGGATCTGGCCGCTTGTGACCACGCGTGGCAAGCCGCGGGCCGGCCACGGCGTCAAGCGCTCGCTCCTCGGGACGATCAAGGTTCGCGGTCGCACACAGGTGACCTACGCGGGTCACCCCCTCTACACCTACACCGGTGACGGCGCGCCGGGCTCGACCAGCTATGTAGGCGTCCGGCAGTTCGGCGGCGTCTGGCGCGGCCTCAGGGCATCGGGCCGGCTGGTCTCGTAGAGCCGCTTCGCCTGGCGGCGCGCTCTCGGCGCGCCGTCGGGGCGGGGCGGGGTTCGCGCGAGAGGGCGGGCAGCGGGCGGGCGCAGGTCAGCGCTGGGGCGCGGTTGTCCGAGCTTGCAACGGGCGGCCAATCTTCCCAGCGGTGCGGGCGGCCGACCCGCAAACTGCCAGCCGAACTCTGCCGGGCGCCCACCCCCCGTGCAATCCGTGGAAAAGCCGCACCACCTGGTCGGATCCTCCACGTTTGTCCCGCTGACGCTGCATCTCGTGGAGGATCCACATTCCGGTGTCGGTTTTTCCCACGCCCGGCAACGGGGGCGAACCGCAAGCGGTGTCCCAGGCCACCCGTGCGGGAAGACCGCTTGCGGTGTCCCACGCCACCCGTGCCAGCCCGCCGGCACGCCGGCACGGACGGCACGGACCCACGCGGGGCTCCCCACGCGTGCCGCCACGCGCCCCCGATCCCGCCGGTGTCACTAAATTCGCGGACCATGCACGCGCCACACGGAGACCCGGATGCAGCTTGAGGGCACGGTTGCGCTGGTGTCCGGCGGCGCGTCAGGGCTGGGCCGAGCCACCGCCGAGGCCCTTGAAAGCCGCGGCGTAGAGGTCGTGGTGCTCGACCTGCCGCGTGCGGGCGAGCGCCTGGAAGGCGACCGCTTCACATTCGCTCCCGCCGACGTCCGGGACGAGGACGCAGTCGCCGAGGCTGTGTCGGCGGCGGCCCGCAAGGGTCCGCTGCGCTTGCTCGTCAACTGCGCGGGGATCGGAACCCCGGGACGGGTCCTGCGAAAGGGGGAGCCGCTCGCGCTTGAGCAGTTTGCGACCACGATCGAGGTCAACCTGATCGGCACCTTCAACGTCATCAGGCTCGCGGCCGCCGCGATGGCCGGCAACGAGCCGATCGGTGGCGAGCGGGGCGTGATCGTCAATACGGCGTCGATCGCCGCCTTCGAAGGCCAGATCGGGCAGGCTGCCTACGCGGCCTCCAAGGGCGGGATCGTGGGCATGACGCTGCCGATCGCGCGTGATCTCGCGAGCAGCCTGATCCGCTGCGTGACGATCGCCCCTGGGATCTTCGACACGCCGCTGCTGGGCACCCTGCCGCCGGAGGCGCGGGAGTCGCTGGGGGCGGCCGTCCCACATCCCGCGCGGCTCGGGTCGCCCACGGAGTACGCCGCGCTGGTGATCCACATTGCTGAAAACGAGATGCTCAACGGCGAGGTGATCAGGCTCGACGGGGCACTGCGGATGGCTCCGCGATAGCGGCACCGGCGATGAAGCGAACTCTGTTCTTCCCCTGCACTGGCGGACATCGGCGATGAAGCGGACTCTGTTCGAATCCGAGCACGTGGATTACCGAGAGTCGGTGCGGCGCTTCGTGGCCGAGGAGATAACTCCCAACCACGCCGCCTGGGAGCACGAGGGGATCGTGCCGCGCGAGCTGTTCGCCAAGGCGGCCGCCAAGGGCATGCTCGCGATGCAGGTCCCAGAGCAGTATGGCGGCCTTGGAGCCGATGACTTTCGCTTCAACCAGATCCTGATCGAAGAGGTGAGCCTTGCCGGCGATGCCGGCAGTGGGCTTGGACTGACGCTTCACAACGACATCTGCCTGCCCTACTTCATCAAGCAGTCAAATGATGAGCAGAAGCGTCGCTGGCTGCCCGGGATCGCTGACGGCAGCCTGATCACCGCGGTGGCCATGACCGAGCCAGAGATCGGGTCGGATCTCGCGGGCTTGCGAACGACCGCGATCCGCGACGGCGACGTCTACGTGGTCAACGGCTCAAAGACATTCATCACCAACGGGATCAACGCCGATCTGGTGATCGCCGCCGTCAAGACCGACCCTCACCAGCGCCACGCGGGTATCTCGCTGCTGATCATCGAGCGGGGGATGGAGGGGTTTCACCGCGGGCGCAACCTCGACAAGGTGGGGATGCACGCGCAGGACACGGCCGAGCTGTTCTTCGAGGATGTGCGGGTGCCGGTTGAGAATCGGCTCGGCGAGGAAGGCCAGGGCTTTCGCTACATGACCGCCAACCTGCCCCAGGAGCGCCTGAGCATCGCGATCGCGGGGGTGGCCGCGGCCCGCGGGGCGCTACAGGTGACGATCGACTACGTCCGCGAGCGCCAGGCATTCGGGCAGCCGATCGGCTCGTTTCAGAACTCTCGCTTCGCGCTCGCCGAGATGGCCACCGAAGTTGAGCTCGCGACCACCTTCTGCGATCAGGCCGTGCTCGCGCTCAACGCCGGCGAACTGTCAGCCGAGGATGCGGCGATGGCCAAGTGGTGGTCTACGGAGCTGCAGGGCCGGGTGGTCGACCGCTGCGTGCAGCTCCACGGTGGGTACGGATACATGCTCGAGTACCCGATCGCGCGCGCCTTTGTTGACGCGCGGGTGACCCGTATCTACGGCGGCACGACCGAGATCATGAAGGAGATCATCGGGCGCACGCTCGGGGTGTGACAGGATCTGGCGCGCGGTATGGTTTCCGCTTGAGCCACGTGCCTTGTCGCAGCGCCATATGTAGCGTCGAGTAAATGTTCTTCTTCAAGAAGCGCAAGGCTGCAAGGGAGAGAGCGCGCAAGGAGGCAGAGACCGCCGCGGAGCAGGCACAGAGACTCGACGGGCTGAGAGTGTTCGTGGATAGCCTCGTCGGTCCCGACGGCAGCATGTCTTCTGACGGGAGCGACCTCGGCGAATACCTCGAGCAGCATGGGATTCAGCCGGCCGACGTGCCGGTTGACGTCACCAATACCCTCACGCTCGCGCTGGCGAATCGCGGCACGTTGGTCGCGTGTCCTACGACCTTGCTGCTGAAGCGAGGCGAGGTCGCGTACGTCAACACGTCCGCGAGTCTGCTCAAGGAGGTTGCCAAGCGCGAATTCCGCGGCGGCTCACAGGGAGTGAGCGTGCCGCTGGGAGGTGGCATGCGCTACCGGGTCGGCGCTATGCGTGGTGAGATGGTCACGATCGGCTCGCACTGGGAAACTGCCGACACCGGGGTGCTTACGGTGACCAACCAGCGTGTCGTCTACCACGGTGGCCGCAAGACACTCGAGTTCCTGTTCTCCAAGCTCGCGGCACTCACCGCCTATCGCGATGCGATCGACCTCGGGGTGACTAACCGACAGTCGACCTCGTCATTCCGTGTCAACGACCCGCAGTACGTCGCCGGGATGATCCGTGCTGCGTTCAGCGCCAGTCAATCCTGACGCATGACCGTCACCTCGGGGTAACCACCTCGAAGTGAACGATGCTCTGCTTGGGCTGGTTGCCGGCGGCCCAGTCCCGGCGGGTCAGCTGGTGGCGATCAGCGCCTCTTCGTCGGAGAATCGCTCTCCGCGTTCGGCCATCTGCACCAGCGACGCGGGTGGCTCAAAGCGCTCGCCGTAGCGCTGCGCCAGCTCCCGGGCTCGGGCAACGAAGCCGCTCACGCCGCCGACGCTTGCCGTCCGGGCTCGCTGAAGATTGTCGGCGGCGTGAGTCATCCGGCTACCGCCCTCATAGCCGTTGATGTACTGAAGCGCGCCGCCCGTCCAGGCCGGAAATCCGATCCCCAGGATCGAACCGATGTTGGCATCGGCGACTGACTCGATCACGCCCTCGTCGAGACACTTGACCGCCTCCAGCGCCTCGAGCACGAGCATCCGCTCCTCGAGGTCCCGCAGAGAGATCGACGACGGGTCGTCGACCGGCGGGAACTCCCGCCTGAGCCCAGGCCAGAGCCCCACCCGCTTGCCGTCGGCGTACTCGTAGAAGCCCGCGCCCTCGAGCCGTCCGGGGCGGCCGGCTTCGAGCATCCTGTCGATCACGGTCTCCGATGGGTGGCCGACCCACGGCCCCCCGTCGCCCTTCGCGGCCGCCTTGGCAGCGTCACGGATCTTGCGCATCAGCTTCATGTTCAGCTCGTCGGAAAGCTGCAGAACCGGCGACGGGTAGCCCGCCTGTGAGGATGCCTGCTCGATCGTCGGTGCCGGGATGCCTTCGAGCAGCATCGCGATGCCCTCGTTGATGAACGCGCCGATCACGCGGCTGGTGAAGAAGCCGCGGCTGTCGTTGACGACGATCGGGGTCTTCTTGATCAGCTTTGCGAGGTCCAGGGCGCGGTACAGCGTCTCGTCGCTGGTGGCCTCGCCCTTGATGGTCTCCAGCAGCGGCATCTTGTCGACCGGGCTGAAGAAGTGCAGCCCGATGAAGTCGGCCGGACGGGTGACGTTCTCGGCCAGCTCGGTGATCGGAAGCGTCGAGGTGTTGGAGCCCAATAACGCGTCTGCCGTCAGATGCGGCTCGATCTCCTTGAACACCTCTGCCTTGACCGCGGGATCCTCGAACACCGCCTCGATCACCAGCTCGGCACCGTCGGCGGCGGCCGGGTCGCTGGTCGGCGTGATCCGCGCGAGCAGCTCGTCGCCCTGCTCCTGGGTGGAGCGGCCGCGCTCGACCGCCTTGGCGACGAGCTTCTCGGAGTAGCCCTTGCCGCGCTGCGCGGCCTCGATCGACACGTCCTTCAAAACAACCTCGATCCCGGCCCTGGCGCACACGTAGGCGATCGCCGAGCCCATCATCCCGGCCCCCAGGACCACCATCTTGCTCGGCTTGAACGTCTCGATCCCCTCGGGACGGCCACGGGCGCCGGTTGCGCGCTGCATGTCGAAGAAGAACGCCTGGATCATGTTCTTGGCCACCTGGCTCGTGACCAGGTCGACGAAGTAGCGCCCTTCAATCTCGAGCGCATTGTCGAAGTCGACCTGCGCCCCCTCGACCGCGGCGGCCATGATGCTCCGCGGGGCGGGATAGTTGGCGCCCTTGAGCTGCTTGCGCAGATTCGCCGGGTAGGCGGGCAGGTTCTGCGCCAGTGCCGGGGTGCTGGGGGTTCCGCCGGGAATCTTGTAGCCCTTTACGTCCCACGGCTGGACGGCCTCGGGATTGGCCTCGATCCACCGCTTCGCCGCCGGTATCAGCTCCTCGGGCCCACCTACGAGCTCATCGACGATCCCGATCTCCTTGCCCTTGTCGGGCCGGACGCGCTGGCCCTGGAGCAGCAGCTGCAGCAGGGCGTTGGTGATACCGAGCATGCGCACGGTCCGGGTGACGCCGCCGGCGCCCGGGAGCAGGCCGAGCTGGACCTCGGGAAAGCCGAGCTGGATCTTGGGATCGTCGACCACCACCCGGTGATGGCAGGCGAGCATGATCTCCAGCCCGCCGCCAAGCGCTGACCCGTTGACCGCCGCCACCACCGGCCTGCCGAGTGTCTCGAGCCGGCGCAGGACCGCCTTGGCCTCGCGAATGAAGCTCGCGATCGGCTGCGAGTGCTCCTTGGTCGCCGCCCTGAGATCGTTGAGGTCGCCGCCGGCGAAGAACGTCTTCTTGGCCGAGGTGATGATCACACCCTTGATCTGGTCGCGTTCGTCGTGGAGCCGATCGACCGTCGCCTGCATCGAAGCCGCGTAGGCGGCATTCATCGTGTTGGCCGACTGGTTTGGATCGTCGAGCGTCAGGATCACGACGCCGTCGTCATCGCGCTCCCAGCGGATCGTGCTGCTGTTCGTCATCAGACGCGCTCGACGACGGTGGCGATTCCCATCCCCCCGCCGACGCACAGCGTGGCCAGGCCGTAGCGCTTGTCCTGGCGCTCGAGCTCGTCGACGAGCGTGCCGAGGATCATGGCACCGGTCGCTCCGAGCGGGTGGCCCATGGCGATCGCGCCGCCGTTGACGTTGACCTTGTCCATGTCGAGGCCCATGTCACGAACGAAGCGCAGCACCACGGCGGCGAACGCCTCATTGATCTCCACCAGATCCAGATCGTCGACCGTCAACCCGGCCTTGGCCAATGCCTTGCGGCTGGCGGGCGCCGGCCCGGTAAGCATGATCGTCGGGTCGGCGCCCGAGACGGCAGTGGCCAGGATCTTGGCACGCGCGCGAAGGCCGAGCTCGGCCCCGGTCTGCTCGTTGCCGATCGCCACCAGTGCGGCGCCGTCGACGATCCCGGACGAATTACCCGGCGTGTGGACATGATCGATCTTCTCGACCCAGTGATACTTCTGCAGCGCGACCGCGTCGAAGCCGCCCATCTCCCCGATCGCCGCAAATGACGGCTTGAGCTGGCTGAGCGTCTGCACCGTCGTGTCGGGGCGGATGTGCTCATCCTGCTCTAAGACCACGTGGTCGTTGATGTCGAGCACCGGGATCACTGACTGGGAGAACCGCCCTTGCGCCCGCGCCGTCGCGGCCCGCTCCTGCGAGCGCGCGGCGTACGTGTCGACGTCGTCGCGGCTGAACTCCTCGATCGTGGCGATCAAGTCGGCGCTGATCCCCTGAGGGATGAACGACGTCTCGTAGTTGGTCTCGGGATCCATGGCCCAGGCGCCGCCGTCTGAGCCCATCGGCACCCGCGACATCGACTCCACTCCGCCCGCCAGTACGAGATCCTCCCAGCCCGAGGCCACCTTCTGCGCGGCGATGTTCACCGCCTCCAGCCCCGACGCGCAGAACCGGTTCAGCTGCACGCCGGAAACGGTGTTCGGCAGGCCGGCCTTGATCGCCGCGGTCTTGGCGATGTCGCCACCCTGGTCGCCGAGCGGCGACACGCAGCCGAGCACCACGTCGTCGACCCGCTGCGGGTCCAGATCGGGGTGCCGGCCCAGCATCTCGTGCATCAACCCCACGACCAGATCCACCGGCTTGGTGGTGTGCAGCGACCCGTTCACCTTGCCTTTCCCGCGCGGCGTACGGATCGCGTCGAATACAAGCGGTTCAGTGGCTGGCATGGTCTGCTCCTCGCGTTCTCAAAGCACGCACAAGTGTTCGAAGGGTCAGTAACTGATACTAGTGCTCCGCGCCGCCACAGCCCGGCCACCCGGGAGCTGGTGGTCCTCCGTTCTAAGCTGATTGCCGGTGACCGCCGGCGACATCCCGATCGAATTTCCAGGGCAGGGCGAGGAGGCCGAGGCCGCCGCCGAGTCCAGCTCGGGCCGGACTGCCTGGGCCCGCAACCTCGAGGCGCCGCTGCGCCAGTTCCTGGTTACCCAGTCCGGAAGCGCAGCGATCCTGCTCGCGGGTGCGATTGCCGCGCTGGTGTGGATCAACGTGGACGCGTCTTCCTACGAGCGCGTCTGGAGCACCACCCTGTCGATCCGGATCGGGGGCACGGGGATCGCCATGGATCTGCGCAACTGGGTCAACAGCGGCCTGATGACACTGTTCTTCTTCGTGGTGGGCCTGGAGGCCCGGCGCGAGTTCGACCTCGGGGAGCTACGCGACCGGCGCCGCCTGGCGCTTCCGATGCTCGCCGGGCTGGGCGGGATGCTGGTTCCGGTCGTGATCTACCTCGCGATCAACGCCGGCCAGTCCTCGCGCGGGGGCTGGGGGGCGGCAATGTCGACCGATACGGCGTTCGCGCTGGGGATGCTGGCGATCGTCGGTCGCCGGTTCCCGGACAGCCTGCGGGCCTTCATCCTTACCGTCGCGGTGGTCGATGATCTGGTCGCGCTGATCGTGATCGCGGTCGCCTTCACAAGCTCGGTCGACGTTGTCGCACTGGTCGTGGCACTGGCGGCATTCGCCGTCATACTCGTCGGTCGGCTCAGCCGGATCCACAACGGCGCCGTGTTCGGGCTGCTGGGAGTGACCGCATGGGTGGCGATGCAGCGGTCCGGGATCGATCCGGTGGTGGTCGGTCTGGCGATGGGCCTGCTGACGATCGCCTACCCAGCGTCGCGCGGGGACCTCGAGGAAGCGACTGACCTGTTTCGCGTGTTCCGCGAGCAGCCGACGCCCGAGCTCGCCCAATCGGCCCGCGCGGGCCTGCGGTCGGCGATTTCCCCGAACGAGCGCTACCAGCAGCTCTATCACCCGTTCACCAGCTACGTGATCGTGCCGCTGTTCGCGCTCGCCAACGCGGGAATTGTGATCAACGGCTCATTTCTGAGCCACGCGTACGGCTCGCCGATCACGCTCGGCATCCTGGTCGCCTACCTGGTTGGCAAGCCGATCGGAATCTCCGGCGCGGCCGGTCTGGTGACCCGGCTCAGCGGCGGGCGAATCCGGCCACCGGTTGGTTGGGGCTCGGTGATCGGCGGCGCCGCGATCGCCGGGATTGGCTTCACCGTCTCGATCCTGATCGCCACGCTTGCCTTCCACGGTCAGGAGCTTGCCGAGGCCAAGCTCGGCGTGCTGACCACGCTGGTCGGCGCTCCGATCGTGAGCTCGATCGTGCTGCGAGCGACCAAGAAGCTGCCCCGCGAGCGGCGGCTGCGGGCGATCGTGGGTCAGTCGGAGCTGATCGTCGATCTCGCCGTGCCGGTCGACCCCGAGCGCGACCACATCCGGGGACCCGATCACGCTTCGGTGACGCTGGTCGAGTACGGCGACCTCGAGTGCCCCTACTGCGGGCAGGCGGAGACGGTGATCCGGGAGCTGCTGTCGGACTTCGGCGAGCTGCGCTACGTGTGGCGCCATCTGCCGCTCAACGATGTGCACCCCCACGCCCAGCTTGCCGCCGAGGCGGCCGAAGCGGCGGCGGCCCAGGGAAAGTTCTGGGAGATGCACGACTCGTTGCTGTCGCACCAGGATCGCCTCAACGTGCGCGACCTGATCGACGACGCCAAGTCGCTCGGTCTCGACGTCGACGCGTTTCGCGAATACATCCGCAAGAACAAGGCGGCCGGCCGCATCGCCGAGGACGTCGAGTCAGCCGATCTCAGCGGCGTCTCGGGCACGCCGACGTTCTTCATCAACGGCCACCGTCACCAGGACGCCTACGACATCGACACGCTTTCCCAGGCCGTTCGCCTGGCAAAGGCGCGCGCCGTGCTGAGCGCGTAAGCGATCGGCTGCCCCGTCCGCCGGTCGTACCCCAGCGCTGCTGGATTTTCTTCGACAGTTCGTAGAGCGCTCTTCGCTGGGAGTCCCAGATTCGAGTGCATGAAACCAATACGCATGATTCCCTTATTCGTCACGGCAGCGTGTGCGTGTGCGCTCGCCGCCGTGCCTGCCGCTTCGGCGGCCACCACTGATGTACAGCAGGCGACAAGCGCGAACTGGTCTGGCTACGTCGTCGGCAGCTCGTCAGGCTCGCAGAACTTCTCAAGCGTGTCCGGCAGCTGGGTTCAGCCGGCTGCAAAGTGCACCGCGTCGAACTCGGGCCAGTATTCGGCTTTCTGGATCGGGCTTGGCGGCTCGGGCCAGAGCCAGACGGAGGCTCTCGAGCAGGACGGGACCGAGGCCGACTGCTCGGCGAACGGGACCCCGAGCTACTTCGCCTGGTACGAGCTCGTCCCCGCCGCGCCGGTGAAGGTCGACCTGGCGATTCATCCGGGCGACCGGATCTCGAGCACGGTCAGCGTCAGCGGCCAGCAGGTGACGATGCACCTCTCCAACGAGACGACCGGGCAGTCGTATGACAAGACACTCCAGATGCCAAACCAGACCGACACTTCGAGTGCCGAGTGGATCGCCGAGGCGCCCTCGCAGTGCGGTCAGGGAGCGTCCGGTTGCACCCCGTTGCCGTTGACCGACTTCGGCACGGTGCAGTTCTCGGACGCCACCGCGACCTCGACAGATGGTCATACCGGCCCGATCTCGGATCCGGAGTGGAG
>CAVWOK010000005.1:0-335529 GCA_963756585.1 uncultured Solirubrobacterales bacterium | reverse complement strand
GGCCGACGAGCCTCGGACGGCCCTGATCGAGGTAGGCCTGCAGCGCCTGGATGGCCTTGCTGCCGATCGGGACCAGCCGCTCCTTGGAGCCCTTTCCCCTGGCGAGCAGCACCGCCGCCTCCAGATCGAGGTCGGAGAGCGCGAGCGAGATCGCCTCCGACGCCCGCAGCCCGCAGGCATACATGGTCTCCAGCAGAGCCCGATCGCGCAGCGAGGCGGGCGACGTTCCCCGCGGCTGGGCGAGGAGGCGATTGACCTCGTCACGGCTGAGGACCTTCGGCAGGCGGTCCGCCGGACGGGGCGGTCGCAGCTCCGCGGTCGGGTCGTGGTCGATGATCTGCTCGCGGCGGAGGTGGCGGTAGAACGAGCGCAGGCAGGCGATCTTGCGCTGCAGCGTGGCCGCGCTCGCAGGCGCCTTTCCTTCGCGCCCGGTGGCCAGCTCGGAGATGAACTCCAGCAGATCCACGGGCTTGACCGCGAGCGGATCGCGGCCAAGCCGGCCCAGGAACGCGCCGTACTGCTGCAGATCTGACCGATAGGCCTCGAGCGTGTTGCGCGACAGGCCACGTTCGAGCTCGAGGGTGGCCAGGAACTCGAGCGTGAGGTCAGTCAGATGCTGCTGCTCTGGCGAGACGGTCGCGGTCGTCATCGACTGGAGGATTCGCCTCGGCGAGCAGCAGTCCTGCGGCTGGACGCGAGCGCCCGTGCGTGTCAGTGCGAGCCCACGCTGCCGTACGTTCAGAGCGTTCCGCGCTCGAGCGCGAGCGCCAGCCAGCCGGATGACTCTGGCGCCGCCCGTTTAAGCGAGGCAGCTGGATGACTCGGGCGCTGCCCGCTAGGGCGAGGCTGGATGCCGAGCGGGCAGCTGGCCCGAGGCCAAGCGGGCGGCAAGCCAGAGCAGCGCGATCAGCGATTTGGAGTCCTCGCACTCGGCGACCGCCGCGTCGAGCTGATCCAGCGGCCACGCGACGATCTCGATCCGCTCGCCGGGATCCGGCTCGTGGTCGGGAGCGTCCGACAGATCGCGAGCGAGATACCACCACACGCGCTCGTCACTGAAGCCGGGGCTGGTGTAGAAGACCTTGATCTGCTCCCAGCTCCCGGCCTGCTTGCCGATCTCCTCGACGAGTTCGCGCCTGGCGGTCTCCAGCGGCGGCTCGCCGTCGACATCGCGCTTGCCGGCCGGGATCTCCAGCGAGTTCGGCAGGCCGGCGGCCTCGCGCGGCTGGCGGGTCAGCCAGACGTGCGTGTCGTCGACCGCGAGGATGCCGACCGCGCCGGGATGCCAGACCTTCTCGCGGCTGACCTCGGTGCCGTCGGAGTAGCGAAAGCGCTCGCTCCCCGCGCTGAACAACTTCCCCCGCCAGGCGGTCTCGATCGCGATCAGTTCAAACTCGTTCATCAGGCCGCCGCGCCCAGCTCGACTGTGGCCTCGTCGACCAGCGCGATCGCGATCTCGAGCAGGCTCTCGAGCGACTGGGCGCTGATGCGCTCGCCCGGCTCGTGGTTGTGCTCGGTTCCGTCGGCGAGATTCGTGCAGGCGAACCCGGCCGCCCGAAATGAGTTCGCGTCCGACGCCCCGCCGGTGTCGATCGGCTTGGGCTCATACCCACACGCGCGCAGCGCCCGCTGCGCAACGGCCATCTCGGGCGCCGAGGACCTGGTCCGGTAGCCGCGGAACATCTGCGCCACGGTCAGATCGAGGTCGCACTCGCCGGCGTTGGCGGCGTCCTGCAGGTGGTCGACGGTCTCGGTGGTGACCGCCGACGCCAACGCGTCGTCGATGCTGCGAACCTCGGCCTCGACACGGCAACGCTCGGGCACCACGTTGAGCGCGGTGCCGCCGTGGATGGTGCCGACATTGGAGGTCGTCTGGGGGTCGAGACGACCGAGGCGCATCGCGGCGATGGCCTTCCCCGCCGCAGCGATCGCGCTCGCGCCGGCTTCTGGCCGCACGCCCGCGTGGGCCGCCCGGCCGCGGAACTCGGCCTGGATCCGGTAGTGCGTGGGCGAGGCGACCACCACGTCGCCGATCGGCGTCGCGTGATCGAACACGTAGCCGAACGCGCTGCGCAGCTGCGAGACGTCGAACTCCCGGGAGCCGCGCAGCGAGACCTCCTCACACACGGTGAACAGGAGCTCGACCCCGACCGCAGGCGGCTCGGGAGCGGCCACGAGGCGGCGGGCGAGCTCGATCGCGACCGCCACCGCAGACTTGTTGTCGGCGCCGAGGATCGCGTCGTTCTCGTTGCACCAGTAGCCGTCGACGAGCACCGGCCGCAGCGGCGCCGTGAGCGGGACCGTGTCCAGGTGAGCGCACACCAGGATGCTCTGGCTCGAGCGCCCGGGGATCCGCGCCAGCAGGTTGCCGGCGTCCGACCCGATCGCCTGGCCGCTGCCGTCCTCGACCGCTTCGAGCCCGATCGAGCGCAGCTCGGCCATGACCCAGTCGGCGCACTCGCGCTCCTGGCGCGAGGGGCTGGCCATCGAGCACAATGCGGCGAAGGTGTCGTGCAGCCGGGCGCGCTCGGTTTCGCTGGACCGTCTGGGCACGGGTTGCGGACGCCGCCGGGCCTAACCGGCGCCGGTCGAGACGCTGATGCCCCGCCCGTCGCTGGCATCGGCCAGCCCGGCGCGTTCTAAGCCGGCCGACTCGGCGCGCGCCAGGGCGGCGCCGACGAACTCCCGGAACAGCGGCGCCGGGCGCTCGGGCCGCGACTTGAACTCCGGGTGGTACTGCGAGGCGACGAAGAACGGATGCTGCTCGCGGGCCAGCTCGATCGCCTCGACCAGCCGCTCGTCGGGCGAGGTGCCCGAGCAGACCAGCCCGGCGCTCTCGAGCTTGCGCCGCAGGTGGTTGTTGACCTCGTAGCGGTGGCGGTGGCGCTCGTAGACGACGGGTTCGTCGTACAGCTCGCGGATTCGGGTGCCGTCGTGCAGTTTGACGGGATCTGCGCCCAGCCGCATCGTCCCGCCCATGTCGGCGATCTCCTTCTGCTCGGGCAACAGATCGATGACCGGAAACGGCGTCTCGGGGTCCATCTCGGTCGAGTTGGCCCCATCCATCTCCGCCACATGGCGCGCGAACTCACTGACCGCGACGTGCATTCCCAGGCAGATCCCCAGGTAGGGGATCCGGTGCTCGCGGGCGATCTGGGCGGCGCGGATCTTGCCCTCCCAGCCTCGGCCGCCGAAACCCCCCGGGATCAGGATCCCGTTGGCGTCCTGGAGTCGCCTGGCGGTCTCGGACTCGCCCACCGACTCGGAGTCGATCCAGTCGATCTCGACCTTGCATCCATGGTGCACGCCGCTGTGGCGCAGCGCCTCGCCGACCGACAGATACGCATCCTCGAGCTGGACGTACTTCCCCACCAGGGCGATCCGGACCGTCCGGTCGACCTCCCTGGCCCGGCGCGTGATTTGCTCCCAGGCGCTCAGGTCGAGCGGCCCCGGCTCGAGGCCGAAGTGCTCGCGCAGGATGAACTCGTCGACCCCCTGGGCGTTGAACCCGAGCGGGACCTCGTAGATGTCGTCGACGTCATAGCCGGAGATCACGGCCTGCACCGGAAGGCTCGCGAACAGCGCGATCTTTCGGCGGATGTCTGGCGACAGCTCGGATTCGGAACGGCAGACGATCATGTCGGGGGCGATACCGATCCGCCGAAGCTCGTTGACCGAATGCTGCGTCGGCTTGGTCTTCAGCTCGCCGGCGTGGCCGATGTAGGGCACCAGCGTCAGGTGGATGAACATGCAGCGCCGCCGCCCGACATCGACCGGGAACTGGCGGATCGCCTCCAAAAACGGCAGCGACTCGATGTCGCCGACGGTCCCGCCGATCTCGGTGACCACGAAGTCGACGTCGCTGGCGTCGGCCATCAGCTTGATCCGCTGCTTGATCTCGTCGGTGATGTGCGGCACCACCTGGACGGTCGCGCCCAGATAGTCGCCGCGCCGCTCGCGGCGGATCACCGAGTTGTAGATGCCCCCGGCGGTGACGTTGGAGGCGCGGTTGGTGTTCGCGTCGGTGAAGCGCTCGTAGTGGCCGAGGTCGAGGTCGGTCTCGGCGCCGTCCTCGGTGACGAACACCTCACCGTGCTGATAGGGCGACATCGTGCCCGGATCGACATTGATGTAGGGGTCGAACTTCTGCAGCTGGACGTCGAGCCCGCGCGCGACCAGCAGCCGACCGATCGATGCTGCGGCGATCCCCTTGCCAAGCGAGGACACCACCCCGCCGGTTATAAAGATGAAGCGCGTTTCGCCGTGAGCCATCGCCGCTCGTCGAGTCTAACGTGAGCCCCGACGGAAACCGTGGCGGTCATGCGGCCCGCAGCAGCTCGCGGGCGTGCTCCGAGGCGGCGCCGTCCTCGCTGCCGGCGCCCAGCATCCGCACCAGCTCGCCGACCACGTCGTCGCCATCGAGCATCGTGACGGTCGTGGTGGTGGGCTCAGAGCCGGTGTTCTTGACGATCGTGAAGTGGCGCTGCGCCAGCGCCGCGACCTGTGGCAGGTGGGTGATGCACAGCATCTGGCGGCCCTCGGAGAGCTTGCGCAGGTGCTCGCCCACGGCGCGCGCGGTGTGGCCGCCGATCCCCGCGTCGATCTCGTCGAACACCAGCAGCGGAGCGGTGTCGCGGTCGCCTCGCGGCTCTCCGTGCGCGACGCTCATCAGCGCCAGCATCACCCGGGAGAGCTCGCCGCCAGAGGCCACCTCGCGCAGCGGGCCGAGCGGCCCACTTGCGTTTGGCGCGATCAGCATCTCCAGCACGTCGGCGCCGCGCGGCCCGCAGCCGTCCGCCCGCGGCCCGAGCTCGATCTCGAAGCGAGCATCGGGCATCGCCAGCTCGGCCAGGCGCTCCCGGACCTCGGCCGCGAGCTTGGGTGCGGCGCGGCGGCGCGCAGAGCGCAGCCGCTTCGCGAGCCGGTCGAGCTCGCCGCGTGCCTCCGCGAGCTCTCCGAGGATCGCCTCGAGCGCCTGGTCTGAGTGTTCGAGCTCTTCGCGCCGGGCGCGGCATCGCTCGGCGTGCGCGAGAACGTCGGCGATCGAGCCTCCGTGCTTGCGCTCCAGCCGGGCGAGTCCGGCCAGCCGCGCCTCGACCTCCTCAACCCTCTCCGCACCAGCACTCTCGCCGGTCAGATCCTCCAGGTACCCGCGCAGCTCGACGCCGATGTCCTCGGCTTCGTAGCGCAGCGCCAGCAGACGTTCGGCAAGGCCGCCAAGCGCAGGATCGATCGCCGCCGCCTGCGCGAGCTCCTCGGTGGCCTGGGCGAGCAGCTCGCGAACGCCGCTGCCGGCCTCGGGCGCGATCGCCTCGGCGCCGGTGGCCGCCGCCCGCTGGAGCGTCTCCACGTGACGCAGCCGATCGCGCTCGGCGGTCAGCGCCGCCTTTTCCTCCTCGCTGGGATCCGCGGCTTTCGATCTCCTGCAGCTCGAAGGAGAGCAGATCGAGCTCGCGCTCGCGGGCGCCGGCGAGATCGCGCAGCTCGGCGGAGCGCCGCTCCAGTCCGCGCACGCGCTCATAGGCGGCGCGCAGCCGGTCGCGCAGCACGGACTGGTCGGGGCCGCAATAGGCGTCCAGAAGATCCAGCTGGGCCGTCTGGAGCATCAGCTTGCGGTGCTCGTGCTGGCCGTAGAACGACACCAGCTCACCGCCGAGCTCCTGCAGGTCGGCGAGCGTCGCGGCCCGCCCGCCCACGTAGGCGCGGGTGCGCCCGTCGGGCCACACCCGGCGAGCCAGCACAACCTCCTGTGCCCCGCTGGCAAGCCGCTCTGACCCGACCATCTCGGGCGGGATCGCGAACACCCCTTCGACGTAGCCCTCCTCGGCGCCGGGCCGCACGATCCCGTGCCTGGCCCGGCCTCCCAGCAGCAGGTCGAGGGCATGCGCGAGCAGCGTCTTGCCCGCCCCGGTCTCGCCGGTCAGCATGTTCAGCCCCGGCGCCAGCCGCAGCTCGGCGCGCTCGATCAGCAGCAGGTTCTCGACCCGTAGTTCGTAGAGCACGGAGCGTGGTCTACCAAGCGGGGCCGACGGATCGGCCCAGCGTCGCCGACGGGACGCAAGCCCCGTTAGTGCCCCGTGGCCAGCCGCCCGAACTTCTGGCGCAGGCGCTGGTAGAAGGTCGTCCCGTGCAGCTGTCCGAGCGCGGCCAGGCCGTAGTCAAACCGCGCCTCCAGCCGCTCGGCCGGCGCCAGCACGCAGATCGGGCGCCCGTCGACGATCACGTCCACGGGCTCCTCCTGTGAGCGGTTGTGTACGGCCAGCTCGTCGTCGGGGGCGACCACCAGTGTCCGCGCGGTGAGCGAGTGCGGGGCGATGAACGAGACGACCAGCCCCTGCACCCCCCAGGCCATGACCGGGCCGCCGTTGGCGAGGTTGTAGCCCGTCGAGCCGGCGGGAGTGGCGACCACGAGCCCATCGCAGCGCACTCGGCCGACGTCGTCGCCGCCCACCGAGTACTCGAGGTCGGCCACGCGCAGGCCCTGCTGGCGGTGAATCGAGACGTCGTTGATCGCCAGCCACCGGCCGCTGTCGCCGAGCACCTCGATCGCCGGCAGCGACAGCACCTCGAAGTCGCCCGCGATCGCTCGCAGGCAGCCGGTGTGTGCCTCCTCGCGATCGACGGCGGCCAGAAATCCCATCTCCCCGAAGTTGATCCCGAACACCGGCACCCCGGTACGGGCATAGGTCCGCAGCGCGTTGAGGATTGTGCCGTCGCCGCCGAGCGCGAAGCAGATGTCGACCGTCATGTCGAGCGGCGCGTCGAGCGTCAGCGAGGCCCCCGGCTCGAGCTCGTGCTTGAACGTCTCCTCCGGGTCCAGGCGGAGCTCGACGCCCCGCTCCCGGGCAAGCGCGATCAGCTCGTGCAGCGCCCCGTTGGTCACATCGCGGCGGCGGTGGGTCATGACCGCCGCGGTGGTGACCGGCTTCAAGGGTCGACCGCCTGCACCGCCGCCTCCAGATCGGACAGCCCGCCCCGCGCCTGCTCGGCGATCCACACGAACGTCTCGCGGTTGCCCTTCGGGCCAGGCAGGCCCGAGCTGGCATAGCCGAGCACCGCTGCCCCGAGCCCGATTGCCGCCTCCCCCACCTGCACCAGCGCCTCCCGGCGCAGCTCCGCGTCGCGCACCACGCCTCCCTTGCCCACCCCTCCCCTACCGACCTCGAACTGAGGCTTGACCAGCGCCAGGCAGTCAAACCGGGCCGCCGCGCAGCCAAGCGCCGGCCCCAGCACCTTGACCACCGAGATGAACGAAACGTCGATCACGATCACCTCCGGCGCGTAGGGAAGCTCATCGGGGCTCAGCGAGCGGGCGTTGCGGCGCTCCACCACGGTCACCCGCGGGTCGGTCCGCAGCCCCCAGTCCAGCTGGCCGTAGGCGACGTCGAGGGCGATCACGTGGGCGGCGCCTCGCTGCAGGAGACAGTCGGTGAAGCCGCCGGTAGAGGCACCGACGTCGAGCGTCAGGCGGCCGGCGACCTCGAGGCCGAGCTCGTCGAGGGCGTTGGCCAGCTTGATGCCGCCGCGGGAGACGAACGCAGGCCCGCGCAGGAGCTCGAACTGCGCATCCTCGGCGACCAGCTGCCCGGGCTTCTCGGCGCGCCGGCGTTCGGGGAGCAGCAGCACCTCGCCCGCGATCACCGAAGCGGCGGCGCGCGAGCGCGACGGAAACAGGCCGCGCTCGGAAAGCAGGCTGTCGAGCCGCACACGTGCCACTGGAGCCGGAACGGTACGTGATTGACCTCACAGTGACCTGCGAGCACGTGCGAGACGATCGCCCCAGATGCAGGTCAAGCCGCTCAGCCTTCCGGTCCACGACCTCCTGGACATCGTCACCGGACTGATCCTGATGCTCGCCCCGACGGCATTGCACCTGAGCACCTCGGCGCAGATCGCGTCGGTGCTGCTGGGCGCGACCCTCACCGGGGCCGGCCTGGGGCTGACCGCGCTGCGCTCGACCTCAGCGGTGGCTCACACCCGCTTCGACATCGCGTTTCTGCTCGCGACCGCCCTGGCCGCCCTGACCCTGGCCCTGGCCGGCCAGTTCAGGGCCGTGCTGCTGGTGAGCGCCGCGGTCACGCTGCAGGCCCTGCTCGGCTTCAACACGCGCTACCGCAGCGACACTCCCTACCGCACCGCCGACCCAAGCGCGCCCAGCAAGCGCGGGCACGAGCAGGTCGAAGGGGAACACGGCCCCCGGCTTCGCAGCAGTCGCGTCGCCGGCGCGCCCGCAAACGCAACGGCCCCCAGATCAGCGCCCGGCTGCGAAGGCAGGGCTGGCGTGTTCCCCTCCTACCCGCTGGGAACCCCGCTGCGCCCACCCACAACAGCCTCGACCCGCTCGGCGATCCGCTCGCCGGTGAAGCCCACCTCCTCGTGGAGCAGCGCCGGGGAGCCGTGCGTGATGTAGCGGTCGGGCAGGCCCACGCGCAGGATCCGCGGCGCCAGCCCCGAGTCCGACAGCGTCTCCCAGACCGCCGAGCCGAAGCCCCCCGCCAGCACGCCCTCCTCGACTGTCACCAGCAGCTCGTGCTCGGCCGCCAGCTGAGCCGCCAGCCCCGCGTCGATGGGCTTGGCAAAGCGGGCGTCGGCGACCGTCACCGCGATCCCGTGGCCCGACAGGATCTCGGCGGCCGCCAGGGCCTTGCCCACGCCGGTCCCGTAGCCGAGCAGCGCGACCCTGATCGCCCCGGGATCCTCGCCGCTGGCCTCGCGCAGGATCTCGCCGGTGCCGATCTCGATTCTCTGCGGGCGCGAGGGGAGCTCGACACCTACCCCGTTGCCGCGCGGGTAGCGCAGCGCGATCGGCCCGTCGTCGTAGCGCAGCGCGGTGTGGAGCATGTGGACCAGCATCGCCTCGTCGCGCGGCGCCATCAGGACGATGTTCGGCAGGCAGCGCAGGTAGGCGATGTCATACACGCCGTGGTGGGTGGGACCGTCATCGCCCACCAGCCCCGCGCGATCCATCGCGAACACGACGTTGAGCTTCTGCAGGCAGACGTCGTGGACGATCTGGTCATAGGCGCGCTGCAGGAACGTGGAGTAGATCGCCGCCACTGGCTTGCAGCCCTGGAGCGCCAGGCCGGCCGAGAACAGGACCGCCTGCTGCTCGGCGATCCCCACGTCGTAGTAGCGGTCCGGTAGCTCGCCCTGAAGGATGTTCAAGCCGGTGCCGGAGTTCATCGCGGCGGTGATCCCGATCACGCGGTTGTCGCGCCGGCACTCGCGTACGAGCGCCTCGCCGAACACCTGGGTATAGGCGGGGGGGGCCGGCTTGGCGGTCGCGGTCTTGGGCTTGGCGGCGGCCGGGGCGCCGTTGGAGATCGAGTTCGGCTTGGCGGCGTGCCACTTCTCCATTCCCTCCAGCCCGCCCTCCTCGGCCGGTGCGAAGCCCTTGCCCTTGACCGTCGCGCAGTGCACAACGACCGGCCGATCGGCGATCAGCGCCTCGCGCAGGGCACGGCGCAGCGCGCGCACGTCGTGACCGTCGATCACGCCCATATAGGCGAAATCGAGCTCCTCCCACCACAGGCCGGGGGCCCAGAACGCCTTGATCGACTCCTTGAAGTGAGGACCGAAGCGTTCGAACGCAGCGCCGATGCCGGCCGGCAGCCGGGTCAGGCCGCCCTCGACGCCCTCGCGGGCGTGCCACAGCTTCGGGTTCAGCCGGACGCGGTTGAAGTACCGCGACAGGGCGCCCACGTTGGGGGCGATCGACATGCCGTTGTCGTTGAGGACGACGACGATCGGCGTCCCCTGGCCGCCGGCCTGGTGCACAGCCTCGAACGCAACCCCGCCGGTCAGCGCCCCGTCGCCGGCGACCGCGACGACGTGCCCGTCGGGTCCGTGGCCGCGGCGCATGGCCTCCTTGATCCCCACCGCATATCCGATCGCCGTGGAGGCGTGGCCCGCTCCCATGATGTCGTGCTCGGACTCCTGGATCGAGCAGAACGGCGCCAGCCCGTTGTACTTGCGGATCGTGTGCAGCTGGTCGCGCCGGCCGGTGAGCACCTTGTGGGGATAGGCCTGGTGGCCGACGTCCCAGAGGATCTTGTCGTTGGGGGAGTCCAGCAGCGAATGCAGGGCCACGGCAAGCTCGCACGCGCCGAGGTTGGCCCCGAAGTGGCCACCGATCTCTCCGACCGTATTGATGATGTGCTCGCGCACCTCCTGAGCCACCTGCTGGAGCTGCTCGTCGGTCATGCCGTGCAGGTCCTGTGGACGGTTGATGGCCTGTAAGAGATTTGTCATCAATAGCTCCGGGTTGCGATGAAGTCCGCGATCTGCTCGAGCTCGGAGGCATCCAGCGGCGCGGTCTCGCCGAGCGAGGCGCGCGCCCGTTGGTGCGACTCTCCGGCCAGCCTACGAGCGCCGGCGAGCCCGAACTCGGTTACGTAGGTGCGCTTTCCCAGCCGCTCGTCTGAACCCTGCTGCTTGCCAAGCGTGTCTTGTGATCCGGTCACATCGAGGATGTCGTCGACGATCTGGAACAGCACGCCCAGCTCACTCGCAAATGCGCGGAACGCCGAGATTGTGGCAGGTTTGAGGTCGCCGGCCAGCAGCAGGGGGCATTCGATGCTGGCCGCGATCAGGCGCCCGGTCTTGAGCTCGTGCAGATGCCGCAGCCCGGCGGGGCCCGAGCCGGCGGTCCCAGCGACGTCCATGAACTGTCCACCGACCATGCCCTGCACGCCCGTCGCGGCGGCCAGCGCGGCCGCAGCGGCCACAAGGTCAGCGGCTGTGGCCGCGTCCGCCGACAGGAGCAGCCTGAACGCCTCGGCGTACAGACCGTCGCCGGCCAGGATCGCGACGTCGTCGCCGAACACCTTGTGGCAGGTCAGGCGGCCGCGCCGCAGATCGTCGTCGTCCATCGCCGGCAGGTCGTCGTGGATCAGCGAGTAGGTGTGGATCAGCTCGATCGCGGCCGCGAGCGGCAGTACGCTGGCGCGGTCAAGCCCGAGCGTCGAAGCGGTCGCCAGTGTCAGCACCGGCCGGATCCGCTTGCCCTGAGCGAGCAGGGAGTAGCGCATCGCCTCCTCGAGCCCCGCGGTCGCAAACTCCTCCGAGAAGCGCAGCCCCTCGAGGTAGTGCTCGATCTCCACCCGCAGGTGGTCGGGGTACGCGGGACGCACCGTCGAGGCGGCGGCCATCACTGTTGCGCCCTGATCGCCGGGGGCACTAACGACACCTGGGACGGGGACCGATGGTGGGCCCCCGGTGCGACCGCGCGCCCTTCATCCTGCCGGCAGCGGGAGCTGACCGGGCAGGTCGGGTAGCGGCTCGAGCGCCGCTCGGGCTCGCTGATCGACCTGCGAGCTGGCCTCCGAGGCCAGCCGCGCGCATTCCTCGATCAGGCTGAGCGCCGCGTCGGGCTCGAGCTCGCCCGCTCGTAGCCGTTCGACGGCGTCGTTCAACGCCGTCGTCAGCTCGGTCAGAGCGTCGGTCACGCGCAGTAGGTTAGCGGCCGGGAGGGCCGGCGCTCAGCGCAGCCCGTCCAGGGCCTCGTTGACGAGCGCATCCGCGCGCGCGTTCTGGGCACGCGGCACGGTCCGGATCCGCCAGCTGTCGAACCCTCGCAGCGCGCCGATCGCCTGCTCGTAGAGCGGCCTCATGGCCGGGTGCTTGACCTTGTATGCCCCGGTCAGCTGACGGGCCACCAGCTCGGAGTCGTTTACCAGCTCGAGCTCACTTGCGCCCAGCTCGGCGGCTCGGCGCAGACCGGCGAGCACGGCCCAGTATTCCGCCACGTTGTTGGTCGCGTCCCCGATCCGCTCGGCGAGCTCGTCGATCACGGCTCCGTCGGCGCCTGACACGACCACGCCGATCGCGGCCGGGCCCGGATTCCCGCGCGCGCCCCCGTCGACGTGCACGACGATCTTCATCGCAGGCCCTGCCGGCGGTGGGTCAATCGGTGGCGAGCTGGGGCAGCTCGCCGGGGATCCGTGGCCGACGGCGGTCGCGGAGCTCGCGCTTGCCGCCACCCGAGGAGCCGGCCTCGCGCCGCGAGGACTTGCGCCGATCGACGATCACGGTCACGTTGGGATCGGCCGCGTAGTAGTCGGTCAGCTTCTGAAGCAGCTCGCCGGCGAGCTCGTCTGGCACCACGCAGTAGATCACCTGGTGGATGCTATTGGACCTACCGGGACCTTCACCATCGAACGTCTGTCTAGGGATCCACTCATAGTGGCTCGATCGAAAATTCGGCGACACCGAGAGGGGTCACCGGTGGATGCTGGGCAAGGACGCAGGAGCCGACGCGCAGCAGCGCTGCGCGAGGCGACGAGGACGCAGCCCAGCGCCGCCGGGGGCCGCTCGAATGGCGACGAATTTTCGTTCGATCCACTCATAACGAGAGCGTCCCGTAATCGTCGGCAAAAGCGTTGCAGTGTCGCTCCTCGGGCGCGAGCTCGTTGAGCTCATAGCCCTGTCCGGAGACCCTGACACTCGGCACCTCGTCTGACAGATCGACCTCGTAGCGGTACCAGCACAGCTCCCAGGCGACCACCAGGTGCACGACGCTGGGGAGGTCCGCGGACGGCAGCACCGACACCTCGGGCAGGCCCAGTGAGCGGGCGATCCCGGCGACCGTGCGGGGGTGCTCGGAGGAGTTGAACAGCTCGACAGCCGAGGAGGTCTTGTGCTCGATGCTCGTGGGCACGGCGCGGACGTGGCGTGGCTCGCGCGCGCTCTGCTGCAGACCTGCGTCGAGGCCCGCCGCGGTGGTGGGTCGGCCCGCTGGGGCGGCGGGGCCGACGGGGAGGGCGCGTAGGACTCGTCGTGGTGGCCGTCCTCGGGGATGTCGCGCGCCGCCTCCATCAGTTGCTGGCCGCGGAAGCGCAGCCGGCCGAATAGCGAGCGCCGCCGGTCGACCCTGGCGTCCGCGTCGTATTCGGGGACCGTCCCTTCGCGCACCCATCCCGCGTGCAGGGCCCGCGACGTGCACAGGTCGCAGACCGAGTGGCGGCCGCCGCCGCCGACGTAGATCTCGGCGCGCTCGCCGCGCAGCAGCGTCCGCCCGCACACATCGCAGGCCGAGATCGCGACCGAGGTGGTGATGGCCCGGGTGTTCACGGCGCGAGGAGCCTACTATGCCTTCACGGCTTCGCGCTCGGCGCGTGCCTCGTCGACCACCTTGGCGGCGAGGTGGCCGGGGACCTCCTCGTAGCGCTCGAACTCCATCGTGAACTCCCCCTGGCCGCCCGTGATCGACCTCAGATCAGGAGCGTAGGCCAGCATCTCTGACATCGGCACCTCGGCCTTGATATCAGTCATGCCGGCGCCAACGGGCTCCATCCCCAGCGGCCGCCCGCGCCGCGAGTTCAAATCGCCGATCACGTCGCCCACCGAATCCTCCGGAGCGTTGACGGTGACCAGCATGATCGGCTCGAGCAGCACCGGCGAGGCCTGTTCGAGCGCCTGCTTCATGGCCAGCGACCCGGCCACCTTGAACGCCATCTCGGAGGAGTCGACGGTGTGGTAGGAGCCGTCGTAGAGTCGCACGCGGACGTCCTTTACCGGGTAGCCGGCGACGACGCCCTCCTGCATGGCCTCTTGCACTCCCTTCTCGACGGCGGGGATGAAGCCGGACGGGATCACCCCGCCCTTGATCGCGTTGATGAACTCGAACCCTTCCCCGGGCTCCAGCGGCTCGATCTCGATGTGGCAGTCGCCGAACTGGCCCCGGCCACCGGTCTGCTTCTTGTGGCGGCCATGGGCCTTGGCCGGGCCGCGGATCGTCTCCTGATAGGGCACGCGCGGGGGCTTGAGGGTCACCTCGGCCCCGAAGCGCTCCTTGAGCCGCGCCACGATCACCTCCACGTGCACCTGCGAAAGGCCAGCCACGATCTGCTCGCCGGTCTGCGGGTCGCGGTGCAGGTCGATCGTCGGATCCTCCTCCTGCAGCCGCCGCAGGGCGGTGAACACCTTGTCCTCGTCGCCCTTGCTCTTCGGCTCGATCGCGAACGCCATCACCGGCGCCGGCAACTTGATGCTGGGCATCTCGATCGGCTCGTCACGGGCGGCCAGCCAATCGCCGGCCCTGGTCTCCTTGAGCTTGGCGACGGCGCCGATGTCGCCGGGTCCGAACGCGTCGGTGTGACCGGTGTGGCCGCCTTCGAAGGTCACCAGCTGCCCGATCCGCTCCTTGTTGTGGGTGCGCGTGTTGAGCACCTGGGAGTCCTGCTTCATCACGCCCTGATAGACGCGGAACAGGTTGATGCGCCCGGCGAACGGATCGGCGCGGGTCTTGAACACGTAGGCGAACAGCTCCTTGTCATCTACCGGTTCGAGCGTCACCTCGCCGACCTGCAGCCCGCCGTGCTTGACCGGTGAGGGCAGGTCCTCGACGATCGCGTCGAGCAGCCGGTTGGTGCCCAGGTTGCGGGTCACCACACCGCAGGTCACTGGGAACAGGGCGCCGTGGTTGGTTCCGTCCTTCAGCGCCGTGACGATCTCCTGGTGCGAGATCTCCTCGCCTTCCAGGTAGCGCTCCATCAGCGCGTCGGAGGTCTCTGAGACCTCGTCCATCAGCTTCTCGCGATACTCCTGCGCGCGCCCCTGCAGCTCGTCGGGGATCGGGATCTCCTTGCAGTTCTCGCGTCCGGCGCCGTCGTAGGTGAAGGCCTTCATGTCGACGAGGTCGATCACGCCCGAGGCCTCGTGCTCGGAGCCGATCGGGATCTCGGTGGCCACCACGTGTTGGCCGAACGCGGACTTCAGCGACTCCAGCGTGCGGAAGAAGTCGGCGCGCTCGCGGTCGAGCATGTTGACGAACACTAGCCGCGCCAGGTCGAGCTCGGCGGCCCGCTGCCAGAGGCGGTTCGTGTGCACCTCGACGCCCATCACCGCGTTGACCACGAACACCGCCGACTCGCACACCCGCAGCGCGCCGAGCGCGTCGGCGATGAAGCTCGAGTCGCCGGGGGTGTCGATCAGGTTGACCTTGCGCTGCTGCCACTCGAACGAGCTCAGCGTCGCCGAGATCGACATCTGGCGCGCCTTCTCGTCGGGGTCTGCGTCCGAAACGGTCGTTCCGTCGACGACTGACCCGAGCCTGTTGACTGCCCCGGCTCCGAACAGCAGCGCTTCGTGCAAGGACGTCTTGCCACTGCCGCGATGGCCGACAAGGGCCACGTTGCGGATCCGGTCCGCGGCCTTGTGCATGCGGGGTCTCCTCTCTGTCGACGGCGGAAACAGCGACCTTATCGAGTGGATGGGAGGCGCGCATGCGCGCCTCCCGCGGGTCGGCGCATGCGCCGACCCGTGATCGGGCCGCATGCGGCCCTGCTGGCCAGCGCGCATGCGCCCTGGCCTTCCTAATCCAACTGGCCGGCGAGCTTTGACCGCAGGCGCAGCACCGCCTTGGTGTGCAGCTGCGACACGCGCGACTCGGTGACCCCCAGCACCTCGCCGATTTCCCGCAGGGTCAGGTTCTCGTAGTAGTAGAGCGCGACGACCAGCTTCTCGCGCTCGGGCAGGGCCCTGATCGCGTCGGCGATCCGGTCGCGCAGCTCGGTCTCGGCCACGACCGCCTGCGGGTCCGGGGATGAGCTGCTGGGCATCGTGTCGAGCAGCGAGACCTGGTCGCCGCTGGAATCGGAGGAGCCCCAGAGCTCGTCGAGCGCGACGATCGTCGAGTTTGAGATCTGCAGCAGAGCGTCCTGGAACTCCTGCACCGAGATTCCCAGCTCGGTGGCCATCTCCTCGTCGGTGGGCGCCCGCTGAAGGCGCGCCTCGAGCTTCATGTTGACTCGCTCGAACTCTCTGGCCCGGGCGCGCACCGAGCGCGGCACCCAATCGAGTGCCCGCAGCCCGTCGAGGATCGAGCCCCGGATGCGGGTGATCGCGTAGGTCTCGAACTTGATCTCCTTCGAGAGATCGAAACGGCCGATGGCGTCGATCAAGCCACCGAGCCCGTAGGAGATCAGATCGCCCTCCTCGACGTGCGCCGGCAGCCCCGAGCCAATCCGGCCGGCGACGTATTTGACCAAGGGAGAGTAAGCGACGACAAGACCTTCGCGGGCCCGTTCATCACCCGATGTCTTGTACCTCCTCCAGAGATCCTGGAGTTCGATCGCTTTGACGTTGGTTTCCAGTTCTACCCCTACCCCGGGCGCTCACGCGCGCGGATGAGACCTCCGGTACGCGGAGCGGAGACGACCCGACTCTACCCGAGTGTAAACCTGAGTAGTCGAGATGCTGGCGTGGCCCAGCAGCTCCTGGATCGCACGCAGATCAGCCCCTCCCTGCAGCAGATGGGTCGCAAACGAGTGGCGCAGAGCGTGGGGATGCGCGTCGGCCAGGGCGGGCGCGTGAGCTGCCGCCACCCTTGACCAGGCCTTGAGACGGCGACGGACGTCCGAGGTCAAAAGGCGCCGCCCCGACTTCGACAAGAACAGCGCCCGCGTGTCCGTGACAGTCAGCGCCGGGCGGCCGGTGACCATGTAGCGCTCCAGCGCGCGCAGCGCATGCTCGCCGGCGGGCACCAGCCGCGTTCGGCCCCCCTTGCCCTCGACGCGCACGCACTCGCCGTCGAAATCGACCGCCTCGGCATCGAGCGAGACCAGCTCCTCGGCACGGAGACCGGATGCGTAGGCCAGCTCGAACATCGCCCGGTCGCGCAGCTGCAGCGGCGTCGTCGCCGGGATCCGCTCCAGCAGCGCCGAGAGCTCCCCTGCCTTGAGCACCCGGGGCAGGCGCTGCGCGCGTTTGGGCGAGTGCAGCAGCTCGGCCGGGTTCTCGGTTCGCGCCCCCAGCTCGATCTGCGTCCGGAACAGGCCGCGAAGCGCGGCCAGCTTGCGGGCCACCGTGGCCGGGGCCTGGCCGCGCTCAGACAAAGAGGCCACGTAGCGGCGCAACGCCCGGACGTCGATCGCCGCCGGCTCCAGCCGTCGTGCGCTCGCCCAGCTCGCGAACTGTGCGGTGTCGATCGCATACGCCCGGCGGGTCTTGGCGGCCACGGCGCGCCGGAGCAGGTCGCTGTCGTGGGCCCGCAGCGCCGCCTCCCAGGCGGGCGACATCTGCTCTGCAGGAGGCGTCTGCACTGCGATGCAGATTCGCCGCGGCTCGGGGTGCCCCTCCGAGGAGACCTAGATTACGTTGACCAGCGTCCCGACCGGCGTGTACGGGTAGACCGCCGCGGCCTCCGAGTAGGGCATCTCCACGCAGCCCAGGCTCTGTGGATAGCCGTAGCCGCCGCGGATGAAGCCGTGCAGGGCGTCACCGCCGTTGAAGTAGCTGTCGTATGGGACGCCGGGGTCGGAGTAGTGACTGCCGTCCGGGTTGGTGCCGCTCATCGTCACCGACGGCGCGTGCTCGAACACGGCGAACAGGCCCTTTGCGGTCGGCGCCTGGGGGATGCCGGTGTTGACCAGCCCCGAGACGACGGTGTGGCCGTTGTGCCAGGTGCTCTCGGTCTCGGGGCTGCCTTCGCTGACTGTCACGAACGTGTAGCCGAAGCTGGACTTGTGACCGGCCACCACGTCGGCGATCAGCGCCTTCCACACGGCGGTGCCCGCGACGCCGTCAGGCGTCATCCCGTGGTTGTCCTCGAACGCCATCACCGCGCCCTTGGTCATCTCGCCCGACGCGCCCGGCTTCCAGACGCCCTTCAGCGCTGCCGGCGTGTTGTGCCAGCGCCAGGTGAACTTGCCGGCCGGCGGCTTGACGGCCGCCTCGATCTGATCGGCGGCCGTCAGGCCGACGCCTTTGCCGTGGTAGTGGAAGTTCAGCGGCAGATAGTGCAGGAGGGCGAGGATCTGCTGCAGGCGCAGGGTCGATCCCACCTGGGACGGTCCAGCTCCCCTCCGACGACGACCCCTGCTGGCCGCCTACGAGCCTCACGCCGCTGGGGAGCGCGACATGGACGGTGGTGGCCAACCCGTAGCCGTAGTCGCGCGGCTGGAACACGATCGCGTGACTGTTAAGGGTCTGCCACCGGCCCTCGGTCGAGGGCATCGGCGGGCGGCGCGAGCCGAGCACCTTGGACACCGGCTTGGAGAAGGTCAGGGTGATCGGCGTCGTGGGTGTGATCGTCGCTCCCGGGCGGGGGCTGGCGACGACCGTGGCCTTGCGGCCCGGCGGGAACCAGCTCACCATCGACTGGCTGGAGTTCTCCCAGGGGCGTGGCTGGGCCGATACGAAGATTGATCCCGCGGGCGTATTGCGCGGCAGCGGCACCACACTCTGCGGCGATGCCAGGACGTGGCGCTTGAGATGGCCCGACGGCCCGTAGGCGTAGGCCTGGATGGGCGCCTTGAAGTGCAGCAGCAGCCGCTCGTGCGCTTTGACCGTCAGATAGTGCGAGCGCAGGCTGGCGACGGGCGTGATGACCGTCAGATGGAGCCTCTCGGTCTTGCCGGCCAGCCAGGCGATCCAGCCCGGCCGCTTGACCACCACGTCGATCGTCAGCTTCTCGCCGGCGGGGATCCGCTTCAGCGGCCAGATCTTGTCGTCGCGGACCTTGACCGGAACCAGCGATTGGTTGCGCCCACCGACGACCGAGACGCGCTCGATCGTGCCGCCGCCGAGCGGCATCCCGACCTTGGCGATCGCGTTGGAGTCGGTGGTCAGGCTCGCGTGGGCGGAGGTGAGCACGAGCGCGGCCGCCCCGGCGAGCGCCAGGATGAGCAGCAGCACGCCACCGCCGATCCAGCGCCCACGGTGAGACCGCCTGCGTGACGCAGAATCTCCACCGCCGAGCTTGTGCCCCGAGCGAGCATCCGCCGGCGTCCGCAAATACGAAACGTTCGCCACCGCCGCGTAATGGTACAGACAGCGGTTGTTCGATCAAACGACGGCGATCGGCTCGTTAATGAACCTGCAACCAAACTTGCACGGCAGAGCTTCTCAAACCTGCGCTTAGCTGGGCGGCGGCTGCGGCTGCGGCTGCGGCTGCGCTCAGCGAGTGACTGCGCCCTGGGCGGCGCTCGAGACCAGCTTTGCGTACTTGTGCAGCGCGACGCCGGGGAAAGGGCGGTCGGGCGGCTCATACGCCCTGGCCCGCTCGGCCAGCTGTTGGTCTGACAGCGCGACGTCGAGGCGGCGCGCGTTGACGTCGAGCGTGATCTGGTCGCCATCGCGCACGAGCCCGATCGGGCCGCCGCGGACCGACTCGGGGGCCACGTGACCGGCCATCAGGCCGCGGGTCGCGCCCGAGAAGCGCCCGTCGGTGATCAGCGCCACGTCCTCGCCGAGGCCCTCCCCCACCAGGGCCGCCGTGACCGCCAGCATCTCGCGCATCCCCGGTCCGCCGGCCGGGCCCTCGTTACGGATCACGATCACGTCGCCCGGATTGATCGAGCGCGCGGTGACCGCGGCCATCGCCTCCTCCTCTGACTCGAACACCCGCGCGGGGCCGGTCTGGGAGCGACGCTCGTACCCGGCCAGCTTGACCACGCAGCCGTCGGGGGCCAGGTTGCCGTGCAGGATCGCCAGGCCGCCGGTGGGCTTGATCGGGTCCTCGAGCGGCCGGACGACCTGCTGGCCGGGGGTCTCACGGGCGCTGCGCGCGATCTCGCCCACCGTCTGACCGGTGACCGTGATCGCGTCCTCGCTGAGGATGCCTGCCTCCTGCAGGCGCTTGATCACCAGGGGCACGCCGCCGGCCTCGTACAGGTCCGCAGCCACGTACTGGCCGCCGGGCTTGAGATCGCACAGCAGCGGCGTGCGCTCGCTGATCCGGTCGAAGTCGTCGATATGAAGATCGATTGCCATCTCGTTGGCGATCGCCAGCAGATGCAGGACGCCGTTGGTCGAGCCGCCGCTGCAGGCGATCGCGGCGATCGCGTTCTCGAGGCTCTCGCGGGTGATGACCTGGCTCGGACGCAGGCCGGTGCGCAGCACGTCGAGCACCAGCGTGCCGGCCTGGCGCGCGGCCTGCGGCTTGCGCGGGTCAGTGGCCGGGAGCCCTGACATCCCCGAGGGAGACATGCCCAGCACCTCGATCGCCATGGCCATCGTGTTGGCCGTGAACTGGCCACCGCAGGCGCCCGCGCCGGGCGAGGCCACGTCCTCGATCTCGGTCAGCTGCTGTGCGGTGATCCGCCCGGCGGCGTGAGCGCCGACGGCCTCGAACACCTCCTGGATCGTGATCCGCTCGCCGTTGTAGCGGCCCGGCTGGATCGAGCCGCCGTACAGCATCACGCTCGGGACGTCGAGCCGGCAGAGGGCCATCACCGTGGCGGGGATCGTCTTGTCGCAGCCGCTGAGCGCGATCACGGCGTCGAACATGTGCGCATCGCAGACCAGCTCGATCGAGTCGGCGATCAGCTCGCGGCTGACCAGCGAGGCGCGCATCCCCGGCGTTCCCATGGTGATCCCGTCGGAGATCGCGATCGTGTTGAGCTCCATCGGGGTGGCGCCGGCGGCCCGGATGCCCTCCTTGACCTGCGCCGCCAGCGCGCGGAGGTGAAAGTTGCAGGGCATCGTCTCGATCCACGTGTTGGCGACCGCCACCAGCGGCCGCGACATCGCCTCGTCGTCGTAGCCGATGCCCTTCAAAAAGGCGCGCGCCGCGGCGCGCTGCGGCCCTTCGGTGAGCGCGCGGCTGCGGTGCTTGAGATCGGACGCGGAGGCGGTGCCCATGGGGGCGGGACTGTATCGCGGGGCGGTCGCGCGGGCGGGAATCGGGGGCGGGATATCGCGCGGCGCCCGTAGCGTCCACGGCGGTCAGGCGTCGAGCGGCGTCGACTTCTCGGTGGTGGCGACCGAGCGCATCCGCGCCCGCTCCCACTGAGCCAGGCGCCAGAGGTCGCGCTTGACCCGAGCGGGGTCAAGCTGGCGTCCCGGCAGATGCATGTTGGCGGTCGAGATCAACCGCCGCTCGTCGCCGGTCAGCGCCATCCACTTCGCCAGCACGTCGTCTGAGTCGGGCAGTCTGGCGCTGCCGTACGGCCGGCTGTGGTCGGGGAAGGCCACGCAGTACTCGTTCAGCAGCCGGTGGGTCTGGGCCAGGTAGGCGATGATCGCCCGGTGGGGGTAGATCAGATACGCGTACGGAGCGCCCCCGGTCCCGCCCGCGTCAGCGGGTCCCTGGGCCTGTGTGCCCCACACCCGGATGAAGCCGAGCTCGCGGTACATCGCCCACTCCTCGTCGTTCACGCACGAGCGCAGCAGCGCCCGGGCACGCTGCTCGGCACGGCGCTCGCGCCCCGGGTCATACGGCGTCGGCGGCGCAACCCGCCGGCGGGCGCGGTAGCGCGACCACAACTCCTCGAGGCGCGGCAGCAGCTCTTCGGAGAGCAGGGCGATTGCCACCAGCGCGGTCGCCACGAGCGCCAGCAGCATGGCGCGGCCTACCTGGCGCCGCCCGCCGCCCGCGGGAAGAAGATCACGCGGTCGGCATCCCGCGGGATGTCATCGAACGACCGGACCATGCGAGCCTGGCGCCGGCCATCCGCCTCCAACGCCGGCACCGCCGCCCATTGGCCGGCGTCGAGCTGGCGGCGGAACTCCTCGATCAGGCGCAGCTCGTCCTCCTCGAGCTCCACGTCGCCTTCCGCTATCAGGACCTCTCCGTGGCCGGGCTTCATCCGCAAAAAGCGCACCCGAGAATTATGTCACGCCCAGTACGTTCACCGGACCGGGTCCCGACCCGCTGTCGGCCAGCCCACTACGTTCACCGGTCCCTGTCCCGACCCGCTGTCGGCCAGCCCAGTACGTTCACCGGTCCCGGTCCCGACCCGCCCTCGGCAAGCCCAGTACGTTCACCGGGCCCGGTCCCGACCCGATGCCGGCCAGCCCGTCGCTCACGGCTTGCGTGGCCTTGAGCTTGGCGATCCGGGCCGCCTCCAGCGGCGTGTCGCCCCACGCGAGCCGGGCCGCGAGCACCGAGGAGTGCGTGCAGCCAGAGCCGTGGGCGGCGCCGTCGGGCTGGCGCTCGCCGGGAATCTCCACCAGCTGCGCGCCGTCGTAGAACACGTCAACGGCGCGCTCGCGGTGCCCGCCGGTGATCACCACCGCGGATGGCCCCAGTGCCCGGATGCCGCGGGCCAGCTCCGCCACCTCCTCGACCTGGTCGGTGTACGAGGGGTCGCGTCCCAGCAGCGCGCGAGCCTCGTGCAGATTGGGGGTGGTGACCGTTGCCCGTGCGAGCACCTGCTCCAGCAGCGCGCTGCGGGCCGAAGGCTCGAGCAGCTCGGCGCCCGATTCGGACACCATCACCGGGTCCAGGACGACGGGCGTCCCGGGCCTCAGCAGCTCCAGCGAGCGCGCCACCGCTTCGATCGTGGTGACCGTGCCCAGCATCCCGATCTTGACCGCGTCGATGCCGATGTCGTCGGCCACCGCTCGCACCTGGGCGACGATGATCTCTGGGGGGATCGCATGGATGGCGCTCACACCGACTGTGTTCTGAGCGGTGATCGCGGTCACCGCGGTCATGCCGTGGACGCCGCAGGCAGCAAACGCCTTGAGGTCGGCCTGAATGCCGGCGCCGCCACCGGAGTCCGAGCCCGCGATCGAGAGCACGCAGGGGATCCGGCCGGTGTCGGGGCGCCGTGTGGCCATTGTCGCCGAGCTTACTTTTGTCCGGCGGCCGCTCTGCGTCAGAGGAGCACCAGGTACCTGCCGCCCGGCTCGTGGCGAATCCTTCCGGCGAGCTCCAGCGATGCGAGCGCCGCAAAGCCCCGATGCGCGTCGAGACCCGCCCGGACCAGGGCTGTCGCGGCGTCTTGGCCGTCGGCGAGGGCGTCCAGCAGGGCTTGCTCGTCGGGCGGGAGCGCGGGGCGGTCGGGCGCGTACGGCCTGGAGGTGCGAGCGTCGGCGTCCGCGCCGAACAGCCCGTCGAGCACGTCCTCGGGGCCCTCGATCAGCAGCGCGCCCTGGCGCAGCAGCCGATGCGGGCCGCGCGCCAGCGGCGAGGTGATCCGCCCCGGGACCGCGCCCAGCTGTCGGCCGAGCTCGGCGGCATGGCGCGCTGTGACGAGCGCGCCCGAGCCGGGGCGGGCCTCCACGATCACGGTCAACGCGGCCAGGGCGGCGATCAGGCGGTTGCGAGCGGGGAACATCCACCGTCGCGCAGAGGTCTTTGGCGGCAGCTCTGAGAAGGCGGCACCGGAGGCCAGGATGCGTGCGTGCAGCGAGCGCGCCCGGGCGGGATAGGCACGCTCGGGGGCAGCGGCCAGGACCGCCACGGTCGGGCGGTTGGCGTCCAGCGCCCCTCGGTGTGCGGCGGCGTCGATCCCCAGCGCCATGCCGCTGACGACGGTGATCCCGGCAGCCGCGGCGCCCCGGGCCAGCGAGCGCGCGACGTCGATCCCGTAGGCCGAGGGCCGCCGACTGCCCACGATGGCCACCGCTGTGGTTTTCGCGAGCGCCAGGAAGCGCTCGAGCCCGCCGGCCACGTGCAGCACCGCGGGCGGCGCGTCGAGGTCGGCCAGCGGGGCCGGGTAGGCGCAGTGACACCGGCAGATCTGCTCGAGCCGCGCCTCGGCCGCGTGTTTTCGCGCGAGATCGGGGTCAAATGCCTCGTGCTCGCGCTCGATGGCCTGCTGTCGCCGGCCGGCGAGCGCCGCGACGAGCTCGGCGTCGGTGAGGGCGAGCAGCGGCTCGAGGCGGTTTCGATGAAGGTCGATGTGGCCGGCCAGCCGCGCCAGCAGCCAGGTTCGCCTCAGGCACCCGTCGCACGCTCCGCCCGGCCCTGGGATCAGGTTCGCTTCAGGCACCCGTCGCACGCTCCCCCGGCCCTGGGATCAGGTTCGCTTCAGGCACCCGTCGCACGTTCCCCTCGGTCCTGGGATCACCGGGCGATCGCCGCCTCTGCGCCTGAGCGCTGGCGCAGGCTCAGCGCGGTCAGCACGTCGCCGCGCGACACGCGCTCCCGCTGGCCCAGGTCGGCGATCGTGCGCGCGACGCGCAGCACCCTGTGGCGTCCGCGAGGGCTGAGCATGCCGGCGGCATAGGCGCGCCCGAGCTCCACCTCCGCGTCGTCGTCGAGCTTTACCAACCGCTCGGCGGTGCGCACGTCCATGTCGCCGTTGCAGGTTGCGGTGGTGCCCGCCAGGCGCCGGCGCTGGCGTTCGCGCGCCGCGGCGACGAGCGCCCGGGCGCGCTCCGAGGTTGTCGTCGGTGGGCGCGTCAGCGCTTGCGCCGGCGGGCGGTGCACGTCGATCAGCAGGTCGATGCGGTCCAGCAGCGGCCCGCTCAGGCGGCGGCGGTGGCGCCGCAGCTCGGCTTCCCCACACGTGCAGCGGTCGTCCTCGTGGCCGGCGAAGCCACACGGGCACGGGTTGGTCGCAGCCACCAGCATGAACCGGGTCGGCAGCCGCAGGGCTCGCTGACCGCGGACGATCGACACGCTGCCGTCCTCGAGCGGCTGGCGCAGCGCGTCGAGGCTGGAGCGCTGAAACTCAGACAGCTCGTCCAGGAACAGCACCCCGTGGTGGGCGAGGCTGGCCTCTCCGGGGCGCGGGGGCGAGCCGCCGCCGGCCAGGCCCGAGGGGGAGATCGTGTGGTGCGGCGCTCGGAACGGCCGCGCGACGATCAAGCGCCCGGCGTGGATGCCCGCGACGCTGTGGATCCGCGTCACCTCGATCGCCTCGGATCGGGTGAGCTGAGGAAGGATCGAGGGCAATCGCCTCGCCAGCATCGTCTTGCCCGTTCCCGGAGCGCCCTCCATCAACAGGTTGTGAGCGCCCGCGGCAGCGATCTGCAGCGCCAGCAAGGGCGCCTCGTGACCGCGGATGTCGGCCAGGTCGGGGAGCTGAACGCGGCCATTGGCGTTTGCGGGCGCTTGGGGAAGCGGGGGCGGGTCGCCGCCGCTGAGGACCGCCGCAGCGGCCCGCAGATCGGCGACCGCGACGATTCCCAGCCCCGGGACCAGCGCCGCCTCATGGGCCCGCTGACGGGGAACGATCAGCCGCGCACAGCCCGCCTGCCGGGCCCCCTCGGCGACCGCCAGCACGCCGGGCGAGTCCCGCAGCTCGCCCCCCAGCGACAGCTCCCCGAACACCGCATAGGACGCCAGCGCCTCGGTCGGTACCTGCCCGCTCGAGGCGAGCACGGCGAGCGCGAGCGCCGCATCGAACCCGGGACCGACCTTCCGCAGGGACGCCGGCGCCAGGTTCGCGGTGATCCGCGTGGCCGGGAACTCAAAGCCGGAGTTGAGGATCGCGGCGCGGATCCGGTCGCGCGACTCGCGCACCGCGGTGTCGCCCAGGCCGACGATCGTGAACGCCGGCAGCCCCGAGCGGATGTCCACCTCCACCCACACCTGCCGCGGCTGGACGCCGTCGATCGTGAACGTCCGGACCCGAGCGAGCATCGGCCCAAGCTAGGCCGGATCGCGTGCCGCGTGGCTCGCGGACTGTCACAAATGTGCGCCGATTGCGGCGGGTTTTGTCACTCAAACGGCACGGGGCGCCACCCACGCGTGACGCGGTCGGGGCTAGCGTGGCTCGGGATGAGCGCTGACGCCCGCGATCGGTTCGGCGAGCCTCCGCGATCGGTCCGGCGACGCCCGCCACGGGCTGGGACGGGCCGGTGAGCAGCTGGCCGCCGAGCACCTGGAGCGGCGCGGGTTCGCGATCCTGGACCGCAACTACCGGACTCGTTGGGGTGAGCTCGACCTGGTGGGCTTCGACGGGCGCGTGCTCGTGTTCTGCGAGGTCAAGACGCGGCGCTCGGGCGGAAGCTGCGGGGGCCCGTTTGAGGCGCTTGGTGAGCGCAAGCAGGCGCGCGTGCGCAAGATGGCTTCGATGTGGCTGCGGGAGCGCGAGCGTCCATTTGCGCAGATGGTTCGATGTGACGCGATCGGGGTCACGGTTGACGCCAGCGGCCGGTTCGTCGCTCTCGAACACCTGGAAGGGGCGTTCTAAGCGGACGTCTGTCGAGTTGGTGACCCTATGCGGAACCAGATTGCATAACGTCTGCCAACTCGGCCAGCGCGAGCTGCTGATAGGCGATCGACTGAAACGAGACGCGGTGCAGCGGCGACAAACCTATGCGCTCGATCGCCTCGCGGTGCTCGGGCGTCGAGTAGCCGACGTGCTGGGCGAACTCCCACCCCGGGTGGGCGGCGTCGGCGCGGCGCATGTATCGGTCGCGGGTTTCCTTTGCCAGCACCGAGGCGGCCGCGATCGCGGCGCTCTTGGCGTCGCCACCGATCACCGCGCGCCTCTGGTATCGCAGTCCCGCCACCGGAAAGCCGTCACTGAGGCAGATGCATCCCTCGCAGGCCACTGCCTCCAAGGCGTCCCGGAGCGCGGCGAGGTTTGTCTTGTGTAGCCCGCGCGCATCGATCCCGGGTGCGCATCGGGAGACGATCGCCACCCGGGAGGCGAGCCCGAGGATCACCGGGTACAGGGCGGCGCGACCCTCGGGGGTCTGCTGCTTTGAGTCGTTGAGCATCCCCAGCGCTCGCGCTTGAGCCGGCCCCATCCGCTCCATGTCAAGCAGGACCGCCGCGGCCACCAGCGGGCCGGCGAGACAGCCGCGGCCCGCCTCGTCGGCGCCGGCGACGAACCGCACCCCGAGCGAGCGATCGAACTTCAGCAGCCTGCGGCCGGGGCGGGGGCCGCGCTGGCGCGGCTTGCCGGTGCGCTCGGAGACGGCTCGACCGTTCGTCGCGCCGTCAGAGCGTGCCGATCCGGTCGGGCACGTCAGAGCGTGCCGATCCGGTCGGGCGGCCAGTAGGTGAAGAACGCGACACCGATGACCCATTTGTCGGGGACCGGGCCCCAGAAGCGGCTGTCGTCGGACTCACCACGGTTGTCGCCCATCATGAAGTAGTCGCCGGGCGGAATCGTGATCGGTTTGCGGAAAGTGCATGAAGGAGCGCCTCCACACGGCTCGGTGTAGGAGGAGTCGTTCTCCCGGACGCCGTTGCGATACACGTGACCATTGACAATGTAGATCCGGTCGCCGGGCCCGGCGACCACGCGCTTGATGAACGTCTGGCTCGACTGGGTGGCGGTGGGGGTGTCACAGGCCTGGGGGTGCCCGGCACCCTGGTTGGGGTTGCCGCAGGTCGGGTTGTCCTGATTGTCGGCGCCGTGCGGCGGATGAAACACGACGACGTCGCCCACGCTCGGATGATTGATCAGGCGATTCGTCAGCACCCGCTGTCCCACATCCAGCGTGGGCACCATCGACGGGCTCGGGATCCGGTAGGGCTTGACGACAAAGGCCTGAATCAGCAACGCGAGGCCCACGGCCACCGCCACGGTCAGGACAAGCTCGATCAGCTTCTGCAACCCCGACTTCCTCTTGCTCTGCATTGCCCCAGGGTGCCTATCAGGTCTCGCTAAAGGTGACTAGAGGAAGCCGATCCGGTCCGGCGGCCAATAGGTGAAGAAAGCCTTGCCGATTATCCAGGCCTTGCGCACCGGTCCCCAGAAGCGGCTGTCCAGCGAATCCGGCCGGTTGTCGCCCATCATGTAGTAGTCGCCCTTTGGGACGGTGATCGTGGCGGGGAAGTTGCACTCGCTGGCGTCGTCGCAGGGCTCGGTGAACGAGTCCTTCTCGCGCACCCCGTCGCGGTAAACGTGGCCGTCGCGGATCGAGAGCCGGTCCCCGGGCAGCCCGACGACCCGCTTGATGTAAGTCTGCGAGGAGGCTTTGGTCTGGGCGACGTCGCATGCGCGGGCGGACTGCTGGCCGTCCTGGTTCTCGCCCTCGTTGGGATCGGCGCACGACTCGATCGCCGGTGGGTGAAAGACGAGGATGTCGCCGATCCTCGGGGTGCCGAAGTGCGTTCCGATCCTGTTCACCAGCACGCGCTGGTTGATGTGCAGGGTTGGGAGCATCGATCCGCTGGGGATCTCGTACGGCTTGACGATGAAGGCCTGGACAGCGAGGGCCAGCCCGAGTGCGACGCCGACGATCACCGCCAGCTCGGCGGCCGACCGCACGAACGACTTCTTGGTCCGCGTCACACCTGCTCGTCGTCTGCCGCCGGCTCGGCGTCCCCGGGGCCGGCCCCCTGCCCCTCGGTGTCCGGTCCCTCTGCGGTCTCAGTCTCGGATGCGGTCTCAGTCTCGGGCGCGTCCGCGGCCTCAGCGTCGGACGCGTCCATGGTCTCCTCGGGCGCGTCCGCGGCCTGAGCCTCGGAGGCCTCCAGGTTCTCCTCCTCCGGCGCGGCTACGGTCGTCTCCTCCTCGCGCGCGTCCATGGTCGTCTCCGACGCCTGGGCCTCTGGCGATTCGGCCTCCACAGCCGCGGCCGCGGATGCCTCGGCCTGCGGCGTGTCGGCCTCGGGGCCGTAGAGCAGCTCGCGCTCGACCGCCACTTCAGGCCCGGTGGAACGGCGCTCGCGGACTCGGGCCCGCTTACCCACCCGGCCGCGCAGGTAGTAGAGCTTGGCGCGGCGCACGTCACCGCGGGCGGCGACCTCGATCCGCTCGATCTTCGGAGAGTGCAGCGGGAACGTCCGCTCAACGCCGACCCCGAACGACTGCTTGCGGACCGTGAAGGTCTCCCGCGCTCCGTGCCCTTGACGCTTGATCACCACGCCCTCGAACACCTGCGTCCGCCGGCGCGTGCCCTCGATTACCTGGAAGTGGACACGCAGGCGGTCACCGGCGTCGAACGCCGGTACCCGGCGGAGCTGGCTCCGCTCCAAGCTGTCAATTGCCGTGCTCATAGGTCATCGCAAGTGCCCGCGCTTGCATGGCGAGCCTCACTGCGCGGGCACAATCCGAGCGTGGGGGGCTCCGCGCAACGTGCGTAGGCGCCCATGCGGTCGCCTATGGTAGCGGACCGCTTGAGAGCCGGGACGCGGTGGTCGGCGCCTTGCCGCGCGGGATCGCTGAATCGGGTCGCAGCGTCTGTCGATGTCTCAAGCCGGCCGCTCCGGCACTATCCCGGACCCCCGCCCGCCGCGCCCTCCGGGCCGCCGTCGGGCCCAGGCTCTTCGATGGCGTCGCGGCGTCGCCGGCTCTGCTCCAGGCGCCACTGCGCGATCTGGGCGTGGTGACCCGAGAGCAGGACGTCGGGAACCCGCCAGCCGCGATGCTCTGCCGGACGGGTGTAGTGGGGATACTCGGGTCCGCCCTCCAACGCAGCGCTGAACGACTCCTCGAGCGCCGAGTGCTCGTGACCGAGCGCGCCGGGAAGCTTGCGCAGAACTGCGTCGCAGAGCACCATCGCGGGCAGCTCGCCCCCGGCCAGCACGTAGCGCCCGATCGATATGCGGTCAGTGCAGAAATGCTCGAGCACGCGCTCGTCGAAGCCCTCGTAGCGCCCACACAGCAGGGTCAGCGCCGGCTCGGCCGCGAGCTCGTCGACGAGCGGGTCGTCCAGCAGCCACCCTCCCGCGTCGAGCGCGATCACCCGGCGCGCCGAGCGCAGCGCGACCGGGTCCTGGCCATAGCGCGCATGCAGGGCAGCCTCGACCACGTCGACGCGGAGCACCATCCCCGCGCCGCCACCGAATGGCGTGTCGTCCACCTGACCGGCGCTGAGCGGCGTGTGGTCGCGGTAGTTGACGAGCTCGAGCCGGTGGCCCAGCGCCTGCGCGTTGCGGACGTGTCGCTGTGATTGAAACCACCCAAACGCCTGCGGGAACAGCGTGAACACGTCGATCTGCATCATTCCTCGCCGAGGAAGCGCAGGTCCACGTCGATCGTGCGGCGCTCGATGTCCACCGTGCGCACCGCGTCTTTGATCAGCGGCACCAGCAGCGGAAGACCTCCCGCGCTGCGCGCCACCTCGAGCACCTCGCAGGAGGGCAGTCCGAGCAATCGCGTGACGACGCCCACCTCCACGGCTCCGTCACGCACCGAGCACCGTTCGAGGTCACGCGCCCACCACTCGTCCTCTTCGAGCTCGGGTGCGCGGTCGCGCGCGACCAGTAGCTCGGCGCCGCGCAGCGCCTGCGCGGCGTCGCGGTCGCAGCAGCCGTCGAGCCGGACGATCGGTCGCGCGTCGAGCCCGGCCCGGCGGACGATTCGGCGCTCGTGTCCGTGCACCTGAACGCTGCCGCCGGCGACGAGCAGCTCCGCGACCGCGCCGGCCACGTGAAAGCTGCCGTCGAGTCCGTGGGGTCGACCTACGGTCCCTGCCAGCAGCCAGCGCTCGGGCTCGGGCTCGGTCAAGCGTCGACGATGTCTACGAACACGCGGCGGTTGTGGCGGACCGCTGCCGCCTTGATCACCGTGCGGAGCGCGGCCGCCGTGCGGCCGCCGCGGCCGATCACGCTGCCATAGTCGTCCTGCGCCACTGACAGCTCCAGCACCAGTGAGCCGTCGTCCTCCTGGAGCTCTGTGACCCGCACCGCCTCCGGATCTCCCACGAGCCCCCGCGTCAGGTACTCGAGCAGCTCCTTCACGGCGGCGGGCCTCAGGTGATGCCCTGCGTGCGCAGGAGCTTGCGGACAGTCTCGCTCGGCTGGGCGCCGCGCGAGAGCCAGTCGCGGATGCGCTCCTCGTCGAGCACGATCGTCGAGGGGTCGGTCTGGGCGTTGTAGTGCCCGACGGTCTCGATCACACGCCCGTCTCGCTTGGAGCGCTGGTCGGCGACGACAACCCTCCAGATGGGGTTCTTGCGCCCGCCGATTCGCGTCAGTCGAAGTCTTACCGCCATAAACGATCGTCGAGGTTAGCGTGCCGGCGGGAGGGCCGCCCTAGCGACCGCCCTGCCGCATCAAGGCCCCGAGGTCGGGCATCCGGCCCTGAGAGACCTGGCGCATCACCTTGCGCATCTGGTCGAACTGCTTGATCAACTGCTTGACGGCCTGGACGTTGGTGCCCGAACCGCGCGCGATCCGCAGCCGCCGCGACCCTTTGATCAGCTCCGGATGGCGCCGCTCCTGGGGAGTCATCGAGAGGATGATCGCCTGGAGGCGGTCGAACTCGCGCTCGTCGACCTTGACGCCGCGCAGCTCGCTTCCGAGGCCGGGGATCATGCCGAGCAGCGACTGCAGCGGGCCGAGGCGGCGGACCTGGCGCATCTGGTCGAGAAAGTCGTCGAGGCCGAACTCCTGCTTGCGCAGCTTGCGTTCGAGCTCGGCCTGCTGCTGCTCGGTGTAGCTGGCCTCCGCCTTCTCGATCAGGGTCATCACGTCGCCCATACCGAGGATCCGCTGGGCCATGCGGTCGGGGTGGAAGCGCTCGAACTGGTCGAGCTTCTCGCCGGTGGAGGCGTACATGATCGGCTTGCCGGTGATCGCCTTGACCGACAGCGCGGCGCCGCCGCGGGCATCGCCATCGAGCTTGGTCATCACGACCCCGTCGAAGTCGACCACCTCCGCGAACTCCTCGGCGACGTTGACCGCGTCCTGGCCGGTCATCGCGTCGACCACCAGCAGGATGTCCGTGGGCTTGACCGCCTTCTTGATGTCGGCGAGCTCCTTCATGAGCTCCTGGTCGACGTGAAGGCGACCGCTGGTGTCGACGATCAGAACGTCCTTGCCCTCCGACTGGGCACGGTCGGCCGCCCAGCGAGCGATCTGGACCGGGTTGCGGTCGGTGCCCTGCTCATAGACGGCGGCGCCGGCCTGGCCACCGACTTTGACCAGCTGATCCACCGCCGCGGGCCGATACACGTCACAGGCCGCCACGGCGACCGAGGAGCCATGCTGCTCGCGCAGAAAGCGCGCGAGCTTGGCGGTCGCGGTCGTCTTGCCCGAGCCCTGGAGCCCGGCCATCACCACCACCGTCGGCGGGCGCGGCGAGAATGAAATCTCGCGAGCCGCCCCTCCCATCAGCTCGGTGAGCTCGTCGGAGACGATCTTGACGACCTGCTGGCCAGGGTTCAGCTGACCGACTATGTCCGCGCCCAGAGCCCTCTCCTTGACGGCGCCGGTGAAGCTCTTGACGACCTTGAAGTTGACGTCTGCCTCGAGCAGGGCGAGACGGATCTCGCGCATCGCCGCGTTGATGTCGTCCTCGGTCAGCGTGCCGCGGCCGCGGACATCGGCGAGCGTGGCCTGGAGCTTCTCGGCTAGGGATTCGAACATCGCGTCTACGCTCAGGCTACTGACGTGGGGTGCCCGAGTTCTGGTCCGCTGCCGCCTCAGCGCTGGGTGCCGTCTTGACGCCGGATGCTGCCTCCAGGCTGCTCCGCTCCTCGCCCCCGCGCGCGGCGAACGCCTTGCTGATCCCGCCGAACGCCTCGGCGAACTCGGACGGAATCACGAACACCTTGTTGGCATCGCCCTTTGCCAATTGGGGCAGCATTTGCAGGTACTGATAGCTGAGCAGCTTGGGGTCCGGGTCGCCCTCGTGGATCGACTGAAACACGGTCGAGATGGCTTGCGCTTCCCCCTCTGCCCGGAGGATCGCGGCCTGCTTCGCGCCCTCCGCGGTCAGTACCGCGGCCTGCTTCTGGCCCTCGGCGGTCAGGATCTGCGACTGCTTGACGCCCTCGGCGTTGAGGATCGCGGCCCGCCGGTCGCGCTCGGCGCGCATCTGCTTCTCCATCGCTTCCTGGATCGAGCCGGGCGGATCGATCGACTTGATCTCGACGCGGTTGACGCGGATCCCCCACTTGTTGGTGGCCTCATCGAGGACGGTGCGCAGCTGGGCGTTGATGTGGTCACGGCTGGTCAGCGCGTCCTCGAGCGTCAGCGAGCCGATCACGTTGCGAAGCGTGGTGACCGTGATCTGCTCGATCGCCTGCAGCGGGTTGGCGACCTCGTAGGTGACGGACTTGGGGTCGTTGATCGTGAAGTACAGGACTGTGTCGATCCCGACCACGAGGTTGTCCTCGGTGATCACCGGCTGCGGCGGGAACGAGACCACCTGCTCGCGCAGGTCGATCAGCGGCCTGAGCCGGTCCACGAACGGCATCAGCAATGTCAGCCCCGGGTTCAGGGTGCGCTGATAGCGCCCGAAGCGCTCGACGATCCCTGCCTTTGCCTGGGGCACGACCCGCACAGTGCGGGCAAGGAAGACCACCAGGAAGATGACTACCACGACAGCGACGATGATTCCGACCATGCCGCGCTCCTATTCAGACACGAGCGCCGTGGCGCCCTTGATTTCGACCACGTCGACGACGGACCCTTGCTCGATCACCTGGTCGTCGAACAGCGAGCGGGCGGTCCACACTTCCCCGTCGATCCTCACGCAGCCCACGCCCTCGCGATTGGCGATTCGCTCGAGCACGACGGCCTGCTTGCCGACCAGGGCGGCGGCGCCGGTGCGGATCTGGGGCGGCACCTTCAGATGAGAGCGGACGATCGGTCGCACGACCACGAGCGTCAGCAGGGCCACGGCGACGAACACGACCCATGCCGCGGTCCCGCCGATAGCCGCGTCGGCGGCGGCCGCCAGGGCCGCGGCGATCGCGAACGGAGCCAGAAAGAAACCGGTTGTCAGCATCTCGCCGATCCCACAGCCGCAGGCAACGATCACCCATATGACCCATCCGTTCATCTGCAGCCGAGCTTAGCGCGAGAACCCTGCTCTCACGGCATTTCCGCGCCCGCCGGGACCGGCTCAGGACACCAGCGCGCGGGCGAATTCGGCCGCGTCGAACGGGCGCAGATCCTCCAGCTGCTCACCGATCCCGATCAACTTCACCGGGATCCCCAGCTCGTGGGCGATCGCCAGCGCGATCCCGCCCTTGGCGGTGCCGTCGAGCTTGGTCAACGCGAGCCCGGTCACCTGCACCGCGTCGGAGAAGATTCGCGCCTGGCGCAGCCCGTTCTGCCCGGTCGTCGCATCGACGGTCAGCAGCGTCTCGTGCGGCGCCTCCGGTATCTGCTTGGCGATCACCCGGCGCACTTTGGCGAGCTCAGCCATCAGGTCATCCTGGGTGTGAAGGCGCCCCGCGGTGTCGATGATCAGCACGTCGGCCCCCTCCCGGATCGCCGCCGTGACCCCGTCGTAGGCCACCGAGCCGGGGTCGGCACCGGGAGGCCCCTTGACGAAGTCGACCCCGGCGCGCTGCGCCCACAGCTCGAGCTGCTCGACGCCGGCCGCCCGGAAGGTGTCCCCGGCCACCAGCACCACGGAGCGACCGAGCTCCTGGCTCAGATGCCAGGCCAGCTTGCCGACGGTCGTCGTCTTGCCGGTGCCGTTGACCCCGGCCACCAGAATGACAGTGGGACTCGCGCGCAGCTCGATGCGGTCATCGCCGGTCTGGGCGATCTCGGTCAACAGCTCGACGAGCCTGTCTGACAGCGCCTGACCTCCCGAGAGCTTGTTCTCGCTCGCCTCGCGCTCGAGCTGAGCGACCACCTGGGCGGTCGTCTGAGCACCGACGTCGGCGTAGATCAGCGCCTCTTCGAGCCGCTCCCAGGTCTCCTCGTTGAGATCCTCGAACAGCGTCGCCTGGATCTCGGACTGCAGCGCCTGACGGGTCTTGCGCAGGCTCTCGCGCAGGCGCCTGAAGCGACCGCCGCGCTTCTCCTGCGCAGGCTCGCTGTCCGCCGGCGGCGGTGCTCCGCCGTCGATGATGAACAGATCGCGCCATTCACGAGCCATGACGGCGGCGACGTTACCAGCGCCCGCCGGCAAGCCCGCGGGAACGCCATCCGCGGGGGCGAAGCCGGGGCTAAGCGGCCTCGGCTTCGGCGAGCCGCCGCGACACGACCTTCGAGATCCCGTCGGCTCCCATCGACACGCCGTACAGCGAATCGGCCGCATCCATGGTGCGCTTCTGGTGGGTCACAACGATGAACTGCGCTCGTGACGAGTACCTCCTCAAGAGGGCCAGGAAGCGGTCGATGTTGAGGTCATCGAGCGCCGCCTCCACCTCATCGAGGATGTAGAACGGGCACGGCCGCGCCAGGAAGACGGCGAACAAGAACGCTAGCGCGGTCAGCGACTTCTCCCCGCCTGACAGCAGCGACAGGCGCTTGCACTCCTTCCCAGCTGGGGTGATCTCGATCTCGACCCCGAGCAGATCCTCCTCCTGTTCCTCCGACGGGCCCCTCCTCCCCGTCGGCCTCGCCGACCTGCTCGCCGTCATCGGCCTCGGCCACGGGCGCCTCCCCGCCAAGCACGCGGGCCGGTCCGGGCCGTTCTGAGACGAGCCGCAGCCGCCCGCTTCCACCGGGAAACAGATGCTGGGCGAGCTCCTCAAATCCGCTGGCGGTCGCGGCGAACATCTGCTGGAACGAGGTGCGGATCTGGCGGTCGGTGTCGGCGATCAGCTTCTCGAGCTCGCGCAGGGCGGCTTCGAGGTCGGCGCGCTGGTGCTCGAGCTCCTCCACGTGCTCGACGGCCTCGGCGTACTGCACCTGGGCGAGTGGGTTGACCGGACCGATCTGCTCGCGGCGGCGGGCCAGCCGCTGCAGCCGGATGTTGAGGCCGTCTCGTTCCTCGTCGGTGAGGTCCTGTGCGGCGGGCTCGGCGGCGAGCTCGAGCTGCGCGGCCAGCTCCCGCAGCTCGCGCTGTGAATCGGCCGCCTGATCACGAGCGCGCTGCAGGCGCACCTCTGCTTCGGTCACCGCCTCGTTCTCGTGCTGCAGCCGCGAGTGGAGCGTGACCTCCTGCTGCGCGCAGGTCCGCAGCTCGCCGGCCACGCTCTCACCGGCCCGGCGATCGGCGTCGAGGGCCTCGTCGAACGCGGCCAGCTGATCGGCGATCGCCCCGGAGGCGTTCTCGAGCGCGGCGATCAACGCCTTCAGAGTTGGCACCAGCTCGCGGTCGGCAGCGATCGCCGCGTCCAGGCGCTGCATCCGTTCGGCGCGCTCGCCGCGCTCGCGCTGAGCCCGCGCGAGCATCTGGCGCTCGGCGGCGAGCTGCGCCATCAGCTGCGAGCGGCGACCTGCGCTGGGCCCGTCGTCGGGGGCCGCACGGCGGCGCTCGATCTGCGCCTCGATGCGGCGCTGCTCCTCGGCGGCTTCATCGAGCGCATGGACCGCGCCGCGGTGGGCGGCGACGCGCTCCTCGCGGGCGCCCTCGGCCTGCGCGCAGTCGGCGCTTGCGCGTTCAAGCGCGGAGCGGGCCTCCAGTTCGGCACAGGCGCTCGCCTCGCTGGCGGCCACGAGTTGCTCGCGGCGGTTGCGTTCGGCCAGCAGCCGGTCCTCCCCCAGCGCGGGAGCCTGGCGGATCTCGCGCGTGCGCGATGACCAGACCCGGCCCGACCTGGTCACCGCGACCCCCTCGAAGCCGTCAGGCAGGGGGGCGAGCTCGTCGACCACCCAGGTGTCGCGCAGCAGGGCCCGCGCCAGCCCTAGCGCCGGGTCGGCGCCGTGCACGTGGGCGATCAGCGGATCGGCGCCGTTTCGCCGCTGCGCCGCGGCGGCGCCCTCGGTCGTCTTGCGGGGATCGGCGACCGGCGCCGAACCACCGTGGGGCTCACCCGGCGCGCCGGCGATCAGCGCCCGGCCGCCCTCGCTGCCGCTGCGATCGAGCAGCTCTGAGCCCGCTTTTCGGTGTTCGACGACGGCCGCCCGCAGGCGGCCGTCGAGCGCGGCGGCAAGCGCAAGCTCGTATCCCGGATCGACGTCGAGCGCCTCGGCGAGCGTCGGCGCACCGCCGGGCGCTGCGGTCTGGTGGCGCAAAAACTGATTGACGGCGGCCAGCTCGCCCCCAACGCGAGCGGCCTCGCGGCGCGCTGCCTGCAGGGAACGCTCGGCCTCGCCTACCGCTGCGCGGGCCTCCTGCACCCTCGATTCGGCGACCTTGCGCTTGGCCAGGCCGGCGTCGACGCAGGTCGCGGTGGCGCTGCACCGCATCCCGGGCCTCCTCGCAGCGCTGCTCGAGCTCGCGTAGCTGGCGGGACAACTCGAGCTCGCGGTCCCGGTCGAGCTCGGACAACCCCTGCTCCAGCTCGGCGATCCGACTCTCAGCACCCGCGTCGGGCCCATCCTCGGCGGCGGCGGCGCGCAGAGCGGCTAGCAGCTGCGCCGCGCGACTCAGACGCGCCTCGATCGTCACGGCCGCGGATTTGACGGCCTCGGTGCGGTAGGAGATGCGCTCGCCCGCGCCCCGTGCCGTGTAGGAACGTCGCGAGAGCTCCTCGCGCTGGGCGCTGCGCTGGGCAAGCGCCTCCTCGGCGGCCTCGCGCCGGCGCGCAACCGCGTCGAGCTCGTGCTCCAGCGCCGCGCGCCGGGTCCGTACCTCGGTCGCGGCACCCTGGGCCTGCGACAGTGCCTGGCGATCGTCGCGCACCGCGTGACGCGCCAGCTCCCAGCGGATCTCCAGCGCCTGGCGTTGCAGACGGGCGTGCAGCTCGGCCGCTTCGGCTTGGCGCTTGAGCGGCCGCAGGCGCGATCTTGCCTCCCGTTCGACGTCAAGCGCCCGATCGAGATTGTCCTGGGTCCGGGTCAGCTTCAGTTGCGCGCGGCGGCGCCGCTTGCGGTGCTTGCCCAGCCCGGCGGCCTCCTCGATCAGCAGGCGGCGCTCGCGGGGTTTGGAGGTCACGATCGCCTCGACGCGGCCCTGCGAGATGACCGAGTGCATCTCCTTGCCCAGCCCCGTGTCCGACAGGAGCTCGACCACGTCCACGAGCCGGCAGCGCGCCCCGGCGAGCCGGTATTCGCCTTCGCCGGCGCGGTCCAGCCGGCGGTAGATCGACAACTCAGGCGCACCGAGCGCGAGCGAGCCTTCGCTGTCGTCAAGCACCAGCTCGACCTCCGCATGGCCGGCCGCCTGGCGCCCCGGAGCGCCGGCGAAGATCACGTCCTGCATCGACTGACCGCGGACGTTGCCAGGCGATTGCTCGCCCAGCGCCCACAGGACAGCGTCGGTCACGTTCGATTTCCCGGAGCCGTTGGGACCCACGATCACGCTGACCCCGGGGCCGAATTCCAGCCGCGTGCGATCCGGAAAGGACTTGAAGCCCTTGACGGTGATCGACTTCAGATACACAGACGGTTCATTTCGACATCGACTCCAGCGCCGCCTGCGCGGCTTCCTGCTCGGCGTCCTTCTTGCTGCGCCCGATCCCAGAGCCGATCTCCACCCCGTCGATGGTCGCGTTGACCTTGAAGGTGCGGTCGTGTGGCGGCCCCTGTTCGTCGACGACCGCATAGCTGACCAGCTCGCCTCGTCGCGCAAGTCGCTCTTGCAGCGCCGACTTGTAGTCGACCGGGTTCTCCAGCGCGTCCTCGATCTCCTGGGAGAAGGCATCGACGACTGCTGCGGCCGTGGCCTCGTAGCCAAATGCCAGATAGCACGCCCCGATCACCGCCTCGATCACTGACGCCAGCACGCGTTCGGTGGCGATCAGCGCCTCGACACCGGGGGCAGCGGCCGGCGGCGCCGCCGTGCGAAGCCGCTCCGGGATGCCCAGCCGCTCGGCGACCACGCGACAAGAGCGTCCCGACACCGCTTGCGCCCTGATCTTGGTGAGCCGACCCGGCCCGAACTGATCCGCCTCCAAACGCGGGAACAGGTGGGTGGTGACGGCAAGCCCGAGCACGCTGTCGCCGAGGAACGCGAGCCGTTCGTAGGAGTCCGATCGCCGCGCGGTCCATGACGAGTGGGTGAGGGCGGGCTTGATCAGCTCGTTCGGCAGCTGATCGACGAGCTGGTGCAAGATCGCACCGTGGCCTGCGGGCGGACGATCTGCCGCCCGCTGCCCCTTCTCCCCCGAGTCCGGCACCGCGCTCACTCAGGTTCAGTACCTTGGCTCGCCGCCGTCGAGCGGTGCGTCTCGGTGGCCAGCACGAAGTCCACCGCCTGGCCAACCGTCAGGATCCTGCCGGCCTGCTCGTCGGAGATCTTGACGCCGTAGGAATCCTCGAGCTCCTGGACCAGCGTGTACAGGTCCAGCGAATCGGCTTCGAGGTCCTCCCTGAACCGGGTGGTCTCCTGGATCGAGTCGGGGTCAAGCTCGAGCTCGTCGGCCAGGTGAGCGCGGATCAGCGAGAAGACTTGCTCGCGCGTCATCGGCGCAACACGGTAGCCACGGTCCCGGACGGGGTGGCTGACGTAGGTCCTGGATCGATGTGGCTACTCATCCCCGCTCTGTACGCCGACTGGTTGTGGCGAGCGCAGCGCGCCGGCGGCCTGCAGCGCTTCGCGCGTGGCGCCGACGACGTCCTCCTCCACCCCGCGCGCGGCGACCTCGATCGCGCGGTGAAAGCCGCGGCGCGTAAAGCGTCCATGCGCCACCACGCCGAGCTGCCGGAGTCCGAGCATGTATGCCCCGCCGGGGGTCTCGGGGTCGATCTCCTCGCGCAGCCTGGCCACGGCGGGGCCCAGCAGCCAGTTCCCCAGCCTCGCTCGCTGCGAGCTTCGCGAGACGTCGTCGATCGCGCGCAGCGTGCGTTCTGAGACGCCCTCGAGCAGCTTTAGCGCGATGTTGCCGGTAAAGCCGTCCATGACCACCACATCCGCGGCCCCATCGGTCACCTGCGTCCCCTCGATGTTGCCCACGAACTTCAGCCCCGAGCCGGCCCTGCCCGACAGCTGCTCGTGCACGGCGACCAGCTCGGGGGTGCCCTTCGCCGGTTCCTCGCCGTTGGAGAGCAGCGCCACGCGCGGCGAGGCGATCCCCAGCACGGCCTGCGCGAACGCCGAACCCATGTGGGCGAACTGGACCAGATGCTCCGGTCGACAGGTGACGTTCGCCCCCACGTCGAGCAGCAGCACGGGCGGTGCCGCCGGCACGGGTAACGGGAGCGCCAGCGCCGGGCGGTGGATGCCGCGGTCGCGGCGGATGTTGAACAGGCACGCTGCGAGCGCCGTGCCGGTCGAGCCCCCCGACACCAGCGCCTGCGCGTGACCGTCCGCGACCGCCCTGGCGGCCTGCACGATCGAAGCCTCGGGCGTCGTGCGAACGGCGAACGCTGGATCGGCGGCCTTGGCGATCGAGACCGGGGCATCGACGACCTGCACTCCGGGTGGGACCTCGCCGATCTCCTGCGCCGGACCGAACAGGATCACCCGCAGCCCTGCGCGCACGGCGTGCGCGGCGCCTGCTGCAACCTCCAGGGGGCCCAGGTCCGCCCCGCCCGCATCAACGGCGACGGTGACCATCGCTGCCCAGCGGTCAGCCGGTCTGATCGCCGTGGTCGGCGATCACCTCGCGCCCGCGATAGAACCCGCAAACGGGGCAGACGCGATGTGGCCGCCGGGGGCTGTGACATTGCGGGCAGGCGTTATAAGCCGGAGCCGCGAGTTTGTGCTGGGCCCGGCGGTGCGTCGTGCGAGCGTGGGATTGCTTCTGCTTGGGAACCGCCATTTGAAGGCAGCAGGCTAGCAGGGACCCACCCAGCGACCCAGGGCCCGATCGAGTGTGTCTTGAGCCTGCGGCTAGGTCGCCGCGCCCTCGGTGAGCAGATGCGCGGTAAGGAGCGGGGTGAGCTCGGGCGCCCGCAGTGGGTGACCGAACAGGTAGCCCTGCGCGCAGTCGATCCGGTTCGCCTCAAGCCACTGCGCCTGTGCTTGCGACTCCACGCCCTCGGCGACCAACCCCGCGCCGCATACGCAGAGCAAACCAACGATCGCCTTCAGGAAGTCGGCCGCAGTCGTGTCGCCGGGGACGGCCCGCAACAACGTCGGGTCGAGCTTGACCACGTCGACGTCGAGCTCATGCAGCCGCGACAGTGACGAAAAGCCGGCCCCGAAGTCGTCAATCGCCAGCACCACCCCGGCCGCGCGCAGATCGGCCACCGCCGCGAGGGTGTTGGCCGCGTCGAACGTCCAGGCCGACTCGGTCAGCTCGATCATGAACGCACGGGGATCGAGCTCGTTGACCCGTAGCGCTGATCGCATCCGGGCCCCGAACTCAGACGCCAGCAGCTGGTGCGGCGAGACGTTGAGGCTCAGCCGCGGCCGCAGCCCTGCTTCCAGCCAGTGCTTGGCGTCGCTGAACGCCTGGTGCAGGATCCAATCCACGAGGTCGTCCCCGACGGCGCTGTGCTCTGCCAGCGTGATGAACGACTCGGCGGCCAGCAGGCCGCGGTCGGGATGGCGCCACCGCAGCAGCGCTTCAACGCCGGTGATCGTTCGGTGGGCGCCCAGTCGCCAGACGGGGTGATAGTGAAGCTCGAGCTCTGAGTTGGTGATCGCGCGGTGAAGCTGCGCCGACACGCTGGCCCTGCGGGCGATCATCGTCTCGGTGGCGCGGTGGAAGACGAGCTGGCCGCCGCCCGCTGCCTTGGCCTTGTACATCGCGGTGTCGGCATGGCGTAGCAGAGCCTCGCTGTCGGAGGCGTCATCCGGATACAGGCTGACGCCGACGCTCGCCGCGGTCACCTGCTGGGTGCCCGCGACGTTGAACGGTGCCTTGAGCGCCGCGTGCAGCTTGGCGCCGACCGCCTCGGCGACGTGTTCGGGGTCGTCGTCGAGATCCGACAGGAGCACCAGGAATTCGTCGCCGCCCTGACGCGCCAGGACGTCGGTGTCTCGCAGAACCCGTCGCAGCCGTTTGGCGACGGCGGCCAGGAACTCGTCACCAACCGCGTGCCCGAGCCGGTCATTGACGGCCTTGAAATCGTCGAGGTCGACGAACAGCAGCGCGACCGCCCGGTTCATCCGCCGGGCTCGGGCCACCGCCAGGTCGAGCTGGTCCTCGACCAGGATCCGGTTGGGGAGCCCCGTGAGCCGGTCGTGGTAGGCGAGGTAGGCGAGCCGTGAGCCTCGGAGGCGCTCGGAGATGTCGCGCGCGATGCCGTAGAGGATCGGCTCGCTCTGCCGCGAGCCCTCGACGAGCGTCAGCGACAGCTCCACGGGGAGCCTGCGACCGTCGGCACATACGGCGGTCACCTCGATGCGGCGATGGGCCGGCTGGCCGTTGTGCTGCTCGAAGGCCAGCTCGAGCTCGCGCCGATGAATGTCGCGATCGTGTGGCTCGAGCAGCAGCTCGGCGAAGTCCTGGCTGACAACCTGCTCGCTGCGATAGCCGAACATGAGCTCGGCGGCCGGATTGAACTCGAGCAGCCGTCCTCGGGCGTCGAGCGCGATGACGGCATCGTGCAAGGTGGCGATCAGCGTCCGGTGGCGAGCCAGCGCTTCGCGCAACAGGACCCGCCGGCGGCTGTGCTCGATCGCCGCGGCCACGTGGCCGGCCACCGCAGCCAGGAGATCGAGGAGCTCGTCATCCGGATGCCAGCCGCTGGCAGGCTTGGCGAGCGAGATGACCCCTAGGCGCTGCCCTTCGGAGCCGTCGAGCGCCACCAGCAGGGCATCGCCCTCGAGCGCGGCGTCACTTCCGTGGACCGCCCTGACCTCGTCCTCGTCGGTCTGCGGGCGGTAGACGTTGACCGCCACGGAGGCAAAGCCGAGTGACTGGGACAGGATGCCAGCGACCGCCGCCAGCAGCTCTGACAGCTCGCCCTCCCTGCGTGCGAGCCGCGCGACCTCAACCAGGGCGCGCAGCTGCGCGGCGGCAGGTGGTTGCGCCCAGCTTGGGTCGTCCCGGTCGGGGTCCATTCCTGTCGTCATCGGACGGAGGGGGGTCCTACTTAACCAGACGCTCCGATTTCTTTGCGGCGCCGACGCGTGAGCCGCTTCAATCGATCGCTTATCAGCAGCTCGCGCCGGCCGAGGCAGACGTGATGCAATCTGGTTCCGCATAGCGTCACCAACTCCCCACACGTCCGCTTACAGCGCCAGCATGGCGCTCAGGTGGTACCTGCGCGTCAGGGGTCGAGCTTGAGCTCCGCGAGCTTGGCCCAGCGAGGATCGGGCTCGCGCTCATGGATGTGCTCGGGCCCGGCCTGGTTGAGGTCGGCGCCGCAGACCGCGCATAGCCCGGCGCACTGCGGCTTGCACAGGATCTGGGTCGGCAAGCTCAGTGCGAGCGCATCTCTGGCCCAGGCGCGCAGATCCAGCTGACCCTGCACCACGTAGGGCGACTGCAGCTCGTCGCCGCCGCCCGGTTGTGAGACCTCGCGCGCATCGATCTCGAGCTGCGGGCTAGCGACCGCCAGACACCGCATGCACGGCCCTTCGATGGCTCGCTGCAAAGCGCAGCCTCAACGCGTAGCCGCCACCGGTCGTCTTGGAGACGTCGAGCGTCGCGTCGACCTGGGATGGCTGCGCCGTATAGCGCTGACCGCCGAGCTCGAATGGATCAACTGCGACCGCGAGCTCGATCCGGCGACCCTCGCCGGCCGTGAGGCGGAGGGCTGCCAGATCGAAAGCGTCGGCGCGAGGGGCCACCTGACGAGCTTACGCCGGTCGTTGGGTCAGCTTCGCATCGGCCTCCGGCTCGTCCTGGCCGTCTGCGAGCGCGCGCTTGACCACCTTCCCCGTCTCGTTGCGCGGAAGCTCGGACACGAACACGATCTCGCGCGGGACCTTGTAGCGGGCCAGGTGGGCGCGGACGTGGTCCTTGAGCTGATCCTCGGTCAGCGACGACCCCGCCTCGAGCACGACGTACGCGCGCAACCGCTGTCCGAACTGCGCATCTGGCACCCCGATCACGGCCGCCTCCAGCACGCCTGGAACGCCGACCAGCAGGTCTTCGACTTCGCTCGGAAACACGTTCTCCGCGCCCGAGACGATCATCTCGTCGTCGCGCCCATCGACGAACAGGCGCCCTTCGGAATCGAAGTGACCCACGTCGCCGGTCGACATCAGCGTCCCCACCCTGGTCTTGTCACCCCCTCCGGTGTAGCCCTCGAACAGGAGCTCCGAGCCCACGAATATGGTCCCCGTCTCGCCGGTGGGGAGTGGGTTGAAGTCGCGATCGAGGATCTTCACCACGGTCCCTCGCGGCGGCCGTCCCGCGGTCCCAGGCGCGGCGCGCAGGTCCTCGGGCGAGGCGATCGACGCCCAGGCGACCTCGGTGGAGCCGTACAGGTTGTAGAGCGTGTCCCCGAAGGTGTCCATCACGCGCTGGGCCATCGGCCCCGGGAGCGCCGATCCGCTTGCGGCGATCACCCGGAGCGTGGGCGTCTGCACCTGCTGGAGAACGTCGGGGCCGAGCTCGAGCATCCGCTGGAGCATGATCGGGACCACGATCAGTGCCGTCGCCTCATGCTCGGCAACCGCGCGCAGCGTGTCGAGCGGTTCAAAGCGCCGGCGGAGGACCAGCGTCGACGACAGCGCGGAGCCCAGCGCCATGTGCGCAAACCCCCAGGAGTGAAACAGCGGCGCGGCGATCATGGTGCGCTCGCGTGCCCGCAGCGGGATTGCCGACAACAGCGCTGCGGCGGGACTGAGCGAACTGGGATTGGCGCGGTTGGCGCCCTTTGGCGCGCCGGTCGTGCCCGAGGTCAGGATCACGGTCCGGCCGGGCTCCGGCGGCGCCGGCAGCGGCGCCCGGGAGCGGGTGCGTGCGAGCTGCGCAAGGGAATCGTGCGGCCCCTCGGACGCTCGCTCCCCCCAGGCGAGGACACAGATGCGGTCCCGGCCGGCCTCGGCGACCGTAGATTCGAACTCCTCGTCGTAGATGATCGCGGCGGGGCCTTCGCTGCGCATCACGTCGGTCACCTGGGGGCCGGCGAACGATGTGTTCAGATACAGCGCGTGGGCTCCGAGCTTCGAGCAGGCGATGCTCGCCTGGACGAACCAGCGATGGTTGCGGCACATGATCGCGACGCTGTCTCCCGGGCGGATCCCGTAGCCCGCGAGCCCCCGAGCGATGGCATTGGTGTTGCGATCGACGTCGGCGAAGGTGACGCTTCCGAGTTCGTCGATTACTGCGGGGCGCGCGGGATAGCGTGCCGCGGCGCCGAGATAGCCGGCCGCGAGCGTTGGCCCCCAGCGGTGCAGGTCGAGGGCCGCGCGGAGCGCGCGGTCTGGCCTTGAGGGCTTCAGCACGCCGGCGCGGGCGAACCTGTAGGCCATGTGCATCCGGTCGGCAAGCGTTAAGGACATCGTCACTATCCAATCACGCACGAGCACGGTACGAAGGTCATGATCCCGGGCTGTGTCGGGGTGGTTTGCGGACTATGGCTTTGCGGAAGTCGCCGACCGGCTGCTGGTCGGCGCCTACCCGCTCGACGGCGATGACGTGCAGGTGCTGGGCGGGCTCGGCGTACGACGGGTGTTGAACCTCGTGCAGGACGAGGAGTACGAGCCGGGCCAGCGGTCGGCGGTGGAGAACGCCCTCGCCGAGGCCGGGATCATCGAGACCCGGATGCGGCTGGTCGACTACGGCCATCTTCCCCCGTCGGCCCTCGAGGCGGCTGTCGATGAGGTCGTCGGGTGGCTTCGCGCCGGGGACCGCAGCTACATCCACTGCCGCGCCGGCTGGCAGCGCTCGGCGGCGGTCGCGGCGGGAGTCGTCGCGGTCCACGAGGGGATCGCGATCGAGGATGCGCTCGAGCGGGTACGGGCGCGCAAGCCGAGGGCCGAGCCGCTCCCGCACCAGCGCTCTGACCTGATTCGCTGGTTCGATCAGCGGGGCACGTAGGAGGGCGGCACCTGCGCCCTCTTCGAGAAGAGCTCGGGCGCGCGGGCGGCAGGAGGCGGCTGGGCGTCGCGACCTCCCGCCCGCACAGGTCGCGTCGCTGGCGCGGCAGCAACGCTACGCGCCCCCAAATCAGCATTCTCTGTGCGGCGGGAGGTTCGCGATCGCCGAGCCGCCGTTTCACTCAGCAGCCCGCAGGCGCCTTGGTTCGATCTCGTCCTCCAGCTCAGCCGCGTGGACGTTGCGCGCGCCGGTGGTCACGTGCTCGAGCGCGGGAAGCTCGCGGCCCTCGGTCACCGCGCCGTGGTCGCCGAAGCGGCGGGCAGCGGGGAGCACGCGCGCCTCGTAGGACCCGACGGTTTCGTTGTAGGCGCGGACGGCGCTGTTGAGGCGCGTGCCGAGCGTCGCCAGCAGCCCGGAGAGCTTGACTAGCCGTGCGTGGAGCTCACGGCCGAGATCGGAGATCGCCTGAGCGGACTCGGCGACGCGCTCCTGCTGCCAGCCGTATGCGACCGCCCGCAGCATGGCGAGCAAGGTGGTCGGAGTCGCGATCAGCACCCGGCGGGCCATCGCATCCTCGATCAGCGCCGGATCGGCCTCGAGTGCCGCGCCGTACAGATGCTCACCGGGCAGGAACATGACCACGAAGTCCGGGGCAGTGTCGAGTCCGGCCCAGTAGGCCTTCTCGGCCAGCGACTTGACGTGCCTGCGCAGCAGGCGAGCATGGTCGCGGAGGTGTCGCTCGCGCTCGACCTCGTCGCGCGCCTCGTATGCGTCGAGCACGCCCTGCAGCGGCGCCTTGGCGTCGACGACCACCTGTTTGCCCCCCGGGAGCCGGACGACCAGATCTGGGCGCAGCATCGTCTCGTCCCCAGCCACAACAGACTGCTCGGCGAAGTCGCAATGCCTGACCATCCCGGCGAGCTCGACCACGTTTCGAAGCTGCATCTGGCCCCACTGCCCGCGCGCGTTGGGCTTGCGAAGCGCGGTCACCAGCGCGCCGGTCTCGCTGCGCAGCCGCTCGCCGGTCTCGTTGAGCGTCCTCAGTTGCGCCTCGAGCCGCCCGCGTGACTCACGGCGCTCCTGGTCGAGGCGCATCAGCTGGCTGTCCACGCGTCCCAGCTGCTCTTTGAGCGGCGCGACCAGCTGCTCGACGGCGTGCTGGCGCTTCTCCAGGTCGCCGGTGGCCTGGGCCTGGGCAGCCTGGAGCTGGGCGCGCGAGAGCTCGGCAAGCTGGGCCAGGCTCGCATGCAGCGCCTCGGCGCTGAGCGCCTTGAACGAAGCCGACATGCGCTGCTGTGCGTCGTTGACGGTCTCCAGCCGCTCCTGGGCCATGGCGCGCTCGTGCTCGAGGTCGGCGAGCGCCCGCACCAGCTGGCGATCGAGGTCGCCGGCACGGTGCGCTGCGTCGCCACCCGCGCGCAGGCGCGGCCACAGCGCGCCGGCCACGAGGCCGGCGCCGATCAAGACACCAAGGGCGAGCCACAGAGCGGTCATGAGTGGACTGTGAGCATGGCGCGTGGCGCGGACGGAAAAGCGCTGCAAGAATCGGGTAATGGCGACGGAGATCGCGCGCAGGCGCTTGCTGATCCAGGGCCGCGTCCAGGGCGTCTTCTTCCGCGACTGCACCCGTCAGCGCGCCCGCAGCGCGGGTGTGGCGGGCTGGGCGCGCAACACCGCCGACGGAGCTGTGGAGGTCGTGCTCGAGGGCCCGCCCGACGCGGTGAGGCAAGTGATGGCATTCTGCGAGAGCGGCCCCCGCGGGGCCCGGGTGGACCACGTGGAGGCACACGACGAGCAGCCCGAGGGCCTCGAGGGCTTCGAGATCCGCTGATGCTGCCCACCGACCATCTACCGGCCTTCCTGATCACCGTGTACGTGCTGATCCTGGTGCCGGGACCGAGCGTGCTGTTCACGATCAGCCGCGGGGTCGCGCTCGGCCGCCGGGCGGCGCTGGCCAGCGTGCTCGGCAATACCTCGGGACTCCTGCTGCAGCTGGTGCTCGTAGCGGTCGGCCTGGGCTCGCTGCTGGTCCATTCAGATGCGGTCTACACGGTCGTCAAGCTGATCGGTGCGGCCTATCTGGTGGTGCTCGGCGTGCGCAGCATTCGCGATCGCCGGGAGCTCGCCGGCGTCCTGCGGTCGAGCTCCGTGGCCCCCAGAAGTCTCGCCCGCACGATCCGTGAGGGCTTCGTCGTCGGCGCGACCAACCCGAAGGGCGTCCTGATCTTCACCGCGGTGCTGCCTCAGTTCATCGACCGCTCGCGCGGTCACGCGACACTGCAGCTGCTTTCGCTGGGGTTCATCTGCGCGCTCGTGGCGTTGGTGTCAGACAGCTGCTGGGCGCTTGCCTCCGGGACCGCCCGAGCCTGGCTTGGTCGATCCCCCCGCAGGCTGCAGCATCTGAGCGTGGCCGGCGGGGTGAGCCTGATCGCGCTCGGCGCGGGCCTCGCGTTGACGGGCCGCAAGAGCTAAAGCGCGGCCTCGAACGCGCGTCGCGCCTCCTCGCCGCGTACGGCGAACACGATGCGCTCCAAGGCGCTGCCCTCCGAGATGGGCCGGCGGGCCTCCTCGACCTCGATCCGCGCCGCGTCGGCAATCGAGAAGCCTCCCACCCCGGTCCCGAACGCCACCAGCGCCAGCGACCGGGCCCCGAGCTCGTCGGCCAGAGCGAGCGTGCTGGCGGTCGCGCGGCGGATGATGTCGGCCGAGGTGGGTCCGCCGAGCTCCATCGTCGCGGCGTGGATCACCCATTGGCAGGGCATCTCGCCGCCTGACGTCTGCACCGCCTCCCCCAGCCCGATCGGCGCCCGCTCATCGCTCTCGCGCTGAATCAATTCCCCGCCCGCGCGCACGATCGCGCCCGCGACCCCACCCCCATGCCGCAGCTGCGTATTGGCGGCATTAGCAATCGCATCGACCTCGAGCGTCGTGATGTCCGTGTCGAGCACTTCGAGCACGGTCATCTCACGACTCGTGCAGCAAAAGTGATCTCCAGGGCCACGTTTGCTGCACGAGTCCCGTGTGGAGACGACCCGAACCGAAGCTAGGAAACCTCCGCAGGCTCGTCTTTGCCCGCGAGACGTCACGCCCGCGCTGCACCGCGGCAATGAACTTCGACAGGTTGACCTCGAGCGTGTTGAGGATCTCGTCGGCGTAATCCTCGGCGCCGAGCCGGATCTCGCGCTCGCGGGCGCGGGCATCCTCGATGATGTCTTCGGCGGCGCGCTCGGCCTGCTTGGTGACCTCCTCCTCGGACACCAGGCGCTCCTGGCGCTCGCGCGCCTCCTTGACGATCCGCTCGGCCTCGCGCTTGGCCTCGGCGAGCATCTCCTGGCGCTCCTTGACGATCCAGCGGGCCTGCTTGATCTCCTCCGGGATCGTGGCGCGCATCTGATCGAGGATGTCGTAGATCTCCTCCTTGTCCACTCGCACCTGGTCGGTCAGCGGGACCGGCTTTGCGTTGTGGACCAAATCATCGAGTTTGTCGATCAGAACCAGGACATCCATTTCGCGCACCTCTGTTTCGTCAGCGGCCAAGCCGTTCCTTCAAGTGTCGCGCCACCTCGTCGGGGACCAGAGCGTCAACGTCGCCTCCGAATGTCGCGAGCTCCTTGACTCCGCTAGACCTTAGGAAACTGTACTTGGGGGATGCCATCAGGTAAACGGACTCGATCTCGGGAGCCTGGCGGCGGTTGAGCTGGTTCATCTCGAGCTCGTACTCGAAGTCCGAGATCGCTCGCAGTCCTTTGACGATCGCCATCGCCTTCTTTTCGCGCGCGAAGTCCACCAACAGGGTGCTGAACGCCTCGATCATGACGTTCGACAGCTCCTGCGTAGCGTTGCGCACGAACGCGATCCGCTCCTCGGCGGTGAATAGCGTGCTGCCCTTGCGCCAGGGAATGTCGACGACCCCCACCACGACCGTGTCGTACATCGCCGACGCGCGTCCGATCACGTCGAGATGGCCGTAGGTGACCGGGTCAAACGTGCCGGGGCAGATCGCGATGCGGTTGTCGGGAGCCATGAATCTGGATCAAGGTGTCGCCGTAGCGGCGTTCGTCGAGCAACTCGAACTCGAGCTTGAGCGGATTGCGGCGATCGCACTCGGCGACGACGCGGGCCTCTGCGGCCAGCACCGGCCCGAGCGCCGCCGAGAGCTCCGCAGACAGCGAGCTCGCGTGGCGGTATGGGGGATCTAGGAACACGAGATCGTAATCAGGTCCGCTACCCCGTGCTCGCTCGAGAAACGCCAATGCCTTCGCGCGGCGGACGCTTGCCTCGATCCCCAGCCGGTCGAGATTGCGGCGGATAGCGGCCACCGCCGCGGCCGATGAGTCGACCAGGGTCGCTTCTGCGGCCCCCCGCGAGAGGGCCTCGATCGCGAGTGCGCCAGAGCCGGCGAACAGGTCGAGCACGCGGGTCTCGCTGACGTCGCCGAGAATCGAGAACAGGGCCTCGCGGACGCGGTCCGAGGTCGGCCGGGTGGTGCGACCGCGCGGCGCGACGAGCTCGCGGCCGCCGTAGATGCCGGCGATCACCCTCATCTTCGACTCGCTCTTCCTTCAGGCCGGAATCGGCGCCTGCACCTCGCTGCCGAACCTGGTGACGAGCACGTCGGCCAGGAGCGCGTGCTCAGGGCGGACAGGTCCGGGTCCTCCTCGTCGATCCGCTCTGCGCGCGCCCGGGCGCGCTCCAGAAGCTCGGCGTCGCGAGGCAGCTCGGCGACCCGAAACTGCGCCATCCCGCTCTGCCGGGTCCCTACCAGCTCGCCCTCGCCGCGCAACTCGAGGTCGATTTCGGCCAGCCGGAAACCATCGGTGTGGTCGGCGAGCGCCCGCAGCCGGGGCGAGCCCTTGGGCCCGAACAAGAGGCACAACGAAGAGTGCGGGCCGCGGCCGATCCTCCCACGAAGCTGATGCAGTTGCGAGATCCCGTATCGATCCGCGTCCTCGACGAGCATCACGCTGGCGTTGGGCACGTCGATGCCCACCTCGACCACCGAGGTCGCCACCAGCACGTCCGCGGAGCCCGAAGCGAACGCGGCCATCACCTCGTGCTTGTCGCTCGCACGCAGCTGGCCGTGCATCAGCACGACGCGAAACTCGCGCAGCTCGCCATCGCGCAGCCGCTCGTATTCGGCGGTAGCAGCACGAGCCTGCAGCAGCTCCGACTCCGACACCAGCGGGCATACGACGAACGCCTGGCGGCCTACCCGCAGCTCCTCGCGGATCCGGTCATAGGCGCGGGCGCGCTCGCGTTCGCTGGAACAGACGAACGTCTGTATCGGTCGCCGCCCCTGAGGGAGCTCCCGCAGCTGCGTGAAGTCCAGATCGCCGTAGCCGGCCAGCGCCAGCGTCCGGGGGATCGGCGTCGCGGTCATGTGCAGCACGTGCGGCCTCTTGCCAGGGCCCGACTTTGCGTCGAGCGCGGCTCGCTGGCGGACGCCGAAACGATGCTGCTCGTCGACCACCGCCACGGCCAGGCGGCCGAAGTGGACCGGCTCCTCGATCAGCGCGTGGGTCCCGACCAGCAGCGGGAGCTCGCCGGTCGACAACTTGCCGAGCAGGTCAGTCCGCCGGCGCCCCGGCGTCGATCCGGTCAGCAACCCGAGCGGGATCGTCTCGCCTCCGATCAGCGTCTGGATCGTGGCGAAGTGCTGCTCGGCGAGCGGCTCGGTGGGCGCCATCAATGCGCCCTGATACCCGTGCTCGATCGCGCGCAGCAGCCCGTAGAGCGCGACCACGGTCTTGCCCGAGCCCACCTCTCCCATCAGCAATCGCTGCATCGGCCGCGGCTGGGCGAGGTCGTGGTCGACCTGCGCGATCGCCGCCTGCTGGTCGCCGGTGAGGCTGAACGGGAGCATCGTCGCAAGCCAGCGCGCGGTCAACTCACGCGGCTGGTCGAGCACCGGGGCGATCACGCCGCTTCGGCGCAAACGGCGGCGGCGCAAGAGGGCCAGCTGGGCAAGCAGCAGCTCGTCGAAGGCGAGCCGCCGGCGTCCCAGGGCCTGCTCTCGATCTCCCTCGAAGTGCGCCGCGGCTACGGCGCTGCGCCGCTCGGGAAGCCGCTCGTCGGTGCGCAGCAAGGCGGGCAATGGCTCGGGCACCTCGGCGATCAGGCTGGTGTGGGCGCGCACGAGCGCGAGGATCTGGGTGGAGGAGAGTCCGTCGCTGGCGGCGTAGTGGGCGACCGCGTCCGTCCCGGTGGCCGCTTCGGTGGTCCCCGCGTGGGCTTGGACCCGGAAGCGGTTGCGAGCCTCGTATTTGCCGTGCAGGACCAGCCGGGTGCCGGCGGGGTACTTGCGCACCAGCCACGGCTGGTTGAAGAACGTCGCCTTCATCGACCCCGACCCGTCGGCGACGGTCGCCTCGACAAGCGGGCGCATTCCGCGGCGGCGAACGGGACGGGACGCGATGCTACGCACCTGCACGACCACGGTGGCGGTTTCGCCTGCCGCGAGCTGGGCGACGGCACGGGCTTCACGGCGATCGCGGGGCAGGTGTTCGAGCAGGTCCGCGACCGTGTTCAGCCCGAGCGCGGTCGCGGCCTTCGCCGCCTTGGGCCCGTCGAGCTCGAGCGGTCTGGTCAGCCGCGATGGCCGCGGGTAGCGCACCGGCGCGCACGAAAGCTCTGACTCTTGCAGCGGACGCGAGCTGGCAAACACCGTCGGCATCATCGTCTGATCGATGATGACCTCCGCGCCGGTCGGCATCCAGCGGCAGACCCGGCCTGGCCGGCTATCACTCAGCCGATCGGAACGCGGCGTGCGGGCAGGTGAACACCGTCGCCGCTCACGACGGCCAGCGACCCGCAGATCCCGTCCCGGGCGACGACCGCTCATCACGGGCGTGTATCTGCTCGCGCATGTCGGCGACCTCGAGATGCGAGACGACCCCGGCACGAGCAAACAGGCCCGTGGCGGCATCGGGGTCGTCGGTATGGACATGGATCTTGAGCGTCGAGGCGTCCCCGACAACCAGGACCGAGTCGCCGATCTGCTCGAGCGCCGAGGCGAACCTGCGGTGCGCGAGCCCGGTTCCGCTGACCGCAAAGTTCGTGCAATAGCGATACGTGGTCGACGTGTGGTGGGGATGCGATATGCGGGCAGCGGCGTGATGTTCGAGGGCGGGCGCCTCGCCGCCGCGCAGAGCACCGACGATTCCCGCCAGTAGCACCGTCAGCGCGTAGCCGCCGGCGTCCACCACTCCGGCGTGGCGCAGGATCGGCAGCAGGTCCGGCCCCCGCCTGACGGACTCCTGACCGGCCTCGAGCGCATACTCGATAACGCGCGCGATGACTTCGTCCTGTTCGAGGGTGGTGGCATCGGGGCCGAGCCTGGGCTCGGTGGTGTGAGCGAGCTCGGAGGCCACGCGGTGAGCCATCTCGCGCACGACCGTGAGGATCGTGCCCTCCGCGGGATCGCGGACGGAACCGTAGGCCTGGTCGGCGGCGCGGGCCAGCGCGGCTCCGATCAGGACCGGATCTACGAGCTCTCCGGGGCGGCTTGCGAGCTCCTCGGCTGCGCCTCGGATGAGCTGGGAGAGGATCACGCCCGAATTGCCACGGGCGCCGAGCAGCGCCGCGCGGGCGACCGAGGCGACGATCTCGTCGCGACCGATCTCGTCGATCGTGTGGCCTTCGGAGGCGCCGGCGAGCCGGTCGAGCTCCTGCAGGACCGCGCGCAGCGTGAGCACCATGTTGTCGCCCGTATCCCCATCGGCGACCGGGAAGACGTTGAGGTCGTTGACCTCCTCGCGGCGAGCCTCCAGCGCCGCCAGTCCCGCCTCGATGACGGCCCGGAACCGAACGATGCTCGGATCGGACACGCTGTACCGGCTGCTCGCTCGGCCAGGTGCGATCACATTCAGGCGGCTTTGACGACCTTGCCGGCCTTCAGGCAGCGCGTGCATACGTAGACGCGCCGCGGCGTTCCCCCGTCGTTGATGCGAACGCGCTGCAGGTTCGGATCAAAGCGCCGCTTGGTCGCCACCATCGAGTGGCTGCGGTTATGACCGAAAGCCGGGCCCTTGGCACATATGTGACAGATCCTTGGCATCGCGGGGCGAGTATAGACACACCCGCGGCACACGCCGGGGTCTTCGGTCGTCCACCCGCGGCACACGCCAGCGTGTTCGGTCGTGCACCCGTGCGACACGCGCGCGTCTTCAGTGCTACCGATACACAGCCAGCCTCGCCGCCCTACCATCAAACTCCTGCCATTGGCCTTTTTGGGTCCCCGCAACTGGGTAACAGAACCAGCCCGATGAGCATTGACGCCGGGCAGACGGCCGAGCCCTGCCGCCGGCCCAAGCTTCCAAGCCGCTACACGATCCGCCGGCACATCGCCACCGGCGGTATGGCCACGGTGTGGTGCGCGCAGGACCGGATGCTGGGGCGAGATGTGGCGATCAAGGTGCTCTCGCAACAGTTCGCGGGCGACGAGCTCGCTATCCGGCGATTCAAGCGCGAGGCTCGTACCGCGGCTCGCGTGTCGGCCCACCCGCACGTGGTGACGATCTTCGACGTCGGCGACATCGAACCGGACAGGCCCGATGCCTCTCCGAGCGCTTTCATCGTGATGGAGTACCTAGCCGGCGGAACGGTCGCCGATGCGATGCGCTGCCGGCGGGTCACGCGCGCGCAGGCGCTTCGCTGGTTGCATCACGCCGCGTCGGCGCTGGATCACGCCCACGAGCGCCAGATCGTCCACCGCGACGTCAAGCCCGCAAATCTCCTGCTCGACGGCGAGCGCAGCCTGCACGTCGCCGATTTCGGCATCGCCAGGCTGCAAAGCGAGGACACGATCAACAGCGGCGAGCTGGTCGGGACCGCGGCCTACGTGGCGCCCGAGCAGGCCCTGGGACGCGAAGCCACCAGCGCCAGCGACTGCTACGCGCTCGCGGTGGTCGCATTCGAGCTGCTGACCGGACGCCGTCCGTTCACGGGCGCGCAGTTCGCTGCTCAGGCACGTCAGCACATCGAGGACCAGCCGCCGGCGGCGAGCGCATGCGACGCCACCCTGCCCCCCGCGGTCGACGAGGTCCTCTGGCGGGGGATGGCCAAGCACCCCGCCGGCCGCTACCGCACGGCCGGCATCTTCGTCGATGTGCTCGATTCCGCGTTGCAGAGCGATCAAACGGCCACCACCCGGACGCTGGCGAAGCCTGTCCGTGGTGCCGGCACCGCGGGGGCCGGCGTGCTCGCGGGCCGCGAGAACACGCCGAGCACTGCCATCGCCTCGGCCGGGGGCGCGTCTGGCGGACGTCCGCGGCGGGCCGGGGGCGCGTCCGGGGGACGTCCGCGCCGGGCCCGCCACGCCGTCGTTGTTGCGTCGCTGGCGGTCATGGCGGTGGGGCTGATGGCGCTGATCACCCAGCTTCACCGCGGCCCGTCGGGTCAGACCGCCGCGACCAGCGCCTCCGCGCTGCAGGTGCAGGGTCGCGATGACATGCTCGCCCACAAGTTTCCAGCTGCGATTGCCACCCTGCAGCAGGCGCTGGCGGCCGCCTCACCACGCAGCCTCACTCACGCCTACGCGCAATACGACCTCGGACGGTCGCTGGTGCTGTCGGGCCGCCCGGCGCAGGCTGTGCCGATCCTCGAGCGCCTGAAGATCCCCAACCAGACCAGCCTCGTGCGGCAGATGCTCGACCGGGCGCGCGCCGCGGCCAGCGCCGCGTCGCAAACCGGCGCGCGAACCGACGACGAAAGCTCCGGCGATGACCAGGGCCAGGACCAGGGCAGCGGCGGCGACGACGACAACGGAGGTAGCGGCGACGACGATTAGCGCCCGCCGGTCCCGGCGATTAACCCCGGCCACTCCGGCGAGGGCGCTCAGCTCCGCGCCGCCAGCTCGTCCTTGACCGCCCGCGTGGCCAGCACGGCCTCCACGGCGTGGGCGCCCGTGTCGCGCTTGGAGCCACCCATGACCCGGTCAAGCGCCTGCTCCATGCTGTCCACGGTGAGCACCCCGAATCCGCACGGCACACCGGTCTCCAGCTGGACGGCAGAGATTCCCTGCGCCGCGCTCGAGCACACGTAGTCGTAGTGATCGGTCTCGCCGCGGATCACCGCGCCGAGGCACACGACCATGTCGTAGCGGCCCGACTGCGCGGCGTATTTGGCGGCCAGCGGGAGCTCGAACGCCCCCGGGACCTCGAAGCGATCGACCGCCGAGATCCCGGCTCTCTGCAGCGCGTCGCGGGCGCCCTGCTCGAGCCTGTCGGCCAGCTCGTCGTAGAAGCGGGCCACGCACAGCGCGACCCGCCGCTCAGACGCCATTGTCGCGGCGGCTGCTCGACCGGTGGTCCTTCTCGTCGCGGAGCATCTCCTCGTCGAAGGGGAGTCCCTGATGGTGGAGCGTGTGGCCGAGCTTCTCGCGCTTGGCGCGCAGATAGGCCTCGTTGTGGGGGTTGGGGGCGTGCTGGATCGGGAGCTGGTCGCTCACCGACAGCCCATAGCCGGACAGCCCCGAGATCTTCTTGGGATTGTTGGTCAGGATCCTGATGCTCGTCAGGCCGAGGTCGACCAGGATCTGGGCCCCGATCCCGTAGTCGCGCAAGTCGGCCGGAAGCCCGAGACGGAGATTGGCGTCGACGGTGTCGAGCCCCTCCTCCTGGAGCTTGTAGGCGCGCAGCTTGTTCAGCAGGCCGATTCCGCGACCCTCCTGGCTGAGGTACAGCAGTACGCCGCATCCCTCGTTCTCGATCATCGCCAGCGCCGATTCGAGCTGCTCGCCGCAGTCGCAGCGCAGCGAGTGAAACACGTCCCCGGTCAGGCACTCGGAGTGGACGCGGACCAGCACGTCCGTGGCGCCGTTGACCTCGCCCTTGACCAGCGCGACGTGGTGCTTGTTGTCGATCAGCGAGCGATAGCCGACGGCGGCGAACTCCCCGAAGGCGGTGGGCAGCTTGGTCGAGACGACCCGCTCCACAAGCTTCTCGTGCTGGCGCCGGTAGGCGACCAGGTCCGCGACCGTGATCATCTTCAGGCCGTGGCGCACGCAGTAGGGGCCGAGGTCCGGCACCGCGGGCCATGGTCCCGTCGTCGTTCATGATCTCGCAGATCACCCCGGCCGGGATCAGCCCTGCGAGCCGCGCCAGATCAACCGCCGCCTCGGTCTGTCCCACCCGCTCGAGCACGCCCCCGACCCTCGCCTTGAGCGGGAACACGTGTCCCGGCTGGACCAGCTCTCGGGGGCTTCGTCTCGGGATCGATCGCGACCTGGATCGTGCGCGCCCGGTCGGCAGCCGAGATCCCGGTGCTGACGCCCGACCGCGCCTCGATCGAGACCGTGAACGCGGTCTCGAACGCGGACTCGTTCTTGGCGGCCATCAGGTCAAGCCCCAGCTCGTCGCACCGCGCCGATGTCAGCGCCAGGCAGATCAAGCCCCCGCCCTCCTTGCGCATGAAGTTGATCGCGTCGGGGGTGACGAACTGGGCGGCCATCGTCAGATCGCCCTCGTTCTCACGCGTCGGGTCGTCGCAGACGACGACCATCTTGCCCTCGCGAAGGTCCTCGAGCGCTTCCTCGATCGGGGTGAACGTCGCCTTGGTGGCGCTCACCGTCCCGCCCCCACGAGCTTCTCGACGTATTTGGCTAGCACGTCCACCTCCAGGTTGACTCGGCTTCCGGCTCGGGCGCCACCGAGGTTCGTCCGCTCCAGCGTCTCGGGAATCAGAGAAACGGTAAATGATGTGTCGTCGAGGTCCGCAATCGTCAGCGAGACGCCGTCGACCGCCACCGACCCCTTACCGACGACATACCGGAGCACCTCGCCGCCGGCCGACACCCGGACACGGCGGGCGAACCCATCGTCGCGGACCTCCTCCACGATGCCGACGCCGTCGACGTGGCCCTGGACGACATGCCCGCCGAGTCGGTCAGACGCACGCAGCGGCAGTTCGAGGTTGACCTCGGTGCCCTCTTCGACGTCGCTCAGTGAGCTGCGCTGCAGGGTCTCGTTCATCACCTGCGCTTCGAACGAGCGCTCGCCGACGGCGATCGCGGTCAGGCAGACGCCGTTGACCGCGACCGAATCACCTTCCGAAAGCTCATCGGCCAGACCGGAGTCGACCCTCAGCCTGACCCCACCGTCCACGTGATCGGCGCTCGAGATTCGTCCCAGATCCTGGACCAGCCCGGTGAACATTCGATCACCACTCCTTGATCCGCGCCGAGATCAGCAGATCCTCACCGACTCGATCACAGGTCACGGTCAACGCCCGTACCGCATCAGCGATCGTCTCCACCCCCTCGCCCTCCAGCGGGTCGCGCGCCTTGCGGGCGCCGAGGATCAGCGGCGCCAGAAACAGCTTGATCTCGTCGACCTCGCCGGCGTCGAGAAATGCACCCGCAAGGCGGGGCCCGCCTTCGAGCAGGATCGACGTGATCCCCAGGTCACCGAGCTGGTCGAGGGCCGAGCCCACGCGCGCCGGCTCGTTTTCCCCGGTGGCCACGATCACATCGGCGCCGTGGGTCTGGAGCGCGTCGCTGGCCTTGCGTGGCGCCGCGCGCGAGACCACGACCGTCAATGGCACCCGGCGTGCGTCACGCACCAGCTGGGCGGTCAGAGGCAGGCGGCCGAGTGAATCGAACACCACCCGCCGAGGCTGGCGGCAGTCGCCCTCGATCCTCGCGGTCAACAGCGGGTCATCGGCCAGCGCCGTGCCGATACCCACCGCGACCGCATCGCACTCCGCGCGCCAATGGTGCGCACGCCGACGGCTCGCTTCGCCGGAGATCCATTTCGAGTCCCCGCTGCGCGTGGCCACCTTGCCGTCGAGGGTCATCGCGGACTTGAACAACACCCACGGCCGGCCGGTTCGGGCGTACTTGCGAAACGGCTGGTTGAGTAGTCGTGCCTGCCGGGCCAGGTCGTTATTTGCCAGCACGACCTCGACCCCCTCGTCGCGCAGGATCCCCAGGCCACGACCGCTTGCGTGCTCGCTGGGGTCATCGGAGGCGACCACCACGCGGGTGATGCCGGCGGCGAGGATCGCGTCCGTGCAGGGCGGGGTCCTCCCGTGGTGGCAGCACGGCTCGAGCGACACGTACAGCGTCGCGTCTTCGATCTCGCGGTCGCCTGCGGCGCGGATCGCCTCCACCTCGGCGTGCGCCGACCCGACCGCGCTGTGGAATCCCTCTCCGAGCACCCCATCACCTTTCGCAAGCACGGCTCCGGCGAGTGGGTTGGGGCTCACCCACCCTCGCCCTCGCTCGGCGAGCTCGATCGCCCGGGCGAGGTGGCGGCGGTCGGCCTCGTCGCTGGTGATGCTCATCGGTGCTTTGCAGCATAGTTAGGGTTCGTGGGCGAATGAGGTGTCGGAATGAGGGGTCCGAGGAGCGAGCGGGGCGAGGACGCAGGATGCGACGCGCAGCAGCGCTGCGCGAGCATCCGAGGACGAAGCATCCGCGACGCCGGCACCGCCCGCGAAGCGGGTGGTGGGGCGCCTCAAACGACAACTTATTCTCCTACGGGCCCTTAGGTGAGCACTTTCCGCTCTGAAGCCTGTAGACGCTGATCTCCGGCCCGGGGCGCGCGTACTGCGACGGGTAGTAGTCGATCGACCAGTCGAAGCTGAACGGAACCGCGTGGCGGTTACCGGCGAACGGGCTGACGTGGTAGACGAGCTTGGCCCGGTTGGCCAGCTGCGCGTAGTAGGCGATCGCCTGGGGCGCAATCTTCGGCTGGGCGAACGATCGCCCTGCCTGGAGCGACCCGATGACCACCCAGCAGTAGCCGTGGGCCGCGTACTGGTCGAGCAGCGCCGGGCGCAGCGTCCGCTCGTACTCATCGACCATCACGAAGCGGTGCTCGCCGGCCGGCAGCGGGTTGCCGTTCGCATCCACGTCGGTCTCCCAGGTGGGGTACCGCTGCCACCGCGCACCGCTCGATGTCCATGACAGCGAGCGCCCGATGTCGGTCGCCCAGTTGTCCTCGACGACCGGCTCGATAACCACCTTGGCGCCGGCCGGCACGTGCGCAACCATCCATTTGCGGGCCAGGTTGCGCGTGTCCGGGCGTGCCAGCGCGGCGTCGTTGTGGATTACGGTGGCAAGCCCCTGACTCAGCATCACCACGGCCGCCACCGTCCCCGCCACGAGCGCCGGGACCCTGCGGGCCCGCACGAGCCAGCGGACCAGCTCGACGGTGCCGTAGGCGCCGAGTAGCGCGACGATCGGGAAGATCGGCATCAGCCAGCGCCCGAAGAAACGGGTCTGGTCGCCCATGAACACGATGAACGCGATCGGTGCCGGCAGCAGCACCAGGGCCATCGTCAGGCGGCGACGGACGAGCAGCAGCACGGCGCCGCCGAGCGCTGCGATGCATGGCGCCCAGCCGAGTCCCCAGGTGAAGGTCCACAGGTAGTACGCGGTGCCGCTGCTCGAGGTCGTCCCGAGCTTGATCGGCGCGCCGCCCCCGGCCAGGGACTGCTGGGTGGCGATGCCCGCCTGGAACGCCGAGAAGTCGAGTACCGAGTAGGGGTTGGCTGCCACGAACGCGAGCACAGCGCAGATCACCGCCAGCGCCAGCCTGCGCAGCGCGATCAGCATGGCGCCCCCGGCGCCGTCGCACGCGGCGGCCGCCACCAGGCACAGGAGCATGATCGCGCCCGTGTACTTGGTGGCTGCGGCGAGGCCGATCGCCACCCCCGCGATCACGTAGTCGCGCCGCCAGCCGCGGCGCAGCACGCCCGCGGCCCCATACAGCGCCAGCGCCACCGGGGCCAGCGTAGGCACGTCGTTGAGCGCTAGGTGGCTGTAGAAGATCGGCAAAAACGCAACCCCGAAAATCGCCGCGCCGAGCAGCGCGACGGTCTTTGAGAACAACCGCTCGCCCGCCAGATAGGTGAGCCAGACGGCGATCGTGCCCAGCGCCGCGGCGACCACCCGGGCGACCACGAACACCTGGGTGGGGTCAGTCGCAAACGCGCGCGAGACCGCGTCGCCGCTGCCGAACCAGAGCTCGAAAACTACATGCAGGAGGTAGGAATAAGCGGGCGGGTTGAGGAAATACTGGGGGTTGAGATCGTGCGAGAAGAACGCGATTGCCCGGGGGACGAAGTGAGTCGCCTCGTCGATGTTGTAGCTGTAGGGGAGACCCTGCTTGATGCCCCACAGGCGCAGCAGCAGCGTGACCACGAGCAGCACCGCGAGCGCGGGACGGTGCAGATCGAGACTCCGGCGGCTGGCGTGCTCGCGGACCCTTTGGGCGCGGTCTTGTGGAGGGGACGAGAGCGGTGCTCGGTCCGGGCTTAGCGTTGCCGCGTCCATGTCGTCCCCCGAGTATCCCGCTACCGTGTGATCGATAGCGCACGCCCGCGGAGCGCCGAATATCCGGTCCAACCATCCGGCGCCGCGCGACCACCGATAAGTGCGCGCCCTGCAGACATGAAGCTGATCATCCAGATCCCCTGTTTCAACGAGCAAGAGCAGCTTCCGGTCACGCTCAGTGCGCTGCCACGGGCGATCGAGGGTTTTGACTCGGTTGAGTGGTTGATCATCGACGACGGCTCGACCGATCAGACGATCGAGGCGGCAAAGGCGCACGGAGTCAACCACCTGGTCCGGCTGACGAACCACAAAGGGCTGGCAACGGCGTTTCAGGCGGGCCTGGACACGTGCCTGAAGCTCGGCGCCGACGTGATCGTCAACACCGATGCCGATAACCAGTACGAGGGCTCCGACATTCCCAAGCTCGTGGCCCCGATTCTGCGCGGCGAAGCCGACATGGTGATCGGCGACCGCCAGATCGACGTCAATGAGCATTTCTCGGCCTCCAAGCGCCACCTGCAGCGGCTCGGCTCGTGGGTCGTGCGCCAGGCTTCGTCGACCGAGATTCCCGACACCACGTCGGGCTTTCGCGCCTACAACCGCGAGGCCGCGCTGCAGATGCAGGCAGTGTCGAAGTTCACCTACACGCTGGAGACGATCATCCAGGCCGGCAAGCTGCTGGTCGCCATCGAGCACGTTCCGATTCGCACGAATCCCAAGACGCGCGAGTCGCGGCTGTTTCCCTCCACGCCCGCGTACGTGCGTCGCAACGCGCTGTCGATCTTCCGGATCTACTCGCAGTACGAGCCGCTGAAGGTGTTCTGGGGCGGGGCGATCATCCTCGGGCTGGCCGCGCTGGCGATCTTCATCCGTTTTCTGGTGTTCTTCGTCGAGAACCCGTCGACGGCCGGGCGCGGCCACGTGCAGTCGCTGATCGCGGGCGCGGTGCTGTTTATCGGCGCGATGCTGCTCGGGTCGCTTGGCGTGATCGGCGACCTGCTCGCCGCCCAGCGGACGCTCTCGCAGCGGACCTTCGAACGGGTGCGGCGGATCGAGCTGCAGCTGGGGATCCCGCCGTCGCACTACGAGCCCGGCGCGGACTCGGCAGACGCCGCATCCGACGCAGACGGCGCCGCAACCCCCCATCCCAGCGCCCCCGGCGATCGCGAGGCACTCGGCGTATGACCTCGCCGGCGGCTGCCGGTGCGGCCATCCCGACTGGCAATACGTTCGACAAGTACGGCTCCACCAACCCCGTCGTGCGCAGGCTGATGGCCGGCTTTGAGAGGGCGCTCGACGAGCTGTTCGAGCGCGCCGCCCCCAGCTCGGTGCTCGACGTCGGCTGCGGGGAGGGCGTGCTGAGCGCGCGGTGGGCAGACCGGCTCGGCGACGGCCGGGTGGTGGGCGTCGACCTCGAGGACCCCAAGCTCGAGGCCGAGTGGGATCTGCGCGCGCGAGCGAACCTCGAGTTCCGCCCGATGAAGGCCGAGCAGCTGCAGTTTGCCGACGACGAGTTCGACCTGGTCGCGGCGACCGAGGTGCTCGAGCACGTGCCCGACCCCGACGCCGTCATCGGCGAGATGGCCCGGGTCGCTAGCCGGCACTTGCTCGTGTCGGTACCCCGCGAACCGGTGTGGCGCGCGCTCAACCTTGCCCGCGGTGCCTACGTGCGCGAGCTGGGCAACACCCCCGGGCATCTCAACCACTGGAGCCGCAGCTCGTTTCAGGCGCTCCTGGGACGCTTCGGCGAGGTAGAACAGACGCGCTCGCCGTTTCCGTGGACGATGCTGCTGGTGCGGGTCGGCTGATGTCGTCGGGGACGCGGCGGCCGACCGGCGCGAGCGCGCCGCCGTCCGGCCCCCCGCCGGCGGCCTCGACTCCCCCGCCGTCGGCCGGCCGACCGGCCCACGACGAGCCGTCATTCGCCTCCGGCGCCCGGGTGCTGTCGATCGGGATCGCCTCGACCGGCCTGTTCACGTTCGCTTATCTGGCGACGGCCAGCCACGTCCTGGACCCCGCCTCCTACAGCCGCATCTCGCTCTGCTGGGCGATCATGTTCGTGATCCTGTCGGTGATCTACCGGCCGATCGAGCAGCTGCTGTCGCGCACGATCGCCGATCGGCGTGCGCGGGGGGTGCACGGCCATGTTCTCAGGGTGCCGGCCGCGATCCAGCTGGGATTCGCGCTGCTGTTCCTGATCGCCGCGCTGGCGCTCCGCGACCAGATCGAGAACGGCATCTTCGACGGCTCGGCCGCCCTCTACTGGATCCTGGTGATCGGCGTGCTGGCGTACGCTGGCAGCTACTTCGCGCGCGGCTGGCTCGCGGGGCACAAGCGATTCGCGCTCTACGGCGGGCTGGTCTTCCTGGAGTCGACCTCGCGCTTTCTGTTCGCGCTGGCGGTCGCGGTCGGAATCGGTTCCGGCCAGGGGATCGTCGGGCTGGGAATGGCGGTCGCCCCGTTCGCGTCGCTGTGTGTGATCCCGCTCGCCTTCACGCGGATCCGCGTCCAGGGATTCGCGAACGTGCCGGCCGTCGACGCCGCGGGCGAGGGCCCGGTCCACGGGCAGCTCGAGGAGGCCGCCACCGACCTGTCGCTGAAGCACGGCGCGGGATTCGCCGTTGCCGTGGTCGGGATCATGCTCGCAGAGCAGACCCTGATGAACGCGGGTGTGCTGATCGTCGCAGCGAATGCCGGTGCCAGCGCCGGCCTGACCGTCGGCATAACCGGCTTTGTCTTCAACGTGATGCTGATCGTCCGGGCCCCGTTGCAGCTGTTTCAGGCGATCCAGACCTCGATCCTCCCCCACCTGGCCGGACTGGAGGCGCGCGAGAACGCCGATGACTTCCACCACGCGATCCGGGTCACGATCCTGGTGATCACCGCGTTTGCGCTCGCGGTCGCGCTGGGCCTGCTGCTGATCGGCCCGTCGGTGATGACCGCCGTGCTCGGGAACAAGGGCTATCACTACGGGCGTCTGGGACTGGCGCTGGTGGGGCTGGGAATGGGGCTGCATCTGGTGTCGGGGACGTTCAACCAGGCAGCCCTGGCGCGCGGTCAGGCCACCTGGGCCGCGGCCGCCTGGCTGGCCGCGGCGGTCTTGTTCGTCGCGTTCGTCGCCAGCTCGCTGATCGCCAGCGAGGTCACCCGCGTCGAGGTGGGGTACTTCGGAGCGACAGCGGTGCTGTGCCTGCTGCTCGCGGTGGTGTACCGGCGCGGCGTCAACCAGGCTCAGGCAGGAACCCCCGCGGCAGCCGCGATCGTCGCGTAGACCGCACGCTCAGGCGCGCACGCCGGCGGCAGCTGCGATCGTCGCGTAGACCGCACGCTCAGGCGCGCACGCCGGCGGCAGCTGCGATCGCCGCGTAGGCCGCGGCCGGATCGTCGGAGCCGAACACCCCCGAGCCGGTGACCAGCAGGTTCGCGCCCGCCCTCACGCACGGGCCGGCGGTCGTCTCGTGCACCCCGCCGTCGACCTCGAGCGCTACGTCCCCTGGGAGCTGCGCTCGCATCCGCTCGAGCTTGGACAGCGAGTTGGGAATGAACGTCTGTGCCCCCCACCCCGGGTTGACGCTCATGCACAGGGCCAGATCGAGCGTCTCGGGGGCGACCTCCGCCAGCGCCTCCGGCGGTGTGGCGGGGCAGAGCGCCGCACCCGCGGTGCAGCCGGCGTCGCGGATCGAGTCCAAGACGTAGTGCAGGTGGCGCGTGGCCTCGGCGTGCACGGTGATGCTGTCAGCGCCGGCGCGGGCGATGTCCTGCACGTGCTGCTCGGGACGGTCGACCATCATGTGGACGTCGAGCAGCCCCTCGACGTCGTGCACCAGGTCGGCCAGCGCCCCGACGATCAGCGCCCCGAAGGTGATCGGGGGGACGAAATGACCGTCCATCACGTCGACATGGATCACCCGGGCGCCGGCGTCGAGCACCTCCTTGACCTGCGACCCGAGATGCGCGAAGTCCGCCGACAGGATCGACGGCGCGATCCGCAACTCGAGCAGAGCCGACCGCCGCCGTTGCAGGCTGGTCATCGCCAAGTCATTCAGACGGCCTGGAGCATGCTGCCGTTGCAGTGGTTGCAGGCCACGATCGCCGTGCTCGACATGCGCACGATCGTCGAATGCTCACCGCAGTTCGGGCACACCGACACCAGCTCGTAGCGCTGCAGGCAGTAGACACAGCGATACCGTCCGGGAACATTGGTCGGTCGCAGCCACGGCTCCCCGCAGCCAGGGCACTCCGGTCCGAGCTTGTGCTCCTGCGCTGGTTCGCTCACACCTACAGGCTAACGGGCGGGGTCACCGGAAAAGTTGCGCCGCAGACGGGCGATGAAGAAGCCGTCGGTGGCGTCGCGATCGGGAAGCGTCTGCAGGTACGGGCCCTGCGCGGCGGCCGGCAGCAGCTCGCTCAGATCCTCCACTGCGAAGTCCGCGCGCTCGCGCAGCAGCGACTCGACCACCAGCGGGCCCTCGGCGTAGGAGATCGTGCAGACGGAGTAGACGAGCGCACCGCCCGGCGCGGTGGCCTGGGCGCCGGCGCGCAGGATCCTGCCCTGCAGGACGGATAGCGCGGCGATCCGCTCAGGACTGGTACGCCAGCGCAGATCGGGACGCGACTGCAGAGTCCCCAAGCCGCTGCAGGGCGGATCGACCAGCACCGCGTCGAAGCGCCCCGGCGCCGTGAAGCCGGCTGCGTCGGCAACCTCCACACGCGCGCAGCCGACGTGCATCCGCGTCAGCGTCGTGCGCAGCGCCGCCGCCCGCCCGGCGTGCTGCTCGACCGCCACCAGCTCACCCCGATCGTCCATCAGCGCGGCGAGCTGGGTGGTCTTGGCGCCTGGCGCGGCGCACAGGTCGAGCACCCGATCGCCAGCCCGTGGCCCGAGCGCCCGGCCGGCGAGCATCGACGCCCGGGCCTGGGCCATGATCGCCCCGCGGCGGAACAGTTCCGATCCCTGGACATCGAAGGGAGCCTCGAGCACCAGCGCCTCGGGCAACTCCGGGCAAGGGTGCGCGGCAACCGGGAGCTCGGCGGCAACGGCGTCACGCGTGCAGACGAGCGTATTGACCCGCAGCGCCGACTCGGCCGGGTCGTTGACGTGCGCCAGCAGCGCCCGCGCGCGCTGCGCGCCGAGCTCGCGCCACCACAGCTCCGCCAGCCACACCGGCACCGAGCGCAGCGTCGCCGCCCCCGCTGGCGTGGCATCCGAAAGCGATCCCAATACCTCACGTCCTTCGCGGGTGGCCCGCCGCAGGACCGCGTTGACGAGCCCCGCGCCGCCGCGACTGCTGCGCTTGACCAGCTCCACGCTCTCGTGCACGGCGGCATGCTCGGCGATCCCATCCAGGTACAGGAGCTGCAGCAGGCCCAGCCGAAGCGCCGCCAGCACCGCTGGATCGAGCGTCTGCAGCGGCCGGCTGCAGAGGCGTGCGGCGACGTGGTCGAGCGTGGCGCGTCGCTGCACGGTGCCGTAGGCGAGCGACATCGCCAGTGAGCGGTCACGCGGCGCCAGATCTCTGGCCTCGGCGGCGAGGGCGCGATCGGCATATGCACCGTGCTCGAACACCCGGCGCACGACGGCGTAGGCGCACGCTCGCGCGGGCGACACACCGGCTGCCACGATCAACCCCGCAGCCCGCGCAGGTAGTCGGCGCCGCCCATCGCCCGGCGGCCGGGCGGCTGCACCACGACCAGCTCGAGCGCCCCGCCGGCACAGCCGAGCACCGGCAGAGGACCTTCAAGCGACAGCTTCCCCCGTCCCGGTCCCGGTCCGCTGGCGATGCGCGCCTCCCAGACCCCCAGTCGACCCCCGTCCGCAAGGGCGACGACCGCGCCCACGTGCGGGTTCAGCGCGCGCACCCGGCGCTCCAGCACGAGCGCGGAGTGGCTGCCATCGAGCACCCGATCGTCGGGTGTCAGCTTCTCGGCGTAGGTGACCTTGGCCGTGTCCTGTTCGGCGCACTCCGGCCGGCGGTCCAGCGCGTCGGTCAACAGCGCGCCGGCGAGCGTCTGGAGGCGCTGGGCGAGCGTCCCGTAGGTGTCAGTCGAGGTGATCGGCTCCTGTGCTTGTGAGCAGACCGGGCCGCTGTCGAGCCCTGCCGTCAGGCGCATGATCGAGACCCCTGTGTGCTCGTCACCGGCCATGATCGCCCGTTCGATCGGAGCGGCGCCCCGCCATCGGGGCAGCAGCGAGGGATGCACGTTGAGCAGCTCGTACTGCGATAACAGCGGCTCCTGGATCAGCGCCCCGAACGCACACACGCACACCACCTCCGGCGCCGCTGCGGCGATCCGTCCCCGAGCGTCGCCGTTGTTGACCGACTCCGGTTGATACAGCTCGATTCCCAGCTCGCGCGCGGCGTCGGCGACCGGAGGGGAGGCCAGCCGCCGTCCCCGCCCGCGCGGGCGGTCGGGCCGGGTGACCACGAGCTGCGGACGGTGCGGCGAGGATGCCAGCGCCCGCAGCACAGCGGCGGCGAACGCCGAGGTGCCGAGATAGACGGTCCTCACCTCGAGCAGCGGGGCGTCGGGCTACGCCGCCTGCGCCTCGCGCAGTGCGCGCATCGCCTCCTTGCGCTGCTGGCGAGAGATCCGGTCGAGGATCAGGATCCCGTCGAGATGGTCGATCTCGTGCTGGAGCACGCGTGCCTCGAGACCCGAGGCCTCGATCGTGATCGGCTCTCCGTGCTCGTCGAACGCGCGCACGCGGACGTGCACCGGACGCTCGACGTCGACGTGCACGGGCGGCAGGCTCAGGCATCCCTCTTCGAGGATCTCCTCCTCGTGTCCGGACCACTCGATCTCCGGATTGACCAGCGCCGCCACCGGTGCCTGCTGGTGGACGCGGTAGACGAGCACCCGGTTCAGCACCCCGACCTGGTTTGCCGCCAGGCCGACCCCGAGCGCGTCGACCATCAGCTGGCCCATGCGCTTGACCTCGTCTCGGAGCGCATCGTCGAAGTGCTCCACGGGGCGAGATCGGGTGCGCAGCACGGGATCTCCGAACTTGCGCACGTGGGCCAATGCGGCAGCGCGGCGCGCCGCGACCTCGGGGTCGAGCTCCTCCTCTTGGGGTCCTTAGTCTCGTCGAGCTCCTCGACGTCGGGCTTATCGGGCGTCTGTGTCGCGTGGTTGGCCACAAGGCGAGTCTAATGCCTTCTACAGTGGTTCGCCCGGCCGGCGAGCGCGGTGGGGCCTGGGCGACGAGCTCGTCGACGAGGTCGTGGCGACCGCCCCGCTCAGCGGTTTCCGCACACGGCCACCGCCCGCTTGTAGGCGGGCGACTCGGGGTTCGTGCCGGCGTCCGTGAAGGAGATCCCGCCACCGGTTGGGAACTTCGGGTCTTGATAGCCCGGGACGCCGTGGGTGCGCATGCACTGCGCGTGGGCGATGAGCGACGCCTTCATACTCGCGGTGATCGGTGGCTTGCCCTGGCGAGACAGAGCCGCTGCCAGGAGGCCGCGGCAGGAATTCATGGCGGCATGGAAGGCCGGCGACTGCGTGTCGATCGCCGCCGGGATAGCGATGCCCCCTATCGAGTTGTACGGACCGCTGATGCTGGCGCCCGGGTCCGGAAAGTTGGGTACGCCGTGCGCGCGCACGCACTTGGAGAAGGCCAGCGCTTGCGTGGCGGCGGTCGACGAGTGGGTCGGGCTCTGCGGGGAGCTGCTGCCGCATCCCGCCGCGACCACACAGGCGGCGATCGCGAGGAGCGCCACGACGCCGCGTCGCGCGGCGAGCACATCGGTGAGCATGGTTTGGGTTGACTGTCTCGCACGTCTTTCGGCTATTGCCGGGACAGTCTGGCGCCTCGCCCGTAACCTGGGGATAACGCCGTTACGTCGTCGCTACACCGAGATGATCGGGCACTCCCAGTCAGTCGGTCGCGCCCGGCGCCACGGCAGGCCGGTGATCATCCGCCGCGACTTCAACACGATCGACGGCGGTCAGGCGGGGCTTCACTTCGTCTCCATCCACAGATCGGTCGCCGACTTCGTCAGGACTCGCACGGCGATGAACGCCGCCCACGCGCAGCTTCAGAATCCGGCCATGACCGAAACGGCCAACAACGGGATCAACGAGTTCATCTTCATGCTCAAGCGGGCCAACTACATCCTGCCGTCCAGGGCTGACCGCTCGTTCCCGCTGCTGCCGGGGCGTCGCTTGGGAGCGTGAGCCGGGCTGGCGTGCAGTAGTGGGCTACTGGGGATCGACGTCCACGCTGACGCTGGCACCGCGCCTGGCGGCCGCCGGTGCGACCCGGTCGACGGCGCTGCCCACGGCGTCGATCGCCGTGCTGCGCTCGCTCGCCTTGACGACGACCTGGGCGCGTGCGCGGCCCCGCAGCCTGAACAGCGGCGCCGGCCCGAGCACCGCGCCGTCCCGCAGATCGAGCTCGGCGGCGATGGCCTCGGCCGTCGTCAGCGCCAGCGCCTCGTCGACAGCCGAGGAGACGACCCGGATCAGGGTCGCGAACGGCGGGTAGGCCAGCGCTTGGCGGCGCTCCAGCTCCCCGGCCACGAAGCCGTCGGAGTCGTGCTCGGTGGCAAAGCGGATCGGGCGCGCCTCCGGCGCCAGCGTCTGAACCAGCACCCGCCCGCCTGCCGCACCGCGGCCGATGCGCCCGGCCAGCTGGGTGACGAGCGCGAACGTTCGCTCTTCGGCGCGGAAGTCGGGGAAGCGCAATGTCTGGTCGGCATCGAGCACCACGCCCAGGGAGACGTCGGGGAAGTCATGGCCCTTGGCGACCATCTGCGTCCCCACCAGCACCCCCGCGTCGGCGGTGGCGAACCGTTGCAGGATCCCGGCGCGGCGGTGCAGCGTCGCCGAGTCGGCATCGAGGCGAAAGATCGGAAAGCCGTCTGAGGCGAGGGCGTCGCGCAGCTCGTGCTCGATCCGCTCGGTGCCAGCACCGTGGCGCGCGACCGACACCGACGCGCAGGCCGGGCAGCGAGTGGGGACCGGTTCGCGGTGACCGCAGTGGTGACAGGCGACGAACGCGCTTCATCCGGCTATGCAGCACCAGCGCAACCTCGCAGTTGGGACACAGCCAGACCCGCCCGCAGGACTGACAGGAGAGGAAGTTCGACCAGCCGCGGCGGTTGAGCAGCACGATCGCCTTGCCCCCGGCGCGGCGCAGGTCGGCGAGCGCCATGCGCGTCTGGGGATGAAGCGGCCGGTGGTGGCCGCGCATGTCGAGTACCTCGACGGCCGGGAGCGGACGCCGATCCACCCGCTCGGGAAGGCGCAGCCTGGTCATCGCGAGCATGGTCTCGGGCCGCGGCGTGGCGCTGCCGAAGAGCAGCACCGCGCCCGACTGCGCCGCTCGGCGCTGGGCGACACTGCGCGCGTCGTAACGCGGGTCCCCCTCGTGCTTGTAGGAGCTCTCCTGCTCCTCATCGACGATGATCAGGCCGAGCTCGCTCACCGGGGCGAACACCGCCGAGCGCGGACCCACGCACACCCTCGCCTCGCCGCTGCGAAGTCGCAGCCATTCGTCGTGGCGCTTGCCGCGGCCAAGCGCCGAATGCAGGACCGCGACCACGTCGCCGAAGCGCGCCTGAAAGCGCCACAGCACCTGTGGCGTCAGAGCGATCTCGGGCACCAGCACGATCGCCGAGCGGCCGGCCTGGAGCGCCGCCTGCACCGCATGCAGATAGACCTCGGTCTTGCCCGAGCCGGTGACGCCGTGCAGCAGGAAACCGTGGCCCGGCTGCGGATCGCCCGCCAGGGCGGTCGAGCGCCGACAGTGCGGCACGCTGGTGAGCGGTCAGCGGCGGCGCCGTGGCGGCGGCGCTGCCCAGCGGTCGAGCCGCCGGACGACGCGGGCGCACACGTTTCTTGAGATCTCAACCAACGCGCGGGCCTGCAGGCGGCGCAGGCTGCTGGTCCCCAGCTCCGCGGCGACCGTCGGCCCCTGGACGCGCAGGGCCTGCAGCTGCGCTCGCTGTCGCTCGGTGAGACGGCTGGCCGGGTCCTGGAGCGCTGGCGGCCGGCGGCCGTCAGCTCGGCGACCAGCGAGCGCTTGGCGCGCATCCCGGCGGCCGCGCCCGGAGCGAGCATCAGACTCAGGGCACGCGCGGTCGTGGAGCAGTATTCGCGCGCGATCCAGGCCGCCAGGTCGACCAGCTCGTCTGGCAGGGAGAGGTCGAGCACGGCCTCGGGCTGCGCGAGCCGGTCGGGATCGAGCTCGGAGTCCTGGGAGAGATCGACCACGACCCCGAGCGGCCGCTGGCGGCCGAAGGGAACGCGGAGCACCGAGCCGACCGCGATTCGTCGTCGCTCCTCGGTGAGCAGGTAGTCGAACGATCCCGTGACCGCGCGCGTGCGGGTGAGAGGTACGACCGCATATGTGGGGCGCTCATCGCCGTGGCTCATGAATCCCCGAATCTAGAGCCCGCCGAGGATGCCCCCGTCAGCGTCTACTCTCAGCGCGTGGATCCCGAGCCCGGCGAGGTCATCTACTTCCACGGTCACCCGTCGTGGCTGTCGCTGGCGGCGCTGCTCATCAAGGGCGTGTTCGTGTGCGTGGTCGCGGGAGCGGTCGCCGGGATCGTGAGCGCGATCACCAGCGGCCGGGTGCAGATCGGCTGGATCGTGATCGTCGTCGTGGTGGTGTTCGTCCTCCTGCTCGCCGTGGCTCAGCTGCGCCGCGTGCAGACGACCTACTCGATCACCAACCGGCGGCTGACGATCGAGTCCGGGCTGCTGTCCCGCGAGCTCCATCAGACCCGGCTCGAGCGGGTCCAGAACGTCACCGCCACCCAGTCGCTGACCCAGCGGATCGTGCGAATCGGGACCGTCGACTTCGACACCGCCGGCGAGTCCGAGTTCGACTTCTCGTTCAGAGGGGTGCGCGACCCGCGAGGGATCGTGCGGACCGTCGATCGCGCGCTGCACACTTTGGGAGGCGGACCCGATCCACGGATGACCGCGGGAGTCTGACCGTCGCTTGTGGCGACGGAGGATCGTGCGGCTTGGCGGCGGTGAACGCCGCTGGGCCGCGGCTGATGTGGATCTGGACCTTCCCCTGTTGCCCGCGTGAGTTGGGCCTCACCTGTGATCGAGGAACGTGGTAGCGCGGGACCACGCGGGCGCTATTGCTTTGCTTGGGAGGCTGCTTCATTTCGGTCGGTGGCGGATGGTGGCTTGGTGGCGTCGTACGACGTGGTAGGCGGTGGGACGGCTGACGCGGGCAGCAGTGGCGACCGCGCTCATGTTGGCCCGGGCGGCGTTCTGGTGGGTGTCGTAGATCGCTTGAAGAGTCTGGGCTCGCAGGCGTGCCAGGCGACGTTCGCCTCGGCGCCTCACCCGCCCCACGGCGCCGCCTTAAGGCGCTGTGAGGCCGTGTAAGCGCCTGTCGGCACCCGCCGTGAGCCATCGCCCCCAGGAGAGCTTGACTCCACGTGTGGTCTCGCGCACGTGTGAAGTTACGCCCTAGGTGGTCGAGAATCTTTGTGTGGCGCTGGTCACGTTTTGAGGGGCTGGCGCGAAGAAGGGTGAAATCGCTGACGGGGATCCCCGTTCTGATGCTGAGCTGTTGGCGGCGACGCCTGGCGATCCGGATACGTTCGCGGTCTTTTATCGCCGTCACGTGCAGATGGTGTTGGCGTTGGTGGCGCGCCGCGCGGAGCCTGGTGACGTGGGTGATCTGGTTGCGGAGGTGTTCGTGACCGCGCTCGTTTACCGCCGCCGCTTTGACCCGGCGCGGGGGAGCGGGGGCGCGTGGCTTGCGGGAATCGCGCATAAAAAGCTCGCCGACGCCGCTCGTCGGGGCGCGGTCGAGGCGCGGATGTGCCGGCGGCTGGGCGTGGGTGTTCCCGAGCTTGACCCGGCCGACCTGGCGCTCAATCGTCTGGGATTTGATGGGCTGCTGGCCGGTCTGCCCGCTGGGCAGCGCGGGCGCTAGAGGCGCGGGTGTTGCATGACGAGCCCTATAGGCAGATCGCGCGCGAGGAGGCGGTCTCCGAGCACGCGGCGCGTAAGCGCGTGAGCCGGGCGTTGGGTGCGCTTCGATCCCGATTTGAGGAGGAACAGCGATGAGTGACTTCATCGACGCGCTCGAGCAGGAGCTGCGGGCGGCCAGCCAGCGCCGTGTGCGCCTGGCCGCCGCGCGCCTGCCGCGCCCACGGGCTCGCGCGGTCACCACCCTCACGAGCCTGCGCGCGATCCCCGTCTTGCTGGCGGCGCTGATTGCGGTCGGGGTCGCGGTGGTCGCGCTAACGGAGGTCAAGCAAAGCCCCAAGCACTTGACCGCGAGCCCTGCCGTGCCAGGCCGACAGCAGTTGATCGACATCCTGGCGGTACTGCGGCGTCCTCAGACCAGCACCGACCGCTCGTATCCCAAGAACGCGGTCGGCCCGGCCCCTGCGATCGCGCTCGCGGGTGGAGCCCCGGATGTCTCGCTGATCCGCTACGCAACGACCACTCCATGGGGCGAGCGACTGTTCTTCGTCCCGCTAAAGCCTGCCACGGCCGGTGAGATCGCCGCGTCTGTGAATCAATTTCCGCGCCGTCTGCGCGAGCAGGCACGCCGCGATATGACTCGTCAAGCCAGGCGCGGCGAGACCCTGAGCGTATTTAGCGCCAACGGCGGCGGGGGTAGCGCAACCGCCGCCGACATCGAAGCCGGCAAACTCGTTTGGGACAGACGGCGCTGGCCGCTCATTTGCGGGTGGTGCAACGCGGACGCGGCTGACCCTGGTGGTCCCCGACGGGGTGGCGAAGGTCGTGTTCGTGCTGCCCCGCCAGCCAGCGCGCGCCCTGTATGGGGCGCCGGTTTACAAGCACAGCCTCAGAGTCGCGGTGCCGGTTCATGACAATGTCGCCGCCGTCCAGGTCGACCGCCAGTTTCGGGGACCCAAGGCTCCGATGATCTGGTATGCCGCCAACGGGCACGTGATCAAGCGGATCGGAAACTTTGCTAAGGCCAACCGGGTGATCGCGCCGCCCGAGCCCGGACCCCCGACGGCGCTATCGCGAGCGGCGAGCGCGACCCCTCGAACCCCAACCGCGTCTGGGTGACCCCCACAATCGGCGGCCCGCACACGAAGTTCAAAATCCACTTTCGGGTACTGCTCAACGGTGCCGACTACAACTACCGGTTCACCGGGACTCGCTGTCCGCGGTTTACCTTCCCCGGCGGGACCGGGAATCCCAATGCACTGCGCGGAGATCTCTGGAGCGACCCGATCAGCGCGGTCATAGGCCAGACGCTATGCCCGGGCACCTATAACGTTGCGGTCACCGTGATGGACCGCGGGCAATTCGGGAACCTCGAGCACCCCGTTCGACCATTCGGTACGGCGACGTTCACCGTCCGTCCCTGAGCCGGCAACGAAAGTCCCTCTCGCGTCGTCGAGTCACGTTTGCGCTCAACCCCCGCCCAGACCCCGCCATAGGGTCACGTTTTTGCTCAAAAAAAACGTGACTCAATAGTGCAGGCGATCGAAGTGCTCGATCGTGTCGTCCTGGCCGTGCTCGACCGCGACCGAGACAAACGCCACCGAGGTGGCCAGCCGCCGCGCGTCAGACATCCGGGCCAGGTCGCCGGCGCGGCGGGTGCGGGCGTCCACCCGTCAACGCCCGGGTGCGCGCCACGGGCAACTCGGCGGTCCCGCCGAGCCCGGCGGCCAGGGCCCGCAGCTCGCGCAGGCGCTCAAGCGCCGCAATCAGCCCGGCGATCGTGGGCACGACCGGCGGGTGGCGCAGCCGCTCAAGCTCGGACTCCCGCCCGCCCGCCGGGACGACCAACAGGCCCTCCAGGCGAGCGCACTGGGCGTCGTCGAGCGAGTCTGTGAGCAGTCGCCAGCCGCGCTCGTTGGCATGCTCGCGCGCGCCAGCAACCAGCCGCCAGAGCGTGCTCGCCCCGGGTAGCAGCACCTTGCAGGCCATCAGGTGCTCGACCGCGGGCGAACAGGGCCTGCTGGCTTTCGGCGCTCACCCACGCCCGCGCCCGCGGCCACGCAACCAGCTCGGCTTCGACACCGGGCGTGCTCAGCGGCCGGTAGCCGTAGGCCGCGCGAATCTCATCCTGGTGAGCCCACCGCCACCGCCCGCGGCCATAGTCACTCAGGTCGGTGCCGGTCGGCACCCCGATCTCCCGGGCGCAGAAGCCCACCACGCTGGCCGGGACCGCAGCGGGGTCCTCCAGAAACCGGCCGAGGTAGCGCACCGTGCCCAGCTGCACCGCGAACCCCAGCCGGCTGTGCTGACCGCGTCGGCGGGCGATCAACCGCCGGTCGGTGTCATCGAAGAAGAAGCACGCGGCCACTCGTCGGCCGACAGCTCTCCGGCGAAGCGGCCGTAGTCAGCGGGCGGGCCCCCGCGACCGCCGCGGCGCTCGAACTGCAGCACTTGCGCCGGGGTCATGCGCTCACCGCCGGCGCCGTTCGGGATCGTGGGCGGCGGTCATGGCGGCCACCGCCTCGGGTCCGGGCCGGGCGTAGCGCTGCAGCGACCGCAGCGACTGATGCCGGGACTTGGCCATCAGCAACGGCAGCGACACGTCGGCCTCGGCGAGGTGGGTGAGCGCCGAGTGGCGCAGCTGATGAGCGTCCACCCGCCCGACGCCGAGCTGAAGATCTCCTCCGCGCGGCGGTAAGACAACGTGCCCGGCCGGTGTACGGGCACAGGTCCGCGGTGGCGGGCGTCCTCGTCGGCGCCGGCCGGCGATCGGCGAGGAACACCGGGCCGCGAGCGCGGCCGGCGACCAGCCGCGGCAGGAGTCGAGCTGAGCCGGTCTGCAGGTGCAGCCAGTCGGTGTCGCCGCCCTTGGAGCGCACCCGCGCCCGGCGGTTGTCCAGATCGACGTCGTCGACGTCGAGCGAGAGGACTTCCTGCGCCCGTGCGGCGGTCTCATAGAGCAGCCGCCACAGCGCCTTCTCCCGGACAGCGACGTCGTCGCGTCGCCACAGCTGCTCCAACTGGGGGTACGGGATCGCGCGAGTGCGATCCGCGGGCTCGCGCCGGCGCGCAAGCCCGTCGGCGAGGCCAGCCTCCAGCCAGCCATGCCGCGCGCCGAAGCTGGCAAACGATCGCAGCGTCGCGACATGGCGGTTCCACGTCGCCGGCGCGGTCTGCCCCCACGCCTCCCAGACGGCGCGCTCGAGCTCCCGACCGCCGATCCGGTCAAGCAGGCGGCCCTCGCCGAGCGCCGTCTGCAGACGCCCGAGCGTCTGGGCGTAGGACCGTCGGCTCGAGGCCGCCAGGTCTGGCTGGGCCAGGAACGCGGCGGCCGCGGCGCCGAGCGTCGGCCGCTCGCGCACCGCCCGCAGCCGCCGACTCGAAGGCCTCGCCGGGCTCATCGCAGGGAATGCGCCGGCGAGGCCCCGCGGCCCAGGACCGTAATTGCCCGCCGCCGCTGACAGGCCGATCGGTGATGTCGCGGGGAATGGATCATTCCCCGCGGAACTTACGGCGTCGCTCGGATGGACATTCGGAGCGATCTTTTACCGGCTTTGGGCGTGCTCTAGGCCGGCGAGGGTGACGGTGACCAGCCGGTTGACGGCTGCCTTGGAGGTCAGGGAGCTGGCCGCGTCGAGCGCGTGAAGACAGTAGGCGGCTAGCTCTGGGGGGGCTACGTCGTTTCGGAGTTGGCCCCCGCGGGCGGCTTCGTCGATGAGCTGCTCGATGAGTCGGGTGAGGTGGTGGGTTGCCGTGTCCATGTGCGCGCCGGCGTGCACGAGCGCGGTTAGATCGGCGCCGTGGTTCTGATGGGCGACCTCATAGGCGATGAGGGCGTAGGCGTGGAGGACCTCACGCAGCGCCTCTGCGGGGTCGGCATGCCGATCGCGCAGCTGATCGAGCTGGCCCAGGTGCTCGGAGACGTGGCGCTCGTGCCAAGCCAACAGGATCGCCTCCACGTCGGGAAAGTATTTGTAGAGCGTGGCCCGCCCGATCCCGGCGTCTTGGGCGATCTGCGACATGGTCACCGCTCGCAGGCCGTGCTTTGCCACGAGGGCTGCGGTCGTCTGGATGACCGCGTCTCGCACCTGGTTGCGATGCGTCTGGATCGTGTCGCTCCACAGCTTGGGCACGCCGCTAGTTTACGCAGCGCACCAACGCCGACATCGTGCATTGACAGCGACACAGTGTATTGATATCGTCCGGCGCATGGAACCCAAACCCGATCAAGGCGCGCTTCGCAGCCGCAGCCTCAAACGCCTGGGTGCAACGCCCCGAACGGCTGGTGAAATCGGGGGCGGCTGACGGCTGAGGAGGCCGCGCGGCTGCGAGCAGCCAGCGACGTCGGCGAGGCCAACGCCGTCGTTCGTGACATCCGGATCCGCCACGCCTAAGCAAGCCTGCGATCGGCTGTCGAGGAGGGCGCGATCAGCCCCAAGGACGCTCAGGGCCTGTTGGCGCGCGTTCGTGCCGGCGAGCACTCGTCCGCGCTGCGGTCCCACATCGCGTCGTTTCGTCGCGCGCGTCGCTCCCCGGCCGGTCGGGTCGAGTCACAAGGTCTGGTGGGCCAAGACGACCAACAGCCTGCCGAGTGAGCGAGTACCTGCCGAACACCACCGAGCAGCCAGCTCACCCGGCGCGCTCCGTGGCCGAGCCTGCGGTCGTCGCCAACGCGCTCACAAAGGTCTACGGCGACGTGCACGCGGTCTCTGGTGTTGGGTTTGTGCTTGAGCGGAGGACACAGGGATCCACGTGCAAGCGCCGAGCTATGCTTTGGCGATCAGCGACGCTCCCGGCCTAGTTCGAGTACTGAGCGGTGCAACGGCCGCCGCCACGCTGAGCGTGCGTTACCGGATCTGGCATGACCACGTGCGGGCGGTAACGGCAAGACAAAGCCGCGGTCCCCGCGAACGTGACGTCGAACTTCTTGACCTTCCCGCCGGCGCAGAGACTGAGATGGTTCTGTCCATCTGGCGAGCTGCCCCGGACCGGCTTCGCGTCGAACTGACCGGAGGCGTACAGGACGGCGCGGTGGCGACGCGCGTCGGCGCGACCTGGTGGAGTTCTAGCCCCCTGCAGGGCGTGCACTCGAGTGACGATTGTCCAACCCCCGCCTGGCTGGGGGAAGGCGCTGACTCGTTTCTTGATCCCGCCAACCTGATCGGCGCTCTGCGCTTCACCACGCTTGGCTCCAGCACGCGAGCTGCTCGACCGGTGATGATCGCCGACGCATGGCCAACTTCCTCACCAATGAGCACCTCGGCGCTGCGAGTTCTCGGGGCCTACGCCGACCGCTACCGTCTGGAGGTCGACACCGAATACGGTCTGATCTTGAGCGTCCACGCCTATCTCGACGATGGCGTCTTCCAAACCATCGACGCTCTGGACGTGCACATCAACGAGGACATCGACCCGAGTCTCTTCAGGCCAATGATCGACAGTTGCTGACTCTCATCGGTTGCCGTGCACGACGGCACGCGCATGCGTAGCCGCCAGAGCAGCGATAGCCGCCGATCTTTCGACGGTGCGGGCCAGACTGTGCGGCAGTGCGTTGGCCAGCGCGTGGAAAGTCGCAGAGAACGTCTGGGCCAGCCCGGAGCTGTACTGGCATCGCCCATCCGCAACCGCCAGCGCCCGTTCGTAAGTATGGGCCGTGCGGGTTGGACCCACGCGGGCGTATCGCTCCTGCGCCAGAGCAGCGGCGTCATTCGGATTCGCAACTCTCATGTGGGTGCTACCGACAAAACAGTTTGACCACGCCGCGAGACGGACGCGGACACCCTGGTTGGCCTTGGTTTGCGCATCAACAAGGCCAAACGCATATTCCCCGATCGCCGTTGCCAGCTCGGCCATCCGGACGCTCCCATATAACTTCGCCAGGGCGCGCGAGTGACAGCCCGCGTTTGTGTACGACAGGGTTATGTCGTGGAACGCCACAGTGCGCTGCGGGCTCCCCACGCCCAGCAGCACGGCGTCATACCGCCGCTGCGCAGCCGCTCCCAACGACGCGACATACCGCTGATTTCGTTGCACGTTTGGACCACCCGACGCAGCCTGTCGACCGAGAGCAGTGAAGAAGGCAAAAAGGCCGTATCCAACTCTGCTCCGGGCAGCGAGGTTCGCGGCTTCTGGCGGCGGGCGCCCGTCAACCGTGTACAGGTCCATGGCCAACGGGGTCGGAGGACTCGCCAGTGGTACGCCCGGATAGTACTTGAACCCGGCATCGTTCATGCACCTCGTCGTGAGCAGCGCTTCGGCTGCGGAGAGCATCAGCCGATCGGCCGGGAAGCTGCCCGCATTTGCCATGAACTTGATGGCTCGTGACGGCAGTGGGGACAGGCCCGCCCGCGATGAACTCCAGTCGTGCCGGATTGTGCCGGCGGCATGGCGCGCGTGCGGTCGCGGCGCGTTTGCGTCGCGACCGCACGCCGACAGCGCACTAACAAGAAGAACGACTAAGACGGTTGTGCCTGCCGCATGGGCGGCCCACTTCGCCCAATCGCCGCGCTCACGCAGCATCCGGCCCTAGTAGTAACAGGGGATTACCGAGGAGAACTGGCCGCTGTTCTTTCCGAGCTTCGCGGCTCCGGTAAATACATTGTTGTTGAAGTCGCGTCCGCCAAATCCGGCGTTCCAGAACCAGGTTCCGCCATCACATGAACCGTAGTTGTTGTAGACGGACTGCGCGCAGTCGTTGAAGGTGAAGCCGGCATCGAACGAGAAGCAGCTTCCGGCGAGATTCTGGAAGTTGCTGTACTGCCCTTTGAACGCGTACCGGTACGTGCCGCCGTAATTCTGCCCCTCGTATCCGCAGATCTTGCCAAAGTAGCAGCCGTGACGGGCTGCGGCGCTTGTGACGTCGGTAGTAGGCAGCGGGGGCATGCGAACGGCTGAGCCTCCGGCTGGACTGAAGGTGATGCTACCGACTGGCGTGACCGGTCCGGTCTGTGTCGCCGACGCCGGCGCGGCGACCGCCGTCGCCGCGGCCGTGGCGAGCAGCGTGGCAAGCGCGCCATGACGCACCATCCGTGAACCACGACGAGAAAATCGAGGGGAAGTCATGAACATCGTGAGGACAGTCTCCTAATCGCTGATTGAGTGATGCTGGCGGTGCCGGCGTACGTCTGGTGGTCCCTTCGATCAGGGAACCTCCTCCTTCGATCGTGCTCGCGGGACCGGAAAATGGTACCTGATATGTGAATCCCCCCGGTCGCCGCCAACGCTTGGGCAGCAGACGTCGGCACCACCCGGGGCGGCGTCGGTGGGCCGGCTGCGGTTGGCGCACGTTCAGGCGGTTGCGGGCACCTCCTGATCGGGGGCCGCCTCGCGCTCCGGATTGGCTTTGATCGTGACCTGGTAGCCGAGTGCTTCGAGTTGTTTTTGCAGCCGGCGGGCGCGGTGCTCGGGCGAGTAGCGACGCCGCAGCCAGTCGGGTCCCAGCTCGCGGAACGGGACCCGGTCGCGGACGATGTAGTAGTAGGCGGTCAGGATGTCGTGGCGGGTGGCGCCGATCGCTTTGGGTTCGCCGCGGCGGCCACGCAGCTGCGCGTGATGGGCAGCGAAATACATGCCCTTGGTGCGCGCGGCGGCCTTCGCGGCCTCGGTCAGCGCCTCGGTCAGGCACCGGGGGCCAGGCCGGGTGCGCCCGGCTGGCGGCCACCGGCACGGGAGTTGCCTAACTGAGTTTTCCGTACGAACTCTCTACCGACCCCTCAACGCATTCCCCCGTCAGAAGAGCGAGACTCCCTCTGGTGATGGGCGATGCCACGGTCGCACACGATGCCTCGGCTGGAGCGTGGATTGCGCCACGGCTACGGGGCGAGGTCGGCGCCGTGACGGGCCAGGTCCCGAGCGGCTACCGGGCGTACGCGCGGATCTGCCACCCGGCGAGCGATAGCGACGGTCGCCCAGTGAGCTGGCAGAGCGTAGCTTCCGCGACAGGCCGTACCGCGCATCCGTTGATGCAGTGGCACGCGCTCGTGGGCTCGGCGGACCCGTTCAACTACACGGGGTCGCTCTGGCCCGGCGGAGACCCGGCGCGCGGGAACCTCGCGCCCCACACGCTCGAGGCCCTGTGCGAACTGCTGGCCAAACATACGTCGGACGCCGCGGACTGCTTCTTCGCTGTATGGACCGGTTGGGGGTGGATCGAGGGCACATTCACGGGGGATGAGTTGATTCGCGCTCGCCTGACCCTCCCCGAGCGAGACTACGTGCTGCTCACCGGGCCCCTGTCCGCGGCGTCCCAGCTTGGCAACGCATCGGGCTTGCGCGGCTTTGAACCGCAATCGCCGAACCTGGTCTGGCCGGGCGACCATTCGTGGCTTGTCGCCACCGAGGTCGACTTCGACTCGACCCTCGTCGGCGGCAGCGCTGGACTGATCGAGGCCATTCTCGGTGCGCAGGGTCTCGATGCATGGCCCATTGGGCCCGACGCTTCGCTCGCCTACGACGGAGACCGTGTCAACAAGGTGCCTATGACCGGGATTGGATGGCAGCGCCCCAGTTAGCTGTCGCGGCGCCTCACCAGCGGCCGGACAAGCCGCGTCAGTGGGTCAACAGGTGATCTTGACTACGTTGGGGTTGTCGGCGCCCGAGCCTCCACCCGTTGGTGGCTCATAGCCCGGTGGGAACTTGACGCTGTACGAGATATAGCCTTGGTAATAGCCGGATTTACACGGCACGGCTGCGTTCGTTGAGGCAGTAGCCCTGCCGGAAAACGATTTTGAGGGCCCTACATACGTGAGGGCGCCGTTGTAGTAGAAACCGCAGCGAATTGTGATTTGCGTGACGGGCCCCGTACAAGTGACATTCACAATCACGTTGATGGTCCCTGGGACATGCGTGGACTTGTGCGGGTTGTCCCCTCCCGGGACACATGTGATTTCGGAGTCGGCAGCTTGGCGGCCACTAGCGGTTGAGGACGTGGCCGACGCTCGTTGTGCAGCGGGCCAAGAACTCTGATCGGCGCCGGATGCAGCCGGGGCGGCACAGGCAGCGACCGCGAACATGCTCGCGAAGATCGCGAGGCGATGGCGTACACCCATTCTTCGTCTCCTAGCTAGCACGCACCACACCGGCTCGGGCGTTTTCAAACGCCGCCGATTCGGGATCGTCCGACAGCTGCCAGACTCCTTACGCTAGGAGCCGTCCGACGCCGGCGAAATGATCACGAAAATGGACATTTTCGTGACCGCATCGCGTTGTGGCCGTCGCTGACGGACCCCCAGCCAGCTCCCCGACGCGAAGCTCGTCGACCAGCTCGGCGCAGAGGCCTCGCCGGCGCCGACCCGGCAAGCCCAAGCGGCCCGCTCGCCGGCGGCCGCCGGAGGTGCTGACCGCCGGGAGGCTGCCGGTGCGCCACGGCAAAGGCGACCGCTCGCGCACCGTCGGGCAAACCGCCGCCTTGCTTCAGCGCTGGCTTGATCGCCGCCGGCGGCTGTCGCCCGGCGCCCGCGCACCGATCTTCTGCACCCTTGCCGGCGGTCGCCTGGACCAAGCTATGTCCGCTACCTGCTCCCGCGCCTGGCGGCCAGAGCCGGGATTGAGCGGCGCGTGCACGCCCACAGGCTCAGACACACCTATGCGGCCGAGCTTGCCCGCGAGCAGACCCCGATCAACGTCATCCGTGACGCGCTCCAACACACCACCCTTTCGGTCACCGACCGCTACCTACGTGACGTCGTCCCCATGCACATCATCGAAACCGTGCGCGCCCGACAACGGGCGATCAATACTGCAGCAGCTCGCGGACCTCGACGTACCCGTAAGTGGGCAGCTTGTGCGCCCACTCCACAGCGGCGTCCATGGTGTCGCACTCCATGATGTAGAACGCCTGGATCTGGCGTTCGCCGTCGGCGAAAGGCCGGCGTTGGACCGCCTCGTCGAGCGCATGCCCGGCGATCGCGGTCTGCACGAGACGGGCCTCAGAGGCCGCGGGCGCGAGCGCGCCGTTCAGGACAAACGCGCCGGCAGCTTTGACCTGCGCGTCGAAATCCACCCACGCCTGGAGGTCACTCTCGTCGCCGCCTGCCGCATCGGTGTCGGCCCACATCAACATCAGATAGCGCATGCCCAGATGTTAGGTCGTTAGCGTCAAGCGGCCGCGCCGCGGGCACCGGCGGATCGCCGCTCGTTGCGCGCGACGAAGTCGATTATCACCGGCACCCCGTCGAGGCCATACCGCTCGCGCAGCCGGTTCTCGATGAAGTAGGCATAGTCGCGGGTCACCCGCGCCCGCGAGTTGACCTGGATCGAGAACCGCGGCGGTCGGACGGCCGTCTGGGTCATGAACAGCAGCCGCAGCCGGTGGCCTGACCGCGCTCCCCGACCGCCGGCGCCGACCGGTGGCTGTCGCGCGGCCACCAATTCGGATAGGAACCGGTTCAGCTGCGGCGTCGGGACCCGGCCTGCGCTGCGGTCGGCAAGCGCCACCGCCTCGATCAGCAGCCGCTCGACATGGCGCCCGGTCATAGCGCTGGCGGTCAGGACCCGCGGGCGGAGCCGGAGCTTCTGGTGCGCGCGGGCGCGTTCGTGCTCGAGATCGATGTCCTCCGCGATGTCCCACTTGTTGAGCACCAGCGCGGTGGCGCACCCGCTCTTCATCGCCAGCTCGGCGATCCGCATGTCCTGGCTGGTGATGCCGTCGGTCGCGTCGCATACCACCAGTGCGACGTCGGCGCGCTGCGCGGCGCGGCGCGAGCGCAGCGAGGTGTAGTACTCGATCGACTCCCCCACCTTGGCCTGGCGGCGGATCCCGGCGGTGTCGATCAGGATCAGGTCTCGGCCGCGGAACTGAAGCGGCAGGTCGATCGCGTCGCGGGTGGTGCCGGCGGCGGGTGCGACGATCACGCGTTCGACCGCTCCCCCGTCGATGCCTGCGAAGCGGTTCACGAGCGATGACTTGCCGACATTCGGACGCCCGATCACCGCCAGCCGGACGGCGTCCACGTCGCCCTCCTGCTGCTCATCCTCCGGCGCCAGCGCCGCGATCGCATCCAGCAGGTCGCCCGTGCCGAGTCCCTGAGCGGCTGACACCGGGATCGGGTCGCCCAGCCCGAGCGCGTAGAACTCGGCCGCCAGCGGAATGTCGGCGGCGGTGTCGATCTTGTTCGCCGCCACTCGCACCGGCAACGGCGCCCGGCGGAGCAGGTCGGCCAGCTCCTGGTCGCCGGGGCGCAGTCCCGCCTTGGCGTCGACCACCAGCACCGCGGCGGCGGCGGCGGCCAGTGCCGCGCGAGCCTGATCCTGGACCTGGCGGGCGAGCTCGTCGCGATCGTCGAGATCCACGCCGCCGGTGTCGATCAGCGTCAGCGGGCGCCCGTTCCAGTCGGTCGTGAGCTCCTTGCGGTCTCTGGTCACCCCGGGGCGTTCGTGCACGATCGCTTCGCGCGACCCGGTGAGCCGGTTGACGAGCGATGACTTGCCGACGTTGGGGTAGCCGACGATCGCGACCTTCATCGTCGGCCGAGGCTAGCCGAACCCAGCGGGCCGCTGCCCGCGACCGTGGGATCGCTTGCTGCCGCCAGGCTCAGCGTGCCGCGCGGCGCACGAGCGCCAGCACCGCCTGGACCACATCGGGCAGCGTCAGCTCGGTGGTGTCGATCACCTCGGCCCCGTCGGCCGGCCGCAGCGGCGAATGCGCGCGGGCTGAGTCGCGCTGATCGCGGATCGTCTGCTCGGCCAGCACGGTCGCCGGGTCGGCGCCCAGCTCGGCGGCCCGCCGCCCAGCCCGCGCGTGCGGGCTTGCCGTCAAGAACACCTTGACCGCGGCGTGGGGCGCCACCACGGTCCCGATGTCGCGGCCCTCCACAACCCAGTCGCCGCTGGCCAGCAGGCGGCGCTGCTGTTTGACCAACGCCGCCCGCACCGCCGGGTCTGCGGCTGCGCGCGAGGCCTGCTCGGAGACCGCCGGGGCGCGGATTGCCGCGGTGACATCGCGTCCGTCGAGCATGATCCGTTCGCCCGGCTCGATCGCCACCTCGCCCGCCACGTCCGCCGGATCGGCTTGGCGCTCGAGGGCCGCGAGCGCGACGGAGCGGTACATCGCGCCCGAGTCCAGGTACGTAAAGCCGAGCTGTTCAGCGACCGCGCGAGCCACCGTCGACTTCCCCACCCCGGCCGGACCGTCGATCGCGATCACCATCAGGCTTGCGCCAGCGTCGCGATGTCGGCCGCAAAGCCCGGATACGAGACCTCCGCCGTCTCCACCCCGACGACCTCCACTCCCTCCTGCGAGGCCAGTCCGGCGATCACACCGAGCATCGCCAGGCGGTGATCGCCGTGCGCCTCGAGTCGCCCCCCGCGCAGCCTTCCGGTGCCCCGAACCGCGAAGCCATCGTCGAGCGCCTCGATATCGGCCCCCAGCCCGCGCAGGCCATCGACCACCGTGGCGATCCGGTCTGATTCCTTGACGCGCAGCTCGGAGGCGCCGCGCACGACCGTCTCGCCGTCGGCAAAGCACCCGAGCAACGCCACCAGCGGCAGCTCGTCGATCGCCAGCGGGACCTCGTCGGGGCCGACCGTCGTCGCCTGGATCGGACCGTGCGCGACTTCGAGGTCGCAGGTCGGCTCGTGTGCCCCGAACGTACCCTGGGGCTCGACACTCCCAATGACGACCGCCCCCATCCGCTCGAGGATCCGTAGAAAGCCGGCCCGCGTCCAGTTGACGCCCACGCGCTCGAGCACCAAGTGCGAGTCGGCGATCAGAACCGCCGCGGTGATCAGAAACGCGGCACTCGACATATCCCCCGGCACCGCCACCTCCTCCACTGCGAGCTCGTCGACGTTGCCGACTGTGGTCCTGAGACGGCCGTGGGCCTGTTCCCGACTGACCGCGGCGCCGGCCGCGAGCAGCATCCGCTCGGTGTGGTCCCGCGTGACGAGGGTCTCGGTCACCGACGTCCGGTCGGTCGCCAGCCCCGCGAGCAGAACGCACGACTTCACCTGGGCGCTGGCCACCGGGAGGGCGTAGTCGATCCCGCGCAGGTCGTCGCCGAAGACCGTGAACGGGGCGTAGCGCCCCTGTCGGGCATCGATCCTCGCTCCCATCCTGGTCAGCGGCTCGGCGATCCGGTCGACCGGACGGCGGCGGATCGAGGCGTCACCGTCGAGCGTGAAGGTGGCCCCTCGCTGAAAGGCCAGCCAGCCGGGTAACAGTCGCAACAGCGTGCCTGCGTTGCCGACGTCGATCGCCGCGGCCGAGGGGCGGGCGTTGCGCATCCCGCAGCCGCGGATCAGGACCTGCCGATCTGGCTGCTCGACGATCGCCCCCAGCGACTGGATCGCATCCAGCGTGGAGCGGGTGTCGGCGGCGTCCAGGTAATTGGAAACGCGCACGGGCTGTGACGACATCGCGCCGACGATCGCGGCGCGGTGGGAGACCGACTTGTCCGGGGGCGGTGCGATCCGCCCTCGCAAGCGCACCCCGGGAGTGAACTTCGCCTTCACGCTCGGGCCACCGGGAAGCCGAGGCCGATGACGAGCTCCTGCGCCTGGGACGCGGCCTGCTCGCCGGCGATCCACAGCGCGACCACTCCCTCGCTCATGTCCGCCGCCGGGTACAGCGCCATGTCGGTGATGTTCACGCCCGCGCGCCCCAGCTCGAGCGCCAGCTCGGCGATCACCCCCGGACGGTTGGGCACCGAGGCCCGCAGCTCGAACAGAGGTCCGCCGGCCAGCTGGGCTTCGAGCAGTCGCCTGCGATCCTCGGCGGCGGCATCGTTCCACTGCTCGATCGCCCTGCCGTCGCCCGCCTGGAGCGCCGCCCGGATCGCCTCCAAGCGCTGGATCGTGTCGTCGAGCTCAGCCGTCAGGGCGTCGCTGTTGGACAGGTAGATATCGGTCCAGATCGCGCTCGGGGCGCCCGCCACCCGGGTGGCGTCGCGAAAGCTCGGGCCGGTCGCGGGAAGCCGCTCGCGGCCCGCCGCGAGGGTCCCCGCCGCCTGGGAGACGAGCACGTTGGCGAGCACGTGAGGAAGGTGAGAGACCGTCGCGAGGATCCGGTCGTGGTTCTGCGCGTCAATCGCCGTTGGCTGCGCGCCGAGGCTGTGCAGCATTCTGTGCAGGCGCTCGTAGAGGACCCCGCTGGTGCAGGAGGTCGGTGTCAGATACCAGGTGCAGCCCTCGAACAGGTCCGCCCGGGCGTGCTCGACGCCCGCGTTCTCAGCTCCCGCGAGCGGATGGCCGCCGACGAACCGCTCGTCCTCGTGGGCCGCGACGACCGCCCGCTTGGTCGAGCCCACGTCGGTCACCACGCAGTCCGCGGGCGCGGCGCCGAGGATCTCGTCGATCAGCTCAGGGAGGGCTCCGACGGGGACCGCCACGAACGCCGCCTGCGCATCGCGGACAGCCTCGGCGACCGACTCGGCCGCCTGATCGACCGCGCCTCGCTGCCGCGCGCGCTGCATCGCATCGGGCGAGCTGTCATAACCGCGCACCGAGGCACCCAGCCGCTGCCGCGCGGCGAGCCCGACCGAACCGCCGATCAGCCCGACTCCGAGGACCGCAACGCGCATGCCGCGCGGAGACTACGTGACGACTTGCCGGCGGGCTCGAACCGCGGCGGCCAGCTCGTCGAGCACCGCGACAGTCGTGTCCCAGCCGATGCAGCCGTCGGTGATCGACTGGCCGTAGACCAGCTCCTCGGGCCCTTGCAGATCCTGGCGGCCGGCGACCAGAAACGACTCCAGCATGACGCCGACGACCGCTCGGTTGCCGGCGGCAATCTGGCCGGCGACAGCGTCCGCGACCGCCGGTTGGCGCTCGGGGTCCTTGCCGCTGTTGTCGTGGCTGAGATCGATCATCAGGCGCTGTGGCAGCCCTGCCGCCCGCAGGAGCTCGATCGCGTGGGCCACCGGCTCGGCGCCGTAGTTGGGGCTTGCCTTGCCGCCACGCAGGATCACGTGGCAATCGTGGTTGCCACGCGTGTACAGGATCGCCGGCGTGCCCGTTACGTCGATCCCGGCAAACGCGTGGGAGGCGGCCGCGGCGCGCACGGCGTCGACCGCCACCTGGATGTTGCCGTCGGTCCGGTTCTTGAAGCCGACCGGCATCGACAGGCCCGAGCCGAGCTGGCGATGGATCTGGCTCTCCACAGTCCGAGCGCCGATCGCCCCCCAGCAGACGGCGTCGGAGATGTACTGCGGCGTGATCGGGTCCAGGAACTCGCACCCGACTGGCAGGCCCAGCGCCAGCACCTCCAGCAGCAGTCGCCGAGCCATCCGCAGACCCGTGTTGACGTCGCTGGAGCCGTCGAGGTGGGGATCGTTGATCAGCCCCTTCCACCCGATCGTCGTCCGGGGCTTCTCGAAGTACACCCGCATCGCTACGCACAGATCACTCGCCAGCCTGCCGACCTCCCGGCTCAGCCGCTGCGCGTACTCCCGGGTCGCCTCGACGTCGTGGACGCTGCACGGCCCGACCACGACGAGCAGGCGATCGTCGTTTGAGTCGAGGATCGCCTGTACGTCGCAGCGGCCTCGCACCAGCACGTCGGCGTGCTCGTCGGATAGCGGCAGCTCCTCGATCAGCTCGCGCGGGGAGCGCAGCGGGACCAGGCGCTCGATCCGCTGGTCGCGAACCGCGTCACTGCGCTCGATACCGGTGAACGTCACGTCAGCGGGCAGCGGTCACGTCGAAGAGCGTCTTGCCGGCGACCACGGCGGCCGCCTGGACCCGATCCAGGTAGTCGGCGAACTCATCGGCGACAAGCTGCTGCGCTGCGTCGCAGATCGCCTCGTCGGGGTTGGGATGCACCTCGACGATGATCCCGTCGGCACCGGCGGCCGCGGCGGCCAGCGACATCGGCATCACCAGATCGCGTCGGCCGGCCGCATGGCTGGGGTCCACGATCACCGGCAGATGGGTCATCTCCTTGAGCACGGGGATGGCCATCAGATCAAGCGTGAAGCGGTAGGCGGTCTCGAACGTGCGGATCCCGCGCTCGCACAACATCACCGCCTCGTTGCCTTCCTTGAGGATGTATTCGGCGGCCATCAGCAGCTCTTCCAGGGTGCTCGAGAGGCCGCGCTTGATCAGCGCCGGGCGGCCACACCGGCCGATCTCCGCCAGGAGGCTGTAGTTCTGCATGTTGCGGGCGCCGATCTGGATCACGTCGGCGACCTCCATCACCGCCTCCAGGTCGCGCACGTCCATCACCTCGGTGACGATCGGCAGCCCGGTCTGCTCCCTGGCATCGGCGAGCAGATGCAGGCCCTCCTGGCCCAGCCCTCCGAACGCGTACGGCGAGGTGCGCGGCTTGTAGGCCCCGCCGCGGAACAGGGTCGCGCCGGCGTCGGCGACGATCTGGGCCGTGTGGAGCGTCTGCTCCCGGGATTCGATCGTGCAGGGGCCGGCGATCATCGCGAAGTGCTCGCCGCCGACCTTGCGCCCGGCGATGTCCAGGACGGTGCGCCGCCCGTGCTTGACCTGGCTCGAGGCCAGCTTGTAGGGCTTGGAGATCGGGACCATGTGGTCGACCCCCGGCGCTCCCTCGAGATCGAGACGGGCCACATGCTCGGAGTCGCCGATCGCCGCGACCACGGTCAGTTCATCGCCGGTGATGACGTGCGGGCGGGCGCCGACACCGCGCACCCGGTCGGCGACAGTCTGCACCTCCTTTTCGGTGGCCGTCGGTTTCATCACGATCATCATCTACTTGTCCTTTCTAAAGCGCCTGGCAACTGTACGGAAGGTCGAGCGCGAAGCTCATCACGGGTCTGTGGGCGCTCGACCTCTGAGCGAATCCCCGCGGCGGTTGCGCGGGTGCGGGGCTGTGGCCGAGCGCCTAGCTAAATCGCCAGGCGTAGAAGCGCGCGCAGAAGGACCAGCCGGAATCGGCGCGGGTGCAGCAGGGCGTCGGGCGGTCGTGGCCGGTCATGCGCTGGCGCGGTTTCTAGCAGACCACCGGGGCCGCGCACAAGCGCGGCACCCCCGATGCGGTTGACTCGGAGTCAGAAAGTGGCCGTGGCGGACACGATATGACTCCGAGTCAGGAAGTAGCCCAGGCGCGAGTGCCTCGAGGGATCCGTGCGTGGGCCGCGGCAGCCGCCCCTTACCCCTGCGTCGGCTGGGGCGGTGGGAGCTGCCCTGGGCACGCCTTGCCAACGCCGATCAGCACCCGTCGCCGCTGCCCGTGCGCGGCGACGATCAGCGGCGCGCAGATGGGGTCGCGGACGTAGTAGCCGCCGGCGTAGGCGAGCCACTTCGCGCCAGGAGGTCCTGTGCAGCCACCGACGACGATCGTGGTGCCGCGATGGCCCTCGCCGGCGTTGCCCCAACCGATCGAGAGCTGATTCGAAAGCCCGTGTCGGACGATCAGGCGCAGCCGGGCACGGGGGCGGATGACGAGGCCCCACTTGGCAAACAGGCGCGCCGACGGATCGCGCAGGCCCGATCGCGCCGTCTGCAGCGCGCGGCGCAGATGCGGACTTGTCGGCAGCGCCACGACTCCCAGGACCACGTGCATGTCGCGCTCGGGCGGCTGGGTGCCGATGAGCTCCTGGCACGGCAGGCGTCGCACGCCCGAGGCAAGACGGTCGCGCGAGTGACCGGATGCCGGGCCGCTGGCAGTGGATAGCTGGGTCAGGCCGGCGCCGGTCTGCGCTGATGTCTTGGCCGACTGGCGAGCGGTGCTGGTCGACGCCGGCTTGGACGACCCGCCGCAGGCTGCCATTCCCGCCGTCATCGCGACGGCGACAAGCAACGCAGTCACACGGCGCAGCAGGCCCGAGGCCATCTCGTCAAACACTTTACGTTTGAGCGATGGCCGCCGGGGACGCTCGAGTCAGACTCGCCCGCGAGAGGCAGCGAAATCCTCACGCACCTCTTATGTCGTGACATCGTCGGCGTCAGGATGGTTCGGCGGCCACTGGCCGAACAGCGAGGCGGAACGGCGAAGCCACTCGTGGACCCTCGTCACGCCGGTCGCCGTGATCGAGATCCGGTAGTCATCCTCCTGTTCGGCGCAAACAACGATCAGCCGCTGCCCTGCCAGGGCACGGATGGCGTTGCGCAGTTCGTCGCGGTCGCAGGCCAACGCGGTTGTCAATGACTGGAACAGCTCACCGGGTTCGGCGAGCGGCCCGTCTGCCGGTCCCAGCGTGAGCCGCGCGAGCAGTTGCATCTCCAGTGGCTCAAGCGGGCCGGTCCTGCTCGGCTCAAACGCCAATCGGGCCAGCACGGCAGCCCCGAGCGCCGCCAGGGCGATGGGGCGCTCTCGCCAGCCCAGGTCGGTGTCGGCGGCGGTGCTCGGCAGCTCCGGGCCCGCCGATATCTCGGTGTCAGCTGCGGCCTGGGCAGACCAGCGCGGCGCTGAACTCGGCGCCCCCACGTCCCAGAGCATCAGCATGGTCTTGTTGTGGATCTTCTGCGGGTAGGCATCGAAATCGAGCAGGATCCGGACAGCGACTCCCTCGCTGTCGCCCACGAGTCCGAGCAGCAGGTGCTCGGTGCCGATGTAGTTGTGGCCCAGGCTCAGCGCCTCGCGAAGCGAGCGTTCGAGCGCCTGCTTGGCCTGCGGGGTGAACGGGATGTGACCCTCGGTCGCTATACCGCCGGTGCCGATGATCTGCACGACCAGCGCCCGGGCGAGTTCGAGCGTGACGTCAAGCGACTCCAGCACACGAGCCGCCAGTCCCTCCTCTGCTCGCAACAGCCCGAGCAGCAGGTGCTCGGTGCCGACGTAGTCGTGGCAGAGCCTCTGCGCCTCCTCCTGGGCTAAGACGACCACCTGGCGGGCCTGCTCTGTGAAGCGCTCGAACAGGCCCGCAAGGATCCCACGTATGCCGCGCGCTTTCCCGCGTTCGAATCGCGTATGCCTGGCAACAGGGGGCTGACGCCAGCCAGCTGCTCGATTCAGACTGGGACTTGGCGGCCAACCCTCTCGCGGCACTGGGTCATCCCATCCGTCTCCGGCTCATTCAGGAGGTCCTCAACGGAGCCCGCACCACCGCGCAGCTCAGCGCGATCGAAGGTCTCGGGACGACCGGGCAGCTGTATCACCACCTAGGCCTGTTGGTGTCGGCGGGCTGGCTGAGCTCGGCGGCCCGCGGTCGGTACGAGGTTCCCGCCGAGTGCGTGATTGCACTGCTCGTGATCGTCGCTGCCGCCGGGCGCCTGAGCGGCGCGGCGACTGCCACCGTCCAACCACCATCTGAGGGGAGGCCAGCAACGTGACGACCGATCACCTGGGCGCAGGTGCGCCACCGTCGCGATCGTGATCATCGCCGGCTTTTGGCCGGCTGGTCAGCGACCGGCCTGACCGGCGGCGTGGTCTGGCCGTCCCCCTGGGAGCGGGTGTTGCCGTCTCTGTGTTTCACACCAGGCGCTGATCGCGCTCTGTGCGACCACAGACACGAGCTCCGCAATTACACAAGCTCCGCGATCGCGCTCAAGAAGCGCGCGTTGTCGGCATCGCTGCCGACGGTCACCCGAAGCGAGTTCTCTCGCCCCAGCGAGGCTCCGGCCCGGACGAGCACGCCGCGCTCGGCCAGCCCGCTCACCACGCCTGACTCGACCGCGTCCTCGGGCAGATGGGTCCACACGAAGTTGGCGTCGGACTCGGCGACCCATAGCCCGAGCTCCCGCAGGCCCTCGGACAGCTCGATCCGGGCGGCGACCGTCCGCGTGACCCGCCGCTCGACCTCGTCCTGGTGGCGCAGGGCCTCGACCGCGGCGGCCTGGGCTGCGATGTTGAGATAGAACGGCTGGCGAACCTGGTCGACGGCCGCCCTGAACCGCTCGTCCCCGCACAAGGCGTACCCGACCCGCAGCCCGGCGAGGCCGTAGACCTTCGAGAACGTCCGCAGCAGGACGAGGTTGGGCCAGCGCCGCAGGAGCTCGAGCGAGGCGTAGGTGTCGCCGAGGGCCAAGGCGTACTCGCAGTAGGCCTCGTCGAGGATCACGCACACGTGGCGCGGGACGGATTGCAGAAAGCGCTCCACCTCGTCGAGCGCCACCGACGTCGACGTCGGGTTGTTGGGGTTGCAGATCAGCACGAGCCGCGTGGCGACGGTGACTTCGGCGGCCATCGCTTCGAGGTCGTGACGGTCCTCGGAGTCGAGCGGGACCTGTATGCCCCGGGCGCCTGAGGCGGCCTCGAGGTGCGGGTAGACGCTGAACGCGGGCCACGCGTAGACCACCTCCGCACCGGGCTCGAGCAGCGCCTCGCCGGCGGCCAGCAGGATGTCGCAGGAGCCGTTGCCCAGCGCGATGCGCTGCCTGGCGATCCCGTAGCGCTGCGACAGGGAGCCGCGCAGCTCGGCGTAGGAGGGGTCGGGGTAGCGATGGGCGCCGGCCAGCGCCGCCTGCGCCGCGGCCACCACCCGTCGCCCGGGGCAAGCCAGCACTCGTTGGAGGCGAGCATCGCCACGTCGGCGCCGAGGTCATAGCCGGCCGCCAGCGGGTACGACGGGATCCGCCGGATGCGCTCGCCGAACTCGATAGCCATCGAGGCTATTGTGCCGATTCGAGGTCGCGCCGCAGCACTCGCGCCTCGCCCAGATAGACGTGATTGGGCTTGTGATCGTCGTCGGCGTAGTAGTGCACCAATGCGCGGATCACGCGCGGCAGCGATCCTGGGACCGGCACCTCGCGAGCGCACAGAAGCGGCACCCGGTCGAGCCCCAGCGCCGCGCCGCGACGGCCGGGAACTCGGCGTTGAGGTCCTCGGTCAGCGTGAAGATGCAGCTCACCATGGCCTCAGGGACCAGCGAGTTGCGCTCCATCAGCGCGCGAATCAGCCGGTCCGTGGCCTCGAGGATCGCGCCGGCTTCGTTTTCCTCGACGCTATTGGCGCCTCGGAGCGCGAACAGCCGCATCGCGTGTCAATTCTGCCAGAGGACCTCGGGCCTCACCGGCGTGGTCGAGTTCGTACACGGCGGCGCAGCCAAAGCGGCGCACCGAGACGACCATCGGTCCCAGCAGCGCCGCCAGGTTGACGTGACCCCGGCAGTCCGCCAGCAGAAACCGCGCCCCGCTGCGACGCACGAACCGGCGCGCCCGCGCGGGCGACATCGAACCGTCGAACAGCGCGTCGGCGGCCAGCGAGCGGCGGATGCAGTGGGGCTCTGACCACAGGCAGTCACCGACCAGCGTCTGGCGCCCGGTCCGCCCGGGCACCACTTCTCCGAGATAGAAGCGAGTCAGGACTCCCCCCGGGACGGGGTCTCGATGCAGGAAGGCGAGCGCGTCGCGCTCGTCGCGGGTGATGTAGTTGGCGTTGCCGGGGACCGGATGGGTGTAGGTGTGCGCGATCGCCATCGCGTACGCATTGGCCGGGATCGTCGCCAGCAGGATCACCGCCACCGCGACAACTTTCGGCCGCGGGAGCCGTCCTGAGCGGGCGCGCGTCACTCCGGTCACCGCGAGCACCGCCAGCGGAAAGGTGATCCCGTTGAAGGCGTGCAGTGGCGTGGCGCTCAGCGTGCTCGCCGACAGAACGTAGATCAGGATCGCCGCCAGCGGCCAGGTGCGGGTCATGAGCTCGAGAAAGTCCCGCGGCCGACCGCGATAGCCGAGCGCCGCGACGATCGCCAGCGGCGCGGCCCCGAGCGCGATCGACCAGAACGAGAACGCGTGCTTGCTGGCCACTCGAGCCAAATCCCAACTGAGATCGAAATGGCCCAGGGCCAGGTAATAGGTGAGCGGCAGGCCGGTCAGCACTACGGTCAGGATGGGGAGCCCCAGCCCCCGCCCGCGCGTGTGCTCGCGCCAGCGGATCAGCTCGGCGATGCCGATGATCAGAATCATCGCCTCGCCCTGCCAGGGGTGCAGCATGCTGGCCACGGCCCCCATCAGGCCCGGTGCCCATACAAGCCGGGCGGCGCTCCGTGCACGGTCGTAGGACAGCAGCCCGAACACGACCAGCGCGACCGCGATGAGCCCGAACGGATAACCCCAGGAAAGCCAGCCGGGCATCATGTCGCCGACGATCCCGAACGCCCCGTAGACGACGGTGAACGAGCCAAAGAACAGGCCCAGTGCGATCACCGCCAGCCGCTCACCGCGGCCCGACATGGTGCGATAGGCGTAAGCGCGAATCGCCCCGAACGTGACCACGACCGCGACCGGCTTCCAGAGCAGCAGCGCCAGCCAGGGGGCCACCCCGAGCGCCGCGATCCCGCCCGAGATGGCGATCGCCGGCTGGAAGTAGTCCGACGGGGTCGAGCGCAGCACGAACAGGTTCGAGATCAGCAGGTGGTGCGAGGCGGACTGGATCCACGCCAGGTACTGCATCTGGTCGACGATGAAGAAGCCGTCGGTGCCGGTCCACACCAGACCGTGGGCCGCGGTCTGCCACAGATCCGACGCCACGACCCACATCGACATCGCCCCGAACGCGGCCAGCAGGATCAGCTCCAGGGGGTCCAGCCGAGCTCGTCTCGATGCCGGCGCAGCGGGAGCCGGAGTCGGCCCGGAGGCCGATACGGGAAGCGCAGACTCGATTCGCACGGGCGCCGACGCTAACAAAGCGCCGCTTAGCCGCCAATCTCTGCTAATTCGCCAGCTCGCTCTGATGTGATTGCGAAGCCCTGCCCACCGAGCTGCCCAGCGGGTTGATGCGGTGCGCGTCCATGTAGATCTGCGCCGCCGGCATGAACGTCAAGACCAGGAACACGGTCATGAGCAGCGCCGTCCTGCGCAACCACGGGCTCGTCGCCAGCGCGGCCAGCGGCAGTAGCCAGATCACGTACCACGGCACCAGCCAGGCGAGGCTCGCAAGCAGCGCGAACGTCGACCAGCCGGCGCCCGAGAGCCAGTCGCGGCGGCGGTAGATCTCATAGGCGACAACCAGCACCACCAGCACGCTCATGATGCGCAGCAGCCCGGGCGTGCCGCCGCCGATCCCGATCAGCAACCCGATCAGGTTGGGAATGCTGAAGTCCGTCAGCAGCGAGCTCTGATCCGACAGGTTCGGGATCGACAACCCGAACAGCGCCACGCTGAGGGCGATCATCGGCACAGCCGCGAGCGCGGCGCCGGTCAAAAACCGCACCCGGCGGTCCCGGGTCCGCACCGCGACCAGCAGGAACGGCAGCAACAGCACCGCGGTGAACTTGACCGCGATCGCCAGCACCAGCGCGGCCCCGGACGCGCGGTCGCGCTTGGCCAGGACCAGGGAGATCGCCCCCATCGAGGGAACCAGCATGAAGAAGTCGTTGTGAAACCCGCCGACCGCGTAGATCAGGTAGATCGGGTTGAGCGCCACGAACACGACCGCGAACCGCGGATCGCGTCCCAGCTGGCGTGCGCACTGCCACACGAGCGCCACGAAGCACAGGCTGAGCAGGACCGTGACGACCTTCAGAATCCAGTAGGCGACCGGGAGCGACACCAGCGCCAGCGGGTAGCTGAGCGCCGTGAACAGCGACCCGTACGGACTTCGCAGGTTGTGCCAGGTCGTGAACCCGTATACCGGATCGAAGAACTCCTGCTTGATCACGTGCGCGTAGGGGTTGAAGCCGTGCAGCGCGCCCAGGTGCGCATAGCCGAGGTAGTTCCACACGTCGTTGAGCTGCAGCGGCGGGCTCATCAGCAGGATCACGTGCAGCGCGACGACTGCCGCGACGATCATCCGCATCGAGAGCGCCCGCACCGCCCCCAGGGCGACCCCATAGGCCACGATCATCGCCACCAGCACGGCGCTGAAGCCGAGCCCGACCGTGTTGGGATCCGTGAACGGGCGGGAGATCACCGAGTACAGCGGCCCGGCGTCCCAGGCCGGGAACACCACTCGGCTGCGCGGCACGAGCACCGAGGGCCCCGACGCCGCGACGAGCACGATCGCAAATGTCGCGACGATCAGCGCCCCGATCGCCACTGCGCCGGCGACCGGGCCGAACCTGACCTGCGGAATGGGCAGCGATCGGCCGAGGCCAATCGATCTGACTGCGGGCAGCGATACGGTGCTGTCGGTCTGTCCGGCGCCCGCGCCCGCTACGGGCGGAGATGCGAACGAGGCCGAACCATCGGCGTCGCTGGGCGGCGGGCGCATGGATTGAAGATAGTGCCGTTGCAGCGGGTAACCCCGACAAACGAGAATGTTGCGATTCTGTTAAGGGTGCCCTCGAGCGCCGTTACGGGCGCTGGCGCTACAGGTTCGCGGCGCTCTAGCCTGAGGCCGTGAGCGTCGGCTCGCTGTCTGGAGATCACCGTCGCCTCGCTGGGGTGATCGACTCCGGCCGGGCGCGGGTCCGCGGCGACCCGGCGGCCGCGACGGTGGCGGTGGTGCTCGGATTGCTGATCGTGCTTGCGGCGATCCTGCGCTTCACCCGCCTCGCCCATCAGGGCTTCTGGTTCGACGAAGCCAACACCGCCGCCGACATCCATTACTCGGCTGGGCAGATGCTCGGTCTGCTGCCACAGAACGAGACGACCCCGCCGCTGTTCTATTGCGTCGCCTGGGTGTGGGCGCGGGTGTTCGGCTTCGGGGAGTTCGCGCTGCGCTCGCTGCCGGCGCTGGCCGGAGTTGCCTGCGTCCCGATGATGTACGCCGCGACCGCGAAGCTCGTCAGCCGGCGCGCGGGAGTCGTCGCCGCGGCGCTGACCGCATGCAATCCGTTCCTGGTCTGGTACTCGCAGGAGTTCCGGCCCTACATGCCGATGGTGCTGCTGAGCGCCGCCGGTCTGCTCGCCTTCGCCTACGCCCGCGAGCGCCCGAGCACCCGGGCGGTGATTGCGTGGGCGATCATCTCGGCGCTGGGGCTGGCCAACCACTACTACGCGATGCTGGTGGTCGTTCCCGAAGCGGTGTGGCTGCTGTGGATTCACCGCCGCACCCGCAGCGTTCCGCTGGCGATCGTGTTCGTAGGCGCGTGCGGGCTGGCCCTGCTGCCGCTGGCGATCAGCCAGAACGCAACCGGCAACGCGAGCTGGATCGCGCCGATCCCGTTGATGCCCCGCCTGGCCCAGATCGTGCCGCAGTTCCTGATCGGTTTTCAGGCCCCGGCCGCACGGGTGCTGGAGCGAGTCGCGGAGGCCTGCGTGCTGGTGGCCTTCATCCTGCTGGCGCTGCGCTGCGACCGGTTCGAGCGCCGGGGCGCGCTGGTCGCCGGCGTGATCGCCGTCTCGGGCTTTGTGCTCAACCTGGTGCTGGTCGCAGGCGGGATCGACGACCTGATCACGCGCAACGTACTCGCCCTGTGGCCGCCTGCGGCGATCGTCGTCGCCACCGGCCTGGGCTCCCGCCGTGCTGGCCTGCTAGGCGGCGCAGCGGCGGTGGCGCTGTGCGCGACCGGCGTGGTGGCCGTGGTGGGCGTGGCCACCGACCGAAGCTTCCAGCGCCCGGACTGGCGTGCCGTGGGTCGGGTGCTCGGGGCACAACCGGCCCCGGGTGTGGGAGAGCGTGCGATCCTCGTCCAGGATTACCGCGACCTGCTGCCGCTGTCGCTCTACGTGCACGGGCTGCAGTGGCTTCACGCCTCCCCGGCGCGGGTGACCGAGCTCGACGTGGTCTCGATCAAGGCGCCGCGGGTGCCGCTCTGTTGGTGGGGTGCGGCATGCAACCTGTCGGGGTCCACGATGCAAAGCAGCTACGCGATCCCCGGCTTTCACGTCGTCTGGCGCCGCCACGCGTACCAGTTCACCGTGCTGCACATGGTCTCCGCAAAGCCGGTCGCGCTGACGCCCGCGATGGTCACCGCCGCACTGCGGACTACGACATTCCGCCGCGACGAGCTTTTGATCCAGAAGGGGACGTGAGCGCGGACAGTTCGCGCGCGCTCAGCTTTCGGTAGGCGCCCGGACGCAGGTCGCCGAGCCACAACGGCCCGAAGCGCACCCGCTCGAGCGTCATCACCGGGTGCCCGACCTGCTCGCACATGCGCTTGACCTGGCGCTTTCGCCCTTCGTGGATCGTCAGCTCGATCGTGTCGCTGGAGACCCGGCGGACCCGCGCCGGGGCGGTCCTGCGGCCGTCGAGAACGACGCCCGCGCGAAGCCTCTTCAGCGCCTCGTCACGCACCGGAGGATTCTGCAGGCGAGCCCGGTAGGTCCTGGGCACCTCAAAGCTAGGGTGCGTGAGCCTGTGGGCCAGGTCGCCGTCGTTGGTCAGCAGGATCAGTCCCGTGACATCGATGTCGAGCCGTCCCACCGGGTACAGCCTCAGCTCTGAGTCGATCAGCGAGACAACCGTTGGCCGGCACTGGGGATCGCGTGCGGTGCTGACAACGCCCGCCGGCTTGTTGACCGCGTAGACGACGCGCTCGCGGCCGGCGACGACCGGCGCTCCGTCGATCTTCACCGCGTCCGTCGGGCCCACGTCACGAGCCGGATCCAGTACCCGCTCGTCACCCACCGTGACCCGTCCGGAGCGGACGATCTGCTCGGCGCCGCGACGCGAGGAGACGCCCGCCGCGGCCAGGAACTTCGCCAGGCGCATTGCAATGCCACCATAGACAGACCATGGACCTCGAGCTGCTGCAGCGCACCTTGACCGCGCTCGGCGAGCCCGGCTATCGCAACCGCCAGATCTGGAGGTGGGCGGCCCAGGGCGCCCCGGGCTTTAAGGCGATGACTGACCTGCCACTGGCGCTGCGCGCCGCGCTGGCGCAAGCCGTGCCGTTCTCCACGCTGACGCTCGAGGACGAGGCCCACGCGCGTGACGGGACGATCAAGGCGCTGATGCACACCGCCGACGGCCGTCCGCTCGAGGCGGTGCTGATGGTCTACGCCGATGGACGGCGGTCCCTGTGTCTGTCCTCGCAGTCCGGCTGCCCGTTGACGTGCAGCTTCTGCGCGACCGGGCAGATGCGCTTCGGCCGCAACCTCACGGGTGATGAGATAGTCGACCAGGCGCTTCACTTCCGGCGACCACGCGCGCCGGGCGCGGCGCCCAGCCGTGTCGACCACGCGGTGTTCATGGGCATGGGCGAGCCGATGATGAACGTCGAAGCGGTGCTCGAGGCCTGCTCGCGCCTGCCCGACCTGGGGATCAGCAGTCGCCACACGGCGATCTCCACGGTCGGCTGGATTCCGGGCATCGAACGCCTGGCTGCCGAGCCGCGACCGATCCGCCTGGCGCTCTCGCTGCACGCCGCCGACGAGGAGCTTCGCTCGCAGCTGATGCCCGTCAACGATCGCTACCCCCTGGCGGACGTGCTGGCCGCGTGCCGCGACTACTACGAGCGCAAGCGACGGATGGTGTTCGTCGAGTACGTGATGCTGGCGGGCGTCAACGATTCGTTTGCCCAGGCCCGCCACCTCGCGCAGTTGCTCGACCGCCGTATGTTCAAGGTCAACCTGATCCCCTACAACCCGACCGGGTCGGCATACGTGGGCTCGAGTCCGAAGGCGATCGATGCGTTCAAGTCCGAGCTCGAGCGCCACGGGATCAGCGCCACCGTTCGCCTGACCCGGGGACGCGACATCGACGCCGCCTGTGGTCAGCTTGCCGCCGCCCGCGCGGCGGCATGAGCAGGCTGGACGGGTGACCAGACCGGTTGCGGCATGAGCAGGCTGGCGCGGCGGTTGACCAGACCGGTTGCGGCATGAGCAGGCTGGCGCGGCGGTTGACCACACCGGTTGCGGCATGAGCAGGCTGGCGCGGCGGTTGACCGCGCAGCTGCTTGCCGGGCGCCCGGCCCGCGATCCGCTGGCGGTGGTGCAGCGCCTGCTGGCCGTCCAGGGCCAGGACCCCCGTGGGGCCCGGCTCGCGGTCCGGGCCCGCAGCAGCGGAGTGAGAGCCCGGACCGTCGACCGCGCCTTGACCGAGGACCGCTCGTTGCTGATTACCTGGCTGAACCGCGGCACGCTTCACCTGATCCGCAGCGAGGACTACTTCTGGCTGCACGCCCTGACCACTCCGCAGCTCGCCGCCCCCAACCGGACTCGGCTGGCACAGAACGGCGTCGGCCCCGACCAGGCTCGGCGGGCGGTGTCGCTGGTCGAGCGCGCGCTCGCCGCCCAGGGTCCGATGACCGGCCCCGCGTTGCGCGAGCGCCTGCGCGGCCGGGCCATTCCCACCGACGGGCAGGCCTTCATCCACATCATGTTCGCCGCCGCCCTGCGCGGCAGCGTGGTGCGGGGACCGATGATCGGCCGTCAGCATGCCTACGCCCTGGTCCGCGACTGGCTGCCCGCAAAGCCCGCGATCGACCGCGACGCAGCCCTGGCCGAGCTGGCCCGCCGGTATCTGGCCGGTCACGGTCCGGCCAACGAGGCCGATCTGGCCCGCTGGGCCGGTATCGCTGTGCGGGACGCGCGTGCTGGGCTCGACGCGATCGCCGGTGAGCTTTCACAGACATCGGATGGGCTGGTCGATCTCCGGGGGCGCCCGCGGGCCGCGCGCCTTCCGGCGCCGCGGCTGCTGGGCGCGTATGAGCCGGTGCTGCTCGGCTGGTGCTCGCGCGATGACCTCCTGGCCGACGTCGAGCCGCGCGTGGTCAGCGGCGGCGTCTTCCGCGGCTTCGCGCTCGTCAACGGCAAGGCGGCGGCGCTGTGGCGGATCTCCGGCCGGGATGTCCAGATCGAGCCGCTGGTCGAGCTCGCGGCCGCAGATGCGCAAGCTCTGGCGGCCGACGGGCAGGCGGTGCTCGACTTCCTGGGCCTGTGAGCGAGGGGCTATTGCGCGTCGCGGCGACCGGCGAGGCGTCAGGGGTGTCCGGCGCCGCGTCGGTGGCGTCCGGCGAGGCGTCAGGGGTGTCCGGCGCCGCGTCGCTGGTGGTTGGCCCCCCGCCGGCACCAGCGCGGGCCTCGCCGGCACGCAGCAGCCGCTGGCGCAACTCCTGCTCGACCTCGGGAGACGGATCGAACTGCGAGACGTCCGGCAGCTCCTCGATCGACGTCAGCCCGAACAGCCGCAGGAAGAGCTCCGTGGTGCGGTACAGGACAGCGCCGAACTGCGAGCGCCCGGCCTCCTCGATCATCCCGCGCTCGAGCAGCGTGGCCGCTGCCGACTCGGCGCTGACGCCTCGGATCCGGGCGATCTCCGGACGCGAGACCGGCTGCAGGTAGGCGACGATCGCCAGCGTCTCGGCCTGGGCCGGGGTCAGCGGCGGTGTCCGTGGCTTGGCCAGCAGCCGTCGCGCGGCCGGTTCCAGATCAGGGTGGGTGCTGAGTGTGAAGCCGCCGGCGAGCTCGCGCAGGACCAGGCCGCGGCGCTCGAACTCATAGCTCTCGCGCAGCCGCTCCAGCGCGGTCACGACCTCGTGCAGCTCGGCGCCCGTGGCCTCCGCCAGCGCCTGCGCGCAGACCGGATCCGAGCTGAGGAACAGCAGTCCTTCGAGCGTGCGCTGCAGCTCCTCGGTCGAGCTCACGCGGTCATCCTCCGCTTCTCGCGCAGGGATTCGACCACGATCTCGGCAAACGGCTGCTCCTGAGTCCAGGTGGCCTCGCCCTGCTTGTAGAGCTCGAGCAGCGCGTACAAGGTGACCGCGACCGTGACCCGATCCGAGCGCGCAACCGCCTCCGAGAAGGTGAAGCTCCCGCGCGCCAGCAGCGAGCGCAGGTGCGCAAGCCGCTCGGCGACCGTGACCTTGGGGACGGCGACGTGGCGCAGATCAACCGGCGGTGGAAGCGCCAGCAGGTCCCCGATCGCCGCGGCCAGCACCGACGGGTCGTACACGGCGCGCGCGTCCGCGAGCGACGCCTTGCGCAAGGCTGGCGGCAGCGGGGCGCGGCGAAAGCGATAGCCCTCCTGCGCCTGCAGGCGGTCGCGCAGGTGGGCCGCGGCGGCGCGGTAACGGTGGGCGGAGAGCAGCCGCGCCAGCAGCTCCTGCGCCGCTTCGCCCGGATCGAGGTCGATCTCCTCGAGTTCCTCGCCGGGCAGCAGCAGTCTCGACTTGAGCTCGAGCAGGGCGGCGATCAGGACCAGGAACTCGGTCGCGGCCTCGAGATCAAGCTCACCGCGGCGCTCGAGGTGGTCGATGTAGGTGATCACCACGTCGGCGAGGTCGACCTCGAGCAGGTCTACCTCCTCGCGCAGGATCAGCGTCAGCAGCAGGTCAAACGGACCCGCGAACACGTCCAGGTCGAGCTCGAGGTCTACGAGCGCCACGGCGCAGACGTTAGCTGCGCTGCCGGACCGGTCCCACTCCCATCGCCTCGCGGACGTCGGCCACGGTGTCAGACGCGATCGCGCGGGCCTTCTCGGCGCCCGCGGCAAGGATCGCCTCGAGCTCGCCCTCGTCTGCGCGCAGCTCGCCGTAGCGCTCGCGGATCGGCTTGAGATAGGCGACCACCTCGTCGGCGACGACCTGCTTGAAGGCGCCGTATCCCTGTCCGTCGAACTCCTGCTCGATCGCCGCAGGGTCGACGGCCCGCACCGCGGCGAGGATCTCGATCAGGTTCGTGATCCCGGCCTTGTCTGCCCCACGCGCGACCACGCTGCCAGAATCGGTGACCGACGAGCGGATCTTCTTCTGAATCGTCTGGGGCTCGTCGAGCACCAGCACGGTGCCCTGCTCGCTACCGCCGGTGGTCGACATCTTGCGGTCGGGGAACTGGAGGTCCATGATCCGCGCACCGACCTCCGGCAAACGGACCTCCGGCGCGACCAGCGTCTCGCCGAAGCGGGCGTTGAAGCGCTGCGCGACGTCGCGCATCAGCTCGACGTGCTGGCGCTGATCCTCGCCCACGGGCACCTCGTGTGCCCGGTAGGCGAGCACGTCGGCGGCCTGCAGCACCGGGTAGATGAACAGTCCCGCCGAGACGAGCTCGCGCTGGGCGCCGGATTTCTCCTTGAACTGGGTCATCCGGTTGAGCTCGCCAAACGCGGTCACGCCCGAGAGCAGCCAGCACAGCTCGGTGTGCTCGGGCACGTCCCCCTGGCGAAAGAAGATGCAGCGTTCGGGGTCCAGGCCCGCCGCCAGCAGCGTCGCCGCCGTGTCGTACACCGACTCCCGCAGCCCACGGGGCTCGTAGGCGACGGTGATCGCATGTAGATCGACGATGCAGTAGATGGCCTCGCCGCGCTCCTGGCCGGCGACGTACTGGGTGATCGCGCCGATGTAGTTGCCCAGGTGCTTGCGCCCGGTCGGCTGGATGCCCGAGAAGATCCGCACCGCGGTGAGGCTAGCGGCCGGGTCTACTGCGCGAGGGCTCGGCTCAGCGGGTCGTTGGCGTCAGTGTGCGTGCCGCCGCCGCTGCGCCTCGGGGCATTGGTGCGCGGACGAGCAAGCAACCACGCCGCGATAACCCCGCCGATCGCTCCGCACACGTGTCCCTGCCACGAGATCCCGTGGTGCGGCACGACGCTGGCGAGCAGCGCGCCGCCCCACACGACGCCGACCACGATCCCGATCAGGATCTCGAGCACGCTGCGGTTGAACACCCCGCGCGCGAACAGGTAGGTGGCGTAGCCGAACACGATGCCGCTGGCGCCGACGGTGTCTGTGCCGGCCGGCGCGATCAGCCAGGTTCCCAGGCCACCCACGACGATCACGATCAGCGTCACCAGCGCGAGCCGGGCGGCGCCCCGCAGGGCGATGATCACGCCCATGAACACGAACGGAATCGTGTTGTCGATCAGGTGGGTGAAGCTGACGTGCAGAAACGGAGCGGTGAAGATCGCCCAAACGTGGTCGATGTTGCGGGGGTAGATCCCCCCGTCGTGCGTCAGGCCGTTGCTGTCCACGGAGTTGATCGCCTCCAGCAACCACATCATCGCGACGATCCCCGCCAGCACGGCCAGCCCCTCGATCGGCTGGCGGGTCTTGGCGGGAAGCTTTCTGCCTGTGGGGATCGGGCTGCCTGCGCTCTTTGTAATGCTCATGCGGCTCGTGCTGGTCATCGACTTAAGGATGGCAGGTAGGCGGAGGATCGACTGCGTCCGGCGCGCGATCCTGATGCAACTCTTACGCCCAGGGACGGGAGCACGACCCTCTCACACGAGCGTCTGCAGCGCGACCGCCAGCGCGACCTCGGCCCGCTCGCGCAGCGACTCGCGCCGCACGAACTCCTGGGGCGTGTGCGCTCCACCGCCCCGCGGGCCCAGCCCGTCCACGGTCAGCGCGATCGCGTCGGCGAAATGGCTCGCATCGCTCGCTCCGCCACGCCCGATGCCCGCAATCGGGCGGCCGAGTGCCTCCGAGGCGCTCGCGAGCAGGCTTGCGGTCGCCGTCTCTGAGTCCATGCCGGGCCACAAGCGTTCCATCCTCGCGTCGAGCTGGACCCCGTCGAGCTCGGGGAGCACCCGGGCCAGCACGGCCTCGAATGCCCCCAGCTGCCTGGCTCGCAGATCGAAGATCAGCTCCCCGGAAGCTGGCACGACGTTGAATGCCTCGCCCGAGTGGATCACCGTCGGCACCACGCTGAGCCGTTCCGGGCCCGCTGGGTTGTGCATCTCGGCGACCGCGCTCGCCGTCGTGGCCAGTGCGAGCAGCGCGTTGCGGCCCTGGTCCGGCGCGCTTCCCGAGTGCGACGCGCGGCCGCTGGCGATCACCTTCAGAGTCCCGGCCGCCTTGCGGCGGATGATCACGCCCTCGTCGCCACCGGGCGTGCGCTCTCCCGCCTCGAAGCACAGGCACGCGTCGTAGTCGGAAAATCGGCCCGCCCGCTCGGCGTGCACGAACGGCGCCACACGCCACTCCTCGTCTGTCACCAACAGGACTCCGACCTCGGCGAACAGCTCCGGCTCGCGCGCCAGCGCTCTGGCCACTCCGAGCGCCAGCACGACGCCGCCCTTCATATCAGCGGTTCCGGTCCCGTACAGCCGATCGCCTTCGCGGCGCAGCGGCCGATGCGCGTCGTGGCCGATCACCGTGTCGACGTGGCCGAGCAGCATCACCCGGCGGCTGCCAGACCCGTTGACCGTACCGATCAGATCCGGGGCGCTGCCCGGCGTCGAGCACGCCGGCCGCTCGATCGTGGCCCCATCGGGCAGCAGCGACGCGCACAGTCCCAGCGCCTGCTCGGCGCCGGCCCGGTCACCCGACGGCGATGAGATTGCTACCAGCTGCTCGAGCTCGGCCTCGGCGCGCGCGGCGATCTCCTCCGCCTGCGCTTTGATCAGACCGCCCGCGCCGGCCGCGGTGCTCACACCGGCCTCCGCTCGCGTTCGCCCGCGAGCGCCAGCACCTCATCGGTCGACAGCTCGCCCGGCGCGGCGCCCCTGTGCACCTGGCGCGTGGCGAGCTCGCACAGCGCCGCGTTGACCGGCGTGGGGACTCCGTGCAGGCGTCCGAGGAGCACGACCTCTCCGTTGAGGTAGTCGGTCTCGATCGTCCCGGTTCCGCGCGCGAGGCTCTGCCAGCTCGACGAGCCCGCACGCGGACGATCGCCGATCGAGCTCACACCCATGCGCTCCCAGCGGCCGCTCAGGTCGCTGACCTCAGGCGCCTCGAACTCGATCCCCGCGGCGGTGAGCGCCGCCTCCCCTTCGGCCCTGGCACGCTCGGTCAGCTCGTCGCTGCCGTCGCCCGGCCCACACAGAGCACCTACGACGTTGCCGAGGTTGAGGATCAGCTTGGCGTATTTGAAGCGCATGATGTCGGCCCGCGACTGCGCGATGAAGTTCGCCGCCGCCAGCGCCTCGGTGACCACTTCGCACAGTTCGTCGGTCCCTTCCGGATAGCGGCCGACGTCGATGATCCCCGTTAGCCGCGAGCCATAGGCCAGCACCGTGCCCGCCTCGAGGTGCGCCGCCGGCAGCATCACCACCGAGCCGTAGACCGCTTCAAACGCGCGCAGGGCCAGGCGCTCGTTCTCGACCCCGTTCTGCAGGCAGACGATCGGCGTCCGGCTCCCCGCGGCGAGTCTCAAGCTCGCCAGCGCCCCGAGCGTGTCCTGGCTCTTGGTCGTCAGAAGCACCACGTCATCGTCTGCGCCAACCCCCAGCTCGGAGGGGTCGCCGGCCGCGGGCAGCTGCAGGACGGTGTCCTGCACCGGAGTCTGGAGCCGCAGCCCATCGCGCCGGATCGCCTCCAGGTGGGGACCGCGCGCGATCAGTGCGACGTCGAATCCGGCTTGCGCCAGCCTGGCGCCCACGACACCGCCGATCGCTCCCGCGCCGAAGATCACGAATCGCATTCGCGTCAGCCTACGAGACAGCCGTCCCTGGTCCGAGGATCAGAGCGCCTGGCGCACGATCGGCTGTCGTGCGGCCGCGGCCTCGTCCAGGCGTCTGACCGGCGTGGTGTAGGGGGCGCCGCGCGCGATTTCGGGGTCCTCGCGGGCTTCGCGCAGCAGCTCGACGAGGACCTGGGCGAACCGGTCGAGGGTCTCCTTGGTCTCGGTCTCGGTGGGTTCGATCAGCAGCGCCTCCTCGACCAGCAGCGGGAAGTAGACCGTCGGGGGGTGAACGCCGTGATCCAGGAGCCGCTTGGCGAGGTCCAGCGTCTTGATCTTCAGCTCGCGCTTCATCGGCGCTCCGGACAGCACGAACTCGTGCATGCACAGGCGCTCGTAGGCGGCCGGCAGGTACTCCATCACCCCTTGCGCCCGCAGTTGGGAGAGCAGGTAGTTGGCGTTCAGGACCGCCACCTCGGAGACGTCGCGCAGGCCGGGCGCACCGAGCGAGCGGATATAGGCATATGAGCGCACAAACACGCCGTAGTTGCCCTGAAAGCCGCGCAGGCGCCCGATCGACTTGGGCCGGGCGTAGTCGAGGTCGAAGAACGGCCCGGCGTCGCCGTTGGCGCCCTCGCGGCGCACCACCTGGGGCCGGGGCAGATAGGGCTCGATCCGCTGTGCGACGGCGATCGGCCCGGCGCCCGGGCCACCTCCCCCGTGGGGCTGGGTGAAGGACTTGTGCAGGTTGAAATGGACGATGTCGAAGCCCATGTCCCCCGGGCGGCAGATGCCCATGATCGCGTTCAGATTGGCGCCGTCGTAGTAGAGCGTCGCGCCCACGTCGTGGACGATCGTGGCGATCTCCTCGATCGCCGGCTCAAACAGGCCCAGCGTCGAGGGGTTGGTGAGCATCAGGCAGGCAACCTCGTCGGTCGCCTTGGAGCGCAGATCGTCCAGATCGACGTTACCGCGCTCGTCGGTGCCGATGTGGACGACCTCGTAACCGGCCATGGTCACCGTCGCCGGGTTGGTCCCGTGCGCGGTGTCGGGAGTCAGCACCTTGCTGCGCCGCTCGCCGTGGTCCTCGTGGAAGGCGCGCGTCAGAAGCACCCCCGCAAGCTCGCCGTGTGATCCGGCCGACGGCTGCAGCGATACATACGGCAGGCCCGCGATCTCCGCCAGCGCCTCCTGCAAGCGCCACATCAGCTCAAGCGCCCCCTGGGCACGCTCGGGCCGCTGGTGCGGATGCAGCTTTGCGTGACCCGGCAGCGCCGCGATCCGCTCGTGCAGCTTGGGATTGTGCTTCATCGTGCACGAGCCAAGCGGATAAAAGCCCGTGTCCAGATCGAAGTTTCGCTTCGACAGGCGGTTGTAATGGCGCACTATCTCGGGCTCTGACACCTCCGGCAGCGCAGGCGGCCGTTCGCGTCGCAGTTGCGGCGCCAGCAGTTCGTCCAGAGGACGCTCGGGCACGTCGAGGGCGGGCGCCACGAACGCCCGGCGGCCAGCCTTGGAGCGCTCGAAGATCGTCAGCTCGTCGTCGGCGGGCGAGATCATGCTCATGGGCCCGCGTCGGCGGCCGAGATCACGCACCGACCTCCTGATAGCGGGGCCTGCGCTCGGCGGCGACCGCCTCGCCAAGCGCCGACACCAGCGCATCGATCTGGGCGCGCGTGCGCCGCTCGGTGATCGCCACCAGCAGGCCGTCCGGATGCTCGGGGTAATCGAGGCCCAGCGGATAGCCGGGGTTGATCCCCCGCGCAAGGCAACGGGCGATCACCCGCTCCACCGGCGCCTGCAGCGCGACCGCGAACTCGCGCACCACCGGCTGCTCGTGCAGCAAAGTCACGCCGTCGAGCTCGGCCAGGCGCTCGCGTGCGTAGGCGGTCCGCTGAAGCATCAGCCCGGCGAGCTCCACGATCCCCTCGCGACCGAGCCAGCTCAGATAGATGATCCCCGCCAGCGCGTTGAGCGCCTGGGCGGTGCAGATGTTCGAGGTCGCCTTCTCGCGCCGGATGTGCTGCTCGCGCGTCTGCAACGTGAGCACAAAGCCGCGCTTGCCGTCCAAATCGTGCGTCTGACCAGCGAGCCGCCCCGGCATCCGCCTGATCAGAGCCTCGCTGGTGGCAAAGAAACCAAACGAAGGGCCGCCGAAATCCAGCCGGTTACCCAGCGTCTGGCCCTCCCCGACGGCCACATCGACGCCACATTCACCCGGCGAGCGAAGCAGCGCCAGCGGCAGCGGATCACACGAGCAGATGCATAGTGCGCCCGCCTCGTGCGCCGCCGCGGTCAGCTCCCTGAGGTCCTCCACCGCGCCCAGGAAGTTCGGTTGCGAGACGATCACCGCGCTGACGTCCTCGTCGAGCCCGGGCAGGGCGGTGAGACCATCGTGCAGCGGAACCTCCTCGATCTCCATCTCCCAACCGTGCGCCAGGGTCGCCAGCGCCTCGCGCGCGTGGGGGTGGACGCCGCGTGAGACCACAAACCGTCGCCGCCGGTTAGACAGCTTCGCCACATAGCCCGCTGCGGCGACCGCACTCGGCCCCTCATACACCGACGCATTTGACACCGGCAGACCGGTCAGCTCACAGATCGCCGTCTGATACTCGAACATCGCTTGCAGGCCGCCCTGCGAGACCTCTGGCTGATACGGCGTATACGGGGTCAGGAACTCAGACCGGCTGGTGATCGAATCGACCAGCGCCGGCACGTAGTGGTCATACATCCCGGCCCCTACAAATGAGATCTCATCCTCGGTGCTCGAGTTGCGCGCCGCCAGCGCCCGCAGCTCGTCATACACCTCCTGCTCAGACAGCCCCTCGCCGAGCGCCAGCGGCTCCTTGCACCGCAGCGCCACCGGAATATCCGAGAACAGGTCCTCGATCCGCTCCACCCCGATGCAAGCGAGCATCTGCTCGCGGTCGGCCTCGGTGGCAGAGGTGTACCGAGTCATTGCAGTGTCGCCTCGTAGGCCGCCGCGTCCAGCAGCGAGTCCTGCTCTGAGGGATCGGAGATCTTCACCTTTACCAGCCAGCCTGCCCCGTAGGGGTCCTCGTTGATCGTCTCGGGTTTGTCGGCCAACACCTCGTTGACCTCGATGATCTCCCCCGACAGCGGCGAGATCACATCCGAGACGGCCTTCACCGACTCAACCTCCGTGTACGGGGCGTCCTTGGACACCGCGCTGCCGACCGCCGGGGGATCGAAGAACACCACCTCGCCCAGCTGGTCCTGCGCGAACCATGTGATCCCGAACGTAGCGTGGTCGCCGGACACTCGGGCCCAGTCGTGCTCGGGGTGATACAGAAGGTCGTCTGGATAGCTGGGCTCGGCCACCGTCGTCACGCCTCCTTGTTGTAGATGGGCTTGCGCTGCACCACGCCGGTCCGCGTCCTGCCGCGCACGTCGATCTCGAGCGTCGTGCCGGGCTCGGAGCGCTCTGCGGGCACATACGCCATCCCGATCCCACGCTCCAGACATGGTGAGAAGGTTCCGCTGGTCACCACGCCGCCACCCAGCACCGGGTTGCCCTGCCGCGGGATCCCGGCGCTCTGCATCGAGAATGCCACCAGCTTCTGCGCCGGACCCTGCGCACGCGTACGGGCCACGCTTTCGGAGCCGATGAATCCCGTCTGCTCCTTGCAGCACCATCCCAGCCCGGCCTCGATTGGGCCGCGCTCCTCGCTGAGGTCGTTGCCGTACAGGCAAAAGCAGACCTCGAGCCTGAGCGTGTCGCGAGCGCCGAGCCCGGCGGGCGTGGCGCCAGCCTGCAGCAGCGCGTCCCAGATCGCGGGCGCCCGCGCCGGATCGAGCAGCAGCTCGGCCCCATCCTCACCGGTGTAGCCGGTCCCGCAGACCAGCATCGGCAGCCCGGCGATCGAGCGCTCACAGCAGTGAAAGCGCGGCGGCAGCGATCCATCGGCGAGACCTGCAAGCAGTGCCCGGGCTTTGGGACCCTGGACGGCGAGCATCGCGTAGTCGTCGCGCAGGTCGACCACGTCGGCGTCAAAACCAGCCTTGTGCGCCTGAAACCAGGCCAGGTCGCGCTCGTGGTTGGCTGCGTTGGTGACGGTCAAAAAGCGACACTCGGCCAGCCTGTAGGTGAACACGTCGTCGAGCACGCCGCCGTCCTCGCGGCAGCACACGCTGTACTGAGCTCCCCCCACGGGCAGACGCCGGATGTCGTTGGACAGCAGCCTCTGCAGCAAGGCCGCCGCGTCGGGCCCCGCCACCTCGATCTGCCCCATGTGCGAGACGTCGAACACACCGCACTCGCGGCGGACCGCCAGGTGCTCGTCCTTGATGCCCGAGTACTGAAGCGGCATCAGAAAGCCGGCGAAGCCGATCAGCTTGGCGCCCGCGGCGCGATGGTTCTCGTGCAGTGGGCTGCGCCGGAGCGTCTCGGCGACGGATGACACGAACAGCAGGCTAGTACACGGCCCCGCTGTCCTCGCGCAGCTCAGGGCGCGCCAGCCCCGGCGCTAACGGTCCTTGAGGAACGACGGGATGTCGATGTCGTCGTCTGAGATCGCAAGCGACGAGCGCTGCCGCTCGTCCATGGTCACGTCGCGGTCGCGGCGATCACGACGGGTGGCCTCACGCGCCGTGCTCGGGCTGCGATGGCCGTGATCAAACCCGGTCGCGATAACGGTCACGCGAACGTCGTCGCCCAGCGCGTCATCGATGACCGCGCCGAAGATGATGTTCGAGTTGGAATCGGCTGCGCTTTGAACGAGCTCGGCCGCCTCGTTGACCTCGAACAGGCCGAGGTCATGGCCGCCGGTGATGTTGAGCAGGATCCCCATCGCACCCTCGACTGACTCCTCGAGCAGCGGCGAGGAGATCGCCACCTTGGCGGCTTCGGTGGCGCGGTTCTCGCCGGCGGCGGTTCCGATGCCCATCAGCGCGCTGCCGGCGTCGTGCATGATCGTGCGCACGTCGGCGAAGTCGAGGTTGATCAGTCCGGGGATCGTGATCAGATCGGTGATGCCCTGTACGCCCTGGCGCAGGACGTTGTCGGCCTCTCGGAACGCGTCCAGGATGGTCGTTCGCCGCTCGACGATCGCCAGCAGCTTCTCGTTCGGGATCACGATCAGCGTGTCGACGTTTTCGCGCAGCCGCTGGATTCCCTCGTCGGCCTGGCGCGCGCGCTGGGCGCCCTCGAAGGAGAACGGCCGGGTGACCACGCCGACGGTCAGCGCCCCGATCTCGTTCTTGGCGATCTCGGCGATCACCGGAGCGGCGCCCGTCCCGGTCCCGCCGCCTTCGCCGGCGGTCACGAACACCATGTCGGCGCCCTTCAGCGCCTCCTTGATCTCGTCGCGCGATTCGGCCGCAGCGCCCTGGCCGACGACCGGATCTGAGCCGGCTCCGAGCCCCTTGGTCAGCTCGTGGCCGATGTTGAGCTTGATGTCGGCATCGCACATAGCGAGCGCCTGCGCGTCGGTATTGCACGCGACGAACTCGACTCCTCGGAGCCCAGCGTCGACCATTCGGTTGACGGCATTGGTACCGCCGCCGCCGACACCGACGACCTTGATGACTGCGAGATAACTGCCGCTTTCCATGATCCCGTCCGACCCTCGATGTAGGGTTGAGTGTTTAATCCCAGCTTGTGCCGTACAAGCAGTTTGTCACGTTATGGCCTAGTGTCACGAGAAGTCAACGGACCCTACGGCTACGCAACGATCGTTGCAACCACAGGAATTCTCAATCAGGGCTAGAGACTGAGCATCTGGGGTGAGTGACCCTCAAGTCGAGGTTTACTCTTGGGTGCGCTGCGGTTATAGACCGCCGTTGGTCGAGGTAGGGTCGCTCGTGGACCCGCCCGCGTCCGCTGTGGAGCCGCCCGCGTCCGCCGTGGAGCCGCTCACGCCCGCCGAACTCGAGCCGCTGGAATCAGACCCGGCACCGGCAGCCGGGCGATTCGGATCGCTGACATCGACATACACGGCGCCAGCCGAGCCGGTATCGGCGAGTACGGCGGCCGCAGCGGTCCACTTCTGTGACAGCTGGCTCGCGCCTCCGAAGTAGATGCTGGGCCCGTCGCGCAGCTGCGCGACCAGTCCGTGGGTAGCCCCGTCGCTGACGTCTCCGATCTTGGGCAGCAGTTGATAGGGCGCTGCTGCCAGCAGTCGCACCTCGCTCAGCGCATACCCGGTCAGTCGGGGGCCGCCGGGCAGAATCCGCAGCGAGATCGTCGGCAACGAGGAGCTGGGGACCACATCGTGCAGGAGCGTGCCATCGCCGGCGACGGCGATCCGCCGACCGGCTTCGAGCACGACCGCGACCGGCATCTGCTCGATCACGTGGATGTGCATCCCGTGCGGGAACTGCGTGCTGACGTCCAGCCGCTTGACGTCCGGATAGGGCTGGATCGCCGTCCGCAGCTGGCTCATGTCGACATCGAGCGTGGTCATGTTGCGAGCTGCCGTCACCAGAGCCGAGCGGACCTTCACTGCGTCGGCGCCGCTGGCGCCGGTGACCCGCACGTGCTCGACCGCGACCAGCGACGAGTCCCTGAACCACAGAAATCCTGCCCCCAGCACGACCACGAGGCCGACCAGCGCCGCGATCAACCTTGGAGTCGGGCGACGCCGCGAGCGCCCTGACCGCGCTCGCGCCTGCGGACGGCGCCGGGCCGTCAGCCGGCGGTTCGATAGCGGCCGGGTGATCAGGGCCGGCTCCACTCGCTTGGAAGCTCCACCGGACCGAGCGCCTGGACCTCGGGCTCGAGCTCGATGCCAAACCGCTCCTTGACGCGGCGGCGGCCTTCCACCATCACCGCAACGACATCGGCGGTGCTCGCGTCGCCATGGTTCTCGACGAAGTTCGCGTGCTTGCTTGAGAAGCCCGCCCCGCCGATCCGCAGCCCTCGGCACCCCGCCGCCTCCAGCAGCTGCCCCGCGCTGCGACCGTCGGCGCGTGGATCGGTGGGGTTCTTGAACGTCGATCCGAACGTCTTGATCCCCGATGGCTGCGCCTCCTTGCGCCGGCGACGCATGTCGGCGAGCGTGCGCTTGACCTCCTCGGGCGGCGCCGGCTGCAGCGTGAACGACGCGCGGGCGACAACCTCCCCGGGTGCCAGCGCAGAGCGGCGGTAGGCGAACCCGAGCCGCTCGGGCCCCCGGCGCTCGGTGCCCGAGGCGCTTACGACATCGACCCACTCGAGCGCCCGCGCGAGCTCGCCGCCGTAGGCGTTTGCGTTCATCCGCACAGCCCCCCCTACCGTCCCCGGAATGTTGACCCCGAACTCGATCCCCGTCAGCCCCGCCCGGGCAGCTTGCGCAGCTACGGCCGGCAGGCGCGCGCCGCCGCCACAGTTGATCCGCGTTGCGTCCAGTGTGATCTCGGTCAGCTCCCGATCAAGTTTCAAAACCAGTCCGCGGACACCCTCGTCCGCTATCAGGAGGTTCGACCCCGAGCCCACCACCCCTACCTCGACGCCACAGTCTGCGGCCCAGGCCAGGATCCGCTCGAGCTCGGCGACCGAGCCCGGCCGGGCGAACAACTCGGCGTGGCCGCCGGTGCGGACCGTGGTCAGGCGCGCCAGGGGGTAGTCGCGCTTGATGCCCTCGGGTAGCTCGCTCATCGTCCCGGCAGCGTAGAAGGCGCAGCGGCGGGGCGCCGGACCTCAGGCGACCAGGAACCCGGTGCCCGGGGCGCCGGACCTCAGGCGACCAGGGACCCAGTGCCCGGGGCGCCGGATCTCAGGCGACCAGGGACCCGGTGCCGGGGCGCCGGACCTCAGGCGACCAGCGACCTGGCCAGCGAGTCGATGTCCCCCGCCCCCATCATCAGGCACACGTCGCCCGGGCGCAGCCACTGCGCCAGTAGCGCTCGGGCCTCGTCGAAGCCCGGCATCCACGCCACTGGACGCCCGTGCCCCGCATCGGCCGCTGCGGCAGCGACCAGATGCCCGTCGACCCCGGGAAAATCGGCGCCGCGTTCGCGCGCCGGATATACGGGCAGCACGACGACCGAATCGGCCCCTGCCAGCGCCGCCCCGAACCCGCGGGCGAGCGCCTGTGTGCGCGAGTACAGGTGCGGTTGGAAGACTGCCACCAACCGCCTTGGCGCGAGCGTTCGCAGCGCCGCGATCGCCGCGGCCACCTCGGTCGGATGATGGGAGTAGTCGTCGTACACCGCCGCTCCGCAGCGCGCCTTACCAAGCAGCTCGAGTCGTCGCCGAGCGCCGCTGAAGTCGGCCAGCGCAGCGGCGGCTGGGTCCGGGTTCGCCCCCGCCAGCGCACAGGCAGTCAGCGCGCCGGCTGCGTTGATCGCGTTGTGCGCCCCCGGGACCCGCAGGCGCACCTCGATCCCGCGCCACTCAAAACGCGATCCCTCGGGCCCCAGCTCCGGCTCAGGCGCGTCGTAGGGGACGGCGCCGGCGGGGCACAGGCGCAGCAGAGCGGGCCGATCCCACACCACGGCGCGTTCGCCGGCGCGGGCCATGAAGACCGCCAGCGTCTGCTCGAGCTCGAGCCGCGAGGAATACGTCGCATGATGATCGAGCTCGGCGTTGGTCAGAACGGCGATCTCCGGACTGAGCTTGAGCAGCGATCGGTCCGATTCGTCGGCCTCGATCACGATCCACTCACCCGTGCCCCAGCCCGCGTTGGTGCCCGTGGATCGAAGCTCGCCGCCGACCACGTAGCACGGATCCAGGCCCGCTCCCTGTAGAGCATGCACCGCCATCGCCGCCGTGGTGGTCTTGCCGTGCGTCCCGGTCACGGCCAGGCAGCGGCGCAGCGCGGCAATCTCGGCGAGCAGGTCGGCGCGGTGCAGCTCGCGCCGCGCGATCCGCCGCTCGGGATTGTCGGCGGGAATGGCGGTCGAGTAGACGACCTCGGCGTCAGCCGGCACGTTCTCGCTCGCGTGGCCGATGACGGGCTCGATCCCCCGCTCGCGGAGCCTGACCAGGTAAGACGACTCCGCGCGATCGGAGCCAGTGACCGTGGCGCCGAGCGCCTTGGCGATCAGCGCCAGGCCGCTCATGCCCGCACCGCCGATGCCCACGAAATGAAGCTGGCGCGCCGACCAGTCGGGTCTGATTTCAGCCGCCGTGCTCAGTGGCCGTCAGACGCGCTCGAGTATGACGACCGGGATCTCGCGCTTGGTCTTGGCCTGGTAGTCGTCGTATGCGGGCCAGCGCTGCACCGCCGCCTCCCAGAGCTCCGAGCGCTCGTCGCCGGTGGCGGTCCGCGCGCGGGCGGCGAAGCGGTCCCCCCGAACCTGCACCTTGACCTCGGGCTCGTCGAGGAGGTTCAGGTACCACGCGGGGTGATCGTCGGCGCCTCCCCTGGACGCGACGACCACGTAGTCCCCATTCCGGGTCCCGTAGATCAGCGGCGTCGTGCGCTCCTGGCCGGAGCGCCGGCCGGTGGTGCTCAGCAGCAGCACCTTCGCTCCGCGCCAATCGTGCCCCTCGGCACCGTCCGTCTCGCGGTAGCGCTTTACATGCTCTTGTCCAAACAGCATCTCGTTCTTTCAGTCGTCGCCTGGCCTGCAGACCAGGCTATACGAACGGCCGCTGCTGATCTACGACATTGGCCGGCCCCTCCGGCCCCTCGGGGGTCGCGGTCCGCGGAGACCCCTGTCGGGCCGCCGATCGGCCCGCTGAGGCCGGCCGCCGCGAGTATCTCGGTGGCAATGTCTCGCGCCGCGTCCGGCCGGGCCAGCGCCGCCGACGCCCTGGCCATCGCCGCCAGGCGGCCGCGGTCGGCCAGCAGGCGGCCGACCTCCTGGGCCAGCCGCGGGCCGGTCAGCTCGGAGTCCGCGATCACGATCGCCGCGCCGGCACGTTCCATGTAGCGCGCGTTCTCGGTCTGGTGGTCGGCGGTCGCGTACGGATAGGGGATCAGCACCATCGGTCGCCCATGTGCCGCGACCTCGAAAACCGACCCGCCCGAGCGCGCGACAACGAGGTCGCTGGCCGCCAGCGCCTGGCCGAAATCCGAGATGTAGCCGCGCAGGTCATAACGCGGGCCGGGCGCGCTCAGCTGCGGAAGATCGCGTTCGCCGGCGGCGTGCAGCACTCGGAAGCGGGCCCCGGCGAAGGCGGCGATCGCGGCCTGGTTGATCGACCGCGCCCCCTGCGAGCCGCCGAACACCAGCACGCACTGCTCGTCGGCGCCGATCCCGAACCGGGCCCGCGCGGCCTCCCGATCCTGTGCCGGCGGCGGCACGGCGCGCCCGGTCACCCGGTAACGCCGGCCATCCCGTCCGGCGATTGGAAACGCCAGGCACACCTTGCGCGCCAGCGGAGCCAGCAGACGGTTGGTCAGCCCGAGATGGCTGTCGGCCTCCATCAGCACGAGCGGCACCCGGGACATCGCCGCGGCGAGGCCCACGGGGCCGGAGGCGTAGCCGCCCGAGGCCAGGACCGCCCGCGGGCGCAGCGCGCCGATGATGCGCCTGGCGTCGCGGACGGCGCCGGCGTCGACCGCGGCGGCGCGCACGCTTTCGGACAGGCTGCCGCGCGCCAGCGGCGCCACCTGCAGCGTCCGCAGCTCGTAGCCGGCGGCCGGGATGAGCTCCCGCTCGGCGCGCTCGCCGCCGGCGAATATGACCTGCGCGCCGTCAGCCCGCAGCGCGTCTGCCACCGCCAGCGCCGGCACGACGTGCCCGGCGGTCCCGCCGGCGCCGATCACGATCAGCGGCGGCGTCACGCTGCGGGGCCTCGACCACCTTCAATCGCCTCGCTCCCGGCCGGGAGATGTTGAGCAGCACCCCCACCGCCGCGAGCATCACGCACAGATTCGTGGGCGCGTATGAGATGAACGGGAGCGGCACACCAGTCAGTGGCGCGATCCCGAGCACGACGAAGATGTTGAGGATTCCCTGGCAAAGGATCAGCGACGTGAGACCGGTAGCGAGCAGCTTGGCATAACGGCCCACGGCTCGACGCGCGGTGCGCAGGCCGGCGTAGGCGATCATCCCGTAGAGGACGATCACGCCGGTGATCCCCAGCACGCCGAGCTCCTCGCCGATCACCGCCAGGATGAAGTCGGTATGAGCCTCGGGCAGGTAGTAGATCTTCTGCACCGACTTGCCCAGCCCGACGCCGAACAGACCGCCCGAGCCCAAGGCGATCTGACCCTGAACCGCCTGAAAGCCGGCGCTGGACCTCGAGGCCCACGGGTTCAGGAAGGCCGTCAGGCGAGCGCGCTGGTAGGGCTGGGCCAGCGCCAGCAGCACCACCAGTCCGGCGGCCACGACCGCCAGGACCACGATGTAGCGGATCGGCATGCCGCCCGCGACCAGCAGCACGGTGATCGTGAACGCGACCACCAGCGTGGTCCCGAGATCGGGCTCGACCACGATCAGCAGGCACGCCGGTCCGGCTACCACCGCCACCGGCATCACGGCCTGTCGCAGCCCCCGCAATCGCTTGGGGTGCTCGGCCAGATACCTGGCCACGTACAGCACCAGCGCGATCTTCATCAGCTCCGACGGCTGAAACTGGATCGGCCCGAGTGCGAACCAGCGGCGCGCGCCGTTTACCTGCACGCCGAACCCCGGCAGCATCACCAGCACCAGCAGGACGAACGAGCCCGCCAGCAGAAGCGTCGCGAGCTGGCGGTTGAGCAACACCATGCCCCGGCGCTCGAGCACGTACATGGCGATCAGCCCGAGCCCGCCGAACATCAGGTAGCGCACGAAATCGCCGGTGCCGCTGCCCTGGCCGTTGAGGACGCCGAGCGGCGAGGAGGCGCTGTACACCATTACCGCGCCGAAGGCCAGCAGGCACAGCGCCGCGGTCATCAGGATCCGGTGCTCGAGCGGCGGTGCCACCCGCCGGCCGCTCATGTGAGCGCCTCCACGAGCGCCCGGAAGTGCTCCCCGCGCGCTTCGAAATCCTCATACTGGTCATAGCTGGCGCACGCGGGCGACAAAAGCACCGTGTCGCCGGCGGCGGCCGCGCCCGCGGCGGCTGCGACCGCCGTCTCGAGCCCCCCGCAGCGCCTGAGCTCGACACCGGCGGGCTCGAGCGCCCGCGCCAGCTCCTCCGAGGCTTCGCCGATCAGGTACACGGACTTGCAGCGCTCCGCGACCAGCGGCGCCAGCGGGGCGAAGTCCTGCTGCTTGCCGCGCCCGCCCGCGATCAGGTGGACCTCGCCGGCATAGCTGCGCAGCGCGACCAGGGCGCTGGCCACGTTGGTGGCCTTGGAGTCGTTGACGTATGCGACTCCCTTGACGACCGCGATCGGCTCGAGCCTGTGCGCTACGCCGCCGAAGCTCGAGAGCCCGCGCGCGACCGCTTGTGGTTCGATCCCACGAGCGAGGCACGCGGCTGCGGCGGCCATCGCGTTGGCCCGATTGTGCTCGCCCGGCAGCGAGATGTCCGTCACCGCGACGAGCGGTTCTGCGCGCCAGCGGAGCTCGCCTTCGAGCAGTGACAGGGGCGCCCCGTCGCCGCCGAACCGCAGCTGCCGGGCGGCTCCACCAAGCTCGTCGATCCCCAGGTCATCGGGGACGACGGCCACGTCGTCCGCTCCCTGGTTGGCGAAGATCCGCAGCTTGGCGGCCACGTAGTCCTCATAGGACGGGTGGCGGTCGAGATGGTCGGGCTGGAGGTTGAGCAGGACCGCGACCTCGGGCGCGAACGCCTCGGTGTCCTCGAGCTGAAACGACGAGACCTCGCAGACCACCGTCGTATCGGCGTCTACCTGCCCCACGAGCGACGTCGCAGCCCTACCGACATTCCCCACCACGGCCACCGGCACCCCCGCCTCCCGGTGGATATGGCCGATCCACTCGGTGGTCGTGGTCTTGCCGTTGGTCCCGGTCACCGCGACGAACTCGTTGCCGACCAGCCGCCAGGCGAGCTCGACCTCCCCCAGCACCGGCAGGCCACGGGCTCGCGCCGCCGCCACAACGGGGGCGCTTGCGGGCACGCCGGGGCTCTTGATGAGCGTCCCAGCTTCGCTAAGGGCGGCACTGGCGTCGCCTGACGCATCCAGGTGAACTTCGACGCCGGCCTCAGAAAGCCTTCCCGCGGCCTCGGCGAGCCGTGGATCTGCGCGCGTACCCGCATCGCATCCGATCACCTCCTCTCCGCGGGCACGCAGGGCCAGTGCGGCGGCCACTCCCGAGCGGGCCAGACCTACGACCAGATATGGCCCGCCGGGGAGCGGCGGCCGCGGCTTCATCCTCTGCCGTGGACGGGCAGGTCAGCCACGGATGCTCAGCTGGTAGACCACGAACCCGATCGCCCCGCAGGCCGCGGCAACGATCCAGAACCGCAGGATGATCTTGGTCTCCGACCACCCCTGGAGCTCGAAATGGTGGTGGATCGGCGCCATCAGGAAGATGCGCTTGCGAAACGTCTGAAACGAGAACACCTGGACCACCACTGACAGGACCTCGAGCACGAAGATCCCCCCGAGCAGGATCAACAGCACTTCGGTCTGGGTCATGACCGCGAGCCCCGCGATCGCTCCTCCGAGCCCGAGCGCGCCGGTGTCCCCCATGAAGATGCTGGCCGGGAAGCTGTTGAACCACAGAAAGCCGATGCACGCACCCACCAGGCACGCCGCGAGCAGGGTCAGGTCGTGCTCGCCGGTGGTAATGAACGTGATCCCGATGTAGGCCAGCAGCACGATCGCGGCGCAGCCGGCGGCAAGGCCGTCGAGCCCATCGGTGAAGTTCACCGCGGTCGTGGTGCCCGCGACGACGAGGTAGACGAACACCGGGAACAGCGGGCCGACGTCGATGCTGACGTCGACGAACGTGAGCTTGATCGTCGGCGCGATGTTCGCCTCCTGGGTCGCGATCCACCACAGGCCGACGGAGATCGCGATCGTGACGACGAGCTTCGTCCTCGCCCGTAGGCCCAGCGAGCGGCGCTTGACGATCTTTGTGTAGTCGTCGGCAAACCCCAGCAGGGCGCAGGCAAGCGAAGCCCCGAAGACCCCGATCGCCTCCCAGCCGCGGTCTGAGAGCAGCAGAAACGGGACTGCGATCGCCGCGAAGATGATGATCCCCCCCATCGTCGGCGTGCCCGCTTTGGTCTGGTGGCCCTCAGGCCCCTCCTCGCGGATGTTCTGGCCGAACTCACGGCGGCGCAGGAACTCGATGAACCTGGGGCTGAGAAACAGGCACATCAGCAACGAGGCTGTCCCGGCGATCAGCACGGGACCTGATGCCGAGCCCCTCAACTGGACAGCGGTTGCGAGCAAAGCGTGTCGCAGACTAGCTTCAACCCCACACCCAGCGACCCCTTGACGAGCACCACGTCGCCCTCCTGGAGCAGCTCGGGCACGATCGCGGCCGCTTCGTGGGCGTCGGCGAACAGCTGCGCTTCGCCGTCGAACGACTCGCCGATCGCCGCTGCCAGGGGCCCGACGGTCACCAGCAGATCGACTCCGGCGCGGTTGGCCAGCTCGCCGAGCTCGACGTGGTAGTCACGCTCCGCGGGCCCAAGCTCGAGCATGTCGCCGAGCACGGCCACGCGACGCTGAGCTCCGGTGCGCGCAGCGGTGGCCGCGAGGTCGCTGAGGGCGGCGCGCATCGACATCGGGTTGGCGTTGTAGCAGCCATCGATGACCGTTATGCCTCCGGGCAGCCTGACGTTCTCTCCCCGCCCGGGGGTCAGCGCCAGCTCGATGCGCCCGGCCGGCGTTACCCCGACTGCTCGGGCGGCCGCGACGGCAGCGAGCAGGTCGACCCGAAGATGGGCCTGCCGAAAGGGAACTTCGAGCTCGATCCGCTCTCCTTCGGCAGCGATCACCACCCGCTCGTCGTCCTCGTGGAGCATCCGAACGTCGCCGCCGTCTCCAAACGTGATCGTGTGCACGTCGGCGCGCAGATGCCGATCGAGCAGGCGCTCGCCCGCGGGCACGACCGCCACCGAACCAGGTGTCAATCCCGCGATCAGCTCGGCCTTGGCGGCGGCGACGTTCTCGACCGTCCCCAGCAGCTCGAGGTGCACCGGGCCGATGCTCACGATCACCGCCACGTCGGGCTCGGCGATCGAGGTCAGCTCGGCGATCTGACCGATCCCGCGCATGGCCATCTCCAGCACCATCACGTCGGTCTGCGCGGGCGCCGCCAGGATCTCCAGCGGCAGACCGATGTCGGTGTTGAAGTTAGCCCGCGAGGCGACGGTCCGGCGATGCCCTGCGAGCAGCGCCGACAGGAGGTCCTTGGTCGAGGTCTTCCCCGTCGAGCCGGTGACCCCGATCACGTCGGCGTTGAGCTCCCGGCGCCACGCGGTCGCGAGCGTCTGAAGCGCCTGCAGCGGGTCGGGCGCCGCCAGGATCGCGCCGGCGCCGTTGCGCAGCGCGTCGCGGGCGTGCTCGGGCGTGGTCAGCGTGCCCCAGGATCCGGCCGCGAGCGCCTGCGTGGAAAAGTTCCCGCCGTCGTATGTCTGGCCGCGCAGTCCCACGAACAGGGCGCCGGGGCCGGCGTCGCGGGAGTCGATCGTGACCCGCTCGGGACCGCCCGGCTGCCCCGGTTCGGCGATCAGGCTTGCGCCGGCTGCCTGGGCGACCCGCTGAGCTGTCCACTGCTTCATCGCCGCTGCGCACCCGCGGGGATTGCGTCCAGGATCTCGCGAACGACGGTCACGTCGTCGAACGGGATCTTGAATCCGCCCTGGAACTCCTGGCCCTGCTCGTGCCCCTTGCCCGCGATCACCACGACGTCGCCACGTTGCGCCGTCGCGATCGCCCGCGCGATCGCCGCCTGGCGGTCGACCTCGTGCTCGACGCCCCGTTGGGCTCCGGTCAGGATCTCCTCGACGATCGCCTCAGGATCCTCCGAGCGCGGGTTGTCCGAGGTGACGATCACCCGATCGGCGAGCCGGCTGGCGATCTTGCCCATCAGCGCCCGCTTGCCCCGGTCGCGGTCGCCGCCGCACCCGAACACTGCAATCAGATGTCCCTCGGTCAGCGCCCGCGCCGCCGTGAGCACGTTCTCGAGCGAGTCGGGAGTGTGCGCGTAGTCGACCACCACGGCGAACGGCTGGCCGGCGTCGACGATCTCAAACCGCCCGGGAACCTGTCCCGCAGTCGCGATTGCGGCTGCACAGGTGGCCTCTGGCACCCCCAGGGCGCGCGCCGCAGCGAACGCTCCGAGCACGTTATAGACGTTGAACTCTCCTCGCAGCGGGGAGCTCAGCGCGAGCTCGCCGTCCGCCGTGTGAACGGTGAACTCGGAGCCTTTGATGTCGGTCCGCACGTCGGTGGCGCGGTAATCGGCGTCGGAGTGCAGCGCGTAGGTGATAGGCCGGTCGAGCTCCTGCGCCAGGCGCCGGCCGTAGTGATCGTCGATGTTGACGATCGCGGCGCCGGGGGTCTCGTTGACGAACAGCATCCGCTTGGCGTCGAAGTAGGCCTCCATCGTGGGATGGAAATCCAGGTGGTCCTGCGTCAGGTTGGTGAAGATCGCGACCGTGAAGTGGATGCAATCCGCGCGCCGCAGCTCCAGCGCGTGCGAGGAGACCTCCATCGCGCACGCCAGGTCGCCCTGATCGAGCATCTCCCGAAACGTTCGCTGCAGATCGATTGCCTCTGGCGTGGTGCGCTCCACCTCGCGCTCGACGCCGCCAACGACGCTCTTGACGGTTCCCAGCAGCCCCGTCTGGCGGTTGTCGGCTTCCAGCAGCGCCCGGACCAGGAATGCGGTGGTGGTCTTGCCGTTCGTGCCTGTGACGCCCACCGTCTGGAGCGTCGCGGTGGGGTCGCCGTAGAACGCCGCCGCCGCCGGCGCCATCGCGGCGCGCACGGACTTGACCCGTATCTCGGGGACCCCCAGCCCAAGCGGTCGCTCGACGACCAGCGCGGCGGCCCCGCGCGAGACCGCCTCCGGGGCGAAGTCGTGGCCGTCGCGGGTGAACCCGGGCACGCAGAAGAACAACGCCCCCGGTGTCACAAGGCGGTTGTCGTAGACGAGATCGGTGATCTCGACGTCGCCGCCGGGGCCGGCGGAAGCGCCCCGCATCACCTGGTCCAGCCGCATCGCGGAGCGAGTGTAGCCGCGCGTAGGGCGGCAACCTCCGGCTGCAAGGGAAGGTTGGGGCCTCGACGGGGAAGGTGGGCGATCTTGGGCGTATAGCGCGTAAGATCGCCCACGCTCGTGGGCTTATGCGCTAGCCGTGGCCAAAGCCGCGAGCGCGGCCATTGGGCTGGCGACGCTCGAGCACCCGGTCCACGAGGCCGTAGGCCAGCGCCTCCTCGCCGGTGAAGTACCGGTCGCGCTCCATGTCGGCGTGCACGCGCTCCACTGACTGGCCGGTGTGCTTGGCGTAGATCTCGTCCACGCGTGCCCTCAGGGCCAGGATCTCCTTGGCGTGGATCTCCACGTCGGTCGACTGTCCCTCGAAGCCGCCCGAGGGTTGATGGATCAGGATGCGGCTGTTGGGGAGCGCCATGCGCTTGCCCTCTGCGCCTCCGACGAGCAGCAGCGAGCCCATCGACATCGCGATCCCGTAGCAGATCGTCTGCACGTCCGGGCGGATGAACTGCATCGTGTCGTAGATCGCCAGGCCGGCGTAGATCGAGCCACCCGGAGAATTTATGTACAGGTGGATGTCCTTGTCGGGGTCGTCGGATTCGAGGTGCACGAGCTGGGCGACGATCAGGTTGGCGGTGTCCTCATCGACCACCCCGCCGAGGAACACGACTCGGTCGTTGAGCAGCCTCGAGTAGATGTCGAACGAGCGCTCGCCACGGGCGGTTTGCTCAACGACCATCGGGACGAGTGGCATGAGTGGGTCCTCCTTCGCCGGTAGGTGATGCTAAGGTGCAACCATTCGGTTGCGGTTTCAATTCAACCTAGCACACCTGCAACCGTACAGTTGCACATCTATTAGATCAGGAGCGCGCCCATGACTGACCTCATAGAACGCGAACTTCATCTTTCCGCCGCCGCCGCCGATGTGTGGCGCGCGATCACGGACCCAGAGTGGCTTTCCGGTTGGCTGGCCGATCAGGTCGAGCTCGAGCTCTGTCCGGGGGGCGAGGCGAGCTTCCTGTTGGGCGACGAGGTCCGGACGGGCTGGGTCGAGGAGGTCACCGCGCCCGGTGCCGGGTCGGATGCGGGCACGGGGCGGCTGGCGTTCTGGTGGGCTCGGGGCGAGGAGCCCGCGTCCAGGGTCGAGCTCGTGCTGACCGCGATCTCCGAGCGCCAGACGCGTCTTCGGGTGGTCGAGACGCGGCCGCTGGAGATCCTCGACCTCGTGGGCTTGCCGCTTGGCGGCTACGGCCCGACGCGGTTTGGTCCCGCGCTGGTGGCGGCCTGACGATGGCAGACGATCCCGCCGGAGCCGTGTTCGGCGCCCTCTCGGACCCCATGCGCCGACGGCTTCTGACTGCCATCTCCGAGCATCCGTCGACGGCCACCGAGCTCGCGACGAACTTCCCGATCTCGCGCCAGGCGGTGGCCAAGCACCTGAGCTCACTCTCGGATGCCGGGTTGCTCGAGCGCGAGCGCGCGGGCCGCGACGTTCGCTACCGCGTCACCCCGGCGCCGCTGTCAAGTGCCGTCTCCTGGATGGCCGAAGTGGGTGGTCAGTGGGATGATCGGCTGGCGCGGCTGGCCGGGGCGCTGAGCGATCTGCCCGAGCAGGAGGGTCCTGGGCGCCGAGCCCGGACGTCGCGCTAGCGCAGGCCGCGGGCTCCAAGGGCCAGCGCGCAGGGCACCGGCCCGAACGTCCGGCCGGTCAGCGCGGGGAGATCCCCAGGTACGGCACCGCCCAACCGACGATCTTCTGAAACGCCGGCGCCGCGACCGAACCGCCGAAGATCGACCCCTTCGGCTCGTCGACGACCACCAGCGCGAGCAGCTGCGGATGGTTGGCCGGCACCATGCCCACAAATGAGGCGACGTACTCGCTGTCGGAGTAGTGCCCGTTGATCGCGATGTTCGCGGTTCCCGTCTTGCCGGCCATCACATAGCCGGGGATCGCGGCGCCGGAGGCCGTTCCCCCCTCACCGAACACGCCGATCAGCATCTGGCGCAGCTCGGCCGCGGTGTGCTGCGAGATGATCCGGTGGCCGCCGGGCGGGTGCGCCGGCTGGCCGCCGATCGACTCCACGATGTGCGGCGGACGCAGGATCCCGCCGTTGGCGATCGCCGAATACGCCGTCGCGATCTGGATCGGCGTCACGGACTCGCCCTGACCGAACGGCAGGTTGCCCATCGACGAGCCCGAGTACTTGGAGACCGGAAGGATGATGCCCGCGTCCTCGCCCGGGAGATCGACCCCTGTGAGCGAGCCGAAGCCGAATTGGCGCACCCAGTGGTTGAACCGGTACGGCCCGAGCTTGGCGCCGATCAGGTCGGCCCCGATGTTGCTCGAATACTTCAAGATGCCCGCAACCGACAGGGTCTCGTAGCCGTGGCTCTCGGCATCGTGGATCTGCCGATCTGCCACTTGGAGCACCGGCGGGATGTTGAACTCAGTGTTGGGCGTGACCAGGCCGTCCTGGAGGGCGCCGGCGACGGTGATCGCCTTGAAGGTGGACCCCGGCTCGTAGTTGAAGCCGACCGCCTGATCGATGCTGGCGTAAGGCGGCGCTGCGGAGGGGTCGTTGGCGTTGACGCGCGGCCAGTTGCCCAGCGCGAGGATCGCGCCGGTGTTGGGGTTCATCACGATCGCCGTGGCGCCCTTGGGCGAGTACTGCGCGCCGACGCCGGCGAGGACCTGCTCTACCTGGTCCTGGAGGGCCGCATCGATCGTCAGCTTGAGGGTCTTGCCCGGCTGCATCGGGCGCACGTCGTCGATCGAGATCGGCTGACCGATGGCATCGCTGACGATCGTCCGCAATCCGTTCGTGCCTTCGAGCTGCTTGTTGTAGCGGAACTCCAGTCCGCTGGCGCCCTGGCCGTTTCGATGGACGCTCCCCAGCAGCTGGGAGGCAAACCAGTCGCGCGGGTACACGCGGGTGACCTCGGGGACCTCCGAGATCCCGTTGATCTGCAGCTTCATGATCTGCGTCGCGCGGTCGGCCGGGAGCAGGTAGGCGAGCGGGACGTACCCATCGCGCGGCTTGGTCACCAACCGCTCGACGGTCAGCACGGGCCGGCCGAGCAGGGGCGCAAGCTCGCGCGCGACGGTCAGCGGATGCTTGATCAGGAACGGATCGGCGACAATTTCGTCAGCCGCCTGTGAGATCGCGAGCTGGACTCCGTTTCGATCGGTGATCGTGCCCCGGGTGGCCGGTATCACGTCGTGGCTGATCTGCTGGCTGGCCGCCGCTGCCGACAGCGAGCCGGCTCTGAGCACACCGAGGTCCGCGGCCCTGGCGAAGCCGAGTCCGAGCAGTGCCAGAAAACCTACGAAGATCCAGCCGATCCTGCGATTCAGGGCGGCCATGCGCCTTCGCTAGCCGCCGCTCGGCGTGACGGGGGTGGCCGTGCTCGCCGCACCGATGCTCGTCCCAGCCGCCGACGTGCCGCTGCTCGTCCCCGCCGCCGACGCACCGGCGCTCGCCGCGGCCGCGGCACCGGCGGGAGTATCGATCAGCGGCAGCGAGGCGAGGAATCCCGTCGCATCCGGCGGGTGGATGTTGGTCAGCGCGCGCGCAACCGCTTCGCCGCGGCGCACATCGAGGAAGTTGACCGCTTCCGGAGCGGGCATGACCATGCCCATCGAGGCCGCGAGCCGTTCGATTCGCTGGTCGTCGCTGAGCGCCGCCACACTCGCGCGAAGCTGTTCGTTGCGGCTCTGAAGCGCGGTGCCGCGCTCCAGCGAGCGGCCCACACTCGCGCTGAGCTTCAGCACCTCCACCTGCATGGCGACGATGCCGGCCAGAAGGATGCCCAGAATCGGGATCCAGGCTCGACCGCGAACTATGCGATCCAGCAGCGGGTGATCGGGAAGCGCGGCGATGAACACCCGCGCGCGGGCGGGCAGCAATCCCCACCCCGAGGGTTCGGCGGCTCGGCGCGGCGCCATGCGCGGGGCGCGCTGAGCCCGCGGAGCGCGCTCAGGCCGCGGCGCGCGCGGAGGTGCGGTCGCCGGCCGCGATCCGCCCCGGCCGCCGGCTGGACCCGAGACCCGGCGCAGCGGGCCGGGCAGGCGGATCGTGCGACGGTGGCCCGGGGGCCTCCCATTGGACCTGGCGGGCGCCCCGCGGCCCGTCGTCTGGGTCCGTGTCTCGCGACCCGTGCTCATGGCGCTATCACCTCCAGCTTGCGGGCGGCGCGCAGGTGCGCTGACCTTGATCGGGGATTTGCGGCGACTTCACCGGGTGTGGGGGCCACGGCACGCCGGGTCAGGAGCTCCCCCTCGGGCTCGCGCCCGCAGGCGCACACCGGAAGCTCAGGGGGGCAGACGCAACCGCGAGCGCGGTCGGCCAGGAAACGCTTGACGAGCCTGTCCTCGAGCGAGTGAAACGCGATCGCCGCCAGCCGGCCGCCGGGCGCGAGCAGCGCCCAGGCCGACGGCAGTGCCTGTTCGAGCTGGACCAGCTCGTCGTTTACGGCGATCCGTAAGGCCTGGAACGTCCGGCGTGCGGGATGGCCGCCTGCGAACTGCGCCGGCACTGGCACCGCCGTCTTGATCGCGTCGACAAGCTGGTGGGTGCTGGCCAGCTCCTCGTGCCGCCGGGCGCGCCCGATCGCGCGCGCGATCGGCGTCGCGTAGCGCTCCTCGCCGTACTCGCGAAGCAGTCGCGCCAGCCGCCGTTCGTCCCAGGTGTTGACGATCTCCTCAGCGGTCAGCTCCTGCTCGGGATCCATGCGCATGTCGAGCGGCGCGTCATATGCGTACGAGAACCCGCGCGCCCAGGCATCCACCTGCATCGACGACATCCCCAGGTCCAGGTACAGCATGTCGGCGCTCAGCCGCTCCTGGTGCAGCTCGGCCAGCGCGCTGACGAAGTCGGCCCGGATGAAGCGGGTGTGGCAGGGGACCTGGGCTGAGAGCTCGGCGAAGCGCTCTTCGGCGACCGGGTCGCGGTCGATCCCGATCAGGGTCCCGGCCGGACCGATCCGCTCGGCGATCAGCCGAGCATGGCCGCCGCCTCCGACGGTGCAGTCAACCGCGGTCTCGCCGGGCTGCGGGTCGAGGAGATCGACCAACTCGCCGGCGAGCACCGGGATGTGCGTCCTGGTCATGTCAAGCAGTGTCGCCAAGGCTCGCTGCCAGGTCGGGAATCCGGGTCAAGACGTCTTCGAAGTTCTGCGCGTACCGCTGGCGATCCCACACTTCCAGGCACTCGCCCGAGCCGGTCACCACGACCTCTTTGTCGAGCCCGGCGTAGCTCATCAACTGTGGGGGGATCATCACGCGGTTGGCGGAGTCAAGCTCGGCGTCGAATGACGCGTTGAAGAAGAATCGCTTCAGCTCGCGCGCCTTCGGCGACGAAGGGTTCAGGCCGGCGAGCGTCGAGCTCGTGAACTGCTCGTAACCCTCCGGGGTCCAGATCGCCACCGTGCGCGGCGCTCCGGCCTCGATCTCGTGAGAGGCCGCCAGCACCACCCCGTTGGCAAGCGCGGCACGGAACTTGGCAGGGATCGTCAACCGATGCTTGGCGTCGAGCGCGTGTTCGAAGGTTCCGCGGAAGCTCAAGGGTTCTCATGCCGCTGGCAGAACTTTGGAACCCGGGTGGCTGGGTGGGAGGAGCCCTGCCACCCGGTTCCGATTCGATGCCCCACAGTATCCCACTATCTCCCACATTGCAACCCAAATCCCATCGATGGCCCCACTGAGCGCCTTCTCCGACATGGTTTTGAGGGCGAATCTGCCCGCAGCCGGGGCCGTCGGGGAGGGTCCTCGCCTCGCCCGACATGCTGTTCGCGTCTGCACGATCGGCTGCAGCGAGCGCCGCTGCGAGCGCGCTTGCAGGAGAAGGCGCGTTCTGTCCGACGGTTGTGCTTGCCCCTGAGGGCGCCGGGGCTTAGCCGGACAGGCCGGCGCGGTCGCCCGCGAGACGTGTGCCGTCGCCCGCGAGACGTGTGCCGTCGCCCGCCAGAGGTGTGCCGTCGTCCGCGAGACCAGCACCCCGTCCCGGCAGGTCGAGCACCAGGTGGGCGCCGCTGTCCGCCGGGGCCGCGATGAGCCGACCACCGTGAAGCGCGGCGATCGCGGTGGCGATCGCCAGTCCGCGCCCGTGCGCGCCCCGGCCGCGGCGCGCGCGGCCGACGATCTCGGCCAACGGCGCCGGCAGGCCCGGTCCGTCGTCCACCACTTCGATGCGGGCGCCCGTGCCACTGGAACAGCCGAGTACGGCCACGTGGCCTGCACCATGCTCGATCGCGTTGGCGATCAGGTTCCCGGCGGCCTGGGCGAGCCGGAGGCGGTCGCCGCGCACGGGTGGCATGGGCCGTCGGCAGAGCAGGCGGAGCTCGACGCCCGCCCGGGCGGCTGCCGGCCGCCACGCGTGTACCGAATCTGACAGCAGCTCGCCGATATCGACCAGCTCGAACGCTCGTGGAGCCATCCGGCGTTCCGGCGCCACCGCCAGGTCTTCGAGCGCGAGGGTGGCGCGGCCCAGTTCGGAGTGGATCGCGCGGAGCTGTGCGCAGGAGAGCTCACCGCCGCGCGTGCCCAGCTCGACCCCGAGGCGAGCAGCGGTGATCGGTCCGCGGAGCTCGTGGCACGCCCTGGCGACGGCCTCCATCCGGCTGTTGACGGCCCGGTGCATCAGCAGCCACGACGCCGCCACCAGCCCCGCGGTCAGCCAACCGCCACACGCAGCGGCCAGACTCACCGCCGCCGGCCCTCGGCGGCGACCTCGGTGAGTAACCGGAAAATATGGCCGGTTAGACACCGAGGTCCGAGGTGAGCGTTGTGCTTCACGAGTGGCGCCACGGTTCGATGCCGCCGTCGATCAATCGGTAGCCAACGCCCCAGACGTTGACCACGAACCCGCCCCCCGCGTCGCTCAGCTTCCTTCGCAGACGGGAGGCGTGGGAGTCCAAGGTGCGAGTCCTGCCGAGCGACTGATAGCCCCAGACGCCACGCAGCAGCTCCTCGCGCGTGAACGCCCGTGTCGGGTCCTCGGCGAGGGCCCGCAGCAGGGCGAACTCCTTCTTGGACAGATGGATCGGCTTGCCGTCGAGCTCGACGCTGCGGCTCAGCGGATCGAGCTCGAGCGGTCCGACTCGGAGCCTGCCCGACCTCGGTCGCCGCCGGGCCCGCGCCAGCACGGCCCCGATCCGCCCACGCAGCTCGGCATAGCTGAACGGCTTGACGACGTAATCATCGGTCCCGCGGTCGAATCCTCGGACCCGATCGAGCTCGCCCGTCCGGCCGGTGAGGATGATCACCGGCAGGCCGGGATCGAGCCGGCTGCCGGCTGCATCGGTCGTTCGTACTTCGCGAAGCAGGTCGAGCCCGTCGCGGTCCGGGAGCCCGAGATCGATGATCGCGAGGTCGGGCGATTTGGTGGCCATCAGGCGCAACGCGTCATGCGCGGTGTCGGCTTCGAGCGGCTCATATCCGTCGGCCGCGAGGTTGTCGGCGAGGAACGTTCGCGTCGCGCGATGGTCCTCTACGATCAGGATCGCTGGCGGATTCGGCTCCACATCTGAGCGAGTCCCCAGCGGGCCCGAAATCACCCCCTGCAACATCGCTTTCAGTCGCCCGGGCGGGAAGGATTCCAACATATGATCCCGACGCCCATGTACCGACGCGGCAACTACAGCTCGGGTGACGATTTCGTCCTTGAGTATGGGGAGTTACGCTTCACGTTCAACGAGCATGATTTTCGCGAGCGGTGTGAGCAAGCCGCACAGAAGCTTGGATTTCTGGCCGGCGCCGTCGAGGAGGACGAAGCCGAGGATCTGATCAACCTGGTCGTCAACGGCGAGGTCTCCGACCCCGCCTCGGCCCTCGGCGAACATGTGAACGAGTGCTGGTCCGAGCTGGTGGGCCCCTCGGACCGGTCACTCGTTCACTGGCTGCGGCGATTAATCTTCCGCGGCGCCTGGCTCGACCAGCGCGTCAAGGAGGGCGAGCTCGACGTCTCGTTCAATTCGGACAAGAGCGCGTTTGTCTACGTGCAGCCAGACCGGGGCGGCGAGCCGATCGAGCTGGCGCCCGAGCCTAGCTGGGATCGGGTCGCCTACGTCCGCCGCTAGCGGCCGTACGCACGCTAACTGACTGATATGGGGGTTTGGTCGTGATGGTGAGGCTCGGTCTTCGTTGTGTCGGGATGTGGTTGGCGTTGCCGGGGTGCTGTCGGGGCGGCACGAGTTGAAGGTCCAGTCGGTCGACTGCGGGGTCAGACTGATATTCGAGGGCTGCCACCTCAAGACCCGGTATTCGTCGCGGCTCGCTGTCTAGAGACGGGCGCGGCCGGTTTGCTGACCGGTTGCCCATAGTCAGATCGCGAGCCAGGCGCGACGGTCGTGGGCCTTCGTGTTGCTCGTGCTCGCCCCGGCAGCACCCCGGGCGCGATCGTCGGATTCGTGTCAGTCAAGTGTTGCGGCCTCCCAGAGGAACGCGGTGAGTTCGCGGGCGACCGCGATCGCGACGACACCGGCGGGTTTGCGCCGCTCGTGGTGCAGTCGTTGCCAGCGCTGGTGCAGCCGTCGTTGTGCACGCCATGCGATCTCGATGATGCGTGGGTCCTGGCCGGCTTGGCGGCGAGCGAGCGTCTCGCCGACCGTGGGGCGGTGGCGGTAGTGGTGGGCGGCCTCGACTAACAGCCGGCGGGCGTGCGGCGGACCGGCTTTGGTGATCGATCCTTGCCGGCGCTTGAGATCGGAGGTCCGCTCGGACGGGACGATCCCGAGGAAGCCGGAGACGAGCGTCGGGCGCGGGAAGCGAGTGAAGCTGCCGAGCTCGGCGGTCACGCCCGCCGCGGTGAGCGTGTCGATCCCGCGGAAGCACCGCAGCCGGGCGATCACCGGCGCATGCGAGCACTCCGGGATCTGTTGCTCGAGCGCTGTGAGCAGACTGCCGCGCCTGCCGGCGAGCAGCTCAACGGCTGCGAGATAGTCAGCGAACGCGACCTGCGCGCAGCCGTCATCGAAGCCCAGTGCGCGCAGCCAGCGCATGTGCTTGAGGCTCCATGCTTGCGCCTCGGTGTAGCGGTGTCCGCGGCGCAGCAGGAACTTCGAGAGGCGATGCCGGGCACGCATTAGATCGCCGCGGACGTCCTCAATGCAGCGGACCAGATCACGGAACGCCTCATCCTCGGCGCTGGGCACGAACGCGAACCGCAGCTCGCCAGCCGCCAACAACCTGACCAGCCGGATCGCGTCACGCCGGTCGGTCTTGACTCGGTCGCCCGGCCCCTTCGGGATCGACCCGGGTGCCACCACCCGCACATCGATCCCGACCGCCCCCGCCTGGCGCGCAAGACCGAACCCAGTCGGCCCTGCCTCATACACCCCCACGATCGGCTGCGGCAGCCGCCTCAGGAACGCGACCACCTCCTCCGGCGCACCCACCAACCGTCGCGCCGCCAGCTCGCCGCTGCGCAAATCGAGCACCGCCGCGTGCGTCTGCCGCGCGTGCACGTCAAGACCGACAAGGCACGTAGCCTTCACCGCCATGGTCGGCTCCTTCCGTATGTAGTTGTGGACCGCTGCGCGAGGACTAGTCGCGCAGCTTCAACGTCCCCAACGCAACGGGAGGGGACCGACCATGGAGTACCACGACCGCCGGACGTCAACCCCCATACGGTCCCGGTGTTGAAATGAGCTCGCCTTGCGCGGGCGGCGGCTCGCGTTAGGGTCGAAAGCCGGACCGGGGCCTGACCCAAATACGGTCTGGACCCTGGCGGTGTCCTTCTTTAGAAGTGTCGGCCTCGGTCCGTGCTTTCGAGAACCGGTCTGACCTGATAGGAGCGTCGATCTTGAAGCGCGATCCCAACCGGGACGTTGTCGACCGGTTCCTGTTCAACGGTAGCGCGGAGCACAACCGCGATGGAGGTTTGTGATGAGCAGGCAGGTCAGGCGTGGTCCGGGACCGTCCAGCACACTGATGACGCCCGATCGGGCGGGCAATGTGGTCGGGGTCGACCCGCACAAGCGGACGCTGACCGGGACGGTCGTCGATCCGCGCGGCGGGATCGTCGCCAGCGAGCACTTCCGCGTCTCGGGCGACGGTCACCGCGCGCTTGAGGCGTGGGCGCAACAGTTCGGGCCGATCGTGCGCTTCGGGATCGAAGGAGCCTCGGCCTGGGGGCGGCATACGGCGATCTTCCTGATCGGCCGCGGCTATGACGTGCGCGATGTGTGCCCGAACCGCACCGCGCAGCACGACCGCGCGCGCCAACGCGGCAAGTCCGACACGCTCGACTCCGAGCGGGTCGCCCGCGAGACGCTCGCCCACCCGCTGCTGCCCAAGGCTTTCAAGCGCGCGGGGCAGGACGCCGGCCCGGATCAGCAGACAGAGTTGCTGGCGGTGTGGTGGACGGCGCGCTGTTCGGTGATCAAGCGCCGCCAGCACCTCCTGACCGAATCCGAGGCGCTGCTGCGCGAACTGCCGCTCGAGCTGATCGAACGGCTACCCGATGCAAAGCGCGTGCGCCCGCGGCTAGCTGCGCTTCCCCGGGTGACGGCTCGCCGGCGACTCGCGCCGCTGACCGCAGTGAGGGTGCGCATCTTGGCGGGCTACCGCCACGAAATCGCCAACCTCGACGCGGAGGAGAGGCAGATCACCCGCCAGCTCGCCGAACTCGTCTCGCAAAGCGGCTCGACGCTCGATGAGCTGTGCGGACTGGCGACCGTGTCGGTCGCCGAGCTGCTGGTCGAGGTCGGCGACCCCCGCCGCTTCACGATCGGCGGCTTCGGCCGCTTCAACGGCTCTGCGCCGCTGGCCGCCTCGACCGCCGAGGGCCCCGGCGAGCCGATCCGGCACCGCTACAACCCGGGCGGCAACCGGCGGGTCAACGCGGTCCTTCACCGCATGGCGGTCACGCAGCTGCGCTGCGAGCCACGCGCGCAGAAGATCTACGCCGACGCGCGCGCGAACGGACACACCAAGAAGGAAGCTCGTCGGATCCTCAAACGCCATCTGTCCGACGTCGTCTACCGGCGCATGATCCGCGACCTCACCGCGTATCCCGCCCAGCCCCTCCTCGCAGCAGAACCCCGCGCGGCCGCCGCGCGGTCAAGGATGGCCCGACAGGGCCGAGCCCAGCGAGCCGCCTAGCGGCATTCTTGACGGCGATCGGTGGCCACGCGCCACCATCTCGCAAGGAGGCGCTTGACATAGATGGCATGTGCGATGGCCGTCCGATCCGGTTTCCGTCCTGGCCGGCGTGTAGGGACCTCCTCAGCTCAAGCGCGGCGCTGGGCTGCGCAGGCTTGCAAACCATGGAGCTTGAGGAGGCCCCTGATGACGATCCTAATGGGATGCGATCAGCATCGAGCGCAGCTGACGACCGAGTGGGTCGACACGTCGACCGGCGAGATCTCGCGCGCGCGGGTGTCGCCGGCGGACCGCGCCGGCGTGCGCCGGTTCTTTAGCCGCTTCCGGGGCCAGGAGCTCGAGGTGGCGCTGGAGGCGACGACTGGCTGGCGGTTCGTTGTCGAGGAGCTACTCCGGATCGGAGCGGGGGTGCATCTCGCCGACCCGGCGGAGACTGCGGCGCTGCGCGGGAACAAGAAGCGCGCCAAGAATGACCGCGCGGATGCCAGGCATCTGTGTCAGCTGTTGATGGCCGGCCGGCTGCCAGAGTCGTGGATTCCGCCCAACCACATCCTCGATCTGCGCGCCCGGGTGCGCACGCGGCACACGCTGTCTGAGCAGCGCGGCGAGTGGCAGCAGCGGATCCAGTCGGTCCTCTATCACCACGGCTGCCCGCAGCGAGGCGACCTGATCAACGGTCAGGGGCTCGAGTGGCTTGCCGCGCAGCCGCTGTCGGCGTGCGCGCGCGAGCAGGTGACGATCGCGCTGGCGATGATCGACGCGCTCGACATCCAGCTCGCGCCGCTGGATAAGGAGCTGCGCGCATACGCTCGCCGCCAGCCCGGATGCAGGGCGCTCACTCGCCACTACGGGATCGGCCCACTGACGGCGGTCACGATCCTTGCCGAGCTCGGCGACGTCGGGCGGTTCTCCTCCTCCCGCGAGGCCGTTCGGTACGCCGGGATCGACATCACCGTCCATGCCTCCGATCAGCGGCGCGCACCGGGCCGCCTCTCCCGGCAAGGACCACCGGCGTTGCGCTGGGCGTTGTTCGAAGCCGCCCAGTGCGCCCGACGTCGCGGCTCTCCGGACCACGCCTACTACCTCGAAGCCGCGGAGCGGCTTGGTGGCAACCGCGCGTGCCTGTCGGTCGCGCGCAAACTGCTCAAGCGCAGCTACCACACGCTTCGCGAACTCGGCGAGGAGGCGCTCCAGCCCGCATGACGCTCAGTTTGCGCGCGTTGCCCTCACTCACGCCGATGCACCGCGGCCAGCTCCCGGCACGCTCCTGCCGCCACGCACGCGTGGACGGCCTTCATAGACCGAGCGGCCGCAACGCTTCCCCCAGCGGGATCACCCCATCAACCATCATGTCGCCGACCCGGAACCAACCCGAGTCGTGGACCGAGATAAGGCTGGGCGCCCGCGCGCACACCACCAGCACCGCCAACCGCGCACACGCCCCACCCCCCGCCAAACCGTTCACCCCTTCAATCCCAGACCCGAACTTGACAGCAGGTCTGTGCACAGATAAGGAGCTTCTAGTCCCCGTTGGCGGCCTGAATCAAGATCCCGTTCTGCTTGGCGGGCGCGGGGTTGTCAAGCAACAGCCGGGGGACCGTGACCAGCTTGTAGCCGCGCCTGCGCAGTGCGGCGATTATCTTCGGCAGCGCGGCAACGGTCTGGGACCGGTTGCCACCCGCGTCGTGCATGAGAATGATCGCACCCGGCCTGGCGCCCCGCAGGGCACGCCGCACGATCATGCGCACTCCAGGCATCAGGTAGTCGTCGGTGTCGGTGCTCCACAACACCATCAGCATCTTGTACTTGCGCAACAGGGCGAGCGTGGCCGAGTCCCAGACGCCGTATGGGGGCCTGAACATGCGCGGGAACGGCGCCCCGTACCGCCCGATCGCGGCCGCCTGCTCGAGCAGCTGAGCCTGCTGCCGCTTGCGGGAGAGCTTCGACATCGCGAGATGATTTTCGGTGTGATCGCCGATTGGGTAGCCGCGCGCGGCGATCGCCGTGGTCGAGCCGTGGAAGTACGGCTCAGCGACACCAACCTCGAAGAACGTGGCCGGGACGTGCTCACGCTCGAGCACCGCTAGCACCCCAGGCGTGTACGGGCCGGGACCGTCGTCGAAGGTGAGGGCGACCTCGCGATGCTCGGAGCCGGCGATCCAGACGTACGGCGTATAGGACATCGTGTGGGTGATGGCCGCGTTCTCCGCCGCCCGCTCGGTGGCCGCGAACGAGCTCGGACCGCTTCCGGCAAGCGTTCGGATCTGCGCGAAGTACCTGGTTGAAGGCGCCGCGACCGGCGCGGGTTGGCTTGCACCCGAGTTGGCGCCCACCACCATCCCCACGATCAGGGCCAGCAGGCCGATCCCGAGCAGGGCAGCGGCGCGTCTGCGCCGGTGGTAGACCTCCGGCGCCAGCACTCGGCCGCCCGACCGGGTAACAGGGCGCGACGGCGGCGGTGCGGCTTTAGCGCGCGATCCTCTGTACGTCTCGTCCATCCAGAACCGGCCGGGATGATGCCGTCTCTCGCGGCGGGATGCAGCCACGGCAAGCGTTCGCCCAGAAACGCGCCGGGTAGGCTGCGAAACCGATGAGCGCCCGGATCTGGTTGATCATCCCCACCTACAACGAGGCCGCGAACCTCGACGCGATCGTGCGCGTGGCGGCCTCAGAGCTCAAACGCGAGGCGCCCGGGAACTACCGGATCCTGGTCGTCGACGACAATTCGCCTGACGGGACCGGCGCGATCGCCGACTCGCTCGCGGAGGAGCTCGACGCGGTCGAGGTGCTCCACCGCCCCCGTAAGGACGGGCTGGGCCAGGCCTACGTGGCCGGATTCGAGCGTGCGCTGGCCGACGAGGCCGAGCTGGTGATCGAGATGGACGCCGACTTCTCGCACGACGCGCGATACCTGCCCGAGTTGATCGGTGCGACGAGCTACGCCGACCTCGTGCTCGGCTCGCGCTATGTCCCCGGGGGCGGTGTGCGCGACTGGGGCTTCTTACGGCGGCTGATCAGCCGCGGCGGCTGCCTGTATGCCCGATTGATCCTTGGAGTCGACGTCCACGACCTCACCGGGGGGTACAAGTGCATCCGTCGCGAGGTGCTCGAAGCGATCGATCTGCCGACCGTCCGCGCACAGGGATACGTTTTCCAGATCGAGGTCACCTACCGGGCGCTGCTCGCCGGCTTCAGGGTCCGGGAGGTGCCGATCGTGTTCGGCGATCGCAGGGCCGGCACGAGCAAGATGTCCTTCCGAATCGCGCTCGAGGCGATGTGGCGGGTCCCGATGCTCAGACGAACAGCGAAACGGGCAGTGAAGCCCTCCGATTCCGGGGTACGACCGGATAAGGTGGAGAGGCCGTCTTAACGTGATCTCAATCTTGCCCAAACGGCTTCCGGTGTACCGCCGGGCATCCTCTCTGCGATGAGCGTTCGCGGCCCCCTGAGGGCCACCCCTCAGAGTGCGGGCGTCGAGCTGACCCGTGCCCCAAGTCTCGACGCACGCGCAGCTCCGCAGGTCAGCAGCGGTCGCGCGCTGCTCGCGGTCGCCGGTCTGCTGGTCTGCGGCATCGTGATCGCGCTCGGGGCGGCCAACACCGAGCCCCTGCTGCCGCTGTCGATTCGCCCGGTGCCACCCTCGCTGGCGGGCGTGTTCGGCACCACCGGTCCCGACCTGCACTCGGGCGGCGCGATCGCGGTGCTGAGCCTGATGACGATCTGCTACCTGCTCGTCGCGAACCTCGCCGGAGAGCTGTCGGCGAGGACAGTCTTGATTGCGATTGCCGCGCTCAACGCGATCGTGCTGCTCGCACCGCCGCTGGTCTCGACCGACGTGTTCAGCTACCAGGCATACGCCCGGATGGGCGCCCTATTCGGGATCAACCCCTACCTCAGCGGCCCGCACGCGCTCGGCGTCGGCGACCCGGTGTTCTTCTACATCGGCGCCAAGTGGTCCTACGTCCCGAGCGTCTACGGACCGGCTTTCACCACCTTGAGCTACCTGCTGGCACCCCTGTCGATCACCGCGACCGTGGTCGCATACAAGTCGATCGCCGCGATAGCCACGCTGGGGATCGTCGCGCTGGTCTTCAACGCCGCCCGCCTGCGCGGCGTGGACCCCGTCAAGGCGGCGGCGCTGGTGGGCCTGAACCCGCTGCTCGTCCTGTACGGCGTCGGCGGAGGCCACAACGACCTGTTGATGCTGCTGGCGATGGTTGCCGCGGTGTACGCGGTCCTGCGCTACCGCGAGCGACTCGGCGGCGGGCTGACCATGCTGGCAATCGGCATCAAGCTCACGGCAGGGTTGCTGCTCCCGTTCGTGATCGCCGCGGGCGGGCCGCGGCGGGGCCGCGGTCGCCGGCGCGACCTGTTGATCGGCGCGGGGGCCACGTTCGCGGTCCTGACATCGTTCACCCTGGCGCTGTTCGGCACGGGCGTCGCCAACCTGCTCCCGACGGTCGCGCACAGCCAGAGCGAGGGCGACTGGCACAGCATCCCCGGGGCCATCTCCACCAGGCTCGGTCTGGTGACAGTCGGTCATGTCGTCGGCTACGTGCTCGCCGCCGCGTTCGTGGGCGTCGTGGTCTGGCTGGTGCGCCGGGTCTGGCGCGGCCAGACCGACTGGATCGACGGCGCCGGCTGGGCCACCGCCGCGATGCTGATCGCGGCCAGTTCGCTTCTGCCCTGGTATGTGGCGTGGCTGCTGCCGTTCGCCGCGCTGGCCAGCGACCGGCGCCTGTTCCGCGCCGCGCTGGCGATGACCTGCGCGGTGCAGCTGGTCGAGATGCTCGGCTACATTCCCCACGGCATGACGCTGCCGGGCCTGTGAGCGATCCCGTGCGGCCGCCGGCGTCAAGGCAGTGGCTTTCTACGATTGAGCGATGAGCGACTCCCCGCCCCTCCCCCCCGTTGCGCCACGAACTCCTCACCTGGTCAGCGTCGTGGCGCCGATCTACAACGAGGAGGGGGCGGTCGAAGAGTTCTACAGCCGCGTCTGCGGAGCCCTCGAGGGACTGCCGTTCGAGCTCGTGCTGGTCGACGACGGCTCCACCGACGGCTCGCCGATGCTCCTCCAGCGCCTCGCCGCCAGCGACGACCGGGTGCGGATCGTTCAGCTGTCGCGCAACTTCGGGCATCAGACCGCGCTGACGGCGGGCCTTGACCACGCCACCGGAGACCCGGTGGTGATGCTCGATGCCGATCTCCAGGACCCGCCCGAGCTGATCCCGACGATGCTCGATCACTGGCGCGCCGGCTGTGACGTGGTGTACGCGGTCCGCGAGCACCGCGCGGGCGAATCGCGCTTCAAGCTGGGCACCGCGCGCTGGTTCTACACCCTGTTCGACAAGCTCGCCCAGGTGGAGCTCCACCACAATTCGGGCGACTTCAGGCTGCTCGACCGCCAGCCCCTGAACGCGCTGCTGTCGATGCGCGAGCGCAATCGGTTCCTGCGCGGGATGACCGTGTGGGTCGGCTATACGCAGGCCGCGGTCCCCTACCAGCGGGATCCGAGATACGCAGGCGAGACCAAGTACACGCTGTCGAAGATGCTGCGTTTCTCGCTCGACGCGATCTCGTCGTTCTCCCATCGGCCGTTGCAGCTCGCGACGCTGCTCGGATTCGTGATCTCGACGCTGGCCTTCATCGCCATCCCGATCGTCGTCGTCCTGCGCCTGCTGGGTTCCTACCTGCCGGGCTTCAGCGCGCTGACGATCGTCGTGCTGCTGCTCGGAGGCATTGAGCTGATCGCGATCGGAATCATCGGTGAGTACGTGGGGCGGATCTACGACGAGGTCAAAGGCCGTCCGCTGTACCTGGTCCGTGCGCGCCACAACCTTCCCGAGCCGGAGACGACGGAGACACGGACCGCGCCCGCATACGACGACTCCGAGCTTTCGCTGGGGGCTGGCGCAGACGCTGATTCCTGAGCGATGTCGATCCCGCTGTTCGACATCGCCACGCCCCTGCAGCCGCTGCGCTCGCAGCTGCGGGAGGCGATCGAGCGCGTGATCGATTCCGGGCACTTCGTGCGCGGGCCCGAGGTCGAGGCATTCGAGCGCGAGCTGGCGGGCTTCGTGGGCACGGCCGAGGCGGTCGGCGTCGCCAACGGCACCGACGCGATCACGATCGCCTTGCGCGCCATGGGCGTCGGTCCGGGCGACGAGGTGGTGGTGCCCTCGTTCACCTTCTACGCGAGCGCCGAGGCGATCCCGCCCACCGGCGCCCGACCCGTGTTCTGCGACATCGACCCCGAGACCTTCTGCGTCACCCCCGACACCGTGCGGGCCGCGCTGACGCCAAAGACGAGAGCGGTGATCGTCGTGCACCTGTTCGGGAATGTCGCGCCGGTGGCGGAGATCGAGGCGCTGGGAGTCCCGGTGCTCGAGGACGCGGCCCAGGCGCTCGGTTCAAGGGGAGCACAGGGCCCGCCTGGCGCTCTGGGCACGGCCGCCACTTTCAGCTTCTACCCCTCCAAGAACCTGGGCGCGTTGGGCGATGGCGGCGCGATCGCGACCTCCGACCCGCGAGCTGGCCGCCCGCGCCCGGAGCCTCGCCTTCCACGGTTCGCGCGACAAGGTGACTTTCGAGGAGGTGGGTTACAACTCGCGGCTCGACGCCATCCAGGCGGCGGTGCTGCGGGTGCTGCTCCCCCACCTCGATCGCTGGTCCGACGGGCGCCGGGCGGCTGCCGAGCATTACCAGCGCGCTGGACTCGGCGAGCTCGTGGCGCTCCCGGCCACGCATGCCGGCGCGGAGCCCGCCTGGCATCTCTACGTCGTGCGAACGCCGGAGCCGGAATCGCTCGCCGCCGCGCTGCGCGCGCAGGACATCGAAGCCCGCTGCTACTACCGCGTCCCCACGCACGCGCAGCCGGGGATGCGCGAGTTCGCTCCCAGCGTGCCCTTGCCGGGCACCGAGGCTGCCTCGCAAAGCAACGTCGCGCTTCCGATCAGCCCGGTCCTGGACGCCGCTCAGGCGAACGAAGTGGTGCAGGCGACGCGCCGCCATCTGCAGTCAAGCGCGGTCGCCGTGGGCGGCTCGCACACCTAGCCGCGCCGCTCGCAGCACCGGCCACCCGCACAGCATCTACCCGCCGGCCGGGTTGGGCCCCACCGCCGGGTTCGCGCGCCCGCCGGGCTCCGCCGTCCGGCCTGCTGCCCGGCGCAGTTCGCGCAGCTCGCCCGCGGGGGAGCGATCGGTCGGCTCGGCGTCCTCGAGTGCCGCGATCCGGCCGGCCAGCCCCTTGATCGCGTCGGCGACCGGGTCCGGGAGATGGACCCAGTCGGCATCGGGCCCCTCCGGCTTTCGACCCTCGATCCGGACCGGATGGCCCGGGTTCCCGACCACGGTGCAGTTCGGCGGCACGTCGTGGATGACCACGGTGTTGGCGCCGATCTTGGCCCCGTGCCCGATCGTGATCGGGCCGAGCAGCTTGGCCCCCGACCCGATCGTCACGTTGTCTTGCACCGTCGGATGCCGTTTGCCGGTCTGAAAGCCCGTGCCGCCAAGCGTGACGCCCTGGTACAGGGTGACGTCGTCGCCGATCTCGGCTGTCTCGCCGATCACGACGCCCATCCCGTGATCGACGAAGAAGCCGTCGCCGATCTTCGCCGCCGGGTGGATCTCGATCCCCGTCACCGAGCGCGCCACCGCGGCCATCATCCGCGGGAGCAGCGGAACGCCGGCGTCATGGAGCGCGTGGGCGGCGCGGTGAGCGAGCAGGGCATGGACGCCGGGCCAGCTCGCCAGGACCTCCAACGAGCCCACGTCACGCGCGGCCGGGTCGCGACTCCGGGCGGTGGCCACGTCACGCCCGATCTCGGCGACCGAGCGTCGAATCAGGCCGAGCCCGTACATGCCCTAAGCCTACCGACGGCCTGTTCCGCACTGTTCATGGAGCGAAGAACGGCGTCGACACGTAGCGCTCCCCCGAGTCCGGGAGGATCGTCGCGATTCGCGCTCCGCGCGACTCGGGCCGGGCAGCGATCTCGAGCGCCGCCGAGACCGCAGCGCCGCACGAGATTCCCGCGAGCACACCTTCACGGTAAGCGAGCTCGCGGGCCGTGGCGATCGCGTCCTCGTCGTCGACCGCGATCACCTCGTCGAGCAGCTCGCGATTGAGGACCTCGGGCACGAACCCGGCGCCGATTCCCTGGATCTTGTGTGGTCCCGGGCGGCCGCCGGACAAGACCGCTGAGCTGCGCGGCTCCACCGCCACGATCTGACAGTCCGGATTTCGCTCCTTCAACACCTCCCCCACGCCGGTCACCGTGCCGCCGGTGCCGACGCCGGCAACGAACACGTCGATCCGTCCATCGAGCGCGTCAAGCAGCTCCGGACCGGTCGTCCGGCGGTGGATCTCCGGGTTGGCCGGATTGGAGAACTGATCGGGCAAGAAGACATCCTCGTGCGCGGCCAGCGCCTGGGCGGCCCGCATGGCCTCGGTCATGCCGCCGAGCGACTCGGTGACATGCACCCGCGCGCCGTACAACCGCAGCAGCCCCTCCCGCTCGCGACTCATGCCCTGGGGCAGGGTCAGGATCAGCTGATAGCCCTTCGCCGCGCACACGAAGGCCAGCGCGATCCCGGTATTCCCGCTGGTCGCCTCGACGATCGTCGTGCGTCCGGGCTCGATCCGCCCCTCGCGTTCGGCGGCCTCGATCATGGCCACCCCGATCCGGTCCTTGACGCTGCCGCCGGGATTGAAAGCCTCGAGCTTTGCGAACAGCTCGACGTCGTGCCCATCGGTGATCCGCTCGAGCTGCACGACCGGCGTGCGACCGACGAGCTCAGAGACGGTAGAGGAAACCCTGGTCATCGCGCCAGCAGCGTAGTGCCCCGAGGCGGAAATTGGGTGCCATTCGGGCGAGCCCTGAATAACCTGAGGGCGAGCGCGGCCTCTCTCAGTCCGCCTCGAGCACGACCCGATGTCTGTAGACGAGCACCCACAACAGCCTCGCATCTCGCGACGGCAGCTTCTGCGGATCGCAGGCGTGGCCGCGGTCGGCGCGTGGGCGCTCGATGGCGCACGCCTGATCGACGACTCCGATCAGAGCTTTGCGGGAGGCTCTGAGGTACCGGCACCTCGGGCATCCACGTTCACGTTTCACTCGCGGCCGGATCTGCGCATCGCGGCCACCTCGACCACCGGGTCATACGGATCGGGGAGCCATCTGTTCGTGGGTCCAAAGGCTGTCCGCGGTGCCCAGGCCGGCCCGCTGATCCTCGATCAGCACGGCCATCCGGTGTGGTTTGAGCCGGTGACCCGGTGGGCGAGCAACGTGCGCGTGGCGCAGTACCGCGGCGCTCCGGTGCTGACCTGGTGGGAGGGTGTGGTCGATAAGCAGGGGTACGGCGCGGGAGAGGGCGTGATCGTCGATACCACCTACCGCGAAATCGCCCGCATCAGGGCTGGCCACGGCCATACCGTCGACCTGCACGAGCTCATCCTCACGCCGCAGGGAACCGCGCTGGTTACCTGTCGACCGCAGATCGTCCCCGCCGACCTGTCGAGCATCGGCGGCCCCCGCAACGGGACCGTGTTCGAATCGATCATCCAGGAGATCGACGTCGCAACCGGCCGTGTCGTGTTTGAGTGGCGTGGCCTTGACCACGTTCCCGTGGCCGACAGCTACAAGGCTCCGGGCGGCGTGTGCGACTACCTACACGTCAACTCGATCGACGTCCTGCCCGACGGCCACCTCCTGATCTCGGCCCGGAACACCTGGGCCCTGTACAAGCTCGACCGGCGTACAGGGCAGGTGATCTGGCGCCTGGGCGGCAAGAGCAGCGATTTCACAATCGGGCGCGGAGCCCGGTTTGCATGGCAGCACGATGCCCGCCGCCCGACAGCCGGCGCGATCACCGTGTTCGACAACGGCTCTGACGGGCCCACCAGATCTCAATCCCAGTCGCGGGGGCTGCGGCTTGCGGTCGACGAGGCCAGTCGCACGGTGCGCCTGTCGGCCGCCTACCTGCACCCCGATCCGCTGCTGGCCTCCTCGATGGGCAGCGTCCAGGTGCTCCCGCAGGGGCGGGTGATGGTGGGCTGGGGCGCCGAGCCGTTCGTCAGCGAGTTCACTGAGCAGGGAAGCCTGGTAGCCGACCTCAGGATGGTCGACAAGCAGCTGTCCTACCGAGGGCTGCGCCTTCCATGGCATGCCACGCCGACGTCCGGCCCGGTATTGGCGGTCCGGCGGGCAGCGCACCGCGGCTCGCGCACCCTGTACGTGAGCTGGAACGGCGCCACGGACATCGCCTCCTGGCAGGTCCTGACAGGCCGCCGGAGGACCGATCTGCGGCCGGTGCGCACGGTCGCGCGCCGCGGGTTCGAGACCGCGATCGCGCTTGGCTTCGCTGACGGCTATGCAGCGGTGGTGGCGCGCGACCGGCTCGGGGGCCGGCGCGCCACCAGCGCAACGATTGCGCTCTGATCGATCCCGCGGCGACCGACTCCGCGGGCAGCTCAGGTCACCGCAGCGACCGTCTCCGGATCCTGATCGTGTGCTCGATAGCGCTGGATGGCAAGGAGCGCTCCATCCACGATCCGCTCGCTGAACTGCTTGCTGTCGTTGACGTGCGGGAACGGAGCATCGGGCACCGGAAGCTCCAGGAATTCACACAGCGGCTCCCAGCCATCGCCGACCGACCACACCAGCAGCCGCTCCTCGGGCACCGTCCGCTGCACCTCCTCGTGGTAGCGATCCATCGCCGCGCTCATCCACTCCATGGTGGTGTCCTCGTCTTCCATCAGGCCACTGCGCTTCCACATCGCGTCCATCAGGCTCATGTAGGACTCCCACTTGGGTTCGATGTCGGACCACGCGTTGGACATGTGGCGAATGAAGATGTCGCCGTAGAGCACGCCCCAGATCGTGTCGCGCATGCTCTGGGCCCAGGAGTCACCCTCACGCACACTCAGCAGGACCTTTGCGTCCGGGTAAACGTCGATCAGTTCCTTGTAGAAGAACGACCCGGGCCAGTCGACCGTGGCTTGGAAGCCTTCGAAGATCTCATCCAGCGACAGCTCCTGGTTGAGCGCCTGGCGCCACCGCTCGGTCTCGTCGAGGTCGCCGAGAACGTTGACCATGTGGTAACAGGGGCGCAGGCCGAGCATCTCCAGCGCGATCTTCTGTGACAGCGTGCCGGTACGGGGCAAGCCGGCTCCGATTAGTTTCATGTCTGCACTCCGTTCTGATTGTGGATTAGACGGATGCCGGCCGAGCGAGGGCCTCCGGCCGCTCCGAGTCGCTCCTCGCTTCGGCGCCTGGCCGATTCGTCGCAGATATCGAGCAGTTCGAGCACCGCGCCGACGGCGGCTGGTACCTCGAGCTCGGGGGGCAGTGTCAAGTCCGGTCTACTTGGCGGCTCATACGGAGCGTCGATGCCCGTGAACCCGTGAATCTGTCCTGCCCTGGCTTTCGCATACAGCGCCTTGGGGTCGCGGGCCATGCACACCTCCAGCGGCGTGTCGACGAACACCTCGATGAACCACAGTCCGCAGCGCGCATGACTTTCGCGCACCGCGCAACGTGCGGCATCCATCGGTGACACCAGAGCCACGATTGCGATCGCACCGGCGTCCGCGAACAGCCGCGCCAGCTCGCCGATTCGGGAGACGTTCTGCGCCCGGTCGGCGTCACTGAAGCCGAGGTCTGCGCACAGCCCGTGACGCATGTTGTCTCCATCGAGCAGATACGCGAAGCGGCCGGATCTGACCAGTCGCTCCTCGAGCGCCGCACCGATCGTCGACTTGCCCGATGCGGGCAGGCCCGTCAGCCATACGGTCGCCCCGCGAAGCCCGAGCGATTGCCACCTCTGAGCGCGCGACAGATTGCCGTCCTGCCATGTCACGTTGCTGCTGTGCTCCATGGTCAACTCTTTTGAGCCTCTCGGAAGCCGCCGGGCAAGATGTGCGTTGTCGGGGACATGCTGTTGTCTGGCTCCGGCCTACACGACCTCTGAGCGCCCCAGCTCCTTTCCGTTGCGGTCGGTGGCGACGGCGGCGAAGTAGGGCCCGGACGAGTTGACGGCGATCGCTGTCTCGAAGCCGGCCCAGGGCTGCGAGCCGACGGGCGTCAGCGAGGACTTGTGGCTGCCAGCGAGGATCGTCCACGTGTCTATCTCAGTGGCCCCGTTCCAGCTCGCGTAGATGACAAATCCTCCCGCTGGATTCGCTTTGGCCACCACCCGAGGGGGTTCTGCCGGCTGTCCCACCCAGTTGGCGGCAAAGGCCCGGTATGACCTGACCCCAACCGGAAGCTGTCCGTCGAGCAGCAGCGTTCCGTCGGGAGCGAACTCCGAGAAGTAAGGCTGATCCCCCCAGCCTATGAACACCCGGCCATCCTCGAGCAGCTGCACGTTTCCCAAAGTATTAGAGAGAAAGCGCGCCGGGTGAATGTACTGCTGCACCAGGCTCACGTGCATGGCTTTGGTGTCAATCGATAGGGACACGCCGCGGGACTGCCGCTCCTTTTTCGACCCCGCGTTGTCGAACAGTGTCAGTCCGCTGTGCCCATGTGACCGTGCGTCGTGCTGCCAGTAGAAGCGTGCCGCTGCGGCCACGCTGAAGTTGGACCGCTTACCGTTCAGGCGCCAGATCACCCGGCCACTGGACCGGTCCACCTTGTACAGGGCCCAGGTGTTGCGGGCGGAGATCAGCAGGTTGCCGTCGTCCATCTCGGCGATTGAGTTGATGTGAAAGTAGTCATACGTGCCTTTGGGCGATCCAGGCGGCTGCTGATAGCTCTCCTGCAGTGGCACGTGATCCAGGCTTCTCCAGTCGAACAGGACTTTTCCGGTCGCCAGGTCGATCTCCTGCGCGTGGCCGACAAAGACCTTCCCGTTGCGCGCCTGACCCACGGGCGACAGGTTGGCAGTCGTCGTCTCATAGGCAGTTATCAGCGCTGTGCCCGTCGAGGTCAAAGTCAGCTCGTGGAGGTCTGTCACCAGACCGTCACCGCCGCGGATGGTGGTGATCGTCTTATACGTGTTGTCGGCGATCTCACCCACTCCGAGGCCATGAGCGCCGGTCACCGTGCCCTGCCACCAGGTGACCACCGGCCGGTCCTTGTCCGACTGAGCGTTGAAATCGAACGGCTTGCCCTCGGTCGCGGGTGAGAACCACACCAGGCGACCCTGGCGGTCGAGGATCATCAGGCCCTGCTGCACCGGGCTGCCCGGCAGGTAGTTCGTCGGGGCGACGAAGATGAACCGCGGCGTGCTGGCCGCCGTCTGGCTGTCGAGCGTCGTGACCTTGACCGACGGCGGCCGGAGATCGGGCCTGGTGACAAAGGTCCGCACTTCGGGCTGGGATGAGGTGGCGGGGGTCGACGGCGCGGGTGAGGGCGGCGGCTTGGGGTTGGGCGAGTGGCTGCTTGGATGCAGCTCATAGCCGACCACGCCGGCCGCGCCGAGGGCCGCCACACCGGCTGCACCGGCGGCGGCCTTGGGCAGGAACTCGCGCCGGCTCATTCCCTTCTGTCGTGGAGTCGTCGCCAACGCCCCTCCTTCACCCCGTGGGCCCGAAGGGCTTGGAGGTTCCGATCACCTGACCGGTGGCGTTCAGGGCCTGCAGCTCGAAGCGCTTGTACCCGGGCCGCACCGCGATCTGGGTTTCGAAGCCGGCCTTGGCCTTCCGTGCGACCGTCGAAAGTGCTCCGCTGCCATTGCCGGCCAACACCTTCCAGCCGGCCAAGCGGGTCGCACCGTTCCAGCTCGCGTACACGATCGTCTTGCCGCCCTGGCTGCGGGCAGCTCCCTTGGGGGGATCGGTGGGGAGCCCGGCCCACGGCTGCACGTACGCTCGATAGCTCATGTCGGGCGTTGGGAAGGCGCCGTCGAACAGCAGCTTGCCGGACTTCGAGTACTCCGACAGATACGGCACCTCGCCCCAACCCACGAACACCCGGCCATCCGGCAACACCTGGGTGTTGCCCATGTACCGTGACTCGAACGTCGCGCCGTGTGAGTACTGGGCGATCACCGTCGCGGTGTGCCGTGCCTGGTCCAACTTCAGCTTCAGGCCACGCGATGGACCGGTGGCCGACAGAAACTGCCCCGCGCCGGTGATCTCGCAACAGTGGTCATCGAACAGGCTCACGGTCGAGTTGCCATGCAACTCCACATCGTGTTGCCATTCGAACTTCGCGTTGGGCGGCAGCGTAAAGCTCGAATGCTTGCCGCCGAGGATCCATTTGATCTTGCCGCTGGCGATGTTCACCTGGTACGCGGCCCAGGTGCTGCGCATCGAGACGATGAACGTACCGTCACCATTGAGGCTCACCGAGTTGACGTGGTAGGCGTCCCAGGGGAATCCGTTCGGCGGCGGCTGCGTGTAGGAGTCCGACAGCGGGATGTGGTCGGACGCGTTCCAGCTGTAGAGCAGCTTGCCGGTCTTCAGGTTGTATTTCTGCACCGCTGACTGGACCAGGGTGCCGTCGTTGACGCCTCCGTACCTGGCCAGATCGGCCGGCACGTTGCGGTTCGCCGTCACCCACGCGTCGTCGCCTCTGATCAGCAGCGTGTGAAGGGTCGGGATCCAGCCGTCCTGTCCCTTCAGGGTGACGATCTTCTGATAATGCTGGTTGACGATGACGTACTCACCGCTGTTGATCTGGCCGGTGGCGGTGATGTCCCCCTGCCACCAGGAGAGGACGGGCTTGCCGGCGTACACCTGAGCCTGGAGGTTGGACGCCAGGACATTGGTCGGCACGGGTTCAAACCACACCGGCTGCAGATGGCCGTCGAGGATCAGCGGTCCGCTCTGACCGACCATCGGCGTCTGGGTCAGGTCGTAGAAGCTTGCCACCATGATGTCGCCGGGAAGCGGCTTGGCGCCCGGCGCCGCGGACTCGAGCGCAAGCTTGGGGGGATGCAGCCCGGGGGCCGACACGAAGCTGTAAGCACCGTTGGTGGTGAACTCTCCGATCGGAGCGCTGTGGGAGCGGGGCACGGCAAACTCGATCGCCGCAAAGCAGGCGATGATCGCCACCGCCAGCCCGAGCATCCGATGGCCGGCGCGCACCTGGCCGACGCCCTGCGCCTTGGGAATCAGAGCGAAGGTCAGGATCGCGGCCACGGCCACCAGACCGGCTCCGATCAGATAACCGAGCCGGAAACCGTCGGTCAGCGCCTGGGGCACCGGATGCTGGCGCCCGACCAGGTGGCTCGTGTACAGCGTCGCGATCGAGATCAGGATCGCCAGGCCCAGACCGCCGCCCACCTGCCGCGAGGTGTTGACCAGGCCCGAAGCGAGGCCTGCCTTTTCCGGTCCGGCGCTCTGGGTGGCCGCGATCGTCGAGGGGACGATCGAGAACCCGATCCCGATCGCGGTCAGCAAGCCCGGCAGCATCACGTACTGGATCGCGCTGCCTCCGTCGCCGATCCTCGCGAACATGGCCATCCCGGCCGCCATCAACACCAGCCCGCCGCCCAGTACCGGGCGCACTCCGGCACGTCCCACGAGCTTGCCGGCCTGCGATGCGCAGGCAAAGATCGCCAGCGCCATCGGCAGGAAAACCAGGCCCGTCGACAGCGGCGACAGGGCCAGCACCTGTTGGAGGTAGAGCGACCCCATGTACCACATCGGGAACAGCGCGGCGCTGAACAGAAGCACGATCCCGTTCACCACCCGCAGCGGCTTGGTGAACGCCTTGGGCGGGATCAGGGGGGCGGTGGCGTAGCGCTCGACGACCGGGAACAGAGTCAGCAGAATCGCCCCGATCGCGATCGGCACCAGCGCATCGGCCGAGCCCCAGCCCTGGCTGCCGGCGGTGACGCCGCCGTAGGCAGAGATCAACAGCCCGATCGTCAGCACGAGCGCGCCCAGCAGGTCAAACCCGCGCCGCTCCCCACGGCGTTCTGCCACCACGGCGGCTGCCACGAACGCTGCGGCGAGCCCGATCGGCGCGTTTATCAGCAGGACCCAGCGCCAGCTGAGCTCCTGGGTGATGACCCCGCCGAGCAGCGTTCCAGCGGCGCCGCCGGCGCCGTTCATTGCTCCCCACAGAGCGATTGCGCGGTGGCGCTCGTGACCGGCGGCAAACGACGACGTGATGATCGCCAACGAGGAGGCCGCCATCATGGCCCCGCCGAGACCCTGGACCGCGCGGGCGATGATCAGCACGCCGCTGGTCGGCGCCAGCCCGCCGGCCAGCGAGGCAAGCCCGAACACGAGCAGGGCCGTCACGAAGGTCCGCCGCTGGCCAAAGATGTCGGCCCCGCGACCGGCGAGCATCAGAAAGCCGGCGAACATGATTGCGTAGGCGTCGACCACCCACTGAAGGTCGGCCGACGAGAAGCGCAGGCTCTCCTGAATCGACGGCAGCGCGACGTTGACGATCGACAGATCGAGGATCACCATGAACTGCGCGACGCAGCAGACGCCGAGCAGGATCCCCTTGGTCGAGACCCTGCGCTCTTCGGGGGACTCGGGGCTGGGAGCGCTACTGGGGCTGCGCAGGCTGACGCTCATCCGGGCCGCCAAAGGGATCGTCACGGCGCCGCCCCTGCGCACACCGGCGATCGTCAGGGCGCCGCCCCCGCGCACGCCAGCGATCGCCACCCAATGGGGCAGCGATTGCCTCAGCGAGGACCCCGCCGATCTGCCGCAAGGTCCTCAGTACCCGCCGGCGGTGGTGGACTTGACCGCTTTGCCCGAAGGAGAGACGAGATACCAGATCCCTCCATCTGCCGCGATACCCGCGCCCGATGCGGCGCCCGTGCCGGTGTGGGTGTAGAGGGCATGCTTGTTGTAGAGCACCTGCTGTTTGCCATCGCTGCGCTTGAACGTCGACAGCATCGAGGCGTTGACCCCTGGCCCCGCCGTGGGGGAGCCATGGTCGGTCAGCGGCGGCCACTGCGACGTGCACGGTCCGGTGCACTTGCTGCCGCCCGCAGGATCGGCCGTGAGCAGATACAGCGTCTGGCCCGAGGGGGTGGCGAGCACGGAGCCGTAGCCGGCCACCTTCTTTGTGATCACGGTGGCCGACGAGGCCGGCGCCGTACCGGATGTCTTGCCGCTGCTGGACGAGCCTCCACAGGCCGCCAGCAGCATGGCGCACGCGGAGCACATCGCAATCAGCGCAGGACATAACGATCTCTTTCTCGGCTTGCCGAGGCGGCGGGAGCTATTCAACTGTGGTGCGTGCGAAGTCGATCATTGAGACAAGCCCCCTGCGTTTCAGATGTCCGTAGGCTGATCGTGCATCTAGGTAGAAGGCCTGATCTCGGCTTGTCCCAAGCGGATTCGAACACGAGTCAAGCTGACGAGACGAGACGCCAATCTAACACGAACCTAACAGGACGCAAAACAAATCCTACGTAGGGCAACATAAGAACAGCGTCAATTCAGATGGCGGGGGCGATGTAAGACCGGCGTCAAGTCGGCATCGGAGGTGAGCCGCCGGGCGAGGCGATGTGGTACCCATACGCCGGCGATGGGGTCAGACAAGCATCAGGCTAACGCGCCACCCGGCGGTGCTCCGCGGGCGTCCGGCGATCGGTGCCCGCCCAGCGGGGAGCCGCAGGCGTCCGGCGAGGCCGGCAGCAACCGCCGCGAGTTCCTGCGCGTTGCCGCCGGGGCCGTAGGAGCGGGCGCGGGGCTGGCGTTGACCGCGTGCGGATCGTCAAAGGCCGACGTACACGCGGCAAAGGCCGCAGGCTCCGCTGGCCACACGACCAGGGCAGCGGCCTCCAAGCGCCGTTCGGCGAAGGACGCGGCCTCGGTCCGCAAGCTCGCGGCGCGAGCGGGCGGCACCACCAAGCACGGTGTCCAGCATCTGGCTTCTCGCGCCGATCTGCGGCCGCCCGAGATCCGTATCGACGTTCGCGCCAGGAACGTGGCGCCCGGTGTGGTGCTGACCGACTCGCATGCAGGCCCCTCTCAACAGGGGCCGCTGATCCTGAACTCGAACGGTCGCCTGATCTGGTTCAACCCGCTCGCGCCCGTTCCAACGCCGGCACACCGGGCGTTCAACGTGCGCGTCCAGAGCTACCGGGGCGAGCCCGTGCTGACCTGGTTTGAGGGTGCCGTGGTGTCCGCTCACGGACTCGGGCATTACGAGATCTGGGACCAGCAATATCGGCGGGTGGCCCGGGTGTACGCGGGCAACGGCTATCAGGGGGACCTGCACGAGTTTCTGCTGACCGATCGCGGGACGGCGCTCTTCACCTGCTACGGGCGGGCGATCGGCAACCTGCCGGTCGGCGGCGGGACGCGCCGCGGCGCGTACTTCTACGGCGTGGTCCAGGAGGTCGACGTGGCCACCGGGAAGGTGCTCTTCCAATGGCGCAGTGACGAGCACGTCGGGTTCTCGGCTTCGTATCAGCGCGTGCCCGCTAAGCCGAGCAACACGTGGGACTACTTTCACGTAAATTCCATTGCCGTGGATCCCGCCGATCAGAACCTGCTGATTTCCAGCCGGAATACCTGGGCCTGTTACAAGGTGGACCGCACCACGGGCAAGGTCCTGTGGAAGCTGGGCGGCAAGCACGGTGACTTCAAGATGGGCCCGCGGACCCACTTCGCGTTTCAGCACCACGTCACCCTGTACCCCGGTGGGGTCCTCACGATCTTCGACAACGAGGGTGGCCCGCCCAACGAGGCAAGCCAGTCGCGCGGTCTGGTGCTGTCAATCGACGAAAATCGTCGCCGGGCATCGTTCAGAAAGCAGTACCTCCATCACCCGCCCGTGCTCTCGCAGGCGCTCGGCAGCATGCAACAGCTCGACCGGGGTCATGCGTTCGTAGGCTGGGGCAGCTCGAGCTACTTCACCGAGTATGGGAGCCGGGGCCAGGTGCTGTTCGACGGGCGACTGGCTCCCGGGACGTCGTCCTACCGGGCCTTCAAGCAGCCCTGGACCGGGCGCCCGGCGCGGCCGCCCGATGTGACCGCCGTCCGCCGTGGCAAGGGGACGCGCGTGAGCGTGAGCTGGAACGGCGCCACCGACGTGTGGCGCTGGAGCGTTCTGGGCGGCCCAGACGCCCAGCACCTGACCCAGCTGGGGACCGCTACCGTGGCCGGCTTCGAGACCGATATCTCGGTTCCAAACGCGCCTGCGGTGATCGCCGTCGAGGCGCTTGACGGCGCCGGCAACGCACTCGGCAGATCAGCTCCGGTGCGTATCTAGGACCCACGCTCGCTGCACTCCGGCCCTTGCCTGCGCGACCACCAGCTGAGTTGTCCAGGGCCTCCGGAGCGGCCGTAAGCGCTGAGCCGACCAACGCTTGCACCGCGACTTTTGCCCTCGATACGGTGTTGACCTCCCGAGGCCAGTCCGACGAAGCGCGTCGGCCGGCGGAGCAAATCGGATGGGAGACATAACGCTCAACGGGGCCCTACGAGCGCGGCCGGTCGTGGCGAGCCGTCTCGCTTGGCTCGCCGCCCTGCTCGTGACCCTCGCGGGTACTCTGGCGCTGGCGGCCCCCAGTGCCGCAGCGGCGGCCCGTTCGGGCGGACGCGCGGTGGCCGCTCCCCCCGGGGTCAGCGTGCTCGGGTCCCAGCTTCTCAAGGACGGCGTCCCGTGGCTCCCCCGCGGGGTCCAGATCGTCGGGCTGGTCGCTCCCGACGGGGCGCTGAGTGGCAAGTACATAGCCGCGCACCAGAACTTCAGCGCCCGCGAGTTGAGTCAGGCGGTCGCCCAAGGGGCCGACACCGTCCGCTTTCAGGTCAGCCAGTTCGGGCTTGACCCCAACAACACCCTGTACTCCCCGGCCTACGTGCAGGAGATCCAGAACGCGGTCCATCTGGCGCGGAGCCTCGGTCTGATGGTGATCGTCTCAGTCCAGGCAGAGCCCCCGGCCGGTGGCAGCTCGCGATGTCCGCTGCCGGACACCAACACCGAGCGGGTGTGGACGGAGCTCGCGCTGATGTTCGGAAACGACCGCGGCGTGATGTTCGAGCTCTACAACGAACCGGCGCTATTCGCCAGTGCGACCAACTGGCAGCTATGGCTCAACGGCGGAAACGTGGTTCAGGGCGGAGAGACGGTATGCCAGGCGGTCGGGGTGCAGTCGCTGGTCGACGTGATCCGCTCAGAGCAGGCTCCGAACGTGATCATCGTTCCCGGCCTGAGCGGTGAGCTCACGCTCGCCGGCATGCCCACCGTTGTCGATCCCGCCAATCCGGCCAACCCCCAGCTCGCCTATGGGGTCCATTATCCGTCGCTGGCGAGCGGCATCAGCCGATGGAATCAGGCGTTCGGCCAGCTCGCCTCGGTCGTCCCGGTGATCGTCACCGAGTGGGACCAGAACTCCACTCATGACTGCATCACCAACGCTCCGACGGCCTCCACGTTCCTGCTCGACTACCTGATCAGCAAGCAGATCGGGCTCGTGGGTTTTGCGTTCGACCTCCCGGGCACGATCGTCGCCGACTACTCGTATGCGCCCACCAGCTTTCAGGGTTTTGCCTGCGGTATCCCCAATGGCGGGCCCGGCGAGCTGCTGTTCACCGAGTACGCGGGCCTGGCCCAGGCCGATGGCCCCTCGCAGGTGGTCGGCGCGCCGGCCTGGATCGTGACCGGCACCGTACTTCGCACGCTCAGCACCCTGGCCCCTGGCGTGTCCAGGCACTTCTTCGACACGCCACGAGCGTACGTCGTCGGCGCCAATGCGACGACACTGGCGCAGCTCTCCGATCCCGCCGCCCTCCCGACAGCACGATTCACCAATGAGAACGTCCTGGCCGCGGCGGTGACCAGCGGGACCCTCCCCATCGGTACCCGCGCAGTCATGTTCCAGGACGAGTTCGGACCGCGGACGCCTCGAGCGCAGCAGCGCAACCCGGCGGCCTACTACAAGCGTGCCGCTCAGGTGGCGCACAGCGTCGGGCTGCTGCTGATCGCCGCGCCGGCGACCAACCTGGTGCTGGCACGGCACCCCAGAACGCGTCCGAGCCGAGAGTACGCGGCCTTCGTCAAGCTCGGCATCGCGGGGGCCGTCGCCCGATCCGCCGATGTCTACGAGATCGACGCCCAGGGCAACCAGGCGCATCCATCCCGCTACGCCTCCTTTGTCCGGCAGGTGAGCTCGCAGGCCACCGCAGCGCATCCGGGCGTGGAGCTGCTCGCCGGACTCAGCACCAACCCCAACGGCGTCAAGCAGTCCTCGAAGGCCCTGTTGAAAGCAGCCTTGCCTACGCAAACGCTCGTGGCCGGGTTCGCGCTCAACGATCCGGGATCTCCCCGGCAGTGCAAGCGCTGCGGCGTCTGGTACGCCGCAGCGGCGAAGTCCTTTTTGAACGGGCTGCTCAGCCACGGCGGCTGAGCGCGCGTCAGATGTGATACATGGGCGCCCCGGCGGCGTGGATCTCCTGCTCGGCGACCGAGGCCACGGTCGCCTCGGCCAGGACCGCGCCGGCGGCCTGCGCAGCGTCGAGAAACACCCCGTCGGTCCCGCGGCCGAGCGGGCCGTCGAGCAGTTCCACCAGCTCGAGGACCGTGATCTCGGACGCGGGGCGGGCCAGGCTGTAGCCGCCCTTCACGCCGCGCTGGGAGCGGACGATGCCCGCCCGGCGCAGCGTCGCGAACAGCTGCTCTAGGAACTGAACGGGAATCTCGCGACGTCGGGCGAGCTCTGCGATCGGGACCGGGCATGCGTCGCCGTGGCGGTGCAGCTCAACCAGTGCGCTGAGCGCGTACGGTGATTTGGTCGTGATCGAGATCATCGCTGCCGGTCGATCCTAGCCCCGATCCTAGATCCAGCCTCTCTCGGTGGCGATCAGCACGGCCTGGGCGCGGTCCATCGCGCCGAGCTTGCCGTAGACGTTGTGCAGGTGAGTCCGAACCGTGCTCGTCGAGAGGCCCAGCTCATTGGCGATCTGCTTATAGACCATGCCCCGCGCCAGACCGCGCAGCACGTCGATCTCGCGCCCCGACATGGGACACGGTTCGACCTGCCGCGGGATCGCCCCCCGGTAGGGCAGCGGGAGCTCGTACATCACGGTCCGAAGGCTCGCCGGGGCAACCCCTACGGCTCGGGCCGAGGCGAGCAGCTCCGACGGCGCGATCGGGCCACCGAGGACGTAGTGGGCGAGCATGTCCGCGAGCCTCACCAGCGACGCCTCGGTGTCGGCTGCCGCGGCGTGGTGGTGTTCGATCACGCGCGCGACCGACGGCGGCATCCCCCATCGCCGGGCGAGCACCCCGCCTACCAGGGCGTGGTCGACGCCCAACTCGCGGCGTTCGCGCTCGAGGCGGTCCTCGGGAGTTACGGCGTCCCCATGGGTCCGGGCCGGATAGCCCGGATATGCCTGAATCAGGACCAGCTTGCCGATGTCGTGCAGCAGGGAGGTGAGCATCAGGCGATCCCGGGCCTCGAAGCCCACCTCTCGCGCGAGCCGTTCGGCGGCGCGCTGTGTGACCACCGCGTGCAGCCGGAAGCGTTCGGGGATCCCCTCCCAGACCGCGGACCGCTCGAAGAAGTCAACCGTCCGGGCGCGGCTTGCGATCGCGTGCACCGTCCTCGGCGTGAGCGCCTTCACCCCCGCGACGGCGCTGTCCACGCGGCCCTGCAGCGGCCCGTCGATCTGATTTGCGAGCCGCACGACGGTCACCGCCAGCGACACGTCCGCTTCAACCGCGGCGATCACGTCGCCGGTCGAGGGCTCGCCGGTCTCAAACAGCCTCAGGACCCGGTTGCGCGACTCGACGAGCATCGGATAGACATCGAGTGCTTCGAATGCGGCAGTCAGCCTGCGCCCATGGCCCTCGTTGTGGTGGTGCCCACGAGCTGCATATGGATCGGTGGGTGTGGTTTTCACAGCTCCGGCTCGAAGGCTCCCGGCGTTGGGGATTATTTATCGGCAGATTCGCGGTCGCGGTTTAGCCGTCCGGCGCATTCCCGTGTAAGCCACTCGTGCAGCGAAACTGCTCCTGGCGAGCACAAACGCTGCACGAGTCGGGACCAGCCTGCCACTGCGAGGTCGCCGGCCGAGTCAAAGCTGCTGTGGATCCCCGGGTGCAGGGCGGTCGTCGCCTCCGCTGACGCAGCCCAACGCTCGATCGATGCGCGCCAGGCTCTCCTCGCGCCCCAGCAACGCCAGGGTCTCGAAGATGCCCGGCGACACGGTCTGACCAGCGAGCGCCACCCGCACGGGTTGAAAGACCTTGCCCGGCTTGAGGCCGGTGCGCTGGACCAGGTCGCGTAGCGCGGCCTCGACCGTCTCGGCATCGAACGGCTCCACGCCGGCCAGCGCGGCCCGTGCCTGGGTCAGCGTCTGGTCCCCACCGTCGGACCCGATCGTCTTCTCAAACGCCGCCGGATCATCGACTGGCCCATCGAACACGAACGACACCAGCGGCCAGAAGTCGGCCAGGGTCTGGATCTTTTCCCGAGCGATCGTGACCGCGTCCGCCAGCCCGGTTCGACCGGTGAATTCCTCCAGCCGGCGGGTGAGCTCGACGTTGTCGAGCTCGCGCAGGTGGCGTCCGTTCAGGTGGCGCAGCTTGCGCTCATCGAACACGGCGGGATTCTTGGAGACGCGATCGAGACGGAAGCGCTGGGCGAGCTCGGGCAGTGTGAAGAACTCCTCGTCGGCGGCGAAACCCGCGCCGAGCAGGGCGATGTAGTTGTCGACCGCCTCGGGCAGGTAGCCGGCCTCGCGCAGCTCCTGCACCGACGCGGCCCCATGGCGCTTTGACAGCTTTCGTCCGTCGGGCCCGTGCAGCAGTGGCAGATGCGCGTACTGCGGCGGCGAAAGCTCGAGCGCCTCGAACACCAACAGTTGGGTGGGCGTGTTTGAGATGTGATCCTCGCCCCGGACCACGTGCGTGATGCCGGCGTCGGCGTCGTCGACCGCGACCGCGAAGTTGTAGAGCACCGATCCATCTGCCCGGGCGATGACGGGGTCGTCCCGGGTGGCGTTGGGGAACCGGATCGGGCCCCGGATGATGTCGTCGAAACCGGTCTCGCCGGTGTCCGGGTAGCGCAGCCTGACCGCTCCGGACTTCTCGGCCTCACCCCGAAAGCCCCGGTCCTGACCGTGGCGCAGCTTGTAGGCCTTGACGTCGTCGGTGGTCGCGCTCGAGTGATACGCCCGCCCGTCGTGCAGCAGCTGGGCGAGCGCCTGCTGGTGGCGCTCCGCGCGCCCGGATTGGAAGATCGGCCCCTCGTCCCAATCGAGGCCCAGCCACCGCAGCGCGTCGAGGATCTGCTCCACGTTCTCGGGCGTCGATCGCTCCCGGTCGGTATCTTCGATCCGCAGCACCAGCGTGCCTGCGCGCTGGCCGGGCCGTTCGCCGGGCCCGTGGGCGAGCAGCCAGTTGTACAGGGCCGTGCGGGCGCCGCCGATGTGCAGCGCCCCGGTGGGAGACGGAGCAAAGCGAACTCGCATGAAAATCGCCACAGGATGCTAATCGGCGCCCACGTATCACCGGCGGGCGGCCTGGTCAAGGCGATCGAGCGCGGCGCCGAACGAGACTGTCAGTCGATCCAGATCTTCAACCAATCGCCGCGCATGTGGCGTCCCACCGCCTACGGCGAGGACGACTTTGCCCAATTCCGCGAGGCGATGAAGCGCAGCGACATCAAGTCAGTGCTGATCCATGCCGTGTACCTGCTCAACTGCGCCTCGGAGGATCGCGAGATCCGCACGAAGTCCCGCACGTCGCTGATCCACTCGTTGCGCGTGGGCGCTGGGATCGGCGCCGCCGGAGTGGTGCTCCATCCTGGATCCGCCAAGGTAGGCGACGTGGGACGGGCGATCAAACGCGCCAGCAAGGTGATCGCTGAGGCGCTGTCTGAATCCGAGCGCTGCCCTTTGCATCTCGAGGACACGGCCGGCGCCGGAGGGACGCTGGGGCGCTCGTTCGAGGAGCTCGCTGAGCTGCTTGACAGCGCCGGCGGCGGGGCCCGGCTCGGCGTGTGCCTGGACTCCTGCCACCTGTTCGCCTCCGGCTACGACATCAGCACCGCCGACGCCCTCGAGCAGACGCTTGACGAGTTCGACCGCATCGTCGGTCTCGAGCGCCTGCGGTCGCTCCATGTCAACGACTCCAAGACCAAGCGGGGCTCCAACCGCGACCGGCATGTGCTGCTCGGTCAAGGGGAGATCGGTGAGCGGGGCCTTGCGGCGTTCCTGTCAGAGCCACGTTTCGAGCGCCTGCCGGCCGTGCTCGAGACCGAGCCCACCGCCGATCAGGTCGCGCTCGGCAAGCAGCTGCGCAAACGCGGGCAGGCGGCGCGCAGACGCCGGGCCAGCAAGACGAGCGGGGCCGGCGCAGCCAGCCGCAAGCGCCCCACGCGTCGCAAAGTCGGATAGCGTGCCGCGGCGATGAGCAATCGCACGCGCAGCGCCGACGCACTGGTCGTGTTCGGCATCACCGGCGATCTCGCACGGAAGATGACCCTGCGCTCGCTGTACCGCCTCGAGCGACGCGGCGAGCTCGCCTGTCCGGTGATCGGGGTGGCGCACGGCGACTGGACAGATCAGCGATTGCGCGAGCACGCGCGCCAGGCGATTCAGGATGCCGGGGAGAAGATCAGCGAGCGTGTTTTCTCGCGCTTCGCGCGCCGGTTGTCGTTCGTCGGCGGGGACTTCGACGACGATCAGACCTACGAGCGGGTCGCCGATGCGCTGGGCGACGCCGAGCAGCCCACCTTCTACCTGGAGATTCCGCCGTCGCTGTTTGAGACCGTGATCGCCGGACTCTCCAAGCACGAGCTGGTTGCGCGCGGGCAGCGGGTAGTGGTCGAGAAGCCCTTCGGGAGTGACCTGCGCTCCGCGCGCTCCCTGTCGGCTGACCTGCACCGGTACATCGAGGAGTCGCAGCTATATCGAATCGACCACTTCCTGGGCAAGATGGGGCTCGAGGAGTTCGCCTATCTGCGGTTCGCAAACACGATGCTCGAGCCGATCTGGAACCGCAACTACATCGCCTCGGTCCAGATCACGATGGCCGAGGCATTCGGGGTCGAGGGCAGGGGGAGCTTCTATGACCCTGTCGGTGCGCTTCGCGACGTGGTCGCCAACCACATGATGCAGATGCTGGCCGCGGCAGCGATGGAGCCCCCCGGAGCGGCTGACGCCGAAACGCTGAAGGACGTCAAGTACGACGTCTTTCGCGCGATGGCCGACGCGGATCCCAAACAGTGCGTACGAGGCCAATATCAGGGCTACCGGGGCACGGAGGGCGTCAGGGCTCGGTCAACCACCGAGACCTACGTGGCTCTCCGTCTGGAGGTCGACAACTGGCGCTGGGGCGGGGTGCCGTTCTTCCTGCGGACTGGGAAGCACCTGGCGGTCAGCCAGACCGAGGTCAGGCTGATCTTCAAGCGCCCTCCGCGCCTGCAGTTCATCTCCGGTCGCCGCCGCCAGCCGGCGCCCAATCAGATCGTGGTCCGGATCGATCCCCATACCGGCATCCGGATCGTGCTCGACGCCCACCGCGCCGACCGTCCCGCGCCGGCAGAGATCCACTTCGACATGCGCTTCGAGCGCCAGGGCGGCGAGGACCCGACTCCCTACGAGGTGCTCCTGCACGCGGCGCTGGTCGGGGACAGCAGCCATTTCACGCGTGAAGACAGCGTCGAGGAGACCTGGCGCGTGGTGCAGCCGTTGCTCGACTCTCCGCCCCCGGTGCATCGCTATTCAAAGGGGTCGTGGGGCCCCAGCGAGGCGAACAAGCTCGTCGAGAACTACGGCGGCTGGCGCTCGCCGTGGCTGCCCGACTAGCGGTGCGGCAGCGGGGCGGTCCACCCGCGCTCAAACGGTGAAAGCCCGCCGCGCGCGGACCGCAGCGTGCCATGTCGTGCGGCAGCGGGCGCTTTACCCGGGTCAAAACGTGGAATATCCGCACGCCCCGTCCGGATCCTCCACGACTGTCCCGCTGACGCCGCATCCTGTGGAAGATCCGGATCCGCACTGCAGATCTTCCACGAAGTGCACCGGACGCCGCCGGGTTCAGCGTGGGGTAGCGGTAGGCCGGTTGGCCAGGTAGCGTTGTCCGGGAGGGACGCGGTAGGCCGGTTCGCCAGGTAGCGTTGTCCGGGAGGGAGGCGGTAGGCCCGTTGGCCAGGTAGCGTTATCCGAGAGGCACGCAAGGCCCGTCAACACCATCGGGAGGACGCAGACCCATGAGGTTGAGCCTCGGCAGCATCATCTGGCTGATCGTCGGAGTTGTGGTCGCCGCCTCGCACCACTACTTCAACCATGTGGACACCCTGCGGCTGGTGGTGTCCGCCGCGCTGGCTGTGCTGCTCTGGCCGCTGCTGCTGCTCGGGATCAACCTTCACGTCAAGTAGGAGCTGGCGGAGCCCGGCCGCGCCACGGACGTTCTACGACGGCTCGCCTCGCTGCTCGCGCTCCTGCTTTTCGCGATACAGCTCTCGCTCGTGCTCCCAGGCGTCCTCGGGCGCATCCGGCGCCTTCTCGATGTACTCGGGCGCCGGCTCGCTCCGGGGATCCCAGCATCGAGATGTCTCGGTCCATCTGTGGCCGGGCGTAGGCCGCGAGCCGCTGTGACCCGGTCTGCCCGGCGAGGACGAGCAGAATCGCGCACAGGATGATCGCGACGCCGATCACCTGCACGACGGTGGTCGAGCCCAGGATCAGCAGCAGAACCCCGGCGGCGACCGCCACCAGGACGACCACTCCGACCGGCGTGATCCGCCCCTTCATGTCAAGCGGAGCATAGACCCCGCACAGGCATCGGGCGACCTGAGCGCCGCGACGCGCACAGGCATCAGGCGACTGGAGCGCCCGCCGAGGCCGCCGGCGCCGCGGCACCGTCGAGCAGTGCGGTCCCGAGCAGCTGGTAGAGCTGGGAGTGCAGCCCCGCGGCTCCGCGCCGCACCCTGAAGCTCGGCCCGAGCCTGAGGCATCGGTGGCCTGATGAGGTGGTGAGCTCGATCACCACGTCGGACTCGCCCGGGAAGTCCGCGAGCACGTCCTTGAGCTCACCCAGCGCGGATGCCGGAAGCGTTGTGGCGTCGAGTCGCAGACGCAGCGCGCTCGGCGGGGCCACCTGCTTGGCCACCTGCGCCTGAGCCTCGAGCACCTCGGTCTGGCTGGGTTCGAAGCGCTCCACCTGCTGGGCGACGAGGCATGTCTTGTCGCGGTCCTTGTGGTCCACCTTGCCCCGCACGAGCACGATCGAGTCGGTCGCCAGCGCATCCTGGCTGGCGGCCAGCGCCTTGTCGAAGACGATGATCTCCACCGACGCGTCGAGGTCGTAGAGCGTCGCGAACATCATCCAGTCGCCCTTCTTGGTCTTGATCCGCTTGGCCTGGGTGACCATCCCGCCCACCGTCACCCAGTCACCGTCGCGGCGCGTGGCCAGCTCGGCGAGCGAGCTGTCACAGCGAGCCCTCAGTGCCGCGCCTACCTCCTTGAGCGGATGCTCGGATATGAACAGCCCGATCGACTCCTTCTCGGCTGCCAGCAGTTCCGAGCGGCTGAACTCCTCGCCCGGGATCGGCGCGTGAATCGGCCCTCCTAGCGCAGGCGTGTCCGCGCCCGCGCCGCCGTCGGAGGGTCCGAGGTCGAAGATCGATCCCTGACCGATCAGCGCGTCCTGCTGGGTCTTCTGCCCGGCCGCCTGAGCCTGCTCGAGCACGGCGAGCATCCCCTTGCGGCTAGCGCCGGTGGACCCGAACGCGCCGCATTTGATCAGCGCCTCGATCGCCTTCTTGTTCACGGCCCGGTTGTCCACCCGTTCGCAGAAGTCGAACAGGCTGGAAAACGGGCGGCTGGGGGTGTGGTGGGTGGGATCGGTTTCACCGCGCGCCTGCTTGATCGCCTCGACCGCCTGATAGCCGACGCCCTTGACGGCGTCGAGGCCGAAGCGGATGTTGCCGTCCACGACCACGAACTTGTGATCGGAGAGGTTGACGTCGGGCGGCAGGATCGCGATACCCATCTGCTCGGCCTGGGAGACGAAGTACGGCACCTTGTCCTTGGTGTCCATTACCGAGGAGATCAGCGCCGCCATGAACTCTGCGGGGTAGTTGGCCCGCAGCCAGGCGGTCCGGTACGCGATCAGCGCGTAGCAAGCGGAGTGGGACTTGTTGAAGCTGTAGTCAGCGCTGCGCTCGTTGACGTTCCACAACCACTCGGCCACCGAGTCGGTGGTGCCCGATGCGCGGCACCCGGCGATGAACTCCGGCTTGAGCTTGGCCATCGCCTCACGGTTCTTCTTGCCGATCGCCTTGCGCAGGTTGTCGGCCTTGGCGCCCGAGAAGCCCGCGATCTCCTTGGCGATCTGCATCGCCTGCTCCTGGTAGACGACCACGCCGTGGGTCGACTCGAGGATCGGCCGCAGCCGCTCGTCGGCGTAGGTGACCGCCTCGGGGTTGTGGCGGCCGCGGGTGTAGGTGGGGATCTGCTCCATCGGCCCGGGCCGGTATAGCGCGTTGAGCGCGATCAGGTGCTCGAACTCCGACGGCCGGACGCGCTTGAGCGTCTCGCGCATGCCCTCGGACTCGAACTGGAACACGCCGATCGAGTCGCCGCGGGCCATCATCTCGTAGGTCGTGGCGTCATCGAGCGGCAGCGTCGTCATGTCGGGTCGCGCGCCGGTCGAGCGCTCGATGATGTCGAGCGCGTCCTCGATCACGTCGAGGTTGCGCAGCCCGAGGAAGTCCATCTTGAGCAGGCCAATCTGCTCGATCGGCTTCATCGAGAACTGGGTGACGATCCTGAACACGCGCTCGCCGTCCTCATCGGCTCCGGCGTCGGCGATCTGCAAGGGCACGATGTCGGTCAGCGGCCGGTCGGCGATCACCACCGCGGCGGCGTGGATCGACGAGTTGCGCACGATCCCCTCGAGCCCCTTGGCGACCTCGACGATCTGCTGGGCGGTTCCGTCACGGTCGACTTCCGCGCGCAGCGGCTGTCCCGGCTTCAGGCACTCCTCGAAGCTCGGCGCCCGCCCCATCACCGGATCGGGGATCAGCTTCGCCAGCCGGTCGCCGACGCCGTACTCGTGGCCGAGGACCCGGGCCGCGTCGCGGGTCGCCGCACGCGGGAACATCTTGCCGAAGGTCACGATCTGAGCCACCGACTCCTTGCCGTACTTCTCGGTCACATACCGGATCACGCGCTCGCGGCCGCGGACCGAGAAGTCGATGTCGATATCGGGCATCGAGACGCGCTCGGGGTTCAGGAAGCGCTCGAACAGCAGCTCGTAGCGCAGCGGATCGACGTCGGTGATCTGCAGCGAGTAGGCCACGATCGAGCCGGCGGCCGAACCGCGCCCGGGCCCGACGGCGATCCCCGAGTCCTTCGCGTACTTGACGAAGTCCCAGACGATCAAAAAGTAGGCATTGAAGCCCATCCGGTCGATCACCCCGAGCTCGTAGTCGGCGCGCTCGAGCGCCTCCGCAGGCACCGGGTCGCCGTAGCGCTGGCGCAGCCCCGCCTGCACCTGCTGGCGCAGATACTGCACTTCGCTGACGCCCTCGGGCGTCGGATAGCTGGGGATCAGCTGGCGGCCGAGCTCGAGCTCGACGTCGCAGCGCTGGGCGATCTCGACCGTGCTCTCGATCGCCTCCGGCCACTGCGCGAACGCCTGCGCCATCTCCTCGCTCGAGCGCAGGTAGAACTCGTTTGTCTCAAAGCTGATCTTGGGCTGGCTCAGTACCGATTTGGTCTGGACGCACAGCAGCGCCGCGTGGTGCTGATAGTCCTCCCGCCGCAGGTAGTGCACGTCCCCGGTGCCCACCAGCGGCCGGCCGAATTCGCGAGCGATCGCGATGATCTGCTCGTTGCAGGCGTTCTGCACGGCGAGCCCGTTCTGCTGCAGCTCGAAGTACACGTTGTCGGCCCCGAAGGCACCGATCAGCTCGTCGGCGTGGGCTCGGGCCCGCTCCGGATGACCGTCGACGAGGTGCTGGCAGAAGCGCGACTGCAAACAGCCGGTCAGGGCGATCACGCCGCGGCCGTGGGCGGCGAGCTGCTCCATGTCGACCGCCGGCTTGCCCCGCTGATACCCGTCGAGAAAGCCGGCCGACGAGAGCTTGACGAGGTTTCGATATCCGACCTCGTCAGCCGCGAGCAGCGTCAGGTGGAAGCGGTCCAGCCGTCCGGGGCCCCGTCGCGCATGGTCCTCGACGACGTACACCTCGCAGCCGACGATCGGCTTGATCCCCTGCGCGCGGCAGGCGCTGAACAGCTCGACGGACCCGTTCATGACGCCGTGATCGGTCAGGGCCAGCGCGGGCTGATCGAACGACGCAGCGCGGGCGGCGAGTGCCTCGATCTTGCAGGCCCCGTCCAGCAGCGAGTACTCGGAATGGACGTGAAGGTGGACGCAGGGAGCGGTCATCTGACGGTTGATCATCGCGACGCCGGGCTCAGGCCGCCCGCGAAGCTAGCTCGGCCGCCGGCGTGCAACGACGGCGACCGTCAGCTATGAGCATAGGGTCCGCTGCGGACGCCGTCGGCACCGGTCGGGGGCCGCCGCCGATGTTTCAAGCGCTCTGTGCGCGCTTGATCGCGTCGCGCAGATACATCAGCGGCCCGTGGTCTCCGGCCACGAGCGTTTGAACCGGGCCGACACCGGCGAGCACTCGCTCGAGCGAGCCAGCCGGGCCGGAGATCGTGGTCGCGATCGGGCCTTCTGGCGCCGTCTCGGTGACCCGTGCCGTCGCCCCGCCACCGGCGACCAGATAGGCGATCTTCGCCGGCGGCGAGTGGTAGGCAAGCGCAAACCTGGCTCTCTCGTCCGGGGCGGGCTCGATCATCTGCGCGAACAGGGCCAGCGCACTGCGCGGGTGCATCCGCACACCGGCTTCGTACAGTTTCCACAGGCTCAGTTGTGCGTCCACGACGGCGTCGATCGAGGTTAGGCGCTTGCGCTTGCCGCGCACGCGCGCGAGGCCCAGACCGAGGCGTCGGCGCAGGCGCCCGGCGGCCAGCAGCCGCGCGATCGCCGCGTAGTCGCCGAACACCCGAAAGTCCGTCTCTGCGGAGGATCTCGGCTGCTCTTCGACCACCACTTGCGAGCCGGTGTCATCAACGGTCACTCGCACGCATCCGAGAGCGCCGCCCAGCACCAGGTCGTAGGCCACCGGTGCCGGATCGACCACTCGCTGCGCGGCCAGGAGGTCGACGATCAGCCGACCGGCGCGGTCGGGATCAGTCTTGGTCAGCGCCGCGATTGCCGGCCGCAGCCAGGGCGTCTGCACCGCCTGCGGCTCAGCCGGCGCAGCCGGTTTGGTCGTTGGAGAAGCGCCACCGTCGAGGCGCTCATCGAGCGGGGCGATCCCGTCGCGCAGCCGAACCAGCGCCTCGCTCAGCCGCAGCGCCGACTCGGTCTCGCTCAGCCGCAGCGCCGACTCGGTCTCGCTCAGCCGCAGCGCCGACTCGCCATCGCTCAGTCGCAGCACCGACGCGGTCCCGGACGGCGCGACCGTAACCGCCGCCGCCGCGGGCTTGACCTCCCCCGACCCCGGGCGCAGCAATTCGAGCTCGGCCTCGAACTCGGTCGCGCGGCGCTCGGCCGCCCCACGAGCCTCGCGCTCACGCCCGATTTCGCCACGAAGACCATCGAGCTCGTCACGGAGCGCCAGCAGTGTCGCGGTCGTGCGGCGCGCCAGCAGCAGGCGAGCGGCCATCCGGGTCTCGGCATCGACGAGCCGGGCGCGCAGCGCGGCCTGCGCTCGAGTGCGCTGATCGAGCTCTGCTCGCAAAGCGCAGATCAAGGCCCGCTGCCCGGGGGTGGATGGCGCGGCACCCACCGGCAGGAGCGTCTGCAGCTCGTCCAGCGCCTCCACGACCGTCGGCGCCGCCGGCTCGCTGGGCACCCGCGATGCGGCGCGCGCCCGGCGCACGATCAACTCGTGCTCGAAGCCCAACCGCTCGCGCTCCCTCCGCATGCCGTCGAGCTTGCGCTCCCTCGGCATGCCGTCATCACTCGCTGGGGCGGGCAGCCGCTGGTCGGGCGCTGGATCGCGCAGAACGCGCTCGGCGCCATCCTCGACGGCCGCCGGGAGCGCAAGCACCGCCCCGCCGAACTGCACCGAGGCAGACCCACGGAGGCTGGGCGCGAGCTCGGCCGGCACGGCGAAGCTGATCCGCCACATCCCGGGCGGCACGCCGTTGAGGCTCGGCGGCTCGGGCATCGCGGGGAACCGGTGCTTGTGCCCCGGCGCATCGATCACCAGTGTCGGCTGGGTGCTCCACGCCGGACGGCGGCGACGCCAGCGACCGGTCACGCGAACGGTCAGGCTCTCGCCGCCTTCCGACAGCCACTCCACGCGCTCGATTCCGAGCGCAGAAGCGGCTCCCGCGGGGTCGTTCATCGACTCGACGCTATTTCCCGTGGCGGACGGACTCACGATCGGATCACTCAGCCTCGGTGTCCCACCCGTCGGTGCTGGTCGTGCGGAGCTCTTCGGCCAGGGCCCTGGCATCGGCGAGCAGGCGGCGCGCCTCGCCCAGTTCCCCCGCCTCGGTCTCGGCCCGCTCACGCGTGACCGCCAGCTCAGAGCCGACCCGTTCCAGCTCGGATCGCAGCCCGGCCGCCTCGCTGACCGCGGCCTCGCGGGCCACCTCAGCGGTCGCCAGCTGCTGGCGCACGTCCTCGACCTCCCGGCGCTGGTCCTCGATCTCCCGGCGCTGGTCCTCGATCTCCCGGCGCTGGTCCTCGATCTCCCGGCGCTGGTCCTGGACTGCGACGCGCAGCCGCTCGAGCTCTGAGCGCAGCTCTTCGAGCGTCGATTCGACCGCACGATCGCTCGGAGGGGCCTCGGACTGCTCAGCGGCGACCTTCTCCTTGAGCAGCAGCTCGGCCAGCGGACCTGAACGTGGAGCCTCCACCACTACCTGCTGGCGCATCGGCGGCACCGGGACCACCGCGTCGCCGAGCCACAGCGCCGCCTGCCCCTCCCTGCGGGGCTCGGCCCACGCGGGCACCGTGAAGGTTGCGCTCCAGCGTCCCGGCGCGAGCTCTTCCCCGTTGCGCTCGTCACGCTCGTCGCGCCTGGCCGGGAAGCGGTGACGGCGCCCCTCGACGTTCACCACCAGCAACTCCTCCTCCTCACCAGCGGTGCGGTTGGCATCGATCCACCACCCGCTCAACCGCAGACGGATCTCGCCCGCGTGCGGGCGCGAGCTCTGAACTCGATCCAGTTCGAGCGGACTGGGGGTGTGAAGTGAGGCAGAGTCAGTCATGCCTGGGACAGCGTGCGATCGGCACAACCCAGGAGCGGGCAGATGGTCCCCGATCCAAAGAGAACCCTAATCTTGCACCAGCTTCGCCGGCCGGGCAACAAACCCTGTCGGCTGTCTCAGTCCGACTCGCGGTTCTCCTCACCGTGTCGCAGCCGCCAGGCCATCCGTGACTGCAGTGACCACAGCTCGATGAATCCCGGCGACGCAGCCTGCGCGAAGAGTCCCCCGGACTCGGCGAAAGTGGCCAACTGGGGGTCGTAGACGGCGTTAGGCGAGGATCGCGTGACCACGCGCGCCGAGCCCTTGTAGAGCTTGATCCCCACGGTCCCGGTGACCAGTGCGTTGGCGGCATCCATGTAGGAGTCCAGATCGGTCCGCAGCGGCTCCCACCAGAGCCCGGCATAGACGAGGTATGCCCATCTCTGGTCGAGCATCGGCTTGAGCTGGTTCTGGTGGATCGTCCCCACCAGCTTCTCGAGCTCCCGGTGGGCGAGCAGCAGGATCGCGGCCGCCGGTACCTCGTAGATGTCGCGGACCTTCAGCCCCACGATCCGATCCTCGATGTGATCAACGATCCCCACGCCATGGCGCGCTCCGATCTCCGCCGCCCGCTCGATCAACTCGACAGCGCCGAGCCGCGCGCCGTTCAACCCCACTGGAACGCCACGCTCGAACCGCACCTCGACGATCTCCGGCTCATCGGGAGCGAGCTCGGGGCGGGTGACCAGCGAGAACACGTCGTCCTCGGGCGCGTGCTCGAGGTCCTCGATCCAGCGCCCCTCGCTGGAGCGCCCCCACAGGTTGTCGTCGATCGAGTACGGCGCCACCTCCGCACCGCCCTTGACTGGAATCCCGTGCTCGCGAGCGTAGGCGGCCTCTTCGTCGCGCCCCATCCGCCACGAGCGCACCGGGGCGATCACCTTCAGCTCCGGCGCCAGCGTGGCGATCGTCGCCTCGATCCGGACCTGGTCATTGCCCTTGCCCGTGCAGCCGTGGGCGACGGTGTCGCACCCCGTGTCCAGCGCGTACTCCACCGCAAGCTTGGCGATCAGCGGCCGCCCGAGCGCCGTGAACAGCGGGTAGCCAAGGCCGTAGATCGCGTTGGACTTGATCGCGGGCAGCACGTAGTCGTGAGCGAACTCCTCGCGCGCGTCAATCACGTGCGCCTCGAGGGCGCCGATCTGAAGGGCCTTGGCCTTGATCGTCTCGTAGTCCTCGCCGGGCTGGCCCAGGTTGACGGTCAGGGCCACCACTTCGGCGTCGTACTGGTCCTGGATCCACTTGAGCATCACGCTCGTGTCGAGCCCGCCGCTGTAGAGCAGCAGCACGCGGTGCACCTCGGATGGGTCGGCCTGGTAGGAGGCGATGCGGATCTCGTCGGGCACGCGGGCCACGATTCAGGCGAAGGTCTCGCGCACGATCCGGCGCTGGTGATCGGAAGCGAACGCCGCAAAGCGCTCGCCAAATTCGCCGCGCGCTGCTGCCTCGTCGGCGCGGAGGCGGTCGATCAGCACGCCCATCGCCATCAGCGCGCGCGACCCGCGCGGCAGGCCTGCGACCTCGTCGGCCAGCGAGCGCAGCATGTCGATCTGCACCTCGCGGTCCTGATGGCGTCCCAGCACGTCCTGCAGTGCCTTCAACGACCGCACCATCTCCTCCACCACCTCGCCGGGGTGCAGCTGGGCGCCGAACAGCTCGAGCAGGTAGCGCAGCTCCTTGCCCTTCTTGCGCAGCTCGTGATAGGCGTCCGGTGGACTCTGGGCATCGATCGCCCGGCCCATCCGCACCACTCGCTTGTAGGCGCTCTGGATCCGCTGGCCGGCCAGCTCGCCGATCGGGATGGTTGCCTGCGGCCGGTCGGCGGTCGGCATCTCCACCAGTGACTCCAGCAGCATCTCCCAGTCGGCCAGCAGCTCGTCGGTGCGGCGCGAGGCGATCGCCCGGGCCATCCGCATGTGCGCCGTCAGCCGCCAGTGCTCGAGCACCTGGCGCAAAGGAGCAAGATCGCCTCCGGCCCGTTCTGGCAACAGCGCTCGCATGTCTTCGAACCCGAGCAGGTACACGTCGAGGTCGCGGGCCTCGCCGGTGGCCCGCTGAAGCCAGCGAAAGTCGGTCCGGAAGCCCGGCAACTCGAGCGCCGGGAACACCCCGGCGAGCTGGCGCTGGACGGTGCGCGAACGGCGCACCGCGATCCGCAGCCGGTGCAGGAACTCGGTGTCCTCGTCGGCGATCGCGCCGTCGCGGTTGCCTTCGATCACGCCCAGCAGCCGCCTCAACACCGCCGCCGCCGCAGCGTCGGCCCGCTGCCCGTAGGCCAGCGGGACCACCACTTTGGACGTTGGGGCGATGGTCATCGCACGATCATCGCAACACCTCGGCCAGCCGCGCGAGCGCCGCGTCGATCTCCGCTTCGCCGGCCACCAGCGGCGGCTCGAGCCTGATCGTGGCCGGGCCGGTGGCGTTGACCACCAGCCGCTGCTCGAGCAGCGCTCGCCGGGCAATGTCCGGCGCCGATACCCCGTCGGCGAGATCGAAGCCGACCATCAGCCCCCGCCCGCGGACCCCGGTCACCCCGGGCAGCTCTCCGAGGCCTTCGCGCAGGCGCTCGCCGAGTCCGCGCACCTGCTCCAGCAGCGCGGCGTCGGAGCAGATGTCGAGCGCCGCGAGGGCTGCTTCACAGATCAGCGGTCCGCCGGCGAACGTCGACCCGTGGTCGCCGGCCTGCAGGGCGTCGGCCAGCCGGGGGCCGGTGACCAGCGCCCCGATCGGAAGCCCGCCGCCGAGCGCCTTGGCCGTGGTGATCGCGTCGGGCACCACGGGGGTCTGCTCGTAGGCCCACAGGGTCCCGGTGCGCCCCATGCCGGTCTGGATCTCGTCGAATACGAGCGCTGCCCCCGCTCGGTCACAGGCCGCCCGCGCGGCGAGTAGCAGCTGATCCGACAGCACGTTTATCCCGGTCTCCCCCTGGATCGGCTCGAGCAGGACAGCCGCGGTCCGGTCGTCGACGGCCTCCGCGAGCGCCCCGGGCTCCTTGGGGATGACCTCGAAGCCGGGGACCAGCGGCGCGAACGGCGCCTGCTTTGACTCCTGTGGCGTCGCCGACAGCGCCCCGTAGGTGCGCCCGTGAAAAGCTCCCTCGAGCACCACCACCTTGCCACCGGCGCGTGCGCGGCGGACCAGCTTGATCGCCGCCTCGTTGGCCTCGGCGCCCGAGTTGCAGAGAAACACCTTCCCCCCCAGCGACCTGCGCGACAGCTGCGCCGAGAGCCGCATCGCCGGTTCGGTGTAGTACAGGTTGGTCGCGTGGGTCAGCGTAGCGACCTGCTCGCGGACCGCTTGCACCACCCGCGGGTGGCAGTGACCGACGTTGAGGACCGAGATCCCCGCCAGGAAGTCGAGATACTCGTTGCCCTCCGAGTCCCACAGCCGGCATCCCTGGCCACGGACGAACTGGACCGGGTTGCGGACGTAGGTGGGGATCGCGTAGTCGCGCTCGAGCTCCTGCAGCTCGCCCAGCGACATCGAGCTCACAGATCACCGCCGATCTTGGTCCCCTGCCCGGCGTCGGTGAACAGCTCGAGCAGCAGCGAGTGCGGGACGCGCCCGTCGACGATGTGCGCGAACGAGACGCCGCCGTGAATCGCGTCAAGACACGCGGCGAGCTTCGGCCGCATTCCCCCCGCGACCGCATCGAGCGCCCTCTGCACCTGTTCGGCGCTGGCCTCCGAGACGACGCTGCCGGGATCGCCGGGGTCGCTCAGCCAGCCCGGAACGTCGGTCAGGAACATGATCTTGTAGGCGCCCAGCGCGCGGGCGACCGCGCCCGCGGCCTCGTCGGCGTTGATGTTGTAGGAGTTGCCATCCCGATCGGCCCCGACGCTTGCCACCACGGGGATGTAGTCCTGGGCCACGTGTGTCAGCACGTCGACGTCGACGCGCTCGATCTTGCCCACGAAGCCGATGTCCTGACCGCTCGGAGCGACCTGCCGGGAGGCCCGGAACAGCAGACCGTCGTCGCCGCACAGGCCCACGGCGGGCTGGCCGTGACGGCCCAACCGCAAGACGATGTCCTTGTTGACCTTGCCCACCAGCACCATCTTGGCGACCTCGACGGTTGCCGCGTCTGACACCCGCAGCCCGTCGACGAACTCCACCGGCAGGTCGAGCCGCTCCATGTAGCCCGTGATCTCGGGCCCGCCGCCGTGAACGACGACCGGGTTCATCCCCACGTACTTGAGCAGCACCACGTCGCGCGCAAACTCCTCCTTGAGCGCCGCGTCGGTCATTGCCGCGCCGCCGTACTTGATCACGACCGTCTTGCCATGGAATTCCCGGATGTAGGGGAGCGCCTCGAGCAGGGTGCCTACGTCGCGCATGTTCTATGTGGTGTAGTCGGCGTTGATCGTCACGTACTCGTGCCCGAGGTCTGAGAAGTACAGCTCGGCCTCCGCGCCTTCGCCGGGAAGACCTACCTCGTATTCGACCTCTTCGCGCTGCACGGCCCGCGCCAGCGCGGCCGCGTCGTGCGGTACATAGCCGCCCCGGGAGCAGACTTGCATCCCCTCGATCGCGATGTCCACCGGCAGCGGCGCGGCGCCGGGGATCGCGGCGCCGACCGACTGGATGATCCGCCCCCAGTTGGGGTCGCCGCCGTACAGCGCGGTCTTGACCAGCGAGGAGTTGGCGACCGAGCGCGCCACCGCGCTGACCGTGGACTCGTCCCCCCCACGCACCACCACCCGGCCCACGCGCCGGGCGCCCTCCCCGTCGCGGGCGACCAGCAGCGCGAGCTGGCGCATGACCGCGTCGAGCGCCTCGCCGAAGTGAAGCTCGTCCTCGGTCTCGGGCTCGATAGCCACTCCCGCGGCGCCGCTGCACTGCAGGATCACGGTGTCGTTGGTCGACAGCTGCCCGTCTACGCTGATTCGCTCGAACGACCGTTTGACGCACACGGCGAGCAGCAGGTCGCAGGTCTCGCGCGCGAGGACGGCGTCGGTCTGCACGAAGCACAGCAGCGTGGCGAAGCCGGGACAGATCATCCCCGCTCCCTTGGCCTGGGCGGTCACCGTCACGGTCCCCTGCGTCAGCGCGACGCGCACCCGAGCGCGCTTCTCGAACGCGTCGGTCGTCTGGATCGCGGCCGCGAAGTCCGCGTCTCCGTCGCGGGCAAGCGCCTGCGCCGCGTCGACGATCCCGCGGTTGACGTTGTCCATCGGCAGCGGCACACCGATGACGCCCGTCGATGCGACCGCGACCTGGCTCTCAGGCACGCCCGCCGCGGCGGCCCCGGCGCGCTGCATCGTGACCGCGTCCTCGAACCCCGTCCGGCCGGTGGCCGCGTTGGCGTTGCCGGAGTTGACGACCACCGCGCGCAGCCCCCCGAGCTCGCAGCGCTCGGTGCACACCAGCACGGGGGCGGCCAGCACGCCCGAGCGGGTGAAGCGCGCCGCGCTGGTCGCCTCCGGGGCGTCGCAGACGAGCAGCCCCACGTCGGGACCCCCGCTCTCCTTGATCCCGGCCGCGACGCCGGCGGCGCGGAATCCGGCGGGGAGGCCGTTGCCGTCGAGCTCGGTCACGTGGGCCAGCGGTTCGATCCAGCGGCTGGTGAAGAAGGCCTGTCTCAGCTGATGCCCTCCCCCTCGGGCCGCCCGAACATCAGGTTGAGGTTCTGGATCGCCTGGGAGGCGGCGCCCTTCCACAGGTTGTCGATCGCCGCGAACACCAGCAGGCGTCCGGTGCGCTCGTCGCGGTGCACCGAGATGCGGCAGATGTTGGTCTCGCGCACGTCTCTGACCCCGGGCGGCGATTCGGCCAGCTCGACGAACGGCTCGCCGGCGTAGAGCTCTCGATAGAGCGCTTGGGCGTCCTGGAGCTCCCCGTTGGCAGGGGTCACGTAACAGGACACAAGCTCCCCCTGATCGAGCGGCAGCAGATGGGCCGTGAACGTGACCCGCAGCGGCGCGCCGAGCACGGCCAGCTCCTGCTCGATCTCGGGTGTGTGCCGGTGGCGCGGGACACCGTAAGGGCTGACGTTCTCGTCGACGGTCACGAAGTGGGTCTTGTCGGTCGCCGCCCGCCCGGCCCCCGAGACTCCCGACTTGGCGTCGATCACCACGTCACCGAGCAGGCCGGCGCGCGCCAGCGGCGCCAGGGCGAGCAGCGACGCGGTCGGATAGCAGCCGGGGTTGGCGACGATCTCGGCGTCGGCGATCTGGTCGCGGTAGCGCTCGGGCAGGCCGTAGACGGCGTGCGCCAGCAGCTCGGGCGCGGGGTGCTCGCGATACCACTCTCGATAAACGGCTGCGTCGTGCAACCGGAAGTCGGCGCTCAGATCGACCACCCTCACGCCGCGCCGGTGCAGCTCGGCGACGAGTTCGGCCGCCGCCCCGTGCGGGTAGGCGACGACCGCCGCATCGACGGCGCTGTGGCGGTCGAGATCGAGCTCCTGCAGCTCGTGCGAGACCCGGTGGTGTGGATACAGCTCGTCCAGGCGCCGCCCGATGTCCGAGCGCGAGGTGACCGCCCGGAGCTCGAACGCCGGGTGGCGGTCGAGCAGTCGCGCGCTCAGCGCCCCGGCGTACCCGGCGGCGCCGAACACCGCCACGCTAGGACTCACGAACCCTCCCGTTCAGGCGCTGCGCGAGCGCCGCGCTGATCTGGTGGCGTTTGGCCGCCACCTCCTGGTCGGTCAGCGTGCGATCCGGGGCGCGGTAGGTGAGCCGCAGCGCCAGCGAGACGTTGCCCTCCCCCACCGGCTGCCCGCGGTAGACGTCGAACACGGCGACGTCGGTCAGCAGCGGCGCGCCCGCGTCCCGCACAACCGCGAGCACCTCGGCGGCGGTCACGCCCTCATCGACGATCACCGCCAGGTCCTCGCGGACCTCGGGGAAGCTCGTGAGGTCGCGGTAGCTGGTGACATGCACCAGTGCAGCCACGGCGTCGAGATCGAGTTCGAATGCCGTTAATGGGTCGGACCAATCCCATCCGGCCGCGACCTGTGGATGGATCTGTCCAATCCAACCGGCGGGGGCGCCGGCGACGGCGATCGTCGCTGCCCGTCCCGGGTGCAGGAACGGCTCGGGCTGTGCGGCGGGCTCGACGGCCCAGGGGATTCGCAGCGCGTCGAGCAGCCCCTCTAGCACCCCTTTGACGGCGAAGAAGTCGGCCTCGCGCGGAGCGGGCTCGCGCCAGGTCGCCGGGCGCACGGGCCCCCACAGCAGCACCGCGACGTGGTATGGCTCGGCGGGCAGCTGTCCATCGTCGGGCAGGTACACCGCCCCGGCCTCGAACAGCCGGATCGCGCCGGCACCGCGAGCGCGGTTGCCGCGCGCGACGTCGAGCAGCGAACCCAGCAGGGTCGTGCGCAGTCGCGACTGCTCGCTGGACATCGGGTTCTCGAGCTCGATCGCGCGCCGATCGCCGAGCCGCAGCCGCCGGCCCTCCTCGGGCCCGACAAAGCTCCAGCCCACGACTTCGTGAAGGCCCTGCGCGGTCAACGCATCGGCCGCCCGGCGGCGGACGATCTGGATCGGGGTCAGCCGCCCGGAGGCGCCGTGACGGGAGGGAAGCGTGGCCGGGAGCCCGTCCATCGCGCCGAGCCGCGCGACCTCCTCGATCAGGTCGGCCTCACGCGTCACGTCCTCGCGGCGAAACGGCGGCACGGTCACGTCGAGGCCGTCGGCGGCGTCGACGGTGGCGAACTCGAGCGCCTCCAGGATCTCGGCGCAGCGCGGCCGGGAGATCTCGATCCCCAGCAATCCGCTGACGCGCGCGTCGCGCAGCCGGATCGTCTTCGGCGCTGGGCCGGCCCCCCCCACGTCGATCGTGCCCGGCTGCAGGCGCGCGCCGCAGAGCTCGATCATCAGCCTGGTCGCCACCACCTGGGCCTCGATCGCCTGCTCGGGCGCAAGCTGCTTCTCGAACCGCAGCGAGGCCTCGGAGTGCAGCCCGAGCGTCCACGAGGTGCGATGGATGTTGGGCCCGCTCCAGTTGGCGACCTCCATCAGTACCCGTGTGGTGTGCTCGTGGACCTCGCTGCGCTCGCCGCCCATCACCCCGGCGATCGAGGTGGGACCTTGTTCGTCTGCGATCAGCACCATCTCCGAATCGAGCGTGCGGGTCTGGCCGTCGAGCGTGCGCACCTGCTCCCGGTCGTGTGCGCGCCGGACGGTCAGGCTGGCCCCCGCGACCCGGTCGAGGTCGAAGGCGTGCAGCGGCTGGCCGGTTAGCAGCATCACGTAGTTGGTGATGTCGACCACGTTTGAGATCGGCCGCTGCCCCGCAGCGAGCAGGCGCGCCTTCAGCCACAGCGGCGAGGGCCCGATCGTCACGTCCTCGATCACCCGGGCCGTGAACCGTGGGCACAGGTCCGGGCACTGCACTTCGACGCTGACGCCGTGGACGTCTCCGGTCGTCCCGGGATCGTCGGCCCACGGTGGCGCCTCGAGCGCAGCACCGGTGGCGGCGTGAACCTCGCGCGCGATCCCGTAGATACTCAGGCAGTCTGGCCTGTTGGCGTTGATCTCGAGCTCGAGCACGTCGGTCGAGATCGGCAGCACGCCCTCGAGCCGCGTCCCGGGCGCGAGCGACCCGTCGTCGAGGACGATGATCCCCGCATGGTCGGTGCCGATCGCGAGCTCGTCCTCGGCGAGGATCATCCCGTTCGAGGCCTGCCCGCGCAGCTTGGCGACCTTCAACGTGCTCCCGTCGGGCATCACCGCGCCCGGCTTGGCCACCGCGACCGTCTGGCCCGCGGCCACGTTGGGCGCGCCGCACACGATCTGGCTGGGGCCGCCCTCGCCGATGTCCACCAGGCACACGCTCAGCCGGTCGGCATCGGGGTGCTTGCCGGCCTGCAGCACCTTGCCGACGACGAAATGATCAAGCGCGCCGACGCCGTGGTGGTGGATCGCCTCCACCTTGGTCCCGGTCATCGTCAGGCGCTGCGCCAGGTCGGCCGTCGACAGTTTCGGCCGGCAGTATTCCCGTAACCACTCGAGTGGGGCGCGCATCGTCAGAACTGCTCCAGGAATCGGACGTCGTTGTCGTAGAGCAGCCGCAGGTCGGGGACGCCGTGCTTGAGCATGGCGATCCGCTCGATCCCCATCCCGAACGCGAACCCCTGGACCTGCTCGGGGTCGTAACCGTACTCGCGCACGTAGCCGAACACGTTGGGATCCACCATCCCGGCGCCGAGGATCTCCAGCCAGCCGGCGCCCTTGCAGATCGAGCACCGCTGCCCTTCGGCCGTCACTCCGCCGGCGCAGTTGAAGCAGGACACATCGACCTCGACGCTGGGCTCGGTGAAGGGGAAGAAGTCGGGTCGCAGCCGGACCTCCCGCTCGGGTCCGAAGATCGCCCGCGCGAACGCCAGCAACGTGCCCTTGAGGTCGGCCAGCGTGATGTCGGTGTCGACCGCGAGTCCCTCGATCTGGTGAAACTGGGGCGTGTGGGTGGCGTCTGAATCGGGGCGGTAGACGCGGCCGGGGATGACGATGTAGATCGGAGGCGGCTGGGCCTCCATCGCCCGGACCTGCATCGGGCTCGTATGGGTCCGCAGCACCGTCTGCTCGTCGATGTAGAAGGTGTCGGTCTTCGCCCGCCCGGGATGCGTGACGCTGAAGTTGAGCGCATCGAAGTTGTGGTAAACGGTCTCGACCTCGGGGCCCTCGGCCACGTTGAACCCGAGCCCCACGAACACGTCCTCGATCTCCCGCCGGGTCTGGGTGATCAGATGCAGCCGGCCCACCTGCGCCGCCGGATCGGCGGGCAGCGTGACGTCGATCCGATCCTGCTCCAGGCGTGCGTCGAGCTCTGTGGCTGCGAGCTCGGAGCCTCTGTCGTCGATCGCCGCCTCCAGCGCCTGCCGGGCCTGGTTGGCGGCCTTGCCGGTCGCGGCCCGCTCCTGCGGCGGAAGCTGGGCGACGCCTCGCAGCAGGTTCGGCAACTCGGCCTTGCGCCCGAGGTAGCGGACCCGCACGTCCTCGAGCGCGGCGGTGGTCGTCGCCGCGGCGATCGCGGCCATGGCCTCCTGCTCGATCTGGCTGATCCGCTCGGTCATTTTGAGGCCGCCATCCTAGTTGCCTCATATAGCGCGATCGTGGCGGCCATCGCGGCGTTTAGGGAGTGCGTATGGATCGGGATCTGGGCCGTCTCGTCGGCCGCCTCGACGACCTCGGTGGGCAGCCCTTCGCGTTCGGCCCCCACGAGCAGCGTGACCTCGCTCAGCTCGAGCTCGTGCAGCGGCCGCCCCTGTCCGGCGACCAGTGCGACCTTGGATCCGGGGAGCTCGGCCATGTCGTTGCAGCGCGCGACCGGGACAGCGAACACCGCGCCCATGCTCGCCCGGACCGCCTTGGGGCCGAACGGGTCCGCGGTCCCCGACCCGAGCGCCACCGCCGAGGCGCCGAATGCCTGCGCGCTGCGCAGCACGGCCCCGACGTTGCCGGGGTCCGACAGCCCGTGCAGGTAGACGCACAGAGGGCCAGTTGGGGCCGGCGCCCAGCGCTCCTGGTAGACGGCAAGCGTGCGGGTGCCCGAACCGAGCCCCGACGCCGACGCCAGCACCGCCTGGTCGACCTCGATGCCGGGCAGGCCACTGCCGGCGGCGCAATAGCGCTCGACGGCGGTCCAGCCGGCCGCGTCGGCGGCGGCCAGCAGATCCTCGCCCTCGGCCACGAACCGTCGGCTGCGCTCGCGCCAGCGCCGCCGCTGGTTGAGCTTGCGGATCTCCTTGAGCTTTGCGTTGTGGGGGCTGGTAATCGGCATCTGGAACAAAAAAGGCGCCGTCTCCTGTGGAGCGGCGCCCGGATGGCGGTGCTGGGGTGGTCGGCTGTTCGCTCTAGCCGGCCGCCAGCGCCTCGCGGGCGCGGTCGGCAAAGCGTCGGAAGGTCTGGGGGTCGCGAACCGCGATGTCGGCGAGGATCTTGCGATCGAGCTCCACGCCTGCGGCCTGCAGGCCGTGCATGAACTGTGAGTAGGAGAGCCCGTTCTGGCGCGCCGCGGCGTTGATCCGGGTGATCCACAGGCGGCGGAAGTCGCGCTTGCGGTTACGGCGATCGCGGTAGCGGTACTGGTCTGCCTTGAGCACCGCTTCCTTCGCGGTGCGGTAGTGGCGGCTGGCGTCGCCGCGATAGCCCTTGGCCAGCTTCAGCGTCGCGCGGCGCTTCTTGCGGGCGTGGATCGAGCGCTTGACCCTGGTCATGAGCGCTTTGCCCCAAGCAGGATCTTGACCCGCTTTTCGTCGTGCTTGGAGACCTCAGAGGGGTTGCGGTGCTGGCGCTTGCGCTTGGGCGACTTCTTCTCGAGGATGTGGGTCGAGAACGAGTGCCGTCCGCGGACCTTGCCGGTGGCGGTCAGCCTGAAGCGCTTCTTGGCGCCCGAATGGGTCTTCATCTTCGGCATCGGGGCTGAGAGTAAAGCAGACGCCCGCGCACGCGACTCGGAGTCATATCGTGCGCTCCACGTGCACATTTTGACTCGGAGTCGCTGAGCGCGGCGTCGCTCGCGCCGCGCGCAGCCGCTAGAAGGCCCCTGAAGAAGTGGGGTGCGCGATTGGTCCCTCCGGCGCCGTGATGCGATGGTTCGGCGGTTGGGACTGCTGTCGGGTGGGATGGCGAGCTTGGTGATATCTGGTTGTCACGCGCTCTGGCTTGTCAGCCGGTGTCCGATGGGGTTGAGGTTGACCAGGGCGGCGGCCCAGGCGGCCTGCAATCGTGCCTTGGCGCTGCCGATGTAGCGGCTTTTGCGGGCGCCGTAGCGGTGCGCGAGCAGCCCGAGCAATCGTTCGATCCGAGGTCGGGTCCGGCGCAGATGCTCGCTTGCGACCGGCTCACGCAGCGCCCGGCGTCCAGCCTGGAGCTGGTGCTCGTGTTCCAGGATCCTGATCTGGCGACGTGGCTTGCTCGGGCAGCAGCGCGGCTTCAGCGGACAGTCCCGGCACACCGCGCGCGTGAAGTTGGCAGACCGGAACCCGGTCTTGGAGATGCTGATCGGCACGGTCTGCCCGCCGGGGCAGGCGACGGTGCCGTCGGTCATGTCGATCGCGAAGTCGTGCTTGCCGAGCACGCCCTTCTCGACCTTGCCCTCTGGCACTGGGGCGAGCACCTCCACGTCGCGCTCTGCGAGCTCCGCCCGGACCGGGCCGTTGCCGTAGGCGGTATCGCCGAGGATGCGTTCCGGGCGCTGTTCGGGTGGCTGGACGTCGATCAGATGCTTGGCCTGCGGCCCATCTTGCTCCCCCGCCGGCGAGACGTGCACCGCGGTGATCAGCGGCGCACTGCCATTCGTCGCGGCGGCGTGGAGCTTGAACCCATCGAACCGCTGGGCGTTGCTCTTGCGGCCGTGGCGCATCTCCGGATCGACCGTCGAGATGATCCGATCGCAGCGGGTCCCACGGTGCAGGCGGGGCACGCCGTCTGAGTCGATGTCGAAGTCCTGGCCGATCAGTTCCCGCAGCAGATCATGTGCGGCCTTCACCGCCTCCTGCTCGAGCAGCCCGTCGGCCCGCTCCACAGCCTCGAGCGCGCGCTCGGCGTCCTGCGCGACCCGGGTGAGCATCCGCTCGCGCTCGGCCTTCTCCCGCCAGCGACAGTCAGGCTTCTCACTCGGCTGCTGATAGTCAAACTCAAGCCCATCATCCAGGCGCTCACCAGCATCCTGATGGGTCGCCTTGACGGCGTCGATCAGCTTCCGAACACCGTGACGCACCAAGCGGACCGTGTCCTGCGTTGCTGCCGCGCCGAGCATCGGCGTGGAATCGATGATCTGCTCGGCGGTCCCGTCAAGCATCCCGAGCTCCTCCGCCAGCCGCAGCGTATTCGCAAGCGCCAACCCCTCCTTTTTGTGCAACAACAACCGGGCGCGGTACTTGGTCAACGACGTCGGATGCCACCCCTGATGATCAACCGGCAACCCAAGCGCGACCTTCCAACGCAAATCCCACGCCACGCACTCCATCGCCTGCTCGTCGCTCACCCCCGTGCGGTGCTGCAACAACATCACCTTCGCCAACAACGACGGCGGAATGGACGGTCGCCCCATCCGCTGCGAATAACACTCCACGAAGTCCTCATCGCGCACGATCCGATCACCGTGCTCGGCCAACAACGCGTAGAACGAACCTTCCGGCAACGGCCTAGCCAGCACCGACGCGTCGAACATCCCGACCTGGGCAGATTGTGTCGCGAGCATGCCCGAAGGGTCTAAAACCCACCGGACAGACCAGCGACTATTTCAGGGGCCTTCTAGGCCGCAGCGTCGGTGGGCGCAGCGGCGTCGGTCGGAGTGGCGGCGTCGGTCGGAGTGGCGGCGTCGGTCGGCGCGGCGGGCTGCGACTCGGCGCCATTGTCCCGCGCGCGAGCGCGCCGGCCCGAGCCACCCCCGTCGTCGTCCGCGTCGGGCTTGGCGCCGTCGACCTCCCCCGCCAGCACGGCCTTGGAAGGGGCGAGCATCATCGTCATGTTGCGCCCGTCCTGGAGCGGCGTCTGCTCGATGACGGCGACATCGGCGAGCTCGTCGGCCAGGCGGTCCAGCAGCGCCGTCCCCCGCTCGGGGTGGGTGACCTCGCGCCCACGGAACATGATCGTCACCTTGACCCGGTCCCTGCCGAGCAGAAAGCGCCGCACGTGCCCCTTCTTGGTGTCGTAGTCGTTCTGCGCGATCTTGGGCCGGAACTTTATTTCGCGGATCGTGATCTGCTGCTGATGCTTGCGGGCGGCCTTCTGCTTCTGGGCCTGCTCGTACTTGTACTTGGAGTAGTCCAGGACGCGGCACACCGGCGGGCGGGCGTCGGGCGCCACCTCCACCAGGTCCAGGTCACGCTCTTGTGCGTACGTCAGCGCTTCGGCGGTCTTGACGACCCCGATCTGCTTGCCGTCCTCACCCACGAGTCTGACCTCGGGCACGCGGATCCGATCGTTGATCCGAGTCTGGTCCCGCTCGGGCGGGCGCCGGTCGAACCTACGGGGTACCGGCACTAGTCGAGGGCGCGGCGGTGGATCAAGCGGTGCCGGGCCGTGTGTGGTGCAGTTGGATCAACGTGGGCGAGTATAGCGGCGGGAGCTAGCGCAACGAGCGACTTTTGACGAGTTCCTCGATGCGCTCGGCGAACTGAGCGATAGTGGCCGACCCGATGTCGCCAACGTGGTGCTCGCGGACGCTGACCGCCCCGGCATCCTGCTCGCGGTCGCCGACGACCAGCATGAACGGGATCTTGCGAAGCTCGGCGTCGCGAATCTTTCGCGGTACCGACTCCGTCCGCACGTCGATCTCGACCCGGATGGCCCGCTCGCGTAGCCGTTGCAGCACTTCGTCGGCGTATTCGTTGTGACGGTCTGCTATCGGGAGCACGATCGCCTGGACAGGCGTCAGCCACACGGGCAGCTCGCCGCCGAAGTGCTCCAGGAGGATGGCGATGTAGCGCTCGTAGGAGCCCATCAGCGCCCGGTGGATCATCACCGGTTGGTGCTCGGCGTTGTCGGCGCCCGTATAGGCCAGCCCGAAGCGCTGCGGCATGTTGTAGTCCAGCTGCACGGTTCCGGTCTGCCACGAGCGGCCCAGCGAATCGGTCATGTGCAGGTCAATCTTCGGCCCATAGAACGAGCCGTCGCCGGGGTTGAGGTCATAGGCGAGCCCCTTGCTGTCAAGCGCCCGCCGCAGGGCGTCCTCGCTGTGGTCCCACTGCTCGTCGGAGCCGAGCCGATCGTCGGGGCGGGTGGAGAGCTCGAGGCGGACGTCGATACCGAAGACCGCGTAGGTTGCAAAGCAGAAGTCAAGGCAGGCGGCGAGCTCCTCCTGAACCTGCTCCTCGGTGCAGAAGATGTGCGCGTCGTCCTGGGCGAAGTTGCGGGTGCGCAGCAGTCCGTGCAGCGCGCCGGAAAGCTCGTTGCGGTGCAGCAGTCCGGGCTCGGAGTAGCGCACCGGCAAGTCCCGGTAGGAATGGGGCGTCAGCGCGTAAAGCTGGCAGTGGCCAGGGCAGTTCATCGGCTTGAGCCCCATCGGCGCGTCGGCCGACGTGGTGATGAACATGTGCTCGCGGAACTTCTGCCAGTGCCCGGAGGTCTTCCACAGCGAGCTGTCGTAGAGCTGAGGCGTCTTGACCTCGGTATAGCCGCGCGGGTCGCCCATCTCACGGCTCAGCTCGACGAGCGAGTTGAACACGTGCGTGCCCCCCGGAAGCCAGAACGCCATCCCGGGGGCGACGTCGGAGAACGTAAACAGGCCCAGCTGGGGGCCGAGGCGGCGGTGATCGTTGGCCCGCGCGCGCTCCAGGCGCTCGAGGTGCTCGTCGAGTTGCCTTCGCGAGAAGAACGCGGTCCCATACACGCGCGTGAGCATCTGGCGGCTCGAATCACCGCGCCAGTAGGCGCCCGCGACCGACTGCAGCTTGAACGCCTTGATCCGCTTCGTGCTCGGGGAGTGGGGGCCCAGACAGAGATCGGTGAACGGCCCGTTGGTGTAGAGCGAGACCGTCTGCGCGCCGTGGTCGCGGACGAGATCCCGGATCAGCTCGACCTTGTAAGGCTGGTCCTGGGCCCGGAAGCGCTGCAGCGCCTCCTCGACGCTGACCTCCTCGCGCACAAACGGCTCGTCGGCGTCGACGTGGCTCTGCATGCGCTCCTCGACGCGCTCGAAGTCCGCCTCGGTGAGCGTCGTCCCCTCCGGGAACTCGAAGTCGTAGTAGAAGCCATCCTGCACCGGGGGCCCAATGGAGATCTTCACCCCCGGATAGAGCTCGAGCACCGCGGTCGCCAGCACGTGTGCGGCGTCGTGGCGGATCAGCGCCAGCGCGTCGTCGCCGCTTCGGTCGGTCAGGATCTGAAGCGTTGCGCCCGCGCGATCGCCGTCGGGGAGCGGCCGCGCGAGGTCGCGCAGCTCATCGTCGACCTTCACCGCCAGCGCCGCCCGCGCCAGGCCGGGGCCGATCGCGGCCGCCGCGTCGGCGCCGGTGGCCTCCGGTGGCAGGGTCAGCTGCGTCCCGTCGGGAAGCTCATATCGCATCGCCGCCGGATGCTAGTGGTCGGTCGCGCGCTTGCGGCTACGGCCCCTAGCGCCCGGGTGCGGCGGGAAGCGGGACCAGGCAGGTGTTGACCGCGAGGCGCTCGACGGTGTTGTCGTCCTCGCGCCCGGCCTGATCACGCGCGCGCACAACGAAGTAGGCCGGGCCGATATTGGTGAGATAGACGGTGAAGCCCGTCGCCCCCGGAGCGGTGGTCCAACTGGGGCTCGAATAGTTCTCGCCGCCGGAGGTTGGTGAGTAGTAGATGTCGTAGACGATCTCCGAGCTCGGCGTGGCGGGATCGGTCGCGGGTATCCAGGCCAGTTGGATCGCTCTATGCACTGGCAGGATGCTCGGCAACAGCCTCGGCTGGGCCACGGGCCTGGGCAGCGGCGTGCACATGGTGGCGCTCTGAAGCCCGGCAAACGACGGTCCGCTGCTCGGCGATCCCGAGCTCCCTCTGGTGGCCCTCCTGACGCGGAACGAGAAGTGCGCGATCCGTATCGGCGCGATCTCGATCGCCGGGCACACGATCTGAGCCACCGGCCGGCACACCATCTTCGAAATCTTGGTGATCATGCCCCGGAATCTGCCCGCGCACCAGACGCGGCGCGAGCCCTTGGGGTCAAGCGTCATCCGGACCCGCTGGCCCCGCAGCGTCGGCCCCATCGCGATCGAGGCGCTCGAGGCACAGCGCTTGCCCTTCCTCCCGGCGGCCGATACCTGATAGTGCGAGCGGACGGTCGAGAAGTTTCCGGTGGCGCTGGGAGCACGAAAGCCGATCACGAACCTGGTCCAGGGCTTACCGATTGCCGGCCTCACCGAGACGTGGACCTTCGCCACGGCGCTCGGCGCCAGCGCACCGGAGACCAACACCGAGAGCGCGAACACGACCGCGAAAACTCTCCGCCACATCTGGCCCCAGTGTACTCCCGGCAGGCTCGAGCAAGCCCCATCGCGCGCGGGTGGCCGGGCGCCAGCACCCACGCTACAGTTACCGCTCCCAGGACGATTAGCTCAGCTGGGAGAGCGCCGCCTCGACAAGGCGGAGGTCGCTGGTTCGAGCCCAGCATCGTCCATAGCTCAATTTGCGAGCTTCGGCTTCGCCCCAGGCACCCCACTAGCAGGAGTCTCGGCCACGCCGCCGCCGGGGCGACGACGTGAGGTCTCGGTTGGCGCCGGCGCGGGGCTGCCGGCTTCCAGAGCACTTCGGTGGCGCCGCGCGCGGGCAACGTGATGCCTGGGTGCGGGTAGGAGCGCGTCCTGGCGTCCAAACAGTGCTGCCGCTCATGACCCGGAGGCGCGGAGCTTGCACTGACGTGCCGCCCTCATGCCCACCCCAGTTGCCTCAGCGTGATGCCGGAATGCCAGATCTTCGCCATGTGACCAATCCGGTCGCCCTGGAAGTCCATCACATACACGTAGTCCGCATTCGCGCTTTTCCCGGTCGGCGCGACCGGACCGCCTTCTCCGGTGTGAGTGCCGGAGAACACGCCGTAAGCGATGACATTGTTCCGCTCCGCATCGGCCGCGAATGACTTCAACTCGTAGCGACCGTCGGGGAGGATCGTCAGCAGCCCCTTCATCCAATCGCAGTACTGCTCCAACGTGTGGACGTTTTCCAGAGCCTCGGCTTGTGCTGAAAAGGTGGCGTCGGGAGTGCAGAACTGCTGGCACACTTCCCAGCCCTTGCCTGTCTCGCATGCGTCGAAAAAGGCGCGTGCGAGTTCCAGATCCGGAACGGTGGTGACTTCGGTCATCTTCTCTCCTCCCCGACCGGACGCTTCGTGTGTCGCGGCCGATCCGTGTGGCTGGGTTTCAACCTGCCCGGCGGTTGGGTCACTGGCGACGAGCTAAACCCAAATCGTGTGCCCCTCACAGGCCGGGCTGCTGCGTTGCCCAAGCGGCCGATGCAAGCGCCGAACTGGATCGTTGCTAGGAGCCGTCGCGTGTCTGCACTTCCTTCTATTCCCCGGTGCTCGATGGAAGTTAGGCTACTTTACTACCATCGAGAATCGGTGGTCAAGAACCAGCCGAAGCGTCCCAGCGGCTGGGTTCTCCGCCGGCGAGAGCGGCAGCCAAGGTCGGGGGCGTTCAGCCGGCGTGCTCGTAGGACAGCGCGGTGGCATATTCGGCGTCGGTGATCACACCCTGATCCCGGAGGTGGGCGAGTTGCGCGACCGCATCGGAGACATATCCGGTCATGACCGAGAAACCCGGACGGATTAGGAAGCCGCGGCCCGAGAACGGAGGCTCGCAGGGCAGGTTCGGGACCGGAGGCGCCCCTGGAGGCAGGTCGTCAACGACGGCACGCTCCAGGTACGAGCTCCAGGAATGCAGCGCCCCAGCCGGCGCGAACCATTGCGGTTCGACGAGCACATGCCGATATCCCAGCAGCTCGCTGCGGTCGGTCGTAAAGATCAGCTCGATCCGCTCGCCGCGACAAACCTCAACCAGTCCTGTACCGATGCGCCCCAGCTGATCCCCAAGCTCGTGAACCATCTCGACGCCCTGCAATCGGGAGGCAGCGTCATATGCGGCACGACAGAGGGCCGCGGCGACCACCGCCTCACCCAGCAGCTCTTGCCCAGCGTGCAGATGTGTCGCGTACTTGATCAGGGCCGCCTGCAGCCCGTCTGGGTCGAGTCTCAGGCGCGCCCAGCGCGCCCGACTTCCTCCCAGGCAGCCGGGCGCGAACAGATCGATCGCAGGTCCGTATTCCAGCGATGGACTGCCCGCTGCCTGCCACTGCGCGCGGCCTTCATCAGTGAAGAACGACACTGGCCCGCCGGTCTCCCGGATCAGCCCCGAGCCGTTATCACCGATCCAGATCTCCCGTTGCGAGCCCACAAATGCGTCGAAGGACCCCATTGCATGATGCCCGTGTGCGCCACATGACCGGATGTACTCAAAGTCGCCCACGCACACGATCTTCGCGTAATCCAGAGCCACGGCCAGCCCTTGGCCAACGCAGTCCACGAAAGCCTCCGCGCCGATGCCGCGACGTCCGGCACCCGACGGACGCTGGCAGCGCGGCGAGCAGCTGGCGACGAATTTCGAGCCGGGTCGACGTCGTTACTGGTGATGCCGGACGGCGACGGAGCCCGGGTTAGGATCGGCCGGTGACCGAGCCGGTGCTGGCCCGCGCCCGCAGAGGCGACGAGGATGCGTTTCGCGATCTGACTGACCCGTATCGCCGCGAGCTCCAACTCCACATCTATCGGATCGTCGGCTCGTCGCAGGACGCTGAGGATCTGCTCCAGGAGACGCTGCTCGCTGCGTGGCGCGGCCTCGAGCAGTTCGAGGGCAGATCGTCGGTCCGTTCGTGGCTTTACCGGATTGCGACCAACCGCTCGCTTGATGCCCTGCGTGCAAGCCGGCGCCGCGCGAAGGATCAACCGATGCCCCAGATGCCCGAGCCGACACGCTGGAATGAGCCGCTCTGGCTCGAGCCCTACCCCGACGTCCTTCTCGAGGGGGTCCCGGACGAAGCTCCCGGACCCGACGCGCGCTACGAGATCAAGGAGTCGATCGCATTGGCGTTCATGGTCGGCCTGCAGCATCTCCCGCCACAGCAACGCGCGGTGCTCGTGCTTCGTGACGTGCTGGGATACCGCGCGAACGAGGTTGCCGCGATGCTCGAGACCAGCAATGCGTCGGTCAACAGCCTGCTGAGCCGCGCCCGGGCATCGTTCGAGTCTCGCTTGCCGTCCGTTGGACGCGAGCGAGCGCCGCTGCCGAACTCCGGTCGCGAACGCGATCTCGTCGGTCGTTTCGCCGAAACGGTCGAAAACGGTGATGTCGACGGAATGGTCGCCCTGCTGACCGACGACGCGTGGGTCACCATGCCGCCGCTCCCACACGCCTATCAGGGCCACGCCCCGATCAGCGCGTTCCTACGCGGGTCAGCGGAGCGCCGCGGTGCACCGCTTCGGATCGTGCCGACACGCGCGAACACCCAGCCCGCGTTCGGCTGCTACCTGCACCCTGCCAGAGACCGAGGTCGCGCGCGCGTACGCTCTGTTCGTCGTGACCCTCGAGGGCGACAGGATCTCTGCGATTACGTGGTTCGCCGACACCAGCGTGTTTGAGCGATTCGGTTTGCCCCGGATGCTGCACGCCAGGAGAGAGGCCGATGAGCGGCGCTAGCACCGAGACGGATCTCGTCACCGGGGCGTTCAGCTATTCCGGCTCACGCATCGCCGAACTGCTGATCGCGTCCGGACGGGAGGTGAGAACGCTCACTCACCATCCGGATCGCGAGCATCCCCTGCGAGGAAAGGTCCAAGCCTCGCCCTACCGGTTCGATGACCCCCTCGCGCTGGCGCGCAGTCTCGAGGGGATCACCACGCTCTACAACACGTATTGGGTGCGATTCGAGCAAGGCTCAGCGACGTTTGCCAACGCTGTCGCTAACTCCCGAGCGCTGTTTGAGGCAGCGAGGCGTGCCGGAGTCGCCCGCATCGTTCACCTGAGCATCGCGAACCCCTCAATCGATTCGCCGCTCCCCTACTACCGCGGCAAAGCGCTCGTCGAGCAGGCTTTGGCCGCCGCCGATGTCTCTTACGCGATCGTGAGACCGACTTGGATCTTCGGCGGTGGGCAGGACATCCTGGCCAACAACATCGCGTGGATCCTGCGGCGCATGCCGATCTTCGTCGTGCCGGGCGATGGGCGCTATCTCGTGCAGCCGGTGCACGCCGAGGACCTGGCGCACATCTGCCTGCGCGCCGCGGACGATGAGACCGACATAACCGTCGATGCGGCCGGGCCCGACACGATGTCGTTCGAGCAGCTCGTGCGAGCTATTCGCCACGCCGTCGGCAGACGTACGCCGATCGTGCACGCGTCGCCTGCCGCGATGGCTGCCCTGGCGCGCGTGCTCGGCTTCGTTGTCCGCGACGTGGTCCTCACCCCTGACGAGATCCGTGGCCTCACCGCCGGCCTGTTGGTGTCGCACCAGCCCGCGCTGGGGCACATCTCTTTCATCGAGTGGCTAGCCGAGCACGGGGCAACACTCGGCCGTGCGTACGCAAACGAGCTGGATCGTCACTTCCGCGCCGTAGACCAGAGATGAGCCGCCGCGCGGACGCGCTTGCCCGGGCGCAGGCGCAGGTCCCGGCCGTGCGCGACGATCCCGCGCAGCGTCTGGCGCTGCTCGCGCGGACCTACCACGGGCCGACGGGCCACGCACCGCGACACTTGCCATTCCGACGGGCGGCATTGTCGTTCATGCGCTGGCAGGCGGAGCGTGGGGTGCTCGATCCGCTCGACGCCTCGCCGCCCGGTAGCAGGTGGTGGCGTGCGGTGAACGAGCGGCTGCTGCGGGACGGATGCGAATCGGTGGCGCTCTCTGGCGGCGTTGCCGGCAAGCCATCGTCGCAGGCCGTGCGGCTGTGGCTGCAGTTCATCGCCAGACCGACAGGACGCAACTGGTACCGCGCTCACAACGCCAGCATCGTCGGTGCCTACCTGGAGCACCGGGAGCTCGCCGAAGCAGAGAGTGCAGCGGAGCGCTTCTTCATGAACGTCGCGCTGGCGCGCGTGCTGTACGCGCACGCGCTCAATGCGGCGCCGCGCCTGGCGCTGGGAAGGTGCGCTCTGCTTGGCCGGCTGCTCGGTGATCCCCGGCTGGGAATGGCGGGAGCGTTCCTGTCACTCGGCCGCGTGCTCCCAGAGCGCTATCCGCTCGCGCAAGACGTCCGGCGTTATATCGCCGTCGAGCACCGGCTGGGCCGGATGCTCGACTACGCGGTGATCGTGCCGCGGCTGCAACGGGTGTACGAGTGGTCCGCCCAGGAGCTCGGAGAGCCACGCCTGCTCGAGATGGTTCGCGACGGCTACCCGGTCTACGCTTGGCCCTACGACGAGCGACACGTGTGGCGCTCCGCGAACATGCCAATGGCAGCGCGCGTTCTCGAACGCGCCATGAGGCCCCTGTGAAACCACGCAGCTCGCGCGCAGTTAGTCGATGCTCGATCAAGTCTCAGCGAAGGGTCTCAGCTCGATTGCCCCGAACTCGGCGATCGGATGCTTGGCGGACACCTCGACCGCCTCGTCCACGTCGGCGCACTCGATGAGATTGAAGCCCGAGGTCGGCTCGGTCGTCTCGACCCGGGGACCTTGCGTGACCGTCACCTCGCCGCTGCGCACTCTGACAGTCGTAGTGGCTTGCGCCGGGGCCAGCACTTCTCCCTGCAGGCGCACACCACGGTCCTCCATCTCCGCTACCCACGCCTCGACAGCGGGACCGATCGCGGCCCGCTGCTCGGGGGTGAACTCGATCGACTCGTCACGGCAGACCAGCATCAAAAACCGCATGCGACTCCTCTCGCTGTTCGTGGGCGTCGCCGGGCCAACCCGAGCGCCCATTGTCGCCCACGCTGGCGACGGGCCGGAGCGGCGGAGTTCATTGAGCCGACCGCATTAGCGCGGCGAGGTCGCCGACCGGCCCCAGGTGGGTCAGCTTGTCGGGATTGACGATCCCGCTGATGGTTGAGATCTGACCGCCGGCGATATCGAGCGCGCACACGCCGATCAGCCGCTGTTGTGTGTCGAGAAAGAGCGCTCCCGGACCGCCGTTGACCTCGACGGGGCGCAACGACACGCCCGGAAGGCGCCCGACCCGGCGGACCCAGTTGATCACCGCGCGCGCGACACGGCTGCGCCCGTGCAGCGACCTGGCGAGCGCGGGGACCTTGCCGCCACCGTCGCCGGTCAACTCCACGTCTGAGGCGAGCAGCGCCTCGAGCCCGGCGAGATCGCCTTGCTCGGCGGCGGCGAAGAACCGTTGTGCCAGCTCCTCTTGCTGCTGGCGCGTGGTTTGGAAGCGGGGGCGGCGCTGCTCGACGTGATGCCTGGCGCGGCTGGCGAGCTGGCGCACGTTGTCCTGGCTCTTGCCGACGATCTCGGCGATCTGCGCGTGGTCGTAGTCGAACACGTCGTGCAGTAGCAGCACGGCGCGCTGCTCCGGGGAGAGGCTCTCCAGCAACACCAGCATCGCCAGCGACAGCGAATCGGCCATCTCCACGTGCTGTGCGGGATCGTCGCTGCTGTCGGTGACGATCGGCTCCGGTAGCCACTCGCCGACATATTGCTCGCGGCGGACGCGCGCCGAACGTAGCTCGTTGATCGCCAGCCGCGTCGTCACCGTCGCCACGAACGCGCGCGGCGACTGGATCTGCTGCCCTGCTTCGAGCGCGCGGTGAACCCGGAGCAGCGCCTCCTGGACGATATCCTCGGCCTCGGAGACGCTGCCCAGCATCCGGTAGGCGATCGCGAACGCGACCGGTCGCAGCTCGTCGAGCAGTCGCTCGCGATTAGTCATGCCGCCGCCGCCAACCCCTGCCGCCAGCTCTGGTGCGCCGGGCGCCACCCCAGCTCCCGCTTGGCCTTGGCATTCGAAGCGCCGCGGATCTCGGTCATCATGACCACGCCGGCCTCACCCGCGAATAGCCGCCCAACGAACCGCGGCACGCGCATCGGCTTCTTGGCGCCGAGCTTCTGGGCCAGCGCCGGCAGCCACTCGGCCACCGGTGCCGGATCGTCGTCGACCACGTTGTAGACGCCGCGCTTGCCATGCTCGATGGCGGCCACCGTAGCCTCCGCCGCGTCGGCAACGTGGATGAACGACCACACGCCGCCCCCGTCGCCGACCAGCGGGAACTTGCGCTTGCGGATCATCTCGAACTGCTCCTCGCCCGACGCCAGCGAGGTGCCCGGCCCGTAGAAGACGCCGTAGCGCAGCACGATCCCCTCGGTCCAGTCCGCCCCGAGAACCGCCTGCTCGAGATGGCGGATCGCGGCCAGCGTCTCATGCATTTCGCGCGCAGGCGAGGGCTCGAGCGGGTCCTCCTCGCTCTTGACCGGCCCGCCGGCGCGCAGGTATGCGCCATAGGCCCCTACCCCCTGGGCCACAAACCGCCGCACCCCCACCGCCTGACCGGCGGACAGCAGGTGGTCGGTGCCCTCGGTCCGCAGGCGGTTCGTCAGCGCAAAGTCGCGATCGAAGTGACGCATGTCCAAGGCCTCGGGAATCGCCGTCAGCTGATGGACGATCACCTCCGGCCTCGCCCGCGCCACCGCCTCTGCGACCTGATCGGGATCAAGCGCGTCCGCGACCACCGGCACAGCGCCCAGCTCGCGGAGCATCGCCTGCTTTGACTCGCTGCGCGTCATCCCATGAACCTCGTGACCGGCGGCAACCAGACGCGGCACCAGCTGTCTTCCGATCGCTCCCGTCGCTCCTGCCACAAATACTCTCATCATCAGCTCCTTGGTCGAGGATCACCCTTCATCCCACAAGACAAGACAGCAACCCCGGATGTGACATCTCCGATCACCCCGGCAGGGGAACGTCGTCGCCAGCGACGAATCGCCCGCTTGCCCACCGGCAACCTGGACGGGATCGAAAACCGGCGCCGCCAGGGCGCGCCGACAGCGGCTCCGTCAGCCGCGTCGGCCCCCGGTCCTCGGCCGTGCTCACCCGATCGGGCTACTCCCGAAAGGGCGCACTTCCCGATCTGCGGCGCAGAGGCGGTATCGAGCGTGATATCGCCCGCGCTCCGCGCCTCCGTCAGCGCTTGCGGGCCGCGCAGCCCTGCGGCGCCCGCCCCTCGCCCTGACGTCCCTCCCAGGCACGCTCCCGACCACGCGCGCACCCCACCCCACAGCAGCCAATGCTTCGACGAAGCCCGATATCGCCCGGCCCCGCGACGCAATCACCCCCCAGGATGGATCAAATCCGGATCAAAGGGGGAGCTAACCAACCATAAGGGTCCCGAAGCGTTAACAAATAAAGAGCAATGTATTGAGCAGGCCTCTACTCATGGTGGTTGACATTGCAAACGTTGCTACCTAAATTGGAAGAAGCGGCATGAATTCCAGCAGGGGCCGGCTGACGGATCGAGTGGGTTTCGGGGTGAAGGAATAGGGATGACTAGGGGCGTATCGCGACACTGGCCAGACAAATCGACAACGGGCTTGCATGATGGCGCCGGGCGGGCACCGAAGAAGCGCGGTCGCGCGGGGGCATCCCGCCGGGGCGCGAACGGAACCGCGCGTTCAGCCGATGGCTTGCGGTTGGCCGGGGGCGTGCGCCTTTTCAGCGACGTGTTCGAGCGATTCCCGGACGGGCTCCTGGTCGTCGACCGCGCCCGCCGGATCGTGGCGCGCAACGCGGCGCTGGATCAGCTCGCGACCCTCCCGCCGGATGTCGATCCGCCGGGCACCTGCTGTGACCTGTTCGGCTGCCGGCGACCGGGTACGCCGCTGGACGACGTTTGCCTGTCCGAGCTCGTCAGCGATTCGCCCGAGGGCGTGTCGAACATGCTGCTCGAGCCGCCGTACGGGCGGTCGGGTCCGGTGTGGATCACTGCCGCGCCGCTCGACGAGGAAACGCGACTGATCGTCTACCAGGTTCGCTCGGCGGCCAACGATCGTCTGCGACCGACGGCGCACCGTGATCTGCGTCCCAAGCCCTATCTCGAGGTCCAGACGCTCGGGACGCTGAGCGTGTCTTCGTCGACGGGGCCGCTGGCGCGCGAGTGGGTGGGCCAGCGGGCCGGACAGCTGTTCAAGTTTCTGGTCACCGAACGGCATCGTGCGGTCCCGCTGGAGCTGATCGCGGATGCCGTGTGGCCGAAGGCGAGCCGCAGCACGGGAAATACGGTCAGGCATTGCATCCACGTTCTGCGTTCACAGCTCGAACCCGACGCCCGCAAACGAGGTTGGTCCCCGTACATCGTCGCCGAGAATGGTGGCTACCGACTCAACCCGGAGCTGGTTTCGGTCGACGTCGACGATTTTGAGCGCGAGATCGCCGAGGGTCTCCGAACGCTCGCTAACGGCGGGCGGGAGATCGCGATCGCCCGCTTCGAGGCAGCCGTTGAGAGGTACCGCGGTGACTACCTGGCGGACGATCTATATGCAGAGTGGACCCTGCTCGAGCGCGAGCGGCTCCGCGAGCTGGTCGCGATTCCGCTGCGCAAGCTCGCGGAGCTGCGTGCGGACGACCCCGAGGTCGCGGTCGGCTACCTGGAGCGGCTGGCGGAGATGGAGCCGCTCGACGGCGAGGTCCAGCACCAGCTGATGGCGCTGCTGATCGCCCAGGGGCGCCGCACCAGAGCAGCGCGCCAATACCGGATCTTCGAGCAGCGCCTGCTGCACGAGTACGGCGAGGCGCCGAACTTCAGCCTCGCTGACATCGTGGGCCAGCGTGACGTGCGTTGGGAGCGGGCGGTAAACGGCGGCGGGATCGCGATGCCGGGGGCATAGAGCCCCGCCCGCGGCAAGCACGGCTGTAGCAGGCTTGAACGCTCGCCTCACCGCGGCAAAGCACGGCTGTAGCAGGCCCGAACGCTCGCCTCACGGCGGCACGCACGGCTACCCGATCTGGATGCTCGCCTCGTCGAGCGCGCCTTGATACCAGTCCGCGCCCGGGTGAGCACCGATCACCACCGGGGAACTGTTGGCGATCGGCCCGACGGCGGCTGCCTGTGCGTAAGCCACTCCGTCCACGACCACCTCGATCTCGGAGCTGGTCTTGACGCATTGAATTGTGTGCCATTGGCCGTCGTTGATCTTCGGACCGGCGATCAGCTCCGAATAGCCCGTCGTCCCCTCGAACCCGCACGATGCCTGCCCGGATTGCTGGAACTCCATCTTGAACTCGGAGCCGGCCGTGGCGAAGTCCCCTTTACGGATCAGGTCCCAGTCCAGCGGCGAGGCGGGCGGCGTGCCGGAGGTCTGCAGATGGATGGTGACCGTCACATCCGCGCTGCCGGGATTCAGAGAGCGTGCGGACGGCACCGACACATAACTGGAGGAGCCGTTGAAGCCGTACGCGAACCCCGCCACCCCGGGGAGTCCCAGCTGCACGTGGGACAGGGCCCCTTTGTGGCCGCCGATCGAATCGAACATCGTCGTCCCGGAGGTCTCATCCATGTGCCATAGGGCGACCAGATCGGGTGGGAGCGGACTCGCTTGCACGACCCCAGTGAGCGCCCCAATGGCGGTTGCCGAGCCCGCTACGTTGACGGCGGTAACACTGATTCGCAGCGTTTGGCCCACGTCCGCGCTCGTCGCCTGATAGCTCGGGCCCGCCGGCGATGGGGGCGCAGGCGGCGCCGCCCGCGTTGCACCGCATCCACTGATAGCTGTAGCTGATCGGCTGCGTCCCGCTCCAGGTGCCCGGGACGGCGTTGAGCAGCTGACCTGCTTGCGGCGTCCCCGAGATCGCCGGAGGCGCGGTGTTGACCGGCCGCGAGGATGCGGGCTGCACGACCGCCGTGGCGCCCGATGTCAGGTGGCTGCGGCCTGCCGAGTTGACCGCGGTGACCACGACCCGCAGGCGGTTGCCCACATCGGCCTGAGCGAGCATGTACTTCTCGCCCCGCGCGCCGGCGATCGCACGGCAGCTCGCTCCGTTCGAGTTGCACCGCAGCCACCGATGCGTGTACTTGATCGGCGACTTCCCGATCCATCTGCCTTCGTTCGCGCTCACCGTCTGTCCCGCCTGCGGGGTTCCCAGGACCGACGGCGGAACCGTGTCGATCGGTGGCGAGGGCTTCGTGAACCTCGCGCTGTGGACTTTGATCTGGTCAATCGCGAGCGTGAACGGTTGCCGGGGGATCCCGTTGCCCAGCTGCAGCGTCGACACTCCGTTGCCACCGAGCGCGGCGCGCCGGGTCCGATAGATGCGCCGGCCATTGAGGCGCACCTCGACCATGCTGTGCCCGCCCTTGATCGCTACGTGCAGCGAGATCGCGGCCCATTTTCCGATCGCCAGCTTGCCCCTGGTCGTGACCCGCCTGCCTCCGTAGGCCACCTCGATGGAACGGTTGGTGCGATACACCGTGGCGATCGGGCGCCACCTGGGATCGAGCAGTCGCAACAGCGCCAGGTCGTGTGCTCCCTGCTGCAGCACGTCGAAATTGCCGCTGGCGGTCACGTTCATCTGCTGCGCTGCGAATGTCTTGCGAAGATCCACGCTCGACCGCCGGTTCGCGCTCTCCGTGAGCTCGGCAGCCACCGCGCCGGCTTTTACGAACTGGGTCTGCACCACCGCCTTCGCGTCGCCGTCAACCTGCACCTGGCTCCACCCCGAGAAGGCCTCGGCTTCGAAGCCATCGGCGAAGATCGTACGAACCGGTGAGTGCGCAGGCGCAGGCTTTGCGTGCCGGCCCTTGTGGCGCACGGCATTTGGATGCGAGGCGGCAGCGGCGCGAGCGTCGGTCCCGGCCAATGACCCGACGGCAAGCACCGCCACCACCATCAAGACGTGTCGCTGGCCTCCCACTTCAGCTCAGAGATCGTATCGACGCACTAGCCCATCTGGATGCTCGCCTCGTCAAGTGCGCCTTTATACCAATCCGAGCCGGGGTGAGACCCGAGTGTGACCGGGGACGTGTTTGCGATTGATCCGAGGCTGGCGTTCTTCGAGAACACGGTTCCGTCGACGACCACCTCGATCTTCGACGATGTCTTGATGCACTGGATCGTGTGCCACCGGCCGTCGTTGATCTTCGGACCGGCGATCAGCTCCGAATAGCCTGTCGAGCCCTCGAACCCGCACGATGCCTGGCCGGATTGCTGGAACTCCATCTTGAACTCGGAGCCGCGGGTGACGTAGTCCCCCTTACGGATCAGGTCCCAATCCTTCGGCGAGGCGGGCGGCGTGCCGGTCGTCTGCAGGTGGATGGTGGTCGTCACGGTGGCGGCGCCGGGGTTCAGCGAGTTGGCCGACGGCACCGACACATAGCTAGAGGAGCCGTTGAAGCCGTAGGCAAACTTCAAGAAGCCAGGAAGTCCCAGTGCAATGTGAAAGAGCGTTCCGTTGTGGCCGGCGATCGAGTCGAACATGGTGGAGCCAGACGTCTCATCCATGTGCCATAGCGCGACCACCTTCGCCCCCCCCGCGCTGGCCTGCACGATCGCGGTCGCAGCCGAGCTTGCGGCCCCAGAGCCCGTTTGGTTGGTGGCGGTCACGACAACCGCGAGGGTGTCGCCGACATCCGCCGTGGTCACCACGTAGCTGGCGCCGGTCGCGCCGGCGACCGCGGTGCAGTTGGTGGCGCTGGAATTACACCGCATCCACTGATAGCCGTAGCTCATCGGCTGTGTCCCGTTCCAGGTGCCCGGGACGGCATTGAGCATCTGCCCGTCCTGCGACGTTCCCGTGATCGTCGGCTGCGCCGTGTTGACCGGCGCGGAGGATGTGGCCTGCACGATGGTCGTCGCCGCTGAGGTCGAGCCGGCGCTACCGACCGAGTTGGTGGCCGTGACCATCACCTTCAGAGTGCTGCCGACGTCGGCGCCGGTGACCGCGTAGCTGACGCTGGTCGCGCCGGTGATCGCATTGCAGCCGGCGCCGCCGGAGTCACACCGCATCCACTGATAGCTGTAGCTGATCGGCTGCGTCCCGCTCCAGTTGCCGTTGGTCGCGGTCAGCGTCTGGCCGGCCTGCGGTAGCCCGGTGACCGTGGGCATGCCCGTGTTCACCGGCGGCGAGGGAGCCGTCGAGGCGCTGTTGGCCACGTTGATCGTGTCGACCACCATGTCGAACTGCTGCGCCGCTGTGTCGTTGCCGATCTGCACCGTCGACACGCCGGCCGAGCCCAGGCTTGCGTTGGTGACCTGATAGATCACGTTTCCGTTCAGGCGCACCTCGACCGTGCTGGCCGTCCCGTTGACGATCACGTGCAACGAGAGCGTGGCCCAGGTGTTGAGCGCCAGCTGGCCCGTGGTCGCGAAGTGGCCACCCGCATAGCCGACGTAAATCGATCCGCTGGTCCCGTTCTGGCGATAGAGGCTGATGATCCGGTTCGAGCTGGGATCGAGGAACCGGAAGAACGGCACATTTCCACCGCTGGTCCCCTGCTGGCGCACCTGGAAGTCGCCGCTCGCGGTCAAGTCGAGCTGCTCGGCGGAAAACGTCTTGCGCACGTCGGCCTTGGAGCCGGAGGTAGCGCTCTCGGACAGCTCGGCGGCGAGCGCGCCGGTGCTGACGATCGCGCTCTGCACGACCGCCTTGCCGTCGCCCCCGAGCTGGACCTGACTCCACGCCGAGAAGTCGCCCGACTCGAACCCGTCGCTGAAGATCGTATCCGCGCGGGCCGCGCCCACAGCGACGGTCAAGATCAGCGCAAGGGCCAGCGCAACTGCGATCGTCGATCGCAATAGCCATCGTCCAGACCGATATGGCTCTGTCTGCGGCAGCGCAGCACCCCTTAACTAGTCCTTGTATAAGACAGCGCTTAAGCACCTACTGTGTCGACGTCGATGCGCCGCGGCAACTAAACCGGTACGAACATGGTCCGTCGGGCGGTTTATCGCCCACCGGCGAACAGCAGCTGCGTCCAGGGCCGCCACGAGTAATCGTCGCTCACGACGTCGAAACGCTCAGTCGTCCCGTACCCCCACCACGCCCATCCGAGGTCGTACTTGTTGAACAGTGCGACCTGGTCGGCGATCCACCGGTCGTGGTTGATCGTCCCTGCCCCGATCCCGAACTCCCCGATCCACAGCGGCAACCCGATGCGCTTCAGGGCCCTGAGGCTGACCAGGAGATGGGCCTCGAGCTGATCGCGGTCGGGATGGGCATAGCCGGTGGTTCCGTTCCACGTGTATGTCCCGGTCTGCGCGCCATTGGCAGCGTAGCCGTCGCCGTCGCCGCCCGCGAAGAAGTCGTGAATGCTCCACACGATGTTGGCGCGGTGAGTGAGGAGCGAGAAGTTCGCCAGCGAGTCGGCAATCGAGCTGTCACCGTAGGTCGGCTCGATCAACAGAATCTTGCTCGGAGCGACGCTTCGGACCTGGCCGATCAGGCGATCGTAGGCGCGCAGTACGGCGTCCTGGTCGATCGGCTGACGGTAGAACTCGCTCACCAGGTCAAGCGCCGCGACTGCGTCATCGTCGCGATAGCGGCGGGCGAGCAGTTTCAGGTAGCGGCCGCCGTTGGTCTGCACGCTGGTGACGCTGTCGCCGGTTCGCGCCCAGCCGGGAACGTCGTTGAACCCACCCCCACCCCAGAGGTGGATCCCGTCTAGGACTACGTAGAGGCCTGCGGCCCTGGCGCGAGCGATGGCCTTATCCAGCGTGGCCAGGCTTGTCTGATCAAAGCTCCCGCGCCGCGGCTCGAACACATCCCAATAGAGGACGAACCGCACCGCGTTGAAGCCCTTGCGCGCGATCGCTGTGTAATGCCATTGCGCCCAGGTGCTTCCGGGGCGGGTGCGCCAGACCGGGATCATGTTCAGCGCCCGCAGTCGTATGGCAACCCCGGCGGGCGTTACGAACGCCTGGCACGGACTGCTGTGCAGGGCTACCAGGGGTGCGCTCGCCCGGGCCGGCGCCGCCACGCCCCGCGGGCAGCTGTCGGCGCCTCTGAGCACGCCCGTCTGACAGCCAGGTGAGCCGGGCCGGCAAGGGCCCGGGCGCGAGCCGGAGACCATCGCCGGCGCGACGAGCCACACCACCGCACCGGCCGCCGCAACCAACGCCGCCATCAAGACGACGAACGTTCGCGAGCTGGATCGGCCACGAGGAGAAATCACTGGAAGGTCGTGCCGCGCCTCAGTATTAGATTCGGACTGACTGCGACCCGCGGGCGCGGCGACGTAGTTCCATGTTAGGCGCTGGGCCACGATCGCCCGGCAGGTGGGCAAGATGACGAACCACAGACGCTTGTCGTTAATTACCGTCGCGGCCGTGTTGGCTGCGGGGCCGGCCGCTTGGGTGCTGGCGGCGGGACCTCACTGGCGAGGGCCACACCGCTTCGGCATCATCCAGCCGGGCCTGGAGGCCGTGGTTGGCTCCCGGCCGGTACTCCACGGTCGCGTGCCACCGGGCAGCCACTCGCCGGTGGAGATCCGCATCTACCGGGACCTGGGACGGTCGCCGGCGATCCTCACCGCATCTGCGCCGGTATCGGGATCCTTCTGGTCGTTCCCCGTCACGCTCGGCGCCGGCTCCTACATCGTGCGTGTGAGGCAGCCGGTGCCGCACGGCCAGCCGCTCACCTGGAGGCGGTCGTTCAGCGTCTCCGACGCTCCGATCATCGCGGCGGCCGGCGACATCGCCTGCGGTCCCAACAGCGCGTCGTTTCACGGCGGGGCGGGCTCTCCGTCCGGCCGCAACTGCCAGGAGCGCGCGACCTCCGACCTGCTCGTCGGCGCCGACCTCAGCGGGGTGCTGACGATCGGCGATGAGCAGTACGAGAAGGGCGCGCTGTCGGCTTTTGACGCCAGCTTCGGGCCGACCTGGGGCCGCGTCAAGCGACTGATCCACCCCGCCCCCGGAAACCACGAATACAACGGGCTCAACCCGGACAACAACTACTTCGCCTACTTCGACAGTCCCGGCGACAACCAAGGAGCGGCGGGCACGCCGGGCACTGGGTGGTACAGCTTTGACATCGGCAGCTGGCATCTGATCGCGCTGAACTCCAACTGCCGGGACATCGGCGGGTGCGGGCCCGGGTCGGCCGAGCTGCGCTGGCTGCAGGCGGACCTCCGCGCGCACCCTGCCCGCTGCACGCTCGCCTACTGGCACCATCCGCTGTTCAGCTCCGGCAAGCACGGCGACAGCACTTTCATGAGGCCGATCTGGCAGGCACTCGAGGCCGGCGGCGCCGACGTCGTGCTGGTGGGACACGATCACGACTACGAGCGGTTCGCGCCCCAGACCGCCGACGGCCAGCGCGACTACAGCGAGGGCATTCGAGAGTTCGTGGTCGGCACCGGCGGCAAGAGCCACGACCCGTTTCGCAGTCCTCAGCGCAACAGCCAGGTGCGCGATTCCACCACCTACGGCGTCCTGGAGCTGGTTCTGCACCCCGACAGCTATGACTGGCGCTTCGTCCCCGTGCTCGGCAAGCGCTTCGCCGACGGAAGCAGCGCCCCCTGCCACTGATCGCGGCAGACGGATGGACTAGTACGAATCTCCCCCCGAGTAACAATTTCGTAACAACCACGCCATCGCGAACGTAACTGGCGTAGCCGACGATACGAGCACTCGGGGAACGGAGTAGCGCGTCGGTCGACATGCAGGGCCGATCGCTCTGCGCAGTTCAAGGACACGGATAGTCAAGGACATGGAGCAAGATGAGCAGACAGACAGCGGTGTTCACCCTCTACGCGTGCCGGCCATTGCAGGCGGGCAAGTACTTCGGGTGGGGGCAGGTGCGATGAGTACGGCCCTTGATCAATCGGTCGGGCTGTGGCCCGCAACCGCACAGTATCCGGCCCTCACGCTGGCCGTCGGCGCGCAGAGCCAGGCGCAGGCGCGCCGCCTCGCAGAAGTCCTGGAGCGCGATGGCCTGCTGGTCGCCGTCACGTTCACTGGCTTGGGTGAGCTCGCGCTGGAGCCGCTCGCGCGCCATCTCGACGCGATCATCCTCGCCGTCTCGGTCAACGAGGCTGACACCGAGCGGGGGGTGCGCCAGACGCGCAGCGCGCATTACGAGGCAGGGATCGTGGTCGTGTGCGCGCGCAGCGCGGAACGTCACCTCCAGCGCTACCTCGAGGAAGGGGCAGATGGCGTGGTGTTCGCCGATGATCTGGAGATGACGCTGGCGGCGGCGGTCCGCTGCGCAGCGGCGGGGCAGATCTCCGTACCACAGAGCATGCGTCGCCTGTTGGCGCCACCGGCGCTCAGCTACCGGGAACGCCAGGTGCTCGAGCTTGCGGCGCGGGGGCTGACGAACCGCCAGATCGCCGGCAGCCTGTTCCTCGCCGAAAGCACCGTCAAGACGCACTTGTCTTCGGCCTTCAGGCGGCTCGGAGTGCGTTCGCGCAGAGAGGCAACTGCTCTGATGCGCGCCGCCGAGGATCACATGCGGCCACCGCGGCTCGCAACATCGCCGCGGGCCGGTGGAACTACGACGATCGGCATGCGGCTGGAGGAATGCGGACGACGCCCGGGGGAGCAACGATGAGCGCAGCCATAGCCCATAACCTGCCGGCTCCAGAAGCCGTCAGCCTCGTGATTCCCGCCAAGGACGAGGCTCGAAACGTGGCCTGGGTGCTACGCCGCCTTCCCGCCGGCATCGATGAGGTGATCCTCGTCGATGGCAATTCGACCGACGACACCGTCGACGTCGCGCGCGCCATTTGTGACGACATCATCGTCACCCAGGAGAAGGGCCCCGGTAAGGGGGCCGCGATGCGCACCGGGATGGAGCTCGCCACTGGCGACGTGATCGTCCTCATCGACGCCGACGGGAGCATGGATCCGCGCGAGCTGTACCGCTACGTCGAGGCGGCGCGTGACTGCGATCTCGTCAAGGGATCGCGCTTCAACAGCGATGGCGGATCGGACGACATCAGTCCGCTGCGGCGGCTCGGTAATCGCATGCTCCTCGGGGTCGTGAACGTGCTCTACGGGGCCGAGCTGACCGACCTCTGCTACGGCTATTGCGCGGTCCGCCGCAGCGCGCTGCCGGCGCTTGCCCTGCGCGCGAATGGATTCGAGATCGAGGCGGAAATGACCGCCCGGGCTCTGAGGGCCGGGCTGCGGGTCAGCGAAGTGCCGAGCTTCGAGGCTCCGCGGCGTTATGGCGAGTCGCATCTGCGCACGATGCGCGACGGGTGGCGGGTCCTGCGGACGCTGCTGGTCGAGCGATTTCGCCGGCAGCGCGAAGTTGAGCTGCCAGCGCACGCGGCGGGCTCGGCGACACTGGCATCATCGGCGGCGGTTGGCGCTTCGGCGAGCGTCGTCGACGCGGCACTCAGCGTCAGCCCGCTGGCACGGGACTGATGGCCGTCCAGCCGAGCCTGCGCGCGGCGGTGATCGTGTGCGCGTTCGACGACCGCCGCTGGGCGGATCTTCGCAGCGCGATCGACTCTCTGTCGCGGCAGTCGCGAGCCGTCGACGAGCTGATCGTCGTGATCGACCACAATCCCGCGCTGCTGCGCCGGGCGCGAGCGGAGCTCCAGCACGCCCGTGTGGTCGCAAACCACCATGCGCGCGGCCTCTCGGGAGCTCGCAACACCGGCGTGGAGACGGCCACCAGCGACGTGGTGGTGTTCATCGACGACGATGCCGTGGCCGAGCGAAACTGGCTGCAGACGCTCCTCTCGCGCTACCGCGATCCGCGCGTGATGGCCGTCGGCGGAGCGGTCGTCCCCTGCTGGGACGCCGGGCGCCCGCGCGGGTTTCCCGAGGAGTTCGACTGGGTCGTCGGCTGCAGCTACCGCGGGCTGCCGGTCACAGAGGGCCCGGTTCGAAACCTGATCGGCGCGAATATGTCGTTCCGTCGCGAGGTCCTCGAGCGCGTCGGCGGCTTCTCCGACGGGATCGGTCGCATCGGGCGCAAGCCGGTCGGCTGCGAGGAGACCGAGCTGTGCATCCGCGCCGGCGACGCGTTCCCCGATGCGCTGATCCTCTACGACCCCGCCGCGCGCGTTGCCCATCGCGTGCCGCCCACGCGCGCCTCGTGGCGCTATTTCTGTGCCCGGTGCTTCAGCGAGGGCCTGTCGAAGGCGCTGGTGACGCGAGCGACGGGCGCGAACCGCGGCCTCTCCTCGGAGCGCTCGTACGCCACCCGCACGTTGCCATTCGCGATCGCGCGCGGTCTGCGGACAGCGTTGTCCGGAGACCCGGCGGGCATCGTCCGGGTGGCCGCGCTGATGGCCGGACTGTGGATCACCACGCTGGGCTTCCTGGTGGGAAGCGCAAAGTCGGCCGCCCGGCTCGGCGCGCGCCGGCGTACGCGCGGCAAGCGGTCGCAGCCCGAGAACGATTGGTTGTGCCTCGACGTCCACGATCGGGTGGGGATCCGCGTTCGCAAGGACGCCCCCGGCGCGCCGCAGCTCGCCGACATGTTCTCCCCGTTCGCGGCCGATCGCCTGAGGCATTGCGAGCTGACCGTCGAGGGCCGCTTTGAGCCGCTGCCGGGGATGGTGGCGGCGGACGGCGATCACCGTTACCGCACCGGGGCGGTCGAGCTGCCAGACCGCCTGCAGGTAATCGCCGACGGTGACGGCTTCAGGCTGGCCGGCTCGGGTGAGCTGCTCGGTCCGGTCCTCGCGCTGCTCGATGCGCTGATCGCCGTGCGGGGGGCGGCCATGGTGCACGCGGCGGCGGTCACCCGCGACGGACGCGGCATCTGCCTGGCGGCGGCCGGCGGGGCCGGTAAGACCAGCGCCACCGTGGGCCTCGTCCGCGACCACGGTTTCGCGTTCATGGGAGATGACTGGACCTTCATCAGCGGCGACGGCCGGATCCTCGGATATGCAAAGCCGCTGTTCGTTCGCCCCCACCACCGACCCCTGTTCCCGCAGCTGTTCGCCGACAAGCGCAAGCCGCTGGTCCCGCCCGCGCTTACCCGCCCGCTCGGGAGAATCGCCACAGCCGCGCACCCCACGATCAGCAGGTATCCGGCGCTGGCGCGAATCGCGCGCCGCTGGTGGCCCGAGCACATGATCGTCGCTCCCGAGGTGGCGCTTCCCGGGATCACGGTCGCGAGCACGGCCACGCTGGCCGCGGCCGTGTTCGTGGAACGTTGTGCAGACGGACCGGCGGGTCTGGAGCCGCGGGATCCGGTCTGGATGGCGTCACGGCTCGTCGGCGACTTCGTCGCCGAGCTGCCGCGACCCGCGCGTGACCTGCAGGCGCTGCTTGCCGCCAACGGCCTGCTCGCCTTCGATGCCTTGATCTCGGACAAGGCCAGAATCATTCGCCGCGCGCTGCAGGGCAGGCCCTGCTACTTGCTGCGCGTACCTGAGGGGATGCCCGCCAAGGACGCCGCGGTGGCGATCGCGCAGCAGTTGCAAGGGCTGGTGCACGCCGATGTTGGGGCCGATGCCGGGGCCGATTCCGCGGCCGCTCCCGTAGCCGAGGTGCCCGTTGCTTGACCTGACCGTCGTCGTACCGGCTCGCAACGCCGAGTCGATGCTCGGCGCGTGCCTGGCTTCCGTGCGCTCAGAGCAACCTCGCGAGCTGATCGTGGTCGACGGCTGCTCCACAGACTCCACCGTCGATATCGCTCATGCCTACGGGGCGACCGTGATCAGCGACGAGGGCCGCGGGCTGCCCGCGGCACGCGAGCTCGGCGCACGGACGGCCACTTCGCGTCGCGTCGCGCTGATCGACGCCGACGTCGTGGTCCCCGAAGGGGCCCTGTCATCGTTGCTGGCCGAATTCGAGGCGGGCGGCTACACCGCGCTGCAGGCCGGCCTGCACAGCGTGGGTGGACCGGGGTACTGGGGCAGGGCCCTCGCACATCACCACCGCACGGGCCGCAGCCGGCGCTGGTTCGGGGTCGTGGCGACGATCTTCGAGCGCGACGCGTTGCTGCGTTATGGATTTGATGCCAGCTTTCTCTCGGGCGAGGACATCGAGCTGCGGCGCCGGCTGCGCCGGGCCGGAGCTAAACTTGGCGTGTCGCGTGACACGATCGTCGACCACCGATTCGGGGACGGTTTTCAGTTCGCTCGCAACCAGTGGATCGCGGACGGCCGCGGGCTGAGACGCGTATGGGATAAGGAAGGCTGGCGAGGGCTGCTGGTGCTCGCGCTGCCGCTGACGGCGGCGGTTCGCGGGCTGCTGCTCAGCATCGGCCGGCTGCAGCTTCAGTGGGTCCCCTACTACGGCTGCTACCTGGTGTTCAACTACGTGGGGATGTTGGGGCGGAGATGGTGAGCACAGCGTCGCGCGCTTCGCGACCTTCAGCGCCGCGTGCCCTGTCGATGTTGCCCAACTCGCTGGCGTTGATCGCCGCGAAGGTCGCCACCCTGGGGCTCGGGTTTCTGTTCTGGGTCCTCGCTGCCCGGCTCTTCCCGCCCAGGGAGGTGGGATTGTCGGCGGGCGTCGTGGCCGCGGTGATGCTGTGCACCCAGTTCGCGCTGCTCGGCGCCGGCGCGGCGGTGATCTCGCTGTATCCCGAGCACGCAAAATCGCCGCGGCAGCTCCTCCACACCGGCATCAACCTGGTGGTCGTCTCGGGGGCGCTGTTTGGCTTCGCCTTCGTGGTGCTGGCGGTGGGCGCCTTCCCCAAGCTCGGGGTGGTCGGGTCTTCGGCCGCCTACACGATCCTGTTCGCTTCGATGAGCGTGTTCGGCACGCTCGCGATCCTGCTCGACCAGATATCGACGACGCTGCGCCGCGGCGACGAGGCCTTTGGCCGTGGCGTGCTGAATGGGGTTCTGTCGCTGGTTTGCCTGGGGCTGCTGGGGGTCGCCAGCCGGAGCGCGGGTTCGATGGCCATCTTCGCCTGCTGGGTGATCGGTGGTGCGGCGGCCTGTGCGCTCGGCGCGCTGCAGCTGTGGCGCGGCGCCGCGCGCTACCGGTGGCGTCCCGCGCTTGATCCCGGTCTCGCCCGGCGGCTGGTCGTGGTCGGTTTGCCGAACCACCTGTTGACGCTCGCCGACCGTGCGCCGGGGCTGCTGCTGCCGGTGCTCGTGACCGAGCTGTTGTCGCCGACCGCAAACGCCTTCTGGTACGCGGTCTGGATGATGGCCTGGGTGGTGTTCATGATCCCGGTCCAGGTGGGCATGACCCTGTTCTCGGAGGCGTCGCATCGTCCCGCGGCGATCGACAAGCTGATACGGCACGGCCTCCGCGTGGGGCTCGGGATCGGGACCGTGGCGGCCATCGGCATGGCTGCGCTCGCGTCGGTCGCGCTTTCGCTCATGGGTCCGCGCTATGCCAGTGGCGGCACCGATGCGCTTCGCGTGCTCGTCTGGGGCGTGGTGCCCGCGGCCGTGATCCAGGTCTACTACGCGCGCAGCCGTGCCGTCCGTCGGCTCTGGGAAGCGATCGCCATGGCGACGGTGAGCGGCACCCTGACGGTCGCCGCGACCGCGGCGGCGGGAGCGCAGTGGGGGTTGACCGCGATGGCGCTGGCCTGGGTGATCGTGCAGAGCATCGCTGCCGCGTGGGCTGTTTGGCGACTGCACGTACTCGCTGGCCGCCGGGCCGAGCGTCCCGCGGATCCGGAGCTCGAGCTTTCGACTGCCGTGCAGGAGAGCGTATGAGCACGCGGGAGCGCGTATGAGCGTGCAGAGCGCCGCATCGGCGGTCCTGCCCAAGCAATGGGAGCCACCCGCCCAGCCCTCCCCTCGCCCGGCGTGGCTGACGGTGGGCGCGCCGCTGCTCGCGGTGACGGTGGCGCTCGTCGGATGGTTCGCGCCCCTCGCCGGGGTCGATCTGCGCGACATGTCCGACATCGGGCTGCTCTCGATCCTGCCCGCGCCGTCGCTGGCGGCGTTCGGCCTGCTGTGCGTCAGCTTCTGCCTGGAGCTGCGCAGGTCGCGACCCAGGGTGGGGATCCTGCTGGTCCACGTGCTCGCACTGCTGGTGATGGTGTACGGCCTCCCGGCCGTCATCGAGCCCGAGCCACGGTTCGCCGTCACCTGGCGTCACGTGGGGATCATCGGGAAGATCGTGCACACCGGAACCATCGATCCGCGGATCGACGCCTACTTCAACTGGCCCGGCTTCTTCGCCGGGGCCGCCCTCGTGCAGCGCGCCGCGGGCCTCGATGACCTGATCGGCGGGCTCTCGTGGGCGCCGCTCGTGTTCGAGCTGCTGGCGCTGGCGCCGCTGCTCTTGATCCTGCGGTCGCTGACCTCCGGCACGCGGCTGCGGTGGATGGCCGTATGGTGCTTCTATCTCGCCAACTGGGTGGGTCAGGACTACTTCTCGCCACAGGCGTTCGCGTATGTCCTTTACCTCGTCGTGCTGGGCGCGATTCTCACCTGGCTGCGCGGGCCGGCTCCGTGGCGACCGCCGTGGGCCACGCGCAAGGGCCTGCGGTTGCGCGTGGGCGTTCGCGAGCGGGCGGTCGAGGTTCACGAGCAGTCGCCCAGCGTTCGCGATGGCCTGCGGTTGCGCGTGGGCGCTCGCGAGCGGGCGGTCGAGCTTCACGATCAGGCCGTTAGCAACGGGGCAGCCAACGTTCGTAATGGCGCCAAACCGTCGCGGCTTCCGTTTCGCGGGCGCCGGCTGCGCACGGTTCTCGACGCGGGATGGGTCGATCATGCCCCGTCGCCGGCGGCCAACGTAGCGATCGTCGGATGCGTGATCCTGATGGTGGCGGCGATCGTCTCCAGCCATCAGCTGACTCCGTTCGCGTTGCTGCCGGGGATCACCGCACTCGTGCTGCTGCGCCGCTGCTCTGCTCGCGGCCTGCCGCTGGTGATTGTGTTGATCATCGGTGCGTGGATGTCCTACATGGCGATCGCCTACCTGGCGGGGCACGAGGGAAAGCTGCTCGGCAACGTCGGTGCGTTGGGGTCGATCGTGAATCAGAGCGTCGCGGGCCGCGTGCAGGGAGCCAGCGGGCATCAGCTGGTCACCACCGCGCAGCTGGTGCTCGCCGGCGGGCTGTGGAGCCTGGCGGCGCTGGGTGCCTGGCGCCGCGCCCGGGCCGGCTACGACGACGTATCGGCGATCGTGCTCGGTGGATCTTCGTTCGTGCTGCCCCTGCTTCAGCCCTACGGCGGCGAGATCCTGCTGCGGATCTTCCTGTTCTCGCTGCCGTTCACCGCGTTCTTCGTCGCGGCGCTGTTCATTACCCCGTCGACCTCCGGCCGCTCACCGGCGATCACGATCGCGCTCGTGATCTTGAGCTTCGGCCTCGCGGGCAGTCAGCTCCTGGTGCGCTATGGCAACGAGCGGATGGATTGGTTTTCCAGCCAAGAGGTGGCGGCCGTCCAGGCGCTGTACCGTGATGCGCCCCCCAAGTCGACGTTGGTCGCCTGGAGCACCAGCTTGCCCTGGAAGTACCGCGACTACGCCGAGCACCAATACCGGGTGATCACCGACGAGCCCGGCTGGAGCCGGCCTGCCGGGCTGCCTGCCGGAAGCCCCGCCCAGCTCGCCGCGCTGTCCCGCCTGATGCGCGGTCAGCCGCACGGCGCGTACCTGATCCTGACGCGGAGCCAGGCCGCTCAGGTGGACCTCGTCGGACTCGGCAAGCCGGGTACCCTGCGACGCGTGTGGCGGGCGCTCGAGACCTCTCCGGCCTTCCATGTGGTCTACTCGAACCCGGACGGCCTCGTCGTCACCACCGCACCGCGCCGGAGCGCCAAGTGACCGCGTTACGTCACGACCGCACTGCGCGGGGGCGCCAGCTGTCCGCCCTGCGCCGCCACTGGCTCGCGCTGACCGTGGCGATCGGAGCGCTGGCGGCGGCAGCGGTCAGCCTCGGCGACGCCCCCCTGGCGATCCGCGTCCCGGTGGTGTTCGTGTTCGCAATTCTCGGGCCGGGCGCGGCCGTGGTTCCGCTGCTGGGGCTCCGCGATCCCCTCGGTGAGTTCGCGCTCGCGATCGGGGTCAGTCTGGCAGCCGACGTGGCCGTCGGCACCACCCTGTTGTACGCACATGCATGGTCGCCCCAGGCTGGTCTCGCGATCCTGGTGGTCGTGGCGCTCGCGGCGGCCGGGGCGCAGATCGTCACCGCGGGGAGACGGGCATGACATCGCTGGTGTTCAACGCCGCCAAGCGGGTCATCGAACAGCACGCCACCGAGCTGACCGTCGGAATCGGCGTGATTGCAGTTCTGCTGGTGATCTTCGTCGTTGTCGAGCGCGAGCTGCTTCGAGGCGCCAGGAGCGCGATCGCTCAGGCCCGCGTCCGCGCCACTGACCCGATTCTGTTCCCGCTGCTGGTCGCATTCATGTTCATCCTCGGAGCGCGCTTTGGCAAATTCGTCTGAGCTGGTAGTCGAGGTGCCCGGGGCGCGCACCGGCCGTCTGCGACTGGCCGTTGGCTGCTATGCGGTGGCGGTCGGCGCCGCGCTGGCGATCGAGGGAGCGCTGAACACCACTGCTGGTGCTGCGCTGTGCGCCGCGCTGGTGGCGGTGCTGCTCAACCATCACGTCGTCACGGTCGGCTCCGAGCCCGACGCCGGGGGAACGGTCGGCTCCGCGTCCGACGCCAGGGGCGTGTTCCTGGTGCTGGCCCTGATTCCGCTCGCCGGCGTCCTGGCCGTGGTGATGCCGATCGCGAACGTGATCCCCGCGGCCTGGCCGCTGCTGACCGCCGCGCCGCTGATCCTGGCGCTCGTGCTGACCGCCCGACAACTTGACCCCCGCCGTGAGGCGGTGGGCCTGACGCTCAGGCACCCCGTCTATCAGGTGTTGATCGCGCTGCTCGGTGTGCCGCTCGGGTACCTGGCGTATGTGGGCTTGAGGCCCCCGGTGCTCGATGGCGGCGCCCTCGGGCTCGCCGCTGTCTCGCTGACCGCGCTGGCGTTCGCCGAGGAGCTCCTGTTCCGCGGCTTGCTGCAACCGCGGCTGTGCCGGCTCTATGGCGCCGCTGGGATCGTCGTGACGGCGGTGTTGTCGGCGACCGTTGCGCTGGGGGCCCATTCGCTGGCCTACGGGGTGTTTGCGGCGATCGTCGCCGGCGGGTTTGGCCTGGCCGCTGCGCGCACGGGATCGATCGCCGGGACCACCGCGGCGCGGGCGATGATGTTCGTGGGTCTGCTGATCGTGTGGCCGTTGGTGCTCGGATAGAGCTGGGAACGGGCGCAAGCTCCTCGAAGCCACGCTCAGAGCAGCTGCGCGATTGCCTGCGCCACGGGCCGTGGGTCGGTCGGGAACGGCGCCTTGATCTCGATGATCTCGGTGTCGGCCAGGACGCGTTCGAGCAGCGTACGCTCGCGGAGCATCAGCCTGTGGCGCAGCTCGCTGTCGGGCTCGGGCGCCGACCACTGGGCTCGATCGTGCAGCTCAAACAGCCGCCGGCGCTCGAAATCGGCGGTAACCGTGAGACGCGAGGCCGCCCACGCCGGATCTGCGCGCCGGGCGCGGATGGCACCACCAGTGGGCACCGTGGTCAGCAGCGCCACCGCCGCCAGCGGCGCCTGCCATGGCGCGCCCGGATCGTCGCCGTACAGGCGCCGAACCGCGGACGGTCGCACCGATATGCGATCGGCGAGCATGAGCATGCGCTCGCGCGCGCCCGCGGCGGCGCCGCGCGCGGCGGGCCGGGTGATGGTCCGCATGCCCGCCGCGACGCGCAGCCTTGCCCTCGGCCGTGACCCCAGCGCCGCGTTCAGCCGCGGCAGGTAGCGCAACACCCATCCACGTACACCGACCGAGATCGGAAACACACTCGCGGTCCCCTCGTCGGAGAGAAACGTCCACTTATCGGACAAAAAGCGCGCCCCCTGCTCCACCAGCGCAAGCGCGGTCTCGGTCTTGCCGCTCTCCGACCAGCCGGCCACCAGCACGGCTTGGCCGTCGAGCTCCACGGCGGCCGAGTGCACCGCTGCGCCTTCCCGCGCGAGGATCGCGACCTGCAGCGCCGGCCGCACCAAACGCCCAAAGGCGCGGGCGATCGGAAACCCGGGCTGCACGGCGAAGATCGCCGGAAGCGCCGCGCTGAGTGCCGGAACGGCGCACGCGCATCCGCGCTCGAGAATGTAGAAGCGCTGACCGTCGGTGCCGGTGAGACGCCCGTCCCCGGCGTCGCGCTGGATGTCGAGCAGCTCGCCGGGCACGGAGCCGTCGGCCTCGATCACGATGTCCGCCGTGCCCGCCATGTCGGAGCGGGGGCAGGGGTCCAGGTCATCGGCGATCGCACGGTGCTCATCCGCGGTCAGCCCACGCGCGCACAGGATCAGGCGCCCGGCGATTTCGAATCGCTCATTCATTGCCTGATCCCAACTCTTCGCCATGCGCTTCATGCGATCCTCTTGCTCGATGATGTTGTCGGGCAACAGCGGTCGGCCTGACATAGCCGCACTCACCAGAGCCAGCGACCGCCCGGGGCTTCGGCTTGCTCTGCAGCATCGTGAAGCGGCGATCCGCGCGCGTGCCGCCGACGCCCTGGCCCAGCTGGGCGACCTCGAGTCGGCGGGGCTGTTGCGTGCGGTCGTCCGGGCCGACCGCGACGACCACGTGCGCGAGGAAGCGGCCGTCGCTCTCGGACGACTCAGAGACCAGGAGTCCGTAAACGAGCTGATCACGGCGCTCGAGCACGACCGCAGCGCCCACGTGCGCGAAGAGGCCGCGCTGGCGCTCGGACGGCTGGGCGACGAGCGGGCGATCGACCCCCTGCTCGGGGCGATCGATGACCGCTACACGATGGTCCAGCGGGCGGCGGTCGAGGCGCTGGGACGCATGGGTGAGGATGCCATGAGGCGCTTGGTCGCGCTCGCCGAGGGTCCACCCTCGCGCTCGGCCGAGGCCGCGCGCGACGCGCTGAGGGCCGTGGGGCAGCTCAGCCCTCACGCCCACCGGCACGTCGGTCTCGATTCCTGATTCGCCTGGCCAGGCCAGCGGATTGCGCCGAGCGGTATCGAGCGTGATATCGCGCCGCCGCGGCCTTTGCCCGGTCGTCGTGGGCCGGCACACGCAGCCCGCGAGATGAGCTCCCGCCAATCCCTGAAGCCTCGGGCGTTTGCCCCCACCCACTCCACGCCGACCGCCGCAGCGCCGTCCACCACACCCCGAGCCCGGATGCCCGGCGGTGCCGATACCGCCTCCCAGCTCCGCCGCAACCATCCCCAAACGGATCAAAACCACCACAAAAGGGGAGCTATTAGCAAACACGGACCGCGAGCGGGCACGGAGTCGGCGGGCGAGCCTGCATCACATGACGATCAAGCGGAGAGCAACGAGCCATGCGTATGTCGGCGCGCTGTCGGTGACAGCGTCGCTTCTCGCGCCGGTGTTCCTGGCATCCGTGGTGTCGGCACTGGCGGCGCGGGGCGCTGTGGTGCATTCCGGCAGCGACTACAGGCCTCACGGATCGCCGATCGTGCGCTGCCTGCAAGCACTGCTCGTAAGGGCGGGTTATCCCCTCGCCGTTGACCGGCGTGGCGCGGCTGCGCGTCGGGCGGCTGGGGGGCGGCGTACTTCATCGGGGGGCAGGCTACGAGGTGGGCGGCTCTTCGGCCGTGCGACACCTGCAGCGGCTGCTCGCCGGGGCGGGATGTCCACCCACGCGGCCACGCCACGGCCGCATCCAATCTCGGCGTGCTCCTCGAGGCCCAGGGTGACCTGGCCGGCGCCGAGGCGGCCTACCGGCACGCGGCACGATGCGGGTGAGCGAGCGACCTTGATCTGGGTGCAACGGGAGGCGTATCTTGTGAATTCGAATAAGGGCCGGGGCAGATGAGAGATCCGGGGAGGCGCTGGGAGTTGCCTGTCAGCGCGCGGGGCGGGGTTGGTAGCCGATCGGTCCGAGTGAGTGGTAGACGATCGGTCTCTCATGCTGGCGCACGAACGCGCTCGATGTGCGCGCACCTCGGCCAGCTCGTTGTCGCCCTCCTGGCGGGGGCTCTCCTGACGCCCACGGGTGCGAGTGCGGCCGGCCCCGGAACTGCGCCCGACCCGGCTCCGCAGGGGGCTTCGGCAAGCTCTTCTGCAAGCGCCGCGCCGGATGCCGCTCCTCAGGTCCAGCCGAGCGCGTCGCCTAGCCCCGCACCATCCGCGTCGGAGCCGAGCGCGCCCGCGTCCCCGCCCCCCGCACAGCCGGTCACGCCTGCGCAGCCAGTCACGCCGCCGGCTGAATCGGTCACCCCCGTGCAGCCGGTCACGCAGGCCCCACCTGCGGCCAAGGTGCCATCGCCAAGGCAGACCGCGACGGGCTCATCGGCACAGGGCTCGGCCGTCGTGGAGCAGGGATCGGTGGTGACGGGCTCGGGAGGCTCGCACCATGCCTCCGCAGCGACCAGGCATCGTGCATCACGTCCCAAGCACGTACGGGTGCAACCGCCGGCCGCGCATGCCTCTCTTGGCCTGGCGGGCGCGTTGGGGCACAGGCTGGAGAGCCTGCAACCGCTGCTCACCAAAGCCCTCAGCCCACCGCCCCATGGCGACGGCCGGCTGATGCTGCTCGGTGCCCTCGCGCTCGCCGTACTCGTTCTTGCGAGCTCGATGCTGCTCAGGCTGCTCACCCGGGTCGGCGGCGGCCGCTGGGGACGGCCTGCCTCCTGATTCCTGAACCCGCTGGCCTGCGTAGTGATTACGAGACCCGCACCTCGAGCGCTTCGATCGCCTCCAGCAGCGGCTGCTCCAGGTCGTCGGCGTACGGGTTGCAGTACAGGGGTCCCCCACCGTCGCTCAGCAGCAGCTGAAGTTGCGCCACCCCCTTGGCATCGATCGGGCGCGCGCTGAGCAGGCGATCTGCGAGCTCGTCCAGCGTCGCCCTGGCCGCGAGCACTTTGCGCCGGCAGATGGGGATGCCCTGGTGGAGCGGATCTGGACAACGTTTCGCCCGGCGCACGGTCTTGCGGATCTGGCGCCCAAGGCGCCGCCGGGTCGCGCGGCCGATCAGCCTGTGCGCGCGCAGCGACAGCAGAGCCGTCGAGTCCGGGCAGGCTCCGCTGGCAATCGCCCGATCGAGCGCCGCAGCGCGCAGCCGCACCAGCACCCGCTCTCGAACTCGGCTGTGCATGAACGTGACATAGCCGGTACCGGGTTGTTGGGTGAGTAACAGCGTGGCCATGGCGCAATCGGACGGTGGAGGCGCTCTCAGCCCTACATCTGTGCTGTGAGTGCAGACGCGCGATGCTCCGCTGCTCGACGAGCATCACCTCGCGCGCCATATACATTGCGTGCGACAGTAGCCTTATATCCGCGCTTCGCGACTGCCAATCGACATACAGCGCTGCTGTTGGGGAATGAGCAGGTACGCGAGGAACGGACCACCATCGCGAGACCTTCCCGGCAGGTGCAATCCCGCTGATCCGGGAAAGCTTTCCAGCAGATCCACCTCCTGCTGATCGGTACGGTCTGCCGCGCAGCTTCATCGGGCCAGATCGGGGCGAGCCAGGCGGCAGATCCGTCCTGCCGGCAAAACTGGCGCCGGCGAAGGATCCATGGGATCCTCTTTGCCTACAGCCATGCTTTCAGATCAGCGATCTGAGGGACGCGCCAGCACCGGCTTGCAGGCGCTCGATACCGTGCTCGGCGGCCTGTATTGGGGCGACAACGTTGTCTGGCAGCTCGACTCGACCCCGGTTGAGCCGTTCTACCGCGCGATCGCGTGCCGCAGCGAGGACTTCGACACCCGCACGTTCGTCTCGCTCGGCGGTAGCCCCCGCTCGCTCGGGGCACTTGGGCTGACGATCATCAGCGCCGGACCCGGCAGCAGCCTCGAGCATCCGGCCGACCTGCTGCGCGAGATCCATCAGCTCTGCCGGCCTGGGGGCAGACGTCTGCTTCTGTTCGAATCGCTCGACAGCATGATCCGCGTCTGGGGGGCGAATGGCACGCGCGGCTTCTTCGCCCGCTGTTGTCCGCTGCTGCTTGACGTCGGCGCGATCGCCTACTGGTCGATGAGTACCCGAGAGACGCCCGCGACGGTGAGGCAGACCGTCGAGTCGGTGACCCAGTGCGTGCTGCGCGTGGACGAGCGCAGCGTTCGGGTGGTAAAGGCGGAGGGGCGCGGCGAGGGGGTGCGGGGATCCCTCCTGCACTGGCACGAGGACGACGGCCGCCCGGTGCTCACACCTGCCGACATCATCGCTCGCGTCGCCGCCTCTCTGCGTGCGATACGGCGTGCGCGCGAGCTGAGCCAAGGCGACCTGGCAAAGCTCGCAGGGGTGACCGCCAGCGCCATCTCCCAGGCCGAGCGCGCCGAACGGGGCCTGTCGCTGGCAACGCTGGCACGACTGAGCGCAGCGCTCGGACTGACGATCGACGATCTGCTGCACGGCGAGTTGCCCGAGGTCTATCGGATCGGGCGCCGCACCGACGACCCTCAGCGCGGCTTTGAGCGCACGACCACACTGCTGGGCGACGATTCGTCCGGGCTGCGGATCGATCTGGTGCACCTCGATCCGCGCGAACCCGGAGCGCCGAGCGTTGAGCAGAAGGGCAGCGGGATCGTCGGCGTGATCGGTGGCCTCGTCCAGGTCCAGATCGCCGGGCGAACACCGGCGTTGCGCTCGGGCGAGGTGCTGGTCGCAGACAGCGACCGAGTCGAGGGCTGGCGCAACATCGGTCAGAGCGAGGCTGTGCTCTTCTGGATCGTTATCGCGCCGCCGCGTCCGACACGCGGTCCGCGCGTAGGTTGATTGGGAGGCGCGGCCGGGGCCTGCACCCGGCGGCGCTCAGCCCGAGCCTCCGCCCTCCACGAACTCCCGGAGCGCGGCCTTTCCGTCTTGCACCGGTTGACCGTGTGCGAGCAGGAGGAGCTCGAAATCGAGCTCCAACAAAGAGCGATAGGCGGCGAGCAGCGCCCGCTTGGTTTCCGGAGGGTCGTCCATGAGCCCGTCGGGGACGAACGTGAGGCCCTCCACTCCGGGCCAGTGCACGACACCGTCAGCGCACGCCAGCGCTCGGTGTGCGGGGATGTACAGCGCGGTCTCGTCGGGACAGATGGCGTCGACCTCGTGCACGTGGACCCCGCCTGGCAGCTCGTCCCCGAACTCGAACGGGGTCACGGGGCCACGCCCGTCAAGCTCATACACGCCGTTGGCGATGCAATGAACCTCACAACCGAACCGCTCGTGGAGCTTCCAGGCGTCACGATCGTGGTGGCGGTTGGTCAAGAGCACATGCTCGGGCGCGGACTGACGCTCGAAGAAGTCCATTCCCTCGGACGGAAGGATCGGATCCAGGACAACCCGCTCGCCAGACAGGTAGTACGAGCTGACGTTGCTGCCGATGTGCGGGTGGCGTGCAGTCCAGTGCCAGAGTCCAGGAGTGAGTTCGCGCATGGTGCGGTCCAGCCTAGCCAGTCAGTCGCGCGCACCGTCCTTTCGGATCGCGCACGCCAGAGCGGTCCGCGACTCTCGAATCATGCGAGCCCGAGCCGTCCGCGCAGGCGTGAGCCTTTCCGGCCGTGCGATCCAGTGCTGTTCGCGCAAGATTGCGCCTCTAGCGAACGTTGATCCATCAACTAGGATTAAGGGGATGGAAATGACCACCACCGAAGGCCGGCTCGAAGGTTCGGCGCTTGACGCCTGGCGCAGCTACCTGCAGAGCCACGCGTCGATCCTGCGTGTGCTCGATGCCGAACTGGTGGCTGAGCACGGGATGACCACGCGCGACTACGAGGTGCTCCTATACCTCGCACAGGCTCCCGACCGCAGACTCCCGATGTCCGCCCTCGCTGAGCGTACGATGCTCACCCGTTCGGGAATCACCCGGCTCGTCGACGGATTGGTCCAGTGCGGACTGATCGAGCGTGTGGCGTGTCCCAGCGACGCCCGGGTCTCCTACGCTCATCTCACCGACGCCGGCTATGACAAGCTGCGCGGCGCCGGCTGCGCCCACGTCCGCAGCATCCATCGCCTGTTCCTCGAGCACTTCACGCCTGAGGAGATCGAGCAGCTCGCCGCGCTGCTCAGCCGTCTCCCGGGGGCTCACCCCGGCGGCGAGTGCACGGTCAGCTGACGCTGAGCTGTTGACGCTGAGCTGTTGCGCTGGGCTGCTGGCGCTGAGCTGCGTGGGCTTTGTGGTTGCTGGACGCTGAGCTGCTGCTGGCTTTCGGGCGCCGCCGCGCTTGGGCCCTGCTGCGCTCACGCGCCTTCACCCACACAAGCTTGAGCACACAATACTTGACTTATCAACTGATCTCGCGTACACTAGTTGTCGACTCAATCAATCCGCAAAGTGAGGAGCCGCACCCGTGTCAGCAATCAGCCTCTCTCCTGAACGCATCCCACCCGGCGTCTACAACGTCGATCCAGCCCACTCAAACGTTTCCTTCGAGGTGCGACACATGGGCATCGCCACCGTGCGCGGCCGCTTTCGCGACTTCGAGGGCACGCTCGACGCCAGCGGCGACGCTCCAGTGCTCGAAGGAACCGTGGCGGTCGACAGCATCGACACCGACGAAGAGAACCGCGATGCCCACCTGAAGTCGCCCGAATTCTTCGACGCGGCCCGGCATCCCCAGATCAGCTTCCGCTCCATCGAGAGTGAGTCCGTCGGCGATGACCAGATCCGGCTCGTCGGAGAGATCACCATCAAGGGCATCTCAAAGCCGATCGAGCTCACCGGCACTATCTCCGAGAATGGCCAGGATCCATGGGGCAACGAGCGCATCGGCCTCGAGCTCGAGACCGAGATCGATCGCCGTGCCTTTGACCTCAAGTGGAACCAGACGCTTCCGAACGGAAACCTGCTGGTCGCCAACGAGATCAAGCTGCTCGTGAGCGTCTCGGCAGTCAAAGGCGGTTAGGCAGATGAGGGTCCTGGCAATCTCAGGCAGCCTGCGGGCAGCGTCGTACAACACGGCGTTGCTTCGCGCCGCGGCGGAGCTGGCGCCGACCGGTGTCGAGTTCGAGCTCTACGACGGTCTCGAGTCGCTCCCGCCCTACAACGAGGATCGCGATAGGGACGTGCCGCCTGCAGAGGTCAGCCGGCTCCGTGCTGCGATCGCGGGGGCCGACGCGATCCTGTTCTCGACGCCTGAGTACAACGCCACGCTGCCCGGTCAGATGAAGCAAGTCGTCGACTGGGGCTCGCGACCGCGCGGGCCCGGCGCGGCGTTGTGGGGCAAGCCGGTCGCGGCAATTGGCGCCAGCGTCACCGACTACGGCGCGATGTGGGCCCAGGATCACCTGCAGCGAGCGCTGGGCATCGCAGGCGCGAGGGTGGTTGAAACCGGCTTCGCCGTGGCCAACGCCGACGAGCGGTTCGACGATGACGGTCGGCTCGTCGAGCCTGAGACCCGCGAGCGGCTGGCCGAGATCGTCCAGGACCTGATCGAAGGCCACGACGCCCGTGCGTGGGCGGCGTAAGCTCGAGGAACGATGACCACCTCGGCGCAGTCCAGCAAGCCCGTCGCCATCGATCCGCGCACGACGATGGGAGCGGTCCGGCTCATCGTCTCCGACCTCGAGCGCTCGCGCGCGTTCTATGAGCAGGCTCTCGGTCTGCACTCCACTGACCTCGATGACGGCACGATCGCGCTGCGCGCCGGCGACGGGCGCCCGCTCGTCGAGCTACTCGGGGACAGCTCCGCGCCGCGGCTGGACCCGCGCGCCACAGGGCTGTTTCACCTCGCGGTGCTGGTGCCCTCGCGCCGCGACCTGGCGTTCGCGCTCGCTCGTCTCGTCGAGGCCCGGTGGCCGCTCGATGGCGCCTCCGACCACCTCGTCAGCGAGGCGCTCTATCTCTCAGATCCGGATGGAAATGGGATCGAGATCTATCGCGATCGCCCCCGCGAGCAGTGGCGGCGAGTCGACGGTCAGCTGCAGATGGCGACTCTTCCCCTTGACCTGAACGGGATCGCGGCCGAACTCGCCGCTTTCGACACGCTGCAGGAGCAGGCCCCGCCCGGCACGCGGATCGGACATACACACCTGCAGGTATCCGAGCTCGAGCAGACCGAGGCTTTCTACGCCGGAGTGCTCGGGTTCGACGTGATGGTGCGCAGCTATCCGGGCGCGCTGTTCGTCTCGGCCGGCGGCTATCACCACCACGTGGGGCTGAACACCTGGCACAGTGCGGGCTCCGGCCCGCCCCCGCCCGGTTCGGTCGGGCTGCGCTCGTACGAGATCCAGCTACCCGGAGAGCGCGAACTCGAGGCGGTTGCTGGCCCGCGTGTCGCAAGCAGGACTCGCGATCGAGACTGTTTCGGGCCGATGTAGCCACCTCGTCCGCGATCCGTCAGGGAACGCGCTCGAGCTACGCGCCGTCTGAGGGACCGCGGGCCGAGCCGAGCGCGGCGCTACCCTAGGCGGCCCCGGCGACGTGGCGGAGTGGCTACGCAGCGGCCTGCAAAGCCGTCTACACCGGTTCGATTCCGGTCGTCGCCTCTGATTGAAGGCGCGCACGTTGTCGCTCATCGGCACCCCTCGAGCGCGGCGGCTCTTTACCGTGGTGAAGCGCGCATCTTGCGGGGTTGACGCGCCGGTTGCCACTTGGCGTTCCGGAGGAACGCCAAGCACCAGTCTCGGCGGCGCTTCTGCAAGTCCTGAGGGCGAGCGTCTCGACCTGTCGAGCCAGCCATCAGCCGAGCAACTCGGAATTGTGCGCGCGGAAGATCGCGGCGTAGTCACCCACTCCGGGCTCGTGCAGCGCATGGACGAGCGCACGGATCGTCGGCGTCATCACCAGCAAGTAGCGAGCGGCCTGACCGCGCCTCGCGTTGCCATACGCATGAGGGGTTCCCTTCGGCGCTAACACCGCGCTATGAGGGCCGGCCTCCAATACCTCGTTGCCGATCCGAAACCGCAGCCCACCTTCGAGCACGTACCACGCCTCATCGTCGGCGCGATGGACGTGCAGCGGCGCGATCCACTCCCACTCAGACTCGCCCGAATCCGTCCACTCGACAATCACGAAATCGCTGTCCGGCCCACCCAGCTGCCCGCCGATGAGCGAGGGAACGAAGTTTGCGCTCGGCATGACTGACGATCCTAGTCCGACTTCTGTCCTGCTCCGCGGCTGACCCCGAGCCGGTCCGGTCACACCGCAAGAGCCGGTTTCCGCTCCCGTCGCCACGTTGCCGGAGACGAGCACGGAGCCGACGGCGCTCACGACTCCTGGGCTGTCGCTCCGCGGGCGAAGGAACCATCCGCATCCCGGTGCGGGACGCCATTGCGCTACCGGATGCTCAGGAACGCAGTGCCGCCATCGGCGTGATCCTGGCAGCGCGGATCGCCGGGTAGCAGCCGGCGAGCACCCCGACGACGACGCCAAGGAATGGGGCGGCGAGCACGAGGGGTGTGTTCATCACGGGCGTCCAGTGGTGGCCCGAGGCGATCGCTGCGGTCGCGAGCACACCGATCGAGGTGCCGAGGATTCCGCCCAGCATGCCGACTGCGGCCGCTTCGAGCACGATCAGTCGGGCGATCTCCAGCCGGCGATAGCCGACTGCGCGACGCAGCCCGATCTCTGACCGGCGCTGCGCTACTGACATGATCGTGACCGCCGCGATCGCGAGGAAGCCGATCCCGAGGCCGGCGAGGCTCAGCACGCTTAGCAGGGTCGACAGGGATGCCTGTACCTGGGAGTGCAGCGTCGTCGGGTTGGGCGGCACCTCGGCGGTGACCTGGCCGGGCTGGTATGGATCGAGCTCGGCGGGGCCGTGGCGGCCGATCAGCTGCGCCGCGCCCGGCGCGGTCCGCGCGATCACCCGCCGTGGGTCGTGGTCGCCGGCGATCACGCCCGCCACGTAGGGTGGCACGATTACCCCGAGCAGCGCCTGGGACTCCTGCTGGGAGCTGGACACGATCCCGACCACCGTCAACGCGATCCCCGAGACGTTGATCGCCGGGTTGCCCAGCGACGAGCTGATCCCGAGCTGGGACGCTGCGCCGGATCCGAGCAGCGCGACCATCTGGTGGTGCAGGTCGGCGCCGGTGTCGTAGAACCGCCCCGACGACAGCACCGCCCCGATCGCCTGAAGCGCCGACGGCGACATGGCGGTGATTGAAAGCTGCGTCTGCGATGGCCCGCTCGCCGACGGGCCGACCGCGACCGGTAGCGGCTGCTGTTGATCGATGTCCCACACCAGTCCGGCGCGGGTGACGCCGCGCAGCCGCGCCAGCCGGGCTACGTCGGCCTGCGACAGGGTCGCGGGCCCCTGGAACTCGACCGTCGTCGCGCGCAGCTCATTAAACGATGCCGAAACCGCGTTGGAAGCGCTCTCGGTCAGGCCGTTGGTGGTTGTGAACGCGCCGACCGCCACGACCGTCCCCAGCGCGCACAACAGCGTCCGCATCGGCTGACGCACGATCGACGTCACGGCCTCCGCCAGCGCCGAGCCCACGCCGCTCACCGTTGCCCGCCGCCCGGCAGCGTCTCGGCGTGAAGGAACTCTCCCGCGCCCTCGGACACGGCCCCGTCGCGGACGCTGAGCAAGCGCGGCAGGGTCCGCGCGATCCCCATGTCGTGGGTGACGATCACCACCGCGACCTCCGGCGCCTGGTTATCGATCAGTGTCTGCAGCACCTCGGTGCTGGTGCGCTCGTCGAGGTTGCCAGTCGGCTCGTCGCACAAAAGCACCCGTGGCCGCTGCGCTAGCGCTCGCGCGATCGCGACCCGCTGGGACTCGCCGCCGGACATCTCGCCCGGCAAGAACCGCCGCCGGTGCGACAGCCCCACCGCTGCCAGCGCCTCGATCGCGCGTTCGCGCCGCTCGCTGGGCGCCAGCCGACGCGGCCGCAAGGCGAGTTCGACGTTCTCCTGCGCGCTCAGCGACGCCAGCAAAAACGATTGCTGAAACACGAACCCGAAGCACCGGGCCCGCAGCGCCGTCTGTTCGCGGTCGCTGAGCCATTCCACGCGCTGGCCATCGACCCGATAGTCACCGCTGGTGGGCAGGTCAAGTAACCCCAGGACGTTGAGCAGCGTCGACTTGCCCGATCCCGAGCGTCCGATGATCCCCAGCACCTCGCCGGCCGCCACCGAGAAGGTGGCGTCGCGCAGCGCGTACACCGGCGGCGAGCCCGGATACGTCCGCCCGACACCGGTCAGCGTCAACAGCTCGTGCTGGGAGGGCTCTCGGGCGGCGCTCATCGTGAGCTGCCCAGCCCGATCACGACCTGCTCGCCGGCCTTCAGCCCACCATCGATCGGCCGCACGACCTCGCGACCCTGAAACGCCAGCCCCGCATGGACGGGCACCGACACCTGCCGTGAGCCGTGCAGCACGGTGACCGACGACGCGCCGGACGTGTTGGTGATCACCGCCGACACCGGCACCACCCACTGCAGCCCTCCCGCCTGACCGGTGTGGACGTGCAACGCCATGTTCTGCCCGACGTAGGGCGCCGCCGCGGCCCGATGAATCGGCGTGAACGTCAGCTTGGAGCCCGGGCCGCCAGTTGGCGCGCGGCCCGGCCGCTTCGCGCTCAGGCGGATCGCAAACGACCCGTTGCTCAGATCAGACGTCGCCCGTCCACTCGCGCCGATCTTCAGCAGGCTGGCCGTGTTGACGTCGGTGGTGGCCTGAAAGACCAACCGCCCCGACCCGAGCTTGGCCAGCGGCTTGCCGCTCGCGATCGTCTGGCCCAGATGCGCGACCGACACCACGGTCACCGGCAGCGACGGCGTGAACATCACCTCCCCCAACGGGACCGTCGCATACTGCTTGGGCCGGGCCTTGTGCTTAGCGCCCGACCCGCCCGCGGGACCCGCCGCGGTCACCGGCGCATATCCGGCCCGCTGATACAGGTCGGCGACCGCCGCCGCCGTCCCGGCCCCGTAGGTCCCGGCCGTGTCAGAGCCGATCGAGAACCCGATCGCCTCAAGCCCTGCCTGCAGCTCTGAGACCTCGACGCCGCTGGTGCCATAGCTCATCGTCGAGTACGCCGGGATGTGGCCCTGCAGCACGAACACCGGCCGCCCCGCGACCGCCGCGATCAGGCTCCCGTTCTGCACCTGCGCGCCAGGAGCGGTCGCGACCGCGGTCACGACCGCCAGATCGCCCGACAAATCGCCCGGCGCCCCCACCGAGATCGCGCCGCCATCCGTCAACGTCCCACGCAGCACCACGGTCGTGCGCGCGTGCGTCAACACCACCGGCGCTGTCAACAGCGACGCTGCCGGCGGTCGCGCCCGCGCCGCCTGCTGGGCCGGCGTGGACACTGACTGCCCGATCAAAAACGCGATCACGCCAACGACGACCGTCAACGCCAGCACCGCCCCGACCACTAGCCGACCACGCCTCCGCAGCGGTGCACCACGATCGTCGTCGCGCCCCGCGCGCCGTCGCGCCACCAGCCGCTGGCGCCCGCCGGTCATGACCCCACCAGCGCCAGCTTGATCCCATACCGGCGCTCAAGCGAGGTCACCTGCCCGTTGACCTGGCTCTCAAGCGCCGCCAGAGCGCTCGCGTTCTGCGTCAGATACGTCGCGCGGCGGCCGCTCAACAGCGCCGTCGTCTCGTCGATCACCTTCGCCCAGCACGCCGCCAGCACGCTGGCTCCCTTCGCCTGCAGCGCCCGCACCTTCGCGCTGTTCGCGTTCGACGACGAGATCGGCCCAAGCTGACCCTGCAACCGGCCGTACAGGCTCATCACCGACGTGGCCGGCACCCCGTGGGCGGCGCTGCAGGTCGCTGCCTTCTTACTCAGCGCCCGGACCTTCGCCGACCGACTGACCTGGTTGACGACGTTGAACCACCCGGAGCTCAACTGCCCCAGCTTTGCCGAGCCGAACAGGACGGCGTGCCGCTGCGTGGCCCTGAAGCAATGGCTGATCCGCGCCTGCCACGCCCTGCGCTCGGGCGCGCTCATGGTGCGCTGCGACTCGAAGAACGCAGCGAAGCCCGGTCCGCCGGTGAACAGCCCCAGGTCGTGGCTCGCCTCAATCGCGGGCAGGTTGGGAAACTGCGGGTTGCCCAGATCAGTCGGCGGCCCACCCGTCGGCAACGTCGGCGCCGGAAACCCGTCGCTGGTCATGCAATCGCCGAGCAGCTTGGTCTGCACCGTCTGCGCGAAGCTCGCCAGCTGCGCCCCGATCACCGCATCGGCACCGTCACGCGGAGCCACGAACGCGACCACGGCCGCCGCGATCGACGTCCCCGCGCCCGCCCCACCATGCGCACCCTGGCTTGAGCCACCGCACGCCGACAACACCACAGCGCACCCAAGCGCGACGGCCACAAAAACCCCCAGCGCACCACTTCCGTGAGCCAGATCGACGATCCGCCTACCCAACCAACACGCGTCGCTTTCCTGCGTGGACCCCCCGCTCCGTGGACACGATGGGGCTTACACTCGCGATTCTATGACGGAGCCACCCCAGCAGCGCCGTTCCTCCTCGAGGGGAGCAGTAGTTCTGTTCAATCTTGCCGATCCGCTCACGTAACCGGAGCCGCGCCGGCCGGGATCTGAGGGTGAACCTTCGGCGCGTGCTTGCTTGACCACGGCTATCCGCGACCGCCCCCGGACGAGACGGGGCAGACCACTGCCACCGTAACCGAGCGTCTGCTCACCCGGCGGAAGCGATCACGCCGCCGCTGGCACGACGAACCCGGGGGGCTCAGTCGGCGAGTTCCGTCCGCAGATCGAGCCCAGGACAGCCGATGAACACGGCATCGTGAGCAACCTCTGGACGGGTCCATCGAATCGCCGCGGCCGCTGGTCATCTGCTCCACTTCCCGCAGCCGCCTCGGACCCCAGCCGGCTTGAGGGCGCCGTATCGAGCTTCAGCGACCGTTTGAGGAGACCGCGAACTGCTGACCAACGAGGTGCTTCGCGTATTGCGAGGTGAGCGGGGGCCGCTGCCGAGCAACCAAGCCGTGAACGCGTTGGTGTCCCCGACGACGCGGACGGTCACTCGTCTGCAAGCGCGGCCGCGAACGCCTCGTCGGTCAGGTCGGGATCGCGAGGTCGTCCCAGGGCGTGATCACCGGCACGTTGGCCACGATCAGGTCGAGCGTGCGTGGGTTGCGGAACCTGGCGTCCGCCACGTCAATCACCTCTGGCTTGTGGGCTCGGTCTTCCATCGATTCGTCTCCGAGAACGTAGTCTGCCAGCGGCACCGGCGCAGTCCGCAAGCTCGGCGGGCTCCCAAAGAGCTCCCCAAACTCACAAGTTCTCACCACCTAGGCAAACGCCGGGTTCCCGGACCGGCTCGCCGCCGAGCTGGAAGCGTCGCGGTGGGGCTACACCCGCGTCTACCGCGCCCGTTCTGCCGCGGCTGACAGCACCTGCCCAGTATTCGGCGGGCACTTGGGAAACGTTGATCGCATGGCGCGCGGCAAGGCTCGTGCGATGTTCGCCGTCTGGGAGCGAGAGTGTGGGCAGTCGGTGCTGACCGCTGTCCGGCTGGCCGAGCGCCCTCCGTTGGCCTGATTCTCGGTTCGATTCCGGTCGTCGCCTCTACTGAAACTTCCTGGAAGTTCGAGTTCATCGTCGCTCATCATCCTCTATGGACTCGGGCAGCGAATGCTCTGTGACGTCTTAACGATTTCTTTCATCGGTCTTACGATTCGCTACCGGTCACGTGTCACCCATTGACCCATGGTGAACTGAATGCTCCAATGAGTGTGCTCTTCACTCCAGAGTGGGGCTAACTGCCGTCGTCCTCAGAAATAGACCGACGAGGGCGTCCGGCCAACATTCACTGAACGAAGGAGTTTCACTAATGCGCCACGTAGTTGGTACTACGCTACTGCGTGCCGTGCTGCTAGCAGTTACAGGGCTCTGCGCTGCGGCAGCGTCGGCAGTTGCGTCTACGTCACCTGTCGTCGGTCACGTCTATGTCAACGACAACACGACCACGGTAAACACGATCGCAGCGTTTGACCGCCACGCCAACGGGACCTTGACACCCGTGGCGGGCTCGCCGTTTCGGGCCGGGGGCGCGGGAACCGGGACCGCATTGGCTTCTCAGGGCGCTCTACAGTCGTCCTCCGATGGCCGCTATCTGATCGCCGTTGACGCCGGGAGCGACCAGTTGTCGGTACTGCGCGTCAAGCGGAGCGGGGCATTGCAGCGGGTGCCCGGCGGGATCGTCGCCTCGGGTGGGTCTGAGCCCGTCAGCATCGCGATCCACGGACGCCTCGTCTACGTCGCCAACGCCGCTGACGGCAGCGCCGACTACGCCGGCTTTCGCCTCCTGCGGCACGGCCGTCTTCACCCAATCAGGAGATCGACTTACCTGCTGCCTGATGGTTCTCAGCCGGGGGATGTGCTGTTCAACAGCACAGGGAACGTCCTTGTAGGAGCTCGCGTCAACTCGTCGCAGATCGACAGTTTCAAGGTAGGACGCGATGGCCGGCTCACGCCGGCACCGGGATCGCCGTTCGCCGCTCAGGGACCGGGCCCGTTCGGAAGTGAATTTCGTCCGACCAATCCCAGTCAGCTGTTCGTCTCCAACGCGCATGGCGGCCCTGGTGCGGGCACGGTATCGGCGTTCAGGCTCGCCGCCGACGCGAGCCTCCACTCGATCGGGCGCTCGCCATTCGCCGATCTGCAGACGGCCCCATGCTGGGTCGAGATCAGTCACGACGGAAGGTTCCTGTTCACCGTCAACACGGCGTCCGCGACGATCTCCCGCTATCGGATCTCCTTCGGCGGCTCGTTGACGCTGATCGGGAGCACCCCGCTCCGCGGTCAAGTGGGGCTGACTCCGACCGACGCGCGTCTGAGTCCAGACGGCGCGAGCCTGTGGGTTCTCGACCCGGGAACCGACGACGTCAGCGGGTTCGCGGTGTCCGGCGGCAACCTCAGGGAGTTCGGCTCATCGCCGGCCGCGCTGCCGGCGGGCGCCGCGCCGGCGGGGATCGTGGTCAACTAGCCGGCGGCGATCGCGGCCGGCTGGCTGCAACCAAGAAAGCGCGCGGCCGAGAGCTTCATGCTCCGGCCGCGCGACCGCGAGCGCGCTCGAATGCCCGTACCAGGCGGGTATACTCGGCGCCCGCGCGGCTGTAGCTCAGTTGGCTAGAGCGTCTGCTTGCCATGCAGAAGGTCGAGGGTTCGAGCCCCTTCAGCCGCTTATGCCGAAAGCCCTCCAATCGGAGGGTTTTCGTCTGGTTCGGTGTGCAGCCGTGCGGCTTCACCAAGCCTGATGGAAGCGCCTTGGAAGCCGTCGAGCGTGAGTGTTCCGCGCTGGCTCAGCCGGACGTTCCGACGCCGAGGGATGGGTCTCTGTCGGGGAGGTCATTTCTGATTGTGCGATCCCGCCCGAACCGGGAATCATCTGGCTGCCCGGAGCGAGCGGCAGGATGCCGCTCGCTCGAGGGCAGGCGTTCGCGTCGCGCCGAAGCGCCAACGTGTTCACCGCGGCGATTGGGGCGCGACGCGATAAAACACCCGGCCGAACGAGCCAACGGCAGCCGATCAGGGACCTCCACCGCTCCCTTGCCCTTCGTGGGCGGGAAAGCGGCGGCACCGCCGGCGGGCTGTGGTTGCTCGTCGAACTCGTGCACCTGCGGCCCCTCGAACGAGACGACCGCATCCACGGTCGGCCACTCGTCCGCCCGCCCACGTGCCGGCGTCTCGTCGCCGTGGGCGGGGCAGCTGACAATCGCGTTCGTGGCCGAGCGCTCGTGCGGCGCGGGCGACGGCATGATCCAGAGTGGCCAATCCAATCCTCAACCCACAGCCGCCTCATACGCGAAAGTGCTCGTCCGGATCGTGCTTCGCCCAATGGTCCGACTGGAATCAGGAGCCTGCGTGCCTGTCCTCGCGGCCGAGCCACTCCTCAACGACGGCGGGTTGATCGTCCGCTTCTGGGCGACCTCGAGGCCAAGGACACGCGCACCGTTCGTTCCTGTTTCGTTAGGAATCGTGAGCGCTCGTCCGCCGTCCGGGTCGTCGCGGCGCTACCACCTTCGTCCGCGTCACCGGCAGGTTTAGCTCGCGGACCGCGGCTGCACGTTTGCCATGCTCGGGGTCCTCGAAGCTGAGCTCCGTCCTGTGCGTCCGCTCCGAGAGGTCTTCGTACTCAGCAACGACGGTGTAGACGAGCTGCGGCTGCGCGTTGCGTTCCGAGTCATGAAGCATCAGGCCCGCACCGGCAACATTCCCCTCGCGGTCCGCGGCGACGGTTCCAATCTGGTGCAAGCCGCCCTCGGCACGCCGGGTCGAGGTCGCCGCGACGATCCAGCCGCGTGCGTTCATCGCTGGACCGCGCCCCTCGTTGTAGAGCCCCAGCGACGCGACGGCGGAGTCTGATTGGTCGTCGAAGACGACCTGTAGCGTCGTTACGTCATCAGCACCGGCCGCCACTCTGCTCTTACGTCATCCTCCGTCTCCTGTGCCAGGCTCCGCGTCTCGAATGCCAGCCAAGCGGTGAACATCGCGAGCGCCAGGGTGCCGACCGCAACGAGCAACTCCCCCAGCCCGATCGTGCCAGCCAGGTCGATGTCGATACCCGCGAACGCCAGCATGCCCGGGAGGGTGCCGAGCGGACCGGACGAAACCGCGAGCAGTTCGCGGCATTCGGCGCTCCGATCTGGGCCCTGGGCGTCCTGCGCCTCGATACGTGCCTAGTCGTCGGCTCCGTAGTCCTCCTGATCGGTGCGCCGGCCGTCTGCCTGGTCCACACACCGTTGTGATGTTCCGTCACCACGAGCGCTTCCCACGTGACGGTACCTCGCATCCCATGAGCGCCTCGGCGATGTCTCGAATGGCCGCGGCCCCCGGCGCCGGACCAGCGCTTCGCCATCAGAGCGGTCATGGGCCGTTCGTATGTTTAGTGGCTGAGTTTGTCCGGTTGGGGAAGCGCTCGTCGCCAGGATCGGCGCCTACATCGTGGCTCCTCTGCACCAAGTGCGGCAGCGCGGCGCCTCCGGCGTAGATGATCGGTTTGAGGAAAGAGGCAGCAACGCCCTGGGCGGAGCGGACGTGCGGCGAGCGTCACTACGGCGTGTTGTCACGTTTCGACTAGGAAGTCTTGCGCCGCTCACATGGCCGGCGTGAGGCTCTGCTCGGCACCGAGGGCAGAGCACGGCAGTAGCGGTGAGAAACCCCACGGCGCCTTCTCCGTGTTGGTTTGAACGACTGGCTGGTTCGCGCCGAGCGGGACGACTGCGCCAAACGCTGGTGCGGGAATGCGCCGGGTGGTGGTCGACGATGCCCTTCCGGGGGGATCGGCATCGCCGTCAGCAACCGTCCGAGCAGCGGGGGTCGTCAAAGCGAGATTGTTAGCCTGTTTTCGTCCTGCCGTCCGCGCGGGCGCCCCTATCGGCTGGTCGTAGGGCCAGGGTGACGGTGTCGTCGAGCGTTAGGCGCGGCCGGTCGGCCGCGGCGTGCAGCGTCTGTACGCCGATGGTTTCGTGCATCCGCGCCTCATAATTCTGGCGGTGGCGCCGCCAACCGCCTAGCGGTGCGATTGCGTCGGCATCTTTGATGGCGCCCCAGAGATTGACGGCGCGTTCGTGTTGCCCGGACTCGGCCGCTACCCGGGCGAGGAGTCCGACGCCGAATACGCGTCCGGCGTGGTCACCGATCTGGTCAGCGACGGCGAGAGACTCTCGAGCTTGCTTGTCGGCTTCGTCGATGCGGCCGGCGTTTAGCGAGAGGTTTGCTAGCTCTGCGAGCATGCCGCTCTCCCACCAGTGGACACCAGCCTCGCGGGCCATCGCCGCGCTCATTTCGATCAGCTCGAACGCGCGCTGCTCCTGCCCGGCGTCGCGGGCGATCGCGCCGCGCGTTCCCAGCGTCTGGGCCTGACCCCATCGGTTGCCGGCTCGCTCGTGGATCTGGTGGCTGGTCTCGACGAGCTCGCGCGCGCGTGCGAGCTCGCCGCGCCGCATCGCGCAGTCCGCGATCCGGTGCAGAATCACGGCGCGTCCATCCTCGTCGCCGTGCCCTTCGAAGATGGCGAGGCTCTGCTCGTAGAGCAGCTCGGCGGCTTCGTCTTGGCCGGCGAGGCCCGTCGCGCCACCGTACGCGCGCAGGGCGTCGGCGCGCACGCGGGGCGCGACCGCATCGACCTCCGGCCGGCCCAGCAGCGCGGCGAACCATCGCATCCCTTCGCGCGGGTCGTGCGTTACCCAGAAGCGTTCCATCGCGATCGCGAGCTCCAGACCGAGCCCGACCGAACCGCTCGCAACCGCCCAGGCGAGTGCCGCAGCAACGTTGTTCTGCGCGGCGATCGCGATGTCGAGACGCTCGCCTCCTGAACCGCGCCGGATGGCGCTGAGGTCTGCGCTCTCGGCGAGCGCGAGAAAAAACATGAGGTGTCGCCGGTGGACCTCGTCTGCCTCCGGTGACGCCGCCAGCCGCTCGAGCGCGAACTCTCGGATCGTGTCCAGGTATAAGAACCGGCGGTCCGCGATTCGTGCCAGCAAGCTCTGCTCGAGCAGCGCCGTCAACCCGTCGAGGTCGGCGTCGCACACGGTCGTCGCGGCCTCGCGGTCAAAGCTGCCGACGAACACGGCCAGCCGCGCGAACAGCTGCGTCTCCTCGCTCGAGAGGAGGTCGAAGCTCCACTCGAGCGTCGCGCGCAGCGTCTGCTGGCGGGCGGGCAGGTCACGCGGACCGCCGGTGAGAAGCGGCAGCCGGGGATCGAGTCGCTCCAGTAGCTCGTGGGGGGTCAGTATTCGGGTGCGTGCTGCGGCAAGCTCGATCGCGAGCGGCAGCCCGTCCAGGCGCGCGCAGATGCGGCGGATCGCCGGCTCGTCTGCTGGCGGCGGGGCGAAGCTAGGGTCTGCTTCGCGCGAGCGCTGGTGAAACAGCGTGACGGCCGGTTCTTCTGCCAGCGGCTGGACCGGGTATACGTGCTCGCCGGAGAGGTGCAACACGGCACGGCTGGTCACGAGCAGGGTGATGCGTGGCGCGCGCGCGAGCAGCTCGCTGAAGATCGCTGCCCCAGCGCGCAGGTGCTCGGCGGTGTCGAGCACGAGCAGCAGCTCGCGACCTCGAAGCACCGTCGCCAACGTGTCCAGCGGCTCCTCTCCCGGGACTTCCCGGATCGCGAGCGCGCGCGCGATCGCACCGGGGACCAAGGCTGGGTCGCTGATCGGTGCCAGCTGGACGAAGGCGGCGCCGTTGGCAAACGAGGCCGCGGTTTCGCGGGCGGCCTCGAGCGCTAGTCGCGTCTTGCCAGAGCCGCCCGCGCCGGTCAGGACGAGCAGCGCACGTCGTCGCGAGCGAGCAGGTCGCGCAGCTCTGACAGCTCGCGCTCGCGGCCCAGGAGCGCGTTGGGCGCTGCCGGGACCGCGATCAATGGTCCCGCGGTAGCGGGCGCGACAGCCAGCGCCGGGTCGTGTTGGAGGATGCGCCGTTGCAGCTCGCGCAGCTCGGTGCCGGGCTCGAGCCCGAGCTCCTCGCGCAGCCACGCGCGCACGCCGGCATATACGTCGAGTGCTTCTGTTTGCCTGCCGCTGCGGTACAGGGCGAGCATTGCCTGCGCCTGTATGCGCTCGCGCATCGGGTGGGCGGCGGCGAGGTTTTGCAGCTCGGGTAGGACATCGCTTTGGCGGCCGAGCGCCAGCTCTGCCGCAATCCGCTCCTCGAGCGCGACTAGCCGTAGCCCCTCGAGTCGCTCCGCCTCACCGCGAGCGAACTGCTCGTAGGCGAAGTCGCCGTACGCTGGGCCGCGCCAGAGCGCGAGCGCGCGGCGAAGCAGGGAAACGGCGAGCGCAGCATTCCCATCCAAAGCGGCGGCTCTGCCATCACCGATGAGTCGCTCGAAGCGGGTGGCATCAAGCGACTCCTCCGCAAGCTCGAGGGCGTAGCCCGCACCACGCGTCTGTATGCCGACGGGCGGTTCCAGCGCCTTGCGCAGCTGCGAAACGTAGACCTGCAGCAGCTTTGTCGCCGACGCCGGCGGCGAGGCTCCCCAGACCGCGTCAATCAGGACGTCAGACGGCAGCCCCTCCCCAGCATGGATAGCCAAAGCCGCCAGCAGCCGTCGCTGTTTGCCGGCACCAAGCAATACCGGCCCGTCAGCGCCAATGATCTCAAGCGGCCCGAGGACGCGAATCTCCATCGAACAATCTCCGCTGCTGATTCTCACGTCCGCGGATCAGTCGCGCAACCGCGGCTATACCGAGACTAAACCAGCCCCTGCCAACTTCCAAGCTGCGCTCGCGACCAAGCGACGCACAACAGTGAGGAGCAGCCATGGCATACGCGTTCGTGCACGACATCGCCGCGAGCTGGAAGCAGTACGAGCGCGTCGCTGCCGGCCTGACCGATCCGACCCCGGACGGCCTGATCCTGCACCTCGCCGGCCCCACAGACGAGGGCTTTCGCATCATCGACGTCTGGAACAGCGAGCAGGCCTGGCAGCGCTTCCACGCCGAACGGCTCCAGCCCGCCGTCGCGGCTCTCGGCGGCCCGGCCCGTCCCGAGCCGACCTTCCGCGATCTGCGCGCCGCTCACCTCGTCGTCGGGTCGATCGACGCCGGCTCCAGCCTAGCGGCGACAACCCCGACCGCGCAAACGCCAGTCTCGCCGACATCGGCGGGCACAACGGAGGAGCAGCTGTGAAGACCATCGACACTTGGCTCGCCCGCTTCCGACCGCAGGAACGGCTGTCGGTCCCCGCTTCTTTGTGGGTGACCGAGAGTCGGTGGCGATCATCATCCGCCCGGCAGCGAAAGGATTATTCTCGTGCACCCACCGCCATCTAACCAACAGCAACCCGTACAGCAGGCGATCGAGCAGCAGTTCATTGGGCAGCAGCTTCGAACCAGCCGTGCGCGCCGCCCGTCACGACGAAGTCCGCTACGGCGAGTCACGGCGGGGTTGGGTGCTCTCGCCGTACTTTTGTGGATAGTTGCGATAGCGACTCATGCTGAGGCTGTTCGTCGTATCGATGGCCCGGTGCGACCCGTGAGCTTCGCCTTCCCCATCGCTTTGTCGGTCCTCACGCTGTGCTTTCTGATTCTCGGCCTAGCGCGATCCGCCCAACAGCAGACTACGATCACCCGCGGGGCCAGCGCCGATATCCAGCGGTCTGAGCCGCCGCCTTCTTCGGACTTGGCCGGGCAACTCAGCGGGCGCCACGCTCGTGAACGCGAGGAGGTACCGGTTGCTGCTCGTCCGCCCGCGGAATCCATTGACACTGGGGCGCGACGCACCTCCATGATCTGTCCGTCGTGTGGCGCTGATCAAATGTCCGAGACCGGATGCGCCGTGTGTGGGGCGACGAGTTCGGGCCCGGCGCACCCAAGGTCCGGCCAGAGTCGTTCAGTCGCCGTTGCTGAGCTAGAGGACAGGCTCAGCTACGAGCGGCGGCCCGCTACCGCGGCGTTCGTCGCGGGGACGAGAACATCCGTGGGAGTGGCTCGCGCTGTGCAGCTGCGGACCGAGCCGCGGGGTCAAACTACGTGGCAGGTTCTTAGCTTCCGTCTCGATCGTTTCGACGACGAAGGACGCCCGCTGCCGTCCATACGAGTCGAGATGCGCGGCGTTTCACTACGGGGTTCCGTTAGTGACGGGGAAACCGTCGAAGTACCCGGGGCGTCGCGGGCCGGTCAGTTGCTGAAGGCCAAACGGATTCAGAACGTGTCGACTGGGAGCCAAGTACTCGCGACATCCTCAATCTGGCCAAAGGTACGCAAAGGGCTGGTCGTGGTTCTCGTCTTGCTCGTGTTCTTTGGAGGCGCCGCGCTGATAATCCACTTCGTATTTTTGAAAGCACAAGCGATAAACCAGGGAAGTGGCACAGTCGTGGCTCCCGGGGCGCTGATCGCTGCGTCGTCGTCGGAGCCTGCTTGGTCGCGTCACACGTTCTGCGTTACGGGACCGACAGGCGTCTACGAGTTACCCCTATCCGACCGTCACAACACGCGGACATCGACTTGCGATATCGATTCATCGCTCGGCTTTAGCGAGACATCACATGTCTGACACAGCGCCATTTTCGTTGGATCCGTACGTTATGGATCACGCGCAGCGTGCGGATGTCGATCCGTTCTCAGGGCACGACCCAGGCGCTATAACCGCGGCACCTCCGCCGCTACGGGCGCCGCTAGTCATCCGGGGGATTGGTCTGCAGGGCCGGACCAGTGAACGCCAACCGGCGGATCGACCGCGGGACATGCCGGCGCATCCGCAAACCGAGCAGGTGCTCATCGGCATGCACGGGCAGAGTGTGCCATTTGGATTTCAGGTCGTGTCTACGGGCGGTCAGACGCAATTCATAACCTCCGCATGGGCCTCGGGTGACTCAGGCGCTGACGAGGCACACGTCCGAACGTCGCGGAACGTTCTGAAGAGCCTGTTGCGCGGCGCATATCCGTCGATCGATGCGCTGCCGGCCGCGCCGGCGCCGGCATATGGTTGGCCGCGATCCGGCGTGGCGCTGGGCGTGCCAACGTTTCAGTCGGCCGACCCATCAGATCGAGCGCTTCCGATTGAGCGCCTAGTGCGAGCGATGGCAGGCAAGGCATGGTCTGTGTTGGTCCTGGCGGAGCCTGCGCGTCGACGTGTCGCCGACGGGGTGCGCAATCGGGTGTTGAACGATATGCGCCAGGCCGCAGCGGCGCAGGCGGTGTCGGGCGTCCCGAGCCCGCTGGCCGATCACTATCAGAAGGTACTCGGGTTCCGTCTAAAGAGCCTTTCCGAGGGCCAATCGCTGGGCTTGTGGCGCACGGCGGTCTATCTGCTGGGCGATGAGAATAGTTTTCCGGTCTTGGCCAGCGCGTTTTGCGCGGTGCTTTCCGGATCGGACCCGTTCTCTGAGCCGCTCCGCGTGTACGAGGACGCCCAAGCCGGGCGCTGGGCCGCGCAGTGGGCGCTTCCGGATGGGATGGGCGCCATCGGTCCGGCGAGTCTGGTAGATCCCTACGCGGCCCAGACCCTGCTCACGTCGCGGCAATTGGCAGCCTTCGCCCACCTGCCCGATCAGGAACTGCCAGGATTCGCAGTTCGCGAGGAGCCAATGTTCGCCACGGCAAAGGCCTTGGCCGGAGACGAAGATCGACTCTCACTTGGCATGGTGGCTCACGGTAGCCGGGTAACCGAGGTTCCGTACGAAATCCCGGTCAAGACCCTAAATCGCCACGCGCTTGTCGCCGGTATCACTGGGGCGGGCAAGACGAACACGCTGCTTGGCCTGCTGTCGGAGCTCGCCGCCCGGGGCGTGCCATTCCTGGTCATCGAGCCGGCAAAGAGCGAGTACCCGAGCCTCCTTCAAAGCGAGGCGTTCGGGGAGAGCGTGTTGGTGTTCACGCCCGGGGACGAGACGACCGCTCCGTTTCGGCTGAACCCGTTTGACGTCGAAGCCGACGTTCCGCTGGGCCCCCATCTGGACCTTCTGCGGGCGGCCTTCTCGGCAAGTTTCGGCATGTGGACGCCATTGCCGCAGGTGCTTGAGCAATGCCTGTACGAGATCTACGCCGACGCGGGCTGGAATCTCCTCACCGGCCAGAACCGGCGCCTGGCGGCCGGCGCGCTCTCGCCGCTGGCGTTCCCGACGCTGAGCGATCTCGTCCAGAAGGTACCGCAGGTCACGCACCGGCTTGGTTACGACGAGAAGGTCGAGGCCGATATCCAGGCCGCACTGATCAGCCGGCTGCAGTCGCTGCTGGTCGGCGGCAAGGGCGCCATGCTCGACACCGCCACCTCGCTGCCGATGGACACCATCCTCGGTCGCCCCACGATCATCGAACTGGAGCGCCTCGGTGACGACGTCGACAAAGCGCTGCTCATGGTACTGCTGCTGGTGCGACTCGCCGAGTATCGGCGCCGCGCTAGGGCAAGCGACGCCCTCGTGCACGTCACAGTCTTCGAAGAAGCGCACCGGCTTCTGGCTCGTACGGAGCCGCAGACCTCGTAGGAGACTGCCGACCCTCGTCGAGCACGCGGTCGAGACGTTCGTCAACCTGCTAGCCGAGATTCGCGCCTACAGCGAGGGCATCATCATCGCCGACCAAATCCCTTTGCGCTTGGCTCCGGAAGCCCTCAAGAACACCAACCTAAAGATCGCGCACCAGACCGTGTCTCAGGACGACCGCGACGCGCTCGCCGGCGCGATGGCGTGGACCGTACCCAGGCGCGCGCCCTCTCGTCCCTCCCCAAGGGACGAGCCGCCGTGTTCAGCGGTGCCGGCGACAGCCCCGATGAGATGCCAGTCCTTGTGCAGCTGCGGGCGGTCAAGGATGAGCTCACCGCTCAGCGCCCCGACGACGCAGCCGTCGCCGACCGCATGCACGCGTGGCGGACAACGTCAGGCCTGGGCGCTCTGTTCCTCGCGCGCCCGTACTGCGTCGAAACGTGCGCTGACGACCTCGACGCATGCCAGGCGGGCCGCCTCCTGATGACCGAGCGCTCGCTCCAGAAGACGATGTCCCGGATCGTCCTTTCCACAGTCGAGGACCCACACGCCCTCGACCGTCTCTGGGATGAGATCGTTGAGGCCGTCCGCCTCCGCCAGCCCCCCGGGCTCCAGTTCGACCGCCTGATGCGATCCTTTCTCGCGCACGCCGCAGACTGGCTGATCAGCAGACGCGGCGCCCAAGCCGGATGGGACTACGAACTGACACGTCGCCTGGCAGAGCTGCTGCGCAACGCCCTACTCGCCCGTCTCCACCAGCCGGTAGCCGAATCAGACGGTGCGGTGCAGGTGTTCCGCGATGCGATACGAGCCGCCTACCGCCGCGAGTTCCCCCCATTTCCGTTCTGCGACCAGGTCTGCCAACAGCAACCCCCGGTCTGCTTGTATCGTCATGCGGTGGCAGATCTCGTTGACTCGGCGTAGTTCGCAACGGCATGGCGAGACGCCGACACCGCCGACGCCGACTCCGAGGACAACCGGCCACATCAGACGTGGAACATCTGCCAGCTGGCCGTCGCCGAATTGATCGAGTTCCCCGAGGAGCAATGGCCCGATCCTCTGCGGCAGGCAGCAACACACGCCGCCGTGCGGACGTGCCTCTGCTTCGAGCAACAGATGCTCGCAGCCGACCCCAGGAAACTTCCACGCACAACCCGAAGAGTCATGGCGCGGGTCATACGCGAAACAGAGGAGTAAGTAAGCATGACTGCAACATACGACCCGCCGCGACTCGAGCAAGGACCAGAGAACACTTTGTCGTCGGCTGTGAGCATCGACGTTGTACAATGCCCGGGTTGTAGTTAGCTAGGTAATAGTGCCTCAGCAGCACAGTCCCCGTTGCAGGATCAGGTCAGTATACGACCTGGGTACACACTATGGGTAATGAACTAGAAAATTTCCGCGCGTCAGTTCGGGCGAACTTCGAGGCACGCCTTCTAACAGGGCGATTGGCGACGCAAGCGAAGCCAACGGAGGCGGCAAAGAAGGCAGGATCCGAACACGGCGATAAGCCCCGAGCATCGAAGGCCGGAAGTGCCTATGACCACAGCAACCTCACAGAGATGTCGCGGCTATCCAGGGCCGGTCATGCCGACAACGTCCACAAGCGCCGAGCGGACGACCGAACAGGTCAGACAATGGGACAGGATCACCTTCAGCGCGAACAGATCCGACGGCAGGGGGACGTGCGCGACAAGGGGCCAAGCGATGGCCGGCAAACCCAACCAGGCGCGGGTGACCAGCTAGGCAAAGTAAAAAAGCAACCAGACAGCTACGGCATCAAACTCCCCTCGGAAACGACACCCGACACAATGCACCGAGCGACAGTCAACAAACCCCGCAAGAAAAGCGAGACCAGAACTGGGACCGAGCGCTCACCAGAATAGACAAGGAGAGGGTCGACGCAGGGTTGCCTTCGTTGAAGGCGACCCTGGGGTACGACCCCGCTCACGTAGCGCTTCAAGGCAAGAATCGCCAGGCGTTCGCGCCGGCCCCACCGGGAGATAAGGGCCAAGGCGCTGCTCGGCGGGATCAACCTGCCCACGATGAGGGAGACAACGCCAAACGCCTCACGAAGGACGCGGCGCTCCCGTCGCCACCTTCGGGCGCTAACGGGGGCGCCTTCGACGCTACGAAGGTACCGCTAAAGGAGCAGTCAGATCAACGAGCGAGCGACCGCCCGACTCGGCCGGATGACCACCGGACCTATGACCATGCCAATCTCCGAGAACTGCCGAAATTAACGAGCAACACCGACCAAGCCGCCGAGCGAAAGTCCGCTACGGCGCCCTCAGAAGTGAAGGATCCGACGCCATTCGAGAAGAGTATCGACGGCGAGGTTGGCCGCGGCAAGACATACCAGGAGATATTCGATCCTAAGTCCGGGGATGTTCTCGGGTACAAGCGCTCCTACACGAGCGTTGGCGTCGATCACGAGCAAGTCCTCAATCGAGATGGCAAGACAGTGTTTGCGCGCACCACGGGCGAGCGACCCACACCTTCAGATGCGATCTCGCCAGCTGACGTGTTAGCTGCTTTGGTGACCGGGGGTGCGGCCGCGCTCGGCTCAGCATTAGAAGGAGCGTTGGCTAGTAAGGCTGCCACCGTTGTACTCGAGGAGGGCAGCAAGGCGGCCGGGGAGGTCATCGTCAAGGGAGGGACTGACGCGGCAGGGGACGCCATTGCCAAGGGAGGGACTGACGCGGCAGGGGACGCCATTGCCAAGGGCGAGGCTGCTTCGCTCGCCAAACTAGCTCAAGCGCTTGCCGAGGGATTGGCCAAAAAGGAGAGTAAGGTAGTCGTGAACCTTGGGGAACTGGAGAGTTCGCCAACGCTATCAACATCAATACGCTGGCCGATCAGCAGGTCAAGGGCGTTTCCAACCTTGTCAAGGCCGGGGCAGAAGAGGTTGGAGAACTGTTCAAGCCAGGAACGTCGTACCGGTCCTTTCCGTACCCGTCCTGGGTGTAGAAGTTGTTTGTACCCAGGCTGCAGGGAGGCTTCCAAGCGCTCAAGTCCGGCGGTACCATCTCGATCGCACCGTACGTGGGGGATCTGGCCGCCCATCTCGACGAAATCGCGACTGCGTTGAAGGCCGCCGGCTTCAAAGACGTTACTGAGGTCAGCCTGAGGTGGGTGAAGGCGGTTAAACCGTGAAAGGCCTAGACCACGGCCCCCCAATCGCCGGTACCTTGTCCACCCACGCTGTGGTACGCACGAGCGTTTCTGTCCAGAGCAGGACGACGCTTCCAAACGCTCAACGAAGCAAAGCCGTCTTCTATTCTGAGCAGCCCACCCGAAGTAGCCGCGAAACTGCCAGTCAGTGCGCGCAGACTCGCTTTGCGCGCGGAAGCCAGGTCTCGCGGAACCGTTAGCCACGTTCCGCTTGGGATTCATCGATCTCGCCCGGCGGCGGCGAACCCGGCAGGACTAGGCGAAGAGCTGGCCACCCGATGGGGTTCGCGTCTGGGGTCCCCCTGAGACGCCCACGCCGTCCAACCTGCCGGTTTCCGGGTGTCCGCAAGCTTTTCGCAGTCACCGGAGCTATACGATCGCTGTTGTCGACAGACGCAATCCGCGACTGCCTGCGGAGATCGTCCGTCTAGCTAGCTTAGCTAGCAAAGTCGGCGCGACCGGATCCGCGCTTGGTAGCCGCGTCACCACGCAGGCAGGTACGAAGATCGGGGTTGCTGGAGTTGTCCCGCTAACCGCCGTGGCTGACTGTGAATCCCGGTCGGCGTCCGCGTTTGCGTCCTGGTCGAAGGCGGCGTCGCCCGTTCCGAGGTCATGATAGTGCCCACTGTTGGCCACTAGATCTCCCCGTGCGCGCCCATCGGATCTCCCCACGCTTTTGTCCTGATCTGTCGGTTATTCACCGCGTCCCGACATCGAGTCGCAAGCTGGCGGGCGAGTTGAAGAAAGCTGCGTGAGCGCCGGCGCTCGCCGCGTCGCCATGCTTCTATGTCAAGCCCAATAGCAGACCGGGGAGGAACCGGCGAGGGGCCTGAGGGGGCCCCGACGTCGTTAATCCCGAGAGATGCAACGTGGGGGTTGCGGGTTGACGCGCTCTGAGGCGCTCTGCGGGCATGCGAGCACTGACCGCGACATATTGGTCGCGGCTTCGAGAGGGCCTTCCGGGGTCCTCGCGCCCTTGCGTTGTCAGCTGAGGTTGGCGCCGGGCGCCCGACGCCGTCAAGCACGCCGCTTCGCGGCTCGCTGTCGCTCGGCCCTGGCGGCCCGTCCTTGACTGCGACGGCGCCCTGATTGGTCGACTGCGGACCGACAGGGGCGGCGTCGGCGGCGGGTCGCCGGTCATGCGACGGTAAACGACGTCGGACAGGTGGCGTTTGAGGACCCGGCGGGCTTCCTTCTTGGTATGCCCGTTGGCGCGGGCTTGGGCGTAGATCTTCTGGGCACGTGGCTCGCAGCGCAGCTGCGTGACCGCCATCCGGTGCAGGATTGCGTTGACCCGTCGATTGCCGCCAGGGTTATAGCGGTGACGTACCGGCTCGCCGGGCCCCTCGGCGGTCGACGCAGCCAGCGGCGCGCTGGCGTTGAACTTCGCGAAGCCGCCCTCGGTGAATCGGCGCACGTCACCGACCTCGACCAGCAGCTCTGAGACCGACCGGATCGATAGGCCGCAGAGCTCACCCAGCGTCGAGCCAGCCTGGTCAACGAGCGCCCGAAGCTGGGCGACGACCTGTCGCTCATCCCTGTCAAGCGCCCAGATCTGCGCGGCGTGGTCGTCGAGCATCTGTAGGCGCAGCCGGGTCGGTGCGTCATAGCGTCGCCGTCGGTTGCGACGTCCTAGCGCTCGCAGCCGGGGCCTGACCGTCCTTGAGCCAGGCAGCTGCTCTCGAAGTTCGAGCGGGAGCTCGCAGAGCAACTGCTCGGCCTCGTTTAGGAGGTGCTGGCGGCTGGTGTTGATCGACCGCCGCCGGTTGTGCCACAACGCCAGCAGCTGCTGGTTCTCATCGGGGCCGCTGTCATGGCCGGCGCGCTTGAACGCCCGCGGCAGCAGCGAATGCGCTAGCACCTCGCGCGCGATCCGCTCAGAGTCAAGCGTGTCTGACTTGCCGCGCTGACGCGCCCGGTCAGACCGCGGGGTGCGGTTGGCGCACACGTCGCGCACGTCATAACCGCGGCCGATCAAGAACACCGCTGTGTGGCGACCCCAGCCGGCCGCACCCTCAACCCCCCAACGGGCGATCTGCCCAAACTGGCGCGCCCACGCCTCCAGCGCCCGGTGCCCGTCGCCCGAGACACGGAAGTGCTCTGAAGCGACAATCCCACCGCGCGGATCGACGATCGTCGCGGTCAACGTCCGCTTGTGCGGATCGACCCCCACGACGTTGCCCGCCCGATCGGGCGTGAGCAACAGATGCGACGGTCCCGGACCGCGCCTGCCTGATGCTCTCATCTTGACCTCCCGGTTATGTTGATGGGCGGATCGGCCGACAACATCCCGGTGGGCGCCCCGGGCATTCGGGGCGAACGCTTCTATCAGGTCAGGCCGATCCTCGAAGGCAAGAACCGAGGCCGACACTTCACACCCAAGACACCGGCTCAAGGGTCAGATCACAAGAGGGTCAGACCTCGGTTCAGCCTTCGACCCTACGCGAGCCGTCGCCCACGCGGGCACCGAAAGTCAACACCGGGATCACAAGACGGTCGCGCATTGGGTGCGGTGCGTGAGCAGGCCGGCGGGATGCCCGCGGCGCGGCGGCGGCGGCCGAGCGGTCGAGCGGTGCGCCGGAAGATCGATGAGTTGGTGGAGCGCTCTGGCGGCCGGATCCGGGCGGATGTCGCGCATGGGAAGCTGGTTGCGCTTGGCTATGAGGGGTCGGCGGGACGACGCGGCGGTGGGTGGCTGAGTCCAAGCGGCGTGGCGGCGCGAGCATGGGCGTCGCACCCGGCCCGTGCCCTCGCCACCGCCGGGAGTGCATGGGCGCGCTTGTGTGCGTGTCCGCGTTGATTACGATCCATGCACCGTCCCTTCGTTTGGTTGGACACCGATGAAGCGGAACTTCGGCGGACAACCGTCACTCAGGGGAACGCATGCTCCTATCAAGTCACGCCGAAGGTCCTCGGGCGGCGGCGGGCGACACAAGCTATGCCGGTCAGGCCAATGGCCGACAAGAAGTCTCAGAGTCAGCCCGCCGTCAGCCCGAGAAGCAACACCAGCAGTCGGACGTCCCCCCAGATGACTCATGACTTTGGCAGTGACGGTGGTCTCGGTTCGACCTTTTGGAGACTGCCGGTGTTGGTGCATAGCGGCCATGGCCACTCCGTGACCGCTTCAGGCGTCGCGCAGCGACGCGCGGTGGTGTGCCCGTCGCTGCTGCATATTCGTCGTGCAGGGGTTGTCCGGCTACGAGAGCTGATGCTGCCGCCAAGCCGCCAGCGCACTTGAGGCCGCGGGTTACGACCGGCTCGGACGAGCGCTGGGTCGCCGGTCCGATCGCGCTACGTGAGACGGCGCGAGGGTGGAAGCGATCGAATAGAGCGCGGCAGGCGGACGCGCGAGGTGGGCGGCGTGTCAGCGCAGTGACATCTCGCCTGTCGGCTGTTTACGCGGGCGACTTCACGGACAGGATGCAGCCGTTTGTGCACATAGCGTCTGTGGCCGGGGCCCGTGGCTGGGGCCGGGCGGGCGTCACAGGCGCACATCCGCTGGAGGGAGGCAGGCATGTTTGGGGTCCACGGTGCGCGTTCCGCTGCGATCGCTGCCACGGTGATTGGAGCACTGCTGGTGCTCCTTGCTGCGATAGCCGCGCTGGGAGGTGCCGGCGTCGGCAGCGCGGCTGCAAGAACCGCAGCTCGCGCAAATGTCTCTGGTCATGTGGTCCATCGAGCGTCTCGAAGGCGTTCACGACATCACCGCCGCACCGGCCGCCGGTCCGGTAAGACGACGACGCCGATCAAGCACGTGATCGTGATCATCGGCGAGAACCACACGTTCGACAACATATTCGCGACGTATCGCGCGCCACACCGTCAGCGGGTCATGAACCTTCTCTCGGAGGGGATCGTCACCGCGTCGGGCGCTCCCGGTCGGGCTGTTGCCAAAGCCCAGCAGCAGACGGCAAGCGACAAGACGGTCTACGAGGTGACTCCGCCTAAGACCGGCCCTTACGGCACGCTTCCGCAGCCGAACACGACATCGGTTCCGCCGGCCTGCGACGGCCAGCCTCAGAACACGCCGGATACGCGCTTCCCGGCGGATTTGGCCAACGCGCCGTACCAGATCACGAAGTACGTCCCCTACTACGACGACCACGGCCAGTACAGCGGCACGTGCAAGTACAACGGCGCGTACGTCGGCGATCCGCTGCACCGCTTCTACCAGATGTACCAGGAGATCGACGGCGGCAGGCAGGACCTGTGGACCTGGGTCCACGAGACGGCCGGAGACTCCAACGGCGACCCGCCGCCGACCCCCTTCGGTCCGCAGTCGACCAATCAGGGCGCCGTCGACATGGGCTTCTACAACATGGCGCGCGGCGACGCCCCGGCGCTCAACTTCCTCGCCCGCCATTACTCGATGTCGGACAATTACCACCAGAGCGTCATGGGCGGCACGGGCGCCAACCACATCATGCTCGGAACGGGCGACGCCGCCTTCTACCAGGACGCAAACGGGACGCCGACCGCGCCGCCGCCGGGCGAGATCGAGAATCCCAACCCGCAGCCTGGTACAAACAACTTCTACACCCAGGACGGGTACGGAAAGGCCGGTACGACGAACGGCGGCAGCTACTCCAACTGCTCCGATCGCTCGGCGCCGGGTGTCGCAGGGGTGTTCGCGTACCTGTCGAGCCTGTCGTATACGACCTTCCGCAACGGGGACTGTGCTCCTGGTCACTACTACCTGCTCAACAACTACAACCCGGGCTACAACGTCGACGGATCACTGAACACCTCCACGTTCGTCGTTCCGCCGCAGCATTCGCTTCCGACCATCGGTGACGAACTGTCTGCTCACCACATCTCGTGGGGCTACTTCGGCGAGGGCTACGACAACGGCCACCCTGGCTCGAACTACTGCAACATCTGCGATCCAATGCAGTACGTCAGCTCGATCATGACCAATCCTGCGCTGCGGGCAAACGTCGAGCACGGGGTCGGCGACTTCGACGCCGACGCGGCACGCGGGACTCTGCCCGCGGTGACGTTCCTAAAGCCCGGCGACGACGACGGCCATGCCGGGTACTCCACGCTCGCGGCGTTCGAGGGCTTCCTGCAGCACGCCATTTCAGAGGTCCAGAATAACCCGAGGCTGTGGCGGAACACGGCGATCTTCGTCACCTTCGACGAGGGCGGCGGCTACTACGACTCCGGCTACGTACAGCCGACCTCGTTCTTCGGAGACGGAACCCGCGTGCCGATGATCGTGGTCTCGCCCTACGCGAAGCCGGGCTACATCAGCCATAGCTATACCGACCACGTTTCGCTGCTGAAGTTCATCGAGCGCAACTGGAGTCTCCGGCCGTCTCGGCTCGGACCCAGGTCCACCTCCCGAACCCGACGAGCCGGCGCAGCGACCCCTACGTTCCGATCAATCGGCCCGCGATCGGCGACATGTTTGACTACTTCGACTTCCACCACGCTCAAGCGGCAGCCACAGCGACACTGCCGCGCGCGCAAGTCAAGGTACAGGTCAGTCGCAGGCCGGAGCACGTGCCAGACCTGCGGCGCTGAGCATCTAACCGCCCACCCGGCCGGTCTCGCAGCGGGGCCGGCCGGGAGGCGGCCTACAGGGCCAGACAGACCGCGGAGATCACATGGATGTCCTAACCAGCTCCGAGCGCTGAGGTCCTGCCTGCCGCCGTCGATCTCCTGGTACATCGTAGAAGCAGTGCAGCGGATCGCCGACGTACGCGCCGTTGTACTTGCGACGTGCCTGTCTTCTACTGGCCGTGGTCTCGTACGCGCAGGGGACTTCGTGATCGGTACGGCGGCGCTTTTTGGTGCTTGCGGGCTTCGAACCCCCGCCTCGCAGTTCCCACCGTGATCTCCGCCGGCACAAATTCGCCCGGAAGCGTCGTATCCGGCGTGTTCTGAGGCTCGGCCGGTCGGTCAGTGCCGGCGGACGACCGAAAGCGGGGCCCGCCTGACGCTGCTGAATCCGGGCAAGAGGAGAAGTCTGCGGCCCCGATTCGGCGCCGCTGAGAGTTCTGTCGTGTCTCGGCTGCGGAAGCGTGGTAAGGGCTGCTGGGAGCGTTCTGCATCGGCGGATGTCCCGGGACTCGTAGACCTTTGAGGTGTCGGCGTCCCTCGGCCCGTCTGCTGCTGGTGGGCTTGTGGGCGATCCGCCCAAAGACCGAGGAGGAACCGCCGTGAAGTGCAACGTACCGGTCGCGGAGGCGATAAGCGATGAGGCCGTGCTCCCGGAGCGCGTGCAGGAGGCGTTGGGGCAGTTGGTTGGGGCTGCGAGGGAGGGGCTGCTCGCGCTGAGCGTGGAGGTTGGGCTCGGTGTGCTCAGAGAGCTGCTGGAGCGGGAGGTCGATGAGCTGGTCGGCCCGAAGGGCAAGTGGAATCCTGAGCGGACCGCGGTCAGGCATGGCCATGAGGATGGGGAGGTGACGCTTGGTGGCCGGCGCGTGCCGGTTAGGCGGCCGCGGGCGCGGACCGCGGACGGCGAGTCAGAGGTGCCGCTTGAGACCTATGAGCATTTCGCCGATCGCGATCGGCTCCGCGAGAAGGTGCTTGAGCGGATGCTGACTGGTGTGTCGACCCGCCAGTACCGCCGCGCGCAGGAGCCGGTCGGCGAGCAGGTCGAGACCGATGCCCGGTCGACGTCGAAGTCGGCGGTGTCGCGGATGTTCACGCAGCGGACGCGCGATCAGCTCTGCAGGCTGATGAACCGTCCGCTGTCCGATCTGCGCCTGGCGGTGATCATGCTCGACGGGTTCGAGCTGCACGGCCGCACCAACATCGTCGCGCTGGGGATCTCGACCGAGGGCGACAAGCTGGCGCTGGGGCTGTGGGACGGGTCGAGTGAGAACGCGACGGTCGCGGCCGCGCTGCTCTCAGACCTGGTCGACCGGGGCCTGGATGTCGAGCAGGGGCTGTTGTTCGTGATCGACGGGTCGAAGGGACTGCGGAAAGCCATCCGCCAGGTGTTCGGCAACGCCGTGCCCGTTCAACGCGGTACGCAGCAAAGCACCAGCAGTGCTTCCATTCCCCGTGCGCGACCGCAGCGGAAGGCGCGTGCGCCGGGCGTGGCAGGAGACCGACCACGACCGCGCGCTCGAGCAGCTCAACACGCTCGCGCTAGAGCTCGACCCCACGCATCCCGCGCTGCCTCCCTCCGCAGCGGATGGAGTGTGACGCCGCCCGGCCCGCCAGGGGTCCCCGGCCACTAGTACGCTATGTGGACAAACGCCTGCATCGATGATTTCCACCGTCCGGGACATCCAGCGCACGTCAAGAACCGACTCAGGCGAGATGTCCCTGCGGTGACCGCCGCCGGATGCTCGAGGCCGAGACTCGCTTCCGCAAGGTCGAGGGCTACCGAGGCCTAGCGAATCTAGCGATCGCGATCGAACGCGACCTACTCCGTAACCGTCACCTTGACACTTACACGTCAACCCAAAAGACCACTCACACCGTCACTGTGTAACCATCACACTAGGAGAACCGCCGTCACGCAAACTTCCACGACTAACGGGACAACCTCCTGCATCGGCCCGAGCGCTAGCAGCCGGCCTGCAAGCACCGAGGCGCGGTTATGGCGAATAGGAGGTGCACGGCTGCGCGCCATGGTAGACAGCGGGCGGAGAGCCGCGAGATCCTCCTGCCCGCTCGACCTCGCTCCACCGCTCCGGGGCGCTCGCGCTCACATAGCGGACCCGCACCGAACTCATCGCCGCGGACCGGCGACCCCGACGGCCCGTCCTCAGCCGGCTCGACTCGCTAACACCGAGCGGCGTCGCGTCGCCCAGCTCGCCGCCGGCGGTCTCCCCAACTGCGACATCGCCCAACACCTATTCATCACCGCTCGCACCGTCGAAGGCCACCTCACCCACGCCTACCAGAAGCTCGCCATCAGCTCCCGCGAGCAACTCCCCGCCGCCATCGCCACCCGCGACGTCGAGCCTATCTGAGCCCCTAATTCGACATTCCGCTGAGCGCCATCGGCACCATGGGCGTCCTGCCACGCCGAGCGGGGCACGCTCTGCTGGTCGCACCTATCGGGATCGCGGCGGCGGTTGAGGCCGCCGCTCAGCCAGGCATTGCGGAAGCGCCGGGGAAACTCGACGCCGCTGCTGCCACGGACGAGCTGGGACAGCGCTGCGTCGCCCACGATGGATGGCTGCTCTGCCAATCTGGAAGCAGAAGCGGTGACGTGGCTGCGGACGCCGGCGACGTCCACCGTGCCGTAGCTGCTCCAACCCCGGCGAGAAGTCCCCGCCCGAATGCGTTTTCTTTTGGGCCCTTTGCGGGCCGTCCGGCACGCCCGATAGCATTCGCCGTGGTGGCGAGGATGAGGACCGGTGGCGAGGATGAGGACCGGTGGCGAGGATGAGGACCGGTGGCGAGGATGAGGACCGGTGGCGAGGATGAGGACCGGTGGCGAGGATGAGGACCGGTGGCGAGGATGAGGACCGGTGGCGAGGATGAGGACCGGTGGCGAGGGTGGCCCGCGAGTCGGAACAGCAAGACCGCAGGTGCCGGCGTCGAATCGGCCGGGTGCCGGTGGGCACAAGCGCGCCGTCGGTCGTTACCCCTGCGCTGTCCCTTTCTACATGTGCTCATGACAGACCGTGTTACCGAGCGACGGCGCGCCACGCGACTCGCGCGCCACTACCGCGACCAGGAGGGCCTATCGATCGCCGAGATCGGTCGCCGGCTGGGGCGCGCAGAGGGCACCGTGAAGGCCTATCTCTACGATCCGATCGGCGAAAAGGCGCGCGAGGTCAAGGCGCGATACCGGGGCGTCTGCCGGGGCTGCGGCGCGCCAACCAGCGCGCGCAACGGCAAGGGCGACGCGTACGCATACTGCAAGCGCTGCCGTCCCGGGGCGATCGCGCGGCAATGGACCCGTGAGCGGAGCCGTGAGGCGATGCGCGCCTGGCGAGCGCGCTACGGCGCTGCCCCGTCCTCCTACGATTGGTCGCGCACCCACGCACGCCGGCGCGGCGGCGAAGCGCTCAAACGACTGCATGCCGGAGAATGGCCCGCGCCGTCCACGGTGATCGATCTGTACGGGAGCTGGGCGGCGGCCGTCGCCGACGCCTTCGGCGGCGCCTGAGCGCTTGGCTTCAATGCCGGCGACATACGGACGCACGTTCCGCTTGGCCGTCTGTGAACAGGACAGCTCAAGGTCGCCGGCAACGCTTCTGCGCATTCCACAGCACCCGCGACGTCCAGCCGATCGCCGGCCAGCGTCGTTGCCGCCGACACGTGAGTATTGAGTCCGATCACCGACGCCAGTCACCGCGCCAGGTGTGGCTATTGGTGCGGCGATGCAGCAGCGACGCGCGACACCGACCGCACGGCCCCGCTACGCCTATTGCAGCAGTCCGACGTCGTCGCGTCGGACTGCCGGTTCAGCGGCCAAAGCAGTCGCCCCGCCGCGGCGAGCCTGACGACTGCTGCTGGGCGAACCCAGCAGTGCAGCGTCGCGGTCGCTGACTGCTGGTTTGCGGATCACGGCCGCCGAGCTGTGAGCATGCAACTGCTTGCGGACGGCGTGAGCGTCCCACGTCTGAGCAAGCACCGGGTCGCCTCAGCCAGCGCTGCCGCTTCACCTCGGTGAGCGACACGAGAGGGTCGTGCCGACGTGCGTTCTTGCGCTCCGCCGGGCGAATGCAGCCGTCTCCATTCGCGCGACGAGAGCGCTGCTGCTCGTCCCAAGCGGCTGTGCCACCAGGCCAATCGTGGCTTCCGCTTCCGGCCTGGCGACCGCTTGCCGACGACCGGTCGATCGGACGTCGAGCAAACGGACGCGCGCCTCGACCGCGACTGCTGCATCGCCTGGCTGAGTGGCAGTGTCGGCAGCGACGCCCGTCCCGCTCTCGCTGCTGCTCAAAAAGCGCCGGAGTATTGCTCTACCGCATCCCCAGGCGGAAGGGGTAGTCCGTCGAGCGCGCCGTCGGACACCTCCTGCTCGTCCGGGGCAGCGATGAGATCAACCACGATGGCGGCTGGTGCTCGCGCTGACGGAGCGGTGCTCTCGATGCTCGGGTCGTCCGGGGTGATGCTCGTACTCAGCCGCGAGGGCGCGCGACCGGCGTGATCGCGCTGATGCACGCGAAAGAGGTTGGGCGTGCCGCAAAGGACCAGTGTCCTGTGTCGACTGCCTCACAGACGGCGCGGAGCGTCATAGTTGGGACCGTGGTAGATCCTGTTGCCGCTGAGGAATGGATCCGGTTGCACGTGCAGCCGGTCGGCGCGATCGAGACGGTGCGTGAGCGGCCGTGGGCCGCGGTGCTGCGCGCGCCGGTCGCTGATGGGCTCGTGTGGCTGAAGGCGTGCGCGGCCGGGCAGGCGTTCGAGCCCCGGCTTACGGCCGAGTTGTTTGCGCGCTGGCCCGATCGGGTGGCGGAGGTGCTCGCCTATGACGAGGGGCGCAGCTGGCTTCTTCTCGCCGACGCTGGCAGGCCGGTGGGAATGTCGGGTAACCCTCCGGATGCGTGGCTGGGTGTGTTGCCGCTGTACGCTGAGCTGCAACGGGGCGAGGTTGCGTATGCGCGCGACCACCTCGCTCACGGCGTGCCCGACCTACGACTGGTCACGCTCCCCGTGCGCTATGACGAGCTGCTGCGGCTCGATCTGCCGCTCGAGCCGGAGGAGGTCCGCAAGCTGGAGCGATTCGCGCCCCGCTTCGCGGAGCTGTCCGATGAGCTCGGCGCGTACTACGTGCCTGAGACGATCCAGCACGACGACCTCCACCACGCGAACCTGTACGCGCGAGGCAGCTCGATACGTGTCCTCGATTGGGGTGACGCAGCGATTTCGCATCCGTTCGTCTCTCTCGTTGTGACCTTCCGATTCCTGGAGGCACGCACCATGCTGGCCCCGAGCGACCCGTGGTTCGCGCGGCTGCGCGATGCGTACCTCGAGCCGTGGGGCGGGAACCTCATCGACGGCTTCACGCTCGCATTGCGCGTGGGCACCTTCGCGCGTGCGATCGCATACATGCGCCAGCGGGCCGGCCTGTCGGCGCACGAGCGGCGTGTCTTCGACCCTGACTTCTCGATTGTGTTGCGACGCGCACTCTGCCGCGTCGGCGACTGACCGGCGTCGGCTCGGGCTGGCGCATGTCCGGCGGCGCCTGCGTCGCAAGCTCTAAGCGGTGCTCTTGGATGGCGCCGCAGGGCGGGTGCCCGCGCTTGTGCGTTGCCACGTTGCGATGCCCGCGCCACCGGACTCGCTTCCGTTTCGGGTGGGACCTCCGGGCCTATGGCAAGGCCGCTCGAAATTTGACCCCTCTAGCGCCGGCCGTAACTGACCCCGGGTTGAGGGGATAGCGGCCTTCGTCGTGAACCCGAGCCCGTAGGGCGAGGCTGACGGTGCTCCCCCGGGCATGGCTCGGGAGCTCGATACTGCGCTCACGAGCGAGCGCCATGATCGCCGAAGGCTTGCAGTCGGCGTGGGACGCTGACGATCCGCGCCCCCACGGCTGCAGGACAGTGGTCGGCTACAGGGATCTCAGTCGAGTTCGTAGTCGAGGGTGTAGAGATGGCTCGTCGTGTGGCCGGGGTTCGATCGTCAGCCGGCCGCGGATGCCTTCAAGCTCGCCGGTGCCGGAGCCTGGGAGGATCGCGCAGGGCGCGGTTGGCGTTTTGGCATCGCCGACCAGGTTGTGCTGTAGCACGAAGCTGCCGCAACGACCGGCGACGGTGCCGCTGAAGCGCTCGAAGCCGACGTAGGCGCCCGTCCCGCCCGCGGCGGCGAAATCCTCGAAGCCGATCGCGTCAGCCGACTCGGGGAGAACGTAGGCCATCAGCAGCTCGGCGACGGTCTCGCCGTTCATGTCGCCGTGAAACGTCTTGGCCATCCGGGTGCGCGTCAGCCGGAGGCGTCCTTCCTGGACCCACGGCTGCTCGTCTGCGACGAGGTCGAACTTTCCGTTGGCCTGCCGGCTCATCGAGCGTGACGCTAATCGGTCGCGGGCGGCGTGTATTGAAATAATGCGACAGCTGTGGCGGTGACGACGAGCCCGGCGCATCCCGGGATCCGCCGGCCCGAGGCCGGGAGAGATCAGTTCGAGCTCTCCTATCACGCACCGTCGGATGCGGTCGCGAGGTTCGTCGAGTACTACTGGCTGATTCGGTGGGAGCTCGGCGACGGCGACCGGTACTTGCAGGAGGTGCTCCCGGATCCGTGCGTGAACCTCGTCGCCGAACCGGACCGCGTGCGAGTCCATGGAGTGCTGACGAGGCGTTCGAGCCACGAGCTCGCCGGTGCCGGCGCGGCCGTCGGCGCAAAGTTCCGGCCGGATCTGTTTTATGCGTTCTTACGGGTGCCGATGTGGCGCCTGTGCGATTGGACGACTTCGCTTCGGGCGGCGTTTGGGGCAGCGCGGGGGGGTCCTCGCCGGGGTGCTGCGCCGCGAGGATCGCCCGCATCATCGGATCGCGCTGATCGACGCGTTCCTCCGTGATGGGCTGCCGTGTCCGGACGACCGGCTCGATGCCCTCGCACGTGTCGTGCGCGAGATGCTCGACGCGCCGGAGCCGAGCGTCGACGAATTTGCTGCTCGCTACGGCACGTCCCGTCGCACCCTGGAGCGGGCATCTTCGTCAGTGCGTCGGCGTGACGCCAGAGTGGGTGCTGCGCCGCCAGAGGCTCCAGCGCGCGGCGAGGTCGCTCGCCGCCGGCAGTGATGACGGAGCGGCACTTCTCGCATCTGAGCTGGGGTACTGCGATCAGGCACACTTCATCCGCGAGTTTCGATCGGCCGTCGGCTCGACACCAGCGACCTACACCGGGCAGTGCTGAGGTTGCGGTGGCATGTGATCGTGATCGGGGCGAGCGCGATGACGCTCGGCGCCTGCGGGAGCGGCGGATCGGCACGCCCGACCGACCGCGGAGGCGATCAACCGCACGGCCACTACCTGTTCTGGACTGACAAACCACATGGAACGATCGGGCGCGCTCTGCTCGACGGCACTCATCCCCAGCCGGCCGTCGTGAGCGGAATTCCCAGTCCCGCCGGAATTGCGGTCGCAGGCGCGCATGTGTATTGGACGAACGACGCCGCCGCGGGAACGATCGGTCGCGCCAACTTGCACGGTTCTGATGCCAACGCGGGCTTCATGCGCGGTACCGGTAGCTCGCAGGCGATCACCGTCCACGGCGGCGAGATCTACTGGGCCGACGTCGACCTGAATTCGATCGCAAGGGCCCACGTCGATGGCTCCCACCGGCAGCTCAGGTTCATCACCGGCGCGATTCACCCACGCGGACTCGCGATCTCGCGCGGGCGCATCTACTGGTCAAACCACGACGGCGGCGCGATCGGCCGCGCCGACCTCAACGGCAAGCACATCAACCAGCACTTCATCGCCGGGCTCGGCGCTCCCGGTGCGCTCACAGCCGACGGGACACACATCTACTGGGCCGACGAGTCCTCCGGCGCGATCGGTCGCGCGGACTTGAACGGATCGCAGATAAACAGGAGCCTGCTCGTGCACGTCGGTAGCGGGCCAGGAGTGGCCGTCGCCGGTAACCACATCTATTGGTCGACCCAAGGCCGGAACCGCGCCCCGATCGCCACCGCCGACGTCGACGGCTCGCACGTCGAGCTGAACTTCCTGCCCGCCGCCAACGAAGCAGGCGCCGTGGCGATCGGCGGGTAGCCCGCGTCGCTCGGGCTGCGCGCGGTCGAGGGGGGACGAGCAGCGGCTGTCCGGCCCGTCGGTCCGCGGAGTGCCGCTCTCCCGCGAAGCCGAAGCGCTGCGGCGCCGACCAGGGCCGCTCGAGACGGTCGCATTGGAACGACCGAGCACGTCGCGCCCGGCGGCGCCAGCCCGGCCTAGATGCGCGGATCCGTTCCCAAGCACAAGCGCTGCAGGCTCCGACCGACCTCGCGGCTCTTCCGGTTCTCGCGGAGGCGGCGGTCAGCCCCTGCCCACACTGGCTTGTCGCTGGTGCCTGAGCGCCGCTCAGATGATCCGGCTCGGACGCGAGCTAACCGCCATCGAGGGCGAGATCCGCACCCCTGACTCAGCGAAGCGATCCTGCGTGCGCTCGCAGGCGGCGCTGCCGGAGTCGCCTGCCGCGCACTCGCGACCCCTTGTCTGGCCCCCCGCCGAACAGTGGGCGGTGCTCGTCCCAGCAGACGCGCGGGCCGGTGGAATCGCCGCGGCGATCTGATCGGCGCGACAGCACGCCTGCTGCCGGTCACACGCGCGGCCCCGCGCACCAGCCGAAGCGCTAGGCACTGTATGAGCCAGCCACCGCCCATCCGCGCCAGGATTTCGGCCCTGGCACGCAGGCGCAGGCCTGCCTGCCTCGGGATGGCGTGCACTCAACGTCAGTTGATGTTGGGATAGGATCGACGCCGTCAGTATGCGATTCGGGTCGAAGGTAGGGGCCGGTTTGCTCGCGAGCGCGATGGTCTGCGCGCTGTTCGCGGGACTCGGGCCTGATGCCGCGTCGGCGCGCACGCGCCTGATGGCGCTGGGCGGTCTTGATCTCGACTCCTACTGTCAGCAGCTCGGCTTTGCCTACTCGGACACAGTGCGGTCGCGCACCGGCCCGGGGGCCGCGTATAACAATTGGTATTGCTTCGCCTCGAACGGGAGCACGGCACCGACCGATCTGCTCGCTGCCTGCAAAGCCACATACTCGAGTCGGCCGATCACGGCCCGGCCGACCGATCCTGCTGGACGTTGGCGTCGTCTGCACCGGCCGGCTGGGCGTTGAAAGTAGCGAGGCGCGCGAGCATCAGTCCCTCCTAAAGGTTGAGAAATGATTATAGTGACACTGTAGGGAATGTGATGAGCGACGTCAAGACCGACTCGGGCGGTTCGCCTCGCCGCCGCTACCACTCGCCCAAGCGTGCGCAGGCGGCGCTCGAGCGGCGCCGGCGCATCCGCGCAGCGGCCAAGCGGTTGTTCATGCGCGACGGCTACGAGCCGACGACCATGCTGAGGATCGCGGCCGAGGCAGGCGTGGCCGAGCGGACGCTCTACCTCGCCTACCCGTCGAAGGCCGCGCTCTTGGGCGAGATCATCCGCGTTGGCGTGCGCGGCGGCGAGGGCGATGAGCCGCTCACGCGCCGGGCGCCGTGGGTCGAGATGCTCGCCGCCACGTCAGTGGCCGAGGTGGTGGCCCGCTTCGCCGCCGGCGGAGCCGCGCTGATGTCGCGCGCCGCACGGGCGTTGTGGCTGGGCGAGGCCAACGCCGCCAGCGACGGCCAGCTGCAGCAGGCCCGCCAGCGCGGACATGCCAACATCCGGGCCGACATGGGCGAGTTCGCCGCCGCCCTTAGCGATCGCGAGGCGCTCGCGCCGGGCCTGGATGTTCAGCGGGCCGCGGCGATCCTGTTCGCAATCTGCGCCAACGAGACGATCTTTCTGCGTCTCATCGACGAGTGCGACTGGACGCCCGACCAGTACGCCGAGCTGATCGAAAAGGTCATCACGGCGCTGCTCGTAGCGCCAGATCAGTCGGCGGATTAGATAAGACGAACATCCCCGCACTTGGCCCACTCACGCATGCCCTGGTGCACGCATCGTCGGCGCCTGATCACCGCCGCTATCCATCTACGCCTTAACGGGCCACCGACGAATGGCTGCCCCTTCCCGCTCACCGCGGCAGTGTGATTAGCACTGCCCTCTCGGCGACAACGCAGAAGCGAGCGTCCGCCAGCGACCACCAAGCGGCCGGCCGAGGCGGGCGGCGTGATCGTGGCTCGCCGGAGTCAGAGCTGCGTTGCACGGAGTCTGGAAGCCGCTCCATGCGAAGTCGCAGTACGCGTAACGACGGCATAACGGCGTTGCAGGCGTCTTATCCCGCCCGCCGTATAACCGCGGGACTGACCGATCGACCCAGCCTGAGGGAAGGCGATGACATTGCGCAGCGCCAGCGACAGCACAGCAGCGAACTGCCAGCGCCGCAGCCTCTCGACCGCATTCGCGGCGCTTGGCTGCGCGCTCGCGATCGCCGCCTGTGGCTCCTCCGACCCAGCCAGTAGCAGCAGGCTGACTGGGCAGACCAGGTTCGCCGGGGAGCTAGCGTTCGCCAAGTGCATGCGCTTGCACGGGATGTCGAACTTCCCCGCCCCGAAAAAAGTCAGTGACTAGACCAACAAGATCCTCCGCTCCAACTCGAGGGATCAACCCGCAGTCGCCCGCGTTCCAGTCGGCCCAGTCGTCCTGTCGGCACCTGCTGCCGGGGGCGGTCAGAGCTTCATCACCGGCCTCATCGCGGCGCCGCCGGGGTGACCCGCGCCACCGGCACCGACACTGCCGGGTCCCCGCTCCCGAGCCACGACAAGCTCGGGGAACGGAGGATGGTCACCCGCGCGCCGGGGTCTCCATGGCGGCGGCCGGCTGACCCAGCATCGCGTCCCTGCGGTCGAAGTCAATGAACGGCTGCTGCTGGTCGTAGAGGTGGGGCGACCCGGTGCCCGTGGCCAGGCGGGCGGCCGACAGGAACCCGCTCTCGCCCGGGGGCAAGATCGAGGTCGCCCGGATGACGTGGGCCGAAACGGGAGCGGCGGTGAGCGCGAGGCTGGGAAGGACGGCCCACAGGACGCGCTTCATGGATGAGCGAGCGAGCACGCGCGCGCAGTGTGGGCAACGTGTGAACCCGGGCGTTCCGCCGCTACGGGCCGACCTCGGCCCAACCGTCGTACTGGGCTGTTCAGAGGTTCATGTGTCAGGTCGCGTGTCGCTCGACGAACCCGTCGGCGCTCCAGGCTTCGCTGCCGACGCCGTGGTGCACGTAGAACAGGCCGCCCGGGTCGTAGTGGTTCTTGACCGTCTTGAGACGGGCGTAGTGCTTGCCCCAGAACGCGGTCTGCCAGTCGGTTTCGAAAAAGTCGGTCTCATTGACGTAGGAAGCGGGTCGGGCGGCCAGGGCCTTGAGCGGCGCGATCGCCGCGGCCACGGCCCTCGCGTCCCGCCTGCCCTGCGCAAGGTGCGGCTCGTGGCCGGCAATGCCGGGATAGGCTGGCGGCTCGTTGGCGGCGACGATCGCCAGTGCGAACGCATCGAGCACCGCCGGGTTGGTGGACGTGTCCGCCGTCCAGCGCAGTGCATCGGCGGGAGCGCCGGCGAGGCCTTTATTGCAATGCAGGGTGACCGGCCAGATCTGACTGCCGCGGATGAGCGCATCGATCAAGCGCGGCTGATGCTCGGGCGCCAGCAGTCGGTGTGAGAGCCAGGTCGACTGATAGGCGTGCAGTACCTGGCCGACCTCGTCGGCGTCGCTCGCCCAGAAGAAATTGCCCTTCGGCGCGCCGGGCCGGTCGTCGAAGTCGATCACACCTGGGATCTGCTTGAGCACGGCTGGATTCCAGAAGTCCTTCGCCGGGAGCGCAAGCACCACTGGGCTGGTGAGCGTGTAGTCAGTCGGCCGGGCGGTGACCCAGTCGAACATTGGTGCCCACGTTTGCTGGGCTTGGGCCTGAGTGAGGCCCTGGAACACCATGTTGATGGAGATTTGGCGTCCAGGTTGGAAGGAGATCTGCTCTCCCCAATGCGGATTCAGCAGGCTGGTCCGGTAGAAGGAGATCATCTGCGCGACGAGCGCCCGGTAGGCGAGGTCGGACGCGGCCGTGATCGTGGCCGTCGCCTCGCCGAAATAGGTGGGAAGTGCATGGGTGCGCAGGGTCAGCCGGGTGATCACACCGAACGTCCCGCCTCCGCCGCCCTTGAGCGCCCAGAACAGGTCTGGGTTGCGGACCGCGTTGGCGATACGCACAGCACCGTCGGCGGTGACCACTTCCGCCTCCAGCAAGCTCGCTGCCGCGCTCCCGAAGCCTTTGGAAAAACTGCCGAAACCACCGCCCTGCACCAGGCCGGCCACGCCCACGGTCGTGCAGCCCCCGCCTTGGACATAACGTCCAGCCCGGGTCGTGACTGCCTCGTACGCGTCCAGCCAGATCGCGCCGGCGCCCACGCTGACCGCCGGCTCGGGATCGATCCGACCATCGCCCCCTCGGGGCACGAACCGGTCGTGATGCTCCACGGAGCGCATCGCCCTGGTCCAGATGAGCAACGAATCCGGCGCGTTCGAAGCTCCGAGGTAGCTATGGCCACCCCCTTTCAACACAAGGCGAAGGCGATGGGTGCGAGCGAAGTTCACCGCCGCCGCCACGTCGGCGCTGTTTCGAGCCAGGACGGCGTATGCGCTGACCCTCGATGTCCAGGCGCCGGTCCAGCCCAGAGTCTGGGTCAGGGCGACGCTGTCACCGATGAAGAACGGATTGCGCAAACCCTGAGACAGCTCAGAGCACGCCGCGCCGGCCGGGCCGGTCGCACAGGCGGCAAACGGCGACTGCACCTTCACCAGCCGTCCCCCGACCGCCCGGCGCAGCCTCGCCCACTCGGCTGGGTTCGGCCACCCGGGCTCGCCGGGACGAACCCGCCGAAGCGATCGTGTGGCATCGGCCAATGCCGACGCCACAAAGCGCGGCCAGAGTGGAAAGACAGCTAGGCCTTTCAGAAAAGTACGTCTGTGCATCCTCGCCCACATGTTGGTCTTGCCTCCCCGTCGGGTCGTAGTGTCCCACGGATTTCGCCAGCCGAGGCAGATCGTCTGCCAAAGTGACGCCGAATGGCGACCACCGATGGCGTTACCCGCGCTTGGGGCCCCCATGGGCGCCCGGCAGTTGGCACGCGTCGGCGGCCCGCCGGAACGCGGGGGACTGGGGATTGAGCGCGTCGGGGATGACGATGTACGCGCCGGGGTGACCGAACGCCATCGCGAAGCCGGCCGGATTGGCGGGTGGCGAGCTGACAAGGTCCGGGACCCGGCTGCATAGTCACGGCGACCAAACACACACGCCGCCTCGGTGCCGGCGTATGGTGGCTGCGCTTCCGCACCCCGATGTACGAGCGCTACCAGATCAGCAACAGCAGCGCACGGGCTCGTTCGCTCCTACTGGTTGGGCGTCTCCGTCGCGATCGGCCAGACTGTGGCCGAGGGGGCGGCTCGGACCCGCCGGGCATGACCGAAACCAGGATCGTGCCGCGGCCGGCGCCGGGCCCGGACCTGGCGCTGACCAAGACCGCTTCGCCTGTGACCGTGCATCCCGGATGGCAGGTGACCTATTTGCTGGTGGTGCACAACCGCGGGCCGGGGGAGGCGACCGGGGTGACGGTCGAGGACCCGGCCCCGTCGGGCGTGTTCTTCCGCCAGGCGCACCCCAGCCAGGGGCATTGCACGATCAATCGGGAGCTTCGCTGCGCGCTGGGGACGATCCCCGCCGGCGGGCAGGCGCTGGTGCAGGTGACCGCGACCATCGCAGCGGACGCGAGCGGCCCGATCGTCAACCACGCCAGCGTGTGCGGCAACCAGGGGGACCCCAACGAGTCAAACGACACGGCCGCCAGCACCGTGCACGTCGCGCTGCACCTGGCGGGGCCGGGGGCGCAGCCTGTGTCTGACCTCGTCGTCACAAAGCACGTTGACCCGCGCGCGGCGCGACAAGGGCAGCGGCTGCGCCACGCGATCACGGTCACCAACCAAGGCCCCGACCCGGCCACCGGCGTGCGGCTGACCGACACCCCCCAGACTCGGATCCTCCAGATCCACACAGGGCAAGGGCACTGCCAGCCCGGCCCGCCGCTGACCTGCACACTCGGAACCCTGCACCCCGGGCGCGCACGTAACGATCACGATCATCGCCGTGGGGACCGTCGCCGGCGAGCAGACCAACACCGCGGCGGTCATGAGCCACAGCAGGGATCCCGACCCGTCATAGCAGCGTCGCGGCCGCCAGAACGACAATCACGCCTCTCCGGCGACAACCCAGGCCTCACCCCCCACCGCCGCGCGTTACCGGCTGACCGAGGAGACGCTCGCGGGCGGCGCCAAGCGCACGATCATCGACGAGCCAGGGAACCACATGCAGACTGCCGCTCTCACGAGTGCGACGCGAGGTGAGGGCGTCGGGAAATCTGTGTAGGCGGATGAGCTTGTCTGAAGTCTAAACCTTGGGTTGAGGGTGTCAAGTTGTGGGTGTCAGCTTGCAGCGTCAGGCACGCGGTCACCGAAGTGGATCTTGAACGCCAGCAGGGCGGTCGTCCAGTTGCGGGTTCGCGTCCATTGTGGAACGGCGTTTTGCAGGGCGAGGTAGACGAGTTTGCGGGCGGCGTCCTCTGAGGGGAAGCTGCCCTTGGTCTTGATCGCCTTTCGCAGCTGGCGGTTGAGGGCTTCTATGGCATTTGTAACCGGTATGAAAGGCGGCTAGATGCCCACGTTGTCCGATGACCGAGCCGTTGCAGCCGTTGAGCGCTTCGGACCCGGTGAGTACGGTGCGACCGTCCGGGACAAGGGGCATTCGGGAGCAAACGCAGGCCGGGCAGGCCGTTCATATACGTTGCGCCTCGAGCGCGTGTTTGTACTTGGCCGCCCCTGCGACTCACCCGGATGCGCCGCGAGCGCGAATCCGTAGTTGTCGTTTGCCCGCCTGACCTCCCAACCACCGTCTATCGAAGGGAGGGCCGAACAGTGTCGCGCAAGATTGGTTTGGATGTGCATCGCGAGTTTGCGCAGATCGCGGTGTGGGAGGACGGGGTAGTGCGCCAGGCGGGGCAGATCGCGACGACCCCGGAGGCGCTGCGAGTGTTCGCAGACAGCCTTCAGCCGAGCGATGAGGTCGCGATCGAGGCGACCTGCAACACGCACGCGATCGTAAAGCTGATCGCGCCGCGGGTCGCGCGGGTGGTGATCTCAAACCCGATGAAGACGCGGGCGATCGCCGAGGCGAAGGTTAAGACCGATAAGGTCGACGCGGCGATCCTGGCGCAGCTGTTGGCGGCGAACTATCTACCGGCTGTGTGGATGCCCGATGAGGGCACGCAGGCGTTGCGCCGCCAGGTCGCGCGCCGGGCGCACATCGTCCGTCAGCGCACGCGGCTGAAGAATCAGGTGCAGGCGATTCTGCAGCGCAACCTGGTCCCCAAGCCAGCTGTGTCAGACCTGTTTGGGATCAAGGGCCGCTGCTGGCTTGCGAACCAGCCGCTGCCGCCCGACGAGGAGCTCGCGGTCGAGGCGCTGTTGCGCCAGCTTGACTTCCACGGCCAGGAGCTGCGGATCATCGACGCCTCGCTGGGTCGGATCGGGATCGAGTCAGAGGAAGTCAAGCGGCTGATGACGATCCCCGGCGTGGACGCCACCGTCGCGCTGTCGATCGTCGCCGCGGTCGGTGATTTTCACCGTTTCCCGCGGCCCGAGCAGTTGGTCTCATACCTCGGGCTCAACCCGCGGGTCCGCCAGTCCGGCGGTCAGCCCGCCTCGCATGGGCGGATCACCAAGCACGGTCGCGCGCACGCACGCGGGATGCTGGTGGAGGCCGCCTGGGTCGCGGTCAAGACCCCGGGCCCGTTGCGCGCGTTCTATGACCGGATCCGCTCGCGGCGTGGCATGCAGATCGCGGTCGTCGCGACCGCCCGTAAGCTCGCGGTGCTGTGCTGGCATCTTGTGATCAAGGGCCAGGACTACGCGTTTGCGCGCGCGTCGCTGACCGACAAGAAACTCAGAGCGCTCGAGCTGCGCGCCGGGATGCCCTCCCAACGCGGACGCAAGGGCAAGTCAGCCGCTTACAACCTCAAAGAGGTCCGCCGCCGCGAGCGCGAGCTCGCCGAGCAGGCCGAGAACTCATACCGCCAGCTCGTCGCCGACTGGCAAGCCAAGGTCCCCAAGAAGGTGGGCGCGGCCGCCGCCAATGGGACGCGACTTCAAAGGCCCTCTACGGGGCAAGCTGCGCGGCAGGCTTCAGTCCCAGATCCTGCGCTTCGCTCCGGGGTCGACCACGCCCACACGCAAGCGTAACGCCAGCTGACACCCAGGGCCGCAAACGACGTCGCCAGGCGACGATGCTCTCGCACGCCCAAAACCGGTGAGAACCGGCCTCGAACCACGCCCAAGCCCAAAACCGACGCGTCCTGCGGCGATCTGCGGCCCTGCGAGCACCTACCGCGACCCGATCCATCACCCCAAACAGGCCGATTCCAACGCTCGGGCCCTTGACATTTTCATCCGTGGTGTAGATCACGCGCCGGACCTCGCGGCCGGCCACTCCGGGCCGCCGAGGAATCGACTGGTGTCGCGGTCCTCGAACCACGGCGTGACCAGCGGCAGGTCCGCGCGCGTGAGGGGGCGCAGGCTGATCCGCGGATCGCTCATCTGAACCTGATCGTGTCGTTGGTGTTGGCCGCTGACCGTTATTGCAGCCCGGGATCCTGGTGCGCGGCGGTGCGCAGCCCGTCGAGCGCCTCGGGTTCGGTGGCGTAGCCGGAGAGGTGCGTGATCTGTCCGTCGTGGACCTCGGCGACGACGAACCGCTCCGGCGGCTCGATCTCATCGCTGGCGCTGTGCACGTGTGCGATCACGCGGTCGCCTTCCTCGACCAGTGAGCTGACGGACACCTTCGCGTTGGCGAGCAGCCCGATGCGCATCCGCGCAAGCGCTTGGTCGCGTCCGTGGCAGCGGGGGATCCCACCGTCTTCGTCAACGACTCCACGCCAATCGATGTCACTTGCCAGCAACCCGCCGACGTCGTCGAACCGTCCCTCCGACACCGCTGTGAACGCGGCCGTCACGGTCCGCAGCGCGGCTCCTTTCGGCGAGGCCGCGGCCGCGGCCGGCTGGTCGTCGTTCGCTGGGGCAGGGAGGTCGGGTTGCTCGAGCGCCGCGAGTAGCTGGTGTGCTTCGTGCTCGCTGTGGTGCTCGGCCCAGCCCGCCGGGGTTGCGTGATAGCCGGTGTCGCGCACGCCCGGATCGGCGCCGTGCTCGAGCAACAGCCTGATCACGGCGATGTTTCCGCGCATCGCGGCCTCGTGCAACGGCGCGGTCCGCGGCCGCGCGTTGACATCGAAGCCGAGCTCGATCAGCAGCTCAACCGCCGCGTAGCTGCCCTGCTCGGCAGCGCGCACCAGCTGATCCGGTCGCCGCTCGCACGCGCGGCCGCGCAGATCGGGATCTGTGGCCAGCAACCGGCTCACCGTGTCGCGGTCGCCGGCCATCGCCGCTGCGATCAGCTCATCGACCTGATCATGCTCCCACGACGCGCCCGCGTCGACCAGCAGTTCCACCACGTCCATGTGCCCTGACAGCGCCGCCTCCTGCACCGGCGAGCGGCCCTGGTAGACGGGATGCCGGCAGCCGCGGCCGTCCGGGTTCACCCCCCGGGCCAGCAGCCTGCGCACCCGCTCGGTGAGCCCGTGACCGGCTGCGGCCATCAGCAGGTCCTCGACCATCTCCCGCGGCGATTCCTGGCGATCGCCCAGCAGCCGCCGCCACGGGCCGCCGTCACCGGTGCCGAGCCCGAACTCGAACAGCACCTCGAGCCAGTCCTCTTGTGGGTCGGGTCCCCAGCCGCGGTTGTAGAGCGCCTGCCCGTCGTTAGCGTCCGCGCCCGCCTCCAACAACACCCGGGCAAGAGCGAGCTGCTCAGGGTGCAATGGCATCGTGCCGCCGCCCCCGAGCGCGCCAGTCAGCGCGGTGAACGGCGGGACGAGCCCCTCCCACAGGTAACCGGCGTTCGGATCCGCTCCGTGCTCCAACAGCAGCCGCGCGACCGCGACCGCCGAGCGGCCGCGACCGAGCGGAATCCGCGAATAGGTCAGATACAGAAGCGGCTCCCACCGGTGCGGGCCACCGACCAGCGACGCCTGCGCCCGATCCCCCTCCAGCAGCTCGCCGGCGGCGGCGACCGAGCCGCACGCGGCGATCGTGTGGATACTCGCGCGCTCAAGCCACTCGTGCTGCTCGAGCAGCGCCTGCGCGCGGCGCAGCCGGTCCGGGTCATCGTCACCGTAGGTCAGGCACGCCAACCGCAGAAACTCGTCGATCACCGCCTGCTCGTCAGCCAACGGGCCGCCGACAGGCTCATGATGAGGGGAGCGGGCGTAACGCGCAACCAGCTCCAGATCCGCCTTGAGCTTCGGCCAGCTCGCGAACCCGAACTGGCGAGCGACCACCAGCTGCGCATCCGAGCGCGTGAAACCGGCCAACTCTGCAGACCCCGGCCTCGCCGAAGCGAGCCGGGGGTGAAACTCGTTGACGACCTCAGCGGCACCCCGATCGCCGGCGCGCACAGCGCGCTGGAACGACTTGGTGCCCTTCTTCAACTGCTCGAGGTTGGCGTTTCCGGGAAGACCGCGGGGTGGCACGTAGGCCTCCTTTCATGCTGGCCCGGCGTCCGCATTGATCGAGCCGGAAAGGAGACTGGCCGGCAACCTTGATACTGCTGGTCAGGTGGGCTTTGCCCTTTCCGCGGACCGGCAGCGACCTGCGCGCCCACCGATCATAACCCGGGCGGCAAGGACCGCCCCGTGTTCGCCGGCCCGGCCGTCGCCGACGGCTACGGGTTCGCTGGACCCCACAACACGACCCGCGGTCGCGGCTGGGGGGATCTGTGCCTGTCCCGCCGCGAGTCGCGCGATTTCACCGATGCAGGTCTCCGACCCCACGACCAGCCGGGCCCTGCTCGTCGCCAAAACGAGCGCTCATGCCGCCCTCTCCAATGACTCCCGAAAGAGTTCCGGTTTCACGAGGCTCAGCGGAGACGCCGTTGTGGCGTGTGGGTGAAGACTTAGGAGGTGCGCCGATCCTACAACGCCGCATCTCCGGCAAAGGGCATTCTGGGACGCTCGCCCGGCAGGTCGTCCCGGACGCCGCGCGATCCTTGTTGGGGCCCTGGGCTCCCGTAGCATGGGCTAGGAGCAATGGACAAGGCCGTGCAGGTAAGGCTGTTCGGGGCCTTCGCGGTCCGCGTGGGCGGGGAGGTTGTGCCCGAGGGGGCGTGGCGTCTGCGTAAGGCCAAGAGTCTGGTGAAGCTGCTGGCGCTGGCGCCTGAGCGTCGGGTTCATCGGGAGCTGGCGACTGAGTTGTTGTGGCCTGAGCGGGCGCCCGAGGCGGCGGTCAATAATTTTCATCAGGCGTTGTATGTCGCCCGGCGGGCGCTGGAGGCGGCCGGCGCGGAGGCTTCGGCGGTGCTGCCATTGCGGGACGACATGCTGGTGCTGTATCCGGGCGGCAGGGTGGAGGTCGACGTCGATGTGTTCGAGGCGGCGGTCGCCCGCGCGCGCGAAACCGGCGAGCTGTCGGATTATCGTGCGGCGCTTGGGCTCTATGGCGGTGAGCTGCTTCCCGAGGATCGCTACGAGGGGTGGGCGGTCGGTCGGCGGGAGGCGTCAAGCGAGGCGCATCTTGGGTTGCTGCTTGAGGTCTCCGCCCGGTTCGCTGAGGATGGGGACGCGCCGGCGGCTATCGAGGTGCTCGAGCAGGCGGTCGTGATCGATCCGCTGCATGAAGAAGTTCATCGCGCGTTGATGCGGTTGTTCGCCGCGGGCGGACGCCGTCAGCAGGCGTTGGAGCAGTATCACCAGCTGCGCGAGTCGCTTTCGCGCGATCTGGAGGCCAAGCCTGACCCTCAGACCGGGCGTCTGTATCGAGCAATGCTGCGCGGTGAGGTCGACCCCGTCCCGCCGGAGCGCAGGCCGCGCTTGCAGAGGGCGCGCGCGGGGGACGGGAGAGTCGTTGAGCCTGCTCGCCATAACCTGCCGGTTGCGCTGACGAGCTTTATCGGGCGAGAGCGCGAGGTGCAGGAGGTCTCGCGTCTGCTTGACCGTAATCGCCTGCTCACGCTGACCGGCGCCGGTGGGTCGGGCAAGACTCGCCTTGCTCTCGAGGCGGCGACGGCGCGGCTGGACGTGTGCCCCGATGGTGTCTGGCTGGTGGAGTTGGCTGGCCTTGGCGACCCCGTGTTGGTGGCGGCGGAGACTGCCTCCGCGCTCGGTCTCACGCTTCCCTCCCAGTGCCCGGCGCTTGAGGGCCTCGGCGCCCAACTCGGCCAGTCGCGCAGGTTGCTGATCCTTGACAACTGCGAGCATCTGGTCGCGGCCTGCGCCGTTTTGGCCGAGCACCTGCTGGGCGCCTGCTCGGGGCTGCGAATCCTGGCGACGAGCCGCGAGTCGCTGCGCGTCCGGGGGGAGGTGACCTGGCGGGTTCCGTCGCTTGCGCTTCCGACCCGGGAGCGGTCGGTGACGCTCAGGGAGCTGGCCGCTTGCGAGTCGGTTCGTCTGTTCTGCGAGCGCGCCGGGGACGTCGCGTCGGGCTTTGTGCTGGGTGATGAGAACGCCGGCGCGGTGGCCGAGATCTGTTTGCGGCTGGATGGGATGCCGCTCGCCTTGGAGCTCGCCGCCGCTCGCGTGGGAGCGCTCTCGCCCGGTCAGATCGCCGAGCGACTAGGCGATTGCCTTGCCGTCCTGACGGCCGGGAGCCGGTCGGCGTTGGACCGCCAGCGGACGCTCAGGGCGACGCTGAGTTGGAGCCACGGGCTGTTGACGTCGAGCGAGCGCGCGCTGTTTTGCCGCCTGTCCGTGTTTGCCGGGACCTTTGCGTTGGAAGCCGCCGAGCAGGTCGCGGCGGGCGAGGATGTCGATGGGCGTGAGGTCGCCGATGTCCTGGGACGGCTTGTCGACAAGTCGCTGGTGGTGGCCGAGGAGGGTGGCGACGGCTACCGGTATCACCTGCTTGAGCCGATGCGCCAGTATGCGCGCGAGCTTCTCGTCGACGCGGGCGAGGCGACGATGCTGGGGGCGCGCCATTACGCCTTCTATCTCGAGCTCGCCCGGGCGGCCGATCCCGAGGGCGCGGCGGCCGGGCCGATCCTCGCGGCCGGCCGGCTCGAGGCCGATCACGACAATCTGCGCGCGGCGCTCGGGTGGGCGCTGGGGCACGAACCCGAGCTGGCGTTGAGGCTGGCGGTCCACATGGGGCCGATGTGGATGGCCGGAAGTCATTTTCAGGAAGGCAGCGGGTGGCTGCAGGCGGCGCTCGCGGCCGCCCCGGCGCCGACCGAGCTTCGCGCGGAGGCTCTGCGCACCGCGTCTGGGCTGGAGCTCCGCCTGGGGCGACGCGGCGGGGTGAGCGAGCTGGGTAGCGAGCGGGTCGCGATCTTCCGGGCGCTGGGCGACCGCCGCGCGGTCGCTCATGCGCTCGACGAGGTCGGCGTCTATGAGTACATGGCCGGTCGGTATGACCAGGCCGAAGGCCTTTTCGCCGAGGGCCGCGGGCTGGCCGAGGAGCTTGACGATCGCAAGGTGGCGGCGGCGGTGCTGCACTCCGTTGGCGTGCTCGCCCAGTGCCGCGGCGACTTCGCGGGCGCCCGCGAGGCGCTGCTGGACAGCCTGGCCAGGTTGCGTGAGGTGCCCGCCGGGGACGGGGAAGCGTTCTTTCGGGTGCACACGGTGGGGCTGTTTGTCGCGGGTGAGGGGCCGGGCGGCGCGCCGCGGATGTACTTTGAGGAGACCGCGCTGTTCTTTCGCCGGGTGGATGCGAGGCGCGCGATCGGCTACGTCCTAGCCGGGCTCGGTGACGTCGCCCGCGCCCAGGAGCTCAGCGAGCCGGCGCGGGAGCGCCTGACCGAGAGCCTGGCGCATTTCCGCGAGGCGCGCGACGCGATGGGCACGGCGTTCGCGCTGAATCGTCTCGGGAACCTGGCTGGCGCTATGGGGGAGCACGAGCTCGGCCGCGAGTGGCTGGAGGAGGGGTTGGCGCTGCGCCGCGAGCTCGGTGACCGCAGAGGTGTCGGCATGACGCTGAGTAACCTGGGCGTCCTTGCCGCCCGCGCCGGCGACCTGGAGCGAGGCCGGGCGCTTCTCGGCGAGGCGCTGACCCTGTTTGAGGAGACCGACGACGCGCCCGGTCAGGCGGGCATGCGGCTCAATCTCGGCAACATCGCCGCTGACGCCGGCGAGCCTGAACTCGCCCGCGAGCTCCTCGAGGCAAGCCGAGAGCTGGCCGAACCACAGGGCCTGCTTCGCGCCGCCGGCTGGTCGACGCTCACGCTGGTCGAGCTGGCGATCGCCGACGGCGACGCCGAGCGCGCGGCCCTACTGCTCGACCAGGCGCTGGAGTACCTGCGTCCGCTGGGCGATCGTTGGGGGGTGGCCCGCTGCTTAGAGCTCGATCAAGCGGTCGCTAAGGGGTCGCTAAGGGGTCGCTAAGTCCGGCCCGGCAGGGTTGAGGGCGTTCGAAGGATTTCGCCCCTAAGGAGCTTGAAGACATGACCACAGAAGCGACCATCCCCCCCGTGCTCGGCGACGCGACGCTCGCCGAGCTCGAGCAGGGCCTGCGCGGCCAGCTCGTCCGGCCCTCCGACGAGGCCTACGACGAGGCGCGCGCGGTCTGGAACGGCGCCCACGACCGCCGGCCGGCGCTGATCGCCCGCTGCGCCGGCGTGGCTGACGTGATGCGCGCGGTGGACTTCGCGCGCAGCGAGAACCTGCTCGTCGCCGTCCGCGGCGGCGGGCACTCCCTGCCCGGCTTTTCCACCTGCGACGGCGGCATCGTCATCGACCTATCCGCGATGGCCGCGGTGCGCGTCGACCCATCACGTCGCACCGCCAGTGCCGAGGGCGGCTGCACGTGGGCGGCCTTCGATCACGAGACGCAGGCGTTCGGGCTCGCGGTGACCGGCGGGCTCGTGTCGACCACGGGGATCGCCGGGTTCACGCTCGGGGGCGGCATCGGCTGGCTGATGCGCAAGGTCGGCCTGACCTGCGACAACCTAATCGCCGCCGACGTCGTAACCGCCGACGGACAGCTCGTGCACGCCAGCGAGGAGGAGAACCCCGAGCTGCTGTGGGGGCTGCGCGGCGGCGGGGGCAACTTCGGTATCGCGACCTCGCTTGAGTACCGCTTGCAGCCGATCGGCCCGATGCTGCTGGCTGGCCCGATCTTCTTCGCGGGCGACCGCGCCGAAGAGGTGCTGCGCTTCTATCGCGACTGGGTGCGCGAGCTGCCCGACGAGCTGACCACGCTGGCCGGACTCATGACCGCTCCGCCGGCGCCGTTTCTCCCCGAGGCGGTGCACGGCAAGCCGATCGTCGCGGTGATCGCCGTCCACGCCGGCGAGCCCGAGCACGGCCACGCCCTGGTGCAGCCCCTCAAAGATCTCGGCGACCCGATCGTCGACCTCATCGGCGTCATCCCCTACACCGCGATGCAGAGCCTGCTCGACGCACTGTGGACCCGCGGCGCGCACAACTACATGCGCTCCGCCTACGTCAACGAGCTCAACGACGCGGCGATCGCGGCGACCGTCAGCCAGCACCAAGCAGTGCCCTCCCCGCATTCGGAGATCCACTTGCACCACTTTGGCGGAGCGGTAGCGCACGCCGACGACCACGACGCGGCATTCGGTGACCGCTCGGCGCAGTACGTGCTCAACGTGATCGCCCGCTCCCCTGACGCCGTGGGCTTTGACGCCAACGTGGCCTGGGCGCGCGACACCACCCAAGCTCTGGCGCCGGTCAGCCATGACGGGGCCTACGTCAACTTCATGGGCGACGCCCGCGACGAGCGCCTCCGCGCGTCCTACGGCGACGCCAAGTACGAGCGGCTGGTCGCGCTCAAGCGCCGCTACGACCCCACCAACCTCTTCTCACTCAACCAGAACATCACCCCCTAGCCCGCCCCGGGACGCCCGCCAATCCGCGCGGGCAGTCGACACCGAGCAACAACCCAGAGTCTGGCCGGCAACGGGCCGACAAGCGCAGCACGACGCACGCCATCGGCCGGCGGCCCGACCCCGCCTGCGACGAACAATCAACCCGACGGAAAGAAGACCGCAATGAAACGCCTCCTCACCATCGCCGCGCTCCTCGGGGTGCTCGGCACCACCGCCGTGGCGCTGGCCGCAGGCGGCTCCCCGATCACCGAGAAGATCCTCGGGGCCGCGAGCATCTCGCACCGCTACTCGATCGACGTCAGAAAACCCGCCGACGTGATCGTCGCCCAGGCGACGGTTCCGCCCGGCGCGAGCTTCGGCTGGCACTATCACCGAGCCGCCGTGGTGGCCGTGGTCAAATCCGGCACGCTGACGCTCTATGACAGCGCCGACCGGACCTGCACCCCGCAGCGCTACACGGCCGGCCAAGGCTTCACCGAACACAAAAACCACGTCCACCTCGCCCGAAACGAAGGCCACAAACCAGTCGTGGTGCTCGTCACCTACCTCGGCCTCAAGCACGGCGTCAACCCCGACGTGCCGGCCCCAAGGCCCGGGAACTGCCCCTTCTAGCCACAGCAGTCGAGCTTCATGACAAAGGCGCAGGCAGCCGCAAGACAGCCGGCCTGCCTGCGCCTAGCTTGGACGCATCGACCAACCCGCCTGCCGAAAGTCACCAATGAACCCCCACCTCAACTACCTCCTCGCTCAGCAACGCATCGCCGACCTGCAACCTGCCGCCGCGAACGTGCTAGCAGCCCCTTCCCCCACCCCCGAACCAACCGAGGTTTCCATGCTCGATCACCACCTGACTATCCGCGCGGCAACGCCGCGCGACGACGGCGCCCTGCAGCGGCTCGCCAGAAGCGAGCGCCGCCCGCGCCTCGGCGGCCGTGCGCTGCTGGCCGACCGCGACGGCGTCGCGATCGCGGCGGTCGCGCTGACTAGCGGGCGGGTCGCGACCGACGCGTCGTCCGCCACCGCCGACGCCGTACGCCGGCTCCGGTACCGCCGCTACCAGCTGCTGCGCCAGAGCGGCGGCGCCGGCCCAGCGTGGTCGCTGCTGCGCCGCCTGGCGCCGCAGCCCGCCGCAAGCTGACCCCATTCCCACAAACCAGAGCGCGAGCGTCTTAGCGAAGCGCAAGCTTGGACAGTTGCCCGATGGCCGCCCGGGGGCTTGCGCCTCGCTGGGACACATCGAGCAACCGGCCTGCCGAGAGTCACCAATGAACCCCCATCTCCTCTACATCCTCGCTCAGCAACGCATCGCCGGCCGGCAAGGAGCCGCCGACGATGCGCGACTCGCCACAGACGCCCGGGGGCGCGACTCGCGCGACTCGAGTCCGATCGTGCGCGCCCGGCCGTGGCCGACAGCCCACCCGTCGCCGGAAGCGTGGCCGGCCGCCAGCCTGGCTGCCGCTACGAGCCTGGCGCCGGCCCGCCCCAGGGACCGCCCCGCGGTTTTCCGCACCAGTAGCGAACACATGCTCTTGACGGCCGCCCGCCAGAAGGCCGCCCGATTCTCGCTTCCCGGCGATCAGGAAAGCACGGCGCAGTCAGGGGCGCCCGGGAACGATTGCGACCCGCGTTCGTCTTTGGCCACGGGGATGAATTGAGCTCGATGGCGTTCTCACAGCCACAGACAGAGCCTGCTGCTGTGCGGCGGTCAGAGCAACTCACGCGGCTCGTCTACGAGCTGCTCAATGCGCACGCCGACACTGAGCAGCTTTCACGGTCGCAGCGCTGCGAGCTGTTGTGGGACGCGCATCTGCGCTATCTCCGCGACCTGCAGCGGGTCGCCCGCGAGGTTCTCGCCGATGTCAGCTAGAGCTCTCCAAGCCGACGCGATTCTCGAAGCGCCAGCCGAAACCGATCGCACGATCAGCACCGCCGTCGAGGCTCGACCACGCCCTCCCGCGCGATCGTTGTCATGTCGACCGGTCAGCGATTCGCGCCGCAGGCCCAGGCCGCACTTGCTCGATCCGAATCGCCTGCCCGACCACACCGACCGGTTATACAGGGCGGCGTGGGCGCTGTGCGGATCGCGACACGACGCCGAAGATCTGGTGCAGGAGACGTTCGCGACAGTACTCAAGCGCCCCCGGTGGCTGCGCAACGACAACGAGATTGGCTACCTGCTACGGGCGCTGAGAAACACCTACGCCAACCGCTACCGCAGCGCCGCCCGTCGACCAGTCATGCGTCAACTCTTTGAAGCCGACGCGCCTTCTGTCGACGAGAGTCGCGTCAATGCCCGCGAGATCATGCAAGCCATCGCCAGCGCGCCAGCCCCGTACAGGGATGCCGTAGTCGCTGTGGACCTTCTCGGACTGTCCTACCGCGAGGCCGCGCGCTCCCTAGGCATTCGCGAAGCGACGATCACAACACGCGTTTACCGCGGACGGCGGCACGTGGCAGGGGAACTGACCGTGCTGGCCTGAACGAAAGATCTGGGCTGGGTCCATGCTCACTGACCGGGGAGGAGCGGCCAGCAGCGAGACCACGCGGCGCAGCGTCTGGAGCTTCCCGTGGCGTCGGCCGGTAGGGAAGCCAAGCACCAGAAACAAACCAATCGATGTCGGGAAACGAAACGAGGAAACAATGACCAGGAGATTCTTACGTGCTACCCGCTTGACCGTGCTCGCGATCGTCGCGAGCCTGGTGTGCGCGTCCGGCGCGTACGCCGCGGTCGCCGGCCTGCCTCCGGGCACCCAGGTCAACAATGATCTGCCTGCGATCGATCCGGGGCAGGACGCGGGCTTGACCGACCTGACTGCGGGCACGGTGACGGCCGGCAATGCCCGGGTGCCGTGGGCGACGTTCTCGCAGAAGAGCGGCGCTAGCCAGCAGATCTTCGTCCGGGCGTTCAAGGCCGGCGCCTGGCACACGCAGGGCTTCCCCGAATCGCTCAACGTGGACCCCGCGCAGGTTGCGCAGGCCCCATCGATCGACTTCACCGGCCCCAACCGGACCGTCCCCTGGGTCGGCTGGGCGGAGCCGAGCCCCGCGCTTGGCCACGATCAGATCTTCGCCAGCCGCTTCTCGCCGCAGCCCGCGCCAGCTCAGGGTGGCGGCCAGTGGATCCACGAGGGCCAGCAGGCTGCGAACACGGCGCCATCGCTGAACATCAACACCAACCGCGGCGCGGCCGCGCCATCGCTGATCGGCGGCACCACGAACGCGGGCGCCAATCCTGCTCCGTGGCTCACCTGGCAGGAGTTCGATGGTCAGCAGGGCGCATGCAACACCACCGTGTGCGCGCCTCAGATCTTCGTCTCCCACGCCGTCCCGGCGACAGCTAGTGCGTGCCCCGCCGGAACCAAGCCGAACCACGGCTCGAGCGTCGGCAACTTCTGCTTTCAGCAGGTCGGGATCGACCGCGTCCAGGGTCCCAGCGCCGGTCAGCATGACCCCTCGCTGAACATCGACCCCAGCCGCGCCGGGATCGAAGGTGACATCGCCTTCACCGGCCCCAACGACACGGTTCCGTGGGTTGTGTGGTATGAGAACAGCGACTCAAACGGCGGCCATCCGAGCAGTCATGGTCTGTTCAACGCGGACATGGCGTTCGCCGCGCGAGCGATTGCGGACGGCAGTGGCGACGGTGGCTTTCACTGGCAGACCGTCGGGCTCGGCACCGCCGGAAAGACCGCGGCCAACGACATCCTGAACACCAGTGGCCCTAACGGGATCGGCGAGTGCGGGCAGAACACCGCCAACGAACAGGCCTGCTCGCTCGACGCGGCGTCGGCGACCGGCCTGAATGCCGGCACCGGGGCCGAGAACCCGACCGTGACCGCGGGGACCATGGTCGCCGGGAAGGCGACGACACCGTGGATCGCCTGGGATGAGAGCAGCGCCAACAGAGGGCCGCATTCGGTGTTCGTCGCAAGGCTGGACGCCGCCGGCGACCATTTCGACCTGCTCAACAACGGACAGCCGATCTCCCACAGCGGCCTTGACTCGACGCGACCGGACATCGTCTTCTCGCACAACACCCCGTACGTGTCCTGGCATGAGACCCAGAATGGCGCGACGTCGACGTTCGTCGGTCATTTCGAGGGCAACCCCGCCAGCCCGGTGTTCAAGATCGACACCGGCGCGATTCCGACCACAACCCCGCTCGCGTCTGACGACGGCATCACCGACGTGCGAGCGCCGGTGGCGTCGACGTGTCCGGCCGATCCGTTCACCCAGGACGGTGCCGCTTGTCCGGCCAACGCGGTCGGCACGCCGTTCTTCGCGTTCACGACCACCACCAACGGTCCACGCGCGCTGTTCGCGCAGGCCTACCAGCCCGAGACCGTGCAGACCGCTCCCGCGAGCGGGGTTGCCGTCGGCCAGGCGACGCTCGGGGGGTCGGTGAACCCCGCCGGGGCTCCGGTGCAGGTGCATGTGGAGTTCGGCCCCACGACCAGCTACGGGCAGAGCACGGCGGTTCAGTCCCTGACCCCGTCAGAGGTCCAGACGGCGTTCAGCGCGGCGGTCTCCGGCCTGCCCGTCGGGACGCTGCACTATCGCGCGGTCGCGACCAGCGATTTCGAGACCCTCGCCGGCCCTGACGCGACCGTACAAATCCCGGCATCGCCGCCACCGCCTAGCAATGGCCATACGTTGATCGGCCACACCAAGGTCAAGGGCACGACCGCGACCCTCCGGGTGACCTGCACGGGAGCCGCAGGAGCCACCTGCAAGCTCGCGTTCCGGATGACGGTGACCGAGAAGCTCCGCGGCCACAAGATCATCGCGATCACCGCTCGCACGAAGCCGAAGATCCGCAAGCTCGTGGTTACCGTCGGCTCGGCGCGCGGCCTGACGCTCACAGCCGGACAGTCAAAGGTCGTGAAGATCTCGCTGAACCGGCGCGGTAAGCGCCTGCTCGCACGCCACCACACGCTGAAGGTGACGCTGGACATCACGCAGGTGCTCGGCGGTGGACGGTCGCGGACGCTATCCCAGAAGGTCACGTTCAAAGCGCCCAAGCACCACAAAAAGCACCACCACCACTAGACACCAAGAGCGAACCGGCCCGGGCCTCGTCCACCAACGGACGGGGCTCGGCGCCGTTCAACGAAGCAGACCCCGCGGTGCGATCGTCCAGCGGCTGATCGCGCTCTGGTTATCCTGCGCCACACCCTCCCTCAAATCGCGCGCACCACGCTCCGCTCAACCCCGTGATCGAGAACGCTGCAACGAAGCTGGCTGACGGATGAGTGATCCAGCGAGCCCGCTGAGGGCCGGCAGACTGTGAGCATGTTGACCGGTGATGCTCGTTCGAATCCGCACAGCTGACTCTGGTGACCTACCTGCTCTGCGCGACCTGTTTCGGAGATCGTCGCTCTCCAATGCGGGGGACCGAGAGATGCTGCTGGCCAACCCGCAGGCCCTGGAGCTGACGGACAGTGGGATTAGCGAAGGAAGGACCCAAGTTGCCGTCGCCGTCGATGGCACCATCCTCGGATTTGCCACCGGGCTGGCTCTCGAAGGCTTGGTGCTCGAGCTCGAGGACCTGTTCATCGATCCTGAGTGGATGCGCAGGGGGATCGCGCGGCGCCTCGTAGCAAAACTGACTGAAATGGCAAAGCGCGATGGCATCACCCGCATTTCGGTCACAGCCAACCCGCACGCGGACACGTTCTACCGCCGCGTTGGGTTCGCCCCCGTGCACGCCACCCAAACTGAGCTTGGGCCTGGCGTGCGCATGGAGCTCGTGGTACCAAGGAGAGGCGATGAAGTCGCGCAGCACGTCTCCTGAGGAGCCCGAGCCGCGACTTCACGGCCCACTGTGCCGCTCGGACGCAATGCCGACTCGCTTCCCGTTTCACGAAACAGGGGTTATGCGCTGTAGCGCATAACCGATACTTCGTGAAAGGGGGAGTCTCGCCGTTCCGTTCGAGCGGCGGAAATCTGCTCCTTCCCGGAGCCGCGGACCTTCGCCCGCACCGTCTGCCTCGTCTGCCACCTCGGCGCGATCCCGCCTGAGCTCCACGAGCAGTTCCTCGACGGCGTGATGGAGCGGGTCGGTGGTGGCCGGCGGCGACTCGCTCGTGCTCGGCTGCGTGAGGCTCAACATGGTCGCCCGCCTGGCGGACGCGTCGCGGTGAGGCGACCCGCCCGGCAGGCTGCCGGCTCTAGCCCGGCTGGTTCACGGCTGGTTCACGACCGTCGCGCGCGGATGAGCGCTCGTGACGGCGAGCAGGGCGTCGTTGGCTGGGGTCGCGGGGAGGTATTCGTATGCCGAGAACACGACCTTCGCGCCGGGATGTGAGGTGGAGTCGAGCTCGAGCGGCCGGTAGTCGCTGCGGGCGACGTACGCGGTGCCGTTCAGGAGCGTGTCGCTTGACGGGTTCACGCTGAGCTTGTACGCCGGGGTCCCGTTGTACGTGGTCGGGGTCGCCGTGGCGTGGCCCGACTCGACCATCCGCTTCAGCTCGGCCGCCGGATCGCCCCCCTTTGAGACCTCGAGCTGGTGGATCGCCGGCGGGAGCGGCGAGACCGTGACCGTGTTCGTCGACGGGTTGTAGATCTCGTTCTTGGTGTCCGAGAGGCTGACCTCTTGCCCGTCCTTGATCACGCGGTAGACGCCCGTCCCGCCGGTCTGCGTCCAGAGCTCGAACGGCATCGAGGAACCATCGGGGAGCGTGACGGTGGCGGATTCGTGCAGGATCTGGCCGGGCGGGGCGGTCAGTTCGGCACGGACGTGGCGGATGATCGCGGCGCTCGCCAGGCTCGGCCCGGAGGCACCACCGGCGGTCAGGAGCAAGGTCGCGGTGGTGGCGGCCGCCGCTGTGGCCGGCACGCTCAGCGCCAGCGCCCGGCGCCCGACGCGTCGAGCGCGTCGACGCGGTTTGCGGACGTCACCGGGAGCGGAGCGTGATACCCGCGCGATTTCTCGGTCGAGAGCGGTGCGGATACGACGGTCACCGGCATCATCGGGCTGAGGAGCGACGATGCCGACATCGCGTAGGGCAAGCAACGGGTCCATTTGGGTGTTCCTCTCAGGCATTGGTCGGTTCGGTGCGGAGCTCGGTCGGCTCAGACGGGTCGGTGTGGGCGATTGCGCTGGCGAGGTGGCGCCGCGCCCGGGTGATCCGGGAGCTGACGGTGCCGATCGGTACCCCGAGGGCGGTGGCCGCCTCCTCATACGAGAGCTCGCCCCAGACGACAAGAAGTAAGGCGTCGCGGTCAGGTGCGGCTAGACGCCGCAGTTCGCGGACAAGTTCGGCAGCAGGCAGCGCGTCTTGGTGTGCGATCGCCTGCTCCCGGTGCCCGGTTAGACGTTGCAGCGCCGCCAGGCGGCGCTTCTCAGTCCGTCGATGATCCGCGACCACATGGGTGGCGATACCAAGCAGCCACGGCAGCGCGCTGTCGTGCTCGGCCCGAAAACGCTCGCGGGCGCCGAAGGCGCGAGCGAACACCTCAGCTGCGAGATCGTCGGCGTTCTGCGAGCCGACCCTTCGACGGACGTACAGCCGCACCGCCAAGCCATGGCGCTCATAAAGGACCGCGAACTCAGACGGATCGGACGCAGAACGCGCCAATAGCTCTGCGTCAGTTAGGGATGAGTGCATGTAGCTCTGCGTCAGTTGGGGATAAGTGCATGCCCTCTACATCGCCGATGCCGCCCAAAAACCTCGCGGCGGTGAGAATCAGCGACAGGTCTACCGAAACTCAGACGCAAACCGGCTACCCCCCATCGATCGGCAGCGGCGGCTTGACGCTGCGCTCGCCGGTCCTGGCACTTGGGTCGTCGTGCTGCGCACCCGACGCGAGGTCCGGGCCTCCCTCGAGCCGACCGGCCGTTGTTGACGAACCGCGTCGCGTTGCCTCGCCCGATCACTCAGCGGATTGCCGGTTTGTCGCCGACACGGCTCTAATCGCGACGCTGCCGCTCTCGCTCTCCGCCCGGCCGAAGCAGAAGTCGCGGGCCGGGACGCCGGCAGCGTCCAAACGGCTGAGCCTTCGTGAACCGAGGAGTGTCCCTCGTACGATCTGGGGTCACTTGTGTTGCCGTGCGTGGCGGCGCAGGCGTCTGGAGTCGTCCGCGGTTGGGTCAGGAGTCGATGCGGGGCGCGACCTCGGCGGCTGCGAGCTCTATCTGTCGAGGCTCGTCTCCCAGCGGCCAGAGGTACACGCGCTGGCATCCGGCGCCGGCGTAGCGCGACAGCAGCTCGGCACACTGCGCAGCGGAGCCCACGCAGATCTGGTCGCGTAGTTCGTGGACGTCGCGCTTCAGCAGCGGGGCGAGGACATCGGCCAGAACGCGTTCGCGCTCGACCCGGCTTTCAGTTATCCATGTCCACATCGTCACCAACGCGTTCGGAAATTGCTCGGCGCGGCGGCCCTGGCGGCGAAGCTCGTCACCCAGCAGCGCCCTCGCGGAGAGGAACTGTTCAGGGGTGGTGTTGTAAGCGGACGCAAGCCAGCCGTCGCCCAATCGGGCTACGCGCCGCAGCCCCGCCGCCGATCCCCAGCTTGCGATCCACAGCGGAACACCGCCGCTCTGGCGCGGCGCCGGCGCCAACCGAAGATCAGGCGCGGTGAAGTACCGCGTCTCCTGTGGCGCACGCTCTTGACAAAGCAGCGCCCGCAGAATCCTCACCGCCTCGTCAAACCGTTTCCACCTGTCGTCAAACGGAATCCCGACGGCGTCGTAGTCGCGATCAGAGGATCCCGGACCGACCCCCGCCACGAGGCGTCCGCCGGACAGGATATCCAGCGCCGCCAACGCCTTTGCCAGCGGCACCGGCCCGCGCAGCGCCGCCAGCGAGATCGTGGTCGCTAACGTCAACTCCCCCGTGCGGTCGATCACAGCCGCCAGCGCCGTCAGCCCATCCAGCCATGGTGTAGAGAACACGAAGTGATCATTGACCGATACAGCCACGAATCCCGACCGCCCCGCCGCGTCAACCGTGGCCTGCAGGCGGCCCAGCGACTGCCCCTCATCCCCGAACTCCATCAAAGGCAGGTGCACCCCCAGTTCCATCCGCTCGATGCTCTCACAGACCGGCGCCCTCCTCACTGCTGGCTTCAGCGATAGGGCAATCCCGGGAACCCGAGCCCGAACGGAGGCCGAAACGGCCTCGTAACCACTGCTGCATCGTCGCGCCTACGCGACACTCTCGCTCAGACTGCCCCTCTCCGCACCGAAGCAGCAGTGGCGCCGGGGTCGCCGGTGTAGGCGTAATCCAACAGCGCGCTCCGGACGGCCGCCGTGGGTGCTTCCATGCACCAGCGGTCGTCCGAGCTGACGATCGCTTCCGTTGAAGCGTCGGCGTTTCGCGTGCGATCGCTTCAACGGGCGGTCGCGCGACCGTCTTCAGCCGTGCTTTCGCAATGCCACGGATGCGATCGTGTGCGCCGCGAGGACCGGCACGATGGCGTTGGCGACGAGCCAGTCGCGAGCGCATCGACGGGCGCACGAGCGCTCGGCCTAGGAAGCGATCGTCATGGTCGGACTTCGAAGATCGCCGAGATGGACGAGCCGCGGGAAGACGGCCTGCTCGCGGCCGGCGTTTCCCTGCTCGGCCTGGACCAGACGCTCGTCCTCTCCGAGATGCCGGGTTCAGGCCCTCATCCGGCCGCGTTATAGGCGACGGCTGCGGCAGCTCGCAAGACGCTCGCGTGGTTCCAACGCCGCCTCCGGCTGGGGTACTCCCGATTTGGCGACGGCCATCCAGACCGTCACCAAATCGGGAGTGGATGCTGTGCGGTTCGAGAGGGATCGCTCGATCAGAAATGAGGATCCCCCGGCTGCGAGCGAGTCAGGCCGGCATCGTCATTGAACGACTCGGCGTGCAGGACGGATGCGGCCGTTCGCCGCCTGCTTGGCGGCCCACCGCTCAATGTCAGGCCGCAGCCAGAGCTTGACGCGCCCATCCCCGAGGTCGACTACGGGCCGTGGCATGTCGGCGTAGCGCCGCTGGTAGAGGCTGACACTGTTTCGATGCGAGAGCTTGAGGATGTCGGCGACGCCTTGAGCATCGGTGAGATCGTCAGGATCGATCCTTCGACTCATTGACTCTAGGCTACATCCGTAGACGGATGGTTCCGTCCGATGGGCTCTGTAGTCTTGACCTGTAAACAGCAATAGGCGGCCCCGGCGGTGACGCAACACCCCGGGGCCAGGCCGCGACCTACGTAGGAGGTCACGACAATGTCAGCGTACGCCACCCGGGAGCGTCGGCAATCCGGCCGGCTGCTTCTGGAACCAGGTCTCCCTAGCACGGACCTCGGCATCGCCGCAGCGGTCCAAAGCCCGGGGACTGGTCACACTCGCGCCGAGAATGGCTCAGTCATTGACGCACTGCTTGATCGCCTCGCCGAGCGTGTGGCCGAGGCAGTCATCACACGGCTTGGGGGTGAGCGAGATGATCGCGACGAGTGGTTTGACTCGCGCCAAGCGGCCGAGTACCTCGGCCTGCATCGCGACACGCTGCGGAGGCTCGCGGCGGCGCGGGCGATCCCAGCCGAGCAAGACGGTCGCGGTCGCAGGCTGTTCTTTCGCCGGACGGTATTGGATGAGTGGAGGCGATCCGGCGGCCGTCCTCGCCACCTGACAGCGATCGCGGACGCCGCGTGAGTGGCGCAGATGTCCAAGGATCTGAGTTGTCCTCGCCGCGTGCGGGTCGAGCGCAACATCTACCGGCGGCCGTCTGGCGTGTACGAGGTCGGTTTCAAGGACGGTGGCGGAAAGCAGCGCTGGCGGACCGTCGAAGGTGGAATAACGGCGGCCCGCGCCCTCCGAGACGAGATTCTCAGTCGCCGCAACCGCGGCGAGCGCGTCGCTGCGGATCGTAGTCTTCGGTTCGTCGACGGCGCCGCCAAATGGCTGGATGGGCCGGTGCGCGATCTCCGTCCACGTACGCAGGAGTGCTACCGCAGTGCACTCGACCGCCATCTTCTTCCGGCCCTCGGGAGCCGGCGGCTCGACTCGATCTCGCCTGATGACCTAGCGACGCTCGTGCGAGAGCTGAGAGGAAACGGATTCTCCGAGTCCAGCATCGTGATCGTGATCGGCGTCGCCAACCGCGTCTACCGTTACGCCGCACGGCGCCTCGGCTGGTCTGGCACCAATCCAGTGTCGCTGTTGCTCCCGTCGGAGCGACCGAAGCCGTCGCAGGGAAGGCGCCGACGGATCTTCGAAGGACGCGAGCTCGAGCAGACGATCGAGGCTGCGGCCGAACCCTTCCGCACGCTATTCACCCTTGCCGCGCTGACCGGCGCGCGGCTCTCGGAGCTGCTCGCGCTCACGTGGGCGGACGTTCGACTCCGCGACCTAGATGACGCCGAGATTGAGTTCGGCTGGCAGGTAGACCGCTACGGGAATCGTCGTCCGACGAAGACGGATCGGTCGGCACGAATCGTCCCGATTCCCAAGGAGCTGGCGCTGATCCTCGGGCGGCACAAGCTGGGATCGTCCCACGCACAGGCGACCGACTTCGCGTTCTGCACGCGGACGGGACGGCCATTTGGACAGCGCAACGTGATCCGTACCCTACGGGGCGCGCAGCTCCAGGCAAGCGATGAGCACGGGAATCCGACCTTCCCTGAGCTTCACGCGCGGGACGAACAAGGCCGCCCGGTTCCCGTTCCCCGCGGAACGCTGCCGTCGATGCACAGCTTCCGCCATACCGCCGCCAGCCGAGCCCTCTTAGCCGGCGAGAGCGCTGACGACGTCGCGTTCCTGCTTGATCATCGCAATGCGAACGTCACGCGGGCGGTCTACATCCACGAACTCGCGGACGCCCGCCGTCGCACCATGCGCCGGTCGCAGATGATCGCTGAGTATGCCGACCTACTGAAGCCCTAGCTGGTGGCAGCTGCGCCCGTTTCGCCTTTGTCCTTCGGTGCTGCGAAACTCTGTGGCGTGCGAGAACCAGCAACGCTGAAACTCGATCGAGGTGACGAGGTGCGCGTGGAGGTCGATCCTGAGGACCTCGATGGCGACGAGATCGTCGTACGGCGTGCTGCTGACGACGGAAACACCGCGCCACCAGACTGGCTGGCGGTTATCGACCGACATCTCGCTACAGCCAAGCGGCATCCCGCGGGCACAACCGATCGGCTGCTTGAGGCCGATCGGGAGCGCCCGTACTGATGGCGGGGCTGTACGTCGACACCTCCGCGCTCGGTCGAGTATTGCTCGCTGAGCCCGACGCTGAAGTGATTCGGGACACGATGGCGCAGTACGAGGCACTCTGGTCTTCTGCGGTACTGCGGGTTGAGCTGCGGCGCCTTGGACGTCGCGAAGGCATTGAAGAGCGTGCAGAAGAACTGCTGGCGGCGGTGCTGATGCAACGACTCGACACATTGGCGTTGAGGCGCGCGTCGCAGCTCGAGCCGGTAGAAGTCCGTGCTCTCGACGCGATTCACCTCGACGCGGCCATACAGCTCAAGAAGCGCGATCGGATCGGTGCGGTGCTGACGTACGACCGCCAGCTTCAGGCCGGCTGTGCTCACCACGGGCTCGCGGTCGACGCACCGGTCATGTCATAGCTGGATGCACCGGAGGCGATGGAAGCCTCGTGGGAGCCCGCGACGTCGTCAGCTGGTCATGACAGCATCACTCTGGATGACGCAAAGCCCCATAACCACGGGTCACATCGCGAGCCGGTCACGATCGATCAACCCCTGCCAACACTTGCCATGCAGAAGGTCGAGGGTTCGAGCCCCTTAAGCCGCTCAAAATCTCTGCAATAGGCACCTCTTGGTCTTTTGGTCGCGTGGAGCGCCTGCCTCGTACGCAGACGTTCAAGAGTTCTATGAGGTGCCTGCTGTGCTTCCGACCACGGTCGCGCGGTCGAAAAGGCTGAACGGTGTCGGCGCCGGTGAGAAACTGACCCCCCTTCGCCGGTTGAGATTTGACCCCCCTGGATGGTGGCGGAGGCGTCCGGGGTGATCGTGAGCCTGGTCTCGTTCGTGTTGATCGAGGGCCAGGAGGAGGCGTGCTGGACGTGGAGCGGTGGGCGGAGCTGCGGCGGGAGCATTTCGTTCGTGGGGTTGGGGTCAAGGAGCTGGTGCGCCGGACTGGCTTGTCGCGCAACACGATCCGGGCGGCGTTGCGGTCGGATCAGCCGCCGGCGTTCAGGTGTCCGGAGCGGCCGTCGAGGCTGGACCCGTTCAAGGATGAGATCCATCGGCTGTTGAAGGACGACCCGAAGCTCTCCGGGGTGCGGGTGCGGGAGGAGATCGAGCCGCTGGGGTTCGACGGCTCAAAGACGATCGTCGATGACTACCTGCGCGAGGTCCGCCCGATCTTTTTGAAGCTCAGGACGCATCAGCGCACGGTGTATCGGCCTGGCGAGATCTGCCAGTGGGATCTGTGGGAGCCCTCGGCGCTGGTGCCGGTCGGTCACGGGCAGGTCCGCCGCGCGTGGGTCGTGGTCTGCTGCTTGGGGTACTCGCGCGCCGGCGCAGGCGCCTTGGTGTTCAGCAAGGAGGCGCCGGACGTGCTGTGGGGCATGAGCCGCTGCTTGTGGGCGATCGGCGCGTTGCCGGAGTTGATGGTCTGGGACCGTGAAGGGTGTCTGCACGCCGGCGGCGGCCGGCCAACCGAGAGCTATGCGGCGTTCTGCGGGCGGCTGCCGGTCGACTGGCACTTCTGCGAGCCCTCAGATCCCCAGGCGAAAGGCTGTGTCGAGCGGCTGCAGGGGTATCTGGAGACCAACTTCGAGCCGGGCCGACGGTTCGCGAACCATCTCGACTACCAGCTGCAGCTCGACGCGTGGTTCGCCAAGGCGAACGCGCGCACGCACAAGGCGCTCCGGGCCCGCCCTATCGACCGGCTGATCGAGGAGCGGGAGGTGATGCGGCCGCTGCCCGACCGCGAGCCTGATCTGGACCGCCGTTGGGTGCTGCGGGTGCCGCCCGATCCGCACCTGCGGTTTGACACCAACGACTACTCGCTTGACCCGAACCTCGTCGGCCGGCGTGTCGAGGTTCGTGTCAGCCAGCGGGAGATCATGGCGGTCGCGCTGGATACGGGCGAGCTCGCCTGCCGCCACGAAAGGGTGTTCGCGAAGCACCGGACTGTCACCGCGCTCGAGCACGCTCGGGCGTTGCGCGAACGCCGCGGCCAGAAGGACGAGGTGGTCGTCGAGCGACGCCCGTTGTCTGTCTATGACCAGCTGATCGCATGAGCCGCAGCACCTCGGAGCTGACGCACCTGTTCCGCGCGATGAAAGCGCCCGCGGCCGCCAGGGCGCTGCCGAACCTCGCCGAGCGCGCCCGCCAAGAGGAGTGGAGCTATGAGCGGTTCGCCGAGGCCTTGCTCTCGACCGAGCTGTCCTCCCGGGAGTCCTCCGGCGGCCGGCTACGGATCCGCGCCGCCCGGTTCCCCGCGCACAAGACGCTGGAGGAGTTCGACTTCACCTTCCAGCGGTCGGTCAAGAAGCAGGTGATCGAGCATCTCGGGCAGCTCGACTTTTTGCACGCCAAACAGAACGTGATCCTGCTCGGACCGCCGGGCACCGGCAAGACGCACATCTCGATCGCGCTGGGGATCCGCGCCTGCCTCGCTGGCCACCGCGTGATCTTCAAGACCGCGACCGAATGGGTCGCGTTCCTCGCCGACGCCCAACGCCAGGACAAGCTCGACGCCGAGCTCGATCGCCTCGATCGGATCCCGTTGCTGGTCTGTGACGAGGTCGGCTACATCCCGTTCGACCCGCAAGCAGCGAGCCTGATGTTCATGCTCGTCTCCCGCCGCTACGAACGCCGAAGCCTGATCGTCACCAGCAACAAGCCCTTCAGCCTCTGGGGCGAGATCTTCGGCGACGACATGGCCGCCACCGCAATGGTCGACCGGCTCATCCACCACGCCGAGATCCTCTCCCTCAAAGGCGACAGCTACCGCCTCAAAGACCGCGACCTCGGCCCCCACCCCGGCCGCCAGACCACCGAAATCGCCTGACCCATCACCCTCGGCACCCTCGCCGAGGCCCTTAGAACGCCTCACAACGCGCCGATCCGCGACCGAAACCCCACCGAAGGCCTCAGACCGCGCGGATTTCGGCGACTACGCCGCTCGGGGGAGCAAGCCGAGCATCGTCGCGTCGCCACGCCGTCGCGATCCAGCACGCCGTCAGAAACGCATGCTCTTCCTCGCCCAGGACCAGGTGCCCGACATCCGGCCGACCGCCGGCGTCCCTCACGCGCCGTGGCTCCCAACCAACATCGCCACCGAACACCGTGGCGTCAAGCTCGCCGTCCTCGTGCACGAACACGAGCTGCTCGCCGAACTTGTTCTCGAAATACGCCAGATAGCGTCCCGGCCGTTCTTCGATCGCCGGCGCCGCCGCGGCATGACGATTACTCACGCGGAGGAACTCACCCTCAGGCACACAGCGACCATAACCAGCGGCGCGGCGGAAGCCAGGACCCCCTCGCGAGACGCGGTTAAAGCGCCCATCGCCGCTCAGGCCTCGCCCCTCGGGGCTCGACCTTCGCGACGACGGGCGCTCTGACAGAACCCACAAGGGGGTCAATTCTCGACCGGCGCTACGGGGTCAATTCTCAACCGGCCTTGACAAACGGAGCAGGCACCCGGGACCCGCCGTCCAAACGAGGACCGCGGCCCGCGTCCGTGTGCGCTATGCCGGTTTCATTCCGGGAACACCGCTGTGCCCGAAGCCGGCATGACAGCTGGTGCGGGGGATCATGCCGCGTGGAGCGCTCGTGCTCTTCGCTTTCGAGGTATGAAGCACTCATGCAAGCGCGTCACCACCCACCTGCCCGTCGTCCTCGTCAGATCCCGGTGCCCAGCTCAGCCACGAGAGCGACAGCCGCGAAACGCCAGCGCATCAGCCGCCCCGCAGGCGCTCACGCGTGTCGCGGCGGCGGCTGAGCGAGAAAGCATCAGCGACGCCGTCGGACAAGTGCTGTTCGGTTACCGACGAGCATGAGAGCACCGTCGCCGAGGCGCGTGCGGAATAGCCCGTGCGACGCCAAAGCCAGAGCTCTGGCCCTCCAATGTGGGAGCCCGCGTTGAGCGCCAAGCGGGTGCGTCGTCGGCGAATTCCACATGGCTCCTCTTTCGGAAGGAGGTGTCCGGCGGCCGCCTTCTCGACCTGTCCCTGCTGCTCGAACTCAGGAGCCGCGGGGTGGGCGTGCTGGCTGCTGCCTTCAGCGAGTTGGCAGAGTCTCGTCATCGCGCCTGCTCCGGCGACGGAGCCAGGAGCCGGGGCAGTCGCTTAGCTTTGCAATCCTCGCGCTCGAATTGGGCGAACGCGACCGTGCGTTTCCGGCGCCCGACTAATTCGGAGCGCGTTTTTGTCGGCACGGTGGTCGTGGGCCCGTGGCCCGCCATGGCGGCGAATGCGATCGTCTCGCAGGGGCTGGGCTGAGCACGAGATTGACTGGGGCGATCGCGCGGCAGTGAGGCTGATCAACCTCGGTCTCGACAACTGTTATTTGGGAAGCTGGAGCTTCGCTTGTGCGCCCGGCTTGATCCGCATCTGTTGCCTGTAACCAGCCGACGGGATGTTTGACATGTCTTTCGTGGAGGTTGCGGGAAGCTGAGCTGGTTCTAGCCGGGGGCGGATTTAGTCTGCGGTGCCATGAGCGAGAAGCGGCGTAGACAGCAGGATCGGCGCACGACGCGTCGGGCACGAGGTGGCAGCGGCGGCACGGGCGTTTCACTGAGCCGAGAGCTGGCCCAGCTGATGGACGGGCTTGTGCCGACTGTCCTTCGCAGTGTGGGGACGCTGAAGGACGTCCTGGAAGCGGAATGCTGGGCGTCGGAGCTGATCTCGATGTGGAGAGGCCGTCAGCTGATCGATGGCGACGCCGAGGTGCTGTTCCTGCTCGCGTTAGTCCGGGCGCTCGAGCGCAAGGGCTCGCCCAAGGCGCTCGCGGCGCTGCGAGCGTTGAGCGCGGTCGGCAGCGAGTCACACGCGCAGAAGGCGCGCGCGGCGGCCGACCGGCTCGCTGGTCGGGGCGTGTCTGAGCCGCCGTGGGCGGCCCGGCTGGGTCATGCCGAGCCTGTGGCCATCGAACTGATGTATGAGGAGGCGTTCGACGACGGCGTCAGCGTGTTGATCGAGTTCGCCCCACCAGACGGCGAGCGGCACACCCTGGGGATCTACATCGACCACAACCTGGGGGGACTGGTCAAGGACGCGTTCTTGGCCGGTCCGCTAAACGAGGTGCGCAGCAAGCTGAGCTCCCCAGCGCATAATGGCGTTGGCTTGGCCCTCAGGAAGCTCGATCCGGGGGAAGCCAGGGCGCGGATCGAGGCGGGTCTGTACATGCTCGATCACACCTACGACCCGCCAGTCGATGATGACGTCCACGCTTTGCGGGGACTGATCGAGGGCCGGGTCAGGCGGCTGCCTAACGGCTTTGAACTGTCCGAGGACTACCAGGAGATCTCGGTCGAGGAGCGCGAGCGATTGCACGCCGAGTTCCTCGCCTCACCGGAGGGCCAGCACTGGCGCGGCGATGCGGACGCCGAGGACGTCGTGGAGACCGCGATCTGGTTCGGCGCGGATTACAACCACGGCGGGCCGCTGCGCTGGAGCGTCGTGGTGGTCGAGATCTTCATGACCAGTTGGCTGGCGCGCAAGGTCACACGTGAGCCGGTGTTCTTCGAGCGCGTGCCCGAGGTGTTGCCCGACTGGGTGCGTTATGCCGGCCGCGTGCGTGGCGTACCCGCCGAGCCACTCAGCAAGGCAAGCCAAGCCGTCGAGCAATTCCAGGACGAGATGCTCGAGGCGGTCAACGATCCCGACGCCTGGGGCCCGGCCAAGACATTCGCTGTCGCCGCACAGGCGGCCGGCGTCGACCTGACCGATCCCGACGCGCTGAACGCCTTCGTCAAGAAGTACAACATGGTCTGCAGCGTAGGCGAGCCGGCCTGCACCACGCGCCAGAAGTAATCGCCCGGCCTCCAGCAGCTCACTAGCCGTCACGAACGATCAGGCGCGTCGACCACCGCAGGACACGTGCACGTCACTGCTGGTCCGGGGCCTGCGAGTAGCCTGAGCGAAAGTCGCGGGCCAGTGGCCGCGAGGGCGACAAATGCGGCACTCCTGTCGCAAGCCGGTGTCAGATCTGTTTCGGCGCGGAGCGGGACCTGGTGTCCTCCGTGACATGCTTGCGCCACGAGAAACGCAGGATGGAACTCTGGGTCCCCGGGGCTACCAGCCTCGTCAAGCAACTGGCGGTACACCTAGCCGCGGTCGCCCTCAGGATGAATGCGAGGGATCGACTCCCTCGTCACGGGAGAGGCGCAAGCCGATCCGCTTGGCTAGGCCGGGCTGTACGAGGATGAACAGCAGGCCAACAACGAGCCACGCGCCGACCCAAAGCGGGAAGCGGTCGTACGGGAAGCTCACGCCGACAACGTTCTTGTAGATCGTGTAGCCGAGGAACACGATCGCGAGCAGCGGCACGACGATCTCATAGACCGGGGCTCTTCGGCCCCGAATGAACAGGAAGCTGATCGCCCCGAGGTTCGTGACGATGTAGGCGACCAGCATCGCGAGGACACCGATCGTCCCCGGATAGAAGAACGCGTTGGTAGCCGAGACGCCGGCTAGCCGCTGCACGACGATGGCGCCGATCCCGATCAGCAGCACAATCACGAGGGCCTGAGCGGGCGCCCCGGTCCGCGTCGACGTGCGGCCCAGGAAGGCTTCTGCACGTGTTTCGCGGCTGAGCGCGAACAGGATGCGTCCCGCGGCGACCGTAGCGGCGAGCCCACTGGCGAACGCGCTGATTGTTGCGCCCGCGTTGATCACGTCGGCCATCCACTCGCCGACGTAGCTGTTGGCAAGCTCTCCAAGCGGAGCGGTAGACGCCGCGAACCCCTTCGCGCCGGCGGCGTTGGCGCCGAAGCCCCACGTCTGGACTGTTATGCAGAGCACGTAGAAGACGCCGGTGGCGATTACGGCGTTGCGGATCGCGCGTGGAATCTCGCGACGCGGGTTCTGGGTCTCTTCCCCGAGCGCCGCCGCCCCCTCAAAGCCCCCAAAGGATAAAAAACCGAACACGGCCGCGGAGGCCACAGCGGAGAACGACGTGCCAGGCGGAAGCTTGAAGGCGTCAATCGTGATCGTCTGATGGTTCGGCGGCGTGCCTGCAATCAGCTTGGCGACGATCACGATCATCAAGATCACGATGAACGTCACCGAGATTCCTTCGCAGCTGAGCAGCGTCCGGGTCGCCCTGCGGATGTCGCCGAATGCCAGCAGCGCGATGATCACCCCGGCGAGTAGAGCGATCCAGATGTAGTCGGGGGATTTGGCGATCCCGGTGCTCTGAAGGAACGCGACGCCGAACGTTCCGGCCTCTGCGGTGCTCGCGCACGTGAACGCGAGATACGTGCCGAACAACGCCCACGCGGCGAAGAAGCCGGCCTGCGGACCGAGCGTAGCGCCGGCGAAAGCGTAGACCGAGCCCGCGTGGCTGAAGTACCGGCTGAGGCGAATGAACGCGTAGGCGACGAACAGCACGCCGATCGCCGCGAACAGAAACGCTAGCGGCACCGCGCGGCCGATCAGACCGGCTGGGGCTGTTCCGTTGAGCGCCATCGCCGCGGTTGGTGCCATGATCGCGATCGAGAGCGCGATCGTCTCCCAGAATCGAAGCTCTCGGCGCAGCCCGTGCGACGGCGCTTGCGGGGACCCCCCCGGCGCGGCCTCGACGACCTGGGTGTCTGCGGGTGGCTGACGGTCGGTGGCTATCGGGCGCCCACCCCGGAACCGAAGATTGATTCGGGCAGGAAGGCTCCGACCGTCCAGTTCGGCATGTCGACGACCTCGTGGATGCGGAGGTCGACCGCCACCGACGCGATCGCGTAGGCCTCCTCCCGCTCGCGCCCGTGATGCTCGATCAGGTAGTCGACCATCTGTCGCGTGGCATCCCGCGTTGCCTCGAACAGGTCTGAACCGATCCCAGTGCACACGTGGTAAGCCGAAAGCTCGGTCTCACCCAGCTGACCGGCGGGGATCCGGTACTGCGGAAAGCGAAGAGTGCGATCGTGATCGACCGACAGCCGTACCGTGATCCGCATCGCGCACTCGATTGCGGTTCCACACACCTCACCGTCGCCCATCGCCGCGTGAGTATCTCCGACCGAAAACAGCGCGCCATCCACCCCAATCGGCAGTAACAGAGTGACCCCCGGCCGCAGGTGCTTGATATCCATGTTCCCACCCCACTGGGTCGGTGGCACCACCGAATGCTCGCCCGGCTGGTCTGGGGCGACGCCGATCGTGCCTGGGAACGGCAGGTACGGCAACGTGACGCGGTCGCCGAACCGTACGACGCCCGTCTCCGCGTCGACCTCGGATATGCGCAGCCAGGGCTCGGGAAACTCGTCGGCCAGCAGCCCGAAGCCCGGAATTAGCGCCGTCCAGCCCCACCGCTGCGGGACGAGCTCGAGAATCTCTACCGCGAGCACATCGCCGGGTTGCGCGCCCTTGACATAGACCGGCCCGGTGACCGGGTTCACCCGCGCCATGTCGAGGCCGAGAACATCGGCCGCGGTCGACGTCGCGGTCAGCTGGCCGCCTGAGGCGTCGCCGCACTCCAGTTCAACCGTCTCGCCGGATTCAATCTCCAGCGCCGGCTCGATGCTGTTATCCCACACAAACGCGGAACGTTCGCTTCCGACGCTGTGAAGCGAGTGCGAGTGCCCGGCGTGGCCCAAAGCGCGGCAAGCATATTCCCACTCCGATTGGCGGTCAACGTCGGGGGGCTCAGGCGACCATGGCGAGCTAGCCGATGCCCGGGCTTCCCCAGCTTCGTCTTGGTTGCCATGGAGGCTTGCTCCGCTAGCACCACGCCGACTGTCGACGTGGGCAGGCCGGTGAGCGTCCGGATTGCGTCCTCCAAGAACGGGCTTCCCAGAGCAGATGAAGGTCACGTCCGGCACACCAGCTCAGGGGCGACAGTTTTCTTCCAGATCGAGGACGGGTCCGGTCGGGCGGCTCGTCATGGCGCCCCATCGGGCAGCGCTCGCCGCCGGCGACGCAACACCGGGCACGAACTCGTCGGGCCTGCTCACTAGCCGCGTCTGACTTGCACCTGGTCACCAGAGGCGTTGAGCGTCACGAGCCAGTATCGCTGAAATCGGAACCATCTGCGGGGGCTCAAGACAGCTACCGAACAGACAGTGACAGCTTCACCAAGCCTGAAGACGGGCGGCGTTCTGCGACAATCGCCGCCGTTGGCGTGCACGAGACCTCCGGCCGTCTCATCAATCCTGAACTGCAGAGCGTCTCGCCTTCGCATAAGCATCTCACGCTCCGCGGCCCATCTCTCGCGCTCCTCGCGCGCTGCGCTTTCCTCTCGCTCGAGCTCTTTGAGGCCGGCTTCAAACGCTGTCCGCCAGGCCTCTGCATCGGTGCGCAGAGTCTTGGCGAAGCACACAAGCGTCGCGAAGTCTGCACGTAAGTCCAGCTGATCCTTACTGCGCGATGGCGCTAGAGCCACATGTTGGCCGAGAGCACCGAGTTGTCGACTGAGCTCTCTGTGCTCGACCCGCCCCGATCGTGGATAGTCATCCTCGCACGCGGAGGGATGGTCGTTTAGCGCCTTGTCAACCACCGCGGCCTCACGACCGATTGACACCCGCAACCGGGCGATTTCACCGTCAAGCTGAGTTTGGGTTTCGACCGCCAAAACCAAATCGTTTCGCCGCACCGGGCATGCGTCAAGACCGAGCCGAGACTTCCGGTTTCGGCTGACGAGCTCTGAGAGCGATAGCCGAACCATCACAGATCGCCCGACCGCTGCGTCAGCTCCTCGAAGACCGCTTGGGCCGGTCGCCTTTGGCGGTTGGCCGGAGCGCGATCGGGCGTGATCGAGCTGCCGACCCGCCGGGTCTGAGCGGGGTCGCGCCCGCCCCTGCCCGGGTCGATACTGTGCGGTCATGCGCAGATGCGACCTGCAAGTCCTCCACCAGATTCTCGAGACTCATGGCCGATTTCGCTCATCGCGAGCACCTCGAGTTGGCGTGGAGTTACCTGCGCAGATATCCCATCGACGAGGCGGCCGAGGTCATGGCCGCCGCGATTCGCCATGTCGCGCGACTACACGGGGCCGAGGAGAAGTATCACGAGACGATGACGCGTGCCTGGCTGCACTTCGTCGCGGTGCACATGCAGCGCTGGGGAGGCGACAGCTTTGAGGAATTCCTAGAGCGCAACCCCGCATTGCGCGAGAGCAGCTTGATCGAGCATTTCTACTCTCAAGCGCTCATCGGCGGCGAGCTCGCCCGCGCCTCGTGGACCCCGCCGGACCTACGGCGGCTGCCAGCGCTCGCATAGAGCTGCCCATGTCGTGGGCGACGAGCATTACCCGCTCGGCGGCGAACCGCGCCGCGACCGCCGCGACGATGGCGGCCTGGGTGAGGAGCGAGTAGACCTGCTGGGGCGGCGTGGCGGACAGCCCGAAGCCGAGGAAGTCGAACATGCCCAGCCGCCGGTCGCCGAGTCGCTGAAGGCCATGACGCCAGTCCTAAGGTGCTGGACGCGTAGCCGTGAAGGAAACAGAAGGAGGGAAGGTCGCGCCGGCCGGCGCGCTCGTGGACGAAGATGTCGTGCCCGGTGATCCCATCCGCCCCCCGTCGCGGTCAAGCCAACGTGCGCGTGATCAAACTTCTCGGTGCCCTCGTAGCCCGTCTGTCGATGGTGGTGTAAGCGAGCGGGGCTTGGCGCGCGTGGCGTCGCTTCAGGCCGGCGATCCATGTGTGAGGACTCTTGGCAGTTGGCAGCAATGGAGTGGCCGCGCCAGCGGAGGTCCCAGGAGCAACGCGCATCGTCGCTCCTGGGACCTGTTTGGTGAGACCGCAGTGGTGCCCGCGGGTTAGAAGGGGCCGCCGCCGTAGCCCAGGATGGTCGCGAGCTTCCGTTGGGGTCCGAGCTCCTTGTAGGTGTAGGCGTTCGTCAGCGCGGTGAAGGCGACGTAGCTGGCTCGAGCTTTGAGGACGGTCGATCGCAGCGAGACCGGCAGCGGCGCCTCCATCTGCTGGGGCACGTACTGGTGAAACAGCTTGTGCGCCAGCGCTTTGGCGCGAGGGTCGTGGGGATGACTGCGGGTCTCGGCGCGCCCGGCCGCGGTGGCGTAATCGTAGAACTCGAGCTTGACCGACCATGGAATGATCCGGGTGCTGCCGGGCGCCCAGTGCGAGTAGGTGACCAGCTTGGCCTCGTGGGTGCGGACGGCCAGCACGTGCGTGGGAGCGTGCGCGTAGTTGATCGCGGCCGGGATGATCTCGTCGGTGGCGAACACGACGTGGTCGCGGCCGGCGGCGTGTGGGTTGGCCAGCAGCTTGACCAGGTTCAGCCGCTCGCCGTAGATGCGCCCGTACTGCCCCGTCATCCAGGAGGTGCTGCCCCGGTTGCCCAGCGTCACCAGCATCGGCGCAAGGTCGACGCTGGAGGCCAGCTGCCTTCGCGGCGTGCTCACCTGCTTGGTAAAGCGGCCGCGGGGGTCGACGACGACCAGCGGGATGTGGATCGCCTCCTCGTAGGCGGTTCCGAGCTTGCCCGACAGCAGCCCGTGCGCCCCGGCATACTCGCCGTGATCAGACGCGAACACGAACACCGTGTTGGCCAGCTGATTCTTGGGCACCGCGGCCACGACCTTGCCGATCTGCTCGTCGACCATCTGCTGCACGAGCGTGTACATGTCAAGCCCCCGCTTCCAGTAGCGGTATGGGGCGATCGCCACCCCGAGCTGGTCGGGATGAAGGGGAGACGGCATCACCGTAAAGCCGCGGGCGTTCACATTCCCAGACGCAGCGGTGAACGCGGGGGACCTGTTGTCCGAGGCCCCGCCCCATATCGCCTCCTGCATGGACCGGACCACCTGCTGGGTGATCGGCTTGCCGTGCGCGGCCAGGTCGGCCGCCGCCTCCCAATTGGGCGGCACCGCCGGGTAGGGCAACGACGGAGGTCTATCCTCGACGGGCACCGATTTGTAGTCCGTGATGTCCGGCCTCAGCGACTGGCCCTTGAACAGCTGCTCGTAGAAGTCGCCCTCTGAGCCGGCCCAGAAGAACTGCTTATCGTGCGGGTTGACGAAACTGACCGTGATGCAGAACGGCTGGGCGGCGGCGCTTGACTTCTGCAGCCAGGAGACGGCGGCGTCGGCGATCACGGGCCCGTCCTTGGCGGCTCCCTCGCCGTTGAGGCCCACCGGGTCGGGCGTCGTGAAGCCCTGAAAGCCATAGTTCTCCAGATAGCCGTTCAACGAGCCGTTGGCTGGTGGGTTGGACAGATGCCACTTGCCGAAGTAAGGCGTCTGGTAGCCCAGCGCCCGCAGCAGCTTGCCGTAGGTTGGAAAGCCGGGCTGCAGCGACGGCCCGCTCGTCGTCCGGGTGGCCAGCAGCCACTGCTGGTGGGGGTACAGGCCGGTCGCGATCGTCGCCCGGGCTGGGCTGCACGCGTTGCCCGAGCTGTAGTAGCCCTCGAACTTCACGCCATGGCGCCACAGCTCATACACGTTAGGCATGAAGCGGCGCAAGAACTCATCAGGGGTGCGTACACCAGCTGGAAACACGCTCGGGAAGCGCATCTCGTCCACCAGGATGACGACGATGTTCGGCCGCCGGCCGCTGCCCGGACTGGCGCTCGCGGCGCCCTCGAACGCCCCTACGTTGGCCAGCATTCCGCCGGCGACTACCGCGCCACCGCGCTTTAGGAACTCTCGTCGATCCATCTGATTCTCCTCGTCGTTTAGCTACCGTTTCGGCCCTACGCCAACGGCGTGACCAACACGCGGAATGCCGGCATGGTGCCCCAAGCGTCGTCCACAGGGAAAGGCGGTCCGCTCGGCCGTCGTCTACAGCGCGTGCAGCGCGGATGGAGAGATTCGCTGCCCTCGGCCTGACTCACGTGCAAGACGCTTGGCCGGGTTGCCATTCCACCTCAGTCTCGAATTGGGTCCGCTTCACGCCGGCCGGCGACAGTCGGCGTAGCGGCGCGGGGACACCATCTCACTCGGGCGCCGGGCTGCCAAGAGGGAGACCCCTAACAAAATCCCGAAACTAATCCATCCACAGGCACACTGGATTTTCAGCAGCGCTATGCACGCTCCCCCACCAGCGAACCGGTGGCCATCAAGGCCTTGCCGACTCCGCCACGAGCCCTGCTATCGCAGATGGGGTGTTCGATGCTTTCCCGATCAATCGTGTGGCCAACCGCGCGCCGTGCCCTGCTTCCGAACGCCTCGGTGGCGCCAGCACGGATTGCCTCGCAGGACCTCTTGCCGGAAGGAAACCAGGGGCTCCTTTGGTCCTGGAGTCGCAGCGTCGCAAGTCGCCAGATCCGGGTGCGCGGACGCCAGTTCATTCGAGTCGAGCGGGCGCAGCAAGAGACCTGCTTTCACGAAGCCTTGGGCGTATCAACGGGCCGGTTCGCTCTGGTCAGACGCTTCCGCTCCGGGTCCTCGAGGTCCCGAAGCAGCAGTCGAGTGATCCCAGCCCCGTGGACGACCGAGCGGGAGTCTCGTCCGCGCGCGAAGGGCTGATTGGGTGCCGCGGCGAGTCAGGACTCGGTCGTTCGTCCATAACTCGTTCGCGAACGCCGTTACGTCGCTGTTACGCGCCGAGGGGTACAACCACGCGTGTTCTGAAGAATCTAACCGGCCGCTTGGCGTCGCACCTGCGCTCCCCGGTTGCTGCGTCTGCAGCGCTAATTTGCGCCGCCGTCGTCGTCGCCTGCGGATCTCCAAACACCCCGCAGGCGGACGCAAGCGGCGGTCCGCTGCTCAGGCTCGCGCAGTGCATGCGCGCGCACGGTGTTGCGAACTTCCCCGACCCCAGCTCGACCGGTGGGCTGATCATCCCCAACGACATCAACACGAACGCTCCCGCCTTCAAATCAGCCCAACGAGCCTGCGCCAAGCTGGCACAAAGCCCCGGCGGTCAGGGGACATCGTCGGAGAGCAGAAAGCTGCAGTTGCTCGCACTTGCCAAATGCATGCGCTCGCACGGGGTGCCCACCTTCGCCGACCCGACAAACTCACCACCGCCGCCCAGCAGCGGCAACGCCGTCGGCGGCAACGGCTGGTACCTCGCGCTAGGAACCGCGCAGGAGCGACAAGCACCGAGATACAAACGAGCGGCAGCGGCGTGCGGCCCACGAGCCTTCTGACCCGTCTCCAAACAGAAGTCACGGGGGCGGGCCTCGAGATAAGCCGAGGTGTCACCACTGCGAAGGCGACAGAGCGGCACTCTTGCTCCGCGCAGGGCTGTTCGATCGACGTGAACGGATCTTGGGACGGTGCGGTCGTGGCGTGCGGACGTGGCAGCTAGTGATCGAATTGCTCAGGTGGTGAGGGAGCGGCAGGGCCAGGCCTGGGGCGGGCGCGCGTTTATAGCGATGTGATGGTTTTGATGATCTGGCCGTCGGTGGATCGCCAGATGAGCTTGTCGGGGAACCCCTCGTGCGGCAGGTGTTGGTGTGGGTTGTGCAAGATGAAGACGTTGTTGATCACGCGAACCGTGAGCGCCTCTTGGTGCCGGCGGTGGTTGTAGACGAGCGTGACGGTGCGGATGCCGTCGGGCGCGAGGCCGTAGACGACGGGTACGCCGGTCGGCGCGCCGCTGGTTAGGGTGTGGCCGGACTTGATCGCCGCGATGCTGTAGCCGCAGCTGGATCCGTCGCCGTTGCCGGTGCTGTTGAGCGCGAGCAGGCAGACTCCGGGGTACGGGATCGCCAGTCGCTTCTGGTAAGCGAGATATCGGGGTTGCAGCGGGAGCGCCGCGCCGCGCAGGCTGCGCGGGATGGTGGGCAGCTCGTGGCGCAGCGCGGCCCGTTGCTCGCGGTAGCAGCGCGCGGGCTGGGGCTGATTCTGGTTGACGTTGGCGGCGGGGACGATGTAGTAGCTGGCGCCAAACCGGCTGCGCGCCTTGCGGATGTAGCCGGCGTAGATCCCCTTTGCCGGTGGGTAGGTTCCGTACGGGTAGACGTGCGGTGTGCTGTGCGGCCCGTGCCAGATCTTGCGCGGTGGCAGTCGGTCAGACGCGGTCTGGGGGCTCTGGAGCACGCCCAGGATCGAGAGCAGGGTCGTGCTCGGGGTGCCGGTGCTGAGACTCGGCCTGGCGCTGGGAGCGGGGTTGGGCGCGCTCGTCGCACAAGCCGGGTCGGTGCGGTCGGCGATGCCCTGTGCCTTCATCACGTAGTTGATCACCTGTCGATCGGTCGGCGACAGGTGCAAGAACGGAGGCGGTCCAGCCGCACTGGGTGGCAGCGACGCGGGCCCGCTGGTGTGGTGATGGCCGGCCGCCGGCCCGGGCGGTGAGGGATGGCGACCCGAACCGACGAACACGACCACCACGGCGACCGCGACCGCGGCCCCCACGATGGGGATCACGACCGACAGGGCCGCCGAGCGGTGCCGGCGCACACGACGACCTCGATCACCGTTGACGGGTGCGCGTGCACGCAGCCGCTCGAGCAAGTCGTAGCGAGGCAGCACGTCCTGCAGTTCGGAGCGCAGCCCATCGATCAGATCCTTATCGCTCAGCATTGGCACCCCTTGAGTCGCTAGCACCCACGGTCCGGTCTTCAGCCAGCAGTTGGCGCAGCGCCGTCAGGGCGCGGGCCGTGTAGGACTTCACCGTCCCTTCAGGCAAATCCAACGCAGCCGCGGTCTCAGACACCGAGAGATCCAGCAGGTACCGGCACGCGAGCACCTCTTGCTGGGCTCTTGGCACGCGCCTCGCTCACGTGGCTACTCGGTACTGATCCATGAGCTTCGGCGATGAATAGGTACTAGACGCGATTAGTTCAGCGGCCTGAGGCGGTCTTACTGTCAAACCCGTTGCCGAGGAACTCTGATGCGCAAGCGTGATCTATTCGACGGGCGCCTCGCTAGACGGGTATATCGTCGGCCCCAACGGCGGCTCCATCGGGTCAGAACCCGACCAGGAGCTGTTGCGCTTCCTTACCGACCAGGAGCGGGAGATCGCCGCGTGCGTGCTGGGCCGGCGGCTGTACGAGACGATGCTGTACTGGGAGACGGCCGACCGGGATCGGTCGCTGGACGACGCCGAGCTCGAGCAGGCTGCGGTCTGGAAGCCCCTTCCGAAGGTCGTGTTCTCCACTACATTGTCGGCTGTGGAGGGGAATGCCCGGCTCGCCACAGGCAGCCTGGTCGAAGAGATCGAGCGGTTGCGGGCCGAGCCTGGCGACGGTGACGTCGGCATTGGCGGTGCGGCGCGCGCTCGCGAGCGCGGCGGCACGCCTGGGTGTGATCGACGAGTACCGGCCTTGGGTGTATCCGGTGCTCGTGGGCGGTGGCATCCCGTTCTATCCGCAATCCGAGCGCCGGGTAGATCTGGAGCTCCTTGAGAGTCGGCCCTTTGGCTCTCAGACCGTCTACACCGCTACCGCGTGGCGCGCTAGTGGTCGTCCCACCCGACAGCACTGACGGCCCACCAACGGTGAACGGATGTTGACTCAGGTGGCTGACGGCGTGTGGGTCCGGCAGAGTGCCTGGGTCTGGACCAACTCCATCGTGGTGCGCCGAGGGAATGGGTTGATCCTGGTCGATCCCGGCATCCATGGTTCCGAGCTGAGCCAGCTCTCGGGTGACCTGGACAGGCTCGGCATTCCGGTGGTAGCCGGGTTCTCTACCCATCCCCACTGGGACCACTTGCTCTGGCATTCCCGGTTCGGCGACGTGCCGCGCTACGCCACCGCCGCGGCGGCTCAAGCTGCCAGTGAAGCTCGAGAGCGGGGGCAGAGGATGGCGGCGGAGAGCGCGTCGGGCGTCCCGCTCGAGCTGTTAGGGCTCGTCACCCCACTGCCCGCGGACGAGGGACCCGTGCCGGGCGAGATCATCGAGCATCACGCGCACGCAGTCGGCCACGCCGCGGTCCTCCTCGCGGATCGTGGCGTCCTGCTCGCTGGCGACATGCTCTCCGATGTGCTGATCCCGCTCCTCGACGCCCGCCGCCCCGATCAAGTGGGCGCCTACGAGACGGCACTGGACCGGCTGGGAGAGGCCGCTAGGCACGTCGACGTCGTGGTCCCCGGCCACGGCTCCGTTGCCGAGGGTCCCGAGGTGGCGGCGCGACTCGCCGCCGATCACGCCTACATCGACGCGCTGCGGCGAGGAGAGGAACCGGTCGACGCGCGTCTGGGGCCGGATGCGGACTGGCTCTCCGGCCCCCACCGCTCGAACCTGGAGCAGGCCCGGAGGCGGTAGGGGCCTTCTGATGGCTCGGGAGCTCGAGCGGCCCGGAACGAGTTCCGCATCCACGAAACCTGAGTCGGGTCATGGCTGGCCGGCGTCGCCACGACACTTCTCCTTCAGAAGCGGCAGTCGCGGCCCGGTGGCCCCGTGGGCGACGCGCGGGACTCTGCTGGCCTGGGCGCTGCCGGCCCTGTCGCTAGGAACCAGGACCGACGGGCAATTAGTTGGGATGACGCCCGGCGGCATGTCGGACCTCCACCGCGATGATTTTCGGGCGCCGATGCAGTCTCTGTAGGTGAACCTCGCCCGAAAGAAGTCCACGATGAGCACTGACCGGTTCGGCAATGGCAGCTGAGTTCGCTAGCAGCGTCGTCCGCAGGCTTCGCGTTCGAGCCCCCGCCTGGGTCTGGTTCATCTGTCTCGCGATCGTCTGGGGCACGGGGATCGTCGTCTACGCTTCCACCGTCCACAACCGGTGTGAGCCGAGCGACCCGGACTGTGTGTTTCACTCCTACACGCTCGTTCAGGATGTCGGGCCCGTGATCCTTGGCTTCGCCGGCGCTCCTCTGGTGATCAGCTTGGTGCTGGCGGCCCTCTTGCACATGAAGACCACTCGCGGCAGCCATCGAGCGGATCGGGCTGCGTGGTTTTTTGTGGTGCTGGGCTGCCTTGTCTGCCTTGTCGGACTCGTCATCGCTGGCATCGTGATGGTGCCGTGGGCCGCCTTTGCAGTCTGCGCCGCGGCTACCGCGCCATTCCCGCCGGTCTCACAGCTCCGCAGATAGCCCAGGTCAGAGGCCCCAGGCGGCGACTGCCTTCATGGTCGCCCCGGCCGATGTCGTCGCCGAGGAGCAGTCTCGCCTCGGACTCGAGCCGCCAGAAGGGATGGCTACCGGCTGCGCCCCCACCAGGGCCCGTACAGCCCACCCACACAGTCTCAGCAATCACGCAGCCTCAGCCGGTCGCTCATCGCTTCTGCTCTGCGTCCGGGAAAGACCGAAGCGGAACCCTTGTCCCCGACTGCCCGGGTGGCGACAAAGGGGAACTCACACCAGCCTTCCTCACCACGATCGTCGCGATCGTTATCTAGCCTGGGAGGATGCCCTCGTTCCTCGATCGCCTAGCCGACGGGCATGTGCTGCTTACCGACGGCGCCACCGGAACAAACTTCCAGCAGATGGGTCTCCCGCCCGGAGTGGCCCCCGACGGCTGGGTGTTTGACGTCCCGGACCGGGTGCGGGAGCTGCATGCGCGGTTCACGCGGGCGGGATCGGAATTCGCGCTCACGTGCAGTTTCGGTGCTAACTCTGTCCGGCTGGCCGATGGGCCACTTGCCGGCAGAGTCAGGGAGCTGAACATCCGCGCCGCCGAGCTGGCCCGGGAGGTCGTGGGCGAGGAGGGGCTCGTCGGCGGGGCGATCGGGCCCACGGGGCAGCTCGTAGAGCCATACGGGCCGCTCACCCGCGAGCTGTGCGAGGCGGCCTATGCTGAGCAGGCGCGGGCGCTGGTGGACGGGGGTGTTGACGTGCTGGTGCTCGAGACGTTCTTCGCGCTCGAGGAGGCGTTGTGGGCCGTGGATGGGATCCGCGGCGTGACCGAGCTTTCCCTGATCGTCTCGTTTAGCTTCGATCAGGGAACGCGGACGATGATGGGACTCAGCCCCGGCGATGTGGTTGCCGCTTTCCAGCCGTTGGGCGTGGCGGCGATCGGCGCCAACTGCGGCCGATCGCTTCAGGACAACGACCTCGTCGTGCGCGAGTTCCTGCAGGCAACGAGCGTTCCCGTCTGGATCAAGCCCAATGCCGGGGTTCCTCAGGTGCTCGGCGATACCGTGGTGTACGAGGCCGACCCACCAATGCTCGCCGCCCACGTTGCCGACTACGCGACGCAGGGTGCCCGGATCGTCGGCGGCTGCTGCGGCACCACCCCCGAGCACATCGCGGCGATCGCGCGCGCACTCGGCCGGTAGACCCCGCGCCATCGAGCGGCCAGGGTCCGAGGATCCAAAACTTTCTCACCAAGCCTGAGTCGTGTCATGGGCGGCGGCGTCGCCACGAAGCTTCTCCTTCTGATCCGCCGGGGCCGATGCAGAAGCCGCTCGCACACGGCCCAGTCGGCGACGAAGCAGGAGCCATCGCCAATGCGCTCCAATCTCTCACCCGGGAGCGGAAAGGTTGGGCAGTTCGCGATTAGTCGCTGGGAGCCTGCGGGGAGTTTGATGGTGGGCGTTGAATCGTTGTGCGATGGCCAACAACGACGCGCCAGACGTGAGTCGGTCGCCGCGACCGCGCGGCGTGCGCGAGCGAGTGATCTACGGTCTGGCGAGTCGTTGGGCGGGAACGCCACTGCCTTTGGGTATTCGGTGACGATCACGGCGAGCTTCGGCGCCGTTGAGCTCGGTCGCGGAACCCCGCGATTTGGCGACCTGACCGTCTTCGGCCTCGGAGCGGTCGTCGCATTTGGCGGGTTGGAGGGGCTGGCCAGCGGTGGATTTCGATCTCCTCTGCAGAAGGGCTTGAATGAAGTGGTCCTGCTCGGCACCGCACTTGCGTTCATTTCGATCGTGCTCGCGATAGTCACCGCCCGCGGGATTGCCGAGGTGCTTAGTGGCGCGTGGGCATGGTTTGGCGCGGAGCAGTACGACCTGCCCCTGGGCGATCCTACGCCCAGGTCACTGGTCAGGTTCGATAGGCTCGCCGCGGCGTTCGACATGAGCGACTCAAGCGAGATACCGCCGGCCGCGGAGCCGTTCTTCATCGGCCTTAACGCCAAAATCACTTTCGCGCCGGTGATGAACGCCGATGAGATGCGCGCCGGCGTCGGCAAGGCGATGGAAGCCGCCTAGAACGCCGGGGCTCGGCGATCGACGAGCCTGGGCAGCGAGTCTCCCACCCTTGCCGGAAACCGAAAGCGACGCATGCGCGAGGGTGCCCTACGCACCCGCGTCGACGTGCGGATGCACTCGCGATCGCCCCAGATCCGAGAGTCGTGCTCACACGAAGGCTGAGGCCTGTCGACGCGACGTCCGATTCGACCGTGGACTTCTGCTTCAGATAGCCGAATTACTCAAGCAGCAAGTCGAGCCGTCACAGCTCCCTAGGCGATAAACGGGCAGTGGACGGACGCGGGCACCTCCATAAGGCTTGACGCCGCAGTTTGAAGGGCGTCGTCAAGCAGGCCTAGCTAGCTAGCTAGCTAGACGCGCCGCCGTTGACGGTCGGCACGAACTGCTTATATGGCACGCGCGCGTCGGACCGGCTTCTCAGTCGCCGGGCTTTGTGCGTGGCATTGGGTGCGCGAAGGCGACCATGTGGACCGGTAGCGCCTCAGCCGGTCGCTGTGCTGGGTCTGAGCGCTCGTCGTATGAGCACAGCAGCTGATCCATCTGCTCGTTGATCTCGGCGAGCTCCGCAGATGTGAGAAATCTCGTGCTCTCGTTGACGAATGAGGCGTTGAACCAGACGTCCCCGAAGTCATGGTGCTGCCGCCACCATTCTTGTAACTGCTCGAAGCTGCGATCGAGCGCGGTGACCACTAGGTGCTCGATCGCGTCAAACGATCCAGGCTCGCTCGCGTTGACGTTGAATTTGTTGGTGCCGGGCGCGATCTTCCAGGGTCGGCTGCGTCCCTTGGCGCCGTCGGCTTCGATGATGAAGCCGTACTTGGCGAGCATCTGAAGATGCCAGGACATGTTGCCCGGGCTCTGGTTCAGCAGTTTCGCCGCGCGGGTCGCGGTGAGTTCCCCCTCGTTGCGCATCGCGTCAAGGATGGCGAGGCGGACCGGGTGGGCGAGCGCACGCATCGCCTTGGGGTCAGTGATTTCCTCCCGCGACGGTCGTGTCGTGCGGGCGGCGCTGGTCTTGGTATCCGCTGGCTCTGTGTCTGACATTCGGCGCGGCTCACTGCTGACGTTGTGCGTCCTGCGCGGCTCTCAGGGCTCCGCAGGCTCCGTCACTCGATTGGTAGCACGCGTCTCTGTGGGGGCGAGGCGCGTGCCGAGCGCGATCAGCATCCGGCCCGCGTAGACGCGCGATCGCGACCGACATGCGGTGCGCGCAGCGAGACGCTCTCGGCCAGCCATATCGTGGAGTTCCGCAATGCGCTGCCGGGCCAGCTGGTCGAGCAGCGGTGCCTGGTTGAGCGTTCGGTTCCTCCCGTCCTCGAGGTAGTTACAAGGTGTCTTGAAATACGATAACCAATCACAAGACTTCTTGTCAAAGGAAATCTTGTGATACCCGAGGGAGGTTTGGCGGACGCTCTGAGGAGGGGTTTTGACGAGGGGCGGCATGCTCAACACCGCGTTATGCACGAAGACTGGTTTCGACGACCATGGCGAACCGGGAACAGTTTCGCAACCACGAACAGGCAGCCACCCACGGCGTCGTCAATGGCCGCGGCGAGGCTTCTCCTCCAGGCCAGCAGTTGGACGAAGCGGCACTCCGCGGCTGGGTTCTGCGGCGGCGACGTTGCAGAAGCGTTCTCGGGATGCAGCCGGCAGCCGCTCTCGATTAGAGGAGCAGTGTCGCTGGTCGCCGTCGCCGCTCGGATTTACACGAAGCCATTGCTTCAGATCGACGCACTGCATTAGCTCCATAGCGGCGCGAGGCGAATCGAGTCGGCCCGGCTGGCTGAGACCGACCAGCGCTAGGCAGGCGGGGCGTCAGGCTCGAGCGGCAGCCGGGCCGGATCCTCTGCAGTCCGGCACCAGCGGCCCAGCGCGTGGCGGCCAACTAGCGTCAGCGCTCCGTCGGCGGTGATCCAATCGCGGGCGCGCAACTCGCTGACCAGATCCGCTGCGTCTGATGGAGGCGGTCCCTCTCCGGTACTGATCAGCTGATTACTGCCAGGTCGTACCGTCCAGCGACCGGAGTCCAGCGCGCTCAGCGCCAACCCCTGCCGGCCAATCGGAAGGTCCAGCGGATGCGGTCCGGGCTTATTGGACGGCTGCCCGATCCCAGCGGCCGGCGCCACCAGCGCATCGAAGACCGCGCTCACCGCGCTGCCGGGATCACCGTGCCGGTTCTGGCCAAACAGCGGCTCGTCGCTAGACACGCGATCGCTTAGCCACCGGCCAGCGGCGTCAGCCAAGGCACGGGCACGCTCCGCGTCGATCCCGTACCGGTCGGCGAACTCCTCCAAGTCAACTTCAGACATGCGCCGTACCGACTCGCTGATCTGATCCGCCATCGCCCGCAGCCGATCCTCGAAGCTGTCGTATTCGCTCATGCCCAAATATTGGCAGGTGACCTCCCGCGGCTCTCAGAGCAACCAAACTCGGGTGTGCCGCCCAACCTCAGGCTGAGACGATCGGCCTGGCCAAAGCAGCCGACCGGTGCCGCTCGTGAGCTGCAGCACCCGCCATCCGAGCGCAAAGACCGCGCCATTCACCAACCACCGGCCACGATGTCGGTCGACCAGCGTTCTGGCAGCCAGAACGTCGGCCTGATCGACCGGCGTTCTGGCTGCTGCTCCGAGCCCGCAGCCAACTGAAGCAGCAGCACCGACCTCGTTGCCGGTGGGGCGACGGAGCGAGGAACCAGTTTCACCTAAAGCAGAAGCCGGCCGGGGTGCGCGCAGCAAGCTCACGGTTCTCGGATCGACGGGATCAAACGAGGCGAGTCGCGCGAGCCGGGTCGCAGTGTGCTTAGGCAGCCGTTTGCAGAGGAGGCTCGCGTCCTCGGGTCGAGCTTTCCGCGCATCGGAGGGGAAACTCGTGTCGCGCCGGAGGTGCTCGTCGCAGCGGCAAAGGAGGTCCGTCTGGCCGGGCCCCTGCGGCCGCCCACCTACCTTGATGACACGTCTACCGGCCACGCCATGGTGCCCGCCGGAGCACAAGCCCAACTATGGTTGCGGTCGGATGGTGCGCGACCTTCTCGACTCATTGAGGTTGAGGACGCTCATTCTCGAGGCCTCGGGCCTGAACATCTGAAGCTTGCCAGCGATGGGCGAGGCCGTCACTCTTGATCATCCGCACAACGAACTGGAAGGAGGCCTGAACACATGTTCACGAAGAAGGGCGATGCGGCAGTCCTCGCCAAGCTCGGCGACGCCCCCGCCCAGTACCGGGAGATTGGAGAACGCCTGCACGCCATCATCAGGGAAACCACGCCGTCGCTGGAACCGATCGTGCGCTGGGGGCTCCCGTTCTACGTGAAGGACGGCAAGGACGTCTGCTACATCAAACCCGACAAGGACTTCATCGCATTCGGTTTTGGCGAAGTCGTGAATCCCGCTCGCGAGGAGGGCGCGAGTATGCACCCGGTCGCGTGGACCCTCACCTCGCTGGACGACACGACGGAAGCCAAGATTCGCGCGCTCCTCAAGAAGGCGGTGACTTGATATCGGGCCATGTCGTTGGGCGCGGCCCCGGCCCCGCTGCTGCGCATTTCGGATTCCGGTCGTCACCGATCAGATGCTCGTCGTGAGAGGAGAGCAAGAGCGGCGGAAGCTCAATTCGGAGTCAGGGGAGGGTGTCCGCGAGTTCTTGGTGGCCGCCGACGCGTGCCCATCCGCGCGCGTTGCCGCCGTGGAGTTCGTCCTGGATGAGCGGATCTGCTCCCAGCTCAAGCAGTGTGATGACCGCGTTCGCTCCCTTTGCCGCTGTAAATTCGCCGTGGCTTAGGTTCCCGGGGTGAGTCTAGAGTCAGGGGTGGGTGGTGGTCACCTCCTCGTTGTCGGTGGCGCGTGCGGGCTTGGGATTGGGGGTCATATCGGTCGCGGGGTTCGTCGCCGGGCCTTAGACGGGCTCACAGCGCGCCGATGTGCAACGCTGTGGTTGCTGGTCGGGGTGATTGGCCGGTTGAGGGCTCAGGCGGCGGTCACCTCCTCGTCGCGGGTGTCGGGGTCGGCTTGCTGGTACTTGATTCGGTAGAGGTGCTGGCGGTCGACGTCGGTGAAGGTCGCACCGTTGCTGGCGTGGCTGAAGAACAGGTCGAGCACGGCCCAGACGAGTGACAGGCAGCTGGTCTCGCCGGGGAACCGACCCATCACCTTCGTGCGCCGGCGAACCTCGCCGAGCGACCGTTCGAGCAGGTTGGTCGACCGCCACCGTTCGCGGTGCCTCAAGGGGTAGCGGAGGTGCACGACCAGCGCGTCGAGGTCGTCAGCCAGGCAGCGGGCGGCGGACTCGTAGCCGCCATGCTCGAGCTCTGAGATCAGGACCTGGAGTCGGAGCTTGCCGTCTTTGACCGAGGTCGCGTCGGTGAGCGCGCTCCAATAATTGAAACGGATCCGGTCCTGTTCTGACTTCGGGAGCTTCGTCAGCAGGTTGCGGAGGCGATGCACCGCGCAGTGCTGGCGATCGGCGCGCGGCCATAGCTCCTCGATCGCCAAGGTCAGCCCGGGCGCCCCGTCGGCCACGACCAGGCGTGGCGCGGCGAGTCCGCGGGTCGTCAGGTCGCGGCCGAGCTCGAGCCAGTCCTCCTTGGCCTCGCGTGCCCCCAGACGCACCGAAACCAGCGCACGTGCGCCGTCTTCGGTGAATCCCCAGGCGCACATCACGCCCTCCTTCGGACCGCTGGGGCGAACCGGCAGGTAGATCGCATCGAGGAACAGCACCACCAGCCTGACCTCGTAGAGGTCGCGGCGACAGAACGCCTCAAACCGTTCATGCAGCTCTGAGCAGATCCTGGCCACGGTCGACTTCGACGTCTTCCCCAGCCCAGCCTCGTCGCACAACGACTCGACATCACGCACCGACAGGCCGCGCACGAACGCGCCAACGACCATCGCCCTGAGCGGATCAGTGCGCAACAGCCGCTTCGTGTGGCCCCGGCGGAACAGCTTGGAGACGAACGGCTCGGCCGTCTCCCTGACCTGCGGGATCTCGATCCGCAGCTCGCCCTCCGCCGTCTGCACCCGCCGCGGCCGATACCCATTGCGATAACCATCGCCATAGTTGCGAAGCCCCCTCTGGCGCTCCGGCCGGCGCTCATACCGAGCCCGGCCCAACCAGCTGTCGAACTCCTCCTCGACCGCCCGCTGGATGATCAACCTCGCCCCGAGCCGGGCAAGCTCGGACAGCATCTTCTGCGGATCATCGACCAAGCCCTTGGCCAACAGCTTGTCGATGCTCGCCTGTATCTCCGCCGATGGCGGTACGGTGCGTCTCACGGCGTAGGCCTCCTTCATCGTCTGGCAGGACTTGAGGGAACCTACGCCGTCGGTCTGACAGCACCCCGCGCGCATTTACAGCAGTTCTGGGACGCGACCTGACCGCGTCGCGCTGTCCTGCTTGGGCAGCGAGATGGATCGCGGTCGCGCCTTCTCCGTGACTGGGTCCCTCGAAGGTGCCGCGCTGATCAGGATCGGCGCCAAGTTCCACGAGGGCGCGGACTGAACGGACGCGGCCATTGACCGCCGCCCAGGTGAGCGCCGTACCGAGGTAGGGATCGGCGTCCACCCGAGCGCCCAGCTCGACCAGCAGCCGTATCGCGTCGACGCGATCGGACTTGGCCGCCCAGACGAGCGCTTCATCGAGCACCTCCTGGGGATGGTCGGAGGGCTGCCATGCGGGAAAGCCGCCGTGGGGGCGATAGAAGCCGCGGTGGGCGCCGGCCTGTCGCGTCCCAACCAGATCGCCGATCAGCTCGAGCTCGCCGAGTCCGGCGGCGACGCGCAGGTTGACTGGTTCCCGGCCGAGGAGCTGTGCGACTTCGCGGTGGCCCCAGAACAGCGCCTGAACGAGCGGTGTGCCGCCGTCGCCACGGGCAGACAGGTGGGTGCGCCCGCCGGCGTCCAGCATGAGCTTTGCGAGCTCACAATCGTTGCCATAGCCGGCCTGGTGGAGCTTCGTCCAGCCGTAGTCGTTTCCTCGATTCGGGTCGGCCCCCCGCTCGAGCAGCAGCGAGACGATTCCCAGGTTGCCGGCCATCCCGAGCAGGTCATTACCGTTCGTTCCACGCTGAACGACGAGATCGGGGAACCGGTCCAGGAGCTCGGCGAGACGCTCGCGATCGTTCTCCTCGACCGCCCGGTACGCGAGTACGAAGGGCGTCGGTAGCTCGTCACCGCTCTGCATGGCCTCGACATGGCGCCGAAGCTCTCGCCAGCTCGAGAACCCGTGGCGCGCAGCGAGATCTCGTCGCGCCTCGGCGGCGCTCACGTCCCTCACCGACGCGATCCCGTGGGCTCGGCCCTCGTAGTAGTCGAGATCCGTGCGGAACGGCTGCTCGAGAGCCATGCGCTCGACGTAGGACTTGAGCTTCGGCCAGCTCTGGAACCCCAGCTCGCGCGCGAGCTGAAATTGCACCTCCGCCAGCTTCACCTCCTCCCCCGCGGCATGACGCTCGCGCACGCGCTCTTTTGCCTGCTTGCGCAGCTGCTCGAGATTGAGCTGAAATGTCATCGTGGCTCCCTTCCGTCGCGCCGGGTGTCCGTCTGGTCCGGCGGAGAGGAAGCTCGGTTTGGCTGGAGAGGAAGCTCGGTTTCTGTTCCTCCTATGAAGAGGGTGGGCTCGGCCCTTTCCGGCGGACTGGACGCGGCCCTCGCCGCGGCACGCAGTCTAATCAGCTGCGGCTCACAAACAAAGCCACGAGTCCTGGCCGGATTGTCCGCGAGACGAGGGAAAGCAGGGCTCGACCGGCAGAGCGTCACCGGTCTCGCAGATCGCCAGCCGAGGGTCTGACCGGGGTGGCGGCGCGGGCCGCCAGGCAGCGGGCAACCCGCACCGGGTGTGTTTCAGCGAGCGATCATCAGGCCGGCGCTTGCGGAGATCACGGGCGATGGTCGTCTGTGGACTGTGTCGACGATCTCGCCGCTGTCGATCCCTTGCAGGTAGACGCTGGTGATGCCCAGATTCGCATGCCCTACATCGTCGCCCTCGAACTGAACGACCTCGCGTGATCACCAACGAGCGCCAATACCGCATCACCCGAGCCCAGCTAAAGCGGTTCGACGAGGCCGCCAAAGCCCAAGGCGCTCGTGACCCGAGCCCAGACGTCGATCCCCGGATCCACGCCGCGATGGGCGACGCCCTACGCAGCGAAGCCGAAGAGCTCCGCCGCCAGCTGCACGAATACGAGCAACTGCGCGCCGGCGAAATCAAGACACGAAGCCTGAGCTCCCTGACCGACCTGCCACGCGCCCTGATCGAAGCCCGCATCGCCGGGCACGTCACCCAGAAAGAGCTAGCCGACCGCCTCGGTCTCGCCGAACAGCAGATCCAACGCTGGGAGGCCACCAACTACGCCGGCGTCGGGGTCGAGCGGATGCAAGACGTTGCCGACGCGCTCGGCGCGCGGATCACGGAAAAGGTCAGCTTCGGTGCGACCGCCCGCATGGCCAAACGGACAGGTAGCGTGAGGACCGGCCAAAAGGCCAACGCCAAACGCGTTCGCTCCGTCGACTGATGCCCCCTCCTGTCCGCGCGATGCGAGACCGACGGGTGGCGGCAACTGAATACCGGTGTCGATCGTGAAGCAGGCGTCCGGTTCGCTGCCGGTGGAGGGTCGTCCTGGAGTTGTCGGTGGGTCCGTCATGGCGGTGATCAGGTTCTGGCTTGCAGCGGCGACTTGTTCCCGACGGACCAGTTGTGCCCGAACGGGTCGCGGAAGCCGCCCTGACGGTGAACGGTCCCGGGAAAGTGGTGGTGGTCCTCAATCGAGGATCCCAAGGTGGCGCCAGCCGCGAGCGCGCGCTGGATCACCTGGTCGGGGTTCTTCACGAACAGCTCGACGCGGACGCTGGTGGCGCCGATCGCCTGCGGGCTGTTCTCGGTTGGGTTTTGCGGGTTGACTTCGTGCACGAAGAATGGGGCGCCCTGCACCTGGAGCCCGGCGACGCCGCCGAGGTTCCACAGCTCGGTGGCGCCGAGCGCGGTGCGATACCAGGAGATCGCCGCTTCGGCGTCGGGGACGATCAGCATCAGCGAGAGGGCGTATCCGCGGATCGACCGGATGCGTGCAGCGCCGGACCGGATGTACCGCCCCACTCCTCGGGCGCTACATCGGCGATCGACTCTGAGAAGCCCCAGTGATGGCCGCCGAGATCCTGGACGGCGTACTGACGTTCTCCGTATGGAAAGTCGCGCGGTTCCTCCAGGATCTTTGCCCCGCGCTCGCGCGCAAGCTCGTAGTGCGCGCGGACGTCGGGAACGCGCACCAACAGCGACTGTGGTCCGGAAAGCGCCTTCGAGGTGCGGGGCTCGGTGACCACCACCGCGCCCCCGTTCAGCCACAGCTGCGCGCGATGATCGCCAGCTTGCCAGCGAACCTGAAACCCGAACTTGTCGCACAGCCACCCGATCGCCTCCCCGACGTCCGCGTAGACAAGCTCGGGGATCACGGTCGACGGTGGCATCGTTCGATTGAAGCCATCGCCGCCCGGCCTGCTCTCGGCTGCAGACACGACCCTAATATTTACAGTGTTGTCAAGGTTCGAGGATCGATCCGCCCGTGCTGACGCTCGGCGCAACGCAGGACTGCTCCTGGACGCCGCAGTCGAGCTGCTAGCCGCCGATCCGCTCGTCAGCCTCGAGCGGGTCGCGGCGCGCGCTCGCGTCTCGAGGACGACCCTCTACCACCACTTCCCCAGCCGCGAGGCGCTGCTAGATGCGCTCACCGACAGGTCAGTCAGCGAGGTCTGTGCAGCGCTGGAGTCGGCCCGTCCGACCGAGGGAGCCGCTGCCGAGGCGATGGATCGGGCATTGAAGACCACCTGGCAGGTCGTCGGCCGCTACCGCGGTCTCGTGTTGATCAACCCGCGGCGGCTGGGGCGCGATGAGCTGCGTCGGCGTCTCGAGCCCGCTCTAGAGCCAGTCCGCTCGTTAATCGTCCGCGGCCAACGCAGCGGAGCGTTTGACTCCGAACTCGCGCCTGACTGGCTGCTCGGACTGCTCACCGACATGATCCACGCCGCCAGCGCTCAGGTCAGCGCCGGCACGATGGACGCGACCACCGCCGAACGGGCCCTCCTACGCAGCGCGTCCGCGGTCCTGAGCGCTCATCGCTGAGCCGAGGTGACGTGCCAGTTGCGGAGGCCCAGCTATCAGCAAAGCAGGACGGCGAACTGGCGGGTCGTGTACCTGCTCTTCGCCAAATTCGCGCGTCGGTGCTTGCACGCTCGGTGCTAGCGGCCGGGTCCGATCCAGAAGTCCAGACGAAGTCCGCCGCACTTCTGGATCCACGCAAGCTGAGCTGTCATTAGCGGCGCCGCCGGTGCGGTCGGAGCTTCCGCTTCAGTCTCCTGAACACTCCAAGCAGAGGTCAGGACACGTCGCGTCAGCGGAGCCGTCGACCGGGCGGTCGTCGCTACTCTCGCGCCCATGCCCGCCGCATACGAGATCAGCCCAGGGACCGTGGCTGACATTCCGGAGCTAAAGACAGCGTTTTTGTCGCTGCACGACCATCATCGTGCACTGTCCGCGGTCAAGTTGACTGAGCCCGACGATCGTGCCTGGACCGAGCGTATGCGCACCTACGAGCAGTACTTCGCCGAGGACCGTGCGCTCCTGCACTTCGCGCGTATCGGGGGCAAGTGCGTGGGCTACGCATTCACCGTGGTTCACGCTGGCAGCGACGACACGTTCCCGCTCGCTGCCGGATACGCCGAGCTCTACACGCTCGCCGTCGTCTCGCGGCTGCGCCGCTCGGGCATCGGGACCGCATTGCTCGACGTGGTCGACGCGGCTCTGAACGACGCAGCAATCCCGAATCTCACCGTCGCGGTCATGGCCCAGAACGACGCGGCGGTCCGGCTCTACCGCCGCCGCGGGCTCGTCCCCGGAGAGCTCATCATGTACAGGATCGGTGCCGGGACCGCCTCGCCGCACCACAGCTAAAGCACCACCGTCTCGCACCACGGCTGCCGCTGCCACGAACCCTGAGCTGCTTGACGGGGGCGTCGACGTGGCGCTGCGTGGCTTTTCCTTTTGGCTCACAGGGATCCCGAGGCAGAGTCGCTTGATCGTGGCTGCGTGGGGCGACATTGCAGCGGTGAAGCCGAGCTAGCTGTTCTTGGGCCGGCCTCGGCGCAAAAGCAGCTGGTGACCTCGATGTCAGCATCGCCGAAGTTCGGCGGGTCGTTGCAGAGTCGCCTGGGTCGGCGCGCGCCTGCTGAACGAAGTGATGCCGTCGATCTCCGCCGTGAGGGCCGGGCTGGGGATCGAGGCGAGCTGGTTTTAATTGGTTCTACGAAGAGCCTTCGGCTGACAGATCCAGGACGTGATGAACCGCTGCCACAATACGATCCAGAGCCGATGGACATCCCCCAAGCCCGGGATCCCGCGTTCGGCGATCTGGAGAGGTGGTCGGCCTGTTTTAGAACGCCTGGGCCAAGCCGGTCCTTCGGTCCGGGCGGCCGCGAGCGCCGGCTACCTGGCACCGGCTTCGGGCTCGCCGTCAAGATCGAAGCCGAGTCCCCGGGGTGAGGAGCGCATGAGGCCAGTCCGTGGAACGTGCGTGCTGCCCGGCGCGGTCGCATTCATGCTCGCCGCGGCGCTCGCGTCGTGTAGCTCGACGGCCGCGGCGCCAGCTCCAGTCCCCCCGAGGCCGACGCTGAGGTTCCACGTGATCACGAAGACGACGCAGAAGTTGGACAGCGTCGTCTGGACTGGAAAGCAGTTCCTGTACGTCCAGAACAGGTCGCGTCCCAGAACTGCTGTAAATGCGCGCGGGGTGCTGTCAGACCGACGGCGTAGGTTCCCTCAAGTCCTGCCAGACGATGAAGGAGGCCTACGCCGTGAGACGCACCGTACCGCCATCGGCGGAGATACAGGCGAGCATCGACAAGCTGTTGGCCAAGGGCTTGGTCGATGATCCGCAGAAGATGCTGTCCGAGCTTGCCCGGCTCGGGGCGAGGTTGATCATCCAGCGGGCGGTCGAGGAGGAGTTCGACAGCTGGTTGGGCCGGGCTCGGTATGAGCGCCGGCCGGAGCGCCAGAGGGGGCTTCGCAACTATGGCGATGGTTATCGCAATGGGTATCGGCCGCGGCGGGTGCAGACGGCGGAGGGCGAGCTGCGGATCGAGATCCCGCAGGTCAGGGAGACGGCCGAGCCGTTCGTCTCCAAGCTGTTCCGCCGGGGCCACACGAAGCGGCTGTTGCGCACTGATCCGCTCAGGGCGATGGTCGTTGGCGCGTTCGTGCGCGGCCTGTCGGTGCGTGATGTCGAGTCGTTGTGCGACGAGGCTGGGCTGGGGAAGACGTCGAAGTCGACCGTGGCCAGGATCTGCTCAGAGCTGCATGAACGGTTTGAGGCGTTCTGTCGCCGCGACCTCTACGAGGTCAGGCTGGTGGTGCTGTTCCTCGATGCGATCTACCTGCCGGTTCGCCCCAGCGGTCCGAAGGAGGGCGTGATGTGCGCCTGGGGATTCACAGAAGACGGCGCACGTGCGCTGGTTTCGGTGCGTCTGGGGGCACGCGAGGCCAAGGAGGACTGGCTCGAGCTCGGCCGCGACCTGACGACCCGCGGACTCGCCGCGCCACGCCTGGTCGTGGCCGACGGGGCGCCCGGGCTGACCTTGGCGATCGAGGAGCTATGGCCGCGCGCCGATCGCCAGCACTGCGCGGTGCATCGCCTCCGCAACCTGCTGACGAAGCTCCCGAAGTCAGAACAGGACCGGATCCGTTTCAATTATTGGAGCGCGCTCACCGACGCGACCTCGGTCAAAGACGGCAAGCTCCGACTCCAGGTCCTGATCTCAGAGCTCGAGCATGGCGGCTACGAGTCCGCCGCCCGCTGCCTGGCTGACGACCTCGACGCGCTGGTCGTGCACCTCCGCTACCCCTTGAGGCACCGCGAACGGTGGCGGTCGACCAACCTGCTCGAACGGTCGCTCGGCGAGGTTCGCCGGCGCACGAAGGTGATGGGTCGGTTCCCCGGCGAGACCAGCTGCCTATCACTCGTCTGGGCCGTGCTCGACCTGTTCTTCAGCCACGCCAGCAACGGTGCGACCTTCACCGACGTCGACCGCCAGCACCTCTACCGAATCAAGTACCAGCAAGCCGACCCCGACACCCGCGACGAGGAGGTGACCGCCGCCTGAGCCCTCAACCGGCCAATCACCCCGACCAGCAACCACAGCGTTGCACATCGGCGCGCTGTGAGCCCGTCTAAGGCCCGGCGACGAACCCCGCGACCGATATGACCCCCAATCCCAAGCCCGCACGCGCCACCGACAACGAGGAGGTGACCACCACCCACCCCTGACTCTAGACTCACCCCGGGAACCTAAGCCACGGCGAATTTACAGCGGCAAAGGGACGCGACCTCCAGAACACAAAAAACACGGTCTGGACCGCGCCGCCGGCAGGACGGCCTCTTCAGCATTTCGCGACGATGCCAAAACTAGTGGAGGAGACCCGCTGCATCCTGTCGCCTGGCAGTCGGGGTTTCCCGCGCGGCGCGATCTTCTGCCACTCACCAGACAACAAAATCTATGAGATCAGCCCAGACGGCTCGAAGGTGACCGTGTTCGCGACTCTCCCCGCGCCCTACCCGCCTGCGGCGGACGGGGCGCTGGCATTCGACAGCGTCGGCCGCTTCGGTTACCGGCTGCTCGCGGCGACTGGGCGCTCTGGCGGCGCTGAACCGGCCGGCGGCCGGGTGTATGCGATAGACGCTCACGGCGACGTTCGGCGCGTCGGCGGCTACGCCGGGCCGGGTGGCGCCGACGAGCTCGTGATCGCGCCGCGTCGGTTCGGTTCGGTCGCCGGGGACGCGCTCCTCACGGTCGACGCCGGTGCCCGCGGCGGCCGCGTTGTCGCGTTGGACCCCAGCGGGAGGACGCGAACGATCGCGACCCTGCCCATCGGTGTGAATCCGATCGCTCCGATCCCGAAGCTCCCGAGGCCGACCGGGAGAACTCGCGCTCCTTTTCCGGGCCTGTACCTCAACGACGACAAGACGGGCTACACCTACATGGTCCCGGCGACATCCCTGGCCAGCTACGCGGGCGATGTGATCGTCGGCACCGAATCCCCCCGCGCCCACTTCTGGGTCCTCAAGCCGAAGGGCAACCGTTTCGCCGAGATACCGCTGGGAGACAACCTGCCCGCCGAGACCAGCCTCGAGCAGGCGATCTTCGTCAGCTGAAGGCCGCCCCGTCCTCGGACGCGACCGCACCGGCTGCCGCTCGAGGGCTGACTGCGGTCGTTCCATTCTTAAGTACCGGGCCGCCCGGAACCCCCTCTCGGCCCTCGGTAAAGCGGGTTGGGAGAGCCCGGGCCGTCACGCTCGACGAAGCTGCCGCGCGGCGGTAGGGCGGCGCTAAGCGGCGAAACTCGTCGCGCAGGACGGGCAGCGCTCGTCTGCGTGTACGACTTCGCCTGACGAGCTTGGCCCCGGTGCGTCCTCAGCGCGGATGCGCCAGCCGAATGCACGAGGTGCGACCCCGCTAGCCCCGAGCACGATGACCACGATAGTGGCAGGTGTGCCCGGGGCCCTAACCAACCCTGACCCGCCTAGCCGAGAACTGCCGCCACCGACGCCGAACAGATCCAGCGCGACGCCCGTGGGGCCGCCGCCGACCACGCCGCACACAGTTCTGCATTCACGAACGACCGGGCGTGACGACGGCGGCGGTGTGGCTGGGAAGCACTTCTGTTCTGAGTCGGCTAAGGCCCAAAGCAGCAGCTCGCGTCTTGTCCGGCAGGTCATCGCAGGGTCGCGCAGGTCGGCTCAGCTGATCGCGCGCCTGCCGGATGAAGTGATGCGCCAGAACCGTGTTGAACCGCTGTCACAATACGATCCAGAGCCGATGGACATCCCCCAAGCCCGGGATCCCGCGTTCGGCGATCTGGAGAGGTGGTCGGCCTGTTTTAGAACGCCTGGGCCAAGCCGGTCCTTCGGTCCGGGCGGCCGCGAGCGCCGGCTACCTGGCACCGGCTTCGGGCTCGCCGTCAAGATCGAAGCCGGGTCCCCGGGGTGAGGAGCGCATGAGGCCAGTCCGTGGAACGTGCGTGCTGCCCGGCGCGGTCGCATTCATGCTCGCCGCGGCGCTCGCGTCGTGTAGCTCGACGGCCGCGGCGCCAGCTCCAGTCCCCCCGAGGCCGACGCTGAGGTTCCACGTGATCACGAAGACGACGCAGAAGTTGGACAGCGTCGTCTGGACTGGAAAGCAGTTCCTGTACGTCCAGAACACAAAAAACACGGTCTGGACCGCGCCGCCGGCAGGACGGCCTCTTCAGCATTTCGCGACGATGCCAAAACTAGTGGAGGAGACCCGCTGCATCCTGTCGCCTGGCAGTCGGGGTTTCCCGCGCGGCGCGATCTTCTGCCACTCACCAGACAACAAAATCTATGAGATCAGCCCAGACGGCTCGAAGGTGACCGTGTTCGCGACTCTCCCCGCGCCCTACCCGCCTGCGGCGGACGGGGCGCTGGCATTCGACAGCGTCGGCCGCTTCGGTTACCGGCTGCTCGCGGCGACTGGGCGCTCTGGCGGCGCTGAACCGGCCGGCGGCCGGGTGTATGCGATAGACGCTCACGGCGACGTTCGGCGCGTCGGCGGCTACGCCGGGCCGGGTGGCGCCGACGAGCTCGTGATCGCGCCGCGTCGGTTCGGTTCGGTCGCCGGGGACGCGCTCCTCACGGTCGACGCCGGTGCCCGCGGCGGCCGCGTTGTCGCGTTGGACCCCAGCGGGAGGACGCGAACGATCGCGACCCTGCCCATCGGTGTGAATCCGATCGCTCCGATCCCGAAGCTCCCGAGGCCGACCGGGAGAACTCGCGCTCCTTTTCCGGGCCTGTACCTCAACGACGACAAGACGGGCTACACCTACATGGCCCCGGCGACATCCCTGGCCAGCTACGCGGGCGATGTGATCGTCGGCACCGAATCCCCCCGCGCCCACTTCTGGGTCCTCAAGCCGAAGGGCAACCGTTTCGCCGAGATACCGCTGGGAGACAACCTGCCCGCCGAGACCAGCCTCGAGCAGGCGATCTTCGTCAGCTGAAGGCCGCCCCGTCCTCGGCGACCTCAGCGGCGCACGCCACACACACAGCTGCTATCCGGATCCAAGGCCACGCTCGCCCCCAATTGAAGGAACTCCGACTGCCGCACCCACGAACCAGCAGAAGCCTCGCGGGACCGGGTCGCACTCGGCGACATGCCTGCCTTGCACAGCGGAGCAGCAGTCGAGCGCACGGCGCTCATCGCTTGCGCATGGGAACGGAAGCGCGGACGACGGATTGACGTCCGATGTCTGGTCCAGCGCCGGCGCGAAGCAGGGTACGCTGGCCGAGTCGGCTGAGACCGGGCTGCGGAGTCAGCTTATGCGCGCTCAGGTCGACCTGTCGCCGCCCCGGTCCTCGGCAAGGACGCCATCGGGGACGAACCAGACGTGCTCTTGCGCGGTGACGGCCGCGATTCGCTCGTAGTCGCGGTCATAGTGGACCAGCGGCGCGTTCGCCAGCTCGGCTGTGGCAGCGATCAGGAGGTCCGCCGGAGGAACGCGCCGATGATCGCCGGACGTGGCCATCAGGAGCTGCACCTCGCGCGCCCTGCTCCACAACGATTGAGGCATCGAGAGCGTGTCGAACGCGGCGAGGCGTGCCGCGAGCTCCCGTGCCCGCTGTTGGTTGGGAGCCAATCGGACCAGCTCCAATATGACCAAGTCGCACACGAGTACCCGCCCCGATCGAACCTCATTGTTGAACCATTCCGCCAGCGCGGGGAACCGGCGATCTCGCGCCCAGGTCCAGATCGCCGTGTCGACGAGAGCGGGCCGCGAGAGTGCAGCCGGTTGGGGGACGCTAGTCCGCGCTCGCCTCGCCACGACGCTCGCGGCCCGATTCGACCTCGCTGGGAGTGCCGTCGATGTCTCGTCGCACATCGAAGTCGGCGAGCGCAGAGCGGCGCGCTACTTCGCGTAGAGCCGTGTTCACAGTCGCGCTGAGACCGTCTGTGCCGAGCGCGGCCTGCGCGGCGGCAAGCGCAGCCTGGTCTACATCAACCGTGGTGCGAGCCATCCGCATCATGGTATCGCATCAAGATGCGAGACCATCACTCGCGTGGCGTGACGTTAGAGGGGTTATACGACACGAGACCGTGGTCCGCCATGAGAAGCATGGCATCAATCACAACCACGGCCGGTGGCACAGCACATGGTCGACCGCGTCGAAGCAACGATGAAGCCGGGAGGTAACGTCCGCCAGCAGCCGACGAGCGCGACGCCGCGCACGCCCATCGGTGCGATGGCGCGGCCATGCACGCCCCACCCCCCTTGAGCACGATCGTGAACGCTGTCTCGGCAAGCTCGACGTCGAGCAGCTCGCTCACAACGACGCGTGCCCAGAAGTGCTACTGCACAGGGGCCGGGATTGGCGCGATCGGCTGGGCGACGCCGATCATCGCGTCGCGTGTCACCAGTGCAGCCAACTGCTGCTCGTTCATCTCCTCGCTCCCGGGTGGGCGCCGGGGGATCACGAGGTAGCGGATATCCGCAGTCGAGTCCAGCACTCGCAACTCGACGTCGTCGTCGAGCGCGACCCCGAACTCGGTGAGCACGCCGCGCGGATCGGATACAGCGCGCGACCGGTAGGCCAGACTCTTATACCAGTCCGGTGGCGGGCCAAGCAGCGCGCGCGGATAGCAGGAGCAGAGCGTGCACACGACCATGTGATGGACGGCCTCGGTGTTTTCCACGGCCATCACGACAGGCGACGGCCCCGGGTCCAGACCAAGTTCGAGAGCCGCCGCGCGCGCGTCCTCGAGTAGGCGCTCCTTGAACCCCGGATCCACCCACGCGCGCGCGATGACCCGGGCGCCGTCGGCGGGCGTGCGCGACACCAGCCAGTCGATCATCCGGCGCACGTCCTCGCGGCGGACCGCCCCCTTGGAGACCAACAGCGCCTCAAGCGCACGGGCTCGCGCGGCCGCCGCAGGCTCGTCACGGTCCGAGACCGGCGCGTGCGGGTGGTCGTGGTCGTGCTCGCTCACAGCGCTTTCTCCAACCAATGCTCGAAGAGGTCTGCGTAGATCCGATCGCCGGTACGACCGGGGTAGTCAGGCCAGACCTCCCGCTGAACAAACCCGACCAGATACAGCGGCTGTTTCGGGAGCCCATCCGCGCCGTACGCGTGCGTCTCCGGATTCGTAAACGAGCCATGGGCACGCTCGATGGTGCCAACCTTGCCCTTCAGGTAGCCGGGAGTACGGTGGTGGCCTTCGTGCGCCCGGGGGGCGATCAGCACCCGCTCGCCGACCCGAAAACTCATCCCCCGAGCCTCCGGTCGAGCTCGCCAGAGGCGAGTATCCCCTTCTCGGTAAGAATCGCCTCGAGCGAGTAAAGCCACCGCTCGTAGTAGGAAGCGCGCTCGTACTCCTCTCGCGGCATGCTTTCGATGCCGCGGCGCAGCTCATCGACATTCATCACGCCCTTCCGACCGAGCGCGCCCACCAACGCGTCTGTCAGCAGCTCCCAATCGGCGAGCTGATGCTCGGTTCGATCGATCGCGCCGCTGGTCGGCCACCCACCGCGATCATGCACGCCTTGCTCCACCTGCCGATCCTAACCGGTAGTCACTTCGCAGGCGGAGCATTGGGCGACCTCGATCCGAGCCGCTTGGCTACCGCACAGCAGAGAGCAGCGGCGAGCCACTGGACGCCGGACCTGGCCCGGTTCGCGTGTCAGAGAACGCCGTCGACTGCTGCACCAAGCCGCCACCAGCTGGCGCGCGTGGCTGCTCAAAGCTGCTGCTGCCCTCAGGCACGATGCGCGGTAATGAGTCGGCGCGGGGCAACATTGCGGAAGCGGCCGCGCAACGCCACGTGCCGGATCGGGGGCGACGTCTCAGTCCGCGGTCGTTCCGTGAGCGCGATGCTCGGCTGCGTTCTTGGCCCTCTCCGCGGCTTGTTCTAGCTCAGCTCCGCGCTTGACCATGAATGCGCCCATCGCGCCCGCGAGGCTGGCGACGACGGTGATGGCATAGACCTCCATTGCCACGTCGAGCAGGCGAGCGGGGGTTGAAATCGGGTTCATGATCGAGGACGAGACGGTGAGAAGCTGAGTCGAGGTCCAGAACAGCGCGCTGCCGAAGCTCGTCACCTGCGTTTGCTTGGCGTCGTGCTCAAACACGAACGCCAGCGCGGCACACACGAGGTCAAATCCGATCGTCGCGAGCGCGATGCCGACGAGCCGGTCTCGTAGGCGGCTGTGCGTCGGCGTTCGGGCGCGCGCGACGTCGCGAATCTCCGCCGCCGTATTGCGTATGACTCCCGCAACGTACATGCCAACAGGTATTCGGTGATACCGACGGACGTCCTCCGACAGCCGAAGACGCCCGGAAGCCCGTGTAGGTAGGTGCGCTCGCGGCCAGAACGGCAGCCGGTAGCTGACGGTCTCGCGGGAGGCGCCGAGCAGTGGCGCGGCTAGCGCCGGGTCGGTGAGCTGATGCTTGGGCCCGTGGCTCAGTCCTCGCCCAGCTCGGCGACGAGCTGACGGGCTGCACGATGACGGAGAGCGCACTTCACTTCCCCGTCGACCGCCCGCTGCCCAAGACGCTTGTGAGGGAGCTCATCGCGGTTCGTTTTGAGGAGGTCGGACGGCGGTCCCGCTAACTGCGGATCGGTGCAGACCGGGGGCGAGGGTTTCCGCCGCTCCGGCCGGCGACCTGCCCGAGCCGTTACGCCCTCTTGTCCGTGCGGAGCGGGAGCGGCCATCGCCGGTATCTCGCTGCGCGCCAGGTAACCCAGAGCGGGTCCCCCGTTTGCAATCCTGGAGTGCGTCAGGTCAATTAGATGTACCACGGAGGCTCAGGTGTTTGTGTTCATGACTCTGCACTACCCGTCTGCCGACAACGTCCAAGCGCTCGCCCAGGGCATGGCCCAGATGCGCGGCTGGATGGAGAGCCAACCCGGTTGCCTGGGCGTGGAGCCACCGCTTCTCAGCGAGGATGGCACCTGCCTGGTCGGTTTCTCTCGCTGGGAATCCAAGGAAGCGTTCCTGGCTACCGGCGTCGACCTTGACAGCTTGGGTGAGACTCCCAGCAGCGAACTTCGACCGCGACAACCGTATTTCCTGACCCCCTCGCCCACCGGCTCGGCCTGAGGACTATGACGTGGCGTCCGCGCTCGGCGCGATGCCGTCCAAGGCCTCGGCTTCCGCAACGTCGCGGTGAAGGGAGAGCCCAGGCGTGCGTGAAATGGCGTACGGCGCGCTGCTGTTAATCGGCGGCGTTCTTCGTCGGCCACCGCCCTGGCCGTAGGCCCAAGGGGAGAGCTTGACCGCGGTCGCCGTGTGCCCGTGCAACCCTCGGCGAGCAGCAGCCGAGCCCCGCGTCTCACGGCCGTCCCGGTCATGGCAGCGCACCCTCTCAATCTCCGCACGCGTGCCCTCCCGGACGCCGGGAGAGCGCGCCCAGGGGGCCTCCGGGCGGCAGGTTTGGCGGCATCGTGGGTTTCTCGAATCCCGCGGCCGTGACCAGCGCGGTGCACTCAGCGAGCGTTACCGCGCTGCCGCCCGCGTTGTATGCCTGCCACCGATCGATCGCGCCGGCGGCGTCGGCGCTCGATATTCCGGAGAGGATCAGCATTCCACCCGGCCTCAGGGCACGGAACAGGCGGGTGATGCCCTCGGTGAGGGCCGGGCGGGGGATGAACGGGGGAGAGATGTGCGCCAGCGACGCCACGCCCACGTCCTGAAGCTCTTCGACGCCCTGCAGTCGCAGCTCGATCCGGTCGCTGAGACCCTTCGCCGTGACCAGTGGGCGGGCAAGGCCGAGCGCCCGCGCGTTGATGTCGAGCCCGATGACCCGCGTGCCGGGCACCGCCTCGCAGATCGAGCAGGCTCCGGCGGCCACCCCCACGCCCACATCGATGATCACCGGGCAGGCGTCCAACGCCGCCGCCAGCCCGGGGATCGAGCCGAGCATCGCCTTGAAAAGCCGGCCCGCGACGGCCGAAACCGCCCCCTGGGCCATGAGCATCTCGTCGCTGTAGCTCTCCCAACCGCAGCCCGGACCGCGGGCGGCGATCGTGGCGGCCTGCCCAAGCGTGCTGATCAGCCGCTCGCGCAGCATGGTGATCTGCTCAGGCGCAGCTTCAGTCCCGAGCAGTGCGGCTGGAACCCATCCGGAGTCGCGCCGCTCAACCATGCCGGCGCGCGCGAGCACCCCGGCCGCAGGATCCTCCTCCGTAAGCGCGGGCCGGCCGAGCGCGGTCACGAGCGCGCTCGCCGCCCAGATTGAGTCGATCAGTCCGGCTGCGGCGGTGGTTCGAGTGTCGGTTGTGGTCGTCATGGTGTGTCAATGCTCCAACTCGCCTTTTGATACGGCGTAACGTAACGCTGTGACGCTATATTTGTCAAGCCATGGGGCGGCCGAAGATCCACGACGACGCCACCCGCGCCACGCTGCTGCTCGCGGCCGAGAACCTCGCCGAGAGCGACGGACTCAGCGCAGTTTCGCTCCGGCGCCTGGCCGCCGAGACCGGCTTGAGCACCCGCGCGGCGTACAGCACATTCGGTTCAAAGGCCGGATTGATTGACGCGCTCGGCGCGCTCGCATTCGACTGGCTGCGCGACGAGGTCCAGCAGATGCCCGAAACCGACGATCCGGCACGCGATTTGGTCGACATTGCGGTTCAGGTGTTTCGCCGGCTGGTCATCGAACACACCGTCATCTTCCAGATCGGCTACCAGACCGAGACCCGTGACGGAGCCAACCCACTGATCCGCGAGGCCGCGGAGCGCGCGCTGCAGCCGCTCAGGCGCAAAGTCCAGCGGGTCGTCCCCCCGGAACTGGTGCGCGACGCCGTGCTCGGCATCGGGGCGCTCTGCGAGGGACTCGCCGCGCTCGAACTACGCGGGAACTTCGACGCCGACCGCGATCCCATCGAGACATGGCGCTCGGTGCTCTCGACCTACGTCGCCGGGCTCGCCCGACGGGAACGGCATGGCATCCAAGCCAAGCCGTGATCTGTCCCCCTCTCCCCGATAGACGCGGTTTCGGCGTCCGAGTGTTCGGGCGCCTGATCAGCTCGCCGATGGCTGGGCGTGAAGCCGGATAGTGGTGCCCGTGGGGCCGGTGTGAAGTTCGACGAGATCGCAGAGCTGGTTGACCAGCCATAGCCCCCTCCCGCCTCCGCTCTGCGGCGAGGGGACATGACGGCCGGCGAGCGGGTCCGGGATCTGTCCTGTGTCGGTGAGCTCGCATATCACCGCACCGGTGTCGTGGGCGTGCCAGATGTGGAGCGTTCCGGGTGGTGTTGCGTGCACGATCGTGTTCGTGGCGACCTCGGTGGCCGCCAGGATCAGGTCCTGCGCGCGGTCGGCGCCGAGGCCGAAGCTGGTGGCGTGTTCGGCGACGAACCGGCGCATGGCGCTGAGGTTGTCTCGGTCGAAGGTCAGTCGCTGGGCGCCCGGGGGCCGCGGGGGTAGATGCGTCTGCGCGGCGAGCGGGTGCCCGATGTAGTGCTGGCTTGGGCGTTGCGTTGCTCCGTCCAGCAGGTGGGGATGGGTTCGCTGCGCGTCGGCGAGCACATCGTTGTCGAGGCCGGCGGCGTCGTAGGGGCAGAGGATGGTGGTCGGGGTGTCGTCAAAGGCCAGGTTCAACAGCGCCTCGTGGCGAGTGGCTTCTCGGATCTCAGCGGGGGAGCGCCCGGGCCACATCGGCTCACCGACGAACCGGGTCCGACCGCCGGGATGGGTGTCAGTGAAGCGTCGCACGGCCGGGATGATCCGCGACGGATTGCGGCCGAGCTCGAGCATGTCGATAAACGCGACGCTGCCGGCGGACCCCTTGAGGTCGGTCTTGATCAGCTCGAGCTTGGGCTTCGGAACGGCGACGAGCGCTGGCTCATCGGCCTCGAGTCCCTCCCGCAGAAACGACACGACCCCGGCGAGGTAGTCCTCGTCGCTCTCGTAGAACAGGGCCGGGTGGACCAAACCCTCGCTGTGGTCGGCGATCGTGGTCACCTCTCCCCTATCAGCTCGATGCCCGGAGGGTCCCGCCACGCCAACTCGATAATCCTCGCAGTACGCCGGGCGGCTCGTGGAGGACCAACCGGTGAGAGGGGGCCAGGCGTTCGGCAAGGTTGGTCAGCGCCCGCGGGCCGACCACGTCGATGAAGTCCAGCTCGCCGAGCTGCAGGTGCACGTCGTCGCCGGTCGGGACCGCGGACAGGCCGAGCTCGAGCTCCTCCAGGCTCGCGATGTCCACCTCTCCGGTCAGTCGCCAGCGCCTCCCGGCGCCGGCGGGCAGGCTTGCGTGCCCGCGGTGCTGGCCGTGGTTGCAGAGCGGGCGCATGAACGACAGCATGTTCGTCGCGCTGGCGCTGATCCGCCCGCGGTCGTAGGCGCACATCGCCGACATCGGAGCTTGCGCCATCAACGAGTCGACCAGCAGCTCGTAGACAGTGAGACGGCGAACCTCCTGAGGTGTGGCCGCCAGCGACGACGCTTCGCACGCCAGCCGGAAACCGCCGGCATCTGTGGCTGCGGCGGTCCTCGAGCGGTAGTAGGCGATCTGGTCGATGGCGACGAGCCCCCGGGTCGCGTTATACGCGTCCCCGAGGCAGAGCACCTCCAGCTGGCCGGAGTGAAGCATCGAGTCCTGGAACGGAAGCCCTGCCAGGTCATCTACGAGCGCGCCTTCGGGCTTGTCGGCGACGTAGAGGATCTGGTCGTTGCCTCGTGCGCCCTCCGCGAGATAGCGGACCGCCGTGTCGATCCAGGCTGGCTCGTGGTCATACACCCAGCACAAGTGGTCGCGCGGCCCGGCCCGTAGCCAACCGGTGCCTCAACTACTCCGGCGTGGCGCATGATCACCGATCATACGCCGGGGTGCGCGACGCCCAGTGCCGCGTCTGAGATCAGTAGGCGGCGGGCAATCGGGGCTGGACTGCGGGTCGCAGACCCGCGACGCTCAGCGGCGACCCGCTGGTTCGACGGGTGTTGACAGGTACGACGCTTCGATCTCTGACATCCGCCCGCGCAGGTAGGTGAGCGCGTCGCTGCGTTGCAGCAGTCCGATGATCAGACTCGCGGAGTTGGTGATCACGGTCGGCACCGGCGCAGACAGCCCCGCTGAGATGAATGCCCGTTCGAGCTCGTCGAGCCAGAACTGGACCCACGGCGGGGTCAGCCACGAGTACTCCAGCAGCTCCGGCAGGGCGATCCGCCCTCCCAGCGGGTGCCCCTCTCTGGCCCAGATGCGGACCGTGTCGAAGAACAGCGGCTCGGTCTTGAGGTCCGGCGCCATCCCCCTCGCCCACCCTCCTTTACGACGCCTTTGGCCGCTCCGCGGAGCATCGCGATCTCCCGCCCCGCACTGTCCAGCTCCGAGACCACCGAGCGAGCGTGGGTGGCCAGCGCCTCGCCAAACAAGGTCGGGACGAGCCCCAGCGGGGTTCGGTCAAACAGCTTGACCTGCAGCGCGACCTCGAGCTGATGGATGCTCTTGCTGAGCCCCGGCTGGCTGATGTGGAGCTCGGCCGCGGCACGGCCCAGGCTCCCGTGGCGGAATGCCGCGAGAAAGTGCTCGAGACGGCGCGAATCCAGCGTCGCCGTCACCACCTCGGCACAGTCGCGCAAGCCGTCAACGGCATGGTGTTGCAACGCGATCGACGTGGCCTGTGGCCGCCAGACCGGGACGCTCCACGCGCAGGTCGAGCTCGACCCACAGCACCGAGAGGCCCGTCGCGCGCACCGCGTCGCGCAGCTCGTCGATCGTCGGGTCGCGCTCGACGTTGACGCGAATCCCGAGCGCGCGCCGGGCTCGTTTGAGCCCGATCACCTCGATCTGCCGCGAATAGATCTCGGCGACGAGGGCGGCATCCTCGTCCAACCAGCCGTGCGCTGCGTGACGACGACCGGCGATCATGACCTCGAGCGGCCGACGGTCGCGAAAGTTCGCGCGCCAGTTCGAGTTGGTGAACACACATAAAGAGCGATCGACCTGGTGCCTGGCGACCGGCAGGCAGATGCGGCGTCCGGACCGCCGCCCGGTGAACTCGAGCAACATCAGATGGCCGCTGACGAGACGGTGCAACGGCGAGCGCAGGATCGCACGCATCAGCGGGTTTACGAGCTTCATCGCCAGGTGCGGAGGATGGGCACGCTCGACCGCCGGACGGAGACGGGCCTGGTCGCGAACCGACATGGGTTTCAACTATAGTTCACCGTATGAAAAGTTCATCCGCTGAAGATGGCCGCGACGGGCCGGAGCCGATCGAGGGCGAGATCGTCCGCGGACTGTTCGCCCTCGTCGACAACCTCAAAGCCCACTTCGATGTCGTCGCGGCCGAATTCGGGCTCGCGCCGACCCAGGCCCTGGCTCTGCGCCACCTTGATCGGCCTCTGCCCATGGGCCGGCTGGCCGAGGCATTGGGCTGTGAATCGAGCAACGTCACCGCGCTTGTCGACCGGCTGCAGGCACGCGGTCTGGTGGAGCGTCTCCCCGACCCCGGCGACCGCAGGGTGCGGTTCATCGGACTCACACCCGTGGGGTTCGAGCTTCGCAAGGTGCTGGGAGCCCGCCTGCTCGAGGGTGTGCCCGCGGTGGCCGGCCTGTCGCTGACCGAGCGTCGTACGTTTCGGGACCTGCTCCAGCGAGTGCTCGCTGCCGGAGCCCCCGGGCGTGCCGGCGCCGCCGAGAGCCGCACACGCAGTCGTTGATCAGCAGCGAGCCTAGGTCCGCAACCGGGGCGTCAAGCCAGGGCTAGCGAGCGGGCGCGCTCGCCCAGCCCGCTCGAGCATCACAGGCCGAGCGGTTTCATCTACAGCTCGGCGGGAAACATCTCAGTACAGCCATCGAGCCACAACCGGGCTTGCCAACAGGAGGTAAACGCGTGACCGATGAGAAACACGAGAGCATCGCTGACAGTCAGCGGTCGCCGTCTACGGAAGCGGCTGACAAGGTCGACGTAGGTCCTTCGGGCACCAATCCCGAGGACGAGGAGCGACCGGAGCCCGCGGGCACCTCGGAATCCGAGAAGTCAAAGGTTGGCGCCGACGGCGAGCCGGTTGTGCCGCCTTCGCGCGGGACAACCCACTAATGCCGTAGCTCGGTCGCCAACCTTCCGGACGCTACTTTTCCTCTGGCTCTTCCTCGCCGGGCCATGAGCCGGTCAGCCGGGCGTACCCCTGACGCGCCCCGTGATCGACGAAGCCCCTGATCAGCGCGAACAGGGCGCCCTCGAGCAGCAGTGCCGCGACGAGCTTGACGTAGTTGACCTCGCGGTGGTGGGCCTTCGGAGCCTCCTCGTCGTCGATCACTCCCCAGATCAGGGTGAACAGCCTCTTTCCGATCTGCCCGGCTATCAGTCCGCTGACGATGCTGACTGGAAGAAAGAAAATCTTTCCCATTGTTCACCACCTCTCTGTGTCTTGACGACGCACAAGCGCCAGGGGTTGTGGATTCGATCAGTCACTTGGGTTCGTCACGCAGCGGCAGGTACGGTTCGCGGTCTTCGGGGTGCCCCCCTTCGATCTGTCGTCCCCTTTCGAGCTCTGCGTTCAGTTCCGCGCCGAACAGGATCGCGGTGTTCGTCAGCCACAGCCAGACGAGAAACACGATCACTGACGCCAGCGCGCCGTAGGTCTTGTTATAGGAGGAGAAGTTGGCCACGTAGAAGGCGAACAGGGCGGAGACGACGATCCACAGGATCACCGCGACGATTCCTCCGGGTGTGACCCAGCGAAATCCTGGCTGGCGGACATTTGGACCGGCGTAGTAGAGGATCGCCAGGATCACGGTCACGAACACCAGCATCACCGGCCATTTCGCGATGTCCCAGATCTGCACCGCCGTGGAGCCGACCCCGATCACGTTCCCGACCTTGCCGGCCAACGACCCGGTGAACACAACGGCGAGCGCGCTGAACGTCAACAGGATCACCGTGACCAGCGTCACCGCGAGGCGGATCGGGATTGTCTTGTAAAACGGCCGGCCCTCCTCTACGTCCCAGACCACGTTGGAAGCGCGCATGAAGGCGGCGATGTAGCCCGACGCCGACCACAGAGCCACCACGAGACCCACCACGAACGCCACCCCCGCCGTCCCCTGATGGCTTTCAATGTTCTTGATCCCGTGGGTGAAGATCTGTTGGGCGGGCCCCGGCGCCACCGATCCCAAGTTCGCGATCAAAGGCTGGGTCACGGAGTGGCCGATCAGCCCCAGCACCGAAACGATCACGATCAGCATCGGGAAGATCGCCAGCACGCCGTAGTAAGTCAAGGCGGCGGCGAGATCAGTCAGGTGGTCACCGTTGAACTCCTTGAGGGTCCGCTTGATGACCCCGCCCCAGGCAGGTTTGGGCAGTTCGGTCGGCTGGTCGGGGGCGGCCTCGTCGACTTCGCGTTCTCCTCTGGGGGCTTGATCGGCGGGCGCGATGTCGTCTTGCTGAGCTTGTGCCCGTGACTGATCGGCCGATTCCTCGTCGAGGCCGCTTCCTGCGCGAGATCGATGCGACGTTCTGTCCATGGTTACCGCCGTTTCATCAGCCAGCCGATTATCAGACCGGTGAAGAACGCGCCGCCGGCAATGAACGGCACCGGGTTCTCCTGCATGGTTGCCTGAAGCTGCTGTGCTCCTGCGCTCGCTGACTCGGGGGTTGCCTGTTTGGCCTTCGCCGTGAACTCCTCCTTCTTCTCGGCGACGGTGGCCTTGACTTGGGTCACGTTGTCGGCGATTCCCTGCTTGGCGGTGGAGACCCTCTCCTGCGCCTGAGCTTTGACATCGGTCTTGGCCGCAAGCGCCTCGACCGTGTCGCCGAGCTCCTCACGCGTTTGATCGATGTCGGCCCGAATCTGCTCCGGGGACTTTGGCTCGGCGTCGTTCGTGTTGGACTCAGTGTCGGTTGTCTCGCTCACTCGGCCCTTCGAGCTCTCGGTCATCTGCGGCCCTCCTGCGCACGTTGTTTGGTCACCTCGACGTCTTCCCTCAAGGACTGAACGGTCTGTTCGGGTACTGGCGGGGCGCCCTGTTTCACCTTGCTCTTGCCCGAGAGGGCGAGCGCACCGGCGATCGCCCCGTAGCCCGCCGCGACGATCAGTGCTGCAAGCCAGCCGGCCAGCGCCAGGTTTAGCGCCATCACGATCGCGGCGGTCAAGGCACCGACGGCATACAGGCCAACCACGCCCGCCGCGCCGAACATCCCTGCGCCGAGACCCGCCTGCTTGCCCTTGACGGTCAGCTCGGCCTTCGCCAGATCGAGCTCTTGGCGAACCAGCGTCGACGTCTGCTCGGAGAGCTGCTTTAGCAGGTCCGCAACCGATTGGTCGGTCGTCGGCGATACGTTGCGCGAATCTCCCGTGGCCATCACGCTTTCACCCCATCGCTGCTTGACGGGCCTTCCGGCTCGGATTGCCTGGCGCCGACGGTCTCCAAAAGCCAAACCCTCAGCTGCCGGTTGAGCAGCACCGCAGCGACTCCGGCAGTCAGCAGCACCAGGAGCGCGGACCGCAGGCGGTGCTTGGGCTTGGGCGGCGGTTCGGTGATCGCCAGCCAGAGGTCGCCTAACGACTGCGTTGCGTCCGCGACCCGTCGCCGTAGCTTCTTGTCCTGTACCGCTTCAGCGACGTCCTTTCCACGAGCACGGCGGTAGACATCGCCCGTGGCCTTCGCGGCTTGCCGAGCCGCCGATTGCACATTCTTGTCATCTAGAAGCTGTCGCGCGTACGGCCCTAGAGCCGCCGCCTGTTCTCTAACCGTCATCGAGTTCCTTTGCTACGTGAGGGTTTTCCGGTTGGTGCGCCTCACCGTGGATTGCCGGGACACCCGGTCCGGTGAGCCTGCCCGTCCACTCCCCAGTTCTGATCAGAAGCCCGCCTTGCGAGTCCTCGTTTCGGTCCGCCATAAGCCCTTCCTGCATAAGGAAGGTCTCACATAAGTGGGACAACCTAGACACGGCTACCCCCTCATCCTACCCGTAAACATCCAAACCTGGACAGAACTAGGACAAACATCGCCTAAACCGATGCGATCGACGCTGCAGTCACCGGATCGCTGTCCAGACGGCGAGCTCCACAGTCCTCGGCGAAGCGGCGATCTACCCCGGCGCCTGCCAAGGCCACGGGTACCCGCGCGGCGAGCGTCCTCAGCTCGCTGCGAGCGGGCTCCAACCGCCCCCGCATGGACGTGGAGATGACCACCAGATGTGGCCGAAGCTGCTCGCTTGCCTGTATGACGCTGCGCAGCGGCGTGTCGGCGCCCAGGTAGGTGATCCGCCAGCCGAGCCGGTGCAGAGCGATCCCGAACGAGATCAGGCCGAACGTGTGATGTTCGTTCTGAGGGCAGGCGAGCAGGGCGCGTTGTCCCAGACCACGGTCCCAGCCGCGCGCCAGGCCCAGCAGCCGGCCGTGGATGAACGCGCTGATGAAATGCTCCTGGGCGACGTTGACCTGAGCGCTTGCCCAGCGCTCGCCGAGGTCACCGAGCAGCGGCAGAACAACGTCTTGGATGACCGTGATCACGCCGCGGGTGGCCAACAGCTTGTCGAGCACCTGCTCCGCCATGGTTTCATCGAAGCGTTCCAGCGCGGCCAGCATCTCCGCCCGATCAGCCTCGGCCTGACCACGTCGCGCCGTTGGCTGGGGAGTGACCGAGATCTTGAACCTGGCGGCCGAAGCCAGCTCAGCGGCCTGCGCGGCAGGAACCCCCTCACCTACGTGGCGAAGCATCAGCCGCAGCCGCGCTTCGTCCACCTGCGAGTACAGCCGCTGATTGCCGTGCGTGCGAACCGGCGCCAGCAGACCGTAGCGACGCTCCCATTTACGAAGCAGATCAGAACTCACGCCGACGCGCCGGCTGAGCTCTCCGATCGGCATCCATGAAGCACCAGGGGCGACCATTCCACAATGGCTTGAGAAGAGCTGCTGTTGGTTTCTTGACTACCCTGGTCGGAGGATCGAAATCGAGCCGATGCGGCGAACAATGTTCGCGGCGATCGCCCTTCTGTGGGGGGATCAGTCCTTGCGACCGGGGCCCGGCAGTCGTTCGGCGAGCCTGCCGACCCGTTCGGTCGCGCTCTGCAGAGGCTCCACCACCTCACGCACCTCATCCACGTCGCGGACGAGCGGCTTGAGGGTCTCGATCAGCGTGGACAGGGCGGTTCCCAGCACGCGCCCTGTCGCTTCGAGGGTCGATTGCAGCTCGTCGATCAGCTCGCGTTGGCGGCGCACCTCCTGGTGAAGGCCGCCGGCTGCCCCCCGGACGCCGCCAAGTTCGGGAATGACCTCCGCGCGCAACCGTGCAAGCTCCTCGGTCGTTGCCGCAAAGGCCGTCCGCAGCGCGTCGAGATCATCGCTCATGGGCTCAAGACCGGTGCGCAGAGCCGCGAGCTCGTCGCGGACAGAATCGAGCGTTGCCACAGCGTGGCGAAACGAGCCCGGCAGCGAACGCAGCTCTCGGCGTGCATCGTCTGCCAGCGCTCCGACCGCCGCGGCGCCGTCGGCGATTCTCCCCAGGTCGACGATCGCCCGGTTGGCGAGCCGGAGCGGGACCAGCATCTGATCGAGCACGGCAGCCAGAGGGCGAAGAGTGGGCATCGGGATAGCCATGGTTCTTCCCGCTACCCCGACATTCCTCACATCTCCGCAACCGGTCCCGGGAGCGGCGGCAGGGACCAGTGATCACCGAGGCGATCAAGAATTTGTCCTAGATAGGACGACTAGCAGCCTAGTATGATGTCCGCTGCGGCGCCCTCTTAGGACGCGCTACACGGGGCTTGAAGTGGCGGCTCCGGCGCAACGACGATCCGGGCTGGAGGAATATGAGAACGCAGGCGGTCACCCGAGCTGATTCCGACGCGCTCTTGCGCCGCTGGCAAAAGCACGGTGACCGCGACGCGCGGGATGAGCTCGTCGATCGCTGGCTGCCGTTTGCGCGCACCCTGGCCCGGCGCTACCGCGGCACCCACGAGTCGGTCGAGGATCTGACTCAGGTCGCCAATCTGGCGCTCCTGAAAGCGATTGACCGCTTCGATCCCGAGCGCGGCTGCGCCTTTGCTTCGTTTGCGGCACCAACGATCCTCGGCGAGCTAAAGCGCCATCTCCACAATGTCGGCTGGTCGGTGCGGGTCCCTCGACGAGCTCAGGATCGGGCGCTCAAGGTAGAGCGTGGCCAGCGGCAGCTAGCGGCGAGGACGGGGCGGGTGCCGAGCATCGGCCAGCTCGCCGAGCACGTCGAGCTCAGTGTCGAAGAGGTGCTCGACGCGCTGGAGATCGCCTCGGCTCACCACTCGACATCGCTGCAGGCTGCTCGAACCGACGGGGACGGCGATCCGGTGACGCTTGCTGACCTCCTGGGCGAGTGCGACGAGCGCTTTGAGCGGGTTGAGGCGAGCGTCACAATCGGGCCAGCCATTGGCCAGCTGTCCGATCGTGATCGCAAGATACTCGCGCTCCGGTTCGAGCATGACCTTTCCCAGAGCCAGATCGCGGGCCTGATCGGAGTCTCCCAGATGCAGGTCTCGATCATTCTGCGGCGCGTTATCAACCACCTCCGAGCAATCGCCGAGAGCCATCAGCCGCTCTGCGACTCTCGCCGGGAGCTTTCTCGTGCGTGATCTGGCCGCAGACGCCCCTCCGCCGGCAATCGCCGACGGATGACCGGTTAGGCGCTGCTGAGAACGCGCTCGGTGGCCTTCATGACGCCGGCGCGATTCTTATGCGCACGCTCGTAGGACCGAATCTTCTCGACGCGCTCCTGGTCGGCCTCCGAGAGCGCCGCTTGAACCTCGGCTGCGGTCAGCTCGTCGTATCCAGCCCAGGGCTCCTCGCCGCGCAACGAGGCGATGCGGCTCAATACGGTGGTGCGATTCTCGTGGCGCCGCTCATAGGAATCGATCTTGGCCAGCTCGATCTGTGAGAGATCGGGCAGTTTGCCGCTGATGTCCTCGGCGGTGAGCCCGTCGTAACCGGCGATCGCCAGGTCCTGTTCGGCGGCGACCGCCCCCTTCACCTGACCCTCAACCTGAGCGACCCCTGGTACCTTGCGCGCCTGGCGAACGGTCCGCTTGGATGTCTTGCGCGCGACCTTTTTGCTCGCCCGGCCGGCCTCGCGCACGGCGTCGGCAGCACCAGTGGTGGTCAGATCGAAGGTCGAATGACCCTCGAGCTCGGCTCCTGAGACGGCATCGGTCAGCGCGGGAATCTCGCGTAGAAGGCGCTCGAGCATCCGTTCCTCGTCAGAGAGGATCGAGGCCGCCAGCTTGGCCGTCTGCTGATCGTCGTTTGAGCTGGCCAGCCGCTCGATGGCCTTGTAGGTCGCGATCTCGAGGGCTTCGGTGGCGCAGGCATCCTTGGCGTTCTTGAGGATCTTCTCTTCTCCGCTGGCGCCGCGCAGGAGGTCCAGCGGCGTCTTGGAGAACGCCAGCGTCTGCCCGATGAGACTCTCCCAGAAGCCGATCACCCCGGCAAGAGGACTGGAACCGTCACCAAGCTCCGCGAGGCGACTGCCGACGCGTTCGGAATGCTCGCGCGTCTCCTGCAGGTGTCGCTCGAGCAAGGACCGATAGGAGCCCCGAGGGGCCATCGCGATCTGGGACTGCAGCACGCGGATCAGCGCATCCTCGCTGGCGCGCGCCTCGGCAAGATACTGACCAATCTTTGTCTCTGAAGATGTCATTCCAAATCCAATCTAATCCGATCTAACGGGGCCGGAGCCCTCGAGGGACATACAGACGGGAGCCTCGATCTGGCGCCCAGAACAGGTGCCAAGGCGATGATCACTGCTCCCTGGGCACCCGAGGCGACAACGTTCGCCTAGGCGTGGTGCTACCCGGGCAGGCCGCGGTCAAACATGCCCGAAGCGCTCCGCTCGCGGATTCCCGGAGGCCGAGCTTGCGCAGACCCGGGGGCCGAGCTTGCGCAGACCCGGGGCCGGGCTTGCGCAGACCTGGACAGGCGCGAGATCCCAGACCGGACCGGGCGAACTCGCGCAGACCTGGACAGGCGCTAGACACTGAGCCCTGGACAAGGCGAGATGGGTTTACGCCGCTCGATGTGGGGCTATCGAGCTAGAACACTGTCCTATTTAGGAGGTTCTCCATGATCTTGCGGATCGATCGCCTGCAGACCGAGCTGCCACCACCATCCGATCCGGATCCCATCGGTGCGTCGGCGGTGCAGGAGCTGCTCGGCGGCAAGTACGGCGAGATGTCGACATTCATGAACTACACCTACCAGTCGTTCAACTTTCGTAGCCGTCAGCAGGCGCGGCCCTTCTATGACCTGGTCGCGAGCATCGCCGCCGAGGAGTTTGGACACATCGAACTGGTCGCCGCGACGATCAACACGATGCTCACCGGTGCCACCGACGGCAAGCCTGGCGCCCTGGGCGACCTCGGAGACGTCAAGGGAGTTCGCAACACCCAGCACTTCATCGCCGGCGGCGCGGGAGCCCTCGTCCAGGACTCCAATGGCAAGCCCTGGAATGGTGACTACGTGTTCGCCTCCGGTGATCTGATCGAGGATCTGACCCACAACTTCTTCCTGGAGACCGGCGCGCGCAACAACAAGCTCAAGGTCTACGAGATGGTCGACCATCCCGCCGCGCGTGCGCTCACCGGCTACCTGCTGGTGCGCGGCGGCGTGCACCAGGTTGCCTATGCCCGAGCCCTGGAGAACCTCACGGGCGCCAACCTGCTCAAGCTCTTTCCCTCACCGCGGATTCCGACCGACAAGATCCCCGAATGTCAGCCGCACCTCAAGCGCGGCGAGCACCTGAAGCTGTATCGCTTCTCGCCAGACGCCTATCGCGAGATCGCGGCCGTCTTCAACGGCCCGCACCCGGAGACCGGCGAAGAGCTCCGGATCGCGGAGGAGGTCCAACCCGAAGGCGCCCCGCCGTTCGACCTGCCCGCGCAGCCGGCGGTGTTCGCACCCGGCCCCGACCCCGAGGAGATCTCGCAGATCGCGGCCAAGCTGAGGCAAGCCGCGGGGCTGTCCGAGCAGCCGACCGGGGTCGTGGCCAACGACGGCGGCGGCGTGACTGGCAAGATCAAGCAAGCAATCTCCTGAGAACCGTCAAGCCAACCGAGGGCGCAGGCGCGCGACAAACGGCCTGCGCCCGTTGGCCGCCTAGCGCTGGTCAGCGTGCCTCGAGCGCCTGCAGGAGCTTCAGGCGCTCGGGACCGCCGACATAGGCCTGGGGACGGTAGTTACCACAGCTCACGCGGTGGCAGGGGAGGAGCAGCGGCACCGGGTTGGACCCCATCGCATATCCGCACTGATAGGCGGAGATCTTCGAGCCCAGGCGGTCGTAGGAGAGCGGCGCGGCGTAGGGAATGTCGCGGGTGGCCTCCAGAACCTCCACGACTGCGGGTTCCACTGACCGCCAGTCGATCACATCGAACATGCCTTCGTGGCCACCGCCGAAATACGAGCGAATTCCCCTGTCGAGCTGGTGCAACCGTTTCCTGGCCGCGGCCGACCCGCGGCGGCTACGGGCTCGCTCGAAGAGCCCCCCGAAGTCGGCGTGGTCCTCGAACGCCACGCGCGCGATCCCAGAGGCCGAACTCGCCAGCGCCAGCGCGCCGAGCGGACTGTCCCGCAGCGCGCAGGCCAGCTTGCCGAGGGCATCGGAGGCGATCACCAGTTCGCGCTTGATCGCTCTGGCGCCCGCACGCAGGCCTCGCTCGTAATCGCGGCACTGGGCGCATGTCCCCTCGACCCGCACGCTCACTGCCTCGACGTTGTAGCCGGGCAGCGGCTTCTCGGCCAGCTGGCGACCTCCGAACTCGACGTCGAACAGTCGCAGGCACAGGCGACAGCGAAAATGATCGTGCGGCTGCGTATTGAGCTCATACCGCACCGGCTCGGGGGTGCCGACCGCGGCGATCAGACCAAGCTCGGTCAACTCAGCCAGGGTTGCGTACACGGTCCCGCGCCCGATGTCGGGGACGGCCACGCTCGCGCGGGAGAGAACCTCATCCGCCGAAAGGTGCTCTTCGGGGTTGCCGCGGAAAGCCTCAAGAATCGCGCGACGCTGCGGCGTCACGCGTAAACGATGCTCACGAAGCAGGTCCCCAGTATCGGTTGCAGCCATCTAGAAGGTCCACATAGCGATCTCGCGCGTCTCAGCCCCTACACCGCGACCTCTGCGCGCCTGGCTCCTACCTAGGACATCCTCCTGGAAACGATATTACGACGTGGTTGCATTCTTCGCCAAGCCAGGAATAGGATGCGCGGCGCGACCGAATCAAGGCGGCGTCGAAAGGAGGTAGGGGAAGAGCCTCGGCCGCGCCCACAGCTAGTTGGGAGCCGGGACCAGCCTGTCCGCGAGTCTCGCCGCATGCGAGGCCGGGAAAGCATGCAGCCCAACTGATCAGCCCCACAGCATA
>CAVWOK010000004.1:0-36417 GCA_963756585.1 uncultured Solirubrobacterales bacterium | reverse complement strand
ACCTTCCCCGCGCGCAACGACCGCTGCAGCCGCGCGATGGCGAGCGGCTGCCGGTGGTGACCGGACACGCCCGTTTTGGACGACACTCAGCAGCGGTCAGGCGAGCACACATGTCCAGGCGGCGCATAGGCATCCAAACTTTCGGTTGACCGCGACTAACGTCTCGACCAACGCTTCCGCAATGTCGCCGCACCAGCCGCCGAGATCGACGCTGCCGCTTCTGTTGGCCGCCGGCCTGGAGCGGAAGCAAACTCGACGGTTTCGGTCGATGACGTGCCCGCCCTTGTGGATGCGCAGCGAGTGGGTCTGGGCTCACCCGCCTGTGCGTTACAGAGCGCGAGCTGGTGCTACGGGCGCAGTCGGTCGAGGATCTGGTGGAGGGTGGCTTGGAGGATGGCCGATTGGATGGCGAAGTTGAGACGGCTGGGGTCGTTGAGCTCGTGCAGCAGCCGAGTGACGTCGAGGTCGTCGATGGTCCGGCGTAGCAGTGGCGCGGTGGGGAGAGCGCTATCAACGACCCCGGCCGGGATGGCGGCGATGATCGTCTTGGCAATCCCGGGCAGATTGGATTGGTCGAGCGCCTGGGGAAGAAGTTGGGATACCTTGGGGAGGCGTCCCTCGCGGTCGAGCCGGTTCACCGCGTCGCGCAGGCCGGCCTTGAGCGCGGCGGGCGCGCCGGGGTCGAGTGAGCGGGTATCGGCGAGGGCGAGGACGAGGCGCTCGCGGGAGATGCCGAGCCGGCATGCTGCGCTGTTGAGGCCGAGCAGAACGATCTGTTCTGCGAGTGGTTCGAGTTGCGCCGGGACGGGAGAGACTGGGCGCGGGACGCAGGGATTGGCTGGTTGGCGTGGCACGTAATGGTCGCCACCCGCGGCGACCTGGACGCCGAGGACTGCGGTGACAAGCAGCACGGCGACGAGCGGCAGGGCGAGTCTCTTCATGAGCGGCTGCGGTCGCTCAGTGCCAGTGCGGGCGCCAGCGCTAGCAGCGCGAGGCCCGCGGCGACAAGGAAAGCGGTGCGGAACGCGCGGGTGGCGGCGCGTTTGAGCTGATCCTCGAGGGCGAACTCAAGCGTCTCGGCGGTGGCCGCCTGCGGCGCTGGTAGCCGCAGGGTGTTGAATGCCGGCCGCAGGTCGGGAACGCGGCCGCGCTCAGCAGCCAACCGGCCGTCTAGCCGGACGGCGAGATCGAGCTTTGTGGAGACGGGAAGCCGCGCGTCGAGCACGAGGCTCGCGATCGCCTCTTTCGCCGGCGTCTCGGCATGGCGCAGGTCAGCGGTGAAGATCAGTGTCAGGATCGCGAGGCCGATGACCACGCCCGCGTGGCGCGCGGGCGATCGTCCAGCCCCCGTGAAGCACGCGCGGAACCCGGTCGCGCAGCGCGGCCGCGGTGAGCGAATCCACCGAGAGCGCAAGACCCAGACCGACGAGCACCTGGGGCAGGACCGTCCAGGCGAGCTGCGCGCTTGGCAGGAGCGCTAGACCGGCGAGCCCGCCCGCGATCAGCACCGATCCAGCAACCGCTTCTGACCGCGCTCCGTCGCGCAACCCCCGCAACAGGGGTCCAGCCGCCAGAGCCGCCACCGGTATCGCCGTTACGGCAACGGCAGCCACCGCGGGCGAGTGACGCCAGCCGTCTACGAGCAGCAGCACGAGCAGGAACAGCGCTGCCGTGAGCGCCGCCGACAGCAGCGCCAACGCTAGGTTCGCCAGCAAGTGCGGACGATCCGCCGACACGTCTCGGTCCACTGGACGCCGCACCACCCGATCGCGCAGCGCGCTTACGGTGGGCAGCGCCAGCAACACCACCGGGATCTGCGCCACGAAGATCGCCCGCCACGAGAACGCCCACGTCAACAGCCCCCCAGCCACCGGACCGAGCGCCGCCCCGCCAACCCCGGCCGCCGCCCACCGCCGCGCCCCCGCGCGCTCGTCACCAGAGGCGCTGACCAAAAGCTCGAGGCTTCCGATGATCACCAACGCGCCCCCCGCCGCCTGAATCGCGCGCGCGGCGACCAACACGCCCAGCGACGGCGCCACCGCGCACACCGTCGTCGCGATCGCGAACCCGACAAGACCAACGATGGTCGCCACGGCCGGATTCCCGCGCACACAGACACGCGCCGCTGGCACCGCCACCACAGCGAGCATGAGGTTAAACGCAATCAACACCCACGCGACCCCCCCAACGCCAGTCCCGAAGTCGCGCAGCAGGTCGCACCCTAAACCAGCGCTCGCGGTATCGCGATGAACCACACCGCCAGGCTAGGCCCCGCCGTCGCTGCCCAACCCCTCAACTGAGCTTGCTGGATGCTGGTCTGTCGGGAGCCCAGGCCGCTGGCCCCGCGATCGGCCGGCTCACCGCATCCATGGTGAGTCAGTCCGAGCTCACAAGCCCGCAATAAGGAGCCCCCGCAATCAAGAGCAGCATGACTCAGCCCGTTGCCGTGGCATCCCGGAAGATCGGCATACCCAGACCAAGTCAGGCAGCGGCGAGCGGCCACAACACTGTCGCTTCGTCGCCGTAGGAGCACTCTGCTTGGCGGACCGAGCGGCGCGCTTTGCATGGGCATTCGAAGGCACCGCCGTCCGCCGGCGCCGTTTGCCCTTAAACGCCCGAGGAGCGGGTCCGCGGCGGCGTCTTCGCTTACGAGCACTGGTCGCCGAAGCGCTCATCCGCCAAGCCCGCAAGCAACGATCGCCTTCGCTGCTCCTGTGTCATCCATGAAGGGCCGGCTGGTGTCAAGGGGTGGTTGGGTTAGGGGCCTCTGGTGGTTGGGTGCCGGTTCGCGGGCGGCGGTCCGGCGTGGGAGGCGGCTCCAGTCATCCATTCGGTCGCGTTGGGCGGACCAGGGTGTCGTGCGGTGCCAGGGGGCTCAATCAAGACCGGCGGCCGTCCTGTTCAGTGATGAGCGGGAGACCAGACACAGGAGCGAGCTCGCCCTGGCTTGCACCTCGCGCCCTGATTGTGAGCGCAAGCTTGTGGTGGGCTGGCGTTGGTCATGCGGCTGCCGCCAGCTCGTCGTTGTCGTCAGGGTGGTTGGTGAGGCAGCGGATCTCGCCGTCGCGCAGCCCGTAGTAGCAGAGGGTGAGGATCTGGCGGGCGATGGCGACTCTGGCGATCTTGGGGCCGCGGCGTTTGGCGATCCGTTCGTATTGGGCGCGCAGCGGCCCGCCGCCGGTGGGTGTGTGCTGCGCGGCCTCGCACAGCGCCCAGCGCAGAATCGTGGAACCCTGACGGGAGATGTGGCCCAAGCGCGCCTTGCCGTCGGAGCTGCGCACGGTCGGGGTGAGCCCGGCCCACTGGCAGAGGTGCTTGGCGGTGGGGAACCGTTTGACCTCGCCGACCTCGGCGATGATCAGCATCGCCGTGTAGCGCCCGATCCCGCGGATCTGGCACAGCAGCTTGACGCGCTCGTCGGCTTTGGCGCGCTGATCGATCTCGCTGGTGGTGTGGGCGATCTCGCGGTCGAAGTCGCCGATCAGCGCAATCAGGCTGTCGAGCCGGCGCCGGGGCCCGTCGGGCAGCTGCAGGGCGGCGAGGTACCCGCGGCCGGCTGTGCCAAACAGGTCGGAGTGTTCGGGCAGGATCCCCTGGCGGGCCAGCAGCGCGTGCACGCGGTTCTTGATCGAGGTGCGCAGGTGCACGAGCGTCGCGCGGTGGCGAAGCAGATCGCGCAGGTCGCGCAGCGCCGGCGGGGCGATGTACGCCTCGGGCAACAGCCCGGTGCGCAGCAGGTGCGCGAGCGTGCGCGCGTCGACCGCGTCAGTCTTCACTCTGGCGGCAGCGATCGCGCGGGTGCGCAGCGGGTGCGCGAGGTGTACGTCAAAGCCGGCGTCCTCGAGCAGCTCGGCGAGCCACTCCCAACCGTAGGTCGCCTCCAGCGCAACGTGGGTGCTGTCGGGATCGCCGAGCAGTTCGCGGATCGTCTCGCGCCCGGTCGGGATTCGCTTCTGCAGCGTCAGCTCGCCGTGCTCGTCGATGATCGCGATTTGCGAGCGCCGGCGGTGCAGGTCGATGCCGACCCACCGCATAGGGTGAGACATGGTCGGTCCTCCTCTCGAATTGTCCGGCCGCGCGGCCGTAATCCGCGCGGTCTTCAACGATGCGGTTCGGGACGGAGGACCGACTTCCTGCCACCTCACGGACACAGGCCGCTCGTGCCGCCGGAACCCCGGCCCTTCATGACATCAAGTGAATGTCGGTATTTGCGGGTTTGAGTGATTGATCTGCGGGGCGGGGGCGGCCGCGGTCTCGGCGGTGTAGAGCAGTCGCCAGATGCGGCGGGCGAGGTGGCGTTTGAGGCAGCGGATGGCTTCGAGTTTGGTCTTGCCTTCGGCGTGTTTGCGAGCGAGATAGGCGCGGGTCTCGGGGTCGGTGTTGGCGCGCGAGAGCGCGATGATGTGGATCGCGCGGTTGAGCTGGCGATCGCCGCCGCGGTGGAGGCGATGGCGGACGGTCTTGCCGCTTGAGGCAGGGACCGGTGCGGTGCCGGCGTGCCGTGCGAAGTGCCCGTCGGTCGGGAAGCGCTTCGCGCCGGCGGTATGGCCGATGATGATCGCCGCCGTCACCGGTCCGCAACCGGGCTGGGCGAGCAGCTGAGGACAGTGCGCATCGATCAGGCCAGACAACTCGACCAGCAGTTCGCGCTCCTCGCGCACGATCTCTGAGATGCGCTTGAGCAGTCGCCGAGCGACCCGCAGTTGCGGGCTGGGGGTCAGCCGCGCGAGCTGACGCGTCAGCCGCGCGCAGATCCGGGGACCCCGCAGACGAGGCGGGGTTGAGCTGGGCTTCGATCTCGGGCGCGATCGCGACCAGATGCCAGCGCAGGCGGTTGATCATCCGGGTGCGCTCGCTGATGATCTGATCGCGATACTCAGCCAGCACGCGGATCTGCATCGCTTGGGCGTCGGTGAACGCCACCGGGAAGCTCTCGGTCCCGTCGCGGAGCACCGCCAGCGCCACCGCCCGCGCATCGATCAGATCTGACTTGCCGGCCTGCCGGGCGACCTTCCGGGTCTGACCGGTCATCGCGGCCGGCACCCGGATCACCCGCTCACCGGCCGCGATCAGCGCCGCTTCCAGACGCGCCGAGACATGCCGGCCATCCTTGATCGCCCACACCCGATCCTCGTCCAGGCCGGCGGCGAATCGCAGCGCATCAAGCGATCCGGCGTCGCTGGCCGCGATCTCACGCTGCCCTTGCAGCGCGCCGGTCCCCCCGTCGACCGCGACCAGCGTGTGGTTGCGCTTGTGGGTGTCTGCCCCGATCACGATCATAGGCGGCGTCCCTTCGTTTGAGCTTGACGAAGCGGACCTTCGGCGGACACCGCTCAGTGGGGCGCTGGCACGCTCCTGTCAAGTCACGCCGGCGGTCCTCGGTCGGTGACGGGCGACACAGCGAAAGCCAGTCAGACCCCCTTCGGGTCGACAGCGGCAAAGAGAGTCAGCCCGCCACCGGCCGAGAGCCAAACCGACCGGCCGGACATCACCGATCCAGACCCAGCCTCTCACTGAGCTGCATAGGACTCGTCCGCTGGGACGTCGGTGAGTGGGCGAATGCGATCGCGCGAACCGGCCGATTCGGAGCCGCGGTTTCCGCCGCAACCAGCACCACCCGCCTTTCGAGCTGCGCCGCTCGCTGTGCTTCTCGAACCCCGACGAGCTCCGCTCTTGTCCCGCGAGATGCGGACCGAAGTTCCGCCACGCCAACCATCGGCTCGTCGCCATTGCGATGACGCCGACCGCCACGGATCCAGCGACCCCTATCGCGGCGAAGTATTCGTCCCGCGGCGGCAATCGGATGATCGAGTCGTCGCCAAAGCAGGCGCCGGGGTGCAGTCGCTGTTATGGGAAATGCGGTCGTCCACTGGCGGGATCGTCGGCCTCTTTTTTGCGCGCCGCGTCGGTGACCGTGTTGATCAGATCCCGGCCGGCGAGAGGCCGCGGAGCTCGCGGCTATAGCGGGGTGCTGATCGTGTTGCTTAGCACGTGGTTGGGGCGCTGCATACCGCGTCGGGCGCTCGTGAGCGACCGCGTTCCTCGCCGGAGTCACCTCGCTCGACCAGAGCGTACGTGCCCGGCTCAGTGAGCCAAACCAGCGCTCCCTCTCTGTCAACGTCCGGCGAGACGCTCACCGTCGAGGTATCGATGAACCTTGAGGGCGAGAACGGAGAACGCCGGGATGTTGGAGACGAGCACGAACGGAGCCGGAGCCGCGGATGGGGTTGCCGCCGGCCGCGAAGATCAGCGAGCCGAACGCGAGCTGGGCTTTGAGGCTGGCGGGCGCGCCGTGCCGGCGGGGTGCCTGACCCCGAGCTGACGTTCCAGGCCAAGCGCCGCCGCTCCACGGCGAAGTACAAGCTAGAGATCTTGGCCCAGGCCGATGCGTGCACTGCGCCGGGGGAGATCGGTGAGCTGTTGCGCCGCGAGGGCTTGTACACGTCGCACTTGACCTATTGGCGCAAGCAGCGTCGCGACGGTGCGCTTCGGGAGCTCGGTCGTCTGCGTGGTCGCCAGCCGGCGGATCGCCGCGATCAGCAGATCGCCGAGCTGACGCGGCGGACCGAGCGGCTGGAGTCAGAATTCCAGAAGGCCCGGAAGGTGATCGAGATCCAGGGAAACGTCTCAGCGCTCTTGGAGCAGATGCTCGGTACCGATGCACTCTTGCTAATCGGCGCGAATCGGCGGGTCTGCGGCGTATATCAGGGCAGCTGCGGCACTACTTTGGCGCTGGCGGTGCTGCCTTCGGTCGTCGGCGTTCCAACGTATGTCGCGGTGTATCCAAAAAGCGCCAGCTCTGCGGCCAGCTTGGCCGTCGCCACCGACGGCGACAGCAGCAGGGTCGGGCAGCTGGCCAGGCCGTTGTCGTCGGTGACCGCGGTACACAGCTGACGACCGCTCTTCTTCGCGGTGAAGACCACGGTCGCGTCCGCGAGCGGACCCGAGCTAGGTGTCCCGAGCGTGGCTTGCAGACCACTGATCGACAGCTGACCCTGCCGAGTCACCGTCTCGGTCGCACGCGACGCGGTCAGCGTCGTTGTCAGCGGAGCCGCGGCCACGACCAGATCGACCTCCTGGATGGAACCCCCGGCAGAGCAGGTCTGTTCGCCGGTGGTGGGGTCGACAGTACACACCGGAGCTGACTGGCCCGAGATGGAGAACGAGAACGTTCCCGCCTGTGTCGGGGTGCCGGACAGAACTCCGCTGGAGTTGAGCTGCAAACCCGGCGGTGCGGATGGGGAGATCGAATACGTCCACGCAGGATTGCCATTACCGTAGTTGTGCGAGAAGGGAACGCCGACCACAGCATCCGGAGCGGTCGCGGCGACCGCCGGCGAGATAGCTATGGCGGCGACAGCGAAGCTGACGGCCAGCAACGGCAGCAAGACGCGTCGCATGAGGATTCCTGATTTCGTCGACAAACAGTTAGCGGGCGAGTCATGGTAACCGTCCGCGGGCTGGCCACCGGCCGTTGCTGATTATGTATTGGTTTGGCCGCATGCGTGTTTGTGAAACGAACCACACCTATCTGTTTCGACAGCGCGAATCCGCACGACGAAGTATTGGCTGGTTTTGTCACATATGTGGTGGGTTGTTGTTGTTGACATCCAGGCGGCGGCACCCTCCTCAGCTCCCGGGATCCCGACCCGCGACCGCACCCGGGTTGTGAGGGGTCTTCGGGAGGGTCTTCGTGATCGCGGCGGGCGCCCTGATCATCCAGAGCCGGGTCTTGCCGCGCTGGCTTGCGTCGATCTCGGTACCGACCGGCATCTTCCTTTTCAGGGCCTCGGCCTCGGCGGCATCATCGGCACTTACAGCCTCGTGCTGGACTTGATCGGCTTCGTGCTCTTTGTGCTCTTTCGTCCTCCTCAGCAGCGTGATCTTGCTCAGAGACCGGTGATCCTGCTCATCTGATGGAGGCGCGAAGCGCCTGACCGCCTGGCGCGGCGGCGTACACGCAGAAGCCGCCCTAACTTGACTGAGACAGCTGCAACCACGAACAACAGGCACGTCGAGGACTCCGGCTGATCCCGGCCAGGCGGCTGCTTTGGACGGAACCGAGCAGTCTGAGCTCCCCGCGTGGACCGGGCAGATGCCCGCAGGGTCGTCGCCAGCGAGCGGGCGCACGATCGTATCTGTGGCCAAGCGCTCGTCCTCCGCCAGCACTGGCCCGCGCATCCTCCGTCGCCGATGCGCCTCGTGGCGCGACGCACCGGCCTGGCGATCGCCTCCGCGGCAGAGCACTCACGCGGTCTCGACGACGCGCGTGATCCCGTCGTCGCCAACCCTATCGTGCATTCGCAATGCCGCCGTGAGCACTCGTGCGCGCCAGCGCCGACCGACGCCTACGGGCAGGCGAAGGGGACCGTCTGGCACCCCGGAATTGGACGCCTCCCGAGCCTCCCGAGCGTCGAACGAGCAGCGGGCGGGCTGCTGCCTAACGCCTGAAGCGGCGACGACCTGCGCTGTGCCGCTTGATCGGACTACGGGGAACGTCTTCGGCCCGCTGACGCCTGATGCCTGAGGGCGGTTGCGTCGACTAGCAAGACGCTGGATCGCGCGGCCGGGTGGGTTTGTGCTCAAATCTGCAGCAGGGCGGATCTGGGCGTCCGGGTGCGACTGATAGGGAGAATTCTCGTCTGCGGGAGGTCCACCTGGTTTGGGATACGTGCCGTTTGGATCTGTCGTTGACCTGGGCGATAGGGTGCGGAGTGCTCAAACCAGGGTGACGCATGGGCGTCGCCCGTGGATGTCAGGCAGGTGACGCTGATGCGGGCTGTCAGTCGGCGTAGGTTCCTCCAGATCGCGGGGGGTGGCCTTGCCTCGACGGTGCTATCGGACAGCATCGCGCGCGCGGTGGCCGTCCCAGCGAATCAGGCGACGCGGTCGTTGAAGGACGTCGAGCACATCGTGGTGCTGATGCAGGAAAACCGCTCCTTCGATCAGTACTTCGGCGTGATGCGCGGCGTTCGCGGGTTCGGCGATCCGCATCCGGTGACGCTTCCGAGCGGCCGGCCGGTCTGGTACCAGGCCGATGGCGCCACGGTGGTGCCGCCGTTCCGTCCCGCCGTCCCCGAGCTGGCGCTCACCTTCCTCGAGGATCTCGACCACGGCTGGAACACGACGCATCAGATGTTTAACCGCGGCCGGTGGGACCAGTGGTTGCCGGCCAAGACCACGACGGCCATGGCGCACATGGAGCGCTCGGACCTTCCGTTTCATTACGCGCTGGCTGACGCGTTCACAATCTGCGACGGCTACCACTGCGCGATGCTCGGTCCGACCGATCCCAACCGCTACTACATGTGGACGGGCTGGGATGGGAACGACGGGCACGGCGGCGGACCGGTGATCGCCAACGACGAGCTTGGGTACGGCTGGCAGACCTATCCGGAGCGGCTTCAGGCGGCGGGGATCAGCTGGAAGATCTACCAGGACAGCGGCGAGGGCCTCGATAAGGCTGGCGTCTGGGGCTACACCTCAGATCCCTACATCGGCAACTACGGCGACAACTCGCTGTTGTACTTCACCAACTACCAGAACGCGACCCCGGGCAGCCCACTGTACGAGCGAGCCCGCACCGGAACGGATGTCATGCACGGCGGCGACCTGTTCGACATCCTCGCGGCCGACGTCGCGTCCGGACAGCTGCCGAGCGTCTCGTGGATCGTCGCCCCGGAGGCCTACTGCGAGCATCCGAAGTGGCCGCCCGGTTACGGTGCCTGGTACACGGCCGGGGTTCTCAACGCCCTCACCCGCAATCCCGAGGTGTGGTCGAAGACGGTTCTGCTCGTCATGTTCGACGAGAACGACGGCTTCTTTGACCACGTCGTCTCGCCGTACCCCAATGTCGGTGGGCTCGCCGGCAAGTCAACCGTCCCGCTCGACAACGAGATGTTCGACGGCACCGCGGGAACACCGGGCGGCTCGAACGGGACCCCGGGACCGTACGGGCTCGGCGTCCGCGTGCCGCTGCTCGTCATCTCGCCCTGGAGCAAGGGAGGCTGGGTCTGTTCTCAGACCTTCGACCACACCTCGCTGATCCGATTCATCGAGGCGCGCTTCGGCGTCAACGAGCCGAACATCACCCCGTGGCGGCGGGCCGTCTGCGGCGATCTGACCGCGGCGTTTGACTTCGAGCATGCGTCCGCTCGCTTCCCGCCACTGCCGAGCGTCGCCGCCTACAAGCCAAACGGCTCGGCTCCCCCGCCTGTGCACCCGACACCTCCGACCATCGGGTCGGTCCCGACCCAGGAGCACGGGGTGCGCCGCTCGCGCCGGCTCGGCTACCGCGTGCACGTCGATTTCCACGCGCACCACCACAAGCTCCATCTCACCGTCAAGAACCGCGGACGTCTCGGTGTTCACCTCCAGGCCCGGTCGCTGACCCTCCCCGGCGCGCCCTACAGCTACACGATCGGGGCCGGCCATCAGATCGCGACCGCACTCCCCGATCCGGGGAGATACGACCTCAACCTCCATGGCCCCAACGGCTTCTTCCGCCACTTCGCCGGCTCGCACAAGACGGCGTTGCGCGTCAAGGAGCAGGCGACCGATCGCCTCGGGACGCTCACACTCGAGATCGTCGACGACCACCGGCGGCCGGTCACGGTCCACGTAGCCGACGCCTACGGCACGAGCCGGCACCTCGACGTGCACGGCACGGCCGAGATCACGATCGAGACCCGCCACTCCGGCGGCTGGTACGACATCGCGCTCACGACGCCGAGCGACGCCCGCTTCCGTTACCAGCTCGCAGGCCGGCTGGAGTCCCGCTTCCAGCTGACCAGCGACCCGCAACTCAGTCGCTGAGCGTGCCACCGCCGCGCTTACCGGCTCACAGTAGCTGCTCGACGCTCATGTTTAGGTCCATCGCTGGTGCCGCCACCGATCCTCATCACCTGCACGTCGCCGGTCATATGCTTGACCTCATCACTCGCGCATGTAGCCCTTAGTCCTCGTGGATCTGGATGGGGACGATCCCGCCACGCAACGCACCTCTTGGAGACCAACGCCCGGGCCGCACCGTCGCCGAAGGACTCGACTGCGGGCTCGTGGGTCATTGCCTCGCGGCCAAGCACTCGCCCGTCGACGCCGACGCGCGCCATCCCGTGGTCGCCATCTCGATCGTGCGGGTCCGCGAGGTCGTGCCGAGCAAAGCGATCGTCCGCTGCGGCGTTCACGCGGCTGCTCGTGGGCGAAACCACGAGTCCGGGCGTTGATCCGAGACGCGCCTGTCGCCGAGAGCAGTGGACAGCACTACGCGCTCGACGTGCATCCTGCGCCTAGGCAAGCTTCCGCGCCTCATTCCCGGAAGTGCTCACCCTGCATTCCGACACGCAAACCGAGTGACGCTTAACAAAGCGCTTCTGACAGCATGCCGGTCCCCTCCGCTACGGCTACCGCCGGCCGGCTGCTAACGCCGGCGGCGTCTGCCCTCGAGGAGTGTGCGAGGCAGGACAAAGATCGCGTAATGCAGCAGGGACAGCAAGATCACGACACCAACTGCGTAGAAGAGCCATGCCGGAATGTGTATGTGCGTGCTCCGCGCGTAGTCGAGCTTGTCGGCTAGGTCCTTGGCATGCTCGATGTCGGGCGGAATGTCTTCAGCGCCGTGCGCCGACGAAGCAAGGGCCAGCGGCGTCACCAGCGCTAGCGTCACGCAGGACGCCATGGTTACCGCTCGGAGGAGGCTGACCTTCCACACGCCGACGATGTTCGTCTTGCTCATGTGAGACATCATTCTCTCCCCAACGTCGCTGAGCGCCCCGCTCACTGACCAGATCGGCTGGTTCTACCGCCGAACCGGGGCCAAGTCCAGTCACAGCGGGTGCCGACGCAGGATCCGAGTTATGTCGGAGCGGCCCACGTTCGTCCGAACCGGGAGCGGGTATCACGCAGCGGTCTCTGATCCCGGGTCAGTCCGTATCCGGCGTGGCAACGGCGACGTTGCGTCCGTGGCTACCCGGTGTCGCGCGGCGATGGCGCACTTTCGCTTTCGTCGTCTCGGCCGTCGGATCGACGCGCTCGCCTTCACCGGATGGCACGCGCCAGCGCGTCCAGGTCGACGCCTCGGATCACGGGTGCCTGGTGCGGTCCAGGCTGCGGTCGCTCTTCCGGGGCTGCGCGCGTAGTGATCGTCGGTGCACCCAAGTCAGGGACGAGTGCCTTCGTGGCAGACGCGTCGCGGCACGGCAGATGGCGCCCGCTCCTGGGCGCAAGCGAGCGCGCGCCCGCGACTCAGGTCGGTCCGCGCCGCCGCCGAAGCGCTCACCCGCCAGGCAACGGCCCGACGAGCGCTCCCGTGAGAAGGCTCGCCGCGAGCTCGAGGCGATTGAAGAAGGCCAACAGCCGACGCTCATTGTGATCGAGCACGACCAGCCTCCCATCCGTGTGCCGCACCAAGCCGGAGTGCTTCGGGACCTCGAGTCGCAGGAAGAGTACGCCCGAATCCTTCGCCGGCCGCGAAGGTGCCCGTTAGAGATTCAGGAGCTCTCGACTTGCAAGCTAAACCCTGGCGAGCTGCCGCGAGGAGAGGAGGACACCTCGTGAGCGACCGACCACGACTCGTGACGATCCCTTTGGTTGGAGCAACGCGCCATAGCCTGTTCGCTGTGCCCACGGATGCTTCCGCTTTCTATGCCGAGGCGCGGTGATCTCGCGGCCTGACAGGACGTTGACGTGATCCCTATCGGGCGAGATCGGCCACGACGGAGCGGTCTGCGACGACGTTGACGGTCGGCACGACCAGTTACAGCGAAGGGCACTATTCCTCGACGTCGGCATAGGAATCGTCCCGGGCCCCGACCCGCGTCATCGCTCCGTCGCCGTTGCGCTCGTGAGATGCGAGAGGAGTCCGAAGGCGAAAGCGCTCGTCAGGAGCGCGCCGCCCGACGTGGCGATGTAGCTGCTTCCAGCGCTTAGCGGAAGCCTGACGCTGGGCCGCGAGCGCTATGTGATCTGGCCGCTTGTTCGTGGTTGCGGAAGTGAGCAATCGCCTCGGACCGCGCCGCACGCCGCGTTGGCCGAGTTCGGCGTCTCAGGTCTGTCGCGCGGCTGGTTGTCCGGAGGCAGCAGTTCCGGGCGGTGCCCGCAAGGCTGCTGCTCTTGTGCTTGCTCCCAAGAGCTCATGGCTCACGGTGGAGGGCGACCGTCACGTTGCCATCCGCTCGCACGGTGCGGGTCGGCTTGACGGGCGCAGCGGCGCTCAGCCGTGCCGGAATGAGGTGGTCTTGAGCCCGACGTAGTTGTCGAGGGCGTGGATCGAGAGGTCGCACCCGAACCCGCACTGCCGAAAGCCGCCGAACGGGTGCTCAGTCCGAGCGCATCCACGGTGTTCACAGAGACCCTGGACGAGCCAGCAGATGTACCGAGCGGGCCGCGGAAACCGCCGCCCAAGGTGCGAGCGGACAGGTTCTATCCGGTCGGACCGGGCGCCAGGTCGATCAGTTGAAGCCGGAACTTGAGGGCGCGATTGATGTAGGACTCGCCAGCAACGAGGCCAGAGCCTAGCGAGATGTACGTGCCGTTGAATGTCTTGATGCACACGGTGAAGTCGCCCTGGTCCTCGAGGGTGAACTTCTCCGAATCGCCGATGGAGTCGACAGGCGTATCCGAGCTGAATCCCGCACCCGGTGCGCCACCTCCGACCGCGCTGAGAACCGTGCCGTTGGCTGTCTGGAATGCGTAGGTGCCGTTCGACTGTCTCAGCAGCGTCCAGGAGATCTCATCGATCTCGCCCTCCTCGGTGAGCCACAGGGCGTTCGAACCGGAGTTGCCGCCTCCGGCGTTGACGAACATCCACCCCTGGAGGCCAGCCTCGTCAGGGCCATTGCCGCCCCAGATCTGGATGCCGTAGGTCGACCCCGTGCCGAACTGGCTGCTGCGATACGGGAGGAACGTCTCCCATGACTTCGCCACCGTCGCGTCGGTGTGGATCGTGTCGCCACTGTTGTGGCCGCCGCCTCCGACCGCGGTCAGAAAGTACCCCTTCGTGGTCTTCAAGCCGAATCCCGAAGGGTCCCCGTTGGCGTCGAAAAGTCTGGTCGGAACGAAGAGCTCCCAGCTTGCGACGGCGGTCGCGTCTGTATGGATCGTATCCGTGGTTCGCCCGCCCGCGTCGACCGCGGTGACGAAGCGGCCGTCGATGGTCTGAAGGGCGTAGAACTCTGAACCTTCTTCGGTCCACAGCCGGAACCATTCCCAGGACCGCGGGACGGTCGCGTCGGTGTGGATCGCATCCGTCGTGTGGCCGCCACCGCCGGTCGCGGTGACGAACGTCTGTTTGAGTTCGGTAAGGAAAGCGAAATGGCCGTCCAACGGCTGCAGGCCGCCGGTAGGACGTACGGCTGTTGGGCGAGAAACGGGTTCGCCACCATGAGCTGGGATATTCATTCTCGACCTCTCTATACGAGACCGCCCGACCGCGGAATTTAGCATTGGAGGCCGGCGGGGGTCAACGGCCGCGCGCCGGGGGTCAGGGTGTGCAGCAAGTTCGACAATCAGCGCCTGCAACAGCTAATCGGTCTTAGCCCGCGTCTGGGGCACACTGGTACATCTGCGCCTGCCCGAGCGGGCACTCGACGCCCCGAACTGCCGCAGACGCCGATGGCGGCAGGGACAGCGGGCGTGCTCAGCGGGCGTCGTGGCGGCGGGCCAAGACCAGCGCGAGCCCGAGGAGGATTGCGAGATACCCGAGACAATCACGGGCCGGACCGCGACGGCGGTTGCAAGGAGGGTCCCGATGACGCAAGACGCTGCGAGCAACCGCTGTCTCGTGAAGATTACCCGACGACCCCCAACACACGAGGACGGACGAGTGAATGCGCAATTGGGGCATGCCAGCGCATCGCTGACACAGCTGAGCGCGACGATCGCAGTGGGAGGCTGCGACCAAATATCACCGTGTTCGTGAGCGGCAACGGCGGAGTTGACATCTGTACGTCGCAGTCCATCTGTACGTCGCAGTCCATCTGTACGTCGCAGTCGGTACGTCGCGCGAGGACGTGCGGGCGGTCGAACGCGGGTGCAGTGCAGCAGCAGGCTTGACGCCACCGGGGCCTTCGGCGAGATTTGCGCCTCGGCGCGCGCGCCTGAGGCCGACCAGACGGGGTCATGCCTGCCTGACCGGACCCCGTTCATCGGTCCACCTGCTGTGAGAGCTGGTGGTTATTGATTGTCTTTTCAGCGAGCCATTGCTCTGAACCGTCGAGCGCAGAGAGCTGGTCGCTGAGGGCCTGCAGGTGGGCACGGTAGCCGGCCGCGAACGCGGCGGGAGTCATCATCCCCAGCGCGCTGTGCGGCCGGTGCTGGTTGTGAGCGCCGGGATAAACCGGCATGGAGAAGGAGATGAGAGAGCTCTACATCGAAGATCTAGCGAATCACGGTGGCCCCGAGTCATGCGTTGGCGTTCGTGAGGGCGTCGGCGAAGCGTTGACAGGGGTACGCGTAGGCGGGGCTATTGAGCCGCGAAATCAGCCAGTTCGGGGTGCCGACGCCGTACAACTAGGCGGAAGGCGAGATCGTCGGTCGCGTTATGCGAGTGGCCGGCGGACCCTGCGCGGTCTGAGAACCCAGGCATGCGCGGATTCTCCATGCGCGAGAACCGGGAGGCCCGATGATCGCCCGTCAGTAGTCGATGATGCCCCGTCCTGGATGGTTCGCGGGGTGGCGTATCGACGGCTGGGCGGGCCGCGAGGGGAAGGCCGAGCCGAAGCCTGAGATGAACGATCGTCGGGAATCAGACAGCCGCGTAGTACCTGCGAAGCTGGTGAACAAGGCCGAGGAATCGGCGGCGGAGTCGGTGGAGGAAAGGCGGCTGGACAAGGGGAACACGGGCCAGCAAAACGCGTGCCGGACGCAGAGCCGGGATGTGAGCGCGTCTAGTGCGCTGGATCGTGTGCGGCAGGTTGCCGCGAAGGACAGGGACGCGAGGTTCACCGCGCTTTTGCATCACGTCGATGTCGATCGCCTCCGTGGCGCGTATCGGGCGTTGAGCCCGAGGGCGGCTGCTGGGGTCGACGGTGAAACGTGGGAGTCCTATGGGCAGAACTTGGAGGAGAACCTCCAGGTCCTGCACGCGAGGGTTCAGCGGGGCGCGTACCGGGCTAAGCCGTCGCGCAGGGTGTACATCCCCAAGACCGATGGGCGGCTGCGGCCGCTCGGGATCGCCGCGCTGGAGGACAAGATTGTCCAGCGCGCCGTGGTCGAGGTGTTGAACGCCATCTACGAGACGGACTTCCTGGGGTTCTCCTACGGGTTTCGGCCCGGTCGCGGACCGCATGACGCGCTGGATGCGCTCACGGTCGCGATCGAGGACCGCAAGGTGAACTGGGTGCTCGACGCGGATTTCCGCGACTTCTTCACGAGCTTGGATCACTCCTGGCTTGTGAAGTTCCTCGAGCACCGGATCGCGGATCAGCGGGTCCTGCGCCTGGTCCAGAAATGGCTCAGGGCAGGCGTAATCGAGGACGGCAGATGGACCGCCAGCGAGGAAGGCTCGCCCCAAGGGGCGACAGTCTCGCCGCTGCTGGCCAACGTCTACCTGCACTACGTCTTCGATCTGTGGGTCCAGCAATGGCGGACACGGCACGCCCGCGGCGAGGTCATCGCCGTGAGGTACGCCGACGATGCCGTGCTGGGGTTTCAGCATCAATCTGACGCCGAGCGCTTCAGGAAAGACCTGAAGCGGCGCCTGGCCATGTTCGGTCTGGCGCTTAACACTGAGAAGACGCGCCTGGTCCGCTTCGGACGGTACGCCGCCCAGCAACGGGCCGAGCGTGGTCTCGGGAAGCCCGAGACGTTCGACTTCCTCGGCTTCACGCACTACTGCGCGAAGCGAAGGGACGGACATTTCGCGGTGAGGCGCAGGACGATTAAGAAACGCCAGGCGGCCAAGCTAAAGCAGGTCAAGGCCTCGCTGATGGCTCGCCGCCACCGACCCATCGAGGAGCAGGGACGTTGGCTCGGCTCCGTCGTGCGTGGACATCTCGCGTACTACTCGGTCCCGGGCAACATCCATCAGGTCAGCGCGTTCCGCGAAGAGGTCATCCGGCTCTGGCGAGCGGCACTACGCCGTCGCAGCCAGAAGACACGGATGAACTGGGAACGGACACGCCGCCTCGCGGATAGGTACCTGCCTCGCGCCCGCTACATCCATCCCTGGCCCGACCAGCGCTTCGCCGCCAGAACCCAAGTCAGGAGCCCAGTGCGTTAGACGCGCACGCTGGGATCTGCGCGGGGGGCGGCCAGCAATGGCCGTCCCTACCGCGATAATCGCGGCGCCAGTCCTCGACGAGGACCTGGGCCTCGGCGAGGCAGGAGAACAGCTCGACGGCGAGCAGCTCGTCGCGGATGCGGGAGCCGAAGCTCTCCACGTACGGGTTCTGCCATGGCGAGCCTGGCTCGATGTACGCACTGCCAGCCAGCGAGAACCGACACCAGTCCCTGAGCGCGTTGGTGGTCAGCTCTGGCCCGTTGTCGCAGCGGATGAACGCGGGCGGTGCCACGCTCGAGGACGAGCCGGTCGAGTACCGCGACGGTCTTGTCGGCGTCGATGCGCCTGCGACACTCGATCGCCAGTGCCTCCCGCGTGAACTCATCCACGACGTGCAGCAGCTTGAGGATGTGCCCCCCGTCGGCGGTCTGATCGAACTGGAAGTCCAGCGCCCACACGTGATCTGGCCACTGGGCCGCAGCCGCTCAGCCGGCCTGTCGAGTTCCCGAGCCGCTGGCGCTTGCGCCTGCGCTGCGGGACACGCAGGCCCTCCTCGCGCCACAGCCGCTGCGTGCGCTTGCGATTGATCCTCCAGCCTTCGTCGCGGAGCAGCTGGTGCGCGCGGCGGTACCCCCACCGCGGTCGCTTGCGCGAGATCTCGCGCAGCTCCGCCCTGAGCGCGGCGTCGTCGCTCGCGACGACTGACTCGTGGCGTTGGGTCGAGCGGTGCTGCCCGACGTATCGGCACGCCCGCCGCTCCGAGACGCCGAAGACGGTCCTCGAGCATCCGAACCGCCTGGCGTCGACGCGACGGGCTCACCAGTTCCCTTGCTCACCTCGTTCAGAGCTGCGATGTGCAGCGTCTGGTCGGCCACGATCCGTTTCAACCGGGCGTTCTCGACCTCTAGTGGTGTGTCCCATGTTTAGCTGGTGATTGTGGTGAGGGTGACTCGGCCGCGGCGGACTTTCTCGAGGATCTGGTCGGTTGTCGCGGTCCAGGTGAATGGCTTTGGGTCGGCGTTGTGGGCGGTGAGGTAATCCTCGATCGCGGTGATGAGGTCGGGGACGGAGTGGAAGATCCCGCGGCGGATCGCTTTCTCGGTCAGGCGGCTGAAGAAGATCTCCACCATGTTCAGCCAACTGCTGGAAGTCGGGGTGAAATGCAGCTGGAAGCGCGGGTGGCGCTCCAGCCACGCTCGAACCGTGGGGTGATTGTGGGTCGCGTAGTTATCGAGCACCAGGTGCACGCTCAGCCGGCGGGGGACTTGCCGGTCGATCGTCTTTAGAAACGCGAGGAACTCGCGGTGGCGATGGCGGGGCAGGCACTGGCCGATCACCCGGCCCGAGAGCACATCGAGCGCGGCGAACAGGGTAGTCGTCCCGTTGCGCTTGTAGTCGTGGGTCATCGTCCCGGCCCGGCCGGGCTTCATCGGCAGCGACGGCTGGGCGCGATCGAGCGCTTGGATCTGCGACTTCTCGTCCATGCACAGCACAATCGCGTTCTCCGGTGGGTTCATGTACAGGCCGACGACGTCGACGAGCTTCTCCTCAAACCGCGGGTCGCTCGAGAGCTTGAACGTCTCCACCCGATGCGGCTGGATCCCGCGCGCGGCCCAGATCCGCTGCACCGTCGAAGACGACACGCCGGCCCGCTTGGCCATCGACCGGCAACTCCAGTGCGTCTCGCCCGACGGCTTCTCGTGCAACGTCAGCCGGACGATCTCCTCGACCTTCTCGGCCGCAATGGATGGCTTGGGGCCCCGACCCGGGCGCACGGCAGAGAAGTTCTGCAACCCGTCCTCAGAGAACCGCGACCGCCACGCCGCGACCGTGGCCGCCGAAACGTGCACCTCACTCGCGATCCGGGTGTTCGCGAACCCATCGGCAGCCATCAACAATGCCCGAGCCCGCAGCACATCACGGTGCGGCGCAGTCCGGGAACGGATCAGCTTCTCAAGGACCGACCGCTTCTCGTCGGTCGTCGGAAGCGCAGGGGTAGCAGCGCGCATACCCCATCCTACCAACAAACCTCACTTAAATGTGAGACGGTCCACTAGCTCCTTCAAGCGCTTGACGTCGTCGGCCTTCATCCCCCCATACTGCGCCCGCCAGCGGTGAAAGGTCGCCTCCGACACCTCCAGCTGCTTGGTGACCTCGGCCAACTCCATCCGCTTGCCCAGCATCCGATCGGCCTCCCTCAGCGTCCGGACGATCTGCTCCGGCGTATGACGTCGTCTCTTCATGCTCGAGCTCCTTCTGCCCATTCAACAGGGCGATGGAAGCTCTCACACGGGCCGGACCGATCTCGGGGGGTCGGGCCATGCCCCCATGGCCACCCGTAATCCAAACGTCAGGTCGGCGCTGCCCGAATTGATCCGCGTTGACGGACTCCGCGAATCCAGGTCCGTCCGTTTCGATGAGGCGCAGCAGATCAATCGGCCGCGATTCCGATCGGGGCGGCGCTTGTCGGGATGAATTCACGTTTAGGCCGTTCACCCACCTCAGCCTGGTACCGCGCGACGCTTGAGAGTCCCAACAGCAGTGCCCACCAAAGCGTGATTGGCGCCAGATAATCATCCGTACTGACTTTGGGAATGATGAGACGCAGACCCGTCGCGCGGTACAGCGGGGCAACGTCATCGACGCGTGGGTGTGTCTCAGCAGACCCCGCCAAGCAACGATTAGGTAGTTGTCACCGTCGGCGGCACGCACTCGCATGATGTCGCCTCCAGTGCCGCCGTTGCCAAGATGAGGGTTCGTGCAGACCCGTGCTCCAGCCAGCGCTGGATACCAGGTTACTCATCGTTGATGTCCGTAGCAGCCAACCCCTCGCGCAGGCCGCCGATCAGCAGGCTCACCGGCCACGGTGGCACACCCACATCCGGCGTCACGCTGTTGGCTTCGTACTCGTCGTAGACGACTCGAGGGTGCCGCCGCCGCTCAAGGCCCGGCATCCTCTGCACAAGATCGGGTAGAAGGTCTGGGACCGCCGCCCAGATCTCGCCGAGCTCGACTTCCCGGGTGAGTACATTCGATTCAACTGCAGCTGCCACGCCGCTGAACGCTCGGTCCGCAGAGACTTGAGCTTGCTCTTGTCGCTTATCGGCTGCGGAACAATCAGTGCATGTAGCGGGTCCCCGGTCGGCGCGTCTTTCACCTTGAGACCGTGATCGGCAAGGCGCCAAGCATCGCCCTCGAGTCGCGCGGCCGCGATTGCACGTCCGGCTTGGCTCAGCGAGTAGAAGAGTAGCAATGGACGCGCTGCATGCCCGACGGGTTCGGCTGCGCGCATCAGTTGCTCAGATTGCTCAAGCGCCATGAAGACAGCTGTTCGTTCCGCATCGCCCCGAGCGAGCGCCGGCGGGGTCGAGCGGAAGAGACGGAGAGTCTGCCAAGCGGTCACGAGCGAGGCTGTCCTGGCAAGCGATCGACGATCGCCGGATGGTTGGAGCAGAGAACCTAGTAATACTGAACGTGGCGCGAACTTCGCAGCAGATTCTTTTGAAACCACTTTGCATCGTTGCCACGGGTCGGATCCTTCCACATCAAATTCGAGTGGGAGCCCGAATGCCAGAGACTGCATGAATGGCCCGTCTCGTGCGCCATCACGTTGAGCTTCCCAACCGCGGATGGGGTCATCGTCACGTAGTCGCTCAGCGGACCGATGGAGCATCCATCGGCACCAGTCATGCTTCGGACGATGAAGATCGAGACCGGAAAATCGAGGGAAATCGGAATAGCATTCCAGCCAGCAAGGTGCTGGGCGAAGAAATCGCCCGCTTCTCCGAATTCGCTGGAAAGAGCACCGACTCCACAGCTCACGTCTAAGGCTGCGGATGGCGCCGGGCCGTCGATAATTTGGACACCGGGTTTTCCGTACGGTGTCACCTTGACATTGAATCTGTCTTTGTACGTCTTTGTGAAGAAGTCAATCGAAGGTTGGACAGCTGCAGGGTCGATGAGCGGTCCTTTCTCGTCCGACAAAATGAAAACCTGGTAGCGCAGTTTTTTGGGGGGCCAGGTAAGAAAGCCAAGCAACAGGTCGAATATGCCCACGAAAAGACCCCACAGCGTCGCATTAAGGCGGCCGATAAGTCTGACGGCACCCTTGATCGCGTGCCACACGCTCGACAGAAACCCCATGTTGCACCTCCCTCATGAGGGTAAAAGATAGGGCTACTGAATCTTACAAACGCTGGTCGCTCAAATCAATGCCACTACGCTGCATAGGAAGTTTATATCAGTCCGGGCGCGCCGACTACGCCACGACGCCACCAGCGCCGCCCGCGCCCGGATTGAAGAGCGCGAAATCGCCAACATCCGCGAAGCGCTCGTCCGAGGAGGACAGCGCAGCGCTCGATGCGTCTCGAACTTGATGATGTCGGCGTCGACGTCCGTCCAGCAAAGCAGTCGTCCGCGACGGCCCCGCGGGCAACGGTTGTCGGTTCGGATCCGCGAATCGTCAGCTGCCGCGTGATCTTTGACACAGACCTGCGGCTATGGCTCCGCTATCACGATCTCAACGACTGCGAGCTCTGGCGGATTGATGATGATGGATTCAATTCGGGAACTCGCGCTCAACGTAGCTTCAACGTAGTAGGTGGCGTTGTCTATCAGATCACCGCCCGAAAAACTGCCTTCCGACTGCTGAAGCACAAAGGAGTACTGGTCCGGGTTTCCCGGCCCTATGCCCACCCCCACGAGAGGCACCTCTGTAAGCCCCACTGGCGTATTGATCCCGGGCCTTACCACCCAAATTAGCCTCGCAGCTATTTGACCGCGGCCGCTCTTGCCGAACAGGTTCAATCCGTATTGATTCCCGGCCGAAAACAGATTCGGCGTAATGCCAAAACGAACGACGGCCCGCGTCTGCACAGGGCGGTCGAGTGGGATGGCGCCAAGTGGCTGCTCTACGATAGCCCTGGACGGTTCAAACACGTCGCGGCTGGCATTTGTATCGCCGAGTTCGACTCCGTGAAGCTTTACGACCGAGCCAACGAAATCAATCTTGTCGATATCAGCGACGTCCACGACCCCCGCGGACCCCACGCAACTCCAAATCTTGGTGTTGACTGGGGGGTAGGGCACCGGACCCTTTCTCTCTCAGAGCTCGTTCGAAGGAATCAATGAAGCCCGACGCGACGGGCTTCGTCCGAACGGTTATAGAGCACAACGAAATCCCGGTCAACCGTCTCCTCGGGTTGCCCGGCACCGACGCCTGCAAGCCGGCCTCTAGCGAAAGGAAATGCCGCTGGGGCGCAGTCTGCCCTCGGGGTAGCGGCGGGGGTCTGCAGCGACTCACCGGTGTCGTAATGCACACGTGGCCGGAGGCGCCCGACACGATCGCTTATCTGAGCTCGTTCGCGTTGTCAAATACCTCCCGGGGTGGGTCTGGCTCCGTGGACGCTCTGCCTTATCTGGGCCCGCGGCCGCTGGTTGTGGCGGCCGGTGACGAGATGGTTGATCGGTCGTTCCGGTGGAGCGACTGCGGCCGCTCGGTCTTTCGTGGGCCGCCGCGCTGGGCCTGGGTGCCTCGATCGCTGCTGGAGCTGGCCGCACGTGGGGGACGCATCGTGGACGGGTGGGCTTGGTCGGAGCGGTTAGTGGTGTCGGGTGGGTCGAGCGCGGTAGGGCCGAGCGCCCGCAACGGGTGGTAGGAGCGGCGGGCGAGCTTGCGCGCGATTGTCAGCGACGCGGGGTTGTGCGACAGGCCGCGGTCTTTGAGCGCGTGGTAGTCGGCGTAGTCGGGGACCCCCCGGTGAGACGCGGACTGGGCGGCCTCGTACAGCGCCCAGGCGCAACGGGGCGGAGCCTTGGCGGGTGAGCTTGCCGAGCTGGGCGTGGCGGTCAGAGCGGTGAACGCCGATATCCAGGCCGGCCATTAGCACGGCCTGGCGGGAGGCGTGCATCCGTTGCACGTCGCCGAGCTCGACCAAGGTGACCAGCGCGGAGAGCTCGCCCATCCCGTATTGGCCCATCAGGGTCGGCATCCGGTCTGGTGGCGCGCGATCCAGCGCAGGTCGCGCTCGATCTCCGCCAGCTGGATCTCGAGCATGTCGATGATCTCCAGCGCGACCCGGATCCGCTCGACCGCGTCGAGGGGCAACTGCACAGCGGCGAGGAACTGATGGCCGGCGAGGGTGCGCAGACCATCCGGGGCGCCGGCGACTCCATGGTGATACAGCGTGGCGCAGATCCGCTGGATCCAACTCGTGCGCTCGGCCAACAGCGTGTTACGCAGGCGAGCGCGCGAGCGCCACTGCCGCACGTGCTCGGGCGGACACCACGACTCTCGGCAGCCGCCCCTCGCTGAGCAGCTGACGCAGCCACCTCGCGTCCGCTCGATCGGTCTTCGCCCGACGCTTGCGTCCCCGCAACGCACTGGTCTCAACCGGCTGGGCCAAGTGCGCGACCACCCCGGCCGGCTCGAGCGCGCGACAGACGAACAGCCAGCCCGTGCACGCCTCGACCGCCACGTGCACCTCGCGCCCCGGGAACCGGGCGACCCACTGCTTGACCCGCCGCCGGCGTGGACTCAAGCTGTCCGCGATACAGCTCCCCCGTCATCGTGTCCAGCGCATCAAACGTGATCTGCCGACGATGCACGTCGAACCCCGCGACAATCGCTCCAGGAGCAACGCCCAGCACAAACGGCGCGCACGCCACCGTCTGCGCAGTGTCACGCCCGACCGATGCCATACCGTCATCCACGGGCGGTACCTCCACCTTCGAGTGACCGGCGGCGCGGGCTGCGACCGCGCACGCCTTCAACTAACGTCGTTCGACACGGAGGACCGACCACCTCCCGCCGGGCCAACCGAGACGCCACGAACCAGGCTGCTCATGTCATCTTTCGCATCTTCAGGCGCACGACGCTCCTGATTGCCTTGACGACCCGGCAGTCGTCCGAGCGCGCCAGATTTCCGCCTTCTCGAGCGCGAGTCGCAGGCTGGCGCCGCCCTCGAGACGCATGGTCGCCGTCCGTAGAAACGGTCAGGGCCGCATCACGAAGGTGCCAAGCGCCGACAGCGACGCAGGTTACCCATCGCGCGCGTCGTCGCTCAGTAGGTCGTTCTCGGCAAGCCACGCGAACTCCCTCACCCAGCCGACGAGCAGGAGAAGGCGCCGAGAGCGCTCGACTGAGAGAAGAACCTGCGATCTCCGTGCTGGGTGCCGTGGCGGTTGACACGCTCGGCTGCGCCTTGTCGGTGTTGGTGAGTGCCTTGGCCGTGCAGACCTCGAGCAACGCCGCCTTGAGAACGGTCATATCCGCCTCCTCGATATCGCGCTCACTGAACTTCTTGTACGCGTCTCGAAAGACCCGGTATTCGAGCATGCGATGAAGGACTTGGCCAAGCCCCGACGCGGCGAGCGCCTGCGCCGCCCACCAGTGACCATCGCGAGCCGCCGCGACCGCCTGGTCGGCAAACTCGATGGCTTCGGCGTGACCCCGTACATCCACGCCTCGCGCCCTTGAAAGAGCAGCCTCTAGGTCCTCGAGCACGTCCGCACTTGAGCTCATGAGTGCCGCATAGCGGGCGCCAGAGTCCGCGGCACGCGGCGCTTCGATGACCTCGGCACGTGGCACCCAGACAACCGGGATGCCCGACTGCTGAACCAGATCGACGACATCCAGCTCGCTCGATTCTAGGTCATGCCAATTATCGGGCGAGTAGCGCCGGATCAGCTCCTGGACGCGCTCGATGACGAGCTCGTTCGTCTGGATGCTCTTGAGCGCTCGCTCGAGCGCGGGCGCCATCACCTGGTATTGCTCAACGGCGCGGGCGGCGTTCGCGATCGCGTCGGCCGGGATCTGCATGGCGATTGACCGGCGGACGATTTCATCGCCCGCTGGGCTGCCTCGCTCGGGCGCGTCAGCCACGACGGGAGTTCGGGCCCACCGCTCATGTGACCGATCTTAGGGCGGGGACTCATACCGACGCGCAGCCCAAATCGCGACGGCAACCCCCGGCCTCGCCGATCACCCCGAGACGCTCGTCAGGCGAACAAGTCATTGAGTGAGCGACTCCACCGCTGGCCGATAGCCCCAGGCGTTGGTGGTCACGCTCGTCCGCCGCGCGCGTGAAGCGCTCAAGCCTTGCCTGGAGGGTCACGCAGCTGCTGCGAGCGCTCGTCGCTCTGCCGCACCCGAGTACCCAAGCGTCCAGCCCGGGTCGTTGAGCGCCTCGAGCTCGAGTGCGAGCCGTTGACGCCATCGCCCGCGTTGAGCGGGCTTCGGCTAACGACGTCAGCTCAGGCCGACGACGTTCCCGTCAACGGTGACGTTGAGCACCTCGTCCTCCGCGAGATGTTTCGCCGCGAACGCGCGGCCGACGGTGAGGACGCCGGAGCGCTCGGGCGGCCCGTAGCGCGGATCCCACCGACAGACCAGCTCGTGGCCGCGCACGCGCACGGGCAGGTCGGTGCGGTCATCAGGTAGAAAGTGCTTGCTTGCGTGCGGGAATCGGATTCGGACGGCGGCGCGATCCGCCGCCGTTATCCGCTGCGTGGCCACCGCCAACGAGGGGAGGGACGACGCTGCCGCTCGCGATGGTTGGCTCTGGGCGGTGGCTGGCGCAGTCGTGCCCACCGTCCGCGCGTCGGCGGGAGCCCGGCGCGGCCGCCGTGCGGTGTTCCGGCCGATTTCTCCGGTCGTTGCGTTGCCGATGCCGTGGACCTTGCGGCGCTCGTCGCCGTCCATAAGATTGGCGAACGGCATCACTGGCCCGGCGGGGAGCGCTTCGCGCGCGGTCGGGGAGAGGTGGGCAGCGAAGTGGCGCAGCATCGCGCGCTCGGCGTCGACGTCTTCCGGTGTGCGCGCCCAGTGCACCCGCAGCTGCGGCAGGACTCGCAGTGTCTTGATCCACCAGCCGCCCTTGTGCGGCCTCTGGGCGCCGATCGGGGTGCGGTAGTACTGGCTCACGCGCCTGGCCAGGGCTGGCCCGCGCGGCCGATGTACACGGCGACCTCGTCGGCAATCCAGAACGACGCAATCCGCTCCCCCACAGCAGCCGCCGTTGTCGGCGCCCCGTGGAGCAGCAATCGCGGGCACACGTGCACGAGCTCGTCGAGCGCCGTCGCGTCAAGTGGGCACTTCGGCAGCGTTGCCCCGGCGTCGTCGGTGCCGCCGGTGAGGGCGATCACGTAGACGCCCGCCTGCAGATCGCGCAGCGGCTCTCCCCACCGCACGCAGCCGGCGGGCTGAAGCCCGTAGGAGGAGAACAGCTCGCGGACAGTGGATGGCATGGCCATGATGGTCGCATGCCGTTACGCGCTCCTGATCCCGGCAAGCCGCCGGACGACTGCTCTTCCCCTGGTATCGGCTCCTAGCCGGCGAGTGCCTTGGCGACGAGGGACGCGTTGGCCGCGGTCAGCGGTGGGCGAGCGCTTTGGCGGCGTACGCGATCGTCAGCTCGCCAGGACTGCGGACGAGTGCGTCGGCGACGTTCCGGTCGCCGAGTCCGGGGCCGGGCCGGGCCCGGTCGCGCTCCCATTCAGTCCGAACCGCTGTCGCCTGAGCCTTGAGTTTGGCGACGAGCAGGTCGATCGGCACCCTGCTCGCGCATGCCCAGATCGACGGTCTTCGCCGAGATCTTGTTGGCAGACTGCGCAAGAACAGCAACTGCGACGTCATCTCCGGCGCTGACGTCATCGATCCCGGGTCGGCTGGTGTGCGTGAGCCGCGCGCTCCGTTCCCGCGCTGGCTGGGATGGAATCGCATGGTTCAGCCCGCGATCGACTCAGATTCAGGCGAACTCCACGGCGAGAGTTGCCGCTGGTCGAGGAGTCGCGCAGGGACCCCTGATCGCCGCCTTCCGGCGCGCCTGCGTGCGCGTGGCCGAGAGCCCCGCTACGGTCGCCATAGTGTCCAATGTGCGTAGGAGCCGAGACGTCCACGGTCCGTAGCATCGCCGCGGGCGATTACGTGGCCGAGGCACTCATCGGCTTCATTCGGTCCGAAGGGGCGGCTCAGCGCGGTCACGGAGGCGAGCGCGCGTTGCTCGATCACCTCGTCGGGACCTACGAGATCCTCCATCGCTGGAACCAGCCTGCGCAGCTGCAACACGCGGCGCTGCTGCACAGCGTCTACGGCACCGATGTCTATGGCTGGCAATCGCTTCCTCTCTCGAGGCGCGGTGAGCTGAGAACGATCGCGGGAGCTCAGGCCGAGCGGCTCGCCTACCTGTTCTCCGTGACGCCGCGGGGGCCCCTGTTCGCGGGCACGCATCTGTGGGCACGCGATCTCCCGACGCGCGCGCCCGGAGGCGACCCGAATACCGACGACGAGCCGCCCGCGGACCGGGCCGAGCTCGACGCGCTCGTCCTGCTCCACATGGCGAACCTGGCCGAGCAGGCGCGGGCGCAGGACGGATCGCCCGGCCGTTGGCTCGTGAAAGTCCGCGACCTCGCAGAGCTGCTGATCGCGGGCGACGCGGTGACGCCCCCTCCGTTCGTGGCCGGGCTCGCGACGTGCTCTGAAGCGGATGAGTCGCTGGCCGCCCGCGCATATCGCACCGGTGTCGCGCGAGCCGCCGATCCCGATGCGATGGCCAACCACCTGGCGCTGGCCGCCGCGACATGCCCTGCGGTGCCCGAGCCGTGTGTCTGGATGGCCCACCTCTCGCTCACCCAGGGAGACCCATCGACGGCGCGAGGCTGGGCGCGGCACGCGCAGCAACGACTCCGTTCCCTGGGCACCGCGTGGGACAAGCGTCTGACGTTCGACGAATGGCTCGAACTAACCGAACGGCTCCAGGCCGTCCCGGATCGAAAGCTTTCCGAGGCCGCTGCGGTCGTGGATCCGCGGACGCTGTTCGACGCCGCGCTGGCTGGATCGGGCAATCCGGTGGCCGGCTCCGACGTGCCGGCGTTCACCGAGCGGCCGGTCACCCCGGCCGATGCGGCTGCGGGACGACAGCGGTTTCACCGGTACGTCGAAACGTTCGCGGACGCCGAGGGTCCAGCTGTGCGCGGCGTCTACCCGGAGCTCGTCAGCCAGCCCTGGTTCAACCCGTCGGACTTTCCGCTGGTGAGCTACCTGGAGTCACACTCTGAGGCGATTCGGGATGAGATCCTGGCGCTGGAGTCAAGGTTCCAGCGCGAAAGTGAGCGAATCACGCGAGCGGGCGACTGGGATGTGGTGTTCCTGTACGAACGCGGGCGCCGGCGCGACGACGTCTGCGACGCGTGCCCGGTAACGACCGTGGGGATCGAGTCTCACCCGACGATGCGGACGGTCACGGGGTTGATCTACGCGTCTCGTATGCGCCCCGGAACCCACATTCAAGCTCACCGAGGCCCGACGAACCTCAGGGTGCGGTGTCATCTCGGAATCAAGGTGCCGGACGGGGATTGCGCAATTCGCGTCGGCGACCACACCCAGCAGTGGCGTGACGGCCGGTGCCTCGTGTTCGACGACTACTTCGAGCACGAGGCGTGGAATCACACCGAAGAAGACCGCATCATCCTCATCGTCGACCTGTGGCATCCCGGGCTGTCGGCCACCGAGGTGCGCTTGCTCGAGGGGCTGCACACATACACGTATCAGCACGCCCGCCAACTCAACCGGTACTGGTCCTCAAACGCGCAGGCCGCGGCCAACCGGCCGACGGGTGACCCCTAGCCGAAGTCCCCTCCGTCGCCTCCGTCTCCGCCGCCCCAGTCCCCGCCGTCTCCTCCGCCGCCCCAACCGCCGCCGTCCCCGCCATCCCCGCCGTCCCCGCCATCTCCGCCGTCCCCGCCATCTCCGCCGTCCCCGTCTCCGCCGAATAGCCCCTCAGCCCCGAACCCGAGCCCGGCGCCGAGCGCTGAGCCCATCAGCAGTCCCCCGAGCATCCCGCCGCCGCCGAAGCCGTTGTAGTAGCCGCCGGCCCACGGCCCGTAGTGGCGCGGAGCGTTCCAGTAGTCCGTCTGGCGCCCGTCGACCGATACCTGCCGCCCGTGCGGCTGAAAGCCCTCCTTGATCCGTATCGCGTCAGCCGCACACGCCGGCACCGGCCGCGCAGAACCGCCCGGGGGTGCCCACTCGACCTGTTCGGTCGACGGGCCGTGACGGGGATCAAAGAAGCAGGGCGCTGTTCGCTCCGGCGGGGGCCGCCCCTCGAGCAACGCCTTCGCGTACCCCATGGCATACCGCCCCTCTTCGAGCGTCTCGCTGACTGGCGCGAGGTCCTCAGGACGCTTGGCAAGATCAAAGACTTCACTCGCTCGCTGGTAGGCCTGGAGCGCTTGGTCGTAGCGCTGCTTGGCCTCATCCGACACGCCCGGCATCTGGATGTCGACATCGAGCGAACGGATGTCATCGCCGAGGGAAACAAGGTCGTCCTGCGCGACGGAGCGAACTTCTTCCCATTCACGCTCATGACGTGTCTTATGTCCGAAAAACGGCACCGAGCAACGATACCCCGCCAGCGGCCAACACGAGTATGGTTCGTCGGAGTCGAGAGCAACTCGTTCCCACGCCAGTTCACCGGGTTCCGCCGCGCCTCTCGATGGACGCAACCCCGCTGAGTCGGCTGATCACTAGTCCGGCGTCGCGCCGAACGAGTCCGGGATTCGCGCCCGCTGCGGCTTGTCTAGAACGAACCCAAGACGCCCCGATGCCAGCGGACCGGCGCGGACGATCGCTTTGCTCAGCGCAACCCTGGGGAGTGCGCGATCCCTTCGGCGACATTCCGATGCCGAGCAGGTGTCGGCGATGTGCGGCAGGGTCCGATCCTCCGAGCCTGGTGGATCGCGCGAGGACGACCCACCAGGATGAGCGGCCGAAGGTCTACAGGCCGTGGGTGGCGGGATCATGGGTGCTGGGCGTTCGTGGACGGCGTGGACGATCTCGGTGTTGTCTATCCCGCGCAGGTAGACGGAGGTGATCGCGAGGTCGGCGTGCCCGAGTTGGCGCTGGATGACGAGCAGCGGGACACCTTCGCGGGACATCTCGACTGCGTGGGCGTGCCGCAGCTGATGGGGCGCGAACCGGCGTCGCACTCCCGCGTGGGCGGCGGCGGGGTGGAGCTGTGAGCGGACGCCGGCGGGTGCCCACGGGCGACCGGCGGTCGGACCTCGAAGGACGCAGAACAGGGCGCCGACCGGGAGCGTCGTGCGCAGCTGCAGCCATAGGGTCAGCTGCTCCCAGGCCCACCGGTCCATGCCGACTTCGCGGCGCTTGCCGCCTTTGCCGCGGCGGACCAGGATCGCGCCGCGGTGCAGGTCTAAGTCGCTTTCATTCAGGGCCAGCGCTTCGCTGATGCGCAGCCCAGCGCGCCAGAGCACCACGATCAGGCCACGGAGCCGAACCGCCTCGCTGTCGCTTTCGTCGCCGGCGGCGTGCATCACGGCGATGATCTCCTCGACGGTCGGCGGATCGGCCGGGTAGCGCTGGCCTTTGTTGCGCGGCGGTCGGCCTTGGTGGAAGCTCGGTTGGGTCGCGGGCGATCGACGTCGACCGCACGCGTCGAGCTGCATGGTGAATGGCATGCGTCCTCCCTGGGACGATGGTTGACTCCCCGATCGTCCCCCGCCGAAGGTCGGCACAGCCATTTCGTTCTCAGCCAGCCGTCGCGAATGCTTCTCGCGCCTCGCGATCGTCCATGCATCCGGGTCGGGACGAGTGGGTTCGTGGCTGAGCGCTCTCGAGCGCGCTGCCGTGATCGGACGATCGCTCCGCTGCAAAGGAGTCGTCCGCTCGGGTGCCGACAGTCAAACGATGCAATCGTGCGCGCGCCGGCCGATTGGGAGCCGCCCTCGTCGCCGAGACCAAAGCGGACGCGACAGTGGCCAGAATCGCGGGGGTGCGTCGCGGGGCCGCGCCGATATCTCAACTGGGCGATGCCATTGCGGGGGCTGTCGTCGCCCCTGCCGGACCTGCGGCCACCCGACCAAGGCAGCCACGAAGGAGAAAGCGCCGACGCTCACTCCGGCCCTCAAATGATCTCGTTTTCCGCCGACGCTGCGGCCTGGTGTTTCACGGCGCGGACAGGGGGCGGTCGACGGGATATGCATCAGCTACCCTCCTGGAGTCGGTGCCCGCGCACTTCTCGCCAAAGATCTCGCGCGAGCACGGATTTTGCGGCCGCCCCAGTCACTCGGGGCGGCCGTTTGCGTGGTGGTCCGTGAACCGCGAGCCGATCGGACCGCACGGTTCACCGGTGATCTGCACCCGGGAAGAGGATGGCGCCGCTGCTAGCCCAGGACCACCGCGCGCGGCTCACGAGCGCGCCTTGAGCGTTTCGTAGGCAGGGCAGCGGTTGTGAGGGTCGTCGCCTTGGTCCCTCCTCTCGGCGACGAAGGAGCCTGCGATTTGGAATCGCCGTGGTCGCGGCGGTCGGCCTTATCGCTCAACGCTCCCGATGCTCGGCAGCGCGTTTCTGTCGTCGCGCGCGCTTGCTCTTGTTCGCCTCTTTGCGTGGCGCGCCGATCGGCTGCTGTCGTTGCTGGTGTGTACCACGAGACGAATCCGCACTGGCTATGCACGAAGCGAGCGATCGAGCGCGCGCGCGACCTGCTCACGTGACCGGGCACCGACCGCGGATTTCAGCGCAATGCGCCAGCGTTCGGGAGTCCCGGCGGAGCACTCCAGCCGCAGATCCGCCAAGACAGCGGCTTGATCGACGTGAACGGCGATCTGTTCGGCACGGCGCTGGGCAGCGACATGTTGGGCGCGCACCAACGGCGTCCGGCCGCGATCACCGGCAAGCCGGACGAGATCATCTGATACCAGCGGTACCGCGCGTCGCGCGCACTTCTCCCAGGGCGCGTCGGCCGCCGAATCAACGACGACCTGGCGTACCACTCGCCAACCGGCATGGTGCGAATCGCAACGCGCAATGAGAAACCGGGCCAGCGCGTCCGCTACCCCCACAGCTCCAGGCTCAGACCCATAAGCATCCAGGTGCCTCAGTGCGGCGCCGACCTCCCGGCCGCCTTGCACTGCACTGGCGAGCTGCCGCGCTGACCGCCGCGGCTTGCGTCGTTCATCATCGATCACTTCACCGTACTCGGCCTGAAGGCCTCGACCGCTCCGACCAGCGACCAATCACCGCAAAGAGCCCTTCACAGGTTGCCGGCGCCCGGCACCAAGACCGACACAGCGGGTCCCGAGGGCCGGTACGCAGCGACAGCGGTGACCGCCGGCTAATCACAGGCGCCGGAGGATCTCATTTTCGCGACGACCATCACCCAGCGCACGCGCCGGGAACCCGCTCTTCGTTGGTTCGATCGCCTGCGGCATGCCCGCCGTGGTCAAAAGCGACGTTCGGTCTCAAAAGCTGGCGATCGCGTGCGCGGCAAAGGGGTCGCCGACGTCCCCGGTGGCTGGCCGGACCTCCGCCGCCATTGCGATCGCGCGACCCGCGCCACCTGGGAGGGTGAAAGCGATCGCGGCGCCCCTCCCGGCGGTCTGATCGCGTTCGCGGCCAAGCAATCGTCGGGTCTCGGCACCGCCCAGGCGTCCTCCGTTCTCAAACCAGTCGCGCGCCGGGGGCCGACCCGAGGACGAAAGGCATCGTTGCGGCTCCAATGTCTGACATGTGGTGCTGGGCGAGCTCACAAGCGTGGTCTCCACGCAGCCGTGGTTAGACCGCGGCGCCTCGTCATGCAGTTGTCAAAGGCTCAGGTCGTATTCGCGACGATGGGCAGCTGGGGCGAGAAGCTCACCAGCGCCTTGTGGCAAGGCGCTTCTCCATCGCGCCCTGGCTGGAGGTGTTGGCCGCCGCGGGATCGACGCCCACCGCCAGGTAGCGACGTCGCTGGCGCCGCCGTGGCATCCTCGGTAGAGGCGGCCGTCGAATGACCAGGCCGGCGCGAGAACATCTCCTACTACCTCAACGGCTAGGCGAGTTCGCGGTCTGGGCGACGATCGCACGCTTTGCTCACTAGGTGATCCTCGCGAACTGTCGCCGACCCGTAGCCCAAGCCTCGAGAGCAGGACGATGAGAAAACGGTGGATCCCGCCGCGCAGTGCCCGCCGCGCCCGTTGCGCCAGGCCGGTGCGAAGCCTGTCGGCGGAGCTAGTATGTCGGCATGGAACTACCTGACCTCCCGGCCGAAGCACGGACGCTGCCAGATCCGGGGGACCTGCTTGTCGAACGTGTGGCGGGTATGGCTGATCGAGGCTGGTTCTATCACAGCGGCCGCGAGTCGGTCCGCGAACTTGACCGAATCCTGGCAACTGTCGATCGATCGCTTGATTCGTTCCAATCCATCCTCGACTTCGGCTGCGGTTGTGGCCGGATGCTTCTGTGGATGAGAGAGCTCGGCGAGTCACGGGCTCTGCACGGAACCGATGTCGACGCTGATGCGGTCGCCTGGGCGGCCGAGCATATTCCGTACTGTCAATTCACAGCAAATGAGCCGGATCCACCGCTGCCCTACGGCGATGGTGCGTTCGACCTGGTGTTCAACCACAGCGTGTTTACACACATTGACGAGAAACGCCAGAACGCCTGGCTTGCCGAACTGCGGCGCGTGACGCGTCCAGAGGGCTTTCTGGTTCTTAGGTCAGCGGCGAGCGTTCTCTAGAGGTAGCGAAGACCGGAGTGAATGCGCAGTGGGGAGCCGACCTGCATCGACGTGTCGAAGACGAAGGACTGGTGTTTCTCAGCGATTCGGCATACACGGAGCTGGGGCATCCGTCTTGGTACGCGTCGACGTTTCACGCTCCATGGTACGTCTTTGAGCACTGGGCTCAGTTCTTTGCGATCCGTGCCTACATTCCAACCGCCTCGCTCGGGTTACAAGACCAGGTTCTCCTCCAACGTACTGACAACCGCCCGAGTCCGATTGCAGCGCGTCCCCCTCGTTCGCGGCCCGACCCAGCGTTGCCCACCGATGGCGCGTTCGAAGTAGTTGTCCGTGCCGGCCTGGATCGGATCGGCCGGGGTTCAGCGCATTACGGACGGCTTGGCGCGCGGCTGCGGGCCGCAACGCTCAGGCTCATGCGCCCGTATACTGTGCACCAGGCGACAGTGACCATAGAGCTCGCCAAGGCGATCGACACTCTCGCCGCATCGTCTGAGTTGCACGATCGTCGACTCGGGGTGCTTGAGCAGCGGAGCGAATAGCGCGCCAGCGAACAGTTTCCTGATGCGCCTCAGTCAATGAGGCGGCGATCGACTGAGGTTTCAGAAACTCAGCGGTGTGGCTTTGCAGTGCAGCTGGTCCCTCGGTTGCGGCTTAGTCTGCGGTGTCGTGAGTACCAGCAATGCTCGAGTGGAGACGGTAGGCAGTCTCCTGAGCCATAACTCGCCGGAGCGGGATGAGGCTTGGTGGATTGCCAGCCCGATGTGCTGAGGTTGTTCTCAGAAGAGGAGGAGCGGGAACAGTTCGAGTCGTAGGCGCGGCGGGGAGAAGACCGCTCAGGCGTTGGCCATGCGCTCGCGTGTGCGCAGCGGCCCAGGGTTTGAGCAACACGGAGGTCGTTTAGCGCCTGTCGGTGGATCACACGCCGGCGCAGAAGTGGCGCACGTGGTTCGGGCGGGATCGGCTGGACGGGCTGTTGGACGAGCCTCGTCCGGGCCGGCCGCGGACGGTGAGCGATGCGCAGGTCGAGGAGGTGATCATCAACGGGCTGGAGCCCCGAGGACACGACGCACTGGTCGACGCGGTCGATCGCGGCCGAGGTCGGCTTTCGCCGTCGGGAGTCTCCCCGAATCTGGGCCGCGTCTGGACTGCAGTCCACACGGCCAGGAGACGTGGAGCTCTCCCGGCTAACGGCCACCTAGGCGCAGTCGTCACAAACACCGCACCCAGCGGTGTTTCGGTGCGATGTTGACCTTCGGTGAGCCAGCCTTGCAAACTCGAATCGACGAGTGATGTTGTAACGCTAGGACCGGTTTCGCCCAATTCCCCTCCGTGAGCACGACCGACCACCACGCTGCAACGTCGCCGTTTGCCGTCGCATACCGCGACAATGTCGGCGAGATCACCTCCTTCTTCGCGCGGCGGGTCAGCGAGCCGCAGCTGGTGGCCGACCTTGTCTCCGAGACCTTCGTGGAAGCGATCGGATCGCTGACGACCTTTGATCCTGCCCGGGGGACGGCCCGTGCGTGGCTCTTCGCGATTGCTCGGCGCGTATTCGCGCGTTGGTACGCGGCAGAGCTCGGGGGGCGGCGGCTCGCCGAGCGCCTCGCCGGGCTCCCGGAGCTTCACGAAGACGAGCTGGAGGACCTCGGTCGCAGAATCGATGCGCAAGCTGAGGGGCGCCGGCTGCTAGCCCGCTGTGCGGGGTTGTCGGACTTGGAACGGTCGGCAGTCGAGCTCGTTGATCTTGCTGGTTTGACGCCGCGCGAAGCGGCCCAGACCCTCGGAACCTCCCCGGGGGCGCTACGCGTTCGACTCCACCGAGCGCACGCCCGGTTACGACGAGAAGGAGCGCAACATGACTGATTTCGAACAACGACTGTGGGATCACCTGGCTAAGGAATTCAACGCCGATGACATCGACATGCCGATTGTCCGCACCATCGCGGGCCAGACCCGGCAGCGGCGCCGACGCGTAACGATCACTGGTGGGCTCACGGCAGCTGCAGTCGCGCTCGCAGCAGCAGTCGTTCTTCTCATCAGCGCGACCACTGCGACGCCGCCAGCCTATGCATTAGTCCAGCATCCCGACGGCTCGGTCACCGTCACCGTGCACAACCTGCGCACCGCAATCGGGCCAATCAACACGCATCTCAAAGAGCTGGGCATCCCGGTGCGCTTCATCCCCATCACCGATGCCTGCTCCGAGTCCAGCAACGGCGGGTTCGTCTACCCCGTGAAACCCTCGCAATACCCTCAACTGCGGTGGACGTTCACGCGGGCCGGGAGTCGCAAGATGGCCCCCGGCGACTGGGGATACATCGGCATCGGCCGAAGCGACGACGGCCGGCTGCTCCTCGCCGGAGGAGCGATGAAGCCGCCGCTGCCGTCCTGCTTCAACAGCACCCTCGGGAAATTCGCGTCGCCACCAAGCTCGGGATCGAACCTAGCCGCCCCGCAATCGGGACCGTTTCGCCCGCTACTCGTGCAGCGGGCAAGTGTCGTGTAGCCGCGCCACGCGACAAAGGCCCGGTCGCCCTAGCCAGGCTCCTACAGCGACCAACGCCAAGCTAATCGCCGCTGTCGGGCCGCCTGATTTCAGAGACATGAAGATCTGCGGGTCCTTCACGACGCCACCGGTCGAACCGCCATCGAAGGTGCGGTGCATGGGTTAGGGAACCTGT
>CAVWOK010000003.1:0-115110 GCA_963756585.1 uncultured Solirubrobacterales bacterium | reverse complement strand
TCTCCGGCGCTTATCCGCTGGCGCAGCTCACCGGCGCTCGCCGCGCGGGCCAGCGGCGAGCCGCCTGCGAGCAGCAACGCCGCCGCGATGGCAACCCCCGCCGCCAGAATGGCGCCGGCCGCGCGCGATGATGGCCTCTGTGCGCTTGGCATGGGGAGGGTGGGGAGTGGCGTCCAGCGTGCCTTTCTCCCTGCTCAGTCAAAAAAGGCGGGTCACCGTAACACGGGACCATCGCAGCGGCCGCCAGCGCCGCGCCATGCACGAAAACGTGCACAGGCAGGAGTGCGGGGCTCGGCCTCGACAGCTCTGGGTATCACCCGCCGAGGCTCTATGGCGGGACCAGGATTCGAACCTGGGAAGGCAGAGCCAATGCGTTTACAGCGCGTCCCCTTTGACCGCTCGGGAATCCCGCCAAGGGGGCGCTGAGTCTAGCGTTGGGAATCTGGGTTCGAGCGGCTCGCCCGGCTCGATCTCGTATTCGGCGTACTTAGGTCCGCCGAGAACGATGCCCGAGCCGCCACCTAACGACGCAGACGGGATGTACCAACGACGGCCATCCCCCACATGCACGAATACGCTGTCGCACCTGGTCGCATCGAGCCGCTTGATGACCCCGTTCCAGCTCTGGTTGCCACCTCGGGTGCAGAGCGAGACAACAAACCGGCAGTTGTGCCAGGCCACGGACGTCTTCACCTGCACGCGCTCAACCCTGTCTCCGAAGTCGGCGATCAAGTCGTAGTCGGGGCTGTGAAACATGGGCAGCGAGACCAGGGCACCGACGCTCAGCAGCCACACGATCGCGGATAGTTCACCGGCATCACCCTGCCGTCGAGGATTCCAACTCCCTATTGCCATACACCAGAACATACGTTCTGGTGCGGACGGAACCCGCGCTAGGAAGCGTCGCGCAACCGCTGCGCCTCGGGGAGCGCTTCGAGCTTCTTGAGCGTGTGGTTCTCGATCTGCCGGATCCGCTCCCGGGTCACGTTGAACGCCCGTCCCACCTCCTCGAGCGTGTACGGCCGCTCCCCCATCAGCCCAAACCGCATCTCGATCACCTCCCGCTCGCGCTCGGGTAGCGCCGCCAGCGCGCGGCGCAGGTTCTCGCGCCGAAGGTGCTCCGACGCGAGCTCGAACGGCGACTCCGCCGTCTGATCCTCGACGAAGTCGCCGAGCTCGGAGTCATCCTCCTCGCCGATCGGCTTCTCGAGCGAGATCGGCTGCTGGGCCATCCGCAGGACGTCGCGGACCTCGCGCACGGTCGTCTCGAGCTCTTCCGCGATCTCCTCGGGGGTCGGCTCCCGACCCAGCTGCTGCACCAGCTGACGCTCCACGTGGACGACCTTGTTGAGCTTCTCGACCATGTGCACGGGGATCCTGATCGTCCGACCCTTGTCGGCGATCGCCCGCGTTACCGCCTGGCGGATCCACCACGTCGCATAGGTGGAGAACTTGTAGCCGCGGCGGTAGTCGAACTTCTCGACGGCCCGGATCAGGCCCATCGAGCCTTCCTGGATCAGGTCCAGGAACGTCAGCCCTCGGCCCAGGTAGGACTTGGCGATTGACACCACCAGACGCAGGTTGGCCTCGATCATCTGCTGCTTGGCGCGCATGTCGCCGCGCTCGATGCGCCGCGCCAGCTGGACCTCCTGCTCGGCGGTGAGCAGGTTCACGCGCCCGATCGAGCGAAGGTAGAGCCGCAGCGAGTCGAGGCTCGGCTCGACCGTGAGGTCGACTTCCACCTTCTTGGGCTGCTCGGGATCGGGCGTGGCGGCGCTCTGAGCGGTCGCCTCGACGCTGCCGGCCTCCGACCTGGCGGGGCGCCCGTCAGATTCGACCACGTCGATCCCATGCTCGTCCAGGTAGGCGTGGAGCTCCTGGATCTGCTCCTTGGTGACCTCGACCTCCTCGAGGCACCGCTCGATCTGTCCGAAGGTCAGATATCCCCGCTCCTGCCCCTCGGCGATCAACGGTCGTAGCTCGTCGAGCTCCGCGATCGGTGCGTCATCGCCCAGTAGAACGATCTCGTCAACGCTCACAGCCCCTGAGCCCTCCTTACGCGGCCTTGAGACGTTCCCGGTTCTCGGGAGTCTCCCTCTCGTGACTCCTGATACGACCGCGGAGTGATACCACACTTCGGGAGGTTTTCGAACCTCGCCCGCGCCTCCGATGAGCGAATCCACCCGGCGCGGGCCGGCGTGGGCCCCGGACCTCTCTACTCTTAGACAGAGACAAACGCGTGTCCGCCACCGTCCGGCGGTCCGCACTGAAAGCCACACCGGAGACGATGACCGACATCCACCCATCCCCCACTGTGCCGACCGACGTCCAATCGCAGACCCCCGCAGTGGCGCTGAGTCTGTCTCGGGTCGGCGTGACCGCCGTCGAGAAAGTGATTCGCCTGCGCCAGAACGGCATCGAACAGCTCTACGCGGCCCGGTTTGAATGCGTGGTCGATCTGGGGTCAGATCAGAAGGGCGCGCACATGTCGCGTTTTGAGGAGGTCGTCAACGAGACGATCGGTGAGGTGCTGCTGGGCGACTCGCCGTTCAGGGCCGAGGATCTTGCCGAGCACATCGCGCAGCTGGTCCGCATGCGCCAGCGCGCCCGGCGGGCGGAGGTCAGCGTCGAGGCCCGGTTCCCCGAGCACAAGCCGGCTCCGGTCTCGGGTGTCAACACGCAGGAGCTGTACACCCTTCACGGCCTGGCGGTGGCCACCGAGCTCGGCACGCGCCGTCTGATCGGTGTGACCGCACAGGGCATGACCGCCTGCCCGTGCGCGCAGCAACTGGTTGCCAGAGCCGCCCGGGAGCGGCTCGAGAGCGAGGGGTTCGACCAGCTCGAGATCGACCGGATCCTCGACGCGGTACCGGTCGCAACGCACAACCAGCGCGGCCTCGGGACGCTGCACATCGGCTGCACCGAGCTGTGCGAGGACGAGATTGACGCGGGCGCGCTGCTCGAGATCGTCGAGCACTCGATGTCGTCAGAGATCTACGAGCTGATGAAGCGCTCGGACGAGGCGCATGTCGTCGAGAAGGCGCACCGTCGCCCGCGGTTCGTCGAGGACTGCGTGCGCGAGATGGTCCGCGGCGTGATCGACCGCTTCCCGGCGCTCGACGACCGCGCGTTCGTCTCGGCGCGCCAGGTCAACCTCGAGACGATCCATCAGCACAACGTGGTCGCCGAGCGCTTCGGCACCCTCGGGGAGATTCGCGAGGAGCTGCGATCGGGGATCCCGGCCGCGGTGCACACGGATCTCAGCGCCTGGCTGAGCACGACCGTTTAGCAAACGCCCGCGGGGCCACGCGCGATATGCACGCGATCCTGCTCGACCGGCAAAACGAGCCGCTGCGGGCGGCGACGGTGGCCGACCCTGAGCCCGCCGACGGCCAGCTGCTGCTCGAAATCAGCGCCTGCGCCGTATGCCGAACCGACCTTCATCTGCGCGACCACGAGATCGAGGCCACCAAGCTGCCGGTGATCCTCGGCCACCAGATCGTCGGTCGCACCGAGGACGGGCGCCGCGTAGGCGTCCCCTGGCTGGGCTGGACCGACGGCGATTGTCGCTATTGCACGACCGGCCGCGAGAACTTGTGCGTCAACGCCCGCTTCACGGGCCGCGATATCGATGGTGGCTATGCCGAGCTGACCGTCGCCGACGAGCGTTACTGCCTCGCGCTCCCCGACGAGCTCTCCGACGAGCAGGCGGCGCCGCTGTTGTGCGGTGGCCTGATCGGATACCGCGCGCTTCGGTTCACGGGCGACGCCGCCCGCCTGGGGCTGTACGGATTCGGCTCGGCCGCACACATGATCTGCCAGGTCGCCGTGCATCAGGGGCGGGACGTGTTTGCATTCACCCGCCGCGGGGATGAGCGCACCCAGGAGTTCGCCCGCTCGCTGGGCGCAGCCTGGGCCGGCGCGAGCGATCAGAGCCCGCCGCAGGAGCTCGACGCGGCGATCATCTTCGCGCCCGCCGGACCGCTGGTCCCGGCCGCGCTCGAGGCGCTGGCTCCCGGCGGGAGCGTCGTCTGCGCCGGCATCCACATGACCGACATCCCCTCCTTTCCCTACGAGGATCTCTGGCAGGAGCGCCAGATCCGGTCGGTCGCCAACCTCACGCGCCAGGATGGTGTCGAGTTGCTCGAGCTGGCACAGCAAATCCCGATCAGGACCACGGTCACGACCTATCCGCTTGCCGAGGCCGAGCAGGCGCTTGCCGACCTGCGCGCCGGCGCGTTCGAGGGCACCGCTGTCCTGGTCCCATGACCGCCGGCGTCGCGCATGTTCTAGGGTTGTGAGGCATGCCCCTTGTTCCGATGGTCATAGAACGCACCGCGCGCGGAGAGCGCGAGTTCGACATATACAGCCGGCTGCTCAACGAGCGGATCATCTTCCTCGGCACGCCGATCGACGATCAGATCGCGAATCTGGTCGTTGCGCAGCTGCTCCATCTGGAGTCCGAGGATCCCGATAAGGACATCTCGATCTACGTCAACTGCCCCGGCGGCTCGATCTACTCCGGGCTCGCGATCTACGACACGATGCAGTTCATCAAGCCCGAGATCCAGACGATCTGCGTCGGGATTGCGATGTCGATGGGCTCGCTGCTGCTGACCGGTGGAGCGACCGGCAAGCGGTTCTCGCTTCCCAACAGCCGGCTGCTGATCCATCAGCCGTCGGCGGGCTTCGAGGGCCAGTCGACGGACATCGAGATCCACGCCCGGGAGATCCTCAACATTCGCCAGCGCATCGACGAGATCTACGCGCACCACACCGGCCAGACGGTCGAGCAGGTCCATTCAGACATGGAGCGCGACCGGTTCTTCAAGGCCGAGGAGGCAGTCGAGTACGGGCTGATCGATCGGGTCATCGAACACCACTGACACTGACACCACCTACGCGGAGGTAACTGACAATGGCAATGGCCGAGCGGTCCGCAGACACCACCTGGGACGGAGATCTTCCGCACGGCAACGGCACCGTCAACGGTGCCAGCGGCGCACTCGATGACCTGGCGGTGACCTGGGCGTCGCGGACCCAGAGAAGCGACGGCAAGACGAGTCCCGAGGAGCTGATCGCGGCCGCCCACTCGTCGTGCTTTGCGATGGCCCTCTCACATGAGTTGACCGAGGGGGGTCACACACCCGAGCATCTCGAGGTCAGCTCAAAGGTCACGCTCGACGAGCAAGACGGCGCGCCGACGGTCACCACCTCAGAGCTGACCGTGTCCGGGCGCGTGCCCGGGATCGATCAGTCTGAGTTCGAGGCCGCCGCTCAGGAGGCGGGCAAGAACTGCCCGATCTCGCGCGCGCTCGCGGGTGTGCAGATCACGGTCAACGCCACGCTTCAATAGGGCGGCGCTGGAAAGCGCGCCAAGGCCGACGCTTCAGTAGCGCCAGAAAGACTACGTCGCCGGCGCTCGCCGAATCCGGCCCGAGCCCTCGCCCCGCGTTTGCGGCGGCTCGGGCACCGTGGGTCGACGGAGCGCCCAGAAGATCATCAGCGCCGCGAACACCAGCATCCCCAGGCCGGTCCACAGGTTGATGTTGATCCCGGCGGCCTTGTGCTTGGTTGCGCTGGAGCCGAACAGCCCCAGCCCTACCAGGATCAGCCCGTAGACCAGGAACACCCCGCCGATCAGCCGCCGGATGTCGAAGCGGTTGGCGGCCTTGGCCGCCTCGATCTCTTCCTCCTCGGTGGCGCCGGTGGACGCCAGCGGCTCGTCGCTGATCTTTCCCGGGCCCGTGAAGGGCTGCTGGGGCGGTTCATCCGTACTCATCGAGCTGCGCTCCTGTGCGGTGTTTGCGCTGTACTCATCGAGCTGCGCTCCTAAGCGAAGATTATGTTGAGAACGACGAGGATTGCGATCGCCACGCCTCCGAGCAGCCACGGCGAGCGCCACCAGAGCTTGTCTCGTGGATCGACGGCCGCCTCTTCTTCCTTGTTGGCCATGCCCCAGACGAGGCCTGCCAGCTCCCTCGTCGGCTTGGGCTTGGTCACCAGCGACACCACGACGAGCACCACCCCGCCGGTGATAAACGCGATGATCGCCTGCCAGAAGCTGGCGCTGAGCGCCGAGCCGAAGTGGAAGATCACCCCGTAGGCGGCCAGGCGATTTGTCGCATACGCCGCCGCCGTACCCGCCACGAGGCTGAAGAACCCGCCCCAGGCGGACGCCCGCTTCCAGAACATGGCGATGATGAAGGTCGCGAACAGGGGCGCGTTGAAGATCGAGAACAGCGTCTGGATGTAGTTCATGATGTTCGAGTAACCCTTGGCGATGAACGCCGTGAGCACCGAGATCAGAACTCCTGCGATCGTCACGATCCGGCCCGCGCGCAGGTAGTACGCAGGGTCGCGGTCCTTGACGAAGTAAGCCTGGATCAGGTCATAGGTGACGACGGTGTTGAACGAGGTGACGTTCGCCGCCACCCCCGCCATGAACGCCGCCAGCAATCCGGTCACTGCAACACCCAGCATCCCCTCCGGCAGGTAATTTCCGATCAGGTGGGGGATCGCGGTGTTGTACTGAAGACTGAGGCTGGAGCCGCCGAGCCCCTTCACTGTCAGCACGGCGATTATTCCCGGAAGGACGATGATCGCCGGCAAAAAGATCTTCGGGTAAGCGCCGATCAGCGGCGTACGTCGTGAAGCCGACAGGTTCTTTGCCGACAGCGCCCGCTGCACCTCGGCGAAGTTCGTCGTCCAGTAGCCGAAGCTGAGCACGAAGCCCAGACCGAACACGACCCCCACCCAGTCTGAGGCGAGCGGGTTTGTCACGTGGTGGATGCCCAGTCCCTGCCAGGCGTGAAGCCCCGGATTGCCCAGCGGCTTGAACGCCTTCACCTTGTGTTCGAGCCCCGAGATTCCGCCGATCGCGTGCAGCGCCACCAGGGTCAGCGGCAGCAGCGCCGCGACGATCACGAAGAACTGCAGGACCTCGTTGTAGATCGCCGAGGTCAGCCCCCCGAGCGTGATGTAGATCAGCACCATCGCCGCCGCCACCAGGATCGCCGTGGTGACTGACCAGCCAAGCAGCAGGTGGATGATCAGCGCCAGCGCGAACAGGTTGACGCCGGAGATCAGGACGGTGGCGACCGCGAACGTGGCCGCGTTGAAGGCGTGTGCGGCCTCGTTGAAGCGCAGCCGCAGGTACTCGGGTACCGAGCGGACCTTGGCTCCGTAGTAGAAGGGCATCATGAACAGCCCCAGGAACACCATCGCCGGTACAGCCCCGATCCAGTAGTAGTGGACCGCGGCGACCCCGTACTGCGCTCCGTTGGCGGCCTGCCCGAGGATCTCCAGGGCGCCGAGGTTGGCGGCGATGAAGGCCAGGCCGGTGATCCAGGCCGGCAGCGAGCGCCCCGAGAGGAAGAAGTCCAGGTCGGTCTTGATCGACAGCCGTGCTACGAAGCCGATGCCAAGCACGACCACGAAGTAGATCCCGAGGATCACGTAATCGATCGTCCCGGGATGCAGTCTGAGCATCCGTCCCTACCTCCCTGCGTGTGCCGCCCGACCATTGCACACGCTGTCGATCTCGCCAGACCTGTCCCCTACCCTTGTCACCCGCGCCCCAAACCGCGGCAATCGGGCAGCCGGCGTCCTACGCAGACGCGTTGCGAGCAGCCGTTAGCCGTCGCCTTTTACAAGCCAGCTGTCAGCTCTCGCCGACGCCCACCGGCGCATGCACCTTGTCGGCCTCCACATGTGTAACTGGCAGCCCGAGCGCCCTGGTCTTGCTGACCAGGTCCAGCTTCAGCCAGCGCGACACGCGTCGAGGCAGCGTGGAGATGATGATCTCGTCGTAGTCGCCGAGGTTGACAGCGTCCTCGATCGCCATCAGCGGCTCGGAGTCGCCGAGGCTGCCGGTCACCTGTCCACCGGCTGCCTCGCTGAGCTTCGGCAGGGCGGCGGCGAGCACCTGGTTGGCTTCATCCTCGCTGGCGTCCTGGGGGTCGACTAGCTTGTGGATGCCGTGCGGCTGGCGCGGGACGACGAGATGGAACGTGGCGGGGCTGCTCCGTGCACGCTCCCGGACCGCATCGAGCAGAGCGGGGGTCGCGGCCGTCTGATGGGCAACGACGAGCACGTGCGCCGGCTCTGGCATGTCATCACCTCCTGCCGGGGATGAGCTGTTCGGTTGGCTGCGAGTATCCCACCGCCGCCACGGCGGCTCAAACCGGATCGAGCGGCTTTCACTCACCGCCCCGGCGGCTCAAACCGGATCCAGCTTGTATTCACCCCGCGCGACGACGACCGCGGAACCGCCGACCCTGACCTGCTCGACGCGCTCGGTCGAACCCTCGGCGACCGCGTAGATCACCGACGGCCGCCCGATCTCGGCGCCCTGGCGAATCTCGATTCGCTCGCCGAAGCGAGTCTGTCCGTGTCGCGCCAGGTGGACGGCGAGCGGGCCCGCCGCCGAACCGGTGGCGGGATCTTCGGCCACCCCCAGCGCGGGCCCGAACATACGGGTCTTCACCGCCGGCCCGGTGTTGGCAAAGCAGCTGACGCCGAAGCTGCCGAGCCGTGCCAGCGCGCCCATGTCGGGCGCGAGCGCTGCCACCGCACCGTCGCTCTCGAGCCCCACGAACGCAAACCTCGGCCCGTTGTCATACACCTCGACCGGTAACGCGGAGCGTCGCACGCCGAGCGCGGCGAGGACTTCCGATTCGCACTGCAGCGGCTCCCAGCTGGGGATCGGCTGGACCATCTCGCCATACGTGATCCGCCCTTCGGTTCGCTGCAGCGAAACCGCCACTACACCCGATCCGGTCTGCAGGCGCACCGTCGAAAGCCCGCTGCGGTCCCCGAGCAGGAACGCCGTCCCCAGCACCGGATGGCCGGCGAACGGAAGCTCGATCGCCGGCGTGAAGATCCTCAGCCGCGCATCGGCCCGGTCGCTGTCGGCGGCGAGCACGAACACCGTCTCGGACAGGTTCAGCTCCCGAGCGGTTCGCTGCATGAGCTCGGAGTCGAGCCCGGTGGCGTCGGTGAACACGGCGACCGGGTTGCCCTCCAGCGGAACGTCGGTGAAGACGTCCACGATCGCGTAGGACCGCACGCTACTTCGAGAGCCGCGAGTTCGGGTCAGGCCTGCTGCGGGATGCGCCCGGCGACACCGGGAGATCGTAGCTGTCGCCGGGAACGGGCCCACGGCTATGATCAATGGCGAGCGATGAGGCTCGCTCCATAACCGCGGCGCTCCGCTGATGGCCTCTACCAGCCATCACCGATTTCGAAATGAGCTGCCGTGGTCGAGTCCAGTGAGCGTTGATCGTCGCGAGATGGCCGCCATCTTCGCCGGCGGCTTCGTCGGAGCGGTGGCCCGCGCAGAGCTTGGGCAGGCCCTGCCGAGCGTCTACGGATGGCCGTGGGCGACCTTCATCGCGAACATCGCAGGCGCCTTCCTACTCGGTTACTTCACGACCAGGCTGCAGGAGCGCCTGCCGCTGTCGGCCTATCGCCGCCCGCTGCTCGGTACCGGATTCTGCGGCGGGCTCACGACCTTCTCGACCATGCAGGTGGAGCTGTTGCGAATGCTCGACGGCGGGCACCTCGCGCGTGCGCTCGCCTACGCCCTGGGGAGCATCGTCGCCGGCTTCGCCGCGGTGACGCTGGCTACCAACCTCGTGCGCCGCGCGCGTTTGACCGGATGAGCATGGCGGTGGTCATCGGGATCGGCCTGCTCGGCGGCGCCGGCGCGATCGCCCGCTTCCTGCTCGATGGCCGTGTCTCTGAGAGCGCGGGACGCGAGTTTCCCTACGGCACCCTGGCCGTGAACATCCTTGGATCGTTCCTGTTGGGGGGGCTGCTCGGCGCGGCGCTCGGCAGCGACGCCTACGGGCTCGCCGGCACCGGCCTGGTCGGCGGATTCACGACGTTTAGCACCTGGACGTTCGAAAGCCACCGGCTTGGCGAGGAGGGACGGATGCGGGTCGGCGCACTCAACTTCGCCATCAGCCTCGTTCTCGGGGTGTTCGCCGCCTGGATCGGCCGGCGCCTGGGAGCGCGGCTGTGAGTGACGACTGCCTGAAGCTCACCTCCTACTTCGGCGAGCGCGACCGCGCCAACGGCATCTTCCTGGCCGACGCTCTCACCGGCATCTACGCTCGCCATGAGCTGCAGACCAGCCTCGTCATGCGCGGCGTCGAGGGCTTTGGGCCCACCCAGCATCTGCACACCGACCGGCTGCTGACCCTCTCCGAAGACCTCCCGCTCGTCTCGGTGGCGGTCGACACGCGGGACCGCATCATGACCGCGCTCGACGAGGTGCGCTCGCTGAAGTTCGATGGTCTCCTGACGCTCGAGCGGGCGGACATGCTGACCGCCGGCAACGAGACACCGATCGAGCTGCGCTGGGAGCAGCAAGCGCAGACCAAGCTCACGGTGTACGTGGGACGCCAGGACCGCATCGACGACAGGCCCGCCTACGAAGCGGTGGTCGCCTTCCTGCATAAGCGCGGCGTCGCCGGGGCCACCGTTCTGCTGGGCGTCGACGGCACCGCCCACGGCATCCGGCAGCGGGCGAGATTCTTCGGCCGCAACGCGTCGGTTCCACTGATGATCATCGCCGTTGGCGACAGCCGGCGCATAACCGAAGTCCTACCGGAGCTCACAGCCCTGCTGCCACGCCCGCTGATCACGCTCGAGCGGTTGAGGATCTGCAAGCGCGACGGCGAAAAGATCGCCGAACCGCGCCGGCTTCCGGAGACCGATCCGTCGGGGCTCGGTATGTGGCAGAAGCTGATGGTCTACACCGGCGAGCAGGCGCATCACCACGGCCAGCCGGTGCACCAGCTTCTGGTCCGCGAGCTGCGCAAGGCAAAGGCCGCCGGCGTCACCAGCCTGCGTGGTATCTGGGGCTACCACGGAGACCATCAACCGCACGGCGACTCCTTCTGGCAGCTGCGCCGCCGCGTTCCGATCGTCACGGTGATCGTCGACACCTCCGAGCGCATCCGCGAGTGGTTTTCGATCGTCGACGAGGTCACCAGCCACACGGGCCTGGTGACGAGCGAGATGGTGCCCGCGTTCCGCGCTATCGCGCGCGACCGCGAACACGGCGGCTTACGGCTCGCACAACCCCTTCCGTAGTCACGCCCCGGCCATCGCCAGCAGCGTCTCCACGGTCGTCCAGTTGCGCGCCGTGGCGGTGGTACCCAGGCTGTTGCCCGCGAGCGTGTTCCACAGCTTCGAGCGCGCGACGCCCTTCAGGGTGCCAGGCGTAGACCTCGCGCCCGTCAATGACCAGCGCCTCCGGTGCCACCACGAGCTCGCGCAGGCGATCGGCGGTCTTCTTGTCGAGCTTGGCCGCCAGGAAGCACACCTGGTAGCGCTTGGGGTTGTCGGCCACGTCGCCCAGGGGGTTGGCTTTGACCACGCGGGCCAGCTCGCTGCGCGTACGGACGATCACCGGGACCTCAAAGCCAAACCGCTCGGAGATCAGCTTCGCCGACTCGCGCTCGAGCTCGCGCGGCGAAGCGGTGCTCGACAGCACGACGTTGCCGCTCTGCACGTAGGTCTGCACGTCCTCGTAGCCGGCCTCGGTGAGCAGCTCGCGCAGCGCCGGCATCGGCACCCGCCGCTTGCCGATGTTGATCCCCCGCAGCAGCAGGACCTGGCGCATTCCGGCAGTTTATGGACGGGTGCGCGCATGCGCGCACCCGGGTGGCGGCGCATGCGCCGCCACCACCCGCGGGCGCATGCGCCCGCGGGCCCCCCGGCGCATGCGCCGGGGGGCTGAATATCTACACCTTGGTGAGTACGCCGATCGTCGCGTGACGCGCTAACGTCGGGCGCGTGCAGGAGGCGCAGCTGCAAAGTGAAGACACGGTCGCGGTCGTCACAGCGGCGGGAGTGACCCGGCGTTACGGCGAGGGCGACACCGCCGTCATCGCGCTGCGCGACGTCTCGGTGGAGATCGAGCGTGGCAGGCTGACCGCGGTCATGGGCCCGTCGGGCTCGGGCAAATCGACGCTGATGCATATCCTCGCCGGCCTCGACCGGCCCACCGAGGGCTCGGTGAAGCTCGACGGCACCGACATAACTCACGCTCAACGATGACGCCCTCACCCGGCTGCGGCGCGACCACATCGGGTTCGTGTTCCAGTTCTTCAACCTGCTGCCGATGCTCGACGCGCGCGAGAACATGCTGCTGCCGCTGGCCATCGCGGGCCGCGAGCCCGACAGCGAATGGCTCGACACGGTGATCGACGAGACCGGCTTGCGCGACCGCCTGACGCACCGGCCGGCGGAGCTCTCCGGAGGACAGCAGCAGCGCGTGGCGATCGCCCGCGCCATGGTGAGCCGGCCCACCGTCCTGTTTGCCGATGAGCCGACCGGGAACCTCGACTCGACCGCCAGCGACGAGATCCTGCAGCTGCTGCGGCGCTCGGTCGATTCGGTGGGCCAGACCGTGGTGATGGTCACTCACGACCCGCGCGCGGCGGCGATCGCAGACCGGATCCTGTTCCTCTCCGACGGGCAGATCGTCAAGGACCTGGAGCGCTGCAGCGAGGACGAGATCGTCGATGCGATGAAGGGGCTCGGCGTCCACTAAGTGCTGCGGGTCGCACTCAGGGGACTCTCCACTGCGCCGTCTGCGCTCCGCGCTCACCGCGCTGGCGATCGTGCTCGGGGTCGCGCTGATGGCGGGCACGTTCGTGCTCACCGACTCGATCACCGGCGCCTTCAGCTCGATCTTCCAGACCATCTACAGCGGCACCGCCGCCACGGTCACCGGCCGCAGTGCGATCGACTCTGAACGCCAACGGAGGCGCCGGCGGGGGCGGCAGCGCGGTGCCCGCGTTCTCTGAGTCGCTGCTGCCCCGCGTGCAGGCGCTGCCGTACGTCAAGGATGCGATCGGCGACGTCTCGGGCAGCCTGCAGCTGGTCAAGAACGGCAAGGCGATCACCTCCGGGGGCGCTCCCAACCTCGGCTTCAGCGTCAATCCGTCCAAGCCGCAGTTCAGCTCGCTGAAGCTCGTCAGCGGCAGCTGGCCGGGGCCGGGCGGCGTGGTGGTCGACACCAACACCGCCTCCAAGAAGGACCTGCACGCCGGCGATTCGATCGGGGTGCAGGGCGTGGGTCCGTGTCGTCCACCTGCGGATCTCGGGGCTTGTCAAGTTCGGCTCGGCGAGCTCGCTTGGCGGAGCGACGCTGGCCGGGCTGCAGCTCGCAACCGCCCAGCGGCTGCTCGGCCGCGTGGGGAAGCTCGACGAGATCCGGGCCAGCGCCAAGCCCGGCATCACCCCGCAGCGACTGGTGGCGCAGATCCGCCGGATCCTCCCATCCGACACGCAGGTCCGAACCGGAACCCAGCAGGCCAAGCAGGACTCCTCGTCGGTCAACGGCTTTCTCTCGTTCTTGCGGACCTTCCTGCTGGTGTTCGCGGGCGTGGCGCTGTTCGTAGGCAGCTTCGTGATCGCCAACTCGCTGTCGATCACGATCGCCCAGCGGACGCGGGAGTTCGGGACCTTGCGGACGCTCGGCGCCTCCCGGCGCCAGGTGCGCAAGTCAATCCTGATCGAGTCGTTCGTGGTCGGGCTGATCGCCTCGGCGATCGGGCTGCTCGTGGGGCTGGGGCTCGCGCAGGGTCTGTTCGCGCTGTTCAACGCGGCCGGGCTGACGCTGCCCAACTCGGGCACGGTGGTCAAGGCCAGGACGATCATCCTGGCGATCGTCGTGGGCGTCGTGGTGACGATGCTGGCAAGCCTGCGCCCGGCGATCCGAGCTACGCGGGTGGAGCCGATCGCCGCCGTGCGCGAGGGTGCGACGCTGCCCGAAGGGAGGTTTGCGAAGTACCGCAATCCGGCCTCGGCGACGGCGGTCGCATTGGGCTTCATATCGCTGCTGATCGGCCTGTTCGTCGCCAAGGGCACCGGCGGGGTGCTCGGGCTGATGGGCCTCGGGGCGGTGCTCGTGTTCATCGGTATCGCGCTGCTGTCGGCGCGGATCGTGCCGGTGCTGGCGAACTGGCTCGGGTGGCCGGCGACCAAGGTGGCGGGCGCCATGGGCCGACTGGCGCGCGACAACGCACGGCGCAACCCCCAGCGCACCGCCTCGACCGCGTCGGCGCTGATGATCGGTCTGGCGCTGGTGACCCTGGTGGCGATGCTGTCGTCCGGGATCATCTCCAACTTCAGGGGCGCGGTGAATGACCTGTTCAGCGGCGACTATGCGATCACCGCGCAGAACAACTTCTCGCCGATCCCGATCTCGGCCGGCGAGGCGGCAAGCCGCGCGCCGGGCGTGACCGCGGTCGGCAACGTGCGCGCGGGGCAGGGACGGGTGTTCGGCTCAAACGAGCAGCTGACCGCCGTCGACCCCGGGATCGCCGCCGTCGTGCGGCTGAACTGGACGCACGGCTCGCCGGCGGTGCTCGCCTCGCTCGGCGCCCACGGCGCCTTCACGGACAACTCCTACGCCAGCAAGCACCATTTGTCGATTGGCTCTCCGCTGGTGATCACCACGCCGACGGGGGGCCGCATCCCGCTGGTCGTCAAGGGGATCTTCAAGCCGCCGAGCGGCGGCTCTCCGTTCGGCCCGGTGACCATGTCGGCCGCGACCTGGGACCGCTTCTACCAGGACCCGCAGAACCTCTACACGCTGGTCAAAACGGCCGGAGGCGAGACCGCCGCCAACCAGGCGGCGCTCAATCGCGTCCTGGCCCCGTTTCCCAACGCCAAGGTCCAGACGCGCCAGAAGTTCATCGACAACCAGATCTCCGGCCTCAGCTCGATCCTGAACATCCTCTACGTACTGCTCGCGCTGTCGATCATCGTGAGCGTGTTCGGGATCGTCAATACGCTGGTCCTGTCGGTGTTCGAGCGCACCCGGGAGATCGGCATGTTGCGGGCCGTGGGGACGACTCGTCGCCAGGTGCGGCGGATGATCCGCCACGAGAGCGTGATCACCGCACTAATCGGCTCGGTGATCGGGATCCTGCTGGGGATCGCCTTCGGCGCGCTGCTCGCGGCGCGGGTGAGCTCGATCGCGTTCGTGATCCCGGTCGGCTCGCTGATCATCTTCCTGATCGCGGCGTGGATCGTGGGGCTGGTGGCCGCGATCTTCCCCGCCCGGCGGGCGTCGCAGCCTGCAGCCGCTGCAAGCGCTGGCCTACGAGTAAACGCGCTGCTAGAAGAGCGGGTCCTGGCCGGGGAGCCGCCCGCTGTCGCGCCGGCCGCGCGGGGTCTCCTGCCCCAGCGCGACCGCGAGATCGTGGGCGATCGCGCTTTCCGAGCGCGAGGCGATCAGCGGCTCGGCGATCCCTTCGACGTGGACCAGCGTGCGGCGCCCGTCGCCGCGGCTCGGTCCCTCGAGCGGCACGAGTGCGAAGATCCGATCGGCTCGGACGAACTTCCCGTAGCCGAGCGGGATCAGTTGGGCGGCAGCGCGCGCCATCGCTGCGCATCGTAAACGGCGAAGCGGCCGCTGCCGCTAGCCGAGGACGGCGTTCAGCCGCTGCTCGAGCGCGGCGGCGAGCACGTTGCGCACCGGGCCCTCCTCGAAGCGCTCCACCAGCGCGGCGAGGAAGCCCTCGATCACCAGGCGCTTGGCGATCTCCTCGCGCAGGCCGTGCGAGCGCAGGTAGAAGAGCTGCTCGGCGTCGACCTGGGCGACCGCCGCCGCGTGTGTGCAGCGGACATCGTTGGCCTGGATCTCGAGTCCGGGGATCGCGTCGGCGTGCGCGCGCTTTGACAACAACAAGTTGCGCGACTCCTGGAAGGCGTCAGTCTTCTGGGCGCCGGGATCGACGATGATGTTGCCCTTCCAGACCGCGGTCGAGCGGTCCTGGAGCACGCCCCGGAACGCCAGGTCCGAAGTGGTGTTGGGCGCTGCGTGCTCCTGGGTGGTGTCGAAGTCGATGTGCTGGCGGCCATGGCTGGCGTAGGCGCCGGTGACCCGCGCCTCCGCGCCCGGGCCTCCAAGGCGGGTCTCCATCCGCACGTGACCCCGCGCCGATCCGAACCCCAGCGCCACCCAGTCAAGCGTCGCGTCGCGCCCCACTTCGGCGCGCTGGGCGCCGAAGATCCAGCTGCGCTCCGACAGGGCCTGACCGCACACGTAGCGCAGCCGGGAGTTGTCGCCGACGACCAGCTCGGTGACCACGTTGAACACGCCGTCGAGCTCGGTCTCGGCCGACAGGAACTGCTCCCAGATCTCGGCCTGCGCCCCCTCCTCGAGCACCACCAGCGTGCGCTGGTTGAGCAGCGTGCCGGTGCGTGCCTGGACGGTCCGCAACGAGATCGGCGACTGCACCGCGACTCCGCGCGGGACGTAGACGAATGTCCCGCTACGGCCACCGGTGTCGTTGAGGGCGACGAACGCGTCGTCTGAGCCGGTCAGCAGCGAACCGAGGTGGCGCTCGATCAGCTCCGGCGGCGCATCCTCGAGCGCGGTGACAAGCACGCCGTCCGGCACGGCCTCGTCGCCACCGCCTGGCTCGAACATCGGCTCAGCGGTGGCGCCCGCGTCCGGCGCGACCGGCTCGTAGGCGGCCAGGTCCAGATCCGAGATGTCAGTGAACTCCCACCCGGGCCGCCCCTTGAACGTCGGCAGCTCGAGAATCGAGGGCTAGCCAATCGAGCCCTCCATCTGGAGCTCGATCAGGCGGTTCATCTCGACCGCGTACTCCATCGGCAGCTCCTTGGTGATCGGCTCGATGAAGCCGTTGACGATCAGCTTGGACGCCTCGTCCTCGGGGATCCCGTGCGACATCAGATAGAACAGCTGGTCCTCGCCGACCTTGGAGACAGTGGCCTCGTGGCCGACGTTGACGTCGTCCTCGGAGATCCTGATCGTGGGGTAGGTGTCAGAGCGCGAGTGCTCGTCGAGCAGCAGGGCGTCGCAGACGACCTTGGAGCGCGCGCCGTGGGCGCCCTTGGCGATCTCCAGCAGTCCCCGGTAGGAGCCGCGCCCGCCGTCCTTGGAGATCGACTTGGCGAAGATGTTCGAGGTGGTGTTCGGCGCCGCGTGGATGATCTTGCCGCCCGCGTCCTGGTGCTGCTCGTGGCCGGCGAACGCGATCGAGAGGATCTCCCCATGGGCGCGCTCGCCGAGCAGGTAGACGCTCGGGTACTTCATCGTCAGCTTGGAGCCCAGGTTGCAGTCGACCCATTCCACCGTCGCGTCCTCGTGGGCGGCGGCGCGCTTGGTCACCAGGTTGAACACGTTGGTCGACCAGTTCTGCACGGTCGTGTAGCGGATCCGGGCGCCGGGCTTGGCGATCAGCTCGACGACCGCGGAGTGCAGCGAGCTCGACGAGTACGTGGGGGCGGTGCAACCCTCGACGTAGTGCACGTACGAGCCCTCGTCGGCGATGATCAGCGTGCGCTCGAACTGGCCCATCGACTCGGTGTTGATCCGGAAATAGGCCTGCAACGGCATCTCGACGTGGACGCCCGGGGGCACGTACACGAACGAGCCGCCCGACCAGACGGCCGAGTTCAGGGCCGCCAGCTTGTTGTCGTTGGGCGGGATCAGCGTGGCGAAGTACTCGCGCACCAGGTCCTCGTGCTCGCGCAGGCCGGAGTCCATGTCCTTGAAGATCACGCCCTGCTTCTCGAGGTCCTCACGCACCTGGTGGTAGACGACCTCGCTCTCGTATTGCGCACCAACGCCGGAAAGGAATTTCCTCTCGGCCTCGGGGATGCCAAGGCGGTCGAAGGTCTTCTTGACGTCCGCGGGGACATCGTCCCACGAGCGCTCGGCCCGCTCCGAAGCGCGCACGAAGTAGTGGATGTCGTCGAAATCGACCTCGGCCAGCATCGGCGAGCCCCAGGTCGGCATCGGACGGGCCAGGAAGTGCTCGAGCGCCTTGAGGCGGAACTCGCGCATCCACCGCGGCTCTGACTTGAACTCCGAGATCTTCGCGACCAGCTCCGGCGACAGACCCTTGGGCGCCTTGTAGAGGTAGTTCTCGGCGTCGTGGAAGCCGTAGCGCTCGGTGTAGTCAGCATTGATCTGCGCCAGCTGCTCGTTCTCGGTCAGAACGGGGGCATCGACGTTCACGGTGTCGGGAGTAGCCACTACTCCACCTCCAGCTTGATCGTTTCGTTCTCGATGATCACGGTGAACGTGTCCACCGGTACATAAGCGGGCAATGTCTTGGGCTTGCCGGTCTTGATGTCGAACAGCGAGCCGTGCCGCGGGCACTCCACCGTGCATGTCTCCTGGTCGAACTCCCCTTCGACGAGCGGCCCGTCGTCGTGAGTGCAGCGGTCCTCGATCGCATACACGGTGCCGGCGCAGTTGAACACGCCGATCTCCAGGTCCTCCCACTCGACCAGGCGCTTTTCGCCCGGCGGGAGCTCAGTCAGGGGACACACTTCGATGACTTGCGGCACGCTATAAATCCTAGCGCACTGATCGGATTTGGCCGGGTCCGCGAGAGCCAGCAATTCGCGCCTACGCCAGCCGATCCGGCTGGACGACGGCCCCGCTCTCGGGCGTCTCGGGCTCCCACCCGACCGCGTGACCCAGCGAGGCGCTCTTGAGCACCTTCAGCGACAGCAGCGCGCACTTCATCCGCTGGGCGGAGATGTCGATTCCCAGCAGGTCCAGGACGAATGACCGGTCGAGTCCGAGCAGGTCTGAAACCTTCATGCCCTTGATCTCGTCCGAGGCCATTGACGCCGCCGCCTGCGAGATGGCGCAACCCCGGCCCTCGAAGCGAAGGTCGGAGATCCGCTCGTCGCCGTCGACCTCGAGCTTGACCGTCAGCTCGTCACCGCACAGGGGGTTGACGTCGTGAAACTGCAGATCGACGCGCTCGAGCTCGGGCTCAGGCGGGCTCCAGTTGTGCGGCCGCTTGTAGTGCTCGAGGATGTTTTCGCGGTACAGGTCGTCCATCGCTTCTCTGCAGGCTAGAGCTGCAATACGGAGGCGACCGTGGACAGCCCCGCGACCAGCCGCTCGGTGTCCGCGGGCGTGTTGTGCACGGCGTACGAAGCCCGCGTGGTCGCGCTGGTGCCCAGGCGGCGCATCAGCGGCTGGGTGCAGTGATGGCCGGTCCGCACGCACACTCCCTGGCGACCGAGGATCTCGCCCACGTCGTGGGGGTGCGCCCCCTCGAGCTCGAACGAGATCAGCGCGCCCCGGTCCGCGGCGTCAGGCGGACCGTGCAGGGTGAGGCCCGGGACTTCGCTGAGCTGTGCGAGCGCGTCGGCCACCAGACCGGCCTCGTGCTCGCGGATCCGCTCGATCCCCAGGGCACCGATCCAGTCGACCGCCGCGCCGAGTCCGATCGCCTCGGCGATCTGCGAGGTCCCGGCCTCGAACTTCCACGGCAGGTCGGTCCAGGTTGATTCGTTTGCGGCCACGGTCCGGATCATGTGGCCGCCGCCGATGAACGGCGGCATCTCCTCGAGCAGGTCCCGGCGCCCGTGAAGCACGCCGATCCCGGTGGGCCCGTATGCCTTGTGCCCCGTCCAGGCGTAGAAATCGGCGTCGATCGCCTGCAAATCGACGGGGATCTGAGGCACGGCCTGGCTGCCGTCGATCAGCGTCACGGCGCCCGCGGCGTGCGCCCGGGCGACGATTGACTGCGCCGGATTGATCGTGCCGAGCACGTTTGACACGTGCACGAACGCCACCAGCTTCGGGCCACGCTCGAGCAGGACATCGAGGGCGTCGAGGTCGAGCTGACCGTCATCGAGCACCGGCACGTAGGCCAGCTCGGCCTCGCGGTCCTGGCACAGCAGCTGCCAGGGCACGATGTTCGAGTGGTGCTCCATCTCGGTCAGCACGACCAGGTCCCCGCGCTGGACGTTCTGGCGGCCCCAGGTGTAGGCCACCAGGTTGATGGCCGCGGTCGCATTGGCGGTGAAGACCGTCTCCTCCGGCGTCGAGTGCAGCCAGTTGGCGATTCGCCGACGTGCTCCCTCGTAGAGGTCGGTGGCCTGCACCGCGAGCGGGTACACACCGCGGTGGATCGACGCCCGCGACTCGCGTGTAGTAGCGAGTCATCTCGTCGATCACGTGCTGGGGGGTCTGCGAGGTCGCGGCCGAGTCCAGATAGGTCAGCGGGTACCCGTCGATCTCCCGGCCCAGGACCGGGAACTGCGAGGCGACGTCGGGGATGACGGCGGCGGTTGACACCTAGGCGGCCTCCTCGAGCTCGTCCGTGATCCAGCCGTAGCCCTTGGCCTCGAGCTGCTCCACCAGCTGCGGGCCGCCCTCGCGGACGATCCGTCCTCTGTACATGACGTGCACGTGGCTTGGCTGCACCAGGTGCAGGATCCGCTGATAGTGGGTGATGATCAGCACGCCGAGATCCGGTCCGGCGACGGAGTTGACGCCGTTGGCGACCACTCGGAGCGCGTCGATGTCAAGCCCCGAGTCGGTCTCGTCGAGAATCGCCAGCTCGGGCCGCTGGAGCGCGAGCTGCAGGATCTCCATGCGCTTCTTCTCACCGCCCGAGAAGCCCTCGTTCAGATACCGGCTGGAGAACTCGCGCGGCACGTTGGTCAATTTCATCGCCGCCTCGACCGCCTGGCGGAAGTCCTTGAGCGACACTGGCTCCTCGCCGCGGGCGTCGCGGTGTGCGTTCATCACCGTGCGCAGGTACTTGGTGACGGTCACCCCGGGCACACCGACCGGATACTGAAACGCCATGAACAGCCCCATCCGCGCCCGCTCGTCGGGGTCGGCTTCGGTGATGTCCTCGCCCTTGAACAGGATCTGTCCGTCGGTCACCTCCAGGCCGGGGTGACCCATGACTGCGTTGGCGAGCGTCGACTTCCCGGACCCGTTGGGGCCCATCAGGGCGTGGATCTGGCCCTTGCCGACGACCAGGTCGACTCCGCGCAGGATGTCCTTCTCACCGGCGCGGACGTGGAGGTTTCGAATCTCTAGATCAGGCATCACGTTTGCTTTCAGGGTTGTCAGGCGGGCGGAGCGCTTATCCCGGCCGGCACCTTGTGGTCAGGTTCGGCACGGGCCGAGAACTCGACCAGCTCCGCCAGGGTCGTGTTCTGCAGCGAGCGGATGATGCCGCCTTGCACGCGCGTCCAGAGGAGCTTGGTGGCGCAGCCACGACCAGCGTCTGGCTCGTGCGAGCAGAGCACCCGCTCGGTGTGGTCGTGGACGAAGCACTCCATCGGGGCGATCGAACCCTCGAGCGCCTGGACCACCTCGTCCATCGGGATCTCCTCCGCCGGGCGCGAGAGCCAGTAGCCGCCGTGTGCGCCGCGGGCGCTCATCACCAGGCCGGCCTTGCGCAGCCGCGCCACCACCTGCTCCAGATACGCCAGCGGAAGTCCCTCCGCGTCGGCGATCGCCTTGAGGCTGGTGGGGTGCTCGGGAGACTGGCGCCCGAGCTCGATCATCAGCCGCACGCCATACTCGGCCTTGGAAGAGAAGATCATCTGATCTAAATCCTACCAGCACGGTCGGTTTACCTCCGATCAGCAGGGGAAGCCGAGGGAAAGCCGTGTAGGGTCCCGTCATGGACGTTGGGGGCCTGGCGACAGCACGCGAAATTTCGCACGCCGCCGAGGTCGTGCGCGAGACCCACCGGCTGGGGATCGATACCGAGTTCATGTCGGAGGGGCGCTACCGGGCGCAGCTTTGCCTGGTCCAGGTGGCGGTCGACAATCCCGACGATGACCGGACGCCGCTGATCTACCTGATCGACGCGCTCAACGGGATCGACGTCACCCCCCTGGCCGAGCTGCTCGCCGACCCGGCGTACGAGATCGTCCTGCACGCGGGGCGCCAGGATGTCGCGATCCTGCGCCGGGTGTGGCGGACGGAAGTCACCAACATCTTCGACACCCAGATCGCCGCCGGGTTCAGCGGCGCCAGCGCTCAGGCGGGCTACGGCAACCTGCTCGGCGCGATTCTCGGGCGCCGCGTCGGAAAGACCGCCAGCTATACGCGCTGGGACGCTCGCCCGCTGACCGCCGAGCAGCTTGGCTACGCGGCCGAGGACGTGGCCCACCTGCTGCAGCTCGCCGACGAGATCCAGCGGCGGCTGACCGAAAGCGGGCGGCTCTCGTGGGCGCGCGAAGAGTGCCGCCGGCTGGAGTCGGCCACCGACGAGCGCGATCCATACACCGCCTGGGAGCGCCTCCCCCGAATCGGCCAGCTCGACCCCCGCGCGCGGGCGGTGGCCCGCGAGCTCGCGGCCTGGCGCGAGCGCACTGCCTCAGAGCAGGATCGCCCGGTGGGCTCGATTCTCGCCGACCCGGCGCTCGTCGAGCTCGCTAAGCGCCATCCGTCGACGCCCGTCGGGCTCGAGCAGATCCGGGGCCTTCACCCCCCGACCGTCAGGCGCCGCGGCCAGGCGATTCTCGACGCGATCGCGCGTGGTCGAGAGGCCCCGCCGATCCCGCGCGACGAGGCGCGTGGTCGCTCGGAGCCCGGCGACGCGCCGCTGATCGCGCTCGCCGAGGCGCTGCTGCGCGCGCGGGCGCTCGAGGCCGGGCTGGCCTACGAGCTGATCGCGTCGCGGGCCGAGCTCGAGCTGATCGTCGCCGCCGCGCGGCGTGGCGAGCCCGAGCCCGACGTGCGCACGCTGGCCGGCTGGCGGCGCGAGCTCGTCGGTGATGACCTGCGAGACCTGCTCGCCGGCCACGGCTCGCTGGGCGTGGGCCCCGACCGACGCCTGCGGCTTACGCCGAACCGCTCTGGAGCCTGATCGGCGGCTGCGCTTACGCCGAACCGCTCTGGAGCCTGATCGGCGGCTGCGCTTACGCTGAACCGCTCTGGAGCATGAGCGAGATCGCCGGCTGGCGATCGAACATCACCCGCGAGAGCGCCAGCCCGATCTTCGGGGCGCGCTTGATCCACCCGAGGTCGATGTCCTTGAGGTCCAGCGCGGCCGTGGAATAGGTCAGCCGCAGCTTGTGGCCGGGCGATTCGGCCGCGCTCTCGTCGCCGGTGTCGGCGTCAGTCAAGGTCCAGCCCAGCGCGTGCAGATGCCGGCGCTCGCTCGCCAGCAGCGCCGCCGAGCTCGGGGCGCGCTTGTTGACGACGACCAGCTGCAGGGCGCAGTAGGGGTTTGAGCCGCGGTCACAGCGCCGGACGTGCTTGACCACGTGCGAGCCGGGGGTCAGCGGGACGCCCGACAGATTCGGTCCCTTGGAGGTCCCTCCGCACCCGGTGGCCACCAGACCGAGAGCGACCACAACCGGTAGCCACAGCTTCTTCATGGGACGTGACGTTTAGGGTAGCCGAGCATGGTTCGCGCCCCGGGCACTCGAGTGCCGCCGATAACCTGTGGCGCGATGCCGACCGCGACCGAGCTGCTCGCCGACCCGGAACTGCTCGACACCGAGTGGGATCTCGGTCCGCTGGTCGACGGCCAGGATGGTCGCGGCGTCGACCGTCAGCTCGACGCGGCTTTGGAGCGCGCGACCGCGTTCGCCGCCACCTACGCGGGCAAGCTCGCCGAGCTCGATTCGGCCGGCCTGGCGAGCGCCATGCACGAGCTCGCGGCGATCAACGAGCTGGTGGGCAGGGCCGGCTCGTACGCGTCGTTGCGGTTCGCCACTGACACCGCCGACGCCGAGCGAGGAGCGCTGCTGCAGCGGGTGCAGGAGCGAGCGACCGAGATCGAGACCAAGCTGTTGTTCTTCGAGCTCGAATGGGCTGCTTTGCCCGACGAGCGCGTCTCCGAGCTGCTGGCCGACGACGCGCTCGAGTTCTGTGCTCACTACCTGCGCAGCGCCCGCCGCTACCGGCCCCACCTGCTCACAGAGCCCGAGGAGAAGATCCTCGCCGAGAAGGCGATCGCCAGCCACAGCGCCTGGAGCCGGCTGTTCGGCGAGCTGGTCGCCGCGCTGCGAGTCACGCTCGATGACGAGGAGCTGTCGCTGGAGGTGGCGCTCAGCCGCTTGCAGTCGCCCGATCGCGAGCAACGGCGCGCAGCCGCGGAGGGCGTCTCGGACACGCTTGCGCCGGGACTCCGCACGCGCGCGTTCATCTACAACACGCTCCTGCACGACAAGGCCGTCGACGACCGCTTGCGCTCCTACCCACACTGGCTGGCCAGCCGCAATCTGGCCAACGAGGCCTCCGACGAATCGGTGCTGGCGCTGATCGAGGCGACCCGGGCTCGGTTCGACATCCCGCAGCGCTGGTACTCGCTCAAGGCCAGGCTGCTGGGGATCGATCGCCTGTGCGACTACGACCGGGCCGCTCCGGTCCTGCCCGAGGACGTCATGTTCTCGTTCGCGCAGGCACGCGAGCTGGTCCTCGACACCTATCAGGCGTTCGCGCCCCAGGCGGGTGCGATCGCCCGCCGGTTCTTCGACGAGCGCTGGATCGACGCCCCCGTTCGCCCCCACAAGCGCGGCGGCGCGTTCTGCGCCTACACGGTCCCCAGCGTGCACCCCTACGTGATGCTCAACTTCACCGCCCGGCGCCGCGACGTGCTGACGATGGCCCACGAACTCGGCCACGGGCTGCATGCGGCCCTGGCCCAGCCCCAGGGCGTGTTCCAGCAATCGACGCCGCTGACGCTTGCCGAGACCGCGTCGGTGTTCGGCGAGGCACTGGTGTTCGGGCGCCTGCTCGACGCCGCCCCCGACGACGATGCGCGCCTGTCGCTGCTCGCCGAACGGATCGACGGGGCCGTGGCCACGGTCTTTCGCCAGATGGCCATGAACCGCTTCGAGCATCTGGTGCACACCCGCCGCCGCAACGAGGGCGAGCTGTCAGTCGACCGCATCAACGAGTCGTGGGTGCAGGCCCAGTCCGAGCTGTTCGGCGACTCGGTGGAGATCACCGAGGGCTACCGGATGTGGTGGTCCTACGTTCCCCACTTCATCAACACCCCCGGCTATGTGTACGCCTACGCCTACGGCCAGCTGCTGGCGCTGTCTGTCTACAAGCGCTACACCGAGGAGGGCCAGCGCGTTCGCGCCGCGCTACCTCGAGCTGCTCGCGGCGGGCGGCTCGCGCAGCCCCGAGCGGCTGGCCGAGATGGTGGGGATCGACCTCTCCGACCCCGGGTTCTGGGACGCCGGCCTGTCGCTGGTGGAGGACCAGCTGAGCGCGGCCGAGGCGCTCGCCGCGACCCGGGGCTAGCTGGTTAAGCGTCCTCCTCGTATTGCGCGATCAGCCGCTTGGGCGCCTGGGTTCGCCAGGCGTCCTCGAGCAGCTCGGCGAGCTCGGTGGGGTCGACCCTGTCGAGCCGGACCAGCACCGCCGGATAGCCGTCGTAGTGCGGGGTGATGAAGAACGTGTCGGGGTCGCCCTGTAGCAGCGCCTCGCGCTCACCCATGTGGATCACCCGCAGCACGAGCGCGTCGGGGTTGGTCCGCATCCGGCACAGGAACTTGTCTTTGACCTTCAGCGCGGGCGTCCCCCACGACTTCCCCACCTCCACCCCCGGGAAGCGGGAGCCGATCGCGATCACGTCTTCCCAGGTTGGCACTAGTGCCTGACGCGGCGGGTCCGGGAGCGCTCCTGCTGGCGCGCCACCACGTTGGCGATCAGCTTGAGCACCTGGTCGACGCCGGTGGCCGTGGCGTCGCCGTGGGCGAACGCCTCTTCCCAGTCGCGCACGTGGCCCTTGGTCGCCAGCTCGTTGAAGCTCGCGCGCGGGAGCGAAACGCGGACCTTGGCGTCGGGCGCGATGTCCTTGGTGACCTTGGGACCTGGGAGCTCCACGCGGTACAGCTGGGTGTCGCCGCGGCCCCTGAGCTCGAGTCCCGCGACCAGCTTGAGCGACTGCAGTGCCGGCACCTCGTCCAAGAACCGCTTGACCGCGGTCTCGATCAGTGACTTGGTGTCGGCGGAGGCCAGGGCGCGGAGTCTATGGCGCCAGCGGAGCGCCGCCGTCGTAGCCGGTGACCACCATCGTTCCAGACCTGTCCATGTGCGCGTGGACGATCGTCTGGTGGCTGGAGGTCGACGACGCGAACGCCGCCGGCGCGGCGATCGCCAGCGCCGCGAACATCGCCGCTACGAGCCTGAATGCTTTGCGTGAGTGCATGTCCGTACGGTAGCGCCCGGATCAGATCTTGTGACGCTCGAGCAGCTTGCGCCCGATCAGCATCCGCTGGATCTCCGAGGTGCCCTCGCCGATCAGCAGCAGCGGCGCATCGCGGTATAGCCGCTCGATCTCGTATTCCTTGGAGTAGCCGTAGCCGCCGTGGATCCGCAGGGACTCCTCGACGCAGAAGCGGCCGGCCTCGGAGGCGAACAGCTTGGCCATCCCTGCTTCGAGGTCGCTTCGCTCGCCCGCGTCCTTCAGCCGCGCCGCCCTGATGGTCATCAGCCGCGCCGCCTCCACCTGGGTGCCCATGTCGGCGAGCTTGAACTGGATCGCCTGGTGCTGGGCGATCTGCTTGCCGAACGTCTTGCGTTGCTGGGCGTATTTGAGGGCGAGCTCGAGCGCGCGCTGGGCGATCCCCACCCCCCTTGCCGCCACGTTGACCCGCCCGACCTCGAGCGCGTCCATCATCTGGATGAACCCCCGGCCGAGCCCTTGCTCCTCGCCACCGAGAACGCTGTCGGCCGGGGTTTTGTAGCCGTCGAACACGAGCTCGGTCGACTCGACGCCCTTGTAGCCGAGCTTCTTGATCTTCGGCGGCACGGTGAGGCCGTCGTTGTGCGTGGCGCCCGGCTCCTTTTCGCAGATGAAGCAGGTCATGCCCTTGTACTTGGGCTCGGCGCTCGGGTCGGTCTTGGCGAGCACGAACACCAGCCCCGACAGAAGGCCGTTGGTGACCCACATCTTCTGGCCGTTGATCTCGTAGGCGTCCCCCGTTTTGCGGGCGGTCGTCTTGATCGCCTGGACGTCTGAGCCGCACTCGGGCTCGGACAGGCTGAAGGCGGCCCTGATCTCACCGGTGGCCATCCGCGGCAGGTACTTCTGCTTCTGGTCGTTCGGTGCCGAACTTCATCAGCAGGTAGGAGCCGATGAAGTGGGTGTTGACGATCCCCGAGATGCTGATCCAGCCCCGGGAGAGCTCCTCGACGATCATCGCGTAGGTCGTCAGGTCGAGCCCCATCCCCCCGTACTCCTCGGGGATCGTCACCCCGAACAGGCCGAGCTCCTTCATCTGCTCGACGATCGGCTCGGGGAACGTGTCCTCGTGGTCGTAGTGCTCGGCGTTGGGGATGATCTGCTCGTCGGCGAACTGGCGGACCATCTCGCAGATCGCGCGTTGCTCGTCGGTGGTCTCGGCGTTGGCGATGGCCACGCGCCCGAGGATAGTCGAAAACTCCGTGACTTTTGTCGGCTCCGTCGGCGTGCGTCGGAGATCTTGTGACGTATAGCGGCAAAGATCCCCAACGATCCCATCGTTGTGCCTTGGCGAGCAGGCAGCATCGGAACATCTCCCGGGCGCAGTTGCTCGCTCTCGGGCTCAGCTCAGATGCGATAAAGCGCCGAGTCCACCGCGGCTGGCTGCACCCCGAGCACCTAGGCGTCTACGCCGTGGGGACACCGGCGATTACGCCGATCGAGCACGCCGCTGCCGCCGTATTGGCGTGCGGAGACGGCGCGGCGCTTTCGCACAGCTCGGCGCTCGCGCTTTGGGGGCTGGCCAAGCGATGGCCGATGCAGCCCACGTGACCGTTCCAGGGACCGCCGGCGCGCCTCGGGATCGTGACGCATCAGATGCCCGCTGGCACGGGCCGACATCCGCACCCATCTCGGCATCCGCGTGACCACCCTGGCCCGGACCCTGCTCGACTGCGCGCCCACGATGACGTCCAAGGCGCGGACCCGGGCGGTCAACGACGGGCTCAGATCCCCCTACCTGACCCGCGCACAGCTCGCCGACGTCTGCGCGCGCAACCCCAGGCACCCGGGGACCAAGCTCCTGCGCCCGTTCGTGCAGAGTCCAACCGGCCCCACCCGCTCGCAGTTCGAGGACGCCTTCCTGGACTTCTGCGCCCGGTACGACCTCCCCCGCCCGCTCGTCAACACGGTCGTGTGCGGCTTCGAGGTCGACGCCCTGTTCGCGCCCGAGCGGGTGATCGTCGAGCTCGACGGCTGGGACTTCCACAACGATCGCCGGGCGTTCGAGAACGACCGCGCTCGCGACGCCGACCTGCTCACAGCCGGCTTCGTCACGATCCGGATCACCTGGGAGCGCCTGCACAACGCTCCGCACCGCGAGGCCGCGCGATTAAGACGGATCCTCGCCGAGCGCAGCAGTCAGCCGCGCGTCTGAACCGGCGGCGCGTTCTGCGCCTCGGACTTCACGCCCCGGCTCCACGGCGACGCCGGCCGCTCCTGCAGCTCGCCGTCGAGCTCGATGTCGACCCGCTCGTTGAAGAAGCACAACAGCCCCTCGATCCGCCTGACCTCGTCGAAGGGGTCGGCGTAGTACCAGACGAGGTCCTTGCCGCCATCGTCGGCGAGCGAGTAGTAGCTGGCAGCGCCCTTGTAGGGGCAGTGGGTGATCGTCTCGCTCGGCTCCAGCCTCGCCACCACGTCGTCGCGCGGCATATACCAGCGGGGCGGCAGGTTGGACTCGAACAGCGCCAGCGCCCGCGTGGTCTCCGCCAGTAGCTCGCCATCGAGCGAGATCCGAATGTGGCGATCGGTGCTCAAGACATCGATGCGGTGGTAGGGGTCGCGCGGGTGTACCCCGATCTCCTCGCCCTCCTCCAGCCAGCGGCCCATGCGGTTGAAGTAGAACGCGATCGCGCCCTTCAACGGCGGCGGCGCCGCCGGGAGCGGGTCGGGGTAGTACCAGGCGCCGGCCGGCACCTCCTCGCCGCCGGCCCGGATCGTGTAGTAGGACGCGTCGCCCTTCTTGGGGCAGTGGGTGTGCCGGTCGCTGGGCTCGAGAAACTCGTGCAAGACGTCGTCGGGCGGGAAGTAGTAGACCGGCTGCGCGCCGGACTCGTGCAGCAGCATCGCGCGCCGGCTGTCGGCGATCACCTCACCGCCGACCTCCACCCGGATCCGCTTCGGTGTCGGCTCCAGATAGAGCGCCTGCCCCGGCTCGGGCGGCTCGAAGTTGAACGTGCCCGCCGGCTCGCGGCCGAGCGGACCGCTTCCGGTCATCAAACCCATGCACCCCACCCTACCAACGTCGATTCGCCCCCGCCTGAGAACATGGCTCGCCGTGAACTTCGCCCGCGATGTCGTCGACGCCGCGCCCCCCGCGCGGCGGGCGCTGGTCGAGCTGACGCGCGCAGGCGACCGCCGCGAGTGGAGCTTCGGCGAGCTCTCAGACCGCGCCGCGCGCCTCGCCGGGACCCTGCAGGCGCGCGGAGTCAGCCAGGGCGACGTGGTGATGACGCTGATCGGCAACCGCTCGGAGTGGGTGCTGACGATGGTCGCCTGCTTCCGGCTCGGGGCGGTGGTGCTCCCCTGCAACGAGCAGCTGCGGGCCAAGGACCTGCGCCTGCGGATCGCGGCCGCGCAGCCCAGGCTGATCCTCGCCGATCAGCGCAACGCGGCCGAGCTGGCAGCCGCCACGCCGTCCGGCGAGGTGACGCTGATCCCCGACGACCAGCTGTTCGACGCCGAGCCGGCCGCCCCCGCCGAGCTGAAACCAGAAGACCCCTGCCTGATCACCTTCACCAGCGGCACCACCGGTGAGGCCAAGGGCGTCGTGCACGGACAGCGCTATCTCCCTGGCCAGCGCCTGCAGGCCACCCACTGGCTCGGCGCCCGCGAACAAGACCTGGTGTGGTGCACCGCCGCCAGCGGCTGGTCGAAGTCCGCCCGCAACGCGTTCATCGCCCCATGGCTCATCGGTGCGGCGGCGCTGATCCACGACGCTCGCTTCGACCCCTTTCAGCGCCTCGAGCTGCTCGCCTCCGAGCGCGTGAACGTCCTCTGCATGGCACCGACCGAATACCGCGTGATCGCCAAGCGCGCCACCCTCACCCCCCTCCCTGCCCTGCGCGGACTGGTCGCTGCCGGCGAGGCGCTGAACCCCGAGGTCCTGCGCGCCTTCCGGGAGGGCACGGGGCTGGAGATCCGCGACGGCTACGGCCAGACCGAGACCGGCCAGCTGACGGGCATGCCCGCGGGCGCAGACGTGCGTCCCGGATCGATGGGAAGGCCGCTCCCGGGCATCGAGCTGCGCGTCGACGACGGCGAGCTGGTGCTCGCAGACCCCGCGACCGACCCGACCTTCTTCGTCGGCTACCTCGCAGGCACACCGTCACCCGAACACGAGCCCTGGCACACCGGCGACCGCGTGCGCCAGGACGACGACGGCTACCTGTACTTCGAGGGGCGCACCGACGACGTGATCATCTCGGCGGGCTACAGGATCGGCCCGTTCGAGGTCGAGTCGGCGCTGGTCTCGCATCCGGCGGTGGCCGAGGCCGCGGTGGTCGCGGCGCCCGACGAGGAGCGGGGTGCGGTCGTGCGCGCGGTGGTCGTGCTGCGCGACGGCTACGCGAGCACAGACGGGCTCGTGCACGAGCTCCAGGAGCACGTCAAGTCAGAGACGGCGCCGTACAAGTACCCCCGGATCGTCGACTTCGCACCCGAGCTCCCCAAGACCGCCAGCGGCAAGATCCAGCGTGCTCTGCTACGCGAAGAGCGACGCTAGCCTCAACACGGATGCCCCGTCCCGCGATCGGAATCTCCGCCCAGCTCGTCGACGCGACGTGGGGATCGTGGAACAAGCCGGCGGTGCTGCTCTCCCACAGCTATCTCGAGGCGATCGCGCACGCGGGCGCGCTGGGCCTGATGATCCCGCCGGATCCGGCGCTCGCCGATGACCCCGACGAGGCGCTGCAGCGGATCGACGGCCTGATCCTCGCCGGCGGCCACGACGTCGACCCGAGCTTCTACGGCGCCAACGCGCACCCCGCGATTACGCGGACTGTCCCCACGCGCGACCGGATCGAGATCGCGCTCGCCCGCCGCGCCGTCGAGCTCGACATGCCGCTGCTCGGGATCTGTCGTGGCATGCAGGTGCTCAACGTCGCCTTGGGGGGCACGCTGCTGCAGCACCTGCCTGAGGCGTTCGGTCATACCGACCACCTCCGCATGCGCGGCACCTTCGACGGCTCCGATCACGACGTCCTGCTCCGTACCGGCTCGCGCGCGGCGCTCGCCGCCGGGGAGGAGCTCCACACGACCAAGTCCCACCATCATCAGGGCGTCGACGCGATCGGCGACGGCCTGATCGTCAGCGGCACCTCGACGCTCGACGAGCTCCCTGAAGCGATCGAGCTGCCCGGCAACAGGTTCGTGCTCGGCGTCCAGTGGCACCCCGAAGCCGACGAGAACAGCCGCGTGATCGGCGCGCTCGCGACCGCAGCACGCGACTACCGGATCGCGCGCGGCTCGGCGTAGCCCGCCTCGCGTACCGCGCGCACGACCTGACCGGCGTGCTGAGGGCCGCGCGTCTCGAGCACGAGTTGGACCGCGGACTCGCGGACGTGCAGATCGAAGCCCTCGCGAATGTGCTCGACGTCGACCAGGTTCGCCCCCAGCTGCCCGACCAGCGACAGCAGCAGCGCCAGCGAGCCTGGACGGTCGGGCAGGCAGGCCATCAGCACGAGCCGGCGACCGGCCTGGCTCTCGTGGTAGCGGACGATCTGACCGAGCAGACCCGGGTCGACGTTGCCGCCCGACAGCACAACCGCCGTGGTCCCCGGTCCTGCCCCCTCGACATTACCCGCCAGCAGCGCCGCCACCCCGACCGCGCCCGCACCTTCGACGACCAGCTTGGCGCGCTCGAGCAGGAACACCATCGCCTCTGCGACATCGTCCTCGCCCACGACCACGATCCCGTCCACCCAGCGGCGGATCAGCGTCGAGCGTCAGGGTCCCCGGGCGCTTGACGGCGATCCCGTCGGCGATCGTCAGCGCGGAGTCGACCGCAATCGGTTCGCCGGCCGCCAGCGAGGCCGGAAACGGGGCGCACGTGTCGACCTGGACGCCGATCACCTCGACCTCCGGCCGCTGCTCCTTGATCGCCACCGCGATGCCGCTGATCAATCCGCCCCCGCCCACGGGGACCAGCACCCGCGCCAGCGTGGGGACCTGGGCCAGCAGCTCGAGGCCCAGCCCGCCCTGGCCGGCGATCACGTCGAGGTCGTCGAACGGGTGCACGAATGCCAGCCCGGCGCTCGCCGCGCGCTCCCGTGCAGCCGCCAGCGACTCGTCCACGGTGGCGCCGACCAGCCTCACCTGCGCCCCGAGCGAGCCCGCCGCCTCGGCTTTGGCGATCGTGGCCGCCTCGGGCATGAACACCTCACAGTGGACGCCGCGGGCGCGAGCGGCGTAGGCGACCGCCTGGGCGTGGTTGCCCGCGCTGCCCGTGACCACGCCCCGCCGGCACTCCTCGTCGGTGAGCGAGGCGATCTTGGCCAGCGCGCCGCGGAGCTTGAACGAACCCGTGCGCTGCAGGTTCTCGGCTTTGAGCGCCACCGTCGCCCCGGTCCGCTCGGTGAGCGTCTGTGAGCTCACCACCGGCGTCTCCCGGATCACCCCGGCGCCGGCCGCGGCGGCGCGAGCGACGTCGCCGCTGCTCAGCGCGGCTGCATCTCGGGCATCCGGCAGCTCATCCGTCAAGCGCGACAACCGCGTCCATCTCCACCTGCACCCCGCGCGGCAGAGCCGCCACGCCCACCGCGACGCGGGCCGGCGGGCTCGATTCGAAGAATGACGCGTACACCTCGTTGACCTCCGCGAAGGCCGCCATGTCAGTCATGTAGATCGTCACCTTGACCGCGTCGCCGAGGCTGGCACCAGCCGCCTGGCAGACCGCCGCGAGGTTCTCCAGACATCGCCCCGCCTGATCGCCGGCGGTGCTGCCGACGGTGTCACCGGTGCGGGGATCGAGCGGGATCTGACCCGAGCAGAACAGCAGGCCGCCAACTTTGACTGCGTGGACGTATGGGCCGACGGCCGCCGGGGCCTCCGGCGCGGTGACCGGCTCGCGTTGGTTGCTCAAACCGTCTCCTTCCTATGTTGAAGCACGGCTCGCAAGCCTATTGCGCACTCCCTGCCGGGGTAGCCTCATAACCATGCCCAACCGCCTTGCCCACGAAACCTCGCCCTACCTCCTGCAGCACAAGGACAATCCCGTCGATTGGTACGCCTGGGGCGATGAGGCGCTGCAGCGGGCCCGCGAGCTGGAGCGGCCGTTGCTGGTCTCGATCGGTTATTCGGCCTGTCACTGGTGCCACGTGATGGAGCGCGAGTCGTTCGAGGACCCGGAGATCGCGGCGTTGATGAACGACCGCTTCGTGTGCATCAAGGTCGATCGCGAGGAGCGCCCCGACGTCGACGCGGTGTGCATGGACGCCTGTCAGGCGATGAACGGCCACGGTGGCTGGCCGCTGAACGCGTTTTTGACGCCCGAGCAGGCGCCGTTCTACGTGGGCACCTATTTCCCGCCCGAGTCGCGCCAGGGGCTGCCGAGCTGGCGCGCGGTGCTCGACGCCGTCTCCTCAGCGTGGGACCAGCGCCGCGACGACGTCCGCAGGTCGAGCGCGCAGGTGCTCCAGGCGATCGGCGCCAGTGCCCGGATGCGCCCCTCGGTGGAGCCGATCACAGAGCAGCTGCTGGTCGACGCCGTCAACGGCCTGCGCGGCTCCTACGACCCCGCGAACGGAGGCTTCGGTGGCGCTCCGAAGTTCCCGATGACTTCGGCGATCGAGTTTCTGCTGATGCGCGGCGAGCGCGAGATGTCGCTGCAGACGCTTGCTTCGATGGCCCGCGGCGGCATCTATGACCAGATCGGAGGCGGCTTTTGCCGTTACGCGGTCGACGCCACCTGGACCGTGCCGCACTTCGAGAAGATGCTCTATGACAACGCGCTGCTGGCCCGCGCCTACCTGCACGGCTGGCAGGTGTCAGGCGACCCCCTGCTGCGTCGCGTCTGCTGCGAGACCCTCGACTGGGCCCTGCGCGAGATGCGCAGTCCGGAAGGCGGCTTCTACGCGGCGCTCGACGCCGACTCCGAGGGCGTCGAGGGCAAGTTCTACGTGTGGACGCGCGAGCAACTGGGCGACGCCGCGGAGCGGTTCGAGCTCGCGCCGTTCGAGCATGGGCAGTACGTGCTTCGCGCCCGAGAGGAGCCGTTGCCGGACGATGTTCGCCAGCGGCTTTACGCGCTGCGCGAGCAGCGCGTGCGACCGGGGCTCGACGACAAGCAGCTGACGTCGTGGAACGCGCTGATGATCTCTGCGCTGGCGCAGGCCGGCGCGGCGCTCGGGCACGAGTCGTATCTCGCCGCCGCCACGCAGTGCGCCGAGTTCCTGCTCGCGCAGCGGCGCGACCCCGACGGGCGGCTGTTGCGCACCGCGAAGATCGTCGGGCTGCTCGAGGATCACGCCTACCTCGTGCAGGCGCTGACCGCGCTGTACGAGGCGACCTTCGACGCGCGCTGGTACGGCGAGGCGGTCGCGCTCGCCGACCAGATGATCGAGCGCTTCGCCGATCCCGAGCGCGGCGGGTTCTTCACCACCCCCGCTGACATGCCCGAAGCGTTCGGGCGCCGCAAGGATCTCGAGGACTCACCGATTCCCTCCGGCAGCTCGGCCGCCGCCTATGGCCTGCTACGCCTGGCGCTGCTGTCGGGCGAGGCCGAGTACGAGCGCCAGGCGCTCGGCGCGCTGAGGCTGCTGGCCCCGATCGCCGGACGCCATCCGCTGGCCTTCGGCCACGCGCTGCAGGCGTTTGACTTCTACCTGGCCAGCGTGCGCGAGGTGGCGATCGTCGGTCCGCAGCCCCAGGAGCTGCTCGCGGTCGTGCGCGGCGCCTACCGTCCGCATCTGGTGCTGGCCGGAGGTGAGCCCGATGGCGTCCCGCTGCTCGAGGGTCGTGAGCCGGTGGACGGGCGCGCGGCCGCGTACGTGTGCCAGCGCTTTGCCTGTCAGGCGCCGGTCACCACAGCGGAGGAGCTAGCCGCGGCGTTGTGATGGTGTTCGGGTGGCCGCATGCGGCCACCCGCCCGGCGCGCATGCGCGCCGGGGGCCGGGCTGCATGCAGCCCGGCCTTCCTATAACACCGGCAGATAGCGCGCGAGCTCCCACGGAGTGACCTGGACGCGGTAGTCCTCCCACTCCCGGCGCTTGATCTCGATGTAGCGGTTGAACATGTGCTCACCGAGCGATCGCAGCACGAGCTCTGACTCCGCGGTGAGCTCGATCGCCTCGCCGAGCGTCTCGGGCAGCTGTTCGATCCCCAGCCGGCGCCGCTCGTCGGGGGACAGGTGATAGAGGTTCTTCTCCATCGGGTCGGGCAACTCGTACCCGTGCTCGATTCCCTCGAGCCCCGCCTGCAGCAGGACCGCGAATGTCAAATAGGGGTTGCACGCCGGATCGGGACAGCGCAGCTCCATGCGGGTGGCGCGCTCTCGGCCGGGGTGATACAGGGGCACCCGGACCAGCGCCGAGCGGTTGCGCCGCGACCAGGCCACGTACACCGGCGCCTCGTAACCAGGCACCAGCCGCTTGTAGGAGTTGACCCACTGGGCGAAGATCGAGCAGATCTCGCGGGCATGGCGCAGCTGGCCGGCGATGAACGCCTTGCCGACGTCGGACAGAAAGTACGTGTCGTCGCCGTCATAGAACGCGTTGTGCTCGCCGCTGAACAGCGACTGGTGGGTGTGCATCCCCGAGCCGTTCTTGCCGAACAGGGGCTTGGGCATGAACGTCGCGTGCAGGCCGTACTTCATCGCGTATTCCTTGACCGTGATCCGGTAGGTCATGCAGTCGTCGGCCATCTTCATCGCGTCGGCGTAGCGCATGTCGATCTCGTGCTGGCTGGGACCGACCTCGTGGTGGGTGTACTCGGTGTGGATACCGAGCTGCTCGAGCGCGAGCACGGTCTCCCGTCGCAGATCCGAGCCCGCGTCCAGCGTGGTCAGATCGAAGTAGCCGCCCTCGTCGAGGACCTCGGTCGAATTGGCGTCACGGAAGTAGAAGTACTCGAGCTCGGGACCGACGTAGAAGTGGTCAAAGCCCATCCGCTCGGCGCGCTCGATGGCCCGTCGCAGGACATGCCGGGGGTCGCCCTCGTACGGCGTCCGCTCGGGAGTCAGGATGTCGCAGAACATCCGCGCCACACCGGCCACGTTCGGTCGCCACGGGAGCACCATGAACGTGGTCGGGTCGGGCATGGCGATCATGTCGGACTCCTCGATCGCGTTGAAGCCGGTGATCGAGGAGCCGTCGAACCCCATTCCGCCCTCGAACGCGTCGGCCAGTTCGGTCACGTTCATCGAGAACGACTTGAGCTGGCCGAGGATGTCAGTGAACCAGAGCCTGATGAAACGGATGTCGCGCTCGGCGCACATCGAGATCACGTCGTCGGCGGTCAGCTGCAGCTCGGTCATGGCTGCGGAACGTTACTTGTCAAGTACCGCGGAGCGAGGGCCCAGTGGCTAGTGCCGCGCGCCGGACACGGGGTGATCCCCGAGCCAGCGCTGCGCCCAGCTCTGGAGCGCCGCCAGCGCCGGCTCGAGCTCGTGGCCCATGCGCGAGAGCTCGTACTGCACCCGCAGCGGCGGACCGGCGATCACCGTCCTTCGCACCATCCCCCGGGCCTCGAGCTCCTTCATCCGCTCCGAGAGCAGCCGGTCGGACAGCTCGGGGATCGACTGGGCGATCTCCGAGAAGCGCATCGGGCCATCCATCAGCACCTGCAGGATCGCTCCGGTCCACCGTCGTCCTACCAGCTCGACCGCCTCGTGGTAGAGGGGGCAGCAGTTGCTCCGCGTCTCGTCGGCCGTGCCGGTCTGCTCGCGAGCGGCCATCACTGGCATGAGCTTACGCCGTCAGGCGGCTTCCAGCGCTCTTGATGCCTCTGTTGATCCATCCACCGGAACCTCGCCGGCCACGTTGACCATCGCCGTGAAGCCTTCGAGCGACACCGCGGCGATCGCCTCGAGGATCTCCTCGTCGTCCCAGCCGGCCTCACGGGCCTCCTCGTGCAGGTGCATCGGGGGCCGGCCTCGGTCCTCGAGCAGCGCCTGCAGATAGCGCAGCAACGCCGCCTCGCGCTCGTCCTTGGACTTGAACTGGCGCGCGAGCGCGACCTCGTCGATCGCCAGGCCGGCGCCGCGGGCGGCGCGCGAATGTATGGCGATTCCCGGTTCGGACTGGTAGTGCTCGGCGACCGCGAGCGCGATCCGCTCGAGCGTGGGCAGCGTCAGGCGGCCATGGCGCAGCTCGGAGCGAAACCGGGCGTAGGCACGAAGCGCCGCTGGTGAACCGGCGAGCACGCCAAGGAAGTTCGGAAGTTGGCCGCCCGAGGAGAGTGCACCGCGCAGGACGGCGACCGAGCCCTCGGGCGCGGTCAGATCGTCGTGTATCTGGAACCTGCTCATTGGAGTCTTCATCACTGACCCCCGAAAGGTCTCAAAGGAATGGCTGCGGGTTTGAAGCCTCAGCCCTTTAGTTTTGACATCTGCTTACGCTTCATAAGTGTATCTGCGGGGTGGTTCCAGCACAAGGCCCCTAACCGCGCTAATCCCCTTATACGGGTGGGAATAAACGGAGGATCACCGCCCGCGCAGAAATGGCGAAAGAAGCCGTCCACCGGGCGGTTCCGGCGCCCCGCGCGAGCGCCGACGGTCAGCGGAGCGCGAGCGCGTGGTGCGCTGCGAGAACCGCCGCGTGTGCGCTCGTGACCGCGGCGAGCAGCAGCACCACGCCCAGGAGGACCGCCCACATCGCGGCCCGGTCGGGCCGGAAACCGGCGCGCTCGTAGCGTTTGACGGGCCGGTGGCGCTGTGCCATCGACGGTCTGGTCCCGTTGCGCGAGGCGTAACCCTCGGCGCCCTGGCCGGTGATCGTGACCGTGCGACGGCCGGGCACGCCGCCGGAGCTCAGCGGCGAGCGTGTGTCGATTCGGTCGTCGTCCCAGGGAGCCTCGAGCCCGCTGTGATCCCACGGCGCCTCGAGCCTGCCGTGGTCCCAGGAGTCGAACCCGAAGCCCAGATCGGTCGCCCGGCGCCGACGCTCGCTCGCCTCACCCGGGTGCACTGCTACGCCTGGTCGGGCCATTTGATCGTCTCTTTCTCGTGCTTGCGGGGTTAGCTGACGGGCTCGCGTCGAACGAGCGACGCTACGCGCGGGCGCGATTAGCCCCAACAACTCGGTTCCCCCACTTCCCTCCCGCGCCCGGGGCGGCACGGGCGAAATGGGAATTCAGCAGTTCGGGTGCGCGATCTTAACACCGGCCGCGGACGGCGGCAGCCCACCGGGCGGGGACCGGCGGCAGATATTTTGCGCTCCTTGCGGGTTAATGAAAACTGCCGGCCCGCGAGCCGAGCTACTCGCTGCCCGCCACCCGGGCGACGAAGTTCGCGACGTCCTGCGCGGCGCGGCCGGTCACTACGTCGGCGGGCATCACGCCCTGGTTAAGGCACTGCTCGGCGGACCCGGTCGGAGCGTTCGGAAGGCATCCGTTTTCGATCGTGTGCAGCACGATCGACGCCTGCGGCTTGAGGGTGTCGAGGTTCGGCCCCACCTTGCCGACCGCGTTTACGGCCGCAAGCGTGTGGCAGACCGCGCAGTGCTGGCCAAACAGCTGGCGCCCGCTCTTCTCCGAGGCCGTCAGCTTGATCCCGCCAACCTGGCCGTTGGCCCGGTTGTGGTTACCGATCAGAAGCACCGTCGGCAGCCCGATCCCGAACACGACCAGGATCACCGCAAACACGATTCCCACCAGCTGGTTGGACCCGCGCTGAGTCCGGATTCTCGCCCGAACCCCGCTGACTCCGCCTCGCGAGGCCAGGTAGAACAGGCCGACCCCAAGGACGACCCAGAAGGCGACGAAGAGACCGACCGCAAGCACTGCGAGCGGCACCTTATCGTGCCTGACGGGAGGATGGGCGCACGCGCACGGGCGAAGCCGTCGCGCACGTCGGCAGGTCGGCTAGCGGCGGCGACCGGACGCGAAGCTCATCACCGGCGGCGCCACGGCGCGGAAGTCCTCGGCCTCGCTGCCGCCGTGCTCCGCGGCACCGTTTTGAGCCGCGGCGCCGTTCGCGGCCTTCTGCTCGGCGAGCCCGCGCCTGACCTGCTCGTCGAGCATCGAGAAGTCCTTGATGTCGGCGAGGATCTGGTCGGGGGAGTCGATCGAGCCGATCTGGTCGACGAGCACGTTGATCGCGCCACCAGCAGCGGCGAACCGTTCGAGCTTGCCCGCCGCGATCATCAGCGGCTCGGTCCTGACCGTCAGGCGATGGCGCTCGTAGACCTTCGGGGGCACGATCAGGTTGATCGTCCCGAACTCATCCTCGAGCAGGATGAACACGATCCCGGCGGCGGTCCCGGGCCGCTGACGGGCGACGACGAGCCCTCCGACGCTGACCCGCGCGCCATGTTCGAGCGTCTCGAGGTCGCGGCTGGTCGCTGCGTCGGTTGGTAGCCGGTCACGCAGCAGCGCCAAGGGGTGACTGGCGGCGGTCAGGCCAGTGGTGGCGTAGTCGGCGAGCATCGACTCCCACCGAGACAGCTTGCGTAGCCGTGGCGGCGCGGGAAGGTCGATCGGGAGCGCGAGCTGGGTGCCGCCGGGCACGCGACGACCGGGGGTCATCACGCCGAGCTGCCAGAGCGCGATGCGCCGGGCCGATCCCGCCCCGGCCGGCCCTTCTGCGAGGCAATCGCACGCGCCTGACCAGGCGAGCAGCTCGAGCGACGACACGCTCGACCCGGCGCGCGAGGCGAGATCCGAGAAGCTCCGAAAGCGGCCGTTGCGCTGCCGGGCGACGACGATCTCAGCGACCTCGTCACCGCGCACACCGCGCACATATCCAAGGCCGATCCTGACTCGTCCCTGCGGCACACCGGCGCGCTGCGCCGCGGGCCCGGCGCACTCGACCTCGCACTCGACGCCGCTCTCATTGACGTCGGGCGCCAGCACCTCGATTCCCCGTCGCTGGGCCTCGTGAACGAGCGCGTCCGGCGGATAGAAGCCCATTGGCTGCTCGTTGAGCAGCGAGCACAGCAGCTCCGGGGTGTAGTGGACGCGCAGCCAGGTCGACTGGTAGGCCAGTAGCCCGAAGGCGGCCCCGTGAGCCTTCGGGAAACCGAAGCCCGAGAACCCCTTGACCATCTCGAACACGCGCTCTGCCGTCTGCGCGTCCACCCCATGCTTGCGCTGGGCCCCCTGCACGAAGCGCTCGTGATATGCCTGGATCGCCGCCTCCGAGCGCTTGCGGCTCATCGCTCTGCGCAGCCCCTCCGCCTCCCCCGGGGAGAAGCCCGCGAAGGCGATCGAGACCTCGAGCACCTGGTCCTGGAAGATGATCGTCCCGAGCGTCTCGGACAGCACCGGCTCGAGCGACGGATGTTCATATGGAACCCGGTAGGTGGGGTCGGCCCGCATCCGCTGGCGGCGCTCGATATAGGGGTTGACCGCGCCTCCCTGAATCGGTCCCGGGCGGACGATCGCGACCTGCACGGTCAGGTCCTTGAGGTTCTCGGGGCGGGTGCGCCGCAGCGACTGCATCTGCGCGCGGCTCTCGATCTGAAAGACGCCGGTGGTGTCGGCGTTCTGGATGCATTCGTATGTGGCCGCGTCGTCGTAGGGGATCCGGGAGAGATCGATTCGCTCGCCCCGGGTGCGCGCGATCAGCTCCACCGAACGCTCCACGGCTGAGAGCATCCCCAGGCCGAGCAGGTCAATCTTCAGAAAGCCGGCATCCGCACAGGAGTCCTTGTCCCACTGGGCGATCTGGCGCCCCTCCATCGCCGCGGGGACGATCGGGCAGCAGTCGATCAACGGGCGGGTAGCGACGATCATCCCGCCCGAGTGCTGGGACAGATGTCGCGGCAGCCCGTGCGCCTCGGCGGCGAGCCGGGCCAGCCACGCCCAACGCCCGGACGGTCCCCGGCGCCCCGCGCTCTCGATGTCCTTGCCAACCTCGCGTGCGTCCCACCCCTCGCTTCCCCTCGCGACCCGCTCGATCTCTCCCGCCGGCAGGCCCAGCGCCTTTCCGAGCTCGCGGATCGCCCCCCGTGCTCGGTAGGTGGGAAAGGCGGCCACCAGCGCCGAGCGGTCGTGACCAAAACGTTCATGCACCCGAGGGATCAGCTTCTCGCGAATGTCGCGCGGGAAGTCGAGGTCGATGTCGGGCAGCGAGGTCAGCTCGTCGTTGAGAAAGCGTCCGATCAGCAGCTCGTTGGCGATCGGGTCGACGTGCGAGAGCCCGGTCAGGTAGCAGACGATCGAGGAGACGCTCGAACCGCGCCCGCGCCCCGGGGGCAGCAGCGCCCGTGCGCTCTCGGTGCCGCGCACCTCGACAGCGACTTCGCGGGCCAGCTCGAGCATCTCGTGGTGCAGCAAGAAGAAGCCGGGGAGGCGCAGCGACTCGATGATCCGCATCTCCTCCGTCAGGCGCGCCTGCGCCCGCTCGCGTGTGACTGCGGCTGCGCTTTCATAGCGCTCCTGCATCCGTGCTGAGCACAACTCGGTCAGCTTTTGCATCGCCTGCTCGTCCTCGGCTCCCGGGTAGCGGTAGCCGAGGTCGCTGCGAAGATCGAACCGCAGGCTGTCGGCAAGCCGCTCGGTCTCCTTGACCGCCTCGGGATACTCGGCAAAGCGCGCCTCCATGGCCGTCGGCGACTCGAGCACATGGCCGAAGTTCCCGCGCCGCTGGGGCTCGGATGCGTCGAGCGTGGTGTGCAGGCGCACGGCGACGAACGCGTCCTGCAGGGGTCCGCGCGTGCGTGTATGCGCGTGCACGTCGCCGGTCGCTACACACGCCACCCCGAGCCGTTTTGCCAGCTCGATCAACCGACGGTTGCGGGCCCGGTCATCGCGTAGAAACGGGCGCTGAAGCTCGATTCGCAGGCGCTCTGACCCGAACGCATCGAGCAGCTTGCGGAGCGTCGGTTCGTCGTGGACGCCGCGGAGCGCACAGCCGCTCAGGCAGACCAGCCCCTCGGCGTGCTCGAGCACGGTCTGCAATGGGGTTTGGGGATCTGTGGGTGGCGCGCCCGAGCGGCCGTCGCGCGTGTGCGCATGCGCGCGGGTAAGGATCCTGCACAGGTTCGACCAGCCGCGGGCGCCTGAGACCAGCAGCGTCAGGTGGCGCCCATCATCGAGGTCGAGCTCAGCCCCGTGGATCGGACGCAGCCCCAGAGCCTGTGCCGAGACGGCGAACTCCATCGAGCCCGAGACCGTGTTGTGATCGGTCAGCGCGACCGCCTCGTAGCCGAGCTTCAGCGCGGCCGGCACCAGCTCGTCCGGGAGCGAGACGCCGTCGAGGAACGAGAAGGCCGAATGGCAGTGAAGTTCGGTGTATGCCAAGAACATATGTTCGCATCGAGGGAGGACGGACCGCTCCACGAGGCGAGGCTGGACGCGTCCGGCTGACCGGGCGCCGGCGAGGCGAGGGCTGGACGGCTTTTCGTGTGGCCCGAGGGGTTTTCACTCAACATCTGACTTGACAAGTTATTAGTCGCTGCTAATCTACTCTGTAGTTAGCAGTCACTAAGCACTTGGAGGACGTCGGATGTCTGAATCTCGTCGGAGGGGCTGGACCCTCGTAATCGTGTCGATCGGGCTGTTCATGGTCGTGCTCGACAACCTCGTCGTGAACGTCGCGCTGCCGAGCATCCATCGCGATCTCGGAGCGTCGATCCAGGCGCTCGAGTGGACCGTCAACGCCTACGTTCTCTCCTATGCGGTCCTGTTGTTGACGGGCGCCGCGCTGGGGGACCGGTTTGGCCGCAAGCGCATGTTCATGGCCGGGATCGCGCTGTTCACGATTTCCTCGGCCGGCGCTGCGCTGGCCCCATCGACGGGCCTGCTGATTGCCGCCCGTGCCGTCCAGGGAGTCGGAGCCGCGATCGCCACCCCGCTGACCCTGACGCTGCTGGCAGACGCCTTCCCGCCCACCCGGCGGGGGATGGCCATCGGCGTCTGGTCGGCTATCAGCGGCATCGCGGTCGCGCTCGGGCCGCTGGTGGGTGGAGCCGTCGTGCAGGCGGCCTCCTGGCACTGGATCTTCTGGATCAATGTTCCGATCGGCGCCGCCCTCGTGCCACTGGCCGGCGCTCGCCTGACCGAGAGCCATGGGCCCAACGGCAACCTCGATCTGGGAGGTCTGGCGCTCGGATCGAGCGGGCTGTTCGGGCTGGTGTTCGGCCTGGTTCGCTCCCAGTCGCTGGGCTGGACCAACACCGAGGTGCTCGTGTCGCTGATCGCCGGCACGCTGCTGGTGATCGCGTTCATCCTCCACGAGCGGCGGACCGAGAACCCGATGCTGCCGATGGAGTTCTTTGCCGATCGCGGCTTCGCGGTGACCAACGTCGTGTCGCTGGCGATGTACTTCGGGATGTTCGGCTCGATCTTCTTCCTGAGCCAGTTCCTCCAGGACGTGCTGCACAACTCACCGTTGCAGGCGGGCGTCAAGCTGCTGGTCTGGACGGGCGCGACGATGATCGTCTCGCCGCTGGCGGGCTTCTTCTCCGAGCGTTTCGGAAGCCGGCTGTTCATGGTCGCCGGCCTGAGCCTGCAGGCGATCGCGCTGGCCTGGATCGCCACCGAAACCAGCGTCACCCAGACCTATGCGAGCCTGATCGGCCCGTTCGTCCTGGGCGGCTCGGGCATGGCGCTGGTGTTCGCTCCGGCGGCAAACGCCGTCCTCTCTGCCGTCCGGACTGACCAGGCCGGTCAGGCGTCGGGAGCAACCAACGCGATTCGCGAGCTCGGTGGCGTGCTCGGCGTGTCAGTGCTGGCGACGGTGTTCACCAGCCACGGCGGCTATACCTCGCCGCAGGCGTTCGTGAACGGCGTGGTTCCCGCGGTGTGGGTAGGTGCGGCCGTGCTCGCCGCCGGTGCGCTGGTCGCGATGGTGCTGCCGTTCAACAGCCGGGCCGCGGCGCGGGCGCAGGCCGAGGCCGAGGCGGATGCCGGCTACCAGAGCGGTCAGGCTCAGCAGCTGGCACGGGCGACTGCCTGAGCGTGTCATAGGATCGGTAGCGGTTTCGATGACCATCGACTCGAGCCTCACCTCCAAGGAGGTCCGCCGTCAGCGCGTCCCGGCTTCCGAGCGCCGGGACGCGCTGGTGGAGGCGGCCGTGCACGAGTTCGCGCGCGGGGGTTTTCACGGCACCCCGGTCGACCGGATCGCCCGGCGCGTCGGCGTCGCCCAGCCGTACGTCTTCAGCCTGTTCGGGAGCAAGCGCGACCTGTTCCTGGCCGCGGTGGAGCGGGGCTTTGACCAGGTGGCGGACCGCTTTACGCAGGCGGCGGCGCAGTTCGATCCGGCAACCGCGCCCCCCGATACCGACGTTCTCGAGGTCATGGGGACCGCGTACGCCGAACTGCTCGCCACCGACCGCGACTTCCTGATGCTGCAGCTGCAGTCCTACGCGGCCTGCGACGACGAGGTGATCAGAGAGCGGGTCCGAGCCTGCTACGCGAAGCTCGTCGCTCAGGTGCAGGAGCTCTCCCGCGCCGAGCCCGAGGAGATCGACGACTTCTTCCGCCACGGGATGGCACTCAACGTCGCCGCGGCGATGGGTGTCGAGGATCTCTCAGTCGCTTGCGAATGGGTGCGGGCTGAGCTGCAGGGCGGTGCTCAGGGAGAGGCCGAGCCGCAGGGCGATGCTCAGCGAGAGGCCGAGCCGCAGGGCGATGCTCAGCGGGAGGCCGAGCCGCAGGGCGATGCTCAGCGAGAAGCCGAGCCGCAGGGCGATGCTCAGCGCGGAGGCGGCGTCTCCGGGTAGCGCGGCAGCCCATCGTCGGGGATCTCCTCCCAGACCGCCGCGTAGGCGACGTAGTTGTGGGCGCTGGGTCGGATCCCTGGATCAGCGTCGAGCGTGCCGAGGCGGACCCCGATCTGCTCGGTGTCGCCCGGCACGCGGCTGAAGAGGGCCGATCCGCAGTCGCCGCAGAACCACTTCTCGGCGCCGTCCGGCGGCTTCCAGGCACGCAGCCGGTCAGTGCCGGTGAGCACCTGAAAGGAGCCGGGCTTGACCCGCGCATTGGCCGACGCCGCAGTGCCGGTGCGCCGCTGGCAGCGGGTGCAGTGGCAGTAGTTCGCCGACACCAGGGGTGAGGTGATCTCGTAGCGGACGGCGCCGCAGTTGCAGCCACCGGTCAGCGAGAAGCTCATGCCGCCACCCGCTGCGACAGGTCACGCTCGGGCTCGATCTGCCAGCGGCGGGCGACATCGCTGAGGCGCTCGTCCAGCCTCCATCGATCCGGCATCTCCTCACCGGAATAGCCGGGGTTGGCACCCTTGAGCGCCATGCATCCGGTGTTGTCGCCGATCGACCGGATCGCCGCCACGTCTTCGGCGCTCAGCATCGACTGTTCCGGCAGAGCGGCGAGCTCGGCGCGCTTGTCTTCGATCGGGCGGGCCTCGGGTCCGACCTCCTGGATCAGCGTGGGGGCGACACAGCGGACCGGCGGGTGGGCGAGGTTCCACTGGCAAGCGAGCTGAATCATCGTCAGCCCGGCACGGTCGGCGATGGGTCGCATCGCGTCAAGGCGCTCGCAGCCGGCCTCGATCCAGCCGGCGGGACGGAAGCCGCGGTGGTCGCCACGGACGAGCTCCTGACCCGGCCGAAGGTCGTCGAAGAACAGGCCGCCGTAGTCGACCACCCGCGTGATCAGCCGGACGTCGTTGCTTGTGGCAGCGCTCATCACCAGCTCGCCGGGCCAGGGCTCGAGCGGGTTGAGGATGATCATCGCCCAGTCGATCAGGGCGCCAAAGCGCTCGAGGCAGTCGATCACGTCGAGCGTGAATCCGTTCGCGGGGCCGGGGGCGAGCCCGATCAGGCGAGTCAGGCCGGTCTCGCGCAGGCCGGCCATCGCCTCCCAGACGACCTCGCTGGTGTAGCCGATCCGGTCGGGGTTGTGCAGCAGCAGCAGGTCGAAGCTGTCAATCCCGCAGCGCTCGAGGCTGCGCTCGGTGGCCATCTTGAGATAGTCGCCATAGCCGTCTGGACTTCGCAGGGCCGGATCTGTGAAGCGGGGGAACCCCTTGGGGCCGTTGCGCTCGCCTTCGTAGAAATCGTGTCCGACGGCGCCGACGATGCACATCTGATCGCGGGGGCGGCCGGCGATGGCGCGCCCGAGCATCGCATCGGCCTCGCCGGTCCCATACACGTCGGCGGTGAGGATCGTGGAGATCGACTCGTCGGGCGTGATCAGCGCCTGCAGGCGCTCGTCGTCGAGCGGCTCGCCGAAGTGCATGAAGCGCCCGCCGCTCCAGGTGCCGATCGCGACGCGCCCGGGGTCGAGGGGCGCGCCCGGTCCGGCACCCGCCGCTCCGCTGGGCTCGGCGCCCGGCGGTCCCGTGGGCTCGGTGGCCGGCGCACCGGTGGGCTCCACCATCGACGCTCCCGTGGGCTCGGCGCCCGGCGAATCGGCTTGGTCTGGCATGGGCGATCCAGTCTAATGTTGCGCGGGATCCGCAGCGCGGCACCGCGCGCGCGGCACCGCAGCGCGGGATCCGCAGGCGGCACCGCAGCGTGGGATCTCGATCCGGTCCGCTGACGGCAGCGTTCAGCGCTGGCGTCTGACGGATCGGATGTCCGTGTGGCGCGGCGCGCCCCAGTCAGCGTTCAGCGCTGGCGCCACCACCTCCCACTCTGCAGATCGCAGAACACGACCTCGTTGCGCCCGCAGGTGGTGACGATCTCCCAGTAGCGGCGGCGAAGTGGCTTCTCCGTCCACCAGCGGTCCTCGATCAGCCAGGACTCGCGGACGGAGTCGACCTCGCGGCCATCGACCAGCAACGGGCACCCGTCGTCTGCCGCGTCGACGGCTACCCGGCGGGGGACGGACAGGCGTCGCGGTCCGTGAGTTGTCTTGGGCATTACGTGTCAGCCCTCAAAGGGGGTCAGGACAGCACGCCGCTCGGGAAAACGAGAGTCGGGGTCGACCTCGAGCACGCGCATCGCCGCGTCGGATCCTGCGACCGCCCGAGCCTGACGGATCGCCTCGCGCAGCCGGGCAGTCCGCGCTGCCACCGGATCGTCCAGCAGTGCGCGCTGGTCACTGGCGAGCGGCCCGAAGCGCTCGACCGCCAGTCTGAGGGTTTCCGCCGGAGCAGGCATGAACGCCAGCTTCGGCGCCAGGACAAGGCGCATCCGCACCGGATCAGAGAGCGCCTCTCGGAACACGACCTGTTCGCGCCAGGTGCCTCCCTGCTCCACCAGCACGGCGGAGATAACGACCGAACGAATCGTTCGCCCGCGCCGCTCGCGCCTGGCAAGCAGGCGATCGATCAGCAGATCCAGACCGCGCTGCAGCTGAGTGCCGGACGCGGCCTCGGGCAGTTCGAGCACCTCGCGCAGGAACTCACTCGCCGGCCGAGGGCTGAGTTCGCTGTCACGACCGCGCGCGAGCTCGTGAGCGAGCAACCCCACCCTCCCGAAGCGGTCCGCAAGTGCGGCGGCCGGCAGATCGGCAAGCTCACCGAGCGTCCTCACGCCAAGCCGCTCGAGAGCCTCGGGCAGATCCGCGAGAGCGACCCTCGCTCGCAACAGAGCCACCGGAAGCGGTGCGAGATAGGCGCGAGCCCTTTCACTGCCCCTGGCGCTGGATAGGCCGCCAACGATTTCCGGCCGTCTCGACCGCGCTCGGGACGCCGCCGCGACCGCTGCAAACCGTGACGGCGCGACACCGAACCGGGCCGGGACACGCAGCGCGCGACGGACGGCGGCCAGCACCCCCTCGATCCCTCCGTGCAACCGGAGCAACCCGCGCGCGTCAAAGCACACCAGCCCCGGGCGTTCGGGCTCGACCGCCGCCCCCACCGACTCCAACCGAACCAGCAGCCGCTCCCAACCGTCGGCCACCCCGGCGGGATCAGGTGGAACGAGCGTCAGACGCGGGCACCGGGCCAGCGCCTCCCCAAGTCGCATGCCAGGATGGATCCCGAACGCCTCGGCGGCCAGCGAGACCTCTCCCACCTGCTGTGTCCCCCCCGGCTCAGGCGCCAGCGCGGTTGGAGCCTGGAGCAGCTCCCCGCGATCGCCGACGGCGGTCGTGAGCGCAAAGCGCGGGAAGAGGACACAGACGATCATGGGGAACATATGTTCTCATGATGTCCGGACGGACTGGCAACCGAGACTATGTCTTGAGCGTTATCCCAGCATGCAAGTGAACGAGCGGCGCCCCAGCGGGGCATATATGCTCGCGTCTGTAGCGAGAGGAGACCGGTCCTCGACAGCGAGGTACCCCGATGACACCCGGCGGCGAGGTACCCCCGATGACACCCGGCGGAGAGGTAGACCGATGACACCCGACCTAACCGATCTCGCGGTCTCGAGCGCTCGGACGCTGCGGGCCTTCGGGCAGCGCATCCCCGGCGCCGGAGGGATCCTCGCCCAATCGCTGCCGGACGCGATCAAGGGCCGAATCATCCTGATCACCGGCGCCTCGTCGGGCATCGGGGAAGCGACGGCGCTGCAGCTCGGACGTGCCCGGGGCACGGTGGCGCTGGTCGCGCGCACGCGGGAGCGGCTGGAGGCGGTGGGTGAGCAGGTGAAAGCCGCCGGCGGTAACGCATACGTGCACCCCTGCGACCTGTCCCAGCCCGAGGACATCGGCCGGATGGCCGCCGAGGTGCTCGAGCAGCACGGACGGGTGGATGTGCTGGTCAACAACGCGGGCAAGTCGATTCGGCGCTCGGTGAACCGCTCGTATGACCGCTTCCACGACTACCAGCGGACGATGCAGCTCAACTACTTCGCGCCGGTCAAGCTGATCCTCGCCCTGCTGCCGGTGATGCGCGAACGCGGCTCGGGGCACATCGTCAACATCTCGACGATCGGGCTGCAGATGAACACGCCCCGGTTCGCGGCCTACCTCGCCTCCAAGGCGGCGCTAGACGCGTTCTCGCGCTCGATCGGGCCCGAGATCATCGGCGACGGCGTGCACATCACCACGGTGTACATGCCACTCGTGCGCACACCGATGATCGCTCCGACCAAGATCTACGACCGGTTCCCCACACTGAGCCCGGAAGAGGCCGCGACGATGATCACCGACGCGATCCGGAAGCGGCCCAAGAAGGTTGCCACGACCCTGGGCAATCTCGGAGAGCTCACCTATGCGCTCGCGCCCGGCGCGCAGGACCTGGTCGTCAACCGGGCCTACCAGCTGTTTCCCGAGGGGGGCGAGGAGCCGACCCACAGCGAGGCCGAGCAGCGGGCGTTCGCGCAGGCCACGCGCGGGGTGCACTGGTAGCGCCACGCGCAGGCACCCGCGGGGGCACTGCTAGGGCCACGCGCAGAGCGCCACGCGCGGGCCAACACGCGTTCATCGCTCAGGCGGCGGCTTTCGCGCGCGGATGATCGCGGCCCCGGCGTGCTCGTGCACGCGATGGGTTTCGCGGATCTCGATGTCATCGAAGCCCGCGTCGCGCAGGGCGAGCTCGAACTCGCGGCGAGTGAGCGCGCCGGCGATGCAGCCGGTCCAGGCAGCCATGTCCGCGCGCTCGGACTCGTCCATGTCCTCGTCGACGATCACGTCCGAGACGGCGAGGCGTCCTCCCGGTCGCAACACCCGGGCTGCCTCGCGGATCACCCTGGGCTTGTCGGCGGACAGGTTGATCACGCAGTTGGAGATCACCGCGTCGACGCAGCCGTCGGCAAGGGGCATGGCTTCGATGTATCCCTTCAGGAACTCGACGTTCTGCACGCCGGCCTGGGCCGCGTTGCGCCGCGCCAGCTCCAGCATCTCGTCGGTCATGTCAAGGCCGATCGCCTTCCCGGTGGGGCCGACGCGCCCGGCGCAGATCAGCACGTCGGCGCCGGCGCCTGAGCCGAGGTCCAGCACCACCTCACCCTCGTGCAGGTCGGCGACCGCCGTGGGAACGCCGCAGCCCAGCGATGCCTCCAGCGCCGCGGCGGGCACACCATCGCCGGCATCAACGCCATACAACGTGCCGCCAAACGCGCCGGTCGAGTCAGCCGGGGTGCAGCCGGCCCGCGGCGACCCGCAACAGCCAGCCTGCGACGAGCCGCAACAGCCAGCCTCATCCTCCGCGGAACTGAGCTCTCCCGCGGCCCGCGCCAAACCCGCGTACTTTTCGCGGACCATCTCTCGAATCTCGCTCAGCTCAGCCACGCCGACAGCTCCTCGAGCGCAGCGGGGATCACGAAGTAATACGCCCACAGCCCCCGGCGCTCCGAGCCGACGATCCCAGCCTCGCGCAGGATCTTGAGGTGATGGGAGACAGTCGGCTGCGAGAGATCGAACAGCGGCACCAGCTCGCACACACACACCTTTCCAGCGTGCCTGCGGAGCACATCGACGAGCTGCAGGCGGACAGGGTCGCCGAGCGCCTTGGCGATGGCTGCCAGCCGGTGCGCGTGCTCGCGCTCCACCTGTGGATAGGCGACCGGCTCACAGCAGCGCTCCCCCGCGCGACGTTTCCGCTTCGGGGCATACTCAAGCTCCGGCTCCAGATCGACGGTCATCCATCAATGTCTATCTATTGAACTGATGATTGTCAATGCCTGATGCCTGCCAGGAGCTCCCCGAATGCCCGGGCACCGATGTTGCCTCCGGACACCACCACCCCCACCCGCATCCCCTCAACCCGCACAACCCCCGAGAGCAGCTGCGGCCAGCGCGCACGCGCCGCTGGGCTCGGCGACCAGTTTGCAGCGCTCGAACAGCACCCGCATGGCGTCGACGATCTGTGCATCGGAGACGGTCACCACCTCGTCGACGAGCCTCTGGATCACCGGCCAGGTCAGCTCGCCTGGCGCCGGCGTCTGCTGGCCGTCGGCGATCGTGCGACCCACCCGCACGTGCTCGCGCCGTCCGCTGGCGAGCGATCGGGCCACGTCGTCGCTGGCGGCAGGCTCGACCCCAATCACCCGCGTCCTCGCAGACAGTGCCTTGGCCGCCGTCGCCACGCCCGAGATCAGCCCTCCTCCTCCCACCGGGACGACCAGCGCGTCCAATGACCCCTTGACCTGCTCGAGCAGCTCCAGCGTGACCGTGCCCTGGCCGGCCATCACCCGCGGGTTGTCGTAGGGGTGCACGAGCGTCAACCCGCGCCGAGCGGCCAATTCCCGGACCAGCTGCTCGCGATCGTCTGCGTAGCGGTCAAACGAGATCACCTGCGCCCCGTAGCCCTCGGTGGCGGCGCGTTTGAGCTCCGGCGCGTCGGACGGCATGAGGATCACGGCCTGCGTCCCGCGCAGTCCCGCCGCGAGCGCCAGCGCCTGAGCGTGGTTGCCCGACGAGGCGGTGCAAACGCCCCGCACCAGCGCGTCCGCCGGCAGCGAAGAGACCGCGTTGTAGGCGCCACGAAACTTGAACGCACCCCCGCGCTGGAAAGCCTCGACCTTGAGGAACACCCGCGCGCCGACCAGCCCGTCGAGCGTGCGCGAGGTGATCACCGGCGTCCGGTGGCCCACGCCGCGCAGCCGTTCCGCCGCGCGGCGGACGTCGTCGAGCGTGAGCGGCGAGCTGCTAGACAGTGGTTCCGGCGTCGTGCATCAGCCGACCGACGGGCACCGCCGCAAGGTGGTCCTCGGTCAGCCCGTCGAGCAGCTTGGTGAGCAGCGGCCCGAGCTGGCCCGGAGTGGTGATCGACAGCTCCACGACCTCGCCCGGGTGCAGTGGGCCGAGCGAGTCGTCAGGGTCGCGGAGGTGGACCGCGCCCTCGACGAGGCGGCCGCCCGCCCCGTGTGCGAACAGCCACTGACCGAGGCTGGGGCCGCTCGACGTGTACAGGAAGTGATGACGATCACCCAGCGAACCGATCAGTTGATGCAGCTCGCCGCGCGTTCCGAGCCAGCGTACGAGCCCCCCGGTGGGCAGCCTCGGCATCGCCTGGTCCCCATTGTCAGAGACGATCTCCTGAGCGGGTGAGTAGGGCTGGCCGAGAGAGAACGACGCGTGGATGTCGTAGGTCGAGAGCACCGAGGCGAGCGCGGGGATCTGGTTGCCGGGCGCGTCGATCAGGACGCCGACCTCGGGACGGTCAGTCTGAACGGTGGTCACCGGGCGGATGTGCGCGAAATGCGAGACGAGCGAATAGGAGGCGCCGGTGGTCAGCGTCCAGCCCGCAACGGCCACCGCGGCGGCGACTGTGGTCGCAGCGCGCGCGGTGCGCATGCGCCACGCGGGCAGCGGGCGAACGCGGCGCCCGTCGGAGAGGATCAGCGACGCCGTGGGCGGGCGGCGCGCGAACCGCCCGTCGGGCTCCGGGCGGTGCGCGAGCGAGCGCTCTATGTGGGGACCGAGCTCGTGCTCGTTTCGCGCCACCCGGGCGAGCTTGAAGCGCTCGAGCGCGGCATTCGATGCACGCACGTGCCCGTAGCCGAAGCCATACGAAACCACCGGACATCCGCGGATGATCGCCTCGAGCACGGTCAGACCGGCGCTGGAGTGCACGAGTACGTCGGCGGCGGCGAGCACGTCGCCCATCCGGTCGGTGAAGCCCATGATCCGCAGGCGAGGCTCGCCCGCAAAGCGCTCGGAGACCTTGGTGCGAAGCCGATCGTTGCGGCCGCACAGGCACAGCACGGTCGCGTCTTTGAACTGCAGCGCGGCGCGCGTGGCGCCCGCCAGGTCGCCCACCCCCCAGCCTCCGCCCGATACGGCGATCACCCGACCCTGTGCGGGCAGGCCCAGGGCCCGGCGAGCGTCGGCGCGCGAGCGCGCGGCCAGAAATGCCGGCGCCGTGGGCGGCTTTGCCCAGCGAACGCTCCCCGGCCCGGCGATCCGCTCGACCTCCTCGGCCGATTCGGGGTGGGTGATGAAGTGCAGGTCGATCCCCGGGTGAGCCCAGAACTGGAGTCCCGCCAGGTCCGTGATCGACGAGTAGCAGGGTACTTTCAGCTTGCCCTTGCGTCGCAGTTCCCCGAGCACGGCGGTGACGCCGGGATAGGTGGACACGATCAGGTCGGGATCGTGGGCGCGGATGATCCGCATCAGCCCCCGGCTGCCCAGCAGCTTCAGCAGCTTGCGGGCCACCCATCGCGTCGGCGCGAAGTTCATGAACAGCGTGTACTGGAGATCGAACAGCCACGGCACCCACTGGAACATGAAGGCCGAGTTCTCGCGCAGTACCTTGGTCAGGACCGGGCCCATCGCGGGCAGGCCGTTGACGATCGAGATCTGCGCATCGGGGTCCTCGTCGCGGAACTCGCGGGCCACGGCCCGCGCCGGCAGGTCATGGCCTTCGCCGATGTCGGCGGAGATGATCAACACCTGACGCGGCTTTGATTCTGCGTCGGGCTCGCCCGCAGGGATCACCGCCGCGGCGCGCTCCTCGCACTCGGCCGCGGCCTGCTCCTGACGCCAGGCGATGTATCTGCGAACGCCGTCTGAAAACGGAGTCGCGGCGGTCCACCCGAGCTCGCGGGCGGCCCGTTCGCTGGAGACCACCTTGCCCCCGAAGTCGCCGGGCCTGGCCGGCGTGTGGACGATCTCGACCTCGCCCATCAGGTCCTTGATCGTCTCGGCGATCTGCTTGATGGTGACGCTCTCGTCGCTGGCCAGGTTGTAGATCCGGTTGATCGCGACGTCCTCGAGCGCCAGCGCGACGCCGTCGGCCAGATCCTCGACGTAGACGAACTTCCGCGACTGGCCGCCGTCGCCGGCGAGCGTCAGCGGCTCACCGGCGAGCGCCTTGTTGACGAACGCCGGGATCACCGCCGCCTCGCGGGCGCGGGGACCATAGGGGATCCCGAACCGCAGGATCGTGAAGTCGATCCCGTACAGCTCCTGATACGCCTTGCAGTAGAGCTCGCCGGCGAGCTTGGTGCTCGTGTAGAGGTGGCTGGGTGGCGGCAGCAGCGTGTCCTCGTCGACCTCGTCGGATTCGCAGTCGGAGTAGACCCAGATCGTCGAGGCGTAGACGATCCGCCTGACCCCGGCCCGCCGCGCCGCCTCGAGCACCGCGACGGTGCCCCGGGCGTTGACTCGCTCGGCGTCTTCGGGCTCGGCGTGAACGTCGTTGACGTCGGCGACGGCGGCCAGGTGAGCCACCGCGTCACAGCTGTGCAGGGCACGCTCGAGCGCCTCCCGGTCAGTTATCGAGCCGAGCACGGTGTCGACGGTCCCCTGCTCATGCCAGGGAGATGGCCGCAGGTCGTAGATCACGGGCTCGTGCCCGCGCGCGCGCAGCTTGTCGACTACATGGGAGCCGATGAAACCCGAACCGCCTGTGACCAGGACCCGCATCAGTTGCAGCTGCTATTCGACATGCGGCCGGTAATACAGGGGGACGCAGGAATGGTTGCGGGCCACCCAGTCGGTATTGGACAGGCGGATCTGGTGGCCCATGATCCGGTGACACGGCTCGTCGTAGACGCGGCCGGTCGAGTGCTCTAGCCAATCGAACACGATGTACTTGTAGAGGCCCGAAACCATTCCCTCCGGGAGCTCGAGGCGGTTGGGGTAACGCGGATCGAGCTCGGCTCGCGCAAGCTCGTTCTTCCAGCTCACGATCTCCGGCAGGCGCTCGATCTGCAGCAGTCCGAGCGCTGCGGTGAACTCGCTCATCCGGAAGTTGAGCCCGGTGACCCGGTAGCTGGGCTTGCCGTAGTTGCGAAACTCGCGCGCGTGCTCGATCACCTCCGGTCGGCGTGAGACCAGCACTCCGCCCTCACCGGTGGAGATCGTCTTGGTCGCATACATCGAATAGACGCCGACGTCGCCGTAGGTGCCGGGTTTGCGTCCGTTCCAGCTGGCGCCGTGGCCGTGGGCGCAATCCTCGATCAGGAAGATCCCGTTCTCTGAGCAGTACTGCGCGATCCGTTGCGAGTCGAAGGCAATGTGGCCGCCGATGTGGACCAGAAATGCGGCCCGTGGCTTGAACTGCTCGGCGGCGCGCTCGAAGTCATCAAACGACATGCACAGGTCTTCGCGATTGCAGTCGACGAACTGCACCTCGGCGCCGCAGCGAATTGCCGTCAACGGCGTGGCCATGAACGTGTTCGAGGGACACAGGACGGTCGCACCTTGCACGCCTGCGAAATCCAGCGCGGCCAGCGCCCCGCCGGCCCAGCTCGACAATGCCACCGCGGGAAGGCCGTTCCAGGCCTCCCAGCCGGCCTCGAATCGAGCAACCATCTCGGATTCCGTCCAGCGGTTTGAGTCGAGCACCTCGTCGATCAGCTCGTGCAGGCGCTCGCGATCGCGTCGATCGAATCCGATCGAAAAGCGCGCGTAGTCAGGCGCGATCTGTTCCGAAACCGATGATGCTGCTGTGCTCATGTTTGTAACCCCCGGCGCAGGAACGGCACGCGGCTCCGCCGCGTCTACCGCGTCATCTCCTGCGTGTGGTGTCGCATCCTGCCAGTGTGAGTGCGCTCAGGCAAGCGTGTCAGACAGGCAGGACGGTACCGATTTTGCGCAGTTCTAGCTCACCCATAATGAGCTCGAGCGCCCCCGCGGTACGGCGGTGCGAATCACGCGCGCTGTAGAAATCCGCATCGTGCAGGAGAATCACATCTCCCGCTAACAATCCCGCCACCACGCGCGAGGCGATCCGATCTGGGGTGGTGAACCTCCGCCAGTCCTTTCCCCATCGCGACCACAGCAGTGGCCGCAGCCCGGCGCTCCGGGCCACCCGCAATCCCGCCGGGCTGTAGACCCCGTACGGCGGTCGATGCCATCGGGGTCCAGAACCGATCGCATCTGCGATCGCCGCCGCCCCGCGTGCGGTGTCGTCGCAGACCTGCGCGGGGGTCAACCGCAGCTGCAGCCGGTGCCGATAGCCGTGCAGCGCAACCTCGTGGCCTGCGGCGGCGATCTCGGCGACCAGCTCTGGCCTGCGCCGCACCTGCTCGCCGACGACGAAGAAGGTCGCCACCGCGCCCGCGCGCGCGAGCAGCTCGAGCATCGCGGGCGTGCCCTCCGGATGGGGCCCATCGTCGAAGGTGAGCGCGACGCCCCGCGCGCCGGCCAGGGTCCTGGGAAGCGAGAGGGCTCGGGCTGCGTCTACAGACACTGGTGCAAGAACGTGGCGGAACACGTGCGGATCATCGCCCAAACGGTGCGCTACAACAGCCTTCAATGGATCGCGCAGCCCGGGTGAAGCCGGAGCTCGACGATTGGCTTGCAGATCCGGCGCTCCGGGTGGCACACCGACGCGAGAGCACGGCCTCGGCCGACGATCTGTGGCGGGCGGCGCGCGAGGTCTCGCTGTCGGAGACGGGGATGCTCGGCTGGCTGCTGCGTCTGCGGATCCCGGGGCTGGCGCAGGACCTGAGCTACGACGCGTTGTTCCGCGAGCAGCCGTTCATCGTGCTCGAGGAGGGAGAGCGGCTGCTGGTCTCGGGCCTGGTGGGCCGGATCTGGACGCTGCGCCGCGATTATCCGGAGCTGCGCTCAGCGGAGGAGTTCCGCGCCTGGTCTGAGCGCGGGACCGCCCGGGTGGTGTTCGCGCACTGGGCCGAGGATGTGCCCGGCGGGCGCGCGGCGCTGGTGTCCGAGGCGCGCGTGAAGCCGATCGGCGCCCAGGGGAGCATCGGGGTCGCCGCGGTGCGCCCGATCGTCAGAACCTTTCAGCATCTGGTGGCTAGCGAGGGGATCCGGGCCGCCGTCCGACGCGCCGAGAGCCGCCAATACAAGCTGTGACAGCCGCGCAACGAAGGCTGGCTGCCGCCAGCGCGCGCGTCTAACGTGAGCGGCATGGACGAGAGCTTCGACGGCCCGGTCACGGTTCGCTTCGTCCGCTACGCCAACGAGACCTCGGGCTGGGCGGTGCTCGACGCCATCGCGGCCGACGGCACGCCGGTGGCGCTCGTGGGACCGCTCGTGCACCTCGAGCAGGGCGAGCGTGCCCACGTCGTCGGAACGTGGGTCACCGACAGCCGCTATGGCTCGCAGGTCAAGGTCTCGCAAGCCACCCCGCTGGCGCCCGAGGACCCCGACGTGCTGGCCGGTTACCTGCGCCGCGTCAAACACGTGGGCGCAAAGCGCGCCGCAGAGCTGGTGGCCACGTTTGGAGCTGCCCAGGTGCTCGACGAGATCGACGCCGATCCGCTGATCGCATTTGACCGAGTCGGGCTGCGCGGGGACAGGGCGCGCGAAGCGGCCGACTCGTGGCAGAAGATCCGCGTGACGCGGCGCCTGCATCTGCTGCTGGCGCCCCACGGGCTCGCATATCTCGCGCCTCGGATCCATGACCATTACGGCGCCGGCGCCCACGAGGTGGTCAGCCGCAATCCCTACGAGCTGACCAGCGTGTTCGGCGTCGGCTTTTTGATCGCCGATCGGATTGCGCTCGGGACCGGCGACGGCGGCGCCGGCGAAGCTCGGGGAGCCCAGCGCGAGCGTGCGGCGATCCTGCACGTGCTGGCGACATCGGAGCGCAGCGGCAGCACCTGCATGCCGCTCTCCGAGCTGCTCGCTGCGGCCGGCGAGCTGCTCGGCGAGCCGCCGTCCGCCGGCGTGATCGACGAGCTCGTCGCTGCCGGAGACCTGGTCCGCGAAGACGAGTGGATCTACCGCAAGGCCACGGCCGAGCTCGAGGCCGAGCTCGCGGCGAGGGTGCAAGAACTGGTCGCTGCCCCACCGAGCGCCCGACTGCACAGCGCGGGGCTGCAACGCCACGATTCGCCCGAGGGGGACCCCGGCGCTGCGCTGAGCCCGGAGCAGCTGGCGGCGGTGCAGGCAGCGTCTGCCCACCGGCTGTCGGTGATCACCGGCGGCCCTGGGACCGGCAAGACGGCCTCGATCAAGTCGATTGCCGTTGCCGGGTCCGCTCGACGCGCGCGCGTGATGCTGGTGGCACCTACCGGTCGTGCCGCGGTCCGGATGACCGAGGCAAGCGGGCTGCGCGCGCGGACGGTGCACTCCGCACTGGGATGGATCCCGGGCGAAGGTCCAACCCACGACGAGCAGGATCCCCTGGCCTGCGATCTGCTGATCGTCGACGAGACGTCGATGGCGAACCTCGAGCTGCTGGTCACCCTGCTGCGCGCGATCGGCGAGGAGACTCACGTGGTCCTGGTCGGTGACGCCGACCAGCTCGCTCCGGTAGGGGCAGGTAAGCCGTTCGCGGAGCTGGTGTCATCCGAGCGCGTACCGACCACCCGGCTGACGCACATCTTCCGCCAAGCGGCCGACAGCATGATCGTCCAGGGAGCGCACGCGATCCGCCGCGGCGAGGCTCCGAGGTTCAGCCCGGCGGAGGGGATGCGCCGCGACCTGTTCCTGATCGAGCGCCCGTCGCCGCGGGAGGCGCTGGAGGAGATCGTCTCGCTTGTCTCCAAGCGCCTGCCCGCGCATTACGACCTCGATCCGATTCGCGACATCCAGGTGTTCGCGCCGGTGTACCGAGGCGAGCTGGGAATCGACGCGCTCAACCGCGCGTTGCGCGAGGCGCTCAATCCAGACGGTCAGCCGGTTCGCGGTGGACGGCTGAGGATCGGCGACAAGCTGATGATGACCGGGCGCAACCTGCACGAGCTCGGGCTGATGAACGGCACGCTGCTGCGGCTGCTGGACGAGATCGCGGGTGGGTCGGGCCCCGGTGGCGACGAGGCGGCGCTGCTGTTGACCGGCGATGAGTCCGTGTTCAGGCTGGCGCCCGAGGAGGCAGACCGCCTCCAGCTCGCCTACGCGTGCTCGGTACACCGCGGCCAGGGGATCGAGCTGCCGGTTGCGGTGATCGTCGCTCATCCGGCGGCCGGCGCCTTCTTCCTACGCCGCGAGATGCTCTACACCGCGGTCACTCGGGCCCAGATTGCGACGGTGATCGTGGGGATGCGGGAGGTGGTCGCGCGGGCCGCGCGGACGCCGGATACCGGCCGGCGCCACGGGCGGCTCGCCGAGCGGCTCCGTAGTGCCACCAGATCGGGCATAAGCGCAGCGTCAAAATCGGACGACAACTCTCTCATCAAAGCGACAAACGGGATTTAGTCGCCGTTCTCACAATCGCCTCGATGGCCCTCTCCCCGTCGTCTACCCCACACCATGATCCGCCGTCGATGGCTCGTCGGAGCGATGCTCGGTTAGCCGGCCTCCGGGCCCGGCTTCGCGGCGGACCGGACGGCAACGAGCAGCTGACCGCCGCAACCGGAGTCGTGCTGGTGATCCTGCTCGCGGCGCTGGGTGTCACGATCGTCCGGATCGGACAGCTCATCTGGCTGCATCTGTTCCTCGGCCTGCTGTTGATCGGACCGGTGGTGCTGAAGATGGCCAGCACCGGATACCGGTTCGTCCTCTACTACCTCAACGAGGTGACCTACCGGCGCAAGGGGCCTCCCGAGGCTTGGCTGCGCATGATCGCGCCGATCATCGTGCTGACCACAATCGGTGTGTTCGCCACCGGCGTGCTGTTGCTGATCGTCGGTCCCGCCCACCGCGAACCGCTCGGCCAGATCCACAAGATCCTGTTCATCGTCTGGGTGGTGTTCACCGCGCTTCACGTGCTCGGACACCTGCCCGCGATGCCCGGCGCGCTACGGGGTTCCGCCGGTGACAGCCCCGGTCTGCCGGGCCTCAGCGACGGGCGCGCTGGGCGTGTGATCGTGCTCGCTGGCGCGATCGTGGCCGGAGTCGTGCTGGCGATCGTCCTGATCCCGGATTTCTCGGCCTGGACCTCGAGCGCGGCGGGCTTTCACCACCATCACCACGGCTAGCCGCTGCAGCGCAGCCCCGGCGGCGGCGATGGCCCCGCATGCGACGGCGGCCGGGCCGCGGGCCGCTCAGCCCCTGCTGTGATGGCGCCGAGTCGGCTTGGCGCGCATGCGTTCAGCGATCAGCGACGCCGCTACCAGACCGGCGATCGGGAGCTCGACCAGTGCGAGCACACCCAGCCCGGCGGTCACGCTGATGAGCACGATGCTGAGCGCGAACGCGATCGCCGCGTCCTCGATGAGGTCCCGGCGACGGCGCCGAAAATGGCGCTCGCGCCGGCGCCGTTCGGGGCTCGGTCGCCGGCTGGCCTGCACCGGCCCGAGCCGTCGGCGACTGACCTCCGGCTGGTCGCGGCGCAACTCCGTTCGGGGGCGAGCGGCGGTCATCACAACCCGAGCGCGAACGTGACCAGCCACGCAATCCCACTCAACTGCATGAACCGGTCAGCGAGCATGATCTCCTCCGGCGCTCCGCCGCGACCGCCGGTCACGAGCAGCCCGTAGCGCAGCAGCGCGACCGTGAACGGGATGATCGTCAACTCGCGCCAGCCGACCGCGCCGGCTCGGGCGGGCCCGAATGCCCACAAGCAGTACGCACCCAGCGCCACCGCCGACGCCGTGCCGATCACCATCCGCAGAAACTCCGGGTTGTAGTCGGCGAGCACCTGACGCGAATCCCGCGAGGCCGAGTCCAGGAAGTCCGCGTAGCGCTTGCCCGCCGCCACGAACAGCGCCGCGAACGACACGACGACGAACAGCCAGCGCGAGATCGGCACTCCCGCCGCAACGCCGCCGGCGGCCATCCGGATGACGAACGCGCCCGCGACCGCGGCGATGTCGGCGATCGCCACGCTTCTCAACCAGGCCGTGTAGGCGAAGTTGAGCACGACGTAGCCGCCGGCGACCGCCAGGGAGCCCAGCCCGAGTGCTGCCGATAGCCCCAGGCCACCTCCGATGGCGACGGTCGCCGCCGCCAATGCCTGCGGGGGAGGGATGGCCCGCGAGGCGATCGGACGGTGGCGCTTGAGCGGATGGCGACGGTCCTCAGGGGCGTCACGCAGGTCGTTGAGCAGATAGGCGCCGCTCGACAGAAGGCAGAAGGCAACCGCAGCGAGCGTCACCCGTTCGGGCACCCCCACCCGTGACAGGGCTCCGGCCGCGGCCGGAGCGGCAAACACAAGCAGGTTCTTGGGCCATTGCCGGACGCGAACGGCGCGGATCCACGCGGCGGCTCCGGCGGACGCCGGACGCACCGCAGTCACCGGCGCGGGCCGGTCCGCGGACCGCCGTTCGTCGTGCTCTACGGCGACTCGGACCCAGCGGGCTGTCTCGGCTCTCGGCACTACAGAGACGTTCTTGCACCCGCCGGGATCGCCTCCCGCACGACGAATGAGACTTCTCTCAAGCGTGCGGCCAGGGGCGAGGATGCGCTGACGACGCCACGAACCGGATCATCGGGACCGCTGACCCTGGTCTTTCGATCGCGATGGAGATACAAGCCCCAGCCCGTACAGTCGCGCCACGACGGCCGCTTCCACCTCGGCTGAGCCCGTGGCGCCGGGCCCGCCGGGTGGCAACGATCACGCTGTGCATGTGCCTTGTCCCGATCGCCATCTCCTATGTGACGACTCTCGCGGGACCGTCGAATTCGAGTTTTGCGATCCGCTCCTTGGAGTGGTTCCGCGACCACGGAGCAGCGGGGATCGCCACGAAGGTCGAGAACATCTACTACTCGCTCAACGCTCCGGCGACCGGCGGCCGGGCGCTGCGAAAGCTGCCTCTCCGCGCCCGGGCGACGACGGCCGAGCACCCACGGGACATCGCTCCGATCGTGCATCCGTCGCTTCCCGGCGAGGGTGTCTGGGTGCCGACCGAGACCTGGAGCGGCCCCAACGCGCCAGTCCAGATCGCCCAGTTTCGCAGCGACCCCAGCTACCCGCAGATGGTGGCCGGTGTGGCCTGGATCGACCCGCGGCGCACCTCGATCGTCCTCTACCCAGGACGGCTCGAGCCGTCGGTCTCTCTGCCGCGCGGCCCGATGGAGGTTCCCCGCTCGCTTCGTCCACGGCTATTGGCGACGTTCAACAGCGGTTTCAAGCTCGCCGACTCCGGTGGGGGCGTTGTGCTGGGCGGTGTCACATACGCCCCGATGCAGCCCGGGATGGCGACATTCGTGCAATACACAAACGGGCGAATCGCCATCGAATCCTGGCCCGGCGGGCCGCGCGCGCCGGCTGGTGTGCGGTACGCGCGCCAGAACCTGCCGCTGATCGTCGAGGGCGGGCATGCGAACCCGAATCTTGGTGACGGGCCGCAGTGGGGCGCAACGCTCGGTAACGCGATCCGTGTCTGGCGGTCGGGGATCGGGATCAACGCCAGGGGCGATTTGATCTACGCCGCCGCCAACGACCAGACCGTCGGCTCACTGGCCGAGATTCTGATCCACGCCGGTGCCGTCCGGGCGATGGAACTGGACATCAACTCCTACTGGGTCACGTTCAACTCCTACGCGCGGCCGGATGCGGGCCGGCCGACGAGCCTCCTGCCGAGCATGGCGCGACCGGCGACTCGCTACCTGTCAGCAGACGATCGCGACTTCTTCGCGGTGTACCTTCGGTGAGATGCTCGTCGCGGTCACCGACCATGCAGCGGAGCGCTTTCGCCAGCGCGTCCGCGGCACGCTCGAGCCCAAGACCGAGATCGCCTCGCGGGTGGCTCGCTCGACCGACGCCGGCCGTTCGGAGCGGGGGGGCCGGGGAACGGTTCTCGTCCGGGATCTGGAACGCCGCGACCTTATCTACGTGTGCCGTGCGGACGGCGACGAGCTGGTCGTGATCACCGTGTTCGAGCAGGGCCAGGATGCGGCCGTGCCCAAGCGGTTCACCGACGCGCTGCGTCGCGACGACCGGCACTTCGACCGATCATGTTGAGCGTTGCCCAGGCACGCGAATTGGCTCTCGCCCTGCCCGAGGCGACCGAGCAGGACCATCACGGGCGTCCATCGTTCCGGGTGGCCGGCAAGATCTTCGCCACCCTGTGGGATGCCGAGCACATGAACGTGATGCTCGACGAGCCGGGGATCCGCACCGCGGTGCAGACGATGCCCGATGTGTGCAGCGAGGTCTGGTGGGGCAAGCGGCTCAGCGCCGTGCGCGTGGCGCTGCCCCGCGCCGAGCGTGAGCTGCTCTGCGAGCTGTTGGCCGACGCCTGGGAGGGCAAGGCACCGCGGCGCCTGGCTCGCTGACCGGCGCGGGCGCCGGGCGCGAGCCCTGAGGACCCGCGCCCCACAAAGCCCAGCCGCTGCTACTTAGGCTGCGGCACGATCCGGATGTACGGCTTGGGCGCTTTCCATTCGCCGAAGATCTCCTTGGCCTCGTCGTTTGAGACCGAGCCGGAAATGATCACGTCCTCGCCCTGCTGCCAGTTGACCGGGGTCGACACCTTGTGGGTGGCGGTCAGCTGGAGCGCGTCGATCACCCGCAGGACCTCGTCGAAGTTGCGGCCCGTGGTCATCGGATAGACGAGGATCAGCTTGATCTTCTTGTCCGGACCGATCACGAACACGTTGCGGACCGTCTGGTTGTCGGCCGGCGTGCGATCGTGGGGGTCACCCCCTACGTCGCCGTCGAGCATCCCGTAGAGCTTGGAGACGTTGAAGTCGTTGTCGCCGATGATCGGGTAGTTCGGCGCCGTCCCCTGGGTCTCTTCGATGTCTTTTGCCCACCGCTCGTGATCTTCCACGGGGTCGACCGATATACCGATGATCTTCGTGTTGCGACGGTCGAACTCCGGCTTGATCTTCGCCATGTAGCCGAGCTCGGTAGTGCACACCGGGGTGAAGTTCTTCGGGTGCGAGAAGAGCACGGCCCACGAGTCGCCGATCCAGTCGTGAAACTTGATCGGGCCTTCAGAGGACTGGGCCTCGAAGTCCGGCGCGGTTGATCCAATCTTCAATGCCATCGTTTTGGTTCTCCTAGTCTGGTCCCGGCGGCGTAGTACCTGATCCCTGGTCGGTTTTAGATCTGCATCGTGTAAATCAGTAAATAGCATGCCGGATTTGGCTGTTAAGCGCCAGGGTGCGCGCGAGCGCCCCGCTGGGGAGCCGGATACCCCCCACCGAGTAGCCTGAGGCGCGCATGACCACGACCGCCCCACGTCGCAAGATCCCCTGGCTGCTGCAGGTTCCGCAGGTGCGGGACTTCCGGGCCCCGAGGTGGTTCGACCGGCTGCCGGTGTGGGCCAGTACCGGCGGCGTGTTGGTGGTCCTGATCGCGATCTCGGTGGTGCTGCGGACCCGCTACATCGGCGGTCAGTTCTGGTCAGACGAAGCGGTCGCGGTCGGCGTGGCGTCACATTCGCTGAGCGCGATCCCGGGGATCCTTCGCGACCAGGGATCGACGCCCCTCTACTACTTCATCCTGCACATCTGGATCAATCTGTTCGGCTCCGGCGAGAGCGCCACCCACGTGCTCTCGCTCCTGCTCGGAGTGGCGACGATCCCCCTGGCGATGTGGGCCGGCTGGAGCCTTGCGGGCCGCCGCGCCGGGATGTTCGCCGCGACGCTGTTTGCGTTCAGCGCGTTCTTGACCGAGTACGCCCAGGAGACCCAGGCCTACGAATTGCTGGCCTTGATCGGTCTGCTGGCGATTGCCAGCTTTCTGCACGCGTTCGTCTACCGAAGGCGCGCGTACCTGATCGTGTTCGTGGCCTCGCTCGCGCTGATGCTCTACACGAGCTTCTGGGCGATCTTCTTCTGGGCCGGGGCGGCGGTGGCGCTGATCCCGATCTACCGCGCCACCTTGGATCGGCCGGGGGTTCTGCGCGACGCGGCGATCTCGTTCGGCGCCGCTGTGTTGCTGTTCGCCCCGTGGATCCCGAACCTGGTCTACCAGATGTCGCACACCACGAGCCCGTGGGGCTACGCGGACTTCACCGGAGCCACGTTTCCCAGCAACCTGCTCGGCGGCGACCGGGTGGCGGTGGCGCTGGCGATCTCCGCTGCGGTCGGCGTGCTGCCGCTGATCTGGTCTGACCAGCGGCGGACCCCCGAGGCGACCGCGATCTGGGCCCTGATCGCGGTCCCGTTTGTGGGCGTGCTGGTGGCACGAGTCGCTTCTGTGGTGGCCGTCACCTGGGTGACGCGTTACTTCGCGCCGCTGGTGGCCCCGCTGCTGCTGCTCGCGGCATTCACCTCGGCGCGCGCGGGGATCATGGGGTTGATTGCGGTCGTGCTGTCGCTCGCGTTCGTGGTCAACGTTGCCTCGTTCTCGCCCAAGTACAAGAGCGACATGCGCGACGTTGCCGGCGAGCTGGCCCCGTACATGCGGCCCGGCGATCTCGTGCTCGTGGGTGAGCCCGAGCAAGCGCCGCTAGCGTGGTACTACCTCCCCGGCGGGCTGCGCTTTGCGACCCTGACCGGCCCGGTCAAGGATCCGAGCTACATGAACTGGGTCAACGCGTACAGCCGCCTGAAGAACTCCGATCCACGGGCCATGGTGACCACGCTTGTCTCGAGCCTGAGGCCCGGACAACGGCTGCTCTACACGCGGCCGCTCACCGAAGGCGCAAAGTCGTGGAGGGCGCCCTTCTCCCAGCTCGTCCGCCGGCGCGCAGCGCAGTGGGGAGCCCTGCTGGCAGCCGACAGGCAGCTGAAGCTGATCGCGGGTGCCGTCGCGCCGCACAACTACCTCGGCTCGTGCTGCGTCGCCGACAGCGCGGTGGTCTATACGAAGGTCGGCTGACCCTTGCGCGATCGCGCAGGGTGTCGCCAGACGACCAGTCGGTGACCGAGGTCGAGCTCCTGCAGGCCGTCCAGCTGCGCGTTGCGCCGCTGCCAGGTGCCGTCGTCGAGGTCTGCGCGCAGGCGTTCGAGCCCTTCGCGGACGGTGGCCTCGGGCAGCCGGTCGAAGATCGCGAACGTGGAATGCCGGTGCGCCTCGAGCACGCGGCGCGGACGGCGCCAGAACGCGTGGGCGAAGCCGTCCACGCAGTCGTGCGGGATCGGCACCGGGACGATCTCGCAGTGGCCGGGAAACTCGGCGGTAAGGCGAGACAGAGGCCGGAACAGGTCGTTGGCGCCGGGTAGGTAGTCGCCGGTCAGCCAGTAGCGATCGGCGACGCTGCGGTCGACGGTGAGCACGACGACGCTGCTGGTGCTGACGCGGACCATCTCGGCGATCCCGCGGGCCGGATCGGCCCAGTGAAAGTCGGTGTAGATGGCCATCGCGGCGTCAAAGCTCGCGTCGGGCAGCGGCAGGCTCTCGGCGCTGGCGTCGAGGCAGGCGGCGGCGCCCGGGGGTCGCTGGGCACGCATCGTCGCCGAGGGCTCGACGGCCACCACGATGCGGTCGCTGGGCTCGTAGGAACCGGCGCCGGCGCCGACATTGACGACCGTGCGCGCGTCGCCGAGCGCCGCTCGCACGGCTGCCGCGATCCGAGGATCCGCGCGGCGCTGCTGGGCGTAAGCCGTGCCGATCCGGTCATAGAGCATCACGCCCGGCAGTCTGTCAGGACCCCTCGGCCCGCTGTCACAGGTGGACGGGCTCTCTCGTCAGAGAGATCAAACGATTAGAGGAGCCCAAGATGAAGGTTTTCGTCGCAGGAGCTACCGGAGCGGTTGGCAGGCAGCTCGTGCCGAGGCTGGTCTCGGCTGGCCATCAGGTGATCGGCATGACCCGGAGCGAGTCCAAGCAGGCGACGCTGATCGAGCTTGGCGCCACCCCGGTGCTCGCCGACGCGCTCGATCCCGATCAGGTCGCCGATGTGGTCGGCAAGACCGAGCCCGAGGTGATCATCCACGAGCTGACGGCGATCGCCGCGCTGGGCACGCGTCACTGGGATCGCAGCTTTGCGTTGACCAACCGCCTGCGGACCGAGGGCACCGATCACCTGCTGTCGGCGGGCCGCGTGGTCGGGGTGCGGAGGTTTATCGCGCAGAGCTACGCCAGCTGGCCCTACGCCCGCACCGGGGGGCCGGTCAAGAGCGAGGAGGATCCGCTGGACCCGAACCCGGCAAGGGAAATGGTGCAGTCGCTTCAGGCGATCCGGCACCTGGAGGCGGCGGTCACCGGCGCCGACTGGACCGAAGGGATCGTGCTGCGCTACGGCGCCCTGTATGGCCCGGGTACCTCCCTGGCACCCGGCGGCGAGCAGTTTGAGATGGTCCGCCAGCGTAAGCTTCCGGTGGTCGGTGACGGCGCCGGCGTGTGGTCGTTTGTCCATGTGGCAGACGCCGCCGACGCCACCGTGGCCGCGGTCGACCATGGCTCGCGCGGGATCTATAACGTCGTTGACGATGATCCGGCACCGGTCGCCGAGTGGCTTGTAGAGCTGGCAAACCAGCTCGGAGCGGCGAAGCCGTGGCGAGTGCCGCGATTCGTCGGCCGCCTGTTCGCGGGCGAGGCCGGAGCGGTGATGATGACCGACATCAGGGGAGCGTCGAACGCCAAGGCCAAGAGGGAATTTGGCTGGCGACCGCACCACCCCAGCTGGCGGCACGGCTTTGCGACATGAGGACCGTGCCGTGATGACCGACGCGCGCGAGCGCAGGCCCGACGTCGACGAGCAGCTGCTCGACGAGTTGCGCCCGGTGTCGTTCGCGATCGCCTATCGGATGCTCGGCAGCGTCGCTGAGGCCGAGGATGTCGTCCAGGAGGCGCTGCTGAAAGTCCATCGGGCGCTGCAGCCGGATGACTCGGGCGGTGGCCCAAAAGGCGAGGCCGGATGCCGAGCGGGCCGCAAGCCCGAGGGCGAGGAGCTCGAGTCGCCGCGTGCATTCGTCGCGACGGTGACGACGCGGCTGGCGATCGACGAGCTACGTTCGGCCAGAGCGCGCCGGGAGCGATATGTCGGCGATTGGCTTCCCGAGCCGATCCTGACCGATACCGCCGACGACCCGGCGCAGCAGGCCGAGATGGCCGACTCGCTGTCGATGGCGATGCTGGTGCTGCTCGAGAGCCTGTCGCCCGAGCAGCGCGCAGTCCTGCTGCTGCGCGAGGTGTTCGACTACGGCTATGCCGAGATTGCGCGGATCGTGGGCAAGAGCGAGGACAACGTGCGCCAGCTCGCCTTCCGCGCCAGACGGCACGTCGAGCGGCGGCGGCCACGCTTTCAGACCTCCCGCGAGCAGCGCGACGAGCTCACCCGGCGGTTCTTCGCCGCGGCGCAGGAGGGCGACCTCGGTGCCCTGGAGGCGCTGCTGGCCCACGACGTGGTGCTGACCGGAGACGGTGGCGGCAAGGTCCCGGCGCTCGCCCGCTCGCTGCGCGGGCGCAACCGCGTCGCTCGCACGCTGCACAACTGGCTCAAGGTGGGCGCGCGCATCCCCGGCGCCTCGATCCGGCCGGTCGAGGTCAACGGGACCGCCGGCGCCCTGCTGCTCGACGGCGACGAGCGGCTGGTGGGCGTCTGGGTGCTCGAGATCGCCGGCGGCCAAATCACGAGCGTGAACTCGATCGTCAATCCGGAGAAGCTCGCCCACCTCGGGCCGGTGGCGGATGTCTCATCCCTGCTCGGGCGCTGAGCCAGTGATTGTGCGATCTTGGTCGAATAGCGGCCAAGATCGACCAAGGTCTCAGTATCCTCGCCCCCCATGGACGCCGGGGCGCCGATCTCCTACGAGGTACTCGAGCCGGGCACGCCCGTCTACAGCTCCGACGGCGTTGAGGTCGGGAGCGTCGCTCACGTCCTTGCCGTCCCCGAGGAAGACGTCTTTGACGGGATCGTGATCGCCGATCATGCCGGCGCGCTGCACCATGAGCACCGGTTCGCCGACGCCGACGACGTCGATGCAATTCACGAGCGGGCGGTGACGCTCAAGCTCGACGCGGCTGCATCTCATGCCCTGCCCCGCCCGAGCGCCAATCCGGCGGTGATGCGAGACGATCCGACCGAGGGCGGACCGGCGCACCCGAAGCTGCGCCGGGCGTGGGACCTCCTCTCGGGCAACTACTGACACCGCCCACGGCCGCTCCTCAGGCGACCAGCAGCCGGGCGCCGAGGTCGGCTGCGTCCAGCTCCAGGAGCGCTCGGTTGCGCTGCTCCCAGAGGCCCGACTCGAGGTCGGCTGCAAGGTCCGCCACCGCGCGTCGTTCAACCTCTGGACCTACCCGTGACCACACCGACGTGCCGCGCCGGACCGGCTCCTGGAGATACGCCGCCGGCCGCCGCCAGTAGGCATGGAAGAACCCATCGACGCAGTTCCAGGGGATCGGCACGGGGTCCATCGCCGCGCCGATCGCCCGCGCCCGTTCGGCGAGCGTGGGTTGTCCGGCGACGAGCACGGCGAACTCGGGTAGGTAGTCGCGCACAAGCCAGAAGTCGGTGGGGCGTTTGTTGTCCCACTGAAACACGACGACCCGTCTGGCGACTCGCGCCATCTCGCGCAACCCGCCGATCGGATTGCGCCAGTGGTGGTCGGACAGCACCGCCATCGCCGCGTCAAAAGCCCGGTCGCCGAAGGGAAGCGACTCCGCCTCGGCGGCTATGCACGGCGCGGCGCCCCGGGGACGCTGCGCGCGCATGACGGCCGACGGCTCGACCGCCACCACCTCGCGGTCCGGCGGCTCGTAGGAGCCGGTTCCGGCGCCGACGTTGAGGACCGTCCGCGCGTCGCCGAGCGCCTCCCAGATCCGGTGGGCGATCCTCGGCTCGGTCCGTCGCTGGCCACTGTAGGTCGCCCCGATCTCGTCGTAGAGGCGGCCGATCGAGTGCCCCCTCAGCGCACGGGGACGAGAACGCGCTCGAGCACGCGATAGACCTCGGCGTTGACGGCCATCCCGCAGTGACTCGAGCTTACCTCCACCTGCTCGGCGTCGGGGTCCAGGCAGGCGCGCCAATCGACGATCCCGTCGCTGCGCGAGAAGATGGCCGTGGCCTTGACGCTCGCCGGCAGCGTCGCGGCGAGATCGTCCCGGAACTGCGCGCAGCAGTCGCCGTCGGCGCAGGCGCGGGAGAAGGTACCCGGGATACCGAACTGAGCCAGCAGCGCGACCGACCGGATGATCCTCAACACCGGAACAGACACGGCCAGCTGATCGAGCACCGGCGATCCGAGGGTAATGAGCGTGGTGACGAGCTTCGGCTCGCGGACCGCGAGACAGCGGGCGAGCATCCCCCCGCGGCTCTGGCCGATCACGATCACGGGCGCACCCGCGGCCGACGCAAACGCCCGCAGGTGCTCCTGCAGCCGCGTGACGGCGCGCTCGGCGCAGTCGACGTTGACGCGGATGCCGCTCATCCCGACCGCATGGCCGCGCAGCCGAAGCCACGAGCGGAGCACGAACAGTGAGGTGTCTCCGGCCATGAAACCCGGGATCAGCAGGACCGGAGGCGCGTCGGGCTGGCGCCGCGGTGGATGTAGCCCCGCGTCGGCGAGCAGTCCCGCGAACTCAAAGCCGAAGCGGGCCTCGCCGAGCAAGGGCGCAAAGCGTTCCTCGGCCTCCGGCGATGACGAGGCGCTGCCGGTCACCATGCCCGCGTCCTGAGGGCGTTGACCGCGTTGGATGTGAGCGTGCCAGCCATATGCCGATGAGCAGCCGAAATCAGCCGTCGGGGAAGGTATCGGCTCGACCAGCGTCTTCCTGAAACACAGGCTTCCTCCGCGGCCATCAAGAGCGCTTCGAGCGCCGGCAAGCGCGCTTTGAGCGCCGGCCACAAGCCGGAGCACCAGACCAGAGAAGAGTGACGCACGAGCCCGCGCGTGGATCGCGGTGCGCGGCGCCGCGCTACCCGCCGCGTGATTGCACGCGGCCATACCCAGACGACCCAGCCAAACCCAGAAACGGAGCCATCCCGATGACCAGCACCAAGACCCGTACCCCGATCGGCCTGATCGGCCTGCTGATAGCCGCAGCGCTGGCGCTCGCAGCATGCGGCGGCACCTCGGCGACCACACATGCCGGTGCGTCCTCGCCGCAGCCCAGCTCGAGCACCACCACAGCCGCCGCGGCAAAGCCGGCTCACCACCACATGCGGCACCGAGTCCATCACGTACATCACGCTCACAAGGCGCAAGCGGCAGCGGCCACGACCCCCGCGCCGGCGCCCGCCACGACCTCGGCGCCCCCGCCCCCGACCACCGCAGCGGCTGCACCTCCCACGACCGCAGCGGCACCGCCCCCCACGACTGCGGCGGCCGCACCTCCGACCACCGCAGCTCCTCCGCCCCCGACTGCCAGCAGCATCCCGCAGGGCAACGGTGGCGATGCGGACGGCGATAACAACGGCGCCGCGAGCGACGGCGACGGCAACATCTAGGAAGCGCTGGCGCTGGGCCCTCGGGTCCAGCGCCACAGCAGTGACCTACCGATCGCGCGGCGCCATGCGCCCCGCGGGGGCGCGCCACCAGGCGCGCGATACAGTGCGGCCTCGTGCTGGACCTGGATGCGTACCTCGAACGGATTGGGGTACGGGGGCGCCCGAGCCTCGCGGAGCTGCACCGAGCGCACGTAACCTCGATTCCCTTCGAGAATCTCGATCCGCAACGCGGCGTGCCGGTGTCGCTCGACCAGGCGGCGCTCGAGCGCAAGCTGGTCGCCGAGCGCCGGGGCGGGTATTGCTTTGAGCACAATCTGCTGCTGAAGTCCGCGCTTGACGCGCTCGGAGCCGAGGTCGACCTGTTGCTCGCGCGGGTCAGGAGGGGCGCGGCCGCCGGGTCACCGCGACCGCGCACCCATCTCGTGCTTCGCGTGCGCATGGAAGGCAGCGTCTGGCACGCGGACGTCGGCTTCGGCGTCGACGCGCTCCTGGAGCCGATTCCGTTCGGCCCGGGGGGCGTATACGACCAGGCGGGCTGGCTGTATCGCGTCGTGGAGGACGGACAGGAGCTCGTGTTGCAGCTGGCCGAGGACGCGCAATGGAATGACCTCTACGGATTCGTCGCCGAGCCCGTCCCATTCGTCGACCTTGTGACCAGTAACTGGTTCACCTGCACTCACCCCCGTTCTCCCTTCGTCACCGGCTTGATCGTCACCTCCCAGCGGCGCGACGGCACGCGGATCTCGCTCAGCGACTGGGATGACCTTGCGCTCACCGAGCGCTCCCCCGACAGCCGCACGACCGTACCCGTTACTCGCGACGAGGTCCCGCGGCTGCTCGAGACGAGTTTCGGGCTGCCCGGATTTGTGCTCGATGGCGAGGGCCGGATCGTGCCCTCGGCGGACGCACGCCTAGCCTCGATTCGTCAGTAGCGCCGGGGCCGAGTGGCGTTGGGGGGTCTGAAACGTCCGCCTGAGCAGGGAGGATCTGGATGTCTGGTCGTCGATCCCCCCGCTCAGGAGGTTCACCGTGAAGGTGATGGGACGTTGGAGTGCAAAGACGGTAGATGTCAGGGCGGACGGCACGGGTTTGTCCTCTCGCGGCGGGACGTCGTGGTTGGCGTTGGTCGCTGATCGTGTTGGCCTGACCGGCGGGCTGTGCGACGCGCTTGCGGACACGCGGGAGCGTCGCTCGGGCCATGAGCCTGGGCGTGTGTTCTGCGATCTGGCGGTGATGCTCGCCGACGGTGGTCGGTGCGTGTCGGACCTGGTGGCGCTCGCCGGCCAGGCTATCGTTGTTCGGGGATGTGGCGTCGGTCTCGACGGCGCGGCGGGTGGTGCTCTCGATCGGCGAGAGCGAGCTTGCCGCGATCCGGGCGGCCAGGGCGGCAGCCCGGTCGCGGGCGTGGGCGGCGGGCGCACAGCCCAAGCGGGTGATCCTCGACTTCGACGCGACCCCGATCGATGTGCATTCTGAGAAGGAGCGCGCGGCCGGGCATTACAAGGGCGGTCGGCTTCAACCCGCTGCTGGTCAGCTGCGGGCGCGAGGTGCTCGGCGGGATCCTCAGACCGGGGAACGCGGGCGCCAATAACGCCGAGGATCATCTTGAGCTGCTGGACCTGGCGCTCGAGCAGTTGCCCCAGAGCGCGCTGGATCGCGAGATCCTCGCGCGCTCGGACTCCGCCGGCGCGAGCCACGATCTCGCCGACGCCTGCCGCGAGACACAGATCCGATTCTCGTTTGGCTATCCGCTGACCGAGCCGGTGCGCCAAGGGCTGCTGTCGCTTGGAGAATCGGCGTGGCGGGCTGCTGTCGATCAGGACAGCCAGCCGCGCGACGGGGCGTGGGTGACCGAGCTGACCGGCACGGTCAACCTGCCCGACTGGCCTGAGGGCACGCGGCTGATCTGCCGGCGCGAGCGCCCGCACCCCGGCGCGCAGCTCTCCTTCACCGACCTGGACGGGCATCGCTTCCAGTGCTTCATCACCGACCAAGACGACCACGACATCGCCGCGCTCGAAGCACTGCATCGCCAGCACGCCCAAGTCGAGGATCGCGTCAAGACGCTGAAGGCGACCGGCGCCACCTACCTGCCGTTCCACTCCTTCGACGCGAACGCCGCGTGGCTCGAGCTCGCCCTGGCTGCGCACGACGTCATGGTCTGGACGCAGCTGCTCACGCTCGACGGCGAACACCAGCTCTGCGAGCCCAAGCGCCTGCGCTACCGGATCCTGCACGTCGCCGGCCAGCTCACCCGCCACGCCCGCCAAGTGACTCTGCACCTCCCCGCCGACTGGCCCTGGGCCGACGCGATCCTCCGCGCATTCAAACGCCTCCAAGCGCTCCCCGTGCCCGGCTGACCAGCCGAGCGCCACCACCACGACCACGATTGGCGGGGCTGCCCCCAACGGCTACGCGAAAACGCCCCGACGACGGGCTGCGACACGCCACGCCAGCACCCCACGCCACCAGACCACCTCAACCGACGCAGCCCCCGGCCACTCACACCCAGACCTCACCCCGATCGGCATCACCCGACCGTTACTGACGAATCGAGGCTAGCGCCTGCTCCACACGCCCAGCCGGACACGGCTGGCTGGACTGACCCGTCCGCGCACGCACACGCAGCGCTCCCAAAACTCCGCCGCCGCACGGGAAGGAATGGTCCACTCGTGCGTCAGAGACGGCATGGGCAGGAGTTCCGGCCATTAAATCCCTCGCGGATCCGGATGGTGAGCACATGACGTAATCGACGCCTCGGCCGATTTGAAGTTGTGTTGTTGCACTCGTGGACCCACGCTGGAGTCACGGGATGGCTGTTACTTCCAAGCAGAAATGGAGCACTGAATGAGTACACAGGCGTTGCAAACGGCCAACAACGAGAGTCCTCTGAGCCGCCGGTCGTTTCTCGTCGGTGCCGGCGCGGGAGCGCTGAGCATCGGAATGCTGGCTGACGTGCCCCTGGCTCAGGCACGGACCCGCCTCACCAAGGGAGATGAGGCGATCCTTCGCTTTCTCGCGGCCCTGGAGACCCTGGAGGCGGACTTCTGGCTGCAATACAACGAGCTGGGCGGCATCCAGGACCGCGAAGTGCCGGGTGGAACCGGAAATGCCGCATATACGGCCGCCGTGGCCATGCTTGACTCGGACATGGCGCAGTACATCCATGACAACACCGATGACGAGTTCACCCACTTCGAGTTTCTCAATGCCTACCTCAAGGCCCGCGGCGGGCGGCCCGTCAACCTGGAGCCGTTCCGCACGCTGCCGAGCAGCAAGGCCAGCGGCGCGCGGCAGATAAAGCGGCTCACCAACCTGATGGAGCTGACCGTGGACACGACCTGGTGGACGCGGTACCGCAGCTCGAACAAGAACCCCGATCTCGGTGGCACTACCCCGCCCGCCGTTCCAGGGCTACTGAAAGGCAAGTTCCCGGCCATCCCGAGGACGGACGCCGACTTGGCACCGACTGACCACCTCCAGGCAATCGCCAACACGGCAGGCTTTCACTTCGCCACCATCGAACAGGGCGGCACCAGCCTCTATCCGTCACTCGCTCAGCGAGTCAGTGACGCTGAGGTACTACGCGTCCTGCTCAGCATCGGTCCGACCGAGACGATGCACTTTCAGACCTGGAGTGACAAGGCCGGCAACGCCCCGGCGGTCACTGACCCGACCAACGGGCTCGTGTTCCCCGACCTCAACTCCCCGCCGTTCGGTGGCGAGCTGTTTCAGACCAACCTGATCATGCCCGAACCGACTTTCTTCTTGAGCCGCAAATTCCCCCGCTGCGCGATCATCCGCCCCACCGAGACCGAGGGAGCTGCGATGGGAGCGCTGAAGTTCCTGACTGACGATGGGCTGTTCCGCGGGCAATCGGCGGGGTTCTTCAGGTTCATGAAAGGCCTGGCGCGCGCTGCCGACGCGGCGCGGCCTGGGAAATCACGCCACTGACAAGCGGATTGACCGGCTCCGGCGCTGACTGCCGCGTCACGCGCCGGGGCCGCTTGGGGCGGGCACGCCCCGATGCGGACCGCCGCGGCGCAAACGACATCGCGGGCATCAGCGATACTCGCGGGGATGAAGCTGCCCAGCGGTGACGTGGGGCACGTGATCTGGCAGATCTCGGGCACCTATCTGGAGGCGTGCAATTGCGAAGCGATCTGCCCCTGCCGCCGGATCGGCGGCCGATCCGGCGGGCGATCGACGTACGGGGAGTGCCTCGGCGCGCTGTCGTGGATCATCGAACGGGGCGGCAGGGACGGAACCGATCTGGCCGGGATGAAAGTCGTGCTGGCCAGCCGCTATCACGATGATGAGCCCGGCTCCCCGTGGACCTTTGCGCTGTTTGTCGACGCGCACGGTGACCGGCGTCAGCGCCGACTGGTCGCCGACATCTTCACCGGTCGCCTCGGGGGGACGCCCAGCAAGCAGTTTCCGTGGGTGTTCAAGCCCTCAAACTTGATTGGCGTCGAGGGCGCCGAGCTCGAGATCGACCACACGCCGGGGCGGGGATGGTTCAGAGCACCCGGCAAGGTGGAGGTTCGCGTAGGTCGGCCGGTCCCAGATCAGGAGCCTGTCACCTGCGTGATCCCGGGCCACCACCGGCAAGGCCGTGAGCTGTTCAGCGATCTCGTGGACGTAAACGCCGGGCCGCTGGTGTTCTCGGTCCAAGGGCGCTGCGCCTATGAGACCACGTTCGACTACTCCTCGGAGGACGGATAGGGCGAGTCATCAGCCGGCGACGATCACCTCGAGCTGGCGGGGCCCGTGCACGCCCTCGACCCGCTCGAGCTCGATGTCCGAGGTCGCCGACGGTCCTGAGATCAGGGTCAGGGGCCGGCGCCCATTCCGCACGGAGCGGCCGAGCGTCTCGATCGCCTCGGGGACGCCGAACACGATCTGCTCGGCGCGCACAACGCAGATGTGCACGTCGGGCACCAACGTGACGGCGCGACGTCCCTGAGTGTCACCGCCGTCGAGCGCGATCGTGCCCGTCAACGCGATCGCCAGCGCGCATCCGGTCAGCGCCGCCACACCTGCGGCGTCGAGCTCGGCCACCGCCAGCGGGGGCTCATCGACGCGCGCCCGAACCTCGGTGGGGATCCAGCCCGACGGCAGCCCGCGAGGGTGAACCAGCTCGCGCACGCCGCGACGGATACAGGCGTCCCGCACCGCCTCTGCGACCGAGCTCTGCTCCACCCCACAGCGGACCACCGTCGCTCGGTAGTCGCTGCAGCGCTCCGTGAACAGCTCGATCAGCGAGCTGCGCTCGCCGGGTCCGGTGCGCGCGTATGCCGCGTCCGGGTCTTGATCTTCGTCCCCTGGAACCCAGGAGGCCGGCTCGCTGGATGGCACCTCCTTCAACGCCTGCCGGATCCGACTCAGGATGAGCTCCCTTCCGCTGGTCACGCCGATGCCCCGTTACGCGCTCGCCACCATTCGCGAAACGTCTGCCGCGGCGGCGCCGGCAGATCCCGGACCGCCGTCCACCCCGCCAGCGGCGCCGGCAGCCGATGCTCGATCCGGCCGTCGCGCGACAGCGGCCAGGCGCCTGCGCGCAAGGCCCGTTGCGCGAGCTCATAGCGCCGGCGGTCGCTCAGAACGCCGGCCAGCGTGCGCATCGCCAGGCGTTCGGCGCGCGAGGCTCCGGCCGGCGTTTCGCGCAGCACGCGGCCGCGGAGGTGGACGAGCACCGTGGGGATGTCGATCTTGACCGGGCACACCTCGTAGCAGGCGCCGCACAGCGACGAGGCCCAGGGCAGCGATGCTCCCGTGTGCAGGGCGCTGAGCTGGGGCGTGACGATCGCGCCGATCGGCCCCGGGTACACGGACTCATACGCGTGTCCTCCGGTCCGCTCGTACACCGGACAGACGTTCAGGCACGCCGAGCATCGAATGCACTGCAACGCCTGGCGCCCGACCGTGTCGGCGAGCGCATCGGTGCGCCCCGCGTCGAGGAGCACGAGATGGAACTCCTGCGGTCCGTCACCCGGCGTGACACCGGTCCACAGCGACGTGTAGGGGTTCATCCGCTCGGCAGTCGACGAGCGTGGAAGCAACTGGAGCATCACCTCGAGGTCGGCAAACCGGGGCACCACCTTTTCGATCCCCATCACCGTGATCAGGGTCCTCGGCAGCGTCGTGCACATGCGTCCGTTGCCCTCTGACTCGACCACACACACGGTGCCGGTCTCGGCGACCGCAAAGTTGGCGCCGCTGATGGCCACCGGCACCGAGAGGAATCTCTCGCGCAGGTATCTGCGCGCGGCCTCGGCGAGCGCCGCCGGGTCGTCGCTGAGGGCCTCGGTTCCGGGCAGCCGGGCGCGGAACAGCTCGCGGATCTCGGCGCGGTTGTAGTGAATCGCGGGCACGAGAATGTGCGACGGACGGTCGCCGGCGAGCTGGATGATTAGCTCGGCAAGGTCGGTCTCGTGCGCGGTGATGCCCCCTGCGGCCAGCGCCTCGTTGAGCGAGATCTCGTCAGTCGTGAGCGACTTGACCTTGACGACCTCGCGACTTCCCGTGGCCCTGATCAGCTCGGCGACCACAGCGTTTGCCGTGGTGCCATCGGGAGCCCAGTGGACGCTCCCGCCCGCGGCGACCACGGCACGCTCGAGTGCTTCGAGGTGGACATCGAGGTGGCGCAGGGCGCGCTCCTTGATCCGCCGCCCGGCTTCGCGCAGCTGTTCCCAATCCTCGAGCTCGGCGATTGCGCGGGCTCGCTTGTCGCGGATCGCGTGCGTCGCCTTGCGCAGGTTGTGCCGCAGCTGAGGATCGAGCAGCTCCCGCCTGGCGGCCTGCGGGAACCCGGTCATCGATCCTCGACGGCCGCCAGGATCTCGGCCAGATGCACAGTCCGCACGCCGGCGCGCTGGCGGGTGAGGCCGCCCGCGATGTGCATCAGACACGAGCTGTCTAGCGCGGTGCAGACCTCGGCGCCGGTATCGAGGATGGTGCGGATCTTGTCGGCGAGCATCGCCGCGGAGGTATCGGCATTCTTGACCGCGAACGTGCCGCCGAAGCCACAGCAGGTGGTGGCCTCGGGCAGCTCGACCAGGTCGATCCCGCGCACCCGGCGCAGCAGGCGCAGAGGACCCTCGCCGACGCGCAGCATCCGCAGGGCATGGCAGCTGGGGTGGTAGGTCACCCGGTGCGGGTAGTACGCACCGAGATCCTCGAGCCCGAGCTCGCCGGTCAGGAACTCCGACAGCTCGAACACTCGCGGCCCCAGACCGTCGACGGCGGCCGCGAGCGCCGGATCGCCTGAGTTGGCGGCGAGCCGCGGGTAGTGGTGTCGGACCATTGCGGCGCAAGACCCCGACGGCGTGACCACAGCATCAAAGCCGTCGTCGGAGAACGCCCGCACGAATCGCCACGCCAGCCCAAGCGCCTCGCGCTCGTAGCCCGAGTTCCCGTGCATCTGACCGCAGCAGGTCTGCTCCTGCGGAAACTCAACTCGGTGTCCGAGCCGTTCGAGCACCCGCACCGTCGCCTTTCCGGCATCCGGGAAGAGCGTGTCATTCACGCAGGTGATGAACAGAGCGATTCTCATCGTGGCGTCAGCCTCCCGGCAGCTGCCAAGCATTTCACAGCACTTGCCTGGCAAATGGGGCGGCCGTCGCGGTGATGCCTCACCCCATGCCGTGCGCGACGTAAGACTCGCGGACCCGCCGCAGCTAACCAGTCGTTGACAACCGCAGCAAAGGAGGAGTAGGGCAGATGAACACTGCATTGATCGCCCATCCCCGGCGTGCGCTGGCCGCCACTGTGACCACGGCGGTGGTAGCCACGTTCGCGCTCGGCTCCCTGATGGGTCCCGGCGCGGCTTCCGCCAAGCGGAGCACGATCTCCCCCAAGGCGCTCGCGCTGCACGACGACATGCGCGCGCTGTGGGAGGCCCATGGGACGTGGACCGAGCGCGCGATTGTGGACTTCGTCGGCGGCCTTCCGGATACGCGGCTGGTAATCGCTCGACTGCTCCACAACCAGACTGACATCGGCAATGCGGTCAAGCCCTACTACGGGCGCAAGGCCGGCAATCAGTTGACCGCCCTGCTCAAGGCCCACATCAACGCCGCGGTCGCGGTGCTGAAGGCGGCAAAGTCCGGCGATAGCCACGCGGTCGCGACGGCCAAGGCGGCGTTCTACGCCAATGGCAACCGGGTGGCCGCCTTTTTGCACGCCGCCAATCCGCGCCACTGGTCTCTGGGCGCGATGAAAACGATGATGCGCATTCACCTCAACCAGGTGGTGGCGCTCGCGGTAGACCAGCTCGAGGGCCACTACGCCGCCGCGGTCGCCGAATACGACGTCTACATCGGCCACATCATCGACATGGCGGACATGCTCAGCAGCGGGATCATCGAACAGTTTCCGGCTCGGTTTTGACGTCTTGCTGATGGCACTGCGGTAGCGGCGACCAGGGCGCAATCGCTCATTTCGATCCGGGATGAGCGGTAGCGCCCTTCCGTTACCGCCCGGGGGCGTTAGTCTCCGTTCGTGGCGGCATTTCCCACCGTGCGTGTGGCGGCAATCCAGGCGACCCCGGTTGTCCTTGACGCCGAGCGCTGCGTCGACCGGGCCGCGGAGCTGCTCAACGAAGCGGCCGACCAGGGAGCGCAGCTGGCGGTGCTCCCCGAGTGCTTCATCCCGCTGTATCCGTCAAATGCCTGGGCGGTCAGCGCGACGCGCTTCGGCGGCTGGGATGAGCTCTGGGAGCGGCTGTGGGCCAACGCGGTCGACGTTCCCGGGCCGCTGCTCGATCGGCTCGTCGAGGTATGCCGCGAGCGGGAGCTGTTCTGCGCAATCGGCGTCAACGAACGCGAGTCAGACCGGCCCGGCACGCTCTACAACACGCTCGTCTATCTCGGTCCGTCGGGCGTGCTGGCGCGCCACCGCAAGCTGATGCCGACCCAGCAGGAACGCGTCTTTCATGGCATCGGCGCGGGAGACGATCTCGCCGTCGTCGAGGCCTGTGAGGCGCGGGTCGGCGGCCTTATCTGCTGGGAGAACCGAATGCCGCTCGCCCGCTACGCGGTGTATCGCGGCGGGCCACAGATCTGGCTGGCCCCCACCGCCGACGACAGCGACGGGTGGCTGGCGTCGATGCGGCACATCGCGATCGAGTCGGGGGCGTTCGTGGTATCAGTGCCGCAGTTCATTCCCGCCTCGGCGTTCCCCGACGACTTTCCGGTCCCGGTGCCGGCCGGCAAGGAGGTGTTCGGGCGTGGCGGCGCGGTCGTGGTCGAGCCCACCTGGGGCGAGGTGATCGCCGGCCCGCTGTATGACCAGGAGGGGATCCTGATCGCCGACTGCGACCTGCGCCGGGGCCTGCACGCCAAGCGGTGGTTTGACAGCGTCGGGCATTACAGCCGCGCCGACGTGCTCCCGCGTGAGTTAGCCGACCTGGCGGGCGCCTCGGAATGAGCACCACCTACCGCGCCGGCTCGCGCCGGCTCCAGGACCGGTTCGATACGCGACGGCTCGCCGACCGCCTCGAGGAGAAGTTCGTCTCGCGTTCGACGATCGGCGCCGATGACCTCGCGTTCATCGAGCGGATGGACATGTTCTTCCTGGCGACCGCCGACGCCGAGGGCCGCCCGCAATGCTCCTACAAGGGCGGCGAGCCGGGATTCGTGCGCGTGCTCGACGAGCGCACGCTCGCCTTCCCGAGCTATGACGGCAACGGCATGTATCTGTCGATGGGGAACGTGCTCGAGAACCCGCACGTGGGCATGCTGTTCATCGACTTCACCGCCGCTCGACCGTCGCGACTACGCGTGAACGGCATCGCGAGCATCGATGAGTCCGACGACCTGATCGCAAGTTATCCGGGAGCTCAGCTCGTCGTCCGGGTGCGAGCCACGCAGGTGTTCCCCAACTGCCCGCGCTATATCCATCGCATGGCGCTGATCGAGCGCTCACGGTTCGTGCCCCAGGCCGACACGGAGGCTCCGATCCCGGACTGGAAGCGGGCCGAATGGGCCTGCGACGTCCTCCCGGCCGACGACCCCCCCCCCCCCGGCCGCGCCCGCGGGCGGGCCGGTCTGCCGCCCTTCGGGCGGCGCGGCGCGCCCCGCCGCCGCCGCCGCCGCGGCGTCGCGCGGGGCCCGCGCGCTGTCGGCCGCGCGCGGCCCGTCGCCGGGGTCGGCGGCCGCCGCTTCACGTGGGCCCGGCCCCCGTGCCTTGCGCTGTTGTCGCGCGCACGGCCGGCGTCGCGCCGACGTCGCCGACTCTTCACCGGTCGCCTCGGGGGGCGCCCGCGGCGTCGGGGGTCAGCCCCACTTGATTGGCGTCGAGGCGCCGAGCTCGAGATCGACCACACGCCGGGGCGGGGATGGTCGAGCACCCGGCAAGGTGGAGGTTCGCGTAGGTCGGCCGGTCCCGATCAGGAGCCTGTCACCTGCGTGATCCCGGGCCACCACCGGCAAGGCCGTGAGCTGTTCAGCGATCTCGTGGACGTAAACGCCGGCCGCTGGTGTTCTCGGTCCAAGGGCGCTGCGCCTATGAGACCACGTTCGACTACTCCTCGGAGGACGGATAGGGCGAGTCATCAGCCGGCGACGATCACCTCGAGCTGGCGGGGCCCGTGCACGCCCTCGACCCGCTCGAGCTCGATGTCCGAGGTCGCCGACGGTCCTGAGATCAGGGTCAGGGGCCGGCGCCCATTCCGCACGGAGCGGCCGAGCGTCTCGATCGCCTCGGGGACGCCGAACACGATCTGCTCGGCGCGCACAACGCAGATGTGCACGTCGGGCACCAACGTGACGGCGCGACGTCCCTGAGTGTCACCGCCGTCGAGCGCGATCGGCCCGTCAACGCGATCGCCAGCGCGCATCCGGTCAGCGCCGCCACACCTGCGGCGTCGAGCTCGGCCACCGCCAGCGGGGGCTCATCGACGGCGCCCGAACCTCGGTGGGGATCCAGCCCGACGGCAGCCCGCGAGGGTGAACCAGCTCGCGCACGCCGCGACGGATACAGGCGTCCCGCACCGCCTCTGCGACCGAGCTCTGCTCCACCCCACAGCGGACCACCGTCGCTCGGTAGTCGCTGCAGCGCTCCGTGAACAGCTCGATCAGCGAGCTGCGCTCGCCGGGTCCGGTGCGCGCGTATGCCGCGTCCGGGTCTGATCTCGTCCCCTGGAACCCAGGAGGCCGGCTCGCTGGATGGCACCTCCTTCAACGCCTGCCGGATCCGACTCAGGATGAGCTCCCTTCCGCTGGTCACGCCGATGCCCCGTTACGCGCTCGCCACCATTCGCGAAACGTCTGCCGCGGCGGCGCCGGCAGATCCCGGACCGCCGTCCACCCCGCCAGCGGCGCCGGCAGCCGATGCTCGATCCGGCCGTCGCGCGACAGCGGCCAGGCGCCTGCGCGCAAGGCCCGTTGCGCGAGCTCTAGCGCCGGCGGTCGCTCAGAACGCCGGCCAGCGGCGCATCGCCAGGCGTTCGGCACGCGAGGCTCCGGCCGGCGTTTCGCGCAGCACGCGGCCGCGGAGGTGGACGAGCACCGTGGGGATGTCGATCTTGACCGGGCACACCTCGTAGCAGGCGCCGCACAGCGACGAGGCCCAGGGCAGCGATGCTCCCGTGGCAGGGCGCTGAGCTGGGGCGTGACGATCGCGCCGATCGGCCCCGGGTACACGGACTCATACGCGTGTCCTCCGGTCCGCTCGTACACCGGACAGACGTTCAGGCACGCCGAGCATCGAAGCACTGCAACGCCTGGCGCCCGACCGTGTCGGCGAGCGCATCGGTGCGCCCCGCGTCGAGGAGCACGAGATGGAACTCCTGCGGTCCGTCACCCGGCGTGACACCGGTCCACAGCGACGTGTAGGGGTTCATCCGCTCGGCAGTCGACGAGCGTGGAAGCAACTGGAGCATCACCTCGAGGTCGGCAAACCGGGCACCACCTTTCGATCCCCATCACCGTGATCAGGGTCCTCGGCAGCGTCGTGCACATGCGTCCGTTGCCCTCTGACTCGACCACACACACGGTGCCGGTCTCGGCGACCGCAAAGTTGGCGCCGCTGATGGCCACCGGCACCGAGAGGAATCTCTCGCGCAGGTATCTGCGCGCGGCCTCGGCGAGCGCCGCCGGTCGTCGCTGAGAGCCTCGGTTCCGGGCAGCCGAGCGCGGAACAGCTCGCGGATCTCGGCGCGGTTGTAGTGAATCGCGGGCACGAGAATGTGCGACGGACGGTCGCCGGCGAGCTGGATGATTAGCTCGGCAAGGTCGGTCTCGTGCGCGGTGATGCCCCCTGCGGCCAGCGCCTCGTTGAGCGAGATCTCGTCAGTCGTGAGCGACTAGACCTTGACGACCTCGCGACTTCCCGTGGCCCTGATCAGCTCGGCGACCACAGCGTTTGCCGTGGTGCCATCGGGAGCCCAGTGGACGCTCCCGCCCGCGGCGACCACGGCCGCTCGAGGCTTCGAGGTGGACATCGAGGTGGCGCAGGGCGCGCTCCTTGATCCGCCGCCCGGCTTCGCGCAGCTGTTCCCAATCCTCGAGCTCGGCGATTGCGCGGGCTCGCTTGTCGCGGATCGCGTGCGTCGCCTTGCGCAGGTTGTGCCGCAGCTGAGGATCGAGCAGCTCCCGCCTGGCGGCCTGCGGGAACCCGGTCATCGATCCTCGACGGCCGCCAGGATCTCGGCCAGATGCACAGTCCGCACGCCGGCGCGCTGGCGGGTGAGGCCGCCCGCGATGTGCATCAGACACGAGCTGTCTAGCGCGGTGCAGACCTCGGCGCCGGTATCGAGGATGGTGCGGATCTTGTCGGCGAGCATCGCCGCGGAGGTATCGGCATTCTTGACCGCGAACGTGCCGCCGAAGCCACAGCAGGTGGTGGCCTCAGGCAGCTCGACCAGGTCGATCCCGCGCACCCGGCGCAGCAGGCGCAGAGGACCCTCGCCGACGCGCAGCATCCGCAGGGCATGGCAGCTGGGGTGGTAGGTCACCCGGTGCGGGTAGTACGCACCGAGATCCTCGAGCCCGAGCTCGCCGGTCAGGAACTCCGACAGCTCGAACACTCGCGGCCCCAGACCGTCGACGGCGGCCGCGAGCCCCGGATCGCCTGAGTTGGCGGCGAGCCGCGGGTAGTGGTGTCGGACCATTGCGGCGCAAGACCCCGACGGCGTGACCACAGCATCAAAGCCGTCGTCGGAGAACGCCCGCACGAATCGCCACGCCAGCCCAAGCGCCTCGCGCTCGTAGCCCGAGTTCCCGTGCATCTGACCGCAGCAGGTCTGCTCCTGCGGAAACTCAACTCGGTGTCCGAGCCGTTCGAGCACCCGCACCGTCGCCTTTCCGGCATCCGGGAAGAGCGTGTCATTCACGCAGGTGATGAACAGAGCGATTCTCATCGTGGCGTCAGCCTCCCGGCAGCTGCCAAGCATTTCACAGCACTTGCCTGGCAAATGGGGCGGCCGTCGCGGTGATGCCTCACCCCATGCCGTGCACGACGTAAGACTCGCGGACCCGCCGCAGCTAACCAGTCGTTGACAACCGCAGCAAAGGAGGAGTAGGGCAGATGAACACTGCATTGATCGCCCATTCCCGGCGTACGCTGGCCGCCACTGTGACCGCGGCGGTGATAGCTACGTTCGCGCTCGGCTCGCTGGTGGGTACCGGCGCGGCGCCCGCCAAGCAGAGCACGATCTCCCCCAAGGCGCTCGCGCTGCACGACGACATGCGCACGCTGTGGGAGGCCCACGGTACGTGGACCGAGCGCGCGATTGTGGACTTCGTCGGCGGCCTTCCGGATACGCCGCTGGTAATCGCTCGACTGCTCCACAACCAGACTGACATCGGCAATGCGGTCAAGCCCTACTACGGGCGCAAGGCTGGCAATCAGTTGACCGCCCTGCTCAAGGCCCACATCAACGCCGCGGTCGCGGTGCTGAAGGCGGCAAAGTCCGGCGATCGCCACGCGGTCGCGACGGCCAAGGCGGCGTTCTACGCCAATGGCAACCAGGTGGCCGCCTTTCTGCACGCCGCCAATCCGCGCCACTGGTCTCTGGGCGCGATGAAAACGATGATGCGCATTCACCTCAACCAGGTGGTGGCGCTGGCGGTAGACCAGCTCGAGGGCCACTACGCCGCCGCGGTGCGCCAATACGACGTCTACATCGGCCACATCATCGACATGGCGGACATGCTCAGCAGCGGGATCATCGAACAGTTCCCGGCTCGGTTTTGACGCCTTGCTGATGGCACTGCGGTAGCGGCGACCAGGGCGCAATCGGTCATTTCGACCCGGGATGAGCGGTAGCGCCCTTCCGTTACCGCCCGGGGGCGTTAGTCTCCGATCGTGGCGGCATTTCCCACCGTGCGTGTGGCGGCAATCCAGGCGACCCCGGTTGTCCTTGACGCCGAGCGCTGCGTCGACCGGGCCGCGGAGCTGCTCAACGAAGCGGCCGACCAGGGAGCGCAGCTGGCGGTGCTCCCCGAGTGCTTCATCCCGCTGTATCCGTCAAATGCCTGGGCGGTCAGCGCGACGCGCTTCGGCGGCTGGGATGAGCTCTGGGAGCGGCTGTGGGCCAACGCGGTCGACGTTCCCGGGCCGCTGCTCGATCGACTCGTCGAGGTATGCCGCGAGCGGGAGCTGTTCTGCGCGATCGGCGTCAACGAACGCGAGTCAGACCGGCCCGGCACTCTCTACAACACGCTCGTCTATCTCGGTCCGTCGGGCGTGCTGGCGCGCCACCGCAAGCTGATGCCGACCCAGCAGGAACGCGTCTTTCATGGCATCGGCGCGGGAGACGATCTCGCCGTCGTCGAGGCCTGTGAGGCGCGGGTCGGCGGCCTTATCTGCTGGGAGAACCGAATGCCGCTCGCCCGCTACGCGGTGTATCGCGGCGGGCCACAGATCTGGCTGGCCCCCACCGCCGACGACAGCGACGGGTGGCTGGCGTCGATGCGGCACCTCGCGATCGAGTCGGGGGCGTTCGTGGTATCAGTGCCACAGTTCATTCCCGCCTCGGCGTTCCCCGACGACTTTCCGGTCCCGGTGCCGGCCGGCAAGGAGGTGTTGGGGTGTGGCGGCGCGGTCGTGGTCGAGCCCACCTGGGGCGAGGTGATCGCCGGCCCGCTGTATGACCAGGAGGGGATCCTGATCGCCGACTGCGACCTGCGCCGGGGCCTGCACGCCAAGCGGTGGTTTGACAGCGTCGGGCATTACAGCCGCGCCGACGTGCTCCCGCGTGAGTTAGCCGACCTGGCGGGCGGCTCGGAATGAGCACCACCTACCGCGCCGGCTCGCGCCGGCTCCAGGACCGGTTCGATACGCGACAGCTCGCCGACCGCCTCGAGGAGAAGTTCGTCTCGCGTTCGACGATCAGCGCCGAGACCTCTCTATCGAGCAGATAGACAGTTCTTCCTAGCGACCGCCGACGCCACCGCTCTCAAGCTCCTACACACAGCCATTCCCTTCTCTCACTCACTCTCTCCTTCCCTAGCTATACTCAACCATTATCTATCTATAACTCTCTAAACTCTCACTTCTGCTGTTCATCTACTTCACAACCGCTCTACCATCTCACTTCTTTCTCATTCTATTTTTTTTTTTTTTTTTTTTATCCGCCCCACCGAGACCAAGGGAGCTGCGATGGGAGCGCTGAAGTTCCTGACTGACGATGGGCTGTTCCGCGGGCAATCGGCGGGGTTCTTCAGGTTCATGAAAGGCCTGGCGCGCGCTGCCGACGCGGCGCGGCCTGGGAAATCACGCCACTGACAAGCGGATTGACCGGCTCCGGCGCTGACTGCCGCGTCACGCGCCGGGGCCGCTTGGGGCGGGCAACGCCCCGATGCGGACCGCCGCCGGCAAACGACATCGCGGGCATCAGCGATACTCGCGGGGATGAAGCTGCCCAGCGGTGACGTGGGGCACGTGATCTGGCAGATCTCGGGCACCTATCTGGAGGCGTGCAATTGCGAAGCGATCTGCCCCTGCCGCCGGATCGGCGGCCGATCCGGCGGGCGATCGACGTACGGGGAGTGCCTCGGCGCGCTGTCGTGGATCATCGAACGGGGCGGCAGGGACGGAACCGATCTGGCCGGGATGAAAGTCGTGCTGGCCAGCCGCTATCACGATGATGAGCCCGGCTCCCCGTGGACCTTTGCGCTGTTTGTCGACGCGCACGGTGACCGGCGTCAGCGCCGACTGGTCGCCGACATCTTCACCGGTCGCCTCGGGGGGACGCCCAGCAAGCAGTTTCCGTGGGTGTTCAAGCCCTCAAACTTGATTGGCGTCGAGGCCGCCGAGCTCGAGATCGACCACACGCCGGGGCGGGGATGGTTCAGAGCACCCGGCAAGGTGGAGGTTCGCGTAGGTCGGCCGGTCCCAGATCAGGAGCCTGTCACCTGCGTGATCCCGGGCCACCACCGGCAAGGCCGTGAGCTGTTCAGCGATCTCGTGGACGTAAACGCCGGGCCGCTGGTGTTCTCGGTCCAAGGGCGCTGCGCCTATGAGACCACGTTCGACTACTCCTCGGAGGACGGATAGGGCGAGTCATCAGCCGGCGACGATCACCTCGAGCTGGCGGGGCCCGTGCACGCCCTCGACCCGCTCGAGCTCGATGTCCGAGGTCGCCGACGGTCCTGAGATCAGGGTCAGGGGCCGGCGCCCATTCCGCACGGAGCGGCCGAGCGTCTCGATCGCCTCGGGGACGCCGAACACGATCTGCTCGGCGCGCACAACGCAGATGTGCACGTCGGGCACCAACGTGACGGCGCGACGTCCCTGAGTGTCACCGCCGTCGAGCGCGATCGTGCCCGTCAACGCGATCGCCAGCGCGCATCCGGTCAGCGCCGCCACACCTGCGGCGTCGAGCTCGGCCACCGCCAGCGGGGGCTCATCGACGCGCGCCCGAACCTCGGTGGGGATCCAGCCCGACGGCAGCCCGCGAGGGTGAACCAGCTCGCGCACGCCGCGACGGATACAGGCGTCCTGCACCGCCTCTGCGACCGAGCTCTGCTCCACCCCACAGCGGACCACCGTCGCTCGGTAGTCGCTGCAGCGCTCCGTGAACAGCTCGATCAGCGAGCTGCGCTCGCCGGGTCCGGTGCGCGCGTATGCCGCGTCCGGGTCTTGATCTTCTTCCCCTGGAACCCAGGAGGCCGGCTCGCTGGATGGCACCTCCTTCAACGCCTGCCGGACCCGACTCAGGATGAGCTCCCTTCCGCTGGTCACGCCGATGCCCCGTTACGCGCTCGCCACCATTCGCGAAACGTCTGCCGCGGCGGCGCCGGCAGATCCCGGACCGCCGTCCACCCCGCCAGCGGCGCCGGCAGCCGATGCTCGATCCGGCCGTCGCGCGACAGCGGCCAGGCGCCTGCGCGCAAGGCCCGTTGCGCGAGCTCATAGCGCCGGCGGTCGCTCAGAACGCCGGCCAGCGTGCGCATCGCCAGGCGTTCGGCGCGCGAGGCTCCGGCCGGCGTTTCGCGCAGCACGCGGCCGCGGAGGTGGACGAGCACCGTGGGGATGTCGATCTTGACCGGGCACACCTCGTAGCAGGCGCCGCACAGCGACGAGGCCCAGGGCAGCGATGCTCCCGTGTGCAGGGCGCTGAGCTGGGGCGTGACGATCGCGCCGATCGGCCCCGGGTACACGGACTCATACGCGTGTCCTCCGGTCCGCTCGTACACCGGACAGACGTTCAGGCACGCCGAGCATCGAATGCACTGCAACGCCTGGCGCCCGACCGTGTCGGCGAGCGCATCGGTGCGCCCCGCGTCGAGGAGCACGAGATGGAACTCCTGCGGTCCGTCACCCGGCGTGACACCGGTCCACAGCGACGTGTAGGGGTTCATCCGCTCGGCAGTCGACGAGCGTGGAAGCAACTGGAGCATCACCTCGAGGTCGGCAAACCGGGGCACCACCTTTTCGATCCCCATCACCGTGATCAGGGTCCTCGGCAGCGTCGTGCACATGCGTCCGTTGCCCTCTGACTCGACCACACACACGGTGCCGGTCTCGGCGACCGCAAAGTTGGCGCCGCTGATGGCCACCGGCACCGAGAGGAATCTCTCGCGCAGGTATCTGCGCGCGGCCTCGGCGAGCGCCGCCGGGTCGTCGCTGAGGGCCTCGGTTCCGGGCAGCCGGGCGCGGAACAGCTCGCGGATCTCGGCGCGGTTGTAGTGAATCGCGGGCACGAGAATGTGCGACGGACGGTCGCCGGCGAGCTGGATGATTAGCTCGGCAAGGTCGGTCTCGTGCGCGGTGATGCCCCCTGCGGCCAGCGCCTCGTTGAGCGAGATCTCGTCAGTCGTGAGCGACTTGACCTTGACGACCTCGCGACTTCCCGTGGCCCTGATCAGCTCGGCGACCACAGCGTTTGCCGTGGTGCCATCGGGAGCCCAGTGGACGCTCCCGCCCGCGGCGACCACGGCACGCTCGAGTGCTTCGAGGTGGACATCGAGGTGGCGCAGGGCGCGCTCCTTGATCCGCCGCCCGGCTTCGCGCAGCTGTTCCCAATCCTCGAGCTCGGCGATTGCGCGGGCTCGCTTGTCGCGGATCGCGTGCGTCGCCTTGCGCAGGTTGTGCCGCAGCTGAGGATCGAGCAGCTCCCGCCTGGCGGCCTGCGGGAACCCGGTCATCGATCCTCGACGGCCGCCAGGATCTCGGCCAGATGCACAGTCCGCACGCCGGCGCGCTGGCGGGTGAGGCCGCCCGCGATGTGCATCAGACACGAGCTGTCTAGCGCGGTGCAGACCTCGGCGCCGGTATCGAGGATGGTGCGGATCTTGTCGGCGAGCATCGCCGCGGAGGTATCGGCATTCTTGACCGCGAACGTGCCGCCGAAGCCACAGCAGGTGGTGGCCTCGGGCAGCTCGACCAGGTCGATCCCGCGCACCCGGCGCAGCAGGCGCAGAGGACCCTCGCCGACGCGCAGCATCCGCAGGGCATGGCAGCTGGGGTGGTAGGTCACCCGGTGCGGGTAGTACGCACCGAGATCCTCGAGCCCGAGCTCGCCGGTCAGGAACTCCGACAGCTCGAACACTCGCGGCCCCAGACCGTCGACGGCGGCCGCGAGCGCCGGATCGCCTGAGTTGTCGGCGAGCCGCGGGTAGTGGTGTCGGACCATTGCGGCGCAAGACCCCGACGGCGTGACCACAGCATCAAAGCCGTCGTCGGAGAACGCCCGCACGAATCGCCACGCCAGCCCAAGCGCCTCGCGCTCGTAGCCCGAGTTCCCGTGCATCTGACCGCAGCAGGTCTGCTCCTGCGGAAACTCAACTCGGTGTCCGAGCCGTTCGAGCACCCGCACCGTCGCCTTTCCGGCATCCGGGAAGAGCGTGTCATTCACGCAGGTGATGAACAGAGCGATTCTCATCGTGGCGTCAGCCTCCCGGCAGCTGCCAAGCATTTCACAGCACTTGCCTGGCAAATGGGGCGGCCGTCGCGGTGATGCCTCACCCCATGCCGTGCGCGACGTAAGACTCGCGGACCCGCCGCAGCTAACCAGTCGTTGACAACCGCAGCAAAGGAGGAGTAGGGCAGATGAACACTGCATTGATCGCCCATCCCCGGCGTACGCTGGCCGCCACTGTGACCGCGGCGGTGATAGCCACGTTCGCGCTCGGCTCGCTGGTGGGTACCGGCGCGGCGCCCGCCAAGCAGAGCACGATCTCCCCCAAGGCGCTCGCGCTGCACGACGACATGCGCGCGCTGTGGGAGGCCCACGGTACGTGGACCGAGCGCGCGATTGTGGACTTCGTCGGCGGCCTTCCGGATACGCCGCTGGTAATCGCTCGACTGCTCCACAACCAGACTGACATCGGCAATGCGGTCAAGCCCTACTACGGGCGCAAGGCTGGCAATCAGTTGACCGCCCTGCTCAAGGCCCACATCAACGCCGCGGTCGCGGTGCTGAAGGCGGCAAAGTCCGGCGATCGCCACGCGGTCGCGACGGCCAAGGCGGCGTTCTACGCCAATGGCAACCAGGTGGCCGCCTTTCTGCACGCCGCCAATCCGCGCCACTGGTCTCTGGGCGCGATGAAAACGATGATGCGCATTCACCTCAACCAGGTGGTGGCGCTGGCGGTAGACCAGCTCGAGGGCCACTACGCCGCCGCGGTGCGCCGAATACGACGTCTACATCGGCCACATCATCGACATGGCGGACATGCTCAGCAGCGGGATCATCGAACAGTTCCCGGCTCGGTTTTGACGCCTTGCTGATGGCACTGCGGTAGCGGCGACCAGGGCGCAATCGCTCATTTCGACCCGGGATGAGCGGTAGCGCCCTTCCGTTACCGCCCGGGGGCGTTAGTCTCCGTTCGTGGCGGCATTTCCCACCGTGCGTGTGGCGGCAATCCAGGCGACCCCGGTTGTCCTTGACGCCGAGCGCTGCGTCGACCGGGCCGCGGAGCTGCTCAACGAAGCGGCCGACCAGGGAGCGCAGCTGGCGGTGCTCCCCGAGTGCTTCATCCCGCTGTATCCGTCAAATGCCTGGGCGGTCAGCGCGACGCGCTTCGGCGGCTGGGATGAGCTCTGGGAGCGGCTGTGGGCCAACGCGGTCGACGTTCCCGGGCCGCTGCTCGATCGGCTCGTCGAGGTATGCCGCGAGCGGGAGCTGTTCTGCGCGATCGGCGTCAACGAACGCGAGTCAGACCGGCCCGGCACGCTCTACAACACGCTCGTCTATCTCGGTCCGTCGGGCGTGCTGGCGCGCCACCGCAAGCTGATGCCGACCCAGCAGGAACGCGTCTTTCATGGCATCGGCGCGGGAGACGATCTCGCCGTCGTCGAGGCCTGTGAGGCGCGGGTCGGCGGCCTTATCTGCTGGGAGAACCGAATGCCGCTCGCCCGCTACGCGGTGTATCGCGGCGGGCCGCAGATCTGGCTGGCCCCCACCGCCGACGACAGCGACGGGTGGCTGGCGTCGATGCGGCACATCGCGATCGAGTCGGGGGCGTTCGTGGTATCAGTGCCGCAGTTCATTCCCGCCTCGGCGTTCCCCGACGACTTTCCGGTCCCGGTGCCGGCCGGCAAGGAGGTGTTCGGGCGTGGCGGCGCGGTCGTGGTCGAGCCCACCTGGGGCGAGGTGATCGCCGGCCCGCTGTATGACCAGGAGGGGATCCTGATCGCCGACTGCGACCTGCGCCGGGGCCTGCACGCCAAGCGGTGGTTTGACAGCGTCGGGCATTACAGCCGCGCCGACGTGCTCCCGCGTGAGTTAGCCGACCTGGCGGGCGCCTCGGAATGAGCACCACCTACCGCGCCGGCTCGCGCCGGCTCCAGGACCGGTTCGATACGCGACGGCTCGCCGACCGCCTCGAGGAGAAGTTCGTCTCGCGTTCGACGATCGGCGCCGATGACCTCGCGTTCATCGAGCGGATGGACATGTTCTTCCTGGCGACCGCCGACGCCGAGGGCCGCCCGCAATGCTCCTACAAGGGCGGCGAGCCGGGATTCGTGCGCGTGCTCGACGAGCGCACGCTCGCCTTCCCGAGCTATGACGGCAACGGCATGTATCTGTCGATGGGGAACGTGCTCGAGAACCCGCACGTGGGCATGCTGTTCATCGACTTCACCGCCGCTCGACCGTCGCGACTACGCGTGAACGGCATCGCGAGCATCGACGAGTCCGACGACCTGATCGCAAGTTATCCGGGAGCTCAGCTCGTCGTCCGGGTGCGAGCCACGCAGGTGTTCCCCAACTGCCCGCGCTATATCCATCGCATGGCGCTGATCGAGCGCTCACGGTTCGTGCCCCAGGCCGACACGGAGGCTCCGATCCCGGACTGGAAGCGGGCCGAATGGGCCTGCGACGTCCTCCCGGCCGACGATCCGGCTCGGCGCTGACGCGCCCGCGCGCAGGCGATCCGGACCGTTCCCACACTGGGATCTTTGGCCGGGACCGAGCCGATATATGCCATCTGGCCGATGTAGTCCGCGAGCCCCGTCCGTAGCTTGAGGGCTCGATGGCCAAGCGTGTGGCTCGGCCTGATTTTTCGGAGGTGGCTCGTGGTTCTCGATGCTTCTCGCACTGCCCGGCTAACAGGGGTGGGCGCTCTGTGCGTGGCGATTCTGTACGCGCTGGCCGTGCCGCTTGGGTCGCTGGCGAGCATGCCGGCATCCAATGCCCCGGGAGTCGAGATACTCCGGTTTCTCAGCGCGCATCGCGAGGGGATCCTTGCGGCCGTGGTGCTCAACGGCATCGCCTGGTGCACGCTGATGCCGGCCGTGTTCGTGGGTCTGCGGTCGCTGATCGGCGCCAACGCCGGGGCAGCGGCAACCGCGGCGCTTGTCGCCGCCGCGGTGGTGGCGGCGCTGATCGGCGTGGCCCTGGTGTTCGTGGGGCTGGCTGCATACACGGCACCGCATCTCAGCACCGCTTCAGCGAAGCTGCTCTACGACGGTTTCGATGTCGCGTTGATCGCTTCGGCGTGGCCGACGCTGGGCTGTGTGCTGGGTTTGGTTGTCGCGGTTTGCCGCAGTGATGCGCTCCCACGGATCGTCGTTGCGGCCGGGATCGGGGTGGGGGTCTTGCACGCGATCAACGCGATCGGTTTCGCGCGTGCGGGCGCCTTCTCGCCGAGCGGCATCTCGGCCGCGGCGGCGCCCGGGTTCGCGATCTGGCTGGCAGTTATCGGCGTGGCGTTGCTTGCGCGCCCGGTGCGGGCAAGCGCATCTGTGGCGGCCACGGCATGACCCGGGTCACGGCCGCTCGACAGCCTCGCTCGGTCATGAGAGGATTGCCGCACAGCCTCGCGCTTGCGCGGCCGATGCTCTGGGGTGCGGATTTGCAACAGGCGGTCGATACGACGCTCGCCTTGCCGGCGGGCACGGTCACGTTTCTACTGACCGATATCGAGGGCTCGACCCGACTGTGGGAGTTGGATTCCGATGCGATGGCCGCGGCGGTAGGGATACATTATGCGTTGCTCTCGGAAGCAATCGGTCGTCACGGCGGCGTGCGGCCCGGCGAGCAGGGCGAAGGCGACAGCGTGGTGGCGGCGTTCGCCCGCGCCTCGGATGCGGTGGCCGCGGCCCTCGAGGCCCAGCAGGCGTTGAGCAAGCAGGTGTGGCCTGGTGGGCTGGAGCTCAAGGTGAGAATCGCCCTGCACACCGCCGAGGCGCAGCTGCGCGACGAGGGCAACTATTTCGGGGTCGCGTTGAGTCGTTGTGCGCGGCTGCGAGGGATCGCTCACGGTGGCCAGACCCTGCTCTCACGGGGGGTCCACGATCTGGTCATCGAGCGGCTACCCGATCGTGCCGAGCTCGTCGACCTCGGCACGCACCGGCTGCGGGACCTCGGACGTCCCGAGCATGTGTTCGCGCTCAGCCATCCGGACCTTCCGGCAACGCGCCAGCCGTTGCGGTCGCTCGACCTGGTGCCGAACAACCTTCCCAGCCAGCTGACGAGCTTCGTCGGACGCGAGCCCGAGCTCGAAGAGGTCACCCGCATGCTGGGCCAGACGCGACTTCTGACATTGACGGGCGCGGGCGGATGCGGCAAGACGAGGCTCGCCGCGCAGGCCGCCGCGGACACGCTCGAAGCCTTCATGGGCGGCGTCTGGTGGATCGAGCTGGCGCCGCTCACCGATGCGCAGGAGCTCGGCCAGACGATCGCGCAGACCGTCGGTGTGCGGCCGTTGCCCGGACAGACGCCGCTGGAGGCGGCCGTGGCGCACCTCGAGCGCACACAGGGATTGATCGTGCTCGACAACTGCGAGCACCTGCTCGAGGCATGCGCGCAGGCGGCCGAGGCGCTGCTACGCGGTTGTGGCCGGCTGTCAGTGCTGTCGACAAGTCGCGCACCGTTGGGAGTCCCCGGCGAGATCGTCTGGCGAGTTCCGTCGCTGTCGCTGCCCAGGGAGGCACCCGCCGAGCCCGTGGCAGCACTTGCCCAGTCCGACGCCGTGCGGCTGTTCATCGAGCGTGCCACACAGGTACGCCCGAACTTCACCGTCGATGCCGACAGCGCGCCGGCGATCGCCCAGATCTGCCACGACCTCGACGGGATCCCGCTCGCCATCGAGCTGGCTGCGGCGCGCGTGCGGGTGCTCGGCGTGGACCAGATCGCCGCCGGTTTGGGCGACCGCTTTCGCCTCTTGACCGGGGGATCGCGCTCGGCGATGCCCCGCCAGCAGACGCTCCGCGCCTCGGTCGACTGGAGCCACGAGCTGCTCAGCGACGACGAACGGACGCTGTTTCGCCGGCTCGCCGTGTTCGCGGGCGGCTGGACGCTGGACGCCGTAGAGCAGATCTGCGCGGACGACGGACTCGACCGCCTGGCGATCCTCGACCTGCTCACCGCTTTGGTCGACAAGTCACTGGTGACGGTGGATGAGCGCGGTACGAGCATGCGCTACGGGCTTCTCGAGACCGTTCGGCAGTACGCGCTCGACCGTCTTGTGCAGGCCGGGGAGCGCGACCGGCTCCGCGACCGCCACCGGGACGTGTTCCTTGCCCTCGCCGAGCGGCTCGCGCCCCAGCTGGAGACGGCCGGGCAAGGTGCCTGGCTGGACGTCCTGGACGCGGAAGCGGCCAACTTTGCGCTGGCCGCAGATCGCGCCGCCGAGACCGATGGGGAGCTGGCGCTGCGTCTGTGCATCGCGCTGACGGTTTGGTGGAAGCTCCGGGGGCGGTTCGCGCTCGCCGACGGGACGTATGCGCGGGCGCTCGACGCCCCCGGCTCGGACCGTTCGGGTTTGCGCCCACGAGTCCTGTGCGCTCGCGGATATCTGGCGGCTTACGGCGGGCGCTACGCAGAGGCAGTCGCGAGCGCGCAGGAGGCGCTCGAAATCGCCCAGCAGGTAGATGACCGCGTGACTGCCGGCCGCGCCCTGGACGTGATCGGGACCGTGCAGATGTTCGCTGACCCGGCCGGTGCGCGACAGGGACTCGAGCGGGCCCGCGAGCTCGCACGGGCCACCGGGGACGACTGGTGCTTTGTCGACGCCACCCAGATCCTCGCGTCTACGCTCATCATGCAGGCCAACCCGGATGCGGTCGGCGCGTGGGAGGAGGCGTACGCCGTGCTCGAGCGCACCGGGCATGCGGAGTTCCTCGCCTGGCACTGGTGGGGCCTGGGCGCCGTGCGGAGTCAATTGCAGGGTCGGGATGCCGAGGCGCTGGCGCTGTTTGAGCGCGCGATCGAGCAGGCGGATGCGGTCGGGGAGCCCGCCAGCGCCGGCGCCGCACACGCCTCGCGGGCGTTGACGCGGTGTGAGCGCGGCGAGGCCGCCGCGGCGCTGGCGGACCTCGGCCCCGTGATGGAGCGCTCGATCGTCGCCGGCGCCGGGCTGGCGATTCCCTGGCTGCAGCTGGCTACGTTCATCGCCCAAGCCGCGTCAGGCGAGTTGGAGCTGGCCCGTGCCTCCTTGGCCGACTTCGTTGACACCCGAGCCAGCGGGGGGCCCTACGGCACAGCCCTGGCACTGACGGTGCTGGGCCGGGTCGAGCTGTCGCTGGGACTGGTCGACAAGGTGGCAGAGCACGCCCAGATGGCCGCGGACATCGCCGACGGGAAGCTCGGCAATCCCCTGCTGGGCGCCACCGCGCGCCTTCAGCTGTCGGCCGTAGCGCTGGCCGGCGGCGATCGCGGCGAGGGCGAGCGGCTTGCTCACGAAGCGCTGGACTCTGCCGTCGAGCATCAGTTCCGGCCCCTGCTGGCTCCCGCGCTCGAAGTGCTCGCCGCAGTGGCCGCAGCCTTCGAGAGCTTCGAGGAGGCCGCCCGCATCCTCGGCGCCGCCGCACGCGCCCGGGAGGAGATCGGCCATGTTCGCTGGATGCGTGAGCAGGAAGCGATCGACGGTCTCCGCGCAGGGCTCGTGCTGGCACTCGGCGAGCAGGCCTTCGCGCAAGCCGTCGAGGCGGGCCAGGCGCTCAGCACCGAAGAGGCGATCGGCTGGGTGAGACGTGCGCGCGGAGCACGCAAGCGCCCCGCCGGAGGCTGGGAATCACTCACTCCAACCGAGCTGCAGGTGGTCGGCCTGGCCGCGCAAGGCTTGACCAATCCGGAGATCGCGCAGCGGATGTTCATCTCCCGAGGGACGGTCAAGGTCCATCTGTCTCACATCTACGGCAAGCTCGAGCTGCGCAACCGCGCCGAGCTTGCCAAGCTCGCCGCCGGCAGATCCGAGGTGTCCTGACCGATGTCGAGTACGCCCGTTCACCCCGATGTGCGCGTCGGGCACGTCCACCTCCGGGTCGCCGACCACGGCGCCACGGTGCCCGTCTAGCTCAGCGATCCCGATGGCAACGGCATCGAGCTCTACGTCGACCGCCCGCGAGAACGGCGTTTCACACAACATGGAACCCCGGTGCTCGAGGCCAGGCCCATCGACCTCTCGGAGGTGGCGGAGATGCTCGAGTAGGAGTGTTGCTCGTCAGACCCCGCGCTGCAGCGCGAGCACGAGCAGCACCAGGGCAACGATTGCGGCGAGGATGACCACGGCCAGATTCGTCGCGAGCACGAGCCGGATCGAACGCGGCGATGAGCGCTGCGAACCTGATGCGTCCGGCTCGGTGCTGGTAGCTGACGCCTGACTCGTCTCGGCGCTGAGACGTGACACCTCACCCGGCTCGGCGCCGGTGCTCGACGAGCTCCCCCGGTCGCCGCGCCCGACCGCCCCGGCGAGGATTTCCGTGACCAGCCGGTTGAGGCTCACCTGCTGGCGCTCGGCCGCGCTCGCCAGGTCCGCGTGCAGCGACTTAGGCATCCGCACCAAAAAGCGCCCGCTGTAGCTGTCGGCCGACCTCGGGTTGGCGCCCTTCTTGGCCGGCACCGGAATGTCGTCCTGGTCGGCCGGCGCTGCCGTCTCCCCCCGCTCAGCCGGCGCAGCGGTCTCCCCGTGCTCGGCGTGCACTGAGGAATCCCCCGGCTCAGCCGGCACTGGGATCTCGCGCTGCTCGGCGATCGCTGCGGTCAGCCAGGACTCCATCGCCGGGCGCAGCCGACTGACGGCCTCCTCCGCGGTGTCGCCCTGTGCCGTGCAGCCGGGCAACTCCTCCACCCGCGCGGTCCAGCGTGAGTGCCCGCCGTCGCCGGTGGGTGCCACATCGAAGTGGTAAGGAAGCGCAAGGTAGTCGGCGACCGTCAGCTTCCCGGTTGTCCCGCTGGCGGCTCGAGCCACCGGTGAGATTCTAGTTCCCGCGGCGCCACCGGGGAGAGGCATCTCGATGCCCGAGATGCCATCGCCGTCTGGCGCCGCATCCCCGGTGGCGGTCAGCTCGGTGCGCAGCTTCGCGAGTGCCCCCGTGAGCAGCCGTGACACGTGCGCCTGTGAGAGCCCCACTTCACCGGCGATCTGTCGTTCGGTCAGGTCGGCGTGGAAGCGAAGGAAGACGATCTGGCGCTCACGGTCGTCAAGCGACCGCATACTGGACGCGAGCAGCAGCCGGTCGTCACTGGAAGTAAGCGCTTCGCCATCGACCGCGGGGGACGCGTTTCCGAGTTCGGAGGAGATTGAAACCGAGCGCCGGGCCCGCTCGGCGATCAGCGCGCGCTCGATCTCGCTTTCGCGCATGTCGAGCGCCTTGGCGAGCTCCTCCGTCGTGGGCGGGCGCCCGAGTGTCGACTCGAGCTCGCTACGACGGCCGAGCAGCTTCGTGCGCGTCTCCTCCAGTGCGCGCGGGATCCGCACGGGAGCCGTCTGATCGCGCAGGTGGTGGCGGATCTCACCCTCGATTACAGGCGCCGCAAAGGTGGCGAACGCTACGCCTCGGCTCGGATCAAAGCGGTCGCTGGCCTTGAGCAGCCCAACGTATCCCACCTGAACCAGGTCCTCGAGCTCCTCGCCCTTGCCCACATGGCGCCGCGCGATCGAGCGCACGAGCGGCATGTGCGACGCAACCAGGCGGTCCCGCAGAGATCCCGCGGGGACGGGAGCAGATGATGCCATTGGTGAAGTCCCCGTGATTGGGCTATTTGACGCCCAGAATTGTAGAGTAGCAACGGAGCGGCTCCCTGAGCCTCGTGTTGCGGCCAAGCATGCTTGCAAACAACGCTCCATTTCTACGCAATGTTGATCTTCCGTGGGCGGTGGCGTATCGTGCCGACGGGGGACAGGCAAATCAGCGATCTGGGAAGCGCTAGTTGTACGGAGTGCGACGACTGGGCTGGAGGTCATGCCGCGGCCGTTTCCGGGCCGCGGGGCTGCGTATGCCCAGCCGGCGCATCGTCAGGCTGAGTGAGATCGGGGTGGCCATGCTCGCCCTTGCCCTGCTGGCGCCGGGTGCCGCCAGCGCGTCCGGCGGCGCAGCGACGCCCGACCCCGCCCCACAATCGCCTTCCGCGACCTCATCCTCGAGTCGAACGCCCAACCCGACGCCCCAGCCGGCACCCGTGTCTCCCAGTCCCTCGCCGGCATCCACCCCTTCTTCCTCCGCCCCATCGTCGACTCCGTCCGCATCGCCTGGGTCCGCCGAGGGAGTGCACGTCGTGCGGGCAGGGTCCTCGAGTGACACCGCGGCGCCCGTTGACCGGGGGACGCACCTCACCGTCACGACCCCCACGCCATACGTCTCGGCGCCGGTGGGGAGTACCGTCCCCGCCACTACGCCCAGCCCCTACCATTTCACTGCACCGGCGACACGACCGGCGCATCATCGGCGCACCGCGCCCGCGCACCGCCCGGCCGTGCGCACCCGGCATCCGCAACCCGATTTGTCACTCGCCCTGGAACACAGAATTGAGCAGATCCCCGGAGCGGTCACGCGCGCCCTCGGCCCCGTATCCCGCGAAGACGGCGTGCTGTTGCTATTCGCCGCCCTGGGGTTCGCGGTGTTCGTCGTCGCCGGCTCGACGCTGTTGAGGTTGCTCGTGCGGATCCGGAGCGAGGGTTGGGAGGTGCGTGAGTCGTGACGGTCCGGCGTGGAGTCGTCCTGGCTGGCGTTCGGGTTGGTGTTCGGGGTGTCGTTCTGGCGGCGTCTTCGGCGCAGGGCGAGACACTCTCAGCCACCTTGCACCGTGGGCGGGTCAGTCGCAGCCGTGCGACTCGTCGACGTGGTACACGAGCAACGTGGTCGTTGTATGGACGAGGAGCCCAATGCCGCCGGACATCCACCTCAGGATGCCTGCTCGGGGTCGCATACCGCTACGACACCGACAGCGTGGACGTCGGTGTCTTGCTCGGCCACGTGGAACGGTTCGCCCATTGTCACGCTGACTCAGCCATACACCATCAACGTCGAGATATCAGACCCGAGCGTAGGTGCCGTTGCCACCCGCCCCCCGGACCAAAACGGCTGGTACAACCACCCCGTCACGATCGCCTTCGGCGGGAGCTCGTTCTCCGGCATCGCCTCGTGCACCACGGTCCCCTACAGCGGCCCGGCCACGCCCGCCGCAACCGTCACCGGAAGCTGCACCGACAATGCCGGCAAGACAGTCGAGGCAACCAGCGCCCCCTTCGCCTACGACGGCACACCGCCGGCGCTCAACGTGAGTGCCGACACCGGTGATCGGACCGCGATCCTCAATTGGCAAACGTCCGACGTCGCGCCGTCGGCGAAGTTCGAGCTCATGCGCAAGCCTGGACTGCACGGCAAGCGGCCGAGCGTCCTCTATCGCGGGCTTCATACCTCGTTCCGCGACCGTCGGGTCAAGAACGGCGTCCGCTACCGGTACACGCTCAAAGCGCTCGACGCGGCCGGCAACGTGGCCGAGCACACGATCGTGGCCAAACCCGGACGGCGGCTGCTGGCGCCCGCCGCGGGAGCACAGCTGACTGGCCCGCCGTTGCTGCGCTGGACCGCCGTCAGGGGAGCCAGCTACTACAACGTCCAGCTCTACCGCGGCAAGCACAAGGTGCTGAGCATCTGGCCCGGGCAGGCGAGCCTGCAGCTCACTTCGACGTGGCGCTTCCACCACCATCGTTATCGACTGCGGCCGGGGACCTACCATTGGTTCGTCTGGCCGGGCTACGGCCGGAGGTCCGCCGCCCGCTATGGGCACGAGGTCGGCACGAGCACGTTCGTCGTCGCCAAGGCCTCATAGCACGGCTCCCCGCCCTCAATGGTGATCCGGTCGGCAAGGATTTGCCGCACGGCCGCAAACATCATGATTCGCAGCTTCGTTTCCCGACCCTTGCCGTAAGTTCAGACGGCCCGCGAAGCAAAGAGAGCATGGCCACGCCGCTCAGGCGTGGGCGCCCAGCCGCAGCCTGCAGGAACGGGCGTCGGGATGGTGCTCGGTCCGGATTATTCGCAGCTTCCTCCCGGCCGCCGCCAGGGCGCCCTCGATAACGCCCTCGATCAACACGCAGATGTTGAACGGAGCGTCCGGGGAGACCAGCGTGGCATACGCAGCGCTCGAGCTGCACCGTGTCGGCGTCACGATTGACCGGGTAACTGAAGCGTGCCATGCGGTTGAGGTTCGCAAGTTGACGGGCCCTGGCTTGGGGATCCTGGACACGTATTTCGGGGTTTCAGCAGCGCTCATGGCTCCAGCTCGGAAGAACTCCACGCTCGGCTCGGAACGTGGCTCGGACAATCACGCCCGAGGTTCAGGGACTATCCGACAGCGCCAGCGTAGTCACGCCGCTAGCCACGACTTCCCAAAACCCCAGTGTTTACGGGGCGCGCATCCTTTCACGCCGATCCGTAGCACTGCAAACGATTGCGAAACGCGGGCTGCCCGCGCTCGATACCAGCTCAATCAACCACATCAGTCAGAAACCGTTGCGGTCGCGGCAGGGCAGGTTGCAGCTGATGGTCAGCGAATGGTTGGTGCTTGCCGCGCAGCCGTACACGCTTCGAGGTGGAGACGGTGAGCTGCAGCCTCGGTGGGGGCTTAGTGGGGCCCCGTCCCAGATGGGTTGGGCGCCGTCCCCGATAGGTCGTTGATTATGTTGTTCGTGAACGCGCGGAGCGCGGGGTTGTAATAGCTCGGGTAGGCGGCGCTGTCGAGGCCCCACGGGTATTGGAGCGTGCCGCCTGAAAACACGCGAGCGCCCGAGGCAGCCGTGAACGTGACCGCATCGGCCGTGCTGGCATGCCCCAGGGCGTCCGTGCCCGTCCACGTGAAGAGCTTCTGTACTGGCTGCGTGCAGGGCTGCCCGGCCGAATCCCATTCGTAGCCCACCAAACCCGTGAGTACCGTGCTCGAGGTGAATCCGGTGCCGGAGAACCACGGGTTGGCGAGCGCGCCGGGGACGACGGTGTAGCTGCGAGTTCCCGAGGTGTCGCCGCCGCCGTGGAATTGCACGCCCTCCAACTGGCACTCGGGGCGCGGCGGAACGAGATCGCGGAATTCCACGGTCTTGGTCAGAGGGTTGGGATCGGGATCCGCCGTCCAAGAGCGGTACTCGAGGATCGATCGGTTGTTGTCGGCGTAGCGCATCTGCCATGCGCCGGTGTCCGCGCCGAGGAAGGCCATATTCGTTCCCGCCGCCCGCGCGTTGTCGAAGGCGTCGCGTATCGCCTTGGTCCAATACTCGTCGTGGCCGACGTCGATCACGAGCCGACGGGAGCTCAGCCCGTCGATCCCCCGGCCGGTCTCCAGGTCAGTGGCGTAGGACACCCAGTAGCCCTGGCTCTCGAGATAGCGGATGAGGGGGTAGTCCCACTTCAGCTCCCAGTTGGAGGGCGGCTGAGCGTAGGGCCGGTTGAACGAGACGTACACACCACCGTTGTAGAGGCTCTTTCCGCCCCACCGGTTGTACGCCTCCCACGTGTTGACGCCGACCTGGACGAGGATCGGCGACCGCGGAGTCGCCTCGTAGACGGTGAACGGGATCATCCGTATCTGGCTGACGTTCGGCCCCGCGGTGATCTTCAGCTTGGCAAAGTACTCGCCGCTGACCCAGTTGCTCCCCACGTTGATGGTGTCGGTGACCGGCCAGCCGGCGTCGAGGTAGCCGGTGGTCGGATCGGGTGGCGGCGTGGGTGGCTGGGGCGTGAGCGCCTTGTCGGTCGTGCACGACGGCAGGCAGGTCAGAAGCCGTGCTCCGACCCCGCCGTAATAGCCGAGGCGGTAGACCTCGACGCGGTAGCGGTCGGCGCTGTTGCCGGTGACGTGGAGTCCGATCTTACCGCCGGGCGAAGCGCTGACCTGCGAGGTGTAGCCATCGAGAGTCGCGCTCGTGGCCTGTGGTCCGTTGCCCCAGCCGGGCGTCCCGGGCAGGGCATTCTCGGCCACAATCGGATTCGTCGCGCCGCTGTTCGCCATCGCAGCGGGCGCCGCCGTAGCTGGCGCAGCAGCGCCTCCAAGCACGAGCGCGCCAGCGCAAGCGGCCAGCCGCCTTACGGACATCATCCCCATTGTGCCCCCACGATCTTCTATGCCCCATCCGGGACGTTTGGCTGCGTTCACCGGATTGTCACGCGGGCCGGACCGCTTGTCAAACGTGACAGGTTACGAATGTTAAGTGAACGTGGTGAGAGTTCTCACTTGAGAACTTCTTCCGCAAACCTTTTTATTTCTGCGTTTCTCCTCGAGGTAGGTCTTTATTTTTATGCCGTTTTGTGTATCCAGTACAAATCCTTTCCGTTGCGGCGCTCATCATGCCGATCGTTAATCGGCGACGCCAAGCTCGAGGAGGTCGAGCGGATCACCGTAGGTACACGATGGGTACACGATGATTCGGCTGTTTGGAAAACGGAAAATCCCCGCAAATCGCTGCTGCTCCAACAAGCCAGCCCAAAGAGCCGGCGCAACCGCTGGCACCGGCAGTTCGCCAACAACCTGCTCAGGGTCTGGCCCGCGCTCTGGACGTTCGTCACCATCGAAGGCGTCGAGCCGACCAACAATCCCGCCGACCGCGCGCTCCGCGGCCCCATCATCCAGCGAAACTCTCGCTCGGCACCCAATCAAAACAACGGCGAGCGGTTCGCCGAACGCGCCCTCTCCGCCGCCACCACCTGCCCCTTGCAACGCGCTCCGTTCACCTACCTCAGGGAACTACTCGCCGCCCACAACCGCGGCGATCCATTCCCAGCGCTCGCCTGAGCCCCGGGGACTGAACGCTTACGCGTGCCAGCACCTTGGTCAGCTGCGCAGCGGCGTCCTGCTCCCCCGAGCGAGCTGACAGGTAGCGTCCGCAGTCCGAGCCGATGCGCCGCAGCTCGCGCTCGTCGACTTGCGCTCGGGCCAAGGCGGCGGCCAGCAGCTCGGCCATCGCCATCATGTCGGACTCGGTCACAGTGAGCGGCTGTCCGAACGATTCAGGAAAGCCGGTCACGCCGAACTCGTCTGCAAGGCGGCGTCCCTTGAGGCGGAGGTTCTGACCACGACCGCTGACAACGAGCACAAGGCCCCTCGCGGGACGGCCTTCAGTGAAGCAACGATTACCAGCTAGGCATAGAAAGGAGTATGCTTTAAGAGCGTGCGGGCGCGACCCCGCGCCTGCCGAACAGAAGGTTTTTGAGTGTGGTTGCGGACAGGGTTGTCCTCTACGATGCTGATTGCGGTTTCTGCCGCTGGATGGTGGCGCAGGTTCTTCGGTGGGACCGCCGCGGCCGACTCGCCACGCGACCAATCCAGGACCGAGTGAGCGAGCAATTGCTTGAGCCGGTCCCGGCGATCGCGCCGCTCGAATCCTGGCATCTGGTGGAAAACAACGGGTGCCTGTACTCCGGAGGAGCGGTGTTCGTGCCGTTGCTCGAGGTTCTCCCGGGCGGCGAACCCTTCGCGCAAATCGCCCGCTGGTTCCCGTCACTCGCTGAGTCGGGCTATCGGTTCGTAGCACGGAATCGTTCGGTTCTCAGCCAGGCGGTCCCTCGCCGGGCAAAAGCGGTCGCTGATCGTCAGATTCAGCGACGGGAGGAACGCACCACCGAACCACGGTTACCGTCATCAACCCGTCGCTGTTGAAGGTGGCCGAATCCGTTCCGTGGTGGCAAACATGGCGTGCCCTCGTCGGCATGGCCATCCTAGTCGCGCAGTTGGCCGTGGTCATCGCGGCACACAGCGGCTCGTCCTGCTGCGTTTCTCGCTATTTCGCATGGGCACCTAATGATTACTCGGTTGATTACTCGATCATTGCGACAGTGAACGGACGAGTGCTCGGAGCTGCGGCCGTTAGACACAGATATCAACTCCCGGCAGTTGGCTACTGGCAAGATCCGCCGCAGAAGCTGGAGCACGAACTTCGTCGCCGTGAACAACTTTATGGCAAAGGTGACCGGGTTCAGATCGTCGTTCGCTACCGGCTAGACGGACATCGCCCCGCTACTTGGAGGTGGACTCGTGGGTGATCGCACTCGCGGATTGTCATCGTTGAATCCGTTGCGGGTATCGGGCACGGCGCTACCACCGAACGCTTTGCTCGCGGCGAAGATCGTGACGATCGTGTTCCTGGCAGCCGGCGACGGCCTAGCCACACTTCCCGGTCACTTCCTGCCGTTTGTCAGCGTGTTTTTACATGCTGGCTCTCCGGCCCTGTTCAAACATGTACTTCAAGCGATCTTTGTGGTTGCGGCGATCGGCCTGCTGCTCAATAGGTGGGTGCGCACAAATTGCTTCGTAATGAGCGCAGTGGTGCTAGTCGTCATCGCTTCTTCCCGGCTCTGGTACTCCAACAACCGGCTCTACTTCGCGTTGCTCCTCTTGATCATCGCCCTCTATGACCGCCGCGTCGGCACAAGGATCCTGCGCTATCAGCTCGCGGTGCTCTATGCGGGAGCCGCCGCCAACAAGCTGCTTCAGACCGACTGGCGCGACGGAGCCTTCGTCCAGAACTGGCTGCCGCACTATTTCAGCGGCTACAGCCACATCGCGGGTGCGCTACCGCACATGCTGCTCTCGGGCGCACTTGGGTGGATCGCGATGCTCACGGAAGCCACTCTCGCAGTCCTGCTCCTGATCCCGCGCTTCGTACCGACCGCCGCATGGCTCGGGCTTGCATATCACACAGGACTCACCACAATCACCGCACATACCTTTGGAATGTTCTGGTATGCGATGCTGGCCAGTTACGTGATGCTCATGCCGTGGCCCGCCGCTCCGGTAGGTGTGAGCTTTGTCGCGCACAACGCCTGGCAGCGGAGGCTCGCCCGAGGACTGTCCCGGCTCGACATAGAGAACAACTATCAATGCCGATCTCTGCCAATCCCACGACTCCTGGTCGAGAAAGCCACTGCGAGTTTTGTTGGCCCGGGCGCATGGGTACGGCTTGTGCTGTATCTCCCCGTCGTATATCTCGTCTTTGCATCTCTACTGGCAACAATCAGTCCCGCGCGAGCTCTAATCCCGGCGGTGCTCCTGTTGCTTGCCGCGTTAGCGTTGCCACCCAAGCGCCAGCTTTCCAGATCCGCCCCCGCGCGCCCATCCGAGGCGCTGGACGCGGCTCGCTAATCCTTTCGGCGAGGCGAACCCCTGATCCCATACAACTCAGGGACCCACTCACACCGGGCGAGTCGCGTAACTTGAGGTCCACGAGCACCACGTTTGTCTCGCCTTGCTCGCGAACGTCTACCTGCACCGGCTCGACGGGCAGTGGGCAGACCGCGGCACCGGCGTGCTGGTCCGCTACGCCGACCTATGCGGATCTCCGCATAGCTGCCTTTAAGTTCACTCCCTGGTGTAAACGTCCCGCCGTTGTTGGTGATGGCTGTCGTTGACATGTCTGCGACGGCGCGGCCGCGACGTCGCGCGGGGACGCTGTAAGCGGGTACGACGAAAACGATGTATTGGTGCGTGACGTCGTCCGTGCCCATTCCGCCGGCCATCCGTGGCCGGCGGGCGACCCCCCTCTCGCAGGCACCCGCTCCGCCACAAGCACGGGGGAGCGCTCAGGCGGCTTGTGGTCGCCAGATCTCGGCGGGTCGGCCGCGGCCGTCGCTGGTGCTGGTGCGGGTGAGGCGTCCGGCTTCTTCGAGGACGGTCAGGGCTCGGTCGATCTCGCGGGCTTTCTTGTTGCGACTGAAGAGGTCGCGGACCTCGCTGCGGGTGACGCCTTGGGGTCGGTCTTTGGCGAGTGTCCAGATCTCGTCGGCGGTGGGGTCGCCGAGCGTGTCGCCGAAGATCCAGCGGGAGGAGTCGAGGCTGTAGCGCCAGACCGCGAGCGCGGCTTCGAGATGCTGCAAGCCGATCTGGACGTCGCAGTCGAGGGTGGCGTAGATCGTGGCGAGGCGGACGACGTGCGCTTCGGCGCGGCGGGTGGCAGCGCCGAGCAGGCCATCCTCGCCGCGGGACAGCGGCCCGTAGACCTCGATCCAGCGCTCCCGCGCGGACGAGTCGAAGGACAGCTGACGTGGCAGGCTCGCGAATCGCAGCGCGGCGAGGGTCGCGTCGCGCACACGCTCGAGCTGGTTGCCGTCGAGCCGGCCGCCGAACGGGAGCTCCTGGCTTCGCCTGACAGCGAGAAGGAGGAAGCGGTTGACGAATCCGTTGGCGAGCTCGGTGCCGGAGACGAACCGCAGTAGCTCGTCCTTGGTGATGTGGCCGATGATCGCGATGTGCGCGCCGGTCGCGCGGACCGGGGCGTTCTTGGCGATCGTCTGCAGCGGCTTGCCGTCCCACGCATTGCGCACCACGGGCGAGAGGGTGTTGCCCTCGCGTGCGAGGACCTTGAGGATCTGCGCGAACTCGGCCTCGATGATCAGCCGGCGTCTGTCGCTCGCGCCGCTGTCACCGGCGGTCGGGTCGCGGACCTCGAAGATCAACCCTCACCACTGGACAGCCCTGATGAGATGCACTGCTCGGCGAAGGTGCTGTCGGTGTGGTTGATGAGCGCTTCGACGTGATCCCACGCGGATCCCTTCCATCCTTTCCCGCTCGGGCCGATCAGGATCGCGTACTCGTTGAGGTGGTGGCGGGTCGCCTCGACCGGGTAGTGGACGTTCCGCCCTGCGGCGGCACCGAAGGCGACCAGGAACTGGATCAGCAGCGCCATCGGGTCGGCCTCCGTGTGCGGAGCGGTGCATGTCACGAACTCGCCCGCGACGCCATGCAGCGCAGCGTCGCGCGGTGGCGCCGGCCAGCTGCTCACCTCCGGCCCACGCGACCGTCGAGCTCCAGCTCGCGGCCGTGCGCGAGTGCGAGCTCCTCGCGCAGCGCGGCGATATCTTCCCGCTGGCGCTGGTTCTCATCCAGCGCGGCCCGCAGCCGCGCACGGACTGACGCGTCGCTTGCGCGCTGGCGGATCGGCAGCCGGGCCGGGACGGCCGTTTGGATTGATCGCAGCGCCTCGATCTCGGCGCGCAGCTCGGCGTGCGCGTAGAGGAACGCGCGGCTGACGCGCGCGTGCTCGGCGACCGCCGCGAACGAGATGGTCGCGCCGTCCGCGTCGAGCGCTCGTAGCGTGGCGCGGGCGCGTTGCTCGGCGTCGAGCGTGCGCCTGGCGGCCGCGTCGGCGAGCGAGCGAGTAGGAGCGGGCTCGGGGCTGCTCACGCGCCCTCCGGCTCGCGATCGGCGAGGTCACGCAGATCCACCACGCCACCGTCGTCACCGTCGTGGTCTGTGTCGAGTTGGTCGAGGCCGTCGAGGATGCGGGTGAGGCTGTGCTCGTCGCGCTCGAGCATCTCGATCAGCCGCGCGTTGCCCTGGGTGCGCGCCTTGCCGAGCAGGCGGCGGGTTTCGGCTTGCTGCTGCTCGTGCACGGCGCGGAACGAGCCGTCAGTGAGGAAGCTCTCGCAGGTCAGGCACGCGTTCGGGTGCGGGCAGGTCTGCACAAGCGGCAGCCCGCAGTACCCGTTCGGGAGCGCCTGTTTGGCGCGCGCGATCCGCTCCTTCATCCACGCCGCCTCTTCCAGCGGCCCGTCGACGGGCAGCGCGATCCGCTCGCCGCGGATGTTGACCCGCCGATGCCAGCGCGTGACCTCGCGTTTGATCGTCTGATCGTGCAACCGCGCGTAACGGGCGGTCATCTCCAGCGAGCCGTGATCGAGCACCTGCGCGATCACCGGCAGCGGGATGTTCTCGTTGACCATGCTCGTTCCGAGGTGGTGGCGGAACAGGTGCGGGTGCACATCGAGCGCGAGCTCACCCGCCGTGGTGCGGATCTCCGCCTTGCGGACGTACCGCTCGATCACCTTGGCGACCAAGCTCGGGCTGACGTGAAACGCGCCGCGCACGGCGCTGCGGTGCATCGGCGAGGGAAACAGCCACTTCGTCTGCGGGAACCAGTCCGCCAGGTATTTCTCGTGGCGTTCGAGCTGGCCGGCCAACAGCGGCGGGATCGGCAGCATCGCCTCCCGGCTCGACTTCAGATTCATATACCGCAGGTAGGGATGCTGGTCGGGGCCGTGCTCGAGCGCGTCGCGCATCAGCGTCACCACGCTCGAGACCCTGAAGCCGCAGAACGCGAGCACCAGCACCAGTGTCCGGTCGCGCTCTGACAGCAGCGCCAAGTTCGCCGCCTCGATCCACTGCGCGAACACCTCCTCGGCGATCGTCTTCGGCAGCCCGGGATCGACGCGCGGAAGCTCAGAGCCGTGGATCACGGCGCCGCGCGCCAGCCCCGCCAGCCCGTCCTCGGCCTGCTCGGACAACAACAGGCGCACGGCGAGCAGCCGCTCGTTGCGGGTCGCTGGCTTCCAGTCGGTCTCATGCCGCACCCACAGCATGTAGTCCTCCAGCACCCCACGCGACAGCGCGGCGGGCGCGCTCACCTCCGGCGCGAACCGGGCCAGCCACTGGCTGAAATGCCGGACGCTGACCAGGTAGGCGCTCATCGTTCGCGGCGCCGTGTCGGCCAGCAAGCGTGCGCGGGCCCAGCGCTTGGCGGCCTCCTTCAGCCACGGCTGGGAGATCCGCTCAAACCGCAACGTCTCCTCACCCCGGTAGCGGGACGCGACATCGCCGTGCGGCAGCTCTGACTGAAACCACACATCGCGCGGCCACGGCGCTTCCCACCCGCGCGGTGCGCGCCCGCCCTCAACGACGCGTAGCGGCTCGGCGGCGCTCATCTGACGAGGTCTGCGACCTTCTCGAGCACGCCACGCTCGGCCAGCACCTCGCGCAGGTCCTCCGCGGTCGGATGCGTATAGATCAGCGTCGAGTGCGGCGAGCGGTGCGTCAACAGCGCCCCGATCACCTCCAACTGCACACCATCGCGGTAGGCCAGCGTCGCGTAGGTATGCCGCAGCAGGTGCGCGGTGAAGTGAAACCCGACCTTCTGCTGGGTGCGCTCCACGATCCGGTCGACGTTCGAGTAGGACAGCGGCCGCCCGACCCGGCCGCCCCACAGGTTCACGAACACGAAATCGCAGTCGAGATCCCCGTACTCCTCGTGCATGTAGTCAGACCACAGCCGCATCAGCTCCGCCGGGACCGGCACCCCGCCCTCGCCACCGCCCTTGCTCCGCGCCCGCCGCGGCGCGTCCTCTCGCGCGCGGATCACGATCAGCCGCTCCCACGCGACCACATCCTCGTGACGTAACCCGAGCGCCTGCCCGATCCGCATCCCCGTCGAAGCCAAAAGCGCGAACAAGAACCGGTCACGCAGCCGCTCCTGGGCATCGATCACCGCCGCGACCTGCTCAAGCGACAACGTCCTGGGCAGCGACGTCCGCTCCGGCAACCGCACCGCCCGCCCGCGCCGCCGGCTGCGCGCGATGCCGTGCAGAAACGGCTTATAGCCGCCGCGCCCCGAGCGGGTCTTGACGACCAGATCCTGCGCGAGCGTCGACCCGCGGCGGGCCTGGAACTCATAGAAGCCGACCACGCCCGACAGCATCCGGTTGACCGTTCGCGCCGACAGACGCGCCGCCTCCTCAGCGAGAACGACGACGTTCGCTGCGGGACGCCGGACCCACGCGGCGAACTCGCCCAACTCCATCACGTCGACCTGATCCCACCGCAGACCGCGCTCGGCAAGGAAGGTCCAGAACGCGCGCAGGTCGTGCGCGTACGCCTCGACCGTGTTCGGCGAGCGCTCGCAATCCGTCAGCCAAGCCAGATACCCGTCAATCAGCTCGACCGGCCGCAGGTCCGGGCCGATCACCGTAAACGAGTCGGCCGCGCGCGCCGACAACCGCACTCGTCGCACCACGTAGCGCCCCACACGCCCAAAGACGTCGCTGTCATCCATGACACCCTGAACATAACGACCCCGCCGGACGTCAAAACCGCCTCGTCGTGGACGTCGCAGACACCCGAATCGCGAGTGAACTTAAATCGGCTTATGCCGAGCCGCGAGTTATGCCGAGTGGTGGTCGGAGTCCCTGTGTGGTGGCGGGGATCGGGGGGAAGTGCTCGGCATAATCAGAGCGTTTCCAGGAACGCGAGCAGGGTGTCTGGTGGCCGGTAGCGGCCGGGGGTGCTGTTCGGTGGGGTGGTCCGCGCGAGCGCTCGTTCTTTGATCTGCATGTCGGCGTGGAGATAGGTCTGCGTCGCCTCGACCGACTCGTGGCCGAGCCATAAGGCGATGACTGTGCTGTCGACGCCGGCGTGCAGGAGGTTCATCGCCGCGGTGTGCCTGAGTACGTGCGGCGAGACCTTCTTGTTGGTCAGCGTCGGGCAACGGCGGCTGGCGGTGATCGCGTGCTTGGCGACCAGGAGCGCGATCGCGTCGCGGCTGAGCGCGCGGCCGCGGCTGGTGGGGAACAGCGGCTGGTCGCCCTGGCCGCCGCGCTCTTGCGTCCATTCGCGGAGGACGGCGACGGTCTGGCTGGTCAGGGGTGTCGCGCGTTGTTTGCGGCCCTTGCCCGAGGTCATTACGTTGGCTCCGATGCCGAGGTGCACGTCTTGGCAGCGGAGGCTGGTGAGTTCGGTGACGCGCAGCCCGGTCTGGATCGTCAGGGTCAGTAGTGCGTGGTCGCGCCGGCCGATCCAGCGGGCGCGGTCCGGCGTGGCGAGCAGTGCGTCGATCTCGTCTGCGGTGAGGTAGGAGATGATCGCGCGGTCAAAGCGTTTGGTCGGGACTGCGATCACGCGCGCGATAAGGGCGGCGTGCTCGGGGTGGCGCAATGCCGCGAAGCGGAACATCGAGTGGATCGCCGCGAGGCGCGCGTTGCGGGTGCGGGGGCTGTTGCCACGATCCTGCTCGAGGTGATCGAGGAACGCGCCGATCAGGGGCGCGTCGAGATCCTCGAGCTCGAGCTTCGATGGCTGCTTGCCGGTGTGTTTCTGCGCGTAGCACAGCAGCAGCCGGAAGGTGTCTCGGTAAGCGGCGATCGTGTGCGGGCTAACGCCTTTCTCGCCGATCAGCCGGCTGATGAAGAACGCCTCGAGCGTCGGGGCGAGCGCCGTCATGACCGTCCCTCCGCTTGCTCGAGACGCTCGGCCGCGAGCGCGAGCAGCTCCGGCGCTGCAGACAAGTACCAGAACGTCGCGGCTGGATCCACGTGCCCCATATACGTAGACAGGAGCGGCATCCTGGAGGCGACATCACCACCGTCCCGGTACCAGCCCAGCAGCGTCTTGACAGCAAAACTGTGGCGGAGATCGTGTATGCGGACGTTCCTTGGTGGCGATGGGTGGCTGACGCCGGCCTGGTCAAGCAGCGCCCGGAACGGCTGATGGATGGTGGGGTGCACGGGCCTGGTCCCGCGGGTGGTGACGAACAAGCTGCGGGTCTCTGGGTGCGGGCAGAACCGCTCACGGATCTCGACATAGCTGACCAGCGCCCGCACGGTGCTGTCGTGCAGCAGCACCTCTCTTGATTTCCCGAACTTCGAATCGCGGACTGTCAACAGCCCGTGGGTTGCGTCGAAGTCGTCGCGGTCAAGGCGGATCGCTTCGCCGATCCGCAGCCCGGTGCACGCCAGCAGCCCGATCAGCGTCTGGAACGTCGCGGCCCGCAACGCCGGGCGCAGCCAGCCGGCGGCCGTCATCAACGCGACGATCTCCTCGTCGCGGTAGAGGTACGGGGCTGGGCGGTACTTGCTCGCCGGGAGCAGCTCGAGCGGCGGGATCTCGCATGCCGGGTCGAGCGCATGCAGGTAGCGCGCGAACCCACGGACCGCTCGCAGCCGCCGCGAGAGATAGTTCGGGCTGCCGCTCGCTGGGCGTCTCGCCCATTCGAGCGCGAACTGCGTGGTGATCGTGCGCTGCCCGGCCGCCTCAGCGCACGCGACAAACTCGGCGAGCAACTGGCCCTCCCCGACGAGCTTGAACCCAAGCGCCCGGCGGACCGTCAGATAGTTCTTGGCGTGCTCAGCGAGCGTGCTCATGCCGCGCTCCCAGGCCACGGCATCACGACCGCTGCGAGCGCCAGCCGGTCGACCTTCGCATAGATCGAGGTGACATCCCGGCCGCGGTGGCGCAGCACCTGGCCGACCTCGGTCAGGCTCCCGCCCGCGCGCAGCATCTCGGTCGCGGCCGTGTGCCGCAAGCGGTGAGCGCTGACCAACGGCAGCCCGGCCCGCCCGCACGCGCGGCGCACGATCTGCGAGACCGCACCAGCCGAGAGACCGCCATAGGGTGCTCGCACGCGCGTGAACACGAACACCGACTCGCGACGCGGACGCCCACGAGCCAGCCAACCAGCGAGCGTCTCTCCGACATCGACGGGCAAGGGCAGACGCTCCTGGCGGCTGCCCTTGCCACGAACCAGCAACTCGCCAGCACGCCAATCAACGTCGGACAGTCGCAGCGCGGCGACCTCACCGGCTCGCAACCCCAGCCGCGACAGCAACGTGATGATCGCGAAATCCCTGCGCCCGACCCGCTTGCGCCGATCGCAGCTCGCCAACAACCGCGCGACCGACCTCGCGTCCAGCGCCTTGACCAGTGACGCCAGCCGCCAGCCAGCAACCGACGGCACCGCATCCGCCAGCGAGTATTCGGTCTCGCCCTCCACGTGCAGGAAGCGCAACAGCGCTCGCAGCCTGGTGACCATGCACTTCGCCGAACCGACGCACGAGCGCCGGGCCTCCGACAGCACGAACTCGCTGACCGCCACCGCATCCAGCGTCTCCAAGCAGAGCCCCCCGCCGTCTGCTCCCGCCAAGAGAGAAACACGGTCGCGACGCCGACATAGTTGCGCACGGTCGACGGCGCCAGGCCACGCCGCGCCAACAGATACGCCGAATAACGCGCAACGATCTCCTCAACCGCCGTCACCGGCACCGCAGGCTTAGGCGCCGGCACGACCCCCAAGCCGCGCAGATACTCCAACAACGGCGACATCGCCCGCGACGAGAGCAACCGCGAACGTCCCGACGCGCGCCGCTCGGCCATCAACTGCTCCACCAGCGCCTCGGTCAGATCACCAGCCCCCATCTGGTGAGCAGCCAGCCACCCGCTCGCGTCCGCCACCAACTCAAGCTGCGCGGCCGCCGAGCCCGGCCGATAGCCCTGCCGCACCAAGTCCGCGCTGAACCCGCGCGCGAACACCGCCAACGGTCCCGCCATCCCCAAGCTGCGACCCATCACCGTCTCCCTTCTCGTCGAACCGAAAAGGGAGAGCCTCGATCAGCGCACCGAATTATGCCGAGGATTCAGCAAGCCGAACCCAGCAACCACAGGCGATCACAGCCACCACTCGGCATAACTCGCGGCTCGGCATAAGCGGCTGATCTGCTGGCGACGTGCCGAACCCGGCAGGCTCATCGCTTTGAACGCTGCATCGGGTCTCCCTTGGCCTCGGTCGCCGACATCGCAAGCACCCCCCGATGTCGTGTACGCCGAGGTGGGTGGTCAAGCACCGATGCCTGAAATTGCTTCGCGTCGCCCTCCTGGCGGGTGGTAGCGACGCTGGATGTGGTTGCCTGTGGATCTACGGTGAGCCCGTCGCTGTTGGTGCTGTAGACTCGGGGGGCAAGGACAATCGCGGGGCCGATTGGGCTTGAAAGGACATCGAATGCTCAGGGGCGGCGCTACTCGTAAAACCTCAGCAGCGAACGGGAGGGTCAAGTTCCGCGTCCGCGAGATCGCGCCGCTGGTCGCTTTGATGCTCGTCCTGCTCGGTCTGGTTGCTTCAGCCGCCCAGGCCTCTGCCCCATACCAACCGGGGGTCGTGCTGGTCGGGTTCAAGCCAGGAGCTTCGGCGGCCAAGCGCAGCTCCGTGGAGCGCCAAGTGAAGGCTCAGCGCGCCACCCAGCTCGGCGCCGCATCCCGCGCGGCCCGCGGGTCCCGCGGCCTGGACAAACGCATCGGGCAGCTCTTCATGCTCCGGGTCGCGCCTGGAAACGTGCTGTCGGACGTTACCGCCTTGCGCGGCCAAGAGTCGGTGCGATTCGCCGAACCCGACTATCTGATGAGGGCGAGCGGTACACCGCGGATCCCCAATGACCCGTCGTTCCCCTTCCAGTGGGGTTCGCTGAACACCGGCCAGACGGTCAACGGCCAGGCTGGAACCGCGGGCGACGACGACGGCGCCGCCGAGGCATGGAATGTGACCACCGGCAGCCGTTCCATCGTCGTCGGCATAGCTGACACCGGGCTCGACTACACGCATCCGGACCTGGCGGCAAACGTCTGGAGCAATCCAGGCGGCATCGTGCAGCCCGTGCTCAACCAGAGCACCCCGTGCCCCGCCGGCACGCACGGCTACAGTGTCGTCCCCTCGACGAATCCCTGCGACCCGATGGATACCGACGGCGCTTACAACGGCCACGGTACGCACGTGGCC
>CAVWOK010000002.1:495000-795031 GCA_963756585.1 uncultured Solirubrobacterales bacterium | reverse complement strand
GAATCTCCAGGGGCGCTGTCCCCTCTGGTGCTGCCCGTTCGTCTGCAGGATGATCAACGATCCCCCAAAGGAGGCGGGTATGAAGTACGCACTGCTGATCTACCCCAAGCCTGGCAGCCACGAGGCGCTCGGAGAGGACGAGTACGAGTCGGTCAACGCTGAGTACTTGGCGTTCCGTGAAGACCCACGCTGTCTGGGAGGCGGGCACCTGCAGCCGATCGAGACGGCGACCACGGTTCGCTACGGCGGCGCTGAGAACCTGATCACCGACGGTCCTTACGCCGACACCAAGGAGGTGCTGGGCGGCTATTACGTGTTCGATGCGTCCAACGTGGACGAGGCGCTGGAGGTGGCGCAGCGAATTCCGGCGGTGCGGCTCGGCGGCGCGGTCGAGGTGCGCCCGCTGTTCGAGATCCCGGTGGAGACAGCGCACTGATCGAGGAGGTCTTCGGGCGCGAGGGGGGCCGCGCCCTCGCGTCCCTGGTGGGTCCGCTCGGTGACGTCGATCTGGGCGACGAGACCGCCGGGGACGCGTTTGCGATCGACGCCGGACCGTGAATCGTGTGGCTGGTGTCGCGCCCCAGGAGGAGGGAGGTTTCCCGCGTCTATGCGTCGGATCTTCAGGACCTCCAGACGCGGGCAGGATTAGAAGTCCGGAGCCGCCGGCATCCCGGCGTAGTTCTCCGCCAGGCTGGTTGCCGCCGCGGTCGAGCGCGAGAGGTACTCCAGCCGCGCGAGCTGGAGCTGGCGGTCGAATGGGCCGTTGCCCAGGTCGTGCAGCAGCTGGGTCATGTAGTTGGAGAAGTCCTGCGCGCGCCACACCCGCCGCGTCGCGGTCTCGGTGTAGGCGTCGAGCTCTGAGCGGGTGCCGCTGGTGTAATACCTCGACAGGGCGGCCGCCAGCAAGCGGGCGTCGTTGACGGCGAGGTTCAGGCCCTTGGCCCCGGTCGGCGGGACGATGTGGGCGGCGTCGCCGGCCAGGAACAGCCGGCCGCACTGCATCGGCTGGCAGACGAACGTGCGCATCGGCGTGATGCCTTTCTCCAGGATCGGCCCTTCGCTGACGCTCCAGCCGTCGGTCCACAGACGCGTCTGAAGCTCAGACCAGATGCGGTCGTCGGACCAGTTCTCCAGTGACTCGTCGGCCGGCACCTGGAGGTACAGCCGGCTGACCTCGGGCGAGCGCATCGAGTACAGGGCAAAGCCGTGCTCGTGCCAGGCGTAGATCAGCTCGTCGGTCGCGGGCGCGGCACGGGCGAGGATGCCCAGCCAGCCGAAGGGATACTCGTACTCATAGTGCGTTAAAACGCGCTCCGGTATCGACGGCCGACAGCATCCATGGAACCCGTCGCAGCCGGCGATGAAGTCGCACGTGAGCACATGCTCGGAGCCGTCGTGGCTGTAGGTGATTCGGGGCCGGTCCCCGTCGAAGTCGTGCACCGCGACGTCGGACACCTCGAAGTGGATCTCACCGCTGCGCGCCAGCGCCGCGTCGATCAGATCCTTGACCACCTCCTGCTGGGCGTAGATCGTTACGTGGCGGCCGGTCAGCCCAGTGATCGCGATGTACAGGGTCCTCCCGTGGTGGCGCAGGTTGATGCCGTCGTGCTCGAGGCCTTCGCGGTCCAGCCGCTCGCCGATCTCCAGCTCGTGCATCAGGTCGACGGTGTTCTGCTCGAGCAGCCCGGCGCGAACACGGTGCTCCACGTAATCGCGGCTGCGATCCTCGAGCACCACGCACTCGATCCCTTCGCGCAGCAGGAGCACGCAGAGCATCAGCCCGGCCGGCCCGGCGCCGACGATCCCCACCTGGGTCCGCCGCCGCGCCCCGGCCATCCCACCCACCTGGGTCCGCCGCCGCGCCCCGGCCATCCCACCCACCTGGGTCCGCCGCCGTGCCTCAGCCATCTCTGGACACCACGGTGACCAGATCTCGCAGGTACACCAGATGCTCGCGCATCGCGCGTTCCGCCCCGTGCGGATCCCCGCGCGCGATCGCCTCGATCAGCATCCGGTGCTGGTCGGCGATCACCACCTCTACGACCGCTGGCTCGATCACCTTGACCACGCGTGGCTGCAGCACGTCGACGATCCAGCCGGTGAACGCGCCGACCAGGCGATTGGCCGCGATGTCGGCGACCATCTGGTGCAGGCGCGCGTCGAGCTCGCCGATCCGCTCGACGTCGTCGGCCACCGCGTCAAGCTCGTGCCCCAGCGCCTGCAGCGCCGCCAGCTCCTCGTCGCTGGCCCGCTGGGCCGCCAGGCCCGCGAGCGGAACTTCGAGCAGCATCCTGGCCTCGAGCAACTCGTCGAGGTCGATGCTGTCGGCCTCGAGCATGCTGGTCACTGCAGCGCTGACGCTCATGCCGATTCCCTCCTCGGGCGTGGCGGCGACGAAGATCCCCCCGCCAGGCCCCTTGGAGGCCCGCACCAGGTGCAGGCTAGAGAGCAGTCGGAGGGCCTCTCGCAAGGTGGGCCGGCTGACCCCGAAGCCCCGCGCCAGGTCCTCCTCGCGACCCAGGCGATCTCCCGGCTTCAACCCTTCGGTCAGCATGTGCACGCGCAGCCGCTCGGCCACCACCTCGGTCGTGCTGGCTCGGGCCGAGGCGTCGGCTGAATCGGCCACCGCGCCTAACCTCGCCCCGATCGGCTCAACGTTCGTGGCCGCACCGATCGGACGTCGATGACCCTGCGCGACTTGCTCGTCTGCTCGGCCAGCACGCCTGGCTTGAGCGGCACGATTCTCACCCGTAGGCCCAGCCGCTGGCGAAGTCGGGCCTGGATGCACCGCGCCTGCGACGGCTGGGTGAGCTCGACTTCGACTTTCACCTCGTCCATCGCCGCCGGGTCGGTGTAGAAGGTGATGCGAAATTCCCCAAGCTCGCCCATCTCGCGGAGTACCCGCTCGATTGCGGAGGGGAAAACGTTCATGCCCCGGATCACGACCATGTCGTCGGCGCGGCCGAGAATGCCCTCCGGCAGCCACAGCCCGGCATGGCCGGCGGGACACCGCCCGGCGCTGGACTGCACGACGTCGCCGGTGCGGTAGCGGATCGCGGGGAACCCGACGCGCCCGAGCGCGGTGAGCGTCAGCTCCCCGAATTCTCCGTCTATCACGCGCTCGTCGCGGTCAGGGTGGAGGATCTCGGCCACGAACTCGTCCTCGTTGACGTGAACACCACCCGCCTCCGCGCATGGATACCCGAACGCGCCGACCTCCGAAAGGCCGGCGTGGTCGAAGCAGCGCGCTTCCCACAGCTCCTCGATGTGCAACCGAACCGAGGGCAGCGAAGCGCCGGGTTCGCCCGTGCAGATGATGCGTCGCACGGAGCTCAGCGCGTCCAGGAGATCGTGGCGAGCCGCGACGCGTGCCAGGTGAACGGCATAGCTTGGCGTGCACACGAGCGCCGTCGCCGAGTACTCCCGGATCGTCTCCAGGCGCTGTACGGAATCCATCCCCCCGAGCGCGACACGGTTGGCACCGACCGCCCCGGCGCCTTCGTACGAGGCCCAGAACTGGATGTAGGGACCAAACGAGTACCCCAGGGCAACCAGGTCGCTCGAGCCGATACCGGCGGCGCTGAACACCGCCCGCAGACAGGCCCGCCACCAGTCCCAGTCCTCCTCGGTGTCGAGGACCCTCAGCGTTGCGCCTGTCGTGCCGCTCGTCTGATGCAGGTGCACGTACCGATCGACCGGATAGGTGAGGTTGCTGCCGAACGGAGGATGCAGCTGCTGATCCTGGGTCAGGTCGGCTTTGGTGATCGGACGGATCCGGCCAAGGTCCCGGAGCGAGGCCAGCGGCCGTCCGTCGAGCCGGTCGCACTGGAATGGGTTGGAGCGGGCGACCTCGGCCAGTAGCGCGTTCAGGCGCACAAGGCGCCCGTCCTCGCGACGACGGCCGGCGCGAGCGGGCTGGGCGCTCACAGCCGCACCGCGGGCTCGTCAGTCGAGCTGGGGCGGGTGCCAGAGCGGATGAGCTGGCGGACGCTGTAGCCGACGGGCACCAGCCGAATCCCGAACCGGTCTATCAGGGCGCCCCACAGGCCGCGCGGGAACAGCAGCGTGACGACGATCGCCGCCGCACCCAGGCCGACCAGATACCAGCTCCCGCTGCCTTGGAACTCCTGCTGGATGCCGAACAGCACCAGCGCGCCGAGCACGGGGCCCTCGAACGTCCCCAACCCGCCCAGCAGCACCATGAAGATCATGTACGCCGTCCACTGGATGCCGAAGATGGAGTCGGGCGTCACCGCCAGCGTGTTGATCATCGTGATCGCGCCCGCCGCGCCGCAGCCCACGCCCGCGAGCAGGAACACAACTCGCTTGGCCCGGGCGACCGGAACCCCCACCGACTGCGCCGCGGCCTCGTCGTCGCGAATCGATTGCAGCGCGGTGCCCAGCCTGCTACGCAGCAGCACGAAGCCGAGCACCACGAGCACCGTCATGCAGGCCAGCGCGACCCAATATGTGTACGCCTGTCGATCGGCGGGCGCGTACACGTTGAGCACGTCGAGCGAAGTTCCGGTGCCCCCACCCAGCGACGCATCGTTGGTGACCAGCAGCCGGAACACCTCGGCCACCACCCACATTCCGATCGCGAACTGCCCGCCGCGCAGACGGAACACGAGCAGCGAGGTGGGCAGCGACACCACTCCGCAGAACAGGGCCGCCAGCGGCACGGCGAGATACCCGTTGATCCCGTGATTGGTGAGCACGATCACCGCGTACGCCCCGATCCCGATGAACGCCTGCTGGCCGACAGATACCAGGCCGGCGTAGCCGGCCAGCGCGTTCCACATCGCCGCCAGGATGATCAGGACGAACAGCTCGGTGAGCTTCTCGGTGGTGTTGGGACCGAATCCGTACGGCAGCAGCGCCAGCAGCACGAGCAGGACCGCACACATCGCGCTGAAGGCGACCGACAGCGGCGTCCAGCGCTGCACCTTCATGCTCGCTCCTCGCGCCTCGCGAAGATGCCGCCGCTGCGGAAGGCGAGCACGGCCAAAAATACGATGTCCCCGCAGAAGATCGACCACGATGGGTTGAACGCCTGCGCCCCGACCGTCTGCGCGACGCCCAGGATGATGCCGCCCACGAGCGTGCCCCACAGCGAGCCCAGGCCGCCGATGACCACCGCCTCGAAGGCGAAGATCAGTTGCGAGGGCCCCAGCGTCGGATCAAACGACGAGCGCATGCCGAAGAACGTTCCGGCGAGCGCCGCTGTCGCCAGGGCGATTGCGGTGGCCACCCCGTACACGTGCTTGGCGTTGATGCCAACCAGCTCGGCGGTCTGTGGGTCGTCCGCGGTCGCGCGCATCGCGCGCCCGAGCTGAGTCCGCGACAGCATCAGCTGAAGGCCGCCGAGCACCAGCACGGCAACCGCGAAGATCAGCGCGCCGAGGGCGGAGATCGACAGCTGGCCCGTGATCTGCCAGCTCGCCGTGGTCAGCGCGCCGGCGCTCAGCGAGTGGGTGTCGGGCGAGAAGATCTCCAGCAGCAGGTTGCCGATCACCACCGACAGGCCGAACGTCGCCAGCAGGGGCGCCAGCTCGCCCCCGCGCAGGCTGCGATCGAAGATCCCGCGCTGGAGCGCGTAGCCGACGACCGCAGCCCCGGGAAGCACGATCACGAGTGCGGCGAACGGCGACAGCCCGAGGTGCTCGCTTACCACCAGCACCATGAACGTGCCGAACAGCGCGAGGTCGCCGTGGGCCAGATTGATGATCCGCATCACTCCGAACATCAGCGACAGGCCGCAGGCGAACAGCGCATAGAGCCCGCCGAGCAGGATTCCCTGAACCACCGCGTTGACCCAGGTCACGCCGGCCGCTCCCCGGTTGCGGAGTGCGCCCCGTCGCGGGCGAGGCCGAAGTAGGCGTCGGTGACCTGCTCGCGGTCGAGCGTCGCCGCCTCGCCTTCCAGCACCACGCGCCCCTCCAGCATGCAGGCGACGCGCCGCGCGTTGGCCATCGCGCGCGTCAGGTCCTGCTCGACCATCAGCACGGTCGTCCCTCGCTCGATGACCGTGTGCAGCGACCGGTAGACGTCGTCAACCACCACCGGCGCCAGCCCGAGCGAGACCTCGTCGAGCAGCAAGACGCGTGGGTTACCCATCAGCGCGCGGCCGATCGCGGTCGCCTGCCGCTCGCCGCCAGACAGCGTGGCGGCCCGGTGCTTGCGCCGCGGCGCCAGCAGCGGGAACGCCTCGAGGACCCCCGCCACGGTCCACTCTCCAGGTCTGGCCGCCACCAGCAGGTTCTCCTCGACGGTCAGGCTCGGGAACAAGTGCCGTCCCTCGGGCACCAGCGAGATCCCCAGGTCCACGCGCTTGTACGCCGGCAGCCTGGTGATGTCCCGGCCGTCGAGCGCGATCCGTCCCGCGTGGGGGCGGTGCGCGCCGGCGATCGCGCGCAGCAACGTGGACTTCCCGGCTCCGTTCGCGCCCACCAGCGCGAGCGTCTCACCCTCGTCGAGCTCCAGGGTGACGCCCCGCACGGCCTGCAGCAGCCCGTGACGAACGTCGAGATCGCGGACCTCGAGCAGGGTCACGCCGCGCTTCCCAGATAGGCCTCGATCACCCCACGATCGCTCATCACCGACTGCGGATCGCCGTCGGCGATTATCCGCCCAGCGGCCAGACAGATCAGCCGCTCGGCCACTCGCACGAGCGCGTGCACGACGTGCTCGATCCAGATGATCGTCAGCCCGCTGTCACGGAGCGCCTGGACGTGCGCCACGAGCCGATGGGTCTCGGCCTCGGTAAGCCCGCCGGCGATCTCGTCCAACAACAGCAGCGACGGGCCGGTGGCCAGCGCCCGCGCCAGCTCGAGACGCTTGCGGTCGAGCAGCCCGAGCGTCTCGCCGCGGCGGTTGGCGAGCGTGACCATGGCGGTGGCCTCGAGCACCTCCAGCGCCTTCTCGCGCGCGGCGCGCCCGCGCAATCCCGCGCCCATCGTCGCGCCGACGAGCACGTTCTCGAACACGGTCATGCCGCTGAACGGCCGCGGCACCTGATGGGTGCGGCCGATCCCCAGGCGGCATCTTGCGGCGGCCGGGAGATGGGTTACGTCGGTCCCGTTGAAGCTGACGCTGCCGCGATCCGGGCGGCCGGCCCCAGCCAGCATGTCGAGCAGCGTGGTCTTGCCGGCGCCGTTGGGACCGACGATCCCAAGCGCCACCCCGGGACGCACCTCGAACGAGACCTGATCGAGCACGACGAGCGCTCCGAAGCGTTTGTCGAGCCCGGCCGTGGCGATGATCGGTTCGCCGGCGGGCGAGCGCCCGGACTGGGCGCCGGCCTGAGCGGCAGACGTCAAGAAAAGGATCCGTAGGGCTTGAGCTTCGCCTGGATCGGGATCACGGGGGCCTGGCTGTGCTCGGTCATCAACAGGTCGAGCGGGAACTTGCTGCCGTGCGGCGCCGGCACCCACTGGCAGCCCGGGATGATCGTGTCGACCGCGTTCTTGACCGGGCCCTTCGTCCAGTCGAGGTGCCCCATTGGCGTGTCCACCTTGAGCGTGGCGATCGAGTTGGCGAAGCCGAGCTTGTCCTTGGGCTTGGGCGCGTGCTTGATCGCCGCGATGCCGACGTCCCACAGCGCGAAGTCGGCGCCGAGCTGCTGCGTCCACTGCTTGCCCGTGGCCTCGTACCCGTCCTTCATCTGCTTGCCGCTCAGACCCGTGAGCGAGGACTTGTAGGGCCAGATCGGATGCCAGTAGGCGGCGGTCGCCAGACCGGGGCCCAGCTTGCCGAGCGCCTCGACCTGCGAGGGGAACAGGCCCGTCTTGGCGATCTGGGCGATGATCGGCTTGTAGCCCTGCTGGATCGCCTGACGCCAGAACGTCGCGAAGTCCGGCGGCAACGGGAACGTATTGAGGATCTGACAGTTGTTGCCCTTGAACTTCGCGATCTGCGCCGAGAAGTCGTTCAGGCCGTCGTTGTAGGGACCCGCATCGATCACCTTGAAACCGCCCTTCTGCAGCAGCGGGATCAGCCCCATCCTGACCGCGTTGCCGTCGGCGTCGTTTGGGTACAGCGCCCCGACCACCTTGTTGGTCGACAGCAGGTGCCACTGGCTGATGTAGGTGGCCGCAAAGTTCTCCACCCCGAAGGAGAAGTGGTAGGTGTACTTGAACGCCGCCTTCTCGCCGGGCTTGGCGCCACGGCCGTAGTACCACGATTCCCACGGCACGACCGTCGAGATGCACGGAACGCCGGCCGCCTCACACGCGTCGGACACCGGGTTGACCACCTCGGGGGTCGAGGTCGTCAGCATCAAGTCGACACCGGCGCCGTTGATCAGGTCGTTGGCCACCGACGAGGCCGTCTGTGGGCTCGACTGGCTGTCCTTCTGAAGGATCTGGATCTTGTAGTGCTTGCCGTCGCCGCCGGTGACGCCGCCCGCGATGGTCTTGCGAACGACGCCAAGGACATACGTGTCGGGCTCCCCGAATGACGCCGCCTCACCGGTGAGAGGGCTGACGTAACCGATCTTCATCGTGTCGGACGATCCCGAGCCCCCGGAGGAGCTCTTCTTGACGCCGCAAGCTGCGAGCAGACCGCCCGAGCTCAGCGCAAGCCCAGTCGCGCCGGCGCGCTTGACGAACTCTCGCCGCGGCAGCAGCTCGTGACCACCGTCGCTCATCCTGTCTCCTCTCCTCAGGTGTCCAGCGGGTCGGGCGACTATAGATGCTCTTCCCAGAAAAAGCCAAATGAATTAGCGCACGGCCTGGAAAATGGTTCCTCCAGCCGTGTGCGCGAGCCCTGCGGCGTGTCCGATTTGTCTGATCTGTTGCCGACGTCCGCGGGCAGGCGCTCCCAGCGCTCCCGCTGGCTTTCTATCCAATCCGAGGTCTCGGCAAGCGCCTGCGGCCGCAGAACGAGGCGATGGGTCCTGCCATCGATCACGCGGCTCACGATGCCTGCCTCCTCGAGCATCTTCAGGTGCCGCGAGATCGTTGGCTTGGACACGCCGAGGTCCCGGGTCACCTCTCCGACCGTCGCCACCCCGCCGCTGAGCCGTTCGACGATCTCGCGCCGAAGCGGGTGCGCCAGTGCTCTGAACGTATCGTTAGCCATTTTGCTAACTATATACACTGGCCCACGGACCCCAGACAGGAGGTGCACGTTGATGACGGAGCACAGGATCGGCACGCAGGAGGAGTGGCAGGCGCAGCGCGACGAGCTGCTCAAGGAGGAGAAGGAGCTCACCCGCCGCGGCGACGAGCTGACCAGAAAGAGGCGCGAGTTGCCCTGGGTCCCGGTCGAGAAGGACTACCGGTTCGAGACCGAGGGCGGCACCAGGACTCTCGCCGAGTTATTCGACGGCCGCTCGCAGCTGCTCGTCTACCACTTCATGTTCGGCCCGCCGTATGAGGCGGGCTGCCCGGTGTGCACCTCGATCGCGGACACGCTCGCCCCCCAGGTCCCCCACCTCAAGGCCAGGGATACCACGCTGCTGCTCGCCTCCCGGGCGCCGCTCGAGAAGCTCCTGGCCTACCGCACGCGGATGGGCTGGGGCATCGACTGGGTCTCGACCGTCGGCAGCGACTTCAACCGCGACCTCGGCTTCCTGCACACCGAAGCGGAGCTCAAGCCGTTCCTGGAGGGCGAGATCCCGGCCACTGTCGAGCAGAACGCGCGCATGTGCGGAACCGACGCCGCGGGCTACGTCACGGAGGGCCCGGGCCTGAGCGCATACGCGCTGGCGGACGGAACCGTCTACCGGACCTACGTAACCACCGCCCGCGGCCTCGAGGTCGCGATGGCCTACTACGCCCTGCTCGACCGGACGCCGAAGGGACGCGCCGAGGACCCCTCCGAGCCGTTGTGGCTACGGCGCCACGACGAGTACGAAACGGCCTCGAGCGGGAAGTAGCGCCTTCGCCCCGATCAGTAGCTGAACACGGTTGCGCTGTCGTCGCCGATCCACTCCCACAGGGGCGTGGCGCCGGCAAGACGCGCGCCTGAGACGATCGCCTGCTCGTCGAGACCCCGCGCCTTGAAGCAGATCGGGCACACGAGCAGCTCGCCTCCCTTTTCGAGGAACTGATCGAACAACCGCGCCACCGGTGGCGCGCCTGCTGACTCGATTGCCTGCGCATACCCGGGCAGTCCGAGCCGCACCGCCTCCTTGCTCGTGAACATGGCCACGGGCCGTCCTCGGTCCAGCGCCGCCGTGGCGACCAGGAACGCTACGGTCACACGGTCGGCGTCCTCGTGGCCGGTCGCAAGGTTTACAACGACCTTTCCCGCTCCGTCGCTCATCATCTGACCTCCTCACAAAGTGGGTGACTGGCCGCCCATTCTGATACTCACGGCGTCGGGGGTGCGTCTCTACACAACCCCTGACGTCGAGCGACGCTCGCTCTACAGGTTGAAGGCCGAGCGCATGCTGGTCGCGGCGCGCGCGCGGCCCAGCAGCCTGAGCCGCAGCAGCTGCTCGCTGGTGGCCAACAGCGAGTAGTGGTTGAACAGCATGCTGGACCTGGTCGCGCGTCGGGTGCTGGGGCTGACAACGATGGTGGCGATGTGGCAGCCGACGTCTGTGGTGTTGCGCGCGCAGACGTTCGAGCTGCCTCCTTCGCCCTCGTCCCAGGTGATGAAGACAACGACCTTGCCGCGGCGGTAATCCCTGGATCTCAGGATCATTGCCAGGTTGGTCTTCAGCCAGGCGTCGCCCTGACCGACTGTGCCGTCATGCATGTCGTGGGTCAGGTTCGGCGTGATGAACGAGAACGCCGGCAGATGCTCGCGGGCGAGGTCACCGGCAAGCCGGCCGTAGGGCACATCCCCGCGGCTGCATCCCACCAGCGTCGTGTAATAGGGCGGCGGGTTGTGCCGCACGGCGTAATCGCCCGAGCCGCTGGACGCGCAGGGCGTGGGCATCGACTCCTCATACGCCTTCCAGCTCGGCGCCTGGCTGAAGATGCTTCGCGCGGGGGTGCGGCAGTCTCCCGAAGGGTCGCAGTCGGAAGTGAATCGTGCGAGCCGCTGCAGTGGGAGTCCTGAGGTGGCCGCGATGTAGTTCGGGAGGCTCGGATGGGTGATGTTGTGGTAGTTGACAGCCAGCCCGCACGCGGTCGCGAGGCGATTGATGTAGGGCGCCGACGCCGAGCCGATCACATCGTCGTAGCTGTGGTTCTCCATCCAGATCCACACCACGTGCGTGTAGTGCGTGGAGGACAGCGAACGTGTGCCGCAGGGTCCCCTCCTTGCCGCGCTCGCATTCACGCTAGAGGCAGCCACCAATCCCAGCGCCGCCAGTGCAGCGATGCCCAACCGAAGGATGGACCTCATGACCACTCCTGTCGCTGTGTGCCCGGCCGACCGGCGGTATGTATAGCGCGGATCGGCGATTGCCAGCGCACTCGCCGCCCGCGGGGGATCATGTGGGGCGCGTGCGGAGCTCGATTCCGTCGAGCAGCGCTGCCAGGCCCAGCTCGAACGCCTGGTCGCCGCCGAGCGCTGCCGTGAACTCGTCGGCGACCGGGGCCCAGCGGTTCTCTCAGCGAGGATCGCCGACCGGGTTTCGCAGCACGCCGATGCCGGGGATGCGGATCTCGACGGCCATCCCGGGCTCGAGCGTCACCTCGTCCGGGGGCACGATGCCGGTTCCAGTGAGCAGCACGCTCCCCGCCGGGACCGGGTTGTCACGGCGCAGGAACTCGGTCAGCACCGATAACGAGCGGCACATGCTGGCGGTCGAGGTCCGATCCTCGAACACGGCGCAGGCGCGGGAATCGAAGATCCGCAGCTCGATGTCGTAGTGGGCGCTCCAATCCGACGGGACCAGCAGCGCCGGTCCCAGCGCGCAGGCCCCTCCGTAGATCTTCGCCTGCGGGAGGTACAGGGGATTGGCGCCCTCGATGTCGCGCGAGGACACGTCGTTGCCGACGGTCACCGCCAACGGCCGCGCGCCGGCGCCCAGCACGACCGCGAGCTCGGGTTCGGGCACCGTCCAGGTCGCATCGCTGCGCGCCGCGATCGCCTCTCCGGGCCCCACCGTCCGCCGCCCCGCCGCATCCTTGAGAAACAGCTCCGGGCGCTCGGCGTCATACACCAGGTCATACACATCCCGGCCCTGGCTCTCGGCCCGCCGGGCCTCCCGGCTGCGCTCGTAGGTGACCCCTGCCGCCCAGGTCTCGGGCGCGGTCACCGGCGCAAGCAGGGTCCAGGGCTCTGGCAGCTCGAGCGCCTCGTGGTCGAGGATCGCGATGCGCTCCACCACCTCTGGCAGCTCTCCGCGCTCCAGGATCGCCACCACGTCGTCGCCGGCCAGCAGCTCGAGCTCGCCGTCGGCGACCACGCCCACGTGCGCCTGGCCGCTGCGATCGGCCACCCGCGCCAGACGCGCGCCGGCCATCCCACCGCTGATCGCGCCGCTCATCGCGAGCTGACGCCGGCCCACGCGGCGCCTTGGGGGAAGGCGTACTCCTGCAACGACTCCGGGTGCATCTCGATGCTGTACCCGGCCGCCTCGGGCACCACGTAGCGCCCGTCGGAGATGCGCGCGGGTGCCACGAAATGCTCGTGCAGCTCGTCGACGTATTCGATCACGCGCTCCTGCAGGTCACCGCCGATCGCGATCTGATCGATCAACGACAGATGCTGGACGTACTCCGAGAGCCCCACCCCACCCGCGTGGGGACAGACCGGTATCTCAAAGCGCGCCGCGAGCAGCAGCACCGCCAGAACCTCGTTGACGCCTCCCAGCCGACACGAATCGAGTTGACAGAAGTGCAGGGCGCCGACCTGCATCAGCTGCTTGAACATGGTCCGGTTGTGGCAGTGCTCGCCGGTGGCGATGCGGACCGGCGCGACCTCGCGAGCGATCCGAGCATGGCCGAGGATGTCGTCGGGACTGGTCGGCTCCTCCATCCACCAGGGGTCGAACTCCGCCAGCCGGCGCGTCGCCGCGATCGCCTCGTCGACCTCCCAGACCTGGTTGGCGTCCATCATCAAAAAGCGCTCTGAGCCGATCTCCTCGCGGATCATCGCCGCCCGGTGCAGGTCGTCTGCGATAGCCCCACCGACCTTCATCTTCATGTGTGTCCACCCTCGCGCCACCGCGGCGCGGCAGCGCCGGCGAACCTCGTCGTCTGAGAACCCCAGCCAGCCCACCGAGGTCGTGTAGGCGGCCAGGCCGTCGCGGCGGACCGCGGCCTCTCGTTGCGCCTTGCCTGCCTCGCGCGAGACCAGGAGCTCGCGCGCCTGCTCGGGCGTGAGCACGTCAGTCATGTACCGGAAATCGACGCAGCCGATGAGCTGCTCGGGAGTCATGTCGCAGACCAGCTTCCACAGCGGCTTGTCCTCGGCGCGCGCCCACAGGTCCCACACGGCGTTGACGACGGCGGCGGTGGCCAGGTGGATGACGCCCTTCTCAGGCCCGATCCAGCGCAGGTGCGGGTCTCCGGCCAGCGTGCGCCAGAACGCGCGCGGGTCGGCGGCGATGTCATCGAGACGGCGACCCTTCACCAGCGGCGCCAGGGCGTGGATGGCGGCGACCACGATCTCGGTGCCGCGACCGATCGTGAACGTCATCCCGTAACCGCGCAGATCGCCGTCCGTCTCGAGGATCACATAGGCGGCCGAGTAGTCGGGCGCGGGATTCATAGCGTCTGAGCCGGCCAGCGTGCGCGAGGTCGGAAAGCGCACGTCGAGCACCTTCACCTCGGTGATCTCGCAGCCTCTCACCGGTCGATGGCTACCCGGGGATCGAAGCCGACCAAACGGGTCTACGCGCGGGCGCCGGCGAGCTGCACCGCCTGCTCGAGCGCCTCGCGCATGCTGCCCTCCTCCACCACGCCCGTGCCGGCGATGTCAAACGCGGTCCCGTGATCGACCGAGGTCCTGATCACCGGCAGTCCGACCGTGACGTTGACGCCGGCATCGACGCCCAGCGCCTTGATCGGACCGTGGCCCTGATCGTGGTACATGGCCACGACCAGATCGAAGTCGCCCCGCACCGCGCGAAAGAAGGTCGTGTCGGCGGGCAGCGGGCCCTGGACATCGAGCTCCTCGTCGGCGGCGCGCCTCACCGCGGGCTCGATCTTCTCCTCCTCCTCGCCGCGCCCGAACAGACCGTGCTCCCCGGCGTGGGGATTGATCCCGCAGACGGCGATCCGCGGTGGATGCGCAAGCGCGGCTGCCATCGCCTCGTGGCCGCGCTTGATCGCTCGGTACACCAGTCCCGGCTCGATCCGGTCAATCGCGTCGAGCAGCCCGATGTGGGTGGTGACGTGGATGACCTTCAGCTGCGGGGTGGTCAGCATCATCGAGACCTCATCGGTGCCGGTCAGCTCGGCGAGCAGCTCGGTGTGTCCCGGGTACTTACGGCCGGCTGCGTGCAGGGCCTCCTTGTTGAGCGGCGCGGTGCAGATCGCGGCTGCCCGATCGCTGGTGGCCAGCTCCACCGCGCAGGCGATGTATCGATATGCGGCCTCTCCGGCCTCCTTGGAGAGCTCTCCCCAGGCCAGGCCCGCTGGCAGCAGGTCCAGGTCGAGGCACTGGACCGTGCCGGGCCGGTAGTCGGCAGCGGCCGGATCGCTCAGCGCGCTGACCTCCAGGTCTGCCGCCACGATCTCACCCGCCTGCCGCAGCCGTTTGGCATCCCCGATCACCAGCGGTCGGCATCGCTCGAAGAGGCCCTCGTCGCGATGGATCTTCATGATGATCTCGGGCCCCACGCCTGCGCCGTCGCCCATCGTGATCGCGATCACCGGAGTGCCCATTGGTCATCCTCCGTTCGGCTGTTCCTCATCGCCCGGCGACAGGTAACCAGCGCATCCTGGTCACCGAAGCCACCGGCTTTCAATGCCACCGGCATCGACGCCGGGGGATCCGTCCAGCCCAGGGCGATGCCGGGCGCGAGCTCCCGCTCCAGAGTCACGCCGTCCGCCGAGATGGCCTGAAGCACGGCGCGCGCGGTTTCGCCTCCGGTGAGCGCGAGCCCGCCCGCGAGGGCCGCCGCCGGGGCGGTGACGTTCGCGAGCCTTTGGGTGCCGGATCGTCCATGGTCGCGCCGACCCGGTGCCGGCTCGAGGGTCACCAGGCAGTCGCACCCGGACTCCAGTGCAGCTCGTGCCCGCTCGCCGGCGACTTTCAGATCCGTCGCCTCTGCGATGACCACCTCGGCCAGCCCTGACGTCTCGCGAAGCCGCCGCAGCTGGGCCTGGGTTGCCCGCGCGGGGCTGCCGACGACCAGGAGCAGCGGCCGGTCCTTCACCGGCGGGGGAGCGCGGAAGGAGGCTGGGGGGAGAGCGAGCACCTCGGCCAGCCCCCTGGCCAGGCCGGCGGAGCCCATCCACACGATCTCCGATCCGCTGTCGAGGGCCCCTTGGGCGATCACCTTCAGGTCATCGTCGGTCTGCGCGTCGCAGATGACGATCGTTCCGGCGCCCGCGCCGCGCACCAGCTCGGGGATCATTCCCGCGCGGACCGCTTGCAGCGAGGCCTCCGTCGCGGTCAGGCCGGCGGCAGCGAGCAGCTCTGCCACCGACGAAGTCGATGTCTGGGATGCGAACTCGCTCTGCTCCAGCGGACGGTCGTCGAGCAGCTGGCGTCCGCCGCTGGTGGTGCGGCCGGTCGCCGGAAAGGCCGGCGCGGCCACGACGCAGTGACGCGCGCGGCGCCCGAGCACGGCCCGCAGCTCGCTGGCGACGTTGCCCCGAAGCGTCGAGTCGATCTTCTTGAAGATCACGTCCTCGGGGGCGGTGGCGGCGATCGCGCGGCGAACCTGGTCGTGCGCCTCGTGGGCGGGGGCGTCGCGCGTGTCGGTGTCGACGGCGATCACGCTCCAGCCATCGAGCTCGATCTCGGCGGCATCAAGCGCCGCGCGAGTGCTGTAACCACGCTGCGCAAACACCACCGCGCAATCCGCCGCGCCCGCGAAATCATCGGCGACGATGACCAGACGCTTCACTGAACGCTCGCTGGGCTGCGGACCACCATGACGCTCTCCCAGCTCTACCCCTGGCTCATGCCAGAGTACCGCCGCCCGCCGCGGGGTAACGGATTTCGCAAATGGGCGACAAGTCGTTGACCAGTCGCGAGCTGGAGGACCTGTGTCTCGGGCTGCTGCGCGGTCTGGACACCCCGGAGGACCTCGCCGAGATGGTGGCGCACGGACTCGTGGAGGCCAACCTCACCGGCCATGACTCCCACGGGCTGGTGCGGATGCCGGCCTACGCCGGGAGCGTGCGGGAGGGCAAGGTCCACCCCGACGCGCGGGCCTCGGTGACCCGCCGGCACGGCGCCACCGCGTGCATCTCGGCGCACCGCGGTTGGGGTCAACCCGCCGCACGGCTGGCGGCCGACACCGCCGCCGAGATCGCCGGCGAGCACGGCGTAGGTGCCGTGGTGCTGCAGGAGTCGCCCCACGTGGGCCGGCTCGGCGACTACGCCGAGCGGATCGCCGCGGCCGGGCAGCTTGCGATGGCGGTGACCAATGCCTGGGTAAACGTCGCGCCGTTCGGCGGACGCGACCGCCGGCTGGGAACCAACCCGATCGCGTTCGGAATTCCCCGCAGCGGTGACCAGCCGCCGATCGTCAGCGACTTCGCGACCTCGGTCGTGGCCGAGGGCAAGCTCAAGGTCGCCCGCGCCCACGGGCGGGCCGTGGCGCCCGGGACGATCGTCGACCAAGCCGGTCATCCCACCGAGGATCCCGAGGATTTCTACTCCGGCGGGGCCCTGCTGCCGGCCCAGGGCTACAAGGGCTACGGGCTGGCGGTCGCGATCGAGGCGCTGGGCGGCGCGCTCTCGGGAATGGGGCCGGCGATGCTGCCCGACTATGGCGACGGCAACGGGATGTTCGTGCTCGCGCTGCAGGTCGACGCCTTCGTGTCGTTCGAGCGGTTCGTGCAGCAGATCGACCGGATGGCCGATGCGCTGCTGTCGGCGCCGACCGCACCGGACGCCCAGGAGATCATGCTGCCCGGGCAGCTGGAGCGCCGAACCCGCGAGCAGCGGATGCGCGAGGGCGTGGTGATCCCCGGCGAGACCTGGGAGGCAGTGCAGGAGCTGGCGCAGGAGCTCGAGGTTCCGCTCACGTGATCGCGATCGGGCGCACCATCGAGGCGGTCGCCCCCTCGATCTTCAGCGGCAGGCAGATCAGCGCAAAGCGGTAGGACCGATCCCGCGCCAGCTCCTCGAGGTAGGCGTACTCGAGCAGATGCACGCCCTCACGCCGCAGCAGGTAGTCGTGCACCGGCTGCGGATGGCTCTCGCTGGCCGAGGGGATCTGCTCCACGGTGGGGGTGTCGGAGCCGACCAGCACGACCCCGTGCTCGGCGAGCAGGTGCTTGGCCGCGTCGAGATTTATGCCGGCGCCGGCGAGCTCGCCGAAGCGCCGAGCGTCGAGCCAGACCGACATCGCCCCGGTGCGCACCAGGACCGCCTCGTGGCGGCCCAGCGGCGTGCCCTGGCTGGCGGCCACCTCGATCAGCTCCGCTGACCCGATCCCCTCGCCGCCTCTCAGCGCCGCCACGCCGCGATGGCCCGCGACGTCGAGCAGCGTCGCTTGCACGACGATCGGCGGGATCGTGGCCGCGTCGCAGCGGGTAGCGCCGTGGTCGCCGAGGCACTGGTCGGGGTCAAAGCCGCCGAACCATCCCTGCCCGTCGCGCACGATGTGGCAGAGCGCGTCGATGTGTGTCCCGATGTGCATGCCGGACACCATCAGCTCGGTGACGAACCTGAACCCGTCGCGGTTGCGATCGCCCGAGACGTCGGGCTCGTCGCCCTCGACCACCTCGCCGCGCGGGCTGCGGAAGGTGGTCAGCTGAAACGGTGGGTGGCCCTCCCAGCGGTGCATGTCCTGGAAGCGGCCCGCATCGAGGTCGTAGATCCTGCCCGCCGAGACGCTGTGGAGAGCCGCCCGCACGGCGTCGGGGCCCAGCTCGCCGACGCGTCCGAGCTCGGCCGGCTCAGGTCGCCGGCGCGGCACGGTCTTTGGCCGGCCTGGGCTGCCGGCCGGCGGGGCCGGGGCGATCCGGACGGTCGGTTCGCTCCCCGGGCTCCTTGCTCTCCTGAAAGTCGAGGTCTCGGCCCTTGGTTTCCACGCCGGCGATGATCATCGGCAGGGGCACGATCAACAACAGCGCCGCCTGCACGATCCACCAGGTGTCCCAGCCGATGTGGGCCTGGAGCTGAGTTCCCCATTCGGCGCTCAGCGTGTAGCCGAGCAGCCAGCCCCCGACCCAGGTCACCCCCATTCCGGTACCTCGCAGGCGGGTCGGGAACAGGACCGGGAAGTAGCCGGCCACCAGCGACCACATCCCCTGGCGCCCGAACCCTGCCAGGAACAGGAAGATGGCCGCGATTACGATCCCCGTGCTCTTGGACGTCTGCCAGATGAGGATCGTGAACGGGACCGAGAGCAGGACGATCGGCCACAGGCGCTTGGCCGACACCCGGTCCATGAACCATCCACAGGCGATCGTGGAGACGATGATCGCCACCTCGTAGGCATAGGTGATCCCGGTGCCACCTCCGTACTGGTGGCCGATGCCCATGTACCACTTCGGGTACAGGAAGTCCCAGGTCCCCTGCGGTGCGCCGATGGTGATGAACAGGGTGATCGCCAACAGGGTCAGCTTTCGCTGGCGGGTGGCCATCAGCCCGCGCAGGTTCTCTCGCACATCGCTGATCCGCCGCTTGGTGGTGTGCTCCACCGCCCGCTTCCAGTGCGGGGATTCCTCGACCTTGAGGCGCACCACATAGGTGAGCGCGGCGAAACCGAAGGACGCGAAGTAGGCCGCCCGCCAACCCAGGGCGTCGGGAGCGGCGAAGGTCGCCGCGAACGTGTTCGCCAGGCCGTACCCGATCCCCACTGCCGCCTGGTGCAACCCAGCATTAGCGAGCGGTGGCGTCGGGGCGCCACCTCGGACAGGATCGAGAGCCCGAGGATCCACTCGCCGCCGGAGAACACGCCGGCGAAGAACCGGATCGCCATGAACTCGCCTTGGGTCGAGGCAAAGCCGGTCAGCCCGGTGAGCAGGATCGTGCCCACGATGCTGTACATGAACGCCCGGCGCCGGCCGATCCACAAGTCGCTGAAGTAACCCAGCACCAGCGCCCCGAGCGCCAGGCCGCCGGAGAAGATGAAGAACACGTTGCCGACGAACGTCGTGCTGGCGTTCAGCGCCGGAGCGATCTGAGCCTGCAGGAAGGCGCTCAGCTGCAGGTCCAGGGTGGTCACCACCCACCCGAGCACGGTCGTGCAGAGAACGATCCAGACCTGCTTGGGGATCCGCTCGGACTGGTTCTCGGCGCTCACGTCGCCGTCCGACTGCTGCGATGTCGCGTCGGGGACTGACTGCTGCGGTGTTACGTCGCCGCCCGACTGCTGCGATGCCGTCCCGTCAGATCGCTCCTCCGTCACAGTGATGACTTACCCCGTTCACCCCCCGATCAGTGAGCAATGTGCGTTTGCTGACAGTGTCTTTGGAGAGGGTTTCCTTCCTGGCCGGGCGGGAAATGAACGTTCGAAGGAACGCCGGATGACGCTGGCCTCGCCGTCACGACTGAATCGACGCAATTTGATGAACGCCGGCCAGCGCGCCGCGCTCAGGCGAGAGCTGAGCGCTCGAGTTGACGGCGAGGTCAGGTTCGATCCCGGCACGCGGGGTGCCTATTCCACGGACGCGTCGAACTTCCGCCAGGTCCCGATCGGAGTGGTGCTCCCGCGGACCATCGAGGCGGGGGTGGCGGCGGTGGCCGCCTGTGCGCAGCACGGGGCGCCGGTGCTGTCACGCGGCGGCGGGACCAGCCTGGCGGGCCAGTGCACCAACGCGGCGGTGGTGATCGACTGGACCAAGTACTGCAACCGCCTGGTGACGGTGGACACCCAGCGCCGGCGCTGCGTGGTGGAGCCGGGCATCGTGCTCGACGAGCTCAACCGCCAGCTGCAGCCGACCGGCCTGCGCTACGGGCCGGAGCCCGCCACGCATCCCAATTGCACGCTCGGCGGGATGATCGGCAACAACTCCTGTGGCGCGACCGCCCAGCGCACCGGCAAGGTCGTCGACAACACGCCGCGCCTGGAGGTCCTGCTCTACGATGGCACGCGCTTCTGGTGCGAGCGCACCGACGATGACGCCTACGCTGCGATCGTGTCCGCGGGCGGCAGGCAGGCGGAGATCTATCGCGCGCTGCGTGAGCTTGTCGAGCATTACGGCGAGCAGATCCGGGAGCGATACCCGGACATCCCACGGCGCGTGTCGGGCTATAACCTCGACTCGCTGCTGCCCGAGCATGGGTTCGACATCGCCGGCCTGCTGATCGGCAGCGAGTCCACCCTGGTCACGGTCCTGCACGCCGAGCTCGAGCTCGTTCCGGTGGTTCCCGAGCGCACCCTGGTGGTGATCGGCTACCCGACGGTTGCCGACGCCGGCGACGCTGTCGCGGCGGTCACCCCGCACGAGCCCATCGCGCTCGAAGGAATGGACCGGCGCCTGGTGCGCGACCAGCAGCTCAAGCACGAACACGCCGAGGCGATCGAGCAGCTGCCCGACGGCAACGGCTGGTTGCTCGTCCAGTTCGGCGGCGACACCGTCCAGGAGGCCGACGCGCGGGCTCGCAAGATGCTCGACGCGCTGGATCTCGACGACGATCGGGTGCGCTTCGTGGATGACCCCGAGCGCGAAGCCAAGTTGTGGGAGGCCCGTGAGGCCGGCCTGGGCGCCACCGCCCACGTCCCCGGCCACCGCGACACCTGGGAAGGCTGGGAGGATTCGGCCGTTCCGCCTGACCGGCTCGGTGACTATCTGCGGGACCTCGATGCGCTGTATGAGCGCTACGGGTACGTGGAGGACAGTGGCCCCGCCCTCTATGGCCATTTCGGTCACGGATGCGTCCACACCCGGATCCCCTTTGACCTCTACACCGAGGCGGGCGTCTCCGAGTACCGTCGCTTCCTTCAGGACGCTGCCGATCTGGTCGTCGCCTACGGCGGTTCGCTCTCGGGCGAGCACGGAGATGGCCAGACTCGCGGCGAGCTGTTACCGCGCATGTTCGGGGCGTCACTGGTGCAGGCGTTTGGAACCGTCAAATCGGTATTCGATCCGGACAACCGGATGAATCCCGGCAAGGTCGTCGAGCCCTACCCGCTGGACGCAAACCTGCGCCTGGGCGGTGGTTGGAAGCCCGAGGGGCTGGGGCCGCTGCAGTTCGCGTATCCCGATGACGGCGGCTCGTTTGCACAGGCCGCCAATCGCTGCGTCGGTATCGGCAAGTGCCGGCGCCAGTCCAGCGAGGGTGGCACCGTGATGTGTCCCTCCTATCAGGTCACGCTCGAGGAGGAGCATTCCACCCGCGGTCGGGCCCGCTTGCTGTTCGAGATGCTCAATGGGCACGGAGACGGCCCGATCGGCGAGGGCTGGCGCTCGGACGCGGTGCACGACGCGCTCGACCTGTGCCTGGCCTGCAAGGGCTGTAAGAGCGACTGCCCGGTGAGCGTGGACCTGGCCACCTATAAGGCGGAGTTCCTGTCTCATTACTGGCAGGGCCGGCTGCGGCCCCGCGCGAGCTACGTACTGGGATGGCTGCCGGCGTTGGGCGAAGCGGCGACGCGCCTGCGCCTGGCGCCGGTGCTCAACGCGCTCAGCGCACGGCCGCGGAGCGCGCGGCTGGCAAGGGCCGCCGGCGGCTTGGAGCAACGCCCGCTGCCGCGGCTGGCTGATCAGACGTTGAAGGCGTGGGCGGCCGGCCGCCGCTCGCCTCCCGGCAGCCGCGGCGAGGTGCTCGTGTGGCCCGACACGTTTACGAACTTCATGCATCCGCACGTCGGCAGGGCCGCCGTGGCGGTCCTCGAGCACGCCGGCTGGGGGGTCAAGATCCCCAGCCGGCCGTTGTGCTGCGGGCTGACCTGGATCTCGACCGGCCAGCTGTCGGTCGCCAAGCGGGTGCTCGACAGGACCTTGCGAGCGCTGCACGACCACGTTGTCGACGGAGGGTTGATCGTGGGGCTGGAGCCGAGCTGTACGGCGGTGTTCCGCGCCGACGCACCCGAGCTGCTGCCGGACGATCCGGATGTCAAGCGGGTCGCCGAGCAGACGGTGACGCTCGCCGAGTTGCTGACCCAGCACACACCCGGCTGGAGCCCGCCGAAGCTCGGCCAGCGCTTCTCGGAAGCGATCGTGCAGGTCCACTGCCACCAGCACGCCGTCCTCGGCTGGGAGGCCGACCAGGCGCTGCTGGGTGACTGTGGCATCGATGCAAAGCGTCTCGAGAGCGGGTGCTGTGGCCTGGCGGGCAACTTCGGCTTTGAGCCGGGACATCTCGACGTCAGCGTGGCTTGCGCGGAGAGGGTGATGCTCCCGGAGATCAGGCGCGCGGACCCCAGCACCGAGATCCTGGCCGATGGATTCAGCTGCCGCATCCAGATCGAGCAGCTCGACAGCGGCGGCCGGCGGGCTCGGCACCTGGCTGAGGTTCTGGCGGCCGCGCTGGCCAAGGACGGCCCCTGACTCATGGCCCGAATCCGCACCGACCGGATGTGGGACCTCAGCCAGCCGGTGGCGCACGGCGGTCCAGCCTGGGTCACCTATGAGCCGCCAGTGGTTACACGCAACTACCGGCGCACCGCCGAAGGTTTCAACGCCGAGACCGTGACACTGAACACCCACACCGGCACTCATGTGGACGTGCCGTTTCACTTCGACGACGGCGGGGCCACGATCGACCAGATGCCGCTGAGCGCGTTCGCGGCCCCGGCCGTGTTCATCGATCTGCGCAGCCGGGTTAAACGTGGGCAGGCGATCGGACCTGACCAGCTTGATCCGCTGCCGGGTCGGCTCGAAGTCGGGGACATCGCGGTTCTGGTCACCGGCTGGGGCCAGCGCCGCGCGCTGACCGAGGAGTTTCTCAAGGGCTGGCCCTACCTGGATGGAAGCGGCGCCCGGTTACTCATTGACCACGGTGTCAGCGGGGTGGGGATCGACGTGCTGAGCATCGGTGGCTGGGGCGGGCCGGAGAAGGGAGAACCGTCTCACATCACGCTGCTGGGCAGCGGCAAGGTGATAATCGAGGAGCTGCGGATCCCCGAGGAGCTCCTGGGCCGGCGATGCTTCTTGACGGCCTTCCCGGTGTTGCTCGAGGGCTGCGGCGGCGCCTGGACGCGCGCGGTGGCGTGGGAGCTCGACTGAGCCCGGGAGCCATTCCGGGGCGCCCTGCGCCCGGCGACGATCGTCGATCCCTCAGACGCGCATGCGACGATCTTCGATCCCTCGGGCGCGGAGGCCGAAGGCGATCGCTTCCCAGGCGCGCAGCGGGGATAGTGGCCCTCGGGTGCTCTCGGAGCGTGAGCGCGCTGGCTTGACTGGTGTCGGCGGCCTGCATGAGTTGCAGACCATGTGCGTCACCGGCGCGCCGGTCCGCTGAGCGATGCGCTCCGGAAGCCCCGCGTGCAGCCACTTCGACACGCGCATGGGGAGTGTGGAGACGATGATCTCGTCGTAGCGGCCGGGATCCCACGCTTCGCTGACGGCGACAATCGGGTCACAGTGACCGACGCTGCCATCTACTTCGAGCCCGGCCGCGCGGAGGCGCTCGATCACTCTGCGGAGCCTGTCCTGCGCATCCGCACGACGCGTCCCGAACGACGGCACGATGACCGTGAACGTAACCGGGCCGGTGGCTGCGCGCGCCGATAGTGCGGCGAGCAGGTCATCCGACATCGCGGTGATGTTTGCCAGCACGAGGATGTCCTTCCTGTGCCCGATGGCGCGGTCCGTGGGGGGTGTCTTGCCAGCCCTCTGTGTGGTCGTGTTTGCATGTGGAGTCATCTACAGATATCGTATCACGATATCGCTATCCGACACATAGTCGAATACCTCAGTCACAGAGAGACAGCGCCTTGTCCGATCATTCCCAGCCCGAGCAACGCCTCCCGATGGATCGACGCATCCGCTACCAGCAGGCATTGCTGTGGCGGGAGATCCGTCGCCTCGCTCGCCACCGCCAACGTCCAGCCGAGCAAGGCGATCCGCACTCCGCCGAGCAGGCGGCGACCGGACGCCAGCACCGGGTCGAGCCCAGCTCGTCACTCGCCGACGACGAAGCTTCCGGGTTCACCTAACCGCTCGCGTCTGGGGCGCTGTCGCAAGCTTCCGGCGATATGCTCTCGCGCCACGATATGCCGCTCGATGATTCTGAGTTCGAGCTTCTCCTGGAGCTGCGCACCGGGCTTCGGCGCTTCATGCACTGGAGCGAGGAACAGGCCCGGGCGGCCGGGCTCACCCCCGCAAAGCACCAGTTGCTTCTGGCGGTCAGGGGTCATCCGGATCCCGCGGGCCCGACCGTCGGCGAGATCGCCGACTACCTCGTGCTTCGTCACCACAGTGCCGTCGGGCTGATCGACCGCGCCGTCAGCGATGGGCTGGTCCAGCGAAATCCCGATGCGGACAGCAAGAGCGTCGTGCATGTCACGCTCACCCCTGCCGGGACCCACAAGCTCAACGCGCTCACCGAGCCACACCTGCAAGAGCTCGCGCATCTCGGCCCGACGATGCGCACCCTCTGGCAGGCGCTCGAACCCGCCGATGGTGACACGCCGCACCCGGCGGCACGGCGCGCACCGGCGACCACCCCGGCTCGCTAGACCGGCTGCAGCTGGCCACGAAACCGACACGCTGATCACTCTGGCCGACCAAGCGCCGGTTGCCCTGTTCGCCCGATGACACCCGTTTGCCGGTGACGCTCGGACGGGGGGAACACTCGAATCATGAGCATGATTTCGATCGCCATCGACGCATTCGCCCTCCTATTGGCATCGCTGGTGTTGACGCGCCGGGGGATGACCGCGCCGCTCCGAACCGTCGCCGGCTTCGGATCGTTTGCGCTCGCGATCACCGGAGTACTGCTCGCGGCACCGACGAGCGTCCCTGAATGGACCAGAGTCGTCGCGGTCGGCGCGATGGTCCTCGGCTTCTACGCTGTGATCGAGGCGCTCGACTCGATCGGCGGCACGCCGGGCGGTGGCGACGACGATCATGGCCACGGCCCTGACACGCCACGCGGCCCAGACCCAGGACCCGGCTCCCAGGAGCCGGAGTGGTGGCCCGAATTCGAGCGGCAGTTCGCCAGCTACGTCGCGCGACGGTCAGCGCCTCGCGCGCTGGCGGAATCCGTGGAGGCCATCACTAACTGATCACATCCCGGGATCGGGGCCAGGGTCATCGCCGGCGGCGGCGACCTGCAGCCGTCGGAGATAGTGGGCCCAGCCGCTGCGGTGGGGTTCGGCTTCCGGTTCTGGCAGGTCACGGTGTTCGAGCTCGACGCGCGTGCCGTCGCGCTCGGCGATCATCCGCACCTCGACGGTGCTGGCGCCCGGCGCGAGCCGCTCGGATCCGGCGTAGCCCCAGCTGATCACCAGGCGATGGGGCGGCTCGAGCTCGAGGTAGCGCCCGCGGACCGGGGCGCCTTGCACGTCGAGGGTGAAGCTGCCCCCAGGCCGGGGGTCGAGCAGCGCATAGTCGCCCATCCAGCGCACGATCGCCTCGGGTCGGGTGAAGTATTCGTAGACCCGCTCGGGCGGCGCGTTGATGAATACCGACGCGAGGACGGGCTCAGCCGGCATCGCCCTGGTCGGCCTCGACTGCCTGCTTGAGGCTCTCCAGGCGCTCTGGCCAGAGCTCGGCGAGGAACTCGCGGACTGATTGCAGCCCTTCGGTACGGATCGCGTACAGCCGTCGCTGGCCCTCGGGACGGACGGCGACCAGGCCAGCGTCTTTTAGCACCTGCAGGTGCTGGGAGACGGCCTGCTGGGTGATCTCGAACTGCGAGGCGATCTCGTTGACCGAGCGTGGCTCGTCGCGCACCAGCATGAGGATCGCTCGGCGGCGCGGCTCTGCGAGCGCTGCCAGGGCGGCTTGCGTACTCATACCCCCAGAGTCTATCAAAGCGCTATCTTGTACAAACAGTAGCTTGTATAATGTCTGGCTCGTGCACCCTTCGATAAGGAGAGCCAAATGCCCACAGATCAAGCGTTGTCGATCGCTCGCCGCTACCACGAGGCCTGGACCGCGGGCGACTACGAGCAGGCGACCGCCTTGCTGGCGCCTGCGCTGCGGGTGGAGGTCCCGATCAACGACTACCCGACGACCGAATCGTTCGCGCAGGCGCTGCGCGGTTTCGGCGAACTGGTCACTAAGGTCGACCTGCTGTCAGAGATGAGCAGCGGCGACGAGGCGATGCTGCTCTACGACATGCAGGTCGAGCAGCTTGGGCCACTCCGGGTAGCCGAGCATTTCACGGTCGCCGCCGGCAGGATCGCGCGGCTGCGCCAGATTCACGACACCGCTGCGGTGCGCGCGGCCGGCTTTTAGCCCAGCTTGCCGGCAGGTGAGCTCACTTCGCCAGCAGCTTGCCGATTCGCTCCGTGGTCTCTCCAGCCTTCTGCATATCGGTGGCGATCTTGCCAAGCTCCTTGCCCGCGCGACCTACTTGCTTGCCGGCCTTGCTCACGCTGTCGGCCAGCGAGTCGAAGTCGTTGGGCAGGTTCTTGGTCACCGCACCGAGAAGTGATCCGTTGGTTGGCATGGGTACGTGGAGCCGCGGCGGCGACACATGGACGCCGAGAACCTTGCGCTGCTTTGGCTTGAGCGCCTTGCGGACCGTGACCACGCCGGCGATGCTCACGGCCGCTGCTCCCGCCGCGAGCGCAGGGCCCGCCGCTCGCTGAGCGACTCTCTTCACCGTCGATCGCTGGGTGCCGGTCGCCGGAGTGCGGCTGCTCTGCGGCTCGCCGCCGTTGACCGAGCCGTTGCCGGAGCGCCGCCGCGTGGCGGTCGCGCTGTTGCCCGTGCGTCGCGGCGTCGCGGATGGGCTGTTGCTCGAGCGCCGGCGCGTGGCGGTCGCGCCCGATTGGCTCGATGACCTGCTCGCCGAGGACGTCTTTGCAGCGGCCGATCTGCTCTGTTTGGCACTGCTGTTCGCGGCGGCTCGCGTCCGCGGTTTGCTCGCACCCGTGTTACGCGCAGCGGCTCGCGTAGCCGACGCCGCCGAACCACGCTTGGCCGGTCCCTTGGAACCGGCTCCGGTGCGCCGACGCTTGCTTGCCGCCGACTGTCGATTGCTCGAACGTTTTGAAGTTGACTGGCGTTCAGCCATCACTTTCCTCCCGTCGCTGACTGCACTGGTGGGGATGGTGTCACTTTCTTGCAGGCCACTGCGCTCATCGCGGTTGACCCGGGCGGCGCGTCAGAGAGCAGAATTCGGCCTCGGTGCAGCCATCTTTTAGAGCGTGGTACCCATTCACCACCGAAGTAAGCAAGTCCGTCGATGAGCGAGCCGGAGCCCGCTAGGAGGGTGGCGGGCTCCCGAGCCTGACCAGGCCTGTCTCGTACGCCAGGATCACGGCTTGAACCCGGTCGCGTAGCCCCAGCTTGCGCAGCACGCTGGAGATGTGCGTCTTGACTGTCGCTTCGCTGACCACCAGCTCGGCTGCGATCTCCGCATTGGACAGGCCGCCGGCGAGCAGCCGTAGCACCTCGGTCTCGCGCGCGGTGAGTTGGGAGAGCGCATCGGACGAGCGATCGCCGAGCGGCAACGTCGTTGCGAACCGCTCGAGCAGCCTGCGCGTTACCGAGGGCGCCAGCAGCGCATCGCCGCCCGCCACAATCCGGATCGCCTCGACCAGGTCCGTCGGCGTCACATCCTTGAGCAGGAATCCGCTTGCCCCGGCGCGGATGGCGGCGTGCACATACTCGTCGAGGTCGAACGTCGTCAGCACCAGGATTCGTGCCGGGGAGCCGCCGGCAACCAGCCGGCGGGTCGCCTCAACCCCGTCGAGAACCGGCATGCGGATGTCCATCAGGATCACGTCCGGACGGCGTCGGTCGGCGAGCGCCAGGGCCTCGGCGCCGTTCTCGGCCTCACCTACGACTTCGATCTCCTGGCTTGGCGGAAAGGATCGCCCGGAACCCACCACGCACGAGTGCCTGGTCGTCGCAGATCAGCACCCGGATTGTCACTGCCGCGCCGCTCCGAGTGCAAGCCGCGCCTGAATCGGCATCCCGACGGTCACTGCCGCGCCTCCCCGAGCACAGGCTGCACACGGACGGTCACTGCCGCGCCTCCCCGAGCACAGACTGCACACGGACGGTCACTGCCCGGCCTCCCCGAGGGGAAGCCGCGCCCGGACCGCGTAGCCATGGCCTACGCGCCGATCGGCCGTCAGCTCACCGCCGAACAGCGCGACTCTTTCGCGCATCCCGATCAGTCCATGGCCCCCGGTGTCGCCGTTGGCGGACGCGCTGCGCCCGTCGTCGAGAACCGCAAGCTCGAGCGCGTCCGCCACATAGCGCACGCTCACTTGCGCTTGTGAGGCATCCGCGTGCTTGAGCGTGTTCGTCAGCGCCTCCTGGATGATCCGGTACGCGCACAGGCCCACCGCCTCGGGCACCTCGCGTGGCTCGCCCAGGACGGACAGCTCAACAGCGAGTCCCGTCTCGCGCACCTGGCGAACAAGATCGTCGACGGAATCGATCCCCGGTTGGGGGGTATAGGCCACCACTCCCTGCTGATCGTTCTCGGCTCGGATCACGCCCAGCAGCCTGCGCAGCTCGGCAAGCGCCGCGCGGCCCGTCGAGGCGACGGACGAAAGCGACTCACGCGCCCGAGCCGGGTGGGTGTCGAACAGGTCCTCCCCGGCGGAAGCCTGCACGACCATCACGCTCACATTGTGGGCGATCACGTCGTGCAGCTCTCGCGCGATCCGCGCCCGCTCTTCCGCCACCGCCCGCTCGGCCCGCTCCTCGCGCTCGCGCTCGAGCCGTGCCGCGCGCGCTTCGAGCTCGGCCAGATACGCCCGGCGGGTGCGCATGTTGTCACCGATCACCCAGGCGATCGCGAATAGTGCGAGCTTGGGGATGATCCGGCCCGGATGCGGTCCGGTGTTGACGATCACCCCCACGGTGATCGGCAGCGCCACCCACTCCGCAGCGCGTATCGACACCGGCCGCTCGCACCGGGCGGCGACCGTGTAAAGCGCGACGATCACGCCAAGCGGAACCTGAACTTCGGTCGAGAACAGCAGCAGCAGGGTCTCGGCGCTGACCGTGATCGCGAGCACCGCCAGCGACCGGTAGCGGCGCACCGCGAGCGGAAGCGTCGTGAGCGGCACCAGGATCGCGTCGAGCACGGGGATCGCTCGCGCATGGTGCCCGTTACCCGTAAAGACGACCGAACCGACCGAGATGAACGTCAACAACAGCGCCAGCAGCGAGTCCGTCCACCAGGGATGGCGATGGACCCCATCGCGGACCGCCTCGACCGCTGCGGAGACGCGCGACATGTGCGCAGAGTAACCCCACGCCGCCCGCCCCCGGCGCGTACGCGGCGGGGGCGGGTGCGAAGACGGCGCAGGCTGGTCCGAGCGCGGCGGGGACCGGCGCGGCAAGCCGCCAGAACAATCAGGCATCTCGCGTGCGCATGCGCCAGGCGCCGAGCAACGTGGGCACGAGCAGCCACATCCCCAGCACCACGATCGCGAGCGCAACTGACATGACCAGCGCCGTAGAGCCGCTCGGCGGCCCCGGCTTGAGGAACAGCACGGCGCCGTCGAGCAGACCATCGCGCAGCGAACCGAGCGAGCTCGCCTGCAGGAGCAGCGGGCTCAGCACCAGCTGCCAGCCGATCAGCGCGGTGATCGTTCCCGGTCGCGAGCCGGTCAACGAGGCGAATCCGGTGGCGATGACGCACACCACCGCATTGGCCAGCGCAAGCCAAGCAGCCGACTGCAGGATCAGCGATGCGCTCGGCGTCGGCAGCCCTCCCGCGAATTCGAACGTGACCGCCAGGACCAGCGCGAATCCGATTGCCGTGACCGTGAGACACACCACCAGCGCCGCCGGAATGCGCGCGAAGAACAGTGCGATTCGCGAGCGCCCGGTGAGCACGTTGTCGCGGAACACGCCCGCCGCCACATCACCGGCCCCCGCCTCGGCACCGATCAGGACCGCCGCAACCGGACCCATGAACACGCCCAGCATGTCCAGGAAGCGCGTGTAGTTGTGCAGCCCACCGGCCGGCCCGTGTGCGGCGGGATTGGAAGCGTGCTCGATCACGTTGTATCCGGTGGCGACCACGAGCGGTGCGATCACCACTGCCAGGACCAGGGCGATGAAGCCGCGCTTCTTGCGCAGGCGCAGCAGGTCAGCCCAGATCATCTGGCGAGTCACTGTCAAATCGAGTGTCATGCAGCCACCTCCAGTCGTGTAGTCATCTCCAGGAACCGCTCTTCGAGACTGCGGCGCGCCGGCTCGAGCCGGGTCACGATCAGGCCGGCAGCGATCAGCCGTGAGTTGATCTCGCCTGCCTGTTCGCGCACTGTCAAGTTCATCCGCAGCGTCCCGTGTTCGTTTCGCAATTCACGAACCGTGGGGTCGCCGGCGAGCAGTGTCAGTGCCCGCTCGGTGTCGTCGCACTCGATCACCAGCTCTCCGGCGCGATCGGCGACGAGCTCCTCGATCGAGCCTTGGGCGATCACCCGGCCGCCGTCGATGATCGCCGCCTCCTCGCAGGTCTTCTCGACCTCATCGAGCAGGTGCGAGGAGATGAACACCGTCCGGCCCTCCTCCTCCACCAGGCCCCGGATCATCCGCCGCATGTCGAGCATCCCGCCCGGGTCGAGCCCGTTCATCGGCTCGTCGAGGATCAACAGCTCTGGATCCGACAGCAGGCAGCGGGCGACCCCGAGGCGCTGGCGCATGCCGAGCGAATAGGTCCCGACGCGGTCGCCCGCGCGCTTGTCGAGGCCGACCCGGTGCAGCACCTGGTCGATCCGCCTGCGTGTCTGCGGGCCTCGAATCGCGGCAGCCAGCTTGAGATTCTCGCGACCGGTCAGATGGGGATAGAACGAGGGCTCCTCGACGATCGCCCCGACTCGAGCCAGCGCCGTGGCCCGCTGCGCCGGGACCGGCAGCCCCAGCACGGTCGCGCTTCCGGCACTCGCCCCGGTCAGCCCCAGCAGCATCCGGATCAGCGTGGTCTTACCGGCGCCGTTGTGACCGAGGAACCCGTACGCTGCCCCGCGCGGGACCACGAGGCTGACATCCTCCACGGCCGTCCGATCGCCGAAGCGTTTCGTCAGACCAACGGTTTGGACCGCCGGCCCCTGATGATCTTGAGTGGCATGTGTGATTTGCATGCCAGCCAAGGTATGCGCCGCGACGCCAACCCACATCGGCCGCGCGAACGGGATTGGGGATCAGCCAAAAGTAGGAGACGAGCGCCGCTGGGCGCAGGCGGCCTACACTCTGGCCGTGAATAAGTCCCGTCGGCAGCGAGAGCGCCTCGGCCACGAGTCACCGGGTGCCGCGCTGCGGGGTCTCACGGTCACGGTCACGTGCTCGTGCGGGCGCAAGATGACATTGCGCTTTGGCAGCTCGTGGACGTGTGAGAACTGCGGGCGAACGTGGGACACGAGCGGGATTCCGCGCGAGGAGTACGAGGCGATACGCCGTTTGCAGCTGCGGTTCAGGGTGCTTCCGGTGTTGCTGGGTCTGTTGGTTCCGGCGAATCGTGCAGGATCGCCAGGCAATCCGGCTGCGGGAAACGACCCCGACGATCCCCGACACGGAGGCCGCGGAGGCCTTTGCGGCGATGGGAGTGCCGCTCCCCGCCGACGGCGTCATGTCCCAGTCGGGAGCGATCGCAAGGCCCTGACGGTGTGCCGGGGACGCCGCTGGATGCTGGCCATCGTGGTGCCGGCGTGCGTGCTCGCCGGCGGCTGCGGCGGGACCTCGCGACGGGCGCCCACCGGGAAGGACATCCACACGATCTCGGCGGCGATGTCCGACATCGTCTATCAGTGTCAGTCGGTCGCGGCCGGATTCACCGCCAGTGCCGACACTGCAGCGCTGAGAGCGGACGTCGACGAGCTGCTGGGCATGTATCACCGGGTACGCCCTGACGCGCCGTTCGCGCTGAGCGGCTCCTCGGCGTTGAGAGTGCACACGACCCTTCGCAAGCAGCTTGCCGTTGCCGCGGGCAACCTCGAGAACGGCCACTGCTACCCCGCACAGGCCCGCCGGATCGCGGCCACCGTCGGGAGTCAATGATGTGACCGGGGGCGCGCTGGGCTCGACTCGTGCAGCAAAAGTGCACGTGGCGAATAGAAACGCTGCACGAGTCGGATCCGACCACGGGGAGTCGGCGTGTGGGCCCCGGCTGTGCGCCGGGGCCCACAGTGGCTGATCAGTGCCTCTTCTTGGCGATCCTTGCCTCTATGGCCTGGCCTTGCAGGAATGACCGCAACGACTGGGCTCTGCGGTTGCGGAAACGGCGCGTCCTGGCCTTGGCGGCTGCCACCGCCGGACGCAGCCGGCCCATCGAGACCTTCACGTTCTCGCCGGGCTTCGGCGGGTTGGCTGCCGGCGGGTAGAACAGCGACGCCGGGTTGGCCTGCAGGAACTCGTAGGCCAGCGTGCCCGCCGGGACGTTCGGCCGAGTCGCCGCCTGCCACGGATAGACGCGGCGGAACGCCTGCCAGGCCGCGGTTGGCGCTGCCCCGAAGCTGCGCGGCAGGTTGAGTCTCTGACCCTGGATCTGCCGGATGTTCATCCACTGGCTGGCCGTCAGGAGGTCCTGCCCGAGCAGCCGAATCAGGTCGTCGACCATCAGCCGGGCCCTGGCGACCTTGATCCTGCCCTCCGCCTGCAGATCCTCGACGGTCAGAATGATCGCGTTCCCCTGCGCGGGCACCGGGTTCTGCAGCCCCTGAATCTCCGACAGCAGATCCGCGAGCACGTAGTCATCGGCACCCGCAAACGCTGAGGAGCCGAAATCCGATGGCGAGATCACCGTGAAGAACGTGCTCCGGAAGCGCTGCGGCACCATGTCGTCGTTGACCGCGATGTTCGCAAACGCATTGGTCAGCGCCTCGATCTCGTTGTCGATCGGATACGGGTCCCAGTTCGCATTCGAGAGGATGTAGCCGTGCTGGCAGCCCGTGGCCGGCCCGACGCCACCGCCGACACAGTGGCTGTCGTCGGGTCCGCCCTTGACGTAGTACTGCATGAACCATGGTGTGTTGAGCTCAGGCGCCGAGCTCGGTGACCATCCCGGCGTCACCGCCGGGTTGTGATCGGAGGAGTTCATCTGGATCAGCAGGTCATGACGCAGCTGATCCCACGCCTCCCAAGCGGAGCCATCCCGCTGGCTGAGAGCGCGCAGGCTCTCGGGATCCTGGATGATCCGGTACGGCACCCCGGTGCTCGACAGCTGATCCAGATTGAACAGGTAGCTCCCCCTGATCATGTCCAGGACCCGCGCCGCGTCTGCATTGATCCACGGGAAGGGACGGTTGGACTGCACGGGCGCAGAGATCGGCGTGACACTCGAGTTCATTCCGTCGAGCTCCATCGCATAGATCAGGTCTTGCCAGTTGAGCATCCGCTGCGCGTCGTACAGCAACAGCGCCGCCTGGCCCATGGTGAACGCGTTCGTGCTGGTCAGCGCGGCGTCGTCGGCGGCGAACGGGGCTCCGGGAGCCTCGAATTGCCCGGGCTGGTTCTGCAACGGCCGCAATCCGGCTCGCGCCAGCGCCGTGCGCGCCGACATCCGCACGCCGTGGAAGTAGGCGTCCCCGACCCCGACCATCGTCGCCTCGACGTTGCCCATCTGGGGCAGGTCGCCCTCGCCTGGCGAGCCACGCGACTGCACCACCGGCGTCACGTCCTTGTTGAGCAGATTGATCAGCATCTGCGTGAGCTGGGGCGTGGCCGCCTCGTAGGACATCGTGTTGACGCGCTCGGCCATCATCGCCCGCACGATCTCCTCGTCGTTGACCTCCGGTCCCTCGCCGCCCTGCGCGCCCGCTTGGAACGTCTGTAGCTGCGACTGGAGCAGGAAGTCCCTGTTGGAGCACGGCTGGCCGGTGTTCGGACAGGTGGGCGAAGTCGACGTGACCTGCGTCGACAGGGGGTCACCCTGGAAGATCACGTCCTGGCGGCCGGCCCCGGTGCCGCGATTGAAGAAGTAAATCGGGATGCCCTCGCGGGATCCCTCCAGCAGCAGGTAGTACGCGTTCAACGAGCGCTGGCGGGCAGCCTTGGAGAGCTGCACCTTGGCGCCGTATCGCGCGATTGCAACGAGCTTGTTGACGGTCAGGTTGTGACCATTGAGGACGATCGTCTGGTTCGCGTCGGTCGGGGTGATCGGGTTGTAAGCCGACGCGCCCGATACCTCTACCGCAAGCAACATGATGCTCACGAACAGCACGCTTGCCAGCGTCGCTATTGCACGACGTAACACCGTGTCTCCCCCTCTCGCAGATGAAGACATTGGTTAAGACCAGGCTTGTGCAAACGCAGCAGCCTTATGCAGGCACACACAGGCTGAAACGCGCCACTCGATCGTGGCTCAGACCTATGTGTGGTTCAACCAAGAGACCCGTAAACCCCTGCCAGGGCGGCTCCACACTCCTTCCGGTCCCTTTGACGTGAACGAATTGATCCAGTGAGCGCGATCATACATCCGCTCCCGAGCGAGGTGCAAGATAAAAATTCACACATGCCTACCCGTAACGTATCGGTGACGTTCTATGGTTGACACCTACGTGCGGCAGACCGGCTGATAGGCCCGGTTGGGCAGCACGTCGTGCCACTCCCCGGGCGTCAGGTCGCGACCCGCGGTGCGGCAGGCGAAGCTCTCCCAGGTGCGCACATTGGTCGGCCACTCGAATGCATTTGACAGGTAGGCGATCAGCAGCCGGCCGTTGGGCTCGAACTCGACGGCGGGAACGGCGCCGGGAACCGGCGGGAAGGGATTGCCCAGCCGCTTGCGAGCGGCCAGATCCCAGAGGCTCGCGGTGCCGTCGTTGGAGGCGACCGCGAACGTGGCGCTGTCGGGCGAGAACGAGACCTGGTCGATGTTGCCCGCGGCGACCTGGATCGGCTCACCCTCCCGCTTGCCGGTGCGAGGGTCCAGGAGCAGGAGCTTGCCGTCCGCCGTACCGACCCCCAGCAGACGGGAGTCCGGTGCGAGATCGAATGAGGTGGCCTGCACGCCGCCAGTGCGGCGGAAGAGCTGCGCACCGGTGCGGGCATTCCAGGCGACGACCGTGGACGCGGGCTGACAGCAGCCCAGCGCTACGAGCTCGCGGCCGTCGCGGCTGAACTCGACACCGTGCCACCCGTCGCCAACGACGTGTCTCTGGAGCACTCTGCCAGTGGCGATCTGCACGACCTCGACCCGTGAATCAGCACTGTTCGCGGCTTGGGTCTGAACCGCGAGCAGCTTGCCGTCGGGGCTGACGGCGGTCCACCACACGGGGGCCGGGAACCGCAGCGTACGGGTGACCCGGTCGGTGTTCAGGTCCCAGAAGGTGACATGGCCATTGGTGCCGCCGGCGACCAGCGTGTGGCCGTCGGGAGCGAACGCGATGCCGTTGGCGATGGCGCCGTCGCGCGCGGGCAGCGTCCGCGTCAACCGCAGCGTTCGCAGGTCGACGAGCGCGATCGTGCCATCCCCCTGATCGCTGGCCATCACCGTCGACTGGCGGTTGACGACAGTGCACGGCGCCTCGGGGCAGCTCTGCCCCGGCGTGTTCCAGCGAAACGCGCGGCCCAGTCGTTGGGCGCCGGATTCGTTGAACACGGCAATGCTTCCGTCCTGGGCCCCCGAGATCACGTTTCCGCGGCGCGGGTCCAGGGTCATGACCGCCCGCCGGCCCGGTTGGCCCGTATACGTCTCGGCTATCGCTCCGGATCTGACATCCCAGACGTGTATGCCGCCCAACGCGCCGGCGATGATCTTCGATCCGCCGGCAGCGAACGCCATGCTCTCGATCCACTCGCCCGGAAGATCGTCCGCGAGCTTGTGGTGCTTGCCGCTTCGCAGGTTGAGCACGGCAACCGAGGCGCTGGGGGTGGCAAGGCTCTTGCTGTTGCGGCCAAGCGCCACCCGAGCACCGTCTATAGACACCGCCGGTATGCCGCCGATAGGGAAGCGACGCAGGATCCGGCCGCTGCGCGTGCTCCACAGGAGCGTGTCGCCTTGCGGTGCGGACGTCAGCAGGACTCCGCCGGGCGTGAACGCGACGTGAGGCTCGAGCTGGCCCGGACGCATCGGGTACCGGCGCTGCCACAGCGTCCGTCCACCTGACGCATCGAGCATCACCAGTCGCTCCGCAGACGGTGTCGCAGCGGACGGGAAGTAGGTGATCAGGCTCACCGCTACGTGCCTGCCGTCGGGCGAGTACGCCACCGACGAGGTCCGCGTCGGTGGCGGGGGGACCACCCCATGCCACGCCTGGATGTGGCGTACGCGGTGCGTGGAGACCGAGATCCAGTCCAGCTCTGACCTGGCCGCGCCTTCCGTGATCACCGCCAAGGTGCGGCCGTCGGGGGCAAAGCTCATCGCCTGTGGCGCAACCGTGCCGGCGAGCTGCACGGCGGCGCCCAGCGGCCGCCAGCTGGCCAGATCGATGAAACGGACCACTCCCGCCGAGTCGGCGACGGCGAGCCGCTTTCCGTCGGGACTGACCTGCAACGCCACGATCTTGCTGCGCGAGGGCCGCGCCACCCGGATCAAGGCGGGGCTGCGCTGCAGGGCGGCGAGCAGGTCCGAGCGGGTCTGGACCCGGTTTTGAAGCTTGACGCCGGCCACCGCGAGCAGCAGCGCACGGTCCAGGTTGGGCTCGGTCTGGGCCTGCGCGCCGAGCAGTTCGGCGTCGGACGTCAGCGACTGGGCCTGGGCGTGCCTGCGCTCGATGAAGCTGACGATGCCTGCCAGCACCGCGACCGCCAGCAGGAGCACGGCTCCAGCCAGCAGCCCCCGCAGGCGCCGGTTGGTGCGCAGCTGCGCCCGCCGCTCGCGGTCTGCCTCCTCGACGCCCGCGTCGATGAAGCCGCGCTCGGTGGCGTTGAGGTCCTCGCGATGGTGCTCGGCCCAATCGGCGGCGGCGGCGAGCCTCGTGCCCCGGTAAAGATCGGAGGGGTCGCGGCCACCTGCATCCCAGATCCGGGCGGCATCCCCGAGCTGCCGGTGCAATCTGATGCCTTCGCGGTCCTCGGCAAGCCAGCCCCGCAGCGTCGGCCACTCGCGGATCAGGACCTCGTGCGCGACCTCGGCGGTGCCCTCGCCGAGCGTCACCAGCCGAGCGTCGGCGAGCCGCTCCAGCAGGCCCTCGACGACCTCGGGCGAGACCCCCTCTGGCACCAGCTCGTCGATCGTGGCCCGCCGACGGGTTTCCGCGACGCCCTCTCCCAGCTCGGTGAGCCTCAGAAACATGCCCCGGGTCATCTGGCGCCGGTCGGGGGGCAGCGATCCGACCACGGTGTCGGCGGTCTGGGCGATGGCTGATGCCACGCCACCGCTGGCTCGGTAGCCCTCGACCGTCAGCGTGCGTCCGTCGCGCCGCTCCCACGTGGCGCGCAGCGCATGGGAGAGCAGCGGGAGCGCGCCGGGCTCGCGGGCCACGTCGCGCAGAGCCAGCTCCACCAGTCCGGGCTCGAGCCGCAGTCCCGCCAAGCGCGCGGGTTGCTTGACCGCTCGCTCGAGCTCGTCGTCGGTCATCGCTCCGAGCAGAACCTGGTTGCGGGCCACCGCGCGGGCCAGCTCCGCGTGGCCGGCCAGACGGCCGTACATGTCCGCGCGCATCCCGATCGCCACCGGGCCGTCGAGCGCCAGCAGCGCGTCGATGAACGCCTGCCGGCGAGCGGCGTCGTCGCATAGGGTGAACAGCTCCTCGAACTGGTCGACGACCACAAGCTCGGAGATGTCACCGCCAGCGTCCAGCCGCGGTGAGCTGCCCGGCGTCAACAGGTGTGCGCGCTCGATGCCGGCGACCTCCCCCGCACGCACGGCAGCTACGACGCCCGCCCGCAGCACCGACGACTTGCCGCTGCCCGATGCACCCACGACCGCGACCAGCCTGCCCGGCGACAGGCGGGCCAGCAGCTCGGCGACCACCTCCTCACGGCCGAAGAAGTAGTCGCGGTCCTCGGGCTCGAACGCCAACAGACCGCGGTATGGACATTCGGTGGCAGACAGCGGCGTCTGTACGCCCGGGCCCTTGAGCGCGTGGATCCGCTCACGAGCGCCCACCCCGCGCAGGCGGTGGGGGCCGAGATCGACCAGCGAGCAGCCCTCGGGTAGGTGGTCCGCGACGAGCTCCGCGGTCACCGAGGAGAGGAAGATCTGGCCGCCGTCGGCCTGCCCGCGCAGCCGCGCGGCGAGGTTCACCGCGGGGCCGCGGTAGTCGTCGCCGCGGCGCTCGGCCTCGCCGGTGTGAACGCCAAAGCGGGCGGCGATGTGAAGCCCTTCCGGCCATTGTCTCGGCCGCCAGTGCTCGTGTGGCCGCGAGCGCGGCGGCGAGCGCGCTGGGCGCGGAGTCGAACACCGAGACCGTGGAGTCGCCCTCTCCCATCTCCTTGAGAAACCGGCCTCCGTGGGCCTCGGCGCAATCGGCGATCAGCTCGTCGTGGCGCACCAGCGCCTGGGCCATCGCCGCCGGCTCGGAATCCCACATCGCCGTGGAGCCCTCGATGTCCGACAGACAGAACGTGATCACCCCCGAGGGCAGCGCCTCGGCCCAGCCTGCGCGCAGACGTTCGATCAGCTCCCCGGGCGTCGCCGGCCGACGCGCTGGGTCGGTGGCCATTCCGAGTCGAATCGCCGCCTCGAGCTGCCCCGCCTGCGCGGGGTCGATGCCCTCCCACGAGGGCAGCACGCCGGCCGGCGGGGAGCCGGTGAGGAGCGCAAACGCGGTGGCCGCCAGCGCATAGACGTCGCTGGCTCTCGACGGCATCCCGTCGGAGGCGAGCTCGGGCGCGCGGAACCCCGGAGTGCCGGTGCGGCGGCGTGGCGCATAGGGTGCCGAGGACATCCCGAAGTCGACGAGCTTGATCCGCCCGCCCTTGGTGAGGATCAGGTTTCCGGGCTTGACGTCGCCGTGGATGACCGCCGGAACCTGCGCGTGGAGATGCGTGAGAGCCTCGGCCGCCTGAGACAGATACGCCAGCACGCTCGAGGGCGCCAGTCGGGGGCGGCCCCGTTCACGCACCAACGTGGCCAGATCGGTGCCGTCGACCCAGTCCATCGCCACCACGTAGTCCTCGCCGGCGAAGAAGTCCTCCCGCACCAGCGGAAGCGCCGGATGCGGCGGAATCGCGAGCAGGATCCGCGCCTCACCGAGCAGCTCCTCGCGCGCCCGATTGCCCCGTACCGGACGGATCTTCAACGCCACGAACCGGTCGTGCTGGCGATCAAGCGCCTTGACCACGCGCCCCTCGCCGCCCGCGCCGAGCGTCTCCAGCAGCTCATAGCGCTCCTTGATCAGCGTGGGCATGTGAAATCCCTCTCACACCAGTGCCCACGCCTCTCGTACCCTTGCCACATGGGCCCGCAGGTGGAAGTGATCTCAGGCGTGCAGAGCTGGCGCCTCGAGCTGCAAGCCGATCGAACGACCGTCGGCAAGGCGGCCGAGAACGACGTGTCACTCGCAGATGACCCCACCGCAAGCCATCTGCACGCTGTGCTGGAGCGGTTCGCCGCGGGCTGGTGTGTCACCGATCTCGGCTCGTCCAACGGCACCTGGGTCAACGGGGAGCGGATCTGGTCCTCACGTCGCCTGCGACACGGTGATGAGATCCGCCTGGGGCAGACCCGCCTGATCTTCCATGACCCGCTGAGCGTCGGCGGCAGCGAGACCGAGGTCGAGGAGGCGCCACCGTCACTGACCGGCCGCGAGCGCGACGTGGTGGTGGCGCTGTGCCGCCCGCTGCTTGACCGTGACATGTTCACCGAGCCCGCTTCGACACGGGCGATCGCCGAGGAGCTGGTCATCACCCAGGCCGCCGTCAAGCAGCATCTCGTCAACCTGTATGACAAGTTCGGCGTGGCTCCGAGTGACTCAAACCGCCGCTCCCGACTCGCCAACGAGGCGCTGCGGCGCGGCGCCGTCTCGCTGACCCAGCTGCGGGTCTCCGAGAAGCAGTAAGCCCCCGCTCTGGCGCCGGCTTTCAGCTCGACAGTCACGGGACGATCATCCATCCCGCCCGGCGCGATTGCCATATGCCGGCGGCCAGCATGTTCGGGCCGGACGGCAATGAAATCCTGGCCGCGCGGCAAGCACGTACCCCGAAGCCCTGTCGCGACAGCAAGGAATTGCTTACTCACCCGGCACCCGATTGGTCCCCCCGGGACCATGGCGCACAGCGTACCGCCGGTTGATGATCGCAGGCAATCATCACAGCGGATCGGATCGTGAAGTCAAATCCGATCTGGGACCAAGGGAGGAGTCACATGACGCGCACACACATCAAGCGCCGGACCGCCGGCATCATCCTGGCCACGCTCGCGCTGGGCGCCGCGGCGCCCGCCGCCGGCGCCAGGCCCTACTACCTCGACCGGAACGGCACACCTGTCCCTGCCGGCTCGACCGTTGCGGTCGCCCCGCCACAGGCTCCGGCTCAAAGCATCCCGGAGGCGACTGGTCACGACACCGGCGGCGGGATCTCCGACTGGGGGTATGTGGCGATCGGATCGGGCACCGCGTCTGTGGCGTTCGTCGGTATCGGCGCAGGGCTCGCGGCCAGCCGCCGCCGACTGCAGCAACGGGCGCTGAGGCAGTCGCGGATCGCGGCGTAGCCGCCGCCGACAGAGGGCCCTTGGTCGCCCGACGGCAGAGGGCTCTCGGTCGCCCGCCGGCAGAGGGCTCTCGGTCAGTGGCCGGGCTCGGGTGCGACGTCGAGCGCCGGGTTGCGGTCAAAGAAGCCGAATGGCTTGAGCCAGAACGAGACGGTGTCCGCCGGCATCACCGGCCAGTCCTCGACCCGGGTGATGTGATGGATCCCGAACACGTACCAGAGCACCACGTCGGCGTCCTCGAGCGGCCGGTCCTGCTGCACCCAGCGCGCGATGCCCTCCTCGCCGTGGCCCTGGGTGGGATAGTCCCCGGCGGGCCAGCGCTCCTCGTCAGATTGGCGCGTGACCCACAGCGGGTGGCCGATCACCGGCGCGCGCTCCAGCACCGGCGAGGAGCTGTCAAATATCGGGGGAAAGCAACTGGTCGGCACGAGCTTGTACGCCACGGGGTCCCCGTGTGCGTTGCGGCGAGCGGGATTGGCGACCTTCCAGGCGCGTTGCGTTGACCAGTCGTAGTCGCGGGCGGCTTGCGCCTCGGAGCGGATCGGGGTGGAGCGCACCGCGAGCGCGAGCCCGTGCGGGTTGTGCTCGTCGATCGCCAGCGCCTCGGAGTCCAGCTCGTAGACGGTGTTGGCGGGCCCGTCGATGTCGAGGTCGAGCCGGGTGATGATGAAGTGCTGGTGGTAAGGGGCATAGGTTCGGCGATCAACCAGCGTTCCGTGTCGCGGCGCCGGCGCGTCCGGCGACAGCGTGGTGGTGACCATGATTCCGCTCGCGCGAACCTCGCACTCGATGCTGGCGTCCTGATAGAAGCGCCAGTAGACGAGATACTCGTAGTTGGCCACCGTGGCGTGAAATGACACCACCAGGCGGCGCATCCGTCGGACCTCGGCGCCGGCGCGTTCGTCGATGTGCTTCCACAGCACGCCGTTGTCCTCTTCGTGGACGCAGACGGCGTTTCTGATCTCGTAGGGCTCCCCGCGGGCGTTTGCGAGCACCGCATCGAGATAGCGGATCTCGCCCAGGCAGTCACAGCCGAGCTCGAGTGACTCGGTCATGTAGCCCAGACCCCACTCGCCAATGTCAAACGCGGTCCGCGCCGCGTGGTCGTTGCTCGGGTCGCGGTAGGGGACGACCATCTCGGCAAGCGACAGTCGATACGCCACGGGGCGGACACGGGCGGGCGGGCCAGGGTCCTCGTAGGCGACCTGGTGCAAAACCAGGCCCTCCCGGTGGTTGAAGCCGATCCGCATGCGCCAGCGTTGCCAGCGCAACTCGTTGCCCTGCAGCGAAAACGACGGACCGTCTACCTGGCTGATCGCCAGCGGGCGCAGATCGTCGCGGAGCTTCAGCCCGGGCACCAGCTGCGGCCGGTACTCGCCCATCACCTCGGGCAGACCCGGGTCATAGACGTCCTGCAGCTCGAGCAACTCCATCCGGTTGACGTCGACGATCGGGCGCAGGCCGCCGACGAAGCGGGCGTAGGGGTTGGACTGGTGGCTGGCACGCACCCACACGTCGCACCACGCGACTCGCCGGTCGCGGTACTCCGCCGGAACCAGGGCCCCGCCGTATGCCCATGCGTCGACGAGCACCAGGTCGAGGTCTTCGATCCCGCGCCGGGCCAGGGCCGCGATCACCTCGGGATGGCCGCGGACGAGCTCGTCGCACTCGTGATACTCCTCGTTTGTGAAGTTGGGCTGCACCCCCGGCCGGTGAGCAACGGCGGTCAGTGCGCCGGCGCGAAGGTCGACGATGCACTCATACACCCGGCCGTCGTCGCGATTGAAGACGACCGCGCGCGCCTGGCGCCCGAACGGCTCCCCTTCATGCCATTCGACGAGCGTCGCCTTCGCCGGCTCGATCAGCTCGATGCAGGCAAACCGCCACCGGTCGCCGTGGGCGTGCTCCTCGCGCACGATCCCCGCGGCGCGCGAGATCTCCTCGGCGCTGAGCGGATCGAGCGGGTGCGGGAAACTCCCCATCGCGGGCCGCCGGGACCATACGGCAAATCGGGTCGACTCTGAGAGACTGCGGCTTGATGTCTAAAGCATGCGCCGCCGGCAAGAACGAGATTGGATCGCCAGCATGAGCAAGGAGCGGCCCGCATTCAGCGTGTCCGAGCTGCCCGAGTGGGTGAAGTCCCTGGGGCTGGGGCCGGAGGCGCAGGCGGCGATCGACCGCTATTGGAAGCCCGCGTGGGACGAGATCAAGGACGCGCTCGTGCTGCTCCCTGCCCACGCCGGCCGCGAGCCTGCGGTGCCGGGCGAGCCCGAGGCGATCCCGGGCGCGAGTATCGCGTTTGAGGCGGTGCACGAACCGCTCCCGGGCGAGCGCTGGCGGGCCAGGTTTCAGGAGATGTGGCCCGCGTATCGGAGCTGGTATCTGCAGCAGGGCGAGGCGGCCCGTCCGGATCTGGCGACCTGCCGCGCGCGGCTGGCCGAGCACATGCCCGAGCTCGTCGAAACCTACGAACGCCTCGTCGAGCTGGCCGGAGGCGACGAGCTCGCGGCGCGCTGTCTCTCGCTGTGGCATCCGCCCGGCTTCATCGTCGGCTGCTCGCAAGCGGTCTTCAGGCGAGGCAAACGACCGCTACTGGTGCGCAACTACGATTACCCCATCTCGCGCCTGGAGGGAGTGGTGATCAGGAGCAAATGGGCCGGCCGCGAGATCATCGGCATGAGCGACTGCCTGTGGGGGCTGCTTGACGGCATCAACGACGCGGGGCTCACGATTTCGCTGACCTTCGGCGGCAGGCCCGACACCGGGGAGGGGTTTGCGATCCCGCTCGTGGTCCGCTACCTGCTCGAGACCTGCGACACCGTTGCGCAGGCTCGTGCAGCGTTGCAGCGGCTCCCAATCCACGCGGCGCAGAATCTCTCGCTCCTCGATCGCACTGGGAATTTCGCGACCGCGTATCTCGGCCCCGATCACCCCGCGCGGTTCGTCGATAACCCGGCGACGACCAACCACCAGGACCCGATCGTGTGGCCCGAATACGTGCGGGCGGTTGCCAGCGTGGAGCGCGAACAGCATCTGGAGGAGCTGCTTGCAAACCGCAAGCTCAGCGCCGCGCGGTTCATCGACGCCTTCCTGCAGCCGCCGTTACACAACAACGACTACTCCAGCGGGATGGGCACCCTATACACCGCGGCCTATTTCCCCGCCGGCGGTCGCGTCGAGTACCGCTGGCCCGGTCATACGTGGAAGCAGTCGTTTCGCCGCTTCCGGGAGGACCGGCACGTCCAGACGTTTCCCGCCGCGCCCGGCTCATAACCTCCCGCGGAACACGATCTCCCCGTCGACCACGGTCAACACCACCGGCACCGAGATGAGCTCGTCGGGATCCACCTCCACGGGGTCGCGCTCCATGACCGTGATGTCGGCGCCGTACCCCGGGGCCAGGCGCCCGAGGCGGCCCCCGTCGCCGCCGGTGAGGGCGGCGCCGAGCGTGTAGCCCTCCAACGCCGCCAGCGGGTGCAGCGCCTGGTCGTCGTAAGGAGCGCGCTCGGGGTGACCCGGGGGGCGCCGCAACCTGGCGGCGGCCATGCCCTCGCGAGGATCGAAGCGAGCCACCGGCCAGTCGGAGCCGAGCGCGATCGTGGCGCCGGAGTCGCGCAGCGAGCGGATCAAAAACGCGCGGTCACAGCGTTCGTCGCCAAGTCGCTGCGACCAGTTGTCGCTACGGTCGGGGCTCAGCCACATCATGTGCTGGGCCTGCATCGAGGCCACCACCCCTTCGGCGGCAAACCGCGACAGGTCGTCGGGCTGCAGGGTCTCGATGTGCTCGATCCGGTGCCGGACGCCGGGCGCGGCGCCGGCCTCCGCATAGGTGTTCAGCGCTTCGCGCACCCCACGGTCGCCGGTGGCGTGAGTGACGCACTGAAACCCGCGCGAGGCGAAGAACTTCACCGCGCGGCGGTAGCGCTCGACGTCGGGCCAGAACGACTCGCGGCCGTCGCCTTCGCTGTCGGGCTCCACCAGCCAGCCGGTACCGGAGTCGATCACCCCGTCGATGAAGAACTTGGCCACCCCGGCGCGCCAGCGGCGACCGCGCTCACCGCCGGCCGCGGCGTAGGCCTCCCACATCTCCTCGGGGGTGTCGGGCTCGATCGTGAACGGAACCAGGATCCGCGTGACCAGATCACCGCGGGCCTCCAGCGCGCGCAACAGATCGAGCGTGGCCAGCGTGCCGTCCATGGCGTGCGTCCCGGTGATTCCCACCGCCGCCAGCCGGCGCAGGTGGGTGGCGCACAGCTCGTACTCCTGCGCCGGGGACACATCGGGCATGACGCCGCGCACGAGGTCCATGGCCGCGTTCTCGCGCAGCTCGCCGGTGGGGCGGCCGTCCACGCAGACCACTTCGGCGTGCTCGTCAAACGAACGCGGTCCGTCGACCCCGGCCAGCTCCAGTGCCCGCGACGAGGCCAGCAGGGTGTGGAAGTCCATGAACGTCAGCGCCGCCGGAGCGCCACCCACGGCCTCGTCGATCACCGCCGAGCTGATCCCGGTTTGCTCGAACGCGTTGTAGTCAAGGCCCCAGCCCTGGACCCACTCCCCCGGCGCGCACTTTGCACGCTCGGCGGTCAGCGCGCTGCGCACGTCGTCGAGCGAGTGCGCGTCGAGCAGGTCCGCGCCGCGAGCGCCGGTCGCTCCCTTGAACGGGTGCATGTGGCTGTCGATCAGCCCCGGCAGGACGGCGGCGCCGTCGAGGTCGAGGATCTCCGTCTGCGCGCCGCACAGCTCGTGGATCTGCGCGTCGCCGCCCACGGCCACGATCGTGCCGTCCGCGATCGCCACGGCACTGGCCTGCGGGGGGTGGGGATCGAGCGTGCGCGCGCGCCCGTTGACGAGCGCCAGGTCGATGACGGTCATGAAGCTCCTTCGAGAGTGAGGGGAGAAGAACGGCGCGTGGGCTTCCATCCCGGATGGGGCACCGACGCCCGCAGCAGCTGGGTATAGGGATCCTGTGGATCGTCGAGGACCGCGTGTGTCGGGCCTCGCTCAACCACCCGGCCGCGGCGCATCACGATCGCCTCGTCGGTGATCTGGCGAACGACGGCCAGATCGTGGCTGATCAGGATGTAGGAAACGCTGGTCTGCTCGCGGATGTCGGCGAGCAAGTTGAGAATCTGGGCCTGGATCGAGACATCGAGAGCGGCCACGGCTTCGTCGAGGATGATCAGCCGCGGTTGGGCGGCCAGGGCGCGGGCGATCGCGATCCGCTGGCGCTGGCCTCCCGACAGCGCGCTCGGCAGGGCGCGCAGCATGCGGTCGTCGAGGCCGACCAGCTCCCCGAGCTCGGCGACGCGGGCGGCGCGCTGCTCGCGATTCTCACCACGTCGATGGAGACGCAGGACCTCGTCGAGCGCCTGCTTGGCGCTGTGGCGCGGATCGAGACTCGAATAGGGGTCCTGGAACACGATCTGCACCTCGGCGCCGCGTCGCCGCCGTTCGGCGGCCGAACGCGCCGGTGTGGAGCGGTCTCGCCCGCAGGCGGTGATCGTGCCCGCGGTCGGCTTGGCGAGTCCCACGATCATCCGGGCCACGGTGGTCTTGCCCGATCCCGATTCGCCGACCACCGCCAGCGATCCGCCGGCCGCAACCTCGAGGTCCACGTCGTCGACGGCCACCACGTCGCCGTACTCCTTGCGCAGACCGCGCGCCTGCAGGATCGGCTCCGGCTCGCGTGACTCACTCATGACGCACCTCCGCGATCAGGGTTCCCTGCAGCTCCTCGGCGCGCAGGCACCGGACGCTCCCGGGGCCGAGCTCCTCCAGCTCGGGGTGCTGCTGGGTGCAGCGATCCTGCACGAACTCGCAGCGAGGAGCGAACGGGCAGCCATGCGGCGCCTCGAACGGCGACACGGCACGTCCTGGGATCGCCGCCAGGCGATGAGGGTTGCCGTCGATCGCCGGCCGGGCCGCAGAGAGCGACGCCGTGTAGGGGTGAAGCGGCTTCTCGTGCAGGGTCGCGGAGCTCTGGCTCTCGACGATCTGGCCGGCGTACATCACGCAGGTGCGGTCGCAGACGGCGCCCGCCAGGTCCAGATCGTGGGTGATGAACAGCAATGCCAGACCGTGCTCGCGGCGCAGGTCGTCGAGGATCGCCATCACCTCGGCCTGAGTGGTCACGTCCAGCGCGGTGGTCGGCTCGTCGGCCAAAAGCAGGCGCGGCTCGGTCAACAGCGCGCTGGCGATCATCACCCGCTGCAACAGTCCGCCCGACAGCTCGTGCGGATACTGCGACAGGCGGCGGCTGCCGTCATCGATGCCGACATCGGCCAATGCCGTCACCGCACGCTCGCGCGCCTGCGCTTTGGGCACGTCGCGGTTGGTGCGCAGCGCCTCGGTCATGAAGTCGCCAATCGAGCGCACCGGATTGATGTGGGCGCGAGGGTCCTGAAAGATCATCGCCACCTGGCCCCGGTAGTCGCGCAGCGCACTGCCCCGCAGCGCATTCACGTCGCCGCCGTCGTAGCGCAGCACGCCGCCGGTCGACGCTCCGTCCGGCAAAAGGCGGGCCACCGCGCGCGCGGTCATCGACTTACCGGATCCCGACTCGCCCACCAGTCCGACCGCCTCCCCTGCCGCGACCGTGAGCGACACGTCGCGCAGAACGGTCTGCATTCGCCCCTCCACGGGCAGCTGCGCGGTCAGGTGCTCGATCTCCAGCAGGGAGCTCACGCGACCGTCTCCACTTCTGGGACCGGGCGGGCCGTCCACGGACGCACCGCCTCCAGTGCCGCGCCCACCCGGAAGACCGTCATGTCGTCATACGTGCGACCGGCGATCTGGACACCGGTGGGGGCGTTGCGCGACCCAAAGCCCGAGGGCACCGCCAGTACCGGGCACCGGCTCATGATGTTGAACAGCGGCGTGAAGAAGTTCTCCATGTAATAGGAGAGCTCCACGCCCCCGGCGGTGAGCGAGCGCTCGGCGTAGTCCTCGCCGGCGTCCAGCGCCGCCACGCACGAGGTCGGCACCACCAGCGCGTCGTAGTCCTCGAGCAGCTCCCCGACCGGGCGGTAGAGCGCGGCCTCCAATTCCAGGCCGGTCGACATCTCGGCGCCCGCGCTGCACTGGGACGCCCACCGCACCAGCTCCGCGGCGTAGGGAGTCACCAGGTCCGGGTGCGCCTGGACCTCGCCCCCGATGTCGGCCGCGAAGCCGTGGGCGAAGTGGATCGCCGTGGCCCGCGTCACTTCCTCGCGCGGCAGGCGCAGCTGCACCTCCTCGACGGATCGCCCCCGCCTGGCGCAGCGCGTCGGCGACCGCCAGGGTGTTGGTCCGCACGTCGTCGTCGATCGCCCAGTCGCCCAGATCGAGCGACAGGGCCACTCGCAGGTCGCCGATCCCATTGAAGGTCGCGGGCAAAAGGACGCGCTCCCGCAGGGTCGTGATGTCGCCCGGGTCAAAGCCGGCCAGCACGTTCTCATACAGCGCGCAGTCGGCCACCGTGCGCGCCAGCGGCCCGCAGTGGCAGTAGGTGTCCAGGTTGTACGGCGGATCGACCGGCACGCGGCCATAGGGCGGCTTGAACCCCACCACGCCGCAGGCGGCGGCCGGAATCCGGATCGAGCCGCCGATGTCCGATCCGCTGGCCAGCGTCGACGTTCCGGCGGCCAGCGAGGCGGCCGAGCCGCCCGAGGAGCCGCCCACGGCCAGCTGCGGATTGAACGGGTTGCGGGTCACGCCCCAGATACGGGAGTGGGTGAAGCCCGCGCAGGAGAACTCGGGGGTGGTGGTGCGCGCATGGACGATCGCCCCGGCGGCGAGCTGGCGGCGGGCGAACTCCGAGGTGCGCGTGGCGACCTGGTCGCGGTAGATCAGCGACCCGAGCGTCCAGGGGTGGCCGGCGATCGGCTCCTCCTCCTTGATCGCCACCGGCAGCCCCTCCAGCGCCCGCGGGGCCTCCCCGCCGACGCCGGCGCCGGCGTAACGGACCTCCGCCTCCCGGGCCTGCTCGACCGCCTGCTCGAAGAACGTGTGGCAGAGGGCGTTGACGGTCGGCTCGACGGCCTGCGCGCGGGCGATCACCGCCTCCGTCAGCTCCACCGGCGAGAGCTCCCGCGTACGGAAGCGGCTCAGCGCGTCGGTCGCCGAGATGTAGTGCAGCTCGTTGCTCACGCTTGCCTCGTCACCGGCGTCCCCGGTCCTCGTTGCGTTCGGCCATCCGCTCGCCGAGCAGGTTGACGGCGACCACCACCAGCACGATGCACAAACCGGCCGACAGGGCCTCCAGCGGGTAGCCCTGCAGCACCCCCACCTCGCCGGTGGACACCATCACGCCCCAGTCGGCGGTCGGTGCCTGAACGCCCAGACCCAGGAACGAGATCGCCGCCAGGTCGACCATCGCCCAGGCGAACACCAGCGTCGCCTGGGCCACGACCAGTCCGGCCAGGTTGGGCACCAGGTGCCGGGCACCGATCGCAAACGTCGACAGCCCCTGGACCTCGGCGGCCGAGATGTAGTCCCGGGCGCGCTCGCGCACGGCAGCCGAGCGCAGGACCCGGGCGATGTAGGGGGTGTAGGCGATCGCCAGCGCGATCGTCGGCGCCACCAGGCCGGCGCCGAACACCGCCGAGGTCAGGATCGCCAGCAGGATCGCCGGGAACGCGAACAGGATGTCTGTGATCGTGCTCAGCACCGAGTCAGTCCACCCGCCGCGCCAGGCGGCGACGATCGCGGTCACCGTCCCCAGCGCCATCGACATCAGCACCACCAGCATCGGACCCAGCATCGAGGTGCGCGCGCCGGCCATCAGCCGCGAGAGCAGATCCCGGCCCTGGCTGTCGAAGCCCAGCAGGTATCCCTGGGCCTTGAACGGGCCCACGAACTGGAACTCGAGCTGCGAGAAGTTGGGGTCGTGCGGCGCCAGCAGCGGGCCGAAGATCGCCAGGAACACCGCGACGGCGACGATCGCCCAGCACAGGCCGTAGACGATCGTGTTGGCCGCCAGCCGCCGACGGGTGCGGGGGAAGAAGATCCGCCCCGCGGTAATCGTGCTCACGCCGGCCTCCGCTCGCCCTCGGGTTTGCTGCCCGCTCGGCATCCAGCCTCGCTCATTCGGTCAGCACCCGAGTCGTCCAGCTGGCTCGCCTTTATGGAGGCGGCGTGAGTCATCCGGCTGCCGCCCGGCTCCCCATCGGCCACCCGCGGGTCGACGGTCCTCATGCTGCCCGGCTTCCCATCGCCACCCGCGGGTCGAGCACCGCGTACAGCAGGTCGACCAGCGTGTTGGCGATCACGAACGCCGCCACCAGCAGCAGCGAGATGCCCTGCACGACCGCGAAGTCCTTCGACAGCGCCGCCTGCACCAGCGCGGCCCCGATGCCGTTGAGGCTGAAGGCCTGCTCGACCACCGCCGACAGCGCGAACAGCGACGTGATCGTGATCCCCACGACGGTGGTGATCGGGATCGAGGCGTTGCGCAGCACGTGGCGGCGGATCACCAGCCGCCTGGGGATCCCCCGGCTGACCGCGGTCTGCACGTGCTCGTGCCCCATCTCGGCGCGGACGCTGACCCGGGTGACGCGGACCACGACCGCCAGCGCCGAGGCCGCCAGCGCGATCGCCGGCAGCGTCAGGTGCTGGATCGTGCCGCCGAAGCCCGAGCCGTTACCGAGTGCCGGGAACCAGCCGAGCTTGACCGAGAAGACCGCCAGCAGGATGATCGCGGCCACGAACGAGGGGATCGCCGCCAGGATCGTGCTGATCGCGATCACGGTCCGGTCCGCGACGCCCCGCCGCAGGCCGGCGAGCAGCCCCATCCCCACGCCGAACACGACGATCAGGATCGCCGAGTAGAGCACCAGCTCCGCGGTGACGCCGATCCGCTGCGAGATCAGGGTCGAGACCGGCTCGCGGAATGCGATCGAGGTGCCCAGGTCGCCGTGCAGCACCACGCCGGTGATGTAGTGCCAGTAGCGGGTCAGCAGCGGATCGTCGAGGTGGTACTGGTGGCGCAGCGCGTTGAGCGCCGCCGGGGGCAGCGTGCGCCCGCCGGTCAGGACCGACAGCGGGTCGCCGGGCGCCAGGTCGAGCGAGATGAACACCACGAAGCTGGAGACGATCAACGCCACCACCAGCATCAGCAGGCGGCGCGCGACGAAGCGAGCCACGTCAGCGCCCTCCCATCATGTTCGCCCACGGGCCGCCCATGTACACGAACGAGGTCGGCTCTCCGGTGAGCTGGCGGCTGGTGATGACCAGGTTGTCGGGGGCCGCCATCGCGATCCAGGGCACCTGCTGGGCGATCAGGTCGCCCGCCCGCGCCACCCGCGCGGCGCGCAGGTTGGGGTCGGCCGTGGTGCGCGCGCTGTCCAGTGCCCTGGTGATCGCAGGATCGTTGAAGTTGTCGTAGTTCTGCGTGCCGCCGGGAACCGCGAACGTGTTGTAGAGCCCGGCGGGATCGGCGTAGTCGGGGTAGTTGAGGGTCGGGAACATGTCGATTCCCTTGCGCGCGCCCGCGTTGGTGAAGAAGTTGATGAAGTTGGCCGCCGACACCGACTTGATCGTCACCTTCAACCCGATCTCGGTCGCCGCCTGGCGAACCAGGTTGGCCGACGTCGACAGCTGCAGGACCTGACCGGTGGTGCCGATCGCGATCGACTTGCCCTGCGCCCCCGCTGCCTTGATCAGGGCCCGGGCCTTGGCCAGGTTGACGGTCGGCACCGGCAGGTTGTTCCAGTCCTTCTGAAAGACCGGCTTGCCGTAGCCCCAGGCGCCGGGATTCTCGAGCGCGCGCGGAAGCTGGGCGTAGCCGTGGTACACGGCACCGATGTAGGCCGTGCGGTCGATCGCCATCGACAGCGCCCGGCGCACCCGCACGTCCTTGAGCGTCCCCTTCAGATTGCAGATCACCATCGCGTCAACGGCAAACGAGGGACCTTCGGTGACGGTCAGGTTGTTGGCCCGCTTGAGCTGATCGAGCGTGGAGATCGTTCCGGGATAGGTGCCCTGGATCGCGCCGGTCTCCAGCCCCGAGGTCATGCTCGCGTCGTCGGGGATGCCCTTGAAGGTGATCTCGTGCACCTTGGGGGCCAGCGTCGAGTCCCAGTAATGGGGATTGGCGACCGCGGTCAGCCCCTGGCCCGGAATCCATTGCTTGACCTCGTAGGGGCCGCTGCACATCGTCAGCCCCTGCGGCGTGCCGAGCTTCTTGCCCTCCTTCTCGCCGTACGCCTTCTCGATCACGATTCCGGCCATCTGCGAGAGCTCGCCGGTGAGCCAGTAGTCGGGCTGCTTGAGCGTCAGGGTGACCACGGAAGGCGTGGTCTCGGTAATCGACTTGACCCGGTCGAGCGCCACCGAGTAGAAGCTGCCGTCGGTGGTCGAGGCCGCGCGCTTCAACGACCACACCACGTCGGCGGCGGTGACCGGCTTGCCGTCCCAGAACGTGGGTCCGCTGCGGAGGTTGAGGACCAGCTTGGTCGGCGTGGGATAGGTGGCGGTGGCCAGGCCGGAGCCGATCGAGCCGTCTGGGTTCTGGCGCAGCAGCGAGTCGCACAGCGCGGTGTCGACCGTGTCCTCGGGGTAGTCGAAGGCCTGGATCGGGTCGAGCGTCTGCACCTCGCGGTAGGTCGCCCAGACGACCGGCTTGTTGTAGTCGCGGGTGGGCGGGTCGGTCGTCGGCGACAACGTGTTGGTCGCCCCGGCGCCGGAGGAGGCGCCGACGAGGTCGGCGGCGGTCGGTAGCGGGCGGCCGCAGCCCGCGAGCGGGATCGCCGCGCACGCGACCGCGGCGAGGATGGCCAGGGACCTGCGCTTCATTCGGTGCTCTCCTGGATAGACGCTTGTGCTGCGCGCTCGATCGCCTCGATCAGCAGCTCCGTCGTGCGGTCGAACATCTCATCGGGGTCGGGAAACAGGTACGGCGCCGCCGCCGAAGCGAGCGGGTACTCGTCGTCGGGCAGCAGCGCGTACGCGCGGCGCATCGCCGCGCGGTCGGTGACGCGCGGGTCGCGGTAGTCCGAGATCGCGAAGAACAGACCGCAGCCGACGACGATGTTCTCGATCTGATGGTCCATCTGGGCGGCCTGCTCGAGGTCCAGGCCGGCGCCATCGACGAGCAGCGACAACGTCCGTTCGGTCAGGCGCACCAGCGGCGGCAGGTCGTCGGGCTGGCGGGCCAGCAGGATCCCCAGGTCGGGGTGGGCGCGGTAGCGATCGAAACGCATGACGGATGTGCGCGCGCAACTGGTCCTGCCAGGACTGGGTGGGGTCGACCTCGGGCTCGGTGGCGAACGACCGCTCGGCGAGGCAGGTCAGCAGCTCCTCCTTGTTGCGGAAATGGCGGTAGACCGCGGTCGGGTCGGCGCCGAGCTCAGAGCCGATCCGGCGCATGGTCAAGGCCTGCAGCCCTTCGGAGCCGACGATCCGCTCGACCGCCTCGAGGATCAGGTCACGGTCCAGGCGGACCGCGTGGACGCCGAGCTCCTCTCTCATGGCGCGGCACCATAACTCGTTTCCACGGCGCTGTCAATAGTGTTGACAGCCCAAATGACAAAGCCGTTGGCGGGTCTTCTAGACTCCCCGCCCTTACGACCGAGGAGGAACCTTTGAACCGCAACCGGATCACGCTCGCCAACTGGCAGGACCCCGAGAACACCGCCTGGAGCTATCGCCACCTCCGTGAGCTGATCCCGACGGCCCGAGTGCGCCGCGGCGAGCCGGTATCGCCATTGGGCGAGGCGTCGGCGGAGCGCGGCGGGCTTGCGGTGCAGCGGCTGCTGGCAGATGACCGGACCGACGGGCTGATCGTCGTGCACGACGGCGAGGTCTTGCTCGAGGAGTACCGCCGGGGGATGGAGGCCGACGACGTCCATCTGCTGCAGTCGGTGTCAAAGTCGATCACCGGAACGCTGACGGGCATCCTCGTGGGGCGGGGCGCGTTGGCCCCCGACGAGCTTGTCACCACCTACGTTCCCGAGCTTGCCGGGACCAGCTTCGACGGCGCCTCGGTGCGCGATCTGCTCGACATGCGCGCGGGGACCAGGTTCGACGAGAACTACGCCGACCCCGCGAGTGACATCCGAGCCAGCGAGGCGCAATTCGGCTGGGCAACCGGACCGCGCCCGGCCGGCGACACGTTGGAGTACCTGGCGGGGCTGGCCAACCACCGGCGACACGGCGGGCGGTTCGAGTACCGCTCGATCCTCACCGATGTGCTCGGCCTCGTGATCGAGCGCGCCGCGGACTCGCCGTTCGCCGAGACGCTCGGGCGCGAGCTATGGAGCCCGATGGGAGCGGAGACCGACGCCTACGTCACGGTCGATGCCGAGGGCTTCGCCGTCGCCGACGGCGGGATCTGCGTCACCCTGCGCGACCTGGCGCGATTCGGGCGCCTGGTCCTGGATGGCGGCGCCGTCGACGGCCGGCAGATCGTGCCCACGCAGTGGCTGGCGGACACGCTCGCCGGCGGCGATGACTCTGCCCGCGCATTTGCGCAGGACGAGCACAGCGCCGACCTGCCGGGCGGCCACTACCGCAACCAGTGGTGGGTCCCCGCCGGGCACCAGGTCCTGCTGGCGATGGGCATCCACGGCCAGTTCCTGTTCGTCGACCGCGCTACGCGCACGGTGATCGCGCTGCTCTCGACGTGGCCCACGTCGCTTGACCCTGGCCGCCACCTCGTGGTGATGGAGGCGTTCCGGGCCACCATGCAGCAGGTCAAGCAGGAGTGGGCCGGCGTAGCCCGGTAGCCGCAACACCTCGATCGCGCGGGCCTTCCGCCCGCTAGCCGCAACGCCTCGATCGGGCGGGCCTCCCGCCCGCTAGCAGCCGGCTGTCCCGGCAACGGTGACCGCATCCGCCACGAAGACGTCCTCGGCCCGCAGCCGACGGGCGCGCCGCGCAGCCCAGGCGATGAAGATGCCCAGCGAGACGATCGCCACCGCTTCGGACGCCAGGGCGATCACGATCTCAAGGCGATAGCCGTATTCCATGAAGCCGAACAACGGCGTCTGCTCGCTCACCAGCAGCGCGACCAACGCACCACCGGCGACGGCGATGCCGCTCACGGCCGCCAGCGAGTCGAACACGAGCCGGCGCCAGCCGACGGTCGCTCGGATTGGAATCAACAGGATCAGGCCGAAAGTCGTCGCGGCGATGAAGTTCACCAGGAACAGTGACCCGATCGTGGGTACGACCGAGAAATGCGCGACGGTGTACTGCTCGAGGTGGACACCGCCCACGACCAGCAGCGAGAGCGCGCCGAGAGCGCGCGTGACGCGCAGTGTGGCAGTGCCATTGCCCTGGCGTGCGCTGGCCGTCGTCGGCGCTCGGTGTTGGGGGTTGATGCTTTTCATGGGGACTCCTGGAATCTGCGTGCGCACCCGAGATCGGCTACGACGCCTCGTAGTAACTGCTTCTGGTACTAGAGACACCGCTGCGTCTCAGAACTTCCCGGGCGCCTGAGCGGCGCCGAGCTCGCGCTCCCAGCGGAGCGCGGGCTCAAGCGCCGCCCTGGCGGGACACCGCAGCGCGAGCCGTATGCTCAGTATCCGTAGCTCGCTCCGCCTCCGCCCGAGGGAGCCGCGGTCGACGAGCTCGGTGCGGTGGTGATCGCGGCGCCGCTGGACCCGAGCACGTACCAGCGCGCCCCGAACTGGTTCAGCCCCTGGCCATGCGTCTGACCCGGCGCCTGATCGCCGACGTAGTAGTACAGCGGATGGCCGTTATATGCGATCTGCGCAGCGCCGTTGGCCGCTTTGATCGTGCTGATGTGTGCGGCAACGGCCCCGTTCATCGCCCGCGGCTTGGCCGTTGAGGTGAAAGGCGGCCACACGGCCTGGCCGGCCTGCGACAACGTGCTGACATTCCGTTTGTCACCCTGGAACAGATACAGGGTTCGGCCGTTGGCGTCGACGAGCGTCTTGCCCAGGGATGTCTGCCTGAGCGAGATCGCCGAGGCCGCTGGGGCGGTGGGCGAGGCGTTCTTGGCGCCTGCGCCACTGGTTGCGATGACCACCGCGACAATCGCGGCAATCACGACGATGCCGCCGGCGAGTGACAGCTTTATACGACTCATGAGCGTTGCTCCTTTATGCGTTAGCGCGACGCGCGTGGTGCCTTCAATCAGGTGACCGCGCGGGTCGGGTAGGTGTGCCTTCGCAATAGGAGACTCCGGGGGGGCTCGAACCTTCCCGGGATCAACGACATTTTGTAGTAGACCGACTAGTGTGCGGCCGAGGCCTGCTCCACGAGGCGCTGGTATGCGCCGGCGGCACGCTCCTCGCGATCGAGCGAGGCCACGTACGCCGCATATGCGAGCCGCTCCTCGTCACGTCCCGCGGAGATCCAGCTCTGATACGCCTGGGCCACGGACCCGTTTTCCTCGCGCCAGGTCACATACAGATCCACCAGGGCATCGCCCAGTTCGGAGTAATCCTGCTCAGCTGGGAGGGTCTTTCTCAAATTCACGGCGGTCGCTCCTGGGGTGGCTCACTCTTCAAGTCATGCCGAGCAGGTCTACGATGGGGCGTCGTAGAGCGCTCTCAGATCAGGTAGACGCCGGGATGTCCGCAAAGCTTCCCGGATCTCTGCGCGGAATCGGGATCAGCGCTTGCGCGCCAACCGCTGCAGGGCCCGCCTACGGGCGGGATCGAGACTGGCCATCTGCTGGGCGAAATTGCTCAGCGCCGCATCTCCGTACTGGGCGACCAGGTCCTCAACCTCGGAGCGCGCCCGTTGTGCCATGTACGCCTCGCGATCGAGCCGGGGGGAATAGAAGTCGGTCTTGCCGTCGCGGCGTCGATTGAGCAGCCCTTTCTTGTGCAAACGGGCCATGATCGTCATGTAGGTGGTGTAGGCACGCGGCTTGCTCGCGCGCTCGTTGAGCACCTCCATGACTGAGCGAACCGACGACTCGCCGCTGCGCCACAGCTCCTCCATCACCTCCGCCTCGAGCTCGTGCAGCCGCGGCGGAGGGGGGTCTTGTTTTGCTTTCGTGCTCCTCCGGGGGGACATCTACGACGCATCGTAGCAATCGCCGGGGCGCACCCGCCGCCCGATGCTCGATGACCGCTACCCTGTTGCCGGTGACCGTGACGCAGCTGACGCGGCCCTCCTCTCCCCGGGACCGGGAAGATCGTTTCGGTTCGCGACCGCCCGAGGGCAATCCCGACAGAAACGCCGCCACCTCAGGGAGCGCTGCGCGCCGGCCCGCGGCGGTGGAGTCGGCTCGCGTCTGGCGGGCGAGCCTGCTGGTGGGGGCATTCGGTCTGCTGTCGGCGCTGTTCGTGCTCGCCCGGCTGCTCGAGTCCTGGCGGGTCAGCGGAGATGCCGCCACGCACCGGATCTCGATCCTGGGACAGGGGCTGACCTACCCAACCGCGAATGCGGGAGCGATCGCGATGCTCCTCCTGGCGTTGCTCGGCCTGGTGGTCACCGGGCTGGCGGTGTATGGGGCCGGCCGGGAGCTGCTCGCCGCACGCCGATTCAATCGCTGGTTGGCTGGGCGGAACCCTCGCCCGCTGGGCGACGCGCTGATCATCGACGATCCAGTCCCGCGGGCGTTCTGCGCCGGCCTCATCGCACCCCGCATCTTCATGTCCACCGGAGCTCTGGAGGTGCTCGACGACGCCGGTCTGGAGGCGGTCCTGGCGCATGAGCGCCACCACGCTCGCCGTCGCGACCCGTTGCGCCTTGCCGCCGCCCGGGTGCTGGCGCGCGCGCTTTACCTTCTCCCGGGCTGGCGAGAGCTGGTCGAGCGCCAGCAAGCTCTGGCCGAGCTCAGCGCCGATGAGAGCGCCATCGACGCGGCGCCCGAAAACCGCGCCGGGCTGGCCGCCGCGATGCTGAGCTTTACCGACGCCCCGGGGTCAGATCCGCTGGCCGGCGTGGATCCCGCCCGGGTCGATTACCTGCTCGGGAAACCCCCTGATTGGCGATTCCCGCTCGGCTTGTGTCTGGCATGTGCCGGCGTCATTGCCCTGCTGATCGCGATCGCGGTTCTCGCAGGGCAGGTGGCTCAGGGCTCGGCGACGCTGGCCCCGCCATTCCTCTCCGCTCAGCCGTGCGTGCTCGTGCTGGCCTTGATTCCGGCCGCTCTCGGCCTCGTCACCGCGGTGTACGTCCGCAGGCCAGAAGCCGATGAGTGAGCGCTCGCGCGTGTTCGCGGTCACCGGCGATCGTCTGGTGCGGTTCACGCTCGACGGCACCGCCGCCCACGATCCATGCTCGCTGCTCGAGGGTGTGCAGCCGTGCTGCGTGGCCGTCGACCCGCACGACCCACAGCGCGTCTACGTGGGCACTTTTGACGATGGGCTGTACGCCAGCCAGGACGGCGGCGACACCTGGCGCGCCGACGAGACAGGCCTCGAGCACCGGCGGGTCCTCTCGGTCGCCGTCTCCCCCTGTGATCGGCAATCCGGCGTCTCGGTGGTGTACGCCGGCACCGAGCCCAGCACGCTGTACCGCTCAAAGGACGGCGGACGCAGCTGGTTGCCGCTCCCAGCGCTGGGCGATGTGCCGAGCGCGCCGCACTGGTCGTTTCCTCCGCGGCCCTGGACACATCACGTGCGCACGATCGCCCTTCACCCCACCGACCCAGAGCGGCTGGCGGTGGGGATCGAGCTGGGAGGGGTGATTCGATCACTGGACGGCGGCGCCTCCTGGATCGACCACAACCCGCAGGCCCACAGCGACGCCCACGCGCTCTGCACCCATCCGCTGGCGGCTGACCGCATCTACGAGGTCGCCGGCCAGGGCATCGCGCGCAGCGAGGATTGGGGACAGACTTGGAGCCGCCCGGAGGACAACATCGATCGCCACTACGCGTGGGCGCAGGCGATCGATCCCGCCGACCCGGAGCTCTGGTATGTGGCGATCAGCCGGTCCCCGTCGGCCGCGCACGGGCCGGGTGACGGCCACGCGCACCTGATGCGCTCACACGGTGACGGCTGGGTGGCGATCGATACCTGGGGCCAGGAGCCTTCGCTGCGGCGGATGCCCTACGCGCTCGCCACACTCCCCGCCCAGTCCGGTCGGCTGCTCGTCGGGCTGCGCGGGGGGACGCTGCTGGTCACCGGCGATGCCGGCCAGAGCTGGTCGCACTTGGCCCTGGCGCTGCCCGACGTGATCGCTCTGGCCACGAGTACCGCGTAGGTGTCCCTTGACCACGGCCTCCGCATAGGCCTCGATCAGGTGCCGCGCGCGGCCGGGCTCGCCAACAGCGCGTCGAGCAGTGCTTGCAGGTCGGTTGCGTACGTGTCGTGGCCATGTGCGGCGCGCCACCGCGCGGCGGCGGCGGCGAGCGTCGGATAGCGCTCGGGATCTGGCGCGCCGCGCAACGCCTCCTGGACGCTCGGACGTTCACGTCGCATGCCGGCTCTGACCAGCAGCGCCCCGAGCGTGAACTCCCACATCAGCCGGTAGGCACGCACTGCGTCTGCGAGCTCCAGCCCGGCGGCGAGCAGCGAGGCGTGAATCTCCTCGACGGCCGCGAGCACCGACGGCGCCATGAGCCGTCGCCGAGACAGCACCTCGGCCAGCCAGGGGTTCCTGGCCAGGCCCTCGTACAGCGTGTTCCAAAGCACCACGATCCGCGCCCGCGGGTCGGCCGGGAGGGGCGGATACACGAGCTGCGCGGCGAGGCGGTCAATCAGGGACAGCAGCAGCTCGTCCTTGCTGCCGACGTGGCGGTAGAGCGCCATTGCCGATACGCCGAGCCGCTGGGCCAGCCGGCGCATGGTCAGCGCGTCGGCGCCCTCTGCGTCAAGCAGCAGCTCCGCCGCGTCCAGGACGGCCTTGTGATCGAGGATCGCGGGCCGCCCGGGGCGCCTGACAGACGTGCGTGAAGATGGCTCTGGCATCGACCTTTATGTACGTGTATACTAATGCCCATGAAGGATGGCCCTCCTACTCTGGGCACCGGAAAGATCTGCTACCTGGAGATCCCAGCCGCCGATGTCGAGCGGTCCTCGGCCTTCTACCGTGACGCCTTTGGATGGCAGCTGCGCGAGCGCGGTGATGGGGAGATCGCGTTCGACGATGCCGTCGGAGAGGTCAGCGGCACCTGGGTAACGGGGCGCCCCATCCCCGCCGAGCCGGGGATCATGGTTCATCTGATGGTCGCCGATCTGACCGGCGTGCTCGAGAAGGTGCGCGCCGCCGGTGGCGAGGTGGTGCTGGAGTGCCGGCCGGGCACCGAGCGCGTGGCCCACATCCGTGACCCTGCCGGGAACCTCGTGGGCGTCTACGAGCAGCCTGGGCTGGCCGAGCGCGAGCGGGCCGTCAATCCGATCCCCGAGCATCTGCACACGATCACGCCGCGGCTGGCCGTCACTGACGCCCCCGCGGCGATCGACTTCTACAAGGCCGCCTTCGGCGCCGAGGAGATCGGCGAGCGCCACCACATGCCCGACGGCACGCTGGTGCACGCCGAGCTTGCCCTCGGCGACTCCGTGGTGATGGTCACCGAAGCCGACGGTGAGGGCACCCGCGCGCTGTTGAACATGCACTGCGCCGACGTCGATGCCGCCTGGCAGCGGGCCGTGGCCGCCGGGGCCGAGGTCGTGTTCCCGCTCGCCGACCAGTTCTACGGCGAGCGCGCCGGACGGGTCAGAGACCCCTTCGGCCAGGAGTGGGCGCTGGCCATGCGAACCGAGATCTTGACTGCGGCCGAGATCGCCGCGCGCGGCGCCGCGGCCTGATCCCGCTGGCGCAACCGACGATCACGATGCAACCGGGTGCTGCGTCACCGCGCGCCACGATACGCGCTCGATCGCCGTACCGGGTCAGCGGCAGGCTCCCCGGGGCGACGACGTCCTCGATGTCAAACCCGTGCTCGTAGGCGTTGGGCTCGCCGAACTCCGATGCCTCGCGGACCCCGGTGCCCTCGTGCAGGCAGGCCAGGTACAGGAACTCCTCCGTCGGCGCCTGGATCGCCTCCTGCGGCGAGGTGTGAGAGAAGGAGGGCTTTTCGTGCTCGTTTTGCATGGGAACTCCTTATCTCGACGCGCGCGGCACCTGGCCGCTCGTCGACCGGTCCTTCTCTTCACGCTGCACCCAGGGGCCCGAGCCATCGGCGTACAGAGTCTGGGCGGGAAGCCGGGAGCTGAACAGCTCGACGACCTTCTCGCTGCGGGCAAGGCAGCGCGGGCAGTACCTGATCGCCAGCCACGGAGCTCTCGTGGTGATACTCAGCCCGCACCGCGGGCAATTGGAGAACGACACCCGCAGTCGCGATGCGTCGCGGGTCTGTGCCAGTGGGCCTGGCTTGGTGAGCTGGTCTGGTGCGGTCACGGCAACCTCCTCGAGCGTGGCCTCGTGAGACCCAAGCTTCCGAGGAGGATCGGTCCCGACGCGCGGGGCCCCTCGCGGGACGCCCGCTCGGGACCCTGCGCCTCGGAAGCCCCCGGCCCCACGCGCCCAGGGCGAGCGCACCATCAACGTAGGTGTCGCGGGCGAGGCTGACAATGGGGTGTAGCCCCCATATTCGACCCCGATCAGTCGGCACCCCGCTCCCCTGCTCCCTGGTTCGCATCGTTACCACGCTTGACACCGGCGTTCCGCCAGGTGCTAGAAAGGCCTCGTGTGCCTGGCGATCCCAGGGCAGGTGATCGAGATCGTCGACTACGGCAATCGGTTGGCCAAGGTCGACGTGGCGGGCGTGCGGCGCAACGTGAACGTCGGCCTGCTCGACGGTGACGACGGCGGCGTGACCGCCGGCGATTGGGTCCTGATCCACGTGGGCTTCGCGATCTCCAAGGTCGACGAACACGAGGCTCACGCCACCCGCGATCTGCTAATGCGGATGGGAGCCGACTACGAGCAGGAGCTCGAGGAGCTCAAGGCCAGCGTGATCGAGTGACCTCCTGCGGGTCACAGCACTGCATCACCTGTAGCGACGAGGGGGTTTTGATGACCGTGCACCGCGTGGACGCCGGACGCGGGCTGGCCCTATGCGCCGGCGAACAGGGCACCCGAACCACGGTCGAGATCGGCCTGGTGGCGCCGGTCGGCCCCGGCGACCGGTTGCTGGTCCACGCCGGCACTGCCCTGACACGCCTGGCGCCCGCCGACGAGGTGGCGCGATGAAGTTCGTCGACGAGTTCCGTGACGCCGAGCTCGGCCGCGCCGTCGCCGCCGAGATCCTGTCGCTGGTGCAGCCCGGTCGCCATTACAAGATGATGGAGGTCTGCGGCGGCCACACGCACTCGATCTACAAGTACGGGATCGACGATTTGCTGCCGGCCAACGTCGAGCTCGTGCACGGCCCCGGTTGCCCGGTGTGCGTGATCCCGATGGGGCGCGTGGATGACGGGATCGCGCTGGCCCATCGCGAGAACGTCATCTTCACCTGCTTCGGCGACATGCTGCGGGTCCCCGGATCCAACGGCAGCCTGCTCGACGCCAAGGCCGCGGGGGCCGACGTGCGGATGGTCTACTCGCCACTCGATGCGCTGCGGATCGCCAAGCAGAACCCGGACCGAGAGGTCGTTTTCTTCGCGATCGGGTTCGAGACCACCGCCCCGTCGACCGCGCTGACGCTCAAGCGCGCGCGCACCGAAGGCCTGCGCAACTTCTCGGTGATGTGCAGCCATGTGACGATCGTGCCCCCGTTGCGGGCGCTGCTGGAGTCCCCTGACCTGCGCCTCGACGGGTTCATCGGTCCGGGCCATGTGTGCACCGTCGTCGGGGCGCGGCCGTTTCAGTTCATCCCCGCCGACTACGGCAAGCCGGTGGTGATCGCGGGATTCGAGCCGCTCGACATCCTGCAGGCGATCGCGATGATCCTTCGCCAGCTCCAGGACCGTCGCTGCGAGGTCGAGAACCAGTACCGGCGCGTGGTTCCCCACGAGGGCAACCTCCGGGCGCTGGAGGTCATGGCCGAGGTGTTCGAGCTGCGCCCGCACTTCGAGTGGCGGGGCCTGGGGTTCATCTCGCATAGCGGGCTGAAGCTGTCAGACGCTTATCGGGACCTCGATGCCGAGGTCCGGTTCTCGGTCCCTGGGGCGAGGGTCGCCGACCCCAAGGCGTGCCAGTGCGGCGAGGTGCTCAAGGGAGTGATCAAGCCATGGGAGTGCAAGGTGTTCGGCACCGCCTGCACGCCGGAGCGGCCGATCGGCACGTGCATGGTCTCCTCGGAGGGCGCCTGCGCGGCGTACTACAACTTCGGGCGCTTCGCCCGCGAGCGGGAGGTCGTGTGATGACCGACGCCCTCGCCGCCTTGGCCCGCGAGCGGGAGGTGGTTTGATGGCCAGCCGGATGACTCCCGCGGCATCCGGCCGTGGCGAGCCTGGAGGGCGAGCGGATGCCAGCGGGAGCGCCGCCGTCTCGGACCGGGAGCAGAAGATCCTTCAGATCATCGAGACCGCTCGCTCCAAGCGCGCGAAGTTTCGCGACCAGCGCATCAACATGTCCCACGGCGCGGGGGGCAAGGCGACCCAGAGCCTGATCGAAGGACTGCTGGCGCCGGCGTTCGATTCGCCGGCGCTCGACGAGCTCGCCGACGCCGGTGAGGTGGAGGTCGAAGGGCTCGGGCTGGCCCTCACCACGGACTCATACGTCGTCAAGCCGCTGCGGTTCCCCGGCGGGTCGATCGGCGAGCTGGCCGTCAACGGGACCGTGAACGATCTGTCGGTCTCCGGCGCGCGCCCGCTGGCGCTCAGCCTGTCGCTGATCCTCGAGGAGGGGCTTGCGGCCGACGATCTGCGTGCCGAGGTGCAGGCGATCGCCGATGCTGCACGCCAGGCGGAGGTCAAGATCATCGCCGGGGACACGAAGGTCGTCGAGCGCGGCCATGCCGACGGGATGTACGTGTGCACCACCGGGATCGGCGTTCGCGATCCCCGTGCGCGGCTGTCCCCGGCCGCGCTGAGGCCGGGGGACCAGATCCTGCTGTCGGGAAGCATCGGTGAGCATGGCACGGCGATCATGCTGGCTCGCAACGAGTTCGAGCTCGACGCGGAGATCGAGTCCGACACCCGCTGCCTGTGGCCGGTCGTGGACGCGCTGCTGGACGCCGTGGGCCCGGACCTGCGCTGCCTGCGCGACGCCACCCGCGGTGGCGTGGCGTCAGTGCTCAACGAGCTCGCCCGCGCCTCGCAGGTGGCGATGATCGTCCGCGAAGGCCGGATACCGGTGCTCCCCGAGGTGGCCGGCGCCGCGGAGATCCTGGGGATCGATCCGATGTATGTGGCCAACGAGGGCAAGCTGGTGGCGTTCGTGTCAGCGCAGGCCACCGACACGGCGCTGAGCGCGGTGAGGCAGATTGACGGCTGCGAGGCGGCGGCCGTGATCGGCGAGGTTCGCACCGAGCCACCGGGCATGGTGCTGGTGGAGACGAGTTTCGGCGGCAGGCGGGTGATGGATCAGCTGGTCGGAGACCCGCTGCCGCGGATTTGCTGACCGCGACCGGGCAGGGCGTCGGATGACCCAGACTTCTGTGCAAGCCGACCCCGCCGCGCTGTTGGAGGCGCTGCTGGCGCGGCGGACCGAAGCGAACGCCCGCTTCTTCGAGCACGAGGCAGACCGGCTGGCGCGCCTGTGCCATCGGATGGCGGAGCGATTTGCCCGCGGCGGCCGCTTGATTGCCCTCGGACGGTCGCCGGCGGCGCGTTCGGACGCGCGCCACGTGGCGGTGGAGTTCGTACACCCGGTGATCGTCGGCAAACGTGCCCTGCCGGCAATCGGGCTGGCCGGCGAAGGCGGCGATCTCGCCGCCCAGGTGCGGCTGCTGGCGGCGCCGGAGGACATGGCGATCGCGTTCGGGGCCGACGAGACCGATGGCGAGGCGGCCCGGGCACTCGCCGTGGCCCGCGCCCGGGAGTGTCTGACGATCGCCTTCGCGCCGGCCGGCGCCGAATGGGAGCTCCACCCGCCGAGCGCCGATCCGTACGTGCGACAGGAGTTGATCGAGACGCTGTACCACGTGCTGTGGGAGCTGGTGCACGTGTTCTTCGAGCATCGCGGCCTGCTCGAGGGGCGCAGCCCCCGTCGCGTGCACGACGCCGGGGCGTCGGCGTTTTTGTATCCGTTTCTGGACGAGCGCGAGCAGCAGCTCGAGCCCGTCGTCGACGACGTGCGCCGGTCGGTGCTGATCAAGGCGCGCGAGATCGGCGACCTGAGGGCGCAGACGCTGACCGAGAACCGGGCGGAGCTGGTCGCTGCCGCCGCGGCCGCGAGGTCATGCTTTGAGCGCGGCGGAAAGCTCCTGGCGCTCGGCAACGGGGGGTCTGCCACCGACGCCATGGACGTGGTAGCCGATTTCCGCGCACCCACCGGCGACGCCGCGCGCCCGCGGCCGGCGATCGACCTGACCGAGGACCCGGCGATCCTGACCGCGATCGCCAATGACATCGGCACCGACGCGATCTTCGCGCGTCAGGTGATCGCCTACGGCCACGATGCCGATGCGCTGCTGGCCCTCTCGACCTCGGGTAACTCCGCAAATGTGATCGAGGCGCTGGCGCAGGCGCGAGGGCGGGGCCTGGTGACGATCGCGATGGTCGGTTACGACGGCGGGCGGGTGGCCGCCGAGCGGCTGGCAGACCACGTCGTGGTCACCCGCTCGGAGCACATTCCCCGGATCCAGGAGGCCCAGGCGAGCGCGTATCACGCGCTGCGGGAGCTTGTGAGATGACTGCGCGAGGCGCCCGCGCCGGCACAGCGCCGGGCACGCGTGCGGGTCCAGGGCACCGTCCAAGGGGTGGGGTTCCGGCCGTTTGCCTATCGGCTGGCCGCCGAGCTGAGGCTCGGGGGGTTCGTGCTCAACGACTCGCACGGGGTCCTGCTCGAGGTCGAGGGCAGCGGCGACGCGGTGGCGGAGTTCCTGGCACGGCTGGAGCGCGAGGCCCCGCCGCTCGCCGTGCTCGACTGGGTGCGGATCGAGGAGCGCCCGCCCGCCGGCGACGGCGCGTTTAGGATCGCGCGCAGCCCCCAGGGTGGGATCCCCGACGCGCCGGTGACGGCCGACAGCGCCACCTGCCCGGACTGCCTCCGCGAGCTGTTTGACCCACACGACCGCCGCTTCCGTTACCCGTTCATCAACTGCACCAACTGCGGGCCGCGGTTCACGATCGTCCGGGGCGTGCCCTACGACCGGCCGTTGACGACGATGGCGGGGTTTGAGATGTGCGACGCCTGCCGCTCGGAGTACGAGGACCCCGCCGACCGTCGCTTCCACGCTCAGCCGAATGCCTGTCCCCGGTGCGGTCCCTCAGTGAAGCTGGTGGGCGCCGGCGGGCGCTCGGCCGGCGACGGTGACCCCCTCAGAGAAGCCGCCCGAGCGCTGCGCGGGGGCGCGATCGTCGCCGTCAAGGGGGTCGGCGGCTATCACCTGGCGTGCGTCGCCCGCGACGAGGACGCGGTGTCTGCGCTGCGGGCCCGCAAGCACCGCGAGGACAAGCCGTTCGCGGTGATGGCCCCGTCGGTCACGGCGGCGAGCAGGCTCGCGGAGCTGGGCGAGCCCGAACGCGGGCTGCTCGAGGGGATCCAGCGCCCGATCGTGCTCGCCCCCCGGCTACCCAACGCTCCGGTCGCCTCCGCGGTCGCCCCCGGCGCTCCCGAGCTCGGTCTGATGCTGCCGTACTCGCCGCTTCACCATCTGCTGCTCGCGGAGCTGGGCACGCCGTTGGTGATGACCAGCGGCAACGTGTCAGACGAGCCGATCGCCTACCGCGATCAGGATGCGCTCGCCCGGCTGGCGGGAATCGCCGACCTGTTCCTGGTCCACGACCGGCCGATCGAGACCCGCACCGACGACAGCGTGGTTCGCATGCTGGCGCTGGGCGATCGCCGCCAGACCACGTTCTTGCGACGCTCGCGCGGATACGTCCCGGCTTCGGTCCCGCTGCCGCCCCCGGGGACGCCACAGCCACTGTTGGCGTGCGGTGCCGAGCTCAAGAGCACCTTTTGCCTGGCCAAGGGAGATCGAGCCTGGGTCAGCCACCACATCGGCGACCTGGAGAACTATGAGACCCTGCGCTCGTTCACTGACGGGATCGAGCATTTCAGGGTGCTGTTCGCGGTGGAGCCAGAAGTCGTCGCGCACGACCTGCATCCCGAGTACCTGTCGACCAAATACGCGCTGGACCGGCACGGAGCGCGGCTGATCGGCGTCCAGCACCATCACGCCCACCTGGCCGCGTGCCTCGCCGAGCACGGCGCTGCGGGACCGGCGGTGGGCGCGATCTTCGACGGCACCGGCTACGGGACCGACGGGACCGTATGGGGCGGGGAGCTGCTGCTCGGCGACGCGGCCTCATTCCGGCGGCTCGGGATGCTCGCCCCGGTGGCCATGCCCGGTGGCGCGCGCGCGATCAGGCAGCCGTGGCGGATGGCCTGCGCCTGGCTGTGCTCGGCTTTCGCGGGCAGCTCCGCACCGGCGATCCCCAGGACGCTGTCCTGCAGCGTCGATCCCGGCACCTGGAAGGCTGTCTGCGGGCTGGCCGCCACCGGCCTGGCATCACCGGCGACCACCAGCATGGGGCGTCTGTTCGACGCGGTCGCGGCGATCGCCGGCGTCCGAGCCACGGTCAACTACGAGGGGCAGGCGGCGATCGAGCTCGAGGCGGCATGCGATCCGGGCGAGCACGACCGCTATGAGATCTCACTGGCCGCCGGCGACGCGGGACTGGTGATCGATCCGCGCCCCGCGATCCGCCAGGTGGTCGACGACGTCCGAGCAGGCGTCAGCCGCGGGGTGATCGCCGCGCGTTTTCACAACGCGGTGGCGCGTGTGACCGTGGACGCGTGTGCCCGACTCGCAGACGCACACGGTTGCGAGTTGGTCGCGCTCTCCGGTGGCGTGTTCCAGAACCGCCGGCTGCTCGAGGCGGTGTCGTCCGCGCTGAGCGCTCGCGGTTTGCGCGTGCTGGTGCCCGAGCGGCTGCCGATCAACGACGGCGGGATCGCCTACGGGCAGGCCGTGGTGGCCGCCGCGCGCCTGCGCTGTTGATCCCCGATGGGGCAGACTTCAGGGCTCCGGTAGCCGTCCAGGAGAGAGCATGAGCGCCAACATCACCGCTTCACCAGAGCAGGGGACCATCGAGCAGGTTGTCGACGACTGGCTGGCCCAGTTCAACGCCGCGCTGGAGGCACAGGACGCCGACGCGGCGGCAAGGCTGTTCGCCACCACCAGCTTCTGGCGCGATCTGGTCGCGCTGACCTGGAACATCAAAACCGTCGAGGGCCAGGACGGCGTGCGTGACATGCTCGAGCACACACTTCAGAGCGCCGGTCCGCGCAACTTCGTGGTCAGCGAGCCGCCCACCGAGACCGACGGCGTGATCGAGGCGTGGCTGCAGTTCGAGACAGAGGTGGGCCGGGGAAAGGGCCATCTGCGGCTCCGCGACGGGAGGGCGTGGACGCTGCTGACGTCGCTTGACGAGCTCAAGGGACACGAGGAGCAGCGCGGAGCGGCGCGGCCCAAAGGGGTGCAGCACGGCGTCGTTGCCGATCGCGAGACGTGGCTGGAGCGCAGACGGCGCGAGGCGGCCGAGCTCGGAACCACGATCCAGCCGGAGGTGCTGATCGTCGGTGGCGGCCAGGGTGGGATCGTGCTTGGCGCGCGCCTGCGCCAGCTCGACGTCCCCACGATCGTCGTCGACCGCCACGCGCGCCCCGGAGATCAGTGGCGCAGCCGCTACAAGTCCCTGTGCCTCCACGACCCCGTGTGGTACGACCACCTCCCGTACATCAAGTTTCCCGACAGCTGGCCGGTGTTCTCGCCCAAGGACAAGATCGCCGACTGGCTCGAGATGTACACGCGGGTGATGGAGATCAACTACTGGGGCTCGACCGAGGCGACCTCCGCACGCTACGACGACGCCGCGGGCGAGTGGGATGTCACGCTTCAGCGCGACGGCGAAGAGATACACCTGCGTCCCCAACAGCTGGTGCTCGCCACCGGGATGTCGGGCAAGCCCGAGATCCCCACGTTTCCCGGACAGGACATCTTCGCCGGCGAGCAGCAGCACTCGTCCGAGCACCCCGGCCCCGACGCGTACGCGGGCAAGCGCGTGGTGGTCGTGGGGTCCAACAACTCCGCGTTCGACATCTGCGGGGCCCTGTACGAGGTGGGCGCCGACGTGACCATGGTCCAGCGCTCCTCCACGCACATCGTCCGATCCGACACGCTGATGGACATCGGCCTCGGGCCGCTGTACTCCGAGCAGGCGGTCGCCGCGGGGGTCAGCACCGAGCGAGCGGACCTGATCTTCGCCTCGATCCCGTACCGGATCATGGCCGAGCTCCAGATTCCGCTCTACGAGGAGATGCGCGAGCGCGATCAGGACTTCTACGCGCGCCTCGAGCAGGCCGGCTTTGAGCACGACTGGGGCGAGGACGGCTCGGGCCTGTTCATGAAGTACCTGCGTCGAGGGTCGGGCTACTACATCGATGTGGGCGCCGCCGACCTGGTTGCCGATGGCAGTGTCAAGCTCGCCCACGGCCAGGTTGACCACCTGACCGAGGATGCGGTGGTGCTCGAAGATGGCACCACGCTGCCCGCCGACCTGGTCGTGTACGCCACCGGGTACGGATCGATGAACGGCTGGGCGGCGGACCTGATCTCAAAAGAGGTCGCCGACCGGGTGGGCAAGGTTTGGGGACTGGGGTCTGACACCGCCAAGGATCCGGGGCCGTGGGAGGGCGAGCAGCGCAACATGTGGAAGCCCACCCAGGTCCCCGCGCTGTGGTTTCACGGCGGCAACCTTCACCAGTCAAGACACTATTCGCTGTACCTGGCACTCCAGCTCAAAGCCCGGGCCGTCGGCATCCCGACTCCCGTCTACGGCCTCCAGGAGGTCCACCATCTAAGTTGAAAGGCGAGCGCCCGGCGAGAGTTCGCCGGCGAGGTGCAGCCGCAGGGACTTGCGGTCGATCTTTCCCACCGGGGTGAGCGGAATCGAGTCGACCAGGTGGATCTCGCGCGGGTACCTGTAGCCCCCGATGCGCTCCCGGGCCCAGGCGATCAGGTCCTCGGCGGCCACGTCGGTGTCGTCGTGCAGGGAGACGAATGCCACCACCTCCTCGCCGTGCACATCGCTTGGACGACCGACCACCGCCGCCATCTGCACCGCCGGGTGCTCGACCAGCGCATCCTCCACATCTCGGGGGTAGACGTTGAAGCCGCCCCGGATGATCAGGTCCTTCTTACGGTCGACGATGAACAGGTAGCCCTCGTCGTCGAGGTAGCCCACGTCGCCGGTCGCAAGCCACCCGTCGTGCAGCACCTCGCGGGTTGCCTGCGGCGATCGCCAGTAACCGCGCATCACCCCCGGCGAACGGCAGCAGATCTCGCCGATCTCATTTCGAGGGAGCGCATGCCCCTGCTGATCGCGGATCTCGACCTCGGTCCCGGGCACCGGCAGGCCAACCGAGCCTGGGCGCTCCTGTCCGGCCGGGTTGGTGCAGACCAGCGCGGCGGTCTCGGTCAGGCCATAGCCCTGCCGGATCGACACTGATGGCACCCGGCGGCGAAACGCCTCCTCGGTCTCGGGCGCCAGCGGCGCGCCGCCGGAGCTGAGATAGCGAAGCGACGAGAGGTCGTACTCCTCCAGCGGCTGCGAGAGGAGGATCTGGAGCATCGAGGGCACGACGGCGCTGGTCTGCAGGCGGTGCTCCTGGATCAGTTCGAGAAACGCCGTCGGATCAAACCAGCGCAGCAGCACCGTGACTCGGCGCTCGGGCGCGTGCACGCCGGCGATCGTCACCAGCAGGCCGTAGGCGTGTGACAGCGGCAGCGTCGTCAGTGCCCGGTTGACGCCCGGGACATGGCCGGCGTTCTTGGCCGACAGCCCCGAGAAGTGAAGGTTTGAGTGCGAGAGCATGACCCCTTTGGCCCGTCCCGTCGTCCCGCCCGTGTACAGCAGCGCCGCCAGATCGTCGTCAGAGCGGGCGACGACCGGGTCGGGCTCGGCGGCCTCGAGCGAGGCCAGGGGGAGCACGCTGTCCCCGGCCTCCTCGGTGCACAGCACGAACCTGAGGTGTTCGAGCCCCGCGGTGGCCTCCTTGACCTTCGGCACGAACTCGGGCGTGGTGACCACTGCGCACGCGCCCGCGTCTGCGATCAGGTGGCGCAGATCCTCGGCTCCGAGCAGGAACGTCGCGGGGGTGACAACCGCTCCGGCGCGCCACAGCGCCTGGTAGGTGACCGTGACCTCCGGGCAGTTGGCCATCGTGACTACCACGCGCTCGCCGGGCGACACCCCGAGCTCTGACAGTCCGGCGGCGATCCGCCGGGACCGCTCGAACAGCTCCCCCGAGCGGTGCCAGCGTCCCTCGAACAGCAACGAGGGGTAGTCGCCCAGGCGCTCGAAAGACTCCTCGGCCAGGCGTCCGAGATGGTGCTCGCCGATCTTGCTCACGAGCGGGGCAACCAGATTGGATCAGGGACGGTCACCACGGGCCGCCAACCATATATAGAAGCTCGTCCTGGCAACTGCACTAGCGTGTAACGTCGCGGCGCATGAGTTACCACGACGCGCACGTCACGCCGCCGCGAGCAGGCGCGCAAGCAGCGAGCTCGACTGTGGCTCGAACGGTTTGTGGCGCTCGGCTCGCTGATCGTGGTGGCGGCCGTCGTTGCCACTGTCGTGCTCGACTTCACCGCCGGTTCAAGCAAATCGAAACACCCCCCGGCGCACTCGTCCAGGCACTCCTCGCGCAGCGCGTCGTCTTCGGGCGCAACCCGTCAGTCCGCGACAACCACCGTGCCGATTCTCATGTATCACGTGATCAACGTGGCGCCGCCCGCGACCAGCGCCGATCCGGGGCTGTACGTGCCGGCTGATGAGTTCACCAGCCAGATGGAGGCGCTGAAATCCCAGGGCTGGCATGCGGTGACCCTCGACCAACTCGAGGCTCACTGGACCAAGGGCGCGTCGCTCGGGCCCGGCAAGCCGATCGTTATCAGCTTCGACAACGGGTACGCCTCCCAGTACACAAACGCCCTGCCCGTCCTCAAGCGGCTGGGCTGGGTAGGGGTCGTGAATCTCCAGCTCAACGGTCTGGCGCCCTCGGACGGAGGGTTGAGCGAGGCCCAGGTTCACGGCCTGGTCGCCGCCGGCTGGGAGCTCGACAGCAAGGGAATCGGAGCCACCGACCTGACCTCGCTCGACTCCACCCAGCTCGAGCAGGAGCTGACCGGTGCCCGCCAGACGCTGCACAGCCGCTACGGGGTTCCGGCGCACTGGTTCAGCTACCCGCTGGGCCTGTATGACCCCACGGTGACCGCCGCCGTCCGGGCAGCCGGATTCGTCGGCGCGACGACCGCGGTCGCGGGCTGGGCGAGCCCCCAGCAGGATCGCTTCCGGCTGCCGCGGCTGCGGGTTATGGGAGGCACCAGCGCGCCCCAACTGCTGGCGCAGATCGCCTCGGCCAAATCCGACCCGGCTCCCCCGCCCGCCTACAGCGGTCCCGCGATCGCCTGACGCAGACCAACTAGTCTTCATTCATGGATTCAGAGCGTGCCCGCCAGCTGCTGCAACGCGAGCGGACGAGGATCGAGCAGGCGCTCGCCAGCCTCGAGCGCGACGGGCCGCTGGAGGGCTCCGGGCGCATAGAGCCCGGCGATGCGGACTCCGAGGATCTCTACCAGGACGAGTTCAACCAGGGCCGCAAGGAGGATCTCCGCACCGAGCTCGCCGCGCTCGAGCGAGCGGAGGCACGTCTGCGAGCGGGAACCTACGGACTGTCGGTGCAAAGCGGCGAACCGATCCCGGACGCGCGGCTGGAGGCCCGACCGCTGGCCGAGCGGACCGTCGAGGAGGAGCGCCAGCGCCGCTAGCGATCGCGGCGCGTCAGCACCGCGTCGAGCGCCTGCCCGATCGGCTCAGAGCCGCCGTTGACGTACAGGATCTGACGCGAGGCGCGTGAGTCGGCGAGCAGGGCGGCGAGCACCGCGGCGACGTCATCACGCGGAATTTCCCCCTGGAACCGATCCGTTTCGATGCGCACCTGGCCGGTCCCGGGCTCGTCGGTCAGCCGGCCGGGCCTGATGATCGTCCAATCGCGGTCAGCGGCGGCCAGCGCCGCGTCCGCCTGGGCCTTGGCCCGCAAATAGACGCTGAACACGTCCTCGCCGTCGGGCGGATCCTCGGCCCCCACGGCGCTGATCATCAAATAACGCGGCGCCTCCTCGGCGGTGGCCTGGAGCAGCTTGAGCGCGCCGTCACGATCCATGCTCAATTTCCGCGCGGCGCCGCTGCCGGGCCCTGCCCCGGCGGCGAACACCACGGCGTCGCTGCGGCCGACCGCGCTGGCCACCTGCTCGAGCGTCGCCTGCTCGAGGTCGCAGATCACGGGCTCGGCGCCCGCCTCGCGCACCTCCCCGGCGTGATCGGGATTGCGAATCAGGCCCACGACTGAGTCACCTCGGGCCTTGAGCAAGGCCGCCAGGCGCAGCGCGATCTTCCCGTGAGCTCCCGCGATGGCAACGCGCATAAGCGCGAGCCTATCGCGAGGCGCGCGCGGAGCGGCGTAAGCTGAGGCCCCGCTGATGCCGCCAGACACCAACGCGCGTGCAGCGAATCGCCGCCGCTGACCAGAGCAGTCCGCGCACAGCCCGCGGCGAGATGCCCGACGAGCTGCATCCGCGCCATCTGGCCCTCCGCGTGGCCGAGATCCTGGTGATCATCGCGATCGTGGCGATCGCGATCAGCGCCCTCCCGGGCCTCGACGAAGTACGCGCGCGCCTCCAGGACGCGGCCCCCGGCTGGGTCGTCGCGGTCGCGATCGCCGAAGTGGGCTCCTGCGCCGGCTACCTGCTCGTATTTCGCGCGTCACCAGCGCCGCAAACTTCGCCGCCTTGATCCTCGTGGGCATCGGGGTGTTCGTGGGGGTCCTGGCAGGCCAGGGGTCCGCGGTGCTGACCCTCGTGCCGGCGCTGATCACCGCTCTGGGCGTCCTGGTGGTCGCCCTCAGCCCGCGGCTTCTCCGCGGGCTCGGTGAGCGCGGCGCAGCGGTGACCGGAGCCCATTGGCGCGCGCGCCTGCGCGTGGCGCTCGGCGCCTGGCTCAAGGCGGCGGCGGACGGCGTGGATCAGGCCATCTTGCTGCTGCGCGCCCACAGCTTCGGGGTGATCGCGGGCTCGTTTGGATATATGGCGTTCGACATCGCGGCGCTCGGGTTCGCGTTCGCCGCAGTTGGCCACTGGCCCCCGTTCGGCACGCTCGTGCTCGGCTACCTGATTGGCCAGCTCGGCAACCTCGTGCCGCTGCCTGGCGGCGTCGGCGGTACCGAGGGGGCGCTGATCGGTGTGTTCGCGCTCTACGGGGTCAACATCCCCGAGGCCACGGCGGCCGTGCTGCTCTATCGCCTGTTTGCGCTGCTGGTGCCGGCTGCGCTCGGCGCGCCGGCGTTCGTCCTGCTCCGCCGCCGGCTGAAGAGCACCAGTCAGGCAGCGCTGGTATGCGCACCGCTGGGGATCGACGTGGTGAGGCTGCCGGCGCGCAGTTGACCCCCCGTCCGAGGGCCCCTGGCGCGCGCGGCGGAAGGCTAAACTCGCCGCCGGTGCCAAGCGAGGCGCACGCACTCTCGGTTACGGGGCTGGCACGCCGCTGGGGGGAGAGTGCCGGATCAACGCCGCTATTGCCTACCTGGTCCACCGCCGCGGCGATGCGCGCGGTTCGCGCGGCGGTCGTCATGCCGGGTCTGTTCGCGCTCACCGACGTGGTGATCGGCAACCTGCAGATGGCCACGTTCGCCGCCTTCGGAGGGTTCGCGACGCTGGTCCTGACGAGCTTTGCCGGGACCCGCCGCGACAAGCTGATCGCGCACGCGGGGCTGGCTGTGGCCGGCACGGTCCTGGTGGCGATCGGGACGGTCGTCAGCTCGGTGACGGCGGTCGCCGTGATCGCCACCGTGCCGGTCACCTTCGCGGTCTTCTTCGCCGGCGTTGCCGGGCCGAACGCCGCTTCGGGGGTCACCGGCGCGCTGCTCACCTACGTGCTGCCGGCGGCGTCACCGGGAACGGTGAGCATGATCCCCGACCGGCTGGTGGGCTGGTGGCTGGCTTCTGTGGCGGGGACCGCGGCGGTGCTCGTGTTCTCGCCGCCCAGCCCCGGCAACCAGCTGCGCCGCGCCGCCTCCAAGCTGGCCGACGCTCTGGCGGCCGAGATCGATGCGATCCTCCGTGGTCAGGCCACCGAGGACGGGCTGGCCGCGTGCATCGAGACAAAGCACGAGCTGCTGGCGAGCTTCACCGCGACCCCGTACCGGCCAACCGGACTGGCGAGCACTGACCAGGCGCTGGCCAACGCGGTCGAGCTGCTCGAATGGTGCACGTCACTGCTCATAGACACCGTCCATGAGCGTGGTGACCTGCGAGAAGCCGCGCCTGCCGACCGCGAGTTGCTGTCCACCGCCGCCTCCGTTCTGCGAGACGCGGGAGCGCTGCTGGCCGGCGACAGCGACACCCGGCCCGACCTTGAGCATCTGCACCAATGCCGCCGGCGGAGCATCGGGCGACTGCACCGCCTGGCCCCCGAGAACGACGATTTTCGCGAGCAGGCGAGGGTTTCGTTTCACGCCTGCGCGATCGCGGTCACCGTCCTGGTGGTCGGGGCCGACGCGCTGGTCGCTGCCCGGCTCGCGGACGCGAAATGGGTCGCGCAGGCTCGGGCGCGCTGGTTCGGAGATCCGTCGCTGGGCCCGCACGGCGGACGCAGGGTGATCGGCGTCTCCGGGTTTGCGGGCATCGCCATGCGCCACGCGAGCTTGCGCTCGGTCTGGTTCATCAACAGCCTGCGGGGGGCGCTGGCGCTCGCCGCGGCCGTGGCGGTCGCCGACCTGACCACCGTCCAGCACGGGTTCTGGGTGGTGCTGGGAACGCTGTCAGTGCTGCGCACGAATGCCGCGTCGACCGGATCGACCGCGATCCGGGCACTGACCGGCACGGTGCTTGGCTTCGTGATCGGCGGTGCCCTGCTGCTGGCGATCGGGACCGGCACCGCGGCCTTGTGGGTGGCGCTCCCGATCGCGGTGTTCGTCGCCGCCTACGCGCCCGGGACAGCGCCGTTCGTCGTCGGTCAGGCAGCGTTCACGGTCACCGTCGCGGTGCTGTTCAACCTGCTCGTGCCGGTCGGTTGGGAGGTCGGGGTCGTCCGGGTCGAGGACGTGGCCCTCGGCTGCGCGGTGAGCATCCTCGTCGGCGGGCTGTTCTGGCCGCGGGGAACAGCGGCGGTGGTCGGGGATGACCTTGCGGATGCCTTCCGCTCCGGGGCCACGTATCTGACGCAAGCGGTCGGATGGGTGAGCGGGCTGCGGGCCCGCGAGCCCGATGGCGCGATGCACGCCGTCAACGCCGGGCTGCGGCTCGAGGAGGGCCTGCGCGGGCTGCTGACCGAGCAGGGAACCAAGCACATGCGCAAGGAAGAGCTCTGGCGGCTTGTGGGCGGCACGCTGCGCTTGCGCTTGACCGCGCACGCCGTAGCCGGACTGCCGCGGACCGATGCTCGGTATATCGGCGCCAGCCAAACCGTCGTCAGCTACCGGACGGCGGTTCTCGATGAGTTCTTTGACCAGATCGCCGCTCAGGTCGGCAAGCCCCGACGTCAACCGGTGGCCGCGCTGACGGCGCCGACGTTCGACAACGACCGACTCGAGAGCTCGGCCCATTCGCGCCAGACGGTATGGCTGTGCGAGCACGTCGACCATCTCACCGAGCACCTCGAGGCGCTCATTGAGCCGGCCGCGCATCTGGCGGAGGTCCGCCGCCGGCCCTGGTGGCGGTAGTCGTGCCCCGCGCTTGCACCAGGCGCGATCATTGAGCCTGACAAGCCGACCGGAGGAGACCGAATGGAGAGCTGGGATATCCGAGCGCTGGACCTCGAGCCCCATCACCCCCAGGTGCTGCGCTCGGATGATGAGACTCGGGCGATCGCCATCCGCCTGCCCGCGGGGGAGGAGCTACAGGAGCATCAGGTCCACGAGCGCGCCTACCTGTTCGTGGTCGATGGCCAGATCGAGATCTCCCACGACGGCCGCAACGCGAGCGGTGGAGCCGGCTTTCTGTCGCACTTCGGTCCCAACGAGCGCCGCACCGTCCGCGCGCTGGCCGATACCCGGCTGCTGCTGGTGCTGGCTCCGTGGCCGGGGATCGGGCATCCCTCGCGGGTGGCCGCGGCGCGGCCGCAAGGCTGAGCAGCGGCGCCGAGCGTCGCCCGCCGGGCGCCGCCCGCCTATCCCCCACCCGATGCCCGGGCGCGTTTGCCGTCCTGCGCCTGCGGCGCCGGCGCCGGATCCGAGCCCTGATTTGAGGCCGCCGCCGTGGCGACGTCACGCGGGTAGGTCGTCCGCGCACGCAGCAGGAATATTCCCGCCGCGGCGAGCGTGCTGAGCAGCACGAGGAAGCTGATCTCAAGCCCTCTCGCCTCGCCCGCTGAGATCACAGCGGGATGGGTACCGACCGGAGCCTGCTCGGGGGCGATGCCCGCGATCAGGTCCGCGAGGCCACCGAACACGATCGGCGCCAGGGCCTGGGCGAGCGATCGCAGCACCGTGCGAGTGCTCTCGGCGCGGCCCCAGAGGCCGGCGGGCATGATGTCCAGCCGGGCGGCGTCCAGCGGAGGGTTGGCCGCGGACAGCAGCGCCGCGCCGCCGACGTCGAACCACAGCGCCGGCGTGAGCTGGCTTGAGACAAAGCCGGGGATCAACAGCACCGCAGCGCCCAGATAGCAGACCGCCGGGACCCACACCCGGGCCTGGAGCGAGCCGCGATGCACCATCGCGTCGGTCACCCGGCCGCCGGCGAGTGTGCCGATCATCGCGCCACCAACGAGCAGCCCCAGCACGAGCTCAGCGGTCGCCTGGTTTACGTGATAGTGGCCGCGGACGAACAGCAGCGCGAACGTCGTCAGGCCCGAGAAGAAGAAGTAGCCCAGCGACGAGCTGATGATCAGGTGGATGTTCGTGGGGATCGAGAGGATGTAGCGCACCGCGGCCACCAGTCCCAGCTCGCGCGGATCCTGCTCGAGCACGAGCTCCGGATCGGGCTGCACGCCGAGCCGCGCAGCGGCTTCCCGAACCGGATCGTCGGGCCTGGGCGCCGGCTCGTCCGCCGCCTCCTGCGCACGTCGGGGCCGGGCAGCGGCTGCCGCGACAGCCTCATGCAGATCGACCGCTCCCGGTTCAAGCCGGCTCTGGCCGCCGCGCAACGGCTCGGGCACGGTTCGATACAGCTCCCGGGCGAGGAAGAAGCCGGGGATCGCCAGCATCACAAACGAAGCGCGCCAGGAGATCAAGCTCGCCACGCTGCTGCTGATGATGAAACCCACGGCGGTTCCCGCGATCTCGCCGCCGAGGATGTAGGCATACACCTGTCCCCGCTCGCGGGCGGGGAAATAGTCGCCGGTCAGCGACGCGATCGCCGGACCCGCGGTGGCGACGACGGCCCCCAGCAGCACGCGGGTGAGCAGCAGACTCGAGTAGCTGCCCGCGAACGCGCTCGCGAGGGAGGCGATGCTCCACAGCACGATGCTCACCGAGAGCATCGGCAGCCGCTTGATCCGGTCCACCAGCAGGCCCACCGGGATCGTGAACACCGCCCCGACGAGCAGCGTCACGGCGCTCAGCAGCCCGATCTCGGTGTTGCTGATATGCAGCGAATGCTCGAGCTGAGGGGCAACCGCGCCGACCGTCGCGGTATCGGCGCCGTTGAGCGCCAGGACCGCGCCAAACAGCGTGACCACCCGGGCCCGAGCGGGGCCGCCCACGCGCTTGACCACCTCGCCGCGGACGAAGCGGGCAGTCCGTCGGGTGACGTCCATCGTCGCGTGTCCGGCGCGCGCGGTGAACTCCCTGCTGGTCATCTCAAACCGGCGTTGGGGGCGGATGAGGAGCTGACGATGACGATCGACCGGGCCCCTGGGCAAAATCGCTTCACCAAATCAGTATTCCCGACGGGCCCGTCGCGCCGTGGCCAATCCGGACCGCATACAGGTCGGGCGGCGCTGGGCGGATTTCGCCGCTTTGGGTGGCAAGGAGCTGTGCGCTTTGGGTGGCAAGGAGCTGTGAGATGAGCGAGCAGGAGCCGGCCGCGAGCCGCAACGGGATCATCGTCGGCGAGGACGGAGTCGCGCGGTGCTGGTGGGCGGACTCGACCGCCGAGTACCGCGCCTATCACGACGCCGAATGGGGCTTTCCGGTCTCCGACGACGTGCGGCTGTTTGAGAAGCTCAGTCTGGAGGGCTTTCAGGCCGGGCTCTCGTGGCTGACGATTCTCCGCAAGCGACCGGCGTTCCGCAAAGCGTTTGCCGGGTTTGAGTTCGAGCGCGTGGCGCGGTTTGGCGAGCGTGACGTCGCTCGATTGCTCGCCGATTCTGGAATCGTGCGCCACCGGGGCAAGATCGAAGCGGTGATCAACAACGCCCGGCGCGCGGTCGAGCTGGTCGCAGACGAGGGCTCGCTGGCGCACTTTGTGTGGCGCTTTGAGCCTCCCCCGCGCGCGCAAGGACTGGACCGCGCGGCGCTGGCGCAGCTCACGGTCACCTCTGAGTCCAGCGCCCTCGCCAGGGACCTCAAGACGCGCGGCTGGCGGTTCGTCGGGCCGACGACCGTCTATGCGTTCATGCAGGCGATGGGGCTTGTCAATGACCACCTCGACGGCTGTGATACGCGGGCCGCCGTCGAGGCGGCACGGCGGGACTTCGATCGACCCTAGCGGCAGGTCTCGGTCAACCGCCGATGTAGGACATCTCCACCTTCGCGCGCCGCCGGGTGTGCGCGTGGCGGAGCTCTGAATAGCGGTCCGCGCGGCGGCCCCACACCGCCCTGACCGTCGCGGCGAGCTCGTCGTCGTCGGCGCCGCCGCGCAACAGCGCGCGCAGATCGTGTCCCTGAGCGGCGAACAGACAGGTGTAGAGCTTGCCGTCGGCCGACAGCCGTGCCCTGCTGCAGGCACCGCAGAACGGTTGGGTGACCGAGGCGATGATTCCGATCTCTCCGCCGCCGTCGCGGTAGCGGTACCGCGACGCGACCTCGCCCGAATAGTTGGGCTCCAGCGGCTCCAGCGGCCATCGCTCGTCGATCGCCGCCACGATCTCGGCTGCGGAGACGACGTCGTCCATGCACCAGCCGTTGGTGGTGCCGACGTCCATGAACTCGACGAACCTCAGGATGTGCCCGGTTCCCCGAAAGCCTTCCGCCATCTGGGTGACGCAGTGGTCGTTGACCCCGCGCTTGACGACCATGTTGACCTTGACCGGATCCAGGCCGGCGACGGCCGCGGCGTCGATCCCCGCGAGCACGCGCGCGACCGGGAAGCCCACGTCGTTCATCGCCTCGAACGTCGCGTCGTCGAGCGCGTCCAGGCTGACCGTCACCCGGGCCAGACCAGCCTCCTTCAGGGCCCTCGCCTTGGCGGCCAGCGCCGCGCCGTTGGTCGTCAGCGCGACGTCGTCGATGCCGTCGATTGCCGCCAGCATCGCCACCAGCTGGTCGATGTCGCGGCGCAGCAGCGGTTCGCCGCCGGTCAGTCGAAGCTTCGAGACGCCCTCGGCGGCGAACAGCGTTGCCAGCCGGGTGATCTCTTCGAACGTGAGCAGCTCCTTGCGTGGCAGAAACGCGAAGTCGCGCCCGAAGATCTCTTTGGGCATGCAGTACGTGCAGCGGAAGTTGCACCGATCGGTGACGGAGATCCGGAGATCCCGGATCGGACGCGCGCGCTGGTCAAGCACAGGGCTCATACCAGCCAGGTTACCCGGCGCGAGCGCCCGGTCATCGTGTGGCTGAAACGGCGGTCGAAACGGCGCGTAAGCAGCGCATAGGCACTGAGGGCAGGACCTCGTGCGATCGCCGGCTGACGATCATTTTGGCCGAGCCTGACCGCTGTACTGCTCGTTGGGCAGCATGTTGGTGGCCATCGCCATTCGGTTGGTCAGGTTGTACATCGCGGCGATCTCCGCCACATCCCAGGCCTCCTCGAACGTCAGGCCGACGTCGAGCAGGGTTTGAAGGTCCGCCCGGGTAACCTCCCGCGGCCGCAGCGTCAGCTTCTCGGCGTAGGCACAGATCGCCGCGCGCCGGGGATCGAGGTCCGCGCGGCGCCAGTCGTAGGAGATGCGCTCGCCGAGCACCGGGTCGCCGAGCTCTTCGCGCAGCGAGGCCCCGTGGGCGACCAGGCAGTACAGGCACGCGTTGGCCGCGCTGACGACGACCGCGATCATCTCGCGATCGGCGGCGCTGAGGTGCTCGGTGGGCTGATGGAGCTGGCGATAGTGCGAAAACCACGCGCTCAGCCGCTCGGGGCGAAAGGCGTATACCCGGAACACGTTGGGCACGAACCCCAGGCGCTCGCGCGCCTTGGCGAACAGGCCCCGCAGATCGGGCGGGAGATCCTCCTCGTCTACAAGCGGAAACCAGGACCCGGTGTCGCCGGCGCTGGTGGCGATCTCGTGGGGGTCGGGCATCGCCATTGGCTATCGCGTGGCCGGCAGCGGCATCGCCATTGGCTATCGCTTGGCCGGCAGCGACCGCGCGTAGGCCACGCCGCGCGCGACCCAGCGCCCCAACTGGCGCTTGGTGCGCACTCCCTCGGCGTCGACGCGCAGCCAGCCGTCCATCGCCCGCCCGCGCATCACGAACGGTTGCGCATGCGGCTGTGAGAGCAGTGAGCCGGTCTGATCGGGATCGACCCTAACCAGCAGCCCTCCCTGGCCACTGGCGCTCACCGACATGTTCCCGCCGATCAGAAACGCGAGCCCCCCGAACATCCGCTTCTCGGTCAGCCCGGGCTCGTCTGCGACCAGCTCACGGATCCGGTTGGCGAGCTCCTCGTCGTAGGCCACCCGCGCATTATCGCGCCGGCGGCCGGGCATGTTATGGATCGGCCGCCTGATTGCGCTCGCGTTAAGGCATTCGTGCGAGCGCGTTAGGGAGTCGCGTGGCCCGCGTTAGGAGGACCTTGAACACGCATTCGCGGACCTATGCTCGACCTGTGGAGGCCGATCGCAGCTTGGGGCCTACGAAGCAGCGAAGCGCGCGTGGCCGACGACACCTGCCCCAGGGGCTCGCGGTGCTCGTGCGCCGCTGGCGGCTCGCGCTCGTGCTGCTCACGTTCGCGGCGCTGATCGCGGCGCTCCCTGCCGCGCTCGGCGGGACCGCGTCCGCGCACCGGCAGCACGCGGATCGATCCGCTTCGCTCGCGGCCGGCGTGCGGTTGCATTCGCGCCACTCGCGCACACCAGTCCCGCTGTCGGCCACCGGCCACCACCTGCGCCCGAACGTTGTGTTCGTGCTCACCGACGATCTGTCCAGAGACCTGGTCCGCTACATGCCCCAGGTGCGGGCGCTGCAGTCGCGCGGGATGACGCTCACCAACTACTTCGTCGCGGACTCGCTGTGCTGCCCGTCGCGCGCCTCGATCTTCACCGGCAACTTCCCCCACGACACGGGCGTGTTCACGAACACCGGTCCGCAGGGCGGCTTCAACGCCTTCTACGACCGCGGTGAGCAGCTTCACAGCTTCAACGTCGCCCTGCAGCGGGCCGGATACCGCACCGCGATGATGGGCAAGTACCTCAACGGCTATCTCGAGGGCCCGGCCAGGTCGGCGGTCGCCGCCAGCTACGTGTCCCCGGGATGGAACCAATGGGACGTGGCCGGCTGGGGCTATCCCGAATACGACTACAGGCTCAACGACGACGGGGTCGTGCGCCACTATGGGCACCGCCCCCGGGACTACCTGACCGACGTGCTCGCGCGCAAGGGAGTCCAGTTCATCGACCACTCGGCCGGGTCCGACAAGCCGTTCTTCCTCGAGCTGGCGACCTTCGCGCCGCACTTCCCGTACACACCTGCGCCCCGCTATGAGCACGCCTTCCCCGGCCTGAAGGCGCCGCGGCCCCCGAGCTTCGACGTGATGCCGACCGGCGCCCCGGACTGGCTGGCCGACCACCAGCCGCTGAAGCCGCGTCAGCTGCGCCGGATCGACCGGGTGTTCCGCCGGCGGGTCCAGGACGTGCAGTCGGTGGACGATCTGATCGCCGCGATCGAGCGCGCGCTGGCGGCCCACGGAATGCTCCACGACACCTACATCGTGTTCAGCTCCGACAACGGCTTGCACACCGGCGAATATCGCCTGATGCCCGGCAAGCTGACCGCGTTTGACACTGACATCCACGTCCCCCTGGTCGTCGCCGGACCCGGTGTGCCGGCGGGTCAGACCAACGACGCGATGGCCGAGAACGTCGACCTCGCCAAGACGTTCGCCGCGATCGCCGGCACGACGATGCCCAGCGACGGCCACAGCCTGTTGCCCCTGCTCAGGGGCAAGGAACCCAGCGGCTGGCGCGACGCGATCCTCGTCGAGCATCACGGCCCGGTCACCAGCAGAAGCGACCCAGACCTGCAGACCCGGGTGAGCGGCAACCCTCCCAGCTACGAGGCGGTCCGGACGCCGGACTTCCTGTACGTCGAGTATCGCGATGGCGAGCGCGAGTTCTACGACCTGCGGAGCGACCCTTACGAGATCCACAACCTCGCCCGCATGCTCACCCCTGACGAGCTCACGCAGCTCCACGAACGGCTGCTGGCGCTGGAGAACTGCCACACCGGCGCCAGCTGCTGGGCGGCGGAGCACATCAACCCGTTCGTCCCGCACAGCATCGTCGCTACGCTGGCGAGGCATCGGCGCCTCGCGGAGCATGCGTAGAGAAGTCCGCTCGCCCCGGCTCGCGCGCTGATCGCGCTACGCCTGCACGGCTGCCGAGCGCCGCAGCGCGCGCCCGCTACCGTCGAGCGCCTCGACCGCCAGCCAGACCGGGGCCCGCGGGACCGTGATCTGGGTCTCGAAGCCAGCCACCGCCGCCATGCCGAGCTCGTGGATTCCCTGGCGCCGGTCGCCTCCCAACACGCGCCAGGTTCGATGCTCGGTGGCCCCGTTCCAGCTCGCATACAGCTGCGCCGCGGTTCCCGTGCGCTCGATCGCCAGTGCCGGATCGCTCGTCGGGAGGCCCGCCCAGGCCTGCATGAACGCCCGGTAGGAGATCGCGTTGCCCGCGAGGTGCCCGTCCAGCTGCACCGCTCCCGAGCCGTCGTAGTGGGTGAAGTAGCTGGAGTCGCCCCAACCCATGAACGTCCCCTCCCCCCCGCTCTCACTCAGATCCTGGACGCTTCCCAGCGCCGGCGAGAGGACCGGCGGGCGGTGCTTGAACTGCTGGACGAACTTCGCGGTCAGAGCCTGCTCGTCGACCGCGAGCACCAATCCCCGCGACTGTCTGGCCTCGCGGGGCGGACCCGCCTCGTTGTCGAACATCGTGATCAGACCGCCGCCGGGGGCCCGGACGTGGTGCTGGAAGGCAAACCGCGCGCCGTGACCGATCTCGAAGTCGCTGCGCTTGCCCCCCAGGGTCCAGAGCACCTCACCGGTCTGGCGATGGACCTTGTAGAACGCCCACGTGTTGCGGCCCGAGATCAGCAGGTGTCCGTCTGAGGGATCGATCGCGATCGAGTTGACGTGGAAGTAATCCCACGGAATGGTGGGATCGTCGGGGGCGGGGTGATAGGAGTCGATGAAGCCGACGTGCTCGTCGGTGCGCCACTGAAACAGCACCGCGCCGGTGGCCACGTCGACCTCCTGAACGACCCCGTACAGGTACTTGCCCTGGCGGCTGCCGTCGGGGTGGGGCAGCTGCGCGACCGCCTGGCCATAGCACGTGAACAACGCCGTGCCCGAGTCGGTGAGGACGAACTCGTGCAGGTCGCCCTTGTAGCCGTTGCCGCCGTGCACCTCGGCGACTCGCCGGTAGCGCTGGTCGAGAAGCTCGTAGTGGCCTTCGCCGTGCGCGGCGACCACCGCCCCGTGCCACCAGGTCAGGACCGGTCTGCCGCGGTAGGACTGCACCTGGAGGTTCATCACCCGCGAGGCTGGGGTGGGGGTAGCGGACACCGGCGCAAACCACACCAGCCGCCCGGTGGCGTCCACGATCAGCGGGCCCTGCTGCTTGGGCCCGGCGTGGCAGTCGGTGAGGATCAGCTCGTCGGTCGGGCTCGACGGTCGCTTCTTCATGACCACCACGGGCGGCTTGAGGTCCGGCCGCGAGCGAAAGACCTGGACGTGACCCCGGGTCCGCACCGAGCTCACCGCCGTCAGCTTCCGGCTGGGCCGGGGCGACGCGGAGCCTCCGCAGGCAGCCAGCCCGGCGGCCGCGCCGATCCCCGCAGCGCCCCGCCACGCCGCCGCGAGGAAATCGCGCCGGCCGATCTGGTCCGTCCAGCGGTCGTCCTGAGGTGCGGTGTCAGAGGTCACGTGTATGGGTCAGAGTCACGTGGTGGCGGTGCAGGGGGCACCGATGTCGCGGTCGGCTGCCTCGCCAGACCGGCAGCGCACTATAGGCCGACGCTCGCGCGCCATGCGACGTTTGCAGACGTTGCCAGTCGCTGCGGACGTTCCCGGCTGGGGAAGCTGCAATCGTAGGGACGTGTCCGCTCCCCTGCCTGCCGCGTTTAACTCCTCAAGCTCAGGAGAGAGCTGATGCGGGTGGTCGTCGTCGGCGGCGGCATCCTGGGCCTGGCCACGGCACGCCTGCTGTGTAGCTCGGTGGCCGATGCCGAGGTGATCGTGCTCGAGAAGGAGGACGGGCTCGCCCGCCACCAGACCGGGCACAACAGTGGCGTTGTCCATGCGGGCCTCTATTACGCTCCCGGCTCGCTGAAGGCGAGGCTCTGCCGACGGGGTCTGGGACTGCTGCGCGACTACTGCGCCGCCCACGGGCTTGACTATCAAGCGTGCGGGAAGGTTGTCGCGGCGACCGAGCCGCGCGAGCTCGAGCCGTTGCGCAGGCTGGCCGAACGGGCTCAGGCCAACGGCGTTCCCGGGCTTCGGTGGCTCGAAGGGGCAGAGCTGGTCGAGGTCGAGCCCGAGCTGCGCGCGGTCGCCGGGCTGCACTCGCCCGAGACGGCGATCGTGGACTTTGCGGCGGTGGCCAAGGCGTTCGCGGCCGAGGTCGACGTTGCCGGCGGCGAGATCCGGATGGGCGCGGAGGTGCGCCGCGTGGTGCGCAACGCCCGGAGCTCGGTGGTGGAGCTCACCGACGGGCGCTCGCTCGTGGCCGACCGGGTGATCGTCTGCGCCGGCCTTCACGCCGATCGCCTGGCGCGGGCCTCGGGGGAGCCGGCGGAGCCGCGGATCGTCCCCTTTCGCGGCGAGTACTGGCAGCTGGCGCCCCAGCGAACCGATCTGGTCCGGGGCTTGATCTACCCGGTGCCCGATCCGCGGCTGCCGTTTCTGGGCGTTCACCTGACCCGCAGGATCGGCGGCGACGTGTGGCTGGGACCGAACGCCGTCCTGTCGCTTGCGCGCGAGGGCTATCGCCGCAGTCGCTGGGATCCGCGCGACGTGGCCGACACGCTCGGCTGGCCGGGCACGTGGCGGATGTTCAGGCGCCATTGGCGCGCCGGGATTGGCGAGCTCGCGCGCTCGATCCGCAAGCGGTCGTTCATCGCCGAGCTGCAGCGCTACGTTCCGGCGCTGGCGCCCGACGACGCCATCCCTGCGCCGGCCGGGGTGCGCGCGCAGGCCGTCGACCGCGACGGCTCGCTGGTCGACGATTTCCGTCTCTCGATCAGCGGTGGCGTCGTGTGGGTGCGCAACGCGCCCTCGCCCGCGGCGACGTCCTCGCTGGCGATCGCCGAGGAGCTGTGCGAGCGAGCGCTGGGCTGACGTGTGGCGTGCGGGAAGATGTGATCATGAGGAGCGTCTGAGTCAGTCAGTACCGTCGGCTACGAACGCCACTGCGCGCTAACCCCCTGAGCCGAACAGGAGGACGCCATGTTAACGAGATCATTGCCAAAGCTTGCGGTGCTCGCCGCGGTGCTTGCCGCGCTGGCGTTGGGGCTGGCCGCCTGCGGCGGCTCCAGCAAGACCACCTCGTCGGCCGCCGCCCCGGCGACCTCGACCGCCGCGGGCACCAGCACCGCCGCCAGCAGTGCCACCAGCACGAGCGCAGCGGCCGGCGCGACTAGCGAGCAGTCGATCGCCGCCAACCCGAGCGGCAAGCTGGCGTACACGAAGAAGTCGTTGACCGCGAAGGCCGGCACGGTCAAGATCGCGTTTACGAACAAGTCGCCGCTGTCCCACAACCTGACGATCCAGAAGGGAACCAACGGTCCCGTCATCGGCGCCACGCCGACCTTCCAGAACGGCACCAAGGTCCTCACCGTCAAGCTCGCGCCGGGGACGTACACCTTCTTCTGCAGCGTGCCCGGTCACCGGGCGGCCGGCATGGTGGGAACGCTGAAGGTCGGCTGACCTGAGCCGCTGCGCCGAGCCTGAGCCGCGGCCCCGAAGCCTCCCTAGAGCAGCGCCCCGGTCAGGATCGCCTTGACCGTCGCGCCCGCGCTGGTGCGCAGCTCACGTACGTCGCGCCCGCGCTGGAGCGAGATCACCGCCAGCTCGCGCAGCCCCCCGACGATGATGATCGCCGTATCCATCGTCAACGGACGCGCGTTGAGCTCCGGCTGCGCCGCACGCGCGGAGTCCACCAGCCCCACGAGCATCGCCGCGAAGCGCTCGAGCGTCGCCAGGCCGCGCTCGGCGCCCGCTCGGCCCAGCCCCGGGAGCTCGCGCACGAAGCTCGCATACAGGGCGGGCTGCTGGCTGACGTTGTCGATGTAGGCGTCGACGGCGGCGTCGACCTGTTCGTCGAGCGACCGGTCGGGGTGCACTGCGGCTGCGATCTGCTCCATCATCGCGTCGTTGGTCGCGTCGTACAGCGCCAGAAAGCACGCGTCGCGATCGTCGAAGTGCTCGTAGAAGTTGCGCCGCGAGGTGCGGGCGATGCGGACCACGTCGGCCACGGTCGTCTCCCGATAGCCCTTCTCCTTGATCGACTCCGCCATCGCGACGATCAGGCGCTCGCGGTGTCCGGCGGGCTCGGGCAGCGGTGAGCGCGTGCGTTCGGCGCTGGCCTCCGCCACTCCGGCATTCGCTCGCTGGGTGGACATCCTCGTCACGGTAGCGAGCCGTCCGCTGCGCGGGCAGTGGACGCTCTGTCAGCGAGGGTAGCGGTGGATGAGAAGCACGCGCGTCCCGTGGCTGGGGATCGTGGTCACGTTGCGCTGGCGGGCGCGCTCGGGCTGTGGATCCGGCGCCACCAGGTCAGTGCGGCGCGCGATCGCCGACAACACCACCCGCTGCTCGGCCATCGCCAGCGAAGCACCGAGACAGCGGCGGATCCCGCCGCCGAACGGGATCCAGGTGTAGGTGCCGGGCTTGCGCTCCAGGAACCGCTCCGGCGCAAACTGAAACGGCTCGGGATACACGTCCTGGCGATGATGCAGGGCGATGATGCTGACCGCCACGGGCGTGTCGGCAGGCACCACGTACTCGCCAAAGCGCCACGGACGCTTGACCATCCGGACCACGATCGGGATCACCGGGCGGTTGCGCATCCCTTCGTGAATCGTCGCCTCGACGTATTCCTCGGCGCCATCCCCGCCGGCGCGCACCAGCTCGCGCAGACGGTGGTAGGGGGCGGGCGTGCGGAGCAGGCGCTCAAAGATCCAGGCGAGCGAGTTGGCGGTCGTCTCGTGCCCGGCCAGCACCAGCGACAAGAGCTCATCGCGGAGCTCCTGGTCAGTGAGCGGCTCGCCGTTCTCGTCGCGGGCGTGCAGGAGCAGCGAGAGGATGTCTGTGCGGTCGCCGTCACGCTCCTGGGCCGCCCGGCGCTCGCGGATGAGCTCGAACAGGTGCCGGTCGATGACCGCGAGCATCTGGCGCAGGATCCCGGTGGCCTCGGTGCGAGAAGCGTTCTGAAGCTCGATCAGCTGGAACAGCGGCGTCGTCGAGAACCGCAGCAGTCGCCTGACCGTCCGGCGGATACGGTCCTCGGTTGTCCCCGGCAGGGGTCGGCCCTCGATCCCGAACACCCCGCTCATGATCACCTCGAGCGTGACCGCCTGCATTCGCGGAGCGAGCGCAAACGGCCCGGGCAGTGGCCAGCCGTCGATCTCGCGCTCGGCCACGTCGGAGATCATCCGCACGTAGTTCTGGACCGCCTCGCCGTGAAACGGCGGCAGCAAGAGCTTGCGCTGGCGCATATGGCGCTCGCCGACCGAGGTGAGGATCGAGTTGGGCCCAAGGATCGGGCGCAGCGGCGACTCTCCGGTCAGCGACGGCGCATCCTCGGGGCTGGCCTTCATCAGCGAGCGGACGTGATCGGGATGGCAGGTGACCACGAACGGCTCCCTGCGCGACAGGATCTTCAACTGCCATACGTCGCCGTAGCGCTGCAATGCGTTGAGGTGCAGGCCACGCGGCCGCACGGTGAACCTGATCGTCTGCAGCCACGGCGGTGCGCTGTCGCCGGGCGGCATCCGGACGCGTTCGCGGCCGTCGACCGGGCCGGCGGGCGATGCGGGCGCCTCCCCGGTGGCCGCCGTGAGCGCCTCGTGGTGGAGCGTGCGTTCGGCCAGCGCAGTCACGGTACGCGAATGTACCGCACCTGCTGGGGGATGTAAAGCGATTCTTCGGTCAGCGTCAGCGTCAGCGCGCTCTGGCGAACGCTGCCGCCTCGCGCTTGACCACGTTGATCAGACTTCCGAGCCCGACGGCCATGTCGAGCAGATGCAGCCCCCACTCGGGGCTCGGGCTCGGTGTCGCCATCTGCGCCCCTCCCAGCGGGCTTATCTCGAGCACGTTTGCCCCGGCGATCGACTCGCATTGGGCCCGGTAAGCGTGGGGCTGGCTCCACCACACGGTCGAGGGCGTGGGCATCGTCAGACCCAGCCCCGCGATCACAGTGGAGAGCAATGAGCCGGGCGCGAACGGCGCCGAGGGCTGGATTGGATCGAGGTCCGCGGCGCCGCCCCCGAGCGCCGCCGGGTTGGTGCACAGAACCTGATCCCCGGGCACGGTGGTGCGTCCGAACAGGCTCGGATTGGGGGGCACCTGATCGAACGTCGAGTAGGCGATCACGCAGTGCAACTGGCTCGTCGAGCGACACGCCGGGATGTGCTTGAACGTCCCGCCGACGTTCTTGCCGGCCTCGACCAGCACATTGCCGCCGAGCAGGATCGCCGACAGCATCCGCTGGCGCAGCGCCGCCTTGCGGTCGATCACCTTGGCGATCATCTGCTCGAGCACCAAGGAGCCCTGCGAGTGACCTATAAGGACGAAGCCCCGCCCGTGGTTGTACTTCTTCAGATAGACGCGGAACGCGTTGGTCACGTCAGTCAGCGGCAGCTTGAGCTGCGCCGGCGTCTCCCTGTTGCCCGAATTGAGCGCCGCCAGCGTGATCTGGCGGTACATGGGCGCGAACACCCGGCAGTACTGCGAATAGCGAGCCGCCTGGTAGAGGGCGATCGAGCGCTCCTCGGGATCGATCCGCCGATTGGCATTGACGGTCGGCTGGTCTGAGACCGTCGGGTAGACGTAGAAGCAGTCGATCTTCGGCTTTCGGACGGCCCTCGGATGGGTCACCCGCAGCGGCACCAGCGTCGGCGAGTAGACGGTGGTCGACAGTCCAGGGGTGCACGGATCCGGGTGCACGCCCGGTTTGCACAGCCAGACCACCTTCGCCGAGGCTCCCTGAGCTGCGGCCAGGAAGACAACGCCAAACGCGACGAGCAGCACTCCTAGACGCGTGATCCTGGCAGCGCGACCGGACAGCGGCCGCGGCGCCGACTTGATCGAACTCAACCTCTTCCTCCTCCTGTTTGCAGCACTACCGGGGCTGTGTGCTCTTAGATATTGACGGCCGGCGCGGGGCGGTGCGCCACCCACGGCGCCGCCTCCTCGATCTGCCCGGCAAGCGAATAGAGGACGTCCTCGGCGCCGAGGCGCCCCACGAGCTGGACGCTCAGCGGCAGGCCCTCGGCGCTGAAGCCGGTCGGAACGCTGACCGCCGGCTGACCGGTGAGGTTGAACAGCGGCGTGAACGGCGTAAAGCGGCCGGCCACGTTGATCGCCACCGGCGCCGGCTTGTCGTAGGCGCCCCGCGCGCCGATCGCCGTCGTCGCTGTGCCGGGCGTGACCAGCACGTCGATCTCGTCCCACAGCGCCATGATCCGGGCGCTGGTGGTCGCGCGCGCCGCCAGCAGGCGCGCCCGGCGCTTGGGTGGCACGAGGTAGCGCCCGGCGGCGGCCATCTGCCGGGTCAGCGGCTCGAGCGCAGAGCGATCGGGTACGTGGAGCGAATCCTCGTAGGCGCCGCGTATCCAGGTCTGCAAGAACTCCAGCTGGGCGAGCTTGTAGACGGGGTCGCGATCGACGACGTCGTGGCCGAGTCCCGCCAGCAACGCGCCGGTGCGCTCCCAAGCGCCCCGTTGCTCGCTGGAAACGCTCGCCACCAGCCCGGGGGGGATCTTGGCCGAGAGCGCGATCCGCAGCCGCTCCGGTGCGGTGGCCGCCGACTTCACATAACCGCCGGTGAACGGCGTCGCGGGGTCCTGAGCACCCGGCCCCTCGCCGCGCAGCACGTCGAGCAGCAGCGCGCTGTCGCTGACCGTTCGCGCGAGCGCGCCATACACCGACAACCCCAGCCATCCCGGCGAGGAATCGGAAGGCACCCGGTCGCGGGTCGGCTTCATCCCCACGAGCCCGCAGCAGGTCGCCGGGATGCGGATCGAGCCGCCGCCGTCGGACCCCGTCGCGGCCGCGACCATCCCCGCTGCCACGGCGCATGCCGACCCGCCCGAGGAGCCCCCCGGCGTGCGCTCGAGGTTCCAGGGGTTGCGGGTGATTCCGTTGGCGATCGTCGCGTTCCAGGGGAAGATCATCAGCTCCGGAACGTTGGTGATCCCGATCGGGATCGCGCCTGCGGCGCGCAGGCGACGAACCGGCTCGGCGTCCTCGGTCTGGGGCGGGCCAAAGCTCCGAGAGCCGCGGGTGACGGCCTGCCCGGCGACGGCAAGGTCGTCCTTGACCGCGATCGGAACGCCGGCCAGCGGGCCGTCGGAGCCGGCCGCCTGCTCGGCTTGCGCGAGCGCGCTGTCGGCAAACGTGGTCCGGAACGCGTTCAGCCGCGGATTGAGAGCCTCGATCCGCCGCACGTAGAGCTCGACCAGCTCGCGCGGGTGGACCTGCTGGGTGCGGACGAGCTCGGCGAGCGCCCCGGGGCCCGCAAACGCAAGGTCGAGGTCGGCCGTAGTGGTCATGAGGGCACCGGCTCGAGATCGGCCGTCGCGGTCACGACAGCGCCGTCACCAGCTCGCGAATCGCGCCGGGGTAGCGGTAGGTGAGCCCGCCGTGCTTGCCTTCGAACAACTCGAGCGTGTGCTCCACCCCGAGCTTGGTGAGCTCGTCGGAGAAAGCCTGCGCACCGAGGTCCAAAAACCACTCGTCGCTGCGGCCGGCATCGAGGTAGATGCGGTGCATGCTCCGCAGCGCGTCTGCGTGGCCGCTCGCCATCCGCACCGGATCGAGCGCCAGCCACTGTTGCCAGATGTCGTCGATCAGCCGCCCCGTCGCGATTTCGAACGGCATCAGCGCCTCGCCCGGGCGGTCGGGGTCAGGCGAGTAGGCACATCCCATCCCATACGCGTTCACCGCCGTGGCGAATCGCTCCCAGTCGAAGCTCTTGGCGTCTGCCAGGCGCTGATGGAAGGCCTCCCAGGAACCGTCGAAGTGGTCGCGCAGGCTGCGCGCGACCTGCGGAAACTCGGGTTGGTAGCAGCATTCGAACAGCGCGTCTCCGGCGTGTGAGGCCAGCGCGCCGAATACGTCGGGGCGCAGCATCGGCACGACCATCGCGCCATAGCCGCCCGAGGACTTGCCGGTCAGCCCGCGATGGTCGCGGTCGGGAATCGTCGGATACCTGCTGTCGACGAAGGGGACGACCTCGTCGCACAGGTAGTCCAGGTAGCGCCCCGTGCCGGCGGAGTTCAGAAATTGGGACCCGCCCCGGGAGGTCCACGCGTCGACGAGCACGATCACCGCGTCGGGGCATTGGCCGGCGGCGAACATCGCGTCCAGGCGCTCGACGAAGTTGGGCTCGAACGCCGAGCGAGACAGCCACATGTCGAGCTGGCCGGTGAAGCCCTGGATCACGTACACGGCGGGCAGCCGCCGATCCGCCCCCGGCTCGACACCGGGCGGACGGTAGACGTACAGCGGGCGCTGCGGCGGATCGCCCAGGGGGTTGGCGGTGAGCACCTCTGACTCGACCACCAGCCGGTCGAGCGAGCCGGCCAGGGGACGGTCCCAGGGTGCTCCGGGATGTCCGTTCAGTTCGCGCAAGCTCATACGTGCAACCTACGCGAAACCGCCTCTTGGGGGCGCGCCCGCTGCGGCCGGCGGACCTGGGTATAGTCGAATTCACGGTCCCGCGACGAGCCTGAAGATGACTGATCGAGCGCAGATGCAGCCACCGAGCACCAACGGCGCCGAAGCGGACCTCGACGCGGTCGAGACGACCGAATGGCTCGAGGCGCTCGACGCGGTCGTCGCGCATGACGGCCCTCACCGTGCGCGGCAGATCCTCACCCGGGTCGTGGAGCGCGCCCAGCGCGTCGGCACGGGCACGATCGCGACCCTCACCACCCCGTATGTCAACACGATTCCGGCCGAGCTCGAGCCGCCGTTCCGCGGCGATCCGAAACTCGAGCGGCGGCTGCGCTCGATCGTGCGCTGGAACGCGATCGCGATGGTGGTTCGCGCCAACAAGCTGTCCTCGGATCTCGGCGGCCACATCGCCAGCTACCAGTCGCTGGCGGCGCTGTACGAGGTGGGCTACAACCACTTCTGGCACGCGCCGTCGGATCAGCACGGAGGCGACCTCGTCTACTTCCAGGGCCACTCGTCGCCCGGCAACTACGCCCGGGCGTTCCTCGAGGGCCGCCTGACCGTCGAGCAGCTCGACGGCTTTCGTCAGGAGGTCTCCAAGCCGGGCGGCCTGGCCTCCTACCCCCACCCGTGGCTGATGCCCGAGTTCTGGCAGTTCCCGAGCGTCTCGCTGGGGATCGGGGCGATCACCTCGATCTACCAGGCGCGCTTCATGAAGTACCTCAAGGCGCGGGGAATCGCCGACACCGACGGGCGCAAGGTGTGGGCCTTTCTGGGCGACGGCGAGATGGACGAGCCGGAGTCGATGGGCTCCACCACGCTTGCCGGCCGCGAGCGCCTGGACAACCTGATCTGGGTCGTCAACTGCAACCTGCAGCGCCTCGACGGCCCCGTGCGCGGCAACGGCAAGATCATCCAGGAGCTCGAGGCCGACTTCCGCGGCGCGGGCTGGAACGTGATCAAGGTGGTCTGGGGCTCGCGCTGGGACCCGCTGCTCGCGCAGGACACCGACGGGCGGCTGGTGAAGGTGATGGAGGAGTGCGTCGACGGCGAATACCAGACGTACAAGTCGCGCGACGGCGGCTACGTGCGCGAGCACTTCTTCGGCAAGGACCCGGTGCTGCTCGAGCGCGTGGCCCACATGTCAGACGACGAGATCTGGCTGCTGAACCGCGGCGGGCTCGATCAGCAGAAGGTGTTCGCCGCCTACGACGCGGCCGTCAGGCAAACCGACCAGCCGACGGTGATCCTGGCCAAGACGATCAAGGGCTACGGGATGGGGGTTTCGGGCGAGGGACAGATGGTCACCCACCAGGCCAAGAAGATGACCGAGGACGCGCTGCTTGCCTTCCGCGACCGCTTCGAGCTGCCGCTGACCGACGAGCAGGTGCGTGCGGCCGAGTACTACAAGCCACCCGACGACTCCCCCGAGATGCAGTACATGCGCGAGTGCCGCGCTGCGCTGGGCGGCTCGATGCCGGTCCGCCGGCGCAAGGCGCAGGCGCTCGAGGTGCCCGACCTGAGCCTGTTCAAGTCCCAGCTCGACGGTACCGGCGATCGCCAGATCTCGACCACGATGGCGTTCGTGCGCGTGCTGGCCGCGCTGCTGCGCGACAAGTCGATCGGTCGTTATGTGGTGCCGATCGTCCCCGACGAATCGCGCACGTTCGGGATGGAGGGCCTGTTCCGGCAGGTCGGGATCTACTCGCCCGACGGTCAGCTCTACCAGCCCCAGGACTCAGAGCAGCTGATGTTCTACAAGGAGGACGAGCACGGGCAGATCCTCGAGGAGGGGATCACCGAAGCCGGCTCGATCTCGTCGTTCATCGCTGCGGGGACCTCATACAGCGCCCATGGCGTGCCGACGATCCCGTTCTACATCTACTACTCGATGTTCGGCTACCAACGGGTCGGAGACCTGGTCTGGGCGGCGGGTGACAGCCGTACGCGCGGGTTCATGCTCGGCGGCACCGCGGGCCGCACGACGCTCAACGGCGAGGGGTTGCAGCACCAGGACGGGCACAGCCACGTGCTGTTCTCGGTCGTTCCCAACTGCCTCGCCTATGACCCGACGTTCGGCTACGAGGTGGCGGTGATCATCCAGGACGGCCTCAAGCGGATGCTGGTCGAGCAGGAGGACGTCTTCTACTACCTGACGCTGATGAACGAGAACTACGTCCACCCGGCGATGCCCGCGGGCGCTCCCGAGGGGATCCTGCGCGGCATGTACCTGCTGCGCGAGGCCGACGAGCCGCGCGTTCAGCTGCTGGGCTCGGGCACGATCCTCAACGAGGTGATCGCCGCCGCGGATCTGCTGCAGTCCGACTTCGGCATCGGGGCCAACGTGTGGAGCGTGACCTCGTTCACCGAGCTGCGCCGCGACGGGATCGAGGTCGAGCGCTGGAACATGCTCCATCCGCTGTCGGATGCGCGCCGCGCCTACGTCACCGAGCAGCTTTCAGAAGGCCTCCCGACCGTGGCCTCGACCGACTACATCCGCGCGTTCGCCGATCAGATCCGCCAATGGGTGCCGGGCCCCTACCGGGTGCTCGGAACTGACGGCTTCGGGCGCAGCGACTCGCGCCAGGGGCTGCGCAGGTTCTTCGAGATCGATTGCCACTACGTGACGGTCGCGGCACTGCGCGAGCTCGCCGAAGCAGGCACGGTGGATCGCCAGGTGGTCGCCGATGCGATCGCCAAGTACGAGATCGACTCCGAGGCACCGATGCCAACGACGGTATGACGACCGGTACGCAGACCGTCGAGGTCCCCGACATCGGCGACTTCGAGGACGTCCCGATCATCGAGATCCTGGTCTCGGCCGGTGACAAAGTCGCGGTCGAGGACCCGCTGGTGACGCTCGAGTCAGACAAGGCGACGATGGACGTTCCCGCGCCGGTCGCCGGGGTAGTCAAGGAGATCGTGGTCAATATCGGCGACCGGGTTTCGCAGGGCACGCCGCTGATGACGCTCGAGGGAGAGGGCGAGGGATCCAGCAACGGTGGGGAGCCGGCCCCTGCGGGAGCCGCTCGCGAGGAGACACCCGCGGAGGGCGCGCCCGACGAGGAGGCCGCGCCGGCCCCGGCGCAAGCGCAGGCGCCTCCCGAGGAGGCGCCTACCAGCGACGGCGGCGGTCCGATCTACGCCAGCCCCTCGGCGCGTCGCCTGGCCCGCGAGCTGGGCGTGGAGCTCAGCCGGGTGACCGGCAGCGGCCGCAAGGGGCGGATCACCAAGGAGGACGTGCAGCACGCCGCCGATGGCGGTGCGCCTTCAGTCGCGCCGGCGGCGCCCGGCGGACCGGGCCTCGACCTGCCGCCCTGGCCTTCGATCGAGTTTGAGAAGTTCGGACCAGTGGAGCGCGTCGAGCGCTCGCGGATCCAGCGAATCTCGGCGCCGAACCTGGCCCGCAACTGGGTGATGATCCCGCACGTCACCCACAACGACGAGGCCGACATCACCGAGCTCGAGGCGTGGCGCAAGCAGTTGAACTCCGAGCAGAACGAAGTCAAGGTGACCATGGTCTCGTTTCTGGTGCGGGCGAGCGTCGCGGCGCTCAAGGCGTTCCCCAACTTCAACTCGTCGCTGGACGGCGAGCAGCTGGTGCTCAAGCGCTACTACAACATCGGCTTCGCCGCCGACACCCCGGGCGGGCTGGTGGTGCCGGTCATCAAGGACGCCGACCAGAAGGGGCTTCTGGAGATCGCCGGCGAGCTCACCGCGCTGTCGGCCAAGGCGCGCGAGGGCAAGCTCTCGCCGACCGACATGAGCGGCGCGACGTTCACGATCTCCTCGCTGGGCGGCATCGGCGGCACCTCGTTCACCCCGATCGTCAACGCGCCCGAGGTGGCGATCCTGGGCGCGACGCGAGCCGCCATGAGGCCGGTCTGGGATGGCGCTTCGTTTGTGCCCCGGTTGATGCTCCCCCTGTCGCTGTCCTATGACCACCGCGTCATCGACGGCGCCGCCGCGGCCAGGTTCGTGACCTATCTCGTGGGTCTGCTCTCCGACCTGCGCCGGGCGCTGCTGTGACGCCCTCTGAGATCAGGGTCCCCGACATCGGGGACTTCACCGATGTCCCGGTGATCGAGATCCACGTCGCCGCCGGCGACCAGATCGCGGTCGAGGACCCGCTGGTCACGCTGGAGTCAGACAAGGCCACGATGGACGTGCCCGCGCCGCAGGCGGGGACCGTCACCCAGCTGCGGGTGGCGATCGGCGACCGCGTCTCGGAGGGAAGCGTGCTGCTGACGCTCGAGCCCGACGGCGCCGAGCCGGGCGACTCGGAGTCCGTGGTGGTCAGCGAGCCCGCCCCGCCCGCCGCCGCCCCCGGCCCCGTCCGATGGCGAGCGTGATTTCCAGGTGGTGGTCCTCGGCGCCGGGATCGGCGGTTACACGGCGGCCTTTCGCGCCGCCGATCTCGGGCTCCGGGTGGCGCTGGTGGAGCGCTACGAGCGGCTCGGCGGCGTGTGCCTCAACGTCGGCTGCATCCCCTCCAAGGCATTGCTGCACGCCGCGCGGGTGATCTCCGAGGCGCAGGAGATGTCCGAGCATGGGGTCGTCTTTGAAGAGCCCTCGGTGGACGTGGCCGCGTTGATCGGATGGAAGAGCTCGGTCGTCGACAAGCTCACCAAGGGGCTCGACGGGCTGGCCAAGCAACGCAAGGTGGAGGTCGTGCGCGGCTCGGGGCGTTTTGCGGGGCCCAGCTCGCTGGTCGTGGACGAGCGCGAGATCACGTTTGAGAACTGCATCATCGCCGCCGGCTCACAGGCGGCCACGATCCCAGTCCTGCCGAAGGATGATCCGAGGATCGTCGACTCCACCGGGGCGCTGTCCCCGGAGACCGTGCCGGGACGCCTGCTGGTGATCGGTGGCGGGATCATCGGCCTCGAGATGGCCTGCGTGTACGACGCGCTGGGTTCGAAGGTCACTGTCGTCGAGCTGCTCGAGCAGCTGATTCCCGGCTGCGACCCCGACCTCGTGGAGCCGCTGCGCAAACGGATCTCGGCGCGCTATGAGGCGATCCACCTCGGCGCCGAGGTCACCTCCGTGGAGTCCTCCGAGGACGGGCTGAGCGTCGAGATCGCCGGGGTCGGCACCCAGGTGTTCGACCAGATCCTGGTCGCGGTAGGACGAACGCCGAACGGGCAGGCGATCGGCGCCGAGGCGGCAGGGGTGACCGTGGACGAGCGGGGCTTTGTGCCCGTCGACGCCCAGATGCGCACCAACGTCGAGGGGATCTATGCGATCGGCGACATCGCCGGTGGCCCGATGCTGGCGCACAAGGCTTCTCACGAGGGCAAGGTGGCCGCGGAGGTGATCGCCGGGCACAACGTCCAGTTCGACGCGCGGGCGATCCCCTCCGTCGCCTACACCGATCCCGAGGTCGCGTGGATGGGCCTGACCGAGACGGCCGCTCACGAGTCGGGCGTCGAGTACGAGAAGGCCGTGTTTCCGTGGGCCGCCTCGGGACGCGCCCTCGGCCTGGGCCGCGGTGACGGACTGACCAAGCTTCTGTTCGAGCCCGGCTCCCGGCGCCTGCTCGGCTGCGGGGTGGTGGGTGTTTCGGCGGGCGATGTGATTCCCGAGACCGTGCACGCGATCGAGATGGGCGCCAATGCCGAGGATCTCGCCTTGACCGTGCACCCGCACCCCACGCTGTCTGAGACGGTCGGTTTCGCCGCCGAGCTCGCCGAGGGAACGATCACTGACCTGATCGCACCTGCGGCTCGGCGAGCAGCGCACTGAGATCCCCGAGCAGCTCCCGCTGCTCGTGCTCCACGCGCTCGCGGGTGACGCGCATCGAGCGACGGCCCGCGAGCGTGTGCCTGGTGTCCTTGCGGCGGTCGTCCTCGAATGACCGCTTGCTGCGATGAAAGCCGAAGCTGTCGAGTTCGACGACCAGGTTGTGCTGCGGCCAGAAGCAGTCCACGAGCTCGCCGTCGACGATCACGTTGGTGCGCGGCTCGGGAAGGCCGGCGTCGCGGATCAGCTCGAGGAAGCGCTGTTCGAGGTGTGACTGGGTCCACGGCGCCTCGTCGTGGAGCTCTGAGAGCACCCGCCTGAGCGGGGTTACCCCGCGCCGGCCGAAGCTTCTTTCCAGGAGCGGGTCGAGCTTGCGGCTGTCGAGGAGATCGCGCCGCTGGGCCGCCTCGACCGTCGATCGCAGGCGCTGGTGCCGGAGCACCTCGGCCTGGTCGAGCAGCGTGCGGCTGATGCTGGTGACCGGGATGCCGTCGATGATCGTGCGGTCGTCGGGGTGCAGCGGGGTGCGGCTGAAGTGGCAGCGGACGCCGCGGATGGCGTGGCGTGACGTGGAGGTGACGTCGATCTTCCCGCTCGGTGCGTTCTGGAGCTCCCAGAGGGCGGCCGCGGCGCCGTGGCTGAGCACCGCGTCGGGCCCGCACGCCAGCGCGGCCGCCATCCAGCGCCCTTTGACCGACAGGCGCGTGTGGCCGACGGCGTAGACGCCCCGATAGATGCGGTGCAGCCAGCCTTTGGCGACGAGGGCCGCGATAGCGTTGTACGTGTATCCGAGCGCCAGAAGCTGCCGCGTACCCACCACGCCGTGCTGGCGGGCGGCGAGGCGAGCCAGACGTGTGTCGCCTGACTCCCGATATACGGGAGTAGATTGCATCGCGTCCCAGCGTCGCGCGAATCGCGTGACGCGTGGGTGCCCAAACGCAACTTAAGTGCGACGTTTGCGCACGAGGCGCGATGAGCAGCACCAACGCCAGGGCGCCAACGGCTACGATCCAGCGCCCGAGACGATGCGGCCGCGGCGCTCTGAACCCGAGTGCGCCGGCGCCACGGTGACTCGGCGCGGGCATCGCAAACTCTTCTGCGGCCAGCACATCATGGGGCTCGGCGATCCCGCTCGGATCCGACGGGAGCGTCACCGGGCCGTGCCTCAGATCGGGGTCGGGGGCGGGCACGCCGAACTCCTCGGCGGCCAGCACATCGTGGGCCGGCTCCTGGGGTGGGCTTTTGCGTTCGGGCATCGGTGCCGATGATCTTAGATGCAAGTGATGGGCAACCGCAGCGTACTAATCTCAGTCGAACCGACTGAGATCCAGTGGCGACGGGGCACCCTCTCTGGTATTCTTTACTTACCAACAGTAAGTACCTACCGAAAGTGAAGACTCTTGAAATGAGCCGCCTTCTACTTGTCCCGCTCGACGACGTGGTCGTCTTCCCGGGCATGTCGCTAACGCTGGCGATCGAAGCCGGCGATGAAGATCGTGTGCTGCTGGTGCCCCGGCACGAGCAGGAGTTCGCCGGCGTCGGCACCGTCGCCGAGATCGCCGATCGGGTCCGCCTGCCCGGCGGAGCGCGGGCGGTCGCGTTACAGGGGCTGCATCGCGGGATCGCGGGCGCCGCCCAGACCCTTCCCGGACGGACGCTTGTTCGTCGACGTCGAAGAGACGGCCCGACTCCGTGCCCGTCGACGGCAAGACCCGCAACCTGGAGCGCGAGTACCGCGCCGTGGTCGAGGAGATCCTCGAGGTCCGGGGCGACGACGGCCGCATCTCCGCATTCCTCAGAAGCATTTCCGAGCCGGGCGCGCTGGCCGACACCAGCGGCTACAGCCCGGATCTCCGCTACGACCAGAAGGTCGAGCTGCTGCAGACGCTCGACGTCACCGAGCGCCTCGAGCTGGCGCTGGGCTTCCAGCGCGAGCGCCTGGCCGAGCTGCAGGTCCGCAAGCGGATCCGCGAGGACGTCGAATCCGGCGCCGAGAAGCAGCAGCGTGAGTACTTCCTGCGCAAGCAGATGGAGTCGATCCGCAAGGAGCTCAACGAGGACGACGCCTCGATCGTCGAGGAGTACCGGACCAAGATCGAAGAGGCCGGCATGCCCGAGCATGCAAAAGAGCAGGCCGAGAAGGAGCTGGGCCGCCTCGAGCGGATGGGCGAGCAGTCCGCCGAGTCGAGCGTGATCCGCACCTACCTTGATTGGCTGATCGCCGTCCCCTGGAGCAAGACCTCAGAGGAGAAGCTCGACCCCGAGCATGCCCGCACGATCCTCGACGAGGATCACGCCGGCCTCGAAGACGTCAAGGATCGGATCGTCGAGTACATCGCGGTCAAGAAGCTGCGCGTCGAGCGCGGGATCACCGAGGACAAGCGGTCCGGGGCGATCCTCACCCTGATCGGGCCGCCCGGCACCGGCAAGACGAGCGATCGGCGAGTCGATCGCCCGCGCGACCGGCAGGAAGTTCGTCAGGATGTCGCTCGGCGGCGTAAGAGATGAGGCCGAGATCCGCGGTCACCGCCGCACGTACATCGGCGCGCTCCCGGGTCGGCTCGTGAGAGCCCTCCGGGATGCCGAAACCATGAACCCGGTGATCATGCTCGACGAGGTCGACAAGGTCGGCGCCGATTGGCGCGGCGACCCCTCAGCGGCGCTGCTCGAGGTGCTCGATCCGGCTCAGAACCACTCGTTCCGCGACCACTACCTCGATCTCGAGCTCGACCTCAGCGGGGTCATGTTCATCGCCACGGCAAACGTGGCCGACACGATCCCGGGCCCGCTGCTCGACCGTATGGAGGTGATCCGCTTCGACGGCTACACCACCTCGGAGAAGGTGGCGATCGCCCGCGGCTACCTGTGGCCGCGTCAGCTCGAGCGCAACGGGCTGCGGCCCGAGGAGGTGGAGATCTCCGACGAGCTGCTGCAGACCGTGACCACCGAGTACACGCGCGAGGCCGGCGTGCGCCAGCTCGAGCGCGACCTCGGCACGCTGCTGCGCAAGACCGCGACGAGGATCGCGTCGAACGAGGCTGCAGGCCCCGGTCATCATCGATCTCGACGCGATCCGGGACGCGCTCGGACGCCAGCGCCACTTCCAGGAGTCGGCGATCCGCACCGCGGTGCCCGGGGTGGCGACCGGACTGGCGGTCACCGGCGCTGGTGGCGACGTGCTGTTCGTCGAGGCCACGGCGATGCAGGGCAAGCCCGGGCTGACCCTCACCGGGCAGCTGGGCGACGTGATGAAGGAGTCGGCCCAGATCGCGCTCTCCTACGTGCGCGGCCATGCCGGCGACCTCGGCATCGATTCGCCCGTCTTCGAGGACCGCTCGTTCCACGTCCACGTGCCCGCCGGCGCGATCCCCAAGGATGGACCCAGTGCAGGCGTGACGATGGTTACTGCGCTGACGTCGCTGCTCAGCGGCCGCCCCGTGAAGCACACGGTCGGGATGACCGGTGAGGTGACGCTTCAGGGCCGCGTGCTGCCGATCGGCGGCGTCAAGCAGAAGGTGCTCGCGGCGCATGCGGCCGGGCTGACCGACGTCGTGCTCCCCGAGCGTAACCGCGGTGACCTGGACGACGTGCCCGAAGAGGTCCGCGAGCAGATGAAGTTCCACTTCGCGATGACCATCGACGAGGTGCTGGGCGTGGCGCTCGAGCAGCCTTCGGTTCAGCGCCTCGCGGCCTGAGAACCCCACCCCCAGGACCCCTCCCACCCGGCCGGTCGCTGTTCATTTGGCGGCCGGCCGGGTACGTTTGATGGGCATGAGCGACGATCACCCCATCGCAAGAGCAGGAAGTAGTCGCAGAGGTCCCAAAGCAGCTGTACATCGGCGGCGAGTGGCGAGACGGAGCCAAGGGCACCCTCGCGGTCGAGGATCCCTCCACCGGCGAGCCCTATGCGAAGTCGCCGACGCGTCGGTCGACGACGCCAGGGCGGCGCTCGAAGCGGCCGTCGAGGCCGGACCCGAGTTCGCCGCGATGGCGCCCCGCGACCGCGGTGAAATCCTGAGACGCGCGTTCGAGACGATCATCGAGCGCCAGGACGAGCTGGCACTGCTGATGACGCTCGAGATGGGCAAGACGGTCAAGGAGTCCCAGGCCGAGATCCTGTATGCGGCGGAGTTCTTCCGCTGGTTCTCCGAGGAGGCCGTGAGGATCGAGGGCCGCTATGCGGTCGCCAGCAACGGCGCCGGGCGCGTACTGACGATGAAGCAGCCCGTGGGCCCATGCCTGATGATCACCCCCTGGAACTTCCCGCTGGCGATGGGCACCCGCAAGATCGGTCCGGCGGTCGCCGCCGGCTGCACGATGGTCGTAAAGCCCGCTCAGCAGACGCCGCTGTCGATGCTCGCGCTGGCCCAGATCCTCGAGGAGGCCGGTCTTCCCGGTGGCGTGCTGAACCTGTTCACCGCTTCGTCCTCGTCTGAGACGACCGGGCCGCTGATCTCCGACCCCCGCCTGCGCAAGCTGTCCTTCACCGGCTCGACCGAGATCGGACGCAAGCTGATGGCCCAGGCATCGGACACGCTGCTGCGGCTGTCGATGGAGCTCGGCGGCAACGCGCCGTTCATCGTGTTCGAGGACGCCGACATCGACGCCGCCATCGCCGGAGCGATGATCGCCAAGATGCGCAACATCGGCGAGGCCTGCACGTCAGCCAACCGCTTCCATGTCGCCGACGCGGTCGCCGAGCAGTTCGCCGACAAGCTGGCCTCGAAGATGGGCGCGCTGAAGCTCGGGCGCGGTGTCGAGGAGGACGTCGACGTCGGCCCGCTGATCGACGACACCCAGCGCACCAAGGTGTCCGACCTGGTGCAGGATGCGATCGGTCGTGGCGCCCAGGCAGTCGTCGGCGGCCAGGCTCGCGACGGCGCCGGCTATTTCTACAACCCCACCGTGCTCACCGGCGTGCCCGATGATGCCGAGCTGCTCCAGGAGGAGATCTTCGGTCCGGTGGCTCCGATCCGGGAGTTCGGCGACGAGGAGGAGGCGATCGCGGCGGCCAACAACACCGAGTACGGACTGGTCGCCTACGTGTTCACGAGCAACCTCAAGCGCGCGCTGCGGGTGGTGGAAGGGCTGGAGACCGGCATGGTGGGCCTCAACCAGGGGATGGTCTCCAACGCCGGCGCGCCCTTTGGCGGCATCAAGCAGTCGGGGTTCGGTCGCGAGGGCGGTCATGAGGGGATCGAGGAGTACCTCGAGACCAAATACGTCGCCGTGAACCTGTAAAGGGAAGACACCAGCCTAGACCCGGCAGACGATCGCTCGCAGGACACCCTGGCGGCTGCGCCGAGGCATCAAAGTCCGGCGGCTCATATACTTGCGTGGCTTTGGGGATCCGGGCCAAAGCCACGTGCGGGATGTTGATCGTTGGGCTGGGTGTGCTCGTGAGCGCCTCGGCGGGTGACGCTCGGGCTGTGCCGGGTGTCAAGAAGGCGGTTGGGCTGTCGGCGACGAGCGCGGCTGGTTCGCCGGGCCGCGGGGGCGTGCTGGTGCGTGGGGCTGGGCGTGGCGGGGGCCGGGTTGTGTCTAGGCTCGGTCGCGGCCTGGGGCCGGTCTCATCAAGCGCGGCCGGACCCTACAGTGCGGATCAGGTGTTGGTCGGCTTCAAGCGTGGGGTCTCGGTTTCTCGTCAGCACTCGGTCGAGAAGCGGGTTGGTGGAGGGCGGGCTCGGAGGCTGGGGATGGGGGAATCCCTGACCGTTCCGCGGGGTGAGGTCTCGGCTGTGATTCGGCGGCTGAAGCGCGACCCGGCTATTCGCTATGCCGAGCCTGATTATGTGATGCAGGCGGCTGGGGTGCCTAACGATCCGAAGTTTGCGTTGCAGTGGGGTTTGCAGAACACCGGCCAGTCGGTCGATGGGACCGTGGGCACCTCGGGGGCAGACGAGGACGTGGTGCCGGCGTGGAGCGTGACGACTGGCTCCTCATCGATCGTGGTTGCCGATGCGGACACCGGTGTCCAGTACACGCATCCGGATCTGGCGGCGAACATGTGGTCCAATCCGGGCGGGGTGGGGGGCTGTCCGGCCGGAACTCACGGTTTTGATGTGATCGCCGGGGAGAGTCCGTGCGATCCGATGGACGACGACACCACTTACAACGGTCATGGCACGCACGTTGCGGGGATCATTGGTGCTGTCGGCAACAACGGGGTGGGCGTCACCGGGGTGAATCAGACGGTCTCGATCATGGCGGTCAAGTGGCTTGATTCTGACAGCAGTGGTTTGACGAGCAACCTGATCGCGGCCCTGCAGTTGGTGATTGAGGCAAAAAAGGCCGGGCAGAACATCCGGGTGGTGAATGATTCCTCGACGTTCGAGGGGACGGCCTACTCGCAGGCCCTGTCTGATGAGATCGATCAGCTCGGCGCCAACGACATTCTGTTCGTGACCGCGGCTGGGAACACCGGCGACAACAACGATGTCACGCCCCGATATCCCTGCGACTACGAGCGGCCGACCGAGATTTGTGTCGCCGCCAGCAACCAGAAGGACAGTCTGCCGGGTTGGGCGAACTATGGCCCTACGACGGTCGATCTGGCCGCGCCGGGCAGCAACATCTACTCGACTTTGCGTGGCGGCAGCTATGGCTATATCAGTGGCAGCTCGATGGCGGCGGCCGAGGTGTCGGGGGCGGCGGCGCTGATCCTGTCGGTTGGCTATCAGTCGGTCGCGGCGCTGAAGGCCGACATCCTCGACAACGTCGACCCGATCCCGTCGCTCAGGGGCCTGGTGCGGACAGGCGGGCGCCTCGATGTCTGTGCCGCGGTGCCCGGATGCCCGCCCTCGACTCCGACTAACCTCCACCCCGACTCCGACAACCTCCATCCGGACGATCCCGACGAAGGTAGCGCCGCCGTCCGGCAAGCCCTGTGTGGCGAAGCGCAAGGTGTTGCTCCGGCTCAAGACGCTGACTCACCGCCATCGCGGGATCGTGAAGATCGACGTCTATGTCAATGGGCGCCACCGCCTGCGCGAAGGCCGCCATTTCCACAACGTAACCCTGCGTCGGCTTCCGAAGCAGGGGAAGGTCACGATCAAGATCGTGGCGACGACCAAGCGCCACCATCACCTGATCAGGCGGCAGCGCTACCAGGGGTGCTGAGTCGCGCCAGATGACCCGCTAGGCCGGGACCCCAAGGCAATCCCTGCCACCGCGGCACGATCGGGCTGCTCTCACCCCGGCCCGTCAAGGTCGCCACGAGCGCGAGCCGAAGCGTAGTATCGATGGGTGGATCATGCCCCGCAGCGGTCAGCCGTGAGGTCGGCTGCATACGGCGCCACCCGCTCGTTTGCCACGCAGGGATGCGGAACGCTACGACGGGTCCGCTGTCGCTTGCGGCGGCTTGACAGCGACATCACGAAGGAGGAGCGAGATGGAGGACCTGAGCAGACGTCAGTTGCTCATCGCCGCGGGCGCGACGACCACGGTCGGGACGATCGCCGCTGCCCCGGGCATCGCCTCGGCCCGTCCAGGAGACGGCGGCGGGGGTCGCCCCGTCCTGCCGCCAACCAAGGACACGTACCGGTTCCCGCTGGCCTCGACCACGCCGCAGATCGTTCGGTCGGGCGGCTCGATCACGAAGGCGGTGCCGGATAACTTCCCAGCCCTGCAGGACAACCAGGCTTCGGCTGGATATCTCGTACTCAAGCCCGGTGCCCTGCGCGAGCCGCACTGGCACCCAACGCACTGGGAGGTCGACTACGCAGTCCAGGGCACCGGCGAGCTGGGGATCGTGACTCCCGACGATCAACAGAGCATCAACCGGCTGAAGCCAGGTGACATCGGGTTCATCCCTGTCGGCTGGGCGCACTACATCCGCAACGTGGGAAAAGACGATCTGATCTGGGTCCTCGTCTTCAACAACCCGCTTACCGACATCGGCCTGTCGACGATGTTCGGGGGGATGCCGACGAGCACCTTTACCCAAACGCTCGGCGTGCCGCTCACGGGCGCTGCAAAGCCACACGAGACCCGCTTCATCGTGTAGCCCGCGGTCGTTTGGAGAGGGGGCTCCCGTGTCCAGGGCATCCGGGTTGGGGCGGTTTAGGATGTCCCCATCTGCTGTCCCGTGAATCTGTAGGAACCCGATGAGCCCGGCCGATCCGCCCACTCCGCAGGCAATCCCCTTCGACGGCGCCGCCGTGGAACACGACCGGAACGTGCACGACCTCGAGCAGATGGTGGGCGGCGTCCGCTGGGCGATCGTGGAGTACGCGCCCGGCGCGGGGCGCGCGGATTGGTGCGACACACCGCACTCGGGCTATGTGCTCAGCGGCGAGCTCCAGTACGAGTTCGACGACGGCTCGCCGGAGCTGCGGCTCACCGCCCAGCAGGGCTTCATGCTTCCGCCGGCGCCCAGGCATCGCGGCACCAACCACGGGCGCGAGCCCGCCCGGCTGTTCATCATCGACGCACTGCCCGCCGAGGACTAGCAAATAGCCTTCCGGGCGTCCGACCGGGGGGCGGAGCGCGCCGTCACAGCGCGCTCCACCCGACCAGTCGTTCAGCTACTGGCCCGCTGCCTTGGCCAGCGCGGCGACGAAACCGGAGTTCGGTGCTCCGAGACCGGTCATGTTGTCGTAGCCGGCGGTCGCGTTGAGCGCGACGTTCTGGGTCGCGCAGACCGTGGCCGAGCTGCAGAACTGCTCTGGACCCTCGTAGTCGATGATCCGCGTCCAGAACAGCTTCCCCTCGCTGGCGTCAATCGAGTTCGCGAAGTCGGCCCGCGATTGGTCCTGCTTGCCGGCCGGTCCCACGTCGAATACGGCCCTCGAGTTGCCAGACAGCGAGTAGAGCGTCGGGTTCAGGAACCCGAGCGGTCTGCCCAGCGTCTGGTCGGCGCGAGCGATGACCCCCGCAAACAGCGGCGAGGAGACGCTCGTGCCACCGATCCGGTACTGGTCGTAGTAGACACCGTTGGGGAACGTCTGCGTCTCGCCGACCAGCATTCCGGTGGCGGGATCAGCGTCCATCGAGATGTCTGGCACGACCCGCATCGGCGTCGAGCCGCGCAGCTCCGACAGCTTGGTCGGGACCACCCCGGCCTGCCACGAGGGCTGCGTGTACACGTAGCTCGTGCCGCCGCCGGATCCGCCGTCGAGCGCCAGATCGATCGGCAGCCACTGGTCGAGCTGATCGGCCGTGCAGGCGCCCTCGTTGATCGCCGTGGAGTTGCACAGCAGGCTGCGAGCCGTCGACCAGCCGTACTCGCCCAGGCGCTGTCCTCGCTTGCCGATCTGCAGCGTGGTGCCGCCGATCGCGGTCGCGAACGGGCTCGACGCCGGGTAGTCAGGGGTGACCTGCCCCACGGTTGTGAACTCGTCGCCGTTGTCGCCGCTGGAGAACATCACCGAGATCCCGGTGCCGGCGGCCATCAGCAGGATGTTGTCAGTGGAGTTGCGATCCGCGGCGCTGTCGAGCAGATCGCCGCCGTTGTCGCCGTAGGAGTTGGTGATCACATCCGCGAGATGACCGTCGACGATCGTGCGCAGGGTCTTGTTGAGCTGCAAGGTGGTGCAGTTCTTCGCGCCCCCGAAGAGGATGTTCGCGCCCGGCGCGGTGCCGTGCACGGCCTCAACATCGAGCGTCTGCTCACCAAACCAACCGGGCGCGTCGCACTTGTTCGGGCCGGCCTGGTTGAACCCGTTCGTCGGCAGCTCCGAGAACTGAGAGGCGTTGAGCGGATTGCTGGGATCGTTGAGGTTCGCGAACGTGTGCGCGTCCGAAAACAGCGTCGGCGACTGGTAGGCGTCGACGATCGCCACCGTGACGCCGGTCCCGCTGTCGGAGCCGTCGGTCAGCCCGTACACGCTGCGGAACTGCGGCGGCGTGTAGCCGCACACCGCCCAGGGCGGATTAGCCGGGTAGCCGTTGTCGTACGGCGGCAAGACCGAGTCGGTCAACTGGTTGTAGTAGCTGCCGCAAGGCGGCGCGACGCGGAACCCCGGAGGCTGTGGGATGCTCTTGCCGGGCGTTGCCTGGGGCGCGCTTGCAGTCGTGTCGGCGCCGGTCGTGCCGGCGGGCTTTGCCAGGATCTGGTTGATGCCGGTCACGCCCCCCACCAGGCCGGCGATGTTGGCGGGCACGGCGAGGTTGGAATCCGCCAGGCGCACGCTGTGGCCCTGAACCCGGTACATCGAGAGCGAGGTGGCGAACGCCTGCTCGATCTGGCGGGCAGTGCCCGACGCAGGGACCTCCATGCGGTCAGCGGATGCCTTGCCCACCGTGAAGCCGCTCTGGTGCAGGAACGTCGCGACCTGCTGGACGTCGCTGGCCGACGGCGAGAAGCGGGCCTCCCACTGGGCCGACGTCAGATAGTGACCGTAAGCCGAACTGCCCGGGGTCGAGACGGCGCTGGCAAACGCCTCCGCAGCCTGCTGATCGGGCAGCTTGAGGTCGACCTGGAAGTCGATCCGGCTGTTGCCGGCGACCGTGCCTACCCGCGGCGCGCGCGAGGCGGCGTGCGAGACTGAATTACGCAGCCGTACCATTGAACGGGGCGTTGAGGCCGTCGCAGCTGGAACCGCGACCGCAAGCGCGGCGGCGACAGATGCGCAGACTCCAACGGCCCCTGTCCGAAAGTGCATAAAGCTCCTCCCGAAGGGGTTACCTAAAGTCGCGGCACCCTATCGCAAAGCGATAGCTCGCGCGGCAGATGGGGAGAAGATGGCCCCCTCTCACCCTGTCCCCTGTACCCTCAATAACGCCAATGGCCTACGCCGAGGAGAGTCCGCGGGTCAGCGGAGCGATCAACCAGCATTCGGCTGCGCTCGCGCAGGAATGGCGCCGGCTGACGCGCGCGGCCACGCTGGTCGCGTTGCTGACCGCGCCGGCGTTCTTCGTGATCCTGTTCGACTCAAATCACCTGGGGCTGATCCCGGCGCTGCTGGTGACCGTGATCGCGGTGGTGATGTTCCGCGGGCTGGTGGAGGTCGTGACCCGCAAGCTGATCCCGTCACCGAGTCTGTACGGCGCCGACCCCAGTCTCAAGCAGGAGGACATCGTCGCCCGGCGCCGCTACTGGTTCTGGCGCGGCAAGTTCCGCCGGCTCCCGTTCTATGCGCTGTTCGTGCTGCTGCTGCTGGCCCTGTGCCAGCTGCTGTTCGCGTTCGCCGGCGTCAGCGCGCCGTTTTTCAACCCGTTCGCCGGCCTGCGGCAGATCTTCCCGCCCGACACCCTGCCCCAGCTGGCGCTGATCTTCATCCAGCTGCCGCTGCTGTTCTTCGTCAACTTCGCGATCTTCTTCGGGCCGTTTCTGTTCTTCGCCGTGCGCCAGATCCGCGGCTATGAGCCCGGCGACGCGAGCTGGGGCGTGAAGATCGAGGATGTCCGCGGCCAGGCAGAGGCCAAGGAGGAGATCACCCGCGTGATCACGCTGTGGCAGTCGGGCGAAGAGTTCGAGAAGGCCGGCGGCAAGCGCGAGCGCGGGCTGCTGTTCCTCGGCGCACCGGGGACCGGCAAGACGATGATCTCCAAGGCGATCGCGACCAACTTCAACTGCCCGTTCGTGACCATCCCGGGCTCGGGATTCGCGGGCATGTTCATCGGCATGGACGCGATCACCGTCCAGTTTCTGGCCCGCAAGGCGCGCAAGCTGGCCGCCAAGTGGGGCGGTCAGTGCATCGTGTTCATCGACGAGATCGACGCCGTGGGCATGCGACGCCAGGCGCTCGGCGGCGGCCTGGGAACCAGCGCGGCTGAGCCGGCCTCGATCCACGACCTCTGCTTCTTCGGGCCCAACGGCTCGCTGACCTCAAGCGGCGATGTGGTGATCGAATCGCGCGCCTGGCGCGAGAAGCTGTTCGCCCAGCGCGCTGAATCGTCCGCCACCGGCTACTCGACGTTCATGGCGCGGGCGACCGAACGCATCCAGCGCTTCTATCCCGGCTTCGGCATGGGCGGCATGGGCGGAATGGCGCTCAACCAGCTGCTGGTGGTGATGGACGGCATCGACGAGCCGCCGCTGATGCGCAAGGTGATGACCAACAAGTTCAACACGTTCCTCGATGCGATGTTCGTGGTCCCCTCGAAGGTCGGCAAGATCCCGCTGCGGCTGCGGCCGCCGCGCCCGCGCTCGGAGCAGATCTACTTCATCGGCGCCTGCAACGTGCCGATCACCGTGCTCGATCCGGCGCTCACCCGCCCGGGCCGGATGGGCCGCCACATCTGGTTCCGCACCCCGACCAAGGACGACCGGCTGGACATCCTCGACCTGTACCTCGGCAAGGTGGCGCACGAGCCCGATCTCGACACCGACCGCCGCCGCGACGAGCTGGCCCGGATCACCAACGGCTACTCGCCCTCGATGATCGAGCAGTGCTGCTCGATGGCGCTGACGATCGCCCATACCGAGGGCCGCAGGGAATTCGCATGGCGCGACATCGTCGAGGCCATGACCACCGTCGAGACCGGCACCGCACAGAACATCGAGTACATCCAGGAGGAGACGCGCGCGGTCGCCATCCACGAGGCCGGGCACGCCGCCGCGGGTCACGTCTACCTGGAGAAGGACGTCCTCTCGACGCGCCTCTCGATCCGCAAGCGCGGCGGCTCGCTGGGGCACTACCAGAGCATGGAGAAGGACGAGCGCTTCTCGCACTTCCGCAGCCGGGTGATGGGAGGGCTGATCATGACGCTCGGGGCGATGGCCGCCGAGCACGTGTTCTACGGAGAGAACAGCCAGGGCGTCAGCGGCGACGTCGGGAGCGCCACCGCCACCGCCGCGGCGATGGTGGGGATCTGGGCGATGGGCGCCGACCCCGTGCACATCGCCGCCAGCCTCGAGCCCGACGAACGCAGCGAAGCGGTCTCTGACCGGCTCGAGCGGATCGGCTCGGCGATCATGAACCGTGCCGGGGGGTCGAGCATGCTCACCGAGGATCCGGTCGGGGCGATCCTGCGCAATCCGGACAAGAAGCGGGCGGCGGCTCAGATCCTCGGTCAGGCCTACGTGACCGCCTACGCGCTGATGGCCCACAACCGCGACGGCATCGACCGGATCGCCGACGAGCTCGTCGAGCGCAAGGAGCTCCACGGCGACGAGGTCGGCGAGCTGCTCGACAGCGTCCGGCTCGAGCGGCCCGAGCTCGACCTCATGGACCCCGAGACCTGGCCCCGCGTATGAGCGACCCGACACCGATCGTCCGATCCACCGAGGAGCAGACGGTGAGCACGGCGCTGCCTGCGTCCTCGGCCAGGTCGCGGCGCCGCGCTCGGCGCGCGCCGGGATCGCCGCACGCGCACAGATTCCGCACCGCCACCGCGCTGCTGGTGGGATTCGGGATCGGGGCGCTCGTGGTCGCGATCGCGGTGGCCATCAGCGGCGGCGGCCGCACCACGCACCAGCAGCCCTGGTCCAGCTGGGCCCCCACCGACGGCGGGACGCTCGGCGCGCGGGAGATCGCCGACCACGTCGCGCCGCTGTACCGGCTGTCGGCGGTCGACCAGCTTGCGGTGGTGACGGTCGTGAACCTCGAGTCCACCGCGCAGGCGACCGCGGCCGCCGAGGCGGCGGCGAACGGGAGCCCGAGCTCCTCCAGCGGCCTGCAGGTCGCCGTGAGAACGAATCCCAGCTCGAGCGCCGTGTCGCTGCTGGGCGGGAACACGATCGCCTACAACCTGTGCGGGATCGGCGGCAAGAACTGTGCGATCGGGATCGGCACTCGGTCCACGAACCGCTTGCTGCTGCTGCGCCGCGAGGCGCTCGAGCTGGCCCTGTACACGTTCAAATACATCAGCGGCGCCGACAACGTGGTGGCGATCCTGCCGCCGGGCCACACCCAGCAGACCAGCACGCTGTCGAAGAAGCTGCCGACCTCGGACTCCACGACGAACAAGCCCGTCGACATCGCCGTGCTGTTCGTGCGCCAGGAGCTCCAGCCGCTGCTCGACCACCCTCTGAGCGCCACGCTGCCCGAGCAGTTCCCGCCGACCGTGGCCGAGATGCCGAAGGCCCCCGAGGCCGGCCTGGTGGATCAGATCACCGCCCACGGCCTGTTCTCCGAGCAGCTTCAGCAGGCCCAGGACGGGAGCAACCTCATCGTCCTCGATCCGCTTCCGCCGCAGTAGGCTCGCGCCGCTCGTAGCCGGCGCAGCTTTGCACCGGGAGCCGGGGGTAGCGCGGGAAGCGGTCGGGTTCGTCCTTGGAGCGGCGGCAGAGCGAGAACGCAGAGCCTCGTGTATTGCGAACCATCTGCTGGTGCCGGCAGGTGTCGCACAGGCCCGCGCCGGGAGCGGGCGGCGAGCCGGCGGTCACCTCGTGAGCTCCTCCAGCGCGAGCACGAACGATCGGTAGTCCCGGCCAGTCACCTGTGACAGCGCCAGCTCACAGGTCCGGTTGCTCGACACGCAGGCGTCCAGCGTGAGGCCGTCCAGCTCGCGCGTCACTTCGCCCAGCGCGGTCGAGGGCAGCTCGGGGTGAAGCCAGCCGCGGTCGCCGGCCATCCCGCAACAACCCGTGGCGGCCGGAACTGAGACCTCCTCAGCGATCTGCTCGGCGATCGCACACAGCTTGCCCGTGAGGCCGAGTTGCGTGCAGGCACAAGTGGGGTGAACGGCGACGCTCCCCAGCCGGCGAGAGATCCACAGCCGCTGCAGCAGATGGTCGTGCACCCAGGCGATCGAGTCCAGCACCTCGACCCCGTCGAGGCCGAGCTCGGTGAGGACCCCGAGCGTGCAGGAGCTGGCGTCGATCACCACCGGCAGGCGGCCGCTGTCGCTCCAGCGGCGCAACGCCGCCGCGGTATGGGCGCTCATGTGCTCGTGACCGGCGCGATATCCCTTCGAGCTCCAGGGCACCCCGCAGCAGTGGCCGACCACGTCGTCGGGGATCCACAGCGGCAGTCCGGCGCGGGCCGAGACCGTGACCAGCGCCTCTGGCAGCGTCGGTCGCGGGGCCGCGCCGCGCGCGTTGCCGAAGATGCGGTTCAGGCACGAGGGGACGTACACCGCGGCGGCGCCGATCTTCGCTGTCGGCGGAAGACCGGAGGGCGCGGCCCGTGGCACGCTGCCCGTCCACGCCGACAACACCTGCCCGGCGGCGCGGGCGGCGGGGCCACCCACCCCCACGCTCACCCGTGCGAGGCGCTCGCCGAGTGCGTAGCGCCGCGCGACGGCAAGCGCTGCGCGCTCTGCCCGAGGACTGTGCGCGCGGTGTCGCAGCTGCTTGACCAGCTTGCCGGTATCGATCGCCACCGGGCACGCGGTCGCGCACGAGCCGTCGGCGGCGCAGGTCTGGATCGCGTCGTATTCGTATTGCGCAAGCAGCGCTTCGAGCACCGGCGAGCCGGGCGGCTGGCGGGCCATCTCGCGCCGCAGCACGATCCGCTGGCGGGGCGTGGTGGTGACGTTGCGCGAGGGGCAGACCGGCTCGCAGAAGCCGCACTCGATGCACTTGGTGATGGCTTCTTCGACCTCGGGAACGCTCTTGAGGTTGTGCAGGTGCACCTCCGGGTCGCGGTTGAGGACGATCCCGGGGCCCAGGATCCCGGCCGGGTCGGCGAGCGTCTTGACCCGCCACATCAGCTCGGTCGCCTTGCTCCCCCACTCGCGCTGCACGAACGGAGCCATGTTGATCCCCGTGCCGTGCTCGGCCTTGAGCGACCCGTCGTAACGGTCGATTATCAGCTCGACCAGCTCGTGGATGAACGCGTCGTAGCGCTCGAGATCTTCGGGCTTTGCGAACTCCGGCGCGAGGGTGAAGTGGAGGTTGCCCGCCGAGGCGTGGCCGGCGACGCCCGGCAAAAAGCCGTGCCTACTCAGCAGCGCCTGGATGTCCTTGGCGGCCGCCGCCACCTGCGCGGGGGGTACGCAGACGTCCTCGGTGATCAGCGTCGCTCCCGGGGGCCTGATGGCGGCCAACAGCCCGTACATGCCCTCTCTCACGTGCCACAGCATCTCCACCTGCCCGCGATCGCGGGTAAAGCCAGGCTTGCCGATCAGCAGCCGCCCCTCCAGGATCTGCAGAGCGATGCGCTCGGGCTCGTCGAGCGCCTCCGCCTCCTGCGCGCGGAACTCGACCAGCAGAGCCGCCGAGCTCAGCGGCAGCTCCTTCCACTCCTCGGGCGTGCCGGGCATGTTGTGAGCGGCGGCGATCAGAGTCGAAGCGATCATCATCTCGGTCGCTGTCGCTCCCGCTTGCACCAGCGGCTCCACCGCGGCCGCGGCGCTATCGAGGTCCTCGAAACAGGCGAGCGCGACGGTGGTATGGCGGCCCAGCGGGACGGTCTCGAACACCGCCTCGGCCACGAACGCGAGCGTCCCCTCCGAGCCCACCACCAGCCGCCTGAAGATCTCGAGCGGCGTGTCGGCGTCTAGAAAAGCGCACAGGCGATAGCCGGTCGTGTTCTTGATCTCGAACTTGTGTGCGATCCGCTGTGCGAGCTCCGGGTCGGCCCGTATCTCGTCGCGGATCTGCGCCAGGCCCGCCGCAAGTTCGGGGTTTGCCTGTGCGAAGCGCTGCTCGGCGCCGGCCGCGGCCGTGTCGATCATCGTCCCGTCGGCCAGCACCAGGGTCATCGCGCGCACCGTCCGATAGGAGTCGGCCACGATCCCGCACCGCATGCCGCCCGAGTTGTTGGCCACCACCCCACCGACGCAGGCGATGTTAGTGCTCGCCGGGTCGGGCCCCAAGCGCCGGCCGTAGCGCGCGAGCAGGCGGTTGGCGAGCCCCAGCGTGACCCCCGGCTGCAGGCGAGCGGTGGCGCCGGAGTCCTCGATCCTCGCCTGCTTGAAGTGGTGGCGGACATCCACCAGGATGGAGTCTGTCTGCGCCTGTCCGTTGAGGCTGGTGCCGCCGGCGCGGAACACCACCGGGGTCTCGAGCTCTGAGGCGGTGCGCAGCAGCGCCGCCACGTCCGTGGCGTCGCGGGGCCGGGCGACGGCCTTGGGGATCAGTCGGTAGGGGCTGGCATCCGATGCGTAGCGGACCAGGTCCAGCGCCCGCGCCAGGACCTGCTCGGCGCCCAGTGCGGCGATCAGCCTGCTACGCAGGGGCTCCGGCGTGCCGTGCGCGACCCAGTCCGGGGCGCGGTCCGGCGCGGGGGTTTGGGTCTCGGGGGCCAGCGGGTGGCGCTCGGCTGCGTGGACGGTGGTGGCCATCTACTCCAGCCACATACCCGTGGCGACCTGGACCTGCACCAGGCGCGGGCCATCGCCGGCGGCGATCGCCTCGCGCAGCGCCTGAGTCAGCTGCTCGCGCCCGGAGACCTCGCGCGCTTTGATGCCGTATGCAGAGGCCACGGCGGCGACGTCGAGGCCGGGCAGGTCGAGCCCGGGGGCGCCGCTGACCTGCTCGAGCATCGCGAACCACTTGAGGATCATGTACTCATCATTGCGAAGCACCAGGAAGGTCACGGGTGCCTTGTAGGCGACCGCGCTCCACAGAGCGGTGATCCCGTATTGCGCCGAGCCCTCGCCGAGTACGCATACGACCGGACGCGAGGGCTGAGCGAGCTGGACACCAACGGCGGCCGCGATCCCGAAGCCCAGCCCGCCGCTGGCCGAGAAGTAGTAGCTGCCGGGGCGCGAGATGCGCAGCCGGTTGCGCAACGCCAGCGTGCACGACGGGGTCTCGACGACCGCGATCGCGTCGGCCGGCCACGCGTCGGCCAGCGCCGCCATCGCCTCCGAGCCGCTCAGCGGCTGCGCCTGCGCAGGCTCAGGCGGTTCGGGGCGCGGGTCCGGCGCGGGGCGCTGGGATTCGGGCACGAGCTCGAGCAGCCGCTCCAGCGCGAGCGCCACGTCGCCCACGATCGCCTCGCCCATCGGTGCCCGGGCGGCCTCGCCCGGGTCGCTGGTGATCGCCACCAGCTCGGTGTTCGCCGCGAGCAGCGGCCCCGGCAGGTAGGGGTAGTACGGGAACACCGACGAGCCCACGACCAGCACCAGGTCGTGGTTTTTCAGCGTTTCGCTCAGCGGACCGATCGCGGGCGGCAGGATCCCGGCGAACTGGGGGTGGCGCTCGGGGAACCCGAGGCGCGAGCCGCCGGTGGCGGGGCTCGCCCACACCGGCAGCCGCTGCTTCTCGGCGAGTGCGACCGCGGCGTCCCAGCCGCCGGCGGCGTCGATGTCGGGACCGGCCACCAGGACCGGCCGCTGCGCCTCGGCGAGCCTCGCCGCCAGCACGTTCAGCGCCGCCGGGTCGGGCGCGGTGCGGCCGGTGGTCGTGCGCGCGAGGGCGCCGGCGGCCCGGTCGGAATCTGCCTCCTGGGCCCAGTCGTCCATGGGGATCGAGACGAACGCCGGACCGCGCGGGGGCAGGGCCGCATGGTGGATCGCCCGGGCGATCGCGTTCGGCACGTCCTGGGCGCGAGGCGGTTCGTGGCTCCACTTGACATAGGGCTGCGGCACCGAGGTCGCGTCGCGGTTGGTCAGGTTCGCCTCGATCGTGATCTGTGCTCGGACCTGCTGGCCGGCCGTGATCACCAGCGGCGACTTGTTCGCCTGGGCGGTGAAGATCGCGCCGACCGCGTTGCCGACGCCCGGGGCCGTGTGCAGGTTGACGTGCGTGGGCCGGCCGCTGGCCTGGGCGAACCCGTCGGCCATCCCCACCACCGCCTGCTCTTGAAGGCCCAGCACGTAGGTGAAGTCGTCCGGGAACTCGGCCAGCATCGGCAGCTCGGTCGAACCGGGGTTGCCGAAGATCGTCGTCATCCCATGCGCGCGGAATAGATCGAACGTCGCTTCGCGGACGGTGGCCATGGGCCCCATTCTCCTTTGCCTGTGCTGCTCAGACCCTATTGGGCGCTGCGCGCCGCCGCGCGGCGCCCGCCGGGGCGCTCAGAGCTCGGCGATCAGCTTCGTCGGCGGCCCGCCCGCCCGAGCTGACCGCTCCGTCCATGTAGCCGTTCCAGTAGGTGGCGGTCTCTGTGCCGGCCCAGTGGATGCGACCCGCAGGCTTGCGCAGCCACGGTCCGTAGCTCGCAAACGATCCCACCGCGGGGAATCCGACCGGACATCCCCGCGACCAGCGCTGCCGGCTCCAGTTGGTCTCGAAGAACTCCCGGGGCCGCCTGGCCTCGCTCCCGAAGAAGCTCGCAAGCTGGCCCAGCACGGCCGCGCGCCGGTCGCTCCCCGAAAATCTTGCATAGCGGCGGGCATTGTCCCCACCGACGAACCCGAACACCACCCCCGGGCGCCCCCCGGGCGGCGAATCGTCAAACGTAACGCTCAACGGAAACCCAGTCGCGACGGCCGACCCGGTCAGTCCCTTGGCGCGCCAGAAGGGTCGCTGATAGACGACGGTGACCTTGGTCAACGTGCCCTGGCCGTAGCGCTGGGTCAGCTGATCGCGCTCGAACGGAAGGATCGGTTCGTAATCGATCCTTCCGGCGAGTGTCGGTGGGATCGCCACGATCGCGCGCCGGGCCTGGACCGTGAACCGGTCGCAGACGACGCTGATGCCGGCTTGGCCCTGGACGATCCGGCGCACCGGCGCGCGGAGTACCACTCGGTCACCGAGCTGGGCGGCGAGCTTGATCGCAAGCAGTTGCGAGCCGCCCACGAACCGCCTGGCCTGGGCCCCACCGCGGGTGTTGAAGTTGCGCTGGAACGTCCCCGCATGCTTCGGGTCGCCCGAGGCGGCGATGTAGAACAGGGTGAACAGCAGCGACAGCTCCCGCGGCTCGGCCCCGGCGATCGCCCGCAGGGCGGCGCTGGAGAGCTCCTGCAGGCGCTTCGGCGCACCTTGCTGTTCGAGATAGGTCTGCAGCGTCTGCCCATCGAGAGCGGTCGCGTCGGGCGCCTCCCACGGCGCGTGCACGGGTACGGTCGTCGAGAGCTGGTCGATCGCCAGCACGATGCGCGCCAGCTCCGGCGCGATCGTAGGGTCGGGGGGCGCGGTGCCGAACGGCCCGCGGTCGCTGTAGGTCAGACGCTCTCCGTCGGCGACGTACACGTCGTCGCCCTTGTCGTAGACCGGGAAGGTGTCGACGCGCAGCTCGCGGGCGAGCCTGCTCAGGTGGTTCTGGGTCGGACCGATAAAGGTTGCGCCTCGCTCGGAAACGTGACCGTGGCCGAGGTCGTGATTCCAGATCCGTCCCCCGACCCGGTCGCGCGCCTCCACCACGAGCACCGAGTGACCGGCCCGCATCAGCCGGCGGGCGGCGGTGAGCCCGGCGATCCCGGCTCCGACCACAACCACGTCTACCCGCCACGCTCTGGGGCGTGGCTTGGCGGCCGCGGCGCTCTGCGGCAGCGACGCCGCGGCGCCGCTGGCCACTGTCGCGGCGACAAAGCCGCGTCGCGTGATCCTCCTCTGGCCCACGGCGATCAAACCCCGAGCAGCGACCCATAGTTGCGCTGCTGAAGCTGGTGGCGGACCGCGCTCAGCTGCTGCTCGTCGAGCGAGCGCGGCGTTCCGATTGCGGCCGCGCGCCAGTAGAGCGTCGCCGACCACTCCAGCAGCAGCGAGCGTTGCACGGCGGACTCGACGCCATCGCCGTAGGTCAGCGTGCCGTGGTTTGCCATCAGCACCGCGAACCTGCCCTCCAGCGCATCGAGCGTCAGCTCGGCGAGCTCGTCGGTGCCGAAGGTCGCGTAGCGGGCCACTCTGACCGGGCCACCGAGCTCGACCATCTGGTAATGGATCGCCGGCAGCTCGTCGAGCACGCACGCCAGCGCGGTGCTCACCGGCGGGTGCGCGTGGACCACGGCGCCCGCGCCCAGGCGCCGGTAGGCGGTCAGATGAAGAGCAAGCTCCGACGTCGGCCGCACGGGTCCCTCGACCTGTCTGCCCTCGAGGTCCACGACCGCGATCTGCGCCGGCTCGAGGCGCTCGAGCACCGCTCCCGTTGGCGAAATGGCCACCAGGTCGCGGTGGCGCTCGGAGACGTTGCCGGCCGTGCCGGTCACGAGACCCTCAGCGGCGAGGCGCCGGCCGGCCGCGGCGAGCCGTTCACGCTGTGACTCGAGCATCGCCGCGATGCTAATCGCTGGCCACGTGGCATCTACCCCCCAGACCGGCGACGCGCCTCGTAACAGCAGCCACTATACTTTATGAAGTATGTCTACGTTCTGGCGCCTGCTCGGCTTCCTGCGCCCCTACCGCCGGGGCGTTATCTGGTCGTTCCTGCTCGCCCTCGGCGCGCTGGCCGGGACCGTGTTGATCCCCTGGCTGACCGGTCTGGCGATCAACGCAATCCGAGCGCACAGCCACCACGACCTGGTGATGCTCGCGATCGCGATCGCCGCCGCCGGGCTGGTGCGGCTGGTGCTCAGCGTGTTTCGGCGGTTGATCGCCGGGCAGGTGTCGCTCGGAGTCGAGGTGGACCTGCGCAACCGCCTCTACAGCCACCTGCAGCGCCTGGAGCTCTCGTTCTTTGACCGCCAGCAGACCGGACAGCTCATGTCGCGGGCGACGGTCGACCTGCAGTCGGTGCGGTTCTTTCTCGGGTATGGCCTGATCTTCATCGCTCAGTCGGTCGTCACGATCCTGCTCGCCGCGGTGGCGATGTTCCTGCTCCAGCCCGGCCTGGCCGCGATCTCGCTCGCGCCGGTGCCGTTCGTGATCCTGATCGCCAACCGCTACGGCCACAAGTCCCGGCCGGCGATGCAGGAGGCCCAGCAGCGGATTGCCGAGCTGACCGCCGACGTCGAGGAGAACGTCTCGGGAGTCCGCGTGGTGAAGGCGTTCGCCCAGGAGGAGCGCCAGCTTCACCGCTTCGGGCACTCCGTCCAGCGCGTCTTCGAGCAGCAGGTCTACGCGACTCGGATCCAGGCCTTCTTCAACCCGCTGATCAGCTTGCTGCCCAACCTCGGCCTGGCCGCGATCCTCCTGTTCGGCGGTCGCGAGGTCATCAACGGGACGATCAGCGTGGGTGCCTTCACCGCTTTCTACGCCTATCTGCTGATGCTGATCTCGCCGATGCGGACGCTCGGCTACATGCTCGGCGCGGCTCAGCGATCGACCGCTTCGGGCGCCCGCATCTTCCAGATCCTCGATCGTGAGCCGCGGATCGTCGCGCCGCCAGACGCACCGCCGCTCCCCGACGGCGGCGGGCGGGTGACCTTGCGTCACGCCAGCCTGACGTTCGAGGGGGCGGTCCACCCCGCGCTGCGCGATATCAGCCTCGATGTGCCGGCGGGCCAGACGGTTGCACTCGTCGGCGCGATGGGCTCGGGCAAGTCGGCGCTGGTGCAGCTGCTGCCGCGCCTGTATGACGTCACCGAGGGACGGGTCGAGATCGACGGCGCCGACGTGCGCTCGGTGGATCTGGTCAGCCTCCGCAACGCGATCGCGATCGTCAATGACGATCCGTTTCTGTTCTCGGCCAGCGTCCATGACAACATCGCCTACGCCCGGCCCGACGCGGCCCGCGAGGACGTGCGCAGGGCCGCCACGGCCGCCCAGGCCGCGGAGTTCATCGAGCAACTGCCCGATGGGTACGACACCCGGATCGGCGAGCGTGGCCTGACGCTTTCGGGCGGTCAGCGCCAGCGAATCGCCATCGCCCGCGCGATCCTCGCCGATCCGCGGATCCTGATCCTCGACGACGCAACCTCCTCGGTCGACTCCTCGACCGAGATGGAGATCAAATCCGGACTCGGAGAGCTGCTTGCCGATCGCACCACGTTCGTGATCGCTCACCGCCTCTCGACGATCGCGCTGGCCGACCGGATCCTGGTTTTGGAGGACGGGCGGCTGGTGGCAGACGGCTCGCACTCCGAGCTGCTCGAAAGCTCGGACCTGTACCGCGAGATCGTCGAGAAGGGCATGCCCGACCAGGTGTTCCTGAATCGCAGGACGGCGGAGGTGGCAGGACTGTGAGCGTCACCGGACTCGAACTCAGGTGGTGGCTGTGAGCGTGACCGGACTCGAGCTCAGGCGGCGGCTGCGCGAGACCGGCGGGCGCGGCCGCAAGCTGCGCGGCCTCGCGGAGCTGCTCGCTCCCTACCGCTGGCGGGTGGCAGCCATGTTCACCTCACTCGTGCTCGCCACCGCCGCATCGCTGGCCCCCGCGCCGCTGGCCAAGATCGCGATCGACAAAGGCATCGAGCGCCACGACGTGGGCACGCTCGATCGGGTCGTGGTGGTGTTCCTGCTCTCGGCCGTGGTCTATGGGCTGGCCACCTACGCGCAGACTTACCTGGTGGGGTGGGTCGGTCAGCGGGCCTTGCAGGACCTGCGTCTGAAGTTGTTCGCGCATCTGCAGTCGCTTTCGATCGGGTTCTACTCGCGCAATCGCGCCGGCGTTGTCATCTCGCGGATGACCAACGACGTCGAGGCGCTCGACCAGCTCGTCGAGGATGGCCTGGCGACGCTGATCCAGTCGAGCCTGACGCTGATCGGCGTGGTCGTGATCCTGCTCGTGCTCGACTTTCATCTCGCTCTGCTGACGTTCATCGCGCTCCCGCTGCTGGCGCTCGGCGGACTGGCGTTCCGGATCGCGTCTGCCGACGCCTACCGGCTGACGCGGGAGAAGATCGCGACGATCACGGGCTACCTGCAGGAGTCACTGTCGGGGATCAGGGTGGTGCGCGCGTTCGGTCAGGAGCGCCAGCACATCCGCCACTTCCGCGCCCTCAACGACGAGAACCGGGCCGCCAACATGACCACCGTGCGCCTGAACGCGGCCTACTTCCCCGGGGTCGAGCTCCTGTCGGCGCTGGTGACGGTGGAGATCCTCGTGATCGGCGGGATCGAGGCGATCAACGGTCACACCTCGACCGGTGTGGTGTTCGCGTTCATCGCGGCGCTGAACAACTTCTTCGACCCGATCCAGCAGCTCTCTCAGCTGTATACGACCTACCAGTCGGGGATGGCGGCGCTGGACAAGATCTTCGGCCTGCTCGACGAACGGCCTGAGCTCGTCGACGCTCCCGACGCGGAGCAGCTGCCGCGGATCCGCGGCGAGCTGCGCTTCGATCATGTCTCGTTCAAGTACGGCTCGGGTGCTGAGGACCCGTGGGCGCTTCGCGACATCGACCTGGTGATCGCGCCCGGGGAGACGGTGGCGCTCGTCGGCGAGACGGGCGCCGGCAAGTCGACGTTCGCCAAGCTGGTGGCGCGCTTCTATGACCCAACCGAAGGTTCGGTGAAGGTTGACGGCCAAGATCTGCGCTCGGTGACCGCCGAATCGCTGCGATCGCAGATGGGCGTGGTTCCCCAGGAGGGATTCCTGTTCAGCGGCACCGTGCGCGAGAACATCGCCTTCGGCCGGCCGGATGCGACCGATGAGCAGATTCGCGAGGCGGCTCGCGCGGTCGGCGCCGACGGCTTCGTGATGGCGCTCGAGCATGGCTACGACACCGAGGTCGGCGAACGCGGCGTGCAGCTGTCGGCCGGTCAGCGCCAGCTGGTCGCATTTGCCCGCGCGCTCGTGGCCGACCCCCGGATCCTGGTGCTCGACGAGGCGACCTCGAACGTCGACGTGCGGACCGAGAGCTTGATCGAGCACGGCCTTCGTCGCCTGGTCGCCGGCCGGACATCGATCGTGATCGCCCATCGGCTCTCGACGATCAGGCACGCCTCGCGGATTCTGGTCATGGAGCACGGCGAGATCGTCGAGCAGGGCACGCACGACGAGCTGCTCGACGAGGAAGGGTGCTACTGGGAGCTGTACCGCGACTGGGCCGAGCAGGCCAGCGCCTGAGGCCATGGGAGCCTTCGTCTCGGGACTGAGCTTGACGGCGGTCAAGAGCACGCGTATCTGCCGCGTACAGCGGATCGAGCTCGGCGCGCTCGGCGCCCAGGGCGACCGCACGTTCTGCGTGCTCGACGACCGCGACCGGATGGTCAACGCAAAGCGCTTTCCCAGGCTCCAGACCGTGCTCAGCAGCTATGACCCTGACCGCCGCGAGCTCGCGCTGACGCTGCCCGATGGGATCCGGGTCGCGGCCGAGGTCCGGCACGCGGAGACGCGGACGATCGCCTTTTTCTCGCGCTCTTGCGAGGCCCGGATCGTGGCCGGTCCGTGGGCGGAGGCGCTGTCGGAGTTCATCGGGGCGCCGCTGCGAATCGCCGAGCCGGAGGTGGGAGTCGACCGCGGCCGAAGCGGTGCGGTGTCGCTGATCTCCTGCGCGTCGATCAAGCACCTTGCCCAGCTCGCCGATGCCGACTCGGTCGACCCGCGCCGCTTCCGGATGCTCGTCGAAGTGGAGGGCCTCGCTCCCCACGAGGAGGACTCCTGGGTGGGCCGCGAGGTCAGCATCGGGCCGGCTCGGGTGGCCATGCACGGCAACGTGGGTCGCTGCGCGATCACCAGTCGCGATCCCGAGACCGCCCAGGTCACCCTACCGACCTTGAAGTTGCTGGCCGGCTACCGCCGCGACCTCCCCAGCACCGAGCCGCTCCCCTTCGGCATCTACGGCGAGGTGCTCGAGCCTGGGCCGGTCACGATCGGCGACCCGGTCGCTGTACAGGGATAGGGCCGCGCGCAGATGCATCCTGAAGCCGCCGAGCGGGTCAGGGTCGAGATCACCGACCACGTCGCCCTCGTAACCCTCACCCGAGCCGACAAGCACAACGCGCTCGACATACCGATGTTCGAGGGCATCGTGGCCGCGGCCGAGCGGTTGGCGAGCGAGCCCGGAGTGCGAGCGGTGGTTCTGCACGGCGACGGGCCGAGCTTCTGCTCGGGCCTCGATGTGACCAGCATCATGTCCTCGGGCCAGGGCGTCGGCGCATTGGTCCAGCCACTGCGCGAGGGCGTCCCCAACTGGTTTCAGCGCGCTGCCTACGACTGGCTGGCCTTGCCCGTGCCCGTGATCGCGGCGGTGCATGGAAACTGTCTCGGCGGCGGCCTTCAGATCGCGCTCGCCGCCGACATCCGGATCGCGGCGCCGGACGCTCGCCTGTCGGTGATGGAGGTCAAATGGGGCCTAATCCCGGACATGGCGATCACCCGCACGCTGCCGCGCCTGGTCGGAATCGACGTCGCCAAGGAGCTCACCTACACCGGCAAGGTGATTTCAGGCGTTCAAGCCGGCGAGCTGGGAATCGTCACCCGCGTGTCGGACGAGCCGCTGACCGATGCCCGCCGGCTCGCGTCCGAGATCGCCACCAGGTCCCCTGATGCCGTCCGAGCCGCCAAGCGGCTGTTTGACTCAAGCTGGACCGGTTCACCCGAAGAGACGCTGGCGCTGGAGGCAGAGCTCCAGCTCGGCCTGGTCGGTTCGCCCAATCAGCTGGCGGCGGTGGCCGCTGGGCTCGCCAAGCAACCGGCGGAGTTCGTGGACCCGTAGCGGGGTCCCTCGACTCGCACCGCTATCAGGCCCAGCCAGGGGCGATGAGGCCCAGCAAGGCCATGAGCCCAGTAAGGGGCTATGAGGCCCGGTAAGGGGGCATGAGCCCAGCAAGGGTTTGAACTGGGGAACAGGGACTCGAACCCCAACTTCGACGTCCAGAGCGTCGCGTGCTGCCATTACACCATTCCCCAGTGTATTGATGAGGAGGCCTTCGCCTGGTCGAGTATAGATCGGTACCGTCCGCCGGCCCTGCGAACATATGTTCGTGCGCTCTACCCGTCAAGCGATCGCCGAGCTCCATGCTTCAGGGCTTACGGTGCCCGAGATCGCGCGTCGTCTTGATCTCGCTCCGACGACCGTGAGCTACCACGTGAGCCGATTGTTGAGAGACGATTCGGAGGGCCCCACACCCAGCTACGTGTCACCGGACCGCGCTGCGGTGGTCCATGATCAAGACGCGAGAGCAGGTCGCGCAGATGCTCGCCGACGGCATCGAGCGTGCTGCGATCGCACGTCAGCTCGGGGTCTGCAAAGCCACGGTCAGCTACCACGCCCGGCGTCTCGGCGAGGCGATCGACGAGCGATGCGCGAGACGGTATGACTGGGAGGCGGTACAGCGACATTACGACGAGGGCCACAGCGTCCGCGAGTGCATGAACGCATTCGGATTCACGTCCGCAAGCTGGTCCGACGCCGTCAAGCGGGGCGCCATCCTCCCCCGTCCGGGCGCAACGCCGATGTCGGAGCTGTTGGTGGCCGGTGCGTATCGGGGACGTAACAACCTGAAGCTCCGGCTCATCAAAGAGGGGCTCAAGGCGTCGAGCTGTGAGAGGTGTGGGCTCGTGGACTGGCGGCGGGAGCCGATCGCGCTGGCGCTCCATCACATCAACGGCGACAGGCTCGACAATCGGCTCGAGAACCTCGAGCTGCTGTGCCCGAACTGTCACAGTCAAACGGACACGTTCGCGGGGCGCAACAGGCCCCGGACGGCGGCGGCGGACGACGGTGCGCCGGCCGCCGCGTATGGCGATGCCGAACAGGAGGATTTCTCATAGCCTGAGCTGATTCTGCAGTCTTCTAGCGTGATGAGCTGATGGCGACCGAGCCGGCCACGCGTTCGCCGCTGATTCCCGGCGCGGTTGAGTCACGGCGCCATGCGCGCCGGGCGCGCGCCGCGGATCCGCGCGTCGTGCTCGGGTGGTTGCTGGTGACCCTGGTCGTGCTGGGCGTGTCGGTGGTGGTCGTGCTCGCGAGCGGGATGCGACCGGGATACGACGCGTTCGGTTGGATGGTGTGGGGCCGCCAGGTGTTGCACTGGAACCTCAACACCGATGGGGCGCCGTCGTGGAAGCCGCTGGTGTTCCTGTTCACGCTTCCGTACGCGCTTGCGGGCAGCGGCCAGGTGTGGCTGTGGATGGTGACCGCGGTCGCCGGTGCGCTGGGGGGCTGTGTGTTCGCGGCACGGATCGCGTACATGCTCACCGGTCGATGTCCCCAGCGGCCCTATGCACCGTACGTGGCGGGCGCATTTGCCGGCCTGGCTCTGCTGGGAATCGACACCTACTCGCATCTGATTCTGATCGCCAGCTCGGACCCGCTGATCGCCACCCTGTGCCTGGCCGCGATCGACTGTCATCTCTGCAAACGCCCGCGGCTGGCTTTCACGATGCTCGTGCTGGCCTCTCTCGGTCGTCCGGAGGCGTGGGCGTTCACGCTTCTGTATGCGGTGTGGGCGTGGCGAGCGGTTCCGTCGATGCGGGCGCTGACCGCCGGGGGGATCGCCTGTATCCCGCTGCTTTGGTTCTCGATTCCTGCGCTCACCTCCAAGAGCTGGTTCATCTCCGGTGACCTCGCGCTGAGGACGGTCAACGCCGTCAACGTGATCCACGGCAGCAAGATCGGCGGTGTGCTCGACCGACTGCGGCTACTCAACGGGTGGCCGGTCGAGGTCGCGGCTCTCGTCGGCGTGGCGATCGCCGCCGTTCGCAGGGATCTTGTGACGCTGACGCTCGTCGCGGCCGGTTGCCTGTGGGTAGCGCTCGAGATCGGACTGGCGCTGCATGGATGGTCCGCCGCCAACCGCTATCTGCTCGAGCCGGCCGCGATGGCGGTGGTGATCGCAGGTTCTGCGGTAGGGCGTGTGCTGGCGTTCTCTCCGGGCGACCGCAGCAACGGCGTGCTCAGGGGTGCGACCGCGGCAGGATCGATCCTGTTGGTCGCGCTGCTCGTCGGGTCTATGGTCCCCACGGCCCACCGCCGCATCCAGACGGCGCGCTCGGACATCTCGCAGGCGCGCTTTGCGGGCAGGCAGATCGTCCGCCTGCAGGGCGTGATCGCCAAGGACGGCGGCGCCGGGCGGATCCGGACCTGCGGTCAGCCGGTCACGCTTGTCGGGCTTCAGAGCAAGGTGGCCTGGGCGATCGGACTCAACGTGGGCAACGTCGGCTTCCGGCCGGGGCGGGCGATCGCCAGCGGCATGCCGATCGTCTACTTCAAGCCCCACCTCAACGGGTGGCAGGTGCGCCCGATCCACATGCCCGCCTCTGACGCCGGCCGCCGTTGTAACAGCCTGCGAAGGAACTCAGCCTTCTAGACCCTCGAGATTCGACGATGGGTCGCCAAGCTCGTCGGCGCGGTCTGCGACATCGGCTCCGGAGGCGATCAGCCGCCGGGCGTGCCCGAGATCCTCCGAGCGCCCCACGGTCAGCGCGCCGGCGAGCCGTCTTCCGTCGAGATAGAAAACGGTGAACGCACCGTCATCCGGTGAACCGCGGACCACCTCGCGGTCCCACTGGTAAGCCGGCCCTACGTACTCGATTGCGGCCCAGTCCGACAGGTCCGAGAAGAAGTACGGCACGACGTCGTAGTCGACGCCCCTGCCGAGCATGTTGAGCGCCGCGGTCTTGCCCTGGTGAAACGCGACATCCCAGTGCTCCACCCGAATGCGCCGACCGCCGTGGATGACGCTCTCGTACTCGGCGACATCGCCCGCGGCGAACACGCCCTCGACGCTCGTCTCGAGCCGGCTGTCGGTGCGGATCCCGCCGGTGTCGCCCAGCTGCAGCCCGGTACCGCGGGCGAGCATCACGTCGGGGTGGACACCGGTCCCCACCACGACCGCGTCGGCCTCCAGCTCGTGCCCGGCCTTGGTCACGACCTTCGTCAACCGGCCGCCCGCCCCCTCGAAGCGATCCAGCTCATCGTCGCCGTAGACCGTGATCCCGTGAGCCTCGAGGACCTCCTGGAGGAACCCTGCGGCCTGCACCCCGAAATGCCGGCTGAGAACGACGGGCTCGAGCATCACCAGCGAGCAGCTGCTGCCGAGCTCGGTCAGCGATGCGGCGACCTCAGCAGCGATATAGGAGCCGCCGATCAGCACGACACGCTTGCCGGCGGCGTCCTCGCGGATCGCATCGGCGTTGGCGAATGTGCGCAGGTAATGAATTCCCTCGAGCTCGACGCCCGGTGCGTTGACCCGGAGCACGTTGGCACCGGTGGCCAGCAGCGCCTTGCCGAAGCTGACCTCCTGCTTGGTGGACAGCTTGACGGTCCGCGCGCTCAGGTCGAGCTTCATGGCCGAGGTGCGGGTCAGGACCTCGATCTGGTGCTCGTCGTACCACTCGGAGCTGCGCACCAGCGCCTCGTCGCGGGTCTCGGTGCCGCGCAGATAGCCCTTCGACAGCGGCGGACGCTCGTACGGCAGGTCGTGCTCTCGCCCGACCAGCAGGATCGAGCCGTCGGCTCCGCCGTCACGCAGCCAGCGCGCGCAGTTGCCAGCCGCCAACCCGCCGCCGATCAGCAGGAAGTCGACCTGGCGATCGGCGGGCACTAGTGGCACCTCGCTAGCTGGCGGGCGTTTCGGCGCCCTCAGGCGCGAAGCGCGGCGTGACGTCCCCCTCGAGCCCCGGGTCGAGAATCAGCATCACGGTGTCGCCGGACTCGATCACCGAATCGGCCTTGGGCACGAAACCGGTGCCGCCGCGAAGCACGGAGATGATCAGTGAACCATCGGGCAGCTCGACGTCCTGGACGCGTTGCCCGGCGACCGGCGAGCCCCGTCCCACCTCGAGCTCGATGATCTCCAGGTGCTCCTCCTCGAGCGCCAGCAGCTGCACCAGCCCGTACTCGGGCACCTCGTGCTCGATCAGACGCAGAATCAGGTCAGTCGCCGAGACTGCCGGTTGCACGCCGAGGAGCTTGAAATGGGGCAGGTTGCGAGGGTTGTTGACGCGGGCGACGATCCGGTCGCAGCCGTACTTCTCCTTGGCCACCTGACAGATCAGGATGTTGTCCTCGTCGTCGCCGGTGACCGCGATCACCAGGTCGGCGCGCTGGATGCCGGCACGCTCGAGCACCCACAGCTCGGTCGCGTCGCCGTACTGGACCGCGTGTTCGAGCTCCTCCTCGACGATTCTGTAGCGACGGTGATCGGACTCGATCAGCGTCACTTCCTGGTCTTTGGCGATCAGCTCTCGGGCCAGGTTCCACCCCACCTTGCCCGCCCCGGCGATGATCACGTACATCGGCTATCGACTCCCTTCAGGGCGCGAGCACCACCTGCTCGGCCTGCTCGATCGCGTGCTGTGTGGGACAGATCGTAAGGAGTCCCTGCTCGGCATACCAGGCGGCCCGAGCGGGGTCGGCGACGCGGACGACGACGCGGGGAACGTTGAACCGTCGCTGTGCAAGCTGGGCGATCACGAGGTTGGTGTTGTCGCCGCTGGTTGCCGCCATGAACACGTCGGCTTCCTCGATCCCCGCCGCCACGAGGCCGTCGACCTCGAGCGCCGCGCCGACCGTGAAGCGGCCTCCGGCATCCTCCCAGCTGGTCGATTGATCCTTGTCCAGGCGCTCGTGCGACAGGGGATCGCTGTCGAGCACCGACACCTCGTGGCCGGCCTCGAGCGAACGCTTGGCGATGGCCGACCCCACCCGCCCGGCCCCGACGATCAGGATGAACATGGCGCGAACTCTAGGGCCTCCTGTGGCCGAACGGAGGGCTGCTGCTCAAATTTGTCCATTTGTGGTCGCAGCGTAGCTCGTCGACCACTCGGATCCGCCAGGACCTGCCGCAGCGCCCACAAGCCCGCGCCTCAAGCGCCGGCCGCCCGCGCCTCAAGCGCCGGCCGCCCGCGCCTCAAGAACATCCCGCGCCAGGATCACCCTCGCGAGCACCGAAGGCAGCGGGGGCTGTGGTGTCCGCGCTCGGGGCAGTCGGTGAACCATGACCGAGGCCGAAAAAGTCGACAAGCCACCGCTCCTGCCCCGAGGGCGGACCGCCCAGCCCCCGCCCACCCCAAGCTCATGTAATCAACGGAATGATCAGCAGCGCGACGATGTTCGCCACCTTGATCATTGGATTGATCGCCGGCCCGGCCGTGTCCTTGTACGGATCCCCGACGGTGTCCCCGGTCACCGCTGCGGCATGCGCCTCTGACCCCTTGCCGCCGTAAGCGCCGTCCTCGATCAGCTTCTTGGCGTTGTCCCAGGCCCCACCCCCGGAGGTCATCGAAATGGCGACGAACAGACCCACCACGATCACCCCGATGAGCAGCCCGCCGAGGGCCTCGACGCTGATCAGGCCGACGATCAACGGGATCAGGATCGGGATCAGCGCCGGGGCGATCATCTCGCGCTGCGCGGCCCTGGTCACCAGACTGACGGCCGCTCCGTACTCGGGCTGCTCGGTGCCATCCATGATCCCCGGCTTGTCGCGGAACTGGCGCCGCACCTCCTGGACCACGGCGCCGCCGGCGCGGCCAACAGCCTCAATCGCGAGTGACGTGAACAGGTACACCATCAACCCGCCGATCAGCAGCCCGATCAGCACCGGAGGGCTGCCGATCGAAAACGTGTACTTGGCCGGCAGCTCGCGCTGGAAGGCGTCGAACAGGACCAGCGCGGCCAGCGCGGCCGAGCCGATCGCGTACCCCTTGGTCACGGCCTTGGTCGTGTTGCCGACGGCATCGAGCGGGTCAGTGACGTTGCGGACCTCCTCGGGCAGGTCGGCCATCTCGGCGATCCCGCCGGCATTGTCCGTGACCGGCCCGAACGCATCGAGCGCGACGATCAGGCCCATCAGCGACAGCTGCGCCATGACCGCGACACCGATCCCGTAGATCCCGTTCGTGCCGCCGCCGGCGAGCTTCCAGGCGCCGAGGATCCCCATCGCGATCACGATCGCCGGCGCGCCGGTGGCCTGCTGGCCGGCCGCGAGCCCCTGGATGATGTTGGTGGCGTGGCCGGTCTGGGACGCTCGCGAGGTCCGCCTCACGGGGGAGAACCGGGTCGAGGTGTAGTAGTCGGTGATCACGAACAGGCAGCCGGTGACGCCGAGCCCGATCAGCGAGCACAGATAGAACTTCCACCAGTGCGGGGCGGCGCCGCCTCCCTTCAGCGTGAGGTTATGCATCAGCCAGTAGGTGGCGGGGATGAAGGCCAGCGCCGCCAGTCCGGCCGACAGGATCAGCCCCTGGTACAGGGCGCGCTCGACGTTGCCCGCTTTTGAGCGGACCGCGTAGGTGCCGATCAACGAGGCCACGATCGAGATCGCGCCGAGGATCAGCGGATACATGGCCACGGCCGACTGCTGGCTGAACAGCAGCACGCCGAGCAGCATCACGGCGACCGCCGTGACCGCGTAGGTCTCGAACAGGTCGGCCGCCATGCCCGCGCAGTCACCGACGTTGTCACCGACGTTGTCGGCGATCACCGCCGGGTTGCGGGGATCATCCTCGGGGATCCCGGCCTCGATCTTGCCGACCAGGTCGGCGCCGACGTCGGCGGCCTTGGTGAAGATGCCGCCGCCCAGCCGGGCGAAGACCGAGATCAGCGAACCGCCGAAGCCCAGGCCGACGAGCGCGTTGATCGCGTCGCGCTGGCTCTCGCCGCCGATCCAGGTCAGTACGCCGTAGTAGCCCGCCAGACCCAGCAGCGCCAGACCGACGACCAGCAGGCCGGTGACCGCGCCGCCGCGGAACGCGACCGCGAGGGCCCGCGGGACGCCCCCGCGCGCCGCCTCGGCCACTCGCGCGTTGGCGCGAACCGAGACGTTCATGCCGATGTAGCCGGCCGACGCCGACAGCACGCCGCCGATCAGAAACCCGATCGCCACGCGGATGTTCTGGATCGGGATCAGCAGGATGAACACGACGATGCCGACGCCGGCGATCGTCGTGTACTGGCGGTTGAGGTATGCAGACGCGCCCTCCTGTACCGCCGCCGAGATCGTGCGCATCCGCTCGTTGCCCGGCGACAGGGCCAGCAGCGCGCGCGAGGTTGTGGCGCCGTAGACGAGGGCGGCAGCGGCACATACGAGCGCAACCAGGACGCCGTGATGCGTCAGAAAGCTTGACAAGGGGGGTCCTCCGGAGAAGCTCTTGGTTAAGGCGCGGTAGCGCGCCGATCAACAACGGCAAAAGGCCCCGCGATGGTGCGTGGGCCTTGGCATAAGCCGCGCGCGAGTCTAGCGTGCCGCCGACCGGAACGTCTGTCTACGCGGCGCTCCGCTACCGCCTTTGGGCTGGTAGCGGGGCTATTGTCCGGGCACCCACAGGCGCCCGCTGCGCTGGGCGGGACCGGGCTCGCCAGGCTTGGGAGGGCTCGGCTCCGCCGGTCCGGTCGGGCCCTGCGGCCCCGGCTGCGCGGCCTCGCCCGGCGGCGAGGTCTGCCCGTCGCCTCCCGGGCCCGAAGGCGCGCGCCCGCTGGCGCCCCCGACGCCGCGCCGCCGAGCCTCACGAACGCGAGCTGGAGCTGCGACAACGCGTCGCGGATCGGCCCCGCCTGGGGCGCCGAGCTCTGCTCGACGATCGGAAGCAGAGCCCGGATCGACTCGATCGCCAGCTGGACTTGTCCCAGGTCGCGCTCGTCCTCGGTCCCGGGAGCCATACCGGTGCGGCGCATCCCCAGGTTGATCAGCGAGACGATGTTTTCGAGCAGGACCTGATCGACGCGGATCTTCTTGATCTCGGCCTCGTAGGCGGCGCGCAACTCCTCCTCGGTAGCCGGGCCGGCCGCCCCCCTGGGGTCCCTTTCCGTATGGCCTGTGCTCACAGGGTCACCTCCGTGGTGTTTCCAATACCCCAGAATAGGTGTCGCGAGTCTCGGCCTGCACGTACGCGTAGACCTCGTGCATGCTCATCCCCGTGTCGAGCATCCGCCGCTGCCGCTGGGCGCCGTTCAGCGAGGGCAGCGATACCTCGACGCCGAGCTCGGAGCGCATCGGTGCGGTCCAGTCGAGCAGCCGCTCCAGCGCCGCTCCCCCGGGATACGGCTCCAGACGCTCGAGGTCGAGCAGATCGCCGTCGAGTCCGAAGCGCAGCGCTCGCCACACGTTCTCCTCGATCAGGCGGTGGGGCAGCTCCACGTACGGGACCCGCTCGTCGGTGTCTCTGGCGGCCTGGGCCACGCAGGCGACGATCAGCGCGGCCAGCGCATCTGACTCTGCCGCGGTGCTCTGCGCGTCACAGATCCGCACCTCCACGGTGCCGAACGACAGATGCGGTCGGATCGACCACCACACCTGCGTGTACTCGACGATCGAGCGTGTGTCGATCAGCATCTGGATGTAGTCGGCGAAGGCCTCCCAGCTGCCAAACGGGTCGGGCACGCCACAGCGCGGGAAGCTCTTGGTAAAGGTCTGGGTGCGAGCGCTGTGCAGGCCCGAGTCGCGCCCGTCGAGAAACGGCGAGTTGGCCGAGATCGCCAGCAGCACGGGCAGCACCGGCCGCAGCCGGTCGCAGACGAGCACGGCCCGCTGGGCGTCCTGGATCCCGACGTGAACATGCAGCGAGAACGTGTTGTTGCGCCAGGCGACGTACTTGAGGCCATCTTCGACGCGCCGGTAGTGCTCGGTCTGGATGATCCGCTGCTCACGGTAGTCAGACCACGGATGAGTCCCGGTCGCCCCAAGTGCCGTCTCGTGGTCGGCGGCGAGCGCGAACAGCCGCCGGCGCAGCTCGTGCTGTGCCGACCTGGCAGCCTCGAGGTTCGCCCCCCGCCCGGAGCGGATCTCGATCTCCGAGGAGATCAGCTCGCCGGAGATCGAATCCGACAGCAGCGGGTCTGACTCCGCCGCCGCCGCGCTGAGCTGTTCGAACCTGGGCCTCAGCCCGAGCTCCACCGGATCGAGCAGGGCGAACTCCTCCTCGAGACCGACCGTGAAGTCGGTCGAGGCGTCGAAGCCCGCGCGCGCAGTGTCTAGGTCGATCTCCACGACAATCGTGGATCAGGTCAGATAGAAGTAGAGCGCGTAGAGCAGGTCAACGGCGGGGCTGGAGGTGTGCACCGTCACTTCGGGCGGCACCTGCAGGAGCGCGTCGGAGTAGTTGAAGATGATCTTCACGCCCGCGTCGGCAAGCGTGTCGGCCAGCGACTGAGCGGCGGACGAGGGGACGGCGAGCACCGCGACCACGATGTCCTGCTCTTCGACCACCTGACGCAGCTCCGAGTTGTGGCGCACCTCGAGCGCCCCGATCTGGGTCCCCACCAGCTCCTCGTCGATGTCGAAGATCGCCACCACCCGGAAGCCGTGGTCGGCGAAGATGTCAGAGGTGGCGATCGCCGTGCCCAGATGGCCGGCGCCGAACAGGGCGATGTTGTGTTGGCCGGCCGTCCGCAGGATCTTGCGGATCTGGCTGACGAGCGAATCGACGTTGTATCCGACCCCGCGTTTGCCGAACTTCCCGAACCCCGACAGGTCACGCCGGATCTGGGTGGAGTTGACGTGCGTGTATTCCGCGAGCTCCTGCGAGGAAATCGTCTCCTTGCCGATCTTGCGCGCCTGTGTCAATACCTGCAGATACCGAGACAGCCGCGCGGCGACGCCCAGCGAGAGCTTCTCTGAAGGCTTGTCCAGCGTCGGCTGAGCTGACTCGATCCCGCGACCGACTGTGTAGCTCATCCCCGCTCCACTCTAACTGAGTCGCCGCGCCAGCTCGGCTTCATCGACGAATAGCTCAAATGCCTCCACGCCATCGATCGTAACGACTGGTATGCGTTCCAGATAGGCACGCAGCAGCCCCTCGTCGTGATCGATGTCGCGCTCCTCGAACGCGAACGGATGAGTGCAACGGACGCGCATCAGCACCTCGCGGGCCTCGTCGCATAAACAGCAGCCGTCGCGACCGAACAGCACCACCTCGCGGCGTACACCGTGAGTCATCGAGCTGCCGCGAGCGCCTGCTCGCCGGTGGCGTAGACGTCCACGTCCAGATAATCCGGATACGGCAGCGGCTGCACGTACCGAGCGGCGCTGGCGATCATCGCCGCGTTGTCGGTGCACAGCTCGCGCGGGGGGACCTGGAGCTCCACGCCGAGCTCGGTCAGGCGCTGGCGCAGCGGCCCGTTGGCCGCCACTCCGCCACCTACCGCAAGCCGGTCCAGGCCGGTCTGCACGAGCGCACGCTGCGCCCGGATCGCCAGCGCCTCGACGATCGCCCGCTGGTAGGCGGCAGCGAGATCGGCGCGCAGCCGCTGCGCCTCGCGCTCGCCGAGCTCACGCACGCGGTAAAGAAGCGATGTCTTCAGTCCCGCAAACGAGAAGTCGAGTCCCGGGAGCCGGGCGCCGGTCGGAAAGGCGAACGCGTGGGGGTCGCCGTCGCGGGCGAGCCGTTCGAGCGCCGCTCCCCCTGGATAGCCGAGCCCAAGCAGGCGGGCGCCCTTGTCGAATGCCTCCCCGGCGGCGTCGTCGAGTGTCTGTCCGAGGACCTCGTATCGCGGCCCTCGGTCGCTTACGTGCGCGACGAATGTGTGGCCGCCGCTAGCGATCAGGGCGATGAACGGCGGCTCGAGCGGCGCCGGCTGCAGAAAGGCCGCAGCGACGTGGCCGTGCAGGTGGTCCACGGGCGCCAGCGGTAGCTCGTAGGCTCCGGCCAGCGCCTTCGCGGTCGCCACCCCCACCAGCAGGGCGGCCACCAGCCCGGGGCCACGGGTGACGGCGACCAAGCTCAGATCGGGCAGCGCCACGCCGGCGCGGTGCAGCGCGTCGTCGACGACATCGCCGATCAGCTCCAGATGGTGTCGCGAGGCGATCTCGGGAACCACCCCGCCGAAGCGATCATGGACCCCCTGCGACGAGATCACGTTGGCGGCGATCCGTCCGTCGGTGGTCACAACCGCGGCGCAGGTGTCGTCGCAGCTTGTTTCGATGCCGAGAATCAACCGGTCGCGCCGAAGGTCGAGATCGTCTCGGTCGTGCGCCACATGATCACCGCGTCCTCGCCGGTGTCCCGGTAATAGCGGGGACGTTTGCCGGCCGAGCGGAATCCGAACCGCTCATAGAGCGCGATCGCCGGGGCGTTCGAGGTCCGAACCTCGAGCGTGTACTGCTCCTCGGGGCCGGCGCGCTCGAACATCTGCTCGAGCATCGCCCACGCAATCCCCTCGCGGCGGCGGGCAGGGTCGACGGCGATGTTCATCAGGTGCCACACCGTGTTGTAGCGCGACAGGATCAGGTAGCCGACCAGCTTGGAGGTCTCGTTGTCGACAGCCGCCAGGCACAGGCCCGACGGCTTTGACAGCTCGAGCACGAACATCGCCAGCGACCAGGGGGCCGTGAACGCCCGGCGCTCGATCGCGATCACCTGCGGTAGGTCTGAGTAGCCGAGCGTTCTGATCGTGAGGTTCGCTTGGGTCATCGCTCCTGCGCCGCCTGCAGCGACATTTCGGCGTCCGGGAGTCGCAGGTACTCGGGCCGAACATCGCCGGCGCGGACCGGATCTGAGTGCAACGCCAGTTGCCCTGTGAATACAGCGTTGACTCGGTGCAGCCTCGAGCGGTCGTCGGGAATTGCGGTCCCCGAGCGCTCGAGAACCGCCCTGAATGCTACCGCCCCATCCCCGATTCCCAGACGCGTTTCACCCAGCTCGGCGGCGGTTTGCGCCAACGTCGACGGAGCCAGCGCAAGCGGCTCCAGAAGCGGCACCCGCGCGGCCAGTCCACCCACGCCATCGGTGGATTCCTGCTCGGCCGGTCCGCTGCAAGCCGTCGGTGGGCCACGCGGCGGCGAACACCTCGCCGCGGCGAGCGTCGAGCACGGCAAGCACCGCCTGGCAGCCTTGTCTGCGCGCCTCGTCCGCCGCGCCCAGTGCCAGTGACTGCAGCGTCGAGACCCCGACCAGCTCGATACCGCGAGCGCGGGTGAGCGCGCGTGCCGTGGCCACGCCGATCCGCAGCCCCGTGAAGGTGCCCGGACCCACACCGACCGCGATCCGGTCCACCTCGTCCCAGCCGCAGCCGGCCCGCTCCATCACCTCCACGATCAGGGCCATCAGCCGCGTCGTGTGCCGCGGCCGCTGGCCGGGCTCCGGGTCGTCCCGGGCCTCGATCGGGTAGCCACCGGTGGAGTCCAGCAGGGCCACGCTGGTCGCGCCCGTGGCGGTGTCGAACGCCAGCACCTTCACTGCACCCTCACGAGTCTCGCTGCACCTCGCGAACCTTCACGGCGCCCTCACGAGCCTCGCTGCACGCTCACCAGCCGGGTGTCGCCGCCCGCGTGCTCGAGCCGTACCCGCGCGGCGATCCGGGCGAAGCCCGCCACCGTCTGCTCGCCGCCCTGCGCCCACTCGATGAACGCCACAGTGTCGTCGCCCAAGTAGTCAGACAGCAGATCCGGATCCTCCCCGGCGAGGCCGGGCACGCGAAACAGGTCGATGTGGGACACCGGCACCGGTGCCGGATAGCGCTGACCGATCGTGAACGTCGGGCTGGTGACGGGCCCGGTGACGCCCAGCGCGCGCGCCGCGCCGCGCACCAGCGTCGTCTTGCCCGCGCCGAGCTCTCCCTCGATCAGCACCACGTCGCCGGGAGCCAGTTCCGCGGCCATCCGGGCTCCGATGGCCTCGGTCTCCGCTGCGCTGCCTGAGTGAAATCGGCCCTGCACAGACGACACTGTAGAGCGGCGTCACCGGCCGGTCCGCTACCGTCACTGGCTCATGACTGCCCCGACGCCTGACCCGCCTCCGGGCCGGATTGCGCAGCTGACCGGGCGATTCACCGGCGGCACTAACGGAGCCCCCACCTCGCTGCGGGATTTGCGGGACTCCGAGACGGCGAAGGCTGTGGGCCTGGCCGCAGCGATGATCGCCAACAACGTGATCGCGCTCGGGTCCTCGATCGTGTTCGCGCGGCTACTCAACGATTACGGCTCGCTCGCGGCGCTGGTGAGCTATCTGCTGATCCTGACCGTGTTCGGGCAGGCGATGCAGGTCGCGACCGCCCGCGAGGCAGTGCTCGGTCATCTCGGGGTCGGCAAGGCGCTGTTGGCCACCATGGAGAGGTGGACCAGAACCTTGCTGCTGGTCACGCTCGGCCTGACCGTGGTCTCGATCCTGGCTCGTCAGCCGATCGCCGACCTGGTGGGCGTCAAGACCCACGCCTGGGCGGCCGCCGCCGGCCTGCCGGCGGGCTGCATGTACCTCTTGGTGTCGATCCTGCGCGGGGCGCTGCAGGGCCTCGGCGACTACAAGAGCGTCGGCCTCAGCCTGATCGGCGAGCAAGGCATGCGGCTCATCGGCGGCACTGTGCTGGTGGTCGTCGGACTGGGCGTGGGCGGGGCCTATCTGGGCTCGCTGCTCTCCTACGTGGCGATGTCCATCTACTGCTGGTGGCACCTCGAACGCCAGCTGGGTGGAACCGGTCGACTGCCGAGCCTGTCCTTCAGATCCGAGCTGGCGCCGGTGATCGGGTTGCGCCGTCACGTCTGGGGGGCCTGGGTTGCGATCGCCGGACTGGCCGTGATCCAGCTGCTTCAGAACATCGACCTGATCACCGCCAAGCACCAGTTCAGCACCAACGTCGCCAGCGCTTACGCGGTCACCGCCGTGGCCGCCAAGGTGCTCATCTGGGTGGCGATGGGCGCCGGGTTCTACCTGGTGCCCGAGGCCTCGCGCCGTCGCGCTGCCGGCGAAGACACGCGGCCGGTGCTGCTCGGAGCGCTGGCGATCGTGCTCGTGTGCGCGATCCCCTGCATGCTGATCTTCGCGTTCGCCGCCCACCCGCTGCTGTCAATCGTGTTCGGCGCCAAGCGGGCGATCGCGTCGGATTCGCTGCTGCCGCTCGGCGCCGCCTTTACCGTGTTGGCCGCCACCTACCTGGCGGTCCAGTACATGCTCGCGCTCAAGCGGACCGCGTTCCTGCTCGTGATCGGGGCGGTGGCGGTGGTGGAGCCGATCCTGCTGCTTCAGGCGGCCAAGCGGCCCGCTCCGTTCGCGCTCGTGGTGCTGCTGGTGCAGGCCGTGGGCGCCCTGTTCGCGTTCGGACTGGCCCTGCGCCACGGACGCCCGCCGCCATCGATGCCGCCCCCCAGCTCGCGCGGCGGAGACGACGCCGCCGAGCGAGAGCACGTCCTCGTGCTCCAGACCCGCGCTCAGAACTAGAACAGGCCGAGCTGCGCGGCGAGCTCGGGCACCTCGCGAGTGGGCGCCGGCTCGGGTTCGGGCTCCTCCTCGGGCTCTGGCACGGGCGCCAGCTCCTCGGGTTGCGGCAGCGGCGCGAGCGCGAGCAGCTCGGGGATACGGTGAAAGTCGGCCCGCAGCGCATCCATGGTCGACGGCGTGTAGAGCGCAGCGGCCGGGTGATACAGCGGGTACAGCCGGACCGCGCGAGCGCCGAGCATCTGCTCCTGCACCTGCCCATGCAGGCGCGAGATCCCGGTCGTGTCGCTCCGCAGCAGCTTGGTCGCGAAGTTGCCAAGCGTGCAGATCAGCTTCGGCTCGATCAGCTCCACCTGGCTGCGCAGGTAGCTGTGGCAGGACTCGATCTCGTTCGGGTGCGGATCGCGGTTGCCGGGAGGGCGGCATTTGATCGTGTTGCAGATGAACACGTCGCCGCGCTGCAGCCCGATCTCGCCGAGCAGCTTTTCGAGCAGCTTTCCGGCCTGCCCGACGAACGGGAGACCCAGTCTGTCTTCGTTGGCCCCGGGCGCCTCACCCACGAACATCAGGTCGGCGTCGGCGTTCCCGGAGCCGAACACCACCTGCGTCCGGGTCTGGTGAAGCTGGCAGCGGACGCAGCCTCTCGCTTCCTCGTAGACGGCCTTCAGCAGCTCGCGCCGCTCTCTGGCAGTTCGCACAACATGATCCTAGACGGATGCCCAGACGAGGTATGCTCGACGGCAAGGCCGTCACCGATTTGGACGGACCTCGAGCAGCTCTACCACTTCATTTCTTTCGACCGGTATCTCCGATGCGGGAACTGGAACGACCTTCCGACATCCCTTGTGCGCGCAGCTCGCCCCCGCCGTCGCTGAACGCAGCGCGGGGCAGCGTAGCGATCGTGGGGCGCGGCCGGTTGGGGACGGCCTTGTCTGCGGCCCTGCGAGAGCGGGGGATCGATGCCTCAGAGCCGCTGGGTCGGGGCGCCGACCCGAGCGCGGTCGAAGCGGTGCTGCTGTGCGTACCGGACGCTGAGATCGCCGCCGCCGCGGCGCGGGTCGACCCCCGGGCCGCTCGTCGGCCACTGCTCGGGCGCCACGAGCCTCGATGTGCTCACCCCGCACGAGCGTTTTTCGCTGCACCCGTTGATGACCGTGACCGCGGCCGATGGCGCGCAGCGGTTCGCGGGCGCAGGCGCGGCGATCGCGGGTAGCACGGCCCGGGCGCGCGCGTTCGCCAGGCGACTGGCCGGCGCGCTGGCGATGCGGTCGTTCGAGCTCGACGAACGCGACCGCGCCGCCTATCACGCCGCGGCGTCGATCGCCTCGAACTTCCTGGTTACCCTGCAAGCCGCGGCCGAGCGGCTCATGCTCGACGCCGGCGCCAGCCGCGAGGTCCTCGTGCCGCTGGTGCGGGCGACGGTCGAGAACTGGGCGCAGCTCGGGCCCGAGCTCGCCCTCACCGGCCCTGTGGCGCGGGGTGACGAGGCGACCGTGGCCGCTCAGCGGGCGGCGCTCGCGGACCGCGCGCCGGACCTGTTGCCGGTCTTCGACTCGCTCGTGGACGCGACTCGCCAGCTTGCCGCCGCAGGTAAGTCGACCGCAAGATGAGGACCGTGCGCTCGGTCTCCGAACTGCGGGCGGCGCTCGCGCCGGCACGCACAGCAGGCCGCCGCATCGGTCTGGTCCCCACCATGGGCGCCTTTCACGAGGGGCATCTGTCGTTGATGCGCCGGGCTCGCGAGGAGTGCGAGGTCGTGGTCGTGTGGCTGTTCGTCAACCCGGCGCAGTTCAACGATCCCGCCGATCTAGCCGAGTATCCCCGCGACGAGCGCCGGGACGCCGAGCTAGCCGCTGCGGTCGGGGCCGACTACCTGTTCATCCCGGCGGCGCAGGATGTCTATCCGCCCGGCTTTCAGACGACCGTCTCGGTAGCCGGGCTCACCGAGACGCTGGAGGGAGCCCACCGTGGGCGCGGCCACTTCGATGGCGTCACAACGGTGGTGACGAAGTTCCTGAACATGGTCGCTCCCGATGTCGCCTACCTGGGACAGAAGGACGCACAGCAGGTGGCGGTGATCCGGCGGCTGATACGGGACCTTGACCTGCCCGTGCGGATCGTGGTCTGCCCGACCGTTCGCGCCGACGACGGGCTTGCGCTGTCGAGCCGCAACGTCCTGCTCTCGCCCTCCGAACGGCGGCGTGGCCTGTCGCTTCACCGCGCGCTGCAGCGCGTGCGGGAATCCGTGCTGTCCGGCGAGCGCGATCCGCAGATCGCGAAGGCGGCGGGCCTCGTCGAGCTGACCTCGGCGGGCATCGAACCTGACTACCTGGAGCTTGTCGTGCCTGACACGCTCGAGCCCGTCAGCGCGCTCGATGGCGAGGTCCTGGCCCTCGTCGCCGCGCGGGTCGGCGACGTGAGACTGATCGACAACGACCTGATCACCGCGAGGGGACCGTCGACGATCGCGGTCGACCAACCCGCAGGGATCCGAGATGTCAACTACGAGGTGGCGACCCCAGGTGGGGCGCCAACCACATAGAGGAGGCAAGGCTATGTCCGCGACCCCACAGATTCCCGTCCCGCAGAGCCTCGACGGGCCCCTGCCGATGACCTTGCCGCGCCTGGCCGAGAAGAAGCGCCTCGGCGAGCGGATCGTGATGGTCACCGCCTACGACTACCCATCGGCGCAGGTGGCGCAGGCCGCCGGTGTGGACCTGGTCCTGGTGGGCGACTCCGGGGCCATGACCGTGCTCGGGTATCCATCGACGATCCCCGTCTCGATTGACGGAGATGCTGATGCTCGCCTCCGCGGTGCGCCGGGGGCTGGAGACCCCGTTTCTGATCGGCGACCTCCCGTTCGGCTCCTATGAGGCCTCCGACGCGCAGGCGATCGAGACCGCGCAACGGTTCATCAAGGAGGCCGGCTGTGACGCCGTCAAACTCGAGCGCGGCGGCACCAGCGTCCAGCGCGCGCGCGCGATCGTCGATGCCGGGATTCCGGTGATGGGCCATGTCGGTCTGACCCCGCAGACCGCGACCGCGCTCGGCGGCTACAAGGCCCAGGGACGAACCGCAGAGCGAGCGGTGCAGGTGGCCCGCGACGCGCTCGCCCTGCAGGATGCGGGCTGCTTCTCGCTCGTATTCGAGGCCATCCCCGCGGCCGTGACCGAGGCGCTGATGCCGCGACTGCAGATCCCGGTGATCGGGATCGGCGCCGGACCGGCGGCCGATGGCCAGGTGCTCGTGTTTCACGACCTGCTGGGGATCTACGACGGTCACGCACCCCGATTCGCAAAGCGCTTCGCAGACGTCAAGGCGCAGATGGTGGCCGGGGTCGCCGAGTACGCGGCCGAGGTTCGCCTGGGCACGTTCCCGGCGCCCGAGCACTCGTATTCGATCGACGACCAGGAGCTCGAGCGGTTCGTGCAGGAGCTCGGGTAGCGCGACCCCCCGGCGTTAGCATCCGGCGGTATGGCCCGCTTCGCGCAAGTCTTCGCGCCGCGAGATCGCGTCTACTTCGGGCTCTTTGAGGAGGCCGGGCAGAACATGGCGCGCGCCTCCGATCTGCTGGACACGATGCTGACCAGCTACCCGGACGAGAAGCACCTCGCGCACGAAATACGCGACTGCGAGCACGAGGGCGACCGGATCACCCACGACATCATCAATCGCCTCAACCAGACGTTCGTCACGCCGATCGACCGCGAAGACATCCTCGCGCTCGCCTCGGCGCTCGACGACATCGTCGACTACACCGAGGAGGTCGCCGACTATCTCGGCCTGTACAAGATCGAGGCGCCGATGGATCAGGCGATCCGCCTGGCGCGGGTGCTCAAGGAGGCATCGGCGCAGATCGCCGAAGCGATCCCGCGGCTGCGCGGCTTTCGAGATATCTCCCGCTACACCGTCGAGATCAACCGGCTCGAGAACGAGGGGGATCGGATCACCCGCGAGGCGGTCGCTTCGCTGTTCGACGGGGGCATAGATCCGATGGTCGTGATCCGCTGGAAGGACCTGTTCGAGCGCCTGGAGGCGGCGATCGACGCGACCGAGCGCGTGGCCAACATCATCGAGGGAATCGTCATCAAGAACTCCTGACCGCCTGCAGCTGCGGTTTGTCGCCGTACCTGTCGCTGGTATAGCTTTGTGCGCGTGCAGGCCACGGAGACCGCCACCGGCTTGCAGGTGCGCGATGCGACGGTTCGCTTCGGCGGGATCACCGCGCTTGACGGCGTGTCGCTCGAGGTCGGGCCGGGCGAGGTCGTCGGTGTGATCGGCCCCAACGGCGCCGGCAAGACCACGCTGTTCAACCTGATCTGCGGCTTTGTGAGACCCGACTCGGGGTCGCTGCAGTGGCGGGGCCGGTCGCTGGCTCGGATCCGGCCCAATCGCCTTGCCTCGCTGGGGATTGCCCGCACGCTGCAGGGCGTGGGCCTGTTTGAGCGTCTCACGGTGCTCGAGAACGTCACCGCCGGCGCCGAGCGGTTCCGGCGAGCGCACATCGCGGGCGCCCTGCTGGGCCTGCCGACCTCGGATTCAGACGAGCGGGCGCTCTGCGAACGTGCCCGAGACGCCCTGGACAGGGTCGGGTGCGAGGAGATCGAGGATCGGCTTCCTGGGACGCTCCCGTACGCGGTCCAGAAGCGGGTGGCGCTTGCGCGAGCGCTGGTTTGCGACCCTGACCTGCTGCTGCTCGACGAGCCCGCGGGCGGACTCGATTCCGGTGAGCTGTCGGAGCTGGCCGAGCTGATCAGGTCGCTCGGAAGCGAGATCGCGGTGATGCTCGTCGATCACCACATGGATCTCGTCACCTCGGTCTGCCACCGGATCGTGGTGCTGGACTTCGGGCGGGTGATCGCCTCCGGCGCGCCCGAGGAGGTGCGCCAGGACCCGCGAGTCCTCGAGGCGTATCTCGGTCGCGAGGCGGATGACGCCCAGGCGCCGCCGCTACCGGAGACGTCGCTGAACCCGGAGACGCCGCGGCAATCGGAGGAGCCGCGGCAATCGGAGGAGGACGATGCTCGAGCTTGAGCAGCTGACGACCGACTATGGGCCTGTGCGGGCCGTCGATCACGTCTCGCTCCAGGCGGCTCCGGGCTCGGTCACCGCTGTCCTGGGCGCGAACGGCGCCGGCAAGACGTCCCTGTTGCGGACGATCACCGGCCTTGTGCGCCCCAGCGCCGGGCGAGTCTCCTTCGAGGGGCGGGACATCACCCGCCTGCCGGTCGAGGGGATCGTGCGCCGGGGCATCGCGCACGTGCCCGAGGGTCGAGGCGTGATCACCGAGCTGACCGTCGAGGAGAACCTCCGCCTCGGCGGCCTGTGGCGCGGCCGTGATGCGGCGCCGCTGCGAGAGATCTACGAGCTGTTTCCGCGCCTGCAGGAGCGATCGCGCCAGCCGGCATCCCGGCTGTCAGGCGGCGAGCGGCAGATGCTGTCAATCGGTCGGGCACTCGTCGCGCGCCCGCGGGCCCTGCTGCTCGACGAGCCGTCGCTGGGCCTGGCGCCGATCCTCGTCGCCCAGATCATGGCGCTGGTCCGTAGGCTCGCCGACACGCTGGAGCTGGCCGTGCTGCTGGTGGAGCAGAATGCTCGCAGCGCGCTGTCGATCTCCGAGCGCGGAGTGGTGCTCAACCTCGGTCGGGTGGTCGCCGACGTCAACGCGGCCGAGCTTGCCGCCGACGAGCGGCTCCGGCATGCCTACCTGGGTTTCTGATCGGACGTGACCAAGTTCATTGACCTGACCCTGAGCGGGATCTCGACCGGCGCCATCTACGCCGCGGTCGCCCTGGCTCTGGTGCTGATCTGGCGCGCGACGAGGATCGTGAACTTCGCCCAGGGCGCGATGCTGATGATCACCACGTTCATCGCCTCGGCGGTGATCAACTCGAGTGGCTCCTATGTCCTGGGCTTCGTGATCGCGTTGCTGTCGGGCTTCGTGCTGGGGGCGATCGTAGAGCGGGTCCTGATCCGGCCGGTCGAGGGTGGCCCGCCTCTGAACGCGGTGATCATCACGCTGGGCCTGTACACGCTGCTGGTCGCGGCCGCCGGGATGATCTGGGGCAACACGCCGCGTTCGTTCCCGGCCGCGTTCTCGATCCGCGGCTATCAGGTCGGTGGCACCCGGCTTCTGTTCGCGCCCAACGACACGTTCATCGTGGTGGTGGTGATCGCCGTCGCACTCGCTCTCGCGCTGCTGTTCCGAGGGACGACGCTGGGCCTGCGGCTACGCGCGGCGGCGTTCAGGCCGGAGGTCGCGCGTCTGCTCGGGGTACGCGTGGGGCGAATGTTCACGCTCGGCTGGGCGCTGGCTGCGGTCGCCGGATCGCTCGCGGGGGTGCTGGTGGCGCCGTCGGTATTTCTCGGCCCCAACAGCTTCGATCCGATCCTGATCAGCGGCTTCGTCGCTGCCGTGATCGGGGGACTCGACAGCCCGCCGGGCGCGGTCGTAGGTGGCCTGTTGCTCGGGCTCGCGCTGTCATATGTGTCGGGGTATGAAGGCTCATCGCTGGTGCCGCTGGCGGCGCTGGTGATCCTGGTGATCGTGCTGATGGTCCGCCCGACCGGCCTGTTCTCGGCGACCAAGGAGCGGCGCGTGTGACCGTCGCCGGCGTGGAGCGCAGGCGCGCGGGAGTGGCTGGCGTCAGGCGGGTGCTGGCCCGCAGCACGCTGCTGCGGTCGCTGTCGCTGGTGATCGTCGCCGGGCTGGTGTTGCTGGTGATCAGCAGCGAGATCAGCGCCTACAACGACCTGCAGCTGGCCACCGGTGCGTACTACTTCGCGGCCCTCGCGGGCCTCACTGTGCTCGCCGGCTCCAGCGGACAGATCTCCCTCGGCCACGGGGCGCTGATGGCCATTGGCGCCTACACGGTCGCGCTGCTGATCGGAAACGAGGGTTGGGCCCTGGTGCCCGCCCTGGCCGCGTCGGCGGCGGTGACAGCGGTCGTCGGTGTGCCCGTGGGGGCCGCCGCCAGCCGGCTGCGCGGTCCCTACCTGGCGGGAGCGACGCTCGCGTTCGCCGTTGGGTTGCCCGCGCTGGCCGACAGATTCCCCGCCACGTTCGGCGGCGAGAACGGGCTGATCATCAACCCACCGGTTCCGCCATCGTCGCTGGGAGTGAATTTCCCACTCGAGCGCTGGGAGGCATGGATCGCCTGCGCCGGGGCACTGATCGTGATGTTCGTGCTCTACAACCTGACCCACAGCGGCTTTGGGCGCTCGATGCAGGCGGTGCGCGACGACGAGATCGCGGCTTCGTTGTGCGGCCTGCGCGTGGGGCGCACGCAGACGGTGGCGTTCGTCGTCAGCGCCGCGTGCGCCGGGCTCGGCGGCGGTCTGCTGGCGGTTGTCCTGCAGCTGGCTCAACCGGGCGCCTTCCCGCTCCAGCTGTCGCTCTCGCTGCTGACGGGAATCGTGCTCGGCGGACTGGGGTCGCTGGTGGGTGCGATCTGGGGCGCCGCGCTGCTCGTGCTGTTGCCCAACTGGACCAACGACCTCGCAAATTCGTTCTCGCTCTCGCAGAAGGTCTCGGCCAACCTGCCGCTGGCGATCTACGGGCTGGTGCTGATCGGCGCGATCCTCCTCTGGCCGAGCGGCATCCAAGGCGGAGTCCGGGCCTTGATCCGGTGGCTGCGGAGGGCCCGTGGCCGCCGGGTCGATCGAGGGCGCACCCCTCGACGCGGCGAGCCGACCGCCAGCGCCGGAGGCTAGCCTGGTGCGCCTGACGGGTCCTGACGACCGCGGATCACCGGCACCCCGAGCAGCGCCGCCTGCACCTCGCGCAGGCGTTCGTGATCGCCGCGGATGCCGGCGTCGTTGTAGAGAAACGCCTCCGCCAGCCTCACGATCGCGTACGCCAGTGTCGCGGGATCGGCGGGCGGCTCGTAGTTACCTGCGGTCACCTCGGCGGCGATCAGCGCCTCCACGGTGCAAACGGCACGGGGATGGACCACGCCGGTGCCGGAGGTCAGCATTCGCATCGCGCTTGCCGGCTCCTGCTCGAGCAGCCTGCGCAGCGCGGTGGCCTGCGCGAGGCTGCGGTTGATCAGGTCGAGCACCTCGATCAGCCCCTGGGCGCCGCGTTTGGAGACGGCGCGGCGCTTGCGTGCGATCAGCTGCTCGAGTTGGGTCGCGATCACCTCTCCGAGCACCTGTTCACGGGAGCCGAACCAGCGGTAGATCGTGGCGCGGCTGAGCCCCAGGCGCCGAGCCACGACCGTGAGATCCACTCGCTCTCCACGCAGGTACTGGTCGGTGACCGCCTGCAGGACCTCATCGGGCGAGGCCGTCGCCGGACGGCCACGTTTCCCGGTTGCCGTGCCCATCACAAAAGCCTAGTATTTGAAACGTCTTAGGTGGAACGTATCGAAATGGCCGCGGGACCTCCGAGCGCGGCTTTTGTCACGCAACCCCGCCCGAGGAGGAAGAGGATGGGAAGACCGAGCAGTCGGCTGTTCGTCGCCGTGGCGACGGCAGCTACCGTCGGGCTATTCGTTGTCGGCTGCGGTTCGTCGAGCTCCGGCGGCGGTGGCGGCAGCACGGCACCGGGCGTCACCGCCACCAGCATCACGTTCGGCACGCATCAGCCGTTGACCGGTCCCGCAGCGCCCGGATACAGCGAGATCGCGCCTGCCTCGCAGGCGTTCTTCAACTACGTCAACGCGCATGGCGGGGTCTTCGGACGCAAGATCCACCTGGTCATCAAGGACGATGCGTACAACCCCGCCAACACGGTCAACGTCGTGCACCAGTTGGTGCTCCAGAACAAGGTGTTCGGGATCTTCGAAGGTCTCGGCACGCCGACCCATACGAAGGTCGTCGGCTTTTTGAACGCGTCGAAGATCCCGGACCTGTTCGTCGCCTCGGGCTGTCCATGCTGGGACAACGGCAGCTCCCAGCCGATGACCTTCGGCTGGCAGCCGAACTACACCATCGAGGGCAAGATCCTCGGCCAGTACATCAAGCAGCACTTCGCCGGTCAAGCGGGTGGGCGTCCTCTACCAGGACGACGACTTCGGGCAGGGAGGCCTGGCAGGGATCGAGGACGAGGTTCCGGCATCAGACATCGTCGCCAAGGAGCCCTACCAGTCTGGCGTGACCACGCTCGCCCCGGAGATCACCGCGCTCAAAGCCGCGAAGGTGCAGGTGCTCGTGGACTTCACGGTCCCGATCTACACGGCGATCGGACAGCTGACGTCGTTCACGCTCGGCTTCAAGCCGCAGCTCGTGATCTCCAGCGTGGGCATCGATCCGACGACCGTTGCCGGGCTGCTGAAGACGATCTCCAAGGGCAAGGCTTCGGGCACGGGCCTGATCGAGGGGGCGATCACTGACGGCTATCTGCCGGCGACCACAGACGCATCGAATCCGTGGATCCAGCTGTTCATGAAGATCCACAGGCAGTACGACGCAAGCGCGCCCTTCGACGGAAATGTCGAGTACGGGATGGCGAACGCCTATACGCTCGTACAGGCGCTCAAGGCCGCCGGCAAGAACCTGACCCGTCAGGACATCGTCAACGCGGTCAACAACGACGGCGCCAAGTGGCGCGGACCAGGACTGGTTCCGTTCCGCTACTCCAAGACTCAGCACGGCGGCTTTGGCGGCGCCGAGATGGGCCAGGTGCGAAACGGCAAGATCGTCCTGTTCGGTGGTCCGCTGACGACTGACCCGACCAAGGGCAGCCCCATCACCCCGTATCACGGGAGCCAGCCGCCGCCCCCGGCAAACGGGATCCCCACCGATTAGAACGTAGAGCGAGTACCCCCGGTGCCGGGTAGCCGGGGGTACGCGTCCTCGAGGCTAGGCCCGCCGGACCTGCGGGGGTATTCATCGCCAGCGTCATCCGGGCCGGACGCCCGGGGATACTCGATCATCCGTATCACCCTCGCCGGCGCCCCGGATGCCACCGAGAACGCCGGGAGGTCCCGGGTCACGACCGAGTTGGCTCCGATCACGCAGCGCTCTCCGACGGTGACGCCATCGGTGATCACCACGTTCGCACCGCACCAGACGTTGTCGCCGATCCGGGTGGGTCCCCTGGTCGTGAACCCCTGCCACGGGACCGGCCTCTCGGGGTCGTCGAAGCGGTGGTTCGCATCGCTGACGAAGCAGCCGTTGGCGAACATGCAGTGGTCGCCGATCTCCACCAGCTCCAGCGCGGCGACCATCACGCCGAGGTTCAAAAAGCAGCCCGAGCCGATCCGGATCCGCGCGGCTGCCAGGGGCCGTTATCCAGACCCCCGGTTCAAAAAGCGTATGGGCGCCGATCTCGAGTCGGCCCTCCCGTAGCGCTTCGAGCACATTGCCGTGCACCGGCCAGCGGATGAAGGCTCTGTGGCGCATCGCTTCCAAGTGGATCCGGGCGCGGTTCCACGGCAGCGAGTTGCGCTCGTACCAGCGCCACTTCTGAGCCCACAGCTCGAGCTCTACGCGGGTGACAGCCGCGCGAGGGCTCAGACGCGCTCCAGCCGGAGCACTGGATGGTCGGGCGCGATCTTCAGCAGCTGCTGATCGCTGGCCTTCGCGTCGACGCCCTCGAAGAACGCCCCCACTTCCCAGGCCCACCGCTTCAGGTAAGCGCGCAGCAGCGGCGGTTTCTGCTCGTCGGTCAGCTCGACGATCCTGATCTCCCGCGTGTGCCTCCCGAGGCGCAGCCGCCCACCGCCGCTGACACGGATGTTGCGCACCCACTGGGTGTGGCCGCGCGGCGCGACCAGGTACTCGTCGCCCTCGAACTTCAGCAGGTTGACCGGTGTCTGTCGCCAGACGCCCGACTGGCGTCCTTTCACCTCCAGCACGCGTGAGCCGTATACCCCGATCCCCATTCGCACCAGCCCCGCCACCATGGGGTTGAAGACGTTGCGCGTGAACCAGCCCGGCTGCTTGTAGTGCTCAGCCACGGTCCCTCACCGCGCGCTGGTGGTGGGCCTCCGGGAGCGTTTGGCTGCGGGTCGCTTGGGCGGCTTTGAGCCGTTGCCGCCCTGGCTCATGGCGCTGTTGCCCGCGCGCCGGCCTTCGCCCCGTTACCGCCCTGCCTTGGCGCCGCCGGTCTTGGCCCCGCTGCGAGCACCTGCCTTTGCCCCGCTACGCGCACCGGCCTGGGCCCCGTTTCCCGCCATCGCCTTGACGCTCCTGCTCGCCTTGATCGGCAGCAGCTCGGCGAGGAACTGTCCCGTATACGAGTCGGGAACGGCCGCGACCTCCTCTGGCGTCCCGATCGCGATCACCCGCCCCCCCTCGTCGCCGCCCTCGGGCCCGAGATCGATCAGGCGATCGGAGACCTTGATCACGTCGAGGTTGTGCTCGATCACGATCACCGAGTTGCCGGCATCGACCAGCCGCTGTAGGACCTCGAGCAGCCGCTGGATGTCGGCGAAGTGCAGGCCGGTGGTGGGCTCGTCGAGGATGTACATCGTCGCGCCGGTGGCCACCTTGCTCAGCTCGGCCGCGAGCTTGACCCGCTGTGCTTCGCCGCCCGACAGGGTGGTGGCCGGCTGCCCAAGCCTCATATAGCCGAGCCCGACATCGACGAGCGCTTCGACGCGGCGCCGGATCTTCGGGATGTGGGCGAAGAACTCGAGCGCCTCCTCGATCGCCATCTCGAGGATGTCGGCGATCGTCTTGCCTTTGAAGCGGACCTCGAGCGTCTCGCGGTTGTACCGCTTGCCATGACACTGCTCGCAGGGCACGTAGACGTCGGGCAGGAAGTGCATCTCGATCTTGATCTGGCCGTCACCGCGGCACACCTCACAGCGTCCGCCCTTGACGTTGAACGAGAAGCGGCCCGGCTTGTAGCCACGCGCGCGTGCCTCCTGGGTCTTCGAGAACAGGTCGCGGATCTGGTCGAACAGACCGATGTAGGTCGCGGGATTGGATCTCGGAGTGCGTCCGATTGGTGACTGGTCGACCGAGATGATCTTGTCGAGTTGCTCGAGCCCGCTGATCCGCCGGTGCGTCCCCGCCCTTTGACGCGTGCGGTGCAGGTGGTTGGCGACGGCCTTCAGCAGCACCTCGTTGACCAGCGTCGACTTGCCCGATCCCGAGACGCCCGTCACGCAGCAGAGCACCCCGAGTGGCACCTTGACGTCGATCTCGGCCAGGTTGTGCTGCGCGGCGCCCTCGATCGCGATGTATCCCGCCGGTCGCCGGCGCTTGCGGGGAGTCTCGATCACTCGCGTTCCCGCCAGGAACTGGCCGGTCAGCGAATCGTGGACCGCGGCGACCTCGTCGGCGGTCCCCTCGGCCACCACATATCCCCCGTGCTCGCCCGCCCCGGGGCCCATGTCGACGAGGTGGTCGGCGGCGCGCATCGTCCCCTCGTCGTGCTCGACCACCAGGACCGTGTTGCCGAGATCCCGCAGGCGCTCGAGCGTCGCGATCAGCTTCGCGTTGTCGCGCTGGTGCAGGCCGATCGAGGGCTCGTCGAGGATGTAGAGGACGCCCACCAGCGAGGAGCCGATCTGGGTCGCAAGCCGGATCCGCTGCGCCTCGCCGCCCGATAGTGTGGCCGCCGCTCGCTCCAACGACAGATATCCGACACCGACGTTGTCGAGAAACTGCAGGCGCTCATCGATCTCCCTGAGCACCAGGCGCGCGATCCGGTGGTCATGCTCGGTCAGCTCCAGCCTCCGGATCCATTCCAGTGACCGCCGCGCCGACAGCGCCGTGAACTCGTGGATCGGAGTGCCGCCGACGAGCACCGATCGCGACTCGGGTCGCAGGCGCGCGCCTCCACACTCCGGGCACGGCCGAAGCGTCATGTACTCCTCGATCTTCTCGCGCGTGAACTCCGAGTCGGTCTCGCGGTAGCGGCGCTCGAGGTTCGGGACGATGCCCTCGAACCGCGTGGCGTACGACCGCCGCCGGCCGAACCGGTTGCGATACGAGACCTGAACGCGCTCGCCGCCGGTGCCGTACAGAAAGAAGTCCTGGCACCCCTCGGGCAGGTCCTGCCAGGGCGTCTCGAGATCGACGCCGTAGCGCTCGGCGATCGCCTGCGTCAGCTGGTCGTAGTAGTCCGACGCGCTGACCGCCCAGGGGGCGATCGCGCCCTCTCCGATCGAGAGCGTCGGATCGGGCACCACCAGCTCTGGGTCGATCTCCATCTGGGAGCCCAGCCCGGTGCACCGCGTGCAGGCGCCGTGAGGCGAGTTGAACGAGAAGATCCGGGGCTCGAGCTCGACCAGGCTGGGTCCGTGCACGGGGCACGCAAAGCGCTCGGAGAACGTGAGCGTCTTGGGCTTGCGGCCCGCTCGGCTTCCGGCCTCGCCAGATTGGGCCGCGCCCAAGTCATCGGTTGCGACTCGTCCACCAGCTCGATCTCCACCAGCCCGTCCGCGAGCGCCACGGCGGTCTCGATCGAGTCGGCGAGCCGCTTGCGCAGCTCATCCTTCATCACCAGGCGGTCGACGACGACGGCGATGTCGTGCTTGTACTTCTTGTCGAGGACGATCTCCTCCTCGAGCCGGCGCAGCTCACCGTCGACCTTGACCCGCCCGAACCCCTCCGCGCGCAGCTCCTCGAACTGCTTGCCGTACTCCCCCTTGCGACCGCGGACGATCGGGGCCAGAACCATGAACCGGGTTGCATCGGGGAGCTCCATGACCTGGTCGATGATCTGCTCGGCCGACTGGCCGCTGATCGGGCGGCCGCAGATGTGGCAGTGGGGATGACCGATCCGCGACCACAACAGCCGCAGGTAGTCGTAGATCTCGGTTACCGTCCCGACGGTCGACCGCGGATTGCGTGACGTGGTCTTCTGGTCGATCGAGATCGCTGGCGAGAGGCCCTCGATCGAGTCGACGTCGGGCTTGTCCATCTGACCGAGGAACTGGCGCGCGTACGCCGACAGCGATTCGACATAGCGCCGCTGCCCCTCGGCGTAGATCGTGTCGAACGCAAGCGACGATTTACCCGACCCGGACAGACCGGTGATGACGGTCAGCGAGTACCTCGGAATCGCAACCGTCACATCCTTTAGGTTGTGCTCCCGGGCGCCCGAGACGAGGATTCGATCCACTTTCAGCGAGTCTAGTGCACCGAACAGACGTTCCCGTGCGTGCCCTCCTGCTGATTCTCTACAGTTGGCCGCAATGAGCGAGGAATCCCGATCGAGCCCGCCCCCGACGGCCGGGGTGAGAGCATCCGACGACGACCGCGAGCGACTCGCCGCGGACCTGCGCGAGCACGCCGTCGCCGGGCGCCTGGATACCGACGAGCTCGAGGAGCGGCTCCGGGTCGCCTACTCCGCCCGCACGACCAGCGAGCTGGAGGCCCTGCGGCGCGACCTACCGGCGACCAACCGCCAGGCGCAGCTCGACCGTGCGGCGCGGCGCTCGCAGCTGACCCGCCGGCTGCTCCAGGAGGCCGGCGGCTCGGTGGCACTGTTCCTGGTCTGCACCGGGATCTGGCTCGCGTCCGGCGCGAACGGGTCGTTCTGGCCGGTGTGGGTGCTGATCGTCGTCCTGATCACGGTAAGTCGCAGTGCCTGGGCCCTGTACGGACCGGGGGCGGATCTGGACGCCGCCGAGCGCCACCTCGACCAGATGCGTCAGCGGCATGATCGTCGTGGCAGACACGGCCGAGGCCGCCTCGGCCCGTGATCCTGGGTCAGCCCTGGACGCTCGCGTAGACCTCGTCGAGCAGCTGGTCGCGATCTGACAGCCGGTAGTGCTCGGAGAGGTACTTCGCGGTCTCTTCGCGCGGAGTGCCGTTGAGCGCCATGTGCAGCGCGATCAGACGCGCTCCCTCGGCGTCGGCGCTGGACTGGCGCCGACCGGCTCGGGCGCGGCGGCGGCCGGCGCCTCGGCGTGAGCCGGCTGGGGCGTCGGCGCCGCGGGCTCGGGCGCAGGCGCAGGCGCCACTGCCTCCGGTGCCCGCTCCTCGTCCCCAGCCGCGCCCGCGTGCGCAGCCGCCCCGGCGTCCGCAGCCGCACCCGCGTCCGCAGCCGCTCCCGCGTCCGCGAGCCCGCCGGCCTGCGCGCGCAGCGACTCGATCACGCTCTCGAGCTCCCGCTTGGTCGCCTCGAGCCGCTCCAGCATCGCAGCCGTGGACGCCGACAGATCATCGGCGTGCCGCCGCGCTCGCTCGCGCATCGCGCTGGCGCTGTCCTGCGCCTCGCGGCGAATCTTGGTTGCGCTCGCCTCGGCGGCCTCGATGATCCCGCGGACGTGGTCGCTGGCCGAGGAGGCCAGCGTGTCACCCTGTCTGGGGGTTGCCTGCAGCGTGGCCGCCTCGTCGGCGATCGCGTGCAGGTGCGCATCGACCGCGGCCGGGTCGTATCCCTTGCGAGCCACCGGGAAATCCGTCCGTTGGATGCTCTCCCTGTCCAGCGCCACGGCCACACCTCCGTTTCGAGCAGCAGGCGCAGCGTACCGGACGCGCTGGCGGTCGATGCCGCCCTGCGGGGCGGGCTACAAGCGCGCGTCGCCGGCCGCGATCGCCTCGTCGAGCTCCCGTTTGAGGTCGCGGATCTCGTCGCGGAGCTTGGCCGCGTACTCGAATCGAAGGTCCTCGGCGGCCGCGAGCATCTCTTCCTCGAGCTCGACGATCGTGCGCTCGATCTCCGCCGGCTCCATGGCTCCCTCCTTGCGCCGCCGGCGGCGCCGCGAGCGCGGCACCTTCGAATCCGATTGCAGGAACTCGGCGATGTCGGAGATCCCCTTGACGATCGTCTCCGGCGTGATCCCGTGCGCCTCGTTGTACGCACGCTGGATCGCTCGCCGGCGGTCGGTCTCGGAGATCGCTGCGCGCATCGCGGCGGTCTCCTTGTCGGCGTACATCAGCACCGTGCCCTCGACGTTGCGGGCCGCCCGGCCGATCGTCTGAATCAGCGAGGTCTCACCGCGCAGGAAGCCCTCCTTGTCGGCATCGAGGATCGCCACCAGCGACACCTCGGGGAGGTCCAGCCCCTCGCGCAGAAGGTTGACCCCCACGAGGACGTCGTACTCGCCGAGTCGCAGCTCGCGGATGATCTGGATCCGCTCGAGCGTGTCCACCTCCGAATGCAGGTAGCGGACGCGGAAGCCCATCTCGAGCAGGTAGTCGGTGAGGTCCTCGGACATCTTCTTGGTCAGAGTGGTAACCAGGGTGCGCTCGTCGCGCTCGGTGCGAGCTCGGATCTCGTTCATCAGGTCGTCGATCTGGTTACGGGTCTCGCGAACCTCGACCTCCGGATCGACGATCCCGGTCGGTCGCACGATCTGCTCGACGATCCGCGGCGAGTGCGACCGCTCGAACTCGCCGGGCGTGGCCGACACGAACACCAGCTGCGGGGTGATCGAGAGGAACTCCTGGAAGGTCTGGGGGCGGTTGTCGAGCGCGCTCGGCAGGCGGAAGCCGTAGTCGACCAGCGTCTGCTTGCGGGAGCGGTCGCCCTCGTACATGCCGCCGATCTGGGGCACGGTCTGATGGGACTCGTCGATGAAGCAGACGTAGTCGCTGGGGAAGTAGTCCAGCAGGCAGTAGGGTCGCGATCCCGGGGCACGGCCGTCGAGGATCCTCGAGTAGTTCTCGATCCCCGAGCAGAAGCCCAGCTCGCGCAGCATCTCCATGTCGTACTGGGTGCGCTGGCGCAACCGATGTGACTCGAGCAGCTTCCCCTGCTGCTCGAGCTCGGCACAGCGGGCGTTCAGCTCGCGCCCGATCTCGGCGACCGAGTCCTCGATCATCCCCTCGCGCACGTTGTAGTGCGAAGCAGGCCAGATGCCGACGTGCTCGAGATCGTCCTCGATCAGCTCGCCGGTTACCGGATCGAAGTGCTGCAGGTGCTCGACCTCGTCTCCGAACAGCACCACCCGAAACGCCGTTTCCGCATAGGCGGGAAAGATCTCCAGCGTCTCGCCGCGGACCCTGAACGTGCCGCGCGACAGCGCGGTGTCGTTGCGCGTGTACTGGATCGAGACGAGCTTTCGCAGCAGCGCGTCGCGGTCGATCATCTCCCCCTTGCGCAGCGTCTGCAGGTTCTCGTCGTATGTCTCCGGCGAGCCGAGGGCGAAGATGCAGGACACGCTGGCCACGATCACGACATCGCGCCGGGCGAACAGCGCTGCGGTGGCCGAATGGCGCAGCCGGTCGATCTCCTGGTTGATCGCCGAGTCCTTCTCGATGTAGAGGTCCTTGCTCGGAACGTATGCCTCGGGCTGGTAGTAGTCGTAGTAGGAGACGAAGTACTCGACCGCGTTGCGGGGGAAGTAGGTCCGAAACTCGTTGCACAGCTGCGCCGCGAGCGTCTTGTTGTGGGCGATCACCAGCGTCGGCTTCTGAACCGCCTCGATCGTCGCCGCCATGGTCATCGTCTTGCCGGTGCCAGTCGCGCCGAGCAGCGTCACAAACGGCTCTCCGGCCTCGATTCCCTGTGCCAGGCTGTCTACCGCCGCCGGCTGGTCGGCGGTCGGGCGATAGGCGGCATCTAGCTCGAACTTAGACATAGATGGACATTTGAACATATCGTGGTGGCCGGACGACATCGGCCACCACGAGCCCTGCGGACGATGCGACAGTTCTCAGATGCCCACCTGGCGGCGCTCGCCGTGCTTGCGTCGGCGGGGGTGGTCTCGATCTGGGCCCCGCGCCGGTACCCGGGCGGGTGGGTCGCGATCTACGCACGGGCGCTGGCCACGCTGATCCTCGCCGCCTGGCTCGGCGAGTACGTCGCCGACGTGGTCAACGGCACCTGGACGGTCAGGTCCGATCTGCCGCTTCAGCTGACCGACGCGGTATCGCTGATCGCGATCGTGGCGCTCTGGTCACGCCTGCGCCTGGCCGTCGAGCTCCTCTACTTCTGGGCCCTCACCGCTTCGCTGCAGGCGACGCTGACGCCCGATCTGGGACAGACGTTCCCGAGCGTCTACTACTTCACCTACTTCACCTACCACATAGGTGCGGTCGCGGCCGCATGCCTGCTGGTGTTCGGTTGCGGACTGTATCCCCGGCCGCGCGCCGCCTGGCGCGCGTTCGCGATCACGCTGGCGCTGGCGGCGATCGTCGGCCTCGCCGACGTCCTGACCGGCGGCAACTACATGTACCTGCGGTCCAAGCCGGTCCACAACTCGCTACTCGATGTGATGGGCCCCTGGCCGTGGTACATCGCCGCGACCGCGTTACTGGCACTGGCGATGCTCATGGCGCTGCAGCTGCTGGCCGACCTGGTGCGCCGCGCCGAATCCCGACGACCGCCGGGCGATGCCAAGCCCGCCGTCGCGCCGGTGCAGGCAGGTCAGCGGTAGCCGAGCTGGCTGGGTAGGTCAGCGGTAACGGAGCTCGGCTGGGGTAGGTCAGCGGTAGCCGAGCTCGGTGGGGTAGGTCAGCGGTAGCCGAGCTCGGTGGGGTACGCTCGCCGGTAGTCCTGTTGGGCCTGCAGCACCCGTTGGACGTAGTCGCGCGTCTCGGGGAACGGGATGTCGCCGATCGCCAGCGTCCGTCCGTCGGCCCGGGCGTCGGCGACCCACTTGTCGACGTTCGCCGGCCCGGCGTTGTAGGCCGCCAGCGCCAGCACGGTGTTGCCGTGGTACTTGTCGAGCAGGTAGCGCAGGAGATAGCTGCCGTAGGCGATGTTGACCTCCGGGATCGCGAGATCCGAGGTCTTGAACGTCGTCGCGCCCGACTTGCGGGCCAGGAACTGTGCCGTCTCGGGCATGAGCTGCATCGGTCCCAGCGCTCCGGCAGACGAGGTCCGGGGATCGAACTTGGTCTCGGCGTAGATGACTCCCGCGATCAGCGCCGGATCCAGACGCTTTTCGGCTGCCTGCGTGCGGATCACATCCTGATACCGGAGGGGAAGACCGAGCTCGTTGACGGCTTTTTGCGCGAGCGGGAACACCAGCACGGCTGCGAAGACCGCCAGCGCCCCGATTACCACCGTCAGCAGCACTCGCCGGCGGCGGCGCCGTGCCACCGCCCGGCGCCGTGACGCCGAGGGTCTTCGGTTGGCGCGCTGCCGAGTGGCGGTGGCGCCCGAGGGACTCATTGATGCAGCATGTCAAGGATTGATGACAGTTTGCGCTCGAGCTCGGCGACCGTGCCGTCGTTTACGACCGCATAGGTCGCTCGCTGCGACTTTTCCCGTTGAGTGAGCTGCCGCGCCGCGCGTTCGTCGAGTGCGTGGTGGCCCCGCGCCGACGCCCGTCGGTGTCTGACCTGCTCCTCGGCGACGATCGCAATCGTCGCATCGAATACCGACTCCATCTCGGCTTCGAACAGCAGCGGGACCTCGACGACCGCCGCCCGTGGTGGGTCTGGTGCGCGCTCGAGCTCGCCGCGCCACGCGATCATGCGCGCGCCCACCTTCGGCCACAGCAGCTTCTCCAGCCACGCCCGCCCATCGCCCGAGCCGAACGCGGCCCGGGCAAGCGCCGCGCGGTCGATCGCCCCATCGCGCAGCACCGCGGGGCCGAAGTGATCGGCGACGGCATCTCTGATCTCCGGTGATTCGTAGAGCTCGTGCACGACGCGGTCGGTCGACAGGCACGCGGCCCCGAGCCGCTCCAGAACATCGAGCGCGGTTGACTTACCGGCGCCGATCCCGCCCGTCAGCCCGATGAAGGGGATCACGCCCGGGCCAGCCGGTGATCGTGCTCAGACCGACGGCGTGTCTGACGGCTGCTCGGCCTCCGCGCCGACACCGTTGGGACTCGGGGACGGCTCTGGCTCGGCGGCCGCCGGCTCCGAGCCGACATCCGTATCCGGGGCGAGGGCCGGTGTCTCGGGCGCCGCAGCCTCGGGCTCGGCGGATGCCGCCTGATCAGGCGCCGGGACCTCGGGCTCGGCGGATGCCGCCTGATCGGGTGCCGCGACCTCGGGCTCGGCGGATGCCGCCTGATCAGGAGCCGGAGCCTCGGGCTCGGCGGATGCCGCCTGATCAGGTGCCGCAGCCTCGGGCTCGGCGGATGCCGCCTGATCGGGTGCCGGGACCTCGGGCTCGGCGGATGCCGCCTGATCGGGTGCGGCGACCTCGCTCCCGGACTCCACATCGTCTGCCGAGAAGACGTCCTCGGACAGACCGAGCTCGGGGACGTCGTCAAGAGTTCCCGCGTCGCCGTCGGTGGGCGGCTCGATCGGGCGCACGGGCAGAACCTGACCCTCGACGCGCTTGATCGATAGTGACAGTCGGCGGCGCTCTGAATCGATCTCGAGGATCTTGACGCGGACCGGGTCACCCGGCTGGATGATCTCCCGGGGATTGTCGACGTGATGCTGGGCGAGCTCGGAGATGTGGACCAGGCCCTCGACCCCGTCCAGGATCTCGACAAAGGCGCCAAACGTGACCACCTTGGTGACATTGCCCTCGAGCTCGTCACCGATGTTGTAGGTGTCGACGACCCGCTGCCACGGATCCTCCTGGGTCTGCTTGAGGCCCAGGGAGATGCGCTGGCGCTGACGGTCGATGTCGAGCACCTTGACGCTGACCTCGTCGCCGATGTTGAGGATCTCGCTGGGGTGGTTCACGTGGGACCAGGACAGCTCCGAGATGTGGATCAGCCCGTCGATCCCGTCGAGGTCGACGAACGCGCCGAAGTCGACGATGTTCGAAATCGTGCCCTCCACGACCTGGCCGGGCTGGAGGCGGTCGAGGATCCGCTCGCGGTCCTCCTTGCGCTGCTCCTCGAGCACGGCGCGCCGGGACAGGACCACGTTGTTGCGCGAGCGGTTGAGCTCGATCACCTTGCACTCGATCGTCTGACCCATGTACTCGTCCAGGTTCGGAACGCGGCGGATGTCGACCAGCGACGCCGGCAAAAAGCCGCGCACACCAAGGTCGATGATCAGGCCGCCCTTGACGACCTCGATCACGGCCCCCTGGACGGGCTCGCCGGACTCGGCCGCGGCCTCGATGCGCCGCCACGCCTTCTCGAAGCGAGCGCGCTTCTTGCTGAGGATCAGGCGGCCGTCCTGGTCTTCCTTGGTCAGGACCAGGGCGTCGACCTCTTCGCCGAGGTGGACCTCGTCGCTGGGATCGACCGACTTGCGGATCGAGAGCTCCCCCGCGGGGATCACGCCCTCGGACTTGTAGCCGATGTCTACGAGGACTTCGTCGTTGTCGATCCGGACGACGTGGCCGGTCACGACGTCGCCCTCCTGGAAGGGGTGCAGCGTGGCGTCGTAGTTGGGGACGATCCGGCCGTCGATCTCGAGCAGGAGGCCGTTGGAGCCTTCGACGACCTTTGCGTTTGTCTGATCGGGCGCGGTCAAGGTTGGGGTTGAGGACATGGGTTATCGGAGGATAGCCGCACCGGCCGCACATTGCGGCCACTCGGCGGGTTGGGCCTGCTCGCGTGGGGCGAGCCGCGAAGCGCTGACCACCGCGCGCCTATCATCAGGCGGCGATGCCCCGGCGAGCCACCAAGCGCGGTGTCGACCGCACGCCCCTGGACCGCGACTGCGATGTCCTGATCTGCGGCGCGAGCTTTGCCGGGCTTGCGGTGGCGCACGAGCTGGCCGGGAGCGGCGCCGACGTGCTGGTGATCGACCGGTATGAGATCGGGGAACGCCAGACCTCGGCCTGCGGGATTCCCACGGGCTGGCTGACCGCCCTGCGCCTGCAGGATTCGCTGCAGCAGACGTTCGGAGAGCTGGTCATCCACACGCCCCACGCGACCGTGCGCTACGACCTGCCGTGGACCTTCTCGACCTTCGATTACCGCACGCTGTGCGGGCTGCTCGCCGACCAGGGCCGCCCTTTCGAATTCGAGACGGCGACGGTCGAGCACCGCCGCGCCGACGCGGTGGTCACCGACAGAGGCGAGATACGTGCCCCGCTGATCGTCGACGCGCTCGGCTGGCGCCGGGTACTGGGCCCGGGCGACAACGTCCAGCCGCCTGACGCGCTCCTGTCTCGCGGGCTCGAGGTGCATCCCGCCGGAGCCGGGCGCGACCTCGAGGTGTGGATCGACCGCGGCTACGTCCCCGCCGGCTATGGGTGGAGCTTCCCGGCCGCCACCGAGTTGCGGGTCGGCGTCGGCTCGTTTGACCCTCGCTTTCACGTGCGCGAGCCGACGGTCAAGCTGGCCGGGGATCTCGGCGCCGACACGGTCCGCTATCAGGGCAACTGGATCCCGCACGCGCTGCGCCCGGCAACCGCCGACGGAGTCTTCTTCGCGGGGGACTCGGCCGGGCATTGCCTGCCGCTGACCGCGGAGGGAATTCGCACCGCGCTCTACTTCGGTCTCGCCTGCGGGCGTGAGCTTCGCCGGGTGATCGCCGCCGAGCAGACGCGCGAGCAGGCCCTGGTCCGCTACCACCAGTTCTCGGCCGGCCATGCGACGGCGTTCCGGTGGATGCTTTCCGTGCAGCGGCTGGTTCCGCGGATCGCGCCGCGTGTGCTGGCGCTGGGGCTGCGGGCGATGGCGGCGAAGCGGTTCGTCGACTGGTCGTTCGGGCACTACCTGGAGATCGCGCACCCGCGGTTCGTCGACGCCGGCGCGCACTCCGCACGCATGCCCGCGCCCACCGCGGTCGCCGCCGCTTAGGCGGCATTGCTTGCAACGCCCCGCGACTCGGAGTCATATTGTGATTCCCACGTCCACTATTTGACTCCGAGTCACGCAGGACGGCCGCTGTTTGAAATCGGCGGCCCGTGAGCGTCCACCGACCAGAGGAAGGAGCGCAATGCAAGACAGCAACCCACGCCGGCGCACGTTTGCGCTGGCCGCCACCGCCGCTTTGGCCGCCGGAGCGATCGCCGCCGCACCCAGCTCCGCCAAGCCCGCACGTGCCCACCGCGCCGCGGCGACCACCGTCCACGTGATCGAGCACGCGATCACCGACAAAGAGATCCCCACCGGCGGCGGCAAGGACGTCAAGGGCAACATCCTGACCTTCAACAATCCCGTGTTCAACACCGCCAACACCCGGAGGGTCGGGCATGACGAGGGCTTCTGCACCCGGATCGCGCCCAAGCAGCACATCTGGGAGTGCCTGTGGACAACGTTTCTGAAGACCGGTCAGATCACCGTCCAGGGCCCGTTCTACGACAACCGCAATAGCGTGCTGTCGATCACCGGCGGAACCGGCGCCTACCGCAACAGCCGGGGCCAGATGACGCTTCTGTCGCGCAACGGCGGCAAGCAGTACGACTTCATCTTCAGGCTCAGCTGAAGCACAGCGGCGAGTCGATGCCCCCGCGCCGGTGCGGGGGCATCACTTCGCCGACAGCCAGTCCGGCCCGATCCCGGCCTCGACCGCCAGCGGCGGGTCGAGCTCGTAAGCGCCGGCCATCTCGCGGATGGCAATCTGCTCGACCGGCTGCGACTCCTCGGCGGGCCCTTCGAACAGCAGCTCGTCGTGGATCTGCAGCACGAGCCGGGAGCGCAGGCCCGCCTGCGAGATGGCATGGTCGCAGCGGACCATGGCCACCTTCATGATGTCTGCGGCGGTGCCCTGGATGACCATGTTGACCGCGAAGCGCTCCCCCTGCTTGCGCAGCTCCCAGCGGCGCGCCCGCAGCTCGGGGACCTGGCGACGGCGGCCGAACAGGGTCGACACGTACCCGTGCTCGGTCCCCTGCTCGATCGTCTGCTCGATGAACCGGCCCACGGCGGGGAAGCCGGCCAGATAGCGCTGGATGAACTCGTCGGCCTCGGCCTGCGGGATGTGCAGGCGGTCCGCCATCCCGTAGGCCGACAGGCCGTAGACGATCCCGTAGTTGATCATCTTGGCCTTCGAGCGCATCCCGGGATCGATCTGCTCGGGCGTCACGCCGAACACGCGGCAGGCGGTCGCGGTATGCACGTCCTCGCCGCGGCGGAAGATGTCCTTGAGCACGTCCTCGCCGGCGATGTGCGCGAGCAGCCGAAGCTCGACCTGGGAGTAGTCGGCCGACACCAGCAGGCATCCGGGCTCGGCCACGAAGCAGGCGCGGATCTCGCGCCCCAACTCGGTGCGGATCGGGATGTTCTGGAGGTTGGGGTTGTTGGACGACAACCGCCCGGTGGTGGCGGCGGTCTGGTTGAACGTGGTGTGTAGCCGGCTGCCCGCATCGACCAGCAACGGCAGCGCGTCGAGATATGTCTGCGCGAGCTTGGTCAGCTCCCGCCAGCGCTCGATCTTGGCGATGATCGGATGCTCGTCGCGGATCGCCTGCAGCACGCGGGCATCGGTGGAGTAGCCGGTCTTCCCCCGCCGCTTGCGCGACAGCCCGAGCTTGCCGAACAGGACCTCTTCGAGCTGCTTGGGCGAGCCGAGCGTGAACTGTTCGCCGGCGAGCTCGAAGATCTCTCGTTCGAGCTCGTCCGCCTCGGTCTTGACCCGTGCCGAGATCGCCGCCAGGCGCTGGCAGTCCAGCTTGACGCCGGCCTGCTCCATCGCGCGCAGCAGGCGCACGAGCGGGAGCTCGACCTCCTGGAGAAGGTCCATCAGACCGCGCCCGCGAATCTCCTCGCGCTGCCAGGCGGCGAGCGCCTGCACCAGGCGCGCGTCGCGCCCGGTCTCATCGACGACGTCGGCGGCCAGCCCGCGTTCCTCGCACAGCTCGCGGAACGGGTAGGCGCGGCGGGCCGGCTCCAGCAGGTAGGCGGCCACCTCGGTGTCGTGAGCGAGCACGGCGGGAACCTGGCCCAGCGACTTTGCATCGTGGGCAATCGCAGGACGCTCTCCGACGGCCGCGACCAGGTCCTCGGGACGGTCGCAGGCCCCCACCACGAGCTGCCCCCCATCGTCGCAGTAGGCCCCGAAGCGCCACTGCTGGTTGTCGCCGAACAGGGCGCCCTCGGGTGTCTCGGGCATGCGCACGGCGAGCGAGACCTCGGCCTGCGGCAGCGCGGACACGTCGGCGAGCGAGCCCTGGCGCACCCGCGCCGCGAGCGCTCGCTCAACGCGCGGGGCCGGCGCCGCCGCGTCGGCTGAGCCGAGCGCCTCCTCGAGCCGTCGCAGCGGCTCGCGAAGCTCGAACTCCCGGAAGACGTCGCGCAGGCGCGAGCGGTCAGGGGGAGCGGAGGCGAAATCCGGCACGTCGAACTCGACCGCCACGTCGCGCTTGGCGGTGGCGAGCTGCTTGGACACGCGGGCCGCATCGGCGTGCTCGATCAGGTTCTGCTTGCGTTTGGCGCCGCTGATCTGCTCGACGCTGTCGAGCACCTGCTCGAGCGACCCGAAGCGCTGCAACAGCTCAGCCGCGGTCTTGTCCCCGATCCCCGGGACGCCCGGAATGTTGTCGCTGGTGTCGCCCTTGAGACCGATGAAGTCAGGAACCAGCTCGGGAGGGATGCCGTAGCGCTCGATCACCCCCTCGCGGTCATACACGCGGGTATCGGTGATCCCCCGCGAGGTGGTCATGATCTGGACGCCGTCGTCGACGAGCTGGTAGGCGTCGCGATCGCCGGTCACGACCATCACCCGCACCGGGGGGTCCGAGGTCTTGGCCTGCTCGACGATCGAGGCGATCACGTCGTCGGCCTCGTAACCGTCGACTCGCAGATTGCGGTAACCGAACGCATCCACGAGCGGCTCCAGCGCCGGCCATTGCTCCTTGAGCAGATCGGGCCGCGTCGAGCGCTGCGCCTTGTACTCGGAGTAGACCTCCTTGCGCCCCGAGGAGCCGGCGTCCCAGACGACCACGGTCGCCTTGGGCCCATAGTCGGTGAGGATCTTGACCAGCATCGAGGCGAACCCGAAGATCGCGTTGGTGGGCACTCCGGTGGACGTGGCGATCGACTCGGGCAAGGCGAAGAACGCCCGGTACGCCAGGCTGTTGCCGTCGATCAGAAAGAGCTCGTCCGCCATCTGATCTGAGCCTAGCTGGGAGTGGAGGCGGGGCACACGATCCGCGACATACCGTGGAGACCGGCGACGCAGCCGATTGGCCGCGCCTACCGACGCGGTCAACGCCGTGGACGGCGCGCGGGTCCTGGACGCCACCGACCGCACCTTCACCCTGCACCTCGGGGGCAAGATCGAACTTCAGAACAAGAGCGCGCTGAAATCCCGAGACGACCTCTCGATGGCCTACACGCCCGGAGTGGCGCGCGTCTGCCAGGCGATCCACGAGGATCCGGACAAGGCATTTCAGTACACGATCAAGCGCAACACCGTGGCGGTCGTGTCCGACGGGAGCGCGGTGCTCGGCCTGGGCGACATCGGTCCCCGCGCGGCGATGCCCGTGATGGAGGGCAAGGCGATGCTGTTCAAGGAGTTCGCCGGCGTGGACGCATTTCCGATCTGCCTGGACACCAAGGACACCGACGAGATCGTGGCCACGGTCAGGGCGATCGCGCCCACATTCGGCGGCATCAACCTCGAGGACATCTCCGCGCCGCGCTGCTTTGAGATCGAGTCGCGGTTGCGAGACGGGCTCGACATTCCGGTGTTCCACGACGACCAGCACGGGACCGCGGTGGTGGTGCTCGCGGCGCTGCTGAACGCGCTGACGCTGACCGGCCAGCGGATCGGCGACATCCACGTGGTGGTCGTGGGTCTCGGGGCGGCCGGCATCGCGGTGGCCAACATCCTGCTGGAGGCCGGGGTACGGCACGTGATCGGCTGCGATTCCCGGGGCGCGGTGCACGTGCAGCGCGCCGACTACCTCGAAGGGAGCATGAGCCCGATCAAACGCGCGCTGGCGCAGCGCACCAATCAGGAGCACCGCGACGGGGCGCCAGTCGACGTGATCGAGGGCGCCGACCTGCTCATCGGCCTGTCGGGCCCCGGCGTGATCCCGGCGGCGGCGCTGGCCAGGATGAACCCGGACCCGATCGTGTTCGCGATGGCCAACCCCACGCCCGAGGTCTCGCCCGAGGAGGCGCTGCCGTACGTGCGGATCCTCGCCACCGGCCGCTCCGATTACCCGAACCAGATCAACAACGTGCTGTGCTTTCCGGGCATCTTCCGCGGCGCGCTCGACGTACGGGCAAAGGAGATCACCGAGACGATGAAGACGGCCGCCGCGCGGGCGATCGCGGACATCGTCTCCGGCGACGAGCTGCGCGAGGACTACATCATCCCCTCGGTCTTCAATCGCGAGGTGGCGAGCGCCGTCGCGGCCGCGGTGGCCGACGAGGCGCGCGAATCCGGCACCGCCGGGCCGGGCGCGGAGATCGGGTTCGGCTCCACCGAGGAGTTCGGGGTGCTGCCGGGGCGGTAGGGCGGTGGAGCGTCGCCATCGATCGGAGCAAGCTCATCTGCCGCGCGATTAGCCATGCCTGTGTTTGCGCCTCGGCAGCCGTCCCTCCACCGTCCATTTCGACCCCGGCCGCGCCGGCAGTAGCAGAGCGAGCAGCAGTCCGATGGCTGACAGGATCAGGCCGAACGCCAGCCCGAGCCGCTCGCCATAGCCCTTGCGCTCTGTCAGCCAGGAGGCGAGGACCGCGGAGATCAGCCACACGAACAGGAGGTAGAGAGCTTTCGCGCCGATGCCCGCGTAGATGATCATGTGCCCAGGTACGCCTGCTGAACGGCGGGATCCTCTCGCAGCTGATTCGAATCGTTGGCCAGCACCACCTGCCCTGTCTCCAGCACGTAACCCCGCTTGGCGACATCGAGCGCGTAGTTGGCGTTTTGCTCCACGAGCAGGATCGCTACGCCCTGGCGATTGATCTCGGCGATCGTCTGATAGATGCGCTGCACGAGGATCGGCGCGATCCCCATCGAGGGTTCGTCGAGCATCAGCAGCTTCGGCCTCGCCATCAGTGCGCGGCCGATCGCGAGCATCTGCTGCTCGCCGCCGGACATCGTTCCCGCCTTCTGGCGCTCGCGCTCTTTCAGCCGCGGAAACAGCTCGAACACGCGCTCGAGATCTTCGCTGACGCCATCTCCCTGGCGTCGAAACGCCCCGAGGTCGAGGTTCTCGCGGACGCTCATTCGCGGGAAGCAATGGCGTCCCTCCGGCGACAAAGCGATCCCGCGGCTGACGATCTCGTGGGCCGGGACGCGCGTGATCTCCTCGCCGGCGAACGTGATCGTCCCGGAGCGGGCGGGAGTGAGGCTCGAGATCGAACGCAGTGTGGTCGACTTTCCGGCGCCGTTTGAACCGATCATCGTCACTACCTCGCCCTCATCGACCTTCAGCGATACGCCGCGCAGCGCCTCGATCGCTCCATAGAAGGTGTGGATGCCTTGTACCTCGAGGAGCGCCATCAGCTCTGCTTTCCGAGATAGGCCTCGATCACGCGCGGGTTCCCGCGGACTTCGGCCGGCGGCCCCTCGGCGATCTTCTCGCCGTGGTCGAGCACCGTCACGCGCTCCGAGACGCCCATCACGACCTTCATGTCATGCTCGATGAGAAGGATCGTGAGCTTGAGCTCCTGTCGCATCTTGCGCATGAACTCGGTCAGCGCGGTGGACTCCTGCGGGTTCATGCCGGCAGTCGGCTCGTCGAGCAGTAGCAGCTTCGGGTCGGAGGCGAGTGCGCGCGCAATCTCGACCCGGCGCTGATCGCCGTAGCTGAGATTGGTCGCGAGCTGCCCGAACTGCGGCCGCTTCAGGCCGGCGTAGGAGAGTGCCTCAGCAGCGCGCTCCTCCACAAACCGCTCCTCCGCGCGCACCCACGGGGCGCGCGTGATGGCACCGAACACCCCCGCTCGCATCCGGCAGTGACGCCCGACGATCACGTTCTCTAGCGCGGTCATCGCGCCGAACAGGCGGATGTTCTGAAACGTGCGGGCAACACCCAGCTTCGTGATCACGTCGGGCCGCGATTGGGTGATGTCGCGCTCGGCGAACACGATCCGTCCGCTGGTCGACTTGTACAGGCCGGTGAGCATGTTGAAGAAAGTAGTCTTACCAGCGCCGTTGGGTCCGATGATCGAGACGATCGAGGAGATCGGGATGTCGATCGAGACTTCGTTGACCGCACGCAGGCCGCCGAAGTCCTTGGACAGCTGTTCGGCCCGGAGGATCGCACCGTTGGAGGAGGCGTCCGTGGCGGGTCGCGCCTGAGCGCTCACGGCGCAGCCTCCCCCGGCTCGACGGCGGTCCAGGCTGTGCTGGGCTCCTCCAGCTCGTGCTCGCCGATCCCCTTGGTCAGCTCCAGTTTTCGCCGGCGCTCAGGGATCAGTCCCTGCGGACGCAGGACCATCACCAGCACCAATAGGAACCCGAAGATGCTCACTTGCAGCTCGGTCAGGTTGAAGTTCAAGCCGAAGTCGCCGGGCAAGTTGTTGAAGACGTCCGGAATCAGGTAGTAGTTGATGTTGGCGAGCAGCAGCGCGCCGAGCACCGCCCCCCAGATCGAGCCCAGGCCGCCGAGGATCACCATCGAGAGGACGAAAATCGAGAAGCCGAACTGGAACTCGCCGGCGTCGATCAGCGTCGTGTAGGCACCCAGGAAGGCGCCGGCGATGCCGCCGAACGCCGCCCCCAGCGCATAAGCGAGCAGCTTCGTCTTGACGAGCGGAATGCCCATCGAGACAGCCGCGACCTCGTCCTCCCGTAGCGCGATCCACGCCCGCCCTAGGCGCGAATCGCGCACCCGGAAGTTGACGAACAGCGTGATCAGGATGAGTCCGAAGATCGTGTAGTACCAGGGTTTTATGTCTAGCTGCGAGAACATGCCGATCCCCGGAAGGTTTGGAGCGTCGGTGCCGCTGATGCCGAGCTCGCCGCCGGTCAGCGGCATCCCGAAGACCTTGATCTGGGGTCCGTTGATCGCGATGACGCGGATGATCTCGCCGAAGGCGAGCGTCACGATCGCGATGTAGTCGCCGCGCAGGCGCAGCGTCGGCAGCCCGATCAGCGCGCCGGCGAATGCGGTGAACAGCCCGGCGAAGATCAGGATTAGCAAGAAGTTCAGGTGGATCCCCGGATGCGTTCGCGGAAGCGTGTACGAGGATGTGGACATGGCCTTGTAGAAGAAGTCAGAGCCGAACCAGCCCAACGCAGTAGGAGCCGAGCGCGAAGAAGGCGACGTAGCCGAGATCGAGCAGTCCGGCAAAGCCGACGACCATGTTCAGCCCAAGGGCAATCATCACGTAGGTCAGCGAGATGATTGTGGTGTTGATGAAGTTGCTCGTCGGCGAAGAAGAACGGCAGCAGAAGCAGACCAAAGGCGATCAGCAGCACAGCCAGGGCGCGTGACCACCACGGCGGGAGCCTGCGCTCGATCGCCTCTCGCCATTCGCGCAACTGGGCGTGCAGCTCGTTCACCCGGCCTCCCTGGTCTCCTCGCCGAGCAGCCCGCGCGGACGCAGGACCATCATCACAATCAGGTAGCCGAACACGACCACTCGGTCCATTGCGGGCCGACGGCGGGCTGCGCGAGTCGGAGATCTGCTGGATTCAGCCGATGATCAGGCCACCGAGCACGGCCCCGCGGATGTTGCCGATTCCGCCCATCACTGCGGCCGTGAACGCGATCAGCCCGGCCTCGAACCCTTGGAGGTAGCAGATAGTCGTCTCGTAGAGGGCGTAGGTCAGCCCGGCAGCGCCGGCGAGGACCCCGCCGAGCAGGAATGTGAGCGAGATCGTCTTATTGACGTTGATCCCCATCAGGCGGGCCGCTTCGGGGTCCTGAGCCGTGGCCCGCATCGCTCGTCCGGGCCGGGTGCGGCTCATGAACCATGTCAGCGCGATCACCAGCGGAACGGCCATTCCGATCGCGAGCACGTCGCGGCGGTGGACGGCCACGCCGGAGATCGAAAACACGGTGTCGTTCTCGCGCAACAGGTCGGTGACTCCGTCCGGGGCTCCCCCGCTCCACAGCAGGCCGACGTTCTGGAGGATGAACGAGAACCCGACTGCGGTGATCAGCGGCGCCAGCTTCGGCGCACTGCGCAGGGGCCGGTAGGCGACTCGCTCGATCAGCATGTTGAGCGAGCCGCAGACGAACATCGAGATGAGCAGCGCCAACAGCAGCCCAAAGACCACCCCCAGCGTTCCGGTGGCCGTGCCGAGGCCGAACGAGGCCCAGAAGCCGACCGCCGTGAACGAGCCGATCATGAACACGTCGCCGTGGGCGAAGTTGATCAGCTCGATGATCCCGTAGACGAGCGTGTAGCCCATCGCGATCAGGGCCCAGATCGACCCGTTCGAGATCCCTTCCACGAGGTTGAACCCCAGCTGCGAGAGGTCGTGGCGGGTCACGGCGTGACCGGCCACGATGCCCGCCTGGTAGCCGTGGGTCAGGTCGTGGATCCCGAAGTAGACCGGCAGCGCGGCCAGCGCGACCCACAGGCCCCAGCGCCCCGCATATTTGCGGATCGCCAGCACCGGGCGAGGCGGACCGCCGCGCATCCTCGCTGAGGATCGTCTGGGCTTCCAATTCCCTGGCGAAGTATGGAGAGGGCGCGGCGGACGCGCCCTCTCCCATGACTTTGAGTTACGACTGGTGCAGGTCACAGGACCTTGGTCGGAGTCAGCGTCTTGTAGAACACCGGATCGCCGGTGGGCCCGACCTTATACAGGCCGTAGGACTTCAGTGTCGTGTCGCCGTTTGAATCAAACCCGTACGTGCCGATGCACCCAGTAGCGGGCCTTGATCGCGAACAGCGCTTTGAGCACATCGGCCTTGTTGTTTCCGTTCGCTCCCAGCGAGGCGATCGTGTCGAGGCCGAGCTTCATCGCCTCGTAGCCGTAGATCGAGTACGGATCGGGGTTGGCAACCCCGTATTTGGCCTTGTAGGCGGCCAGGAACTGCTTGCCGCCCGGGTAGGCATGCAGGTCCAGCGTCGCGACCGTGCACTGAATGTACGGAGCGATGCTTGCGGGCACCCCACCCTTCTTCGGGTTTGTCCAAGCGCTCGTGCACATCCCGTCCGGGCCCAGGATCTTCGCCGTCGGGAGCGCGGCGTGAACGTCCTTGGTGATCTGCACGCCGCCGTTGGAGACGATTCCCGCGAACTCGAAGCAGTCCGCTCCCTGACCTTTGATCGTCGCCGCGTAGGAACGGTAGTTCGGCGCCTTGGGGTCGATCCCCGTGTTGCTGACGATGTCGACTCCGTAATCGCCCTTCTCGAGCTCGAGGAGCTTCGCCAGGCCGGCGCCGTAGGCTTCCTTGTCGTTTGCGACCGCGACCTTGGTGCAGCCGTCCTGCTTGAGAGTGAGCAGATCGGCAGCGGCCTGGATCGAGTCGCGCGGCACGATCCGCAGGTACGTCCGCTTGCCGGTCGGGTAGTACTTCTGCGGCTCACCGGGCGCGGTGCCCGGCTCGTTGGTCGTCAGGCCGACATACGTGTTGGCCGGGCTGACCTGCGGGAGCCCTGCCTGGTTGAGGATCGGGATCGAGACTTCGGTGGCGCCCGAGTTGAACTCGCCCATTAGTAGACGGCCTTCGGGTCGGCCGCCACCTTGCGTGCGTTTGCCGCGGTCTGGGTTGGATCCCACTCACCGGCCGCGGCGGTCGAGTCGTCTAGTGAGGTGTAGTTGACTTTGAACTGGCCCGCCTTGTCGTGAGCCTCGGCCAGCGCAAGCTTCATCCCATTGACCATTGGAATCGTCTGGGCCGATGACGCTCCTTGGAGCGGCAGGCTGGAGTAGATATCGATCGTCTTCGAGCCGCCGCTGGCCGCGCCCGAGGCCTTGGTCGTGCTGTGCTGCTGCTGCTGCTGCCACAGGCGCTCAGCGCGACGATCGAGCCGAACACCATGCCCCCCCGCAATAACTTGCCGAGAACGCTCATATACGTCCCTCCTCTGGGTTGGCCCGGGCTCTCGGTGACCCGGGTGCGCGGAGACTAGTGGCGCCTCCGGACGCGAGCAAGCTGGAACCGTTCATAACTCCTGTGCCCTAACAGAAACTAAATCCCAGCTCAAGCGCAGCTCTGCGGCGCCGAGAGTCAGCCGCGCATGACCTTCAGGAAGCGCAGACTGCCGCCCGCAACGCGGTAGACCCCGAAGCGGTCGAGGCTGGTGTCGCCGTGGGCGTTGATGCTGTAGGTGCCCAGCACGCTGTGGCGGTCGTGGGTCGAGGTCAGTGCCGCCACCACCTTGGAGCGCATCGCCTCCACGGTCCCGCCGTCGGTCGCTCGCGAGATCGAGCTGAGCATCAGGCTCATGGCCTCATAGCCGAAGATCGAGGACGGCTGCGGGACGCCGTAGCGGCGCTCGTACAGCGCGAAGAACCTGCGCCCGGCGGGCGGATAGGCCGCGGGATCGAGCGCCGGAGAGGTGATCAGCACGCGCGAATCGAGCGACTGCGGGATCCCCCCGAGCTCGGGATCGACGTACGTGCTCTCGGCCAGACCGGCCGAGCCGAAGATCAGAGCGTCGGGCAGCGCAGCCGCTACCTGTCTGGTGACCAGCACGGCATGGTCCTCGGTGAGGGCGGCGATCAAAACGCAGTCGGCGCCCGTCTGGGCGATCCCGGCCGCCAGCGAGGTGTAGTTGGGAGCCTTGGGCTCGTACTCCTGGGATCCGACGATGTTGAGCCTCGCGGCCTTGGCGGCGACCTGGAAGCTGTCGGCGATGTCGCGCCCGTCCACCTCGCCGTCGTCGAGCACGTAGGTCTTGGTGCACCCGGCGTTGCGCTGCAGCCGGGCGAGCACCGCCGCCTGGACGCGGTCATTGGGGACCACGCGGACGAATGTCCGGCGACCCGTCGGGTAATACTTGGCGGGCTCCCCGGGAGCCGCCTCCAGACCGCCGGTGGTCAACCCAACGGCGGTGCTCGTGGGGCTTACCTGCGGGATCCCCGCGCGGTTGAGAAGCGGGATCGAAACCGCGCTGGCCCCCGAGTTGAAATCCCCGATGTAGCCGATCATCGTTTTGTTGAGCGTCGCTGCGTGGACGTTTGCCGTGGTCAGACCGGGATCCCAGGCGCCGGTCTTGACGTTGGCGTCGTCGAGCACCTTGAGGTCGATGCGGTAGCCCCCGACCCGCCCGTGGACCCCATCGAGCGCCAGCTGCGCACCTTGAACGACCCCTTGTCCGCTGACACTCGAGGCGCCGTACAGCGGGACGCTTAGATAAATGGTGAGGCGTTTGCCGCCGATCTTGTTCTGGGTCTCGGCGCGGACGCTGCCGCAGCCGCTCGGGATCCCCGCGGCGAGGGCGGCGGCAATGGCAAGGACGATCCGTGCACGGCGCCGGACGATCACCCTTGCAGCTGGACAAACTTGAACGGAACCAGCTTCCCGCCCCGGACCCGAGCAAAGATGAAGGGGGCGATGTTCGGATCGCCGCCGTTGATCGCGTAGGGCCCGATCGCCGAGTTGGGCGGGTCCTTGAGCTGGCGAAAGTCGGTCACCACCGTGGCGCGCTCGTTGGCTTGCGAGCCCGCCTTCTCGAGCACGTACAGCAGCGCCGACATCGCCTCGTAGCCGAACACGGCCTGGGGGACCGGGAAATGGCCGAATGACTGGCGGAAGTCAGACACGAACGTCCGCCCCTGCGCGGGCAGGTGCTGGGGCAAGAAGCCGGGCGAGGAGACGTACAGCTGCTTCGCCGCACCCTGACTGAGCCCCGCGACGAACGAGTCGTCGTAGAGGCCCGACGGTACGAACAGCTTCGCGCTGGGGCTCGCCGCGGCGGCCTTGTCCAGCGCCTGGGTGGCGGTCCGGCGCGCGGCGGGGCTGACGACGCTGGCGCCGTAGAAGACCCCATCGGCGCCCGCGGGGGCGTTGACCAGCGACAGCCCGGCGGCTTTGGCGTCCTTTTTCACCTCCTGGGCGATCGCGGCGCCGTACTGTCCGCCGTCGCTTGAGACATACAGCCGCGAGACGTGCTGGTTCTGCATCTCGGAGACGATCGCCTTGGCCTCCATCCCGGTGTTGGGGACCACGCGCGCAAACGTCTCGTCGTAGGTCGAGCGAGCGGGATAGAAGGAGGTCGGCGAGCTCGAGATCGGGGGAATCGGCTGGGTCAGGTACACCGCGGTGTCGGCGGGGCTGACCACCAGCAGGCCCCGCTGGTTTGTGATCTCGACCGGGATCTGCGACGTCCCCGGCTGCAACTCGCCGAGGTAGGCGATCGAGCTCTCGTCCTCGATCGCCTTGCGGGCGTTATCTGACAGCAGGTGACCGTCGAGCTGGACGAGCCTGACCGTGAACTTGCCGGCCTTGCCGCCCGCCTGCCGGAGCGCGAGCCGCTCGGCATCGAGCATGTCGGCCGCCTCCTGGCCGCCCGAGCCGCCCGGCGGCTGGCTGGCGTAGACCGTCAGCCTGCTGCCGCTGACCGAGATCGAAGACTTGCTGGCGCTCGCCGAGCAGCCAGCGAGCGCAAGCGCCGCGCATGCGGAGAGCCAGACCGCGCGGGTCCTGACCAGCGCCCGGGTGCGCATCTACGCCGCCCGGGCTATTCCCGCCGGCCAGGCAGGAACGGAAGCAGGTTCCGGACGCCGATTGCGATCAGCACCATCCCGATCCCGATCAGGATCGCGTCGAGACCGCTCACGTTCAGCGACCAGATCACGATCCAGATGCACAGGCCGGCTGTGGCGGTGAGAATCAGGCCCATCGCCGGGGGATCTTACTTAGCCGCCGCTCGAGGTGGCGACAGTGCGGCCGCAAACTCCCCCACCAGTTCCGAGACCGCGGCGGGGGGATCGGACGCCTCCCCCGCGGTCCGCACGAGCCTCGAGCCGATGATCACTCCGTCGGCTCCGGCCGCCGCTGCGGCCGCCGCCTGCTCGGGCGTGCCGATTCCGAACCCCACCGCGACCGGGACCTCGGTGTGGGCGCCGACGCGCTTGACGAGCCCCTCGAGGCCCCCGTCGAGTGCCCCGCGCTCACCGGTCGTGCCGGTCACCAGGACCGTGTAGACAAAGCCCCGCGCACGCGCGCCGATCCTGGCCAGCCGGTCCTCAGGGGTGGTCGGAGCGACCAGCGGCACAAGCGCCAGCCCCCGGCTATCGCATGCCGCGAGCGCGGCGGCGGACTCCTCGAGCGGGAGGTCGGGGACGATGAGGCCGCCGATGCCGGCCTCGGCCAGGGCGTCGACGAACCGCTCCAGTCCCCGCGCAAAGATCACGTTGGCGTAGCACATGACCACCACCGGCACGTGCTCGGCGATCGTGCGGCCGATCTCCAGCACCTTGGGGAGCGTGGCACCGGCGGCCAGTGCCGAGGTTCCCGCGGCGTGGATCACGGGGCCGTCGGCGAGTGGATCGGAGAACGGGACACCGAGCTCGACCAGATCGGCGCCGCAGCGAGCGTACGCCAGCCCGATCTCGCGCGAGCCGTCGAGACTCGGGAAGCCGCCCATCAGGTAGGGCATCAGCGCGGCTCTGCGCCCGTCCGCCCGTGCGCGGGCAAAGGCCTCGGCGATCAGCTCGACGCCGCTCGCCGGCATCAGGAGCCCGTTTTGCCGGCGTCGAGCTGCGCGAGCGCTTCGGCCAGATCCTTGTCGCCCCGTCCGGAGAGGCACACGAGGTCGAGCTCGCTGCCGGGACTGGCCAGCACCCAGGCCAGCGCGTGAGCGCTCTCGAGCGCGGGGATGATCCCCTCGAGCCGGGCGGTGAGCGCGAATGCGTGCAGCGCCTCGGAGTCGGTGATCGCCACATAGCGAGCGCGCCCGCGATCACGCAGCCACGCGTGCTCGGGGCCGCTGCCAGGGTAATCCAGGCCCGCCGAGATCGAGTGTGCCTGCAGGATCTGCCCGTCCTCGTCCTGCATGATCGCCGAGAAGGAGCCGTGCAGCACGCCCGGAAGCCCGGCGGCCGTCAGCGGCGCACCGTGCCGGCCGGTGGTGAGTCCTTCGCCCGCGGCCTCGACACCGATCAGCTGCACCTCGGGGTCGTCGACGAACGGAGTGAAGACGCCGATCGAGTTAGAGCCGCCGCCGACGCAGGCCACGACGCGCGAGGGCAACCGGCCGGCGCGCTCGAGCACCTGCGCGCGCGCCTCGTCGCCGATCACCCGTTGCAGGTCGCGCACCAGCGCCGGATAGGGCGCCGGTCCCACGCACGAGCCGATGATGTAGTGGGTCGTATCCACGTTCGCCACCCAGTCGCGAATTGCCGCCGAGACGGCCTCCTTGAGCGTCCGCGCGCCCGCCTGCACGGGCTCGACCCGCGCGCCGAGCAGCCCCATCCGCTCGACGTTGGGCTTCTGGCGGCGCATGTCCTCGGTGCCCATGTAGACGATGCACTCGAGATCGAGCAGCGCGCAGGCGGTCGCCGCAGCCACGCCGTGCTGGCCGGCGCCGGTCTCGGCGATGATCCGGCGCTTGCCCATGCGCCTCGCCAGCAGAGCCTGGCCGAGCGCGTTGTTGATCTTGTGGGCGCCGGTGTGGTTGAGATCCTCGCGCTTGAGGTAGACCGGGTGGCCCGCGGCTTCGCTGAGCCGTGACGCCAGGTACAGCGGCGAGGGTCGACCTACGTAGTCGCGCAGGAGGTCGGCGAGCTCGGCGCGGAACTCCCGGTCGTCGCGGGCTGCACGCCAGGCGAGCTCCAGCTCGGCCAGCGCCGGCATCAGCGTCTCGGGCACGTACTGGCCGCCGTAGGGGCCGAACCGGTGCTCGATGGCACTCACGCTCATGCTCGCGCCCACGTCGCGATCACGTCGCGCTCAGCGCGGCGCCGCTGGCGGCGACCGCCGCGGCGAACGCCTCGAGCTTGGCCGGGTCCTTGCGCCCCGGGCTGGCCTCGATCCCGCTGGCGACGTCGACGGCGAACGGCCTCGTGGCGGCGATCGCATCGGCGACGTTGTCAGGCGTCAGCCCACCGGACAGGATCACCGGGACGGCGCCCCCGTGCGCCCGAGCCAGATCCCAGGCGAAGGTCGCGCCGGTGCCACCGGGGAGCCCGGGGACATAGCTGTCGAGCAGGTGATAGTCGGTGTGGAAGGCCGCCAGCGCCTGGATGTCGGCGCGGCTGCGAACGCGCGCGGCCTTGATCACCCGACAGCCGGTGCGTCGCGCCGCCTCGGCACAGAACACGGGGCCCTCGTGGCCGTGCAACTGCAGGGTGGTCAACGTGGCGGCGTCGGCGGCGTGGGCCAGCTCGTCGAGCGTGGGGTCGACGAACACGCCGACGATCTGCACCCGGCGCCGATGGACCCGCGCGATCTCGGCGGCGACCTCGAGCTCACAGCGGCGCGGCGAGCCCGGCCACAGGACCACCCCCAGCGCCCAGGCCCCGGCCTGTACGGCGCGCTCGGCGTCATCGGGATCCGTGAGACCGCAGATCTTGAGCTTGGGGACCGGTTGCTCCATAACCCACATCGTACGAGCGCCGGGCAGCAGTCAGCTCGCGGCAGGCGGCCTCGATGTCCCCAGCCCGCATCAGCGCCTCGCCCACGAGCACCGCCGGCACCCCCGCATCCGCCAGGCGGTCCAGCTCGGCGCGCGTTCTGAAGCCTGATTCGGCCACGACCACCGTGCCGGCGGGCACCAGCGGCAGCAGCGCATGGGTCCGCTGGGTGTCGACCTGGAGCGTCGTGAGATCGCGGTTGTTGATCCCGATCACCGGCGCGCCGAGCTGGGCTGCGACCTCGAGCTCGGCCGCGTCGTGGACCTCGACCAGCGCCTCGAGACCGAGCGCGCCTGCCTGCCGGTAGAGCTCTTGCAGCATTTCGGCATCCAGCGCCGCGACGATAAGCAGGATCGCGTCGGCGCCGGCCGCCAGCGACTCGGCCAGCTGGTAGGGATCGACGACGAAATCCTTGCGCAGGATCGGCAGGCCGGTCGCCGCTCGCGCCAGCTTCGAGGTCGGCGAGCGAGCCTCCGAAGCTGTGCTGTTCGGTGAGGATCGAGAGCGCCGCCGCCCCGCCGCGCTCGTAGGCGGCGACCACGTCCTGCAGCGCGAGCCCCTCGCGGATCAGCCCGGCGGACGGTGAACGCCGCTTGTGCTCGGCGATCACGCTGAGACCGGGCGCGCGCAGCGCGTCGGCAAACGGGCGGTGCGAATCGTCGCCGGCGCGTACCTGCGCCTGCGCTTGCAGCTCTGCGAGTGGGGTCTGGCGACGCCGCTGAGCCACCTCGGACCGGGTCCGCTCGACGATCTCGGTCAGCGCGTTCACGGGCCCTGACCGGAGGCCAGCTCGCGGGTGGCGGCAATCAGCCGCTCCAGGGTCGACGCGGCCGATCCCGAGTCGATGGCTGCCTCGGCCTCGCGCACGCCGCCCGCCAGCGACTCCGAGCCCCCGCCGGCGTAGATCGCCGCGCCGGCGTTGAGCACCGCGAGCTCGCGCGCCGCCCCCCGCTCGCCGGCCAGGATCCGGTTTGCCGTGTCGGCGTTCTGGGCCGGGTCCCCGCCGGGAATCTCCTGCGCCGGCGCGCGCCGGAGCCCGACTTCCTCGGGCGTCACCGTGTACGCGTTGACCCGTTGGCCGATCACCTCGACGACCCTCGTGGGCGCCGAGATGCTGAGCTCGTCAAGCCCGTCCTCGCTGCACACGAGCAGCGCATGGTCGGTTCCCAGAAGCGCCAGCGCGCCGGCCATCGTCTCCAGGTAGCCGGGGTCCGAGACCCCGATCAGCTGCCGCCGTGCCCCGGCCGGGTTGGTCAGCGGGCCCAGGAAGTTGAAGATCGTGCGCACGGCCAGCTGGCGGCGCACGCCGACCACGTAGCGGGTCGCCTGGTGGTGGGCCGGGGCGAACATGAAGCCGAACCCGACCTGCTCGATGCAGCTCGCGACCGCCTCGGCGGTCAGATCGATTCGTGCTCCGAGCGCCTCGAGCACGTCGGCGGAGCCCGACAGCCCGGTCGCGGAGCGGTTGCCGTGCTTGGCCACCGTGCAGCCCGACCCGGCGGCGATCAACGCCGCGGTCGTCGAGACGTTGAACGTCCGCCGGCCGCCGCCGGTGCCAGCGGTGTCCAGCAGCCTGTCGCGCCGCACCACGACCGGCGTGGCCAGCTCTCGCATGGCGCGCGCCAGGCCCGCGAGCTCCTGCACGGTCTCGCCCTTGGTTCGCAGCGCGATCAGGAACGCGGCGATCTGGATCTCGGAGGCGTTGCCGCGCATAATCTCCGACAGGACCGCGGTGCTCTGGTCAAAGCTCAGATCCTGACCGCTTGCGAGCGCGTCGATCGCGCTCGTCAGCAGGTCGGTGTCGATGCTCATCGCGTCCCGTGCAGGAAGTTCGCGAGCAGCTCGCGCCCCTGCTCGGTCAGCACCGACTCGGGGTGAAACTGGACGCCCTCGGCGGGCAGCTCGCGGTGGCGGACGGCCATCACTACGTCTCCCCCAAAAGCGCTCTGCTCGAGCACCGGCGGCAGCGCGGGATCGGCGACCAGCGAGTGATAGCGCCCCACCTGCAGGGGAGCCCGCAGGCCCGCGAAGATCGTGCGGCCGTCGTGCTCGATGTGCGTGGTCTTTCCGTGCACCGGGGTGTGGGTCACGACCTTTCCGCCCCATGCCTGCACCAGCGCCTGGTGGCCAAGGCAGACCCCGAGCGTGGGGATCCCGGCCTGGGGAAAGCGCCTCACGGCCTCGAGCGAGATCCCGGCGTCGTCCGGCGTGCACGGTCCGGGCGAGACGATCACCCGCTCATACCCGCGCACCAGCAGGTCGCCGACCGTCGCGTGGTCGTTGCGCACCACCTCGACGTCAGCGCCGAGCTCGCCCACGTACTGCACCAGGTTGTAGGTGAAGCTGTCGTAGTTGTCGAGGACCAGCAGTCTCATCGTGCGCCGAACGGTAACGGGCGCAGGGCGTGGGCCACTACGGCCATTCGGCCTGCGCCGCGGCCAGCTCGATCGCCTGCAGCACCGCCTTCGCCTTGGCCTGCGACTCGCGGAACTCGTAGTCGGGCTTGGCATCGGCGACCGTGCCGCCTCCGGCCTGGATGTGCGCGATCCCGTCCTTTACCACGACCGTGCGGATGTAGATGCAGGTGTCGAGCTCGCCCGTGTAGCTGACCCAGCCGATCGCGCCCCCGTAGCCGCCGCGCTTGACCGGTTCGAGCTCGTCGATGATCTGCATCGCCCGGACCTTGGGCGCGCCCGACAGCGTTCCGGCCGGCAGCACCGCGCGCAGCGCATCGAGCGCCCCGACGCCGGGGCGCAGCGTGCCGGCGACGCTGGAGACGATGTGCATCACGTGGCTGTAGTTCTCGACGGCCATGAAGCTCTCCACCTCGACGCTGCCGTATTCGCACACGCGCCCGAGGTCGTTGCGCCCCAGGTCCACGAGCATCACGTGCTCGGCTCGCTCCTTCTCGTCCGCGAGCAGCTCGTCGGCCATGCGCCGGTCCTCCTCGGCATCCGCGCCGCGCGGCCGGGTGCCGGCAATCGGGCGCGTCGAGACTCGCCTGCCGCTGACCGTGATCAGCGGCTCGGGGCTGGCGCCGGCGATCTCGAAATCGCCGAAGTCCAGGAAGTACATGTAGGGGCTGGGGTTGACGGCCCGCAGGCCGCGGTAGACCGAGAACGCCTGCACGTCGATCGGCGCCGACCAGCGCTGTGAGGGCACGACCTGGAACGCGTCTCCGGCGTAGATGTACTCGATGATCCGGGAGACGATGGCCTCGAATCGCTCGCGCGGCATGTTGGCCTCGAAGACCGGCGCGATCCGCGCCGGCGCGGCTTGCTGCGGGGGGCGCGGCACCGGGCCCGCAAGCCGCCAGCGCACCTCGGCGATCGTCTCCAGCGCGCGGGCGTAGGAGTCGTCGAGGTCCTGGTCGGTGTAGACGTTGGCGATCACGGTCACCGTGCGCTTGAGGTGGTCGAACACGACCAGCGCGTCGGTGAGCATCAGCGCGAGGTCCGGGATCCCGATCGGATCGGGGTTGCACTCCCCCAGCGGCTCCACCGTACGCACCAGGTCATAGGCGAACATCCCCACGGCGCCGCCGGCGAACGGAGGGAGGTTCGGCACCGGGGCCACGCGGAAGCGTCCCAGCTCGGCGGCGGCGAGCGCATAGGGGTTGCCGGGATCGCCGAGCGACCAGCGCAGGATCTTGCGCGGGCGAAACCCGATGAACGAGTAACGCCCCACGCGACCCTGGTCGGCGGACTCGAGCAGGAACGCCGGCTCGCGCGAGTCAAACGGCAGCTCGCGCAGCTTCAGGAAGGCCGAGACCGGCGTCTGGCAGTCGTCGATGAACGTCTCGGCGAGCGGGATCAGGTTGTGGTCGCGGGCGAGCTCGCGCACCTCCCGCAGCGCCGGCACCGGCCCGGTGGCCTGCTCTTCAGCGCGCGCGACGGCCATCGAGCACGCGTTCGGCGTCTGCCAGGCGCAGGTCACGACCACGCAGCAGCACGGCCAGATGGTAGATGAGGTCGGCGGCCTCCTCGGCGACGCGCTCGTCGGTCTCCTCGCGCGCCGCTCGGACCACCTCCTCGGCCTCCTCTTGCACCTTGGCGCCCGCCCGCGACGGATCGCGCAGCAGCGACGCCGTGTAGGAGCCTTCAGGCAGCGTGACCGCCCGGTCGCCGATCGTGCGCTCGAGCACGGGCAGGGCCTCAAACGGGGCCCTGGGCTCGAGCTCGCCGCGGTGAAAGCAGGTCCGCTCGCCGGTGTGACATGCCGGACCGGCCGGCTCCACCAGGGCCACCAGCGCGTCGCCGTCGCAGTCGTAGCGGATCGCCCTGACCGCTTGCGTGTTACCCGACGTCTCCCCCTTGTGCCACAGCGCCTGGCGCGAGCGGCTGAAGAAGTGGACCTCGCCCGTCTCGCGCGTGCGTCGCAGCGCCTCGGCGTTCATGTAGGCGAGCGTCAGGATCTCGCCGGTGCGCCAGTCCTGAACGATGCACGGGACCAGCCCCTGCTCGTCGAATGCGACCTCGGCGTCGTCCACCGGAGTCATTCTAAGAATGTGGCCTGCGGCCGGCTTGGCGGGGCGGGCTGTTGGGGGGACGCGGGGCGGGGGCGCCGGCGCGGTGAGGCGATCAGCCCGCCGCGCGCCGCGCGGCTTCGAACGGGGCTCGATCGAACACGAACCAGCTATGGATGATCTTGCCGTCGCGGACCGTCACGCGCTCCGCGCCCGGCGCGCTCTTGACCGGCACGGTTTCGGTGTCGTACATGATCAGCGCGGTCTGTTCGTCGCCGAACGCCGCGATCAGGTTCGCACTGACGAGAATCTGGACGAACGGGCCCATGAACTCGCGGTAGGCGGCGGCGCCCTCGATCCGCCCTGACGGTGCCTGGCACACGATCTCGGGCGAGATGTAGCGCATCGCCTCCTCGAGGTTCTTGCTCGTCCAGGCGTTGTAGTAGGCGAGCGCTACGTCGAGCGCGGGGCTGGGGGTATCGGGCATAGCCGCCTCCTTTGCAGTGCGGGTGTCTTCACTGATGCAGACACCCTCGGACCCGGAAACGAATCGGTTACCTCCGGGCAGGACAGGGGGCCGCTCATCGGGGCTTGGTCCAGACCAGCGAATAGCGCCACAGGAGATGACGGCGAAACCGGACGCCCGGGAGCGTTGCACTCGCCACGCGATGCACCTGCTCGAAGGTCATCGTCGGCGCCCGCTCCGGCGACGGGTGCTCCCAGTAGCCATGGCGCAGGCGGTAGAGACCATTGGCCACGATCGCCGCCGCTTCCAGGGGAAGGTCGGCGGGAAGCCGAGCGCGCGCCAGACCGACCACCGCCAGCACGCCGCTCGGCCCCAGCAGCTCCCGCATCCGCGTCAGCGCGCCTGCGAAGTCCATCTGGTGAAGCGCCGCCACGGAGACGACCAGATCAAACGCGCCCGCGTCAAGCGGTGCGCTGAGAAAATCGCCAACGAGATACCGGATATCGCCTGCGCCGCGATGGGCTCTTGCCAGCTCGACGCTGACCGGATCGATGTCCAGGCCCACGACCTCGGGCACATAGCGCGCAAGCTGGCGGGTCAGCGTGCCTTCGCCACAGCCGACGTCCAGTGCCCGCCGGCATCCGCGCGGGATGGCCTCCAGAACGACCGGGTGGTAGTGCAGATTGTGGTTCCAGCGAACAGGGTCCTCTGACACGCCGGCAGCGGGACTGGGGACCGGCTGTGCCTCAGGGCGCAAGCGCTGTGAGCTTCGAGGTGCAGCCCGTCAGAACCGCCTGAGCCCGTGCACCTCGCCGTTGGGGACCTGGACGATCTCGAACCAGTACTGGGTGAAGGTGCGCATCACATCGACCAGGGCGCCGAAGGTCACCGGCTTGGTGATGAACGAGCTGACCCCCAGGTCGTACGTGCTGAGGATGTCGGTCTCGTCGTTGGAGGTGGTCAGCACGACGACCGGAATCCGCCGCAGCGACTCGTCGGCCTTGATTTCGGCCAGCGCCTCGCGACCGTCCTTCTTGGGCATGTTGAGGTCGAGGAGGATGATGCCCGGACGCGGGGCGTCGACGTCGGGACCGGCCCAGCGGCCCTCGTGGCGCAGGTAGTCGAGCAGGTCCTGCCCGTCGACCACGAACTTCATCTCGTTCGCCAGCCGGGAGTCCTGCAGGGCATCGCGGGCGAGCTCTCGGTCCTCCTCGTCGTCGTCGGCGAGCAGGATCGTGAGCGGCCGCCTGGGTGCTTCAAACTGCGACATATGGCTCCTCCTGCTCGAGGGGTTCGCCACTTGGCGCCGGGGCCTCGGTGGCGGCCTCGGTGGGGTGTATCGGCAGCATCACGGTAAAGGTCGAGCCCCGGCCCGGTTCGCTCTCCGCGCGGACGGTTCCCCCGTGGCGGTCGGCGATCTTGCGGCACAGGGCCAGCCCGATGCCGGTGCCGGGATAGGCACCGCGGCCGTGGAGTCGCTCGAACACGCGGAAGATGCGTCGTGAGTACTGGGGATCGAAGCCGATCCCGTTGTCGCGCACCACGAGCGTGACCCATCTGTCGTTGACGGTTGCCGAGATCCGGACCTCGGGCGGGACTCCTTCGCGCCTGAACTTCAGCGCATTGGAGATCAGGTTCTGCAGCAGCTGGCGCATCTGCGCTGTGTCGGCGTCGATCGTGGGCAGCTCGCCGACCGCGACATGGGCTCCCGACCGCCGCACCAGGTCGGCGAGATCCTCGAGCACCTCTCCGACCAGGAGCCCGAGATCCACAGGGGTGAACGGGCGCGTCTGGATCGCCACGCGCGAGAACACGAGCAGGTCCTCGATCAGGCGCTGCATCCGCTCAGCGGACGCGTTGGCCCGCTGCAGGTATTCGTGGCCGCGCTCGGAGAGGTTGTCGGCATCGATCTCTCTGACGCGCTCGGTGAACGTCCGCACCTTGCGCAGCGGCTCCTGGAGGTCGTGGGAGGCGATTGACGCGAACTGCTCGAGCTCGGCGTTGGAGCGCGCCAGCTCCTGCGCCTGGCGCTCGAGCTCGGCGTTGGAGATGGCCAGCCGGGCGTTGGCCTCGACGACCAGATCGTTGGAGCGCAGGGCCCGCGCCGCCAGCAGCACCGCCAGCAGGGCAACGACCGCGAACGCTCCGAAGATGACCCACGGCAGCCAGCGCCGCGGGCCCGACACGCTGGCGAAGAATGAGTTCTCGGGCGCCGACAGCAGCAGCTTCCAGGTGGTGTTGGCGAGCGGCACCTGGTCGAAGTAGCGCCCGTCGACCACTCCGGAGGGATGCGTCAGCGCGTCGAGCTGCCCCGGCGTGTGAAAGTGATAGCCGGGGGGGCGGTTCGGGTCCGTGGAGGCGATCACCACCCCGTGGCCGTCGAGCAGGTAGTGGTGCGCGCCCTTGATGATCGGCGCCCAATCGAGCTCGCGGTTGGTGAACGCGGTCAGGCGGGCGGGGTCGAACCCGGTCACCAGGATCCTCGCGCCCTGAGGGGTCCGGATCCGATGCGCGAAGTTGATCACCCCGTGGCTGCCGTAGGGACGGAGGTTGGCGAGCGCCCAGGGCCGGCCGGCCCGGACCATGGCGACGGCGCCGCCCGGACCGTCGGCGGTAGCGGCGCGCGCCTGGGCCGAGAAGCCGCGCGACGCGGCCAGCACCCGCCCGTCGCGGTCAAGTAGCGCCACGTACAGGTTCGATCCGAGGTTGCGTTGCAGCGCCCCATTCGACAACGTGGGGATTCCGAGCGCGGCCTGCAGCTTCGGATTTGCCGTGCTCATGGCTTCGAACACGTTGTCGATCAGCCCCGCGACCAGCTGCGCACGCTGGTGGGCCTGCGCTTGGAACTCGCTCCGCGATCGGGCCTGGGTGTTGGCGAGATCGACCGCGAACACCGCCAGCAGGGCCAGCAGGATTAGCGCCCCGGCGATCAGCGCTGCAACGGCTTCTCGACGTCTCATGTCCTGGTCTTAGGGAGTGTTCCTAGCAGAAGCGCTACTCGATGCCAAGCCGATCGAGCAGACGCTCGTCCGTGCGCCAGTGGTGACGGACCCGGACGGACAGCTCGAGATGGACCCTGGTTCCGAGCTCGCGCTCGATCGCCCGTCGAGCTGCGACCCCGATCCCTTTGATCATCCGGCCACCGGCGCCGATCAGGATCCCCTTCTGGGACTCGGTCTCGGTCAACACCAGCGCCTCGATCAGCACCAGGTCATCGCGAGGATGGCGGATCTCCTGGACCTCGACTTCGACCGCGTGCGGGATCTCCTCGCGCGTCCGCGCGAGCACCTGCTCGCGAACCAGCTCGGCGAGCAGCACCGTCGGTGGCTGATCGGAGCGCTCCGCGGCCGGGAAGTAGAACGGTCCGGGAGGCAGGAGGCCGACGAGATGCTCGGTCAGCTCCGCGACCCCGGCGCCGGTGCGCGCGGAGACCGGAAAGATCTCGTCGCCGAGCTCGAGGTCGGCCGCCGCCTGCAGGGTGGCGGCGGTGCGTCCGCGATCGGCGCGATCGACTTTGTTGGCGGCAATCGTCACCGGAACCGGCGCCGAGCGCAGCAGCCGGGCGATGAACCGATCTCCGGGGCCGACCCCCTGCTCGGCGTTGATCACCAGCAGGCAGCCGTCGGCATCGGCGAGCTCGTGCTCGACGCGCTGCTGCATTCGCTGCGTCAACGCGTCGCGCGGCTTCTGCACGCCGGGGAGGTCCACCAGCACGAGCTGCCAGTCGGGACCGGTGGCCACGGCGCGGATCGCGCGTCGGGTGGTCTGCGGCTTGTCGGAGACGATCGCCACCTTGGCGCCGACGATCGCGTTGGCCAGCGTCGACTTGCCGACGTTCGGGCGCCCGGCGAGCGCGACGAAACCCGAGCGCGTTGCGGGAGCGTCCATCAGCGGAGCGCTAGTTGACCCAGCGCATCAGCTCGGCCTGCAGGGCCAGCATCTCGCCGTGGTCTGTCTCGTGGTCCATGCCGCTCAGGTGCAGCGCGCCGTGGACCACCGCCTCGCGCAGGTCCTCGGTGCAGGGCGGGCAGATCACGATGTCGCCGAGCTCCCGCGGGCCGGCACTGTCGCCGTCCTCGTCGATTCCGAACGACAGGACGTCGGTGGGTGAGTCGGTCTGGCGATGCTCGCGGTTGAGCTCCCGGCTGCGGCTCTCGTCGACGAACGTGATCGCCACGTGGCCCTCGCTGATCCCAGCCGACGAGAGCGCCAGTGCGCACAGCTCCTCCAGCTCCAGCGCGGTCGGCCCCTCGGAGGCCACCGCGTCGATGCCGATCACCTCGACATCGAGCATCGGTTCAGGCTCGCTTGGCGTGCAGCTCGGGCGCCAGCTGCTGGGCGTGCTCGTTGTAGGCGGCGACGATCCGCCGCACGAGCTTGTGGCGGACCACGTCCTCCTCGCCGAAGCGCACGAAATCGATCCCCTCGACCCGGTTGAGGATCTCGGCCACCACCACGAGCCCCGAATCCTGCTCGCGCGGGAGGTCGATCTGGGTGATGTCGCCGGTGACCACCATCTTGGAGTTGAACCCGAGCCGCGTGAGGAACATCTTCATCTGCTCGGGGCTGGTGTTCTGGGCCTCGTCGAGGATGATGAAACTGTCGTTGAGCGTGTTGTGCGTGACCAGGAAGTCGTCGGTGATGTAGAGCGAGTCGGCCGCCGCCACCTGGATACAGACGCACTCCGCCTCACCGGCCGGCTCGATCGAATCGACGAAGCGCATCGGCCGTCCGCCGCAATCGCGGTCGTAGAGCCCCCGCTTGCGGGCGAGCCGGAAGGGCTCGATCTCGGGCGGCAGACGGATGTCTAGGATGAAAGCGTCGTGACGGTGATGCACCGGCCGTCCATTGGCGAAGCCGGGACGCCGGTCTGCGGCCTGACGACGGCGCCAGTACGCGACCCCGCCCAGTGAGCGAACGAGGTAGACGACATCGTCACGGAGAGTCTCTGAGCAGGTCGTGTACTGGATCCGGCACGTCCGCCCCCGCTGCGTCACGGGGCCGCCATCGGTGTCGAGCAGGCCCTGGAGCACGGCGATTCGAACGGCAGCGGAGTTGTGTTGGTACGGCTCCGGCACGAACTTCGTGTGGGACCTCGTGCCCGCCAGCCCCAGCTCTCGGAGCGCGGCAGTGACCGGATTGGCGGCGATCACCCCGCCGCGAGAAGCGCCGATGTGACGGAGCACGTAGTCGACGCCGGACTTGGCCTGCAGCTCGATCCCATCCAGCGAGTCCTCAAGGACAAGCGCCAGGTCCGGATCAGCCGTCGTGAAGGTCGGGGTTGTGGTGGCTGTGAGGCAGCCGTCTCCCAGCAACAGCCCAAGCGCGTAGGGATCGATCGGGACTTCGCGCGCCGGGAACTTGGCCGGCGCCGACAGCAGCGGCAGCTCGAACCGGTGCTGGTGGAAGCATCGAAGCCTCCCGACCATATCCTGCGTCTCGAGCACACGACCCGGCTTCCCTCGGCGGCGATCGGAGGCGGTGAATACCCGCCACAGGTGCTCTGAGCAGCACAGCGTCGAGGCGCCATCCTGCGCTTGCAGGCGGTAGATCGGCTTGCGGCCCTGCGGGTAGATGCCGATCACCGGCGTCGGCCGCCCGTCGGACCCGATCACCAGATCGCCGACCTCGAAGGCGGCCAATCGGGCGAAAGCCTGTTGGGGTCAGTACTGCACTGAAAAACGGTTGACTACGACCGCGCATGAAGGCCAGCGGGGCCACCTCGATCACCCCGCGCTCGAGGTGGCTGGAGACGCGCTCGGGGTCGAGCATGTCGTGCAGGGCGTCGAACAGCGGCCGCAGGTAGGGGTCGACCTTGGCCATCAGGTCGCCGGGGAGGAAGCCCAGCCGCTCGCCGGCCTCGACCGCGGGCCGGGTGAGGATGATCCGGTTGATCTCGCGCCGGCTCAGCGCGGCGGCCGCCAGCGCGACCGCCAGGAAGGTCTTGCCGGTGCCCGCCGGGCCGATCGCGAAGGTGATCGTGTTGTTGCGGATCGAATCCACGTAGCGCTTCTGGTTGATGGTCTTGGGGGCGACCTTGGTCGCCCGGTGGCGCCAGACGACGTCCTCGAGGATCTCCGAGGGAGACTCGTGCTGATCGAGCGCGCGGCTGACGGCCTCGATCGTGCCGGGAGCGATCTCGTGGCCCTGCTCGATCAGCTCGGAGAGCTCGCGGACGACCGCTTCGGCGGCGTCCACCGCGTCATCGTCGCCCTCCAGCGTGAGGACGTTGCCCCGCAGGTAGACGTCGCAGTCGAGGTGGCTCTCGAGCGTGCGCAGCACGGCGTCCTCGCTGCCCGCCAGCTCGGCGGCGACGGCATTGTCGAGCTCGAGCGCCTTGCGCACTACGTGGTCCGGGCTCCCAGCGCCTCGCGAACACGCGCCGCGGCGCGCTTTCCGTCGGCGCGACCGCCGGCCCGAGCCATCACTTCCTTCATCACCCGCCCCATGTCCGCCGGAGCGGCGGCACCGGTGTCGGCGATCGCCGCGGCGATGATCGCGTCAAGTTCTGAGTCGTCGAGCTCGGCCGGCAGATAGCTCGAGATCAGCTCCGCCTCGGACTCCTCGCTGTCGGCCAGCTCGGGACGGCCTCCGTCGCGGAACTGCGACGCGGCCTCGAGCCGGCGCTTGCGTTCGCGGCGCAGCACCGCGAGCTCGTCGCCGTCGCCCTCCTTGGCCGCCTTCTGGAGCTCTGACAACACCAGGCGCAGGGCGCCGACGCGCTGCTTCTCCCCCGCCTTCATGGCGCTCGTCATGTCCGCTCGGACCTGTTCGGCAACCGTCACTTATCGCTCAGGATAGTCCGCGGTCCCCGCGAAGCTCGCATTTGATCCCATCCGCGTAGAGCTCGACGCACTCTGCCTCGACGAGCTCGCCGCGGGCGGCAGCGCCGGCCGGGAGGTAGCAGCGCGTGTAGTCGGCCGTGTAGCCCGAGCATTGTGAGTCGGCCACCTTGTCCACGAGCACGGTCTCGGTGTGGCCGAGCTTGGCGCTGCGGTGATGGCGCGAGCGGACCTCCGAGCGGGCCCGCAGCTCACGGGAGCGGCGCTGCTTGACCGCCGGCGGCACGCGATCGCCGAGGCTCTGCGCCACGGTGCCCGGCCGGGCCGAGTACTGGAACACGTGCACGCGGGTGATCGCGGCCGCGTCGACCGCCGCCAGCGTGCGCTCGAACGCTGCCTCGTCCTCGGTGGGAAAACCGACGATGACGTCAGTCGTCACGTTGACCTGGGGCGCCGCGTCGCGCAGCGTGGCGATCTGCTGCAGGTACTGCGCCGCCGTGTAGTGGCGTCCCATCGCCGCCAGCACGCCATCGTCGCCTGATTGCATCGGCACGTGCAGGTGGGGGCAGACCTTGGGCTCGTGCGCGAGCGCCTCCAGCAGCGAGTCCTTGACGTGGATCACCTCGACGCTCGAGAGCCGCACGCGGTGCACGCCGGGCACCTGCGCCACCGCCATCATCAGCTCCCCGAGCTCGAGACCGCGCTCGGGGTCGCGGTAGTCGCCGACGCTGATCCCGGTCATCACCATCTCCGGCTGACCCGCGGCGACGCGCTCGGCGGCCTCGCGCAGGACCGCGCTGGCCGGGCGCGAGCGGGCGCTGCCGCGCACGGTGGGGATGATGCAGTAGGCGCAGTGGCAGTCGCACCCGTCCTGGATCTTGATGAATCCGCGGGTCCGTTGCGCGCGGTGGACGGGTTGGCGCGCCAGGACGTCGTGCTCGAGGTCGACGCATCCTCCGAGCGTGGCGGCAACCTCGTCGGCGGTGCCGACCAGCGGCGTGACCCGTGCGTCGATCTCGCGGAACTGGGTCGCGTTCAGATTCACAGCGCACCCGGCGACGTGGACCTGTCGCGCCGTCCGCAGCGATCGCCGCACCGACTGGCGCGACTTTGACTCGGCCTCGCTGGTGATGCAGCAGGTGTTGATCACGTGCATCTCGGCCTCGGCCTCGGGCACCTCGACGTGCCCGGCGTGCAGCAGCGACCGCCGAGCGAGCATGGCGTCGGCCTGGGAGACCTTGCAGCCCAGGAACTTGACGGCGAACGTGGTCACCGGCCAACCGCCACGGCCGGACCGAGCCGGGTGCCCGCGTACTCGTTGCCCGCCAGCGCGTGGGCGGCGTTCACCGCGTTGTGCAGGATCCACACGTCGGTGATCGGTCCTACCCCGCCCGGAACGGGGGACACCGCCTCGGCGCGCTGGGCCACGCTCTCCAGCTCGACGTCGCCCACCAGCCTCATCTTGCCGTCGGCGCCAGGAACCGCGTTGATGCCGATGTCGACCACCACCGCGCCCTCGCGCACCATGTCGCCGGTGATCAATCCCGGCACGCCGGCGGCGACGATCAGGATGTCGGCGGTGCGCGTGTGCTCGGCCAGCCGGCCCGCATCGTAGGTGTGCTTGTGGCACGAGATCACGGTCGCGTTGCGCGCCAGGCCGAGAATCGCGGCGGGCTTGCCGACGTTGTTGCTGCGCCCGACCAGCACCAGATCGAGGCCGTCGTAGGCGTTCTCGGGGTCCCGGCCGGAGGACACCATGTAGCGGTCGAGCATGTGGAAGGCCGAGGCCGGCGTCGAGGGCACGAAGCGCGGCGTCCCCAGCGCCAGCAGCCCGGCGTTCTCGGGGTGCTGCGCCTCCACGTCCTTGAGCGGCGGCAGCGCCCGAAACAGCCTCGACTCGGGAATCTGCGGGGGAAGCGGCCGCAGCACGAGGATCCCCGAGATCTCCGGGTCGACGTCGAGCTCGGCGATCTTGCCCACGACCTGGCCAAGGGTCGAGTCGGTGGGCATCTGCACCGGCCGCGAGGCCATCCCCACCCTGCGCGCGCCGGCGTCGATCCGCTGCTGATAGACGGCCGCCGCGTAATCGTCGCCGATCAGGACGGTGGCGATTCCAACCGGGCTGTCCGCCAGTGCGGCAAGCTCGGAGCGGACCGCGTCGGTCAGCTCGGCGGCATAGGCGCGGCCGTCGATCAGGTTCGCCACGGCGGGGAATCTACCGCCAGCTCAGCGCGTCAGCAGCAGCGCCGCCCACTCGCCGCAGAACCGGCGCTCGCGCTCGCGCAGGCCACGCGCGGCGAACGCGTCGCGGACGGCGTCGGTCTCCTCGCGCAGAAGCCCGCTGAGGATCAGGGCCGGCGGCATCTGGCGCTGGGACGCGGCCCAAGCACCCAATGGGCCGGCGAGCACGTTTGCCGCCAAAAAATCGCAACCGGGCACCTGCTCGCGTCGCATGTCAAAGCGTCGCGCCTGCACCTCGACGCCGTTGCGCTCGGCGTTTGCGCTGGTGGCAGACACCGCCGCGGGGTCGAGGTCGAGCCCGATCACCGGGGCGAAGCCGAGCTTTGCGGCGGCGATCGCCAAAACGCCGGACCCGCAACCGAGGTCGACGAACGAGCCGGCGGGCTGCGGGTGGTCGAGCATCAGCTCCAGGCACAGCCGCGTGGTCGGGTGCGCGCCGGTCCCGAACGCCTGCCCGGGGTCGATCACCACGTCGATCGTGGCCGAGACCGAGAGGCGCCCACGGCGGTCGCACGCAGAGCCGGTCGCCCAGCACCAGCGGCGTGTGGAACTGACGCCAGCGCTGCGACCAGTCGTCGGCGATCTCCGACGTCGAGATCTCCACCAGCGCCGCTCCGGCGGCCGCCTCCAGGTCGGGCAGCGCGGGCAGCTCGCCGGGCGCGCCGTAGACCGCGTACTCGACCAGCCGTTGGTCGATCTCGACCTCCTCGACGCCGCCGGGCGCCAGCTCCAGCAGCTCGGCGAGCACCAGCTCGGACTGCTCGCGCGCGACGCGGACGGCGAGCCTGATCAACCGCCGAAGGCGCGGCGCAGCTTGCCGAACACGCCCTCCTCGGTGCGGAGGTTGTCCTCGGTCAGGCTCTCGGACAGGCGCTCCAGCAGCTCGCGCTGATTGCGCTTGAGCCGCTTGGGGATGACCACGTTGACGACCACCTGCAGATCGCCATGGCGGCGGCTGCGGAGCGCCGGCATGCCCTCCCCGCGGATCGAGAAGGTTTCGTTCGGCTGGGTTCCGGGGGGGATCTCGAGCTCGGTGGAGCCGTCGATCGTCGGCACCTCGACGGTCGTTCCGAGCGCCGCTAGCGGTGCCGGCACGTCGACGACCGTGACCAGGTCGTCCTGGTGGCGAACGAAGCGTGGGTCCTCGCGGACCCGGATCTCGACGTACAGGTCGCCCGGGGGTCCGCCGTGCTCGCCGGCATGACCCCGGCCGGAGATCCTGATTCGCTGGCCGTCCTCGATCCCAGCCGGGACGTCGACCGAGAGCTTCACGTTCCTGGCCCTGCGCCCGCGGCCGCGACACTCCTTGCAGGGGGTCTGGGCCACGCGGCCGTCGCCGCCGCACGCGTCGCACACGACCGCTCGGACGACCTGGCCGAACGGGGTCCGGGTGACCGCCCGCAGCTGGCCCGATCCCTGGCATTTGCTGCAGGTCTCGATCGGCGTGCCGGGCTCGGCCCCGTTTCCGCGGCAGTGCTCACAGCGCTCGACCGCCTCGAACGAGACCTCCACCTGCTGCCCGGTCGCTGCCTGCGCAAGGGTGATCTCTGCCCGGACCGCGATGTCGCCGCCGGTCGCGGGGCCGCCGGGACGCGAGCCGCCGAAGAAGCTCCCGAACGCGCCCCCGCCGGCGCCGCCGCCGAAGAACGCCTCGAAGATGTCGGCCACCGAGCCGAACGTGTCGAAGTTGGGGGCATAGCCGCCGCTGCGCAGGCCCTCATGGCCGTAGCGGTCATAGGTGGCCCGGCGGTCGGCGTCCGACAGAACCTCGTAGGCCTCGGCGGCCTCCTTGAACTTCTCCTCGGCCCTGGGGTCGTGGCTGTTGACGTCGGGATGCAGCTCGCGGGCGAGCCTGCGAAACGCCTTCTTGATCTCGGCGTCGCCGGCGTCGCGCGAGACGCCCAGCACCTCGTAGTAATCGCGTGGCATCTGCGAAGCGCTCATCGTCTCATCGGTCTCATCGCTCGTCGTAGACCTCGGCGACGAAGCTCGACAGCTGGCTGGCGGCGTCACGGACGGCATGGATGGCCCTCGCGTAGTCCATCCGCACCGGGCCGATCACCGACACCGCGCCGAGGCTGCGCTGGGGCAGGCCATAGCTGGCGGCGACGAGCGCCAGCGACCGCAGCGCGGGAACCTCGTTCTCGGCGCCGATCCGGACCGCCACGTCGTGGGAGGCGGCCAGCGCCGAGCGCAGCACCCCGAGCAGCGCCACGCGCCGTTCGAGCATGTCCATCAGCAGGTTCAGCTCGGACACGTCGGATACCCGTCCCACGGACAGCAGCCTGGCTGTGCCGTCCACGTACAGGCTGGCCTGCGCTGACTCCTCGAGCTCGGTGAACACCGGCGACAGCGCGTCGAGGAACTCGCGCTCGGTGTCAGACAGCGAGGGATCGTGGAGCCGCTGGTGGAGCATCCGCGCCCCCAGACCGAGCCCCACGAGGCGCTCGTTGAGGTAGCTCGCGGCCCAGTCCGCGAGCCCGGTGTCGACGGGGCGCCCGAACGTGAACAGGCGCTTTGTGACCCCGCCGGTGGAGGTGATCACCACGACCATCAGCACCTGGGGCTGCAGCGCGAGCACTTCGATGTGGCGGATCGTGGAGGTCTCGATCGGTGGCGAGGTGACGATCGCCAGCAGGTTGGTGACCTGCGAGAGGGTCTCGGTGGTGACCCGCATCGCCTCGTCGAGCTCGCGGCGCACCAGCGACAGCGACAGGGCGCGCCCCGGCTGCTCTGCGGGCAGCAGACGGTCGACGAAGTACCTGTAGCCCGCCTCGGTGGGGATCCGGCCGGCCGAGGTATGCGGATGGGCGAGCAGGCCGAGCTCTTCGAGGTTGGCGAGCTCGTGGCGGATCGTCGATGGGCCCCATTCGAACTCTGCGCTGAGCGCCTTGCTGCCGACCGGCGAACCCGCGTCGAGATACTCCTCGACGAGCCTGCGCAGCACCAGCTCCTGGCGTTGGGTGAGCATGGGGTTGATTGTAGGTAGGCGTTTGGCGGCGTTGGCGAGGCCTGCTGCGACCGGGGACCGCCGGGTTACGGGAGCCGGATCGCGGCCTCGCCGTTGCGGATGATCCGCTTGCCGTCCTGCTCGGCCTCGGACACGACGTGGGCGAGGTCGCCGTCGACCGCCTGCACCGTGCCGCGCACGACGATCTCCTGCTCGAGCATGCCCATGCCGCGGAACTGGACCGAGAGCCGCTGCAGAGCGTCGGGTCCGCCCAGCGCCTCGGTGTGGGCGCGGGCCACCTGGGCCATCGTCCACAGCCCGTGCAGGATGCGTCCCGGGAGCCCGACCTGACGGGCGAACTGCTCGTCGATGTGGATCGGGTTGAAGTCGCCCGACGCCCCCGCGTAGCGGACCGTCACATAGCGGTCGGGGGTGACCCTGAGCTCGAACTCGTCGCCGGGTTTCATGCGGGCGCTCGCACGATCTCAGTCCAGGTGCCGGTGCACACGGTCTCCGCCCGCTGGTTGACCGACACGGTCTCGAACACGAAAAACTCCATTCCGGCGCGCTGCGAGATCGACTTGACCTGCGCCGTGGTCTCGATCTCGTCGCCGGCGATCACCAGCGGGCCCCAGCGGAACTCCTGGGCCCCGTGGACCATGTGGGCGAAGTCGATGCCCAGCTCGGAGTCGAACAGCGGCGCGGTGATCGCCGCGCCCGCATAGACCACCGCGAACATCGGCGGCGCGACCACGTCGGCGTGGCCCGCGGCGCGGGCGGCGTGGTGGTCGAGGTGCAGCGGGTTGGTCTCGCCTACCGCGAGGGCGTACTCCTTGATCTTCTCGCGCCCCACGGCGTACTTGACCGGCGGATACGTCTTTCCCACGGGCTGTGGCGTCACCGCGCGGACCCTACCTCAGACGCGTTGCATATTACTCCCGCATAGCGGTAGTCAGATGACACACGTCGGCGTGAGATGATCACCGGGACCGCGCCTCCGTCTACGGACCAGGCAGCGCCGGTGACGTTGGAGGCGCGCTGCGAGCACAGGAATACGATCACGTCGGCGATCTCCTCCGGGCGCGCCATCCGCCCGACCGGGAGCGCCTTGGCTGCCGCTTCGAGCACCTGCTCGCGGCTCGAGCCCTGTGCCTGCGCGGTCTGATCGGCCAGCCCTCCCGGGTCGAGCCACAGCTCGCTGGCGATCGGGCCCGGCGTGACCGCGTTGATCAGCACCCCCTGGCCCGAGTACGCGTCGGCATAGGCGCGCGACAGCGACAGCTGGGCGGCCTTGGTGACCGAGTAGGCCACGTTGCGCTGCCCGGGCCGCTTGCCCGACGAGGAGCTCACGTTGACCACCCTCCCCCAGCCGCGGCCGGCCATCTCGGGCAGCGCCGCCCGCATCAGCCGCATCGGCGCCATCACATGGATCTCCCAGTTGTCGTTCCAGTCCTGGTCGGTGAGCTGATCGAGCGAGCGCACTGTGGTCATGCCGGCGTTGTTGACGAGCACGTCGAGGCGGTTGAAGTGCTGCAGGCAGGCCTGCGTCGCGCGCTCGCCCGCGTCGGGCGCGGTGACGTCGAGCGCCAGCCAGCGGACGGTCTTGTCGTCGCCGCATCGAGCGGCCGCCGCCCGAAGCCCCTCCTGGCCGCGACCCACGAGCAGCACGGCCGCGCCTTCGCGATGGAGTCGTATGGCCACCTCGAGACCGACGCCCCGCGAGCCGCCGGTGACTATGCAGGCGCGGTCTGCCAGGCCGAGCTCCATCGGTCGCGATTCTTCCACGCGCTGCGGCCGCTGCGCTTGGGAGACTGTGGAGCGACATGTCAGACGTCCCCGCCATCCCCGGCCGGCCCGCGTTTCTGTTCGACCTCGACGGAACGCTGATCGACAGCGTCTATCAGCACGTGCTCGCGTGGCGCGAATCCCTGCAGGAGCTGGGGATCTCGCTGTCGGTGTGGAAGATCCACCGGCGCATCGGAATGAGCGGCGGGCTCTTCGTGACCGCGCTTGCCCGCGAGCTCGAGACCAGTCTCGACGCCGAGACCCTGGCCCGCCTCCCCGAGCTCCACGCCGAGGCTTACCTGAGGCTGTACGACAGCGTCACACCGCTGCCCGGCGCGTCCCAACTGCTCGCCACCCTGACCGACCATGGCGTGCCCTGGGCGATCGCCACCAGTGGCGCCGAGCGCTATGCCCGGCGGGCGCTGGAGCTGCTCGAGCAGTCGCCCGAGACGCCGATGGTCACCCGCGACCAGGTTCGCTACGCCAAGCCCGATCCGGACCTGTTCCTGACCGCCGCGCAGCGCATCGGCGTCGACATCCGCGACAGCATCGTGGTCGGCGACAGCGTCTGGGATCTGCTCGCCGCGCGGCGGGCAAGGTCGCTGGGGATCGGCCTGTTGTCGGGCGGCTACGGTCGCGAGGAGCTGATCTACTCGGGCGCGTTCAGGGTCTACGAGGACCCTGCCGACCTGCTCGCGCATCTCGACGAGGTCGGAGTCAGGCGCCCGCTCTGAGGTCTGGAGCAAGCGGTCGTGATTGCGGACGTCGCGGCCGCGCGCTAGCCTCGCGTTGGTGAGCAAACGCGGCAGTCTCAGGGCATCAGACGAGGACCGCGAGGCGGTCGTCGATCGCCTGCGCAAGGCCGCAACCGAGGGCCGGATCGGCTCCGACGAGTTCGAGCAGCGCGTCAGCGAGGCGCTCAAGGCCCGCACCTACGATGAGCTCGAGGCGATCGTTGCCGACCTTCCCACCGCGGGGCATCGCAGTCCGTCGTACCGTCGCTCGGCCGGGGGCTGGGCGCTCTCGACGGTCCGGGCGCACCCCCTCCTGCTGCTGCTCGCGATCCCGGTCGTCGCGGTCACGACGGCGATGGTGCTGGCCGCGACGCTCGTGTGGGCGGTGCTGGTGATCGTGTTCCTGGTGGTCGGTCGCCACTCGATTCCCCGGGGGCCCTGGATGTACGGGCGATGCTGCGGTCCGTACGCCTGGCGCTACGGTCCACCGCGTTACCGCGCACGGGCGCACCGGGCGCCTCCGCGGCGGGGCCCGGGCAGCTACTGGGCCTAGCGTTCCGGCGTGGGCCCGGCTTGGATCGGGGCGCGGTCGCGGCGCATCCGCCACACCACCCCGTCCATCTCGTAGGGCCGGCCGCTGGCCGTCTGGCGGTGCAGGTAGCGGTGGCGCTCGAGCTCCTGCGCATGGATCCCGGCGCCGAGCTGCGCGCGCCACAGCTGCGGCGTGACGGCATCGGGCACCCCCAGGGTCGGGTCATGCATGTAGGCGATCAGCGCGTCGTCTGAGAGCAGCTTTGCCGCCGCGGTCAGCGCCAGCGTCGGGAGCTGCTGGGAGCCGTCACCCACCGGGGCCACGCACGCGAGCGCGTTCGCGTTGAGCGCTGCGAGCTGCCGCTGCTGCTCTGAGGTCAATGCCAGCAGGTCGAGCGTCAGGTAGCGCTCGTACACGCCCGGGCGGTCGCGCAGCGCCGCCTGGCGAGCCTGCGGGACGATGTCGGTGCCGAGCACGACGTCCAGTCCCTGGGCCCTGAGCGCCTCGCCGGACAGCCCGTTGCCGGCGGCCAGGTCGATGACCCTGACATCGGCGCGATCCCAGCCCAGGGCGTCCGCCGCCGCGGCGAGCATCGCCGCGATCTGCTGCGGCGAGCGGCAGCGCAGGCGCTCGTGGACGATCTGCTCATACAGCCCGGGGATCGAGTACAGGCGGGCGTAGTCGTGCAGGCGCAGCTCCTCGGTGCGCCCGTCTGTGTAGCGGACCCGGATCAGCTCCTGTCCGATGGCGGGGTCGCCCTGGGGCGGCAGCTCGGCGGTATAAGAGAGCCCGGGCGCGGGCCACTCGGTCACACCCGCTCGCGCGGTGCCGCCCGCCATCCTCAGCCCTTCTCGCCGAGCTCCAGCACCGCCAGGAACGCCTCCTGGGGCACTTCGATCCGACCGACCTGCTTCATCCGCTGCTTGCCCCGCTTCTGCTGCTCGAGCAGCTTGCGCTTGCGGGTGATGTCGCCGCCGTAGCACTTGGCGATCACGTCCTTGCGGTAGGCCTTGATCGTCTCGCGCGCGACGATCCGCGAGCCGATCGCCGCCTGGATGGGGACGTCGTATTGCTGGCGGGGGATCTTCTCGCGCAGCTTCTCGGTCAGGGTGCGCCCGGCGGCCTGCGCTTTGGTGCGATGGACCAGCATCGAGAGCGCGTCGATCGGGTCGCCGGCGAGCAGGATGTCGAGCTTGACGAGGTCGGACTCGCGCAGGCCGATCAGCTCGTAGTCGAGCGAGGCATAGCCGCGGGTGCGCGACTTGAGCTGGTCGAAGAAGTCGAGCACGATCTCGGCCAGGGGCAGGTCGTAGGTGATCTGCAGGCGTTCGGGTGAAAGAAAGTGAATCCCCGAGTGATCGCCGCGGCGCTCCTGGCAGAGCTCCATGATCTGGCCCACGAACTCCTTCGGGGTCAGGATCGAGGCGCGGATGTAGGGCTCGCGGACCGCGGCCACCTTTGACGGGTCTGGCATGTCGGTGGGCGAATGGACGGGGAGGATCGAGCCATCGGTAAGCGTCACCTCGTACTCGACGCTGGGCATCGTGGCCAGCAGCTCGAGGTCGTACTCGCGCTCCAGGCGCTCGCGCACGATGTCCATGTGCAACAGGCCCAGAAAGCCGCAGCGGAACCCGAATCCGAGCGTGTCACTGGTCTCCGGCTCCCACGAGAGCGCGGCATCGTTGAGGGTCAGCTTCTCGAGCGCGTCACGGAGGTCCGGATAGTCGTCGGAGTCGATCGGGAACAGGCCGCAGAAGACCATCGGCTTGACCTCGCGATAGCCGGGCAGCGGCTCGCTCGCGGCGCCGCGCCTGGTCGTCAGCGTGTCGCCGACGCGCAGCCTGGTGACGTCCTTGACGCCGGTGATCAGATATCCGACCTCGCCGGCGGTGAGCCTCTGCGCCGAGGTCATCTGCGGCGTGAAGAAACCGATGTCGTCGATCTCGGCCTCGGTGCCCGCCTGCATCGCGCGGATCGCCTCCCCCTTGGTGAATGTGCCGTCCACGACTCTGATGTAGGCGATCACGCCACGGTACTGGTCGAACTCCGAGTCGAAGATCAGCGCTCGCGGGGGCTTGTCCGGGTCGCCGTCGGGTGCAGGGACGCGGGCGATCAGCTCGTCGAGCACGGCCGTGACTCCCTGACCGGTCTTGGCGCTGATCCGCCGCACGGTGTCGGCGGGCTCCCCGAGCAGGTCGGCAACCTCCTCGGCGACGCGCTCTGGCTCGGCCCCGGGCAGGTCGACCTTGTTCAAGCACGGGATCAGCTCAAGGCCGGACTCGACCGCCAGATAGGTGTTGGCGACCGTCTGTGCCTCGACGCCCTGCGAGGCGTCGACGACCAGCAGGGCCCCTTCGCACGCCGCCAACGAGCGCGACACCTCGTAGGTGAAATCCACATGCCCGGGGGTGTCGATCAGATGCAGCTGATAGGTCTGGCCGTCCGTTTGCGAGGTGTAGAACACGCGCACGGCCTGGGCTTTGATGGTGATCCCGCGCTCGCGCTCGAGGTCCATCGAGTCGAGCACCTGGGCGCGCATCGCGCGCGGGTCGACGGTGTGGGTGAGCTCGAGGATCCGATCGGCCAGCGTGGACTTGCCGTGGTCGATGTGCGCGATGATCGAGAAGTTGCGGATGTGGGCCTGGTCGGACATGCCGCATCTAGGGTACGAGGCACGCCGCCGGGGCCACGACCGCGTCAGGGCGCGGCCACGCGACCGCGCAGCCGCCCTGCAATCAGCGCCTCGATCTGGCGCGCCTCGGGAATCCGCATCAGCAGCGTCAGCCACGCATACAGCACCACCGCCACGACCAGCGCGGTACCCAGCGACACGATCTGCGCCGCCAGCGACACTCCCAGGAGATCGTCGAGCCCCTTCCAGATCGGGTAGGCCACGACGGTCATGATCGCCGTTGCGAGCAACACCCTCACCGTGATCATCATCGTCTGCCCACCCTCCAGCCGACCGTTGAAGCCGGTGCGCAGCCGCCGCAACTGCAGGGCGGTCATGACCACATTGGCCGCCACGGTTCCGATCACCAACCCCGCGATCCCCAGCGGCTTGTACAGCGCGATCGATACGACGATGTCCACGACCATGTTCATCGCCGCCAGCTTGGTCGGTATCCAGGGACGCTTGAGCGCGAAGAACGTCCGCCCGAGGAGCAGGTTGACACCTCCGAACGGGAGGCTGAAGGCGAACCAGAACAGGGCCGTGGAGGTCAGATGGGTCGAGTGGATCGTAAATTCGCCCCGCTGAAAGACCAGCCGGATGATCGGCATCGCGAACACCGCCATCAGCGCGGCGGACGGGATCAGCAGCAGGTTGATCTGACGAATGCCGTTACCGACCGTTCGGCGCATCCCGGTCACATTGCGGGCCACGGCGAGCCGGCTCAGTGTCGGAAACAGAACCGTGGCCACCGCCACGCTGAATATCCCCTGGGGGAGCATGTAGATCCGATAGGCGTCATTGATCGCGGCCGGCGCGCCAGATGAGACCAGCGCGCCAAAGCCGGCGTTGATGAACACGTCGAGGCTGTAGATGCCGATGCTCAGCGTCACCGGGAGGAACAGGATCAGCACCTCGCGCACACGTGGGTCCTTGTAGTCCATGACGAACGTGAAGCGGAAGTCGATCCGGCGCACCGCCCAGGCGATCAACACCATCTGCACGATGGTCGCCAGCAGCCAGGCGATCGCGTAGGCGTAGATCGCGTCCTGATGGCCGTGGAACTGCGCGTGCAGGGCCACCAGCCCGACGACGATCACCACGTTCCAGACCGCCGGCGCGATCGCCGGGATCGTGAAGTGGTCGTAGGACTGCAGGATTCCCACCAGCAAGCCGGTCAGGCTGAGCAGCAGGACGACCGGGAACAGCACCCGCGACAGACCGGCCGTCAGCGCCGTCGCTGACGCGTTCAGCGACCCTGTGAATAGCGGCATGACCAGCCCCGCGATCGCGAACCACAGCAGCATCAGTGCCCCCAGCCCCACCAGGATCAGCCAGAACAACGACGAGGCGAGCCGCAGCGCCTCGCGCTTGCGGCCCTGCTGCATCAGCTCGGTGAACACCGGCACAAACGCCGCCGACAGCGCCGCCTGCGAGAACAGGTTGCTGAACAGATTCGGGATCTGGGAGGCGATCGTGAACGCCGACGCGGCCGCGGTCGTCCCGAAGAAGCTGGCCTGAACGACCTCACGCCCGAGCCCGGCGATCCGCGACAGCGCAGTGGCCATCGCGAAGATCGCGGTGCTGGCGGCGAGCCGCCGTCGCGGCTGCACGGGTGGAGGGGTCGGGGGCTGCTCGCCGGCGACGGTGCTCTCTGCTGACACGCGGGCGCTATAGTACGCGCGGCCGCGGGCACCCGCGGTCGCTTGCTTTCAATGGCCAACATTCACTCACAGAAGAAGCGAATTCAGCGCGCCGAGCGAGAGCGGCTCGAGAATCGGCGCTACACGTCCTCGATCAAGACCTACTTCCGGCGCCTCGAGCGCGCCGTCGCCGAAGGCGACCCCGAGATGGTCGACAACGAGCATCGTTCGCTCGTCAAGACGATCGACAAAGCCGTCAAACGCGGCGCTCTGCATCGCAACAGCGGTGCTCGCAAGAAATCCCGCGCCGCCCGGCTGCGCCGCGGCTCCTAGCGCCGCCGCCTCTTCAGGACTGGCCGCTCCGCCGCTGCGATCAGCGCTTTTTTTGGGCCGCCGCGCCCAGCCCGGACGTAGATGGCCAGTCAAACTCCAGGACTTACATGGCCACTCAGAATCCCGACGAAGCTGCGGCCAGCCCCGATGAAGCGACGGCCAGCCCCGATCGGATCACGTTCGAGCTCGAACTCCTGAAGCTCGAGGGGGCCCACCAGCTGGCCGTCAGCGGCCGCTGGTTCGGCGTTCGCGGCCGACGCTTCATGCGCCCCACGCTGACGCTCACCCTGCGCTCGGACGGCAGCGAGCGGCGGGCGCTCGCCGAGCTCGAGCACAAGCCGTGGGCGGCCGAGGACGGCGAGCCGTGGATCGCCGCCTTCAGGATCCCGGTGGCGCTCGATCAGGCCGCGCAGCTCGAGCTGTCAGTGGCGCCGGACGTCGCGGTCGAGCTCTCTCAGGCGCGGGCCGGCGCCAAGGGGCGACGTGGCGCTCGCGCCACCGTGTCCGGAGCGCCTGACGCCCGCGCCCCGCGGGTGCGCACCGAGCGCGTTCCTGCCCGACCCTCGGCCAGCGACCGCGAGCTCGAGATCGAGCGCCTCACGAGCCGGCTGACGGCGGCCGAGCGCGAGAGCGAGCGAGAACACGCCAAACGCCAGGCGGCAGACCAGGCGCTCGAGGAGGAGCGCTCGGAGGCCCTGGGGCTGCGGTCCGAGGTCGGTCAGCTTCGTGTCCAGCTCGAGCTGGCGGCGACGATCCGAAGCGAGCTCGACGCGACCGCCGCCGAGCTCGATGCCACTCGTACCGAGGCGCGCGAATCGCTTACCCGGCTGGAAGCGGCAAACCGGGCTCTCGACGAGCACCGCACGGAGGCCCAGCGCCTGCGCGAGCAGCTGACCGCGGCCGAGGCCGCGATCCAGAGACTGAGCCAGGCGCATGAGACGGCCGAGCGACATGCGGCTGAAGCGGCCGACAGGCGTGCGGCTGATGCGGCCGAGCATGAGCGCCATGCGGCTGAGGTTGCCCCGCGTGAGGGCCAGGCGGCTGAGGTTGCCCAGCGTGAGCGCCAGGCGGCTGAGGGTGCTCAGCGTGAGCGCCAGGCGGCTGAGGGTGCTCAGCGTGAGCGCCAGGCGGCTGAGGGTGCTCAGCGTGAGCGCCAGGCGCGAGAGGGCGAGACCGTGAAGATGTCCGCGCGGAGCGCCCGCCCGGATCGTCCGGCTGGTGCGGCTAGTTCGCCTGCTCCGATCGGTCCGATCGGTCCGGATCCCGCCGAGCCGGCGACGCGCGAGCTGCACGAGCGCGCCCCGGTCCGCAGGCCTCGCCCCCAGGTCAGGACCGAGTCCCTGTATCCGTATCCCGCGCGCCCGCTGAACCCTTCGCTTCGATCTCGCAGGTGGCTGGGCCGCCTGGTGGCGCTGATCGTGATCTGCGGGGTGATCGCGGCGATCGTGCTCGTAGTCCATTCGGCGATGCCGTCTCTGCCCTGAGCAGCTCTGGGGGAACGCGAGCGGGCGGGCGCCTCCCGAGGCGGGCTTCGAGCGGCGAACGCTAGGCCGCGATCCGACCGATCGAGATCAGCGCTTCGGTGTCCTCCGCCGCCCCGCCACGCCCTCCACCCCGCGACGCCAGCTCGAGATCGGCGATCTCGCAGATCGCCCGCCGCAGCCGATCAGCGCCCGCCCGGCGGGCATCGGCGATCAGCCGATCGGCCGCGCGCGAGGGCATCCGCAGGCCTCGTTTGATCTGTGCCGGCGACGCCCCGGCCTCGATCCCGGCGGCGATCTCGTGCGCCAGGCGAAGTCGCTGCGAAATCCAGTACAGCAGCCCCGGCAGGCGCTCGCCGTGTTCGCGCAGCGCGAGATACGCGCGCACCGCCGACTGGTGATCGCCCGCCACCAGCGCGTCGGCGACCGCCCACGCCTTGCGCTCCGCCGACGGGGCGGTCAGCTCCTGCACCTGGATCGCGTCGAGGGTCAACCGCTCGTCGGTGTCGGCCGCGGCCGCGAGCTTCTCGAGCTCGCGCAACAGGCGCTGCTGGCGGTCGCCCACGTGCCGGATCAGCGCCCGTGCCGCCTCCCCATCGAGCTCGATCCCATGCTCCGAGGCGGACGCGATCACCCACTTGGGAAGCTCCCACGGCTTGACGCCGTTCTGGGCGCTGACCTCGCCGTCGGCGGCTTGGACGATCGCGCGAAGACGATCGGGAGCCCGGTTGCGGCTGTCCTCGCGGGCGAAGAACGCGACCGTGGTGTCGGGAGCGATCGCCTCCACTGCGGCCTGCAGCGGCTCCAGATCCTTGTCCTTCCAGCGCTCGACGCCATCTACGATGATGAACCGCCGACCCAACGCAAGCGTCATCGAGCTCAGCGCGATAGCGACCGTCTCGGGCGTGGCTTCCTCGCCCTCGAACAGCTCCAGCCCCTCCGTGCCGCTGAGCGATTCCGCCAGCTCCCGGAGCCTCGCACGACGCTCCGCGATCCGGCCGTGGTCGTCGCCGTGGATCAGGTAGGCGGCCTTGAACGTGGGCACGGTCCGAGTCTACGGCCCGTGCCGACGCATCGAGCGTCGTGCGCGGGTGGCCAGCTCGAGCGCGCGTTGCACGGCCTGCTGCGCGCTGTCGACAGGCTCGATTCCGTCGATCGGCCAGCTTCCCAGCGCGAGCACCGGGACATCGGCCGTGAGCGCGAGCGCGATCTCCGACAGCGTCCCGTACGCGCCCCCGACCGCGACCACGACGTCGGCGGCGCGCACGATCAGGCCGTTTCTGAGCTCCCCCAGCCCGGTCGGGAGCGCGATCGTCACCCATTCGTTGGCGGCCTCGCGGTCTGAGCCCGGCAGCAGCCCGACCACGGTCCCGCCCGCGGCCTTGGCGCCCCGCGACGCGGCGGCCATCACCCCGCCGCGCCCGCCCGTGATCACGATCGCGCCGGCGCGAGCCAGGCCGCCGCCGACTTCCTCAGCTACGCGAGACTGCTCGTCGGTCGCCTGCGCCGAGCCGACGACCGCGACGTACGGCGCCCGTCCCGGCACCGCTCAGCGAACGACGACGTTGACCAGCTTGTCGGGCACCACGATCACCTTGGCCACCTCGTTGCCGTCAACGTGCGACCGGACACCCCGGGACTCCATGCACAGCTTGATCAGCTCGTCTCGCGAGGCGCCGGTGTCGGCGGTGACGCGGTCGCGCACCTTGCCGTTGACCTGGCACACGAGCTCGAACGTGTCGGCCTGCAGCATCTCAGGATCCGGCTGGGGCCAGGGCTCGTTCGCCAGACGCGCTCGGCCGGTCAGACGCTCGTAGACCTCCGATCCGAGGTGCGGGGCGAACGGGAACAGCAGCGAGGCGGCGATGGCGGTGGCGTAGCGCCGTGCCTCCGGGGTGGTGGCGGTGCGACGGTAGATCTCGTTGAGCAACTCCATCACTGCGGCGATCGCGGTGTTGAACTGAAACCGTCCGTGCATGTCCCCGGTCACCCTCTCGATCGCCCAGTTGGCCTTGCGCACCAGGACCAGTGATTCGCCGCTCGGATTCGATGGCTGCTCGGCTGGGCCCGGCTCACCGGCGAGCTCGTCGCCCAGCCGCCATAGGCGGCTCAGGAACTTGTATACGCCCTGGATGCCGTTGTCCGACCAGGCCGCGTCCTGGTCGGGCGGGCCCATGAACAGCACGTAGCAGCGCATCGCGTCGGCGCCGAAGCGCTCGACGATCTCGCTCGGAGCGACCACGTTGCCTTTCGAGCTCGACATCTTGTAGCCGTCGGGGCCGAGGATCATCCCCTGCGTGAACAGAGCCTGGAACGGCTCCTGGACGTCGAGCAGCTCCATGTCGGCGAGCGCCTTGATGAAGAAGCGCGCGTACATCAGGTGCAAGATCGCGTGCTCGACCCCACCGATGTACTGATCGACCGGCATCCACGACGCCAGCACCTGGCGATCCCATGGCGCCTGATCGTTGTGCGCGTCGCAGTAGCGCAGGAAGTACCAGCTCGAGTCGACGAACGTGTCCATCGTGTCGGTCTCGCGGGTGGCGTCGGCGCCGCAGGCGGGGCACTTGGTGTGGACCCAGTCGGTGGCGCCAGCGAGCGGTGCGTGACCACGAGGCTGGTAGTCCTCGATGTCGGGCAGGACGACCGGGAGGTCGTGGTCGGGCACCGGCACCAGGCCGCAGGCCGGGCAATGGATCACCGGGATCGGGCAGCCCCAGTAGCGCTGACGGGAGATGCCCCAGTCGCGCAGGCGGAAGTTGACTGATGCGTGCCCCGAGCCCTCGCTTTCGAGCCAGGCGATGATCGCCCGCTTTCCGGCGACGGCGTCCATGCCGCTGAACTGGCCGGAGTTGATCAGCCGCTCGTCGTCGGTGTGCGCGGTGAATGCCCGGTCTTTCAGGGCCAGGGTGCCGGGGTTTGCATCGGGGTCTGCGTCGGCGTGGGCAGCGATGGCGGCGTCGGCGGCGGTGGCGGCGTCGGCGGGGTTGGCGGGGGCGGCGTTGGCGGGCACCACCACTGGGCGGATCGGCAGATCGAACGCGGTGGCGAAGTCGAAGTCGCGCTGATCATGCGCGGGGACGCCCATGATCGCCCCGGTCCCGTACTCCATCAGCACGTAGTCGGCGACGAACATGGGGATCTGCTCGCCGTTGACCGGGTTTGTGACGGTGCGGCCGAGTGGCGCTCCGGTCTTGGGCTTGTCGGCTGCACCGCGATCCTCCACGGACGCCGCCAGGGCGTGGTTGATGTACTCGTGCACGGTGTGTTCCTGCTCGGTGCCGGCGACGAGCCGGAACACGTCGGGGTGCTCGGGGGCCATGACGAAGAATGTCGCCCCGAACAGCGTGTCGGGGCGGGTGGTGAACACGGGATAGTCGATCCCCAGTTCCTCACACCGGAAGGTCACCTCCGCGCCTTCGCTGCGACCGATCCAGTTGCGCTGCATGGTTTTGACGTGCTCGGGCCAGTCGATCGTGTCCAGGTCGTCGAGCAAACGATCGGCGTAGGCGGTGATGCGGAAGAACCACTGCTCGAGCTGGCGTATCTCGACCTCGTGGCCGCAGCGCTCGCAACGCCCGTCGATCACCTGTTCGTTGGCGAGCACGGTCTGGTCATTGGGGCACCATTTGACCGCCGCCTCCTTGCGGTAGGCAAGCCCCCGTTCGAGCAGGCGCAGGAAGATCCACTGCGTCCAGCGGTAGTAGGCGGGGTCGGCGGTGCTGAGCTCGCGTGTCCAGTCGATCGAGATGCCCCAGCGGTGAAACCAATGCCGGTAGGCGGCGATCGACCTGTTGGTCGCGTCCCGGGGATGGACACCGGTGGCAATCGCGTTGTTCTCCGCCGGCAGACCGAATGCGTCGTAGCCCATCGGGTGCAGGACCCGATGGCCGGTGCGGCGGTGAAAGTGGGCGATCGCGTCGCCCAGCGCGTAGTTCTTCAGGTGCCCGATGTGCGGCTCCCCGCTCGGGTAGGGCAGCATCTCGAGCACGTAGGACTTCGGGATTGCAGCCTGGGCGGCGGGGTCGTTGGAGACCTCCCAGGTGCCCTCGCGCGCCCAGATATCCTGCCATCGGGGCTCGATCTGCTTGGGGTCGTAACGGCGGTCGGGCATCGTCTCGCGACTGAGGTTACTTGCGTGCGCGGTGGCTCGCCGCCGCGCGATTCTGTCCGGTGCTCATGCGAACATATGTTCCGTGTTGACCACAAACGACAAAGGCCTGATCGCCGAGCTGGAGATCGAGCTTGCGGCGGTGCGACTCGGAATACGTGTGTACCGGCCACAGGAGCACGCACGCTGTGATCTGGTGTTCGACATCGCAGGGCGCCTCTGGCGGGTGCAGTGCAAGTGGGGCAGGCTGAGCGAGGACCGCGCGGTCGTGATTGTGCATACCGGCGGGGTCCGGCTTTCCCCCAATGGCTATGTCCGCTCGACCTATTCTGAGCGGGAGATCGATCTCTTCGGCGTCTACTGCGGCGATCTTGATCGCAGCTTCCTGCTTCCGGTAGCTCTCGCTGCCGGCAAACACCTGCAGCACCTCCGGCTGCGGCCCGCACAGAATAATCAGACCGCTTGTATTACCCTTGCTGAAGATTTCGACTTCGAAGGGGCTGTAGCTCAGCTGGGAGAGCGCTACCTCGGCATGGTAGAGGCCACGGGTTCGAGCCCCGTCAGCTCCACTCCTTCACCGGATGGCCCGATCACCGTCGGATCCAACCCGTTCCGCGACAAGCTGGGCTACTGGATGGAACGCGTCGCGGCCGGACAGGAGGTGCTCGTGACCCACCGCGGGGCGCCGCGCATCCGGCTCAGCCCCGCGAACGGACCCCCTCCAGCGCAGGTCTGACAGCGACGATCATCCGCCGCGCTTGGCGGCCTCCAGCGCCGCGGGAGGCTCGAGCGCCGCGTCGCTCCGCACAAGCTCGAGCGCGCGGTCAGCGAGCTCCGGCGCCGCGGCGCCGCTGACGCTGTCGTCACGGAGCGCCAGCGCGAGCAGCACCTGACGCAGCAGCTCGGGGTCCTTCAGATCTGGCGGCGGGCCCGCGGGCGGGAGGGCGGCGACCTCGGCCAGCAGCCGGCTGGCCGCGTCGCCTCCGCCGCCGAACATAACGGGGTGCTTGTCCGGGATCGTGGCGGCGATCCCGCCGGTGGCGGGGTCGACGACATTGATCTTGCTGCGCAGGCCGTGGCGCTCGGGCGCCAGGCGGTAGCCGGACAGGCGCAGGTAGCCGAGCTGCGCGGCCAGCTGCGTGAAGGGTGCCAGCTCGGCGTCGTTCTTGATGCGCTTGCGGTGAAGCGCGATCTGCGTCCCCGGGTCAGTCACGCCGGGATCGGGGTCGGGGACGACGAGCAGGAAAGCCTGGGGCCCGAGCCGTCCGGCGCCGACGCCGGCAATGTCCACCAGGAGCTGATAGCCCCCGAGCCCGAGCGCCCCCACAATCCCCGGCGGGAGCGGGTGCTCGGCCAGATATCCCGAGGCGTACGTCATCGCCCAACCGTCCTAGTTGTCGAGCAGTCCACCGACGAAGCCGCCGAGCCCGCCGCCGCTGTCGCGCTGACCGCCACCCGAGCCGTCCTGCGCGGGTGGGTGGTAGTAGGCGCTCTGCAGCCCAACGCGACCCGGGCCAGTGAAGCGGTTGAAGACCAGGTTGCCCGAACCGCCGAGCAGGCCGGTCTTGAAGCCGTAGATCTCCTGCGTCATCTCCACCGAGTGGTCGCGAAACAGCCAGCCGCCCGGCTCGATGTCAATCGTCTCCCCGGGCTCGAGCACCTTCTCGAACACGTTGCCGTACCCGTGGACCCAGACGACCCCTTCGTGGTCGCCGGCGAAGAACTGATCGACGAAGAAGCCGCCGCCATACAGCATGTTCGCGAACCCCTTGATGCGGCTGTAGTCGTACTCGACGTTGCGGGTGGCGGCCAGGAACTGATGCTCGCGCACGACGATCCCCTCCCCTGGGGGGAGATGCAGCGCCGCGATATGGCCCGGCGCGTCCCGGCTGAAGGCGATCTCGCCCGCCGACTGGGCTTCGAGCAGCAGCAGCGGCATTCCGCCAAACGCGCGCCGCTTGAGGCCCTTCTTCAGCGGGTGCAGGCCGATCTGCATCTCCGGGTATTTCCACAGCAGCACGTGATTCTCGAAATAGACCGGGACCTGGCCGTCGAGCGCCATGTGAAGGACCGGGACCAGCTCGCCCTCCAGCCGGTAGTTGAGTCCGGGCGCCATGCCCTGCGTGATCTGGGTCGGGAGGATGGCGGGGGCTGTCGGCATCGTCTTTCTCCTTGTGCGCGCACTTTTGGCCAGCCGGCACCGGCTGCCCCGGTTGCGATCGGAAGCTAGCCGGCACCCGCTGCCCCGGTTTCAATCAGGAAGCTATCGCGAGCCGGGCCGGGTTGCAGAGAGACCACTCGGCCGCGCCCGCATGGCCAGCGGGAGCCCCGGGGGGCGTCGGCACCGCTAGGTCAGCGGCAGCCCCCCGCGCCCGAGCGTCGGCACCGCAAGGTCAACGGCAGCCGGCGCCGGGGGCCGAATGTCGACACCGCACAGCCAGCGGCAGCCCGCCCCGGGGACTGAGCGTCGGCACCTTCGCAACCCGCAGCACGAATCCCGGGCGCAGCTCACAGGTGAAGCGCCGCAGAACCGTCGCCGCGACGACCTTGACCACGAGTTGGCCAAACCGCTTGCCGATGCAGATCCGCCGTCCGCCTCCGAACGGGATGTAGGCGCCGCTCGGTAGCGCCATTCGCTTCTCGGGTGCAAACCGCTCCGGGATGAACGCCTCGGGATTGGGGAACACCTCGGGGAGCCGGTGGCTGACCCAGGCGGAGTAGATGACGTGGGTGCCGGCGGGGACATCGAAGCCGCCGAAGCTGAAGTCGGTAACCGCCAGCCTCGGGCCGAACCAGACCGGCGGGTAGAGCCGCAGCGTCTCGTCGACGACCATCGAGAGATACGGCAGCTCGTCCAGCAGCTGTGCCGCAGACAAAGGATCGTCTCCGAGCTCGCGATCGAGCTCTTCGAGCACCCGCTCGAGCACGAGCGGATTGCGCGCGAGCTCGTAGAACAGAAACGCGATCGTCGACGAGGTCGTGTCGTGACCGCCGAACAGGAGGTGCATGAGCTGGTCGCGCAGCTCGGTGGGGGTAAAGCCCTCGCCGGCGCCCGTCCCTTGATGCTCCCGTGAGGCTTCGCCCGAGCCTGCGCCGTCACGCGGCCCGTCCCCCCAGCCGGCGGGATCGTCGCGCGCCTGGAGCAGCATCGAGAGCACATCGTCGCTCTGCGGCTCGCTCGCCGGCCGGCGCTCGGTATCGCCGCGGCTGCGCTCGATCTCGGCGCGCCGGCGCTCGATCTCGGCGCGCCGGCGCTCGATCTCGGCGTAGATGATGCGATCCAGCCGCCGCCGGGCCGCCTGCGCCCGCGCCCAAGGCGTGCCAGGCCCGCGCAGCAGTGTGGTCCAGATCTCGGCGTCGTAATAGCGCAGGCCCTCTTCGAACAGGTTCGCCGCCTCGCCCCCGACGCCGCTATGGGGGTCGAGCCCGACCAAGGCGCGCATCGCGATGCTCATCGCGAGCTCCCGGATCCAGGACACGGGGCGAGCCGTCTGAGGCCGCGTTCATCGCACGCTGCCTACTCGGCCCCGGCGTGGTGGGCGCCAACCGCCGGCTGTCGATGCTCGACCTGCGCGTGTGGGCGGCGCTCTGCGGGATTCTGCGGGAGCAGCTCTCGAACGCTCCTCCGCCAGACGATCCGGAGCTGCAGCGGATCGACACGCGCACCGTTGAGACGACCGGATACCAGCTCGCCGAGATGGTGTGGGCGGCCGATGGCGGCGACAAGTATCTGAAGCTCCGAGCAGCCCTCGTGCGCCTCGCAGCGACGCGCGCATGCGTCCAGGTCGTCGAGCGCGACCCGGAGCTGGCCGCGCAGTTCGTGCGCGAGGGATACGTGGCACTCGTGGGAGATATCTGGCTGGCCACCACCCGCCTCAACCTCCGCACGCCACGCCAGTGGGGCGCGCTGAAGGGCTCGTCATCGCTCAAAGTCGAGATTGGTCACTGGACCGCGCAGCAGATCGTGGTCGGCCGCTGCACGTGGCTCGACCTCGATCTCCTACGCGCACTCGGGTCGGGTCTCAGCGCACGGGTGTGGATCGCGCTCGAAGCCTGGGCACGCTGGCCGCAGCGGTCGTTGGACGGCCGCGAGGAGTGCGCGATCGGCCTAGGCCAGCCAGCACTGCAGTCGCTCGGCGTGGCCCAGTATGAGCGCCAGCGCGACGCGCGACGGGCGCTCGATCGTGCAGGACGGGGCCTCCTCGCTGTCGATCCCGCCTACGAGCTCGTGCGCTGCGAGCGCCGCGGCGGCGGCTGGTGCCTTGTCGTGCGCCGCATCACCGGCGCCCGGGCGCGCACGGAGTCGCGCAAGGCTGGCATGCACCGCGACGCTGGGACCGCTGCCAAGAAGCAGCGTCGCCGCACCGACCAAGCGGAGCGCCAAGCCGTACGCGAAATCATCCGCCAGCAGCTCGCCGAAACCTCCGAAGACAACGCCGGCGAGCTCGCAGCATAAGCCTGCGGCGCTGCGCCGCAGGCCCATCGTGCGCTGCATCCAAGGTGCCTGCGGCGCGTGTCGGGGCTGCGGCGCAGCGCCGCAGACCGTTTAGGTTTAGGCGGCGGCTCCGCGCCGAGCTAGGAGTTCGACGCCGGAGACGAATTCGCCAACCGGCTGCCCGGCGTCGTCGTAGGCGAAGTACCCGAACTCTGAGGCCTCGGCGGAATCCTGCTCGGCGACCTCGAGGACTGCGCGCTCCGCGTCCTCGCGCCGGTCGTACCAGTTGAGGAAGTTGCCCTCGTTGATGTAGAGAACGCCGTAGGTCACAGCTTCAGGATGCCCGATCGAAGTCCTCAACGCAATCGATGAGAACGCTGGGGGCGCCCCAGACGCTGTAGTGCCCCGGGCGCCCCGTGGTTGCGAAGTGGATCCCAAGGTCGGGCTTGAGCCGAACCCGGGCGAGTCCCTGCCGGACGCCGCCGCGCGATCTGCAGTGCTCCTTCCGGCGTGTCGAACATCGAGACGCCCACGAGCATCAACCACGGCGTGTCGGCAGGCAGTGGTCGTCGACGAGGGAAATCGCGACGTCCTCGGAAGTCGTCAGGCGAAGGGCCATCAGCCGAAACGACGCGATACAGCAACTCGGCGCCCGTGGCTGGCGACGCGACGATCGGTTGGGCCATCAAGTGCCGGCTTGCGCACGGAGCTCACGCAGCAGGCGTCGACGCGCCAAGAAGCGAGCGCTGGTGAGCTGGTGGAGCTTTACGGTCGTGTCCTCCTGCGCCAGCTCAAGCTGGCGCAGCTGGAGCGCAAGGCTCTGCTTCTCGGCCCGTTCCTTATGCATCGCGTGCTCGACGAGCTCCCGTGCCCGGCATTCAGCTGCGGTTGCGCTCTCGGCTCTCTCAGTGAGCAATCGATGAGTCTTCATCTCTCGGCGGAGTCGATCGAGCTCCTCCTGCAGCTCGGCGATATCGGCGCCGGGAAGAAGACCTAGACGCTCCAGCTCGCTCTTGGGGATGATGCGAGCCCCGTCCTCCCGGCGTTTGCCGGCCGACAGGGTCCCGCGGTCGACGCGCGCGCGCATCGCCTCGTAGGTCATCCCACAGGCCTCGGCGGCTTCACGGATCGTGAAGGTCTCCATGGAGCTTCATCTTCGCCGCCGACTCGGACAGTCCTGCGGCGCAGCGCCGCAGGCCCATCGTGCGCTGCATCCAAGGGTGCCTGCGGCGCTTGTAGGGGCTGCGGCGCAGCGCCGCAGCCAGCTATGCACCTTCCCAGCGTCGGGCGCGCATGGTTTCGATGACATGCATGGGAGCGACGTCGCGCAGGTAGCGGTCGGTGACCGACAGGGTGGTGTGCCCGAGCGCGTCGCGGATAATGTTGATCGGGGTCTTCTCACGGGCGAGCTCAGCGGCGTAGGTGTGTCTGAGCCCGTGGGCATGCACGCGCCGGTCGATCCCGGCCTTGCGCGCGAGGCGCGGAAGCAGATGGCGGACGTAGCTGGTGTCGAGGCGGCCGCCGGCAAGAGTGCAGAAGATCGGCGCCCGAGCGCCGGGCGACAGGCGCCGGCGGCGATCCAGCCAGCGCTGAAGCAGGGCGGCGGTCTGCTCGTCGATACCGACGGTACGGCTGCGGTCGCCTTTGCCGTGGCGCACCCGGAGCGTGCCAGCCTGCGGGTCGAGGTCACGCAGCTCGAGCGCCAGGGCTTCTGAGATCCGCAGGCCCGATCGCCACAGCACTGCGATCAGAGCGCGGTTTCTGATCCCCGTCGGCGCTCTTGCTGAGCAGGCTTTGATGAGCGCGATCGCCTCGGCCTCGGTCAGTACCTCGGGCGGGCGCCGTCGCGCAGGCCTCGGCGGCTTCGAGCCGCGACGTCGCCGGCGAGGCCCCCGTGGCAAGCTCGTCGACGAGCTGCGCGCCGAGTGCCGGTCAGCGGCGGCCACGGGCGCATACGGTCACGAAATTGTCCACAAACGTGACCGTATGTGCCGGGTCAGACGGATGCGGCACGTGTTACCAGCGGCAAACGAGCAGCCCACCCGGACGGCAGCGATTATCTCGGATGGCGACTCGCCGATCGAATGGCACACGCGTCACGGCGTTTGAGAAAGCGGCAAACAGAGACCAGGCGAGGACCAGGCGAGAGGACGCTCGTATAGGCGAGTCGCGCTCAGTTAGTCCACGTGACCCGAAGCCGGGCCGGGGCTAGCAGATCCGTCGGCTTTGAGATCCGTGCCAACACGACAGGTCTGGGTGCCCGGTGAACAGACGTCTCGGCTGGGCGGGAATGCCGCCCGGCCGGCTGTGGGTCGAGCTAGTTTGGGTCGATTCGCAGGATCTCTCCGAAGCCGGGGAGCGTCGGGCCGAACCCTTGATTCGAGACCCAGAGGTCGCCGCCCCGGCCGATCGTCATCCCTGTCGGAAAGGTCAGCCCAGAGACGATCGTCTTGCGCGCGCCAGAGGGGTCGATCCGCACGATGTCTCCCATACCGGGCGTTGGGGCGCCGGCGAGGTTGGAGGTCTCGAGCACGTACAGCCGATGTCGGCGGTCGAACGCGAGTCCGAGGATCGTCGTTAGTCCTGTCGCCCAGGGCTTCAGCTCACCACGCCGGGTCAGCTTGAAGACCGTTTCGCTGCCCGGTACGACCGGGAACTCGCCGAGGTTGCCGAGGAAGAAGTGGCCCTCCCTGTATGCGAGTGCGGTTGGAACGATGTGGCCCTGGCTCGCCGACACGTCGACTACGCGACTGATCGCCCCGGTCCAGGGATCGACGCGGTCGACCTCGCCGTGGTTCGGCTCCACCGCATAAAGCTTGCCGCGCGCTGCGACCATTGAATACCAGGTGCCGTCGGGTTCGAAGTCCGCCGGGTCCGGGTTCGCCACCGGGTGGGCCTTGATGAAGGCGCTGAGGTCCGCGACCTGGGTCGTTGTTCCGTCGCGGTGGACGCGGATGATCCCGTTATCGACACCGATGTGGCCGTGCGAGCAGCCGGCGCCAGCGAGCACCGCGTACAACCTGTGGCCGATGAACGCGACGTCAGCAACGCCGCTCCTGAAGCTGCGCGCCGGGCCCGTCTGGTCAGACGGCAGGCCGGAGGCCACGACCCTCTCTCTTCCGTTCGGTGCGAAGCGGACGATGTCGGCGGTGAAGCCGCCCGTGTAAGGCCCGATGGGCGGCGGCACCTGCTGGCACTGTGCCGGGGTCGTCATCAGCGACCCACCGAGACCACCTTCGGCGACGTAGAGGTTTCCGTCAGGGCCGAACTTCAGCCCCCGCGGGTTGTTCAGCCCCGTCGCGAACACCGTCACCGACGCCGCCGACGCGGTGGCGGCAAGTGCGAGCGCAGCCAGCAGCAGAACGGACAGGATCCCGAGCCGCGTCAGAAGACAGCCCCTTGGTGATGTCGAACGCATTTCTGCTCCTTTTTCGAGCGAGACCGCCTCGACGACACCGACGGCATCGAGCCCTGCGCGCTGCGCGGCGAGCGCGGCGTCACGGCTCGAGGGGGTCAGGGACATCGCCGAGGCGGAGGCTGGGGCGATACCGCCCAGCATTACCGCCAGTCGTTTTGATTGGGTGATTGTAAGGGTTGATCGCGGGAGCCCCCGGTTGCCGATCACCCGGTGTGATCGCATCGGGCGATACCGTGAGCCGGGCCGGTAGCGAGCCGGTCGATGGCGGCCAACGACTGGTACGCACGCGCTTGGCATGGGCTCCGCGGCGGTGGCCGGCTTCCGGAGGCGAGGTCTTATGGCGCCGTCAAGCGGCGGAGCCGTAGATGCTTCCGCTGGGCTGATTGCCGATATTGGGCTGCTCGGCGGCGTCGCTGGTGACCGGACATGGAGGTGCGTCTCGGAGTACCGCGACGCTGCCTGATGAACTGACCAAAGCGACCACCATCTGCGGCTTGAGTCACGTTTTGGGTCATAAACGTGATCATGTCGTTGGCGACGGACGATTTAGCCGTGCGGTCATCTGCGGCGGTCGCGGCTGCAGTGTGCTCGTCACGCTTGAGTGGCCTGATTCGCCTACGTATTGACCGCCGCTTAATCGTTACGTATAGGTGATGTAGAGCGCGATTACGAGGAGGGGAATAATCACGTCGGTGTAGAGGATGGCTCCGGCGTTGCCGGGTGAGAGGTTGTGGGCGGTAATGAGCTGGCGGACATGGCCTGCGGCCGCGCCGAGAAGGAAGATCGATGCCACGATGATGGTCGCCAGCCAGAAGTCGTGGTTGAACGAGGGGGCCATGACGCCGAGGACGCCGTAACCGATGTCGGCCAGGCCTACCTCCCATTGCCATGGGGTGCCGCGCGGCCAGCCGATCGAGTCAGCGACGGGGTCGGGGAAGAAGAGGTGACCGCTGCCGGCGACGATCCCGTTGACGCCGATGAGCCAAACGAGCGCGTTGGTCAGCGAAGCGAGATGAAAGCCATCGGTGCCGTGCTGGATCAGGTGCACGATCTCGGCGATAACGAACCCGGCTACGCCGACGAACTGCACCAGGCTGAAGAGGACCGCCAAGGCCCCCGGCCTTGAGGATCGGTCCGTCCCGGTCATGGCAATGGCGCCGGGACAACGGCTTGCGCGAATGACGCCGTTGACGCGGAAGTGCCGATGAGCTCGGCGAGCCATTGTCCGGCCTGTGTGAGCGCGGCCAGCGCTTCGGGATAGATGCCGATGCCGAGCGGGAAGCAGTGCTGCATCCCGGGCCAGATGTCAAGCGTCACGCGGCACCCCGCGATCGCAGCCTGCCGGGCCACGGCGACGGCATCGTCGAGCAACACTTCATAGCCGCCGACCTGGATGAGCAGTGGCGGGAGACCGCTCAGATCGGCGAACAGCGGGGATGCTGCCGGATCGGCGGGGTCGCGTCCGTTGAGGTACTGTCCGGCCATCCGCTGCAGGCCGTCGCGGGTCACCTCGAGGTCAACGTCGGCTTGGGACTCAAACGAGGAGCCGGCGCACGTGAGATCCATCCACGGCGAGATCATGTAGGCGCCAGCGGGCGACGGTTGTAAGGCGGCACGTAGGGCGATCAGCGTGGACAACACGAGCCCGCCGCCAGAGGACTCTCCGGCGATCCCAATCCGGCAAGGCTCCAGCCCCTGGCGCAACAGCCATCGATACGCCGCCGTCGTGGCGAGAACGTCGGCGGGGAAGGGGTGCTCTGGAGCGAGCGGGTAGTCGATGATCAGCACGCGCGCGCCGACGGCCTGGGCGAGATGTCCACCGAACTTGCGGCGCGAGGCGACCGAGCTGATCACGTGACCGCCACCGAAGATGTACAGCACCGCGGCACCGTCGGTGACGGTGCTCGGCTCGGCCCACAGACCGCGAGCACCGCGCTCCTCGACCGGGGTGTAGCTGACGTCCTCGGGCTCGACGACGAGGTCCTCAGCGTGCTCGCCGGCGATCCGCTGATCGGTCAGGTCCATATCAACCATTCTCGGTGCGCCACGTAGCATGTCCGCGAACCGCTGCGCTTCAGGGCTGATCACGGCAGCCACGCCTCAGGTCTGCTTTAGCTGCGGTGGGGTCCATGGCTGCTTCATCGACAGCGGCGCCATCAGACCGCGGCGAACGAGCTGGTGGCGCAAGGTCATGACGAGCGCGGCGGCCACCAGGATCATGATCGCGATCACCCGCAGCGTGGCGTTGATCGCGTCGTGCGGCGTCGTCCCAGACTGCTCAAGCGCGGTGATCGTGCTCGCGGCGGCGGCAACACCGATCCCACCGGCCGTTACCACGATGGTCAACACCACGCCTGAGGCCTCGCCGGCCCGTTCGCGGCTCACCACCTCTTGGGTGCCGATGTTCACGAACGTCCAGCCCAGCCCAAACCCCAGCCCAGCAGCCGCGAACGCGATCACATATGCCGACCAGCCGCCACCGAGAGTGAGCGCCAGCAAGCCCGCCCCAGCCACCAAGCCGGCGGCGGCCATCACCGCCGCCGGTCGAACGTGAGCTCCCAGCCGGGCGCCAAGCGGTCCTGAGAGCGCGACCAGCAGGGAGGGGGCGAGAAACACCACCCCCGCTGTGACAGGCGACAATCCGCGAACGAACTGCAGGTACAGACTCGCCGCGAAGATCATCACCGCGTAGCCGACGTTAGATACGGCGCCCATCCCCGTCACCAGGATGTAGGGCAGATTGCGAAACAGCGACAGGTCGACGAGCGGAGCGCTGACCCGACGCTCGACCGCGACAAACAGCACCAGCAACAGCCCGGCCAGCACGAACGCCCCGATCGTCAACGGCGAGTCCCACCCCCAGGCGCTCCCGCGATCAGCGGCGATGCTCAAAAGCGCTACCCCGCTGCCGACGATCGCCGCGCCGGCGACGTCGAGCCGACACAACAACGACGAATCTTTGGAGTCCCTCACGGTTACGAGCGCGACCGTCAGCGCAGCAGCGCACAGCGGCGCCAACAGCCAAAAGATCCACCGCCAGCCCGGTCCGCCGGCGAGCCCTCCGCCCACGAACGGCCCCAGCGCCGTGCCCAGATTCGCGATCCCGAACGCGAGGCCAAGCACCCAAGCCCTCCTCACATCATCAAATTCGTTGCTGAGCGCCGCGATCCCGACCGGGAAGATCACGGCGGCCCCCGCTCCCTGAACCACCCGAAAGGCGACCAGGACGACCAGTCCGGGAGCCAGCGCACACCCAATCGACGCGGCTCCAAATAATGCAATACCGCCAAGCAGCGCGCGACGGCGCCCGTAGAGATCGCCGACCCGACCACCCACGATGAACAACGAGCCCAGCGACAGGATGTAGGCACTGACCGTCCACTGGATATCACGCGCCCCGACGTGAAACCCACGCGCCATCGACGGCAGCGCGAGATTGAGCGCAAAGAAATCGACCTGAATGCAGAACAACGCCAACGAGACCGCCACCAGCGCACCACGCTGACGCGCCGTCACTCGCACAACCGCATCAGCCTGACGGTCATCAGAGCCGACGATCGCGGTCATGCCACGGCCCAGATCACGCAAAGATCCAATCAATCCCCCACTCACTCGATCCTTTCAGACACGTGCCGATAGCACAAGCAGACAGTCGCGAGTCAGGGCGAATGTCGTCGCCTGCAAATGGATCCCGCTGCAGACGGTCGTTGGACCGCCTCGCGCTCATCCTCCGAGCTGCTCGGAGAGCGAACGATCGTCATCAACGCCCATGCCGTCAGCCTGCCCGCCGGCACGATCGTTGCGAACAACGCATACGTCCAACAGGCCGTCACCAACAAGGCGCCGAGGCCCAGAAATCTGACGGCGTTTGAGGGCCATCGACGAGCGGACTCAAAAGCTCGTTGGGTCACGTTTTGGGGCAAAAACGTGATCATTACGCTCCGCCTGGCAGGCGAAGAGCGCTGATCTATCGGCTAGATGCTGCCGGTCTCCGGTGCGGGCCTGAGGCCGGCTGCGATCGTTGTCAGTTGGTCGGTAGTGAGGTTGTCTGAGACGAGGAACACGAAGGTTCCGTTGCGTTCGAGGTGTGCCTGCGCCTGACCCCCGCCTGGTCTGACCTTGATTGGCGTCCCGTCGCGGGTCGTCTCCTGCCAATCGTCGGTGTTGACCATGTTCTCGTAGTGGTGAGATGAGCGGTCAGCGGCGGCCATCTGGTCGATCGAGATGCTCTCGTGCCCGTCGTCTGAGCGGTAGCTGAGCGAGACCTGCGCCGGCGATGGCGGACGCTGGGAGGCTTCAAAGAACGAGCAGTGCATCTGCCAGCTGGCGGGCACGCGGTCAGGCATCAGCACGGTGAACGGGGCGCGCTGCTGCGCCTCGGTGAGCGTGACGTGCTGCAGGCGGTGGCGGCCCCAGGTGGGCTGGATCTCTTCGCCTTCGGGTGGCTTGAACTGGAAGGTCTCGGCCGGGATCGCCTCGTCAAAGCCGATCGCGAGCGTGGTGATCTTGTGAAACGGCAGCTCGTCGCGGATCGCGGTCACGGCGAGGAGCACGCCGCGTTCGTGGTCGATCTCGAGCTGGTAGTGATGGGCGCCGGCGCCGAGTTGGTGAAGCTCGAAGGACCTCCGGTGGCGTGGGTCCTCTGGGCGAGGGGTGGCACGCGCGGTGGCCGTCGCTCTGCCCGCGACCTGGGAGCTCCCGGCCGCACAAAAGCGCAGCGAGCTGAGCAGCGGCGTGGGGTTGAGCATGACCTCAAGTTCCTGTCCGACGCCGCTGCCGACGCTCGGATCGCCCTGGTTGCTCATAGCGCCCATGCGCTCGTCCCACATCCACCACAGCGGACCGTCAGCGACGGCGTAGTAGCCGTCACGCTGGCCGCCGTGATGCTCTTCGCGAAACCGTTCGCCCTGACGCCAGATCCGTACCGTTTCCTCGCGCTCTAGGGGCTCGGGATCGCCCTCGCCGCCGATTTGGACCGTCGAGATCGAGGCGCCGCGACGCTTCTGCTCCTCGGCATCGGCGATGAACGCTTCCTGCAAGCGCTGCTCGTGGTGCCAGATCCGGTAGGTCGCCTCAACGCTTCGCAACGGAGCGTCCGCGCCATGCAGCAGCACCAGCAGAGCACCAAGCTCGCCCTGATCGCCGGTCATGCGGCGCGACCCCTCGACATGGGATCAGAGTAGATCGCAGCCAAAGTCACGCGGCCCGTGGACCCACCAGCGGGCGCAGTGCGAGGTTCCTGCGGGCGCTCGACGTCGATCCTGGTGTCATCCGTGTGCCGGCGCTGCACCCAGCGATTTCTCAGTCCTACAATAGTCGGCAGTGGACTTGCCTGGACGCAGTCGAGCCGGCGCCACCGGATCGGCCGAGCCCACGCCCGATATGTCATCAACACCACCGAGCCCATCACCATCACCACCGCCGACGGCAGCCAGGCGCTGCTGTGGGTCGGCCGCGACGACCGCGGCCTGGAGCTTGAGATCGTCGCCGTCGTCCTGCCTGAGCGCTACCTGGTAATCCACGTCATGCCAACCGCGCTGAGTGGAGGCGCCCGATGAACGATTCCCTACGCATCAACGGCGAGCCAGTCACAGATCGGGGCACAGTCGACCTCGACCAGGAGGACGTCCGCCTGGCGGACGGCACCCGGCTGACCGAGGCCAGGGCACGGAAGCTGGCCGACGAAGTCCTAGAACGAGCCGGGCGGGGTCGCCCGTCGCTGTCTGGGCGGCCTGGCGTCCGCTCCCCGCAGCTGCGTCTCAGCGTGCCCGACGAGCTTCGCTCCCGACTGATCCAGCGAGCCGAAGACGAGCACCGTAGCCTCTCCACCGTTGTGCGGGACGCTCTTGAGCACTACCTGGCGTCGTAGACGGGAATAGTCACGTTTTCGCGCAATAACGTGACCCTATGAGGGGGTCGGAGGGGCGGTTGTGCGCAAACGTGACCCGGCGGGCGGTGAGGCCGACGCCCGAGCTGGTCGCAGCTGGCGCTTAGCCGATCGCCACGGCGACGATCTGCAGGACGGTCCCGGTCGCGATCAAGGGGAAGCCGATCCACGCCGCGCTGGTGCGCGGCAGGCCACGTCTTACCGCATCCCAGGTCGCTTGCTGGCCGCCGCGCAGATCCCGCCACGACAACGCCAGCGACCCGCATACGGTCAGTGACAACCCCACGATCAGCAGCGCTCGCACAGCGCGATCCTTCGCCGTCGCCATCATTCGTCCTCTCGCGCTGCCGTCGGCTATTGGACCTCGGCAGGGGGTGGGTCCTCGACTTCGAAGTAGTCGAGGTCGACGCGACGGATGCGGTAGATGGTCTCGACGGTAACGCCGACATCGTGGTCGATCATCAGCTCGGCCAGCTGCTGTCCATCGACGAGGATCACCCGGGGGTTGACTGCCTCGGCGTAGTCGCGCGCCTCACGGCTGAAGCTCGCAGTGGTGATGAACACGCCCTTGTTGGCGCGCTGGCCGTTGAGTGCGCCGACGAACTGCTGGATGTCGGGACGTCCGACCACGTTGGCCCAGCGCTTGGCCTGCACGTAAATCAGGTCGAGCCCGAGCTTGTCCTCGCGGATGACGCCGTCGACGCCGCCGTCGCCGCTGCGTCCCAGTCGATCGGCGGCGTCCTCGCGCGAGCCGCCGTAGCCGATGGCCTGCAAGACGTCGAGGACGACCTGCTCGAAGAAATCGGGGGTCTGCTCGTGTACGCGGTCGAGCACGTCTGCGGCCAGTGCCGAGCGCAGCTCGCGAGCCGCCGACTCCATCCGCTCGGTCGGCGTCTCGGTGCTGGCCTCCGCCGGAGTGGGTGCGAACGTCACGCCGGCGGAAGGTTCGTCACCTTCGTCGTGTGATCTGAACTGGCGGTACTCGTCAAACTCGCCCAGCGTTCGCAAATCCACCCGCCGGGCTGCGGTCGTCTGGGTCAGGACCGCCTGGCCGCGGTCGGTGATCCGATAGACGCCCCGCCGCGGGGATTCGACGAGCGCCGCGCCCTTGAGGTGAGTCAGCGCCCACCCGACGCGGTTGCGGTAGGTCCGGTCGCGTCCACTGGGAATCCGCTCCTCCAGGTCCTGCGCGGTGAGCCCGAATTGGGTGGCGAGCGTGTCGCGGAGCGTTCTGACCGGCTGCTCCCGGCCGTCGTCGAGGGCCACGAGGAGCGGTCGCATGATCGATTGAAAGTCCGGGATCGGCAAGCGTTAGGCTCTCGATCTGGCCGGTAGCTGGTGGCGGTAGCGCTCGTGCGCGGCCTGGGGGCTCATCCCGACGGCGGCGCCGATCTCGCGCCAGGTCGCGCCCTGGGCGGCGGCGTTGAGCGCGAGCTGGTCGCGGTGGCGAAGAGCCTCCTCGGCTTTTAGATGCGCCTCCCAGGCCTCGTCGAGCATCTGCCGGGTGATTTCGCTCAGCGGACGTCGCGGCCGGGGCATCGATCTATTACATCAAGCAAACCTGACACAACCCGAATCGTCCCGTCCCCAGAAGCTCGAAAGAGCTCGACACGTGCATCACGATGCGAGCGCAGTTTCCGAGACGGCCTAGCGCTGGTGGGCTGGCTGGCCGTAGCGCTGCCGGGCGGCCTCGCCGGAGGTGCCGAGCATCGCGCCAATCGCCTGCCAGGAGTGTCCTTCGCCGCGCGCGAGCGAAACCGCTTCGGCGAGGCGCGCCTCGGCCTCGGCTCGCCGCCCGAAAGCGTCGCGTATGGCTTTGAGCGCCGCCGCGTCCTTGATCTCTGCGGGGTCGGGCTCGTGGGCCTCGAAGCGGGCGGCGAGCCGGTCGGCTTGGTCGATGATCTCTTTGAGGCTGCGCGGCATCGTCAGAGGTATTGGCGCCGGGCGGGCATCGCGTGGACGATCACCGGGCCCTGCTCGGAGCCGGCGACGCCGATCTCGTACAGGTTGCCGGCGTGATCGGGGCCGATCAGCATCGTCAGCCCCTCCTCGAGCTCCTCGACGCGAATGGGGTTGTTGAACGCGTGCAGCATCGTCTGCTCCTCGACGCCGTGCTTGCACGCGCTCGGCGCGATGAACGGACCACCCATCTTAGCAAGTTACCTTGCCATCTAGGCGGCATCTCGCTCGAGCTGGCTGTAGCGCTCGAGCGTGACCAGCACGGCGCGCATCTGGTTTTTCTGGGTGAGCACGACCTTGTCGAGCTCACCGTGCTCGAGGGCCGCGAGCAGCCGGTGAAGCTCGCGCATCGCTTCGCGGACGGTCGCGAGCTCTTGGTTTGAGACGCGCACGCTCTGGGCCGGTTCGCCTTGCTCGCTCATTGTGGGCGGTGACGATACGGCGAGCCTCGGACGGACTCGCGAGACGGTTTTGTCGCTGTTCTGTCCGCGCTGTGGGCGACACTGCCGGGTCTTGTGAGTCCGGTGGCGGCGGTCGATCAATCAGCGGTCAGGTATGGCCGCGCGCGCGGACGGTATTTCCGTGAGAACTTCGCCCAGGGCGGCGTCGACCTGGTGCAGATCATCCCCGAGCTGGTCACTAATGCCGACGCGGCGATCGCCGCCGCGGGCCGCCCGTCGGGCCAGATCACGCTGACGGTGGCCGCGCCCGACCCGGAGTTCCTGGCGTCGTGGCGGGCGCGGATGCGCCAGCTCGGCTCGCCAGCGCTGCTGTCCTGGCGCCACGAGCTGCGCTGCACCGACGACGGCGAGGGCGTCGACGCAAAGCTGATCGACCAACGTCTGGGGGCGCTAGGCGTCGAGCCGCCGCGGGCGGGACAGCGAGGGCTGTTCGGCCGCGGCCTGCGGGACGTGTGGCTGGCACAGGGCGCCGGGCGGATCGAGGGGGTGCGCGCCGGGCGGGCGGTCGAGTCGTGGTTCTTCCCGGCGCCGGGCGATGAGCCCTACGCGTTCTGCCACGTCCACGACCAGCCCGCCACCCCCGCCGACCACAAGGCGCTCGGGGTGGCGGTGTCGGGCACGCGCGTGACCGTGCCCTTGTCGGCCGCGCGGCTGCCGCCGGCGGGCCGGCTGCGCGCGCTCGTCGCCCAGCTGGTGCAGCTGCGACCGATCCTCGAAGACCGCGCCCGCGCGATCTACCTCGAGCAGCCCGGACAGACACCGCAGCTGATCTGCTATCCCGCGCCCGAGCCCGACCCCGAACGCCCACTGCTGTTTGAGGGCGAGGTGCAGGTCGCGCCCAACGTGACCGCCACGATCGTCGTGCGCCGCGCAAAGGAACCCCTGTCGCAGGGGTTCTCGCGCGCGACCCGCCGCGGCGGGCTTGTGATCCGCTCCGGCCGCGCCGCGCACGAGACCACGCTCGCGGGGTTCGAGGGCCGCCCCGGCGCGCGGCACCTGTACGGCGAGGTGTACTGCGAGGCGATCGAGCAGCTGCAACGCTCGGCGCTTGACAAGCCCCGCCCCGAGCTGGTCGTCCGCGTCGACCGATCCGGACTCAACGAGCACCACCCGATCGTCGAACGGCTCTACCAGGCGATCGACCGGGTGCTCAAACCAATCGTCGCTGCCGAAGAAAAGCGCGCCGGCGCGCACCTGATCGGCGCGCCCCGCGCGGTCACCGCCCGCGACCAGGTCGGCCTACGCGCGCTCAACGACCTGCTCAAAACCGCGTTCGATCAGCCCGGCACCGCCGCCGCGCAGCCCGGCGACACGCCCGCCGCCAAGCCACCCACGCAACCAGCCGAACCCGAATCGGACGCCGAGCCCACGACCTCCGGCGAGCGCGCGCCCGCACAGCCGCCCGAGCCGGCGCAGGCGCTGTGGTTCAAGCAGTCCCCGGTCCGCCTGCACCCCGGCGAGAAGCGCACCGTCACGCTGCTCGCCGACCCCACCCGAGTCCCACCAGGCGCCACGGTCGAGATCGAAGCCGACCCCGGGCTGACCGTCGCGCTGCGCACCGATCAGGTCCCCGAACCCGGCGCGCGCGGCCACAGCACCGTGCCGGTCAACATCCGCGCCAGGGTCACAGTCGAGCCCGGCGCGCGGCTGGCGGTGCTCGCCGCCGCCGGCCCCCACACCGCCGAGCTCGAGATCCTGATCGTCCGCCACCGCGCCACCGGCTGGGTCAGAGAGATCGCCCGCAAAGCCGAAGACCAGCTGATCGAAGCCGAGTTCGATCCCGAGACCGGGATCGTCACCGTGTACGAAGGCCGGCGCGAGTTCCGCGAGCTCGAACGCGCAGCCCGCCGCGCCGGCTACACCAAACGACGCGTCCCCGAATACGTCCCCTACCGGATGCTCGAAGTCGAAGCCGCCTCAAACGCCGTCTACGCCTGGGCCGCCGAGCAGATCCTTGCTCGCCGCCTGCCCGAAGAACGACCCACCGACCCAGCCGAATATGCCGCCGCCGTCCACCACGAACACCAGGTGCTGCGCCACCGCGCCCACCACAAGCTGATGGCCGCGTTCCTCGAACCCGAGATCTTCGAAGGCGCCGTCACGCTCACACCAGCTCCCGCCACGCCCAGCCGCAGACAGCTACGACTCGTCGACAACCAACCCGGCTGACGGATCGGTCGGGCACGTCCCGCCGAAGCGCGCAGATCGCCTCTGTGTCAGCGTCTGGGCTAAGGGCCGGTGATGTCCGGTCTGTCCGGTAGGTCCTCGGGCCGGCGGCGGGCTGACTCTCAGAACGGCTAGTCGACCGGTTCGATGGCCGGCCGGTCTGACCAATGTAAGTTCTGTCGCCCGTCGCCGCCCGAGGATTTCTGGCGTGACTTGATAGGAGCTTGGCATCAGCCCCGACAGAGGTTTGTCCGCCGGAGATCCGCTTCACCCGGTGGTCAAGCCAAATGAAGGGACGGTGCATATGATCGTGATCGGCGTCGACACACACAAGCGCTCGCATGCGCTGGCGGCGGTCGATGAGGGAACTGGCCGCGTTCGCGGCAGCCGCGAGGTCAAGGCCGATGAGGCTGGGCATCAGGCGGCGGTTCGGTGGGCGCGCGAGCTCGATGAAGCGCGGGTATGGGCGATCGAGGACTGCCGGCACGTGTCCCGGCGGCTAGAGCAGGCGCTCCTGGCCGCCGGCGAGCGGGTGATTCGAGTGGCGCCGAAGATGATGGGAGCCTCCCGTCGCTCAGAGCGCGAGCGCGGCAAATCTGATGAGATCGACGCCCAGGCGGTCGCTCGCGCGGTCGTCAAGGACGGCGTCGACCGCTTCCCGGCCGCCTATCTGGACGAGCGAGCGATGGAGATCCGCTTGCTGTCTGACCATCGCGAGGACCTGGTCCGCGAGCGCACTCGGATGCAGAACCGGCTGCGCTGGCATCTGCTGGACCTCTGCCCCGAGCTCGAGGCCAAGCTCGCCGCCGGCGCGCTGTCTAACCAGCGGCCAGTGGAGCGCCTTGATCGCCAGCTGCGGCGGCTTGGCACAGGCACCCGCGTGCGGATCGCCCGCGAGCAACTGGCGCACATTCGCGCGCTCACGCGCCAGATCAAGCAGCTCGAGTCTGAGCTGCTTGAGTTGGTCGGCGCCTACCGGCCAAGGCTGCTCACCGAGCGGGGCTGCGGAGGACTGACCGCGGCGCTGTTGATCGGGCGCACCGCCGGCGCACAGCGGTTTGGCTCTGAGGCGTGCTTCGGCCGCCAGTCCGGCACCGCCCCGATCCCCTGCTCCTCAGGGCAGCACAGCCAGCACCGGCTTGACCGCGGCGGGGACCGCCAACTCAACCGAGCGTTGCATACGATCGCGATCGTTCGCGCCGCCCAGGATCCCGCCACCCGCGAGTACCTGGCCCGCAAACGGGCTGAGGGCAAGACCAAGAAGGGCGCGCTGCGATGCCTAAAGCGCCACCTCGCGCGCCACGTCTGGCGGCTGCTCACCGAACCACCGCTGCCAGTCCAACCAGACCAGCCCCAGGTCCCGCTACCCGGCTACCCGCCCCGCCCGGCACCCCGGCGCGAAGTCGACACGACGACCACAGGGCCGCGCCCGATGGCCTGCCTCACCTAGCCACCCCCCAACCCAGTCAGGCATCGCTTCCTCACGCCTTGCTGTCGCCGGCGATGAGAACGCCGGCTGGCTCTCCCCTCCCAAAATCACCATCAAACGATCCAACATGCCATCGCCGGCAATGATCGACGCGTTCTCCGTGTGTGGGCGCTCGGTTCGCCGCAGCTGCGCGAGGCGATCGAGCAAGCGCACGAGCAGGCCGTCGACCGCGCGCTCTCCTACGCGCTGGACCATGTGCAGATGATCCGCGAACGCGTCGATAGCAAGACCGTGGTCCACACCGGCGCGGCGGATCTGATCGCCACCAGCTGGCGGCACACCACCGCCCGCGCCGTCCAAGACCAGGTACCGGACCCCCAGCTTCACTCCCACGTGCTGTTGCACGGCGCCGTGCGGGATGACGGCAAGATCATGGCGATCGACTCGCGCTCCTGGTATGTGCACCGCCGCGAGGTCGGCGCCGCCTATCGCACCCAGCTCGCTCATGAGCTCACCCAGCTCGGCTTTGAGATCCAGCGGGGCACCGGCCAAGGCGGACGCTACTTCGAGATCAAAGGCGTCCCTGCCGGGCTGATCGACCGCTGGTCAAGCCGCCACCACCAGGTGCAGCTCGCAGTCGAAGCCCGCATGGCCGACAAGCGTGCCGCCTTGCAGGCCGCGATCGCTGCCGGCGGCACCGATGCCCGAGCCGCCGCCGGCTCACTCGAGGCGCTCAGGCGTTCGGGTAGGTTGATGCCCGCCGAGGAGCGCTACCTGGCCGCGAGCACCCGCGCCCCCAAAAACCGGCTTCTGACCCACGGCGATCTGGACCGGCACTGGTATCAGACCGCCCAGCGGTTTGGGCTAGACGGCCGCGCCGTGCAAGCCTTGCGCACCCATAGGCGGCCACTACAGGCGGCCTCGGCCCGCGAGCTGCTTGACCGCCTGACCGAGTTTGACTCAACCTTCGCGTTGCGCGAGGCGCGCGCGGTCGCGCTGGAAGCCTCGGTCGGCGTGGACTCAGACCAGGCGCTCAAGGCGCTGGGCGAGCTGCACGTGCGCGCCAAGCTCTTGGCGCTAAAAGACGGCCGCTACACCACCGCCGAGCACCGCGCCCAAGAGCGCCTCACAGTCGGCATCGCCACCCGGCTTGCCCGATCGCGCGTCCATCCCCTCCCCGCCCAGGACGTGCAACACCAGGCGCTGGCCCTGGACGCCGAGCTCAAAGCCCACGGCCACCAGCTATCTGAAGAGCAGCGCCAGGCGCTGCAGCTGGCCTGCTCAGACCGCCGGCTGGTGATCATCGAGGGCCAGGCCGGGACCGGCAAGAGCACCACCCTGACCGCGATCGCCCGCGCCCACCAAGCCCACGATCGCCAGATCATCATCACCAGCACCGCCGCCCTCGCCGCCCAACACCTCGCCACCGAGCTAAACGCCGCCGGCGTGCACGCGCTTGCCTACTCCACCGTCGCGCTCGAAGCCGCTGTGCAGTCAGGCAGGCTCATGCTCGGTCCGGGCACCACGATCGTCCACGATGAGGCCGCGCTGGCCTCAACCCGCGAACAACGACGCCTGCTATCCGCCGTGCACGCCTCGGGCGCGCGGTTGATCGCGGTCGGTGACCCGCGCCAAAACCAGGCCGTTGGCGCCGGCGGCCTGTGGCCCTACCTCGAACACACAGCACGACACAACCAGGCGCACGTGCGCCTCACCCAGATCGTGCGCGCCACCGATCCCGCCGACCGCCGCGACCAAACCCTGTTTCGCGCCGGCCAACACCAACGCGCCCTTGAGGGCTATCAGGCCCGCGGCCGCGTGCACCTCACAGACGACCAACAACACGCCGAGGACAACGCGCTGGACGCCGCCCACGCCGACCAGCAGGCCGGCAAACGCACCATGATCATTGCCCAGACCTCAAACGATCATCTAGATCAGCTAAACGCGCGCGCCCAAGCGATCCGCCACCAACACGGCCAGCTCAGCGGCCACGCCCTGGAGCTCACCGGCCGTCCCTACGCCCTGCATGCCGGCGACCACATCCAAATCCGCCACCCCATCCAACACCCCCAACTCGGCCATATCCCCAACGGCACCACCGGCCAGGTGCTCGACATCACAACAGACCACCAGCACGCCACCCTGCAGCTCGCAGACGGCCGTACCGCTGACTTCACCCAAGCCCAAGTCGACGACGCCAGCGTCCGCCTGGCCTACGTCCAACACCCCTTCTGCGCCCAGGGGCAGACCACCGACACCACCCACCTGCTCGTGGCCGAGCACACCACCCAGGAAGGCAGCTACGTGGCGCTCACCCGCGCCCGGCAGAGCACCCACATCCACGCCAGCCAGCCCCAGCCAGAGCTCGAGCAGCTCGAACTCTCACAGCCCCCAGACCCCGATCCCCTCGAGCTGCTCGCCCAGCAGATGAGCCGCACCGAGCCCGAGCTCCCGTCGATCCACACCCCGCTCGCGCACGAACACCACCTCGCCCACCAACACGCCCGCGAGCAGCACCCCAACCCATGGCTTTCCCCCAAGCCCGCGCGGCCCCCCGAGCCTGAACGCGCGGCCGACCGCGAGCGAGAGCTGGCCGAGCAGCTCGAGCAAGCCCGCGCCGCAAAAGATCACACCGAGCGGGTGCTCGCCGGCTACCCCACAGACCACGAGCGCCAGCACGCCCAGGCGCTCGAGAACGCGCAGCGAGCCGCGCGCGGCCAAGCCAAACAGCAGCGCTATGCCGACCGCCTCGAACACCAGCTACACGAGCTGGGGCCGCTGGCGCGCCACGGCCGCCACGCGCGCGAGCTCAAAGATCAGATCGTCTTCGCCCAAGCGCACGCCCACCGCCTGAACCAAGACCACCAGCAGCTACGCCAAGAAGCCGACCACCACCAGGCGATCGTCAAACAATGGGAGACCCAACACCCCGACGCTCACCAGCGTCTGAACACCGCCGAGGGCCGTGTCGACCAGCTCACAGAACAACAAGCCCTACACCGCCTCGAGCACCCCGGCCCGCACCTCACCCAAGCGCTGGGCCGCCCACCCGATCGCGCAGACCGCCGCTACCAGGCCTGGCAGCACGCTGCCCTGCAGATCGAGCGCTACCGCGCCCGCTATCAAATCGACCCCACAGACCCCACCCCCCTGGGTCCCGCGCCCCAGCCCGGCCAATTCCAACAACGCCACGAGCGTGACCTGATCGACAGCCAGATCCTCTACACCCGCACCAAGCTCGCCCAACCACCCCTACAACCCAGACCCCTCACCTACCAAGACCTCCAACCCACCCCCCACCTCACCCGCCAACCCCCAACAATCGACCGCGGCCCCCACCTGCATCTATAAGCCCGCCGGCTGCCCCAAACCACCCGCACCAGCCCCCCAAGATCAACCACAGGCCGCTACGCATCCCAGACGAGCTCTCAGAAGTTCACAGCACCCGCCTCGAACACCACCACCCCCTCCCCTTCGACAGCCTCATCTGATTAGGCGCGAAGGCGCCGGCCCCACGAGCCCCAGCATCGTTTGAACAGAACGGACGGTGGCTTGGGCGCAAGCCCGGCGCCTGGCGATGGTCCCCGAGCCCCCATCAGGGGGCGAGTGGGGCCAAGAGCCAGGCGCACCCTCGCGCGCGAGCGCGCGCGCAGATCCCTTTAGGACCTATCAGTAGGAGTTATCCAGCGCGACTCGCCGAACGGGCTTAGACGGCGAAAGCGCGACTCGCCGAACGGGCTTCGCCGCGACTCGCCGAACGGGCTTAGAGAACTGTCGCCCGAAGCGCGACCAAAAGAACGGGCTTCCGTCCGCAGCCACCATCACGCTTCTAGCCATGCCGCGTGCTCGCCGCTGGCAGGGCCAGGCCCCACGGGCGAGTCTGCTGCACCCCCTCTGGGAGCCGGTTGGCGTAGACGTCGACCGTGATCCCGTCGCTCAAGTCCGCCAGCGCCAGCGCCGCCTCGTCTCTCATCACTGCCACCGCGGCCTCCATCCGCCGGCGGTGAAAGGCGGGCATCATGATCCGCCGCGCGCGATCGTGGTAGTCCCAGTCGGTGGTGATCAGGCCGTCGCCGATCAGCGGCGAGAGCTGCTCGCCGAACATGCCCAGGCGCCAGCTGAAGTGCTCGGCTCCGGTGACTGTCACGAAGTGGTTTGCCGCGGGCCCGATCAGCGCGACGACCGGCCGATGCAGGGAGCGAAACGTGAAGATAGGCCCGAACCGGTCGTAGTGGCCGAGCAGCACGCGGAGCGTGTCTCGCTGGAGCTCATGCGTGCGCCGGAGGCTGAAGCCGGTGTCGCCGGGCGGCAGTCGTGGCCGGGCCCGCAGCTCACTACGGACCTCTGACAGAGCCTTGGCGATGCCCAGCGGCGTGATCGGCGGGGGCGACCTCACGCGCGCTCTGCAGACAATGCCGCTCCGCCCATCCCCACCGCCAAGGCGCTGACATCCCTGCAGACCGTCCCGAGCTCGCTGCAAGCCGTCATACGCTTCACCATAACCTCCGCGATCGGGCGATAATCGCGTTCGATGGCGAGGATTTACGTCACCGGCCACCGCAACCCGGACACCGACTCGATCGCGTCGGCGATCGGGTATGCCGAGCTCAAGAGCCGATTGGATCCCGCCAATGAATACGTCCCGGTGCGGCTCGGGGACTGCAATCCGCAGACCCGGTGGCTGCTGGAGCGCAGCGGCGCACCCGAGCCCGTGTTCCTCCCGCACGTGATGCCGCGCGCTCGGGACATCATGCAGACGAGCTTTCCGGTGACCGGCGAGGACGCGCCGATCCGGGAAGCGGGTCTGGCGATGGCTAGGGCCGACCTCGAGCTCGTCCCGATCGTCGACGAGCACGGCGCGCTGAGCGGCGTGCTGACCGAGCGGGTGCTCGCGCGCCGCTACATCCGCGAGTCGCGCCGGACCTCGACGCTCGAGGACGCGCCAACCTACGTAAGCGCCGTGGTGAGAGTGCTGGAGGGAGAGCTGATCGCCGGCGAGGACCGCGTGCTGTCGGGGCGCGTCTGGGTCCAGTCGATGGACGCCAAGACCGACCAGAGCGGGATCTCCGACGGAGACGTGGTCGTGGTCGGCGACCGTCCGGAAGCACAACTGCTGGCGATCGACCTCGACGCATCGCTGGTCATCCTGGCCAACTCCGTCACTCCCACCAGCGAGGTCCTACACCACGCCCGGGAGCGAGGCACGGCAGTCGTCGTCTCTCCCCTCGACAGCTACGTATCGGCCCGCATGGTCACGCTCGCTGCCCCCTGCTCGGCACTGATGGAGAAGGATCCGCTGACGGTGACGCCCGACTTCCTCGTGGACGACATGGCCGAGCAGATCAGGGAGACGCACTACAACGCCGCGGTCGCGATCGACGGTGATCGCCGCCCAGTCGGCCTGATCACCCGCTCTGATCTGGTCACGCTGCCGCGGCGCAAGGTGCTGCTGGTCGATCACGCCGAGAAGGGCCAGAGTGCGATCGGCATCGGCCAGGCCGAGATCGTCGAGATCCTCGACCACCACCACGTCGGCTCGATCGAGACGCAGGTCCCGGTGACAGCAACGTTTGACCCGGTCGGTTCGACGGCGACGCTGGTCGTCGAGCGATTCCGCCAGAACGGGCTCGAGCCCAGGCGAACCACGGCGCTGATGCTGCTGGGCGCGGCCCTGTCAGACACCGTGATCCTCAACTCCCCCACGACCACCGAGCGCGATCACGCGGTGGTGCAGTATCTGGAGCGCGCGATCCCGGTCGATGCCGGTGAGCTGGGGCGCGAGATGTTCGAGGCGACTGCCGACGTCTCGGGGGTCAGCGCCGAACAGCTCATCACCCAGGACGCCAAGCGTTATGAGGTACGCGGCGGCCATACGATCTGCATCGCTCAGGTGGAGGTTGTGGGCAAGGGTCTGTTGGAGCGCAAGGACGAGCTGCTGCAGGCGCTGCGCCGGGAGCGCGAGAACAAGGAGCTCGCGCTGTACGCGCTGATGGTCACCGACGTCCTCGAGCACGGGACCGAGATGCTCGTAGCGGGCGACACCGCGGCCGTCGCGCGGACCTTCGGCGTCGAGCCGCACGACAGCGCGATCGAGCTGCCCGGCGTCATGAGCCGCAAGAAGCAAGTGGCGCCAAAGCTGATGACCGCCCTATGAGCCGCCGCGCGCCGCGGACCTAGCGCGCACCGGCGCCGACCGCAAGCGACGGCGCCTCGCCCCACAGCTGCTCGAGCCTGTAGTACTCGCGCGTGTCAGGCGTGAAGATGTGGACCACGACGTCGAGATAGTCGATCAGGATCCAGCGTGCCTCGGCCAATCCTTCCACACGGCTTGGCAGCAGCGAGTGCACGGACTTCATGCCCTGGTGGATCGCATCGTGGATCGCTCGCGTCTGGCGATCGCTGCGGCCGCTGCAGATCACGAAGTAGTCGGCGTAACCGATCATGCCGCGAAGATCCAGCTGCACGATGTCGATCGCCTTGCGGTCGGTCGCCAGCGCGCCGATCGCCGCCGCCATCTCCTCGGGCGTGATCGCAGGGCGGGAATCGGCGGTCACGGCCCGCTCCCCTCGGTGTAGAGCCGCAGGCGGAAGTCGAGACTCACCTCGGTGTAGAGCCGCAGGCGGAAGTCGAGACTCACGGCCGGCTCCCCTCGGTGTAGAGCCGGTGGCGCTCGATGTACTCGGCCACCCGGTCCGGAACCAGGTAGCGGATCGGCTGGCCTGCCCGCACCCGCCGGCGGATCATCGTCGATGAGACACCGATGCGGGGCATCTGGAAGAACCTGGCCCGGGGACCGCCACCGAGCGCGTCGATGGCCGTCTCCACCGCCGCCCGTGAGGTGCCGCGCCGCTTGGCGATCGCCAGGCTCGCCAGCTCCAGCACCCTCTTGGGCTCTCGCCACCGGGGCAGACCGACCGCGATGTCGCCGCCGACGATCAGGAAGAGCTCGGTGTTGGACGCTTTCAAAGTCAGCTCTTGCAGGGTATCGACCGTGTAAGACGGTCCGTCGCGCCCCAGCTCGATGTCGGAGACCTCGAAGCGATCGTCGTCGCACACCGCCAGCCGGCAGAGCTCGAGCCGGTGGCTGGGTCCCGGCTCGTGCTCGACCGGCTTGTGCGGCGGGATCCGGGCCGGGATCAGCATCACCCGGTCCAGCTGCAGCTCGCGATAGGCCTCCTGTGAGCACACCAGGTGACCGAGATGTGGCGGATTGAACGTCCCGCCGAGGATTCCGAGGCGCACGGCGCTCAGCCGGAGGTCATGAACGAATCTGGCCGGCGCCCTCGACGAGATATTTGAACGTACACAGCTCGCGCAGGCCGATCGGGCCACGAGCGTGGAGCTTCTGGGTAGAGTTGCCGATCTCGGCGCCCATGCCGAACTCGCCGCCATCGGTGAAGCGCGTCGAGGCGTTGACGTAGACGCAGGCGGCATCGACGCCGAGCTGGAATGAGCGCGCCGCGTCGGTGTCCCGTGTCACGATCGCTTCGGAGTGCCCACTCCCGTGCGCGTTTACGTGGGCGATCGCCTCGGCGGGCGAGTCCACTACAGCGACGGCCATCTCGAGCGCCAGGTACTCCGTGTCCCAGTCGTCGTCGCCCGCAGCATCGATCGGCACCCCGGGTGCGGCCGCTCTGGCGCGCTCGTCCCCGTGCAGCGTGACGCCGGCGTCGGTGAGCGCCCGCAGCACGTCTGGCAGGAACTCGACAGCCACCTCGCTGTGGACGAGCAGCTTCTCGGATGCGTTGCACGTACCGGGCCGCTGCAGCTTGGAGTTCAGCACGATCGCCTTGGCCGCTTCGAGGTCGGCGCTCGCGTCCACGTACACGTGGTTGTTGCCCGACGCCGCATAGATCACCGGGACGGTTGCCACTCCCTTGAGCGCCGCCTTCAGCCCCTCGCCGCCGCGGGGGATGATCAGATCGACGACGCCGGATTGCGTGGCCAGCTCGGCCAGCTCCTCCCGGTCGCCGCCGGCCAGCAGCGCCATCGCACCGGCCGGCAGACCGGCCGACGACGCTGCCTCCGAGGCCACCGCGGCGAGCACCGCGTTGGAGTGCGCCGCCGAGCTCGAGCCGCGCAGCACGACCGCGTTGCCGGATTTCAGGCAGAGCGCGGCGGCGTCGATGGTCACGTTGGGGCGCGCCTCGTAGACCACCGCAATCACGCCTAGTGGGACCCGCACGCGGCGCAAGAGCAGACCGTTGGCGAGCGTGGAGCCGTCGATCACCTCACCCACGGGGTCGGGCAAGGAAGCGATCTTGCGCACGCCCGCCGCCATCTCCGCGATCCGCGAGTGATTGAGGGTGAGACGGTCGAGCAGCGCATCGGAGAGACCGGCCTCGCGCCCCAGCTCGAGATCCCGGGCATTGGCCTCGAGGATCTCGTCGCCGCGCTCCTCCAGCGCGAAGGCGATCGCTTCGAGCGCGCGGTCCTTGACGCTCGAGCTCAGCGTGGCGAGCTCCCAGGCGGCGCGCTTGGCGGCGACGCAAGTGTCGGTGATCGATACGGCGATGCTGGCCATGGTCGCTAAAGACTACGCGAGCACGACGTAGCCCCGGCGGATCGGGATTACACGAGCACGACGTAGCCCCGGCGGATCGGGATTACACGAGCACGACGTAGCCCCGGCGGATCGGGACTACGCGAGCACGAAGTAGTCCCGGTGGATCGCCTCCTCGCTGGCCCGGGGCAGCAGCTCGCGCACCGCGCCCGACTTCAGCCCGCGTACCTTGCGAAGCTCGGCGGCCGAGTAGTTACAGATCCCTTTGCCCACGGCCTGCTCCTCGAACAGGATCTCCACGGCGTCCCCCGCCCCGAACGAACCGACCACATCCACCACGCCCACCGGGAGCAGACTGGTCCCGGCTTCCCGCAGCGCCCGGGCCGCGCCGGCGTCGACCAGCACCCGCCCGCGGGAGGGCTTGGCGTATTTGAGCCACAGCTTGAAGCTCGAGTATCGGCCCTCGCGGGCCGGAAACCTGGTTCCAACGCGCTCTCCGGCGAGGGCCGCCGGGATCACCCCCGGCTTCAGACCGCTGGCGATCACCGTCGGGATCCCCGCGGCGGTCGCCATCTCGGCCGCCACCACCTTGGATCGCATCCCTCCCGAGCCCAGCGGCGAGGCGGCGTAGCCGATGTCGAGCGCGTCGAGCTCAGCGAAGTCTCGCACCTCGTCGATCAGCCCGGCGTCGGGATGGAGGCGCGGGTCTGCCGCGAACACACCCTCGGCGTCGGTCAGCAACAGCAGCAGATCGGCGCCGAGCAGGATCGCCACCTGCGCGGCCAGGAAGTCATTGTTGCCAAACGAGATCTCGTCAGTGGTGGTGGTGTCGTTCTCGTTGATAACCGGGACCACTCGCCAATCCAGCAGCTTGCGCAGCGTCTGGCGGGCGTTGAGGTAGTGGGTCCGCGCGCTCATGTCGAAGAACGTCAGCAGCACCTGGGCGGTGGGTGCGCCCCGCGCCCGCAGAAGCTCGTCGTAGACCTGGTAGAGCTTGCCCTGCCCCACCGCGCTCGCCGCCTGGAGCTCATCCACCGTCCTCGGCCGCAGGCCGAGCGCCATCACTCCCATGCCCCGGGCGATCGCGCCACTGGTGACGACGATCACCGCATGACCGGCGTGGTGAAGCTGCGCCAGGTCGTCGCAGATCCGGCTCAGTACGTCCTCGCGCACCGCGCCCTGCTCGTCGGCGACGATGCTGGAACCGAGCTTTACGACCAGACAGCTCACGGCGCCAGAGCTTACGTACGGCGTTGGCGCGCGGGAGGGCACGCCGGCGAACGCGCATGGCCCCGCGACCTACGGCGCTGGCGCGCCGGCTATACAGCTCGTCGACGCGCCGTCGCGGTCAGTCCGGGCACAACTACGCCTTACGCCGCCTTACGCCGGCACCACGAGTTGCGCGGCACCCCCTGGCAGGGATTCGGCATCGACTTCAGGTGCCTGGGCAGCGGGTGCATGATCACCCGCGTGCGCCGCGGGTAGTGGTCCCCAGGCTGGCACCCGAGCCCCTGGATCTGGATCTGCGAGTCGCACAGCACCTCGTTGAGGAACGGGAGATTGAAGTTCGGCGCCACTACACTCGTGGTGCAGGTCGGGTAGGTCTGCTCCAGCTGCGCCGCACCCGGCGACAGACTCCCGGACGTATTGACGTTGCCCCTGAAGCAGTTGCTGGGATGCGGCTCGAAGTTCAGTTGCTCGAAGTCGCCGTTGGTCGGGTTCCCGTAGCCGCCGTTGTGGGTGAACTTGTTGTTGAGGATCGCGTCGCCCCACTCGTCGTACAGGCAGCTCCCCTGGCCGAGCAACGCGAAGTTCATCGTGCCACCGGTGCACGGGGGGCCGCTGTCGGGGTAATTGACGACGATCACTCCCCAGGCGTTGTTGTTGACGAACCGGTTGTCCATCACCGTGTCGTTGCGCCCGCCGGAGATCGACATTCCGGTGCCCACCGGCCCCGCCGCCGCGCTGCCCGCGCTCGGCACGTTGGGGTTGTTGTTGTCGTGGACGTAGTTGTGCATGAACACCCAGCAGGAGTGGGTGTGGGTGATCGAGCTGATCCCGTTGTTCGGGCAGGCGCCGTCCTGCGGCGGCGGGTTGTCGCCGTTCTGGCTGTTGGTGTCGAAGCCGTCCTCGTTGTTATCGAACTCCGAGTTCTTGATCACCAGCTTGCCCCCCGAGTTGGAGCCCGAGTAACCAAGCGCGCTGAACTCGCCCCACGCGTGGTTGACGGTCTGGTTGCAGACCTGCTGGCAGGCACCGATGTAGAAGCCCGAGTCGTTGAAGTTGGACGCGTAGATCTGATTCCAGGTGCCGCCGCTCCAGTTGCTGGTGAAGATCCCGTACTGAGCGGCCGAGTGTTCGCCCTTGAAGAAGGTGCTGGTGGTGGTCAGGTAGTCGCCGTTGAAGCCATGTCCACCGATCTTGCCGCTGCCATCGCCCCCGTTCCACCAGATCTCGTTGCCCGCGGCGCGCGATCCGCCCAGGAAGTTGCACACGGTGAGGTTCTGGATCGAGACGTCGGCGGCCTTGTAGACCATCAGTCCGTTGACGCCCGAGGGACCGCTCGTCGTGCTGCTCGCGTAGCTCGTGCCAGCGCTCCCGCCGCCCTTGAGGCCGTAGTTCTGCGCCCTGGCGCTTGAGCTGCAGACCCTCGACCCGGGCCGGGTCCCGTCGACGATCACCCGGGTGCGACTCATGCCGCGGATGTGAAGCCTGGCCTTGGTGATCAGAACCCCGGCCGGGAAGTCCTGTGCGCCCTTGGGCGTGCGGATCGCCCCCGGCTTGGTCTTGTAGTCGCCCGGGCCGATCAGGATCCAGTCCCCCGGCCTGGCGGCCTTGACCGCCGCCTGGATCGAGCTGTACTGACCGCGAATCCCGTGATAAGAGCCGACGCGCAGGACCTTCGCGGCCGCTGACGCCGCGAATGCCAGGACGACGCTCAGACCGACCAGGCTTGCAAACAGACGACGCATGTTTCTCCTCTCGACATCAGGTGCCCGGCCGGACGGCGCGTGATCCTACACGTTGGCGTGGTTCAGGCGTCGGGGTCGAGGTCGGACGCCGGACGGCGCGTCCAGCCCTGGACGTGGTCGCTTGTCAGGCGTCGGGGTCGAGCTCGAATGCCACCCCGGCGATCTCGACCTCGTCGCCCGCTTGAAAGCCCTCGGCCTCGAGCGCGCGGATCACGCCGATCCCCCGCAGGCGCCGTTCGAGGTGGGCCAGGGCCTCTTCGTTGTCGAGGTCGTAGCGGGCCACCAGGCGCTCGATGCCGGCCCCGGTGACCGCGAAGCTGCCCTCGCCGGTGCGTCTGACGGTATAGCTGCGCTGCGCCGCCGGTCTGAACACCCGGTGCTCGGCGAGCCCTGCTGCCGGGTCTGCGCCGTCCACCGCGGCGGCAGGCTGCTCGGAGACGGCCGGCACCCGACGGAACAGCTCGGCGGTGAGCTCGGGCAGCCCCAGGCCCGAGACCGCTGAGGTCACGATCACCGGAACTTCTGCCCCTAGCCGCGCTTCCCACTGCGCCCGAGCTGCCGCGCGACGCGTCTCATCGACGAGGTCGGCTTTGGACAGCGCGAGTATGCGCGGCAGCGCCGCGAGGCGCTTGTCGTGGCGCTCGAGCTCTCGCTCGACCGTCGCGTGGTTAAGAGTCGGGTCAGAGCCGTCGAACGGGCTGAGATCGAGCACGTGCACCAGCAGCCTGGTCCGCTCGACGTGAGCCAGGAACTCGTGCCCCAGTCCAGCTCCGGTGCTGGCGCCCTCGATCAGACCCGGGATGTCGGCGAGCACCAGCTGGCGCTGTTCGCCGTCCAGCGTCCCGAGCACCGGCTGCACGGTGGTGAAGGGATAATCGGCGACTTTGGGAGCTGCGCGCGTCAGGCGCGCCAGCAGCGAGGACTTGCCGGCGTTGGGCAATCCGATCAATCCGACGTCGGCGAGCAGCTTCAACCGCAGGGTGATCCAGGTCTCCTCCCCCGGCAGCCCGCGTTCGGCGAACCGCGGCGCCTGGTGGGTGGGGCCGGCAAAGCGCTTGTTCCCCCGCCCGCCGGGGCCGCCACGAGCCACGATCGCGCGCTGCCCGCCGCGCACGAAATCGTGCCTGGTCCCGTCGTGCTCGAGTACCGCCTCGGTGCCCGGTGGGACGCGGAGCTCAAGCGCCGCGCCGTCGGCGCCGTGACGGAGCGCACCGCTCCCGTGACCACCGCGCCGCGCCTTGAAGTGCGAGCGGCGGCGGTAACCAGCCAGATCGCGCAGCGAGTCGTCGCAGATCAGCACCACGTCGCCGCCGCGACCGCCATCGCCCCCGTCGGGTCCGCCCTTGGGCACGTGCGCCTCACGGCGAAAGCTCAGGCAGCCGTCGCCGCCGGCGCCGGCCTGAACGTGTATACGCGCTCGATCATGCATGATGTCCCGCCAGACTATGTCCGATCCCACCTTCCTGATCACCGGCGCTTCGAGCGGGATCGGTGCCGCCACGGCGCGGGCTGCCGCCGCTGACGGCTACCGCCTGGTGCTCGCCGCCCGCTCCACTGACCGCCTCGACGAGCTGGCCGCCGAGCTCGGCGGCGGCGACCGCGCGCTGGCCGTGCGATGCGACGTCACCGAGTGGACTGACCAGGAATCGATGGTCGCCAGGACGCTCGAGCAGTTCGGCCGCCTCGACGTCGCCTTCGCGAACGCCGGATTCGGAGCCGCGCGCGGCTTCTTGAAAGAGACGCCCGAGTACTGGCGCTCGATGGTTTTGACGAATGTATACGGTGCCGCGTTGACGATCAGGGCGACGCTGCAGGCGCTGACCGAGGCGCGCGGCCACCTCCTCCTGACCGGATCCGTTGCCGGCAGACGGGCGCTTCCCGGCTCGCTCTACTCGGCGACAAAGTTCTCGGTCACGGCGATGGGCGAGGCCGCGCGTCTGGAGCTCAACGGCACCGGCGTGCGGGTGACGGTGATCGAGCCCGGGATGGTGGACACGCCGTTCTTCGACAACCCGGTTTCAGACGCGCTCGAGCCCGAGGACGTCGCCCGCGCGGTCATGTTCGCGGTCTCCCAGCCACCGCACGTCGACGTCAACGAGCTGCTGGTCCGCCCGACCGCGCAGGACAGCTGAGCTGGCGCGGTTCTCAGGCGTCGGAGGATGACTCAGCCGGGGCAGGCTCCCCGGAGACGACCGGGACAGGCTCCCCGGAGACGACCGCGGCTGGCTCCCCGGAGACCGCGGCTGGCTCCCCGGAGACGACCGAGATCACCCGCCCCCGACGTCCCCGGGTGAACTGCACCGTCCCCGCCGCACGCGCGAAGATCGTGTCGTCCTTGCCGATCCCGGCGCCGTCACCGGGCTTGAAGCGGGTTCCGCGCTGGCGGACGATGATCTCGCCACCGCTCACGGTCTGACCCGCGAACACCTTGACCCCGAGGCGCTTGGCGTTCGAGTCGCGGCCGTTTCGGCTCGAGCCGAGGCCCTTCTTATGTGCCATCTGTCGCCTCCTCGGTATCGCCTGTCGCCGCCTTGGCCCTGCTCTTGCGGGTCCGCTGCTTCTCGGCCCGGCCCAGCGAGACCACCTCGATCCGGGTGAGCTCCTGACGGTGCCCGGTGCGTCGCTTGTAGCCGCGCTTGGGCTTGAACTTGACGATCCGCAGCTTGGGCCCGCGCTCGTGGGCGACCACCTTGGCCTCCACCGTCACGCCGTCGAGTCCGTCGCCATCGACCACCTCGGAGCCGTCCACGAACAGCAACGGCTGCAGCGCGACCGTGTCGCCGTCGGCCGCGGCCAGGCGCTCGACAAGCAGCGACTGACCCTGCTGCACCCGGTACTGCTTACCACCTGTTTTGACGATCGCGTACATGAACGAGCCCTAGTCCGAAGTGGACGACGATGAGGATGAGGCCGACCCGGCCTTGGCGCCGGAACGGCGCCGTCCGCCTCTGCGGCCGCGGCGCCGAGACCTCGATTCTAGTTCATCCCCGTCACCACTCGAACCGTCGCTCGAAGCCGCGCCGGCAACGTCGACCAGCGAGGCGACCGCCGCGGTGCGACCTACCTCGTCGATCCGCACCAGGTGCTTCTCACCCACGTATTTGGTCCCGCCCTTGATCGAGATGATGTAGCCGTCGATCTTGGCGACCGCGTCACCGGGGCTGTACATGTGCGGCTCGACGATCTCCACGTGCACCTCCTCGCCTTCGCGGAACGGCAGCGCGCGCTCCAGCACCTGCTCGCGGTCCCCCTCGAGCAGCACCGCAAAGTGCTCGAGGGGCAGGCCCTCGGAGCCTTCGAATACGAACAACTTGCCCGTGTCGGCCTCGATCGCGTGCAGCACCCGGCCGTCGTTGGCGGTGAACTCGGCGCTCACGCGGGGGTTCATCTGGATCATGATCGCCTCCGCAGAGCTGGCGGCGGCCAGCTCGCGCATCCGGCGCTCGAACTCGATCGCGATCGTCTCCTCGGACTTGATCACGCCCTCGCCGTCACAGGTCGGGCACGGCCGGGTCATGATCTCCCTGACGCCGTCGGTCACGTTCTGGCGCGTCATCTCCACCAGTCCCAATGGGGAGATCTCGACCACGAACGTCTTGGTCCGATCTTCGTCGAGCGCCTTGCGAAGCGTCTTGAGCACCGCGTCGCGGTTCCGCGCCCGGGCCATGTCGATGAAATCGATCACGATGATCCCGCCGATGTCTCGCAACCGCAGCTGGCGGACCACTTCCTCGGCGGCCTCGAGGTTCGTCTTGGTGATCGTGTCCTCCAGGCGGGCGCCCTTGCCGCGCCCGATGAACGAGCCGGAGTTGATGTCGATCACCGTCAGGGCCTCGGCGTAGTCGATCATCAGATAGCCCCCGCTCGGCAACTCGACGCGGCGCGAAAGCGTCGAATCCAGCGCTTTCTCGACCCCGAAGGTCTCAAACATCGGCTCCGGCTCCTCCCACAGCTCGACGCGGTCGACGAGCTCGGGCGCCGTCCGCGAGAAGAACGAGACCAGCCGGTGGTGCTGCTTGGGGTCGTCGACGACGGCCCGCTCGAAATCGGCCGAGAAGATGTCGCGCACCACGCGCACCGAAAGGTCAGCCTCCTGGAAGACGAGCGCCGGCGCCTGGGTCTCGGCCACGCGCCGCTCGAGCACCTCGCCGAGCTTGAACAGGTACACCAGCTCGCGCTCGAGATCTGCTCGCGTGGCGCCCTGCGCCGCCGTCCGGATGATCGCTCCCGACCCTCCGAGCTCGAGCTTGGCGGCCTCCTTGCGCAGCCGCTCGCGCTCCTTGTCGTCGAGCCGGCGCGAGACCCCGATCCCTTCGCCATAGGGGGCGTAGACCATGTAGCGGCCGGCGATCGTGAGGTCCATCGAGAGCCGCGCCCCCTTGGTCTTCAGCGGGTCCTTGACGACCTGTACGACGATGTCCTGGCCGGGTTTGAGCATGTCAGTGATGTTGCGCGAGTCGCGCCCGGAGCCACGGCCACGGCGCGGCGCGTCGACGCCGGGGAGCACGATCTCGTCGACGTGCAGAAAGCCGTTCTTCTCCAGTCCGATGTCGACGAACGCGGCCTCCAACCCGGCGAGGACGTTGTCCACCTTGCCCTTGTAGATGTTGCCGACGATCGAGCGGTTGCCACGACGCTCCAGGTAGAGCTCGGCAACCTGGTAGCCGGCGCCCGGTGCAGCGGGCTTACGCCGCCTGCGCGATGAGCTCGAAGCCGGCTTGCGCGGAGCGACGGTACCCGTCGCCTCCAGCAGCGCGACCCGGGTCTCCCCCCGGTCGACGCTGACCAATACTTGCTTTTTCAATTGTCATTCAGTCCTTTGGAAATCTGTGGCCGCGCGCTCATCGAGATGCGCGCTGGCATTACGAAATTAGCGCCCGTCCCTTGTCAGCCGATGCGATCCGTGCCTGGACGTAGATCGACTGCAACAGGCCGATGGCGATGAAGGTGACGATTACCGACGAGCCGCCATAGCTCAGCAGCGGTAAGGGAACGCCCGTGATGGGCATGATCCCGATCGTCATTCCGACGTTTACGAAGACCTGGAACATGAGCATCGCCATGATGCCGCCGGCGATCAGCGTGCCGAACAGGTTCTTGGACATCGTGAGGATGCGCAGCGTGCGCCAGATCAGCAGCGCGAACAGCGACAGCACCACCGCCGCGCCGACGAAGCCATAGGTCTCGCCCACGGCCGCGAATACGAAGTCGGTGTCGTTGGCCGGTAGAAAGCCCTGCGTGGTCTGTGTCGCGTTCGGCCCGCGACCCGTCTTCTGTCCCGAGCCGATGGCGATCAACGACTGGGTGATGTTGTAGGTCTGGTTCTGCGGGTCGCTCGAGGGGTTGAGGAAGCCGGTCAGCCTCTGCACCTGGTAGGGCTTGAGCAGATGCACGCCGAGCGCCGGGGCCCCTGCGAGCACGATCGCGATCGAGGCGATGAACATCGCCACCAATCCGGTCAACTGCTTCCACGACGTACCGGCGAAGAACAGGATGCAGAAGCCGATCGCCACGTACACCATCCCGGTGCCCAGGTCCGGCTGGGGGATCACCAGCAGCGCGGCGATCAGAGCCAGCAGCATGATCCGCGCGGTCGTGCGCCACTCGTGCAGCCGTCGGGAGCGGTCGACCGCGAATCCGGACAGGGCCACGACCAGCAGCACCTTGCCGAACTCCGAAGACTGGAAGTTGAACAGCGGCAACGGGATCCACCGCCGCGCGCCCTGGATCGGGGGCATCCCGAACACCACCAGGTTGAGGGCGACCATCACCGCGAACAGGCCGTACTTGTATTCGCGCAGCCGCGAGTAGTCGATCCGGCTCATCACCAGCGCGACCAGCAGCCCGATGCCGGCGAACACCGCTTGGCGCTCGACGTAGTACAGCGGGTGCCCAGCCACCTTGTGGCTGGTGGCGCCCTTGAGCGTCACCAGTGAGCACCCGATCAGCCCGATCGCGCCGAGTAGCAGCAGCGGATCGATCAGCGTCCACCAGCGCGGCGTGGTCACGACCGCGGTCTCGTCGCCTACCTGGATCGCGCTGATGGCTTCCGGCAGCCTCCCCCCTTGAGCGCTCATAGCGTCCGAGAGCCTCCTGCCTTGTACACGCCCGGCTTGCCGAAGAACCACTGCGAGAGGATCTGCCGGGCGACGGGCGCCGCCGCGATGTCACCGAAGCCTCCCCGCTCGACGTGCACCACGACCACGATTGGCTTCGAAGTCACGCTCGGCGGCACGAAGCACGCATACCAGGAGTAGTCGGGCTGTCCGACGTACTGGGCCGTGCCGGTCTTGCCGTAGACCGGCATCGGGAAGTTGCCCATCACGTCGTCGGACGTCCCGCCGGAAGATTGGGCGGCGTCGTGCAGTCCTTGGAGGATCGTCTCGCGGTACAGCGGGTTGAGCGGGATGTGGCGCGAGGGTGGCGGATCGATCTTCTGCAGGACCGTGCCTTCGGCGTTCTGGATGTCCAGGCCCAGATGCGGGCGCACGATCGTGCCGCCGTTGGCCAGCGCGGCGTACGCCACCGCCAGCTGCAGGGGCGAGACCTGCACGTCGCCCTGCCCCACGGCGAGGTTGACGTTGTCGCCCACCGACCATGGGCGGCCGTCGGCGATCCCGCAGTTGGCGTGCTTGTGCTGGCCCTTGAACGGCCCCTTGGCCTGTTCGCATTCGAGCTCGAGCTTGTCCTGATGGGCGCGCCACCGCGGGGTGGGCAGCGTTCCGGTCAGCTCACCGGGAAGATCGACGCCGGTGCGGCGACCGATTCCGAACCTGTGGGCCCACTGGTCGAGCGGCCCGCCGTTGGGCTCCTTGGTCGGGTCGCCGTCGGTCCGGTAGCCCAGGTTGTAGAAGAACACGTCGGAGGAGACGCGGATCGCGTTAACCAGGTTCAGGCTGCCGTTGACCGCGCCGCCGGCGTTCTGCAGGCACTCGGTGGTGCCCGGGAAGCAGAACTTGCCGGTGTCGTCGTAGACGTCGTCGATCGTCCAGTTTCCGCTCTGGAGCGCCGCGGTGGCGGTGATCGGCTTGAACGTCGAGCCCGTCGGGCCGACGCTCTGGATCGCCCGGTTGAGCAGCGGGTCGCCGGTGGCCACGCTGGTCAGGCGCTTGTAGGTGGCCTCTGACAGCGTCTTGGTGAACACCGTGGGGTCGAAGCTCGGGTAGGAGCCCATCGCGTAGACCTCGCCGTTGACGGGATTCATGGCCACGAACGCGCCCGCGTCGGCGCCCACATTGCTGGCGATCGAGGTGGCCAGCGCTTGTTGTCCGACGCGCTGGAGCTTGGTGTTGAGCGACAGCGCGAGGTCGTTTCCGGCGACCGGGCTCTTGGTCTTCAGGCGGCGGGTCGGCCGACCCAGCGCGTCGACCTGCACCTGCTCGGCGCCGTCGGTTCCTCGCAGGTAGCGGTCGTACTCGCCCTCCAGCCCCGACTGCCCGACCACGGCGTTGGGATCCACGCCGCGGAAGGCCTTCTCCTTGACCTCCTGGGCGGTGATCCTGCCGACCGTGCCGAGCAACTGCGCGGCCAGGGTCCTCTGCGGATAGCCGGGAACGTAGATCTGAGCCACCCGCACGCCGCGGAACTGCTCCTGGTTCTCGGCGAGGTAGTACTGGACGTCCTTGCTGACTCGCTCGATGTTCACGGCGGCGAACGGCTGAATGGCGAGCTGTTGCTTTACCTCGCAGGGAATCGGCGCAAGGTGGTACACGGAGACGATCGTGTGGCCGTTGGCGTAGGTGCGGACCTTGCACTTGATCTTGTTGGTCGGCATCTGGAGCACGTGCGCGAGGCGGCGGTAGACAATCCGTTGGCCGCGCGGCGAGTGAGGCAGATCGGGCGCCGAGATCTGCACCTCGAGCGCCCGCGTCGAACTGACCAGGACGTTCCCGCTGCTGTCCAGGATCTCGCCCCGCGGAGCGGCGATCGACACATCCCTGACCCGGTTGACGGTCGCCGCCTTAACGTACTGGTTGCCCGTCAGGACCTGCAGGAACCAGAGCCTGAAGAAGATGATCGCGAACAGCGCCAGCGCGACGCTGCCGGCGATCGCCACCCGCAGCGCGAGCTGCGGCGTCATCGGCGGCCGGCGATCCTCCGGGGTCTGGGCCATCACGAACCCCGGGTGATCTGCCCGAGGCGCTGCGACGGCTGCTGCAGCGGGCTGAGGCCCCCGGTGGTGTAGGCACGCCTGCGCCGGCGCCGGGGGTCTTCGGGCAGCGCCGGGTGCAGGACCTTGCGCACGAGCGCGTAGACCGGCAGCGCGATCAGCGTGTTGACCAGCACCGTGATGACGATCTGCTGGACCAGCAGCAGGCTGACCGGGGCGTCGACACCGAGCAGAAACTGGATCAAGGTCATGCCAAACCCGGCGACAGCGGTCGCCACCGCGCCCGCCGCGAGCGGAACCAGGCCGTGTGCCGGGTCACGCAGCTCGCGCAGGCGCCCTGACCAGTAGCCGATCGGGATGTACAGCAGCGAGGTGACGCCGAGCGTCTGGACGAGCACGGTGTCGACCAGCAATCCGGTTCCGAACCCCATGATCGCGCCCGGCATCGAGCCCGCCAGCAGTCCCACTGACATCACCACCAGCGGCGTGAGGTCCGCGCTGACGCCGAAGATCGAGATCTGCGAAATGGCGGACTCCTGAACGACGACGGTCACCAGCGCGAGCGCAACCAGGCGCACCGTCAGGCCGAGGTGATTCTTCATCCGCCGGACACCTGGGCCCGCTCGGTGTTGTTGCGTAGGCGGGTCAGGACCTGCACCACCGACAGATGCCGCAGGTTCGCCTGCGGCGTCACCCCGACCTGCTGGCTGGTGAGCAGCTCGCTCTGGCTGGCGCTGTTGGCGACCTGTCCAATCGGTATTCCGGCCGGATACAGCGACTCCAGGGGTCCGGCCTTGAAGCCGGCGGTGACCACCGGCTGCCCGGGCGCGATCGGCGCGTGGCTCGGCAGATCCTGCAGCAGCAGCTGGTTGGGGTTGCCCACGGCGGGAACGAGCAAGCCTGTGTCGCCGGTGCCGTCGAGCACCTCGGCGGCGACGGCGAACGTGTGGTCGGTGATCAGCGTGACGATCGAGACCGTGGGGTCGACGGTGGTCACCTTGCCGACCAGCGCGCCGTAGCCGGTGACCGGGTCATTCAACCTGACGCCGTCGGCGGACCCCTTGTCGATCGTGACCGTCTGATACCAGAGCGTCGGGTCACGCCCGATCACGTCGGCGGCGACCGGCTGGTAGGTGTTGATCGAGTTGGTGTCGTCCAGCTTGATCTGCATCTCCAGCTGGTTGGTGAGCGTTGCTCGCTGCTGGTAGTAGTCGAGCTGTCTGGTCAGCTGGTCGACCTGTTTTTGCAGCTTGTCGCGCTGCGACTTGGCCTGCAGCGTGTCCGAGAACCAGCCGGCGACATCCTTGACCGGCGAGAGCACCGTGCTGGCCCCCTGCTGGACGGGAGACAGAACCTGCACGATCCCCCGCTGCACGTTGTGCAGCGGGCTGTCGGGCGACTCGCCGAAGTATGCGGTCAGCAGGATCAGGGAGATGCCGACGAGCAGCGCGAGCACTGCGCGCCGCCGCCGAACCTGTTTGTCATGCACGAGCTGCTTGTCTCCAAAGTTTTGCTCCCGGGCGCCGCGGTAGTCGCCTCTGCGGGGATCCTCCTACCGGCGGCGGCGGTTACGTGAATTCTTACTCGAACGGTGGATCGCTTCGAACTCCTCGAGCGAACGTCCTGAACCGACTGCGACGCACGTCAGCGGCGATTCCGCCAGGTGCGCGGGCATCTGCGTCTCATGGCGCAGCCGCTCCTCGATGCCCTGTAGCAGCGAGCCGCCTCCGGCCAGCATGATGCCACGATCCATGATGTCCGAGGCCAGCTCCGGGGGTGTCCGGTCGAGCGTCTGCTTGACGGCATCGATGATCTGCGAGACGGGCTCCTCGAGCGCGCCGCGGATCTCCTCGCTGGTCAGGATCACTGTCTTGGGAAGTCCCGAGACCATGTCGCGCCCGCGGATCTCGGCCTGGACCTCCTCGGGCATCGTGTACGCCGAGCCGATCTCGAGCTTGACCTCCTCGGCCGTCTGCTGGCCGATCAGGAGCTTGTACTCGCGCTTGACGTAGTTGATGATCGCCTCGTCGAGCTCGTCGCCGCCCACGCGAATCGACTGCGAGACGACGATCCCGCCGAGCGAGATCACCGCCACCTCGCTGGTCCCGCCCCCGATATCGACGACCATCGAGCCGGTCGGCTCACCCACTGGCAGCCCCGCGCCGATTGCAGCCGCCATCGGCTCCTCGATCAGGTAGGCCTGGCGCGCGCCCGCCGACAGGCACGCCTCCTCCACCGCGCGCTTCTCGACTCCGGTCACGCCGCTGGGGACGCAGACCACTACCCGGGGGTGGGCCCAGCGGTTCTGGTGGACCTTCTGGATGAAGTGGCGCAGCATCTCCTCGGTGACCTCGAAGTCGGCGATCACTCCGTCCTTGAGGGGGCGAATCGCCGAGATCGTCCCCGGCGTCCGGCCCAGCATCCGCTTGGCCTCGATCCCCACCGCGTGGACTTCGCCGGTGCGCGAATCTACGGCCACCACGCTCGGCTCAGAGAGCACGATCCCGCGCCCCCGCACATACACAAGCGTGTTCGCGGTCCCTAGGTCGACCGCCATGTCGCGGCCGCCGAAGCCGGTCAGATACGTGAAAAAGCCCATTCGGACCTAGTGTCTCGATTCAGCCGCTTGGCTGCAGCGCGACCGGTCACCGATGGCCGCGCGGCGAGTTCGCCACCGCCGCGGACCGCGGGCAGCGGGCCGCAAGGGCAATCCCTGCAGTGACGAGTTTCTGAGTGCAGACACGGGTAGCTGAAAGCGTGGACGAGGCGAGCGTGGACGAGGCGGCGGAAAGCGACTGACCGCACCTGGCTGCCAGCTCCGTCCGCCGGTCAGTGTATCGAACGTCCTTGCGCCGGCAGGTCTGAGAATGGCTTCATCAGCGGCGAAAAAGGCTGGAAAGCGCATTGATGGCCGCTAAGTCGCATCGATGACCGGTCAGACTCCAAACAGGCGGGGCGCGAGCTCCACGAGGGCGGCCACGGGCAGCCCGACGACGTTCAGGTAATCGCCCTCGATCGCTGAGACCAGGAGCGCTCCACGGCCTTGGATCGCGTAGGCGCCGGCGCGATCCTGCCATTCGCCGGTGTCCAGGTAACGGTCGATTCCGGCGCCGTCGAGCGAACGCAACGACACCAGGGTGCTCGCCGCCAGCGTGCGGATCCGTTCGCCCTCAATCAGGCAGATTCCTCCGATCACGGCGTGGCGGTGGCCGGCCAGCGCCATCAGCGTCTCGCGCGCCTGCTCGCGATCACGCGGCTTGCCGTAGATCCGCCCGCCCAGCGTCACGATCGTGTCGACACCCAGCACCGCCGCGTGCGGCGCATCCTTCGGCCACCTTGGCCGCCTTGCGGTACGCGTTCTCGATCGCCACCTCGCCGGGTGGCCCCTGGTCGAGCTCCTGTACATCTGAGGGTCGCACTTCGAACTGCACCCCGAGCCGGGTCAGGATCTCCCGCCGCTGGGGCGAAGCTGAGGCCAGAATCAAGCGGGGGCTTGTCCCGGCGGGTGGCGAGTCCGAGGTGAGGCTCAGGCCAGGCTCGGGAAGAACAGCCCCACCTCGCGTGTGGCCGAGGCTTCGGAGTCCGAGCCGTGGACCATGTTCTGTCCGACCGCGATCGCGTAGTCGCCACGGATCGAGCCCGGGCTGGCCTCGAGGGGGTTGGTGGCGCCGATCACCTGCCGGGCAGCCTCGATCGCCTCCTCGCCCTCGAGCACCATGGCCACCAGCGGCCCGGATGTGATGAAGCTGACGAGCTCTTCGTAGAACGATTTGCCCTCGTGCTCGGCGTAATGCCGCGCGGCGAGCTCGCGGTCGAGCGTCTTGCGCTCCAGGGCCACGAGGCGCAGCCCTTTGCGCTCGAAGCGGGCGATGATCTCGCCGGTCAGTCCACGGGCGAAGGCATCGGGCTTGACGAGGATCAGCGTTCGCTGCACGGACGGCGCCTTTTGCGAGTCGAGGTGTGCGGAGTGTCAGGTCGCCGTCGGCTGCTGCTCCGCAGCCGGCTCGGGCGGCAGGTCGCGCCGGCGTCGCTGGCGTCGCGGAGCGGGCGCCGGCGCACCGATCTCGGCCTCGCAGAACGGGCACACCCGCCAGGTCGGGTCGAGGGGGCGGCCGCACGCCTGGCACGGATCCTTGAGCTTGCGCATGCAGTTCGGGCAGCGCAGGAAGTCCTTCTCGACCTCGTAGTCGCAGTGTGGGCAGAGGTGATAGCCGAGCTCTGCCAGCCGCGCCTCCGCGGCCTGCATCTCGAGCTCGCGCTCGCGTACGTCATCGAGGTACTCGGGCGGCCGGACGATCATGTAGACGATCGTGCCCACGAACGGGAACAGCGACGCGGCAGCCGCGCAGCCGACCAGCAGCGGGTCGGCGATCCGCCGCCGGGCGTCGGCGTAGGTCCAATACACGAGCGCCAGCCAGATCACCACCAGGAACAGCACCACCAGCTCGACCGCGAGATTGAGCGCGCTGTTGTGTATTCCGAAGATCGCGTAGGGCAGCATGGGAGGGCCGAGTGTAGTGGGCGCCGAGCTAGGTTCGCTCCCTTAGTACGCCATCGAGGACCCCATTCCTCGTCGCCGCTCCTCCAGGATTGTTACAGGAATGCTCTGCCGAACAGGTAGCCAATCCCGAAGAACACGAGAATCACGACGGCCACGATCAGCGCGACCAGCCCGATCATGCTCAAAAAACTGGGCTGCTCGCGATCGTCGTTCACAGGATCGAGGCCCGTTGCGCGCGCACCGGTGACAGCAGGTCGGCGACCAGATACAAAGACCCGGCGGCGATCACCACGCCGCGGGTACCGGCCAGCTCACGCGCCCGCGCCAGAGCTCTGCGTCGGATCGGGCACGATCTCCGACGCCGGACCGCCGAGCTGGGTGGCGAGCGACTGCAGCGTGGGTGGGGGCAAAGCGCGCGGATTCTGACTGCTGGTGAAAACGATCGCATCGCACACCGGCAGCAGCGCCGATGAGCATCCCCGCCGCGTCCTTATCGTCGAGGATCGAGATTGCCGCGACCACGCGATCGTGCCAGGCGACGAATGGCGGCTTGAGCGACTCGACCAGCGCGCGCATCCCGTCTGGATTGTGGGCTCCGTCGACGAACGTCAACGGCGCCGAGGCGATCTGTTGCAGGCGTCCGGGAACGCGCACCTCGGCGCCGGCCGCGGCGACCGCCCGTTCGTCGAGCGCTCCGAGAAACGCCTGTGCCGCGGTCCGGGCCAGCGCGAAGTTGCGACGCTGGAACCCCCCGGCCGCCGCGACCTCGACACCCGGATCGACCCCGGCCGCGACGATCGTGGCGCTGCGCTCGCGGGCGATCCGGTGCGCGACCTCGATCACCTCCTGCTCGAGGTCGGCGCCGAGCACCAGCGTGGCGCCCTCCTGCACGACGTCGAGCTTCTCGCCCGCGATGTCGGCCAGCGTCGGCCCCAGCCAGCGCGTGTGCTCGAGCCCCACGCTGGTCAGGACCTGCACCTTGGAGGGGATCACGTTGGTGGCGTCGTAGCGTCCGCCGAGCCCCGCCTCGATCACCGCCACCTCGACGCCGCACCGGGCGAGCTCCGAATAGGCGGCCGCCGTCAGCGCCTCGAACTGGGTCACCCTGTCCTCGCCGCCGGCGGCTCGGTCGACGAGCTCCGCGGCCCGAGCCGCTCGGGTGACGGCAGCCGCGAAGTCGCCGGGCTCGAGGTCGCGGTCGCCGATCCGGATCCGTTCGCCGAACGAGACCAGATGAGGAGACAGGTAGGCGCCGGTGTGCAGCCCGTGGTGGGCGAGGATCGCGGCGATCATCCGCACGGTCGAGGACTTGCCGTTGGTCCCGACGACGTGGATCGATTGAAAGCTGCGCTCGGGCTGGCCCAGCGCGGTCATCAACCGGCGCATGCGGTCGAGCCCGAAGCGCATGCCGAACAGCTCGAGCGACAGCAGGTAGCGCTCGGCCTCGTGCTCGTTCACCGTGACGACCCCACCTGGATGCCGGCGTCTCCCGTCCCCGGTGACGATCCCCGCGTGTGTCCGGACCCCCCGGCCCCTCACAACGACTCCAGTTCGCCTCGCAACCGCTTCAGCTTCTCGCGCTCGGCCTGCACCACGGCCGTTGGCGCCTTGGCCGTAAACCCGTCGTTGCCCAGCTTACGCTCCGCGCGCTCGATCTCGTCCTCGAGCTTGCCGCGCCGTTGCGCGAGCCTGCGCTGCGCGGCCTCGATATCGAGTTGGTCGCTGGCCAGCACCTCCACTGTGCCGCCCGGGATCGCCACCGTGGCCACGGTCTTCGCGCCGTCACGGGAGTGGTCGAGGTCGAGCCGGGCGAGCCGGGCGATGTGCTCGGCCGTGTGGTCATACCCCGAGGCGCGTAGCCTCGCCGGCAGGACCGCACCCGCCCTGACCTCGGCCACGTCACGCCAGGTACGCAGGGCCTGGACCGCTTCGATCACCTGTCGGATCTCGCTCTCGGCGCGCTGGTCCACCACTTCTTCGGGCCGCACGCCGACCCGCGCGGCGAGCAGGCCTTCGACGCCGGGGATGTGGGAATAGATCTCCTCGGTCTCGAACGGGATCAGCGGGTGTGCGAGGGCGACCGTCTCGGTCAGGACGTGCAGCAGCGTCGACGCCAGCTCGGGCTCGCGCTCGCGCAGCCGCGGCTTGACCAGCTCGAGGTACCAGTCGCACAGCTCGCCGTATACGAACTCGTACAGCGCCAGCGCGGCGTGCGAGAAGTCGTAGCGCTCGATCCGGCCGGCGATCTCGGCCCGCGCGCGCTCCAGGCGCGAAAGGATCCATCGATCCTCGGCTGCGTTGGGAGCCACCCCGGCGCGGGCATCGGGACCCACGCCGAGCAGGATCAGACGGGCGGCGTTCCAGAGCTTGTTGGTCAGCTGCTGGCCCTGGGCGACCTTGTCCTCGCTGAACCTCACGTCCTGGGCCGACGACATCGCCAGCAGCCCCCAGCGCAGGGCGTCGGCACCGTAGGCCGGAAAGTCTCCGGCCGGCTTATTGCCCTTGGCGAACACCGGCGGCCGCGGGCCGCCCTCGATCACGTCGAGCGGGTCGATCCCCGTGCCCAGCGACTTGGACATCCGCCGGCCGTCGGGCGCCTGGATGATCGAGTGCACGTAGACGTCGGAGAACGGGATCTCGCCGGTGAACTCGAGGCCCATCATGATCATCCGCGCGACCCACAGAAAGACGATGTCGCGCGCGGTGACCAGCACGTCGGTCGGGTAGAAGGCCCGCAGCTCGGGCGTGTCATCAGGCCACCCCAGGGTCACGAACGGCCACAGCGCACTCGAGAACCAGGTGTCGAGCACGTCGCCTTCGCGGGTCCAGCCGCCTCCCGACGGGGGCTCGGTCCCCACGTAGGTCTCGTCATCGCGATACCAGACCGGGAGGCGGTGTCCCCACCACAGCTGCCGGGAGATGCACCACGGCCTGATGTTCTCCATCCAGTCGAGGTACACGCGCTTGTGGCTCTCCGGATGGAACCTGATCCGGCCGCTGGTCACCGCCTCGATCGCCGGACGCGCCAGCTCTTCCATGCGCATGAACCACTGCAGGGAGATCAGCGGCTCGATCCGCTCCCCGGACCGCTGCGAGAAGGGGACGTCGTGCACGAACGGCTCGGTCCGGGCGATCAGGCCCTGCTCGGTCAGCTCGGTGACGACCGCGCGCTGAGCCTCGTCAACGGTCAGGCCGGCGAAGCGCTCGGGCGCCTCGCTGGTGATCCGCCCATCCTCGCCGATCACCTGCGGCTGGGCGAGGCCGTGGCGGCGCCCGATCTCGAAGTCGTTGGGGTCGTGCGCCGGGGTGATCTTCAGTGCCCCGGTGCCGAACTCGGGTCGCACGTACTCGTCGGCGATGATCTTCAGCCTGCGCCCCACCAGCGGCAGCACCGCGGTCTCGCCGATCAGCCTGCGATAGCGCTCGTCGTCTGGATGGACCGCGATCGCCGTGTCGGCGAGCATCGTCTCGGGACGCACCGTGGCGACGGTGATCGCTCCCGATCCCGACGCGAGCGGGTAATCGATGTAGTAGAGCGTGTCGGTGACCTCGGTGGGCTCGACCTCGAGGTCGGAGATCGCCGAGCCGCTGCCGGTGTCCCAATTGACCATGTACCGGTCGCGGTAGATGTAGCCCTTCTCATACAGGGCGACGAACACCTCGATCACCGTGCGCGCGTATGCCTCGTCTAGCGTGAAGCGCTCCTCGGCGTAGTCACACGACGCGCCGAGCCGCTTGAGCTGCTCGATGATCGTGCCGCCATGCTCCTGGCGCCACTCCCACACCCGCTGCTCGAAGCGCTCGCGGCCAAGCTGCTCGCGGCTGCTGCCCTCCTCCTCGAGCTGGCGCTCGACCTGTGTCTGGGTCGCGATCCCGGCGTGGTCGGTTCCCAGGATCCACTTCGTGCGCAGCCCCCGCATCCGGTGATGGCGAATCAGCGTGTCCATGATCGAGTCCTGGAATGCGTGGCCCATGTGCAGCACGCCAGTGACGTTCGGCGGCGGGATCGCGATCGAGTAGTTGTCCTTGGCCTCGCCCTCCGGCAGGGGGTGAAACAACCCCGACTCCAGCCACTTCTTCACGATCCGCGGCTCGACCTCCGCCGGGTCATAGCGAGTGGTCTTTTCGAGGTCAGCCATCGACCGGAGAGTGTAGGAGTGCTCTACGCGCGCCGGAGGCCAGCCGGGCGCGGTTACCGTCCCGCGCCTGACAGGTGCACCCGTGCGGTCGGCAGCCGGGGCTTGCCGCCCCGCGCTGGCCGCGTCGTCGGCGCCCCGTGATGCATTTCGCGCGCCAGCGCATCAAGCGCGTGGCGGCAACGCCCCGGCTGGCGACCAAAGCCCCTAAGCCGCGGCCTCGTCTTCGTCAGGCGCAGCGACGGTAACCAGTGTCGGCGCCGTGTCTTTCTCGATTGTTTCCCGCGTCACCACGCACTTCTGCACATCACGCCGCGACGGAAGCTCGAACTGAACCTCGAGCAGCACCTCTTCGATGATCGACCGCAACCCCCGCGCCCCGGTCTCGCGCTCCAGGGCCTTGTCGGCGATCGAGCTCAGCGCCTCGTCGGCGAACACCAGCTCGATCCCGTCGAACTGGAAGAAGCGCTGGAACTGCTTGACGAGCGCGTTGCGCGGCTCGGTCAGGATCTGCATCAGCTCGTCGCGCGACAGCTGGTGGATCGCCGACATCACCGGCAGGCGGCCGATGAACTCCGGGATCAGGCCGTACTGGATCAGGTCCTCGGGCAGGCAATGCTCGAACATCTCGCCCAGGTCGCGCTGCTCCTTGGACTTGATCGCCGCGCCGAAGCCCACCCCCTGGTGGCCGATCCGCCGCTCGATCACCTTGTCGAGCTGGGCGAACGCGCCGCCGCAGATGAACAGGACGTTGGTCGTGTCGATCGACAGGAACTCCTGGTGGGGATGCTTGCGCCCGCCCTGAGGCGGCACGCTGAAGCGGTGGTTCCCTCGAGGATCTTCAGCAGTGCCTGCTGGACGCCCTCGCCCGAGACATCGCGGGTGATCGAGGGGTTGTCGGCCTTGCGGGCGATCTTGTCTACCTCGTCGATGTAGATGATCCCCGTCTCGGCCTTCTTGACGTCGTAGTCGGCGGCCTGGATCAGCTTCAGCAGGATGTTCTCGACGTCCTCGCCCACATAGCCGGCCTCGGTCAGCGCGGTGGCGTCGGCGATCGCAAACGGGACGTTGAGGATCTTCGCCAGCGTCTGGGCCAGCAGCGTCTTACCGCATCCGGTGGGGCCCAGCAGCAGGATGTTGGACTTCTGCAGCTCGATGTCGTTCTCGTCGGACTGCAGCATCTGGACGCGCTTGTAGTGGTTGTAGACGGCCACTGACAGGGAGCGCTTGGCCTGTTCCTGCCCCACCACGTACTCGTTGAGCACGTCGTAGATCTCGCGTGGCTTGGGGAGGTTTTCGATGTCGAAGCTCGGCGGGGCGGTGAGCTCCTCGTCGATGATCTCATTGCATAGATCGATGCACTCGTCGCAGATGTAGACGCCCGGACCGGCGATCAGCTTTTTGACCTGCCGCTGCGACTTGCCGCAGAAGCTGCACAGAAGCTGTTCGTTGGAGTCGGTCGGACGTGCCATGAATCCCCTCCCAGAGCTCGTGCCTGGCGGCTCTCTCCGGCACCGAAGACTAATGCCTTCAGTGCTGGGAGATCACCCGGTCGATGATTCCGTAGTCCTTGGCCTGTTCAGAGCTCATGAAGTAATCGCGTTCGGTGTCGTGGCGAACCTTCTCGAGATCCTTGCCCGTGTGCTTCGCGATGATCTCGTCAAGCCGCCTGCGAACGTCGATGATCTCGTTCGCATGTATCTCGATATCGGTCGCCTGGCCCTGAAAGCTCGAGGAGACCTGGTGGATCAGGATCTTGGCGTTGGGTAGCGCCATTCGCTTGCCGTCGGCGCCGCCGGCCAGCAGCAGAGCGCCCATCGACATGGCGATCCCGACGCAGATCGTCTGCACGTCGGGCTTGATGAACTGCATCGTGTCGTAGATCGCCAGGCCGGCGTACACGGAGCCGCCCGGGCTGTTGACGTAGATCGAGATGTCCTTGTCGGGGTCCTCGGACTCCAGATGCAGCAGCTGCGCGACGATCAGGTTCGCGATCTGATCGTCGACGGGCGTGCCGAGGAAGATGATCCGCTCGTTCAGCAGCCGGCTGTAGATGTCGAACGCCCGCTCCCCACGGGAGGTTTGCTCGACAACCATCGGTACGAGTGGGCTCATGGTCCTCGCTTGTTTTCGGGTCCTACGCCGGAATCCTGCCGACTGTAGCAACCGGCCTTCGTCCCATCTGAAAGCTCGATCCGCCGCTGCCGCGCGCCCCATCCGGCAGTGTCAAGGGTCAGCGCGCGCCCGGCGTCCACAACTGCCCCGATCCCCCCGCGGTCTCCTCCCGCCCGGGGGTCCACAGCTTTTCGCGCGCCTTTGCCTGCTCCACGCTGATCGGAGTGGCCTCCGAGACCAGCAGCTCGACCGCCTGACGGCTGGCTACGTCCTCGCGCAGCGCCTCGAGCCGACCGGCCTTGCGCAGCTGCTCCAAGAGCTTCTCCGGGTCTGAGCCATCGCGCTCGGCGGCCGGCCGCAGCGCCTCGAGCAGGTCCTCGTCGCTGGGCTCGATCTGCTCGGCCTCGACGGTCGCCGCCAGCACGGCCTCGCGCCGCAGCGCGCTGGCCGCGTCCGGCTCGGCGTCGTGGGCCAGGGACTCTTCGTCCTTGCCGGCAATCTTCAGATACGCCTCCTTGGAGACCCCCTGCCGAGCCAGCGCCGACAGCGTCTGCTGCACCATCTCGTGGGCACGCGCATGGACGAGCTTGTCGGGCAGCTCCACCTTCGCCTCGTCGGTGGCGGCCTGCAGCACGGCAGCTTCAAACTCGCGCTCGATCGCCGCGGCGTCGGCCTCGCGCAGCCGCGCGGCGATGTCCTCTCGAAGCTCGCCGAGCGAATCGAAGCCCGCCTCAGCGGCGAAGTCGTCGTCGAGCTCTGGCAGCCGCTTGGCCTTGACCTCGGAGACCTTGACCTCGAACTGGGCGGGCTGGCCCGCGAGCTCGCCCGGATACTCGTCGGGGAAGGTGACTGCAATCAGGCGCTCGTCGCCGGCGCTGGCCCCCACGAGCTGCTCCTCGAAGCCTTCGATCAGCTGGTGCGAGCCGAGCTCCACCAGCTGGTCTCGGCCTTCGCCGCCTTCGAACGGCTCGCCCTGCACCCGCCCGACGTAGTCGATCACCACGTGATCGCCGCTCTGTGCCGGGCGCTCCACGGTCTCCAGCGTGGCCACGCGGTCGCGCAGCTGCTCGAGCTCGGCGTCGATCGCGCTGTCGGGAACCTCCGGCTCGCGGCGGCCGACCTCGAGGCCCTTGTAGGTGCCCAGCGTGGCGCGCGGGCGGACGCCGATCTCGATCGAGAACTCGAGCGGCTGGCCCTGCGCGGGCAGCTCACCGACGTCGAGCTCAGGATCGCCGATCGGGGCGATCCCGGCACCATCGATCGCGTCGACGTACCAGCCGCCCAGCGAGCTGCGCAGCGCCTCGTCGAGCACCGCCTCGCGCCCCAGGCGCCGAATCACGACCGTCGGCGGGACCTTGCCTTTACGAAAGCCGGGGACCCGCATCTGCCCACCGAGCTTCTTGGCGGCCTGCTGGACGCGGCGCTCAACCTCCTCGGCCGGGACCTCGGCCTGGACCCGCACGCGGGACTCGGGCAGCTCGGTGACGCTTGTTTTCAAGGAAGCCATGAACGCCAGACGATAGCTTGGGCCGGTGCCCCGGCGCGTGGCAGCCCGCCTGATCACAGGTCCGCTCGCGTTCCTGCTCGGTGGCCTGATCGACGTCGCCACGTTCGCCTGCGCGAGCCTGCGGGCGCGAGCGCGGCGACCCCACGACCGACCCTAGTCGGGCACCAGGCTCTTGAGCTCGCGCAGCACGACCGGGAGCGTGGTGGCGTCGAACATGCCCGACGCCTTGACGTCGGCCAGCACGCTCAACGCGCGTTCTACGGACGGCTCGCTGCGCTCGCGCCAGGCTTCGATCAGGCGCCCGCTGTCTTCGTCGGCTCCGCCCGACGCAAGCGTGTCTCGAGTCAGCGCCCTGTGCAGCCGGTAGAGGTCGTCGCGCAGGGCGGCCCGGGCAAGCGCCTGCCAGCGATCGGCGCGCGGGAGCTCGAGGATCCGGTCGCGCAGCCAGTCGAGGCCCAGGCGCGAGCCCAGCGCGAAGTAGGTGGCCATCACCAAACGCAACGGACGCTCGGTGGCCGCCGCGTCGTCGACGATGTCGAACACCGACAGCATCGCCTGCATGCTCGCCACCCGCCGCGCGAGGTCCGCCGGGACACCGGCCTCGCGCAGCCCGGCGAGCCGCTGCTCGAACGACTCCGCGTCGAGCCCCTCCAGGACCCCCGGCAGCGCGTCGGCGAGTATCCGCGCGGCTGCGGCGTAGCGTTCGATCGTCGCCCTGATGTCGATCGTCTCGGCGCTTGCGCGCACCAGCCACCGGGTCGCTCGCTCCACCAGCCGTCTTCCCTCGAGCAACATGTCCAGCTGTGTGCGCGCGTCGATCTTGTCGTCCAGAGACTCGGTCGCCGCCCAGAACGAGCGCATCTCGAACACCTCGCGGGCGACCGCGAACGCCCGCGCCAGCTGCGAGGTGGCGGCACCGGTCTCCTCGCCCAACCTGAACGCGAACGTCGTGCCGGCGCGGTCGATGAGCTGGCTGGCGACCACGGTTACGATGATCTCCCGGCGCAGCCGGTGCACGCGCATCTGTGCGCTGTATTGGTCGGCCAGGGGGTCGGGGAAGTAGCGCTCCAGATCCTCGGCCAAGTAGGGGTCTTCGGGGAGATCTGAGTCCAGCAGCTCTTCGAACACATGGATCTTGCAATACGCGACCAACGTCGCCAGCTCGGGCGACGTAAGCCCCAGACCCTGCGAGCGGCGCTCGGCGATCACCTTCTCGCCGGGCAGCGCCTCTAGCTCGCGATCCAGGCCGGCGTCCTGTTCGAGTTGCGCGATCAGCCGCGCGTGCACCTCGAGCATCTCGGGCACCTGCGCCAGCGCCAGGCTCAGCGCCTGGGTCTGCGTGTAGCTGCCGTACAGCACGCGCTCGGCGACCGCATCGGTCATCTCGACCAGCAGGTCGTTGCGGTCCTCGAGCGTCATCTGCCCGTCGGCAATCACCTCCCCCAGGAGGATCTTGATGTTCACCTCGTGGTCGGAGCAGTTGACGCCCGCCACGTTGTCGATCGCGTCGGTGTTGATCCGGCCGCCGTCCGCGTCGGGGCCGCCGCGAAGGGCATATTCGATTCGCCCGCGCTGGGTAAAGCCAAGGTTGCCTCCCTCGGCGACGACCCGGCAGCGCAGCGCGGCGCCATCCACCCGCAGCGCGTCGTTGGCCTTGTCACCGACGTCGGCCTGGGTCTCCTCGGTCGCCTTGACGTATGTCCCGATCCCGCCGTTGAAGAGCAGATCGACGGGCGCGCACAGCAGCCTGCGGATCAGCTCGGCCGGCGGAAGCCTGTCCTCCTCGATCGCCAGCGCCGAGCGGACCTCTGATGAGATAGGGATCGACTTCGCGCTGCGCGAGAAGACCCCTCCGCCCTCCGAGATCAGCGCCGGGTCATAGTCGCTCCACGACGAGCGGGGAAGCTCGAACAGGCGCCGGCGCTCGGCATAGCTGGTGGCAGGATCGGGATCGGGATCCAGGAACACGTGCAGGTGGTTGAAGGCGGCCAGCAGCCGTGTGTGAGGCGAGCACAACATCCCGTTGCCGAACACATCGCCGGACATGTCGCCGATCCCCACGACCGTGAACTCCTCGCGCTGCACGTCGGTCCCCAGCTCGCGGAAGTGCCGCTTGACGGATTCCCACGTTCCGCGGGCGGTGATGCCCATCTGCTTGTGGTCGTAGCCGTGCGAGCCGCCGGATGCGAACGCGTCGCCGAGCCAGAAGCCGTACTCATCGGCCACGTCGTTGGCGATATCGGAGAACTTGGCCGTCCCCTTGTCGGCTGCGACCACCAGGTACGGGTCGTCGTCGTCGTAGCGCACGACCCGCTCGGGCGGGCGCACCTTGCCGCCCTGGTAGTTGTCGGTCAGATCCAGGAGTCCCCGCAGGAACTCGCGGTAGCAGGCAATCGCCTGCTCGACGAGCGCTTCGCGACCGCCTTGCGGCGGCGGGCGTTTGAGGACGAAGCCGCCCTTGGACCCGACCGGCACGATCAGCGCGTTCTTGACCATCTGTGCCTTCATCAGCCCGAGCACCTCGGTCCGGAAGTCCTCGCGCCGATCCGACCAGCGCACCCCACCCCGCGCGACCTTGCCGCCGCGTAGGTGGACTCCCTCCATCCTCGGCGAGTAGACGAAGATCTCGAACCGGGGGCGGGGCTGCGGGAGCAGCGAGATCTGGCTCGGATCGAGCTTGAACGAGAGGTAGTGCAGCGGCTTGCCAGCGGTGTCAGACCGGAAGTGGTTGGTCCGCAGCATGGCCCGGATGACTGACAAAAAGCTGCGCAGGATGCGGTCCTCGTCCAGGCTCTGGACGGCGTCGATCGAGCGCTCGATCTCCTCCGATAGCGACTCGGCCAGCTTCGAGTCGTGCCTGTCGGGATCGAAGCGAGCGCAGAACAGCCGCACCAGCAGGACCGCGATGTGCGGGTTGCCGACCAGCGTGCGCTCCATGTAGCGATCCGAGAACGGGATCGCCGCCTGGCGCAGGTAGCGTGCCACCGCGCGGACCAGCGTCACCTCGCGGTCCGTGAGGCCGCCCGCGAGAACCAGCCCGTTGAGACCGTCATCCTCGAGCTCGCCCGCCCAGACGGCCAGGAACGCGTCGGCGAACTCGTCCGCTGACCGTTCGAGCTGCTGCGCCGGGCAGCGCAGGCCGAAGTCGTACACCCAGACGCCGGGCGAGTCAGCCGGCCTGACCTCGTAGGGGCGCTCGTCCACGACCTTCGCACCCATGTGCTCGAACGTCGGCAACACCTCGGAGAGCAGCACTCTGGTATCGCTGAGCAGCTTGCAGCGGCTCACCTCCTCGCCGTCTCGAAGGGTCCGGTAGAGGGTCAGGATCGGGCGCCCGGTGCGCTCCAGCGCGCCGATCCGCTCGATGTCGACGACCGCGCCGTGGGCGCTCCAGTCGGCGCGATAGGCCGCGGGAAACGCCCCTGCATAACGGGCGTAGAGCTCGGGTCCCCGCTCCTCTCCGTGGGCATCGATCAGCGCGGCGCGCAAATCGTCGGTCCAGGCGCGCGTGGCCTCGGTGATCCGCGACTCGATCGCGGCCACGTCGATGTCCGCCGGGACTCCATTCGGGCACCGGACCACGTAGTTGAGTCGCACGATCACCGACTCGGTCAGCTGCAGGCTCCAATCCAGTGGGCCGCCGCCGAACGCCTCGGCGATGATCGCGGCCGCTTGCTTGCGTGTGGCGGTGTTGAAGCGGTCGCGCGGAAGGCACAACGTGCAGGCGACGAACCGCTCCAGCTGGTCGCGCGCCACGAACAGGCGCACACGCTGGCGTTCGCCCAGTCCAAGGATGCCGATCGCCATCTCGAACAGTTCGTCGGTCGAGATCTGAATCAGCTGGTCGCGGGGCAGCGACTCGAGGATGTCGATCATCCCCTTCTCGTCATGGCTGTTGGGCGGGAAGGCAGCCCGAGCCATCACCTGTTCGACCTTCTCGCGCAGCAGCGGGATCGTGCGGGGGCTCGCCTTGTAGGCGGCCGTCGTGTACAGGCCCAGAAAGCGGCGCTCTCCGATCACCGTGCCGTCGGCGGCAAATTGCTTGACACCCACGTAGTCCATGTAGGAGGGGCGGTGCACGGTGGCCCTCGAGTTGGCCTTGGTCAGGACCAGCGGATGTGACGAGCGGGCCAGTGCGAGCGCCTTGGGATCGAGCTGCTTTGAGGGCGTCGCAGCGGCGCCCCGCAGGATCCCCAGACCCGACCCCGGAACCGCGGTCAGCACCGAGCCTTCCTCGAGCTCGTACTCGCGGTAGCCCAGAAACGTGAAGTTGTCCTCGCCGAGCCACTCCAGAAACGCCTCGGCCTCGCTGAGGTCTTGCGGCTGCACCGGAGGCGACTCGCGGCGCAGCTCTCTCGCCAGCGCCATGGCCCTGGCGCGCATCGGCGCCCAGTCGTCGACCGCCGCTTTGACCTCCTCCAGCACCAGCTCGACTCCCGCTCGCAGCACCGCGAGGCGGTCCGGATCTGCCTGTCGGGCAACCTCGGCGTGGATTACCGATTCGGTCATCACCCCCGGGGCCACGCCACCCGGCTCCAGGACATCGGTCAGCTCGCCCTGCTCGTCGCGCACGACCCGGAGCACCGGATGCACGATCAGCTCGATCCCGTATCCCTGGCGGCTGAGCTCCATCGTCACCGAGTCGACGATGAACGGCATGTCGTCGGAGACGATCTCCACGACCGTGTAGGGCGAGTGCCATCCGTCGCGCTCCACGTCGGGGTTGTAGACGACCACCTTGACCTCGCCGGCCTGACGCCGCTTGGCCGTCCGCCAGTGCGCCACGACCGCCCCGCACAGGTCAAGCGGATTTCGATCCGCCAGGTCTCTGGCCGGAACCCAGTGGTAGTACTGGCGTACGAACTCGGCGTAGGACTCCAGCGGCTCGCCGGACAGGCGATCGGCGACGCACTCGCTCAGCCCCTCGATCAGCTCCAGCTCGAGGTCCCCGGCCTTTACGGCCACTAGCTTCGGCCTCCTTGTACGCAGGGATCCAGCACAAACCTACCCCTCGACCGTGCCGCGCGCGACGGACGACAGAAATCTGGCGATTGCCAGTCGACGGGAGGGCTCGCGGACGCCACGCACATGCAGGTGTACGTGAACTACCCGTTGCTGATCGGCTTTCGCGCTTTCTTTGCGCTTATCGGGCCGCGAGCCGCCCAGCTTCAGCGGACGCGGACGCGCTGCAGGCCGTCCTGCACCGCGGCGACCGCCGCGCCGGGGTCGTCGACGGTCACCAGAAGCCGCCCGAATGGCGCTTCGCCTGCCAGATCGACGCGCACCGCGGGGCCACATCCGTGCAGCGCCGCGAAGTCGGGACGGTCGCCGGTGAACAGCCGCACGCCGTAGGCGAGCCGTCGCGGAAGCCCAGTGCCGGGGGCGCGGATGCCACGCAAGGCGTTGTACGGGGCCTCTTCCTCGCACACCGACTGCACCGCGCACAGCGGCACGTGCACGTTGCCGCGCAGCGCCGCGAGCTGCTCGAGTTGCGAGAGCCTGACCACGAGCTCGTCTCGTTGGATCACGAGCGAGGCCATGGGACCACGATACCCGCTGCGCGGTCGGCTCGCTCAGGTTCCCGGCGGGAACGTGTACGACGAGTGCGGCGGGACGTGCGGACCTACCTCGAGCACGATCTCGGAGTGCGGGGCGAGCGGGATCGCGCCCGGATTGCCGCGCCAGCGCCGCCCCGCGACATACACCGTGATCCGTCTGCCCGCGGGAGCTCTGAACGAGGCCAGGCGTCGGCTGGACAGCGGCTGCCCCCAGGAGCGGAACAGGTCCGCGAGCGTGACCCTCGCCCCGCGGCGCACGAGCACCACCCCGGTCGGCTCGAGCGTGGCCAGCTCCCCATAGCACGCGGCCCGGGAGATCCGGCCGTCTGAGTACGCGCGCGGAGCCCGGGTTCCGATGCCCGCCGGGATGAGCAGCACGCGGTTTGCGGCAAAGACCTCTACGTGTACCCCACGCCGCGCACCCAGTCCGTGCTTGCAGGCTCCGAGCACGGGGCCACGAACAGCGGTCTCAAACCGCGCGCCGCGGCCGATCGGCCGTGCTTCGCGGGCCAGCGCGGCGGGAATCGCGGCACGCGAGCTCGTGTGTGCCGCCGAGCCGCAGCCCGCCAGGACGGGTGCCGCGAGCAGGATCGCGCCCGTTGCGGGGCCGATGAATCGCAACCGCCTCTTTACCTGTCCCATTCCCAGTCCTCATCATCCTCGGCGTCCGGCGCGGACCCGGCACCGGCGCAGCGGCTCGCGCTGGCCGAGTTGCCAGACGTGATGCAATCTGGTTCCGCATCGGATTACCAACTCGACAGACGTCCGCCTAACGGACCATCTCCGGGCGCCTTTCCCGCTGCTCGCGAGGCGGAAGATCACCGGCAACAAGCCGAACCACCCGTGGCTGCCCAGCAGCAACCCCCTGAGCGCCCACACCGCAAAGGCCAGCAGGAGGACGAGCACCACCAGCTGCCCGACCGAGATGTCCGGCCGTCCGTGCCGCTGTTCGCCGATCGCGGAGCTCCCCCGATCGGGGCTCGGGCCCGCGGCCATCTCGGCTGTGCAACGGCTGTCCGCGGCTGCTGGACATCCCCTGCACCTGAGCGCGGTATCCACCCCCGCGGTCCCGCAGCAACAGACCGACTATGGAGCGTTGATCGCGCTGGCGGCGGGTGCTGTGTTGATCGCGCTCGCCTGGATCGTGAGCCTGCGCGCCCGCCCCTTGCGGTCGCGCTCGGCGTAACGCGCGGTAGTGCGGGGCGGCAAGCGCGCTCGGCGTAGCCTCTTGGTCGATGGCCGAGGAATCACCATCGCCGCCCACCGCCTCCCACACCGAAACCCCGCCGGCGCCCCAGCCCCGGCGCAGGCCCCGCCGCCCGCGCGCGCCCGGCGCGTATCTGAGACTGCCGGTCTGGCAGCGGTTCGTGCTCGCGGGGGTGATCGCCGTGGTCCTGCTGGTGGCGATGGTGATCTTCGTCGAGCACAACAACACCAACACCAACCGGTCGCTCAACGAAGCGGCCGAAGTGAAGGCCAACCGCGACGCAGTGATTCTGGTCAGGCAGGACCAGGCGCCCCACTCGGTGCGCCTGCAAGCCCACCTGCGGCCCACATTCGCCCTGGAGCGGGCGATTCACGGGCGGATGGCCGCGCAGATCGCCACCGGCGTGATCGACGGGCCCCTGAGGGCCGCCCGGTGCAGGGCCAGCGGCGCCCCGCGTGACGGGCGCAGCGCGTTCTCGTGCACGATCATCGCCGGCCAGGTGACCTATCCGTTCCTCGGCGTCGTGGACCTGGCCAGCCGGCAGATCACCTACTGCAAGCGCGATCCGCCGCCGACCCCATCCGACAACGTCCCGGTCAGCATCCGCTGCCGCCGCTGACGGGCGCGTTCCCAGCGCTACTGACTGGCAGGGGCCGTCACGAACCGGCAGGAGGCTTCCCCGGCGTCAATGGCGAAGTCGGCGCGTTTCCGCGTCGTCACTCGGCGGTGCCTCCGCGGGCTGCTCGTCGGCAACGGTTCGATCACCCTCGGCGGCTTGATTCTGGGCCAGCGTGGGATCTCGCTCGGCGGCTCGATCGTTCGCCACTGTCGGGTCTTCCGACGCGGTCCGCCCCCCGGACACGGTCCGATCCTCGGCTACGGTCCGCTCCTCGGCCACCCTCCGCTCGCCGGGCACCGTCGGATCCTCGGTCACGGTCCGCTCCTCGGCCACCCTCCGCGCACCCGGCTCATCAGCCACGGTAGGCTCGCCCGCCGCGGTCCGATCATCGGCTACGGTCCGCTCCCCGGCCGCGGTCCGATCATCAGCGACGGTCCGCTCACCCGCCACGGCTCGATCGTCGGCCACGCGCTCACGCGTTACGCGACGCTCGTAGGCGGCTCCACCGGCCGCTCCGGCGGCCGCGCCGGCTCCGGCCGCGGGGACGGCTCTCCGGCGCCGGTACCCGACCGTACCGGGCTCCTCATCGGCGGCCACAGTCCTGCGACGGCGCGGAATCAACGTGTTGAGCAGGAGGATCGCCGCCGCAATGCCCCAGGCCAGCTCGGTCCAGCCGTTGGCTGCGGCCATGCCGAGGACGTTGCCGCTGATCAGCGCGATGATCGCCGCCGCGCCGAGCGCGCAGCCCACGATCAGGCTCATGGTCTTGGCGAGCATGTGCTGCGCGGCCCCGAACAGGAGCAGTCCCCCGCACACCGCGGTGAACATCCCGGTCCACCCGTTGGCGCCGAAGATGTGGAAGATCTTCCCTGGGACCGGAGCGTTTCCGTTGGGGAAGTTTGAGAACGGCGGGAAGAAGTGCTGCCGGTAGAGGGAGTACAGGCCCACGGCGAGCAGGATCGTCCCCACGATCAGCGCCGGGCCGCGCGCGAGGCTGACCCCCTTTTCGGTTCGAGTCTCGGTGGTCCCCGTTTCGGTGCGAGTCTCGGTGGTTGCAGCCATGGTTCTGTGCCTCTCGATGTCTGATGCGGATGCGACGCACCCCTTGCTTTCCTACTACCCCCTGGGGTCCGTGGACACACTTCGATCCGGAAAAGTGGCTGCTGAGGCGCGCCTCGAGCCTTACGGAGTCCTAACCTCCGTTCGATGGACGACCAGTTGCGTCGCCGCGCCGTCGGGGCTCCGGCCGCGCGATCGCTGCTGCTCACGATCCTCGGTGAATACGTACTGCCCGCGCCGGCCGGCGTCTGGCACGAGACGCTGATCGGCGCCCTCGGCGCGGTCGAGGTCAAGCCCCAAGCCGCCCGTCAGGCGCTCGCCCGCAGCATCCAGGCGGGATGGCTGCTGTCTGAGCGCAGCGGCCGCCGCGCGCGGGTGCACCTCACCGCGTCAACCGCGGAGATGCTGCGCACCGGCGCCAGGCGCATCTACAGCTTCGGCCAGCCGTGGCAGTGGGAGGGGCGCTGGCTGCTGGTGACCCTCCGCGTCCCCGAGCATCGTCGGGACCTCAGACACCGCCTCCGGACGCAGCTGGCCTGGGCGGGGTTCGGCTCGCTCGGCGGAGGGGTGTGGATCTCTCCGCACGTCGAACGCGAGAGCGAGTTGCTGGAGATGTCAGCGAACGGATCGGTCGCCGAACTGCTCTCGTTTCACGCCGAGCTCGGAGCGATCGGGGATCCGGCCCGCCTGGTCGCCGACGCGTGGAACCTGGAGAGCGTGGCGGCCGCCTATGAGCAGTTCATCGCCGACTTCGGACGCCAGCGGCCGCGGACGCCCCAGGCCGTGTTTCGCGCCCAGACGCTGCTGGTGCACGCCTGGCGGAAATTCCCCTTCCTGGACCCTGACCTGCCCGAACGCATGCTCCCGCCCGGCTGGCCGCGGTCGCGCGCGCACGAGCTGTTCGAAGACCGCCACAAAACGTGGCACGAACCCGCCCAGGATTATTTCGCCGCGATCGAAGCGGACTAAAGACGTGTGTCGTCTGGCTCCCGTATGTCGGGAGTAACTTGCGGCACGTCCCCGGCGAAGTCATCGCGAATCGCCTCGAAGTACGACGCGCAAGCGTGACACCGCCGCTGCTCGGTGATCATCTGCCCGCCCCACTGCCCGACGCGCTCGGTATGAGCTGCGCCGCAGAACGGGCAGTGCTGCGTCAGGGGTTCCATCGGCGGCGCTCGGGGTCCCAGCGGGAGAAGTCGGTCGGTTCGGAGAGCTCGAGCTCCACGCCCTCGCCGGCGAGCAGCTCCCGCAGCCAGGTCCGCATCAAGGCCCGCTGGGCAGGTGCGTCTGAGGAGATCATGCCCAGCGCCAGCGCTGCCTGCACCCCGGGATCGCTCGGCCGGCCCGGTCCAGCGGCCCGCCTGCTCCCAGGTCTCGGTGAGCCGCTGCACGAGCGCCGACCGCGGGACCTCGCCCGAGCGGCACAGCCGCTTGGCCCAGGCCTCGGCATGGATCCGGTGGGAGCCTTCTTCCTGCAGGATCTTGCGCGCGCGCTGGGCCATCGGCGTGATCGTGCTGTCGGCGCAGGCAGCGACGAACGTCGTCAGCACGCCGTCGACGAGCAGGTTCGCCGCGACCGCGGCGGTCCAGTCTTCGAGCTCTGAGTCGAGCAGAGCCAGGCGGCGATCGCCTCCGAACGGCGCGTCCTGGGTCACCCCTGCTCCCAGCGCCTTGAGCACCGGATAGGTCGAGCGCGAGTGGCCGAGCTCATCCTGGGCCATCGCCGCCGCGGCGACCGCGGATTCGAGCGTTGGGGCGCTGACCGCCCACTCCGCGTAGCGCGTGCCCAGCGCGGCCTTGTTGTCGGCCAGCGAGCCCACCAGCGACAGCATCGCCGCCTTCGCTCGGGCTTCGGTCGTATCGGTGGTCCTGGTCGTCGCACTCATGCCTTGATCGCCTCCCGGATCGCCGAGCGGGGCACGATGATCATCTGGATCCAGGGCTGCTCGTCGTAGATCGAGCGCGCCGACACCAGCGCCAGATCCTCGTCGTCCTCGGTCACCGCGCCCACGTGGTGCAGCGGAAGCTCGTATTCGGTGCGCGCGAAGACCTCCCAGACCTGCGTGCTCGAGACGGAGGCCGAGCTCATGCGACGATCCCCAGGCTCCGCATCCGGGCGCGGGCATCCTCGCGGATCCGGCTGCGGGTCCACACCGGATCCCACACGACCTCGATCCTGACCTCGTCGACCTCGGGCTCGCGCAGCAGCCGCTCCCGGATGTCGTCCTGGATGAACTCCATCGCCGGGCAGCCCATCGCGGTGAACGTGAGCTCGATGTCAACGGCACGCTGGGCCGGGTCGTAAGCGAGCGAGACGATCAGCCCCAGGCCGACGACCGACACCGGCAGCTCGGGATCCTCGACCTCGGTAAGCGCCGTCCACAGGCCGGCCTCGATGCCACGGGGCTCGACCACGCTCATGCGAGCTCCGCTCGCCGGTCCTGGCTCGCCACTGTTGGAGCTCGCATGAGTCATCCGGCTGCGGCGGCCGCCAGGCGCGAGCGATATCCCCGCTGGAGCTGCCCGACGTAGTCGTGGTTCATCGGCCCGCGTCGCTTCCAGCGGACCATCACCTCGTCCCAGGAGATCGGGCCGTCTTCGAGCAGCCACTGCTTGCGCTCCTCGTCGAACTGGGCCGGGAACGGGCAGTCGATCACGTAGCGCTGTTGATCCTCGTCCCAGTGCGCGGGCACGTCGAGACCGACTTCGTTCATGAACGGAACCACCTCCCCCATCCACGCCTGGCGCAGATCGTCGTTGCCCATGCCCTTGAAGCCGTACTCGAGCTGGATGCCGTGCAGCTTGCGATCGTCCGGTAGCCCAAACCACTCCAGCGTGAGGATGAACATCCAGTCAAGCGCTGATTGCAGCCGGTGCTTGTCCTCCGGATCTGCCGACAGCTTCTTGACCCAGGTGCGGCCGTGACGCAGATGGAAGGTCTCCTCCTTATCGACCTTCGCCAGCGCCCGCTTCCAGGGACCGAAGGTGCTCGAGCGGTGCACGTCGGACAACAGCACGAAGCCCGCCTGGTCATAGAGCGCGTTTGCCAGCACCAGCTCATGCCAGGAGTCCAGCGGGACGTCGAACGCGTAGGGATACTTGAACGCGCCCGGCTCGCGCTCGTAGATCAACGCGTTCATGTCCACGCCCAGGTCGCCGAGCAGGCGGTAGCCGATGTGGGCGTGGGCGAGCTCGTCCTGGATGATCGAGACCGCCGAGCCGAAGTTGTTGAGAGCCGGCGCGTGGCGGGCGGCGCGCAGGTAGGCCGGGGCGCTGACCAGCTCGGTGTCGGCCGACACGGTCAGGATCCGGCGGATCCCCGTCAGGTACTGCGGTGACATGTGGGCCAGCCCCTCCACCAGCTTGCCCGATTGCAGGCGCTCGCGGACTTCCTCCTCGGACTTCTGGGCAAGCTCCTCCACCGGGAGTTCACTGGCGGTCATCGGCTTCTCCTCCGGGTTCGCGGCCGACGTGTGACAATTGACTGACGCCCGACACTGTATAGTATGCGCTCGATGAGATCAAGCATCATCTGAGCGATGCTGCTCGAGGGGAACATGAACACGCCGGCGAGCTGGGTCCGCTGAGATGGCGACGCTCGTGGAGCTCGACGGGGTCGCACCGACGATCGGGCGCGACGTGTGGCTGGCCCCCACCGCGGTGCTGATCGGCGACGTCCGGGTCGCTGACCGCGCCAACATCTGGTTTGGAGCCGTCCTGCGCGGCGACTTCTCCCACATCGAGATCGGCGAGGAGGCCTCGATTCAGGACAACGCGGTGTTGCACTGCGGAATCGAGCTGCCGACGATCGTCGGCCGGCAGGTGACGATCGGCCATGGAGCGCTGGTCGAAGGATGCGTGATCGAAGATCATGCCTTGATCGGAATGGGCGCAATCGTCCTGCACCACGCGCACGTCGGCGAGGGCGCGATGCTCGCCGCCGGGACCGTGCTCGCCGAGCGGGCCACGGCGCCGGCCGGGATGCTGATCGCCGGTGTCCCCGGACGACCTAAGAAGCAGATGTCGGGCGCCGCCGGGCGCTGGCCTCAGATGGCCACCGACGACTACCAGCAGCTGCGCGCGCTCTACCTTGACAAGAGCGTCGCCGTGGACGCCGCCCACAGCGCGCTCGGTCTTGAAACCCAAGCAGAGGAGACCTGATGGAAGCATCGATGTTGATCGGAGGAGAGTGGCGTCGAGCCGCTTCCAGCGAAGAGATCGAGGTCGTCAACCCCGCGACCGAGGAGGTGGTGGGGACTGTGCCGAGCGCCTCGGTCGCCGATGTCGAGCTGGCGGTCCGCAACGCCAGGCAGGCGTTCAAAGACTGGGCGGCGACCGACGTCGAACAGCGCGCTCACATCCTCGCCAGGGCGGCCGAGCTGATCGAGGAGCACGCCAAGGCCCTGGCGCCCGTGCTGACCTCCGAGCAGGGCAAGCCGGTGGCCGAGGCGATCGGCGAGGTCTCGCACCTGGCCCATGGCGTGCGCTACTACGCCGAGGCGGCCACCAAGGTCCGGGGCTCCTACCAGGAGCTGCCCTCGGCGTTCGGCCCCGCCTACGGCCAGGTGGTGCGCCGCCCGATCGGGGTGTGCGCGGCGATCACGCCCTACAACTTCCCCCTCACCCTGCTGGGGACGAAGGTCGCGCCGGCGCTCGCGAGCGGCAACACGGTGGTCGCCAAGCCGGCCGCCACTACCCCGCTGGCGACGCTCGAGGTGGCCCGCCTGTTCGCCGAGGCTGGCGTCCCCGACGGCGTGCTCAACGTGGTGACCGGCCGCGGCGCCGAGATCGGCGATGCGCTGGTGGGCCATCCCGACGTGCGCCGGATCGCGTTCACCGGCTCCACCGAGATCGGCCGTCACGTCATCTCGATCGCCGGCCCGCAGCTCAAGCGCGTCACGCTTGAGCTCGGCGGCTCAGATCCGGTGATCGTGTGCGAGGACGCCGACATCGACGCCGCCGTGAAGGCGGTGATCATCGGCCGCTACTGGAACGCGGGCCAGGCCTGCCTGGGCTGCAAGCGGGTGTTCGTCCACGACTCGGTGTTCGACGATTTCGTCGGTCAGCTGGTGCAGCGCGTAGAGCGCTACGAGCCCGGCGACGGCACGGTAAAAGCCGAGAAGCCGCGCCTGCGGATGGGCCCGATCCACACCCAGGCGGGGCGCTCCGAGCTGCTCGAGCAGCTCGAGGACGGCGTCGCCAAGGGCGGCAAGATCCTCACCGGAGGGGGCACCGCCGGGCACGACAAGGGTTGGTTTTTGGAGCCCGCGGTCGTCGCCGAGCCCGGGCCCGACTCCCGACTGGTGAGAGAGGAGGTCTTCGGCCCCGTGCTGCCGGTGTTCCGCTACACCGACTTCGACGACGCGATCGCCCGCGCCAATGACACCCCCTACGGCCTGGGCTCTTCGATCTGGACCCACGACGTGCGCAAGATCCACCGCGCCACGCACCAAATCGAAGCCGGAATGACCTGGGTCAACCAGATCCACTACGGCTACGACGAGCTCCCGTTCGGCGGCGTCAAGAGCAGCGGCTTTGGCAAGGAGCACGGGCTGGAGGCGCTGGACAGCTACGTGGAGCTCAAGTCCGTGGTGGTCGGAGGGCTTTCCTGATGGCCGCCGTGTCGTTTACATCCCAGGACTCCGTCGCGCGGATCACGCTCGACAAGCCGCCCGCCAACTCCTACGACCTCGCGATGATGACCGAGTTCTCGGCCGCGGTCGATCAGGCGATCGGCGGCGACGCCCGGGCCGTGATCGTCGACAGCGCCAGCGAGAAGTTCTTCTGCGCGGGTGCCGACATCAAGACGTTCCTCGAAGGCGACGTCGAGGCCAACATGGAGATGATCCGCACCAGCCAGGATGCCTTCAGGCGGATGGCGGCCGCGAGCCAGGTGTTCATCGCGCACATCAACGGCCATGCGCTGGGCGGTGGGCTGGAGATCGCGCTGGCCTGCGACCTGCGCTATGCCAGCAGCGGGTCCTACAAGATCGGCACCCCCGAGGTGACACTCGGGCTGCTGCCCGGCAACGGAGGCACCCAGCGCCTGACCCGGCTGATCGGACCGGCGCGAGCGATGGAGCTGCTGATCACCGGCCGGACGTTCTCGCCCGACGAGGCCCTTCACATGGGCCTCGTCAGCGCCGTGTTCGAGTCCGCGGAGGCGGCCCAGCAAGTCGAGTCGCTGGCGCGGCGGTTCGCGTCCGGACCCGCGCTGGCCCAGGCGGCCATCAAGCGCTGCGTGCACCAGGGGTCCCAGCTGTCGCTCGAGGACGGGCTCCGGCTCGAGGCCGAGGAGATGGAGCGTCTGTTCAGGTCCCAGGACGCGCTCGAAGGACTGACCGCGTTTGCGCAAAAGCGCAAGCCGGAGTTCGTCGGCGCATGACCGCGACCACGACGACGACCACGGTCCTGCGCCGTGGTGCCTTCATCGACGGGGTGACGCTGCCGATCGAGGGCGACGTGCTGACGATCACCAACCCCGGCACCGGCGAGCTGGTCGGCCACGCGACCGCCGCCACGGCCGGCACCATCGACGCCGCCGTGTGCAGCGCAGCCGCCGCCGGGCGCGAATGGGCGCGCCACGGATACGCCGACCGCGGTCGGGTCCTGCACGCCTGCGCGCAGGCATTCGAGTCCCACGTCGACGAACTCGTCCCGCTGCTCGTGGCCGAGCAGGGCAAGACGATCCGCGAAGCGCAGCTCGAGCTGCACAAGGCCGCCGAGACGCTCGAGCACTACGCGGGCCTCGCCAAGCAGGTCCGCACCGTGTACGTCAACGGGCTCGACCCGGGGGTCGACGGCCGCGTGCTGCGCCGGCCGCTGGGCGTGGTCGCGGCGATCGTGCCCTGGAACTTCCCCACCACGCTGCTGTGCAACAAGCTCGGCCCGGCGCTGCTGTGCGGCAACACGGTGGTCGCCAAGCCGGCCGACACCACTCCGTTCACCACCCTGCGGGTGGCGGAGATCCTGACCCAGGCGGGACTGCCGCCCGGCGTGCTGAACGTCGTGCCCGGCACGGGTCCGCTAGCCGGCGAGGCGCTTGTCACCCATCCGCTGGTGCGCAAGATCGCCTTCACCGGCTCGACCCCCACCGGCGAACGGGTCGGGGCACTGGCGGCCAGGGGATCCAAGCGGGTCACGCTCGAGCTCGGCGGCTCTGACCCGATGATCATCTGCGCCGACGCGGACCTCAAGCGGGCGGCCAGCGCGGCCAGCATGGGGCGGTTCTACAACTGCGGCCAGGCCTGCCTGGCGACCAAGCGCGTGTACGTGCTCGAAGCGGTCGCCGACGAGGTGATCGAGGCGATCGCCGCCAAGGCCGCGAAGCTGCGGGTGGGGATCGGCTCCGAGCCCGCAAGCCAGATCGGCCCGCTGCATTCCGAGCGTCAGCGCGAGCTCCTCGAGCGCCAGGTCTCCGAGAGCGTCGCCGGCGGCGGCGAGGTGCTGACCGGCGGCCGACGGCCAGACGATCCGGCGCTGGCCAACGGCTGGTTCTATCGCCCCACGGTCGTGCTCGAGCCGCCCACGGACTCGCCGATGGCACGCGAGGAGGTATTCGGGCCGGCGCTTCCGATCTGGCGGGTGAAGGACCTCGATCAGGCGATCGAGCTGGCCAACGACTCCCCGTTCGGGCTCGGATCGGCGGTGTGGACGCAGGACCTGCAGACGGCCGAGCGCGTGGCGGCCGAGCTCGATTGCGGTTACACCTGGATCAACTCGCCGACCAAGGTCTATGACGAGCTGCCGTTCGGCGGGCTGAAGGCAAGCGGCTACGGCAAGGAGCACGGGTCAGAGGCGCTCGACCACTACACCGACACCAAGTCGGTGGTGGTCAAACGCGTTGTTTAGAGGACTCGATGCCCGCATCTGCGGCGCGTAGCGATAATCCAAATCGCCATGTCCACCGAGCTTCTCAACGCCTCGAGCCTCCTCGATCGCCAGGCCGACGAGCCAGACAAGCCTGCGTTCATCGCCGCCAACGCGACGCTCAGTTATCAAGAGCTGCGCCGGCAGGTGTGCCGCGCCGGACATCTGCTGAGAGCGCTCGGGATCCGCCGCGAGCAGCGGGTGCTGCTCGTGCTCGACGACACGACCGCGTTCCCGATCGTGTTCCTGGGGGCGATGCGGATCGGCGCCGTCCCGGTGCCGGTGAGCCCGCTTGACAAGGCCGACAACTTCGCGCACTACATCGACGACTGCGGGGCCGAGCTCGTGGCCACCGACGCGTCCTTCTCTACAGCGGCTGCGCGCGGCGTTCGGAGGGCGGCAGCCGCGGTATCTGGTGCGCGGCGTCGACGAGGATGACGTGGTCGAGCTCGACACCGCGCTGGCCGCGCAGGACGACGAGCTCGAGCCCGCCGCCACGCATCGCGACGACATGGCCTTCTGGCTCTACAGCTCGGGCTCGACCGGCAAGCCCAAGGGAGTCGTCCACCTGCAGCACGACATCTCGGTCACCTGCGAGACCTACGGCGAGCACGTGCTCGGCCTGACTCCCGACGACCGCACGTTCTCGACCACGAAGCTGTTTCACGCCTACGGGCTGGGCAACGCGCTGTCGTTCCCGCTCTGGGTCGGCGCGACCTCGGTGCTGATGCAGGGACCCACCAGGCCGCAGCCGATCCTCGAGACCCTGGTTGCGCATCGTCCGACGGTGTTCTTCTCGGTCCCCGGGCTGTACGGAGCGCTGTGCCGCGAGCCCGATGCCGAGGATGCGTTTCGCTCGGTTCGCCGCTGCATCTCGGCCGCCGAAGCGTTGCCGCCGCAGACGTTTGAGCTGTTCAAGGAGCGCTTCGGCCTGGAGATCCTCGATGGGGTGGGCTCGACCGAGATGCTGCACATCTATTGCTCAAACCGCCCGGAGGAGATCCTCCCCGGCACCACGGGTCGCGCCGTCGAGGGCTACGAGCTGCGGCTCGTCGACGAGGATGGCGCGATCCTGCACGGTCCCGCGGTCGGGGGCCTGCAGGTCAAGGGCGACTCGTGCGCGGCCTTCTACTGGCACCAGCACGAGAAGACCAAGCGCTCGATGCTCGGCGAATGGTTCGTTTCCGGCGATCGCTACGAGCGGCGCGAGGACGGGGCCTACGTGTGCGTGGGTCGTGTCGACGACATGCTCAAGGTCGGCGGTCTGTGGGTGTCGCCGATCGACATGGAGCATGTCCTGCTCGAGCATCCGCGGGTGAGCGGTGTCGGTGTCGTGGGGATCACGATCGAGCACTCCAGCCGGATCGCGGCGTTCGTGCAGTGCGAGGGCGAGCCGGGCGACGACGCCCTAGCGGACGAGCTGCGCGATTGGTGCCGGGCGCGCCTGCGGCGGTACGAGTATCCGCATGTGGTGCAGTTCGTCGATGCGCTGCCGCGCACGCTGACCGGCAAGGTGCAGCGGTTCCGGCTCCGGGAGCTCGCCGAGCAAGGCCGGGAGGCGCACGCATGAGGGCCGCGGTCATCGGAGCGGGCCCGGCGGGCTTCTACGCCACCGACCAGCTGCTGGGCGCCGGCTTCGAGGTCGACCTGTTCGACGCCCTGCCGACCCCGTACGGGCTGGTCCGCTCGGGGGTGGCCCCCGATCACCCCAAGATCAAGTCGGTCACGCGCGTGTATGAGAAGACCGCGGCGAAGCCCGGCTTTCGCTTCTTCGGCGGCGTCGTGCTGGGAGAGCACATCTCGCGGGTGGAGCTGCTGTCGCACTACCACGCGCTCGTGTACGCGTTCGGCACCTCGGCCGACAACCGTCTGGGGATCCCCGGCGAGGACCGGCCGGGCTCCCACGGCGCGACCGAGTTCGTCAACTGGTACAACGGCCATCCCGACGCCTGCGACCTGGCCTTCGATCTCTCCTGTGACCGTGCGGTGGTGATCGGCAACGGCAACGTAGCCATCGACGTCGCCCGCATGCTGGTCCTCGACCCGTCCGAGCTTGCTCCGACTGACACCGCCGATCACGCCTTGGAGGCGTTCGGGACGGCGGGGGTCCAGGAGGTGGTGATGCTCGGCCGCCGAGGGCCTGCCCAGGTCGCGTTCACCAATCCGGAGCTGCGCGAGCTCGGCGAGCTGACGCGCGCCGACGTGCACATCGACCCGGCCGACCTCGAGCTCGACGAGCACAGCCAGGCGTGGCTCGAGACCGACGCGGACCCGACGACCAAGCGCAACGTCGAGCTGCTGCGCGAGTACGCGATGCGCGAGCCAACCGGCGCCAGCCACCGGATCACGATGCGCTTCTTGCGCTCCCCGGTGGAGATCCTCGGCGAAGGAGACGACGGCCCGGTGACCGGGATCCGCGTCGTTCGCAACCGGATCGAAGCCGCCGACGACGGCCGCCTACGCGCGGTCAGCACCAGCGTCGAGGAGGAGATCGAATGCGGGCTGGTGCTGCGGTCGATCGGCTACCGCGGTCTACCCGTCGACGACATACCGTTTGACGCGCGCCGCGGCCTGGTCCGCAACGAGGGCGGCCGCGTCACCGACGAGGAGGGCCGGCCGCAGCGCGGCGAGTACGCCGTCGGGTGGATCAAGCGCGGCCCCACCGGCGTGATCGGGACCAACAAGAAGGACGCCGCCGACACGGTGGCAAAGATCGTCGCCGACGCCGAGCACGGCGCGCTTGCCGAGCCCGACGATCCCGACGCCGAGTCGATCGAGGAGTGGCTGGCCGAGCGGGCGCCCGATGCGGTCACCTGGACCGGCTGGCAGGCGATCGATCAGCACGAGCGCGGGCTCGGCGAGCCCCACGGCCGGCCGCGAGTCAAGCTTGTGCGACTGGCGGAGCTGGTCGCTGCGGCGCGGGCCGAGTCACACTCTCGCTGAGCGCTGGCTGCCGCGTGGAGGAGAATCTGCGGCGATGAGGCTGTACGCGCTTCATTGCGGCGGCGACCTCGCCGACTGGTCGACGTTTGACCCGTTCGACGAGCGCGTCGGGACAAAGGTCTACAACCCCTACTTCATGTACGTGGTCACGCACCCGCGCGGCAACGTGCTGTTCGACAGCGGCGTGCACCCCCAGATGCGCACCGAGCCCGAAGCCCGGCTCGGGCCGGCCGCAGCGTCCTTTCAAGTCCAGATGATGCCCGAAGACCGGATCGACAAGCGCCTGGCGACAATCGGGCTGGAACCCCGCGACATCGACATCGTCGTCCAGTCACACCTGCACTTCGACCATGCCGGCGGGCTGCAGTGGCTGACCCACGCACCGATCCTCGTGCAGCGCGAGGAGCTCGCCTTCGCGCTGCAGCCGCCCGTCTATCAACGCCTGATCTACGCCTCCCAGGACTTCGAGCACGAGCTCGACTGGCGTGAGCTCGACGGCGATCACGACATCTTCGGCGATGGGCGCCTGATCGCCTTCAGCACGCCCGGTCACACCCGCGGGCACCAGTCGCTGATGGTGCAGCTCGATGGGCAGACGGTCATCCTGCTCGCCGACGCCGCGTACATGCTGGCCAAGATGCGCGAGCGGGCGCTGCCCGCGGTTGTCTGGAGTCCCGACGCGATGGTCGCCAGCTGGGAGCGCATCGAGGCGCTCGAGCGCGAACACGACGCGCTGCTGTTCGCAACCCACGACCTCGACTACCGCGAGCGCATGAAGCTCGCCCCCGAGGGGTGGTACGAGTAACTGAGGGCATGCCCGCTCGATCTCCTGAACGCGAGGAGGGCTCCGACAAGCAGCGCGTGCTGGAGCTGACCCGCGGTCACGTCGCGCCCCATCGGGTCGATGTGTGGGAGGCGTTCGGCACGCAGCTCGTGATCGGCCGGCGCGAGGGCTATCGGCTGTGGGATCTCGACGGCCGGGAGCTGATCGATCTGCACCTCAACGGAGGCACCTTCAACCTCGGGCACCGTAATCCCGAGATCGTGGAGGCGACTGGTCGCCGCTGCCCGCACCCTGGACATCGGAAATCACCACTTCGCCAGCGCGGCTCGGGCGCAGCTTGGCGCCCGACTGGCGCAGCTGACCCCGGGTGAGCTCGCCTACACGGTGTTCGCCTCCGGCGGCAGCGAGGCGATCGACGTGGCGATCAAGACCGCCCGCCGGGCCACCGGACGGCGGCGGATCGTCACGCTGGCCGCCGGCTATCACGGGCGCACGGGACTCTCGGGCGCCGCCGGGGAGGACGCCGGGGCCGCCTATTTTCTGTCCGACCTGCCCGAGCAGTTCGCCAAGGTGCCGTTTGCCGACCTCGACGCCGTCACCGGCGAGCTCTCCAAGGGCGACGTGGCAGCGGTTCTGTTCGAGACCGTGCCGGCAACCTACGGCTTCCCGGTCCCGCCCGACGGTTATCTGCCCGCGGTCAAGGCCCTGTGCGACGAGCATGGCGCTCTGTACATCGCCGACGAGGTTCAGACGGGACTGGGGCGCACCGGCCGGCTCTGGGGCGTCGAGACGTTCGGCGTGCAGCCGGACATCCTGGTCACGGGGAAGGGTCTTTCGGGCGGCATGTATCCGATCGCGGCCACGGTGATCGCTCCGCACGCGGCACAGTGGCTGCACGAGAACGGCTGGGGACACGTCTCCACCTTCGGCGGCGCCGAGATCGGCTGCCGGGTCGCCGAGCGGGTGCTCGAGATCACCACCCGCCCCTCGGTGCAGGAGCGCATCTCGCATCTGATCGGGCGCATCGGGCGCGGCCTGTCGGAGCTGCGCGAGCGTCAGCCGTACCTGGTCGAGGTGCGACAGAGCGGTCTGGTGATCGGACTCCGGGTCGACCATCCCGACGGGGCCGTCTACTTGCAACAGGAGCTGTTCGAGCTCGGCGTGTGGGCGATCGCCTCGGGCTTTGACCAGTCAGTCCTGCAGTTCAAGCCCGGCCTGCTGCTCGACGATGCATTGACCGACACGGTGCTCGAGCGCCTCGAGGTGGCGCTCGAACCGCGCTAAGGACGTCGATCGGCCGGTCCCCAGCCGGCACGTCCGCGGCAAGGCGTTCTCGCGATGACCACCGCCGGCCTTACAGCCGTATCCGGGGCGGGCGGGCAGCCGAGCGCCGAAGCCGCACGATCCGCTGCCCGCGGATCTGATTCGCGCTGCGATCGCCCGCTATGGCCTGTCCGCTGAGGCGGAGGTCGCCTTCGTCCGCCACGGCGAGAACACGACCTACAGGGTGAGCACCCCCGACGGCCGGCGGTTTGCGCTGCGCGTTCACCGGCCGGGCTACCAAACCCCTCAGGCGATTCACTCCGAGCTCGCGTGGATGGAGAGCCTGCGCGCCAGCGAGGTGCGCACGCCGGTTCCAGTGTTGGGGATCGACGGGGATCCGCTGCAGACCGCCACCACTGCGACTGGCTGCTCGCGAACCGCGGTGCTGTTCGAGTGGATCGACGGGATCCCGCTCAGCGCCGTCGAAGAGGTGCGGCCGTGGGAGCGGCTGGGGGAACTCATGGCCCGCATCCACGAGCAGGCGTCCGCCTGGAAGCGCCCGCCATGGTTCACCCGCCCTGCTTGGAACGCAGACGCACTGGTAGGAGACGACCCTCGGTGGGGCCGGCCTGATCCCCAGCGGATCTTCGAAGGCGACGATCGCGCGGCGCTGGAGGAGTGCCGGGCGCAGGTGCGTGCTCGGCTGGTGATGATCGGTGAGCGAGCGGACCGTTTCGGGCTGATCCACGGTGACCTCGGGTTCGAGAACGTGTTGGTGTCCGACGACGGCTCCGTGGCCATCATCGATTTCGACGACTGCGGCGATAGCTGGTACATGCACGAGTTCGCGGTCGCGCTGTACCCGCACGAGGGAGGCGGCGGGCTCAGCGAGCGCCGCGACGCGCTGGTCACCGGCTACCGCCGCGTCCGGCAGCTGTCAGACGAGCTGCTCGCCGAGCTGCCCACCTTCCTGATGGCGCGACGGATCCAGACCCTGGGATGGGTGTTCAGCCGCGCGGAGACCGCGCACGCCCGCAACCAGCGTACGCGCCGGCTCCAGAGCACGCCGAGGGCGACGCGGGACTTCCTCGCCTGGGCGCACGGCCATCCACTGTGAGCCGAGCTTCGGGGCCGTGAGCGCTGCGGTATCGTCGCGCTGACACACGCAGATCAGCGAACTGGAGAACTGACAGCGGTTTCCCCGAGCATCGGTTCGAGGCGGAGAAAGGGAAGAGCAGATGGCTGACTATGCAGTTATCAATCCGGCCACCGGAGAGACACTCAAGGAGTATCCGACGATCAGCGACGAGGATCTGACCGCGGCGATCGAGCGCGCCGACCGCGCCCACCGCGAGTGGAGCCGCGGCACCACGGTGGAGGAGCGCGCCGCCCTGGTTCGCCGGGTCGGAGAGATCTACACCGAGCAGCGCGAGCGGCTCGGCGAGATCATCGTGCGCGAGATGGGCAAGCCGATCGAGCAGGCGGTGGGCGAAGTCGACTTCAGCGCCGCGATCTACGAGTACTACGCCGACAACGGACCGAAGCTGATGGCCGACGAGCCGATCGAGCTGCTCGATGGCGACGGCTCGGCCTTCATCCGCCGCAGCTCGGTCGGCGTGCTGCTGGGGATCATGCCCTGGAACTACCCCTACTACCAGGTGGCACGGTTCGCTGGACCCAACCTGGTGATCGGCAACACGATCCTGCTCAAGCACGCGCCGCAGTGCCCGGAGTCGGCCGAGGCGATGGAAGAGATCTTCCATGAGGCCGGGTTCCCCGATGGCGCCTACATCAACGTCTACGCGACCAACGACCAGATCGCCGACGTGATCGCCGACCCGCGCGTCCAGGGCGTGTCGCTGACCGGGTCAGAGCGAGCCGGCGCAGCCGTCGCCGAGATCGCCGGCCGCAACCTGAAGAAGGTCGTGCTCGAGCTCGGAGGCTCTGATCCGTTTCTCCTGCTGAGCACCGACAATCTCGACGCTGCCGTCGAGCAGGCGGTGGGTGCGCGCCTCGAGAACACCGGCCAGGCCTGTAACGCCGCCAAGCGGTTCATCGTCGTAGACGAGCTGTATGAGCCGTTCCTGGAGAAGTTCACCGCAGCCCTGACCGCCGTCAAGCCCGAGGACCCAAGCTCGCATGAGGCGACGATTGGACCGCTGTCCTCAAAGACCGCGGGCGACCGCCTCGAGGACCAGGTCAAGCGCGCCGTGGCCCAGGGCGCGAAGCTGGTGGCCGGCGGCGAGCGCAACGGCAACTTCTACTCGAGCACGGTGCTGACTGACATCAAGCCGGGCATGGACGCCTACCGCGAGGAGTTCTTCGGTCCCGTCGCCCAGGTGTTCCGGGTCAAGGACGAGGACGAAGCCGTCGAGCTGGCCAACGACACCCCGTTCGGCCTGGGCTCCTACGTGATCAGCGACGATCCCGACCAGGCTCTTCGGGTCGCCGACAAGATCGAGGCGGGAATGGTGTTCGTCAACGCCGCCGGCCTGGAGGGCGTCGAGCTCCCGTTCGGCGGCGTCAAGCGCTCGGGCTTCGGGCGCGAGCTTGGCCGCTTCGGCGCCGACGAGTTCGTCAACAAGAAGATGATCCGCGTCGCCGGGTGACCGGCCCCGCCAGCTACAAACGAGGGTGAGCGATGGGACTCGAACCCACGACCGCCTGGACCACAACCAGGAGCTCTACCAGCTGAGCTACGCCCACCGTGGAATAGATGAATCTACCAGCGCTTGGGCGGTGGCTGTCGGTCATTGACCACGTTGACGGGGTGGCGCTAGGGTGTAAGGCGTGAGCCTGAGTGCATCTTCCTCCGAGGTCGAGCCGCGCCGATCGCCGCCGCTGGCGGTGCGGCTTGGCATTTCGTGGCTCACGAACGCGCTGGTGCTCTGGGTCGTTGTCGCCCTGCTCAGCGAGGTCACCGCGTCGAGCGCCGGAGCGCTGCTGGCCGCGGCGGCGGTGTTCGGGGTACTGAACACGATCCTCAAGCCGCTGCTGCGAATCGTCACGATTCCGCTGGCGATTCTCACACTGGGGATTGCCTGGTTCTTCGTTTCGTTGCTGATGCTTCTGCTCACGGGTGCGATCGTCAGCGGCTTTCACATCCACGGTTTCTGGACGCTGGTCGAGGCGACGCTCATCGTGTGGCTGGTCAACCTTGTTCTGGACCTGACGCCCGGTCCTTGGCAGGTCACCGGCAAGCGGCGCCGCCGCCGCGAGCGTTAGCAGGCGAGCCCGCTCCTCGAGTTCACTGTAGAGGCGCCTTGCGCGGCGCGCTGCTCAAGCTCGCTATAGCGCTCGAGCGTGATCAGCACCGCCCGCATCTGGTTTCTCTGGGTCAGCACGACCTTGTCGAGCTGGCCGTCCTGCAGTGAGGCGAGCAGGCGGTGCAGTTCGCGCATCGCCTCGCGGACGGTCGCGAGCTCCTGGTTGGAGACGCGCACGCTCTGGGCCGGCTTGCTCATGATCGGCGGGCACGATAGGGGCGGCCTCGGACGGATCGCTGACGGTTTCGTCGTCGGTCTGTCCGCGCTTTCAGCGACACTGCCGGTCGTATGAGTCCGATCGCGGCGGTTGACCGCTCAGCGGTGCGTTTCGGCCACGCACGGGGCCGGTACTTTCGCGAGAACTTCGCCCAGGGCGGGGTCGACCTGGTGCAGATCATCCCCGAGCTGGTGACCAATGCGGACGCGGCGATCGCCGCTTCGGGGCGGGAAGCGGGACGGATCGTGCTGCACGTCGCGCCGCCCGACCCGGACTTCCTGTCGGCGTGGCGGGCACGGATGCGCGCGCTTCGCTCGCCGGCACTCCTGTCCTGGCGCCACGAGCTGTGTTGCACCGATGACGGCGAGGGCGTCGACGCGGCGCTGATCGACACCCGCCTCGGGGCGTTGGGCGTTCAGCCGCCCACGACGGGACAGCGGGGGCTGTTCGGCCGCGGCCTGCGGGACGTGTGGCTGGCACAGGGCGCCGGACGGATCGAAGGCGTGCGAGCGGGTCGGGTGGTCGAGTCATGGTTCTTTCCGGCGCCGGGCGACGAGCCCTATGCCTTCTGCCACGTGCGCGACCAGCCCGCGAACGACCACGACCGCAGGGCGCTCGGGATCGCCTCGTCGGGCACGCGGGTGACCGTGCCGCTGGCCGCCGTCCGGCTGCCGCCGGCGGGCCGCCTGCGGGCGCTGGTCTCCCAGCTGGTGCAGCTGCGACCGATCCTCGCCGACCGCTCGCGCGCGGTGTATCTCGAGCAGCCGGGACAGGCCGCTGAGCTCATCGCCTACCCCGCACCCGAGCCCGATCCCGAGCGGCCGGTGCTGTTCGATTCAGTGGTACAGGTCGCCCCGGGCGTTCAGGCGCGGATCGTGGTGAGGCGCGCCGCTGAGCCGTTGTCGCAGGGATTCTCACGGGCCACACGCCGCGGCGGGCTGGTGATCCGCTCGGGCCGCGCGGCGCACGAGACGACCCTGGCGGGGTTCGAGGGACGGCCCGGCGCCCGGCACCTGTACGGCGAAGTGTTCTGCGAGACGATCGAACAGCTGCAACGCTCGGCGCTCGACAAGCCCCGCCCAGAGCTGGTTGTCAAGGTCGACCGCTCGGGCCTCAACGAGCACCATCCGATCGTGATACGGCTGTATGCGGCGATCGACCGAGTGCTGCGCCCGATCGTGGCCGCCGAGGAGCGCCGCGCCGGCGCGCATTTGATCGGCGCGCCCCGCGCGGTGACGGCCCGCGATCAAGTCGGCTTGCGAGCACTGAATGACCTGCTCAAAGCAGCCTTCGAGCAACCCGGCACCGTTGCCGCCGAGCCCGGCGCAAGCCCCGCGGCCAGGCCTCCGAGACAGCCAGCCGAGCCCGAGCCCGAGCCTGAGCTCGACACGGAGCCCCTCGCTACCGGCGCGCGGACACCGGCAGAAGAGCCCCCGGTTCCCGCACAGGCGCTGTGGTTCAAGCAATCGCCGGTCCGACTTCACCCGGGCGAGAAACGCACCATCGCGCTGCTGGCCGACCCCACCCGGGTGCCACCCGGCACACGCCTCGAGGTTGAGGCCGACCCAGGGCTGACCGTGACGCTGCGCACCGAGCTGGTTCCCGCGCCCGGTGCCCGCGGGTACAGCACCATCGCGGTCAACGTCCGCGCCAGGGTGACGGTCGAACCCGGCGCGCGGCTGGCGGTGCTCGCCGCGGCCGCTCAGGACACCGCCGAGCTGGAGATCCTGATCGTTCGCCACCGCGCGTCGGGCTGGGTCAGAGAGATCGCCCGCAAGGCGGAGGACCAGCCAATTGAGGCCGAGTTCGACCCCGAGACCGGCGTGGTCACCGTCTACGAGGGACGCCGCGAGTTTCGCGCCCTCGAACGTTCAGCCCGCCGCGCCGGCTACAGCAAACGCCGAGTCCCCGAATACATCCCCTATCGGATGCTCGAAGTCGAAGCCGCGGCAAACGCCGTCTACGCCTGGGCCGCCGACCAGATCCTGGCTCGCCGCCTCCCCGAAGAGCGCCCCCAGGACCCCGCCGAATATGCGGCCGCCGTGCGTCACGAACATCAGGGGCTGCGCCACAAAGCCCACCCCAAGCTCATGCAAGCGTTCCTGGAGCCAGAAGTCTTCGAGGGCGCCGTCACCCTGGCAGGCCCCCACGCCAATCCCAGCGCGCGTCAGTTGCGGCTCGTCAAAGCCCGGCACCGGGCGTGACCGGGATCCCCAGGGTCACATCTTCGCCCGGATTTTTTCGAGCGAGGCCTCCAGGGCATGCTCGAACAGGTCGCGGATCCGTACTGCTGCAGCCCGCTCCTGGAGGAGGATCTCGTCGGCGGCGGCGATCGTCTCGGCGTCTTCGACACGCGCGGCGACGCGCTTGAGAAGCTCATAGGAGCCAATCTCGAGGTGCTCGAACGCATAAGCGAACGCAGCGAGCTTCGGCGGGGCGTCGGCCTGCGCCCCGAGGAACATGCCCAGGTTCAGCGCGCCCAAGCGCAGCGCCGCGTCCTTGACCACCGAGCGGCTCGCGTCCCGCGCCCGCAAGCGGGACTCGATCAGCTCGCGGGGGTGTCAGGCTGAAAACGAGCGAACAGCGCCATTCCTACCCCGGTCATCTTCGCCGTGATGTCCTTCTGAGGGACCGACCTCCAGGCTCGCGCTTTCAGACGATCCTCCACGTACACCCGATGCCGCTTGGTTTCTCTGATGTGGTCGGTGAACGCGGCAGCGATCTCCGGATCCCCCGACGTGGATTAACGACCTCGGCGTCAAACGCGAGCACTACCTCGCTGTCGGTGTGCGTGAACTATGGCTTGCTGACCCCGCAGCGACGACGCTAACGCGTGCCCGTCCGGCCGCCGACGATGAGGAGCTCGGTTCGCAGGAGACGCTCGCCACCCAGCTCTTGAACGGTTTCTCGCTTGCCTTGATGTCATGAAGGGCCGGGGCTGCGGCGGTCCGGACGCCGGGCGCGAGCCGGGCGGCAGGAGGTCGGCCCTCGGTCTCGAACCGCAAGGTTTAAGACCGCGCGGATAGCGCCCGCGCGGCCGCACAATTCGAGAGGAGGACCGACCATGTCTCACCCTACGCGGTAGGTCGGCATCGACCTGCACCGACGGCGCTCGCAGATCGCGATCATCGACGAGCACGGCGAGCTGACGCTGCAAAAGCGGATAGCGACCGGGCGCGAGACGATCCTCGAGCTGCTCGGTGACCCCGACAGCACACATGTCGCGCTGGAGGCGACCTACGGCTGGGAGTGGCTCGCTGAGCTGCTCGAGGAGGCCGGCTTTGACGTGCACCTGGCGCATCCGTTGCGCACGCGGGCGATCGCGGCGGCTCGCGTGAAGACCGATGCGGTCGACGCGCGCACGCTCGCGCACCTGTTGCGTACCGGTCTGTTGCCTGAGGCGTACATCGCCCCGCCCGAGCTGCGCGACCTGCGCGACCTGCTCCGCCACCGCGCGACGCTGGTTCACTTGCGCACCTCGATCAAGAACCGCGTCCACGCGCTGTTGGCCCGCCAGGGCATCCTGCCCGAGCACTCTGACCTGTTCGGCACAGCCGGCCGCGAGTACCTCATCGCCCTGGAGTTGCCCGATGGGCCGCGCCGCCGCCTCGACAGCCTGCTCGCGCTGGTCGGCGACTTCGACCGCGAGATCACCGATACCACCAGCGAGATCGATCAGCGCGCCAAGGTCGACGAGCGCGTCAAGCTGCTGTGCCAGATCCGCGGGATCGGCCGCTACACCGCGCTGCTGATCATCGCCGAGATCGGCGAGGCCAGACGGTTTCCGACCGCCAAGCATCTGTGCCAGTGGGCCGGCCTGACCCAACAGTTCGCAGCTCTGACGGCAAGGCACGCCTCGGGCACATCTCCCGCCAAGGATCCACGATCCTGCGCTGGGCGCTGTGCGAGGCCGCGCAACACACTCCCACCGGCGGCGGGCCGCTGCGCGCCCAATATGAACGGATCGCCAAACGCCGCGGCCAAAAGATCGCCAGAGTCGCCATCGCCCGACAGATCCTCACCCTCTGCTACTACGGGCTCAGAGACGGCGAGATCCGCTGCCTCACCCGCCAGCCCACCGACGACAACCAGCTGGCCCAAGCAGCATGACCCACGCCAGCGCACCACAAGCTTGCGCTCACCACCAGGGCGCGAGGTGCAAGCCAGGGCGAGCTCGCTCCTGTGTCTGGCCTCCACCATCACGGCAGGACGGCCGCCGGTCTTGATTGAGCCACCTGGCACCGCACGACACCCTGGTCCGCCCCGCGCGACCGGATGGATGACTGGAGCCTCCTCCCAAGCCGAACCGCAGCCAGCGAACCGGCGTCCGAACTCGCGAGCCCCCTAAACCACCCATTCACCCCGATCCGCAACCGCGCAGTTGCATCTGCAGGCATCCTAAGCCCGCCTGCGGCCCTCCCACGCCCACCCGCGACCCCCAGCACTCCCTCTACCGCAGCCACCCCAACGCACCCAGCCACCAAAACCGGCATTGACAACGCCCGCCCCTTCATGGATGACACAGGTGTTCAGTACGGCTTGACACCGTGTTCAGTTTGCCTACTGCGCTGCGCGTGACGGTGTCTCGCAGCGCGTCTAGCCCTCGAGCTCTTCGCTGGTGCTGATCTCGTCGTCCGCTCTGCGGCGCTCGCGTCGTGCGGCTTCGACAAGACGATCGACTTCGCGGTGGCGGCGCTCGATGTAGCGGCGGAGCTCGTGTTCCGCTTGTTCTCGCTGTGCCCGCACCTGATCGGCAGCCTCTGCACGCATCGCCGCGAGGAGCTGCTCGGCGGCCTGCCGGGCGGTGCGGAGTTCCTGCTCACACCGTTGCGCACTTTCTGCGGCAAGTCGCTCAGCGTCACGCTCAGCGTCTGCCACGATCCGCCGCGCGTTCTCTTCTGCCTCGCGAAGAACACGGGCCGCCGCGGCTTGCACGCGGGCCTGGTCGACGGTCGCCGCAGCTTCGGCACGCGCGGCCGCGAGCATGCGCTCAGATTCCTCGTGCGCGTGCGCCAAGATCGTCTCCCCCTCCTCCCGCGCCCGTGGCACAAACTCTCGGGCCTCGCGGCGAGCGTCGGCGAGCAGCACATCGGCCTGCTGGCGTGCTCTCTCGTGCGCTTCTTCGGCCTCTCGACGAGATCGGTCGGCCGCTGCGTCGGCCTCTCGAACGAGCCGTTCGGCTGCCTCTCGCGAAGCCTCGGCTCGCAGTTGAGCACCTTCCAACGTCGCCTCCGCCTCCAACCGGCTGCTGTCGACGAGTCGCTCCGCCTGCGCCTCCTTCTCAGTCACGGCGCGTTCACGCGCCAGCAGCTTCTGCTCAACCTCGCGTGTCTTCGCGGCCGCGCGACTGCTACGAAACCAGTCGCTCACGAGCTGAAGGTGGCGGTCAACCTCAGCAGGGTCATACCCCCTGCGTACGCGTCGGAAGTGACGCTGGACGACGAACGCCGCGCGAGTCTCCCCTTCTCCATCCGGAGGCATGTCCCAGCGTTCGCTATTGCACGATCCAGTCCTTCAGCCGTCGCGCCGACGCTCCGACCTGCGAATCGGACCCAAGCAGATAACCTCGCGCAACACTCCTGTCTGGAATGCGATGAAGGCGGGCTTCCCCGGGCACGCCGGAGAACAGGCGATCGCGCGGCGCGAGCCTGAGGGTCGACGCCCGTCCATCGGGGTGGACCTTCGCGCTCAGGCAGCGGTCGTCCCCGGTGTGCCGCACGAGCGCAGCCCATAGCTCGCGGCGAGCGAGTACACGGGACTGGACCCGAGGGCCGCTTCCGCGCGCGCCACCGCCTGATCATCCCCCCGCTTGGCCGCTGCGGCGAGCTGGTGGTAGTAGTGCACCGTCCGGGAAAGCGCGGCGAAGTAGCGGTCCAGCATGGCCTGCTCGCGCGCGTTCTCCGGAGGGCGGCGGAGCGCCCGAAGCTGGGAGGCCTCTTGTTCGAGGACGGGCACGACGCTGCTCAGGTAGGCGGCCAAGGTGCCGTCCTGCTTGGCGGTTGCCTGGGCAGCACTGGGGGGCGTAATCGAGCGCGTCGCCCGCAGGGCGGTGGCACAGATTGCGTCGGCGCGGGCCAAGAAGTCGCTCTTGGTATAGGCGTTGCCGCCGCACGCCGCTGTGAATATGGCGGCAAAGAGCGCCCAGAAGACGCCTGTCCGTAACCGCGCGCCCCGCACGAGGCAAGCGTATCGATGACCGGGGAAGCGCGCTCGCTCGGACTGCTCACGCCTATGCATTGCCTATATGCTGCCGCGATGAGCAAAACCTCCTCTTCCCTTCGTCATCGCGCACGGCCGGGGGCCCACGGTGACCACTCGAGTGCTTCGCGCCGGCTCCTCGCGGCTCCCCTGGTCGGCTTTCTCACGGCGGCCGTGCTGCTGCTGGTGCCTGGACTCGCAAACGCAGATACCTCCTCCACGCTGACCGTCGTTGGCACTAGCGACGTGAGCGACTCCGGTCTGATCGCCAACGTGATCCAGCCGGGCTTCAACAAGGCCTTCCCTCAGTTCACGTTCAAGTACGTAGGCTCGGCGACGGGCGCGGCGATCCAGAACGCCGAGAACGGAACGGGAGGACCGAGCGCGCTGATCGTGCATGCCGCGTCGCTCGAGAACCAGTTCGTGGCCAACGGCTTTTCGTACAAGAACCAGTTCGGCAACGCGATCTTCACCAACGACTTCGTGCTGGGCGGCCCGACCGGCGATCCGGCTGGTGTCGCCGCCAACGGCGCCAACAACATCGCCCAGGCGTTCGCCGACGTGGCCTCGGCGGGCGCGGCCGGCAAGGCGACCTTCTTCACGCGAGGTGGGACCACCACCGCCTCGGGCACCACGGTCGAGGAGCACAAGCTCTGGGCCCTCGTGCACAGCTCGGGCCTGCAGCCCGCGAGTCTCTCCCTGTGCGTGGTGAGCACCGCTGACGGCGGTGGCATGTCGCCGGTCAAGTCAAGCGCCCTGAACGGCCAGCCCTGTCCGGACAGCGGGACCGTGCAGAGCCCTGACAACCCGGCCTGGTATTTCATCAACGCGGGCTCCAACCAGGCCGCGAACGTGATCGCGGCCAACGCCTGCCCGCCGGCCGACGCGCCAAGCGGCTCGGGCACCTGCTATGTGCTCAGCGATCGCGGGACGTTTGACTACCTGGCCTCGGGCACCGACCCAGCCGGCTCTGTCCCGAACCTCAAGATCGTCACCCGGGGGCCCCAGAGCGCCTCGGCCCCCGGCGGCCAGTTCGCGCTGGTCAACTACTTCCACGTCTACATCATCAACCCGCTCAAACCGGGCCAGACCGTGAACCTGACCGCCGCCCAGGACTTCGTCGGGTACCTCACGTCGGTCGCGTTTCAGTCGCAGCTCAAGAGCTATCTGGCTCACACGAGCGACCCGGCCGGTGCCCCGTTCGTGGCCTCCGCGTCGCCCCACCTGACCGCGTCCGGCATCCCGCATAACTACCACGCGGGCAAGCCGGCCAAGGTGACGGGGACTGTGTCGAACGCCCAGCCGGGCTTCCCCGCGCCAGCCGGCGCCACCGTAACCGTGAACGAGGTCAAGGGAGCGCTCGTGATCCCGGTAGCGACCGGGAAGACGAACTCGAGCGGCCAGTACAGCATCAAGTTCGTGCCCCCCACAACCGGCTCCTACGCGGTCTCGACCGGGCAGATCTCGATGATCGAGAACTCCACCCTGAGCCCGCCTTACGGCGACATCCTGTCGCCCGCCGCCACGATCCCGGTGAAAGTGACTGTCCACGCCGCGACGGCCAACCTGCGCGCCAGCTCGCAGGGCGCCAAGGCGCTCGTGACCGGCTCGGTGGCGCCCGGGACCGGCCACGTGAAGGGCACCGTTGCGGTCCTCGTCCGTGCGGTCGGCAAAAAGGGCAGGTTCCGGCGGGTGGGCAGCGTTCGGCTCCGCGCGACCCAGGGAAACTTCGCGGTGTCGGCGCCGCTCGGTGCCCGCGCCTGGCAGATCAAGGTCCACTACCAGGACCCCGGGCAGGTGGTGGCGGCCGGCTCGCGAACCGTGAGGGTGAGGATCGGGCCGGCGCCGTCCTCTCGTGTCCGCCTCCGGTCGCTGAAAGTCACGCGAACGGGAGCGGTGACCATCCGCGGCGCTGTCACACCGGCGGCCGCCTCGGGCGCCAAGCTCGAGTTACTGGGCCTCAACACGACTCCGGGCGCGGCGGCTCGTTTCAAGGTCCTCGCGACCACGAAGCCGGCCGTCGGTAAGACTTCGGTCGCGCTGCACGCCAGACTCAAGCGCAAGACCGGCTGGGTGTTGCAGCTCAGGTATCTCCGGCGGGGCCAGGCCACGAGCTCCTCGGGTCTGAGGACGGTCGTCGTGCATTAGGTTCACGGTGGTGGCACGGTTCGCGCTGGCGCTCCTATCCGCGCTCGTCACGCTCTGCGCCACGAGCGCCGGCGCGCTGGCCGACAACAGCACTGACGTGCTCGTGTCGGCCACCGTCTACACCTCGAATGGGACCACCACCGACTCGGTCACGCTCGGGGCACTCCAGGCCGACCCCACACGCTGCCCGATCTACGGCGGGCCTGAGACCATGCAGGAACTTGGCCGCCGCGGCTTCGTGGCGGTGCAGCTGCCGCCGAGCGGTGCCCAGACCGGAACCTGGAGCCTGGCTACGCTCCTCGGATGCATGCAGACGCCGGTCCCGCTCGGCGCCGTGAAGGGGATCACGGTCCTGAACGCGGACGGCTCGCCCCAGGCGGCCCCCGGGTCGGCACTCAAGCCCGCCGACCTCGGTTCCCCGAGCGACTTCAACGACACGGCGCAGGCGCCGGTGGTCGAATCGCTGGGATCGCTGAATCAGTATGACCGGCCCTGGCGTGGCGGCTCGGACCAGGACTACCTCGACGAGGTGCAGCAGTCGCTGAACGGGCAGGCGCAGCCGATCGCGATTGAAGTGTTCGAGGGGGCGCTGCTCACGGTCACCGTGCACGCGTCGCGTACCGCGTTGCCGGTCGGTGGCGCGGTGACGTTCCGGGCCGCAGTCACGGGGTCTGATGCGAGCGGGCTCTCGTACGCGTGGAGCTTCGGGGGAGGCGCCCCGGGCTCGACGTCGCCCGTGCCCCAAATCCGCTTCACCAGCGCCGGGCAGTACGAGGTGACGGTCCAGGTCACCGACCCCGCCGGCGGAGGCGGTGTCGCCTCGATCCCGATCACGGTCGGCGGCAAGGCGCCGGCCACGTCCGGCACCCACAAGCGGCGCGGGGCGGGCACCGAGCCCCGTTCGCACTCCCCGACCGGTCCGCGTAAGAGCGCCGGCCATCATCCGGGCGGACGGCGGGGGAACACGAACGCCAGCGGATCGAAGTCATCCGCGCCGGAGCGCAGCAGCGGCAACACCACCAGCACCTCCACCGCGACTCAGACGACACCTACCAGTACCGCCAGCACTCAGACAGCCCCCACATCGGCGGCCACGGCGCCCCACGCCAGTCCGAGGACGCCGCGCCCCCATGCGACCGCGAAGCCGCATCCCCGCCCCCATGCGACCGCGAAGCCGCATCCGGCCTCCAAGGCGGCACCCTCACCCCCGCCGACGGGACCAGTCGTCGCGGGACGCCTGATCAGCGATGTGATTGCCCTGAACCCCAGCGCCAGCCCGCTCGTCCACGTCGTCCCGGCCACGGTGGCCAGCGCGCCACCGGCCCGCCGCGCGATCCGCGCCTCGCTGCTCCCGAAGGTCGGCGCTGCCCTCGCCGTCGTCCTGTTGCTCGGTCTCGGCGCCGCTCGCGAACTGGGCTGGCGCGACCGCCGGCGGACGTTGCGGCCAGGCAACTGAGATCCTCAGCGACGTGCCCGTGTTGTTCGCCCTCAGTTCCCACAGCATCGACGAGGCGATCTTCCACGTCGCCAGCGCGCTCCAGGTGCCTGTGCTGATCCTCGCCTTGCTCGCGCTGGCGGTCGTCATCTACGAGCTCGGCAGCTACCTGGTCGAGCTGCGCACGCGGCGTGGCAGGCGCTTCGCGGCGCTACAGGCCGGGGCCGAGCAGGCGCACCGGGCGCTCCTGGAGAGCAACCGCCCGGCGGCGGCCGCGGCCGTGCGGGATGTGGCGCGCAGCCCGGCGATGGCGGCGACGCTGTCGTTCATCATCGAGCACGTCCGCCGCGACGGCAGCGAGCATCAGGTCAACAAGGCCCTGGCCGACTTCGACTTCGACGCTCAGCGGCGCCTGGCCCGGACCCGAGTGCTGGTCCGCGCAGGCCCGGCGCTCGGGCTGATGGGCACACTGATCCCCCTCTCGCCGGCGCTGACCGGGCTGGCCGCCGGCAACACCGCCGAGCTGAGCCACGACCTGCGCGTGGCCTTCAGCGTCACGGTCGTCGGGCTGCTGATCGGCGCCGTGGCCTTCGGCCTGTCGCTCTCGCGCGACCGCATGTACAGCCAGGATCTGTCCGATCTCCAGTACCTGGCCGCGGTGATCAGCGATCCTCGACCCGTAGGAGGCACCCCATCATCTCCGTCACCCCCCACGCCCGCAGCCGAGAAGATCGCGCCGGCGACCCACTCGACGGGCTCGTAAACCTGTTCGACCTGGGGATCGTGCTGGCCGTCGCGTTCCTGCTCGCGGCGCTGTCCTCGCTGCATCTGGCCGGCACGATCACCAGCCACGGCCTGCGCGCCGCTCGCAGCATCTATGTCCAGCCGGGTCAGACGGTCGCGCCGCTGCCCAAGCCTGGTTCGCGCACGATCGGCCAGGGAACAGCGGTGGGCACGGTGTACCGGCTCACCAACGGGCAGCTGGTGTACGTCCAGCGGGCCCCCAAGTAGCCACGATCCGCTGACGTGAGCTACCTATGGCAGCAGTTACACGGCGCCATCCCGCTGATCGCGCACGGCGATCCGTACCTCATGGGCCTGCTGTGGGTCACGGTCCGCGTGGCGGTCGTGTCTACCACGGCGGCGCTGGTGATCGGACTGCCGATGGGGCTGGCGCTCGGGCTGGGCCGCTTCCGCGGCCGCAGAGCGCTGCAGATCCTCGCCAACGCGAGTCTTGCGCTGCCGGCCGTGGTGGTCGGGATCGCCGTGCTCCTGCTGCTGTTGCCCCACGGTGCCTTCGGTTCGTTGCAGATCGAGTTCTCGCTGACCGCGCTGTACATCGTCCAGGCGATCCTCGCCCTGCCGTACATCGTCGCGCTCACCCCCGCGGCGATCCAGGCCCTCCCGCCCGGGCTGCTGGCTCAGGCCCGGGCGCTCGGGGCCGGCCCCGTACAGCTGTCGGTATTGGCCCTGCGCGAGGCCAAGATCGGCGTGGTCGCGGGGCTGATCGCCGCGCTCGGCGCCACGATTTCGGAGGTTGGCGCCGTGGTGATCGTGGGCGGCAACTTCCAGGGCCACGACGAGACGCTGGCCAGCGCGCTGCTCGAGCAGTTCAACTACAGCGCGCACGAGCCGTACGCGACAGCCATCGCGCTCGTCCTGCTCGCCCTGATCCTGGTGCTGATCGCTGCCCTGACCGTGATCCAGCAGCGCACGAGCGGCATTCAGTTGCGCTTCAGAACGGCATGACGTGAGCCTGATCTGGGACGAGCTGAAGAAGGCACTGCCGCTGATCGTGCACGGCAACCCGCAGCTGCTCGACATCATCTGCTTCACCGTCCAGGTGGCGGTGGTCGCGACCACGCTCGCGACCGTGATCGGGCTGCCGATCGGGCTCGCGCTCGGGCTCGGACGCTTCCGGGGCAGGAACGTCCTGCGGGCGCTGGCCAACGCAAGCCTCGCGATCCCGCCCGTGCTCGTGGGAGTGTTCCTGTTCGTGCTGTTCAGCCCGCCGGCGCCGCTCGGCTTCCTGCACCTGATCTGGACGAGGCGGGCAGTGTTCATCGCGCAGGCGATTCTCGCCCTCCCGTTCGTGGTGGCCCTCAGCGCGGCCGCGTTCCAGGCGCTTCCACCTGGGCTGCTGGCCCAGGCTCGGTTACTCGGCGCCGGCCGCCGACAAGTTTCGGCGCTAGCTCTCCGGGAGGCGCGGGTCGGCGTAATCGCAGCCATCATCGCGGCGCTCGGCACATCGCTGGCGGAAGTAGCCGCTGTCGCCCTGATCGGCGGCAACATCTACGCCTATGACCAAACGCTCGCCAGCGCAACGCTTTACGAGGTGAACGGCGGCTACTACGCCGACGCCGTGGCGATCGGGATCGTGCTGATCGGGCTGATCCTGATCCTGATGTGCGGTCTCGGGGTGCTCCAGCACCGAAGCGACGGCATCCGGATGCGCTTCCGGCCGGTGGCGTGAGCGAGGCGGCGTCCGCCACGCGTGTGCTTCTGCGCTGCGAGCACCTGAGCGTCAGGCGCGGCAGGCGGGAGGTGGTGCACGACGTGAGCGTCGAGCTGCGGGCCGGTGAGATCGTCGCGCTCCTCGGACCCAACGGCGCCGGAAAGAGCACGCTGCTCGACGCTCTCGCCGGCGCCCTGCCCTCGGCGGGTGGTTCGGTGCAGCGGCCGGGACGCGTGGCGATCGCGCTCCAGTCTCCTGACCTGGCCCACCGCACCGCGCTGGCCAACGTCGCCCTGGCGCTCGCCTGGTGGGGCGTTCCGCGCGCAGAGCGCACAGCCCGAGCGCGCGACGCGCTCCGCGCGATCGGTGCCGAGCATCTGGCCAACCGTCCCGCGGCCACCCTCTCAGGGGGCGAACGGCGCCGGGTTCATCTTGCGCGGGCGATCGCGGTTGCGCCCGACGTGCTGCTACTCGACGAGCCGTTCGCCGGGCTCGACGCTGAGGTCCGCGCCAGCCTGCTGCAAGACGCGCTCTCGGCCCTACGCTCGACCACGCGCGCGACGCTCGTAGTCGTCCACGATCGTGCCGAGGCATGGGCGTTGGCGGACCGCCTGCTGATCCTGATCGGCGGCCGGCTGGTCGCCACCGGCCCGCCACGTGAGCTGCTCGAGCAGCCGCCGAGCATCGAGGTCGCGCGGTTTCTCGGCTTCGACGGCATTCTCGACGACGGCCCGGAGGTGGTCCTGACCCGACCGGCGCACGTGGTGCTCGATCCCGCCGGTCCACTGCAGGGGCAGGTGACTCGCGCAATCCCGATTGAGGACGGCGTGCGGCTCGAGCTCCAGATCGAGAATGGCCGGTTGTACGTGGTGGCGCCGCTTCCGGCTCCCGGCCCGGGAGAGTACGTCCGCGTCCATATCGACGGCGGCGTTCGCTTTCCCCGCTCGCGGACCACGGCGCCCGTCGTTACCTGAGAGCCCCTTTTCCTCGGCCGTGGGACCGCTAAACCCGACTCGTGAGCACGACCGTCGGCGACCGCGACGACGGCCGCGTTCCCACCGCCGAACAGTTCTTCCACGGTGGTGCGCAGCGCGCGCGGCGACACCCAAGCGCTGCACCCGCCGCCAACCGGTTGCGGCCCTTCTCGACCCGCGACCACGAGCCGGCGGCTCGCGCGGGCTCGTTTCGAGGACCGGCGCGGGCATCAACCTGAATTCAGTAGAGAAGTTGCAACCATGGACACTGTGGCGGCCGCTCCTGACGCGATTGGCTTTGAGCGGTGGTGGGCCGAGCGTGTTTGCGCGGCAGCTGTTGGAGCCGTTGGGCCCCAGTGGTCCGGACAAGATCCGGACGGATGGGAATGTCGAGGACGTTTAGGCCACGAACGGGCCACGCCGGCGGTACAGAGAGATGCCGCCCCACCCCGGAAACTTTGATTGCAGGAGGAGCGCCCCCGGCAGGATTCGAACCTGCGACCCACGGCTTAGAAGGCCGTTGCTCTATCCGGCTGAGCTACGGGGGCTCGATTGGATCGTAACCAGCTGGAGGCACCTGCAGGACCGGCGCCGACACCGGCTCGCCGCCCACTTGACAGCTTCGGCAATGTCCAGTGCAGGTGCCAGCAGCGGCACCCGTCGCCCGGCTGGGCACGGTCCCGACGAATGTGAACGGAGGTCCGATGGTCGCTTGCGCACATCTCGATCAGGTCCTGGTGGACCCTCCCGATCAGGTGCAAGGCTGCGAGGAGTGCTTGGCGACCGGCGGGTGGTGGGTCCACCTGCGGGTCTGCCGGACGTGCGGCCGTGTCGGCTGCTGCGACTCCTCTCCCAACCGGCACGCGTCGCACCACGCGCGCGACAGCGGCCATCCGATCGTGACGTCGCTGGAGCCAGGCGAGGACTGGTCGTACTGCTTTGTGGACGACATTGCCTTCGTGCTCGCGGGACCGGACTGAGCGCCACGGCTGAGACTGATGTGGAGGGCCGGCCGTCGGGCGCTGTCTGCCCTGGACGGGGCCAACGCGGCAGCGGGACCTCGTTCGCTCGAAGGCGAACACACGGCTCGCCGTTCAATGAATGAATCGCGGTGACGTCCGACACAAACGTGAACATCAACCGAGGTCAAACGTGAAGACCTCTGAATCGGGGCGTTTACGCGAACCGCGCCAGCACTGCGATTCGGAAGGGTCGTGACTCGCGGCGTGACTCGAAGAACGGCCTAGGCGGAAAACAGAATGAGCCCTGGGTCGGCGGGAGGACCCGATAGCTGAGCAGCGGTAGCGGGAAGATGAATACGGTCGGGACATCGGGGCCTCGTCCGACCTTTATGCCAATCATCGCTTGTACGACGTTGATGCCCCCCACTCGGCGGTTCACGGGCACTTTGATCCAGTCTTTCGAGACATCCACCTCGATGCCGTTGTGGTAGAAACGACCGCGCTCGATGGCGACGCCTGATGGGGGATCAAAACGTAGATGTGCGGAGAGCTTGCGAGCGCCGGTTCGAACGATCAGTCGTCGACCAACGAATGTCACGTCCGAGGGCTCGATCGAGTGATCAGTTCATTGCGCAGGATGCTCACGAGCAGACGATTAGCCGAGTAGAGCAACTGCATCGTCACCAAAAGGTTCCCCTCATCAGAGTCAGCACGACGACGGGGAGGTTGTCGATCACGAGGGGCACCACGAAGTAGTAAGAGCGCATGTCCGTCCACGAGAACTCCATCTAGTCGATCTCGACGCTGCCGATGCCTCCTCTGTAACGCAGAAGAAAGCGGCTCGATTCTCCCGCCACAACATTGAACGGACAGCTAAGCGCATCGCAGACCTCGGCCTCTTTTATGAGCCCTTTCGTCTTCTCCGCGTGGTGGTTATTGCAGAGAAGCACTATGTTTTCGATGGCGTGCTGTTTGGCTATCTCGTACGGGACGATGTGGTCGTACTCGTAGAGTGGCTTTCCGCACATGACACACCCAAAGCCGCATCGCCGCCTTACCTAGCGCTTCGTTGGCTCGGGGATTGGGGGCTTGTCGTTCGACACTGGCAGAGCATATGCCCAACGGCCCGACGTTGAGCCGCGCGGGCGTCCTATCGTATCTCAGGACGCTCGCGCCGCTGGCCGTAACGGCTCGACGGGCGCGACCGATCGGTATTCGTGCCGCGTCCGCTCGCGCGGCATCGCCGCGTCGGGGTGGCCGTAGAGCTCGCGCACCAGCCTGCCGCCGTCCTCGTGCCCCAGGTGCAGAGCGATCACGTGCTGTATCAGTTCCAGCACGTTGAGCGCGTACCACCCGTAGAAGTGGCGGGTCGCGAGGTACAGCGGCACGTTGCCGAGCCCCGCGGCTCAGCGGACGCGGTTCCAGTGAAAGCACCGCGACGAGGGCGTGTAGTGGGTGCCGCTGAGCGTCGTGTACACCCACGCCGACTCGCTCGGGAGCGCCTGCAGCCGCTCGACCACCGTGGCGGTCATCGCGATCGTCCGCCGCGAGTCGTGCTTTGTGTAGTGATCGTCCGCGTGTGCGCGTTCCACTGGCTGTCGATCCGGACCGTCTCGGCGCTGTAGTCGAAGTCGTCCCACTGCAGCTCGTCTAGCTCGCTCGGTCGCGCCGTCTGCAGCACGCAGTCTACAGGTACGCCGCGGACGACGGGGGGAGCTGTCGGCGAGCGAGATCATCCGCGCGACGTCGGCCTGCGCTGGCAGCTGCTTGTTCTTGCGGCCCTTGGACTGCTCCAGGCCGAGCCCCGCGAACTATTTTCGGTCCACGAGCATCCCCGCCTGGTGTCGCCGCGCGTCGTTGTACATGACCCGCAGCGCCGCGACCGAGTAGCAGTTTCGCTCGCCCCTTAGTCACTCGGCGTCGTTGACGTTGTCGACGTCACAGTTCAGTATTCGCCGTAGGCCTGTGCGAACTTGCGGGTGCAGTCGCGGTGTAGATGTTGGTAGACGGGCGGGGCGGGCCCAGAGCGGCGACGTGGTCCACTCCTGCTACCACTCGCCGACGGTGACGCCGCGTTCCGCGTAGTCGACGAGCTCGTCTCGAGGTTGGTCCTCGGCGCGCTCGGCGGCGCTTCGGGTGG
>CAVWOK010000002.1:52500-490000 GCA_963756585.1 uncultured Solirubrobacterales bacterium | reverse complement strand
GTGTCGCTGGTCGCTATCATCCGGCAGTCGAGCGCGTTGACTCACTGCGGGCACGCGTCCGCGTCTCCGCGCACCACCTGTCGACAGTCGAGCGCGCGAAACCGAGCCTGCGGCGATCATCCTCAGGCTCTGTCCCTCCGCGCGCAGCGTCAGCGCCGCGGCCTGTCTCGACCGCAGGCCGGGTCGGGCCATCTTGATCTCAAGCGCCTGCTCGAGCAGCGTCACGCGACGATGCTGACGGGCGAGCTCGCCGGCGAGCTCCTGGATGGCGAGCTCGAGGCGGCGGTGGGAGTCGATCGCCGCTCTCAGCGTCTGACGCTGCAGCGCGTCCACGAGTCGGATCATCGCTCACGGCGCTAGCGGCTCGCGGTGCGGGGCGACGCCCAGCGCTCTGGGAAGCGACAGAGCAGCCGCTACCAGTTTGTGGCAGGTTGTTGCCCATCTGAAACTTTTGTCTTTGCTCGCCTCAGAGCTCGTGGATACGCTCGGTCGGGGCAATTCTGACGCTTGTGGCGGTCCCCCGGGCCGGGGTTTTCCTCGCGGTCGCTGAGCTCGCTCTGGGCGGCGCGTCGCTTAGGGGTCTCCCCCCACCCTGAAATCGCCGGCGCGAATCGCGGCGAGTGTCAACGGACGTTGGATCGTCGTCGTTGCTCGGCGACGAGTCGTTGGTGAGCGGCGCCGCGCGGGTTGTGAGGCAGGCAGCGGAGCTCGAGGTTGCTCAGCCGATTGTTGGCGGGGTCGCCGTCGACGTGGTGGACCTCGAGGCGTTCGACCGCGCCGCAGACGGTGCAGCGCTCGCCGTGCTTGGCGATGAGCTGGCGGCGCAGCCGGGCGATGACCCGCTTGTCGGGGCGCCCGACCCGGCTGCGGGGTGGCTGGTGGGCCCGGCACCTGCCCCTGGCGACGGCGGAGTTAGTGCAACCGACATCGGCTCAGGCGGTGGGCGCGTGCCGGAAACTTCAGTCGTGACTCAAACTTCTCGTCCCTCTGCATGCGAGGATTGTCGCGCCGGCGTCGACTCGGGGCGACGCAGCCTCTTACTGCCGGTAAGAGGTCGCCCTGCGTCTCGCCGGCGGGCTACCGGGCTGATCGGTCGCGGCGGGCGGTCGGCGCGGCGCACGCGCGCGTAGGGCGCATCACGGCGGCGCGCGGGAGAGGAGCGGCCCCGCGGCGCAGCAACGCCCGGGACCCGGCGACGCGAGACAGCCGCGCCGCGCCGCCCACGGTACGGCACCGCTGCCGCGTCGAGTCACGGCGCCAGCGTGACTCGCGGCGTGACTCGCGGCGCCGCAATCTGCTGTCGCTCGCCGCCCCCGCTCTTGCTGGCGATCCCGCGCCCCCGGGGCGCGGATCGCCAGCAACAGCGCGGCTTTCTGGCGTCACCCGTCACTGCTGGCGTCAGCCGACAGCACCGTGCGAACAATCGGGGCGCCCGGATTTGAACCGGGTACACGGCGTGATACGGGGTGCTGTGGCCAGTGTTACGGGCCTTTGCGTGCTCTGAGATGCGCTGAGGTGCGCTAAGAAAGGTACGAAGAACGGTACGACGGACCGATCCCTCCCGCCATGCCCGTTCAGCGCTTAGCCGGGTGCGGGACGTTCGTCCCAATCGAGTCCTGCTTCGGGATCGGCCGGATCTGCCCAACGTAGGTTGTCGACCCGACGTGCCCACAGATAGGGGTTGTGGCCGCATGTGACGGCGTGTGCCTCCCTGATGCCCACAGAGCCATCGGGCATCGTGAACTGTGGCTCGACCAGCTCGTATGGATAAGGATTGCTGTCGAGGGACCTCAGCATGTCCACCGGAGCCAGTTGGCACTGGGCTTAAAGGCGTTCGATGAGCTGCCCGACGCTCTCAGGACGGAGCTGGGGACGCAGGATCGCCGCGATAGTGTCGGGCTCCCCGTCCGCGTCGATGCCGTCTCGCTGCCACGTAACGAGCCAGGCTTTGCGCCCTTTCCGTTTGCCCATGCAGTAAGGCTATTCAGGCCGGAACCGGCTCGGGCGTTTGGCGGGCGAATGCGGCGGCGATCATGTCGGCTTCGCGATTGCTGGGGGCATAGTCAGCGTAGCGCTGGGTGGTCTTGATGTCCTTGTGCCCCATCCACTCCTGAAGGGTGCGCATCGGCACCCCGGCGGCGGCGCACTGGGTTCCGAACGTGTGCCTGAGATCGTGAAAGCGCCGTGGCTCTAACCCGGCGGCCTTGAGCGCCTTGCTCATGCGTCGCCCGAGTCCGGCGACGTAGAGCGGCCTGCCGGTGGCGGGGTGCCCGAACACCAAATCGTCGTCATACTGCCAGCGGCTGGTGTGAGACAGCTGCTCAAGCGCGGTGGCGACCTCAAGCGCCATCGGCACGCTGCGGGTGGAGCGCCGGGTCTTGGGCGTCCCGAACTGACCGCGCACCAGGTGCTGGTGCAGATAGCCGGATCGGTCCCTCACGCTCGCCATCAGGCCCCACGATCCACACCAGCTGGCCATCGGCTGCCTCCACCCCCAGCGGTGCTGCGTCCCAATCAGGATCGCGCGGCAGCTCATCATCGGCCATGCGCCGATTATCGCGAGCAATTCTGAGCGCGAGCATTTTCGCGGCTTTTTTCCACAGCCGGGTGGACCGCTGGGGAGAAGATCTGATTTGGTCGATCCCACCCCGCCCGGCGCAGCTGACGCGCTCAAAGTCGCCTTCGCGATCGCGAAGACGTTTGTCTTGAACGCAGGCTCGCGCGCGAATACCTTGCAGCTGATGGTGGTCAGCAACGCGCAGCATCGGCTGAAGATCATCGCGGCGCTGCGCGAGAACCCAGCGCGCAGCAACCGAGAGATCGCCAGGCAGGTGGGCGCAGACCGCCACACCGTCGCCAAGCTGCGCCGGCTGCTAGCGCAGGCCGGTGCGGTCCCCATGCCCGCCAGGACCGTCGGGCGCGACGGCAAGGCCCGCCCTGCCCAGCGCCCTGACGCCCTGAAGCCAGCCCCCACCCCCATCCACACCCCCGCCCAAGCCAGGGACGCCCTGGCCGACTACCGCCAGGCCGGGTTTCCGTTTCACCCCGCGTGGCGATGCGTGCTGCGACGCATCCCCCAAGACGCGAACGACCTCGCCGCGGCGCTCACCACAACCCGCGCTGCCTGGCACAGCGCCTATGAGCGCAAGCCCGCAGACCATCGCACCGAGCCGGTAGCGCGGCTGACGGCGCTGTGGACCGACTGACGGTGTGGAGCTGCCGGGTGCGCTCAGCGCAGTGAGGGCGGTCGCGGCACCTCCAGCTGATCACAGATCGCTCGCGCCGTGCTGGGCTTGATCTCGCGGTGGCGCGGAACGGCGGCGAACCGTCCACCAGTCGGCCCCGGAGACCACCACACGTCATGCGAGCTTCCGTGGTGATGCAATAGCGCTCCGTGCTGGCCCAGCCAGCGCTGAAGCGCCCGGCGCTTCACGCTAGCGGCGCAGCAATCCCAGCAGCGGTTCGATCACCCGCGCCTGAAGCGCCGTCGCAATGCGCTCGGCTTTGGTCTGTGGATGGGTTAGGTCGTGCAGTGCATCAAGCACGTTTGCCCACGCTTCTTCCACATCGCGCCCCTGCGAGATCGCCGCGGGCACCTCGGCGATCTGCGCCGTGACCCAGCCGTCGGGATTTTTCGCATACCGCACCGTGAGGACATCTGCGTGTCTGATGCTGGGTGCTGGCGGACTGGCGGTGTGCGGCATGCAGCAAAGCGTATAGACGTGGGCCGTCCGGCGCGCACGCAGCGCCCGGCGCTACCAGCGCTGGTTACGCTACCGACCAACCCTGCCACCGGGTGCCCCGGGAGCGCTTAGGCGGGCGCGTATGGGCTCAGGGGCGCCGCCGTGGCGTGCACGAAGCCCACCGCCACCAGCAGGCCGGGGGGCGGTGCCGCCGGGGAAATCGGTACGAGCTTGGTACGACGTTTTCCCCCGGCGGCGCCTAAGTGCCCGTGTTTACTGGGGATACGGCAATCGGGGCGCCCGGATTTGAACCGGGGACCTCCGCCACCCAAAGGCGGCGCGCTACCAGGCTGCGCTACGCCCCGTCCCGGCGAGTCTAACCCCAGCTGGCGAACACCCTGTCCATCCAAGCTTGCAGGCGCGCTCGAAGCAGCGTGTCGTGGACGGCGACGGCGACGACGCCGTGTACGCAGCGCCAGGTTCTGGTTCGCAGTTGGCTGCTGTTCGACTTCGGGTGGAAGCGAATGGGTTCGGGGTCAACGCCGAGCTTCGCGGCCCAGAAGGCCCTCAGCTCCTCGGTGCGCTGGTCAGCGTGGTACTGGATCCTGAGCGAGGGTGTGCGCCCCGAGAGGCGCTCCAGCCAGCTGGCTGCCATCGCGACTATCGCAGGGTCGGAATTGGTGATCGACACGGTGTTTCGATCCCGCTTATATCCCTCGGCGATGTACAGGACCACGAAGTCGCGGAACGTCGGCACGAGCTGCAGTTCGTCGTACTCCGTCCAGCCCAGCTTGTAGGCAGCGTCTCGCAGGCGCCGATATTTCCGCTGCATCGCCCTGGTTGCGTTGTGGGGTGATTCGCGTCGCTCCCGGCCGAGCGGAAGGTCCCTGACCCAGTAGTAGATCGTCGTCTTCGGCAGCGCCAACCGCTCGGCCAGCTCGTCGACCGATAGGTGCTTCTTGAGGCGAAGCTCACGGGCTCGCTCTCCGAGGTAAACGGGGTATGCCACTAGCACTGACTCCGAACGTTCGATTCGGATGGATACGTTTTGCCCTCAGAGAAACAGCGAGTGGACGCCCTTGGGGTCGTCGTGAGGTCGCTGGTTCTCTGGGCGTCCGCGGGCGAGGTAGAGGCGCTCTCTGAGTCGGTCGGCCCAGTCGCGGCCGTCGGCTCTGCCGAGCAGGTCGAGCGTTATGAGGTCGAGCAGCTTGGCGAGGCGGGCGCGGTTGGTGAAGGAGCCGACGCGGTCGCCGATCCGGCGGTCGATCTCGCGCAGGATCTGCTCGGCTGGGCCGGTCGAGTTCAGGCCGCTGGGGTCGCGGCTGGGGATCTGCGCACGGGCGATCTTGCCGTAGGTGTCCAACCACTTGATCGCGAGCCCGAGCGGGCGGTACTCGCCGTCGGTGTGCTCGGCGCGAATCGCGTGCTCGAGGCGATCCCAGGCTTCGAGGCTGCGGAAGGGCACGAGGAGCGCGCGGGTGATCGGATGGCTGCGGTCGGACAAGAGCTCATCCGGGAGCTGCTGGCGCAGCTTGCGCCCCAGGTGCCACTCGCACTGGCGGTGCTCGATCGTGTCGCCGTACAGGCTGTGGATCGCCAGAGCCAGTGCGTTGTCGGCGTCGCTGACGATCACCCGCGGCGCTCCCTCCAGGCCTCCGAAGAAAGCCCGCCAGCACGGCACATCCTTGCGAGCAAAGGGCTCAAGGCGCCAGACCCGCGGGACCGGTGCCCACTTCCCGGGCTCGGCCTGGTCGCGACCAACAGCCGCGAAGACATGAAACCCACGGCCGGCGTTGGGGCCACTATTGACACGGAAGTTCTGGCTGTCGACAGCGATCGTGTGCGGCCAGCGCTCCGGCAGCTGATCCGCACATACGAACTCGCTGCAGACATCGACCCAATTGGCGACCAGCTGCCCCTCGTTAGCCGGCGAGCGCCGACTCCGCCGACCCGGCGGCACTCGACCCGCCTTCTGGCGCGCGATCTCGGCCGCCACCCGATAACTGGTGCCCTTCGCTACCAACACCAGCGCCTCGCCGACCTCACGCGCGGCGAACCGATACTCCCGAGCGCCCGCCTGCCCCTCCCACGGCTCCAACGCCGCCGAGCACTCCACGCAATACGCGTGCGCGTCGCCCTGCCGAGTCAGGACCGATGTGAACCGGTGCTTCGGATCCCCGTTCGCCGGCCTGCACCACCACCGCTACCGCCGATGCGGCGGCCTGCCATACCACCCGCCCCGCACCACGCTCGACCCCGCATGCTCAACGATCGGGCACTCCGCAATCTCCATCGCCCCGCCAAGCTAACCCTGCAAGCGGACGTATCCACTCAAATCAAGTAAGGACATATGTTCGCATGCGAGGCGGACGGATCCCGGCGTCGCAAGTGGGGTCGGCCCCGGCTGCTCCGTCGAGTAGCGTTGCGCCGATGCCCGAGATTCAGCCGATTCCGACCCTCAGGTACAACCTGCAGCGAACGGGCGGGCTTCAGGACGTCGTGGCTCCTCCCTATGACGTCATCGATTCCGAGCAGCGGGCCGCGTTGCAAGCGCGCTCGCCATACAACGTCGTCGCGATCGACCTTCCCGAGGGCGGTGACGATCGCTACGAGCGCGCGGCCGCGCTGCTGCAGGACTGGCGCGCCGACGGGGTGGTCGTGCAGGACGAGTCGCCCGCGCTGTGGACCTTGGAGCAGGACTACACCGGGCCCGACGGGCGGCGCAGGACCCGCCGCGGATTCTTCGCCTGCGTGCGGGTGCAGGAGTACGGCGCCGGCCGGATCCGGCCCCACGAGCGCACCCATCCGGGCCCGCGCGAGGACCGGCTGCGCCTCACCCGAGCCACCCAGGCCAACCTGTCGCCGATCTTCTCGCTCTACTCGGATCCTGCGCAGGTCGTCCGCAGCGCGCTTGAGGGTGCCGAGGCGTGGGCGCAGACGACCGACGACGACGGCACCGTAAACCGCCTCGGTCGCATCCAGGACGCGTCCGCGATTGAAACCGTGACCCGAGCGCTGCAAGATGACGAGCTGCTGATCGCAGACGGCCATCACCGCTATGAGACCGCTCGTGCCTACGCGGAGGAGATCGGCGGCGAGGGTCCGCACCGGTACGTGCTGATGTGCCTCGTCGCGCTGGAGGATCCCGGGCTGACCGTGTTCCCGACCCACCGGCTGGTGCGGGGGCTCAGCACCGAGCAGCACGAGACGCTGGCAGCTGCACTGCGCCGGGACTTTGAGATCGAGCGCCTCGCGTCTACCGCCGGGCTCGCGCCAGAGGCCGGCGACACCGTACGGATCGGGTACATCGACTCCCATTTTCGCCGGCCGGTCATGCTGAACCTGAAGGACCAGTCGGTGGCCGACAGGGCGCTCCCGGATCACTCCGACTCCTACCGCCGGCTCGATACCGCGGTACTCGAAGCGCTGATCCTCAAAGGCCCGCTGCAGATGACCGACCACGACATCAGCGAGCTCAACGGCCTGCGCTACGCCAGAGACTTCGAGCAGGCGCTGGAGCTGATCGACACTGCCGCCTACGACGCTGCCTTCTTTATGGCCCCGATCCCGGTGCAGCGAGTGCAAGAAATCGCGGCCGCCGGTGAGAGCATGCCGCCCAAGTCAACCTACTTTTTCCCGAAGGTGCCAACCGGGCTGCTGTTCAATCCGCTGGTCTAACGGCGGAACTAGAGTCCGGAGATGACGCAGCTTGACGATGCCATCCGCGCGCACCTGCGGCGCGTCCTCTTGAGCACCGAGGATGCGATCGAACTCGACGTGCGCGGAAGAATCGAGGCCGCGGTTCTGGTTGCGTTGTACGTCGATCAGGGTGAGCTGCGGGCGATCTTCACCCAGCGCCGCGCCGACCTTCGCAGCCACGCGGGCGAGGTCTCGTTCCCCGGCGGTCGCCGCGACGAGAGCGATGCCGATCTGCGGGCGACGGCGCTACGCGAGGCATACGAGGAGATCGGTCTGCCCCCGGAAGCGGTCGAGCTGGTGGGCGCGCTGCAGCCCACACCCACGATCGCCACCGGCTACGCCGTGCACCCGTTCGTCGGCCTGATCGAGCCGGGGCAGACCTGGAAGCTCAGTCCGCGTGAAGTCGCCGAGGTGCTCGAGCTGTCGCTCGCGGCGCTGCGCGACGGATACGGGCGACGCCGTCTGATCCGCCGCGGGATCCCGATCCGGACTGACACCTACGTCGTCGACGGAAGATTGATCTGGGGCGCCACGGCGCGCATCCTTGCCGACCTGTTGGACCGGATCGGTCCGCTGCTGGCGCCCACCGGGAGCTAACGCAGCACGCGCTCGACCGGGAGCTAACGCAGCACGCGCTCGACCGGGAGCTAACGCAGCACACGCTCGACCGGGAGCTAACGCAGCACGCGCTCGACCGGGAGCTAACGCAGCACACGCTCGACGGCGGCGCTGGCAGCCGCCAGCCAGCGGTGTTGCTCGCCCGGGTCGGCGCTCAAGAGGACGTACGGGATCAGCGAGCGCTCGCAGACGTCCCGGATCCGCTGGCGGCCAGCGGCGAGCAGACTGCCATCCACAGAACCGGCGCACTCGTAGACGACTCCGCGGACGGTGGTGTCGAGCATCCGCGTCAGCAGCATCTCGAGCCGGGTCCCGTGAAGCGCCTCGAGCTGCTCGGGGTCGCCGATCGCCGAGCCGAGCAGCAGGCACACCACTCCCACATGCTCGAGTGCCGGAGCGAGCGTGGCGATCCGGTCGGGGTCGCCCACGTACGCCTCGACGCCGGCGGCCTCGATCGCATCAACGCGAGCCGGATCGCGCGTCGTTCCCCTGACTGCGTGCCCGCGAGCTCGAAGCTGCACCGCCAGCGACAGCCCGCGGCAGCCACACCCGATGATCAGGCAGCGCGTCACCGGCCGTCGAGCGTCAGCTTTCCGGGCCGCTCCGAGCGCCGAACTCCCGCCTCAGCTCTGCGCGGGTTCGCTCCGGCTGGCCACGCGCCCGCCGGCGGGCATTGGTGACCTCCAGCAGCTCGTCAAGGTCACGGTCGGCGAGGTAGTTCTGGCGCCGGCGGCGTTGCTCGTTGAGGTCATTGGCCACCTGCAGCTCGAGGTCTGTGACCGTCACCGCGGGCTTGCCACGCCTCCGGCGGCGCTCGTTGTGCGCGGCCAGCATCTGGTTGAGGTCCTCGGCCTCCAGCGCCTCGCGATCCTCGGTGATCTGACGCGCAGTGCGCAGGCCGAGCTGCTCCATACCCGATCCCGGGAAGTACTTGCCCAGCAGCCAGACCCACAGCACCAGAGCGGCAATGGCGCCCAGCAGCACGATCGCAAAGCCATCCACCAGCCGCGAGTCTAACGGGGGCAGCCGACCGTCGGCCACCTTCCCACGATTGGCGCAGCCAACGGTCCGCCACCTTTTCACGCTTGGCGCAGCCACCCGTCGGCCACCTCCCAACGAGGGGCGCAGCCAACCGTCGGCAACCTTCCGACGAACGGTGAATCTGAAGCGCAACTTCTTCACCCCAAAGGGTGTTTATGCGGGCGTCTAACGCCACCGCTCCAGGCGGGCCGGAAGCCGGCGGAGGTTCATCCAAACGCAGCGTTAAGGAGGCTTCATTGCGTCTTCGCTTCACTGTGCCCGCGATCGCGCTCGCCGCGCTCGTTTCGGCGGTCATTCCAGCCGTCGCCGGCGCCGCGCCGCGAGAGAACCGCGGGCTCACCATCCACGCAGTGCCGCATCACATCATTGCCGGAGAGGCGGTGCTGATCTTTGGCCGGCTGCAGGGGCCCGACCACGGCAACCGGTTAATTCGCCTGTACCATCGAATTAACCCTCGTGCGTTCTTCACGTTGATCGGGACCACTCACACTGACTCGGTCGGGCGGTACGAGTTCACCCGTGCGGAAGGAATCGTGGAGACCAACCGCAGTTGGTTCGTACGCGGACCGCAGCGGACCCATAGTCAGACCGTGCATGAACGGGTCGCGGCGCTGGTCAGCCTCGCCGCCAGCACGCTGGGCGGTACCACGCGCCACCCGATCACGTTCTCGGGCCACCTGACTCCGGATCACTCCGGCGATACCGTTCTCCTGCAGGCGCAGAATGATTCAAGCAACCGCTGGAGGACGCTCGCCCGGGGCCGCGTGGGCGCCGGTTCGAACTACCAGATCCCCTGGGCATTCCGGGTCCCCGGTGCGTACGACCTGCGCGTGCTGTTCAGGGGGGACAGTCGTAACGCGGCCGCGGTCTCGGATGTGGTTACGGTCATCATCCAGCAGGCTGAGGTCCCCGATTTCACGATTCAAACCTCTGACGCGATCGTTACCAACGGCGCCCCGTTCACGATCTCCGGCACGCTGTATGAGCCGGGGACCACGAACCCAGAGCCCAATACGATGGTCAGCCTGTTCGCCCGCCAACCGCACGGTGGGCCCTTCCGCGAGGTGACGTCTACGGTGACCGGCTCGGACGGCAGTTACAGCTTCGCCAATCTCGAGTCGACGACCAACGAGCTGTACCAGGTGCGCACCACGTTCGCGCCCGCGCGTCACAGCGAGGTCCTGTTCGAAGGGGTTCAGGATGTTGTGACGATGTCGGCCAGCTCGTCCACGTCAACCGTCGGTGGTCACATCACCTTCTCCGGCGATGTCTCCCCGGACAAGACCGGCCACGTGATCTACCTGCAGAAGCTCGGCAAGGACGGCGATTGGCACACCGCCGAGACGAGGGTCGTGCATGGCAACTCGACGTTCCAGTTCGGGTGGACCTTCGGCACCGCCGGTCCGAAGGAGTTCAGAGCCAGGATCACCGCTGACGGGATCAATGTCGGCGGCGCCTCAGCGCCGGTGACGATCGCCGTCACCCAGCCACCGCTGTCGTCGCTCCCCGACGGCGGCTAGTGGCACCTCCCGTGAGCTAGCAGCAGACGGAGTCGCACAGACACCGGTCCTCGCCGCAACGCGGCGGGGGCCGGTTCTGCGTCACCGAAAGCGGCCCGCCACAAACGCAAGACGGCGTAGCCCGCTCAGGGTGACTCAGCACCCCAACAGCGGTTCGCTGATGTAGCGTCTCGGCTATGGACTTCGAACTGACCGATGAACAGCGCCTGATCCGCGAGACCGCGCGAGCCTTCACCGAGAACGAGATCGTCGAGCGAGCGAGGGACAACGACCGCAACGAGCGCTTCGACGTAGAGCTCGTGCAGATGATCGCGGCGCAGGGTTACCTCGGTGCGATCGTGCCGCGCGAGTACGGCGGCGCCGGGCTCGACTACGTGACCTACGGACTGATCGTCGAGGAAATCGGGCGTGGCGACTCCGCGATGCGAACCGTGATCTCGGTCCAGACATCGTTGGTGTGCTCGGCGATCCTGCGCTGGGGTACCGAGGAACAGAAGCAGCGCTATCTGCCGAAGCTTTGCTCGGGCGAATGGCTCGGCTGCTTCGGGCTGACCGAGCCCGACACCGGCTCCGACGCCGCCAACCAGCGCACCCGTGCCAGGCGGACTGACTCGGGCTGGGTGATCAACGGCGCCAAGATGTGGATCTCGCTCGGCAACAACGCCAAGGTGGCGATGATCTTCGCCCAGACTGACCCTGATAAAGGTCATCGCGGCCTGGCCTGCTTCCTGGTGGAGACCGAAGGCAACGCCGGCTATGTGCCCCAGGAGATCCATCACAAGATGGGACTGCGCGCTTCCGACACCGCGTCGATTGCGCTGAGCGACTGTGAAGTGCCCGAGGATGCTGTGCTCGGAGAGGTGGGCGATGGGTTCAGGATCGCCATGACCTCACTCGACTCGGGCCGCTACAGCGTCGCGGCAGGGTGCGTGGGGATCTGTCAGGGGTGTGTGGAGGAGTCAGTCAGCTACGCCAAGGAGCGTCATCAGTTCGGGCGCCCGATCGCCAGCTTCCAACTGGTGCAGGCGATGATCGCCGATATGGCCGTGGAGACGGATGCCGCGCGGATGCTCGTGTACCGCGCCGGATGCCTCAAGGACGCGGGCAAGCCGAGCACGACGGAGACCTCGGTGGCCAAGCTGTACGCGACCGAGGCGGCGGTCAGGTGCGCCAACACCGCGATCCAGGTGCACGGTGGCGCGGGCTATGTCGACGACCACCCGGTCGAGCGCTACCTTCGCGACGTGCGGGTGACGACGCTCTATGAGGGCACCTCACAGATCCAGAAGCTGATCATCGGGCGCGCCCTGACGGGGATAAACGCGCTCGTGCCTGCCTGACCGCGACAGGCCGTGACCGAGCGCGCCGACACCGGGGTCGCACCGAGCGTGATCGGCGTGGCCGGCGCCGGTACGATGGGAGCCGGGATCGCCCAGCTCGCCTGCCTGGCGGGCGCCCGCACGCTGCTCCACGATCCAGACCCGGAGGCGCTCGAACGTGGGTGCAACCGGATCTCGGACCATCTGCAGCGCGGCGCGAGCCGAGGCCGATGGACATCGCAGGAGGCAGAGCAGGCGCAGGCGCTCCTCGAACCGGCCCCCGCGCTCGAGGACCTTGCGCCGTGCGAGCTGGTGATCGAGGCCGCGCCCGAGCGCCTGGACCTCAAGCGGGAGCTGTTCGCTCGCCTCGGTGCCGTCGTCTCCAGTGAGTGCGTGCTGGCCAGCAACACCTCGTCGCTGCTGGTGACAGCGCTGGCGGACGCCGCGCCCGACCCCTCGCGGGTCGTGGGGATGCATTTCTTCAATCCGCCGCCGTTGATGCGTCTGCTCGAGGTGGTCGCCGGAGTCGATTCCTCGCCGCAGGCCCTGGCAATCGCCCGCGCGGCGGGAGAGGCGATGGGCAAGCATGTGATCGAAGCGGTGGACGGCCCGGGGTTCATCGTCAACCGCTGCAACCGCCCGTTCGGCCTCGAAGCCCTGAAGCTGTTGCAGGAGCGCGTGGCCACGATCGAAGAGATCGACCGCGCCTGCCGGCTCGGAGGCGGCTTCAGGATGGGACCGTTCGAGCTGATGGACCTCGTCGGGGTCGATGTCGGTCTCGACGTGTCGCGGTCGTTTTACGAGCAGAGCTTCGGCGAGCCACGCTGGCGGCCGTCGCCGATAACCGTCAAGACCGTCGCCGCCGGACGTCTCGGTCGCAAGTCCGGGCGGGGCTACTACGAATACCCCGCCTCGGGAGAGCACCGTCCCCCCGATCCCGACCCGCCGCCCGCGGGTGGCGGCGACGGCCTGGTGGTGATCGCCGGCGACTCCGCGCTCGCGCTCGGGCTGCGTGAAGCCGCGGCAGCGGCGGGCTGGGTGGTCGTCGGGCCGCTCGAGGCGGAGGGGCGGGCCACGCCGTTCTTGATCCTTGACGTGAGCGGCCTCGAGGAGCCCGAGGCGCCGCTTCAGGGCGCGCCGCAGGCGATCTGCGTCGCCGGTGGCTCGCTGGCCTCGCTGGATCCGGGCGGCTCGGCGGTCGGCTTCCACGCACTGCCTCCGCTGGGCTCCACGCGACTGGTCGAGCTGACCCGTGCTCCCGACTCTTCCGACTCGGCAGCAGCGGCGGCGGAGCGCTTCTTCGCCACGCTCGGCAAGCACACGCTGTGGGTCGATGACGCCCCGGGGCTCGTGCTGGGCCGGATCGTGTGCCAGGTCGCAAACGAGGCCGCGTTCGCGCTCGGCGAAGGGCTGGCAAGTGCCGATGACATCGACGCGGGCATGATCCATGGCCTGGGCTATCCGCGTGGGATCCTTTCCTGGGCCGACGAGATCGGCCTCGATCACGTTCTGTCAGTACTCGATGCGCTGGCGCTCGAGCGTGGCGAGGAGCGCTACCGGGCGGCGCCGCTGCTGCGACGGCTGGGATGGTCGGGCCGCCTGGGCCGCCAGACCGGCGCGGGCTTCTTCGACTACGACCAGGCTTGAGCTCCCGATTGCCGCAACATCCTCACCCCTGCGGATGCCTGCCAGTCTGCGCTGTGCGCGTCAGCTGGCCGCGGCGGCCGCCCGGGCCGCCGGGTCAAAAGGAAACGGCGTGTCGCGCAGGTACCACTCGGCGTCAAGCGCGGCCTGACACCCCGAGCCGGCGGCAGTCACCGCTTGGCGGTAGGTGTGGTCGACCAGGTCGCCCGCGGCGAACACGCCCGGCACGTTTGTCAACGTCGAGCGGCCTTGCGTGATGACGTAGCCGCTCTCGTCTGTCTCCACCTGGCCCTCGACCAGCTGCGATTGGGGCTCGTGTCCGACCGCGATGAACGCGCCGCAGATCTCGAGCTCCTGCTCTGAGCCGTCGGAGGTGTTGCGAAGCTTGGCGGTGGCGAGAGCCTTGCCGTCACCGGCGGCAGCGAATTCCTGCACCACATACGGCGTCAGGAACTCGATGTTCGGGATCGCCCGGGCCCGGTCGAGCATGATCGCCGAGGCTCGGAACTCGTCACGGCGATGGACCACCACGACCTTGGAGGCGAACTTGGCCAGGAAGATCGCCTCTTCCATCGCCGAGTCGCCGCCACCGACGATGATCGTCGGTACGGCCTTGAAGAACGCGGCGTCGCAGGTGGCGCAGTAGCTGACGCCGCGGCCGGCCAGCTCCTGCTCGCCGGGCACGCCGAGCTTGCGGTGCTGCGCACCCATGGCCAGCACAACCGCCCGCGCGCGATGCAGCTGGTCACCGACCCAGACCTTGTGGATGCCCCCCTCGGCCGACAACTCGATCGCGGTCGCGTCGTCGGTCTCCAGCCGGGCGCCGAACCGCTGCGCCTGGTCTCGGAAGTGCTGCATCATGTCGGGCCCCATGATCCCCTCGGGGAAGCCGGGGTAGTTCTCGACGTCGGTCGTCTGCTGCAGCAGGCCGCCCCAGGCGAAGCCCTCGATGACCAGCGGCTCGAGATCGGCGCGCGCCGTGTACAGCGCCGCCGTGTAACCGGCGGGTCCACTTCCGACGATGATTACGTTCTCAATCTTCTGGTCGGTCACTTCATTAAGTATAGCTAGGCTCCTCCGCGCTGCGCCACCGGGCGACGGTCCGCCGGAGCTGCAGGTAGGCGATGACGCCGGGCACCGTGGGCAGCCAGAACGCGAATCCCCGGTAGGCCAGCACGGCGACGACCGCGACCTGGACCGGCACGCCGAAGGCCGAGAAGGCGCCGATCATGCCGCCGTCGACACCGCCGATCCCGCCCGGTAGCGGGAGCGTGTTGCCGAGCATCCCGATGAAGTAGGCCATCACCACGACCGCAGTCGGCGGTGAGCCGCCGAACGCGTGGAAGCAGGCCCACAGGACCGCGATGTCGAAAGCCCACCACGCGGGCGCTCCCAGCAGATAGACGTTGCGAGTCCGGACCAGCGCGATCGCGGTCCGCACCCCGCTGGCCGCCGCCGCCGGGGCCGCCGCCACCTGGCCAGCGATCCGGCCCACTCGCCCGCCGCGCATCCAGCGCTTGACGAGCCGGTCGAAGTCCGAGGGCAGCAACGACACGCCGAGGAAGATGGCGATCACCACGGCGCCGAAGATCGCCGGCCCGACGGTGAGCGCGAACGGCTCGGGCCCCGGGAACAGCCCCAGATACAGGCCCAGCCCGACGATCACCAGCGCTCCCATGTACACGCCGTACAGCAGCGCCATGAACGCGATCATCCGGCAGGCGACGATTCGCGGCTCCAGTCCCGAGCGGGTGACCGCCCAGGCCGTCAGCGCGATCCCGCCGGCGCCGGCGGAGGCGAACAGCCGCGTGGCCGCGAGCCCGGCCATGGTGATCTGGTAGCTCGCGCGCCAGTCGATTCGAGAATCCCCGCGGACGAATACGCCTCTGAACAGCGCGATGTAGCCGCAGAACGAACACACCTCGAGCACCGCCGCACCGCCCAGCCACCATCCGTTGCCGTGCTGGACCCTGTGCCACGTGGTCCGCAGGCCCAGCACCTCGGGCAACACGAAGTACAGAAACGCGACCGTTGACACCACGAACAAAAGTGACGCGAGCAGGCGCCGGCGCGTGAACCGCACCCGCGGCATCTCCTCGCTGCGCTCAGACGGCTCGGGCCGCTCGGGCTGCTCGTCGCGCTCGGGCCGCTCGGGCTGCTCGAACCGCTGAGCTGCTCAGACAGCGAGTCGAGATTCGCCATCGCGCAGCCGCAGATCTGAGTCCCGATGGGAGCTGTGACTGGGCAGACACGGCACCGCGTGGCTGCATCGATGTCTCGTCGTGCATCGGTGCCGTCGCTCCTATCCGCCGCTCGCGAGTTGCTGGACGGCGGCCAGGCCGCGCACCGCCCGCCGCACAAGTGGTGCCGCCCGCGGAGCGCCTCGACGCACCGCCTCGGCGAGCGCGGCGCCGCCGACGAGATCGATCGCGTAGTGCTCACCGAGGTAGACGAGCGCCAGCCCGAGCAGCGCCACGTAGGTCCAACCCACAGCGCCAGCGACCGAACCTTCCTCTGAGAGCAGGCTCGCGCCCATCATCGACGTAGCAAAGTGCAGCGACGGCATGGCAGCCAGCGGATTTCCTCCCAGGACATCGTAGAGGGCGGGCCAGCGGTCCCCCCAGAACTGCTCGCCGTATTCGATCATCATCCGTCGTACCCGGGGAAACCCGGCGTCCTGAAGGCGTCCGTGCGCGGCCGCGTACCAGGGCGGCGCGGTGGGAATCGCCCAGTAGAAGATCGCCCCCAGATCGAACACCGCGTACATCCGCGCGGCCGCAGAGGCGAACCGCTCGGGGCGGCGCACGAGCACGTACACGAGACTCGCGTGCGGTACCGCGAACCAGATCCAGTGACAGAACACCAGCACTCGCTCAAAGCGGTTGATCGCACCGGGTTTGGCCAGTCTCCGCTGGAGGCGGACCGTCGGGGGGACGCCCAGCCCGAGGATCCGGTCGGCGTCAAGCGGGTAATCGATCCGGACCCGCTTGGCCTGACGCTCGAAATCGTCGTGTGGGAGCTCGTAGGCGGCAACATAGGCCCACATGTTGACCGCGCAGATCGCCATCTCCCGCCGCCGGCTGGGGGCCATGGCCACGGCCAGCGCCGGTGGCGCCAGCGCCGCGCTGACCATCACCGCCGCCGGTCGGAGCTTCACGTGTCTTCGCAGCACAGGAGCGCTGACGCCCACCGCGACCAGGGCCCAGGCACCTGCTCTGATGGCCCTCGAGATGCGCAACGGGCGGCCAGTATAGGCGTGCTTGCGTCCCTCCCGGGACCCGCGCCCTGGCTCACACGAGTCGCACGGGGCAGGGCACCCCGCAGCTCGCCAGCGCCCGGTGCGGCACCCGCAGGATTCGCGCAAAAGGCCTATGTAACAGTTGAATCAAGGCTCTGGGCTCGTCACGGTCAGGGCCTTGACAGATAGAATCCCGCCGCCTTGAGACTCGATCCCGACCGCGCCACCAACTGCCGCCGGCGCCGCCCCAGAAGTCCCCTGTCGAGCCGGCGGCTGCGCGGTCTGCTGTCACTGACGCTGGTCTTCCTGCTGGCGTCCTTGGTACTCGCTCCCGCTGCATTTGCGGGCTTCATCACCCCGAAGTCGGGTGGCTCGCCCAATGCCAACCACATCGCCACTCTGTACAAGATCGTGCTCTACATCGCGGCGATCGTATTCGTGGTCGTCGAGGGAGGGCTGGCCTACTCGATCTACAAGTTCCGCGCCAAGCGCGGCGCGGTCGCGGCCCAAGTGCACGGCAACACGCGGCTGGAGATCAGCTGGACCGTGGCCGCGGCACTGATCCTGGTCGTGCTCACGGTGGTCACCTTTGTCAAGCTGCCGAGCATCGTCAACCCGCCGAACTCGAGCGCCAACGGGTTCGTCCTCTCGGCCTCGCTCACGCGACCGACGCCGCCCAACGGCCAGAAGCTCATGATCTGCATCCAGGGGCGCCAGTACATCTGGCGCTACGTGTACGGCAACGGCTGCATCAACGACTACTTCACGTTGAAGCTGCCCTACTCATACCAGGAGATGGTGGTGCCCGAACGCACCACCGTGGTGCTGGCGATCCAGTCCACCGACGTGATCCACTCGTGGTGGGTCCCCTCGCTCGGAGGCAAGGTCGACGCGGTCCCCGGGATACACCACCTACACCTGGTTCAAGGCACTGCATACGGGGCTGTTTCACGGGCAGTGCGCTCAGCTGTGCGGGGTCGGACACGCAGCAATGACCGCGCTGGTCAAGGTGGTGACCCCGGCCCAGTACCGGACCTGGGTGCGCAACCAGCGGCAGAAGATCGCCACCGCCAACTCGCAGGTCTTGCAGCTGCGGACAATATTGACCAAGCAAGGCGACCTCGGAAACTAGTTAATGGCGATCACCGATTCCACATCCCGGCCCGTTCCCCAGGTCACGATCAGCAAGGTCGCTACCCCGCGCACGACCAAGCGCTGGGTCGACTGGGTGGTCACCACCGACCACAAGAAGATCGGGATCATGTACCTGGTCCTGACCTTCGTCTTCTTCGCCATGGGCGGGGTCGAGGCGCTGATGATGCGGCTGCAGCTGAGCGTGCCCAACAACACGCTGCTGACCTCCGAGCATTACAACGAGCTGCTGACGCTGCATGGCACGACGATGGTCTTTTTGTTCGTCGTCCCGGTGATGGCCGGCTTTGGCAACTACTTCCTGCCGCTGATGATCGGCGCGCGCGACATGGCCTTCCCCCGGCTGAACGCGCTCTCGTTCTGGCTGCTGCTGCTGGGCGGGATCGTGTTCTACATCACCCTGTTCTTCCACCCGCCCAACGCCGGCTGGTGGAGCTATCCGCCGCTGTCGGAGTCGCTGTACTCGCCCAACGGAGGCCAGGACGCCTGGATCTTCTTGATCCACATCACCGGCATCTCGTCGCTGCTGGGAGCGATCAACTTCTACGTGACGATCCTCAACATGCGCGCGCCGGGCATGACCTGGGGCAGGTTGCCGCTGTTCGTCTGGGGCTTGCTCGTCTACGCGCTGCTGCTGATCATCGCGCTGCCGGTCGTCGCCGCCGCGGTCACCATGCTGTTGACCGACCGGCACTTCGGTACCCATTTCTTTGATCCGACCGCGCACGGGTCGCCGGTCCTGTGGCAGCACCTGTTCTGGTTCTTCGGCCACCCCGAGGTCTACATCATGATCCTGCCCGGGTTCGGGATCATCTCCGAGGTCATCCCGGTGTTCTCGCGCAAGCCGATCTTCGGCTACAAGGCGATCGCGGCGTCGACGGCGGTGATCGCGTTCCTGGCGACCCTGGTCTGGGCGCACCACATGTTCGCCTCGCCGGTTCCGATCGTGGTGCTCGGGTTCTTCATGCTCAGCTCGTTCTTGATTGGGGTCCCCACCGGGGTGAAGATCTTCAACTGGATCGCGACCTTGTGGCGGGGGTCGATCGTGATGAGCACCGCGTTGATGTTCGCTGTCGGGTTCATCGCGATCTTCACCGTCGGCGGCATCACCGGCATCTTCCTGGCCGTGTTCCCGGTCGACTGGCAGCTCAACGACACCTATTTCGTCGTCGCCCACTTCCATTACGTGCTGATGGGCGGATCCGTGTTCACGGTCTTCTGTGGGATCTACTACTGGTTCCCGAAGATGACCGGCCGGCTCCTGGACGAGCGGGCCGGCAAGTGGTCGTTCTGGCTGATGTTCATCGGCTTCAACGCGACCTTCTTCGTCCAGCACGCGCTCGGCCTGTCCGGCATGCCCCGGCGGATCTACACCTATGCGCCGGGGCTGGGCTGGTCCACTTACAACTTGATCTCCACGATCGGATCGTTCATCCTCGGGGTGGGGATCGTGATCACGATCCTCAATGTCGCCCGGAGCCTCAAGCACGGCAAAATCGCCGGCCCGGATCCGTGGAAGGGCAATACGCTCGAGTGGTTCACACCTTCGCCGCCGCCTGTAAACAACTTCGACGCGATCCCGCGCGTGCGCTCGGTGGAGCCGATGCGCGACATCCGTCGCCAGATCGAGCGCGACACCGGGGTAGTGCAGAAGACCGGCGGCGGCGAGCGGTTCGCGCGGGCGTGAGGGAGCAAGCGATGAACGCCTCGCTTGCGACAGCGACGACCGGGGCCCGGTCGCGGCAGGTCCTGGCCGACTACTTCGACCTGACCAAGCCCAAGGTCCAATCCCTGCTCCTGCTGACGACCGTGACCACCATGGAGGTGGCCGGCGACCCCTCGGTGTCGAAGATCGCGCTCACCTGCCTGGGCGGCTATCTGTCGGCGGGGGGCGCTGGGGCTGTCAACCACTATTGGGACCGCGACATTGACGCGCGCATGCGAAGGACCGCGAGCCGGCCGATCCCCTCGGGCCGGATCAGCCCCGCCGCGGCGCTGCGCTTTGGCGTGGCGCTGGCGCTGCTGTCGCTGGTGCAGATGTCGCTGACGGTGAACCTGCTTGCGGCGCTGCTGGCGTTCGGAGGCTTCGTCGGTTACGTCGGCGTGTACACGATCTGGCTCAAGCGACGCACCTCGTACAACATCGTGATCGGCGGCGCCGCCGGCGCGATGCCGCCGCTGGTTGCCTGGGCGGCGACGCGAGGCTCGCTCTCGTGGACGGCGGTCTACCTGTTCGCGATCGTCTTCTACTGGACGCCCCCGCATTTCTGGGCGCTCAGCCTGCTGATGAAGGATGAGTACGCAGAGGTCGGCGTGCCGATGCTGCCGGTCGTGCGCGGTGAGCGCGAGACCCGACGTCAGATCGTCCTCTACGCGCTGCTCCTGTACGCGGTCAGCCAGCTGCCGTTCTGCGCCGGCGCTTTCGGAGGCATCTACCTGGCCGGCTCGATCGTGCTCGGGCTTCACGCTGGTCCTGGGCACCGTGATCCTGTACCGGTGTGCGGAGCGTCGGTGGGCGCTTCGCGTATACCTGTTCTCGATGCTCTACCTGGCGCTGCTGTTCTGCGTCATGGTCGTCGATGCAAAGCTCTGACCCGCCGCACCGCGGTTTGAAACGGCCCCCGACCGATTAGGATTCCCGCCGATGGATAGAAAGCTCGCCCGCAGAAACATCCGCTCCGGTCTGATCGCCGGCGCTGCCGTGCTGTTCATGTTCGGCATCTCGTTCGTGGCCGCCGTGGTCTACGTCCACGCATGACCGGCGGATGACTCGGATCGGCCCCAGATGAGCGAGCAGCCGCCGCCCGTCGGCGAAGAGATCCACCTCCCAGGCCCCAGTCTGCTCCCGCTGGTGAGCGCGATCGGAATCACGCTGGCGATAGTGGGGACGACGCTGAGCCTGATCATCTCGGTGCTTCGGCCTGATCATCGTGATCGTCACCACGGTGCTCTGGATCCGCAGCACGCGGCGCGACGTCGACGAGCTACCCGAAGAGCACCATTAGAGGTGCCCCGCCGCGGTCTGCCAGTTGCCGCGCTCCGGCGCAGCGCAGGCGGGTTGCTCAGCGCGGGGAGGCGAGGCCTGCGGCGGCCGGCAGCTCGCAGCTGGCGCCGTCGCCGCACCACACCCTGACGATGTCGCGCATCGAGAGCATCCCTGCCAGATCCCCGTGCTCGACTACGATCAGGTGGCGGAAGCCCCCTCTGACCATCGTCGCCGCAGCCTGCTCCAGCGACCAGTCCGGCGAGGCGAAGGTCAGTCCTGAGGTCAGGTGGTCGGCCACGCGCTCGAAGTCAGGATCCTGACCGGCGCCGATCGAGTGCAGGATGTCGCGCTCGGTGATCACGCTCGGACCGCCCGCCTCCGGGTCGAGCACAACCGCCGCCCCGACCCGCCGCTCGCACATCGCGATCGCGGCCTCCCGCAGCGTGTGCCCAGGGCCAACAGTCAGAACTACACTGGTCATCCCCTCGCGAACAAGCATCGCAACTCCCCGGAGTTTGCAACGATTGACTCAATCATAACCGAGTGTCGAGACGGGTGTCGTGGCGGCGCCGTTTGTCACACTGAACCCATAGGATTCAAGCGGTTCGATGCTCGAGGGTGAACGACAGCGTGTTTCGTAACCGCCCCGTGCTGCAGATGGTCTGCGTCGGGGTGGTCGGGGTGGCAATTCTCCTCCCGATCACGCTGTTCGTGGTCCCCTGGTGGCCGACCGCCGCCTCCGAGCAGGCGCACCGAGACCACACGCTCTACGACGTACTGCTGATCGCAACCGTGCCGATCTTCGTGATCGTCGTGACCGTCGTCGGCTACTGCGTCTGGAGGTTCCGGATGAAGCCGGGCGAGGAGGAGCGCGACGGGCCCCCGATCCATGGAAACACGCGCCTGGAGGTCGTCTGGACGGCGCTGCCGGCGGTCCTGATTCTCGGCATGTGCGGCTATTCGTACGCGGTCCTACGCGCCAACGAGAGCTCCCACGCCGGAGAGATGAACGTCAACGTGACCGCGCGTCAGTTCGCGTTTGAGTTCTCCTACCCGCAGTCTGGCGGCAAGCAGCTCGTGTCGTCACAGCTCTATCTGCCCAAGGGCCGGCCGGTGGTGTTTCATCTGCGATCGTTCGACGTCGTCCACAGCTTCTTCGTGCCCGAGTTCTCAGTGAAGCTCGACGCGGTGCCGGGAATCGTGACCACGCTGCGGGTCACCCCGAACCGGATCGGGACCTACCCGGCCGAGTGCACCGAGCTGTGCGGCGCCGGTCACTCGCTGATGCGTGGCACGGTCCACGTGGTCACCCCGGCCACGTTCAACACCTGGCTCAGTCATCAGAAGCCAAATGCACCGCCGCCGATCGGGGCGCCGCCGGCCAACGCCGCTCCGTCTGGGTTCCCCGGCGCGTCGGCCAGTGCCTCACTCGAGCGCCGCCGGCTCCTCGAGCAGCGCCGCCGGCTCCTCGACGAGCTCGGGCGGCTCGTCGGCCACGAGTCCCGCTGCCGGCAAGGCGATCTTCACCGGCTCGGGCGGCTGCGGGACCTGCCACACCCTGTCGGCCGCGGGCACCACGGGCACGGTCGGTCCCAACCTGACCCAGCGGCTGAAGAGCGATTGCGCGACGCCGGCCTCGATGAAGATCCGCGGCAAGACGCTCACCGAGTGCATCCACACGGCGATCACAGACCCGTACGCCTACATACCAAGCGGCTTCCACGCCGGCGTGATGCCGTCAAACTTCGCAAAGACGCTCGGCGCGACCGAGGTGCAGGCGCTCGTCAACTACCTTTCAAGCGTGACAAAGTGAGATATGCAAGTGCAGGCAATCGCAACCCAGAGAGCGACTGCAGGATGAAGGAGGCGAGCTGATGGCCGTACTCGAGACCGCCCCGACCGCCACCGGCATGCGTCCCGGGCCGAAGCGCTTCGCAAAGCTCCGCGTGGCCGGCTGGTATCGGGCAGCGCTGTTTGACGTCCTCGGATTCGCGTTCTGCTTCGGCTTGACCGTTCTGATCCGGTTTTTGATGCACCAGCATCCGGTGATCGACGCGCACGCGATCACGGTCGTGGCGCTGATCGGGGTGCCGGTGTTCTTCCTGATCGGCCTGGGGGCCGCCGATTACTGGCTCTACTGGGCCGCGGGCAGGCCCACGCGCCCCGAGGACCATTCCTCCCACGGCGCTCACAGCTGGCGCGACTACTTCCGCGTCAACACCGACCACAAGGTGATCGGGATCCAGTACACGGTCACCTCGTTCTTCTTTTTGTTCGTCGGCGGCATGCTGGCGATGCTGATCCGCGCCCAGCTGTCCAAGCCGGGGATGCAGTTCCTCACCCCCGAGCAGTACAACGGCGTCTTCTCCGTCCACGCCACGCTGCTGATCTTCCTGTTCGTGATCCCCGTGTTCGCGGGGCTGGCGAACTTCGTGCTGCCGCTGATGATCGGCGCGCCGGACATGGCGTTCCCGCGGCTGAACGCGATCTCCTACTGGCTGCTACCGCTCGCCGGGATCATGATGCTGATGAGCTTCCTGGCGCCGGGAGGCTCGTTCGCGGCGGGCTGGACAGCGTACACGCCGCTTTCGACGACGATGCCGATCGGGCAGCTGTTCTTCTCGATCGCGGTGCAGCTGGCGGGGGCCTCGTCGATCGCAACCGCGCTCAACTTCCTGGTCACGATCATCACCATGCGCGCCCCGGGAATGAGCTTCTTCCGGCTGCCGCTGCTCGTGTGGGCGAACTTCTCGACCTCGCTGCTGGTGGTGATCGCCACCCCGTTCATCGCCGCCTCGCAGTTCTTCATCCTGCTCGACACCGCGCTGCACTTCCGCTTCTTCGACGCGTTCGTCGGTGCCGGCAAGGACGGCAACGTGATCATGTACCAGCACGTCTTCTGGTTCTACTCGCACCCGGCCGTCTACATCATGATGCTGCCCGGGTTCGGGATCATCTCCGAGGTACTCGCGGTCAAGGCCCGCAAACCGATCTTCGGCTACCGGATGATGGCCTTCTCGCTGGTGGCGATCGTGGTGCTCGGGTTCACGGTGTGGGCGCACCACATGTTCGTCTCGGGCATGGCCCCATGGATCCGGATCCCGATGATGATCACCACGGCGATCATCGCCATCCCCACCGGGATCAAGGTCTTCTCGTGGCTGGCGACGCTGTGGCGCGGCGTGCTGCACCTGGACACGCCGATGCTGTTCGCGCTCGGCTTCTTGACGATGTTCACGCTCGGCGGGATCAGCGGCGTGATGCTGGCGATGATCCCGTTTGACATCCACGTCAGCCAGACGTACTTCATCGTCGCCCACATCCACTACGTGCTGTTCGGCGGCTCGCTGATGACGATCTTCGCCGGCGTCTACTACTGGTTCCCGAAGATGACCGGGCGAATGTACGACGAGCGCCTGGGCAAGTGGCACTTCTGGCTGACGTTCGTCTTCGCCAACCTGACGTTCGGCCCGATGCACATCATCGGGATGGAGGGGATGCCGCGGCGCGTCGCCGAGTATGCGGCCAAGTTCGCCGGCTGGAACCTGTTCATCTCGATGTGCTCGTTCATCCTCGGTCTGACGACGCTGATCTTCCTCTACAACATCGTCGCCAGCTGGCGCTCGGGGCCACGCGCCGTCGCCAACCCGTGGCGCGGACTGACGCTCGAGTGGCAGGTCTCCTCGCCGCCGCCGGTCTTCAACTTCGATGCCGTCCCCACGGTGGTCGGCGGCCCGTATGAGTACGGCGTTCCGGGCGCCGTGCACGGGATCTTCAAGCCGCCCACCGAGGCCAAGCCGCTCGCGCCGGCCGGCGTCGGAGCCTCGACCGGCCCGCCTGGCGGTGAGGCCGCCGGATGAGGACCGTTCTCGTAGTCGCCAACGAGACGATCGGCGGCCAGCCTCTGCTCGACGCGATCCGCGCACGCGCTGCCGAGACCGAGACGCGCTTCGTCCTCTGCGTACCGCAGACCCGTCCCCGGTCGGGGTACGTGATCTACGACGACGCGGTCTTTGACGCGGCCCAGGCGCGCGTCGACCTGGCCGTTGGTTTCGTGCGCTCGGAGGGGATCAATGCCGTCGGCGAGGTCGCCGACCCCGACCCGTACGCCGCGACGATGGACGCCGTGCAGGAGTACGACCCCGATGAGATCATCATCTCCACCTATCCCGAGCACCGCTCGGGGTGGCAGCGCCGCGATCTGGTCGAACGTGTCCGCGACGCCTCCGGGCTCCCGGTGGAGCACGTGGTGACCGACATCGACACCGAGGGTCTTGCGTTCCACGTCACGCTGGCGGTCGCCAACCGGACCGCGAGCGGAAGCGAGCTGCTCGACGCGCTCAAGGCCAAGGCAATGGCCTCAGAGGCCGGACGCGATCGCCGCGAGCGGCTGTTCATCGTGGTCATCCCCCTCGAAGGGGGCGACGGCCGCGCCACCCGGCGGGCGCGGACCCGGCTGTCGATGGTGCTCGGGCGACTTCGCGATGCAGGCCTGACGGCCGCCGGCATGGTCGGCGACCCCGACCCCTACACGGCGATCATGAACGCGCTGCAGTACTTCCGCGTCGACGACATCGTGATCTCGACCTTTCCGGAGACCAAGTCCGGCTGGCTGCGCGCCGACCTGATCGAGCGGGTGCGCCAAGCCAGCAACAAGAACGTCGAGCACATCGTGCACCACGACCCGGTTGCGACCCAGACGTAACGCAAGGCGATGGAAGCCGCGTCGGTAACCCCCGTCGAGCACCACGGGCCGCCACCGGCTCACCACTCCTCGCGGGTCGAAGCGCCGACGCTGGGAATGCTGCTTTTCATCATCTCCGAGGTGATGATCTTCGGTGCGTTCTTCACGGCGTACTTCTTCATCCGGGTGGTCAGCCACGACCCATGGCCCGCGAAGGGCATGGTCATCCCCGAGGCCGCCACCGGCATCAACACGGCGATCCTGCTGTCCTCGTCGGTGACCCTGCACTGGGCGCTGACCTCGATCAAGAAGGGCAACCGATTCGGGCTCAGAGCGGGGATCCTGACCACGTTTCTGCTCGGCGTGGCGTTCCTGACGGTCCAGATCAACGAATACCTACACGTCGGGTTCGCGCCCCACGACGCCGCCCAGGCGACGGTCTTCTACTCGCTGACCGGACTGCACGGCTGCCACGTGTTCGTCGGCCTGTGCCTGCTGCTGATGGTGGTGGTCCGATCTTTCAGGGGCCACTACTCGCCCGAGAATCATCGGGGCATGGAAGTGCCCGGGATCTACTGGCACTTCGTCGACATCATGTGGATCATCGTCTACACGACGGTCTACGTGATCTAGGGGCGCCGGCGCGGCCGCGCCTTGCGTAAGCATCCCCCCAACCCGCTCCGCTCCGAGGCTGACGCGTTCGCGTTCCTGATCTGGTTCGCGGTGATCGTCGCCGTGATCATCGGGATCATCCTGATCGCCCGCGCGGTATGAGCGCGGACATGCGCGCCTAGCTTCGAGCTCGGCGTGCCACCATAGGGTTGTGTTACTTCCCGCGCCGCCGCTCGCCGACGCACCGGTCCAGACGATCGGCGTTCCGGTCCTCGTGGTGCTGTCGTGGATTCCGTACCACATCCGCGGACGAACCCTGGCCGCGGGCGGGCGGGCGGTGCCGACCTGGCGCCAGGTGTGCTTCGCGGCCGGTTTGGTGGTGCTTCTGATCGCCGCCAGTCCCCCTGTCGACAAGCTGTCCGAGCAGCTGCTCGTGGCCCACATGGCCGAGCACCTGCTGATCGGCGACATCGCCGCGTTGCTGCTGGTGCTGGGGGTGACCGGTCCGCTGCTGGCGCCGTTGCTGCGCAACCGGGTGATCTCCAAGCTTCGCGTGCTGACCCATCCGGTCGTGGCGATCGTCGTGTGGGCGACCAACTTCTACGCCTGGCACACGCCGCTGCTGTATCAGGCGGCGCTGCGCCACGACGCGCTGCACGCGCTCGAGCACGCCACTTTCCTGGCCTTCGGGATCGCCGTCTGGATGGCGCTGCTGGGACCGCTGCCCAAGCCGGACTGGTTCAACAACGCCGCCCGTCTGGTCTACATCATCATCGTGCGGCTGATCGGCACCGTGCTCGGGAACATCCTGATCTTCGGGGGCTCGGTCTTCTACCCGTTCTACCTGACCGGAGACGCGCACTGGCACATCTCGCCGACCGCCGATCAGGTCGCCGCGGGCGGCCTGATGATGATCGAGGAGAGCCTGCTCACGATCGGGCTGTTCTGCTGGTTGTTCCTGCGCGTGGCGCGCCAGCAGGAGGAGCGTCAGACGTTGCTCGACTACGCGATTGCGCATGGGATCGAGCTCGACGAGCGCCGGGCGCAGCGCGCGGTGGCAGCCGGCCGGGGCGACGAGCTGTTCGAGCGCCTGCGATACGCCGCCGGTGACGCGGAGCCGGCGCCTACGGGGGTGCCCGCTGCCACCACCAGCGCCACCGAGTTCGATCTTCGCCGCTATACGACGAAAATCGACCACGCCAGGCCTCGCTGAGCCGAGCCCGACCCTACTTGGCCGCGGTCGAGATGAAGTTCACCAGCGCGGTGATCTCGCTCTTGGTCAGCGTTTTGCCGAAGTTGGCGGGCATCACGCCCGCGTGGTAGCCGGGCGGGATGAACGCGTAGGGCTTGGTGATCGCCGTCTCGATGCACTGCTTCAGCGACGCCCCGCGGATCTTCTTTGATTGCGGCGAGGCGCAGTTCGTCCGCAGGTCCTTGTCGAGGTTCGGTCCCACCGTCCCGGTCGTCCCGGCGGCCGCCAGCGTGTGGCAGCTGCCGCATCCACCGACGCCGGTGAACACCTTCTTGCCGTCGGCCGGCGTGGTGCCGGTCACGCCGCCGGCCGAGGCGAGCGCCCCGGTGTCGACGCCCGGACGGGCCGCGACGGTGCCTACATAGGCGGCCACGTCCTGCGCGTCCTGGCCCTTGAAGAGCATCTGCGGCATCACGCCTTCGGTGTTCGGATAGCGGATCCAGTAGTCGACCAGACCCTCGATCGAGGTGCTCTTGACCCCGTCGGCGCGGTCCTGGCGGAATGCGTCGTCGAGGTTGGGGCCGATGGACCCGGTGGTGTTGGCGTGAGCGAGCGTGTGGCAGGCGCCGCACTTCTGGACGAACAGCACCTTGCCGTGGACCAGATCCGACGTCGGGTGCTTGACGGCGCACCCCCCGAGAGCGACCAGCGCGACGGCGCTCACCGCCAGGACCACAAGGCTCCGAAGGGGGCGTAAAACAACTCTGACCATACGCTCGGGCCGCACTCTATCCAAGCATGCGGCATGCCCGCGCCGCCGCCTGGGTGGCTTCCGGGCCCCGTTCAGTACTTGTCTAACGCCGACGCTCATCGTCTGTCGCGTCGCGGCCCGCAGACGTCGCCGCCTGGGCCGCTGGTAGCATTGCGCCGCGATGAGGTCGCGCCAGAAGTACCGGATGCGGACGCCCTCCACCGGTCGAGAAGTGATCGTCGAAGCAGTCCCGGACCAGGTGTACATCGATCGCGAGACCGGCGAGCCGCTGGAGGTGGTCGGTGAGCTCCTCCCGCTCGCTCCGACCGTCTCGGAGCTGCCCTGGACCGTGGACAACCTGCGGTTCTGCAACTGGTGCGACCAGCACGCGCCGAAGGATCTCAACGACTGCCCATACTGCGGCCGGCGCATGGAGCCGCTCGGCTCCTGACGCTTGCCCCCATGGAGCCCCGCGCCAAGACGCTGAGGCCCGCCATCCTGGTCGGGGCGGTCCTCGCGATCATCCTCTTCGTCGCGGCATGCGGCGGCGATGGCTCGAACACGAGCAACACGGCCGGCGCACCGACGTTCACGGTCCCCACGTCTGCGCCCAGCAACCCGACGCCAACCACCTCGTCGACGACCACCACGACCACGACCACTACGGGCGCGGGTACCGGGACCGGCACCGCCACCGCGACGGGCACCGGCACCAGCGGCGGTGCCCCTGCCGGAACCGCGACCAGCGCCCCGGCGGGCACTAGCGGTGGCGCGACTACGTCGCCGTCCGGCGGTGCCGGTGCCGCCACGGGCGGTGCAGGCGCAGCGACCGGGACCAACGGCGGCGCTGGCCTGGGGTCAGCGTTTTGCCAGCAGAACCCGGGCGCCTGTTAGCCCGCGGCTCAGTGCACGTACTTCTTGGGGTACGGGCTGTTGACCACCTCGGTCGCGCTGTACTGCACCCGGGTGCCGGTGTACTGGCACAGGTAGCGCGTGCTCGCCCCGATTGACAGCTGCGCCGTCTGGCCGGCGGCAGCGTTCTTGCAGTTGGCCATCCGGCTCTGGCGATAGGAGAACTTGGAGTTGTTGAGGTTGTAGGTCAGCACCGGAGCCCAGGTGGGAACCGTGAGTCCGATCACCTCTCCCCTCTTGACCGGCAGGGCCGTGAACTGGGTGAAGCTCGGGGGCAGCGAAAGCGGCTCCTGGAGCACCTGACCCATGAACGGGATCAGGTGATACAGGCCGCTCTGAGCCGCGACCGTGTAGCTGTTCTTGGGTCCCGGCTTGAGCACGGTGAGCGCCACCCGCGGGGTGCCGCCGTAGGCGGTGTCGAGCGTATGCATGAAGCCGCGCTCGGTCGAGGCCGACGAGGACAGCCGTGAGAGCCCCACGCTGAAGGCGACGACCCAGCCGTCCTTCTTGACCACGGTCGGGTTGTTGACGCCATCGCTGGTCGTCTGGAGGGCCGTCGTCCGCGTCAAGATGATGAAGCACTGCGACGGCGATATGCCCTTTGGACACTGAGGCGCCGCGAGCGGAGTCGACGTCTGGCCGAGCTCGACGATCTTCGCCCCCGCGGTGGCCGGCGCGAGCGCCAGAACGGCTGTGATCAGTCCTGCGATTACCAGCGAGAAGGGTTTCATCATCTCCATTGAACACGAGTCCCAGGCGGCAGTTGCGCCGGACTGGCGCCGGCGTATGTCTACTGCCGATCCTCCGATCGTTGCGGGACCGGGGTCCCGGGCTGCGTTTGAGGAGTGCTACAGCTTGGTGACGTTCACCGCTTTCGGGCCCTTCGGGCCGGCCTCCTCCTCATAGGAGACCTTAGAACCCTCGGCCAGTGAGCGATAACCGTCGCCGGTGATGCCGCTGAAGTGAACGAATAGATCGCGACCCCCGTCGTCGGGCGTGATGAACCCGAAACCCTTGTCGTCGCTGAACCACTTGACGGTACCCGTTGCCATGAACTCCCCTCGGCGCAACTCGCTTTGAACCACGATCGGCGCCACCAGCGACGCCGATCAAGACGCGGAGAAACGTAGCAGGGACGGGGCCGGCGCGGGAGCTTGGGTCATCGTCCGGGCGCCCAGCCTGCCCCTGCGCCACGCGCAACCGGCTCAGCGAAGCTGCTCGGCGGCGGCCGCTGATCTCGTCCGGATCGCCCGGAGCGGGGATCCACGGGAGCTTCAGCGGATCGTCGTCATACCTGGGGATCACGTGAATGTGGAGGTGGAAGACCGTCTGCCAGGCCGCCGATCCGCACGCGTTGAGGAGATTCACGCCGGCGGCGCCCAGACGGTCGATGACGCGCCTGGCCAGGCGCTGGACTGCCAGCATGACCGCCGTCAGATCGTCGTCCTGCACCTCGAGCAGGTTGGTCACGTGCCGGCGCGGCACGACGAGCGCGTGGCCACGAGTGGCGGGGTTGATGTCCATGAACGCCACCGTGAGCTCATCCTCGGCCACGATCTGTGACGGGATCTCCTTGGCCACGATCTTGCAGAACAGGCAGTCAGGATCGCTCATCGCCGGCAGCTTACCCGGGCTGGGCCCGGCGGCGGGCGTAGCCGATCGCCTCCTCGCGCGAGGACACCTCGCCGGTGTAGGCTGCCTCCTCGAGTTCGTGCAGCAGCTCTCCGAGCAGCGGCCCGGGCCTGATCCCCAGCGCCGAGCCGAGCTCGTCACCGCGGATCGGAGGCCGGGGCGGATCCGCCGCCCAGGCAACCGAGGCGCCCAACAGCTGGCGCGCCAGCTCCAGGTGCCGGGAGATGGCTTGCGCGCGCACCCCCTCCCCCTTGGTCGCCAGCCGGTCGGCCACGCTGAGCACGGTGACGTCCGCCGCGAGCGGGGCGCAGGCGTCGAGGTAGCGGTAGACCTCGCGGCGGCCGAGCGGCATCTCGTGCACCAGGAACCCGAGCCTGAGGTGGTGGCGGGTCAGGCCGGCAACGTGCTCGGCCAGCCGTGCGCTGGCCCGCAGCCGCGTGAGGATCGCCGCCGACATCTGGGCGCCCGCCTCGTCGTGGCGCATGAACGTCACCCGCCCCTCCGGGGTGACCGCGCGGGTCTGCGGCTTGGCGATGTCGTGCAACAGCGCGCCGAAGCGCAGCGCGCCGCCCCGGGTGAGCTCGTCCGCGAGCGGCGCCGCCAGCAGCTCGGCAACGGCCGGAGCAAGGGTCCCGAACACCGGCTCGGGGTCGCGCTGCAGCGCGATCGCTCCCCCAAGCACGGCCCGAGTGTGCTCGTAAACGTCCAGATGGTGAAAGCGGCTCTGCTCGATGCCTCGGAGGGCGACGAGCTCGGGGAGGATCGCGTCGGTGACGGTCGCGGCGTCCATCACGTCCAATCCGTCGAGCAGCCGTTCGGAGGCCAACAGACGGCGCAGCTCAGCAAACACCCGCTCGGCCGCGACGTCGGCGAGCTGAGGGGCGGCGGCGCGCGCCAGCGCCAGCGTGTCGGCCTCGACCGCGAACCCCAGCTCGCAGGACAGCCGGGCCAATCGCAGCGCGCGCAGGGGGTCGCGCTCAAAGCTGTCGGGCGCGACCGCCCGCAGCCTGCGCGCACCGAGATCCTGCAGGCCGCCGGATGGATCCACCAGCGTCTCGTCGCCGGCGAGTGACTGCCCGATCGCGTTGATCGTAAGGTCGCGCCTGAGCAGGTCAGCCTCGATCGACTCGCCCTCCAGCGGCAGCAGGTCGATCTGCCAGCTGCGATCGTGCGCGACGACGCGCCAGGCTCCAAACGCGTCCGAGAGGGCGAACGCGAACGCTCTCTTGCTGCGGCCGAGCGCTCGCGCCAGGCGCTGCATCTCGTCGCTTCCCGCGGCCGCCACGACCACGTCGTAGTCGGCGGTCTGGCGTCCGAGCAGCCGGTCGCGAAGGGCTCCCCCCACCAGCCACGCTTGGCCCGTGATCGAAGCTACCGAGTGCAGCGGGTCACTCACGGCACCGGCGCTCCGTCGCGGTGATAGCTGCGGGGAACCCGGCCGGAGATGCCGCACAGGACCTCGTGCGCGATCGTGTCGAGCCGGTTGGCGAGATCCTCTATCGTCTGGCGCTCGTCCCCGTCGCGGCCGACGATCGTCGCCCTGGTCCCCACGCGCACCGCCGGTGGCGGCACCGCACCCACGTCGAGCGTGATGTTGTCCATGCTCACCGTGCCCACGACCGGGTAGCGCCGGCCACCCACCAGCACGTCGCAGTTGTTGCTCAGCGCGCGCCTGATGCCGTCGCCGTAGCCGAGCGGGACCGTCGCGATCCAGGTCTCGCGGTCGGCGATGAACCGGCGCCCGTACCCCACGCTGTCGCCCGGCCGGGTGAGCTTGAGCGCCGCGAGGTAGGACAGCCATTCCAAGGCCGGCTCGAGCCGGTAGTGGTCGGGGTTCTCGTTCATGGGGTCACAACCGTAGATGGCGATCCCGCAGCGGACCATGTCGAAGTGGGTCGCGGGCTCGCGCACGGTCGCCGCGCTGTTGGCGGCGTGCACCACGATCCCCGGCGCGCGCCGGCGCAGCATGTCGGCGAACGGGGCAAACACGGCCAGCTGGGCGGCCATGAACTCGGGGTCGCCGTCGGCGGTGGCGAAGTGGGTCATCGCCCCCGCGAGCCGCAGCTTGGGGGAGGCGGCGATCACCCGCTCGGCCACGGCCAGCGCCTCAGACAGCTCGCGCGTGCCCAGCCGTCCCATGCCGGTGTCGAACTTGACGTGCACGCCCACCGGCCCGCTCTGGCTGACGCTCGCCTCGAGCTGGCCCACGAATTCCTCGGTCCATGCGGTCAGCTCAGCACGCGCTTGCAGGGCGACCGGCAGCTCCTCCAAGCTCAGCGCGCCCAAAACCAGGATCGGCGTCTCGGAGATGCCTCCCTCCCGAAGCTCGGCCGCCTCCCACGCGGTGGCCACCGCCAGGCTGGTGGCGCCGCCGGCAAGCGCGGCGCGGGCGGCCTTGACCGCCCCGTGGCCAGACGCCTGCGCTTTGACCACCGCACACAGCTTCGCCCCCGGGGCCAGCCCGGCACGGAGACTGCCTACGTTGCGCTCGATCGCTGCCAGGTTGACGCGGGCCAGCGCGCGCAGGGCCATCGTCAGCCGCCCAGCCGCGCGCCGGGCAGCGACTCGATCACGTCGCGGGCGATCACGCCCTCGGGGCCGATCCGCTCGGCGCACAGCTGTCCCGCACGGGCGTGAATGAACACTCCCGCGCACGCGGCCGTGAAGGGATCCATTCGCTTGGCCAGGTATGCACCGACGACGCCGGACAGCACGTCGCCGGTCCCCGCGGTCGCCAATGCCGCCGCGCCACCCCGGCTGATCGCGGCGCGGCCCGATGGCTCGGCGACGATCGTGTCGTCGCCCTTGAGCACGACCACCGCCTGCGCCAGTGACGCGGCCCGGCGCACGCTCGCCAGGCGATGGCGCTCGATTTCCTCCGAGGGTAGGCCGAGCAGTCGCCCCAGCTCGCCCGCGTGCGGGGTCAGCACCGTCGCGGCCCGCCGCTCGGCGAGCGACTCCAAGCGCTCGGCGTGGGCATTGAGGCCATCGGCGTCGAGCAGCAGGGGGATCTCCGCATGGCGGGCGAGATCGCGGCACAGATCGAAGCTGCCCGGCTGCCGGCCCAATCCCGGCCCCAGGACCAGCGCGTCAGCCCGGCCGAGGCGCTCGGCGACCCGCTGCGCGGCGTCCGGCTGCAGCGCCCCGTCGCGGTCCGGGAGCGGGACCGTCATCACTTCCAGCAGCCTGATCTCGAAGATCTGGTTCAGCGAGGCGGGGATCAGCGCGGTCACGTACCCCGCCCCCGCCCGCATCGCCGCTTCGCAGGCAAGCGAGGGGGCGCCGGTCAACCCCAGCGAACCCCCGCACACGAGCACGTTCCCGGCCGCGAACTTGGTCGACTCCCGACCCCGCAGCGGGATCTCGTCGACCACACTGGGCTCGATCAGCCCGATGTCCGCCTGCACCGGCGCGCCGGTGGGGATTCCGATGTCGATCACGGTCACCTCTCCGGCGTGGGCCTTGCCGGGGGCGATCCACAGGCCGGGTTTGCCGGCGTGGAAGGTGGCGGTGGCTGCCGCGCGGACCGCGGCGCCGACTACCTCCCCGGTCGAGCCGTCGACGCCACTGGGGACGTCGCACGCGATCACCAGCGCGTCGGCAGCGGCCGCGTTGATCGCCTCGATCGCGCCCCGGGCCGGATCGCGCGGCTCGCCCGCAGAGCCGGTGCCGAGGATCGCATCGACGATCGCGCCGGCCCCCGCCAGCGCCGCGGGGTCAAAGGGCCGCGCCGGCGGCCCCTCCAGACGCTCGTAGTTCGTCAGCGCGTCGCCGCGCAACTCCTCGGGCGCGGCGAGCAGCAGCACGTCGACATCCCGGCCCCGCTCGCGCAGTAGCCGCGCGACCACCAATCCGTCACCGCCGTTGTTGCCCTTTCCGGCCACCACCACCACGCGTCCCTCGGGCGCCTTGGCCTGCACGAGATCGGCCAGGCCTGCGCCGGCGTGCTCCATCAGCTCGATCCCCGGGATCCCGCGATCCTCGATCGCCCATCGGTCGGTGGCGCGCTGCTGCTCGGCGTCGGGCAGCGGTTGCAGCCACCTGATCTGAAAGGTCACGGGTGCAGGCGCGCTGGGGATTGACGCTTGGTCACGGCCACCGCACCCGCGTCGCTGCGGGTGTGGGTGAGCGAGACGCGTACGACCACCCCCAAATCTGCGGCGCGCCGCGCCGCGGCGCCGTGCAGCTCCACTGCCGGCGCATCACCGTCCGAGACGACCTCGACGTCGCGGAAGCTCCACGCGGTGAGCCCCAGTGCCTTGGCCACCGCCTCCTTGGCGCAGAAGCGGACTGCGAGGTGCTGGCCGGGCCTCGCGCGAGCGGCCGCGTACTGGCGTTCGCCCGTGGTGAACAGCCGCTCGGCGAGTCGCGGCCGGCGAGCCAGCGCCCGCTCCAGGCGTTCGATCTCGAGCAGGTCGATGCCGATCGACGGGTGCTCTAGCGCCGCGGCGACGTTGGGCTCAGGCTTCACTCCACCGTGACCGTCTTGGCCAGGTTCCGAGGTTGATCGACGTTGAGCCCGCGCAGCCGGGCGATGTCGTAGGCCAGCAGCTGCAGCGGAATCACCGCCAGCATCGGCGCCAGCATCCAATCCGTCTGCGGCACGCGGATCACGTCGTCGGCGTGCTGGGCGATCTGCTCGTCGCCTTCGCTGGCGACCGCGATCACCCGTGCCCCGCGCGCCCGGACCTCCTGCATGTTGGAGATCACCTTCTCCAGCACCGGCGACTCGGTCGCCACCACGACCACCGGCGTGTGCTGGTCGAGCAGCGCGATCGGCCCGTGCTTCATCTCCCCGGCGGCATAGGCGTCGGTGGCGATGTAGGAGATCTCCTTGAGCTTCAGCGCCCCTTCGAGCGCCACCGGAAGCCCGATGTGGCGCCCCAGATAGAGGAAGAAATCGGCCTCGTAGTTGCCACGCGCGACGGCGGCGATCCGCTCGCCGTCGCGCTCGAGCAGCTCCGCGATCAGGTGCGGGAGCCGCTTGAGCTCGGCGATCGTCAAGGCGAGCGTCAACTGCGGGAGCGTGCCTCGCAGCTCGGCGATCCGCAGCGCGAGCAGGTACATGGCCGCGATCTGGCTGGTGAACGTCTTGGTCGCCGCCACGCCGATCTCCACCCCGGCCCGCGTGTAGAGAACGCCGTCGGCCTCGCGCGTGGCCTGCGCTCCCATGACGTTCGTCAACGCCAGCACGGTGGCGCCGCGACCACGCGCCGTGCGCATCGCGGCGAGCGTGTCGGCGGTCTCCCCGGACTGCGAGATCCCGATCACCAGATCGTCGGGCCCCACGACGGGGTTGCGGTAGCGGTACTCGGACGCGATGTCGACCTCGACCGGGAGCCGGGCCCACTGCTCGATCGCGTAGCGCCCGATGAGCCCCGCGTGATAGGCGGTCCCGCAGGCCACGATCACGATCCGCCGGATGCGCCGCAGGAGCTCGTCGTCGATCGCCCCGAGGTCGCCGAGGTCGATCCCGTCGGCCCGGGCGGCGCGCTCGCCGAGCGTCTCGGCGACCGCGTCGGCCTGCTCGTTGATCTCCTTGAGCATGAACGTCTCATAGCCCTGCTTCTCGGCCGTCTGGGCGTCCCAGTCGATCTCCACCACCTCGCGCTCCAGCGGCTCGCCGTTGGCGGTCTCAAACTCGACGCCCTCGGGCCGCAGCACCACGATCTCGTCGTCGCCCATGTACTGGACCTCGCGCGTCTCGTGCAGGAAGGCCGGGATCGCCGAACCGATGAACTGCTCGCCGTTGCCGCGGCCCACGATCAGCGGGCATTCCTTGCGGGCGCCCACGAGCACGCCGGGCGAGTCGGCGCTCATGGCCACGAACGCGTAGTGGCCGCGCAGGCGCAGGTAGGCCTTGCGCACGGCGGCGGTCAGGTCCCCGTCGTAGCAGCGCGCGACCAGGTGGGCGATCACCTCGGCGTCGGTCTCCGAAGTGAACACCGCGCCCGTGTCGACGAGCTCCTGCTTGAGCTCGACGTAGTTCTCGACGATTCCGTTGACGACGATGTGGACGCGATCGGTCGTGTCGTAGTGCGGGTGCGCGTTCTCCTCGTTGACGCAGCCGTGCGTGGCCCAGCGCGTGTGTCCGATTCCCGTCTCGGGCTCGGGGCGCTCCGCGAGCGCCACCGGGGCCGTCCCTGCGGTCTGCTGCGGCGGCGCGGCCGTTGAGCGCCGCCCTCAGCGCGCTCAGGTTGCCGACCGCCCGCACCGCATCGATCTTGTCTTCTACGAGGACCGAGATGCCGGCGCTGTCATAGCCGCGATACTCAAGTTGTTCGAGCCCCTGCAGAAGCAGAGAACGTACGTCTCGGGGGCCGACGTAGCCGACGATCCCGCACATTTGCGAACCCTCCTAGCTCGGGGCGCGTCCACGGACCGGTGGGCCACACCGGCTGCTCTCGATCGGCAGATGCAAGCAGAATTTTAACGTCGCCGCCGGTCGGGTTCTTGCAGCGAGAAGCCGGCTAAGCATCGAGTTGCGGGCCGAGGATCGCCTTGACCACCTCGGTCAGACGCTCGCTCACGGCGTTGGTCTCGGCTTCGGTCGGCGCCTCCACCATCACCCTGATCAGCGGCTCGGTGCCCGAGGCCCGGACCAGCACGCGGCCGCGGCCGTGCAGCTCGGAGTGCTCGCGCTCGATCGCCTCGAGCATCGACGGGGCCTCCATCGTGCGAGTCAGCGAGGCACGATCTGCGGCACGGATGTTCACCAGCCGCTGTGGCAGCTTGTGCATCGCGTCGCGCTCGCGCAGATCGCGTCCCGCCAGCGCCTCCAGCGTCAGCAGCGCGCTGGCGATCCCGTCTCCCGAGGGCCCGAAACCGAGCTCGATTATGTGACCGGACTGCTCGCCACCCAGCGCCCAGCCTCGCTTACGCAGCTCGTCGAGCACGTAGCGGTCACCGACGGCGGTGCTGGCCACCTGTACCCCGGCGCCGGCCATCGCCGTGTGAAAGCCGAAGTTGGTCATCACCGTGACCGCGACCCCGCGGCCGGGCAGCCGGTCGCAGCGATGCAGGTGCAGCGCCGCCAGCGCGATCAGCTCGTCGCCGTCGACGACGGCGGCGTCGCCGTCGACCGCCAGCACCCGGTCGCCGTCGCCATCGAACGCGAACGCCACGTCGTAGGCGCCGGTGCGCATGCGCTGTACGAGCGCGTCCAGATGCGTCGAGCCGCAGCCGTCGTTGATGTTGCGACCGTCGGGGGTGTCGGCGATCGCCTCGACGTCGGCGCCCAGGCGGCGGAAGATCTCCGGCGCAGCGCGAAAGGTCGCCCCGTTGGCGCAGTCGAGCAGCACCCGCAGGCCGCTCAGGTCAAGCCCCGCGAAGCGGGTGTGGAGCTCGCGGAGATAGTCCTCGAGCGGCCCGTGCAGACGGTTTACCCGGCCGATCCGGCCCGGGGTCGTGGCGGGTTGGCCGAGCGCCGCCTCGATCTCGTGCTCGGTGTCGTCGTCGAGCTTGAAGCCGTCGGCGCCGAACAGCTTGATCCCGTTGTCCTGGAAGGGATTGTGGGAGGCTGAGATGACCGCGGCCATGTCCAGGCCGTGGCGGCGCACGAGCAGCGGCGCGGCGGGCGTCGGCAGCACCCCGGCCAGCAGCGCGTCGCCCCCCGCGGCGGTCACGCCGGCCGCGATCGCGGACTCGAGCATCTCGCCCGATTCGCGGCGTGTCACGCACGATCAGGACCTGCGGTCGCGGCTGCTCCGATCGAGCCACCGCCGTGCGGGCCAGCGCGAGGGCCAGATCTGCGGTCAGGAACTCCCCGGCGCGGCCACGGACCCCGTCCGTGCCAAAAAGGTGGCGCGGCATGGTTCTGTGATCAGCGCTTGGAGAACTGCGGGCGCTTGCGCGCCTTCTTCAGGCCCGCCTTCTTGCGCTCCTTGACCCGAGGATCGCGGGTCAAAAAGCCGCGTCGCTTGAGCTCGCCCCGGAGGTGCGGGTCGGCGACGATCAGCGCTCTGGAGATCCCGTGGCGCAGCGCGCCCGCCTGCGCGGCGACGCCCCCTCCATGCATCCGCGCGACCACGTCCATGCGCGAGTCATAGCCCACCGTCTCGAGCGGCTGGCGGATCACCCGGCGCAGCGTGTCGCGCGGGAAGTACGTCTCCAGATCCTTGCCGTTGATCGAATAGGCCCCGGTGCCGGGCTTGAGGATCACCCGCGCGACGGCGCTCTTGCGCTTGCCGGTGGAGGTGTAGCGGGCCCCCGCCGCGAGGTCGATCGCGGCGTCGGCGATCGGGCGCGCTTCCTCCACTTCGGAGTCCTGATCCTGGTCGCGGGCGGCCTCCTCGGCTTCGGCCTCGGCGGCGGCGCGCGCCTCGGCGTCCAGGAAGTCGTCGGCGTCGGAGACGATGTCGGGGATCAGATCCGCGCCCGGGATCTCCGGCCGCAAGCGCGGCGGGAGCTCGAGCTCCTCGGGCTCCTCCTCGCGGGGCTCGGCGGCGGGCACTGGGGCGGGCTCCTCAGCCTCAGCGGGCAGGGTGGCGGGCTCCTCGGCCTCAGCGGGCAGGGTGGCGGGCTCCTCGGCCTCAGCGGGCGGGGCGGGCTCCTCGGCCTCAGCGGGCGGGGCGGGCTCCTCGGCCTCAGCGGGCGGGGCGGGCTCCTCGGCCTCAGCGGGCGGGGCGGGCTCCTCGGCCGCCACCGGCTCCTCGGCCGCCACCAGCTCCTCCGCCGGCTCGGGCGGCCCGCCAGCCTCCTGCGCTGCTGCTTCGGGCGCCGAGGGCTCGTCGGCTGGCGCCTGAGCCTCCTCGTCGCGCGGCTGGTCCTCGGGGTGCTCCACGTCGGTCACTGCACAATCTCCATCGGTTGAGGCTGCTGGGCGGCGTGCGGGTGCTCGGGCCCTGCGTACACCTTGAGCTTGGTGATCTGCCTGCGCGCCAGCCGGTTACGGGGAAGCATGCCCTTCACAGCGATCCGGATGACCTCCTCCGGACGGCGCTCGAGCATGTCGGCCAACGTGCGGGACTTCAGACCGCCGGGATAGCCGGAATGGCGGTAGTAGCGCTTGTCGGTGAGCTTGTTGCCGGTGACCCGGATCTTTTCGGCGTTGACGACGATCACGAAGTCGCCGGTGTCGATGTGCGGCGTGTAGGTCGGCTTGCGCTTTCCGCGCAGGGCGTCGGCGATCTGGGTCGCCAGGCGGCCCAGCGTCTGGCCGGTCGCGTCGACGACGAGCCAGTTGCGCTCTCGGTCTGCGGGTGTGGCTACGTAGGTCTTCATGGCACGCACAAGCCGCGCGATCGGTCGCGCGGCTCGGATCGATGATAGTCAATCGCCGTCTGTGCGGGATGTCGCGGGGAGCGATGCACCGCCGACAGCGCCTCAGCCCCATCCACGGCAGGGCTTACGCTGACTGCATGCAGCTTCCCGTACCGGTCCGGCGAGTCGCCTATCGCTGCGGATACCGCGTCCTGCAGGTGATCTGGTTCTTCTGGCGCCCGCAGTTGGACGGCGTGAAGTGCCTGCTGACCGCCGAGGACCGGGTCCTGCTCGTGCGCCACACCTATGGGCGCCGTTCCTGGGACGTGCCGGGGGGCGCCATCAAGCGCGGCGAGCCGCCGCTCAACGCAGCCCACCGGGAGATGAGCGAGGAGCTCGGCCTCGCCCCCACCCGACTGGATCGAGATCGGCGAGCTGCGCGGCAGGGTCGACCACCGTCACGACACGATCCACTGCTTCCGGGCGGAGGTCGCCCCGGATCAGAAGCTGAGCATCGACCGCGGAGAGCTCGAAGCCGCCGTGTGGTTTGCGCGCAGCGAGCTGCCGGCCGATCTATCGCAGTTCGTGGGCCCGATCGTTGCGCACGCTCCGGTACTCGAGTCGCGCGCATAAGCCACCGTGGGGGGATTTTGGACCGATAGCGCCCAAGATCCCCCAAGGTCCCCTACTCCCACTCGATCGTCCCGGGCGGCTTGCTGGTGATGTCCAGGACCACGCGTCCCACGGAGCGGATCTCCGAGATCATGCGCGAGGCGATCTGCTCCAGCAGGTCGTAGGGAAGCCGGGCCCAGTCGGCGGTCATCGCGTCGTCGCTGGTCACCGCGCGGATCGCGATCACGTTGCCGTAGGTGCGCTCGTCGCCCTGTACCCCCACCGTGCGGATGTCCGGCAGCACGCAGAACGACTGCCACAGCTCACGGTACAGGCCCGCCTTGCGGATCTCCTCCTGCAGGATCGCGTCGGCCTCGCGCAGGATGTCCAGCCGCTCACGGGTGGCCTCGCCACCCACCACCCGGATCGCCAGCCCCGGCCCGGGGAACGGCTGGCGCCAGACCAGGCGGTCGGGCAGCCCGAGCGAGGCGCCGACCGCCCGGACCTCGTCCTTGAACAGCGCCCGCAACGGCTCCACCAGCGCAAACCCGATGTCCTCGGGCAGGCCGCCGACGTTGTGGTGGGACTTGATCGTCGCCGCGCCTGTGCCGCCGCCGGACTCGATCACGTCTGAATACAGCGTTCCCTGCACGAGGAAGCGCACGTCGGGCAGCCGCTCGGCCTCCTCCTCGAACACGCGGATGAACTCGGCCCCGATCAGCTTGCGCTTGCGCTCGGGATCGCTCACGCCGCGCAACCTGGTCAGGAAGCGGTCGGATGCGTCGACTGCCACCAGCGGCACCTTGAAGTGGTCACGGAAGGCGCAGATCACCTGATCGCCCTCGTTCTTGCGCATCAGCCCGTGATCGACGAATACGCAGGTCAGTCGATCGCCGATCGCCCGGTGCACCAGCAGCGCCGCGACGCTCGAATCCACGCCGCCGGAGAGACCGCAGATGGCCCGCCCATCGCCGACCTGCGCTCGGATCCGCTCGATCTGGTCGTCGATCACCGAGGCCGCGCTCCACGTCGCCTCGCAGCCGCAGATGTCGATCAGGAAGTTCGTCAGCACCTGCTGGCCGTAGGGCGTGTGCACCACCTCGGGGTGAAACTGGATCCCGTAGATGCCCCGTTGCTCTGACTCGAACGCGGCCACCGGCGAGGCGGTCGACGACGCCAGCGCCTCAAAGCCCGGCGGCGCCGCAAACACGGTGTCGCGGTGAGACATCCAGCACGACTGCTCACCCGGGGTCCCCGCAAGCAGCCTTCCGGTGTCGCCGACGGTTAGCCGGGAGCGGCCAAACTCGCCCACCTCGGCGCCCTCCACTCGACCGCCGAGCTCGAGCGCCAGCAGCTGCATCCCGTAGCAGATGCCGAGCACCGGGATCCCGAGCTCGAGCAGCTCGGTCTGCAGCGGCGGCGCCCCGTCGGCGTACACCGACGCCGGACCGCCGGACAGGATCACGCCCCTGGGACGGCGGCGGGCGACCTCCTCGGGGCCCACGTGGTGGGGCAAGCAGCTCGGAGAAGACGCCGCACTCGCGCACGCGGCGCGCGATCAGCTGCGAGTACTGACCGCCGTAGTCGAGCACAACTACTTCTTCTGTTCGCGGGGCGAGCAGGCTCGCCCCGCCCGGCGGTGCATGCGCCCGCGGGCTTGCCGCGCGCTCGGCCACGCTCGAGCCTGCGGCCCGCTCGCCCTCCAGGCTCGCCTGACGGGGCCGCGCTCGAGTCATCCAGCTGCCGCCCGCTCGCCTTCCTGGCTCGCCCGTCTGGGCGGCCGCCGTGTCATCCGGCTGCCTCGCCTCCTCGCGCGGCGCCCGCGTCATCCTGCTGGCCGCGGTGCATGCACCGCGGCCTACAACTTCAGTCGGCAACACCGACCGTCGCGGGCTGGCTGCCCATCCCCACGCCCTGCTCGCGCTGGAGCTGCTTTCCCTCGGTCTGCAGCGCCGGCGCGACCATCAGCTCGGCGCGGTTGAACTCCGCGATGTCGCGGTAGCCGCAGGTGGCCATCGACGTGCGCAAGCCGCCCATCAGGTTGAACGTTCCGTCGTTCTCGCGAGCGGGACCCCTGATGATCTCGTCGAACGTGCCGTTCTGCACCGTCGCCACCCGCGTGCCGCGCGGCAGCGTGGGGTGAAACGTGGCCATGCCCCAGTTGTAGCCCCGCCCCGGCGCCTCGTACGCCCGCGCCAGCGCGGAGCCGAGCATCACCGCGTCGGCGCCGCAGGCGATCGCCTTGGCGATATCGCCGCCGTTGCGCATCCCGCCGTCGGCGATGACCTTCACGTAGTCGCCGGTCTCGAGCATGTGCTGGGAGCGGGCCGCGGCGACGTCGGCGATCGCCGTGGCCTGCGGGACCCCGATTCCGAGCACCCCCCGGGTCGTGCAGATCGCGCCCGGACCGACACCCACGAGCACCCCCGCCGCGCCGGTCCGCATCAGGTGCAGCCCGGTGTGGTAGGACGCACACCCACCGACCATCACCGGCGTCGGGGCAAGCTCGCGGATGAACTCCTTGAGGTTCAGCGGCGGCCGGGTCTCATCGCGCGAGACGTGCTCGGCCGACACCACGGTGCCCTGGATGACCAGGATGTCCAGTCCCGCCTCCAGCGCCACCTCGTAGAACTTGCGGACCTTCTGGGGGGTCAGCGAGGCGGCCGCGACCACGCCGTGGGACTTGATCTCGGCGATCCGCCTGGCGATCAGCTCGGGCTTGACCGGCTCGCGGTAGATGTCCTGCATCTCCCGGGTGGCGATCTCGCGCGAGAAGCTGGCGATCCGCTCGAGCTGTGCGTCGGCGTCCTCGTAGCGACAGAAGATGCCTTCGAGGTTGAGCACCGCGAGCCCACCGAGCTTTCCGATCACCCCCGCGCTCTCGGGGGACACGACTCCGTCCAGCGCGGCCGCGAGCATCGGCAGCTCGAACCGGTACGGGCCGAGCGTCCAGGTGATGTCGATGTCGTCGGGATCGCGGGTCCGCCGCGAGGGCACGATCGCGATGTCGTCGAACCCGTACGCTCTGCGCGCCTTCTTGCCGCGACCGATCTCTACTTCCATCGAAGGATCGTAGATCTCGAGTCGGACGTGAAGCGCAACGACGTGGCGGCAACCATGGGATCGTCGATCCTAGCAGCGGCCCGTGGCCATTCCGGACCCCTGCGTCGCGTCGCTCAGCCGATCTCGGCGGCGATCTCGAGCCGCTCTGCGTGCACCTCGTGCAGCAGTCGGTCGATGCGGCCCGGGTCGATGATTCCGGCGCCGAAATGCTGGGTGGACTCGGCGCCGCAGGCGACCCCGAAGCGCAGGCACTCGACCGGATCCTGGCCCGCGTACCGGGCCGCGACGTAACCCGCCAAAAACGCGTCTCCGGACCCCACCGTCGAGCGGGCCTCCTGCTCCTGGATCCAGACCCGATGCAGCGTCGACCCCCCGCCCTCGAGGACCTTCGCATAACAGCCGTCGGACACGGTCATGATCGCCTCGCGCGCCCCCAGCCGGGTCATCTCGACGACCGCCTGCGCCCGGTCGTTGGCGTCGTTGAACTCGTGGCCGACGAGCTCTTCGGACTCGAGCTCGTTCGGTGACACCAGGTCGGGCTCGGCTCGCATCGCCAGTCGCAACGGCTCTCCGTCGGTGTCGATCATGGTGGTGACGCCGAGCCGGCGGACCTCGCGAATCAGCGACGCGTAAACGTCCTGCTCGACCGCGCGCGGGAGGCTGCCCGCGAACAGGCAGATGCTCGCCCCCTGCGCCAGGTACAGAAGCTTGTCTCGGAACAGCCTCAGCTCCTGCTCGGAGACCGCGGGACCACGCTCGTTGATCTCCGTGTGCATCCCGGTGGTGGGGTCGAGCACGACCGTGTTGGTGCGCGACTCGTCGTGGATGCGGACGAAGTCCGAGAGGATCGACTCGTCGCCCAGCGCCTCGACGATCCTGGTGCCGGTGGCGCCGCCGGCAAAGCCCGTGGCGATCACCGGCTGTCCGAGGTGCTTGATCGCCCGGGCGATGTTGACCCCCTTGCCGCCGGGCATCGTGGTCTGATCGACGGTGCGGTGGCGGCGACCCGGCGTGAAGCTTGGAACCTCGAGCGTCTTGTCGATCGCTGCGTTGAGCGTGACGGTGATGATCATGCAGACTTCACTCCTCCCTGTACTGCTCGTGTGCGTCTGCGGCGTCGCACGATGAAAGCTAGCGCGAGCCCGGCGCCGAGCACGAACACCAGCGCAAGGAGCATCAGAGGCTTGGTGATGAAGCGCGCGGCGATCGTCAGCGGGCTGACGGCCGGCAGCGCTCTGGCCAGCAGCAGCGGGATGCGAGCCACCGGCCGCCCGTTGTCGAGCACCACCGCGGTGCCCAGTCGGGCGTGGCGGCGCAGTGGTCCGGTCAGCTCTGGCGGCGCGTGCACGATCACCCGCACGTGCGCCTGCTTGGGCACCACGCGCTCAAACGGCGCCGCCGCTACCAGCGCAGCGTGGTCCCCCGGCCGGTACTGGACGGTGGGCCTGGTGAGCACCTGCCCGGTCCGTACGGGCTTCACGATTCGGAAGTTCGCAAACCCGTAGTTCAGCAGCGCAAGCGTGTCGGAGTCGCGTGCGGTCTCGCTGGGGGTCCCCAGCACCGCGCTGAGCAGCGTCATGCCGTGGCGTTGCCCGGACGCGACGAGGACGTAACCGGCGTCCGAGGTGTGGCCGGTCTTGACGCCGTCGATCCACGGGAACTCGGCGACCAGGTCATTGCGGTTGACCACGTAGCGGACGTGCGCCCCTGACCGCAGCACGGCCTTCGGGAGCGCGACGATCCGCGCGAAGTACGGCGAGTGGGCGAGGTCGTAGCCGGCCAGCTTGACCAGATCGGCGGCCGTCGAGTAGTTGCCCGGCGTGTCGAGCCCGATCGGCGTTGAGTAGTGCGTGTGGCGCAGCCCGAGCGCCCGCGCCTCGGCGTTCATCATCGCCACAAACCGCGCTACCGAGTGGTGCCCGACGTTGTAGGCGAGGTCCTCGGCGGCGTCGTCGGCGCTCGGCAGCATCAGCGCCAGCAGCAGGTCGTGGACGCTCATGCGCTCGCCAGGGAACGAGCCCGATCTGGGAGTCCGAGGGCGCCGCGACGTAGTCGTTCTGGGTGAAGATCCTGCGCAGGTGATGCTCGTGCTGGAGCGTCACCAGGGCGGTCATCAGCTTGGTGGTGCTGGCGATCGGCAGCTCCTGGTCGGCCCGGTATCCGTACAGCCGCTGGCCGCTGCCCTGCTCCACCAGGATCGCCGCCCGAGCGCTGAGCCGCGGCAGCGGCGAGGCGGCGGTGGCCTGGCTGGCCCCCAGCAGCAGCAGCGCGAGCACGCACGCCAGCGGCAGCGCGAGCGCGCAGAGTCCAGCTCCGCCCAGCGTGCGGATGCCCGATCTCATCGCCGCGCGCGCACGCTCTGCGGGTGGCCGACGAGCGCCGCCGAGGCGGCCGGCGAGCGCGGCGCCCCCGCGGCGCCGCCGATCACCGTCGCAGCCTCAGGCGCTGCCCGGTCTGCAGCGCGTTGGGGCTGATCCCGGGATTGAGGGCGGTGATGCGGAACACCGGGACGTGCAGCCGGGCCGAGATCGCGCTGAGCGTGTCGCCGGCCTTGACGACGTACACCTTGGGCGTCGCGTGCCGGTGCCGATGCTTGTGCGTGCCGCTGACGGACTGCGTCGAGTGGGTGGCCGTGTTGTGGTTAGCGACGAGGCTGGCGTGGACGATCAGATAGACCGCTACGGCCACCGCGGCGAGGGCGATCGGCGCCAGGAAACGCGCGCTTTTGGTCACCATCGCAGCGCCGATCATACAAGCGAGCCGACGCGATCCTCCTGATTTCCGTTGCCGCCGCCGGCGAGCTCGCCACACCCAGGCTCGATCGCCGCTGCGGCCCGCACTCAAGCGCGGGTTCGAGGTGCACTCAGCGAGCAAGGCTCCAGGCCTGCTCGCGCAGTCGCGCTGCCTGGCCCGCAGCCGCCTGATCGGGTGCCGTGCCTGATTGCTCGTAGGCGTGCACGATTCCCCGCGAGGAGGACACCAGTCCCCCGGCGGGACCCGGGGCGAAGGCAGCCGCAAGGTCTTGCACCTTGCCTCCCTGCGCGCCCACCCCCGGGAGCAGGAACGGTGCGTTGGGCATCGCGGCTCTCAGTGACGCCAGCCGCTCCGGCGCCGTGGCCCCGGTGACCGCGCCGACGTCGGAGATGCCCGCCGGACCCACTCCATCGCCGCCCAGCTCGGACACCAGGCTGGCCAGTCGTGAGCTGACGGTGCCGCCATCGGTCAACTCGCGCTCCTGCACGTCGGCTGCGCCCGGATTCGAGGTGCGCACGAGCACGAACAGGCCCGCGCCCCTAGCTCGGGCAGCGGTCAGCAACGGCAGCACGGAGTCGGCGCCGAGCAGCGGGTTGACCGTCATCGCGTCCGCGCCCAGGCCCGCCACCGCGCCGAACGGCGTGGGTGTCTCGCCGAAGAACGCCTGGCCATAGGCCCTGGCGGTCACCTCGATGTCGCCGCGTTTGGCGTCGCAGATCACCAGCAGTCCCTGTTCCCGAGCAGCGTCGACCACCTCCTGGAGCGCCGTCCAGCCAGGCGCACCGAGCCGCTCGAAGCAGGCCACCTGCGGCTTGACGGCAACGCACTGCTCGGCCGTGGCGGCGATCACCAGCCGGCAGTGAGCGGCGACGGCACGCGCGGCGCGCGGCGCGGGTGAGCGTTCAGGACCGTTCGCGGCGAGCTCGAGCGCCCGCGGCCACAGCCGCAGCGGATCGGGATCGAGCCCGAGCACGAGCTGCGAGGTGCGTTGCGCGACGGTTCGCGCCAGCCGCTCGCCGAACGCCTGCTCGGGCGGCGGTTCGCGCAAGCCGCTCGCCGAAGGCTCGCTCGGGCGACCGCGCCGGAGGCTCGCCGAGCGGCGCTACCTGACTGCCTTCTTGAGCGCGGCTCCCGCGGTGAACTTGGGCACCCGCGAGGCGGCGATCTGGATCTTCTCGCCGGTCGCAGGGTTGCGGCCCTCGCGGGCGCTGCGCTGCGAGACGCTGAATTTCCCAAAGCCGGAGAAGGTCACATCGCTGCCGCGGCTCAGCGCGCTCTCGATCGTGTCCAGCATCGCATCCACAGCGTCTCCAGCATCCTTCTTGCTCAATCCGGCACGATCTGCGACCTGGTCTACAAATTCTGACTTGGTCACTTGCTCCTCCTTCTAACTTGGTAGGAATTCTCGACGCTAACACGGCCCGCGGACGATCATTGCCGCCGGGCATCCCCGCAAAGTGCCCATTCTCCCCACGCCGCAGCCCCGTTGTGGGCAAAGATCCGCGTACTTCCTCGGAAATTGCGGAAATCAATCGCATACTTAACGCTGGCCACAAGGCCGTTTGAAGGCGGCTGTTGCTACGGCAAACGCCGATCATCGCCCCGTGCACACGGGGATCACCATCCGTTGCGAGCCCCACCATCCCCATCCGCCTGACGGAATCAACATCCGTTGCGAGCCCGACCATCCCCATCCGCCTGACGGAATCAACATCCGTTGCGAGCCCCATCCTTAGGCCCTGCTACAACCGGAGCATCGTCTGTGGCAAGGTCTAGACACCAGCGCCATGAGCACCACTAATCGGGAGCGACTACCGCCACCACCCGCGCGCGAGGACGGCTCCGCACCCTCGGCCACGATCCCCGGCGACCTCCAGACCGCCGACGGCAACCATCCGATGACCGTCGAGGAGGCACGGGCTGCGACGCCGCTGTCTCAGGGCGTGATCGGGGCCCCCGATGAGGAGCATCCGAGCGTGGATCTCGGCCGGATCGGCTGGGGGGTGACCGTGCTGGCCTGCCTGGTCGCCGTCCTGATCCTGGTGCTCGAGGGCTACTACGGGTACGCCGGCGTGACCTTCGCGGTCGCGGTCTCGGCCGCGATCAACCTCTGACCCGCCCGCCACAACGGATCGCTGCCCCGCCCGCCCCAGCGTCGGCGATCACCGGCCGATGCGGCGATGCGACCGAGGCTCGGCGAGCAGAATCTCCCCCGGTCGCACCCGGTCCTCGGGCTCGAGATGGATCAGCACGTCGGCGCCGCGCAGGCGCGACCCGATCACGTCCTGCAGCTCGTGCGCGGTCCGGTGAGCCACCTCCAGCGACGTCCCCTCACGGAACTGCACGTGGAGATCGACGTACCGCCGCGCCCCCGCCCGCCGCGTGCGCAGCTCGTGATAGCCCACCACGCCGCGCCCGGCAAAGGCCTCGATCGCCTCCCGGATCGCCTCCACCTCCGCCGGCGGCAGCGATTCGTCCACCAGTACCCGGCTGGACTGGGCGAGCAGGCGCACCCCGGTGGTCACGATCACGCAGGCCACGGCCAGCGCGACGACCGGATCGATCCACTCCGCTCCAGTGACGGCGACCAGCACGAGGCCGATCAGCACCGCCGCCGAGGTCAATGCGTCGGTCCCCAGGTGGGCGGCGTCACCCGCCAGCGCCGGCGAGTCGGTCCGCTTCGCAGCGCGATACAGACGCCATGAAACGGTCAGATTGGCGACCAGCGAGGCACCGATCACCGCGATGCCGATACCCACCATCTGCACGCGACCGTGGTTGATCAGGTGGCGAATCGCCTCAAAGGCGATCGCCGCCGAGCCCACCAGGATCAGGATCCCCTCGATCGCCGCGGCCAGGTTCTCGATCTTCTCGTGCCCATAGCGGTGGCTCTCGTCAGCCGGCTCGTCGGCCTTGCGAACGGAGAAGAAGGCCACGATCGAAGCGACCAGGTCGATGCTCGAATGGACCGCCTCGGTGAGGATCGCGACCGAGCCGGTCAGCGTGGCAGCGATCAGCTTGAGCAGGATCAGCGTCGAGTTGGAGACGACGGACAGGGCCGCCGCCCGGCGCTTGACCTTCGCCTCCCGAGAGGCTGCGCTGGCCTCGATCACGATGCCCCGTCGCGCCAGCGCAGCAGGGCGCGAACGGCGCGGCCCCGGTGGCTGATGAGGTCCTTTTCCTCGTCGGTGAGCTCGGCCATCGTGCGGCCGCCGAAGTCACCTTCGGGCAGGAACGCCGGGTCATAGCCGAACCCCCGATCCCCGCGCGGCTGCACCGCCAGGCGGCCCAGGCTGTCGCCGAAGAAGACCCGCTCGGTGCCGCTCGCCGGGTCCACATAGGCCAGCGCGCACACGTAGCGCAGCCCACTGTTGGGAGGTGCCTCGCGCATCAGCTTCTCGAGATTCTCGAGGTCGTCGGCTTCGAGCCCGGCATAGCGGGCAGAGCGGACGCCGGGGCGGCCACCCAGCGCCTCGGCCTCGATCCCCGAGTCGTCGGCGATCGAGGCGCGACCGGTCTGGCCGGCGGCCGCGCGCGCCTTGGGGAGCGCGTTGGCCTCGAACGTGTCGCCGTCCTCGGGCGGCAGCTCGATCCCGTCGGGCAGCGGCTCGATGGAGATCGCGGCGGGCGCGAACAGGCGCTCGAACTCCCGCAGCTTGTGCGGATTGCGGGTCGCGAGCACGAGCGACGCGGGCAGGTTCATCGCCTCAAGCAGCCGCGGGTGTGACCGTCTGGTCCTGCAGCGCGCGCAGCGAGTCGATCCCGTGCGCGGCGAGCGCGAGCAGGTCGTCGAGATGCGCTCGAGACAGCGGCGTGCGCTCGGCCGTCGCCTGCACCTCCACCAGCCCGCCATCGCCGGTCATCACCACGTTGGCGTCGACCTCCGCGCTCGAATCCTCGGAGTAGTCGAGGTCCAGCAGCGCCACGCCGTCGACGATGCCGCAGGAAACCGCCGCGACCGTGCCGGTCAGCGGCGAGCGCGCCAGCAGGCCCTCCTGCACGAGGCGCTCGCAGGCGAGCCTCAGCGCCACCATCCCGCCGGTGATCGAGGCGCAGCGCGTGCCGCCGTCGGCCTGCAGCACGTCGCAGTCGACGTAGATCGTGCGTTCGCCGAGCGCGGTGAAATCGATCACGCCCCGCAGCGAGCGTCCGATCAGGCGCTGGATCTCCACCGTCCGCCCGTCCGGCCGACCCTTGCTCACGTCGCGCTGCTTGCGCTCGCCGGTCGAGGCCGGGAGCATCCCGTATTCGGCCGTCACCCAGCCGCGGCCCGAGCCGCTCAGCCACCGCGGCACGCTCTCCTGGGCCGAAGCCGTGCAGATCACCCGCGTCTCGCCCATCGAGATCAGCGCCGAGCCCGTGGCCGTGCGGACGAACCCGGGCTCGATCGTCGTCGGTCGCAGCTGATCCGCGCCACGGGCGTAGCTGCGCTCGGGCGTCGCCACGCCGCTCACGCCGCGATGCGGGCGCCGAGCTCCACGTGCCTCACCTCCCCGAGCGGCATCTGCAAAAAGCGCGTGCCGATCGCCCGAAACGTGTCCACGTCGCCCGTGCAGCTGAAGCGGTAGGTGCCCTCGCCGCGCCGCGGGTTCAGCAGCCCACGCGCGGTCAGGGCGCGCTCGACGCTGCGCGCGACGCCGGCGCCCGAGGTCACCAGCGTCACGCCGCGCCCCAGGGCACGCTGGAGCATCGGAGCCACGAGCGGATAGTGGGTGCAGCCGAGAATCACCGTATCCACCTGAGCTACCCGCAATGGTGCGCAGTAGCGCCTGACCGTGTCCACGACCGCCTGGTCGTAGGGAAAGCCGCTCTGGATGATCGGCGCCAGATCCGCGCAGGCCACGCTCTCGATGTGGACGTGGGGATCGGCCGCGCGCACCGCGCGCTCGTAGGCGCCGCTGGCCACGGTCGCCGGCGTGGCCAGCAGGCCGATCCGCCCGGTCCTGCTCCCGGCCACCGCCAGCTGCGTGGCGGGCGCGACCACTCCGATCGACGTCGATCTCATACCCGCCCCGCACCAGATGCGCCTCCAGCGCTCCGAGCGCCGCCGAGCTGACCGCATTGCACGCCACCACGAGCAGCTTGGCCCCGGCCTGCAGCAGGTGGTCGGCGATCTCGACCGCAAAGCCCTTCAGCTCCTCCTGGGTGCGCTGGCCGTAGGGGAAGCGCGCCGTGTCGCCGAGGTAGGTGTAGTCCTCGGTCGGGTAACGATACGAGCAGCTCGTGCAGGACGGTCAGGCCGCCGACGCCGGAGTCGAACACGGCCACGGGAAGCTGGGCGCTGGGGGACATCGGCCAACCATGGTGCCAGAGCCTGCGGCAGTCCCACCCGCCGAACGTGGGCGTCTGGGCGAACACAGGGCGTCGCTCAAACGCCCAGGCTCCCACCGGGCGGCCGGGGTAGGCTCGCAGCCCGATGCGCGCGCTGATCGTCACCAACATGTACCCGACCCCCGAGCGGCCCGCGTTCGGGAGCTTCGTCAAAGATCAGGTTCAGGCCCTCAAAGCACCGGGGCGGCCGAGATCGAGGTGTTCGCGTTCAGCGGTGGATATGCCCGCGCCGCGGGCGCCCTGCGCCGGACCCACGGCAACGAAGAGCTTCGACGTCGTCCACGTGCACTTCGGGCTGACGCTCTGGCCCGCGCTCGCCGCCCGCGCGCACAGGCGGGTCGTGACCCTGCACGGCACCGACCTCGCCCATCCCCGCTCGCGGGCGATCACGCTCGCCGGGCTGCGCCTGATGGACCTGGTGGCCACCGTCTCTGAGCCGCTGCAGCGCGAGGTCCCTCGCTGGGCCGTGGCGCCGCGCACCCGGGCCGTGCTCCCGTGCGGGGTGGACACCGGCCGCTTCCGGCCGATCCCCCGCGCCCAGGCCCGGGCCGCGCTGGAGCTGGATCCCGCCGGCCCCTACCTCCTGTTCCCGGGCGACCCGGCGCGCCCCGAGAAGCGCATCGACCGCGCGCGAGCGCTCGCCGCCGGGCGCGCGGAGCTGCTCACGCTCGGCGGCGTGGCACCGGAGGCGGTGCCCCTGTACGTCAACGCCGCCAATGCGGTGATGGTCCCCTCCGAGCGCGAGGGGTTCGGGCTCGCGAGCCTCGAGGCGCTGGCCTGCGATGTCCCCGCGCTGTCGACCCCGGTGGGGATCGCGCCCGAGGCTCTCGCCGGCATCCCCGGAACCCTGTGCGCGCCGTTTGACATACCCGCCTGGGCCGCGGCGCTCGCGCCCCACCTGGCCACCGCCGACCCGCGGATCGAGGGTCGCCAACGGGCGCAGGCGTACTCCGCGGACGCCATGGCCGGCCGCGTGATAGACGCCTGGCGCAGCCTTCTTTAGTTGCGGAGGGCGAGCCCCTCCTACAAAGCCAGCGCTGGCCACCACCCCGCCAGGCGCTCGCGCGCGGCATGCGCCTCGGGCACATCCGGCGCGCGCTCAGCCGACGCTCTCGGAGCACCGCTGAGCGCGCCAAGCGTGGCCGCCACCGAGCGAGCCAGCGCGCCGAGCGCGTAGCCCCCCTCGAGCACCGCGCCGAACGGCACCTGCAGCTCGGCGGACACATCGCGCACGGCGCTCGCCATCGCCGCAAAGCCCGCCTCGGTCACCTGGCAGTTGGCCAGCAGATCGTCGCGGTGGGCATCGAACCCGGCCGAGATCAGCACCAGCTGCGGGGCGAACGCTCGCGCCAGTTCGACCGCGACGTGGTCGACGAGCGCACAGAAGACGGCGTCGCCCGACCCTGGACTCACCGGAAGATTCACCGTATAACCGGCGCCCTCGCCAGAGCCGATGTCCCCGGCCGGACCGGTGCCGGGATACAGCGGCGATTGATGGATCGAGACGAACAGCACGCGCTGGTCGGCGTGGAAGATGTCGTTGGTTCCGTTGCCGTGGTGCACGTCCCAGTCGAGGATCATCACCCGCGAAAGCCGGTGCTGATCGAGGGCGTGGCGGGCCGCGACCGCGATGTTGTTGAACAGGCAGAACCCGGCCGCTCGTGCCCGGTCGGCGTGATGGCCGGGCGGCCGGTGAGCGCTGAAGCCGCACGGCGCCGAGCCGCCGAGCAGCAGATCGACCAGCTCCACGGCCCCGCCGGCGGCGTGCAGCGCCGCCTCGAAGGAACCCTCGCTGATCACCGTGTCGGCGTCGACGTGGCCGCCGCCGGCGGCCGCCGCCCGCTCGATCGCCGCGATGTAGGGCTCGGGGTGCACCGCGGCGAGCGTCGAACGCGCCACCGCGTCTGAGGTCAGCCGCTCGTAGCCGAGCCAGTCAAGCCGTGCCAGCTCGGACTCGATCGCGGCGATCCGCGCGGCCCGCTCCGGATGCGGCCCGGTCTCGTGGGCCAACGACGAGGGATGCTGGAGAAACACGGGGGCGCCGGCCATCGGCGAGTACCGTACCTACCGGTGCGAACAGCGGAGACCCAGGCAATAGTGGTCGGGGCGGGCGCCGCTGGTCTGTACACGGCGTTGTGCGCATCGCGCCAGAACGCCCGCGTGGTGCTCGTTTCGGCGACGCCGCTGGCCGAATCATCGAGCTACTGGGCACAGGGAGGGCTGGCCGCGGCGCTGGGACAAGACGACAGCCCGGACCGGCATCTGGCCGACACGCTCGCCGCGGGCCGCGGCTCGGTCAGGGAATCCGCCGCGCGCATCCTGTGCGACGAGGCGCCGGCGGTGGTGGCAGACCTCGCCGCGCTGGGGGTGCGGTTCGACACCGACCACCACGGCAACTTCGCGCTCTCGCTCGAGGGCGGCCACAGCGCCCGGCGCGTCGTCCATGCCGGCGGCGCTGCCACCGGGAGGCGCCTGATCCGCCGGCTCGCGGCACTGGTGGCGCAGGACGAGCGGATCGAGGTGCTCGAGCGCCGGCGGGTGACCCGGATCCTGACCGACGGCGAACGCGCCCGGGCGGTCGAGCTCGATCACCACAGCGTTGTGAGGGCTCGCGCGCTTGTGCTGGCCACGGGCGGCGCCGCGGCGCTGTGGGCGCGCACCACAAATCCCCCGGGCGCGATCGGAGGCGGTCTGCTGCTCGCCTACGACGCCGGCGCCGAGCTCGCCGACCTGGAGCTGATGCAGTTTCACCCCACGGCGGTTGTCGGTGAGCCGGATGACGTGGGCGCCGCGCGTGATGGCGAGGCTGGATGCCGAGCGCGCGGCGTGCCCACGGTGCCGACGGGCTGCTGGTCACCGAGGCGGTCCGCGGCGAGGGAGCGCTTTTGCTCGACGCGGCCGGCGAGCGCTTCGTCGACGAGCTCGCCCCGCGCGACGAGGTCGCTCGGGCCGTCCAGCACCAGATCGAAGGCAGTGGCTCGAGGGCGGTGGGCCTCGACATGCGCGAGGTCGACCCGGCGCTTTTCCCAAACGTGGTCAGCGCGCTGCGCCGGGCCGGGATCGACCCCCAGCGCGAGGTGGTCCCGGTGGCGCCGGCGGCGCACTACATGATGGGCGGGATCGCCACCGACCTCCATGCCCGGGCCACCCTGCCCGGCCTCTACGCGGTGGGTGAATGCTCATGCACGGGACTGCACGGCGCCAACCGGCTGGCTTCCAACTCGCTCAGCGAGTGCTTCGTGTTCGGCGCCCGCGCCGCGCGCGCCGCGCTGGCCGAGCCCGCCGGCCCTCCCGAGGCTCCGATCGGGCCGCCTGCCGGCGAGGCGCCGCGCATCGCGATCACGGCCGCGTCGCGCGCCGCCCTGTGGCGCTACGGCGGGCTGCAGCGCAGCGGCGAAGGCCTGCGAGCCCTTGCTGCCGATCCCCATCCGCTAGTGCGGCTGATCGCTCAGTCGGCGCTCGCGCGCGAGGAGAGCCGCGGCGCCCACCAGCGGACCGACTTCCCCGCCGTCGACCCTCGGCTCGACCGGATGCACGTGACCGTGCGGCGCGGGCGCGAGCCACCCACCTTGCGGTGGCTCTGACGTTCGGCCGCCCCCAGATCGCTCCAGATTTAACGAGCGATTAACAATCCGAACGAGGTCATCTTCACAACCTGCGGGAATACTCGCGCGTCAGAGCTAAGAAGGCTAGGCGCGTCGCCGGGAGCGCCGGAGACCCGTAGGAGATCAATCACATATGTACCGGTTCAGCCGTGCGATCTACCGGGAGGTCGCCAACGAGATCGTCGAGGATCCGCACGGGAGCTGTCCTCACGCCAATCACGAGCGGGTTTTGCGCGCCTGTGAGGCAGCTATCGAGCGCCTCGCCACCGATCGCCACTACTTCGCCCGCCCGGCCAAGACGCTGTTCAACGACATCCGGATCTACTTCCCGATGCGTGCCCAGCCCCGCGTGCTGCGGGTGATCGAGCGCTACCTCGAGTTCGCCGACGAGTTCCTGCGCAACCAGCCCCAGAACGGCTACGACGTGTACGGCAATCCGCTGCAGTGCCGTGCCAGCACACGCAAGGGAACGCCGTGCCAGCGCATGCCGCTCCCCCACAACGGCTACTGCCCGTCGCACCAGCATCTGGCCGAGACCGAGGAGATCGAGCCGGCGCTGGCCGCTTAGGTCGTTATAGGGGCCCGCTCGCGCGGGCCCTTGTGCCCCACCCCGCGTCTCCCGCCACCCCCGGCGGTGCTGGAGGCGGTGTAACGTGCGCTGATGCTGCTCGGCGTCGACGTAGGAGGGACCTTCACCGACGCAGTGCTGGCCTTCGACGGGCGGATCGTCACCGCCAAGGCGCCTACGACGCCCGAGGACCAGTCCGAGGGGGTGATCGCCGCAGTCCGCTCCGCGCTCGAGCACGCCGGACGTAGCGCCGAGGAGATCAGCGAGTTCTCGCATGGGATGACCGTGGCGACCAACGCGCTGCTCGAAGGGCGCGGAGCCCGGACCGCGTTCGTGGCGACCGAGGGGTTCGCGGACATCGTCGCGCTGGGCCGTCAGGATCGGCCCGAGCTGTACCGCCTGTGTGCGTCGCGGCCGGCGCCGTTGACGCCCGACGAGCTGCGCTTCGGGGCCCCCGAGCGTATGACCCCCGACGGCCCCCTGCGCGAGCTCGATCCCCAGCGCGCCCGCGAGCTCGCGCGAGAGCTGGCAGCCGCGCAGCCCGAAGCGGTCGCGGTGGCGCTGCTTCACTCCTACCGCCACCCCCAGCACGAGGTCGATCTCGCTCGAGGCGATCGCCCAGGAGCTGCCCGACGTTCACGTGTCGCTCTCACACCAGGTCGTGGGCACGTTTCGGGAATTCGAGCGCGCCAGCACGACCGAGGTCGACGCCGCGCTATCGCCGCTGCTCGCCGGATACCTGCGCAGGCTCGTTGAGCGCTGCGAGCAGGCGCGCCTGCCGAACCCGGCAATCATGCAGTCCAACGGTGGCCTGATCGACCTCGAGTCGGCTTCCGGTCACGCCGCCTGGACGGTGCTCTCGGGGCCCGCCGGCGGCGCCGCCGGGGCCGCATTCGTCGCCCGCGCCGCCGGCACCCGGGACGCGCTGTGCTTCGACATGGGCGGCACCTCGTGCGATGTGTGCGTAGTCGACGACGGCCGCGTACAGGAGCAGAGCTCGGGCACGATCGCCGAGCGGCCGCTGGCGCTGCCGATGATCGCCGTGCACACGGTCGGTGCCGGAGGCGGCTCGATCGCCTGGCGCGATCCCGGCGGCGCGCTGAGGGTGGGGCCGCGCTCGGCGGGCGCCGACCCGGGACCGGCCTGCTACGGGCGCGGCGGTAGCGAGCCAACCGTCACCGACGCCAACCTGCTGCTCGGCTACCTGTCGGCTGACGCGCCGCTGGCCGGGGGCGTCGAGCTCGACTCCGACGCAGCCGACCGCGCCATCTCGGAGCTCGCCTCCGAGCTCGGGCTCGAGCCGCTGGCGTGCGCCGAGGGGATCATCCGGGTCGCCAACGCCGAGATGATCCGCGCGCTGCGGGTCGTCACCGTCCAGCGGGGGGTCGACCCCCGGCAGTACGCGCTGCTCGCGTTCGGCGGCGCCGGGCCGCTCCACGCCGCGAGCATCGCCGACGAGCTCGGGATCACTCAGATCGTCTGCCCCCGCGCGTCGGGCGTGCTCGCCGCGCTGGGGCTGGTGGTCTCTCCGCGCCGCCGCGACGTGCAGCGCAGCGTGTTCCTGTCGGGCGACGAGCTGACCGCCGACGCCGTCGGGCAGCTGACGCAGGCGCTCGGCGAGCAGGCGCGCGACGAGCTCGGCAGCTCCGACTCAGAGCTGCGCGCGGTGTACGAGCTGCGCTATCGCGGCCAGGCGTTCGAGCTCGCCGTCGAGGAGGCGGCCAGGCCCGAGCCGGCGCAACTGCGCGACGCGTTCGAGCGGCTGCACGAGGAGCGCTACGGCTATCACGATCCCGAGCAGGAGCTCGAGCTGGTCACGATCCGGGTGTCGGCAACGGTGTCGGGCGCCGAGGCCACACTCGGCGGCGACGACGGCGATCAGGAGCTCGAACGCGCCACCCGCGGCGCGATCCTCGACGGCGAGGAGATCGAGCTCGCGGTGCTGCGCGGCCTGCCGCCCCCCGGCACCGAGATCCAGGCCCCAGCGGTCGTCGAGCTGCCCGAGTCGACGCTGCTGGTGGCGCCCGGCTGGCGGGGCGAGGTCGACGAGCAGGGCACGATCCACGTCTGCAAGGCACAGACGTGATCGACCCGGTCGAGCTGCAGGTCCTCAACGGGGCGCTTCACGCGATCTGCGAGGAGATGGGCGCGGTGCTGATCCGCTCCGCGCACTCGGCCAACATCAAGGAGCGCCGCGACGCCTCGACGGCGCTGTTCACCCCGGCCGGCGAGATGGTCATGCAGGCCGAGCACATCCCTGTGCACCTCGGCGCGATGCCGGCGGCGGTCGCCGCGGTGCTCGACTGCGATCACGCGCCCGAGCGCTCCTGGATCCTCAACGACCCCTATCGCGGCGGCACCCATCTGCCGGACATCACGGTGATCACCCCCGTGTTCGCCGACGACCGCATGATCGCGTTTGCCGCCAGCCGCGCGCATCACGCCGACGTCGGCGGCCCGACCCCGGGCTCGATGCCCGCCGACAGCCGCACGCTGCAGGACGAGGGGGTGGTGATCGAGCCGCAGGTGCTCGACGACGAGGCGATCGCTCGCATCAGCGAGCAGATGCGACGCCCGGACCAGCGCCGCGCCGATCTGCGCGCCCAGCTCGCCGCGGGGCGCGTGGGCGTGCTGCGGCTGCTCGAGCTGCAAGAGCGCGTCGGCGCCGACACGCTCGCCGAGGCCTACGACGAGGTGCTGAACTACGCCGAGCGCCGGACGCGAGCCTGTATCGCCGAGCTGCCAGACGGGGAGCGCAGCGCGCAGGACGTGCTCGAAGCGCGCGAGGGGGATCTGCAGATCGCCCTGCGCGCAACCGTCGAGGGCGAACAGCTGACGCTCGACTTCACCGGCACGGCAGACCAGCACGAAGGCAACCTCAACTGCCCGGTGGCGGTCACCCGGTCGGCGTGCTACTTCGCCGTCCGCGTGTTGACCGACCCCGACATCCCCGCCAACGCCGGCGCCTACCGCCCGCTGAAGGTGATCGTCCCCGAGGGCAGCCTGCTCAATGCCCGCTCCCCGGCGGCGGTCGTGGGCGGCAACGTCGAGACCTCCTCGCGCGTCGCCGACGTGGTGCTGGCGGCCTTCGGCCGCGCGCTCGGCCAGGGGACGATGAACAACGTCACGCTCGGCGACGAGCAGGTGGTCTACTACGAGACGATCGGCGGCGGCCAGGGGGCCTGTCCCGACGCGCCGGGACCGAGCGGCGTCCACGTGGCGATGAGCAACACGCTGAACACGCCGATCGAGGCGCTGGAGCTCGAGTTCCCGATGCGGATGGTCGAGTACTCGCTGCGCCGCGGCTCAGGTGGGAAGGGCAGGCTCGCGGGAGGCGACGGCGTCGTGCGCGAGCTCGAGGCGCTCGCGCCGCTGCACTACTCGCTTCTGACCGAGCGTCGGCGCCATCCGCCGCGGGGCGCGGACGGCGGCCAGCCCGGGGCTCCGGGGCGCAATCTGCTCGACGGAGAGGAGCTGCCTCCGAAGGCGATCGGTGAGCTTGAAGTGGGCCAGCGGCTGCGCATCGAGACTCCCGGCGGCGGCGGATATGGATCGCCCGACGGGCGCAGCTAAAGCGCCGGCTCAGGCCACGGGCCATTGCTCCTCACCTCAGTAAAGCGCTAATTGCAGGAAAATTTTGCGATTTTCGGCTTCTCGAATACAATGGCCGAGGTCCCGCTGCGGACGTTTGCAACATGCGCGCACGGGACAGACTTCAAACCGAAAACCTTCGTCTCCCCCTTCCCCCCAATGCCGATTGCTTTTAAAGAATGGGCCGTGACCGTGCGGGCGCTCGCCGAGGGCGAGCAGCTGCTGACGCTCCGCAAGGGCGGCATCCGTGAACCCGAGAAACACTTCAAGCTCGACTACGAGCGGTTCTTCCTGTACCCGACGTTCGACCACCAGCGGGCGGACCTGGTCCGCGAGTCGCATCGCCCCGAGTTGTCCCGCGCGCTCGAGGAGGGCGTGTGGAGCGACGGCGAGCCGCACCCGCACGCCCTGCACCGCGACGAGGAGCTGGCCCAGCCCGACCGCGTCCGGATCCGGGCCTGGGCCGAGGTGGCCGCGCACTTCACCGTCACTGACCGGCGCGCTGTCGAAGCCCTGTCGCCGTTCTATGTGTGGACGACCGATTACGCCGAGAAGCGACTCGCCTGGAAGCGCCGCCACCCCCTGCACGTGATCCTGCTGCGCACATACCGGATCCCGCGACCGGTCACGGTCAAGGTCCGCGACGAGTACGGCGGCTGCCGCTCATGGCTCGAGCTGACGCGAGAGCTTCCGTTCGAGGGCACCCCGGTGCTGTCCGACGAGGAGTTCGAGCGCGCGTCCGAGGAGATCGCTGCGATCGCCTCCGACCGTCAGCCGGTGCTTGTGTGAGTGACGTGGTGCTTGGCTGAGTGACGTGGGTCGAGTCGCGCCTGGGTGGCTTTCGCGCCCGGCACGACCAGGCTGACGCGCGCGACGCACGACGGGTGCTGGAGTCGCTGTCGCTGGCCGCGGCGCGGATGGAGGGTCTGTTCAGTCGCCGGGTGCAGGAGATCACCGTCGTGCTGCACGACAGCGTCGCGTCGTTGACGCTGACCAATCCGGCGATGCCGCTGATGTGGCTGATGACCGCGCCGGCGGCACGGCGCTACGTCGCCGGCTGGGCGGGCGCTCGCGAGCTTCATGTCCTGTCGCCGGCGCTGTTGCGGACGCGCGCCTCGAACGTCTCGGGGTCGCGCGAGATGCTGGCGCTGAGCGCCCCGGCGCTCTATGCGCGCCGCGTGATCCTGGAGAACAACCGCGACCTCCAGGCGGTGATGGGCGCAATCCGGGTGCGGCGAGAGCTTCGCTGGGCGTGGTTGCTCGAGGGCGCCGCCCGCTGGTTCTGTGGCCAGACCGAGTACGCCCGGCCGGCGATCGCGCGCCGCCTGCACGAGGGCGGCCGCCCCGCCTTCCCCCCGGGCCTGCGTGACGCCACCCTCCTCGGTGGGACGGTCATCGACCTGCTCGCCCGCGAGCAGGGGGAACGGGCCGCGGCGGCGTTCGTCACCCGACTCGATCCCCAGGGCCCCAACGCGGCGCTCTCCAAAGCGTTCGGCGGGCGCCCTCTGCAGCAGACCGAGGTGGCCTGGCGCACGCACCTGTCCCGGCTCGCCGGCCCCGCCTTACAGCCGTGAGGCTGGCGTCAGGCGTGCCCGGCGAGCGTCGCCAGCCACAGGACCAGCGCCCCCAGCGCGAGCGCGACCAGCAGCCCGAGCAATAGCTTGGCCGGCGCGACCGGTAAGCGGCTCGGCTCGGAGTCGATCAGGTCGGCCTGCAGCAGCACCGCCCGCGCGGTCTGCACACCCGATAGCGGCACCAGGATGTCCCGCGGGCCGGCGGCCAGGAAGTCCGGCACGTCGAACCCGGCGCTGCGCCGGAGCATGCTGGGCACGCCCTCTTCGAGCAGCAGGCCCTGGATGAACTCGGCTTCGGCGAGGTTGCGGGCCCCGGCGACGCGGACCAGCTCGCCTTCGGACAGTTCAGGCTTGACCTTCAGCGCACGTTCGTGGGGCTCGGGGACCTTGCCGGTGGTGCCGCGGCCGGCCGGCATCGATCACACCACCTGCAGGTCTGCGTCGGCGACCTGACCATCGCGGATCTCGTATGCCCGCACGTCTGGCTCCTCGCCGGCCAGACCGACGATCACATACAGCGCATCGGGATAGAACGCCAGGTTGATGTCAGTCTGCGACGGATAGGGGGCGCTGCGCGTGTGCGAGTGATAGATCGCGCCGAGGTCCAGGTCGTCGTCGTCGATCGCCATCTGGATCCGGTACTGCTCGCGGCCCTCGATCTCGTACCGCAGCGGGCTTGCCGCCGCGTTGGTCGCCGGGTAGACCCTGACCGCTTCGCCGTCGCGCGAGGCCACCATTCCGCAGCACTCGTTGGGCGCGTCAGCCCGCGCGTGCGCCACGATTTCGTCATACAGGGCGCCGGGAATCCGCATCGCGGCCGAGGCTAGCAGCGCCTCATTGGACGCCCGGCACGAGCCCGATGTGCGGCACGTCTCACTGCACACCCTGCACCAGGCCGTAGGGGACCGCGTTCTGCGTGTCTCCCGGATACAGCTGCTCGCCGATCAGCGCCTCGTGCTGGGCATCGTTGGCCATGATCTGAGTGCAGAGCGTGATCAGCTGCCGGTCCTCGAGCTTGAGCAGCGCCACGAAATACGCCCCGACCACGACCCGCTCGATCGCCAGCAGCAGCCGCAGGGCGTCCTGCGCGCTTTGCAGCTGACCGAGCCGTCCCCTGACGTGGCGTCCCGCGAGGTCGAGGTCTGCCGCCGCCACGTTGGCGGGCGCCGACGGCGCCACGCCTCCCAGCGCGGTCAGCCTGGCGTGCAGGACGCGGACGTGCGCCTGCTCGTCGGCTCGCAGCGGCGCGAGCGCGCGCCGGTTGCGAGGGGGCAGGATCTGCGAGTCCAGCACGTGCTCGTAGGTGAATAGCACCAGCAGCTCGATGCGCAGCAGGCGGTAGACGCGCGTGGCCTCCGATTCCTTCGGCGTCGAGCTTGCGGCACTCGCCATCCCGCTGCCGCCAAGCGCCGCGGCCCCGACGCCGGCGCCGGCCACCAGCAGCTCACGCCTTGTCGGGGCCGCGCGCATGCCTCACTCGTGTCCGGTCACGAACGGAGACGGGATCGGCGCCAGTCCCTGGGTCAGCCGGAGAATCGCGATGTGCTGCGCGTCGCTGTTGAGGATCGTTGCCACCGCGGCGCGCATCGGGGCGGGCCTGAGGCGCGGGATCGCGTGCAGGTAGGCCGCGATCTGCGCGCGCTCGAGCTCGTGCAGCAGGCTCAGGACCTGCTGGCCGTCGCGCGGGTGCCCGAGGTCGTAGCTCGGGCGGCGCGGGGGATCCTCCCCGCCGGATGCCTTGATCAGAGCCAGGAGCTCGCCGGTGTGCTGGAGCTCCTCGTACAAAAACTGCTTGGCGGTCTTGGCTTGCGCGCGGGGCAGCAGCGGCATCCCGGCGGTGTAGGCAGCGACCGTCTTGCGCTCCAGGTCGAGCAGGTCGCGCAGGATCTTCAGGTCGGCCCGCTCGATCGGCTGCGCCACCTTCTTGGGCGCCGGCTGGCCGGTGCTGGCGCTGCTTCCGCAGCCCGCGAGGAGCGCCGCACCCGCCCCGACGAGCGCCGCGCCGGCGCCGCTCAGCAGTGCCCGGCGCGCGCAGCCGTCGTCGTCGCTCACCACCAGACGGTCGAGTCCAGATTCTCGATCTCGTCGACGGAGCGCGTATAGATCCCCGACGAGAGGTACTTCCAGCCGTCGTCGCAGACGATGAACACCACGTTGCCCTCGTCCAGCTCGCCCGCGATCCGCACCGCCACGCGCGCGATCGCGCCCGACGACACGCCGGCGAACACGCGCTCCTCGTCGAGCAGCTTGCGGGTGAACACGATCGCGTCGTGGTTGGTGACGAAGATCTTGCGGTCGAGCAGGCTCAGGTCGATGATCGGCGGGATGAAGCCGTCCTCGAGCGAGCGCAGGCCCTGCACGGGCTCGCCCTGCATGGGCTCGGCGGCCACGATCTTGACCTCGTCGCCGAGCTCCTCCTTGAGCCGCCGCCCGTTGCCCATCAACGTGCCGCCGGTCCCCAGCCCCGCGACGAACGCCGCCACGTCGTCGAGCTCTTCGAGGATCTCGAGTGCGGTGCCGTTGTAGTGGGCCTCCGGATTGGCCGCGTTGCCGTACTGATAGGGCATGTAGTAGGAGGCGTCGTGCTCGGCCATGTCGAGCGCCAGCTCGACCGCCCCGTTGGATCCCTTGGCCCCCTCCGAGTAGACGATCTCGGCGCCGTACATACGCAGCAGCTCGGTGCGCTCGGGGGTCACGTTCTCGGGCATCACGACCTTGAGCTGGTAGCCCTTGCGCCCGCAGATCATCGCCAGCGAGATCCCCGTATTGCCCGAGGTCGGCTCGAGGATCGTCTGACCCGGAGCGATTAGGCCCTTTTCCTCGGCGTCCTCGATCATTGCCCGCGCCACCCGATCCTTGACCGAGCCGGTGGGGTTGCGGGACTCGAGCTTGGCCCAAACGCGAACCCCGGGCTTGGGGCTGAGCCGCTTTAGCTCGACCAGCGGCGTGTGGCCGATCGCCTGGACGATGTCGCCATACCGCCCCCCGCAGGGCTTGTTCTGCAAGCTCTCGGCGGCCATTGCTTTACGAAGTGTAGCGAGGTCGGCTGGCCCGCCGGCGAGTTTTTTAGACGCCTACCGGGCGCACGCGCCTATCGCGCGCCGCCCGCCATCGCGGGCAGGATCACCAGCGTGTCCTGCGTGCCCACTTCGGTCTCCAGACCGTCGAGCACGCGCACGTCCTCGTCGTTGAGGTACACGTTGACGTAGCGGTTGAGCCCGCCGTCGGCGGCGAACAGCTGGGATTGGGTCTCCGGGTGGCTGTCGGCCACCGAGCGCAGGATCTCGCCGACCGACGAGCCCTCCGCGCTCAGCTCCTTCTCCCCGCCGACGGCTGGGCGCAGCACCGGTGGGATCTTGACCGTGGCCATCTGCGCGGGACCCTACCTAGTGCGCGCCGGCGCAGAAGGCCTCGTAGTCGGGGAACACGCCCAGCTCGTCGTCGGTGATCGCCTCGGGCGGGCGCGAGCAGATCGGGCAGTCCGGGTCGCGCCGCACCTTGACCTCGGTCACCCGGGCCGCCAGCGCGTCGTACATCAGCAGCCGGCCGATCAGCGGCTCGCCCTCGCCGAGAATCAGCTTGATCACCTCGGTCGCCTGCAACATGCCCATCGTCCCGGGCAGCACCCCGAGCACGCCGTTGGCGCCGCACGACGGCGCCAGCTCGGCCGGCGGCGGGACTGGGAACAGGCAGCGGTAGCAGGGCCCGTCGTAGGGCTTGAACACCGACAGCTGCCCCTCGAAGCCGAGGATCGCGGCCGACACCACCGGGATCTGCAGCCGCACCGACGCGTCATTGAGCAGGTACCGGGTCGGGAAGTTGTCCAGGCCGTCGACGACGATGTCGTAGCCCGGGAGGATGTCCATGATGTTGTCCGCACCGAGGCGCACGGGGTACTTGTCGACCTTGACGTCCGGGTTCAGAGCGGTGATCGTCTGCTCGGCCGAGTCGACCTTGGGCACCCCGATCCGCTCCGAGGAGTGGATCACCTGGCGCTGGAGGTTCGATAGATCAACGTCGTCGTCGTCGACGATCCCCAGCGTCCCCACGCCGGCCGCCGCCAGGTACAGCGCCGCCGGCGAACCGAGTCCCCCCGCGCCCAGCAGCAGCACCTTGGCATCGAGCAGCTTCTGCTGACCATCGACTCCCACCTCGGGCAGCAGCAGATGGCGCGAGTAGCGCTCGCGCTGCTCGGCGCTCATCGCCCGCGGCAGCTCGACCTCGTAGCCGCGGTCCTTCCACAGCGTGATCCCGCCGGTCATCGATTCCACGTTCTCGTAGCCGAGATCGTCGATCAGCGTCCGCGCTGCCCAGGCCGACCGATTGCCCGACTGGCAGTAGAGGATCAGATGCTGCGAGCGGTCGGGCGCGGCGCCTTCGATCCGCGACTCCAGATACGACTTCGGGACGTGCTTGGCGCCCGGGATGTGGCCTGTGGACCACTCCTCGGCCTCGCGCACGTCGATCACCACCGCGCCGTTGGAGGCCTGCTCGCGCACGACCGACGGATCGACCTCATCGATCCTGCTCTTGATCTGGCGGAGAACTTCGGCTCCCGACGGGCTCATCGCTGAATACTCCTCAAATGCGGTAAGGATTCAATACTTCATTGAGTATAGCGCCCTCTTACTCCGGGATGGGCGCTCGGGCCGGAAGTCCGAGCCGCCGGTACTCCTCGTAGTAGCTGCGCCACCGATCGCTCGGCGCGGGTCTGGCTGGAGGGCGCCCTTCGACCACCGCATCGAGCATATCGAGACACTGCTCCCAGCCGGCCGCGTCGCGCGCGGCCTTGTCGGCGCTGTCGAGCACGACCGAGAAACACAGCCGGCACGCCGCGCCGCCGTCGCGCGGCTCGAGCTCGAACGTGAGCCGGTCATCGCCCCAGGTGAACGTCAGCCGGCGCTCGGGCTCGACCTCCAGCAACTCGCCGCGCATCGGGGGATAAGCGTCCTGCGCGAACCGGAACTCGATCGCCGCCCCGACCTGCAGCCGATCGAACTCGACGGTGGTGGGAAACCACTCCGCGAGCTGCTCGGGGTCTGTGACCGCCGCCCAGACCGCACCGACCGGATGCGGGAAGGTGCGCTCGAAGCGGACCACCGGCTGGCCATCGAGCTTCTCATAGTGACCTGTCGTCGGCATCGCGTCTCCTCTCGAGGTGGTGTTCAAGGGCATCGAGGCGCGCCTCCCACAGCGCCCGGTAGCGGGCGAGCCACGCGTCGAGCTCGGCCAGAGGGGCCGGATCGATCTCGTACACGCGCCGCTGCGCCTGTGGCCTGACGCGCACCAGGCCGGCGTCTCGGAGCACGCGCAGGTGCTTGGAGGTGCCCGGCTGGGACAGTCCCAGGGCCTGCACGAGCTCGTTGACGGACATGGGCCGCTCGGAGAGCAGCTCGATTGCCTCGCGCCGGTGCGGGTCCGACAGCGCCAGCCAGGTTGATGCCATGATGGGAATATAACCGTATTGGCATGCTTGTCGCGCTGGCGGGGCGGCCGCGGCCTACGATCGGATCGTGCGCGCCCCCGTGGATCACATCGCTGCGCCCCCGTTCCCGCCTCGCCTGCGGTGGATCAACGTCGCCCCGCTGCGGATGGACCAGCAGCTGGGCCGGCCGGTGCTGGTGGAGTTCTGGGACTTCTGCCGGCCGAACTCGATCCGCACGCTGCCGTATATGAAGGCCTGGCACGAGCGCTACCGGGAGTCGGGGCTGCGCGTGATCGGGGTGCACGCGTCGGGCTTTGCGCCCTCGGGCGATCCCGACGCGGTCGCCGCCGCCGTCGGTCGGCTGGGGATCGATTATCCGGTCGTGGTCGACTCAGAGTTCGAGATCTGGCGCGACTACGCCCCGCCCGGGTGGCCCGCGCGCTATCTGTTCAACCAGGACGGACGGCTGTTCGAGTACCACCACGGCGAGGGGGCCTACGAGGAGACCGAGCTCGCGATCCAGGAGCTGCTTGGCGTTCAGCGCCCGACGGTTGCGCCGATCCGCCCCGAGGACGAGCCGGGCGCCCTGCTGCGCCTGCAGAGCGACGACGTGAGCGGCCCCTACAGCGGCCCCTACGAGGCCGGCGCGGTGTGGGCGGTGCTCGACGGCGCGGGAACGGTGACCGCCAACGGCCGCTCAATCGCCGTCGATCACCCGGGGGCCTATGAGCTGATCGTCCACGACCGCAGCGTCTCGGGCACGCTCGAGCTGGCGGTTGACGAAGGAGTTCGCTGCCACGCGGTGTGCTTCACACCCGGGCTGGCATAGCCGGACGTTGTGCAATCTGGTTCCGCATAGGGTCACCCAGACTCCACACGTCCTCATCGGTCCAGCAGGTTCACGAGCTCCGGGCGGACGCTCATCTTCGAGGAAAACCGCGAAACCCACCCGGTACGGGCTCCGCGAGGGGTCGGGCCCGAGGAAGCTCGGCTCGCTCACCCAGCAGCCGCTGTTGATCAGGCTCGCGCCGGCGCTCGTGCGCCATTCGAGCAGATCGTCTCCCGGCAGCGGCCCGGCCCGGTGGGTATGCCCGAACACCACGTGCGGGGCGGAGATCCCGAGCCGCGCCAGCGCCTGCTCGAACCCGTACAGACCCGCCTGGCGCAGCGCCGCTCCTGACAGGTCGGCGCGCAGCGGACCGATGCGCGCCCGGTTGAGCGCGAAGATGATCGCCGGAAACGCGGCCGCCAGAGCGCGCCGGCGGATTCCTCGTCGCCCGGGACCGGTGAGCGCGTTCCAGCCCCGGACCGAGCCACCGTGCAGCCAGCCGCCGACCTCGGGGGCGATCCGCTGGGCCAGCGCATGGATCCACGCGTAGATCGGCGCCAGCGCCGCCTCGTACTCCTCGGCGGTGCGGGGCCCCTCGGGGGCAAGACCCACGATCCGCCCCATCACCCCCGCCGCGAGGCGCTCGAGCGTCGGCATGGTCAGGTGCAGGTCGGCGTAATGGCCGTGGGTTGCGTACACGCTGGACGCCAGCCACACGCCAGGGTAGGCGGTGCGAACCCTCGCCGGGCGCAGCCACCGGCACAGCTCGCCGAGCGGGTCCTCGGGCTCCACGTCGACGGGTGTCTCGGACCCGAGCGCGGGCGGCGGTCCGTTGCGCATGCGGCGCTCGAGCCACGGCGCCAGCAGCTGATAGTCGTGGTTGCCGGGGACGATCACCACCTCGCTCCCGGGTCTCAGCGCGGCACCGAGCTCGCTCAGGGGCTCGCGCGCCGCCGCCAGGGCGTCGCGCTGCGGTCTGTGGCGCAGCTCGATCAGATCGCCCAGCAGCACCAGCCGCTCACAGTCGGCTGCCGCCGCGTTCAACGGCTCGCGGAGCTCCGGGCTCTGCAGGGCGTCGCGCTTCGCGTGCGAGCCCAGGTGCAGATCGGAGACGACCAGCGTACGCAGGTGGCGTCCCGGGTCGGACTTAGCGCTCAGGCGGGCCGGGCCGCCGTCGCCTGGCGGATCACCTTCGGGAGCATGAAGCGGACGTCCTCGGAGACCACTTCGAGCTCGCGAATGTCCTGCGTGCCGCGGCTGCGGAAGTACTCCACCAGCCGCTGGACGAGCTCCTCGGGAGCGCTTGCCCCGGAGGTGATCCCGACGACCCGCTTGTCGGCCAGCCACTCCTCGCGCACCTGCATCTGGTTGTCGATCAGCTGGGCCTCGGCGCCGTGATCGCGGGCGACCTCGACCAGCCGGTTGGAGTTCGACGAGTTCTCCGAGCCGATCACCAGCACCAGATCGGACTCCCGCGCGAGCTGCTTGACGGCCGCCTGGCGGTTGGTGGTGGCGTAGCAGATGTCGTCGGTCCGGGGGCCGATGATCGCCGGGAAGCGGTCGCGCAGCCGGTTGATGATCGCGGTTGTCTCGTCGACCGACAGCGTGGTCTGGGTGATGTAGGCGACCTTGGTGGGATCCTTGACCTCGAGCTGGTCGACCTGCGCCTCGTCCTCGATCAGCACGATGTGGGCCGGCGCCTCGCCCATCGTGCCCTCGACCTCCTCGTGGCCGGCGTGGCCGATCAGCACGATCGTGTAGTCATCGGTCGCGAACTTCTTGGCCTCGACGTGGACCTTGGTCACCAGCGGGCAGGTGGCGTCGATCGTCTGCAGGCTCCGCGCCCGGGCGTTGGCATGCACGCTGGGGGCCACGCCGTGCGCCGAGAACACCACGGTGGCCCCTGCGGGCACGTCGGACTCGGACTCCACGAACACCGCGCCGCGCTCGCGCAGCTGCTCGACGACGTGCTTGTTGTGGACGATCTCCTTGCGCACGTAGACCGGGGCGCCGTGCAGCTCCAGCGCTCGCTCGACGGTCTGGACGGCGCGGTCGACCCCCGCGCAATAGCCGCGCGGCGAGGCGAGCAGGATCGTCTCGGGGACGTGGTGCGCCATCTGCGTGAAACAGTGTAGGCCGAGCTCAGTGGTCGGCCGCCGCTCAGGTCTTGAGTCAGTCGTTGGCCGTGACCGCCTCGAGCAGCTCGGCGAACTGCCGGCGCGCGGCCTCGCGGCGGGCGGGTATGTACTGAGTGGGAACACCGTCCGCGGGGGCCTCATAGCCCCGCAGGACCTGTCTGGCCACCGAGGCGCGGTGGACTTCGTCGGGGCCGTCGTAGATCCGCGCGGCGCGGGCGAAGCGGTACATCGCCTCGAGCGGAAGGTCGGTCGAGTAGCCCAGGCCGCCGTGCGCCTGCAGTGAGCGGTCGACCACGTCGTGCAGGACCTTGGCGCCGTAGAACTTGATCATCGCGATCTCCTTGCGCGCGGCGGCGACGCCCTCGGTGTCCATCTTCCACGCCGCGTGCAGGGTCATCAGCCGGGCGGCGTGCATCTCGGCCTCGGAGTCGGCGATCCAGTTCTGGACGGTCTCGTGCTTGGCGAGCACGGCGCCGTGGGCATACCGGTACAGCGACCGCTCGCAGAGCATGTCGAACGCCCGCCGCGCGACGCCCAGCCAGCGCATGCAGTGGTGAATGCGACCCGGATACAGGCGCTGCTGGGCGATCAGGAAGCCTGCTCCCTGGGCCCCGAGCAGCGCCGTGGCGGGCACGCGGACGTCCTCGTAGAAGATCTCGGCGTGGTTGCCGTAGCGCCCGAAGCTCTCGTAGGGATGCTCCATCGTGGCCACATCGCGCACGATCCTGACGCCCGGCGTGTCGGCGTCGACGATCAGCATCGAGGCCCGCTGATGGGGCCTGGCGTCGGGGTCGGTGACCACCATCACGATCAAAAAATCGGCGATCGAGCCGTTTGAGGAGAACCACTTGTGGCCGTTGATCACCCATTCGTCGCCAGCTTCGCTAAGGACCGCGGTGGTCTGCAGCAGGGTGGGATCCGAACCGGCGCTGTCGGGCTCGGTCATGCTGAACGCCGACTTCAGATCGCCTGCCAGCAGCGGGTACAGGTAGCGCTCCTTCTGCTCGGGCGTTCCGGCGAGCGCGAGGATCTCTGAGTTGCCCGAGTCCGGCGCGGCGTTGCCGAACATCAGGGGGGCGATCGGACTGGTGCCCAGGATCTCGTGCATCAGGCCCAGCTTGACCTGCCCGAAGCCCTGGCCGCCTAGCTCCGGGTCCAGGTGCGCGGCCCACAGCCCCTGGCGCTTGACCTCCTCCTGGAGCGGACGTGCGGCGCGCCGCAGCCCTTCCCAGCCGAGCTCGTCCGCCAGCGTCTCGAGCGGCCACACCTTGTCGCGCACGAAGGCGCGCATCCACTGCAGCTTGGCGTCGAATTCGGGCTCGGTGGAGAAATCCCAGCTCACGTGGTCCAAGCCTACCGGCGCATCGAGTTGCGGGTAGGCTTGTCGCTGCCCTACGCTCGCCAGGGAGTCCGATGGCTCAGCAGCATCTCGACCGGCTCACTTCGATCGACGCATCCTTCCTGCACCAGGAGGGGCACGCGTCCCACATGCACATCGGCGGCGTGCTGCTGTTCGAGGGTCCCCCACCGGCCTTCGAGGACTACCTCGACCACGTCCGCTCGTGCCTGCATCTGGTGCCGCGCTACCGCCAGAAGCTGGCCACACCGCCGCTGGAGGCCGGACGGCCGCTGTGGGTCGACGATCCGAGCTTCAACCTCGAGTACCACGTGCGGCAGACCGCCCTGCCCCATCCGGGCAGCGAGGAGCAGCTGTTTCTGCTGGTCTCTCGGATCGCCTCTCAGCAGCTTGACCGCTCAAAGCCGCTGTGGGAGAACTGGCTCGTAGAGGGGCTGTCCGACGGTCGCTTCGCGATCATCTCAAAGACCCACCATTCGCTGGTGGACGGCGTCTCCGGGGTCGATCTGGCGACGGTTCTGTTCGACCTCGAGCGCGAGCCCGCGCGTGGGTCCGAGGACCTGGAGCCCTGGCAGCCGCACCGCCAGCCGTCGGATGCCGAGCTGATCGCCGCCGGTGTGCGCGGGATGGTGACCACCACCGCGGAGCTGGCGGCGCGAGCGGTCGGCGCCATGACCAGGCCGCTCTCGACGCTCGCCGCGCTGCGCGACACGGCCGAGGGTCTCGGAGAGCTCGTCTGGGCCGGGCTCAACCCGGCGCCGGAGACGCCGCTCAACGTCCCGATCGGCCCGCACCGGCGCTACGCGGTGGTTCGCCAGGAGCTGTCTGAGCTCAAGGAGATCAAGGACGCGCTCGGCGGCACGGTCAACGACGTCGTGCTGGCGGTGGTGTCGGGCGCGCTGGCCACCTGGCTGCGCTCGCGCGGGATCCGCACCGAGGGCCTGGAGATGCGGGCGCTGGTGCCGGTCTCGGTGCGGACCAGTGCCCAGCGCAACACGCTCGGCAACCGGCTCGTGGTGATGCGAGGACCGCTGCCGGTCTACATCGACGATCCGGTGGCCCGCCTGCGGTTCGTGCGCACGGCGATGCATGGCCTGAAGGAGTCCAAGCAGGCGGTCGGCGCGGCCACGCTGACCGCGGTCAACAACCTGGCGCCGCCGACGGTGCTGGCCCAGGCGTCGCGGCTGAACTTCTCCACTCGCCTGTTCAACCTGATCGTGACCAACGTCCCGGGTCCCCAGTTTCCGCTCTACGTGCTCGGCCGCGAGCTCGAGGATCTGTACCCCGTGGCCTTCCTGCCCGAGAACCATGCGCTGGCGATCGCGATCATGTCCTACAACGGCGGCATCGACTTCGGGTTGCTCGGCGACTACGACGCGCTGCCGGACATCGACGTGGTCGCCGACGGGATCGCGGCCTCGGTCGCCGAGCTGCTAGAGGCGGCGCGCCAGAGCAAGCGCCCGCAGGCACCTCGCCCCGCCCCGCAGGCGACCGCGCCCAGCGGCAGCCCCAAGCCGGAGACCGCTTCGGCCGCCAACGGCGCGCCGGCGCCGATCATCCCCACCGACTATGCCCGCCCCCAGCACGGACCGGCCGCCGACATGCGCGCCAAGCGCCAGCGCGGCAGCCGTCCGTCCCGGCGGCAGGCTGAGCCGTGATGCGATGGCCATAGACGACGATGACCTGATCAAGCCCGGCCGGCCCGCGTACCGGCTCGAGCTGACGGCCGCGCAGCTGAAGATCGTGCACACAGCGCTGAAGTCATGGTTCGACGACCTCGGCCGCGAGGAGCACGACGTCAAGCAAGTGGTGGCCTCGGTGCTGGAGAAGCTGCCCAGCGAGCACGATATCCGGGCGATCGACCTCGACCGAGAGCTCCGCCGCGGCGGCTGAGCCCGCGCCCTGGAGGCTGAGCCCGCCTGCGGCTGTTGTGCCTAAAAACCGAGCGCGAACTTGGCGTCTTCGCTCATCCGGTCGGGCGTCCACGGGGGCGAGAACGTCATCGTCGGTTGGACGTCGACGACGCCGTCGAGCTCGCCCACGAACTCCTCGATCTGCTCTGACACCTGCGGACCGATCGGACAGCCCGGACTGGTCAAGGTGTAGGTGATCCTGACGGTCCCATCCTCGATCTCGACGTCGTAGATCAGGCCGAGCTCGACGAAATCGAGCCCCAGCTCGGGATCGATCACATCTCGCAGGACGTCAGTCACCTCGTCGACAGTGGCCATTGGCGGCATTTTAACGTGCCCGGACGCGCGCCTGCCGACGCCTGGAGCTGCCCGGCCCGCCGCTGCACGCGCCAAAAGCCGCCTGATTCTGAATCTTGAGTCGAAAATGGCCAAAGGGTGTTGCCATCCGGCCGTTGGTTTGGGTAGGTTTGCGAGATCGTCGACTTCGATGACAAGCCGCCGACGCTTCGGTGCAGCGGCGATGAGGACCGGAACACCCAAGGGTTCCGGAGGCAGGCGCTGACGCGGGCGATCCGTGCTGGCGCGGATGTGACCGTCGACCTCTCGCAGCTCGTGTTCGCCGACCCATCGCTGATGATCGATCTCGCGGTGCTCGCACGCCGACTCCGGGCGCAGGGGCGGGCGATCATGGTGTGCGGGGCCCAGCCGCAGATCCAGACGCTGATCGAGGCGGTCGGCCTGCACAGGCTCCCCGGAGTCAAGATGCAGGGCCCCGCGACGGCGGTTGCTTGAGTTGCGCGCAGGCTGCCGCTGAGGTCGGCGCAAGCGAGTGGTCCCGTCTGTTTCAGCGGCGCACTAGCCTTAGCTGACGATGGTTGCCCTGGTGCTGTTGATCTGCTGGCCGCTGGCCGAGTTGTTCGTGGCGATCAAGGTCGCGGAGGCGATCGGCGTGCTGGCGATGGTCGGGGCGGTGCTGATCAGCATCCCGGTCGGCTTCTGGGTCCTTCGCAGCCAGGGACGGACCGCCTGGCGCCGGCTGACCACGGCGATCCTCGGCGGGCGGCCTCCCGCGAAAGAGGTGGCCGACGGCGCGCTGGGCGTGGTCGGTGGCACTTTGCTGATCGTGCCCGGCTTCATCTCCGACGTGCTCGGGCTTGCTCTGCTGTTGGCGCCCACGCGAGCGCTCGCCCGCCGCACGCTGGTGCGCGGCTTCCGCAGTCGCGTGGTCGTTGCGGCGAGCCGCGTTTCCGGGGGCCGCAGGACCTACGACGTCGACTCCACCGCGACCGACATCGACAGCGCGCAGCTGCATCGATGACGGCTGGCGCACGGTCACAGCTGCGGGTCGTTTCGTTCGGCGATCTCGACGGGCATGTATGGGGCTCGGCAATCGATGCCGGCCAGCCGGCGATCGTGTTCGGCACCTCTGAAGGGAGTCGATCGGCGGTCGGCGCCGCCGCCGTCGCGCTGACCGAGAATCCTCCGGGCTGGTCCCTTGTCGGCGAGGGCTTTGAGTTGGACATCACTCCAGCCGTGCCGGAGCCTGCCCAGGACCCGGGTGTGGCCGACGGAGGCGAGATGTGCCGCGTGGAGGGGACTTTGCAGGTGGCGGGCGCCGAGCGGCAGGTGCGGTGCGTCGGTACGAGGAGCGTGGCCACGGGTGTGCAACCCGAAAAGCTGGATTCGCTGCGTGGGATATCGGGATGGTTCGGCTCCGATCGGGGGCTGAACTTGCTCGCCCTGCGACCCGCGCGTGCCAAAGGCAACGAATCAGACGTGATGGCCGCAACGGTGTTCGAGCCCGAGGGCTGGATCGCGGTGGAGGAGCCGCGGCTGTCGACCACCTTCGGTGGCGATGGCCGGCCAGCGCGCGCGGGCCTGGAGCTGTGGATCGCCGACGGCGAGGAGCAGTATCCGCGCCGGGCGGCGGCAGAGGCCAGCGGCGTGGGTGCAGAGGTGCAGGGAGAGGGCGTCAAGCTCGCGGTCACTCCGCTCCGGTGCCACACCGGCGGGCTCGACGGCGCGGGCGTGTACGTGCTCGCGCGGTTCTAGCGGCGGAGCGGACGATCGGCATGGAGGCGGTGATCAGCGACTTCGGGGGTGTGCTCACATCGCCGCTGGAGGGGTCGTTCGCCGTTTTCGAGCAGTCCTCAGGGATCTCGCTGCAAGCGCTGGGGAAGGCGATCGCCGCCGTGGGCGCACTGCGCGGCGCCAATCCGCTATTCGAGCTCGAGGTCGGGCATCTGAGCGAGCGGGAGTTCCTCGGAGCGCTCGAGCAGCAGCTCTCAGAGGGGCTCGGCCGCACGGTCACGCTCGACGGTTTCGGCGAGCGGTACTTCGCCAACCTCAAACCCAACGAGCCGGTGATCGCTTACATGCGCGAGCTGCGGCGGCGGGGTTACAAGCTCGCGATCTGCACCAACAACGTTCGCGAGTGGGAGGCGCGCTGGCGCGCGCTGATCCCGGTCGACGAGATCTTCGACGTGGTGGTCGACTCCGCGTTTGTGGGGGCCCGAAAGCCAGAGCGCCGGATCTACGAGCTGACGCTGGAGCGGCTCGGGGTCGGAGCGCACGAGGCGCTGTTCATCGACGACATCGAGGTCAACTGCGACGGCGCCCGCGCGCTGGGAATCGAGGCGGTGTGGTTTCGCTCCGCCGAGCAGGCGATTGCGGAGGTCGAGGCGATCCTGCGCGATGGCGTCAGCGCGTCGGGTGAATCCAGCGCCGACGGGCAGGACGGCGGCACGTTGGGTGAATCCAGCGCCGACGGGCAGGACGCCACCACGTTGGGTGAATCCAGCGCCGACGGGCAGGACGCCACCACGTTGGGTGAATCCAGCGCCGACGGGCGGGACGGCGCCGCGTGAGCCGGCCATTTTCAGGCTCGCGACTGGTCGCCGCGCTGGTGGCGGTTGGAGCGCTCGCGGCGATCGTCACGGTCATCGCGCTGCTGGCCGGAACCGGCAGCGGTGATCCGCGGGGCTCCGCGAACGCGGTCAACCCGGCCGCACCGCTCGTCAAGCCCGATTTTGCGCTCACGATCGGGCGCCCGTTCGGACGGCCGATCCGGGCCGGATATCTCGGACTCTCGATCGAGTTCAATGCCGTGCGCTCCTACACGGGCTCAGACCCACGCCAGATCAACCCCGTGCTCGTCCAGCTCATCCGCAACCTCAGCCCGGACCAGAGGCCGGAGATCCGGATCGGCGGTGACAGCACGGACGCCTCCTGGGCGCCGAGCCGCAAGCTCGCTGCGCCGCCTCCGCAAGTGAAGTACAAGCTCACGCCGGGGTGGTTTGCGACCACCGGCGCGCTCATTCGCGCGCTCAGGGCGAACCTGACCATGGGCATCAACCTCGGGGCCAACCAGCCGGCGCTCGCCGCCGCCGAGGCCCGCCGTGACATGCACGTCTTCGGCCGCTCGCTGCAGGCCTTTGAAATCGGCAACGAGCCCAACGTCTACAACAAGATCGCCGCCTACCACACTCCCTCGGGCGCCCCCGTCCTGACGCGCCCTGCCAGCTACGGCTATCCCCGGTATCTGAGCGAGTTTCGAGCGATCGCCCGCAGGCTGCCGCCGATGGCGCTCGCCGGTCCGGCGCTCGCGGCCGGCCCCGAGCCGGTGCCAGGCTCCTGGATCGGCGCGATGACCGGCTACATGAAGAGCGATCCGCGGATCCGGACGCTGACCATCCACCGCTACCCGCTGCGCAACTGCTTCGTCGCTTCGGGGTCACCGCAGTACCCCACCGTCTCAAACCTGCTCTCGAGCTACGCGACGGCTGGTCTGGCGGCGGGCGTGCGACGCTACGTGAGGGTCGCGCACGCCGCCGGTCGTCGGCTGCGAATCGATGAGCTGAACTCGGTCGCCTGCCACGGCAAGCGCGGCGTCAGCGACACGTTCGCCTCGGGCCTGTGGGCGCTTGACGCACTGTTTGAGCTTGCCCGCGTCGGTGTCGACGGAGTCAACCTGCACACGCTGCCCCATTCGGCGTATGAGCTGTTTCAGTTCAGCCGCGCCGGTGGGCGCTGGCACGCGTTCGTGCTGCCGGTCTACTACGGCCTGGACCTGTTCGCGCGCGCCGCGCCGCCCGGATCGCGGCTGCTGAAGATCCACGGCGAGCGCCGGCCGGGACTGGGCGTGTGGGCGACCCGCGCTCCTGACGGCCAGGTGCGGGTGGTGATCGACAACGAGAGCACCACCACGGCCCAGAACGTGGGGCTGCGCGCCCCCGTGGATGCGGCAGGCCCGGCAACGCTGGTCCGGTTGCGGGCGCCGAGCGTGCAGGCGCGCACCGGCGTAACGATCGGCGGGGCGAGCTTCGGCTCAAACACCTACACCGGAGACCTGCCGGGGCCCCAGGCGCAGCGGCTGGATGCAAACCGCGGCCTGTACTCGCTGTCAGTTCCGGCGGGCAGCGCCGCGCTGGTGACCTTCTCGCACCGCTGACCGGCTGCACAGCCGTCAGTTCTCGACGCCGAGCCTGTCCCAGCAGTAGAGCTCCAGGCACTCGGCGGCGAGCTCCGCGCAGCGCTTCTCCGAGAGCCACGGCAGCACGGTGTCGAACGCCTGCTCCTCGCCGACGCCCGCGTCGAACGCCTCCTCGCCGCGGAAGCCCGCGGCGATCTTCAGCGCCTCGCGCCGGTTCTCGCCCAGCGACGGGAACACGTTGACCAGGAACTCCTTGCTCGGAAGCGGATGGCCCACCTCGAGCGATGCGTGCCAGGCGGCGAGCAGCGACAGATCGTGCTCGTCGAGGTCGGCGACCGCCTTGGCGTAATGGGACTCGAGCTCAGACTCGGGGATCTCGTCCACCCACGCGCGTACCACCTCTCCGAGGATCTGGCGGCGCGCTTCACGCCCGACCGAGTCGGCGATCACCCGGATGGCGTTCTGCGGTTCGATGAAGCACAGGGTCATACAAGCTCCGGCTCGTGGATAACGATGCCGCGGAAGGTAGGACAGGGTCCGGACGGAGCCCGGTCAGAGGCCCAGGGCCCCGCAGCGCCTGGTCAGAGCCCCAGGGCCGACCGCGCGCTCGCCAGCGCCGCCGGCCCGGGCTCGAGCGCCGGATCCATCCCCAGCGCGGCCCGCTCGCCCCGCTCCCAGTTGAAAAAGCCCACGTCGAGCGCCTCGAGCGGCAGTTCGCAGGCCTGCGCCAGCGTCGCCGCACGGCGATCGAGCAGCAGCGGATCCCCGATTCCCAGCAACCGCTTGGCCGCGAGCGTGACCTCGTCGGAGTCGCGTAGGAACAGAGATCCCGCGCGCATTTGATACGCGCCGAGCCGGCCCAGCGTCGTTAGCAGGTCAAATTTCGCCCCCCGGCGCAGGCCCGGGAGCGAGAGCCGCTCAAACGAGCGCTCGAAGCGACGCTCGGGCGTCCACGATGGCTCGCCGGTGAGCGCTGCCGCCTGCGAGCCGGCCCGCTGCGCCCAGGCCCGGTAGGCGTCAAACGTGCGTGTGCCGCGTCCGGGCTCGTGCGAGCTGCGCGGGCCCAGCTCGAGCGCGTCTGGGTCGGGCGAGCGGCCCGAGCTCCACAAGGTTCGCCCGCGCGCCAGCGCCGCGAACGGCTGCTGGCCATCCAGTGGCCCCAGGTAGGCGATCTCAAACGCCAGCCAGCTTCGCTCCTCGAGCTCTGCGGTTGGATCGGCAACCTCGCCGTAGAGGCCCGGCGGGTCGCTGGCCAGACAGGTCAGGCGTGCCGCCGCGTAGGCCAGCTCGTCGGCGAGCCGCTGCGCGTCGGCGCTTGACTTCAGGCCCGGCACGAGCTCTGATCGATAGCCGTCGTCGGCGCCGCGCTGCAGCCGCCGGACCCGCAGACCGGGCGCCGCGCGTACCGTGCGGGCGCGCGTTTGGGCACCGGAGCGAGCCGCGCCCCCTGCGGACGAGTCGCTAGTGCGCGACTGCCCTGCCCTGGGTGTGCTGGGCGAGACGATCGGACGCAGCTCCACGTCCTGCTCGCGGGCGCAGATCGGGCAGTTCTGGATCAGGCGGTTGTGACGGCAGAAGGTCGGCATCGAAGGTCGATCAGGTCTCGCCGGGACTCAGCCCTCCGGCGACGCTTTCGCCGCGGCGATGCTCCCGCCCCCGGGCGATCACCTCGCGGAAGCTCTTGAAGCGGAAGATGAATACCAGCGCGCTGAACCCTAGCGCCGTGGTCAGCGCCGCGGTGGCGATCTGCTGCCCCACCGAGAACGCCGCCACCTCGGAGCTGCCGGCGAAGATCGTCAGCAAAAGCGCCTGCTGAACGCCGGCGCCGCCGGGCGTGAACGGGAACACCGACGCGACAACCTGGACCGCGAGCACCAGCAGCGCATTGCGCACCGAGCCTCCGATGTGGAATGCATCGAGCAGCGCCCAGTAGGAGAAGAACCGCGCGATCCAGCTCGCAAACTGCCACGAAGCCATCCTGCGCCCGTAGACCCGACGGTCGCGCAAGATCGTCAGCCCCTGGCGGATCCGCTGCCAGAACGCCCGCACGCGGGCCGACAGCAGGGCGAAGCCGACCACGAACAGGATTGCCAGCACGGTCAGCAAGAACAACGTGAAGCGCATGTTCGAGGCAAAGAAGCTGATGTCGAAGGCCGGCAACTTGGAGAAGTCGGGGGGCTTGGGGAACACGCCCTGGGTGAACGCGAAGCACATGATCAGCAGCCCCATGAACCAGTCGAACAAGACCCCCGTGGCGAGCGCCGCGGCGACCGTCGGGTAACTCGACTCCGGGATGGCGACCCGGGTCAGGAACAGCTGCGCGATGTTGCCGCCGCCGAACGGGAACACGTTGTTGATCCCGTAGGCGACCATGTACGCACCCCAGACATCCCGCCAGCGGACCGTGACGCCGGGGTAGGCCGTCTGGACGGCTCCCCACAGCGCGCGTGAGCGCAACAGCAGATACAGCGCGTACAGCGCCAGCCCGAGCAGCAGCGAAAGCCAGCTCAAGCTCGCAAGTTGCGAGAAGAACGTGCCTGCGGAGTCGAGCAGATTGGTGACCGTGCAGGCGACGGAGGGGTGACAGCCGGCTGCGGCGACTACAGGCATGCACAAACGGTCGCACAACGCGGAGTCGGCCCCCGCAGGAGGCAGCGCAGAGCCATATAGTTAGCAGTCGCTACTAATCTCCCGTCGATGCCCGCGAGCCCACCCCAAACGGCTTGGGGGCGTCAAAACCCCTGCACGCGCCCAGAAAAGGACCGGGGGACCCAGATCCATCTGGGTCCCCCGGAGAGCCAGGGAAGTGGGGGCGCAGTTCCCTGACCGACAGGGGCGAGTTTCCCCGTCCCAAGCAATGAGTAAACCTCAAATTGCCCCTAAACCGAATCGGACTTCAGAAAACCGGTTCGACGCTAGGGTAGCACGACCCTGCAAGCGCCTACAAGACAAACGGTCCATCCTTCAACATGCCGCGATCAGCGGCGGCGTTCGCGTGTGCCGGGGCCGCTGAAGAACTCCTCGCCGGGTCGAACGGTTCCCGCCGCCTCGGCCTCGTGGCGCAGCGTATGGTCGGCCTCGCCGCTCCACGCTCCGACCGCGAGCATCTCTCGATCGGCGTCCATCGGGCTCCCTCCGAGGTCGGCGTTTACGATCCGGGCGCACTTTCGCCCCTCCGCGATTGCGGTCACCACCAGCGACTGCCCGATGCGGGCGTCACCGCACGCATAAACCCGACCGACCGAGGTCCGGTAGGTCTGCTCGGTCCGGATGTTGCCGCGGTGATCCAGCGCCAGGCCCAGCTCGCCCACCAGCCCCTCGTGTTCGGGGCCCTCAAAGCCGATCGCGATCAGCGCCAGGTCGGCCTCGAGCACGAACTCGCTGCCGGGCACCGGCGTCAGGTCACGCGATGAGATGCCGGTCACCTGGCGCGCATAGACGTGGCTCACGGCGCCGTCTTTGCCGCCGAATCCGGTCACCTCGGTGCCCCAGCGCCGCTTGCCGCCCTCGTCGAGCGCGTAGGTGGTCTCGGTGCGCTTGGGCGGCAGCGGCCAGGGGTGGCGCGGGTCGCGGCCGTTGTGCGGCAGCGCCGCGTACACGTCGAGCGTCACCACGCTGTGCGCCTGCTCGCGGTGCGAGTTCGAGATGCAGTCCATCCCGGTGTCGCCGCCGCCGATCACGATCACCTTCTTGCCGCGAGCGCTGATCTCGGTTCCCGGCTCGGGCGCCCTGAAGGGGCGCCCCTGTGTCGAGGCGACCCAGCGGTTTCGCTGGTAGAGATAGTCCATTGCCGGATGGATGCCGGCCAGGTCGCGGCCCGGAACGTCGAGCTCGCGGGCGACCCGCGAGCCGATCGAGATCACCAGCGCGTCGAAGCGCTCCTGGAGCTCCCGGGCGCCGACATCGCGGCCCACGTCGGTGTCGTAGACGAACTCGATCCCCTCCTGCTCGAGGATCGCCATCCGTCGATCGATGATCCACTTCTCGAGCTTGGCGTCGGGGACCCCGAAGCGAAGCAGCCCGCCGGCGCCTTCGTCGCGTTCGTAGATCGTGACCGAGTGGCCGCAGCGGTTGAGCTCGGCGGCGACAGCCAGTCCGGCGGGGCCGGCGCCTACGACGGCGACGGTCCTCCCTGACCGGCGCGCCGGCGGTTCGGGGACGATCCAGCCCTCGGCAAAGGCCCGCTCGACGATCGCCAGCTCGATCTGCTCGATCGTCACGGGGTCGTCGTTGATCGCCAGCACGCACGCCGACTCGCACGGCGCGGGACAGATCAGCCCGGTGAACTCGGGAAAGTTGTTGGTGCTGTGGAGCTCGTCTGAGGCCTCGCGCCACTTGTCGCGGAACACGAGGTCATTCCAGTCGGGGATCAGGTTGCCGAGCGGGCAGCCCTCGTGGCAGAAGGGGACGCCGCAGTCCATGCAGCGCGAGCCCTGACGCCGGAGCTCGTCGACCGGCTGGAGCGAGAAGTACTGCTCGTAATCGCGCACGCGCTCGCCGGGCTCACGCTTCTCAAAGCCGACCCGGTGGACCTTCAGAAACGCTCCGAGCTCGCCCATTGCGACCGGACAGGGTACCAACGGCGCCTCGCGTCCCCTACATTTCGCCGGTGCCAGCGGCGACGCAACAGCACAGCGCGCAGCTGCCGGTCTCGGGCGAGTTCTCGCTCGGCGCGGCGGCCGCCTTCGCCTTCGGCCCGACCGAGGGCATGGCGCCCACGGCCCAGCGCGCGATGCGGCTGGCGTTCGCCGTCGACGGCGGGCGGGGCTACGCGGGCGCGGTGCTGACCCAGCCCGAGGAGCCCTACGGGCCGGTGAACGTGGAGCTGACGCTGCGTGACGGCGCGCGGGCGCAGGCGGCCCTCGGGCAGGTGGCCCGGATCGTGTCGCTGGACCACGACGGCGCCGCGTGGCTGCGCGTGGGAAAGGCCGATCCGGTGCTCGGCGAGCTGCAGCGCGCCCATCCCGGCCAGCGCCCGGTGCTGTTCACGTCTCCGTATGAGGCGGCGGCGTGGTCGATCATCTCTGCCCGGCGCCCGTTGACGGCCTCGCGCCGTGTCCGCGACGAGCTCAGTCTCCAATTCGGCGAGACGTTCGAGCTCGACGGCGAGACGCTGCACGCCTTCCCCCAGCCCGAGCACCTGCTGGGACTGGGGGATCGATTCGAGGGCCTGAACCTCGAAAAGCTCGTCCGGCTGCGCGCGGTCGCCGAGGCGGCGCTGCACGGCGAGCTCGATGTGCCCGCGCTGCGCGCGCTCGGGCCCGAGCGCGCGTACGTCGAGCTCCAACGGCTGAAGGGGATCGGGCCCTTCTACGCCGGGCTGATCGTGCTCCGGGCCAGCGGCTTTGCCGACGCGCTGCTGATGGCGCCCGAGCCCAAGGTGCTGGCCCATGCCGCCCGCTTCTACGGCCGCACCGAGCCGCCCACGCTCCAGTGGCTGGCGGAGCTTGCCGAACGCTGGCGTCCGTTCCGGACCTGGGCCACGGTGCTGATCCGGCTCGCCGGGGACCGGGGCACGACAGGAGCGGTCGAGGCTAGGCGCTGAGCGCTTCGGGCTGCGCTTCGCGCGCGGCGCGCTCGGCGATCACGCGCTTGAAATCGCGCGGCATCACCTTGACGAACTGCTCCCGGCGGTGCTCCCAGGACGCCAGCAGGTTGCGCGCCACCAGCGAGCCGGTCCGCTGCGCGTGCTCGGAGATCAGCGCCTTGACCTCCTCCTCATCATCCTGGTCCAACGGGTCGAGGTCGACGAGGTCGAGGTTGCAGCGGCCCTCAAAGCGCCTCTCCTTGTCGAACACGTAGGCGATCCCCCCGCTCATGCCGGCGGCGAAGTTGCGCCCCGTGGGACCCAGCACGACCACGCGTCCGCCGGTCATGTACTCACAGCCGTGGTCCCCGACTCCCTCGACCACCGCCTTGGCGCCCGAGTTGCGCACCGCGAAGCGCTCGCCCGCCAGGCCGCGGAAGAACGCGCGGCCGGCGGTCGCGCCATACAGGACCGTGTTGCCGACGATCACGTTCTCCTCAGCGCGGAACAGCGCCGCCTCGGGCGGGCGCACCGAGAGGATCCCTCCCGACAGGCCCTTGCCGGTGTAGTCGTTGGTCTCGCCGCGCAGCGCGAACGTGACCCCGGGCGCCAGCCAGGCGCCAAAGCTCTGACCCGCCGAACCCGAGAACGAGATCTCGATCGTCCCGTCCGGCAGCCCCGGGGCGCCGTGGCGCCGGGCGATCTCGCCCGACAGAATGCCGCCGACGGCACGGTTCACGTTGCGCACCGGCACGGGCCCCTGGCGCACCTGCTCGCCGCGCTGCAGCGCCGGGGCGCACATCTGCACCAGCTCCCAGTCGAGCGCGTCGTCGAGGACCGGCACCTGCGGGCGGGTGCGGCAGCGGGGCATGCCGGGCGGCAGGTCGGGCATGCTGAGGACCATCGAGAGGTCGACCCCGCGGGACTTCCAGTGGGCAATGGCCTCGTCGGTCTCGAGCAGCTCGGTGCGGCCGATCAGATCTTCGAAGCGGCGCACGCCGAGCTTGGCCATCAGCCCTCGGACCTCCTGCGCGACGAACATCAGATACGCGGTCACCTGCTCCGGGGTGCCGCGAAAGCGTGCCCGCAGGACCGGATCCTGGGTGGCGATCCCCACCGGGCAGGTGTTCAGATGACAGACGCGCATCATGATGCAGCCCATGGCGATCAACGGCGCGGTCGAGAAGCCGAACTCGTCGGCGCCCAGCAGCGCGCCGATGATCACGTCGCGCCCGGTCTTGAGCTGCCCGTCGACCTCGACCGTGATCCGCGACCGCAGATCGTTGAGCAACAGCGTCTGCTGGGTCTCGGCCAGCCCGATCTCCCAGGGCACGCCGGCCGCCTGGATCGACGACTGCGGTGAGGCCCCGGTGCCCCCGTCGTGGCCGGAGATCGTGACGTGGTCGGCGTTGGCCTTCGCCACCCCGGCGGCGACCGTTCCGACCCCGACCTCGGAGACCAGCTTGACGGACACCGAGCCGTCCGGATTGGCGCAGCGCAGGTCGTAGATCAGCTGCTTGAGGTCCTCGATCGAATAGATGTCGTGGTGAGGCGGAGGCGAGATCAAGCCCACCCCCGGGGTGGAGTTGCGGATTCGCGCGATGTACTCGTCGACCTTGTGGCCCGGCAGCTGTCCGCCCTCGCCGGGCTTGGCCCCCTGGGCCATCTTGATCTGCAGCTGGTCGGCGTTGACCAGGTACTCGATCGTGACCCCGAACCGCCCCGAGGCGACCTGCTTGATCGCCGAGCGGCGCAGGTCGCCGTTGGCGTCGGGCGTGTAGCGGTCCGGATCCTCGCCGCCTTCGCCGGTGTTCGACCTCGCGCCGAGGCGGTTCATGGCGATCGCCAGCGTCTCGTGCGCCTCGCGGCTGAGGGCCCCCAGGCTCATCGCCCCGGTCGTGAAGCGCTTGACGATCTCGGTCGCGGGCTCTACGTCGTTAAGCGGGATCGGCTGCGGCGCGAAGCGGAGCTTCATCAGCCCCCGCAGCGCGGCGCGGCGTGTGGACTCGTCGTTGGCCTGCTGGACGAACTCGTCGTAGGTCTGCTGGGGGTCGCGCAGCGCCGCCCCGTCCCCATCGGCACGCGCGGCCACGGCGTGCTGGAGGCTGGCGATCGTGTCCGGGTTCCAGATGTGCAGCTCGCCGTCGCGGCGCCACTGCAGGACGCCGCCGACCGGGAGCAGGTCACGTCCGGTCCGCGGGTAGGCCCGGAAATGGCGCTCCAGGGCCTCGGTCGCGAGCACGCTCGCGCCAACCCCGCCGATCCGCGATGCGGTACCGGTGAAGTGCTTATCGATCAGGTCGCGGTCGAGTCCCACGGCCTCGAATATCTGGGCCCCGCAGTAGGACTGGATCGTGGAGATCCCCATCTTGGAGATCGTTTTGAGCAGCCCTTTGCCGATCGCCTTGACGATCCGCTGCTCGGCCTCCTCGCGCCCCAAATCCTCGGGCAGCAGGGAGCGGTCAGCGAGCTCGTCGAGGGACTCGAACATCAGATAGGGATTGATCGCCGCCGCGCCGTAGCCGATCAGCGTGGCCATGTGGTGGATGTCGCGCGGCTCGCCCGATTCGATCACCAGCCCGGTCCGCAACCGGGTCCCGGCGCGCACCAGATGATGGTGGACCGCAGCCACCGCGAGCAGCGAGGGCATGGCCACACGCTCGGGCCCCAGGTTGCGGTCCGAGAGGATCAGGATGTTGGCGCCGTGATCGACATAGCGCGCGGCCTCGTCACAGAGCGCCTGCAGGCGCCTGGTCATCCCCTCGGTGCCGTCCTCGATCGGCCAGGTGATGTCGAGCGTCGCGGCATCGAAGATCTCGTGCGACACCTGGCGCAGCTTCTCGAGCTCGTGGTTGCGCAGGATCGGCTGGTCCATGACCAGCTGGTGGGCCTGCTCGGGCGACTCGGCCAGCAGGTTGACCTCGGCGCCGACCCCCGTCTGCACGCTCATCACCACGCTCTCGCGCAGCGGGTCGATGGGCGGGTTGGTCACCTGGGCGAACAGCTGCTTGAAGTACGAAAACAGCGGCGGCTGGCGATCGGACAGCACCGCCAGCGCCGCGTCGTTGCCCATGCTCGCGACCGGCTCTTCGCCCTTGGCGGCCATCGGGGCGATGATCATCCGCAGGTCTTCCTGTGAGTAGCCGAATGCGAGCTGCTTGGAGCGCAGCGGCTCGACTCGCGGGGTGCGCGGGTCGCGCGCCGGCAGGTCGTCGATGTGGACCACCGAGCGCTCGTACCACTCGCCGTAGGGCTTGCGGCGCGCCACCCGGCGCTTGATCTCCTCGTCGGGGACGATCCGGCCCTCCTCGAGGTCGAGCAGGAACAGCTTGCCGGGCGCCAGCCGTCCCTTGCGCTGGACGTGCTCGGGGGCGACCGTCACCACGCCGGTCTCTGAGGCCAGCACCACGTAGCCCTCGGTGTCCTGCACCCAGCGGCCGGGCCGCAGGCCGTTGCGGTCGAGCACCGCCCCGGCCACGCGCCCGTCAGTGAAGACGATCGCGGCCGGGCCGTCCCAGGGCTCCATCAGGCAGGAGTGAAAGTCGTAGAAGCCCTTGACGTCGGGGTCCAGATCGCGCCGCGTCCGGTAGGCCTCGGGGACCATCATCATCACCGCGTGGGGCACCGAGCGACCGCTGAGCACGAGCAGCTCGAGCACGTTGTCGAACACGGCCGAGTCCGAGCCTCCCTCGCGCACGACCGGGATCACCTTCTCGAGGTCGTCGCCGAACAGCTCGCAAGCCAGCTGGGACTCGCGGGCGCGCATCCAGTTGACATTGCCGCGCAGCGTGTTCACCTCGCCGTTGTGGGCGATCATCCGATAGGGATGCGCAAGCTCCCAGCTGGGGAACGTATTGGTGGAGAAGCGCGAGTGCACGAGCGCCAGGCGCGAGGCCACCCGCGGGTCGCGCAGGTCCGGGAAGTAGCGCGGCAGCTGCGGCGCGGTCAGCATCCCCTTGTAGACCATCGTCCGGCTCGAGAAGCTCGGGATCGCCAGCTGCGTGCCCGCCGCCCGCTCGATCACCCGCCGGATCACGTACAGCTTGCGCTCAAACGCGCCCTGATCCTCGATCTGCTCAGAGGCTGCCACCAGTACCTGCCGGATCACCGGCGCCGACAATCTCGCGGTCTCACCCACGAAGCGATCGTCGACTGGAACATCGCGCCACCACACCGCGCGCTGGCCCTCGGCCTCGATCGTCTCCTCGATCAACTGCTCGAGCATCAGCCGGCGCTCTGGATCGACCGGCAGATAGCAGACCCCGACCGCGTAGCGCCCCGGCGCCGGAAGCTCCACGCCGGCCACCGCGCCCCGCATGAACGCATCGGGGATCTGCAGCAGGATCCCGGCGCCGTCGCCGGTGTTCGGGTCGGCCCCCTCGGCCCCCCGGTGCTCTAGGTTCTCGAGCGCGTCGAGCGCTTTCTCGACGACCGCGTGGCTGGCCTCACCCCACAGCTTTGCCACCAGCGCGATGCCGCACGAGTCGTGCTCGTGACTTGGGTGGTAGAGGCCGGTGGCTCCCGGTGGAGCAGTTGGGTACATGGTGGTGTGTGGCGCCCTGGCAAGCGGGGGTGACGGGCACGGTGAGGCTGGGGCAAAGGGTACCAGCGGCAATCGCCGCGAGGCCCTTTCAGGGCGGGCTTTGAATCAGCTCTTGGCCTTGGCGCGCGACTTGCCCGCGCCGGCTCCGTCCTTGCTCTGCGTCGACCGCTTGCGCGACTTGGCGGGCTTCTTCTCCTGCTCTGGAGGCGTGTCGCTGCTGCCGCTGCGGACCTCGGCGAGACTGGCCTCCAGCGCGGCCATCAGGTCGGGAGCGGGCGCCTCGTCCTCGGCCTGCGGCTGGACGGCGATCTCCTCCCCGGCGGCCTTGCGCTCGATCAGATCGAGCACCCGCTCGCGGTATTCGTCGTGGTACTTCTCGGGGTCGAACTCGGTCGACAGCGAGTCGATCAGCTGCTGGGCCATGGTCAGCTCGCGCTTGGTCGCCTCGGCCTCCTCGACGGCGTCGAGCTCGTCGATCCGGTCGGGCGGCAGCACCTCGTCGCCGAACAGCATCGTCGACATGGTCATCACGTCGCCGGTCGGTCGCAGCGCGCAGAGCTGCTGCTTGGAGCGGATCACCACCCGGCCGATCCCCACCTTGCCCGCTTCGCGCATCGCCTCAAGCAGCAGCCGGTAGGCCTTGGCGCCACCGGTGGTGGGCGCGAGGTAGTAGGAGTGGTCGTAGTAGATCGGGTCGATCTCGTTGAGGTCCACGAACTCCTCGATGTCGATCGTCTTGGTCGCCTTGGGATCGAGCGCGTCGAGCTCGTCGGGATCGATCAGCACGTATCGATCGGGGCTCAGCTCATAGCCCTTGACGATCTCCTCGAACGGCACCTCCTCGCCGGTCGATGGATCGACCCGCTTCTGTTTGATCCGGGTGCCGGTCTTGCTCGAGAGCTGGTGGAAACGGACGGTCTTGGGGGAGGTGGCGCTGTACAGCTTGACCGGGACGTTGACGAGCCCGAAGCTGATTGCGCCTGTCCAGATTGCGCGTGCCATTAGTAGGTTTGTATACCGCACTTCGGACGCCGGCAAGCGCTGACCGCACTCTTGCCAGCCGTGGCCACGCCGGTCACTCGATCTGACCTCGGTGTCCTACCGGCCTATATGGCCGCTTAGACACCGAGGTCGGTGCCACGGCAAGATCTCACGAAGTGCCGAGCACAAACGTTTCATCCCACGTGCGCCTGCCCCCATTCCAGACGCTCCTTGACGCCCACGGCCGCGACGTCTACCGGTTCTTGATCGCCAGCGTCGGACCGCTCGATGCCGACGACTGCTATCAGGACACCTGGCTGGCGGCGCTGCGCGCGTACCCGAACCTCAAAGACGCCGCAAACCTCCGCAGCTGGGTGCTGACGATCGCCCACCGAAAGGCGATCGACCACGTCCGCGCTCGCTCGCGACGCGCGGTTCCGGTCGCGGTGGCCGAGGAGCAGGCCGGGCCGGGGCATTCTGGCGGCGATCCAGAGGTCGTTCTCGAGTGGAGCGACGGGATCTGGAGCGGCGTTGCGCAGCTGCCCGACAAGCAGCGCACCGCGATTGCGTTGCGCTTCGTCGCCGACGCACCATATGCCGAGATCGCCTCGGTGATGCAATCAAGCGAGGAGGCGGCCCGGCGCAACGTCCACGAAGGCTTGAAACGACTGAGGAAGGAATACGGACCATGAACCAGCTCGAATCGCTGCAGCGCGAGTTGCGACGGACCGCGCGGGACGCCCAGCCCACACCGCCGGAGCTGAGCAGAGCGGCGGCGCGCGCGGGCCTGCTCGACGTCGCCTACGCGACGACCGACTCCCCGGTAGGGACGCTGCTGCTGGCGGCCACCCCGGCGGGGCTCGTGCGGATTGCCTACGTGGACTTCGAGCACGAGGACGCGGTGCTCGAGGCGATTGCGGCGCGCGTCTCGCCGCGCGTGCTGGCCGCACCCCGCCAGCTCGACGAGCCTCGCCGCGAGCTCGACCAATACTTCAGCGGCGGGCGCCGGGTGTTCGAGCTCCCGCTCGACTGGCAGCTGACCAAGGGCTTTGGCCGCCGGGTGCTCGAGGCCACGGCGGCGATTCCCTACGGCCAGGTGGCGAGCTATCGAGAGGTGGCGACCGAGGCCGGGAGCCCGCGCGGTTCGCGGGCCGCGGGCAACGCGCTCGGCGCCAATCCGCTGCCGATCGTGGTTCCCTGCCACCGGGTGCTGCATGCCGGGGGCGGTCTCGGCGGCTACACGGGAGGGGTTGAGCGCAAGCGGGCCCTGCTGGCGATCGAACGCAGGCACGCGGCGTGAGAAAAGAGCTCAGGCGGGCACTGCCCCCGGGACCTCGCGCTCCGGCGGCGATCCAGCTGCTGGGCACCTGGACCCGGCCCACGGCCACCCTGGAGGGCCTGCGCCGCTACGGCAAGCGCGTCACCATCCAGCTTCCCTTCCAGCCGCCGTTCGTGGTGCTCTGGGACCCGGGCGACATCAAGGAGCTGTTCACCGCGCCGCCCGACGCCGTCCACCCCGGCGAGGGCGCGCAGATCCTGAAGCCGATCGTCGGTGGCAACTCGGTGATCCTGCTCGACGAGGGGGCCCACCTGGCGCAGCGACGGCTGCTGCTGCCGGCCTTCCACGGCGAGCGGATGCAGCGTCTGCGCGGCGTGATGACCGAGCTTGCGCAGCGCGAGGTGCAGACCTGGCCAAGCGGCCAGCCGTTCGCGCTGCACCCCCGCCTGCAGAGCGTGACGCTGGAGATCATCCTGCGGGCCGTGTTCGGGCTCCAGCCCGGTGAGCGCTCCAGACAGCTTCGCGAGCTGCTCACCGAAGTGCTCGCGTTCGGCGAGAGCCCGATCTCGGTCCTGCCGGCGATGCAGCGGGTGCTCGGATGGACCGCCACCCAGCGGCGCTTCCAGGACCGCCGCTCGCGCGCGGACCGGCTGATCTTCGAACTGATCGAGGAGCGCCGCTGCGCGGCGACCACAGCCGATCCGCAGGGAGACGACGTGCTGGCGATGCTGCTTGCGGCCCGCCACGAGCCCGAGTCCCCCGGGCAGGAGGGCGCCCCGATGTCGCAGCAGGAGCTGCGCGACGAACTGATGACCGCGCTGGTCGCCGGCCACGAGACCACCGCATCGCAGCTGGCCTGGGCATTCGAACGCCTTGCCCGCGAGCCCGCGGTGCAAAAGCGGCTGAGCGCCGAGCGCGACGATGGGGGCGGCGAGGAGTACCTGAGCGCGACGATCACCGAGATCTTGCGCCTGCGGCCGGTGCTCCCCAACGCCGAGCCGCGGCTCACGAAGCGGCCAGTCGAGATCGGCGGCTACCGCTACCCGGCCGGAGTCGTGCTGCTCGCCAGCGCCTACCTCGTGCACCACGACCCCGAGCTGTACCCAGAGCCCTCGGCCTTCCGCCCCGAGCGCTTTCTCGATGAGCCGCAGCCGGATGACCCCGGCGCGGGCCCTCCAGGCGAGGCTGGATGCCGAGCGGCCCGCGGGCCGGGGAGCTACACGTGGATCCCGTTCGGAGGCGGCCGGCGACGGTGCCTGGGGGCCAGCTTCGCGATCGAGGAGATGAAGATCGTGCTGCGCGCCGTGTTGGAGCGGTTCACGCTCGCGCCGGCCGGGACGCGGTCAGAGACCACGCGCCGCCGGGGGATCACCTACACCCCGTCTAAGTCTGCGACCGTGGTACTGCACGCGCGAGGGTCCGCGCGAGGGCCGGCCAGGACGTCGCACCCCACGTCAGAACAGGTGATCGGGGGACGGGCGGCGCGTGGCCTCGAGCGGCCACGAACATAGCCCGCCTTCGGCCGGGCAGCCTGCGCACAGCGCCCGATGGGGCGCGGGGGCGACGTCGAACCGGTGGGCAAGGACCCCGTCGGCGAGTCCGCTGAGCTGCAGATCGAGCTCACGGAGCTGCGAGCGGTCAAAGGCGGCGGTCACCGGGCGCTCGGGGGCCTCGAGAAAGCAGTGGCCCACCTCCACCGTCTCGGCGCCCGCATGCAGCGCCGCCAGGGCATAGACCAGCCGCTGGGTCGCGTATGTGCTCTGCACCACCGCCGCCGGATCGATCCCCTCCAGGCGGTCGCTCTTGTAGTCGACGATCACCATCCGGCGATCGCGCTCGCGGGCGAGCACGTCGACCGCTCCGGTGACCAGCACCGAGCCGGCGAGCTCGAAGGCAAATCGCTGCTCGCGCCGCGTCTGGATCGCACGCGCGAGGCGAGCGCACAGCTCGCTGGAGGCAAACCGCGCCACCAGGGCGGACAGCTCGCGCGCCTCGTCTGGCGTCGGCGGCGCCAGGCCGGCGTCCGCCGCAACCGCAGCGACCACCTCCGGGCCGGGCACGACCGGGCGGCGAAAGTTCAGGCGCTGCAGCAGCGCGTGCAGGAGCACGCCACGCTCGGCGCCGCTGCGGAACGTCGCTCTTCGGTCCGTCCGATGTGGGTTCAGACACCTCCGGCAGGCCGAGCACGCGCTCGCAGTAGAAGCGATACCCGCAGCGGGCGTAGGCCGCCAGCGACGTGTAGCTCAGCGTGGTGACCGGCGGGGCCGGGACAGCGGGCGACGATGCGGGCGGTGACGCCTGGGGTACGGGCGGCGTCGCCTGGGGGGACGGTGTCGCCGAGGGTGCGGGCGGCGTCGAGTCCTGGCCACCGGGCATCGCGAGCGTGAGGCGCACCCGGGCGCCGCCCAACGCCACCTCCCCTCCCCCCTCGGCGATCCGCCGCGCGAGCTCGGGCACGAACGCGGGCGCGATCCAGCCCACCGGCCCCCCGCCGGTCCCCCTGCCCTCCACCCAGCCCTCGAACCTGGTCGCCCCGCTGAGGACCAGTCGCTCGCGGGCCCGGGTCATGGCCACGTAGAACAGGCGCCGTTCCTCGCGCTCGCCGGCCTCCCTCTCCTCGGTGCCCAGCGTCTCGTAATCCAGCGCCGAGACCCGGCCCGGCTCGCCACAGCGAGCCAGGCGCAGGCCCAGGCGGCCGTCGGCGCCGACGCGCACCAGCTCGGACGGGGGTCGCGCCGAGCGCCCCAGATCGGCGACGCACACGGTGTCGAACTCCAGGCCCTTGGCCCGATGGATGGTCATCAGGCGAATCGCGTCCAGCCCCTCCCCCTCGACCGGCGCCTCGCTCTCGCGCGAGGCGGTCGCCCGGCCGGCCTCGCGCTCGGCGAGAAAGGCCACGAATCCGCGCAGGTCGGGCCCCTGCTCGCGCTCGAACTCGCGCGCCAGTCGCATGAGCTTGCGCACGTTCGCGAGCCGACGGCGTCCGCCGGGCATGGCGAGCATCGCCAGGTCATAGTCGGTTTGACGGAGCACGCCGTCGATCAGGTCCTCGAGTCCTACGTGCGAGGCACGCGCCCGCTGGGGCCCGAACCAGGACTGAAATTCGCTCAGCGCCCGCCTGTCCTCGACGGCGAGGCCGTCCAGCTCGTCGCCGGGCTCGCGCAGCACCTCCGAGGGGTCGCGATCCTGCTCGCGGGCTACCCCGGCGAGCACCACCAGCGCGTCCAAGGACACACCCACCAGCGGCGAGCACAGAACCGTGTACAGCGACTGTTCGTCGAGCGGGTTTGCGAGCACCCGCAGGTAGGCGACCACGTCGAGGACCTGCGGGTGCAGCCAGTAGCCGCGGCCGCCGATCACGTACGTCGGCAGGCCGCGCTGCTCGAGCGCGCGCTCATAGACCCGCATGTCGGTCGTGGCGCGGGTGAGGATCACGATCTGGCCCGGCGAGGTGCCGTCGGCGACCAGCCGCGCGAGCCGGTCTGCCAGCGCGCGCGCCTCCGCCAGGCGCCACGGAGAGGCCAGCCCCTCGAGCTCCCAGTCGGCGCCCTTGTCGACCAGCAACAGCTCCACGAGCGGATCGCCGCCGGCGCACCGCTCGTCGGCGCCGCGCCCGGCCACGAGCGTCTTGAAGCGCTCACCGAGCTCGGTCTCAAAGGCTGCGTTGAGCGCGCCCAGAATCTCGGGCCGGGAGCGGAAGTTGATCTGCAGCGTCTCGCGCTGGCCGGACGCCGCCAGCCGCTCGCCGCGGCGTTCGAACAGCTCCACGTCGGCGTGCCGGAAGCGATAGATCGACTGCTGGGCGTCGCCGACCGTGAACAGATTCGCGCTGGCGATCGACTCGATCAACTCCAGCTGCACGCGGTTGGTGTCCTGGAGCTCGTCGACCATGATCAGCGCAAAGCGCTGTGCATAGCGCTCGCGCAACTCCTCGCGGCTGCGCAGCAGCTCGAGCGTCAGCAGCTCGAGGTCCTCGAAGTCGACTCCGGAGACCGCCTGCTTGCGCTCCCGGTAGTGATCTCCGAAGGCGGCCAGCAGCGTGTCGAGCCGGTCTCGTACGGGCCCCGCGGCCCGCGCTGCGCACGCAGCCCGGTACGACGCCAGCGCCTCGCCGTAGGCGACGCACGCGTCGGTGCTCAACGCCGCGCCGTTGCCGGGCAGCTTGAGCGCGTACAGCTCGCCCGGCCACGGCTCGGCGCCCGCCAGCAGCTCCCGGCAGCGCTCCAGGCGCCGGCAAGCCTCCACCACGTTGGTGCCCGGCTGCTCGATTGCGGCCAGCTCGGACGCTGCGGCCAGCGCGGCCCGCTGCAGCTCGGCTGTGGCTTCCGGGCCCGGCGGTGGCGGGCACGGCGGGAGGCGCGGCGTGCGCTGGCCTCGGCTGCGCAGCTGCCCGTAGACGGCGAGGATCGCATCGCGCAGCGCCGCGGCGCCGTAGTCGGCGATCAGCTCCACGCCGCCGCCGGGGCCCTCGAGACCTTGCAGCGCGTCTTCGAAGGCAGCGACGGCGAGCAGCTCGGATTGATCTCGGTCGAGGACCACGAAGCTCGGGTCCAGTCCGGCCGCCAGCGCCCCGCCGCGCAGCACGCGCGCGCAGAAGCCATGGATCGTGGAGATGAAGGCCCCCTCGGTGGCACGTGCCTGGTCGGTCGCGCCGAGCTCGCGCAGCCGGGCCCGGATCCGGTCCCGGAGCTCGGCCGCGGCCTTGTCAGTGAAGGTGATCGCGAGGATGCTCGAGACCTCCAGCCCGTCGTGGATCACCGCGCGGGCGAAGCGCTCGACCAGCACCGAGGTCTTCCCGCTTCCGGCGCCGGCATCGAGCAGCAGGTCGCCCTCGCGCCGCTCGATCGCCCGCAGCTGCTCGTCGGTCCACGGCTGCGCAGCGGTCATCGGCTCAACACCGGTCATCGGCTCGAGATCGGTCATTGGCTGCGGCAGATCCCCGGAAACGCGCATCCGTCGCGCGAGCAGGTCTGCGGGCACGGCGTCAGGACTCCCGACTGCAGCGCCGCGGCAAGCGCCACCGCGCGGCCGGCCGCGTCCTCGAGCTCGGTCGCGAACTCGTCGGGGTCGCGCGCATCGGACGGCACCGTGAGAGCGCCGACGTCGGTCCCCTTGACGAACATCCCTCGGGCCCGCAGATCCTCGCCGCGCAGCGGCTGATAGAAGCCGCCGGCCGGCTGCAGGCCCAGGAGCTCGCGCACCACGATCAGGTACAGCGCGACCTGCAGCTGACGATCGGCCCGCCAGCGCGCGACCGGATGCTCGGTCCGGGCCCCGCCGCTCTTGTAATCGCGGATCACCGCCCGGCCGCTGCCGTCGGCGTCGACGCGGTCGATCGCCCCGCGAAACAGCACCCGCTGCTCGCCCTCGCCCAGCTCGAGGGGCGGCAGCGACCGTTCGTCGTCGCCAAACCCGAAGCGCAGCTCGAGCGCCACCGGGCGCCAGTCGCCGCCGGTCCTGGCCTCGTGGCGGAGGTAGCGACGCAGATCGGCCTCGATCGCGCGCAGGGCCCCCTCGCGCACGACCTCGGGGCGGCCCACGCCGAGCGCCACCAAGCCTGCCTCCCCACGTGCGAGCTCGCCCAGCACGCGATCCAGGATCTCCCGAGCCCGTGGCAGCGAATCGGGCGTCACCGGTCCGTCGAGCTCGGCGAACACCTGCTCGAGCGCTTCGTGGATCACGTTGCCACGCACGATCGGCTCGGAGTCCGGTTGCAGCGGCTGCGGACGCAGCTCGCGCTCCACCAGCCATTTGACGGGACAGGAGGCGTACGTCTCGAGCGCGCCGGCGGACAGGATCTCGAGATGACGCAGCCGTCCCAGGGCCAGAGCGGTCAGCGTACGGCCGAGCTCGGGCGCGTCGCCTTGCGGCGGGGCGCTCGCCGCCGCCAGCGAACGCTCCCGCTCTCGTTCGGTGGGCGCCCGAGAGGGGTCCCAGACCACGTCGGACAGCAGACGGCGGACGCGCCCGGCGCTCCAATCCTCTGCAAACAGCTCGGCGACGTCGGCGACGAATGGCGACGGCAGCGCCAGGTTGCCCTCCTCGTCGGAGCTGCGATAGCTGAGCACCACCCGCTGGGTCGCGCGAGACACCGTGGTGTAGAGCAGGTAGCGCTCGCGATCCAGCGTGTCCTCGCCTGCGCGCAGGACGAGGCCCGACGAGAGAGCCAGCTCGCGCCGGCGCTCGTCAGACAGAAAGGGATCCGGTGCCGCGCCAAGCGGCCAGGCGCCCTCCTGCAGCCCGCACACGAACACCACCCGGAAGCGCCTGGCCCGGATCTCCAGCGGCTCGGCCAGCCACACCCCGTCCTCGCCCCCGGAGCCCGCGACGTCGATCACCAGCTCATCGAGCAGCTCCACCAGCTCGGGTCCCGCCGGTGCCACCCCGAGCTCGGCCAGCTCGTCGAGCGCTCGCATGAGCGTCGCCAGGGCACGAGCGTCGCGCGCCTCGAAGGGGGCCAGCAGCGGCGCGGCGGCGCGGTGCGGGGCGGCGAACAGCCGCCGCGCGAGCCGGCACAGCTCCGCGCCCGGCTGCTCGGAGGCGGCGAGCGTGTCCAGCTCGGGCAGATCCCGCCCCAGCCGGGCCAGGCGGCGGCGCGCGGCCGCGGCGGTCAGCAGGCCATGACGCCTGACCTCGGCTTCGAGGCGGTCCGCAGTCTCTGGGCGCTCGAGCACTCCGGGCGCGCGGAGGTAGTGCAGCAGATCCTGGGGACGCGCCTGGTGCTCGTCGAGCAGAGCGCACCTGGCAGCGCCGCGCAACGCCCGGCCGAGCGGCGCATGGGTCAGCGGCAGTCGGCGATTGCTGCGCAGCGCAATCCCGTACTGCGCGAACACGCTCTCCAGCAGCGCCGCCGGCTGTCGCAGCGACCGGAACACGATCGCGATCTCGCCGCCCTTGACTCCCTGGCGCAGCAGCGCGAGCACCTGGCCCGCGACGAGCTCGGCCTCGGCGCGCTCGCCGCCGCTCTCGAGCAGCGCCACGGCCTCGCCGGGATCGATCCGCTGCCCGACGACAGGCTCGAACAGGTTGCGCTCGAGGTGGTGCAGAGCGGTGCGCGAGCCGGAGGCGTAGTGCTCGCGCAGCGCGGGCAGCTCACGCACCCGCTCGGCCACCGCGGTGAGCTCCTGGACCGCCTGCGCTCGCGCCCGCAGCGCCGCGCGGCCGGCTTCGTAGGTGAGCGAGACGGTGACCTGGACCCCCACGATCCGCGACAGCGTCTCGACCGCGTCGCGCTGCAGGGCCGTCAGCTCGTCGAAGCCGTAGAAGAAGACCTGATCGGAGCCCCAGTCGCGGGGCCGCACGCGCAGCGCATCAAGGGCTCGCCAGGCATAGAGCTCGCGGTCGACGCGGCCACGGCGCTCGAGCTCACGGCTGTACTCCTGGTAGATGCGCCCGAGATCGTCGGCGTAGGGCCGGCGCCGCTGATCTTCCGCGGCCCAGCTGCGCAGCGCGGCCACGAATCGCTGCGGGCTGACCAGCTCCCGCTGCAGCTCGGCGATCAGCTCGCCCGCGGCAAGCCGAAAACCGGGCGCGGCGCTCGAGCCGGCCAGCGCCCCGAAGCGCAGGCGCTCCAGCGCGGTCCGCAGGATCCGGTCGCGCTGCAGGCCCGACAGCACGGCGGCCGAGTAACCAGTCCGGCGGGCGATCTCATGCGCCAGCTCGGAGAACGTCAGGACCAAGCCGAACACGACCCTGGCCGTGGCCAGCTCGCGCCGGTAATGGTGAGCGTCGACCGGCGTCGGCACCACCAGCAGCGCCCCGCGGGCCGCCTCGGTGCCGTAGGCGCCAAACACCTCGCCGGCCTTGGCCGAGTTGGCGGGTCCGATGACGAGCTCGAGGGGCACCCACCCTATGGTGCCGTGGCGCGATGACGACTTGGGGGTGGCGCGCCAGGGCGGGGGTGGCGCGTCAGGCCGGGGGGTGGCGCGTCAGACCGGGGGGTGGCGCGTCAGGCCGCGGCGGATCGCTCGGCGTCCGCCGCGCCCACGGCAACGGCATCGGCGTCGGCTGCCTCCGGGGGCTTGGCGCCCTCCTGCGCCCACGGCTCGTCGAACTCGACGCGCCACTTGCCCTCCTCGTTCTGCTGCAGCGCCAGGCGGGCGCGGAAGCTCTTGCCCGAGCGGCCCTTGAAGCCGGTGACCGGCTTCTCGGTGCGGCCGGTCTTGATCAGCTCCCGGGCGACGGCCACGGGAAGCTGCTTGCCCGCCTTGGCCTTCCAGATCACGAACCCACATCCCGGGTCCTCACGCGACCAGCACGAGTAGCCCTTGCGGTTTTCGACGATGTCGCGTCCGCAGACCGGGCACGGCCCCAGGTTGGCGCGAGGAATCCTGACGTCCTTGAGCTTGTGGTCGAGCTCGCTCACGGTCTCCTCGGTGAACTTCACGATGTCGCCCATGAACGCGTCGCGCGAGTCCTGGCCGGTTTCGATCTTCGCCAGGCGATGCTCCCAATCTCCGGTCAGCCCGGGACTGGTCAGCGGATGCTCGCCGAGCAGCCGGATCACGTTCAGCCCCTTCTCGGTCACCACCAGCGCCCGCGCGTCGCGCTCGATGTAACCCACCTGCAACAGGCGCTCGATGATCGCCGCCCGGGTCGCCGGCGTGCCGATCCCCGAGTCCTTCATTGCCTCGCGCAGCTCCTCCTCATCGACCAGCTTGCCCGCGGTCTCCATTGTCCGCAGGAGCGACCCCTCGGTGTAGCGGCGGGGCGGCTTGGTCTCCTTCTCCTCGGAGGCGACTTCGAGCACCTTGACCGCCTCGTCGCCCTCGAGCTTGGGCAGTTGCTGCTCGCGCCCCTCGTCGTCGTCGGGACGCTCGGCTTCGGTACCGCCCAGCCCCTCGCCGTAGACGCCGCGCCACCCCGGCACCAGCATCAGCTTCCCGCGGGTGCGGAACACGTGCTCGGCGACCGTCGTCTCCACGCGCGTGTTCTCGAACACCGCTTCGGGATGGAACACGGCCAGAAAGCGCCTGACGACCAGGTCGTAGATGCGCTTGTCGTCCTCGTTCATCTTCTCCACGGGGTGGGAATCGGCGCGGGTGGGGATGATCGCGTGGTGGTCGGTGACCTTGGCGTCGTTGATCACCCGGCCGAGCGGGAGCACGTCGAGCCCCAGGACGTAGCTTCGATGCCTGCGCGTACTCGCTGCGCTCGCCGACCAGCCTGGCGATCGGCTTGATCTCCGAGATCATGTCCTGCGGCAGGTAGCGCGAGTTGGTCCGCGGGTAGGTCAGCGCCTTGTGCTCCTCGTACAGGCGCTGGGCCGCCGCCAGCGTGCGCCGGGCCGAGAAGCCGAAGCGGAAGTTGGCGTCGCTCTGCAGCGAGGTGAGGTCGTACAGCAGCGGCGGGCGCTCCTTGCGCTGTGACTTGTCGACCTTGGTGATCGTCCCGGTCTGTCCGTCGCACGCCGCGACCACGGCCCGGGCCTCGTCGGCGCTCGGCAGGCGAGGGTTGCTTCCGGCGTGAAAACGGCCCTCGTAGCGGCGCGGACCGTCCTGCACGGTGTCAAAGCGCGCGTCGACGACCCAGTACGGCTCGGGCGTGAAGGCCCTGATCTCCTCCTCGCGCCGCGCCAGGATCGCCAGCGTCGGGGTCTGCACGCGCCCCAGCGAGACCGCCCCGTCGAACGAGGAGCGCAGCCGGATCGTCGCCGCCCGGGTGGCGTTCATGCCCACGATCCAGTCCGCCTCCGAGCGCGAACGCGCCGCCGCCTCCAGCGACGCGAGCTCGGAGCTGGGCCGCAGCTCGGCGAACGCCTCCTCGATCGCGCTCCTCGTCATCGAGTTCAGCCACAGCCGCTTGACGGTCTTGCGCGACCCGGCCTTCTCGTACAGGTAGGCGAAGATCAGCTCACCCTCGCGCCCGGCGTCGCAGGCATTGACCACCAGGTCCACGTCGTCGCGGCCGAGGAGTCGCTTGACCACGTTCATCTGCTTCTTGGAGCGTTCGTCGCGGACCACGAGCTTGAAGTGCTCGGGCACGATCGGCAGATCGGCCATCCGCCACTTCTTGAACCGGTCGTCGTACTCGTCGGGATCGGCGAGCGCGACGAGATGGCCGACCGCCCAGGTGACGATGTGCTCGGGTCCCTCCAGGTATCCCTCTCCCTTGGTGAACGAGCCGGGCAGCACGCGCACGAGATCGCGTCCGACGGAGGGCTTCTCGGCGATCACCAGGGTCTTGGACATGAGGGGGCAGGGTAGCGCCCCGTGCAAGAGGCCTCGCGAACCTCGATACAGATCAGGCCACGGAAGTCCGCTGCGCCCGTCGCGCGACGGTAGGCAGATGCAGCTCGTCCGCGGTCTGCTCGGCGGCGGCGATCAGAGCCCGTGCCCTGGAGCCGTCGCCGAGTGCCTCTGCGTAGTCCAGCTGCGTGTGCGCGACTGCAACCGCCGCCTGCAGCGCGGTGTTTGCCTCCAGCGCGAGCTCGAAGTGATCGAGCCCGGCTGCCCGGTCGCCGATCGTGATCGCCAGCCGACCCAGATATCGCGCCACCGAGCCAAGACAGACGGTGGCGATCCCGATCACCAGGTGGCGTTCGCGGTAGGGGAGCAGCTGCTCGTACAGCAGGGCAGACCGCTCGACGTCGGCCAGCCCGGCGGCGACGTCGGCCAGCAGGGTCATGGTCACCAGCCAATCCCCGTCGCGCACGATGTCGGTGAAGTTCTCGGCGGCGAGAAGCTCAAATTCCGGCCTGGCCTCTTCGAACCGCCCCGACTCGAGCAGGAGCGTCGCGTACGCGGTGCGCCACGCGGGGCGGTGGGGATTGCCCTTGACCAGCTCGCTCAGGGCCTGCTCCACTTCGGCCATTCGCAGCTGCTCGCGCCTGATCGCCAGAACCTGGATCGCGTAGTACTGGTTGGCGCTTTCGCCCTCGGGCCTGATTCCCGCGGCGAGCGCCTCTGACGCCAGCCTGTCGGCGGTGCTCAGATGGCCCGCGAGCAGGGCCTGCATCCCCCGCCACACGGCCACCTGCCACAGGTAGAGCGGCTGGCGCAACTCCCGGGCTCCGGCCGTAAACGCATCGATCTGGGCTTCGACGCCGCCGAGATCGCCGCTCTCGAGCAGGTCGACGACGAGCCACGCGTGGCCCTGGAGCGCGAGCTCGGTGTCCGAGGCTTCGGTCGCCGCGCTCAGAAGCCGCGCCGAGTCGACCAGCCGCTGATCGAGGTGGTCCGGGTCCCAGTAGGCGCGCCGCCGCGCGGCGGCCGCCAGTGCCGTGGCGAGCGGATCGTCGAGCTTGGCCGCGATCTCCGTTGCCTCCGCGCTCAGAGCCGGCATCCGGTCGCGTTCGGGCGAGTAGTAGAGCGCTCCGCACAAGCGCGACAGAAGCCTGACTCGCAGCACCGATGGCCCGCCTGGCGCCATCGCCAGCGCCTGGTCGAGCATCCCGATCAGCTCCTGATCCACCACCCCGGGAGGCTGGAGATACCGCCGCGAGGCGCCGATCGCAGCTCGGGCGAGCGCTTGCCCGTCGCCGAGCTCTGCCGCCAGCGCGGCCGCCTCGCGGAAGGCCGGCGAGGCGCGCGGGCGCTCGCCGCTGCGGACGCGCGCCTCGCCGAGCTCGAGCAGCACCTCGCAGCGCCGCCGCAGCGCGTCGGGCTCGAACTGCTCCAGCACCTCGAGCGCACGGGCGTAATGATCGGCGGCCTGCTCGTGGGCGAGCATCGCCGTCGCCTGCGCACCGGCCGCGAGCGCGTAGCGGATCGCGCGCTTGGCGTACTCGGGGTTGGCGGCGTGCGTGAAATGGTGCGCGAGCGCATTCGTGTTGCGATCGGCTCCCTGCTGCTCGAGCGCGACTCCGACGCGAGTGTGGATCCGGGCACGCCGGGCGGTCGACATCCCCTCATACAGGGTCTCGCGGATCAAGGCATGCGAGAAGCTGTAGCGCCCGGGTGTCGTCGGTGACTCGCCGACCAGGCCAGTGCTCAGAGCCTCGTCGAGCACGCTGAGGAACCTGTCCTCGTCGAGCTCGAGCACGTCCTCGAGCAGTATCGCGTCAAACTCCCGGCCGATCACGGACGCCACCCGCATCGACTCGACCGTGTCCTGGCCGAGCCGCGCGAGCCGGCGTGAGATCACCTCGCGGACGTCGTCGGGGAGTCCAGATCGCTGCAGGTCAAACGCTCCAGCGCCGCGAAGCTCGACGCCCGAGTCCTGGAGGTGGCGCAGCATCTCCTCGATGAAGAACGGATTGCCCTCGGTCTCGTCGTAAAGCGCCTGCGTGAAGTCCGTCGACGGCGCTCGCCCGATTCTGAGCGCCACGAGCCGAGCCGCATCGCGCTCGGGCAGCCCGCTCACCTCGATCTGGGTCATCAGGCGCTCGTGGCGCAGACTCGCGAGCGACGCCGAGAACTCCTCGCTCCAGCGCTCCGTCGTCCGGTAGGCACCGAGGATCGAGAGCCGGCTCGGCCGCGGCGCCCGCGCCAGGTGACGCAGCAGCATCAGCGAGGGCTGATCCGCCCAGTGCAGGTCATCGATCACGATCAACGCCGGGGTCGAGGCCGAGAGGTCTCCGAGCAGCCCGGCGACCGCCTCGAACAGCCGGTAACGCTCGGTCTCGGAGTCTCCTGCGTCGGCCGCTCTGAGCTCGGGCAGCCGACGGCGAAGCTCGGGCACCAGGCGCGCAAGCTCCGCGCCATAGGTGCTGGCGGTGGCGCGGAGCTCGTCGATGGGCGCCGCGCTGATGTACTGGCCCAGCGCCTCGAGAAACGGCTGGAACGCGACCAGCGTCTCCTCCGGCGCCCGCCCGGCGAGCACCAGCGCTCCGCGGGCGTGCGCACGCTGGGCCGTTTCGGCGAGCAGCCGTGTCTTGCCGACACCGGGATCACCGCTGAGCAACAGCACTCGCTCGCTGCGCCGAGCAAAACCCGCCTCCACCCCGGCCTCGGCGAGCCAGCGCTCGAGCTCATCCAGCTCGGCGACGCGACCGACCATGGTCGGCGCACTGAGGGCCCGGAGCTCCGCCGGCAGCGAGATCGAGTGCGCCACCGCCGGCGGGGCGACGGCCGCTGCTCCGCGCGCGTCCAGCTCAGTGGCCCCGGGCTGCATCGAGGGACGCAGGAGAGCCTGGTGGGCGGCGATCGCCTCCGGTGAGGGCGCAGTCCCGAGGTCATCGCGCAGGAGGGTGCGCAGTTGGTCGAATACCCGCAGGCCCTCGGCTACGTTCCCCTGCGCAGCGAGTGACTGCATCAGCAGCACGTATCCCGACTCGCGGTAGGGCTCGGCCTCGATCAACGCGCGGGCAGCCCGCTGGGCGGAACCGAGCTGTGAGCCGCCGAGCGTAAGCCCGGCCCGACCGACCACTTCAAGCGCGTGCAGCCGCACCTCTACGAGCTCCCGCCGCCGGCTGTCCAGCCACACCGCCTGCGCACCCGGGAGCAGGCCACGGGTGGCGATGTTGAGCGGGATCTGGGCCAGCACCCAGGCACTGCGCGCGTCACCTGCCTGCAGCGCCGCGTCGGCGCGCTCCACATGCGAGACGGCTGCCTCGACATCCACCCAGACCGGCTCGGGGAGCTCGAGCACCAGCTCGTCACGGCCGATCAGGACCTCGTGCCCGAGCACTGAGCGCAGCCTCGACAACAACGTGCGCAGAGCCGCGTCCTGCGAGCGCGGCGCGTGCTCGCGCCACAGGGCGCCGATCAACTCCTCGCGTCCAATCGGGCGGTCGCGATTGAGCACCAGATAGGCGAGCAGCAGCGGGACCTGCTTGCCGCGCAGGGCTCCCGCCCGTTCGACTCCGTCGAATTCCACAGACAGGCGGCCGCAGAGCTGGATCCGCGTCCTCTCACTCGCCCTGGGGGGATTCGGCAACGTTTTGGAAACGTATCGCCAACGGCCATTCGTCAGCTTGTAAGCCGTGGTCACCGGGGCCACACTGGACGACCTGCGAAGCGGTCAGTTGGCTGCTTTGCGCAACTGCCGCCGCCTTGTTCGACGAGACATGACTCCGATCAACGAACAGCCCAGTCGGATCGCCTTCTGCGAGTGTGGGGCGCAGCTCTCGGGCGATTCCGGGCAGGAGCTTTTCGACGCGGCCCAGCAGCACCTCGCACATCACCACCCGCAGCTCCTGGGGGCGCTGGGGCTAGACGTGGTGCAGCAGATGGCCGAGGAACGTCCGGGGGCAATGAACGCCTGAGGCGGGCGGCGACGCAGACCGCCGCCCGCCACGGCGTCCCTTCAACAGTTCAGCCGCAGTGCCCGGTTGTGATCGGGCCCCGTCGCGCCGCGCCAACCGTCAGCCGCAGTGCCCGGTTGTAACCGGGCCCCGTCGCGCCGCGCCAACCGTTCAGCCGCAGTGCCCGGTTGTGACCGGGCCCCGTCGCGCCAGCGCCTTTCTCAGCTGTCGCTGCACAACCGAGTTGGGGACGGCAAACCCGCCGGGCCGTGAGGTGCCGGTGAGCGCGGCGAACACCGTCGCCATGACCCGCCCGTGCGTGTCGACCACCGGCCCGCCCGAGTTGCCCGGCCGGACCCGGCCCCGCAGCGCGGTGATCGTGCGCAGCACGTGGCCCTGGCCGTAGGCATTCTCGGTGCTGACCGTGCTCGTCTGCCCGAGCCGCGCCGGTTCGGTGTCGAACGATCCGTCGAGCGGATAACCGAGGATCGCCGCCGCGGCGCCCGCCCGCGGGTTGGGCGCGATCTTCAGCGCCGGAGCCGGGAGCCCGTCGACGTGCAGCACCGCGACGTCGTCGTGCGGGTCGAAATCGATCACTTCCGCGGGCCGTCCCTGCCCGACGCCGTCAACCTGGATCGCCGTGTCGCTCTCGCCGGCGACGACATGTGCGTTGGTCACCACGATGTCCGGCGCGGCCACCCAGCCGCTGCCCTCGACGCCGAGGCCGCAGGCGGTTCCAAACACCCGCACCACCCCGGCGCCCGCGTTGCGCACCGCCGGTAGGCGCAGGATCCCGCGGCTCGGCGCGGGCACGTTGGCTGCGGGCCCCCGGACGGAGGGCAGCGGGTCAAAGCGGGCCAGAGCGTTCAGAATCGCCCCTGAAGGAGGAAGCAGCTCGTCGAGCTCGGTCAGGATCGCGGAGCGCTGGATGTCCTGGCGAAGCGGCTGCGAGCCGGCCGACTCCAGGGCCACCGCACCCACGATCCAGGCGACACCGAGTCCGACGCAGGCGGTCAACGCCGCGCCGAGCATGCCGTCGATCGTCCGCAATCCGGGGAGCCGCAAGCCCGAGCGCACCCGAGCCCCGACTCCTTCCAGGCCGCTCGCCAGCACACCCCCGGCGAGCAGCGCCCCGACCAGGCCGAGCAGCGGCGCATAGGGAGAGCGCGCCCCTTCGTTGAGCAGCAGCGGGGCAAGCCGGGTACCGATGAACGCGCCGACGGCGAATCCGAACAGCGACAGGGCACCGACAATGAAGCCCTGCACGTATCCGTAGATCGCGAGCAGGACCGTGAAAGCGACGATCAGCCAGTCGACGGTGGTGATCGGAAAATGCTAGTGCGGCCCCAAATTTGGGCCACATCTTCTACCTTTCACGGCTGGGGTGAGCCAAAGTTCAGTGTTCGTGGCGCGCAGGCCACGCCCGGGGCGACGCAGGGGGCGGCGTCGACGGTTGCTCACGCGCGGCGTGCCGATGGTCGGACTCGCGGCGGCGGCTTTCGCCGCGGGCGCGTTTCTGGCCACCGAGCCGGGCCGTGCCGAGCGCCAGCTGGTGACCAGATACGTGACCGCGTGGGAGCGAAAAGACGACGCCCAGATGTACCGGCTGCTGGACGCCAGCTCGCGGCGGCACACGTCGGAGGCGGCCTTTGTCCGCGAGCTCGCCGATACGGCCGCTACCGCCACACTGACCTCGCTGCACGCGAACAGCGTCGGGAGCCGCAGCGGGAGCACGATCGCGGTGCGGATGACGGCCACGACGAAGATCTGGGGCGTCCTGCACGAGACGCTGCTGGTGCCGCTCACCGGCAGCGGCTCCGGCGCACGGATCCATCTGCAGCCGCAGGTGCTGTTTCCGGGCCTGCGCCCGGGCGAGCACCTGAGCCGCGTGATGCGCCTCGCGCCCCGCGCGACGCTGCTGGCGAGCAACGGAACCCCACTGGCCCAGGGACCGCAGCGCACCTCTCCGATCGCTGACGTCGCCGGCCAGGTCGTCGGGACGCTGGGGCCGATCCCGAAGCCCGACGGCAGCCGCTACCGCGATGCCGGCTATCCGCGCTTCGCCAAGGTCGGGCTCGACGGTCTGGAGCGGATCTTCCAGTCCCCGCTGGCCGGCACTCCCGGCGGCAAGCTGTTCGCCGGCCACCGCCTGCTGGCGTCCGCCGAGCCGGTGGGCGGGCAGCCCGTGAAGACCACGATCTCCCCATCGATCGAGCGCACGACGATCAGCGCGATGGGCGGCCAGTATGCCGGAATCACAGTCATGAACCCACGTACCGGCGCCTTGCTGGCGCTCGCCGGGATCGCCTTCTCGGCGCCGCAGCCGCCCGGCTCGACGATGAAGATCATCACCGTGACCGGGGCCCTGCAGGCGGGGATCGCAAAGCCCACGAGCACGTACCCGATCGCCACCTCGGCGAACGTCGGCGGCTTCATCTTGCAGAACTCAAACGGCGAGGCATGTGGGGGAACGCTGGTGAACGCGTTTGCCGTCTCGTGCAACTCGGTGTTCGCCCCCCTCGGAGTCAAGCTCGGCGCCCGGAGGCTGGTCGCCACTGCCAGGCGCTTCGGCTTCGATCAGCCCTCGCCGATCCCCGGCGCCGCACAGAGCACGATTCCTTCCGCGAGCCGGATCGGGGGCGCCACCTCGGTCGGCGCCTCGGCGATCGGTCAGGGACTCGTGCAGTCCACGCCGCTGGGGATGGCTGACGTCGCCGCCACGATCGCGATGGATGGACGGCGCCCGATCCCCACGTTGCTGGCTCACCAGAAGCCACGCTTCGTCCGGGTCACCACTCCCCACGTCGCGCACCAGGTGCAACAGATGATGATCGCCGTGGTGCGCTATGGAACGGGCACGTCGGCGCAGATCCCCGGCGTCGAGGTGGCCGGCAAGACCGGTACCGCCGAGCTGACCGACACCACCAATCCCGGTGCGAGCAGCGCCAAGAACACCGATGCCTGGTTCGTGGCCTATGCGCCCGTGGATCGCCCGCGCTACGTGGTCGCCGCGCTGTTTCCCAACCAGGGCTTCGGGGGCGCCACCGCCGCGCCCCCGGTTCGCGACATCCTCCAGTCAATCCTTCACGGGTAGCGCCCGCCGGCGATCGCACCCTTGGGGCTCCAGGCTGGCCCAGCCAGGGCTAGGGCGCCCGGTAATCGGCGGCGACCAGGCTCGGGTTCAGCGTTCCCTGCGTCCAGGCCACCAGCGCATCCCGCCGCGGCCCGAACACGGCCGTCATATCGAGCGCGAACACGCTGCTGGAGAGGACTGCCGGCGCGCCAAAATGGCCTCGGGCCGCCGAGCCCACGGCCGCCACGGGATGTCCTGCTCGGACCCAGCCGACCACCACCTGGCCGGCCGGCCCGACGGCCACGGCGGGGCTCTGGGATGCGTCGATGGCGCCGAGCAGGGCTCCGTGGCCGAACGGGCTGTTGGGGCCCCGGCTGGCGGCGCGAACCGTGCAGGTCCCGCTGCTCGAACAGGACTTCCAGGCCACGGCCTGGGCTCCGGCGGCGTCAGAGGCGAAGCTCAGCCCAGCGGTCAGCCCGCTGCCCGCAGACAGTGTCCGGGTCAGCGGGTGCGATCCGAAGTCGGCCGCCTTGACCTGCGAGTGGTAGGCGCCGCGGCGGTCATACCAGCTCTCGATCCATGCGGCGGTCGCGCCCGACCCTCGCCGCGCGACCCCGAGCTCGTCGACGCGATGGCCGATGGGGGCCTGCAGCAGCGTGTGCGCGTGGCGAGGGCCGCTGTTCCTGGAGCCCATCGAGAAGAAGATGCTGCGGGGAGTCGCGGAGCCCGCGGGGCCGCTGGCCGCCGTCCAGGCGACCAGCGAGCTCTCCCCCCCAAGCCAGGCCGCGGCCAGCGACTGAGGCGATTGGCTGGCGGTGGTCAGGCGCAGCCGGGCGGCGAAGCGCCCGGCTCGGTTGGACTGCGTCGCCCACACGCCCCGCTCGGTGGCCACGGCGGCCATCATCCGCCCGTCGGCGAGCGGCACGAGCTCACCGAGCGTCGGCCCCGTCAGCCCGCTCACCAGCGTCTGGCGCCGTTGCACGACCCCGCGCGCCGAGATCCTCAGGGCGTTGGCGCTGCTGCAGCAGTCGAGCCTGCTCGGCGTGGCCCCGGTCAGCAGCTCGAGCGCGGAGCCGGCGTAGCCCAGAGCCAGGATCTCGCTGGCGCCGGCGATCTCGCGGGGCGCGCTCACGGCCCCGCGGGCCGAGCGTGAGACGAGGTAGGCCTGCATGCTGCCGGGCGTGTCGACATCGCCGATCGCGAGCCCGGCCGCCGCCGAGCCCGAGCGCGAGAACGCCAGCTGAGCGGGGAGATAGTCCTGCGTGCCGGGCTTGACGAGCTCGAATGGCCTGCCCCAGCCGGCGCGAGCGGCGGGCGCTGCGACGGCGGCCGCCACAAGGGCGAGGCTGAGCGCTACAGCTGCTGCCCGGGCCAGGCTACGCACTACAGCTGCGGCCCACGCCAGACCTGCCCATCGCGATGGGCGAGCCAGATCCCGGAGAGCACGCCGGCGACGATCCCGACGATGATCCCCAGCGCGATGATCAGCCCGTTGGCGCCTGCTGGCCGGGTGTAGCCGACCACCACGATCGGGATCGCGATCGCGAAGAAGACACCGATCGCGCTCGCCAACGGGTCGAAGCGCATCGTGTGGGGCGTGGACGGTCCATGGCCGCTTGGCTCGCTGCGCTTCCACCGTTCGTCGTCGTTCAAAGGTCGAGCGAGATCGTCGCCTGCGGTGGATAGCCGGAAGCGTGGATGTGGAGCGTCAGCGGCCGGTTGTCATACGCGGAGCTCCCGATCCTGAACAGCAGCAGACCACCCTGCGTGGGTCCCTCACTTGCGGTCGTGTTCGGGCCCGGCTCGGTCTGCAGCGGGTACAGCCGCTGCGCGGTCCACGCGTAGGGATTGATCGCCGGGTCGAGCTTGACCGGGTAGTAGCGGGTGCCCTGAGTGTCGGTGATGACGAAGTTGTCGCTGGTGTAGGCGGGCTTGCCGGACTGGTTCTTGGCCCACAGAAAGACGCCGTACCAGTACTGGTCCGCGGTCAGCGGCGGCGTGCCCGACGGCAGCCCCTTCACGTACTGCGAATCCTCGGTGCTGTATGGGTTCAGCACCCGCGAGATCTGCAGCTGGTAGGTGATCGGGCCGGCGTCGACGTAGCCGCCGATGTTGTTGGCGTCGGCGACGTGCGGATGCGCCTGCTTGTGGCCACAGGCTGAAACCCCCAGCGCGAGCGTGAGCGCGCATGCGACGGTCCAAAGGCGGCGGGCTCTCACGGCTGCCAGAGTCTAATGCGCGGTCTGCCGACGCAAGTCACTCGTGCCGGCGCAGATGCTCTGGGTGCCCGCGCAAGTCACTCGGCCTGCACCGAGGCACGCTGGCCCCGTCCCCGCCCCTCCTCGAGAATCGACCGCAAGCGCCGCATAGCCTTGGCCGCCTGGCGCTTGCTCCAGGAGCGCCCTCCGAACATGTCGAGCAGCTTGTCCGACAGCTGCGAGGGCACCGTCTCGAGCGTGTACTCCACCTTGGTGGTGTTCCCCGGACCTGGCGACAGCGTGTAGGTACCGACCATCCTGATCCGGTTGTACTTGCCTCCCCTGCCCCGCTCGACGATCCGAAACGGCGGCTGCAGCTCGGCGAACGTGACGTCGGCCCAGGCAAACCGGTTCAGCGGCGCCTTGATCCGAAATCGGGCTCCGGCACCGGTCCCGTAGGTGTCGATCCGGGTCAGATGCCAGTCCACCAGGTAGTGGTCTGTGAACTCTGCGTGGTTGGCGATATCAGCCAGGTACTCGAAGACCTCCTCGCGCGGCCTTGCGATCGTCGTCGAGACGGTGAAGGGCTCCACGGCCGGGCAGTTTATGTTCTGGTCGGTTCGCGGGCCGCGGGGTGGGAGCGCTACGCGGCGGCTCGATGATCGCTGATCCGCATCGTGTGCCCGAACTCCGGCCCGCGTACGGTGCGCGTCCCCAGCGGGCTCTCGCGCTGCCGCGCGCGGCACAGCGCACAGGCGATCACGCCAGACTCGTAGACGTAGACGCGCTCACCGACGAGTGGCGTGCGGTTGCAGCACGTGCAGCGCTCAGACCCGGCCAGCCGTTCGTCGAGCCCCTTGCGCAGGAGCGCCAACTCGAGATCGAGCGTGTCGCGCAGGGAGCCGGTCATCACCGCCTACTTTCGGTCCCGGGAGCCCCGTTCCTGCCGTCCGGCAGCCCGCCTTCCAGCGGCTGCTAGCAGTGGGGACGCGCGGTGATCCTCATCTGCGCATTGCCGGGCCTGAGGCTCCCGATCTGCGCGATCGCACTCGCCTCGGCATACGGCAGTCCCGTGGCCCGGCGCAGGGAGACGCTCTCCCACACCGCGCAGCTCGGGCGGGCCACGATCTGCCTGGCGTCGCGAGGCAGGTACGGGCTGACCAGATCGAGCATGTCGCGCGTTCCCAGCGGCGGCCGCGCGCTGTCCTGCACGGAGTAGGCCGTCACGCAGCCTCTGGCGGTGCCGATCACCTGATACCACGCCGCCCCCGGGGTGGGCTCAGCCGGCCCGGTGGAACCATTGTTGTTGGCAGCGAACAGGTCCACGGCGGCGCCGAGGCCGCCGTAGTCCGGTCTGGTGATGCACGGGGCCGCGCTCGCATGGTTACCCGCAGCGGCGTGCTTTGCCTGCCCGCGCCCAGACCCGACCGGCGATGATCCGGCCCGGTGGGACCCGGCCGGGTGGGATCCGCCGGCCGGGTGGGATCCGCCTGTCGGTTGGGATCCGCCTGTCGGTTGGGATCCGCCCGGTGGGGACCCGCCTGCCCCGCACCCCCCCGCCAGCACGACAACCCCCACCATGGCCAGGACGGTGCGCATGACCGGAAAATACCCCCCAGGTAGCGGCTCGCGCAGGTGCTGCAGAGCACCTCCGGCCGAGCACCCTCGTAGTGCCCCCACTCCACTGATTACCGGCTTGAAATGCTCGAAAAGTCTGCTCTTTGCGGCCAAAGCAGGGTGCCCGCGAGGTGGACGTCTGGTCAAAGGGGGTTTACCTTTGCTTTGACCACATCTCTAGAATCGTGTTAAGACGCCTTGTCTGACTGCGGCTCCTGAGACTCACCTCCCCCCTAGATTCTCAGCCGCAGGACCCCTAGCCAGGAGACGGCCGATGAAAGCTTGGATGTCGGGCAACGTCGCGGGGACCGGTACGTTCCGATGTACTGAATGTGACTTTCCCCTCTCGCTTGATGCTGCCGACGAGCTGCCCTCGTGCCCCAACTGCGGCGGCACCGAATTCGTCCGGGCGTCGCTGTTCACGACCTCGCAACAGGCCGTGATCGAGCTCGCGAGCGAAGTCGAAGACCGCAGCTGGCTGTCCGAACTGCGCGGAAGCCTCGAGGAACCCGGGCAATATGTCGCCTACCACTCGGGCGACGACGTCGTGGCCTACGGGCTCGAACGCGAGTGGACTCGAATTGGACGCAGCCTCGCCGCCGATATACGTTTCGACGATCCCACGGTCTCGCGCCGGCACGCCCTGATCGTGCGCCAGCCCGACGGCCTACGGGTACTTGACGACCGCAGCCTCAACGGCGTGTTCGTCAATGGGGAGCGGGTCGAGTGGAGCACGCTCGCCGATGGCGACGAGATCGTCATCGGTCGCCACCACCTGCACTTCATCGACGTCCCGGCGGTCTCGGGGATGCGCTTCGGGCACGCCCAGGAGGACGCGGCCGCCGCGCTGGGCGAGTGATCCAGGTCTGAGCCCGAGCTGGGTTCGGGCGCTCCGCGCGCAGCCAGCGAGCCGATGATCGCGGGTGGCAGGGCTCGCCTATAGTCAGGCGCCGATGTCCTGCACGATCTCGGTCCTGTCGCAGAAGGGTGGCACCGGCAAGACGACCGCGGTCCGGACGCTGACGGACGTCTTTCGCCGGGCCGAGCTGTCCGTCCTGGCGATCGATCTCGATCCGCAGGGGAACCTGTCCGACTATCTCGACGTGGATCCCGAGGCGTCGCCGACGATCGGAGACGTGCTGGCCGGTCGCGCCAACGCCGCGGACGCGGTCCACAACGGAATCATCCCCGCGAACCTCGTGCTCGCCGAGGCTGAACTGGCACTCGGCGGCAGGATGGGCCGCGAGCTGGCGCTCAAGAAGGCCCTGCGCGAGGTCGCCGGCGCGTACGACCTCGTGTTGATCGACTGCCCGCCGTCGCTCGGACTGCTGACGGTCAATGCGCTCGTGGCTTCTGACTACGCGCTTCTGTCGGCCGAAGCGCAGTACTTCGCGCTTCAGGGAGTGGAGCAGGCGCTCGAGGTGATCGAGTTCGCGCGCGACGGCCTCAACCCCGATCTGGTGTGGCTGGGCGTGATGCTCAACATCGCCGACATGCGAACCCGCCACTCGCGTGAGGCTTTCGAGTCGCTGCGCGCGCACTTCGAGGACAAGCTGATCCAGACGACGATCAGGGCCTCGATCGCCTACGCGGAGTCGGCCGAGCGAGCGGTCTCGATCCTCGACTACCGACCCGATCTCGGCGCCGACTACGTCGCGGTCGCCGACGAGCTGCTCAAGCGGCTCGGTCTCGACGCGGCGCGCGAGCGGGTCGAATCGATGCTCCGCAGCGCCCAGGCCGCCCGCGTCTAGAGCGCCCGACACGAGACCTCCCAGCGCCCCACCGCGGGCCTAAAGCTCGCGCACGTCGGCGCCCTGTGACTCAAACGGCGCCCGGAGCACCGTCGCCCACCCGCGCGTCTCGCGCTCGAGCCGCCCGACCAGGCCCCCCGTCTGCTCATAGTGCGACCAGCACAGCACCGCCGGACCGGCACCCGAGATCGTCGCCCCGAGCGCCCCCAGTGACGGAGCGCTATGCAGCAGCGCCGCCGACCGGGGATAGAGATGCTCGCGGTAGGGCTGGTGCAGCCTGTCGCGCAACCCGGCGGCGATCAGCTCCCAATCGCCCGCGGCGAGACCGAGCACCAGCATCGACGCGCAGGCGATGTTGAAGGCGGCGTCTGCGAGCGGAACGGTGTCGGGAAGCGTCGCGCGCGCTGTCTGCGTGGTCACCGCGTCGGTGGGGACCACCACGACCGCCTCCAGTCCCATCGGCGGCTCGAAGCGGTGTACCCGCGGCCCGTCGCAGACGACAAGCCCGCCATGCAGCGCCGCACCGACATTGTCGGGGTGACCCTCGAGCTCGATCGCGTGGGCCTTGATGTCTGCGTCGAGCTCGAACAGATGGTCGGCAGCCAGCAGCCCCGCGAGGATCGCGGCGGCGCTCGAGCCCAGCCCGCTGCTCAGCGGGATCGTCGAGGCGATCCGAAACTCGAAACCGTCGGCCGGGTGCAGGCGCTCGAACGCCTGCACGACCAGGTTGTCGCGCCCCCGCGAGACGTCGAGCTCGCTGTGAACGGCGAACGTGCCCGTCTCGGTGACCTCGAGCTCGAGGTGCAGCGCGAGCGCGGCGGCCATCACGTCGAAGCCCGGTCCGAGATTCGCGCTTGATGCAGGCACCCGAACGACGCGCCGACGCGCGAGAGTCATTCGAGCACCGCTCGCACGATCGCCGACAGCTGCGCCTCGCAGGGAACGACGGCGCCGGCCTGCTCGAGCGCGGTCTGGGGATCCTTGAGCCCGTGCCCGGTCAACACGCACGCCACGCTGCGCGCGCCGCCGGCACCGTGAACGAGCAGCCCCGCCACGCTCGCGGCCGAAGCCGGCTCGCAGAAGATCCCCTCGGCGCTGGCCAGCAGCCGGTAGGCCGACAGGATCTGCTCGTCGGTCACCGAGCGGACGGCGCCGCCGGAGGAAGTCATGGCGTTCATCGCATCCTCCCAGCGCGCCGGGTTGCCGATCCGGATCGCGGATGCGACCGTCTCGGGTTGCTCGACGGGTCTGCCGAGCACCAGCGGTGCCGCGCCGGCAGCCTGGAAGCCGAACATCCGGGGACTGCGGCCGAGCTCGTCAAAACCACGCCAGTAGGCGGTGATGTTCCCGGCGTTGCCCACCGGAAGGCAGAGCGCCGCCAGGTCCTCGTCGAGCGCGTCGGCGATCTCGAATGCGGCTGTCTTCTGCCCCTCGATCCGCAGCTCGTTGACCGAGTTGACGAGCGCGATCGGATGCGCGGAACACAGCTCGCGCACCAGCTTCAGGGCGACATCGAAGTTGGCCCGGACGGCGATCACCCGAGCACCGTGCATCAGGGCCTGGGCGAGCTTGCCGGTCGCGATCTTGCCCTCGGGCACGATCACCGCGCACCGCAGTCCGGCCCGAGCTGCATATGCGGCGGCCGAGGCCGCCGTGTTTCCGGTCGAGGCGCAGACGATCGCCTGGGCGCCCTCGCGTACCGCGGCCGATACGGCGCAGGTCATCCCCCGGTCCTTGAACGAGCCGGTCGGATTGAGGCCTTCGAGCTTGAGCCACACCTCGGCGCCGACGCGCTGCGACAGGGCCCGGGAGAAGACGAGCGGCGTCGAGCCCTCGCCGAGCGAGACGACGGGATCCTCGGCGGCGAACGGCAGCCGGTCCCGGTAGCGCTCGATCAGTCCGGTCATCGCGCGCATGAGGATGTCAGAGTGCTGGCGCCCGGTGGCCCCGGCACGCGTCCCTCATGGCCCGCTTTCAGCTGACGTCGAGCACGACCTTGCCCGTCGCGCCTCGGCGTTCGAGCAGCTCGAGCGCCTCCCCCGCGCGCTCGAGCGGATAGCGGGCTCCGACCACCGGCGCGACGGCGCCGGCGGCAATCAAATCGTCGACCGCGGCGCCGATCTCCGCGATCTTCTCCGGGTGCGACATCACGCCGGCTCCCCATCCGGCTCCGACGACCTCGGTGTTGGTGAGCAGCAGGCGGTTGACCCTGACCTCGGGTATCGAACCTCCGGTGAAGCCCACCACCACCACCCTCCCGCCGGTTCGCAGCGAGCGCAGGCTGTCGGTGAAGCGATCTCCGCCGACCGGATCGATCACCACGTCGACGCCTCCATCGGAGATCTCCTTGGCCTGGTCCTTCCACGCGTCGTCTGACCGAAGCACGTGATCTGCGCCCGCTTGCCGCGCGACGCGCTCCTTGTCGTCGCTGGAAACAACCGCGATCGTGGTGGCGCCAAGGCCCTTGGCCACCTGCAGCGCCGCCGTACCCACACCCCCGGCGGCTCCGTGAACGAGCACCGTCTCCCCTTGCTTCAGGCGGCCCCGCAGCCGCAGCGAGAAATACGCCGTGTGGTAGTTGAGGACCAGCGCCGCGCCCTGGGCAAAGTCGAGCTGCTCGGGGAGCTTGAACGTGAAGTAGTCGGGCGCGACCGCGACTTCGGCGAACCCTCCCAGCGCGCAGAACGCCGCCACCCGGTCGCCTGGCTGCACGCGGGCGCTTTCGGGCGCCGTGCGGACGACGCCGCCGACCTCGCTGCCGGGGATGAACGGCAGCTCCGGCTTGACCTGGTACTCCCCTCGGGTCTGAAGCAGCTCGGGAAACGAGACCCCGGCGGCGCGCACATCGACGATCACCCCTCTGCCCGGAGTCATCGGATGGGAGGCCTCAGGCTCGGGGACCTCGGCCAGCTCGAGCGCCGAAGCGGGTCCGGTCAACTGGGTGATCTGCATCGCTCTCATGCGGCGGCGGATCCTATCTGCAGGCCGAAGCTGGTTCGCTCGAAGCTCACGCGAACTCTTCTTCGAGCACCCGGATCGCCCGTGGGGGCGCGCGGAGGAAGTCCAGGCCGCCGATCAGCTCCATCGCCGCGCCGAAGCGGGACTCGAGCACCGGGTGCACGACCATCACCAGCCGGGCCTGCTGACCCAGGCCCCTCTGCACGACCGACTTCACTGACACGTTCTGAAGCGCGAGCACCTGCGCCACCTGCGCCAGCACGCCCGGCTCGTCGGCCACCTCCAGATGGAGGTAGAACGAGGACACGACGTCCTGGACGACCTCGAGTCTCTCGGCGGGTGGCGGCGTGGAGGCCGGGGGGATCATCGCGCTGATCACGTCGCCGAGCACCGCGGACGCGGTCTGGGGGCCGCCGGCGCCCGGGCCCGACATGGTGATCTCGGTGATCGCCTCCGATTCGACGGTGACCGCGTTGAACGGACCATTGATCGACGCCAGCGGGTGTCCGGGGTATAGAAACGCGGGATACACGCGGACCGAGAGCGCATGGTCGCCCACGCGCTCGGCGGTACCGATCAGCTTCAGGCCGAGCCCCAGCTCGCGCGCGTACTCGATGTCGTCGGTCTGGATCTGCTCGATGCCCTCGTAGCGCACCTGGTCGATGTGGACCGGCGTATCGAACGCGAGCCGGGCGATGATCGCCATCTTCGCGGCTGCGTCGCGGCCGTCGACGTCCTCGGAGGGGTCGGCCTCGGCATAGCCCAGGCGCTGGGCCTCCAGCAGCGCCTGCTCGAACGTCGCTCCCGTCCGGGTCATCTCGGTGAGGATGAAATTGGTCGTTCCATTGACGATCCCGTGCACCCGATCGATCGTCGCTCCCGCCAGCGACTCCTGAAGGACCCGGATCACGGGCACCACACCGGCCACCGCGCCCTCGAAGCGCAGCTGCACGCCGTGCTCGCGAGCCAGCTCCCAGAGCTCCTCGCCGTGGTGCGACAGCAGCTGCTTGTTGGCGGTCACGACGTGCTTGCCGGCGCGCATCGCGCGCAGCAGATAATCCCGCGCAGGTTCGAGCCCACCGATCAGCTCGACGACCAGATCCGACCCCTCGAGGATCTCCTCAAACGAGCCCGAGGTCGTGGTCAGAACACCTGACAGCTCCGGCCGCAGGCCGGTGATCATCTCGATCCGCTCGGCGTGCCGGGGCAGGAGCTCGGCGAACGCGCCGCCCACGGTTCCGTGACCGAGCAGCCCGACCCGGAAGCTGCTCACTGCTCCCCCTCTCGGCTGCGGGGGCTGCTCAATGCTCCACGTCCCGGCTTGAGAGATCCGCGTACGTCTCGCGCCGGACGACCACCCGCGCCGAGCCGTCGCGGCAGAAGACCACCGGGGGCCTCGGAACCCCGTTGTAGTTGTTGGCCAGCGAGTAGCCGTAGGCGCCGGTGACCGGGGTGACGATCACATCTCCGGCCTCGGGCTCGGGGAGCTCGACGTCACGGACGATCACATCGCCCGACTCGCAATGCTTGCCCGCGAGCTGGCACAGCTCGGTCCCGGGGGCAAGCGGGCGATCGGCGATCAGAGCTTCGTAGCGGGATTCGTAGAGCATCGGCCGTAGGTTGTCCGACATCCCGCCGTCGACGGCTACCCAGGTGGAGACGTTTCGCTTGACCGTCTGAACCGTATACAGGGTCACGGTCGAGTTGGCCACCAGCGCGCGGCCGGGCTCCAGCAGGAGCCGCTTGTCGGCGCCCAACTCGGCCTGCAGCGCACCGACGATCGCATCGAGGTACTGCTCGGCGCTTGGCGCTCGCTGATCGATCGTGTAGGCGACCCCCAGCCCGCCGCCGAGGTTGTAGACGCTGAACTCCCCGAGCTGGGCGATTGCGCTGACCGCAGCTCGGAACGGCTCAAGCTCGAGCAGTTGCGAACCGATGTGGCAATGGAGTCCCACCAGCTGCAGCGCGGGGCTGTCGCGCAGGCGCTCGATCGCGCCGCGTGCCTGCTCGATCGAGAGGCCGAACTTCGAGTCGGCCTGCCCCGTGGAGATCTTGCTGTGGGTGTCGCCGGCAACACCGGGAGTCACCCGGAGCAGAACCCGCTGGCGGCGCCCCAGCTCGCCTGCGATTTGCTGTAGTCGCTCCAGCTCGTGCAGCGAATCGATCACCACGTGGCCGACGCCGGCTTGCAACGCGTCGCGCAGCTCGGCGACGGACTTGGCATTGCCGTGCAGGTACATGCGGCCGGGCTCGAAGCCCGCCTTCAGCGCCAGCGCGAGCTCGCCGCCGGAGGCCACGTCGCACCCCAGGCCCTCCTGCGCCAGCGTGCGGTAGACGGCCGTGCACGGGAACGCCTTGGATGCGAACAGCACGTCGAAGTCAGCATGCCGGGCGGCCACCGCATCGACGAATGTGCGAGCCCGCGCCCGCAGGTCGTCTTCGACCACGATGTAGGCGGGGGTTCCGAATTCCTGGGCGAGCTCCACCGCATCGCAGCCACCGACCTCCAGATGGCCGCGCTCGTTGACCTGCGTGCCCAGCGGCAGCAGATCCGACAGCGGGGTGGTGAGCGTCGTTTGCACCGCACGGGAAAAGATATGGTGTGGCGGGTGAGGGCAGGCTCATGGTGTGGCGGGTGAGGGCAGGCTCATCGTGTGGCGGGTGAGGGCAGGCTCATCGTGTGGCGGGTGAGGGCAGGCTCGCCGAGGCGTAGCAGGACCGTGACCCCCGTGCGCCCGGCGCGCACCGGAGTGCATGACGGACTGGCCTACTCGCTGTGGCTGCCGGCGACCGCCGGACTGGTGGTGCTCCACGGGGCAGGCTCGTGCAAGGAGAGCCACTACGACTTCGCGCGCGCCGCCATCGCGCGCGGGCTCGCCGCCCTGACGTTCGACCAGCGCGGCCACGGGGAGAGCGATGGTCCGATGGATGGCCGGGCGATCGATGACGTGGTCTCGATGGCGTCCCTGCTGCGACGGGAGCTGGGCGATCCCGACGCCCCGGTCGCCCTGCGCGGCTCGAGCATGGGCGGATATCTGGCGATCCGAGCCGCGGCGGTCGTCCGCGCCGCTGCGGTGGTGGCAATCTGCCCGGCCAGCGCGAGTGGCCTGCGGCGCGGCCTCGCAGACGGGACGTTTCGGTTCGACGCCGACCCCGAGGCGCTCGGGCGGTTACTGGAGTCGGGCGAGTTGCAACCGGTGGTCGAATCGCTCGCCATACCGATATTGCTGCTGCACGCCCAGGGTGACGAGCAGGTCCCGGTGCAGCACTCACGGGAGCTGGCGACCAGGCTGCAGTCGCCGGAAAGCCGGCTGATCGAGCTGCCGGGAGGCCACCACCGCTCGATCCAGCACGACGAACAGCTGCAGGCGGTCAGCCTGGGGTTCATCGAGCGCGCGCTCGGGTTTCGCTGAGCTCGGGCGTCGCTGGGTTTTCAGGACTGCGGCTCAGCCGCCGTGGCGTCCTGACCCGAAGCGTCGCTGGAAGGGGCGCTGGTTTCGCTGGAAGAGGCGGGGACGGTGGTCTCGCCGGAAGAGGCGGGGGCGGTGGTGTCGCCGGAGGGGACGCTGCCGCCACTCGAAGAATCCGCGCTCCCGCTCGACGAACCGGTGCCTCCCGCGGAGCTCGAGGACGCCGCGCTCCCGCTCGACGGGCCGGTGCCCTCCGCGGAGCTCTCCCCAGCCGAACTAGGGGTGGGCGGCGCCGAGCCGCTGCTGTCGCCCGCCGCACTCGTGCTACCCGCGGCGGTGCTCTGACTGGGCTGGCCCCCGCCGGACTGGCCGGAGTCCCCGCCACTGCCGCCCTGCGCTCCGCCGGCGCCTGTGTCCTGGCCCGGTGAGCCACTGCCCCCGCTCGTCTCGCCACCCTGCGAACCGCCGGCCGCGCTCGTGTCGCCACCCTGCAAACCGCCGCCCGCGCCCGTGTTACCACCCTGCGAACCGCTGCCCGCGGTCGTGTCGCCACCCTGCCCACCACTGCCGAGACGCTTGCTCGTGCCACCAAGCACGACGGTGACTTGACTCGGTGCAATTGAACTGCTGCTTGTGTTTCCTGAGGCGGCGCTGGTCTCACTCTGGGCGGCGCTGATCTCACTTGGGGCGGCGCTGGTGGAGGAGATCCCTACGCCTGATTGCGCGTTGGGATGGCCGCTGCCGCCATCACCGCCGCCCGTGCCCGGCGTGGCATTCGCGGGGACCTCATTGCCATGACCCTGGGTTTGGGTGGTGCCGCTGAACTGGTTCGGTCCGCTCACACCACCGCTGCCGTTGTCATGCACGCCCCCCACCCCATTGATCGGAGCCACGGTCACAGGCACAGGGGTCACCACTGGCACCAGGAGGACAACCGGCACTGCGGGGCCCGAGCCCACGAGTGGGCCAGACCCGCCGAGGACGCCAGAGCCGCTCCTTGATCCTGCACCGCCAATCCCCCCGCCGGCGGGCCCACCGCCGCCCCCCGCTCCTGGTAGCGCGCCGCCGCTACCTCCCGGTCCGCCGCCAGGCACCGTGATCAGGGTCAGGCCTGAAGGGCTTGACCCGGCGGCGCCCACCAGCACGGCGAGTCCTGCGCCGGACGGGGCGGCGCCCGTCAGTAGGGTCCCACCCACTCCCGTCCCGCCGTTTACGCCCGGGACGGGCGTGTTGCGGTTGGCCTTCCCCGGCGGGTGCGGAGCCGTGCTGATGCTGACCGCCGACGGGGGGGTCTGACCGGTTAGCGCCGGCCAGCCACCGAGCGTGAACACTCCACCCGCGATCACGAACAGGACGGCTGCACAGCCGATTATCGAAGCGGCGGTGCCGGAACCAGCAATGTATGCGCGAGTAGCTCGCACAACCCTTCCCCGATCGACAGCAGACCGTCAGGATTTTATGGGCCTGACAGACCATTGTTCAAAGCACCGGGGCCATACTGGCCAAATGTTCGAGGCCGGATCGGTTGGCGAATTTCATAATTCCTAACTTGCATTACAGGACCGATTAGGCCGTCTGGCAACATCTCGGGGACCATGCCAGCTCCAAGATCATTTGGCCGCGACACCGGGCTGCAGGCCCGGATGTTGTTCACGATGTTCCTGCTCGGGCTGCTCTACGTGATCCTGATTGCGGTCTTGATCGCGGTCGGCGCCGGGGCGATCACGATCGCGGTGATCGCCGCTGTGCTGTTCCTCATCCAGTACTTCACCTCGGACAAGATCGCCCTGCTGTCTATGGGCGCACACGAGGTTTCGCCCCAACAGGCGCCCGAGCTGCATGCGACGATCGAGCGGCTCTGCATCCAGGCCGACCTCCCCAAGCCGCGCGTCGCGATCGCACAGACGCCGATGCCGAACGCGTTCGCCGTCGGACGGTCGCCCCGCACCGCAACGGTGTGTGCCACGACCGGGCTGCTGGCGCTTCTGTCGCCCGGAGAGCTCGAAGGCGTGCTAGCGCACGAGCTGACCCATGTCCAGAACCGCGACGTGATGCTGATGACGATTGCAAGCTTTTTTGCATCGATCGCCTCGTTCATCGTCCAGATGGGTTTCTGGTTTGGCCTCGGGTTCGACGACGACGACAACGGACCGGGGATCGTGGTCCTGATCCTCGTGTCGGCGATCGTCTACCTGTTGTCGTTCGTCCTCATCCAGACCCTCTCGCGGTATCGGGAATTCGCCGCCGATCGCGGCTCGGCGATCATCACCGGCCGCCCGAGCGCGCTGAGCTCGGCGTTGCTCAAGATCAGCGGCACCATGGACCAGATCCCCCAGCGCGACCTTCGGGCAGCCTCGGGCGAGCTCGCCGCGTTCTACATCTTTCCGCCCAAGGCAAAGCAGAGCGTCGCGAACCTGTTCTCGACCCACCCGCCGCTCGAGGCCAGGCTCGAGGCGCTTGCCCGGCTCGAGGCGCAGCTACAGGGCACCGCCTAGACGACCCGTCGCCTACGTGCTCGCGACCGCGGATACTCTCGCAAGTCACCGCCGGCAGTCCGGGTCGACTCGTGCAGCGTTTCTGCTTGCCACGATCACTTTTGCTGCTCGAGTCGGCCCCGGTAGCCGCTGATGGGGCTGCTCGACGTCCTCACCGGCAAGCGCAAGCTGGCCAAGCCGGCTCCGGATCGGCTGTTCGCGATCAGTACGGCCTACGTGACCATGGAAACGACGCTCGAGATCACCAGCCGGGGCAAGGCGGCAATCGTCTTTCAGTCGCTGGCCACCGCGGACTTTCGTTCGATCGTCACTGACATGGAGGAGGTCGTCAAGGCGACCGCGAGCGAGAGCGGCACGTCCGTCGACAAGTCCGTCGACAGCTACGGCTTCAGTTGGCTGGTTCTGCGCGACAACGACTTCGACGATCTGGTCGTGGGTATCAACGCCGTCAGCACGGCACTTCAGGAAGGCGGCTACGGGGAGCGGGTGCTGTGCGCCGTGTTCGCCTTCCAGGACGCGGAGCGGCGCCCGATCTACTGGATCTACAACTACAAGCGCGGCGCTTTCTACCCGTTCGTGCCGGCGCCCGGCGCCCAGCAGCGCGACAACGAGCGCGAGCTCGTGCTCAAGGCCCAGATCGGCACAGAGCTCCCGGTGGAGGCCGAGCTGCAGCGCTGGTTCCCGCTCTGGGGCATCCCCATCTAGGTGCGCGGTTCGCCCCGGGGGACTCGCTCTGACCGCGATGCGCGGCTCACTCCGGGGAGACTCGGTGTGACCTGGGTGCGCGACTCGCTCCGGGCGACTCCTCGATCACCGCGGTCTGCAGCGTGACGGTCGGCCAGGTGCTGATCAACGCCCGTGTGATCAGGCGGGTGACGATCACCGGCGTCGAGCGCTGGGCGGCAGAGTTGATTCCGCGCCTGTGCGCGCTGGGACCGGACCGCTATGCGGTCGTGCACCCGCCGCCGCAGGCCAGCAGCCGGAGTTTGGGTCAGATCTGGGAACAGGTCGTGCTGCCCGCTCGGGCCGCTCGAGCGCGGGCCGATCTGATCTTCTCCCCGGCCAATCTCGCTCCGCTCGCCTGGCCGCGCAACGTCGTGATCGTCCACGATGCGGCCGCTTTTCGCCGCCCGGAGGCCTACTCCCGAAGCTACCGCTGGTGGCATCAACGCCTCGGAGCCCAGTCAGTGCGGCGAGCGGTGCAGGTGGTGACCGTGTCGGAGTTCTCCAAACAGGAGCTTGTCGAGCTGGTCGGGCTCGATCCGGCGGCGGTCAAGGTTGTCGCCGGCGGGGTGAGCGAGCAGTTCAGCCCTACCGCCGACCACGCGCGCGTTCGCGCCAAGCTTGATCTGCCAGACCGGTATGTGTTGACGGTCGGTGCTGCGGATGAGCGCAAGAACCTCGGGGCTCTCAGCGTGGCCGCCCACCGACTGCGGCTCGAGGGCGTCGAGGTGGTGCGCGCCGGGGATGAGCGGCCGCATTTCTCGCAGACAACGAGCGTCGCGGGGGTGCGGTCAGTCGGATACGTCGGCGAGGAGGACCTTCCGGGCCTCTGCTGCGGCGCCAGCGCGTTCGTGCTCCCATCGCTGTATGAGGGGCTCGGGCTGCCCTGCCTCGAGGCGATGGCGTGCGGCGTGCCTGTGGTTGCCTCCGACCGGGCAGCGCTGCCGGAGACGTGCGGGGACGCGGCCATCCTCGTAGATCCCGACGACCGCGAAGCGATCGCGCAAGCACTGCAGAGTGTGCTCGAGGACGACGCGCTGCGCGCGCGGCTGCGCGAGGCGGGCTTGCGACGCGCCGCGAGCTTCAGCTGGGAGCGCGCCGCCGAGGAGGTGCATGCGCTGCTTTCGGGCCTCGCCGGATCCGCCCAGGGCGGCGGGTAGCTCGGGCCATCAGCGCTCGCCCTCATTGCGTGGAGAATCCGCATCCCACCATCGGATCTTCCACGTTCGTCCCGCCCAGGGTGCATCCCGTGGAAGATCCGGAGCCAGCAGTGGGATTTTCCACGTCGTCCCGCCCCCCGGACCATCCACGTCCGTCCCGCCCCCCGGGACCATCCACGTCCGTCCCCCTGGCGCATCCACGTCCCTCCCGCCCGGAGCAGCGCCAAACCCGCCCGATCGCACGACCCATCCCCAGGGCCCACCCCGAGACCCCCCGCCAACTGCCCGGAGCGCTCAGCTCGGGATTAGCCCCTCGCCCTGGAACTCCTCCTTGGCTTCCTCGAGCGACACATCGGGCGGCGGAAGGATGATGTCTGAGCCGACGAGCTCGTCGTCGGGGACCGGCTGGCCCTTCTCGCGCACCAGCGCCAGCAGGCGCGCGAAAGCATCCTGAAAGCGCTGTTCGTCGGACGTCTCGCTGGCAGCCACCGCCTGGTTGTCGAGCTCGTTCAGCGCTGCGATGTCGGACTCGGCGATCTCGTACTGGCCTTCGTTCGAGATCCGGACGATCATTGAGCCTGCTCCTGGCTGGCGCCGCTGCCCTCCCCTGCAGTCCCCACGCCGGTGCCGCTGTCGGTTGCACCAGCTTTCTCGGTTTCACCGCCGGCTGCGCCGCCCGCGCCTCCGGCTCCGAGCTCGCCCTTGGCCGCGCCAGTCCCGAGCTCGGCCTTCATCTTCTCGAGCTCTGAGTCGACCTCGCTCGTGCTCGACAGCTGCTTGAGCTGCCGGTCGATGTCGTCCTCGCCGCTGCCCAGCTGTGTCAGATCGTCGAACGTGCCGGCCGCCTCGAGCTCCTGTACCGCGTCGGCGCGCGCCTTCATGTTCTCGGTCTTGTCCAGCGCGCGCTGCATGGCCAGGCCGACGTCGGCCATCTCCTCGCCGACTCCAGTCGCCGCCTCGGAGATCCGGACCTGGGCCTCGGCCGCCGAGTACTGGGCCTTGATGACCTCCTTCTTGGAGCGGAACTGCTCGAGCTTGGCCTTCAGCTTCTGCTCGGAGGCGGTCATCTGCTCCTGTTGCTGCTCGAGCTGTGTGATCTGCGAGTCCAGCGACTGCAGCTCGGTCTGAGCGACGTTCTTGCGCTCGAGCGCCGTCCGTGCGAGGTCCTCGTGGCCGCCCGCGAGCGCCTGGCGCGCCTGGGTGTCGAGCTTGACCACCTGCTGCTGCAATTTCTCCTCCTGCAGCTGCAGCCGCTTCTTCGACGTGACGACGTCGGCGATCCCCTTCTTGACGTTCTGAAGGAGCTCGATCTGCTTCTGGTAGCTGTACTCGAGGGTCTCGGAAGGATCCTCCGCGCGATCGAGCAGTTTGGAGATCTTGGCTTTGACTACAGTGGACATGCGCCCGGAAAGGCCCGGCATCGCATCCTCCTTGGGCGGTGGCTGGACTAGCACATGACAGCGTAGCGAGCAACCGCATCAGGTTCGCTCCCACGGGCCGCGTCAATCTAGGATCAGCCCGGTGGAGCCCAAGCCCGTCTCGGAATCGCGCTCGCTGATCGCGCACTGGATGGGCGTCACTGACGCCAACAGCGCCGGCAACATCCACGGCGGGATGATCATGAAGCTGGCCGACGAGGTGGCCGGGCTGGCGGCGATCAAATACTCGGGCCGGCGGGTGGTGACGGTGGGCATGGATCGCATGGTGTTCCGCGTCCCGATCTACGTCGGCGAACTGGTGACGCTGCGGGCGACCGTCAACGCAGCGTGGCGGACCTCGATGGAGGTCGGCGTTCGGGTCGAGGCCGAGAACCCGTTCCTGCGCGACGCGCGCCACACCAACACCGCCTACCTGACGATGGTCGCGCTCGACGAGCAGGGACGCCCGACCCCGGTGCCACCGCCCTCGGCGAGCACCTCGGAAGAGCACCGGCGCCTGCGCGAAGCGGCGATGCGGCGGGCCAATCGCCTCGCCGAACGCCAGGAGATCCTGGCCCGGCGCTCGGTGGACGAGTGAGCACCTGAGTACCTGGCACCGGAGCAAAGCCGACCTCGCTGGCCGGCGCTCAAAGTCCCTGCACCCCGCTAACGTCCGCCGCGATGCAACGCCGGCTGATCGTAAGCGTGCTGGGCGCATGCCTGGCCCTGTGCGGCTGCGGCGGGACCACCCTGCTGCACCGGACTTCCACCGTCACCGCGACCGCCGCACCGGGCGTCCCCTCGGGATCTTCGCAGGCGGTGCAGAAGCTCGGCTTCCCGTTCCTGGCGACCAAGAACACCACCCGGGTGCCCGGCGCCGATCCCGCCGCCGACGCAGCCGGGGTGGCGCTCGCGGTGTACCCGTCTGCCGCCCCCGGGACGCATCCTGGGGTCGTCGCGCTCGCCCCCACCTCCAGCTGGCAGGCGGCGATCGCCGCCTCGGTGCTGATGGCGCCTCCGATCCGCGCACCGATGCTGCTGTCCGGCAGCGACTCGATGCCCGCGGCCACCTCCACGACGCTGGCCAAGCTCGCACCGACCGGCTCGGGCGCCGTGGACGGCGCCCAGGTGATCCGCATCGGAGCGGTCCCCAAGCCCGACGGCGTACGGTCCGCCTCGATCGACGGCACCGACCCATACTCGCTCGCCGCGGGCATCGACAGGTTCGTCAGCGCGGCCGTCGGGAGGCCCAGCTCCGATGTGGTGATCGCGTCCGCGCTGGACCCCTCCTACGCGATGCCCGCCGCGGGATGGGCGGCCGAGAGCGGAAACCCGATCCTGTTCGTGGGCTCGAGCATCCCCGCGGCTACTCGTCAGGCTCTGCTGGCACACCAGCACCCGCGGATCTATGTGCTCGGCCCGCCGAGCGTGATCAGCGCCGGGCTGGTCAAGCAGCTGGGCAAGTACGGGAAGGTCAAGCGTGTCGGAGCCGATGACCCGGCCGCGAACTCGGTTGCGTTCGCGACGTACCGCGATCCGGCATGTGTCTACGGCCAGCCCTGCGCGCACATTCCGGGAAGCTTCGGCTGGGCCATGCGCAGCCCCGGTCATGGCTATGTGCTGATCAACGCCAAGCGCCCGCTCGACGCCGCCGCCGCCGCACCCCTGTCGAGCACCGGCGACTACGGGCCGCAGCTGCTCGTGGACAATGCCTCTACCCTCCCCCGCGTGGTGCTCAACTTCTTCCTGGACTACGCGACGCCGGGCTTCACCGAAGAGGGACCGACGGCTGCCGTATACAACCATGGCTGGATGATCGGGGACGACAACGCGATCTCCGTCCCCGTCCAGGCCGAAGTCGACAACCTGCTGGAGGCCGTCCCCCAGACGACGAAATGAGCGAAGCCGAGAACCCCGAGCGACTCCGTCCCGAGCACACCGTCACGGTCGAGGACGTCCGCCAGCTGATGGGCGCATCGACGCCTCACTTCGCGCTGCAGCTACGCGAGCGGATCAAGCACCTGATCCGGAACCTGCCCGACGACCATCCGGCGCGCAGAGAGGGAGAGCGCGAGATCGCGCGGCTCGACAAGATCGCGTTCGTGGGCGAGGTTCGCGGCCATGAGGCCGAGCCAGGATTGACCCCGCTGCCGAGCCTGGGACACGACGCGGCCGACTCCCACTGACTCCTGAGCGCCCGCTTGCAAGAGGTGGACAGGACCGCCGGATGGCGAATATGGACAACGTCGAGCCCGCTTTTTCGTTTACATCTACCTGAGCGATGATCCAGGAGCGCTACATCTCGGTGATCGGTCTCGGGCGGGTGGGACTCCCGCTGGCGCTGAGCTTTGCCGACCACGGCCTGCGCGTGCTGGGCGTCGACCACGACCCGGCGGTGCTGTCCTGCATTCGCGCCGGGCGCATGCCCTTCAAGGAGGCCGGGACCCAGGCGCTGCTCGAGCGCGTCCGGCGCAGCGGCAGGCTCGAGCTCACTGACCGGGCCGCCGATGCCGCCCAGGCCGACGACATCGTGATCACGATCGGCACACCGTCGTTCTCGCACGTCGAGAGCGACCTGCGTCAGGTGCGCGCCGCGGTCGACGACCTGCTGCCGCTGCTGCGCCCGGGGCACTCGCTGATCCTGCGCTCGACGATCGCACCGGGAACGACCGACTACGTGGCCGGCTACCTGGAGAAGCGGCGCGGCCTGCGCGTCGGCGAGGACGTGTTCGTCGCCCATGCCCCCGAGCGGATCGCGGCCGGCCGCTTCCTCGAAGAGATCTCGACGCTGCCCTGCATCATCGGCGGCGTCTGCGAGACCTCCACTGACCGGGCCGCCAGCCTGTTTAGCGTGTTCGGAGCTCCGATCGTCCGGACGACTCCGGTGCAGGCCGAGCTGGCGAAGATCTGGACCAACATCCTTCGCTACGCGACGTTCGCGCTTCCGAACCTGCTGATGATGGATTGCGAGAGCTACGGAGCGAACGTGTTCGAGGTGATCGAGCTGATCAACCACGATTACCCGCGCGGTGGGATCGCGATGCCCGGCCTGACCGCCGGAAGCTGCCTGCGCAAGGATTTCGCGTTCTCCGAGGAGCGCTCGCACGCGCCTGGAATGCTGCTCGCCGTCTCGCGCGTCAACGAAGGCGTGCCCCTGTTCCTGGTCGAAGGGATCAAGCGGCGGATCGGTGGCCTGGGCTCGCGCAAGGTTGCCGTCCTGGGGTTGACGTTCAAGCGCGATACCGACGACGAGCGCGATTCGCTGTCGCCAAAGCTGATTCGGCTGCTGGAGCGCGAGCTCGCCGACGTCGCCGTCTGTGATCCTCACGCGGCGACCCCGACCCAGCCGCTGGGTGACGCGGTCCGTGATGCCGATGTGGTGATCGTCGCCACCAACCACTCGGCGTTCGAGCGTCCCGAGGCACTGAGGGAGATCCTCGCGCTGGCGTCCGAAGAGTGCCTGCTGGTCGATCCCTGGAATACGCTCGGCACCGCCCAGGTATTCGCGTATGCGGCCGAGACCGTGGCGCTGCTCGATCCCGCGGCGTCGGTCGACGCCTCGCCCGACGTCAGCCACTGATGGCCCGGGTGCTGGTGACCGGCGGCGCCGGGACGATCGGCGCGGCCGTCGTGCGGCGCCTGCTCACCGACCCCGAATTCGAGGTGCGCGTCTGTGACCACCGCGAACCGCCGGGATGGATGCGCGAGGGGTGCGAGATCACGACCGGCGATCTGCGCGAGCTGGGTGTCGCCCAGGAGGCGCTGCGGGGTTGCTCGCACGTCATCCACCTGGCGGCGATAGTCGGTGGGATCGCGAACTTCCACAAGCTCCCGTTCACCCTGACCGAGGTCAACAACGCGCTCACGGGGGCGATCGTCCATGCTGCGGTGGAGCAGGGCGTGGAGCGTTTCACCTACGTCTCATCCTCGATGGTGTTCGAGCGCGCGACGGAGTTTCCGACCACCGAAGAGCACCTCTACAGCTGTCCGCCCCCGCGCTCGGCGTACGGCTTCTCCAAGCTGGCCGGGGAGGTCTACACGCGAGCCGCCCATGACCAGCATGGGCTGCGTTACACGATCTGCCGCCCGTTCAACGCCTACGGCCCGGGAGAGCTGCCTGACCCCGACGAGCCGGGGATCGCGCACGCCGTCCCGGACCTGATCGCCAAGGTGCTCTCCGGGCAGCGCCCCCTGCAGATCTTCGGCAGCGGCGAGCAGACGCGCACGCTGACCCACGTCGACGACATCGCCGACGGGATCGTCGCCGCCATGGCCTCGCCCGCCGGTGAGGACGAGGACTTCAACATCTCCGCCGCCACCGAGTGCAGCGTCGCCGAGCTGGCGAAACTGGTGTGGGAGGTGTGCGGCGAGGATCCGGCCGAGTTCGCGCTCGAGCACCTGCCGAGCTTCGAGGTGGACGTCCAACGCCGCTGGCCGTCAGTGCAGAAGGCCCGCGAGCGGCTGGGATGGGAGGCGAAGGTGCCGCTACGCGACGGCCTCCAGGACACCGTCGCCTGGCTTCGCGCGCAGCACGCCATCAGCCGTTGACCAAGCGCAGCCCGCGTTGCGCGGTACAGCTGGCGCTTGCGTCCGGGCCCGCGCACACGTAAGTTTTCACAACCTTGGAGAGTTCAGCTACCACCCTCCCGGGCCAGCCCGCGGCCGAAACTGACTACGCACCCGGGAACAAGGGACTCAAGGCCGACGCGCTCGGCTACATCTCGAACCTGGTCATCGCGATCGCCTCGACGGCGCCGGCCTACAGCCTCGCGGCGACACTGGGCTTCATCGTGGCCGTCGGCGGCGTCGGCGTACATGCGCCGGCGGTGCTGCTCGTGGCGTTCATCCCGATCCTGTTCGTCTCGGTCGGCTACCGCTTCTTCAACCTCGCCGACCCCGATGCAGGAACCACGTTCGCCTGGGTCACGCGCACATTCGGGCCACAGGTGGGGTGGATCAACGGCTGGGCGATCTTCCTCGCCGACATCATCGTGATGGCCTCGCTGGCGGAGATCGCGGCCAACTACACCTATCTGCTGTTCGGCTGGCACTCGGCGGCGAACTCGAACCTCGCCCTGATCATCGGCTCGGTGCTGTGGATCGCCCTGATGACCTGGATCTGCTACCGGGGCATCGAGCTGTCGGCGCGCGTGCAGACGATCCTGCTGGGCATCGAGATCTTCACGCTGGCGCTGTTCGCGACCGTGGCGCTGATCAAGGTGTACGCGAACAACCCGGCCCACTCGATTCAGGTGTCCGCATCGTGGTTTAACCCGTTCGCGATGAGCTGGGGCGCGCTGATCGACGCGATCCTGCTCGGGATCTTCATCTACTGGGGCTGGGACTCGGGCGTGGCGGTCAACGAGGAGTCACGCGACAAGCATCACGGGCCGGGCAAGGCCGCCGTGCTCTCGACGGTGATCCTGCTGCTGATCTACGTGATCGTCGCTGCCGCGGCGCAGGCATACCACGGACCGGCCTTCCTCGCCGGCAATTCGAGCGACGTGATCAACGCGCTTGGAACCAACGTGTTCGGCTCCCCGCTCGACAAGCTGATGATCATCACCGTGCTCACCTCGGCCTCGGCCTCGACGCAGACGACGATCCTGCCGACCGCGCGCACGACGCTGTCGATGGCCCGCTGGGGCTCGATCCCCTCGGCGTTCGGCCGCGTCCATCCCCGCTACCTTACCCCGAGCTTCTCGACCCTGCTGATGGGCGGCCTCTCGATCCTGTGGACGATCGCCCTGCTGGCGTTCAACCCCAATCAGGATGTCCTCGGGGACACGATCTCCGCGCTCGGATTCGCCGTCTGCTTCTACTACGGCTTCACCGGGCTGGCGTGCGCGGTCTACTTCCGCCGCGATCTGCTCAAGAGCGCCCGCAACTTCCTGTTCGCCGGGCTGATTCCGTTCGTCGGCGGGCTGATGATGGCCTATGTCGGGATCAAGGCCTACAGCTATTACAACACCGCCGGCAATAACTACTCCAAGCCGCTGGCGGGGATCCAGACGCCGATCGTGGTGGGCATCGGTGGCCTGATCCTGGGAGTCATCCTGATGTTCGCGTCGTGGCCGTTCTTCCCGCGGTTCTTCGCTCGCAAGTGGTTCGAGGCGGCCGATCCCGCGATCCTGGAGGCAGACGCGGGACGGTGAATGCTTGGAAGAGCGGCCCGCATGCGGGCCGCTCCCGGCGGCGCATGCGCCGCCGGTGGGGCCGCTGCATGCACGCCCCCATAATCTGAGCGCGATGGACGAGCTGGCCCTGGCACTCGAGCTCGACCGGCGCGTCGCGCTTGCGGGCGGTGAATCGAAGGAGATCCCCGAGGGATGGGTGGTCCTGCACCCGGAGCTCCCCAACGTCCACACGCTGAACATGGTCGTGCTCCGCGCGCCCTTGCCGCCCCGGTTCGACGCGCCCGCGCTGCACGCGCTCGCCGACCGGTGGCTGGGTCACCTCGGCCATCGCTTCGTGCGCGTGGAGGACAGCGCGGCCGCCGCGCGGCTTGCTCCGGTGCTGCTCGCCGGAGGCTGGGAACAGCGGCGCACCGTATTCATGGTCCTGCGGACCGCGCCGAGCGAGGCGTTCACGGACCCTCGCGCACGGAAGATTTCGGAGGCCGAGCTCGATGCCGTGGGGCTCGCCAACTTCGAGCACTACGACTACGGATCGGACGCCTCGCCGAACCTCGCGCACCAGCTCGTCGCCGCTCAGCGGGCGCTGCGAGCCGGGACCGCCGCCCGCCGCTTCGGCGCCGGAGAGGGCGGCGGCCTGCAGTCGATGTGCACTCTGTTTCTGGATCCCGATGTGGGAGGCGTGCCGATGGCGATGGTTGAGGAGGTGGGGACGCTCCCGGCCTACCGGGGGCGGGGACTGGCGAAGGCGGTCGTCTCGGCCGCCTTGGCAGCGGCGGGCGAGTGGGGCGCAGAGCTGATCACGGTGCCCGCCGACGCCGACGACTGGCCGCAGTTGCTGTACGCGAAGCTGGGCTTTGAGCCGGTGGGCAGCGAGACCGAGTTCACGCTGCGGCGCGCCACCGTCCGGCACCCCGCATGCGAGACTGCCTCGTGATGTCCAGGGCCGCCGTCAGCGCGCAGTGCAAGGAGTCGATCCTCGACACGATCGGCGACACTCCGGTGGTCAGGCTCTCCCGGATCGGCGCCGGTGTGCGACCGCAGCTGATAGCAAAGCTCGAGTCGTTCAATCCGGGCGGCTCGATCAAGGACCGGATCGCGGTCGCGCTGATCGACGCCGCCGAGCGCGACGGCAAGCTGCGGCCCGGCGGGACGATCGTGGAGCCCACCTCGGGCAACACGGGCACCGGACTGGCGATCGCCGCCCGGCTGAAGGGCTACCGGGTGATCGCGGTGATGCCCGACAAGATGTCGCGCGAGAAGATCGACCTGCTGCGGGCCTACGGCGCCGAGGTCGTGCTCGCCCCCACCGACGTGCCGCCGGAGTCGCCCCAGTCCTACTACCGCGTCGCCGACCGGCTGACCGAGGAGATCCCGGGCGCCTTTCAGCCCAACCAGTACGTCAATCCGGCCAATCCGCAAGCTCACTACGACTCCACCGGCCCCGAGCTCTGGCAGCAGCTCGGCCCCCGGATCACGCATCTGGTCGTGGGCGTCGGCACCGGCGGCACGATCACCGGCACGGCCCGGTACCTGCGCGAGCGCAAGCCCGAGCTCGAGGTGGTCGGCGCCGATCCCGAAGGCTCGATCTACTCGGGAGGCGAGGAAAACGTGCGCCCGTATCTGGTCGAGGGCGTGGGCGAGGATTTCTGGCCTCAGACCTTCGACCGATCGGTCGTCGATCGGTGGGTGATGGTGTCAGACCGGGACGCGTTTCTGACCACGCGCCGGCTGGCTCAGACCGAGGCGATCCTCGCCGGCGGGTCCGGCGGGCTCGCCGTCCACGCCGCGCTGCAGGTCGCGGCGGATGTCGATGACCCCGAGGCGGTGATCGTGGTGGTGATTCCCGACGGCGGGCGCTCTTATTTGTCGAAGATCTACTCCGACGCCTGGATGCGCCAGTACGGGTTCCTCGACCGGGGCGTGGACCTGACGGTTGGCGATGTTCTGCGGCGCAAGCGCGAGGCGGGCGAAATTCCTCCGCTGGTGACGGTGGAGCCACACTTCCCGGTCCGCGACGCGATCGCGCTGCTGCACGAGCATCGCGTCTCTCAGCTGCCCGTGGTCAGCGCCCACGACCCCTCGACGATCGTCGGTGCGATCGGCGAGCGCGGGCTGCTCCGCCACGCCGCCGAGGACCCCGCGCTGCTCGACGCCCAGATCGTCGACGTGATGGAGGCGCCGTTCGCCGCGGTATCGAGTCAGGATCCCGTGCGCGAAGCCGTGGAGCTCCTGGTCGGCGAGCAGCAGGCCCTGCTGGTCACCCATGACGGGCGCGCTGCCGGACTGGTGACCCGCACCGACCTGCTGGAAGCGCTCGCCCGGTGACCGACCGCGAGCCGCCGCGCGACGCGTTCGGGACCCGCGCCGTTCATGCCGGCCTGACGCCCGATCCCTCCTTCGGCTCGGTCATCCCCGCGATCCACCAGACCTCCACCTACGCGCAGCGCCGCCCCGGCGAATTCGTCGGCGACTACGACTACGCCCGCACCGCGAACCCCACGCGCTCGGCGCTCGAGCAGGCGCTGGGCGAGCTCGAGGGCGGCCAGGCGGTGACGTTCGCCTCCGGGCTCGCCGCCGAGCACGCGCTGATCACCGTGGTCTGCGAGCCGGGCTCGCACGTGGTGCTGCCCGCCGACCTGTACGGCGGGACCTATCGCCTCGTGGACAAGGTGATGGCGCGCTGGGGGCTTCGCTACGACCTCGTCGATCAGACCGATCTGCAGGCGCTGGAGCGGGCAGTGAGATCCGAGACGCGGCTGATCTGGGTCGAGAATCCCACCAACCCGCTGCTGAACGTGATCGACGTCGAAGGGGTCATCGCCCGGCGGCGCGACGCGCTGGTGGTGGTCGACAACACGTTTGCCACCCCTGCCAACCAGCGCCCGCTCGAGCTCGGAGCCGATGCCGTCAACCACTCGACGACCAAGTACCTCGGCGGACACTCGGATGTCGTCGGGGGCGTGGTCGTCACCGGCCGGACCGACCTCTACGAGCGGCTGCGGTTCGTCCAGAATGCGATCGGCGCGATCCCCGGCCCGCTCGACTGTTTCCTCGTTCACCGCGGGCTGCGCACGCTGCACCTGCGGATGGAGGCCCATGCGCGCAGCGCGGCCGCGGTCGTGGCGTTGCTTCGCTCCACGCCCGAGGTGACCGACGTCCGGTGGCCGGGATTCAGCGGCATGGTCAGCTTCCGCCACCCGCAGGCCCTCGTGGTGGCCACCAAGACGCGGCTGTTCACGCTCGCCGAGTCGCTCGGGGGCGTCGAGTCGCTGATCGAGGTGCCGCAGGCGATGACGCATCAGTCGGTGGAGGACTCCCCGGCAGCGGTCCCAGCTGACCTCGTGCGCCTCAGCTGCGGCGTCGAGGATCCGGCCGACCTCGTCGCCGATCTGCGCCAGGCATTGACCTGAGCGGCGTGTAGCCTCGGCTGGCATGCAGCAGATCGCGGCCTCGCAGGCGGGAATTCCGCAGAGCACGTTGCCCGGCCCCTACCCGGTCGGGTCCTATGCCGCGCAGCTCAAGCGCCGCCTGCAGGAGTTCGCCCGCGTCCAGCTGGTCGGCGAGGTGTGGGGATTTCGCGCCGCGCGAGCACGGGTCTATTTCGAGCTGCGCGACGCTCATGGCGCGCTGCCCTGCTCGATGTGGCGCACCGATTTCGAGCTGCTGGGCGTGGCGCTGGTCGACGGGCTGCGGATCGTCGTCGGTGGCGGCTGCGACTACTACCCGGGCAGCGCAACCTCCTCGCCGTCGTTCAGTTTCTCCGTCTGCGAGCTTCGCCTCGCGGGCGAGGGGGACCTGCTCGTCGCGCTCCAGCGCCTGCGCCGCCGGCTGGACGCCGAGGGCCTGTTCGAACGCCAGAAGCAGCTCGTGCTGCCGGGCCTGCCGAGAATGATCGGGGTGGTCACCGGCGAGCAGGGCAAGGCGCGCGACGACGTGCTCGCGGGCCTGCGGCGACGCGGCTGGGCGGGACGGCTGGTGTGGGCGTTCGCCCCGGTGCAGGATCGTCACGCGGCGCCGCGGATCGCGGCCGCCCTGAGGGAGCTGGCAGCGATCGAGGAGCTGGAGGTGGTGATCGTGGCCCGCGGCGGCGGCTCGCTGGCCGACCTGTTCGCGTTCTGCGACGAGGGGCTGTGCCGAACCGTATCGCTGCTGCGCGTGCCGGTGATCGCGTCAGTCGGCCATCACACCGACCGCACGCTGATTGACGATGTCGCGGCGGTCAGCTGCTCGACCCCGACGCACGCGGCCGAGGCCGCCGTCGCGATCGACTGCCGCGTCGCCCGCGCACAGCTGCGCTCCTGCGCGCAGCGGCTGCGTGACCAGGGACGGCGCGCCGTCGTCTCGCGGGCCCGCACGCTGGCTGGGCTCGCCCGCGCACCCGCCGAGCAGGTGGCCGCCAACCGCCGGACCCTGCATCAGCTGCTGCGCGAGCTGCGCGCCAGCGCGCGCCGGGCGACCGCGCGCGGCGAGGAGCTCGCCCGCGTACATCTGCTTGTCCTGCGGCGCGGCGCTGCGCGGGCGCAAGGCCCGGAACGGGTTCGGCGCGGGCGCGAGCTCGAGCGGCTGGCGCTGGCGCTCGCCGCGCACGACCCACAGCGGACTTTGTCTCGCGGCTACGCGCTGGTCACCGACCGCCAGGGGAGTCCGCTCGGCAGCGCCGCGGCGGCTCGGGACGCCCGGCGGATCGCTTTGCGCTTCCACGACGGCTCAGTCCCGGCGCGCGTCGAGGCTGACGACGAGCGCGTATGAGCGCGGATCGGACCTACGAGTCGGCCGTCAGCCGCGTCGAGGAGATCATCCGCCGCCTGGACTCGGGCGACGCCGGGCTGCGCGAGACGCTGGACCTGGTCGCCGAGGGGCGTGAACTGGTCGAGTACTGCGCGGCCGAGCTCGAGGCGGTCAGCAAGGGCCTGGAGGAGCTCAGGCTGGAGGAGCTCGTGACGCGCCTGGAGGGCGCGCAGCGCGGCGGCGATGAGCACATTTGATCTGCTCGCGGACCTTCCGCTGCGGGTCGACGGCTACGCGCTGGAGGGTCTGTACGCCAACGTATCCAGTGGCTTTGAGCGGCTGTCGACGGTCGTGCACCTCCACGGCAATGGGGCCGAGGGCGTGGGCGAGGACGTGGTGTATGACGCCGAGGATCAGGTGGCGCTGCAGGAGGCCGGGCCGGCGCTCGCGCTCGCCGGCAGCTACGCGCTGGTGGAATTCTGCGAGCTGATCGACGGCCTCGATCTGTTTCCGGCGGAGCCGCAGCGTGAGGTCTCGCGGCTGTACCGCCGCTGGACGTTTCACAGCGCGGCGCTCGATCTGGCGCTGCGGCAGGCGGGGCGGTCGCTGCACGAGGCGCTCGAGCGCGAGCCAGCGCCGATGACGTTCGTGGTCTCGCTGCGGCTCGGCGAGCCGCCGACGCTGGAGCCCGTGCGCAGCCGGCTGGAGCGCTATCCGACGCTGCGCTTCAAGCTCGATGCGACGAGCTCCTGGACACCGGAGCTGATCTCGGCGCTGGTTGGCACCGGAGCGGTGGACTCGATTGACTTCAAGGCGTTCTATCGCGGCACGATCGTCGATCAGCCGCCCGACCCGGTGCTCTACCGCCGCGTGCTCGAGGCGTTCCCCAGCGCCTGGATCGAGGACCCCGATGTGGTCACCGCTGAGACCGCGGCCGTCCTGGCCTCGGACCACGACCGGATCACCTGGGACGCCCCGATCCATTCGATCGCGGACATCGAGGCGCTGCCGTTCGCGCCGAAGATGGTCAACATCAAGCCCTCGCGGATCGGGGGCCTGCGCAGGTTGTGCGACACCTATGACTACTGCGCCGCGCGTGGCATCGGGGCCTACGGCGGCGGCCAGTTCGAGCTCGGACCGGGTCGCGGTCAGGCGCAGTATCTGGCTTCGCTGTTTCACCCCGACACGCCCAACGATCTGGCTCCCGTGGGCTTTCACGAGCCCGAGCCCGCGCCGGGGCTGCCGGCGAGCCCGCTGCCACCCGCGCCCGACGCGATCGGCTTTCGCTGGAGGGCGGGCTGAGCGGCGCTGACTCGGAGTCAAATAACGCGCGTAGCGCGCACGATCTGACTCCGAGTCGCGATCAGCTGAGGTCGAGCAGCAGCTTGCCCTGGACGCGGCGCTCGCGCAGGCGCGCGAACGCGTCGTTGACGTCGTCGAGCGCGACCACTTCGTCGATCCGCACCCGGATCGAGCCGTCGGCCAGCGCGCGCAGGGCCGCCTCGAGACCGGGCCGGCGCTCCTCGCGACGCAGCTGCATGCCCCCGTAGCCGAGCAGCGAGATCATCTTGCGGTACAGCACCTGCATGTTGAAGGCCACCTCCGGCCCGGCCGAGGTGCCCAGCGACACGATCCGTCCGCGCGGCGCCATCGCCTCCAGGATCGGGGCCACGAACCCGTCCCCCAGCGGGTCGAACGCGACGGTCGGCTCGAGCTCTGAGAGCTGCTCTGAAAGCTCATCGGGACCCGCGACGATCGCCCGCTCGGCTCCCTGTTCGGTGATGCCCGCGGTCTTCTCAGATGAGCCCGTCTGCCCCCACACGGTCGCGCCGGCCGCGTGCGCCAGCGAGACGATCATGCTCCCCACGCCGCCCGCGGCACCGAGCACGAGCACCCGGTCGTCGGCGGTGACCTTGGCCAGGTCGCGCACCACGTTCAGAGCAGTCAGCCCCGCGATCCCCATCGCTGCGGCGTCCCGGCTGCTGACGCCATCCGGAAGCGGCGTCACGGCCTGCTCGGGGACCACCGCCGCCTGCGCCCACACGCCGTCGCGGGTCGAGCCCAGGCTCTCGCCGGCCACCAGCACGGGACGGCCGTCGGCGGTGCCCGCGGCCTCGCCGCCGAGCGTTCGCGGTCGCGGTCCATCGGGACTGACACGCCCCTGCGCGACGTAGGTGTCGACCGGGTTGACGCCGGCGTACTCGAGTTCGACGCGCACCTCGCCGGCCGCCGGGGAGGGCAGTTGCACCTCCTCGACGATCAGTGGCTCGCCGAGCTCGTGCAGGCGTGCGGCTCGTACGCTGTCAGGGCCAGACGGCATCGCGGTCACGTACTGTACGGGGCCTGCACGGGCGAGCCGCTGTGCTCTCCCGCCACGGGAAGGAGACCCTTTGCAAGAGAGACTGGCTATCGCGGGCGCCGGCACGATCGCCTGCGGGCTGGCGGTGACAGCGGCGCGTCATGGAGATGTGGTCATGTGGGCCCGCTCGCAGGCCTCGGCCGACCGTGCGCGGGCGTCGGTCGACAAGCTGTGCGAGAAGCTCGGCGATCCCGACGCCGCCCAGCGGATTTCTGTCGCCACTGAGCAGGCCGCGCTGCACGGCGAGACGTTCATCGTCGAGGCGGTCGCCGAGGATCCCGATCACAAGCAACCGCTGCTCGCCGAGTTGGGCGCCGCGGCGGACCCCGACGCGATTCTCGCCACCACCACCTCCTCGCTCTCGATCGCGGCGCTGGCCGCGGCCAGCGGGCGGCCGGAGCGATTCGTGGGACTGCACGTCTTCAACCCCGTCCCGCGGATGGAGTTGGTGGAGCTGGTGTTTCCCGCCGAGGCCTGCCAGGAGGCCCGGGAACGTGCCCGCGCGTTCTGCGAGGCGCTGGGAAAGACACTCGTCGAGGTCCCCGACACCCCCGGGTTCGTCGTCAACCGGCTGCTGTTCCCCTACCTGTTCGACGCCGTTGAGCTGATGTCGCAGACCGGCCTCGACCCCGCCGACGTCGATCGCTGCATGACGCTCGGCGCGGGCATGCCGATGGGCCCGCTGGCGCTGCTGGACTTCGTCGGGCTCGACGTCGCCCAGGCGATCGGTGACTCAATCGGAGCAAGCGTCCCGCCGCGGCTGCGCGAGCTCGTCGCGGAGGGAGCGCTGGGTCGGAAGTCACGCCGGGGCTTCTACGAGTACGACTGACGCAGGTCCGGTCACGTTCGTGCAGCTTCGCGACCGTTGGGCACCGACATTTACCAGAAGTACCAGCAACTCTTTAGGACTCGTTCATCTCCGGACCGCAACATTCTCAACGCGACGTACCTCATAGCAGCACCTCCTCCCCAGAAGCACGAGACCGGCCCGTCCCCAGCGGGCCGGTTTCTTTTTCGGCGCCGCCGCGTGCGCCGCGCGCTCTGAAGACAAATTTGGCGAAGCCGGCCCCGGGCAGGGCCGGCTTCAGTCTCTCCTCTCAACCACCGGATGGTCTGTGATACGGCGATCCTCGAGCCACCGGTCGTCGCGCTGGTGCAAATGTAACGAATGATGCGAGCTGCTGCTGCACCAGCTGCGCTCGCCCGCCAGCGCCGGTCCCGTCGTCCTGCGCGGACGCTGTTCGACAGCAGCGGCCCGCTCACGAGCCGCTCTGTGCCGGCGCAGACTCGGCCGGGGCCTTGCGCCTGCGGATCCTGACCGCCTCGATCCGGTTCTGGCGCACCGACTCGACGCGGATCGAATAGCCGTTGGCCGAGATCTGGTCACCGCGCTTGGGGAGCCGGCCGAGCTCTGCGAACACGAACCCACCGATCGAGTTGTAAGCGTCGGTGTCGACCGGAAGGTGCAGGCCGTAGCCCTCCAGGTCGGACACGGCCACGTGCCCGCGGACGAACCAATCGCCGTTGGCGAGCTTGCGTATCGCTCCGCCGGCCGGATCGTTCTCGTCGGCGATCTCGCCGACCACCTCCTCGATGATGTCCTCGATCGTGACGATCCCCGCGGTCCGCCCGTATTCGTCGATCACGATCGCCAGCTCCGTGCGCTCTCGCTGCAGATCGGCGAGCAGGTCGTCAAGTGGTTTGGTCTCCGGGACGATCGGCGCAGCCCGGACGAGCCCCGGAAAATGGGATTCGTATCCCTCGGCCATCATCAGCTTGACCAGCTGATTGACGTGCACGATCCCCTTGACCCGATCCTGGTTCTCGTCCTCGGTCACCACTAGCCGCGAGTGGCCGGTCGAGACGCAGCGGCGCAGCGCGTCCTGGACGGTCTCGGACAGGTCGACCGTGACCACCGCGGGGATCGGCGTCATCACCTGACGAGCTTCCTGCTCGTGCAGATGGAACACGCCGCTGAGCATGTTCGCCTCGCCGACATCGAGGCTGCCGCCCGAGCTGGACTCGGCGATGATCCGCTTGAGCTCGTCGGGAGTACCGCCCTCAGGCTCGGCGTCGGGGTCGGTACCGATCATCCGCAGCAGCGAGTACGAGGCCGAGTTGAGGACCACGATCAGCGGGTGAAACAGGATCCGGCAGAAGCGCAGCGGCCGCGCGATCCGGCGCGCGAGGTCCTCGGCGTGCTGGATCGTGTACAGCTTCGGCGCTATCTCCCCGATGATGCTCTGCGCGATCGTTATCAGCAGGTAGGAGATCACCACTGAAACCACGACCGCGGCCGCGTGCCCGATCGCGCCACCGAACACCGGCTCGAAGAGATGAGCCACCGCGGGCTCGCCAAGCGCTCCGATACCGATCGACGCCATCGTGATGCCCACCTGGCAGGCCGCGATGTAGTCGCCGATGTCCTCGATCTGAGCCAGCGCCAGCCGCGCCCCGCGCTTGCCCTCGTCGGCCATCGCCTGAAGGCGTGGCCGGCGCGAGCGCACCAGCGAGTACTCCGCAATCACGAAGAACGCGTTGACCAGGACCAGCAGCCCGGTCAGGATGATGAACAGCGCTTTCACAGGCGGGCCTGCGAGGACGACTCCACAGTCCTGACTGGGGTGCCCCGGGTCCGCGAGCTGTTACTTCGACTTGGGTCGTCGTCGTTCATTGGCGACCGGGCGAACGGTAGCACCAGGATCCCGCGGACTTCGAACCCCGGCCTCCGTAGCCCCATGCAAGCGGGGTAGCCTTGACTGCGAGTTGAGAATCGTCAGCCTCGTTCCATCGGCAACCGAGATGCTGTTCGCGCTCGGACTTGGTCCGCAGCTCGTCGCGGTCACGCACGAGTGCGACTACCCCGAGGCCGCGCTGGATCTGCCCCGGGTCACGCGCGACGTGCTGCCCGCCGGTCTGAGTGCGGCGCAGATCGATGCTGCCGTCAAGGAGCGCACGCTCGCCGGCGAGTCGATCTACGAGCTCGACGCCGACGCGCTGCACGAGCTCGAACCCGATCTGATCGTCACCCAGGCACTCTGTTCTGTTTGCGCGGTTTCCTACGACGACGTCCGCGCGATCGCCGAGGAGATCTCGAGCCGCCCCCAGGTGATCTCGCTCGATCCGCACACGGTAGGAGAGGTGCTCGGCGACGCCCGCACCCTCGCCCAGGCCACCGATCGCAAGGATGCCGCCGTCGAGCTTGTCCGCGGGGCGGCGGAGCGCATCGACCGCGTGCGCCTCGCGGTCAGGGATACGAGGCGCCCTCGGGTCGTGGCCCTCGAATGGCTCGATCCACCGTTCGCGGCCGGCCACTGGACGCCCCAGCTGATCGACTTCGCCGGCGGCGAGGACGTGCTCGGCTTTCCCGGTGAGAACTCCGAACAGCGCACTTGGGCCGAGGTCGAGGCCTCCCAGCCCGACATCGTGATCGTGATGCCCTGCGGCTACGACGCGCAGATCGCACACCGCGAGGCCGAGATGCATCGCGAGCAACTCGCCGCGCTCGGCGCCGGGGAGGTCGTCGCCGTCGACGCCTCGGCCTACTTCTCCCGGCCGGGCCCACGGATCGTCGATGGCCTCGAGCTGCTGGCCAACATCCTGCACCCGGAGCTCGTGCCGCAAGCGTCCGGCGAGGCGCTCACCGTCGAGCTCTGAGCAAACCTCGCCGCCGGGTGCAGCGACGCCGCCGCCGGGTGCAGCGGCGCCGCCTCCGGGATCAGCGGTCCTCGTCGACCTCGATGCGCTCCTTGCGGACCTGTTCAGATACCTCGTGCTCGTCTTCGTGCGTCTCGGTGCTCAGCCGCACGCGCTCCTTGGGAACCGCGCGCTTCTCGACGACGGGCTCCTCCTCGTGGAGGACCACCTCGTGCTCGGCCTCGGAGATGTCCTGACCGGACATGGCTTGGTCGATGTTCTCGTCAGTGATCGGCTCACGCTCAACGCGGACCTCCTCGCGGCGAACCGGGACCGTCCGCTGGACGTCCTCGGTCACCACGTACTTGCGAAGCCGCACCCGTCCGCGCTCGCGCCGCGCGGTACCGACGCGCAGCTCTTCCTCCGAACGCGTTATCGCGTCATCGTCGCCGAGCTCCTCGTCATCGCGACCAACGCGGTCGCGTTCAGGGGAGCCTGCGCCGCCGGTGTAACCGGTCTCGTCGGCGGGTCCGGTCTCGCCGGTGTATCCGGTCTCGCGGGCGTATCCGGTCTCGCCGGCGGAGCCGGTCTCGCCGGTGTATCCGGTCTCGCGGGCGTATCCGGTCTCGCCGGCGGAGCCGGCGCCGGTGGGGGCACCCGTGGCGGTCGTGGAGCCCTCGTCCGTGTAAGGAACGCCGTAGTGCTCGAACAGCACCCGCTCCTCTTCCTCGGAAAGCTCCTGATCGGCGTCGATACGGGGGGCGTCCTTCACCTGCTCCTTGCTGACCGGAACCCTCAGCTCCTCACCGTCGGGGCGCGCCCCTCGTATCGGTACGAAGGTCTTCTTTGTCCCGAACAGCCCCGTGTTGACGAGCGCCCACTCGGGCTGGCCACCCTGCTCATCGAGATACAGCTCGTCGATCTTGCCGATCTTCTCGCCGTCGGCATCGATCAGCGTGCGTCCGCGGAAGTCGTAGGCCTCGGTGGTGTCGGGCATGGACCCTCTCTCTCTTGCAGTGATTACTAGGACACAAGCCCCAGATAGAGGCGATCTGGGACGTGTTGCTGTCGCATATGTACCCTAGACGAGAGTGATCTAACACAAATTTGGACAGAACCGGGACAGCAAGGCGCGGTTGCGACCAGCCCCGCTGGCTTCAGCCAGCCGGTCCCGACGGGCTCAGAGCCCGAAACCGATGCCGTTCGGAGTGAGCCCCTGGTTGCCGGCGACGGCAACCGCCGCAATCACGCTGACGACCGCGACCAGCAGACAGCAGGTGATCGCGGCCACCTGCATCCGCCGGCGCTCCCCGAGCTCCACGATCAGCCAGCCGCAGATGGCGCCACCGACCAATCCCCCCAAGTGCCCGCCGATCGAGATCCCGTTGATGCTGAGGGAGAACACGATGTTGATCACCAGCGTGATCCCGAGACCGCTCTGCCAGATCGAGATGCCGCGGTAGTAGGCGACCACGATCAGCGCCCCCAGCATCCCGAAGCAGGCGCCTGAGGCGCCCACCGTGATCGCGTCGGGCTGGAACAGGAGCGCCCCGAACGATCCGGCCAGCAGCGACACGAAGTACACCACGACGAAGTTCAGATGCCCGATCGCAGGCTCGAGAATGATCCCGATGAAGTACAGGAACAGCATGTTGAAGAGGATGTGCAGCAGGCCGTCGTGCAAAAAGCCCGAGGTGAGCAGACGCCAGTACTCGTGACCATGGGAGATCAATGGGCCGAAAAGCGCGCCGTGAAGGTACAACGTCCCTGCGGCGCCGCCGCCCAGTGGCGCGCCGGCCGCGGTATCGGCTATGAACACGATCACGTTGATCGCGATCAGCGCCTGGGTCACGATCGGACCCGCCTGGCGCGAGCGAAGCGTCTTGACCTTGGTCCGGTCTCGCGCACACTCCGGGCATCGCATCCCGACCGGAGTCGGCGTCATGCAGTCGGGGCAGATCGGCCGTCCGCACGACGAGCACGAGACGCCGGTTTCACGCGAGGGGTGGCGGTAGCAGACGTCCATTGACGCTGACGGTATCAGCGGCGATGTAAGCCAACCGTCGGCGCCCGGCCGACATCGGCCCCCCCTGGGGTTGAGCTAATGGTGGGGAAGGATGCGCCGAGCCTCGTGGGCGACGTCGTGAAGCGTGCGCCCGGCGAGCTCGAGCGGGTTAGACGACTGCTGCTTGCGCGCCCGGTGCTGCGATCGCACGCGGAGCACCACCAGCGCCGTACCCGCGCCTGCGCCGATCACCACCGCCGCGGCCGGACGTACCCAGTTACGCGGGTCGCGCATCGCCGAGAGCTCCCACGACTCGAGCTCCTCCTGGGCGAGCTCGGTCAGGTTGACGAGCTTGAGCTCCATCCGCGCGGTCAGACTCGCCGGCGGATCGACAGGACTCAGCGCCTCGCGCAGCAGGGCCTCGAAATCGGTCACTCCAGAGCTCATCTGCCATCCTCGTCGCCGGCATTAGAGCCGATGCTCGAATCATTATCCGCGTTCGTCGAGACCATCTGCTCGAGCTGGCGGATCGCGCGGTGCAGCAGGACCTTTGTGGCCCCGTCAGTGCGGCCGAGCGCTCGCGCGATCTCGCGGTTGTCCATTCCCAGCGCGAAGCGCATGATCAGGGCCTCGCGCCGGTCGTCGGGCAGCTGTGTCACACCCTCGAGGATCGCCTTGAGCTCCTCGCGACCCTCGACCAGCGACTCGGTCGTGTGCGGCGCGGAGATCAAACCGGCGTCCTCGATCGCCGACTCCGGCTTGCGCGAACGGTCCCGGTAGAAGTTGGCGGCCAGGTTGTGCGCGATCCGGATGAGCCACGGTCGCAACGGTCGTCCGTCTGACTCGCGCAGGGCCCGCTCGAAATGCCGGTACGCCTGAAGGAATGTCTGCTCGGTGAGGTCTTCGGCGTCGTGGTGGTTGCCGACGCGGTAATAGCTGTAGGAGTACACGTCCCGCAGGTGGCGCCGGTAGAGCTCGCTGAAGCGAGCGTCGAGCTCGGCCTTGTCTTTTGGTCGGTCGTCAACCACCTCATACGCAATCTATCTCCGCTCACGCCGCGCGGATAGGTCGCTGAGACCTGGGACGGACAGGCTCGGTCACGGTGGCGGCCCAGCGCTCGGGCTCGATCCGTCCCTGCACCAGGGCCGCGAGCCCGTCGAGGGCGGGCGCCTCCAGCCGCGCCTCACGCGCTGCCTGCGCGAGCAACGGAACCGAGTCCAACGCCTCGGCCGCGGGCCCCACCACGCCGGCGATCCCGTCGGGCAGCATCCCGCTCGCGATCGGCTCGCCGGCGCGACCGCGGGGCGATCCGCTGGCGACCACGGTGGCCACGAGATCACCCGCCCCGGCCAGCCCGGCGAACGTCTCCGGCCGCCCGCCGCGAGAGCGCGCGAGCGCGTCCACCTCGGCGAACACCTTGCCGGCGGCTGCCCCGGCGATATTCGCTCCCGCCGTCGACGCCGCCGCGGCCGCGAGGACCGCCGCGTTCTTGGCGACGCCGGCCAGCTCCACGCCGGTCACGTCGGCGGTGACCGACACGTCGAGCCCGGCGCTACGCAGGGCGTCGGCCAGCTGACGCGCGAACCCGGAGTCGATCGACGCGAGCACCAGCGAGGCGCCGTGGTCGAGCATCTCTGCGGCCTGCGCGGGACCCCCGAGCACGGCGATTGCGCGGGCGCTGCAGCGCTCGGCGGCAAATGCCGAGGGAAGCGTGCCCAGTGTGGGCACGAGACCCTTGGAGACAACCAGCACGCCGACCCGGCGCGATATCTGGCCGCCGTGCGCCGCCAGAACACCCGGCAGCGCCTTGGCGGGCACAGCGAGGCAGACAATGTCTTGACCTGCGAGGTTGAGCTCGGAGGCCCGCACCACGCGGACCGCGTCGGGTAACCGCACGCCCGGCAGGTAGCGCGAGTTCTCCCGGGAGTCCCGTACGGCCTGTGCCTGCTCGTGCGTCCGGCACCCCAGCTCGACCTCGAGGCCGGAGCGGGCGAGGCACACGGCCAGACTTGTACCCCAGCTGCCGGCACCGATGATCGCCACCCGCCTGACCGGTGGCAGGCCGCCAAGCCACTCCCACTGCAGCATCACGCACGGCCAGATCCGGTCAGTGACGGCGCCTGCGAGGGCCTTCGAAGGCTCCTCGACTTTGGGAAACCGCAGCGGCGGACCGGCCCGGAGGCGCACCTTGTGGGGCCGGAGCAGAACGCCCCGGCGGACCGCTTCGGTTCCGATTATCGCGAGCGGGACGACCGGTACGCCCGTCTCCAGCGCAAGACGGCCGACGCCACGCTTGGGCTGGCCCAGCGAGCCCGGGCGAGTCCGCGTGCCCTCCGGAAACATCAAGACGATGTCTCCACGCGCCAGGATCGCCTTCGCGGTAGCGATCATGTCGGCGTCGCCCGCGCCTCGTTCGACCGGGAACGCGCCGAGCATGCTGATCAGCCAGCCCACTACGGGGATGTCGAAGATCTCCTTCTTGGCCACGTAGTACATCGGGCGGCGGGCCATCGTGGCGATTACGAACGGATCCAGGAAGCTGCGATGGTTGGCGGCGATGATCACCGGGCCGCGCTTGGGGATGTGCTCGAGGCCGATGCGCGCGTACCGTAAGTAGATGTGAAAGAACGGCTGAAACAACACGCGCACGATTCCGTACGCCACCGGATTGGCGCGGTGCTCTCGGGCACGCCGGTGCAGTCGCTCGTGATCCATCGCACATTGGCGTACCCGTGGTGAGCCCGCCCGTTACAGTTGGGTGGGTTGAGCCCCGGCATCGATCGCACACGGACGCTCAGAGGAGCCGCCTGCGGCGCCGTCGCCGCGATCGTCTGGGCGGCGCAGCAGCCGCTCGACAAGCTCGCTTTCTCCAGCCCGTGCGATGACGTCGAGGTCCTCGGCAAAGCTGTCACCCAGGGTGATGGCTGGTACCCGATCGGGCTCACCATCCACGCCGGGAACGGCGCCCTGTTTGGTGCGCTGTACGCCAACCTGGCCCCCGCGATGCCCATTCCGGCGCCGCTTCGCGGGCCGCTGGCTGGACTTGTCGAGCACTTCGCGCTGTGGCCGCTGACGGCGCTCTTTGATCGGGCCCACCCGGCGCGCGATGACCTGCCCAAGTGGGCCGGCAGCCGGGCCGCGTTCGCGCAGGCCGCGTGGCGCCATCTGTTGTTCGGCTTCGTGCTCGGAGAGCTCGAGCGCCGGGTCAACGCCGAGCCCGAGCCGGCGCCCCCAGGGCCAGCGCCCGACTACTCGAGTAACGGCCACGGGTCGCTCGAGCACGCCGTATCGCAGCCCGCCACCTGACGGCCGTCCGTGGCGCGGCGGGCTCTGGTCACCGGCGCGGCGGGGTTTGCGGGAGGCTGGCTGATCCGCGCCTGCGCAGACGCCGGTGACCAGGTCTTCGCGCTCTCCCGGCGCGGGACCTCGATTGACGGCGCCGCCACGGGCATCGCGGTCGACTTGCGAAACGGCGATGAAGTGCGTGGCGCCGTGCGAGCTGCCCGGCCCGAGGTCGTCTATCACCTGGCCGCGCTCAGTTCGGTAGGCAGGTCGTGGGAGGAGCCGGCCCGGACGTTGAGCGAGAACACGGTCACTGCGGTCAACGTGCTCGAGGCGATTCGCCGCGAGGCACCCCGAGCGCGCGTGGTGTGGGTCAGCTCGTGCGAGGTCTACGGTCCTCCGGCCAGCCTGCCGGTGCCCGAGTCGGCGCCAATGGCCCCCGCCAGTCCGTACGCGGTCTCAAAGGCCGCCGCCGAGCTGCTGGTGGCCGTGTACGTGGACTGGCACGGACTCGACATCGTCCGCGTGCGGCCGTTCAGCCACTCGGGTCCGGGCCAGGCCTCGATCTTCCTCCTCTCCTCGCTCGCCCAGCAGGCCGCCGAGGCCCGGCTCGCGGGCTCCGGGCGCCTGCGGGTGGTGACCGGCAATCCCGACACCCGGCGCGACTTCACTGACGTCCGCGACGTGGTGCGCGCCTACCGCCAGCTGGCCGAAAGCTCGCTGGGGGGCGTCTATAACGTGAGCTCGGGCAGGTCGGTGTCGTGCGCCGAGCAGGTGGCGCTGCTGGCCGAGCTCGTCGCCCCGATGGTGGTCGAGCACAAGGTCGATCCCGCGCGCGTGCGCGCGCACGAGGTGATGGACCTGTGCGGAGATCATTCCCGGCTGACCGCCGCGACCGGCTGGGAACCAAAGATCCCCTTGCGCCAGACGATGGCCGAGACGATCGCCTGGTGGGAGCGCGAGCTGTCGGCCGCCTCGTAGTGGGCGCGCGAGCCGTTGGCCGCCTCGTAGTGGGCGCGCGAGGTGTCGGCGGTCTCGTAGTGGGAGCGCGAGATGTCGGCGGTCTTGTAATGGGAGCGCGCGATGTCGGCCGCCTCCTAACAGACGTGCTGCAAGTTATGCCCCCTATAGGGGGACTAACTTGCATGACGTCTCGTCCGGCGATCGTTTCGGCCGCGAGAGGTGGCGCACCGTGTCGGCGTGCCAGACTGAGCGCGCGCCCGCCTAGCTCAATTGGCAGAGCACTTCACTTGTAATGAAGGGGTTTCCGGTTCAAGAGCGTCTCGGTTCAAGTCCGAGGGCGGGCTCCTAAGAAAAGCCCTGCTAGTGCGGCATTTCCTTGGCACTCACCGGGGCTGATGCACCGGTTCCGAGATGGTCACTGGCAATGATTTCGGCAATGCCGGGTGGATCAGCCGCTAACAGCGCTGCCAGCACCTCGATTGCCAGCCTGAGCCTCACGTACGGTTGAGGACCGTCAGCCACCAGCACCCGCACGCAGGCCAGCAGCTCGAGCACGTGGCCGGCGTCTGGCGGCGAGATGACTTCGACGCTTATTACACCGAACTCTAGAAGCTCGGCAGGCGTAGCCTTTGGCGAGCAGGCTCATCCCTGATCGGAATCCCCGTCGCGATCGGCGTCAGGGTCAGGCAGGCCGCACAGCAGACGCGGTGAGGATTGATGCCAGGTGTCGTCCAGTTTGGGTCGCGCTTCGGGAACCACTACACACCCTCCGGGAATCTGGTTTGCGCTTATACCGATGATCGGGTAGCCGGGCTGAGAGGGAACGGACGACACATAGCCAGCCAAAAACGCTGGCGTCGCTCCCACGGTCACGAGCTGGCCGGTGATAACCGGCGCGGCATGCTCGCGATGAGGGACCGGAATCAACGCCGGGTGACTGGGATTGATGATCTCCAGCGCGACCGTGATGCGCTTACGCTCAGCGTCGCGCTCGCGCTGGTCAAGCTCGGTTTGCTTGATGCGCCGCAGGCAGTCGGCCTGCAGGCGCCTGACGCGCTCGGGGTCGGTGATCGCCCGCGACGATGGCACGTTGACCTCGACGCCGAGCTTGATCACCTGGGCCAGCGCGGGGCGCAGCGCTGAGGGAAGCACCCTGGCCAGCGCGTTGATGCTGCGCTGCCATTCGACATAGCGGTCATAGGAGCCGATTTGCTCGCGCGGCGTGGTGGCGTCGGCCAGGATCCACGGCAGCCCGTTCCTTCGTGGCTTTCTTCCGCGCTCTTGCAGCTCGCGAATCCGGCTGCCAGCGACGTCGAGGACCCAGTCCCAGTGCGCCCACGCATCGTAGGCGAAATTCACCTTCCGCTTTTCCACAAAACAGCGAGAGGGCGGGCTGATACTGAAATCAATGCAAGTCATTCCCAGCACCGAAGGATATTCAGCGGACCGGTCGCCACTGTTGACCGCGGACGAGGCCGCACGGCTTTTGAACATTCACCCTCTCACCGTGCGCCGCCTGGCACAGAGGGGCGTGATTGACCAGGTGCGAATCGGAAGAGCGGTTCGCTTCACGCCGCAGTCAGTCGAGGCGCTCATGGTCCCCGAAAACGCCAAGACGGCCCACGAAGGAGGCCCCCAGTGAGTGACTTCCCCTACGTCCGCGACGACGCCTGCGACTTGTGCGGCGCTACGAACCGCGAGCAAGCAGAGGCCTATTACGCAGACGCTCAGATCTAACCCCAGAAAGCGGAAAGCCGGGCCCCAACAAAGCCCGGCTTCCCAAAACCAACAACCAAAGGAGTACCTGATGGAAAGTATCGCAGATCGACTGGGCAGACTCGAGAAGGCTGCCGACCCGGGCGAATGGTGGCATCCCCACAAGCCCCACGCGGGCGACGGGGAGCCGGGACCCGACAAGCTCGCGGGCGAGACCCTCTCGCGCAGCACCGAAGAGGGCGCGTACGGCGCCCGAGAAGTGATCAGGGTGCTGACCGAGACCGGCGAGGTTTGGCGCGTCTATAACGACGGCACTGTGATGGAGCGCCTGTTCGCCGAGCGCGACCCCCGGCCCGGCGATCTCGTGTTCATCGCCTTTCTCGGACATGTGACCGGACGCGGTGAAGGCAAGTCCGACTACCCCAACTGGTCGATGGCCGTCGACAAAGGCTCGCATGGTCCAGACACGGGCTCGGACCCCAGTCCACCAATGGTGGATCCGGGTGACGCGCCGATCGACACGGCCGGGCTGCCCGACGTTCCGGGGGAGGACGAAGAAAATGTGCCGTTCTGAGAACGGACGCCAGGGGGTCGCTTCGGCGGCCCCGAGCGTCTTCAAGCGACGCATCTCGCGCGACTCCTGACGCGACCATGTCTGACTATGAGCGTCTCGAGCGCGAGGAGCGCAAGCCGAAGGCGATCCGTGACCACACGCAGGCCTGGAACCGGCTGCGTGCGATCGAGGACGTCAACGGTGACGCGCAGGTCGCGCTCGAGCGCTTTTGTCAGCGCAAGCAGATCACGGTCGACGCGCTGCAAGCGCTCGGCGCTCGGGTGATCCACAACCCGGCCGCGCATCGCGATCCGGTCGGCTGGTGTTTGGCGTTCGCCGGGACCAAAGGCAACGGCAAGGTCACCGCGATCAAATACCGGCCGCTGAACGGCAGCTCGCACGACAGCTTTACCGAGAAACCATCGGTATGGCTGCGCCCGATCGTCGCCGGCAAGCTCGACTCGCCCAACTGGCTGATCGCCGAGGGTGAGACCGACGCAGCGAGGCTGCTCGAGCTAACCGATGGTAAGTCAGCGGTCGTGGCGCTGCCCACCGGCGCTAGAGCAGCGTTCAAGCCAGAATGGGCGGCACTCATACCACGTGGCGCCACCGTGGCACTGTGCCACGACGCCGACAAGGACGGCGACGAGGGAGCAAAGAAAGCCGCCCGGGTCCTCGGCGGCCGCACCGTCCGCCTGCGCCCCCCCGTTGACGGTGGTGACTGGTGTGACTGGAACGGCGACCGGGACACATTCTTGGCGCTCGCGGCCAGCGTTCGAGCCGCACCCCGGTTTGAGTTCTCCACCTACAACGAGTTCTGCGCGCATGAGTTCCCGGTCGCTGAGCCGCTGCTCGGCGAGCCCGAGAAGCTGTACCTAGGCGTCGGATCGCTGTTCATGGTCTACGGCGCTGACGGCAGCGCCAAGAGCACCTGGACGAACGACGGGATGGTCCACCTCGCCGCCGGCGCTGACTGGCTCGGAATCCCAGTGCCGCGCCCCGTGCGCATCTGTCTCATTGAGAACGAAGGGCCACCGAGCCTGTTTCAACAGAAACTGCGCAACCGGGTAGCCACATGGGACGGCGACGACCCCACGCCCAACCTGTTCGTATTCACCGGGCCGTGGGGCGCTTTTAGCTTCGTCGATCCCGACGCGCGCGCGGCGCTGCGCGACTACTGCGACGAGCATCGAATCGACCTCGTCGCCGCTAACCCCACGCTCGGCCTCGGAGTCGGGTCCTCTGGCAAGCCCGACGAGACTCAACAGTTCGTTGACTGGCTGGTCGAGTGCGGACTGAAAGCCAGCCGCGCGTTCTGGCTATTGCACCACGAGAACAAGTCCGGGCAGATCTCCGGTGACTGGGGACGGCACCCCGACACCAAGGTGTCCCTGGCGCGCGACGGCAACAACCAGCGCACCAAGCTCGACTGGAACAAGACACGATGGGCGACGCTCGAGCCCTCAGAAAAAGTCGTGATGCTCGAATGGGTGCTCGACACCCAGAGCTACACAGTCACCGAGCTCAATGCCGCCGGTGCCTCAGACGCCGAACTGGACGAGCGAATCCAGGCGTACCTGAGCGACCATCCCACATCCTCCACGACCGCAGTTTGCGCGAACGTGAAGGGCGCCAACGGCCGAATCATCGCCCGTCTGAACGCCAAATTCGACCACGTAAGAGGGCCCCGCGGAGCCAAATTATGGCTACCAGGTGCCAAAGGGGACGCTGACCCCTTCGAAGGTTGGCGCTCCGAGAGCTACAAGCCCTCGGAGTGCGACTATCCAGCAGCCAAACGCGCTCCACTGCTGGGCGCGACGATCACTTGGCGCCCCAGGCAGCTCGACGTGCTTGGGCTGTTCGGCGACGACCACCACGACCTGGTTGTCCAAACCGACCCCGATCACTGATGGCCTTGTTCAAGCGTCCGATGCCCGCGCAGGCCGTCGAGCCTGAGCCGCCGGCGCCAGCGTCGATGAGCCTGACTGACGTGCCGTTGCGCGACCTGTATCTCGAGTGTGCCCGCCGCGGGTTTCAGGTGCTCCCTGCCGGGGTGTTTGAGGCGACCAACCGCGAGCTTGAGGCGCGACTGCATGCAGCTGAGGCCAAGCTTGCGCAGGGGCTCGGGCTCATCCACAAGCTTTCGATCGACGGCTGGGATGAGCATCGCAGGGCTGAGCACGCGGAGATGGACGCCCAACGGCTTGCGCACGCGCTGGTCGGTCATGAGATCGCCGAGCTCACCAACAACGACAGCGAGGACTGAACCTGATGAACCTGGACACCCCCATCCGCGATTTCTTTGAGGACAGCAGCGCGGTGAACCGGCTGGTGAGAGCCATGCAGCTCGACCAGGGCGCGAGCTTCGTCGATTCGCTCGACGCCGTGCACGACGCCGCGGATCGCGCCGTCAACTGGGGTAAGCCCACGCTCGCCAGCCTGCTCGAGTCGGCGGGCGACGCGGACTACCTGTCCGAGGCGCTGACCTTGCTTGAGCGTCGCGACCAGGCGGTGGAGCGCGCTCTGCGGGATGCGACCGGCACCACGCCCGCCATGACCCCGGATGGCATGGTGCGCTTGGACGCTTCGGCGGATATCGGCGCGCTGCTTCACGACCCTCGTGAGCGCGAGCGGCGCTTGCGTCGCGCCCGCGGGGTCGACGGCAGCTACGCCGGCGATGATGGCCGCGAGCTGTTCGAGGCCGAGGATCGCCGCTACCTTGACGCGGACCTGGATCTGGTGGCGAGTCTCCAGGCTCGCGCTGGTGTTCGCAGCGCGCAGCAGCAGGCGCAGGTTGTTGCGCGCCAGCTCGACTCCGCGATCGCCGACGCGGGGCGCGAGCGACATCGCCTCAAGCAGTTGGACGCGAAGTTCTCAAAGCTTGATGCGCCCGGCGTGAAGGCCGCGCGAGAGACTGCACGCGACCAGATCCGCGAGCAGGCGCACGAGACGCTGGTGCCGGCGCTGAAATTGCTTGATCAGCTCGAAGGTAAGGATCAGCCCAGCGAGCCGGACGGCGGCCTGCGTCAGCTCGACACGTCATCCCGCACCGACGAGGTTGACGCGGAGGTCCGCGAGCGGATGAGGCGGCTGGGTCGCCCTGACACTGGCCCCTGGCGCTCGGTCACGCTCGAGGAAGTGTGGGACCGCAAGCCGATGCCACCTGACAAGCCGCAAGCCGTCAAGCCCGACGCAGCACCGGCGGGTGTGCACGCCGACAGTCACGCCGTCGACCAGCGGGTGCGAACGCTGATGAGCGAGACCGGCCAGGACTACGTCACCTGTCTTGAGCAGGTCATGCGCGAGGAGGCGTGATGTCTCCTGCCCCGATGACGCAAAATGCGTACGTCGCCGCCGTGATCGCTGTCGTCCAGGCGCGCGGTCTCACCGACCCCGACGCGCTCGATCGGATCAGGGCCGAAGCGGTCGACGTTTACCAGTCGCGGTTGGCGAACACGTTCTCGGGCCGGCCGTCCGGCTCGGTCGCGTCGAACTGATGGACTATCGCGCGACCGTCGCTGAGATCCGGTCGACCCGCGATCGGCAGATCGCTGAGGCCGTCGCTGAGGCCAACCGGCAGCTCGCTGAGGTTCTCGCTGCGCGTGACGCCGAGATCCGCCGGCTCGGGAGCCAGGGGTTGATGTGCACTGAGATCGCGGCTGCCGTCGGCTGCTCGCGAACAGCCGTGAGGAACATCCTCGACCCGCGGTGCCGCCTCACGGCCAGCGAGGCCGCGCGACTGCGCGAGCGTCGTAACTGCGAGATCCGGCGATTGCACGCCGAGGACCCCGACCTTCCCCAGGCTGCGATCGCTAAGGCGGTCGGTTGCGGCAAGGACACGGTCTATGAGGTCCTCAGCCCCGCGCGCCACGAGGCGTGCAACGCCCGACGGCGCGAGCGGTGGCGGGTCCTGCACGGAAGCCGGGCTGCTTGAGTCGATCGGGGAAGAAAGAGAAGCGTCGCGCTCGGCGCTCAGCAGAACGCGAACGTCAGCGCCGCCTCGAGATGCTCGAACGCCAGCGCGACCGCGAAACGGGCAGCGCCGGCCACGACAGCGGGCAGCCACATCCCCGGCCGCCAGCGCCAGCTCGCCTCCGCACGGGCGATCCGGGCTGATCGACCGCTTGTTTAGCTCGCGCAGAGGCTCGCTCGTGGCGCAACTCAAGGCCAATGAGGCGGTTAGGGGCTGTGATGGTCGACTTCCTGGAATTGACCAGCTGCGAGCTCGAGCTTGTCGCGGATCTCAACAGGAAACTGGCGGCCGAGTACGCCGCCGTCGAGGATCCTGAGATCGCGCATGTCGCGCGTGTGCTCGCCGACTGGCGCCGCGACCGGGGTCGAGCGTTCGCTGAGCACGCCGCGCAGGCCGAGGCACGGGAGGTCGCCTACCTCGCGAGCCGGCAGGCTGGCGAATTGGAGGCTGGGGATCCGGCCGCGCCGGCGCGCGGGATCGTCAACGCGCTCATAGGCGGCATCGGCTTGTGGGCGCTCGTCGCGCTCGTGATCCTTATCGGCGTCCAGATCGGGGCGTATTAGATTCCGACCCCGGCAGCAGCGCCCCTAGTCGGTCCACCACGGAGGCTTCTTCGTCCAGATTTCACCACCGAAAATGCCCCCCAGGCCGGGTGCGACGAGGGCTGGCATGTAGAGCTCGGCATGATCAGCGGCCTGGCCGTCGGGGACAAACATGCAGGTGAGCCTCTCGATCGGGTCGAGGATCAGCCCACTCGCGACCGGTCCCGCCGGCTCGCCTGCTGGCACCGCGGTACGAGGCAGGACTGAGACCGATACATCTTTGCTGACTCCGTCGTATAGCTCGGCGGTGCTGCGGATCAAGTCGACCATAAGCTGCAGCACACCCAGCATCCTCTCCGGATGACGCTTCCTGTAGCGGCGGATCAGATTAATTGTCTTCTCGAGCACATCTCGAGGCGGGGCCTGCCCGAACGCGCTGATTCCGAACGGAACGCGCAGTGGAGGCCACCGTGTGGCGACGAATTGGGGCTTCGGGTCCCACGTACAGTATGTCCCGTCGCCGAGAGCGTTGGACACTGCTATAGCGGCCACCTCCAGGTCCCCCGGATCTTTGTCCCCTACGGCGCTGTACCCGACGGCGACGAACGTATGGCCAGAACGCTTCAGCGGCTGGCCCATCGCGTGTACTGCCGGCTCCGCCTCCGCCGCAAGGACGCGAAAGTACGAGCCCGGATCAACATTCTGCAGCTTCTCAACGATCCACTGTTCGGTCTTCACCCCCCCCTCCCCCCAGGCGCGCGAAGCCGGTATAGCCCATCAGAAAATGCCCGGCCAAGACGGCCGCCTTGTTCTCCGTGTCCTCCCAACACTTCGAAGCACCGCCTATCCGCCAAGTAATCCGACGATCCGATGCGAGGGCAACGAAGTCCTCCGAAATGAAAGGCACGATCAGGGTCACGGTTGCATTCCGCCGGCGATCTTCTCTGAGTCGACTGTCCTTGTCCGGCCATGTAACCGAGATGACCCGGCTGGGACGCGGTGGGATCAGAGTGTTGCAAAGCGCTAGGAGCGGTAGCAGCGGCACGCACACGGTGACGCTGAGCGCGAAGCAGCAGCGGGCGCAGGAGAGGGCCGCGCAGAACTCAAAGGTTGGTCAGCCGCCTCTGCCCGCGCCCCCGCCGAACACCACCTACCTGATCAAGTGCGGCGCCGGCGTGACCACGAACGGCAGCTGCGTCTTCGCCGCTCGAGTCGCGCGAGCGTTCCGCGCTGCTGAGCGCACCTATGGCAAGCCGCCGACCGGGGTGCCGTGACACAGAACCCGGTCGCCTGCAGCCGCGTGGGATCGGGCTGGCGGTGCAAGAGCCGACGCTCTCAGGTGTGGGTTGAGCTCCCGGGCTGAGTCTCTGGCGGTCAGTCTGGCTTGCTACTTTCCGGTCTTCTCCTTCAGCTCGGCTAGCGCCTCCTCCACGCTATCCGGGCCAGCCAGGGCGGCGAATGCATGCGCGATCGCGAGCGGGCTGTAGCCCAATTCCGTCAGTCGCTCCTCGAAGGCCGGCCAAAGAGGCTCGGCCGCCTTCTCCCGATCGGCAGCCTTGGCGGCGAGCCGTAAGCAATCCCATTCCCCTGGGGCCGCTCTCATAGCAGACAGCTTACGCTTTGACATCGAACACACCTTCCATGCCGGTGCCCGCTCTGCCGAAACTGCTGGATGGGTGCTAGTTGCGACAGCGCCGAGCATGTCGCCGGGTCAGTCGCGCCGGAGACTGCTCCGTTTCGATCAAAGCGGGAGCCTGAGTATCTTGCAGCGGTTCGGTGAGAGCCCACGGCGGGGTCAGGATGAGCGCCGATCAGGCACTTGCCGTTGGCGTGCGGGGTCGTAGCTTATGGAGTTTCTCATGCGCGGGTCTCGCTCTGAGAGTAGGCTCCTGTTGACAGGACAGCTGGGGGGTGTCGGGAGCGATAAGGAGGGGCGAAGTGATGCGAGAGATTGTCCGGGGCACCCGGAGAAGAGTCGCTGCCGTGACCGTGGTGGTCGGCGCGGCGCTTGTGTTCGGGCTGGGTACCGCGGCGGCCACGGGGAGCCATGTTGTGCCGCTGGGCGGGAAGGTAGCGGGGACAGGGTACGCGTTTTGGCTGAAGTGGCAGTGGCAGTTCCAGTTCGCCCACACTCCGCCGTACACGGCCTGCCAGACGGTTACCGTCAATGGGCACAAGGTGGGGTACCTCGGGATCAAGTCGATCACTCCCGCCACCACCAAGTACACGTGCAGTGAGCCGGCTGGTCGACCGCTCTATTTCATCGAGCTCAGTGCAGAGTGCTCGACGTTCCATGGCGATCACCTCACCTACGGCACAAGCAACTCACAGCTGAAGAGGTGCGCGCGAGTGGAGGCCAAGGGCGGGACCCCGACAATCCACACCACGATTGATGGCCGTGCTGTGGACGTGATGAAGCTGGTCACGGCGTCGCGCGTATACCGGGTCTTCAACGCCAAGGGGAACTTCATCAAGTCAAAGAAGCGACGGGGGCGCTCCGCGGCCTACGGCCCGGGGCTGCTTCTCACCGGCTTGTCAAAGGGCAGGCACGTCGTACACAGCGTGGCGACCATCACCCAGCCGGTCAGGGCGAGGTGGGAGTACACCTGGACGGTCACGGTCCACTAGCCATCCGGCTGTAGCGACTGGGCAGAGGCTCCGCTCGGCGGGGCCTCTGCAGGTTCACGTAGAGTGACCGGCGCGCCGGATCGCCGCCTCCGCGCGAGGAGCGGCGACCGCGCGAATCCTGAGACTGCCCCTCCGGGCTAGCAGGCGCGAATCCTGAGACTGCCCCTCCGGGCTAAACGCAGCAGCGCGGAGTCTCGCCGAGTTGATCACGCCCAAGACTGCTGGGTTTCGATCGTTCCAGAAGCCTGAAGCGGATACGTTAGGTTAGTTGCCTAACATGATTCGCCTGCGGTATCGTCGCGGCGTTAGTTGGGTGTCTGCGGCGGTTCGCTGCGTTAGGGGGTTGGGATGAGCTTCGGTGGGGCGGGTAGGTTTGGCTTGTTGTTGGCGGACGCGCGCGGTCGAGCTGTTTTGTTTGTAGCGGCGGCTGCGCTGGCGTTTGGGGCGGGCGGGGCGGTCGCAGCAGCGAACGCGGCGGCATCGCAGGTGACCGCCGACTGGACGCAGTGGGCTTTCAACGCTCGTCACACTGGATATAACTCGCATGAGACGGCGCTGAACACGTCGGCGGTGGCGACACTCAAGCCGGTATTCGCGACCAGCCTGGTGACGCAGCCAGATCCGATCGTCGTGAACGGCAAGGTGTACCTGTCGAACAACATCTCGGGATTCGTGCAGGCCGTCGACGCGACCACCGGCGCCAAACTCTGGACACGTGGTGCATGCGTCCCCGGTGAGGAGACTTCGGATCCCGCATTCGCCGGCGGCTCGGTCTGGGTGGGGCTGGCCGACCCCGGCTTGGCCGGTGTCGGCGCCGGCGGAACCGGTGTCAAGTGCGTGCAGAAGGGCGATCTCTACCCCACGCCGCCGTCTGCAGCCGGCGGGACCGTTTACGCCGGTGGTCAGGACGGCGTTGCGACCGCGGTCGACGCCGTCACCGGACAGGTCCGGTGGATTCAACAGGTGGCGCCGGCGCCGGCGGCCGTTTTGCTTTACTCGCCGGCGGTGAGCCCCGACGGCCGCTTCCTGTTCATCGGCAGCGCCAACGGCACGGTTTACAAGTTGAATGCAGGCACCGGCCGGGTCCTGTGGTCGCGTTTTATCGACACCTGTGCCAGCTCCGCCGTCTCGGTGACGGCGTCGTTGGTCTACGTGGGGGGGTGCAATCTGTACGCGCTGTCGCCGTCGACCGGTCGTGTGGTCTGGCGCACGTCGCGCTTTGGACCCGAGGTGACCACGCCGACGATCGTCGGCGACAAGGTCATCGCGGCGACGGCGACCGGGACGTTTGGCGCCTACACAGGGGCGGCGGCGTTTAACGCAACCACGGGCCGGCTGCTGTGGCGCAACGGCGACGAGCGCGCGACCGTGAATCCATTCCCGGGCGGTGGTCCTGTGCCCCTCACCGCCGCGGACGGCGTGGTGTACGTCGACGAGGGGTCCGACGTCGACGCGCTCGACAGCAGCAACGGCACGTTCATCAAGACGCTGTTCCCACCGTCAGGATCGAGCTTCAGCGGCAGCGTTGTCCCGGCAGAGGGGCGCGTTTACGTCTGCATCGTGGCGAGCAGCACCGGCGTGGCCACGCTCGCGGCCTACCAGCCCGACCGCTGAAGCTCCACGCTCACCCCTCGTCTGGTCAGTCGCGGGCCGCCCGCGGTCACCATCACGGCGGCGAGACCCGCGCCAGCGCCACGAATCGAAACGTCCTGCATGCGGTGGAGATGTAACTGACGGCCGCAGCGGTCTTCTCGACCCACGCCTGGGCGGCGGGCACTGAACGCACGCGCCACGCGTCTAGCCGACCCCCATCGAGCACTGGAACGGCACCGCCTGGAACGGCCAGCCAAGCAAGGCCCGGGCGGCTTCAGCGCCGCGGCCCGCGAACCCCATGGCCGCCACAAACGCATAGCGCGCCGAGGCGCAACCACTCCTCCCGGCCACCACGGCGAGACGGACAGGCGTGGTCAGGCTAACGGTGGACTGTCGAGTCGGGCTAGAAGCAGCGGCGAAGCGATCCCCGCTCGGGCGTCTTGACCAGGCCGCTGCTTCTCGATCGTTGCGGCAAGGCGCCGCTCTTGAATACGATGCTCGCATGGCGCTTATCTCCTGTCCAGAATGCGGCTCCGAGGTCTCCGACAAGGCTCCGACTTGCCCAAAGTGCGGTGTGCCTCTTGCGTCAGCACCTAAAGAGGTTTTGATCCACTTTGACCGAGTAGGAGGTCAGCTGTTCAACATCGGGGTCAGCGTTGCGTCGGGAGGTCAGGTCGTCGCCTCTGGAAAGCAAGGTGAGACGCTCCGGGTTCCGTGTACCGAACGCATGGAGATTGAGGTGAAGGTCAAGGGTTCCTTCGGGAAGGCGCGAGGCGTGATCGAACCCGGCGAGCGCTACAACGTGAGGCCGCGTCGAGGTGCCGTGTACCTAGAGAGGGTCGATCAAATCGCGGGGATCTGAGCCGTGCGCTGCGCTTCCGCCTCGGGCTAAACGCAGCAGCGGGGGAGTCTCGCTCCGTGGATCGCGCCCAAGACTGCTGCTTCGATTCAACGCAGCACTCCACCCCCGCCCCGCCTGCGCGCTTCGCGCGTTGCAGGTTCGGGCTGAGCCGCACCGAGGCGAGCTCCCTGCCTAGCCAAATGTAGGTATAGCGCCAAGACCTGACGAGCCCCGCATCAGAACTGGAGAAAGGTGCTCCCCTCCGTGATCGCGGGCGGGTCAATTGTCGTGCTGACATTGTCCTTCACGTACTCGGCCGCGCGCCGCGAGGACTCGTCGGTGCCGGTCTTGTCTTGGCATACCGTCACGGTCGTCCCGCCGCCGCCGGCGCGAAAAGCTGCGTAGCTAACAAAGCCAGGCACCCCGCCGATAAGGGTCTTGACATCCTCCTCCCGCTGTCCGAGGAGGTCGAACAGCTCAGACGCCCCCTGCCCGGAATAGCTACGAATTACCACGTGCATCACGCACCCCTTTCCCGTGGCTACGGCCACGTCGGTCTCCAAGGCGCACGTTATCCGAGGCTCGCGCTTCTTGTTGAAATTTTCGGCGCTCCGCAGTGGGCGGCGCCCGGCTTTGGTAGATGGGCCGGGGCGCGGTCTCGTGGTCGCTAACGGCCGCTGCGCGTGCTAGCAGGCGCTGCATGGCGAACACTAGGCAGTACACCAAACCAATCCCGGTCAGGATCAAGCCAGACCAGCTCGTCCGCATCGACAGGCTGAAGGGCGAGCTCGTCCCGCGCGAGGCGTACGTCCGCCACCTGCTCGAGAAGGCGCTCGCGGTCGAAGAACGAACGGCGAAGTGATGGCACGCAGGACACTTACAGGCCAGCTGTACCGCGCCGCGCGCATCAGCGCCACGGGACGCAGTGTCCGCACCGGACATGTTCCCCGCCGAGCGAAGAACCTCGTGGTCGGTAGAGCGCTCGGCAAGGCGGGGGTATGGGGCAGACTATGGCGTTAGCGCGCCACGGACGCGCTGACCGGCGCGAGCTGAGCCAGGAACGACAGGTCAGGCTCGCTCGTCGCATGGCTGTACACCGCTGCGGTGATCGCCGGGCTGGCGTGACCGAGGCGCTTTGAGACCTGAGGGATCGTCCAGCCCGCCTCGATCAGCATCGAGCCGTGCGAGTGTCTCAGGGTGTGAAAAGAGACGCCGGCAACGCCAGCGTCCTCGCACGCCTTGTCGAGCACCCGGCGCAGGTTGCGGTCGTTTAGGCGCCTGCCGGTCCGGGTGTGAAACATCGGGCCGGTCTCGTCCGCGCCAGCGGCCCAGAGCTTGCTGGCGAGCCCCGCGTCGAGGGTGAGCGTGCGCTCGCCCGCCTCGGTCTTCGCGTTGGGCTTCAGCGTCCCCCGGTAGAACTGCCGCTCGATCCGCAGCGTGGTCTTCTCGCCCTTCTGTTCGAGGTCTGACCAGTCAAGTCCGAGCGCCTCGCTGATCCGGCAGCCCGTGCCGGCCAGAACATCGAAGATCAGCCGATGCTGCTCGGGGATGGCGGCCAGCACAGCAGCGAGGTCTGACCGGGCGAGCACCTTGCCGTGCTTAGGTTCGGCTGCCCGCTGGGCCTTCGCGTTGATCCTCAGTCGCAATGCCGGGTTGACCGAGACGTGCCCCCGTTCGACCGCGTCAGAGAACATCGCTCTCACGCCGGCGAGATACTTAGAGATCGAGCTTGGCGACAGGTTCTCGGCCTGCATCTTGCGGATCAGCTTGTCGATGTCTGAACGGTCGATGTCACGCAGGGGCGTTGAGCCGAACATCGGGATTGCACGAGCCTCCAGCGCCCGGCGGTAAGACTCCCGCGTGTCGGGGTCAAGCCCCCGGCGCGTGCGTCCCTGGAAGTTCTTCACCCACGTCTGCGCGTACTTATCAAACGGGGTTTTGGCCGCCGGCGCCTGGCGGTGTGAGCCGGTGCGATCGCTCTTGGCCTCCCGGGCTTGCGCGAGGGTTCGGTAGGCAGCCTTGTGCTGCTTGCCGCGGTGGTAGGTGACCACGACATAACGGGAGCCACGCTGGTAGATCCCCGGATACTGCGTCCGCACCATCTTGGGGCTAGGATTGCCCATGTCAACCTCCTAGTCAGGCTGGCCGAGCCCCGGGACCTGGCCGTCGCCGGGGCTGATTTTTACACCCCTTCAGTTTCGCATGCCAGTCGGTGGGAGTCAAGGCGATACTGGCAATGTTTTGGCAACATCGCATCCGGCTACCCCAGCAAACGCGCCTCCCGAAGCCGGGCTCGATTCCCTGGATTTCCAGGCAACGCCTGAACACCCGAGAACAGCAGGAAACGCCGCGCTTCACTTGTAATGAAGGGGGTTTCCGGTTCAGGTCCGGAGGCGGGGCTTCGGAAAGCGCGGTGACCGGCAAGCCCAGCTCGCCCCGCCGACGGCGAACAGCGTCGACCTCGGCGATGTGCTCAAGGTCGATCCACAGCGTCCCTGCGCGGTTGTCCACGATCGCATCACAGTTGATCATTCCAGCACCGGCTCAGAACACATCCCGGTCTTCCGGCGGTCTGGTGACCCGTCCGGGCGGTGGCGTTCGGAAACGGTCGATTCTGAGAGCGCCCTGTCCGAAACGCGCTGCGACAATCCCCCCAGCCATGTCGGGGCTGGATTGGCGAGCCTCGTTCTGTCGCCGAGGTCTCTGGCTGTGCGTCGGGAGCGTCTGTCTGAAATACTCGGTCCCTGCATGAGGCGGGACTGAAGGAGGGTGATGCGTGTCGTGGGGTGGCCCGTGCAAGGCAGTGGCTCTGCTAGCCGGAGTTGTTTGCTTGAAGCGGTTGGCGGCACGGCGCCCACGGTCTGCGACCGCATCCAACGTGCGGTCCACGATGGACGGGGTGATTGACTGAGCAATCCGGCTTGAGGAGGTTTGGGTGCGATCAGTGATGAGGGTGCTTGCGGTCGCCGGCATGGTGTCCGCGCTGGCGGTGTCGACGGCAGCTGCGGTCGATCCGCTGTCGCCGACCGGGACACCGGTCCCGCCAAGTGTCGCCGAGACGATCGCGCGCGTCGAGGCAAAGCCTCGCTATTTGCACTCCACCTGGGGCCTGTTTGTCGCCGACGCGCACACCGGTCAGGCGCTGGTTGCGCAGAACCCCGAGAAGCTGTTTACGCCGGGCTCGAACCTCAAGCTGTACACGGCGGCGGCCGCCCTGCACGCCTACGGAGCGGGCCACCGGTTCCGGACGCCCGTGTTTCGCACCGGCAGCGTTCGCCACGGCGTGCTGAGCGGGAATCTGATTCTCGTGGCGTCGGGCGACTTCAGCTTTGGCTTGCGCGACCGCCCGCACGGGATCCAGGCTTACAACAGCGCCCCGCAGCTTGACCACGGCGACGCTGACGGACTGCCAGGCCCGGCGTTGGTGCCAGATTCCCATCCGCTGGCTGGCGTCAACCAGCTCGCCCGCCAGGTGCGCAGTGATGGGATCCGCACGGTCAAGGGCAACGTTGTCATCGACGACCGGCTGTTTAGCACCTATTCCGGCTGGCCTGACGGTGTCGTGTCCCCGGTCGGGATCAACGAGAACTTCCTTGACATCACCGCCACGCCGACGCGCCGCGGACAGCTGGCCCGGATCTCCTACCGGCCGCACACAGCCGCGTGGCTGGTGCGCTCCACAGTGAGGACGGCCGCGCGGGGCTCGACACCCTCGTGGCAGGCCACGCAGACGGGCCCGCGGCAGGTCACCGTGAGCGGCACGGTACCGGCCGGCGGTGGCCGGCTGCTACAGGTGTTCTTCATTCCGAACCCGGCGGCGTTTGCCCGCACCGCGTTCATCGGGGCGCTGCGCCGCGCCGGCGTCAGCGTTGCCGCGCCGTCTGTCGGGCCTGATCCGCGCAACCTGCTGCCGCGCAGCCGCCGCTATCCGCTGAGTCGCCGCGTGGCGCTGCGGGTGTCGGCCCCGCTGTCGCAGATCGTCAAGGTGATCCTCAAGATCAGCGCCAACCGCGGCGCCGACCTGCTCGTGTGCCTGGTGGCGGTCAAACATGGCCAGCGAAACTGTCCGGACGGGCTGCCGTTCGTCCAGGGCAACGCCGCGCGCCTGGGATCGCCGCGGAATGTCACGTTCGCGTTCGACGGCGCAGGCTCAGACGACCGCGATCGCATCAACCCGATTGCGATCACGACGTTCCTGCGCAACGTGCTACGCCAGCCTTACGCGGCGGCCTTTCGCGCCGCCCTGCCGGTCGTCGGGGTAAACGGGAACCTTGCGACCCTGGGCAAAGGAACGCCGTCCGTCGGCAGGATCCAGGCCAAGCCCGGCAATCGCGTCGCCTTCACCAGCCCGACGGTCGGGATCGCCGGCGCGTCGAACCTGGTGGGTTACATCGACGCCAAGGGCGGGCGCACGCTCGTGTTCGCCAACCTGATCAACAACATACCACTGACCTCTCCGCAGGCCTCACAGGTCATCTCGATCTTCGATGATCAACAGCTGATCAATGGCGCGGTCCAGCAGGCGTATTAGCCGAGGCGATCCAGGGAGCGGTGCGGATCAGCTTGATCCCCACAAAACAGGAGGGCAGCACCGCGCGGTAGAGCGCGGCCCTCTGTCTCTGCAGAGCGTGATCGCATTCGACGCGGGCTCCCGTTCGCTCAGCACTGCTTGGCTCATACGGCTGCTCGGAGGGCGAGCGCTGCTTTCGTCGCGGAGCGACGCTTTTGCTGAAACGCCGGATCAGGTGCCCGGGCGTGACCGCTCGGGTCGACTTCTGCACCGCCGGGCAGATCCAGCGGTGTCACGTTCGCGATCAGAGCGTTGGTGATAGCCCAACTGACGGTCTGGGCCGCCTAGGGACTGCTGCTCCATTTCGCGCAGAGCGCAGCTCCACTCCTCCCGTGTCCGCTGCCTCGGCTGGCGCACGTCTGCCTGTGCAGACGTTTGCGACCGGCAGCCCTTGATGCGGATCAGCAGATGGAGCAAAGTAGCCACGTCGAGCCAAGCGGAGCCAAACCCCCGCGCGCTGACCACTCGCAGGAGCTGTGCTTCCCAGACAAATGGAGGACTCTTGTGACCAACGACTGCCGCTCGCATACATATCGATCAGAGATCAGGAACACCGGTCAGAACCGGGCGCCGAGGATCCGCCGTTGCCTTGCGCTCAGCGTCGGCGCCGACGCGGCCTTCAAACGGATCGGTGCCCTGTTGTTGATGCTCTCTGTCATCGGCTGGCCGGCCGCCGTTGCCGCAGCCGCCCAAGCCCGACGGAAGCATGCGATCAAGCTCACGATCGTCGAAAACCAGATCTCGACCACAAACCCGAACCCCGCCGGGCCTCCCCCGCTCGGGACGACTACTGTGCGCGCCGGGGTCGCGTCGCTAACGCCCGGTCGTGGCCGCGGCGCCGACGTGGATCATGTCACGATCACCAGCCTGTCGTTGGCGACACGCAGCGCTACGTTCAAGGGCAGGGTGACGTTCTTCTTCCGCAACGGCACCTTGTCGGCCAAGAGCCTCGGACGCGTGACGATCCACATGGACGGCAGCGTGACGTTCCGGGGCGCCACTACCCTCACGAGTGGCACCGGTGCCTACAAAGGCGTCGCCGGCCATCTTAGGTTCACCGGTGCCAGTCCCAACAAGCCAGGAGCAGTCACAACGATCCACCTAACTGGCAGGGCGACGTACTGATACCCCCGGCACTTGAAGGTGATACCGCGTAGGCGCTGCCTCGGCATAGCTCGAATTGGTCGTCGCCCGGACAGTCATCGACCGGGCTTGCGCAATCGCCTGACCTCGACACTCTGCTGAAACGATCGCTGACCCCTGGTTGGAGTGCAGCAACGCAGGCGCGTGGCTGCTGCTTGGCGGGCGAGCAGGGGTGCGGGAGCGCCAAGGGCGGTCCCGGTGCTTGCCGAGGCCGGCGCTGGGTGCATCATGGGTGCCCGTCGCGCGTGAACCGTCGAGATGATCTCCTCGGTATCAATGCCCTGGAGGCTATGTCCCGGTCGTTGAGAGGTGCGAATGGTTGTCCCCGGCTTGGCGAATGAGCGCGACGATCTCATCGACCGTCGGCGGATCAGCCGGGTAGCGCTGTCCTTTGTAGCGTGGGGCTACGCCTGAGAGACCCGCGCTCCGGGGTAAACGCTCCTCACCTGACGGAGGGGACGCCGGTGACGCGGTCGGCGTTAGCGCGGCGCGCCTCGTCCCCCCTTGGCCGACGCTGGCGGCTACGTTTGCGCGATGAACGCGGTGAGCCTCGACCGCCTGCGCGTCGGCGGGGCGCGACGCGGTTCGGGCTGCGGTGCCTGGTCCCGGTGGCGGCGAAAACGTCTAACACATCGGCTTTGGCTCGGGGGCATCCCAGAGACCGAAGCGGTCGCGCCAATAGGAGGTGAGAAAGATGTTGTTGGGGTCTCGCCGCGCACGGAGCTGCAGGAAGTCATTCCAGCGGGGGTATTGTGCTCCGAAGAAGTCGACCCAGCGACGGTCGCCCGGCTCATAGACCGGCTGGAACTTCCCCCAGTGGAGCCTGAACGGGATCCCCCGCTCGCGAAACAGCTCCCACACGGGCGGGTAGAAAGTTACGGCCGGGTCACTTGCGTTCGCCGCGAACCAGTAAATGTCAATCCGCAAGACGCCGTCTTTCCATTCGTCATCTCCGGTCGTGTGCGACGCCGCCATCCAGAAGCGGGTCGGCATCGCGCTGTAGAGCTCCCAGGCGTAGAGCCCGGTGCGCCGGTATGCCTCGCGATCGTCGCGGGGCTCGGTGAAGTAGCCGTTCAGCAGTCGGAGCGCATCGCCGGTGCGCGGCAGCGGCACCCACAGCTCGGTGAACTCCGTCGGGACGAGCACGTCGTTGGCTTGGTTGTCCATCGGAAGCCCCCGCCACGCCCAGTCGCGAAACGACTGCGGCTCCCGCTTCTGCATCCCCGTCTTGTCGGTGTCCAGCGAGATAAACGCGTCGAGCACTTTCGGAAAGATCACCGGCAGCTCGCGCGCGATCAGTGGCGCGAACGGCTCGAGCATCGTGATCGCGGCGTCAACGCCCCACTCGAGCATCGCCTTCAGTATGCGCGCCATGATCTGGCCAACCTTCCCAAGCCCGGCTACCTTCGCCAGCATCTCAAGCGCGCGCTCGACCGCCTCGAACGTCGCGTCCAGCTTTGATTTCGCCTGCGAGAGGTCGTCGAGATTGCCGAAGATCGTAAAAAGGAGCGAGATGAGCACCTCGGCGATCTTCGGGTCGTCTGTGAACTCCTCATACCGCGTCGGCCTAAAGCCCAGCTGTGGACGGATCTGCTGACACTGCCAGGTCAGGATCCGCTGCGCTCCCCGCTGTGGCCACCACTCAAGCCGCGCGTACTCCGCGTCGCGCAGGAACGCTTCAAGCGACGGCCGCTCTGGGGTCCCGTGACCGAGCACGTCGACGGCGCAGCCGTCCATCGTGGTTACCGCCTCCTGGCCCGTGATATTGAACGCTTCCACGCACCGGAAGATGATCTTGGAGACCACGCCCAACAGCCCGAAATTCGGCGACATCGAGTAAAAGAGATCCGGATCTGCGTCATCTCGCGACACCTCATAGATCTCACCAGTGCCGTCGATCACGCGAAACCCCCATAGGTTCTCGTTGACCGAGAAATGGAGCGACCCACCAGACGACCCGGTCGCCGTGAAGCCACTCACAGTCTGGTGCGTGATTCCTCCCGTATCCGAGAGTGACCACTCCCTGTCCCTCCACAGCTGATACAGCAGACTGGTCTCCAGCGTCGCGCCCCCAGTCGGATCGCTCGGGTCAGCCCCCAGATGGATGCCGGCGTCGGCCTCGACCAGCTTACGCGCCTCGTCTTTTACCCGCCAGTCGGCGTACCTGTCGAGCATCACGTTCACGTTCTCACCCGCGGGCGGCGACTGCTGCTCGACACGGTTCGGAAGCGCGTTGAGCGGATCCGTGTAGGTCGCGTGCGCAACGGAGTGCGCCGCGCCCCGCACCCGAAGCTGGCGCCCGTCACGGTAGGCCGCCTTGACCAGTGCGACCAACTCCGCCTCTTCGGCGGGATGGTAAAAGCCATCGGCCGCCGGCACCATCGCTCGGACCTTAGCTCAATACACGCACGACCGCCAAAGGACCTGCCAGCCGCTCGTTCCAGTTCCCCGATGCTGGTGATATGCAGCCGCTTCCTCAGCGCCTACGCGCCGCCGCTTGTGTGGATACGCAACCTGAGCCCACGCCTGTCGAGTTAGCTCGACCAACGTCGGGCATCATCGCGAAACATACCGGCCCGCGCCGCGCCTGCGCAGCGACTGCGAGAAGCGCCTCACAAGTGCGTCGACGCTCCGACGGGGCTCGTGCGTTGCGCGGACCCGCGACCCGACCAGCACTCTGGACGACAACCCAGCGCTCTCATTGCGACGGCCAGGCTGCGGAGTCCGCCCGGCGCCGCAGAAGTCAGGGCGGGTCGGGAGCCGAGCCTCGCACGACGCGCCGAGCGAACGTTGCCCGCGAGACAAGCAGCGGCAGACGTCAGCGTTGCTGCTCGAATCAAAGCGGCACTGGGCGTTGCGGTGGGACGCGGCCACGAGCAGCGTGGAGCTGACCTGTCGCGAAAGGAGGAAGCATGTCTGAGCAGACCGCAACATCGCTGGAGCAGGAGGCTCACCACGTCTTCGAGCTTGTCGATGCCCTGGAATCTGGACGCCTCGGCGCGATGCTCACGGACGACGCGCAGGGCGTCGACGAAATCAGCCGCCGCTGGATAGGCGGCCGCGCGCACTCGAAGCCTATTTCGCCCGGCTGAAGGGGACACGCTCTCCGACCCGCGATCGCAGCTCATCGATCTCCATGCAACCGCCTGGGACGAAGTGGGCTTAGGGACGTGCGTTCTAGATCAGACATATTGTGTTAATGGCGGAAGATCATCGATGTTGGTGCGGAGATCCTCTCGTCCCAGGATTGCCGCATTTTGATCCCCGGTCGATCCCCTGACTCCGGAAGATGTAACTCCCCCACTCCTGGGACAGGTAGATAAGGAGTCAGCTGCTCTACGCCTGATCCGGCCACGGCGGCGCCGTGGCTGCTGGTATGTGAATCCCCCGAGTTGTGAGGACGGCAGCAGACGTTCGCGCCGCCGGGGCGGTTTCGGTAGGCCCGGCTTGGGTTGTGGGGCTGGTTAGGCGGCGGGAGCCCCCTGCTCGGTGTCAGCTTGCTCGAGGGTGACCTTGTAGCCGAGCGCTTCGAGCTGTTGCTGGAGGCGGCGGGCGCGGTGTTCGGGCGAGTAGCGGCGGCGTAGCCAGTCGGGTCCGAGCTCGCGGAACGGAACCTCGTCGCGGACGATGTAGTAGTAGGCGATGAGGATGTCGTGGCGGGTGGCACCGATCGCCTTAGGCTCTCCGCGGCGTCCGCGTAGCTGCGCGAAGTGGGCGGCGAAGTAGGTGCCTTTGGTACGCGCGGCGGCCTTGGCGGCTTCGGTGAGGGTATCGCTCAGCCACTTCGGGCCGGGGCGGGTGCGTCCGGAGCGTCCTCGTCCCGCGGACTCGTTGTGGCCAGGGCAGATCCCGGCCCAGGAGGCGAGGTGCCGGCAGTGGGGAAGCGGGTCATGTCAAGCCCGCACTCGGCGATCAGCCAAAGGGATGGCGCCTGACGTCGAACCCGGTCGCCGGGGTCGAGCGGCCGGTGATCACGCAGCGGCGAGATCCAGGTCTTCAGCCCGGAGGAGCTGCGGGCGTTGCTCACCGGCTTGTGGGAGCGGTGGCCTAGGACGACCTCGCGCCCAAACGCGTGCGCGTGTTGCACTGTGTATCCGCCGCGCTCAGTTGCTGTGTGGAGGGGGTATCGCGGTGATGATTCCGGCGCGGCGGAGCGTGATGAGGCAGGTCACGGCGATCAGCGGCAGAAGCGAGAACAGCGCGAGGACCATGCGGATCGCACTTGCCGTGCTAGTGCCGTTCGCGGTGGCGGCTTGGATCGCGGTTCCGGCGATCACGACGCCGAGGCCGGCCATTGTTACGAGCATCGTGAGGACGATGCCGGACGCTTCGCCGGCGCGAGAGGTGGGAACGGCTTGCTGGGTGGCTACGTTGGCGTAGGCGTAGACGAGCCCGAACCCGAGTCCGCTGACGGCTAGGATCGCCAAAAATGGGCCGAGGGGGTGGATGGCCGCGAGGACCAGGAGCGCTGCGCCGCCGGTGGCGATACCCAGGGATAGCACGGTCAGGGCGGACAGCCGGGCGCCGAGCGCCCCCGAGAGGGGTCCGGCCACGGCTGCGGCCAGCGATGGGCCGAGGAACATGATGCCGGCGGCGAGTGGGGAGTAGCCGCTGGCGGTCTGTAGGTACAGCGTTACGCCGAAGATCATCACCCCGTAGGCCGCGTTACAGACTGCCGCCGAGCCAGCGAACGCCACGAACCGACGTTCTCGAAACAGCGACAGGTCCACGAGCGGCAAGCGGACGCGGCTCTCGATCAAGACGAAGGCGCCCAGCAGCAGCGCGGCAGCTAGGAGCACGCCGATCGTCTGTGCCGAGCCCCAGCCCCAGATTCGCCCGCGATTGACTCCGAGGCTGAGCGCCGCAAGACCGGCGGTGACCGTTACCAGGCCGGGCAGGTCGATCCGAGATGGGGTGCTGCGATCGTGTGACTCGGTGATGTTGGAGGCGCCGATCACGAGCGCTGCGAGCACGAACGGAATGTTGATCCAGAAGATCCAGCGCCAGCTGATCGCTTCGGTCAGCGCGCCCCCGATAAATGGCCCCAGCGCGTTTCCCACGCCGCTTAGGCCAAAGGCGATGCCGATGGCCTTTCCGGCGCGATCACTGGAATAAGTGTTGGTCAGCACCGAGATGGCGCCCGGGAGGATTACCGCCGCGCCGGCTCCCTGCAGCGCCCGGGCGGCGATCAGCACCTCAAGCGTGGGGGCAAGAGCGCATGCGGCCGAGGCGACGCCGAACAGCGTGATCCCGACGAGCAGCACTCGGCGTCGCCCGAGTAGATCGCCCAGCCGTCCTCCCGCGATCAGCAGCGCGCCGAGCGAGAGCATGTAGGAGCTCAATACCCACTGGGCGTCCTGTGCTCCGGCCTGCAGACCACGTGCGATGCTCGGGATCGCGAGGTTCAGCGCGAAAAAGTCAAGCTGCACACAGAACAGCGCCAGCGAGACGGCGACCAGCACGCGGTTGGCGCGGGGAGCGAGATCCCCTTCGGCCGCCATGAGAACGCCGCGTGCAGCGATCACGACAGGGATCTTCTCAGCCCCCGGTCCGGAGCGTGGATTGCAGAAATGCGAGCGTCGCGTCCCACGCGATCCGCTGGCCCCGGGCGCTCTCCTCGGGGGTGCCTCCGGAGATCAGCGCGTCGTTTCGGTCCACGGTGGTGGGGATGATCGGGGGTCGGATGAAATGACCGGTGCCGGGCAACAGCAGCAGATGATCGCTTCGGTACAACCGTCACGCTCGCGGCGGCGATCGATAAGCGCCTGGGCCATGGTCGCCGCCGGCCACATCTGGTCCGCCTCGCCGGCGATCGCCAGCAGCGGTGCCTGAATGCGCTCTACTGGGATCGCCGCTGCCAAAACCGCCTTGCGGTCGCGCAGCCTTGCGGCGAAGGCCGGCAGCAGCTTGATCGCGCGCGAGCGGCGGCGATCCAGGCGCGAGAGCAGCGCGGCCCCGCAGTGTCTGGCCAAGCAGCTTTTCGCCACGGATCGGCACGTACGGCAGTTCTTGCGCGCCGCGCGTGAGTGATGAAGCCGTGGGCGGCGGTCCACCTTCGCCAAGCCCCTGCCAGACAACGCTGCTGGGTGAGATCACGATGACCGCGGCAACCTCCGGCGCGCTGCCGTCGCTCAGCCAGGACAGCGCGACCGTTGTGCCGACGGACGCTGCCAGCACCGCGGCCCGGTTCCCGTCGATCGCTGCCGCGGTGGCGAAGGCGCGCGCGCCGGCGTCGAGCGTCTCGAGGGGAGCTCGCAAAACGCGCTCGGCAGGCTGGGTTCCTGCATGTAGGCCAGCACGCCTGTGTCACAACCGTGAGAGGCCAGTTGTGCGGCCAGCGGCGCCATCGCCGAGGCTCCGGTGGAACCAGGGATCACCAGCACACCCGGTCCTGAGCCACAGCTGGGGCGATATAGGCGCATTCTCTAGCCTTGGCCCTCGAGATCCTCGCGCGCGATCCCGTCGGCCCACAGTCTTCTCACGGTTGCGCTGGCCGCTGCGCCGGGAGCTTTTACCTCGAGCTGGTAGTCAAGCGCGGTGTCAGGTGCCTGGAAGGCGACTGGAGCGCCTGCAGGGTCGGAGAATTTCATGTTCCACCATCGCCGCTCGGAGTCGCTGAGCTCGAGTGTCCCGCCTGGCGCCACCCGGCAGGGGGTGGACGAACACAAGCGGTGACCTACGGCGTCGGCCGTGGTCACCGTGAGCGACACGTCGCCAGCGGCCGGCGAGCCCTCGAGGACCAGCACCGGCGGCAGGTCGGCGCGAACCTCGGCCGGTTCCACTCGCAGTTGCATGGCGGTCGAGTCTCCCTTGGGCCTCACGCTGACTTGGGCTCTCGGGCCGTGTCGATCGCGGCCAGCTTGGCGCGGGCGAGTTGCATCACTGTCAAAACTCCCTGGTTCGATTGCCAGCGCCGCGGCGATCATCTCCTCGCCGGCTCCGGCGTGCGCGAGCCGCAGCGCCGTGGCGTATGGAAATGGCAGCCCGTCGAGTGATCGGGCAAGTCCGGCGCCACCTGCGCACCGTGGCAAAACACTCGCTCACGCGCATCCGTAGCCGACTACTGAATCGCCCTGCCGAGCTCGTGGGCCAGCTGGGCGGAACCGGTTGTCACGGTCGCAGGGGCGACCCTACACTCCAGGTGCGATGATGGACGGCGGGGCGGTTGAGGGCGCGCGTGGCACCGCGCGCGGCTGCGGGCTTGTGCGGCACGCCGAGTGGGCGCTGACCGGCCGCGACGAAGAGCTCGGGCTGATCGACGCGACGCTTGCGCAGCAGAGCTCTGGCGGCGTTGTACTGACCTCTGCCGCGCGCGCGTGCGGATCGCCCTCGCTCAAGCCCGATCCGCCGACGCGCAGCAGGTCGGGTGCGGCCATCGCACGGATGCATGGCCACCGCTTTAGTCAATTGACATCACTACGATGGTGCCGTCGTCCTCCAGTGGTTCTTGCCAGGATGCGGTGACGGCTTGCTGGATAGCCATCGCGGTTGATGAAGCGGTTTCGCTCTCTGCATGGTTAAGGGCCTGTCTGATCCCGTCGACGCCAAACGCTCCGCCCCCTTCGAGCCGCCGCTCGATGATGCCGTCCGTGACGAGAATCAGCCGCTCGCGAGGGTAGAGCTGCCGGGCTGTGGCGTGAAAGGACGGCTGTGTGTTGCCAACGCCGAGCGGCGGGTGTTTGGGTCCTTCAAGTTCACCCATATCAGCGTTGGTATCGACCACGTAGGCCCATGGATGGCCGCAGCTCACCCACGTCAGGGTCCGCGTTGCCGCAACCCAGCGCGCGAGCCAGGCCGGAACGCAGAAGTTCTCTTTCTCCAGGCGCCGTACTGTCTTGTGGATCGACGCGACCGCCTGCTCCAGTTCCTGGCCGCTGCGCCTCGCGGCGCGAAGGGCGCCGAGCGCTGCCGCGCCGAGTCCGGCGGCTGTGGGCCCAGTGCCGGATGCGCCGGCGATCGCCAGCCAGGCGCCATCTCGGTTCTCGACGAAGTCAAACCAGTCACCGCCCACCTCATAACTTGGGAGTAGCACGCCGGCGAGTTGCGCACCTGCGATCCGGGCGATGCGTGGTGGGAAGAGGTGTTGTTGGACTTCGGCGGCAGGAGTGGTTGGCTTGCGCCGGCGCGCGGCTTCGATGTAGTCCGTGTAGTCATTCGCCAGCTCCAGGGCAGCGGCCCCTTGTTTGGCAATGTCGGCAAGCGACGCAACGGGCGTTCCCACGCAGAGCAGGAGCGCTGTTACCCGGCCCCGCAGCCAGAGCGGCTCGCACATGCATCCAGGTAGATTCGCCTGCAGACGGTGGTGAAACTCCGGTAGTCCTTCGGGAACGATTTCGGGTCCTAGCGCTGGCGGCGCGTCGAGCCGCTCGGGAAACTCCTCGGTCCCGGCGAGGCGAAGAAGGTGAGAGCCGTCGATCTCGACCACATAGAGCGCGACCGCAACCCCCGCCACTCGTCTTGCCTCCGCAACCAGCTGGTCTGCGACAAGATGGGGCGGAACCTCATCGAGGATCCGTGTCACCTCGACCGCGAGCGGTGCCTCGCGCCCGAACTGGCCCGGTGAGGTGAAGGGTAGCGTCGTGACGCGAGCGTTAGTTGCTTGGAGCTCGAATGAGGTGAGTCCTTGCGGCCCGAACTCTTCGAGCGCCTGCTCGAGTGCGCGGCGTGTAGGGAAGTGGCGGTAGAGAGTCGAGCGTCCGACCTTCGCTGCCGCTGCCAACTCCCTCATCGTTACGCGTCGGTCACCGCGCATGATCGTGGCCGCCTCCAGGATCCGCTGACGGCTCAACAATGGCGTCGCTTCTGCTGCGCGCCCGGCGACTTTCGCGGGAGTCGCCGGTGGCTTCGGCTGCGTCTGTCATTTATGGTGGCGAGACCGCGGGCGGTTCATTGCCGCACGTTCAGTTGCGTCGCTCGTCCCCGGCTGTTGGGTGCGGATCGGGCTCAACGCGTGCCGTGCGTATCCGGAATTCCCTCGGTCTCGTCCTCCGCGGATGAGATCCGGCTGGGCCCGGCGGCACCGCTTGCGGCGTCGCCACGCTCTGGATCGTAGGGGCGCTGGCTGATGCCACTACCACGCCGGGTATAGAAGCCGTACACGACCGCGAGGAACAACCCGAACCCGACGATCAGGATCAGCCAAGCGCTAGACATCCGGCTGAAAGCTCCTCGCGAACCGCGTCATCCACCTAGTTGTGGTCGGCTGATCTTGGATTGGCTGTCCGCGCCGGCTGCTTTCGGCGCTGATTGTGCTCGTGGCGCCGTTGACGTCTGCGCTCGCCTCTACCGGCGCCACGGCCGGGCTGATCGGGCTGTCCGTCTGCCGGCTCGCTGGGGCTGGCGGCAAGGATGTTGTTGATGTCTTCTCACGGCTACTGCTGCGGCGCTGTGTCGCGATGGCGGCTGCGCCAATCCCGGCCCCCGCCACGATCCCGACGATGACTTTCTTGGACGGCTTGCGATCGGCGGCGTTGTGCTTGGCTGAGCCGAGAGCCGCCAGCGCAGCCGTCAACGCGTTCGGTGTCTTCCTGGTGCCCGGCATCACCGCTCCTCCCGGATCGACCGACTGGATGTCCTTGCCCTGCCCACCGGACTAATTCCGCCGCGCCACTATTCCTGAGCGGTCTGCTTGACCTCCTGGACGCTGTCCTGGGCGCTGGACTTGAGCTCCTCGGCATGCTGCGAAGCGGTCTCCTGCGCCTTGTCCTTTACATCTGAGGCGACTTCCTGTGCCTTCTGCGTCGCGGTCTGCGCCGTTTCCTGTGCGACCTGCTTGCTCCGCTCGATCGCCTCCTGGCCGGTCTGCTTGGCCTGCTCTTTGACCTGGTCGGCGAGCGGGCCGAGGCGCTCGTCCTCGACCTTGGTCGAGGGAATCAGCATCCCAGCCAGGAAACCGGTCGCCACGGCACCGATCGCGAGCCCGAGAGGGTTCTCCTGCGCCACCCCCACCGCCCGCGTGGCGACCTGCTTGACGTCCTCGGTGCCCGGGGTCGCGTCTGAGACTTGAGAACCCGCGCCTGTGATCTTCGCTTTGACGTCTTGGACCTTCCCGCTGATCGACGCTTTGGCTCGAGATGGAACGTCGGCCTTGTAGCCGAGGGCGTCAACCGTCTCCCCCATGCGCTCGCGGGTCTCCTCTATTTGCTCCCGGATGGCAGCTGGGTCTTCGCCCATTGCACGTCCTCCTTCACGGTCTCAACGGTTTGCTCGGGTACGGGTGGTGTTGCTTCGGACACCCGGTTCTTGCCGATCAGCGCCATCGCCCCGGCTACTGCGCCGTAGACGACGGTCACGATCAGCGCCGCCAACCAGACGTCCATTGCGGTCGCCAACGCGGCGACGAGACAAGTCGTCAGCGTCAGGAGGGCAATCAGCCCAACGATGCCCGCGCCGCCGACCAACCCGGCGCCGATGCCGGCTTTCTTGCCCTTCTCCTTCATCTCCGCCTGCGCGAGCCGCAGCTCTTGCCGCACCAACGTCGAAAGGTCGTCCGAGAGCTGCTTGAACAGCTCTCCCATCGACTGCTCGCTCAGACCGCCATTCGGCTTCTCGTTACTGGTGGCCATCGTCACACCTTGGGTGTCCTGGGAGGCACATCGCCGCGCGGAGGCGGCGTAGCGCCAGGCACCGGCGGCGGCGAGGCCAGCCCATCACTGGGCAGGGCCGCCGGCGGCACTCCCCGACCTGGCGGTGGGAGCTGCGCGGCGTGCTGCGACGAATACCGCTGGGCACTAGACGCCTTCAAGAAGCGTGACGCCACAAACCCCAGCGCGACACCGCCGGCAGCGACCACCGCAGGCCGACGTCGGCCGAACTCCTCAGCGTCCCGAAGCAGCGCGTCTGAATCCTTATCGCGCAGATAACTCCCAACCTTCTCTGCGTAGCCCGCCAGACGATCAGCCGCCTTCGCCGGCCCTTCCTTGCCCTGGTCGCGCAACGTCTCGCTCACCGTTCGGAGATCAGACGCCTGGCCAGTGATTTGCTCGGCCAGCTGGGACGACCGTTGATCGAGCTGCTCACGAAGTTTTGCCTGCGCCTGCCCGGCAGCCTCCTGAGCCTTCTCCTGCGCTTGGCCCGCAACCTTCTGAGCCTTCTCGTGCGCCTTGGCCTGCGCGTCAGCGGACTCGCCGTCGCCCGCGGCAGGCGAGCGCGGCTGGTGTGCCTGCGTGGACATACCACTCCTTTCTCAGTGTGTGTTCGTCGCCGCGGGTACCGCGCCGGTGCTCAATTAGCGCCGGCGGTCGTCCTCGGCCTCGATCCGCTCCTTGCGGACCTCCTCAGAAACTTCACGCTCATCGGTGACGGTGTCCTTGCTGAGACGAACCCGTTCCTTCGGAACCGCGCGCTTCTCGACCACCGGCTCCTCCTCATGAAGCACGACCTCGTGCTCGCCTTCGGAGATCTCCGCCCCGGACAGTGCCTGGTCGACGTTCTCATCGGTGATCGGCTCACGCTCAACGCGAACCTCCTCGCGGCTCACCGGAACGGTCTGCTGGACCTGCTCGGTGACGACGTACTTGCGCAGCCGGACCCGTCCGCGCTCGCGCCGAGCGGTGCCTACATGCACCTCCTCTTCGGAGCGCGTCATCGCGTCATCGTCGCCGCGTGTGCCAGCGGCACTCTGAGGCGCGCCCTCGGCCGTCGTGCTGCCCTCGGTCGTGTACGGCACCCCGTAGTGCTCGAAGAGCCGCTGTTCTTCCTCCTCGGACAGCTCGCCATCAGGATCAACGCCGGGCGCGTCCTTGACCTGGTCCTTGGTCACCTGAACACGAACGTCCTCCCCGTGAGGCGATGCACCCGCCAATGGGACGAAATGGGACTTCATACCAAACAGGCCGCTGGATACCGTCGCCCATTCCGGCTTGCCGGTGTGCTGGTCCTCGTAGACCTCCGTGACGGTGCCGATCTGCTCGCCGTCCGAGCCAATAATCGCGCGGCCTTGCCACGCATAGGCTTCTGTCATTCCTGGCATCTGATACCTCCCTTGAGGATCGCGGATGTTGAAAACCGCGGCTAACTCCCGGACGGCCCACCTTCCCACCCTGAGACGCACATGCGGCGATGTTCCAATTGCTACCCAAAGCGGGGCGCGACCAAACACGATCTGGCACGAATCGGGATGCAAGCAGGACAAAGACGAGACTCCCGACACGATTGTCCGCCCGGTCGCGCACGCGATCGTCGGCTTCGCGACGTCAGGCCGGGCAAAGCAGCCGTCCGCTGCTTTTTCCGACGCCTGCATCTGCCAGGGAGCAGCAGCCGCCAGCCGCGCCGGCCACCTCGAACCGGTAGCTGGTTCTTATGGGAGACCGGCAGCGTCAGATCGATCGAGGACGTCGCTGCTTTCGTAGCTCGGAGCAGGCCGCTACGCGCCACCGTGGCTATGGCGGATCAGGATGGGGGTGTGGGATCATCTGGGCGTGGTGGAGCTCGTTCCGGGGGTGTTCGTTGCCCGGGAGGCCGAGCTTGGTGTGCTCGAGCGTGCTGGAGCTGGATGCCGTGACGGCGCTGTGGCGGCGTTTGTCGTGGCGGGGGAGGCGGGGGTTGGGAAGTCGCGGTTGTTGGCGGGGGAGGCGGGGGTTGGGAAGTCGCGGTTGTTGGCGGAGGTGTCGGAGCGGGCGCGTGGTTCGGGGATGCTGGTGCTGCGTGGGCGGGCGGCCTCGGGGGCGGGACAGGCGCCGTTTCGCGCGGTGGCCGAGGCGCTGGCGGGGGGCTTGCGGGAACGTGCGGTGACGGAAGCGAGCTTGCGGCGTTTCGCGCCGGCGCTGGCGCACATGTTGCCTGGATGGTTTGAGACGACGAGCGACGTCGCACCGGAGCTCGTCTTCCTTGCCGAGGGGGTGTTGCGACTACTCCGACTGCTCGCGGGTTCGCGCGGCGTCGTGCTTGGCTTGGAGGACCTGCAGGGGGCGGATCCCGAGTCGCTGGCGCTGGTTGAGTATCTGGCGGACAACGTTGGCACCGAGCGCCTGCTACTGGTGGGAACGGTGCGCGACGATCAGCCATCCGCGCCCCTGGTGTCGTTGCGAGAGCTTGGGAGGCGGGGGGCGGTGCGGTGGCTCGAACTTGGTCGGCTTGCCCGGGATGAGGTGCTCGAACTGGCCACGGCTCGGCTTGGCAGTGCCGTGCCGAGTTTGGTTTCCGAGCTCTTGCAGGCACGAGCGGAGGGGCTGCCGTTGTTCGTCGAGGAGTTGCTTGGAGGGCTGATCGCTGCCGGTGCCTTGCGACGAGAGGGGGAGGAGTGGCACGCGGACGAGCGGGTTGGCCTCCGCTTGTCGTTGAGCTTTGTGGCCAGCGTCGAGGAGAGGGTCGCGGCGCTGATCGACCCGGCCCCTGTCGTACTGGCTGCGGCGGCGGTGTTGGGACGCAGCTTCGACACCGCGCTGCTTTCGGCGTGCACGGGCCTACCGGGTAGTGAGGTGTCGGCGGCTCTGCGTGCTTGCGCGGACGCGCGTCTGGTGGAGGCGGACCATGAGTTGGGGATGGACCGGATGCGGTTTCGCCACGCGTTGGTCCGTGACGCGGTGCTCGAGCGTACGCCGCCGCCGGAGCGGCGCGCTGTCGCCGGCGCGGGCTGGCCGCCGTAGAGCAAGCCCATCCGGGGTTGCCTGGTGGGTGGTGTGGCCTGGCCGTTGAGCTGGCCCAGCTTGCGGGGCGAGATGAGCGCGCCGTCGCGTTGCTGCGGGTAGCGAGCAAGCGTGCGCGTGATCGTGGCGCTCTGGGCGCGGCCGCCGACGCGCTCGAGCGTGCGGTGGTGCTCACTAACGAAAGCGCGGCGCGGCCGGTGCAGCTCGAGCTGCTCGAGTCGCTGGTCGCGGCGGGGCGCTTCGAGCGGGCGCGGGAGCTCGGCGAGCGGCTGTCTTCTGGGCGTCGCGGTCAGGCTGCGGAGGCGCGGGTAGACCTTGCGCTAGCTCAAGCGGCCCTGATCCGCCTGGACTGGGATGAAGCCGAGCGGCGGCTGGTCGCGGCGCGCGCCCAGCCGCGCTCGAGGCTGGGTGAGCGTCTCGAGCTGCTAGCCGCGAGTATCGCGTTGGGCCGCTTCCGCCACAGGGAGGCCGAGCGGATCGCGCGGTCGGTCGCAGCACGCGCTGCCGCCCGGGGCGACGATGCGATCGCCTGCGAGGCCTGGCTGCTCGCCGGCGAGAGCGCCACCGCGGCCGACGTGCAGCAAGCTGAGAGATTGTTCTCCCGGGCCTTGACACTGGCCGAATGCAGGGGGCTGGCGACGTTGCGAGCGCGCGCCCTGGCTGCGCTGGGCGGCCTGGACGTGCTGCGTATCGGCTCGACCGAGCGGGTGGCGCTTGCGCGTGAGGCGGCGCTCGACGCGGGCATGGCGGCGCTCGCGGCGGCATCAACGCATGACCTCGCGATGCTCGGCGTGCTGCGTTTCGAGCTGGATGATGCGCGTGCTTGGGCGGCGCGTACGGTGGTGCTGGGACGCCGGTACCGGCTCGGGTGGGTGCTCGCCGCCGGTCTGATCAAGCAGGCATGGGCCGCCGCCCTCACCGGGGGCCCCGAGGAAGCGGAGAGGCTGCTCGCAGAGGCAGAGCCGATCATCGGCGATAACGCGCGTGGCTGTGCGCTGATGGACGGTCACGTCCGGGCCGCGGTGGCGCTGGGTCGCGAGGACCTGGATGCCGCGCGGATCGCAGTGGAGGGTGCCGCCGAGCTCTGGTGGCGCCAGCGGCTCGAGCCGCGACCGTACCTCGGACTGTGGGCGCTGTTGGCCGCCTTGACCGACCCGAGCGGATTCGGGCGGGTGCGCGAACGACTCGAGCGCAGGCGTGTGCTCTGGCAGCCGACGATCGCGGGATTGTGCCTCGCCGCCGAAGCCGTGCTGATCGTCGCTGCCGACGAAGATCTTGCTGGTGCCGATGCACGGCTCGCGCGCGCCGAGCCACTGCTCGAGCCGACCCCGTGGTTTCGGGCCGTCGCCTACCGGCACGTTGGTGAGCGGCTGCTGGCGGCGGGGTCGATGACGGGCCAGCGGCTGCTGGGCGCGGCGATCGCGTTCTTTGCCGGCGCCGGCACGCCGTCTCCCGCCGAGGCCGCGCGGGCGCTGCTGCGCGCTGCCGGGCGGCCGGTCCCCCGTCGCGGCCGTGGCCATGCAACTGTTCCCGCACAGCTCGTGACGGCGGGAGTCAGCTCACGCGAAATGGACGTGCTCCTACTGCTCGCTCAAGGTTTGACCAACCGCAGATCGCCGCGCGGCTCTACCTGTCCCGGCGGACCGTCGAAAAGCACGTCGAGCGGCTGCTGACAAAAACCCACAGCCCGAATCGTGTCGCGCTGGCCTCGCACGCGTCTTTACCCACCGCCTCCTTAAGTACGTAGCCGAGACCGGCTAGATGCCGTGATTCTGCCGATGTGCGCGCTCCAGGGCGAGGGCGATACTCGCGTCGTTGACAGCGCGCCAACCAAGCCAGACGGTGCGCCCGGTGCAGATCAGGAGACAAGATGAAAACGTTTGCGGATGAACAGAGCGCAACGAAGGGCGCCCCCACGCCGCATCACGAGCTGCGCGGCAGTGCCACCGACGGCGCCTGCGGCAGCCCAGCCCTCGTCCAGCCGACCAGCGCCCCGCGCCATCAGTCTGGAGCGATCCTGGAGATAGGCGGCAGACGAATGCCGTTCATGCGATGGTCATTCATCCGGTTGTTGCTCTCGATGAGGCGGCTGATGCGCGTCTGGCAGGTGGGCGACGGGCGCGAGGAACGGCTTGCCGACTACGTGCTGCAGAACGCTCGCCAAGGGGACCTCGACGACGTGATCCGAGCGATCGACGAGTACTGCTATCAGCGCAGCTTCATGATCAACGTCGGCGATGAGAAGGGGGCGATCCTCGACGAGGCGGTCCGCCGCGCTCGCCCCTCGCAGCTTCTCGAGCTGGGGACCTACTGTGGGTACAGCGCGCTGCGAATCTGCCGCGCGATGCCAAATGATGCGCGACTCGTGTCGATCGAGTTCAACCCCGCAAACGCGGTCATCGCCCGCCGTATCTGGGAGCACGCCGGCATCAGCGATCGCGTTGCGTTGCTCGTCGGGACCCTTGGCGACGGCGGCCCGATCGCGACGCTCGAGGCAGAGCACGGGTTCGCCGCTGGGTCACTCGACTTCGTATTCATCGACCACGACAAAAATGTGTACGTGTCAGACCTCGAACTGATCCTAGGACGAGGGTGGCTCCATCCCGGCTCGGTGGTCGTCGCCGATAACGTCAAGTTCCCGGGCGCGCCGGAGTACCGCGCGTACCTCAAGGAGCGCCAGGGCCGAAGCTCGCGGACGGTCGAGCACGACGCCCACCTCGAGTACCAATCCCTGCTCAAGGATCTGGTGCTCGAGTCCGACTACCTTGGCGGCCCAGCATAGGCTCCGCCGCCCGCGCGGGGCATCGATCCTGCCGGCCCGTTACCACCGCCGCCAGCAGATCGCGCAACGCGGCCAGATGATCGTCGCGCTCGAGCAGCACCAGCGACAACGCGCGCCCAACCGTCGCTGAGCTGTCCACCGTCACCGAAGGCCCTCTCTCGCCTGATTCTCCACGGCAGACCCTCGGAGCGCAAGACCTGAGCGAACCCGCCGCCAATGCGCTCCCGTCTACGGCCACGCCAGATATGATGTGTGCCATGGATGCGGCAGCACTTGTCCACGAGCTCCGCGTTCGCCATCGGCTGACACAGAGCGAGCTGGCCTACCGGGCCCGAACGACGCAGCAGGCGATCAGCCGGATCGAGCACGGGCGCGTCTCGCCCACGGTCGAGATGCTCGCCCGCCTGGCGGCCGCGGTGGGTGAGGAGCTGGTGCTTGACTCGCGGCCGCGCGAGATCCCGTTCGATACCGATCAGCTCGCGGCGCAAAGCGCCTCATCGATGGCCGAGCGCCTTGAGCGAGCGATGAGCTGGAACCGATTCGCGGGTGAGGTCGCCGCCGCGGGAGCGCGAGCCCGTGGCCGGTCCTGAGAAGGCGCTTGACGCCCACCAGATCGTCGCCGCGCTGGCCGGCCATGACCTCGACTTCGTGGTGTATCGGCGGAGTGGCGCTACAGGCCCATGGCCACACGCGCACGACGATCGACCTCGACGTGATCGCGGCTTGGACGCCCGAGAACATGCGTCGTCTCGCCGGCGCGCTGCGCGAGCTGAAGGCTGAGCTGCGCGGCGTCGACGCTGACGTGCTCGGTCTTGACCTCGGCGATCCCAAGACGCTCAATGACGGTGGCAACTTCTTGATGCGCACCCGCCACGGCGATCTGGACGTGTTCGCGGTCGAGCAGACCCCCGGCGCCCGCGCGCTATGAGGACCTGCGAGCGCACTGGCGGTCGAGATCCGTGACGTGACGCTGTTGATCGCTCATCCTGATGATCTGATCCGGATGAAGACCGCGGCCGCACAGTTTCGCGACCGGCCCGCCCCCAAGCGTCGACAGGACCTCGACGACATCGCCGTCCTAGAACGGCTTCGCACCAGCCGACTCAAGCCAAGCCGCCAACAGTGCAACCGCCGACGCGCACCATCGGCCCAGCGCGCCAGCCGCCAGCCACAGCCACAAACGGGTATGGCCATGCGTTGATGCGCTGCATCCCGAAGTGCGCGAAGATCCAGGACCTCATGGCAAGCGACTGATACATGACCAGCGCGGGCCGCGGCCAACCCGCGGAGAAAACGCGGAGGCTGCGGCCGACCTGGCGGGGCGCGGCTCTGTTGGTGATCGGCGCGATCTCAGTCGGCCTCCTTTTTCTGGTCGCGCCGCCGGCGAAGGTGTTTGACCAGATCGGCCACATGAGTCTGGCGTGGCTGGCGGCCGCTGTCGTGCTGGAGATCTTGTCGTGCCTGAGCTACGTGATCGTATTTCGCTACTTCTTTCCCGAGCCGTCACGCCGCGACAGCCGCCGGGTGGCCTGGATCGCGATGGGCGCCGGCGCGCTCCTTCCCGGCGGCAACATCACCTCGGTGGCCGCAACCGGCCTGGTGATGCGCGGCAACGGGATAGGCATGAGGCAGCTTCTCGGCCGTAGTGGGGCGCTGCTGTGTTTGCTTGTCGCGGTCGGATTTGTCGCCAACGGCGTGGCGGGCGTGTTGCTGTTCGCCGGAGTCCCTGATGGTCCACTCGATCTGAGCCACGCCGGCATTCCAATCCTCGGATCGGTCGGGGTCCTTTCCAGTGCCACGCTGATCGTGGTCCTCAGCCGCCGCGGCGGTCAACGGACGCCAGCGCCCATTCGCGCGTTGACCGTCGGGCTAGACGGAGCGTGGGCAGCGGTCCGCCATCCAACCTGGCGACTGCTCGGCGCGGCCGGCTTTACCTGCCTCGACGTCGCCGCCCTGTGGGCGGCTTGCGCAGCAACCGGCCACCGCCTCGGCTTCCTGGCGGTTCTGATCGCCTGCTGCATCGGCTACCTGACCGCAACCATTCCGATGCCGGCCGGACTCGGAGTGCTCGATTCGGGCCTCGCCGCCGCGCTGGTTATCTATGGCCTTCCCCCCGCGGCATCGATCGGAGCTGTGCTCGCCTATCACGCAATCTCGATCTGGGTGCCTGGGTGCGGCGGCATGATCGCCTTGCTCTTCAGCCGGCGAACACCGATCACCGCCCAGCCAATCGTCGCCGCGCCCGCACCGAATGGAATCCCACCAGCCGAAGCCGCGCGCGCCAAGGCCTGACCGCGGCGGCCGGCAGATCCGGTGAGGCAACGGGCCCGCCGGAATAAAATACGACGCCGTGCGCGCGTGACGCAAAGGTCGGATTGCGCGCGAGGTGCCGGTGCGGCTTCACGATTTCCTCGACTATTGGGCGCGGGAGCGTCCTTACGCGGAGTTCGCGGTGGCCGGTGGGCATGTGGTGAGCTACGCGGAGGCCGCGTCGGTTGCGAACCGCGTGGCCAATCGGCTAGTCGCGCTGGGATGCCGGAAGGGCAGCAGGGTGGCGGTGCTGGCCGGGAACATTGCGTGGTACCCGGTGCTGTATTTCGCTGCGGCGAAGGCCGGTGTGGTCCTGCTGCCCGTCAACTCACGCCTTGTCTGCACTGAGTGGCTTGGCATTCTGAACGACGCGGAGCCGTCGGTGCTCATCGTCGGGCGCGAGCAGCTCGCCAGCGCTGACGAGATCCGCGACGAGCTGAAGAGCGTCGAGCATTTCGTGGCCGCGGGTGGCGATGATCGCGACGGATGGGAGTCCCTGGAGCTGTGGCTGTCGGAAGGACCTGCGGTGCCGCCAGAGGTCGAGGTCAGCCCCGACGATGCGCTGTACCAGATGTACACGAGCGGTACCACCGGGGCGCCGAAGGGCGCGGTGTTGAGCCACGGTGCCGTCATCTCGAATTTGCTCCAGATTGCGCTGGCTCATCCCGTCTCGCCGGGAGATCGGGGGCTCGTGGTCCTCCCGTTGTTCCATGCGGCCGTGATACCGGCTGCGTTTTCGGTCTTATGCCGCGGGGGCTCTGTGTTCGTCCTCGACGCGTTCGATCCTGAGCACGTTCTGCGCGTCCTGCAGCGGGAGCGGATCAGCGTCGCCACGCTCGTCCCCGCGATGCTCCACGCCTGTCTGGTCACAGTCGAGGACGTTGCTGATCGGCGCTACGAGGTCTTGCGTTCGATCTACTACGGTGCCTCGCCGATCGCGGAGGAGACGCTGCGATGGGCGATCGACACATTCCGCTGCGAGTTCGTGCAGTCCTACGGCATGACCGAGGCGGCGCAGGCGCTGACATTCCTGACTGCGGCTGACCACCGGGTTGCCCTCGACACCCGACCCGAGCTGCTGCTGTCTGCCGGAAGACCGGCGGCGGGGACAACGCTACAGGTGGTCGACGCCACTGGTGTCCCGACGGCAGCGGGAGGTCCAGGTGAGATCGTGGCGCGCGGCCCGCAGCTGATGAGCGGCTATTGGCAGCGCCCGGACGAGACCGCCCAGGCGCTTCGCGACGGCTGGCTACACACCGGCGACGTCGGCCGCCTCGACGAGCACGGATACCTGTTTGTCGAGGACCGGGTCAAAGACATGATCGTCTCCGGCGGAGAGAACGTGTATCCGCGGATTGTCGAGCAGGCGCTCCTCCAGCATCCCGCGATCGCTGACGCGGCGGTGATCGGGATACCCGATGAGCGATGGGGCGAAGCGGTCAAAGCGATCGTCGCGGTTCGTCCCGGGAGCGTCTGCGCCGAGGAAGAGATCCTCGCATTCCTCCGGCCGCGCCTGGGCGGCTTTGAGCGGCCGCGCTCGGTCGACTTCGTCGACGCTCTCCCTCGCACGGCAACCGGGAAGGTCCTCAAGCGGATCCTGCGCGAGCCGTACTGGGCCGGACGGGAACGTTACGTCAGCGGCGCCTAGGTCCTGTGCGTCCAGGCAGCACGCGCCCGCGCCACCTCCGGAGACTGCAGGCACTCGTCGAGCAGCACCTCCGACTCTCGCAAGGCCGCCTCGAACGGCAGATCATACGATGAGGCAATGAGCCGCTTCGACGCGGCCGCTGCCTGGCGCGGCGTACGCGCATAGCCCTCCACAACAGCGGTCAGCTGCTCGTCAAACTTGGCCGCGTCGACGACGTGGTCGACCAAACCGATCCGGCCCGCCTCCTCCGCACCGATCTGCCGTCCAGTCAGGATCAACGATGCTGCGCGACCCTTACCAATCAGCCTCGGCAGCCGGTAGGGCGCCATCCCCGGGAAGAGCCCCTCGTCGACCGCGGGAAGCCCGATCACCGAATCAGTGCTCGCGACCCGGATGTCGCACGCGGCCGCCAACTGCACGCCCCCGCCCAGGCAATGGCCATGAATCGCCGCGATCACCGTCTTATCCGTCGTTTCCAACAGCCTGAAGCCCCGCTCCTGACGACGATAGAACTCCTGCGACATTCCCTCGGCGGCGAACATACCGAGGTCCAGACCAGCGCAGAAGCTTCTCCCACGGCCGCGCACGACGACGACGTCGACCCGAGAATCAGCGGCCACTCGCTCCGCTGCGTTCTCGAGCGACGTCACAAGCTCCATGTTTAGAGCGTTGAGCTTCTCCGGGCGATTCAAATCGATGGTCGCGCGCCGTGCGGCGATGTCCACTACCACCACGTCTCTCGTCACTGCCAATCCTCCCTCGCGATACGCCGGTAGGCGAGGGTAACCATCCGGGCCAGCGTATTGTGGCTCCCGCTTTGGGCGCTGGCGCGCGGCCAGAGGATCGCGAGAGCAGCCGCCGGTCCCTCCAACGCGGACGACGCGCGGAACGCGCAGCTCTCAGTTCGGGCTCGACCCCGCGTCGAATTCGCTGGCCACGATGCGCCGGTCGTGCACGCCGGCGGCCTGGTCTGACGCGAGCCACACGATCGGCGGGCCCATCACGGCTGGATCGAGCAGTCGGGCCTGGACCTCGTCAGGAGCATCGTCGGGAACCATCCCGGTCCGGGTGCCGCGACCGCCGGGGAGCAGGATGTTGACGCTCACAGGGCTGCCGGCCAGATCTGCGGCCATCACCCGCGACAACGCCTCGACGCCCGCGCCCGCGGGCCCGTACGGCACAAAGCCACGGCGGACCATCGTCTGCTCGTTCATCGAGATGTTGACGATCCGCCCGCCGCCCTCGCCGAGCATCAGCGGCATCACCTCGCGGGCCATCAAGAAACAGCCGACGACCTTGGTGTTCATGACGTCGCGAAATCCGTCCGGCGTGACCTCCCAGAACGGCTGTGGGTCCGTCAGGAACCTGGGATTGACTGACCGCATACCGATGCCGGCGTTGTTTACGAGCATGTCGATGCCTCCCCATGCGTCGCGAGCCCGAGCGACACAAGCACCAACCGAACGCTCGTCACGGACGTCGAGCTGAGACCAGATGACCGAGGATCCGAGCTGTCGCGCGGACTCCTCCGCCCGGGCCTGATCGCGGCCGGTGACCATCACCCGGGCACCCGCCCCGGCGAGCGCGGCGGCCATCGCCGCGCCCAGGCCGCTGGTGGCGCCGGTCACCAGGACACGGATGCCGTTCAGTTCGTTGGTATCGGGAGGCGGTGCAGATGTATGGCTGGACATGAGCTCCTTGCGAATCTAAGCGGGTGTTCGCGCACGGCGAGACAGCGCGGGCTTCGTGGATGCGGAAGCCACGCTGACGACGCTCAGGCGTCCTCGGCCAGCGCCCGGGGCACGAGCGCGGCGAACCCCACGAGGACGAAGGCGAGCAGGCTGACCACGCCGATGGCATGCGCCCACGCCGCGTCCGCCACGTTGAGCAGCCCGATGCCGAGGATCAGCAGCGCCACCGCCAGGCGGGTCCCGAGCGTCGGACCCAGAAGCAGCTGGGCGACCGCGCTCTGACCCGCACTGGCCACTGGTTCGGTCTGCTCGCGGTGGGCTCCGAGGTGGCCTCGCAGGGTCAGGGCGAACAGGACTGCGAGCGCGGGGAACAGCAGGACTGCTCCCGCAAGGACCGCCACCACGACCGCCACCATCGTGTCGTGCGGGCCGGCCGCCTGGTCGACCGTCAGGCCGGTCAGGAGGGTCGGCCACCGCGCAAACGCCCAGTCCGCGACGACGAGCGCGACGGCGAGCGCGGCCGTGTAGCGCGCCAGCTCGAACCGACGCGTCGCGTTGAGGCCCATCGTCGCGGTGCCCACGACGACAGACAGGATGAGGACCACGAGCGCGGCGCCGTGGACGAGGCCGGAGTACAGCGGGTGGACATTGGCGTGGACGACGATGAGCCCGGCCAGCGCCAGGCCGCCGGCGGCGGCGCCGGCGGCCAGGGCCCGCACCCGGAACGCCTCTACCAGGTCGGTCTCCCCGCGCCTGGCCGCGTCGGCGGCGAGGTAGACGGCGGCCAGGTAAGCGGAGAACGCGACCGCCAACAGGCCGATAAGAATCGACGTCGGGTTCAGCCAGCTGGTGATCAGATTCCCTGTCGCGTTGCCGACCGGCACGCGTTCGGCCGCGATGCCGCCCGCGGTCGCGCCGAGCGCGAACGGCGTCACCAGCGACGCCACCGCGAACATGCCATCGATCGTCCGCAGCTCCCGAGTCCCGGCGGCGCCGGAGCGCAGCGCGTAGCTGGCGCCGCGCAGGATGATCCCGAGCGCGGCGATGAACAGCGCCACCGCCAGCGTCGAGGCCACCGACCCGAAGAACACCGGGTACGCCGTCCACGTCACGGTCAGCACGAAGATGAGCCACACATGGTTGGCCTCCCATACGGGTCCCATCGAGTGATGGCAGTGGTCGCGGATCCGCTCGCCCTGCTCGCCGCCGCCGCTTATCAGCTGCCACATGCCAGCCCCGAAGTCCGCACCCGCCAGCACCGTGTACAGCACCAGCCCGATGAGCACGAACACGAGTGGGAGCGCGTCGAGCATCAGACAAGCTGCGGGGTCGGATCGGGAGGCGCGTCGGCGCCGGGGATGTCAAGCGGCGAGCGCGCCAGCCGGCGCAGGATCCATGCCAGCGCCGCCGCGACGGCGATGTAGGTGATGACCAGCGCGGTGTAGCCGACGGGAATCCCGCTCGCGCCGGTGACGGACTGGGCGGTGGTCATCACGTGGTAGACCACCCAGGGCTGGCGGCCGACCTCGGTCGTCACCCAGCCGGCGATCAGCGCGACCGTCGCCGCGGGGCCTGACACGACAACCGCCCAATAGAACCATTTGGAGCGCGGAAGCCCCCGCCGGCGGAGGCGCATGAACAGATAAAAGAGGCCCAGCAGCGCCAGCAGCGTGCCGATCCCAACCATCGTCTGAAAGGAGAGGCGGGTGATGTTGATCGGCGGACGCTGGCTCGCCGATACCGTCTCCAGGCCCGTGACGGGGGCGTTCCAGCTGTGGAAGGCCAGCAGCGACAGCAGGTGAGGGATCCCAATCCCGTACTTGACCTGACCGTTGGTGTACCAGCCGAGGATGTGCTCGCTGGCGCCGCGGGTCGTTCTGTACAGCCCCTCGATCGCGGCCAGCTTGATCGGTTGCTCGACCGCGATCACCCGCGCGATCCAGTCGCCCACGAGCACCTGGACCGGCGCCGCCAGGCAAGCGATCGTGAGCGGAATGGTCATCGCCACGCGCTCATACCGCGTCCATCGCCCGCGCAGCCGGCAGAACGCATAGGCGCCCGCCATCACGAACCCCGTGACCATATACCCGGCGATGTACATGTGGACCAGTTCAGACCACAGCAGCGAATTGCCAAACAGCGCGCTCCACGGATCGACGTCGACCACCTTGCCGCCGGCGAGGCGAAATCCCCCGGGGTGGTTCATCCAAGCGTTGACCGAAATCACCGTCAGCGAACCGGTAAAGCCCGTGATCACGATGGGCAGCCCGGACAGGAGGTGCATCCGCGGTGACAGCCGGTCCCACCCGTAGGCGTAGATCCCGATGAAGATCGCCTCCAGGAAGAACGAGAACCCCTCGATCGCGAAGCCCAGCCCGAATACGCTGCCGAAGGTGGCCGTGAAGTTCGGCCACAGCAGGCCCATCTCAAAGCTGAGGATCGTGCCCGTGATCACGCCAATCGCGAACAGCGCCAACACGATCCGGCTCCAGCGCCGGGCCACCGTCCGATATAGCGGGTCGCCGCTCCGCATCCCCAGCCACTCCATGAACACCACCATCGCGGGGAACGCGATCCCGAAGCACACCAGCGGGATATGCACCGCGAATGACAGAGCCTGCATCTGCCGAGCCTCCAGCAGATACTGCTGATGCACGGGGGCGAAGGCCGCAGCGAGCATGTTCATCCTTACGCCGCACGCTACCGGGCCGACCCGATCGGCGAAGTCGGACAGGCCGCCGAGGACGGTCCGCACGGTAACGGCCGCGCTTACGTGGCCGCGTCGTGTTCGACCTTCCGCTCCCAGAGCGCTCTACATTTATGTTTTTAAGGGACGGTTGCGGGGAAGTGTTCAGCGCTGGTACGTCGAGAGCGAGGCGAGGCATGGATCTTGTATCGGTGCGCCGGGTTGTGTTGGCGCTGGTGGCGACTGCGGCACTGATCGCGCTGGTTCCCGCGGGCGCGGGCGCGGCGACGGGCGATGTCGGTCCGGTGGGCTGGAGCACGGGCAGCGGCGATCCCAATCTCGGCGTTCTCAACGAGGGCGCGCGAACGCTCAACTTCGACAAGGGCTGGCGCTTCAAGCTCGTCAACACCGAGAACACCAGCGACCCCTCCGGCATCTATGGCAACTCTTCGGATCCGCGGGCAGCCGCGCCCGGCTTCCCGGACTCGTCCTGGCCTCGGCTGACGCTTCCCCACGACTGGAGCATCACCCTGAACCCCCAGCCCGACCAGAGCAATGCGACCGGCTTCTTCCCGGGCGGCCTGGGGTGGTATCGCAAGACGTTCATCCTCCCGCACTCGATGACGGGCAAGCGCATCTCGGTCGACTTCGACGGCGTGTTTGAGAATTCGTACGTGTACGTCAACGGCCAGCTGGTGGGCAACCACCCCTATGGCTACACCGGCTACAGCTATGACGTCACGGGGCTGGTGCACACCGATGGCCACACCCCGAACGTGATCGCCGTCGTCGTCCAGAACCTCGAACCGAGCAGCCGCTGGTACTCGGGCAGCGGCATCACGCGGCATGTCCACCTGACAGTCGTGAACCCGGTCCATATCGCGCGCTGGGGCTCGTTCGTGACCACGCCCGATCTTGCCAGCACGATCCACCACGGCTACGCGAAGGTGCACGTGGCCACCAACCTCGCCAACGACAGCGGCGAGCACGCCACTGTGCGCCTGCGCTACGCGATCATCAACGCCCAGGGCAAGGTGGTCGGGCGGGGCAGCTCGGGTCCGACCGCAGTCGGGCGCAACGGGGCCAGCACGACCAGGGACCTGCGTCTTGCCCACCCCCATCTGTGGTCGACGACCCGTCCCTACCTGTATCGGCTGCGAACGGAGGTCATCCGCCACCACCGCACGGTGGACTCCGGCACTGTCACCTTCGGCGTGCGCTGGCTGGTGTTTGACCCCAACGGGGGCGTGTTCCTGAATGGACACCACCTCAAGCTCCAGGGTGTCGATCTCCACAACGACGAAGGGGCGCTTGGCTCGGTCGACAACTACGACGCGATGTGGCGGCAGATGAGCGCGCTGAAGGCGATGGGGGTCAACGCGTTTCGCACCTCCCACAACCCACCCTCGCCCGAGCTGATCGACATCTGCCAGCGCCTGGGGATCGTGATGATGGTGGAGGCCTTTGACGCCTGGGATGTCGGCAAGCTGAGCGCTGACTACCACCTGTACTTCAACCAGTGGAGCGACTACGACATCAAGGAAATGGTCAACGAGGCCAAGAACTCGCCGGCCGTGATCATGTGGTCGATCGGCAACGAGATCCCGGACTGGACCGAGCCCCAGGCGCTCCCGATCGAGCGGCGGCTGATCGCCGACATCCGCTCGATCGACACCACGCGGCCGATCGTGGCCGGCTCTGACCGCTACCGGAGCGTGCCCGCGCCCGGTTCGGTCGCTGACCAGATGCTGCGCAACCTCGACGGCCTCGGAGTCAACTACGACACCGCCATGGCCATCGACGGTCTCCATGCCCAGTATCCGACGAAGTTCTTCTTCGCCTCGGAGTCCTCGTCTGAGACGTCGACACGCGGCTACTACCAGGATCCGAGCCTGCTCAACACCGGCCAGAACTTCACGCCGGGCAAGGAGGAACTCTCCTCATATGACAACAACCTCGATGACTGGACACTGAGCGGCGACTACAGCCTCAAGGTCGATCGCGACCGGAAGTTCTTCGCGGGCGAGTTCGTGTGGTCGGGCTGGGATTACATCGGCGAGCCGACCCCGTACTCCACCTTCCCGGTCAAGACCTCGTTCTTCGGCCTCGAGGACACCGCCGGCTTTCCCAAGGACCAGTACTACCTGTTCAAATCCCAGTGGAACCCCGCTCCGATGGTCCACATCGTGCCCATGAACTGGACCGACTACAAGCGCGGGCAGGTCGTGCAGGTGTGGACCTACGCCAACGAGCCGACCGTAGAGCTGTTCCTCAACGGGGTCTCGCTCGGCACCAAATCGTTCACGCGTAAGACGACGACGTTTGGCAAGCACTACCTGGAGACCACCGAGTGCCCCGGAGACGACAAGAACTACACCGACGGCACCTGCCCCGGCAGCTATGAGAGCCCGAACGGAAGCTCGGGCAAGCTGCACCTGACCTGGAACGTGCCGTTCCAGCCCGGGCGGCTGGTGGCGGTGGCCCGCGACGCGAGCGGCCACGTCGTCGCCCGCGACCAGGTCGACACGGCAGGGCGCGCAGACGCCCTGCGCCTTACCGCCGACAAGGCGTCCCTGCTGGCCGACGGCAAGGCGCTGTCCTATGTGACGGTTCATGTCGTCGACGCCCACGGCATCCAGGTTCCAGATGCCGATAACCCGGTTCACGTCTCGGTCACTGGTGCGGGCACTTTCCAGGGCGCCGACAACGGCAAGCAGGACGACGCCGAGGGCTACAAAGCCACGACCCACGACGCCTTCAATGGCTTGATGCTGGCCATCGTGCAAGCCAGGACACGATCCGGGCCCATCCACGTCAGGATCACCTCGCCCGGTCTGCGCGGCGCCGAGATCACGCTGCGCGTCGAGCCGGCACCCGCGATCCGGCCCCGTCACGCACGAGGTGCAGCTGCCGCGCAGCCCCGCGACACCGCCCCCGAGTCATCTGCCGCCGACGGCCGACGCGAGCTTCTCCGGCGGCGTCTTCTCCGGCTACGGCTCTGACTTCGGGGTGAGCAACACGCTGCCGGCCACGATGCTCGACGGCGATCCCTCCACCTACTGGTCAAATCGCTACACCAAGGTGGCCACCCAGACGCTCAACGACGTCAGCAACGCTCGCCCTGAGGACTGGGTCAGCGTCACCTGGGCGCCGGCCAAGCAGGTCGACTCGCTGCGGCCCTCGTTCATCGTCGACGCCAACGACGAGCTGCCCGCCACTGTGACCGTGTACTACTGGACCGGCATTGGTTGGGCGCCCGTCAGCCATCAGCACGTGACATTCGCCGGCGCATCGAACACGCCGTCGACGATCACCTTCAGTCCCGTGACCACGACCAGGCTCAAGCTCGACATGACCAGCGCCGCGCCGTATAACCCGATCACCGGCAACCTCGCCATCTCCGAGCTGCAAATCCCGGGCGTGACCTAGGTACGGTCACGCGTCGGGGATCGTGGCCCGGGCGCGACTAAAGGTACGGTCACGCCTCGGGGGCTCGTCGGTAGCACGTCGGCGCGCGGCGGGACGAACCGGTCGCACCGTGAGCGCTTGGGGTTGCGCTCTCGCGCAAGGAGCAGTGAGGCGATGAGAATCATCAGCGGCGCGGTTCCGGGATCGGTGGCCCGTCCGCTGAACACGCCGCCGAAGCCCTGGCCGACGATCCAGTAGCCGGCCGAGAGGGCGATCGCGAGGCCGAGGAAGAACCTCGTGTGCCACCTGTACAGGAGGCTGACACCGATGGATACCGATGCCGCGGCCAGCGCGAGCGCGATCGTGGTTCCGTGACCGGTGGCGGCATGCGCGACCGATGTCAGGATCCCGGACAGCCAGCGAGCGCCTGCCGGGGCTGTGGAGATCGCGTTTTGAGTCGAGGTGTTGCCGTCGTTGGCCGGGAGCAGCCATAGCGCGGCCGCGCCAAGCCAGACGGCCGACCAGCACCAGCGCACGAGGGCGTGACGTCTTTCGTCACCGACGTCGCCTGCGGGCGGCCAGCAGATGAGACCTGCCAGTAGCGGTGCGCATCGGGAGGAGCACCTATGTTGGGAGGCGGCGGTCCCTATCTTGGGAGCTGGCTCAGGGCCGTCCGGGCGAAGAGCTCGACCCACCGGGCGTTTTCCTGGCGTGCCGGGGGCCAAATCGGCGGCACACAAAACACGTGGCCAAGGCCAAAAAGCCCTGCAAGATTGCACTTAATAAAGTGGTTGCCGGTTCATGTCCGGCGGCGGGCTTCCTCGGTTTTAGGGATTGTGTGCGGTCGCGGAGTGGCCGGGGATTGGACGCGGACCAAAACGGACATATCGTCAGACACAATTGCGCTCGCCGCGACGCAAATCAGGTCAGCCACGGAGATCCAGTCGCCAACCGCCTGCGAACTCTTCGAACACGTGCGCGTTAGTGCTGAGTGTCATCGTTGGTGCGTGCCCGACCTGGCGGGCGACTTCAACTACCGTGGCGCCTTGGGCGATCAGCAGGCTGACAAAGCTGCGAGGCTTGTGCGCCGGGGCCCAGTCCGGCGTCACCATGTGGTGGTATGAGACGAAGTTTTAACGAGGGCGGTCATAAGCTTCGCGACCTGAACGCCGCTGGGGCGGCGACCAGGCCGCTGGCCGATCGCCCGGCGCGGGCGCACGATGTCGACGCCGAGCCGGCTTCCCACGCTGGGCGGATCATGCTCGCCATCGGGGCGCTTGGCGTCGTCTACGGTGACATCGGCACCAGCCCCTTGTACACCGAGCAGGTCGTCTTCACCGCACACGGCAGCACGGTTCGCGCCGTGCCGGCCGGCGTTTACGGAATCACCTCGCTGGTCTTCATGGCCCTGATGATCGTCGTGTCAGTCAAGTATGCGGGGGTGATCATGCGCGCCCATAACCGCGGCGACGGGGGCGTCATGGCTTTGACGGCGCTCGTGCAGCGTCGTGGTGTCGCGCGCGCGGCGCTGCTGGTGACGCTGGGTATCTTCGGCGCATCGCTGTTCCTGGGCGACGGCATGATCACCCCTGCGATCTCGGTGATGTCGGCCGTTGAAGGTCTCAAGGTCGCTACTCCGAGCCTTGCTCACCTGGTGATCCCGATCTCACTGGCGATCCTGGTCTCGCTGTTCGTGGCGCAGCGCTTTGGCACCGGGACGGTTGGCGTGGTCTTTGGCCCCGTGATGCTGGTGTGGTTTGCGGTCATCGCCGTGCTGGGCGCCCACGAGGTGGTCCAGCACCCGGGCATCCTTCAGGGCTTATTGCCCAGCTACGGCGTGCGTTTCTTTCTCGACCACGGCTTTGCCGCCTTCCTGGTCCTGGGCTCGGTGGTGCTGGCCGTGACCGGCGCTGAGGCACTGTATGCCGACCGGGGCCACTTCGGCCCCGGTCCGATCCGGCTGTCGTGGTTTGCCATCGTGCTGCCGGGCGTGCTGCTGTCCTACCTTGGCCAGGGGGCGCTGATCCTTGCCCACCCGCAGAGCGTCCGCAACCCGTTCTTCTTGCTTGTGCCCTCCGGCGCGCGCGTCGCGATGGTGCTGCTGGCAACCGTGGCGACAATCATCGCCTCCCAGGCGGTGATCTCCGGCTCATTTTCGATGGCCAGGCAGGCCGTGCAGTTGGGTTTCTTGCCGATGCTCAACGTCCGTCACACGTCCAAGGTGGAGGGCCAGATCTATGTGCCGGCGATCAACTGGGGGTTGTGCGTCGGCGTGGTCGTGCTCGTGGTGGCGTTCGGCAGCTCATCGAAGCTGGCCAACATCTACGGGGTCGCGGTCACGGGGACATTCGTGCTCGACACGGTGCTGTTCTTGGCTGTCGCCCGGTCGTGGCGGATGGCACGCTGGAAGCTCGCCGCGCTGGGGACCCTGTTCCTCGTCGTCGAGGTCGCTTTCTTCACCGCCAACCTGGCCAAGGTAGCCCACGGCGCGTGGCTGCCGCTGCTCGTGGGACTGGTGTTGTCGGGCGTGATGATCAACTGGCGCAAAGGGCGCGAGATCGTCACGCGCAACCGCTCCGCCCGGGAGGGCTCGCTGGAGGAGTTCCTGGCCGAGCTGCCAAGCCGCGAGCCACCGGTGCAGCGAGCGGCGGGCGTCGCGGTCCACCTCAGCCCGGACAGTCAGTTGACGCCATTGGCCCTGCGGGCCCAGGTCGACCACCTGCACGGCATGCACGAGAAGGTCGTGATCGTCTCGGTTGAGAATGTCGGCGTGCCCTACGTCAGCGACGAGGACCGCTTCGCCGCCCGCACCGCCGGCCGCGGACTCTGGAAGGTTCGCCACATCACCGCGCGCTTTGGCTACCAGGAGCGCAGCGACGTGCCCGCCGCGCTGGCCCTGGCCCGCAAGCAAGGCTTGCTGGAGCGAAACCTCGACCTCGAGCACGCCTCGTACTTCGTCTCGCGGATCACGATCCTCCCGACGCAGGCGCCGGGCATGGCGCCTTGGCGCAAGAAGCTGTTCGTGGCCATGGCCCGCAATGCCGCCAGCCCGATGTCGCGGTTTCAGCTGCCGGGCAAGCGCACCGTGCAGATGGGCTCGGAGGTCGACCTCTAGACGTCCACACGTGTTATGCGGTGGTACGGCGGTGGCCGCGCCGCTCCACCAGGGCCACCGCGCTTGCCGACAGGACAGCGATCAGGCATGCGGTACGTCGAGAGAGCAAAGCTCCTCCCTTCTTTCAGAAGCTTGAGCCCCCAGCGACTCCTGGACGATATCGGCACGGCATTCAATCACTTCCGCGGGGGGGAGGAGCCCGTTGCCGCACGTTGTCGATCCCGCGCGTCGCGCGCAAGGCCGAGATCGCTCCTACATTGCCCTGACGAGCCCGACGACGTGGCCCTCAGGATCGGCGAAGTGCGCGATCGTCGGTCCCCCGGGCACATCCATGGGCTCGCTGACGGTGCTGCCACCGAGCGACTTGATCTTCTCCAGCGCGGCCGCCGGGTCGTCGACCTGGATGTAGAACATCACGTGGCCGGCCCCCTCGGGCGAGGCGCCGATGCCGCCGGCGATGTCCCCCTCGCCGCCCGTCTTGGCCATGTAGTAGGAGCCCTCCATCACGTCCTCGAGCTGCCAGTCAAACGCCTGTCCGTAGAACTTCGACAGCGTCGCGGCGTCCTTGCCAACCACCTCGAAATGCACGACCGGATTTGCCATTCCCGCTCCTCGTGTCGATGGACGTCGTTGACGCAACGTTAGCCAACTGGCGCCAGCGAGCCTACCTGGCGGGATGGTAGGCGGTGGCGGAGTGCGCAGCTCCGTCGTGAGAAGCGATCGTGCGCTCCAGCGCGGCCCCCGCCACCGGCGCGCCCCCCTGCAACACCAGCCAGATGCGATCCCGCGCCGATAGCAGCGCCGGATTGGTGAGCGGATCGCCGTCGATGACCACCAGGTCGGCGAGCTTGCCAGGCTCGATCGTGCCCACGTGCGCGTCGATGCCGAGCGCATAGGCCGCGCCCGCCGTGGCAGCCGAGAGTGCCTCGGACGCCGTCAGCCCGTGGGCGATCATGCGCCTGATCTCCACTGCGAGGTCCCAGAACGGGTGCCAGTCGTGGCCGGCTGCGATCCGCACCCCGGCCGCCCTGGCGGCGCGCAGGGTCAGGTCGGCCTGGCGGAGATTGTGTTGCGCCAGCTCCACGAGCAGCGGCGACCAGCAGGGCGTCGAGCCGCTCCTAAGCACCGCCGGCGCGGCATCCCCAGAGCGCGTCGAGCCGCTCCCGGGCATGGCCCGCGCGGCGTCCCCGTCGCCCGCCTGCTCGGGTTGCCCGTCGTCCAGGCCGACCACGTCGCCGAGTCCGGCCACGCCGTAAAAGCACGACAGGGTCGGCACCAGCACCTGTCCGCTGGCCGCCATCCGCTCAAGCAGATCCGGGCGCTGGTTGAGGTACATGCCGTGCTCGATCGTGTCGATGCCCTGCTCGATCGCCAGCTCGCTCCCGGCTAGCCCCTCGGCGTGAGCGGCTGTCCGGTATCCCTGCCGATGGGCCTCCTCGACCAGCACGGCGATTTCCTGCGGGGTCAGCTGCGCCGGGTCGGGGTCCTCCAGCTCGACGCTGCGCGCCCCGGTGGTCATCACCTTGATGAAGTCCGCCCCCCGCCGCAGCTGCTCGCGCACCGCCCGACGCACGTCGTCGGGGCCGTCGGCCTCGCGGTACATCCCGGCAAAGAAACGTCCGCCCGGCGAGGTCGCCGAGATGATCGCCCCGCAGGTCAAGAGGCGCGGGCCGCAGAACGCGCCGTAGCGCATGGCTTGCCGGGCGGCGAACACGAGCTCTCCGTAGGAGCCGACGTCGCGCAGAGTGGTGATGCCGCGGCGCAGCGACTCGCGCAGGTCGCCGCTGACGAAGTGTGCGGCAGTGTCGGGCCAAAGTGGCTCGGCCCCGAGGTCAGGCGTCGGCAAGTCGGCCTTGACATGGGCGTGGGCGTCGATCAATCCCGGCAACAGCGTCCGCCCGGCCAGGTCAAGAACCATCGCACCCGCCGGCACCCCGTCAGACGCCGCCCCCACGGCGGCGATCCGACCATCTGAGACCAGCACGCCGGCCGCCTGCCGCGGCGCAGAGCCGGTCCCGTCAAACAGCGCCGCGTCCGTCAGCCACAGCCTCCCCGCCGCGGGCGTGGGGTCGGCGAGCAGGGCGGGTAGGCGCGGCGGCACGCCTCGCGACTCTAGCCCTCCACCAGCCGACAGCTTTGGCTGCAGGCGCCGCGATCAGCTCGCAACGGCCGTTGGCGAGGGTGCTGCTTTGGCTCCAGTGACCTCTCGGCCGAGCAGCACGCCGCTGTAGGCGAATTCGTGCTCGCGCAACGCGGAGGTGAAATAGTGCAGTGCCTCCCCCCGGATCGTGGCGCCGTGCATCGCGTGGATCCAGTCTGGCGCCAGCGCCTCGATCCGCTCTGACACCGCGCGCACCGGATCTTCATGGGCGAAGATTCCCGCTCCGCGGTACAGCTCGATCATCGGCGTCGAGAGGTTCTCGCCGGTCACCGGCGGCTGCTCGCCGGGCTGGATGTACAGATCGGAGGGGAACAGGCTGCGGGTTGATTGTTCGAGCAACATCATCGAGTCCCAGTGGTGCACGTGGGGCGTCTCCAAAAAGCGCAGCGTGTGGCGTCCCAACTCGAGGACCTCGCCGTCGGTGAATCCCCGGACCCGCTCATGCAGGCCGAAGCCGAACGCGTTCAGCGCAATTGAGAGCGCGGAGCCGACGAGCTCGGCCTGCGGCGCTTGCGCCATGAACCGGTCCATCCCCCCGTTCTCGTCGCCTTCCCAGTGCAGCAGCACGATGTATGCCAACCGCGCCGGGTCAAGCACCTCGGCAACGGCGCCCTGGACCGCCTCGTAGTGATCGTAGGTGCCGGTGTGGATCAGCGTCGGCCGCTCGTCGTCGATCAGGAACTGGTTGAACGTGATCCCGAACTCCGGCTGCCAGCTGGAGATCCGGTAGATCCCGCCCGCAATGTGGTCGATCCGCGTCTGCATCCCGGACCCTACGCGTGCCGGTCGAGCTCGAGCTCGCACATGTCGATTGACGCGCGCGTGCCGGGCGTCTCGGATGCGTCCATCGCGCGCAACATCTCGTCTCCTTTGCGCATGTCGTCGATGCTGTCAAAGAACTGCAGGGCGACCGCCGTTCCCTGGGACTCGTCAAACAGCAGCTGAATGCCGGTGGCAGGCAGGTCGGGCGGCGGTCCATCGGATTCCTCGATCCGCTTCACGAGTTGCTCGATTCGCTGGCGGGTGGCATCAGTGAAGCGGACGACGCGAACGTACATGTCAAGGTCTCCTTTGGATCAGGTGTTAGAGCCGTGCTTCGAGGATCAGGTTCAGCGGCGTCTGCGCCGCCTTGCGGAAGTGGCTGAAGCCGGCCTCCTCGAACACGGCGCGCAGCCTGGCCTCGCCCGCTTGGGCCCCGAGCCCCAGACCCACGTCTTGTGAGAGTGAGTTCGGGGTGCAGATCGCGGTCGAGGCGGTGTACAGAAGCGCAGCCATCGGCCATGAACTCCTCGAGCCTCGTTTCGTCAACGGTCCCTGTACTCACCATCATCACCCCGGTTCGATTCTGGCTGGCCCCAGCCCCTGAAATGTTAGGCTCATAACCTACCAAAAGAGATTAAGCCGTGGTCAAGCCGCGGGCAAGAGCCGGGTCCGGGGGATTCACGCGCCCTGCTGCATCGCCAGCGCTCGCGGGAATTGACAAAGTCCACGTGGCGATAGAAGAATCCGGCGGTGCCCCGGCATGTTCAGCGTTGCTGGCCGGCCACACTGGCGACGACGCGCTGCCGGGTGAGCTGAGGGGGTCGGCGCGGCGTGTCCACGGCGGTCGGTCTGGCTGCGCTCGCCGGCGGAATCGTGCTGGTGGTGTGGGCGGCGGACGTGTTCGTCGACGGTCTGCTCGGCGTCGGACGCGCGCTCGGCGTCGCCCCGTTCGTGCTGGCGATCGCGGTGTCGGGCTTTGAGACCGAGAACCTGGCGGCAGGAATCGCAGCGAACGCGAAGGGCCTCCCCGGCGCTGCGGCGGGCACTTTTCTGGGTGGCATCACGTTCCTGGCCCTTGGGGTCGCCGGCCTTGGCGGGCTGATCGCGCCGGTGCGAGTGGAACTGCCGCCGCCGTTCGCGATCTGGACCGCCGTGGCCCCGCTGCCACTGCTGGCGTTTGGTCTCCAGGGTCGGCTGACGCGCGTCGAGGGCGCCGTGCTCGTCATCTGGGCAGTCGTGGCGCTGATCGGGCTGGCTCGCTCAGGACGGGACCTGCTCGCCTCCGAGACCGACGAGCACGTCCCACGGCCCGTCATCCGGCTGCTCGTCGGCCTCGGCGTGCTCACCGGCGGTGGATGGCTGCTGGGCCAGGGCCTGAGCGCAACCGTGCGGCACCTTGGCATCCCCCAGACGCTGCTTGGAAACACCGCCGTGGCCGCCTCGGTCGAGGCCGAGGAGGTCGCTCGCGTGGCCGTGCCGACCCGCCGCGGCCGCCCGGAGCTGGGACTCGGCAACATCGCCGGAACCGTGGTGCACTTCGCCGGGCTCAACGCGGGGGTGATCGCGCTGATCAAACCGCTCGAGCTCGGACGCCAGACAACGCACTTCTACCTGCCGGTCGCGGCCGCGAGCCCGGCGATCCTCGCGGTGCTGCTGCTCGCCCGCAAGCGCCTGGGCCGGATCGACGGCGCCGCGTTGGTCGCTCTGTACCTCGCCTACGTCGCCGGGGCGCTGGTCATCTCCACCTGACCGCCGCGATTGCCACGAGCGGGCGCTCCGACCTCACGGCCCAGCGCGGGGGTGAGACGGGCCACCGCCCGGTGCCTTTGGCGGCCTCGGCGGCTTGCGCGGGGGCGGACTGCCGCCGAGCGCCGCCTCGACGTGCCCAAGCAGCCGTCCGAGCGCCTGCGCTTCCGGGGGCGGAACGCCCACCAGCAGCTTGCCCACGGTCTGCCTGAGCCGGGCATCCGCCGAGCGAAACGTCAGCGCTCCCGCCGCCGAGAGCCTCAGCGCATGATGGCGGCGATCAGCGGGGTCCGGCGTTCGCTCGAGCATCCCCGAGTCCGCCAGCGCCGCCAGCAGCTGCGAGACGGCCGGACCGGACACCCCGGCGCGTCGGGCAAGCTCAGCGCCGGTCACCTGCTCGCCTGCGATCGTGCGCAGGGCCAGGTACTGCGCGACCGTCAACGGCGGGTGGTGCTCGGCCAGGACCCGCTCGATCCAGCGGTTGACGAGCGGGGCCACCGCGATCAGGGCGCCGGCTGCATCGGTTTGGTGTTTCCGAGCGATGGGCAATAGATAAGTAAGCTTAACGCTTAAGAATGCTTATCTTGCAAACCATTCTGGCAGCTCTCGTCCGCCGCAGGTCAACCTCAGGCGCTCGCTGTTGAGCGAGCTCGCCGCGTTGGTCGTGCTCGGCGCCTCTCTGGGCGCGGCGATCGTCGGCAGCCGGTGGGCACCGGACTGGATCGTGGCCACCGGCGGGGCGGTCTTGCTGTTGCTGGTTGGGGTGATCAGTCTCACGGAGGCCCGCCACGCGGTGGCGCGGTTCGGCCCCACGGTGGGGTTTCTGGCGGCGCTGCTGGTGCTCGGCGACGGCTGCCGGCGAGCGGGTCTGTTCGACGCATTTGGCTGGAGCATGGCGATCGGCTCGCGCGGTCGCGGGAAGCGGCTGTTGGCGATGGTGTTCGTGATCGCGGCCTGCACCACCGCCGTGCTGAGCCTCGACGCCACGGTCGTATTGCTGACGCCGGTGGTGTTCGCCACCGCAGCGAGGCTACGCGTCAGCGCTCGCCCTCATGTCTATGCCTGCTCGCATCTGGCCAACAGCGCTTCGCTGTTGCTTCCGGTCTCCAACCTCACCAATCTGCTCGCCTTTCAGGCGAGCGGCCTGTCGTTCGTTCGCTTTGGCGCTCTGATGCTGGTGCCCTGGCTGGCGGCCTTGCTGATCGAGTGGATCGTGCTCACCCGCGCGTTCGTGGGAGAGCTGGAAGGCTCATCGACACAAGTCCTCGACGAGGCGCAGCCACGGCCGCTGCCCCGGTTCGCGCTCGCGGTGGTGGCGGCGACGCTGGTGGGTTTCGCGATCAGCTCGCTGATCGGGATCGCCCCCGTGTGGGTGGCGGCCGGCGCCGCCCTGGTGATGACAGCGCGCGAGCGACCGGGGCCGCGCGCGCTCTTGCACGCCGCCGAGCCGGCGTTCCTGCTGTTTGTGCTGGCGCTTGTGGTGATCGTCAGCGCCGCGGGCGTGCACGGACTCTCCTCCGCGGTCGCTTCGGTGCTGCCGCAGGGCACCGGAGTGCTCGCGCTGCTGGCGATCGCTGCGATCAGCGCCGTGTTGGCCAACCTGGTCAACAACCTCCCCGCGACGCTGATCGTGCTCCCGGTGGTCGCCGCCGGCAGTCCCGGCGACGTGCTCGCGATGCTGATCGGAGTCAACATCGGCCCCAACCTCACCTACGTCGGATCGCTGGCCACGCTGCTCTGGCGCCAGATCGTGCATGCGCACGAGGAGACCGTCGATATCGGCGAGTTCGTCCGACTGGGTGTGCTGACCGTCGTTCCCGCCCTGGTGGCGTGCACGCTCGGCTTGTGGTTGGCTGCGCATGTGGTGTGATGCGCGCGCTCGTCTGGATCGAGGAAGGCACCTGGGAGGCCTGCGTCAGGCACGCCAGGGCCATGCTTTCAGAGCAAACCGAAGTGACCCTGCTGCACGTCTCCCCCAGCGATGTCGAGGAGCTCGCCGCCGCTGGGCGCAGCGGCCTGCTCGGCCGCCGCCACACCGGTCCCGAACCGGCGTTGAGAGCGATCTCCGACGATGAGGCACAGGACCTGCTCGCAGCGGCGCGGTCCGCCCTGGGGCGCGAGTGCGAGCTGATCGCCCGGCGCGGCCGGGTCGAGCGCGAAGTGGTGACCGCCTGCGCCGATGTCGACGTCCTGCTGCTCGCCCGCGACGGAGACCGGCGTCGCCTGGGGCCCAAGAGCCTCGGACCGCGGGCGCGGTTCGTCCTCGATCACGCCCCCTGCACGGTCATGCTGATCTGGGCGCAGACCGCTCCCGGAATCGACACTATCCCTCCCCCACCCCGGCGCCCGCGGGGACCCTGAGGCGGGTGCTCGCTGTGGCCAAGCGAGACGGATACGCACGGAGCGTGGACAGGACCTCGGGATCCTCGCCCTCGAGCGCCATCCAGGCTGCGCGCAGACCGTGGCTTGCCGCGGTCTGGAGCGCGACCGCCCGGTGCTCGAGCTGGCCGATCAGCAGCGCACCGCCGGGGGGACGGATGACGCAGACCGCCGGACGCGAGGTGGGGTCGCGCGCGCGTGTGTTGAGCAACGCACTGAGCTCGTCGTAGCGCTGCGAGCGGGTGCGGCGCAGGGTCACCAGAGCCGGATTGATCCGCTGCAGATAACGGTCGGTCAGCCCTGCCACCGCGCGCGACAGTGGCGCGTGCTGGATTCCCTGAGGACGGGTTTGGAGCACCAGCACGTCGGTCGCATTCGCCAACGGGGTGCGTACCGGAATCGCCTCGGCCAAGGTGGCGTCGAGCAGGCGGCGTCCGCGGAAGTGAACCGGGGGACCGGCGAGCCAGGGCAGGCGCGCCGATGCGCGCAGGGCGCAGCGGATGTCCTGCGCGCTGTCGAGGTTCGTGAGATCGACGAGCTCGGCAGTGTCTGCATCGGTGGCGGTGCAGTGCAGCGTGACCTCGCTGGAGAGGATCGCCTCGCACAGCAGCGGTCGCTGGCGGGCCCAGACGTCGGTGATCACGTAGTCCATGTCCAGGATCGGGCCGCCGCGGACCATTCGCAGAGGGCGCGCGAACCGAGGATCTCCGAAGCCGCAGGCGTACAGCGCCGTCAGATAGGAAGCCTGTCCCGCGAGCCAGAAGGCCGCATTGAACGCTCCGGCCGAGGCACCATGAACTTCGTCGAAAGCGTCCCCATAGCCCAGTTGCTCGAGCGCCGAGGTCATCGCCGCGGAGACGATGCCGCGCATCCCGCCGCCCTCGATCACCAGCGCGACGCGCCGGCCGTCGCTGCGATTGGCGGGGCGCGATCGCTCGCTGCGGCGGCGGCGGATGATCTCCACGACGGGATGGGCGCGATGGTCTTCGCTCATCTCGATCGAGGAGCGCAGCGCGTCGGGGGCCAAGCGTCGAGTGATCATGGCTCGGGCATCGGTGCTGTTCGGGGATTCGAATGCGTGGGGCAGAGATTCCGGCATTGGAGCGTAACGGCCCGGCTACTGTCCCGAGGGTGAGCTTCCTCAGCCTGGGAGAATCCGCCGAGACGATCAGCCCGATCGGCGTGGGTCTGGCCGCGATTGGTCGCCCGGGCTACATCAACATCGGGCACGGGCGGGATCTCGCCGGGCGCACCGACGAGCGATCGATGGAGGAACACGCGCACGCCGTCCTGGATGCGGCCTACGCGGCGGGCGTGCGGTACTTCGACGCTGCCCGTTCGTACGGCAAGGCGGAGGCGTTTCTGGCCTCGTGGCTCGCGCGCCCCGGGCTCGGAGCCCAGGACGTGATCGTCGGTTCGAAATGGGGCTACACGTACACCGCGGATTGGCGGGTCGACGCCGACGTGCACGAGGTAAAGGACCTGTCGCTGGCGACTCTCTGCCGCCAGCTGCAGGAGAGCCGGGCGCTGCTCGGCGCGCATCTGCGCCTCTATCAGATCCACTCCGCAACGCTCGAGAGCGGCGTCCTGGAGGATCCGGCGGTGCTGGAGGAGCTGCAGCGACTGCGTGGCGGCGGGCTGCGCATCGGGTTCACGGTCACCGGGCCCAGGCAGGCCGAGACGATCGAGCGGGGCCTGGCCGTCGGGTTGTTCGATGCCGTGCAGGCGACCTGGAACCTGTTCGAGCGCTCAGCGGGGGATCCCCTCGCCCGCGCCCACGAGGCCGGCCTGGCGGTGATCGTCAAGGAGGCGCTCGCCAACGGCCGGCTGACTGGCGCCGGTGACGCTGCGCTGCTGACCGATCTCGCTGCGGACGCCGAGGTGACGCCGGACGCGCTGGCGCTGGCGGCCGCGCTGGCTCAGCCGTGGGCAGACATCGTCCTCAGTGGCGCCTCGACGCCCGAGCAGCTGAACAGCAATGTGGCCGCGACGCGGGTGCAGCTCAGCCAGGACATGCTCGAGCGCCTCGACGCGCTGCGCGAGGATCCGGCCAGCTATTGGGAGACACGCGCCGCACTCCCCTGGAACTGAGCTGCCGCGCACCTACGCGGCCCGCAGCAGGCCCTGCTCCCGCGCCCACTGCACGGTGCGCCGCAGGGTCTCGCGCGGATGGGTATAGGTCAGCCCCAGCTCGCGCTCGGCGCGCGAGCCGTCATAACGGTGGCCGTGCAGCAACGTGCGGACCATCTCCCTGCACACGGGGGGGTGACGGCGCGCGAGCCGGAACGACCGCTCGACGATCGTCGCCGCGACTGTCGCCAGCGGGCGGGGCACCAGCCGCGGCTCGCGCCGCACGTTGGCTACATCTCCCGCCAGCGTGAACGCCTGGCTGATCGTCAAGGTGACGCCGCTGAGCAGGTAGCGCTCGCCGGCCGTCCCGCGCTCGGCGGCCAGCAGGTGGCCCTCGACGCAGTCGGCGATATCGACCAGGCTGACATTGGTGGGGACGAACACCTTTAACCTGCCGTCGAGAAAGGCGAGCAGGAACTTGCCCGTGCCGCCCGTTCGCCCCGGCCCCTGCACCGACGAGGGGTTGACGCAGACGAGATCCTGCCCCAGCTCGCGCGCGGCGGCGAATGCGGCGCGCTCGCCCTCGGTCTTCGTGCGCTCGTAGGTCGAGAGATACCAGCCGCGGTGCCTGGTCTGCTCATTGCCGAGCGTGCCGGGCGGCTCGCCGATCGTCGCCGCAGACGAGGTGTGCACGAGGCGGGCAACTCCCGCGCGCTTGGCCGCGCGCACGGCGATCACCGGTGCCTGCGCGTTCACCGTCTGCATCGGCCGCGCGTCGTCGACGCACAGCGAGTTGACTCCCGCGACGTTGAACGCCAGCTCGCATCCCTCCATCCCCCGCGCCAGCCGCTCCTCGTCGAGCGCGTCGCCGCGGACCGGGTGGGCGCCGCGAGCTTGCAGGGCCTGCGCCGCCGTCTCGGAGCGCGCGAGCGCGACGACCTGGTCACCGCGCGCCGCAAGACGAGCGACCAGCGCGCTACCGATCAGCCCCGTGCCGCCGGTGACGAATACCCGGCTCAATCGCTAGCGGAGCGATCCGTAGGCGCGCACCATGTAATCGATCCCCGACCAGGCGGAGATGATCGCCGCGATGACCATCGCCCATTGATCCAGGTAAGCCCCCGCGATCACCACGTCAGGGCGCAGCATGGCCAGGGTGATGGCTGCGAACTGAACGGTCGCCTTCCACTTGCCCACGACTGAGGTCTCGAACTCGCGGCCCTCGGCCACCACCGCCACGCGCAGGCCGAGGATCGTGAACTCCCGACCGATGATGATCAGCGCCACCCACGGCGAGACCCGATCCACGGCCACCAGCCCGATCAGCGCGGTGGCGACGAGCAGCTTGTCGGCGGTCGTATCCAGAAACGCGCCCCACTTCGTAGCCACACCCCAGCGCCTGGCCAGACGGCCGTCGAACCAGTCGGTGGCGGCGCCGATCACGAACAGGATCGCGGCGGCGGTCTGGGATCCGCCCAACAGCAGAGCCATCACGACGGGGGCCAACACGACCCGCAAGCCCGTGCCGGCCGCGAGCATCCGAGACGAACGCCACGCGCTCAAAGTGCCGGCCTCCACAGGACCATGAGGGTACATCACAGCAGGGCCGTGGCCAGCTCACGCGCCGCGGCGGCATTGTCGGCTTCCAGGGCCGCCTGCGCCGCTGTGCGCGCGCTCGCCAGCTCGACTTCTCGCAGTGCCGCCTTGGCGTCTGGCACCAGCCCCGGCGCCATGCTGAGCTCGGTCACCCCCAGGCCGGCGAACAGCAATGCAGCCGGGGGATCCCCCGCCAGCTCGCCGCACACGCCCACCCAGCGACCACGTGCCCTGGCTCCCTCGACGGTCTTGCGGACCAGCCTGAGGACCGCCGGCTGGGGGCCCGCGAGCAGCTGCCCGAGCCGCTCGTTGCCGCGCTCGGCGGCCATCACGTACTGGGTCAGGTCGTTGGTGCCCAGCGAGAAGAAATCGGCATGCTCGGCCAGCTTGGCCGCAGTCAATGCCGCGGCCGGGACTTCGACCATGATCCCCAGCTGCAGCGGAGCGTCGATGCCGGTCTCGTGCCGCGCCTGTTCGAGCACCGCGCGGGCCGCCCGGATCTCGTCGACGGTTGAGACCATCGGCAGCATTGCCTTGACCGGATGCTCGGCCGCGACGCGCAGGATCGCTCGCAGCTGCGTGCACAGCACGTCCCGGCGCTGCAATCCAAGCCGGATGCCGCGGACGCCCAGGAAGGGATTGGCCTCGTCGGGCATCGGCAGGGCGGGCAGCGGCTTGTCGGCCCCGGCATCCAGCGTGCGCACGATCAGGGGGCGGTCCTCGAGCGCCCGGGCGATCTCGCTCAGGGTGTCCGCCTGCTCCTCCTCTCCGGGGAGCTCCGCCCGGTCGAGAAACAGAAACTCGGTTCGCAGCAGACCCACGCCCTCGGCTCCGAGCTGCACGGCCTGCGCCGCCTCGCCCGCGGAGCCAAGGTTTGCGAACACTTCGATCCGCGTCCCGTCGCGGGTGGCCCCGGGCTCGTGCGCCCGCGCGCGGGCAGCCTCGCGGCGCTCCTGCAGGCGGGCGCGCCGGCGCTCGGCTTCGCGCACCACATCCGCCGGCGGCTGCACCTGCAGGGTGCCCGCCTCACCGTCGAGCAGCGCGCTGGTGCCGTCCTGCACCCCGAGCACGATCTCGCCCAGGCCGACAACCGCCGGCAGCCCGAGGGCACGGGCGAGGATCGCGGCGTGCGCGGTGGCTGTGCCGTGCGCGGTGGCGATCCCCAGCACCCGCGCCGGGTGCAAGCGCCGCGGCGTCGGCGGGTGTCAGCTCGCCGGCCACGACGATCCCGCCGCGATCCGCTCCCGGGCTCTGCTCGCCGGTGAGCGCCCTGATCACCCGGCGGCCCACATCGAGCACGTCGGCGGCGCGCTCGCGCAGCAGCGGCTCGTCGAACGAGCGGTAGCGTTCGGCCACGAGCTCGGCGGCGTCATACCAGGCGCGCTCAGCGGTTGAGCCCCCGCCGATCGCCTGGTGCGCGGGATCGAGCATCGCCTCGTCATCGAGCAGCGCGAGATGGGCGTCGAAGATGTCCGCCTCCGCCCGGCCGGCCCGTCCTGCCACGACCTCGCGATCGTGCTCGATCGCCTCGCGCGCCGCGGCGAGCCCGTCGGCCAGGCGTTCCCGCTCGCGGTCGGGGTCCTGCCCCGTGCGTTCGGGGGGCGGGCCGAGCGCGTCGCGGAGATGGTGGACATGCCCGATGGCGAATCCTGGCGAGGCCGCGACGCCGACCAGGGTCTGGCCTGCGGCAGGCGTGGCACCGGTCGCCACTGGCTCGGCGCGGGGAGCACCGTCGATCGGCGGTGCCGCGCGGTCCACTGGAACGGGCGAGCTCGCGACCCCATCACCGAACCCCTCGTCTGCGAGCGCGCGAAGCGCATCGATGGCCTCCCGAGCCTGTGGGCCGGTCGCGCTGACCACCAGCGTGTCGCCCCGCCGCGCTCCCAGCGCCACGACGTTGGTCAGGCTGCTCGCGCGGACCGGCTTGCCGTCTGGGGCCTTGGCCACCCGGACCTCGGCGTCGAAGCGGCGAGAGACCTCGACAAAGCGCGCGGCCGGCCGGGCGTGCAGCCCGATGGCGTTGCGCACCGGGAGCGAGGCCTCAGCATCCGGCGGCGCCGAGTCCGCGTCCGGCGCCTCCAAGCCCGCGTCCGGCGCCTCCGCGCCCGGCCCCGACACCCCCAGCTGCGCGGCCTTCATCGCCAGCGCTCCCCGCGCCTCGTCCGCGACCTCCTCGAGCGTGGAGCCACCCCGGGCCGCGACTGCGGCAGCGACCGCGCCCTCGATCAGCGGCGCCTCGCTGAGCAGCACCGGTCCGGGAGCGTCGCTCAGCAGCTCGATCGCCAGCTCGGCGCTCATCAACGCGCTGCCGAGGTCCATCAGCACGAGCACCCCATCCTCGGACATCGCCCGTTCGATCGCTCCCTGGATGCGCTGCGGATCGGTTCCCAGGACGCCGGGCTCGTCCAACCCGCCGGCCGGCTCGAGCGCCAGGTCTTCGCCGCCCATCTGACGCGCCAGCTCGACGATGCCCTCGGCGATCGCCTCGCTATGGGAGACGACGACGATTCCGACCATCCGAGTGCTCAGAGCCCGTAGGCGCGGTGCAGCAAGTCGATCGGATGCACCGACGGCCGCTCGCTGCCGTGGGTGATCTGCCACCGGCAGGTCTCGCTGTCGCAGGCGACGGTCGTCGCGCCCGATTGACGGATCTGCTCAAACAGCGGCCGTCCGACCTGCATCGCGATCTCGTACTTCTCTTTCTTGAGGCCATAGGTACCGGCGATACCGCAGCAGCGCGCGGTCATCTCCCGCACCTCGAGCCCCGGGATCAAGGCCAGCAGGTCAAGCGCGGGCTTTCCGATCCAATGCCCTTGCTGCTGGCAGGGGGCGTGGTAGGCAATCGTCTCGTTGACCGGCTGAAAGTCGGTCGCCAGCTCGCCGCGGTCGTGCATCGCCAGCAGCAGCTCGCAGATGTCGTAGGTCCGCTCGGAGACGCGCCGCAGATTCGGATCGTCCTCGAGGCCGAGGATCTCGCGGGCCTCGCGCTTGAGCATCAGCGTGCAGCTGGTGGCATTGCCGACGATCAGCGTTTTGTCGTCTGCCACGTGCGGTGCGAGCGCCCCGGCCAGCCGCAGCACGACCTTGCGGGCATCGTCGAACAGCCCGCTGGATTGCAGCGGCAGCCCGCAGCAGTCCTGCTTGGGGACCTGCACCTCGAACCCGTTGTGCTCCAGGATCGCCACGACCTTCTCGCCTTCCCACGGCTCGTAGTACTCGGTCCCGCACCCGTGGAAGTAGACGACCTTGCGTCCGGTCGGCCTGCTCACGTGATTTTTGGCCCAGCGTGAGAAGCGGCGGCCCGCGAACTTCGGCACGGGGGCGTCACGGTGGACGCCCAGCAGCTTGTCGACGGCGACCCGCACCGGGCGCGAGCGCAACGAGAAGTTCGCGACCGGCGCTGCCGGCGTGCCCATCCGCCCGAGCACGGTCGGGCGGGTGATCAGCCGGTCGCGCAGCGGGACGCCCTTCTGCAGCTTGAGCTTGTTGCGCGCCTGGGCGTTGATCTCCGCGATCTTGACGCCCTGCGGGCACACCTGCGTGCAAATCCCGCAACCCGAGCAATAGTCCACCGACGAGTCCACCGACGGCTCACCCCGCACCCGATAGCGCTCAGCCTGGGGCCCCTCGTACTTCGGACCCGGGAACAGCGGTGTGGCATTGGAGACCGGACAAGCGGTCTCGCAGATCGTGCACTTCACGCAATGATCGAGCGAGTCGCGCAGCAGATCCACCAGGGGGCCCCCGTCACTCGTGCCGCTGCCCCCGTTCTTCTGCAGGGGCCCGTCACTCATGCCGCTGCCTCCGTCTTTTCGCGCGGTGCCGCCTGCACCAGCTCGGCGGCCCGAAAGCCGCTTGCCAGCGCAATTCCCTCGCCCGAGCCTTCGCGCCAGGGCACGGCGCCGGCCAGCGCCGCGCCGGCCACCAGCACGTTCTCGAGGCCCTCGGCGCGCAACTCGCCGTCCACCGCGACCCCCACGCGTGCCATCGGCTGCTCGTCGAGATAGTTGTCCACGAACCGCTGCTGGCCACTTGCCGGAAGGCCTCGAAGCGGCAGCTGCAGGATTCGCTCACGGGTGACCCAGCGCGAGTCCAGTTCGATGCCCCCCGAGGTGAAGCCGCCGTGGGCGAGCACGATCCAGCGCGCGAGGTAGCGCATCTCGCCTCCCGCCGCGTGGGCCCTCAGCAGCGGTGATCCGCGTACCCTCGCGCTCGGCATCGACCACTTCGGAGCCGAGCACCAGGCGCCCGCCGGCGCGCCGCAGCGCGGCGCGCAGCAGCTCGAACAGGCGCATGCCGGGAACCGAGGGCGGCAACGTCGGGATCTCGAACACCGGACGGCCGAGGCGATGCTCGAGGTCGCACCATGCGCCGTGCGGGTCACTGACGCCGAGCAGCGCGGGCAATCCGACGCGCTCGTCGCCTCGGAGGTGCGGCGAGAGCTCGGCGCAGAACGCCGCGCGCCAGGCCGGGTCATCGAACTTGCGAGCCAGTCCGAGCGCGTTCTGATCGGCGCGATCCGCCGCCAGGCTGAGCTGCACCGAGCGCGCCGCGATGCCGGCCTTCTCCAAGTTGGCCGCGCACAGCGCGGGGTGGAAATCGCGCAGCGCCCGTGTCCCCACGACGCACACGCGGCGCAGCGAGGCCGGGTCCGGTGCGGCCGCGTCACCCCCGGCCATCGTCTCCGGGACCAGCGCCGAGGGGCGCAGCACCCCGACCGCGGTCGGCAACAGGTGGTTGCGCTCCAGGCTCCCGACGTAGCGGTAGTCGCCCAGCGGTCCGGCCTCCGCGCGCTCGCGCAACCAGTCCAGCGCGCGCTGCACGGCCTCGGTTCCCACCAGGGCATAGGGATGCTCGGGCGAAGCGGCGACCAGCTCCTCGATCGCCGCTCCCGGCTGGGCGACGCGCTCGGGCGAGTAGCCGAGCACGTCGATCGTTCCCGGGGCCAGGTGCGTTGAGCCGACGCCCTTGGCCAGCACACAGACGCGCGCTCCGCCCTCCGCCAGCCGCGTAGCCGCGGTCAGCCCCGCGGTCCCCGCGCCGATCACCACGGCGTCGAAGTGCAGCTCGCCCCTCATCGCGGAAGGTGCTCCACGTCGAGAACGCCCTGGAAGATCCAGTCGTCGAAGCGAGCCTGGCGCAGCTGGTCGCCGTACAGGATCGGACGGACGCCCCGCCAGCGCTCCTGAAGGAAATCGAGCAGCGCGCGGTTGGTGTCCTCGGCGGGCAGGCTGTCGAGCGCGTGCAGGATCCCCGCCGCCCGGTAGATGCAGAATCCGCCCTGGCAGGGGCCCATGCCCAGGCGCAGCAGACGGCGGATGTCGTCCAGGTTGGTGGTCGCGTGCCGGCGGATCGCCTCCTCGAGCTTGACCACGGGAATCAGCTCGCACTCGCAAACCAGCTGCTCGTCGAGGAGGTTGGCCTCCTTGCGGGCCAGCCGCTCCCCCAGCAGGTAGTGGTGCTGCCCCTCGGAGCCCGGCAGCGGCTCGGTCGCCGTCAGGCATGGGCGCTGTTCGCCGAGCTGGCGGCAGACCGCGTCGACCGTGTGCTCGGCCATCAGGCGGAAGGTGGTGAGCTTGCCGCCGGTGATCGTCACGAACCGCCCGATTCCGTCGCGCTGGGCATGGTCGAGCAGGCTGTGGGAACGCGTCACGTCGCGGGTTTCGGTCTCTGACGCCTTGGCATCCTCGAACAGTGGCCGCACGCCCGTCCAGACGCGCAGCGCCCGGGCATCGCGGAAGCCCGGGACGAGCTTCTCGCCATCGTCGAGCATCGCGTCGACCTCGCTCTCCAGCACCGTGTGGTCGTCGGGATCGTCGGTGTGCTGATCGGTCGTTCCGATCACGCAGACGGTGCGGATGGGCACGATGATGTCCCCGTCAGTGGGCATCTGGCAGCGATTGATGACCGTGTTCACGAGCCGGTGGTTCATGGCGATCATGATCCCGCGGCCCGGCAGGATGCGGACGCCCTCGATGCCCGCCAGCTCCGCAACCTGTCCCGCCCAGGCGCCCGCGGCATTGACCGTCACACGGGCCTGCACCTCGGTCTCCTCGCCCGTGCGCGTGTCGCGAACGCGGGCGCCGGTGACCTCGTCGCCGTCACGGCGAACCTCGACCGCGGCGTGGTAGGGCAGCACATGTGCGCCCCGCGCCTGTGCTCCACGGGCCAGTGCCCAGACCATCTTCCAGACGTCGACGTTGGCATCGGGCACTCGAAATACGCGGGAGATCTGAGGGTTCAGCCGTGGCTCCTCGCGCAGCCCCTCCTGCGGAGCGATCTCCTCGCACTGCACGCCGGTCGCCCGGCACCCCTCCACGAAGCGGTCGGCGTAAGCGGGATCGTCCCAGGGGGTGGTCACGAAGAACCCGCCGGTGTCCTCGATCGCGTCTGGGACGATCCGGCGCAGAACGCGGTTCTCGGCTACGCACTCCTCCGCTGCCGCCGGGTCCTTGACCGCGTAGCGCCCGCCGGAGTGCACGAGCCCGTGAAAGCGCCCGCTGGTCCCCTCGGCCAGGTCATAGCGGTCGACCAGGACCACGTCGAGTCCACGCAGCGAAGCGTCCCAGGCCACGCCCGCTCCGGTGGCGCCGCCACCGATTACGAGGACGTCCGTGCTGAGCGTGACCATGGGAGCTTCAGGCTACATCCATGCGACCACCGGCAGGCTGCCGACCGCGAGCGCCCGCCCGCGCGGCACGACCCAGGGCGCTCTGGTGCCGCTCAGTCGAACCAGTCGAACGTCCGCGTGACCGCCTTCTTCCAGTACTTGTAGTACTCGTCGCGCTTGGCGTCGTCCATCTTGGGCTCCCAGCGCTTGTCCTCGGCCCAGTTGTTGCGCAGGTCGTCCTCGTTGGCCCAGAACCCGGTCGCCAGCCCGGCGGCGTACGCCGCGCCCAGCGCCGTGGTCTCGGCCACCACCGGCCGGATCACCGGCACCCCGAGCAGGTCGGCCTGGAACTGCATCAGCAGGTCGTTGGCGACCATCCCGCCGTCGACCTTCAGCGACTCGAGCGTGACCCCGGAGTCGGCGTCCATCGCCTCGGCCACCTCGCGGCTCTGGTAGGCGGTGGCCTCCAGCGCCGCGCGAGCGACGTGGCCGGCGTTGACGTACCGGGTCAGTCCCGCGAACACGCCGCGAGCATTGCCCTTCCAGTACGGAGCGAACAGACCCGAGAATGCGGGCACGATGTACAGGCCGCCGTTGTCGTCGACGGTTTTCGCGAGGTCCTCGACCTCGGGCGCCGCCTTGATCATCTTCAGGTTGTCGCGCAGCCACTGCACGAGCGCCCCGGTGATCGCGATCGCGCCCTCCAGGCAGTAGACCGCCTTGTCGTCACCGACCTTATAGCCGACGGTCGTGAGCAGTCCGGACTTCGACTGCACCGGGTCGTTGCCGGTGTTCAGCAACAGGAAGTTGCCGGTCCCGTAGGTGTTCTTGGCTTCCCCCGGCGAGTAGCACGCCTGCCCGAACGTGGCCGCCTGCTGGTCGCCGAGGTCCCCGGCGATCTGGATCCCCTGGAAGCTGCCGCCGGAGCGAACCTCGCCGTAGACCTCGCTGGAGGCGTGGATCTCGGGCAGCATCGCGACCGGCACCCCGATCGTCGAGGCGATGTCCTCGTTCCATGACAGGGAGTCGAGATTCATCAGCATCGTGCGGCTGGCGTTGGAGACATCGGTGATGTGCAGGCCGCCGTCGGTGCCGCCGGTCAGGTTCCAGATCAGCCAGGTGTCCATGTTGCCGAAGGCCAGGTCGCCAGCTTCGGCCTTCTCTCGCGCGCCGTCGACGTTTTCGAGCAGCCAGCGCACCTTGGGGCCCGAGAAATAGGTGGCCAGCGGAAGGCCCACCTGCTCGCGGAACCGGTCCTGGCCCCCGTCGCCGGACAGCTCGTCGATGATCTTGTCAGTGCGAGTGTCCTGCCACACGAGCGCGTTGTGGATCGGCTCACCGGTGGTCTTGTCCCACACCACGGTGGTCTCGCGCTGGTTGGTGATCCCCAGCGCCGCGATGTCGTCGGCGCTGGCGCTCGCCTGTTCGAGCGCCTCGTCCAGAGACCTCCTGGCAGCGCGCCCAGATCTCCTTGGCATCGTGCTCGACCCAGCCCGGATTGGGATAGATCTGCTCGTGCTCCTTCTGGGACACCGCGACGACGCGGCCCCCGTGGTCGAAGATCATGGCCCGGCTGCTGGTGGTGCCCTGGTCCAGTGCTGCTGCGTATTGCGCCATCTCGCTCCTTTCAACCAGCCAGCGCCTCGGCGGCGCTCTTGAAGAGGTAGTAGGTAGAGGTCGCTCCGGGATCCTGGTGGCCGATGCTGCGGTCACCCAGATAGCTGGCCCGGCCCTTGCGGGCGAGCATCGGAGTCGTTGCCTTCATTGCATCTTCGGCGGCTCGCTCGGCGGCATGCAGGCCGGAGTCGAGGTCAGACGAGGCCTCGAGCGCCTCGACGGCAGGGATCAACACGTCCACCATCGTCTTGTCGCCGGGCTGCGCCTTGCCGCGCGCCTGGACCCCGGCCAGGGCCTTCTTCCAGGCCTCGGTGAAGCCCGGAAGATCGACCTCCGCGTCGGTGCCCAGTGCTCCGCCGAGCTGCAAGAAGAGCGTCCCGTACAGCGGACCGGCGGCGCCGCCGACGCTCGAGATCAGGGCCATGGCCACGGTCTTGAGCACCGTGCCCGGATCGGCGGGGTCGGCTTCGTCGAGTTTCTCGAGCGCCTTGCGCATCCCGCGATCCATGTTGGTCCCGTGATCGCCATCGCCGATCGCCGTGTCGAGACGGACGAGCTCCTGGCGGTGCTCGCTCATCTCGTTGGCGAAGCGCCGCATCCAGTCCAGCGCACCGTCACGCGTGATCACCGATCAGACGCCCCAGCGCAGCCCCGGCGTGTCCACGGGCGCGTCCCAGTAGCGGACCATCTCGTCATCGAGCTTGACCAGCGTGATCGAGCAGCCCTGCATCTCCAGCGAGGTGATGTAGTTGCCGATCAGGTTGCGCTCGATGTTGAGGCCGTGCTCCTGGGCGATCTTGGCCACCTCGTTGTAGACCACGTAGAGCTCGATCAGCGGCGTGCCTCCCATCCCGTTGACGAACGCGAGCACGCGGTCGCCCGAGGAGAAAGGCAGGTCCTCGAGGATCGGGGTCATCATCCGTTCGGCGATCTGGGAGGCCGGCCCGACCTTCTCGCGGAATCGCCCCGGCTCGCCGTGAATGCCGATCCCGATCTCCACCTCGTCGTCGCCGAGCTCGAAGCTCGGCTCACCCGAGGCCGGCGTGATGCAGGGGGTCAGCGCCATCCCCATCGAGCGGCCGTTCGCGTTCACCCTCTGTCCCAGCTCGGCGACCTCCTGTAGCGAACGGCGATCCTCGGCCGCTCCGCCACAGATCTTCTCGAGCAGCACTGTCACTCCGACGCCGCGACGGCCGGCGGTGTACAGCGAGTCCTCCACCGCCACGTCGTCGTTGGTCAGCACGGTCTCGACCTCGATCCCCTCGCTCTGGCCGAGGTCGGCGGCCATCTCGAAATTCATCACGTCGCCGGTGTAGTTCTTGACCACGTGCAGGACACCGGCACCACCGTCTACGGCTTTGGTCGCCGCCGCCATCTGATCGGGCGTGGGTGAGGTGAACACCTCGCCCGGACACGCCGCATCGAGCATGCCGGGCCCTACGAACCCGCCGTGCATCGGCTCGTGGCCTGAGCCACCGCCGGAGATGATCCCCACCTTTCCCTGAACAGGTGCGTCGCGGCGGACTACGAACGCCGGGTATACGAAACGCGCACCCGGTCTCCGTGCGCGGCTTCGACGCCGTGCAGAGCGTCCTGTACCACCGCGTCGGGCATATTGATGAGCTTCTTCATGCCCCTCCCTTACAAGGCAACTGCGAGAACGCTCGTGACCAACAGGTGCGCGGTCACTTCTGCACGCATATTCCGACGGTCACTTCTGCACGCATTTCCCGAGCAAACCGCGCTCCTTTCGGACCCACGAGCCTGAATTGCGACGATAACCCAACTGGTGCGACAATGTCAAACATCGTTCGAACACATGGTCCCGCACCACTCGGGGCCGCACTCCGAAGGTCACACCGCTGCCGGGGCGCATCCAATCCATAGAGCGAGCAGCCGCGATTCTGCGGCTGCTGTCAGGGCGCTCTCGACGTCTCGGGGTGGCCGAGCTGGCCGGAGAGCTCGGCCTTCCGAAAGGGACCGTGCACGGAATCCTGAAGACGCTCGTGCGGGTGGGGTTCGTCGAGCAGGACCCCGACTCGGGTAAGTACCAGCTCGGCCCCGCTCTGCTCCACATGGGGTCGAGCTACCTCGACGGCAACGAGCTGCGCACGCGCGCGCTGAACTGGGCCGACGCGCTTGCGACACGAAGCGGCGAGAGCGTGCGGATCGGGACGCTGCACGAGAACCACGTGCTGATCGTTCACCACGTCTTCCGGCCCGACGACAGCCGGCAGGCGCTCGAGGTGGGCAGTCTGATGCCCGCGCATGCGACCGCGCTGGGCAAGGCGCTGCTCGCCCAGCACGGTTACATCGCCGGAGAGCTCGCCGGCAAGTCGCTGGCGAGCTTCACGCCGGCCACGGTCACAGACACCTACCGGTTTCGCCAGGAGCTCGAGCTGGCCTCCAAGCGCGGCTGGGCGAGCGAGGTCGGGGAGCTGCTGCGAGGCTCTGCCTCGATCGCCGCCCCGATCGAGGACCGCAGTCGAGTGGCGGTCGGCGCGATCGGGATTGCGGGCCCGATCGAGCGCCTGTGCGACGATGACCGGCCGCGCGCGGAGCTCGTGGGGTATGTGGTGGAGGCCGCGCAGGCGATCTCGCGCGAGCTGGGCGCGATCCCCTGGTAGCGGCTGCACGCCGATTTTGGTCCCGTCCCCAAGCGACTTTAGTGGTAGGACTTCCCGCTTGAGCATGAATGGGCGTTACGTAGCCGCGATCGACCAGGGCACAGCCTCGTCGCGATGCCTGGTATTCGACCGCCAGGCGCGAATCGTGTCAGTCGCCCAGCGCGAGCATCGCCAGCACTTTCCGCGGCCCGGCTGGGTCGAGCACGATCCCGAGGAGATCTGGGACAACGTCCAGCAGGTCGTCAGCGTGGCCCTGGAGAAAGCCGATCTGCTCGATCTCGGACCTATGCGCGCTGGGGATCGCCAATCAGCGCGAGACGACCGTGCTCTGGGAGTCTGCGCACGGGAGCGCCGGTGCACAACGCGATCAACTGGCAGGACACCCGTACCGACAAGCTGTGTCAGGACCTTGCACGCGAGTTCGGCCAGGATCGGTTTCGGCGCAAGACCGGACTGCCGGTCGACGACCTACTTCTCGGGTCCCAAGGTGAGCTGGCTGCTGGATCGCATTCCGGGGCTGCGCGAACGCGCCGAGGGCGGCGAGATCCTGTTCGGCACGATCGATTCATGGCTGATCTGGAACCTGTGCGGCCGTCATGTCACCGACGTCACCAACGCAAGCCGGACGCTGCTGATGAACATCGAGACGCTCGACTGGGACCCCGAACTGCTCGATCTGATGGGCATCCCGGTGGCGATCCTGCCTGAGATCCGGGCCTCCTCGGAGGCCTACGGCGAGGCGGGAGCTCCACTTGCCGGAGTTCCCGTCGCCTCGGCGCTCGGCGACCAGTCCGCGGCGCTGGTGGGCCAGACCTGCTTTAGCCCGGGCGAGGCGAAGTGTACCTTTGGGACCGGGAGCTTCCTGGTACTGAACACGGGAGCGCGGCCGGTGAGCGTCTGACCAGGGGCTGCTCGACCACGCTCGCTTACAAGCTGGGGTCGGACAAGCCCTCCTACGCGCTCGAAGGCTCGATCGCGATCACCGGCGCGCTGGTGCAGTGGTTCCGCGACAACATCGGGCTGATCGGCTCGGCCCCCGAGATCGAGACGCTCGCGCTGACCGTCGAGGACAACGGCGGCTGCTATTTCGTGCCCGCGTTCTCCGGCCTGTTCGCTCCGCATTGGCGCAGCGACGCACGGGGTGTGATCGCGGGGCTGACCGGCTATATCAACAAGGGCCACCTGGCCAGGGCGGTGCTCGAGGCGACCGCGTGGCAGACGCGCGAAGTCGTGGAGGCCGTCAACGCCGACTACGGCAGCGATCTCGCGGAGCTGAGGGTCGATGGCGGCATGACTCCCAACAACCTCTTGATGCAGTTCCTCGCCGACGTCCTCGACGTGCCGGTCGCCCGCCCGATCGTCGCCGAGACGGTGTCCCTCGGAGCCGCGTATGCGGCCGGGCTGGCGGTCGGGTTCTGGCCGGACACCGACAGCCTGACCAAGAACTGGCACAAGGCGGCCGAGTGGCTGCCGAGCATGGATGCGCCGCTGCGCGAGCGGGGTTACCGCAAGTGGAAGAAGGCCGTCGCCCTCTCGATCGACTGGCTCGACGACGACGACTGAGCTCGCCCCGCGCGCGGGCGGCGGCGCCGTGCCAACGACGACTGAACTCGCCCCGGGCGCGGGCGGCGGCGCCGTGCCGACGCCGCCGCTGCCGCTCCCAATCGCGTCTACTCCTCCTCGACCTCCGGGGGCGTTTCGACTACCGGGGGCCTGTCGACTACCGGGGGCTCCTCGCCCGCCGGCCCGGTCTCGGCCAGCTCGGCCGCCCGCCGCCGTGCGAACAGGATGTCGCGGATGCCGAAGTTGTAGACGGGCGCCGCGAGCGCGCCCCCGATCAAAGGCCCGACGATCGGGACCCAGAAGTAGTTGCTGATGTGGAGGTAGTCGCCGGGCATCGCCACCTTGCCCCAGCCGGCGATCCACGCGAACAGCCGCGGCCCGAAATCGCGGGCCGGGTTGATCGCGTAGCCGGCGTTGGCGCCGAACGAGATGCCGATCGCCATCACGACCATGCCGATGATGAATGGATGCAGGTTCGCCTTGACCCCCAGGTTGAACCCGTCGATCACCGCGAAAATGAACAGCAGCAGGAAGAAGGTGCCGACGATCTGGTCGATCAACGGCCCCCACACGGTGCCGAAGTACGGCGCCGGGAAAGTGGCGAACGTACTGTAGGTGGCCACCGACGCCGGTCGCCCCTTGACGATGTGGTTCATCTGGTCGAAGTGGTTGATCGCGTTGTTGTAGACCAGGAACACGACCGCCGCGCCGACGAACGCCCCGGCCACCTGTACTACCCAGTACGGGACCACCTTCTTCCAGGGAAACTCCTTTTTGACCGCGAACGACAGCGTGACCGCCGGGTTGATGTGCGCGCCGGAGATGCCGCCGACGACGTAGACGGCGAACGCGACCGCGAGGGCCCAGCCCCAGGTGATCAGCAGCCAGTCCCCCGATGATTGCAGCGCGCCAGCGGAGCTGCGCCCGGACCCGATCAGGGCCCAGAGCATCGCCACGACCCCGTCGCCGAAGCAAATCAGGATGAAAGTCCCGAAGAACTCGGCCCACAGCTCTCCAACCAGCCCCGGCCGCCAGCCTATCACTCGTCGTTGCTCAGCTACGGTTGCCACACAACCTCCTCCGAAGACGTTGGGTTGTTAGTTTCCCCGCGGGGTTTCGAGGTCGCCAATGACCTACCTCCTTGGAGAACGTTGGGTTGCGCTGGAGAACCAGGTCGCGCGTCGGCAACCGCCTCCCGAGAGGCACCCGCCTGCCGGGCTCGCGTCCAAGTCAAGCATCGTTGCGCTGGACACCAAGATGATCTCTCCTCGCCCGTCGACATCGTGGCGAGCCACATGCCCCGGGGGGTAAAGCTGAGGTTACTAGTGGGCGTGCGACAATGTCAAACGTTGTTTGAACACGCTCATGCCTCGCTCTTACGGGTCAGCCGTGCATACGGCGAGGTGTAAGGGCTTGTCCCGCTCGCGCTGTCGAAGAAGCTCTGCACGGTCTGGATCATCTCGGCGGTGTCCCCCGTCGGACCGATCGGCTCGCCGAACGAGACCGTGACCCGATGACGCTTTGACACCGGCTTGGCCCGGAGCCGCTTAGGCCAGACGCGCCCGGGGGGCATCGCGGCGTTGGTGCCCGTGACCCGGATCGGGATGATCTTGACTTCGTGACTTGCGGCGAGCACGGCAGCGCCACGCCGGATGGGCCCGGGAACGCCGCTGCGCGAGCGCGTCCCCTCCGGGTACAGCAGCAGGTTCCAACCCTCGTCGAGGAGCTTGTCGAGATGGCCGCCGTTCTTCGACAGTCCGCCGCCGTGGCGATCGATCGGTGTCGTGTTGAAGATCAGCGAGACGATCGAGGCCACCAGCCGGTTGCGATAGAAGTAATCGGCCGCCGCGGCCACGACCGTGCGCTTGCGAAGCTTCCGCGGCAGGGCCGAGAGGATCACCGGGGTGTCCATGTGGCTGGCGTGATTGGCCACCAGGATCACCGGCCCCTTGAGCGCGGCCACTGTCTCGCGGCCCGTGGCTCTGCGCCGCGTGTAGCAGTCCAGCAACGGATTCATCACGAAGCGCATGAAGTTCTCCCGCGCCAGCCCCGCCATCCAGGTGCGCGCCCAGGGTAGATCGAGCTGCATCGCAGAGCGCATCTTGCGACCGCGCTCCGGCGCCGCGCGCACCGCGTCGGCGAGCTGCTGTCGCCCGGAGCGCGGCGTCCCCCGCACCGCGTCGGCGAGCTGCTGTCGCCCGGAGCGCGGCGTCCCCCGCACCGCGTCGGCGATGCGCTGCCGCACGGAGCGTGGTGCCGGGCGCACCGCGTCAGCGATGCGCTGCCGCACGGAGCGTGGTGCCGGGCGCACCGCGTCGGCGATGCGCCGCCGCACGGAGCGTGGTGCCGGGCGCACCGCGTCAGCGATGCGGCGCTGCCATGAGCGCTTGCGTCGGGACGGCAACATCGCCGCTTATACCCGCGCACGTTGCATTCGTTACAGAACCTCGATCAGAGTGGCGCACTGTGTTGAGTCGGTGATCATGACGTGGTACCCGCCTGCTCCCGCAGGCTGCGACGATCGCGTTCCTCGTCGCGAAGGCGACCCAGGAAGTGCACGCTGATCAGGATCGCAATTCCCGCGACTCCCCAGATCGCCGCATAGCCGTGCGAGGAGGACAGCGGCGTCTTGAGCAGCGCGACCGCTCCGCCGGCGATAATCGGTCCGAGCATCGTGCCGACGCCGCGGCTCAGCGAGTAAAAGCCGGTGAGCGCGCCATGGGACCGTGCCGGCATGAGCGGGATCAGGATCGCATAGGGCAGGCTCATGACCACCGCGCCGCCGAAGGCGATCACCGGGAGCACGGGCAACACGATCGCGGGTGCCTGCGTGAACAGCGGTACCAACAGCCCCAGGCCATAGAGCCAGAGCGCGACGTTGAACACCCGCAGGCGTCCAAGGCGATCCGCCAGTACCCCGCTGATCGGCGCCGCGATCAGCAGCACGACCGCGACCGCTCCGATGATCAGCGCCGCCGCGGTGACGCTGTGCCCCAGCCCGACCGTCAAAAACAGGACGACGAAGGTCTTGATTGCGCCGAGTGACAGCTCCCACAGGGCGTTGGCGAACATATACGCGCGCAGCGCCGGATGTTGGGCTATCAGCGTGCGAAGCTCGCCGATCGCCTTCCCGAGCCTGATGCCGCGATCCGCGCGCTGATCGGAAAGTCCTCGCCGTATGAGCACTACCGAGAACGCCGCGAGGGCTGCGGCGAACACGCACGCCGCCACCACGAACGGCAGCCAGGTGACGATCCCGAACAGGACTCCCCCACCCACGAGGGCCAAGCCCGTGCCGGCGCCTCGCCACAACGCCTGGATGCTCTGCGACCGTCCCGCGGCCTCGCGCGGGACAAGGTCGGGATACAGGGCGCGGTATGGCTCATAGGCGATGAAGTACGACGCAAAGAAGGCGATCACCAGCAGCAGCGTGGCCACCAGCGAGGCAGCGAAGCCGAGCAGCACGAGCGAGACCGTCAAGCCAGGTGCTGCCCCGAGCACGAACGGCAGACGACCACCGATACGAGTGCGCAGCTGATCAGACCAGGTCCCGAAGACCAGTGGCAACGCCATCGCCAGGAGTCCCTCGGTGGCGATGATCGACCCGATGATCACCGTCGAGCCCGTGAACTGCTTTGCGATCAGTGGCACATACGTCGTGACCACGGTCGTCGCCAGGGCCAGGCCAAACGCCGGCACGCCGAGCAGGGCGATGGTCGCCTTCTCCTCCCGCCCGAGGTCTCCATCACCTCGTCGCGTGCCACGCGCCGGTTGTGCACCCGCGCGCTCGTCATCAACTCCTCGCGCGTCGCGCTCTTTTGCGGAGGTCCCGCCTCGGCGATCTGGCCCGTCCGCGCGATCGCCGAGCATGCCTGCGTTGCTAGGCGGTTACCGCAGAAGCATGGTCCACGGGGGCGGACTGGACGGAGTCAGTCCCCATCGCGCACAGCTCATCCACCAGGGCGAGAGCGCACTCGTGCGTGGCGTCAGTGTGACGGCCGATCGATTTGACCGCCAGCCAGGCCACGTAATCGAATTGCGGCAGGGGTTCTGCGGCCATTCCGACGCGTTTGAACTTGCGCACCAGCCAGCCGCGGCGGGCCCGCATCTCCTGTGCCCACGCCAGACAGCGCTGTACCCGCCGGCGCTCGACCGCCGACGACCCCCGGGTGCCGATCGCCGAAGAGGCGCAGCGATACAGGTCCTGCCGGCGACGGTTGTCGACCGAGTCGTTATAGGCACGCAGAAACGCGCCGATCACCGGGCACACCGAGTTGGGATGGTCGCTGAAGCGCTCGCCGGCGATCATCGAGGCGAGCTCCATGACACAAGCGCCATCAGTAGGCCCGCTGTGGCTGCCCTTCGCGAGCCTGACCGTCTTGTAGTTGATCGCACCAGGATCATTGGACATGGCGAAAACCTCATCGTCTGTGGGTTTCGCGGCCGCATTTGCCGCTTGATCACATCAATGCTCGCTCCGGGCGTCCGAGAATCGCCTCGCTGCCGCGGTTGTCATGCCGCATACGACGGCGGCGGCCTGCGCCGCTACTTTTGAACCTTGACGGACCAGTCGAGCGTGGCTGAGCCCAGCTTGGTATGAACGACGACCTGGACCTTCAACGGAACGCCGACGGCAGCCGCTGGAAAGGTGATCTTGTCGCTCAGCGCGCCGTTCTTGAGCCGGTGCGTCGCCGGAGTCTCGTGGCCCACCACCTTGCCCCCGAACACGAACTCGGTGTCGGTCGTCCCCGACAGCGGGCGGCCCTTGGCGTCGGTCGCCCGCACCGAGTAAGTCCAGAGGTGACCTGCGGTCGGGTGATGGTTTTGACCGCGGAGGGTCGCGTGCATCGGACGGACATACGCCGGGGGCTTGGGAGCCGGCTTTGCCGCGTGCTTGTGCTTCGCGGCGCTGGGATGGTGGCGGCTCGGCGTCTTGGGGGCTGGGGTCTTGCTCGTCGTGCTCGTTGCGCTGTGCGTGGACGTAGAGCGGTCACTGCTTGGCGACGTGTGCGTCGCGGACTTCGCGTGCCTGGCCGGCGTGGTCGTGGTCGCCGTGCTGCTGGTCCGGGAACGAGCCTGGCTCGAGTGGCTGGTGGACGTCTTTGCCTTGGCATGAGTGGTGGGCGGCGCCTTTGCCTTGGTCTGCACACTGGCGGATTCAACGTGTCGCAACACTCGATTCGAGAGGAGTTGCGATGGGCAGGCGGAAGGGATGGGCGTCGGAGCGGACGGGGCGGCCGGCGATGCGGTCGCCGGGTCGCCCGCCGGCCGGACGCAGAGAGCATCGCGTTCGGTTCTGGGCGGCGATCGCGCGCGGCTTGTCGAGCGAGGACGCGGCGGTCGAGGCTGGCGTGTCGGCGGCGGTTGGCGTCCGGTGGTTTCGCGAGGGTGGCGGGATGGCGTCGGTCTCTCTCGCGCCGCTGTCGGGACGGTACCTGTCTTTCTCTGAGCGGGAGGAGATCGCGCTGCTGCGCGCCGGCGGCTGTGGGGTGCGGGAGATCGCGCGCCAGCTTGGTCGCTCGCCGTCGACGATCTCTCGCGAGCTGCGGCGGAACGCCGGGAGGAGCACTGGCCGGCTCACGTACCGGGCGAGTACGGCGCAGTGGCACGCGGACCGACGGGCACGCCGTCCGAAGCCGGCGAAGCTGGCCGTGAACGCGGAGCTGCGGCGGTATGTGCAGGACCGCCTGTCCGGCGCTGTGCGGCGTCCCGACGGTGTTGGGCTCGGTGGTCCTGAGGTGACGTGGAAGGGCAGGCGTCACGGTCGTCGCCAGGACCGGCGCTGGGCGAAGTCCTGGAGCCCGGAGCAGATCTCTCAGCGGCTGCGTCTGGAGTTCCCGGATGATGAGTCGATGCGGATCTCGCACGAGGCGATCTACCAGTCGCTGTTTGTGCAGGGGCGCGGCGCGCTTAGACGCGAGCTGACCGCTTGCCTGCGGACCGGCCGGGCGCTGCGGGTACCCAGGGGCCGGGCGCGGCGCGGCAAGCACTTCGTGACCGACCAGGTTCTGATCAGCGAGCGTCCGGCCGAGGTCGAGGACCGTGCCGTGCCCGGACACTGGGAGGGCGATCTCATCCTCGGCTTGGGGAGCTCTGCGATCGGCACGCTGGTCGAGCGCGCTACCCGGTTCACGATGCTGCTTTACCTCTCGCCGATGGCCGGTCAGGGATCGCGAGTGAAGAACGGTCCCGCGCTCGCTGGGCACGGCGCCGAGGCGGTCCGCGACGCGATCGCCGCCACGATCACGACGCTGCCTGAGCAGCTGCGCCGGTCGCTGACCTGCGATCAAGGCACCGAAATGGCCCAACATGCGCAGCTGCGCATCCAGACCGGCCTGCCGGTGTACTTCTGCGATCCACACAGCCCGTGGCAGCGCGGCACCAACGAGAACACCAACGGGCTGCTGCGCCAGTACTTCCCCAAAGGCACCGATCTCTCCCGCCACAGTGCGGAAGACCTGGCGGCGGTCGCCGCCACGCTGAACGGGCGACCGCGGAAGACCCTCGGCTGGAAGACACCCGCCGAGGCACTCAACGAGTGCCTGACAACATCCGTGTGAACCCACCACGCGCGATCGGCGGGTGACGAGTGGCTCAAGCGCAGGCTTCGCCCGGCCTGAGATGTCGACGGGTAGGTAGTGACCGGTGACAGCGAGCGGGCGCAGCTCGCGGCACCCGCTGATCGGCGCGCACGCGGCTATCGCCACTCATACCTCGCCCCTCGGGGCTCGGCCTTCGCGACGACAGCCGCGTCACTCCCTCCAGCCCAGTCGCCACCACCAGGCCACCCCCTGAGTTCATCACCTCCGAGAGGTACAGTCACGTCAACAGGCACCGTTGCGAGGACCGGTTGAGCCTGGGCTGGCAGCCTTGGTCGTCGTGGGGCTGCCCGGCGTCGCCCTGGAGCTGCTGGTGCTCGACTTGCCAGAGCTGCCGCATGCCGCCAGGCCCAACGCCAGCAACACCACGCCGAGGGCTGCGCCTCCGTGCGGGCGCCGGCGGCTGGCTGGCCGACGGGACCGATCCGCGGGACCACGATTGCGCAACTTCATATCGAGTAACGATATCGCAGCGCGATTGCGTCTTTCGGTGATCGCGCCCCGCTGGGGCATCCACATCAGCGGCGGTCACCTGATGTGCACTCGCGGCCCCAGTGCGAGCGGCCACCCTCTCCTGCGATATGCGAGGATCGCGCGCGCAGGTGTCACGCGAGCTCGAGCTGGCGACGCGACAGCACCCGGAGGAGAATGCCGTTCGAGGCGATCGCCGTTCTGCAGTCTGATCCCGACCTCGCCGAGGACCTGACCGAGCGGCAGGCCGCGCTGGCACGCGAACGGGTCGTCGCGGAGGTCTCTAGTTACCCGCGAGGGAGGTGGGCCGTCGACCCCGACGAGTTCGACGACGCGGCGAACATGGGGCTGCTGATCATCGACGGTCTGATAACCCGGGACGTCACCGTCGCCGAGTACACGTGCGCCGAGCTGCTGGGGCCGGGTGACGTCGTGCAGCCGTGGTTGCGGCTCGGGCGCGATTCGTCGGTGGCGGCCGAAGTCAACTGGCAGATCGTGCAGCCGATCCGCCTGGCGGCTCTGGGTCGTTCGTTCATGGATTCGACCAGCCAATGGCCGGAGATCTTTGCCGCGATCTCGCGCCGGATCATGCAACGGTCGCACTGGCTCGCGTTTCACCTGGCGGTTTGCGGGCTGCGCCGGATCGACGACCGCGTTCTGCTCGTCCTGTGGCATTTCGCCGACCGGTGGGGCACCGTCACCAGAGATGGTGTCCTGCTCGACATCCCGCTGACGCACGATCTGCTCGCCGCCGTAATCGGAGCTCGGCGCCCCTCGGTCAGCGTCGCCGTCCGGCGCCTCGCCGAGCAGGAGCGCTTGGTATCGCGTCCGCGTTCACGCTGGCTGCTGCTGGGGAGCCCCCCGGACCGGCTGCGAACGGTTCACGAGCGGGGCTTCTGACGGCAGTGCCGGATCAGTCAGGCTGGTTGGTGGTTTCGCGCAGGGTGACTGCCAGGGCCCGGTCAAAGGTGCCGGCCAAAAGCTCGGCCGCCTGCTCCTCTTCTTCCAAGATCGCCGCCACCACCTCCGCCGTCTGACGATCACCGTGATGCTCACAGATCCCCGCCAACAGCTGATAAAGCGCGATCTCCACATTCTCAAGCGCATACGCACTGATCGCCAGCTGCGTCGAGGTATGCGACCGCCCGGCATCAAAAGCAAGATCCAAAGCCCCGATCGACGCCGACCCCGAACGCAACGACAGCGCCCCCCCATAGGCCTCAAGCCGCGCCTCGATCTGCAACAGATGCTCATCGGTCTGCTCGCGATGCGCGCGATAGATCTCCCCCACCGCCTCATCCCGAGCGCTGGCGATCCCCTTCTTCAGCAACGCCAAAGACAGCTTCTCAAGCGCACACGCATCGTTGAGATAGGAGATCAGCTCCCGCTCAAGACCACTAGACACAAAAACCACGCTCCCATTCGACCAGCCTAATCCTTCCCCCTACCCCAACGCCCCTGGAAACCCAATTGTTCGCCCGCAGACACAGCAGCAGCTGAATCCCAGACCTCCCACGCCCGTGGCCCAGCGGCTGTGCCGGACTCGGCAAACGCAGCTAGCCGTATGGGGGTTGAGTCCGGCGGTCGTGGTACTCCATGGTCGGTCCCCTCCCGTTGCGTTGGGGACGTTGAAGCTGCGCGACTAGTCCTCGCGCAGCGGTCCACAACTACATACGGAAGGAGCCGACCATGGCGGTGAAGGCTACGTGCCTTGTCGGTCTTGACGTGCACGCGCGGCAGACGCACGCGGCGGTGCTCGATTTGCGCAGCGGCGAGCTGGCGGCGCGACGGTTGGTGGGTGCGCCGGAGGAGGTGGTCGCGTTCCTGAGGCGGCTGCCGCAGCCGATCGTGGGGGTGTATGAGGCAGGGCCGACTGGGTTCGGTCTTGCGCGCCAGGCGGGGGCGGTCGGGATCGATGTGCGGGTGGTGGCACCCGGGTCGATCCCGAAGGGGCCGGGCGACCGAGTCAAGACCGACCGGCGTGACGCGATCCGGCTGGTCAGGTTGTTGGCGGCTGGCGAGCTGCGGTTCGCGTTCGTGCCCAGCGCCGAGGATGAGGCGTTCCGTGATCTGGTCCGCTGCATTGAGGACGTCCGCGGCGATCTAATGCGTGCCCGGCATCGCCTCTCGAAGTTCCTGCTGCGCCGCGGACACCGCTACACCGAGGCGCAAGCATGGAGCCTCAAGCACATGCGCTGGCTGCGCGCACTGGGCTTCGATGACGGCTGCGCGCAGGTCGCGTTCGCTGACTATCTCGCAGCCGTTGAGCTGCTCGCCGGCAGGCGCGGCAGTCTGCTCACAGCGCTCGAGCAACAGATCCCGGAGTGCTCGCATGCGCCGGTGATCGCCCGGCTGCGGTGCTTCCGCGGGATCGACACGCTCACCGCGGCGGGCGTGACCGCCGAGCTCGGCAGCTTCACTCGCTTCCCGCGCCCGACGCTCGTCTCCGGCTTCCTCGGGATCGTCCCGTCCGAGCGGACCTCCGATCTCAAGCGCCGGCAAGGATCGATCACCAAAGCCGGTCCGCCGCACGCCCGCCGGCTGTTAGTCGAGGCCGCCCACCACTACCGCCACCGCCCCACGGTCGGCGAGACGCTCGCTCGCCGCCAAGCCGGCCAGGACCCACGCATCATCGAGATCGCATGGCGTGCACAACGACGGCTGCACCAGCGCTGGCAACGACTGCACCACGAGCGGCGCAAACCCGCCGGTGTCGTCGCGATCGCGGTCGCCCGCGAACTCACCGCGTTCCTCTGGGAGGCCGCAACACTTGACTGACACGAATCCGACGATCGCGCCCGGGGTGCTGCCGGGGCGAGCACGAGCAACACGAAGGCCCACGACCGTCGCGCCTGGCTCGCGATCTGACTATGGGCAACCGGTCAGCAAACCGGCCGCGCCCGTCTCTAGACAGCGAGCCGCGACGAATACCGGGTCTTGAGGTGGCAGCCCTCGAATATCAGTCTGACCCCGCAGTCGACCGACTGGACCTTCAACTCGTGCCGCCCCGACAGCACCCCGGCAACGCCAACCACATCCCGACACAACGAAGACCGAGCCTCACCATCACGACCAAACCCCCATATCAGTCAGCGGCTGTGCGCGGGCTCGGCGACCAGCGCCAGGCTCTCCGGGTGGTCCAACAGCTCGATCGCCCGATTGGTCAAGAGCCACACATTGGTCTGCTCGCGCACCAACAACCCCGCCCGCGACAGACGCTGCAGGGCGATCGTCACCGTCGGCCGGTGGGCGCCGACGATCATCGCCAGCACCTCGTGGGTGATCGGCAGGCTTATCCGCACTCCTCCCCGGCCCACCCGTCCCCAACGCTCGGCCAGTAGCCAGAACAAGATCAGCAGTCGCGCATTGGCCCGCGGCAGATGCGTCACCGTCTGGGTCAGCGCCAGGTACCGAGCCCGTTGCGCAACCCGCGCCACCAGCGCACTGTTGATCGTCGGCCACCGTGCGCACCGCAACACAAACGCGGTGTCCAACACCGCCAGGCGGGTTCGCTCCCGGACCAGCCAATCGACCGAGATCGGCAACGGGTCGTACTCCCCGTCGGTGTCCCACGGACGAATCAGGTCCCCCGGACCGAACAGCTCACACGCCGACCGCTCCCCGATCCGCACCCGCCGCAACAACAACCCATCGAGCACGAACAGCCCCAGCCAACCCGGCTGGGCCTGCTCGCGGATCTCCGTCGTATCCCAATCCGGGGGCTCCAACTCCACCACCCCCGCCAGCGCCCGCTGCCGGGCAAGCGCAAGCTCATCCTCCCCCAATCCCTCCCCGAGATCGGGATCCACATCCAGCAACGCCACCACCCGCTGACGATTGATCCGCTCGGCCACCAAACCAACGGTACCCCGCGCCGAGTCGCGCACACACACTCCTTCAGACCGATTCGTAAGACATCAAACCAGCCGCGCACCGACCGATGCTCGGCACGCTGGGGCCGCAGCCGACAGGCGATCTTGATCAACTCGCGCTGCGGGTAGACCCAAAAAGCGAGAACCTTTCGCATGCATGCCTGCCGGCGAGCGGCACCGAGGTCGTTTAGCGAGAAGCAAAGTGGCCGACCCGGCCACGGGAAGGAAGGAAACGATGGCGGCGCGGACCCTCCAAGACATTCTGGACCAGTCGGGAAACACGGTTGAGCTGCTGCGCAACTCGCAGATCGGCGCGTACGTCTACCCGGTCGTTCCCTACGAGTTCACCAACTGGCGCCGAGAGCAGCGCGCCTGGCGGGAGACCGCCGTCCTGTTCGACCAGTCGCACCACATGGTCAACCTGTCCTTCAAGGGTCCGGACGCGCTGCGCCTGGTCTCCGACACGGCGATCAACAGCGTGGCGAACTTCCCGGTCAACATGGCCAAGCAGTACGTTCCCACCACGCCGGCGGGCCACGTGATCGGCGACGGGATCCTGTTTCACCTGGACGAGGAAGAGTTCGTATTCGTAGGGCGCAACCCTGCGGCCAACTGGCTCATGTACCAGGCACAGTCGGGTCGCTACAGGCTCGAGGTCGATTACGACAATCGCTCGCCGTCGCGCCCGTACGGCAAGGCCGTGACCCGTAAGTACTGGCGCTTTCAGATCCAGGGCCCGAACGCCTGGCAAGTGATCGAGAAGGTCAACGGCGGTCCGGTGGAGCAGCTGAAGTTCTTCCGGATGGCGGACATGAACGTTGGCGGCATGCGGGTGCGCACGCTGCGGCACGGAATGGCAGGCGCCCCTGGGCTCGAGCTGTGGGGTCCGTATGAGTCATACGACGCGGTCCGCGAGGTGATCCTCGACGCCGGCCGCGAGTTCGGTCTGGAGCCCTGCGGCGCGCGAGCCTATGCCTCGAACACGCTCGAGTCAGGTTGGATCCCTTCGCCGCTGCCGGCCATCTACACCGGAGAGGACCTGCGCGGCTACCGCCAATGGCTGGCCGCCGACAGCTACGAGGCCACCAACGCGCTCGCCGGAAGCTTCGTATCGGACGACATCGAGGACTACTACCTCAACCCCTGGGAACTGGGGTATGGGCCGTTCGTCAAGTTCGACCACGACTTCATCGGTCGCCAGGCACTCGAGCAGATCGACCCCGACGCGCAGCGCAAAAAGGTCACCCTGGCATGGGAAGCGCAGGACGTCACCAGGATCCTGGCATCTCTATTCGACCCCGAAGGCGAGGCTTACCAGTTCTTTGACCTGCCGATCGCCAATTACGGCTCCTCGAGCTTTGACTCGGTGATCGACGCAGACGGGACCGTCGTCGGGTTCTCGATGTTCACGGGCTACAGCGCCAACGAAAGGCGCGCTCTGTCCCTGGCCACGGTCGACCCCGCGATCGAAATCGGCTCCGAGGTCCAGATCGTGTGGGGCGAGCCGGACGGCGGGTCGCGCAAGACGACCGTGGAGCCCCACGAGCAGATCAACGTGCGCGCGATCGTCAGCCCGGTGCCGTACGCCGAGACCGCCCGGCTCGAGTACGCGGAGGGCTGGCGGACTGCTGGCAAACGGTAAGCGCCGCAAAACCTCACGCATAGCCTGCGGACCCGGCGCCGCCTTTGCGGGTCACTGATAGCTGATGTACTCCGGCCGAGGGCGCAAGGCCATGATCTGTTTGGGCGTCATCCGCACGGGGTCATCGTCTCGGCGCAGAAACACCTTGAAGCCGATGTGGAACCGGGCGGCATGCCTGGTCACCGTGTGAAACGAGTCGATCTTGGTCTGCACCGATCCGAGCCCATCCATCTGAAGCACGGTGGCAAGCCCTGGCCGGATCGCGATCTTCCCGCGATCCGGGAGCTCGCTGGTGCGGAACTCGTGGATGATGAACAGCTTCTGCGGAAGGCGGTGCCTGGCAACAAGGTGCGACAGATAGTCGGAGACCGCGTTGATGCTCGCCGCCGAGGCGGATCCGAGCTCCTGACCGGGGACCTCGGTGGGACCGACCTTCCATTCTGGGTCGAGTCCCACGCCCACTGCGGGGTCGAGCAGGAAACGCGCGTAGCGCTTGACGTCAGGCAGGAATTCGCCCCGCCCGGGCTGGAAGTCGAGGATCAGCAGCAGCTTGTGCCGGTGGGCCGCAGCCAGGTAGCGCGCGACTGTGGCCGGGTCCAGGGGCGAGCTGTAGGTTCCGCCAGAGCCCGGGTCTGACGAGGCAATCGTGGCGACCAGCTCAAACGCCGGCTGCACCGGCTGGCCAAACTGTGCGTAAGCGCGAGCCCGCCGTTGCACCCCTTTCGCATCCGCATCTGGATCGTCGCTGCGGCCGAGGATGTTCGACGTGCCGACGATGCCGTAATACGCCACCACCAGGTGACCGGGGAGCAATGTCCGGCCGCCGCGCGGCAGCAGCACCGGAGGTTGCGGGTGTGAGGCTCCTCCGGCGGTCTTGCTTTGCTTGCCACCGCCCCCGCCGGCAAAGACAACCACGATCAGCACGGCTGCCACGACGCACACGGCCAGCAGCCTGAGCAGGCCGTTTCGCCTGCGCCGCGAGATTCTCCTGCGCCGGTTCGCGGTCCCGCGCCGACGTGCGCGAGTGTCCCGGACCGCGTTTTGGCGCTTCTCGCGCACCGCGCCATCCTATGGGGAAGGGGACCGCGACTGACCGTTCGTTGTACTCGCCGCTCGCGCGTGCAGGCGTGTGTTCTTGTCACTCATCGATTCCCTCGGGTGAAATGTGGCACCCCCGGCGGTGTCACCCCTTGGCAGGGTGGCCGCTCCGACTTCAGGCGCTCCCCGCGAGTGCCTCAGTCGTGCGCCAGCAGCTTCGCGCCCAGCTCGGCCGCGAGCCCTCTGCCGCCCTGGCGCATCACCACGTCGTGGTTCCACGTGAACGCCGGACGCGCCACGGGGCCGAGCGCGTTCATCCACGGCCTGGTCGTCCGCACGCGCCACTGGTAGACGACCGCCACCCCATCGCCTTCGTAGAGCCGCCAGGTGCCCACGCCTTCCAGCTCGCCCGACGCGTGACCCTCGAGCAGGTGCGGGCGCTGCACACGTGTCACCCTCAGATCGAAGCCCAGCGTATACGGCAGGACGCTGCGCCAGGTGAAGTGGTCAAGCTCCCCCACGCCGTCCTCGTCGCCCCGTTCCAGTACCTCCACGCTCGACACGCCCTTCCACCAACGCGGGTATCCCGTGGCGTCTCGCAACAGGTCGAACACATCCCCCACCGACGCGTCCACGCACCAGGTCGTCAAGAACTCATACTGCACGAGCGTCCCTCCGGTTCGTTTGCTCACACCCGCCGCTAACCGTAGCGGCGACCCGAGTGGCTCCGCTCACGCCCGACCGGCCGCAGACACCGAGCGCGACGTGCACGCGCGCGGATCGGTCCCGCGCGCGTGCACTGTTCCCCCGTGCCCCAGGTCAGGGCATCCCGCGGATGACCCCGGGACGGGCGCGCAGCGTCGCAAAACTGCACGCCCGCCCGCTTGCGCCCCCTGGCTTGTCGGCGTGGTCCCCACACCACGGCTGACGGGCCCAGGTGCGGCTCACTGAAATCCCCCCTGCCAGGTTCCGCCGACGACGTGCATCGCCTTGCCCGAGCTGGCACAGCTGACGCCGTAGAACTCGGGCGCCCGATCTCGCAGCTGGCCGTCCCCGAAGCGCATCGACCCCCGCCAGCTGCCATCGGGTGCTCGGGTGAAGTGAAACAACCGATGATCGGAGGAGATCGCGACCACTCCCAACGCGGAGCCGACGGACGCGCACGCCACGCTGAGCGTGAACCGCGGCACCACGCCGTGCTGCTGGCCCCCCAGCACCCCGAAGTAGCGCTGCCAGCTGCCATCTGGCAATCGGATCGTATGGTGAAGCCGGGCGTCGGAGCCGACTCCGACGATGTGCAGGCTCCCGTCCTCCACCACGCCGCAGTCGATCGCCACGAACCGCGTCGGCGCGTCGTAGAGCTGGCCGAGACCCCGAAAGTGCTGCCAGCCGCGCCGGGGATCGCGCACGGCGTGATAGGCCTGTCCGCGCGTGTCCAGGGCGACGAGATGCAGCGCGTCTCCGATCCCGGCACAGGCGGCTGCTGCGAACGCCTCGGGCCCGCAATGCCCCTCGGCGTCGATCAGCTCGAACTCGTCCTGCCACCTCCTGTCGGGTCCGCCGATCGCGTGGTAGAGGCATCCGTCGGACCCTAGTCCGATCAGATGAAGTGCACCGCGAGTGCCAGCGCTGGTGGCCGAGTAGAAATCCCGTGGACCGCCGCCCACCAGCCCCTCCCGAAGCCGGGCGAACTCCTGCCAGCTGCCGTCCGAATCGCGGATCGTGTGGTAGAGCTCGCCGTCGGTGCCCACCCCAACGAGCATCAGCGCGTTGCGCAAGCGGGTGACGGTGGCACCGACGAACCCCGGCGGGCCCTCGTCGAGGTTGCCCTCGATCAGATTGAACGCCTGCCAGCGACCCTCGGGGCTGCAGATGGAGTGATAGAGCTGGTCGGTGGCCGGGATTGCCGGCTGGGGTATTTGCGCGAAGCTAGTGATGGTTGTCATGGGGCAGGTGGGGTGATCACCGTGACGCTCGGTCACAGTAGGAGCGCCGGCGGTGCAGCGCACCCCACCCTGGGTGTTGCTCTCCACACCCGGGTGAGACGATCAGGCTGCGCTGCCGGCGCCGGCTGGGCGGCGCCCCAAGCGCCGGGTGGTCGCTCGCGCGGCCGAGGTCAGCGTGCCGCGACGATCGGGCCACGACTCGTTGAGCGTGCGGTCGGCGCCTCGGGCGTCGGCCGACGCCTGCGGCGGGCTTCCCTTGCCATCCCACTGCAGCCCGTCGGCGATCACCGGGAACACCTTTTCGGGCGCCTCGCGGCCCCAGATCGTGTCCAGGTGGCCGAAGCCGGGCACACCGACGAAATCTGCCGCGCAGCCGTGAAACTCGCGCATGAATCTGGCCGCCTTCTCCTGGCCCTGCCAGCGCCACATGCGATTCTGGTCGCCGGCGATGAACGTGAACCGCGCACGCTTGCTCTCAGGAGGCAGTTGCGTCGGTCGCGCCAGGTAGTTCGTCGGCCACGAGGGTTCGCGCGGCTGGGCGGGGACGATGTGTCCGTAGCGGCTGCTTTCGCAGATCTGGTCGATGAAGCTCATCGGGGTGGCGCCGAGCTCACGTGCCGACCACTCGTGCACAGCCGGATCGAGCTGGTCGCGCCCCTCGGCGTCCTCGTGCAGCAGCAGCGTGTCCCACCCGGACCCGTACATGAAGTTGGCCAGCTGGCAGGCCGGGTTCCCGCACGGTCGCTCCATGGGCTTGGCGACCGCGCGGAACAGGCTGCCCGCTGGGGTGTCTGACCGCAAGCCCCACTGCGCGTCCATCCACGGCATCATCAGCTCGACGACGGGGCGTGCGAGACGCTGCTTGAGCCAGGTGATCGCCCGGACCTCGACGAACAACGAGACCGCGCTGGAGACGACGTGCGAGACCTTGCCGTCCAGGTATCCGGCCACGTACGCCATCAGGAAGCTGACCGATCCCTGGCAGTGCACGACCGCCCGTAGCTGTCCCCCCGGTCGGCCCGTCTCGCGCAGCACGACATCGATCGCCTGGGGATGGTCGAAGCGCGCAGCCTGGTCGAGCGTGTAGCGGTTGGGAGGAAAGTCGATCGAGGCGCGCCAGTTCTCGACCCACACGTCATAGCCGCGATCGAGCAGAAACTCAGCCAGTGAGGGGGTGACCGGCTGACCGTAGAACATGTTGGCCCGCACGCCCGAACCGGGGATCAGCAGCACCGGGTCGCCGTCGGGCTCACCGGCGCCCGCGAGCCGCAGCCGCTGGACGTTGAGCGGGAAGTCCAGATCCTCGACTTCGAACGGGACCACCTTGCGCTCCAACCTGCCGTTGCCGGGCACCGGATGCCAGGCCAGATCCCGCGGCGGGAGCTGCCAGTCGGGCTGCGGACGGTCCACGGGAAAGCTCGGCCGTGCCAGGGCGACCGGGGTGCCGAGGTACGCCCGCGCCAGGCGTGCTGCGAACACGGCCTGATAGCGCAGCGCCGCAGACGTCCGCTCGGCCCGCGTGCCCCCCGTCCCTCGGAACCCGAGCATCTGGCGCGCAAACGACGCCGCGTCGATGTGGAGCACGCCGATCGCGAGCATCTGGCCGTCGTCGGCGTCGGGCGGCACATCGGCGCCGCGGTAGATGCGCGTGAACAGCGTCGTGGTGTCCGACCAGCAGTCGAAGCCGGGGTCGTTTTCCACCAGCTTGAAGCCATGCAGGGTCAGCGGTTGCCCGGAGCTGTCGTGGCGCAGCGCCAGCCGGTAGCGCATTCGCAAGTGGAGCGCGTCGGCCAGCTCCCCGTTGGCCGGCACCAGGATCTCGAACTCGCCCCCCTCGATCGTGGCCGTGCCGCCCAGCAGCCCGGTACAGGTCAGCGTTCCCCCGTGCACCCGCCCGGGGTGGGCAGAGTCCTGGATCCAGCGGTCGACATCCTCGAATGACACGGTCATGGTCAACGAGCTGCGGCTACGTGCGGTCTTGAGCAGCGCGTCGTTGTAGTCGGTCGCGCCCTCGAAGGCGAGCCAGCCCTTGAACCTCTCTGTCCAGCGCACGCCGCCCATCTCAGGCGCTCGCCTTGTCGGCCGCATGGCCGGCGATCAGATGGGACAGCGCTCCGATCGTCAGGCTCGGGTTGGGCCCGACGGGTCCGGGCATCGCCGCACCGTCGGCGACGAACAAGCCGTCGCAGCCGAACACCTGACCGTGGGTGTCAATTACCCCTTCGCTGTCGGTCTTGCCCATCCGGCAGCCGCCGAGCGGGTGGGCACAGGTGCCCCGGCCGGGCAGAAAGCGCCCGCGCCACCCCCGGTCAGCCGGCTGGCCTCCGAGCTTGAAGGCCAGCGTCCGCGTGCGGCTCTCGACGAAGCTGAAGTAGCGATCCGAGGCGCCGTCGGGGTCCCAATCGAGGGTCAGGGTTTCTCCATCGAGCCCGATGACGCCGCCCGGCACGTCGCGCCCCATCGCCAACAGCGGGAGCATCGATCCGGACGCGTGCGCGTCGCCAATCGCTTGCATGTACTGGGAACCGACGTTGCCCAGGAGGCGCCGGCGCAGCCACCGCGCCGCCAGCCCGCGCATGTTCCAGAGGTCGTGGGGCGTCTCGGTCAGCTGCCACATCATCTCCATCCCCAGGGGGAAGCCGCCATCCTGAAGCCAGGTCTGCTGGCCGTCGTCCTCGGCGCGCGCGTAAACGGTGATCACCGGTCCGCGGCTGGGGGCGAGATCCCGCCATTTGCCGTGGTTGCGGCAGTTGCGCGCGAACTTGAGCAGGTCCCCGTTACTCGAGAAGCCTCGTCCCAGCTGGCCGCTGAGACGGGGTAGCGTGGCCCGGCTGGCGAGCAGCAGGTGCGTTGAACCAAACGTTCCGGCGGCCAGGATCACCACCTTGGCGCGTACGGTTCGCTGCTCCTCCGCATCAGGGTCCAGGAGCTTTAGATCCGTCTCGTGCCGTTCCTCGCGGGCCCGCGTCTCTACCTGCTCTCGCGCCGCGCCGTGCTGGCGGTAGTGCACCTCGTAGCCACCACCGGCGAGCGGGCCGGCAATGTAGAGCACCTCACAGCAGGTCCGGATCTCCCTGCGCCCGTGCGGATCGAACACAAATTCGGTCAGGAAGTTGTAGTCCAGCGTGTTCTTGGCGCCCTCGTTGCAACCGAAGTCACAGTGACCGCCGAGCGCGCACGTCCGCCGCGGCCGATGGTGAAGGTTGCTGGTGTCCACCGCGCCGGAGGCGTCGAGCAGCGGCATCCCCGGCTCGGGCGGCTGGCCATCGCGCTGCGTGAAGGCGACCGCCACCGGGGCAGCGGCGGGTGTCATCCCCGCCTCGGTGAGCGCGCGCTTGAACGCCTCTGTCTTGGGAACCGAATACGACCCGTAGGGCATCTCGGTCGGCTTGAGCTTGTCGAGCACGGCCTCGTATCCGGGCTCCAGGTCCTCGTACGAGATCGGCCACTCGCGCCAGCCGTTGGCTTCGTCGGGGCCGAACGTCTCCGGCGGCTTGCGCAGCATGACGTTGGCGTAGATCAGCGACCCGCCGCCGAGCCCGCTGCACAGCACCGCCGTCACGTGCTTGAACTTCAGCAGCTCAAACAGCCCGTAGCGCTCAGTGTCCGGGTCCCACACGTTGCCGCGCATCTCCGACGGAGTGCGCCGGAACGAGCCGGGCGGATACGGCAGCCCGCGCTCGAGCACGAGAACCTTCTCGATCCCCCGCTCCGCCAGCCGGTGTGCCGCCACGGCGCCGCCGAAGCCCGAGCCGATCACCACCGCGTCGAACTCGTCGGGGTCCACCTTAGGAGGTCACCTCGCAGGGCTTTACGCCTGATGCACCGTCACCTCCAACTTCGGCCTCCACCAGCGTCGCCAGATCGACCACGAGCCCCATCCCGACCTCCTGGGCGCGCTGGCGCGCCTCGTGAGCCAGGGCCGCGATCCGGCCGCGATCCTCCGCCCGTCCCCGCGCCTGCAGGGCCCGCGCTTCGTCGAGCACCGTCAGCGCCACGCACGGCCGGGCGCGCGCGCTCTGGCTCTGCTTGCGCGCCTGGGCGATATGCGCCAGGGCCTTCTCAGACCATCCGGCGACGGTCGCCAGGCGTCCCAGCGAGCGCTCCACCGGCCACAGCGCAAACGCCCCCGGGGACACCACCCACCTTCCCTTGTACGGCTCCAGCCAGCGATAGATCTCCGTTGCGCGCGCGCTGTCGCCAAGCTCGGCGGCCACCTCTCCGGTCAGCGCCAGCATGCAAACATGCGAGCTGTCGCGCGGCAGCCCGTCAAGCCCGCGCGAGGTCAGCCGCTCGAGCTCGTCGCGCGCGTCCGTGGTCCGGCCTGCCTGCACCAGCGCCGCCGCCAGGGCGCAGCGAAATCCGACCATCTCGGGGTGTGCGGAGACCATCGCCCGCAGCGGCCCCTCGAGCTCGGGCAGCCGTCCCTGCTGGAGGCGCAGTAGCACGAGCTGGCCGGCCCCGGCCAGCTCACCCACGGTCCCGCGCACGCGCCGCGCGATCTGAGCCGATTCGGCATTCAGGCGCTCGGCCTCGTCGAACCGGCCGGCGCCGGCGGCCCGGAGGGCGTATTGGAGCGGCAGAAAGACCATCGCCCGGGGCTGGCGCAGCTCGTCTGCCATCTGAGCTACGCGAGCGATCTCCTGGTCGACGAACGCAAACCGGCCCAGTTCGAGAAGGACGCTGATGCGCCAGTTGCGGGTCAGTACCTCGAGCTCGGTGTCGTCGAGCTCGTGGCTCATCGCGATCAGCTCTTCGGACAGCTCGAGGTCGTCCCGTCCGGAGTCCGGGCCCCACCGGGCCAGCAGATAGCGGCCGATCACATACGCCAGGGTTTCCGTGGAGCCGCGGCTGCCCTGGCGCGCATGTTCGGCTCGCGCCAGTTCGAGCGCGTCGGAGGCAAGCATCAGCCGGCGTTCGAGCTGGTCACTCCAGTGCAGCGCCGCCGCCAGGAACCCCTCCGCGCGCGCCAGCAGACCGGGGTTGTCGGCTTGCTGCAGCTGCTCGACGGCGAGCTCGGCGAGCCGGACGAGCTCGGCATCGAAACCGGCGGTCAGGCCCCAGATGCCGAGCGCCAGCGTGGCCTGAGCGAGCGCCGTGGCGTCGCCGTGGGCCAGCGCCAGGTCCGCGGCCTCCTTCAGCGTTGCCCGCGCGCCGTCGGTGTCACCCGCACGTGTCTGGGCCTCGCCCAGCGCCTGCAGCAGGCCCAGCCGCTGGTTTCCGGTGGCCGGGCAGAAGGGCAGCGCCCGGGCGTAGAGGCTCACGGCCTGGTCGTAGGCGTACTTGGCGACCGCCCGCTCGCCCGCACGGCGCGCATAGCCGACCGCCCGTTCGGGGTCGTCGACCGCCGCTGCCTGCAGGAAGTGGTGTGCGATCTCCGCCAGACCCTCGCCGGCGGAGGTGTCATAGGTGCGTTCGAGCACCTCGCCGACGGTCTTGTGAAGCGCCGCGCGCCTGGCCATCGGCAGGGCGTCGTAGAGCGTGGCCTGGATCAGACCGTGACGGAAGGCGTATCCGTCGGGCGGGTCCTCCAGTGTCCGCAGCAGACGCAGGTGCACCGCTTGATCGAGTACCTCCAGCAGCTCCGCTCCCGGCATCGACGTCGCCGCCGCGACTGTCCTGGCCCGGAAGCGCTCGCCGACCACCGAGGCGACATCGAGCACCTGCCGGCCTCGCTGGGAGAGCGGCGCGAGCCGCGCGGTGATCGCGTCGCGAACTCCGGCGGGCAGCGGCAGGGTGCCGGAGACGATCGCTCGCTCGTCCTGCAGCTCTTGCGCTCCCAGCAGGCTGAGCAGCTCGGTCACGAACAGCGGATTGCCGGCCGTCACCTCGTGGATGCGCTGCACCGCCGCCGGCGCGGGCGCCAAGCTGTGGCGTAGTTCGATCAGCCGGCCGACCTCGTCGGGCCCCAGGCCCTGCAGGGCGATCGACCGCGCCGGGCGCAGCAGCTCTGACAGCTCCGGGATCGGCCGGGCCCGCTGCTCGAGCTCGACATCGCGATACGTGCCCACGATCAGGATCCGCTTGTCGCCGATCGAGTGCGCGATAAACGAGAGCGCCAGCAGCGAGGCCTCGTCGGCCGCGTGCAGGTCGTCGAGCACCACCACCAGGGCTGAGCGCTCGGCGGCGGCCACAAGCAGCGCCAGCAGAGCGTCGTAAACGTTAAAGCGCCCCTCGGCCACGCCCTTGAGCTCGACTTCGGGCAACTCGATCTCCAGGTCGGGCACGATCATGCGCAGCCACCCCGCCCGGCTGCCGAGCGATCCGAACAGCTCAGCTGCGTCGTGCCCGCCCGCGATCGCTCGCGCGACCTGGATCCAGTGCCAGTACGGCGGCGCGGCCTCGGCGCTGAGCCCGACGCCCCAGACTGCGGGAACGCCGCGCCGCTGGGCCTGTTCGGACAGCCCCCGGGCCAGGGTCGTCTTTCCGATTCCCGGCTCGCCGGCGAGCAGAATCACGCCTCCCTCGCCTGCCAGAGCGTCGTCGAGCGCAGTCACCAGCTGCCCCGCCTCGGCCAGCCGCCCGACGACCCTTCGTGTGGCCCTGCGCTCGATGGTGGGTTTGACGTCACGGCCGGCATCGCGGCGACGGCGGACCGCCTTTCTGGCCAGCGCCTCGCTCGCGGCCTGGGCCAGCTCGACCGCCGACGTCGGCCGCTCCGCCGGGGCCTTGGCCAGCGCAGAGCAGATCACCGCGTCCAGGGCCGCGGGCAGCTCGGGGTCCTGCTCGGTGACGCGCGGGGGCGGCGCCTCGAGATGGGCGTACAGCACCGCCACCTCGGACTCGCGCGGGAATGGGACCTCGCCGGTGAGGCATTGGTACAGCAGACACCCGAGGGAGTAGATGTCGGCCCGCGCGTCGAGACGCTGACCGCGGATCTGCTCGGGAGCCATGTAGTGGACGGTTCCGAGCGGTCGTTCGGTCGGCGACACGGTGCTGTCGCCGAGGCGCTTGCTCAGCCCGAAGTCCCCCAGCCAGGCATGCGGCGCGGCCTGCGTGTCGCCCTCCTCTGACATCAGCACATTGCTGGGCTTCACGTCCCGGTGAATCAGCCTCACCGTGTGCGCGGCGTGGAGCGCGCCGGCGAGCTGTGTCAGGATCGCGACCGAGGCGCCGGCCGGCAGCTGTCGTTCACGACGGATCATCGCCTGCAGATCGCTTCCGGGCACGTACCGCATGGCGATGTAACACACGCCGTCGATCTCGCCGGCGTCGTAGATCGGAACTATGTTCGGGTGCTCGAGGCTCGCCGCCAGGGTCGACTCGCGCAGAAACCGCTCACGCGCCCGAGCGTCGGCAGCCAGGTCGGGGGCCAGCACCTTGAGCGCGACGTCTCGCTCGAGGCTGAGCTGGGTCGCTCGATAGACGGTACCCGTGCCGCCGCGTCCGATCGGGGCCTCGAGCCGATAACCAGCACGCCCCATTGCGATCTGCACATCTGCCCCCGCCACATGCGGATTCTCGCACGGAACCGTCGCCGCAGGAAGGACTGCGCTAACTTGGCCTTCAGCCAGGGAGGGACTGACGCGTATGCCGAATTCATCCGCGAAAGCGGGCGTGGGAGGCACTAGACCGACTCCCACCGAGCTCAAGGAGATCATCGCCGCCGAGCGGACCGCCAACCCGTTTCTGATCTGGCGCGAGCAGGACGGCGTCCAGCGCCTGCTGGTTCTCGAACCCGACCGCTGGCGAGTGACGATCGGCCGCGACCCGGGCGCGGACATCCCCCTGACCTGGGATCGCGAGGTTTCGCGCGCGCACGCGCTGCTCGAGCGAATCGGGCACCGTTGGACGCTGGTCGACGACGGGCTCTCGCGGCATGGCTCGTATGTCAACGGCAGCCAGGTGCCCGGACGCCGTCAGCTCGCCGACGGCGACCGCCTCTGTTTTGGCACGACCGAGATCACCTACCGCGAGGCTCGGGCCGGCGGCGCCGACGCGACCGCCTCGGTGGCGGTCTCGGTAGCGCCGCTTCCGCTCTCGCCGATGCAGCGCAAGATTGCCATCGCTCTGTGCCGCCCGGTGCGCGAGTCTGAATCCGCGATGCCGGCGACCAACCGCCGGATTGCCGACGAGGTGTACCTGAGCGTGGATGCGGTAAAAGCGCATCTACGTGAGCTGTTCCGTCGCTACGGGCTCAACGACCTGCCCCAGAACGAGAAGCGCGCCCGGCTGGCGGCCACGATCCTCACCTCTGGTGCACTCTCGCCGCGGGATTTCTGATCGCGACCACGACTGCCGGTCACGGTGGCCAGAGGTGTGGGCCGTTCACCCCAGGGTGGCTATGCGCGCTGGCGACCCGGGCGTAGCTTGGCCTCATGTGGCAAAACCTCCCGGCTCTCGACTTGGACGCCTACCCCACCTGGCTGTTGCCCCGCGAGGCTCACGCAAACGGCAATGCGAGCCAGAACGGGGACCGGTACGAGATCGAACGCGTGAACTTGACCGGCCACGCGCTTGCGTTGGTCACCGCCTCAGGCCTTGGCGGCCTGTATCGCGGACACTTGGGTAATGGCGCCGGCCTCCACGACCGAGTCTCGATTTCAGGGCTTTCCTTCTGAGACGTTCACGTGGTTTGTCGGGCTCGAATCCGACAACTCACGCGACTACTTCCACGGCCACCGCGACACCTTCGAAGTCGCAGTCCGTGGAGCGCTGGAGGCGATGCTCGAAGAGCTCGCCGATGAGATCGGAGGCCGGGTACGAATGTTCCGCCAGAACCGCGACATTCGATTTTCGGCCGACAAGTCGCCGTACAAGACGACCACCTATGGGCTGATCGTGGAGCGACCGGATGATGAGTCGCCCTTGTATGCCCAGATCTCTTCCCGCGGCTTGTTCGCCGGCTCGGGCTATCACGTGATGGCTGCAGACCAGCTGGCGCGGTTTCGCGAGGCCATCGTCGACGACACGGCCGGCGCCGAGCTCGAGCGATCGGTGGCGCAGGCAAAGCAGGCCGGAGTCGAGATCTTCGGCGCCACGCTGAAGACAGCTCCGCGCGGCTATGACCGAAACCACCCGCGCGTCGAGCTGCTGCGCCACAAGTCGTTGGTCGCGGGCGCTCGCCTTGCCCCCGAAGCCACCGGGATCGCGCGCGACGCGGCGCTCGCTCACACGCGCGCGACCTGGCGGGAGTGCGCCGCCCTGAACTCATGGCTCGACGCTCACGTCGGGCCAAGCGAAACCGTTTAGACCACGTTGAACTCGGGGCGCAACGCGTCCGGCCGCCCGAAACGCTCGGCCGACAGCGGCGTGACGTCCACGACGGGTTCACGCCCGAGGAAGAGGTCGCGGACCACCTCCCCGACGGCGGGCGCCTGCAGGAAGCCATGGCCGGAAAACCCGGTCGCATACAGAAACCGGGACATGTCGGTGGCCTCGCCGATCAACGCGTTGTGGTCCGGGGTCATCTCGTAGTAGCCCGCCCAGCTGCCCTTGATGCCGACCCGCGCCAGCGCCGGAGCCCGCCGCTGCGCGACTTCGAGCAGCGCCGGGATCCACTCGTCGCTGTCCTGGGCGTCGAACCCGGGCCGCTCTCCGGGAGCGGCCATGCCCATCAGCACCCCCGGGCCCTCGCGATGAAAATAGAAGCTGGTGGCGAAGTCGATCGTCATCGGCAGCCGCTCCGGCAAGTCTGCGAGCGCATCGGTGAACAGGATCTGGCGACGCAGTGGCGTCACCGGTAGATCCACGCCGGCTAGCGCTCCGAGTGCACGTGACCAGGCGCCGGTGGCGCAGATGACGGCTCCAGTCTCGATCGTCCCGGCGCTGGTCACCACCGCTTGGATCTTCCCGCCCTCAACGACGATGTTCAGGATCTCGGTGTCCGTGGCCAGCGTGGCCCCGTTGGCGCGGGCGCCGGCTGCATAGCCCTGGACGACCGAGTCCGGCGTGGCATAGCCATCGGAGGGCGAGAACGCCCCTGCCAGCACATCGTCGACGCTCAGCAACGGGCACAGCTCCTGCACCCTGCCGGGCGTCACCATCTCGCTGGGGACGCCGAGTCGCCGCTGGCGCTCGACTCCGCGCTCGAAGACCTCGAGATCCGGCTGCCGGGTGAGCACGAACAGGTATCCGACTCGGTGCAGGTCGATCTCCGCTCCCGGGCGACGGCCGAAGTCCTCGAACGCGGCCAGGCTTCTCTTGGCCAGCGCAACGTTGATGACGTCCGAGAACTGGGCACGTATTCCGCCCGCCGCGCGGCCCGAGGATCCGGAGCCGAGCTGGCCGCGCTCGACCAGCACGACCCCCTCCACCCCGGCCTCCGCCAGGTGAAACGCGCAGCTTGTCCCGATCACGCCGCCCCCGGCGATCACCACGGATCCTGTGCGGGGGAGCGGTCTGCGAGCTCGGGCCAAGCGTTCACCTCGCTGCCGGGGCTTGCGCCGGCGTCCCGGCCCCCGCCACCCCGGTGCCCAGCCGGTCGAGCAACTCCGCCAGCTGCCGCGTCTCCTCCTCGTTCAGCAGCGCGCGAAGCCGCTGGTCATGCAGTTGGGCGACCGCACGTAGGCGATCGAACAGCTCGACCCCTGCGGGAGTCAGCTCCATGCGCTGGACGCGCCGATTGCTGGTTTCGCGCCAGCGTCGTACGAGCCCGCGCTTCTCGAGTGCGTTGAGGTGGTGGGTGAGCGTCGCCCCGGTGATCCCCATCTGCTCGGCCAGCTCTGACTGCGTGTCCCACTGCTGAGCGCGGATCAGCAGCAGCACCTGCCAGGTCGAGGCCGAGCCCCCCGCTTCCGCCATCGCGCGGTCGAACGCCTGACTGACGACGCGCGCCGTGCGGGCCAGGCGCAGCCCCAGGGGTGGAACCAGTGGGGTGCGGGCGGTCACGCGCAAATCATAGCCCAGAACTGCTTGACATCTAAGAGTTTGATATCTAACCTTTAGATCTCGAATGCCGGCGGGCTTGAAGGTAATACCTCATGACGACGCTTGACCGAACAGAGAACCGTGCCCTCCCGATCGCCTTTGGCGCGATCGTGCTCGCGATGCTGCCAGCGGTGCTCGACCAGACGATCCTCGCCACCGCGCTGCCGACGATCGCCGGCGATCTCGGCCGCCTCACGGACGTGTCATGGGTGGTGTCCGCCTACGTGATCGCCGCGGCGGCGAGCACACCGCTGTGGGGCAAGCTCGGGGACCGGCACGGGCGCAGACTCCTGCTCGAAATCTCGCTCGGGTTGTTCCTGGCCAGTTCGGCGATCTGCGGCGCTGCCCAGAGCATGACCTGGCTGATCGCGGCACGCACCGTGCAGGGGGTAGCCGCCGGCGGGCTGATGACGCTGGCGATGGCCGCCGTCGGGGACCTGGTATCTCCCCGCGAGCGTGGCCGTTACCAGGGCTACATCGCGGCCACGTTCGCAGTCGCGACGGTCATCGGCCCGCTGATCGGTGGTCTGCTGGTGCAGCACGTTGGCTGGCGGTGGGTGTTCTACGTAAACCTCCCGCTGGGGATCGCCGCACTCGTGGGCCTGCGGCTCAGGCTCCCGGCCGCGCCCGGCTCACCCCCAACCGCGGCGCTCGATATCGGCGGGTCGATCCTGTTGGCCGCAGCGACAACCGCGATCATGCTGGCCTGCATCTGGGGCGGGACGCGCTTTCAGTGGACGTCGACGACGATCGCCGGGCTGCTGGCGGCGGCCTGCGCGTGTTCGATCGCGCTCGTGGTCCGCGAGCGGCATGCCAGTGATCCGATCGTCCCGCTGAGCCTGCTGCGCACCCGCCCGGTCGCCGTGTCCAGCGCCGCGCTGTTCCTGGCCACCGCGGCGCTGTTCTCGATCACCGTGTTCGTCCCGCTCTACCTTCAGACCACCACCGGCGCGACGCCAACCCAGGCCGGGCTGTTGCTGGTGCCGATGATGCTCGGCGTCGCCGTGTCCACGAACCTCGCCGGCCGGGCGATCGCCGCCACTGGCCGCTACAAGCGCTACCCGGTGCTCGGGCTCGCCCTGATGGTGCTCGCGCTGGGGCTGCTCGCGACGTTCACCGCTCATCCGTCGCGCACCGCCACGGGCGTCGCGCTGGCGGTGTTCGGACTTGGGTTCGGGATGGTGGGTCAGGTGCTGATCGCCGCCGTCCAGAACTCCGTCGACCGCCGTCAGCTGGGGATGGCGATGGCCACGACGACCTTCTTCCGGGGCCTCGGCGGGGCGATCGGCGCGGCCGTGTTCGGCGCGATCTTCGCGGCGCGCGCCGGCGATCATGCGACCGCGAGCGCCCTGTCAGGGCTGAGCTCGATCGCCCGCGACGATGTGATCCACGGCGTCCAGGCGGTGTTCCTGCTCGCCGCGCCCGTCGCCGCCCTCGGGCTGGCGATCGTGCTGTTGCTCCCCGAGGTGCCCCTAGCGCAGACCCCCGGAGGCGAGAGCGGCCGCCAAGCCGGCTCGAGCCCGACGCGTGCCGGCGAGGCCGGCGCCGCCGTCCCCGCACCCCGGTAGCCAGCGCTGACCCCGCACCCCGGTAGCGCGCGCTGCCCCCGCACCCCGTAGCGAGCGCTGACCCCGCACCCCGTAGCGCGCGCTGACCCCGCACCGCGTGGAAGATCCGCACCGGTCCGTGGGATCTTCCACGCCTGTCCCGCCCAGGCCGCGGTTCGTGGAGGATCCGCGCGCGGGGTGCGGATTTTCCACGTCTGTCGCGCTGACCCCGCGGCGGACCGGCAGTCACCCGGATCCGAGGCGCCGCAGGTGCGGGCGGGCGAATTCATTATCCAGGGGCCTGCCCCGCAGAGCGGGGGTATCGTTCCGGCACATCCCGGTGCCGATCGATCGTGACGACGACGCCCATCTTGCCCGCTGAAGCGCTGCCCCTGCCAGAGCGGGTCCTGTCGTATTCAGCGTCGTCCACTTCCGGCGCCACGGCCGACTTCTGATCGCTGACCACGTGGAGATCGCCTACGACAAGGGACTGCACGAGCTCGGCGATGGCCTGTTCGCGTATCTGCAGCCCGACGGGGGCTGGGGCTGGAGCAATGCGGGCCTGATCACCGCAGGTGGAACGTCGCTGCTGGTCGACACGCTGTACGACCTGCGGCTGACCCGCGAGATGCTCGCTGCGATGGCCCCGGTGACCCAGCGCAACCCGATCGATGCCGCGCTCAACACCCACTCCAACCCCGACCACTGCTTCGGCAACGAGCTGCTGCCCCGGGCCACCGAGATCTACGCGTCTGCGGCCACCGCGCGCGAGCTCGACGCGCTGTCTCCCGAGATGCTGCAGTCGCTCAAGTCCGCCTCCGGTCTGCCCGACGATCTGCGCGCGTTCGTGGACCACGCGTTCGGGCCGTTTGAGTTCGAGGGGATCACCCTGCGACCGCCCTCGCAGACGTTCGAGGGGCGGCTCGATCTGCAGGTCGGAGACCGGGAGGTCGTGTTCGTCGAGCTCGGCCCGGCGCACACCGGCGGCGACACGATCGTGTGGGTCCCCGACGCCGACACGATGTTCACCGGGGATCTGCTGTTCATCGACGGAACCCCGATTGTGTGGGCCAACCTCAGCAACTGGATCGCGGCCTGCGACCGGATCCTCGAGCTCGGCGCCGCGCTGCTCGTCCCCGGCCACGGCCCGGTCACCGACAGCTCGGGCGTCCGCGACGTGCAGCGCTACCTGCGCTACGTCCGCGAGGAGGCCCGCGAACGCTTCGACGCGGGCATGGACGTCGACGCGGCCACCGACGACATCGACGTCTCCCCATACCAGGACTGGAGCGACCCCGAGCGAATCGCCGCCAACGTCGTTGCCGCCTATCGCGAGTTTGACCCGCAGCTGCCGGAGCCCTCGCCACTGGAGCTGTTCACGCGGATGGCGCGGTGGCTCGCCCGCCACTGACCAGCAGCCGGGTGAAGACCTCGCCGAGCGTCTGCAGCTCGGACTCGCTGAGGCGATCGAAGAACAGGCGCTGAACGTCGGCCAGGTGGCTCGCCTGCGCCTGGCGGACCAGCGCCAGCCCCTCGTCGGTCAGACACGCGTTGGTCGCGCGCGTGTCACCCGGATAGGGCTCGCGCCGCACCAGTCCGCGGCGCTGGAGCGAGTCGATGATCCGCGAGACCCGGCTGAGGCTGAGCTCGACCTCGGCCGCCAGCCTCGACAGCTGCCGCCGGCGCTGCTCGGCCGCGGCCAGGCGCCCGAGCAGCTCGAGCGAGCTCAGCGACAGCCCGTAGCGCTCGTCAAGTGCGACCTCGAGCGCGCGGGTCAGCTCGCGGTGGGCGCGCTGGAGACCGATCCACGCGTCGGCGTGCGCCTCCTGTAGTCGCGCGAGACCGTCGTCGCCGATCACATACGGACATTGGTCCTGCTGTTCCTCGGTCGCGCTCACGGCCGCTGCGCGCTCAGGACGTCGGCAAGCCACCGCTGCGTCGCCACGAGGTCGGCATCGCGCAGCTCATGACCCGTGTCCGCGAGCTGGAAGCTGACCTCAGCGCCCCCGTCTCGCAACACGTCGACCAGCCGCTGCGTCGTGTCGGGGCTGGTGTACGGGTCCCGCGAGCCTGAGGCGACCAGCACGCGCGTCCCGTCGAGTGCCGGCGGCGACTCCGGCTCGTATGGGAGCGTCGGGCGCAGCAGCGCCGCGCCCGCGAGCAGGCCCGGCCGACGGAACAGCATGCTGACGGCGATGTTCGCCCCGTTGGAGTAGCCGAGCGCGATCAGCCGGTCCGGATCGAGGTCGTAGGCGGCGACCGAGGCAGCGACGAACTCCGCGAGCTGGTCAGTGCGGACGAGCAGGTCTGCGATGTCGAGCTCGAGCGCGCTGCGCCGGGCGAAGAACCTGCGGATGACGCCGCTTTCGAGCACCTGCCCTCGCGGGCTGAGAAGCGTCGCCTCGGGGGCGAGCTCGCGCCCGAAGGCGACGAGCTGATGCTCGTCGCCACCGGTCGAATGCAACAGCAGCAGTGTCGCGCTGGCCGAGCCCGGCTCGATCACATGTTCGAATCCGAGGTCCTGGCGGGCGGTGACTGCGCGGGCCGGAGTCATCGCTGGCTCCTCGCGGCCGCGATCTCGCCTTCGCGCGCGGGCCAGCCGGCACGGGGGTCCGGCAGCGGGGTCAGCCGCCGCTCCACTTCCTCGCGGCGGGACTCGAGCCACGGGGGCAGGATGATCCGCTTACCGAGCTCCTCCGCTGGGCCGTCCACGGTAAAGCCGGGCTCTTCGGTGGCAAGCTCGAACAGAACTCCGCCGGGCTCGCGGAAGTACACCGAGTGGAAGTAGTGACGGTCGATGATGCCGCTGTTGGGAATGCCCGCCTCGTTGAGCCGCCGCAGCCATTCGCCCTGCTCGGCGTCAGTGGTGTACCAGGCGATGTGGTGAACCGTGCCCGCGCTCTGGCGGCCTCGCTCCTGCGGCGGCTCGTCGAGCGCGATCCAGCCACCGCGCTTGCCGCCTCGCAGCTCCCAGGTGTCGGGCTCGTCGCTGGGTTGTGCCTGCATCAGCTGCTCGAGCAGCGCGGCGGTCGCCTGCGGCGCGGCCCCGTAGGCGCGGACGCCTTCAAAGCCGTGCAGCGCGAGCTCGGCGGGGACCTCCGGATGGTCGGCGATCAATGCCTCGTCGCCGCTGTGGTCGACGATCAACTCGTGTCCGAGCCCCTCGAAGTCGGCGAACCGCAGGCTGCCGTTGATTCGCTGCACCGCGCTGCCCTCGGCCGCCAGACGATCGGCCCAGAAGTCCAGCGCCTGCTCGGATGCAACACGCCAGACGATGCGGTGAACCATCCCCGCGCCGGTGCGGCCTGCAATTGCAAACGGGTACTCGAAGAACGTCAGGTCGGCGCCCGGACGCGCGAGCTCGTCCCCGTAGAACAGGTGATAGACGCTCGGGTCATCCTGGTTGACCGTCTTGGCGGTCAGCCGCAGCCCGAGCACGCGCGTGTAGTAGTCGAGATTTCGCTGCGCGTCACCGGTGATCGCGGTGATGTGGTGAATGCCGTCGAACTTCATGGAGTCCTCTCCAGGGATGGGGAATAGTTGCTAAGGCAAGTTTGCTAGAGCAAGCATATCGCAGGTTGGTTGTGCTGTCAACCATCGCTTCGACGGCGGGCCCGCGCCCGCAGTGAAGCCGCTCATCCCCCACCTCCCCGAGGCTGACACTTCCGCGTACCGGGAGCGCCACAATACGCGCGTGCGAAGCCTCGGCAAGCCATCACGGATCGTCGTCATGTTGCTGAGCGTGGCGGCGGTTGCAGCGATCGTTGTCCTGTCGACATCGGTGGGGACCAGAGCGCCGCACGTCAATCACGACGCGCCCGCACCGACGACCACCCTGGCGGCAGCCAAGCCTGTCGGCGGTCGGCGGTTGACTCTGGGACCGGGGACCGTCGGGCCGGCCATCGCGCCGGGGTTCGACGGCCTCACGTTTCGCTTCAGGGCGCTCGAGCAGTATGCCGGTTCAGATCCGAGTGCACCGGATCCGGCGTTCGTCCAGCTGCTCCGCGACATCGCCCCAAACCAGTCGCGCGTGCTCCGGATCGGCGGCGACAGCACCGACTGGACCTGGTGGCCAATCGCCCACGTACGAAAGCCGCCCGGCGTCAGGTTCAACCTCACCCCGACCTGGATGAGCATGGCCAGGGCGCTGGCCTCGGCGGCGGATGCGCGTCTGATCCTCGGCGTGAACCTGGAGGCCAACGATCGCAGGATCGCGGCTGTCGAGGCAAGGGCGATGCTCGCCAGGATCGGACGGGCCGCGATTGACGCGTTCGAGATCGGAAACGAGCCCGAGCTCTATGGGACGTTCGGGTACTACAGGTCGGCGAGCGGCGTGCCGGTCCCGGGCCGGCCCCACAGCTACGACGAGACTGACTTCGTCCATCAATTCTCGAGCTTTGCCAGATCGATCCCCTCCGGGCCGATCGCCGGCCCGGACAGCGGCTCGCCGGTGTGGCTGTCAGAGCTGGGTGCCTTCTTGCACGACGAGCCTCGGGTCGGGCTGGCGACCGTGCATGCCTACCCGCTCAAGCACTGTGGCACCACCCCGGTGACGATCGGCGAGCTGCTCGCCGACAGCTCGTCCCACGGTCTCGCCCAGCTGATCGCACCGTTCGTCCACGCCGCCGACGCCCGCCATGTAGCGCTGCGCGTCGACGAGATGAACGCCGTCAGCTGCGGGGGTCAGCGAGGCGTCAGCGACTCGTTCGCCTCGGCCCTGTGGGTGCTCGACACCCTGTTCGAGCTCGCGAAGACCGGCGTTCGCGGAGTCAACATCCAGACGGTCCCGAACACGATCAACGAGGTGCTCGGGGCCCACTTCGTGCGCGGCGCCTGGCGGGTGCGCGTGCATCCCGAGTACTACGGGATGATCATGTTCGCGCAGGCGGCCCCCGCGGGCTCTCGCGTGCTGCGACTGTCGGGCAACCCGCCGGTCGGGGTCAAGGTCTGGGCCACCCGTGGACCGGATCGGACATGTGCGTGTGGTGGTGATCAACAAGCACCTGCGACACAGCGAGGTGGTCCGGCTGCGGATCCCGTCCGCCCAGGGCACGGCCACGGTCGAGCAACTCCGGGCGCCGAGCATGCAGGCCACGGGCGGCGTCACGTTGGGGGGCCAGAGCTTCGGCTCGGCGACGACCACCGGACTGCTGTCCGGGAAGGCGACGGTAAGCGCTCTGAACCCGACCCGGGGCGGGTACGCCGTTCGCGTGCCGGGGGCAAGCGCCACGATGCTCACGATGTCGGTGAGCTGAACCGGCGTCTCGATCTAGCGATTAGGGTCTGGGGCCATGGACATCCGCTCCAGACCGCCGTGGGCGCTACTGACGCTGGTACTGATACTCGGGGCGGCGGCGCCCGCGGCCGCTCGCCGGCCCGTCCAGCCACCCCAGAATCCATTCCTCGCTCCGAATCCGTTCTCGAACATCCACAACGACACGTGGATGACCAACGCGTACTCGATCCCCGGCCCCACCGCCGGAGCGACCGCCGCCTTCGGCCCCTACCCCGTGTCGGTGTGCGGCAGCCTGACGTTCGATCGCGCCGGCCAGATCGTGTCGGTATGTCCGTCCGCCACCGCCGCGCCCCAGGCACGGATCATCGACCCGGCGACGCTGAAGGTGCTCGCCACCTACGACCTGCCGCAGGCGCCAAATCCGGCCGGCACGGTGCTGTATCAGAACTTCACCGGCGGCGGTTACTTCTTCCTGGACCAGCGCGATCGCGTCTGGACGACGACCAAGACGCGCCACCTGTTCGTGCTCGCGATCCATGGGACTCACTTCAAGAAGGTCGCCGACTACGACCTCACCCGGTATCTGGGACCCAACCAGGGCTTGACGTCGGCGCTGCCCGACTTCCGCGGCAACATCTGGTTCGTCTCAAAGCGCGGGGGCGTCGTCGGGGTGCTCAATCCGCGCACCCGGCGAGTGCGGCTGACCCATGCCGATTCGGAGATCGAGAACTCATTCGCCGTCGATCGCTACGGCGTCTACATCGTGTCCGCGCGGTCCATGTACCGATTTGGGCTGCGCCGCGGCGGGCGGCCCGTGGTCGTGTGGCGCTCGCGGTATCGCAACTCTGGAATCCACAAGCCGGGACAGGTCGATGCCGGATCCGGTACGACACCGGCGATCCTCCCCCGGGGTTACGTGGCCATCGCTGACAACGCCGACCCGATGGACGTGGTCGTGTACCGCACGGCGGCGAAGTTACGCCGTGGCCAGCGCCGGGTGGATTGCCAGGTGCCGGTGTTCCACAAGGGCGCGAGCGACACCGAGAACTCCCTGATCGCCTCCGGGCGCTCGTTGATCGCCGAGAACAACTACGGCTACCTCGGCTTCTCCGGTCCGGACGCCAACACGCTCACGGCGCCAGGCTTCGCGCGGGTCGACCTCGATCGAGATGGTCACGGATGCCACCGCGTCTGGCAGACGTTCGACGCGCGCGCGCCCTCGGTCGTGCCCAAGCTTTCGACCAGGACCGGCCTCATCTACACCTACACCCGCGGCCCCGGCAGCGACGTGCCCTGGAGCTGGACGGCGATCTCGCTGCGCACCGGCAGGACCGTGTTCACCGTCCCGGCGGGAACGGGGGTGCTCGCCAACAACAACTACGCCGGGATCGCGCTGGGCCCGACCGGCAACGCCTACCTGGGCACGATCGGCGGCCTGCGGGAGCTGCGGCGCAGATGAGGCGCCCGGCCGCGCTCGCCATCGCCCTCGCGGCGCTGGTGACGCTCGGTGGCGCACCCGCGCTGGGTAGCCCCGGCAGCGGCCGCCCGGCGGCCGGACCGGTCACCACCGCGCAAGCCGCGGCGCTCGGCCGACAGGCGTACCTGTACGGGTTTCCGCTGCTCGAGTTCCTGCGGGTGCAGGCCACCGAGACAAGCGTCCGCTGCCCTGACCGGATGGGCGACGCGCCCGTGAACTCCTTCAGCAATGCGCAGCGGTTTGCCAGGCCCCGTGACCGAACGGTCGTCGCCCCCAACGTCGACACCCTGTATTCGATCGCGCACCTCGACCTCGGACGCGGTCCGGTGGTTCTCAGCCACCCCGATATGGGACGACGGTACTTCGTGTTCGAGCTGTTGGATCCGTACACCAACGTGATCGGTTACGTCGGCTCGCGGACCACAGGATCGAGGGCTCAGAGCGTTGAGATCACCTGGACCCGCCACCCGGGCCGCCATCTCGCGGGCGCGCACGTGATCCGCTCGCGCTACCGGCGAGTGTGGGTGATCGGCCGGACCCTTGTCCACGGGGGTGCCGGCGACCGAGCCCGTGCGCTCGCGCTGATGCGCCGCTACCGGCTCAGTCCGCCAGGGGGACCGCGGCGCTTTTCGGCGCGCTGCCGCCCGGGGAAGGCGCGGCAGCTCTCCACGCCGACCGGGCTGCGCTTCCTGACCGCGCTCGATCGGGCGCTGAAAGACAACCCGCCCCCGCGCCGCGACCGCCCGCTGCTTGCGCGGCTGGCTCGCGTGGGTGTCGGCCCGGGCCTGAGCCCCACTGGCGCCCACCTCCCCGGCGCCGTGCTGCAAGCGCTCCTATCCAGCGTCGATGCCACCGCGCAGACGCTGCCCACGAGCGCCAGGCTGGCGGTGTTGCAGGAGGCGCGGGCCAATCATGGATGGGCCAACATCGGCGGCGACATCGGCGACTACGGGACCGACTATCTGTTCCGGGCGGACGTCGCCGAGCTCGGACTGGGAGCGAACACCAGGCAGGAAGCCATGTATCCGACAGCGCTGACCGACGACACCGGTCAGTTGCTCAACGGTTCCAGCGACTACCGGCTGGTCTTCAAGCCCGGCCGGGCGCCTCCCAGCCGCGCGTTCTGGTCACTGACGATGTATGACGGCGACGGCTTCCTGGTCGCAAATCGCCAGCACCGCTATGCGATCGGCGACACCCACCCGCCCTTGCGCCGCGAGCCCGATGGGAGCATCGTCGTGTTGATCCAGCGCTCCCCGCCGACCGCATCACACGTCAACTGGCTCCCCTGTCCGTATGGGAACTTCCGCCTCAACCTGCGCATCTACTGGCCGAAGCGCAGCGCGCTCGACGGCCGCTGGCAGCCCCCGCCGGTGCGGCGCGTCAGTTAGCCGCGCACGAGCTTGCGGTCGCGCGCCATCAGTGCGATCGTGGCGGCTTCATCCGTCTCAGCCGATCAATGAGGGGCAGCAATGCAGCCAGTTAGTCCGTCGCACAAGCGCGTGATCGCAGCCGTGGCGGCGGCGGCCGCGCTCACCGCCGTGGCGATTCCCGTGTCGCCCGCAGCGGGACATGCGTCCGCCGGCAGCCCGCCGAAATGCACGACCGGCGGTCTGGTGGTGTGGCTTGACACGAACGGCAGCGGCGCCGCCGGCAGCGTCTTCTACAAGCTCCACTTCACGAACCTCTCGGGCCACGCGTGCACGCTTCGCGGCTTTCCGCGCGTCGCGGCGGTCAACCTCGCCGGCGCCCAGATCGGCCCCGCGGCCAGACACGACAACGCCACCCGCGTCCGCACGCGCAGGATTCGCAACGGGAGGACGGCGACGGCGATCCTGCGGATCGTCGATGCGGGCAACTTCTCGCCCTCGCTGTGCGGGCGCCGGGTGACCGCCGCCGGGCTGCGGGTGACGCCGCCGAACCAGAGCGCGTCCAAAAGGGTTCCGTTCCCGTTCGCCGCCTGCACTGCAACCGGGGTGCTGTCGATCCGCGCTGTGACGTGACCGCAGCGGCTGGTTGAGCGCGCCGGCCGGGCGGGCGGCTGAGCCCGAGGGGCCCTCCGGTATCGTCGGCCGTTCGATGCACAGCTCGACTGAGTTGGACAGCCGCTCCTTCGAAGTTCAGGTGGGGGACGCGCCCGCCTCGAGCGCTGAGCTGCTGCCGGGCTTCGACGAGCGCGACCGGCTGGGCGTGGTCGTCCGCGAGCCCCTCGGCGCGATCGGCGCAAGCACGCTGCTGCTCGCGGCGGTCACGGCCTTCTACGACATCCAGCGCGCCAAGAGCACGGATTTCTTCATCTATCCCGACAACTTCACGTTCCACCTCGGGCGGCGGCACGGTGACCACTCGATGCTCGAGGTCTGGCCCGGGCACAAGGAGGTCATCGTGACCGACGACGCCGAGGAGCTTCTTCGGGCGATCAACGACCGCGCGATCACCCGCCTGCTGGTCCCCGACGGCGAGCCCGCGAACGTGCGATTCGATCGCGAGACGCTGGCCAGCGCCAAGAACCGGATCGCCAGCGCATTTGCGTACTCGCCCGCCGGCCGAGTCGCCAGGGCCGACGTGACGATCGCCGGCAACGAGGTGAGCGAGTCCTACGTCAACGCGGTGCTCGATCCAGACGACCTGGTGCGGATGATCGGCGACGCGGCCGACACCTACGCCCAGGCGGTGGCCAGCCGCGCCGACGAGGTGCCCAAGGAGGTTCGCTCCCGTCTGCGCGCGCAGCGCGTCGGCGTGCTCGAGGACGGGCGGCCCGTCGAGACCTACCGGCGCCTGACGCTGGATGAGGCGCTGGCGCTGCTCGGCGCGGCAGGCTAGTCGCCCGGCCCAGCGGGTGTCAGCAGCCCACCCCCGTGCCTGCGGCGGATCACGTACAGGATCACGGTCGCGCACACGATCGAGAGCAGGAGGCCGGGAACCCCGCTGCCCCACGCCGCGAGCCCGATCAGCCCGGCCAAAAATGATCCGGACAGACCAAGGGCCAGTGTCTGCATGATCGACATCGGATCAGGGCCGGGCAGCGCGAGACGCGCGAACGCCCCCGTGACAAGACCGAGGAATGCGAGCGAAATCAAGTACATCGGTATGCCCATTTCAACGTGTGCCCTGGTGTGCGTCACTCACAAGCCGCACGAGGTCGAGGCTAGCAGCGCGGATCGCGACAAACCGCAGCGCGCGGTAGGGTCTAGGGGACCGCACGGAGGACCTGAGGAGGATCAAGCCAGATGGACGATTCGATCGTAGTGGGCACCGACGGATCAGATACCGCCAAGCAGGCCGTGGCGGAGGCGGTCCGGTTTGCGAAGGCGCTGGGGGCCCCGGTGCATGTGGTGTCCGCCTTTGAGCCGCTACGCGGGGCCCACGTGCACGGCGCGCCCGAAGGGGCGGCGAAGGTCTGGGCGCCGCTTCCCGACGACGAGGTCGAGTCGATCCTCAGTCAGGCGGCAGCCGGCGTTCGCGCCGCACACGTCGAGGTGACCACCCATGCGGTCCGCGACGATCCCGCTGACGCGCTGATCGGCGTCGCCAACGAGGTCGGGGCGACGATGATCGTCGTCGGCAGCAAGGGGATGCACGGCGCCCGGCGGCTTGCGCTCGGCAACGTCCCGAACAAGGTCTCACACCGGGCGCGCTGCAACGTCCTGATCGTGGCCACCGAGGGCGCCGGAGCCGGCTAGGCCATCGGCAGCGCCGGACCCATCGGCAGCACCTAACCCATCGGCAGCGCGCCCGCGCTCGGGGCGGACGAGGAGCTACTCCGGTCACGCTGCTAACCTAGTGCTTGCCAGCAAGCAAGTATCTCCAAGGAGTCCGTTTGATCAGCTCAGCCCCGCTGCTCGACGAAGAGACGGCGGTTCGCCTGCGCGTGGCGATCTCCCGTCTATACCGGCGCCTGCGTCCCACGGCCGCGAGCGCCGCCGCGGGTCTGACCCCGACCGGGAGCTCGGTCCTGCTGACGATCGTCCGCCGGAGCGAGATCAGGCTCTCAGAGCTGGCCGAGGTCGAAAGCCTCAACCCCACGATGCTGTCGCGAGTGGTGTCCGATCTCGCCGGCGCCGGCCTGGTGGCGCGCGTGAGCGACGACGGCGACAGGCGAGCTGCATGGGTCAAGTCCACCGCCGCGGGCCGCAAGCTCTCAGAACGCATCCGCCGTGAGCGCACCGCCGCGCTCAACCGCGCACTCGAAGGCCTCAATGAAGATGAGCGCCGGCTGATCGAGCGGGCGCTTCCGGCGCTCGAAGGCCTCGCGCAAGAGCTTTTGGATCGGCGCCCGTGACGCGCGTCGTCCGCGCAGCGGGATGACTCCGGCGGCGCGCCTGTGGCGAGCCGGGAGGGCGAGCGCGCGCCAGGCCGGAGGGCTTACATTCGCGGCCCTTTCTGTTCCCAACTTCCGCCGCTACTACGGCGGTCAGGCCATCTCGCTGATCGGCACCTGGATGCAGCGGACCGCACAGGCGTGGCTGGTCCTGGAGCATGACGCACTCCAGCACCTGGCTCGGCGTGATCGTCGCGCTGCAAACGTTGCCCGTGCTGGTGCTCGGCCCCTACGGCGGGGTGGTCGCCGACCGCGTGGACAAGCGCAGGATGACCATCGCCCTGCAGACCGCGATGGGGATCCAGGCGCTGGCGCTCGGACTGCTCACCGTAGCCGGCGTGGTCACCGTCTGGCAGGTCGGCATCCTGGCCGTGGTGCTCGGCCTCAACAACGCGTTCGAGAACCCCGCCCGGCAGTCGTTCATGCTCGAGCTCGTGGGACCGGAGCATCTGCGCAATGCCGTCAGCCTCAACTCGGTGCTGGCCAACGTCGCGCGCATGATCGGACCCGACGGTGGCGGGCAGTCCTGATCGCGACCGTGGGTGACGGGGTCTGCTTTCTGGTCAACGCAGCAAGCTTTGTGGCGGTCGTCGCTTCGCTGCTCACGATGGACACCTCGGCGCTGTCGCCGACCGAGCCGGCGCCACGGATGCGCGGACAGCTGCGCGAGGGGTTCCGCTACGTGCGCCACACTCCCCAGCTCGCCGTGCCGCTGCTGATGATGGGCCTGGTCGGGTGCCTGACATACGAGTTCACGGTCTCACTGCCGGTGATGGCCGGCCGCGGGTTGAACGTCGGCGCGACCGGATTCGGATTCATGTCCGCCTCGATGGGCTTCGGCGCGGTTATCGGCGGCCTGCTGGTCGCCGCCCGCGGCAGCACCGGCCTGCGACCGCTGGTGCTCGCCGCCTCGGGGTTCGCCGTGGCCATGACGATGGCCACCTTCGCACCGACGCTGGCGGTGGCGATGGTGGCGCTGGCGTTCGCGGGCGCCGGAAGCGTGTCGTTCATGGCCACCGGCAATTCGACCCTGCAGCTCAGTTCCGAGCCCGACATGCGGGGCCGCGTGATGTCGTTGTGGTTCGTCGCCTTTCAGGGCTCGACGCCGATCGGCGGGCCGATCGTCGGCTGGGTCATGGCGGTGGTGGGACCCCGCGCCGGGTTGGGATTGGGCGCGCTGACGCTGGTGGTGGTGGCGCTCGGCGGCCTGTTCGCGATGCGGCGCCTGCCGCGTCCTCGCCCGCTCGCCAGGCGCGTGGTGAGCGGCGTGGCCACGCGCGGGTGAGGCCCGCGGGAGCGGGCGTCGAATCGCCGCACATCCTGACGTATCACCGGGGTCAGCCGGCCGCCGTCGGGCGGGGTGGCTAGGCTCGCGGGCGTGAATGCACCGACGTTCGACCTCCAGGGCCATTCGGTTCACTCCGACGGCGGGCTGGCGCCACGAGATGTCGTCAACGGCGCTGCCGCCGCCGGCGTGCGCCTGTTCTCGCTCACCGACCACGACACCACCGCCGGTGTGGCGGAGGCCGTCGCAGCGGCGGCCGAGGCGGGAATCGGGCAGGTGCCCGCGACCGAGATCACGTCGATCTGGGAGGGCAGCCAGGACCTGCACATCCTCGGCTACCTGATCGATCCCGACGACCAGACGCTGGTGTCGACGCTCGAGCGCTCGCGCTCGGACCGCGAGCACCGAGCCGAGGCGATGGCCGAAGCGCTGAAGGAGCTCGGGTTCGAGCTCGATCAGGCGGCGCTCGCGCAACGCGCAGCCGAGGGCAAGTCGATCGGGCGGCCTCACCTGGCGCAAGCGGTGGTCAGCGTGCCGGCCAACCGCGCCCGGCTCGAGGCGGAGGGTCTGGTTGACCCGACCGCATTCCTGGTCGCCTACCTGATCGAAGGACGGCCCGCGTTTCGGCCGCGTCAGGCGCCGACAGTGCCAGAGGCGATCGAGCTGATCCACGGGGCGGGCGGTGTGGCGGTGTGGGCGCACCCATTCTGGGACGTGCATGAGCCGGAGGCGGTGCTGGCGACGCTTGACCGCTTCCACGCCGCCGGCCTGGACGGGGTGGAGTCCTTCTACGTGACGCACACGCGCGAGCAGACGGTGCTGCTGGTCAACCGCTGCGCCGAGCTGGGACTGCTGAGCACCGGGTCGTCTGATTACCACGGCCCCAACCACCACACGTTCTCGGCCTTCCGCGCGTTTGAGACCTTCGGGCTCGAGCCTGTTCTGGGACCGATCGCGCTCTAAGAGGCCCGGTCCTCAGGGGCCGTGCGGCGCGTGGGCCAGCACGAACGTGCGGCGTGTGGGCCAGCACGAACGTGCGCCGTGGCGCCTGGATGACGATCACCCGCTGCCCCGCCCGCAAGACCGACAACCTCGTGGCGGTCCCGTTGTCGCGGATGCGGGCATCGGCGGGAATCGTCACCGTCACCGTCTTATACGTCGCGCGCCGGGTCCCCTCGGTCAGCCTCAGTTGCTGTCCCGCTGACAGAGTCGATCGTGCCACGCTCGAAGGAGACCGTCACGAAGCCCTGGCGCGTCCGCACGACCAGATCGCCGCTGACCGTCCGCCTCGCCAGGCGGTGCAGCCCGACGCGATGCCGATCCCAGCGCGCCCACCCTGCCGCCCGGTGGGCCTTGATCGAGCCGCTGCTCAACACCGGACCGGAGGCGATCGATGCGCCAGACGTGACGCAATCTGCTACCGCCTGGCGGTAGTCAAACGACACACGTACCGGCCGGCGCCGGAACCCTCCCTATGCGGGGATGGCGCGCTCGGAGAGGTGCTGGCCGACCTTGCGCTTGACCCGCTGGAGAGCGTTGTCGACGGTCTTGCAGTCGCACCCCAGCCGGCGTGCCACCTCCTCGTAGGAATGACCATCGAGGTACAGGGCCAGAACGCGCGACTCGAGCTCCGACAGCGCGGTGGAGATACATGCCACCAGGGCGCGCAGCTCCTCCGAGGAGATCACCTGGTTGACCGGATCGTGGACGGTCGGCCCCGGGAGCATCTCGTCGAGGCTGGCCTCGTTGTCGCCGAACACGCCAGCGGGGTTGCTGGAGAACGAGACGTACTGGTTCAACGGCGTGTGCTTGTTGCGCGTCGCAGTCTTGACCGCGGTGATGATCTGGCGCGTGATGCAGAGCTCCGCGAAGTTCCGAAAGCTCGATTCGCGGTCCGTTCGATAATCGCGGACGGCCTTGTACAGACCCACCAGGCCCTCCTGGATCAGATCGTCGGCATCTCCCCCAGCGAGAAAGTAGGACGACGCCTTCAGGCGCACGAATCCGTAGTACCGGCGCACGATCCGGTCGTACGCGTCGGCGTTTCCCTGCTTTGCCAGGGCAATCAGATAACCATCATCAACCCTAGGTTGAGCCTGAGAGTAAGCAGACAGTCGAGCCACGAAAACCTTCCTTGCACTCCCGCCACAGGCGAGAGATCGGACAAGTCGTGGCGCGCTACCTCCCCTGGCGCCGCACCGTTATAGGCCTTCCAGAAAAGCAGGCACGAAGTCCCGGCTCTCCCTCAACCCAGCCCTAAAGCTCGAGTTGATCCTTATCAAGCGGCGCGAGCTTGACATAGCAACGCGCGCATGTCAAGGGCGCTGCAAGGTTCGTTGCCGCTCGCCTGCGGCAGCGAACAGCAGAACTGCCGCCGCGGCGGCCACGTTGAGCGACCCGACCTTGCCGCGAACCGGGATACAGATCAAGGCATCGCAGGCCTTCGCCACTCGTGGCCGCAGCCCCCGGCCCTCGGAGCCGAGCACGATCACGAGCGGTCCACCGAAGTCGACCGCCGTGTAGTCGGTAGCCGCAGCCTGGTCGGCTCCGTAGCACCACATGCCCGCCCGCTTGGCGTCCGCCAGGAAGTCGGCGAGGTTTCTGACCTTGGCCACCCGGAGGTGCTCGACCGCCCCGGCAGAAGCCTTGCAGACCGCCGGCGTGACCTCCGCCGAGCGCCGTTCGGGCACGACCAGGCCTGATGCCCCCGCGCACTCCGCGCTGCGGGCGATCGCGCCCAGGTTCTGGGGGTCCTGGACCTGGTCCAGCGCAACGAGCATCGCCTCCGGCAGTCCCAGCAGCTCATGGGCGTCGGCGTAGCGAAACGGGGTCACCTCCGCGCACAGCCCCTGGTGTTCGGCAGACCCGCACAGCGCCTCGAGCTCGTCCGCGCCGACTTGAGTGGTGATCGAGGAGAGCGGAGCCAGCCAGGGCTCGCGCCGGGCGTTGGCGCTGGCCCAGATCCGGATCACCGAGCGAGACCCACGGATCGCCTCGCGCACGGGGTTGCGGCCGTAGAGGATCACGGGGGGTCTACTACCGGGCCCGGACCAGCTCGGATCCGCCCGGACCGTCGCGAACCTCCCAGCCGCGCGCCGCAAGCTCGTCGCGAAGGCCGTCGGCACGCGCGAAGTCGCGCTGGGCCCGGGCCCGCTCGCGCTCCGCCACCAACGCCAGCACCTCGGCCGGCGCCTGCACTGACTCGCGCGCGAGCAAATTCGCCAGCCCCAGCACGTCGAGCATCTCCCGCAGATCGGCCTGACCTACCGTGTCGGCCGAGCTGCGGTTGGCCTTCCGCACCCACTCGAACACCGCCGCCAGCGCCCGCGCGGTGTTGAAGTCGGCGGCCAGCGCCGCGGAGAACTCTTCGCGCAGTGGTGAGGACCACGGCGGGCTGGGACCGTCAGTCAGACGCCGCGCCGCCTCACGGATCCTGTCGCACTGGACGCCCGCGTCGGCCAGGCGCTGGTCATCGAATTCCATCGGCTGGCGGTAGTGGGCGCCGCAGAAGTACATCAGCAACGCATCGCGCCCGTGGTGCTCGAGCGCCTGGTGCAGGACGAAAACGTTTCCGACTGACTTCGACATCTTCTCGCTCTCCAGCCGGACCATGCCGTTGTGCATCCACAACCGCGCCAAGGGCTCGTTGCGCGCAGCGAAGGTCTGCGCCGCCTCATTCTCGTGGTGGGGGAACAGAAGGTCGCTGCCTCCCCCATGGATCTCGATCGCCAGACCGAGCGTCTGCTCGGCCATCGCCGAGCATTCGATGTGCCAACCCGGCCTCCCCGGTCCCCAGGGCGAATCCCACGACGTGTCCTCCCCCTCTTTCAAGCCCTTCCAGAGCGCAAAATCGAGCGGGTCGCGCTTGCGCGCCGCTCCCTCCACCCCCTCGCCCTGGTCCATGTCGTCGACGCGGCGATGCGATAGTTCTCCGTAACCGGGGTAATTGCGGACGGCAAAGTAGACGTCGCCGTCAACCGCATAAGCGTGACCGTCCTCCACCAACTGCTCGATCAGCTCGACGATCGGACCGATCGTTTCGCTCGCCAGCGGCTCGCGGTCGGGGCGACCCAGCCCGAGCGCGTCGGTATCGGCGATGTAGAACGCGGTCATCTTGCGCGCCAGCTCGTCGCTGGGCATGCCTGCCTGCAGCGCCGCCGCATAGATCTTGTCGTTGATGTCAGTGATGTTCGAGACGAACTCGACGGTGTAGCCCTCGCTGACCAGGAAACGCTTGAGTTGCGAGAAGACCACGAATGGGCGGGCATTGCCTACATGGATGCGTCCGTAGACGGTGGGTCCGCACGCGTAGATCCGAACCCGCGCATCGACCGCCGGCTCGAGCGTCTGCAGCTTTCCCGTTCTGGTGTCGTGCAGCGAGATCTTGCGCAAGGTCCGGCTACCCTAGCGTCCCGCAACCGGGGTCCTGATCCGCGTCCCGGATCGCCAAAAACGCGATCCGAGCCAGCGGCTAGGTTGCGGCGATGACACCGCGTTCGAACGCCGAATGCCTGGAGGACGTCAAGCAGGGCTTCCGGTCGCTCCCGGATCGCTACCTGGGAGCGGACCCGGGGTTCGATGCCACCTACCACCTCAAGCTCTGCGACCTCGGCCACACATGGGAGATCCGCTGCACGAGCCACGCCGCCCGGGTCCATCAGGGCGGAACCCGCAGACCTCCAGACGTCACGATCACCACCGACGCTGGCACCTGGCTGGCGCTGCGCGCAGGCGACCTGTCGGGCATCGACGCGTTCGAGCGCCGCCTGCTGACCGTGCGCGGCAACCTCGACTACGCGATCGCCTTGGAGGGCATGTTCCGGCTCGAGGGCGGCCGCCCACCGCTGCTGCAGATCCACGACATCCCCGTCGGTCGTCACCGGATCTCGACGCTGACGATGGGCCACGGGCCTGACGTGGTGCTGCTGCATGGTCTGGGGGGCACGCGCGCCTCGCTGCTGGAGACCGCTGCCGTGCTGGGCCAGCGTTACCGCGTCCACGCCCCCGACCTGCCTGGATTCGGGTCCTCGAGCAAGCCTGCGCGGGCTCCCTACAGCGCGCGCTGGTTCGCCGAGGTCATGCTCGAGATGATGGATCAGCTCGAAATCGATACCGCCCACCTGGTCGGCAACTCGATGGGCGGCAGGGTCGCGATCGAGATCGCCATGGTCGCTCCGCGGCGAGTCCGCGCACTCGGCCTCCTGTGCCCCGCGGTGGCCTGGGTCAAGCGCGGCTTTCATCCGCTGGTCCGGCTGCTGCGACCTGAATTCGGCCTGCTGCCCCATGGCTTCACTCGGGGAGCAGTCGCCTCGCAGTTCTGGAGCATGTTCTGTGACCGCGACTGCATCGATCCGGGCGTCGGCGACCTGATGGTCGACGAGTTCCGGCGCATCTACCAGACGGCCGGCGCCCGCTACGCATTTCTGTCCTGCGCGCGGAACATCTATCTCGAGGCCCCTTATGGGCGCCACGGGTTCTATCCCCGGCTCGCGCACCTGCAGCCCCCGGCGCTGTTCGTCTGGGGCAGCCACGACCGGTTGGTTCCCGCCGCATTCAGCCGCCACGTCCGCCAATGGCTGCCGAGCGCCGAGCAGCTGACGCTCGAAGGCTGTGGCCACGTCCCGCAGGTCGAGCGACCCGCGCAGACGACCGCGCTGCTGAGCTCATTCTTTGCGCGAGCGGACAGCCAGGGCGACCGCGCGAGTGCCGATGACGTCGGCGAGGCCGCGGCCTGAGTCCGAACGGCCCCCCCTAGAATTCCGCGCCATGGTCGTGGCCGACAACGCACGCACCAACGGCCACGTGCAGGACCGCGCACAGGAGCGGGACGGCGGCGACCACCCGAGCCAGTCCGTGTTGAGCCGGGCCCTGGGGCTCGTCGCCCAGCAGGCCCGGCGGCGCATCCCCCACGCAGACCTCGACGACCGCGACCCCGACTTCATCCGCGAGCGGCTGGCGCTGATGTGGCTACTGGCGAGCCTCTGGTTTCGCGGAGAGGTGCGCGGCCTGGGCAATATCCCCGAGCAGGGTCCGGTGTTGCTGGTCGGCAACCACTCCGGCGGCAACATCACGCCCGACACGATCGTCTTCACGCTCGCGTTCAGCACCTACTTCGGGGTTGAGCGTGCCTTCTACCAGCTGGCTCACAACCTGGTGCTGGCAATGCCCGGGCTGGGCTCGCTGCGCAAGTTCGGCACGGTCGCGGCATCGCCCGAAAACGCGCGCGAGGCGCTTGACAGCGGCGCGGCGCTGCTCGTCTATCCCGGCGGCGACCACGAGGCTCACCGCCCCAGCTGGCAGCGCAACCGGATCGATTTCGACCGGCGCAAGGGCTTCATCCGCCTTGCGCTGCAGCAAGGCGTACCGATCGTCCCGGTGGTCTCGATCGGGGGCCAGGAGACGGCCCTGTTCCTGACCCAGGGTGAGCGCCTCGCCCGTCTGCTGGCCCTCGACCGGCTGTTCCGCCTCAAGGTGCTGCCGATCTCACTGGCGCTCCCCTGGGGTGTGAACGTGGGCGACATGCTCGGTCACCTGCCATTGCCGGCAAAGATCACGATCGAGACCCTGCCACCGATCGACGTGGGCACTCTCTTCGGGCCCGATCCCGAGGTCGACGACGTCTACGACCACCTGACCGGATTGATGCAGGACACCCTCGATGCGCTGGCGGCCGAACGTCGCCTGCCCGTGCTCGGATGAGGACCAGCGCAAAGACGGTCGTGTCGGCGCCGATCGAGAATGTCTGGGCGATCGTGTCAGACCCCGAGCGCGTCCTGCGCTTCATGTCCGGGATGACCCGATGGGAGGTGCAGTCAGAGCACCCGACTGGACTCGGCGCCCGCTACCGGACGCTCATGCGGGTCGGCTCGGCCGAGGTGGGTGGGCTGATCGAGATCGTCGAATGGGAGCCCCCGTGCGAGCTGGCGTGGACGTCGGTCACGGGCATCGACCAGCGCGGGCGCTGGCGGCTGCGTTCCATCCCCGAGGACCGCACACGGGTCGAGGTCAGACTCGCCTACGGCGTTGCCGGCGCCGGGCTGTCGGGCTGGCTGGCCGAGCGCGTCGCGGCGCCGGCGGTCACCTCCCATCTGCGTTGCACCTGCCGCCAGCTGGCGCGACTGGTAGAGCACGAGCAGCTGCGCGACCTGGCCGCGCAGCGGCGCGCCGCCCAGGCCGGGTAGCCGCGGCGCCTGGCAGCGCCGAGGGCACCCAGCGCCGCCCGCTGGCTCACGCCGGCTTGTAGGCCCGAAAGCGCAACGAACGGTCGCTGCGGTCGACGCTGGGCCGGCTCAGGCCGGCGTGCTGCAGCCGTGCGGGCAGCGCGTCGGGGTCGATCAGCGCCAGCTTGTCGCCGATGTGGATCAGCTTGAACCACCGCCCGGCACCGAGGCTGTCGGTGCCGGCAAAGGTTCCCCCGGGGCGCAGGACCCGGGCGACCTCGGCAAACGCGCGGTCCTGCAGCACCGGCGGATCGAGGTGATGCAGCATCGTGAAGCAGACCACGGCCGAGAAACGGCCGTCCGGATAGGGCATCTGGGTCGCGTCGCCCTGGGTGACCTCGACGGTGGTCCCGAGCTCGCTGCGCAGGTGCTCGGTGTAGCGCCGGCTCAGCTCAAGCGCGCTCAGCTTCGGGACGCGGCCCGCGAGCAGCCTGGTCGTCGCTCCAAAGCCCGGCCCGATCTCGAGCACGTCGTCGCCCAGTTGCACACCATCGAGTCCCCACGGCACCAGCTCGCGCTCGACGCGGCGGGCCCAGCGGTCAGAGGAGCAGATGAGGTTGTGCGCGACGTTCATGGTTGTCAGGCGGTCCGCAGGCTGAATCGCACGCTGGTGCCGCTGCCCGAGTCAGCGAGCCAGATGCGCCCGCCGTGAGCCTCGACGATCGCCCGCGAGACGGCAAGCCCGAGCCCCGCCCCGTCGCCGGTGCGGGCTGCATCCACGCCCGCTCGGTAGAAGGCGGTGAACACGCGCTCGCGCTCCTCGGGCGCGATCCCATCGCCGCTGTCGGCGATCTCGACCTCGATCCTGGAGTCCACCGGCTCGGCCCTCACGACCACGCTCCCATCGGCGGGAGTGTGGCGGATCGCGTTCTGAATCAGGTTGAACAGCACCCGTTGGAGCTTCTCGGGGTTGGCGCGCGCCGCCACGAGCTCGTCGGGGACGTTGGCGACGACCGCTACTCCCTTGGCCTCCGCCTGGACGCGCATCGCCTCGACGGTCTCCCCCACGAGCTCGTGCAGAGGCACCCGCTCCAGTGACCAGCTGATGTCTCCCGCCTCGAGGCGCGAGAGCTCGAACAGATCGTCGATCAGAGCGCTCAGCGCGTCGATGTGGGTGCGCATCCGCGTCAGATAGCCCTGACGCGTCTGCGGGTCGACGACGACGTCGTCACCGACCGCCTCGGCCAGCAGCCGCAACGAGGTGATCGGCGTCCGCAGGTCGTGCGACACGGCCGCCACGAGGTCCCGGCGGGCACGGTCGGATTGGTCGCGTGCAGTTTCTTCGGCGCGCAGCTCGGCGATCATCGCGTTGGCCGCCAGCGCAAGCTCGGCGAGCTCGTCGCTCGCGGCCGTCTCGATCCGGACATCGCGCTCGCCGCGTCCCACCGCTCGCAACCCGTCGCGGACCTTCTCCACATCGTGCAGGATCCCGGTAGCGACGAGCTTGGACCCGAGCACTGCCAACACGCCACAACCAGCCACGATCGCCGCTACCAGCACCGCACCGTGATCGGACAGCACCATCAGCGCGGCGACCACCACCAGGGCCACCAGCACCGGTGCGACCGCGATCGCCACGACCAGCGCGAGCTGACGTGACAGCGACCCGGCGCGAGATCGCACGGCGGCCACCACCCGCGTGGTCATCGTGCTCTGCCGGGCTTTCCCCGTCACGGCGCGAACCGATAGCCGACGCCCCACACGGTCTCGATGTGGCGCGGACGGGCTGGATCGAGCTCGATCTTGGCGCGCAGCCGACGGATGTGGACGGTGACGGTCGAGGTGTCGGTATAGAACGAGTACTGCCAGATCGCGTCCATCAGATGGTTGCGCGAGAACACCTGGCCGGGGTGGCGGGCGAGGAACAGGAGCACGTCGAACTCGCGCTGCGTGAGCTGAACCTCCTCGCCGCGGACGTGGACCCGGCGCGAGGTGGGGTCGATGGTCAGGTCGCTGCAAACGAGCGCCTGCGACCGCGAGGGGGAGGTGTCGATCCGCCGCAGCACCGCGTCCACCCGGGCGACCAGCTCGGCGGGCGAGAACGGCTTGACCACGTAGTCGTCGGCTCCGAGGCGCAGGCCGACGACGCGGTCTGACTCCTCGCCTTTGGCCGTGAGCAGAATGGTCGCGATCGGCTCGCGGCCGTGGTCGCGCAGGCGCCGCATCACCTCCAGGCCGTCGATGCCCGGGAGCATCAGATCCAGAACAACGAGGTCAGGCCGCTGGCTGGCGACTGCCTCCAGCGCCTCGATGCCATCGGCGGCGACCCGCGTGCGATAGCCCGCACGCTCGAGGTAACGTGAGACCACCTCGGCGATCGTCGGTTCGTCGTCGACGACCAGCACCGTGCCCCGGGCGTGAGCCTCCATGGTTTGATTCTGGCAGCGATGGCCGCCCGTGCGGAGGCGAAGCGAGCTAGTTCACGCCCTGTTCACCAGGCGGGCGCGGCGAGCTGATTGGTTGGGGGATCTCCGCAAATGGCTCAGGCTCCGGCTGCGGGTGCTCGCCGTCGTCGAGGAGGTCGGTGGGGCTGAGCATGAATACTTCGCACATCATGTCGGGCGACTGCTGGTTGCCACTCATGAATCCGATCACCCGGTGGCCGGTGGCGGCCTCGATGACCTCGATGAAGCGGTCGCGCATGAGCTCCTGGAACTCCATTCGCTGTTCGAGCACCGCCGCTCCGCGGCCGCCGTCTAGCAGCGTCTGTTCAACCCGGGTGAACCCGCCGCGCAGCACGCAGACCACCAGGTCGTCTTCGTAGTAGGACTTCGCGCGGGTCGGTCCCCGCCCGTAGAACTCCTTGAGCAGCGCGACGATCCCGTCCGAAATCGCCGTCAGCACTTCACCGTGGTTCTGGGGCTTGCGCTTGACGAGGCTCATGGGGGAAGACTTCCCTGTGGCTGGGTTGCTAATCACGCGACTGCGACTATGGTTGGTAGCAGCTCGTTGGGTGCTCGCCTTTCTGCCTTGCGCGCGACACCCATTCGGAGGGCGAGAGAGCAGGCAGTATGCCGGCAGCCATACCCCCGCTCACGGGCGATGAGCTGCTCGCCGCGGTGACCGACGCAATGGTGGCCTTTCATCAGCGCTATCACCACCGCGAGCCGGTTACCGCCAAGACGCTGATGCTCGGCGACGATCTGATCGCCTGCGTGCTGGGCGGCGTCTACACAGATGTCGAGAAGACGATGATCGAGATCGAGAAGAAGACGATCGTGCAGGAGACCCGCAACGCGTTTCAGAACGCCATGCAGGCCAAGCTCATCAGGGCGGTCGAGGACCTTTCAGGCCGCAGCGTGCTGGCGTTCATCTCAAACCACCACGTCGGCCCCGACCTCGAGATCGAACTGTTTTTGCTCACCCGCGACGCGAGCCTCGAGACGGGGCGGATGTCGTAGAGCCGAGCCCAGAGCTCTTGGCCCCCGAAGGAGCAGTCCGAGCGTGGGAGGAGCGATCATGGCCACTTGGGCCTGACCCGCTTGCGGATGATCGTGGTGCTCGTCTTACGGTACGGAGTAGCACGATCCGGGGCGAGCTAACTGAGACATTTGTCTCGATTTAGGCGCAAATTGTTGGAGTTGGGCCTTCAAACTGAGACTCGGTGTGCTATTCTCCATTGCGGAGGGCACATCTGACGAGGTCCGGCGTGCCGGGCAGCGCCTCTTGACTTCCTTGTTTTCGCAGAACCGCGACTTCGAGGAAGAGCAGTGCCCCACCTTGCAGTTGACGTGTCACTGGCCACGGCTGAAACCGTGTCCATGCCCGTCTATTCGCGCCTCGGCGCCACCACCGGTGCCTACCCGGCCCGGTGACCACGATCTCCCGAGAGGGGAACACCACATGGCATCACCCGAGATGACCGAAGCATATGAATGGCAGGGTCGCACCATCATCGGCAGCGACGGCGAGAAGCTCGGCAAGGTTTCCGAGATCTATCTCGACGGGGAGACCGATCGCCCGGAGTGGGCGACGGTGACCACTGGTCTGTTTGGCAGCAAGTCGAACTTCGTCCCTCTGGCGGGCGCGTCACCCGAGGGCGAGAACGTTCGCGCGCAGGTGACCAAGGATCAGGTCACGGACGCCCCGAGCGTCGAGCCCGACGGGGAGCTCTCAGAGGCAGAGGAGGCCAGGCTGTTTGAGCATTATGGGATCCCTTACACGCAGGAGGGGTCAGTCACGGCGCAGGATCAGCCGGGTGGCAGGCAGCAGCTGGCCGACGACAACGGCGGACAGCAGGTCCGCGGCGACGAGGGTTATGACACCAGCGGCCCGAACACCGACGAGGCGATGACGCGGTCCGAGGAGGAGCTGCGGGTCGGCACCCGCCGGACCGAGGCAGCGCGTGTCCGTCTGCGCAAGTACGTCGTCACCGAGAACGTCACCAAGACCATCCCTGTCTCCCACGAGGAGCTGCGGGTCGAGCGCGAGCCGATCACCGATGCCAACCGCGAGCAGGCCAACGCGGGGGCTGACATCTCCGATGAGGAGCACGAGGTCGTCCTGCACGCGGAGGAGCCGGTCGTCGAGAAGAACGTGGTCGCCAAGGAGCGCGTGCGGCTGGGGACCGAGACCGTCAACGAGGATCGAGAAGTCTCAGAAGAGATCCGCAAGGAGCAGATCGAGACCGAAGGCATCGACCGCGACGCGCGCTAGACGGCAGCCGTGACCCGTCGAGGTCCCTGGAACGGGCAACTCATGCATCCCCGCAGCACCGTCGGCATCGACGGGACGGGTCACCGCATCGGTCGGGTGCTCGCCGCTCACGGCGGCGGGCACCCGCTGATCTCTGTGAGCGCAGCCAACCCATGATGGTGCACGGGCACCGAGCAGTAAACCGCGCGTAGGCCGTCCACGGCCACGCACCCCCCAAGCGAGGGATCTACGTGTCCAGCACACCAGAACGCCACACTCAACAGACGGCCGCCAGCAACGGTGAGCCCCCGGCCGCCCGCGACACGGAGCATAGAGATACCGGCCAGAAGCGCTCGGGACGACGGCCGAAGGGGCCGCCGCATGCTCGCTCGGGCTCGGCGTTTCAAACCGTGAAGCGAACGCTGACCGAGTTCTCTGAGGACAACCTGACTGACTCGGCGGCCGCTCTGACCTACTACGCGGTGCTGTCGATATTTCCGGCGCTGCTGGCGCTGGTCGCGATCGTTGGACTGGTCGGCAACCCGCACACGGTCACAAAGGAGATGACCGATCTCGTCTCCTCGATCGGGCCGGCTTCTGCCGCACAGACGTTCAAAGGGCCGATCGAAGGACTGACTAACAGCAGCAGTACCGCGGGCGTGCTGTTCATTGTCGGGATCGTCTCGGCGCTGTGGACGGCATCGGGATACGTGGGGGCGTTCATGCGGGCGTCCAATGTGATCTATGAAGTCGAGGAGGGGCGCTCTTTCATCAAGCTCCGTCCGCTGCAGATGCTGGTCACGCTGGTGCTCGTCCTGATGCTCGCGCTGGTGCTGGTAGCGCTGGTGCTGACGGGGCCGGTCGCCAGCAAGGTCGGCTCGGCGATCGGCATCGGCAGCACCGCGGTGACCGTTTGGGACATCGCGAAGTGGCCAGTACTTCTGATAGCGGTGATGTCGATGATCGCCCTGCTGTATTACGCCTCGCCGAATGCGAAGCTGCGTAGCTTGAGGTCGATTGTGCCCGGCGCCGTGCTGGCAGTCGTCGTCTGGCTGGTGGCCTCTGCGGCGTTTGCGTTCTATGTCGCGAACTTCGGCTCTTACAACAAGACCTACGGCACGCTCGGCGGGATCATCGCGTTTCTCGTGTGGATGTGGATCACAAACGTCGCGATCCTCCTTGGCGCCGAGGTAAACGCCGAACGAGAGCGGTCCCGGCAACTGCAGGCCGGCACACTCGGTGCCGAGCGCGAAATTCAGCTTGGGGAACGGTCAGAGCCGAAGGCCAAGAAGCGCGCTCGGACCGTGTGAAAACTGACCGACGTCGGCTCTCACCAAAACAACCCCACGGAAACAACACCAGGCAGGTCCCCAAGACTTGCTATCAACGCTAGACAGTTCCGGGCTGTAGAGCACCGCCAGCCGCCACCACCCCAGCAATCTGCGGAGGGAGCGTAATGTCAGAGCAGCACAATATCGTCGGATTGGCTCGTGCCGAGCCGTTGCCTTCGGGTCGCGTTGGCTTCTGTCTGCGCTTTCCGCTGGCGGGCAGTCCAAGTCCACGGTGGTCGCATGACTTCCGAGCGCGTCTGAGCGCTGAGTTGACCGGTCATGCCGCGGTCGGGCACCTCCGGCTCAACGAGGTCGTCCGCGGCCAGGAGATCGTGTTGGAAGGAGTGGAGACGGCGGAGGCGTCGAACATTGCCGGCGCGGTCGAGCGAGCCGTTGACTGCACCAATCGCGACTGCGTCGACGGCGAGGACGCCGGTCAAAGCACGAACCACTCGCAAGCCCAGGCTGACGCCGTCGCGCGCGACGTGGGCGCCAGCCAACGGCGCCCCGATCCTGATCGCGGGTAACCGAGGACTACTGAGCGACGGCACGCTGGGCGCTGGCGCTCAGCCGGCGCCCGTCTTGCGGGAGACCGTCACACGCCAGCGGCCGTGGGGCTGGAACCAGCGCAGCTCCGGCGATGACCAGGCAGAACGCCACCAGGCGGGCGGCGATGCCGAACGGGCCGGAGCCGATCGGCTCGCCGAAGACGAGGATGCCACCGAGGATTGCGGCGAGGTTGGCGGCGATCGAGGTAATCGCTATCACCTCAATCGCCAAGCCGATCTGGAGGCTTCGCGCCGAAGCGTAGAAAGAAACCACGAACGAGATCAACGCGGTGAGGGTCCAGGGGCTGAGCAGGCCCAGAAGTGGGCCGTGCCCATGGGTCAAGTACTTGATCGCCACATCGGACACTCCAAACAGGACGCCGGCGGCGGTCGCGAGCAAAAGCCCTTCGGCACGGTGCTTGACGGCGCGGCGCGTCGAGAGCCTCACCAGCCCGAGGCCGACCGCGAGAATCGCGCTCTCAAAGGCGATCAGCGCGCCGAGGGACGAGCGTTGTGGCCCCTCGGCGGTCGCTGTCAGACCGATCACCGCGAGGCCTGCGGCGGTGAGCGTGACGCCGGCCCATTGACGTAGCCCAAGATGAAATCCGAAGAACCGCTCGGCCAGCACCGCGAGGAACACCAGGCCCCCGGAGAGGATCGCCTGCACGCTCGAGAGCGGCGCGAGCGCGAGCGCCTCGACGTGCAGTCCCCAGGCGAGAAGGGCAAGAATCCATCCCGCTGCGAACCACGGCGAGCGAAACAGGTCCGCGACGCTGCGGAGCGGATGGCGGACCTGGACCGGTCGGGCGACCGACACAGCCCCACGAGCTTTGAACAACGAGCTCAGGTTGGTGCCCAGGGCACATACCAGCGCGAAGGTCAGTCCCAGGGTCATCCAGACGTCGCAGTTCCTTCTATGAGATGCCCGCGGCTAGGTCCTGCGGCCGAGCGCTGCGCACGTCGTGAGCGCGATCGTCCACGCTCGCTACGACCGGCTCCGCCGGCGATGCGGAACCGCGCTTGGCCTGCTGGCGCTCAGGGCTGATCCGGATGACGTTCCAGGCCAGATGGCAGCGCTCCAGGCCCAGGATCAGCCACCCTCCGAGATCGACCTGCCAGCGGCCGAGGCCGTGCCGAGCGGAGGTGGGGAACGCGTGATGGTTGTTGTGCCAAGCCTCGCCGAACGCGAGCGGCGCTAGCCAGGCGAGGTTGCGCGACTGATCGCTGGTGGCAAATGGTCGCCGGCCGAAGTAGTGGCAGAGCGAGTTGATGCTGAACGTCGTGTGATGCAGGAGCAAAACGCGCACCGCTCCGCCCCACAAAAGAGCGGTGAACCCACCGATCAGCGAGCCGGTCAGCGCCAATCCCATACCGAAAGGCAGCAGGAGCCCAGCGAGCACCCAGAGAGGAAACGTGCGGCTGATGAAGCGCAGGTCGCGATCAGTCAGCAGATCCTTGGCATATCGGGCGGGGTTGGCCGTGTCCACGCCGCGAAGCATCCACCCCAGGTGAGCGTGGCCAAGTCCATGCAATGCGCCGCGCCAGCCGGACACTTGGGCAACATGGGGGCTGTGCGGGTCTCCGGGAAGATCGGAGAAGCGGTGGTGCTTTCGGTGTGTGGAGACCCACTCGATGACGGGGCCCTAGATCGCCATCGAGCCCAGCACGGCCAGCAGCGCCCGCACTGCGCGGGTGGTCTTGAAGCTGCGGTGGGTGAACAGCCGGTGATAGCCGACGGTAATTCCCAAACCCGTCAGCGTGTACATGATCACGAGCACCGCGAGGTCTTGCCAGTGCAGCGCGCCGCCCCAGGTCAACCATCCGCCGACCGCCAGCGCGGCGGGCGGCAGGCCGAACACCACCAGCCGCAGAACCCGCTCAAGACCGTCATGCTCGATCGGCACACTCTCGACGGCTCCCCGGGCAGTGGCGGGACTGTTCATGCCGCACACTCGCGCTGTGCGAGGCTTAGCAGCGCCTGAACCGGCGGCTCACGCGGGCTCAGATCGACGATCTCCAGGGCGTCGGAGGCCCGGGCCAGATCAAACAGGCAGTCGACATCGATCTCACCGCCTAAGCGAATCGACGCTACTTCACGATCACTCTGGAGCAGCGTGCGGTCGAACGCGACTGGCCCCGTGGCGATCGGGCTGCAGATTGACGGGGAATAACCTGAAGGGGGAGGCATCTGATCTCCGAGTCGGGGGAAACCTCGGAAGTCAGAGCCTGCTGCCGGTCGTCTATGGACCGACCTCAGTATTTGCCCTCCGCCGGTAAGTGTACCCGTCCTACGCGAACCCGTAGACCGTTTCGCCGAGACGCCTACGAGCATTTTCGACGGCAGCCCCCGAGACCCGGTCCGCCGCCCTCATGCCCGCGAGCGCCCGGACATCGCTCCTAAATCGACGGTTGGGACCGTCATCATACGTTCGTGGCCGGGAGTCTCAATCAGCGCGCTGGCCAGCGGCGCCCCTTGACCGCCCCGCGCCTGATCGCCGAGCAGGCGGACATGGTCGCGACGGCCTGGTCGCCGCCGGGAGCGCCCTCGTCATGGAGGTTGACCGCAGCGCAGTTCACGGTGCTGCGCGACGACCCGGAGCTGCTGGGCGTCGCATCAGCGATTCCGCCCGACCGCGTGCCGCCGCTGTTGTTCACGGCTGCGGCTACGTCGCTGATCCTCGCGCTCGCACCGGACCCGCTGCGGGGCTGGTTTCCGCGCCTGGGAGAGCCGCAACCTCCGCTCGATCCGAGATTCGCCGCCGAGTACCGAGCCTTCTGCCTCGATCACCGAGATCAGCTGCTGCAGCTGTGTGCCGAGCATCGCTACCAGATGAACGAAGCCGGTCGCTGTGCCGACTTCGTGCCGGCGCTGAGCGCGGGAGCCGATTCGCAGCGCGAGATGGTGCTCGTGGATGTGGGAACCGGTGCCGGGCTGGCCCTTCACTTCGACCGTTACCGCTACGTCTTCCGCGCTTCCGGGAGGGACCCGGTGCAGATCGGTGCGCAAGATTCGCCGGTGAGCGTGGAGGTCGAGCTCAGAGGCGAGCTGGCGCCTCGTGTCCCCCGCGAGCTGCCCGCGGTCGTGGACCGGGTTGGGATCGACGTCGAGCCGCTGGACCTCAACGACCCCTCGGTCCACAGCTGGCTGGCGGCGTGCATCCCCCAGGAGATCAGCGCCGTGACCCGGTTTCACGAGGCTGCCCGGGTGACGCTCGCGAATCCCGCGCGCAGGCTGCGCGGAGATGCGTGCGAGCTTCTGCCCGAGGTGCTCGAAGCAATACCCGAGGGGCCGCTGATCTTTCTGGTCGACAGCTACGTCCACGTCTTCTTCACCCCCTCGCAGCTGGCGCGCTTCCGGGAGATCGTCGACGCCTTCGGCCGTCGGCGGGACCTCGATTGGGTATCCACGGACCCGCTGGTGCCGATGGGACCCTCGGCGACCTCGACGGTCACCGGCGTCCGGGCGCCGCCGCAGGTACTCGAGCGCAACCGGCGCGGCGGCGTGTTCGGGACCATCAGCCGGATCTCGTATCGCGGCGGGCAGATGACCGAAGCGATCCTCGGCATGGCTCATCCGAGCGCCCTGTGGTTGGAGTGGCTGGACGCGGGGACGGCGGCGACCCGGCAGGACCCCGCGACAACGGCGCGAGCAGCCGGACCCGGGGTCGCCGGCACGCTGAGCTCAGCCCCGGGTGGCGACCGTGGCCACCGCCAGGGCCGCCACTCCCTCTCCCCGCCCGACGAACCCCAGTCCCTCTCCGCGGGTCGCCTTCACGCTGATGTGTGGCAGGTCGAGATCGATCGCGCCGGCCAGGGTGGCCCTGATCCGGTCGCGGACCGGCGCCAGCCTGGGCCGCTCGAGCACCACCGTGGCGTCGACGTGCAGCACCTCGAACCCGGCTTCCTGCACCAGCGTGGTCGTCGCCCGCAGCAGGTCAATCGAGTTTGCGCCGGCGTAGCTGGGATCGGTGTCGGGGAAGTGCTCGCCGATGTCGCCCAGGGCGCAGGCCCCAAGGATTGCATCGATGATCGCGTGGGTCAGGACGTCGGCGTCGGAATGGCCTTCGAGCCCCAGTTCGTGCTCGAGCGCCACCCCTCCGATGACCAGTTGGCGGTCGGGAACCAGCCGGTGACAGTCGTAGCCGATCCCCGTCGCGGTGCTCATCCTTGCGCACTCCCGGAGCCCCCGGACATCAACAGCTCAGCGATCCGCAGGTCCTCGCGCGTGGTGATCTTCATGTTCCGCGATCCACTGGGGAGCAGCCGGACGACTCCGCCCGCGCGCTCCACGAGCCATGCGTCGTCGGTCGCCTGCGCCAGCTGCTCGTCGGGGGCGGCGAGCGCCCGCGCCAGCGCGGCCCGCCGGAAGACCTGCGGGGTCTGCACCGCCCACAGCCGCCGCCGGTCCAGCGTGCGGGCCACGGTGAGACCGTCCGCCGCGACCTCCTTGATCGTGTCGGACACCGGCATCGCCGCCACCACCGCGTCGATCCCGTGAACACGCTCGAGCTCCTGCAGCGCCTGCTCGAACAGCTCGGCGCTCGCGAACGGGCGCGCGGCGTCGTGAACGATCACCGGGTCGCCATCTCCACTCTCGCGCAGGGCGGCCCGGACGGAATGCGATCGGTGGGTGCCGCCGGCGACCGCCACGGTCCCCGCGGGCGCGTCCTCGAGCGCCGCCGCCGGCAGCGCGACGACAATCCGCTGCACCTCACCCACGTTCTGCAACGCGCGGACGCTCCACTCGAGCATCGGCCGCCCACACAGTGTGACGAGCGCCTTGGGGCAGCTCGACCCAAGGCGCTCGCCACGTCCCGCGGCCACGATCAGCGCGACCGCCATATCCCGAGCCTACTTGGCGGCGACGGCCACCTTGCCGTTGCCGTTCGCCGCGGCGCTGCCGTTGGCACTCGCTCTGCCGCTGCCGTTCGCGTTGGCGGCGCTCGACCCGCTGAGCAGGCCGTACAGGTGCGCCTCGACCTCCTGCTCGTCCATCTCGAGCGCGTACATCAGCTCGGAGGCCAGGATCTTCTTGGCCCGGGTGAACATCTGCTTCTCGCCGGTCGACAGCCCTTTCTGGGCTTCCCGGATCGCCAGGTTTCGCACCACCTCGGCGAGCTCGTAGATGTCCCCGGTCTTGATCTTGTCCCGGTTGTGCTTGAAGCGCCGATTCCAGTTCTTGGGCATCTCCGAGCACTCGGCTCCGAGCACCGCGAGAACCTCTTTGACCGTTTCCTCGTCGATCACCCGTCGCAGACCGGCCAGCGCGGCGTTCTCGGTGGGGACCATGACGGTCATGTCGTTGTGGAGGATCTTGATCGTCAGGTACTCGCGGCTGTCACCGAGCACCTCCTTGACCTCCTTGCGGAGGACTTTGCCTGCTCCGTGGTGCGGATACACGACGCTGTCGCCGACCTCGAACTCGATATGCGGGGGCAACTCTGCAGGCTCAAGATCATCCAGCTGCTCTTCCGTTAGCTCTGTGATGGTGTCCTCCTCTGTCGGGTGCGGGCACGCGTTACCGCCGCTCGCGGATTTTGCTGCGCTTACGTCTGCAGGTAGCGATCAACCATGTTGATCTCCTGCTGTCGGCGAAGGCCCTCGCGGATGTCCTTCGCCCGGATCTCGCCGACGCCGTCGACGGTCTCCAGCTCGCCATCCGACGCGGCGAGCAACTCCTCGAATCCCCCGAATTCCGTCACGATCCGCTGCACGACCAATCTCGGCAGCCTGGGTATGCGTCCCAGGATCCGGAATCCGCGCGGGGACACGGGGTAATCGAGGGTGTTCAGCTTGCGGTCGTAGCCGAGTAGCTCGGCGAGCCGACCGAAGTCCAGCAAGTCCTGATGGGGAAGTCTTACGAGCTGGTCGACGACGATCGCAAATCCGTCATCGGTGTCCTCGACCAGGTAGTCGTGCACGAGCGCGGCCTTGTCGGCGGCGACGCCGACCATCGTCTCGTCGAGCTGCATCTCGATCAGCCGGCCCTCGGTTCCGAGCTCGACGATGTAGCGCTCGATCTCGACCGCCATGCGGGTCACCAGCTCGGCGCGCTGCAGGACCGTGAGGACGTCGTGGAGGGTCGCGCCTCCCTCGAACTCGAGCGCCGTCAGGCGGGTCGAGACCTGATCCAGCCGGCTGCGGTACTTGTCGAGCGTGGCCAGCGCCTGATTGGCCTTCGCCAGCACGACCGGGATGTCCTCGAGGATGTACTTGATCCCGTCGACGTACAGCGAGACGACCTCGCGCCGCTCGGAGACCGCGATCACGATTGCGTCGGTCTGCTTGGAGACGCGCTCGGCGGTCCGATGTCGAGTCCCGGTCTCCAACGTCAGGATCGTCGGATCGGGAGTCAGCTGCACGTTTACGTGCGCGATCTTGGTGGCGTTCGTGCTGAGCACGATCGCCCCGTCCATCTTGGCCAGCTCGTACAGAAAAGCGGGCGAATACTCGACGTCGAGCTTGATTCCGCCGGAGAACAGGAACGCGAGCTCCTCGACGTCGCCGATCACGATCAGCGCGCCGGTCCGGGCGTCGACGATGTTGTCGATCCCTTCACGCAGCAACGTCCCGGGGGCGACCATCTCGAGCGCCCTCAAGATCCGGGACTCTTGTCGAGACTCGAGCTCTTCTTTGAGCTCTTCCCCGGAACGCGGCGGCATCAAGGCCGATTTTAGCCGTAATGTTGGCAACAAGTTGCCTGACCGCACACGGTTGCAGGCGACCGGTTCGCCACGTGGCGGACAGTTGTGCGGTGGCCGCACCGGTCCAAGGGCCCGTTGGCAGCGGGCCGGTGGTGACGTTCAGGCGGCCGCGGTAGCCTGCGACGGCGCCGCGAACGCTTCCTTCAGCGCCTCGCACAGCGAACGGTGCGATCCCGGCTGCACCACCGCGGTCAGCCCGAACCGCTGGGCCTCGGCCAAACGCCGGTCGGAGTGGGCGACCGTACGCAGCTCCCCGGTCAGCCCAAGCTCGCCAAAGCACGCCAGTGGCCGGCCGCCGGCGCCCGCCAGGGCCACTCGCTCGGCGGCGCTGGCAACCGCCAGCGCGACCGCCAGATCCGACCCCGGCTCGTCCACCCGCACCCCGCCCACCACGTTGACGAACACGTCGGCGGCGCCCAGCCCGACCCCGCCATGGCGGCCCAGCACGGCCAGCACCAGCGCCAGCCGATTGCGATCCAGCCCGGCGACGACCCGCCGCGGCGGCACCAGCTCAGAGGCATGGACGAGCGCCTGGACCTCCACCAGCAGCGGTCGCGACCCTTCCATCGCGCACAGGACGACGCTGCCGGGGGAGCGTGTGGCTTGCGCCACAAAGCGCGCGGAGGCGTCCAGCACCTCCACCAGGCCGTGGTCGCGCATCTCGAATACTCCCGCCTCGTTGGTTGAGCCAAAGCGGTTCTTGATCGCCCTCACGGTCCGGTAGGTCCGCTCCCGCTCGCCCTCGAACTGCAGGACGCAGTCGACCAGGTGCTCGAGCACGCGGGGACCCGCGAGCGCGCCCTCCTTGGTCACGTGGCCGACCAGCAGGATGGCGATCCTCAGTCGCTTGGCGACCTGCATGATCTCCCCGGCCACCTCGCGCACCTGGCCCACCGAGCCCGCCGCTGAGCCCAGATCGACCGAGTGCAGCGTCTGGACCGAATCGATCACGCACACCTCCGGCCGCTCCTGCTCGAGCGTCGCGAGCACCGTGTGCAGATCGGTCTCGGCGATCACCGGCACCGCCAGCGCCTCGCCGGTCCCCAGCCGCTGTGCCCGCAGCCGGATCTGCGCCGCCGACTCCTCTGCCGACACGTAGAGCGTCCGGCGGCCCGCGGCGCACAGGTTGGCGAGCACCATCGTCGTCAGCGTGGACTTGCCGATGCCGGGGGCGCCGCCGATCAGGACCAGCGAGCCGGGCACGATCCCGCCGCCGAGGACGTTGTCCAGCTCGCCGATGCCTGTGGTCAGCCGGCGGTGGTCGTCGGCCTGCACATCGCGCAGCGCGATCGGCTTGACCGATTGAACGCCGCGCCCAAACGAGCTGCCGACCGACCCCTGGCTCCCTGGCCCCGGTCGAACGTGCTCGACCAGCGTGTTCCACTCGCCACACCCCGGACACCGTCCCGCCCAGCGGGCAGTCTCATGGCCACACTGTGAGCAGACGTGAACGGACCCGGAGCGTGGCATCGCACGGCGAGCGTACGGGTCGCACCCGACGGCAGCCCAGATCGCCACACTTTCCTTGCACCACGGCGACAGCCGCGGGGACTACTCGGACTCAGCCCCGCTCTCGGGCGCGGCCGGCTCGTCGGGCTCGGACCCGTGCTCCTCCTCGTCCGAAGAGCCGCCCTCCGCACCGACGCCTACGGGCGTCGGCTTGGGCGCCGGCTCGATCACCGTCAGCTTGACGTCGGGATCCTCCTCGCCCTCCGTGGCTCCGGGCTCGACCATCACCGTCGATCCCGAGGGCACCTGGGAGCGCAGCACGAAGTCGGCCAGCGGGTCCTCGATGTAGCGCTGGATTGCCCGGCGCAGCGGGCGGGCGCCCATCGCCGGATCCCAGCCCTTGTCGACCAGCAGGTCCTTGGCCGAGTCCGACAGCTCCAGCTGCAGCTCGCGCTCGGCCATCGACTCGCGGATCCGCGTCAGCAGCAGCTCGACGATCTCCTTGATCTCGTCCTTGGCCAGCTTGTGGAAGACGATCACCTCGTCGATCCGGTTCAGGAACTCGGGCCGGAAGACCTTCTTGAGCTCGCCCATGATCCGGTTCTTCATGTCGTCGTAGGTGATCCCCGTCTCGTCGTCTGAGACGGCGAACCCCAGCGGCGTGTTGCGCGCGATCTCCGCGCGCCCCGATGTTCGAGGTCATGATCACGATGCAGTGGCGGAAGTCGACCGTGCGCCCCTGCGCGTCGGTCAGGCGCCCGTCCTCGAGGATCTGCAACAGGATGTTGAACACGTCGGGATGAGCCTTCTCGATCTCGTCGAGCAGCAGCACGCTGTAGGGCTTGCGGCGGACCGCCTCGGTCAGCTGGCCGCCCTCGTCGTAGCCGATGTAGCCCGGAGGCGAACCGACCAGCCGCGAGACCGCATGCTTCTCCATGTACTCGGACATGTCGATCCGGACCATCGTGTCCTCGTCGCCGAACAGGAACTCAGCCAGGGTCCGGGCGAGCTCCGTCTTCCCTACGCCAGAAGGCCCAAGGAAGATGAACGAGCCCGTGGGCCGCTTGGGATCCTTCAAACCCGCGCGGCTGCGGCGGATGGCCTTGGACACGACCTCGATCGCCGGGTGCTGGCCGATCACACGCTTGTGGAGCTCGTCCTCCATGCGCATCAGCTTCTGGGTCTCGGCCTCGGTCAGCTTGAAGACCGGGATTCCGGTCCACATCGAGACGATGTCGGCGATCTCCTCCTCACCGATCGACGGCCGTTCGGTCGACTCGCCCGCCTCCCACTGCTCGGCCAGCTCGCGCTTCTTCTGCGCCAGGCGGCGCTCGTCGTCGCGCAGGCTCGCGGCCTTCTCGAACTCCTGGTTCTCGATCGCCTCTTCCTTGGCGCGGCGAGTCTCGGTGATCTGGTCCTCGAGCTCGCGATAGATGGGCGGCGAGGTCATCGACTTGATCCGCATCCGGGACGCGGCCTCGTCGATCAGGTCGATCGCCTTGTCGGGTAGGAAGCGGTCTGAGATGTAACGGTCGGCCAGGTCGGCCGCGGCCTCCAGGGCCTCGTCGGTGATGTTGACCTTGTGGTGCTGTTCGTAGCGATCGCGCAGGCCCTTGAGGATCTGCACGGTCTCCTCGGTGGAGGGCTGGTCGACGGTGATCTTCTGGAACCGGCGCTCCAGAGCGCTGTCGCGCTCGAGGTACTTGCGGTACTCCTCGAGCGTCGTGGCGCCCACGGTCTGAAGCTCTCCGCGCGCCAGCGCCGGCTTGAGAATCGACGCTGCGTCGATCGCACCCTCGGCGGCGCCCGCACCTACCAGATTGTGGAGCTCGTCGATGAACAGGATGATGTCGCCCCGCTGGGTGATCTCCTTCATCACCTTCTTGAGGCGCTCCTCGAATTCGCCGCGGTACTTCGAGCCCGCCACCAGCGCCGCCAGGTCGAGCGTGTAGATCTGCTTTCCCTTCAGCAGCTCGGGGACGTCGGCGTTCGTGATCCGCTGGGCCAGTCCCTCGACGACCGCGGTCTTTCCGACGCCCGGCTCGCCGACCAGCACCGGGTTGTTCTTCGTCCGCCGCGACAGGATCTGCATGATCCTTTCGATTTCGGTCTCGCGGCCGACGACGGGGTCGAGCTTGCCCTCCGAGGCGAGCTTGGTCAGGTTGCGCCCGAACTGGTCGAGCAGCTTGGAGGACTTCTTGCCTTCGCCGGGCCCCGCGGCCCCTTGGGCACCGGCGCCCGAGCCGCGCTGGCGGCTCCCGGGCCCCGACAGCATCCGGATGACCTCGTTGCGGATCTTCTCGGAATCGGCGTCGAAATCGAGCAGGATGCGCGCCGCGACGCCCTCGTTCTCGCGCACCAGACCGAGCAGGATGTGCTCGGTGCCGATGTAGTTGTGACCCAGGCTCAGGGCCTCACGCAGCGCCAGCTCCAGCACTTTCTTGGCGCGCGGCGTGAACGGGATCTGGCCGGAAGTGACTTCCTCACCGGAGCCGACGATCCGTACGACCTGCGCCCGGACGCGCTCGACGGTGATATCCAGCGACTCCAGCACCCGCGCCGCCAGCCCCTCCTCCTCGCGGAGCAGGCCCAGCAGGATGTGCTCGGTGCCGATGTAGTTGTGCTTTAGGGTCCGCGCCTCTTCCTGGGCCAGGACGACCACCTGGCGGGCTCGCTCTGTGAATCGCTCGAACATGGGCTTCCTGAAATCTAGTTGTCGCCGTTTCTTCGATGTGGTCGGTCGCGGGGTGGTCCTGGTTCGGTCGCGGTTTTCTGGTTTGAGGGATGCCGACGGTCCCGCTCCACCTATCTATTCGGCATACCGCGCCAAATAGATGAGTGGGGGCGGTTTCTCTATCGGGCCATAGCTCAGTCTAACAGCCGCTTTGTACTTCCTAATGGCATAAACGGACGGTCGATGCGGCAGTTCACATGCCGCTGCGGGGCACCGTCGGTCCGGCCGCGCCGGGCTCGATCGGGGCCCGGGCAGGGCCGGCTGAGCGGCGCATCCAGCCCCGGGCCGGGGGGATTCGCCCCCCGGTGGAGAGCCATGAGCCGGCCAGAATCAGCAGCAGGCCTGCCAGCGCGGTGGGCCCCGGACGCTCCCCGAGCAACGTCACGCCGAGCACCACCGCGACCAGCGGGTTGACGTAGGTGATCACCGTTGCCCTGCTGGTGCCGGCTTCTCGGATCAGCACCGTGTAGACCACGAACGCGACCGCCGTGCACAGCAGCCCCAATCCCGTGACCGCGGCGAAAGCGCCCACCGTGGGCGTCCGCGAGGGTGTGTCCACGGCGGCAAAGGGGGCCAGGATCACCGCGGCGATCAGCAGGCTGGCGCCCTGCATCGCCCGCGCATCCAGTCCTTCCATCCCCAGCTTGACCACCATCGGCCCGATCGCGTAGCCGACCGCCCCGGCGAAGATCGCCAGCGCGCCGAGCAGCTCGGCGCTGCTGCCGGCCACGTCGATTCCCACCAGCGCGATCACTCCGGTGAAGCCGATCAACAGCCCCGCTGCGCGAACCGGCGTGGGGCGCTCGGAGGGATCGATGCGCAACGACAGAACGGTGACGATCAGGGGAACGGCAGCGATGATGATCGCCGTCAGCGACGACGCCAGGTGGACCTCCCCGGCGGCGATCAGCGGGAACGGAATCGAGATCTCGGCGACCGCGTAGACCAGAATCCAGCCCCACCTCCCCCGTAACGTCCTCAGATCCCGCCAGGCCACGGCCCCCAGCAGCGCGGCCGCGATCGCCACCCGCAGCCAGGCGACGTCGGCCGGCGGCAGGCCCCCGTCGACGGCGATCTTGATCAGCAGGTAGGAGCCGCCCCAGACGATTGACATGAAGGCGAACGCCCACCAGGCGCGCCGGGTCATGTCCGCATCGCCGGGAACAGCACGACCTCGCGGATCGAGCGCCTGCCGGTCATGATCATCACCAGCCGGTCGATCCCGATCCCGATCCCCCCGGTGGGCGGCATCCCCTGCTCGAGCGCCTCGATGAACGCCTCGTCATAGGGCTGCGCCTCGGTGTCGCCGGCCGCCGCGAGCCGGCGCTGCTGCTCAAATCTCCGGCGCTGCTCGTCGGGGTCGTTGAGCTCGGTGAACGCGTTGGCGAGCTCCAGCCCCCCGACGAACGCCTCGAAGCGCTCCACCAGCCCGGGGACCGAGCGGTGGTCCTTGGCCAAAGGAGAAAGTTCCACCGGATAGTCGAGCAGGAACGTGGGCTCGATCAACGTCGGTTCGACGTGCTTTGCCACCAGCTCGTCGACGAGCTGTGGCCAGCTGTGGTCCTCTGACAGAGTCAGTCCGCGGGCGCGGATCGACGCCGCCAGCGCGTCGCGGTCGCGATCGGCGAGGATGTCGATCTCGGTCCGCCCCAGGATCGCGCCGGCGAGCGTCTCGCGGCGCCACGGCGGAGCCAGGTTCAGCGGACCGTCGTACTGCACCGCCTGGGCGACGGCGTATACGAGCCGCTCGCAACGGTCGGCGACGTCGAGGTAGTCGGCGTACGCCTCGTAGAACTCGAGCATCGTGAACTCCGGGTTGTGTGTGGTGTCCACGCCCTCGTTGCGGAAGTTCTTGCCCAGCTCGTAGACCCGTTCGAGCCCGCCCACGATCAGCCGCTTGAGGTACAGCTCGGTGGCGATCCGCAGGTACAGGTCGCGGTTCAGCGCGTTGTGGTGGGTGGTGAACGGCCGCGCCATCGCGCCGCCGTACAACGGCTGCAGGACCGGCGTCTCGACCTCGATGAAGCCCTCCTCGTCGAGGAACCGCCGGATCGTCGAGATCACGCGCGCGCGGATCATGAACAGCCGGCGGGCGTCCTCGTTGGACAGCAGGTCGAGCTCGCGATGGCGAAAGCGGGTCTCGACGTCGGACAGGCCGTGGTGCTTCTCGGGCGGCGGCCGCAACGATTTCGCCAGCAGCGTGAAATCCCTGACCCGCAGCGTCAGCTCTCCTTTGCGCGAGCGCATGGCCACGCCGTCGACGCCGATCAGATCGCCGAGGTCGAGCCCCAGCAGCCGATCCATGCCCTCGCGGCCGAGCTCGTCGACGCGGGCCTGGAGCTGGATGCGGCCGGAGCGGTCGACCAGATCCAGGAAGGCCATCTTGCCCTGCCCGCGCCGTGCCGCAAGACGGCCGGCGACTCGATGCTCTGAACGTCGTCTCTTCGCCGGCGCTACTCCCTCGTGCGCGGCGCGGACCCCGGCGATCGCCTCCACGCCGTCGAACTCGTGCGGGAACGGCTGCACCCCCGCCGCGCGCAGCGACTGCAGCTTCTCCCTGCGCGCCGCCAGCAGGTCTGAGGAGCCGGCGGGTTCGTCGCCCACGCCCGGCCCCCGGCTACTTCGCGCCGATGTCGATCTTCGTGATCTTCAGCTTTCGCTCGCCGCGCGGGGTCGAGATCTGGACCTCCTCGCCGCGCTTGCGACCGAGCAGCGCCTTGCCTACCGGCGACTCGTTGGACAGCTTGGCCTCGGCCGGCTTGGCCTCCGCCGAGCCGACGATCGTGTACTTGCTCGACTTCCCGCCCTCGTCCTTGACGTGCACGATCGAGCCGACGCGCACGACGTCGGTGCCGAGATCGGAGGCGTCGACGACGGTCGCCGAGCGCAGCTTGTCCTCGAGCGCAGCGATCCGCGCCTCGAGCATCGCCTGCTCGTTCTTGGCGTCGTCGTACTCGGCGTTCTCGGTGATGTCGCCAAACTCGCGCGCCTCCTTGATGCGGGCCGCGACTTCACGACGTCGTGTGGTCGACAGGTGGTCGAGTTCCGCCTTCAGCGTGGCGAGGCCTTCCTGGGTGAGGATCACGTCCTTGGGCATAGCGCGTTCAACCTGGGATCGGGGACATTCTGGGCGAGAAAAACCCGCCTGAGCAGGCGGGATCCCACGCCCAACCGCTCGCGTGGGCGCATGAGTATAGACACCGGTCGATAGCGGCCTGGTGAGGATGGGGTCTGGGCCCCATCTGGCGGTGGATGGGGTCATTACCCCATGTTCACGGGCCAGATGGGCGGCGATGTTTCCCAGGCGACGCCATTCGATCACTGGAGACCCGATGACCTCTTCTGCCACCCACGTCCGCCGTCCGCTTCCGCCCCGACCGCACGCGCTGGACCCCGACGTGCTGCTGACCGGGGCAGGTCCGGCGTGGGACCAGGCCCGGTCAGCCTGGAATCTGTCCGTCGATCAGCAGCCGGCCGCGATCGGGCTCCCGCGGACCACCGAAGAGGTGCTCGCGCTGGTGCGCTTCGCCGGGGAGCGGGGCATGCGGGTTGCGCCTCAGGCCACCGGCCACGGGGCCGCGTGCCTCGGCTCGCTGGAGGACTCCCTGTTGCTGCGGACCTCGAGGATGCGCAGCGTGCGCGTGGACCCGCGGTCGCGGGCCGCGTGGGCCCAGGCGGGAGCCCTGTGGACGGATGTCAGCGCCCTGGCGGGCGGTCACGGACTGGCGGCACTGGCCGGCTCGGCTCCGGACGTCGGCGTGATCGGCTACATGCTCGGTGGCGGCCTGAGCTGGCTGGGTCGCCGTTACGGCCTGGCGGCCAACAGCATCGCCGGCGCCGAGGTGGTGACCGGCGACGGCCGGCTGCTGCACGTCGATGCCGACCGGGAGCCCGAGCTGTTCTGGGCGCTGCGCGGTGGCGGCGGGAGCTGCGGCGTGGTCACCGCGCTGGAGTTCGATCTCTATCCGGTCAGCGCGGTGTACGCCGGAGCGATGTTCTGGCCACTGCAGCGCGCCGCCGAGGTCCTCGACGCCTGGACTGACTGGCTGGCCCAGGTCCCCGACGAGGTCACCTCGGTGGGGCGGCTGCTGCGCATCCCCCCGATGCCCGACCTCCCGCCGGCGCTCAGCGGCCGAGATCTGGTGGCCATCGAAGTGTCGTTCATCGGCGGCGCTGAGTCGGGCCGCCACCTGCTCGCGCCGCTGCGGGCGCTGGGGCCCGAGATCGACACGTTCATGCTGATGCCGTCGCACGCGCTGGGGGACCTGCACATGGATCCCCCCAATCCGGTGCCGGTCTACGGCGACGGGATGCTGTTGTCCGAGCTCCCGGCGGCGGCGATCGACAACCTGCTCGACGTCGGCGGCGCGCATGCGCGCTCGCCCTTGCTGTGCATCGATCTGCGCCAGCTCGGCGGGGCGCTGCGCCGCGAGCCCAGCGACGGCGGGGCAGTCTCCTGGATTGATGCGCAGTTCGCGATGTTCGCCGTCGGCATCACCCCCGATGAGGGCGCTCACGAGCTCGTCAAGGCTCACGTCGAGGGGCTCCAGCAAGCGCTCGGTCGCTGGCAGGCTCCGCGCGCGTTCGCGAACCTGGCGGAGCGACCGAGGCCTGCCAGCGAGCTGTTCGGCGAACGCGCGGCCGCGCGTCTTGCCCGTGTAAAGCGCGCCTATGACCCAAGCGACGTCATCCGCGCCAATCACCCGGTGGCGCCCGCGCCAGCGTGGTGCTGACCTGACTAACGAGGAGGATTCTGATGACTCACGGTGTTTTGGAGCTCGTATCGTCGCGCCACGCGCAGTACGGCGCCGAGCGCAATGGTTCGGGTCCGATCCGCTGCCTGCTCGTCGACGACCACCCGGCGGTGCGCCTGGGCCTGCGCGAGCTGCTGGCGATCGAGCCGGGGCTGGAAGTGCTCGACGCCTTCGCCACCGCAGAGGCGGCGCTGGCGTTCGCGGAGCGCTCTGCGCTCGATGTTGCCGTCGTCGACTATCAGCTCGAGGGCTGTTCGGGACTGTGGCTCAGCCGCAAGCTCAAGCGCTTGGCGGACGCGCCCGCGGTGGTGATCTACTCGGCCTATTCGGACTACCTGCTGGCGGCCGCGTGCGTGGTGGCGGAGGCCAATGGCCTGGTCAGCAAGGCCGCGCTGGGCACCGATCTGTGCGAGCGCATCCGTGAGGCGGCCAGCGGCGTGACCCGCCTTCCGATCGTGCCGCCATCATTGGCGGACAGCATGCGACGGCGCCTTGACCCGGAGGAACAGGCGATATTCGGGATGATGTTGGCCGGCATCTGCAACGTGGAGATCGCCCGCACGCTATCGCTGTCCCACGGCGAGCTCGACGCGCGCCAGTGGGGCATGCTGCGAAAGCTCGAAAGGCTTGATCCGCCGCACTGAAATGGGTCTGATCAAGCGCCCCGCTCGACGAAATTACATGCCCCTCACCTATCGCGTAGCCGCCATGAACGCGGTGCTGCTGGTGGCGGCCGTGGTGGTCACGCTGGTGGTGCTGACGCCCGGCAAGTTCTCCTCGTTCGCGGTCGACGAGGCGGTCGTGCTGGCGGTGGCGCTGGCGCTGGTGGCGCTGGTCAACCTGATGTTGGTGCGTAGAGTGGTGCGGCCGCTCGCCGCGCTGACCGCGCTGGCCCGGCGGGTCGACCTCGCCCGGCCCGGTGAGCGGATGCCCAGCGCGGAGCCCACCTCGGAAGCGGGCGAGCTCGCACTGACCTTCAACGAGATGCTCGACCGGCTGGAGACCGAACGTCGCGAGGCCACCGGGCGGGTGCTCGAAGGACAGGAGGCGGAGCGGCTGCGGATCGCGCAGGAGCTCCACGACCAGGTCGGCCAGGAGCTGACCGCCGTGCTGCTGGGGCTCGCTCGCGTCCAGTCGCGCGTCGAGCCGTCGCTGCACGAGGACATCACAGTCGTTCAGGAGGGGGTGCGGTCCAGCCTCGAGGACGTGCGTCGGATCGCACTGGAGTTGCGTCCCGAGGCGCTTGACGACCTGGGCCTGGTGAGTGCGCTGGCGGTGCTGTGCGAGCGCTTTGCGCAGGGCTCCGGGCTGACCGTCACCCAGACCATCGACGAGCACCTGCCCGAGCTGGAGCGCGACTCCGAGCTGGTCATCTACCGCGTCGCCCAGGAGGCGCTCACCAATGTCGCCCGCCACTCCGGCAGCCAGCATGCCCACCTGTCGCTGCGGAGGCAGGACGGCGGCCTGGTGATGGCCGTCTCAGACCACGGATCCGGCCTCACGAACGACGGGCAGGCGGGAGCCGGGATCCGTGGGATGCGCGAGCGAGCCGCATTGATCGGGGCCAAGCTGCAGATCGGCACCAACGCCGACGGCGGCTGCAGCGTGGTACTCACCCTGAGCGCCGACGGGGCCCGGGCGCGCTCATGACCCCGCTCAAGACGCGCATCCTGCTGGTCGACGATCACGCGGTCGTCAGACGCGGCCTGAGGATGGTGCTCGACGCGGAACCCGATCTCGAGGTGATCGCCGAGGCCGGCGACGGCGCCGAGGCGATCAAGCTCGGCTCGCAGCCCGATGTCGATCTGGCGATCATCGACATCTCAATGCCGCGGATGACCGGACTGCAGGCGGTCGCCGAGCTGCATCGGCGCCGGCCGGAGCTGCGCACGCTGATTCTGTCGATGCATGACAACGAGCGCTACCTGTACGAGGCGCTGCGGGCCGGGGCGTCGGGATACGTGCTCAAGACGGTCGTCGACCGGGACCTGGTCGAGGCGTGCCGCGCGGCGATGCGAGGCGAGGCGTTTCTGTACCCCGGCGCGATGACTGACTTGATTCGCGACTACCTGCGCCAGGCTCGCGAGGAGGAGCCGGTCAAAGAAGATCCGCTCACCCCCCGCGAGCAGGAGGTGGTCAAGCTGATCGCCGAGAGCTACAGCACCAGGCAGATCGCCGACGCGCTGGTGATCAGCGAGAAGACCGTCGACCGCCACCGGGCCAACATCCTCGAGAAGCTCGGCATGCACGACCGGGTGCAGCTGACGCGGTACGCGATCCGGCGGGGGCTGGTCCAGCCTTAGGGGGCGACCGCCCGCGGGCCGGGCGGCCACTGATGGGGTTTGCACCCCATTGGAACGGGCGCCCACGGCCCGCATCCTGTGACCATGAGCCCGAACCAGCCGCAGCCCGCAATCAAGGTGCTGATCGTGGACGACCACCCCGCGGTCAGAGCCGGGGTTCGCACGCTGCTCGCCCAGCAGCCCGACATGCTGGTCATTGGAGAGTGCAGCAGTGCGAGCGCTGCGGTCACGGCGGACCAGACACCGCCGCATGTCGCGGTTGTCGACTACCACCTCGGCGATCGCAACGGGCTCTGGGTCGCCAGGCGGCTGCGTTTGCTCCATCCTGCCCCGCGAATCCTGATCTATTCAGCATTCGCCGACGGAGCACTCGCAGCCGCCGCGATCGTCGCCGGCGCCCACGGCCTGCTCGGCAAGTCCGCGATCGGCGGGGAGCTGTGCACGGCGATCCGCCGGCTGTACCGGGGACAGCCCTACCTGCCGGCGATCTCCCCAACCCTGGCGCGCTCGATGGGCGCCAGCCTGAGCGCCCCCGAGCAGGCCCTGTTCGGCTTGCTGCTGCACGGCGTCGCCGAGACGGAGATCGCGGCGCAACTCGAGATCACGCCCGCAGAGCTCGAGGCCGGGCGAGCGGCGATCCTCGCGGTCCTCGCCCCCGCCGCCAGCCGCGCCCGGATCCCCCACGCAGCCCAGAGCCCCCTGCACTATCACCGACGTCGCGGCATCCCCACCGCGCTCCAGGCCAAAAGCATCAGCCGGTGAATCCCGGTGCGCTGATCGTCGCCGCGGTGCTGGCGGCCGTGGTGGCATATCGACGGCGCCAGCTTCCGGCCGCCGTCCAGGCCCTCGCGACGCTGGCGGTCCTTGGCCTGCTCGCCTATGGCAGCGGGCTGGTGCACCCTCCGAGTCCCGCGGCGGGCATCCGCGACCTCTCGGCGACGCTCGGCTCCTACACCTATGTGCTGGTCGGAGCCCTGGCCCTGCTCGAGACCGGCGCCGGCATCGGTCTGGTCGTGCCGGGTGAGATCGCGGTCATCCTGGGAGGTGTGAGCGCCGGCCATGGTCAGATCGAGCTGCCGGTCCTGATCGGGATCGTCTGGGCCTGCGCGCTGACCGGCGACCTGACCTCGTTCGTGCTCGGGCGGCGCCTTGGCCGGGGCTTCCTGCTCCAACACGGACCCAGGATCGGCATCAGCCGCCAGCGATTCGAGCAGGCCGAGCAGTTCTTTGCGGCGCACGGCGGCAAGACGATCATCCTGGGCCGGTTCATCGGCTTCGTGCGCCCGCTGTCCCCGTTCATCGCCGGAGCCTCGAAGATGCCCGCCCGGCGCTTTGTGCCGTGCACCATCGTGGCGTCGGGAATCTGGTCGGTGACCTTCTCGGTGCTCGGCTATCTGTTCGCGCAGTCGCTGGACGAGGTGATCGCGGTCACCGAGCGAGGGACGCTCGCGCTGTCGGCGGTAATCATCGGTGTGGTCGCCGCGATCGCGCTCTACTGCCGCCGGAGGGCCGGCGCACGGCGCTCTCGGCCCGCGCGCGCGAGCCCCGCGGAGCCCTGAGCGTGCAGCAGCTCCCGGGCCTCCGCCAGCGTGAGCGTGCGCTGGAGGCGATCCTGCAGCGCCCGGTCACTCCCCAGCCGCTCCAGATACCACGGGTAGAACTTGCGCAGGTAGCGCGCGGCGCGCTCGGGTCCCAGGTGGTCGCTGGCGCGCTCCATCACCCAGTCGAGCTCGGCCAGGATCTCCTCGCGGGCGGGCCGATCGGTGTCTAAACGCGTGCCCACGAGCTGTTCGAACAGCCACGGGTTACCGAGCGAGCCACGCGCCAGCAGCACCCCGGCCGCTCCGGTGCGCTCGAATGCCTCGCGCGCGTGCTCGGCGCTGCGAAGCCCCCCGGACACCAGCACCGGCACCGGCAGCTCCTGCACCAGCGCGCGCGCCAGCTCGTAGTCCGGCTGGCCCGAGTGGCGCTGGGAGGCGTGGCGCGGATGGATGCAGAGCCCCGCCACGCCGGCCTCGTCGACCAGGCGCCGGGCCACCTCGGCGCCGCTGCCGTCGCCCGGGTGGGTCCCGGAGCGCAGCTTGACGGTCACCGGAAGCCCGCTGCCGCGTGCGGCCGCCCTGGCCAGCGCGACGGCGCGCTGGGGATCGCCGAGCAGCGCCACGCCGGCTCCCGTCTTGCACACCTTGGGGACCGGACAGCCCATGTTGAGGTCAATCAGATCGGCTCCGGCAGCGGCCACCTGCTCGGCCGCCGAGGCCATCACCTCGGGGTCGTGGCCGAATAGCTGCATCGCCACCGGGTGCTCGTCGGGATGGATCCGCAACAGCTCGCGACAGGTGCGCTCGTTGCGGTAGTGCACGGCGAAGCTCGAGACCATCTCGGACACCACCAGGCCGGCGCCGTAGCGCTTGGCCTGCAGGCGCACGAACCAGTTGCCGATCCCCGCCAGCGGGGCGAGCACCACCCGGTTGGGGATCGAGATCCCGCCGAGGGTCCACCTGTCGGTCAGCATGCCGGGCACAGAATCATGGTACGAATGCAGGGCATGGACCTTCCAGCGCTCGTTTCGCCGTGGTTTGACCTGATGCTCGACCAGGTACCGGGGCTCGAGCTGTTCGACGCCCACACGCACCTCGGGCACAACGATCCCGACGGCATGAGCCAGACGCCCGAGCAGCTGCTCGGCACGCTCAGAGCGGCCCGCGCACGCGGCGCGTTCGTGTTTCCGATGCACGAGCCCGACGGTTATCGGCCCGCCAACGACATGGTCATCGAAGCCGCGCGGCAATCCGACGGCCTGCTGACGCCCTTCTGCCGCGTCAAGCCCGGCGACGGCGCGGTCGCCGAGGCCGAGCGCGCGCTCGCCGCCGGGGCCCGGGGGATCAAGCTCCACCCGCGCGCCGAGCAGTTCACGCTCGACCATCCCGACGTGCGCTCGCTGGCGGCGCTTGCCGACGAGCGGGGCCTACCGATGCTGATCCACGCCGGCCGCGGGATCCCCGCGCTCGGGATCCACGCGGTGGAGCTGGCCGCCGCCTTCCCCAACGCCCGCCTGATCCTGGCCCACGCGGCGATCTGCGACCTGTCTTGGATCTGGCGCGTGGCCGCCGATTACCCGAACCTGCTATTCGACACCGCGTGGTGGATGCCGGCCGACCTCGAGGCTCTGTTCTCGCTCGTGCCGCCGGGCCAGATCCTGTTCGCCAGCGACGCGCCCTACGGCTCGACGGCGATGTCGAGCATCTTCCAGCTGCGGGTGGCGCTTCAGGTGGGGCTCAGCGACGAGCAGATCCGCACCGTCGCGTCGGGCCAGTCGTTGCGGATCGCCTCCGGCGAGCCGCTGTTGCAGGTGGGACCGGCGGTTGGCGAGCGCGAGCAGGCCTCGCACGTGCTCCTGGACCGGGTGTCGGCGTTCCTGATGCTCGGTGCGATCGCGACCATGCGCGCCAACGAGGCCGGGCCCGAGATGCTCGCGCTCGCCCGGCTCGCCTGCGACGTGCCCGACGAGATCGACGACGCGCCGTTGTTCGCCGTGATCCGTAACCTGCTCGACCACTTCGACCAGGCCACGGCGGAGCACCCCCAGGACCGCCGACGGCTGGCCTTCCTGATCATGGCGTCGATCGTGGCGCGCACGCCCGATGTCCCGGTTCCCGGGATCGTCGCCGTGGCCTGACCGCAGCGTCAGCTGCTGACGTTGCGCTGCCAGATCAGCCGCAGCCCGAGCAGCGTCAGCAGGTCGTCGACCTCGTCGATCGTCTCCCGCACGGCCGGGACCAGCGCCCCCGCCAGGCCTCCGGTCGCGAGCACCTTGGTGTTGGCTCCGAGCTCGTCGCGAAGCCGCCGCACGATCCCGTCGACCTGCGCGGCGAACCCGAACACGATCCCGCTGCGGATCGCCTCGACGGTGGACTTGCCGATCAGGCCTCGCGGCTGTGCGAGCTCGACTTTGGGCAGCTTCGCCGCGCGGTCGTACAGGGCGTCGATCGAGATCTCCGCCCCGGGGGTGATGATCCCGCCCAGGTACTCGCCCGCCGAGGAGACCACGTCGTAGGTGATCGCGGTGCCGAAGTCGACCACCACGCACGCGTCGCGAACGCGCTCGTAGGCGGCGATCGCGTTCGCCAGCCGATCGGCACCGACTTCCAGTGGGTTGTCGTACCTGATCGGCATCCCGGTCTTGATCGAGGGGCCGACCACCAACATCTCGTGGCCCAGGTACCGAGTCGACATCTGCGTCCACTGCTCGGACAGCTGCGGCACGGTCGAGGAGATGATCGAGGCGTCGATGTCGGCGAAGGCGAACCTCCGCAGCGCCAGCAAGTTCGACAGCTGCGCGCCGAGCTCGTCCCCGGTCGACTCGCGGACCGTCGCAAACCGCCAGTCCTCGGCGAGCTGGTCGCCGTCTTGGGTGAATACGCCGAAATGCGTCTGGGTGTTGCCGACGTCGACGACCAGCAGCATCCGACAATTACACCAGCGCCGGCTGCACCCGGCGCACCGCCTGGCCGTCGCCCAGGGCCCGAAGCTTGTCGACCAGCCGCTCGCCCGACGGCAGCGCCAGCTCGGAGTCGAGCTCGAGCAACGGCACGAGCACGAAACGGCGCGAGCTGACCTGGGGATGCGGCAGCGTCAGCCGCGAGGAGCTGTAGACGACGTCGTCCAGCAACAGCACGTCGACGTCGATCACCCGGGGACCGTGGCGCACGCCGCCGGCCTGGCGCCCGACCGCCCGCTCCACGTCCTTGCACGCGTCGAGCAGCGGCTCGGGGTCGAGCTCGGTCTCGATCCGCTAGACAGGCGTTGAAGAACTCGCGCTGGTCGAGCACCAGCCCCACGGGCTCGGTCTCATACACCGCCGAGGAGGCCAGCACCTGCACGCCCCGCTGCGGCAGCGCTGCCACAGCGGCTTGCAGGTGAGCGCGCCGGTCGCCGATGTTCGAGCCGAGCCCCAGAAAGCCCGGCCGCCTCACCCGGCTGCCACCTGTGCGCGACCCGCCGGGGTCACCCCGTCGCCTCGCGCCACACCTCCACCGACACCTCACCCACCGGCAGCGCCAGCGGCGGTTCAGGCTTGGCGGCCTTGACCCACACGGCGCCCGCGTCATAGCGCGCCAGCAACTGCTCGGCGATCGCCCCGCACAGCCGCTCCAGCGTCTTGTAGGTGCGCTGGTGGGCGATCAGATTGGCCAGATCGCACACCTGGCCGTAGTCGATCGTGTCCTCGATCCTGTCCGTGATCGTGGCATCGCATTCGCCGACGTCGATCCGGATGTCGAGCAGCAGCCGCTGACCCACCTCGCGCTCGGCGGCGGTGACGCCGAGCTGGGTGTAGAGCGAGAGCCCGCTGATCTCGATCGTGACTTCGGGCTCGGAGCGCTCTTCGTCGTCCTCGTCTACGTCGTCGAGATCGTCGAACTCGTCGGCGTCGTGCTCGCCCATGGGCGATTGACCGTAGCAGCCGTGATCGCCAGCGCGTCATGGATCGGCGCCACATCGTGAACCCGGAACACGCGGGCCCCGCGCACGTACGCGAGCACGTTGGTGGCAATCGTCGCGGCGATCCGGTCCTCGACCGGCTTGGCGGTGATCCTGCCCAGAAATGACTTGCGCGAGGTGCCGATTGCGACCGGACGCCCCAGCGCGACGATCTCGTCCAGGCGTCGCAGCAGCTCGAGGTTGTGCTCGGTCGTCTTGCCGAATCCGATCCCGGGGTCGAGCACGATCTTGTGCTCGGCGATCCCCTGCGACACGGCGAGCTCCATCCGGCGCTCGAGGAAGGCCTTGACCTCCGACACGACATCGTCGTAGCGCGGGTCGCGCTGCATGGTGCGCGGCTCGCCGAGCATGTGCATCAGGCAGCAGTCGATGTCCGCCGCGGCGATCACCTCGGCCATCTTCGGATCGCCGCGCAGCGCCGTCACGTCGTTGACGAGCGTCGCGCCGGCAGCGATCGCCACCCTCGCGACCGCAGACTTGGAGGTGTCGATCGAGATCTGAGCGCCGGATCCCGCCGCTATCAGGCCCTCGAGCACCGGAACCACCCGGCGCAGCTCCTCGGCCTCGGGCACCGGATTGGCGCCGGGCCGGGTCGACTCCCCGCCGACGTCGAGAATCACCGCGCCGGCGCGCTCGAGCTCGAGCGCGTGCTCGATCGCGGTCGTCGCGTCGAGGTACAGGCCCCCGTCCGAGAACGAGTCGGGGGTCACGTTGACGACCCCCATCACGCCAAATTCACCGCGGGCCGCCGCTGCGACCGCGCTGCGCATCACGGATCCTCGTCTGGCCAGTGGCCGTGGAGGTCGAAGAACTCGCGCGCTCGTTCCTCCTCGTCGCGCTCGCGGTTGCTCTGGACGCTCATCCTGAACATCCAGTTGAGCATCCAGACGATCAGCGCGACGATCAGCAGCGCGACACCGGCGCCCGCCTCGAGCGTCTGGCTGTTGCTCTGGTCAGAGACACTCGCGTGACCGAGCACGATCAGCACCACGCCGGCCGCAGCGATCCCCAGCGGAAGCCACAGCCGCGTTGCCGCGAGCAGCATCCGGCCGGACGTGGGAGGCGTGTGTGGCTGTGGGTGTGGCTTCATCCGCTGATCCAGACGTTACCTACCGCCACTGGCAACGTTGGCGCTCGCGGCAATTGACGCCGCAACAAGCAGAGCCGGGCGCTTGCGGCAACTGATATACACCAGCGCGGCATGGACGCTCCGGCAGCCGCTATCACCCGCCGCACGCTGCTCCGCGGCGCCGCTGGGAGCACCGCCGTGCTGGCGTCGGCACGGCTCCCGGCCTGGGCCAGACCGGTCGCCGGGGCCGCCGGTATCCGCAAGCCGGCCGGCGGCATCCGCAAGCCCGACAGCCTGCCGTTCCCGCACCTGCCGGCCGGCCACCCCAGCATGCCCAAGATCGAGCACATCGTCGTACTGATGATGGAGAACCACTCCTTCGACAACCTCCTGGGGATGGTCCCCTACGAGCTCCCGGGCCGCGCGCTCGTCGACGGGTTCACACGCCGCCGCGGCCGGCTGCGCAACTTCAACCGCGACGCCGATGGCAACAAGGTCTTCGCCCAGCAGGCGAGCTCTCCGTGTCAGCTCAGCGACGTGCCCACCCAGTCCTGGAACGCCTCGCACCTGTCGTACGCCAACGGCACCAACAGCGGCTTCGTAAAGGCCAGCGGCTCGATCGCGATGCGCTTCTGGGATCGGCGTGACCTCCCGTTCACCTACTCGCTGGTCAAGCACTTCCCGTTCGGCCAGCGCTACTTCTGCTCGGTCCTCGCACAGACCTATCCCAACCGGCGCTTTCTGTTCTCCGGCACGGCCTCGGGAACGACCGCCACTGACAGCCTGACGTTCAGCATCCCCGCCGCCAACGGGACGATCTGGGAGCGGCTCGACGCCTACTCGATCGACTGGGGCGTCTACTTCCAGGACCTCCCGAGCTACGCGATCATCCCCGGCTCGGCGCAGGGCGCTCGGCAGCATCCGATGCCGCAGTTCTTCGTCGACGCCGCCGCGGGGAACCTACCCGCGTTCACTTTCCTTGACCCCTACTACGCCACCACCTCGGAGGAGAACCCCCAGGACATCCAGATCGGCGAGCAGTTCATCGCCAGCATCGTCCGGGCGCTGATGGTGTCCCCCCGCTGGCATCGCACCGCCTTCTTTATCACCTACGACGAGCACGGTGGCTACTACGATCACGTCCCGCCGCCGCGCGCGATCAAGCCCGACGACATCGCCCCGATCCAGGAGTCAACCCGGCCGCCGCTGGCCTCCGGTGGCTACAACCGGTACGGGTTTCGGGTGCCGCTGGTCGTCGTCTCACCATGGGCCAGGGCAAACTACGTCTCGTGCGTGGTCCAGGACCACACCTCGATCACGGCCTTCGTCGAGCGCAAGTGGAACCTGCCGGCGATGACCTTCCGCGACGCCAACGCCCACCCGATGACCGACTACTTCGACTTCCGCAAGCCCGCCTTCGCCGATCCCCCCAGGCTCAAGCCGGCCCCGGGACTTGCCCCCGGGCTGGCGAAGTGCCACGCCCAGGGGCTCAACCCGCCGCTGCCAACCGGCTGAGCCCGCGCGCCGAACCCGTGCGGCCCCGCGTGCAGTTCGTGGAAAAACCGCACCTGGGATCTGGATCCTCCACAAGATGCAGCGTCAGCGGGACGAACGTGGAAGATCCGTACAGGTGGTGCGGATTTTCAACGCTTATTGGGGGGCCGGGCGCGGCGCGCCCGCAGGCGCCACGCCATCAGGGGCGCCACACGCCCAGAGGTCCCCCATAATCAAAGTCGTCGGTTCGTGACCGACGTTATTCCGCGGTGCCGCCGGCCAGACCGGGCCGGGGCAGCGGCCTCGGCGCGTCGCGCCCGGCGCGCTCGGCGGGGGTACCGGTGACGGCCGGCACCTCGGGTGGCGGAGGCGCCTCCGCACCGAACACGTCCTCCTCGCTCTGGCCGTCGAGCAGGGCCTCGAACTGCTCCTTCTCGATCGTCTCGCGCTTGATCAGGATCTCGGAGAGCTTCTCCAGCGAAGCGCGCTTCTCGGTGAGGATGTCGCGCGCCTGAACGTGGGCTGACTCGACGATCCGCCGGATCTCGTCGTCGATCTCCCGGGCAATCTCGTCTGAGTAGTCGGGCTCGGCGCTGAACTCCCGACCCAGGAACGGCTGGCCGTGGTCATGACCGAACACCCGCGGACCGAGCTTCTCCGACATACCGAAGCGCATCACCATCTGCTTGGCGGTGGCGGTCACCTTCTCCAGGTCGTTGGAGGCGCCGGTGGTTATCTCCCCGAAGCTGATTTCCTCGGCCGCGCGTCCGCCGAGCGTCATCGCCATCGTGTCCTGGAGCTCTGCGCGGGTGGTCAGGAACTTGTCCTCGCCGGGCAGCGCGATCGTGTAGCCGAGCGCCTGACCACGCGAGATCACTGAGATCTTGTGGATCGGGTCGGAGTTCGGCAGATAGTGACCGACGATCGCATGCCCCATCTCGTGATACGCGGTGACCTTGCGCTCCTTGTTGCTCATCACGCGGGTCTTCTTCTCCGGGCCCGCGATCACCCGCATGATCCCTTCCTCCAGCTCGAGCTGGGTGATCTCGCGCTTGCCGTTGCGCGCCGCGAGCAGCGCCGCCTCGTTGACCAGGTTCGAGAGATCCGCGCCCGTAAAGCCGGGTGTCTGCCCGGCCAGCGCGTCGACATCGATCTCGCGGGCCAGCGGCTTGCCGCGCGTGTGGACCTCGAGGATCTTCTTGCGGCCCAGCCGGTCGGGGCGATCGACGACGATCTGGCGGTCGAACCTCCCCGGTCGCAGCAGCGCCGGGTCCAGAATGTCGGGCCGGTTGGTGGCGGCGATCAAGATGATGTTGTCCTTCATCTCGAACCCGTCCATCTCGACCAGCAGCTGGTTCAGCGTCTGCTCGCGCTCGTCGTGACCGCCGCCGAGGCCCGCGCCGCGGTGACGACCGACGGCGTCGATCTCGTCCATGAAGATGATGCACGGGGAGTTCTGCTTGGCCTGCTCGAACAGGTCACGCACGCGCGAGGCGCCGACACCGACGAACATCTCGACGAAGTCAGACCCCGAGATCGAGAAGAACGGCACCCCGGCCTCGCCCGCGACCGCGCGCGCCAGCAGCGTCTTACCGGTCCCCGGCGGGCCGTAGAGCAACACGCCCTTGGGGATCCGCGCTCCCAGCGCCTGGAACTTCTTCGGGTTCTCCAGGAACTCCTTGATCTCGTGCAGCTCCTCGACCGCCTCGTCCACGCCGGCCACGTCACGGAAGGTGATCTTGGGCGAATCCACCGACATTCGCTTGGCGCGCGACTTGCCGAACGACATCACCTTCGAGCCTCCGCCCTGGACCTGGTTCATGAGGAAGATCCAGAAGCCGATGAACAGCAGGAACGGGAGCACGTAGGTCAGCAGCGACAGCCACCCGTTCGAGGACTTGCTCTGCACGTTGACCGAGGTGGCGCCGTCGTGTGCGATCGCGCTGTTGATCAGCGAATTAGCGGCGCTGTCCGGATAGCCGACCGAGTACTTCTGGTTGTTGTTCAGCGTGACCGAGGCGCTGTTGTCCTTCTGATCCAGCGACAGGCTCCTGACCTGGCCCTCATTGATCTGCTGGACCAGCTGGCCGTAGGTGTAGTTCGGCGAGTGGCTCGAGCTCCCGATCAGCTTCTGCGCGAAGAACGCCAGTACGACGACGATCAGAATCGGAAATGCGGCGCTCTTGAAGAACCTGCTCATGAAATGATCCCGTGGCTTGGGTCGGCGCCGCGCATTTGTCCGATGTGCGTAGTACCGAGACTTAGCAAGCCTAGCACCTGAGTTTGGGCCACAAGGCAGGCTAAGACGCCATGAAGCAGGGCTTTCATTGCTTCAACGCGGCCACGTAGGGAAGGTTGCGGTAGCGCTCGGCATGGTCCAGTCCGTAGCCGATCGCAAAGCGGTTGGGGATCTCGAAGCCGACATATCGAGTCTTTAGATCGACCTTTCGGCGCTCGGGCTTGATCAGCAACGCGCAGACCTCGAGCGAGGCGGGGTTGCGGCCGGCCAGATTTCGCAACAGGTACTGCAGCGTCAGACCGGAGTCGACGATGTCCTCGACGATCAGCACGTCCCGGCCTTCGATCGCCGCGTCGAGGTCCTTGAGGATCCGTACCACGCCCGAGGACTTGGTCGCCGAGCCATAGGAGGCGACCGCCATGAAGTCCACCTCCACCGGGATCTCCAGCTGACGCATCAGGTCCGAGAGGAAGAACACGGCGCCTTTCAGCACCCCGATCAGCACCAGGTCCTTGTCGGCGTAGTCCCGCGAGATCTCTTGCGCGAGTTCGCGCACGCGGCGCTCAAGGTCGCCGGCGGGGACGAGGATCTCCCCGATCGCTCCGTCGTCGCTCACGGATTTAGTTTATGTGGCCGGTACGGATGCCGAACCGCAGCACCCCGTTGTGAGCCGTCGCTCGCACCCCGTGGGGTAGATCGAGCGACGCTGTCCCGTGCTCCGACAGGGCCGCGACCTCGTCTGCCCGGCGTGCCACTCCCGCTGCCGGCTCGCCGGCGGCCTCATCGGCCAGTCGCTGCACGACCAGCCGCCGTAGCGCCGGTGCGAGCGCCCGCAGCCGCGCCAGCGGGATCTCCCGGTGTCCCTCGAGCACCGCCTCGACCAACTCGTCGAGCACCTCGGACTCCCCACGCAGAATCTCGGTCAGCGCGAGGACGTTGTCCTGGGCGGCCGGATGCGCCCGCTCCAGGGCCGGGACCAGCTCGCGGCGGATCCGGTTGCGGGCGTAGGCGTCGGATTCGTTGCTCTCGTCGTCGCGCCAGCGCAGCCCCCGCTCGGCGCAGTAGGCCGCCGTCTGCTCGCGCGTGAACGGCAGCAGCGGCCGAATCAGAACGCCGTCGCGCGGACGCATCCCCAGCAGCGCGCGGCGGCTTGGCGACGAGGCGAGGCGGTAGAGGATGGTCTCGACCTGATCGGAGCGCGTATGTCCGGCGGCGACGTCGGCGCCACGCGGCTGGGCGAGCTCGAGCGCCGCGCGGTAGCGCTGGTCACGTGCCCATGCCTGCAGGTTGCCCGTGCAGGGGCGCCGGGGACGGTGCACTTCGAGCGCCACGCCGAGCCGCTCGCAGAGCTCGACGCAGTGGCGCTCATCTCCGTCGGCCTCGGCGCGCAGACCGTAGTTGACATGCAGGGCGGTGACTGTCGGCGCTCCCGCGATGCGGACCGCGAGGTCGAGCAGGCAGGTGGAGTCGCGCCCGCCCGAGTACATCACGACGACGAAGCGATCCCGCGCCAGCAGCCCGTCGGCGATCACCCGCTCGAGCATCAGCGCCTCACCCGCTCGCCCGCGCTCGACGCGATTAGTCGGCGGCGGGGTCTCGGTGAGGACGAGGCCCCGCCGCCCGCAGGCGTCACGGCCCGCTGCGTCGGTCGTCGGCGCTCGTCACGTTTCCGGCGGCGCCTCGCGGTCGCGCTCGCACCTGGCGGCGCGTCCACGTTCCGACCTGTTGCCGTTGTTGATGCTCTAGGTCTACTCGCCGCGGGCCGTTCTGTCAATCGCCCGGGTGGGAATGCGAGGCTCTGTCTGCTCAGACTTCCAGGTGGGGGTAGTCGGCGGCAATCATCTCGCGGTAGCGCTCGAACAGCGGCTTGGTGATGGGGATTATCGCCAGTGCCGCTTTGACGTCGCCGCCGGTCTTGATCCGCCGCCGCGCGATCGCCAGCGCGACGTTCTCCTTGCCCTGGAAGTACCGGTTGGCGACCTGGGAGTTCATTGTCATCTCGATGCGTGGCTTGCAGTCGATGTCGTCCGACCATTCCCAGTGGAGGTTGGGCTCGCCCTCGCCGCCGGCGCGGACATTGACGACCAGATCCAGGTCAGTGAACTCGAATCGCTGCGGGGTGTCCGCGTCGCGGAGCTTGGGACTCATGTCGGCGTCGTCGCGCATCAGCGTGAACGTCCGGTCCATGACCTCTCGAAACTCTGTGGGCGACCTGAATTCCGCCACCGGGCGCGAGTCTATCCCTGGGTCTCCCCACGGATCTCGGGGCATTGCGAGCGGCGGGGACGTAACTTCCCTCTGACCCTGAGCGTGGCGGACACGATTCACATCCGACCTACGGCACCGCTGGCCGAGCGCGTGCTGTTGCCCGGCGATCCGGGACGAGCACTGCTACTCGCCCAGTCGCTGCTCAACGAGCCGAAGATGTTCAACCACAATCGCGGTCTCTGGGGGTACTCCGGCACTGCCCTGGATGGTCGGGAGCTCACGATCCAGAGCACTGGCATGGGTGGGCCGAGCGCGGCGATCGTGATCTCCGAGCTGCACGATCTGGGTGCCCGGACCTTGGTGCGGGTGGGCACCTGCGGCGCGCTTGACTCGGCGCTCGAGCTCGGTCAGCTGGTGGTCGTCACCGAGGCGCTATGCGCTGACGGGACCAGCCGCGCGCTCGGCGCGGGCCAGCGCGTCGCCGCCAGCCCGGAGCTGGTCGCGCGCCTGGGTGCCGCCGGCGGGGACCGGACGCCCAGCGGCCCGGTGGTTTCAACTGATCTGTTCTACGACGACAGCGGCAGCGAGCAGCGTTGGCGCAAGGACGGCGCGCTTGCGGTCGAGATGGAGGCAGCCACGCTGTTTGCCCTGGCGGCTCGACGGGGGGTGAGCGCCGGAGCGCTCGTGATCGTGAGTGACGTCGTGTTGCCCCAGCGTCGCCGGATCGGCGTCGAGGAGCTGCGCACGGCCGAACTGCACATGGGCGAGGTGGCGCTGGCGGCGCTCAGTTGAGATCTCCACCGCAGCGCCCAGCTGAGAGCGCCCAGCTGAGAGCGCCCAGCTGAGGTGCCCACCGGCGCGGCACTCAGCCGAGGTGCTCGGTGCGAGCCGCCGAGGGCGCGGCCGTTTGGCTCTGCGCCTCCAGTCGCTCGAGCGCGGCCTCGATCCGCGTCAGGCGCTCCTCGATCCCCTGCGGTCAGGCGCTCCTCGACGCCCTGCGCGGCGCCCGCGCGCTCGATGAGCGCCTCGAGGCGGTCGAGCCCGTCCTCGATTCCCTCGAGCCGCTGCGAGACGCTCCGCACCCGGCGCGTGAGCCGTTCCAGATCGGCCGCGGAGGGCAGGTTCAGGGCCCCCATCGCAGCTTCCTGGGCACGCATCGCGCGCTCGCGGGTCTCAAATGCGGCCGACAGCGCCCCGCTGACCACCTTGTTCTCCAGCAGCTCCTGGGCGAGCTTGCCGATCGCCTCTTCGCTCTGGCGGGTCACTCGGACTCGGAGGCTCTGCTCATCGTTCATTGCGCCGCACTCTACCGCGGGATGTGTATGGGAGCCGGACACCGTCCAGTATAGCCCTCAACTTGAGCTTGATGGTTCGCCCTAGCTGGAGGCAGTATTCGAGCGCTGCGCCCTCCCCCCGGCAAACCCGGTTGAATTCACCTCCCAAGCCACAACGTTCGCAATTGCAAAGCACCGACCCAGTCAGTAGCTTGCATCCTAAGCCGTTGCTGGACGTGTCCCCCTCCGCTACACAACCTGATCACGGATAGGAGAAGGTAGAACTTGCCAATCAGGGGGAAGCTTTCGTCGTTGCTCGCGGCCGCGGGAACCGCGGGGGCGATGATGTTTGCGCTCGCGCCGCCCGCGTCTGCCGATTCGTGCACGCTCACGGTCACGGTGAAAGGCGGTCACACCTACACCTACCGCGATGTCGCGCCTGACACGCCACTGTCGAGTCTGCGCCCACGGGTTCACGGCACGGTCATCAACAAGACCGAGACCTGTCCCTCGAGTACCGGGACGAGCACGACGACGACCACCACCACCACCACCACGAGCGGCATCTCAACCACCACCACCAGCACCAGCACCACCACCAGCACCTCCAGCACGAGCACCAGCACCAGCACCAGCCCGCCCTCGAGCTCGACATCGACCACGTCGAGCTCGACTACGTCGCCGACATCAACCTCAAGCTCTGGGTCAACGTCGACCACGACCACGACCACCAGCAGTGCCTCGGCGCCGAAGCCGTCGAAGCCGGCGCGCAAGCAAAAGCCCTCCACCCATCAGCAGGCCTCGGCGAAGAACAAACCTGCCAAGCCCAACAAGCCCCATAAGAAGGCCAAGCACAAGCCCAGGCACAAGCCCAAGGCGAAGGCAAAGGCCAAGCCCAAGCACGCAAAGCACAAGCAGCACAAGTCGAAACTGCCGTCGGGCAAGGGCGTGCCCGCGCCCTCGAATCCAACCTTCTCGCTCTCGACCCCCGGCCCGGCACCGATCGGCGTCCCGAACTTCTTCATCGACAGCTTCCGGATCCCGCCGTTCCTGATCCCCATCTACCAGGCGGCGGGCATCGAATACCAGGTGCCGTGGCAGATCCTCGCCGCGATCAACGAGATCGAGACCGACTACGGCCGCAACCTGTCCGTTTCCTCCGCCGGCGCGGTCGGCTGGATGCAGTTTCTGCCATCCACCTGGCAGCGCTGGGCCGTCGATGCCAACGGCGACGGCGTTGCCGATCCATACAACCCCGTCGACGCGATCTTCACCGCGGCCCGATACCTGCACGCCGCGGGCGCCTCGACCAATCTGTCTCAGGCGATCTTCGCCTACAACCACGCCGACTGGTACGTGCAGTCAGTGTTGCTGCGCGCGAAGCTGATCGGTGGGATTCCCTCGCAGCTGATCGGGGCTCTGACCGGCCTGGTACAGGGGCACTTCCCGATCGCCGCGTCGGCCAAGTACGCCGATGACTCTGTGGTGAGCCTCGCCAAGCACCGCACCCGAGGTGTCAACGCGGCGGTCGCGATCGACTCCAACCCGGCCAGCACCGGAACCTCGATCTTCGCCGACAGGGGCTCCCCGGTGATCGCTGTCAACGACGGCAAGATCCTGAAGGTCGGCGACAACGCCCGGCTCGGTCATTACATCGTGCTCCAGGACGCCACTGGAAACGTGTACACCTACTCCCAGCTGGGATCGATCTCGCGCAGATACCCGGTTCCCAAGCAGGTCAAGCTGACCGCCAAGGACGTCGCCTCAGAGCTCGCCGCACCGGCTGGACGTCCGCCGACGGAGCCGGCAAGCGCGGGCTCACAGGTGACCAAGGCCGCCCCCTCGCCGGCGACCGCCTTCAAGACGCTTGCCGGGAAGTCCGGCCGCGCGCGGGCCTCGGCGCGCGCCACCGCTTCGCGCTCGACCGGTTCGGTAACCGCCCCGCTGGTCAAGGAGCGGCTGTTCGCCCACCCGGCCCGCGCTGCCTCGTTCGCCGCCGGCGGCGACCTGCAGCTGAAGAACTCGGGGCAGGCGATCTCCAGCTTCCAGAACTACTTTGCCGACACGTTGCATCTGGGCCGCAATCAGTACACGCTCAAGCCGCTGAAGGCCGGTGCGATCGTCGTTGCGGGAACGATCCTGGGCCGGATCGGAGGCCCGTCGCAGCACATGTCGCCGCACCTCTACTTCCAGGTCCGCCCGGCGGGCAAGAACGCGCCGCTGATCGACCCCAAGCCGATTCTCGATGGTTGGAAGCTGCTGGAGGCCACCGCCGTCTACCGCGCCGCCGGCGTGGACCCGTTCTTCGGTCGCGGCGCCAAGAACGCCAGCGTCGGCCAGGTGCTGCTGATGTCCAAGCAGCAGCTCACCGACCGCGTCCTCACCGATCCGCACGTGAAGATCTACAACTGCGGCCGGCGCGACATCGAGGCTGGGTTGATCGACCGCCGGGTGCTCGCGACGATCGAATTCCTATCCGCCTCGGGGCTGGACCCATATGTCTCCGGGCTCGACTGCGGGCACAGCGTGAGCGCCTCGACCGGGGTCGACGAGCAGGGCGTGACCGGGGCAAGCGTGGACATCTCGAAGATCAACAACATCCCGGTGCGGGGCCATCAGGGCCCGGGCTCGATCACTGACATCACCATCCGCCGCCTGCTCACCCTCCAGGGCAGCATGGCGCCCGACCAGATCATCAGCGGGATGTCCTACAGGGGCCAGCCGACCACGGTCGCGATGCCCGACCACAAGAACCGGATCCAGATCACCTTCACCCCCGATTTCGGCACCAACAAGAAGCTCGCGGCGCAGGTCAAGAGCCTGCTCCAGCCCGGCCAGTGGGTGACGTTGATCAACCACATCAGCCAGATCCCCGAGCCGGTCGTCCCGATCGCGCCGAGCAAATACGCGATCCGCATCCGAGGCGGCTGATCGGCCGCACGACCCCGGGGCGCCCACCCAACCGCACGCCGCCGACGGCGTCGCCGTGAACGCGCCCTCAGCTCTGTTTGGCTTCGTCCAGTTCGAGTGGCCCTGGCAGCTCGGGCCGCCGGATGGCCGCTACCTGTTGCGGCCCCCCGAGAACCCCGACGCACCGGCGGCGCATGTGATCGTGGTCGCCACCCTGGGGGCCCCCGAACGACGCCGACTGCCGCAGCGGCGCAAGCACCGCGATGCGCCCCCCGAACCAGACCCGACGCCGGTCAGCACCGGGCGGGCGACGATCGTCGACGTCGGTCGGCCGCTGGGCGGGCTCTCGGAGGCCCGCATGTGGCTCGAGCAGGCGGGTGACGCAGAGCTCGACCAGGCGATCGATGTGCTCAACCGCGCGCTGCACGCCTTCCGGCTGGTAACCGCCGACCCGTACCTCAACCCGGTCACCCGGCGCCAGTCGATCGTCGCCCGGATCGGGTTCGGGGCCGGCGAGCAGGTTGCCGACGGGCTGTGGACGGACGCCCGCGAGCTCATCGAGGCTGAAGGGCGCCAACGACGGATTCGCGCTCTGGTGCCGCAGGCCCGGCTGGCGGCCGTGCTGGGCGCGCGCGAGCGGCCATTGGTGTGCGAGGAGCTCGCTCTACGGGCACGGCTCGACCTCGACCAGGGGCGCGATCGCGAAGCCGCGCTGCAGGTGCTCGTGGCTCTCGACGCGGCCCTGGCGGAGCTCTCTTCCGAGCGCGGCACCGAGGCGCTCTCAGGCCGGCTCGCCGAGCTGCGCAGCCAGCGCGAGCCGGTCGCCACCGCGGCCCAGTCCGCGCTGGGCGGTTCGCTGAGCGAGCCCGAGCTGGAGGCGGTCTCGTTCGCCCTGCAGCGCATCGAGTCCGCGCTGCGGGCCCGGGCGGTGGAGGACGGCTGACGTGGACGTCAGCCGAGTGCGAGGAGTTGCACGACGGATTCGAGCTCGTCGACCACGTCTGCGCCGCAGCGGACCGCGGCCCGCCGGTCAAACGGCGTCGGGCCCCGGGTCACGATCGCCAGCTGTCCGCCGCTGTCGAGCGTCAGAGCGGGGAGATCGGCGACCGGATAGACCTCGAGCGACGAGCCGACGCACAGCATCAGATCGGCCCCGGCGGCAAGCTCCTCGGCGCGCCGGAGAGCGTCCACGGGCAGGTACTCGCCGAACAGCACCACGTCGGGCTTGAGCGGCAGGCCGCAGTCACAGCGCGGCACGCCCCTCTGGTCGGAACGCTGGCGCGCCCGCACGTCGGCGAGCGGGTAGACCCCGCCACAGGCCAAGCACGAGGAGTGGTCGATCGTGCCGTGTACCTCGATCAGCTCTCGGGTCCCTGCCTTGGCGTGCAGCCGGTCGATGTTCTGGGTGATCACCGCATGCAGCCGACCGGCCTGCTCGAGCGTGGCGAGCGCGAGATGGGCGCCGTTGGGTTGCTTGTCCTGCAGCGTCTGGAAGCGGTCGCCGTAGAAGCTCCAGAAGCGCTCCGGGTCCCGGTGAAAGGCGTCGATGTGCGCCACCTCCATCGGGTCGACGTTCTCCCACAGGCCGGTCCCGGGCGAGCGGAAGTCGGGGATCCCGGAGGGAACGGAGATCCCGGCGCCGGTCAGCGCGACGACCGAGTCGCACGTGCGGATCAGCTCCGCGAGCCGGCTCGCCGATGTCCCTGTCTCGAGCGCGCTCACCGGCCCTGAGTCTAGGAGCGGTGGCGTTCGCGCGCGCCCTCGAGCTCGGCGCCGAACCGGCTGACGGTCGCGCTCAGCGAGGCGGTGATCGCCCGCCTGATAAACAGCAGGTCGACGACCGGCGAGACGATCGTGCGGCGCACGAGCTCGTACTCGAGCGTCAGCGCCACCTCGACGCCGGACTGCGCGGTGGTGAACGTCACGCTCTGGCGGCCGCTGATCGAGCTGTCGCACACCTCGAGCGTCTGCCCCCGCAGCGGCTCGTGTGCGATCACGCGCTCGATGACCCTGCCTCGGCCGGCGGGGCCGGACTCCCAGGTGACGCTCGACCCGACGCCGGGCCAGTTGCCGTCGACCTCGAGTACCCGGTCCAGGCCGTCGACCCACCGCCGCCAGCGGCTCGTGTCATACCAGCAGCGCTCGGCCTCCGACACCGTGCCCTCGAACACCTGCGCGACCCGTGCCGTTCGCATCGCGGCTGATTCTCGCGAGTTCGCGGTTGGCGGGAGTACGCTCAAGCCAAGGTGGCGACGACCGAAAACCTTCCCCAGGCGCTGGAGCCGTATCCCGAGATCTCCCCGCGGGCGTATGAGCACCCCGCCGACAGGGCGGCAAGCGCGGCGCTCAAATCGGTGCCGGTGCTTGACACGGTCGTTCGCAGGCTGGTCGAGTTTCGCTACGAACGCGCGCTGCGTCAGTTCTACCTCGGCAATTCGGTCAAGGTCTCCGAGCGCCAGCTGCCCGAGCTGTGGGCGTCCCATGAGGGGGTCTGCAGGATCCTCGACATGCCCGACACGTATGAGCTCTACGTGAGCGCGTCGGCGAACTTCGACGCGCACACGATCGGCTCCCGCAAGCCGATCGTCGTGTTCGACTCCTCGCTGCTGCAGCTGCTCGGTCCCGGCGAGCAGCGGGTCGTGCTCGCGCACGAGCTGGGCCACATCCTCTCCGACCACGTGCTCTACATGACCGCGCTGGACATCCTCGTGCGCGCGGGAAGCAACCTGCCGGTGATAGTCGGGGTCCCGCTGCGGGCCGTTCGGGCCGTACTGCTCGAGTGGAGGCGCGCGGCCGAGCTCAGCAGTGACCGGGCGGCAACGTTGGCCGTGCGCGATCCGCGGATCGTCTGCCGGACGCTGATGGCGCTCGGGAGCGGCATGCCCGCCGACCAGCTCAACCTCGACGCGTTCATGGCGCAGGCGATGGAGTACGAGGGCTGGCACGATTCGCACGACCGCGCGCGGCGTTTCTTCCTCGAGATCGGGGCTACCTCCTCGTATGCCGTACGGCGAGTGTCGGAGGTCATGCACTGGGTCCAGAGCGGCGAGTACGACCACATCGTGCGCGGCGAATACCGTCGGCGCGGCGATGACCGCAAGGTCCGCGAGGAGGCCGGCGACGCGGTGGAGTTCTACACCGAGCGCTTCCGCGCCCTGTTCCGCGAGCTCAGCGACAACGTCACCAGCCTCGGCTCGCAGGTCGGCGACGCCAGCCAGCAGATCGCCGACTGGCTGCGCAACCGCGGCGTCGGCGGCGGCCGCTAGCCCGGCTCGCTCTTAGCCCGGCGCGATGCTCGACGAAGACGTGCTGGAGTTCACCTGCGGGGCGCTGCCCCCACCGCCGGCGCGGGTGCTCGAAGTCGGCGCGGGCAAAGGCGAGCTGGCGGCGGCGCTTCGCGCACGCGGCTGGGAGGTGGTCGCGATCGACCCCGCCGGCGCCGACGGTGTGATCGAGCCCGCCGGCGCTGACGGTGTGATCGAGCCCGCCGGCGGGGACGGTGTGATCGCCGTCAGCCTGGCCGAGCTCGACGCCCCCGCACGCTCTTTTGACGCGGCCGTGGCGGTGGTCTCGCTGCACCACGTGCAGCCGCTGGAGCGCTCCTGTGCCCGCCTGGCCGAGCTTCTGCGCCCGGGGGCCGTGCTCGTCGTCGACGAGTTCGACGTGCAGGCTTTCGACCTGCGGGCGGCCAGGTGGTGGGCCGGGCATCACCGCGAGCTGGGTGGGGAGGAGCACGATCCCGCGACGGTCTGCCAGACGCTGCGCGCCGAGCTTCACCCGCTGCAGCGAATCCGCGACACGCTCGCCGAGCAGGGCTTTGAGCTGAACTCGGTGCGGCGCGGGCCCTACCTGTACCGCTGGGACCTCGCGCCGCAACTACGCGCAACCGAGACCGAAGCGATCGCCGGCGGCGCGCTGCCAGCCGTGGGCGCGCGGTTCACCGCCCGGCTCGGTGGCGCTTAGCGCTCGAGTCCCCCGCTCGAGCTCGAAGATCACCCCGGCGGGGCTCGCCCATCCGGCGGCGAGCTGGTCTAGGATCTGCTCGTCCGGCTCGATGCCCCCGACCCGAGCCACGTATACACCAGTGTGCGGCCTGACATGACTACACGCGCGCGGCGTTCTGCGTTAGCGGTTCTGCTGCTGGGCCTCGCGGCGGTCACCGCCGTCGTAGGCTCGTCGTCCTCGGCGGCGGCTGGCCCCCCGAAGCCGTTGACGCCGGTGGTGCTGTTTCCCGCCTTTCACTTCACCAAGCTCGAGGTGACTGTGAAAAACCAGACCGCGGCGCGCGGATGTCCGCGCTCCGGCAGCTTTCAGGACTGGTATCAGAACCCCCATCCCAGCAAGACGTTCTCGCAGGTGTGCCGGGATGAGTTGATGACACTGCGCTACGACTCGAACCCGCGGCTGCCGATGCGCAAGCGGTTTTCCAACCAGCGCGGCGTGTCGGTGAACATCATCGACTACGGCCAGACGGCCAGCGCGCCGTTCTATCGCCCGCTGTACAAGGCGCTGGAGGCGCACGGTTACACCGCCGACAAGAACATCCGCGTGGCGGGCTACGACGCCCGGCTGACCCCCGACCTCGGCGGCTTTCTTCACCGCACGGTCGCTTTGATCCAGCAGACATACCGAGCCAACGGCGATCAGCCCGTGGAGCTCGTGGGGCATTCCAACGGACCGCTTTACGCGCAGTATCTGCTCACCCATACCAGTCGGTCGTGGCGCCGGAAGTACATCCACGGGTTCACCCCGATTGCCGGCAACTTCCCCGGCCAGGGCTCGGTCTACTCGATCATGTTCACGGGCCTCAACATCGAGAACTTCAGCTATCCCACCACGCACGCCAACGCGGTGAGCAGCGCCCGGATGTTCCTCAGCTCGCCGGCCAGTTACATGAGCTCCGCCGACCCGGCGGTGTTCGACAACCGCGAGGTGGTAGTCAAGGACGCCGCGACCGGTGTCAAGTACACGCCCGCGGACTACCAGCGCATGTTCAAAGACGCGCACCTGCACGACGCGCTGCAGATCGCCAGGCACTACATCGGGTTTGTGAAGTTCGCCGATCGGGCGGATTTCCCTGACGTCGATGTGACAGCGGAGCGGGGTTCCGGGATTCCCACGGTCGTCGGTGCGGTCCTGCCCAGCTTGGCGGTGGGGCAGGTGGTGACGCCGAAAACGGTCTTCTACAAGCGAGACGGGGACATCAACCAGGAGGACATCACCAACACCGCGATCCGCGTCTGGAGGGCCATGCGGTGCTACCGGTTCAGCCTCACTGACAACCCCGGCGTCAATCACTTCGCGCTGCCCAGCAATCACAACGTGCTGCAGCGGCTGATCGCAGACCTTGCGCGACCGCGGTCGCGCTGCGGCTAGCAGCGCCGCTCCCTGGCGCGCACCCCGGACAGGGCTAGGAACGGTTGAGTCCACTATGGACTAAACGGTTTCAAGAGTCCGGAAGCCCTTGACATCTCGATCTAAACGATATATCGTTGACGCATCGTTATAGATCGACAAAAAGGAGCTAGCCAAATATGACTGGCGAATCATTTGCACAAGATTGGCCCGGGCGAGGCGCCCGGGGACACAGGCGACACGGTCGCCACGCCAAGAACTGGATGTTCGCCCAAGGGCCAGGCGGCCCCGGGACGTGGGCGTTCGCCGAGGAGAAAGGCAAGGGTCGGCACACCCGGCCCACAGAGGAGGACCTCGAGGACCTGATCGCGCTGCGCCGGATGCGCGGCGGGCCGTGGGGCAGCGGCCCCTTCGGGGGCGGGCCGTTCGGAGGCGGTCCGTTCGGAGGCCGTCACCACCGAGGCAGCGGGCGCGGCCGCGCCCGGCGCGGCGACGTTCGCCTCGCCCTGCTGCGTCTGTTGGCCGAGGAGCCGCGCAACGGCTATCAGCTGATGCAGACGATCGAGGAGCGCAGCGGCGGTCGCTGGCGCCCGAGCCCCGGCTCGGTCTACCCGACCCTGTCCCAGCTCGAGGACGAGGGGCTCGTGCGGTCAACCGAGTCCGAAGGGGCGCGGCACTTCGAGATCACTGACGCGGGCCGGGAGCACCTCGAGACCCGCGCCGACGAGCCGGCTCCCTGGGGCGCCGGCGAGGAGGGCCCCAATCCCCTGAAGGAGATCGCGCCGCTGGTGATCGGGATCGGCAAGGCCGCCTGGCAGGTGGCCACTGACGGCGACGAGACGCAGCGGGAGCGCGCGATCGAGACCCTGAGCGAGACCCGCCGCGCCCTGTACCGGATCCTGGCCGAGGAGCCAGAGGACGAGGCCCCGCAGGCCTAACCGAAAACCCGCACCGTTTGAGGTCGTAACGTACCGGGACAGATGCGGTCAAGCCAAGCCAACGGCGCCTCCCCCACCCCTGCGATCACCGTCCGCGACCTGGTCAAGAACTTCGATCAGGTGCGGGCGGTCCAGGGGGTCAACTTCGAGGTCGCGATCGGCGAGGTGTTCGGCTTCCTGGGGCCCAACGGCGCCGGCAAGACGACCACGATCAACATGCTGTGCACGCTCGTCAGGCCCACCTCGGGCGAGGCGAGCGTCGCCGGCCACGATGTCGTGCGCGAGCGTGATGACGTCCGTCGCAACATCGGCCTGGTGTTCCAGGACCCGACGCTCGACGGCTACCTGACGGCAGCTCAGAACCTTCGGCTGCACGCTGAGCTGTACGGCGTGCGGTCCGACCTCGTGCAGCCGCGGATGCACCAGGTGCTCGAGATGGTGGGGCTTTGGGAGCGCCGGGACACGCCGGTGGCCACCTTCTCGGGCGGTATGCGCCGGCGGCTCGAGATCGCGCGTGGTCTGATGCACTCACCGCGGGTCCTGTTCCTGGACGAGCCGACGATCGGGCTCGATCCCCAGACCCGGCGCTCGATCTGGTCCTACATTCGCGAGCTCAAGGAGCGCGAGGAGATCACGATCTTCATGACCACCCACTACATGGACGAGGCCGAGTGGTGCGATCGGATCGCGATCATGGACCATGGTCAGATCGTCGCGCTCGACGCGCCCGAGACGCTCAAGGCGCAGGTGGGTAAGGACCGCATCTCGATCCACACCGACGACGACCAGGCGGCCATCGCGGCAATCCGCAAACAGTTCGGGATCGAGGCCGGGGTCTCCGAAGGCGCGGTCACGTTCGGCGTCCCGTCGGGCGAGGAGTTCGTCCCGCGGCTGTTCGCGGAATGGGATCCCGCCCACCCGGCGATCCGGTCGGTGAACGTCTCGCGGCCCACGCTCGACGATGTGTTCATGTCCTACACCGGAAGCACGATTCGCGACGCCGAGGAGGATCAGTCCAAGCACCGCAACCGGGTGATGATGCAGATGATGTCGGGAGGCAGGCGATGAGTAGCCGGATGACTCCCGCGGGCTCCGTCGTTAGCGAGCCAGGAGGGCGAGCGGAGCCCAGCGGGAGCGTTGATCGACTCCCGGAGTCCGGACAGCCGCCCTCGCCCTCCGAGGTCGTCCGCGTCAGCGTTCCCCAGCGCAGCTTCCGCTCCGAGCTGCGCGCGATCAAGATCGTCTGGCGCCGGGAGCTGATCCGCTACCGCTCAGACCGACTGCGGATGGTCACCACGCTCGTCCAGCCGCTGCTGTTCCTGTTCGTGCTCGGCTCGGGGCTCCAGCAGCTGTCGGCGGCGAGCACCCACGGGGTCAACCTCAAGACATTCATTTACCCGGGCATCCTGTGCATCGCGGTCATGTTCACGGCGATGTTCTCGGCGGCCTCGATCGTCTGGGACCGGGAGTTCGGGTTTCTGCGCGAGATGATGGTGGCGCCCGTCCGCCGCAGCTCGATCGTGATCGGGAAGTGCCTCGGCGGCGCGACCGTGGCCAGCATTCAGGGCGTCATCGTGCTGGCCCTGGCGGGGCTCGTGGGCGTCCCCTACGCGCCGCTGCTGATCATCGGCGTGTTCTTCCTGCAGCTGCTGCTGGCGTTTGCGATCACTGCCTTCGGGGTGATGATCGCGGTGCGCATCAAGCAGATGCAGTCGTTCATGGGCGTCATGCAGATGATCGTGACGCCGATGTTCTTCATCTCGGGCGCCCTGTTCCCGGTCGCCGGACTGCCCCTGTGGCTGACGATCCTCAACCGGATCGATCCGCTGACTTATGCGGTCGACCCGATGCGCCACCTGGTGTTCAGCCACCTGTCGCTCTCCCCGGCCGCGCAAAAGGCGCTGGATCCGGGCGTCAGCTGGTTTGGCTGGCGCGTGCCGGCTCTGCTGGAGGCCGCCATGGTCGTGATCCTGGGTTTGATCATGCTGGCGATCGCGATCTGGGAATTCAGTGCGACGGAATAGGTACGTCGTGTTCACACCTCGTTAACAAGGGGGTGCGGGCGCGCTGTCACGCTTGCGCCCGCATGGCAACGACGTTCGTTCTGGTCCTGGTCGTGATCATGGCGTTGGCGTTCAACTTCACGAACGGCTTCCATGACACCGCGAACGCGATGGCGACGTCGATCGCAACGGGCGCGCTGAAGCCCAAGGTGGCGGTGATCCTGTCGGCGTGCCTCAACTTCGCGGGCGCCTTCATCTCGATCAGCGTCGCGGCCACGATCGCCAAGGGCCTCGTCAATCCCGATGTGCTGGTCGGTGGCGATGCGCTCGACCTGGTGCTGGCGGCGCTGATCGGGGCGATGACGTGGAATTTGATCACCTGGTATCTGGCGATCCCGTCGAGCTCCAGTCACGCGCTGATCGGCGGCATGATCGGCGCCACGATCGTCGCCACCAGCTTGGGCGAGATCAACTGGCACCACCTCGTCCAGTCGGTGGCGGTCCCCGCGCTGGTGTCACCGTTCCTCGCCGGCGGCGTCGCCGCGCTTGGCGTCTACGTCGCCTACCGACTGATTCGCCGTGGCAATCACCGCAGAGCCCAGGCTGGATACCGCTATGGCCAGATCTTCTCGGCCTCGCTCGTATCACTCGCGCACGGCACCAATGACGCGCAGAAGACCATGGGCGTGATCTCGCTGGCGCTGATCGCCCACGGTGACATCAGCGCATCCAACTTTTCTGTCCCGCTCTGGGTCAAGCTCAGCTGCTCGGTGGCGATGGCGCTGGGCACTGCCAGCGGCGGCTGGCGGATCATCAACACGATGGGCAATCGGATCACCCGCGTCGAATCCCCGCAGGGCTTCGCCGCCGAGTCGGCGAGCGCAGCGGTGATCCTCGCCTCCTCTTACTACGGCTATCCGCTGTCGACGACGCAGGTCGTGTCCGGCGGCGTGATGGGCGCCGGGCTCGGCAAGAAGGTCAACAGCGTGCGCTGGAAGGTGGTGGGTCGGATGATCGCCGCCTGGGTGGCCACGGTGCCGGGCGCGGCGGCCCTCGGCGCTGCCACGTGGGCAATCGCCGGCGTCTTCTCCCCGGACATCGGCGCGGCCGTGGTCGTCGCCCTCGCAGCGTTCGCGGCGTTCGGAATTTGGAGCCTTGCCAAACGCAACAAGATCACGCCCGCGGACCTGGACCGGACCAAGGTGGCGGTCATCCCGGAGGCCGAGATGGCCGCAGTCGCGCCGGCGATCGCGATCACCTGAGTCCTTGCGCATGGCACTGCTTGCCAGCCCCTTCATCGACTGGAGCGCCCTGTCGAAGATCGTGCTCGCCGCGTTGCTCGGCGGGGCCGGTGTGGTGATTTTGTTCGCGGTTCTGCTGCTCGGCGTCGAGAAAGGCAATGCCGCAAAAAATCCGCGGCGGCGGCTCGGGGCCTACGCCGTGAGCGGCATCTGCGGAGTGATCTGCGTAGGTGCCCTCGCGGTGGGGATCTACGCGATGGCCCACAAGCCGTCCTCCAAGCCCGTGCCGGCCCCCAGCCAGGCCAAGTCCGCAGTGGTCGTCGCGCCTAAGGGGTCGGGTTAATAGCACGACCGGTCGTGCTATTAGCGGTGCAAGGTCATAGCCACCGGCTGAACTGAGCGTCGGGGGCCGTTGGTAGCTTTGCTCAGGTGAGCTCCGGCGAACCCGCCGCCACCCCTCCGGGGCCTTTGCGGGTGCCTTTCCTGGCCAACCCGACGTTCGATGAGCTCGCGCCCCATCTCGAGCAGCACGAGTTCGTGTGGGCCGATCTGACCGACCCGGGCGACGAGGAGCTGCAGCGGCTGGGCAAGCTGATCGGGCTGCATCCGCTGACCGTCCAGGCCGCCAACAGCTTCACCCAGCGACCGAAGCTCGAGGAGTACCAGGGCTATCTGTTCATGGTCATGTTCGCGGTCGACCCCGGCACCGCGTCAGGCGAACCGCTGCTGCGCGAGGTGAACATGATCATCTCCGGCGACTACGTGATCACCATCCACAGCCGGGCGCTGGACTCGCTCGACGAGCTGCGCGAGCGCTACTGCGATGAGCCGGTCCGCAGCGAGCAGTTTCTGGTCTACAAGATCCTCGAGGCGATCACCTCCACGTTCGAGCAGGTCCTGGCCCGGATCGACGACGACATCGACCAGATCGAGGATGAGGTGATCGACGACGCATCGGCCGAGCACCTGCAGCGGATCTTCTCGCTCAAACGCGACTTGGTCGCGATCCGCCGCGTGGTGGCCCCGATGCGCGACCTGTTCACCCACGAATCCGAGCGGATCACCGACCTGCCGGGCCTGGAGACCGACGACCCTCTCTACTACCGCGACCTCCACGACAGCCTGATCCGGATCTCAGAGCTGGTCGACTCCTACCGCGACCTGCTCAGCGGCGCGACCGACATGTACCTCTCCACCGTCGCCAACCGGCAGGGCGAGATCAACAAGCAGCTGACGATCATCGCCACGATCTTTCTGCCGTTGACGTTTTTGACCGGGTTCTTCGGCCAGAACTTCAGCTACCTGGTCACCAAGGTGATCAACACGACCTGGTCGTTCTATGTATTCGGCCTCGGCCTGCTGGTCTTTTCGGTGTTCGGCTTCTGGGTTTATTTCCGCCGCAAGCGCTGGGCCTAGCGCATCCCCCGGACCGGAGAGCAGAGCCCCGCGAGCGCCTAAACCACGGCCGCAGCGGGCTGCTCGGCGGGCCGCGGAAGCAGCGTCTCCCGCGCGATCACCAGCCGCTGGATCTGCGCCGTGCCCTCGTACAGCTGCAGGATCTTGGCGTCGCGCATCAACTTCTCGACCGGGTACTCCTTGATGAAGCCGTAGCCGCCGTAGATCTGCACCGCGTCGGTGGTCACCTCCATCGCGCTGTCGGCGGCGAACCGCTTGGCGTGCGAGGACTCGAGCGTGTTGCGCTTGCCCTGATCGAGCAGCACGGCCGAGTTCCAGGTCGCCAGCCGCGACATGTGCACCTTGGTGGCCATGTCGGCGATCATGAACTGGATCGCCTGGTGCATGGCGATCGGGACGCCGAACTGGACGCGCTGCTTGGAGTACTCGATCGCGAACTCCATCGCCGCGCGGGCGACGCCGGTGGCCATCGCGGCGATGCCGGGGCGCGTCCGATCGAGCGTCATCATCGCGATCTTGAAGCCGTGGTTCTCCTCGCCCACCAGATGGTCGAGCGGGATCTCGACGTCGTTGAACGAGACCGCGGCGGTGTTGGACGCCCGCTGACCCATCTTGTCCTCGTGCTTGTCGACGACCACCCCGGCGTCGCGCGGGACGATGAAGCAGGAGATCCCGCGATGGCCGGCGTCCTTGTCGGTCTTCGCGTACACGGTGTAGTAGTTGGCGTACTCGCCGTTGGTGATAAAGCACTTGGAGCCGTTGAGCACCCACTTGTCGCCGCGGCGCACCGCGGTGGTCTTCATCGCCGACACGTCTGAGCCGGCATCGGGCTCGGTCAGACAGAAGGACGCGAGCAGCGGCGCCTGGGCGAGGCGGCCGAGGTACTCCTTCTTGAGCTCGTCGGAGGCGGCCAGCGAGATCGGCATCGTCGCCAGGCCGTTGCACGACAACGAGGTCCCGATACCCGAGCAGCCCCAGGCGATCTCCTCCTCGATGATGCAGCCGTCGAGGCAGCCGAGACCGGGCCCCCCGTACTCGACCGGCAGGTGGCTGTTCATCAGGCCGAGCTCCCAGGCCTTCTCGATGATCTCCTGCGGCCAGGTGCCGTCCCGGTCGTACTCCCAGGCGACCGGACGGATCTCCTTCTCGGCGAAATCATGCGCCAGCTCGCGCATGCTCTGCTGCTCGTCGGTGAGCGTGAAATCAACCATTTCGGGTCCTCCTTGATCCGATTGACTAGTCAGTCAATCTGCTACTAGAAGGATACCCAGCCCCGCCCGGCCATGCGCAACACTTTTCCGATATGCACAGCGCGTTCGAAACAGTGGTGGTGGTGGTGTGCGCGGTCGGGATCGTCGGTGCCGTGGTCGCATTGCTGGCGAGCCGCAGGACCTGGGACGAGTACGGGCGCAACCACTTGCTGCTGGACAGCGATAAGACCCAGTCCTCGGCGCGCGCGGCTTCCGGGGTCGAGCGCGACACCGAGATCCGCCAGCTGCTGGAGGCGCGTAACGCGCGCCGGCGGCGCCGTGGCCAGCCGGAGATCGACGTCGAGCAGGAGCTTGCGCACCTGACCGCGCCGCAGATCGACGCCGAGCTGCGCGAGGAGATCCGCCAGCTCGTGATCGCCCGAAACCACCGCCGCGAGCGGCGGGGCCAGCCGCCGCTGGACGTCGAGGCCGAGGTCGCGCGCGAAATCGCCGGTTTGTGCGGCAACTGACAGTTGGCTTTCGCCGACGGGCTCGGCGCGCTACATTGCCGCCCGATGGCAGACCCTCGCCGCGTCGAGCTCGATGAGCTGGTCAACCGTCCGGGGACGTACTTCAACCCCCAGACCGAGGTGCTGGTGGTGGTTGACGACTCCCCGGCGCTCGATACCGAGATCTTCAACATGGAGGAGTTCGAGGGGGCCGACTGGGTCCTGATCTCCGACGAGACCCCGATCGAGGAGCACCAGCGCGACGAGCTGCTCGAGCGCTTCCAGATCCATTACCACGCCGGCGCCGCCGAGGACGAGGACGACATCGAGGACGACGAGCTCGAGCTCGACCATCAGGAGCCCGGGCGAGAGGATTAGAACGCTGGTGCGCTAGCCCCCGCTGGCGTTCAACAGCCCGGCGCACTTCTGCATCTTGGTGACGTCGCCGTGGGCGTTCTGGATGCAGTTCGTGTACTTGCTGACGCCGGACTGGGTGGAGCCGGTCGCGCTCGAGCCCGATGTGCTCGAACCCAGCGAACCCAGCGAGCCCAGCGAGCCCGAGCCGGTCGCTCCTTGCAGCTGCCGGACGATCCCCCGCAGCTTGCGGTCAAAGAGCTTGAACGGCTTGACGTCGGTGGGTGCGGAGATCGTCTGGGGCTGGTTGAGGTCGTCGTATTGAAGCGTCAACCCCAAGCCCGCCGAATGCAGGCCCCCGAGCAACGCGGAGGTCTGGCCGGTGACCGGGAAGCCCAGGCTCAACGAGAACCGCCGCAGCGTGTGATCGCTGCTGCCGGTCCAGACGTCGATCGTCGGATGCTGCACTTCGCGGGCGATCTTCTGCCGCGTGGCCGCAGAGATCGAGCTCGGGATGCGCGAGCCGGGGCTGGTCGACGATGCCGTGTGCAGGAGCTCGTTGACCCCGTCGAGCAGCGCGGCGACATTGATTCCGGCGCGGATGTGGGTGGTCGAGGTTCCACCTACGGCTTCGGTCCCGACGATCGACGGATCGGTGACCCACTGAAGGGGATGGATTCCGAGCTTTGAGATGCCCTCGCCGCTTCCGTCGGCGCCCACGCTGGAGAAGCCCGACGCGAGCTTTCTCAAGGCGGCCGGCGGGAGCCGATAGGCGTTGCCGTCGAGAGTTATAAAGCCGCTGGTGCCGGTGGAGATGAGCCCGATCCGGCCCTCACGGCCGAGGGCATTTAGCGCGATCGCGAAGTTCGACTCTGGCACCTTGCCCGAGCCGCGACTCTGAAACGGTCCGCGAAGCGACAACGAGATCGGACGCGTCAGGATGCTGGACCCCGACGGGGTGAGCGTGAGGCTGAAGGTCAGCACGCCGCTCTTGACCGGGTGGTGGCCGCTGAAGGTGTCCTGCAGCAGCTGCTGGGCACTGGCCGAACCGGAGCCGCTGCTGCTCCCGCATGCCGCGATCAGCACAACCATGAAAAGCGCGAGCAGCACCGCAACCACGCGGGTTGCGGCGCGGCTAGCCATGCAAATTCCTCCTCAGCCCTCGCGCCAGCACGGTGGCGAATGTAGCATCGCCTCGGTGCGCAGGAGCCTGTTAGCCCTGCTCGCCGTTGCCGCCTTTCCCACCAGCGCCGCTGCGGCCCCGGTGCTGGTGCTTGGCCACGACGGGCGGGCGCACGTCGCTGACGACCCGTTTGTGCGCGGGCCGGCGCTGACCCCCGTCCCGGCAGCGACGCTGGCCGCGCGCCAGGCCGGGCGCGGCCTGCCCAGCTCGGTCACCCACGGCGCGAAGCGAACCCACAAGCGCCACCGCCGCCCGCAGCGCACGGTCCGCAGCGAGCTTGCCCGGCTGTACCGAAACCACGCGATCACCACAGCCGCCTACCGGCAATACAGCGCGAACTTCAACCGCGCGCTCGCGACCGAGAAGCATCTGGCGGGCACTCGCGGGACCGAGCTCGTGGCGGTGACCGAGACGCTGCATCAGATCGCGGCATCCGGCGCCCTGACCGCGTCTCGACTGCCGGCCCTGTTCGCGACAGTGAACGCCAACCGTCGATGGTGGAGCACCGGGCCCGCTGCTCGCCAGCGGCCAGCGAGTCGAGTTCGCGGGCTCGCAGCTGGTGTGGCAGTACTACCCGGGGCAGGGGATCCAGCTCCAGGTGCTGGGCAACTTCGGCAAGGCAGACGGGCTCTACACGGCCGGACCGAGCGCCTACGGAGAGCTCGAGCAGCTGCTCTCCGAGCTGATCCCGCTCGGAGCGCGGCGCGCCGGCGGTCTGACCTGGGAGTACTACTTCAACTTCGATGGCGGCGCTCCCCCCTGGACCAGCGCGATGTCGCAGGCGACCGGGCTCGAAGCGCTCACGCGCGCATATCAGGCGACCGGCAACCTCTACTACCTTGGCGTGGCCAGCCAGGCGCTGCCGGTCTTCACGGTCCCGCCGCCGGCCGGCGTGAGCGTCCAGACCGCGCTCGGGACGCGCTTTTTGCAATACACGTTCGCTCCGGGCGCACAGATCATCAATGCCTTCCTGCAGACCCTGATCGGTCTGTATGACTACGCACAGGTGAGCGGTAACCCGCTGGCGGCGCGCCTGTTCGCGGCCGGCAACGCCGAGGCGATGGCCGAGGTGCCTCGCTTCGACACCGGCGCGTGGTCGCTGTATCAGCCAGGGATCGAGGACGATCTCAGCTACCACCAGCTGGTGACCGGCTTTTTGGCGCAGCTGTGCACGCTTATCCAAGCGCCCGTGTACTGCGTGACCGCTGCCCACTTCCAGGCCGACGAGAAGACGCCGCCGGCGCTGCAGCAGCTCACCTTCCGAGGGCGCGCACGCAAGCCCGTCACACTCAGCTTCCGCCTCTCCAAGATCTCGCGCGTGGGGATCGTGGTCACCCAGGGAGCGACGCAGCTTTCAGACCAGCGCGGTGTTCCCCTACGGCGTGAGCCACTTCACGATCCCGGCGCTCAAGCACCCCGGCACGTACTCCATCGCCCTGGCCGCGACCGATCTCGCGGGTAACTTCGCGCGCACCACCGGGACGCTGCAGATCACCCGCTGAGACAACCAGGCCCGCACAATAGACTCGGCTCGCGATGCGGCCGCGCACGATCCTGTACACGGGGAAGGGAGGCGTCGGAAAGACGTCGGTCGCGGCGTGCACGGCGCGGCGCTGTGCAGCCGCGGGCCTGCACACGCTGGTGATCTCCACCGACCCGGCGCACAGCCTGTCGGAGTCCCTGTCCGCGGATCTCGGCGGACAGCCCGTCCGGGTCGCCGATCGGCTGTGGGGCCAGGAGGTCAAGGCCCAGGAGGAGATGGAGCGCCACTGGTCGGGCGTCCAGGAGTGGCTCGGCGAGCTGCTCCAGGAGCGCGGCGTGGACCGGATCTCGGCCGAGGAGCTGACCGTTCCGCCAGGGATGGACGAGCTGTTCTCGCTGCTGAGCCTCCAGGCTCACAACGAGTCCGGGCGCTGGGAGGTGATCGTCGTCGATTGCGCTCCCACCGGGGAGACCCTGCGGTTGCTGTCATTTCCCGACGTCGCGCGCTGGTGGATCGACAAGGTGTTCCCGCTCGAGCGCCAGATCCTCGCGGCCGCCAGGCCGATCGCCCGCTCGCTGCTGGACGTCTCGCTCCCCAGCCAGGCGGTGTTCGGCGACATCGAGCGGCTGTCTCGGAAACCTGATCGCGATGAACGAGATCCTCCGCGACCGCGAGCGCTGCACGATCCGCCTGGTGATGAATCCCGACAGGATGGTCATCGGTGAGGCGATGCGAACCTTCACCTATCTCAACCTGTACGGATATCTGACCGACGCGGTGATCGTGAACCGGCTGTTCCCGGCCGGAGTCGGCGACTACTTCGCCGCGTGGCGGCGCGTCCAGGAGGAGCATCTCGAGCTGGTGCACTCGGCCTTCGCCCCGGTGCCGGTTCTGTGCGCGCCCTACTTCGAGCAGGAGGTGGTCGGTCCCGGAATGCTGGACCGGCTCGCGGCCGCGCTGTTCGATCAGCTCGACCCGGCCGCGGTGCTGCACGAGCAGATCACCCAGAAGCTCGAGGTCAACGACCAGGGCGCGCGGCTGAAGCTGATGCTGCCGTTCGCCAGCAAGGGCGACATCTCACTCAAGCAGCTCGGCCTGGAGCTCGTGGTCGCGGTCGACGGCCAGAAGCGCACGATCATGCTCCCCCCGGCGATGGCGGCGTTTCGCCCGACCGAGGCGACGTTTGAGAGACGGCACGCTCGAGGTCCGATTCGATGGCTAGCGCCGACGATCCCAACGACCCACCCGCCCACGGAGCCGCCGGCGAAGCAGAGCTGACCGCCGAGGCGCTGGCACGGCTCCAGCAGCGGCTCGACCGAGCCTCGGAGGCGGCCGAGCGCCTGATTGCCGAGGCGGCGAACGCCGCGATGCGCAAGCCGCCGCCCTCCGGCTGGCAGCGTCGCGAGCCCCCGCCCGAGGACGAGAAGCGCTCTGCGACGAGCGCGGGTCAGCCCGAGATCGAATTGCTGCTCGAGGCGCTACGAGCAGTGCGCGACAGGATCCCGCCCGAGCTCCAGCAACGGCTCGGCGAGGCCCTGCGCGAGATCCTGCTCGCGCTCAGGGCGCTGATCGACTGGTATCTGGAGCGAACCGAGCGCCGCCACAGCGAGCCGGCCGAAGTGCACGACATCCCGATCGTCTGAACGCCATGGCCTCCGAGTCCCGCCGGCCTCGGCTCGCCCGGAGCGGCACCTACAATCGAGGCGTGAGGCCAGCGTGAGCGACTCGCAAACAGGCACCGGCGAGCTGAGACGGGCCGGCTCGGCGGCCGGCCGCGTGGGGCGCGCGTGGAGAAATCTCCCCTCCGAGCGCCGGCTGGCCGCGGTCGCGGCGGTCGGCCTGTTCGTGACCCTGTTTCTGCCGTGGTACCAGGAGACCGTGATCGCGGGCGGAGCGACGCCGAATCTGCGTTCGGCGAGCGCCTCGCTGACCGGCTGGGGAGCGTTCTCGTTCGTCGAGGCGGCGGTGCTGCTGGTGGCCGTGGGCGTGCTCGTGCTGCTGTTCATCCGCGCCGAAGGCAAGGCGTTCCACGTTCCCGGCGGCGACGGCGGCGTGATCACCGCCGCGGGAGTCTGGACCGCGGTGCTGATCGTGTGGCGGATGTTCGACAAGGAGGGGACCACCGGCCACGGCCAGTATGCGACCACGTCCGGGATCGAGTGGGGGATCTTCGTCGCGCTGGCGGTCGCGGCGCTGCTGGCCTACGCGGGCACGCGGATCAAGGTGGCGCACGAACCCGAGCCGCCGCTGCCCGGGGAGCGGCCCGCGGCGCCGGCGCAACGCGAGCGCCGCGCGCGTCCCGCGGCGCCGACGCAAGCCGAGACCGCAGCGACGCGCGAGATCCGACCGCACCAGCCACGGGTGGCGCGCGATCGCCGCTTCTCAGACCTCGACGAGATCGAGTTCGACGAGCCACCCGAGGCGCCCACCGTCCGCCGTGTAACGCCTGGCGGTCCGCTGGAGTGAAGCGTGGGCGATCTTAGGCGGTATACGCCGAAGATCGCCCTCAACCCGCAGGGCGAACGTGGCACGGGGCGACGCCGGGCTCAGCGCCCGCCCGGCTGCAGCACAAACGAGAAGTAGGCGCTGGCCAGCCCGATCACCAGGATCCCCACCACGATCAGCGCTCGGGAGTGGATTATGTGCCCCAACACCCCCACCACGAGTCCGATCAAAAGGACGACGACGAACAGCGTCAGCTGCGATTGCTGAGATGCGATCAGGAGTGGCACCGGCTGGCCAGAACCCTATATTTGGGGTCTGCGCGGCGCACGCCGTCACGTATGTGTGCGCTCTGCGCAGCCGACCACAGCCCCAGTGCCCGAAACGATCACCCAGCCAAGCTCAGTAGAGGACGTTGCCGCCGGGCTACGCAGCGTCGGCTATCTACCCGGGGCCAGCACCGCGCTGGTGTCGTTTTTGGCCACCAAGCTGGGCAAGCCCGTGCTGGTCGAGGGCCCGGCCGGCGTCGGCAAGACCGAGCTGGCAAAGGCGCTGGCCCGGTACCTGAATCGCGCGCTGGTGCGCCTGCAGTGCTACGAGGGGCTCGACGAAGCCAAGGCGCTGTATGAGTGGAACTACAAAAAGCAGCTGCTGCGGATCCAGGCGGAGTCCGGCGAGGCTGGCTGGCGCGAGGTCCAGGACGACATCTTCGGCGAGGACTTCCTGCTCCCGCGTCCGCTGATGACCGCGATCGCCTCGCCCGAACCGGTGGTGCTGCTGATCGACGAGATCGACAAGACAGACCAGGAGTTCGAGGCGATGCTGCTCGAGCTGCTGTCAGATTTTCAGATCTCGATCCCCGAGCTGGGACGAATCGAGGCGCGCACCCAGCCGGTCGTGCTGCTGACCTCCAACAACACGCGTGAGCTGACCGAGGCGCTCAAGCGCCGCTGCCTGTATCTGTGGCTGGATTACCCCGAGACCGAGCACGAGCTGGCGATCGTGCGCCTGCACTCCCCGGACCTCGACGAGACGCTGGCCCGCAAGCTTGTCGAGATCGTCCAGCAGGTCCGCGAGCTCGACCTCAAGAAGCCGCCGAGCATCGCCGAGTCGATTGACTGGGCCCGGGCCCTGATCCTGCTGGGCTCCGAGGAGATCGACGAGGAGACGTTCAGGCAGACGATGAGCGTGATCGTCAAGCACCGCACCGATCTCGACACGGTCGCTGCGCGGGTCGGCGTCAAGCTGCAGCCGCCGGCCTCAGACGACGCGCGCCCCGCGGCCTGATCGCGGCGCAGCCGTGCCCGAGCGCAAGCTCTACGCCAAGACCCCCGACCGCGTGCCCGGCGGCTTCGAGGGCCAGCTGCTGGCGTTCGCCGAAGAGCTGCGCGACGAGGGGATGGCGCTGGGGACCTCGGAGCTGCTGGACGCCTTCGCGGCGCTCGAGCAGGTCCCGTGGACGCAGGCGGAGGACTTCAAGGGCGCTCTCTCGGCGACGCTCGCGAAATCCCCGGACGACCGGCGGACGTTCGAGCTCGTGTTCGAGCGCTTCTTCTTCCGTGCCGCCGAGGCCGAGGCGGCACGCCGGCAGATCGGGGAGGCGACATCACGATCGGACGCCTTCGATGTCGATCTCGACGCGCTGCGCCAGCAGATCGCAGCCGCGCTGCGCGACGGCGACGAGGCGACGCTGCGCGACCTGGCGCGACTGGCGATCGCGGCCTTTGGCAAGGGCGAGGGCTCGGGCGTGCTCGGCGTCGACGTGCAGCGGATCCGGCGCGCGCTCGGACTGCGTGCCGAGCCCCAACCGGACCTGCCCGAGGGCGATCCTCGACGCGAGGGCGTGAGTCGCGAGCAGCTGCGGCGCTTCGAGCAGCAGTTGCGCCGCGAGCTCGAGCGCGAGGCGATCGAGCGGACCGCCAGCCTCCCGCCCAAGCGTCCGCTGACCGAGCTCGACCGGGCTCTGCCCACCGGGCCCGATCCAGGATCTGGCCGCGGTCCACCGGGTCGTCGCCCAGCTCAAGCGGCGGCTCGCCACCCAGGGCCACGAGCTGAAGGGCAGAAAGCGCCACGCGCATGTGGACGTGCGCCGCACGATGCGCGCGTCGCTGCAGACCGGCGGGGTCCCGATCGAGCTCAAGTACCGGCCGCGGCGCCCGCGGCGGCCGGAGATCTTCGTGCTCTGCGACGTCTCCACCAGCGTCACCAGCGCGAGCACGTTCTTCTTGTCAGTGCTGCACGCGCTGCACGACGCGTTTCGCAAGCTGCGCTCGTTCGTGTTCATCGAGCGCATCTCCGAGGTCACCGAGGTGTTCGAGCGCGAGCGGGACTTCCGGGCCGCCAGCGAAGCCGTCTCCCGCGACGCCGGGGTCGCCGACATCTCCGGCTACACCGACTATGGCCGCGTGTGGACCGAGCTGCTGTCGCTGATCGAGGACGAGCTGCACCCGCGGGCGACGGTGATCGTGCTCGGCGACGCTCGCACCAATGGCCGGCCGCCGCGCGACGACGTGTTCGCGGCGATCACGGCGCGGGCCGGGCGGACCTTCTGGCTGAACCCCGAGCCCCGGTTGTACTGGAACTACGGAGATTCGGTGATCGCCGCATACGAGCAGCACTGCACGGCGTTCGAGTGCTGGCGCACTGATCAGCTCGAAGAGTTCGTCAAGGCGCTGACGCGGCCGGTCGTCGCCTAGGCCCGGCGCTAGCGCGGCTCCTCGACGAACCGGGTCTTGACCGTGCGCGTGTCGCCATTGGCGTCGCGCAGGACCCACCTGGCCAGATACTGACCCGGCGCCAGGGCGGGCACGCTCACCCCCCGGGCGGTATCGACGTTGGGGGTGTGGAACACCGCACGCCGGGACGCGGCCCGAGTGATCGTCAGCGCCACCGGAACGCCAGTCGCCCCAGTGAAACCATGTGCACCCGGCAACCCCGACTGGGCTGATGCGACAAACGGCCCGAACAGAGTCTCGTCCTGGATCGGAGCCGTGGACTCGATCAACGGAACCTGCGTCACGGTCTGACCGCCGCTGAAATCGTCGGTCTGGGCGATGTCGTTGGTCGACAGGCCTCTGGCGCGGCCGCTCTGCGGACAGATGGTCCCGGTGCCGAACACGCCGTCGCCGACCTGGTCTGAGATCGGCGGGCGCGTGAGCGACGGCCCGTAGTAGTCGCCCGCCTGGCAGGACCCCGAGGCGATCTGAGTCTGGTTGCCGATGATGTTGACGCGCAGGTGCGCCACGTGCAACGTGGTCAGCCGGCGCCCGCTGGCGTTTCGCAACGTCAGCACCTGGCCTCCGTGCAGGCGCAGGCCGCGCACGAAGACCACTCCGTGGCGGCTGGCTCGCACCAGGCGGCGGGCGAGCCTATAGCGGGCCAGAGCCACGAGGCCCGTGCAGCGGACGGCCTGGATCCTCAGCTGCGCGGTGCACTGCGGAAAGCCGCTGGGCGTAAACGGCAGCTGGCCGTTGCGCAGCGCGGACACGCTGTGAGGCTCGCCGAGCGAAACGGTGAGCTTGACCAGCGCGCCATTGGGTTCGAGCGCCGACTCGGCGCGGTTGTCCTCGCTGCTCATCGTCAGCTGCGTCCCAGCACCGATCCGCGATGTGGGGATCAACGCCGCGCCGGCCTCGGTGCTGCACAGCTGCGCCGGAGGCTCGGTGAGCCTGGAACCCACCCGCAGCGACAGCACGCCGGTCTGGCCGCACGGCGCCAGCAACACCGCGTGCGATCCGATCGCATAGCCGTGGTCGAGATCGAACCAGCCGGTAAAGCCGCTTTCGGTGAAGGGGTTGCCGCCGTCGCCGGTGGCGATCAGGTCCGCGTTTGATCTGGTCAGGGTGTTCCCGTACGCGACGGCGATCCCGTCGCGGTCATCGCCGACGGCGTGCAGAGCGCCGCTGCGCGAGCGCAGCTCCACCGGTCCCCACGTTCCGTCGGCCCGCGTGCGGGTGGTCGCGGTCGCCACCACGGCCGAGGTTCGCAGCAAGATCACATGTACCGGCTCACGTCTGGCGACACCGAGGCTGCCGCTAACCAGCGGGCTGAACTGCCGCAGCGAGACGGTGTGCAGCGGCAACGGCGAGCCGCTCGCGTTCGAGCCCTGGACGCAGCCGGTGGCGGCGTTTGACCACATGTCCTGGAACAGGTACTGGTGGCCGTTGATCAGCTGGTTGTAGGGCGAGCCGTCGGGTGCGAAGCCCAGCGGCGCCCCCTGCTGGGGACCGTTCTCGCACTTGTCGGCGACCTCGAAGCCGTTGGGATCCATCCATCCCGTGCCGTATGGGTCGGTGACCGCCTCCTCGGCCTCGTGCGCGACCGTGTCGATCGTCGCCTCCGCCTCGGGGTTGCCCTCGGGGTCTGAGCCGGGTGGGGGGATGAACTCGACCGTGGGGTCGGGGATCGGCACGTAGACGGTCGGTCCGTGGCCCAGATCGAACTCCGAGTGAAAGCCGGCAAACACGGTGGTCGCGCACTGACCCGGCGAGACGCAGTTGTCGACGTCGGGCGGCAGAAACACAAACCAGATGTTCGAAAGCCCGCGAGCGGTGCGGTTGGCGGCGCCTATCACCCCGTCCAGCTGACGCTCGAGCTGAAGGTCGGTGATGCACGTGGCGATGCCCGACGGCGACGCGCACTGGTGCCTGCGGGCGGGGAAGGAAGCGTTGAGATCGAGCGAGTCGGTAGCCGGGTCGTAGGCGATGCGCGCGGAGCCCGGCCCCCGGGCGTCGTGGTATTGGGTCAGGGTCGAGAACGCGTTGTGCGGACTGACCGAGTCATGCGCGACGTCGACGAGGAACTGCTTGATCAGCGGCTCGTAGCCGAGTGTGCCCGGAGACGGCGGGCCGGTGAACCGATAGCCGGGCGGCGCCCAGAAGATCGTGTGCACGGTCACGTTGTGCATCACATCGCCGCCGTGATAGACGACCGGCTCGTTCATGCCCGAGGCCAGCTCCGGGATTCCCAGCCGGGGCACGATCCCCATGGCGTGCCCGATGCGGGGCTTGAACGTGGCCCGCAGGGGCGCGTGGGGCGGCGGCGGACGCCACTGCGCGGCGGATGCCGCGCCCGCGCCGGCTGGAAGGGCGGCGGCGGCCGCGAGGGCGGTCGGTGCGATCAGCCTCAGAACCGACTTCAAGCGCCCCATCGCCAGGCACGTTATCGCAGCTCAGCGCACGCGATAGCATCTGTGCTCAGTACCTGACAACCCAGGGGGGCTGGCGGGAACGCCGGCTGAGATAGCGCCCCTCGCACCCGGTGCGGCCCGGCGCTGACCCTTCGAACCTGTGGGGTAATGCCCGCGGAGGGAGCGACACGAGTAATGATCGAGGCTCCGACACAGGAGCCTCGCGAGCTTGATGGCACCGGCGGGGTGCGAGTCGAGCTCGTGAGCCGGACCTTCGCCACCAGACGCGGTCCGGTGCAGGCGCTGGCGGGGATGTCCCTGCAGGCGGCACCGCGGGAGATCGTCGCGGTGGTCGGCCCCAGCGGCTGCGGCAAGACGACGCTGCTGGAGCTGATCTGCGGCCTGCAGCAACCCGACTCCGGGACGGTGGATTGCGCCCCGGCCGCGCTGATGCCCCAGCGCGACCTGCTCCTGCCGTGGCTGGGATCACTCGACAACGCGGCGCTGGCGCTGCGGGCGCGGGGCGTGGGGCGCGAAGCGGCCCGGGCGGTCGCGGCGCCGTGGATCGAGCGCTTCGGGTTGGCCGGCTTTGAGGACACCCGCCCGGCGGGCCTGTCGGGCGGGATGCGCCAGCGGGTCTCGTTCCTGCGCTCGCTGCTCGCGGGCAAGCCGGTGCTGGCGCTCGACGAGCCGTTCGCGTCGCTCGACGCGATCACCCGCGCCGAGATGCAGGGCTGGCTGGGCCACGTGCTGCGCAGCGAGCCGCGCACGGTGGTGCTGGTCACCCACGACGTCGAAGAGGCGGTGGTGCTGGCCGACCGGGTCGTGGTGATGTCGGCCCGGCCGGGCCGCGCGGTGGCGCAGGTCGCAGTCGAGCTGGGGCGACCGCGGCGGCGCACGGACCCCGAGCTGACCGCGCTGCGCGAGCGCGTGTACGCGGCGCTGGGGGTGCCCCAATGAGGGCAGTCTGGGGCTGGTGGATGTTGCGGTCGTTGCTCGGCTGGCGCCTTCGAGGAGGCTGGCGGGCGTTGCTCGTGCTGCTGGCGCTGCTCGGGATCTGGGAGCTGTACGTCGATGCGGGCGGCGCCGACCCGCTGATCCTGCCCGCGCCCCACACGATCGCCCAGTCGCTGTACGACGACCGCTCGCTGCTGTGGAGCAACTTCGCGGTCACCGCCGAGGAGGTGCTGCTGGGGCTCGTCGTCGCCGCGGTCGTGGCGCTCGCGCTGGCGATCGCGATCCACTTCTCACGCACGCTGCGTCAGGCCGTCTACCCGCTGTTGGTCGCCTCGCAGGCGATCCCGATTCCGATCATCGCGCCGCTGCTGGTCCTGTGGCTGGGGTTCGGGATCGCCCCCAAGCTGGTGGTGATCGCGCTGGTGTCGTTCTTCCCGATCGTGGTCACCACGCTCGCCGGGCTCGCCGCGGTCGACGCCGAGCTGATCAAGCTGATGCGCAGTTTCGACGCGCCGCGCCGGCGCACCTTCTGGCATGTCGAGTTCCCGTCGGCGCTGCCGGGCGTGCTGACCGGGGCCAAGATCGCCGCCGCGGTGGCGGTGATCGCCGCCGTGTTCGCCGAGCTGTCGGGGGCCAACTCCGGGCTCGGCTACCTCTATCAGCAGTCCGAGGCGCAGCTGTTGATGCCCCGCGCCTACGCCGCGGTGGTGATCCTGTGCGTGTTCGCGATCGCGCTGTTCTGGCTGCTGACGCTGGCCGAGCGGCTGGCCGTGCCCTGGGCCTTTACCTCAAACACTGGAGATACGACTCGATGAAACGAACGTTGCGGCTGCTTGGCGCCGCGCTGGCCATCGCTCTGCTGCTCGCGGCGTGTGGCGAGAAGCAGGACAAGCTGAGCGCCGCGGGCACGCCGTCCCAGCCGGTATCGCTGATGCTCGACTGGTTCCCGAACGCCGATCACGTCGGGCTGTACCGGGCGATGGCCGAGGGCGACTTCTCAAACGCGGGCCTCGACGTGCACGTGCAGATACCGTCGGATCCCGCCACGCCCCTGCAACTGCTGGCCGCGGGCAAGGTCGATCTGGCGATCTCCTATGAGCCCGAGCTGTTGCTGGCCCGCGACAAGGGTGAGCCGCTGGTCTCGATCGCCGCGCTCGTGCAGCGCCCGCTGACGTCGATCGTCTCGCTGGCCTCCAAGCACATAACCAACCCTTCCCAGCTGCGGGGAAAGACCGTGGGCGACGCGGGGATCGCCTACCAGCACGCGTACCTGCAGACGATTCTCCGACAGGCCGGGGTGCCGCGCAGCTCGGTCAAGGAGGTCAACGTGGGCTCCAACCTGGTGCCCGCGATGCTCTCGGGCCGCGTCGACGCGACGCTCGGGGCGTACTGGAACTACGAGGCGATCCAGCTGCGCCAGATGGGCAAGCGCGCGAACGTGATCCACGTCGAGCACGCCGGCGTGCCCACCTACGACGAGCTGGTGCTGGTGGCACGTGCCAACGAGATCGCCAACCGTACGAACATCCTGCGGCGCTTCGTGCAGGCTCTGGGTCGGGGGTATGAGTCGGTGCGCCGCGATCCCCAGGCCGGGGTGGATTCGCTGGTGCACGCCAATCCCTCGCTGAGCCGCAAGCTCCAGCTCGCCAGCGTGCAGGCGACCCTGCCCGCCTACTTCCCCTCCAATCCAGCGCTGCCCTGGGGTTGGCAGAGCCGCACGCAGTGGACCCGGTACGGCCAGTGGATGCTGGCCCACCATCTGATCTCAAATCCCGCGGCGATCGCCAACGCCTCGACCAACGAGCTGCTCGCGGGCCAGGGGCCCTAGCCGAGCGACGCGGTCTGGCACGTGAGCCGGCGAGAGCCGGTCACGCAGCGAGCCGGCGAGGAGCCGGTCAGGCCGCGAGCCGCAGCGCCCCGGCGCTGCCGGCGCCCCTGAGAGCGTGGAGCCCTGCGAGCCCCGACCAGGGCTCGTAGGGCGCAAAGAAGCGCGCCACCTCCTGTTCGCAGGCGCGAGCGCGGGGATCGCCGCCACGCAGCCGGCCGACGAGCTTCATGTAGGCCAGATCCCCGGCGGGGAGCTGGTCGAGCCGGCCCTGGCCGGTCAGCGCGAGCGTCTGGATGGTCCAGCTTCCGATCCCGTTGATCGCGCGCAGCCGGCGCCAACCGCGCTCGTGGTCGGGATCGGTCAGGTCTACGCGCCCGCTTGCCACCTCGCGGGCCGCGCGCACGATCGTCAGCGCCCTGGCGGGGGCGAGATCGAGCGAAGCCAGCAGCGCCGGCGCCTGCCTGGCGAGGACCTCGGCCGGGGGTGAATCTCGCAGCCCGGTGGTCGGACAGCGGCGCCCCAGCCGCGCGACCAGCCGCCGCTGGATCGCCGCTGCGCGCTCGTACTCGATCAGCTGCTCGCAGATCGTCCACACCAGCGCCTCGAACGGGCACGGCCGCCCGGCGACGCGCAGCCGCGGATCGGCGCGCACCGCCCGGCCGATCAGCGGATCGAAGGCAAACCGCTCATAGAAGGCGCGCAGATCCTGATCGATGCCCAGCGCGTGGCGCATCCGCTCGATCCCCCACTCGGCCGTCTCGCGCCGGTGCGCCTGGGCCCCGAACAGCACGCGGTCGGGCGACAGCTGGGCGACCCGAACCCAGACCTGCTCGTCGCCCGCGTGCAGAAGCCGGTGCAGGACGCCGCCCCGGATCCGGTTGAGGCCGTCGAGCCCGACGCGCCGGGAGAGGCGGTACGGCCACCGCGGTCGGACCTCGATCCGGACCTCGACCGCGCCGTCGGGGATCAATCCCCGGGCTTTGCGATCAGGTGGACATCCACCAGGAACGATCGCGTGCTGGCGATCGTCAGGCCTTCGGCCACGCGAGGATTGTTGGCTCGCGCGCGCGCCAGCCGGCGCGCGCTGCGGCGTCTGAAGATCGCGATCGTGGCCGCTCCGGCGACGAATCCGGTGGCCGCGGCCGCCGCGGCCTGCACGGCGGGCAGCGACGCAGGCGAAGCCGGCTCGATCGTCCGTACCTCGGCGAGCACGGGCAGGCCCTCGACGACCTCCTCTTCCTCGGTCGCCTCCGGGCCCTGGCTGCCGTTGTCGTCCATGCTGGCCATGGCTCGCACATGGTGACAGCGCCGGCGGTCAGGTTCAAAGAGACAGGCGGAGGTGGCCGTGCTGCCGCCAGGAGAAGCCGTAGGATGCGCCTTGCCCCACATGCCGACCTCGATCGACGTCTTTGCCAAGGCTCGCGAGCACGAGCGCCTCGAGCAGCTCCGCTTAGCCCGCGAGCTAGATGCGGTCCCCTACTTCCGGGTGCTGGAGGGCCCCACGCTCCCGGTGGTGATGATGGAAGGCCAGCGGAGGATCATGCTCGGCTCCAACAATTACCTGGGGCTGACCGGCGACGAACGGGTCAGACAGGGCGCGCTCGACGCGGTGAACAAGTACGGCACCGGCCTGACCGGGTCGCGCTTCTTGAACGGAACGATCGACCTGCACCTCGAGCTCGAGGACGAGCTCGCCGATTGGCTCGCGACCGAGGCGGCGCTGGTGTTCACCACCGGGCACCAGGCGAACCTGGGCGCGCTGGGCACGATCCTGCAGCCCGGCGACACGGTGATCGCCGACTCGGGCGATCACGCCTCGATCCTCGACGGCTGCATCCTTTCGCGCGCGAAGCTGAGACCGTTTCGTCACAGCCGCATGGACCGCCTCGAGCACGCACTGCAGCGAGCCGCTGACGATCCCGGCGGCGTGCTGGTCGTCGTCGACGGGGTGTTCTCGATGGAGGGCGACGTGGCGCCGCTGCCCGAGATCACTGACCTATGCGGGCGCTACGGAGCGCGGCTGATGGTCGACGAGGCCCACGCGCTCGGCGTGCTCGGCGCCCGCGGCGCCGGAACCGCCGAGCTGTTCGGAGTGCAGGACCGGGTCGACCTTCGCATGGCCACGTTCTCGAAGTCGCTGGCCTCGTGCGGAGGCGTGATCGCCGGCCCGGCCGATGTGATCGAGTTTCTGCGGATCCAGTCGCGGCCGTTCATGTTCACCGCGGCGGCCGTCCCGGCCGCGATCGGAGCGACGCTGGCGGCGGTGCGGATCTGCCGCTCCCCCGAGGGCCCCGGCTTGTTCGCCCGGGTGCTTCAGAACGCCGGCTATCTGCACTCGGGCCTGAGGGAGCTCGGCTTCCAGGTCGTCAAACCTACGCGGCTCGCCGACGGGACCGAGATCGTGACCCCGGTGGTGCCGGTGGTGGTGGGTGACGACTGGAAGGCGGCGTTTCTGTGGAAGGCGCTCTATGGAGCGGGCGTGTTCGTCAACACGGCCCTGCACCCCGCGGTGCCCCCGGCCGGTGCCCTGCTGCGCACGAGCGTGATGGCCACCCACGATCAGGCGACGCTCGACGCGGCGCTGGAGATCTTCGCCCGCGTCAAACGCGAGTTCGAGGCCGAGCACGGACCGCTTCCGGCCGGGTGAGAGGCGTCCGCGGTCGCGAGACGGCGGGGTGAGCGGGTGCCAGGCGACCGGGAGAATTTGTCCACTCCCGCACAAGAAGCTCCGGCATACAAAAAGTGCGCTCCTAGCGCATCAACGCCAGATGTGACGTTGCTGTGACCGGAGCTGTGTTCTAGGTTTTCAAGAGTCGGACGGTGGTGGTTCACCGGGCGGCGAGTGCCTACCGGGAGGGGTGAAGCTTGGCCCCCGGTATGCAGATCCAGAAAACCGGAGTCTTAGGGCTTCGGGGAAGCAAACACGCAGGCCCCGGCCGGGCTACGGATGTGCAGATCATCGTGCCTGCCGGGAATTGACCATGGCCGCTTTCGAGGCGGCGACCAACAGCACTGAGGGAGTGATTAGCCAGATGACCCAACTGACTGCCATGACGACACCAGGGCCGCAGCGGCTTGCAGCTCTTGAGCGTGCGAATCAGATCCGTCTCGCCCGCGCGTCCCTTAAGCGTCGGATCGCGGTCGGTGAGGTTGCCGCGGCAGATGTGCTCCTCGACTGCCCTCCCGAGGCGAGCAGCTGGCCGATCGGCGAGCTGCTCATCAGTCAGCGGCGCTGGGGAAACAGCCGATGCCGAAAGTTCCTCTCCCGCAACCAGATCGTCGAGACCAAGCCGATCGGAACGCTGACCGACCGTCAGCGCCGGATGCTCGCGGCGTCTCTGAGCACGCCGGTAGTCGTTTCCGCCGCGCAACCGGCAGATCACGCTCCCGCCGAGGAGATGGCGCTCGCCGTCGCGTGATCACGCCAGGGCGGCCGGCGTCGATGTAGCCCGGTGACCCGACCAGGACGTGCCCCGTCGGGGAGCGGGGCACGTCCCACCGGCCGCCCGGCCCCGGTCAGATCTGGATGCCGACCGGAACCGGGCTGGCCCCGGCCAAGAAGAAGAACCAGATCACAAACATGGTCAGCGTCAGCCCCGCGCTGACGACCAGGACCGCCTCGAGCACCACGTGCCCGGGATCGCTCTGGCCCCGCGCGACGCAGTTGGCGCGATAGACGTCGCTCAGCTTGGCCAGCACCGAGGCGAGCAGCGTGATCGTGATGATGACCCCGACGAAGATCGCCCCCAGCGCCGCCCCGAGTGACTCGGTGGCGCCCTGGATCTGCGAACCGACCCACAGCCACAGCAACGGCGTCCCGACCCACAGGCCGAGGCTTCCGATGAACATGATCAGCACGACGAGGATCGCGCCGGTGCCGTTCCTCAGCAGCCTGCGCATGTGATCCGCATGGGGGTCAGCGGACCGCGGACGCGGGCGTCCGCGGCCCCTGGCTAACGGACAGCCAGAAGACAGCTTGACTTGCCACCAGCCCATCAACATGCCGATCAGGCCCATTCGTGGCCTGACCTGCCAGGCGCCGCACCCGGGCTCGCCCAGCTCGCTGCGGTAGATGCGCACGAATCGGTAGGAGCCCGGATCGAGCAGCATCCGCTCGAGCATGACGCGTTTGGCCTCCTGCTCGTCGGCCCGTTTGGCGATCGTGGCGCGCGCCTCCTGCAGCCGCTCCGCGAGCTCGTCGCGCACCCGCTCGAGCTCGCCGAGATCGAGCAGCTTGGGCTGGGCCGCGAATGCCGGCGGCTGTTGGAGGCCGCCCATCGTGAACGCGGTCACGAACGCATCCGACAGCTCGCGCTCGAGCCGCTCGATCTGAGAGCGCAGAGAGCGCCTTGCCGCTCGCTCGTCGGGCTCGACGACGCGGCCGCGCTGGGGCCCGGTCGAGGCTGGGGGCAGAACCTGGGTAGCGCTGTACGTCTGCCTTGCTCCCATCGCTGCGCCACCTTATCAGTTGCAACCCTCCAGACCCGGGGGTTTGAAGGAGCTCTCGCTCAGCCCACGAGCTCGGCGCAGATCCACAGCGCCTCCTCGACGGCGATGGCCGGCACGCCGTCGACCGCGACCGCGAACAGGGTCACCCGCTGGGTACGCGACCGCACCCCATGGCCGGCGACCGGCTGGCCGAACAGCAGCGCATGAATCGCGCCGGCGTCGGCGATCACCAGGCTGCCCGGCTGCAAGCAGAGGGAATTCTCGACCTCACAGTCGGCGGCGGTAGCGGTGCGGATGCCGAGCCCTCCGGCGTCCACGGCATCGGCGTCCAGCGCCCAGACCGGCACTCCGGTCTCGACCAGGGCCACCAGGCACGCGTCTTCGATCAGCCCGGTTGACATGAGTCCGCCATGGAGCAGGCGCCCGACCGCGACCTCCTCGCTGGGGATCCGGTCGACGTCGGGGTCCAGCCCGATCTGCCTGAAGAACGTCCTGTAGGCATGCGGGATCGGCTGGGTGCGCAAGGCGACCACGCTGGCGCCCCGGTAGCGGCTGGAGAGCTCCTCGAGCCGGTGGACGAGCGACTGCGGGCTCGGCCCGTGCCGCGCCTGCCGGGTGATCCAGGACAGGCGCAGACCGGGGAACTCTTCGCGGACCCGGGGCTCGACGAAGCCCTCGGCGGGCCTCAGCTGCACCGACTCGCTCATCGCGACCGAGCTCCGCCCGACACCAGCGCCCGCACCTTGGGCGCCAGCGCCGCGCTGGTCTGCCAGCGATCGCCGATCAGCCGGTCCTTCACGATCCCGCCACGATATGCCAGCTCGGCCATCGGGCAGACGGCCACGCCGTACAGGCCGGCCAGCGTCGTGGTGCTGTCGTAGGCCACGGGAATCGTCCAGTGATGGGACCGGATCAGGGCCGCGGTCGCCGAGCGGCCGGAGTTCACGGCCACCGCTGCGAACTGCACGGCGCCCGGCGCAAAACGCCGGGACAGCTGCTCGAGCGCGTCGACCTGGCGCACGCACTGCCCGGAGGCGGTGGTGAAGAACGACAGCACGAGCGGACGGCTGTGGGCGATCAGGCAGACGTTGAGCACGCGCGGATCGTGGCGAGCCGGCGTGCATGGCGGGTCAATGTTCGGGGAGCCGACGAGCGTCGTGTTCGCCAGCGGCGCCGAGAAGTAGTGCAGCGGCCTGCCCGCCGGGACGCCGGTGGTACCGACCCCGTTGGCGAGGAACTGGTAGAGCGAGATCACGATCACCACAACCAGGCCGAAGATCCCGATCATCCACCGGTACCGACGCGTGTCGACCGCGGCCCGCGGCCTCTGGGGTTGGCGGGTGCCGGTCTTCGCCTCCGACCGGGCGCCGGAGCTCGCGCGCTCGGGGTCCAGACGCGTCAGCAGCTCAGGCGGCGCGTCCGGCCCGCCGGGGGACCGCTCGCCGCCCTCGCCGCCGGGCCGATTGCTCACGCGACTCGCGCCCGGCGCCTTCGCCACCGCGCCAGGCCGTCGCCCGCCCCGTCCGGCAGGGCGCGCGCCCGCTCCATGAGGTCCCCGCGCTGCGACAACGCGAGCACCGCCGGCAGCACCAGCAGGACGCCACCGAGTGACACCGACAGATCTACGAGCGTCACAAGGCCGAAGTCCCGCAGCATGGTGATGTCGGACAACACCAGCACCCCGAATCCCATGATCGCCGTGATCCCGGACGCCAGCACCGCGGCGCCGGTCGACCGGTAGGTCCGCGCCAGGGCCGTCTGCAGATCGTGGCCCGCGGCGCGCTCGTGGCGGAAACGCTCGGACAGCAGGACGCTGAACTCGGTCGAGATGGCGATCACCAGCGTGCCCAGCGTGGCCGACATCGGGTTCAGCGGGATCCCGATCAGGAACACCACCAGCGCCGACCAGCCGGTCGCGAACGCGATCGGGACCATCGGCACGATCGCGCGGCGCAGCCCCCGGAACACGATCGCCAGCACCAGACCGACGGCCAGCAGCCCGGCGAGCAGCGTGAGCAGCCGCCGGCTCGACGACGACAGCGCCGAATTGGCCTGGGCCGCGAGCACCGGCAGGCCGGCGATCGAGGCGGCGACGCTCGGTGGCGGGTGAAGTTGCGAGCGCATGTAGTCGATCACTCGCTGCTGGCGTGAGAGCGGCATCAGGCGAATCCCGAACGCCAGCGTCGCCTCGCGGTGGTCGGGCGTTACGACCGCCTGCGAGAAGTATGTCGGTACCGCGGCCAGCAGCTGGCTGATCTCCGATTGGGTGAGGTGAGCCTGGCTGCTGGTCGACTGGCTGCTGGTCGAGAACAGGTCGGGGAGCGAGAGGGCCGGGCACAGGGTGGCGTGCGCGCAGCCCCGCTCTTCGAGGTAGCCGTAATGGCTCAGCAGCCGGTTCTCGTAGGCGATCATCCAGCCGACCGTCGCCGGCGTGGCGACGTTGGCGCCGCGAACGGTGACGTCGATCTCTCCCGAGACGCCGGTGACCCGCTCGAGGGTGCGCAGGTTGCGCAACGCCGGCATGTTGGATGGGACCAGCTTGGTCAGGTCAGACTGCACGCCGGTCTGGGTGTCGGCGATCCAGCCGGCGACGGCGAGCAGTGCCGCGAGTGCGAGCACCCTCCCGGGCCTGCTGGCCACAGCCCCGATCAGTCCTCCTGCGCGGCTGGGAACGAGGCCTGCGGCCCGGCCCGGCTGCCTATGCCACCCCCGCCGTAACGCGCCGGTGAGGATCGCGCGCGCTCCCCGCAACGCGCTGGCCACCGCACCGAGCCCCGCGGCGACGATCTCCGCGGCGCCTCTGAACACCGCCGCGATCGACTCCGGCCAGCCCGGCCGGCGCGACGACCGCCGGCTCACCCGCCCGAGCCGGCGGCGCTCCGAGAGCGCGAGCACGGCGCACCCGCCGCTCAGCGCGCACGCGAACGCGACCGCGATCCCGGCCACCAGCAGCAGCCCGAAGCCCTGGACCATGGGCACCGGCGAGAGCAGCAGCACTAAGAACCCGGTTGCGGTCGCCAGCGCCGCCGTGGCGATCGTCGGCGCGGCGCGACCGGCGGCCTGCGCGACCGCCGACCCGGCGCTCTGCGGGCGATCACCGGCCTGGCCCGTGACCGCGCGCGCCTCCTGTACGCGTGCCTGAAACTGGATTCCGTAGTCGACGGCGAGCCCGATCAGGATCGGCAGCACGGCTGCCGACGCGAGCGTGAGCCCGGCGCCGAGCGCCGCGAGCAACCCGAAGGTGATCCCCGCCGCCGCCAGCGCGATCGCGAGCGGGAGCAACCTTGGACGGTTGCGAAACACGATCAGCAGCGTCGCCGCCATCACCAGCAGCACCGCGATCAACAGCCGGGAGATCGAATCGGAGATCGTGCTGGCGAGGTCGTTGGTCACCACCGGCACGCCGGTGACCGTGTAGGTGCCACCGTAAGCCGAGCGGAACATCGGCATCTTGATCGCCTGGCGGATCCACGCGATCGCCTGAGTCTGCTGGGCGTCCGAGAGCGAGGAGCGCAGGCGGATCTGGATCAGCGCGGAGTCGGCGGTCGGGAACAGGTACGCGAAGCGCGCCTTGGGCTGGTTGACGCCCCGGGTCTGGTCGAACACGATCGCAGGGATGAACTGGCGCGAGTCGATCGACGGCAGGGCGGTCACCCCGGAGGTCAGGGCGAGCTGCTCGAGTGACCGCAGCTGCTGCTGGCGCTCGAGCTCCCCGGCGGCATGGGCGTCGATCAGGGCCTGCTTGCGGCTCAGCCCGCGGCCGAGCGCGAGCCGATAGGCGCTGCGCTGCGCCTGCTTGACCGCGGTCCCTACCCCGGCGACCATGGCCCGAAGCTCGGTGTTGACCGCCGCCACGGCGCGGTTGAGAAACGTGCCCGGTCCATAGACGGCCCGGACCGGCTTTGCCCGGGCGAGCTTGCCGCAGGGGCTGTTGGCGCCCCCGTAGGGCGCGTGGGTGCCGGGCCTGGCGGGCGTGAACGCCCGCAGCGTGTGGTTGGCGACAACGTATTGACCGGCCAGGCACGCCTCTAGCTGCGTGACGGTCGCGAGGTCCCGGGTCTCCACCAGGTCGGTCAGCGGCTCGTGGATGAGCACGATCACCGCGTCGTCGCCGAAGTGGCGCTGTTCGTCGGCGGTGGCCTTGTAACTGGCCGACGACTTTGAGACGAACGTGTCAGTGCCCGCGGAGGGCTCCAGGCCCAGCGCCAGCACGCCGCCCCCCAGCGCCAGCGCGAGCACGACGGCGATCGTCAAAAATGGTCTGCGGGCGGCGGCGCCGGCAAGCCGCTCAAACCACTGCGCCATGGGCATCGATCCAGGCTAACCACGGGAACCGGCTGCGCGCGCCAATCGCGTGCACTGCGCAAGCCTTTGGATTCAGTCCATCGTCAGCGGGCCCTCCGACTCGCCGGAGAGGAACTGCCGGATGAACGGGTTGTCGGAGTTGAGCATGTCCTCGGCCGGCCCCGCCTCGACGATCCGCCCCTTCCACAGGACGTTGATGAAGTCACCGACCCGGCGGGCGCTCATGATGTCGTGCGTGATCACGCAGAAGGTCGGCAAATGAGCCTTCTGCTTCTCCTTGGCCTCGTCCATCATGTCGCGGTGGACCTCGAGGATCAGCTCGCCCAGCAGCGCCGTGCGCACCGGGTCCAGCCCCGAGTCGGGCTCGTCGAACAGGACGATGTCGGGCTCGAGCACCAGCGCGCGCGCGAACCCCGCGCGCTTGCGCATACCGCCCGACAGCTCGTTGGGCATCCTGTAGCGCGCCGACCCGAGACCGACCTCGTTGAGGCGCCGCATGACGATGTCCTCGATCTCGTCCTCGCCCTTCTCGGTGTGCTGGCGCAGCGGGAAGGCGACGTTGTCATACAGGTTCATCGACCCGAACAGGGCCCCGTCCTGGAACAGCAGCCCGAACTTCTTGCGCATCTCGAACAGGTCGTCGTCGGGCATGTTCGGGACCGACTCGCCGTGGACCAGGATGTCCCCCGAGTCGGGGTACAGCAGCCCGACCATGTGCTTGATGCAGACTGACTTGCCCGTCCCCGAAGGTCCGATGATCATCGAGACCATCCCCTCGGGCAGGCCCATGTTCAGCCCCCGCAGAACGTGTGAGCGGCCAAACGACTTGTAGACGTCGACGAACTCGATCGCGTCCGGGCGCCCGGAGGGGTACACCCGGTAGCTGTGCCACTTGTACTCCTCCTCGGACTCGCCGGCCGGGGGCGCCGGGCGCGGCGGCACCTCGTCGACAACTGACACGCGCGAGCCGCCGCCGTCGCGGTCGCCCGTCGCCCGCTCCCATGGCAGCGGCGCCTTGCCGCGAGCGTCGGCGCCGTCTCCGACAGGAGCCTGATCGTCCGCGGTCGCCGGCTCGTCGTCCACGCGCGAGCCGCCGGCGAGCTCCTCGGTCTGGGACTCCCCCGGGTCGCCGGCTTGTGGCCCTGTCTCCTGCATTCAGCCTCCGATTGGTGCGCGCGGGTTGGCACCCCAGAATAGCTGCGTCCCCAGCATTCCGATCAGGTGGACGGCGACGATGTTGAGCACCATCGACTTGGCCGTCGCGGTACCCACGCCGACCGGTCCGCCGCTGGCGTTGTAACCGTAGTAACAGCCGACGAGCACGATCACCACGGCCATGCTCATGGCCTTTATCAAGCTGAATAAGAGATCCGGCGGATTCTGAAATTGCCAGAAGATCAACAGAAAACCGCCCGAGGACACATACCCGATCTGCTGCACCACGGCCAGGTAGCTGGCGAAGAACCCGGCTCCGATCGAGCACAGATAGACGAACGGGAGCACCATCAGCGCTGCCAGCAGCCTGGTGGCACACAGGAACGTCACGCCGCTGATGCCCATCACTTCGAGCGCGTCGATCTCGTCTGAGATCCGCATCGAACCGAGCTCGGCGACGATCCCCGTCCCCACCTTGGCGGCCATCATGTAGCCGAACACGAGCGGCACGAGCTCGCGCAGGTCACACCAGGCGGCGAACACGCCCGAGTAGGCCGGCGTGCCCTCGCCGTAGGTGAAGTAGGCCCCTTCGATCCCGCACTGCAGGCCGATGATGAACACCAGGCCCCAGATCACCAGGGTCGAGGAGATGATCAGGATCCCCGCCTGACGCAGCGCCTCGCCGAAGAAGCGGAACACGCGCAGCGTCAGCACCTCTCGCACGATCTGCGAGGTGAACTTGACAATTTCCCCAAACGACTCAATCCAGCCGCGGGGCGTGGCGATCAGGTCACCCACGGCGCCTCACCCCTCCGAAGTCCACGGCGAGCGCACTCACTTGATGATCGTGGTGATCTCGGGATGGGTCGCCAGCAGGGTCTGGGTGAACGCGTAGTTGAACGCGAACACGCCCAGAAAGGCGATCACCACCGCCTGGTTGACGGCGCGCCCCACCCCCTCCGCACCCCCGGAGGCGGTCATCCCCTTGTAGCAGCAGACGATCGCGATGATCGCCCCGAACAGGGTCGTCTTCATCACCGAGCCCCACAGATCGGTGGTCGAGGCATTGTTGAAGAACGTGGCCCAGAACGGGCCCAGGGGCGCGTTGTTGACCAGCGTGGCCAGGATCCCGCCGAAGATCCCGAACAGCAGCGCGTAGATGTCGAACAGGCCGGTTAGCAGCATCAGCGCCAGAAAGCGCGGCACGACCAGGTTCTTGACCGGATCGACGCCGAGCACCTGGAGCGCGTCGAGCTCCTCCCGGATCTTGCGCGCCCCCAGGTCGGCGGTGATCGCCGTGCCCGCGACGCCCGCGAGCACGATCGCATCGACGAACGGCGCGAACTCGCGGATCGAGGCCAGCACGAAGAACCCGCCCAGGCGGTCCAGGGCCCCGAACAGGACCAGGAAGTTCGCCGCCTGTAACCCCGGCGCCTCATAGCCGAAAGCGATCGTCGAGATCAGCAGCGGAAACCAGCACAGCTTCATCGCGAACAGGAACTGCCCCACGAACTCGCTGCCGTACGGATACGGGGGCCGCACAGCCGAGACCAGCGTCTTGCCCGTGAGGATCATCATGTTGCCGACCTCTTCGAGCAGGTTCTTGCAAGGCAGGAACGTTCGCTCGGCCACTGCTCTGATCAACGGATGTGTTCCTCCCGGAGTGGATGAGCTTGCACGACGCTCCGGCGCGTAAGCCTACGGTAGGTATGAGCCAAAAATCCAGTTGCAACCGTGCCGCGCGGACGCCTGGACCGGCGTTGCCGGGGGCGGGTGCGTGGTATGTTGCAGCGGCGTTGCGGGCCTGCATTTGGAGGAGTTTCGGGATCGTCGCCGGCGTCGCAGCGGCTCTGTCGATGACCGCTTGTGGCGCGGGCCAGCAGCAGGGGGCGAGCGAGCCGGCCGGCAAGTTCAAGGTCGCGATCAGCAGCGCCACGTTCCCCGCCTTCCAGCGGCTGGCCCAGCGCACCCACCTGGTGATCAAGGTGCGCAACACGGGCACGAGGCCGATTCCGAACCTGGCGGTGACGATCTGCAACGTGACCTGCGCCTACCCGGCCCCCAAGGGCGAGGGCACGAGCGCCCAGGCGTTCGCGCAAGTGCTGCACCAGCCCTACCTGGCCAACCCGTCGCGCCCGATCTGGATCGTCGACCGAACCCCGGGACCGTGCCTCTACAGCTGCCGCAACGGCGGCGCCGGGGCGTATGTGACCGCCTACTCGAACACCTGGGCGCTGGGGCACAAGCTGGCGCCCGGCCGCTCCGCGACGTTCGACTGGGGTGTTACGGCCGTCTCCGCGGGCAGGCACGTGGTTGCCTGGGCGCTGGCCGCGGGGCTGAGCGGCAAGGCAAAGGCAGTTCTCGCCGACGGCTCACAGCCGGGCGGGACGTTCGCTGTGCACATCACCTCAAAGCCCCAGCAGTCCTACGTCAACAGTGCCGGCAAGGTCGTGGTCAAGCAGCCCGGCTAGCGCCGGCGCGCGGCGCGCTCACGCGTTGCTCGACGAGGCCCAGATGTTGAGACTGCCGTCGACGGCGTAACGGTCGATCTCCTCGAGCTCGCCGGGCTCGAACTGCAGCTGCGCGAGCGCGGCTACGTTCTGCTCCAGCTGCGCGACGCTGCTGGCCCCGATCAGGGCCGACGTCACGCGCTGGTCACGCAGGACCCAGGCCAGCGCCAGCTGCGCGAGCGTCTGCCCGCGGTTCTCGGCGATCGACGCCAGCGACCGGACCCGCTCCAGGTTCTGTTCTGAGACGATCGATTCCGAGAAGGACTCCCCCCGCGCGACGCGCGACTCCTCGGGAATCCCGTTGAGGTACCTGTCGGTCAACAGCCCCTGAGCGAGCGGCGAGAACGCGATGCAACCGACCCCCTCCTCCCCGAGCACGTCGAGCAGGCCATCCTCGATCCAGCGGTTGAACATCGAGTAGGACGGCTGGTGGATCAGCAGCGGCGTGCCGAGCTCGCGCAGGATCACGATCGCCTCCTCGGTGCGCTCGGGGCTGTAGGACGAGATGCCGGCGTAGCGCGCCTTGCCCTGGCGCACGGCGAAGTCCAGCGCCCCGAGCGTCTCCTCCAGCGGCGTGTCGGGATCGAAGCGGTGCGAGTAGAAGATGTCCACGTACTCGAGCCGCATCCTGGCCAGGCTCTGATCGAGGCTGCCCAGCAGGTACTTGCGCGAGCCCCATTCGCCATACGGGCCGGGCCACATGTCATAGCCGGCCTTGGTCGAGATCACGACCTCGTCGCGAAGCCGGGCAAAGTCCTCGGCGAAGATGCGCCCGAAGTTGATCTCGGCGCTTCCGTACGGCGGCCCGTAATTGTTGGCGAGGTCGAAGTGCGTGATCCCCAGATCGAACGCGCGGCGCAGGATCGCGCGGCTGGTGGCAAGCGGCCGGTCGTCGCCGAAGTTCTGCCACAGCCCCAGCGAGATCGCCGGCAGCTGCAGGCCGCTGCGCCCGCAGCGGCGATACGGGAGGTTCTCGTACCTTCCCGCCGCCGGGACGTAGGTTGACATCGGGCCGCGCTCTGCATGTTCTGACATCGCGCGAGCGAGTATCCCAAGGACAGGCGGTATCTGAGTTGCGCATAGCGCCACCGGGACGCATCAAGTCCTCGTGCGCCGTCTGGACGACGCAGTTTGCGACGGTTTGGACATTGGGATAGTGACCGCGGCGAGCCTCTGGCCTACATTTCACGCTCGACGTCTCACCAGAGACGGCTTAAACACGCGCGCGTCTCCTTGCCGCCGGGGGCGCAGACTCGAAAAGGAACGAGTACAGAGCATGCCTATCCGTCAGCAGAACGTCCTTGCCGCACAGTGGGCCCCGAACGGTGGGAGTCTCGGAGCGCCGGATCTCACGATCCCCGACAACCAGATCTTCGGCGCCAACGTCTTCAGCTCGGCGGTCCAGCGCCAGCGCCTACCCAGAGACGTGTTCAGCCGCCTCCAGCAGACGCTCGCTCGCGGGGAGGCGCTCGACATCTCGACGGCCGACGCCGTCGCGCTGGCGATGAAGGAGTGGGCGCTGGAGCGGGGCGCGACCCACTACACGCATTGGTTTCAGCCGCTGACCGGGATGACCGCCGAGAAGCACGACAGCTTCTACGCGCCCACGGGCGAAGGCACGGCGCTGGCCGAGTTCACCGGCACCGAGCTGATCCAGGGCGAGCCCGACGCCTCCTCGTTTCCGACCGGCGGCATTCGCGCTACCTTCGAAGCGCGCGGCTACACCGCGTGGGACCCGACCTCGCCGGCGTTCCTGCTCGAGAACCCCAACGGCGCGCTGCTGTGCATCCCGACCGCGTTCGCTTCCTGGACCGGCGAGGCACTCGACCACAAGATTCCGCTCCTGCGCTCGATGGACGCGCTGTCGAAGTCGGCGGTGCGGGCGCTGAAGCTGTTCGACAACACCGCCACGTCGCGGGTGTTCACGACCGTCGGCCCCGAGCAGGAGTACTTCCTGATCGACGAGCAGTACTACTTCGAGCGTCCCGACCTGGTGACGGTAGGTCGGACCCTGTTCGGAGCCAAGCCGCCCAAGGGCCACGAGCTCGACGACCACTATTTCGGCTCGATTCCGGAGCGGATCCTGGCCTGCATGCTCGACACCGAGCGCGAGCTGCAGAAGCTCGGCGTGCCGGTCAAGACACGCCACAACGAGGTCGCGCCCAACCAGTACGAGATCGCGCCGATCTTCGAGAACTCCAACGTGGGCTCCGACCACCAGCAGCTGACCATGCAGGTGATGCAGAACGTCGCCCGGCGCTACGGGCTGGTGTGCCTGCTGCACGAGAAGCCGTTCGCGGGCGTCAACGGCTCGGGCAAGCACAACAACTGGTCGATGAGCACCGACGCCGGCGAGAACCTGCTCGACCCGGGCGACACGCCGCACGAGAACCTCCAGTTCCTGTTCTTCTGCGCGGCGGTGATCCAGGCGGTCAACAAGCACCAGGGGCTGCTGCGGGCCTCGATCGCCTCGCCCGGCCAGGACCACCGCCTGGGCGCCAACGAGGCGCCGCCGGCGATCATCTCGATCTTCCTCGGGGCCGAGCTCGAGCGGGTGTTCGGGGCGATCGAGCGCGGCGAGGTGGGTGAGTCGACGCCCGAATCGTTCCTCGGGCTGGGAACCCACGTCCTGCCGCCGCTGCCCCTGCACGGCGGCGACCGCAACCGGACGAGCCCGTTCGCGTTCACCGGCAACAAGTTCGAGTTCCGGGCGCTGGGCTCCAGCCAGTCGCTGTCGCTGCCCAACACGGTGCTGAACACGATCGTCGCCGAGGCCATCGACGAAATGTCGTCAGGAGCTCGAGGACGCGCTCCAGGACGGCGCCGAGCTCGAGGCCGCCCTGCGTCCGATCCTGCAGCGCAGCTATGCCGCCAACAAGCAGATCGTGTTCGGCGGTGACAACTACGCGCCCCAGTGGCACGCGGAGGCGGAACAGCGCGGGCTGCTCAACCTCCACGCGACTCCGGACGCGCTGCCGTACCTGATCTCCGACGAGACCCAGGAGCTGTTCTCGAACTACGGGGTGCTCTCCGAGCGCGAGCTCGAGTCCCGCTACGAGGTGTTCCTCGAGCAGTACGTCACCAAGCTCAACATCGAGGCCGAGACGGCGGCCGCGATCGCGCGCACGCTGCTCGTTCCGGCCGCCGCCCGGCACATTTCGCTGCTGGTGAGCGCTCAGCTGCCCGAGCTCGCAAGCGAGGTCGAGGGGCTGCTGATGACGTTCGTCGATGCGATCAAGGCGCTGGAGAGGGCCAACCTGGCCGAAAACCAGCCTCACGACGACCTGATGGAGCATGCCGAGTACATGCGCGACACCACGATCCCGGCGATGGCGGCGGTGCGCGAAGCGGCCGACAAGCTCGAAAAGCTGGTCGCCGATGACCTGTGGCCGCTCCCGAAGTACTCGGAGATCCTGTTCATCAAGTAGCAGCTCTGGATGCGCCGGGAGCCTGGCACCGCGAGGCTCTCCGCCCCCCGTACCCTCCGAACGCTTTGCACGAATAGCGTGCATTGCGTTCCGAGGGTTCCACGCAGCGCAACTTGCTCGCTCTGTCCGGGTTATTCGCTACGGTGACTTTCCGTATGGTGGGAGGCCGCGGGGAGCGCGGTTACCGGGCACGTCGGATCTGCACCCTCACCGCCCTGGTGTTGGCGGTGGCAAGTGTGTGTGTGCTGTTCGCCGCGTCTGCACTCGCACGGTCCGGTGGCGCGTCGGTGAAGTCCGCCAGGCACGGCAGCTTTCACCGGCACGGCGCGCGCCGTGGATCGCACTCCACCAACCCACTGACCCGCCGGGCGATGTGGATCTGGGAGCTTCAGTTCACGCAGGGCGGCAACATCGGCTCGATCATCTCCGAAGCACATCGGCGGGGCATCGGAACCCTGATGATCAAGAGCAGCGACGGGTCCAGCTTCTGGACCTCGCAGTTCAACTCACCAATCGTCGGGGCGTTCCACAGAGCGGGCCTGAAGGTGTGCGCGTGGCAGTACGTGTACGGCAATCATCCGGTCAACGAGGCCTACAAGGGTGCAGAGGCGATCAGGGACGGCGCGGACTGCCTGCTGATCGATGCCGAGGCCCAGTATCAGGGCAAGTATGTCTCCGCTCAGACCTACATCAGGCGTCTGCGCGACCTGATCGGTTTCCGTTTTCCGGTCGTCCTGGCCGGCTTCCCGTACGTCGATTATCACCCGTCGTTCCCGTACTCGGTGTTTCTGGGACCCGGCGGGGCGCAGTACAACATGCCGCAGATGTACTGGAAGGACATCGGCGTCAGCGTGGACACCGTGTTCGCCCACACCTACATCTACAACATGCCCTACCGGCGAAAGATCTTCCCGCTGGGGCAGGTCGCGGGGTCTCCTCCCGGCCACCAGATCTTCCGCTTCCGGCAGCTATCGCGGGCCTACGACGCGCACGGCGTCAGCTGGTGGGTCTGGCAGCAGGCGAGCTCCTCGGGCTGGACCGCGGTCTCGCGGCCGGCTGGGTCCCTGCCCGGCTACACGGCCGACAAGGTGATGGCCAGCATCGGCAAGGGTGCGGTGGGCGACCTGGTCGTGTGGGCCCAGGAGCATCTGATCTCGGCGGGCTACAAGCTCGGCGTCGACGGGGGGTTCGGCCCTACCACCCAGAGCGTGGTACAGGACTTCCAAAGCGCCCACGGCCTGACCCCCGACGGGATCATCGGCCCGCAGACATGGGGAGTGCTGCTTCGCTACCGCCCGCCGGCGATCCGTTTCATGGCCCGCGCCGCCGTCCGGCACGACAGGCTCGCCAGGAGCGCCGGCGAACGCAGGGGCGGAGCTCTGGTGGAGCCGGTCCCGAAGTCCGCCTCACGGCCCGAGAGGCGCGACGAGCTCCCCGGCGCCAGCGGCGCGGGGCGCCCCAACCACCCCTGACGCGCAAGCCGCGCGCTCAACCGGTGGCTGACCCTCAGTCGGAGCCGTCCAGCACCGCCCCCGGCTCGATCGCCGCCGGCTCGCGCTCCTCGAGCTCCACCGCACCGCGCACGATCACCCCCGCGCCGAACGTCACATCGCCGTGCACGACCAGCCGCTGCGCCTCGCGCAACGATGGGGGGCCGCCCGGGAAACGCCGCTCGAAGTCGTCGATCAGCTTGTAGAAGCGCTTGTCGAGCTCGACGAACGGAAGCTCGTCGCCCCGTTCGGGCGCCGGCTTGACGTCGAGCTCGCGGGTGAGCGCATAGACGTCGGAGCGAAGCACGAGCAGGTCGTCGGTGGTCTTGACGGGCACGAAACGCGTGCGCGGCACGAGCAGCAGGCTGGCGCCGCTGAAGCTCTCGATCGCCGCGCCCATCGCGCTCTCGAGCTGGATCACCGGAGTCGAATCCGGGTCCCGGGGATCGACGGTCTTGCGGTTGACGATCAGCGGCAGCTCGAGCACGCCGTCGGCGCGATCCAGCGCATCGGCGAGCACCCGCAGGTCGACCCACAGGTTGTTGGTGTTGTAGTAGCGCCAGTGGCGGAAGTCGCGAAACGAGTCCTCGTCCTCTGGCGGAGTCTGCGCCGTCTCGCGCAGGATCAGCTGCCCGTCGGCGCGCCGGCGGGCGATATGGCCCCCCTTGCGGTCGGCCTCCGTCCCCTCCACGACCTCCATCAAGAACGGGATCTGCTCGCGGTGCAGGTGAGCCACGATGCGCGGGTCGAGCGTGGCGCCGAGATTGTCGGAGTTGGAGATCATCGCGTAGCGAAATTCCTGCGCCAGCAACACGTCGAGCATTCTCGACCGGCGCAGCGCGCCGTACACGTCGCCGTGTCCGGGAGGCGCCCACTCCAGCGCCGGGTTCGCCGGCCAGCTCACCGGCTGCAACTGTTCGGCATCGAGCTTGGGGATCATGCTCTGCATGAAGTCGGGCGCGATCCCCTCGTGCTCGATCTCGGGATAGCGCGACAGCGCGCGCTCAGTGGCGCCGCGGGTCGCGTCGCTGTTCATCAGGATCAGCGGCAATCGAACCCCCAGCCGGCGCCGCAGCGACAGCGTCTGGCCGATGATGATCTCCAGAAACGATCGCCCCTCGCGCGCTTCCACCAGCGACTTTGGCTCCTGCAGCCCCATCGTCGTCGCCAGCCCGCCGTTGAGCTTGATCACCACCACGTGCTCGAGCGCCTGCGCCGCATCGGCCCCGGGCAAGTCGGCGAGCGCCGGAACGTCGGTGGCGGGCTCCAGGTCGGCGCTAGGGATCTGCGCCTCGCCTCCGGACACCAGCCTGCGGCAAGCGCTCTCAAACGCGCGGATCGCCTCTTCGTGGGCGCCCGCGTCGCGCATCTTCGCCGCCGCCGCCCGGATGCCGTCGTCGCTCATAGGGTTGGCATTGTGACTGGGCGCGCGCCACGCCGCCCTTCCGCGGGCTTAACGCTGACCGTAATACGCGCTTGGCCCGTGCTTGCGCTCAAAGTGCTTGGCGCGCAGCGCCGCATGCAGAGGCCCGGCCTCCGGATCGAGCGCGACCGTCAGCAGCGCCAGCCGCGCCACCTCCTCGAGCGTGACCGCATTCAGGACCGCCGCGGCAGGATCGCGGCCCCAGCAGAACGGCGCGTGGCCGCGTACCAGCGCGCACGGCAGCTCGTTCTCGCGGCCCGCCAGCGCCTCCACCAGGACCGTCCCGGTGGCGCCCTCGTAGTCCTCCTCGATCTCCTCGGCTGTGAGCGCGCGGGTGACCGGGATCGGTTCGGCGGTCAGGTCGGCATGGGTGGTCCCCAGCACGGGGATCTCCCGCCCGGCCTGCGCCCAGGCCGTGGCCCACGTCGAATGGGTGTGGACCACCCCGCCGATGGCGTCAAACTCGCGGTACAGCGCCAGGTGGGTGGGCGTGTCGGTCGAGGGGCGGCGCTCGCCATGCACCACCTCGCCGCCGTCCAGGTCAACGAGTACCACGTCCTCGGTGTTCATCTCGTGATAGGCGACGCCGCTGGCCTTGATCGCCACCAGGCCGCTTTCGCGGTCGATCCCCGAGACGTTGCCCCACGTCAGCCGCACCAGTCCGTGCTCGACGAGCGCCAGATTGGCGGCCAGGACCCGTTCGCGCAACTCCCCGAGCAATACTCAGATCTCCTCGTAGTCGAGCTCGAGCAGCTCCGCGAAGCGGCGCCAGCTGCCCGCGTGCTCTCCCAGATTGGTGACGAAATGGTGCGGACCGGCGAACTGCAGCCAGTCGTCCATGAACGTCTCCATCCCCCGATCCGGGCGGAAGTGGAAATAGTGCATCTCGACGTTGGGAAGCTCGGGCGTGTCGAGCACCTCCCCGCGGCCGACCAGCAGCCGGTAATACTCGCCTTCGATGGGGATCAGGGCGGCGGTCGTGGCCGGGCCGGGCACCGCCGAAAACACCGGCGTCGGAGGGTTGTCAAGGCTCCCGATCCCCAGCGGCCGGTCGATTAGCCGGACCGACCGGTCGGTCCGCGCGAGCTTCCAGTTGCCCTCGCCCATGTGGCTGATCAGCACCGAGTCGAGCTCCCAGTCCATCGCGTACATCTCGCTGAAGTGCGCCTCGCCAAGCATCGCCTGGGCGGCGCACATCAGGATCGCGGTGTTGGTGTCGCCCTCGGCGGCATAGCCGTAGCCGTCGGCCATCAGATCAGAAGCGGCCAGCAGCGGCAGCTGCTCGAAGCGGCCGTCGCCGCCGATCGAGTCAAAGTGAAACGAGAACCCTGCGTAGTCCCCGTCCTCGAGCATCCCTCGCAGCGCGAGCTCCATCCTCGCCGCATACCGGTGACGCTCCTCGGGCAGCTCCGGATCGACCGCGAAGCGCTCGCCGTGCGCAGCCACCAGCTCCTGTACAGCTGCGTCGGGCACCGCCCCCACCCGCTCGTACAAAGAGCCGAGATCCTCGCTGACCACGGTCGTCCCCAGCCGCCGCAGCATCGCCTCGGGGTCATAGCGGATGTCGCCCATGCCGTTCATCGGGTAGCCGAGCAGCGCCACCCTCGCGCTCCGCAGTGCGGTGACCGCCTTGGCCGCCCGGGCCCAGTCGGCGAACGCGTCCTTGAACCGCTGCGATTGCCAGTCGCCGGTGATGATCGAGAACGGGATCTCTGACCGCACCAGCGCGTTGGCCTGATCCTGGGCCCCGTGGATGCCCTGGTTATAGGTCAGGCTGTCCATGTCCCAGTCGGCGGTGACCGCCCGCTCGGGCTGGATGTTGGCCAGCAGCAGCGGCATCCGCAGGCCCATCAGCGCCTTGATCGTCCGCATCGCCGGACCGTAGGTGAGCATCACGATCATCACTCCGTCGAGCCCGGCGGCCGCCAGCTCCGCGGTGATCGTCTCGATGTCGTGCTGGTTGCGCGCCGGCCGGGTGAAGGTCACGGTCGCGACATCCGACAGGCGCTGCGCCACGTGCGCCGCGTAGCGTGTCTGATGCTCGGTGATCCCGGGAATCATCTCGTCGTAGAGCTCCTGCATGATCCCCAGCAGGCCGATCCTGGGCAGTTCTGTCACGTCGCCCCCCTTGACTCGGTGGCGATCCGCTTGAGCCCGTGGAGCAGCTGCACCTGCGTTATGCCGAGCGTCTCGTACAGGCTCCTGTAGATCTCGTACACGCGGTCGTAGGTCTCAAACGCCGCCCGGTCCGGTGTGTACGTACGCGCGTCGGTTGGCCTCGTCGCGTGCACCGCCGCACCGATCCCCTCGAACACCCCGGCAGCCACCGCGCCGAACAGCGCCGCCCCGCGGGCGGGGACCTCGCTGGAGGCGGGGACCCGAATCGGGAGCCCGCTGATGTCCGCGAGCAGCTGCATCGTCAGCGGGCTGCGCTCGGCGATCCCGCCGCAGGCCACGATCTCCGAAAGCTCGATCCCGTGCTCGGTGAAGTTCTCGATGATGCGCCGGTTGCCGTAGGCGATCGACTCGAGCAGCGCGCGATAGATCTGCTCTGGGGTGCTCTGCAGCGTGAGCCCCAGGATCGCGCCTGTCAGGTCGGCGTCGGCGAGGATCGAGCGGTTGCCGTTGAACCAGTCCAGCGCCACCAGTCCGGTCTCGCCGGGCGCGAAGCGAGCCGCCCCCTCCTCCAGCGCCGCGAAAGTCTCCGGGCCTCCGCCAAGCGTTCGCACGAACCACGCCAGCATGTCGCCGACCGCCGTCTGCCCGGCCTCGTAGCCGTACAGGCCGGGGAGGATCCCGTCCCGGGCGACCCCCGTGATCCCCGGCAAGCGGACCTCGTCGACGCCCAGCACCATGTCGCAGGTCGACGTGCCGATCACGGTCACGACCGCGCCCGGGCTGTGCACGCCCGCCCCCGGCACCGACACGAACGAATCGACGTTGCCGACCGCCACCGCCACCGCCTCGCCGAGCCCCAGGCGCCGCGCCCACTCGGCAACAAGAGTTCCGGCGCGAGTGCCGAGCATCGCGAACTGCGTGCCGAGCTTGGCGGCGGGGTCGTCGAATCCTGGATAGGCAGCCTCGAAGTAGCCTCGCGGCGGGAGCCCCTCGGTGGGTGACCAGAGGGCTTTATAGGCGGCGGTGCAGGTCTGGCGACATTCGCGCCCGGTCAGCTGCCAGACGATCCAGTCGGTGGCCTCGATGAAGCCCGCGGCGGCGTCATAGACGTCGCGGTCCTCGAGCCACAGCTCGATCAGCTTCGGGAAGTACCACTCCGAGGAGATGCGGCCGCCGTAGCGCTGCAGGAAGTCCTCGCCGCGCTCGATTGCCACCTCGTTGAGCCGATCGGCCACCGGCTGCGCCGCATGGTGCTTCCACAGCTTGGGCCACGCATGGCGCCGCGAGCGCCACCGCTCGTCGCGGCACAGGGGATCGCCGTCTGAGGTCGACCGGAAGCACCGTGCACGAGGTGAAGTCGACCCCGATCCCGACCACCTGCTCGGCCGCGATGCCGGCGCTGGCCACCGCCTCGGGGATCGCGGACTCCACCACCGCCACCCAGTCGTCGGGATCCTGGAGGGCCCAGTCGGTCGGCAGGCGCTCACCCGTGCCTGGAAGCTCTGCGTCGATGACTCCGCTCGCGTAGGGCACCACGCTCACGGCCAGCTGCTCGCCGGACTGGGCGTCCATCACCAGCGCGCGGCCGGACTCGGTGCCGAAGTCGACACCGATGCTGCAAACGCGCTCGCTCAATGCGAGTCAGCAGCCACGGTCACGCGCCCGCTTCGGAGCTGGGTGCGCGCGTCTGGTCGGCCGGCTGCGCCGCGGGCGCCGCAGCCGAGGCCCCGTTGCCTGCTTGCGTCGCCAGCCGTGCCCGCCGGTACTCCTCGACCACGATCTCGGTCAGCTCTTCGACCGACGTCTCGGCGGTGGGCTTGTCGAGTCCGATCACGCCGTCCTGGATCAGGTTCACGCGGTCACATGCCGTCAAGACGTGGACGTAGTTGTGCAGGATCATGATGATCGAGACGTTGCCCTCTTCCTTGAGGCGCTGGATCAGGTCGAGGATCATCGCGCCTTCCTTGGCGCCCATCGCGGCGAGCGGCTCGTCGAGCAGGATGATGTCGGCGTCGCCGGAGATCGTCCGGGCCACGGCGATCGCCTGGCGTTGGCCGCCCGACAATCGCGCGACCGGCACGTCGATCGTGAGGGATATTGATCCCGATCTGGTCCAGGGCCTTGCGGGCCTCGCGACGCATGAGCGCGTTGTGGAGGAACGGGATCGGCCGCCTGACCTTCTCGCGGTGAAGGAACAGGTTTTGGAAGACGGTGAGCTCGTCGATCAGCGCGAGATCCTGGAACACGGTGTCGATCCCGTGATTGACGCGCATCGTCGACGCTCTTGGGGACAAAGGGCTCGCCCTTGAGCCACATCGTTCCGGTGTCGGCCTTCTGAAAGCCGCACAGGATCTTGATCAGCGTCGACTTGCCGGCGCCGTTGTCGCCGAGCAGTCCGAGGACCTCGCCCTTGCGCAGGTGGAGGTTGATGTCGCGCAGCGCGATCGTCGGCCCGAAGCGCTTGGCGATGTGCTCGACCCGCAGCACGTCGTCCTCGGCGCGAGGTCGGCGCGACGATCCGCTCGCCGCTGAAAACGCCTGCTCAGACTGGATCCGATCCTGCTCGGTCTGAACGCGATCTTGCTCAGCCACGGCCCGACCGCAGGCGCACGCGCCGGATGTAGACGTTGACGGTCATGGCGATGATGATCGCGATCCCCAGGTACAGATCGGTGTAGTTGGCGCTGACGCTCTTGAGGATCAGCCCGTCGTTGAGGATGCCGAGGAACAACGCGCCGATCAGGGCGCCGACGACGGTTCCCGAGCCGCCGGTCATCAGCGTCCCGCCGATGATCACAGCCGCCACAGCCTCCAGCAGGAAGGTGTTGGAGCCCGACGGGTCAGGGGTCATGCTCGACGTCCGGATCGCTTCGACGATCCCCGCGAAGCCGGCGGTGAGCGCGCACAGCACGAAGTTGCGGACCAGCACCAGCCGGACGTTGATGCCCGCCTCGGCGGCGCCGAGCCGGTTTCCGCCCGCGGCCACCGTGTACATCCCCCAGCGGGTGAACGACAGCACGAGCTGCAAGATGATCACGATCCCCACCGCCCAGATCAGCTCCGAGTAGGTGCCTGCACCGAAGATCTGGGCGAAGGTCGGTACGCTGACGATCGATGTTCCTGGGGTGGTGATCTCCTGCGAGTGCGAGATGATCAGCGACAGGCCGTCGAGGAAGAACAGCATCGCCAGCGTGGCCACGAACGAGGCAATCCCTACGTAGGCGACGAAGAAGCCGTTGATCGCGCCGAGGATCATCGCCACTATCAGCGCCGCGATCAGCGCCGGAACGAGCGGCAGACCGGCCTGGTGAACTTCCAGTAGATGAATGGCGTGAACAGCCACACCGCGCCGATCGACAGATCGATCTCGCCCAGCGTCATCACGAACACCTGCCCCGCCGCCATGATCGCCAGGAAGGTGAAGTACGGCAGCAGGTTCTTGAAGTTGCTGCCGGTCAGGAAGTGGCGGGTGGTGGCCGCGAAGTAGATGATCGTGATCAGCGTGACCACGATGATGCTGCCCTCGCGCAGGGTCAGAAAGCGCTTGAAAAAACCCGCCGCCCCGGCGCCGCGGGCCCGGCTCGGCGCCGGGCCCGGCGGTGACGGAGCAGCCTGGGTGTCGGACGTGACCGCCATCGCTTACGGGACTACTCTCAAACCCTACCCCTTTGCGAGCCCCTCCACGAGCTATCTCTACGCCTTCTGGACGCCCGGGCTGGTGCCCGTGCCCTCGTAGCGGCTCTTGGTGGAACTGTACGGGACGACCGTCGTCTTGTCGAGGAACTTCAGTCCGGTGTCGACGTCGGCGATGCCGGTCAGTCCCTGCGAGGCGTTGTACATGTAGAGCTGGAGGATCGGCAGAAAGCCCTGCAGGTAGGGCTGCTGGTCGATCGTGAACTCGATGTAGCCGGCATGGAGCAACTGCTCGGTGATCGGCGTCAGGTCATAACCGCCGCCCACCCAGCCCTTTTGGCTTCAGGCCCTGCTTCTGGATCGTCTGGGCCAGACCCTTGCGTGCTGCCCGCGTCGACCGCGAACATGCCCTTGGCGCTCGAGTGCGCCTGGGCCCAGGAGTTGATCGCGGTCAGCTCCGCCGGCACCGCGGCGCCGGTGGCGACGACGTCGTACTTGATGTTCGTGATGGCTCTTGAGCGTGTCCTTGGCACCGTCGATCCGCGGCTGGATGTTGGCCGCGCCCGGGGTGGCGATGAACAGGGCGATCTCCCCTCCCGAGGGCAGCAGCTCGACGATGTGCTGGCCCATCTCCTGACCGGACACGAACAGGTCCTGTCCGATGTAGGACAGGCGGCCGCTCTTGGGCTCGTCGGCGTTGTAGGCGACCACCGGGATTCCGGCCTTGAGGGCGTTGGCGATCGGGGTGTTGAACGCGGTCGGCGAGATCAGCGAGCGTGGCGATCCCCTGAACCTTCGAGGACACCGCGCTGTTGAATGAGTTGACCATCTCGCCGACGTTGCTGGTCGCCGACCCGGTCCACGTGTACGAGCAGCCCAGCAGCTTGCAGGCGTCGGCGGCGCCGTTCTGGGTCGGCGTGAAGAACACGTTGGTCGTGACGTGATTGACCATCGTGTACTTCTGCGGCTTGCTGAAGCCGAAGATGCTCGACGCTGCGCTGGAGCCGCCTGTGGCGGCGGTAGCCGTCGAGGTCGACTTCGAGCTCGATCCGCACGCTTGGAGCATCATTCCCACGACCCCGGCGGCACCACCGGTCAGCGCAGCCCGGCGGGTCACCTGGTGCCACTTGGTCTCGCGCGACTCGCCGTGGGCGTACTTGCGCTCCTCGGTGTTCTCATCCCACTCCAGTCGCTCGACTGCGTCGTGGACGAGATCTTCAGGTCCGTCAGGCATGTGGTGCTCCTCCTCTTTCTGGATAACCAGCGCTGAAGTCGTACGGTCTCAGACGCCCGCGCTGCTGTCCAATCAAATTAACCGAGGCTAAATCTGGGGGTGCCGGTTGCTGCATTTCAGTCCGGCGTGACTGGTCGCAAATGAATCCGCTCCGCACGCTGTGTTCGACAGCACGCCGAGAAACCATGCCCGAAGACCTTGCAATCAGTCCCTCTCGCTCCTCTCATGGGGCTTTCGCGTGCGCGATGTTAGCGATCACACGCGCTCCATGTCAACGCTTGAAGTGGGCGACCGCGGTGCTTGCACGGACCACGAGCTCGGGCTCGACCAGCGATCGCGTGGCGGTGTGATCTCCCCCCTCGATCGTGCGCACGAGCAGCCGAAGGCTGCGACTGCCGACCTCGATGAAGTCCTGGCGGACGGTTGTCAGCGGCGGCATGAAGTAGGGCGCCTCGGGCATGTCGTCGAAGCCCACCACGCTGACCTGACCCGGGACCTCGCGGCCTGACTCGTGCAGTGCTCGCAGGACGCCGAGCGCCATCTGGTCGTTGGCGGCAAAGATCGCGGTCACCGCCGGGTCGGCGCTCAGACGCCGGCCGAGGTCATAGCCGGCGCGTGCGCTCCAGTCGCCGGACAGGGGCGGCGGCGGGTCGATACCCGCATCCTCCAGAGCTGCCCGCCAGCCATCGACGCGCTCGCGGGCCTCCAGGAAGTCGCCCGGCCCTGAGATGTGCCACACGGTCCGGTGCCCGAGATCGAGCAGGTGCCGGGTGGCGCTGACCGCGCCCGCGTACTGGTCCACGCCCACCACCGGCAGCACGTCGACCGGCCCGGCCTCGGCGGCAACGATCGGAACATCGGTGGGGGCATGTCGCAGCGCGTTGGCCGCCTGGACGTACGGCGCGATGACCAGGATCCCGTCGACGCCCTGGATCCGGAGGCGCTCCACAGCCTCGCTGACCGACGATCTGTTGAGCGCCTTGAGACTGGCCACAATCATGAAGTAGCCGGCCTCGTGTGCCGCCCGCTCGATCCCGAACAGCGTCGACGCCGGGCCATACAACGTGGTGTCGAAGCTGACCACGCCGAGCGTGTTGGTCCGCCCGGTCACCAGTGCGCGCGCCACCGAGTTCGGCCGGTATCCGAGCTCTCGCATCGCGGCGATGACCCGCCGGCGGGTCTCGGGGCGCACCTTGGGACTGCCGTTGATCACCCTCGAGACGGTCTGGTGCGAGACGCCGGCGAGCCGGCCGACGTCGGACATCACGGCGGGGCGGCGTAGCCGACTGGGCGTCTTGGCGCCCTCGTCGACCTCCATTCACCCTCCTCTCCGCAAGGCCTTCGTCGCGCCCTCGCGCGCGCTCGGGAATGTTAGCGCTAACGTTCCGCCAATGCTGAAAACGAGCCTCGGCATCTGGGCCTTTGGCCCGATGATCACCAGGTTTGTGCCGGGCGGCTATCAACCAAGTCACGACTACACCGCCGAGCCGGTGGCCGACAAGGTCGATCGGGCCGTGCGGGGTCTCGGTGACCTGATCGACGGCTACGAGTTTCACTATCCCGACGAGCTTTCGCCTGACAACCTCGACGCGGTCCGCAGCGCGCTCGACGGCCACGACATCTACTGCATCGCAGGCGGCCTGCACCTCGATCCCCGCTTCGGTCACGGCGGACTGGTCAACCCGGATCCGAAGCTGCGCGGCGAGGCCCGGGCGATCATCCGCGAGGCAGCCGAGTTTGCCGGCTCCCTGGGAGCGCACCTGATCATCTGGCCCGGAGGCGAGGGCTACAACTACCCCTTCCAATCTCCGTATGCAGATTCATGGCGCTGGCTGGTCGAGGGGATGGCCGAGGCTGCCCGGGAGTGCGAGCGCCACGGGATCAAGCTGCTGCTCGAGCACAAGAACTCAGAGCCCGCGATGAAGATCCTGATGCGCAACATCGGCATGTGCCTGTACGTCGTGCACAAGCTGCGCGACCAGGGGCTGCACAACGTGCAGGTCAACATGGACTGGCAGCACCTGCTGATGAACGGCGAGCATCTGCCCGAGTACGCGGCCCTGCTCGCGTCGGAGGGCCTGCTCGGGCATCTGCACGCCAACTCGGGCTGGGGCACGTTCGACGACGACAACATGGTCGGTGCGACGGCCTTCATGGAGACGCTCGAGCTCGCGCTCGAGCTGCGCCGCGCCGGTTACGGAGACGCCGGCGAGCGGCTCGGGTTCGATCTCTATCCCTACACCGAGGACCAGGTGGCGGCGGTCAGACGGTCGGTCCTCCAGTGGCGCTTCATCGATTCGGTCGCCGCGCGGATCGACGACGCAGCCCTGCGCGAAGCCCAGCAGCGCAAGGACGCCGTGCGGGCCTACGAGCTCGTCTACGCGGCGCTCGGCGCACAGGGATGACCCGCGCGAGCCAAGTGTGAGCGCGGTCCTCGCCGGGATCGACGTCGGAACCACTGCCACCAAGGGGGTGGCGATCGATGAGGCCGGCTCGGTGCTCGCAAAGGCCGAGGTGGAGTACCCGCTGGCGACGCCGCGCGCGGGATGGGTGCAGCAGGAGCCCGAGGATTGGTGGCGCGCGACCTGCTCGGTCCTCGAGCAGCTGCGCACGGTCGCCGGGCCACCGGTCGGGATCGGGCTCTCGGGTCAGATGCACGGGCTGGTGGCGCTGGACTCCGCCGACCAGGTGCTGCGCCCGGCGATCCTGTGGAACGACCAGCGTACGGCGGCGCAATGCGAGGAGATCGAGCAGACGATCGGCCTGCAGCGGCTGATCGAGCTGACCGGCAACCGGGCGCTGCCCGGGTTCACCGCCCCGAAGCTGCTGTGGATGCGAGCCAACGAGCCGCAGCTGTGGGATCGCCTTGCGCGGGTGCTGCTGCCCAAGGATTATGTCCGGCTGCGGCTGTGCGGCGAGCATGCGACCGACGTCTCTGACGCCTCGGGGACGCTCCTGCTCGACGTGGCGGCTCGGCGCTGGAGCCCCGAGGTGCTCGACGCGCTCGAGCTCGACGGTGGGTGCCTTCCCGAGGTGCTCGAGAGCCCGGCGGTGTCGGGAACGCTGGGCGACGGCGTCCCGGTGGCCGCGGGCGCGGGCGATCAGGCGGCGGGGGCACTCGGAGTCGGAGTGGCACGCCCCGGTCCGCTGTCGATCGCGCTCGGCACCTCGGGAGTGGTGTTTGCCGCCTGCGAGCAGTTCCGCAGCGACTCGCTCGCCCGGCTGCACGCCTTCTGCCACGCCAGGCCATCCTCGTGGCACGTGATGGGCGTGATGCTGTCGGCCGCGGGCTCGCTCGGCTGGGCGCGCGACGTGCTCGCTCCCGGCACGGGGTTCGATCAGCTGTTGGCGGGCGCCGAGAACTGGTCGCCCGGGGTCGAGGGGCTGACCTTCCTGCCGTATCTCGCCGGCGAACGCACGCCCCACGTCGATCCGGACGCCCGAGCGGCATTTGCGGGGCTGGGACTGCGGCACGACCGGGCCGCGCTGGTCCGCGCGGTGCTCGAGGGCGTGGCCTTCGGGCTGCGCGACTCCCTTGACCTGATCGACGAGCTGGGGATCCCGGCCGAGCTCGGGCGCGTGTCAGGCGGCGGCGCGCGCAGCGAGCTGTGGCTGCAGATCGTGGCCTCGGTGCTCGAGCTGCCGCTCGAGCGCGTGGCCGTGCAGGAGGGCGCGGCGTTCGGCGCGGCGCTGCTCGGGGGGGTCGCCGGTGGGGTGTTCGAGAACGTCGACGAGGCGGTGGCGGCCACCGTCCAGGGCGGCTCCCGGATCGAGCCGGTGACCGAGTGGGTGCAGCCCTACCGCGAGGCGCGAGCGCGCTTTCAGGCCTTGTATCCCGCGCTCCGCGATGCCGCTGCTAACGCGCGTGATCCGGCGCTCCGCGGCGGTGATCCACCAGATGGGCCCCGGGACCGGGCTCCACGCTGATCGTGTCGGCCGGCGGAGTGGCGCCCGGCGGAAACAGCCCCAGCACGTAACCGCCGAACCCTCCCCCGATGATCCGCGCTCCCACTGCGCCCTGCTCTCGTAGGCGCCGCACGGCCGCCTCGACCGCCGGGGTGGAAACCTCATAGCAGTCGCGAAGGCTGGCGTGCGAGGCATCGAGCAGCTCGCCCACTCGCCGCAGGTCGTGAGCCCCGAGTGCGGCGACGGTTTGCTCAACGCGCGCGTTTTCGGTGATCACATGGCGGGCGCGCGCTGCCAGCGGGTCGGGCAGACGCCCGGTCATCTCGAGCGTCGTCTCGCGCAGGCTCTCGACGCCGAGCAGCTCGCAGGCCCGGGCGCATTCGGCCCGGCGCTGGTTGTAGCCCGCGCCCTCGTCGTCGCCCTCGTCGGCGCCGGGACCGGCGTTGGCGTGCCGCTCGCCGGAGTCGAGCGTCACCAGCCGATAGTCGTCGAGCGCCAGCGGAACCGTGCTCACGTCGAGCGATCGGAAGTCGATCCGCAGCGCCCGGTCGCGCTCCCCGCACAGTGAAGCGATCTGATCCAGCAGCCCGGTCTGCGCGCCCACCCACTCGTTCTCGACCCGCGAGCAGATCCGGGCGAGCTCGAGCCGGTCGGGGACCTGGGCGTCGCTGACGTCGAGCAGCGCCAGGCACACGGCCACCTCGAGCGCGGCCGACGAGGAGAGGCCGGAACCACGGGGGACGGTGCCGCTGATCTCCAGCTTGCAGCCGACCAGCTCGCACCCGGCCGCCTGCAGCTCGGCGGCGGCCCCGCGTACGAATGCTCTCCAACCTCGGATCGGCCCAGGGTTGGACAGCTCAAAGGAATCGTGACCGTCGAGGTCGTGGGCCAGCACATCCACTCGATCCCGAGCCCCGCGCCGGGCCTTGACCGTGACTCCGTCGCCGATCGCGAACGGAAGCGCGAGGCCGGCGTTGTAGTCGGTGTGCTCACCGATCAGGTTCACCCGCCCCGGGGCAAATGTGGTCACGCTGTCAGGCACGGGCGTCCCCTGTCAGTGGTCAGGCTGCCAGGGACCGGTGGCCCCCCCGTCGGGCACCGTGTAGTCTCACGGTCATGATCGGCGACATTCTCCAGCCAACGCATCTACTCCTGATTCTGGTCGTCGCACTGCTGGTGCTCGGGCCCAAGCGTCTGCCCGAGGTGGGGCGCGCTGTCGGACGTAGCATCCACGACTTCAAGGGCGCGATCAACGGCGAGCGCCACGACGAGCCCGAATCTGCGATCAGCTCCGAGACCACCAAGCCGGCCAGCGAGCCAGTCGACCACGTCGTCTGACGCCGGCCGCGGGAGCCCCGAGGTGGCGGTCCAGTGGGGCATCCTCTCGACCGCGGACATCAACCGCAAGTTCCTCGCCGGGTGTGCGCAGTCTGACGCGGTCACGGTCGCCGCGATAGCGAGCCGCGACGCCGAACGGGCGCGGGCTTATGCGGTTGAGCACGGGATAGAGCGTGCCTACGGAAGCTACGAGGCGCTGCTCGCCGACCCCGCACCTCCAGGCCGTCTACATCTCGCTGCCCAACTCGATGCACCTGGAATGGACCGAGCTGGCGCTGCGCGCGGGAAAGCACGTGCTGTGTGAGAAGCCGCTCGGCCGCCACCCGGATCCGGTCGCGGCAGTGTTCGACCTGGCAGATCGTGAAGGTGTCGTGCTGATGGAGGCCTTCATGTATCGCCACAACCCGCAGACGCGCCGCTTGCAGGAACTGGTCAAGGCCGGTGCCATCGGCCGCCTGCGCCTGATCCGCGGCACGTTCAGCTTCTTCGCCGCCGATCCCAAGAACGTCCGACTTGCCGCAGATCTCGATGGGGGCGCGCTGATGGACGTCGGCTGCTACTGCGTGAACGCAGCCCGCATGCTCGCCGGGGAGCCGGTGCACGTGGCCGCGGATCAGGCGCTCGGCGGCCACGGCGTGGACGTCGTGTTCGCCGCGACGATGGCCTTCGCCGACGACGTGATCGCCCACTTCGACAGCGGCCTCGCGCTCCCGGAGCGTGACGAGCTCGAGGTCGTCGGCGAGGAGGGAGCGCTGTTTCTCGACGATCCCTGGCACTGCCTGACGCCGGGGATCGAGCTGCGCAGAGACGGGGCTGTGGAACAGATCGACATCCCGCTTGTGAACTCCTACATGCTCGAGGCCGAGAACCTCTCAGATGCGATCATCGGTGCGGGGCCGTCGCTGCTCGGCCGCGAGGATGCGGTCGCCCAGGCGACCGTTATCGAAGCGCTCTATGAAGCCGCGGCCAGCGGCGCCAAGGTGCAGGTCGGCTGACCACGCCGGCTGTCGCTTACGTCAGCCACTCGCGGTTGCACGCTCGGCGCGTCCGCCATGCCGTCGCCCGACATTTGAGGCTCGGAGAGGCCCGCCGTCGGCAGTGCGCGGGGTCATGGAGCTTGAAACGCATTCGCACCTCGGTCCCGCCGCCTGCTCGCGGGGCGATCGTCACCTCGTCGCTGACCTTCGAGATCAGTCCGAGCCCCAGCCCCAGGCCGGGACGATCGGTGTGCGGCTCGAGCCCGCACCCGTCGTCGGCGATCAGGATGCAAAGCTCGGTGCGAACCAGTACCGCGGTGACATAGACGTTCCCCGGCTCCTTGCGGTAGGCATGGACGACCGCGTTGGTGACCGCTTCGGAGCCCGCCAGGCGCACGGCGTCGACCTGCCGCTGATCTGCTCCCGCCTCGACAGCGAATTCCCTCAGCGCCCGTCGCGCGCGCGAAACTGACTCGGGCTCGGCCGGGTAGGTCAAGCAGAGCGTTTTCGCCGCATCGCCCATACAGTCTCAGTACCCGCTGGCCGCGCAGGCTACGCGCGGGATGGGCAGCCACAAAATGGGTAACCCTTACCCCATGGCGGTGCAGAGATCGCTTGGCTTGCACCGTGTCGCCGCGGGGCGTAGCCTCGACCGGCGGTCCGGGACTCACTTTGAGCAGACGTCCCTCCGGCCGCCGCAAGCGAGCATTCCAAGGAGGAACAGGCGCGATGGCAGACCGCAGGCAATCTGAGACTTCGTCCGGCAGCGACAAGCGATCCGACCCAGCGGCCGGGGAGACGGCGCGGTCGAAGGCCGCCTCGGCCGCCGGAGATCGCAAATCGGATGCGTCTTCGCCCGAGGATCAGATCCGGGCGATGTACGAGCGGGCCGAGTCCACCAGCGCCAAGGCGTTCGAGGAGCTCGTCGCCAAGCCGAGCTTCGGATTGCTGATGGCCCGCAGCGCCGAGAACGTCGCCGCGGTGGCGAGGATCGGCACGGAGCTCACCGATCTCGTGTGGCGCAATCTCAGGGTCGCGGGCCGCTCGGACATCACCCGCCTCGCGCGACAGCTGCACCGGACCGAGGACAAGCTCGAACGCGTTCTGCAGGAAGTCGAGCAGTTGCGCGACGAGCTTGGCGAATGGCGCGGGTCGGGTCAGTCCAACGGCCGTGATCCCAACGCCGGCGAGCGGGCGCAGGCTGAGCGTTGAGCGCGCTGGGCCGGATCGTCCGCTCCCCTCGGCACGCGTTCGAGTTCTCAAACGTCGTGCTGACAACCGCTGACGCGGTTGTCGGGGCGACACCCCGCGACGTCGTCTGGACGCATCGCGGTACGACCCTGTATCGCTATCGCTCCGACCGCAGGGAGTATCCGGTTCCCCTGCTGCTCGTCTTCGCGCTGATCAACCGGCCGGATATCTTCGATCTGCGCCAGGGAGGCTCGCTGATCGAGTATCTCCTCGCCGAGGGCTTCGACGTGTTCCTGGTCGATTGGGGTTACCCCGACGAGGAAGACGCGGATATGGGGCTCGACGAATACGTCTGCGACGAGCTGCACTGGGCGGTCCGCGAGACCCTGCGGACCAGTGGCGCAGACGAGCTCTCGCTGATGGGGTGGTGCATCGGGGCGACGTTGTGCGCGATGTACTGCGGCCTGGACGAGATCCCCGACAGCACCACGGTCCGCGCCGCGCACAACGGAGACGTCGTGAAGGGGAGCGCGGGACCCAGCGCCGTTCGCAACCTCGCATTGCTGACGATGCCCATCGACGCGCGCGAATCGACCTACGCGGTCTGGATCGGCGATCCCCAGCTCGACGTCGAGCGGATCGCCGAGGAGTGGCGCGTGATCCCCGGCCGAGCGGTCGATTTCGCCAACAAGATGCTCAAGCCGGTGACGAACTTCGTGACCACATACCGGCGTCTGTGGCAATCGATCCAGGACGGCGGGGCACGGCGCGAGGCCTATCAGCCGATGGCCAAGTGGGTCGCCGACAATCCGGCTTTCCCCGGCCGTGCCTGGTCGCAGTGGATTCGGATGATGTACCGCGACGGCACCCTGGTTGCTGGCCGGGCCCGGCTCCGCGGCCGGCGGGTGGATCTCGGCCGAATCGACCAGAACTTGCTGGTCGTCACCGCCGGGGCCGACCACATCGCGCCCCGCCCGGGAACGATGCCCATATTCGAGCTCGTCTCCAGCGAGGACGTCACGCACATTGACAGGCCCGGAGGCCACATCGGATTGATCGCCGGCTCCGCCGCGCGCAAGGAGATCTGGCCCGAGATGGCGGATTGGCTGCGCGAGCGCTCCGAACCGTGAGCGTGCGAGCACCAACGAGAGAGGAGAAATCATGAGTACCGAAACCACCAGCGAGCGTCAGCAGCAGACGGCCGATACCTCGAGTGGTCTGCGCCGGCCTCGCATGCACGGCCGGGTCGCGTTCGTCACCGGCGGCACGCGCGGGATCGGCGGGGCGATCTCAAAGAGCCTCGGCGACCAGGGAGCGGCGGTCGCCGCCGGGTATGGCCGCGATAGCGATCACGCCAACAAGTTCCTCACCGAGCTCTACGACGCCGGGATCGAGGCCAGCGTCCATCAGGGCAACGTCGGTTCGGCCGAGGATTGCCGTCGCACCGTGGCCGAGGTGATCGAGCGCCACGGGCGGCTCGACGTGCTCGTCAACAACGCCGGGATCACGATCGACAAGACCGTGCTGAAGATGACCGACGAGGACTGGAACCGGGTGATCGCGGTCAACCTCTCGGGCGCATTCTTCATGTCCCAGGCGGTGCTGCCGCACATGATCGAGCGCGGCTCGGGGCGGATCATCAACATCTCGTCGATCATCGGCGAGACCGGCAACATCGGTCAGGCGAACTATGCCGCCTCGAAGTCGGGCCTGTTCGGGCTCACCAAGACGCTCGCGCTCGAGACTGCGCATCAGCTCAAGCGGGCTGGAAAGCTCGAGAACAACCCGATCGGGGTCACCGTGAACACCGTGGCACCCGGGTTCGTCGCCACCGAGATGCTCGACAGCGTGCCCGAGAAGGTCCTGGAAGGGATCAAGGCCAAGATCCCCCTCGGACGGCTCGGTGAGCCGGATGAGATCGCGCGCGTGGTCCACTTCCTCGCCGCCGATCAGTCCTCGTTCATCACCGGCGCCGTGTGGGCGGTCAACGGCGGCATGGACATGTAGCGCCGCAGGGCGCGGCTATATTCAGCCGCGATGGCGAATCGTTCCGCGGCCGCGCTTGGCGAGATCATCCGTCAGCAGCGAGAGCTTGCCGAGCTCTCGATGCGCCAGTTCGCGCAGCTCGCGGGGATCTCCAACCCCTATCTGTCGCAGATCGAGCGCGGCCTGCGGGCCCCCTCCGAGCACGTGCTGGAGGGGATCGCGAGCGCGCTGAAGGTATCGGCCGAGGCGCTGTATGAGCAGGCCGGGGTCGCCCCTCCGGGCGAGCAGCCCCAGTCAAACGCGGTGCTCGACGCGATCAGCACCGACCCGCACCTGACCGCGCGTCAGCGCACCGCGCTGCGGGAGGTCTATGAGGCGTTCGCCGCCACTTCGCCGCGCCAGCCGCGCCGGCGGGTCGACGGTGAGCCTGCTGGCGACGACGGCTCCGGCGACGGCGGGGGCGGTCCGGCGGATGAGTGATCGCAAAGCCGCGCTGGTGACTGGCGCGGCGAGCGGGATCGGCCGCGCCGTCGCAACGCGGCTCTCCGACGACGGGATGGACGTCCTGGCCGTCGATCTCGAGCCCGATCCCGAGGGCCCCGGAGTCCCGTTCAAAGCCGATCTGACCGCTCCCGCGGAGAACGCCGCCGCCGTGGACGCCGCGCTCGAGCGCTTCGGCCGGCTGGACCTGGTGGTTCCCAACGCCGGGGTGCAGCACGTGGCGCCGATCGAGGAGTTTCCCGTGGAACGCTGGGAGACGATCGTCTCGCTGCTGTTGACCAGTCCGTTCGTGCTCGCCAAGCAAGCCTGGCCGGCGCTGAAGGCATCGGGAGCGGGGCGGGTGGTGGTGATCGCCTCCGTACACGGTCTGGTGGCCTCCCCGTTCAAGGCCGCCTACGTGTCGGCCAAGCATGGCGTGCTCGGGCTGGTCAAGACCCTTGCCCTCGAGGGCGCCGACGCCGGCGTGACCGTCACCGCCGTCTGCCCGGGATACGTTCGAACGCCGCTGGTCGAAAAGCAGATCGCCGACCAGGCGCGGGTGCACTCGCTATCGGAGGATCAGGTGCTCGAGCAGGTGATCCTGGCGCCGCATGCGGTCAAGGAGCTGATCGAGCCGTCCGACGTCGCCGAGGTGGTCGCGTTCCTGGCCGGCCCCGCGGGCCGGGCGTTCACCGGCGTGCCGGTGACGATGGATCAGGGGTGGAGCGCCCGCTGACCGGCTCGCGCGCGGCTGTGGCTCACTCTTCGAGCTCCTCGATCACCTCATAGACCCCGGAGACATGGTCGTTCTCCACGAAGGCCGACAGCTGATCCATGCGCTGATTCTCCTGAGCGTCGGCCTCCTCGCGCCAGCGGTGATAGTCCTCCTCGGTCATGTCGAACAGGCCGAACGAGATGATCTCGTCCTCGTCTCGGATGTTTCGTGCGTGGTAGGCGCGCTGCAGGCCGGGCGGCCGTCCCTCGGCCGGATCCCAGGCACGCCGGAACTGCTCCCAGGAGCCCGGCTTGAGCCGGCGGGCGGAGAACATCACGATCATCTGCGACCTCCCATTCGGTGACTCGGCGCTCGTCGCACCGCGCGCTGTCGTCGCCGGCGTGCGACCCCACTGCTTCGCGGGCCGGGGCTTGTCGCTGGTGCGCGAGCCTGCCGCCGACCCTACTGCTTTGCGGCCGGCCTCGGCAAGGCAGCCGGTGACACCCGGGAATGAGCCAGGATGTCCGCCAGCAGCGGCGGCCAATGGTCATTCAGCGCCTCGTGGCCCATGAACAAGCCGAGGTGGCCACCGGAACACAAACGCCGCCCCACCTGGTCGGCGGGCGTCGAGGCAAGCTCGGCCAGCGCGAACACCTGCCCGGGCGGAGTGATGTGGTCGGTGGCGCCCGCCAGCAGGTAGAGCGGCATGTCGAGCTTGTCGACCTTGACGACGCGCCCCCCGATCTCCAGCGTGCCGCCGATCAGCTCGTTACCCAGGAACAGGTGCCGGACGATCCACAAGAAGAACGCACCCGGGATGTCCTGCGTGTGCTTGAACCAGTCCTCGAACTCGCGATAACGCGCGACGTGCTTGGGATCGCTCAGATGGCAGAGCAGCTCCAGCTGGCGTGAGATCTCGGCGCCGGGCTGGATCAGGATGAACCCCGACAGCATGTGCCGGCCCTTGAGTACGCCCGCGCCCGACGCGACCAGGGCCTCGTAGAAGCGCAGGTTGCCACCGGGCGCCACCCACCGCAGGACCTCGTGGATCACCGGCTCGCCGGCATGGAAGTCGATCGGGGCGCCGGCGATCGTCAGCGTGTTGACCCGTTCCGGAGCGAGCGCCGCGTAGATCGTCGCCAGCCAGCCGCCCTGGCAGTCGCCCACCAGGTTCACACGGCCACCGCAGTGCTCGACCGCCTGGTCGACGACATCGAGATAGTCCTCGATCGATGCATCGGCGGTCTCTCTGGTGGCAGCGACCCAATCGAGCGTGTACGCGCGCCTCAGTCCGGACTCGACGATCGTGCGCATCTGACTCTGCTCACGGGAGTAGTCGACGATGCAGGAGTCATGCCCCGCCTGCGGGGGCAGCACGAGCGCCGGCACCGGTCCACGGCGGCCTCCGGAGGAGAAGTCACGCAGCCTGGCGAGCGGTGACTCGTAGACGATTCGATGGGGCGACGCCCAGCCTGGCCGCCCCCTCCGGCTGGCCACGGTGACCCATCGCCCGACATCCAGCGGCCACGGGGCGGTTCGCAAGCCGGCCGCTGCACAGTCAGTCATGCCGCCGGCTGTCGCCATCCAGGCGTCCATCCAGCTCCCGACGTAGTCCCCGAGATGCCGGCGAGCGGTGCTGCCAGCTGCCGGCCAGTGCCCGGGATGTCGGCGAAGCGCCCACCCAGCTGCCGGCCAGTGCCCGGGATGCCGGCGAAGCGCCCACCCAGCTGCCGACCAGTCCTCCGAGTGCCGGCGAGACGCCCTCCCCGCTACCGACCAGTCCTCCAGACGCGGGCGAACCGCCCTCCCCGCTACCGAGCAGTCCTCCAGACGCGGGCGAGACGCCCTCCCCGCTACCGACCAGTCCTCCAGACGCGGGCGAACCGCCCTCCCACCTGCCGACGCGTTCCCCAGATGCTGGCGAGCATGGCGATGAAGCAGTCATCCTGACCTCCTCACAAAAGAAATGGCACCGGCTGAGAACCAACCGGTGCCACTAATACTTTCATTTCGGGCCGACGGCTCGTCCTGAGTCGCCGAAAGCCCGGGGAGGGGACTGCTTACTTCAGCAGCGTGCGAGCGGTGCTCGTGTACGAGCTGGTCAGCTCGCGCGCGAAGTCGGCCTGCGCCTCGATGAGGTTCTTGAGCCACTCCTGCTGGGTCACGTCGGCGAGCTTGAGCTCGAGCTCGATCGCCCGGTCGACGGCCTTCTCGTAGGAGTCGAGGTACAGGTTGCCCGCCTTACGCGTGGCGGCGGCGAACTGCTCGCCGGCCTCGGTGGCGTGCTGGAACGCCGACTCGATCGACGGGTTCGTGTGCTTGCTCTGGGTGGTTGCCATAATTGGTTTGCTCCTGAATCGGATCGTGGTCTGTCTGCTCTGTGCTTGCAGGTTAGCACAGAGCTAGCAAGCGTGCAAGCGGGTTGAGAGAGGCACCGCCGGCTCGCCGCACCCACCAAACGGCCGCCACCCCGACAGAACGTGGAGAATCCGCACGGTTGCGTGGATCCTCCACGAATGTCCCGCCCACGCCGCACTTCGTGGAGGATCCGACCAGGGGGTGCGGCTTTTCCACGCGGTGTCGGGTCACGGAGACTCCGCGGGTTACGGGGTCACGGACCGCCACGCGCGGGACGGTCCGGCAACGCACACCGCCGCCCAAACCTTGCCACAAGTCTGTCAAGGTTTAGTACCATGCCGCGGATGCGAGACTTCATCGCCGCTGCCCGGCAGCGAACGATCGTCTATGACGGGGGAATGGGCGCGACTCTGGAGCAGTTCGAGCTGAGCCTCGAACACGACTACAAGCTGCCGGGGCGGTGTCACGAGGTGCTGGTGCTCAACCGGCCCGACGTGATCGAGGGCGTTCACGCCTCGATGCTCGAGGCGGGCGCCGACGTGCTCGAGACTGACAGCTTCCAGGCCTCGAGGCTGAAGCTCGCCGAATGGGGACTCGAGGACCAGACGCACGAGATCAACCTCAGAGCGGCACAGATCGCCCGCAAGGCCGCCGGCGAGCACCGGTTCGTGGCCGGGGCCATCGGGCCGACGGGCTTCTTGCCCGCCAGCGACGACCCCACGCTCGGCAGGATCACGTTCCCCGAGCTGGTGGATGTGTTCGCCGAGCAGACGCACGGGCTGCTGGCCGGGGGCGTCGACCTGGTGATCATCGAGACCACCCAGGACATCCTGGAGCTCAAGGCCGCGGTGTTCGGGGTGCGCCGCGCGTGCGCCGACTCAGGCCGCGCGATCCCCATCCAGTGCAGCATCTCGCTGCTGCCTCAAGGCGGCAAGATGCTGCTGGGCACTGACATCAGCTCCGCGCTGGCCACGCTCGAGGCGCTCGACGTCGACGCGATCGGCCTCAACTGCTCGACGGGTCCCGAGGACATGCGCGACGCGATCCGCTTCCTCGGGGAATACAGCTCGGTGCCCGTGCACTGCATCCCCAACGCCGGACTCCCGCTCCAGGGGCCCAACGGCGAGACGATCTTCCCCGAACAGCCCGAACCGCTCGCCAACGTCCTGGGCGAGTTCGTGGAGCGCTATGGCGTGAGCATCGTCGGGGGCTGCTGTGGCACCACTCCCGAGCACATCAGGGCGATCGCCGAGCGTGTCAGGGGCACGGTCCCCGACCCGCGGCCGGCAGCCAGACCGCCCCACGCCAGCTCGATGATCGCCGCGACGCCGCTGGTCCAGGACCCCCGCCCCACGCTCGTCGGTGAGCGGGTCAACGCGCAGGGATCACGCAAGGCCAAGGAACTGCTGCTCGCCGACGATTACGACGGGCTCCTGCTGGTCGCCGAGGACCAGGTAGCCGGTGGAGCGCACGTGCTCGACGTGTGCGTCGCGCTGACCGAGCGCCAGGACGAGGCCGACCAGATGCGCGAGCTCGTCAAGCGGATCTCGCTGACCCAGCCGGCGCCGATCCAGATCGATTCCACCGAGCCCGAGGTGATCGAGGCTGCCCTGCAGCAGATCCCCGGCCGCGCGATCGTGAACTCGGTCAACCTCGAGGCGGGTCGCGCCAAGCTCGATCGCGTGGTGCCGCTGGCCGAGGCCCATGGCGCGGCCCTGATCGCGCTTACGATCGACGAGGCCGGGATGGCCAAGACCGCCGAGCGCAAGCTCGAGGTCGCCCAACGGATCACGCACCTGTGCTGCGACGAGCACGAACTCGAGCGCGAGGCCTTGATCTTCGACTGCCTGACGTTCACGCTCACCACCGGCGATCCGGAATGGCGCCGCAGCGCGGTCGAGACGATCGAGGGCATCCGCTTGGTCAAGCAGGAGCTGCCCGGCGTCAAGACCTCGCTGGGCGTCAGCAACGTCAGCTTCGGGGTTGGCATGGCGGCGCGCGCGGTGCTCAACAGCGTGTTCCTGCACCACTGCGTGGAGGCGGGGCTCGACCTGGCGATGGTCAACCCCAACCACATCACCCCGTACGCCGAGATCCCCGAGGCCGAGCGCCAGCTGGCCGACGATCTCGTGTTCGACCGCCGCGACGACGCGCTCGAGCGCTTCATCGCCCACTTCGAGGCCAAGGCTCCGCAGGACGCTGACGGCGGCGCCGCCGCCGCGAACCCCACCGAGGGCATGGAGCCCGAGGAGGCGCTGCACTTCCACATCCTGAGGCGCAAGAAGGAGGGCGTCGAGGACTGGATTGACGCCAGCGTCGAGAAGATCGGCGCCGTGCCCACCCTCAACGAGGTGCTGCTGCCCGCGATGAAGGAGGTCGGCGACAAGTTCGGCGCCGGCGAGCTGATCCTCCCGTTCGTGCTGCAGTCGGCCGAGGTTATGAAGCGCGCCGTCGCCCGGCTCGAGCGCTACCTGGACAAGCTCGAGGGCTACACCAAGGGCACGGTGGTGATCGCGACCGTGTTCGGCGACGTGCACGACATCGGGAAGTCACTGGTCAACACGATCCTGACCAACAACGGCTACACGGTCATCGACCTCGGAAAGCAGGTCCCGATCTCGAACATCCTCGACGCGGCCGTAGCCCACCACGCGACCGCGATCGGCCTCTCCGCCCTGCTGGTCTCGACGTCGAAGCAGATGCCGGCCTGTGTGCAGGAGCTGCACGAGCGCAAGCTGCCGTTTCCGGTGCTGATCGGTGGCGCGGCGATCAACCGCAACTTTGGCCTGCGGATTCTTTATCCAAACGCCGCCGACTCGGATGAGGTCTACGAGCCCGGCGTGTTCTACTGCAAGGACGCCTTCGAGGGGCTCGCCAAGATGGACCAGCTCGTCGACAGCGACAAGCGCAAGGCGCTGGTCGCCAGCACGCGCGCGGCGGCGCAGCGGCTGAGAGAGCAGCCGGCCGAAGAGCCAGACGACGCCCCACCGGTGACCGACTCCTCGGTGCGCAGCAGCACACGGACCGACAACCCGATTCCGCAGCCGCCGTTCTGGGGCGTGCGCGAGCTCGAAGTCCCGCTCGACGAGGTCTACCGCCACCTCGACACCCATGTGCTGTTCAAGCTGCACTGGGGCGGTCGGGGAGTCAAGGGCGACGACTGGGCCCGGCTGCTGCGCGACGACTTCCAGCCGCGCCTCGAGCGGATGTGGAGCGAGCAAACCTACCTGGAGCCGCGCGCGCTGGTGGGCTACTTCCCCTGCAACTCCGACGGCAACGAGCTGATCGTGTGGGACCCGAACAACCCCGGGGCCCGGGAGCTGGACCGTCTGGTCTTCCCCCGACAGCCGCGCCACGACCGTCTCTGCCTGGCCGACTTCTACCGCCCGCTCGGCGCCGAGCCCGACGTCGTCGCCCTGCAGGCTGTGACCGCGGGCGGTCAGGTCACCGAGCTGATGGCCTCGCTGGAGGCGGAGGGCGAATTCGCCGAGCAGCTGTTCGTGCACGGGCTCGGCGTCCAGGCGGCCGAGGGGATGGCCGAGTGGCTGCACGCGCGAGTGCGCTGCGAGCTCGGGATCGAACCGGCGCAGGGTCGCCGCTACTCCTGGGGATATCCGTCGTGTCCCGAGCAGTCCGAGTTGACCAAGGTGTTCTCGCTGCTCGACGCACCCTCGATCGGGCTGCGGCTGTCGGGCGGGTACGCGATCGAGCCCGAGCAGTCGACGGTGGCGATCGTCGCCCACCATCCGCAGGCGGTCTACTTCGGGATGCGTTCGGGAACGCTGCCGCGCACCGCCAAGCAGGCCGACGACGAGCTGATCGCCGGCACCGACAAGGATCCCACTCGGATGCGGGAGCTCAGCGACGACGAGCCGGCACGGGCGCTCGACGGGACGCCGGCGATGGCCGATGCCTGACCCACCCGGAGGCCGCCTACGGAGCGCTGCTCCGCGCCGCGAGCAGCGCGTGGTAGGCATCGAGGTATCGGTGGGCGATCGTCTCCCAGCCCATTGCCGGAGCAACCCGCGCTCGGCAGCGCCCCCCGATCTCGGCCGCCCCCTAAGAGCTCTCGGCGTTGACCCTCGAGCCCCGCCTGGAGCTCGAGCGCGCCGACCGCACCGGCAGCTTGACCGGCGCCGCGTGCATGGCGCGCAGCCGCACCTCGCGCCAGGACATGCCCTCCTTGACCAGCGCCGGGGCCCCCATCAGGATCGCGGTCGAAACCTCGACCGCCTGCAGGATCACGCCGTATGCGACGCCGGTCCCGAAACCGACATGCCACCCGGTATGAAGGACCGCCGCGCAGGCGGCCTGGAAGACACCCAGGTTGGCGGGCGTAGCGGGCAGCACGGCGGTGATGTTGACCGCGAACAGCACAGCGGCGGCCGCGGCCAGGCCGGCCTGCTGGTCGAGGCCCAGGGCCACCAGCAGCACGTAGCAGGACAGCCACTGCAGCGCCCAGGCGGCGAGCTGGCACAGCGTCGCGGTCGCGCCCAGCCGCGGGCGGCGGAACACGGCGAGCCCGGCGCGGACCCGGGTCATCGCCCGCCGCGCCTGCGCAAGCAGATTGGCAAGACGGCCCAGCCGTGAAGCGAGCGTGCCGTGACGCAGGATGACCGGCGCCAGCAGCACGAGCAACAGCAGCGTCAGCGGGGCGATCGCGGCCACCACCAGCGCATCCTGGTGGCCGTTGAACAGATCGACTGACGAGAACATGACCGCACCCAGCCCCGCCAGCGCGAGGATGTTGAGCAGCGTCTGCGAGACGAGCGTTCCCAACACCACCGGCAGGTACTCGCGGGGACGGCCGGTGCGGCGCGCGACGACCAGCGCGCGTGAGGGCTCACCCAGCCGCGCCGGCAGCGTCGAAGACATCAAAACGCCGATGAACGTCCCCTGCATGGCGTCGGCGAGCTTGATCCTGGCCTTGGGCATCGCCGCGCGCAGGATCGCGTTCCAGGAGAACGCGCGCATCACCATCGCGCTGCACATGATCGCCAGGCCGAGCAGCACGAACGAGGGGCTCGAGTTGATCAGCGCGGCGGCGATGTTGTCGAGCCCGATCTTGTTCAGCGCCAGCACCGCGAGCAGCACGGCACCGAGCGAGACCGCCGCCATCGCCGCGCGCCGGACGATCTTGACTAGCGGCCCGTGCCCGGCGTCGAGCTGCGGCTCGAGGCTCGGCAGGCGCTTGGCCTTCACGTGCGGCTTGAGATCCGCCGCCCGCACGCCGCTGGCGACGGCGGCACGCCGGGCGAGGCCCGCGGGCTTGGGAGTGGCGATCGCGTCCTCGTAGGCCTCGATCACCTGCTCGGCGACCCGCGGCCAGGCGAAGCGCTCGACGTCGCGGGCCGCGGCGCGGGCCATCTCGATGCGCCGCGCGGGCTCCTCATAAAGATCGCGCAGCGCTTCGGCCAGCGCTTGCGGATTGGCCGGCGGCACCAGCACGCCGTCGACGCCGTCGCGCACCACGTCGCGGTAGCCGGCGATGTCCGACGCAACGACCGGCGTTCCGGCGGCGAACGCCTCGGTCAGCACCATGCCGAAGCTCTCGCCGCGCAGCGAGGGCGCGCAGAGCACGTCGGCTCGCTCGAGCTCCTCGTGCTTGCGCTGGTCGTCGACCTTGCCCAGGACCCGGACCCCGCGGTCGTCGAGCATCATCGGCGCCAGCACCTCCGGCGTCGGCCCGATCACCGTCAACTCGGTGGGGATGTGCTCGCGCAGCGCCTCGAACGAGCGCAGGAGCATCGGCAGGCCCTTGCGCTCGACGGCCTGCCCGACGAACAGAATCCGCAGCTTCTGGGACGGCGGTCCGGTGCCGGCGCGGCTGAGCACGTCGGGATCGACGTGAACGCCATTGGGGATCACCCGGTAATGGCCCCCGAACCAGCGCCTCCCCGTCCAGGCGGCAGCCTCCGAGACGGCGATCCGCACGTGCAGATGGTTGAGCACCCGCCTAGCGCCGATCAGGTTCACGAGCTCGTTGACAAACCAGCTGTCCGAATAGGAGTGGAAGGTGCCGACGAGCGGCAGCCGGGTCCAATCGGTGGCCACCCAGCCGGCCAATGGAGCGACCGGCTCGTGGACGTGGACCACGTCATAGCCGCCGGTCCGCAGCTCGTGGTGCAGCGCCGCCACGCCATGCGTAGAGATCGTCAGGTTGGAGACCGCACCGTTGGCTTTGAAGCCGACGGTCCGGCCCAGCGACACCAGGTAATCGGGCGCAGCAAGCGCCTGCGGGCGCGCGCCCCGGTGCAGGACGGCGGCGAACGTGTCCGGCGGATCGTAGGGCGCGAGCACCCGTACGTGGTGCCCGTCCTGCAGGAAACGCTCCGCGAGGGCCTCGATATGCCTGGTCACCCCTCCCGGATACGTCCAGGAATACGGCGAAACCAGGGCGATCCGCATCCTCTTCATTCTACCTTTACCCCGTGCGGGCGACCGGGTTTCGGTCGCCTATCATCGTCTGCTGATGCCCGTCCGCCACTTCGTCAAGTACACGTTTCTGAAGGTCGATCCGGCCTGGCGGCGGCTCGACGACGAGCGCCGCGCAGCCGACAAGCGCGAGTTCATCGCCGCCTGCGAGGACTTCGCCGACGGGCACCTCCTGCGCTCGTTCTCGCTGGTGGGCACGCGCGGCGATGCGGACATGATGCTGCTCAGCCAGGCCCAGAACCTGGAGCGCATTCACGAGTTTCACGTTGTCCTGGCCCAAAGCGGCCTGATGAAGTGGTGCACGGTCCCTTACTCGCTGCTGGCGATGACCAAGCCGTCGGAGTACTCCGACGAATCCCGGCTTGAGGTTCGACCAGCACACGGTAAATACCTGTTCGTGTATCCATTCGTCAAGACGCGCAGCTGGTATCTGCTTTCGGCCGATGAGCGCTGGCGCATCATGCAGGAGCACATCAAGATCGGCCGCGAGTACCCGTCGGTGGACCTCAACACCAGCTACTCGTTCGGGCTTGACGACCAGGAGTTCGTGGTCGCGTTCGAGAGCGACAACCCGGCGGACTTCCTGGACCTCGTGCAACGCCTGCGCACGAGCGAGTCGAGCTCGTACACGCTTCGCGACACCCCCACCTTCACCTGCATCTCGTGCTCACTCGAGCGCGCCCTTGGAGCGCTCGACGGGGTGACGATGTCGATCCCGGCGGGCGCGTAGCCAGGGTGCCCGCCGCCGCCGCGGAAGCGGAGTCGCGCCGGCAGGCGGCCGCTGCGTTGCGCGCCGCCGACCCCGTGCTCGCCAAGCTGATCGACACCTACGATCTGGATGGACTTGGGCAGCGGCGCCGTGGGCGACCGCGGGATCACTACGGCGTGCTGGTGCGCGCGATCGTCGGCCAGCAGCTATCGACAAAGGCCGCCGACGCGATCTTTAATCGGCTAACCGAGCGTTTCGGCGGCCACGTTCCAACGCCGGAGGAGGTGCTCGCCGACGATCCCGACGAGCTGCGCGCCGCTGCTGGTCTGTCGCGCGCCAAGGTTGCGTTTCTGCGCTCGCTGGCCGAGCACGTGCTCGACGGCTCGCTCGAGCTCGACGCGCTCGGGCGCCTCCCGGACGAACAGGTGATCGCGGAGCTGGTGGCGGTCAAGGGGATCGGCACCTGGTCGGCGCACATGTTCCTGATGTTCCACCTCGGGCGGCCCGACGTCCTGGCGGTCGGCGATCTGGGCATCCGCCGGGCGATCATGATCGCCTACGGCCTCGATCATCTGCCCGAGCCGGCGGAGATCGAGCGGATCGCCGAACCCTGGCGTCCGCATCGCACGCTCGCCTGCGAGTTCCTCTGGCGGTCGCTGTACGCCACGCCGGTGTAGCCCGACCGCCGCGAAGGTCGCTGGTACGCCACGCCGGTGCAGCCCGACCGCGCGACCCTACATCTGGCCGTGGAGCAGCGAGACCAGGTCGGTGGTCTCGCTCGCCGGCGGAACCCGCGGCTTGGGTTGCGGGCCGTAGTCGACGAAGTCCATCCGCAGTGAGACCTCGGCGGACTGACCGATCGAGGGCACCCGCTGGGAGTACCTGATCGCCAGTCGGCGGACCAGATGCGATCCGTCGATCCAGGCGTCGACGGGGATCGTGGTCGTGTTGTGCTTTTTCTGCAGGGTGGCCACCAGCTGCTCAACGCCCTGGCGCGAGCTGGCCGGGACAGCATTCACCAGCTTTGAGAGATCGATTTCGCCGTGATAGTGAGTGGTCTTGACGCCGTCGATCGTCACCTGGCCGAGGCTCTGGACGCTCTTTGAGGTGGTCGCGCGCAGGTAGGCCAGGTACCGCCCAGGGTCATTCAGCGACGATGTTCCACTGAGCACCGACGACAGGCCGGGGATCCCCTCGGCCTTGGCGAGCTTCGACACGTCCAGTGACAGCCACGGCTTGCCGGTCGGCAACTTGCCGACCAGGGCGGGCATCTTGAAGTAGACGTCGGTCCCGGAGTAGACCGCCTTGACCCGGATCGGGTGCCGGATCGGCGAGCCCACCGCGGCGGGCGCGTTGAGCTTGAAGATCAGCGAGCCCGTGTGATCCGACGGCGAAAAGGAGCCCGCCCCGGTCATCACGATCCGCAGCGAGCCGACCGTCTCGCGCAGTCGCATCACCGACTGGTATCCGGACGCCGCCGAGGACGCATACGCTGCGCGCGTAAGCGCGCTCGAGGAGATCGATGACTGCGTCGTCGACGACGACCCTCCACACGCGGCGATGACAACCGCCGCCGATGCCACAGCGGCGAGCATCCGCGCCGCCGTAGGTGCCCGCTTCATTTGCCCGCAGCCTACCGCGAGGCGCCTGCGGCTAAACCGCCGAGACCTCTTCTTCGTCGGCAACGCGGAACGACGAACCGCAGCCGCAGGCGGCGATGACGTTCGGGTTGTCGACTTTGAAGCCCGCGCCCTGGAGACCGTCGACGAAGTCGATCACCGAGCCACGCACGTAGGGCAGGCTGGGCGTGTCGACGAGCAGCCGGATGCCCTTGTCCTCGAACACCTCGTCACCGTCGCGCTGCTCGTCAAAGGCAAGCGCATACTGGAAGCCCGAGCAGCCGCCGCCTCGGACACCGACTCGCAGACCGGCCGTCTGCGTAACCGCGTTCTGCGCCGTCAGGAACTCGCGGACCTTCTCGGCGCCTTTGTCGGTAAGGGTGATCATGCTTCATTCAGTATAGCGATGGCACCTCGGTACGCTAGAGGATGTGTCCGCGACTCCAGATGAGCTGAAATCACGGATCGAGGCCGGGATTCCCGGCGCCGTCGCGCAGGTCACCGGCGACGGTCACCACTTCAACGCAGTCGTCACGGCTGCCGCATTTGAGGGCATGCCCCGAATCGCCCAGCACCGCCTGGTCTACGACGTTTTCGGCTCGGAGCTGGGCGACCGCATCCATGCGCTCTCAATCCAAACGCGAACCTCGGAAATGGAGGACACTGCATGACTGATACGGCTGCAAACCCGATGCGAGCGGCGATCCAGGAGGCGATCTCGGAGAACCCCGTGATCCTGTTCATGAAGGGGACGCCGGAGGCGCCGGCCTGCGGGTTCTCGGCGCGCACGGTGGCGATCCTGCAGTCGCTCGGCGCCCAGTTTGCCGCGGTCGACATCCTGCCCGATCCTCGCATCCGCCAGGAGCTGTCCGCGCTTTCGAATTGGCCCACGATCCCGCAGCTGTTCGTCGACGGGGAGCTGGTGGGCGGGTGCGACATCGTCTCCGAGATGTATCAGTCGGGCGAGCTTGCGCACACGCTCGGGCTGCAGAGCGCCCCGGCGCAGCCGCCCGTTCCCGACGAGCCCGCCGTCGAGTCGGCGCCGCTCTCGATCGAGAATCGCCTCTGAGCCGGGGAACGAGAACCGCACTCGCGAGCGAAGCAAGCCCCGTCGTCGCGCTGCGCTTCGCCGACGGGGCGCTCTGGGCCCTGGACCAGACGCTGCTGCCGTGGCGCGAGGTCGAGCTCGAGCTCCGCAGCGCCGAGGATGTCGCCCACGCGATCCAGCGCCTGGCGATCCGCGGGGCGCCGCTGATCGGCGTCGCTGCAGCGTACGGCGTGGCGCTCGAGCTCGAGAGCAATCCTGATGGGCTTGAGCGCGCCTGCCACACGCTCGCGCGCGCCCGGCCCACCGCGGTCAATCTCGCCTACGCCGTGCAGCGCGTCCGGGCAGCCGTCCTGGCGGCGACCGGCGGGCGCTCTGAGGCCCCCGCCGCGGACGTCGCTCTGGCCGAGGCCCACGCGATCCACGCCGAGGAGGAGTCCGCGAGCGATTCGATCGCCCGACACGGAGCGGAGGAGCTGGCCGATTACCCGCGGATCCTCACGCACTGCAACACCGGCGCGCTGGCGGCGCCGGGGCGAGGCACCGCGCTGGGAGTGATTGACGAGCTCGCCCGGCGGGGCTCGCTGGAGCTGGTGCTCGCTTGCGAGTCGCGACCGCTCCTTCAGGGGGCCAGGCTCGCGGTCTACGAGCTGCGCCGGCTGGGGATCGCGCACCAGCTGCTCGTCGACGGCGCGGCGGCGGGACTGATCGCCGCCGGTGAGGTCGATGCGGTGCTCGTCGGCTGTGACCGAGTGGCGGCCAACGGGGACGTCGCCAACAAGGTCGGTACCTATGCGCATGCGCTCGCCGCCGCGGCAGCCGGAATCCCGTTCGTGGTCGCCGGCCCAACCTCCACGATCGATCCGGTCTGCGCTTCCGGCGCAGACATCGAGATCGAGGAGCGCGACGACGAAGAGGTCCGCGGCGCGAGCACCGGGCCCGATGGTGGCGTTTCTCCGACGACGCTCGAGGGCACCCCGTGCCGCAACCCGGCGTTCGATGTGACGCCGGCGTCGTTGGTGGCCGCGCTGGTCACCGAACGGGGCGTCGCCCACCCCGCGAGCGGCGGGTCCGTGCTCGAGCTGTTGGCTCACACGTAGCGGGCGTCACCCGCGGACGCGCGGCGCCGCTCGAGCTCCTCGATGATCCGCCGCGAGTCGCAGATCACCTCGCCGTCGAGGATCAGCAGCGGCACGCGCTTCTGCCCGCTCAGCGCCACCACCTCCGGCCGCCGCGAGCGCCGCTGCGGCACCACGACCGCATCGAACTCGATCCCCTCGCGCCGCAGCGCGCGGGCCACCCTTCCGCAGGGACACAGCCAGTCGGTCGGGGTGTTGCAGCGATAGAGCGTCGCCACGCCCGGACCACGATACGAGGCCGCCGCAGCGCGTCTATAGGAACGCTTCCCGGCATATAACCGTTGAGCGTTCTGAGATCTCCTCGGAAAGCCGGCGTGGGATCCGAGCCAAGCGCAGATCGCCGCTCGCGCGACGCCCTGCCGATCGGGTCTCAACCCGCTGGTAGGGTGGCGCGGTCATGGGCGTCGCGATCGTGACCGACACCTGTCACTACCTGCCGCGCCAGCTTGTATCCGAGCTCGGGATCCACGAGGTCAGCCTGTACATCCGGTGGCCCGAGGGTCTGCAACGTGAGAGCGAGATCACCGACTACGACCTCTACTACCGACGTCTGAGTTCCGACGACGAGCTACCGACCACCTCCCAACCGTCGATCGGCGACTTCCTCGAGGTCTACGAGCCGTTGCTCGAATCCGGCGACGAGATCGTCTCGATCCACCTCGCAGGAGGAATGTCGGGAACCGTGAGTGCGGCGCAGCAGGCTCGCGAGCAGCTGGGCGACCGCGCTTCGCGCGTACACGTCCTCGACTCGGCCACGGCGTGCGGAGGCGAAGGATTGGTGATCCTGGCGGCGGTCGCAAAGGTGCGCAGCGGCGCCGGCGGCTCCGCCGTCGTGGAGCACGCCCGCATGGCGAGATCGGCTCTGAAGATGTGGTTCTCGATCGACACGCTGGAGTACCTGCGGCGTGGTGGGCGGATCGCCGGGGCGCAGGCGTGGCTGGGGTCGGCGCTGCAGATCAAGCCGATCCTGACGGTCGAGTCCGAGATCACTCCGGTCGAGCGGGTGCGCACGTCGCGGCGCGCGTTCGAACGGATGGTCGACCTGCTGCGCAGCTGCAGCGAGGCCGGAGCCGACGCCTGGATGGTGCAGCACATCCAGGCCCCCGAGGAGGCACAGGAGCTGGCGGCGCGAGGGACCGAGATCTTTGGCGTGGAGCCGCGCGTGGTGTCCGAGCTCGGACCGGTGATCGGGACCCATGTCGGGCCAGGCCTGCTCGGCGCGGGCGGGCTTCCGAGCGCGTTTCTGAGCTAGCCGAACCTTTTGCGGCGCCGGCGCCCGAACGTGAGCGCCCCGATCGCTGCCAACCCGCCGCCGAGCACGAATCCGGCGACCCCGGCTGCGACCAGCACCTGGGGCTCGGCCTTGCGCAGCTGCGAGCGCCAGTCGGTCAGCTTGGCGACCTCGACGCGGAGCTTCTCGACCGCGCTGCCCAGCTCGACTCGGTTCTCCTCGATCGAGGCACGGATCTGCTCGGGCGTGCGCTTTGCCGGTGCTCCCGTGGCCATCAGCTGTCACCGCCGGAAACGACCGTGGCGCGGATCTTCTTGGCCTCGTCGATTGCGAGCTCCGGCGTCGGCGGCCCGACCTTGAGCTTGCGCCAGGCGAACATGAACGCGCCCGCGGTCGCGATGATCAGCAGGATGAACACGATCGCGAAGCCATACCAGAGGCTCGAGAACAGGGAGTTCAGCCCCCAGGCGAGCGTCAGCAGGCCGAACACGATGCCGAACACGCCGAACACCGCACCGGCCGCCGCGGCGGCCGCGCCGCGGGCCATGCTCATCGCCTTCTCAGTGACCTCGGCCTTGGCGAGCTCGATCTCCTCGCGCACGAGCACCGACACTCGTTCGGAGACCTCGGTTACGGCGGTCGCGAGATTGTCGTTGTCAGCGGGCAAGGCGCTTGAGGATCAGGGCGACGACCAGACCGCCGGCGAAGGCTGCGCCCACGGCGATCTCCGGACGTTCGTCGAGCAGGCTTTGCTCCTCCGCGCCGGCCGTCGCCGGCGGCGTCCACGGCGGCGGCGATTGCGGAAGTGTCGTGTACACGGCGTGCTCGGACTCGACCACCGGCTGCTCGGTGGGGGCGGGTTCGGGCGGTGGAGCCGGCTCGACTGGGGGGCGGGCTCGGCTAGCGGGGCCGGTTCGGCTAGCGGGGCCGGCTCGGCCGCCTCCACCGGCTCGGTCGGTGGAGCCGGCTCGACCGGGGCGGGCTCGACTAGCGCGGCCGGCTCCGCCGGCTCGTCAGCAACGACCGGCTCGGCCGGCGCGGCCGCCTCCACCGGCTCGTCAGCAACGACCGGCTCGGCGGGCTCAGCCGTCGTCTCGGACGGCTCCGTGGACCCGGGCTCGACGACGGTCGGAGCGTCGGGACTCACCGCCGCCGGCTCCTCGACGGGCCGCGAATCGTCCGGCGATGGTGCGTTCTCGGGCTGCTCGCTCACTCGGGCGGATCTTCGCCGAACACGCGCGTCCAGATCAATGCCGCCAGCCGAGCCGAGGCGATGCTCGCGAGGGCACCGATTCCGGCCAGCAAGCCGGACCACATGAGGCGCTTGACCAGGGGGCTCTCCGACATCGGGGGGATTCAATCAGACTCGTCGTGCAAGGCGCCGCCGCGGACCGCGGAGGCGCCTTGGGCTCTCTACCCGTGTCGCGGGTGCGACTAACGCTCTATCCCTCTGCAGATCGTGTCGACGATCAGCTCCTTGGCCTGCTCGAGCTCGTGCTCACCGACCGGCCCGCTGTCGAAGATCCAACCCGTGAGCACCTGTTCGACCGAGCCGTAGAACGCCTGGGCCGCGAACTCCGGCGTCACCTCGGGGCGAAAGCTGCCTTCCGCCTGAGCTCGGGAGACGATCGCCGCGATCCCCGCATATGCCTCCCTGATCTTCGCCAGGTGAGTGAGACCAAAGGTGTTGGCCGCGCGGGTGACCTCGACGATGATCACCTTCATCAGCTCCGGATCGTGACGGTAGGAGTCGATGATGAAGGCGGCGATCGCCGACAGCTTTTCGCGCGGCGAGCGCTCAGACGCGTCGGCATCGGCGATCGCTGCGAGCATCACGTCCCAGCGCTCCAGGAACAGCGTGTCGAGGATCTCCTCCTTGGAGGAGAAGTAGTGGTACACGAGACCGTAGGCCACACCGGCCTCATCGGCGATGTCCGACACCCGACAGGTGTGAAAGCCCTGCCGGGCGAAGACCCGGACGGCGGCGTCGAGGATCACCCGCCGCTTTTCCGGCGGCCGTGGTTGTCACACGCGTTCCCACTCGTATGCGCCCGGGCGGCGATGTTCGAAGAGCCGGCATCCGGCGCCGCACCTCGTCGACCCGGGCGAGGTCGAGGTCGGCGACGATCGCGGTCTCGTCGTCTGGAGCGCCGGCGAGCACCAGGCCCCAGGGATCGACGATCAGCGAGCGGCCGCCCGATCGCAGTCCACCGGGGTGATCTCCGATCTGGTTGGGCGCGACCACGAAGCACTGGTTCTCGATCGCCCGCGCCCGGACCAGCGTCTCCCAATGGTCGCGGGTGGTCGGCAGCGTGAACGCCGCCGGCACCGTGATGATCGAGGCGCCCCTGACAGCGAGGATCCGGTACAGCTCCGGGAAACCGCAGGTCGTAGCAGATGCTCATCCCAAGCTTGGTCTCATCGGCTGCACTCCGTGACGACGCTCTCCTCGCCCGAGCGCTCCGTCGACGATTCCGCATACCGGGCGCCATCGCTCGTCTCGTAGTCGAACAGGTGGATCTTGCGGTAGATCGCCTTCAGCTCGCCATCGGGACCCACGTGGACGCTGGTGTTCGCGCCGAGCTCATCGCCCGGGACGTCCTCGAAGAACGATCCTGCGACGAGGTCGATCCCGAGCGCGAGCGCCGTCTCGCGCGCCCACGCGATCGGCGCGGCCATCGAGCGTCTGTGCGCCTGCCTGCCATCTGCTCGCGCGTGCCGAGCACGGTCCACTTCTCCGGGAGCACGACGAGCTCGGCCCCCAGCGAGGCCGCCTGGCGTACCAGGCGATCGGCGGTCTCCAGGTTGCGATCGGTGTCATCAGTCGCATTCAGTTGGATCGCTGCTGCACGCACGGTCTCGTCCTTCCCGATTGACTGGTCAGTCAGTTCAGCCTGGCCACGATGCCTTTCCCACCCGGCACGGCAAGATCAAGCGTACCCCGACCCGCTGTCCGCGATGAGCGCTCTCGATCCCCTGCCCCTCCCCTACCGCGGCACCTTCGGCGACGAGCTCCCGGAGGCCCTGCAGGTCCTCCCGCTGCCGCCCAAGCCAATGCCTTCCCACCAGGGCTCTCGGCCCCTGAAGGCGTGGCGTTATGTGGGCGTGTTCGGCCCTGAGCTGATGCTGTGCGTGGCGGCGGTGCGGATCGGTCGGGGACGGCAGAGCTTCTGGGCCATCTGGGACCGGATCGGCCGGCGCCTGCACGAGCGAACCCAGCGCGGCTGGGAAGGGGTCTCGCTGGGCCCCGGCTATGCCCGCGTCCACGACGGGCCGATCGGATTCACGCTCGAGTTGTCAGAGACGGCCGGGATCGAGACGGTCTGCCGCAGCGGCGCGAGCTACGCGTGGACTCGCAAGCAGGGTGGCATCCGGGCGCGCGGCACGGTGACGATCGAGGGCACACGGCACACGCTCGACGCGCGCGCCGTCGTCGACGACACCGCCGCCTATTACGAGCGGCACACGACCTGGCGCTGGTGCGCGGGCGTGGGACGCGCGCCAGACGGGCCTGAGCTGGCCTGGAGTCTCGTGCAGGGCGTCAACGACCCGCCGGGCGACAGCGAACGGACGATATGGGTGAACGGGGTCCCCCTCGAGGCGCCGCCGGTGCGGTTTGCGGATGACCTCTCCCACGTTGGGGCATTGCTGTTCAGCGCCGAGGCGGTACGCCGACGGCGCGACAACCTGCTGGTCGTCCGCAGCAGCTACCAACAGCCGTTCGGCACCTTTTCGGGCGAGCTGCCGGGTGGCGTGGCCGCGGTGGCGGAGGGGTTCGGCGTGATGGAGGAGCACGACGCCCGGTGGTAGGGGCGCAAGACGCCCCCCGGGCGTTGCCTCACTCGGCCATCGCGGCAAGCCCGCGGATCAGCACCTCGAGCCCGAACTCGAACCGCTCGTCGCCGGCGCCGCTGGTAAGCGGCCCGGCAAGTGCAGCCATGTTGGGGAACCGCTCGCGAGGCAGAGCGGTGAAAGTACTCGCGCATCGAGGCGATGTATTCCTCCATCTGCTCGGGTGTCAGTTTGCTCGCGGGCGTATATCCCCTCCTCGTACGCCACCGCCATCATGTACAGCGGCAGAAGATCGGCGGCATAGGCGATCACCTGGTCGGGGAGGCCACCGGCTCGCAGTCACTCCGGATCATCCATTCCATCCCTCGCAGGGCGTTCTCGCCGAGCGGGATCCGCGCGAACGATGGCTCGGGCCAGGTCTCCGTGTGCGGCGATCGCTGCGCGCATCTGCCCGCAGGCCCTCCTTGACCTCATCCTGCCATTGTCGCGGGATCCGGCTCGGCTGGGATCTCCATTCGCCGATCACCCGCTCGATCGACCAGCTCGACCAGCTCCTCCTTGCTGGCCACGTGCGCGTACAGCGACGCAGCACCGGTACCCAGCGCCTCGGCGACGCGGCGCATAGTCATCGCGTCGAGCCCCTCCTCGTCGACGATCTGCAGCGCCGCGGCGGCGATCGCCTCGCGCGACAGCGTCCGCTCGCGCGGCGCACGCCGCTTCGCGGGAGTGCTGCGCGAGGGCAGGCGGGGAACCGGCGGAAGCTCGGTCGAGGTCATAAAGCGAGCCTACTTGACATCAGATCACGCATTTGGAACACTGTTTCGAACGCTGTTCGCGAATGACGTTCTCACGCTCGATCATTGTTCCAGACAATCCAGGAGATGGCAATGCAGCTCCCCCACCCCAAGCGATGGCTGATCCTGTTCGTGATCCTCGCCGCCGAATGCATGGACCTGCTCGACGGGACGGTCGTAAACGTCGCCGCACCGACGATCCACCACGACCTGCATGCATCCTCGACCGCGCTGCAGTGGATCGTCGGCGGCTATCCGCTCGCGCTGGCGGTCGGTCTGCTGACCGGCGGCCGGCTCGGGGATCTATTCGGCCGGCGCAGGATGTTCCTGATCGGCGCCATCGGCTTTACCCTCGCCTCGACGTTGTGTGGCTTTGCGCCCACCACCGGCGTGTTGATCGCCGCGCGGCTGGCGCAGGGTCTGGCGGGGGCGATGATGATTCCGCAGGGCCTCGGCGTGATCCGCGAGGTGTTCCCGGCGGATGAGCTGCCCAAGGCGTTTGGGCTGTTCGGTCCGGTGATGGGATCGGCGGCGATGATCGGCCCGATCCTGGGCGGCGGTCTGATCGCCCTCGATCTGTTCGGCTCTGGCTGGCGACTGGTGTTCCTGATCAACCTCCCGCTCGGCACGCTGGCCGTGCTCGGCGCGGCGAGCCTCCTGCCGGCCACCCGCGGACGGCACGCACAGAGCCTCGACCTCGGCGGCGCGGTGCTGGCCGGCGTGGCGGCGCTGGCGATCGTGTACCCGCTGATCGAGGGACGTGTGCTCGGCTGGCCCGCGTGGACGTATGCCTCGATCGGCGCGAGCATCGTGCTGTTCGCCCTGTTTGCCCTGCACCTGCGTCGGCGCAAGCGGGCGGGTCTTGACCCGCTGGTCGAGCCGAGCATCTTCGCCCACCGCGGCTACTCCGCAGGCGCGCTGGTGCTGATGCTCTACTTCGCCGGGATGGTCGGGTCGATGCTCACGCTCACGCTGTTCCTGCAGCTGGGCGAGGGCTTCAGCGCGATCCACGCCGGTCTTACCCTGGCTCCGTTCGCGCTGGGAACGGCGATCACGGCGCCGGTGGCGGCCCAGAAGATGGCCACGAGCTCGGGGCGGGCGCTGATCCAGGCCGGCGGCGCGGTGTCGCTGGCGGGGTACGTCGGTGTGGCGCTGATCGTGGCCTCGGCCGGCCACGCCTCGACCTGGGCGCTGATTGGTCCGTTGCTGGTGATCGGCATGGGCATGGGCCTGTTCGTGGTGCCGGTGTTCGACACGATCATCGCCGCCGTCACCGACGCCGAGACCGGTTCGGCATCGGGTGTCCTGAATGCGATCCAGCAGCTCGGCGGCGCGATTGGCGTGGCTGTACTGGGGACGGTGTTCTTCAGCGTCCTCGGGCACCAGGGCTTTGCCCCCGCGCTGACCCATGCCATCTGGTGGCAGGTGGGACTGCTGGGCGCAATGCTGGTGATCTCGCCGCTGCTGCCGCGGCAGGCCCGCAAGGAGCAGCCCGCGGCGGCCGCCGCAGCAGACGGCTCGCAGGAGCTGGCCGAGGCCGCCGCTGCGTAGAACCACGGGCGCGTCCCCGGCCGTGGCGATCGTCGCGGCCGGGCGGCGGCGCCGCTTTACCCCGCGCTCAGGCCGGAGTGACGCCGTGCTCGGCGGTTGCGGCCACCTCAACCGCCCAGGAACGACCCGCTGACGGTCTCGCCGACCCAGCGACTGCACCGTCCTGCACCAGCGCTGCGATCTCGCGCTCGCTGAATCCCGCCTGGGCGAGCACCTCTTCGGTGTGCTCCCCGAGCGCCGGTCCGCATGCGCGGCCCGGCTGCGCGGGGGTTCGGCTGAGCTTGATCGGCGTGCCGAGCTGCCTGACCGGCTGCTGGGCGCCCGGCTGATCGATCGAGACGATCATCTCCCGCGCGCGGACGAGCTCTGAGTCCAGCACCTCATCGAGGTCGAGGATCGGCTCCAGGCAGCAGTCGTGCTCGGAGGCGAACACGCGCCACTGCTCCCGCGTGCGCTGGGCGAAGATCTCGCTCACCGCGCGGTGGGCGTCGGATCCGGGCGCGTCGAACTGGCTGGCTATGAGATCGGCGCGCCCGACGCCGTCGCACCACGCCTGCCAGAACTTCGGCTCCAGGGCGCCGAGGGAGACGTAGCCATCGGCGCAGCGGTAGGGGCGGTAGCAGATGAAGCGCCCGGCGAGCTGGAGCTCGCCGCGGCGGGGGGCGCGGGCGCAGGCGAACGCCTCTGCGGCAACCATCGCCAGCCACGCCAGCGAGCCGTCGAACATCGAGCAGTCGACCAGCTGGCCCTCGCCCGAGCGCTCGCGCTCGCGCAGCGCGATGAGGATGCCGGTCGCGGCCATCAGCGCGCCACCGCCGAGATCGGCGATCTGGCCCGCCGACTGCACCGGTGGACCGTCGCGCTCACCGGTGAGGCCCAGGAGCCCGTTGAGTCCGAGGTAGTTGATGTCGTGCCCGGAGCGGTCGCGGTTGGGGCCGTCCTGGCCATAGCCGGTGACCGCGCAGTAGACGAGCCCCCGATTCTCGGCACGCAGTCGCTCGTAACCCACGCCCAGACGGTCCATGACACCCGGCCTGAACGACTCGATCAGGACGTCTGCATCGCGGGCCAGGCGCAGCAATACCTCTTTGCCCGGCTGCGACTTGAGATTGACACGCGCCGAGCGCTTGCCTCGGTTCAGCGCCAGGAACGCCGCGCTGCGCGCCGTCTCATCGGCTCCCTCGTAGTAGGGCGGCGACCACCGCACGTAGTCGCCGGCGCCCAAGTCCTCGATCTTGATCACGTCCGCGCCGAAGTCGGCCAGCAGCAGCGAGCAGAACGGCCCCGGTAGCAGGCGCGAGAGATCGAGGACGGTCAGCCCCTCGAGCGGCAGCTTATTCACGCCGGGACCCGCGGCGTGATTGCCAGCAGCGCGCGCGCCTCGTCCACGGTGGCCGGTCGTCGGCCTGCGTCCTGCGTCATCTGGCGCGCCTTGGCCGCCAGGTCCCCGTTGGAGCGCGCCATCTCCCCGTCCGGGAGGTAGAAGTTGTCCTCGAGTCCCACCCGCACCGAGCCCCCCAGCGTCAGCGCGGCGGCGACCAGCATCCACTGCTCGCGCCCGATCCCGATCACCCCCCAGTGGTGGCGCCCGGCGGGGAGGTTGTCGGCCATCGCCGCCAGGTTGCGAGCACTGGCCGGCACCCCACCCACGACCCCCATCACGAAGTCCGCGTGCAGCGGCGCCTCGAGCAGCCCCATGTCGAGCAGCGGCGTCAGCGACCCGACGTGCCCGAGATCGAAGCACTCGTGCTCGGGCTTGATGTGCAGGGCGCGCATCGCCTGCAGCAGCTCGATGATCTCGTCGAAGGGATTGGCGAACACGAACTTGAACACGAAGTCCTTGCGTGAGCGCGAGTACTTGGCGTAGTTCATCGAGCCCATGTTCAGCGCCGCCACCGCCGGACGGCAGGCCTCGAGGTAGGCGATCCGCTTGGCCACCGGTACGCCGACGGTGCCGGTGGAGAAGTTGATGATCGCCGCGTCGCCGACCTCCTCGGCGATCGCGTCGCGGATCGCGCGGAAGTCCTCCACCTCATAGCTCGGCGTGCCGTCCGGCGCGCGGGCGTGGATGTGGATGTGGACGCCGCCCTCGTCGACGATCCGCCGCGCCTCGGCGGCGTACTCCGCGGGGGTGTAGGGGATCGCCGGGCACTGTTCGCGGTTGGCGATCGCGCCCGAGATCGCGCAGGTGATGATGACGGGATCTTCCACGCTCATACCGGCACGACCCCGGAACGCTTGAACGGGCGCTGCGCGCGCTTGCCGCAAGACATCTCCAGCGCGCGGCAGATCGTCTGTCGCGTCTCGCGCGGATCGATCACGTCGTCGATCATGTCGTTGCCGGCGGCGACGTAGACGTCGATGATCTGGCGGAAGTTCTCGATCAGCTCGCGTTTCTTGGCCTCGGGATCCTCGGCCTCCTGGACCTGCTTTCGGAAGATGATCTCCACCGCCCCCTCGGCGCCCATGACGCTGATCTCGGCGCTCGGCCAGGCCACGATCAGGTCAGGCTCGTAGGCGCGGCCGCACATCACGTAGTAGCCGGCGCCGTAGGCCTTGCGCAGTACGACCGTGACCTTGGGGACGGTGGCGTTGGCGGTGGCGTAGAGCATCTTGGCGCCGTGGCGGATGATCCCCGCCTGCTCGACCTTGGTCCCGACCATGAACCCGGGCACGTCCATCAGGTAGACGAGCGGGATCCCGTAGGCGTTGCACAGGTTGATGAACCGCGCGGCCTTGTCGGCCGAGTCGTTGTCGAGGATCCCGCCCAGCTGCCTGGGCTGGTTGGCGACGATCCCCGCCGGGCGGCCGCCGAACCGAGCCAGGCAGGTGATGATCGTTCTGGCGAACTGAGGCTTGAGGTCGAAGTGGTAACCGTCGTCGACGATCCGCCGGATCACCTCGTACATGTCGTAGGGCTTGCGGTTGGAGTCCGGGAGCACGTCGAGCAGTTGCTCGTCGCCGCGGTCGATCGGGTCGTCGGTGGGCTGGAGCGGGGCCGGCTGCTCGCAGTTCTGGGGAAAGAAGCTCAGGTACTGCTTGATCGCCTCGATGCACTGGCGATCATCGGCGACCTCGAGATCGCCGACTCCGGACTTGCGGCAATGCACGCGCGAGCCGCCGAGCTCCTCCTGGGTGACGTCCTCCCCCACCGCGGCGCGGACCAGATGCGGGCCTGCCAGCGCCATCGAGCCGCGGCCCTTGACCATCGGCACGAAGTCCGCCAGGCCGGGGATGTAGGCGGTGCCCGCGGCGCAGGGCCCCATCAGGGCCGCGACCTGAGGGATCACGCCAGAGTTGATGACCTCCTCGCGGAACAGGTGGCCGCTGCCCGCGAACAGCGAGCCGACGGCCTCCTGGATGCGGGCGCCGGCCGAGTCCAGCAGCCACACGAACGGGATCCGCTCGGTCAGCGCGAGCTCGCGCAGGCGAGTGACCTTGAGCTCGCCGGTCATCCCCATCGAGCCGGCCATCACCGTGAAGTCATACGCGGCCACCGCTGTCAGGCGCCCGTTGACCTTGCCGTAGCCGGTGATCACGCCGTCGGCGGGAGCCTCCCGGCCCTCCATCGCTCGCTGGGAGAAGTGTGGCCGGCCGTGGATTCCGAGTTCCACGAACGTCCCCTCGTCGATGAGCAGCGCCAGGCGCTCGCGCGCGGTGAGCTTGTCGGCCGCATGCTGGGCGGCGATCTTCTCGGCCCCGCCGCCTTGCTTGATCTTCTCCCGGCGGGCCTGGAGGTCCGCGGCTAGCGGGCGCAGCAGGCTCGAGGGAGGGGCGTCTGTGGCCAAAGCACGTGCGATCAGGTTGTGGGAACGATCAGCACTCCGCACTTGGCGTTGTGCGAGACGCTGTTGGGCACTGACCCGAGCACGCGCCTGGCGCCGCTCATCCCCCGGTTACCGACCACGATCATCTCGGCGCCCTGATCCTCGGCGACGGTCATCAGCGCCTGCGCGGGATCGCCGGCGCAGATGTGCCCGTGGGCCTCGACGCCCAGGGCGATCAGGCGGTCGCGCGCACGGGTGACGATCTCCTCGGCCTGAATCCGGGCATCCTCGTCGTTGATCGGCTCGCCCACGGGGAACCCGCCCGCGGCGGCCATCCAGGAGGCGGCCGTGGTGTCCCGGTAGGCATTGACGACGTGCACGGTCGCGCCGAGCGCCAGCGCCAGCCTGCCGGCGTGTTCGATGGCCTGGTCGGCGGTCACCGAGCCGTCGGTGCCCGCAACGATGCACTGCGTCGACATTTGCGTGTCCCCTCTCTCGTGCTCGGTCCCAGCGCGAAGCGCTTGCCCGGGAGCCTAGTGCACCGTCCGGCAATTAGGGCACATGTATCGCGGCTCCGGATGGCCGTCATGCTGCGTCCCACCACCGGCTTCGCCGGCGGTGCCGGCCTCGCGCAGCGCCGCTGCGCCACGGCTCCTGCGTCCTTGCCTGCCGGCCCCCGGGTCTCGCGCTCCATGCACCCTACTTACCGTCCGGCACACTAGCGCCCCTTCCATTGGGGTTCGCGCTTTTCGAAGAATGCCTTGACTCCCTCCTGGATGTCGTCGGTGGAGAAGGCGATCGTCAGCTGCGAGCGCAGGTAGTCGATCGCGTCGGCGTAGGCCATGTCCTGCTGGCGGAACATCGCATCCTTGCCGAGCTTCATCAGCGCCGGTGACTTGGCGGCCAGCTTGCGCGACCACTCGTCGACGAGCGCGTCGAACTCCTCTGCCGGGGCGACCCGGTTGACGATCCCGATCCGCTGCGCCTCGGCGGCCGAGATCTGCTCGCCGAGCAGCATCAGCTCGGCGGTCTTCTTGCGCGGGACGTTGCGGTAGATGAGGGCCATGATCATGAACGGGAACACGCCGACGTTGATCTCGGGCGTCCCGAACCGCGCCCCTTCCCTGGCGATGATCAGATCGCAGGCGAGGGCCAGCCCGAGCGCGCCCGCGAGCACATGGCCGTTGGCGGCGCAGATCGACGGCTTGCCGAGCTCCCCCAGCAGCTCGGAACACACGCGGAAAGCGTTCGGTTGCGAAGTGCTTGTGAACAAGCGCGGCGTCGGCGGCAAATCCACCCAGGTCGGCGCCGCTGGAGAACATCCGGTCGTGGGTCGAGGTCAACACCACGCAGCGAACCGCGTCGTCGTCGCGCGCCGCCTCGAGCGCGGCGATCAGCTCGGACAGGAGCTGGTCGGAGAGCGCGTTGCGCGTTTGCGGCTGGTCGAGCGCGATCGTCGCAACCCCGGTGCCCGGCGCGACGGTGTAGCGGAGCGTCTCATAGGCCATCAGCGCCGAAGCCTACGCGGACCTGGGCGTATCGGCGAACCTATGCGTCGCTCAGATGCCCCGGTCGGTAGCGTCTACGAGCGCAGACCGCGAACTACAGTGAGCCGCATGACGACCGCCGACGTCCTCAAGCCCGACTTCGCCACCGAGCGCAAGCACTTCATCTTCACCGACGAGCACCAGCAGCTGCGGGAGTCGATCCGCCGCTTCGTCATCAAGGAGCTCCAGCCGCACGCGGAGGAGTGGGAGCGGGACACGTTCCCCGACTGGGTCTTCGCCCGCATGGGGGAGCTCGGGTTCTTGGGGCTCGACAAGCCCGAGGAGTACGGCGGCCAGGGCGGCGATTACTACACGAGCCTGGTGCTGGCCGAGGAGATGGCCCACGCCCATTGCGGCGGGCTGGCGATGGGGATCGCGGTCCAGACTGACATGGCCATGCCCCCGATCCTCGCCTTCGGGACCGAGGAGCAGAAGCAGCAGTGGGCGGCGCCGGCGATCAAGGGCACGGCGATCCTCTGCATCGGGATCACCGAGCCCGATGCCGGCTCAGACGTCGCCGGGATCAAGACGCGCGCGGTTCGCGACGAGGCGACCGGCGAGTACGTCATCAACGGCTCCAAGACCTACATCACCAACGGCCACCGCGCCCACGCGATCGTGCTGGTCACCAAGACCGAGCCGGACAAGGGCCGCCGGACGACTCGTGCGGCGCGCGAACAAGCGAGGCCGGATGCCGAGCGCGCGCCGCACGAGGGATTCACGCTGTTCCTGGTGCCCATGGACGCGCCCGGCGTGATCCGCGAGAAGCGCCTCAAGAAGCTCGGCATGCACGCCTCCGACACGGCGCTGCTGGCCTTTCAGGACGTGCGCGTTCCGGAGTCGGCGGTGCTGGGGCAGGTCGGCAAGGGCTTCTACCACATCATGTGGGAGCTCCAGGGCGAGCGGCTGATCGGCGCCGCGGGAGCCGTCGCCGGCGCGCAGCAGGCGTTCGACCGCACGCTGCAGTACGCCAAGGAGCGCAAGGCGTTCGGCCGCTCGATCGGTCACTTCCAGGTGATCCGCCACAAGTTCGCCGAGATGGCGACCAAGATCGAGACCGCGCGCCAGATGGTCTACACGACCGCGTGGCGCTTTCAGAACGACGAGTACCCGGTGCGCGAGATCACCATGGCCAAGCTCTACTGCGCGCGCATCGCCGTCGAGGTCGCCGACGAGTGCATCCAGATCCACGGGGGCGCCGGCTACATGCAGGAGTACGGGGTCGAGCGCTCCTGGCGCGACCTGCGCCTGAACCGGATCGGTGCCGGAACCGACGAGATCATGCTCGACGTGATCGGGCGCTCGTACGGTCTGTAGAAAGCGTGCGCAGCCCGGCGCCCGCCGCGTCGAACATTGATGCTGTGCTAACGCGCCGGTTGGCCGTTGACAGCCGAACAGCCGGGCGGTATGTTGCCCAGTCTGCAAACGATTGCAGGGACGAGTGCTGGCTGCACCGCCCTGCCCGGAGCGGAGGGAAGCAAATGAGGAGAGGGACCCCTGCGAAGTCTCTTCTGATGGCCGCGCTGGTGCTCGCCGCCGTTGGCCTGCTAGCGGCCTGCGGGAGCTCGAGCAACACCAGCGCAGCAAGAGCGGCGGCTCGGGATCGAGCTCTAAGTCGCCGATCACGATCGGAACCTCGCTGTCTCTGTCGGGCGACTTCGCCGCCGACGGACAGGCCTTCGAGCGCGGCTACCGGCTGTGGGTCGCCGACCAGAACCGCGCCGGCGGGCTGCTCGGCCACCCGATCAAGCTCAGCGTCCTGTCTGACTCCTCGAGCCCCGCGCAGGTCGTGACCAACTATCAGAAGCTGATCGGCTCAGATCATGACCAGCTCGTGTTCGGGCCGTTCTCGAGCCTGCTCACGGGACCCGCGGCGCGCGTCGCCGCGCGCTACGGCTACGCCTTCGTGGAGGGCGCCGGCGGTGCTCCGAGCGTGTTCGGCGAGGGCCTGCACAACGTTTACGACGTCTCGATCCCAGTCAAGGACAACCTGGTCACGTTTGCCCAATGGGTGGCCTCCCTGCCCGCCTCACAGCGGCCCAAGACCGCCGCCTACGCCACCGTCAACGACCCGTTCACCCAGCCCCAGATCCCCGTCGCCCAGAAGATCCTGCAGTCGGCGGGCGTGAGGACCGTGCTGTCGAAGGTCTTCCCCGCCGAGGTCGCCGACTACACCCCGATCGCCAGCCAGGTCGCATCCACGCACGCCGACCTCGTGGTGCTCGGCTCGGTCGACGTACCGACGGTGTCGGCGTTCGTTCACGCGTTCATCCAGCAGCACTACAACCCCAAGGCGTTCATCGCCACCGCCGGCCCTGACCAGGGAGCTCAGTTCGTAAAGGCCGTCGGCGCCGGCAACGAGAACGGGATCTTCGTCCCCAACGGATGGTTCGGGGGCTTCAAGAAAGCCGACAGCCAGAAGATGGTCCAGGAGTACATCGCCAAGTACGGCGGCACCCCGTCGGACGTCAACGCCGACGTCGCCGAGGCCTACTCGGTGGGGCAGGTCCTCGCCCAGGCGGTCCAGGCGACGCATGGCTTCGACCAGCAGAAGATCATCAACTACCTCCACAGCGGCGCGACGCTCAACAGCGTCCAGGGGCCGGTCAAGTTCGACTCGCTCGGCGAGAACCTGGCGCAGAAGACGCTCACCTTCCAGTGGCAGAACGGCACCCTGGTGCAGTCGATCCCGACGTCGGTTGCGGGCTCCCACGCGCCGCAGTACCCGAAGCCCGCCTGGAAGGGGTAGCGTCACGGGATGTCTTCAACTGCGCTGCTGCAGGCGATCGTCGACGGCATCCTGACGGGCGGCGTGTATGCCCTGATGGCAGCCGGCCTGACGCTGATCTTCGGCGTCATGGACATCATCAACATCGCCCAGGGCGTGATGGTCGTGCTCGGCGCGTACCTCAGCTACGTGCTGTCCGTGCACCTGGGAATCGGGCTGCTGCCCGGACTGCTCATAACCGTGCCGGCGATGTTCCTGCTCGGGGTGGCGATCGAGTTCTGCTTCATGCGCCGGCTGCGCGAGCAGGACCGCACGGCGATGTCTGTGCTGGTCACCTACGCGGTGGCGATCGTGATCGAGGGGATCCTGACCGCGATCTTCGGGGTCGACTATCAGCAGCTGCAGGCCACCTACGTCAACAGCTCGGTCCACCTGCTCGGCTTCTATTTGCCCTACATCTATCTGATCGGCTTCGGGCTGGCAGTGGTCGTGCTGGGCGCGCTGTACTTCGTGCTCTACCGGACCAAGTTCGGCCGCGCCGTCCGTGCTTCACTGCAGAACCGCACCGCGGCGGACCTGATCGGAGTCGACGTCAACCGCGTCCGGGCGCTCTCGGTGGGGATCGGTGTCGCGGTCACGGCGATCGGTGGGATGGTCTTCGGGGCGACCAACTCGTTCAACCCCAACAGCGGCTACGACCTGATCTCGCGCCTGCTGGCGATCGTGATCCTGGGCGGCATGGGCTCGATCGGCGGCGCGATGGGAGCGGCGGTGTTCATGCTCGTGATCTACGACGTGGTGTCGGTGGCCTGGTCGCCGACGTGGGCGCCGGTGGTGTTCTTCGCCGCGCTGGTGGTGGTGCTGTCAGTCAGGCCTCAGGGGCTGTTCGGTAAGACCGCAGCGCGCGTCCAATGAGCGGCGTCGGGGCGCCCAGCGGCGCCGGGACGCTGAGCGGCCCCGGCACGCCGAGCGGCGGCGGGGCGCCGAGCGCCGCCGGCCGACGCCGGGCCCCGCTCGCACGGGTCCTCGCGGCTATCGGGATCGTGCTTGCGGTAGTGGTCTTCGCCGGCTTTCCCCAGGTGGTCAGCGATCCGACGGCGACCTCGATCGCGGTGTTCACGCTGATCTTCATGGTCGCCGCCTCGAGCTGGAACATCTTCAGCGGCTATTCCGGCTATCTGGCGCTCGGTCACGCGGTGTTCTTCGGCAGCGGCGGCTACGCGGTCGCGCTGGCGGCGCGGGACTGGCACGTCGCGGGGGGATGGCCGGTGTTCATCCTGCTGCCGTTCGGCGGACTCGTCGCCGGGGCGATCGCGATCCCGGTCGGACTGATCGCGCTGCGCACTCGCCGGCACACGTTCGTGGTCGTCACGATCGCGATCTTCTTCATCTTCCAGCTGGCCGCGGTCAACCTCAGCTTCACCGGCGGCACCTCGGGACTCTTCTTCCCCTTCGCCCCCTTCGCGGCGACCACCTACAACCAGCCGTTCTACTACGTCGCGCTGGTGATCCTGATCGCGACGGTGCTCCTCTCCTGGGCGGTCCGCCGCTCGCGTTTCGGGCTCCAGCTGCTGGCGATCCGCGACGACGAGGATCGGGCGCTCGGTCTCGGGGTCAAGACCCGCCGCGTGAAGCTCACGGCGTTCGTGATCTCCGCGATACCGATCGGCATGGTCGGTGGCCTGTACTTCTACTTCGTCGGGCAGATCTTCCCCCAGTTCGCCTTCGACCCGCTGTTTGACCTGTCGATCGCGCTGATGGCCTTCTTCGGCGGCCTGGGCACGATCTCCGGACCGCTGCTCGGCGCGCTGGTGCTCGAATCCCTGCAGCAGTACCTGACCCAGACCTTCTCGAGCAGCGCCACCTACCTGATCGCCTACGGGATCCTGTTTTTGGCGGTGATCCTGCTTTTGCCGCGAGGGGTGATCCCCGGATGCGGGCAGCTGTTGGCAACGGCTTCGGATACGCGCGGCCCGCGGAAACGTGGAAGAGCGCGAGGCCGGAGTGCGCGGCCGGGTCCCGGGGGCGGCGTGATGGAGAGGGCGATCGAAGTCAAGGCGGTGTCGAAATCCTTCGGCGGGATCCACGCGCTCTCGGGCTGTGATCTCGAGGTGCACCAGGGCGCGATCAACGGACTGATCGGGCCCAACGGCTCCGGCAAGACGACGCTGTTCAACGTGATCACCGGCTACGAGCGCATCCAGCAGGGAGAGGTTCACTTCAACGGCACCGAGATCACCAATGCGCCGCCCGACCGCGTGTTCAAGCTGGGGATCGGGCGCACGTTCCAGCTCACCCGGCTGTTCACGCGCCTCTCGGTGCTCGAGAACATGCTCGTCGCCACCCAGCGCCAGGAGAGCTGGCTGCGCGGGGTGCTCCGCCTGGCAGGCTCTGCGAGCGAGAAACGCCGGGCGATGGAGCTGCTGGACTTCGTCGGCATCGCCAGGCTGGCCCACGAGCCCGCGGGCAATTTGTCCTACGGGCAGCGCAAGCTCCTCGAGCTGGCCTCGCTGCTGGTCGCCGACCCGGCGATTCTGCTGCTCGACGAGCCCGCGGGCGGCGTCAATCCCACCTTGATCACCCACCTCGCTGACCGCATCAAGGAGCTCAACAAAGCGGGCAAGACGATCGTGATCGTCGAGCACAACATGGAGTTCGTGATGGGCCTGTGCGCGCGGATAACGGTCCTCAGCCAGGGCACCACGCTCGTTTCCGGAACGCCCGCGGAGGTGCGCTCGGACCCGGCGGTGCTCGACGCCTACCTCGGCGGCCGGCCCGATCCGTCAAGCGCAACCGAGGGCAGCCGCCATCCCTCACAGAAGCCGCGGGTCTCGGTGACGCCGGTTGCCGCCGCGCCGCGCGAGCGCCTGGGCCGCCCCAAGGCGCTGCTCACCGTGCGCGGGGTAAGCGCCGGATACGGCGGCGGCGACATCCTCAAACAGGTGTCGCTGGAGGTGCCCCGCGGAGGCATCACCTGCGTCGTCGGGCCCAACGGCGCCGGCAAGTCGACGCTGCTGGCGACGATCAGCGGTCTGCTGCGCACGCGCCAGGGGGAGATCCGGCTCGACGAGCGCCCGGTCTCAGGCCACACGCCGAAGCAGATCCTGGAGATGGGGATTTCGCAGGTCCCTCAGGCGCACAGCCTGTTCCCCGAGATGACCGTGCGCGAGAACGTGGAGATGGGCGCCTTCACCTTGTCGGACGCAAAGCTCGTGCGCCAGCGGCTCAAAGCGGTCCACGAGCTCTATCCGATCGTGTACGACCGGGCCGACGAGAAGGCGGGAAGCCTGTCCGGCGGTCAGCAGCGACTGGTCGAGTTCGCCCGCTGCCTGATGCTCGATCCGGCACTGATCATGCTCGACGAGCCCTCGATGGGCCTGGACCCGCCGACGCGCAGGATGGTGTTCGAGATGATCGAGCTGATGAACCGCGAGGGCAAGACGATCCTGCTCGTCGAGCAGAATGCCCGTGCCGGGTTGAAGCTGAGCTCGCATGCGGTCGTACTGGAAAACGGCCTGGTCCGGCTGACGGGCTCCGGGCGCGAGGTGCTCGAGCACCCGGAGATCGGCGCGCTGTACCTCGGTGGCGCGATCGCCCCGGAGCCTCGATGAAGCGGCAAACGACTGCATAATTTGCCGATGGGCACCTCCGTGACGATCCGGGACGTCGCGCGTCTGGCCGATGTCCATCCCGGCACCGTCTCCAGGGCGCTCAACGAGCAGACCCGCGCGCTCGTCAATCCCGAGACGGCCGAGCGGGTGATTCGCGCGGCGCAGGAGCTCGGTTACCGACCCAATCCGATCGCCCGCGGGCTGAAGACGAACCGCTCGTTCACGGTCGGGGTGCTGATTCCGGATCTCACCAACCCGCTGTTTCCGCCGATCATGCGGGGCATCGAAGACCGGCTCAGCGAGGCGGGCTACACCCTGCTGACCGTCAACACTGACAACGACCCGGAGCGAGAGCGCAGCCATGTGGACGCGCTCGTGGCCCGTCAGGTCGATGGGTTCATCGCCGCCACCGCCCGCCTCCACGTTGACCTGCTGGCCGAGGTGGCGGCCGGCGGCACGCCGGTCGTGCTCGTCAACCGCAGTCTCGAGGACGGCTCGCTGCCAGCGGTGACCGTCGACGATCGCCAGGGGATCGGGCTCGCGGTCGAACATGTGGTGGCCCTCGGCCACCGCCGGATCGGGCACGTCGGCGGGCCGCAGAACGTCTCCACGGGCCATCAGCGACACCTGGGCTTCATCGCCGCGATGCAGGCCGCCGGTCTCGAGCCCTCGCCTGACCGGATCAGCTTTTCGAACGCGTTCACCGAGCGCGACGGCGCCCGCGCGTGCGAGGAGCTGCTCACCCGCGAGCCGGGCATCAGCGCGATCGTCGCCGCCAACGACCGCCTGGCGCTCGGCTGCTATGACACGCTCGAGTCACACGGGCGCAGCTGCCCGGAGGATGTGTCGGTCGTCGGCTTCAACGACATGCCGTTCGTCGACCGCCTCCGTCCGCCGCTGACCACCGTGCGCGTACCCCAGCGCGAGATCGGGACGGTCGCGGCCGATCTGCTGCTGGCCCAGCTGACCGACGGGACCGAGACCGCTCGGGAGATCCTGCTCGAGCCGCAGCTGATCATCAGGGGCTCGACCGCGGCCGCCGGCTGAGCGGTTGGCGGTGCGGGCCGTGGCCACCGCGATCGATCCCCGCGCCTGCGTGGCGCCGAGCTGACGGCGATGGCTGACGCGCGCGTGCGAGCGGCAATCGAGCACTGGGGGCCTCGATTCATCGCCAACGGGATCGATTACAACGACTTCGTGCGCACCACCGCGTCGATCGAGCGCTGGCAAGACTGGCTCGACGCCTGGACTGACACCGCCGAGCGGCACCTTGCGCTCGCCGAGCAGGCGAACGAACGTGGCAGGCACCAGACCGCCGGCGAGGCCTACCTCCGCGCGGCGGTGAGCTACCACTTCTCGAAGTTCGTCTGGGTGCTCGACCCGGAGCGCAATCGCCGCAACACGCTTGCGGCGGTGGAAGCGCTGTCTGCGGCACACGCGCGGCTGGACCCGACCGCCGAGCGGGTGCAGGCGCCGCTGGGCGCCGGGACGGTGGTCGCCAACCTGCGCCGGCCCGACATCGGCGGTCCGGCGCCGCTCGTGGTCCTGATCCCGGGGCTCGACTCGACCAAGGAGGAGTTCTACCTCTGGGAGTCGGTGTTCCTGCGCCGCGGGATGGCGACCCTGTCGCTCGATGGCCCCGGCCAGGGAGAGACCGGATTTCGGCTTGCCATCCGTCCCGATTACGAGGTCGCCGTGACCGCGATTCTGGACGCGGTCGCGGATCGCCCCGAGCTCGATCTCCATCAAATCGGGGCAGTGGGAGTCAGCCTCGGCGGGCATTACGTGGTCCGCTGCGCCGCGTTCGAGCCCCGGCTGGTGGCGATCGCCGGGATCAGCGGACCCTACGACCTGGCGGCGGGTTGGGATGCGATGCCCTCGCTGACCCGGGAGGCGATCGTCCATCACACCGGCGCAGCCGGCGAGGCCGACGCTCGCCGTCGCGCGCACGAGCTCAACCTCGAAGGCGTGGCCGAGCGCGTGCACCAGCCCTGCCTGGTGGTCACCGGCAAGCTCGACCGCGTGATCGCCTGGCAGCAGACGAAACGGATCGCCGACGAGGTGTCCGGGCGCGGAATGGGTCTGCTACGACGACGGCGGCCACGTCTGTAACAACATCCCGTTCAAGTACCGCCCACTGGTCTCAGATTGGATGCGCGACCAGCTCCGATGATCGGAGTCGGTGTCACGCGGCGCGAAGACGCCCGCGTCCTGCGCGGCCAGACGCGATACGTGGATGACATCGAACGCCCCGGGGCCGCCCACGTCGCGTTCGTCCGCAGCCCGCACGCGCACGCGTCGATCTCGGCCATCGATGTGCCCGCCAGCGCGGAGGGCCTAGTGGCGGTCGTGACCGCCACCAGCCTCCGTGGCTTGGTGAGGCCTTTCCCGGTGCCGCCGCTCGACGGCGCGACACTGGCGCCCGAGCCACACCCGGTGCTGGCCTGCGACGAGGTCCGCTACGTCGGTCAGCCGGTGGTCGCCGTGATCGCGGCGACACGGGCGCTGGCGGAGGACGCGGCCGAGCTCGTGCAGGTGCACTACGAGGCCTGCGCCCGCCGTCGTCGATGCTCGGGAAGGCGGGGTCGAGCTGATGCGCTGGGCGCGGCGGGGTGGGGATGTCAAGGGCGCTTTCGGTGCCGCCCGCCACATCGTTCGCGGATCGTTTTCGCTGCCGCGCCTGGTCGCGGCCCCGATCGAGACCCGCGGCTGTATCGCCGAGCACGACCCGGGGTCGGACCTGCTGACGATCGTGTGCTCGGCCCAGGACCCGCACCGCCCGCGAGCGCAGCTCGCCCACATCCTCGGCCGCGACGACGCTCGCATTCGCGTGGTCGTCCCGGATGTCGGCGGCGCGTTCGGAAGCAAGGGCGTGATCGGAGCGGAGATCGCCGCGGTGGCGGCGGCGGCGATCAAGCTCGGGATCCCGCTCAGGTGGACCGAGGATCGGCGCGAGAACTTCCTGGCCGCCTATCAGGGACGGGGGATCGAGGGTGAGCTCGAGCTGGCGCTCGACGCCGACGGCCGCATGCTGGGCATCCGCGCACGGCTGCGCGCTGACCTCGGCGCATATCTGCTGCCCACGACGGCGACCCCGCCGCACACCGCCGCAATGCTGATCACTGGCTGCTACGACATCGCCTCGGCCGAGGTGGAGGTGGTCGGGATACAGACGCACAAGGTGCCCACCGGGCCCTACCGCGGCGCCGGCCGGCCCGACGCCGCCTACATGCTGGAGGGGCTGGTCGACCAGGCCGCGCGCGAGCTGGGCATCGATCGGCTCGAGCTGCGTCGGCGCAACCTGATCGGCCGCTTTCCCCACCGCACCCCGCTGGGGCTCGAATATGACTCGGGCGCCTACGACCGCTGCCTCGAGCTGGCCGTGCGGTCGGGTGGGCTGGACGGGTACGCCGCGCCGGCGCGGGGCGCCCGGCCGGCGGGGCCCGCGCGGTCGGAGGGGGGCGCCGCAGGTCACGCGAGCGGGTGCAAGGTCACCGGGAGCGGCGTGGCGTTGTACGTCGAGCGCGCCGGGGGCCAGTGGGAGAGCGCCGAGATCGCATTGCAGCCCGGCGGCCGTTTCCTGATCGCCTCCAGCGCCAGCCCGCACGGCCAGGGTCACGCGACGACGTTCGCCCAGATCGCCGCTACCAGGCTGGGAACCGAGCTCGATCAGATTGAGATCCGGTTTGGCGACAGTGCCCTGGTTCCACGCGGGGTGGGCACGTTCGGCAGCCGCTCGGTCGCGATGGCGGGCTCGGCGATCGCGGTCGCCATCGAAAAGATCATCGCTCTTGCGACTCCACTCGCCGCCGAGCTGCTCGGCTGCGAGCCCGCCGAGGCGTCGCTCATCGGCAGAGCGTTCCGGGCCGGCGGCGATGAGCTCTCCTGGGCACAGTTGGCGGACGCGGCGCGGCGGCGTGGGACCGAGCTTCGCGCCTGCGCCCGCTTCGAATCCCCGCTGGTGTTCTCGTCCGGGCGCGCATGCCGCGGTCGTGGAGATCGACTGCTGCACGGGAGCACTGCGCGTGGTCCGGCTCGCCGCGGTCGACGACGCCGGCACGATCATCAACCCGCTGCTGGTCCGGGGCCAGGTGCTGGGCGGCGCGGTCCAGGCGCTCGGGGAGTGCCTGGTGGAAGAGGTGGTCCACGACGGCAACGGGCAGAACCGCAGCGGCTCGTTTATCGACTACCGCCTTCTCACGGCGGCGGAGATCCCACCCATCGTCGTTGATGAGATAGCCAGCCCTACGCCGCTGAACCCTCTCGGTGCAAAAGGGGCCGGCGAGGGAGGCGCGGTCGGGGCACTGCCCGCGGTGGCCAACGCGGTCGCGGACGCGCTCGGCGGATGCCATCTCGATCCGCCCTACACCGAGGAGAAGCTGTGGCGCGCCCTGCACCAGATCGGCGAGCAGCGGCGAGCAGGACAACCAGCGCACCGATGAAGCCCGCGCCATTTGCCTACCTCGCGCCGCGCTCGCTGGATGACGCCCTGGCGATGGTCGCCAAAAACGGCGCCAGGGCGCTGGCGGGTGGCCAGAGCCTGATCCCGCTGATGAACTTCCGGCTCGCTCGCCCGGCGCTGCTGGTCGATCTCAACCCGATCGCGGAGCTCGCCTACGTGCGCTGCTCGGAGGGCGAGCTGCGCATCGGCGCGCTCACCCGGCAGGCGACACTCGAGCACTCTTCACTCGTTCAGCAGGGCTGGCCGCTGCTCACCGAGGCCGTGCGCTTGGCGGGTCATCCCGCGATCCGCAGCCGCGGGACGGCCGGAGGCTCGGTCGCCCACGCAGATCCGAGCGCCGAGCTGCCGGTCGCCCTGGCCGCCCTGGATGCTCGGTTTGGCCTGCGGTCGGCGAGCGGCGCCCGCACGCTCAGGGCGGGTGAGTTGTTCCGTGGCGCGATGACGACGGCGATCCAGCCCGGCGAACTGCTCGTCGAGATTACCGTCCCTCCTGTGGTGGCCTGCGCGCGGATGGCGTTCGTCGAATACGCGCGCACCCACGGCGGCCTCGCGCTCGCCGGAGCTGCAGTGGTGGTGGCGCCGGGGGAGCGTGCCTCGATCGCGCTGCTCGGTGCCGGACCGTGCCCGGTTCGCGCGACGGCGGCAGAGCACGCGCTGCTGGCCGGCGCCGGCCGGCCCGAGGTCGCCGAGCTTGCCGGGCAGCTGATCCAGGCCGGTCATCGTCGGGCGCTCCTGACGGCAGTTGTCAGCCGAGCGCTGGAGCGGGTCTGGCAATGAGGATCGCCATCCAGATCAACGGCGCCACCTTCGAGGATGAGATCGAGCCGCGGACGCTGCTATCGGACTTCATCCGCCATCACGCGCACCTGACCGGAACCCATGTCGGTTGTGAGCACGGCGTGTGCGGCACATGCACCGTCGAGCTCGACGGAGAGCCGGTTCGCTCGTGCCTGATGCTCGCTGTGCAGGCGCACGGCCGCTCGATCCTGACCGTCGAGGGGCTGGCCGGTCCCGACGGGGAGCTGACCGCATTGCAGCGAGCGTTCATCGAGCAGCACGCGCTTCAGTGCGGTTTCTGCACTGCCGGCTTCTTGATCTCGGCGCGCGCATTGTTGCGCCGTTGCCCGGACCCCAGCGAAACCGAGATTCGCGAGCAGCTGGCGGGCAACCTCTGCCGCTGCACCGGCTATGAGGGGATCGTGGCCGCGGTCAGAGCGGCCGCCCGGCAACAGCGGGCGTAGCGGAGTTGCCCGCCCGGGCGACCGCCTCCTTGGCGTCGGCGTCGAGCTCGGTGTTCAGGTTCGACTGCGGGTCGCGCTCCAGGGGCAGGCGACCGCCGGGGGTGAAGTAGGGGCTTCCCGCAACCATCAGGTCCTCCGCGGGGAAGCGGGTGATCACCTCGCAGCCGTCCTTGGTCACGACCAGTTGCTCCTCGATCCGGGCGGCAGACCAGCCGTCGCTCGCGGGCCAGAACGTCTCCAGCGCGAACACCATGCCCTCTTGGATCTCCTCGGGGTGATCGAGCGACACCAGGCGGCTGAAGATCGGCTTCTCCCAGATGGCCAGCCCCACCCCGTGTCCGAACTGCAGCGCGAATGCCGCCTCCTCATCGGCAAAGCCGAACTCCTGAGCCGCCGGCCAGACCGCCGCCACCTCGCCGGTCGTGGCCCCGGGCCTGATCAGGTCAATGGCGGCGTCGAGGTAGTACCGACACCGTTTGTAGGCGTCGACCAGCGGGCGCGACGCGCTGGCCACCGCGAACGTGCGGTAGTAGCAGGTGCGGTAGCCCATGTAGCTGTGGAGGATGTCGAAGTAGGCTGGGTCGCCGGGACGCAGCGCGCGGTCCGTGAATACATGCGGGTGCGGGCTGCAGCGCTCGCCGGAGATGGCGTTCACACCCTCGACGAACTCCGAGCCCATCTCGTACAGAACACGGTTGACGAGCGCCACGCACTCGTTCTCGCGGATCCCCGGCCGCATCGTGCGGTAGAGCTCCTCGTAGGCGGCGTCGACCATCGAGCAGGCCATGTTCAAGAGCGTGATCTCGTCGCGGGTCTTGATCACCCGCGCCTGCTGCATCAGCTGCTGACCGTCGGCGACCTCGATCCCCTCGCGTTGCAGCGCGAACAGGACCTGAGGCTCGATCGCGTCGATCCCCACCGGCTCGCCGAGCAGGCCCCGCTCCTCGAGCTCGACCCGGATCTTGTGCGCCACGTCCTCGGCGCGCCCGGACTGGGGCGACATCGCGCCGCGCAGCGTCGATATGCCAGCCCGCGAGCGACCGTCTCCCAGCCACGGGTTGTAGAGCTGGTGGTGTCGCGCCGCAGAGCCGAAGTCCCACATGATCGGCTCGTCGCCCTGCGGCAGCAGGCAGAAGCGGTTGAGCTTGTCAGCCGCCCACGTGCCGATGTGGGTGGCTGTCACGTAGCGGATGTTCCCCATGTCAAAGCACAACAGCGCCCCGAGCTCTGACTCGGCCAGCAGCGCCTTGATCCGCGCCAGGCGCTCCTCCCGGAGCCGGTCGTAGCGCACCCGCTCCTCCCAATCGACGCCCATCGCGCCGTAGCTGTGCAAACCCATTGGTCCACCTCTCTCTCGTGCAGTGGTTGCACCCGCCGCTCGTCTTCCTTACCGGCCGCAAACGATTGCAGAAACAGCATCGCCTCGCTCGGCCCGATCTTGACAGGCCCCTGACCCTTGGGTACATTGCTGCAATCGATTGCAAGCGAGAGGGCTGGAGAACAGGTGGGCGACACGGTGACACGCCTTCGCGGCCGGGAAACGGCAGGTGCAAGATGACACGCCTCGGCCGTGGGGAAAGTTGGCGGCCGACGCCTTGACGCGCCTGGGCTAGCGCATGGCGGGCGACAAGGGGATACGGCTGGGCTGGGTGGGAGTAGGGCGCATGGGCCGGGCGCTGGTGACAAGGCTGCTCGGAGGCGGCCACGAGGTCGGCGTCTACAACCGCACGCGCGCGAAGGCGGCCGCGCTGGAGGAGCTCGGCGCGACCGTCGTGGATTCACCTGCCGAGCTGGCCGATCGCGACATCGTGTTCACGATCGTTGCCGGCACCGGCGACGTCGAGGAGGTCGTGAGCGGCGCCGCTGGTCTTTTGTCTCGCGATGACGTCAGACCCGGCCTGATCGTCGACTCGACCACGATCTCACCCGCCGCCGCAGAGCAGATTCGCGACTACGCTCAGGCGCGGGGAACCCAGATGCTGGCCGCCCCGGTCAGCGGCAACCCGAAGGTCGCCGAAAGCGGGCGCTTGACGATCGTCACCTCTGGCCCGGGTGACGCCTGGGAGCGGGCGCGCCCGTACCTCGAGCTGCTCGGCAGGAGCGTGATCTACGTCGGGGAGGGCGAACGTGCCCGGCTCGTGAAGATCTGCCACAACCTGATGCTCGGCGTGGTCGCGCAGAGCATGGCCGAGGTCACGGTCCTGGCCGAGAAAGGCGGGGTCGCCCGCGCCGACTTCCTGGAGTTCCTCAACGACAGCGTGATGGGATCGATGTTCACGCGTTACAAGACCCCGGCCTACGTCAACCTGGACTTCACTCCGACCTTCACCCCGGAGCTGCTGCTCAAGGACTTCCATCTCGGGTTCGAGGCCGCCCGCGAGCTGAACGTGTCGATGCCGCTCGCGGCAGCGACCGAGCAGATCGTCCAGGGGATGGTGGGCATCACCGGTAACGATGTCGACTTCGCAGCGCTGCTAGAGCTCGTGGCCACCGGCTCAGGGCTCGAGCTCCAAGCCGAAAACGTCGATGTGGACGACGGCCTGAGCACGCTTGAAGACGGCGCCAACCGCGGCGACCCCGAGACGGCCGCGGTCCAGTCCGAGCCCGGCACGGCGCCCTGAGACCAGTCCAGCACGGCGCCCTGAGACCAGTCCAGCACGGCGTCCTGATCCGAGTCCGGCACGGCGCCTGATCCGAGTCCGGCACGGCCCCGCTACGGTTGCGGCGTGGATCTGACCGCAGCGCCCGGTGCCCGGCTCGCCACCAAGGCGGGCGCCCGCGCCGCAGCGCCGTCCCGTCCGATCCCCCCGTTCACCGCCGAACACGAGCGCCTGCGCGCCGAGATCCGCGACTTCGTGCTGACCCGGCTGCGCCCCCACGCCGACGAATGGGAGGCCGCCGAGTGGTTTCCCAACGACGTCTTCCGGTGGCTCGCACAGGCCGGCTACCTGGGCCTGAAGTTCCCGGTCGAATATGGCGGCAGCGGGGACACGGTCGCAGCGGCGGTGCTGGCCGAGGAGCTCGCGCGTTGCGGCTCGGGCGGCGTGGCGGCCGGGTTGGGCGCGCACATCGGCATCGCCCTGCCGCCGATCTCGGCGTTTGGCAGCGAGGAACAGAAGCAGCGCTATCTGGTGCCGGGCATCCGAGGCGAGAAGATCGCGGCGCTGGCCATCACCGAGCCCGGCGCCGGCTCGGACGTGGCCTCGATCAGGACCCATGCCCAGAAGGTGGACGGCGGCTATCTCGTCAACGGCGCCAAGACGTTCATCACCGGCGGTGTTCGGGCCGACGTGTTGGTGACCGCAGTCAGAACCAAACCTGGCGAGACGCAGCCGGATCCCTCGGCCGGCTCGCGATCAGCCAGCCGGACGACTCGCCCGCCCAGGCACGACGGAATCTCGTTTCTGCTCATCGAGGCCGGCGACGGCGTCACCGCGAGCCCCTTGCGCAAGCTCGGTTGGCACGCCTCCGACACCGCCGAGATCGCGCTCGATGAGGTGTTCGTCTCAGACGAGAACCTGTTTGGCCCCGAGCACGGAGGCGTCTATCTGATCATGGCCAACTTTCAGTGGGAGCGGCTGCTGATGGCGCTCGGCGCGGTTGGTGCGATGCAGGCCTGCTTTGAGCAGACGCTGGCTTACGCGCTGCACCACCGAGACATCCGCGGCCAGGCGCTCCGCCATCGGTTGGCGGAGATCGCGCTCACCATCGAGGCCGGCCGTGCCATCACCTATTCGGCGTTGCGCCGCTTTGTCGGCGGCGAAGACGCAGTGCGCGAAGTGACGATCGCCAAGCTGCAGACTCAACGGGCCGCCTTTGACGCGATCGACGCGTGCCTGCAAATTTACGGTCTCCGAGCCACGCCTGAGCTCGAACGTGCCGCGCGCGACGCCCGGCTGGGCCCGATCGGAGGCGGCACCGACGAGATCATGAGGGAGATCCTGGGCCGCTCGCTGGGGCTCTGACCCCGCGCGCACGGCCGCCGGCGCCGCGGACGCGCGTGGTCGATGCCGGCGCGGCCGTCAGCTACGCTCGCGAGGCATGGACTCCATGCGAGGGCAGCTGTTGATCGCGGGCCCGGGCCTCGTGGACACGAATTTCTTCCGGACCGTGGTGCTCGTGATCGAGCACAGCGACGAGGGCGCGCTTGGCCTGGTGCTCAACCGACCCTCTCAGACCACCGTCGGTGAGGCGGTGGCCGAGCTCGAGCCGTTGCTCGACCTCGACGATCCGCTGTTCATCGGTGGACCGGTGCAACCTTCGGCGCTGATCGTGCTGGCGGAATTCGAGGACCCGACTGAGGCGGCCCTGATCGCCTTCGACGAGATCGGTGTGCTGGCGACCAGCGCGTCGGTGCAGGAGCCGCCCGCGGTGCGCCGCAGCCGGGGGTTCGTGGGCCACGCGGGCTGGGGCCCAGGCCAGCTCGACTCAGAGCTCGAACGCGGCGACTGGATCCTCGAGCCGGCCCTCCGCGAGGACGCGTTCGCGGATGATCCCTTGCAGCTGTGGGAAAGGGTCCTTACCCGCAAGGGAGGCAGCTACATGCTCGTGGCGAGGATGCCCACGGACCCGTCCGTCAACTGAAACGCCCAGTTCAGGCGATGGCCCACGATCACGCCCACTCACACACGCCGACGCGTTCTGCGGAACGCGGGGCTCTCAAGGCGGCGCTGATTCTGATCGTCGCCTTCATGCTCGCCGAGGTCACCGTCGGCGTGCTGGCCAGGTCCCTGGCGTTGCTGTCCGACGCAGCGCACATGCTCACCGACGCGGTCGCGCTGGCGATCGCGCTGGTGGCCGCCCGCCTCGCCAGTCGCCCGGCCAGCGGCGCGATGACCTATGGGCTGGGCAGGGCGGAGATCCTCAGCGCGCAGGCGAATGGCGTGACACTGCTGCTGCTGTCAGTGCTGATCGTGATCGACGCGATCTCGCGGCTGGTCTCGCCCCCGCACGTGCGCGGTGGTCCGGTCCTCATCGTCGCGATCGCCGGCGTCGCGGTCAACCTCTTGGCCGCGCGGATTCTGGCCCGTGGATCCGGAGCCGATCGCAGCCTCAACGTCGAGGGCTCCTACCGGCACATCATCACGGACCTGTATGGGTTCATGGCCACCGCCGTGGCGGCGATCGTGATCCTGACGACGGGCTTCTCGCGCGCGGACGCGATCGCGTCGCTGGTGATCGCCGCGATCCTGCTGCACGCCGCCTACCGGCTGCTTGTGGCCTCCGGCCGGGTGTTCATGGAGGCCGCCCCGGCAGGGCTCGACCCCGAGCGGATCGGGCGCGAGCTCGCCGCTCAGCCGGGGGTTGTCGAGGTCCATGATCTGCACGTCTGGGAGGTCACGTCCGGCTTCCCGGCGCTGTCGGCTCACGTCGTCGTGCGGGCGGGCGACGACTGTCACGAACGGCGGCGCCAGCTGCAGCGGGTCGTCCAGGAACGTTTCGGGATCGGCCACACGACGCTGCAGGTCGACCACGAGGCGGCGGCGCAGCCACCGCTTCAGATCGAGGTGCCCCAGCGCGAGTAGAACTCGCCGATCGCGGTCTCCAGCGCGAGTAGACTCGCCCGAGATGAGGGTGATCAAGCCAGGTGAGGATCGAGCCGTTCCCCGGGGCGTGGTGGGTGGCGCAGAGATCTCGCAGACCACGGCGGACGCGCACAACATCTACATGGGGCGGTTCCGGGTTCCGCCTGGCGCCCGTTCGATGCCGCACTATCACGAGGGATGCGAGAGCGCCGTCTACATGCTGTCCGGCGGCCTGCTCGTCCGTTGGGGTGACAAGCTCGATCACGAGCTCGAGCTCGAGCCCGGGGACATGGTTTACGTCCCCCCGCGCGAGACCCACGTGCTGGTCAACACCTCGGAGACCGAGGCCGCCGAGTACGTGGTCGCGCGCGACTCTCCCCACGAGGACGCCGTGATCGTCCCGTGGGCCACCGACGAGACCTGATCACCGGCGCACAGACCGGCGCCGCGGATACGGCGAAGGCCTACGTGGGCCTGCACCACGAGATCTTCAAAGATCCCGAGAGTGAGGCGGTGGTGGCCGACATCCGGGCGTGGCGGGCCGAGCGGGTCGGCGGCCGCGTGACCGCCGCCGCTGGCGGCGTCTCGTCCAGCGTGGGTGCCAGCGGGGTGTCTTGTACCGTGGGTGCGGGCGTCGGTGTCTGGCCGGCCATGGGCGCGAGCACCTCGTAGCTGCCATCGTCACGCACGAACGTCCCCCCGTACGCGAGCCAGTCCGGCGCCCGCTCGGGACCACTGAGCAGCGCGGCCTTGGCGAGGACCTCCGCCTCTGCTGCGGTCGGCGCGAGCGCCGTGGCCTGGACCACGCCGGTGAACGCCGGCCTTCCCGTGCGCGGATCGAGCAGGTGGTGCGCCGGGCGACCTTGGGAGTCGATCCAGCTTCGCCTCCCGATCCCGCTCGTCGCGATCCCGTCACCGGCGAGGTGGAACGTATGCAGATTGGAACCGTCGAATGGGCTCGTGACGTGGACCTCGCGGACCACCCCGGCGCGGCCGCCGAGGCGGACATCGCCGGCGCAGTCGATCGCAAACGCATCCACGCCCACCAGCGTCGCCGCCAGCTCATCGGCGAACACGCCCTTGGCGATCCCGCCTACGTCGATGATCGTCCCGGGTGGCCGCCTGACCACTGATCTGCTCGGATCGATGACGATTCGATCCTGTTCGGCAGTCGGGCTCGGACCCGCTGGTGAACGGGGTGGTGCCAGCCAGAGCGCCTTGCGCAGACGGATTCCCGGCCCCTTGAAGTGAGTTTGATATCCGGCGCGCTCGATCTCGGCCCCGAGCGTGGCATCGACCAAGCCACCGGTGTCGCGCGACGCGGCAAGGGCCACCTCGATCAGGCGAGCGAGCATCGGACTGACCGGGACCTCCGCTCGTGGGTCTGTGTTGAACAGCGTCAGCTCGCTGGCGGGCTCAAACCGTGAGAACCGCTCGTGCCAGCTCAACAGCGAGCGCTTGGCGACAGCAGCGGCGTCGGCGGCATACACGGGGCGGTAGTCGGCGACGATCACCGTGCACGTTCCGCCGAAGCAGGGAAAGCTATGGCGGTGTTCGACCGCCGGTTTTCGCGCCGCGACCCGCACCCTGCGAACGCTCATGACTGGCGTGAGGTAACCGAGCTGGGGGCCACGCTCGATGCGCCACCGGTGCCCGCGGTGCTCGACGATGGGGCGCTAGAGCTCGTCGAAGCGGCCGACTTGCTCGAGGCCTCGTGGCCCAGAGCGGGGTCGTGACCGGTGACCAGCATCAGCGTGATCAGCAGCCAGGTCGCAACGAACAGCGCCACCGTGGCGGTCACCACACGCCGGCGAATCATGCGCACCCGCGCGCGGCGTACTCGCCTGATTGCGATCGCCTCGGCTTGCGTCATGAGCGCGATCATGCGCTCCGGACGTAGAAGACGCGTGAGAGTCCGCTAAGAGGCAGCTATGAAGTTGCGGACGTTCGCGACCGCGCCGAGCTCGAAACGGCAGCCGGTGTAGTAGCCACCTGCCCCCGAGAGCAAAAAGCACAGCAGCGTGGCGAGGTCTTCGTCGGTCGTCTGTGAGCCGGGGGCGATCGCGACCGAGGTGACGCCGAATCGCGCCCACTCCACGGACAGCGTCCGGACGAGGTTCTCGAGCGCCGCGCGCGCGGCCTGCGCATGCCTCCCCGCATCGGGCCGCGGCGCAACGAACACCAGGCGCCCGCCGCCTTCTGATCCGATCAGCGCGCCCGTCGCGACCGCGCGCGCGGCGATCCAGGTCTGCTCGAGGGCAACGCGCAGCCCCGCTTCGCCACCGTCGGCAAAGACCGTGCCTGCATCGAACACGAGCCCGTCGAGCGGGAGGCGGTCGGCGACCCATGCCGCGGCCGCGTCCTCGTCGTGCAACCCGGTGGCCGTGTCCTCGCCGCGCAACGTCGCCGGGTCGCCAAGCGAGTCAACCCATGCCCCGAGCCGCCGCAGCTCGGCGACGATCGCCGCGCCATCGCCGCCCGCGAACGCGATCCGGCAACCATGCAGCAGGTCTTCGCGGAACGTCACGCCGCCGTCCGGGCCCCGGCCGAGCGCAACGCTCGGGTCCTGCCACCGCGTTGCAGCCGGGAGTGAAGCTCTCGGATCCGCTCCAGGATGTAATCGGCCGCCTCCTGCTGGCGCTCGCGGCTCGGCTGCGGCTCCACCTCGAACCGGAAGGGTTCGCCGTAGCAGACGGTCACCCGCGGGAACTGCAACCGCTTCCAGTTGCGCACCTGATGGGATCCGAGGATCGCGACCGGCACCACGGGTGCGCCGGATTCCAGCGCCAGCCGCCCGATCCCCGGCCTGGCCTGATCGGCGAGTGTCCCGGTGCGCGAGCGGCCGCCTTCGCAGTACATCCCGATCGCGCCGCCCCGCTCGAGGATCTTGTAGGCGCTCTTGAATGCCTCCTCGTCGTGGTAGCCACGGCGAACCGGGAACACCCCGCCGTGGCTGAAGATCCACGAGGCGAGGCCGCCGCTGAACAGCTGCGACTTGGCCATGAACTGGATCCGGCGCCGGATGAACGCACCGGTGAAGAAGTGATCCATGAACGAAGCGTGGTTGGGGGCGAGGATCACCGGTCCACCCGGAACCTGCTCGCTTCCGATTCCGCGGGCCCGGAACACCGTGACCGCGTACATCACGGTTGCGACCCTCACCACCTCATAGACCTTGGCCTCGGGCTCGCGCGAGCGCACCCGAGCGTGGAACTGGTCGAAGTACTCCTTGGGACGCTTGTCCTTGTAACGCTGCGGCTTGAGCTCGACGTCTTCCATCCGTAACCGATACCCGTCAGGACACCAGACGTTGCGCGAGCCCGTCATCGGGACGTTTCGTGGAGGATCCCCAGCCGCTCAGCGGATCCTCCACGAAACGCGCCGCTAGCGGGACAAACGTGGAGGATCCACGCACCCGCTGCGGCTTTTCCACGAAGCGTGCCGGATCGCCTCTGAACAGCCAGCGCCAGGTCAGCCCTGCAGCGGCAATACCAGGGTCGGCTTGTCGATCTGGTGGTCGGGGGTCGTGGATACCACCGCGGTACCGATCGCGAAGAACTCGATCACATGTGAGCCCCACCCGTGGCTGCGCTCGATGATCCGGGCGCCGACGATGCCCTCGGATTGCAGCTCGTCGGCTTCGTTCTGCATCCGCTCCATCGCCAGCTCGCGCGCCTCGTACAGGGCCTGGGTGAAGTTCGGCATCTCGACGTTACGCCCGATCTGGCGCAGCGACTGAAGCATCCCCTGGCGGGCCACGTGGTAGACGCAGTTGCCCATCACCAGCCCGGCAGGCCGGTAGCCCGCCCGCAGCAGCGTGGCGAAGTCCTGGCCGTTCAGGTCCGAGCTGAATGGCCGGCCGTTGGGCGCCCGGTGCAGCTCGCCGCCGGCGTGCTTGACCGCTGTGCCCACCGCGATGAACTCGGCCAGGTCGGCACCCCAGTCGTAGCGGCCGATGTCGAGCCGCACACCGACCACGCCATCGGCGCCGAGCGCGTCGGCTTCCTCCTCCATGCGGGTCATCGCCAGCTCGCGCGCGTGGTACATCGCCTGGGTGAGAACGCCCATCTCCTGGCTCTGGTTCCACATGGCCTGCTGAAACCCGATGTGGTAGATCGAGCTGCCCAGCACCGAGCCCGAGTGGCTCAAACCCGGACTGCTTGACCAACAGGAACTCGTTCACCGACAGGTCGCTGGTGAAGAAGCCGCGCGCGACCTCCTGCTTCATGCGCGCGATCCGCTCGAGGCCTGACTCTGGGATTCCGGCAAGCGAGCCAGGCTCGTAGGTCGCCGGGTGCGGCGCCTCCTCGGTCGCGGCGGCCTGTTGGAGCTCCGCCTTGCGCCGGTCCTCTGACTCCCCGTCGTCCCGCTTGAGGAAACCCATCTCTCTCCTATCCGTTGAGCAGGCGCTCGAGCGCCCGCCTGGTTATCTCACTGCGCCTGGCCTGCGCGGCGAGTGCCTGCCCGAGCGCGGCCAGCCAGGCGTCGGTGTCAATCGTCTCGCTCTTGAGGACGATCCCGCCCGAGAGCCGCAACCATCGCGTTTCCACACCCGCGCCGGAGCGAGTCAGCTCCAGGCGCCGTCCGCCGGCGTCGAGCGAGATCCGCCGCACCAGCTTCGGACCCAACAGGCCCTCGCGGCGGCGCTCGACCTGCACGGCTCCGGGCACGGTCTGCTCGAGCTTGGTGGCAAGCGCCTCGACGAACGCCCCGATGTCGCTCATGTCCGCGCGCAGCGATGCGGTGATCAGATCGATGTCAAGCGTCGCCGCGTGATCTGCGTCGTCAAGGGCCATAGCTCTGTTAATCAGCCTACGCCTCGTCCCATGCCCGCGCTCACATAGAGATGCCCCGCTGTGGCCGTGCCGGGACAACGGCCGTCGAGGGCATCAACGAATGCGAAACGCCACCCGGCGGCTCGCGATCACCTTCCCGGACCGCGGCCCGATCAGGTACGCGCACGCGTGATCGACCCCCGCCGTGGACGAGTTCCACCCGGAGACCTTGGCGAACGTCCCGTGGACGGCGTATTTGCGGTGCGCCTTTCCGGCACGCTGACGCTCGCCAGTGAACGACTTCGCGCATCCGTTGTAGTCCAGGAACAGGTACGCGGTCGCGGGCCGCCGCGCGAAACCCTCGATCGTGACGTCGTAGACGGTCTTCTTCTTGACCTGCGCCGGGATCGTTATGGTGATCCGGCTGCGTCGAGCCCCCAATGCTGGCGGCGCGATCCACAAGGCCCCCAGCAACGCCACCAGACAAGCCCCGATTGTGCGCATCCGGCAGCCATTATGGGCCGCCCCAGAAAGGGTGTAAAGGCATCCCCGTGGCTGCCGCCTCTATTCTCCGCCACGTTTCTGCGCCGAACACGAGGAGTACCGGATTGCCAGACGTCGAAGCGCACATCACCGGCACGGTGTGGAAGATCGAGGTCGAGGTCGGCGACAGCGTGCAGGAGGGCGATGCGGTCGTGATCCTCGAGTCGATGAAGATGGAGATGCCCGTCGAAGCGGAGGACCCCGGCGTGGTCAGGGAGATCCGCTGCAGCGAGGGTCAGTCAGTGTCCGAGGGCGACACGCTCGTTGTCCTCGAATAGCTCAGACGGAGAGCTGCTGATCGACGAGCCTGCGCCGCACGTGGCGCGGCTGGTGATCTCAAACCCGGCCAAGCGCGGCGCGCTCGATCGCGCGATCCTCGATCGCTTCGCAGAGGTGATGCCCGAGCTCGACGCGCGTTGCGTGCTGATCACCGGGCGCGAGAAGATCTTCTCGGCCGGCTATGACATCGCTGACCTTCCCGAGGGCGCGCCCACCAGAGGGGCCGAGGAGCTCGTCGCGCACCCCTTCGCCGCCGCGCTGCACGCGATCGAGACCTACCCGTATCCGACCGTCGCGGCGCTCAACGGCCACGCGATCGGCGGCGGCCTTGAGCTGGCGCTGTCATGTGATCTGCGGCTCGCGTCGAGCGCGATCAAGCTCGGGATGCCGCCGGCGAAGCTGGGGCTCGTCTACTCCCATACCGGGATCAAGAAGTTCATCGATGCGATCGGCGCGCCCCGCACGCGGGAGCTGTTCTTCCTCGCCGGCCGGATCGATGCCGAGACCGCTCATCTCTGGGGGCTGGTCAGCGCGGTCGTGGCGCCCGAGCGGCTCACCGACGAGGCCCTGTCGCTGGCACGCGAGATCGCCGGCAACGCGCCACTCTCGCAACGAGGCAACAAGCGGGTGATCGCCGCGCTGCTCGCCGCGCAGGGCGCGCTGGCACCCGACGTCGAACGCGAGCTGATGCGCCTGCGGCGAGACAGCCTGTCCTCCGAGGATTTCCGCGAAGGCGTTCGCGCGTTTGCGGACAAGCGGCCTCCGCGCTGGAAGGGCCGCTGAACAAGGGGGCCTGGCGACCGCTACGCCCGCGCCCGCGCCTTGGTCCACTCCGCCTTGTGGGCGCGCTTGGCAGCCTGGTAGTCGGCCAGCGCCTGCGACGAGTCGACGTCCCCGAGCGTCGGGTGCCACGGCACCAGGTCGGCCGCAGCGGCGACGCCGAAGCGCTTGGCGAGCACCGACCCCAGCGCCTTGATCTTCATCTCGCCAAAGCCGGGCAGCCCCGCGAGGTTCGCCCGCAGCTGCTCCGAGTCCGCGGCAGTTGTCCAGACGCGCGCCGCATCGCCGTCGTACTCGTCGCGCACGTGGACCGCGAGCTCGTGAACTCGCTTGGCCATCGAGCCCGGGAAGCGGTGGATCGCGGGGCGCGCCCGGAAGACGGGCTCGAGGTCGGCGTCGGCCAGCGTCCGGGCATCGATTGACCCCAGCCGCTCACGCAGCTCGAGCGGGGCCGAGAACGCCTTCTGCACCGAGACCTGCTGGTCGAGCGCGAAGCCGATCAGCAGCGCCATCGGGTCGGCGGCGATCAGCTCGTTGGCCTGGTCGGAGTCAGTGAAGTACAGGCGGTCGGGCATCGGAGGATCATAGTCCCGCGAAACCGTCCGAGCCGGGGTCTAGCTTCTCGGCTGGGATGATCGACATCGAGGCGCGGTTGGATGAGCTGCGGTTGGTGGGATTGCAGCGCCGCACGCGCCTCGTCAGCGGCCCGCAGGGGCCACGCGTCTTGCTCGACGGCAATCCCGTCCTGCTGCTGTGCTCGGACAACTACCTCGGGCTGGCAGACCATCCGGCGATTCGCGAGGCAGCGGCCGAGGCAGCGATGCGCTGGGGCGCCGGCGCGGGCTCCTCGCGACTGGTGTCGGGCACGATGACGATCCACCGCCGCCTCGAGGAGCAGCTGGCGGCGTTCGTGCGGCGTGACGCAGCGCTCCTGTTCGGCTCTGGCTACCTCGCCAACGCGGGCTGCATAAGCACGCTGGCCAGGCCCGGCGAGGTGATCTTCTCCGACGAGCACAACCACGAATCGATCGTCGATGGCTGCCGGCTGTCGCGCGCGGAAGTATTCGTTTTTCAGCATTGCGATCCCGAGCACCTGCGGTGGGGGATCGAGCAGGCAGAGGGGCGCGGTGCGTTGATCGTCACCGACAGCGTGTTCTCGAACAGCGGCGACGTGGCACCGCTGGCGGAGATCGTCGAGCTCGCCCAGCGCTTCGGTCTGCGTACGCTGGTTGACGAGGCGCACGCGACCGGGGTGCTGGGTCCCGCCGGACATGGGGCAGTGGCCGAGGCGGGGCTCGAAAACCAGGTCGATCTGATCGTCGGCACACTCGGCAACGCGCTCGGCTCCTACGGCGGGTTCGTCGCCGGCGACGCGGCCATGGTTCGCTATCTGGTCAACGCCGCGCGGACACTGCAGTTCTCGAGCGCGCCCCCGCCGCCGGCGGTCGCGGCTGCGCTGGCGGCACTCGACCTCCTGGAGGAGCGGCCGTACCGGATCGGCCGCCTCGCCGCCAACGGCGCTGCGCTCCGCGAAGCGCTGGTCCAGGAAGGCTTCCACGTGTCCGCCTCCCGGACACCGATCCTGCCGCTGGTGATCGGCGACCCCCAGCTCACGCTGCGGATCTGCGAGAGGGCATTCGCGCGCGGCGTGTTTGCCCATTCGATCCGCCCCCCGGGAGTGCCGCCGGCCACCTCGCGGCTGCGGCTGACGGTGATGGCCACCCATCGCGAGGAGGAGCTTCGCGCTGCCGCCCAGACGCTCGGCGCGGCCGCCCGCGCGGCGGGCTTTCACCTCGGCACCCGGCTCGCCAGCGTGCAGCAGCGCAGCACCAGCCAACCTCAGACCGGCGCCGTGTTCGACCACGAAGCGCCCGAGCCGGTCCGGCGAGCGGCCTAGCCTGGGCCATGACCACCACCGCTGAGCTGATCGAATCCGATCATCGCCATCTCTGGCATCCGTTCATCGAGCAGCAGGCGTGGTGCCAGGACGAGCCGCTGCTGCTGATCGATCACGCCGCGGGCACGAACCTCTACGACAGCGACGGCGTCGCCTACATCGACGGCGTATCCTCGTGGTGCAACGTCCACGGACATCGCCATCCGGCGATCGACGGCGCGATCAAAGACCAACTGGCCCGAGTCGCGCACTCCACACTGGCCGGCCTCTCTCACGCGCCCGCGATCGAGCTCGCGCAGCGTTTGATCGCCGTCACGCCGCCCGGATTGGAGCGCGTGGTCTACTCCGACAGCGGCTCGGCGGCGGTGGAGATCGCGCTCAAGATCGCGTTCCAGTGGTGGGCGCAGCGCGGCGAGAGCCAGCGCACGCGGTTCATCTGCCTGACGAACGCCTACCACGGTGACACGCTCGGGGCGCTGTCAGTCGGTGGGATCGATCCGCTTCATTCGCTCTACCAGCCGCTGCTGTTCGAGGCATTGCAGGCGCGCTCCGGCGACGCCGCTGACCTGGACGCGCTGCTCTCGGGCCACGGCGACCGGGTGGCGGCGGTGATCGTCGAGCCGCTCGTCCAGGCGGCGGCGGGAATGAGGATGCAACCACGTGGATATCTGCGGCGCGTGCGCGAGCTGTGCGATGCGCATGGCGTGCTGTTGATCTGCGACGAGGTCACGACCGGCTTTGGCCGCACGGGACGGATGTTCGCCTGTGACCACGAGAACGTCTGCCCGGATCTGCTGTGCCTCGGAAACGGGCTCACCGGCGGATATCTGCCGTTGGCGGCGACGGTCACCACCGAGCGCGTTTACGAAGGGTTCTTGGGACGCGTCGAACAGGTCAGGACCTTCTTGCACGGCCAGACCCTGACCGGGAATCCGCTCGCCTGCGCGGCCGCGATCGCCACCCTGCAGACGTTCGACAGTGAGCGCACCGTCGAGCGTCTGCAGCCGAAGATCGACCTTCTGTCGCGGCTGCTCGAGCACCGCATCGCAGCGCTGCCCGCGGTGGCCGCGGTCAGGCATCGCGGCATGATGGTCGGGATCGAGCTCGTCCGACCCTCCGTGGGCGAGCGTCTTGGCAACATCGTGGCCCTGGCGGCGCGGCAGCGGGGGGCGATCGTCCGTCCGCTCGGCGATGTGATCGTGCTGATGCCGCCGCTTGCGATCTCGGAGCATGACCTGCGCAGGCTGGTGGCGATCACCGCGTCGTCGATCGCGGAGGCGAGCGTCGGCCGGCTCGGTCACGTGGCTGCATAACACCCCCGCGGGGGTTGGATGCGTCACTCCTCGTAGGGGGCGAAATCCTGCTTGCGCGCGCCGCACACCGGGCAGAACCAGGTGTCCGGAATGTCCGCGAACTCGGTTCCGGGCGGGATCCCGCCGTCCGGATCTCCCTCCGCCGGGTCGTAGATAAACCCGCACGATTCACACATGTACTTCACGTGCCCAAGCGTATCGGCAGCAAACTCCAGGTAGGGTCGCGGGATGTCGATCGACCGGCCCGAGCCTGGAGCTGAGCTCCACACCGGTCCAGCCACGGTTCCGCGGCTCGCGGCCACCGTGATCCTCCTGCGGGGCGGCGATCAGGCGCTCGAGGTACTGCTGGCGCAGCGCACGCCGAATGCGCGCTTCATGGGCGGCGCCTGGGTGTTTCCCGGTGGCGCGGTCAGCAAGCTCGATGGCCACGGCGAGGCGGCGCTCCGAGCAGCAGCGGTCCGTGAGCTTCGCGAGGAGGCGGGGATCGAGCTCACCGACCCCAGCCAACTGGTCGCCTTCTCCCGTTGGATCACCCCGGCGGTGGTCAAGATCCGCTACGACACGTGGTTCTTCCTCGCCAGCCTGCCGGAGGGCGCCGAGCCCACGATCGACGGCGAGGAGGTGGTAGATGCGCGCTGGTACACGCCGGCGGCGGCGCTCGCCGCCTCGCGCGAACACGAGATAATGCTCGTCTTCCCGACGATCAAGCATCTCGAGCAGCTTGCCTTCTTCGGCTCGGCAGAGCAGCTGCTGCGTCACGCTCGATCGAGCACGGTCGCGCCCGTGGAGCCGCGGGTCGTGCGTCAGGGCGAGACGGCGCGGATCGTCTTGCCCGGCGAGCCGGGCTACGAAGGCTGACCGCACCTGGACGTCGGGCGTTCTACGTGTCGGAGTTGAAGTTCGGCAGGCCGAGGCTCTGCAGCCAGTTGCTGACGGTGATGTTGAGCTGCGTGAACTCGCCGGTCCAGATCAACACTCCCATGCCGATCAGGACCGCGCCGCCGATCCCGATCACGATCGGATAGTGACGCTTGATGACCGCAAACGCAGCCGTTGCCCGACCGAAAGCCAGTCCGGTGATCAGAAACGGCACCCCCAATCCCGCGCAATACACCGCCAGCAGGACGGCGCCACGCGACGCCGAGCTCGAAGTTCCCGCGGCGGTCACGATCGCCCCCAGGGTCGGTCCCGTGCAGGGGGTCCACGCGAGCGCGAATGCAGCCCCCGCCAGTGCCGGTCCACCCCGGCCGGCGCGTGCCATCAGCCTGTCGACGTGCCATTCGCGGCTCAGCGCCGGCACGAAGGGGGCCAGCACGAACACGATCCCCATGGCAATGATCACCGCGCCCGAGATCTTCAGCGCTGCCGGACCTGTCAGCGCGGTCCGCAACGCCCTTTGACCCAGCAGCCCCAGAGCGATGAAGATGAACGAGAAGCTGCCCACGAACGCGAGGCTGGGGAGAATCACCCGACTGGTCGTGACCCGTTCCGGCGCCACCCCCGCGACCGCCGAGATATAGCCCGGAACCAGCGGCAGTACGCAGGGCGAAAGGAACGAGATCAGGCCCGCTCCGAATGCCACGGGGATCCCGATGCCCGATGCCGCGTCCATTTCAGCTCGCAGGGTACCGCCGGCCGTTATCGGCCGATCCAGCACTTTCGCCGCGATCACCCGTTAGCATGTCCCAGGGTCGTTAGTGGAAGCCTCCGCACTCCCAGCATCGGTAGGCCTCAGGCGCAGTCGGATCGCGATCGGCGCCCCCTTGCTTCGGATCCGCTCCGACGAGCAACTCGTGACGCTGTTTCGCGAGGGCAACGACGACGCCTTCCGGGTGATCCACGATCGCTATCGCCCGCGGCTGTTCGCCTACACGCGTCAGATGCTGGCGGGCACTGGACAGGACCCCGAGGACGCCCTCCAGGAGATATTCGTGCGGGCCTTCTACGGCCTTCGCGCCAACGATCGCAGGCTGGCGCTGCGAGCGTGGCTGTATCGGATCGCCCACAACCGCTGCGTCGACGAGCTCCGCCGTCCCCAGCCGATCGCCGTCCAGGAGATCGACGCGCTCGCGCCGGAAATTCAGGACCCGGTGGCCAAGGTGGAGGAGCGAGACGCGCTCCGTCGCCTGATCGCCGATGTCCAGCGTCTCCCCGACCAGCAGCGATCGGCGCTGCTGATGCGCGAATTGAGCGGCATGACCTATGCGGACGTGTCCGGCGCGCTCGGCGTCTCGGTTCCGGCGGTCAAGTCGCTCCTGGTGCGGGCCAGGGTGAGCCTGGCGCAGGCCAGCGAGGCTCGCGACACCGCCTGCGCCAAGATCCGTGAGGATCTGATCTTCGCTCACGACCGGGGGGTGCGGACCAGTGGGCTCGCGCGTCGGCACATGCGGGACTGCCCCGAGTGCCGCGAGTTCCGCACCGAGGTGCGCGGGGTTACCCGTCATCTCGCCGCCCTGACCCCGACCCTTGGCCCGCTCGGGCTGATCGCCAACCTGCTCGGCTGGGGCACCAGCGCCGGGGGCGGCGCCGCGGCCAGCAGCAGCGCCCTGGCTGGGGGCGGCGCCGCGGCCGGCGGCGGGGCTGCGGCGGCAGGCGGTGCGGCGGGAACCGGTGCGGCAGCATCCGCCGGCCTGCTGGCCGGCAGCGCGAGCCACGTCGTCACCCTGATCGCCGCGGCGGTCGTGACAGCCGGCGGCGCGGTCGAACTTCAGAAGAGCCTCAGTGCCCCGCCCGCGCACCGCGCCCACCACCACCTCGCCGCGACTGCTCCGGGCACCACCGCAGCGCCCAGCTCGTCCGCGGCCCCGACATCGGCCACTTCCGCGTCGCACCCCTCGGGGAGTGCCTCACATGCGGTTGCCGGGACCGCGGCTGCGTCAACGACAACCCGGCCGAAGTCCGCAACGCCGGCCACCCGCGGTCCGCAATCCATCCCTAGCGCGCGTAGACGAGGGGCCAGTTCCAACACCGCGCGCTCGTCCAAGCAGGTTCCGATCAGCGAAACGCTCGACCCCGACAACCTGCTCTACGCCACGAACGGCTCGCCGTCCCAGTCCAGTGCGGGCACAGCCACCGGGAGCCCGACCGCACCGGGCACAACCGGCACGACTGGCACAACGGGCGCAAGCGGCACGGGCCCAGGCGCTGCCGATCAGAGCGCGACGGGAAGCGGAGCCGCCCCCGGGACCGGAGCGGCGACGCAAAGCGGCACGAGCACTCCAGGCACAACTGCAACGGGGATGGGCACCGGGACTCCGGCCAGCACCGGGACCGCCACTGAAACCAACACCCCGAGCACCACTGGTGCAACCGGCGGCAGTGCCGCCACGGGCACGACCACGGGCAGCCAGAGCGGCGCGTCCTCGGTCGGTGCCAGTACGACGAAGGCCACCCAAGGGAAGGTCGTCAACTTCATCTCGAAGCGGCATGCTCGCCACAAGACGGTCATGGGCGGGCTGACTTCGTCGCTAGGCTGAGTTGACATAGAGCGTTACCTCGAGAACCTCGATCACGAGGAGTTGTACGTTCGCCGCGGACGGCGATCAGGTCTCTACATGGTCGTTGCGGTGCACTCGACGCTGCGCGGCCCCTCGCTCGGTGGGTGCCGGATGTGGTCTTATCCGGACTCGCGCGCCGCGATGCGCGATGCGCTGCGCCTGTCACGGGCGATGACGCTCAAGGCGGCAGTCGCGAACCTGGGCCTGGGAGGTGGCAAGGGGGTGATCATGCTCCCCACCGACGGGCGGCTGTCCGCCGAACGGCGCCATGCGGCGCTGCTCGATTTCGGCGATGCGGTGCAGACCCTCGCGGGCCGCTACATCACCGCCGAGGACGTGGGGACTTCGAGCCGCGACATGAGCGTGATCGCCCAGCGCACCAGCCATGTCGCCGGCCTCGCGCGAAGCCGTGGCGGCTCAGGCGATCCCAGTCCGCTGACGGCGCTCGGCGTGGAGACAGCGATCCTCGCCTCCTGCGAGCGCGCCTTCTCGGAGCGCTCGCTGCGCGACCGCACGATCTGCGTCATCGGGCTCGGTCACGTGGGCTCGAGAGTGGCCAAGCGATGCGCACGCGCCGGAGCGAGGCTGCGGGTCGCAGATCTCGATCAACACAAAAGCGCCTTCGCCGAGCAGCTCGGGGCGCGGTGGAGCAGCCCCGACGAGGCGTTGGTCAGCGAGGTCGACGTGCTGGTCCCCTGCGCGCTGGGCGGAATCTTCGACGACGAGTCCGTCCCGCGCCTGCGTTGCCGCGTGGTCGCGGGCGCAGCCAACAATCAGCTTGCCCACGACCGCGTCGCCGAGCTCCTGCAGGCGCACGGGGTTCTGTGGGCGCCGGACTTCGTCGTCAACGCGGGCGGCTTGATCAATATCGCCGAAGAGATCGGCGGCTACAACCCGGTGCGCGCGCGCCGCCGGGTCAGCTCGATCGGCGACACCCTGCGCGAGATCTATGACCATGCCGACGCCGACCACACGACGCCGCTAGCCGCGGCGATGAAGCTCGCCGCACAGCGGCTGGCCGAATCGAACGGACGCCGCCCGATTCCGGCCTGATCACGGCTCTCTTACGCCAAGCTCGGCGGGGCGCTGGACCCCGTCGGGCAACCTGCCTTCGGCGGCCAGCTTGTCCAGGTGAGCAGCGAGCGTTACCGCCGCGGCCGGCCGCAGGTGGGCGGGGACGTCATCCCAGGCGGCGTCGAGCATCTCATCCACCGAGCGGGCGCCGGCCGCGAGACCCGCCACAAGCCGGCGCTCGCGATCGAGTCGATGGGCCACGTACTCGTCCAGTTTCGCCTCCGGCTCCCACACCGGCGGCCCATGGCCCGGGCACAGCAGCTTCAGTGGTCGGCGGCGCAGCTTGGCGAGGCCCTCCAGGTAGCCGGCCAGCGCATCCGGGTCGGGGGCGATGAAGACGCTTCCCTGACCGAGCACGGCATCGCCCGTGAACGCCACGTCGGCGTTGACGAACGCGAAGTGGTCGGGCGCATGGCCGGGTGTGGCCACCGCCTCAAACGGCCCAAAGCGGGCTCCATCGGCCAGCAGCACGTCCACCGCGCCGCGGCCGCCGGCGAGCGGCGCATCCGGGAAGCGCTCGCGCAGCGGCGCGACAGCCTGGCTGTGGTCGGAGTGATCGTGGGTCAGCGCGATGCCGCCGAGCCCGCCTCGCCGGGCGACCTCGCTGGCGACCGCGTCGACGTGCTCGGCCAGATCCGGCCCCGGATCCACCACCCATGCCGGCATGCTCGAAACGATCCACGAATTGGTTCCGCTCAATGTGAAGGGGCCCGGGTTGTCAGCCCGGATGCCGACCGCGTCCACGCCCTCGAGCTCAACTCGCCGCACTGCTTGAATAGTCAACCATGGCCGCCGCCGACGAACGCACGCGCCGGGGCCGGAAAGCAGCCACGGGAGAGGATGCGCTGCTGCCACGAACTCAGGAACCGAGCCGCAGCCTCTGGCGCGGCTTGATTTCGCTGGCGATTCTGGTCGCCATCGTGGTCGGCCTGCTGCTGGCCGTCCCAGGGCTGAAGGGGGTCGCCGACGCCGTCGGCGACATGAGCCCCGGCTGGCTTGTGGTCGCGGTCGTGCTGGAGATCCTCTCGTGCGTGGGATACGTCGTCGCCTTCCTGCAGGTGTTCGACCGGGCTCCGGTGCGGTTCGGCGCGCGCGTCGCGCTCAGCGAGCTTGCGTTCGGTGCAGCGGTGTCGTTGGGGGGCGCCGGCAGCGTCGCAGTCGGCGCGTGGCTGCTCGTCGAGCGAGGCGGCGAGCCCACCCGGATCGCCGAGCGCTCGGCGGTCCTGTTCCTGCTCACCAGCGCGATCAACGTGATCACGCTCGCGCTCGCGGGCCTCGCGCTGTGGGTGGGCATCCTGCCGGGGCCCAGTGATCCGCTGCTCAGCCTCGCTCCAGGGCTGGTGGGAGTGGTGGTGTTCGTGTTCTTCTTGATGCTGCCGCGGTTCAGCGAGCGGCTCGCTGCCGGGCGCTCGCCGGGAAAGCTCAGAACCCTGCTGGTCGAGGTGGCCTCGACGATCCGGCTCACCGAGCAGGTGATGTTCACGGGCGACTGGCGGATCGTCGGGGCGATCGCGTTTCTGTGGTGCGACATCGGCGTGCTCGCGGCCTGCTTCGCTGCCGCCGGGAAGGTTCCCCCGCTGGCGACGATCGTGCTCGCCTACCAGATCGGCTATCTGTCGAACCTGATTCCCGTTCCCGGCAACATCGGTGTGCTTGACGGGAGTCTGGTGGGGATGTTCGTCCTGTACGGCACCTCGGCCACCTTGGCGACCGCCGCGACGGTCGTCTATCACGCGATCGCCCTGTGGATTCCGGCGATGTGGGGCACGGTCGCCTTCCTGATCCTGCGCCGCACCCGCGATCGCCCGATCAGCCTGCGCCCGCCGCGAGAGGTGCGCCGCCAGCAGCGCAAGGAAGCCCGCAAGCGGCGTGCCGGGGGTCAGTGACGCAGCGCGTGTCGCCGGAGCAGGCTTGCGGCGTGCCGGGGGTCAGTGACGCAGCGCGTGTCGCCGGAGCAGGGCTTGCGGCGTGCCGGGGGTCAGTGACGCCGTGCGTGTCACGGGGCGGGCCTCAGCTCACCGTGCTGTGCGGACGGCTGGCCCGCCGCCGGCGCGTAGCCCGCCGTAACCGCGTGGCCAGCAGCACTGTCAGAGGGCGGCTCGAGGAGAGCTCGAGGCGGCGCTCGGCCCCCGGCAGCTTGCAGGCCCACCCGAACCAATCGTCCTCGATTCGAAACCGGGTGAAGTTGGGGTGCTGCATGACCAGCAGCTCAAAGACCGCCTGCAGGTGCGGCTGCTCGCGCTCACGCTCAGAGAGTGGCCCCAGCGGTTTTCCGTCGCCGTCATAGAGGTGACCCCACTCGTGATCGGCATACCGCCATTGCAGATCGTCGATGAGCAGCCAACCACCGGGCCGCAGCAGCTTCTCAATCAGCAGAACAGCCAGGCCGTCGACGGTCCAGTTCTTGCAGCCGTCAAGGTAGGCGAAGTCATAGCGTGGCTCGCAGTTGCCGCTCGAGTTCGACCGCGCTTCGATCTCCTCCTTCAGAAACCAGGTATACGAGGAGAAGTCCCGCACCAGCTTGACACGGTGCATCAGCCCGGCTTCGGCCAACAGCGTCTCAGGGCTCGGGTCAAAGCGGGCGAGCGAGTAGTCGACCGTGGTCAGGTCCCCGTGCCCGTTGGCTTCCAGCGCCGCAGCCATGTACGCCGTGCCCACGCCGTAAGCGGTGCCGAGCTCGAGCACGTGCTCGGGCCGCGTCTCGCGCAGGTGGTCGTAGATCCGACGACCGAGGTCGGGCGACATGTAGGGAAGCCCCTCGACAACCCGCGCGACTTCATCGAAGCGCATCGAAAAAATCCTGCCACATCCCCCGCGCGCGCTCAGTAGGTCCACCGCAGGCCACCGGGATGTTGCAGCAGCGACTCGGCTCTACCCCACCCTTTTGCCCGGCCTCTACCGTGGCTGCGCGGCGAGCGCGAGCTCCAGGCGGATCTCCGTTCCCTGGCTGCTGCGCGCTCGGAACCCGAGTCGCCGCAGCAGCGCCCGGGCCGGCCGGTTCTCCCATGGCGTCGTCGCCGCCAGGAGCTCGACCCCGTTTGCGCACGCACGCTCGATCAGACGTCGACCCAACAGCGTGCCGATGCCCATTCCCTGCAGCTCGTCGGCCACCTCGATCGCCATGTCGGCGACGCCTGGCAGGTCGCCGCAGCGCACGTACCGGACGACGCCGACGATCGAGCCGTCCCGCTGGTCGACCGCCGCCAGCGCCTCATGCGCAACGTGATCCACATCGGTCAGATACGCGAGCTCGCTGAAACTCAACCTGGGCTTCGGCGTCAGAAATCGCCTCAGCCGGGACTCCGGGCTCATCCGGTCAAACAGTTCGGCCAGCCGCGCCTGGTCCTCGACGTCGATCGGCCGGATTCGAAGCTGCCTGCTGTCTCTTACATCAGACGTCTATGACTGTCACGCCGCAGTGCAAGCAGCCACGGGGTTCTGACCGCAGCGCCCCTGGGGAACGCTGTGTGGCCGAAAGACGCAGAGCGCTCGGCGCGTTGGCGTTGCCAGGCGGCACACGCGAGATTCTCGCGCCGTAATTGCGAAGCCCGATCATCGGATCGACGTCGAGCGCGGGCGGCGCGAGCCGGAGATCCGAGCGCGCTGGCGCGTCTGCGCTCGGACCGGGAGCCATGCCTGGCGGACGCGCAGCACGCGGTTGCGCGCGGGCTCGGTGAGCGCAGCTGGCCGGCGTTGATCGCGCGTGTTGACACGCTAGGCCGCGAGTTGCTGGACGCGGCGCGGGCAGGACGCGCGGACGACGTCTACCGGCTGTTGGAGGCGGGGGCACCACCGAACGCGCGTGATCCCGAATCGGGTGACACCGCTCTGCATCTGGCGGCCGCCAACGGGTGGCTGGACACCGTCGACTACCTCGTCGGGTGGATCCCCGTTGATAAGCACGCGCGTAACGCGGCCGGGCGCACGGCACTAGGCGTATGTATCGAGGGCACGGCCGACCCGGTAATCGCCAAAGTGCTCGTTTCGGTTGGCCTGGAGCCCGAGGGTTGGATGGTCGAGCGCGTCACCAGCGAGTTGGCAGGTTGGCTGCGCGAGCGGGTGGGGTAGGCGCGCGACCGGGGCGAGCTGCCCCAGCGGTACGCCGAGGCCACGTGGAGCACGGAGGCCGCCCTCTTTGGGCTGCTCGCTCGCTCACCGCTGGCCGAGACGCGCGTTGTCGGCGACGGCTTCGCCGTCCTCACCGGGCGGTTCGACAACACCCGCAACGGCGTCGTCTGCAGCCGCCTGCCCGAGCCCGACGCCGACGAGCAGATCGCGTCGGTCCTCGGCTGGCTGCAACAGCGCCACGCGCCCGCGCAGTGGCTCCTCGAGCAGGACACCGAGCCGCCCGATCTGCGCGAGCGCCTAGAGCGCGCCGGCTGTCAGCCAGAGCGCTCAGCGGTCCACATGGCCGCCTGGATCGCAGATCTCGATCTCTCGGACAGTCGCGAGCCCGCCGAGCTGGAGATCGTCCGTATCCATGACCCAGCCTCGCTAGCCGAAGCGCTCGATAACCCCGACGACGCCAGACTGCTGGGATCACTCGGGCTCGACGACGCGGCGCCGCTTCGCCACTACGCCGCGCTGCTCACCGGCCGCACCGTCGGCGTGGTAAGCGTGTTCATCGACGGCGCCACTGCAGGAGTGATCGAACTTGCCGTCGACGCGCAGGAGCGACGACGCGGCATCGGCAGAGCGCTCGTTCTGCAGGCGCTGCGCGCCGCCGCCGCTGCCGGCTGCACCGCGGCCACGATCGGGCCGACCCCGGCCACAGTCCCGTTCTATGAGGCGCTCGGGCTCGTCCTCGAGCGCTACCCGCCCGACCGGTGCTACTACACGCCGCTCGACTGATCGCTCTGGAGCGCTGAGTCGACCTCGAGAAGCGAAAGCAAGCACCAAGCCCGATCGTTGGGCCGTTCACCGGCTCTGCTTGAGGCAGGACACCGTGGCCGCTTCCACTGCGGGAGGAGTAGCCGCGGTAGTGGCTGATTTCGCGACCGCTCCGGACGAGTGGGGACAGCGCGGCGTCGTCGACGGCGGATGGCTGATCAACCGATCGCGAAGCGGAGCGTAACCCCGCACGCGGCCGACGGCGCCGACGCCCGGACCTCCACTTCTGCAACGCCACTCGGGGAGCGGCCGTTTCCAACAGAGCCGGCGTCGCTCTCGCCGATCGTCCGCTGCGACACTCTCGTGACGTCGACCTGAGACGCTCGCAACGCCAATAACGCGGCAGTGGCGCCGAAAATCGACGACTGCTCCTTCGCCTCGCGGAGCGGGCGCCCCACCCGGCTCCGCGCACTTCAGTGCTCCCTGTCGTCCAACTGGACACTCTGGTCGAGGGGCCGCAACTTGCTCGGATCCGTGGCGGAGCAGAAGCGTCGTGTTGGCTCGCGGTCGCGCACCGAGCACACGACGTCGGCGAGGCGGGTGTAGCGTCGCGCCGGTGACAAGCGTGACCAGAGCATGTCGGCCTGGCCCATCGGGCTCGGCCGCCGGAAGCTGCATCTGTTTGCGTGCCCGACCACTTCCCGGTAGAAGGCCACGCACTGGTCGAGGTCGCTGGGTCAGAAAGGGGATGTGGTTGACCCAGCAAGAGAGCCCCTTCCATGCTCCCATCGATTGCTGTCGGCTCGCGAGCACAATCCGCGGCATGGGTGCCGGCTGGACCGAGATCCGGCGGTCTCGGTGACCCTAGCCAACCATCGGCGCAGCGTCGTGGTCGAGCGCGTAAGCGATCGCTTGCTCGGTGCGCATCCCCCGGCCCTCCTCCCAGATTCGTTGGACCTCTTCTGGTCCGAGGATCCGCTCGGCTTCGGCGCGAACCGCTTGCCCGCGCCGTTTGAGCCAAGGTGGAGGCCTGCCGCCGCCCGCCTCTCGTATTGCGGCGCACGCTCCGACCAGGCGGACAGCGCGCTCTGGATCTTGCTCGACGGCAAGCCGGGCTACCGCTTCCACCGCGGTGCCACGGATAGGGCCTAGGGCATGCGAGCGCACGGCGCGGTCCAGGTGGGTCACGGCAAGCTCGGGGTCCCCGAAGAAAACCTCGGCCGATCCCAGGAACACGTGCGCGAAGCCTTCTCCCCAGGGATCGTTGAGCTCCTCCGCCATGGCGACGGCCCGCCGCAGCGCATCCTGCCCCTCTCGCATCGTGTCGGCCTGCTGGGTCAGAACGACCCCCAGGAAGACCAGGGAGTGGCACACGCCGAGGCGATCGCCGATCTGCTCATGCAGTTCGAGGCTCCGCCGCGCCGCGTCCGATCTCGGCGGATCCAAGTTGAGCTCGACGAACCCCCGCCACAGCCAGGCCCAGGCCTCGCCGGGCCTGTCACCGAGTCGCTTGGCCAACTTCAGGCTTTCGTCGAGGAGCGGACGGGCGGTCTCAGGGTCCTGTTGCAGTTGGGCGAGCCCGGCGGCCGTGTTTAGCGCGCGGACACGTTGATGCGCTCGCTCGGTCGCTAATGCGAGCGCCTGATCGAGCCACGTGCGCCCTTCGGTGATGTTGCCTGCCAGCCAAAGCTGCTCGCTGGCGGCGGCCAGTTTCAGCATGCCATCGGGATCGACTGTGTGGGCAAATCCCAACGCCGCGCGGATGTTGTCCTGGTGGGCGCTGATCGTTTTGAGTTCGGCGTCGATGCCGGTGCTCTGGCGTCGCTTGTGAGCGTCCTCGGCGAGGTCAAGGAAATGGTCGAAGTGACGACGACCCAGGGGCTCTCGCTCGCCGGCGGCACGGAGTTGCTGCACGGCGTAGGCGCGGAGCGTCTCGAGCATTCCGTAGCGGGCGATCCCGGCGAGCTGCGGCTCGGCCACGACGAGTGATTTGGCCACCAGCTCGCTCAGCAGGTCGAATACCTCGTCTGCCGGGAGCACGTCGTCGGCACAAACGCTTTCCGCGTCGGCGACCGTCCATCCCCCCGCAAACACCGACAGGCGCCGGAACAGGACGCGTTCGGACTCGCTCAGGAGTTCGTGGCTCCAGTCGACGGTCGCCTGAAGCGTCTGATGGCGGGCGATCGCATCGCGCGTTCCGCTCCTCAACAGCTTGAAGCGATCATCGAGCCGCTGGACGATGTCGGCGGGATTGAGTGCGCGCGTTCTGGCCGCGGCCAGCTCGATCGCGAGCGGGATCCCGTCCAGGCGCCGGCAGATGCGCGCCACGCTGTCAGTGGTGGCTGAATCGAGACAGAAGCCAGCGCGCGCAGCACTCGCTCGTTCGGTGAACAGACGGATCGCTGCGCAGCGGCCGAGTTCCCCAGCCGACAGCGCGGTGTCGGCGCCGGGAACGTCGAGGCCTGGAACCGGCCAGCAGACCTCGCTAGCGAGCCCCAGAGGTTGACGGCTGGTAGCCAGGATCCTCACGCGCTCGCAGGTACTGAGAAGTTCGTGAACGAGTTGGGCGCAGGCGTCGATCAGGTGCTCACAGTTGTCGAGCACGATCAGCGAGTGCGTGTCGCGTAGCGAGCGCTTGAGGGCCTCGAGCAGCGAGCCGGCCTGGGCGCGGATCCCGACGGCGGCCGTGATCGCGCTCGCGACCAGGGCGGGATCGGTCAGCGGGGCGAGGTCTACCAGCCAGACGCCGTCCGGATAGTCGGGGAGCGCCTGCCTTGCGGCCCGCAGCGCGAGTCGGGTCTTGCCCGAGCCGCCCGCACCGGTCAGAGTGGCCAGTCGATTGCGCGAGAGCAGCGCGGAAACCTCCGCGAGCTCGCGCTCGCGCCCGATGAACGACGTAAGCTCGACCGGGAGGTTGTGAAGCGGTCGAGCTGGGCCCGTAGGCGCTGCGCCCTCGTGCGAGAGCTCAAGGTCGGGATTCTGCTCGAGGACTCGTTGCAGGAGCTGGCGTAGCGGGGGTCCGGGTTCCATGCCTAGTCGGTCGACCAGCGTTTGCCGAGTCGTCTGAAAGACGCGACTGGCCTCCGCCTGGCGGCCACAGCGGTACAGGGCGAGCATTAGCTGGCCCGCCAGCCGTTCGCGCAGCGGGTGCTCCGCGACCAGGCCCTCGAGTTGCGCGGCCACCTCGGCGTGGCGGCCGAGAGCGAGCTCGCACTCCAGGCGGTCTTCCACGGCGCTGAGTCGCATTTCTTCGAGCCGAGCGAGGTCAGCGCTGGCAAACGACTCGTAAGCGAAATCGGCGAGCGCGGGCCCTCGCCACAGCCTGAGCGCCTCGTTGAACAGCTCGGCTGCCAGCGCGGGATCCTTGGCCACAGCCGCCCGGGCCTCGGCGAGCAGCTGCGCGAAGCGCACCAGATCTAGGTCGTGGCAGTCGAGCGGGAGGAGGTACCCCGGCGATCGGGTGACCACCACTTGCTCCGCGTCGCGTCGGCCGCGCCCGGGCGTGAGCGCCCGGCGCAGGGCGCTCACGTGAGCCTGGAGCGCATTGGCGGCGCCGGCCGGTGGATGCTCGCCCCACAGCGCCTCGATCAGCTCATCGGTAGAGACGACGCGGCCTGCGCGCAGAAGCAGGACCGCCAGAAGGGCTCGTGGCTTCGCGCCGCCCACTGTAAGCCGCCGCCCATCCCGCCACACCTCGAGCGGACCCAGAAGCCGAAACTCGATCACGGACATCTTCACCCGGTCCCGGGGCCCAAGGCTACAGCCTGAAGCCAGCTGACCCCGATGCCTTGAGGGCTTCAGCGGACCTTCAACGGGCTGTCAGCGGCCCGGCTCACGATCCCAGCGTGATCCAGCTGAAGGAGGTAACGATGGAGTCCAATCAAAACCACGTACCGGTCGTGATCGTCGGTGCCGGGCCGACTGGGGTCCTGCTCGCGATCGAACTCGCACGGCGCGGAGTCGAGGTGCGAGTGTTGGACAGGCAGCTCGCGCGCTCGTCGGAGTCGCGCGCGATCGGGATCCATGCCAGGACGCTCGAGGTCTTCCACCAACTCGGCGTCGTCGAGGAGTTCCTCGTCCTCGGTCACCGGGTCACCGGAGCCATGTTTCACACGCGAGCGCGTAACAGCATTCGGGTGAGCTTCAGGCGGGTCGATTCGCCATATCCGTTCATGTTGACGCTCAGTCAAGCCGAGACACAGCGCATCCTTGACGAGAAGCTCGAGAGCCTGGGCGTGACGATTGAGCGCGGGACCGAGGTGGCCGACATCAACCATCACGCCGCCGGTGCGGAACTGGTGGCGGTCACTGCCGATGGGTCGCACGAGCGGACGCTTCGCGCCGACTGGCTGGTCGGATGTGACGGGGGGGGCAGCATCGTCCGCCGCAGCCTGAACACGTCCTTCGACGGCGATGACTATGGACAGGACTGGCTGATGGCCGAGGTCAGCATCGACCCGCCGCTGTCGCACGACCACTTCCACGTGTTCGCCTACACGCCTTCGGTCCTGCCGGCATTCCCGCTCCCCTCTCATCGCTGGCGCGTGTTCGTGCCC
>CAVWOK010000002.1:0-47500 GCA_963756585.1 uncultured Solirubrobacterales bacterium | reverse complement strand
CAGATCCAGCAACAGCGTCCGCTCACTTACCCCGGTGATCGGATTGATCTCGAAGAGCTTGCGCTCGACCGGGTCCGCAGCCCAGACTCCACCCGCCCCGTATGCGATCGCGTCCAGGTTCGTCCCGGGGAGCGTAACCCTCTGCGTGACGCTCTCGGTCGCGGGGTCGATCCTCGTCACGGTTGAGCCGACGCTGCCCGCCACCCAGATTGCCCCGCCACCGCTGACGACACTCGCCGGTGACCCGCTCACCGCGGATAGCGTGCACGGTGCGGACACCTGGGCCGAGCCGGGATCAAGGCCTGAAACGCCGCCGTCGGTGGGCTCACGGGACCAGCGTGAAGGCTTGCACGTGTCGCGGTCTGACGGCGCGGAAATGGCGTTGGTCCAGGGTTGCGATCACGTCGAGCCCACGCCGCTCTGCGAGGGCGACCACGGATGCGTCCACCATCCCCAACGGCAGGTCGAGGTACTGCTCCATCAGTTCGGCGATCCGGCCCCAGTCGGAGTCAAGGACGGGCTCGACGACGAGCTCGCCGTCGGCCAGCGACCGCGCAAGCGCCAGCTCGGCCTTAGCGCCGATCCGATCGCTAATCAAGTAGCTGACCTCGGTCAGCACGAGCGCTGGGACCAGCAGCGGGCGCTCGGCGCTGGAGAGCAGCTGCACCGATCTCTCGTGGTGCTTGTCGCGTCGGGCGGCGGCCGCGTACAGCGGGCCGGCGTCGACGATCAACACGATTAGCGCCGGCCGCTGCGGCGCCGCCGGATGCCGTCCGCGACAAGCTCGTCCACTCGCTCCGAGGCGTCCCGAGGAGAGCCGTCGCCGACCGCGAAGAAGCTTAAGCGCCCGTCGGGCTGCGGCGGTAGCTCCCGCTCGATCGCCTCTCGGGCGACCTGCGCGACCGACACACCGCGCCTGCGCGCCTCCAGCCTGAGACGAGCATCGACATCTTTGGGCAGCATGATCGTTGTTCGCTTCATGCATACAGCATAACGCATCACTATGACCCACCCTAGGCCTCACCGCGGCTGCCGGTGCGGCCCCGGGTTCAAAATCCCTGCTAACACCGAGGTTCAGGCTCGTCACAAGCCCGTGTTTGGATGTTTATGACCGATCCGTGCCCAATCGACCAGTCCCACGCGCCCAAAAAAACCCAGCATATGCTGGGTTTTTTAGTCGGGGCGCCCGGATTTGAACCGGGGACCTCACCGACCCGAACGGTGCGCGCTACCAGGCTGCGCCACGCCCCGAATCTCTGGCCAGTGTATTGAACGGCCAGAGGAGCAAGTTCGCCGGTGGCGGCGCCGGCAGCGCGGCCAGGCAAAGACCGCGAAAACCTGGTCATCCGCGTAGGCCCTTCGGCCATTTCCGTTGCCCACGTCCGGTGCAAGGGTCATACTTCGAGGCCATTCAGTGAACGGCGAAGGAGGACCGCACCGATGGCCAATCACCTGACGCCCACCGAGCTTGCCAGGGAAGCCGGCTTGGAGCGACGCGACGTGATCGTCAAATGCGTCGAAATGGGCGTCCCGATCTTCAACGGTCGGATCGACAAGACTCTCTTCCTCTCCAGCCTGCGCGAGGTTCCAGGCTCACCGCAGCCACAGGCTCACGCCGCCAGCGCCTAGCGCTCAGCCCCCGGCCGGGAACCAGACTCCCTCCATCGGAGGGATCCAGCTCAGCAATCGATACACGCACAAGCGCGCGGGCTGTCTCGCTGCGCTGCGACTTGCAGCCCGTGACCGAAGCTTTCGCCATGCTGACCGGTTACATACTCTCGATGCTGCGGATCCCAGCCAGGCTGGCAGCTTTCCTGGCCGTAGGGGCGCTGGTCACGGGCGCCACCGCCAGCGCCGCCGCCCGCTCCCCGCACGTGAGCCCCTCCCCCCACGTGAGCCCCTCCCCGCACGTGATCCCGGCGGCGGTGGCATCGCTGGACCGTTCCCTGAACGCGGCCATGCGTGCCGCCGGGAACTTCAGCGGCGCGTACGTGGTCGATCTGAGCACCGGCCAGGTCCTTTACTCCAAGAATGCTCGCGTCGGGCGCCTTCCGGCGTCGGTCGAGAAGCTCTACACGACCTCGACGGCGCTGCTGCGATTCGGCCCCTCCGCGACGCTCTCCACAGCCGTGCTCGGTCTCGGCCGGATGCAGGCCGGGACCTACACCGGAACCCTGTACCTGCGCGGCGGCGGTGACCCCACGTTCGGCTCGGCCGGATTTGACCACGCCAGCTATGGCACCGGCGCCACGGTGCAGCAACTGGTTGCGAATCTGATCAGCACAACGGGCATCAGGCGGCTGAAGGGCACGGTGGTCGCCGACCAGTCGATGTTCGACTCTCTCCGGGGCACGCCCGCGACCGGCTATGCGCCGTCGATCGAAGTCGAGGGCGAGCTGGGCGCGCTCACGTTCAACCGTGGCTGGGTCAACAGCTATGGCAGCGTGTTCTACAAACACCCGGCGCTGGAGGCCGCCCAGCAGCTCGTCGCCGCGCTCAGAGCGGCGGGGGTCAGGGTTGTCCGCCCGCGGATCAGGGCGGGGGTCGCGCCACCCGGGTCTCAGTCCCTGGCCGTCGTGCATTCGCCGACCATCGCCACCCTCGTCGCGCTCACCAACGCGCCGTCGGACAACTTCTTTGCCGAGACGCTGCTCAAGGACCTGGGCGCCAGCTTCGGCGGCGGCGGCACGACCGCCAACGGTGCCGCCGTCGTCAGAGCTACGATCGCCCAGAGCTTCGGGCTGCACCCCCGCCTCGATGATGGCTCGGGACTCTCGCGCTACGACCGCACGACGCCGTTTCAGATCGTGTCGCTGCTGCGCCAGCAGGCCTCTGACCAGCCGTTCACCGGTTCGCTGGCGATCGCCGGACGAAGCGGGACGCTATACGACCGGATGCAAGGAACCTATGCGCAGAACCGTTGCCGGGGTAAGACCGGCACCCTGCACGACGTCTCCAACCTTGTCGGCTACTGCCGCGCTGCAGACGGCCACACGCTTGCCTATGCGCTGATGATGAACGGTATCTATCCCACCTACGCCCATCCGATCCAGGATCGAATGGCGGTGGCGCTCGCGAGATACAGCGGCTAGCGCCGGCCACCCGGCGGCTGGCGCCGGCCACCGCGGCAGCCGGCCGCGACCCTCACCCCCCGAGCAGCTCGCGCAGCCCGGACTCGTCGATCACCTCGACGCCCACCCGTTCAGCCTGGGCAAGCTTGGAGCCGGGGCTCTCCCCGGCGACGACGTAGGCGGTCTTGCGCGATACCGAGCCGGTCACCCGGCCGCCGGCGGCGACGATCATCTCGGTCGCCTGCTCGCGCGTGAGCTGCGGGAGGGTTCCGGTGAGCACCAGCGTCTTGCCGGCCAGCGGCCCCTCTCCCGGCGGGGGGCCCTCCTCCTCGAAGCGAAGGCCCTGCATCGCGCAGGTCGGCGATCAGCGCCTCCATCTGCGGGTCGTGGAGCTGATCGTAGATCTTAAGGGCCATCTTCGGGCCCACTCCGGGGGTGCGCTCGATCTCGTCCGGGTCGGCCGCGAGCAGCGCGTCGACTGACCGAAACTGCTGTGCCAGGTTGCGTCCGGTGACATAGCCGACCTCCTCGATCCCCAGCGCATACAGCACCCGTCCGAACGGCTGGCGTTTTGACGCCTCCACCGCCGCGACCAGCTTCTGCGCCGACACCGGACCGAACCCGCTCTGCTCGGCGATCCGCTCCGCGTCCAACCGGTAGAAGTCCGCTGCGGTCCTCACCCAGCCCACGTCCATGAACAGGCTCACCTGCTTCTCCCCCAGGCCGTCGATGTCCATCGCCCCCACGTAGTGCTTGAGCAGCTGCCAGCGGCGTCCGGGGCAATCGCGGTTGGGGCAGCGCGTGAACACCTCGCCCTCGGTTTTGACGGTCGGTGTATCGCACACCGGGCAGCGCTTCGGCGGCTCCGGCGGTGGCGGACGGTCGCTGCGCTCAGCGACGTGCGGCGCCGGTGAGAGCACCTGGGGGATCACGTCGCCGGCGCGCAGCACGATCACCTCTTCGCCCTCGCGAATGTCCTTGCGCGCGAGATCCTCCTCGTTGTGCAGCGTCGCCAGCTTGATCGTCACGCCGGCAACGTGGACCGGCTCGAGCATCGCGTACGGATGCAGGTCGCCGAACTTGCCCGGGTTCCACCCGACCTGCTTGAGCTTGGTCACCGCGGTCGTCGGCGGGAACTTCCAGGCGATCGCCCAGCGCGGGTCGCGCCCCACGACCCCCAGCCTTCGCTGCAGCTCGTACTGGTTGACCTTGACCACGACCCCGTCGATCTCGAACTCGAGCGACCCGCGGCGCTCCTCCCAGGATCGGCACTGGGCCACGACGTCGTCCTCGCTGGTGAGCTTGCGGACATCCGGATGGACCGGAAACCGATGCGCCCGCAACCACTGCAGCGCCTCCCAGTGCGCGTCCAGCGACAGCCCCTCGTTGACCCCAATCCCGTAGCACCACAGCGATAGCGGCCGTTGTGCCGCCAGCTTGGGATCGAGCTGACGGATCGTGCCCGCGGCCGAGTTGCGGGGGTTCATGAACGTCGACAGCCCCGCCTCGGCACGGCGCTCGTTGAGCGCTGCAAAATCCGGCAGCGACATGTAGACCTCCCCGCGCACCTCGACCAGTGCCGGCGGATCGCTGCCCTCGAGCCGCAGCGGGATTGACCCGATCGTGCGCAGGTTGTGGGTCACGTCCTCGCCGATCTCGCCGTTGCCCCGGGTCGCCCCGCGCTCGAACACCCCGTCGCGGTAGATCAGCGAGATCGCCAGTCCATCGATCTTCGGCTCGGCGACGAACTCGAACGCGGGTTCGTCGATCCCCTCCCGCGCCAGGTGGTTTCGCATCCGCAGGATCCAGGCCCGCAGCTCGTCTGCCGAGCGCGCATTGGCCAGCGACAGCATCGGCTCCGGATGCCTGACCTTGACCAGGTCCGAGACCGGCTCGCCCCCGACTCGCTGGGTGGGGGAGTCGGGCGTGACCAGCTCGGGATGCGCAGCCTCGAGCGCGCGCAGCTCATCGAGCAGCGCGTCGTACTGGTCGTCGCCGATCTCTGGGTCGTCGAGCACGTAATAGCGGTAGCCGTGGTGCTCGAGCAGCTGACGCAGCTCGGCCGCCCGCGCGGCGGGATCCGCCGTGCCTGACGAAACCTGCGGGCTCACGCTTCGGTCACCTCGTCGGCAGCCGGGGCGATCAGCCGCGCCAGATCCTGACGCGCAAGCGCATCGAGCCCGTCGCGGTCGGTCAGATCGAAGTGGATCGGGGTCACCGCGATGCGGCCCGCGGCCAGCGCGGCCAGATCGGTGCCGTGCTCGTCGCGCTCGTAGCTCGCGTCGCCGTAGATCCGGTACAGCCGCCGCCCCCCGGATGCCTCGTCGACGAGCGCCAGCTCGTCGCGATAGATCCGCTTGCCAAGCCGCGCGACCGACACTCCTTCGGGCTCGCCCCCGGGGACGTTGATGTTCAGCAGCGTGCCGGCCGGCAGGGGAACGCTCTGCAGCTCGGCCACCAGCCTGGCCGTGAACCGGGCGGCGATCGTGAAGTCGAATCCCACGCCGGCGCGGAAGTCGAGCTCCATCGAGCTCGACTGCTGCGAGACCGCGATCCCGGGCAGCCCGAGGACGATCGCTTCCAGCGCCGCCGCCACGGTCCCCGAGTAAGTGATGTCGTCACCGAGGTTGGAACCGTGGTTGATCCCGGACACCACGAGTTCGGCCTGGAAGTTCTCGATCAGGCCCAGGTTGGCAAGGCGCACGCAATCGACCGGAGTGCCGTCGGTCGCGTAACCCACGGTTCCATCGTCGAAGTCGATCTCCTGGACCCACAGCGGGCGCCTGGTGGTGATCGAGCGCGCCATCGCCGACCGGTTGCCGTCCGGCGCGATCACCGCCAGCTCCACCGACGGAACCTCGGCCAGCGCGCGGCGCAACGTCTGCAGGCCGGCGGCTTCGATCCCGTCGTCGTTTGTGAGCAGCACTCGCACTCGGTGCATGCTAGGAGGCCCGGAGGCGCCCCGGTCGCCGGCCCGGAGGCGCCCGGTCGCCGGCCCGCTAGGTCGGTCCCGACGGGCCAGGCCACCCGGTCACGAGACGCGCACCGCCGCGGCCCGAGTGGTGAACATCTCTCTCACCGCTCGGGCCGCGGCTACCCCACGATGCGCCTGCGCCCCTCTCGTTGGCGGGAATAGTACGTATTTGCGCACCGGATCCAAATCGAACATTTGTCCAGAGCTTCTAGCTGGGTGCAAGGACGCGGTTGAACTCGTAGCCCACACCGACCAAATACAGACCGTGCGCCGGTGCGGTGAAGCCGGCCGCCGGGCGGGGCCTTCCTGAGAGCAGCGACTTGAAGTCCTCGAGCGCGCGGGTGCCGCGTGCCACCTCGAGCATCGTGCCCACGAGGACCCGGTTCATGTGGCGCATGAACGCGTCGGCCTCGATCCAGAACTCGAGCAGGTCATCGCCCGAGTCAGTCCAGCGGGCGGCGAGCACTTCGCGGGAGAAGCGAACGTGCTCGGTCTCGGTGGGAGTGAACGCGGTGAAGTCATGCGCGCCCACAACCATCGCAGCGCACGCGTGCAGCAGCGAGCGGTCCAGCGGGTGCGGCCAGTGCAGCGCCCGCCCCTGTTCGTGCGCGCTGCGGGCTCGGCGGGCCAGCAGCCGGTAGCAGTAGGCGCGGCTGGTGGCGTCGCGACGGGCATCGAAGCCCGGCTGCGCCGCGACGCACTCGCGCACCGCGATGTCATCGGGCAGCAGCGCGTTGAGCGACTCGACGCGCGCGGGATCGCCCTCGTAGCTGGCCACCTGCCCGCAGGCGTGGACCCCGGCGTCAGTGCGCCCGGCGACCGTAAGGGCTACCTGCTCGCGGCGGAGCACCACCGTCAGGGCACGCTCGAGCTCGTCCTGGATCGTGCGCTGACCGTCCTGGCGCGCCCAGCCGGCAAACTCGGTCCCCCTGTACTCGATCGTCAGGCGCCAGGTCGTCACGGGCCACCGACCGCTCCGAGCCCGAGCACCCCTCAGACCAGTTCGAGCAGCACCATCTCAGTACTGTCAGACGGCCGCGGGCCGAGCTTCATGATCCGGGTATAGCCGCCGGGCCGCTCGGTGTAGCGCGGCGCGATCTCCTCAAACAGCTTGTAGACCGCGAACTTGTCCTGCCCGAGAACCGAAAGCGCCTGCCGCCGGCTATGGAGATCGCCGCGCTTGGCGAGCGTGATCAGCTTCTCGACCTCGGGCTTGACCGCCTTGGCCTTGGCCTCGGTGGTCTTGATCCGCTCGTGCTCGATGATCTCCTTGCTCAGGTTCATCAGCAGCGCCTTGCGGTGCGCGGCGCTGCGCGAGAGTTGGTAACGCTGACGCTGGTGGCGCATGGCTGGATCGCGGCTGAACGCTAGTCGTCGCGGAGCGAGAGCCCGCGTGCGTGCAGAGTCTCGATCACCTCGTCGATCGACTTCTTACCGAAGTTCGGGATCGCGTTGAGCTCGCCCTCGGTCTTCGAGACCAGGTCGCCGACGGTCTGGATACCCGCGCGCTTGAGGCAGTTATACGAACGCACGCCGAGCTCCAACTCCTCGATCAGGATGTCGTCCATGGCGTTCGGAGGACGGGAGCTGCCACCCACCTGCCCGGCACCGACCAGCCCCGAGTCGAGTGCACCCGGCGCCCCCACATCGCGCAGCTCCACCACGCGGTCGGCGTCAGTGAAGATCGCCAATTGGGAAATCAGGATCTCGGCGGCCTCGCGCAGCGCGGCGTGCGGGTCGATCGACCCGTCCGTCTCGATGTCGAGCGTGAGCTTGTCGAAGTCGGTCTTCTGGCCGACGCGGGCCTGCTCGACGTTGTAGGCCACGCGCCGCACGGGCGAGAAGATCGAGTCGATCGGGATCACCCCGATCGGCTGGTCAGGTGATTTGTTCTCCTCCGCCGGCCGATAGCCCCGGCCCCGCCCGATCGTCAGATAGACCTCCAGCTTGGTCTTCTTCTCGAGCGTCGCAATATGGGCGTCGGGGTTGAGGATCTCCACGCCCGAGGGCAGATCGATGTCTTTTGCGGTGATGTCTCCAGGGCCGGTGACCACCAGCGGCGCCTCGATCTCGCTGGCGTCCGAGTGCATCCGGCAGACGATCCCCTTGAGGTTCAGGACGATGTCGGTGACGTCCTCCTTGACGCCGCGGATCGTCGAGAACTCGTGCGCGACACCCTCGATCCTGACGCTGGTTACGGCCGCGCCGGCAAGCGAGGACAGCAGCACCCGCCTCAGGGAATTCCCAAAGGTGTAGCCGAACCCCCGGTCCAGGGGCTCGATCGTGAACGAGCCGCGAGTGTCATCGACGGACTCGCTGGAGATTCGGGGGACTTGGAAATCGAGCATCTTTAGTCCTAACTTCGTTGGTTGAAGGCCGCCCGCGGGGGCGGCAATCGGCCGCGCGAAGCCCCCTGGCCGCACGCGACTAAGTCTCGTCGCTACTTGGAGTACAGCTCGACGATCAGCTGTTCCTGCACCGGTGCCGCGATCTCGCGCCGCTCGGGCTTGCGCAGCACCTTCGCCGTCAGCGAGTCGTGATCGGCCTGCAGCCACGCCGGCACCTGCCCGGTCAACTCGGTCGCGTCGCGGATCACCTGGCCCGCCGTGGAGCGCCCGTGAATCGCGATCACATCGTTCTCCCGCAGCTGATAGCTGGGGATGTTCACGCGGCGGCCGTTGACGGTCCAATGGCCATGCAAGATCAACTGCCGCGCCTGCCGGCGAGAGGCGGCGAAGCCCAGGCGAACAAGTACGTTGTCGAACCGACATTCGAGCATCCGCAGCAGGTTCTCGCCCGTCACGCCCTGCTGGCGCGAGGCCTTCTCGTAGTAGTTCTGAAACTGCTTCTCGAGCACGCCGTAGTAGCGCCTGGCCTTCTGCTTCTCGCGCAGCTGGACGCGATACTCGCTCTGCTTCTGGCGGCCGCGGCCGTGATCGCCGGGCGGGTAGGAGCGCCGCTCCACGCCGCACTTGTCGGTCAGGCAGCGCTCGCCCTTGAGGAACAGCTTCTGCCCCTCGCGGCGGCACTGCTTGCACTGGGGGGAGGTGTCGCGGGCCATCAGACTCGTCTGCGCTTTCTGGGTCGGCAGCCGTTGTGCGCCTGAGGCGTGACGTCCTTGACGCCGCTGACCTCGAGGCCTGCGGCCTGCAGCGAGCGGATCGCCGTCTCTCGTCCCGAGCCGGGGCCCTTGACGAACACCTCGACCCTCTGGAGGCCGTGCTCGATCCCCTTGCGGGCGGCCGCGTCGGCCGTCACCTGGGCCGCGAACGGAGTCGACTTGCGCGAGCCTTTGAAGCCGGCGCCACCGGCCGACTCCCAGGCGATCACGTTGCCCTCGCGGTCGGTCAGCGACACGATCGTGTTGTTGAACGAGGTCTTGATGTGGGCCTGTCCGATCGGGATGTTCTTACGCACGCGGCGGCGGCCGCGCTGAGGTCTGCGGGGGGCTGGCATTAGCGGGTCGCGCTCATTTCTTGGCCGCCTTCTTCTTGCCGGCGACCTGCATCCGCTTGGGCCCCTTTCGGGTTCGCGCGTTGGTCTTGGTGTTCTGGCCCCGCACCGGCAGGCCGCGCCGATGGCGCAGGCCGCGGTAGCAGCCGATCTCCTGCAGGCGCTTGATGTTCTGGGAGCGCTCGCGGCGCAGGTCGCCCTCGACCGTGAGCGAGTTGTCGATCAGCTCGCGAAGCTGGACGACCTCGTCCTCGGTCAGGTCGCGAACCTTGCGGTCGGGCTCGATCCCGACCTTCGCCAGCAGCTCGTTGGAGGTCGATCGGCCGATCCCGTAGATGTACGTCAGGCCGATCTCGACTCGCTTGTTGAGGGGGATGTTCACTCCAGAGATTCGCGCCATGTCTCAGCCCTGCCGCTGCTTGTGACGGGGATTCGAGCAGATCACCAGGACCCGGCCGTTGCGCCGGATGATCTTGCACTTCTCGCACATCGGTTTGACCGACGGTCGTACTTTCACGCTCGTTTCGCTCTCGTCGTGGAACAAATAAGTGGTACCTTCGGCGCGGCTCTGGAGACCGGTTCGGTCGCCGCTACCTCGCCGAGGAGCACAAGCAGCGCGAACCGGCCGCGCTGCAGGCGCACCGGGGGATGTTAGCAGGGGTGCTGTGCCCGGTTTGTGCTGGATGGGCCGGCCTGCGGCCGGCGTCCATGGGGCCGTTCCGCCGGACATCCGTGCCCGGCGGCCGCGCCTCAGGCGGCCGCCCGACCCCCGGTCGCCTCGTGCCACGGCGTCAGGATCCGCGGTCCGTTGGCGGTGATCGCGATCGTGAACTCGAAATGGGCCGCCAGCGAGCCGTCTTGAGAGAAGATCGACCAGTGGTCGTCGCCGACGCGCACCCCGTGGCGCCCGGCGGTCACCATCGGCTCGACGGCGAGCACCATCCCCTCTTCGAGCGCGATGCCGGTGCCCGGCGAGCCGTAGTTGGGGATCTGAGGCTCCTCGTGCATGTCGCGCCCGATCCCATGGCCGACCAGCGAGCGCACCACGGACAGCCCGTCCGCCTCGACGCGCTTCTGGATCGCATGTGAGACGTCGCCGAGCCGGTTTCCGGTGCGGCACTGGGGCACGGCGGCCAGCAGCGATTCCTCGGTCGTCTGCAGCAGCTTGTGGGCGACCGGGGAGACCGGACCGACGGGAAACGTTCGCGCCGCATCGGCGACCCAACCGTCGAGCACCACGCCGATGTCGATCGACAGGATGTCGCCGCGCCCGAGCTTGTAGGGACCGGGAATCCCGTGCACGATCATCGAGTTGGGAGAGGCGCAGATCGAGCCTGGGAAGCCACGGTAGCCCTTGAAGGCGGGATGGGCCCCCTGCGAGCGGATGAATCGCTCGGCTGCCAGGTCGAGCTCCTTGGTGGTCACGCCGGGGCGCACCTTGCCCGCCAGCAGGTTCATCGTGCGCACGAGGATCGCGCCGGCGGCCGCCATCCGATCGATCTCGTCGGGGCTCTTCTTGATGATCACTAGACGTTCTCCTCGAGCCGGAGCGTCGCGATCACCGCCCGGATGTGGTCGTTGACTTCCGTCGCGGGCCGGGTGCCGTCGATCCGGCGCAGCAGGCCCTGCTCGTCGTAGTGCTCGACCAGCGGCTCGGTCTGCTCGTGGTAGACGCGCAGCCGGTTCTTGATCACCTCGGGCTTGTCGTCGTCGCGCTGGATCAGCCGCGATCCGTCCTGGTCGCAGATGCCCTCATGCTTGGGCGGATCGAACTCGATGTGGTAATTGTGGCCCGCTTTCACGCACACGCGCCGGCCCGACAGGCGCCGGATGAGTTCCTCGTCTGGCACGTCGATCAAGAGCACCGCGGTCACGCGCCGCCCGAGCTCGGACAGCTGCCTGTCCAGCGCTGCGGCCTGCTCGAGCGTGCGCGGGAAGCCGTCGAGGATGAACCCGTCCACGGCGTCGTCCTGCTGAAGCCGCTCGGCGGCCATCGCCACGATCAGCTCGTCGGGCACCAGCTCGCCGGCGTCCATGTAGGTCTTGGCCTGGCGGCCGAGCTCGGTCTCGTCCTTGACGTTCGCGCGCAGCATGTCGCCGGTCGAGATGAATGGGAGCTGGAAGTCGTCTTGCAGGCGGTCGGCCTGCGTCCCCTTGCCCGCGCCGGGCGGGCCGAACAGGATCAGGTTAAGCTCAGCCACCCGGACCACTGTATCCGGTCGCGCATGGACGGGTAGCTGGCGGGCCGGCCGGGCCGCCGGCGCTGCGCCGAGGACCTGCGGGGTGGGGCGGCCCGATCCCGGGCTACCGTAAGAAGCCCTCGTAATTGCGCATCATCAGCTGCGCCTCGAGCTGCTTCATGGTGTCCAGGGCGACCCCGATCACGATCAGGATCGAGGTGCCACCGAAGAAGAAGTTGGCGTTGGTCTGGTTGATCAGGATCGTCGGCAGCGCGGCGATCGCGGCCAGGAACAGTGCTCCCGGGAACGTCAAGCGCGCCAGGATCCGATCCAGGAATTCGGCCGTCGGTCTGCCTGGCCTCACCCCCGGGATGAAGCCTCCGTACTTCTTGAGGTTGTCGGCCTGGTCGACGGGGTTGAACGTGACCGCCGTGTAGAAGTAGGTGAACAGGATGATGAAGATGCTCTCGCCGAGCACGTAGTGCCAGCTCTGCGGGCTGAAGAAGTTGGCCAGGTCGGTGGCAAACCCCTTGCGGTTCTGGCCCACCAGCTGGCCGATCGTGGGCGGGATGGCCATCACGCTGGCGGCGAAGATCACCGGGATCACGCCGGCCATGTTCACGCGCAGCGGCAGGTAGGTCTGGCCGCCCTGGGTCATCCGCCGCCCGATCACGCGCTTGGCGTACTGGATCGGGATCCGGCGCTGGCCCTCCTGCACGAACACCACCGCGGCCACCACGCCCAGGGCGATGAACGGCATGATCACCCGGAAGACCTGGTCGGGGTTGTTCCACCACGCCTGCACGCCGCTGGGGATCCGCGCCACGATGCTCGCGAAGATCAGCAGCGAGATCCCGTTGCCGATTCCCCGCTGGGTGATCAGCTCGCCCATCCACATCAGCAGCACGGTCCCGGCGGTCAGCGAGATCACGATCAGGAACACCTTGAACAGGGTGAAGTTGGCGATCAGCTTGACCCCGGCCTGCGACTGGAAGCTCTTGAACAGGAACACGTACCCGATCGACTGCGCGAACGCCAGACCTACCGTCAGATAGCGCGTGTACTGGGTGATCCGCGTCTGACCGACCTCGCCCTCCTTCTGCAGCTTCTCCAGTGAGGGCACCACCACCTGCAGCAGCTGCAGGATGATCGAGGCCGTGATGTAGGGCATGATCCCCAGCGCGAAGATCGCGATCCGGCCCAGCCCGCCGCCCGAGAACAGGTTCAGCAGCCCGAAGATGCCGCTGCCGCCCAGGCTCTTCTGGATCTGATCGGCGGCCTGTGAGCTGATGCCGGGCGCCGGAATGTGGGTGCCGAGCCTGTACAAGCCCAGGATCGCCGCCGTGAACAGGATCTTCTTGCGGATGTCGTGCACCCGGAAGGCCCCGAGGATGGTCGCGATCATCTCAGTCCTCGATCAGCTGACAGGTGCCGCCGGCCGCTTCGATCTGCTCGCGGGCGACGCGACTGAAGCCGTGCGCGTGGACGGTGAGCGCCTTGGTCACCTGCCCCTTGGCGAGGATCTTCACCGGCACATTTTTGCGCGTGGCCAGACCCTTCGCGCCGAGTGCCTCCAGCGTCACCGCCGCGCCGTCTTCGAAGCGTGCCTCCAGGTCGGCCAGGTTGACCGGCTGGGTGTGGGTGCGAAACGGCTCAAACGGCATCGACTTCTTCATGTGCGGCCCCCGCAGCTTGCGCATCCGCATGTGAATCGGATTCTGGCCGCCCTCGAAGCGCGCGCGCTTCTTGGCTCCCGAGCGCGCGCCCCAGCCCTTCTGGCCCCGCCCCGCGGTCTTGCCGGTGCCGGAGCCCTCCCCGCGGCCGACCCGCTTGCGCGGCCGCCGGGATCCCGGCGCCGGGCTCAGGTTGTGCAGGCCGATCCGCTGCTCGTCGTCGCGCTGTGGTTCCTGGGCGGCGCTCACGACTCCTGCACCTCGACCAGGTGGCGGACCTTGTGGATCATGCCCCGGATCTGGGGCGAGTCGGTGACCTCGATCGTGTGGCCGATCCGGCGCAGTCCGAGCGAGCGCAGCGTCGCCAGCTGGCGCTTGTCGCACCCGTTACGTGACTTGCGCTGGGTCACCTTCACGGTACTCATGATGCCTCCGCGGCGAGCGGCTCCTCAGCGGGGGCGCCGTTGTCGCCGTCGGTGCGCTCACCGGTCAGGCCAAGCACCTGGTTGATCGACAGCCCGCGCAGCTCGGCGACCTCGTCGGGGGTCCGCAGCGACCGCAGCCCCGCCATCGTCGCCTTGACGAGGTTGATCGGGTTCTGGGAACCGAGGCTCTTGCTCAAGATGTCGTGGATCCCCGCCAGCTCGAGCACGGCGCGCACGCCGCCGCCGGCGATCACTCCGGTACCCGGGGATGCCGGCTTGAGCAGGACGCGGCCCGAGCCGAACACCCCCGTCGTCTGGTGGGTGATCGTGGAGCCGTGCTTGGGCACCCGATAGAGATTCTTCTTGGCGCGCTCCACGCCCTTCTGGATCGCCACCGGAACCTCGTTGGCCTTGCCGTACCCGATCCCGACCACCTCGCGCTCGTCGCCGACCACCACCAGCGCGGTGAACGAGAAGCGCCGGCCGCCCTTGACCACCTTGGCGACGCGGTTGATCTCCACCACCCGCTCCTGGAGGTCAAGTCCGGCAGCTGAAACTGTGCGATCTCTGGCCATGAACAGCTGAGGGTAGCGGGGTCTAGATGTGCAGCCCGGCCTCGCGGGCGCCGTCGGCGAACGCCTTTACGCGCCCGTGGTACTTGTAGCCGCCGCGGTCGAACACCGCTGACTCCACGCCGGCCGCCTTGGCGCGCTCGGCCAGCAGCGCGCCGGCCTTGCTCGCCTGCTCCACGCCGGTCAGCTTGCGCAGGTCGTTCTCGGTCCAGCTGACCGAGGCCAGCGTGTGTCCCTGGTCGTCGTCGACGAGCTGGGCGAAGATCCCGCGGTTGGAGCGGAACACCGAGATCCGGGGCCGCTGCGCGGTGCCGTGCACCTTGGCGCGGACCCGGCGCCGGCGGCGCAGGCGGCGCTGTGGTTTGGTGAGGACGGTCATGCTCGCTTACCGACCTTCCGCGCCACGTATTCGCCCTCATAGCGAATCCCCTTGCCCTTGTAGGGCTCGGGCTTGCGCTGCTTTCGGATGTAGGCGGCGACCTCGCCGACCTGCTGCTTGGAGGCGCCCCGGACGACGATCCGCGTCGGCGTGGGGACCTCGAACTCGATTCCGTCGGGTGCCTTGACTCCAACCGGATGCGAGTAGCCGAGCGCCAGCTCGAGATCGCGACCGCGCAGCTGGGCGCGATAGCCGACGCCCTGGATCTCCAGGCGCTTCTCGAACCCGTCGGTGACGCCCTGGACCATGTTGGCCACCAGGGTGCGCGTCAGGCCGTGCAGGGCCCGGTGCTCGCCGCGGTCGGTGGGGCGCTTTACGAGCACCTCCTCACCAACGTGCTCGACCATGATGTCGTGGTGGATGCGCTCGGAGAGCTCACCCTTGGGGCCGTTGACGGTCACCCGCTCGGGCTCGATCGCGATCGTCACGCCGGCGGGTACCGAGATTGGCTGTTTTCCGATTCGGGACATCTACAGCTCCAGGGTTACCAGACCCTGGCCACGACCTCGCCACCGACCCCCTGCTGGCGGGCCTCGTGACCGGTCATGACCCCTTTCGAGGTCGAGATGATCGCCGTGCCCATCCCACCCTGGATCCGTGGGATGTGCCCATGGTCGACATAGGTGCGCTGGCCGGGGCGAGAGACGCGCTCCATGCCGCTGATCACCGGCCTGCGCTCGGCCGTGTACTTGAGGGTGACCGTGATCTGCTCGCCCGGCCGGCCGGGAGCGGGCGGCTCGATCTGGTAGCCCTCGATGTAGCCCTGCTCCTTGAGGATCCGCGCCAGCTCGCGCTTGAGCTTCGAAGAGGGGATCGCAACGTCGTGGTGCTGGGCCTTGGCGGCGTTGCGCAGGCGAGTCAGGAAGTCGGCTATCGGATCGGTCATCGACATGCGGTCACCAACTCGACTTCGTCATTCCCGGCACGTAGCCGTTGTGGGCCAGCTCGCGCAGGCAAATCCGGCACAAGCCAAATTTCTTGTACACGGCCCGCGCGCGGCCGCAGCGGCGACAGCGGCTGTAACCCCTGGTCTTGTATTTCGGCGTCCGCTGCTGGCGGACTCGCTGGGAAACCTTGGCCATCTGCTCCTTCTAGTTCTGGTTGGCTGTGGCCGCCTGCGGACGGCCCTCCCTTGAGAACGGCATCCCGAGCGCTTCGAGCAGCGCGAACGACTCCTCGTCGGTGGCCGCCGTCGTGGTGATGGTGATGTCGAGGCCGCGGATCTGATCGATCTCGTCGTAGTCGACCTCGGGGAAGATGATCTGCTCGCGCACCCCCAGCGAGTAGTTTCCGCGGCCGTCGAAGGCGCGCGGGCTCAGGCCCCGGAAGTCTCGGATCCGGGGGATCGCGACTGACATCAAGCGGTCGAGGAACTCGTAGGAGCGCTCGCCCCGGAGCGTCACCGCGACCCCGACCGGCATCCCCTCGCGAACCTTGAACTGGGCGATCGACTTGCGCGCCCGCCGCACGCTGGGCCGCTGGCCGGTGATCGTCGCCAGCTGATCAGAGGCGGCGTCGAGGACCTTGGAGTCCTGCTTGGCGTCGCCGCAGCCCATGTTGACCGTGACCTTCTCGATTCGCGGCGCCTGCATCACGCTCGAGTAGGCGAACCGCTCCACCAGCGCGGGGCGGATCTCCTCGAGGTACCTGCTCTTGAGTCTTGCCGTTGCCATCGTCGGTTAGTCCAGTCTCGCTCCGGTGCGCTTGCTGACACGCATCCGTTTGCCGTCCTCGACCTCGATCCCGACCCGGGTCGGCTTGCCGTCCTGGGGGTCGATCAGCATCACGTTGGACATGTGGATCGGGCCTTCCTTCTCGATCACGCCGCCGGTCTGCTGCGCGCGGGAGCTCTGCGTGGGGCGCTGGTGACGCTTGATGATGTTCAGGCCCTCCACGTACAGTCGCTCCTTCTTGGGCTCCACGCGCAGCACCTTGCCGCGCTTGCCGCGGTCCTTGCCGCCGATCACGATCACTTCGTCGTCGGTCTTGATTCGGGCCGGCATCAGAGCACCTCCGGGGCCAGAGAGACGATTCGCATGAAGTTGCGCTCCCGCAGCTCGCGGGCCACCGGACCGAAGATGCGCGTGCCCCGCGGGGCTCCCTGGGCGTCGATCAGGACAGCGGCGTTCTCGTCGAAGGCGATGTAGGTGCCGTCCTCGCGCCCGTAGGACTTCTTGGTCCGGACCACGACCGCGGTCACGACCTCGCCTTTCTTGACCGAGCCCTGGGGGTTGGCGGTCTTGACGGTGGCGACGATCGTGTCGCCAACCCCGGCGTAGCGCCGGCGCGAGCCGCCCCGCACGCGGATCACGAGGATCTCCCGCGCGCCGGTGTTGTCGGCGACGCGCAGCCTGGTCTCATTCTGGATCACGCTACTTCGCCCTCTCCACCACGCGGACCAGCCGCCAGCGCTTGGTCCGCGACAGCGGGCGGGCCTCGCGGACGATCACCGTGTCGCCGATGGTGGCGTCGTTGCGCTCGTCGTGTGCGTGAAGCGTGCGCGACGTGCGCACGATCTTCTTGTAGCGGCGGTGGCGCCGAGCGGTGTCGATCCGCACCGTGATCGTCTTGTCGGCCTTGTCGGAGACGACCACTCCCTGCCGGACCTTCTGCACGCCAGGGGTGTGCTCGCGCGGCGGAGTGGCCTCGGCGCCGCCGTGCTCGGCCTTGGCCTTCGCCTTGGCCCGTCCCGCCCGCCGAAGCTCGGCCTTGCGGCGGCGCACCGCGATCCGCTCCTCGTGACGCTCTTCGGCGCTCCGCGGCGCCCGCGGCTGGCGTGTATCGGCCTTGGCGGCGCGCCTTGCGCGCCGGCGCTCCTTTGGCGCGAGAGCCTCCGCGGGGGGCGCATCCGCGGCCGAAACCGGTCGCGTGCCTTCGTCCGGCGCCGCGGCTTCGGGCTCTTCCGAGCCGGTTTCGGACGTGGGTGCGTCCTCCGGCGGAATGTTCTCCGTCGTCTCTTCCTTTTCTTCAGCCATTTTCCTGGCCCTCGTGTGCGTAGAGCTCTCGCTCGCGTTGGACGGTGAGCGCGCGAGCCACCTCGCGCTTGGCGCGCGCAAGACCGGCGGTGTTGTCGAGCTCACCGGTGGCGTGTTGGAAGCGCAGGCCGAACAGCTCGCGCCGGGCGGTGCGGATGTGCTCGCTCAGCTCGGCGTCGGTGAGGTCGCGCAATTCCGAGGCCCGCATCGTCAGCCGTCCTCGCGCATGACGAACTTGGTCCGCACCGGAAGCTTGTGGCCGGCCAGGCGCATCGCCTCGCGCGCGAGATCCTCGGGAACCCCGGCGAGCTCGAACATCACGCGCCCGGGCTTGACCACCGCCACCCAGCCCTCGGGCGAGCCCTTGCCGGAGCCCATGCGCGTCTCGGCCGGCTTCTTGGTGAACGGCTTGTCCGGATAGACGTTGATCCAGACCTTCCCGCCGCGCTTGATCTTGCGCGTCATCGCGATACGAGCAGCCTCGATCTGGCGGTTGGTCAACCAGCCGGGGTCGAGCGCCTTGAGGCCGTACTCGCCGAACTGGACCTTGACCTGCCCGCGCGAAAGGCCGGCGCGACGACCGCGATGCTGCTTGCGGTGCTTGACGCGCTTGGGGGACAGCATCAGCCGGCACCACCTTGGGGCGCATTGCCTTCGGTGGCGTTGCCGCCGCGCGGCCCGCGGCCGCCGCCTGAGCCCCGGCCGCCCCGGCCACCGCCGCCGCGGCCACCCGGACCACCGCGACCACCCGGACCACCGCCGCCACCTTGACCACCGCGACCACCCGGGCCACCGCCGCCACCTTGACCACCGCGACCACCGGGACCACCGCCGCGGCCACCCTGGCCGCCACCTCGGCCACCGCCGCGACCGTCGCGTCCTGAACGTCCGTCGCGCCCTCCGCGCTCCGGTGCCTGGGGCGAGGGCTCATCCATGATCGTCAGGTCGGCGCCGGTGTATCCCTCGGGCATGATCTCGCCCTTGTTGATCCAGCACTTGACGCCGATCCGGCCGAACGTGGTGCGCGCCTCGTGGAAGCCGTAATCGATGTCGGCCCGCAGCGTGTGCAGCGGCACCCGGCCGTCGGAGTAGCCCTCCGTCCGGGCCATCTCGGCGCCACCGAGGCGACCTGAGACCTGGACCTTGACTCCCTTGGCGCCGGAGCGCATCGCGCTCGTCAGCGCACGCTTCATCGCCCGGCGGAAAGCCACGCGGTTCTGAAGCTGCTCGGCGATCGACTGCGCCACCAGGCGCGCGTCGAGCTCGGGGCGCTTGATCTCGAGGATGTTGACCTTGACCTGCTTGCCGGTGATCCGGTGCAGGTCGCGGCGCAGCTGATCGACCTCGGACCCTGACTTGCCGATCACGATCCCCGGTCGGGCGGTATGGATGTTGACCTCGACCTCGGTGGCGTTCTTGCGGATCGTGATGTCCGACAGTCCGGCATGCGACAGCCGGCCGATTATGTGGTCGCGAATTTGCGTGTCCTCGTTGAGGTAGTCGGCGAAGTTGCGCTCGTTGAACCAGTTCGACTTCCAGTCGTGGATGTAGCCCACGCGGATCGACTCGGGATGAACTTTTTGGCCCATGTTGTGTAATCAGTCCTTCGGCGTGAGCAGGATCGTCAGATGGCTGGTGCGTTTGCGGATTCTGGTCGCGCGCCCCATCGCGCGCGGCCGGTAGCGCGGAATCGTCGGACCCTCGTCGGCGTGCACCGCCTTGACGTACAGGTCCTCGCCCACGAGCTCGTGATTGTGCTCGGCGTTTGCGACCGCGGACTCGAGGAGCTTGCTCCAGTCGCGCGCGATCGCACGCGGCGTCAAAGCGAGGATAGCTCGCGCCTCCTCGACTGACTTGCCCCGGATGTGGTCGCACACCAGCCGCGCCTTGCGGGCCGACGACCGTACGTACTTTGCCTGCGCCCGCACCACCGGCGGGGGCAGGTCAGGGTCGCGCCGCGACCGCCGCCTCCGCGGTGCGGGCGTCTCGGCCGCCGGCTCGGCGGCCCCGCGCCGCCGCCGACGCGCCGGAGCAGCGGGCGCCTCACCCTCGCCTTCGGGCTCCTCGTCCTCGTCCTCGTCAAGCTCCGCGTCATCCTCGTCCTCATCCTCGGCTTCGGGCTCCGGCGCCTCCTCAGCCGCCGGCGCGTCCGTGTCGGGGGTCTCGGCCTCGGCGTCATCGGACTCGGACTCGGCAGCCGCTGAGGTCGCGTCCTCGGCTGAAACCGGTCGCGTCTCTTCGGACTCCGCAGCGGTCGAGGGCTCAGACGAGCGCCCGGTTTCAGACGTGGGCGCGTCCTCAGGCGGCGTGTCGTCGCGCGGCTCTTCGGTCATCGCCTCTTACCGGTACCTGCGTGTCCCCGATACAGACGCGTCGGCGCAAACTCCCCCAGCTTGTGCCCCACCATTGACTCCGAGATGAACACCGGAACGTGCTTGCGGCCGTCGTGAACGGCGATCGTGTGACCCACCATCTCCGGAAAGATCGTCGATGCCCGTGACCAGGTCCTGAGCATGCGCTTCTCGCCCGACGCGTTCATCGCCTCGATCCGGCTAATCAGCCGCTCCTCGACGAACGGCCCCTTCTTGCTCGAACGGCTCATCGCTTCTTACCTCTCCTCCGGCCGCGCACGATGTACCGGTCGGACTTCTTGCCCTTCTTTCGGGTGCGGTAGCCCAGGGTCGGCACTCCCCAGGGAGTCACGGGATGACGGCCGGCCGTCGTGGAGCCCTCGCCGCCGCCGTGGGGATGATCCACGGGATTCATCGCGGTGCCGCGCGTCTGCGGCCGAACGCCCATGTGGCGCTTGCGCCCGGCCTTGCCGATCTTGACGTTCTGGTGGTCTGAGTTTCCGATCGTGCCGACGGTCGCCCGGCACTCGGCCCGCACCATCCGCATCTCGCCCGAGGGCAGGCGCAGCGTGGCGTAGTCGCCGTCCTTGGCCAGCAGCTGCACCCCGGTTCCCGCCGAGCGAGCCATCTGGCCGCCCCGGCCGGGGGTCAGCTCGACGTTGTGCACGACCGTGCCCGGAGGCATCTTGGCCAGCGGCAGGCTGTTGCCCACGCGGATGTCGGCGTTGTCACCCGACTGCACCGTCGCCCCCACGCGCAGGCGCTGGGGAGCGAGGATGTAGCTCTTCTCGCCGTCGGCGTAGTGCAGCAGCGCGATGTACGCGGAGCGATTGGGGTCGTATTCGATGTGCGCGACCTTGGCCGGGATCCCGTCCTTGCGCCGCTTGAAGTCGATCTTGCGGTACAGGCGCTTGGCGCCGCCGCCGCGGTGGCGCGCGGTCTTGCGACCGTGGGCGTTGCGCCCGCCGGAGCGCTTCAAGCCCTCCGTGAGCGATTTCTCGGGCTTCGAGCGCGTGATCTCGGCGTAGTCGGGGTACGTCACGAAACGCCTGCCGGGACTGGTTGGTTTCGGGTTACGGATGGGCATCGCTGGGACCTTGGGCGATCTTTGGCGCTATGCGACCAAGATCGCCCAAGCAATCATCGGGTTGCACGTTCATGTCGCACCATCGAGCGCCTCGCGCGTTCATTCCGCCCCCTCGAACGCCTGGAAGATCGGAATCGTGTCGCCGGCGCGCACCTGAACGATGGCCTTCTTCCATTGCCGGGTGCGCCCCGAGGTGCGGCCGCGGCGCTTGGGCTTGCTCTTGACTGACACCGTGCGCACGTCGACCACCTTGACATCGAACAGCTGCTCGATCGCCTGGCGGATCTGGGTCTTGTGCGCCCGATCGTGCACCCGGAAGGTGTACTTGCCGGCCTCGGCAAGGACGAAGGACTTCTCCGAGACGACCGGTCGGATCACCACCTGGCTGGCGTCCATCAGCCTTCCTCCTCCCCGCCGGAGCCGCCGGACGCGGGCCACGAGCGCGGGCAGCGCGCTCTCGGAGATCAGCAGCGAAGCGGCCCCGATCACATCGGCGACCCCGGCGTCGGCCACCGGCATCACATCCACGCGGCGCAGATTGCGAAACGACTTGCCCGCTTCCGCCTCTCCGTCCGTCAAAATCACTAGCGTGGGTGTAGGTGCGCCACCCTCCCCCCAGGCGGAGAGGAGCTCGGCGGCCTGCTTGGTCGAGGGCTCGTCGAAGACCGCGGCGTCGAATACCGCCACCGAGCCACGCTCGGCGTGCAGCGAGAGTGCGCTGCGCAGCGCGGCGCGGCGCGCCTTGCGGTTGACCTTGAGCGTGTAGTGACGGGGCGTGGGGCCGAACGCGGTGCCGCCTCCGGTCCACACCGGCGAGCGCGTGGAGCCGGCGCGAGCCCGCCCGGTGCCTTTCTGACGCCACGGCTTGGCACCGCCGCCCCTCACCTGGCCACGCGTCTTGGTCGACGCGGTGCCCTGACGCCGGGCGCCGAGCTCGGCGCGGACGGTCTCGTGCACGAGCGGCATGTTGAAGCGGGCCTCGAACGCGACCCCGTCAAGCGTCTGAGAGCCGCCGCCGAGCTTCGGCGCTGTTCTAGGCATCGGTCCGCACCTCCACCGTGGCGCCCTTGGGGCCGGGGACGGCGCCCCGCACCAGCAGCAGGTTCTGGCTGGGCAGGACCTCGACCACGGTCAGCCCGCGCTGGGTGATCCGCCCGCCGCCCATCCGGCCGGGGCCGCGGATGCCCTTGAACACCCGCGACGGCGTGGCGGAGGCGCCAATCGATCCCGGCGCACGGATGTTGTGGGACCCGTGGCTCTTGGGGCCGCTTTTGAAGTTGTGGCGCCTGATCGTCCCCTGAAAGCCCTTGCCCTTGGACTTGGCCGAGACCTTGACCCGCTGTCCGACCTCGAACGCGTCGACGGTCACGGTCTCGCCCACCAGCAGCTCGCCGGCCTCGTCGCGGAACTCGACCAGATCGCGGTGCGCCGACGCGTCGGCTTTGCGCAGATGTCCGAGCTGCGCCTTGGTGATCGACTTCTCCTTGCAGGCGCCGAATGCCAGCTGGACCGCCTCGTAGCCGTCGCGCTCGACGGTCCTGATCGCGGTCACCGGACACGGGCCCGCTTCGAGCACGGTCACCCGCTCCACGCGCCCGTCGTCGAGAAAGCGCTGGGTCATGCCGAGCTTGCGCGCCAGGATCGCCGCCATCAGATCCCTCTACGAGGCCAGCCGGATCTCGATGTCCACGCCCGCCGGGAGATGGTCGAGGCGCTGCAGCGAGTCAACCGTCTTGGGCGTCGGCTGGTGGATGTCGATCAGTCGCTTGTGGGTGCGGATCTCGAAGTGCTCGCGGGAGTCCTTGTCCTTGAACGGCGAGCGAATCACGCAGTACACGTTCTTCTCCGTGGGCAGGGGAACGGGACCCGAGACCGTCGCGCCGGTGCGCGTGGCCGTCTCGACGATCTCCTTGGCCGCCGTTTCGATCGCCGTGTGGTCATAGGACTTCAGGCGGATTCGGATTTTGTTCTGCGCAATTGTTGCCATAACAGCGAAACGGACCCCGGGCGCCGGGGCCCGCTGCAAACGGTCGTATCTCGAAAAAACAGGCGGCGGGGCCGTCAGGCCCACGCCGCCCAATAACTACTGAATGACTTCGGTTACGACCCCCGAGCCGACCGTGCGGCCACCCTCGCGGATCGCGAACCGCAGACCCTGGTCCATGGCGATCGGCTGGATCAGCTCGATCTCCATCTGGACGTTGTCGCCGGGCATGACCATCTCCGTGCCTTCGGGCAGGTTGGCCACTCCGGTGACGTCGGTCGTGCGGAAGTAGAACTGCGGCCGATAACCGGTGAAGAACGGCGTGTGACGGCCGCCCTCCTCCTTCTTGAGGACGTACACCTCGGCCTTGAACTTTGTATGGGGGGTGATCGAGCCGGGCTTGCAGAGCACCTGGCCGCGCTCGATCTCCTCGCGCTTGGTGCCGCGCAACAGGCAACCGACGTTGTCGCCGGCGCGGCCCTCGTCGAGGATCTTCTTGAACATCTCGACGCCGGTCACCACGGTCGAGGTGGTGGGCCTGATGCCCACGATCTCCACCTGCTCGCCGGTCTTGATGATCCCCTGCTCGATGCGCCCGGTGGCCACCGTACCGCGGCCGGTGATCGAGAACACGTCCTCGACCGGCATCAGGTATGGCTTGTCCAGGTCACGTACCGGCTCCGGGATATAGGTGTCCAGCGCCTCGGCGAGCTCGAGGATCTTGCCCTCGGACTCCTGGTCGCCTTCGAGCGCCTTCAGCGCCGAGCCGGTGACAAACGGGATGTCGTCGCCCGGGAACTCGTACTCGGACAGCAGGTCGCGGATCTCGACCTCGACCAGCTCGAGCAGCTCGGGGTCGTCGACCATGTCGGCCTTGTTGAGGAACACGACGATGTACGGCACGCCCACCTGACGGGCGAGCAGGATGTGCTCGCGCGTCTGGGGCATCGCGCCGTCGGCGGCCGACACGACCAGGATCGCGCCGTCCATCTGGGCGGCGCCGGTGATCATGTTCTTGACGTAGTCGGCGTGACCGGGGCAGTCGACGTGTGCGTAATGACGATTGGGGGTCTGGTACTCGACGTGTGAGGTCGCGATCGTGATCCCACGCGCCTTCTCTTCAGGAGCGTTGTCGATCGATTCGAACGACCGGACCTCGGTTCCGCCAAACCTTTCGTTGAGAACCTTGGTGATGGCGGCGGTCAGCGTCGTCTTGCCATGGTCGATGTGACCGATGGTCCCGACGTTGACATGGGGCTTGTCGCGCTCGAACTTGGCCTTCGCCACTTTGGTGTCGCTCCTTTTACTAAATCGATTGCGTTCGTCTCAGGGACGAACCTATCCAGGATATAAGTTTTACGTCTGCTGCTGCTACGCGGCTTCCTGCTCATCACCGCCGATTTCTCTGGCGATGTTGGGCGGCACCTCGTCGTAGCGTTCGAACTGCATCGTGTAGGTGGCCCGGCCCTGGGTGTTGGACCGCAGATCGGTCGCGTAGCCGAACATCTCGGCGAGCGGCACGTGGCCGGAGACCACCTGGGCGTTGCCGCGCTGCTCCATCCCGCTCACCTGGCCGCGGCGACGGTTGAGATCGCCGATCACATCGCCCATGAATTCCTCGGGAGTCACCACCTCGACGGCGAACACGGGCTCGAGCAGGACCGGCTTGGCCCGCTGCACCGCGGCCCGCAGAGCCAGCGAACCGGCGACCCGGAAGGCGATCTCGGAGGAGTCGGTGTCGTGGTATTTGCCGTCGGTCAGGGTGACCCGGACGTCGACCAGCGGATACCCGGCGCGGGGCCCGTTGTCCATCGCGTCCTCGACCCCCTTCTCGACCGCGGGAATGAACTCCGTGGGCACGGCTCCGCCCTTGATCTTGTTGACGAAGTCAAACCCTTCGCCGGGAGCAGGCTCGACGTCGATGTAGACGATCCCGTACTGGCCCGAGCCGCCGGTCTGGCGCACGAAACGTCCCTCGACGTGCTCGGCGCGGCCGCGGATCGTCTCGCGGTAGGAGACCTGCGGACGGCCGACATTGGCCTCGACCTTGAACTCCCGGAGCATCCGGTCGACCAGCACCTCGAGGTGCAGCTCGCCCATGCCCGAGATCTCGGTCTGCCCGGTCTCCTCGTTGGTCTGTACCTGGAAGGTCGGGTCCTCCTCGGCCAGCCGACCGAGCGCCATTGACATCTTCTCCTGATCAGCCTTGGTCCTGGGCTCGATCGCGACCTTGATCACCGGTTCGGGGAACTCGATCGTCTCGAGCTTGATCGGACGGTCGGGTGCCGCCAGGGTGTCGCCGGTGGCGACCTGCTTGATCCCCACGGCCGCGGCGATGTCGCCCGCGTAGACCTCCTGGAGCTCCTCGCGCTCGTTGGCGTGCATCATCAAGATGCGGCCGATGCGCTCGGTGCGCCCGGTGGTGACGTTGAGCACGCGTGACCCGGCCGCGAGCTTGCCCGAGTACACCCGGAAGTAGGTCAGCTTGCCGACGTAGGGGTCGGCCATGATCTTGAACGCCAGCGCCGCAAACGGCTCCTCGTCGGAGGCTTTGCGCACCGCGGGCTGCTCGTCGCCGTTGGACGAGCCCTTGGCGGGCTCCAGCCCCTCGACCGGCGGGACGTCGAGCGGGCTCGGGAGATAGTCGACCACCGCGTCGAGCAACGGCTGCACGCCCTTGTTCTTGAAGCTCGACCCACACAGGACCGGGGTCATCTGGATCTGCAGGGTCGCCGCGCGGATCGCCTTCTTGAGGCGCGCGGCGGGGATCTCGTCCTCCTCGAGGATCATCTCCAGCAGCTCGTCGTCGTAGTGCGAGACCTCTTCGAGCAGGTGCTCCCGGGCAGCGGCCGCCTGGTCGGCCAGCTCGGCCGGGATCTCCAGGATCTCCTGCTCCTTGCCGAGCTCGTCCTTGTAGAAGATCGCGTGGTTCTCGACCAGGTCGATGATTCCGCGGAAGCCGGCCTCGGAGCCAATCGGAAGCTGGATCGGCACCGGGTGCGCACCGAGGCGGTCCACCATCGTCTGCACACCGTGCTCGAAGTCGGCGCCGATGCGGTCCATCTTGTTGATGTAGGCGATCCGCGGGACGCGGTACTTGTCGGCCTGCCGCCAGACGGTCTCCGACTGGGGCTCTACGCCGGCGACCGAGTCAAACAGCGCGATCGCCCCGTCGAGCACGCGCAGCGAGCGCTCCACCTCGACGGTGAAGTCGACGTGACCCGGCGTGTCAATGATGTTGATCCGGTGGCCGGTCCACTCGGCGGTGGTGGCGGCCGAGGTGATCGTGATGCCGCGCTCCTGCTCCTGCTGCATCCAGTCCATCACCGCGGCACCCTCGTGAACCTCACCCATCTTGTAGGTCCGCCCGGTGTAATAGAGGATGCGCTCGGTCGTCGTCGTCTTGCCGGCGTCGATGTGGGCCATGATCCCGATGTTGCGAGTGTTCTCGAGGCTGAAAGTGCGTGGCATGAATCTGGGTTGTTCGAAGCGGGGTGGGCGGGGCCGATCTCCGACTCGCGGCCATGAAAAAGGGCCCCAAGGGCCCGTTCACGACGCACCTGTCGGGTCCGGGCAGTTGACTAGTGGGTGGGCGTCTCCATCGGTTGGATCCTCCGCGCCCGGGAACGAGCACAGATGAACACGACCCGACCCGAGGCGGACATCGAATATAGCAGAGGCCACGGGGCCCTAAACGGTGATTCCGCCCCGCCGCTCGGGCCTCCCGGCGGCCGGCCCAGGCGCCATTCGAGCACGATCAGGTGGGGCCTGCTGGCTGGCGGTCTGAGCGGCGCGGCGCTGCTCGCGGTGGCCGAGTTCACGCCCCTGTTCACGATCCACACGCTCGCCGGCCAGACGGCCATCAAGACCGTCCAGACGGGCTCACACGATTCCTATGCCCTGCTGCCGGTCGCGCTGCTGGCCGCGCTGCTCAGCCTCGAGGTGTGGCGCACCCGCGCGCGCCTGGCGCTGGTCGCAACCGGCGTCCTGGGCGTGGTGGCGCTGCTGATTGCGCTGCTTCGCCGACCTACCCGACGCGCACGCGACCGGGCTCGTGGGCAGCGCGGCGACCGGCTTGAGGAGCGCCAGCTCGAGCCCCGGCGTCGGGCTCTATCTGGAGACGCTCGGGGCGGTCGTACTCCTCATCACCGCTGTTTGCGGCCTGCTGCTGCTCGCCCCGCCCGACCTCTTCAGCCGATCGCGCGCGGGTGGCTCCGGGCGGGTCCCGGCCGCCGCCAGGCGCAACCGTCGTGGCGCCTGAAACCCGCCGAGCGCCAACGTGGGAAGACTCTTATCCCGTTCCGGTCTGCTTACTGACCTCTTTGTCTAACGCAACGGTTTACCAACATCGTGAGCGTTACATTAAAGGGACGCGAGGGTTGTCCTGCCGCAGCCCCCGGTCCCGTGCGGTAGGCGACCCTCGCGTTTTGCCATGGCCGGCGTCAGCCTCGACTTGTGCAGCGTTTCTGCACGTGGGGCGCGCAAACGCTGCACGAGTGCCACCCCGCCGGTGGCTACCAGGGGCCGCTGGTCGGGTCCGGCTACCAGCGGTAGTGCGCGAAGGCCTTGTTGGCCTGGGCCATGCGGTAGATGTCGTCCTTGCGCTTGTAGGCGTTGCCCTGCTGCTGCTGGGCATCGAGCAGCTCGTTGGCGAGCCGCTGTGACATCGTCTTCTCGCGGCGGGCGCGAGCGAACTGGACCAGCCAGCGAACCGCCAGCGTGCGGGCGCGGCGGGCGGGCACTTCGACGGGCACCTGGTAGGTGGCGCCGCCGACCCGGCGGGGACGGACCTCGAGCACCGGGGTCAGGGCCTTGATTCCCGCCTCGAGCTGCTCGACGGCGTTCTTGCCGCTGCGCTCGCCGAGGATCGCCAGCGCGTCGTAGACGATCTTCTCGGCGACTGACTTCTTGCCGTCGAGCATCACCTTGTTGATCACCTGCTGGACGAGGCGGTTGCGATACACGGGATCCGCGTCGATCGGGCGGACCTGAGCGGCTGCGCGGCGGGGCACGGTGGTCGCCTACTTCGCCTTGACCCCGTACTGCGAGCGGGCCTTCTTGCGCTCGCCGACGCCGGCGGCATCCAGCGTGCCGCGGATCACCTTGTAGCGGAACCCGGGCAGGTCCTTGACGCGACCGCCGCGGACCAGCACCACCGAGTGCTCCTGCAGGTTGTGGCCCTCGCCGGGGATGTAGGCGCCGACCTCCATGCCGTTGGTCAGGCGCACGCGGGCGACCTTGCGAAGCGCCGAGTTGGGCTTCTTGGGCGTGGTCGTGTAGACGCGCGTGCACACGCCCCGGCGCTGAGGCGCCGCGACCTTCTTCTTGCGGCCCTTGCCCGACTTGAGGCCGGGCGTGGCCAGCTTCTTCTTCGGCGCGGTGCGCCCCTTGCGGATCAGCTGGCTGGTGGTCGGCATGCGGTCGCAGAGGGTAGCAGGGGCCTCAGGCCGGGACGCCTGCCAGCGCCTCGTCGACGTCGACGGACTTGACCCCCACCGCCTGGGCGACCGGCTCATAGGTCACCTCGCCGCTGGCGACGTTGACGCCGAGCTTGAGCCCGGGATTGTCGGCGGTGGCGCCGTGCACGCCCGCGGTGGCCAGATGCACCACGTAGGGCATCGTCGCGTTGGTCAGCGCGAACGTCGAGGTGACCGGCACCGCGCCGGGCATGTTCGCCACGCAGTAGTGGGTGATCCCGTCGACCTCGTAGGTGGGATCGCTGTGGGTCGTGGGGTGCGAGGTCTCAAAGCAGCCGCCCTGGTCGATCGAGACGTCGACCAGCACCGCATGGCGCTTCATCAGCCCGAGCTGCTCTCGGGTAATGACGTGCGGCGCCCGCGCCCCGTGCACCAGCACCGCCCCGATCACCAGGTCGGCCTCGGGCAGCCGTTCCTCGATCGAGAGCGTGGATGCGAACAGCGTGTCGGCCCGCCCACCGAACGCGATGTCGAGCTCTCGCAGACGATCGAGGTTGCGGTCGAACACGTGCACGGTGGCCTCCATCCCGATCGCGATGAAGGCCGCGTTCATCCCCACCACGCCGCCGCCGATCACCGTCACGTTGGCGGCGGCGACACCGGGGACGCCGCCGAGCAGGATCCCCCGCCCGCCGAGCGGCTTCTCGAGCATGAACGCCCCGGCTTGGGTGGCGATCTTGCCCGCGACCTCGGACATCGGCGCCAGCAGCGGCAACCTGCCCCGGGCGTCCTCCACGGTCTCATACGCGATGCAGGTGGCCCCGGACTCCATCAGCCCGCGAGTCAGCGCTTCGTCGGCGGCCAGGTGCAGGTATGTGAACAGCAGGTGCTTGGGTCCCAGCCGCGCGACTTCCTCGGGCTGGGGCTCCTTGACCTTGACGATCAGCGTCGATTCCCCGAACACCGAGTCGGCATCCGGGAGGATCGTCGCGCCCTGTGCCGCGTAGGCCTCGTCGGGGATCGCCGAGCCCTCCCCGGCGCCGCTCTGCACGAACACCTCGTGGTCGGCGTCGACGAGCTCGCGCACGCCGGCGGGGGTGAGCGCGACCCGGTACTCGTCGGTCTTGACCTCTGTGGGGACCCCGACCTTCATGCCACCAGCTCCCGGCCCCGGAGGGCAAGCCAGAACTCGATCCGATCGCGGGCGCTGTTCAGATTGCGCCCGGTCAGCTCCTCCACCCGCTTGATCCTGTAGCGAAGCGTGTGGCGATGGCAGTAGAGGCGCCTGGCGGCGCGCTCCCACTGACCGTTCTCTTCGATGAACGCTTCAAGCGACCGCATCAGCTCACCTCCATAGTGTCCTTCGCTGGCCTCGATCGGGCCGAGAATCGAATCACAGAACAGCTTGAGCGCCTCGTCTTCCTGCAGCGACAGCAGCAGCTGGAAGGAGCCGAGGTCCTTGTAGGTGGCCACGCGGACGCGGCCGTCGGCATGACCGGACCCGTTTTGCTCGCCGACGACGCCAAGCGCAAGCGCCTCCACGGCACACCTGCCCTCGTGAAAGCTGCGCCGCGCCTCGGCCCCGGCAACGGGGCGCCCCACACCGACGCGCAAGCCGGGGCCCAGGCCGTCATCGAGTCGCCGCGTGACTCGCTCGGCCAGACCGAACAGCTCCTCCTCGGCGATTCCCCGCACCAGGGCGCAGGTCAGCGGGCCGGCGGACGCGACCAGCCCTGGCGCAGCCTCCTCGCGCAGCGCCGTCGTCAGCGCGTCTTCGACCGGGGCGGGAGACCCGCGTCCGTTGTTGGGGCGCTGCACGACCAGTGCCGCAACGCGCTCGGAGAGACCGAATGGCTCCAGCCGCCGGGCCAGCTCTGAGCCGGTCAGCTCGCCGCCGACGATCGCCGCCAGCACGTCGCCCGCGAGCCGGCGTTCGGTGTCCCCCGCCACCCGCCCACGGAGCAGCTCGAGCGCGACGATCGTGACCGCCTGGTGCAGCGTCAGGCGGTCGAAGTCGGTCAGTGGGCCGCCGTCCTTGATCGCCACCAGCCAGGCCTCGGGGACCCGATCGATCCCGCCGTTGCCCGATCCCGGCGCTCCGTCGGCCGCGACCGGCAGCGCCAGGGCGCGCTCGCTCTGCTCGCCGAGCGGCGGCAGAAACGCCCTCGCCTCCCGTCTGCGGGCCCGCTGGCACAGGTCCGCTTCGAGGACCGCGACCGTGTCGGGCTCGACGGCGCGGCGGAAGGCTCGCTGGGCCAGCGGCGTCCCGCGGGCGTCGAACACCAGCACGGCGGCGCCGATCAGCGTCGACAGGGTTGCCGCCAGCGCCTCCAGCCCGCGCTCTGACAGGACGATCCGTTCGAGCCGCTCGTGGGCCGCGAGCGCCCGGCGCAGGACCGCGTACTGCTCGTTGACGAGCTTGGTGAAGGCAGCCTCGGTGACCGCGATGAACGGCACCTCGTAGGGCACCTCGAACACCGGGAATTCGCGCTCGGCGGCGGCTTGCAGAAGCGCCGCCGGAACGCGCTCGTGGCGGAACCCGATCCCGAACCCCAGCCCGGCCAGCTGATGGTCTGCCAGCCGGGCGACGAACTCGCGCTGCTGCTCGGGGGTCTCGAGCAACATCCCCGTGCTGAGCAGCAGCTCGCCGCCCGACAGCCACGGCGTCGGGTTCTCCAGCTCGGAGATGTGCACCCACCGCACCGGGAGATCGACGGCCGCCTCGCCCGTGAGCAGCCGAACGTCGAGACCCTGCAGCAGTTCACGAACCGTCAGCACGTGCGATCGGACCCCGCGAGCCCGGAACTGGTGGCTGCTCAGCCGCGTTGCGTGCCCGGAACCACGTGGCCCCGTCCGCCACCATGCATCCGCTCGCCGGCCTCGGTCAGCACCGGCCGGAGCACGGCCTCGATCTCCTCGAACTGCTGTGGCCCCGCGATCAGCGGCGGCGAGAGCTGGATCACCGGGTCGCCCCGATCGTCGGCGCGGCAGATCAACCCACGGCGGTAGAGCTCGCCCGACAAAAAGCCGCGCAGCAGCGTCTCTGACTCCTCGTCGGAGAACTGCTCGTTGCTGTCCTGGTCCTTGACCAGCTCGATCGCGTGGAAGTAACCGGTGCCGCGAACATCGCCGACGATCGGGATGTCACGCAGCGAGTCGAGCATCGCGCGGAACTCCCCTTCGTGCTGGCGCACGTTGTCGAGCACGCCCTCGTTCTCCATCGCATCGATGTTGGCCAGGGCGATTGCCGAGCAGACCGGATGACCGGCGAACGTGAACCCGTGCGTGAAGCTCTCGTGGCCGTGCATGAACGGCTCGAACACGCGGTCGGTGGCGATCACGGCTCCCATCGGGGCGTACGCGCTGGTGAGTCCCTTGGCGGTGGTGATCAGGTCAGGCAGGTAGTCGTAGCGCTGGCAGCCGAACCACTCTCCGAGTCGGCCCCAGGCGCAGATCACCTCGTCGGAGATCAGCAGCACGTCGTACTCGTCGCAGATCTCCCGCACGCGCTTCCAGTAACCCTCTGGCGGAACGAAGCAGCCACCGGCGTTCTGGACCGGCTCCATGATCACCGCCGCCACCGTCTCGGGCCCTTCGAACTCGATCTTGGTCGCCACCGCGTCGGCGAGCTCCGATGCCTCCACCCCGTGGGGGAGACGGAACGTGTTCGTGTTCGGCACGTGGTGGCCGCCCGGGGTCAGCGGCTCGAACGGTTGACGCAGGCTGGTGATGCCCGTAGCCGACAGCGCTCCGAGACTGGTGCCGTGATAGGCGATGTCGCGCGCGATCAGCTTCGTCTTGTTCGGCTTGCCGGTCAGCTTGTGGTACTGGCGGGCGAGCTTGTAAGCCGACTCGACTGACTCGCTGCCGCCGCTGGTGAAGAACACCCGGTTCAGATCGCCCGGCGCGAGCCCCGCCACCCGCGCGGCGAGCTCGATCGCGCGTGGATGCGCGTACGACCAGTTGGTGAAGAACCCCAGCTCCTTGGCCTGGTCGGCGCCGGCCTGCACCAGGTCCGCGCGGCCGTGGCCGATGTTGACGCAGAACAGAGCCGAGAGCCCGTCGAGATACCGGTTGCCGTGCTCGTCCCAGACGTAGCATCCCTCGCCGCGGGTGATGATCGGGATCTCGTGATCCTCGTAGGTCGACATCCGCGTGAAGTGCATCCACAGATGACGACGTCCCAGCTCCTGGAGCGAGCTGCTCTCGGTCCGGACCGCTTCCTCGGTGCTTGCCATATCGAAAGGTCCTTTCGTGCCGTTTTGTACAACGGTAACGGCGCGATGCCCCCGGTACAAATGGCCGTCGAGGTCGAAGTAAGGCGGCTTACTTGTACATTTCGTCGCCGGTCGCGATCGGTCGTCGCGGATCGGTGATCCACTCGCTCCACGAGCCGGGGTAGAGCGCCGCCCGGCGGCCGGCGAGCTCGAGCGCCAGCACCTGGTGGGCTGCGGTGACCCCCGACCCGCAGTACGCGCCGACCTCGACGCCGTCGCGGACCCCGAGCTCCTCGAAGGCCTGGCGGAGCTGGGCCGCCGTCTGGAAATGGCCCGAGGCCGAGACATTCAGCGTCGTCGGGCGGTTACGCGCGCCCGGGATGTGGCCGGCAACGGGATCGATCGGCTCGGAGTCACCACGGAACCGTTCCGGGGCGCGAGCATCGAGCAGCACTCCCCGCCGGGCGAGCTGCGCCGCCCCCTCGGCGTCGAGCACCGGCATCGCGCCCGGGCGGGCGGTGAAATCCCCGCGCGCGGGGCGCTGCCCTTCACCGTTTTCGAGCGGGAGCCCGCCTTGTAGCCATGCGGCCAGGCCGCCGTCCAACACCGCGACCGACTGGTGTGAGAAGTAGCGCAGCAGCCACCATGCCCGCGCCGCCGCGGCCCCGCCGCCGTCGTCGTAGACCACGACCTGCGTGTCGTTGCTGACCCCCTTGGCCCGCATCGCGGCCTCGAAGTCGGTCGCGCTCGGGAGCGGGTGGCGCCCGCCGCGACCGGGCGGCGCCGCCAGCTCCGCCTCGAGGTCGACGAACGCGGCGCCTGGGACGTGACCCCGCTCAAACAGGTCGCGGCGCGCGCCCGCCGCCAGGTCCCAGCGGACATCGAGCACCACCGCACCCATGAGGCGCGTGAGCTCCGCCGCCGAGATGAGCAGCGCGGACGTGATGTGAGTTGGTTGTCCTATGCGGAACCAGATTGCATCACGTGCGGGCGCCCGCCACGCCCGTGGCGACCACCCCGGCCGCGCGCACCGGAGCGGGCGTCAGCCAGGCGGCGAACAGCACCAGCGCGAAGGCCACAACCTCTGCGGCGAGCATCAGCGGCTGGCCCGAGAGCGGATCGCCGAACACGATGATCCCGCCCACGATCCCGGTGACGTTGGCCGCCGTCCCGGTCACGGCGATTACCGGGACCGCCTCCCCATCCTGCAGCCCCTTGGCCGAGCTGTAGAACGCGGCCACCGAGGCCGCGAGCGTCACCACGACCCACGGGCTGAGCAGCCCGAGCGCGCCGTGGGAACCGACCATGCCCGAGATCGCCTTGACCGAGACGTCGGACACTCCGAACAGCATCCCGGACGCCGCTCCGAGCATGAAGCCGTGGTGGGTGGCCGGTGCGCCGAGCCGCGGGCCCATGATCAGCACCGTCCCGGCCAGCAGCAATCCCGACTCGAACGCGATCATCCCGGGAACGGAGAAGCGCGAGTGGGCGCCGTGGACGGCCGGGAGGCTGACGGCGAGCAGGATCAGGCCGACGGCAGTGAGGCAGATGCCCAGCCACTGGCGCCGCGAGATTCGCAAACCGAAGCTGCGCTCGGCCATGATCGCCAGCAGCACCACGCCTCCGGCGAGCACCGACTGCACCACTGACAGGGGCGCAACAGCCATCGCCGCGACGTGGAAGATCCACGCGCCCGCCGCGACCAGCATCCCGATCGCGAACAGGGGCGAGGAATACAGACCCCAGGCGGTGCGGATGGGGCGGCGGATGTCGACCGCCGGAGCCGCGCACGCCCCGCGATGCTTGAACAAGAAACCGACGTTCGTCGCGAGCGCGCAGATCAGCGCGAGCAGGATGCCGAGTAGGGGGGTCAAAGAGTGCCTTTAGGCAGCGGCGCGATGCTCACCAGAAGCCGCACAGCACTCCGGCGCTGGCCCGCTGCCTGCACTGTACCCTGGCGAGCCCGATTAAACGCCACATATGAATCGGCCGCTGCTCCTGATCGACGTCGACGGCGTGATCTCGCAGACCACGCCCGCGTCAGTCCAGAAGAATCCCCTGACGACGCAATGCCTCGAGGACGAGCTCAACCGCTTCGTCGACTGAGACGTCCGCAGTCTTGATATGCAGCTCGGGCGTCTCCGGCGGTTCATATGGAGAGCCGATCCCGGTGAAGTTCTCGATCTCACCGCGACGCGCCCGGGCATAGAGGCCCTTCGGATCCCGTATCTCGGCGACCGCTAGGGGCGCGTCGACGAAGACCTCGATGAACTCGCCCGGCTCAAACAAAGCGCGTGCCATCCGGCGCTCGCTCTTGAATGGACAGATGAACGACGCGATGACGATCAGGCCAGTCTCGACCATCAGCTTCGAGACCTCGGCAATCCGGCGTATGTTCTCGACCCGATCCGCGTCACTGAAGCCGAGATCCCTGTTGAGGCCGCGTCGCACGTTGTCTCCATCGAGCAAACAGGTGTGCCGGCCCATTGCGTGGAGCTTGCGCTCGACCCCGTTTGCGATCGTCGACTTACCAGCGCCGGAGAGGCCCGTCAGCCAGAGGACACAGGGTCGCTGCCCCATCAGCTCGGCGCGCGCCCGCTTGTCGACGCTGATTGCCTGCTGGTGCACGTTCTGTGAGCGGCGAAGCTCGAAGTTGAGCATCCCGGCACCAATGGTGTCGTTTGTGATCCGGTCGATCAGTACGAAGGCACCCATATCCCGGTTCTGGTCGTACGGATCGAAACAGATCGCCTGGTCCAGTTCGATTTCACACACACCGATCTCGTTCAGTCTCAGCTCCTCGGCAGCGAGATGCTCGAGCGAGTCGACGTTTAGCTTGTACTTCAGCGGCGCGGTCACGGCAGAAACGGTCCTCGTTCCGATGCGCATCACGTAGCTGCGTCCGCGCAGCAGCGGCTCGCTTCCCATCCAGATGACCGTGGCCTCGAACTGGTCGCCCACCCCGGGCCGCGCATCCGCCGCTGCGATGACGTCGCCGCGACTTACGTCGACGTCGCTCGTGAGCGTAAGGGTGACTGACTGGCCCGCCACGGCGCAGTCCAGATCCCCGTCGTAGGTGACGATTCGCGCCACCGAGCTCGCCTGCCCCGACGGCTCGACCACGATTGGATCGCCCGGGCAAATCTTGCCTCCCACGATCAAGCCGGCGAAGCCGCGGAAGTCCAACCCAGCCCGGTTGACCCACTGAACCGGCATCCTCATCGGCGAGGCCTGCAGCCGCTCCTCGTCGATCTCCACGCTCTCGAGATACTCCAGCAGCGCGGGCCCCCGATACCACGGCATGTTGGGACTGGAGGCGACAACGTTGTCGCCGCACAGCGCCGACATCGGGATGCAGGTCACGTCGCTCAGTCCAAGCTGGCGCGCATACGACAGGTACTCATCCTCGATGCGTCGGAAGCGCTCTTCCTGCCAGTCAAGGAGATCGAGCTTGTTGACGGCGACCGCGACGTGGCGGACGCCCAGCAGCGCGAGCAGATTGGTATGGCGTCGCGTCTGGGTGAGCACCCCCTTTCGCCCATCAACTAGAACGACCGCGCAATCGGCGGTTGACGCCCCGGTCACCGTGTTCCGCGTGTACTGCTCGTGACCCGGTGTGTCAGCGACGATGTACCTCCGCCGCTCTGTCTCGAAGTAGCGATATGCGACGTCAATCGTGATTCCCTGCTCGCGCTCGGCCATTAGCCCGTCGAGCAGCAGCGCGAAATCGAAGTGCTCATCCTGCGGCCGGACGCTGGCCTGCAGCGCGGCGAGCTGATCGTCGAACAACAGCTCAGACTCGTACAGCAGACGTCCGATCATTGTGCTTTTTCCGTCGTCGACGCTGCCACAGGTCATGAACCGCAACAGGTCCTTATGGGATCCCGATCCATCACCGCTTGCCGCGGCGCTACGGCCGACGGCCGGCGTGAGCGCCATCAGAAGTAGCCCTCCTGCTTCTTCTTCTCCATCGAACCAGCCTGATCGTGATCGATCAGGCGGCCCTGGCGCTCAGATGTGCGCGCCGACCGTAGCTCGGCAATGACCTGGTCCAGATCCTCCGCATCGCTTTCGATCGCACCGGTGAGCGGATAGCAGCCGAGCGTGCGAAAGCGGACCTTCTTCCATTCGGGCTGCTCCCCAGGGTCCAGCGGCAACCGCTCGTCATCGACCATGATCAGCCTCCCCTCGCGCTTGACGACCGGTCGCTCTTTGGCGAAATACAGAGGCACCAGCGGTATGCGCTCCAGGGCGATGTAGTGCCAGACGTCGAGCTCGGTCCAGTTCGAGAGCGGGAACACGCGGATCGACTCCCCCCGCCTCTTCCGTGCGTTGTATAGGCGCCATAGCTCGGGGCGCTGCTGCTTTGGATCCCATCGATGATGCCCCGAGCGAAACGAGAAGACGCGCTCCTTCGCGCGCGATCCCTCCTCGTCACGGCGCGCCCCCCCGATCGCAACGTCAAAGCCGTGCTCCTCGAGCGCCTGCTTCAGCGCCTCGGTCTTCATCACATCGGTATGAACCTCCGAACCGTGCACAAAGGGGTTGATCCCCCTCGCGACACCGTCCTGATTGATGTGAACCAGCAACGTGAAGCCATAATCCGCCGCCATCTGGCTTCGAAATGCGTACATCTCACGGAACTTCCACGTCGTATCGATGTGCAGGAAAGGAAAAGGCGGCTTGGCCGGATAGAAGGCCTTCAGAGCCAGCCGCAGCATCACCGAGCTGTCCTTGCCGATCGAGTACAGCATCACCGGGTTGTCCGATTGGGCAGCCACCTCGCGCATGATGTGAATGCTCTCGGCCTCTAAGCGCTGAACGTGAGTCAGTCTGCGCCGCAACGCCTCGGGCCTTCCCGCATCGTCGTGGGCGATGGACTGGGCAGTGCGTGTCCTGGTCACAGGTGTGAGTCCGTGTTGAGTCACCTGACCTCGTTAAACGCTCCGCGGCAAGTCCTCTTCCGTGACTCGCCCGCTCACTCGCGACGCCCCTCCGGCGTCAGCCCGCCGCTTTATACCAGATCGGGCCCTAGTCAAACGCGCCGTGGCGCCCCGCCCCGCAGCGAAAGCGCTCCAACCCAGACTGCACCTCGGCGAGCGAGCGCCGGCCGTGCTCGAGCTCGACCGCGAACGCATGTGCTTCGTCGAGCCCCTCCTGCTCGAGCAGCGACAGCCGGTCCTCGCGCATGCACCTCTGGGGCAAGCGAGTCAGCGACAGCGCAAGCTCCTGGGCCGCGCGAAGGCTCTCCCCTGGCGGCACCACCCGATGGACGAGCCCCATCGACAGCGCCTCATCGGCGCCCACGGGCCGCCCGGTCAGCACCAGGTCCATGGCCCGGCTGGTTCCGATCAGCCGCGGCAGCCGGAACGTGCCGCCGTCGATCAGCGGCACCCCCCAGCGCCGGCAGAAGACCCCGAGCACGGCGTCCTGCTCGGCAACCCGCAGGTCACACCACAGCGCCAGCTCCAGGCCGCCGGCTACCGCGTGGCCGGCGATCGCGGCGATCACCGGCTTTGACAGCCGCAGCCGGGTGGGGCCCATGGGTCCGTCGCCGTCAGGCTCGACCCGATTTCCCTGCGGCGTGCCGACCGCTTTGAGGTCCGCGCCGGCGCAGAACACGCCTCCCTCGCCGTGCAGGATCGCGACGGCCGCCTCGGGATCATCGTCAAACGTGCGAAATGCGTCAGCGAGCGCGGCGGCGGTTGGACCGTCGACCGCATTTCGCCGCTGCGGGCGCGAAAGCAGGACCGTCGTCACCGGCCCCTCCTTGTGGACCGTGACGGGGCCGTCCATCAGGCGCCCACCGCGCGGCGGACGAACGTCTGCAGCGCCTCGACGACCTCGCCGGCCGCCGGTCCTCGGCGGGCCACCGGCGACAGCGGTCCCACCAGGGCCTCGCCGCACCCGCCCACAAGCGCCGCCGCGGTCAGCTCGACGTTCTGCTGCGGCAGCTCCCGCGCCGCGATTCCGCTCCGCAGTTCCTCGGCGATCAATGCGGCGTAGCGCTCGCGATAGGCGAGTCGCTCGGCGTCGACGAGCGGATCGACCGGCTCGGCGATCAGTGCCCAGGCCAGGCGCGGGTTGCCCAGCGCGCGCCGGGCGAAGGTCGCGAGCACCGTTTGGAGTCGCTGCGCTGCCGGCGCTCCAGAGGGCAGTGCGGCGGCAGCGGCGCGCATCGCGCGCTCCTCGCGCCCGCACACGGAACGAAACAGGTCCACGAACAGCTCCTCCTTGGAGGCGAAGTGCCGGTACAGCGTCCCGGCGGCGACGCCGGCGCGGTCGGCGATCGCGATCACGGAGGCGGCGCCGTAGCCGCCCTCCTCGATCAGCTCCTGCGCTGCGGCCAGCAGGCGGTCGCGGGTCCCGGTGGTTGTCGCCTCCACGCGATTCAGCCCTTGAAGGTCGACGAACCCGCGTCTCCGAACGGCTCGTCGCGCTCACTGACCGCGGCCTTGAAGCCGTCGGCAGCCGCCCGCGCCTGGAACGCGTAGCCCTCGCGGGTGTGCCGCGCGATGCCATCGAAGATCGTGCCCAGCGTCTGTGTCGTGTACAGCCCCTGGGCATACAGGCTCTGGTTGACCAGCAGCTTCATCATCTGCAGCTGGTTGAGCGGCATCCGGGCGATCCGCGCCACCAGCGCTTCGGTCCGCGCGTCGAGCTGCTCGGCCGCCGGTGCCTCGATCGCCAGCCCCCACTCCAGGGCCTCGCTTCCCGACAGCGAGTCGCCGGTGAACAGCAGCCGCTTGGCGCGCTGGGGGCCGAGGTGGTAAGCCCACATCGTGGTGGTCGGTGAGCCCCACACGCGTGCCGGTGGGTAGCCGAGCTTGGCGTCGGCGGCGATCAGCAGGAGGTCCGAGCACAGCGCCATGTCGGTACCGCCGGCGACGCAGAAGCCATGCACCTTGCAGACGACGGGCTTGCTGCAATGCACCAGCGACATGAACGCCCGAACGTTGCGGCTCATCATCGAGTAGTCGACCATCGGGTCCCAGACCGAGCTCGGGTCGTGGTTGGCGGCGATCACGGCCGGGTCAAGGGGCGAGCCCGCGGGCACCGGCTCCGTGCCGTCCGCGGCGGCTCCCCGGGGCTCCCTGTCCGGCGAAGCCGCCCGCCCCTCCGCGCTCTCCACCAGGTCATAGCCGCCGCAGAACCCCTTCCCGTTGCCAGCCAGCAGCAGCACCCGGACCGCCGGATCGAGATCCGCCTCGTCGACGCGCCGCTCGAGCTCGACCAGGAGTTGCCGGGTGATCCCGTTGGCGCGGTGCGGGCGGTCGAGCGTCAGGCGCGCGACCGCGCCGGTGACCTCATACGCAATCGACCTCATCCCGGGAGCGCGCGCTCCACGATCGCGGCGGCATCGACCCCGGCGGGCAGCGTTCCGTAGACGCGGCCGCCCTCCCCGCCCAGGCGCGCGGCGCAGAACGCGTCGGCGACCGCCGGTGGCGCGTGTCGGACCAGCAGCGAAGCCTGAAGCCCCACGGCCAGCTCCTCGACCACCCGCCGTGCCTCGAACTGGCTGTCGTAGAGGCGCTGCTCGGGGGTGGCGTCCTGCGCCCCCTCGAACAATCTGTTAACACGCGCGCGCGTGTGTGACAGATGAGCGTCCAGCCGCCGGTCGGCGCCCACGGCGAGGTCGCATTCGTCCATGAACGCCGGCAAACCCGCGGGCTCCTTGACGATCGCCCGCAGGACGTCGAGCGCGGCCACGTTGCCGGAGCCTTCCCAGATCGAGTTCAGCGGCGCGTCGCGGTACAGCAGCGGCAGGCCGGACTCCTCGACAAAGCCGTTGCCGCCCAGGCACTCGAGCGCTTCTGCGGCGTGCGCCGCCGCGCGCTTGGCGACCCAGTACTTCGCGACCGCGGTGGCAAATCGCTGAAACGGGCCATCGGCGTCGTCGTAGCTGCGGGCCACCCGCATCGCGGTGACCGTCGCCGCCTCGGACTCGATCGTCAGGTCTGCCAGCACGTTGCGCATCGCGGGCTGGTCGATAAGCCGGGCGCCGAACGCAGCGCGATGGCGCGCGTGATGGATCGCTTCGATCGTGCCGCGTCGCAGACCCGTGGTCGAGCCGAGCAGGCAGTCCAGCCGGGTGTGGTTGACCATCCGGATGATCGCCGGCACGCCCCGACCCTCCTCGCCGACGATCCGACCCTCGATGCCACGGAACTCGACCTCCGACGAAGGCAGCGAGCGCGTGCCCAGCTTGTCCTTCAGGCGCTGGAACTCCATTCCCGGCCCGCGCTTGACCAGAAAGCACGAGAGACCCCCGGGAGCCTGCGCGAGCACCAGGAACACGTTGCAGGGGGGATATGAGCAGAACCACTTGTGACCGTGGATCTCGTAGACATCGCCGCCCGCCGGCTCGGCCCGGGTGATGTTGGCCCGGACATCGGAGCCGCCCTGTCGCTCGGTCATGGCCATCCCCGCCAGCGCGCCGTGCTCGTAGCTGGTGCTGGTCAGCCGGGGCTCCCATTCGGCGGCCAGTTCCGGCGCGGCGTCACGCAGCGCGGGAACTGCCGCGTAGGTCATCGACACCGGGCACATCACGCCATCGTTGGCGTTGCCCCAGAGCATGAACATCGCCGCGCGCACCACATGCGCACCCGGCTGCACCGGACGCCAGGGGAGGCTGTGGATCGCCCGGTTGACCGCGCCGGCGAGGAGCCAGTGCCACGAGGGGTCCAGGTCCACCTGGTCGACGCGGTTGCCGTAGCGGTCGTGGGTGATCAGTCGCGGCTGGTTGCGCTCGGCCCGGCGCCCATGTTCGAGCGCCTCGATTCCGCCGGCCACGACCCCCGCCTCGCGCACGGCATCGCGGCCCCAGCCGCCCGCCTCGCGCTGCAGCGCCTCCTGCAGCGCCAGATCGGACTCCAGCAGGTCGATCGGCTGCAGCGGCGGCGGCTGGTTGAGCACCTCGCGGGCCGGGTCAGTGACTTCGGTCGTTGCCACCTGAGCGCTCCCTCGTGCTCCAAGCCTTCAGGTCTGCGCGATCGCGACGCCGCTCATCGTGCGCTCGGCCACGCGGTCGGTTGCGTCGTGGGTGCCGGCGAGCAGCCGCCGCGAGAGCTGCGCGCGGCGGAAGAACAGCGGCGCGTCGTGCTCCCAGGTGGCGCCGATGCCGCCGTGGATGTTGATCATCGAGCGCGATGCGAAGTCCAGGGCGGCGCCGGCCGCAGAGCGCGCGGCGCTGGCGGCAAGCGGGAACTCATCGGGTGCCGAGGTTCGCGCCCAGCCCGCGTAGTACTCCAGGCCGCGCGCATTCTCGAGCCTGCGCAAGACCTCGGTCAGCTCGTGCTTGATCGCCTGATAGGAGCCGATCGCGCGACCGAACGTGAACCGCTCCTTGGCGTACTCGACGCTCACGTCAAGGCAGGTCTGCACGGCCCCGATCGATTCCGCGGCGATCAGCGCATGAGCGAGATACCAGGCGTCAGCGAGCACTCCCGGATCGACAGCCAGGCGCCGCCCGCGGGCGCCGGAGAAGGTCACGTGAGCCAGCGAGCGGGTCGCGTCATAGCGGAACACCGGTTGCACGGTCACGCCTGGCGCGGACGACTGCACCGCGGCCGCCACCGGCTCCCCCTCGTCGTCGACGCCGCTCGCCACCAGCAGCCCGGCACCGGGCGCATCGGGCACGAACGCCACCTCGCCGTCGAGCGTCACCGACTGGCCCTCGATCGCAGCGTGCGGGGCATCGGCACGGGTCAGCCCGATGCGCGGATCGACCGTCCAGCGCTGCTCCTGATCCCCGGGCGGTCGTGCCGGCACATACGCGGGACGCACCTCTCCCGAGGCCACCGCTTCGAGCGCCTCGTCGCCGGCCGCGTCGAGGATCGCCGCCGCGGGCATGAGCCCCAAGAGCGGGACCGGCGCGAGCACCCGACCGCACTCCTCGGCCACCAGCATGGCGTCGAAGGCCCCCAGGCCGGCGCCGCCATGCTGCTCGTCGATCAGCAGCCCGGGCCAGCCGGCCTCGATCGCCATCGGCCACAGGTCGGGGAGCCTCGCACGATCCTCCAGCGCGGACCGCGCCGCCTCGACTGTCTTGAAGCGGCCTAGAGACCCGCGGGCCGCCTCGCGCAGCAGCTCCTGTTCGTCTGACAGGGCGAAGTTCATCGGGCCACCGCCTGCTTCTCCATCGCCCGCAGCTCGCTGAACGGGATCCCCTTGTCGAGCCGCGGTTCGGGTGGCAGCCCCAGCACGCGCTCGCCGATCGTGTTTCGCAGGATCTGCTCGGTCCCCCCGGCCGTCTTCAGCCCCGGCAAAAACGAGATCAGATAGCTCCAGGGGTTGTCGCGCTCCAGCGCATCGGGACCCACCACGTCGGCGGCCAGATCGGTGGCGGCGATCGCGGCGTTGACCATGGTCACCTTGGCGAGCCCCGCCTCGGGTCCCGGGATCTGTCCCCGGGACAGCGCGGTCAACGCGCGGTAGCCGTTGAAGCGCACGGCGAGGAGCTCGGTCATCACCTCGCCGAGCCTGCGGCGGGTGTCCGCGTCTGCACGTGCGCGCGGGTCGCCCGCCAGCGTCTGCGCCAGGCGGGCCGGAGAGCCGTACGCCTCCGATCCAAAGCCGATCGTCAAGCGCTCGTACATGAGCACGGTCAATGCCGTGGCCCACCCGTTCCCCACGCCACCGACGACCGCGTCCGGTGCCAGCGGGACATCGTCGAAGAACACCTCGTTGAACTCGGCCTCGCCTGAGATCTGCCGGAGCCCGCGCACGGTGACCCCCGGTGCATCCATGGGCACGATGAACATCGTCAGTCCCTTGTGCTTGGGGACGTCTGGATCGGTGCGGGCCAGCAGCAGTCCGAAGGAGGCGAACTGGGCGTTGGTCGTCCACACCTTCTGGCCGTTGAGCGTCCAGGCGCCGTCACCGTTGAGCACCGCGCGGGTTTGCACGGCCGCCAGGTCCGAGCCGGCGCCGGGCTCCGAGAACATCTGACACCAGACCTCGTCGCCATGGAGCATCGGGCCCAGGTAGCGGCTCTTCTGCTCCTCGGTGCCGTGCGCGATCAGGCACGGGCCGAGCATCCCGATCCCGATCACGTCGAGGATCCCGGGCACCCCGGCGCGGGAAATTTCCTGGTTGACCGTGACCTGCTCGATCGGCCCCAGGCCGCGCCCACCTACCTCGGTTGGCCAGGTGACAGCGGCCAGTCCTGCCTCGGCCAGCCGACGCTGCCAGAGCCGCCGCGCCTTGACGTACTCCTCGTCCTCGGTGGAGCCGGAGCGCGGTGGCGCGTCGCCTTTGTTCGCCTCCAGCCAGGCCCGGGCCTCGGCACGATAGGCGGCCTGCTCGGGGGTGTCATTCAGGTCCACGATCTCTCCTCGGTCGCGTAAGTGAATCCAGATTCACCATCTTACGTGATCGTCCCGCGGGCAGGGTCCGGAGACCCGGATCCTTCCGAGCCTCCGGACAGTCAGGGGAGGGGGGGCACGATCCCCTGACGGACACGGCGGGCGCTGCGTCGCCCGCCACTCGTCAGGAATTCACGCGTGCTGCGGTGGCCAGCGCAGGAAGCGCACGAACGCCTCGCACAGTTCGTGTTCGAAGATACGCCCCTCGCGTTGTCCTTGCGCAGCATTTATGACAGCACGGCAGGGGCGACGGAATAGGCCGCCGCGCCCATGCCACGTTCAAGGTCTTGAACGAAGCCCCCGATACAATCCCGAGTTGACCGCGGGACGCGTCGGGGCAGGTTCAGCGAAGGGGCGCGGTAGCGATAACAACCGCATGAATGATGAGGGGGTCATAGCTCCGGTTATCCGGGTGTTGGTCGTGGACGACCACGACCTGTTTCGCACGGGCATGGCGTCGCTGCTCAGCGCGCAGCCGGACATCGAGGTGGTGGCACAAGCCTCAGGTGGTAACAGGGGTGTGCAGCTGGCATCCGAGCTGCGGCCTGACGTAGTCCTGATGGACCTCCGGATGCCAGATCTCGAAGGTCACGAAGCCACGCGCGCAATCGTCGAGCGGCGCCCAGTCACGCGCGTGTTGGCGCTCACCGTGCTCTCGGGCGACGATGACGTAGCGGCCGCCCTGCAGGCTGGAGCGTCGGGCTTTCTGGCCAAGGACACGCCGATCGATGACGTCGTAACCGCGGTGCGCGCCGCGGCTGCGGGAACGGCTTGGCTATCGCCTCGAGCGGCTGAGGTGGTGCTCGGGGCGCTGCGCCGACCTAACTCGAGCCATGAGCCCCATGTCGCGGAGATCGAACATCTATCCGCTCGCGAGCTGGACGTGCTGCGGTTGATCGCACGTGGGCTCGAGAACAGCGAGATCGCAAGGAACCTCGGCATCAGCCCGAGGACGGTCAAGAACCACGTCTCGAACATTCTCTCCAAGCTCGGTCTCCAGAGCCGCATTCAGGCGGCGACCTACGCGGTCCGCCGGGGCCTGGACTGAGCGCGCTCGGGACGAGACGGCGGTCTTGAGCTCGGCGTCGATGCTCGAGGACAAATCCGACGATCGCGTGTGTTTGTACCCCCGCTCTGGCGCGCGCGAATGCTCCTCGATCGCACCTCTGAGCGAGTTGATCGTCGTCCGCAGTGACTTGATCGCCCGAGAGCTCTGAACCTCAGCCGCCGGGCCTTGGCCGAGGAGCCCGTCGCCGAAGCCGAGATCAGCTGCAGCGCGATCAGCGCGCCGCAGCTGGCTTCGAGCGCGGTCTCGTAGTACGCGAGATTGGACCGGGGTTCGAGCAGGTCAGTGATTGCGCCGTGCATGAATCCGCCATGGTGCCGTCACGCGAGCGCCTCGGCAATGAGCCGCACGGCCACTGAGCGTTCAGGATCTGCCCAAACTCGGGCGATCGCCGCGGCGGCCGGCGTCGACAGGGGCCCTACAACTCAGGCGGCAGCGATCAGCTCCGAGCGATCTCGAACGCCGAGCTTGTGCACCAGCTCGGAGATGTGTCGGCGCACCGTGACCGGCGCAATCTCCAGCCGCTTTGCGATCGATGCGGTGCTATGCCCCCGCCGCAGCATCCCGAGCACCTGTGCCTCGCGTGCTGTCAAGGCCTCGGCACCAGCGCCATTGCCGCGGACCTCCATCAACAGCTCCAACACCATCGAGCGCGGCACGATCGCCTCCCTGGCGGCGGCGGCACGGATGATCCGCGGGAGTCGCTCGCAATCCAGTCCATCGGGCACGTATCCGATCGCGCCCGCCCGAACCGCGTCCAGTAAGTCGTCGACGTCGGCGACCTCGGCGATCACGACCACGGCTGCGCGCGGCGCAGCACGACAGATCCCCCGTGCAGCGGCGAGCCCATCGCCGGGAAGATCTCGGCCGATCAGGCAGACGTCCGGCTGCTCGCGCATTGCGCCGCGGATCGCCGCCTGGGCGTCGCCGGCTTCTGCGCAGATCTGGACCCCGGGGCCGAGCGCCATGCGGATCCCGATCCGGGTCGGTGCATGGTCAGCGACCAGGATGCGGACGGCGCTCATCCGGGCAGAACCACCTCCACCTCGGTGCCCCCGCTGCCGGGCTCGCACACGGTGAGCCGGCCGCCCAGTGCCGCGGTGCGCTCTCGCATGCTGCCGATGCCAAATCCCTCTCTGAGCAACCGACTGCCCAGAGCCGCGAATGCCGCACCCATCATCCCGGACGCGCAGCGCTAATCCGTCGGGCGTCTGGCTCAGCGAGACGACGACGTTCTTCGCGCGGCCGTGCCGGCCGGCATTGGCGATCGCCTCGCGAGCGATCCTCAGCACGTGTTCCCTTGCGTCCAATGTGAGGTCGGCATCTGCGTCAGCGTTGACGGCGATGGACATCGGGAATCGATCCCGAAGCTCGTGAGCGATCGCCTCGAGTGCGTCCTGCGGCGCTGCTCGAGTGCTCATTGGACAGGTCGCTGATCGTGCCCCGCGATACCGCCAATGCGCGACTCGCGGCGATCGTGAGCGGATGCTCGGCTCCCGACTCCTCCGCCATCCGCGCTCCATGGGAGGCGATGAACGCGAGGTCCTGTGCGATGCCGTCGTGCAAATCGCGAGCCACCCGCCGTCGCTCGGCGATCTCGGCCGCCCGCACCATCCTCGCCCGAGCGGCCAGCTCCTGTCGGACAACTGCCGCCACGATGAGCGCGATCGCCACCAGCCACAGGCCCTGGAGCGGGAGGATCGAAACGTACGGAAGCGAGGGCAAGGCGAGGAAGTACAGCCGCGCGGCAGTCATGAGCACCACGGCGCCGGCGAGCAGAGACATCGCACCGTCATGCTCGACGTGACCGCGATGGGCAAATCGAGCCGCTCCGCAGGCCAGTAGGCCGCTGGTGAGGACCACGAGACCGAACGCGAGCGGCTCGTGGATCGCAGAACCGAGCCCGAACAGCACATGACGCGCCCTGACGACCAACTCGCCCCGTGCGAGCAGACCTCCGAGCTCGGCCACAGCAAGTGCGAGGAAGCTGAGCGTCGCGACGATTGCGACTGGCCGGCCGAAGCCGGCAACCAGCTTGTGGGACGAGGTGAACGCGGCCGCGGCGATGCCCGCCGCGACGAACAGCTGCCCGAGCTGCAACGTCGCACCGAACTCCCCACCCCAATGGATCTCGAGCGCGGCCGGAAGCGCATCGCCGGCGAGTTCGACGAGCGTGAACAGCACCAGCGTGCCGACCAATATCAGGTCTCTTAGCCGGCGGTTATGCGCGAACTGCGCCATGAGCATCCC
>CAVWOK010000001.1:0-190399 GCA_963756585.1 uncultured Solirubrobacterales bacterium | reverse complement strand
CGTTGTATTCATCATCGGTGACGTGCTGGCCCCAGGTGACGGCGTTGCCCTGCTCGTCGACTTCTTGCATGGCGATGTGGGTCATGAAGCGGTTGGGGGTGGCGCCGTGCCAGTGGTTTTCGCCCGGCTCGAAGTAGACCCGGTCGCCGGGCCTGATCTCCTCGATCGGCGCGCCGCGGCGCTGGCAGCGCCCGACGCCCTCGATGACGTAGATCGTCTGGCCGTAGGGGTGGGTGTGCCAGGCGGTTCGTGCGCCGGGGGTGAAATGGACGCTGCTCGCGGTCAGTCGGGATGGATCTGCCGCACTGGCGACGGGGTCGATGTAGACCGTGCCCGTGAACCAGTCGCTTGGACCGGCGTTGGTGTCCAGGGAGTTTCGGGTGATCTGCATGTCGTCCTCCTGGGGTGGGCGCGGCGCCTTTAGCTATCCCAGCTATCGGCGTTCTCGCTTCGGGAGTCGACGCCCGGGTCGTTCAGGTCGACGATCAAAAGGTCCCCGTCCAGGCGAGCGGGCCGCCTGACTGACCGGGAGTTGTCGATCTCGTAGTAGCTCATGAAGGCGGCACCCGAGATCAGGTAGGTGGCGTGGTTCTCGACCGGCGCGCGAACCTGATAGGCGTGCGGGACCGAGCTGTCGACCTTGCGCAAGCCGACCAGGCGGGCCTCTGTGTCATAGAGCAGTTCCACCGCGTCGGGGCTGTCGAGCGCTTCGAATGCGGCCCCGTTCAGCGAGATCACGCCTTTTTTCTGGATCGTCACAAACGGCTGGCGCCCGGTGCGTCTCTGGCGCGTAAAGGTCTCGAACGGCATGGTGGGCATCCTAATGAATGGGGCGCGGCGCGGCGGACAAAGTGGGCCCGGGTCCCGGGTGTCGCTCGAACGCCTGACACCTGGTGACCGCGCCTGCCACGAGGCCCGGCGCCACCGCCGAGCGGTAAATTGGGCATGCACGATTTGGGCGCGACCGGAGGGTGGGTATGGCGCGGATGTACAGGGTCGGCACGGGGATCGGTGACGTCACTGATCCCGCGGTGGGTCTGCCGCTCGTCGGCATGGCCGACCAGAATCAGATCTCCACCGGAGTTGAATCGCCGCTGTACGCGCGGGCGTTCGTGGTGCAAGACGCGGCGACTGACGCGCGCGTCACGATCATCATCGCCGACATCTGGGCGGGCACCCGCCGCGTCAAGGAAGCCGTCATTCGCCGCCTGGCCGAGAAGCACGGGGCGTTGTTCAACGACGAGAACGTCCTGCTGGCGGGCACACATACCCACAGCGGGCCCGGAGGCTTCTCCGGGATGCTCCTCTACGACTACACCAACGGCGGCTGCGACGACGCCGTGGTCACGTGCATCGTCGAGGGGTGCGTCGGTGCCGTGGAGATGGCAAACGCGAACCTGGCGCCCGGGCGGATCTATGTCAACCGCGGCGAGGTCGAGGACTGCGGACGCAACCGGTCCGCGTCGGCGTGCCTGCGCAACCCCGAGGCCGAGCAGGATCATCGCGGCGCCAGCACCGATCGGGAAATGTTGTTGCTGAAGTTCGTCCAGGTCGACAGTCGCGGCGGGGAGTGGCCGGTGGGCGTGCTCAACTGGTATGCGATCCATCCGACCGATCGCGGTCAGAAGAACACGCTCGTGTGCGGCGACAACAAAGGCTTCGCCAGCGCGCTGTTCGAGCACAAGATGGACGCCGACCACCGCACGCAACAGACATTTGTCGCCGCTTTCGCCAACGCCAACTGCGGCGACGTGTCAGGGAGCGTCGAGCTCGGCCACATACCCGACGGCATCGGCGATCGCGTTCAGATGGAAAAGCACGGACGCCAGCAGTTCGAGGCGGCGCAACGGCTGTTCGAGACCGCGACCGAGGAAGTCACTGGACCGATTGATTATCGACACACCCGGGTGGACTTCTCGAAGGTCACCGTGCAACGGGATGGAACTCGCACCTGGCCGGCTGCACTTGGGGTGTCGTTTGCAGCGGGCAGCTCCGAGGACAGCGTGCCGGTTCCGAACATGGGCGTGCGCGAAGGGATCGCAGCCGCCAACATCAGCGCCGCTGAAGCGCTGGTCTCAGAGGCCATGCGTGCCGCGCTCAGTGCAATCGTCGGCGTCAACATCGTGCAGTACACAAGAGCCAAGGCGGCGCGCCGTGGACATCTGCCCAAGCCGGTCGTGGTGATGCCCGGGATCGAGGACCCACCGGCGGTACCGCAGGTGTTACCGGTTCAGCTGCTGCGGATCGGAACGGTGGCGATTCTCGGAGTCCCCGGCGAGTTGACCACGATTGCCGGCCGCCGTCTCCGTAGAACCGTGCTCGACACGATGTCAGCCTCGGGCGTCTCACACGTCGCGCTCGGAACCTACGCCAACGAATACTCGCAGTACATAACGACGTTTGAGGAGTACTGCCATCAGCATTACGAGGGCGCCTCGACGCTGTTCGGTCCCCACACCCTGAAGGCCTACCAGCAGGTGGCGGCGGGGCTGGCGGCCGCCATCGCCCAGAACACGCCGGCGGCCCCTGGACCACAACCCAATCCGTGGACGGCTCCGAGCCAGCATCGCTACCGCTTTCGCAACCTGTCGAGCTCGGCGGTGGAGCTGAAGTTCTACAACTGCCGTGACCGCAAGCACTGGGTCACGCTCCCCAACGGCACCAAGACCATCGGCGCCGGCGCCGAGCTTGCCTTTCCCGAGCGCGAGTTCACCGGACACATGCTCCCGACGATCCGCAGGCTCACCGTCGAGACGACCGACAAGCTAGAGCTCGAGATGGCCGCCGGTCAGCTGCTGACGGTTGCGGTGGACGGTTCCGTGTCAGTGGACGCGTACACGCCGCCGCCGCGGCATTGACACCGGCCCGATCCGGATGCGAGCACGCCTAGCTCGCGACTGGGGCTCAGCGGAGGACGAACCCGGTGCCAAGCGAGTCGCGGGGGTCGAGGTAAAAGCGATGCCGGCCGGTCAGAAACGCGGTGCCCTCGACTTCGGTCAGGAGGCCGTCCGGCGCTCGCCCGATGGCCCGGGCATGGAAGGTGGTGTCGACGATCGAGTCGGCGCGCCAGCGCTGCCCCTCGGCGAGCACGCCCTCGTCTGCCAGCAGCGCCGTTCGAGCAGACGTCGCCGATCCGGTCGGCGACCGGTCAACCTCACCGTCAGCGAAGATCGCCACGGTCCGCTGGTGCAAGGGAGCGAGCTGCTCGTAGAGCACCGTCCCGTAGATGCCCGACAGTCGAGCGTCGTCGGGGTGGCGGGAGACCTCGGTTCCTTGCAGATCGTCCTTGACCTTGCGCCCCACCGCGATCAGCTCGGCCAGATCCTCGGCCACCACCCGCAATCCCCAGCGCTTGGCCGGCGCGAAGGCGTAGATCGCTCCGCCGTAGGCCACGTCGACCTCCGCTCCCGCGGCCGCCACCCCGCGTCCGATCACGAACGACGGCACGTTGCGAAACGCCACGCTCTGAACCGCGCCGCCACGGGTGCTCACCCTCGCTACCACCCGCCCGGAGGGTACGTCGATCGTGACGTCGAGCTCGCCGTCGTCGGGCGCGGTGACCCGGCCGGACTCGACGGCCCATGCTCCCAGGGCGATCGTCCCGTGCCCACACGCCGTCGAGTAACCGTCCTTGTGCCAGAACAGGACCCCGAAATCGGCACCGTCGTCGTCGGGGGGGACGAGGAAGCCCCCGTACATGTCCGCGTGTCCCCGCGGCTCGTGACAGAGCAGCCGGCGCACGCGATCCACGTCTTCTGATCGCCGGGCGAACTCACGGCGCTCGCGGACCGTCTCGCCCGGGATCTCGAGCACCCCCTCCCGGACGATCCGAAACGGCTCGCCGGCCGTGTGGTAGTCGGTCGCTTCGATCTCGATGCGCGCAGTGTCTGCAACCCGGCCGCGCTCACGACCCCGGATAAGGTTGGCCGGTGGAGAGCAACGCGCCCGGTCGACGTCAGCGCGGCCTCGCGGCATGACCGGACTCCAGAAGGCAGACGTGATCGTCGTCGGGCTGGGGGCGATGGGCAGCGCGGCCGCGTTTGCGCTAGCCGCTCGCGGCGTGTCAGTGATCGGCATCGACCAATTCGCCCCTCCGCACCAGTACGGGTCCACTCACGGGGACACCAGGATCACCCGCCTGGCGATCGGGGAGGGGATGGAGTACGTACCGCTCGTCCGCCGCGCGCACGCGCTGTGGCGCGAGATCGAGCAGCAGACCGGCACGCAGCTCTTGACCCAGTCCGGGGGACTGATCCTCGGGCACGCTACCAACCCGTTTCTGCTCCAGACGCGCGCGGCGGCGCACCAGTTTGGGATCGCGCACGAGAACCTCTCCCACGACGCGCTGGTTCAGCGGTTCCCGATGTTCGCGATCGATCGTGATACCGAGGGTTACTACGAGCCCGAAGCCGGCTACGTGCGGCCCGAGGCTGCAGTTCGGGCGCAGCTGGAGCTCGCTCGCCGGCACGGGGCCCGGCTGCAGCTCGGCGAGCGCGTCCAGCGATGGTCGGTGTCAGCCGGTGGCGTGACCGTACACACGGCTTCCGGGAGTTATCACGGCGAGCAGCTCGTGCTCTGTGCCGGACCGTGGATCTGCGAGCTGTTTGAAGGCGGGCGGGACATATTCGCTGTCTACCGCCAGCTCCTGTACTGGTTTGAGATCCGCGAGCGATATGACCTGCTGCGCGACATGCCCGCGTTCGTGTGGGATTTCGGCGGCGAGACGCAGGACTTCATGCATTTCTTCGGCATCTACGGGTTTCCCGCCATCGACGGTCCACAAGGCGGCGTGAAGCTCGCCACCGAGTCCTACCACCACACCACGGCGCCAGACGGCAGGCAACATCCAGCCACGCCGCGGGAAATCGACCACATGTACGAACGCTATGTCGCGCCCCACGTCCCGTGGCTGGGCCCAAGGCCGCTGCGGACTCTGTCCTGCCTCTACACCTGCACGCGGAGCAGCCGGTTCGTGATCGACCGTCACCCCGAGCATGACTCGGTCCTGATCGTGTCTCCCTGTTCAGGGCATGGCTTCAAGCATTCGCCGGCGATCGGAGAGGCGGCTGCGCAATGGATCACCGATCGCCGTACTGACCTCGATCTGAGCCCGTTCAGCCTCTCGCGAGCAACACATCCAGCGCGGCTGCGTCCAGGCGCTCGATGACCATGTCGGCATACCCGCTCGTGGGGTCATAGCCCAGTCCGCGCAGTGCCGCGACTCGCATCCCCGCTGCCTTTGCGGCCTGCGCCCCGGCGGTGGCGTCCTCGACGGCGACCGCCTGCTGTGGCTCGATCGGCGGGTCGGTCTCGGGGAGCGCGTTCAGTCGCTGCAGTGCGAGCAGGAATCCCTCGGGATCGGGTTTGCCGTGCGCGACGTCGTCGGTGCCGACAATGGCTTTGAACTCGTCGCGGATGCCCGCCGCTCGCAGGACGTGCTCGATCTCCCGGCGAAACGCACTGGAGCTGATCGCCAGGGGCACGCGCTGCGCGGCGGCCCGCACGAACGCGATCGCCGGCGCGGTGATCGGCGGCCGGTCGGCGACAGCGGTCAGATAACGGTCCACCCGGGCCTTTACCAGCGCGTCGCGGCGCGCGGCGTCGAACGGCAGGCCCGCTTTGGCCAGCGCTCGCGCGAACACCTCCCGGTCGGGCAGCGCGGCCAGGTCCCGGTGGTACTCCTCGACGGTCAGCGGCGCGCCAACCGAGGCGAACAGCTCGACGGTCAGGGGCGCGACGAGATGGTCGTCCTGGGCGAGCGTCCCGTTGAAGTCGAGCACGATCGCGCGAATGGGCGCGGCTGTGGACATGGGGGGAGTATTCCTACCTGACTTCGGCCGGATCCGACATGCTCTGGCACGGCCTCAGGCGATAGGGGAGCGATGACAAACGGCAACTGGGCGGGACTGCTGATCGATATCGACGGCGTGCTCCACGTGGGCACAGACCCGATCGACGGGGCTCACGAAGCGCTGGAGTTGCTTCGCGAGCGCGACGTGCCGTTTCGGCTGGTCACCAACACGACATCGCGCTCGCGTCGCCGGATCGTTGAGCGTCTGAACAAGATGGAATTCGGCGTGCACGAGAGCGAGGTGCTGACGCCCGCGGCGCTGGCGCTCGATGTGTGCCGCGACCGCGGCTATGAGCGGGTCGCGGTGCACGTGGCCGCGGCCCTGCAGGAGGATCTGACGCCGCTCGGGCATTCGGATCGTGACGACGTGCAGGCGGTGATCGTGGGTGATCTCGGCGACGAGTTCACCTACGCGCGTATGAACGCGATCTTCGGTCAGCTGCAGGGCGGCGCCGAGCTGATCGCGCTGCAGCGCAACCGCGTCTGGCAATCAGAGCGTGGGCTGGTGCTGGACGCGGGGCCGTTCGTGGTAGCGCTCGAGTACGCGATCGGGCGCGAGGCGCTGGTGACCGGCAAGCCTTCGCCGGCCTTCTTCGACGCGGCCCTGGCGCAGCTGGGAGTCGGGCCCGAGCAGGCGGCGATGATCGGCGACGACCTCGAGGCCGACGTGGGCGGTGCGATCGATGCCGGGATGGCCGGGATCCTCGTCCGCACCGGGAAGTTTCGGCCCGAGGTGCTGAAAGGCAGCGACGTCTCGCCGACGCTGATCTGGGACTCGATCGCGGAGTTGGGCGACCACCTCGGTTCCTAGCCGTGCTGTTGCGCATCTACAACGTCGCGGCTCAACGCGGCCGAGCGTCGCGGACCGCGATGTTGACGGTGGTGAGAGCGCACAGCCGGTGCTGGTCGTCGCGCGCCTGCACCTCCCAGACCCACCGTGTGTGTCCCTTGTGCCGCGGCATGGCGGCGGCATTTATGTGGCCCTCCAGGAACGGGCGCATGAAGTTCGTCTCGTTCGACATGCCCATCACCACCTTGCCGCGCGGATAGGACGCAAGCCACGTGCCGCGCGATGCCAGCGCTTCCGCCAGCGCCGCGATGACCCCTCCGTGCACCAGCCCGAACTGCTGGCGCAGCTCGTCCCGGATCGCTACCCGTCCGCGCAGCACCCCGTCGTTGCCGCCCTCGTCGAGCACCTCGAGGCCGTAGACGGCGTCGAAGCACCGATCCAGCGGAATCGGGGGGCTGAACCCCTCAGGGATTGCGGTCAGCGGGGCTGGTTCCATCGCTTCTACAACGTAACCGACGTGGACGGCGCATCCGAGCCGCACGGCGTATCCGAGGCGAACCGCGCGACCGCGGCCACCACCTGGTCAGGCGCTGCCAGGTGGGGACTGTGGCCGCCCGGGACGACGAGCCGGGAAACCGGGCCGCGGATGCGCGCCTCGATCCGATCGAGCTGCTCGAGCGTCCCGTAGGGATCGTCCGCGCCCTGGATCAGCAGCGTGGGAACCGTGACCAAGGCGGCGTCTGCCTCCAGGTTCCAGGCGCGGAAGTCGGGGTGCAGCCACATGTCACACCAGCCCCAAAAGGCGGCGTCGACGTCATCGTGGTGTCGCGCCATCCGCTCGCGAAGCTCACCCCGGAGATAGCTGTCCCGGGTCTGGCGGATCGACGCGAGCGTCAGCGGCTCGACGAACACGTGCGGCGCCAGCAGCGCCAGGCCGCACACCGGATGGCGGCCCGCGTGGATCAGGGCGATCGAGGCGCCGTCGCTGTGGCCGACGAGCAGCGGCTCGTGCACACCAAGCGCCGCCAGCAGCCTGGGCAGCAGCTCCAGCGCCTCGCGATGGTGAAATCCGACCGCGTCGCGGGGCCACGGACTCGGCTCGGAGCGACCGTGACCAAAGCGCGAGAATGCGATCACCCGTCTGCCCGTGGCGCGGTGCAGTGCAGATGGGAAATCGCGCCACAAATCCACCGATCCCAGCCCCTCGTGGAGCATCACGATCGGCGCGAGACGGTCGTCGCCCGGGAGCTCGATCGCATCGATCCGACGGCCGGCGATCGTGACCGGCACACCTGCGTGGCTGCCCGCCGATCGTCTCCTCGGTGCGCGCCACGAGCGCGAACGTTAGGGGATCGCGAGGGTCTGGCCACTAGGCTGAGCGGTCGTGAGCGATCCGCAGCAGTTCGCTTGAGACGCCTCGGCCCTGCGCTCGGCGAGCGCGACTTTCGCCTCTGGTGGCTGGCGCTGCTGGGGATGGACATCAGCCTGCAGATGCTCGAGGTGGCGATCGGCTGGGAGGTCTACTCGCTGCATCGAAGCGCGCTCGACCTCGGCTGGATCGGGCTGGCGGAGTTCATGCCGCTGTTCGTGCTCGCGCTGCCGGCCGGACAGCTTGCCGACCACTTGCCACGGCGGCTGATCTTCGCCGGCTCGCTGGCGCTCGGCGCCGGCGTCGGCGTAGGGCTGGCGTTGGTGAGCTCGTCGGGCACGACCGAGGTGTGGCCGTACCTGGCGCTGGCGGTCCTCGCGGGCGTCACGGTCGCGCTGGGGACCCCGGCGGCGCGAGCGATGCCACCGACGCTGGTCGGCGCTGACCTGCTGCAGAGCGCGATGAACCTGCGCGCGATCGCCGGCCAGGCGGGCATGGTCATCGGCCCCGCGATCGGCGGCGTGCTCTACGGCACCTCGCCGGCGCTTGTCTACCTGCTCTCGGCCGGGGCGTGCGCGCTCGCATGCGCGAGCGTGCTGGCGATGCACCCCAGGCCGGCGGCGGCCATCGCCGCACCGGCCCCGGAGGCCGCCGCGGCTGCTGAGACAACGCCCGCGAGCGTCAGCAGCGTGCTCGAGGGCTTGAGGTTCGTGGGCCGAACCCAGATCCTGCTCGGCGCGATCCTGCTGGACTTGCTGGCGGTCCTGTTCGGCGGCGCGGTCGCGCTGCTGCCGCTGTTTGCCCGCTCGATCCTGCACGTCGGCCCCACCGGCCTCGGTGTCCTGCGCGCGGCACCGGCCATCGGGGCGTTGCTGGCCGCGGCGGTTGTCACCCGCCACCCGATCGGGCGGCGCGCCGGCCGCACGTTGCTGCTGGTCGTGGGGCTGTACGGCGCGAGCATGATCGTCTTCGGCCTGTCGCGCGTGTTCGTGGTGTCGCTGCTGGCGCTCGGCGTGAGCGGGTTTGTCGACCTGTACAGCATGAACATCCGCTCGACCACCGTTGCGCTGGCGAGTCCGGACCGTCTCCGGGGGCGCGTCAACGCGGTCGAGATGGTGTTCATCGGCGCCTCCAACCAGCTGGGGGCGTTCGAGTCCGGCCTGGCCGCCTTCCTGGTGGGGCCGGTCGCGGCCGTCGTCGGTGGCGGCGCGATCACGATCCTGCTGGCACTCAGCTGGCGGTGGTTCTTCCCGGCGCTGGCCGAGGTCGATCGCCTGGAGCAGGTCCGGCCGCCCGAGCCCGAGCCGATTGGCCTGGTGGTCTAGCCGGTGATCGCTCTAGGAAATGACGAACTCCGACGGCTGAAAGGTACGGGTGCGCTGTAGGTAGTCGCGCATGTAGCCGGGCCAGTTGGCGACGATCCGGCCATGCTTGTCGCGGTACCACGAATCGCACGCGGTCCAGGCGGTGCCCTGGAACTGCGCCTGCGTCTCGCGGTCGCTGGCCGCTTCAACCTCGGGGCGCACCTCGAGCGTTGAGAAGCCGTTGCCGCGCAGATGCTCGAGCGCCTGGCGGATGTAAGACGCCTGGGCCTCGAGGTAGACGATGATCGATCCCCCGGAGGTGTTGGTGTTCGGCCCGTACATCAGGAACATCGATGGAAAGCCCGGCACCGTCATTCCGAGGTGGGCGTGCGGGCCGCGCTCCCACGACCTGATGCAGCTCGCGGCCGCCGGCGCCGAGCACCCGCATCGGCGCCATGAACTCCGAGGCGCGGAACCCGGTGCTCCAGATGATGCAGTCAAACTCGCGCGAGCTTCCGTCGGCCGTCCGCAGTCCGGACTCGGTCACCTCGGCGAGTCGATCTGTGATCAGCTCCACGTTGCGCCGGCCGAGCGCCCGGAGGTAATGGGAGCTGAACAGCACCCGCTTGCAGCCGAACGTGTAGTTCGGCCACACCTTGGCTCGCAGCTCAGGATCGGGCAGCTGGCGGCGCATGAACATGCTCGAACGCAGCCCGTACACGCGGCCGAGCGTTCGCGGATGACGGATCGCCACGGTCAACGACTCGCAGTAGTTGAACATCCAGCGCCGGCGCAGCCACTGGACTCCCGGCACGTGATCGATGACCCGTCGCAGCCACGGCGGGTAGACGCGGTTCTCGCGGGGCAGGATCCAGTTGCCGGTTCGCTGGTAGACGGTCAGCTGGGCCGCGCGGCGCGCGATCCAGGGCACGAACTGAACCGCACTGGCCCCGGTGCCGACGACCGCCACCCGTTTGGCGGCCAGGTCGTAGTCGTGATCCCAGCGCGCGGAGTGAAAGCTGTGACCCGCGAATCGCTCGAGGCCCGGGAGCGCGGGGATCGAGGGACGGTTCAGCTGACCGGTAGCCAGGATGAGCGCATCGGCCTCGTAGCGCTCGCCGGCTTCGGTCTGCACGCTCCAGTCGCCGCTCGACTGGTCCCAGGCACACTCGGTCACCCGGCGCGAGCCCCGCACGAGCTGGTCGATCCCGTAGTCGTGGGCGACCTCGTGCAGATAGCTCAAGATCTCCGCCTGGGGCGAGCACAGTCGCGTCCAGTTGCGCCGCTGCTCGTAGGAAAACGAGTACAGGTGGCTGGGTACGTCACAGGCGGCGCCCGGATAGCTGTTGTAGAACCAGGTACCACCGATGCCCGGCGCGCTGTCGAGGATCGTGATCTGCTCAAAGCCATGGCGGCGAAGCTCGATCGCCGCGGCGATGCCGCCGAAGCCGGCTCCCACGATCACCACGCGGGGATGGCGCGAGCGCTGCTTGAGTGATTGTCCCCTCGGTTGTGGCTGGTTCACGATCGTCCCGGTGCGTCGTGGATGCTCATCCTTACACGATCGCCCGGGCACGGCGAGTGCTGTCAGGTTATGGTCGCGGGCATCGTGCGCTGGGGGGCCACCGAGCTCTGGTGCGCATACGATGCATCACTTGACAACTTGACAGTCACCGCATTTGCGGGCGCTGCCGACACGCCCGCGGCAAGGAGATCCGGATGGACCTGACCTTCAACGAGCGAGAGCTGGCCTTCCGCGACGAGCTGCGGGCCTGGTTTGAGGCCAACTCCCCGGGTCCCGAACCCGAGGAGGAGGAAGCCAACTACGCCTGGCGGCGCGATTTTCAGCGCGAGCTGGCAAAGGCGGGATTGGCCGCGGTCCACTGGCCGGTCGAGTACGGCGGGCGCGGTGCCACGTTGACTGAATCGGCGATCTTCTTCGAGGAGCTCGGCCGCTCGGGATCGCCGCTTGCCGGCCAACGTGCTCGGGCTGCTGCTGGCCGGCCCGACGATCATGACCTGGGGCACGCAGGAGCAGAAGGACCGCTACCTGACCTCGATCCTGACGGCCGAGGAGATCTGGTGCCAGGGGTTCTCCGAACCCGACGCCGGCTCGGACTTCGCAAGCCTGAAGACGAGAGCGGTGAAGGAAGACCGCGGTTGGCGGGTGACCGGTCAGAAGGTGTGGACCAGCGGAGCGCAGTACTCCAAGTGGTGCATGCTGGTAGCGCGCACCGACCCGGAGGTGCCCAAGCACAAGGGGCTGACGTACTTCCTGATGGACATGCAACAGGACGCGGTCCAGGTCCGGCCGTTGCGCCAGATCACCGGCGACCGGGAGTTCAACGAGCTGTTCATCGATGGCGCGCGGGTCCCGAAGGAGAACGTGCTGGGAGGCGTCGGCAACGGATGGAAGGTGGCGCTGACCACGCTCATGAACGAGCGCGCTGGCCTGGCCTTCTTCCTGCAGGTCCGCCTGCGACAACAACTCGACCGTCTCATCGACGAGGCCGCTGGAAGGGGCCTGCTCGACGATCCGGTCGTCGCCGACCGCCTCGGCGAGCTGCTGTTGAAGTCAGAAGCTCTGCGGCTGACCGCCTATCGCGGGCTGACCGCGATCGAGAAGTACGGCCAGCCGGGCCCCGAGGGCTCGCTGACCAAGTGGATGTGGTCTGAGACCAATCAGGAGCTGACCCAGTTCGCCGCCGACGTGCTCGGTCCGATGGCGCTGCAGGCGGGCGGGCGGTGGGCGTACGAACTGCTCCGGGCACGAGGAAACTCGATTGAGGGCGGGACCACCGAGGTGCTCAAGAACATCGTTGCCGAGCGCGTGCTGGGCCTGCCGCGGGCCCGCTGAGGAGGCTTTCGTGGATTTCGATCTGACCGAGGATCAGAAGCAGATCAAGGATGTCGCGCGCGAGCTATTGAGCGCGCGCTCGCCGATGTCAAAGGTCCGCGAGGCTGCCGAGGCGGGTGCGTATGACCCCGCGCTGTGGAGGGAGATCGTCGCGCTCGGATGGGCTGGCATTGCCGTCGAGGAGCGCTACGGCGGCCAGGGCCTGGGGGCCGTCGAGCTCGCGGTGCTGCTCGAGGAGCTTGGCTACGCGTGCGCGGCGACTCCGTTTCTGGCGACGGCGCTGGCGGCCGCGGTGATTCAGGCGGGCGGAAGCGATGAACAGCGCGAGCGCTGGCTTCCGGGCCTGGCCGCCGGTGAGCTGACCGCGGGCGTCGGCACCGCCGAGCTGGTCGCCGATGGTGACGGCGCCGCGGTGGTCGTGTTGCTGGGCGGCGACGAGGCCGGCCTGGTGATCGAGCCACGCACCGAGGCACTCCAGACCATCGATCCGACCCGCCGCTTCGCGCGCGTGGAAGGCGAGCCCGAGCCGCTGGCGGCCGGAGCGGCCGCGCGCGTACTGGGCGGTGTGGCTGCCGAGATCGTGGGCGTCTGTCAGCGGGCACTGGAGATGACCGTTGAGTACGTGAAGGAGCGCAAGCAATTCGGGGTGCCGGTCGGTTCGTTTCAGGCGGTAAGCCACCGCTGTGCGCAGATGCTGTTGCAGACCGAGAGCGCTCGCTCGACGGCCTATTACGCCGCCTGGGCCGCGGACGCGGACCCCGGCCGGCTGTCCGAGGCGTCGGCGCTCGCCGCCGCGGCGGCTGCGTCAGGCGGTCGCGAGGTCACGGCAAGCGCGATCCAGGCTCACGGCGGGATCGGCTTCACCTGGGAGGCCGACGTCCACTGGCTCTACAAGCGTGCGCAGCTCGATGCGGCCCTGCTGGGAGCCGTTCGGCGTCACCACGCCGCGCTCGCGCGCGCGGCGGCCGCACGAGCCGCGACGCCCGCACGCTAAAGCCGCGACGCCGGCACGCTAAGGCGATCTGCCGCCACACCCTTGCCGCAGGGACGGGTACTTGCAGCGACAGGGATGCGGACTCCGGCGGCGAACAGCGCTGGACTGACCGCGAGTAAAGGGAGTGAGGTCATGAGCTACTTCGAACGGCAGGACGAAGCGCCGCCCGAGCCTCAGACCGAGACGATGCAGGTGCAACAGCCCGAGATGCCGCCTCAGACCGATGCGCTGCACGAAGACCAGCCCGGGCATGGCGAGGGCTCGCCGGGGGCTCGCGTTCGCGGGCTTCGCGACCGCGTCGCGAAGGCACTGCACAACTTCGATCACCCTCGGGCTACCTCACCCGAGCCTGGAGTCCGGTGCTGAGACTCCTGTGCCGGCCCCGGTGTTCGACGCGCAGACCGAGGAGCCGCACGAGGTGGTCGCCGAGGTCCCCCCGGCCAGCCAGGACGCGCGCTTCCCGGTCGGGCCGCTGGGCTACAACCGCGCGGCCGTCGACGAGCGCATCGCCGAGCTCGAGCGAGAGCTCGAGGAGGCGCGCTCGGTCACTCCGGCGATCTCGATCACCGACGAGATCGAGCGCCTCGGTGAGCAGACCGCCTCGATTCTGGTCGTCGCCCACGATCAGGCCCATGAGACCACTCGTGCCGCGCAGGAGCAGGCTGACCGGTGCATCGCCGATGCCGCCGCCAACGCGGTGGCGATGACCGAGAAAGCCAAGCGCCAGCTGCAGGAGCTCGACAACGAGACCGACGCGATCTGGCGCGAGCGCGCACGCCTGCTGGACGACGCGCGCGAGGTTGGGCTGGCCTTGATCGCGATGGCCGAAGAGGCGCTCGAGCGCTTCCCCGAGGAGGTCAGGGGCGAGGACGCCTCGCAGCCCAGGTCCTGGCAGCCACCCCCGCAAGCTCCGCAGCCCTTGCCACCGGACGCCTGACCCGGGGGAGGGTCGAGGGAATTCCGCGCTTCGGGCGCACTAGTGGAGGATCCGCAGGCGGCCGGTGAATCCTCCACGTTTGTCCCGCTGGCGGCGCGTTTCGTGGAGGATCCACGAGCGGCGCGCGGATTGTCCACGTTTGTCCGCTGGGGGGCGCAGCCGACCCTGACCGCCCGCGGCCCGCCCATACCCCACATCTGCGGGACAATCGAGCGATGGCCACCAAGCGCAGTGACGCTGAGTCAGTGGGCGTCCTGACGCTTCGCCCACTGATCGCCGCCGATGCGAACGAGTTGCGGCGGATTCATCGCACCGAGGAGGTCCGCCGCTGGTGGTCTGATCCCGATGACGAGTTCCCCTGGGACGAGCCGGACTCCACCCGCTGGACGGTCGAGGTGGACGGCGCCGTCGCGGGACTGATCCAGTTCCACGAGGAGAACGAGCCGCGATACCGCCATGCCTCGATTGACATGTTCCTGGACCCCGCCGTGCACGGTCGCGGGCTGGGCACCGAGGCGATCCAGCGCACGGTGGCCCACCTGGTCGACGAGCGAGGTCACCATCGGATCACGATCGACCCGGCAGCCGACAACACCGCCGCGATCAGGTGCTATGAGAAAGCGGGCTTCAGGCCGGTCGGGGTGATGCGCGCCTACGAGCGAGACGCGGTCGGCGAGGCGTGGCACGACGGGCTGTTGATGGAGTTCGTGGTCGACGGCCCGCGATGAACGATGGTCGATTGACCGCCATGAACGGTGTTCCGCGAACGGCAACGATCTGGGCCTGCGCGGCGCTGGGGCTCGCCGGTTCGCTGCTGACCGCGCTCGCCGCCCCGGCCGCGATCCCGGACAAGGCCTGGTGGTACGCCCCGTCGCCACCCGGCGGACGGGAAGTGGCGATCGTGGCGGTGTTCGTGGGGATGGCGCTGGTGGGCGCTGCCTGGCTGGCGCTCGGCAGGTTCGCCGCCGGTCAGGACACGCGTTGGCTGGTGGCGATCGCCGTGCTGTGGCTGGCGCCACCGGCGCTCGGACCGGCGCTGTCGAGCGGCGATGTCTACAGCTACCTCGCCCAGGGCACGATCCTGCACCTCGGCCACAACCCGTACGACACCCCGCCAGCGGCGCTCGCCCACCTCGGACAGCCACACGTCCTGTCGGCGGTGTCGCCGTTCTGGCGCCACACGACCTCCCCTTACGGTCCCATGTTCCTCGGCCTGACCAGTGTGATCGTCGCGATCACCGGCTCGCACCTGACCGCCGGGATCCTGATCGTCCGCGCCATGGAGCTCATCGGCGTTGCCCTGCTCGCAGCCTGTGTCCCGAAGCTGGCGCGGGCACTGGGTGGCGATCCCGGCCGCGCGACCTGGCTTGCCGTGATGAGCCCGCTGCTGGTCTTCCAGCTCGTCGGCGCGGCTCACAACGACGTGCTGATGATCGGTCTGCTGGTCGCGGGTGTGACCGTCGCACTGCGTGGCCGCCCCCTGCTGGGTATCGCGATCTGTGCGCTGGGGGCCACGGTCAAGCTCCCGGCCTTGGCGGGGGCGCTGTTCATCGCGGTCGCCTGGGCTCGCGCCGAGCCAGACCCCGGCGCCCGGGCAAAGTTCCTGCTGCAGTCCGCGCTCTCCGCGCTGGCCGTGCTGGCCGCCGTCAGCATCGTCACCGGGCTCGGCTTCAGCTGGCTGACCACGGGAGTGTTCTCGACCCCGGCCAAGGTGCACCTGGCGATCACGCCCTCGACCGCCGCCGGCTGGACCGTCGCGGGGCTGCTGCGCGATGCCGGTGTGGCGATCGGCCATCGCACCGTCGCGTCGCTGTTCGGCGTGCTCACGCTGGCGATCACCGCAGCCGTCGGAGCGCTGCTGCTGTGGCGCGTGCGGATCCCGAAGGTGACGTCCTATCTCGGCGTTCTGTTGCTGGTCGCTGCCGCCGGCGGGCCGGCCGCGTGGCCCTGGTACTTCACCTGGGGGCTGGTCCTGCTGGCCGCCTGCCCGGGCTATCAGCGCTCGGTGGCCCTCGCCACCGGGGCTGCCCTGGCGGTCTTTTTGATCAAGCCGAGCGGGATCCTCATCCTGCCCGTGGAGAGCTCCCCGGCGGTGCTCGCGGCCTACACTCTGCTGGGGCTGGCCGCCTGGCGGTGGCACCGTGGCGCGACCCGCCGGGCGGCGGTCGCCGCGCCCGCAGCGCAGGGGGCAGCGCCGCATGCGGACCAGCCGCCGGAGTCCGTCGGCGCGGCCCAGGCGCACCAGCACCAGGATTTGACCCGCGCGTGACCAGCAGCTTGCAGGCGGCGCGCCCTCGCGACCGGCACGCGCTCCACAGACCACGCACGCGCAGCCGCCGCGACTGGCTGGCGATCGCCGTCCCGAGCGCGGTTGCGGCGGTGCTGTGTCTGATCGAGATCACCGGGCGCAGCCTCGGCTTCGACGAGGCGGCGACGGTCACGATCGCCGCTCAGCACGGCTCGGCCCTGGGAACGGCGATCGCCCACGACGGCGGCAACATGTCCGGCTACTACCTCCTCGAGCACGTGCTGATCGGGGCGTTCGGCAACGGAGCGTTCGCGGTCCGGTTTCCGTCGGTGATCGCGTCGGTGGCCACGGTGGCGTTGGTGGGGGCGATTGGGCTGCGCCTGTTCGGCTACCGCGCCGCATTCGCGGCGGGGCTGCTGACCGCGGTCAGCCTGCCGCTGGTCTTCTGGGCCCAGAGCGCGCGTGGCTACGCCCTGATGGTGGCGTTCGTCACCGGCGCGTTCCTGGTGCTGATCTCGCTTGCCGAGCCGCCCCCGGCGGTTACCGGCGCGCGGCCGCCGTTGCGCCGGGGCTGGATCGCGTTCGTGGTCCTGATGGCCCTGGCCACGTACTCGAGCTTCGTCGCCGCCCTGGTGATCCCCGCCCAGCTCCTCGTCTTGCTGCCGCGCCGCCGGCGATCGCTGCTGCGCCCGTTCTTGATCTCGTTCGCGGCCTACGCGGTGCTGTGCCTGCCGCTGTTGATTCTCGCCGTCCGCCGCGGCTCGGGCCAGCTGTTCTGGGTTCCCAGACCGACGCACAAGATCGAGGTGCAGGTGCTCGAGTCGCTCACCTCGGCCGGCCTTCAGCCCAGCTTTCACCGGACCGCGACGACGGTGCCGCTGATCATCTTGACCCTGGTCCTGCTGATCGCCGCCGCTAGCTGGTCAGTGCGGCGCTGGTGGCGGCGCGAGAGCGCCTGGGGCCTTGGGGTCATCATCGCCTGGCTGGTCGTTCCGGTGGCGATCACGTTCTTCTACTCACTCGTGGCCCAGCCGCTGTTCCAGCCCCGCAACCTCCTGATGTCAGTTCCCGCCGTCGCGCTGCTGCTTGGCGCGGGGCTGGGAGACTCCCGGCTACCGCGCCTCGTTGCGCCGGCGCTGCTGGTGGTGCTCGTTGCGCTGCGGGCGTTGCAGCTGGTGCCCAGCTACGGCGTCTCACCCGAGCCCTGGCAGCAGGCGACCGCCTACGTTCAGGCGCGAGCGCGCCCCGGTGACTGCATCGCCTTCTATCCGCTCGATGGACGGATGGCGTTTCAGTACTACATCGGTACGGGCAGGTCGGCCGACGCCCGTGCGCCGCGCTCGATCCTGCCGATCGCCGAGTGGGGCTCGCTCCGCCCCTACGTCGAGCGCTACGCGACGCTGACGCCGGCCCAGATCAGGCGCCGGACGGCGGGCTGCCGGCGAGTCTGGTTCGTGTCAAGCCACGAGGGCCAGCTCGACGGTCCGTCCCAGTCCCTGTCAAATCACGCTCGGTACCTGGCGCTGCGCGCCCGGCTCGAGCGCCAGTTCGGGCGCGCGCCGGTCCTGCAGCTGGGCTACGCGGCTGCGGTCCACATCCAGCTGCTCGACAGGCGCCGATGAGCAGCGCGAGCTGAGCTCAAGGCGCGAGATACACTCCGCCGCGGCGAGCCGGGAAGTCTGGTCGGCGTGCCCTCCGGGGTGGATGCCATGTACCGAGACCCGCTCGACAGCCGCAAGCGTCCCGATGTACTGATACACGCGGTGGGCGCCGGTGTCTGACGCGCTGCTGGCCGTCACGTTTGTCCTCGCCGCCGCCGTCAGCCTCTGCACCAGCTGGGTGCTGGTGTCGCGCCTGGAGCGGGTGGGTGCGCGCGCGGGTCTGTCCGAGGCGCTGCTCGGCATGCTCGCAGCGCTGGCCGCCGATGCGCCGGAGATCACGGCTGCGGTGACCGCGCTGGCCGGGCATCAGTCGCGAATCGGGGCCGGTGTGGTGATCGGCTCCAATGTGTTCAACCTGGCGGCGTTGCTCGGGCTCGCTGCGGTTGTCGCTGGTGAGATCCCGTTGCACAGGCGCGTGATCGTGCTGGAGGGCACGGTTGCCCTGGCGGTCGCGGTGATCTGCGTGGCCGTCGTGGTCGGGGGTCCCGGGGCCGGCATCGGCCTGCTTCTTGCGGCCGCAGTCGTGGTCCCCTATCTGCTGATCTCCGGCCTCAGCGGCGCCAGGCTGCAAAAGCTCGGGATGCCGCCCGCCTGGGCCGACTGGCTCTCGGGCACGGTGGCAGAAGAGGAGATCGAGCTCGAGCCGGCGATCCATCCCCAGCGCGGTGGCCGTGGTGACGTGATCGTCGCGGTCCTGGCGGTGGCCGTGGTGATCGGCGCCAGCATCGCGATGGAGCGGGCCGCTTCAAAGCTCGGCACGCGGCACGGGGTTCCCGAGATCGTGATCGGTGCCCTGGTCCTCGCGGGCGTCACCAGCATGCCCAACGCGGTCGCCGCGCTGTACCTGGCCGCGCGCGGGCGGGGCGCCGCGACCTTGAGCGTGGCGCTGAACAGCAATGCGCTCAATGTCACGGTCGGCCTGCTGCTGCCGGGGCTCATCGTCGGTGTCGGCGCCCCGTCGGGTCAGGGCACGCTGGTCGTGCTCTGGTACCTGGGTTTGACGATCGTCACGTTGACCAGCGCGTATAGCGCCCGCGGGCTGCGCCGCGCGCACGGCGTGCTGATCATCCTGTGCTATCTGGGGTTCGTCGCCGCGGTGCTCGCGACGTCCTGACCGAGAACCGCCAGGAGCCGGCGCCAAGTTAGGAACGCTCTACACGCTATTCGTGCAAAGCGTTCCGAAGCTTTACGGGCGTAAGGTCGTCCCGTAGAAGGTCAGCAGGCTGAGGACAATCAGAAGCGCGCCGTTGCTCCACAGCAGCAGCCGCCACGACCGTCCCTCCGCGTAGCGGGCCACGACCATCAGCGCCGGGAAGGCGGTGATCAGCATGCGGGGATTCGGGGGAACGTACTCCGAGGTCAGCGCCAGGAAGCTGATCCCCGCAGTCCAGACCAGGGCAGCGGCCGGAATGTGCCGGCGCTGGAAGTACACCAGCACGAGCATGAACAGCAGCGCGAAGAAACCGATCAACCCCACCACGAGATTCAGGTCCACGGTCGGCTCGTGCGGGACCTTGTGCAGCAGCTCCCTGAAGAGCTTGCTGGTCAGATGACCGATCGCGAACAGGTCAGTCTTCTCTGACCAGCCATGGTGCTGTGCCTCGTAGTTGGCAAACGGAGTTCCGGTCCAGAACCACAAAAACACCGCGAAGGCGGAGATCCCGGTCAGCGACAACAGCGGCGCGACGATCACCTTGCGTAAGGTCCTGCGCTGCCACCCTCGTCGGCGCAGCTCGACGATCGCCGCCGCGACACACACACCGATCAGCACCACACCCACGGGCTGCACGGCGGTCCCGAAGCCCGCCAGGATGCCGGCCATCAGCCAGCGCCGCCGGCCCAGTGCGAACAGGCAACCAGCGGCGAGCGGAAGCAGCAGCCCTTCTGAATAGACCATCGAGAAGACGACCGATCCGGGAAACAGGACAAACAGCACCGCACCGCGGAATGCGACCTTGCGGTCCCACCAGTCGCAGCCCAGCCGGTACACGAGGTATGTGGCCACCGCGCCGCCGGCGGTCGAGATCATGACCCCCGCGACTGTCGATGACCAGATCGCATCGTGGGCGGTCAAAAGCAGGATCGGCTGCTCCAGGATCCAGATCGCTAGCGGGTAGAGCGGGAAGAAGCCAAGCGTCGTCTGGGCGTGCGAGGGGTGGCTGAGGTAGCCCTGGTTGGCCACCTCGCGATACCACAGGCCGTCCCAGTTGGCCAGCTCGTGCAGGAAGTTGTGGTGGCCGAACGAGCTCAGCAGATAGGCCGCCACCAGCAGCAGCCGCGAGTCGCGAAGTAGATCGCGAGCAACCCCAGAACGTCCAGCCGGCTGACTGCCACCGCCCGCCGAGGCCGCCGAATCCGAGTGCGGGCGACCGTCGGCCGATCGAGCGTGGCCGTGTCGGGCGCAGCCACATCGAGGGTCGACCGCTCGAGCGGCAGGGGTTCGGGCTCGAGACGTTCGGGGATCGTTTCCACGGGCGGGCAGTCTAGGGAGCGTTGCCTTAAGAAAGCGCTAAAGACCTTCTTACCGCCTATACCCGCCGCTCGGGGGGTACTTCACCGCCCGGTCCGTCGCGCCCACTCGCCGGTTACTCCACGGCCTGTCCGTCGCGGCCCACGTAGCCGTCCTTGCCGCCGACCACGAGCACGACCGCCTCGCCGTCGCCGATGTTGCGCATCCCGCGGTGCGTCGCGGCGTCGACACGCGCCAGGCCGCCCGGACCGGCAACGTGGGTGGTCCCGTCGCCAAAGCGGAACTCCACGCTCCCGGCGTGGACGAAGTAGGTCTCCTCCTGCTCGTCGTGGAAGTGCAATCCGGTCGCGTAGCCGGCGGGGAGGACGATCGCGTTGATCCCGAACGCGGTCACTCCAAGCTCGCGCCGGACCTTGCGAAACCCTGGCCCGTCGCCCATCCGATCCAGGCTGGAGACGGCATAACCGGGTCCTTGCATCGCCTCGGGCATCGCAGCTGAATGCTAACCACCAGCACCGTCGTGAGCCTGCGATGTCCGACGACGAGCGGGCATACTAGAACCGTGACGTCAGCGCTCCTATCCGAGGCGCTCGCGCCGCTCCGGGCGAATCCAGAACGTGCCGCGATCCTGCTCGACATCGACGGCACGCTGGCCCCGATCGTCGACAACGCGGCCGATGCCCACGTGCCGGAGACCACCCGGCAGCTCCTGATCGCGGTCGCCCATCGCTACGGGCTGATGGCCTGTGTGAGCGGCCGCCGGGCATCGGAGGCGCGGGCGATGGTCTCGATCGGCGCGATCTCCTATCTCGGATCCCACGGCGCCGAGCTGCTGCGCGCCGGCTGGACCGAGGCGGTGCTCGACAAGGGTGTCGAGGACTGGGTCCGGCGGATCCACGAGTTCGGTCGCGAGGCCGATACCGCGGATGCGCGCAAGCGCCGGGTGCGGCTCGAGGACAAGGGGGCGATCGTCGCCTTTCACTGGCGTGGCGCTCGCAACGAGGAGGACGCACGCGCGGCGATCGACGCGATCGCGCAGCGCGCCCAAGCCGCGGGCCTGCGCACCCACTGGGGACGCAAGGTGCTGGAGGTCCGCCCGCCGGTCAGGATCGACAAGGGCGCCGGGATCACCAGCTTCTTGAACGAGGCCGGCGCCGACATCGACTCCGCCCTGTACGTGGGCGACGACACCACCGACCTCGACGCCTTCCGAGCGCTGGGAGAGCTGGTCAGCGAAGGCAAGCTCGCCCGGGCGGTGCGCGTGGGTGTGGCTTCCGAGGAGGGGCCCTCGGCGGTGACCGGGGAAGCCGACCTCGTGGTCGACGGGCCCCAGGGCGTGCAAGAGCTTCTCTCGTTGCTGGCCTCCGACTGAGACCACAGAGTGCGGTTCTCTGACTTTCTGCGCACGACGGTCTTGATCAGCGCTGCGGCGGCCAGCGCGCTGGCGATCGTAAGCGTCGCCGGAACGGCCTATTCGAGTGACAGCCTGGTGGTGTGGGTGGGGATTGGCTGGTGGGTGATCGCGGGGCTGATCGGGATGTGGTTTGGTCGGCGCGCTCAGACGTCATCGTCGATCGCCACGCTGCTGGCCAGCGCCAGGATGCAGTCCTCGCTGCCGGAGGTCGATCCGGCACGGACGCTGCTCAACCGCCTGTGGCCGCTGCTGGTCTCGACGCTGGGCGCGGGTGCGCTGGGCTTCGCGCTGCCCCAGGTGCCCGCGATCGCGTGCGGCTTCGCGATCATCTGGGCGCTGGGCTGGCGGCGCCAGGCGTCGGCCGTGACCGCGATCGAGGAGCGCGACGGCGCCCGCTTCTACGTCGAGCGGACCTCGCCGCTGAAGCCGATAAAGCTCGTTCGCACGCCCGGTTTCAGATCCAATCTGCGCGAGCTCAACGGCGCCTCCGCCTCCAGCCAAGCCCGCCCGCGGGCATAGCGCAGAGCGTGGCGCACCGCTCCACCGGCGCCGACGTGCTGGTCGTCTCGATCGGCGCTACGACCGGCTGGCGGGCAGCCGCCCGCGAGCTCGCGCAGGGCCTGCAGCGCGCCGGCGCCCAGGTTCGAACCGCCAGCCCCACCCGGCTGCCGGCGGTGCGGACGTTCATGCTCACCGACTTCACCCAGGCGCTGGCCGCCCGCCACGCCTGCCAGCGCGCGATCGCCGCCCACGAGCCGGATGCGATCGTCTACTGCTCGATCACCGCCGCGCTGCTGTGGCCCCGCCCGGGCGCGATCTGGCTCGACACGCTCGCGGCCGAGAACCGGCCCGGGCGCCACGGCGTCTGGCAGCGGGTTGTCGAGCGCGGGCGCCTCAAACAGGCACCGCTCGTGCTGTCGATGGCCGACAGCTCGCTGGACCCGGTCCCCGCCGGCGAGCGCCCGGAGACGATCGTCGTTCCGGTCGCGGTCGACCCCTCGGGCGCCCCACAGCCCCACCGCGATGTCGACGCACTCGCCTACACCGGCGACCCCGTCAAGCGCCGGCTCGACTTCATCCTCGACGCCTGGCAGCGGGCGCGCAAGGCGCAAGAGACGCTGGTGGTGGCCGGCATCGACCGCCACCCGGCCCCCCCGGGGGTGCGGTTCACCGGCCGCCTGGCGCCCCAGGAGTACCGCGACCTGCTGCGCCGCGCGCGGGTGTATGTCGCCGCGCCGCGCCGGGAGGACTTCGGGATCGCCCCGCTGGAGGCGCTCGCCGACGGCTGCATGCTGGTCACCACGCCCTCGCCCGGGCCCTATCCGGCGCTGGCCCTGGCACGCCAGCTCGACCCCCGGCTCGTGGGCGCCGACCTTGTGCCCTGCATCCGAGCCGCCCTCGACGACCCGCTGCCCGACTACTCCCAGCGAGCCGCGCAGCTGCTGGTGCCATTCAGTCGCGCCGCCGTTGATGCGACGCTCACCGAGCGCGTCATGCCACGATTGCTGCCAGGATTGAAGGCCACGTGACGCCGCTGTCGTTCATCCCCAGCCCCTCGTCGAACGGGTTCGACGTCGGGCCTTTCTTCTTCCATGCCTACGGGATCGCGTACGTGTTCGCGGTGATCGGGGCGATTGCGGTATCCCGCTGGGGCTGGCGGCGCCAGGGCGGCGATCCGGACATCTGCTACGAGCTCGCGATGTGGGCCTTCCCCGCGGGCCTGATTGGTGGGCGGATCTACTTCCTGATCACCACCCCGAGCCAGGTACCCGACCACTGGTGGGGCCCGTTTGCGATCTGGAAGGGCGGCCTGGGCATCTGGGGTGGTATCGCCGGCGGCGTGGCGATGGGCCTGTACATAGCGAACAAGCGGCTGTCGCGAGCGGACCTGCGACGGTTCATGGACGTGGTCGCACCGGGGCTGCTGGTGGCGCAGGCGATCGGGCGGATCGGCAACTACTTCAACCAGGAGCTGTTCGGCAAGCCCACCACTCTGCCCTGGGGGCTCGAGATCTCTCCGGCGCATCGCCCGCCGGGCTTTGCGCACTTTGCCACCTTCCAACCGACGTTCCTCTACGAGATCATCTGGAACCTCTGCCTGGCCGCGTTCCTGGTCTGGCTCGGCCAGAGCCGCAGGGTGCGCCCGCCGGGGGTATTCGCGCTCTATGTCGCCGGCTACTCCGGCTTCAGGATCTTCGAAGAGACGCTGCGGATCGACTACTCAAACCACATTCTCGGCTTGCGGCTGAACTTCTTCGTCGCGCTGGTGCTGTGCCTGCTGGGGCTAGCGTGGTTCGTCGCCATCCAGCGTGGCTGGCACGGCTTAGGCGGCGGCCCCGCCTCCGACTCCCCGCCGCCCAGCGCGGGCGTCCGCGAGCCGCGACCGAGCAAGTCGCCCCCGCCGTCCGCGCGGCGGGCCAAGCGCACGCGCGCCCGGACGCGTCGCTGATCAGGCGGCGTGCGCGCGGGCCCGGGGGCGCAGCTGCGCGACCTCGCTCCAGGGCCGCGTGTTGACGACCGCATCGGCCGACAGCCACGCCCGTCGCGCGGTGGCCACGCCGTAGCGCGCCACCTCAAAGCCGCCGATCCGGTGCGCGTCGCAGTTGATCACGATCGGGATCCCGGCTGCCGCCGCCGCCCGTGCGTGCACGTCGTTGAGGTCGCGCCGGTCGGGGCTGGCGTTGATCTCGAGCATGGTCCCATTGGCCACAGCAGCTTCGAGCACGCGTTCGAAGTCGAACTCGTACGGTCGCCGGCGCTCGATCTTGCGTCCCGACAGATGCCCGATCACGTCCACATACGGGTTCTCGATCGCCCGCACGATCCGCTCGGTCATCGCGTCGGGCGGCATGGCGAACGAGGAATGCACCGAGGCCACGACCCAGTCGAGCTCGGCCAGCAGCTCGTCGTCGTAGTCGAGCGTCCCGTCGGTGAGGATGTTGACCTCAGAGCCGGCCAGCAGCTGCAGGCCACCCACGGCCTCTGACCCCGAGAGCTCCCGCACGCGCTCTGTCTGCTCGCGCAAGCGGTCGGGCGAGACCTCGTCGCCGAACCCGAAGCTGGCCGAGTGGTCTGTGATCGCCAGGTACTCATAGCCGGCGTCGCGCGCCGCCAGCGCCATCTCCTCGACCGACGCGGTCCCGTCCGAAGCAGTGGTATGGCAGTGCAGGTCGCCCCTCAGGTCGCCGATCACGATCAGCTCGGGGAGCGTCCCCGCCGCGGCCGCCTCGAGCTCGCCCCGGTTCTCGCGCAGCTCGGGCTCGATGTACTCCAGACCGAGCAGCGCGTAGACCTGCTCCTCGCGTTCGCAGCGATGTGTCTCGCCGGTGGCGTCGTCGAGCACCCCGTACTCGGACACGTGCAGGCCCTTGCGCACGGCGGCGTCGCGCAGCGCCATGTTGTGCTGCTTTGAGCCCGTGAAGTGCTGCATGAGGTTGCCGAACTGATCCGGCTCGACGATCCGCAGGTCGACCTTCAGCCCGGTGTGGGTCCGCAGCCGCACGCCCGCCTCGCCCGGCGTCTGCGCTGCCTCCACGAGCTCGAGCGCCGCCGCCGCCTGCGACAGCGCGAGCGGATCGTGGGCCGTGGCGATCACATCGAGGTCCTTGACGCTGTCGGTCCATCGGCGCGCCGACCCCGCCAGCTCCACGCGCTCGGACGCCGGGTGCGCGCGCAGCGCCGCGACCAGCTGCTCGCCGACGGTCAGGGCCCGGTGCAGCACGATTCGCCCCGCGCTGTTGCCGCCCTCCTCGGCGGCCGCCTCGGCCGCCGTCGCGGCGGCCAGGATGCTCTCCTCGGCTTTGGGACCGAAGCCCTTCAGCGTGCGGATCTGCTGTGCCTGCGCGGCCGCGATCAAAGCCTGCAGGGAATCGATCGACAGCTCGTCGTACAGGCGCCGGGCGCGCTTGGGCCCCAGTCCCGGCAGCCGGGTGATCTCCAGCAGGCCGGCCGGGAACTTCGCGCGCAGCTTGGCGGCAGCGGGAATCACCCCATCGTCGGCCAGCGCGAGCACCTTCTCCTGGATCGTGGCGCCGATCCCGGGCAGCTCGGTTGCGCGGCCCTGCCGGGCCAGCGCGGTCACCGACACGGGGGCGTCGCGCACGGCCTTGGCGGCGTTACGGTAGGCGACGATCCGGTGGATGATGGCCCCGTCGAGCTCGTACAGATCGCCTAGCTCGTCGAGCGCGGCGGCGATTTCGGTGTTCGTCGGTTCGGCCATCTACCTTCTGTAGGCTATCCAGGCACAGGCGCTATACTTTCTGAAGTAACCCGAGAAGGAGAACGAGATGCCAGCCGCGGTCACAGAAGTAACCGACACAAACTTCGCTGCCGAAGTGCTCGAATCAGAGCTCCCCGTCCTGGTCGACTTCTGGGCACCGTGGTGCGGTCCGTGCCGGCGGGTGTCGCCGGTCGTCGAGGAGATCGCCGGTGAGCGCTCCGAAGCGCTCAAGGTGGTCAAGATGAACATCGACGAGAACCAGCAGACGGCGATCCAGTTCAACATCATGTCGATTCCGACCCTGATGTTGTTCAAGCACGGCGAGGTCAAGAAGACCGTCGTCGGCGCCTATCCCAAGCGCAAGATCGAGGAAGAGCTCGAGCCGGCGCTGGCTTAGGCGAGGGCCACCGAAACCTTCAGCGGCGCGCCGTCGATCATCACCGGCGGCGCACCATTGACCGCTCCGTAGTCGACGGAGGTCGCCAGCACCTCGCCGGCGATGTAGTCCTGGTGGGCGCGGGCGGCGGCGAGCAGCCGCTCGTCGCCGTCGAGCGTCAGCGCGATCCGGTCTGAGACCTCAAAGCCGGCGTCCCGGCGCGCGTTCTGGATCACCCGCACGATGTCCCGGGCCCAGCCCTCGGCTCGCAGCTCGTCGTCGATCTCGAGCTCGAGCGCCACCGCGTGCTGCCCTTCCCGCTCGACCTGATAGCCCTCCAACGGCTTCATGGTGAACAGCAGGTCCTCGGCTCCGAGCTCGTGGTCGCGGCCCGCGACCGATATTGATACCGACTGGCCGTTGCGTGACGCCGACGCCGCATGGGCCGCGTCCAGGCCGGCGATCGCAGCCGCGACAAGCGGCATCTGCTTTGAGAAACGTGGGCCCAGCGTCCGGTAGTTGGGCTTGACCTCCACCTGCGCCAGCTCGTCGGCCTGCGACACGAACCGCAGCGCGTGGACGTTGAGCTCCTCGCGCACGAGCTCGGCGAGCCGCTCGATCGCCGCGCGCTCGGAGCCGGTGGCCACCACCACCGCGGCCCGCAGCGGCTGGCGGACCTTGAGCTCGGCCTGAGCCCTGGCGGCCAGCCCCAGCCGCACCGTCTCGCGGGCGATCGCCATCGCCTGCTCGAGCTCTGTGTCGCGCTCGCCGACGACCGGGAAGTCGCACAGATGGACGCTGGGCTCCGAGCCGTCGAGGTTGTCGTAGATCTCGTCGGCGATGAACGGGCAGAACGGCGCCAGCAGTTGCGCGACCGTGACCAGGCACGAGCGCAACGTCTCAAAGGCGGCGGGCGAACCTTCCCAGAACTCGCGGCGCGTGCGCCGCACATACCAGTTCGAAAGCTCCTCGACGAACGCCTGAATGGCCCTGCCCGCTCCGGTGGCATCGAACTGCTCCATCCGCTCGCGCACGACGGCCACCGTCGCCTGCAGGCGGGACAGCACCCAGCGGTCTATGTCGTCGGTTGCGTCCGCGCGCACGTCGCGCGCGATCCCGTTGGCGTTGGCGTACAGCACGTAGAACGAGTACGTGTTCCACAGCTGCAGCAGGAACTGCTTTACGGCCTCGCCGATCGTCTCCAGCGAGAAGCGATACCCGTCCCAGGGAAGCTTGGAGGTGAAGAAGTACCAGCGCAGCGCGTCGGCGCCGTAGCGGTCGATCACCTCCCAGGGCTCGATCGCGTTGCCCCGCGACTTGGACATCTTGCGTCCGTCCTCGTCGAGGATCAGCCCCAGGCAGACCACGCTGCGATACGACGAGCAGTCAAACAGCAGCGTCGAGATCGCCAGCAGCGAATAGAACCAGCCACGGGTCTGGTCCAATGCCTCGCAGACGAAGTCGGCCGGGAAGCGCTCCTCGAAATGCTCGAGGTTCTCGTGCGGGGCGTGGAACTGCGCGAACGGCATCGAGCCCGAGTCAAACCACACATCGATCACCTCGGGCACGCGATGCATGTCGTCGCCGCAGTTTTCGCACGGGAAGGTGATCTCGTCGACGAACGGGCGGTGCGGATCGGTGAGTTTCACGCCCGAGAGCTCTTGCAGCTCGCGCAGCGATCCGATCACGCGGATGCAGCCCTGCGCGCAGCGCCACACCGGCAGCGGCGTTCCCCAGTAGCGCTCGCGCGACAGGGCCCAGTCGACATTGCCCTCCAGCCAGTTCCCGAAGCGCCCGTACTTGACATGCTCGGGGTGCCAGTCGACGGTCTCGTTGGATGCCAGCAGCCGGTCCTTGATCTGGCTGGTGGCGATGTACCAGGAGGGCTTGGCGTAGTACAGCAGCGGCGTGCCGCAGCGCCAGCAGTGGGGGTAGGAGTGCTCGTAGGTCTCGGCTCTGAGCAGCCGGCCGCGGTGTCTGAGGTCCTCGATCAGATCAGGGTCGGTGTCCTTTACCCAGCGCCCGGCGTAGGGGCCGATCCGCTCGTCGTAGGTGCCGTCGAGCTGGACCGGGTTGATCACGTTGAGGCCATACTGCTCGCCGAGGCGAAAGTCATCTTCGCCGAACGCGATCGCGGTGTGCACCAGCCCGGTGCCGTCCTCGGCGGTGACGAAATCGCCCAGCAAGACCGTGTGGCCCAGCGGCCCGTACTCGCTGCCGGGGATGAATCCGAACGGCGGCTCGTACCGAACGCCCTCCAGGGCGCGGCCCGGGAAGCGGTCGAGCACCGCGACGTCGGGACCCAGGACCCGCTCTACCAGCGCCTCGGCGAGGATGAACGTGTCCTCGCCGCCGGTGCGCGCGCGCACGTAGGTCAGCTCGGGGTCGACCGCGACGGCGGCGTTGGACACCAGCGTCCACGGCGTCGTCGTCCAGACCAGCAGCTCGTCGCCGGTGCGCGCGCTTCCGTGGTCCTCTGTGACCGGCAGACGGACATATACAGAGGGGTCCGTGACGGTCTGGTAGACGTCGGGCTGGCCGAGCTCGTGGCTGGACAGGGTGACCTGATCGCGCGGGCAATAGGGGACGACCTTGAGCTTCTCGTACAGCAGCCCCTTGTCGTTGATCGTCTTCAGCGCCCACCAGACTGACTCGATGTAGCCCGGGTCGAGCGTCCGGTAGGCGTCGTCGAGGTCAATCCAGAAGCCGATCCGCTCGGTCAGCCGGTTCCACTCCTCGACGTGGCTGAGCACCTTCTCGCGGCAGCGGGCGTTGAACTCCGCGATCCCGTAGCGCTCGATGTCGTCCTTTGACTTCATCCCCAGCTCGGCCTCGACGGCGAGCTCGACCGCCAGGCCGTGGCAGTCCCAGCCACCCTTGCGCTCGACGTAGTGCCCGGTCATCGTCTTGTAGCGGGGGAAGATGTCCTTGAACACCCGGCTCAGGACGTGGTGAGTGCCGGGGTCGCCGTTGGCGGTCGGCGGACCCTCGTAGAACCCCCACTGAGGCGCGCCCGCGCGTCGTTTGATCGACTGCGCGAACACCCCGCGCTCGCGCCAGCGCTGCAGCACCTGCTCCTCGAGCTCGGGAAACGATACGCGGGGATCTACGGGACGGTGGGGCGCGGCGGCCATGGGCGGGAGATTCTAGGAATCCCCCGCGGACCGGCGCGTGAGCTACGGGGCCCTATGCCGATGGGACTGCGGCGATGCGGCGCGTACCGGTATCAGGCGGGGCCGGATTGAGCTTTGCGAGCAGCGCATCGCGCGCGGGTACCGGCCTCTCGCCGAGCCGGTGGACCGTGCTCGCTCCGGTGTCGGGGAGCGCACCCCGATAGTCGAACATCGCGACCTCGCTGACCACCGAGCGGATCGCGTACACGAGCCGACCGATCGAGTCAAGCGACACCCGCTGCCCGGTCAACACTACCGCCCTGGGGTCGAGCGCCCGCAGCGCGCGTCCCAGCCGGCTGAGCTCCACCGAGGGCGTCAGGCAGAGCGTCCGCAGCCCGGCGCGCCGCAGGACCACCTCGAGCGCCTGGGCGTGGATCGCGTCGATGTCGCAGGGCACCGAGGCGTCGAAGATGATGATCGCCTCGGAACGACTGGCCGGCGGAGCCAGACGGCGCTGGGCCGAGAGCCATCCGGTCGCGTGACGCCAGGCGAACTCGTACTCGACCGTGTCCGGTCCCTCCTGCAGCCGCGCAGCGACCGCCTCGATCAGCACCTCTTCGATCGTGCGCTCGACCGATCGCAGGCCGAGGCTCTCCTCGAGCAGCCTGTTGGCGCCGTCCTCGTCGAAGGCACGGAAAGCGGCGGACAGGCGCGAAGGACTCGATGGACCCTCGCCGCGCTCGCGGGCCAGCGAGATCGCCGAGGAGACGTTGTGGGTCTCGGCGAGCGTCAAGCGCAGCGCTTCGATCTCCTGGAGCGAGTACTGGCGATGACCACCGGCCGAGCGATCGGGCCTCGGGAAGTCATAGCGGCGCTCCCAGCTGCGCAGCGTGTTCGGGCTGACGCCGAGCATCACTGCGGCTGCGTTGGTTCGGATGCCGTTCACCGCAACGAGTTATCCGCCCTGAAGGCGGCCTTGCCAAGAAGCGCAGCCCCGGTTGCAGTTTGCAGGTTTGCTTGCGAATGCAGGAGTTCGGTTACGCGCCTGGTCCGCACTTGTGCAGCGAAAGTGCTCGTGAGATGCACAAACGCTGCACGCGTCGGGGGCCGGAGCGCTACGCGCTGACCGAGCGTGACGCCCCGCGCGAGGGCCCGTTGTCCTGTTCGGGCACGCGGCGCTCGCTCTCGATCATCTCGACGATCCGGCGCTGTGCCTCGCGCGGGGCCGCCGGCAGGATCCGGGCGCCGGTCGTTCGCATCCGCACCCGCAGGCCGCCACGGCGGTAGACGGCGACCGGCATCGGTCCGGCGGCGAGCCTGATCGCGTAGGCCCAGCGTGCCACGTTGTCGTCGTCGAGGTGCGAGCCGGCGACCACTACGAGGTTGGGGCGGTGGACCGAGACCGCGTCGCCGATTCCCGCCACGCCCCGCGCGGACAGGCTGAGTACGTTGATGCCTGCGCGGGCGCAGAACAGCTCCATCGCGCGGATGTACGGCGCGTCGGGGTCGAGCTCGTCGCGAGAGGCGTCGCCGACCACGATCGAGATCGGGCGCACCGGCGGCGGGGCCAGCCGCGTCGCCCGGCGCAGCCAGTCGGCCGCCCAGTGGGCTGCGAACGCCCAGGCCGCCGACTCGAGCCCGAACCGGCGCGAGATCTCGTCGAGTGTCGGCAGCAGCACCTCTTCGACCGAGCGCTCGACTGACCGCAGCGCAAGCGCCGCCTCGATCGCCTGGTCGGCCCGGTCGCGCTCGTAGGAGACGAGCGCCCCGACGAGAGAGTTCGAATCGGCCGACAAACCCTCCCGTGCGCGGGACACGGCCGACGAGATCGAGAGCCCTTCCTGCAGTGCGTCGCGGAGTGCCGCAATCTCTCCATGGGTGAACAAGCGGTGCTTGCCGGGCGAGCGCTGCGGCTTGGGAAAACCGAACCGGCGCTCCCACGCGCGCAGCGTGTTGGGGCTGACCTTCAGCACCGCGGCGGCCTCGCTTGTCTTCAAGTAACGCATTTCCCCAGGTACTTGGAGACTAACGTTGCGAAGGGCCATCCGCCAGCATAAAATTGCACAGAATTGTGGGCGAAATCGACCGAAAAGTGGTGCAAGTGTTCGGTCGCGTCATCGCGCCTTCGGTCAGAGTGAACTCTGACAGCGCACGTCTGCGAACCCGCGCCTTCTCGAGGAGGTGAACATGCATTACCGCAACGGCTGATTGCTCAGCTGATCGTTCATCAGCGCACAGTTTGGCGCTAACGTGCCGATCATGACTGCGCGTGGCAGTCCGGCCGGTTCCCGTGTTCCTACGGTTCTATTGGTTTGCGGACTGACCGGTTGCACGATCGCAGCTGCACTACAAGCAGGATCCGACCGTGGCCTACACGAGCCGCTGAGCATCGTCCTGGCGATCGCGGCTCTCATTTCCGGATACATGGTCGTGACGATCGGCGGCCAGCTATTCGTCTCGGCGTCGTTCATCGTCGTGCTGCTGGCGGCTGCCTTCCTCGGCCCGGTTTCGGCGTGCCTTGCGGCGGTGATCGCTGAGGTGGTCGCCGCGCTAAGAGTCGAAACCCGACCGTACGCGTTCGCCAGCAACCTGCTCGCCGGAATACTGCCGGCGCTCGCCGCCGCCGCGGTGGTCAGCGCGCTTGCTCCTGATGGTCCCTCGCAGACGATCGGGTTTTACCTGGCGGTAGTGGCCGCCAGCGTCGCCGATCTGGCGCTCAACTTCGTGATCGCCGCCTACTACGGCCAGGTCATGGACGGGCGGCGAAAGCTGAAGCTGGCCACGCTCAGGTCGCATGCACCAAGCTTGGTCCTCAGCGTGCTGCTTGCCGCGGCCGGCGCAGGCATCTATCTCAAACTCGGCCTGGCTGGGATCGCGTTCGCGCTCACGGCCATTTTTGCCTTTTCCTACATGCTTCAGCTCGTCGAGCGGGCGCGACGCCGCTCGGAGCAGTACGTCTCACTCTCCTGGGGCGTGCTCGCCGGACTGATGCGCTCATTGGACATCCGCGACGGGCGCGCAGCCCGTCACGCAGCCGCGGTGGCGCGCTTCTCGCGGGACATAGCCATGGCCGTGGGAATGACTGAGGCCGACGGCGAATTGGCCCACACCGCGGGACTGCTACATGACATCGGCCATTTCGCGCTGTCTGACCGCGTCGCCGAGCGTGGCCGGACGCTCACCGACGAGGATTGGATGGCCATCCACCAGCACGCCGAACTGGGGGCCGACATGTTGCGGGACCTCGGGATGTACGGGCCGGTGGCGGAGATCGTGATCGCTCACCACGAGCGAATCGACGGACGCGGCTACCCGAACGGTCTCGTCGGCGAGGAGATCCCCGAGATCGCCAAAATCATCTCGGTCGCCGAGGTCTACGACACGCTGACCGCCAGTGACACCTACCGCACCCGGATGAGCTCGTTTGAGGCGCTGACCGAACTGCGGCGGGTCGCAGGCACGCAGGTCGACGCCCGGTACGTCGAGGTGCTCGCCAACCTGCTCACCGGCGAAGGCGTCGAGTACCGCCACGCAGACATGGCCGACTTCGACGCCGAGCTCGACATGGAGCGCCGGATCAGTCAGGCGGGCGCCGGCGGTTGAGCCATCTCGACGTGCGGGTCTGACGCTGCCCAGCTGAGCTGTTGGCGCCCCGTCCGGCGTCGGGCGAACTCAGCTTGCTTTGCGCTGCGCGGTCGGCTGCGTGGTCTGCTGCTGCTCCAGCGAGACGACGAACTGGTCGATCTGCTCCTGGCTGAAACGCCGCTGGCCCCCCGGAGTCCGGTAAGACTGCAGGTAGCCCATGTCCGACCAGCGACGGATGGTGCCAAGCGAAACTCCAAGCGCCTGCGCAGCCTGCGAGGTCGACAGGCCGAGTGGACTCCCAATGTTCTGCTTCATGGACTTCATTTCAGCCAGGTTTATGGAACCTTCTGAAAGGCGGTCAGTTATTGCACAACCTTTGGCACTGAACGTCCCGCCGAGTCCGCCGCAATGGGCATAAAAACGGAGCGCACACGCGTATGACGATCCCCGCGATGAGGCTGCGGCTGTACCACCACTACGACGGGGCGCGGGTGGCCTACCGCGAGACGGGGACCGGGCCGGCGCTCGTGCTGTTGCATTCGCTGGGGCTGTCGCACCGCGAATGGGAGCCGATCGTCGAGCCGCTGGCCGTGCGCTTTCGCGTTGTGCTCCCCGACCTTCCTCTGCACGGGGACTCCGAGGATCGACCACGCCACTCCTATAGCCCGGACTGGCTTGCCGAAGTGATCGCGAGATTCTGCAGCGAAGTCGGCGGCCAGCGGGCGATCATCGCCGGCCACGACGTCGGTGCGGAGCTGGCGCTGATCGCGATCAACTCGGGTCGGCTGTCGCCCTCGCGGCTTGTGCTGATGCCCAACCGGCTCCATCGCCGCGATGAGTTCCCGGCCAAGCGCGCCGCGTGGCGCGCCGCCTGCCGGCTGGCCGCGCTGCCAGGCCTGGACCGCCTGCTGGCCCACGGGGCGCGGCTGGTGTTCAGGCCCGCGCTCGGCCAGCGGCTCTCGGCGCAGGGCAACGAGGCGGCCAAAGACCTGGTGCGCCACGCGTTCGCCGATGTGGGTGGCAACGGCAACCGGGCCCGCTCGTGGGCCAAGTTCGCGCGCCGCTGGCCGGTGGACGCCCAGCGCCAGCGACTTGACGAGTATCCCCGGATGACGCTCCCGGTGATGCTCCTGTGGGCCGATCAGGATCCCGCCCATCCGATCGTCGCCGCGCGGGAGGCGCTCGACCTGCTCCCCCAGGGTGTCCTTCGGACGGTTCCCGGCGCGGGCTTCCTGATCGCCTACGACGATCCGGTCGTGGTTGCGCGTGAGCTGATCGCGTTCTGCGGCTGACCAGGCCGGCTGCGTTCTGCGGCTGACTGGCAGGCCGGCTGCGTTTCTGCGGCTGACCGGCAGGCCGGCTGCGCTCTGCTGACCGGCACGCCGGCTGGTCGCCTTGGCCGCCCCGAGACGCGCGTGGAGAATCCGCACCCGCCCCGTGGATCCTCCACGTTTGTACCGCCCAGAACGCAATCCGTGGAGGATCCGGGCGAGCGCTGCGGATCTTCCACGGGTCGCCGGGCGATTCCAAAGGCGCCTCTCCACGGACCGCCAGGCGACCACACCGGCCAACCGACGCCAAAACCGCAGCACCGGGCCCGCGCCGGCGAGCGGGTAGCTTTCCATCAGGAAACGAAGTGAAAGGAATGCCGATGGGCGTCAAGGAAACCGAACAGCTCTGGGGCGGTGAGACCAACAAGGCGGTGGACAACTTCCCGGTGTCGGGCGAGACCGTCCCGGTGCCGGTGATCCACTGGCTGGGCCGGATCAAGGGTGCGGCCGCGCGCGTCAACGCCGAGCTCGGGCTGCTCGACGCCGGCCTGGCCGAGCGGATCGCCACAGCCGCCGACCGGGTCGCCGAGGGTGCATACGACGACCAGTTCCCGATCGACGTGTTCCAGACCGGCTCGGGCACCTCGACTAACACCAACGCCAACGAGGTGCTGGCCAACCTCGCCGGCGAGGGGGCGCACCCCAACGACGACGTCAACATGGGCCAGTCGTCCAATGACGTGTTCCCCTCCGCCGTTCACCTTGCCGCGCTCGACGAGGCGACGCACGATCTGCTGCCCGCGCTCGACGAGCTCGAGGCCGCGCTGCAGCGCAAGGCCGACGAGTTCGCCGACATCGTCAAGTCCGGGCGCACACACCTGATGGACGCCGTCCCGGTCACGCTGGGCCAGGAATTCTCGGGCTATGCCGCCCAGGTCCGGCTCGGCGCTCGCCGGGTTCGAAACGCGCTCCCCCAGGTCGCACAGATTCCGCTCGGCGGCACAGCCACGGGAACTGGCCTCAACACCCACAGGGAGTTCGCGCCCAAGGTGCGGGCGCGGCTGACGGAGTCGAGCGGACTCGAGATCAGAGTCCCCGAGGATCCGTTCGAGGCCCAGGGCAACCGGGACGCGCTGGTGGAGCTCTCCGGCGCGCTGAAGGTCGTGGCCGTATCGCTCACCAAGATCGCCAACGACCTGGCGCTGATGGGCTCAGGGCCCCGCGCCGGAATCGGCGAGCTGTTGCTGCCCGAGCTGCAGAAAGGGTCCTCGATCATGCCCGGCAAGGTCAACCCGGTGATGTGCGAGGTCATGCTCCAGGTCTGCGCACAGGTGATCGGCAACGACACCGCGATCACGATCGCCGGCACGCAGGGCAACTTCGAGCTCAACGTTCGCGTGCCCCTGATCGCGCGCAACCTGCTCGAGTCGATCCGGCTGCTCGCTGCCGCATCGCGCATCTTCGCCGACAAGTGCGTCAATGGGATCCAGGCCAACGAGGAGGGTTGCCGGCGCTCGGCCGAGTCGACGCTGGCCGCCGCCACGGCGCTCAACCCCTACATCGGCTACGACAAGGGCGCGGAGATCGTCAAGGAGGCAGCCAGCTCGGGTCGGATGCTGCGCGAAGTCGCTTACGAAATGGGCGTCGATGAAGCGACCTACGAGAAGGCGATGGACCTGCACAAGATGGCACGCGGCAATACCTAAGGTCTAGCCAGCCACGTGGCGACCGCCTCCACTCTCAGCGCACGCTCAGGTGGCGACCGTCTCCACCCCCAGCCCGAACAGGCCCTCCGCGACATCGATCGAGTAGTCGATCGGCACGACGATCACCGACGGGCGGTCGAGCGCCAGCGCACCGACCAGCCGCTGTGAGAACTCCTCGGCGCGCGTGCAGCGCCATGCCGGCGCGCCGAACGACTCGGCCAACTTGACGAAGTCGGGGTTGCCGAACCCCACGTCGAAGTGGCGGCCGAACTTCTTGTCCTGCTTCCAGGCGATCGAGCCGAATTCGCCGTTCTCCCAGATCACGTTCACGACCGGCGTCTTGAGGCGAACGGCCGTCTCCAGCTCCTGGCAATTCATCAAGAAGCCGCCGTCGCCGGCGACTGTGACCACATTGCGCTGCGGGTGCACGAGCTTGGCCGCGATCGCGGTCGGCAGCGCGAAGCCCATCCCCGCAAGGCCGTTGGCGATCAGCACCGTCCCCGGCTCGTGGGCGGGAAACATCCGGCCGACCCAGAGCTTGTGAAGCCCGACATCGGACACCAGCAGGTCATTGCGTCCGAGCACTGACCGGATGTCGGACAGAACCCGCGGCGGCCGCATCGGGAACCGATCGTGGTCGCGCGCCTCGACGAGTTCGCCGAGCACCAGCTCGCGCAAGCGGCAGGAGGGCGCCGGCGCCGAGGGCGCCCGGCTGCAGGCCGCGGCCAGCCGGGCGAGCACGTGCGCGATGTCGCCCACCAGCTCGACCTCGGGAATGAAGAACTCGTCGATCTCGGCAGCGACCGTGTCGATCATCACGATCCGCTTGTCGCTGTCCGGGTTCCAGTGCTCGGGTGCATGTTCGACCAGGTCATAGCCGACCGCGATCACCACGTCTGCATCGTCGAACCCGGCCATGGCGTAGTCACGCGCCTGAAGCCCCACCGTCCCCAGCGCATGGGGATCCTCGTAGTCGAGCAGGCCCTTGGCCATGAACGTCTCGGCCACGGGGATTCCGGTCGTGTGGACGAACGCCCGCAGCGCACGGCTGGCGTGGGTTCGGATGGCGCCGTTGCCGGCGAGGATCACGGGGTTGTCGGCGCCCAGGATGATCTCTGTCGCCCGCTGGAGCTCCTGCATCCCCGGCTCGGGCTGGACCGGCGCGTGGCGCGGCAGCGGCGACGCGTCCAGCGGGCGGGCCATCACGTCTTCGGGCAGCTCGAGGTGCGTTGAACCGGGCTTTTCGGACTCCGCTACCTTGAACGCTTTGCGGACCACTTCGGGCACGATCTCAGGACTGGAAATCCGTGCATTCCACTTCACAACCGGGCGCATGATCCCGATCAAGTCGATGTACTGGTGCGACTCCTTGTGCATGCGCTCGAGATCGGACTGGCCGGTGAGCGCGACCAGCGGCGCCCGATCCAGAAATGCGTCGGCGACAGCGGTCACCAGGTTCGTCGCGCCTGGCCCCAGCGTTCCCAGGCAGACGCCGGCCCTGCCCGTCAGCCGTCCATATGCGTCGGCCATATAAGCGCCACCCTGCTCGTGGCGCACCGGTACAAACTGAACCGACGAGTCCGCCAGCGACTCATTCAGATCCAACGTCTCCTCGCCCGGGATGCCGAATACGTACCTGACGCCTTCGGCCTCCAGGCACTCCACGAACACCTCTGAGGCCTTGCGCTCGTTCACCCCGGCACCGTACCTAAAGCCGCGTTTGCGTCGCGTGTGCTTGCCGGCTGCGCTGACGCTGGGCCTGACCGCGCTCGCGCTCGGCCTGACCGCGCTGGCGGGCGCGGGGCCGGCATCCGCGGCGAGCACGTTCTACGCGCGCGGCGGCGGCTTCGGCCACGGCGTGGGGATGAGCCAGTACGGCGCCTACGGGTACGCCCTGCACGGCAAGGACCACCGCTGGATCCTGGCGCACTACTACGAGGGGACCCAGCTCGGCACCACGAATCCAAACCAGCCGGTGCGGGTGCTGCTGAGCGGCGGTCCGGCGGCGTTCGCCGGGGCCACCGCGGCCGGCAAGACGCACCTGCACCCGGGGACCACCTACGAGGTCAAGGTGCTAGCGAGCGGCGCCCTCAAGCTCGTCGCGACCTCGGGCAAGAAGATTCGCGCGACATTCAGGGCACCGCTGACGGTAACCGGTCCAGGGCCCCTGCAACTGGCGGGCAAGGGCACCTACCGGGGCTCGCTGCAGTTCTCACCCGACGGGACGGGGGGCGTGCAGACGGTCAATGTGGTCGGTCTCGACGACTACGTGCGCGGCGTGGTGGCGTCCGAGATGCCCTCTGGTTGGGCGATGCAGGCGCTCGAGGCCCAGGCAGTCGCGGCTCGCACGTTTGCGATCACCGGCTCGGTGTCAGGCAAGGGCTTCGAGCTCTATGACGACACCCGCTCGCAGGTGTACGGCGGGGTCGCGGCCGAGACCCCCTCGACCGACCAGGCCGTCGCGGCGACCCGCGGCCAGATCGTCACCTACAACGGACAGCCCGCGCTCACCTACTTCTTCTCGAGCTCCGGCGGCCACACCGAGAGCGTCCAGAACGTCTTTGCCGGGGCCACTCCGGAGCCCTGGCTGCGCGGCGTTCCCGACAGGTACGACGACGTGGCGGGCAATCCCAACCACCGCTGGCAGTACGGGATGAGCCTCGCCACGGCTGCCGCCAAGCTTGGCTCGCTGGTAGAGGGCAGGCTGCTCGGGATCACCGTCATCAAGCACGGCGTCTCGCCGAGGATTGTCGAGGCGGCGGTGGTCGGCACCGGCGGGCGCCGGGTCGTCAGCGGTCCGGCGCTGGCCAGGATCTTCGGCCTCCCTGACACGCCCTCATCCTTCACCACGATCACCACCGTCGCTTCGGGACGCGAGCTGACCGGGACGATCTACCCGGCCCCGAGGCGGGGCACAGTGGCCGTGAAGGCGTGGACCGGGCGAGCGTGGCGCAAGCTCACGTCGGCGCCGATCCGCCCTCACGGCCACTACGCGGTCGTGCTGCCCGGAGCCGGTCGTTTCCGGGTCACCTACGGCCGGCTCAGCGGTCCCACGGTCACGACCACCCCCGTGGCACCCGCCTCGGTCAAGGTGTCTCAGACCGCGAGCGCGAGGGGCGAGCTGCTGCGCGGGGTGCTGCCCTCGTGGGTCAACGTCTACGCTGGCCCTCATGCCTGGCCCACTCCTCGCGATCGACGGTCCGTTCGTTCTGTACCGCTCCTTCTACGCGCTCCCTGATTCGATCACCGGCGCCGGGGACCGTCCGATCAACGCGCTGCTCGGCGCGGTGAACCTGATTCTGCGGATCGCCGCCGACCGCTCGCCCCGGGTGGTGGTGATCTGCTTCGGGGCTGAGGCCGCCAAGTACCGGGTCCAGCTATACCCGGACTACCACGCCCAGCGCCCCCCGGTCCCCGATGCCCTGGCCTGGCAGTTCGAGCATGCAGCGCAGCTGTTTGACGCATTCGGCTGGAGCTCGATGTCCTCCGAGCAGCTTGAGGCAGATGATCTGCTCGGCGCGCTCGCGAGCGCCGAGGCCGATGCCGGCGGCACAGCCCTGATCATGACCGGCGACCGTGACATGTACCAGTGCGCGAGTGACCGGATCAGCGTCGTGTTCCTCAAGCAGGGCACCAGCGGCTTCGAGGAGGTGGACCCCGACGGGGTGGTCTCGCGCTACGGGATCCCGCCGCGGCTGGTGCCCGATTTCATCGCCTTGCGGGGCGACCCCTCCGACGGCCTTCCCGGTGCCCCGGGGATCGGCGCCAAGACCGCCGCCGCGCTGCTGCAGCGCCACGGCTCGCTGGAGGCGGCGATCGCCGGCGCCCAGCAGGAGCGTCCCCGGATCGCCGCCGCTCTGGCCGAGGGAGCCGACGAGCTGCGCGCGTTCCGGGCGATCGCGACCCTCCATCGCGTCGACGTCGAGCGCCCCGCGGACCGGCCGACGGACCTCGATGGAGGCGCCAAGGCGGCCCGGGCGCTGGGCATGAACCGGCTCGCCGAGCGCCTGCAGGCGGCCAATTCGCTCACCGATCTCTGAGAGCAGCCGTCTAGGGCGTGAACCTGATCGTGATTACGTCTCCGTCGGCCACCTCGTAATCGCGCCCCTCGAGCCGTAGCGTGCCCCGGTCGCGGGCGCCGGCATAACCGCCGGCATCGCGCAGCTGATCCCAGGAGATGACCTCGGCGCGCACGAATCCCCGCTGGATGTCTGAGTGGATCATGCCGGCGGCATGCCACACCGACAGTCCACGCCGCAGGTGCCAGGACTGCGCGGGCTGCCCCTCGCCGGCGGTGAAGAACGCGACCAGCGCCAGCAGCGAGAAAGCGCCGCGGACGACCGTCTGCAGGCTCGATTCCTGCAGGCCCAGGTCGGCGCGGATCGCCTCGGCGTCCTCGTCGGTGAGCTCGGCGAGCTCGGCCTCCAGCCGGGCCGAGAGGGCCACGGCCTCGGCGGCGTGGGAGGCGGCGTGCTCGGCCACGACCGCCGGCACCTCGTGGCTGCCCTCGTCCACGTTGGCCACGAACAGCACGGGCTTGGCGCTCAGCGGCTGCAGCAGGGTCATCGCATCGGGAGCCTCGGGGGGCGGGGGCACGGTTCTTGCGGGCCGGCCGGATTGCAGAGCGTCGATCAGCCGGCGCAGCCAGTCCGCCTCCGCGACCGCGTGGCGATCGCCGGCTTTCGCCGTCTTGGCCACTCGCTCCAGACGGCGCTCGGCCTGTTCCAGGTCGGCATAGATCAGCTCGGTCTCGATCGTGTCGATGTCGGCGAGCGGATCCACGCGTCCTTCGGGATGCACGACGGTCTGATCGTCGTGGGTGCGCACCACGTGGACGATCGCGTCGGTCTCGCGAATGTTGGCGAGGAAGCGGTTGCCGAGTCCCTCGCCGCGATGCGCGCCGGCCACCAGCCCCGCGATGTCGTGGAAGGCGATCGTGTCCGGTATGACCTTGGACGCGCCGACGGTCGCGGCGACAACGTCGAGGCGCTCGTCGGTGACCGGGACGACCGCCACGTTTGGCTCGATCGTCGTAAACGGGTAGTTTGCGGCCTCGGCGGCGATGCCGGTCAGCGCGGTGAACAGCGACGACTTGCCGGCGTTGGGCATCCCGACGATCCCCACTTTCATGAGCGCGCTCCCGAGACGCGGGGTGTCGAGCGGCTCAGGCGCCGAATCCCACGCGGTGCCCCTCGGTATCCACCAGCACGTAGACGACCTTCTCGAGGTTGAGCGCCACCATCCCGTCTTCTGCGGTCAGGTCGTACCAACCGCTGTCCCCGAGCGCCTTGCGCAACCGGGTGAGCTCGGGCGGCGCCACGCGCGCGCTGAGCACCGGTCCGCCGAGGAAGCCGATGCTGATCTTCTGGGGCTTGTCGTCGGCCATCTGGGTGTCCTCCTCAGCTCACCTGCACGATTTCGGTCAGCACTCCGCCCGTCGAGGCGGGGTGCAGGAACGCGACTCGCGAGCCGCGGATGCCCGCGCGCGGCGCCTGGTCGATGAGCTGCAGGCCCGCGGCCGCGCAGGCGTCGAGCGTCTCCTGGACTGAAGCGACGCGATACGCAACGTGATGCAGTCCCGCGCCGCGGCGGCTGAGGAACTTACCAACCGCTGTGTCGGGCCCCAGCGGCTCCAGCAGCTCGATGTGTCCCTCGCCGACCTCGAGCAGCGCCGCGTCGACGCCCTGCCCGGTGACCGTCTCACGGTGCACGAGCGGCATTCCGAGCGAGTCACGGTAAAGCGCAAGGGCCGCGTCGATGCTCGGCACCGCGACTCCCACGTGGTCGATCGAGGTCAGCATCGCGCGCTTATTGAACCTTCTCGAGGCGCGGGTTGGGCGCGTAGCTGCGGCCCACCTTCGCACACGGCCGGCCGTTGAGCAGCACCACGTCGGCGGTGAAGTCGTTCTGGCCGCGGATCAGCGAGGACCCGACGCCGTACGCATCCACCGCGACGCCCGCGGCCTCGAACTCCCGGATCCGCTCGGCGTTGAAGCCACCCGAAGCGACGATCCGGACATCCGGGAATCCGGCTCCGTCAAGCGCGCCGCGGACCTTCTCGACCAACCTTGGATTGACGCCGGTCGGCGAGAAGGAGCCCATCTCATCGAACAGCGAACGGTCGACGAGATTCTCGGAGGTGTCGAGTCGTACGCCCCACAGCATCGGCCCGAGCGCTTCGGCCACCTCCAGCGCGGTGGTCACCGAGTCATTCTCGAAGTCGACCAGCACCGTGATGTTCATGTCGCCATGGAAGTGCTCGGCGAACTTGAGCGCGGCCTTGACCGTGTCCCCACCGTAGGCGGCGATCAGTCCGTGGGGGACGGTGCCGATCCCCCGGCCACCCCACCACGACGCCTGAGCGTCGGTTGACACTCCGATCGCGCCCGCGACGTGGGCGCTCCAGCCGTCGCCGGTCTGGACCAGCCAGTGGTCGTGGCGGGCCGGGAAGTAGAAGATCTGCTTGCCGCCAGCGGCCTGCACGACCTCGGCCACGTTGCGCATGATCAGCGACCGCCGGGCCAGCACTCCGAGGTAGACGGTCTCGAGGTGGGCGAACAGGCTGTAATCGCCCTCGATCGTGAGCACGGTCTCGCGTGGGGCGATCCGGTCCCCCTCCCGCAGGGCGTGCACCTCGAGCTGATCCCAGCCCGGCTCCCAGCCTTCGTTCACCGGGCGGCCCGAACAGGTCTTGAGCACGGCGATCGCCTCGTCGATCCCGCCGAGCACGGAATCCTCCTTCTGGAACACCTGCAGCGTGACGTGAGGGTGCTCGCCCTCGGCTTCGAGCAACGTCTTGGTGTAGACGAAGTACGCGTCAGAGTAATAGCCCGCCCGGATCCGGTCGATCGGGAGGCGGAAGATCGCCGGGTCAAGACGTGTCGAGACCTGCGTTGACATGGGGGCGAGTCTAATCAGCGCTTCACGCCGGAAGCGTGTTTGTCGCGATGCGCGCGGCCGGTGGCACGGTCAGCCGAGAAGTTCGCGGGCGATGTCGGCGAAGAAGCCGGTGGCGAGGGCAAGGTCGCGCACGTCGATCCGCTCGTCGGCGTTGTGCACCAGCAGCCCCGCGTCGAGCAGGCCCTGATGGCGCTGGGGAAAGAAGCCGTAAGCGACGCAGTCCGGAAAGGCCTCGCGAAACCAGCGCGAGTCCGAGAATCCCGGCAGGATCACCGGTACGGTTGTCGCACCGGGATCGTTGGCTTGTACCCAGCGCTCGATCGCTGACATCAGTTCGCTGTCGATCGTCGACTCGTTGCCCTGGGTCTGCTCGGTGAACTCGATCTGGAGGTCGTCGGTCTCGTCGCCGAGAACCTGCGCTATTCGCCGTCGGGCGGCCTCCTGCCCGAGGCCGGGCGGGACCCGGCAGTCGACTTGCACCTGGGCGCGCGAGGGGATCACGTTGATCTTCTCCGAGGCGCTCGTCATGGTCGGGGTCAGCGTGACGCCGAACATCGGCTCGATCAGCGCGCGCAGTCTCGGGTCGAGCGCGTCGAGGCGTCGCAGGGCCGCGCTGGGATCCCCCGGATCCTCACCGATCCCGCGCAGGAACGCGGCGGGCCCGGCGGTCAGCTCGAACGACTCGGGCTGGTGGGCAAGCTTGGTCAGCACCGGCGCCAGCTTCAGTAGCGCGTTGTCGCCCGCCCGCGGCAAGGAGGCGTGGCCCCCGGCTCCGCGCGCTGTCACGGTGAAGCGGAAGATCCCCTTCTCGGCGCAGCACACGCCGTAGTGGCGCTGGCCCTCGTACTCAAACGACTCGCCACCGCCTTCATTGATCAGCATGTCGCAGCGCACCTTGTCCGGGTGGCTCTCGGTCAGCCACCGGGCGCCTACTTCACCACCTGTCTCTTCGTCGGCCACGAACACGAGCTTCAGGTTGCCGCGTGCGGGGCGCCAGCCGCTGCGGGCCAGCGTGACACCGGCCACGGCCTCTGCCGCCACCTGTGACTTCATGTCGATCGAGCCCCGCCCCCACACGAAGCCGTCCACGAGCTCGCCCGACCAGGGGTCATGCCGCCACTCGGATGCGTCGGCGGGCACCGTGTCCACATGACCGAGAAAGCACAGGGTGGGTCCCTCCTGCTCGCCCTTGAGGTCGGCCACGATGTTCGGGCGCTCGCGGGTGGCGGCGACGATCTCGGTCTCGAAGCCCGCCGCGGCGAGGTAGCGCTCGAGATATTCGATCGCCGCCCGCTCGTTGCCCGGGGGATTGACGGTGTTGAAGCGGACCAGATGCTGGAGCACCTCGACCGATTCGTCATGTATCTGTTCGCGGTTCATGGAGTCGTCCGTTGGGTTGATGATCCGGGATCGTGGGGCGGCATTATCTCCGTAGCATCCTCCTCGTGGCCGCCCCTGCAGACGATCTCGAACTCGCGCTCGAGCTGGCCGACATCGCCGACGCGATCAGCGTCCCGCGCTTTGGCGCCGACGATCTGATTGTCGATACCAAACCCGACCTGACGCCGGTCAGCGAAGCCGACCGGGCCGTGGAGCTGGCGCTGCGCGAGCGGCTGGCCATCGCACGTCCGCAGGACGCGGTGATCGGAGAGGAGTTCGGCGGAAGCGGGGACGCTGGCTCGCGCCGCTGGATCATCGACCCCATCGACGGCACGATGAGCTACGTGCGGCGGGTGCCCACCTGGTCGACGCTGATCGCGCTCTCGATCGACGGGGCCGAAACCGTAGGCGTGGTCTCGATGCCGGCAGTGGGCCGGCGCTGGTGGGCCCGGCGCGGCGCAGGAGCGTACGCCAACGGGCGCGCGATCAGGGTCTCTGGCGTGGACGCGCTCGCCGACGCGCAGCTGGCATGGGGCGGGATCGAGGACTGGGACGGCGCCGGACGGATTGACGCGATCCTGGCGCTGGGCCGGGCCTGCTGGCGCTCGCGCGGTCTGGGCGACGCGTGGCCCTACATGCTTGTCGCCGAAGGCGCCGCGGAGATCGCGCTCGATCCAGAGGCTTCACTGTGGGACCTGGCGGCGATCAAAGTAGTCGTGGAAGAGGCCGGTGGCAGGTTCACGGACCTAGCCGGCGTGGTCACGGCGGCGGGGGGTGACGGGATCGCAACCAACGGACTGTTACACGAGGCAGCGCTGGCGCTGGTGGGCCGCTGATCCGGGCAAGGCGCTGGTGGGCCACTGTACGCGGGGAGCGGCGACGGCGGAGCCGGAGTAGGCGCGACAGGGCCGGTGTGCACGACCGTCCCTGCCGCGGCAACTCCCGTCTAGCTGGGGCTCTTGGCGCGGGCGGCGCTGCTGTCAGTCCCCGCCCGCGCACTTGTCCTGTGTGTCAGTTTGCCAGGCTGGCCTGGCTGTACTTGGGTGATCTACTGAGAACGACTTGGGGGTTTGTCTCTTGTCTCCGTAGCTGTTTGGCGGCGTCGATGGCCTCCTGTCGAGTGTGGACGTTCAGCTTTTTGTGCAGGTTCTTGATGTGGCTGTAGATGGTGGTGGTGGACAGGACGAGTCGGTCTGCGATGTGTTGGGTGGTGGCTCCTTGATCAAGTAGTTCGATGATTTCCCACTCGCGGGTGGTCAGCCTGCTGTGCAAGGGTCGCCAGCCGGTGTGGGGCAGTTCCTGGAACTGCTTGAGTAGGGGTTTGATGAGTGTCTGGGGGATGATCGGTTGGCCTTGAACGGCCTTGAGGATCAGTGCTGGTAGTTGTCGGGGGTCAGTGTCTTTGGTGATGTGGCCGTGGGCGCCCGCGTGTAGCGCAGCCAGAGCCGAATGATGGTTTGTAGTTGCCGTGGTCAGGATTGTGGTCTGGGGAGTGTGGATTTTGAGTTGATGGATCAGATGCAGAGCTCCTGGGGGTGGGAGGGTGGTATCGACGATGGTGACGTTCGGGTTGTAGTACCTCGCCAGCTGGAGGGCTTGGTGGCCATCTGGCGCAGTGAGCACGATCGCGATCTGGTGGTGGTCTGCGAGCGCCGTATGGATCATGGAGCGCGCCAGTCCGTCGTGATCTGCGATCAGTACTCGTAGCCGTCGGCCGCCGTTGGAGGTTGTGGCTGGGATTGTGGGTTGACTTCCTTGGCCGCTGATCCCCCTATCCGCTGTAGCTGGTGGGATGAGGCCTGTGGCCGGCGGCTGGGTTGCCGCCGGCCCGGTATGGCGTTGGTAGTTAGTGGCCATTACGCTCACCGCCTTTCTTGGCGGTGGTGCGGTGCTGGGGCTGTTGCTTTAGCTCCAGCATCGCGGCGCGGGCCAACTCGGTGATCTGTTGGTTGCCGCGGTGGCTCGCACGCCGGTAGGCGTTCAGCGCACCGAGGTGGTCGCCTTTCTCTTCCAGGAGCACGGCGAGGTTGAAGGCGCCGTGGGCGTCACCGCGCTGGTCGGCGCGGCGGTAGCAGGCCTCGGCGGCCTGCAGATCGCCTTGTTGCTCCATGAGCACGCCGAGATTGGTGGCCGCGGCTGGGTGGCCGCGGTCGTCGGCGCGCTGATAGGCGATCTTGGCCTGATCTGGCTGGCCTTGCTCTTCTTGGAGCACGGCGAGATTGAAGGCGCCGTCTGCGTCGCCGCGATGGTCGGCGCGCGTGTAGGCGGCTCCGGCGGCCTTGAGGTCGCCTTCTTGTTCCAACAGCAGCCCGAGGTTCGCCGCCGCCGGCCCGTGACCGAGGCGGTCAGCGCGCCGGTAGGCGACGATCGCGCCGCTCACATCGCCATGCTCCTCTAGGAGCTGGCCGCGCCCGAACATCCGCTGGGCATCAACGGGCTCATCGGGCGTCAGTACCCCCAAGCCCACCACCGGCGCCTGCTCGGCCTTCTGGTCGTCGCGATCGCTGACCGCGGCGCCAGCGCCGGACACGCGTGTCTGGCCGTTTGACTCCGACGCGCGGTTCGACTCCGACGGGCGGTTCGACTCCAACGGGTGGTTCGACTCCGACGAGTGGCCGGATACCAGCCGATCGCCGTTGTCGCCCCGTGGCGGCTCGCCGCCTGTTGTCGAGGTGGACCGCTCTTGCTGGTGTGCGATCCCCACGGGCTGCTGGGTCCGATCCGGACGCTCGACGATCTCGCGTCCATTGCCCTGGGCAGCCCGCTGGGGCTGCGCGGAGCGCATGCGATCGGGGTTGATGTGGTCAGCGTGCCGCCGGCGGTGTCGAACGAGCCACAGGGCGGCTAGCCCCGACAGGAGCGCCAGCGCCACCAGCAGGTCGATCAGCCACAGCGACACCGGGCTCTCGCCCGACGAGGAGCTGGGGTTGGTCGCGGGCTGCGGGGGGCTGGGGTTGGTCGCGTGATGCGCGCTGCCAGGCGCTTGCCTGGCGGGCTTCGGCGTGCCGCTGTGTTGCGGAGGCGCCGTTGCACCGGCAGTCGTGTGCCGACCGTGAGTTCCCGTCGAGCGTCCAGCGCTACCGCCCGAAGGCTTCGTTGCCTGGGCGTGCTGACCACGGGTTGCTTTGCGGTTGTTGTTTCCGTTCTGGTTGTGGTTGTTGTTTCGGGTCTGGTTGTGGTTGGAGGTCTGGTTGTGGTTGGAGGTCTGGTTGTGGTTGGAGGTCTGGTTGTGGTTGGAGGTCTGGTTGTGGTTGTGGTTGATTCGGCTGAAGGTGATCGGACCGGCGATCCCGTCGACGGTCAGACCGTGCGTGGCCTGATAACGCGCCACTGCGCGCTCGGTCTCTGGGCCATAGCGGCCATCGATGGGGCCCGGGGAGAGCCCGGCTTGCTGCAGGCGCCGTTGTAGTTGGCGAACCTGCGTCGAGCCCTGGCTTGTGCCATAGCCCGCGCCGGGGTACAGCACGATCCCGGGATGGCGCAGCATGCCCAGGGTCACCGGGCCCGCGATGCCATCGACGATCAGGTGGTGCGCAGCCTGAAAGCGCGCCACTGCGGCCTGGGTCAAAGACCCGTAGCGGCCGTCCACCGGGCCGGGCGAGAATCCTGCCCTCGCCAGCTCGCGCTGCAGACTACGCACGCGGCGATCAGGCCGCGCATAACCAGCGCCGTAGGCCATCACCAGGACCCGATCGCGGGTCACGTGATGATCGGTGGCGCTCTTACCTGCCGCCGCATGTGCGGACGCAGGCATTGCGAACAGTGCCAGCAGACCGGCGGCCAGCAGAACCTTCAGACATTTCTTGGCAGACGAAGCAGCCGCCAACAGCCCGTGCGCTCGGGTTAGGAGCCCAGGCTGCCCGGCACCGCCATCAGCGGCGCTGGTGGGCGCGTGGCTGTTCGTCGACGCCCACATAGAGCGTGACATGAGTCGTTCTCCTTGGTACTTAGCTAGACAGGACGCGCGCCCCAGACCGATGCGTCTGGGCGCGAACTACCTGGAGACCGACTCAGCCCTTAACCAGGGCGTTCTAGCGACAGCGAAAACGGTGACGGCGCGCGGGAGACCCCGTAGCTCCGCAGCGTGCAGATCACGCGCGGGACAAACAGAGCCGCCAATGACAGCAGCGCTGCGACACCGAAGAAGAAGAAGCCTGAACCCCCACCAGCAGCCGAGCCACCAGCACCACCAGCCGCGCCCGCAGGAGGCGAGGCGGGAGCCGATGAACCCGGCGCCAAAGAACCAGAAGATCCTGCGCCCGGATGTGACCCGGCGCCAGACACCCGTGACATCCCAGCCCGAGCCAGAAAGGTCAAAGGAGCCAGGGCCAAACCCAACCGCGCCAGCGCCAAATCCTGCGGAGCCAGCACCAAATCCGGCCAGCGGGCCCGAATGCCAGCCGCCGAAGCCCGTGGGCCGCACTGGCAGCGCAGGCAGCGCGATCTTGGGAACAGCCGGCGCCGGAGCGCTACCGGTCGGTCCGCCAACGCCGCTAGACACGGGCAAAATCGTCTGAGGAGCCCCACTGGCGACCGGGGCCAGGGAGCTCACAGCCGGCGCCACCGGGCTGGTCAGCACGTTCGTGATCGGCGCCAACGGCTTGGTCAGCGCGCTGGTGATCGGAGCCAGCGGGCTCGTCAGCGTGGTGGTGATCGGAGCCAGCGGGCTCGTCAGCGCGCTGGTGATCGGCGCCAAGGGCTTGGTCAGCACGGCCGTGACCGGCGTCAAGGTCTGGGTGACGGCTCGATGACGGGCGCGACCGATTGGGTGACGGGGGTCAGCGCTTGGGTGACGGGCGTCAGGGTCTGGGTGACGGCTCCGATGATCGGGCGCGACCGCTTGGGTGACCGGGGTCAGCGTCTGAGTCACCGGCGTTAGCGCCTGGGTGACCGGGCGTGAGCGCCTGGGTGACGGGCGTGAGGGTCTGGGTGACGGTCCCCACGATCGGCGCGATCGTCTGGGTGACGGGCGTGAGCGTCTGGGTGACGGCTCCGATGACGGGCGCGATCGTTGGGTGACGGGGTCAGCGCTTGGGTGACGGGCGTGAGGGTCTGGGTGACGGTCCCCACGATCGGCGCGATCGTCTGGGTGACGGGCGTGAGCGTCTGGGTGACGGTCCCCACGATCGGCGCGATCGTCTGGGTGACGGGCGTGAGGGTCTGGGTGACGGTCCCCACGATCGGCGCGATCGTCTGGGTGACGGGCGTGAGCGTCTGGGTGACGGTCCCACGATCGGCGCGATCGTCTGGGTGACCGGGGTCAGCGTCTGGGTGACGGGCGTGAGCGTCTGGGTGACGGTCCCGACGATCGGCGCGATCGTCTGGGTGACGGGCGTGAGCGTCTGGGTGACGGGCGCGATCGTCTGGGTGACCGGGCGCGATCGTCTGGGTGACCGGCGTCGATCGTCTGGGTGACCGGCGTCAGCGTCTGGGTGACGGTCCCGACGATCGGCGCGATCGTCTGGGTGACGGGCGTCAGCGTCTGGGTGACGGGCCCGACGATCGGTGCGATCGTCTGGGTGACGGGCGTCGAGCGTCTGGGTGACCGGCGCGATCGTCTGGGTGACCGGCGCGATCGTCTGGGTGACCGGCGTCGATCGTCTGGGTGACGGGCGTCGACCGTCTGGGTGACCGGCGCGATCGTCTGCGTGACCGGGGTCACCGTCTGGGTCACGGGCGTTAGCGTCTGGGTGACCGGGGTCAGCGTCTGGGTCGACCGGCGCGATCGTCTGCGTGACGGGGGTCAGCGTCTGGGCGACCGGCGTCATCGTCTGCGTGACGGGGGTCACCGTCTGGGCGACCGGCGCGATCGTCTGCGTGACCGGGGTCAGCGTCTGGGCGATCGTCGGGGTAGCCGGCGTGAGCGTCTGCGAGATCGGGCGATCGTCTGGGTGACGGGCGCGATCGTCTGGGTGACGGACGCGTTCCTCTGGGTAGCCGGCGTGAGCGTCTGCGTGACGGGCGCGACGGTCTGGGTGATCGGCGCGACGGTCTGGGTGATCGGTGCGATCGTCTGGGTGGCCGGCGCGACTGTCTGCGTGGCGGGGGTCAGCGTCTGGGTGGCCGGCGGTCAGCGTCTGGCGTGGCCGGGGTCAGCGTCTGGGTGGCCGGCGCGATTGTCTGGGCGACGGCGGGGTGGACGGCGTGGTCGGCGCTGACGGGGTGGACGTCAGGCTCGGCGCTGGCGTGGTGGACGTCAGGCTCGGCGCTGGCGTGGGGGCCGTCAGGCTCGGCGCTGGCGTGGTGGACGTCAGGCTCGGCGCTGGCGTGGTGGCCGTAGTGGTCGGCGCTGACGGAGTGGACGTCAGGCTCGGCGCTGGCGTGGTGGACGTCATGCTCGGCGCTGACGGGGTGGACGTCAGGCTCGGCGCTGGCGTGGTGGCCGTGGTGATCGGCGATGACGGAGTGGACGTCAGGCTCGGCGCTGGCGTGGTGGCCGGCGTGGTCGGCGACGCCGGAGTGGACGTCAGGCTCGGCGCTAGCGTGGACGTCGTGGTAGCCGACGACGACGGAGTGGACGGCGTGGTCGGCGCTGACGGGGTGGACGACGTGGTCAGCGCTGACGGGGTGGACGGCGTGGTCGACGCTGACGGGGTGGACGGCGTGGTCGACGCTGACGGGGTGGACGGCGTGGTCGGCGCTGACGGGGTGGACGTCAGGCTCGGCGCTGACGTGGTGGCCGTGGTGGTCGGCGACGCGACGGGGTGGACTGGCGTGGTCGGCGCTGACGGGGTGGACGGCGTGGTCGACGCTGACGGGGTGGACGGCGTGGTCGGCGCTGACGGGGTGGACGGCGTGGTCGGCGCTGACGGGGTGGACGGCGTGGTCGGCGCTGACGGGGTGGACGGCGTGGTCGGCGCTGACGGGGTGGACGGCGTGGTCGGCGCTGACGGGGTGGACGGCGTGGTCGGCGCTGACGGGGTGGACGGCGTGGTCGGCGCTGACGGGGTGGCCGGCGTGGTCGGTGCTGACGGGGTGGCCGGCGTGGTCGGCGCTGACGGGGTGTGGTGCTGGCGTGCTCGGTGCTGACGGGGTGGACGGCGTGCTCGGCGCTGACGGGGTGGCCGGCGTGGTCGGTGCTGACGTGGTGGAGGTGGGGGTCGGCGCTGACGGGGTGGACGGCGTGCTCGGCGCTCGACGTGGTGGACGCCGGCGTGGTTGGTGCTGGCGTGCTCGATGTGGACGCCGTCGTGGTTGGTGCTGGCGTGCTCGATGTGGGCGCCGTGGGGGTTGGTGCCGGCGTGCTCGATGTGGTCGCCGTGGGGGTTGGTGCCGGCGTGCTCGATGTGGACGCCGTCGTGGTTGGTGCTGAGGTGCTCGATGTAGTAGGCGCTGAAGACGACGTAGAGGTCGAGGTGGTGGGTGCCGGGGCTGGAGCTGGCGTGGAAGAGGTTGAGGCGGGGACAGACGAACTACCCGCATTTGCGGGAGAATTGGCCGCAGTAGTGACGGCGCTTGTCACGGGCGCTGTGGCGCTAGAAACCGCGCCGGTTACCCCTGAAACGAGGGAAGGAGGATCATCCGCCGACGCACTCGCCGCGGAGATCAGGCCCGTCCCCACCGCGATCGTCATGACCGCGATGGCGATAAGCAACCTCAAAGGGACCCTAAGCATGCGGGGGTTGTGTACCCGATCTGATGAAAGTCACAAACGCTTTGAGGAGAAATTTCCCCATTAAGCGGTACTTGCGGTGAGTCCCAAAACGCGCAGGCGGGCGCTCATTTCGCGACGAACGGCGCGTATCTTTCGCGCCAGCAGAGGATGCACGTGTTCGCGTTATGACACCTTTGAAGCGCATCGCACCCTGGATCGCGCACGACTAAGTGATTCCAACGCCCTTCCGTCCGACGTCTCATACTCACGGAAGTGGACAGCCTGTTCGGAGACATCGATCCGGTCGCTGCAGACGATCTGCCCGCCGATGCGCCGCTGGCCACCCGTCTGAGGCCGCGTGCGGTCGACGAGCTAGTGGGGCAGGAGCGTCTGCTCGCTTCGGGTTCGGCGCTACGGCGAGCGATCGAGGAGGGCCACCCGCACTCGATGATCCTCTACGGGCCACCGGGGAGCGGCAAGACGACGATCGCCCGCCTCATCGCGCGCTCATCGAGCGCGGCGTTTGAGGAGCACAGCGCGGTGCAGGCCGGACGGGCAGAGGTGCGGGCCGTGATCGAGCGCGCCCGAGAGCGCCTCGCCAGCAGCGGGCGGAGGACGGTGTTCTTTCTCGACGAGATCCATCGCTTCAATAAGGCCCAGCAGGATGCGCTGCTGCCGGCGGTCGAAGATGGCCTGATCACCCTGATCGGCGCGACGACAGAGAACCCGTATTTCGAGGTCAACTCGGCCCTGCTCTCGCGCACGCGTCTATATGAGCTGGACGCACTCAGCTCCGATGACATCCGCAAGCTGCTCGACCGCGCCGTCGCGGGCGGTCAGTGCGGACCCGCCACGGAGGTGCGCGAGGAGGCGCTCGAGTTCCTCGCTCAGCGCTCCGGCGGCGACGCGCGCACCGCGCTCAATGCGCTCGAGCTCGCGTGTGAGGCAGCTGGTGACGGCCAGGTCATCACGCTCGAGCGAGCCGAGGACGCGCTGCAACGGCGGGCGCTGCTGTATGACCGCCAGGCCGATCGTCACTACGACACGATCTCGGCCTGGATCAAATCGACACGGGGATCCGACCCCGACGCGTCGCTCTATTACCTCGCGGTGATGCTCGAGGGCGGTGAAGACCCACGCTTCATCGTCCGGCGGATGGTCGTACTTGCCTCCGAGGACATCGGAAATGCGGACCCACAGGCGCTGGTGGTGGCGACCGCAGCAGCCGCCGCAGTCGAGCACGTCGGCCTGCCCGAATGCCAGTTCGCGCTCGCCCAGGCGGCGATCTATCTGTCATTGGCACCCAAGTCCGACGCCGTCAAGCGGGCCGTGATCGCAGCCCGTCAGCACATCCAGGAGGAGGGCGCCGAGCTGCCCCCCGCGCATCTGCGGTCCTCGACCCGCCGCGACGGGGACTACGACAACCCCCACCACAGGCCTGGGCACCTGTCGCCCCAGGAGCTGATGCCGCCGGCATCGATCGGGGCGCGTTTCTATCGCCCCGACGACGCCGAGGCGGCGCTGCTCGAGCGCCTCACCGCGATTCGCCGCGCACGCGGTCAGAGCGATCCGTGACCGCGATGTAGCCTCCCCGGCGGTGAGGTCAACGGCCGCGACGACGACGCTCGAGTCGCTCAGCCCCTCCACCGGGGCAATCATCGGCACCGTGCAAACGACCCCGCCGGACGATGTTCAGGCGGTAGTCGACGCGGTCGCGAAGGTGCAGCCGTTCTGGTCTCAGCTGACGCTGCGCGACCGCGCGCGGTACATGGAACGGGCAGCTCAGGTGTTGATCGACGAGGCCGACGATATCCGCGATCTGATCGTCGCCGAGCAGGGCAAGCCGCGCATCGAAGCGTTCACGATGGAGATCTTGCCGACGATTGACGCGCTGCGCTGGATCGCGCACGAGGGTCAGCAGCTCCTCACCGACGAGAAGATCGCGATGCCGCAGCTGTTCTTGAAGACCAAGCGCTCCGCGTTCACGTACGAGCCGCTCGGGGTGATCGGTGTGATTTCTCCGTGGAACTACCCGTGGAGCATCCCGTTCGGCGAGGTGGCATTGGCGCTCATGGCCGGCAATGGAGTGGTGCTGAAGCCTGCCTCACTGACCCCGCTGCTCGGCGAGCGGATCCGGCGCGTGCTCGACCGGGCCGGCGTTCCCGAGGGGCTCGTGCGCGTGATCCATGGCCCCGGAACGGGCCCAGCGCTGGTGGAGTCGAGCGTGGCGAAGGTGTTCTTCACCGGCTCGGTGCAGGCTGGCAGAAGCGTCGGCGAGGCGTGCGCGCGGAGGCTGAAAGGCTCGGTGCTCGAGCTCGGAGGCAAGGATCCGATGATCGTGCTTGCCGACGCCAATCTCGATCATGCGATCGCCGGGGCGCTGTGGGGAGGGTTCGCCAACGCCGGTCAGACGTGCTCGGGAATCGAACGCGTGTACGTGCTCGACGAGGTGGCAGAGCGCTTCATAGCGGGGGTCGCGCGCGGCGCTCAGACACTTCGAATCGGAGATCCGATGCGGTGGGAGACCGAGATCGGGCCGATGATCTCGCGCGAGCAGGCGGCGCTCGTGGCAGAGCTGGTGGATGACGCGGTCGCGGGCGGAGCCACGCTTCACTGTGGTGGGGCACTCGTGCACGGACCCGCGGGCATGAGCGGCGATTTCTTCGCCCCCACCGTGCTCAGCGGGGTCACGCACGAGATGCGGATCATGCGCGAGGAGACCTTCGGGCCGGTGCTTCCGATCGCCGTGGTCGAGTCAGAGGACGAGGCCGTCGCGCGGGCCAACGACAGCGAGTTCGGCCTGGGCGCGTCGGTGTGGACGTCGGATCGCAGCAAGGGGGAGCGGATCGCGGGCGAGCTCGAGGCCGGAATGGTGTGGATCAACGATCACATGTTCAGCCACGGCGCTTGCCAGTGCTCCTGGGGCGGAGTCAAGGACTCGGGGCTGGGCCGGACGCACTCCAAGTTCGGCCTGTACGAGTGCGTGAACATCAAGCTCCGAGTGTGGGAGCCGTCCGCCGTGCGCAACCCCTGGTGGCATCCCTACGACGAAACGCTCGCCCGGGCGCTCAAGCAGGCCGCGGTGGTGCTCTACGGTCGCCCGTCGATTCGCGCCGCAGCGTTCAGAGACGGCGCGGCGCCGCTGCTCAAGCTCGGCGTCAGGCTTGCACGGGACGCCGTTCGCCGGTAGACACGGCCAAGCCACGGCGCAACGCCGCAACTGGATAGCCGGCACCCAGCGGCCAGTACCCTTGATCCGATGCCTGCGCAGGCTTATGCCGGTAAGGAATGCGTGTGCCAGCTCCGCAGGGGAATCTGCGACCAGAGCTGTGTGCGAGGGATGCTCGAGACGCCGTTCTATATCGCCTGCTTGCGGCTCGAAGGACGTCAGTGCCTGGTCGTCGGCGGTGGCGAGGTAGGTCTGGAGAAGGTCGAGGGCCTGCTTGCGTGCGGCGCAAGCGTGACGCTCGTTGCGCCCGAGGCGCACCCCGCGCTGGTGGAGCTGGCCCTCGAGGGCTCGATCACGTGGGAGCGGCGGGAGTACCGAGACAGCGATCTCGATGGTTGCCTGATCGCGATCGCCGCGACTGCCGACACCGACGTCAACATCGCGGTATTCGAGGGCGCGGAGCGCCGGGCGATGCTCGTCAACGTGGTCGATGTGCCGCCGCTGTGCAACTTCATCCTCCCGGCGATCGTCCGCACCGGTCCGCTCGCGGTGGCGATCTCCACCGCCGGTGCCTCGCCGGCGCTGGCCAAACGGATGAAGCGCGAGATCGGCGAGCTGTTCGGCGAGCCCTACGCCCAGCTGGCGGTGCTGCTCAACGACGCACGGGGGTGGGCCAAAGCGACGCTCCCCACCTACCAGGACCGCAAGGAGTTCTTCGAGTCGATCGTGGGCGGGGAACCCGATCCGATCGAGCTGCTCCGCGCCGGAGAGGTGCAGCGTGTCCGCGAGCTGATCGAGTCTGCCCAGCTCGCCCATGCGGCAGCAGCCCGGTGAGCGAGCTGACCCACCTCGACTCCAGTGGCCGAGCGCGGATGGTCGACATCGCCTCAAAGCCCGCCACCGAGCGCACAGCGCGGGCGCGGGCCATCGTCAGGGTCAGTCCCGAGACGGCCCGCAAGGTGCTCGAGGGCGACACGCCCAAGGGAGACGTCCTCGGAGTGGCCCGGATCGCGGGCATTCAGGCGGCCAAGCGGACCTCCGAGCTGATCCCGCTGTGCCATCCGCTGGGCCTGTCGTTCATGGGGGTGGAGGGCTCGATTGACACCGCCAAGGGCGAGATCGAGCTCGTCACCGAGGTTCGCACCACCGGTCCCACAGGGGTCGAGATGGAGGCGCTGACGGCGGCGTCAGTCGCTGCGCTGACCGTGTACGACATGGTCAAGGGGATCGAGCGCGGCGCCGAGATCGCCTCGGTGGTGCTGCTGTTCAAGGCCGGCGGGCGCTCGGGGGAATGGCGGCGGCCCGTCGAACAGGGCTGAGAGGCGGGCCGCGGCGGGTAGCGGTCGGCGTCTGACCCTATCCTGGTGCCCGCCATGCGGACCGCGATCCTGACCGTCTCCACCTCGGTTGCCGCGGGCCACACCGAGGACCGCTCGGGCGTCGCGCTGGCCGAGCACGCGCAAGCCGCGGGAGCCGAGATCGTCGCCCGCGACGTGGTCCCCGACGACCGGGCGGCGATCGAGGACTGGCTACGCCATCAAGCGGGCGCCGGAACGCCACTGATCTTCACCACCGGGGGCACGGGCCTCACCGACGACGACGTGACCCCCGAGGCCACGAAAGCGGTGATCGACCGCGATGCGCCGGGGTTCGCCGAGGCCCTGCGCGCCGAGTCGCTGAAGCACACGCCGATGGGGATCCTCACCCGAGGGGTGTCCGGTATCGCCGGCCGCACCCTGATCATCAACTTCCCGGGCAACCCGAAGGCGATCGGCGAGCTGTTCGGAGTAATCGCGCCGACGCTCGAGCACGTAGTCGCGACGCTGCAGCGCGAGGGTGGACGCAGAACCCCCGGCCATTGAGCTCCGCGGCCTCGAGCGCTACTTCGGCGAGCGGACCGCGCTGAGCCAGGTTTCGGTGCGGGTTCCGCGCGGGGCCACGCTCGCCGTGCTGGGCCGCAACGGCGCGGGCAAGTCGACGCTGCTGCGGATCCTCGCGTCGCTGCTGCGCCCGCACGCTGGCGACGTGCTGGTGTTCGGCGAGCCGCTGCCACGACGCGCATTCGCGGTCCGCGGCAAGCTCGGGCTGCTCGCGCACGAACCGCTGCTGTACCGCGAGCTGACCGGGCGCGAGAACCTCGAATACCACGCACGCCTGCACGGGGTCCGCGTCGGTCGCGTCCAGCAGGTGCTCGAGGCGGTGTCCATGGAGCGTCGCGCCGAGGACCCCGTCCGGCTGCTGTCGCGGGGGATGGTGCAGCGGATCGCGATCTGCCGCGCGGTCTTGCACGAGCCGGACTTGCTGCTGCTCGACGAGCCCCGGGCGAACCTCGATCCGGCCGCCAGCGACCTGGTCGAGCCGCTGATCGGCCGCGCCTCGGGTCGCACGCGGGTGCTCACCAGCCACGACCCCGGGGCCGCGCTCGCCGAAGCCGACCTGGTGCTCGCTCTCAAGGACGGCCGCGTTGTGTTCGCCGGTGACGCCGGAAAGCTCGGCCAGGCGCAGCTTCGGGAGCTGTACGCGTGAGAACCGCGCTCGTGGTCCTGCGCAAGGACCTCCGGGTCGAGCTTCGCACGCTGGAGACCGTGCCCGCGATGGTGCTGCTCGCGCTGATCACGTTTGTGATCTTCCACTTCGGCCTGGACCGCAATGCGATCCAGGGTCAGCTTGCGGCGGGAGTGCTGACCGCGACGCTTCTGTTCGCCTCGATGCTGGGCATTAACCGCTTGTTCGTGGCCGAGCGCGAGCAAGGCGGCTTTGACGCGTTTCTGCTGGCGCCGGTAGACCGCACCGCGATGCTGCTGGCGAAAGCCGCGGCGCTGTTCATCTTCCTGGCCGTGCTCGAGGTGATCGCCGTGCCCGGCTTCGCGATCCTCCTGCTGGGGCCGTCCCTCACGCCGGCGCTCTTAGGAATCGTTCTCATTCTCATTCTCGCGAACGTGGGACTGGCGGTGATCGGCACGCTGGTGTCGGCGATCGCCGTCCACACCCGCGCCCGGGACCTGATCGGGCCGGTCATCTCGCTGCCGCTGCTGCTCCCGGCGCTGATCGGGACCGCCCGGGCGCTCGGTCCCCTGTTCGCGGCCGGCACGTCGGGCTCACCCCCGGGCAAATGGCTCTTGATCCTCGCTCTTTATGATTTGGTGTTCGCGCTGCTCGCCTACGCAGTGTTCGACTTCCTGCTGGAGGATTAGCCACCAGTGCCCCGCACCATCTACGGCAGGGGGCTTTGCACCCTCGCCCTCGCTACGACCGCCACGATCACTATCGCGCTGGTGCTCGTGTTCTTCTACGCGCCGCTCGACGCCGATCAGGGGTTCGTGCAGAAGATCTTCTACATCCACGTCCCGCTGGCGATCGTCTCGCTGTGCGGGTTCGTGTTCGGTGGATTGCTCGCGATCGGCTACCTGCGGACGGGCGACCGCAGCTGGGACATGCGCTCGTACGTGGCGATCCACATGTCGCTGATCTTCGGGATCGCGGGACTGATCACCGGCTCGATCTGGGCCAAGGCTTCGTGGGGCCACTGGTGGGTCTGGAACGAGCCGACGCTGGTCTCGTTCCTGATCGTTCTCCTGCTGTTCGCCACCTATCAGCCGCTGCGCTTCTCGATCGAGGATCCCGAGCGCCAGGCGCGCTATGCGAGCGTGTTCGCGATCGTCGCTGGGGCGTTCGTGCCGCTCAACTACCTGGCCGTGCAACTGGCCACGGCGTACGTGCATCCCCGGGTGCTGACACTGACCAGGGCGGCGTTGCCCCCGGCGATGGGATTGACGTTCGTGGTCTCGCTGATCGGCATCGCGCTGCTGTACGTGACGCTCTGGAAGTACGAGATGGCGGCCAAGAACGCCCGGGCGCAGGTGCGGCGGCTGCGTCGCACGCTGCTGGGCGACGACAGCAGCCGCCCGATCGGCCGCAGCGCGGCGCCGTCATGAGCGCGCTGCTCGCCGTCGCACCGGCGCTGCCGCTGGGCAAGTCGGGCAAGTTCGTGGCCGCTGCGTACGTCGTGTTCGTGGCCGTGATCCTGATCTACATCACGATCATGGCCATCCGCGCGCAGCGGCTCGAACGCGAGCTCGACGAGCTGCGCCGCGACGTGGAGGCGGCGCGACGCGAGGGCGAGAAGCCGCGCGCGAAGGAGCCCGCACTGTGAGCGAGCTGCTGGCGATCGGCGTGTCGCACAAGACCGCCCCGGTCGAAGTGCGCGAGCGCCTGGCGCTCCCCCAGGCGCGCGCGGCCGAGTTCCTGCGCGACCTGCGCGGCGCGGCCGACGTGCACGAGGCGGTGGCGGTCTCCACCTGCAACCGGACCGAGCTCTACCTGGTGGGGGGCGACCCCGTCGAAGCCGAGAGCACCACGCTGACGATGCTCGCCCGTCAGGCCGGCATCCGTCCAACGGGGCTGGCGACCGCGATCTACTCGCACCACAACTGTGATGCCGCGCGGCACCTGTACCGGGTCGTGGCGGGGCTCGAGTCCATGATCGTCGGTGAGGCCGAGATCCAGGGCCAGGTCAAGCGCGCCTATGAGACCGCGCTGGCGCTGGAGACCGTGGGTCCGCTCACCAACCGACTGTTCAAGGCGGCGCTGGCCACCGGCAAGCGCGTGCGCAACGAGACGGCGATCGGCGAGCGCCAGCTGAGCCTGCCTGCCGTGGCGGTCGCGCTCGCGCGCGGGCAGCTGGGGCAGATCGCGGGGCGCCAGGTGGTGCTCATCGGTACCGGTGAGACGAGCGAATTGACCGCACGCGCGCTGGCCGACAGCGGCACGAGCAACGTGTTCGTGGCCAATCGCCGGCGCGACCGGGCGCTGGCGCTGGCCCGGCGCTACGGCGGCACGACATTGCCGTTCGACGAGTTGCCCGAGGCGCTGCTGCGGGCCGACATCGTCGTAGCTGCGACCGCCTCGCCGCACCTGCTGCTCGAGGTCGACGAGGTGGCAGACGTCATGCGCCAGCGCGCGGGGCGGCCGATGCTGTTGATCGACCTTGCCGTCCCGCGTGACATCGACGCCGCCTGCGGGCAGCTCGAGGGCGTCTCGCTCGCCGACATCGACGATCTGCAGACCGTCGCCGATCGCAACCGCCGAGTCCGCCAGACGGAAGCCCTCAAAGCGGAGGGGATCATCGAGCAGGAGATCCAGCAATTCGCCGTCTGGCTGGGCTCGCTCGAAGTGCTGCCGACCGTGGCGGCGCTGCGCGCGCATGCCAGAACGATCGCCGACCAGGTCATAGACGAGAACGCCGGCAAATGGGAGACCGCGTCGCCGCGCGACCTCGAGCGCATCGACGCACTGGCCAAGGCGGTGGTCAACCGGCTGCTGCACGACCCCACCGTCCAGATGCGCGACATGCACGATGGGCGAGTCCACGCGCGGATGGCACTGGTCCGGGAGCTGTTCGGGCTCAACGTCGACGATCCGGCGCTCGTCGATGAGCCCGCAGAGCACCTGGCGGAGGTGCGCGAGCTGCCTCCGGCGGGTCGCGCCCGCAGCCAGCGGCGAACCTGATGCGGATCGGCACGCGCGGGAGCGCTCTTGCGCTCGCGCAGGCCAGATCAGTCGCGTCGTTGCTCGGCGGCGAAACCGAGATCGTCGAGATCACGACCCCTGCCGACCGCGCGGCAAGCATGAACGACAAGTCGAGGTGGGTCTCAGAGCTCGAGCGTGCGCTTCTCGAAGGGCGGATCGACGTCGCCGTTCACTCGGCCAAAGACGTTCCGACTGAGCTTCCCGACGGATTGGAGCTCGTGGCAATACCCCCGCGTGCTGACGCCCGCGATGCGATCTGCGGTGCCACGTCGCTCCCGGCCCTCCCGGCGGGCGCGCGCATTGGGACGAGCAGCGTCAGACGGGCGGCACAGATTCGCAGCTTGCGCGACGATCTCGAGGTGGTCGAGCTGCGTGGCAACGTCGATACTCGGCTCCGCAAGCTGGACGAAGGGCAGGTCGATGCGCTCGTGCTCGCGCTCGCGGGGCTCAAGCGACTTGGACGCGAGAGTGAAGCCGGCGGCACGCTTGACGAGCTCGTTCCTGCTGCCGGACAGGGCGCGCTGGCCCTCGAGGCGCGGCCCGACTGGCTGGACCCGGTTGTGCTCACGCGTGTAATCGATGTCGCCACGGCGGCGTGCGTGCAGGCCGAGCGAGCGCTGGTGCACGAGCTCGGCGCGTCATGCAATACGCCGGTAGGCGCGCACGCCCGGCTGCTGGAGGGCGATCGGGTCGAGCTGGTGGGGTGGGTCGGACTGCCTGACGGATCGGTTTGGCTGCGCGACCGAGTCCGGTTGCCGGCTGAGGACGCCGGCGCGGCGTGCGGGGAGCGGATGCTCGCCGCCGGGGCCGCCGAGATCCTGCACCAGGCAGAGCGGGTGCTCGCGGGATGACCGTGTATCTGGTCGGTGCCGGACCCGGCGACCCGGGGCTGATGACCGTCCGCGCGCAAAGCCTGATCGCTGCCGCCGACGTCATCATCCACGACCGCCTGATTCCAGCCGGCGCGCTGGATGGCGCACGGCCCGACGCCGAGCTGGTCTATGCGGGCAAGGAGGGGGGCGGCCCATCGGCGTCTCAGCGCGAGATCGAGACATTGCTGGTCAAGCACGGCGTGGCGGGACGCGAGGTGGTGCGCCTCAAAGGAGGGGACCCGTTCGTGTTCGGGCGGGGCGGCGAGGAGGCGCAGGCGCTTCGCGAGGCGGGGATCCCATTCGAGGTCGTGCCGGGCGTCACCGCCGGTGTGGCCGCCGCGGCGTACGCCGGCATCCCGGTCACGCACCGCGATGCCGCCAGCGCGGTGGCGTTCCTCACGGGCCACGAGGATCCCGACAAGCCCGAGTCGGCGCTCGACTGGACGGCGCTGGCGAAGTTCCCGGGAACGCTCGTCGTCTACATGGGCGTCCGTCAGCTGCCATCGATCGCGGAGCGCTTGCAGGGCGGCGGGCGCCCCGGCTCAGAGCCGGCGGCGGTGATCGAACGTGGCACGCTGCCCGGCCAGCGGGTGATGAGCGGCACGCTGGAGTCGATCGCGGCGGTGGCCGAGCACCACGGCGTGCGAGCGCCCGCGATCTCCGTGTTCGGCCCGGTGGCGGCGTTGCGCCGCGAGCTGGCGTGGCTGGAGTCCCGGCCGCTGGCGGGCTTCTCCGTTGCCGTCACCCGCGCGCGGGCCCAGGCGAGCGGGTTGGCATCGAGGCTACGCGCGCTGGGCGCCGCGGTGGTCGAGGCCCCGGCGATCACGATCAAGCCGATCGCCGGGCCGGCTCCGCAGTTGGACCGCTACGACCTCGTCTGCGTGACCAGCCCCAACGGCGTCAAGCTGCTGTTTGAGCGTCTCGCTGCCGCCGGGCGTGACGCGCGTGCGTTCGCCGGCGCGCGGGTGGCGGCGATCGGTCCCGGCACCGCGGCCGTGTTGCGCGAGCACGGAATCGTCGCCGACGTCGTCCCCGAGCGGTTCGTCGCCGAGGGGCTGGTGGCGGCGCTCGCCGAGGTCCCGGTGAGGCGAGCGTTGGTGGCGCGGGCAGCCGAGGCCCGTGACGTGCTGCCCGACGCGCTGCGCGAGCGGGGAGCAGAGGTCGACGTCCTGGCCCTTTATCAGACGGTCGCCGAGCCGCTCAGTCCGGCGCAGCTCGACGAAGTCGGGCGCGCCGATTACGTCACGTTCACCTCCTCCTCGACCGTGCGCTTCTTGCTGCAGGCACTCGGCGGACGCCTGGACGGTGAGGCTCGCATCGTCAGCATCGGTCCGGTCACCAGCGAGACGCTGCGCGAGCACGGGCTGGCCGTCGACGTGGAAGCGACACGCCACGACATCGACGGGCTCCTGGAGGCACTGGTGGCCGACGCGTCAGGCAGGGGGCTCTGATCCGCGCGAGCGCGCGTCAGTACCTGTGAGCGACGGATCGCTCGGGTGGCCGCGCCTTCACCTGCGTCGGATCGGCTCCACCAACACGCGGGCCCGCGAGCTGGCGTCGGCCGGCGCGCCACACGGGACGCTGGTGACGGCCGCCGAGCAGAGCGCCGGGCGCGGCCGTCAGGGCCGCAGCTGGACGGCGCCGGCGGGGCGGGCGCTGCTGTGCTCGATCGTGATCCGCGAGCCGGGGCGGCTGTTGCCGCTCGCGGCAGGCGTCGCGGTGGCCTCGGTGGTCGGTCCCCGGGCGCAGCTCAAGTGGCCCAATGACGTACTGCTCGACGGTCGCAAGGTCGCCGGGATCCTCGTCGAGGGCCGTCCGCAGGAGCGCTGGGCGGTCGTCGGTGTCGGCCTGAACGTGGCGCTGCGCGGGTCCGACTTCCCGCCCGAGCTGCGCGGCCGGGCGGGCACCCTCGGGCTCGAGCCAGAGGCGATCGAGCCGGTCCTGGCGCGGCTATTGAGCGAGCTCGAGCGCTGGCTTGCCGCCCCCGCGGAGCAGGTGCTGGGCGCGGTCCGCGAGCGCGACGCGCTGCGGGGCCGCGACGTCCGCTGGGCCAGCGGCCAGGGCCGCGCTGAGGGCATCGACGATCAGGGCCGACTGGTGGTCGCCACCGGCGACGGCGACCGGCTCGCGCTCGACGCCGGCGAGGTTCATCTGGGCGATGGTGTCGCACCTAAGTGAGGCACGTGGTGCTACAGTCTAGGATATGCCAACTCGCTACCGACGCGTGGGTGTCGTACTCGATCCCGAGCTCAGTGATGCGCTCAGACTCGCGGGCTCTCGTCTGCGGGCCACCTCTCAAGCAGCTCAGGTGCGGGAGCTGGCATTGATCGGCGCTCGATCGATCGGCGCCAGGGATGTGCGCCTTGACGAGGTCCGTAGGGCACTCGAGAAGCTGGGCGCAACCCCGGCCCGTGGCGATCTGCTTGCAATCTCACGCCGGCTGCGCGCACGTGGCAGGGGGCGCCGCGACGAGACCGCGAGCGAGAGCCTCGAATGGGTGCGCGGCCCGCGCTGAGCGGTGCGTACCTGGACGCGTCAGCCGCTGTGAAGCTGCTGCGCTCAGAGGACGAGACAGACGCGCTGGAGCGGTTTCTCGGCGACTGGCCCCTACAGGTGTCGAGCGAGCTGCTGCGAGTCGAACTGGTTTGTGTCTGCGACCGCCAGGCGATCACCAGGACCGCCGCTCAGGAGCTGCTGTCAGGCTTCACGCTGCTGCCGCTCAACACCGCCGTCGTGCAAGGCGCGTGCCAGGCCTTCTCGCCGCCTCAGCGAGCGCTCGACGCTCTGCACCTCGCGACCGCCGAATTCGCCCGCGAGCAGTTGGGCTGCTTTGTCACCTACGACCAGGAGCAGGCTGCCGCTGCCGCCGCACTTGGCTGGCGCGCTGAGCGGCCAGCTCCAAGCGCTTAGGCCGCCTCTTCGGTGTCGCGCGCCGGAGAAGCGTCCTCGTCGTCGTCTTCGAGATCGAGATCCTCGACGTTGCCGTCGTCCGGCGCTTCGTCGGGCTCGGCCCCCTGCTCCTCCTGCGTGTCGAGCGTCTCGGTGGCCACGGCCTCCCCGGTCTCCTCGGCGCCGGCGGCCGCGCCGGCCTTGCGCCGGCGGCGCTTGGAGCCGCGCCGGCCCTTGGGGAAGTTGCGCAGCAGCTCGCGGGCAAGCGCGGCGGGCTTGCGCGCCATCCGCGTGCGTGCCCCGCGCAGCGCCTCCTCGGCCTCGGGGGTGTGGGCCAGCGCCGCCGCCAGCAGCGCCGCCGACAGCCGCCGATCCTCCTTGCGCGAGGCATGCACCAGGCGACGGGCGTTGCGGGCATGGGCTGAGCCGCTCGAGTTGACCAGCAGACCGAGCAGCCGCTTGGTCTCCGGCCAGCGCTGCACGGCGTACTCCTCGTGCACCTCGCGCGTGTACTCGGCCATCCGCCAGATCCACGCGTTGGCCTGATCGCGGCGCCCGATGCGGCGCTCGGCGAGCGCCTGGAGCATGATCTTGACGCCCTCGCGGCGTTCGTCGCGGGGCCAGCCGCCCATCACGTCAATCGCGGTGTCGAACGCCTCCGCGTCGCGGCTGGCGGCGATCTCCTGCAGCGCCCGCAGGCGCAGCTGCGAGTTGCGGTTGCGCTGCACGGCGGTCAACAGGAAGCGGCGCTTGAGCTCGCCGCCGCGATCGAAGTGCAGCATCGCCTTGGCCCGCCGCCAGCCGTTGGGCGCCACCCGCGCGCCCGCCAGCGCGGCCCACACGTGCTGTTCGCCGTAGTCGAGGTGCTCCACCGCGATCCGCCACAGCTCGCGTTCGAAGACCTCCGCACGCCGCTCGGGATCGGGCGTCACTGGCAGCACGCGGCGCTCCACCCGCACCCTGCGGCCGCGGCCACGACGGACCGGACCGACGACGATCGCACCGCCGCGATAGACGTCGCGGTCGAGCAGCGAATGCAGCGTGACGACCGGATCGTCGTGCTTGGTCGCGGGGTGGACGAAGTCGACCACGATTCCGGCTTCCTTGCCTGGATGGCGGCGGGTCACGCGACCCACCCGCTGCTGGTAGACCCGCTTGGAGGCGGTGGGCGCCAGGTGCATGCAGATCGTCGCCCGCGGGCTGTTCCAGCCCTCGGCGAGCAGCATCGCGTTGACCAGCACGTCGATTTTGCCCGACTCATAATCGGCGAGGATCCGTGCGAGCTCGCGCTTGGGGGTCTCCCCCGAGACCGCCTTGGCCTTGATCTCGAACTCGCCAAACGCCGCGGCCACGTTGTAGGCGTGCTTGACCCCGGCCGCATAGACCACGCCTGGAACGCCGTTGAAGCGCGTCTTGTAGAGGTCGGCGATCGCGAGGTTGAACGGCGCCTGGTCGAGCAGCTCAGCCAGCATCTCCTGGTCGAACTCGGTATCCACTTCCCCGCGGCGCAGCGGGACCTTGGCGATCGTGCGCACGCCGGGGCCGGGTGGGATGCGGATGCACCGAAGCGGCGCGATCACCCCACGTCGTGCGGCCTGGGCCAGATCGAAGCGGCTCGTCTGGGTGGGGAACAGATCCGTCACATGACGCGCTATCAGCGCGCCGGTGGCGGTCATCCCGATGAAGATCGGTCCAGACCAGGCACGGATCGCGGCCGAGGTCTTCTCCCCCAACGCGGTATGCGCCTCGTCGCAGATGACGATCGTGTAGGCGTCCGAGATTCGTCCCGCATTGCGGACGAACCACTGATAGGTCTCGACCGTGACCGGGCCGTTGCTGGCGTCGTGGCCGTCGAGCAACGGGCCGCTGATCCGGTTGCGGTAGCCGCGATCGCGCAGCTCGCCGTGGAACTGATCCACGAGGTTGCGGCGGTGGGTGAGGATCAGAACGCCGCCGGTGCGCGAGGCCTCTACGAACCCGAGCGCGGCGACCGTCTTACCGGCCCCCGTCGCGTGCTCGAACCAGAAGCGCTTGGCGGCATTGGGATCCTCGGGCTGTTCGTCGAAGCGTCCGTCGTCGGACTCGTCCTCGTCCTGCCAGTCCAGTGGCTCCTCGTCGTCTGACACATCTCCGTCGTCGGCCTCATCGTCGAGCTCGAGGTCCAGGTCGAGAGCGTCATCGCCGTTGTCGTCCGCGAAGCCGGTCGAGCTCGGCAGGCCCGGCTCGGCGACCACGTGCTCGGGAACGGTCACCGAGTTACCGCCGCCGCTTCCGTTCGCGCTTGCATTGCCGTTGGCGCTCCGCTGTGCCTCGGCCAGCAGCGCGGTCAGCGTGCCCGACAGCGCGTCGACCTGGTGGGCGGAGAGCACCGTGTCATCGGCCAGACGTGGCTCCTCCTCGGACAGCAATCGCTCCAGTCCGAGCAGCAGCGAAAACTGCCGGCGCCACGCGATCGAGGGCTGCGTGTTGCCCGCGTCGAGCTCCGCCAGCGCCGCGTCGAGGGCGCGGCGGCGAGCCGACCCGGGGGCCAGGGCCTCCTCGAGCGTCTCGCCTTCATAGACGAAATGCTCGCGTGTCAGCTGTTCAGCACGCGCAATCGCGTCAGGGCTCGGAAACGGGGTGGTCACACCCATCAGTGGTGTTTGAAACGTTGCGTCAGGATGAGCGAGCCGCGGCGTAACCTCGTGGCGGCTCAGGCAAACCCGGCCAAGGGACCGAGCACGGCGAGAATTCCTCAGAAGCCTCCTCTCGCCTGCCGACAAGAGGATATCGCGTATTTAAGCAGATCTGGTAAATCGCCTTGTGGCAAGCTGTCGGCTGTGCGCCTGCGGACATGGTCGATAGCGGTGTTGGTGGCATGCCCGCTGTTGGCAGGCTGCGGCGGCGAGCAGGCTCACAGCGCCGCTCCCTCCAAGGGCTCCGAGGAGGCGGCCTTCAAGGGCTCCCCTCCGGCGCTGGCCGCGCTCCACAGCCAGGCCAACAAGCTCCTGGGAGGCGGGGTCAAAGCCTTCCAGGCCCGGATGGCCTCGCTGAAGGGCTACCCGGTGGTGGTCAATAAGTGGGCATCGTGGTGTGGTCCATGCCAGACCGAGTTCCCCGCCTTCCAGCGGGCCGCCGTCAAATTCGGCCGCAAGGTGGCCTTCGTCGGGATCGACGGCAAGGACGGCAACGGCTCGGCGTCAGCATTCCTGCGCCGGTTCCCGGTCAGCTACCCGAGCTACACGGACCCCAATGAGTCGATCGCCCGCGCCTACCAGGCGTCCACCTACTACCCCCAGACCCTGTTCTTCACCAGCCACGGGCACACCAGGTACGTGTTCGACCACGCGGGTCCGTACGAGAATGCCGCGGCGCTCGAGAAGGACATCCAACGCTACGCGCTCAAGTGACCGGCACGCTGACCTACGAGGTGCGCCGCGCTCGCGGCGATGAAGAGATGGAGGCCCTGATCGAGCTGCGCCACGAGGTCTTCTGCGAGGAGCAGGGGGTGCCCGTGCGCGAGGAGCTCGACGGGCGCGACAACGAGGCCCTGCACCTGGTGGCGGTGTCTGGAACCGAGGTGCTGGCCACCTGCCGGCTGCTGTTTGTGGGTCCAACCGTGCAGTTCAGTCGGTTGGCCGTGCGGGCGAGCGCGCGCCGTCGCGGGATCGCCACCGCGCTGCTCGAGCTCGCCGACGAGGAGACGCGGGCGGGGGGAGCTCGCCGGCTGGTGTTGCACGCCCAGACGTACGCTCGCTCGCTGTATGAGGCCGCGGGCTACGAACCCCGGGGCCGGGTGTTCATGGAGGCCGGGATCGAGCACATCGCGATGGAGAAGTACGTTTAGTGGGTCGACTGGAAACGTTAGACGCGTTTGACGAGCGAAAACCGAGGATGGCGAGGACGCAGGAGTCGTGGCGTGGCAGCGCCACGCGAGCCTCCGAGGACAGCCGGATGACGCGGACGCGGCCCGACCCGGCGAGGCAGGATGCCGAGCGGGCCGCAAGTCCGCGCAGCCGAAGGTTTGCAGCCGTCAAACCGGTCGAACGTTTCCGGGAGCCCCACTAGGGCATTCGAGCCCCGGCGCTTGATGCCCGAGCTGCGGATCGACCCGCTGACCGGCCAGCGCTCGGTCGTGGCCGGGGCCAGGGCCGGCCGCCCGGGAGGGGAGCTGAGCGCCACGCCGGCGCCGGCGATCGATCGCGAGCAGGACCCGTTCGCCGACGGCCATGAGGACCGCACGCCGCCCGAGCTGTATGCGGTGCGGCCCAACGGCGGCGGCCCCGACACGCCCGGCTGGAAGGTCCGGGTGGTCCCCAACCTGTACCCGGCGCTGGAGCCCGACTCCCCAGCTCCACCGCGGCATGCCAACCAGCAGCTGTTCTGGTCCGGTGCCGCGAGCGGCGCGCACGAGGTGATCATCAACGCGCCGGACCCGGTGAGCTCGCTCGCCGACCTGTCGCCCGAGCAGGTGGCCTGTGCGGTCGACGTGTGGCGTGAGCGGATGCGCGCCCACCCGGATTCCGCGTGTCTGCACCTGATCGTCAACGAGCGGCGCGAGGCCGGAGCATCGCTGCCCCACACCCATGCCCAGCTCTATGCGCTGAGCTTCGTGCCGGCCGCGATCGCCCGCGAGCGCGAGCGCTTCGGCGCCTACGCCACCCAGACCATGGGGGGCAACCTGCTCGCCGATCTGGTCCAGCAGGAGGTACGCGAGCGTGAGCGGATCGTCGCGATCGACGACGAAGCCGTGCTGATGTCGGCTTACGGCGCCCGCGTGCCCTACCAGCTGATGATCGCCCCGCGGACGCCGCGGGCGCGATTCGAGGACGATGGTCCCACCGGGGCCGGGATGCTGCGTGATGCGCTGCGCCGCCTGGCGCGCAGGCTGGGCGCCAGCCCGCCGCTCAACCTCTGGGTCAGGACCGCTCCCAGCGGCGCCGAGCATTTCTGCTGGCGGATCGACATCCTGCCGCGGCTCACGTATCTGGCCGGGCTCGAGCTCGGCGCCGGGCTGAACCTGAACATCGTCGCGCCCGAGCTGGCGGCCGCCGAGCTGCGCGACGTGTAGCCGGTGCGCGCGTTGGTCCAGCGCGTCAGTCGTGCCCAGGTGCGGGTCGCCGGCGAACGCGTGGCGGAGATCGGTCCCGGGCTCCTGGTCCTGCTCGGCGTCCACGGCACCGACTCAACCTCCCAAGCCGAGTGGCTCGCCGCCAAGGTCCGCGCGCTGCGGGTCTTCGCCGACGCCGACGGGCGCATGAACGAGCCGCTGGGCGATCGCGAGGTCCTGTGCGTCAGTCAGTTCACCCTCTACGGGGATGCGCGGCGCGGCAACCGCCCAAGCTACGTGGATGCCGCGGCGCCCGAGCTGGCCGAGCCGCTGTACGAGCGCTTCTGTGACCTGCTCGGAGCCAAGCGGGGCGTGTTCGGCGCGTACATGGAGGTCGAGCTGGTCAACGATGGTCCCGTGACGCTGCTGCTGGAGAGCAGGTAAGCGGCATTCGCGCGCTTCCGCGCGCCGGTCCGGGCGAAATGCAAAATGACCGTCACGGCTGGTGACGCGGCGGTGTCAATGTGGGCCGCGACCGGCCCAGCCAGCCTCCGGCGTCTTACGGTGCGGATCGTGGCCAAGCTTCTCGATCAGCGCCGCGCGATCAGGCTGCTGAAGAGCGAAGGGTGGACGCGCACGGTCGGCGGCAAGCATGCGGTCAAGATGGTCAAGCGCGGCCAACCGCCGATCACGCTGCCTCGCCACCACGGCCAGACGTACGCCAAGGGGCTGACACACTCGATACTCAAGCAGGCCGATCTCAAATCGATGGAGGGTCAGGCATGGAGCTCACGGTCGTCGTCCATCGCGAGCGCAAAGGCTTCTGGTCAGAGGTCCCCGAGCTACCGGGATGCTTCGCCTCAGGCCGAACGCTAGACGAGCTACACGAGGCACTCGGCGAGTCGATCGGCCTGTACCTGTACGACGCTCCTACCGAGGTGGTGGGGGAGCTTCCCGACGTGGGCGCGATCCGGGTCGACGTCCGGGCGCCGGCTGGGCGCGCCTCGCCGACGGGGTAGGTGCAGGGCGCAATCGCCTCGCATCTTGCATGCATTTTATATGTACTATCAGCTACACTGCATCGATGTCGCCCTTACTGCAGATCCGAGGCGTGCCCGATGAGCAGCGACGGGTCCTGAAGGCCCGCGCGGCGGCCAACGGCCAATCGCTGAACGCGTACATGCTCGAGGTGATCCGGCGCGAGGTCGCTCGCCCAACAGTGGCCGAGGTGCTCGAGCGGGCCGCTCGCCGAGCCGAGCAGGCGACCGGATCGGCCGTTGGAGCAGTCGACGCGGCCAGAGCCGAACGCGACGAGCAGCTGACGGTCCGGCATCGTGATCGTCGTCGATAGCGCCGCAGTCGTCGATGCGCTCACCGCCGTCATCGGGCTCAGAGCGGCTACGCGAGGTGCTTGCCGACGAGGAGCTGCATGCGCCGGCGCTGCTCGATTTCGAGGTCGTCTCTGCGCTACGCGGCCTTACCAGGACGCGGCGGATGAGCGCCGCAAGAGCGCTGGACGTCCTGACCGACTTCGAGGACCTGCCGGTTCATCGGTGGGCGGCAGGCGACGCTCTGCGGCGGCGGGCATTTGACCTCCGACAGAACCTCACGGCGTATGACGGCGCCTACGTCGCGCTGGCCGAGGCGCTCGAGTGCCCGCTGGTGACCCGAGATGTGCGCCTGGCGCGGGCCGCCGGGCACAGCGCCCAGATCACCGTGCACTGACGATCGCTAGCTTCCCCAGCGGTGCGGGAGTACTACGAGGAGCTCTGGGAGTGGCTGCCCGAGGAGCTGCACGCGCCAGACCTGGGGCTGCGTGCGCGGTTCATGCTCGCGCAGGCCAGACCGGACGACCGCACGCTCGACCTCGGCTGCGGCGACGGCACGTTCACGGCCCGCCTCGCGCCGGCGGTGGCCGAAGTCGTCGGGGCCGACGTGGCCGAAGCGGCCGTGCGCCGGGCAAAGGCACGCCACCCGGCCCTGGATTTCCTGCGGATCCCGGTCGAGGGGCCGCTGCCGTTCGCCGATGGCGCCTTTGACCTGGTCTGGAGCAGCGAGGTCATCGAGCACGTCGCCGACACCGCGCGCTGGCTGTCAGAGGTGAGGCGGGTGCTGGCACCGGGCGGCCGGCTGCTGGTCACCACGCCAAGCCACGGGCGGCTGCGGCTAGCCCTGGGCGGGATCGCGCGCTTCTCAGAGCCGCTCGGGGATCATCTGCACCTGTACACGCGCCGGTCGCTGGCGGCGCTGCTGGACGAGTTTGGCTTCCGCGAGGTCAGCGTGCGAACGGCGGGTGGCGCCCCCGCCCTGCGACGGCTGCTGCTCGCCCGCGCGGTGCGCTGAAGGAGTGAGGGTCCTCGTCGGTCGGATCGGCGAGCGTCCTCGTGTGCTCGTCATCCCCCCGAGGCGGCCACCTCGGCCCGGGCCTGAACCAGCGCCTCGCTGGCGAGAAGGCTCGTCGGATCCAGCTTGTATGCCCGCTGCAAGGACGGGAGCGCGCGCCGCGGCTGGTGGTTTTGCAGATCAAAGCTGCCCAGCGCGAGCCAGCTCGAGAAGTTCTCAGGCTGTAGCTGCACGGCGCTGACCAGCTCCGATCGCGCCGCCGAATGCTCGCCGATACGTTGGTAGAGCTCCGACAGTACGAACAGCGGCTGCAGCGCGAGCGGATCTGAGCCCGCGGCGTCGCGCGCATCGGCGAACGCCGCCGAGATGCGCCCGTCCACCGCCGCATTCTCCGCGGACGCCGTGGAATCCGCCGATGACAGCGGTTGCCAGATCAGCCACGCGCACAACACCGACACTGTCGCCAGCGCAGTGACCGTCCCGCCAACCGCCGGTCGGCTGAAGATCGAGGCACGGCCGGCGGCCATGCCCACGCGACCGGCCAGTGGACCGCGGCCCGACAGCCACCCCGCGCACAGAAGCGCCGGTACGGCGACTCCGGGGAAGTACCAGGTCCAGTCGATCGCTGACTGAAGCCCGAACGCCAGCGCCACCAGCAGCAGCGCCACCAGCCCCTCCCGCTCGGCCGCCACGCTTGCCTCCAGCGTCGCCCACCGGGTGCCGAGCGCAACCGCGCGCGCCGCGGAGAGACCCCAGGCGACGAGCAGCGCGAGGCTGAGCACGACCCCGATCAGACCGAGATCGGCGAAGGTCTGCACCAGGTAGCTGTGGGCGTGCATGGACACGTCGGCGTTGGTCGTGTAGCGCGTCCGAGCGATCCCGTAGCCCAGCGCACCGACTCCCTGGAGCAGCGCGTGGTCACCGACCTTGATTCCCTCGCCCCAGTACAGCGGCCTGCTGCTGCCAAGCGATCCGAGCCGGGCCGCGGAGTTGCCGGTTGTCGAGTTGACGCTGGTGAGCGACGTCCAGGCGTGCGAGACCTCGCCCGTCAGCCCGCGCGGCGACGCCGCCAAGCCGGCGATGCCGGCAACCGGGAGCAGGGCCACTCCAACCACGAGCACGGTGCCGATCCGGCGACGGACCGCCGACGAAAGCCTGCTTCGCTCCGCCCACCGCGTCGCGCCGATACCGGCGGCGGTCAATGCCAGAAGACACACCAGCACGACCACTCCGAACGTGTGTCCCGCCGACGTGCGCGCGGCGAACAGCTGGTTGTCGGCCGTCAGAGCCGGCTTCCACAGTGCCCAGCCGGTGATCACGGCGGCGCCGAGCGCACTCAGCCCCAGCGCCGCCGCGGCGCTAAGTCGCCGTGGCACGAACGCCACCCAGCAGGCGGCGGCGACAACCGCGACGACCACCGCCGAGCGCGAGTAGGAGAGCACTACGACGCTGATCAGGATCGCCAGCGCCGGCACCGTCAGACCACGGAGGACCGGGCTGGTGTCGCGGCGACTCCATCCCCACAGGCAGGGGACGATTCCCATCGCCGCGGTCACGCCGAGCGCGTTCCAGTAGCCGAGCGGCGCCTGCAGCCGTCCCAGCGTAGTGCTGGCCGCAGGGAAGACCTTGGTGAGCAGCGCGTAGACGCTGATCGCCACGGTGGCCAGCGCGACCGCGCCCAGCAGGGCCCGCCAGCGCTCGGGCGCCAGTCTCGCCAGCGACGCGGCGCCCGCGAATGCCGCCAGGTAAGCCAGGGTCAGGTTGGCCGCCTGCCAGGAGTTGTCGGGCTGCACAGACCAGGCGATCGAGAGCGCCGTGTAGACGGTCACCAGGGCGAACAGCGCGACTGTGACGCCGCCCCAGGCCCGACCGCGGGCACCGAGCACGAGCATCGTCGCGCACGCTCCGGCGCCGAGCAGCGTGATCGCGATCTCCGACCAGGTGTCGGCGGCCGACACGATGATCGATTCGTCAAACCCGCCGGTGGTGGCGAACGCGAGCAGGGTCAGCGCACCGGCGAGGCAGAGGCCGATCAGCATGTCGGTGGTGGGTCTTGGCAAAGCGGTGGCGGATCGGGTCGCCACCGCTCCCGGGGATCCCGCGGGGCCCTGACTCACGACCTGCTCGCCGGGCGCGCCATCGGTTGTGCTCGAGCTCATGGCCGGCCCGCGCGGCCAATCAGCATCAGCGTGTGTCCGAACGGGGCCGCCCGCGGCCTCGAGCCGATCCGGTCGAGTGGCGCAATCGCGCGCTGCACGATTGGCGGCAGGCGCCGCCAGCCGTAGGTGACCGCGTGGAGCTCGGGCTCTAGCCCTGCCATCCGAGCCTCGGCGACCAGTCGGCGCGGCGACAGGGGGATGTCGTCGGGTGTCCCGTGCAGGGCGGTGGCGGCTCCCGTGCGGTTGGCCACTGCCAGCGCCGCACCGACCGGATGCCACAGCCCCGGCTCGATCGCGACCAGGGCCCCGCCCGGGCGCAGGAGCCTCACCGCCTCGGAGAAGCACGGCGCGAGCGATCCCTGGTAGGCGATGTGGTGCATCACCAGCCGGTAGAGCACGATGTCGAACGAATGGGGCTCGAGCTCGAGCCGGCCGGCGTAGCCGACATGGGCCTCATCGGCGCGACCGCTGGCTCGCAGCCCCTCGACGCGGCCAGGATCGGAGTCCACGGCCACGATCCGGAAAGCCGGCGCCGGGAACAGATGGCGACCCGGGTGCCAGCCCGCACCTACCGAGAGCACCTCACCACCGCTCAGCCCGAGCCGCTGCGAGACCAGCGAACGCTCGCGGGCCATAGCGTGGTGGTAGCTGAGCTCGAGCGTCGACTGCCGGCTGTGCCGATCGAAGAAGTTGTCCGGCTGATACGGGGCGCAGCTCTCGCGCTCGGATGAGGGGGCGTGAGTCGCGATGGCCAGGCAGTGTAGAAGTGCTCGCGCCTACACTCGCCGGGATGTCATGGCACGCGAGCGGGCGGGTCGCCGCGCAGAAGGTCGGTCTCGATCCGCGTTATGTGAGGCGCTGGCGGTGGATCACCAAGGCGGGGGCCGTGCGACGGTCCGGAGGCGCGGTTCGCGACAACCTCGCGTTCGTGCTTGCCGACCCCGAGCCCGACAACTTCACCTATGAGCTGGCCAACGAGTCCGAGCTGGCGGCCTGGGTGGGGAACGTATGCGGCGGCCGCGCAGCCGAGGCCCAGCAGGTGATGGCCGAGGCTCGCGAGGATCCGCTGCTCCGCGACCGCGTCCGCCGCGCCGCTGCGGGGCGATGGTGGTGGAGCAAGCCCGAGCCGCCGTTCGGCAAGCGGCTTGGCTGGTACGCGATCGCCAGGCTCGTGAGGCCGCGCCTGATCGTCGAGACCGGCGTCCACGATGGTCTGGGGTCGCTGCTGCTGCTGCGCGCGCTGGAGCTCAACGCGCAGCAGGGGGCCGACGGAAGGCTGGTCTCCTTCGATGTCAATCCCGCCGCCGGATGGCTTGTCGGTGCCGACCCGCGCTGGGAGCTGCGGATCGAGTCAAGCCGCGCGGGGCTGCCGGCGGTGCTGAACCGGCAGGTGCCGGTGGGGATGTTCATCCACGACAGCCTGCACACATACGAGAACGAGCGCTGGGAGCTTGCGACGGTCGCTCCCCGGCTCGCGGCCGGTGGCGTGCTGATCTCCGACAACGCCCATGTAACGCGCGCGCTCGCCGAGACATGCGCCTCGTTCGGGTTCGAGTACCACGAGTTCGCCGAACGGCCCGCGGGGCACTTCTACCCGGGCGGCGCAGTCGGGGCAGGGCGGCGAATGGCCGCCTCGTAGGCGGCCAGCGTCTCGCGGCCACAGCGCTCCCAGGTGAACTCGCGCTGCACCGTCAGCCTGGCCTCGCGCCCGAGCGTCTCAAGGCGCGGCTGGTCTGCCAGCAGCCGGTCGATGGTGGCGGCCAGCGTGGGCGCGTCGCGGGGCGGCACCAGCTCGATCCCGCCGCCCGCGGCGGCGATCTCCTCGGGCCCGTCCTCGCCCTGGCAGCCGATCGCCGGCACGCCGCCCGCCATCGCCTCGATGTAGCTGACCCCGAACGCCTCGGCCACGCTCGGCAGCACGAACAGCGAGCCAGCGCGGGCAGTGGCCACCGCCTGCTCGTGTCCGAGCGCTCCGCGGAGTTGCACCAGGTCGCCGACTCCGAGTCGTGCCGCGAGCTCGCGCAACCCCTCGCGCTCGGGCCCGTCTCCAACGACCACGTAGCGGATCTCGGGGTGGCGATCGCGGAGCGCGGGTAGCGCGGCGATCACGTCGGCATGGCGCTTGCGCGCGATCAGGTTGCCGACCGTGACCAGCGTCGGACGCGTGGGTGGATCGACGTCCGGTGGGGTCATGGCGGTGACGGGGAGATCGGTGCCCAGGTGGACGACCCTCACCGCGCGCGCTCCCAGCGTCCGGCAACGCCTGGCCGTGCCGGCGCTGTTGGCCAGCACGAGCCGGGCGTGCGCCAGCGTTTTGCCGACCGTTTCCTGGACGGCGTGCGGACCGTGGACGTCGCCCCCGTGGACCGAGACGACCAGCGGCGCATCGGGCGCCGCCCGCCTGAGCGCGTCGCCGGCGGGGACCGCGTTGTGGGCGTGGACGAGATCGAACCTGAACTCGGCCGCGATCCGGGCCAGGGCCCGCTTGAGCGCCGGTGCAGCCCAGGCGCCCCAGGTGCCATAGCTCCAGGGGCGTGGCGGGGACAGATAGCGCAGATAATCGATCCGGAGGCCGTCGAGCTCGACCGTCCGCGGCTGGGACAGCGACCGGCGCACCGCCCCGAGGTCGAGGCTTCGCAATGCCGCAAGCGGGGGCAGCGGGCGGTGCAATACCAGCACCCGCACATCGGCTCCGGCCTCGCGGGCGGCCAGCGCCTGGCGGTGCGCCCAGATCCCGAGCACCGGCTCGGCGGCGCGCGGGTAGTACTCGGCCAGGACCAGAACTCTCAACGCCACCGTCGATGGGTGCGCATCGTCCGCTGCGCGTCACTGGCCTTGGTGTAGGGACGATCGGCCAGAAACGCGCGCGCCTCCTCGACCGCCGCGCTGCGGTCATACGAGGATGCGATCCTGCGCAGACCGTGACGTACGGGCGTCGCGTCGACGACTCCGATCGGCCACCCCTTGGATGCCGCGACCGCCGACCAGTGGGCGTCCAGTCCCCAGCCCGCGCGCAGCGGCGGGAACGGCAGAAAGTCGTCGAACACGCGGGCGTTGAAGGCCGTCACCGGACCGATCTCGACAAACGCCGTCTCGCGCACCACGCTGCCCGGGCGCCGGCGGGTGACCGCGAACGCCGCATGGGAGCGGTGGCGGTGGGCCGGCTGGGCCAGGAGCAGGCCGAATCGCTCGGCGAGGAACAGAAACGCGTCGAGGAAGCCCGTGGGCAGCTCGACGTCGTCGTCGAGCACGAGCAGCCAGTCATGGCCGCGGGCCGGATGCTCGGACAGCAGCCTGTTGAGATTCTCGAACTTGCCCCTATCGCCGGCGGTCGTGCTCGCGAAGGTCACCTCGTGGCGGGAGCGCAGCAACTCTGCTCGCGCCCGCGAGAGCACATTCGGCAGATCGTCACGCTCGACCGCGAGCGCGAGCACGCGCCGTCTCGGGGCGCCGCGGACCGCGCGTTGCAGCCGCCACGGCTCGAGCCGCGCCAGCGCGACCGCGTCGCACACCGCGTCGGCGACGATCGCCTTGCTCGTGGCGCGAACCCCGAACACCAGGCCGCTGGTCCCCGAGAGGAACTCGTCGGCGGGCTCGGGAGTGCTCACGACGTGCGTCCGGCGAGTGCCTCGCCGGAGGGCTCGGACCTGCTCACGACGTGCGTCCGCCGAGCGCCTCGCGTAGCCGGCCGGCCGCGTGGGCGGCAAGCACGACGCCGTTCAGGCAGCCACGCCGGACGATGTGCCAGATGCAGCCGGCCACCGTCCTCAGCTCGGCTGCCAGTGATGGCGCCAGCCCCTTGCGGACGTCATAGCGACGGGCACTGCGTCCCAGCCGGTAGGCCGCGCCGGCCAGGCGGTGAACGCTGGCGTCGGCTCGGCTGCGGCGATGATCAAGCCCAGCGCCGGCCAGATAGCGAACCCGGCCACCGCGGGCGGCATAACGGCGCTGCCAGTCCTCCTCCTCTCCGCGCCCCATGATCGACTCGTCAAACGGCCCCACCAGCTCCAGCGCCCGGCGGCGGATCGCCATGTTCGCGCTCCACACGAGCTCCACGTCGCAGTCGGACGGTCCCCGATCGAGGGTCGTGATCGGCGCCGGCTCACGCCCACAGGCCCGCGGACCTCCGCCCTCCAGACGAGCCCGGATGGGGCCGCCGAATACGTCGCGGTCGGGCGTCCCCGCTACCCCGGTGAGCATCGCCGCCAGCCAGCCGGGCGGCGCCTCGATGTCGTCGTCGATCAGCACGATCGGATCCCCGTAGGCAGAGCTGATCCCGGCATTGCGTGCGGCGTTGGCGCCCGGGGCAGACGCACGAATCAGGCGCGCGCCGTAGCGCGCGGCAACCTCTGCGGTCGCCGGGTCGGTTCCGTTGGCGGCCACCACCACCTCGACCCCGAGCTCGCGCGCCTGGGGCGTGACCGAGGCGAGCGTGACCTCGAGGTACCGGGGGCGGTCGTGGGTGGGGATCACGATCGATGCTGTCGGTGGGCTGGTCACGGGTCCATTCTGGCTGGGTCCCACGCTCAGGCACGAGCTCGCGCTCGAATCACGTTGCGTATTGCAAGCTTATTGCTAGCATTATGCAACATGAGGACTCTATACTTGCGAAACGTCCCCGACGAGGTCGTTGAAAGGCTCGAGCGGCTCGCCGCCCTGCAGTCGACCTCCGTCAGCGCGGTCGCCGTCAGGGAGCTGGCGGACGTCTCGCGCAGGGCTGACAATCCTGCGCTGCTGGGCCTGCTTGCGGATCGCGACATAGATCCAGCCGCCATCGTCGCCGGGCTCGACGAGGACCGCTCCGGCAGATGATCGTGGTCGATGCCTCGGCCGCGCTCTCGGCATTGCTGAACGCTGGCCCGGCGCGAGACGCATTGGCCCACGAGCCGCTTCACGTCCCGCACCTGATCGACCCGGAGATTGCCAGCGGCCTGCGCCGCCAGGTCAGCGCCGGACAGATAGAGGCCGACGCGGGCTGGAGCATGCTCTACACCTGGCAGCGGCTGGGGATGACGCGGTACCCGATGTTCTCGATCCTGCACCGAATCTGGCAGCTGCGTCAGAACCTCTCGCCCTACGACGCGTCCTATGTCGCCCTGGCCGAGCTCCTCGGTTGCGCGTTGATGACCGCCGACGCCCGGTTCAGCCGCGCGCCCGGCATCGTCTGTCCAGTGACCGTGGTCCCGCGGTGACGTGCTTCGGCACAGCGCGGCGCAACAGAGCAAGCGGCGAGCGCTACCTGTTTTCCGCGCGCCGCTGCCTCTCCTGACGGCGGTGGGCTACCAACTGGCGTCCGAAGTCGCGCACGAAACGCGGGTTGTAACGCGTGTAGCGCCGCCACAGCCGCCGCGGCTCATGTGCGAGCCGGTAGGCCCATTCGAGACCGAAGCCCTGCATCCAAAGCGGCGCCTGGGGGACCAGCCCGGCGTGGAAGTCGAACGCCGCACCCACCCCTATGAGGACCGGCGCTTCGAGCTCGCCGCGTAACTGGGCCATCCACTTCTCCTGCTTGGGCACACCGATCCCCACCCAGACGACATCGGCGCGCGAGGCGTTGATTCCGTGCACGACCGCAGCTCGCTCGTCAATCGTGAGCGGGCGGTGGGGCGGCGAGTAGCCGCCGACGATCTTGACGCCGGGATAGCGTTGACGCAGGTTCAGCGTCAACTGCACGAGCGCTCCCTGGTTGCGCCCGCCGTACAGATACAGCCGCTGGCCGGACACCGCGCTGCGCGCGCACGAGCGAGACATCAGCTCGGGCCCGTACACCCGGTCGTCGAGCGGATGGCCGAGCGCATGCAGCGCCCACACGAGCGGCTGGCCATCCGGAAGATTCAACGAGGACCCGAGCAGCGCGCGGCGCAGCTCCGGGTCCTCCGCGGACGCCATGACCGCGTGCACGTTGCATACGCACACGTATTCACGGCTGCGTTGGGCCACCTTCGCGTCGATCCAGTCGAGCGTCTGCTCATAGTCGGTGAGGCCCAGCGGGACGCCAAGCACGTCGACCGCCTGCGGCGGTGCGACCTCGACTGCGTCTGGCTTGAGCGAGCCCTCGGGGCCCTGGCGGATCATCACACTGGATCTCCTCGTGCTGCCCACCGCGGCGGACACGAACGGCTAAACCCCGATTTGCGAGGTCGCAAGGGCTAAGAACGGAACAGTGGTCTTGGAGTTACGCGGTTTGTCGCCAATGCACGGGAATTCCCGCGCGGACTCGCCCGAAACATCATCGCTCACTTAGACGCCGAAGTGCTGCCGGCGCTTGGGCGCCTCGACGCGCTCTACCTCGAGCACAAGCCCGCGTAAGCTCCCGTCGCGGATGGACTGCCTGGTAACCGGCGGCGCCGGGTTCATCGGCTCGCACCTGGTCGACGCGCTGATCGCTCGCGGCGATCGCGTGACGGTGATAGACGACCTCTCGTCCGGCAAGGCCGAGAATCTCGATCAGGCGCTCGCCGGCGGCGCCCGGCTCGAGGTGGCAGAGGTGGCCAACATCGAGGCGATCGCCGCTCTGTTCGCAGTCGCTGCGCCTGAGCTGGTGTTCCACCTCGCGGCGCAGATTGACGTTCGCCACTCGGTGTCGCATCCAGACCGGGACGCACGCACGAACATCCTGGGGACGATCGCGGTGCTCGAGGCCGCCAGGCGCTACGGAGCGCGCCGGCTCGTCTTCAGCTCGACCGGCGGCGGCTTGTACGGCGATGCCGAGCTGCTGCCGACCCCCGAGGACTATCCGATCCGCCCCCTGGCGCCGTACGGGCAGGGTAAGCTCGCCGCCGAGGGCTACTGCGAGCTGTACGCCGCTCTTCACGGTCTGTCCACCGTTTCGCTGCGCTACGGGAACGTCTATGGCTCACGCCAGGACATTCATGGCGAGGCCGGCGCCGTGGCGATCTTCTGCGGTGACCTGATCGACGGTCGCGCTCCCACGGTGTTCGGCGACGGGCGCCAGACTCGCGACTGGATCGAGGCCTCAGACGTCGTGCGCGCGAACCTGCTGGCGGCTGATTCCCAGGTGACCGGCCCGGTCAACATCGGTAATGGGCGCGAGACGTCGGTTCTGGATGTGCTGGCGGCGGTGGGCGAGGTCAGCGAGCGCACGCTGCCCGACCCCGTGTTCAAGCCCGCGCGCCCGGGCGAGGTCCGCCGCAGCTGTCTGGACGTGAGCCGCGCCCGGCGTGAGCTGGGGTGGGAGGCGCAGGTGGGGCTGCGCGACGGTGTGAAAACGACCCTCGCGGGCCTCTGATCGCCGTCACCGGTAGGCGGTGCTCGGGGAGGGGTTTTTCGTGCGGCCGTCAGACGGTCGCGGCAGGTCATCCTCCGGTTTCCCCTGTCCGCCGCGGCCTTCCCCCTCATCGGCGGAGGCGGCGGTGACGACGGCCACCACGCCAAGCCCGAATGTGCCCAGCAGGGCAGCCGCGAGCACCCAGAACGTCCAGCTTCCCACCCAGCTGGGCCGGAACAGCGAGGCGCGCGAAAACGCGGTGCCCAGCGAGCTCAGCAGCGATCGCCGATCGTTGAGCAGCACCAGCGAGAACTCCAGGCCCCCGTTCTTGCCCGTCATCACGACGTTAGGTTGCACGGCCCCGGATCCCAGCAGCGAGAATGTGTTCTGTTGGCCGACCACGCAGACCCTCAGCGGGCGGCCGCCGGCCACTGCCCGGTCCAGCCTCGCCACATACTCGCCGGGAGCGGTGGCGGCGATGCGGCCGGTAGCGAGCGGGCGCTGGGTGCTCGCGTCCTGAACCTCGACCTTCAACGTTGACAGGCCGATCACCGAGCCGCCCCAGATCCCGACGCTCTGAATCTGATGTTGGGCTGTAACCGGGCCTTCGCACACCTGTTGCGAGGGACGCAACAGGGCAACGGGTGCCGCATCGGCCGACCTCAGCACGAACTCCCGTCTGTTCACACTCCCCGAGCCGGCGATGACCAGCGCCACGAGCACGATCACTGCGATCGCGATGCAGGCGACCAAGCTGCGGCGAGCGATCACGACGCGGCGCTCACAGGTAGTAGGCCTGGACGACGGCGGCCAGCGATATCGCCTGCATGGCGAGCAGGCCCGATATTGCGAGCCCGCACGCCGGGGTTCGGACACGGAGCGGTATCCGTCCGATGATCAGGCCTACGGCTAGGCCAAAGAGCCCGACCACCGGCAACAGGTAACGGCCCTGGAGGAATGTTCCCGACCCGGCGATCGCGGCACGGTACTCCGTGACGTGGAGCAGGACCAGCAGCGCGAGCAGCGCAAGGCCGAAGAAGGCGAGCAATGCAAGCTGCCTGCGGTCACGAAGCTGGGCCACCAAAACGATCGCCGCAATCGCGATGCCACCGGCCACCAGCGCCGCGGCCGGGTACATCCAGCTGGGCAGATAGACGTCGAGCCACCCGAAGGTGCCGGCCGTTTGTCGCACCCAGAGGTCATAGACCGACAGCTGGGGGGTCGTTCGGAACGGCGTCATAAACGGCAAGCGCGGCAGGTAGAACTGCCACACGTAACTCAGGAACTGCCCGATGTTGAATGGGTGCGCCGGCGACGAGCCCACCTGGTTGATTGCCTCGCGCCCCAGGGCCCGCGCCAATCCCAGCCATCCAAGCACCGGAACAGCCAGCGCGAGGAGCGCAACCACGATGCGCTTCAGAGCGGGTTTGCGCTCAAAATCGGGGCGGCGGCGCCATCCGATCAGCAGCGCCAGCAGGACTGGGGCCACGAGCGCGTATGAGGTCGCCTTGGTGAGGATCGCGGCGGCGACCACGGCGCACAGCCCAACCGCGTCCCAGCCACGGGCCCGATGGTTGATGACTCGAGCTCCGAGCCACAGCGCGAAGGTCCACAAGGTGATCAGAAGCGCGTCGGGGTTTACGGCGGTGGACATGAACGTGGCCATCGGAAGCAGCCCGGCGACCGCCGCGGCGGCCAGTTGCGGCAGCCGCCGGCGGCCGAAGACCTCACCCGCCAGCAGCCACGCGCCGACGGTGGTCAAGAGAAGCAGCACGACGCCGCTGAGGCGGATCGCGTACAGCCGGCCGAAGGCCGTGCCGCCGTGGTCGATCAGGTAGCCGAGATCGGCGAACAGGTAGTAGAGCGGAGGATTGTTGTCGCTGGCGACAGGGCCCGAGCCGTTGCTCTTGGACGGAGGGTGAGCTCCATGTTCGGTCGCCAGGTAGCGGGTGTAGTCCGAACGGTTCCACTCGGGCGGTGCTGCCAGCGGCCAGAAGGCCCCGCGGCTGGCGCCCACCGCGCCGTCGGCGAAGGCCTGATCGCTCGATTCCGGCGGGCGCCCCTTAACGCCCGGAAGGGTGAAACTCTCGGCGAGGCTCTGGACGTAGGCGAAATGCGTGGTCTCGTCGGGCGACTGCCAGGGGGGGACGACGAGCGCCCACGAAAGGCCCACGATGCAGACCACAACCATCAGCGCTGCCAGGCTCTTGGGTGGCGCCATCCGCCGGAGACCGGACCGCTCCGGCGCTGCCTGAGCGGAGCGCTGCATGGCAGCGCAGGGTAGTGGAGTCTCTCTACGCGCGGAGCCGATCCGTGCTGCCCAGCCAAGTCGCGGCAAGATGCTGGACCATGCAGGATCCAGTCACAGTGGCGATCCCCACCCTGAACGCCGGACCAGAATTCGCGCAGACGCTGGCGGCAGTTCGGACGCAGCGAACCGACCGCGAGTTGGAGTTGCTCGTCTGCGATTCGGGATCCACTGACCAGACCGTGGCGCTCGCCCGATCCCACGACGCGCAGGTGATCGAGATACCGCGGCAGAGCTTCTCGCACGGGAGCACCCGCAACCTCCTGATGTCAGAGGCCCGCGGCGAGTACGTCGCGTTCCTGACCCAGGACGCGGTGCCGGCCGACCAGGACTGGTTGGCAAGGCTGCTGGGAGCGTTCGCGCTGGCGCCGAACGTGGGCCTCGCCTTCGGACCGTACCGTCCGCGGCCGGGGGCCAGTCTGAGCGTCGCACGAGAGCTCACCACATGGTTTGACTCGTTCTCGACCGAGGAGCCGAGGATCGATGCGCTGGAGCCGGGTACAAGAGATATTCCCCGGCGCGAACTGCTCGGTCACCTGGGCTATTTCACCGATGCCAACGGTTGCGTGGCGCAGTCGGCCTGGGAGCGGGTGCCGTTTCGGCATGTGGCCTATGCGGAAGATCACCTGCTGGCGCACGACATGCTTCGGGCGGGCTTCGCGAAGGTCTACGTCCCAAACGCTGTGGTGATCCACTCCCACGACTACTCAACATGGGAGTGGCTGCGGCGCAGCTTCGACGAGGCCAGAGCGATGCGCGCGGTCTACGACTGGTCCCCCTCCGCTACTCCTCGTGTCGCTTTGCGCGACCTGCGCGGCAACGTGATCGCGGACTGGCGCTGGGCACGCGACCGGCGCAACCCGGCGTCCAGCTACTGCGGGCGCGGGGACCTGCCGGTCTTGATCGCATCGTTGGCCCACCATGGCGCGCGGACGGCCGGCGCGCTGCTCGGCGCTCATGCCGGCCGCCTGCCATCCCCTCTGGTTGCCGGGCTGTCGCTCGAGGGCCGTGCTTGACCCCGTCGAAATCGGCCTCCGTCAGCGCAGGTAGCGACTGGACTGGTCGCGGCGCCTGAGCCCGAGGATCGAGAGCAGAAACGACGAGAAGAAGATCTGAATCCCGACGATGATCAGCGTCGCTGCTAGTACCGCCAGCCGTTCCTCGGCGAGCGCCCCGAAGCCCCGTCTGATCCAGTCGATCGCGATGTATGCGCCGGCGATGAATCCCATCAGCGCGATACCGCCGCCGAGCAGGAGACCATGCTCGAGCTTGAACCGAGCTCGCATCCGGTCAAACCAGCGGTCCTGCTCGTTCATGAAGTACGTCCCATAAGCGTGCGCGCAGATTCCGAGCGCCACGACCTGCGTGCCGACGATGGCCAGCAGCGCGCCGGCAATCAGCGCGTGTATGTCCCATTCCCGGCCAAACACGGCGATCCGCGCGATCACGGCCAATTCGATGATCGCCCCGAGTACGGCCATCACCGCGCCCGGCAAGATGAACAGGTAGTTCGGCGAGTGGACGAGCAGGAAACGCAAATGGCGCCAGCCGTCACGGAAGCTCGATAGCTTGGACTCGCCCCCGCGCGGGTGGTATTCGATCTCGAACTGTTTGACCACGAGCTTCTCCTTGGAGGCTCTGATCACCATCTCGGACGCGAACTCCATGCCGGTCGTGCGGAGATCCAAGACCGGAAGGACGTCGCGTCGCACTGCGCGCATCCCGCAATGGGCATCGTCGACTCCGGTGTGGAACAGCAGGTTCAAAAAGCCCGACAGCAGAGGATTGCCGATATAGCGGTGATGCCAGGGCATTGCACCCGGATGGATGTTCTTCATCCGGTTGCCGATCACCACATCCGCACCGGTTTCGAGCTCGGTCAGAAAATGCGGAATCTCGCCGAAGTCGTAGGTCAGATCGGCGTCCGCCATGACGATGTAGCGACCTCGGGCAGCCTGGAAGCCGGTCAGATAAGCACTCCCGTAGCCGCGCTCGGGCTCGAGCACGACGCGCGCCCCGGCGTCGCTGGCCAGTCTGCCGCTCCCGTCCTTCGAGCCATTGTCGACGACGACGACCTCGCCATCGATACCGCTCGCGGCTATGGCGGCGAGCGCTCGCCGCACGCATTCACTGATCGTGTCGGCTTCGTTGAGGCAGGGGATAACGACCGAAAGGTGGACAGACGCGTCCTGCAGTACAGGGCGTACGTCGAGCCTGGGCTGATGCTGGGTTGAGCTCATACGCGGCGCTTGCATTGCGATAACGCAATCGAGACACGAAGGTCGCGCTTTTGGCGCGGCGATCGTAGCGCATAGTGTGGGAACCTCCGCAACGCTGTGCGAGTCTGCCTGGTCTACGACTGCCTGTTCCCGCACACCGTCGGGGGCGCCGAACGGTGGTACCGGGACTTGGCGCAGCGCCTCGCATCAGAAGGGCACAGGGTCACTTATCTGACCTTGCGGCAATGGGAACGGGGGGTCGATCCCGGGGTTGGCGGCGTCGAGGTGCACGTGGTGGGGCCGCGCATGCGGCTCTACTCCGCGCCGGGTCGGCGCCGCGTGTGGCCTCCGGTCGTGTTTGGCATCGGCGTCCTTTGGCATCTGCTCCGCCATGGTCACCGCTACGACGTCGTCCACACGTGCTCGTTCCCATACTTCTCGTTGCTCGCCGCAGCGCTCGCGCGTCGGCGCTGGCGCTATCGCCTGGTGGTCGATTGGTTCGAGGTGTGGAGCAGGAGCTACTGGCGTGAGTACCTGGGTCGACTTGGCGGTGACGTCGGCTGGCTCGTCCAACGACTGTGCGTGCACGTGCCCCAACGTGCCTTTTGCTTCTCGCGCTTGTACGCCGCGCGGCTGCGTGAGGAGGGCCTGCACGGCGAGATCAAGATGCTCGCGGGGATCTACCAGGGCCGATCCGACGTTCACGGACGTCGTGATCCAGATGCGTTGATTCTGTTCGCCGGTCGTCACATTCCCGAGAAGCGCGTGCCCGCGATCGTTCCGGCGCTCGCGCGCGCCCGTGTAGAGATTCCGCAGCTGCGCGCGGTGATTCTCGGCGATGGTCCGGAGCGCTCCGAGGTGATCCGAACGGCCGCGCAACTGGGTCTTGACGGCGCCGTCGAGGTGCCCGGCTTTGTCGCCACCGAGGCCGTGGAAGAGTTGATGGAACGAGCGCTATGCATGCTGCTACCTTCGCGACGCGAAGGCTATGGCCTGGTAGTGATCGAGGCCGCCGCGCGCGGAACCCCCAGCGTGGTGGTCGCCGGCCCGGACAACGCCGCGGCGGAGCTCATTTCGGAGGGCGAGAACGGGTTCATCGCTCGGTCGGCATCTCCACAAGACCTTGCCGCTGCGATCGTTCGCGTCCACGAGGGGGGCTCATCTCTGCGGGAATCGACCGCAGCATGGTTCGCTGCCAACGCGCAGCGAGTTTCGCTCGATAGCTCGCTCGAGAAAGTGGCGCAGAGCTACGCGACCGCCTGATACCAGGAGTTACGCTGACGTAGGCTGGCGCAGCGCAGCAACCCCACCTCGAACTGAGGTTGCCGGGCTTCGCGCGATGAGCTGTACGTTCGTCGCAAACAGGTTGAGGCCGGGCATCGCGCTGAGTGCCCGGTTGACCGCCCAGATCGGGCGCGCGGTGGCGGACGCGACCCGTCCCGTGATGGTGAGCGGCAGGATATTCATGCGCCGAGCCTCCAGCACGGTGAAGTCGTGGCGTTCGAGGAGCTCTACCGCCGTGCGGAGGCTGTACAGGCGGTCGTGCTCGCAGGCACCGTGGTAGTACATGCCGGTACGTCGGGCGATGGCCTCTAGATACGACGCGCGGTTGGGAAGCTTGTACACGTAGAACGTGCCAGCCGGAACCAGGACGCGCTTGATCTCCTCGAGGCTGGCATCGGGATTCTCGACGTGTTCGAGCACCCCGCAACTCAATACGGCGTCAAACGTTCCGTCCGCGAACGGGAGGCGGCGCGGGTCGGGGCTCATATGAGCTGACAGGTGGCGGTAGCGCTCGAGCGTCCAAACGCCCTCCTCGAGGTCGGGCCGGTAGTCAAACGCGGTGACCTCGAGTCCGCCCCGCCAGAGCAGATCCGAGATCTGACCCTCGCCACAGCCCCAATCGAGGACCCTCGTCGCGCCATCGGTACGGATACGTCGCGCGATAGCGCGGTATTCCTCCATGGCCGGGGCCGCACGGAGATTTACGTCGCCACCGCGGGGGTTGGCTTCGGCCAGGGCCCTGTAGTTCACGCGGCGAGCATAGTCCTTTGCCCCGCAGCCCCCTGCGGGCTGCCCACGGCGACGACGCCAGTCGCCGACGTCAGCGCTCAGCTGATGCCGAGTGTCCGCTCATAGCAGGCCAGCGTGCCCGCTGCCGTCGCTGCCCAGGTGAACTTGGAGGCGCGCCGGAGACCGGCCGCGCGTAACCGGTCGACCTCTGCGCGATCGCCGAGCAGTCGCTCGATCGCGGTTGCGATCGATGACTCGGACTCGGGATCGAACAACAGCGCCGCATCGCCCGCCACCTCCGCCAAGGAGCCCCGAGCAGAGCATGCGACGGGGACGCCCCGGGCCATCGCCTCGAGGACGGGAAGCCCGAATCCTTCGAGCAGCGAAGGGAACACGAAGCAGGACGCAGCGCCGTAGAGACCCTCCAGGTGCTCGGGATCCACCCACCCGAGGAATCGAATGTCGTCGGCCGCTCCGAGTGCGACAGCGCGATTCTTGAGTTCCTCCTCGTGCCCGGTGCGGTAGCCAGGCAGCACCAACAGCGGCCGCCCGTGCGCGGGAATGGTCGCCACCGCCCCCACCAGGCGCATCAGGTTCTTGTGGCGCCGCTTCGCTGCGACGCACAACACGATCGGGCGATCGCTGGCCCCCAGCCACTCACGTACCTTCGGTTCGGGCAGCGGTGTCGCGCGCTGCTGGTTACCAAGTCCGAGCGGAACGACGTCGACCTTGCCTGGCTCGATCTTGAGCAGACGGCCGAGGTCGTCCCGGGTGCTCGCGGCATCGACGACGATCCGGTGCGAGCGTCGCGCGGCGAGCGGCACGAGCACTCGCATGCCGTACCCGAGAACTCCCCGGTGGGCCTCCGGGACCAGGCGGTAGCTGAGGTCATGAATCGTCACCAGCCGGCGGAAACGTCCCCACGCCGGCGCGGTGTTCGCGAGACTGTGAACCAGATCGACACCAGCACGCCGAGCCAGTGGCGGCAGGAGCTGCTGCTCGCCGCGAACCCACTCGACACGATTCCGGGCGCGAACCGGGACCGTGATCGCCTCGATCAGCTCTCCCCAAGGGCCGTCGGCTGCAGCTGCCTCCCGGTTCACGAACGCGGTAAAGCGCGCCTGCGGCGCCGCCGCGACGAGCTCGGGGATGAGCTCGCGCGCGTACACCTCGGTACCCCCGGTCTCGTCTGGAACGAGGAACACGAGGTTGAGGCCGATGTGCACGCGCCCGATGCTACGGTCCGCGCGCGCGATGAGCTATTTCCAATGGCACGAACAACCCGGTTACTGGGCCGACGTGACCCGGCACTTTCGCGCCGACACCGAGTTGCTCGACGTCGGCTGTGGCACGGGCTGGTTGGCCGACCACTTTGAGCGCTACACCGGAATCGACGTCTCTTCGGAGGCGGTGGCGATTGCCAATCGACGCGGTCGTCACGTCATACAAAGCGACCTCGACGAGCCACTGCCGTTCGCCAACGAGACGTTCGACGGCGCGGTGGTCAAAGACGTGCTCGAGCATGTCACCACCCCGGTGGCGCTCGTACGCGAGCTTCGACGGGTGCTGCGGCCAGGAGCGAGAGTCTTTGCGTGCTCGCCCGACGCTCAGCGCTGGGTATGGGACGACTACACCCATCGTCGGCCATTCAGCTCCAAGAGCCTGCGCCTGCTGTTCGCCGATCAGGGCTTTGCGATCGAGCGAGTGGGTTACGAGTCAGTCACGCCCGGTGTGGGGTGGATCTCGGGACGGACCGGCAGACACCGGCGCCCGCCCGTGTTCGCCCTGCTCGCACGCTTTCCCTTTCACCGCCGCAACGTGTGGCTGCTGGCGACACGCGTCGAGGGCGATCGATCAGCTCCATAAACGGCGCGTTGGGAGCAACTCCTTGAACTCCCTCGGCAACGCCCGGGTGGCGAGTACACCAAGGCCGTAGACGCCCAGCGCCACGATCGGCCGAACGATCGAAGGCATGCTCGGCACCAGCGAAAGCAGAGCCGCGCATGCTGCGATGGGTATCACCTTGAATACCACCCCCACTCGAGGGCGATAGCGCGGGCGCTTGTAGGCGAGGGCGAGAAGCGAGGCGGCCGCAAGCGTGGCCTCGCCACAGATCGTGGCGATGGCGCTCCCGCGCGCCCCATAGGTGCTGGCGAGGATCAAGGTCATCACGACGCTCACGACCAGGGCTGAGGCGTTGGAGAGAAGGATGCCCCGATGCAGCCGCAGCGCCAGCAGGCCGAAGCTCCAGCAGGCCACGAGAAATGAGGCGGCCATGGCGAATGCCTGGATGCTCAGGACCGGGGCGGCGGCGGCGAACTTGGGTCCTGCGACCACCGAGACAATGAACTGCGCGCCCGCGCTCATCGCCAGCGCCGCGCCGACGCCGGCCACCACCGCGGTCTCGAAGATTCGTTGCAGTGCATAGGCGAGCCGCTCGCGGTTGTCGCGAGCGGCGCGCGACAACACCGGCAGCGCCGAGCTCGCCAGCATCGTCGGCACCCCTGCGGTGACCACGAACACGCGAAACGAGACGGCGAACAGCCCGTTCTGGTGCGCGGTCGTCACCAGGCTGGTGAGGATCTGGCCCGTGTAGATGTAGATCTGACCGACGGCGGTGGCCAGTGAGAAGGCCGCCGTGGCGCGGAGAATGGGAGGCCAGGCCGACGGGTGCAGCACGAGCCTCGCCGAGACGCGTCCGCGGACCAGTAGCGCTGTGGGCACGATCATCAGGGCATACATGGGCAGGGTGATCGACAGCAACGGGAAGACCCCAGCCCCGAGTGCCACGAGCACGACGATTCCGAGCACCCACAGCGCCTGGCGAGCCAGCTCAAGTGCCGACACGACCCCGAGTCGCAGATCGGTCGTGAGCGGAATCGACAGCGTATGCTGGAAGATGAGCGCGACGAGAGCCAGGCTCGCGGTCGCGGTGCCGGCAAGCAACGCGGCGTCGTAGCCCGCGGCGAGCGCGAATGCGGTGGCAAGCACCACCCCAAGCAGCGTGAGGGCAACCCTCAGCCCGAGCAGATTTCGCATCATCGCGTCGCGCTCGGCGCCTCGCAGCACCGAATACTCGCGTATGCCGATGTTCCACATGCCGGCGTCGGTGACCAGCGCCACCACTCCCACCAGCGACATGACGGTCGTGTATTGGCCAAACCGCCCGACCCCAAGGTGGCGGGTGAGGACGGCTGCCATGACCACCGAGAGCGCGAGCATGCCGACGATGCCGGCGAGCCGCAGCGCGCTGCCGCGGATCAGCAGCCCGCCCGCGGCGCTGGTGTCGAGTAGGTCCGCTTCGACGTCTTCGCCAGGGCTCGCCATCGGCTGAGAGTACGTGTCGCGGAACGGCACCGTTCCGCTGGCGTTCGTCGACCGAAAACGGCGGAGGCGCTGCGGGCCAGGGGGTCGCAGTCCGACTTGGTCGCAACCGAAGCCCCAATGGGCCAGGGGATTCTGAGCTACCCTCTGGTGCATGCCAACTCCAGCCGTCGGCGGTGAGCGGCTGCCGGTGGTGGTCGCGCGTTCGGTCAGCAAGTCGTTCACCGTTCCCGAGGAGCAGATACACACGCTCAAGGAGCGAGCCCTGCATCCTCGGCGCCGGATCCGCAAGAACACGTTCCAGGCGCTCGACAACATCTCATTCGCGATCGAGGCTGGTGAGTTCTTTGGGATTGCCGGCCGCAACGGCAGCGGCAAGAGCACCTTGCTGAAGTGTCTGGCGGGCATCTACCAGGCCCAGGGCGACATCTGGTGTCGCGGACGACTGTCAACGCTCATCGAGCTGGGCGTCGGGTTCAACCCGGACATGGCGGCCCGGGACAACGTCGTCATGAACGGGATCATGCTGGGTCTGTCCCCGCGAGAGGCGCGCAGGCGGTACGAGAGCGTGATCGAATTCGCCGAGCTGGAGGAGTTCAAGGACCTCAAGCTCAAGAACTACTCGTCGGGGATGCATGTACGCCTGGCCTTCTCGGTGGCGATCCAGGTCGATGCCGACATCCTGATGATCGATGAGGTGCTTGCCGTCGGCGACGCTGCCTTCCAGCAGAAGTGCTACGACGTGTTCAACGATCTGCGCGACCGCGGTCGGACGATCGTGTTCGTCACCCACGACATGGGTGCGCTACAGCGCTTCTGCCACCGCGCGCTCCTGCTGGAGCGCGGGCGCCCCGTGTATCTGGGCGAACCTCACGAGGTGGCCGACCGTTACCTCGAGCTGAACTTTGGCCGCGACCCGGAAGCGCCAGGAGCCTCCGCGGATGGGCACACCGGCGGCGGCGAGGCGCAAATCGCGGAGGTGTGGCTGGAGGGCTCCAACGGCGAGCGCCTGTCGGCCGTTCCACAACACGAGCTCGTAACACTCAACGCCCGTGCCGTGTTCATGGTCGACGTCACCGATCCCTCGGCCAGCGTGTACGTCTACAACGAGGAGCACAGAGCGATCGTCGTCGCCACTACAGCGACGGAGAACGAACGCAGCGGCCACTTCGAAGCCGGCGAGGAGGTCGTGTTCTCGTTCACGTTTGACAACGTCCTTGCCCCGGGACGCTATGCACCCGTATTCCAGCTCGCGCACAGAGGTTCAGGCCTCCACGTGATCGATCGCTTCGAGGCGAGGTTCTCGTTCGTCGTTACCGGACCCGGAGCGCTGGGCGGCCTCGTCGACCTTCAGGTTCGCTCGGCGGTCACCCGTGTCAGCGCGCCCCTCGCGCAAGGGACACGAGCATGAGCGTGCAGGCGCCGCCGTACGGATCACTCGGGCGGCCGATCCGTGGACCAAGTGCGCTCATCGGCGACTGGCGCCGATTCTGGCATCTGACTTTCAACATCGCGGTGATGCAGTGGAAGCTCCGCTTCTTCGGCTCTGCACTGGGCTACCTGTGGCAGCTCGTCAGACCACTGCTGTTGTTCCTGGTCTTATACGTGTTCTTCACCAAGATCGCGCGCGTGGGAGCTGGCGAGGGGCCGAGCTATCAGTACTACGGCACTCAGTTGCTTGGCGCGATCGTTCTGTTCACGTTCTTTGGCGAGTCGACGGTGGGAGCCGTGCGTAGCGTCGTCGACAACGAGATGCTGGTGCGCAAGATTCAGTTCCCGCGCCTGGTGATCCCGCTCTCAACGGTGCTGCTGGCATCCTTCAACGTGGGCCTGAACCTGATTGTGGTGACGATCTTCGCCCTGGCGGCAGGAGTCCGGCCGATGCTGAGTTGGCTCGAGGTGGTGCCCATCGTCGCGCTGCTCATGGTCCTGTGCACGGGGGTAGCAATGTTGCTGTCGGCGCTGTACGTCTACTTCCGAGACGTTCAGCCGATTTGGGAGGTGCTCACCCAGGTCGTCTTTTACGCTTCGCCGATCATCATCCCGATCACGGTCGTCAAGGAGCATCTCAGCACGACCCTGTTCCATATCTACATGCTCAATCCGCTGGCGGTGATCTTCCAACAGTTCAAACACGCCTTCATCACCCACGCCACACCGAGCGCCTCAGCGCTGCTCGGCTCCAGAGTCGCGCTGCTCGTGCCGATCGGAATCGTGTTCGCGATCTTTGCGGTCGGCTTCGTGGTGTTCAACCGGATCGCTCCCCGGGTCGCAGAGGACCTCTAGGGGTGTGAACCGGGCTTCGGGCCGCTAGCGGCCGCGGGGCGCCGGCACGGCGCTGGTGGAGGGCTCGATCTTCCGCGGCTGTGCAATCTCGAGCATGAAGCGCTCCAACGCCTCGATGCGCGGAGCCCAGGCGTATGCGCGTGCCGTGGCGATGCCCGCCTGTCCCAGACGGGCGCGGAGGTCGGGGTCGGCGAGCAGTCGGCGGATCGCTTGCGCGACGGCGGCGGCGCGGGGTTCGGGCATCAGGCAGTTCTCTTCATGTGCGCAGAAGTCCAGGTTGCCGTGCGCATCAGTGCATACAACGGCACCGCCAGTCGCCATCGACTCCAGGACGGTCAGGCAGAAGCCTTCGTGCGTGGATGTCTGGAGGAACACGGTGGCCTGGTTGAACAGCTCGTTGACCTGCCGGTCGGAGGGCGCGTTGACATAGCGGATGCCCGGCTCCTTCACCAGTTCGGGCTCGATCCCGAACAGACACAGCTCGGGGCGCGGATGCGGGAGCCGCCGCCAAGCGTCGAGTGTCAGTGGCAGGTTCTTCAGGGGATTTGATCGCCCGAGCGCGAGCAGCATGTCGTCACGGCGCGAAATTTCCGGCAGCGGACGGAAAGTCTCGAGATCTATGCCAGGGGAGATCAGCGCCGCCTCGAGACCCAGCTCGCGCAAGCGCTCACGATTCCACCCCGAAATCGTCACATAGCGGAACTCAGGCCGGTAGGAGGCCAGTACCTCATAGCGACGCCGCGGGTCATCGCGGTAATAGCTGGTTTCGATGTCTTGGACGAAGTAGACCGGCAGGCCCTTCAGCACGCTAGCCCGCCACACCGTCTCCGCTGTGTTCCACCACGTCGCCACCTTGATCGCCTCGAGCGGAGCGAGTGCCGCTTCGAGCTGCTCGTAGTTGGTAAAGCTCCGCACCGGGCAACGCAACTCGAACCAGTCGGGCTCATCTCCCAGCGTCCACAGCTGCGCGTCGTGGCCTCGTTGCACAAGCGCGTTGAGATGCTCGAACACATCACGATGTCCACCCCCCACGACTGTGTCCTCGGTGACGTAGACGACCCGCAGCTTGCCGTCTTCGGTCAGCACCCGGCGCTCGTCAAAGAACGCGCTCCACCGGCTCCAGAAGAACCTTTGTGATGATCGCTCTCGCTCGCCGACCTCGGTGCCGCGGGTGATCGACTCATAGTGGTGAAGCTGCGCCGACGGAGCGTAGATCACCTGGTAGCCCGCCTGCCAGACGCGCAGACAGTAGTCGACATCTTCGTAGCCCATCGAATATTGCTCGTCGAGCAATCCCACGCGATCAAGTACGTCTCGTGTGATGTACATGCACGCGCCGGTTGCCGCCAGCGTTGGGCCGGCGACATTGGCTGGGCCCCAGGTGGCCGCCTTGAAGCGATAGCGGTGGTCGAACCACTCGGGTGCGCGAGAGTTGCGCACCGTGCCCCCGTACTGAATCCGGTTGTCGGGATACAGCAACTTGGCACCGACTATCCCGATCCGGGGGCTGCTCGTCGTGGCGTACTGGAGGCAGGCCAGCCAGTCGCGCATGGGAATCACGTCGGAGTTGAGCAGCACGACGTCGTGGTGAGGGTCCGCGGCCCGCAGCCCGCGGTTGACATTGGCCGAGAAGCCCGCGTTGTGCTCGCCCTGCACCAGCTCGATCCCATCGATGCGGCGCAAAGCGGCGAGGTGCTGTGGGCCGCTGGCGTCGTCGGTCACGATGATCTGAACGCTACGTCGGTCGGTCGTCTGCCGGATCTTCGCCACCAGCCGCGCTATCAGCTTCGCGTCGCGGTAGCTTGGGATGACGATCGTCACCGGCCGCCCATGGCGTCGGTACCACCGTCGAGCGGCGATCGCCTCGCGCCCCGTCCCGGCACCAAGGTTCAGCACCCGGTCCAGGGGCGTCAAGCGCAGCGGGAAGACCAGCGTCTGATAAAGCACCGCTGCAATCCCTCGGTACTTGTACGTCAGGTAAACACGGCGGGGCAGCTCAGCGAACCGGCCCTGTTGCCTGCCCTCCAGCGGGGAGCGCGGCACGGTCAGCCGCGCAGCTTCCTTCGGGCTTGACGCAGCGGCTTGATCAGCGGTCTGATGAACCTCAGCATCCGCCGACCGTACATGAGCACCTGGTCCAGCTCGTTCGCCTCTCGACGGGCGGCCTCCGCCGCGCTGCGCGCCGCCCCGAGCTCGAATTCGAGGTCGGCGATCCGCAGGTTGAGCTCCGGCACCTCCGCCAGCCGGCGCTCGGCATCGACCAGCAGCTCCGCAAGCCGATCGCGCTCCTCCAGCCGTGCCTGCAGCTCGCCGATGTGACTGTCCTTGGCGGCGATCGCGCCCGTTTGGGTCTCAAACACCGACAACCACTCCCGGAGCTCCAGGGTGCCGGTCATGGCGGCGAGCTCGCCCATCTCTGGGAGGGCCGAGTCGCTCGCCATGGCGATCGTGTAGACCTCATTGCCGGGGGTGTCACCCACCAGCTTGTGCACGGCGAGGTCGGGGATTTCCGCTCCGCCTCCTTGGCCATAGTGGACATCTGACAGCAGCGCCGAAACCACGTAATCGTGCTGTCGCACGAGCTGGACGTTGCTTAGCCTGGCGGCCAGCTCCGCCTCCAACTCGCTGGGGACGAACTCGTGTAGGTGGTGCGGGTTGCCGGGCTGATAGACCCCGCGGTTCGGCGAGGAGATCAGCAGCAGGCCGCCCGGGGCCAGGACTCGCACCAGCTCATCGAGCACGGTCGAGGGGTCGTCGACATGCTCTATTACCTCGAAGCAGACGATCAGCTCGAACATGTCATCGTCTAGATCGAGCTTGCGCAGGTCGCCAGCCTGAAGGCGGACGGACTCGGGCATGCTGGGTGCGACGCTCTCGAGTACCGCCTGTGCGATGTCGACGCCGACCACCTCCCGCGCGCCGCCGGCGGCCAGCAGCCGGCTGCCGTAGCCGGTGCCGCAGCCCGCGTCGAGCACCGTACGTTCCTTCGCCGCTTGTGCCGCCCACTGGTAGCGGCAGACATGCTCGACCTCGATCAGCCGCCCGCGGTCCTGGTCCGGTACGAAGCGCTCAGAGATTCCGTTCTTGGTTCCTGCGAGGTCGCTGTTCACGAGCGGGAGGCTACCGCCTGCTTCTCGACGCGGCGAGTGGCCGATACGATCGGCTCGATGCCTGAGGTGGCGTTCGTGATGTCTTCGGGCCAGCACTATCCGCTGCGCGAACTGGCCCGGACAATCCAGTACGAGCTGGAGTTGCAAGCCGTGCCTTCGTCGCTGCATCTCGGGAGGTTTCCGGAGGTGCGGCCGAACCTCGTCTACGTTCTGCTGGACCCCGGCGGCTACGTCGCGGCCGAAGGTAAGCAGGCACTGCCCAGCGACCGGATTCTCCGGCGAACGATCTTTCTATGCGCAGAGCCACCGCCGCTCAGCCCCGACGATAAGCACGTCGCTCTGCTGCGCCGAGCGGGCGCCGTGTTCGTCCTCGACCAACGGGCGGTGGTCGCCATGCATCGGCTCGAGATCCCCGCGCGGCTGATGAGGCCGGGTTACTCGAAATCGCTTGATTGCTTCGATCCAGCCGCCGCTAGGCCGATCGACGTGATGTTCCTCGGCACGCACAGCCTGCGTCGGACAAAGTATCTGAGCCGCGCCGCCCGGGTGCTCTCGCGTCACAACTGCCTGCTGCAGGTCGCTGAGGACATTCCCAGTCCGGGGGACACCAGTTCGTTTTTGGCGGAAGGTCGCTGGCCCTTGCTGGCCCAGGCAAAGATTCTGATCAGCCTGCACCGCGGCGACGACTCGCGGTTTGACTGGCGCGGGGCGGTCGACGCGGTCCACGCAGGCGCGGTCGTCGTCAGCGAGCAGTCCAGCGGCATCGCGCCGCTGGTGCCTGGTGAGCACCTGCTGGTGGCCAGCGCCGACTCGCTTCCTTACGTGGCCGAGTACCTGTTGTACGACGAGGAGGGTCTCGCGCGGCTCCGCACCCAGGCATATGAGCGACTCAAGACCTGGATCCCATACGCATTACCGGTGTCCGTTCTCCGAGCAGCCGTTGTGGAGCTGGTGGGCGAACCGGCGCCTCCCAAGGCGTCCCTGGGCAAGCTGTCACCACCACCCGCGCCCGCGGCTTCTTCTGCGGATACCCACGCGGACGGTCGAGATCCGGAGATCAGATCGCTGCCGGGCCTAGCTGCACGGATCGAGGTGGCGCACGAGAGCCCGGCTTGGGCGGCGCGTCGAGCGTCACGTGTGACGGTTGTGACCGCGCTGCGCGCTCACAATGCACAGGTCATTGCGGCACTTGATTCGCTGGCGCACAGCAGGCTGCGTGACTTCGAGCTCGTTGTTGTCGACGTCCAATCGAGCGAACCAGCGACCCGTGCCATTGAGGATTGGATGTTGGACTGGCCGCGGATCGCGGCGCGCCTGGTGGTCACTGAAACAATGAGGCTCGGAGCGGCCAGGAACATCGGCCTCGACTTTGCCCGGGGACCGTTCTTCCTGATCCTCGACCCGGGCCAGGAGCTCTATCCGCGATGTCTGGAAGTGCTCACGGCCACGCTTGAGGCGATGCCCGAGATGGTGTTCGTGTATCCGATGCAGGAGGTGACTGGCGCGCCCGACGAGTTCGTGAACGCCGGCGGCGATTACCTGATGAGCTTTCTCGGTTGGGACCCGGGACGCTTGCGCCGGGGAAATTACATCCACGCTCCGGCCCTGATCAGGACAGACCGCCTGCGACAACTTGGGGGCTTCGCCACCGACCCGTGTCTCGAAGGGTTCGAGGACTATGACCTCTGGTGCCGGATAGCTGATCGGGACTGGCGCGGCCAACTGGTGGCCCAGGAGCTGGCTCGGCGCACGATGTCGGGATCGTCGCGCACGCTGTCGGCGATCCATCCCTCGCCCGGTGCCGCGACCACCGCATTGGTTGAGCGCGCGCCCAACCTGATGGGCGGTGCGTTCTCGCTTGGGTGAGCGTCAGCTGTAGGGGGCAAGTACGAAGTCGCCGCGGTCGGTTCGGTAGTTGGGGTTGTAGTAGGGGTCGTGGGTGTGGGTTTGGGCCCAAGCCTGGCGTAGGCGCCAGATGGCGGGGAGGTCGTTGGTGGTGGTGTCGGGGCCGGTGGCGCGCAGGCGGGCGTCGGGCACGATGACGATGCGTTGGCCGGTGTGGGTGGCGCGCAGGCAGTAGTCGATCAGGGCTAGGTCTCTCAGTTCGGGGTTCAGGCCGCCGAGCTGACGGTAGGTGTCACGGCGCGTAGCGAGCACGCCACTGACCGCGCTCACGTTGTAGACCACGGGCGGCGCCGTCGCGGCCTGCGCTCCGTAGCGCAAATGGAGGGGGATGCCGTTGGGGATGGCGATGCCGGCTTGTTGGATGCGTCCGTCGGGGGCGAGGACGATGGGGCCGGCGGCGGCGATCTGGGGTTGGTTGCTGTAGCCGATCAGGCGGGTGAGCCAGTCGTGGGTCAGTCCGATGGCGGGGGTTTGCATGAGCAGCAGGTGCTCGGTGGTGGTGGCTTTGGCGGCGGTGGCCAGGGCGGTGGTGGGGTTGTGGTGGGGGTTGGTGGGGATGGTGGTGATGCGGGTGGGGGGGATGCCGGCGCTGGTCAGCTCGGTGGTGGCGGGGTCCAGGATCTGTGCTGGGGCGGTGAGCACGATGTTCCAGGTGGGGTGGGGTTGTGAGAGGCAGGAGGCGGCCATCTGCGAGAGGCCTGTGGCTTCGGTGACCGCGAGCACCAAGCCCACACTGGCCAACGGATCAACCCTGTGCACAACCCGGTGAAGGCCGGGCAGGTGAGCGAACTGGACCTCGGCGTCGACACCGCTGCGCTGCAGGTGAGCGGCGATGGCCCCGCGCTGGGCGAGATACGCGTACGGCTTGGCGTGATCTCCGCTCGCCGTGGAGCTGGCGTGGGCGCGCCAGTGGTAAAGGATCCGGGGAATGTGAGCGATACGGTCGGTGCGCTCCGCGAGCCGCAGGACGAAGTCATAGTCCTGACAGCCATCGAACTGCGTTTGAAACCCGCCGAGATCATTGGCCAGGGAGCGCCGGTAGACGCCGAGATGACACGTGTACATCAAGGCGGACATGTGCTCGGGCGACCAACCAGGTTTAGGGTGGCGTTCGATCACGCCTGCGCTGCCCACCACGTCTTCGTCGGTGTAGATCATGTCGAGGTCGGGTTGGGCGGTGATCTGATCGGCGACGTGTTGGAGGGCGTCGGGGGTGAGGGTGTCGTCGTGGTCTAGCAGGGCGATGTAGTCGCCGGTTGCGAGCTGGAGCGCGGTGTTGGTGGCGGTGGAGATGCCGCCGGCGGTGTCGCGTCGTTTGAGGTGGATGCGGTGGTCTGAGGCGGCGTGGCGCTCCAGCGCGGCGGTGACCTGGGGGTTGGTGGAGCCGTCGTCGACGAGGCATAGCTCCCAGCGGGTGAAGGTCTGCTGGCGGACGGAGGCGATGGCCTCTTCGAGCATGTGCAGGGGTGGGTCGTGGACTGGGATCAGTACCGAGATCAGCGGGGCCTGGGAGGTCGGTGGCGGCGGTGGGGGCGACAGCGCGACAGTTGGTCGATCCGGGGGAGGGGCAGCTGGGCGCCCCGACGGAGGAGCCTGCGGATCGATGATCACCGGCTCCACCCAGATCGCGCGCGCTACTGACCGCGGTCGCAGAACCCCGCGAGCCTCGATGCTGAGCTGCAGGGTGCTGGTGAGGGCCGGCAAGCGGCAGTCGACGTGCAGGCCACGGGGTCGGCCCCGGTCCGATGCCCGGAGCGTGCCTGCCCAGATCTCGCGTCGCTGCCCAGCCTGGTCAGTGACCGCAACCGAAGCTCGCACCGCGCCGCGGCCGTCGCGCCAATCGTGGGGCAAAAGCATCGCGCGCGCCAGGAACGACACCTCTTCAGAAAGCCTCAACGGCACGGTGAAGGTCGCCCCGGCAGGCACCATCAGCGCGCGACCCAGCACTCCATCGGGATGCAACAACCAGTTCGTCCTCGCCGATCCCTCATCCAGCCTCCCCCGCAACCCCGACAACGGAAGCCGGCCAGTCGTCGGCAGGCTGCCCTTCGATGCCCAGTGAAATCGAGCGGCAGCCGCCTGGAGCGTAGAAAGTGTCATGTCACTCGATCGCGGATCGGCTCGAAGTCGCCGCGGTCGGTTCGGTAGTTGGGGTTGTAGTAGGGGTCGTGGGTGTGGGTTTGGGCCCAAGCCTGGCGTAGGCGCCAGATGGCGGGGAGGTCGTTGGTGGTGGTGTCGGGGCCGGTGGCGCGCAGGCGGGCGTCGGGCACGATGACGATGCGTTGGCCGGTGTGGGTGGCGCGCAGGCAGTAGTCGATCAGGGCTAGATCTCTCAGGTCGGGGTTCAGGCCGCCGAGCTGACGGTAGGTGTCACGGCGCGTAGCGAGCACGCCACTGACCGCGCTCACGTTGTAGACCGAGGTCCCGTATCCGAAGAAGTTGTCCATCGAGGATCGGACACCGTGCAAGAGGTGGAGGGGGATGCCGTTGGGGATGGCGATGCCGGCTTGTTGGATGCGTCCGTCGGGGGCGAGGACGATGGGGCCGGCGGCGGCGATCTGGGGTTGGTTGCTGTAGCCGATCAGGCGGGTGAGCCAGTCGTGGGTCAGTCCGATGGCGGGGGTTTGCATGAGCAGCAGGTGCTCGGTGGTGGTGGCTTTGGCGGCGGTGGCCAGGGCGGTGGTGGGGTTGTGGTGGGGGTTGGTGGGGATGGTGGTGATGCGGGTGGGGGGGATGCCGGCGCTGGTCAGCTCGGTGGTGGCGGGGTCCAGGATCTGTGCTGGGGCGGTGAGCACGATGTTCCAGGTGGGGTGGGGTTGTGAGAGGCAGGAGGCGGCCATCTGCGAGAGGCCTGTGGCTTCGGTGACCGCGAGCACCAAGCCCACACTGGCCAACGGATCAACCCGGTGTGCCACCCGGTAAAGACCCGGCGGTCCGTATCCGACGTCTGCCTCGAGCCCGATGCGCTGCAGGTGAGCGGCGATCGCATTTCGCGCCGCCACGTACGCGTACGGCTTGGTGTCGCCGCCGGCCGTGGAGCTGGCGTGGGCGCGCCAGTGGTAAAGGATCCGGGGAACGTGAGCGATCCGGTCGGTGCGCTCCGCCAGCCGCAGGATCATGTCCACGTCCTGGGAGCCATTGAACTCGGTGCGAAAGCCGCCGATCTCTGAGACCAGCGCCCGGCGGTAGACGCCGAGATGACAGGTGTAGCCGTTGGTGCGTAGCGTGTCCGGGGACCAACCGGGCTTGAGATGTACCCAGATCTGACGGCCGTCGAGAACTATGTCTTCGTCGGTGTAGATCATGTCGAGGTCGGGTTGGGCGGTGATCTGATCGGCGACGTGTTGGAGGGCGTCGGGGGTGAGGGTGTCGTCGTGGTCTAGCAGGGCGATGTAGTCGCCGGTTGCGAGCTGGAGCGCGGTGTTGGTGGCGGTGGAGATGCCGCCGGCGGTGTCGCGTCGTTTGAGGTGGATGCGGTGGTCTGAGGCGGCGTGGCGCTCCAGCGCGGCGGTGACCTGGGGGTTGGTGGAGCCGTCGTCGACGAGGCATAGCTCCCAGCGGGTGAAGGTCTGCTGGCGGACGGAGGCGATGGCCTCTTCGAGCATGTGCAGGGGTGGGTCGTGGACTGGGATCAGTACCGAGATCAGCGGGGCCTGGGAGGTCGGTGGCGGCGGTGGGGGCGACAGCGCGACAGTTGGTCGATCCGGGGGAGGGGCAGCTGGGCGCCCCGACGGAGGAGCCTGCGGATCGATGATCACCGGCTCCACCCAGATCGCGCGGCTGACGGCGCGGTGCTGGTAGCGGCCTGGGTGAGTCGTCAGATGCAGCGCGACGGTCGATGCGGGCAGCGGGCAGGCGATGCGATGGCGTCGCGGCGCGCCCCGGCTGGCTGATGAGCCGAGCATCCCCGACCAGATCTCGCGCGTGCGGCCACCTGACTCCGTGACAGCGACAGAGACACGAACGGCTCCGCGTCCGTCACGCCAATCGTGAGGCAGCAACATCGCCCGCGCCAAGAACGTGACCACGCCGGCGAGCCGCAGCGGCACCGTCACGGTGGCGTCGGCCGGGACGATCAGTGACCGGCCGAGCACCCCATCGGGATTGATCGACCAGTAAGCCGCCGCTGACCCCGCGTCGAGCGCCATGCGGAGGGCTGCCAGTGGCACTCGTTCACCGGTACGCGTTTCGAACCGGGCCGAATTTGGCGATGTCCGATTCCTGGTGGTGCGGGCCAGAAGCGACTTTTCCGATCGAGCCAGGTGTCCGCCCCAACCCGTCGAGGCTTTCTTGGTCATGGGCGAGATGATGCAGGATCAGGACAAGCTCGATAGCGATCGTCTCTTGGAAGTCCCTCATCTCGGCTACATTCGCGCCGTCAGTTCCGGTCTTTGTGCATCGCCGCCCCGACCGCTGCACGCGGACGAGCAGCGGAACGCCAGGCCTCCACGATTGCACGCGAGAATGCCCTAAAGCCTCGTGCGTCCCGGCGACCTATTCTTCCGCGACCATGCACACGACGAATTGCCCGAGATCCTCAATCGATCTCAGTGGCCGCTAAGCCGACACCCACTCCGTCGTGGTTGCTTCCGGCACCGGTCAGGCGGTTCCGCGAGCACCTCCGGGAAATCAGACGGACGGCCGGGGAAACCCGCCAGCTTGTAGCGCACCTGGACGCCGTCGTCCGCGGTCAAGCCGCCGCGCTAGCGCGAACCGAGGCACGCCTTGAGGAGCTGGCCGCACAGCTGCGGGAGGCCACCGCCTCGCGTTCAGCGCAGCACGCACAACTGCTCGAGGTGCTGCGCTTCATCCACAGCCGCGGCCAGTGGCGACGCGAGCGCCTGCGGGAGCTCCGCGCCGACCCCTCGTACGAGCGGCCGTTCACGGACCCGGATCCGCTCGTTTCGGTGGTGATGCCGACCTACGACAACCACCGCCTGCTCCGCGAGCGCGCAATCCCATCGGTACTGGCCCAGACGCATCAGAACTTCGAGGTGGTGGTCGTCGGAGATGCGGCTGCCGAGGCGGCCCGTGTGGCGGTTGAGAGCTTCGACGACCCCCGGATCAGCTTCTCGAACCTTGCGTATCGGGGGCCGTATCCCGAGGATCCGGAGGTCCGGTGGCTCGTCGCCGGCGTGCCGCCGTATAACGAAGCGGTGTGGCTCGCTCGGGGGTTGTGGATCGCGCCGCTCGCCGACGACGACGCGTTCCGTCCACACCACATAGAGCGGCTGCTAGCGCACGCGTGCCGCGAGCGCCTCGAACTCGCCTACGGGCGCATCTGCCAGCACCTCCCAGACGACACTGCCACCACTTCGCTCGGCCGGTTTCCTCCCGAGCATGGGCAGTTTGGACTTCAGTCGGCGCTCTACCACTGCGGCCTCGCAGGCATCTTCGAGTTGGAGCTGGCGAACGCGTCGCTGGGGCTGCCGTCTGATTGGGGGATGTGCCTGCCGATGATGGAGGCCGGCGTGCGCATTGGCATGCTCGACGAAGAGACAGTCGACTACTACCCCTCGCGGCTCTGGACTCCGCGTAGGGAGGAGTGACGTCAGGCGCCGGGTGCGTCACGCCAGCAGGACTGCAAAGTAGAGAGCTAGTGCTCAGCCATCACGGCCCAGGCGATGGAGCCCAGTGGCGTGCGTTGCAGACGCAAGCTGCCGATGCCAAGCGTTTCAACCAACGCCAGCGTCTCACCGGGAGCCTCACGCACATTCGACTCATCAAACGCGATGACGGCTCCGGCCGGCATTCGGGGTACGAACAGCTTGATCGCCTCCATCGTCGGCTCGAACAGGTCAAAGTCGAGGTACAGCAGTGCCACGATGAGATGGGGATTTCTGCTCAGGTACTCGCTTCCCGTTACTAGAAAATCTCCCTGGACCAGTTCGATCTTGGGTAGCTGGCCCAACGCCCGGTCCTCGTCGAAATAGGCCACCGATTTGAGCAGCTCTTCTCGGCCTGCGCCCCCGAACCCTCCCTCTGAGAAGTGGCGGCTTCCCCCCTGGGTATCGATGTCGGAAACGGCGGGGAAGCCTTCGAAGGTGTCGAACCCGATGATCTGCCGGCGGTGGTTGAGTGGTTCAAGGAGAGCGCTCACGTTCGCAAACGTGAACAGCCCGGCGCCGTTCATCACACCGCACTCGAGGACTGAGCCCTGCACGGGAAGGACCGACTTGAACAGTTCGTACCGAACGAGGAATCGGCTCAGATCGGTTCGTTGAACGAACCGTGGGAAAGCGGCCAGCTTGTCGGCCACCGTTCCTGAAGCATCTTGAAAGTGCTCGGTGACACGACGTAGCGCAGCCTCTGGGACTTCTATGTCCGTTCCTGCTGTCTTCAGTTTCTCCATCACGGTCAGAAAATGGTACGTGAGGAGCGCTCCTCATCGTGGACGCCTCCCGCCGCCGGCTGCGCGAGGCCAGCGCGGACGTGCTCAGCGACGTAGCGGATCTGGTCGGGTGAGATCGTCGGGAACATCGGTAGCGACAGCACCTCACCAGCCAGCTGGTCCGTCACCCCCAGAGCATGGGCGACATGCCGGATCTCCCGAAACGCAGGTTGGCGGTGCACCGGGACCGGGTAATGGATGCCAATCTCGACGCCCTGCTCTGCAAGGAATTGCGCAAGCGCGTCTCGGCGACTCGTCCGGACCACGTAGAGGTGGAACACGTGCTCGGGTGCCGGGCCCGGGCCGAGCGGGATGACCGCGGGATCGAGCAGCGCGCCATAAGCGGCGGCGGCGCGTCTGCGCGCCGCGTTCCAGGCGTCGAGGTGCGCCAGCTTTCGGCGGAGGATCGCCGCCTGCAGCTCGTCGAGACGGCTGTTCGGCGCCAGGAGCACATGGTGGTACTTGCGACTCTGGCCGTAGTTTCGGAGCAGGCGCAGGCGCGCGGCCAGCTTGGCGTCATTGGTCACGACGGCGCCCCCGTCACCGCATGCACCCAGGTTCTTCGATGGATAGAAGCTGAAGCAGCCCAACTGCCCGACGCTTCCGGCCGCGCGGCCGTTCGACCGCGCGCCGTGAGCCTGGGCGGCGTCCTCGATCAGCCATAGGCCACGGTCGGCGGCAAGCGCCCCGAGGCGGCTCAGGTCGGCGCAGCGCCCGTAGAGGTGAACCGGCATGATGGCGCGGGTACGTGCGGTGATCGCCTTACCCGCGAGGTCGATGTCGAGCGCCCCCGTGGCCTCCTCCACGTCGACGAACACCGGTACCGCACCCACCGCGGCGACGGCAAACGGGCCGGCGAAGAACGTGAAAGATGGCGTTATCACCTCGTCGCCTGGTCCTACGCCGCAGGCGCGCAGGGCGAGCACGAGCGCGTCTGTTCCCGACCCGACGCCGATGCAGTGCTCAACACCGCAGTAGGCCGCGAACTCCTGCTCGAAGCCCGCCAGCTCGCGACCGAGTACGAACCGTCCAGAATCGAGCACCCCGTGCACAGCCTCGTCCAGCGCCTCGCGGATTCGTGCGTGCTCTGCCGCCAGGTCCACGAACGGCACACCATGCACGCCGACGGTCATTTGACAACCTCCAGCTTGAGACTGCAGAACCGATCGTAGTCCCGGATGTAGTCGTCGTCGGCGTACGGCTCGGACGCCAGAACGACCCCGATGGCCCCGGATGAGAAGCCCTCGAGTTCCCGCCAGATCATTGGCGGGACGTAGAGTCCGCGGTATGCGCGGTCGAGGCGGAAAGCTCGGCGTCGCGACCCGTCGTCGAGCACGACGTCGAACGCGCCCGTAACGGCGACTATCACCTGCTCAAGCCGATGGTGCGCATGGCCCCCTCGGGTCTCGCCGCCCGGGATGTCATAGAAGTAGTACACGCGCGCGAGCGCGAACGGCACGTCCCGTTCGGCCTCCACCGGAGTGAGGTTGCCCTGAGGCCGTTCGATGCGAGGCAACGCGAGCATCTGGCAGTCGGCGAGCGAGGTCTTGATCAGGGCTTCGTTCCAAGCGCGAGAAACGCGTCGCGGTCGCGAATGTAGTCATCCTCCGTGTATGGCAACGAAGCCAGGATCAGACAGACGCCGTTCGTCGAGAAGTTCTCGAGCTGGCGCCAGGTCATCGGCGGAACGTATACGCCGCGGTAGGACCGGTTCAGCTGCACGACGTCGCGGCGGGTGCCATCGTCGAGCACGACGTCGAAGCTTCCCGAGATGGCGATGACCAGCTCCTCGAGCGCTCGATACGCATGACCTCCGCGGACTTCGCCGCCGGGGACGTCGTAGATCCAGTAGGTGCGGCGGATTGGGAACGGCACGTGCCGCTGCCCCTCGATGAAGGTGAGCTTGCCGCGCGGATCGATGACCGTGGGAAGCTCGATCGTGCACCACCTGTCCCCGGCGGCGCGGCCCGAGTCAGGCCTTTCGGACATTTGCATACAGCTCGCAGCCATGATTGGGCATGTACTTGACCATCCGATCGAGGCCGTCGAGGAGCGACGGAGGGAAGGCGCCCGTCCGGAGGATCGTGTCCATCTGGTCGTGCGTGAACGGCTTTACGAAGTATGTGCCGGACTCTGCAATGCCGAAGTCCGCCCGTGCCAGTAACTCGATGAGTCGCTCATGGTCGAACCGGCCGTGATGTCCGAAGGCTCGATCCATGTCCGACGTCTCGAACACATCTGCAATCAGGCCCATTTCGAGCGCGAGCAGCCTGTGGAACGACAACATGTTCGGGACGTTGACGTGGACGATCGTGGTGTCCTCACAAAGTGAACGCACTGCCTCCAGCAGCCGAAGCGGCTCGCCCACCTCGTGGAGAAGACTGCTGACCACTATGAAGTCGAGATCCTCGTCAGCCAGGACCGCGGTCTGCTCTTCGACGTAGCCTTCCGTGACCTTGACGCGCTCATCCCCGGCGGCAAGCTCCCGGGCCCGGCCTGCGAAATCAGCAATCGGCTCGACTGTCCGCCACGCGTCGAAATCGTCATAGTGACTGAACAGCGGCTCGAGCCCGCAGCCGACCTCGAGTATCCGCCGCGCACCGTAATGCGAAAGCCACTGTAAGACGTGCCGGCGGCGAACGGCGACCAATAGCGTTTCGAATGACCGCTCCCCGTACTGCGCCGCGTAGCGCTTGGCGTATGCCTCGAGCTCCGTCAAACGTCTGACAAGGTGAGCCGATAGAAGTCATGCATGACTGCCCGTGCCCCGAACCGCTGCTTGTACACAAGCAGGCCCTCGTTTAGACAGCGGCCGTTGCGTTCGGTCGAGATGCCGAAGTCGAAGAATGGCACCCGTCCTCGGAACAGGTCGATGATGTGGGCGAAGACCAGGTCGAGGCCACGGACCTCGCGCGCCTGATCACTGCTCGCGCTGTACTGGGCATGGCAGACCGTCTCGGAGAGGTAGGTGACCGCCCCCGCCTCCAGGCTGTCGCCCCGATACGCGCCGAAGAGCTGGATCCGCTCCGGGAAGCGCCGCGCGAGCAGTTCGATCTCCTCCACGCTGTGGACGGGCCGGACGCCGTGGCGCCGGTCGAGATTCGTTGTCAGCAGACTCCAGAAGCGATCGTACTCGTCACTCGGGCGAACCTGGAGACCTTCCCGCCGCGCCTTTCCAGCCTTCCTCATTCTCCATCGCCAGCGATCTTCCCAGGCGTGTTCGGCGCCATAGTTCAGCACGCTCATCACATCGCGCCGGTAGAGCTCAGCGCCGTAGATAAACAGCGCGTACAGATCCTCCTCAGCGGGACTGCGGTGGTAGATGTGCGGCACCGATTTGTAGATGAGTGTCCTGACGCCGGCTTCACGGAGGTGACGCAGGCTTGCGTCGAAGAGGTCCAGCATGGTCTCGACCGTCATCCGCTGGTCAGTGATGAATCCGCCATAGGTCAGACCCTCGTGCGAGATGAGGTCGTCCCCGCGCCGGTTTGCGGGTAGAAGCGCCCGCACCGCTCCGTCGTCGTCGATCGCCATCAATGAGGCGTCTGGGTAACGATCGGCGTGATAGTCCATGTAGTCACGCTGAAAGAGGAAGGTACCGTTGCTGGAACCGGCGACGAATGTATCCCAGAGCGGCTTATCCCCGTCGGAATAGTCTTTGATGACAAGGCCGCCCACGGTTTGAAGCATGCCGCACCGGCGCGTCCGGCGCGGCGCGCTGCTCAAGGTTCGGCGCGGATCAGAGAGACATCGATTGTCGAACGAGCCGCGCGCCGGAGCCGCCCGTCGAAGGTGAGCAAGGGCATCTCGAGGCGCTCGGCGAGGGCGACGTAGAGCGCGTCGTAGAACGACATGTTGCTCCGCAGCTCGAAGGCGCGAGCGAGCAGCGGCAGGTGAGAGACGCGTTTGATCGGAAGACCGACCAGGTCATCCAGTGCCGCTGCCGCATGACTTGCGCCCATCTCCCCGCTCGAGACGGCGCGCCTGAGGACGTGGCCGACCTCCGCATCGATCAGGTGCGGCGCCCAGAGACGGTCGATTTCGTCGAGCAGCGCCGCACGCGCGGCGGGCGCGTGCTCCGCGCCGGCCAGGTACTCGACCAGAATCGACGCATCGATGACCGGCATGCGTCAGCTCTTGCGGACGGCTCTCAGCGTGTCGAGGATGAACTCGGTTGGGAGTCCCGTGCTCCCGCGCGACGCGATGCGGGCATCAAGCTCCTCAACGGTCGGTTGTGCGACCGCCACCTCCAGGTCGTGCTTTATGTAGTCAGACAAGGTCATGCCTGCGGCGGCGGCGCGTGCCTTCAGCATGCGATGGACTTCGTCGGGAACGTTTCGCACCTGGATCATCTTCGACATGTGTATTACCGTAACACATGTAGATCACATGTGAAATCGACGAGGCCGCACGCGGCGCGCCAAAACGGTCCCCCTGACCGTACTTCGCTAGACATACACTGAGCTCGCCAAAGAGCAGGAGGTCAGGATCAAGCAGCTCAATGGTCTGACGCGGTGACACCCCGAGGCATCGCGCTCGCGCTCGCGGTCGCTGCCTGGCTTGCCCCCTGGACGGGCACCGGCAAGGCCGCCACCCATTCACGCAGATCAGCCTCGCCGGCGCACTCGATAACCCTGCAGTGGGTCGGCGACATCGCGCTGAGCACGCAGCGGGGGCTCCCGCCTGGGGGTCTTGTGCACGCCTTGAGCCCGGTCGCCTCTCAGCTTCGCGACGCCCAGCTGACGCTCGGAAACCTCGAGGGTACGCTGTCGGTGGGTGGGGCCTCGAAGTGCGGCGCCGGCTCGGTCGGGGGCGGAAATTGCTTTGCCTTTCAAGCGCCGCCTTCGACGGCGCGCGACCTGCGCAAGCTCGGCTTCGGCCTGGTCAACCAGGCCAACAACCACTCGCTGGACTTCGGGGAGTCGGGTCGTGCGCAGACACTCAACGCACTGCGAGCAGCCGGAATTGCGCAGACCGGCCTGCCGGGCGAGATCACGCACTTGAAGGTTGGAGATGTGCGCGTGGCGTTCCTCGGGTTCGCCCCGTACAGCTATGACGGCAACCTGCTGGACATCCCGGCCGCCCGGGCGCTGGTCAGGCGCGCGCGCAGGACCGCCTCGATCGTCGTGGTGATCATCCACGCCGGAGCAGAGGGCGCAGACCAGCTCCACACCCCGCACGGGACCCAGTACTACCTGGGCGAGGACCGAGGTGACGCGCGGGCGTTTGCGCACGCGGTGATCGATGCGGGAGCCTCGATCGTGCTCGGCTCCGGGCCGCACGTGATCCGGGGGGTCGAGCGTTACCGCGGGCGCCTGATCGCCTACTCGCTCGGCAATTTCGTCGGCTACCACACGCTTGGCGGCGGTGGTGTCCTGTCCCAGAGCGCGATCCTCAGAGTGAAGCTCGGGGTCGGCGGCCGCGTCCTCGCCGCGCGCTGGATCTCGATCCGGCTGGTCGACGGGTTGCCGCGCCCAGAGCCCAGCGAACAGAGCGCCAGGCTGGTGGCGAGGCTATCTCGCGAGGATTTTCCGACCGACCACTACGTGATCCCACCGGACGGACGCTTTCGGTTGCGCCCGCGCTAGCCTCGGCGGATGCGGGAGTACACGCCTTCGCTCGCGAAGCTCACGGTTGGTGTAGGCGCCAATCTGGCGCCCGGACAGACGGTCGTGCTGAACGCAAAGCTCGGCCAGGAGCCGCTTGCGCGCGCCGTCACGGCCGCTGCCTACGACGCCGGAGCCCATCATGTCGAGGTTCATTACGCGGATCCGCACGTCCAGCTGGCGCGGCTCGAGCACGCGCCCGACGAGGCGCTCGGCTCGGTGATCCCCTGGGTCCGGCAGCGGCCCGGGCAGCTGGCCGAGATGAAAGGGTCACTTATCAACCTCAGCGGGCCGGCAGCGCCGGGGCTGCTCGACAAGGTCGATTCGGCGCGGATCGGACGCGATACGGTGCCGCTGGTCGAGTGGATCAAGGTGATCTCCGAGCGAGCCGTCAACTGGACGATCGTGCCCGGTCCCAGCACCCCCTGGGCAAAGCTCGTGCACCCCGAGCTCGACGACCATGGGGCGCTTGAGCGCCTGTGGGACGAGGTCGCGCATGTTTGCCGCCTTGACGAGGAGGACCCCGTGTCGGCATGGTGGGCACGCTCGGAGGAGCTCGCGAATGCTGCGCGCCGCCTCCAGGATGCCGAGCTGGACTCGCTGCACTTCGTCGGTCCGGGGACTGATTTGAAGGTGGGCCTGCTCGCCGGCGTGGAGTGGAACGGCGGTCACTTCGAGACCGCCTGGGGCCGCCGGCACATCCCCAACCTGCCGACCGAGGAGGTGTTCACGAGTCCCGATCCCGAACGGACCGAGGGGACCGTCACCTCGACCAAGCCGCTGCTGATCTCCGGACGGGCTGTGAACGGCCTTCGGGTCCGGTTCGAGGGTGGCCGGGCTGTGCAGATCGACGCCGACGACGGCGCGCCGCTGTTGCGGGAGCTGGCCCAGCGCGATCCCGACGCCAATCGACTCGGCGAGGTGGCGCTGGTCGACTCTAGCGGGCGGATCGGGCCCACCGGCACCGTCTTTCATGACACGCTGCTGGACGAGAACGCCGCCAGTCACATCGCGATCGGCTCCGGGTTCACCCACCTCGCACCCGACGAGCTCACCGCAGCCCGGATCAACGAGAGTGCCGTCCACACCGACTTCATGATCGGGGGGCCCGACGTCAAGGTGACCGGCATGACCCGCGACGGACGCGAGCTCCCGATCTTGATCGGCGGACGCTGGGGGATCTAGCCCATGGAGAAGCTCTCGACCAAGCTTGAAGGGCCGCTGCTGCTTGCGCCAGTTGTCCACGGCGACGAGCGCGGCTTCTTCCTCGAGTCCTACCGGCGCAACGTATTCGAGGAGCTGGGCATCGACGAGCCGCTCGTGCAGGACAACCAGTCCCGCTCGCGGCGGGGGGTCGTGCGCGGAATGCACTTCCAGGCGGGGATGGGAAAGTTGGTGCGCTGTGCTCGCGGCGCGATCATCGATGTCGTCGTCGACATCCGGCGCGGCTCACCGACGTTCGGCGAGTGGGAGAGCTTTGAGCTCAATGACGAGAGCCACCACCAGCTCTACTGCCCTGACGGCTTCGCGCACGGCTTCTGCGTGATCAGCGAGATGGCCGACGTGGTCTACAGCTGCACGGCTTATTACAACCCCGCCAAAGAGGGCGGCTTTCGCTACGACGATCCCGAGGTGGCGATCGACTGGCCCGACGATCTCGAGCTTGTCGCCTCAGCGCGCGACGCAGGCGGGCCGCTGCTGTCGGAGATCGCCGAATCGTTGCCGTTTGAGTACGTGCATTAGGCGCACCGGACCTTCGGTGTAGCCTCAGATCGCATGTCCGATCGTCGCTGCGCGTTGATCACGGGGATCACGGGCCAGGATGGTTCGTACCTGTCCGAGCTGCTGCTCGAGAGGGGCTACGAGGTTCATGGGATGGTCCGGCGCTCTTCGACCGAGCGATTCGAGCGGATCGATCATCTGCGCGACCGCGTGACGCTGCACCAAGCCGATCTTCTCGATCAGCGCTCGCTGGTCGATGCGCTGCGGGCCGCCCGGCCGACCGAGATCTACAACCTTGCCGCGATGTCCTTTGTGGCGGTCTCCTGGATCCAACCGACGCTGACCGCGGAGTTCACCGGGGTAGGGGTGACGCGCATGCTCGAGGCGATGCGCGACGTGTGTCCGGAGGCGCGCTTCTACCAGGCCTCCTCGAGCGAGATGTTCGGCAAGGTTCGGGAGGTCCCCCAGAACGAGCTGACCCCCTTGTACCCACGCTCGCCCTACGGTGTCGCCAAGGCCTACGGGCACTTCATCACCGTCAACTACCGAGAGTCGTACAACCTGCACGCCACCAGCGGGATCCTCTTCAATCACGAGAGCCCGCGCCGGGGCCTCGAGTTCGTGACCCGCAAGATCACCTGGCACGCGGCAGCGATCAAGCTCGGCCTGGCCGACAAGCTGCCGCTCGGGAACCTGGATGCCGAGCGCGACTGGGGCTACGCCAAGGATTACGTGGAAGCGATGTGGTTGATGCTCCACCGCGACGAGCCGCAGGACTACGTGATCGCCACCGGCAGCGCGCATTCGGTACGCGACTGCGTCGAGATCGCGTTCGACCAGGCGGGAGTCGACATCGCCGAGCACGTGACGATCGACGAGTCGCTGAAGCGGCCGGCAGAGGTGGATCACCTGGTTGGCGATTCGTCGAAGGCCAAGCGCGACCTCGGGTGGGAGCCCCGCACCAGCTTCGAGGAGCTGATCCGGCTGATGGTCGATGCCGACTACCGGCTGCTCAGTCGGGCCACGGGGGCGGCCAGGTCACAGCTCGGCAGGGCACGCTCAGAGGCGGCGCTTTACCCCGATAACCCCTAGGCGTGGGGTCGCGGCCCCAGCGTCGCCGGGCGCTCCTGACCGGGCTCACGGGCCAGGACGGCTCCTTTCTGGCCGAGATCCTGCTCGGGAAGGGCTACCACGTGACCGGCCTGGTCCGGCGACCGTCGCGCGACTCGCTCGGCTCATCCGAGCACCTCCGCGGCCGCGTCGAGCTTGTGGATGGCGACCTACTCGAGCCCGAGAGCCTCGTCGCCGCTGTGACCGACGCGCGTCCGCACGAGCTCTATCACCTCGCGTCGCCCTCGTTCGTTCCCCACTCCTGGCAGCACCCGGCGCACACCCTGGCCGCGATCGGTGGCTCCACGGCGACGCTACTCGAGGCCGTGCGCGACCACGGCCATGACATGCGCATATTTGTCGCCTGTTCCGGGGCGGTGTTCGGCGCCACCTCGGACAGTCCCCAGCGCGAAGACTCCCCCTGCCGGCCCCAGACTCCGTATGCGATCGCCAAGCTTGCCGCGCACGCGCTTGTGCAGCAGCTGCGCGCCCACGACGGCATCTTCGCCTGCTCGGGAATCCTCTATAACCACGAGTCCGAACGTCGCCCGCAATCGTTTGTCTCACGCAAGATCACGCGCGCCGCGGCTGCGATCAAGCTCGGACTGGCGGACGAGCTCGTCCTGGGCGATCTGAGCGCCGTTCGCGACTGGTCGTTCGCCGGCGACATCATGCAGGCAGCCTGGCTGATGCTCCAGCAGGATCAGCCCGACGACTACATCCTCTGCAGCGGCACCGGCCATACGGTCGCTGACCTGGCTGAAATCGCATTCGCACACGTTGACCTGAGAGCGCAGGACCACATTCGAGTCGATCCCGATTTGGTGCGCGAACCCGAGAGGACGCTTTTGGTGGGTGATCCGAGCCGTGCGCGCCACCGTCTCGGCTGGCGGTCGAGCCTGACCTTCGAGCAGTTGATCGAGCGGATGGTCGACGCCGATCTTCGATCCCTGCAGGGTTGATCGCGGAGCCTTTTCCTGGCTCGCCTCGCAGGCGCGACCGCAGCCGGGGTCAATACCATGTGCAGCTGAGTGCCGCACCGCCTCGCTGCAACGCCGACTCAAGCGGAGCTAGGGTCGGCCTGGCGCACTGGAGTCGATTGCATGCGAGACACCTTCCTTGTATTCGGCAGTCCCACCATCGGCGAGGCTGAGATCGCCGAGGTCGTGGACTCCCTGCGCTCGGGGTGGGTGGGAACTGGGCCGAAGGTGCAGCGGTTTGAGACGATGCTCGGCGAGTACGTGGGGGTCCCCCATTGCCGCTGCGTCTCCTCATGCACGGCGGCGCTGATTCTCTCGATGCGCCTGCTTGGGGTCGGTCCCGGCGACGAAGTGCTGGTCCCGGCGATGACGTTCGTCGCCTCCGCGAACGCGGTCGAGCACACCGGCGCGACGCCGGTTCTGATCGACTCGGTCCCGGGCACCGGTCTGATGGACTTCGAGGCGGCCGAGGCGGCGATCACGTCGGCGACACGCGCGATCATGCCCGTGCACCTCGCCGGTCGCCCCGTCGACATGGATCACCTGGCCGCGCTGCGTGACCGGCACGGTCTGGCCGTGGTCGAGGATGCCGCGCACGCGATCGGCGCCGAGTGGCGCGGTCGCAAGATCGGAGCGTTCGGCAACCTCACCGCGTTCTCGTTCTACGTGACCAAGAACGTCTCGACCATCGAGGGCGGCGCGCTCGCCACGGAGGACCCGGAGATCGCCGCCGAGGTTGAGCGGCTCGCGCTACACGGCCTCAGCCTCGGCGCGTGGCAGCGATTCTCCGACGTCGGGTTTCGACATTACGAGGTCGTGAGCCCGGGGTTCAAGTTCAACATGACAGACGTCCAGGCGGCACTCGGTCTCCATCAGCTTCCCCGGCTGGACGCAGGGATCGAGCTCCGCCGGCAGCAGTGGGAGCGATATGACGAATTGCTCGCGGGACTCCCGCTCCAGACGCCGCTCCCGCCCGACGAAGGGACCAAGCACGCACGCCACCTCTACCAGGTGCTGTTGGACCCCGACGCACCGCTCACGCGCGATCAGCTACTGAACGCACTGGCCGCGCGCAACATCGGAACCGGGGTGCACTACCGGGGAGTCCACTTGCACCCGTTCTACCGAGACAAGTACGGACTGCGCCCGGAGGACTTCCCAGTCGCGAACGCGATCTCCGAGCAAACGGTGAGTCTGCCGCTGAGCCCCAAGGTGACGGAGTCCGACCAGCACGACGTGGTATTCGCCTTGACTCGGCTCCTGCAATGAACATCTCCGCACCCGGGCGCACCGCCCCTGCCAGCGCGGTTCGTCGGGCACCGGTCTTCAGCGATGGTGCTCGGAGACCGCGTCGCGCAGCTCGCGGCGCAATTGGCGGATCTGCTCGAGCATCGCCGTTGCCTCCCGCGGCTCGGCAGGATCGGGCCGCTCGAGCTCCTCGACGCTAACCGACTCGAGCTTCTTGCGGAGGTTGAGCGCCATGTGCCGTCCGGGGCCTCCGTAGTCCAGGATCTCGACCTCGAAGATCCGCCCCCAGTGGCTCTCGACCCACCATGGTGAATGCAGCACCATCGGCCCTTGACTGTCGCCGGCGAAGCCGGCGCAGTACTCAAAGACGTTCATTCCCACCGTCTCCGGCGACCACGGCTGTCCGGAGATGGCCTCGGACATGCCCTCTCCCATCAGCGTCGCGATCATCACCCCATCGTCATCGAGCAGGCGGTGAAGCTCTACCAGCCACCCACTCCAATGGTCGGTGATGTGTCCGAATACCGAGATGGCGAGGATCAGGTCGAAATGGCCCTCGGGGAACGCTAGCGGCGGCGCCTCGCCGTTGACCAGCACGTGCAGCGGCGGGCATAGCGTCTGCTCGAGCCACGCGATGCTCGGCTCGTGGATATCGCAGCCCACGAACTGGGCGCTCGCGGCCTCATCGAGGAACTGTCGCAGGAGCGTGCCCGGACCGCACCCGAAGTCCAGCACATGCTTGCCTGCGAAGGACCAGCCCACCGGCAGCGCGCTGCGCACCAGCTCCCGAGCGGAGCGTCCGATCCTCTCCAGCGCGTGATTGGGGTCAGGCTCGCTGGCGCTGACCACGCGCGCCGCCAGTTCGCGCGGCGGTATGGGTGGTGGAGCGCCAGCCACCGCTGTGCTCATTACGCCGCCGCCCGGTCCGCGTGCGCCTTGGCGGCGACGAGGGCAAACTCAGGCTCGGAGAAGCGATCCGCCTCAGCGTCGCCCGATCCAGCCGGATGGAACACATAAGCCGACCCGAAGCCCAGCGCCCAGGTAACGGTAAGCGCGACCTCGGGAAACACCGGGCCCCGGTGAGTGATGTCGACCCAGAAGATCTTGCTTGTGTAGGGGCTGTGGGGGTTGGGCGCCTCGGCGATGAGGAGTCCCCCGGGCTTGAGCTTGGCCAGTGCGAGCGCCATGAAGCGAAGCAGGTAGTCGGCCGACAGATGCTCTATCACCTGGGCACAGAACACAATTCCCAGACTGTCGTCGGGCACGCTCTCCAGGTATGAGTTCGCGTCGGCCTCGACAAGGTCCTCGTGCCCTCGGTCACGAGCCGCCGCCAGCATCGCGCCGTCGGGGTCGACGCCGACGTAACTGATGCCGCGTCCGCGCAGCATGTCCAGAAAATCTCCGCGCCCGCAACCGATATCGACGACGGGTGAATGCTCGCCGATGATGTCGAGGTAGACGCTGCGGCGTTCCTGGGCCACCTCAGCTGACCCGAAGACGTCCAGTATCCGCCGATAAAGCTCCTCCGGTCCGCTGCTCTTCGCGGCGGTGGCGCGAAAGCCGTAGACGCGACCGGCGTCGTCGTCGCGAAACGGCTCGAGTGCCAGCCCGAACATCGTCGGCCGGTAGCGAGCCGCCCAAACAAGCTGCTCCATTGCACTGAGCCCGTTCTGCAGCGATACGTGGTCGGAACGCACCTCCGCCAGACGCGACTCGAGCGTGCGGATCCGGGGCAGGTTAGCTCGCAGCCGCCCGTCGGTCAGCTTCAGCCGCTCCTCCAGGTCTTCGGCGGTCTGCGAAGCCGCATCTGTCAGCTGCTGGACTCGAGCGGCTAGGTCCTGGACGGCGATGGCGAGCTCCCGGTTGATGTTCTGCTGATAGCTCGTGTGGGGCTTCATCGACCGCAGGGCGAGGCGCCGCGTGAGACGGCGTGTCCAGCCCGTGCGGGGGTGTGGAGGAGCGGCAACGCCGGCCTCGACGCGTGCTAGCAGCTCCTGGAGTTCCGCTGCGCTGGTCATGCCAGCTTGAGCGCGGGGCCAGGCAGCGCGCGCGGGTTCGCAACCAGGGCCTGGAGCAGGTCGCCGAAGCGCCCGGCGTAGTCGCGGGCGTCGTGGTGGCGACGAACGTGCTCGGCCCCCGCCCTAGCCACCGCGCGCCGATCGTTAGGGCTGCTGCCCAAGACCCGCTCCAGCGCATCGCGGAGATTGGCGACGTCGCGGGCTTGGCACAGATAGCCGGTACGTCCGTCCTCGATCAGGTCAGTCACGCCGAAGATCGAGGTGGCGATGACGGGCAGCTCGAAGGCCATTGCCTCGAGCACGACCCGCGGCAGCGATTCGATGTCCGAGGCCAGCACGAACACATCGGCGATCGCCAACCAGCGATACGGATCGTTCGTGACCGGCACCATGGCGATCCGTGATTCGAGCTGCGCCCGGCCGATGAAGCGACGCAGCTCCTCGTTCAGAGACTCCAGCCACCCCCAATCGGTCTCGCCGACGAGCACCAGTACGGCCTCGGGATACGCCTCGGCCAACTCGGAGAACGCCAGCGCGAGCGCCGCCTGGCCCTTGCGCGGCTCGATCGTGCCAAGGCAGAGGATGACGGTGGCGTTCTTGGCGATGTCGAGTTGTCGTCGCGTCTGCCGGCGATCGAGTCTCGCCCGATAGCGATCGATCTCATCGAACGAGATTCCGTAGGGGGCAGCGATCAGTCGGTCCGGGCTGGCGTAGGGAAGATACTGCTGGCGGGTACGCTCGGCCTCGAAGACGACGGCCTCGGCAGTCCTCATCGCCCGCTTCATGCGGTCCCACATGTATGTATTCGTGCTGCCGTAGGCCATGTCCCACCAGTTTGCGAGGTCGTAGCTTTCGTGTACCAGCCACACGGCGGGCACGTTGAGCCGCTCGGCCAGATCGATGCCGATGAAGGGATCGACGGTGTTGACCAGGATCGCATTGAAGCCCTGCGGCGCCGCCCAGGCTGCGAGCTCCAGCATCTTGCCCTCGTAAACAATCGGATTCTGGCCCCTGTCGGCGTGGATGATGTGAACAGGCACGTCACGGGACTCGAGCAGCTCGCGCAGGGGCCCGTCCTCCAAGCTCACCATCACGCATTCAGAACCGAGGTTCGATTGCAGCAGGCCAAGCACCTCGACCAGAAACAACTGCGCTCCGCCGTAGCCGAGCTGGTGCGAGAAGCCAAGCAGCTTCAGGGGGTGCGTGGGAGGGGGCGGCATTGACGCGATCACCCCCTGGACACGGCGCCGCAACACCGCGAGGTCGTCAGCTAGGTCCATATCGCCATTGAGCTCTGAGGCCGAGGAGCCGGACGGTCTCTGGCGGACAGGCACCGCCTCCTTGGTGAACCAAGCCACGCTGCCGCGCGTTCCCAACACGCACGCGCCGAGCGTGACCGCATCGGCTCTCGGGGGGAGATCGTCGGGCTCCAGAATGTACTCAAATCCGCACAGCCCGGCCGCGGGCAGTGAACTTGCCTCGGCTAGGTCTGGTCGCGCCACCGCCGGACGCCCCCGTGCGACCCAGCGCCCGTCCACGCTGATCTCCACCCGCGCGATGGTCTCGGAGGGAAACAGTGCCCATCCCGTCACCCAGCAGCTCTCCTCGCTCTGCCACGCTTCGATCGACCCCTCGCCTACGTTGCTCGGGGGAGCGGCGCCGACAAGCCCATGACGTGGGTCGCGTAGCGAGGCAGGCATAGGTCAATCTAATCCTTCACCATCACGACGAGCTCGTGCTCGTTGACGGCGAACTACTGGAAGGCGCCGCTGAGGATTCCCGTTGCCCCTCGGCAGCAGGCGAGGACGCCGTAATGGCGGGCTGGGTGCCGGCCAGCGCCGCAGTCAGGCTCGCCAGGGTGGCCAGCACATCGTGGTTGATGTGCTCCTGATGGACGGTGTGGGGACGCAGGAGTCGCAGAAGCGTCGCCCGCACGAAGCGGCGCGCGGCGCCCGAGCCAGGCCGCGGCGGCTCGGCGGCTCCGCGTTCCAGGCGGGCAGCGAGCGCGCCGAGGTGGCCCTCAACAAGCGCGAGGCTCGGTCGGTCGGGTAGGAGCGGCGGGGCCTCCTCGGGGGGCGGGAGCGTCCGGTCGGCATCCAGTTCATGACGGCGCCGCACCTCGTCGTCGCGTTCGCGCCGTACACGCAGCAGCTCGCGCTCAAGCTGGCGAATCTGGCGCTGTGCCGCGTAGAGCTCACGCGGTTCGCCCGGGTCCGCGCGTTCCAGCTCGGCGGAGCGGAGCATAACGCCCTTCTTTCGCAGAGTGACGACTCCCTGCCCCCCGGGCTCGCCGGCGATAAGGGACTCGATATCGAAGATGCGCCCCCAGTGCTCTCTGATCCACCACGCCGAATGCAGCACCATCGGCCCCTGGCGCCCCTCAGCGAAGTCCGTCCCGTAGTCGAAGACGGTCATGCCGATCTCGTCGTCTGACCACGGCTCACCCGCGATCGCTTCGCTCATTGACTCGCCGATGAAGCTGGCGATGATCAGGCCGTCGTCCTTCAGCAGCCGGTGGAGTTCGATCAGCCACGCACTCCAGTGGTCGGTGATGTGCGTGAGCACCGAGGACGCGTAGATCACATCAAAGTGCGTGTCAGGGAGCGGCAAAGGAGGCGCCACGCCATTTACGAACACGTGCAGCGGCGGGCTCAGGTGACGCTGCAGCCAGGAGATGCTGGCGTCGTCGATATCACAACCGTAGACCTCGGCCGTCTCGGCCTCCGGGAGAAGGTGGCGCAGGAGCTTGCCCGCCCCGCATCCGAAATCCAGAAAGCGGCGACCCTCGAACGAAAAACCGGAACCCAGCAAGTCCAGGAGTGCCCGCTTGGCCGCTGCGCCCTCAGCGTCGAACAGGCCCACCGGGTCGTAATCGGGGGCCGACCGGTCCTCACCCAGCACCCGGTCGGCCAGCGACGGGGGAGGCAGCGGGACACTGCCGCCTGTGTATCTCATGCCGAGCCGAGCTTCGTGGCAACCATCGGTGGTCCTCGTTGGTCGTCGGTGAGGAAGGGCGCCGGAGGCGCCTGGGGATCCTCGGCCAGAGCCCGCACCAGCGCACCATATCGCGCCGCATACCGTTGGATGTCGTGCTGGTGGGTGACTGCCTGGGCGCCGGCGCGAGCCACCCTGCGGCGGTCGTCTACGGCCAGGCACAGCGCCCGTCGGAGCGCGGCGGTCAGATCGCCGACGTCGCTGGGGCGACACAGAAAGCCGGTCAGGCTCTCGTGCACGAGCTCCGGGAGCCCGAACACGGCGGTGGCGACCATCGTCGCCTCGAAGGCCATGGCCTCGAGCACGGCCAACGGCAGCGACTCGATGTCGGAGGCCAACACGAAGATGTCGGCGATCTCCAGCCACTGATAGTAATTCGCCGTCACCGGGGCCATCGTCACGCGAGATTCCAGCCCGGTACGCCGGATGAACTCACGCAACGCAGCGCTGTAGGGAGCTGTCCAGTCCTGTCCGGTCTCGCCGACCAGGGCGAGGTGGGTTCCGGGGTGGGCCTCGGCCACGCCGGCGAACGCGGTGGCGATCGTGGTCTGAGCCTTACGCGGTTCGATCGAGGCCAGGCTGAGTACCAACGTGGCCTCCTGCGGGACACCCAGACGCTTACGCGTGTCTACGCGATCGGCGCCGGCGCGGTAGGCTGCGACTCGCTCGAGGTCGATCCCGTAGGGCAGCGTCACCAAGCGATCGGACGGCCCGTAGGCAAGCAACTGGTTGCGGGTGGTGTCAGTGGCCAGCAACACGGCTGATGCCGAGCGAAAGGCGCTCATCATGCGTTCTCGCACGTAGGTCTCGGGCGACCACTCGTTGGCCGCGAACCACTCATCCGGCGAAAAGCTCTCATGGATCGCCCAGATGGCCGGTATGCCGAGCCGGGTCGCCAGGTCCACGCCCAGAAACGAGTCGATCGCATTGACGTGCACGACGTCGAATCCATGCGGAGCGGCCCACGCTGCCAGCTCCCACATTTTGGATTCGTAGGAGATAGCGTCGGGGTATTGAGCGCCGTGGCTGACGTGCACGGCGATCCCCATTCTCTCGAACACCGCCCGCAGCGGTCCGTCTTCAGGGCTGACCACCGAGCAGTGCAAACCTTGGGACTTCAGGTGGCCTAAGAGCGTGAGCAGATACAGGGGCGCGCCCGACCGCTCCAGCCGATGGCTGTAGGCCAGGAGTCGGAGGCCCTGCGCCCGCACGGGCCGGCGCCGAGCAGCGCGGGCCACGCGCTGGCGCATACGAGCCAACTGCGCGTCCTCTAGCTCGTTGTCGACCCCGTCGTCAGGGCGAGCTGGAAGCAGTTGCACGATGACGGGACCGATTGACAGACGGCGCCCCGTTCGGCCCACGGCCTCGGCGCGAAGGGCCACTGATTCGGCGTCCGGGGCGACGTCGGCCGGACCGATCCAGAACTCAAACCCGCAAGTCGGGGCGGCGGCGACGTCGGTGATCGATGCCAGATCCGGTCGTGGCAGACCCAGGCGGGCTCGGCCAAGGGGGCGGCCGTCGACGCTGATCTCGACGAAGTCTGTGGTCTCTGTGGAAAACAGGACCCACCCGGTCAGCCTGCGGGGCGTTTGGACGGAAATCGGGCCATCGGGCAGCTCGATCCAGCCCATGGGAAGCGTCAGCATGACAGCGTGGAAACGTTGCTTCTTCGGGGTTCGATTTTTACTTTGCCGTGCTTGGGCACCTGGGCCCTCGGGCCTGAAAAGAGGGACCGGAAGAGCCCGTGGGTTGCCGAAGCCGAGAGGCTACTGCAGCCCACTTCCAGTCCGCCCCGACGACCAATGAGTCATCGATGGAGGTGCGCGCCTTCTAGCCGACGGTCAATACCATGTGGAGCTGAGTGCTCGAGCGCCTCGCCGTAACGCCGACCCAGTACCGACGCGTCGCCTACGTGACGCTCGCCTCGCTGACGCTGATCGTGCTGAGCGGGGCCGCCGTGCGGCTGACGGACTCCGGGCTGGGGTGCGAGAACTGGCCCAAGTGCGGCGGTACGCCGCTGCCGCCGCTCAGCTCGCATGCGTTGATCGAGTTCGGCAACCGCGCGGTGTCCGGGGTCGTGGGCGTGATCGCGGTGGTTGCCGCGGTGCTTGCTTTCACTCGGCGCCCTTTTCGGCGCGACCTCGCGTGGCTGGCGCTGGCGCTGCCCCTGGGCGTGGTGGCGCAGGCCGTGCTGGGCGGTTTCACCGTCCTGCACCATCTCGCGCCGGGGTTCGTGATGGCGCATTTCAGTCTTTCGTTGCTGATCCTGGTGGCTGCCTTTGCGCTGGCCTGGCGAAGCACGTATGAGCCGGGATCGCGTGCGCGCTGCACTGATCGGGTGTCGGTGTGGGCGGTCCGGGCCCTGGCGCCGCTGGGCGCGCTGACGATCTTCGCGGGCACAGCCGCCACGGCGGCCGGGCCCCATTCGGGCGGATTCAGTGGACAGCACGTTCATCGCCTTCGCTTCAAGGGGGCTGACACGCTCACCTGGACGGTCCATCAGCACGCCACGATCGCCGCGCTGTTCGGGGTGGCCGTGGTTCTGGTGTGGCTGCTCCAGCGCCACCGCGGAGCCTTGCAGCAGACGCTCGAACCGCTGACGGCGCTCGGCGTGCTGGTGGCGGCCCAGGGTCTGGTGGGCACCGTGCAGTACGAGCTGCACCTTCCGTCCGACATGGTGTGGGTCCACGTGGGTCTGGCCACGGCCACCTGGCTGGCGCTGCTGTGGGCAGTCGCGGCGGCGGGTCGGCTGGTGCCGCGCCGGGCCGCAGCGGCTGCCGCCGAGCCGCCTGTCTCCGAACACGATCTGGAGGCGATTGCGCGCCTCTCATAGCGGGGATGGACTTCTCGAGCCGGGTGCGGTCCATGTGGCTGTCGGGCGGGCGAACGCTCGTCTCGCCGATGTCCGGCGGGCGAACGCTCGTCTTGCCGCCGCCGGCCGGGAGCGACTGCGCAGTCCCGCGGGTCCACTGGGGTACGATCGCGTCAATTGATGTCAACTGAACGTCAGATCCCGGTGGCGGCACCTCCGCGAAATGCCGGCGCTTCGCTGAGCATCCTGGTGGTCGACGACGAGTCAGACCTGCGGGAGATGCTCACCCGCTCGTTCTCGCGCGAGGGCCATCGCGTGCTCGCGGTCGCCGATGGTCGCGCCGCGATTGACCGGGCCAGCACTGACCAGTTCGACATCGTGCTGCTCGACGTGGCACTGGGCGCGGGTCCCGACGGCTACGAGGTTTGCCGGACGCTGCGCAGCCGGCGTAACGTGGTACCCATCATCATGCTGACGGCGCTTGATTCCGAGGCCGACGCGGTGCTCGGATTGGAGGCGGGAGCCGACGACTACGTCACCAAGCCGTTCGGGCTGGCCGAGCTTCGCAGCCGGATTCGGGCGGTACTGCGGCGCGCCGGGACCCGCGCGATGGGCGATGAGGTGCTGGTCGTGGGACCGATCTCGCTGGACCGCGCCCAGCGCGAGGTGACGATCTCGGGCAATCCCGTGAGGCTCACCTTCTCTGAATTCGAGCTCCTCGACGCGTTGATGGCGGACCCTGGCCGGCTGCTGAACCGCCAGGAGCTGCTGCGGGCGATCTGGGGCGACAGCGCCTATCGGGATCCGCGAGCGATCGACGTGCACATCCGACATCTGCGCGAGAAGCTCGAGCCCGAACCAGAGAAGCCGCGTTACATCCTCACCGTGCGCGGCGCCGGCTACCGCCTGCGAGGACCTTAGTGATGCTGGGGCGGCCAGGCCGTGGCGCCCTCGGTCTACGCGGTCGGATCGTCGGCGCAGTGCTCGTGACCACCGTCGCGACGCTCGCCGTGGCCGCGATCGCCCTGCTCGGTCCCCTCGAGCAGAGCCTGCGCAACGCCGAGAAGGTGACGCTGAAACAGGATCTGAAGAAGAAGGGGACGATCCGGACCTTCGAGCGCCTGCATCTGGCCAACGTGGCCAACTCGGCGAAGGAGCGGTCCGCGCTCGAGGACGCCCAGACCAGGCTCTCCACCCGGATCGGCGCCACGGTCACGGTGCTCGGCAACCCGGGTCCGTACGGCGACTACGGCACCCCGCTTCTGAGGTCGCGCGACAGCTCGGATGACGACGCCTACACGGACGTGGCCCAGGCCTTCAGCACCAACAAACGCATTTTCAGCTTCGGCACGATCGACGGGGACCGAGTACGCGGAGGCTGCGATCCCCTTCGACCACAATCGGGGCTCGAAATCGAGCTTGTACGTGCTCGCCGTTCGCAAGCCGATCGACGAGATCCCCAGCGCCGTCAGCGCCGTGCGCAATGCGTTCATCACCGCTGCGCTTGCCGGCCTTGGCTGACGCTGATTCTCGGCATCCCGCTCTCGGCGAGACTCGTGCGGCGCCTCAGGAGACTGCGCGAAGCCGCGCTCGAGCTCGCGCAGGAGGGTCCCGACGTGGAGGTGCCCGTCGACCGCGCCCGCGACGAGGTCGGCGACCTGGCGCGGACGCTGGCCACGATGCAGCAGCGCCTCAAGCAACAGGAGGAGGCACGCAGATCGTTCGTGGCGACCGCGTCGCACGAGCTGCGCACGCCGCTCACCTCGCTGGAAGGGATGCTCGAGCTGCTCGACGATGACCTTCGCTACGAACAGCCCGACCTCGAGGATGCGCGCGCCCTGCTCGACCGGGCGCGCGCCCAGTCCCGACGCCTGGGACGCCTGGCGGCAGATCTCCTTGATCTCTCCCGGCTCGACGCCAAGGTCGAGCTTCGCTCCGAGCCGGTGGAGCTGGGCGAGCTGAGCCGGGCGGTGCTGGCCGAGTTCGAGCTCGGAACCCAGGAGCGGCACATCGCCACCCGGCTCGACGACGACGGCGCGTCAGTGTGGGCCGTCGGCGACCCCGGGAGCATCGCCCGCATTCTCCGGATCCTGCTGGACAACGCCGTCCGGGTGAGCCCGACGGACTCGGAGCTGCGAATCACGGTTCAGGGCGGCCCGCACGTGCAGGTCAGCGTCTGCGATCAAGGGCCGGGTGTTCCGCTCGAGGAGCGTGAGCAGATCTTCCGGCGCTTTCAGCGCGGACGGGAGACGCGCGGGCAGGCGGGCTTCGGTCTGGGCCTGGCGATCGGCCGGGAGTTGGCCGAGCGGATGGGGGGAGAGCTGCTGCTGGAGGATGGCGACGGCCCGGGCGCGAAGTTCACGCTCCGGCTTCCGGCCGCGCCGCATGTGAGCAGGACGCTTTCGCCTGCCGTCAGCTGACAGCATCACTCTCGATGGACCCACAATTGAGGAAGGCAACGCTGGCGGTCGACGACCACCACTGGTGGTACCGCGGGCGGCGGCGGATCATCCGGGCCGAGCTGGACAGGCTGCCTCTGATGCCAGGGGCACGGATACTCGACGCCGGCTGTGGTTCGGGCCGCACGCTCGAGGAGCTGGTCGATTACGGCGATCCGGCGGGGATCGAGTTAGATGACCAGTCCGCCGAGCTGGCACGCTCGCGGGGGGTCGCGGAGGTGCTCGTCGGTCGACTGGAGGAGCTGCCATGGCCGCCGGACACCTTCGACCTGATCACCTGTCTGGACGTGATCGAGCACACCGCTGATGATCGTGCGGCGCTCGTAGAGCTGCGGCGCGTGTGCAAGCCGGGTGGCTTCATGCTGGTCACGGTCCCCGCCTACCAGATGCTCTGGTCATTGCACGACGAGGCCAACCACCACTACCGGCGATACTCGCGGCGCTCCCTGCGCGGGGCGGCTGTGGACGCCGGCTGGGCGATCGCCTGGATGAGCTCCTTCAACAGCCTGCTGCTGGCCCCGGCCGCGATCGTCCGGTTGAGCCAGCGCCGGCTGCGTAGCGGCAACGGCTACACCAGCGATCTCGAGCTCGGGCCCGCGTGGCTCAATGACGTCCTCGAGCAGCCGCTGAGACTCGAGGCGGGATGGCTCGGCCAGGGCCGCACCCTGCCCGCCGGGCTGTCGCTGCTGGCAGTGCTCCGAAAGCCCTGGACGGACACGTGATCGCAGCTCCGCCTTAATGCTCGGACTGGCGGCGATCATCAATGTCTCGAGCAGTCTTGGCTATTTCCTGCCGGCGATCATCGGGCTCGAGTCGATGGGGGTTCCGTCCCCGGGCGAGACTGCGCTGGTCCTTGCGGCCGTGCTCGCGAGCCAGGGAAAGCTTCAGATCTGGCTCGTGATCGTGATCGGAGTCGCGTCGGCGATTGTCGGCGACAACATCGGTTACCTGCTAGGACGCCGCCTCGGACGAGACGTGCTGGAGGCGCCCGGTCCGCTTCGCCAGCGACGCATCGACGCCATCAATGCCGGCGACAAGTTCTTCAAGCGTCATGGTCCAAAGGCGGTCTTCATCGCTCGTTGGATCGCGTTCGTGCGTTTCGCCGCGGCGTGGCTGGCGGGGATCAACAAGATGCACTTCGGCACATTCTTCGTCTGGAACGCATTCGGGGGCATCACCTGGGGCGTGACGTATGGATTGGTCGGCTACTTCGTCGGCACCGCTGCCGCCGACCTGATCACGCGCTTTGGTTTTTACGCGGCGGGCGCTCTGGTTGTGCTGGTGATTGGCGGCTACGGCTATGTGAAGCTCCGCGAGCGGCGGCGCTTTCAGGAGTAGCGCGGCTCGGATCGGCCGCCGCGTCAGCTCTGAGCGGGGTCCAGCTCCAGCGCGCAGCTGTTGATGCAGTACCGCTGACCCGTGGGCTCGGGACCGTCGTCGAACACGTGGCCGAGGTGGCCGCCGCATCGCTTGCAGATCACCTCGGTGCGCCGCATTCCCAGGCTGCGATCCTCGCGCAGCTCGACGTTCTCGGCGACCGCGGGCTCATAGAAGCTTGGCCAGCCGGTCCCGGACTCGAACTTCGTATCCGAGCTGAACAGCTCAGCGCCACATCCGGCGCAGCGGTAGGTACCGTCGTCCTTGACGTCGACGTAGGCTCCGGTGAACGGACGCTCGGTCCCGTGATTGCGGAGTACGTCGTACTGCTCCGGCGTCAGCCGCTGACGCCATTCTTCGTCGGTTAGGTCCATCTGGCGATCGGTTTCCATGCCCTTCACGTTAGCGCGGCCCGGCCGCGGTTGGTGATGGCGCGCGGCCTGGCGCTCGGATCGTCGTTGCGCTCGCGTATCTTGCCGTCCTAATCGGGAAATAGTCCGGAGGCGCGGGTGTGGAAATAATCCTGGCTCTGCTAGCTGCGCGCGGGAGGCTGAGCGGGCTGTGCCGCTAAATAGCTGACCCTCGCGCGCGGATCCGGATCGAGCAGCTCGAGCACAAGGGTCGACCAGCCGAAGTCGACGGCTCCCATGCCCGTGCCGGTGTAGGGGTCGTAGTACTCGCGCAGGCCGACCGCGGCGATCGCATCCGCGAGTCGCTGCCCCAGCTCAGCCGCCGGCTGGTCATAACCCAGCCGGATCAGTCCCAGCCACACCAGCCAGGCGGTGTTGATCCAGGTGGGACCGCGCCAATACCGGCGCAGCCCGAGCGACCCCGTGTCCGGGACGGTGAAGGTCGGTTCATCCGCGGATACCGATGGGCACGGGACGGGCAGCCAGAAGCGCCCGGGATCGAGCACGTGCTCCTCGACCAGGCGCCGCCCGATCGCCTCGGGCAGATCGGGTAAGGCCAGCGGTGCGAGCGCCGCCACGGCGACCGGTGGCGTGCGCTCCGGCGCGGGGCGCGACTGGGGCACGAACAGGCCCCTGCGCTCGTCAAACGTCCGCTCCACCAGCGCCTCGGTCAGCGAAGGAAGCCCGAGCGCCAGGCGCGAGAGGTTGTAGAGCACGTTGGTGAGCACTTCCAGACACACCGGGCCGCCCGCCGCCGCGGTTCGGCGCAGGTCGTAGCCCAGCCGGCGGTTTCGCCGCACCAGCAGCAGGAAGCCCGGCAGGCCGTGGGCGCGATGGCCCCAGATCGGGTCGAACTGGTTGGAGGCGTCGAGCCCGGACTCGTCGGGCTGCACGATCCACAACAGGCCGTCGCCATCGAGATCGCGGTTTTCGGCCAGCCACTCGTAGTGGCGTCTGATGGCGGGTTCCGCGGCGGGATCTCCGACCGCGATTCGCCACGCCCAGGCAAGCGCCGGCGGCTGGATGCTGGCGGTCATCGTCGCGTTGTCCGATGTCACGTTGTACGTGTAGCGCCGGCTGCCGGACAGCGGCTGATTCCAGAAGATGGTGTGCCCGATGAAGCCGTCGTCACGCTGTGCCGCCAGCAGCGACCGCAGCTCCTGGGCTGACCGGTCCTCGTCGAACCGCCGCCACGAGATCGCCGTGAAGCACGAGTCCCAGTACCACTGCCAGGGGTAGTGACCGGGGCTCGGGCACGTGTAGGCAAATCGGGTTCCGTCTGTCGAGCGGGTTCCCTCGCGCCAGTTCTGGCTCAGGATCTCCTGGCAGCGCCTGCGAATCAGCTCCAGCTGTGACTCTTGCTCCATCCGGCCGGCCATCCTGCCAGGAGCGGCGCGCGGACGGCGCCTTCCCCTGGCGGAGCAGCCGGTCACGCTAGAAATCGTGTGATGGACCAACGCGCCCCTGGCGACGACGCCGGACTGATGGGATGGGTCCGTGGGCGAGAGCGCCAGTGCGCGCTGCTCGGCGCGGTCACGATTGCCTTCTCGAGCATCTTCGTCCGCCTGAGCCACGCATCGCCATCGACGGCGGCGATCTGGCGTTGCGCGTACGCTCTGCCGGTCCTCGGGCTACTGGCGGTGATCGAGAACCGGCGCTTCGGCGCGCGCCCCTGGCGTGAGCGCCGGGCAGGGCTCCTGGCGGGCGTGTTCTTCGCGGTTGACCTGCTGCTCTGGAATCACTCGATCGCCGACGTGGGTGCCGGGCTCGCGACCGTGCTCGCAAACATTCAGGTCGTCCTGGTGCCGCTGGTCGCGTGGGCGATCCTCGGCGAGCGCCCCCGCCGCCACGTGCTCGTGGCGCTGCCGGTCTCGCTGTTGGGCGTGCTGCTGATCTCCGGGGTGCTCGAGCAGGGCGCGTACGGCCGCAATCCGACCCGGGGGACCCTGTTCGGCTTGGCCGCCGGCGTCGCGTACGTCGGCTTTCTGCTCCTGCTGCGCCACAGCGGCGCCGATCTGCGCCGCCCGGCCGCACCGCTGTTCGACGCGACCGCGGTGGGAGGGATCCTGTGCCTCGCCGCGGGGCTGGTGATCGGTGATGCGCGCCTCGTACCGACCTGGCCCAGCGCCGGCTGGCTGATCGCGCTTGCGCTCGGCTCACAGGTGCTCGGCTGGCTCCTTGATCGGAACCTCGCTGCCGCGCCTGCCGGCGGCGATGACCTCGATGCTGCTCACCGTCCAGCCGGTTGGGTCGGTGGCGCTCGCGGCGGTGATCTTCGGCGAGTCCCCCAGTGCGGTGCAGCTCGCAGGAGTGGCGCTCGTGCTGACCGCGCTGCTCGCCGCCGGCCGCTCGGGACGGGTGCTCGACGACGAGCTCCCGGTCGGTGAGGACCTGCTCGACCGGACCGGGAGGGAACCCCCCATCGGGTCTGCGCCGCCGGCTGCGGGTCCGCTCATCTCGGATGGCGACGGACGAGCGCGCCCGCAACCAGGCGCGCGGTCACGAGCGCGGCGCTGAGCCGAGCCATGGGAACCAGGTATCCGCGGCGGGTCAGGCGGGCGGTCCCAGGGGCGGGGGTCCCCTGCCAACGGCCGCTGGGCCCAAGCCACTGACCGTCGAGCGTCACGCCCGAGGTCGAGCGCAGCGACGGGGCGAGCAACCGTTCGATGGTGGCCGGGCCCCGCGAGGGCGCTATGAGTCGCACCCGGATCGGGCGGCGGCCCGCGTCGATCAGCAGCACGTGCAGATGGGCGCCGCCGCTTCGCACCGCCCACGCGGCAAGCTTCAGCGAGCGCGCGCCGCTTACCCGGAGGGGCGCGAGGCCCGTGTGCGGGCCGAGCGTCCGCGCGAACATCAGCAGGCCGTACAGCAGCGGGCGCGCGACCAGTCCGCGAGCTCCAAGGGCGAACGGAGCGTTGATCGTATCGGCGCGGAGGTGAATGTTGACGCCGTCGACTCCGGCTCGGAGCAGCTCGAACAGCGCAGCGGGCGCCCACAAGGCGGTCGCGAATGCGTTGCTGACGCCGGGTCTGCCGCCGCAGTTGACTGAGTTCAGCTCGGTGAGCCGGAAGCGCAGGCCGGCCCGCTTGGCGGCCTTCACTTCGCCGCTTACGCTCGCGGCAAGGCCGACCGTTGCTCGCGGGTTCAACAACCGCGCGATCGTGGGGAAGCGCAGCGACCGGGGGTGGACGCAGCCCGAGTAGACGTAACGGTGCGCGGTGATCGCGTCCAGGCCCGATGGATGGCTGGCGATCAGGTGGGTGGTCCAGTACAGATGCGCGCGTGGATTCGCCAGCGCCGGCCCGAGCAGGGGGGTTCCCGGCGCGACGGGTCGCAGTGCCTGCGCATAGCGGCGAAAGTCGGCCACGTAATCGCCCGGCGTCAGGGCGGGTGGCAGGATCCCGTGCTTGATCGACCCGTGCGCCGTGACCCCGCGCCAGGCGGGACGGCTGTAGATGTCCGGCTCGTTGCCGATCTCGAAATTGACGATGCTGCGGCGCGGAAGCCGTACCTCGGCCGCTTTGGCCCAGGCGGCCGCGCTGGCCGGCGAGCCGGTGATCAGGTTGAGGTCGACGATCAGCCGGAGCCCGACCCGTCGCACCAGCTTGGCGACGAGCCGCGTCCACCCAGGCGTCAAGGGAAAGGCCCAGCGCGGCAGGGCGCGCGACCGAGGGTCCCAGAACACCCGATCGGCGGAGTCACCCCCCACTCGCAATATGAGCGGTCCCTCGCCGCGGACGTGGAACATCGCGAGGAGCCGCTCGAACAGGCGTAGGTGGTGGGCGTACAGGGGCAGGGCCCAGTACTCGGTCGACAGGCCGAGGTAGGAGCGGGGGACGGGCGAGACTGCCGCATTGCCGGCGATCGCGACCGTGGCCCGCGGCGTCGGCGCCTGATCTGAGTCCGCCAGTTGGACATGGCTTGAGATCGCCACGCCCACGAACGTGGCAATGGAGATGAGGGTGATTGTGCTCAGTCGGCGCGCCCGTGGTGACCGCATCGCCACGGTGGAAGCGAAGGACCGCGCGCGTGTCGAGATCACGTTCACTTGTTCTTGTGACGCACGGTCACCAGGCTGGTCAATCCCGGATAAAGGCCGGCTCAGGAACGCCTGAAGCAACACCCGCGCAACACAGCGCCTGCTACACGCTCAGCAACACCGTTCGCCTGCTAACGCCGCGCGTAGCGCTGACGGCCGCCTACGCGGAGGCCGCTCCGCGCGCGCTGTCAGGGCGTCGGCGCGGGCTCGGGAGGCTTGCGCGGCGCCGCGCCTTCCGGCTGGCCGGGTTCGGCACCGGGCTGCGGTCCCCGCGCCGAGCCAACCTCGAAATCGCGGCTTCGGATCAGGACCAGCGTGAGAGCGGCCGACACGAATACGAGGATCGCACCGATCAGAAACACGTCGTTGAGTCCGGTGACGAAGGCGACGCGAATCGCATGGACGACGTCCAGCCGCGCTCGCGCGGGCAGGTGACCGAGATGACCGCCGGCTCCGCTGCCCTGCGCGACGCTGCTGGCGATCGCATGCGAGGCCCGGGTGCCAACCGCCTGGGAGCTGTCGAGCAGCGACACGATCTGCGTGCGCACGGTGTGCGAGAACACGGCGCCAAGGCCGGCGATGCCGGTCGCGATTCCTACCTGACGGAAGGTCGAGTTGATCCCCGATGCCATCCCGGATCGCTCAGGGGTGACGACTCCGATCGCGGTCGAGGCCAGCGGCGGGTTGACCAGCCCCGTGCCGGCGCCTGCGGCGATGAAGCCGGGGATCAGATGCGTCCAGCCCGAGCTGGCGTCGAGTCCGCGCATCAGCAGTAGACCCACTCCGATCAGGGCCAGTCCGGGAGCGATCAGAAACCGGATCGGGATCTGTGCCGTGAGACGTCCCGCCAGCCCAGAGGTGAGCAGGATCGCCCCTGACAGCACGAGGAAGCGCAGCCCGGTCTGGAATGCCGAATAGCCGAGAACGTCCTGGATGTAGAGCGTCATGTAGAGAAACAGCGCAAAAAGCCCGGCTGAGATCGCGAACGCAGCGATCAACCCGCCGCTGAAGGTGGGCTTGCGGAACAGCGACAGATCGAACATCGCGCGTTCGCGCTGGACCAGCTCGGCTACGACGAACAGCACGAGCAGCACGACCGTGCCGATCAGGCAGGCGAGGATCACCGGCGATCCCCAGCCTTTGCTGTTGCCCTTGATCAAGGCGTAGACGAGTACCCCAAGCGCGCCGCTGAAGGTGATCACGCCGATCAGATCGGGCCGCTGAGCGTCGCTGCGGCGCGACTCATCCACGCGCAGCAGGCACAGGACCAGCGCGATCGCGCCGATCGGGACATTGACGAGAAAGATCCATCGCCACGAGATCCCGCTGGTCAGAGCGCCGCCGATGACCGGTCCGATCGCGACCGCAACGCCGGTAATCGCTCCCCAGATGCCAAACGCCGTCCCGCGCTCCCGACCCTGAAAGGCAGTTCCGAGCAAAGCCAGCGAAGTCGAGAACATCGCGGCGCCGCCGACGCCCTGCGCGCCGCGGGCGAGGTTCAGCCACAGCGGGCTGGCAGCCAGGCCCGACGCCAACGAGCTCGCGGTGAAGAGGACGAGGCCGATCATGAACAGCCGCCGGCGCCCGAACAGGTCCGCCAGCGAGCCCGTGGTGAGCAGCAGCGCTGCGAGCGTCAGCGCATACGCGTCAACCACCCACTGCAGATCGCTGAATGACGCGTGGAGAGAGCGCTGGATCGAGGGCAGCGCGACGTTGACGATCGTCACGTCGAGCAGCAGCATCAACGTGCCGATGCACACAGCGATCAGCGTCCACCACTTGCGATCCATCAGCGCGGCCTGCCTTCCGCCGGGTTCGAGTACCTGGTTCAGGCTACCTACGTCGCTTTGCGCGGATGCTTAAGGGCCTGTGAGTGCTGAAAGTTCGGCTCACGCGTCGGGCGGAGGCTCGACCGGGAGCCCGGCATCGCGCCAGGCCTGAAAGCCTCCGTCGACGTCAGTCGCGCGGCTGAACCCGATTTCCTGCAGGGTCGCCGCGGCCAGGCTCGACGTGTAGCCCGCGTCGCACATCACGATCACGAGATCGTCCAGACCGGGGGCCGCCGGATCGCGATGGTCGCTGCCGGGATCAAGCCGCCACTCGAGCACGTTGCGGTGGATCAGGAGCGCCCCGGGGATCGTCCCCTCGCGGGCGATCTGCCAGTCCTGCCGGATGTCGATCAACGTCGCCCCGTCGCGCACGGCGGCGCTCGCTGCGTGCGGGTCCAGGCGGCGGAGGCGGCTTCTCGCCGCGGTGAGCAGGTCGTCGATCGTGGTTCTGGGCATCGTCGGATCGTACGGGCACACGTGTGCCGCTGGTTTTTAGGCTCGGCCTTATAGGCGCTACCAGATGCGCTGGACGCCGTATCCGCCGAACCGCTCATCGTGTGAGACGAGCGCTGCGCCTTCGCTCAGCGCCTGGGCGATGAGCAGCCGGTCGAACGGGTCGCGGTGGTGCCAGGGCAGGCTCTCCACGGCGGCTGCGTGATCCAGTGTCACCGAGAGCGCCTGAGCCCCCGCTCCCAGCAGCGTGGACGCAAAGTCCCCCGGCGCGTCAAGCTTGCCCAAGGAGCGCTTGATCGCGACCTCCCAGACCACGGTGGCGCTGAGTAGGACTTGGTTTCGGTCGTCGGTCAGCTGACGCGTGGCCACTTGCCCGAGACGGTCGTCGTCGGTCAACCACCAAAGCGCGGCGTGCGTGTCGAGGAGAAGCTTCACCGGGCGCCGAACGCCTCGGCGAGGTCGTCCGGCAGCTCGTCAAAGTCGTCAGCGATCTGGACGCGCCCGCGCCAGGCGCCACGGACCGATGCCAGTGAGGATGCGCTACGCACCGGGACCAGTCGAACGACCGGCTTCCCGTTGCGGGCGATGACGATGTCCTCTCCGGACTCGGCGCGCTCAACGAGCTGGGAGAGCTTGGTCTTCGCCTCGTGCATCCCCACCTGAGCCATGGCGGGAGGGTATCGCTTTTTAGCTAAGTTAGCTAGCCCATCGAGTGGCCAGTTCTGCCCATCGCCGGGGTGGGCACCCCGGTAACGGCCAGAATCCAGCCAACACCAACCGACCCTGCCGGCATCATGTGCGCGCCGCGTGCGCGGGCATCACCCGCAGCCGGTATTGAACCCGCAGCTCGAGCACGTGTAACAGCTGCCGGTTCGCTGCATCATGCCGCCGCACTGCTGGCACGCCGGCCCCAGGTCAAGCCCCCGGCGCACTGCTGGGATCACTGGCGGGTCGTCGGTCAGCGCTGAGGCAGCAGCGCGGGGCGCCGCGGACGATGGCCTCCTGATCGGCGGGTGCGTCCGACGCCGGTGTCGAGGTATCGCCCAGGTGCGAGCTGGCAGCGTCCTCCGCTGCCTGGCGCGCACGAACCTCCTTGGTGAGGATCCCCAGCTCCTCCTGCAGGTCGACATCCAGAAACCGCGATGCCAGCCAGCGCATGATGTAGTCAGGCATCGACTTCGAGAACGGGATCTCCGGATTGGAGGTCATCCCCTCGGGCTCGAAGCGCATGTAGCTGAACTTCCGCACCAGCGTCTCGAGCGGCACCCCATACTGGAGCGCGATCGAGATCGCAGTCGCGAACGAGTTCATCATCCCGCGCAGGGTCGAGCCCTCCTTGCCGATGTCAGTCAGGAAGATCTCGCCGACCGTCCCGTCCTCGTACATGCCCGCGGTGATGTACCCCTCGTGGCCGCCGATCGAGAACTTGTGGGTCAGCGACTGGCGCTCGCGCGGCATCCGCCGGCGCTTGGGGGGCGCCTTGGCGAGCGCGTCCGCGACGGCCTTGTCGATCGCGGCCTGAGCATCCGGGGAGACCGGTGCGTCCTTCTGCGCGTCGGTGCGGAGCGCCTGTGCGGTCTTGGAGCCGTCACGGTAGATCGCCAGCGCCTTGACTCCCATCTGCCACGCCTGGATGTAGGCATCGGCAATGTCATCCACGGTGGCAGTCTCGGGCAGATTCACGGTCTTCGAGACTGCACCGGAAATGAACGGCTGCACTGCGCCCATCATCTTGATGTGGCCCATGTGCGAGATCGCCCGCTCTCCGACCGCCACGTCGAACACCTCGAGGTCGTCCTCCGCCAGATCTGGCGCACCGATGATCGTCCCGTGCTCGTTGATGTAAGCGACGATCTGTTCCACCTGCTCGTCGTTGTACCCAAGCGTCTGCAACGCAAGTGGCACCGTCCGGTTGACGATCGTCATCTGGCCGCCACCGACTAGCTCCTTGAACTTGACCAGTGAGAAGTCGGGCTCGACACCGGTCGTGTCCGCATCGAGAAGGAAACTGATGGTCCCCGTTGGAGCAAGGACCGTGGCTTGCGCGTTGCGATAACCATGCGCCTCACCGGCCGTGACGGCCTCGTCCCACACAGATCGGGCCGCTGCGAGCAGTTGTGAGTCACTACAACTGTCATCAGCGATCGCGTGCGCTGCATCGCGATGCATGCGCATGACCGCATTGTGGGCCTCACGGTTCTCGGCGTACCGCCGATATGGCCCCATCGCCGCAGCGACCTGCGCCGACTCCAGATACCCGCGGCCGGTCATCAACGCGGTGATCGCCGCTGCGGTCCCTCGCCCGGTGTCGGAGTCATACGGCACGCCGTCCGCCATCAGGTAGGCACCGAGGTTGGTGTAGCCAAGGCCGAGCTGACGAAACGCGCGCGCATTCTCACCGATCTTCTCGGTGGGATAGCTCGACGGGGAGACGATGATCTCCTGCGCGAGGAACATGATGTCCACCGCGTGCTCGAACGCCTCCACGTCGAACGTACCGTCGTCGCGGCGGAACTTCATCAGGTTCAGCGAGGCAAGGTTGCAGGCTGAGTCGTCGACGTGCATATATTCGGAGCAGTTAGCAACGACAAAGCCGTCGACAAGATAAGAATGATGGAGCGGCTCGGTCAGGTTGTAGACGTGCTCTTGACCGTCGTCCTCGCGGGCCACGAGGCGCGTGCTGCACTTGGTCTTGTACCGAGTGGTCTCTGACAACACCGCCTCTAATGCCGCATCCTTGCGGGGGGTCGAGAATCCGATTGCGTCGGCGAACCGGGCCATATCGCTTCCTGTGATCCGCAGGTCGAAGCCCTGGCGCGATTCGTACTGGACAGCCGTCCCGTCGACACGTGTGTAGGAGAACGTCGGCGTTCGAGCCTCGCTGATCTGGTAGATCCGACCACGGATCCCAAACGTCGACAGAAGCCGCTGTGCGTCGCGCAGGAGCGCTTCGCTTCGGCTGCCAAGACCGACGTACCGGCTCGCCTTGCCGCCTGTCTCGACACGCGACACGCAGCCGTCGGCGCCGAAAAGCCCTCGGAGGAAGGCCGCCTGAACCTCGACCGGGGCTGTGAAGATCGCGGACGGCACACGCTTCTCGTGTGCGCGGGCGCTGGTAACGCCGAGTCCACGGAAGAGCTCGCGCACGGACTCACTTCCAGCTCGAAGCTGCAGCGTTCCGTTGGGCATGTCCCCACGGGAGATCCCGCCGATCAGTTCTTGGAGCAATCCTTCGTGTGAGCGCGCCAACCCGTCGTCGATGTCGTCGCCGCCATACACCCACTGGGTCTGTACGCCGGTCAAGCAACCGTCGCCGATGAGGTGGCCGGTCAGCTCTCCGAGGCCCTCGCTCCAGCGTTCGGGCAACTCGTGATAGATGATGCTAGCTCCCACGATTGAACGACTTTGCAGCGGCCGCCACCCGCACCGGAAGCTCCCAAGAGGCATCGGTCGCTGGAGTCGGGCTGTCGTTCAACATCACTTGATCGTGCTCTGTCAGTTCCTCCGCTCGAACGTAACCTCGGTTGAGAGTCCAGATTCGATGGTTAGGCGTGCAGCGCAGCTGGGCGCCGTTGGAGAATCGCAGCCGCACGATCGGGCTGACGCCGTTGCGCATGAAAGCCACGGCTGCTTGCGACGGCGCCACTCACCGGGTTCATTGGCGGTGGCACGGTGCGTGTACACGCTGAATCTGCTCGCCTGCCTTGGCGCGTTCCACCAAGTCTCGGCAATCGGGAGCAGAGCCCTTGGTTGTGTGCACGCGCGCATCCGCCGGGAAGCACGGATTAGACGCATTGATCCGACCTGACACCGGACAGGTGTGCCACTGGTTAATCGTCGTGTCGTACTGCACGCCCGGGATCGGCGCACCGCCAGGCCGCCTCGGCGATCTCTCGCATCAGCCGGCGAGCTGGAATCGGGTCCCCGATCGGCTGACCCGTCGTCCGCGCGATCAGGTGCCAGTCCTCATCGTTCTCCACCGCGCGCATGAACTCGTCAGTGACGCGCACCGAGTTATTGGCGTTCTGGTACTGGATCGAGAAGAACCCGTCCCCATCGATCGACATGTCGAAGCCTGCGTCGCGGAGTGCGGCTGCCTTGTCTTCTTCCTTTGCCTTACACCAGATGAACTCGCGAATGTCGGGGTGGTCGACGTCGAGCACCACCATCTTCGCGGCACGTCGAGTGCCACCGCCTGATTTGATCGAGCCGGCCCACGCGTCCGCTCCGCGCATGAACGACACCGGGCCCGAGGCGGTACCACCCCGGCTGAGCGGCTCCATCGAGCCGCGGATCTTCGACAAGTTGATTCCCGAGCCCGAGCCGCCGCGGAAGATGATCCCCTCCTTGGAGTTCCAGGCGAGGATCGACTCCATGTTGTCCTCGACTGAGAGGATGAAGCAGGCCGAGGCCTGCATCTTCGGGCTGCCCTCGGGGTGCCAGCCAACGTTGAACCAGACGGGCGAATTGAACGCCGCCATCTGGTGCAGGAGGATGTGCGTCAGCTCGGCTTCGAAGATGTCGCCGTCGGCGTCGGTGGCGAAGTAGCCGCGCTCGCGTCCCCAGGTCGCAATCGTGCCGGCGACGCGGCCGATCATCTGCCTGACCGACCGCTCCCGAGACGCCGAACCAAGCTGCCCGCGGAAGTACTTCTGGGCCACGATGTTGGTCGCGTTCTGCGACCACGCCTTCGGGAACTCGACGTCGCGCTGTTCGAAGGAGACCTTGTCGCCGTGGCCGATCCGCGCGTCCCGCAGTTCCCACTCGACCGCATCGAACGGATGCCGTTCAGACGTCGTGAAATAGCGGCGGATCGAGAGACCCTCGCCCGCGCGCTCGCTGGGGCCGATGTGGGTTTGCGGTGCTTGCGACATCCTGCCTACTCCTCTCGTTTTCCGCTCGTTCGGATGCCCCGTCTCGACTCCTGACCGGCCGAGGGGTGAACACCAGATGATTTCGGACGGACCGGACGGAAAGGGGAGCCCTGGAGGGATCGCGGAGCGGTTACCAGAGACCACTGATTTTACTGAGGGCGGCCCCGATTCTCGGGTGCGATGGCCTCCTCGGCGCTGCCCGTGAGTACGCCGCGGCGGCCGTCGAACCGTCGCACGTGTTTATATCTGCGCGGCACCGATGTCTTGGTTTCCCCTGCGATGAAGCTGCTGGTCACTGGCGGCGCCGGCTATATCGGCTCGATCGTCGCCCGTCAGCTGCTGGCTGCCGGCCACGAGGTCGTGGTGCTCGACAGCTTCGAACGCGGCCACCACGACGCGGTCCCCGGCCGGGCACGCCTCATCGAGGCCGACCTGCGCGATCGCGAGGCCACCGGACGGGCGCTCGGGGAGGGCTTCGAGGGGATCCTTCACTTCGCCGCATTCGCGCTCGTCGGTGAGTCGGTCAGCGAGCCCGAGCGCTATTACCGCAACAACTTCGTGGGGACGCTCAACCTGGTGGACGCGATGGTGCAGGCCGAAATCCCTCGGCTCGTGTTCTCCTCGACCTGTGCGGTCTACGGACAACCCGATCGGGTGCCGATCCCAGAGGACGCCCCACCACGTCCAATGAATGCGTATGGCGCGTCAAAGCTCGCCGTCGACAACATGATCGGCGACTTCTGCGTGGCGCACGGCCTCGGGGCGGTCAGCCTCAGGTACTTCAACGTCGCGGGTGCAAGTGACGGGGCCGGGGAGGACCACGATCCAGAGACACATCTGATCCCCAATGTCTTGCGCGCCGCGATCGGCCGCAACCCGCACGTGGACGTGTACGGAACCGACTACGACACCCCCGACGGCACCGCGGTGCGCGACTACATCCACATCGAAGACCTATCCGACGCGCACCTGCTTGCGCTCGAGGGCACGCGATCTGGCGAGCATCAGATCTTCAACCTCGGCAACGGCAGCGGCTTCTCCGTGCGGGAGGTGATCGCCGCGGCCGGCAAGGTGACCGGCATCGAGATCCCCACGCGCGAGGCGCCCCGGCGCCCGGGCGACCCACCGATGCTGGTCGCGGCCAGCGAGCGGATCCGGGCAGAGCTTGGCTGGGAGGCCCACAAGCCCGAGCTCGAGCGGATGATCGCAGACGCCTGGGCGTTCATGCAGGCCCGGCCCCACGGGTACTCAGACTAAGTCGCCGAGCGCCGCCAAGGCGTCGGTGAGCACCGCGTCGGGGGGCTGCGATGCGTCGATCGTCCTGATGCGCTCCGGGTGCGAGGCCGCAAGGTCACCGTAGGCGTTGTAAATGCGCTCAAAGAACGCATCGGGTTCCAGCTCGAGTCGGTCAGGGGTGGAATTGCGGCTCTGTGATCGCTCCCGGCCGACGATTGGATCCACTGCTAGAAGCAACGTGAGATCCGGCGTCAGGCCACCCGTCCCGAACTCGTTTATGTCGCGAACCGCAGCGATGCCCAACTCGCGTCCAGCGCCCTGGTAGGCAAGCGAGGAGTCGACGAACCGGTCAAGCAACACCCACGCGCCCCGTTCGAGCAGCGGCTCGACCGCCTCGTCGACCAGCTGAGCTCGTGCGGCCGCATACAGCAAGGCCTCTGTGCGAGCGGCGACGTGCAGCTCGGGGTTCATGACCAGGTCGCGGATCAGCTCGGCGACACGGACGCCACCCGGCTCCCGGAGCAGCCGGGCGTCGATGCCCCGCTTGCGCAGTGCGTCGGCGAGCGCTAGCGCGAGCGTGGTCTTACCGGCTCCGTCGAGCCCTTCGATCGTGATCAGCTTGCCGCGGGCCATCGAGTCGGGCTTCGACGTTACCGCGGGCTACGATCGCAGCCGATGCTCGCCGAGCTCCAACGCCATCCCCACGCGCGTGCTGTGCTTGGGCCGGCTCTGACCGAGGGCCAGCCTTCGCACGCGTATCTGTTCCACGGTCCCGGCGGTGCCGGCAAGCGGGCCGCAGCGCGGGCGCTGGCCGCCGAGCTGCTCGCCGAGGGCTCACCCGATGCAGGCAGTGCCCGCCAGCGGGTGCAGACCGGAGCCCATCCCGACCTGACGTGGGTGGTTCCCAGCGGCGCCCACGAGATCCTCGTCAGCGATGTCAGTGGGCCGGTGATCGGCGCCGCCAGCCGGACGCCGTTTGAGTCCAGGCGCCGCGTGTTCGTGATCGAGCGCGTCGATGAGCTGGGCGACGAAGCCGCCAACAGGATGCTGAAGACGCTCGAGGAGCCGGCCTCGTTCGTGCACCTGATCCTGCTCACCGAGAGGCTCGGCGAGGTCCTCCCGACGATCCGCTCGCGCTGTCAATTGGTGCGCTTTGAGCCCCTTAGCGACGATCAGAGTGCCGCCGAGATCGAGAGGCTCGGAGTGGATGCTCGCACCGCGCTGGCCTGCGTGCGTCTGGCGCTTCAGGATGCCGGGCGGGCGCGCGAGCTCGCCGGGGAGGAGGGGCGCGCGCTGCGAGCCGCGGCCGAGAAGCTCGCACGCTCGGCGCTCGCGGGTACAGCTGGAGCGGAGAGGCCGTGGATCGAGCTGCTGGCGGCCGTTCGCGCGCGCGGCGACGCGGCTGACGCCGAGCTCGTGGCGATGGCCGAGGCCGAGCTTGAACTGACCTCGCGCAGGGAGCGCAAGCGTGTCGAGGGGGAGTGGTCAGAGCGGGCCCGGCGGATTCGCCGGCGCGTGCAGACCTCCACGCTTGACCTTGGCCTGCAGCTGGTGGCCCTGTGGTTCGCCGACCTCGCGTGCCTGGCCTGGGGTGCTGAAGAGCTGGTCCGCAACTGCGACCGATTGGAGGCACTGCGCGATGACGCGCAGTCTGAGGGGGGTGCGGATCCGCACCGTCTGCGGGTGGCAATGGAGCTGGTCGAGGACACCCGCGTCCGCTTCGAGCTAAACGTGTCTGAGGACCTAGCATGCGAAGCGCTTGCCTACCGGCTAGAACAGGCCGTGCGCGAATGAACTCGAACTCGCGCGTATATCTGCGACCGCCGGCGCGCTCGGACCAGGAGGAGTTCATCACCCTGATGCGCGCCAGCCGTGCCTTTCACAGCCCCTGGGCCACGGCACCCACCGACGAGGAGCGCTTCTCGGCCTACCTGGCCGACGCGCGCCGGGCCGACTTCGAGGCGCTGCTCGCCTGCAGGACCGCCGACGACGCGATCCTCGGCTTCTTCAACCTGTCGCAGATCATCAGGCGAGGCTTTCAGAGCGCGTATCTCGGTTACGCGGTAGGCAAGCCGTTCGCGGGCCAGGGCTATATGCGCGACGGACTGGAGTTGGTCCTCCGCCATGCGTTCACGACCATGCGACTGCACCGCATCGAGGCAAACATCCAGCCGAGCAACACCTCCTCACTGGCCCTGGCACGTGGAGCCGGCTTCCGGCGGGAGGGCTTCTCGCCTCGGTACCTGAAGATCGGTGGCCGGTGGCGGGACCACGAACGGTGGGCCATCCTCGCCGAGGAGTGGCGCGCACGCGCCCGGCTGGCTCCGGAGCCTGACCACTTCGATTGAGTACTGGCCAGAGCTACACTGGCGGGCCGCGCCGACGTAGCTCAGCTGGTAGAGCGCTTCACTCGTAATGAAGGGGTCCCCGGTTCGAGTCCGGGCGTCGGCTCTCGAAACTTCCCTGCGTATGCACGGTTTTCTGGTCCGATCGGTTGCCCTTTCGAGCTTCGCCGGGCCGGTGTGGAAGCGATTTGGAAGCTTGAATTTGAGAACGCCCCCACCCCCTGAGCTAGGGAGTGGGGGCGCGGCCGGACCTATGGGTCAAGCTCGCCTACTTCGACTTGACGGGAGGGAGCGGCCCGGCAGCCCTATTTGTCTTTTTCTGGGACGCCGATTTCGACATTACCCCGAATCCAGTTGAGGTCGATATCTGGAACAACTACATGTTGTTCAGTGGCGCCTCGCGGAGTAGAGACTTCGGCGCGCCTGGTACGACGACCGGTCAGATCTCCTGCGCCTTCGCGCCGTGGCTTTCGCTTCCGTCTGGGAGCGGCGACTACGTGATCCACGTCGAGCTGTGGGGCTATGGTCCGTGGCAAGGAGGATATGACTCCGAGCCGGAAGAGCCGAAGGTGGCGTTCTTCATCGACGGCATCCCACTGGGCGAGAGGTTGCTTCCGCATGACTGGGTCGACACGGTGTTGTACGTTCGGCTCGTCGACGGCCGGCCTCTCCGACCCACGGTTCACAGACATACACGCCAACAACAACATCAACCACCCAACAACCCAGCAACCCACCAAACACAGGCTCCGCGAAACCCGGTCGGGCTCAAGCCAGCACGCCCCCCAACCCAATGCACAAGCAAGCTCACCCGTCCCCCCTCGCTGACAAACTCACACCAGCAGGATGTTGCGTTGACCGCCTGAGCCCGCCCCCCATGACAGACACCAACTCCGATCCTCCCCCGGCTGCCGCGGGGCCCCAAAGGACGCGCTCGGTCATCCGGGTGGGCGACCCCGCCATCCGGAAAGAGGGCGAGGGGCTCGTGCGGGCGGCGCTGGAGAAGGCGGGCCTCGAGACGTGCAGGCTGGAAGAGCTCAAGCGCCGAAGCGATGCCGACATGCGGGAGGCGCTGGCGACGTTCAGGGCGGCGGCCGACGAACGCGTCCCCGCGATGCGGGACGCCGTCGCGAGATCGTCCGACGTCTGGCTCAGGACGAACGGCGTTAGCGACGCGCTCCCGTCCGATGGCATCTACTACCTGAGCACGGCGAACCAGATCTCGGTAGCGCCGGGATTCCAGTTCCTCTCTCAGAACATCGGGCCGTGGGACAACTGGGTCCAGCTCGTGCTGCAGAAGAAGGCCGATTCAAACGGCGACTACTTCGACGGGCAGATGACCTTCAGCTTCTCATGGGAGAACCCGACGGGGCAGGACCAGATGGTCAACGTGACCGCCCTGCTCGGCGCGACCGCCAGCTGCGTCGTGACAGCTGGCAGCTACTGGTTTCCCACATTCGTTGGGGGCCCGGCGTGCCGGCTTGACGCGTGGGCCGAGCTCGCGATCACCGTCGTCGCGGACGGCCAGGTTGTCGAGCCGCCGTACCAGTCCGACCAGCGCGCCGACATCGTGCACTTAGCCACACTCGGCTCGTGGGGCGAGGGGACCATCGCCGGCCAGGACGTGTTCCGGACGTACGTCCTGCAGTACTTGGGTCTCTCTGTGCCCGCGAACGGGACCGTCGAACTCGACCTGAGCTGCCAGGTCAGCTGGCTTGCGTACGACGGCGAAGGCGATTTCGTCGCGGCGGGACGAGGGCGCCAAGTGACGGGCTGGGGCGTGATCATCACGACCCTGTAGCGCGGATTCTCAGCGGCCCCTCGGCGGACGGGTGCGGGGGGGCGGACGTCCGTGGGCATTCGTCGAAGATCATCGCGCCCCCCTCGCGCTGCTCGTGAGACCCGAGGGTTTGATGGCGGCGCCGGAGGACCAGAAGGTATCTGGCAGTAGGGCACCGCTTGACGGCGAGACCCGCTAGAGAGACGCCGCCGCGCCGCGCCGCGCCGTCGTAGGCGCAACGATCGGTAAGAGCGACGCGCGCGCGGTTGCGTGCGCGCAGATGGAACGTGGGGGAGAGCGGCCAGCGCCCGCTGACCCCCCGGTGAGCTGATCTCACCCGTGAGCGTGGCGATTCAGCCGCCACCAGATCAACCCCTTCGGCATTCCCTCCATACCGGCCGACCCTCCTGCCTTGGGGGGTTGACAGCTGTCGCGCGCCTCGCTGTGCCCTCGGCATCGATCAACTCACTGGAGGTCACCAGATGTCCCGCCCACATCCCACCCCCATCCCACCCCATCCGCTCTTGAAGCCGAGACCGCCGCGACCACCGCCGGTGCCGAGGCGCCGGAGCAGGAGCCCGCCGTGTACCGCGGCCGCCTCACCCGCGATCCCGAGCTGCGACATACCCGCCGCGGCACCCCCGTCTGCAACCTCCGCCTCGCGATCCATCGCCCCGGCGAGGACACGCTCTTCCGCACCTGCGTCTGCTGGTCGAGAACCGCCGAGGTCGTCGCCGAGTACCTGCGGCAGGGACGACTCATCGAGATCACCGGCGTCGAGCGCACCCGCGTCTGGACCGGCCGCGACGGCGAGGAACGCACCGACATCGAGATCAGCGCGCAGCGCGTGCAGTTCGTCCGCAGCCAGCCACCAGAGGCGACCGCCGCCTGACGAGCAGCTCGATCCATTCCCAGCGCGCGGGCGGGCGACGGGCTCGCCCGCGCCAGCGACGACGAAGGGAAGTGTCCACGATGACACCGGTCACCGACGAATCACCGGCGAGGGGCCCACGCATCTACGTCGCCTGCCTCGCCGCGTACAACGCCGGCACTCTTCACGGCGCGTGGATCGACGCCGACCAGTCCGCCGATGACATTCAGGCAGCGGTGCGCGGCATGCTGGCCGCGTCGCCCGTGCCCGCAGCGGAGGAGTGCGCGATCCACGACTACGACGGCTCGGACCGCTGCGGGTCAGCAAGTGGGAGTCGTTCGAGCGAGTCTCCGCCATCGCCCACGGCATCCAGACCACGGGGCGGCCTTCGCGGCGTGGCTATCCAACAACGACTCCCGCGATCCCGGCGACGTCGACGCGTTCGTGGAACGCATATCGCGGCGAGTGGGAGTCGCTTCGCGCGTACGCCGAAGACTGGGCGGAATCCACCGGGCTGGACGACCTTGCCGGCCAGACGGAGTCGCCGTACATCACTGTCGACATCGACAGTCTCGAAACCGACCTCGGCATTGAGATGCACGTCGTCGAAACCGACCACCACACCGTCTACATCTTCGATCCCTATGTCTGATCGGGGATCGATCGAGCGTTACCTTGCCGCGCTGTTCGGTCATGCACCTGCGGGCTCGTTCATCGAGGTCCGCTGGCGCACACCGTCGGGGATGAACCGCTGTTTCATCGACGTCGCCGACCGAAGCGGTGCTGCATCGAGCATCACAGACCGGGCAGCACGGACCGACGTCTATGTCGGTGTCCTTCCTCGGGGCTGTCATCGCGGTGGCCGCGCCGACCTCGTCCCCGAGGCGCGCGTGCTCTGGGCCGACTGCGACACGCGGGAGTCCGTCGATGCGCTCCGCACCTTTCCGGCACCCCCATCCATTGTCATGCGATCGGCACTGTGGACCACCGCCACGCCTACTGGCTCCTCGCCGAGCCCGTGAGTCTCGATGACGTGGAGCGGCTGAATCGCCGTATCGCATATGCCCTCGGCGCCGATGCAGCATCGACCGATTGTGCCCGCATTCTTCGGGCGCCGTCGTCGCTGAACCACAAACACATCACCCCGGCGAGCGTCATCATGGATCGCTGCGACCCGCACGGCCGGCACGCCCTCGGAGACATCTCTCGGATCATCCCGTTCTGCAGTCATGCACTAGTCATGCCCCGTAGCGGGCATGGACGCAGACCGAACACGGAGGATTCGTTGCTCACCGTGTCGCCGCGGATCTACGTCGAGCAGCTGACCGGCATCCGAGTCCCCCGCGGCGGGAAGATTCGCTGCCCGTTTCATGATGACCACACGCCGAGTCTCCACGTCTATGACGACGCAGAGCGTGGCTGGTATTGCTTCGGGTGCCGGCGCGGCGGTTCGATCTACGATTTCGCTGCGTCGCTCTCTGGCCAGCGCACGCGCGGAGCGGATTTCGCCGCGCTTCGGTTGGAGCTCCTGCGGGTGCGCTGGGACATTTAGATCGGCTAATCGCGGCCAGCGCCTGAACTTCCACCCCGCCACCGACGCCGTGTATCGGGATCGGTCAGCGTCAGCCAGTAGCGGTCGAGATCGCGAATCTGGTGGCCTTCGAACGTGATGGTCGTGACGCCAAGATCGCTCTCATCAAGCTTTGGTAGCGCTGGCAAACACACCGCTGTTCGATCGTCATTGGCGAGCAGAATCGGTCCGAATGGATAGTCGGCCGAAACGAACACCATCCGTCGGAGAGGGTTCGAATGCGTTGTCGCGAAGTTTTCTGGACCGGTCCAGGCATTGCCGGACAGCAGCTGCTGGAACTCCGGAAGATCCCGGCGCTCCTCGAACGCGACGATGTCGAAGAACTCGAGACTCCCCGCAGCGTCGCGTGCGCAATTGCGCGCGTGATGTCATACAGCTCAGTCGACGGATCCACAGGGCAGCCGACGCAGACGATCGCCTTTTTGGCCTCCCTGATGACGTAGAGCAGTTGTTCCTTGAGCTCTTCCACGTTGTTGTGCCATCGCACGTCTCCGTACTGCAGTCGCAGCCGCTGGGGCATCGCTTGTCCCTCGCGAAAAACGCGATCCTGCGTCTCGCTCTCATAGATCGCAATCTGGAGGCCCATGACTCCACGGAGGACGTGCTCCTCGTGGCGCCTGAACCGGGACCGCAGTGGTGCAAGCCGGATCTCTTCGTCCGTGTCGCAGTTGGTGAGTTTGAGGACCACTGGTTCATCGAGATCGACCGGGCGACGCAGTCGGGCGCCGTCCTCGAGCGCAAGGCCACCGTCTACGCGTCGTACTGGCGGGCGGGCGTCCGCGATCCATTCCCGCTCGTCCTCTTCACCGTGCCCGATGAGCGGCGGCGGCGCTTTGTCGCCGATGTGCTCGGCCGTCTTCCCGGTGAGCTACGCCCGCTCTTCCGCGTCGCCCTCTTCGAGGACGCTGTGCGCCTCATCAGCGCCGCCGGCGCCGCGCCCTGATTTGGATGCGGGGAGCGAGCGACAAGCGAATCACGCTCAGACCACTGCGCACCGAGCCGCTGATCACGCTCGCGCTCGACGAGGATGCTGTCGATGCACTGACGCGCGTTGTCGAGCAACGACTATCCGACGGCCATGACGTGCCACGGCGCTCTCCGTGGCTGACGGCTGCCGAGGCCGCTGAGTACCTGCGCTGCCCGCTGTCGCGCGTGAGAAAGCTGACGATGACGCGGGAACTGCCCTGCCACCGCGACGGACGGCGAGTGCTCTACGACGCCGCGGAGTTGGACGACTTCATCCGGCGGGGCGGGGCGCGATGTCCCTGATTTGACTCGGTGAATAGAGTCGGAATTGTTGGGTGCGGCTCCGGGATTCAGGCTCCGCGAACCATCCGACCACCCGGTTCTTTGTGGATCATCAGCCCGCCGATAGCCGCCGCAAAATCGCCGTAGCGAACCATCCGGGCATCTTCCGCAAGGGGGAGCGGTACCTCGTTCAGTGGCGGCACAAGGGGCGCCAGCGCGCGCGGAGCTTCCGCACGTTGAGCGAAGCGACGCGGTTCAAGGGGCAGACGGTTGCGGGCGACACCCAGCCAACCTCCCGGGAACCGTTCAAGCACTACGCGCAGCGCTGGCTCACGACGTACCGGGGGCGCACCGGCCGCGGCCTCTCCGACACCACGCGTGAGACCTATGCAGATGCCCTGACGCGCCTCGCCGTCCCGTACTTCGGCACGGCGCGCATGGACGAGATCGATGCGCCGATGGTGCGGGACTACATCGCTCACCTCGCGAGCAAAGGGCTGTCCCCGGCGACTGTCCGCCGCTATCTCGCACCGCTCCGCGCGTTGCTCGCCACTGCCTACGAGGACGGAGCCATCCGCACGAATCCGGCGGCGGGCGTGCGCGTCGTCGTCACCGACCACCGCTCCAGCCGGCGCCGGCGCCTCACCCCCGAGCAGACGCGCGCCTTGCTCTCCGAGATGCCTGCCAGCCAAGCCGACCTTGCGTATTTCTTAGCCGCGACGGGGGTGCGCATCTCGGAAGTGCTGGCCGCGCGGTGGGGAGACCTCGAGCAAGACCGTGCGGGACGGCCGGTGCTCACAATTCCCAAGTCGAAGACGCCCTCCGGCGAGCGGATCCTCCCGCTGTCGCCGGAGCCGGTGCGACGTCTCCTGCGACGCCGGGCGGAGTCGCCGTGGGCGGCCGACACCGATCCGATCTTCCCGACCGATATCGGGACGCCACTCGAGGCGCACAACTATCAGCGCCGCGTTTTTCGTCCCGCTGCTGAGCGAGCCGGCGTCCCCTGGGCGACACCGCACGCTCTCCGTCACGGACTCGCCTCCCTGATGGCCGAAGCGCGGCTACTCTGCGAGCCGGATTGCCGCCCACCTCGGACATGCAGACGGCGGGGTGCTGGCACTACGCACCTACATCCACGCAGATCCAATCGACGCCGCCGACTTCATCGACGACGCCCTGACCGGCGGTTCGTGAAGCAGCGACCGGGTCCGGCGTCCCCGTGGGCTGCGCGGCTGAACGGCCCCGGGCGTGGCAAGTTCTTGCTCATTCCCGGGCGGAGGGAGCGCTCCCGTGACACGACGTGACGTTGACCATATTCGTGAGGCAGTGATTGCGGCTCGGGATATTGCCGCGGCCACGGAGACGCGGCGTGCCGTCGCTCGCCCCGCGGCGCGGCTACGTACACCCACTGACCATCGGGTGCTCGACGGCGCGGTCGCCGCCGGTCTCGCGAAGGCCGGCGTCGATGTCAGAGCCTGGGAGGAAGAGTTGGCGAAGACGAGGATTGGCGGCCGCGAGCGCCTCGAGGGGCTCAAGGCGGACGCCGTGAGCCAGTCCGGCCCCCACGCCAGTCAGCTCCGCGTCGGCATCGACGGGCGGCGGAAGACGCTGGAGTTGCTCGCCGGCGCCGGCCAGCCCGCCGCCGGCCAGCCCGCCGCCGGCGAGTACGTGGTGCTGGAGAGTCCGTTCCTCATCTGGACGAAGCCCCTGGTAGCCGTTGACGACTCGACTATCGAACCGGGGAACAGCCGAGCCAAGGTCCTCTTCACGCGATCCAACTACTCCGGCGGCTGGGGAACCGCCCTGCTGGAGGACCGCGGCACCGAGGAACTCAGCTTCTACTTCCTCTGGGATAACCCTGGCGACGGCTGGGCGCTCGTCACCATCGACGGCTTTCTTGTGCTCAACGGGTTCTGCACCGTCAATTCCCACGGCGGCCTCCGGGGCGACGGATCAGCAACGCTGGGCCTCGACGCGTCCCTCAACATTCTCGAGTGGGGCAACCAGCCGCCGCCGACGACGCCGCTGCCGCAGGACGGCCAGTCGTCGTCTGCGCTCAAGCTCACGGCCGATTCAAGCGGGTGGTTCGCCGATGACGACACCGAGTACGCCCTGGTCTTTCGTGGCTTCGATCTCCGCTACGAGCTGCTGGCGGTTCCGCCGGGGGATGCCCTCGTCATCGACGTTGCCCTGTCCATCTCCTACGACTTGATGGATGGATCCGCGGAAGCCGACTTCACCACCGGCGACTTCGACGTCGTCTGCCCCTTCGTCAACATCCACGTCCTCGCTAGATAGCCCACCCGCAGGATCCCGGGCGGCCTGCAGACCCGGCGGGACGATAACGCCCGTCCCCAATACCTGACGCGGCGGGACCACTCGACGGGTCAACACAGGGGTCAACACCCCATCCGAACTGGGCCGAACTACCGGATTCGTTTTTCCTTCTGTTGCGGGCGAAACCGTCCCTCAGCGAATGCCGCGCAACCGCCCGTCAATAACTCGTAATGAAGGGGTCCCCGGTTCGAGTCCGGGCGTCGGCTTTCCTTTTCCAGGAAGACGGACTTGGGAGAAACGGCTCGCGGTGAACGCCGACACTCAAGGCCGCGAATCGGCGAGTCGAGGGCGGCCGCGACCGGCGGCGCGCTGACGATGCTGAGCCGCCCGGTGCTCCACACAGAGAGCGAGAAGACGTTGCGGTTATTGCGAATAGCTGCTACGATCTCCATCACAGGCGAGACGCAGATAGAGCCATCGAAGACGAGGCCATGACAGACACCGTTATCCATCCGCCGACCTCCGACGCAGACCGTCTCACCGCGGTGCGTGACGAGATCGACGCGCTGCTTCAGCAGCAACCCCCGCATGTCCTCGTCGGCGCGGACGGGACTCACGTCGAGCTTCCCGCGTCCGCTGTCGACGGCGCTGCGGATGGTCGTCGATGCGATGTCGCATGGGCAGTCGATCACGTTGATCCCGCATGCCAAAGAGCTCACCAGCCAGGAGGCAGCCGAGATCCTGAGCGTTTCTCGGCCGCATCTGATCAAGCTGCTCGACCGCGGCGAGCTTCCGTTTCACCGGGTCGGAACCCACCGGCGGATCAAGATCGAGGATGCGCTCGCCTACCGCGACCGTCGCGACGCCGAGCGCAGGGCTGCGCTGGCCGAGCTCACCCGGTTGTCCGAGGAGCTGCCCGGCGGCTACCACTGAATTCGGTCGCGTCGGCACTTCCGCCTATCGTCGGCGTGTGCCGTTTGCCGTTGTCCTCGACTTTCTTGATCGCCCAGAGCGTCGACATATTCCCCGAAACGTCCATTATGCGTCCACCAGCTTCACGGGCCGTGCTGATCTGGACGTCTGCCGCACGACCTCGAGCGAGTCCGCGAGCTCACTTGGTCCTCGCGACTACGAAGGCGACCATGCCGGCTGGCACTCGGGCGGGAAGCCGGAGATTGGTCAGAGCTTTGACTTGAGCGGATACCGCTCGGGGTGCTCGTTCGAATTGAGCGCGAGATCGACGTCGAGGTCGGGCCACCGCAGATGTCCGGGTGTTGGCCGCTCGAGCCGTAGAACGGCCTCGACGGTGGCCTGCTTGAACCACGGGAAGTCTTCGAATGGAAGAAACAGCTCGCGGCCATCGATCAGCATCAGAAGCCGTGCTTGGAAATGTTGGCGACTTCAACGTCCGAAGTGGCGGTGCCATGCATCTCTGATTTCCTGCTCGTGATCGACCATCAACTGTAGGACGCGGCTCAAATCCTGATCGGCTGGTAGTTGCGAGCGAGCTCGATCTCGGGCTTCGATCCAGAACTTGACCTCGGGTCGGCAACCGTGGCCCGGGTTAATGCGCCGGCGCCGCCGCGTCGGAGGCGTGACCTACTTCTCGTCGAACAAGCGAAGGTCTGAGGGCTCGCGCAGCAGGTCTTCGAGGATGATGTTGCCCTCGGTGTTGTAGGGCTGGCGCATGTGCTCGTCCCAGGCCGCGCGAGAGCGGAACATCTCGAGCATCACCCACGTGTCCGCCTCGTCCTGCGGCTGCACCAGGTGCATGAAGACGCATCCCGGCTCGGTGAGGGCATTCTGACGCATCGACTGCAACTGCGCCTCAGCTTCCTTAAGCCGGTCCAGTCGAGGCTTGATGGTGACCACGAGGAAGAGAGGGCGCTCCTGATCGCTGATAAACCGTCCTTACCCCGAGGGGCCACCGCTGAATCTCGTTCCGGGGCGGCCACGAGGGAGGTTCGGGGACCACTATGATGCCGCGAGCGCCGCCTTCCGCGGCCCGCCGTGTGCGGCGGCGCGGGAGTCCATCGATCTCGTCGAGTGAGGAAAAGCGCATGTTCGTTGTCGTCGGGGAGGCGCTCATCGACTTGGTCGGGCAGCGCGGAGGGCGGACATTGGCCGCACATCCGGGTGGCAGCCCGGCAAACGTCGCGCTCGGTCTCGCCCGGCTGGGCGTCCCCGTGACGCTCAAGACGCGTCTGGGGCGGGATGCGTTCGGAGAGATGATCTCGGCGCACCTGGAAGCCAGCGGTGTCCGGGTCGACGGAGGCTCGAAGGGAGGTGGGTCGACCAGCCTGGCGATCGCGACCCTCGCGGCCGGGATCGCCTCCTACGACTTCCGGATCGAGTGGGATGTGGAGGCCCTGCCGCCGCTCCCGATCGAGACACGCTGTCTGCACACCGGTTCATTGGCGACCGTCCTCCCACCCGGGAAGGCGAGCGTCGTGGACCTTGTGGAGCGGGAACACAAGCGGGGTCGAGTGACCGTCTCGTACGACCCGAACGTGCGGCCCGCGCTGGTCGGAGACGCGGCGCGGGCGCGACCGGACATCGAGCGTCTCGTTGCTCTGTCCGACGTCGTCAAGGCCAGCGACGAGGACCTTCGCTGGCTCTACCCTGACCGGCCCGATGAGGACGTCGCTCAGGCCTGGCTCGCCTCGGGGCCCGCCCTCGTCGTCGTGACCCGCGGTGCTGCAGGTGTCTACGCCGTCTGCGCGGGCCTGGAGTTACACCGGCGGGCGGTGCCGCTCGATCTCGTGGACACCGTCGGCGCGGGTGATTCCTTCACCTCCGGTCTGCTCGACGGGCTGCACCGTGCCGACCTAGTCGGCGGCGCGCGGCGCGACGCGCTGGCGGCGATCGACGAGGCGACGCTCGGCAGCGTCGTCGATGCAGCGGCCCTGATAGCCGCGATCACATGCTCCCGGCCGGGCGCCGACCCCCCGACGCGAGCCGAGGTCGACGCCGCTCTCGCAGCCCAATGACCTGCATACCGATGCGGCAACGGTTGGGCTCGCTCATGATGCTGCACGACCGCGGCGAGCTCCGGACGGACTTCGGGCCACTGCGGCTCACCGTCACGTACCACGCGCCCTGCCAGCAGCAGGGGCACGGCATCGGCAAACGCCTGATCGCCGCGCAGGCCGACGGCGACCGTGCCGGCGCGATCGACGACCTCGCTACGCGACTGCGATGACGGCGGCGGCCAGCATCGGCGCCCTGCCCCATGCCCTGCGCGACGAGGGGGAGCTCACCCGGCGCTTCGGCGGACGCCGCCCGGCCATCTTCCTCGACTACGACGGCACGCTGACTCCGATCGTCGACCGCCCCGAGGACGCCGTGATCTCGCAGAGCATGCGCCAGGCCGTCCGGGGGCTCGCCGAGCGCTGCGCCGTGTGCGTGGTCAGCGGCCGCGACCGCCGCGTGGTCCAGGAGTTGATGGGCGTCGAGGATCTGATCGTCGCGGGGAGCCACGGTTTCGATATCTGGAGTCCGACGGAGGGCACGTTGGAACACGAGGCGGGCGGTGGCTTTGAGGAGCTGATCGAGCGCGTCACGGAACGTGTGCGCGAGGAGGCCGACCCGATCGAGGGCTCGCTAGTCGAAGTCAAGAAGGCATCGGTCGCGCTGCACTACCGGCTCGTCGCCGACACCGACCGGCCGGCCATAAAGCCAATCGTCGACCGCGTGCTGGCCGAGCATCCCGGTGAACTCAAGGTCACACCCGGCAAGATGGTCTATGAGATCCAGCCGAAGCTCGAATGGGACAAGGGCAAGGCCGTGCTGTACCTGCTAAAGGCGCTCGGACTGGACGGCGACGATGTTGCTCCCCTCTATCTGGGTGACGACATCACCGACGAGGACGCCTTCCGGGCACTTTCCGGCAAGGGCATCGGCATCTTCGTCGGCCAGGCCGATGATCCGGAGATCGGGGGCCGCGGCACATCCGCCGCGTTCGTGCTGGAGTCGATCGAGGAGGTGGAACGATTTCTGGACACGCTGGCCCGGTGAGCGGCGAGCGCGCCGACGAGGCGGTCGTCGCCTACGACAACTTCGAGCCCGACGAGGAGGGCCTGCGCGAGGCCCTGACCTCCACCGGCAACGGCTACTTCTGCACACGCGGCGCGGCCGAGTGGGAGGACGCGGACGACGCCCATTACCCGGGGACGTACGCGCACGGCGGCTACGACCGGGAGACGACGGTGATGGGCGGGCGTCCCGTCCTCAACGAGGACCTCGTCAACCTGCCCAACTGGCTCGTGCTCAAGCTGCGCATCGAGGGCGGCGACGCGATCGGCCTGGACAACGTCGAGCTGCTCGAGTACCGCCACGAGTACGACATTCGCTACGCGCTCCTCTCCAGGACCCTGCGCTTCCGAGACCGGGCCGGGCGGGAGACCAGCCTGCGCAGTCGTCGCTTCGTCAGCATGGCCCACCATCACCAGGCGGCGATCGAGTGGGTGATCACCCCGGAGAACTGGTCGGGCCGGATGGAGGTCATCTCCGCGATCGACGGGCGCGTGACAAACCGCGGCGTCGCACGCTATGCCGAGCTCGAGGGCCGCCACCTCGACCCAGTCTCCCCGCGGACGTTCGGCCCCGAAGTCATCGCGCTGAAGGTTCAGACCCGCAAGTCGAACCTCTACTTCGCCCAGGCCGCCCGCACCAACGTCTTCCGCGGCGACGAGCCCGTCGATGTCCAGCGCATCCTGTTCCAGACGGAGGACTACATCCAACAGGTTGTCGCCTGCGACGCGCGCGCGGGCGAGCCCGTGCGCGTCGAGAAGATGGTCGCCTTCTACACCTCACGCGACCGCGCCATCAGCGAAACGCTCGGGAGTGCGGGGGAGTCCGCCGAGCCGCTATCCCGGGTTCGTCGAGGCGCTCGAGCGCCACAAGCGAGCGTGGGAGGAGCTGTGGCGTGTGTGCGACATGCGGCTGCGGGGGAACGATCGCGTCCAACTCGTGCTGCGCTTCCACATCTCCCATCTCCTGCAAGTCTGTTCGCGCTACACGGCCGACCGGGACGCCGGTGTCCCGGCGCGGGGCCTCAACGGCGAGGCATATCGTGGGCATGTCTTCTGGGACGAGCTCTATGTCTATCCCTTCCTGAACTTCCGCCTTCCCGACATCACCCGCGCGCTGCTGATGTACCGCTTCCGGCGTCTCGGCCAGGCCCGGGCCGCCGCGCGGGACGCCGGCTACGCTGGCGCGATGTATCCGTGGCAGAGCGGCAGCGACGGCAAGGAAGAGACACAGGTCGTCCACCTCAACCCGCTATCGGGTCGCTGGGAGCCGGACCTCAGTCACAACCAGCGGCATGTCAACGCCGCGATCTTCTACAACATCTGGAGCTACTACGAGGTCACCGAGGACCTCGACTTCCTGCGTGCGTACGGCGCCGAGATGATGCTCGAGATCGCGCGCTTCTGGGCCTCGATCGCCACCTTTAACCCGGACCGGGACCGCTATGAGATCCACGGCGTGATGGGCCCGGACGAGTTCCACGAGAAGTATCCGGACGTGGCCGAGGGCGGGCTGCGCAACAACGCGTACACGAACGTCATGGTGGCGTGGATCGCGGAGACTGCAGCGCAAGGTGCTCGACCTGCTCCCTGAGAGTCGCCGCGAGGCACTGTCCGACCGCCTCGGGCTCACCGACGCCGAGATCGCCTGCTGGGACGAGATGAGCCACAAAATGTTCGTGCCGTTCCACGGCGACGGCATCATCAGCCAGTTCGAGGGCTACGAGAAACTTGCCGAGCTCGACTGGGACGCCTACAGAGCGAAGTACGGCAAGATCCAGCGGCTCGACCGGATCCTACGCTCCGAGGGAGACGATCCGGACCGATACATGCTGGCCAAGCAAGCTGACACGGTCATGCTCTTCTACCTGTTCTCCGAGGACGAGCTGCGGCATCTGTTCGAGCGGCTCGGCTACGAGTTCGGGCCCGAGACGGCGCGCAAGAACATCGCCTACTACGACGCGCGGACCTCGCATGGCTCGACGCTGAGTTTCATCACGCACGCCGCGGTCCTGGCCTCGCTGGACCCGGAGAGCTCGTGGGATCGCTTCATCGAGGCGCTCGAGAGCGACATCGGAGACGTGCAGGGCGGTACCACCCAGGAGGGTATCCACCTCGGGGTGATGTCGGGGACGCTCGATCTCATCCAGCGCGGATACATCGGCAGCAACATCCGTGACGGCGTTCTGCACTTCAGCCCCCGGCTCACCGACCGGCTGGCCGGGCTCTCGTTTCCGATGCAGCTCCGGGGGACGCCGATCAGGGTCACGCTCGCCGACGGCGGGCTGACCGTCGACGTGCACACGGAGGGATTCAGCCGGCCAATCCGCGTCGCGGTGGGCGACGAGGTTCGCGAGATGCGTGCCGGCGACCAGCACACATTCGCGCTCAAGGCGACGACGAGCGTCACGCAATAGCGACGGGGAGGAGAAAGGAGAACAGTGGCTACTGGATTTCGCGGCGCGATCTTCGACGTTGACGGCGTGCTGGTCGACTCGCCGCACGAACGCGCCTGGCGCGAGGCGCTCAAAGAGCTCATGGAGACGAAATGGAGCGACCTCCAGCCCCAGACGAGCTACTCGCCCGAGCGCTTCACCCCGCAGGTCTATCAGCAAGTCATGTCGGGCAAGCCGCGCTTCAGCGGCGCACAGGCGGCGCTCGAGTACTTCGACGTCCCCGACGCTGAGACCCGGTCGAGGGCGTACGGCGACCGCAAGCAGTCCATGGTGATCGAGCTCATCGAGGCTGGCGAGTTCACTGCCTACCCCGACGCGCTGCGCTTCATCATCGCGGTCAAGGACGCCGGAATCCATGTCGCCGCGGCCTCCTCATCCAAGAACGCGGGCCTCTTCCTGCGCCAGATCCGCCTCGATACCTTCGCAGAAGAGAACGGCCTGGAGTCCGAGCAGGTGACGCCGGGACTCACCCTCCTCGCGTTCTTCGACGCCGACATCTCGGGCCGCGACTTCGCCCAGGGAAAGCCGCACCCCGAGATCTTCCTCACGGGCGCCAACGAGCTGGGCGTGCCACCGCAGGAATGCTTCGTCGTCGAGGACGCGGTGACCGGCATCCAGGCGGCCAAGGCGGGAGGAATGGCCGCGCTTGGCCTGTCCCGCGCCGGCGACGAGGAGCTCCTCGCCGCGGCCCAGCCGGATGTGCTGGTTACCTCCCTGGATGACGTCGACCTCGAGGCTCTGCGTGAAGGGCGCCTGGCGCGGAGAGCCGCGTAGAGCGCCGGGAGGCTCACGGCAGACCGAGAGGGGTCAGTGACGGACGACCTGCGCGTCGTGGCCTTCGGCGGCGGGACCGGGCTCCCCGCGTGCCGCGGAGAGCCGACCGGTGTGACGCACGGTCAGGCGGCCGGTCGCCTCTTGCTGGCTCGGTGACGTGGTCGAGGGAGCGGGTTTTCAGGGCGCGGTGTTCGACGTCGACGGCGTGCTCGTCGACTCGCCGCACGAGCGCGCCTGGCGCGTTGCACTCGACCAGCTCTTCGAGACGAGCTGGACGTCGATTCGCGACGCTACGCAATACACCTCCGAGCGCTTCACGCCCAAGGTCTACCGCGAGCACATCTCCGGCAAGCCGACCATGAGCGGTGCGCGCGCCGCACTGAGCTACTTCGGGGTGCCCGCCACCGACGCCCGCACCGAGGAGTACGCCCGCCGAAAACAGCGGGTCATGGACGAGCTCCTGCGGGCTGGCGAGCTGGCCGCCTACCCGGACGCCCTGCGGTTCGTGCTTGCCGTGCGTGGCGCCGAAACCCGGATCGCCGCGGCCTCGTCCTCGAAGAACGCAGCTCGGGTACTCGGCCAGATCAGGCTCGATGCTTTCGCCGTTCGCGAGGGCCTTCGCTACGACTTCGTCCGGCCGGGCGTTTCCCTGCTCGACATTTTCGACGCGGACGTCTCTGGAAGGGATTTCCCCCACGGCGGCAAGCCCCATCCAGAGATCTTCCTTACCGCCGCGCGGGAGCTGGGCGTCCCCGCGGACCGGTGCTTCGTGGTCGAGGACGCCGTCTCCGGCGTGCAGGCGGCGAAGGCGGCCGACATGGCCGTCGTAGGCCTGGCACGGGCCGGCGAGGCGGACGCCCTCGCTGCCGCCGACGCCGACCTCGTTGTCTCGACGTTGGACGAAGTGGATCTTCCAGCGCTCTCGGAGGGCTGCGTGGCGCGGAAGAAGGAGCCTCCGGACTCCTTCAGTTGACGACCGAGGCGGCGCGCCCAGATTCCCTCGAAAGTCCTCGACCGCAGAACGAATGGGCGAAGTCGGCGGGATCGCGATAATCGCTGACTCGCAAGGCGCGGGCGAGTTCACCGCGTACCCCGACGCGCTGCGGTTCATCATTGCGGTCAAGGACGCCGGAATCCGAGTCGCTGCCGCCTCTTCCTCTAAGAACGCGGGCCTCTTCCTGCGCCAGATCCGCCTCGATACCTTCGCGGAAGAGAACGGTCTGGAGTCCGAGCAGGTGACGCCGGGGCTCACCCTCCTGGAGTCCTTCGACGTCGATATCTCGGGCCGCGACCTCGCGCAGGGAAAGCCGCACCCCGAGATCTTCCTCACGGGGCAGCGGACGACGTCGACCTCGACGCGCTGGCCGAAGGTCGCCTGGTGCAGAGGGGCGCCTGATCGCCTCAGATCACGCTTGACGAGGGAAATAGTCACGGACGACCTGCGCGTCGTCGCCGCCCGGGCGGGCTGTGAACTGGAGCTCTCTTCGGACGACGTATGCTCCTGGTAGACGTCCGCCACGACCTCACCCAAAGTCACAATCTTGCCCACCGCTATGTAACTCTTTTATTGTTGACGTTTCCCGCTCAATCCGCACCGCCTTCTTTTTGTGGGGCTGTGGGCCGCCGTCACCAGAGGCTACGTCTGCATCGATTTCCAGCCGCAATCGGTTGGCGCCTGTGGGGGACCGATCGGCTGATCATGTGGAGCGTGCAATGGCCGACCGGGCTCAAGCGCACCGTTCAGACGCCGATTATCGCCGCGACTTGCGTGCATCGCGCTCTCCGTGGGTAGAGGTGAGTTGAGAAGGTAGAGCGGCCGCGACAGGAGCGTGAGCCGTTGAGCAGCATCAACAAGGGTGTCGTGGTCGCACGCGCCGAGCAGACGCAAAGCCAACCGCTGCTCGGCAGCGGGATGGTGGTGCTGTTTATCGCGCTGATCTGTTGCTTTACGGCTTGGGGTATCGCGCAGGACCTGACGACGCCGATGGTCGCTGGCTTCAAGCGCATCTTCAACATGAGCACGTTTCAAGCGTCGCTTGTGCAGCTGGCGTATTTCGGCGCGTACTTCCTGCTGGCGCTGCCGGCGGCCTTCATCAATCAGCGTTTTGGCTATAAGACGGGCATCCTGAGCGGTCTCATACTTGCCGCCGTCGGGGCGTTTCTGTTCTTTCCGGCGAGCAAGATCATGACCTACGACGCGTTCCTCATCGCCCTGTTCGCGATGGCGGCAGGCTGCTCGATGCTCGAAACGTCCGCGAATCCGTATGTGATCTCGCTCGGTCCGGAGAGCACGGCGACGCGTCGCTTGAACTTCGCTCAGGCCTTCAATCCGGTCGGCACGAATCTCGGCGTGTTGCTGGCTTCGACGCTGATCCTGCCCAGGCTCGCCGATCCGGTCGATATTTCGTCTCTGACGCCGGATCAGTTACACACCATTCGCGCGGGCGAGTTGGGGGCGGTTATGGCGCCGTACGTCGGCCTTTCGATCTTGCTGATCTTGATCGCGATCGCGATCGCAAGTCAGAAGGCCCCGCCGATCGTGGAGGAGTTTCCGGATGCGGGCCGGTACGAGGGCGGCACTGGCGAGCTGTTTCGCGTTCTGTGGCGCAACAAGCGCTACCGGTTTGGAGTGGTTGCCCAGTTCATGAACGTGGGCGCCCAGGTGTGCACGTGGACGTATCTGATCCAGTATGTGGGGCAGGCGCTCGGCGGCAGTCTCGTTAAGGGGGGCGCGTACCTGCAGGTGAGTCTGTTGATCTTCCTCGCGTCGCGCTTTCTCATGACCTGGGTGATCGGATTCGTCCGGGCGACGAAGGTGCTCGCGGTGCTCGCGTTCCTCGCCGTGGCGCTGTGCGTCTTTGCGATGGGGAATCCGACCATGGCGGGCGTGATCGCCGTCGTCTCGCTGTCGTTCTGCCTGTCGCTGATGTTCCCGACGATCTACGGCGTGGCGCTGAAGGGCCTCGGACCAGCAACCAAGTTCGGCGCGGCCGGCCTGGTTATGGCGATCGTGGGGGGCGCGATCATGCCGGTGCTCCAGGGCAAGCTCGTGGATGCGACCAGCCCGGCGTTCTCGTTCATCGTCCCCGCATTCTGTTTCGCGATGGTCGGCCTCTACGCGCTCTATGACCTCAAGGCCGAGCCAAGCGTGACAGGCGGCCGCCCAGTCCACGATATTGGTCCGGCGACCGCCGCGAACCCGCCGCAACCCGCCGGGGGCGCGGGGTGAGCGGACGCTGGCGGGCCACGATCGCCGCGGCCGCCGTGGCCACCATAGTCACCGCCTGCGGCAGCCAGTCGCCGACAAGCCCCGCCACGAGCACCAAGCAACTTGAAGTCGTGTCGTGGTGGACCTCCCGATCCGAGGCGGTGGCCCTCAACGTCTTGTTCGCCGCCTTCCGCCAGTCAAACCCGGGTGTCAAGGCGATCAACGCCGCGGTCCCGGGCGGCGCCGGCTCCAACGCCATTGTCGAGCTGGCGAAGCGACTCCAGCGCAACGACCCGCCCGATGTTTGGCAGACGTTCGCGGGTAAGTCGGTCCAGGGCTACGCCAGCCGCGGCGTGATCCGCAGCGTCGCGTCGATCTTCGCGCGCGAGCATCTCGGCGCGACGATGAACCCCACGATCCTCACGGCGCTCATGCACGACGGCCAGCCCTACGGCGTTCCCACCGGTGCTCATCGCAGCAACGTCCTGTGGTTCAACACCAAGCTCCTCGAGCGCGCGGGCGTCGCACGCCCCTCGAGCGGCTACACCGTCGACTCGTTCATCAGCGACCTCAGGAAGATCCAAGCCTCCGGCGCAACGCCGCTATGCCTCGGTGCCAAGGACCGCTTCACCACGGTCGAGCTGTTTGAGAACACGCTGCTGAGCTCGATCGGAACTCGCGGCTGGCAGCACATGGTGCACAACGGCCTCGACTGGCGCAGCAAGCAGGTGCAGACCGCGCTCAGGAACTTCGGCACCATCCTGCGCTACGCCGACCCACGAGGCCGACCAACTGACCTGGGACCAGGCGACCAAGAAGCTCGCCGCCGGCAAGTGCGCTTTCGAGTCCATGAACGACTCGGCCTTCGGCGAGCTCATCGCCGACGGCGCACACGAGGGCAAAGACTTCGACGGTGTTCCTTTCCCCGGCACCGAAGGTAGCTTCCTCGCGGTGGTCGACGTGTTCGTCGCCGCAACCAAGGCAAAGAACGCCAAGAACGCGCTCGCGTTCCTGAGCGGGATCGACGAGCCCGCCACCCAGCTCGCGTTCAGCAAAGCGAAGGGGTCAATCCCGGTCGTGCACGACGTCAACGTGTCGTCCTTGCCCGCCTACCAGCAGCGATCCTCGAGGGCGTTCTGGACGTTGCCCGTGCTGCTGTCCGTCGCACACGGCGAAGGGCTGAGCCCCGACTTCCAAGAGGCCTTCTATGACGCCGTCTCGACCTACGTACGCACACGCGACCCCAATGCGTTCGCCAACGATCTGTACAAATGGCTCGCGCAGAGCACGGTCCCGCAAGTCTGATCTCGACAGAATCTTCGGCCTCGACACGTTTGTGAACGAACGCCGAGCCCAAAGAACGACGAGGCCTCGTCAACGCAGAAGCAGGAAGCGCAGGTCGCGCCTTCGGCGTCCCGCTCTTCGCCGTGGCTGTCCGGCAAAGGTGTTGTGTGACGTCCGGCGGGTTTCGGACGATTCCTTTCATCCCGCAGAATGATGGATTGGGCGCCTGATGATCATGTGATGTGGTCGGTCCTGCGGGCGGTTGAGCTCAGGTGGTCGCGCTGTTGCTCTAGCCGTACGCGCGCGGGAAATCGGTTCTGGCGCGGGAATCGAGCGGGCGTGCCGAGAGGACGTCACGTACAAGCTGATCACGGCGATGCGGGTGCCGGATCACTCGACGATCGCGGAGTTCCGCTGCCGGCATGAGCGGGCGCTCGCAGATCCGTTTGTCTCTGTGCTGGCGCTGTGCGCTGGGGTGGGACTGGTTGAGGTGGGGCTGGGCTGAGCACGAGATTGACTGGGGCGATCGCGCGGCAGTGAGGCTGATCAACCTCGGTCTCGACAACTGTTATTTGAGAAGCTGGAGCTTCGCTTGTGCGCCCGGCTTGATCCGCATCTGTTGCCTGTAACCAGCCGACGGGATGTTTGACATGTCTTTCGTGGAGGTTGCGGGAAGCTGAGCTGGTTCTAGCCGGGGGCGGATTTAGTCTGCGGTGCCATGAGCGAGAAGCGGCGTAGACAGCAGGATCGGCGCACGACGCGTCGGGCACGAGGTGGCAGCGGCGGCACGGGCGTTTCACTGAGCCGAGAGCTGGCCCAGCTGATGGACGGGCTTGTGCCGACTGTCCTTCGCAGTGTGGGGACGCTGAAGGACGCCCTGGAAGCGGAATGCTGGGCGTCGGAGCTGATCTCGATGTGGAGAGGCCGTCAGCTGATCGATGGCGACGCCGAGGAGGTGTTCCTCCCCGCGTTAGTCCGGGCGCTCGAGCGCAAGGGCTCGCCCAAGGCGCTCGCGACGCTGCGAGCGTTGAGCGCGGTCGGCAGCGAGTCACACGCGCAGAAGGCGCGCGCGGCGGCCGACCGGCTCGCTGGTCGGGGCGTGTCTGAGCCGCCGTGGGCGGCCCGGCTGGGTCATGCCGAGCCTGTGGCCATCGAACTGATGTATGAGGAGGCGTTCGACGACGGCGTCAGCGTGTTGATCGAGTTCGCCCCATCAGACGGCGAGCGGCACACCCTGGGGATCTACATCGACCACAACCTGGGGGGACTGGTCAAGGACGCGTTCTTGGCCGGTCCGCTAAACGAGGTGCGCAGCAAGCTGAGCTCCCCAGCGCATAATGGCGTCGGCTTGGCCCTCAGGAAGCTCGATCCGGGGGAAGCCAGGGCGCGGATCGAGGCGGGTCTGTACATGCTCGATCACACCTACGACCCGCCAGTCGATGATGACGTCCACGCTTTGCGGGGACTGATCGAGGGCCGGGTCAGGCGGCTGCCTGACGGCTTTGAACTGCCCGAGGACTACCAGGAGATCTCGGTCGAGGAGCGCGAGCGATTGCACGCCGAGTTCCTCGCCTCACCGGAGGGCCAGCACTGGCGCGGCGATGCGGACGCCGAGGACGTCGTGGAGACCGCGATCTGGTTCGGCGCGGATTACAACCACGGCGGGCCGCTGCGCTGGAGCGTCGTGGTGGTCGAGATCTTCATGACCAGTTGGCTGGCGCGCAAGGTCACACGTGAGCCGGTGTTCTTCGAGCGCGTGACCGAGGTGTTGCCCGACTGGGTGCGTTATGCCGGCCGCGTGCGTGGCGTACCCGCAGAGCCACTCAGCGAGGCAAGCCAAGCCGTCGAGCAATTCCAGGACGAGATGCTCGAGGCGGTCAACGATCCCGACGCCTGGGGCCCGGCCAAGACATTCGCTGTCGCCGCACAGGCGGCCGGCGTCGACCTGACCGATCCCGACGCGCTGAACGCCTTCGTCGAGAAGTACAACATGGTCTGCAGCGTAGGCGAGCCGGCCTGCACCACGCGCCAGAAGTAATCGCCCGGCCTCCAGCAGCTCACTAGCCGTCACGAACGATCAGGCGCGTCGACCACCGCAGGACACGTGGACGTCACTGCTGGTCGGGGCCTGCGAGTAGCCTGAGCGAAAGTCGCGGGCCAGTGGCCGCGAGGGCGACGAAGCAGGTGTCTCTGTCTTGAGACGAGGGCGTTTCGGTCTTGCGCGCGTTGCAGGTGCGTCGTGTCGCTGCGCGAGGCACCTGTCTCATGGCGAAAGCCGGTCGCTGGCCGGTCCTCAGGCGGCTCGGCATGGGTGCAGTGACTTGTCGTGCGAGGGTCCGTGCGACACGATCGTGTGCATCGGCAATCCGATCGAGCAGACGATGATGACGCCACCCGTCGGCGCGCCACCGCGAGGGATCGCGTTGGGCTACCGCGCCCCGCCGCCCAGGAACGAGTCGACGAACTCGGGGCTGTGGGACAGGTCGGCCGGCGTGCCCTCCATCTGGAGGCGCCCGCCGCCGAGGACATATGTGCGGTCGGAGATCTCCAGCACCGCCCGGGCCCGCTGCTCGACCACCAGCACCGATGCGCCGGTGGCCGCGAGCTGGCGGACGTGCTCCTGTAGGACGGTGTGGGCGATGGCGGGGGCCAGGTTGGCGGTCGGCTCATCGAGAACCACGAGCGCCGGCGCCAGCATGAGCGCCCGGCCCATGGCGAGCATCTTGCGCTCGCCGCCGCTCAGCTTTTCCGCGCGGCGAGAGGACATCTGGCCGAGCCGGGGGAAGATCGACATGACGTGCTCGATGCGGGACTCGATCTGGCGGGACTTGAGCAGGTAGCCGCCCATCTCCAGGTTCTCCCGCACAGTGAGAGGCGGGAACACATCGTCGACCTGGGGCACGTAGCCGACGCCGATCCGGGCGATCTCCTCCGAGGCCCAGCCAGTGACATCGCGGCCGCCGATGAGCACCCTGCCCAAGAGTGTCTCGATAACGCCGACGATCGCCTTGAGCAGAGTACTCTTGCCTGATCCGTTGGGGCCAACGATGGAGACGATCTCCCCGGGCGCGACCGCGATGGAGACGCCGTGGATGACCGGGCTACGGTCGTAGCCGGCGGCGAGCTCCTCGGTGCGCAGCTCGATGCCGGTCACGCGCTCCTCGAGGAGCGCGGCGGAGCTGACCGGCTCAACCGACAAGGTAAGCCTCCACCACTTCCTCCCTGGCCCGCAGCGCGGACATCGTTCCCTCGGCCAGCACCCTGCCGTCGGCCAGGACGAACACCGGATCGCAGAACTCGTCCATGATCGACAGCTCGTGCTCGACCATGACCACCGTGGTCCCCTCCTCGCACAGCCGCACCAGATGCATGCCGAGCTCATGGGCCAGCCGCGGGTGCACCCCGGCCATCGGCTCGTCGAGCAGGAGCACGTCTGGCTCGGCCATCAGCGCGCGCATGATCTCGACCAGGCGACGCTGGCCGCCGCTCAGGTCGCCGGCGTATCGGTCGGCGAGCGCCAGCAGACCAAAGCGGTCCAGCATGTCCTCGGCGCGCTCGATCGAGACCCGCTCCTGAGCTCCCCAGTAGCGCCGTCCCAGCACCGCGCCCCGGAACGTCTCGCCCCGCTGGTTCGGGACGGCGGCAACCAGGTTCTCGAGCACCGTGAGGCGCTTGAACTCGCTGGCCAGCTGGAACGTCCGCACCAGGCCGAGCCGCGCCCGGCGGTAGGCCTGTAGGCCGGTGATGTCCTCGCCCTTGAGCAGCACCTGTCCACTCGTCGTCGGGAGCGTCCCCGCCAGCATCGCCAGGACCGTCGACTTGCCAGCGCCGTTGGGTCCGATGATGCCGGTCAGCCGAGCGCGCTGGAACGCCATCGACACACCGTCCACCGCGGGCACGCCATTGAACTCGCGGACCAGGTCCCGGCACTCCAGGATGACGTCCGGCTCCGCCGGGTCGGTGGGGCCGCTGCCGCCGGCCATCCGCGGCATCCTGGTGGCCACCACGGCGTCCGGCGCAGTCGTCTCGGGCGGCAGCGGACGGGTCGACAACTTGCGCCGGCGCTCCGGCAGGATCCCCTGGGGCCGGAACCACAAGAACAGCAGGATGAGGCAGCCGATCACCACCCACTGGAGCGCCGGGATGAGGTTGGGGTTGCCGCCGACCGGCGGGATGTAGCGGGTCGCCTCCTCGAACGCCACCGGCACCAGAATCGCCCCGAGGATGGCGCCGCGATGGTTGCCCAGACCGCCGATGATGACCGCGGCGAACAGGACGACGGTCTCGGCGTAGCCCCATGCCTGGGGATCCCACAGGTTGATGAAGCCGACCAGGACGGCGCCGGAGAGGCCGGCGATGGCGCCGCCGATGATCAGCGACGACGTCCGCAGCGAGCGCAGGTTCTTGCCCAGGGACTCGGCCACCAGGTCGTTGTCACGCGTGGCCCGCTGCGTCCGGCCGAACGGCGAGTTGGTAATTCGCTGACAGAACCAGTAGATGCCGAGCGTCAGCAGGAGGGCAACGATCCCGTAGACCCATTGGTAGGACGCCGAATATGGGTTGAAGTGGCTCTGTAGCGGGGAGGGCACCAGCGACAGGCCGGCGGCCCCGTTGAACAGCGGCACGTAGTTGTTGACCAGCAGATTGAACATGACCGCGGCGACCAGGAGGCCGACCGCGGCGAAGTCGCCGCGCAGCCGCCGGCCCACGATTAACGCGAACGGGATCGCCAAAAGGCCGCCGACGACGGCCGCCCCGATCCAAGGCAACGGGAACGGCAGGTTCCAGCCCAGGACGTAATGCTGGAAGCCGCCGTCGGCGCTGGAGGACGGAAGCGACAGGACACCGGCGGTGTACGCGCCGGCGGCCTGGAAGATGATGAAGCCGAAGTTGGTGACCCCGCCGATCCCGAACTGCTGGCTCAGCCCCAGGCAGGCGAGGGCGTCGACGCCGGCGTAGACCAGGATGTTGGTGATGTAGTAGACCACCGGGCGATCAGGTCCTCCCGGCCTCGACCGGCGCCCCCAGCAGCCCGGTGGGACGCACAGCGAGCATGACCAGGAGGACGAGGAACGCGATCACGTCCTTGTAGTCCGAGACGATGACCGCAGCGCTTATCTCCGTGGCCAGACCGATGACGAGCGCGCCGAGCATCGCTCCATAGGGCTCGCCCGGCCCGCCCAAGAACACCGCCGCCAGGATCAATACCAGGAACAGGTCTGTGCTGGTGGCGCCGAACGTCCCGGAGTCCATGGCGAAGGTGACACCAGCGAGGCCGCACAGCGCGCCGCTGATCAGCCACGTGAGCATGACGACCCGCCGGGTGCGGATCCCGCAGTTGCGGGCCAGGTTGGGGTTGGCCGCCGTCGCCCGCATGGCCTTGCCGAGCTTGGAGTAGCGGATGAGCCCGTGCACGAGCAGCATCACTACGACGCTCAGGGCGATGATCACGACCTGGACGACGGTCAGATCGATCGAGCCGAGCTTGACCGTCGCGCCCTGGCTCATGTTGTACGACACGTTGGTGGCGCCAGCCAGCGCCTGGGTGCCGAACTCCAGGATCAGCGTCATCCCCAGGGAGACGATGACCATGGCGATCGGCGAGCTGCCCCGGCGCTGGAACGGCGTGTACACCAGCGTGTTGAGTAGCACCGACAGCACCGCCCCGGCGGCGATCCCCGCCAGGGTGGAGATCCACACGTTGACGCCCGCGGTGTTGACGGCGTACGCCGCGTACATCGACACCGTCATCACCGCCGCGTAGGCAAGGTTGAGGATGTTGGTGACCGCGAACTGGAGGGTGAATCCCACCGCCGCCAGGGCCAGGACGGCCGCGCTGACGAAGCCGAACCCGACCGAGGTGACCAGGAGGCTGCCGACGACGAGCATCGCGGACCTACAGCCCGAGCGCCCGCAGCCGGCTGACCGGGATGTTGCCGCTGACCTTGACCGCGCCCGAGGGCGAGTATGTGTCGGTCTGGAACAGCCCGGCCGAGTCGTGGTAGGCGTCGAAGTTCGTCGGCCCACCCGGCCCCTCGTAGCGGATCTGCTTGCCCGCCTTGAGCGCCGCGGCGCCCTGCGCAAACGAGTGCACGACCGTCGCCCCCGGGACGCCGTTGCCGATCTTGATGATGTACGGCATGAACGCCGACGGGGACGTGCTCTTGGCGGCGATCATGGCCAGCGCGGCCAGATTGATCCCGTCGTATAGGTGCACTCCGCCCGGCGAGGTGAGGTAGGTCGAGAAGTTGCCGGTCGAGCCGACCTTGCCCTTCTCGGCCAACATCGCCTTAGAGAACGCCTTGTAGGCCGGGCCACTCGTCTCCGTGACCAGGTTGTCGGCGGCGAAGCTGGAGGCGAGGGTGCTCGCGCCCACGGCCGCCGCCACCGACTTGTACCAGTCCGGCGAGATCGTCGCCGACGTGCCGATGATCGGAATCGCCTTGCCGCCGTTGAGCTGCTTGACCTCGGTCATGAAGGACGCCTCGGTGGGGCCGAGGGCCTCGGTCATGATCGCGTCCGGGTGGGCGTTGACAATCGCCGCGGCCTCGGTGCGGAACGTGGTCGCGTTGAGGTCAAGCGTCTCGTTTGCGACCATGCTGATGCCGGCCTTCTTGAGCGCGGCGATCGCCGGCGCCACGAACGTCTGCGAGCCAATGTCGTTGCCGAACGCCAGCGCGATCCGCTTGTAGCCCTTGCTCTGCGCGATGGCCGTCATGGCGTAGGACTCCGACAGGTCCGGTGGGACGAGCCGGTAGAAATAGGGGAACTTCACGTGGTCGAACTCCGACTGCCCGGTCATGCAGAACGACACCGTGTGGTTGGCCCCGAAGATCGGCACCACCGACGCTGCCTCATCCGAGGTGCAGCCGATAATGAGTGCCGGGCTCCCGGAGGCGTACATCTGACGCACGGCCGGCACCGCGTCCGCCGGATCGCCCCGGGTGTCGACTGTCTTGCACGCCAGCTGATGGCCGAGGACGCCACCGTCGGCGTTGATGGCGGCCGATGCCGCCGAGCACGCGACCAGGTATGTGGGGCCGAGGGCGCCGTCGGTGCCCGTGAACGGTGCGACGTCGGCGATGGTCAGCTTCGAGCCCGAGCTGGCGCTCGCCCCGCTTCCGCCGGCCGCGGCGCTCGAGTTCGTTGAGCTGCTCCCACAGCCGGCGCCGGTCAGTGCCAGGGCCGCCGTCATCACCGCCAGCAGCAGCATCCGGCGCTGCCTGTGTGTCGATCTGCGTTTACCCATGGTGTGTCTCCTCTCCTGCTACGACCTGCTTGTCAGAATGCGGCCTTGTCCTTGACCGGCGGGTCCCACGGCCAGTCCGCGTGATCGCCGCCCTCGGCGACGACCCGGTTAGCGATCCGCCCCAGCCCTTCGATGCTGACCTCCAAAATGTCGCCCGGCGTCAGCCAGACCGGTGGCGTGCGGGCGAATCCGACGCCGCCGGGGGTTCCGGTGGCGATCACGTCGCCCGGATGCAGAGTGGTGAACGACGAGACGAACTGGATGCAGCGGGGGATGTCGAAGATCATCTGCGCGGTGCTCGCGGACTGCATGACCTCGCCGTTGAGCGTGGTGGTCAGCTGCACGTTGGAGGCGTCGAGCTCGTCGGTCGTGACGATCTCTGGGCCGATCGGCATCGTGCCATCGAAGTTCTTGCCCGCGGTCCACTGCGAGCCCGCCCGCTGCCACTCCCGGGCGGATCCGTCCATCATGATCGTGTAGCCGACGATCGCCTCCAGGGCCTCCTCGGCGCGGATGTAGCGGCCGCCCCGACCGACGACGAGCGCCAGCTCGCCCTCGAAGTCAAACCGGGAGGTGAGGTTCGGTTTAACCAGATCCCCGAACGGCGAGCACACCGACTCGCTGCCGCGAACGAACACCTCCGGCCAGGTGGTTGGGGGCCGGCCGCCCTCGAGGGCGTGCTCGAGGTAGTTGACGCCGAAGCAGAGAACCCTGCGAGGGGCGGGAACGGACGGCCCGTACTCGGCCTCGGTCAGCTCGCGCCCGTCCTGCGCCGCGGCGCGTCGCACCAGCTCCAGGACCTCCTGGCCGCCGGCGAGCACGGCGTTCAGGTCCGAAAGTCGGTCGTCCCCGGTCGCAGCGGCCACATCGACATAGCCGTTTGCACCGCGGACGTGCAAGCGCGGCCCTCCGTTCGTGATCACGGTGGCAAGTCGCACAGCTATGGATCTCCTTCCCTCGGAGCGTCAGCTACATGAACCCGGATTGGATTCGATTTGTCGGATTGGTTGGCAACCTACAACGGGCCGTATTTGAAGTCAAACGAGGACGTTAGGAGTTGATTGGGCGTTGACAGGTGGGATTGGTTGCCACCACCCGCACCGTCCTGTATTAATGGCTATGGGCGCATGGCAGTCTCACCCTCACCAGAACAGCCTCAACCCCCGGCCTACGGCCGGGACCTGGCCCAGCTCATCCTGGCGCGCTGCGAGGACCCGTCCTACGCGCCGGGCCGGCAGCTGCCGACCGAGCGGAGCCTGGCCAGCGAGTTCGGGGTCACGCGGACGCTCGTCCGCCACGCACTGGCGCTCCTGGAGGCCGACGGCCGGATCTCCCGCGAGGTCGGCCGCGGCACCTTTCTCCGGCCGACCGCGGATGGGGCCGCCCGTGGCCGGTGCAGCCGGCGCCCCGGCGCTGTTGGAGGTCAGCCCGGCCGACGTCATGGCCGCGCGGCGGTTGCTGGAGCCCCAGGTGCTGCCGCTGGTCGTCGCCTGGGCGACGTCGCGGGACTTCGAGGAGATGCGCCGCTGCGCGGCCGGCGGCGCCGGAGCCGAGAGCTACGATGAGTTCGAGGTCTGGGACTTCGCGCTCCACCACGCCATCGTCGCCGCCAGCCGCAACCAGCTGCTCCTGGCCATGTACGGCGTCATCGAGACGGCCCGCAAGGGCGAGATCTGGGGCAACCTCAAGCGCCGCAACGATTCCCGGGAGCGGCGAGCCGCCTACCAAGCCGAGCACGAGGACCTCGTCGAGGCGCTGTGTGCCCGAGAGCTCGACCACGCCGTCCGCGTGATGGAAGCCCACCTGGCCCGGGTCCAAGCCAACCTGCTCGACTCGCCGGGGTCGCCGGGCCGCGATTAGCCGGCGAGCCGGGCGGGCGGCCGCGCCGCACCGTCCCCATCGAGGGCGGTCAGCCGGTCCCCAGCAGATCGCGCACACCCTGTCGGCCGCGAGCTCAGCCGGGAAGATGTGCTCGATCCCTGCTCGCAAGCCATCACGCCCCGCCCTCGGCAGCCATGCGGCCGCGCCCGCCGACATCGTCGACCGGCTGCTCAGGTCATCCACGGGGGAGGGAGGTCGTCGCCGGCATCCGTGCGGCGACGAACAGTGCGCAAGCTGCCCCGGTTGAGAGGACTTGCAGCCAGATCCAAGTTGCGGCCCAGTCCCAGTGGATTAAATCCGCATCGGCTTCGAAGCCATCCCGAGGAGCCTAATCACCTCGGTCGTCTGTAGCCGAGGCTGCCGCTGGCTATCGCCGCAAGCACCTATGGGCCGAAAGCTTCGTCAGCGTACCGGAGTGGCTGAGCGAGCACGGGCTGATGGGCCCCTGGGCCTAACAGGTGGCGGGACCGCCTCTCGCCGGATCTACGCGCGGCGTTGCTTGCGTGGAACGAGCAAGGCGAGGACCTATTCGGCGTCCACTTCGATGAGCATGGAACTGGCCGAATCCACGCAGCAGCAGGTCGGGTCCGACTGGGAGGTGCTGTACGTGACTCCCGGACGGCGCCTGGCGGTGGGTGACACCGCCATGGCATCGCGTCCGGAAGGAGTGACGCGAGTTGCGCGGTCTTCCGTCGATTACACCACGGCAAAGCCAGACTGGCCGCTCCCACGAACGACCGGCTGCGAGCGGGCCGTCGCGAGCCGTGATCTGACTGCTCCTCCTGGCCGGCGAGATCCCGAAGGAGAAGCCGCTCGCTCGTGGCTGCACGGGCGACGAAGCGGGTGCCGGCACTGGGTCTGAGGGCGTCTCCGCTTCCCGCGCGCGAAGCAGGTGTGGCTCGGTTCGTCGTGCAGATGCGCGCCGAGGCGCGAGAGCAGGTGTCGCTCGCTGCCGCCCGGACACCGACCTTGCACCCGTCTGGCGGTCTGAGCGTAGTTGCTCACATGCTCCAGAGGGCTTCGGTAGGAGACATGCGGGCGGCGCGCAGGGCGGGGAGTAGGCCGGCGACGGCTCCGATGGCGAGGGCGGAGGCCAGCCCGCCGGCCGGCGCGAGGGGCGGGATGACGGTGGCCCAGTGTTGGGTGTGGGCGTAGCTGGTGGTGGCTGCGGCGCCGAGCCCGACGCCGACGGCGCCGCCCAGGAGGGCGAGGAGCATGGCTTCGGTGAGGAATTGGATGCGGATGTGTCCTTTGGTGGCGCCCAGGGCGCGGCGTAGCCCGATTTCGGAGCGCCGTTCGAGCACGCCGATGAGCATGACGTTGCCGACGCCGATGGCGCCGACGAGCAGGGAGACCGCGCCGAGGCCAAGGAACAGGCTGTTGAGCGCGCCTTTGGCGTCGGCTTGCGCGACGAGCGCGTCGGAGGGTCGGGCGACGTTGACCTGGTTGGGGTATTCGGGGTTGGCGGTGGCGGCGAGCACGGCGTGAGCGGCGTTGACCTGGTCGGTGTGCACGCGTAGGTAGATCTCGGACGGGTGCCCGTCAAAGCCGAGGTACTTCTTGGCGGCGGGGTATCCGATGAGCACCGAGGTGTCGATTTCGGGAGCGAGTGCGGCGGGGTGCAGGATCCCGGCCAGGTAGAACCATCGCCCGCCGACCCAGATCCGCTCGGCGGGCCAGATGCGGTCGATGCCCATACGCTCGGCGGCGGTGGCGCCGAGCACGGCGACCGGCTCGTGTGCGGTGGCCGGGTTGAGGAATCGGCCGTGGGCGAGGGTCGTGCCGACGGTATGGGGCAGTGTCAGGCTGGTGGCCTGCACGGACAGCGCGTTGCTGTTGATCGTGGGGATCAGTGGGCTGCGGTAGGCGTTGACGTTGCTGATGCTGCCGGTGTCGTCCACCGTGGTGACCGGCCCGATGCGGGAGATCATGCCGGGCGCGGTGAGCGGGAGTTCGGCGGGCTGGCCGGACAGGGTTTGGCCGTTGGCGACGGTGAGCAGGTTGGTGCCCAGCTTGCTGATCTCGTTCAGCAGTGCGGCTTGGGAGGAGGAGGCGAGTCCGAGCACGACGACGATCGCGGCCACGCCGATCGCGATGCCGAGCGCGGACAGGGCCGCGCGCAGTTTCCGGGTTCGGATGCCCACCGCGGACAGTCGGGCTAGGTCCGCCGTGCGCATGCGGTGCGTGCTCGGTGTGGTGGTCGCGCTCATGAGCCTGCTCTCGCGCCGAGCGTGGGCTGGGCGGTGTCGTTGACGATGCGCCCGTCGAGCATCTCGATCTGGCGCGGCATGCGCGCGGCGATGCGTTCGTCGTGGGTGATCACCACGAGTGTGGTGCCGGCGGCGTGCAGCTGCTCGAGCACGCCGAGAAGAGCCTGGCCGGTGCCTTGGTCGAGGTTGCCGGTGGGCTCGTCGGCGAGGACGATGGCCGGCTGCCCGACCAGGGCGCGGGCGATCGCGACGCGCTGGCGTTCCCCGCCGGAGAGCTGTGTGGGCCGGGCATGCAACCGGTCACCGAGGCTGACCGCGGTCAGGGCATCGAGGGCTTGGCGGCGGCGCTGCCTGACGGGAACACCGGCGTAGAGCAGGCCGTCGGCGACGTTGTCCAGGGCGGTGGCGTGCTCGGCGAGGAAGAACTGCTGGAAGACGAACCCCACCCGGCGCGCCCGCAGCGCCGCCAGCTGCCGGTCCGACAGCGCCGCGACGTCCAGACCCGTGATCTTGACCATGCCGACGCTGGGCCGGTCCAGGCTACCCATTACGTGCAGCAACGTTGTCTTTCCCGACCCTGACGGGCCGACCACCGCCACGAGTTCCCCAGCGGTCACGGTCAGGCTCACGCCGCCCAGCGCGGTCACCGGCGGCACGCTGGGGTAGGTCTTGCGCACCCGGTCCACCTCCAGTACCACCGGCGGACCGTCGGCGCGCGCTAGGACGGGGTCGACAAACCCGATCGGACCCTGGGTGGCCTCGCGGCTACTCATTGCCGGGCACGACCACTCGCTGCCCGACCGTCAAGCCGGGCCCAGACACCTGCACCAAGCCCGCCGCGTCGTCGAACAACCCCAGCCGTACCCGCACCAGGTGGTGGGTGCCGTCGCGATCGACCACCTCCACGGAATACCGGCCGTCCGACCGCGCGAGCAACGCGTCGACCGGCACCGCCAGCACGTTGTGGACCGTCTGGTTGGCGATCGCCACTTCCACCAGCGCCTGATCCAGGCCGCCGGTGGCCCTCGGATCGGTGGGCCGGACCTGCATCGGCACCGTCGGCCCGCTGTCAGAGCCGCCGGATGCGCCCCCACCACCTGAGTTGTTCGACGAGCCGGTGGCGACCGTGCCCACCGATGTGACCCGGCCCGGGGTGGTGTGACCATCGGGCAGCGTGATCGTGACCCGGTCGCCGTTCTTGACCTCGGATCGCAGGTTCGGATCCAGCGCGACGCGCACCGTGCGCGCCGTCGAGCTCGCCTGCAACACCGGCCCGGTCGCCCGGCTGCCGAGGCTGGCGCGCAGCGTGGTCACCCGCGCGGCTGTTGGCAAGAACACCACCGCCCCCAGCGACAGCTCACCGGTCTGGTCCACCCCGAGATGCTCTTGCAGCTTCTCCACCCCGGCCGTAGTGGCCCAGTTGAACTCATCCCAGTCCGAGTCCACACCAGACTTGTCGACGTATCCCAGCGCGACCAGGTCGTGATTGAGCTGCCCGACATCCTTGCCGGTCATGTCCGCGGCGGTCGACCCCTCGGCCAGGGCACGGTAAGCCGGAACCGCCCCGTACAGCAGCACCACCGGCGCCTCATCCACCCGATAGAGCGCCTGCCCTTGGCGGATCACCTGCCCGGCACGCGGCAGCCAGGTCACCATGCCACGCGCGTGACCCAAGACCGTGTAGGAGCCGGCGTAGCCCAGCGTGCCATTGAATTGCGTGGTCTGCGACAGCGTCCGGCGGCTGACTGTCGCCAGCGCCGTCGCGAACCCGCTCGCGCCCGACTTGCGATGACCCCCGCCGCCGTCAAACACGCCACTGGCCACGGTGAGGGTACCCGCGGCAGCCAGCACCAATACCACCGCCACGATCACCCATCCGCGCCGGCTACGCCGAGCGCCGGACTCGACGGGCTCGGCGCGTTCGCTGCTCGCCGGTGTGATCGGACCGCTCATGGCATCCCCCACCCGGTCGTTCCGCTTCTCGTGGCACGGGCGCGCGACATGTGGTCAGTCGCTGTGATGGTTGGGGGGCAGGTACTCCTCGATCGGTGTCGGCACCTCTGGGTGCTCCACCTGCTGGCATTCATCCATCTTGGTGCCGACCTGGTTGGAATCCGGGTTGACCCCGAGCTTCCAGGGGCGGATGACGACCTCAGGGCGCCCCTGGGAATCGATCGTCGGGTCCGGCCAGTTCGGCACCCCATGCGAACGCATGCACTGGGCGAAGCTCCGCAGTTGGGTCATCACGTGCTGCACCATGGGCTGGGGACACTCGCTGGTCTCCTCGCATTGGCGAAGCGACGTTGCGAGGGACTCGCCGGTATTCGGGTACAGGTGCCGGCATGCTTGCCGGGCTGCCTGCAGCCGGGAGCTGGCGACCCCAAGTTGTTGCGCGTCGCCTTTCGGGACCTGCCCGTTGCTGGCAGGATCTGGGAAGTTCGAGACCCCGTGGGAGCGCATGCAGGCCGAGTAGGCGACTGCAGACGGGGAGCTCGACGACCCTCCCGCTCGCGGTGTGGTGCCCGAACCCGTGGATGATCCGCCGCCGCCGCATGCCGCCACCAGCAGGGCCACAGAGGCCGTAGCGGTCACGGCCGCCGCGGCCCGCGCTGCGGCCCGCCCTGCCCGCCGTGGCCGGCGCGGGACGCTGATGCTGTCATCCATCGTGCCCTCTCCAAACGGCTTGCGTCCTGGCTGCGCCTGGGCATCGATGCCCTTTACGACTGACTGTGCGCTGGTTCATGGCTGCTCCCCCTGAGGCGGTCCGCGACGCCGCGGCCTGCCCGGTCTACCAAGCAGCCCATGACACGAGCCGAACAGCGGTCGTTAGGCGGATGTCATCGGCGCTGGCGCACAATGTGCCGATGCGCGTCTTGGTCGTGGAGGATCACGTCGCACTGGCCAACCGGATCGGCGAGGGCCTGCGCGACGCCGGGTTCGCGGTCGACGTCGTCTACGACGGCGCGGCAGCCCTGCACAGCACGACCCGCACCGACTACGACGTGGTCGTGCTCGACCGTGACCTGCCGAGCGTGCACGGCGACCGGGTCTGCCGCCGGCTGGCGCGCGACGGCTCGCCCAGCCGCATCCTGATGCTCACCGCAGCCACCGACATCGAGGATCGCGTCGACGGGCTGGAGCTGGGCGCCGACGACTACCTTGGCAAGCCGTTCGCCTTCCACGAGCTGATCGCCCGCATCCGCGCGCTGGGGCGCCGCGGACCCGGCTCGCCTCCGGTCGTGCAGCGCCGCGACCTCGTAATCGACCGCGCGCGACACCGCGCCACCCGCGCCGGTCACCCGCTGACCCTGACCCGCAAAGAGTTCGCCGTGCTGGAGTACCTGGCCGGCGCCAATGGCGCGGCGGTCAGCGCCGAGGAACTGCTCGAACACGTGTGGGACGCACACGCCGACCCGTTCAGCAACACGGTCGCGGTCACCATCGCCCGGCTGCGCCGCAAGCTCGGTGACCCGCCGCTGATCGAGACCGTCATCGGCGTCGGCTACCGGCTATGAGACGCCACCTCAGCGCCCGCTCGCGACTCACGCTGCTGTACACGGCGCTGTTCGCGCTGGGCGGCGCCGCGCTGGTCGTGATCACCTACCTGCTGGTCGCGCACACCCTGAACAGCGGGACGCCGACCATGATCCCGCCGACGATCCGGCCAACGCTCGAGAGGTGCCTGCAGGCGGCATCGCACCGTGGCGGCGTCACGTCCGAAATTCTGCAGAAGTGCAGCGCGGTGTATGCCAACGGTGTCCAGGCCGGTGCCGCCGCTCAGCGCAGCACGACGCTCGCTCACCTGCTCACCTATTCGCTGCTCACCCTGGCCGGCGTCATATTGCTGGCCGTGATCGCAGGCTGGATCATCGCCGGACGCATCCTGGCGCCGGTCCACCGCCTCACCGCAGCTGCCCGCGCGGCAAGCGAGCAAAACCTCTCTGAACGCATCGCTTTGCAGGGCCCGCGCGACGAGCTGCGCGAGCTCGCCGACACCTTCGACACCATGCTCGAACGCCTCGACCGCGCGTTCGCCCATCAGCGGCAGTTCATCGCCAACGCAAGCCACGAGCTTCGCACGCCGCTGACCGTCATGCGCACCGCCATCGACGTCGTCCTCGCCAAGCCCGAGCCCACGGGCGAAGAGCTGGTGTCGATGGCCGCCGAAATCCGCCAGGCCGTCGGTCACGCCGAGCGGCTGATCGACGTGTTGCTGGTGCTCGCCCGCAACGATCAGTCGCGTACCCTCACCGACCCGCTCGATCTGGCCGCCGTCGCCGAGGACGCGCTTGAGGGACGCACGGTCAACAGCATCACGACAACCACGACGCTCGACGAAGCCCCGGTGACCGGCGACGGGGTGCTGCTCGAACGACTCATCGCCAACCTGCTCGACAACGCCGAGCGCTACAACATCGTCGGCGGCACCGTCTCGATCTCAACCACCACCGACAACGGCGCGTCCCTGGTGCGCGTCATCAACACCGGCCGGGTCATACCAGCCAACCAGGTCCAACGGCTATTCGTGCCGTTCACCCGGCTCGACGGCCGCGTCGGCCACGACGGCTTCGGGCTCGGTCTCACCCTCGTCGCATCGATCGCCGCGGTACACCGCGGCACCGTCGACGCAACCGCCGTACCCGGCGGTGGACTGGACATCAGCGTCCGCCTCCCGCGCCGCGACAGCGCGGATCACCCCAGCGTTCCTCCCACCTGAACATCTGCGTCACGACACCTCCCAGCGCCACAGCGCCGATCCATCGTGAGTGCGACGGAACCCGCTCACGGGGCAACTGCCCTACCGCGACAGAGCGCGCGCTGCGGGTTGACGCAGGAGCAGGTCTTCCTTGGAAGCTGCTCCCCACTCCTGCTCGTCGCTAGCGAAACCCCGGTGTCCGCGCACAAAGCGGACGCGTTATGCGGGACCCCTCCGTACGCGCTGCGGCGGCAAAGCAGGATCACAAGCAGGTGCCAGGACCAGCGGCCGAGATAGCCTCAGGTCCGATGGCGAGCTGGCAGGAATTCGTGGAAGCGGCCCCTGGGTTCGCGCGGCGCGTAGAAGCACTCTTCAGGGGGCACAGGCACCACACGATGGCGACGGTGCGCAAGGACGGAGCGCCCCGGATCAGCGGAACCGAAGTCGAGATCGATTCAGGTGAGCTTTATCTCGGGATGATGCCAGCGACACGACGGGCCGCTGATCTGCGACGTGATCCCAGAATCGCGATTCATAGTCATAGCCTCGATCCTCCGGAGGGCAATCCGGGCGCATGGAGTGGAGAGGCAAAGCTGTTCGGGCGCGCGGAAGAGCTAACCGGTCACGAGCTCACCAGCGACCGTTTTCGCGTGGACATCGAGCAGGTGGTCCTTACGTGGCTCGACTCGCGCGTGCTCGTCATCGAGACCTGGACGCCGGAGCACGGAGTCGTTCGTTCCGAGCGCGACTAGATCGTCGCCGCGTCAATTCCGGCGTTTCACCCGAGTCGGCAGGGACTCCTCTTCATCCCAGTGCCGCGCTTGCTGCCCGCAATTCGTCGAGTGCCGCCAGCGCGTAATGGGCGAGCGCGTGCTCGCTATCTCGCTCTTCGATCGACCACTGCGTGTAGCCCCGCTTGAACGCGAGCACTCCGAGCTCGGCGGCGAGCTGCGCGGTCGGCTCGGGGAAACCGCGGTTTATCAGCGCCAGTGTCATGTCAGCCGCCAAGCCGACGCTCTTGAGCGCGTCCCGCTCCCGGAGTTCGGTACTGGCCGCCACGGCGGCCTTCATGCGGGGGCCGAGATCGCGGTTCATCTGGCCCATCGCGCTCGATACGCGCTTGAGCCCGGTCGCGACGGCCTCGAGCGGGGTGGCGCTGGCGGGCGCCTCGGCGATGCCTTGCGTGAGCAGCTGACTGAGCGTCTCCTGCCCGGCGGCGAGGATCTCGCGTTTGTCTGGGAAGTAGCGGAAGAGCGTGCTCTTCGTGACCCCGGCGCGCTCGGCGATCTGCGTCACGGTCGTGGCGTCATATCCCTGCTCGGTGAACAGCTCGACGGCGGCGACGACAAGCCGCTCGCGTGCTCCTGGTTCCCACCTGGGCATGCCGCCATTCTATTTGATGGGACTGTTGTCTCATCACTCTGATACTGTGATGCGACAAGAGTCCCATCACGTCCAGGAGAACCCATGCACGTCTTCATCACCGGAGCCACCGGCCTGATCGGCTCAGCCGTCGTAGCCGAACTGATCACCAACGACCACACCGTCCTCGGGCTTGCCCGCTCCGACGCCTCTGCGGCGGCACTGACGTCCGCCGGCGCCGAACCGATCCGCGGCGATCTCGCCGACCTAGACGCCCTGCGCGAGGGTGCCGCGCAGGCCGAGGGGGTGATTCACCTGGCGTTCGCCAACGACTTCTCGAGTCCCGAAGCCCTCGCCAACGCGATCGCAGAGGAAAGCGCGGCGCTTGCGACCCTCGGCGAGGCGCTGATCGACAGCGGCCGCCCATTGGTTGCATGCTCGGGTACGCCGGCCGTCCCAGGACGAGCCTCGACCGAAGCGGACCCCCTGCAAACGGTCGGGCCGGTCGCCGGTCGCGGCCGTTCGGTGACCGCGGTGCTAGACCTGGCCTCACGCGGAGTCCGCAGCAGCGCCGTGCGTCTGCCACGCACGGTGCACAACCAGGGCAACGGCGGATTCGCAGGCCTGCTGACCAACATTGCCCGCCAGTCCGGCGTGTCCCGCTATCCGGGTGACGGCACTCAGCGCTGGCCGGCGGTGCACGCCCTCGACGCCGCAAGCCTCTTCCGTCTGGCTCTCGAACAGGCCCCCGCCGGAACCTCCTGGCACGCCGTCGACGACGAGGGCGACGCGGTGCGCGACATCGCGGCGGTCATCGGCCGGCGCCTGAACGTCCCGGTCGAGTCAGTGGAGCCAGAAACATTCGGCCCGCTCGGGGCGATCTTCGCGACCGACCAGCCAGCCTCAAGCACCTACACCCGCGAGGCGCTCGGCTGGGAGCCGACGCACCCCCACCTACTGGAAGACCTGGAGAACATCGAGCCCTGAGATGTTTGTGCCAGGCGCGGGCTCGGTCTCCGAGCCGGGCCCCGCCCCCATGTGGAGTGTTGTCCTAGCGCGCGGCTTCGCCGGTCAGGGTGACGGTGTCGTAGGCGGCTTGGGGTGGTGCGCTGCGTCCGGCGCATGCGCCGTTGGGGGTGCGGGCGCCGATCAGCTTGCGGCGGTTGGTGTAGGTGCCGTTGCCGGTGGCGTGCTGGTAGTGGCCGGTGCCGCCGACGATCTTGAAGGTGCCGCGCTCGGTGATCGTGGCGGTGCATTGGCGAGTGTTCATCTTGGCCTTGAGCGAGGTTGTCTTGTTGGTGATTGACACGTTGCCGTTGCGGAGGTAGAGGATCAGAACGCCCTTGCCGTTGGGGTGGTCGTCGTCTTTGGCGGTGCCGTGGCCGTTGATCGGCCCGGTTGCGGTGACACGGATTGGCGTATCGACGCCGTGGACGGTCGTCCCGCGCAGTGTGATGCGCTCCGCGCGGGTGCGTCTCCCCTGCGCCGCGCCGGTGAGCGTGGCGAGGAGCGCGATCGCTGCCAGCGCGAGAGTGGCGGCGACGGTGATTGCTCTTGACAGTTTCGGGCTCATGTGGGCTCCTTTCGAGAGCGGGTCTGAATGACCGGGCAAAGCTACGTCCGGCCGCCCGTTCTGTCGCCTGGCTTGGGTTGGATCTTGGGTCTGCCTGAAGGCAGATTTGAAGATCTGCCTGGCGGGGGATGTCGCGACCGTGTGGTGGCAGTAGCGTTAGGCCATGGTTGCCCGCGCACGCGGTTTTGCAGACCCCAGGGTGGTCGATGCGGCCGTCGCCCTGGTCCTCGGAGTGGTCGCTGAGATCGGCGTGTTCGTCGGCTCCGGGTGGCGTGGACCTGTAGCGCTGAACGCTGTGTGCGTCGCTGCGGTGGCCGCGTCTTTGTGGTGGCGGCGTCGTCTGCCGTTGGCGGTGCTCGCGTTCACGCTCATCGTGTTCTCTGGGCTGGCGCTGGCGTACGGGTCCTCTGATTCGGCTACCGGGTTCTTCTTGTTGATCGTGGTCGCGTATTCGGCCGGGGCGTATGCGCTCAACCCGTGGGTTGCCGGGATGCTGCTGGCGGTGCTGGCCGCCGTGCACGACTTGCGCGAGCGCCAGGTTATGTCGTTCGGGGACGCGGTGTACCTGTTCGCGGTGCTCGGGCTGGTGTTCCTGTTCGGCCTGGGGATGCGCGCGCGGCAGGCGCGCACGGCTGAGGTGGAGCGGGAGCGCGACACGGTCGCCGAGCTGGCGGTGGAAGACGAGCGGCGGCGGATCGCCCGCGAGCTGCACGACATCATCTCCCACAGCCTGGGCGTGCTGGTCCTGCAGGCCGGCGCGGCCGAGCAGGTGCTCGAGCGCGACCCGCCGCGGGCGCGGGAGGTGCTGCGCTCGATCCGCGCCACCGGCCAGGAGGCGATCGCCGAGATGGGAACGCTGTTGTCACTGGCGGGAAGCGAGGCCGAATCATCTCGTCAGCCCCAGCCGTCGCTGGCAGATCTCGACCAGCTGCTTCAGAGAACCCGGGAGGCGGGGCTGAGGGTCGAGCTCGAGGTGGAGGGGGAACCGTGCCAGCTGCCGGCACCGCTCGCGCTGTCGGCATACCGGATCGTGCAAGAAGGGCTGACGAACGCGCTCAAGCACTCCGCCAACGCGACCGCGCAGGTGGTCGTCCGCTACCGCGCCCAACAGCTCGAGGTCGAGGTGCTCGATCATGGCACCGGATCGGTGAATGGGTCCGGCACTCGCCGCGGGCTGGCCGGCATCGGCGAGCGCGTCGCCGTGTTCGGCGGCCGGTTCGAAGCCGGCCCCCGTCCGGAGGGCGGCTGGCACATTCGTGCCGCGCTACCACTAAAGCGATGATCCGCGTACTGGTTGCCGACGACCAGGCCGTGGTCCGGGGCGGCCTGCGAATGATCCTCGAGGCGCAGGCCGACCTCGAGGTCGTCGGCGAGGCCGCCGATGGCTCGGAGGCCATCACGATGGTCGCCTCGCTCCAGCCCGACGTCGTGCTAATGGACATCCGCATGCCAGGGGTTGACGGGATCGAAGCAACCAGGCGACTCGTTCAAACCAGCACCCGCACTCGAGTGCTTGTGCTCACTACCTACGCGCTAGACGAGTACGTTTACGAGTCGTTGAAGGCAGGCGCAGCCGGGTTCTTCGTGAAGACCGAATCACCCGAACGACTCGTCGAAGCCGTGCGGCTGATCGCAGCCAGCGAAACGCTGCTCGCCCCCGCGATCACCCGCCGGCTGATCGACCGCTTCCTCCAAGCCGCGCCGCCCAACGCCCCGCCGCCAGCCGCGCTGACCGAGCTCACCACCCCGCGAGCTGGACGTACTGCAGCAAATCGCGCGCGGCCTATCCAACGCCGAAATCGCCAGCGCCCTGTACATCACCGAAGGGACCGTGAAAACGCACGTGGCCCGCATCCTCATGAAGCTCGACCTGCGCGACCGCGTTCAAGCAGTCGTATTCGCATACGAGCACGGCCTCGTGCAACCCGGACAGCCAATCGAGACCAACTGACCAGAACCCCCCTGAGCAGCGAGCCCTCCCCAGAACAAGCCAAGCATGCGCAAGCGGCCGAGAGTTGCGTGTCATCCGGAAAGCGGGTGTCGCGCGCCCGCGGGTTCAACCACTTGCTTCTCGCCAAGGAGCAGAATCAGCTCAGCCGCCTCGACCGCGCCTCCAGAGACCTGGTTTCACGAAGCTCGGCTCGTGAGTCGAGATCGTCGATCGCGCCGTTGGAGTTCTCCTTTGCCCGCCAAAGCTCGGATGCAGAAGCGGCTGAATGGTGGCCGGATCCTGGCCTATGTGACGGGGCTGGTTGAACTCCGGCCTGGCCGCATCCGGTGAGACCGCACCCGTAGCCGGTCGCGCGCGAGCGCGAACTGTGCGGCGGCGTGACCGGGCACGCCATGGGCGGCTCCCCCCGGGAACGTCGCGGCGCCGCCGAGGAACAGGCCGCGCAGCGGCGTGAGGTACGGGCTCAGCTTGACGACCGGGCGGAAGAACACCTGGTCGAGCGTGTAGCTGCCGCCCCCGACGTCTCCCCCGATCAGATTTGCGTTGCGCCGCTCGAACTCCGCGGGCCCGAGCATGTGGCGGCCGAGGATCAGATCGCGAAAGCCGGGTGCGAAGCGCTCGATCTGAGCCTCCACGCGCTCGGCGTGCCGCTCCTGCCCGGCCGCCCAGTCCACCGTCTGCGGGCCGTGGGTGTAGGCCCACGCGGTGTGCTTGCCAGCCGGTGCGCGGCTCGGGTCGGCCAGGGACTGCTGGCCCACAAGCAGGAATGGCCGCTCGGGCAGGCCGCTCACGGTCGTCGTGGCGTCGAGCACCTCGGCTTCGTTGCCGCCCACGTGGACGGTGCCTGCGCGCCGGGCCTCCGGCGAGCGCCACGGAATTGGCCCGTCGAGCGCCCAGTCGAGCTTGAGCGTGGCCGGACCGGGGCGGTAGCGCGACAATGCCTGCGCGTAAGTGGCTGGCAGCGTGTGACCGGCGAGGCGGACGAGGGCGGCGGGCATGACCGTGGCGATCAGCAGCGCGGCGGGCACGTGCTCGCCGTCGGCAAGGCGGACGCCCGCGACGCGGCCCTGCCGAGCGGCGATCTCGACGACCTCGGCGCGCGTGCGGATCGTGCCACCGAGGCTGTTCAGGTAGCTGACGAGCGCGCCGCTGAGGCGTCCGGCGCCGCCCTCGGGGCTCGGCCAGCCAACGGCGTGCCCGAGCAGGTTGAGATAGGCGGCGGCGACCGCGCTGCCCGCCCCGGTCGGAGGCACGTCGCCGTGCATGGCCGACCCGTACAGCCATGCGCGCGCGCCGGGGTCGGTGAACAGCTCGCCGCCGAGCGCCTGCGCGGGCATGAGCAGCAACCGCGCGAACTCGAGCAGCCCCCGCGGCCTGAGGCCCACGGCCAAGCGCGCGACTCCGGAGATGGGGGGAAAGCCAGAGAGCATCGTGTCGCGCACCGCGGGGAAATGCGCCAGCAGCGGCGCGGCGAACGTTCGCCACCCTTCGCCCTGGCCGGGCGCGAGCGCGTCCAGGCTCTGCGCCGTACAATCGAGGTCGCGGTAGAGTGCCGCGCCGCGACCGTCCGGCAGCGGATGCGCATAGCACGCCTCGGGCTGGACCCACCGCAGGCCGTGGTCCTGCAGGGGCATGTCCGCAAACACGGGCGAGGCTGCGGTGGCCGGATAGACCGATGAGAAGACGTCGTGGCGAAAGCCGGGTAGCGTGAGCTCCGCGGTCATGACCGCGCCACCCGGCTGGGCCGCGGCTTCGAGCACCGTCACCGATCGGCCGGCTCGGGCCAGTGTGATCGCGGCGGCGAGGCCGTTGGGCCCCGAGCCTATGACCAGCGCGTCGCCGCTCACTGGTCATCCTTTCGTGTTGCCGGCGGACGCCGGGAGAGCGCCAACGTCGCTTGCCCGTGCAGAGGGCCACGATGAGACCAGCGCCTCCCGGCGTTCCGTCGAGGTGCCTTGAGTGGCGACAGGGAGTCGCGCCTCAGAGCGCCATCAGTGAGCAACCACCACGGTACCTCGCCGCCGGCGACAGTCAACCATCGTCGAAGGGAGCTGTCATGCAGGAGAGCCGGTTCGCTGGGATCGATTGGGCCAGCGAGGAACACGCGGTCTGCGTCAACGACGCGGACGGCAGGATGGTCGAGGGCCGCCGCTACCGTCACGACGAGCGCGGGATCCGCGCGCTGTGCGCTCGGCTGCTGGAACTGTGCGTGGAGCTGGTCGCGGTCGAACGGCCGGACGGGCTGCTGATCGAGCGACTGCTGGACGTCGGTCTGTCGGTGATCGCGATCCACCCCAACCAGGTCGCCGCGATGCGACCGCGGTTCAGTAACGCGGGCGGCAAGAGCGACAGCTTTGACGCGTTCGTGCTCGCCGAGCTCGCCCGCACCGACAGTCACCGCTTCTGGATCCTCGTGCCTGACAGCGATCAGACCAAGGCGATACGCGCTCTGACCCGCGCTCGGGAGGATCTCGTCGCGCACCGAGTCGCGCTCGCCAACGAGCTGCGCGCTCAACTCGAGTGCTTCTGGCCCGCCGCCGCGCAGGTGTTCTTCGACATCGACAGCCCGATCGCGCTCGTGTTCATCAAGCGCTACCCGGCGCCCGCAGACGCGCGTGGTCTCGGCGAGCAGCGCCTCGCCCGCTTCCTCGCGCGTCACGGGTACAGCGGCCGGCGCACACCCCGCGAGCTGCTCACACGGCTCCGCGGGTCCGCCGACGGCCGCGCCGACGCGCTCGAAGCCGAAGCCCGCCGACAGGTCGTGCTCGCGCTCGTCGCCGCATTGGAGCCGGTCGTCGCCCGGATCACCGAACTGACCTCCGAGATCCGCGGCGCGCTGCACGACCACACCGACGGCGACACGTTCCGCTCGCTGTTCCGCGACCCGAAGTCCGCAATCACCGCCGCGACGATGCTCGCCGAAATCGGCGACTGCCGCGAGCGCTACCCGACCATCGCCGCCCTCACCGCCGACGCCGGCCAAGCCCCCGTCGCCGTCGAATCCGGTAAGAGCAAACGCGCCCGCTTCCGCTGGGCATGCGACCACCGACTGCGCAACGCGATCGGCACCCTCGCCGACACCAGCCGCCACCACAACCCCTGGGCCGCCGACATCTACCAACGAGCCCGCGCCCGCGGCTGCACACACCCACACGCGATCCGCATCCTCGGCCGCGCCTGGTGCGGCGTCATCTGGCGGATCTGGCAAGACCAGACCGCCTACGACCCCTCCCAGCACACCGCCCTCCAACAACTTCTCGCAGCTAGGGGTTGATGTCATGAAGGGCCGGGGCCGCGGCGACCCGGACGACACCCCGAACCTGTCGGTCGGGAGGAAGTCGGCCCTCCGCCCCGAATTGCGCGATTTGAGACCGCGCGGATTACGGCCGCGCGGCCGGACAATTCGAGAGGAGGACCGACCATGACCAACGCTACGCGGTGGGTCGGCATCGACCTGCACCGCCGGCGCTCGCAGATCGCGATCATCGACGAGCACGGCGAGCTGACGCTCCAAAAGCGGATCCCGACCGGGCGCGAGACGATTCTCGAGCTGCTCGGTGATCCCGACGGTACGCACGTCGCGCTGGAGGCGACCTACGGCTGGGAGTGGCTCGCCGAGCTGCTCGAGGAGGCCGGCTTTGACGTACACCTCGCGCACCCGCTGCGGACCCGGGCGATCGCCGCCGCCAGGGTGAAGACCGACGCGGTCGACGCCAAGACGCTCGCGCATCTGCTGCGCACCGGGCTGCTCCCCGAGGCGTACATCGCCCCGCCCGAGCTGCGCGACCTGCGCGATCTGCTCCGCCACCGCGCGACGCTCGTTCACCTGCGCACCTCGATCAAGAACCGCGTGCACGCGCTGCTGGCCCGCCAGGGCATCCTGCCCGAGCACTCCGACCTGTTCGGCACCGCCGGTCGGGAGTACCTGGCCGCGCTGCAGCTGCCCGACGGGCCCCGACGTCGACTGGACAGCCTGCTCGCGCTGATCAGCGACTTCGACCGCGAGATCACCCAGACCACCAGCGAGATCGACCAGCGCGCCAAAGCCGACGAGCGCGTCAAGCTGCTGTGCCAGATCCGCGGGATCGGCCGCTACACGGCGATGCTGATCATCGCCGAAGTCGGCGAGGTCAAACGCTTCCCCACAGCCAAGCACCTCTGCCAATGGGCCGGACTGACCCCGACCGTGCGCAGCTCTGACGGCAAAGCCCGCCTCGGGCACATCTCCCGCCAAGGCTCCACGATCCTGCGCTGGGCGCTCTGCGAAGCCGCGCAACACACACCAACCGGCGGCGGTCCGCTGCGCGCCCAATACGAACGCATCGCCAAACGCCGCGGCAGCAAAATCGCGAGAGTGGCCGTCGCCCGCCAGATCCTCACCCTCTGCTACTACGGGCTCCGAGACGGCGAGATCCGCTGCCTGGCCCGCCAACCCAACGACGTCAACGACGAGCTGGCAGACGCCGCATGAACAGGGAGTCTCATCGCACCGCCAGGGCGAGTTGGTGCAGCATGCTTTGGCGCTCCATTCCGGTCTCGCCCCAGAACGCGCGCTGGGCGGCCTGACCGGCCAGACGGTAGATCCGCTCGAGGTGCCAGGGCATCGGATCCCACGTCCCAGCGGCACGCACCCACGTACGTCCGTCGTGGGCGAACAGGATGAGCCGGTTGTTGCCGCGGCCCATGAAGTGCCCCTCGTGCGTGGTCAGGTCAAAGCCCACGATCGGCTCGCCGCCCTCAGGCACCGCCCTGGGTTCGCCGTGGCCATAACGCGCCAGCCCGTCCTCGAGCGCGTCGAAGTACGCTCTGAGTTCGTCGGGCTGCTGAGGGGTCACGAGCTTGGTGATCGTGATGTAGCCGCGCTGGAACACCGGGCGGCCGGCTTCAGTGCCCGCCGCGACCTCGATCTCGAACGTCTGGCCCAGCAGCTCGGAGCGCCGCAGCGGCGTGAAGCGACCGATCTCGCTGGCGTAGTCGGGCCATGTCTCCGTGCCGGTGAGCGCGGCAATCACGCCCTCGGCGGAAGGGACCTCCACGGGCGGATACGTGTGCCAGGTCTGCTCTGAAGGTAGGGCGATCCCCGGCGTCAGCGCGCCAACACGCGCCTGGCGCAACCGGCGCTCGGGCTCGTAGGCACTCTTTTCCTGCTGGCTTTCAAACACGATGCCCCAGCCGCGCCGTTCGGGATCGGCATAGGCGCCGCTGAACCACCCGCCGAACAGGCTGTCCGCGCCTTCGAGAAGCTGTTCGCGGGACATGGTCCCGCGAGCCGAGCGCGACGCATCGACGAACCGGTGCCGGCCGAAGGCGCGGTGAAACAAAACCATGTCGCGAGCGCGGAGGCGTCCGTGCGCGTGCCGATTCCAGTACGTGGTGACGATCGCGTGGGCCAGGCGGAGGTCGTCGACGCTTCGCTCGGGAGGTTCGCGGCGATAGTAAGCACTGTTGAGAAAGTCTGTCACCCACCCCGCGGCAGTTGGGGCGGCAATTGAGGAACCGGCCAGACGCATGAGCTGCACGCGCTCGGGGCTGAGCAGACGACCCGCCACGAGGCCGGCCGTGAAGGTGCCACCGGTGCGGACGGCGCGTCTCGCTCTGGCGTCCGACTTGGGGGTGCTCGTAGTGATTCTCATACCCATATTGTTTCCCGCCGCAGGATCAGAGGATCACAGTCCGAGCCGGGCCGGGGTCCTTGCGAGCGTCCGAGCCGCCGAACAACGTGCCGTCGCGCGGGATGATCGCGTGACTCCGGGCCCCGATGACTCATCTGCCGGACGCGGGCAAAGTTGACGCCCGCCGGGACGCCGTAGCTGGCGTGGTCGATGGCCAGCCCGAGGGAGCGCTTGAATCCGCTCTCCACCGCGCCCCCGGCATCAGACTGCCCCTCAACTTCTCCCGGGGCCAGGGCCGAGGTCGCTCGTCCCGCCCGGTCAAGTGGCGCCTCGTGGCGCAGTTCCGCATTCACGCACCTGCAGAAGGCTGCGGCTCTCGGAATTGGGCAGAGCAGACTTCTGTCACTCGACAACGGCGGGTTTCGCCTCGACCCGGCGCCCTTGTGCGCTGCTGGAGCGCGAGTCGGTACCGTCGGAGCGATGACGCGGGATTCTCGGCTCGTCTGTTGAAGCTGATTACAGCGTCGATGCCGCGGGGGCTGGCATCGCCGCGACCCGCTCGGCCTCGCTCACAGGGTCGCCGGTGAGCAACAGAAGCCTCGTTGCGTGGTCGAGGTCGGCATTGTTTGCGGCGTTGCCTGCGAGCGCAACGGGTTGGCTGCGTGACAAGGTGTCCAGGTCTGCGAGAACCGGCGTAAGCGCTTCCGTGCTGACCGCGCTGACCACCACGATGCTGGAGTCGAAGGCGCGCGTGACCTGCTCGATCGTCTGGACCGGCGTGTCGCTGCCGAGATAAACGATCCGCCAGCCGCGGGCCCGGAGCGCCAATCCGAATGTGATCAGTCCGATGTCGTGCTGCTCGCCGGGCAGGCACGCGAGCACGGCAACCGGACCAACGCCGCGGCCCCAATCACGCGCTAACCCCAGCAAGCGCCCGCGGACGACGCCTGAGGCGAAGTGCTCCTGCGCGACTGAGACTTGGCCGCGTTCCCACCGCTCGCCGAGCTGGTGGAGGTATGGCAGCACGATCTCGAGAAGCAGTGTGTCGAGCGTGGTCAGCGCCAGCAGCCGGTCGAAGATCCTTTGGGCGCGTGATTCGTCGAAGCGATCAAGCGCGTCCGCGAGCGCGTCGCGTAGGGCGTCGACGCGCAGCGTAGGCGGCTCCTGCTCGAGCTCGGCCTGCGACGTCAGCGCAGCGGCCTCGGCAGCCGCGAGGCCCGCGGCGAGATGCTCGCGCATCACGCGCACGCGCTGCAGATCCTGGGGCGAGTAGAGGCGCAGGCCGCCGGGCGATCGCGCTGGTTTCAGGAGGCCGTAGCGGCGCTCCCACGCGCGCAGCAGCTCGACGCTGACACCCGAGCGCTTGCTGAGCTCACCGATCCGCAGCACGGGGTCACCAGTCATGGCCTCACTATACAAACCCTCGACAACATCTTGACAAAGGTCCGTGCAGCCGTTACGGTCCTCGCCCTATACATGACCTATACAGGAGGTATACAGATGAAGAAGCTCGACGCGGCCGCGGCAGGGCTGGTGATCGTCGGCGGTCTCAACTGGGGGCTCGTGGCAATCGCCAAGTTCGACCTGGTGGCTTGGATCTTCGGCGAGGACTTCGGTGATACGAATGCCGCAAGCCGCATCGTCTACGGCCTGGTGGGGCTGGCCGCGGTCTATGGGATCGCATCGCTCCTCGGTAGGCGCTCCGCGCGCGCACACCATCCAGCTACGGCGTCACGTTAGACGGTGATGTCGTCCGTGGGCTCCGGCGGTCGGGTCTCTCTCCTCTCCCGACTCCGGAGCCCACGCTGCCGCGCGGATGGACGCGTGAGTGCTCCGGTCCCACCATCGCCGGGCGCGGCGACGCTCAGATCCACACGATCCGTCCCCAAGCGGTCGACGTCGGCCTGGGCAAGCCACGGCGACAACTCGTCACGCCGCCCTCCGGTCAGCCACCGCCGTCCGCTGTGCGGCTTCTCCGTTCATAGGCTCGCGCCGGATGACAATCGGCGGGCCGGCAGTT